>NZ_CP136629.1:1210000-6010000 GCF_032918025.1 Bradyrhizobium sp. BEA-2-5 | reverse complement strand
GCCGCGATCGACACCCGCGCGCACGGCCTTGCGGTGGAGAAGGAGGCGCTGGCGGCGCTGGTCGAGAAGGGCGTCACCGTCGTCGAATGCGACAAGGAGGCGTTCCGCAATCGCGTGCTGCCGCAGACCGACAATTTCATCAAGGCGCGGCCCGGGGCAAAGGCCGTCGTCGACCTGATCCGCGCCACCCAGTCCTGAGGTTGGCGCATGTCAGTCGCCGCAGTCGAGGCGAGAAGCAGCGCTGATCGGATCACGGCGCCGCTACTCGCCGTCAGCGACGCGATCGCCGCGCTCCTGCTTGCCGCCGATCTCGTGGTGGTCTGCGTCTCGGTGCTGGCCCGCTTCCTGTTCAATGCGCCGGTCGAATGGTCCGACGACGTCGCCCGCGGCCTGATGGTCGGGTCGAGCTTCTTCGGCGCGGCAAGCGCGCTCGCGCGCAGCGAAAATCTCGGCGTCGCCTTCTTCGTCAACATGCTGCCGCCGAACGTGCGGCGGGCCGTCGATGCGGTCGGTGCGCTGCTCGTCATGATCATTGCCGGCTATGTCGCGTTCAACGCCGTCAAGATGGGTTGGCTGACCACCGGCCAGACCTCCGGCTCCGGCCTGCCGCTGGAATGGACGTTCTATCCGATGGGCGTCGGCGCGGCGTTCATGACGATCTTCGCGTTCGAGACGTTCTGTGGCCGGCCGCTGCGCGACATGGCGGCAGGCATCGTCGCGACCGCCGTCATCGTCGGCCTTTATCTGGCCTGGGATGCGCTGGTACCAATGTCCGTGCCGTCGTCGCAGACATTGATGCTGATCGGCTTCTTCCTCACTTTGTTCGGCGGGCTGCCGATCGGCTTTGCGCTGGCGCTGGCGGCGCTGATCTTCATCTGGGTCGAGGGCACGCTGCCCGGCGTGATCTTCGCCCAGCAGATGGCGCGCGGCATCGACAATTTCGTGCTGCTGGCGATCCCGTTCTTCATTCTGGTCGGCTACCTGATGGAAGCCAACGGCATGTCGGTCCGGCTGATCGAGCTGCTGCAGCGCGCGGTCGGACGGATGCGCGGCGGGCTCAACGTCGTCATGGTGATGTCGATGGTGCTGTTCTCCGGCATCTCGGGCTCGAAGATGGCCGACGTTGCCGCGGTCGGCTCGGTGCTGATCCCGGCGGCGCGCCGCTCGCGGCAGAACCCGGGCGGGGCCGTGGCGCTGCTCGCCGCCTCCGCTGTCATGGCTGAGACCATTCCGCCCTGCATTAATCTCATCATCCTCGGTTTCGTCGCCAACCTCTCGATCGGCGGACTGTTCGTCGCCGGCATGTTGCCGGCCGCGCTGATGGCGCTGGCGCTGATTGCGGTGTCGATCATTTTCGGCAAGCGTCCCGCGGCGAACGTGGAAGCCGAGCCGCGCGCCGCGGTATCGGGACTCTGGACCGGTGCGATGGCCTCGTTCGGGCTGATCTTCATCATCTTCTTCGGCTTCAAGAGCGGCTTTGCCACCGCGACCGAAATCTCCGCCTTCGCCGCGGTCTACGCCATCGCCGTCGGCAGCCTGCTGTTCCGTGAGCTCGGTGCGAGGAGTCTGGCGCATTGCTTCGTGCAGTCGGCTGTTCGTTCGGGGCTGGTGCTGTTCATCGTCGCCGCGGCGCAGTCACTGGCCTTCATCCTGACGCTGCAGCAGGTGCCGCATGCCGTCGGCGACCTCATGCTGGCGATCTCGGGCAGCCACGGGGGCTTGCTGTTCATGCTGCTGTCGATCCTGGTGCTGGTGGTGATGGGCTCGGTGCTCGAAGGCGCCGCGGCTCTGATCATTTTCGGCCCGCTGCTGCTGCCGGTTGCCGTGAAGCTCGGCATCGATCCGCTGCATTTCGGCGTCGTGCTTGTGATCGCTATGGGGCTTGGGCTCTTTGCTCCGCCACTTGGCCTTGGGCTCTACGGCGCTTGCCTGATCGGCAACGTGCCGATCGAGCAGACCATCAAGCCGATCGCGGGCTATCTCGGCCTGCTGTTGCTGTGCCTGCTGGTGATCGCCTTCGTGCCGGCGATCAGCACGGCCTTGCCGCATGCGCTCGGCTACTAGGGGAGTGGGATCGTGAAGGTGCTGCTCGCCCATACCCCGCAGATGCGCCGCGACTATTACGGCGAGCGCAGCCTGAACGGCCTGCGTGCGGTCGCCGACGTCGAACTGCACGAGGGTGAGGAGGCGCTTGATGCGGCGGCGCTTGTCAAGGCCGCGGCCGATGTCGACATCATCGTCTCCGACCGCATGACGCAGGGGCGAGGGGAGATCTTTCCGCTTCTGCCGAAGCTGCGCGCGTTCGTGCGCTGCGCGGTCGACATTCGCAATATCGACGTCGCCGCAGCCTCCGCCGCCGGCGTGCTGGTGACGCACGCGAGCGCCGGCTTCGTCCAGTCGGTCGCTGAGCTCGCGCTCGGCTTCATGGTCGATCTGTCGCGCGGTGTCTCGCGCGCCACCGCGGATTATCACGCGGGCAGGGCGCCCGAGGTCGTGATGGGCCGCCAGCTTGCGGGAAGCACGATCGGCATCATCGGCTATGGCAGCATCGGGCGCTATTTTGCCGGGATCGCAAAGGTGCTCGGCATGAATGTGCTGGTCGCCGATCCCTTCGTGACGCCAGACGATGCGGCGATCGCGCATCTGCCGCTCGACGATCTGCTGGCGCGCGCCGACTACATTGTCTGTCTCGCGATCGCCAACGTGCAGACCGAGAACCTGATCGGGCAGGCCGCGCTGACGCGGATGCCGAAGCACGCATTCTTCATCAACCTTTCGCGCGGAAACCTCGTCGACGAGGCGGCGCTGTCGGCCGCGCTGCGCGATGGCCGCATTGCGGGTGCCGCGATGGATGTCGGCCGCGCGCCGGACCAGATGCCGACGCCCGAGCTTGCAAGGCTGCACAATGTGATCGCAACGCCGCATGTTGGCGGCCTGACGCCGCAGGCGATCGAGCATCAGTCATCGGAGACGGTACGCCAGGTCGCGAAGATCGTTGCCGGCGAGATACCCGTCGGCGTGGTCAATGCCGGCTACTGGACGCGGCGGCCTCGGCCATGAAAGTTTGGCGAAGCCCAATGTCGTCCGCGGGGCTGGACAAGAGCTTCGCATCCGGCTCAGACTTGGCCCGCATAACCGCGGCCCCTGAGCGCGCGGACAATCAATGAACGGACGTCCCGCAACAAACGACGGGCGCCGAGAGGGAAACAGGGAGGCATCACATGGCTATTTCACGCCGTGACGTTTTGTTGGGCAGCGCCGGTGCATTGGGCGCCGCATCATTTTCCTTCCCAGCGCCTGCCATCGCACAGTCGGAACCGATCAAGATCGGCTGTCTCGCGGCGATCACCGGCCCGAGCTCAGCGCCGACGGTCGGCTTCAATCGCGGCGTCAACTTCGCGGTCGACGCCATCAACGGCGCCGGCGGGGTGAAGGGCCGCAAGATCGAGCTCGTGATGCGCGACACCCAGGGCGATCCGACCAAGGCGGTGAACGCCACGCAGGAGCTGATCAGCCAGGCCAAGGTGCACGCGATCTGGGGTCCGCTGAACTCGGGCGAGGCGCTGGCGACAACGCCGATCATGGCGCGCGCCAAGATGCCGGACCTGCATCCCTGCGTCGTCGAGACCCTGATCGACCCGGTCAAGTTCCCCAACGCGTTCCGCATCGCGCCGTCGAACAACCAATGGGACGACGCCGTGCGCAATTACTGTCTCAAGATCCTCAAGGTCAAGAAGGTCGCCGTGATCGGCGACACCACCGGCTATGGCGTCACCGCGGTCGGTGCCTCCGTCGCGGCGTTCAAGAAGGACGGCGCCGAGGTGGCATATCAGGCTAATATCGACGCCACGCAGCCCGACATGACGCCGGACATGCTGCGCGCCAAGAATGCCGGTGCGGAAGCGATCGTGGTGTGGAGCGTCTCGACCGGCATGGAGGCGCGCATGTTCAACACCCGCGCCGCGATGAACTGGGACGTGCCCTTTGTCGGGCATCCCTCGATGGCGTCGGGCGAGCTTGCGAGCCTGGTCGCCAAGCCGGAGAACTGGAAGAAGGTCTACGCGATCGGCTACAAGAGCTGCAGCTATGACGGCGCCGGCAAGCTGCCGCCGAAGAGCGCGGACCTGGTCGCGCGCCTGACCAAGGCCAACATCGCGCTGAACGACACGCTGTTGTGGTGGGTCGCGGGCGGCATCGATTGCATCGAGCTGATCGCCAAGGCGGTCGCCGAAAGCGGCTCGACCGACAGCGCCGGCATCATCAAGTACTGGAACACGCTGTCGACCTATCCCGGCTATTTCGGCAACTACCGCTTCTCGCCGACCGAGCACAATGGCTACCTGACCGAAGAGATCGTGATGTCGGAAGCCTCTACAGCCAAGGACGGCACCTTCGCGCTGGCGCCGGGGTACACATAGAAGGGCGAGGGCGCAGCCGATGCTGGCCTCGATCCTTGCATCCGGTCTCGCAGCGGGCGCGATCTACGCGCTCGTCGGCGTCACCTACAACACGATGTTCTCGACCTCGCGGGTGATGAGCTTCACCGCCGGCCAGCTGGCGATGCTGGGCGGCGTGTTCGGCTCGATGTTCACGCTGAAGCTCGGCCTGCCCATTGCCGTCGGCTTCGTGCTGACGCTGCTCTGCTGCGCGGTGATCGGAATCATCACCGAATTCGTCGCGGTGCGGCCGGTGCTCAAGAGCCTCGACCAGCATCTCTACGTGCTCTCGACCCTCGCGGTCGCGCTGATGATCCAGCAAATCACCGCGATCAAATGGGGCACCGAGCCGCAGCCGTTCCCGCGCATCGCAGGATTCGGCGAGGGCGTCCTCGATGAGAAATTCTGGCTGCCGGTCCTCGCCTGCGCCGTCACCATTGTCGGCCTTGAATATCTCTACCGCCGCACCCTGGTCGGCCGCGCGTTCCTGGCCATCGCTGAGGATAATTTTGCGGCACGGGCGCTCGGCCTGCCGGAGCGCAATCTGCGGGTCGCGAGCTACGCGCTCGCCGGCGTGGTCGGCGGCATCGCCGGATTTTCCGGCGGGCAGTTGCTGCTCGCCTTCTTCGCCAACGGCGCGCTGCTCAATTTCTACGGCTTCGTGCCGGTGGCGCTGGGCGGGCTCGGCAATAACAGAGGCGCGATCATCGGCGGGCTGGCGCTCGGCCTGTTCCAGCAGGCCGCGAACTTCCTGGTCGGCGGCATCTTCTCCTCGGTCGCGGTGTTCACGCTGTTCATCGTGGTGCTGCTCGCCGCGCCGCAAGGGCTGTTCGGCGCCTCGACCGCGCGGAGGGTGTGATGACGTCGGTCGTGGCCACTCCGTCCCGAGCCGACAGCGGCGTGTGGCGCGCCGCGCTGCCGCACGTCCTGCCGTTCCTCGGCATTCTGGTGGCGGCGGTGCTGCTGCCCTTCGTCAGCAACGATTACTGGGTGCTGATCGGCACCCGCATGGCGATCTACTGGGTGCTGGTGTCGGGCCTCAATCTGGTGGTCGGCTTCGCCGGTCACCTTGCGATCGGCTATGTCGCGCTGCTGACGCTCGGCGCCTATACGACGAGCGTGCTGGTTGCCGGCAACGTGATGCCGGCGATTCCGGTATTCGTAGCCTTGCCGATCGCCGGCCTCATCGGCGCGATCTTCGGCGTGGTCGTCGGCCTGCCGGCCCTGCGCCTACGCACCTTCTACTTCGCGATGTCGACGCTCGGCTTTGCGACCATCGTGACCCAGATCGCGCTGGCCTGGCAGAGCGTGACCGGCGGCGGCATCGGCATTGCCGGTCCGGAATTCCCGGCGCCGTTCAACACGCCGTGGGGCTTCTACGCCCTCTGCATCGCCTTCGCCGCGCTGACCACCTGGATGAGCGCCAATGTCGCGCGCAGCCGGTTCGGCCGCGCGCTGATCGCGGTGCGCGACGCCGAGGTCGCCGCCGAGGCCAGCGGCATCTCCAAGCCGAAAATGCTGATCGCGATCTTCCTGTTCGCCGGCGCGCTGGCGGCGATCGCCGGCGGATTGTTCGCGACCCTGCAGACCTACATCACGCCTGATGCGTTCACCTTCGATCTCTCGGTGCTGTTCTTCATCGCGATCCTGATCGGCGGCCGCGGCTCGATCCTCGGGCCCATGCTCGGCACCATCATCCTGACCATTCTGCCCGAGATCGCGGCGCCGCTCGCGGCGTGGTCGACCTTCCTCTACGCGGTGCTGCTGCTCATGATCGTGCTGGTGATGCCCGGTGGCATCGCGGCGTTGCTCGATTTCCGCAACCGTCGGCCGCTCGCCAGCAACCGCGCCATCGTTCCGCGTCCGGCCGCGCTCGCCGACATCGTGCGCCGCAGGGACGGCGGCAAGAAGCTGCAGCTGCGCGGCATCGCGCTGAGCTTCGGCAATGTGAAGGCGATCGACGGTCTCGATCTCGATATCGCGCCCGGCGCGATCCACGGGCTGATCGGACCGAACGGCAGCGGCAAGACCACGACGCTCAACGTGATCTCGGGCTATTACGCCGCCAAAGCCGGCACCATGACGCTTGGCGGCGAAGTCCTGGCCGCCGGCCAGCCGGTCAAGCGCGCCGCGTGCGGCATCGCACGCACCTTCCAGACGCCGCGCGTGATCGGCGAAGCCTCGGTGCTGGAGAACGTCATGATCGGCGGCTCGATCGAGGGCCGGGCCAATTTCGTCGAGGCGATGTTGGCATTGCCGCGCAACGGCGCCGACGAGCGTCTGCTAGCCGCCAAGGCGCACGCGCTGCTCGGCGTCGTCGGCCTCGAGGCGCTCGCCGACATACGCGCCGATCGCCTGCAGCACAGCGAACTGCGCTTCATCGAGATCGCGCGGGCGCTGATGCTCGATCCGGACTTCCTGCTGCTCGACGAGCCCGCCGCGGGTCTCTCCAATGACGAGATCGAGCGGCTCGCCAGCCTGATCGAGGCGGTCTGCGGCCGCGGTACCGGTGTGCTGCTGGTCGAGCACCATGCCGATCTGATCTTCGATATCTGCCACCAGGTCACCGTGCTCAATCTGGGCCGGACGCTGGCGGCGGGAACCCCGGCGGAGATTCGCGTCCACAAGGAGGTCGTCAGTGCTTATCTCGGCGGGTGAACCGTTGCTTGCGGTCAATGGGCTGCAGTCCGGCTACGGCAAGATCCGTGTGCTGCACGGCATCGACATCACGATTGCCGTCGGCGAGGTCGTGGCGCTGCTCGGGCCCAACGGTGCCGGCAAGACCACGCTGCTGCGCGCGATATCCGGACTGTTGCCCGTCACGGCCGGACAGGTCCGGTTCGGCGACCGCGACATGACCAATGCCACGCCGCGCGATGCCGCCCGGGCCGGGCTCGTGCATGTGATCGAGGGACATCGCGTGTTCACGCAGATTTCGGTGACCGACAATTTGCTGCTCGCAGGCTATGACCTGCCGCGCGCCGAGCGCGCCGTGCGCATCGAGGAGGCGTTGGCGTTCTTTCCCGAAATCGCCGAGAAGCGGCATGAACGCGGCGGCGCTCTGTCGGGCGGGCAGCAGCAGATGCTCACGGTCGCGCAGGGCCTGGTCCGCCGGCCGCGGCTGTTGATGCTCGACGAGCCGTCCGCGGGACTGTCGCCGGTGCTGGTCGATCGCGTCCTCAACGTCATCGGCCGGCTGCGCGAGCAGGGCACCTCCGTGCTGCTGGTCGAGCAGCTCTTGGAGAAGGCGCTCGCCTGTGCCGATCGCGTCTACGCGCTGGTGCAGGGTGCGATCGCGCTGGAGGCGCCGACCGGAGAGAGCGACCTCGCACATCGGCTCGAGCGCGCCTATTTCGGCCATGAGAGCCACGCGTTGCAGACCTAGCCAATGCAACCTATGTGCTTGATGCTAACAGTCCCGCAACTTGTGGTCGGATGCAGCGTCGGCTTCCGTTGTGGCGCAATCTGCACGTGCGTCATAAAATGGCACGACAGGTGCAGGCGGCTTTGCTAAGCTTCATAGCGATACCCTATTGTGGATCATTGTCGCGTTGTTTTTAGGACTTGTTGCGGTTGCCTGCGTCTGCAGCTCTCTTCAAGAGGCCTACGATGCAATGTTTGCGTTGCGGTTGTCAGAACAGGGCGACCAATGAGTATTGCGAAGGGTGCGGGGCCTCTCTCGGAATTACGTGTGAAGCTTGCGGCCACCTGAACGGATCAAGCAGCCGCTTTTGCGGAAGGTGCGGCGCTGCGTTGACGACGGCGATTGACGCGACCCAGGTTCAGCCGTCGCACGAGCATGCCCTGAGGAGCCTGCATGCCAAGGGTGGGGAGCGGAAGCGCCTCACGATCCTTTTCGCCGATATCAGCAACTCGACGGGAATCATCGATAGCCTCGGAGATCCCGAACTGGGCATGCGGCGCTTGCAGCCGGTGCTCGACCTGATGAACGAGGCGGTTCACCGCTACGGCGGCGTCGTCAACAAGGCCCAGGGCGACGGCGTCATGGCGATGTTCGGCGCCCCGCAGCCTCACGAGGATCACGCCGTTCGGGGCTGTCTCGCGGCGTTGGCGATGCAGGATGACGTCAAGCGGCTGCATGACGTCGATATGCAAATCCGCGTCGGCGTCCACACCGGTGAGGTCGTCTTCCAGGCCATCGAGCACGGCATCTATCAAACCTATGATGCCGCGGGCGCGAACGTGCACCTCGCCAGTCGACTGGAGCACCTTGCCGAGCCGGGCACCATTCTGGTCTCGAGGGAGACCCACGCTGTCGCGAAGCAGTTCGTGGAGGTGGAGTCGCTTGGCGAGCAGGCCATTCGGGGGCTCGCGGCGCCCGTCGAGGTGCTCAGGCTGAGGGGCCTTCAGCATGCGCCGTCGAGCGGTGTGTTCCGGACCGGACGACGGTTGAGTCCCTTGACCGGCCGCGCCGACGAGTTTGCGGCGCTGACGGCTGAACTCGAGAACACCCGCAAGGGAGATGGCCGGGCGATCGGTGTCGTTGGCGAAGCCGGCATAGGAAAGAGTCGCCTTTGTTTTGAATTTGCCGAGAGTTGTCGCAGCAAGGGCATCCGCGTCTTTGAGGCGCGTGTGCTCGCGCACGGGCGCGCAACGCCGTTTCAGCCGGTGCTGGCGCTGCTTCGGGATATTTTCGGGCTTCGCATCAAGGAGGAAGCGCCGGACGTTTCGCGCCGCCGTGTCTTCGACCGGTTGGCGGCAATGCCGGTCTCCGATCATCTGGCACCCGTGCTGCTGGAATTCCTCGGACTGGCGGACCCGCACCAGCCCGCGCCGAAACTGGATCCCAAGGCCCGCAAGGCCCAATTGCTCGATTTCGTCGGCGAACTGGTACGCGCCGCACCTCGTGACAATGTGACGGTCGTCCTGATCGACGATCTGCACTGGATCGATCCGGCGAGCGAGGAGTTCGTCGAGGCCCTTGCCGACGCCGTGGTCGGAACCACGACGATGCTGCTGGTCAATTTCAGGGCCGGATTGAGCGCGCCGCTGATGCAGCGGTCGCATTACCGGCAGATCAATATGGCTCCGCTTGGGCCCGCGGAGGCGCAATCGATCTTGCGCGATCATTTTGGTACCGACCCGTCTCTGGCGTTGTTGAGCCGGAATATCGTCGAGCGCGCGCACGGCAATCCGTTCTTCCTGGAAGAGCTCATGAGCGCCCTCGTCGAGCGTGGCGACTTCGAGGGCGAGAAGGGCGCGTACCGGCTGAAGGGCGGCATCGACACAATTCCGCTTCCGACGACCGTGCAGGCCGTGGTCGCGGCGCGCATCGATCGCCTCGACGAACACGCAAAGAGGGCCCTCGAGGTCGCCTCGGTTGCCGGGCGCGAGATTTCGTTGTCGGTTCTCGATGCCGTTGCCGGTCTGGCGAAGGCCGAGCTGCTGGAAGCCGTGGGACATTTGCGACGCGCCGAATTGCTCTACGACGTGCCTCCCTTTGAGCAGCGGCTGATCGCGTTTCGTCATCCGTTGATCCAGGAAGTCGCCTATCTGTCGCTGTTGCACGAACGGCGCCGCGAACTTCACGCCGCCGTCGCGCAGGCGATCGAGAAGTTGTTCAAGGATCGCGCCGAGGAACGGGCGTCGCTTCTCGCCTACCACTGGGAGCATGCCGGCGAACATTTGAAGGCGGCGCAGCAGCACATGCGCGCGGCGGTCTGGGTCGGCGCGAACGATCCCAGTCAGGCCTTGCGAAGCTGGAAGAAGGTGCGTGAACTCCTGACGCACCAGCCCCCGTCGCAAATGACCGACTACCTGAAGATGATGGCCTGTGGCCAGATCGTGAATTTCGGCTGGCGCGAGGGAATTTCCGCCGCCGATGCGCAGGTCTATTTCGAGGAAGCCCGCGGCCTCGCGCTCGCGATGGGGGACCTGCGCGCCAACACGCTGATTCACGCTGCCTACGGCCGGATTTTGGCGAATGGCGGCTCGGCCGACGAATATGTCGAGCGGGTGCTGGAAGCCAAGGCGCTTGCCGACACCGGCACCGACACCAGCGTCCAGGTCACGCTGAAGGCCATTCTCTGCCATGCGCTCCGGCTCTCCGGGCGGATGTCGGAGGCGCTGCAGATGAACATGGAGGCGGCCGCGCGCGCGTCGGAGATCGTGAAGTCGGACCGGGAGACGCTTGGATTCGACATCGAGGTCTGGTTGACTGCCATGCGCGGGCAGACGCTCGTGATGCTGGGGCGCGCGTCCGAGGCCCGGCCGCTGCTCGATCGCGTGCTGCAACTGGATGGCAGCCAGGTCGATGCCATTCACTACGTCATCCCGAGCCTTGCCTATGTCGACCTCGCTTGGTCCGAAGGCGACGACGGATTGGCCCAGCACCACGCCGATCGCGCCTTCTCGCTCGCGGTCAAAAGCGGCAATCCATATTTGCGCGTCTACGCGCAGGCCAGTCGCGGCCTGTCCCATATGGTGGCAGGCCGGATCACATCATCGATCGAGGATCTGACGGCCGCGCTCGACTTCGCGCGAACCCGCAAGGCCGGCCTCGAAAACGAAGCGCGGATTCTCGCCGATCTGGCGAACGCGTATCGACGGAAGGGAGATGCGGCCGCAGCGTTGTCCGCCGTTGACGAGGCGATTGCGGTTGCGGTCAAGCGGCACGCGCGCATTCCGGAATGCCTTGCCCGGTCGGTTCGCGCCGATCTGCTGCTGCGCTCCGGGCGCAGCGGTGAGGCCGAGGAGGGCACGAAGGAACTGGACCGCGCGACCGCGCTGCTTCACGAGACCGGCGCGATGATCTTCGCGCCCTTTGTCGGTGGCGCGGGAAAGACGGTCAAAGCGAATCGAAGTTCGAACGAAGCCAATAATATTTGAGTTGCGAGTGAAATTGTTCTGATCCCATTCGGATGATCTCATGTTGTTCGCGAATGTGACGGGCGAACCGGTCGGCAAAGGAAGCGCCCGCGCGTGCAGGGACGCGCTCCTTTGCGACATCCTGGCCGATTTCAGGCGTGCGTTTCCCGATCTGCTTTTCGAACTCGACGAAGGAAGCGCGACCGTCAATGCTCAGGCCTTCATTCGTGGCGACGATCGCGTCGTGCGGATCTATGGCGGACTGGCTTACCACGCGGCGATGAACGCGGACGGCCTGGTTTTCGCCCTGCTGCACGAGGTCGGACACCATCTGTCGAAAGGCGGTCGGCTCGCCGCCAATTCCGAGCTCGGTTGCGAGTGCGCGGCGGACCGCTGGATTCTCGCCAAGGGCGCAGCCCGGCTGCGCAAGCAGACCGGGCGCACGCTCTCGATTGAGCGCGCGGTATCGAGCATCGAGCAATTGACGGCGCTTGCCGCCTGCGGCCTGGGAGCTCGCAAGCGCGGTCCAAGCGTGTGCTGGGCCGATCATTGGCCAAGGCGCAAACATGTACTGGTTCGACCGGAGGCCGCGCCGGCAATTCCGCGGTGCTATCTGTCCAAGTTTTTACGACTGAATCAAATTGCACAAAGGGAGACGACAAATGGGTGCGCTACTTCCCGTCGGCAGCGGTCCCGACGCTGAAATCGTGGACCGGCTGAATGAACTCTTCAGCGGCAAGGATCTGACTACTCTTCGCAAGCACAACAAGAAAGAAAAGTTGTTTGATCCGAGCCATAGGTTACGGCGCGTGGCGTTCCGCATCGGTGCCTATCCGAGCAAGGATTACGGGAAGGATGATGCCAAGCGGAAATGGTTCTTCTTCCTCCACCATGTGCTGCCTCAGGAGACGCAGGACGCGATCAAGAAGATCCTGGGCGACGCGATGACCCGAACCGTGATCAAGGCGGTGAAGTTCTCGGTCGAGGAAAACAGCGTGGTGACCCATCCGCATCTGTTTCCGAGCAATAACGAGCCGCTCGCGAACTACCTGAATGGGGCCGGCACCGCCTATCTTGTCCATCTGGTCGTGCAGGGGCCGATGGATGACAGCGCCGAAGATCCGCCCGGCGACAGCGACCCGGACAACGGTGAACAGCCGATCGCCTGGCCCGAGCTTTCGCTCCGGAGGCCAACGTTCAGGCGCACCAAATCAGGCGGCGGGAAGCGCGCCGGCAAGAAGAAGGCCGTTAGCAAGAAGAAGGCAGCCAAAAAGGCGGCCAAGCGTCCGCGCAAGCGTTGACGAGGCGGTCACGGCGGTTGATTGTGGCGGCAAGGGCCGACGGATGCGTCGGCGCTTCTGTCTCCAGGTCGTCCTGAAATCTGGCTGGTGGCAGCGCCTGCTGCCGGCTGCCCAAAGTCCGCTACGGCGCCGGTCCAGCCTGTTCCGTTGCGGATGGACTGCTGCCTCCGATGCGACTTCCGTTCTTCTACGGCTGGGTGGTGGTCGCCGTGACCTTCGTCACCATGGCCATCGGCGTCAACGCGCGTACCGCCTTCTCGCTGTTCTTTCCGCCCATCATCTCCGAGTTCGGCTGGGAGCGCGGCGTCACGGCGGGCGCCTTCTCCTTCGGCTTCGTGGTGTCGGGCGTGGTCAGCCCGCTGATCGGCCGCCTGATGGATCGCGCCGGTCCGCGCGCGGTGATGGAGCTCGGCGTCCTCTTGATGGGCTCGGGACTACTGCTGGCGCCGCTGACGACGCAGCCCTGGCACCTCTATCTCACGATCGGCGTGCTGGTCGGCGCTGGCAGCGTCTGTCTCGGCTATTCCGGCCAGTCGCTGTTCCTGCCGAACTGGTTCATCCGCAAGCGCGGCTTCGCCATCGGCATCGCTTTCGCCGGTGTCGGCATCGGCTCGGTGACGCTGCTGCCATGGGTGCAGCACATGATCGAGCAGACCGGCTGGCGCACCGCCTGCACGGCGATGGGGCTGCTCGTCGTGGTGGTGCTGGCGCCGGTCAATCTGCTGCTGCACAAGCGCCCGCAGGACATCGGCCTTGAACCGGACGGCGACGCCGCCCCGACGGCGACGTCGGCCAGGCCGGCATCGAATATCGTCGACCCCGTGTGGGCTGGCACAGACTGGACGCTGTCGCGTGCGCTGCGCACCGCGCGTTTCTGGTGGATTGCGCTCGGCTATTTCTGCGGTCTTTACATCTGGTACGCGGTGCAGGTGCATCAGACCAAATTCCTGCTCGACATCGGCTTCAGCCCCAATGTTGCGGTGTGGGCACTCGGCACCGTCAGCCTGCTCGGAATTCCCGGCCAGATCCTGCTCGGTCATGTCTCTGACCGGATCGGGCGAGAATGGGTGTGGGCGATCACCTGCTTCGGCTTCGTGATCTGCTTCGCCGCGCTCGCCGCGCTGAAATACTGGCCGAGCATGGCGTTGATCTATCTCATGGTGTTTACCCAGGGCGCGCTCGGCTATGGCCTGACTTCGGTGATGGGGCCGGTGGTGCTCGAGATCTTCCAGGGCAAGCATTACGGCAGCATCTTCGGCACCGTGATGCTGGCTGCGCTCGCCGGCGGCGCCGCGGGCCCCTGGATCACCGGCCAGCTCTATGATCTCTCGGGCAGCTATACCAGCGCCTTCCTGCTCGGGATCGCCGTCAGCCTGCTGTCGGCATTTGCGATCTGGCAGGCCTCGCCCCGCAAGGTCCGCGCCGTCGCCGGACAGATGCACAAGGTCGCAAGCGCGGCCTGACGCGTCAGGCCGCCGAAACGCCGATCGCGCGCTGCAGGTCGGTGATCGCGCGCAGGCAGCTGTCGGCGGGGGTGGTTTCCGGATCGATCAGGCGGTGCAGGCGGAAACCATCTTCCAGCGCCAGCACGATCGCTCCGGTCCAATCCGGATCGAGTTCTGCCGTTCCTGCCGCTATTCTTCTGCGCAGTCGTGACGATGTCGGCGACCAGCTTGCGCCGCGCGCGCAGGCGCTTGGCAAGCTCCGGGCGGCGCTTCTCGGCGCGTGCGACGAACAGGATCATCTCCATGTGGAGGAGGGGCGAGCGGCCCAGCGGATCCTGCCGGCTGCGGTCCATTGTGCGCAGCGCCTCGAGGAAGTCGGCCAGGTTGCTGTGCCGGGCGAGCAAATCGAGATTGCGCCGGATCGACTGCTCGACATGGTCCTCGAGCATGGCGATGATCAATTCGTCCTTGCTCTTGAAGTTCGAATAGAACGCCCCGCGGCTAAAGCCCGCCGCCGCCGCGATCGCCTCGATGCTGGCGCCGCCGATGCCGTCCTGTTCGAACACGCGCGCGGCCGCCTCGAACAGCCTGTCGCGCGTGTCGTCCCTGGTCGGTCTCGTTCTCACCCTTGACATCGGCACAGGTTAGGGCAGACTGCAACTCGATACAACAATGTATCGAGTTGCATTCGACAGAACCAGAACAACCGCATCCGTGATGATGCGGTCTTGAGGATGACACCAGGGCACCCCAGGCTTTAGGGCAACGGCGTAGCGAGCGAACGAGGTCACCATGAACGAGCAAGTTCAGCCGGCGAGCGGCGAGCCGCTTTTCAATCCACTGGCGCCTGAATTCATTCGCAATCCCTATCCGTATTACGAGCGGCTGCGCCGCCTCGATCCGATGCATGTCAATGTGCACGGCGCCTTCGTCACCAGCCGCCACGCCGAGGTGAGTCTCGTGCTGCGCGACAAGCGCTTCGGCAAGGATTTCGTCGAGCGCAGCACGCGCCGCTACGGTCCCGAGATCATGAAGGAGCCGGTGTTTCGCAGCATGAGCTACTGGATGCTGCAGGCCGATCCTCCGGACCACACCCGCCTCCGCGGCCTCGTGGTGAAGGCCTTCACCGCCCGCCGGGTCGAGGACATGCGGCCGCGAATCCAGCAGATCGTCGATGAGACGCTGGACCGCATCATTCCGCAAGGCAACATGGACCTGATCGAGGATTTCGCCTTCCGCCTGCCCGTCACCATCATCTGCGACATGCTCGGCATCCCCGAGGAGCACCGCGAAGTCTTCTACAACGGTTCGCGCGATGGCGGCCGCATCCTCGAGCCGGTGCCGCTGACGCCTGAAGAAATCAAGCAGGGCAACGCCGCCAATGCGATGGCGGCAATGTATTTCCAGCAGCTGTTCGAGCTGCGCCGTCGCAATCCCGGCGACGACCTCATCACCCAGCTGGTGCAGGCCGAGGAGGACGGCAACAAGCTCACCAACGAAGAACTGACCGCCAACATCATCCTCTTGTTCGGCGCAGGCCACGAGACCACGGTCAACCTGATCGGCAACGGCCTGCTCGCGCTGTTCCGCAACCCCGACCAACTCGCGCTGCTGAAGGCCAATCCCGGTCTGATCACCAATGCGATCGAGGAATTCCTGCGCTACGATTCCTCGGTGCAGATGACCGGGCGCGTCGCGCTGGAGGACATCGACGATCTCGGCGGC
Source organism: Bradyrhizobium sp. BEA-2-5 (assembly GCF_032918025.1). NCBI lineage: Bacteria > Pseudomonadati > Pseudomonadota > Alphaproteobacteria > Hyphomicrobiales > Nitrobacteraceae > Bradyrhizobium > Bradyrhizobium sp. BEA-2-5. Next base: position 5,994,265 of record NZ_CP136629.1, on the reverse strand, counting down.
GCGAGGATTCCGAAGGGCGAGAGCGTGCTGTGCCTGCTCGGCTCGGCCAACCACGACGAGGCTGTCTACCCCGATCAGCCCGAAAGGCTCGACATCCGGCGGCCGAACGTGAAGCCGCTGTCGTTCGGCGGCGGCATCCATTTCTGCCTGGGTGCCCAGCTGGCGCGCATCGAGGCCGAGATCGCCATCGCCACGCTGCTGCGGCGGCTGCCCGACTTGCGCATCGACGACGTCGAAAACCCGGAATGGCGGCCGACCTTCGTGCTGCGCGGCCTGAAGCGGTTGCCGGCGAGCTGGTGACGTCCCCGCGGGTCAGCGATCCGCGGCGGGGCCGGCACACGCACGCTTGAACGGGAAATCAACCATCTGTCCAGAGTCCCAGCAGTAAACCGGCTGTGACTTCGCCGTACTTGTCTCTATATTTGGGTTGCTCCGGCCAGAGGTTGGCACAGGGTTCAGCATGAGGAGGCTGCCCCGGAGCTGGCTCAAAGGGAGACACCGTGCAGACGACGCTGCTCGGATTGGCGATTGCCTTCATCATTGCGCTGCTGGCCGCGCTGATCGGGCCTTACTACGTCGACTGGAACCAGTTCAGGCCCCAGTTCGAGGCGGAGGCCGGCAAGATCATCGGCGTGCCCGTGCGGGTCGCGGGCGAGCTCGACGCGCGGCTGCTGCCGGCGCCGACGCTGCGGTTGAAGACGGTCACCGTCGGCGGCGCCAACGACCTCGGCAAGATTCGGGCTGCCAATCTCGACGTGGAGTTCAGCCTGAGCTCGCTGATGCGTGGCGAGTGGCGCGCGAACGAGCTCACCATCAACGGCGTGTCGCTCGATCTCGGGCTGGACCCGAAAGGGCGGATCGACTGGTCGCCGTCGAGCGGGAGCTTCAACCTCGCTTCGCTGGCGATCGACCGACTCAACCTGACCGGCCGCATCGCGCTACATGATGCCGCGAGCCGCAGCACGCTCGAGCTGAACGACGTTGCCTTCAGCGGCGACGTCCGCTCGCTTGCCGGTGCGATCCGCGGTGACGGCAATTTCATGTTCGACGGCAACCGTTACCCGTTTCGGGTCTCCTCGGGGCAAAGCGCCGATGGCAGCGGCACCCGCCTGCACTTCAGCATCGATCCCGGGCAGCGGCCGGTGTCGGCCGATCTCGACGGCATCCTGACCTTCGAGGCTCGCGCGCCGCGGTTCGAGGGCATGCTGACGCTGGCGGGGGCGCCCGGTCAGCGCGGCGGCGATGCGCCCCCATGGCGGATCGCGGCCAAGGTGAAATCGGACTATTCGACGGCACGGCTCGACCAGATCGAATTGAGCTATGGCGCAGAGGACCGTGCGCTGAAGCTCGCCGGCAACGGCGATCTGCGTTTCGGTGCGTCGCCGCTGCTGCGCGCCTCGCTTACGGCGCGGCAGCTCGACGGCGACAAGTTCGCCGCCAAGGACAGCGCCAAGGACGGCAGCAATGGCAATGTCGAGCCGGTCCGCGTGCTGCCGGCCATGCGCGCGGTGTTGTCGGGTCTTCCGCAAAGCCCGATGCCGGCGCAGCTGGAGCTGGCGTCCGAGCAGATCATGCTCGGCGGCCGTCCGTTGCAGGACATCTCGGCGGAGCTGCGATCGGACGCGAAATCCTGGACGGTGCGCCGGCTGGAATTTCGCGCGCCGGGATCCACGCGTGTCTCGATGAGCGGTGCCAGCGCGCAAGCTGGAGCGGCGAACAGCTTCAAGACCGCGCTCAACATCGAATCGTCCGATCCCGACGCGCTGATGACCTGGCTGCAGGGGCGCGGCGACGTCACCTATCGCAGCCAGAAGCCGCTGCGGTTGCGCGGCGACGTCATGGTGTCGCCATCAGGCTTTTCGATCGACGCGATGAAGGCGGAGATCGAGGGCGGCACCCTCGAGGGCCGCGTCGCGGTTACGCACCGCGAGGCGACAAGCGGGTCGAAGGTCGAGGCGCAGTTGAAGGCGGAGCGGCTCGATCTCGACGCGACCGCGGCATTGATCCGCTCGCTGGCCGGTCCGCAAGGCGAATGGCCCGACGAGGCGCAGCTGTCGCTCGACGTCGGGCGCGCGGTCTCTTCCGGGCAGGAGTTGCGACCGCTGCTGGCGAAGATCGCCTATAGCCCAAAGAATATCGTGCTCGAGCGCGTCAAGATCGGTCAGCCCGACAATGTCACGCTGGACGGCAGCGGCAATTTCGACCGCGCTAATTCGACCGGCAAGCTCGCGGTCGACGCGACCGCCGCGTCGCTTGGCCGGCTGACCGCTGTGTTTCAGCCGTTCGCGCCAGCGCTGGCCGCGCGGCTTGGCGTGCTCCGCGTGGATGCCGGCCCGGTTCGCGCCAGGCTCGCGCTCGACCTCGGCAAGGGCAAGGCCGCCGATCGCGTCAGCGCGCGCGCGACGCTCGATCTCGACACGCCGCAGCTCAAAGGCAACACGGTGATCTCGGCGACGCCGCAGGTGGCTGCAATCCGTGCGCTGGATTTCGATGCACTTCGCCGCAACGAGGTTGCAGCGGAGACGAAATTCTCGGCAGGCGATGGCAACGCTTTGCTGGCGCTGCTTGGGCTTGACCATGCGGTCGCAGCCGGTGCCGGTTCGACGCAGTTCGAGGGCACGGCGATCGGCGCGTGGCGCGCGCCGTTGCGGCTAAAGGCAAGGCTCTGGGGCGCAGGGCTGGACGCGGATGCCGAAGGGACCGCGGAGCCTTGGACCAAGGACGGGGCCAGCGAGAGTAAATCGAGCATTAGCCTCCGCGTTCGCAGCGCCGACATCAGTCCGCTGCTCAATCTGAAACCAGCCGACCCGGTCGCAAACATCCGCCTGTCGTCGAAACTGACGCTCGCGGGCGACAGGCTGACCTTCGACGATCTCGACAGCATCATCGCCGGTTCACGGCTGCGCGGCCATCTGGCGCTGACGCTCGCCGATCAGAAAAGCGTCGACGGCGAAGTCGGTCTCGATCAGATCACGCTGGCGCCGATTTTCGCGGCCGCGATCGGCGCGGCAGGTCACGATGCGACGGAGCCGCTCGGCCAGGGCCTCACGAGCGCTTGGCGCGGCAAGGTCACGTTCGAAGCGCTGCATGGCCTGCTGCCGGGTGGCGCCGAGCTGCAGCCGGTCAGAGGCACCATCAGATCGGACGGGCAGTCGCTGACCTTCGACGGCATCAAGGGCAAGATCGGCGGCGGCGAGGCGACTGCCACCATCGATGCGCGACAGGGCGCCAACGGACTTGCGCTCAGCGCCAATGTGCAGCTGTCCGGCATCGACAGTTCAGCCTTGCACTACCGCAGTCTCGCGATGCCCAAGGGACGCGCCTCGATGCAGATGACGCTGTTGACGCAGGGCCGCAGTGCCTCGGCGTTGACCGGCGCGCTGTCCGGCAGCGGCACCGTGACGCTGGAGGGGCTCAGCCTTCCGGGCCTCGATCCGCGCGCCTTCGAAGTTGCGATCCGCGCCAGCGATTCCGGGCAGGCGACCGACGACACGCGGCTGCGGCAGATCGTCGAACCGGTGCTCGCGAGCGGCGCGCTGTCGATTGCTTCGGCGCAAATTCCCTTCAACATCCGCGACGGCCGCCTCCGGGTCGGCGCCACCACGCTCGCGGCGAACGGCGCCAATGCCATCGTTTCCGGCGGCTACGACATTCCCGCCGACCAGGCCGACATCCGCGCTGCCCTGGCATCGACGCAGGTCGGCACGGCCAACAGCCGACCGGAAATCCAGCTGCTTGCCGTGGGCACGCCCGACGGATTGTCGCGCAGTATCGACATTGCGGCGCTGTCGTCGTGGCTTGCGGTGCGCGCGATCGATCGGGAGACCAAGCGGCTTGACGCCATCGAGCGCGGCGAAGCGGCGCCGCCGCCGACCCAAACGGCGCTTCCGCATCCGGCCGAGTCGGCTCCGGATGCATCCAATCCCAATTCGGCAGGAGTGCCTTCCGCCAACTTGCCGGGGCCTGGCCCTGATCCGCGCCGCGTTCCGGCGAAGCCTAGGATCGTGGCGCCGCGGCCGCCGACTGTCCCGCCGGTCGCCACGGCACCCCCCATTGCGCCGCCCGCGTCGGTTGCGAGCCAGCCGCAGCTGGCGCCGCTGCCACCGCTGATCGAGGTCAAGCCGGCGCCCGGCGTGGCCAGGCCACCAAAGCCGCTGCGGCCGCCGCTATCGCTGACGCCGCAGGTCGCCAATCCACCGCAGCGGCCGGCGCTGCAGAACTAAACGCGCTTTCAAGCGAAGTGGGCACCGGTTCGCGTCAAGAAAGCGCGTCAAACGAAGCGCTGGTTCAGGATCGGTGCTGGAGAATATTGATCAGCTTGCCGAAGGGATCGCGGACGAAGAAGCGCCGCACGCCCCACGGCTCGTCCGCCGGTCCGTATTCGATCGTGATGCAGGCTGCCTTCATTCGGCGCAGGGCCTCGTCGAGATCGTCAACCTCAATGGAGAGATCAGGCACCGGCGTGCCGGAACCACCTTCGGAAGCGAAGCTGATTTGAGCCTGCATTGTTTCGGATGAGCCGTAAGTCGCAACCCAACCGAAATCCATCAGTGGCTCGAGGCCAAGCACGTCGCGATAGAACGACTTCGCTGCCGCTGTGTCCGGTGCCGCAACGTTCGCGACGATCCGATTGACCTTCATGCTGAGCCCGCGCAGCGGAACGACCGTCTACTGGTGGCGACGGTCGGAGAGGCCGTCAGGCCTGCTGACGCGTGTCGACCTGTTGCGGCCTGACATCCGTGGGCACCGCCGGCGTGGCTCGCGAGCGGAAGTAGTCCAGGACGAAGAGGCGGATCGCCGAAGACAGATTGCCTTGCTGGCGGTTGTTGTCGATCTCGCCGACCAGCTCGGACAACGTCATGTTGCGCAGGCCGGAGATCTCCTTCATGCCGTTCCAGAACGCCTCTTCCAGGCTGACGCTGGTCTTGTGGCCGGCGACGACGATTGACCGTTTCACGACGGGCGACTTCATGGTGCGTCTCCATTTTCGATGCGGTGCTGATCGAGCACGCGCGCGTTGCGCTCGCCGAGGAATTCGTCACGCGCTCGTTCGGATTTAGTGCGACCGAATAGCGCACGATTGGCTTCGGCCTGCTTCGCTGCTTGTTCGCGCTCACCGCGCTTCTTGAATCGTTTCAAGTTGACCACGTCGCCCATGCTCGTCGTCCTCATCGTCCCCAGAGCGGAATTGGTGATGCATCGTGACGAAAGCAAGAGCAACTGCGCTACGCGCCCGGCTCGATATCCATCCCGAATCCCCGTTTGATGCCCTGATAGCATCAAAGAATCCGTTTCGCTCTGCGAAAACTAGACGTCTGTACCATGCGCCAGCGCAGAGCTCATAGGTAATGCACCTTAGTCTTTAGGCGTTATGATCCATAATTATATCACGCGCGCTGACCGTAATTATCCGGACAATGCGCGCTGCGCTTTAGCCCGGGTGTGTCATTTTGTCCGGCTGCACGAGGCGATCAAATTCATCCGCGGAAACAAATCCGAGCCGCAAAGCCTCTTCCTTCAGTGTCGTTCCGCGCGCATGCGCCGTCTTGGCGACCTTTGCCGCGTTGTCGTAGCCGATCTTCGGGGCCAGCGCCGTGACCAGCATCAGCGAGCGCTCCATCAGCTCCTTGATGCGCTTTTCGTCGGCGTGTATTCCGACAACGCAATGCTCAGTAAATGAGCGGACAACGTCAGACAGCAGCTGAATGGAATTTATCATACAGTATGCCAACACGGGCTTGTAGACGTTGAGCTCGAAATGGCCCTGGCTGCCGGCGACGGTGATGGCGGTGTGATTGCCGAACACCTGGCAGCACACCATGGTCATCGCCTCGCATTGGGTCGGATTGACCTTGCCGGGCATGATCGAGGAGCCCGGCTCGTTCTCCGGCAGGATCAATTCGCCGAGGCCCGAACGCGGGCCGGAGCCGAGCAGGCGGATGTCGTTGGCGATCTTGAACAGGCCGGTCGCGACCGAATTGATGGCGCCGTGCGCCAGCACATAGGCGTCGTTCGAGGCCAGCGCCTCGAATTTGTTGGCGGCGCTGGTGAACGGGAGCTTCGTGATGCGGGCAACATGCTTTGCGAACAGTTTTGCAAAGCGCGGCTTCGAGTTGAGGCCGGTGCCGACGGCGGTGCCGCCCTGCGCCAGCGGATAGAGGTCCTTCACCGCGACCTTGAGCCGGGCAATGCCGCTTTCGACCTGCGCGGCATAGCCGGAAAATTCCTGGCCCAGCGTCAGGGGCGTCGCATCCTGGGTGTGGGTGCGACCGATCTTGACGATCCTTGCGAACTCCTTCTCCTTCTTGCGCAGCGCGCGGAGCAATTCGCCGAGGGCAGGGACGAGATCGGCATTGATGCGGCTTGCGGCCGCGATGTGCATCGCGGTGGGAAACGAGTCGTTCGACGACTGGCTCATGTTGACGTGGTCGTTGGGGTGCACCGGCTTCTTGGCGCCGAGCTCGCCGCCGAGCAGCTCATTGGCGCGGTTGGCGATCACCTCGTTGAGGTTCATGTTGCTCTGCGTGCCGGAGCCGGTCTGCCACACGACAAGCGGAAAATGATCGTCCAGCCTGCCTTCGATCACCTCGCGCGCGGCGCGGATGATGGCGCCCGCCCGGCGCGCATCGAGCTGGCCGAGCTCGCGATTGGTCTCCGCAGCCGCAAGCTTCACGATGCCGAGTGCATGGACGATCGCGATCGGCATGCGGTCGTGGCCGATCTTGAAATTCTGCCGCGAGCGTTCGGTCTGCGCGCCCCAATAGCGGTCCGCGGGAACGTCGATCGGACCGAAGCTGTCGGTCTCGCCGCGGGTCTTTGCCTTGGAGGGGATCGTCGATCGAGCCATCATGCTTTCCGTGGATGCTTGCCGTTGGGTCATCAAAACGTGGCCCGGCGCGGCAACGCGACAGCGTCCACGCGAAGGGCACGTTCATGCAGAAGTAGGCTGGGACGACGATTTGTCATCCCGATCCCGACAAGCATCCTACAAGGTCGAGGCGTGATCGGCGCTTAGATTATTTCTTGCGGAAGCGGTCCAGCCGCACGACCTCGGCGCCTTCGCTGGGCTTCGTGGGCTCCTGCTCGGTCTCGGCATTCTCGGTCTCGGCCGCTGCGTGGGCCGGGGGGGCGGGCAGGGGAGAGGCCGGCGCCGTGGCGGGAGGGGCTTCTTCGGACAGTGCGTCCGAGACATCGAAGCGCAAATCGAACGGCGCGGACGGATCGAGGAAGCGCGTCACTGCGGCGAACGGCACGGTCAGCCGCTCCGGAATGCCGCCAAAGGACAGGCCGACCTCGAAGCGGTCCTCGAGCACGGTCAGGTCCCAGAACTGGTGCTGGAGGATGATCGTCATCTCTTCAGGATATTGCGCGAGCAGCCGCGGCGACAGCTTCACGCCCTCGGCCTTCGACACGAAGGTGATGAAGAAATGGTGCTCGCCCGGCAGGCCATGGGCCGCGGCATCGGTCAGCACCTTCCGCAGCACGCCGCGCAGCGCGTCGCGGGCCAGCACATCATATCGGATATGATCGGTCGCCATGGTGGTCCTGTCGCTTCGAAAATGCCCGCCTGGGCGGCGCCGGACCGTCCGACTCGCCCTTTTTGCCATGCTACCCCGCCGGGAGCTGGAAATCAGCAGGGCTGGCAGCTGAAATGCGGGCGGACGCCCGATTGGGAAACAAGGGTTAAAGTGGAGGCTTCTGTTGCCAGGTGCCTCCGAACCCCGCCTAGCGGAGCTTAACCCGCTAGGACTTTAGAGTGGTCTTTCAAACTGCGTTACGCAGCCTGAGCAACCGGAGCAAAGTTGTCGTTGGCAACTATTGCAGTAGCCCGATAACGGCGGAACAATACCGGGAAAAAGTACGCCCTTTACGCCCTCGTCGATCCTATTTCGCCCCCGCCAAAGCCCGCTTCGGGACTGCCCGATGGTGGGCTTTGGTGGAGGCGCCGGGTACCGCCCCCGGGTCCGAATGGTTTATTGCGACGACCGTTTATTTCCATAGCCGGCGAACCGGCACTCCCAATATAGCGGCAAAGTCTTAGAAAAACAGAGCCGATTCAGGCCCTTTCGGCTGTGAAACCCACCGATTTCGGGTTGGCCAGGGTCTTGGCGCTGTCCCGGCGCCGTTCTAGGTTTTGCCCATGCCCCCGGAATCTCCGCCGGTTGCCGCCCCGGCGCCGGATGCCTCCGCACCATCGCCGCCCCATCAGCCCGGCCTGGTCGCGCTGTTTCTGGCCTTCGCCAGGATGTCGCTGGCGGGTTTCGGCGGGGTCCTGGTGTTTGCCCGGCGAGCGATCGTCGAGCAGCACCGCTGGATGACGGCGGACGAGTTCAACGAGACCTTTGCGCTCTGCCACTTCCTGCCCGGGCCCAACATCGTCAATCTGTCGATGGTGTTCGGATCGCGGCTGCGCGGCATCGCCGGCGGCGTTGCCGCCTTCGCCGGGCTGGTCGGGCCGCCGATGGTGATCGCGACCATCCTTGCCGCGCTCTATGCCCGTTACGGCGACATCGACGTGCTGCGCCGGACGCTCGCCGGCGTCGCCTGCGCCGCGGTCGGGCTGCTGTTCGCCGTCGTCTTCAAGATGATGATGCCGCTCCTGAAGCGGCGCGACGTCACGGGCCTCGTCATTCTGGCTGCGGTTTTCGTCGCGATCGGACTGATCCGCTGGCCGCTCCAGATCGTGCTGCTGGTGGCGATCCCGCTCAGCATTGCGACGACGGTCCTGGCGCGCCGCATGGTGCGGGCATGAGCTCGGAGTCCAACCCGATCGCGACGCTGGTCTGGACCTTCGGCCTGATGTCGCTGTTTGCGGTCGGCGGCGCTAATTCGGCGATTCCCGAAATGCACCGTGCCGCCGTCGACGTGCACCACTGGCTGACCGACAAGCAGTTCGCCGACGTATTCGCGATCGCGCAGCTCTCGCCAGGTCCGAACGTGCTTATCGTGACGTTAATCGGCTATGCCGTGGCCGGCGTCCCCGGCGCGCTGGCGGCGACGCTGGCGATGTGCCTGCCGACGGCGCTGCTTGCCTATTATGTCAGCCGTTTCCTCGATCGCTCGCGCGACGCGCGCTGGCCGGCGATGATCCAGGCGGCACTGGTTCCGCTGTCGATCGGTCTGATGGCGGCGTCCGGCCTGATCGTGGCGCAGACCTCAGACCAAAGTTGGATCGCGGTTCTGATCACCATTGTCGCGGCCGCGCTTGCTTTTGCGACGCGGATCAACCCTTTGTGGATGTTGCTGGCCGGAGGCCTCTTGGGTTTCGCTGGCGTTATCTGACGAAAATCGCTAGCAAGGCTTTCGGTCAACGCACCACAAACCAAGCCATTCAATCAAAACGGGCGGGACAGCCCTGACGGGGGAAGCGAAGTCATGAGCGATACGCCGAGCGAGGCGCCGGTCAAATCGATCTTGCCGAAATGGGTGCGCGGTCCGCAGGATTTTGTCGGCGGGCTCGCCATGATGGCGGTTGCGCTGTTTGCCTTGTGGGCCTCGAGCGATTTGCAGGGTATGCACGGATTTTCGTTCGGCGCCGGAACCGCGCCGCGCATGTTCGCCGTGCTGCTGCTGTTGCTCGGCGGTGGTGTCGCGCTGATGGGAGTTCTGCAGGCCGGCCCGCATATCGCGGCCTATTCCTGGCGCGGCCCGTTGTTCGTATCCGCCGCAATCGTGTTCTTCGCATTGGCGATCCGGCCGCTCGGGCTTGTGGTCTCCGCCTTTGCCGCCTTCATGATCGCGGCGATGGGCTCGCAGGAGACGAAGTTGGTCGAGGCCGTCATTGTCGGCGCCTGCCTGACGCTCGGCTGCGCCATCCTGTTCCCCACTGTGCTCGGGCTGCCGATGCCGATGTACCCGCGTTTCCTGATCCAGTGAGGGCGTGATGGATATTTTTGCCAACCTCGCTCACGGCTTCGCCGTCGCATTCTCTCCGATCAACCTTCTGATGTGCCTGATCGGCGCCCTCGTCGGGACGCTGGTCGGCGTGCTCCCGGGCATCGGCACCATTGCGACGGTCGCAATGCTGCTGCCGATCACCTTCGGACTGCCGCCGGTCGGCGCGCTGATCATGCTCGCCGGCATCTATTACGGCGCCCAGTATGGCGGCTCGACCACGTCGATCCTGGTCAATATTCCAGGCGAGGCGACATCGGTGGTCACCGCCATCGACGGGCACCAGATGGCCAAGCAGGGCCGCGCCGGCCCGGCGCTGGCGATCGCCGCGATCGGCTCGTTCTTCGCCGGCTGCGTCGCGACCGTCCTGATTGCCATCCTCGGCGCGCCGCTCACGAAACTGGCGCTGGCGTTCGGCCCGGCCGAATATTTCTCGCTGATGGTGCTCGGCCTGATCTTTGCGGTGGTTCTGGCCAAGGGCTCGGTGCTGAAGGCGATCGCCATGATCGTGTTCGGCCTGCTGCTGTCGATGGTCGGCTCCGACATCGAGACCGGCGCCTCTCGCATGGCCTTCAACATTCCCGAGCTCGCCGACGGTCTCGGCTTTGCGACCGTGGCGATGGGCGTGTTCGGCTTTGCCGAGATCATCCGCAACCTCGACCATGGCGCCGGGATGAACCGCGACCTCGTGCAGCAGAAGATCACCGGCCTGATGCCGACCAAAAAGGATCTGCTCGACTCGGCGCCGCCGATCCTGCGCGGCACCGTGCTCGGCTCGATCCTCGGCATTCTGCCCGGCGGCGGCGCGGTGATCGCATCCTTCGCGGCCTATACGCTCGAGAAGAAGCTCGCCAAGAACCCGTCGCGGTTCGGCCGCGGCGCGATCGAGGGCGTGGCGGGGCCGGAAAGCGCCAACAACGCCGCGGCGCAGACCTCGTTCATCCCGCTGCTCACCCTTGGCATCCCGCCGAACGCGGTGATGGCGCTGATGGTGGGCGCGATGACCATTCACGGCATCGTGCCGGGTCCGCAGGTGATGCAGAAGCAGCCGGACCTCGTCTGGGGCATGATCGCCTCGATGTGGATCGGCAATCTGATGCTGATCATCATCAACCTGCCGCTGGTCGGAATCTGGGTGCGCCTCTTGCGCGTGCCGTACCGGCTGATGTTCCCCTCGATCGTGATCTTCTGCGCGATCGGCATCTATTCGGTGAACAATGCACCGGTCGACGTCATCCTGGCCGGTATCTTCGGTCTCGTCGGCTACTGGCTGATCAAGCACGATTTCGAGCCGGCGCCGTTGCTGCTCGGCATGGTGCTGGGACCGCTGATGGAAGAGAATCTTCGCCGCGCGCTGCTGATCTCGCGCGGCGACTGGAGCGTGTTCGTCACGCGTCCGTTGTCGGCGGTGTTGCTGGCGGTTGCGGCGGGTCTCCTGGTGCTGGCCGTGCTGCCGACCTTGCGTGCCAAGCGCGACGAAGTGTTCGTGGAGTCCGAGGGCTGAGCGAGCTGCCGGCCCCGCGTCGCCGCGCCGCAGGCGGAAGTCGAATCGACACTCGATGTCGTCCCGTGAAATGAAAATGCCGGCCGATTTGGCCGGCATTTTTATTGGTCAAACGTTCCCGGGAGGAAATTGAGATGATGTCCATTCGCTCGCTTGCGGGCGCATGCCTTTCGGCATTTGTCGCGCTCGGCGCATTCGCCGTACCGGCGTCTGCGCAAAATTACCCGACGCGCAGCATCACCATGATCGTGCCGTTCGCGGCCGGCGGGCCGACCGATGTCGTCGCGCGCATCGTCACCTCGCACATGGCGCAGACGCTGGGACAAAGCATCATCATCGAGAACGTCGTCGGTGCCGGCGGCACCACCGCGACCACGCGCGCCGCGCGCGCGGCCAATGACGGCTATACGCTGATCACCGGTCATATGGGCACGCATGCCGCATCTGTGCCGCTCTATCCGAAGCTGGCCTACCATCCCGAGAAGGACTTTGAGCCGATCGCGCTGCTCGCGGGCACGCCGATCCTGATCCTTGCGCGCAAGGACTTTCCGCCGAAGGACCTCAATGAGTTCGTCACCTATGTAAAGGCGAACGCCGAGAAGGTGAACGCCGCGCATGCCGGCGTCGGCTCGGTCTCGCATGTCTCCTGCGAATTGCTGCACTCGATCCTCGACATCAAGCCGGTCGGCGTGCCCTTCAACGGCACGGGACCTGCGATGAACGCGCTGGTGGCGGGCCAGGTCGATTACATGTGCGACCAGATCGTCAACGCCGTGCCGCAGATCAACGCCGGCACCATCAAGGCCTATGCAATCGCAACGCCGGAGCGCAATCCGTCGCTGCCGAACGTGCCGACGACGGCAGAAGCGGGCCTGCCGAAGTTCCAGGCCCAGGCCTGGAACGCGATATTCGCGCCCAAGGGAACCTCGCCCGCGATCGTCGCCAGCCTGAACGCTGCGGCCGTCAAGGCGCTCGATGACGCGACCGTGCGCAAGCGCCTGCTCGAGCTCGGCAGCGTCATCCCGGGCCCCGCCGAACGGACGCCGGAATCGCTGGCCGCCCTCGTCAAGAACGAGATCGCGAAGTGGACCCCGGTGCTCAAGCCGGCAACTTAATCCAGTACAATCAAGTGGATAGGATAGGGGCGGGACGCGAGTTCCGCCCCTTGTCGTTTGGCGCGGAGTGCTCATTTTTCAGGGTATAATCGGTACGTTCAGCCGAATCAGCGTGCCGACCGGCGGCCTTGGCCGCTACATTGGTCGTTCTCTCGAAAGCCCGAAACAGACGCCATGCACCAGTATCAGGACCTGCTCGAGCGGATTCTTTCAGACGGCGCCGAGAAGACCGACCGGACCGGTACCGGCACGCTTTCCGTGTTCGGCCACCAGATGCGGTTCAATCTGTCCGCCGGCTTCCCGATGCTGACCACCAAGCGGCTGCCGCTGAAGGCGATCGTGCACGAGCTGTTGTGGTTCCTGAAGGGCGACACCAACATCAAATATCTGCGCGACAACGGCGTCACCATCTGGGACGAATGGGCGGACGCCAATGGTGATCTCGGCCCGGTGTACGGCCATCAATGGCGCTCCTGGCCCACGGCCGACGGGCACAGCATCGACCAGATCGCTGGCGTGGTCGAGATGATCAAGCGCACTCCCGATTCCCGCCGGCTGATCGTCACCGCCTGGAATCCGGCCGACGTCGAGAAGATGGCGCTGCCGCCCTGCCACCTGCTGTTCCAGTTCTATGTCGCGAACGGCAGACTGTCGTGCCAGCTCTATCAGCGCTCGGCCGACGTCTTCCTCGGCGTGCCTTTCAACATCGCCTCCTATGCGCTACTCACCATGATGGTGGCGCAGGTTACGGGGCTGAAGCCCGGCGACTTCGTGCACTCGCTCGGCGACGCGCACCTCTACTCGAACCATCTCGAGCAGGCGCGCCTGCAGTTGACGCGGCCGACGCGACCGCTGCCGACGATGGCGATCAATCCGGACGTGAAGGATATCTTCGCGTTCCGCTACGAGGACTTCAAACTCGAAGGTTACGACCCGCATCCGCACATCAAGGCCGAGGTCGCGGTATGAGTTGCGGTCCGAGGGATTGAATGTCGCTGACGATTCGCCGCGCGCGGCCCGATGAGGCCGGACTGGTGTTCTCGCTGGTCCGCGAACTCGCCGAATACGAAAAGCTTCTGCATGAGGTTCACGCCAGCGAGGCCGACATCGCTGACGCGCTGTTCGGCGCCAATCCGCGGCTTTATTGCGACATCGCGGAATGGAACGGCGAGCCTGCCGGCTTCGCGGTCTGGTTCGTCAACTTCTCGACCTTTGCCGGCCGTCACGGCATCTATCTCGAAGACCTCTTCGTGCGTCCGGCGCTGCGCGGCAAGGGCATCGGCAAGGCGCTTTTGATGCATCTGGCGAAGCAATGCCTCGCCAATGGCTGGTCGCGCCTGCAATGGGCGGTGCTCGACTGGAACGCGCCGTCGATCGCGTTCTACAAGTCGCTGGGCGCCGTCATGATGGACGACTGGACGCTGTGCCGCGTCACCGGCGAGGCGCTGTCGGCTCTCGCGGAAGGGGCGCGCTGATGGAGATCGTGCTCGTCGTTGCGGTCGCCGAGAACGGCGTGATCGGGAGCGACAACGCCATTCCGTGGCGGCTGAAATCCGACCAGCAGCGTTTCAAGGCGATTACGCTGAACAAGCCCGTCGTCATGGGTCGCAAGACCTTCGAATCCCTGCGCCGGCCGCTGCCGGGCCGCACCAACATCGTGATCACGCGCGATGCGAACTACCGCGCGCGCGGCGCCATCGTCACGACGTCGTTTGAAAACGCCCGCGCCATTGCGCTTGGCGACGCGCTGCGGCGTTTCGCCACTGAGATTGCCGTCATCGGTGGCGCGGAAATCTACGCGCAATGGATGGGCACCGCCGATCGCCTTGAGATCACCGAGGTCCATGCCCGGCCGGACGGCGACACGCGGTTCGACAAAATCGATGCGCAGCAGTGGGACGAGGTGGCGCGCGTGCGAAATCCGGCAGGTCCCGACGACAGCGCCGACTTCTCCTATGTGACATATCGTCGGCGGGCGGCCGGGGTTAACCAATGTTTGCATTGACAATTATGCCCCGGCGCATAGCTCGTCCGGCCAGGAAGCTTGCGTTGTAAGGGCCCTAGCGGTCCCCTATAACCGGGCCGGACATTCGAGGCCGGGCGTCCCGTCCGGACTTGCCGAGGAGATGTTTGATGCCGTGGAAGAATCAGGGCGGTGGCCCATGGGGCTCGGGTCCAAAGGGACCATGGGGCTCAGGCCCGCAACCGGTCGGGCCGAGGCCGCCGGATCTGGAAGACCTTCTGCGGCGCGGCCAGGACCGCCTCCAGCAGTGGCTGCCCGGCGGGCATTTCAGCGGCATGGGCGTCGCGCTGGTGCTGGTCGCCGCGCTGGCGATCTGGTTCGCGACGGGCTTCTTCCGCGTGCAGTCCGAAGAGCTCGGCGTCGTGCTGCGCTTCGGCAAGCATGTCCGCACCGTGCAGCCGGGCCTGAACTATCATCTGCCTTATCCGATCGAGACCGTGCTGCTGCCGAAGGCGCTGCGCGTCAACACCACCTCCATCGGCATGACGCTGATCGAAGATCCGGCGCGGCGCGGCCGTTCCATTCGCGACGTGCCTGAAGAGAGCCTGATGCTGACCGGCGACGAGAACATCGTCGACGTCGACTTTACCGTGCTCTGGCGCATCAAGCCGGACGGCGTCGGCGACTTCCTCTTCAACATCCAGAATCCCGAAGGTACCGTGAAGGCGGTCGCCGAGAGCGCGATGCGCGAGGTGATCGGCCGCTCGCAGATCCAGCCGATCCTGACCGGCGCGCGGAACGTCACCGAGCAGAACGTGCACGAACTGATCCAGAGGACTCTGGACAGCTACGGCGCGGGTATCCAGATCAGCCAGGTGCAGATGCAGAAGGTGGATCCGCCGGCGCAGGTGATCGATGCCTTCCGCGACGTCCAGGCAGCGCGCGCCAATCTCGAGCAGCTGCAGAACGAAGCGCAGACTTACGCCAACCAAGTGATCCCGCAGGCGCGCGGCCGTGCCGCGCAGATCCTGCAGGCTGCCGAGGGCTACAAGGAGCAGGCGGTCGCCGAGGCCAAGGGCCAGAGCGCGCGCTTCCTGAAGGTCTACGACGAGTACAAGAAGGCGCCCGACGTGACGCGCGAACGGATCTATCTGGAAACCATGGAAAAAGTGCTCGGCGGCTCCGAGAAGCTGGTTTACGACGGCGGCCCGGGCCAGAACATCGTGCCCTACCTTCCGCTCGGCGAACTGACGCCGCGGCGGCCGGCGGCACCGGCCACGACCGGCCAGCAGCAGGGAGCCACCCGATGAGGTCTCCCGTCACCGGCATTGTATCCCTGATCATCCTCTTCATTGTGCTCGCCGTCGGCTACAGCTCGCTGTTTACGGTGCAGCAGACCGAGCAGACGATCGTGCTCCAGTTCGGCAGGCCCGTCGACGTCGTCACCGCGCCCGGCCTGCATTTCAAGGCGCCGTGGAATTCGGTGATCAAGATCGACAAGCGGATCCTCGACCTGGAGAATCCGTCGCAGGAAGCGATCGCGTCCGACCAGAAACGGCTCGTGGTCGACGCCTTCGCGCGCTACCGCATCAAGGATGCGTTGCGCTTCTATCAGAGCATCGGCTCGATCCAGGCTGCCAACGTCCAGCTCACCACGCTCCTGAACGCGGCGCTGCGCCGCGTGCTCGGCGAGGTCACCTTCATCAACGTGGTGCGCGACGACCGCGAGAAGCTGATGCAGCGCATTCGCGACCAGCTCGATCGCGAGGCCGACGGCTACGGCATCGAGGTCGTCGACGTCCGGATCCGCCGTGCCGACCTGCCGGAGCAGAACAGCCAGGCGGTCTACCAGCGCATGAAGACCGAGCGCGAGCGCGAGGCCGCCGAGTTCCGCGCACAGGGCGGTCAGAAGGCGCAGGAGATCAAGTCAAAGGCCGACCGCGAGGCCACCGTGATCGTCGCCGAGGCCAACTCGGCCGCGGACCAGACCCGCGGTGCGGGTGACGCCGAGCGCAACCGCCTGTTCGCCGAGGCTTACGGCAAGGACCCCGACTTCTTCGCCTTCTATCGGTCGATGACGGCCTATGAGAACGGGCTCCGTTCGAACGACACCCGCTTCCTGCTGCGACCGGATTCGGATTTCTTCCGATTCTTCGGCGGTGCAAACGGCAAGTTGCCCGAGGCGGCCGCCGCGCCGAAACAGTAGCGTCACGACTTGAACACCAGGACTTGGCGGCGATGCGGATGACGCTTCGCCGCCGACCAAAAACAACAAGTATCGAGCGGGAGGCTGCCATCCGATGAAGTCCATAGCGTTCGGCGACTTCCTCATCGGGTTGGGAATCCTGTTCGTGCTCGAAGGCATCCTGTTCGCGGCAAGCCCCGCCTGGATGCGCCGGGCGATGAAGAGCGCGCTGGCGACACCCGACAACATCCTGCGCATCGTCGGTATCGGCTCGGCGGTCGCCGGGCTTGTCCTGATCTGGGTGGTGCGGAGATAGTCGCCGTTCCGGAGCATGCGAAGCATGACCGCCAATGCGCGATCGCGCATCGGGGAACCTCGAGATTTCTCAAAGGCGCGCAATTGCGACCCCGGGGTTCAGCCCGTCGGGCTGCCGCGGGAATGACAAGCAAGACTGAACATAATCGTGAGCCTCTCGCAGCCGGTTTTTCGCCGAAATGCCCGGCTGAGATGCTTGCGCCGTGTGCCCGTTCGGGCGCACTCTGTAACTAGCTCATTTGGACCCGTTTGCCTGGAGAAACTCCGACATGACCGCTGCCAGACCAGCCCTGAGCCGTCGCTTCCGCATGATGGGAGCCGCGATCTCGATCGGTGCTGCAAGCATGCTGAGCTCCGTGCCGGCATTCGCACGCGGTCCGGATGGCATCGCCGACGTCGCCGAGAAGGTGATCGACGCGGTCGTCAACATCTCGACTTCCCAGACGGTCGAGGCCAAGGGCGGCGGCGGCAGCAACACCATGCCGCAACTGCCGCCCGGCTCGCCGTTCGAAGAGTTCTTCGACGACTTCTTCAAGAACCGCCGGGGTCCCGGTGGCGGCAGCAAGGGCGGCGACAACCCGCCGCGCAAGACCAACTCGCTCGGTTCCGGCTTCATCATCGACGCATCAGGCGTCGTCGTCACCAACAACCACGTCATTGCGGACGCCGACGAGATCCACGTCATCCTCAACGACGGCACCAAGATCAAGGCCGAGCTGGTCGGCGTCGACAAGAAGACCGATCTCGCCGTGCTCAAGATCAAGCCGCCGAAGCCGCTGGTCGCGGTCAAGTTCGGCGACTCCGACAAGCTGCGCCTGGGCGACTGGGTGGTCGCGATCGGCAACCCCTTCAGCCTGGGAGGCACGGTGACCGCCGGCATCGTCTCGGCCAAGAACCGCGACATCTCATCAGGACCATACGACAGCTACATCCAGACCGACGCCTCCATCAATCGCGGCAATTCCGGCGGTCCGCTGTTCAACCTCGACGGCGACGTCATCGGCGTCAACACGCTGATCATCTCCCCATCCGGCGGCTCGATCGGCATCGGCTTCGCCGTGCCGTCGAAGACGGTGGTGGGCGTCGTCGATCAGCTCCGCCAGTTCGGCGAGCTGCGCCGCGGCTGGCTTGGGGTGCGCATCCAAAGCGTCACTGACGAGATCGCCGAGAGTCTCAACATCAAGCCGGCGCGCGGTGCGCTGGTCGCCGGCGTCGACGACAAGGGCCCGGCCAAGCCCGCCGGCATCGAGCCCGGCGACGTCGTCGTCAAGTTCGACGGCAAGGACGTCAAGGATCCGAAGGACCTGTCCCGCGTCGTCGCCGACACGGCGGTCGGCAAGGAGGTCGACGTCGTCATCATCCGCAAGGGGCAGGAAGAGACCAAGAAGGTCACGCTCGGCCGGCTCGAGGACAACGAGAAGGTTCAGCAGGTCAACGCCAGGTCGAAGGACGACACCGCCGAGAAGCCGGTGACGCAGAAGGCGCTTGGCCTCGATCTCGCGACGCTGAGCAAGGATCTGCGCACGCGCTACAAGATCAAGGACAGCGTCAAGGGTGTGGTCGTCACCAATGTCGACGCCAATTCGGACGCGGCCGAGAAGCGCCTGTCCGCCGGCGACGTCATCGTCGAGGTGGCGCAGGAGGCCGTTTCCAGCGGTGCCGACATCCAGAAACGGGTCGATCAGCTCAAGAAGGACGGCAAGAAATCGGTGCTGCTGCTGGTCTCCAACGGCGACGGCGAGCTGCGTTTCGTGGCGCTGAGCGTGCAGTAACTTCATCCGTCATTCCGGGGCGATGCGAAGCATCGAACCCCGGGGGCGCAGTTGCGCCCTGGGAACCTCGAGATTCCGGGTTCGGTCCTCCGGACCGCTCCGGAATGACTTCCCGTCACCTATCCGACGAACTCCTCCCGCCGATATCCCTGCGCATAGAGCAGCGCGGTGAGATCGCCGTGATCGATCCGCGCGGCTGCGGCCGCCGCCACCGCGGGCTTGGCGTGATATGCCACGCCGAGCCCCGCGGCCTGGATCATCGCAAGATCATTGGCGCCGTCGCCGACCACGACGGAGTCGATGTCGTCGAGATCGAAGGACTCGGTGAGCTCGATCAAGGTGGCGAGCTTGGTGGCGCGGCCGAGGATCGGCTCGACCACCTCACCGGTCAGCTTGCCGTCCGCGACCTGCAGCTGGTTGGCGCGGTTCTCCTGAAAGCCGACCTTCGCCGCAACCACCTTGGTGAACAGCGTGAATCCGCCGGAGACGAGGCAGGTATAGGCGCCGTTCGCGCGCATGGTCGCGACCAGTGTTCTGCCGCCCGGCGTCAGCGTGATGCGCCTGGCCAGCACCTCGTCGACCACGCTTGCGGGCAGGTCCTTGAGCAGCGCGACGCGCTCGCGCAGCGCCGGCTCGAACTCGATCTCGCCGCGCATCGCGCGCTCGGTGATGGCGGCGACATGCGCCTTCACCCCGACGAAATCGGCGAGCTCGTCGATGCATTCCTGGCCGATCATGGTGGAATCCATGTCGGCGAGAAAAAGCTTCTTGCGCCGGGCGCCGACTGGCTGCACGACGATGTCGATGGGCAGGTCGCCGCGGGCCTGGCGAAGGCGTTCCTCGATCGCCTTGATACCGTCCCTGCTGCTATCCTCGCTTTCGAACGGAATGTCGGCAGCGACTTCGTTGAATAGCCACTGCGCCGGGCCGGGTGAGGGCAGCACGGCGCGGGCGCCATCGACGATGGTCGAGTCGAGCGCGGGATTGTCGGGGTTGCAGATCAGCGTGGCAACGAGGGACATGCAGGCGCATTCGGGATTGTTGAACAAGGCCGTGCTTATCGCAGGCCCGACCGCCAGCGGCAAGTCGGCGCTGGCGCTCGAGCTTGCGCTCGCCGCCGGCGGCGTCGTCATCAATGCCGATTCCATGCAGGTCTACCGCGACCTCCGCATCATCACGGCGCGGCCGACGGCAGGCGAAGAGGCGCTGGTTCCGCACCGGCTCTATGGCCATGTCGACGCCGGCGTGAATTTCTCCGCTGGCGCTTGGGTGGCCGATGCGGCGAAGGGACTTAGTGAGGCGCGTGAGCAGGGACGGCTGCCGATCTTCATCGGCGGCTCGGGCCTCTATTTCAAGGCGTTGACGCGCGGCTTGTCGGCGGTGCCGCCGATCCCGGCTGATGTGCGCGATGGTGTGCGCGCACGGCTCGAGCAGCACGGCGTCGAGGCACTGCATGCCGAGCTTGCAGCGCGCGACCCGGTGTCGGCCGAGCGGCTGAAGCCGCGCGACCGCACCCGCATCGCGCGCGCGCTCGAGGTGGTCGAGGCCACCGGCCGCCCGCTGCCGGACTGGCATCGCGAGGGCCTGCCGCCACTGCTGCCGCCGGGCGATTTTCATGCGCTGTTTCTCGCGCCGGCGCGCGAGACGCTCTATGCACGGATCGACGCCCGGTTCGGTGTCATGCTCGATACCGGCGCGCTCGACGAGGTCGCGGCGCTGGCGGCGCGTGGCCTCGATCCGCTGCTGCCGGCGATGAAGGCCCATGGCGTGCCGGCCTTGATCCGGCATCTGAGGGGAGAGATCCGCCGCGAGCAGGCGGCTGAGATCGGCCGGGCCGACACCCGCCATTATGCGAAGCGCCAGTTCACCTGGTTTCGCCATCAGCTCCCGGAATTCGAATGGGTGGCGCCGGACGCGGCGAAGGCGTGGCTACAGGAGCGGATCCCGTAGCCCGGATGGAGCGCAGCGAAATCCGGGGCCTTTCCCCGGGGGGCATCGGCCCCGGATTTCGCTTCGCTCCATCCGGGCTACGGCTTACCGGCCGCACGCCCGTCTGCCATGCGCGTTTCGTCACGCAAAAACGCTCGCCGAACGAGCGGAACCCCGGTAGAGTACGGAAATC
This sequence comes from Bradyrhizobium sp. BEA-2-5, assembly GCF_032918025.1. Classification (NCBI taxonomy): domain Bacteria; kingdom Pseudomonadati; phylum Pseudomonadota; class Alphaproteobacteria; order Hyphomicrobiales; family Nitrobacteraceae; genus Bradyrhizobium; species Bradyrhizobium sp. BEA-2-5. The sequence goes on along the minus strand of NZ_CP136629.1, from coordinate 5,973,395 downwards.
GCGAAAATGCTTGCCTTGCCTTGACATCCGGGCTTTGGCCGCTATGTTTCGCGCAACCTTTGGGAAGCCGATCGCCTGCCATGCGTAACATTATTACCAAACTCCTTATCGCCGTCGTACCCAGGCACACCGCCGGGGATGGCTAGCTGCCATCCACAAGACAGGCGGTGTGCATGGGCCCTCTTCGGGGCCTTTTTTATTTCCCGAACCCGAACTGACGAGAACTGACAAAAGCCGCGCAAAAACAAGCGCATCCGGAGCAAGCCAATGAGCGACAAGAGCCACGATCCGAACCAGATGACCGGCGCCGCGATGATCGTCCGCGCGCTCATCGATCACGGCGTGACCGACATTTTCGGCTATCCCGGCGGCGCGGTGCTTCCGATCTATGACGAGATCTTCCAGCAGAGCGAGGTCCAGCACATCCTGGTCCGACACGAGCAGGGCGCGGGCCATGCCGCCGAGGGCTATGCGCGTTCGACCGGCAAGCCGGGCGTTGCGCTGGTGACCTCCGGTCCCGGCGCCACCAACATGGTGACGCCGCTCACCGACGCGCTGATGGACTCGATCCCGCTGGTCTGCATCTCCGGCCAGGTGCCGACGCATCTGATCGGCAACGACGCGTTCCAGGAATGCGACACTGTCGGCATCACGCGCCCCTGCACCAAGCACAATTGGCTGGTGCGCGACGTCAACGATCTCGCCAAGGTGCTGCACGAAGCCTTCTATGTCGCGACCTCCGGCCGGCCCGGCCCGGTGCTGGTCGACGTGCCCAAGGACGTGCAGTTCGCGACCGGCACCTATCATCCGCCGCGCAAGTCCGACGTGCACCGCTCCTATGCGCCGCGCGTGAAGGGCGATGCGACGCAGATCCGCAAGGCCGTGGCGCTGCTGGCCAATGCCAAGCGCCCCGTGATCTACAGCGGCGGCGGCGTGATCAATTCGGGTCCCGAGGCCTCGAGACTGCTGCGCCAGCTGGTCGAGGTCACCGGCTTCCCGATCACCTCCACGCTGATGGGTTTGGGGGCGTACCCGGCCTCGGGCAAGAACTGGCTCGGCATGCTCGGCATGCACGGCACCTACGAGGCCAACATGACCATGCATGATTGCGACGTCATGCTGTGCGTCGGCGCGCGCTTCGACGACCGCATCACCGGCCGCGTCGATGCGTTCTCCCCGGGCTCGAAAAAGATCCACATCGACATCGACCCGTCCTCGATCAACAAGAACATCCGCGTCGACGTGCCGATCATCGGCGATTGCGGCAACATCCTCGGCGACATCCTCCAGGTGTTCAAGGCGGAGGCGAAGAAGCCCGACATCAAGAGCTGGTGGCAGCAGATCGCGCAGTGGCGCGCCCGCAACTCGCTCTATTACAAGAAGAGCAACGACGTCATCCTGCCGCAGCATGCGATCCAGAGCCTGTTCGAGGCCACGCGCGGCAAGGACACCTACATCACGACCGAGGTCGGCCAGCACCAGATGTGGGCGGCGCAGTTCTACGGTTTCGAGGAGCCGCATCGCTGGATGACGTCGGGCGGTCTCGGCACCATGGGCTACGGCCTGCCGGCCGCTGTCGGCGTGCAGGTGGCCCATCCCGACAGTCTCGTCATCGACATCGCAGGCGATGCCTCGGTGCAGATGACGATGCAGGAGATGTCGACGGCGGTGCAGTACGAGCTGCCGATCAAGATCTTCATCCTGAACAACCAGTACATGGGCATGGTGCGGCAGTGGCAGCAGCTGCTGCACGGCAACCGGCTGTCGCATTCCTATTCGGAGGCGCTGCCGGATTTCGTCAAGCTCGCCGAAGCCTATGGCGCCGTCGGCCTCCAGGTGCACAAGCCCGGCGATCTCGACGGCGCCATCCAGGAGATGATCTCGGTCAAGCGCCCCGTGCTGTTCGACTGCCGCGTCGCGGCGCTCGAAAACTGCTTCCCAATGATTCCGTCCGGCAAGGCGCATAACGAGATGCTGCTGCCGGAAGAGGCGACCGATGAGGCCACCGCGAAGGCCTTCTCCGGTGGCAAGGCGCTGGTGTGAGGTGAGGGCGGCTTCCATGTTTGACCTCAACGAGCTCGAGCGCGCGCACCGGATCGTCGGCACCGCAGTGCCGGCGACGCCGGCGCACGCCTGGCCGCTGCTGGCCGAGCGGCTCGGCACCGAGGTCGTGGTCAAGCATGAGAACCACACGCCGACCGGCGCCTTCAAGGTGCGCGGCGGCCTGGTCTATCTCGCGCGGCTGAAGCGCGAGCGCGCCGATGTGCCCGGCATCATTTCGGCGACGCGCGGCAATCACGGCCAGAGCCTGGCGTTCGCGGCAGGGCGTCACGGTGTGCCGGCGACAATCTACGTGCCGCGCGGCAACTCGGTCGAGAAGAACCGCGCCATGCACGCGTTCGGGGCCGAGCTCGTCGAGCACGGCGACGACTTCCAGGCCGCGCGGGAAGAGGCCGAGCGCCGCGCCCAATTCGCCGGCCTGCACATGGTGCCGTCGTTCCACCCGGACCTCGTGCTGGGTGTCGCGACCTACGCGCTCGAGCTGTTCCGTACCGCGCCCGAACTCGACATTCTCTATGTGCCGATCGGGCAGGGCTCCGGCATCTGCGGCTGCATCATGGCGCGCGACCTGCTTGGGCTGAAGACCGAGATCGTCGGCGTACAGTCGACCGAGGCGCCGTCCTACGCGCTGTCGTTTGCGGCCGGAAAGATCGTCACCACCGGGACCAGCAACACCCTTGCCGACGGCATGGCGACGCGGATTCCGGACGCGGATGCGTTCGCACTGATCCAGAAGGGCGCCTCCCGCATCGTGCAGGTCAGCGACGACGAGGTCGGGCAGGCGATCCGCGCCTACTGGACCGACACCCACAATCTCGCCGAGGGCGCGGGCGCTGCGGCGCTCGCGGCCGCGCTGCAGGAAAAGAACAGGCTCGCCGGCAAGCGGGTCGGCCTGATCCTGAGCGGCGGCAATATCGATTTCGATCTGTTCCGGACCTGGATCGGAACGGATGCTGCGCCGGCCGCCGAGCGGGCGGTGGCGTGAACAGAATGTGAGGGGACGACAATGAACCAGCCCGCATCCGCCTATTTCATCGAGGACCGCCACGATCCCAACGAGACGCACACGCTTGCGGTGCTCGTGCAGAACGAGCCGGGCGTGCTCGCGCGCGTCATCGGCCTGTTCTCGGGTCGCGGCTACAACATCGAGAGCCTCACGGTCTCGGAGACCGAGGCCCAGAAGCATCTGTCGCGAATCACCATCGTCACGACGGGTACGCCGATGGTGATCGAGCAGATCAAGCACCAGCTCGATCGCATGATCCCGGTCTACCGCGTCGTCGACATGACCCTGACCAGGCGTTCGATCGAGCGCGAGCTGGCAATGGTCAAGGTGCGCGGGCAGGGCGAGCACCGGGTCGAGGCGCTCAGGCTGGCGGATGCATTCCGCGCCCGCGTGATCGACGCCACCACCGAGAGCTTTGTGTTCGAGATCACAGGCAATACGGACAAGATCAACCAGTTCATCGACCTGATGCGCCCGCTCGGCCTTGTCGAGGTGTCGCGCACCGGCGTCGCCGCGATCGGCCGCGGACCTGAAGGGATGTGAGCCATGTTGGCGCGCGACTGGTACTACACGCAACGGCGGCAGGTCGGTCTCGATACCGCGGTGGCCTCGATCTATGACGTCAGCGAGGACAGCGATGTCCGTGCCCGCCAGGCGCTGACCATGCTCGGCGTCAAGCCGGGCTGGCGTATCGCCGATATCGGCTGCGGCAACGGCGTGCTCGCCACCGAAGCCGCGCTGATGGGCGCAGAGGTCGACGCCATCGACATCTCGCCGGCGATGCTGGCGCTCGCCGAGATCTACGCCCGCGACCGCAAGGCGAAGATCCGGACCCAGCCGGCCGGCCTGCTGTCGTTCGCCTACCAGCCGAACTCCTATGACCTGATCGTCAGCGAGTTCACGCTGCACCATCTGCCGGATTTCTGGAAGGCGGTGGCGATGTCGCGGATCTTCAACGCGTTGAAGCCCGGCGCGAACTTCTATCTGCGCGACATGGTGTTCGTCGGCATGCCCGACGGTGTCGATCGCGATGTCGAAGGTTGGGCCGACTTTCAGATCAAGAACCACGATTTCGTGCGGGAGAGCGTGGTGACGCATATGCGCGACGAATATTCCACCTTCGGCTGGGTGATGGAGCGGATGCTGACCGACGTCGGCTTCACGCTGGTCTCGGCCGACTACCATGCACCCATGCACGGCACGTATCTGCTGCGCAAACCGAAGCCCGACGAACAGATCTAGATCCCGACCGAAACGGAAGCAAAAGAAGAACAACAATGAAGCCGGCCGATGTTGGCATCGCCGTCATGGTCGCGGTGATCTGGGGGCTTGCGTTCGTCGCAAGCCGGATCGCGCTCGATGAGTTTTCGCCGGAGCTGATGACGACGCTGCGCTTCGCCATCGCCGCGCTGCCGTGCCTGTTCCTGCGCAAGCCCGGCGTTTCCTGGCCGCTTCTGATCGCGATCAGCGCCACGCTGTTCCTCGGCCAGTTCCTCGCACAGGCCTTTGCGATCGCGCATGGCGTTCCGGTCGGGCTTTCCAGCGTGATCGTGCAGAGCCAGGCGCTGTTCACAATTGCCTTCGCCGCCGTGGCCTTCGGGGAAATCCCGACGCGGACCCAGGCGATCGGCATCGCGATCGCCGCGCTCGGCCTGCTGATGATCTGCGGGACGGTCGGCTACGACTTCAGCGTCGCCGCATTTGCGATCATCATGATCTGCCCGATCAGCTTCGCGATCGGCAATCTTCTGCTGCGGCAGGCGAACGGCGCGCCGATGCTCGATCTGTTCGCCTGGCTGTGCCTATCCGCCGCGGTGCCGCTTGCGGTGCTGACCTTGATCACGAACGGCCCTCAGCCGACCTGGCATGCGCTGACCCATATGTCGCTGACCGGGCTCGTCTGCATGCTCTGCCTCGGCGGCATCTCCACCAGCATCGCCTATTGGCTGTGGGGCCGCCTGTTGCGCGACTATCCCGCCGCGCAAGTGGTGCCGTTCGCGCTGCTCGTGCCGTTCGTCGGCTCGGCCGCCTCCAGCATCGTGTTCGGCGAGCGGTTCGGACCGTTGCGCCTCGCCGGCATGCTGACCGTGATCGGCGGCATCGCCGTGATGGTGCTGGCGAAGCGGCCAAAAGCTCTGCCGAAAGTCGCGTGAGGGCGCCATGTCGAATTCGCTGCTGTTTGCCTTTGTCGTGTTCGCCGTCGTGATGTTCTTCACGCCGGGCCCCAACAACATCATGCTGCTGTCGTCGGGGCTGACCTACGGCTTCCGCCGTACGGTGCCCCATATGGCCGGCATCACGGTCGGCTTCGCCTTCATGGTCGGCGCGGTCGGCGTCGGGCTGGGGACCGTCTTCATCGCCTATCCGGCGCTGCAGACGATTCTGAAATATGGCGGCGTCGCCTACCTGATCTATCTCGCAGCCGTCATCGCCATGGCCGAGCCGCCCTCGGCGGACAAGGACGACAGGGGCGGCCGCGGCCCGATGACATTCTGGGGCGCCGCCATGTTCCAGTGGATCAATGCCAAGGGCTGGGTGATGGTGATCGGCACCATCACGGCCTATGCGGCGATTGCCGCTTTTCCCTGGAACATCGCGATCCAGGTCGGCCTGAGCCTTGTCCTGGGCACGGTGTCCTGCGTCGTCTGGGCGCTGTTCGGGACCGCCTTGCGGCCGATCCTGACCTCGCCCCGGGCGATCCGCGCCTTCAATGTGGTGATGGCCATCCTGCTGCTGGCCTCGCTCTACCCGGTCTTCATGGACGCATGATGCCGCACCGCGCCATGCGAGATGAGGGTTTCCCCTGAGGGGGAAAATGCTCTAGACAACGCCGGAAATTCGCGGGCGCCCGGCGGTTCTGACCTTCCGAAAGCCTGATTCATCGGCCGATTTTGGCCCCCTTCAAACGAGGAAACGACCATGCGTGTTTACTACGATCGCGACGCCGACCTGAACCTGATCAAGGGTAAGAAGGTCGCCATCGTCGGCTATGGCAGCCAGGGCCACGCCCATGCGCTCAACCTGAAGGATTCCGGCGTCAAGGAAGTCGCCATTGCGCTGCGCAAGGGTTCGGCCTCGGCCAAGAAGGCGGAGAACGCCGGCTTCAAGGTGATGGAAGTCGCCGAAGCCGCCAAATGGGCCGACCTCGTCATGATGCTGACGCCGGACGAACTCCAGGGCGACATCTACCGCGAGCACCTGCACGACAACATGAAGAAGGGCGCCGCCCTGGTGTTCGCGCACGGCCTCAACGTCCACTTCAACCTGCTCGATCCGCGCGCCGACCTCGACGTGCTGATGATCGCGCCGAAGGGCCCCGGCCACACCGTGCGCTCGGAGTACCAGCGCGGCGGCGGCGTGCCCTGCCTGATCGCGATCGCCAAGGACGTCTCGGGCAACGCCCATGACCTCGGCCTGTCCTATGCTTCCGCCATCGGCGGTGGCCGCGCCGGCATCATCGAGACCACCTTCAAGGAAGAGTGCGAGACCGACCTGTTCGGCGAGCAGGTCGTGCTCTGCGGCGGCCTGGTCGAGCTGATCAAGGGCGGCTACGAGACCCTGGTCGAAGCCGGCTACGCGCCGGAGATGGCCTATTTCGAATGCTTGCACGAAGTGAAGCTGATCGTCGACCTGATCTATGAAGGCGGCATCGCCAACATGAACTACTCGATCTCCAACACCGCCGAATACGGCGAGTACGTCACCGGCCCGCGCATCATCACCGACGAGACCAAGAAGGAGATGCGCAAGGTTCTGGCCGACATCCAGGGCGGCAAGTTCGCCCGCGACTGGATGCTGGAAAACAAGGTCAACCAGACCTCGTTCAAGGCGACCCGCGCCAAGCTCGCCGAGCATCCGATCGAGGAAGTCGGCGCCAAGCTGCGCGACATGATGCCCTGGATCAAGAAGGGCGCCCTAGTCGACAAGAGCAAGAACTGAGAGATTGCAGGGCGAGAGCGGTTCGCTTGCCCTGCACGCCAAAAGTAAAAAGGGTGGGCGCGTTGCCCACCCTTTTCTTTTTCACAATGGCGCAGCGGCCGCTAGCCGGCCGCCATCGGCTGCTTCTCGATCCTGTTGTGCAGCTGCCAGAACCGCACCGTGCGCTGCGCGGTTTCAAGCGAGAGCCGGCGGTAATCGCGCTGCGCGATCTCGAGCGTCGCATTGTCGAGCGGCAGCGGCAGCGGCCGCTTGCGCAGGATGCTTTCGACCGTCGGCCAGTTGAGCCGCGCCGAGCGGCACGGGATCAGGATCAGGTCGGAGCGAAGGCCGAGCATCAGGCGTTCGATCATCGCGATCGGCATGTCGTTGAGCACGGCGAGCGCGACCGTGACCTCGTCGAGCTTGCCCTCTTCGGCGAACTTGTAGACGGCCGCATCGTCGAGCTCGTTCAGCTGCTTCATCAGCTTGACCAGCTCTTCGGCGATGCCGTAGTTGCGGCGCGGCGCCGCGGCCTCTTCCTGGGCGATGTCGTTCAGCACCTGGCTGATCTCTTCGCGCGCCCTGGGCGACGCGATCGAGAGCAGGCGGGCGCGCACCGTATCCTTGGCGCGCTGCAGCAGGTCGCGCAGCAGCTTGGCCGGAATGTCGATGCGCAGCCCGAGGATCTCGACCAGCTCGTCGTCGCCTTCGGCGCGGGCGACGATGCTGGAATAGCCGTTGTCGGAGAACTGCGCGCCGGCGTTCTTGGCGAGACGCCGGATCACCTTGTCCTCGCCGCGGTCGATGATCACGTCGGTGACGGAAGGCGGCAGGTTTTCCCGCGCGGAGATCGCGAACAGGTGGTCCTGGCCCTTGCTGCTCGCGATCTCGCGCAGCGCCTCGTTCGTGAGGCGGCTGGAGTGGGTCAGCACGTCGCCGGCGACGCTGATGTCGTCGTCCCAGGCGAGGTGCTGAATCACCTCGAACGGCGCATAGTCGAGCGGTGCGAGCCGCTTGCTGAGCTCGGCCCGCGCACGCGTCTCGACGCGCGCGACCAAGAGGCAGAGCACGTCGTCGAACACCTTGACCTGTTCATCGTTGAGGCGGTCGCCGTCGTTCAGGAACAGATCGGTGACCTGCCGCAGCGTCTGCACGCGCTTGGCTGATGTCCCGTCCCGGACCGCATCCTCGAGTTCGGCAATAATCGATTGTGACGCCTGTTGCGCCATCGATGGGCAACCTTGTTTTTGTTGAATGACACCTGTTTGGGCACCATGCGGGGCGCGGTCTTACACCCGCGTTAAGGTGGAACCCGGTGCAAATACGGTGTGCGTCGCATCCTTAACAGGCTGCGACCGGACTCAATTCAATGCGCGCTTTCGGCTCGGCGGAAGCTGATGCCGATACATTTTAAGAGATTGTTCAGGACGATACGCGCCGCGCGACGGAAAAGATGTCGATCGACGCAGCACGTCCGCGCAATTGCGTCGAGCCGAGCGGCTCGACGACTAAATCCCGGTCCGGCGGCAGCAGGCGGAGCAGGTTGCCCGATACCAGCACGGGACGGCCGGCCTCCTTGCAATGCGCCTGCAGCCGCGCCGTGACGTTCACGGTGTCGCCGAAATAGGCGATCTGCCGCCGCGAGTCCCCGCATTCCGCGATGACGACCGGACCGGCATGCATCCCGGCCCGAAACGCGGGCACCACGCCGAACTCCTTGCGATATTGATCGGCGCGCTTGGCGAGGCGATCCTCGATCGCGAACACGCAATCCAGATACTGCCGCGATCGTCCGTCGGCATTGACCGGCCATGTCACAATCACTTCGTCGCCGACATAGGCGTGGACTTCGCCGCCGTGCGACACGATCGGCTCGTCGATGTCGAAGAAGAATCGCGTCAGCAATTCCTGCACGCGCAGCTCGCCCATCGATTCCGCTAGCGTCGTCGAGCCGATCAGGTCGAGGAACAGCAGCACGCGCTCCTCGCGCACCGGCTGCCGATAGCGTCCGAGCACGATGCTGAGCAGCGTATGCCCGCCGATCATCCGGACCAACTCGTAGATCGTCGTGATCGGGATCGACAGCAGCAGGCCGACGCCAATGATCTTCAGGAAGGTTTCGCGCATCCACTTGGCTTCGAGCCCATGCCCGTAAAGCACGACTTCCAGCATGATCGCGGCGGCCGCAACGATGACGGCGAGGATCACAGAGCGGCCGATCAGCTCGACGATGAGTGATTGCCGTCGCAGCCAGCCACCACGTGCGGCCAGATAGAGATGCGTCGCCCAGACGATCACCGTGAGGGCTGCGCCGTCGAGGGCGCTGCGCACATAATTCGAGACGGAGGCCTCGTCGGACTCATCGAAAGCATAGCGAAACAGCCCACCGACGAGCAGGCCGAACACCGCCAAGACGATCACAGGCGTCACGGCGCGCCGCATGGTCCCCTCCATGCATATGAAATATCCTGCGCGGACCGGGAAGGCCAGCCGCGGCGCGGCCGGCGGTGGACGGGATGCATGGCGGCGGCACTCACGTATGCTGCGACGACAGGAACGATCGAACAGGGAAAGTGGCATGACATCGGCTGTCACGACAGGCGCGTGCAGGCTCATGGCCGTTCTGACGGCCGTCTCCATCGCCTTCACCGCGCCGGTTGCCCGCGCCGGCGATCAGAGCGTTGGCGAGCCATCCTGCGACGGCGGCACCTACCAGATGGTCGAATGCCTCAAGGCCAAGACCGCGCAGTGGGACAAGCGGATGAACGTCGCCTACCAGAAGGCGTTGAAGGATGTCGCCGACGACAAGCAGCGCGAACAGCTGCGCACCGCGCAGCGGCTATGGATCCAGTATCGTGATGCCAACTGCCTGTATTACGACCTCGGCGAGGGCACTATCGCCCGGCTCGATGCCGGCGAATGCATGCGCAGCATGACCGAAGCCCGCGCTAAGGAACTGGAAAATCTTGGCCATCAGTGAGCCATCTTCCGGAGTCAGGACCGAGGTCATGACTGATGGAAAAAGCCAGGACGAATTGACCCAGCTTGCCGAGGAGGCGCTGCGCGCCCAACCCGGCTGCGAAACCGCGCGCGTGCCGGCGATCGCCGCGTTGCCCGATGCGCAGATCGGACGCAACTGGGAGATTCCGAACGTCGTGCTCGGCGACAGCCTGATCAGCGACGTCGATCGTGCGGTGCTGTCGGTTCATCGCCAGCTTGGCCGCAAGTTTCACCTGGTGTGAGGCGGCTTGATCTCAGCTCGCCTGTGCCTGACGTGGCGCAGGCCGGCCGGCCATGCTGATCATCCTGAGCGCGAACACCGCAGCGAGCGGCACGAGGAATAGCGCGTAAAGCGGCATCTCGGGAATCCGCTTGCCGAACGAGACCATGAACTGCAGCAGCAGATAGTAGCCGCCGATCAGATGCAGCCTGCGCCAGGCGCGCGGGCCGAGCAGTGCAGCCGTGCGATCGAACGAAGTCGCGGTCAGCGCGATGATGGCGAGATAGCCGATACCGCCGAAGACGTAGGAGACGATCGAGGTCACGGCCGCAAAGCCGGGTGGATCGAGCATCGCGAAGGCTGCGATCGCGACCGCATGGATGGCGTGCGAGGCCGCGAAGGTGACGCCCAAATAACGGCGGTTGCGGCGCTGCCAGTGCGTCCAGGCGTTCGGCCACAGCCGCGCCAGCGCCGCCGTCGAGAAGGCGAGGCAGAAGAACAAAAGCGAGGTCCGCGCCGTGAAACGGATCACCATCCGAACGCCCTCGACCTCGAACTGCCGCATCGCGGCGATCCAGATCGAAAGCCCGATCAGGGTGAGCGTGAGCAGGCCAAACAGCCGCCAGCCCTCGAACCAGTTGCGATGCGTCGCCATATCCCGCCTCCCATTTATGTAATCACCAGTTACATTTCGTGCCCGCGCGCAGTCAATCTGTGTAATCATCGCTTACATTCACAAGCGGGTGATGCTAGAGGATCGCCATGCGCCGCCCCGCCAAAAGCCCGCCCACCCTCCGCCGGCCCGCCAAGCCGCGTCCGGTCGCGACGCGGGCGCAGGCGGCCAGGCCGTACCACCACGGCGACCTCCGCCGGGTCCTGATCGATGCCGCCATGCAACTGGTCGGCGAGGGCGGGCCGGAGGCGGTCAGCGTGCGCGAGGCCGCGCGCCGCGCTGGGGTCTCGCCGGGCGCGCCGTTCCGGCATTTCCCGAGCCGGGACGCCCTGATGAATGCGGTGGCGGAGGAGGCGCAACGCCGCTTTCGCGCCGAGATCGAGGCGGCGATGGCCGAGGCGCCGTCAGGCGATCCGCTCGGCCGCTTCCGCTATCTCGGGATCGCCTATCTGCGCTGGGCGATGAAGAACCCGGCCCATTTCGAGATCATCTCCAGCCGCCGCTTTTTCGACCACGACCGCTCGGCCGCCGTCTCCAGCGACAATGCCGAGTTGATCGGCCTGACCGAGCGCACGCTGGCGGAGGCATTTTCAGACGGCCAACTCGGGACGCGCGATCTCAGGCAGGTCCAGATCGCCGGCCGCGCGCTGGTCTATGGCTTCGCGCGGATGCACATCGACGGCCATTTGCCGCGCTGGGGTGTCGGCGATGCGGAGGTCGAGCAGATGGCTGCCGACATCGTCGATCTGTTCATCGCCGGTATCGCGAGCCACGCCGCGCCGGCCGCCAAGGTTTAACGCACGCGCGCTGCTTGCCGCGGCCAGGCCTGGGCGGGCAAATTCATTGCGCGTTCATGACGATTCAATTACGGTTTTGTGACGCGGCCCAGACACCGGCTGTGCCGCATGCCTCCTGGCCGTTGCCAGTCAAGGCGGTGGCATTGCGCCGGGTTGTACTGCGTCCCGCCCATGGCGCCCGCGCCTCAGCAAAACTCCTCCGTTGCCGCACTGGCCGGCGGTCTTGCCGCGCTTGGCATCTGGCGGTTGATGGCGGTCGCGGCACCGCATTTCGGCGCGCTGATCCTGATGCTGCGCACCGAGACCGATTTCGGCTCGCGGCTTTGCTTCCTGCTCACTTGGGGAATCCTGAACTTCCTGTTCATCGCGCTGCTGCGCCGGCCGGCGCTGTCGGGCGCTCTGTCGCTGACGCTGGTCGTGGTCTTGGTGCTGCTGTCGCGGTTCAAGCACGACGTGGTGCAGATGACCGCGAACTTCGTCGACCTGATGGTGATCGACCGCGACACCGCGGCGTTCCTGCTGACGATCTTCCCGAGCCTGCGCTGGTCGATCATCGGCGCCGGCCTCGTCACGCTGCCCCTGATGTACGCGCTGTGGTGGCTCGATCCGTTCCGCATCCGCCGCCTGCCGGCTGCGGCGGCCTGCCTCGCCTGCACCGCAGCGCTCTCGGGCTATGCCTTCGCCTGGCCGGACGAGGCCTGGCGCGGCTATTACGACGACGGTTACCTCTCGAAGTTCGCGCGCTCCGGCGTGACCGCGGTATCCGATTTCGTCGCCTATGGCTTCATGGAGTCGGATCCGACCGCGAGCGATCGGCTCAACATGCCGCTGGTCGATGCCTGCCATCCCGCCGGCCGCCGGCCGAACATCGTCATGATCCATGATGAATCGAGCTTCGACATCCGCGCGGCGCAGGGCATCAAGGTGCCGCAGGGCTATGGCAGCCACTTCACGTCCTGGGACGGCAAGCAGCGCACGTTCCTCGCCGAGAGCAATGGCGGACCGAGCTGGTTCACCGAATACAACGTGCTCGCGGGGCTTTCCTCGCGCTCGTTCGGACGCTTCGCCTATTTCGTCACACGCATTGCCTCGAGCCGGGTTGAGCGCGGCCTGCCGCTGGCGCTGCGCCGTTGCGGCTACGAGACGCTGTCGCTCTATCCCGCCAACGGCGGCTTCATGGGCGCGCGCAGCTTCCAGATGACGACCGGCATCGAGCGCTTTCTCGATTCGAAAGACCTCGGCATGCGAAGGACGTCGAACCCGACAGCTTCTTCTACGACAAGGCGCTCCAGCTGATGGGCCAGCAGAAGACGTCAGGCACGCCGCTGTTCACCTTCATCTATCTCGGCGCCAATCATTTCCCCTGGGAGACCAAATTCCATCCCGAGTTGCTGCCGTCGTGGAAGCGGCCGGGCAACAAGCCCGCGGTCGACGAATATCTACGCCGGCAGGCGATGAGCGCCAACGACTATGCCGACTTCGTCGCGGCGCTGAAGAAGAAGTTTCCGGCGCAGCCTTTCCTGATCGTGCGCTACGGCGATCACCAGCCGGAATTCGCACCGCAGATCCTCGAGCCCGGGCTCGACGAGGGCGCTCTCGGCAAGAAGCTGGACAATTACGATCCGCGCCTCTACGCGACCTATTATGCGATCGACGCCGTCAATTTCGAGCCGCTGAAGAGCGCGGCGGTGATGGACACGATCGACGGTCCCTATCTGCCGCTGGTGATCCAGGAAGCTGCCGGCATCCCGCTCGACCCGTCCTTCGCCGAGCAGAAGGAGATCATGCTCCGCTGCAACGGCGCATTCTATTCCTGCAAGGACGGCGCAGAAGCGCGCCGCTTCAACCGCCTGTTGATCGACGCGGGGATCATCAAGGGACTTTGAGCATGCTTCGCGGCCTTCGGGCTAAGGCGGAAGCAATCCATTGTCGCCAATCGCAACTGCGCTGCGAGCTCCCTGCGACGACCGCTCCGCACATCACAGAGATCGCATCGTGAACTAGACTAACGTCGGTAGACGAAGGTCGTCACGCGAAACCGCGCGCATTACTCATTTGTAATTACGCCGCCGAGATTTCGTCACGATTGTTGCGATGATCTGTCGCGCCGCTGCCACGGTGTTCATCAGCGCGCAGCGTCAAGTCAGTCAATCCCGCCCTTCTTGCAGGAGTGTTTGCCCATGCGAGCGCTCGATGTTGCGCGCCTTGTCGCCGCCTTCGGACTTGCTATTCCCCTTGCCATTCCCTCAGCCTACGCCGCGGAGCCGCCCCACGACATCAAGGGGCTCTACATGATGACGGACTATCCGGCCGTCACCATCAGGCCCGGCACCACCTCCAACATCTCGCTGCGTCTGCAGAATTACGATCTCGGCCCGCAGCGCTACAAGCTATCGGTCGAGGGCGTGCCGAGCGGCTGGACCGCGACGCTGCTCGGCGGCGGCCAGCCGGTCGCGGCCGCGATGCCGGCGCCCGACTCCAGCGTGCCGCTGCAACTCCGGCTCGACGTGCCCGCCAACGCTTCGCTCGCCGAGCAGACCTTGACGGTGAAGGCCGAAGGGCAGGGCAGCGAGGCGACGTTGCCGATCGTGGTCGCGCTCGCCAAGGAGCTGCCGGCAAAGCTGACGGTGACGTCGAAACTTCCCGAATTGCGCGGCAGCCCAAAATCGAATTTCGAATACACGCTGACCATCAAGAACGACAGCGGCCGCAACCTGGTCGCAAGCTTCGCCGCGGCTGCGCCGCAGAACTTCGAGACCTCGTTTACCGAGGCCTATGGCACACAGGAATTGTCGTCGATCCCGATCGAGGCCGGACAGTCCAAGGACATCAAGCTCAAGGTGCGGCCGCCGAGCGCGATTGATGCCGGGCATTTCCCGGTCAAGGTCACCGTCAACGCCGAGGATGCCTCGGCGCAGACCGAGGTGGCGCTCGATGTCGCGGGCCAGCCGCAGCTTCAGCTCTCCGGCCGCGACGGGCTGCTGAGCGCGCGTGCGGTCGCCGCCGAGCAGAGCACGATTCCGGTCGTCGTCACCAACAGCGGCACCGCGCCGGCCGACAACATCGAGCTCGCCGCGACGGCGCCGAGCGGCTGGAAGGTCACGTTCCAGCCCACCAGGATCGAGCGGCTGGTGCCCGGCAAGGACACTGAGGTTCAGGCGCTGGTGACGCCGAGCGACAAGTCGCTCGCCGGCGACTACCAGCTCGCGATGCGCGCTACCTCGCGCGGCGAGACGGCGTCGAGCCAGTTCCGCGTCACGGTGAGCACTTCTACCGTCTGGGGCATGGCCGGTGCCGGCGTGATTGGCGTCGCGCTGCTGTTGATGCTGGGTGCGGTTGCGAGGTTCGGACGGCGATGAGCGAGCAGCAGAACAACAGTGCTGCAACACGGCCCGAAACCGTCATCGCGGCACGCGATCTCACCAAGCGCTACGGCAAGACCAGCGTCGTCGACGCCATCAATTTCGACATCGCCAAGGGCGAGGTGTTCGGGTTGCTCGGCCCGAACGGCGCCGGAAAGACCACGACCATCCTGATGATGCTCGGGCTCACCGAAATCTCGGCCGGCCGGGTCAGCGTGCTCGGCTTCGACCCGGCGCGGCAGCCGTTGCAGGTCAAGCGGCGGGTCGGCTATCTGCCAGATGCCGTCGGTTTCTACGATCACCTGACCGCGGTGGAGAACCTCGCTTACGTCGCCAAGCTGATAGGCCTCCCGATGGCCGAACGCTCGCGGCGGATCGCGGCGGCGCTCACCCGCGTGCGTCTGCTCGACGTCGCCGACAAGCGCGTCGCAACGTTTTCGCGCGGCATGCGGCAGCGGCTCGGGCTTGCCGAGATCATCGTCAAGCGGGCCGAGATCGCCATCCTCGACGAGCCGACTTCGGGTCTCGACCCGCAGGCGACGATTGAATTCCTCGACCTGATCAGGGAGTTGAAGGCCGAGGGCGTTACCGTGCTGCTGTCGTCGCACATGCTCGACCAGGTGCAGCGGGTCTGCGATCGCGTGGCGCTGTTCCGGGCCGGGAAGATCGCGCTGATGGGTTCGGTGGCCGAGCTCTCGGTTCAGGTGCTGGGCGCGGGCTTCGTCGTCGAGGTCGAAGCCGACGGCGCGGGCATTGCGCGGCGGCTCGCCGCGATCCCGGGCGTCGGCAATGTCGAGACGCTCGCCGATGACCGCTTCCGCATGACCGCCGACCGCGACGTCCGGGCCGATGCCGCGCGCGCGGTAGTCGCGTCCAACGGCGCGCTGCGACGGCTCTCGGTCGACGAGCCGAGCCTCGAGGCGATCTACGCTCGCACCTTCCAGGCCACCCCGTCAGGAGGCGTGCGCGATGCGGCGTGAGGGTTCAGCATTCCAAGGCGTCGGTGCCGTCTTCGTCAAAGAGCTGTCGGACAACATCTCGAGCGTCCGCATGCTGATGCTCCAGCTTCTGATCGTGCTGACCGCGATGGCGGCGCTCTATGAGGCGATCGCCGCGCTCCGCCAGAATACCGCGGAGGATCCATTCCTGCTGTTGCGGCTGTTCACGGTGAGTCAGGTGCCGCTGCCGTCCTTTGTCGCCATCCTCGGCTTCCTGATCCCGCTGATGGCGATCGGGCTCGGCTTCGACCTGATCAACAGCGAGCACAACCGGCGCACGCTGTCGCGGATCCTGGCGCAGCCGATCTATCGCGACGCGCTGCTGCTCGGCAAATATCTCGCCGGGCTCGCGACGATCGCGATCAGCCTCACCGCGCTGTGGCTGCTGGTGATCGGCCTCGGCCTGATCTTCCTCGGCGTGCCGCCGGGCGGCGACGAGATCGCCCGCTCGCTGGCCTTCCTGGTGATTGCGATCTTCTATGCCGGGGTCTGGCTGTCGCTCGCAATGCTGCTCTCGATCGTATTCCGCTCGCCAGCGACCGCGGCACTGGTGGCGCTCGGCCTCTGGTTGTTCCTGACCGTGTTGTGGCCGATGCTGGCGCCGGCGATCGCGCAGGCCATCGTGCCGCCCGATCCACGTTTTGCAGCGCTCGGCCTCGATACGCCGGGCACGGCGATCTGGACCCAGCTGCTGCAGCGGTTCTCGCCCAATGACCTGTTTGGCGAGGCGATGCTGGCGGTGCTGTCGCCGACCACGCGCACGCTCGGCCCGGTGTTCCTCGATCAGATCCGCGGCGCCGTGATGGGTGCCCCGTTGCCGTTCGGCCAGAGCGTGATGATCGCCTGGCCGCAGACGGTCGGCCTGATCGCCTGCACCATCGTGCTGTTCGTCGCCGGCTACGTTCTGTTCCAGCGCCAGGAGGTCAGGGCCTGAGGCGGAGAGCGCGGCGGTTCAGTGCGGCCCAATCTTGTCCCACAGCCAGCGCGCCACCGCGTCGGGCGACGATGATGCGTCGTTGCCCGACGCGCGCAAATTGGCTTCGCGCATAGTGGCGATGTCGATCTTGCCGAGCAGCGGCCTCAGCGCCGCCTTGAGGGCCTCGTCGTCGCGCCGCTTTGGCGACAGCAGGACGATCGCGTCGTAGGGCGGGATGGCGTGCCTGATATCGTCCAGCGCGACGAGATCGTACTTCGCGATCAGACCGTCGCTGGTGTAGCCGGCGATCACGTCGACCTCGCCGCTGGCGGCGGCCGCATACATGAAATCCGGCTGCATCTGGCGTTGGGCGCGGAACGAAAGGCCGTAAGCCTTTTGCAGGGCCGCCCATTCGGGCCGCGAGAAGAATTCGTAGTCGCCGGCAATCGACATCGTCGATGCGTATGCGGCGAGATCGGCGATGGTGCGGATGCCGAGCGCCTCGGCGCGCTTCCTCGGCATCACCAGCGCATAGGCGTTCTCGAAGCCGAGGTCGCCGAGCAGGGTGATGTCTTGCTTTGCCAGCGTCATCTGCAACTCGCCCAACAGCTCGGCGCGGGGCTTGATGTCGGTGTGGTGGAGCTGGTTGGCCCAAAGCGTGCCGGAATAGTCGACATAGAGATCGATGTCGCCGGCCTTGAGCGCGTCGTAGATCACGTTGGAGCCGAGGCCGGCGCGGGTCGTGGCCGGAAGGCCCGCCGCTTGCAGCCGCTGCGCGATCAACGCCGACAGCACATATTGCTCGGTAAACGTCTTGGCGCCGACCACGATGCCCGCATGCGGACGCGCGATCGCGGGCAGCAGAGTCGCCGCGATCAGGGCAGTAATACCGAGCCCGCCGAGTGCCGTCCGGATGCGGCTGCGATTGCGCAGGCCGTTCTCGATCAGCGCCAGCAATTGGTCAACCACAAGCGCGAGCACGGCCGCAGCGAAGCAGCCGAACAGCACGAACACCCAGTTCTGGGTCTGGAGCCCGGCAAAGATGTAATTGCCGAGGCTGGTCTGCCCGATCGGGGTCGACAGCGTCGCGGTGCCGATCACCCAGACTGCGGCGGTGCGGATGCCCGCCATCATCACCGGCAGTGCCAGCGGCAGCTCGACCATGGTGAGCGATTGCCGCGGCGTCATGCCGACGCCCTGGGCGGCTTCCAGCACCGCCGGATCGACCCCCGACAGGCCGGTGATGGTGTTGCGCAGCACCGGCAGCATCGAATAGAGCGCCAGCGCCAGCATCGCCGGCAGGAAGCCGAACGCGGAGAAGGTGAAGCCGAGCCACGCCGCCGTCAACGCGGCGAGCGCCAGCAGCAGCGGATAGAACAACGCGAGCAGCGCGAGACCGGGCACGGTCTGCACGATGCCGGCAAGCCCGAGCAACGTCGTGCGCAGCACCGGCCGGTTACGAGAGATGATCGCAAGCGGCAGGCTGATCAGGAGACCGAGCGCCAGTGCGGCAAGGCTGACCTGCACATGGTTGCCGAGATAGTCGGGCAGATGCGCCAGCGCCTCGCCCCAGCGTGGATCGGCTGATAGAGTCATGCCGTGTCGCCCCGCGGCAGCAAGGCGCCCAGGCGTTCCGCCTGCCGGCGCGGCGTGCGCATCAGTTCACCGACATAGCCATCGGTGCTGGCCGAGAGTTCCGCCGGCGTGCCCTGGGCCAGCAGCCTGCCGCCGCGCATCACCGCGACACGATCGGCGAGCAGAATCGCCTCCGTCATGTCATGGGTGATCATCACTGTGGTCAGCCCCAGCTTGCGATGCAGCGAGCGATAATCGTCACCGAGCGCATCGCGGGTGAGGGGATCGAGCGCGCCGAACGGCTCGTCCATCAGCACGATGCGAGGCCTTGCCGCGAGCGCCCGCGCCACGCCGACGCGCTGGCGCTGGCCGCCGGAGAGTTCGTGCGGCATACGCTCGCGATATTGTGAGCGGTCGAGCCGCACAAGGTCGAGCAATTCATCGACCCGCGCCGAGATCTCCGCCTGCGTCCAGCCGAGCAGATGTGGCGTGATGCCGATGTTGCCGGCGACGGACAGATGCGGAAACAGCCCACCGCTCTGGAAGACATAGCCGATGCGGCGCCGCAGCAGGATCGGGTCGATGCGGCTGACATCCTCACCCTCGACCGCGATCCGGCCTTGGTCGGCTTCGATCAGGCGATTGGCGAGCCTCAGCAGCGTCGTCTTGCCGGAGCCCGAGCCGCCGACAATCGCCAGGAATTCACCCTCGGCTACGTCAAGCGAGACGTCGTCGACCGCCACCACGCGACCACTGTCAAAACTCTTGCCGACATGCGCATAGGCAATCAGCGGCGTTGCGGGCATTCCAGGGCGACCTCATGTCTCACCGTCGTTAACGACAGTGATAGCCCATAAATTGGACTTTGACTCGAGGCGCGGGCGCCTGCGCGGTGGTTTCGCAGGCTGTTCCGGTCGAAGCGGATCAGCCCCGTCCGGGGCTGTGAGCACACATCACACTTCGTTCTTGGGTACGTACTTGCCCATGATGCATTTATAGCTCTGCAGGTGCCATTCGTGATACGGCCCCTTGGCGAGCCAATCGGCGATGCCGATCTGCGCATTCACTGCGCAGGCGCCCATGGTGATGCCGGATTGGTCACTCGTGGTGACGACCTTTTCCATGCAGAGTTGAGCATTGCAGAGGATGGCGACGAGCGTAACGAGCATGACGGCCTTTATCAGTGGGGTTAACCCGGTCTGACCCGAATCATGCAGGGTTCATGCCACTATCAGCAGCTTTGGTGTCGCAGCCGACAAGACTGGGAAAGTACGGCCGGAGCGAATCGTCACGCCCGTCAGCGCGTAGCCGCACGCCCGTAGATACGCTATAGTCGCTGCCCAACTACGGCGTGAGATCGGGGCGAGCGAGGAACGTTGCGCGGTCGGGGGCTGCATCGATGATGACGTTACCTGAGTTGGCGGCAGGTGCTTTGGAGAAGTTTCTCGCCACGCATGTCAGCCGCACCTTCGGCGCTTCGCAGGCGCGCTTCGGCGAACTCCTGCCAGCCGCCGCGCGCATCGCGTTGGAATGCATCGGCAACAGCGACGCGCTCTACCACAATGTCGAGCACACGATGCTGGTCACGCTCGCCGGGCATGACATCATCCGCGGCCGCGCGCTGCACACCCACGTTACCGCCGAGGATTACACCCACACCATCATCGCCTGCCTGACTCACGACATCGGCTATGTGCGCGGTCTTTTGAAGGGCGATGGACCTGATGGTTACGTCATTGATGCCTCCGGCAACAAGGTGGTGCTGCCGCGTGGCTCGTCGGATGCCGGCCTGATGCCGTATCATGTCGACCGCTCGAAGCTGTATGTGCTCGACAGGCTCGAGGCCGTCCTTCCACTTGATCGCGAGCGCGTCGCGCGCAACATCGAGGGCACGCGGTTTCCGGCGCCCGTGAAGGCCAGGAATATGACGAGGAGGCCTCGATCCTGCGTGCGGCCGACTTCATCGGCCAGCTCGGCGATCCCAACTATCTGCGCAAGGCCAACGCGCTGTATTACGAGTTCGAGGAGGTCGGCATCAACCGTCAGCTCGGCTACGATTCGCCTGCCGACATCGTGAATCGCTACCCGCAATTCTATTGGAACATGGTTGCGCCGCACATTCAGGGCGCCATCAACTGCCTGAACATGACGGCAAGCGGCCGCCAGTGGATCGCGAACCTCTATAGCAACGTGTTCCGCGCCGAGCGCGAGGTGACGCTGTCCGGCCCGCAAATCTGACGCCGCGGCCTTTCAGCACGGATTGTGCTGCGTTCCCCAGCCGTTCGCGTGGTGTCCACATTTAGGCCTGCTTCGTCGTTGCACAGTCCGTGGAAATCAGCGACCTTGCGCCATGGACCCCTCCAGCGACCGTGTTTTCGACCGCTTCAGCATGATATCCCGTTTCGCTCAATTGATTGCGGCTGCCGTCCTCTGCTGGCCGGCGCTGGCCGTTGCCGCCGGTCCGGTCTACGACGTCGATCTGTACGCGTTGATGTCCGGCACTTGCCGCAATGTCTCCGTCGCAGGCCGCAGCTACACCTGCAAGGCAGTCGCCTATTTCCACACCCTGCGCGGCCGCTCCGAATTCACCGTGGTGCTCGACGATCCCGCCGACAAGAGCCACATCATCTCGTTCTCCGGCGAGAGCACCGAGCGCACCCAGGACAATCTGTTCGAGCTCGCGGTCGACCGCATGTTGCTGAAGTCCAGCGACCGCCCGCGAGTGGATGGTCTGCCGGTGCCGCTGGTCGAGATGTCGACGGGCTCGTGCCGCCAGGTCGGAAGCTTCATCACGCGGCAGGTGTCCACCATCACCTGCGCCGCAACCGACCAGAACGGCAAGAAATACGAGCTGAGCTTCGAATCGGACGGTTCGCCGATGACGTTGCGCCGGTTGCGGCAATCGACGCTGCCGTCCGAACGGCAGCGGGCGCGCCAGATCGCGCAGCTCGAATGCCGTCTCAAGGCGCGCGCTGCGCAAGTGCTGCCGCGGGACACGACGGCCTTCATGATCCGCTGCCTCGGTGAGGGCGACGGCAAGCCGGCCGACGAGCAACGATAGCCGTGCCCTGCGTTCCGGACGAGGCTTGAGGAGAATTCGATGCGTTTGAAACTCACCATCATCGCAGCCGTCGGAGTTTGCATCGCCGGGCCGGCCGCCGCACAGATGTACGATCCGAACTATCCGGTGTGCCTGGAAGTCTATGGCGGGAGGCTGACGCCCGAGTATATCGATTGCAGCTACACGTCGCTTCCGCAGTGTCAGGCGACGGCCTCGGGGCGCTCCGCGACGTGCTCGGTCAATCCGTTCTACAAAGGTCCGAAAAAGCCGCCAAAGCAACGGGGGCAGCGACAACGCCAGTCCACCAACTAGCGCGCTCAGGCTTCCCGCCTGCCGTCGCTCAAGACTGTATGGCCGTCGTGTCTCCAGTGCGGTTGACTAACCCCGGCAGTTGTGAGGAAACGGTCCGAGCAATAAGGAGAATCCGATGCGCCTGAAACTTTTCGCGATCGCTGCGTTCGCGGTCGCGCTGGCCCGACCTGCCGCCGGACAGGCCTATGATCCGAACTATCCGGTCTGTTTGCATCTCTATAACGGGCCGATGGCCGGAGACCACATCGATTGCAGCTACACCTCGATCCCGCAGTGTCAGGCGACGGCATCGGGTCTCTCTGCGATGTGCATCGTCAATCCCTTCTTCGCTCCTCCGCCACCACCGCCGGAACGTCCGGTGCGCCGCGGACGCCATCCCGTTCAGTGAGGCGGGCCCGCGAAACTCGTCTCGTCAAAGCGGCACACGCAAGGCATCGTAGGTGAACAGCCAGTCATAGCGCTCGCGCACCCGGTCCGGCTGCCATTCGCGCGAGACGTAGGCATCGGCGCCTTCGACGTCGGCGAGCGCGGGATTGTGGAAGCGCCTGGCATTCTCGGCCGACTTCACCACTATCGCGTTCGTCCGCGTCAGCCGCGCGGTCTGGTAGCGCTGCAGCGCTTCCTCGGGCGGGAAGCCTTCAAGACAGCGCGCCAGCACCATGCCGTCCTCGATCGCCATGTTGGCGCCCTGGGCCAGGAACGGCAGCGTCGGATGCGCGGCGTCGCCGATCAGGCAGGCGCGCCCGACGACGAAGCGATCGAGCGGGTCGCGGCCGAGCAGCGCCCATTTGTAGGGAATATCGAGGCTCGCGATGATGGTGTGAATCTCTGGATTCCATCCGGCAAAGGCTCCGCTACAGGCCTCGCGCGTACCGCGTTCGGTCCATGACTCGATTGACCAGCTCTCACCCTCGAAGATGCCGACGAAGTTCAACAGCTCGCCGCGGCGAACCGGATAGGTGATGACGTGGCCGCCCGGGCCGATCCAGTTGGTGCCGACGTCGCGCCTGAGGGGTGGCGGTAGCCGTTCCATCGGCACCAGGCCGCGCCAGGCGGCCACGCCCGAGAAGAACGGCTTGGTGTCGCCGCCGATCTGCCGGCGAATTTCGGAGTGCACGCCGTCGGCACCGACCACGACGTCGCCGCGCCGACGCTCGCCATTGGCAAGGTGCAGCCAGATGCCGTCGCCGTCCTGGTCAAATCCGGTGCAGCGGCTGCCAAGATGCAGCCGCCCCGGCGCCCGAACCTTGAATGCGTCGACCAGCACGCGGTGAAAGTCGCCGCGATGCACCATCCAGTAGGGCGCGCCATAGATCGCGCGCGAGGAGGCGCCGAGGTCGAACAGTTTCCAGGTCCGCCCGGTGCTGAACAGCCTGATCTCCTTGCCCGAGGGCTCGCAGGCGATGGCCTGCATCTCCTCCTCGAGCCCGAGCGCGATGAGGACGCTGGTGCCGTTGGCGCTGAGCTGGACACCGGCGCCGAGCTCGCGCAGCTCGGACGCCTGCTCGAAGATCTCGACTTCGATGCCACGCTGCAGCAGCGACAATCCGGCGACGAGACCGCCGATCCCGGCGCCGGCAATCAGGACCTTTGGCTTGCGGTGTGTACTCACGCGAACATCGCTATCTGTGCGTGATCAGGAAGTCGTCGGTGAATTCGCCGCGCGACAGCTTGACCGGGATCTCGCCGTCACTGCCGATCTCGACGATCTCCGAGCCGGACTTGCTATCCTCAGGGGTTAACAGCTCGATGCGCTCGGCGATCCGCTCCGCCTGCCAATCGGTCAGCTTCCAGGCAAACCGGCCGCCGAGATCGCGCATGCCGAATTCGTCGTCGGCGGGCGCCAGCACCAGCGCGTCGCGCGAGACGGCGCCGGGAATCCGCTCCGCCACGGCAATGGTCTGCGGGTCCTCGGCAAAGCGCCGCAGCAGCATTGCCAGCGCGGCGAGATCGGCGGCTTCGCCGAGGAACAGGAACAGCGGATGAAAATCGCTCGGCATGTATTCAAATCGCAGCATGATCGTCGGTCCGTTGACTGGGACTACTCGCTGAGCACCTTGACGACGTCCTGGGCGTGGCACAGCTCCACCGTGCCAACGTCGGCGGGCCGGGCAGGGCACTCCAGATAGCGTACCTGCAGCCACTGGCCATCGTCCATGTTCTCCACCACTTCGGCGACGACGCCGGCCTCCAGTTTCAGCCGCGTCCCCACCTTGATCGCCATCACGTCAATCATCGCTACCCTTGCTGATCTTGACCTTGCTCAGATCTGGCCCCGCTTAGAAGAACGTGGTGAGATTCTTGGCCAGCAGGATATTCTGTTCAAGCAATATCTCGCGCCGCGCGATCTTCCAGCCATCGTCGGTCAGGCGCAGCGTGTTGTTGCGGCGGCCGACGAAGATGTAGGTCTCATACTCGACGCGGTTCTGGTAGACGAGGAAGCGGCTGGTGACGTCCAGCTCGCGCGCAGCCTCGATATCCGGCCGCGCGCCCTTGATCTGCACATTGCTGACCATATGCGTGATGCGCGACAGCGGCTCCTCGGCATAGTGCACGCCGGTCAGGATCTGCTCGACCCGCTTGGTCAATGTCCATTTGTCTTCGTCGAACCAGCTGATGCCTTCACCGCGTTTGGTGTTCTCGCGCGCGGCCTGCTGGCCGAACTTCACATTGCGGCGGATCGGCATGAAATAGCCGATGTCGTCGGTGAGTAGCTCGAGCCAGTCGCGGAAGCGCCGGTCGTCGAGCAAATCGGCCTCGTGGTAGTAGAAATCCTCGACATCGGCCTTCAGCCGGTAGTAGGTCGCCGCTCGCTCGATCGCAGCGTTCCCGGCGTGTTGTTGTTTGTCCTGATCCTGAACGGTCGTCGTCATCGCTATCTCCTCATCAGGCATCGCAGGGTTGTCAGAGCGCCGGCTTGGGCGGGATCGGTCCGCCCTGCTGGGCGAAGCAGCCGACATCGATCACGGTGCCGGACAGCGTTTCCGCTTCCG
Organism: Bradyrhizobium sp. BEA-2-5; assembly: GCF_032918025.1. Classification (NCBI taxonomy): domain Bacteria; kingdom Pseudomonadati; phylum Pseudomonadota; class Alphaproteobacteria; order Hyphomicrobiales; family Nitrobacteraceae; genus Bradyrhizobium; species Bradyrhizobium sp. BEA-2-5. The sequence goes on along the minus strand of NZ_CP136629.1, from coordinate 5,948,503 downwards.
GTGACAGCAGGAAGGCGACCACATTGGCGATGTCGTCACCGGCGGCGACGCGGCCCGCGGCGGTGCCCGGCGCGCCCTTGCCGAAACGCGCCGCATCGCCGCCGACACGGCCGAGGCTCATGCCGCTGACGATGCCGCCACCACCAGGGATCACGGTGTTGACGCGGATGCGCTGGTGGAAGAAGTCGTAGGCCATCGCTGCGCTGAGCGCGATAACGCCGCCCTTGCTCGCGCTGTAGACCGCCATGTTCGGCTTGCCCCAGCCGGCGCCGGATCCGATGTTGACGATCGAGCCGCCGCCTTGCGCGATCATGTGCGGGATCGCGGCGCGGCTGGTCAGATACGGTCCCTTCAGATTGACGGCGATGATCCGGTCGAACAGCACCTCGTCGGTGTCGAGCACGGTGCCGAGCGGGCCGATCGCGGCGTTGTTCACGACGCCGTCGATGCGCCCGAACCGCGCCATCGCGTGGGCGACCACCTTGGCAACATCGCCGGCCTGCGACACATCGGCTTCCATCAATTCGGCGGTGAGCCCTTCGCGATCGAGTTCCTCGCGCAGGGCGGGAATGGCGTTCTGCGCGGTACTCGAGACCTGCGGCGCCTCGAGACCGAAGGCCGCCACCGCGTGGCCGCGCCTGGCGAGGCCGAGCGTGATCGCGCGGCCGATCCCGAAGGTGCCCCCGCTGACGAGGACGGTTTTTGCGGGCGCGGTCATTCTGCGGCCTGCCGGCTGCCAGCGGGTGATCCGAGCAGCTCGTGCCAGTCGCCGCCCTGCATGTAGGTGGTCCAGCGGCGATAGAAGCCGCGCGCGATCTGCTCGGTGACTTGCGTGGAGACATCGCCGCCGAGCGGATGATCGGTGACGTAGGCGCCCATCGACTGCTGATAGTTGAAGGGATAGCGCCGCGCCACCGTGCCGGTGCTCGCCGCGGTGGCATAGAGCCAGTTCTCCATGTCGTCCTGTTCGGTCATCCCGGCCGGGCCGGAGTAGCGCATGTAGTAGCGGCGCAGATATTCCTTGGCTTCCTTCGGCGCGTCCTTGTCGACCAGGAAGAAGCGCCAGCCTTCGGTTGAGGTCGGGCTGTGCGGATGCCAGGCGCACAGTCCACGCGGCTGACGGCCATGATAGGAGGTGTTGGGGAAGATCGTGCCGACGAACGGCAGCAGCCGCGCCCCTTCGCCGAGCCGCCGCTTGCGCTCCTCGAAACAGTGCCGGAAGTATTTTTCGAGGATCGGGTTGTCGAGGAAGGACTCGATGTATTCGTTGGCCTCCGGCTGGATCGCGCTGTGCACGCCATGGCCTTCCGGAAAGCTGATCCAGACGTGCTGCGCTTTCTCCAGCTCATCGTCGCGGCGGCCCTTCTTGCCGGCGGCAGCGCTCGGCCCGATGCCGATCAGGTCGACCGAGCGATGGCTCGGGTTGTGATAGGTGTCGCCGAGGAAATTCTCGGCCGCGAATTTCCAGTTGGCGGGGAACACCCATTTGTGGACGCCGATCACCTCGGAGCCGCCTTCGCGGCCGTCGCGGCAGTCGAGCGCCTGGTCGAGATGGATCTTGGCATCGCCGAGATAGGTGATGAAGTCGGGCGCGTCCTTGTCCCAGGTCGCCCAGATCGAGCCCTTGTAGTTGCAAAGCTTCGCCACCGAGACTAGCGAGTTGGCCTCGCGGTCGAGCACCCCGTCATACAGCGTCCGGTGCAGTGGAACGCCCTGCAGCTTGCCGTCGGTGGTGTAGGTCCAGCTGTGATAGGGACAGGTGAACAGCGACGTGTTGCCCTGTTCGTAGCGGCACACCTTCATGCCGCGGTGCCGGCACGAATTGAGGAAGACGTGAATCTCGCCCTTCTTGTCGCGGCAGAGGATCACGGATTCCTCGCCCATCCGCGAGGTGTAGAAATCGCCGGGATTGGGCACCAGGCTTTCGTGCCCGACCAGCAGCCACGCACGGGTGAAGACCTTGTCGAGCTCCTGCCGATAGATATCGGCATCGACGAAGATCTCGCGGCTGATGAAGCCACCCTTGACGTCTACAAGCTGATCGAAATCGTTGCGAAGCGGCATCGGCTCCTCCTTGATCTTGCATGCGCGACCGTGCGTCGCGGCGATAATGGTGCGTCCTACTTGTCGAGCTTGCAGCCGCCCGTTCCCTCGGGGCGGAACGCCTTGTCGCCGGGGATGGCCGCGATCTTCTGGTAGTAGTCCCAGGGATATTTGCTCTCGTCCGGCTTCTTCACGCGGTAGAGCGAGAGGTCGTAGACGACGCGGCCGTCTTTGCGGATGTGCGCGGGGCGGCCGAAGAAATCGACCGGCAGCTTGCGCATCTCGGCATTGACCGCCTTCGCCTCGTCGCTGCCGCCGGCCTCGATCGCCTTCAGATAATGGCGCACGGCGGCGTAGGTCGCGGCCTGCAACTTTGTCGGTTCGCGCTTCTCGATCTCGATGAAGCGCTTGGCGAAGGCGCGGGTGCCGTCGTCGTCATCCCAGTAATATTGGGACGCGATGTACATGCCCTGCGCGTCGCGCAGGCCGATCGAATGGACGTCGGAGATGAAGGTCAGCATGCCGACGATGGTCTGCCCGCCTTGTTGCAGGCCGAATTCGTGGGTCTGCTTCACCGCGTTGACGGTGTCGGCGCCGGTGCCGGCCAGTGCCACCACCTTGGCACCGGAGCTCTGCGCGGCCAGCAAAAAGGATGAGAAGTCGGTGGTGTTGAAGGGATAGCGAACCGCGCCGATGACCTTGCCGCCCGTATCGGTCACCGCGCGTGAGGCATCCTTCACCATCGCGCTACCGAACGAATAGTCGACCGCGACAAAGAACCATTCCTTGCCGACGCGGCGGCTCAGCTCGCCGACCAGGCCGGCCGACAGCGCGTAGGTGTCGTCGGCCCAATGCGTGACGACGGGCGAGCATTTGTCGCCGGTCAAATCGGACGTCGCGGCGCCCGAGACCAGCGCGGTGCGGTTGCTCTGCGTTGCAAGCCCGGCGACGGCGAGCCCGACCGAGCTCACCGCGAGATCGGTCACCGCGTCGACATGCTCGACGTCGAACCATTGCCGCGCGATCCCGACCGCGACGTCGGGCTTGTTCTGGTGATCCGCCGAGATGATCTCGATCGGCTTGCCCAGCACCTTGTTATGAAAATCCTCAGCGGCAAGCTTGGCGGCGGTCACCGAGCCCGGCCCGCCGAGATCGCGGCCGCTGCCGTAGTCACCCAGCAGCGCAATCCGCACCACGCCGTCCGAGATGCCTGAGCCGTCGGGTGCGGCGTACGCCAGCGGCGTTGAGAGCATCAGCGTGGCGATCGCGGCAGCGGCCCATCTGCGCGAGGCGTTTGTCTCCAGCAATTCCAATCCTCCCGTCGATTTTTCATATGTCCATCTAGTGGACATTATTCTCATAATTTGCGATACTATTCGCGCGGGCCGATTGGTCAAGCGCGCTGGATGCAGCGCGCCCTGCCGAATTTGCGGATGTGGACGGATGGCAAAGAAACCGAAGGCGGAAGTTCAGGACGCGGAGCAGGGGGCGTCAGGCGTGCGGGCGGTCGACCGCGCCATCGCGATCCTGGAAAGCTTCACGCCGGATCAGCCGGCGATGAGCGTGATCGAGATCCAGAAGCGGGTCGGGCTGAGCCGGCCGACGCTCTATCGCCTGCTGCAGACGCTGGCGCAGCGCGACCTGATCCAGGCCGAAGGCGACCCGCAGCGTTTCAGGCTGTCGCACGGCGTGATGAAGCTGGCCCATGTCTGGCTGAAGGGTCTCGAGGTGGTCGCGATCGCGCGCCCGGTCGTCGAAGGCCTGCGCGAGGCGACCGGCGAGACCGCAGCGTTGTTCCGCGAGCAGGACGATCGCGGCATCTGCATCCTCGAATGCGAGAGCCGTCACGTGCTCTCGATCAGCCGCGGAGTTGGCCACAGTTTGAGCCTGATCCAGGGATCGACCGGCAAGGCGATGCTGGCCTTCATGGACCCGAAGCGGCAGGCCGCGCTTCTTGCCAGCATTGCAAAGAGCGCGGATCGCGCGCGGCTCGAGGACGCGCTGACCTTTGCGCGGCGCAACGGCTATGCGACCAGCCATGGCGAGATCTTCGCCGGCGCGGTCGCCGTCTCCGCGCCGTGTTTCGATCACCGCGGCGAGGTGGTCGGTTCGGTCGGCCTCTACGGACCGAGCGCGCGCATCGACGAGCGGAAGCTATTGGAATATTCAAAGCTGGTGCGCCAGGCCGGCCGGCAGATTTCGGTCCTGCTGGGCTATCAGGACGGCGCGCCCATCGCATAGGGCTTCAACACCGCATAGAGCATGTCGTGTGTCGGCGTCGGGACGCCGAGCTTGCGGCCGAGCTCCACCACCTTGCCGTTCAGCCACGGCAGTTCGAGCCGGTTGCCACGCTCGAGATCGAGCGCCATCGAGGCCTTCATCGCAGGTGGCGCGTGTCCGATGAAGTCGAGCACTTTCGTCAGCGCATCCGGCGGCAGCTTGATGCCGTTGGCGTGCGCGATGGCGATGATCTCCTCGCAGGCCGATACGAAGAGCGGGCGCAAATCGGGATCGTCGCGCAGCTTGCCGATCGGCAGCCTGGTGACCGCGGTCAAGCCGGCATTGGTGGCGAGGCCGACGAACTTCATCCAGAGCTCGGTGTTGATCTGCTCGCTCAAGGTCGCGTCGAAGCCGGCCTTCAGGCAGAGATCGAGCAGCGCCTTGCCGCGCGGCGTGATGCGGCCGTCGAGCTCACCGAAGATCATGCGCATGAAGGTGCCGACCTGGTTGATGACGCCAGGCTTGATGATCGAGGCCGAGATCTGCGCCACGCCGCCCATCACGGCGTTGCGTCCCAGAATCGGGACCAGCCTGTCAGGCGCGTCGATGCCGTTCTGCAGCGGGATCACCGCGGTGTCGGGGCCGACCATCGGCCTGATGTATTGGCCGGCGCTCTCGACGTCCCACAGCTTGACGCAGAACAGCACGATATCGACCGGGCCGACGCTTGCCGGATCGTCGGTCGCCTGGGTCGGCACCAGATGGGTTTCGCCGCGGCCGCCCTTAACCTTCAGCCCCTCGCTGCGCATGGCGGCCAAATGAGCGCCGCGCGCGATAAAGGTGACGTCGGCGCCGGCATGCGCGAGCGCCGCACCAAAGCCGCCCCCGACACCTCCGGCGCCCACCACTGCGATCCGCATGATTGTCTCCTTGTCCGTCGCTTTGGGTCGCAGCCTCGACGATGTCGGCGCAATGCGCAACCCGGTTGCGCGATTGCGCAACCCGGCCTGTCTGAAAATCGCGTGACCACAGCCTTGTTTGCTACGCCATCTTCCTGCGTTGACTTGCCCGCCCGAACCGCTAAGCCATCTCGGAAAGTTCGGGAGGGATGCGTGGCGATGACGGAGCCGACGGCGGTCGCGCTTGACAGTGCGACGGTGGCGTTTCGGTTGGCGGATGGACGCGTCTATACCGCGGTCGAACAGGCCAATCTTTCGGTTGATCATGGCGAGTTCGTCGCCATTGTCGGCCCGACCGGCTGTGGGAAATCGACGCTGCTCAACGTTGCGGCCGGGCTGCTGAAGCCCGCGGCCGGCAGCGTCCAGATCTTCGACCGGCCGCTGGCGGGGCTGAACCGGGATGCCGGCTACCTGTTCCAGGCCGACGCGCTGTTCCCGTGGAAGACCGCGCTCGACAATGTCGCGATCGGGCTCGAGATCAAGGGCACGCCGCGCGCCGAAGCGCTGCCGCGGGCGCAAAAATGGCTGACGTCCGTCGGCCTCGGCGCCTTTGCGGGCCGCTATCCGCACATGCTCTCCGGCGGACAGCGCAAGCGCGTGGCGCTGGCGCAGGTCCTGATCCGCGATCCGAAGATCCTCCTGATGGACGAGCCGTTCGGGCCGCTCGATGCGCAGACCCGTCAGGTCATGGGCAACCTGCTGCTCGACTTGTGGAACGCCGACCGCAAGGCCGTGCTGTTCGTCACCCACGATCTCGAGGAGGCGATCGCGCTCGCCGATCGCGTCGTGATCATGTCGGCCGGGCCGTCCTCGCGCATCATCGGCGATTGGCGCGTGAGCCTGCCGCGCCCGCGCGACATCTTCGAGGTGCGGCTCGACAAGGAATTCCATGCGCTGCATCGCGAGATCTGGAGCGTGCTCAAGGACGAGGTGATGAAGGGCTATGTCCAGTCGACGCAGGCCGGAGCTGCCTGATGTCGCGCGTCACGCTGTTGTCCTTGCAGGTTCTGGTCGCCGTCGTCACGCTCGCGCTCTGGCAGCTCTTCTCCACCGTTCCCGTGTTCGGCAAGATCCTGCTGCCGCCGTTCTTCTTCTCCAATCCGTTCGACGTGTTCAGCCAGATCGTGAAATGGTTCTCGTCCGGCGTGATCTGGAAGCATCTCGGCATCACATTGACGGAATCGATCCTCGCCTTCGTGATCGGTTCGCTCGGCGGCGTGCTGATCGGCTTCTGGTTCGCGCGCCAGCCGCTGGTCGCCGCCGTGTTCGACCCCTACGTGAAGATGGTCAACGCACTGCCGCGCGTCGTGCTGGCGCCGATCTTCGCGCTATGGCTCGGCCTCGGCATCTGGTCCAAGGTTGCGCTCGGCGTCACCTTGGTGTTCTTCATCGTGTTCTTCAACGTCTATCAAGGTGTGAAAGAAGTCAGCCGCACCGTGCTCGACAACGGCCGCATGCTCGGCATGAGCGAGCGGCAGTTGATGCAGCACGTGTATTGGCCGTCGGCGCTGTCCTGGATGTTCTCCTCGCTGCACACTTCGGTCGGCTTCGCGGTGGTCGGCGCGGTCGTCGGCGAATATCTGGGATCGGCGGCGGGGCTCGGCTATCTCATCCAGCAGGCCGAGGGCGTGTTCGACGTTGCCGGTGTGTTCGCCGGCATGTTCGTGCTTTCGGCCTTCGTCATCCTGATCGACTTCGGCGTCACGCTGGTCGAGAATCGGCTGCTGGTGTGGCGGCCGACGCCGGTGACGCGGGATTAGGGCACTGCCGGCGCGGCCTCGATCAACCCGCGGATATTGTTCGTCACCTCCGGGTCGATCGGATTGTAGACGATCATGCTGAGGTCGGGCCGTCCGTCGACCGCGAACGCCGAATATTCGAACTTGACCGGGCCCAGGATCGGATGCCGGAGCTGCTTGACGCCTTCGCCGTGCGTTCGCACGTCGTTGTCGCGCCACAGCGCCGCGAATTCCGGGCTGAGCCGGCAGAGCTCGTCGACAAAGGGTTGCACCTCGGCTGCGGCACCGGCGCGCGCGGCGTCCACCCTGAAGGCGCCGACCACGAAGCGCGCCACGCTGGCCCAGTCATGTTGTGCCGCGCGGACGCGCGGATCGAGGAACATGAAGCGGAGCACGTTGCGCTCGCGCGGCGGCAGCGATCCGTAGTCCGTCAGCATCACGGTCGCGGCCCGGTTCCAGGCGACGATATCCCAGGTGGCGGTGCGTATCACGGCGGGGCGCGGCTCCAGCGCGTCGAGCACGCGCTGCAGCCGGGGGGTGACGCCTTCGCTTCGTTGGTAACGCACCTCGGGCGTGCGGCCGAGGCCGAGCAGGAACAGATGCTCGCGCTCGACATCGGTCAGCATCAGCGCACGCGCGATGCGGTCGAGCACATCGGCCGAGGGCGCGCCGCCGCGGCCCTGTTCGAGCCAGGTGTACCAGGTCGCGCTGATGTTGGCGCGCTGCGCCACCTCTTCGCGGCGCAGGCCCGGCGTGCGCCGCCGCTCCGGCGGAAAGCCGAACACGGCCGGATCGAGCTTGCTGCGGCGGTCCTTCAGGTAGGCGCCGAGCAGGTTCTCTTGCGCGAGCGGTTCGCTCATCCTGTTAGCTGCTATACCATGATAAGGTCACTACTTTAACAGGATAGCGCGCAGGGCCAGATTTGTCTCCAACGAAACCTGGAGACTTCCTCATGCGCGTGTTCGTCACTGGTGCCACCGGATTCATCGGCACTCCCGTCGTCAAGGACCTGATCGCCGCCGGACATCAGGTTCTTGGCATGGCCCGTTCGGACGAGGGGGCGAACGCGATCTCTGCCGTTGGTGCGGAGGCTCTTCGCGGCTCGCTCGAGGACCTTGATAGCTTGCGCAAGGGGGCAAGCGCTTCGGATGCTGTCATTCACCTGGGCTTCGTTCACGACTGGTCCAACTTCGCGAAGAGTTGCGAGATCGACCGCTGCGCCATCGAAGCGCTGGGTTCTGTTCTGTCTGGATCGGACAGGCCGCTGATCGTGACCGGGGGCTTGGCGGGATTGGCCGCGCCCGGCCAGATCGCGACTGAGGACCAAACGATATCGCCGGATTTCCCATTCCCTCGCGTGTCGGAACAGACGGCCCTGTCGCTGAACGGCGTCCGCGCGTCGGCCATGCGTCTTCCGCAGGTTCACGATTCTGTCAGGCAGGGTCTCATCACCCCCTTGATCGCAGTGTACCGCGAAAAGGGCGCGTGCGCCTATCTCGGCGACGGGCAAAATCGCTGGCCGGCGGCGCATGTTCTCGACGTCGCGCGTCTCTACCGGCTGGCCATCGAAAAGGCTGAGCCGAACGCAAGGTATCACGCCGTCGCGGAAGAGGGGGTCTCGATGCGCGATATTGCCGAAACGATCGGCCGGCGGCTGAAGCTGCCGGTCAAATCCATCGCCCCGCAAGAGGCGCAGGCCTTCTTTGGCTGGCTCGGCACGTTCGCGGCATACGACATGGCGGCCTCCAGCGAGCAGACGCGCAGGAAGCTTGGATGGCAGCCGACCGGGCCGGGGTTGATTGCCGATCTCGAACAGCTGGTCCATTCCGCCCAGTAAGAAGCAGCGCAGTAGGACGCGGAGGTGGTAAGCCGAAGGCGTAACCCACCCTACGCAACTACGCTGCGGCTCAGAGCGGGAAGCACCGCATGTAGGCGGCGAACAATGCTTCATCGTTATGGCTCACCAGCTTTGCGTCAATCGCGTCGGCAAGTTCGAGGTCGCGGTTCTGCACGCGCAGCCATGCCTGGGCGTCAGCGGTGATGGTCAGAGCGGCCTCTCCGACATGCCGTCCCGGCACCACTTGCAGATCCTTGCCCTTGATCGCAACGGTCATATCCAGCGGGCTCGCCCCGGTGAAGCGCAGATGCGTCACGAAATCCAGGCCCCGAGCTCTGCCGCGCTGGAATCCGAGCGAGAGCGAAAAGATATAAGCCTGCAGGCTGCCGATATGGCGGCCCGAGGTGACATGCTGGACCTTCTTGTGCGGAAAGCGCCGCGTCACGGTGTCCTCGGCGTCGGTATCCGGGATCACGTAGACGTACTCGTCCTTGTCGATCAGTGGCTGCACCACGTCGGCGAAATGCCCGTCGCGATCGTGCAGGAAGGGGCCAATCACGTCTTCGCCGGCCGGGCAGGCCGAGATGCAATAGGCCGCCTTGTAGCCCGGCTTGAACGACAGCGATTGCCAGATGTTCAGCGTCTCGGTGCGGGGGACGCGGGCGCGATAATCCCTGGCGTCCTTTGCATCCGCGACCTTCTCCACCCACTGCGAGAAGTTGCCGAGAAAGTCGTGATAGTTGTGAGTGTGGCAGGACAGGAAGTCGAAGCCGCCGTCCGGCTTGATGGCGCCGACCGGGCAGGCAGCGACGCACAATTTGCACTCCAGGCAGGGATTGTAGTCGATCGGATGGTCATGGGCGTCGACCTCGCATCCGAGCAGGATGGTGCCGAGCAGGACGAAACTGCCGAATTTCGGGTGGATGATGCTGCGATGGATTCCCATGCGGCCGAGACCGGCTTCCACCGCGATCGGCTTGTGCTGAACCATCATGATCCTTGGCAGATCCATCTCCATCGGGAACGCGGCAACCGAGTTGCAGGCCGGGATGCCGTGCTCGTCGAGCGCGCGAACGATGGCGCGCGCGGTTTCGTTGACGTGATCGTAGGTGCTGTGGAATTCCTCGTTGGCAACCGAGCGCGAGGGCGAGCGCACCGGCTCACGGTTCATGTGGCAGACGATCGCGAGCAGGGAGCGCGTCCGGCCATAGACCTTGCCAATGAAGTCGCGCTGCGGCGCGATGGCGGCCCGTTCGAACTCGATGATGCCGACATCATCGGCTCCGCATCTGCGCGCGATATCCTTTATCAGTTCCGATGAAACCGGGACGTCGCGGACCGGTTCGCTGCTGCGCGCGCGCACAGCCCTGACCGTGGGGTGATCGTCCAGGCTCATGGGTCTTGCTCTCTATAAAATGACGATCGTCATATTATGAAGCGAGCAAACTTGAGGCAAGTGAATTATCTGTCAAGTGTCATGTCATGGAACCGGCGCGGGCGCGCGCGACTTTCGTCATTGCGAGGACCGAAGCGACGAAGCAATCCATGGGTCCGCCCATCCAGAGAGATGGATTGCTTCGCTTCGCTCGCAATGACGCTGAGAGAGGCAGCCGTCAATCCAGCAGCTTGGTGTCATCCGGCGCCTGCGGGGGCGTCTTGATCGCGATCGCCTTGATGGCGCGGCCGTTCGGCTTGGTGCCGCCATGCGGCGTGCCCTTCGGGATCACGATCAGGTCGCCGGGCTTCACCGTCACTTCCTTGTCACCGAGCCAGACCGTGCCGGTGCCTTCGAGGACGAACTGCATCTCGTTGGTGTTGGGATGCATGTGCTTCGGCACGTTGCCGTCCTGGATCGAGACGGTGGCGCCGTCGGCGGAGACGAACATCTTGGAACGGAAGCCGACCTTGTTGGCGTCGCCGAGCTTGTCGCCCTCCATCTCGCCGGTATGGATGACCTGCGCCGTGATGTTCTCGGCGGCGAGCGCCGGCCGCAGCAAATGGGTGACGCCACAGCCCGCGGCAAAGGCGGCAGCGATCGACAGCGCAGTTGCAATACGATTCATGAAGGCCTCCCTTGATGTTTCCCTTGAAGTATTCTTGGTGCTTCCAGTTTTTGCGCTTCTTCGGCGTTTTCTGAATAGCTGCGATGCTATGCCGCCGCCGCAGGCTTGACCAGCTGTCGGAAAGTCGCCTTCTCAAGGCCTTCCAGCTCCTCTATCTTGCCGACCAATCGAACGGAGGACGTCATGAACAAACTGCTTGGCAAGCTTGCCGGAATGCTGCTGGCGCTGACCCTGTCCACGGGCCTTGCCGCGGCGCAAAGCAAGGTGACCATCGCGGTCGGCGGCGGCTCCTGTCTGTGCTACCTGCCCACGGTGCTGGCCAAGCAGCTCGGCGAATACGAGAAGGCCGGCCTCAATGTCGAACTGGTGGATCTCAAGGGCGGTTCGGATGCGCTGAAAGCCGTGCTCGGCGGCAGTGCCGACGTGGTCTCCGGCTATTTCGACCATTGCGTCAATCTCGCGGCCAAGAAGCAGGAGCTCCAGTCCTTCGTGGTCTATGACCGCTATCCTGGCCTCGTGCTGGTGGTCGCACCCTCGCGCACCAACGACATCAAATCGGTCAAGGATCTCGCGGGCAAGAAGGTCGGCGTCAGCGCGCCAGGCTCCTCCACCGACTTCTTCCTCAAATACATGCTCAAGAAGAACGGCGTCGATCCCGCCGATACCGCCGTGATCGGTGTCGGTCTCGGCGCCACCGCGGTCGCCGCCATGCAGCAGGGCCAGATCGACGCGGCCGTGATGCTCGATCCTTCGGTGACCGTGCTTCAGGGCGGCTACAAGGACCTCAAGATTTCTCAGTGACACCCGCACCCAGAAGGACACGCTGGAGACCTTCGGCGGCGAATATCCGGGCGGCGCGCTGTATTCGACCGCGGCCTGGATCAACGGCCATGAGAAGGAGACGCAGGCGCTCACCAATGCGATCCTCGCCACGCTCGCCTGGATCCACTCCCACAGCGCCGAAGATATCATGGCCAAGATGCCCGACGAGATCGTCGGTAAGGACAAGGCGCAGTATCTCGCCGCGCTGAAGAACACGATCCCGATGTTCTCGGAAACCGGCAAGATGGATCCGAAGGGCGCGGATGCCGTGCTCGCGGTGTTCAGCGTCGGCTCGCCCGAGGTCGCGAACGCCAAGATCGACGTCAGCAAGACCTTCACCAACAAATTCGTCGACCAGGCCAAGAAGACCACCGGAAACGCGAAGTAAACACGTTCGGATATGCAGTCTCCGCTCATTTGTCGTGTCACCGCGCTCGACCTTGCCTTGCAGCGGCGTCCCTGGCCGTTCGCGGACCAGCGGCGCGCCGAGATCGACGCGCATTTCGCCGAGCAGCAGCGGCTGAACCCGAACCTGTGGAATGGCCGCGTGCTGCTCGGGCGCGATCCGGTCTTCGCCGGCGAGCGGCTCAGCGCGACCTATTTCGAGACCGACTTCGCCAGCTTCCTCGCCTGGCGCGACTGGGGCTTTCCCGATGCGGCCGTGTTCAACGGTTTCGGCATGGGCGCACTGCGCACCTCCGACGGCGCCTTCTTGTGCGGGGTGATGGGCGAGCAGACCGCGAATGCCGGACGCATCTATTTCCCGTCAGGGACACCCGACCTCGACGATATCAGGGGCGACACGGTCGATATCGCCGGCAGCGTGATGCGCGAACTCGAGGAGGAGACGGGATTGTTGCCGTCGGATTGCCGCGGCGACGCCGACTGGCACTGCATCTACACCGGGCCTGCGCTTGCAATGATGCAGATCCTGCGCGCCGATATGCCTGGTGACGCGCTGCGGGCGCGGATCGAGGCCAATCTCGCGCGGCAGGCAAATCCCGAGCTTGCCGGCATCCATCTGGTGCGCAGCCGAGCCGATCTCACGCCCGCAATGCCGCGCTTCGTCACCGCGTTCATCGAGACGCAGCTGCCGGCCTAGGCAAAGGACTACGCAATGACCGAGCAAGCCACCGCTGCCGCTGCATGACACCGGCAATCGCCGATGGCCCCAAAACGATCAGGGTCATCATTTCGGGTGGATTCGCCGCGGTCTACCGAGAAGTGCTGCCTGAATTCGAGCGAAGCACGGGCATCAGGGTGGAGACTGGATCCGGCGCGTCGGAGGGCACCGGTCCGAAGACGATCAGGCACCAGCTCGCGAACGGCACCGAAGCGGACGTGGTTATCCTTTCGCGTGAGGGACTTCACAAGCTCAACGAAGACGGCCAGATTCGTGCGGGATCGGAGGCCGGACTGGCGACAGCTCCGTTGGCCGCGGCGATTCGAGCAGGCTCTCGCAAGCCGGACATCGGCAATGATGCCGCGCTCAGGAAAGCCTTGATCGAGGCCGGCCAGGTGGTGGCGCCGAGCAGCACGAGCGGACAGTATGTCCGCGACAAGGTTTTCCCCAGGCTGAACTTGCCGGACACGGTCAGGCTCACCCTCGAGGCGCGCGGAACCGAGGCGGCCGAAGCGCTGAGAGCAGGCAAGGCAAATCTCTCGATCGGTCCGACCAGCGAACTGGTTCAGGAGAGCGGCATCGAAGTTGTCGGTCTGCTGCCGCCGGATCTCCAGCTGGTCCAGACCTTCACGGCCGCGATCGTCAGCGATGCGCAAGCGCCGGAAGCAGCCAAGCGCCTGATCGATTTTCTTGTCTCGGACAGCGATATTTTGCTCACGGCAATCAAACGGGCCGGCATGGAACGGCCCCGCGGATAAATTGCTGCCGCCAAGCGCACGCCGGAGCGCTGCGCGTCGGCACCGCTCCGCCGAAACTTTGCGCAAGCCTGCGCGGTGCGGACGTAGCCATCGCGCTTGACATCATCGGCCGCTCCCCCTGTGATAGGGCGGCACGACAACAAAAAATGCAGTGCACAATCTCTGGGGAGGGATTCATGCCGGTCAGGAGGGCTGCCCGCTGGCTTGCGGGTCTATCTGTCGCGCTTGCGGCGCTTGCTGTGGCCAATGCAGCGCATGCGCAGGATAAGAAGATCAAGATCGGCGTAATCTTCGATTTGACCGGCCCGCTGGCCGGCGGCGGCTCCGAGCTGCAATACACCGGCGTCAAGATCATGCTCGACCATTACGCCAAGACCGGCGTCGAGGGTTACAAGGTCGAGGCCGTATATGCCGACGCGCAGAGCAAGCCCGACATCGCTATCAACGAGGCCGTCCGGCTGCTCGAGCAGGAAAAGGTCGACATGCTGCTCGGCTTCTTTTCCTCGGCGCAGTGCGTGCCGGTGGCAGCGCGCGTCGAGCAGCTGAAGAAGTTCATGTGGATCACGACCTGCATTTCGTCCGCGGTGCTGGAGAACAAGAACTACAAATACGTGTTTCGGCCGCAGGCCTCCGGCGATCAGTTCGGTATGATGACGATGGACTTCATCGCGCAGAACACGAAGGAAAAGTTGGGCAAGGATCCGAAGGACCTGCGGGTCGCTATCATCCATGAGGACGGCGCCTACGGCGTCGACGTTGCCAAGGGCAATGAAGCCGGTGCCAAGAAGGCCGGTTTCAACATCGTGCTCAGGGAAGGCTATTCGGCCACGGCCCCGGATTTGTCTGCGCTGGTCACCAAGCTGAAGCGGGCCAAGCCGGATGTGATCTTCCACACCGGCTACAATCCCGACATCACCCTGCTGCTCCGGCAAGCCCGCGAGCAGGGATTGAGGTTCGGCGCCATCGTCGGCCATGGCGCGGGCTACGGCGTCTACGAGAAGCTGAAGGAAGGGCTCGGCACCGACGCCAACTATCTCTTCAACACCGACCCGATCTCGATCTGGCTTGCCAACCAGAAGAACATGGATCCCAAGCTGCCGCCGGTCATCAAGATGGTCGGCGAGGAGTTTGACCGGCTGAAGCCCGGCGTGCCGATCCGTTCCGCCCATGTCGGCATTGGCGCGGCCAACGCCTATGTCTTCCTCGACGACGTGCTGCCGCGAGCGATCAAGAAATATGGCGGCATAGATCCTGACTCCCTGCGCAAGGCAGCACTCGACACCGACATACCCGAAGGCGGCACCATGCTCGGCTTCGGCGTGAAGTTCTACGGCGAGGGAGAGCAGTATGCCGGGCAGAACGCGCGCTCGTTCCCGGTGGTGCTGCAATATATCGACGACAAGTCCTATGTGGTGTGGCCGAAGAGCCAGATGCAGCGCGAGACCGAGCTGCCGCTGCCGGCCGGCACCACCTACAGCTACAAATAGCTCGCTCGCGAAGGGAACTGCCGTGCTCGCCGTCGAAGGCCTGGTCAAGCGGTTTGGCGGCTTCACCGCCGTGAACAACGTGTCGTTCAAGGTCGACGAGGGCGAGATCCTCGGCCTGATCGGCCCGAACGGTTCGGGCAAGAGCACGATCTTCAACATGCTCTCCGGCACGTTGGCGCCGACATCAGGTTCGATACTTTTCGCCGGCCACGAGATCGCGGGCCTCGCGCCGCACTGGATCATCAACAGCGGCATCGGCCGCACCTTCCAGATTCCGCGCCCCTTCCGCCGCCTGACCATTTTCGAGAACGTCGCGCTCGCCGGTTTCTACGGCCAGGGCCGCCACAGCCGCGCCAGGGCGGAAGAGGCGGCCGAGCGCTCGCTCGCCATGGTCGGCCTGCCCACCGATCGCCATGCTAGCGTCGATGGCCTCGGGGCTGCCGGCCTGAAGAAGCTCGAGCTCGCCAAGGCGCTCGCCACCGCGCCGAAGCTGCTGCTCGCCGACGAGAGCCTCGGCGGTCTCGACGAGGCCGAGATGGATCAGGCGGCCGACATGCTGCGCAACATCCGCGACGAGCTCGGCATCACCATCATCTGGGTCGAGCACATCATGGGCGTGCTGATGCGGGTCGTCGATCGCGTCATGGTGCTCGATCACGGCGAGAAGATCTCGGAAGGCCTGCCGAGTGCGGTCGCCGGCGATCCGCGGGTGATCGAGGTCTATCTCGGCACCGATGCCGATGCGAGCCTCGCGGCCGCGGCCGCAGCCCAGGCGCGGCGCCGGATCGGGGCGTGAGCGCATGCTGGAATTGAAATCGATCGACGCGGGCTATGGCAGCTTCCAGGCGCTGTTCGACGTCAGCCTCGACGTCAAGGCGGGCGAGGCGGTCGGTGTGATCGGCCCGAACGGCGCCGGCAAGACCACCCTGATGCGGGTGATCTCCGGGTTGATCCGACCGATCCGGGGCACGATCGCGATGGAAGGCACCGACGTCATCGCGACGCCCCCGCATCGGATCGTCAGCCTCGGCATCGCGCATGTGCCGGAGAACCGGCGGCTGTTTCCGCAGCTCACGGTGGACGACAATCTCAAGATGGGCGCCTTCATGAAGGAGGCGCGCGGGCACTATGCCGAGCGGCTCGACGTCGTGTTCGAGCTGTTCCCGCGCCTGAAGGAGCGCCGCCACCAGATGGCGGGCACCATGTCCGGCGGCGAGCAGCAGATGTGCGCGATCGGCCGCGCGATGATGTCCAATCCGAAGCTGCTGCTGCTCGACGAGCCCTCGGCGGGGCTTGCGCCGGTCGTGGTGCAGCAGGTGTTCGAGCTGGTGAAGCGGATTCGCGCCAGCGGGCTGACCGTGCTGATCGTCGAGCAGAACGTGCAGCAGGTGCTGAAAGTGGTCGACCGGGCCTACCTGCTGGAAGCCGGCAGCATCCGCGCCGCCGGGTCAGCGGCGGAGCTCGCGGCCAGCGACACCATCAAGCAGGCGTATCTCGGGGTGTAGGGGATGATGACAACAGATCGGGCAGACGCGCTCACACACTTCCCCGTCATCCCCGGACGAACGCGTTTGCGTTCGCTCGGGACGTGCGAGCGTAGCGAGCCTCGAAGGATGAATCGGCCACAGACGGGCCGTGCATCCTTCGAGGCGCGCAAGGGCGCGCACCTCAGGATGACGGTCGAGCTAGTTCAGCTAGACCACGTCACGCTCTAAGGCAGCAGCCATGCAATCGTTCCTGGACATTTTCGACATCTACCTGCTGGAGGCCGTGATCAACGGCATCCTGCTCGGGGGGGTGCTGGCGCTGCTCGCGCTCGGCCTCAATCTGATCTTTGGCGTCATCGACGTCACGTGGATCTGCTATGCCGAGCTCGTGATGATCGGCATGTACGGCATGTACTATCTCGTGCAGTATTACGGCCTGCCGTACTGGGCCGCTGCGCCGCTCGTGATCCTGCTCGTCGCGCTGCTCGGTGGCGCGCTGCACTACCTCGTGATCGCGCCGCTGCTGACCGCGCCGCCGATCAACCAGCTGCTCGCGACCGGCGGCGTGCTGTTCGTGCTCCAGAGCTTTGCCACCGTCGCCTTCGGCATCGACTTCCGCAATCTCGGCATCCGCCTGCCGGTGCTTGCCTTCGGCGACATGAACTTCAGCTATGCACGGCTGCTATCGTTCCTGGCGGCGCTGGTTGGCATGGTCGCCGTCTATCTGTTCATGACGCGAACCTTTACCGGCACCGCGATCCGCGCCATTTCGCAGGACCGCCAGATCATGGCCTTGATGGGCGTCGACACCAGACGGATCTATCTGATCACCTCGGCGCTGGGCGGCGCGCTGGCCGGCCTCGCCGCCTGCCTCCTGGTGTTGCAATACGACGTGCATCCCTTCGTCGGCCTGTCCTTCGGGCCGATCACCTTCCTGATCTGCGTGCTCGGGGGCCTCGGCAACTTCATCGGCGGCTTCATCGCCGCCTTCGTGTTCGCCGAGATCATCTCGCTCGGCGGCCTGTTCTCCGATCTCGAATGGGGTTATGTGCTCGCCTTCGCCTTCTTCATCGTCATGATGTTCATCCGGCCCGCGGGCCTGCTTGCGAGGCGCTCGTGAACAGGCAAGCCGCCGGCTGGATCATCGCGCTGATCGCGCTGATCGCGCTGCCCTTCGTCTATCGCGATCCCTATCATCTGCACATTCTGGTGCTGATCCTGATCTGGTCGTTCGCCTACACCTCCTGGTCGATGATGGGGCGGTTCGGCCTGGTCTCGCTCGGCCATGGCGGCTTCATGGGGATCGGCGCCTATGTCACGGCGCTGCTCTGGAATCATCTCGGCCTGTCGCCCTGGATCGGCATCCCCATCAGCATGGTCGCGGCCGGCGCGCTGGCACTGATCGTCGGCTATCCCTGCTTCCGCTTCCGCATCACCGGCCACTATTTCGTGCTGGTGACGCTGGCGCTCTCCGGCATCGTGCTTCAGGTCATCACCGCAACACGCGACTACACCGGCGGCTCGCTGGGCTACACGCCGAACCGGACCTCGGGCAACAAGGGGCTGC
Source organism: Bradyrhizobium sp. BEA-2-5 (assembly GCF_032918025.1). Taxonomy (NCBI): domain Bacteria; kingdom Pseudomonadati; phylum Pseudomonadota; class Alphaproteobacteria; order Hyphomicrobiales; family Nitrobacteraceae; genus Bradyrhizobium; species Bradyrhizobium sp. BEA-2-5. The sequence goes on along the minus strand of NZ_CP136629.1, from coordinate 5,930,398 downwards.
TGGCGCTGCAATTCGACGACAAGACGACCTGGTACCTGATCGCGCTCGGGATCTGGCTCGCGGGCCTCGTGATCTGGCGCGCGATCGATCGCAGCATGATCCGCCACGCCCTGGAGGCGATCTCGGAGGACGAGGACGCCGCTGCCGCCGCCGGCGTCGATGTCACGGCGGAGAAGCTGAAGATCACGCTGCTCAGCGCGCTGATGACGGCGCTCGCCGGCGCGATCTACTGCCAGTACCAGATGTTCATCACGCCTGACACGGTCAGCGGCATCGCGGTGTCGCTCCAGATGGTGTTCGCTGCCATCGTCGGCGGCCTGTTCGTCTCGCTCGGCCCGACCGTCGGCGCCATCATCACCATTCTGCTGGCCGAAGTGCTGCGCATCTCTTTCGGCACCAAGGCGGTCGGCTGGGACAATCTGGTCTATGGCGTGCTGCTGGTACTGTTCATCATCTTCCTGCCCAAGGGCATTCTTGGTAGCGTGATCGACCGGATCAAATCGCCACGCAAGCCGTCGAGAAGCCATGAGCAACAAACCGTCCCCATCGCTCACCGATGAACTGAAGCCTTTCGTCGCGCCGTTCCGCTTCGACGGGTCGGGCGAATTTCACCTCAAATCCTATCCGACCGCCGAGAAGGGCGGCATCGACAAGGACGCCGGCGGCAAGATCATCGAGGCCAACCGCAAGCGGCTTAACGATTTCCAGGAGAAACTCTACGCCCAGGACCGCTGGTCGCTGCTGCTGATCTTCCAGGGCATGGATGCCGCCGGCAAGGATTCCGCGATCAAGAGCGTGTTCGAGGGCGTCAATCCGCAGGGTTGCGAGGTCTCTTCCTTCAAGCAGCCGTCGACCCGGGAACTCGACCACGACTTCATGTGGCGCGCGATGATCGCGCTGCCCGAGCGCGGGCGTATCGGCATCTTCAACCGCTCCCACTACGAGGAATGCCTGGTGGTGCGGGTGCATCCCGAGGTGCTCGGCAAGCAGAAGATCCCGAAGCGCCTCGTCACCAAGAATATCTGGCGCGAGCGGTTCGAGGACATCTCCGCCTTCGAGCGCTATCTCTGCCGCAACGGCACCGTGGTGCTGAAATTCTTCCTCAACGTGTCAAAGGAGGAGCAGCGCCAGCGCTTCCTCGAGCGGCTGGAGGATCCGGCCAAGCAGTGGAAGTTCTCCATGGACGACGTCGCCGAGCGCAAGCTGTGGGCCAAATATCAGGCCGCCTATCAGGACATGATCCACCACACCGCAACCAAAGAGGCGCCATGGTACGTCGTGCCTGCCGACCACAAATGGTTCGCCCGCGTCGTGATCGGCTCGGCCATCGTCAATGCGCTCGACGGGCTCGACTTGAAATTCCCCGAAGTCGACAAGGCCGACTTGAGCGAATTCAAGCGCGTCCGTGGGGCGCTGGAGGCGGAAGGCAAGGGCGGCGCAGGCGAGAAGGCCGTGGCGAAGAACAAGTAGAATGCGAAGGACTGGGGCCGCGTTTTCTCTCGCGCACGCTTGATTACGTCAGGGAAGCGCACTCGTCAGGCTCCCTCCTCCCTTGCGGGTAGGGCAATCGCATATGGCCGTTTGAGGCAATCGGAGTTCCCACAAACTCGTCATGCCCGGGCTTGTCCCGGGCATCCATGTTCTTCGTTTCCACGCAAAGACCGGGCATCCACGTCTTCGTTTCCACGCAAAGAAAAGACGTAGATGGCCGGGACAAGCCCGGCCATGACGGCGCGGAAGAATCGGTTCAATCCATATGCGATTGCCCTGCCCTTGCGGGGGAGGGTGGGGAGAAGAGTGGCCCGGGCGTGAGTGTCAATGAGAAGTTTCTCCGAACACCATCTGCCAGCCCTTGCGGGTATCCATGTATTCCCGCACCTGCTTGATGCGGCCCGCCTCGACCACGAACACGAAGCAGTAGTCATTCTCATAGCGTCGGCCGCCCGGCACCGTCGCGCGCATGCGCTCCTCGACGATCACGCTGTCGCCGTCGGCATGAACGGCGCGGAACGCGATGTCGATCTCGGAGAACAGGCGGTGCATCTCGGTCGAGATGAAGCGGGCGATCGCGTCAGCGCCGATCATGTGGTCGGCGTGATCGAGCGCGACCGCGGTGGCGTTGCCGGCGGGCGCGATCCATTCGGCATCCGGCGCGAACAGCGCGGCAATCAGCTTGGCGTCGCGGGTCCTGAACGTTTGCCAGGCGTTCAGGACAATTTGCTTGCTGGCTTCCCTGGCTGCCGGGTTGGTCATGGCGATGTCTCCGGGTTGATCGATCGGATCGATCTAGGTCAGCGCTGCGGGTCGCGCTGGCCGGAATCGGACCTCATCATCTTGGACCGCTTTCCTTGATCGCGCGACGCGCTAGTCTCCGCCCATGCTCAGCTTCGATGTCTGCAACGCTGCGCGGCTGCGGCGCGACGCGCGCTATGACGGCCGCTTCTTCACGGCGGTGAGGACCACGCGGATCTATTGCCGCCCGGTCTGCCCGGTGAAGCATCCGCTGCCGCGCAACGTCACCTATTACCCGACCGCCGCCGCAGCCGAGGCGGCGGGCTATCGGCCGTGCCTGCGCTGCCGTCCCGAAACCGCGCCGTTCTGTCCGGCCTGGAACGGCACGCGCTCCACGGTTGCGCGCGCGCTGAAGCTGATCGACGGCGGCGCGCTGGAGCGCGGTTCGGTCGCTGCACTGGCCGACCGGCTCGGCATCACCGCGCGCCACCTCGCCCGACTGTTCGAGCGCCATGTCGGCGCCAGCCCGCAACAGGTCGCGACCACGCGTCGCGTGCAGCGCGCCAAGCGCCTGATCGACACCACCGACGACGCTATGACCGAGATCGCCTTCCGCGCCGGCTTCGGCAGCGTCCGCCGTTTCAACGCCGCCTTCGCTGACCTCTACGGCCGCTCGCCGTCGAGCCTGCGCGCGTCTTCGCGCGGGCGGAGGTGAGGGGACGAGAAAGGGGTGGATCGCGCCTAGCCATGCGGCAACGATTAGGTCAACCCACCTGACCATCTTTACCCATTGCGGCAGCTTGCCATAATCGTCTAGAACGACGGCGCACAGCGCGTTCCGGCAACGAACCGTCAACGGTTTTGGCCGAGGATTTGTGGCTCAAAAGGGTCCGGCAATGCTGATTCGCGGCCAAATCGAGGGGATTTCGGGGGAGACGGCTCGGGCCGCCGCCACGATCCCGGCCGCGTTGCTGCCCACCCTCCTTCTTGGCGGCCTTCTTCTTACTTGCCCCTGAGGGCCGGCTGGGCGCCATGCGCCTGGGCGCTCAGGGGTTGGTCGAGATCACCGGACCCTGATATCGCCCAAGTAATTGCTCAAGGAGCAACATGACGGGCGCAAAGCTTAAAGGAATTTCTGACATGGCCACCCAGAACAAGTCCGACAAGGACCGCGTCATCATTTTCGACACCACGTTGCGCGACGGCGAGCAGTGCCCCGGCGCGACCATGACCTTCGAGGAGAAGCTCGAGGTCGCCGAGCTGCTGGACGACATGGGCGTCGACGTCATCGAGGCCGGCTTCCCGATCACCTCCGAAGGCGACTTCCAGGCCGTCAGCGAAATCGCTCGCCGCTCCAAGAACGCCGTGATCGCCGGCCTGTCGCGCGCCCATCCGGCCGACATCGACCGCTGCGCCGAGGCGGTGAAATTCGCCAAGCGCGGCCGGGTCCACACCGTGATCGCGACCTCGCCGCTGCATATGCGGGTGAAGCTGAACAAGACCCCGGAGCAGGTGATCGAGACCTCGGTCGCGATGGTCGCGCGCGCCCGCAACCAGATCGACGACGTCGAATGGTCGGCCGAGGACGGCACCCGCAGCGAGATGGACTTTTTGTGCCGCATCGTCGAGGCCGTGATCAAGGCCGGCGCCACCACGGTGAACATCCCCGACACCGTCGGCTACACGGTGCCGGAGGAATACACCCACTTCATGAGGACGCTGATCGAGCGCGTTCCGAACTCGGACAAGGCGGTGTTCTCCGTGCACTGCCACAACGATCTCGGCATGGCGGTCGCGAACTCGCTGGCCGGCATCGTCGGCGGCGCGCGCCAGGTCGAGTGCACCATCAACGGCATCGGCGAGCGCGCCGGCAACGCTGCGCTCGAAGAGATCGTGATGGCGATCAACGTGCGCAACGACAAATTCCCCTACTGGAACAAGATCGACACCACGCAGCTCACCCGCGCCTCGAAGCTGGTATCGGCGGCGACCTCGTTCCCGGTGCAGTACAACAAGGCCATCGTCGGCCGGAACGCGTTCGCGCATGAGAGCGGCATCCACCAGGACGGCGTGCTGAAGGATGCTTCCACCTACGAGATCATGCGGCCGGAAATGGTCGGCCTGAAGCAGTCCTCGCTGGTGCTCGGCAAGCACTCCGGCCGTCATGCCTTCGTGCACAAGCTGGAGGAGATGGGCTACAAGCTCGGCCCGAACCAGCTGGAAGATGCGTTCACGCGCATGAAGGCGCTGGCCGACCGCAAGAAGGACATCTACGACGAGGACATCGAGGCGCTGGTCGACGAGGAGATGGCGGCGTCCCACGACCGCATCAAGCTGACCTCGCTGACGGTGATCGCCGGCACCCATGGTCCGCAGCGCGCGACCATGAAGCTCGACGTCGACGGCCAGATCAAGATCGAGGAGGCCGAGGGCAACGGTCCCGTCGACGCCGTGTTCAACTGCATCAAGCGCCTGGTGCCGCACGAGGCGAAGCTGGAGCTGTATCAGGTCCACGCCGTCACCGAAGGCACCGACGCGCAGGCCGAAGTCTCGGTGCGGCTGTCGCAGGACGGCCGTTCGATGACGGCACGCGCGGCGGATCCGGATACGCTGGTGGCCTCGGCCAAGGCCTATCTCGGCGCGCTCAACAAGATCGTCATGAAGCGCCAGCGCGATGTCCCGGCCAAGGCTGCGGGCTGACCAGCGAGATCGACCGACAAAGTTGAAACGCGGCGCCTCGGCGCCGCGTTTTTGTCAGGGCCCATCCAACCCCGTCATCCCCGCGCAAAGGCTTCGCCGTTGTCGCTGGGATGACGGTGACGAACTGCGCTCGTAACAACAGCTACGGGTGACCTGTTTGGGATGAAAACCGTCCAATTCAGTCATTCTTGGAATCATTTACCAATATTCCGCTCCATCCCGCACTGCTTTGGAATCTTCCGCGCCATCTCCAGCGCTACGCTGCGTTCTTTCCCGGGGAACGCCGTCCATGCCGATCTCCTCCATCGTGACAGACCTTCCGCGCGCCGCCACGCCGGCGGAGACCGCGCTGACGCGCCGGGTCGACCTGACAACGCTTCGCCTGTTCGTCGCGGTCTGCGACGAGCAGAACCTCACCCGCGCCGCGCAGCGCGAGGGGATCGCGGCGTCGGCGGTGTCGAAGCGGATGAACGATTTCGAGCTGGCGTTCGGCGTCACGCTGTTCAAGCGGCTCGCCAAGGGCATGGCGCTGACGCCGGCCGGCGAGGCGCTGCTGCACCACGCCCGGGTGACGCTGCTCAATGTCGAGAAGATCGCGGTCGAGCTGTCGGAATATTCGCAAGGCGTGCGTGGCCATGTCCGCATGCTCGCCAACCTCTCGGCGATCGTGCAATACCTGCCCGAGGATCTCTCCGCCTTCTTCGCGGCACATGAATTGCTCCGCGTCGATCTGCAGGAGCGGCCGAGCGGGCAGGTGGTGCGCGGCATCGAGGAGGGCGCGGCCGAGATCGGCATCTGCTCGGCCGAGGCCGACAGCCGCGCGCTCGAGGCCTTCCATTATCGCTACGACAATCTGGTGGTGGTGATGCGCGCCGACCATCGGCTGGCCGGCCGCGAGACATTGCTGTTCACCGAGACGCTCGATTTCGACCATATCGGCTTGCACACCGCGAGTTCGATCTATCTGCGCTCGCAATATGCGGCGACGCAAGCCGGCAAGGCGATGCGGCTGCGCATCAATGTGCCCGGCTTCGATGCGGTCTGCCGCATGGTGCAGGCCAATATGGGGCTCGGGCTGATCCCCGACCGCGCCTTCGAGGTGGTCGGCGCCGGCATGGGCCTTCGTGCGATCCCGCTGCGCGACGATTGGGGACGGCGCGAGCTGAAGATCGTGGTCCGCGACACCGCGCATCTGTCGGCAACCAGCCGTCTGATGCTGGACTATCTGCGGGCGATCGAAACGGATCGGGTCGGCCGGGTTGGCGGACGGGCCAGCTAAGCGATCAACGCGAAGCGTTTGCGCGGCGATCATGCTCGAACCTTGAGCCAAGGCGCGATGACGATCCGACCCAATCTCATCGCCCTTGCATGCGAGCGGTGAGATTTCCGGAACGTGAACACGAGCTGCGGCAATCTGTCACACGGATGTTGCGATCGGCCCCGTATGAGGAACCCATTCCAATTTTCAAAAAATGGGGGGCCTTCGCATGTTCAAATCGCAAACAACTCCGCAAACATCTCGCCGCGTCATTGTCCGGCGCCTGATCGCGGGCACGGCGCTCTCACCGGTGCTTTTTGCGGTCCATCCGGCGTTGTCCCAGACCGCGGGCAATCCGCACGAATTGCTGGTCGGCACCGCGGTCTACGCCGGCAACGCATCGACCGTCACCGTAGGCCAGACGCTGCCGACCGGCGCGACGGCTGTGGCGGACGGCAGCTATCCGGGGGTCTTCAACAACGTGGCCGTGGATTCGAATTTCGGCGTGACCGCGCCGGTGGTGATCAAGAAATTTCATCTGGAAGGCCGCCGGCTGCGCGAATTCGGCGCGCTGATCGTCCCGGCGGACGTGGCGGTGACGAGCTTCAGCTCCAAGTCTGAACTGTCGCTGCATTTGTCGCCCGACGGCAAGGCCGTGACGTTCATGGGCTACGACGCGGCGGTGAACCAGCTGGATGTTTCCAACTCCAATTCGCCGAACCACGTCGACCCCACTAATCCGGACACCGGCGTGCATGCGCGCGTGGTCGCGGAGTTGGATTTCGACGGCTCGCTGCATCGGACCAAGGTCAACGTCTACAGCGGCGACAATGGTCGTGGCGCGATCCGCGCAAACAAGGTCAATGGCACCCAGACCGACCAGTATTTCACGGTCGGCAATGCCGGCAACGGCAGCGGCACCCAGCCCGCGCTTGTCGTCAATGACACCGGCGTTCAACTTGCGACGCCCGGTGTCGATGGTTCCGACGCCGTGGTTGGCGTGCAGCAGGGCACGCCCGGCAGCAAGAATGGCTTCCAGTTCGGCTTCTCGGTTGCCCAGCTCGGCTTTGCTGCCGACAAGTCCGGCAAGGACGATAATTTCCGCGGCCTCGCGATCTCCGGCAACACGCTTTACGTCACCAAGGGCAGCGGCAGCAACGGCATCAACACCGTCTATCAGGTCGGCCAGCCGGGCGTGTTGCCGACGAGGGGTACGGCCGCGTCGACGACGTTCAGCATTCTTCCGGGTTTCCCGAACAATCCCTCGGCGAACTCCGGCGCGAGGGGCTTCTATCCCTTCGGCATCTGGTTCGCCAATGCGACGACGCTTTATGTCGCCCAGGAAGGTGATGGCAATCTCGCCGACGCGGCCACGTCGCCGACCGCAGGCCTTCAGAAATGGATCTATGCCAACGGCAGCTGGAGCCTTGCCTACACGCTGCAACAGGGCCTGAACCTCGGCACGCTCTATCATGTCAACGGCTATCCGACTGATCCGGCAACCGGCGGCCTGCGCAACATCACCGGCCGCATCAACCGCGACGGCACCGCGACGCTTTTCGCGGTGACGTCGACCGTGGGCAACTCGGTCGAGCCCGGCGCCGATCCGAATCAAGTCGTCACCATCACGGACAGGGTCGCGGCGACGACGCTTCCGGCGAACGAAGCCTTTGACGTCGTTGTGCCGCCGGCGTTCGGCATGGTCTATCGCGGCGTGTCGTTCGCTCCCGTCAATTGCGATGGCGATCACGGCCGGATGAAGGACAACGGCCGCGGCCACGACGACGGCAACAATGCGCAGGACGACGTCTGCGGCCCGACCCGGATTGCTGCGGGGCACTGATCGCCGCGACCCGGCGGAGCCTGTGCCGGCTACTTCCGGTCAGGCTTCGGCTGGATCAGGCGAGGCACGATCGGCTGAACCCGATCGCGCCTTCCGTATTGCACCAGCCTCACGATCTCACTGCAGAATCTTCATGCAGCAGGGGCCTTCCGGTTGCCGCTTCGCGGGTTAGGTAGTGGGGTGCGATTCACTGCAGCGGAGTGCCGGCGCGCATGATCGTGACGCCATTGGCCGTCCAGTGCATGCATCCGGGACGCTACACAGGGCAGGAGTGCGATGATGGCGGACACGATTTCCGGCATTCGAATCCCGGACAGCAAGATCGCGCGGGAGGCCGCCGAGTTGGTGCGGCAATATGAGACCGAGATGTTGTTCAATCACTCGGTCCGCGTGTTTGTGTTCGGCGCGCTCAAGGGTGCCAGGCAAAATCTGAAGTTCGACGCTGAATTGCTTTATGTTGCCGCGCTGTTTCATGATCTCGGCCTCGTCGATCATTTTCATACCGAGACCAAACGGTTTGAGGTCGACGGCGCCGATGCGGCGCGCAAGTTTCTCAGGAGCCGCGGCGTCGCCGAGCCCAAAGCGGACCTGGTGTGGGAGGCGATCGCCTTGCACACCACGCCCGGCATTCCGCAATACATGCGGCCGGAAATCGCGCTCACCAATGCGGGCGTATTGGTCGATGCCGTCGGCGTCGGATACGATGACTACACGGCTGAGCAGCGCGACGGCGTCCTTGCAGCGTTGCCCCGCGGCGATTTCAAGAACGAGTTCATCGAGGTTCAGACTTGCTCGGCCCTGAAGAAGCCGCAGACCACGTTCGGTACGGTCAATTTTGACTTCGTCGCGGAGCGCGATCCCACATTTCACAGGCCGAATGCCTGCACCCGGATCCGCAATACGCCGTGGCCGAGTTGAGCCGGACGGCGGACATCAGCCGCCGTCGAGCGCCGCCAGGCGCTCGGCTTCGGAGATGTCCTCGACCGTGTTGGCATTGAAGAACGGATCGAGCGGCTCCGCCGGCCACGTCACCGTTGCGAGCGGATAGCGTGCGGTCCAGCGGTCGATCTTGCGGAGGTCCTCGACGACCAGCGCGTGGCGCAACTCCTCACGCAAGGCGACGCGCCACAGGCCGATCACCGGATGCGACTGCCCGCCGGATGAAGCGACCGCGAACTCGGCATTCTGCGCTCGACGCGCTTCTTCGAGGCGCGTGACGAGGTCGCGCGGCAGAAACGGACAGTCGCCCGCGGCGCTCAGCACCCATTTCGCATCCGGCCGATGGGCCGCAACCCAGTCGAGCGCAGCGAGGATGCCGGCGAGGGGGCCGGGAAAGCCGGGCACGTCGTCGGCGACCACTTGCAGGCCGAAGGCAGCAAAGCGTGCGGGATCGCCGTTCGCGTTGAGGATCAGCCCGCTGCACTGCGGAGCGAGACGGTCGATCACCCGCTGCAGAATGGTGCGGCCCGCGATCTTGCGCATCGGCTTGTCGCCGCCGCCCATGCGCCGTGCGAGGCCGCCGGCGAGCAGCACGCCCGGGATGTTAGTCCCCGGAATGTCAGTCATGGTCGGTCTCGCCCTTGCGCTTGTGCCTGGCCGATTCCTCCTCGACGTAAGCGAGGTTCTGGTCGTAGACGATGCGCTCCTCGCCCGCGAGCGCGATGAAGCGCTTTCCGCGGGTGCGTCCCACCAGCGTCAGCCCGACCTGCCTTGCGAGATCGACGCCCCAGGCGGTGAAGCCGGAGCGCGACACCAGAATCGGAATGCCCATGCGGACGGTCTTGATCACCATCTCCGAGGTGAGACGCCCGGTGGTGTAGAGGATCTTGTCGCCAGGCTCGACGCCGTGGCGGTACATCCAGCCCGCGATCTTGTCGACGGCGTTGTGGCGGCCGACGTCCTCGGTGTAGCAGAGTGGTTCTCCCGCCTTGCACAGCACACAGCCGTGGATCGCGCCGGCCTCGAGATAGAGCGAAGGCATGGTGTTGATGGTCTGCGTCATCTGGTAGAGCCAGGAGGTGCGCAGCTCGGCCTTCGGCAGCGCGACGCTCTCGACGGCCTCTAGCAGATCACCGAAGGCGGTTCCTTGCGCGCAGCCCGAGGTCTGCGTGCGCTTCTTCAGCTTGGCCTCGAAATTGGTGTGATGTGCGGTCCGCACCACGACCACCTGGAGGTCGTCGTCGTATTCGACCTCGGTGACCACGTCGTTGAATTTCAGCATGTTCTGGTTCAGCAGATAGCCGAGCGCCAGATATTCGGGATAGTCGCCGATCGTCATCATCGTGACGATCTCCTGCGCGTTGAGGTACAGCGTCAGCGGCCGCTCGACCGGCACCTTGATCTCGGTCCGCACGCCGGTCTGATCGACGCCGACCACGCGCTCCGTCAGGCGCGGATCGTCCGGATCAGGAACAATGACGGGAGCTGTGGTTTTCTCGGGCACTACTTGACGTCCAGATGGGTTCACATGGCAACGCAGCTAGGGATATAAGCACGTTCGGAGACTGACTGGCGACTCTCCGCCGCGTCGCGGGAACTGCCATCGATCGGTCCGGCTTTGAGGATAACGCCGCAGTTCGCGATCCGGGTCGAACAAATCTTGTCGATGGCCGAGGACCGAGGGAGATCATGGCGCAACTATCGGACGATTGCTTTGCCTTCGGCGGCCCGATGATGTCGGTCGACGAAGCCGTCGCGATCATCGCCGCGCGGGTCAAGCCTGTCGGCGAGACCGAAACCGTTGCCCTGGTGGATGCGGATGGACGCATCCTGGCCGGCGACATTGTCGCGCCGCTTGCGCTGCCGCCGTTCAAGAATTCCGCCGTCGACGGCTACGCGGTATCCGGCGCGGAGCTGCCGGCGAGCGGCGAGCGCGCGTTCCCCGTTGCCGGACGGGTGCAGGCGGGCGCGTCGGCGCAGCCGGCGCAGCCCGGACAGGCGGTGCGGATCTTCACCGGCGCGCCGATGCCCGATGGCACCGACACCGTGTTCATGCAGGAAGACGTGCGGATCGACGATGCGGGAAACGTGATCCTGCCGTCCGGCCTGAAGGCCGGCGCCAATGTGCGCCCGAGCGGCGAGGACATTCCGCGCGGCCACGTCGCGCTGGCATCGGGACGGCGGCTGCGCCCGCAGGATATCGCGGTCGCCGCCGCCTTCGGGCTCATTACGCTCGATGTGGTGCGTCGGCTTCGCGTCGGGGTGTTCTCGACCGGCGACGAACTGGCCGCGCCCGGCAGCGCGCGCACCGAAGCGCAACTGTTCGATTCCAACCGCTTCATGCTGATGGCGATGTTGCGGCGGCTCGGTTGCGAGGTCGGCGATCTCGGCATCCTGCGCGACGAGCGGGCCGAGCTCGCCGCGGCGCTCAAGCAGGCCGCGCGGCGCTACGACCTGATCCTGACCACCGGCGGGGTCTCTACCGGCGAAGAGGACCACGTCAGGGCCGGCATCGAACAGGCGGGCTCGCTGGTGCTGTGGCGGATGGCGATCAAGCCCGGCCGTCCCGTGGCGATGGGCATCATCGGCGGCACGCCGCTGATCGGATTGCCCGGCAATCCCGTCGCGAGCTTCGTGACGTTCGTCCATGTGGTGCGACCGACGGTGTTGGCGCTGTCGGGCGCTGCGCCGTCCCCCTTGCTGCCGATGCCGGTGCGGGCCGCCTTCAGCTACAAGAAGAAGAGTGGGCGGCGCGAATATGTCCGGGTCTCGCTGCGACGGGCGGCGGACGGTACGCTGGAAGCGAACAAGTTTCCTCGCGAAGGAGCTGGCCTGCTGTCGTCGCTGATCGAGACCGATGGATTGGTCGAACTCGGCGAGTCGGTGGTGCGGGTTGAACCGGGCGATGTCGTCGGCTTTCTCGGCTACGCCGACCTGCTTTGAGAGCTGAAACGCGGTCGAGACCGTGCAGCGCGACGAGCGCGTGATAGCAAAATCAGATCGCCCGATAGGCAAACATTAACAATGGCCTACGCGGCAACCCGACGCTGCTAGAGGCGTTCTAAAATTGCTTGCCTCTGGCATACCAGAGAATAGAGTTCGTCGAAGCAGCGCAATTCGCGCAAAGCGTGGTTCCCAAGGCGAGGCTTTATGAGTGGAGACGACGTTCACAAGGTTCGTGCATTCGAGCATCCCGGACAGGGCAGGAAGCGAGCGAAGGCCACGCCCAAGGGACGCCAGGTCGACCCAGTGGCCGCCCATGAGATCGAGACGCTGCTCGGCGACCGCCCGCGTCGGCGCGACCTGCTCATCGAATATCTGCACCTGATCCAGGACAGGTATCACCAGATCTCGGCCGCGCATCTGGCCGCCCTCGCCGACGAGATGAAGCTCTCCTTCGCCGAGGTGTTCGAGACCGCGACCTTCTACGCCCATTTCGACGTGGTGAAGGAGGGCGAGCAGGATATTGCGCCGCTCACCATCCGCGTCTGCGACTCCCTCACTTGCGCGATGCTCGGCGGTGAACAGCTGTTGAAGGATCTGCAGAACCGCGCCGGCCCCGGCATCCGCGTGGTGCGCGCACCGTGCGTCGGCCGCTGCGACACCGCCCCCGCCGCCGAGGTCGGCCACAACTTCGTCGATCATGCGACCGTCACCAATGTGCTGGCGGCGGCGAAGAACGGCGACACCCATGTGCACCTTCCGCCATATGTCGACTACGACACCTATGTCGCCGGCGGCGGCTACAAGCTGCTGGGCCGCGTGCGCTCGGGCGAGCTGCCGAAGGACGATCTCCTGAAGGCGCTCGACGACGCCTCGCTGCGCGGCCTCGGCGGTGCCGGCTTCCCGACGGGGCGCAAATGGCGCGCGGTGCTCGGGGAGCCCGGCCCGCGGCTGATGGCGATCAACGGCGACGAGGGCGAGCCCGGCACGTTCAAGGACCGCTATTATCTCGAGACCGATCCGCATCGTTTCATCGAGGGCATGCTGATCGGCGCGCATGTGGTGCATGCCTCCGACGTCTATATCTATCTGCGCGACGAGTATCCGGCCGCGCGCGAGATCCTCGAGCGCGAGATCGCAAAGCTGCCGCCGGGCGGCCCGACGCTGCACATGCGGCGCGGCGCCGGCGCCTATATCTGCGGCGAGGAATCTTCGCTGCTGGAGAGCATCGAAGGCAAGCGCGGCCTGCCCAGGCACAAGCCGCCTTACCCGTTCCAGGTCGGCCTGTTCGGCCTGCCGACGCTGATCAACAACATCGAGACGCTGTGGTGGGTGCGCGACATCGTCGAGAAGGGCGCCGACTGGTGGAAGGGCAACGGCCGGCACGAGCGTCACGGGCTGCGCAGCTTCTCGGTCTCGGGCCGCGTCAAGAATCCCGGCATGAAGCTGGCGCCCGCCGGCATCACCGTGCGCGAGCTGATCGACGAATATTGCGGCGGCATGGCCGATGGCCATCAGTTCTACGCTTATCTGCCGGGCGGCGCGTCCGGCGGCATCCTGCCGGCGTCGATGGACGACATTCCGCTCGATTTCGGCACGCTGGAGAAATACGGCTGCTTCATCGGATCGGCCGCCGTGGTCGTGCTCTCGCAGGTCGATGACGTCAGGGACGCCGCGCTGAACCTGATGAAGTTCTTCGAGGACGAGAGCTGCGGCCAGTGCACGCCGTGCCGGGTCGGAACCCAGAAGGCAGCGCTGCTGATGCAACAGCCAGTCTGGAACCGGGCCTTGCTGGACGAATTGAGCCAGGCGATGCGCGATGCCTCGATCTGCGGGCTCGGACAGGCGGCATCGAATCCGCTGTCCTCCGTGATCAAATATTTCCCTGACGGCTTTCGTCCGCAGCAAGCCGCCGAGTAGGCGAGGCCGAGCAGACGAATTTCGACGAGGATTTGAATGAGCAACAATCAGAACTCAGGCCTGACGATTCCGTTCGAGCTCGACGGCAAGCAGGTCGAGGCCAATCCCGGCGAGACGATCTGGCAAGTCGCAAAGCGCCAGGGACGAGAGATTCCGCATCTGTGCTATTCGCCGGCACCGGACTATCGCCCCGACGGCAATTGCCGCGCCTGCATGGTCGAGATCGAGGGCGAGCGTGTGCTGGCGGCGTCCTGCAAGCGCACCCCATCGGTCGGCATGAAGGTGAAAACCGAGTCCGCGCGCGCGGTGTCGGCGCAAAAGATGGTGATGGAGCTGCTGGTCGCCGACCAGCCGGCGCGCGAGACCAGCCACGATCCGGATTCGAAGTTCTGGCACTGGGCCGAGACGACGGGCGTGACCGAGAGCCGCTTTCCCGCCGCCGAGCGCTGGGCGACCGACGCCAGCCATCCGGCGATGCGCGTCAATCTCGACGCCTGCATCCAGTGCGGCCTATGCGTGCGTGCCTGCCGCGAGGTTCAGGTCAACGACGTCATCGGCATGGCCTATCGCAATCACGATTCCAAGATCGTGTTCGACTTCGACGATCCCATGGGCGAGTCCACTTGCGTTGCCTGCGGCGAATGCGTGCAGGCCTGCCCGACCGGCGCCTTGATGCCGGCCGTGATGCTGGACGAGAAGCAGACCCGCGTGACCTATGCCGACAGGAAGGTCGACTCGCTCTGCCCGTTCTGCGGCGTCGGCTGCCAGGTGACCTATGAGGTCAAGGACGAGAAGGTGATCTATGCGGAAGGCCGCGACGGCCCCGCCAATCACAACCGTCTTTGCGTCAAGGGCCGCTTCGGCTTCGACTACATCCACCATCCGCATCGCCTGACCAGGCCGCTGGTGCGGTTGCCGAACGAAGAAAGATGCCAACGACCAGGTCGATCCGGCCAACCCCTTCACTCATTTCCGCGAGGCGAGCTGGGAGGAAGCGCTCGACATCGCGGCCAGGGGGCTCGTCAAGATCCGCGACGAGAAGGGCGTGAAGGCGCTGGCCGGCTTCGGCTCGGCCAAGGGTTCGAACGAAGAGGCCTATCTGTTCCAGAAGCTGGTGCGCACCGGCTTCGGTTCGAACAACGTGGATCATTGCACCCGGCTGTGCCACGCCTCGTCCGTGGCGGCGCTGTTCGAAGGCCTGAGCTCGGGCGCGGTTTCGGCGCCGTTCTCGGCCGCGGCCGACGCCGAAGTGATCTGGGTGATCGGCGCCAATCCGACCGTCAACCATCCGGTCGCCGCCACCTACATCAAGAACGCCGCCAAGCGCGGCGCCAAGCTCTATGTGATGGACCCGCGCCGGCAGACGCTGTCGCGCCACGCCACCAAGCACCTGCAATTCAAGCCGGGCAGCGACGTCGCGATGCTGAACGCGATGATCCACACGATCATCACCGAAGGCCTGACCGACGAGCAGTACATCGCCGGCTACACCGAGGGGTTCGAGGAGCTCAAGGAGAAGATCGAGGAGTTCACGCCGGAGAAGATGGAGCCGATCTGCGGCATCCCGGCGCAGACGCTGCGCGAGGTGGCGCGAACCTATGCGCGGGCGAAATCGTCGATCATCTTCTGGGGCATGGGCATCAGCCAGCATGTGCACGGCACCGACAACGCGCGCTGCCTGATTGCGCTCGCGCTGATCACCGGCCAGGTCGGCCGTCCCGGCACCGGCCTGCATCCGCTGCGCGGCCAGAACAACGTGCAGGGCGCCTCCGACGCCGGCCTGATTCCGATGTTCCTGCCGGACTATCAGCCGGTCGGGCGCGACGACATGCGCGGCGCTTTCGAAAAGCTCTGGCAGCAGGATCTCGATCCCGTCCGCGGCCTGACCGTGGTCGAGATCATGAACGCGATCCATGCCGGCGAGATCAAGGGCATGTATATCGAGGGCGAGAACCCCGCGATGTCCGATCCCGACCTCCAGCATGCCCGTCAGGCGCTGGTCATGCTCGATCATCTCGTGGTGCAGGATCTCTTCGTCACCGAGACCGCGTTCCACGCCGACGTCATCCTGCCGGCCTCGGCCTTCGCCGAGAAGGAGGGTTCGTTCACCAACACCGACCGCCGCGTCCAGCTCGCGCGCCAGGTGATCAAGCCGCCCGGCGATGCGCGGCAGGATCTCTGGATCATCCAGGAGATCGGCAAGCGCATGGACCTGCCGTGGAATTATGCCGGCGCCGGCGACGTCTTCGCCGAGATGGCGCAGCTGATGCCCTCGCTGAAGAACATCACCTGGGAGCGGCTGCTGCGTGAAGGCGCGGTGACCTATCCGGTCGACGCTCCGGACCAGCCCGGCAACGAGATCATCTTCACCACGGGCTTCCCGACCGCGAGCGGCCGCGGCAAGATCGTGCCGGCCAAGGTGATCCCGCCGGACGAGTTGCCTGACGCCGAATACCCGATGGTGCTCTCGACCGGCCGCGTGCTGGAGCACTGGCACACCGGCTCGATGACGCGCCGTGCGCAGGTGCTCGACCAGATCGAGCCGGAGGCGGTGGCCTTCATGTCGCCGAAGGACATGCGCAGGAAGCAGCTCGCGCCGGGCGATTTCATTCGCCTGGAGACCCGCCGCGGCGCCGTCGAGGTCAAGGTCCGATCCGACCGCGACGTGCCGGAGAACATGGTGTTCATGCCGTTCTGCTATGCGGAAGCGGCGGCGAACCTGTTGACCAACCCGGCGCTCGATCCGTTCGGCAAGATCCCGGAGTTCAAGTTCTGCGCGGTCAGAGCCGAGAAGATCGATATCCGGACCGCTGCGGAGTAGCGGTCCTGGGACGAAGCGTTGAGGACGAGCCGGCCGCGCCGGCTACTCGCTCGCCCGACACGGCACCGCAAGCACCGTCGATCGACGTCCGCTCAGAGCATAAGAGCGGGTGTCGCTGCGGTGGGCCCATGTTGCCCTTTGCCCCAAAGCGGACGGGTTTGAGAGTCCGGAAGTTGCCAATTCTACGAGAACTCGCGTATGCATGACATGCAGGATCGCAGTGTGAGAAATTCAAATGACGATGGAGCTGAGGGGCGCGAGAGGCGAGGGATTTGCGACAATTGCCGCTGATGGTCGCGTGCTGGATTCCTGGTTTCTTCGGCTACACCTGGTCGCGGAGGCCGACAAGACGGCAACGGTGCGGCTGGCAAGCGACGAGATCATCAGATCGTTGGGAGAGTCGGCGGACGGATATGCACGACACGACGACATTCGCAGTGTCGACATCGTTCCAATCCGTACAGAAATTGGCTCCCTTGCATCTGCGCCGACTGACGTGCACGACGCGTATCTTCGACTCCATCTGCTGAGCCACCGGCTCGTCCAGCCGAATTGCCTGAACCTCGAGGGAGTTTTCGGTCTTTTACCTAACGTTGCCTGGACGACCCTCGGTCCCTGTGAGTGCTCTCGTGTACCGGACGCGCGAATGGAAGCACGAAAGCATGGCCTCGCGTTCGAGGTGACAGGCGTGGATAAGTTTCCGCGCATGACTGATTATGTGACGCCTGCAGACGTGAGAATTGCAGATGCGGATCGCGTAAGGCTCGGAGCCCATTTGGCTCCGGGCACGACCGTCATGCATGAAGGCTTTTGCAATTTTAACGCAGGCACGCTCGGTCCCTGCATGGTCGAAGGCCGGATCAGCGCCGGCGTCGTTGTGGGAAGCGGCAGCGACGTTGGCGGCGGAGCCTCGATCATGGGTACTCTGTCCGGAGGAGGGAAAGAGAGGATTACAGTTGGCGAGCGCTGCCTGATCGGAGCCAATGCCGGTATCGGCATTTCATTGGGTGACGATTGTATCGTCGAAGCGGGCTGTTATGTCACGGCAGGCGCGCGCATCCTTTTGGAAGATGGCCGAGTGCTGAAAGCCAAAGAACTCTCGGGCCAGAAGGGCCTTCTTTTTCGTCGGAATTCCCAGAGCGGTGCTCTTGAGGCAACCAGACGCACGCCAAATTGGGACGGCCTCAACGCGCAACTTCACGGCTAAAGCATGATCCGGAAAAGTGCGAAGCGGTTTTCCGAAAAGATCATGCTCAAACAAAGAGCTAAGGCGCGATGACAATTCAACCTAATCTCATCGCGCTCTAGTCCCCGTCCGTCAGGGGACGATCGCCACTCGGAATGCGATCTGTTTGGCGTGATCGCTGTTCACCACCAGTATGGCCACCGCCACCCCTCATAGAGGCGCCACAACAACACCACGGGTGGGCCGTATGGATCGACCCGGTCGTCTTCAGGGCGATAACGATATCGTGGAACAATATAATAATCCCACGGAGTTGGCCTTATTACGGGCGTCGGGATAATAACCCTCCTTGGTTCATGAACGACTTGTGCCTTCCGCGCCCGGGCTTCAGCACCGGACGTCCCGAGGTTGCACAGCACGAGGGCCGCTCCGAGAGCGCACGCGACGGTCATTATCTTCATGCATCGGCCTCCTTGCCTGAGAGTGCAAAAGGACTCAAGGCAAGGCAAGCTAATTCGCTCTCGGCTGGCTTGAATGACCGCTTATGGCCCGTAGCTGACCTTTGCTCAGAAGGCTGCAATGCCCGCTTTCGGGAACGAAGCCGTCCAAGCGGCCACCGCGGCTCGGCCGCTGCCTTGCTGCACCCGCGGCAACCCATCCGAACGATCGGCCCGTGACCGGGATATGCTCGGATCGCGATTCATCTCGCGGAAGCCGGGGCGCGCACCCATGATCGATAGGAGTACGCGCCCCGGTTCGGCTCTAACTCGACAGGGTCTCAATAGTCCCAGGACACGGGCACCCAGCGGAAAGCGTCGCCGGCAACAGCGACATGACCAACGGACGGGAACGGCATATGCGTGGCCACCAGCAGTTCGCGGTTCACCGCAAGCTCCCGCAAAAGGTTGATCCGGACGCGGGCGGCTTCCTCGGGGTCGTGCTCGAAGCCGTTGTGCCAATCCGGGTGCTCGAACCCGACCGTGAACACGAGGTCACCGGCGAATGTCAGCCGGTCGCCGCCGGATGCCACGCGAACCACGCTATGTCCGGGAGTGTGGCCACCGGTGCGGCGGACTACGACGCCCGGCGCAACTTCGTGCTCATCTTCGAACGTCCGCAGCTGGTTGTGGTACTCGTTTGCGAACCGCTTGGCGGTGGCCCGAAGCGCGTCCGGGAATCCCGGCGGCATGGAGACGCGGGAGAAATCGGGCGCCTCCCAGAACTTGACCTCGGCGGCCGCCACATGGATCCGCAGGTCCGGACGCAGCCGGTCCTTCACGCCCTCGACGAGCAGCCCGCCAACGTGGTCCATGTGCATGTGGGTCAGCACCACGTCGGTCACGGATGCCAGATCGATGCCGGCGGCCTCCAGTCGCTTGACCGTCTGCCCGGCTCGCGGCAGGTGCAGGTCCGGGTCCAATCCGAGCCCGGCGTCGATCAGAATGGTCTGCCCGCCGCTTCGCACCACGACCACGTTCAGCGCCCAGTCGAACGCGTCCGGCGGCAGGAACATGTCGTCCAGCCAGGCCGCGCGGACGGCCGGGTCGGCATTGTGCGCCAACATCTTGGCGGGTAGCGGCAGCACGCCGTCGCTGACCACCAGCACGTCGATGTCGCCGACCTTCAGCGCGTAGCGCGACGGTACCAATTCGTCGGGCCCGGGCTGACCGGCGTGCGATGCGTTGTCGCGGTTCATGCTTGTCTCCTGAGTATTGCGGATCATCTGGTTCATCGTTGAAAACTCCTGCGTTCGATCCTGATGTTCGATCCCGGCGGGCCGCACCTTGTTTCCGCCCGTGGATTGGACATGGTGATGATCTAGCGGATCAGGTGTGGCGCTGCCCCAGAGCGGTTGCCGTCGCTGTAGAGCGATTGCTGCCAACGCATGCGCGCCGCCGCACGCGAGCGCCGGGGACGAAACGGGAGGCAGCAGGCCATCGCCATGCCCCTAGCCACATGCGACACTTCGGATTGGCGAAGCCGGTTCAACCCAGGACTAATATTTCCTCGTCGAGACCCCGGAATACGAACGTTCGGAGCAATTCATGGCCAAGCATCGGATCTATGCAACGAGCTTCGCAAGCGTCTACCCGCTCTATGTCGCGAAAGCGGAAGAAGGGACGCACCAAAGCGGAGGTTGATCAGGTGATCTCCTGGTTGACCGGCTACGGTCCGAAGGAGCTGGAAGCTCAGTTGGAAAAACAAACCGACTTCGAAACGTTCTTCGCAAAGGCGCCTGAAATGAATCCTTCGCGGGCCTTGATCAAGGGCGTGGTGTGCGGTGTCAGGGGTTGAGGAAATCAAAGAGCCGACCATGCGGGAAATTCGCTACCTGGATAAACTGATCGATGAGCTGGCGCGTGGAAAGGCCATGGATAAAATCCTGCGGAAGGAATGACGCCTGATCGACCGGATCCTGTCCGCGCGGCGAGACGACACTGGACTCTGATGCGTCGCCCGCAATGACGAAAGGACCGGTGAGGGCCGCTACCACTGAGTTGCCCGACGGCGCAAGCCTCCGCAGCAAAATATTTCGCTTTATCAGAAGCGCGGCTCGGTGTATGGTTTGTCCGTCTCACCCGATAGAGGGGCGCTTCGCGGTCGTCACGAACGTGGGTCGAGATGCGGTGGACGCCGATTGCGCAACTGACGAGTGCGCATGAAGCGGACGGTGAAGTCGTGTGGTCCTGACGCCCTAGCGGCAGGTGTCTCGTCGCAAAATGCGAATGCGCTTTGCGAAGGCGGTGACAAACAAGCCCAGTCTCGCCGGGGAGAGCACGAAATAAGCCGTAGCCCATCGCGCAGGGAAAGCCGGGTTGTTTCCGGTTACACCTGTGGTCCTACCCCAGAGCTTTCTACCCATTGCTCGGGGCCCATGGGTGCGATCGGCACCCGGCTTTCCCTGCGCCCTCTGCAAGCAAGAGGGCGAGACGAAAAGCAAAGCTCGGACGATTCATGTCGCGAGAATGCAAAGCTATGAGCACTGACAGCGCAACACACTCAGTGTCGTCCCGGCGAAGGCCGGGACCCATAACCACAAATGGGAATTGTCTTGCGCGACGTCGGAACCACGAGTCCCATTCACAACACCCGCTGCGGAGTATGGGTCCCGGCCTTCGCCGGGACGACAGCGGAGGACGCACCCCCCTCGGCACAAGCACGGGCGTCTCTGGAAAACCGGATCACCCGCATGCGCATGCGCGGGTGATGACACCGCGCTGTTTGACAGCTTGAATCGAGAACCATCCCCACCGTCGTCCTGGCGAAGGCCAGGACCCATTACCCCAAATCTCAATCATTGCGCGACGCTGGGGCCCCAATCCCTCTTACAATCACATGCGGTGGTTATGGGTCCTGGCCGTCGCCAGGACGACGATAAGTCCCGCCCGAAAGATCCGCCGCGCCATACGGTTCCTGTTTTCGCAGCGACGACAGCTGGCAAGAAACGCGCAGCATTCGCGCGCGGCGAACCCGCCATTGCCAAACCTCGCATTGACCTCATTACCGTGGCCGGGCACAGCGTGCAGGCGGTGTCATTGAACGGTCGCAAGAGCCGAAGGGAATACCGCCGCATCGGATTTTGCAGTGCAGCAATAGCGCAATTAGCCCCTGCTAAAGGGGCAATGGCAATGCTCGTTGCTTGTCTGTAATGGTGCGCACAGATCTCTCGGGGCCGGTGTTCGTGCTCCGCAATTACGCGGGAGGAAACATGCGTAAACTCATTTTGGCTGCGGCTTCGATCGCAGCCTTGACCTTTGTCGGGCCGGCGTCGGCGCAGTCACCGATCGTTCTCAAGTTCAGCCACGTAGTGGCCACCAACACGCCGAAGGGGCAGGCGGCCGAGAAATTCAAGGAGCTCGCCGAGAAATACACCGACGGCAAGGTCAAGGTCGAAGTCTACCCGAACTCCACGCTCTACAAGGACAAGGAGGAGATCGAGGCGCTGCAGCTCGGCTCGGTGCAGATGCTTGCGCCGTCCAACTCCAAGTTCGGGCCGCTCGGCATTCGCGAGTTCGAGGTGTTCGATCTGCCCTATATCCTGCCCGACCTGAAGACGCTGCGGAAGGTGACGGAAGGCCCGCTCGGCACGAAGCTGCTCAAGCTGCTGGATGCCAAGGGCATCACCGGCCTCGCCTATTGGGACAACGGCTTCAAGCAGATGAGCGCCAACAAGAAGCTGATCACGCCCGCCGACTACAAGGGTCTTAAGTTCCGCATCCAGTCGTCCAAGGTGCTGGAAGCCCAGTTCCGCTCACTCGGCGCGATTCCGCAGGTGATGGCGTTCTCGGAAGTCTACCAGGCACTCCAGACCGGCGTGGTCGACGGCCAGGAGAACACTTGGTCGAACATCTATACCCAGAAGATGCACGAGGTGCAGAAGTACATCACCGAGACCAACCACGGCTACATCGGCTACGTCGTGATCGTGAACAAGAAGTTCTGGGACGATCTGCCGGCCGACATCCGCGACCAGCTTTCCAAGGCGATGAAGGAGGCGACCGCCTTCAGCAACACGCAGTCGCAGAAGGAGAACGAGGACGCGCTGGCCGAGATCAAGAAGAGCGGCAAGAGCGAGATCATCAAGCTCACGCCGGAGCAGGACGAGGCGATGCGCAAGGCGATGGAGCCGGTCTACAAGGACGTGGCCTCACGCGTCGGTCAGCCTCTGATCGACGAGTTTCTCAAAGAAACAGGCCGCGGCCCGATGAACTGAGCGGCGGTCAGAAACCGCAAATGAGATGGAGCCGGCGGCCGGAGCGGCCGCTGGAAGGGGGCACGGCGCGGCGCATCCGCCCGGCCGTGAGGGGAGATTGATGCTGCTGCGTATACTTGACCGGCTCGAAGAGATATTGATCGCGACATTGATGGCGGCGGCGACCTTGCTGATCTTCATCGCCGTCATGCATCGCTACCTGATCGGCATCCCGTTCCTTTATCCGATCCTGTTCCCGATCGACCTGTCCTGGGCACAGGAACTCTGCATCTACATGTTCATCTGGATGGCGAAGTTCGGGGCCGCCTATGGCGTGCGGACCGGCATCCATGTCGGCGTCGACGTCGTGGTCAACCAGCTTAGATCGCCGTGGAAGAACGCAGTCGTCCTGTTCGGTCTGTTCTGCGGCGCGTTCTTCACGGCGGTGATCGGCACCATGGGCGCCAAGTTCGTGTGGGGGCTGATGCACACCGACCAGGTTTCGCCCGATCTCGAGATCCCGAGCTGGATCGTCTATCTCTGCATTCCGCTCGGCTCCTATTTGATGTGCTTCCGCTTTCTGCAAGTCGCGTACGCCTATTTCCGCACCGGCGAGCTGCCGCATCACGACCATGCCCATGTCGAGGGCGTTGAGGTCGATGCGCCAGGTGCTGGCGTCGCGGAGGTGACGCGATGACCAGCCTCATCATCTTCGGTCTCCTGATCTCGCTGATGCTGACGGGCATGCCGATCTCGATCGCGCTGGGTCTGACCGTGCTCAGCTTCATGTTCACGCTGACCGACGTGCGAACGGAATCGGTGGCGCTGAAGCTGTTCACCGGCATCGAGAATTTCGAGATCATGGCGATCCCGTTCTTCATCCTCGCCGGCAACTTCCTGACCCATGGCGGCGTGGCGCGGCGGATGATCAACTTCGCGACCTCCATGGTCGGACACTGGTATGGCGGGCTGGGACTTGCCGGCGTAATGGCCTGCGCGCTGTTTGCCGCGGTGTCGGGATCCTCGCCCGCGACCGTCATCGCGATCGGCTCGATCATGATGCCGGCGATGGTGAAGCAGGGATTTCCCAAGCGCTTCGGCGCCGGCGTGATTACCACGTCGGGCGCGCTCGGCATCTTGATTCCACCGTCGATCGTGATGGTGATCTATTGCGTCGCCACCGGCGGCAGTATCGCGCTCGATCCCGCCGGCCATCGGGTGTCGTCGGCGTCGGTTGGACAGATGTTCATCGCCGGCGTGATACCCGGCCTGATGCTGGCGACGCTGCTCGGGTTCACCACGTTCTACCGCGCCTGGCGCAACGACTATCCGCGGCTGCCGAAGGCGAGCTGGGCGGAGCGGGTCACTGCTTTCCGCAAATGCATGTGGGGATTGCTGCTGATCCTGATCGTGCTCGGCGGCATCTATACCGGCATGTTCACGCCGACCGAGGCGGCTGCGGTCAGCGCAGTCTATGCGTTCGTCATTGCCGTGTTCGTCTACCGCGACATGTCGCTGAAGGACGTGCCGAAGGTGCTGCTCGGCTCGGCCAACATGAGTGCGATGCTGCTCTACATCATCACCAACGCGGTGCTGTTCTCGTTCCTGATGACCTACGAGAATATCCCGCAGCAGATCGCGACCTGGATCACCTCGGTCGGTGTCGACTGGATCGTCTTCCTGCTGATCGTCAACCTGCTGCTGCTGATAGCGGGTAACGTGATGGAGCCGTCCTCCATCATCCTGATCATGGCGCCGATCCTGTTTCCGGTCGCGATCAAGCTCGGAATCGATCCGATTCATTTCGGCATCCTGATGACGGTCAACATGGAGGTCGGGCTGTGCCATCCGCCCGTCGGCCTCAACCTCTACGTCGCCTCCGGCATCGCCAAGATGGGGATCACCGAGCTGACGGTCGCGGTGTGGCCGTGGCTCCTGACCATGCTGATCTTCCTCGGCGTCGTCACCTACGTGCCGGAGATCTCGCTGTGGCTGCCGCGCTTGCTCGGAATGATCTAGCGCAAACAACAGGCATCCAAGGCGCGACCTCGCGCTTGGATGTTTCTGCGGTGCAATGAAAGCGGATTACATCTTGGTAACAGAGCTCTCTCTGTCCAATCCGTAAGTTGAAGGCGCGGGCGGGCGGCATCATCTTCGAGCAACCTTCAAAGGAGGTTCGTATGAAGAAAGTTCTGCTCGCCGGCATCGCGGCGCTCACGATTGCCGGTTCGACCGCGGTCTATGCCCAGCATCGTCCCTGGTTCCACCGCCACATGCGCATGAACCCCGAGGACCGCGCCGCCTTCGTCGATGCGCGGATCGCCGCCGTCCATGCCGGGCTGAAGCTCAACGCCGATCAGGAGAAGCTGTGGCCGCCGGTCGAGACCGCAGTGCGGGAATTCGCCAAGCTGCGCATCGATCGCGCCAATGCGCGGATGGCCGCCGAGAAGACCGATGCGGACAAGTCGCAGAAGCCGGATGATCCGGTCGCCCGCCTGCGCGAGCGGGCCGGCAACATGGCGGCGACCGCGACGTCGCTGAAGAAGATCGCCGATGCCGCCGATCCGCTCTACAAGACCCTGGACGACAACCAGAAGCGGCGGCTGAGCATGCTGACCCATATGGAAGGGCGCGGCTTCGGCGCCGAAGGCTGGCGCCGCCACCGCCTCGAGCGCGGCATGGATCGCTGGGAGCGCGGCGGCCGCGGCTTCGATCACGACCGTTTCGACCGCGACGACGGCCCTGATCAGGAGCGCTCCGGCCGGCTCTGAGCGCCGTCCGCCGGCACCTTCGCCAAGCCTATGAAAGGCCGCCGGATTCCGGCGGCCTTTCGGTTGTCAGAAAGTCGGGAAAACTTGCTTGAGCTTGCTGGACATCGGGGAATCGCTTTGCTAAACGACCGCTCTCTTGCGAGGGTCATTTCCGGACAAGTTCCGGGCGCATAGCTCAGTTGGTAGAGCAGCTGACTCTTAATCAGCGGGTCCCAGGTTCGAGCCCTGGTGCGCCCACCAATCTTTCATAGCTTAGGTTCGCCCTCGTAACGGTCATCCCGGCCAGCGGTCGCGTCTGTTCCGACAACCGCTATTGCCTGCTTCCTCACGCCGCTCCCTGATCCCTGCTCTCATGCTAGCGCGTGCGCTTCGCACCGGCTGGCGAATTGTCGGGGCATGTCCGCTATCTCGCGCGGAATTTCGATCGCCGCTCGGCCGCGGTCTGAATTTGACGAAGTTCACCACGACGGATCCGCGATCACTGCGCTGACAGGCGTTGGGGTGAAGGTGCGGGCTGAGCGCGGGGCGCCCTGCGGCGAGGGCGGTTGACAGGGGAGAGCGCCCACTTTAATCACCTGACTAATTAATCAATTAATTAAAGCCCAAAACCTAGGGAAAGAATCCGCCTGATGCTGGCCGGCCAGAGACATCCGAAGCTGCTTGCCCCGCGCGGCCGCGGCTTCACTTGGCTGGAAAACCAGGTGTTCGTGCATTCCGTGCGCAGCGGTCTCGAACAGGCTGAGCATGACCTTGCCGAGCCCGCCGCGCGCTTCGCCGAGCGCAACGTCGGTGTGATCACCGCGGGCAGACCGAACGCCGGAGCGACCGGCCATCGCGTCAGACCGTCGATCCCGGAACAAGCTGTGCAGCACCGCTGCAATCGCCCACGCGGTGCGCGCCGCGGACCCCTGCCGCCAAATCCCGCACATCAGTTCGGGCGCGCGAGCGATGCGCGCCTGGCCGTGATGTCGCGGATCGGCGTCTGCCGTCCGAAGCAGAGTGGGCTTCGTTCATCCGTATGGAAAATGAGGAGTGAGGCGTAAACGATGGGACGTCGATCTGAGGTACTGATGGCGCAAGAGACCGCCGGCACGGACAACCGGCGCGTGATCCAGGTGGTGTCGCGCGCATTCGACATCGTGCGTTGCTTCGAAGGTCGAAGCATACGCCTGGGAAATCGCGAAATCGCCGATCGCTGTGGTCTTCCGCGATCGACGGTCTCGCGTCTCACGCTGACCCTCACCCAGATCGGCCAGCTGATCTATCTGCCGCAAGAGCAGAAATATGCTCTCGGTCCCCACGCCGCCGCGCCCGGCGCGCCGTTGTTTGCGCAGGGTTGCGACAAGCCTGTCTGCGCCGACGAGCAGCAACTCCGGCAGGTGCCGCGCTTCGGGTACTTCGAAGATCAGCGCAACTCAATTGCCGAGCCGCTTGCAGTGACGCCACACCGTTGACGCCTCGCGGAAACGGTTGGGACTATCGGTACGAGCGCAAGCTAACGAAACATCCGAAGCAAAGGGAAACGCATGTCTGAAGCATACATTATTGACGCTGTTCGCACGCCGCGCGGCATCGGCAAGCCGGGCAAGGGGGCGCTGTCGCACCTGCATCCGCAGCATCTGGCCGCGACGGTGCTCGGCGCGCTCAAGGAGCGCAACAAGCTCGATACGTCGACCGTCGACGACATCATCTGGTCGACATCGACTCAGGAAGGCAAGCAGGGCGGCGATCTCGGACGCATGTCGGCGCTCGCGGCGGGCTACGATATCAACGCCAGCGGCACGACGCTGGATCGTTTCTGCGGCGGCGGCATCACGTCGGTGAACCTCGCGGCAGCGTCCGTGATGTCGGGGATGGAAGATTGCGTCATCGCCGGCGGCACCGAGATGATGAGCTATCAACAGACCCTCGCAGCCGAGCGCTCCAAGGCCGGGCAGCCGGCGCGGATGATGGGGTCGGGCAATCCGGCGCTCGACGAGATTCATCCGCAGTCGCACCAGGGCGTGTGCGGCGACGCCATCGCCACGCGCGAGGGAATCAGCCGCGAGGCCTGCGATGCCCTGGCGCTGACGAGCCAGCAGCGCGCCAAGCGGGCCATCGATGAAGGCCGCTTTGCCAAGTCTGTGATCCCCGTCCTCAACGACGACGGCAGCGTTGCCCTCAATCGCGAAGAATTCCCGCGCCCCGAGACCACGGCCGAAGGACTGGCTTCGCTGAAGCCGAGCTTCGAGCAGCTTGCCGATTTCGATCTCGGCAACGGCGTGACCTTCAAGAAACAGATCCAGCGCCGCTATCCGGACCTCGAGTGGAAGGGCGTGCATCATGCCGGCAACAGCTCGGGCGTGGTGGACGGCGCCGCCGCGGTGCTGATCACGTCGAAGGCATATGCCGAGAAGCACGGCCTCAAGCCGCGCGGCCGCATCGTAGCTTATGCCAATCAGGGTGACGATCCGACCTTGATGCTCAACGCGCCGGTTCCGGCGGCCAAGAAGGTTTTGGCCAAGGCCGGCCTGGCCAAGGACGACATCGACGTCTGGGAGATCAACGAGGCCTTTGCGGTGGTGGCGGAGAAATATATCCGCGACCTCCAGCTCGACCGCGCCAAGGTCAACGTCAATGGCGGCTCGATCGCGCTCGGCCATCCCATCGGCGCCACCGGCTCGATCCTGATCGGCACCGTGCTCGACGAGCTCGAGCGGCGCGACCTCAAGCGTGGTCTCGTCACCATGTGCGCCGCCGGCGGCATGGCGCCCGCCATCATCATCGAGCGCGTCTGATCGCGAAAGGATATTGCCATGAAACTCGATTCATCGGTCGCTGCCGTCGTCACCGGCGGCGCTTCCGGCCTGGGTGCTGCCACCTCGCGCGCGCTGGCTGCGCAAGGCGTGAAAGTCGCGATCTTCGACTTCAACGAAGAGAAAGGTGAGGCCATCGCCAAGGAAATCGGCGGTGTGTTCTGCAAGGTCGATGTCACCTCGGACGAGCAGGTCGATGCGGGCTTCGCCAAGGCCCGCGCTGCGCATGGCCAGGAGCGCATCCTGGTGAACTGCGCCGGCACCGGCAACGCGGTGAAGACCGCCGGCCGCGACAAGAAGACCGGCGAGCCCACCCACTTCCCGATCGACGCCTTCAACCGCATCATCCAGATCAACCTCGTCGGCACCTTCCGTTGCATCGCCAAGTCGGCGCAGGGCATGCTGTCGCTGGCTCCGCTGGAGCACGGCGAGCGCGGTGCGGTCGTCAACACAGCGTCGGTCGCGGCCGAGGATGGCCAGATGGGGCAGGCGGCTTATTCTGCCTCGAAGGCCGGCGTGGTCGGCATGACCCTGCCGATCGCGCGCGACCTGATGGCCGAAGGCATCCGCGTTAACACCATCCTGCCGGGCATCTTCAACACCCCGCTGCTGCAGGGCGCCCCGGAGAACGTCAAGGCCGCGCTCAGCGCGTCGGTGCCGTTCCCGAAGCGTCTCGGCATGCCCGAGGAATATGCGCATTTGGCGCTGACCATGATCACCAATGGCTACTTCAACGGTGAAGACGTCCGTCTCGACGGCGCCATCCGCATGGCCCCGCGCTAGGCAATTGCGCACGGCAACAGGAGACCAACGATGTCCGAAGAAACCCCGGTCCTCACTGAAGTCCGCGGACCGATACTGATCATCACCCTGAACCGGCCGGAAGCGAAGAACGCGGCCAACCTCGCCCTCTCCAAGGGTGTGGCCGCGGCGATCGACCGGCTTGACGCCGACGATTCCCTGAGCGTCGGCATCATCACCGGCGCCGGCGGCACATTCTGCTCGGGCATGGACCTCAAGGGGTTCCTGAAAGGCGAGCGGCCGTCGATCCCCGGCCGCGGCTTCGCCGGCCTTAGCGAGGCGCCACCGAAGAAGCCGCTGATCGCGGCCGTCGACGGCTACGCGCTCGCCGGCGGGATGGAGATCGCGCTGTCGTGCGACATGATCGTCGCCAACCGCAACGCCAAGTTCGGCATCCCCGAGGTGAAGCGCGGGCTGGCGGCCGCGGCCGGCGGGCTGATCCGCATGCCGCGCCAGATGCCGTTCCGTGTGGCGATGGAGTTCGCATTGACGGGCGAGTTCTTCGGCGCCGAACGCGCCTATCAACTCGGCATCATCAATCGCGTGACCGATGGCCCGGCGCTCGACGCCGCGCTTGAGCTCGCGGCAGCGATCGGTGCCAACGGCCCGCTCGCCGTCAAGGCATCCAAGCAGGTGATCGTCGAATCACGGCTCTGGCCGGAAGATGAGATGTGGAAGAGGCAGCAGGAGATCGTCGGTCCTGTCTTCGTATCCGAGGATGCCCGCGAGGGCGCGGCTGCCTTTGCGGAAAAACGCGCGCCGAATTGGAAGGGCAAGTAGGGCATCGCCTGTTTCGATGACGGAGCGTCGGTTTTGATTGCAGCAGAACCGGCGCTCTAAACTTTTTACCGATGCTTCGCCGCGCGCCGGCGGGGTTCCATGAGAGCGCTATTGGGTGATTGATGCGCAGCTTTACCGAAGACCAGGTCATTTTCCGCGACTCCTACCGCAAGTTCCTCGCCAGCGAGATCACGCCTCACATGGAGGAGTGGCGGGAAGCCGGCATCGTCGACCGCAGCGCGTTCAAGAAGGCCGGTGACCTCGGCTTCCTGATGATCTGGCCCGAGGAAAAATACGGCGGAATGGGCGACGAGGATTTCCGCTATGAGCAGATCATCATCGAGGAGACCGCGCGCTCGGGCTGCAAGGGCTGGTTCAACACGCTGCACAGCCGCTTGGTCGGTTCTTACTTCAAACGCTTCGGCACCGAGGAGCAGCGCGACCGGTTCCTGCCCAAATGCGTCAGCGGCGAGACCATCCTGGCCATCGCGATGACCGAGCCCGGCGCGGGCTCGGACCTCGCCGGCATGCGGACGACGGCGGAAGACAAGGGCGATCATTTCCTGCTCAATGGCTCGAAGACCTATATTTCCAACGGCATCAATTCCGACGTGGTGATCGTCGCGGCCAAGCTCGCGGGCGCCGAGAAGAAGCATGCCATGGTGCTCCTGATCGTCGAGCGCGGCATGGAAGGTTTTGAGCGCGGCCGCAATCTCAAGAAGATGGGCATGCCGGCGCAGGACACTGCCGAACTCTTCTTCAACAATGTGAAGGTGCCCAAGGCCAATGTGCTGGGATAACCCGGCAGGGGCTTTTACTATCTCATGGAAGGCCTTGCCGAGGAGCGGCTGATCTCCGCGGTCGGATCGATCGCCAATGGCCGCAAGGCGTTCGACATCACGCGCACTTACGTGATGGACCGCAAATTGTTCGGCCGGCCGCTCGCCGAACAGCAGAACACCCAGTTCCGCATGGCGGAGATGGATGCCGAAATTGATCTCGTGCAGGTCTATGTCGATCACTGCGTGGCCGAGCACAATGCCGGACGCCTGACCAGCAACATGGGCGTCAAGGCCAAGATGATGTCGTCGGAGGTCGAGTGGAAGATGCTCGATCTTGGCGTCCAGTTGCGCGGCGGCGCAGGTTACATGGATGAATATCCGATCAGCCGCATGTTTACCGACGCGCGCGTCAATCGAATACTGGCAGGAAGCTCCGAGGTGATGCGGCTGATCATCGGCCGCGATGTCTTCTCGGAGCACTACAAGAGCATTCTGGACTAGCCGGTCATCACGACCGGCTATCTGCCTCCGCTCCGCATCAGCCGCGGGCCTGCCGCAGGGGCTCGCGCGCATGCTCTTTCGAGCGCAGCAATGCATCGACGAAGATCGGCTCCCAGGAGCGGATGTGCGTGCGGAGCAGGGCGGTCAGCGCCTCGGTCTCGCCGGCGAGCGCGAGCTCGATCAACCGGTAATGTTCGGGCACTGACGCTTGCTGCCGCTCGTGGCCCGCGCGGGAGCTGATGCCGTAGAGCCGCATCTTGTCGCGCAGGCCCATCACCGTGTCGGTCAGCAGGTCATTGCCGGCGGCCGCGATGAACTCGCGATGATAGTTGCGGTCGGCTTCCAGATAGAGCTGGACGTCGTCGGTCTCGACGGCCTTGGCGATCTGGTCGGCCCAGCCGCGCACGACTGCCAGATCCTTTGGCGGATTGGCGGCGACCAGCACGGCGGCGTGCAGCTCGAGCACTTCGCGCATGTCGAACAGGTTGCGCAACTCGGTCAGCGTCGGCTCGACCACCTTGAAGCCGCGGTTGCGCATCGGCTCGACCAGGCCGCCGCGGCTGAGCTCGAGCAGCGCCTCGCGCACTGGCGTCGAGGAGACGCCGAGGCTCGCCGCGAGACTCGGCACCGAATACATCGTGCCCGGAAGGCTTTGCCCGGAAATGATCTCGGCCCGCACCCGCTGCAGCACCTGTTCTCGCAAATTCTGGTCCATGGGTGGTCGTGGCCGCCTCTCGTTGGGAACTCCGATTCGTCCCTGATTATTACTTAGCCTTGACGCGGCTGGTAGCGTATGACGTAAATGTGTAACGCATTACAAAAATGCGTCACATTGGGCGATCGGAAAGTGAGACGGCGGTGAAACAGCGGCTACCCGGCTATTGCACGCTTTGTCGCTCGCGCTGCGGTGCCGTCACCGTGGTCGAGGACGGGCGTCTTGTCGGTGTAGAGGTATTGAATAACCACCCGACCGGCGGCGCGCTTTGCGCTAAGGGCAGAGCGGCGCCGGAAATCGTCGCCAGCCCGCGCCGGCTGACCGTTCCGCTCAAGCGGACCCGGCCGCGCGGTGCCGCCGATCCGGGTTGGATCGAGGTGTCGTGGGACGAGGCGTTGACCGAGATCGCCGCTCGGCTCGGTACGATCCGCGCCGAGAGCGGCGCCGAAGCGGTGGCGTTCGGCGTCACCACGCCGAGCGGCACGCCGATGGTCGACAGTTTCGAGTGGGTCGAGCGCTTCATCCGCGGCTTCGGCAGCCCGAACCTGATCTATGCGGTCGAGATCTGCGGCTGGCACAAGGACTATGCGCACGCGCTGACCTTCGGCCGCGGCATCGGCTTTCCCGATTACGACAATGCGGATGCGATTATCCTGTGGGGCCACAATCCGGCGCGCACCTGGCTCGCGCAGGCAACGCGGATCGCCGATGCGCGGCGTCGCGGCGCCAAGGTCGTGGTGGTCGATCCCAAGCCGAACGGCTCGGGGCAGCAGGCCGATCTGTGGCTGCGCATTCGCCCGGGCGCCGATGGCGCGCTCGCGATGGGGGCGATCCGTCACCTCATCGTAACCGGCAGCTTCGATGCGGATTTCGTCAGCGCGTGGACCAATGGATCGCTGCTGGTCGATCGTGCCACGGGACGCTTCCTGCGCGCCGACGCGTTGTGGCCGGATGGCGCGCCGGAGGCTTTCGTTCGTCTCGATGCGTCGGGCGCGCCCGTGCCTTGCGACACGCGTTACGCGCCGGAGAGCTGTGGCCAGCTGCGTGGCGCGCTGCAGGTCCGCACACGCGACGGCGGGCTGATAGTGGCGGCTACCGCGTTCGAACTGCTCGTCGAGCGAGCCGCGCCTTACACGCCGTCGCGCGTCGCGGAGCTGACTTGGCTTCCTGTCGAGGACGTCGACGCGTTCAACACGCTGCTCGCTCGCCGGCCGCGGCTCGCCTATCATTCCTGGACCGGCGTCGGCCAGCACACCAACGCGACCGCGATCGAGCGCACGATCGCAACCTTGTATGCGCTGACCGGCGCTTGCGATCGGCTCGGTGGCAATCGCTGGCCGGTGCCGCCGCCGACCCGTGCCCTCAACGACTACAACATCCTGTCGCCGGAGCAGCAGGCAAAGGCGCTGGGCATTGCTGAGCTGCCGCTCGGCCCGCCGGCCAAGGGCTGGATCACGGCGCGCGATTTCAGCCGCGCCGTGCTCGACGGCGAGCCCTACCGGGTGCGCGCGCTGGTCGCCTTCGGCACCAACTTCGTCGTCTCGCAGGGCCACTCCGAGCGCAACCGCGCCGCGCTGAACGCGCTGGAATTCCAGGTTCATATCGACATGTTCATGAACCCGACCGCGGAGAGCGCCGATTTCGTGCTGCCGGCCAGCACGCCGTGGGAGCGCGATGCGCTCAAGATCGGATTCGAGATCACGCAGGAAGCTGTCGAGACGGTGCAGTTTCGCCCGCGCATGGTCGAGCCGGTCGGTGAGGTGAAGGCCGATTACGAGATCGCCGCCGCGCTCGCGCTCAAGCTCGGGATGGACGACTTGTTCTTCGGCGGCGACATCACGGCCGGCTGGAACTACCAGCTGGCGCCGCTCGGCATCGGTGTCGAGGATCTGCGCGACTATCCGGAAGGCCGCCGCTTCCCGCAGATCTTCCGCGACGAAAAATACGCCGCGGCGCGCGAGGACCGAACGGTTGCCGGATTCGCGACGCCGACGCGCCGCGTCGAGCTTTATTCCGAGCTGATGCTGGGACACGGGTATGATCCCTTGCCCGACCACGTCGAGCCGGTCGGCAGCCCGCTCACGGTAGCGCCGGACGCACGCTTTCCGCTCGCGCTTTCCACCGCCAAGAGCGGCTGGTTCGTTCACTCCTCTTATCGGCACGTCGCCTCGTTGCGGCGCAAGTCGCCCGATCCGGCCGTCGAGATCAGTCTGCAGCTCGCCGCGCGGCGCGGCCTTGCGGAAGGCGACTGGGCCGTGGTGGAGACGCATGGCGGTGCCGTACGCCTGAAGGTGCGCCTCAATGCGGCGCTCGACGATCGGGTCGTCGTCGCCGAATTCGGCTGGTGGGAAGACTGTCCGCCGCTCGGCCGCGAGCGTTCCGCGACGGCAGGCATCCACACTCGCAACATCAATGCCGTGCTGCATGACGATGCGCGCGATCCGGTCAGCGGCTCCGTCCCGCTGCGCGCGATCGTCTGCGACATCAGGCGCGACGGCGTTGCCAGTCGCGGCCTGTGGAGCGGTCAGCGGCGGTTCACGGTCGGCGCGCGTCGCACCGAGGCAGCTAACGTCATCGCGCTCAACCTGCTGCCGCTTGACGGCGGTCCGCTGCCCGACTTCCTGCCGGGCCAGCACGTGATGGTCTCGCTGCCCGGCGCAACGGAGGCGCGGGCCTATTCGCTGACCGGATCGGGTGATCTGCCGCATGCACTGTCGATTGCGGTGAAGGGACGCTTCTTCAATGAGGCACCGAGCGGCGACGCGCCGTTCTTCATGCCGGATCGTCTGCATCGCCTGGCCCTCGGCGACGAGGTCATGCTGGAGCCGCCGGGCGGCATCTTCACGCCGCCATTGAAGGGGCCGCGGCCGCTGATCTTCCTCGCCGCCGGCATCGGCATCACGCCGTTCATCAGCCATCTTGAAACACTGCAACGGATCGCCCCACAAGATCGCGTTGGCGAAATCCTGCTGCTCCACGGCTGCCGCAGCAGCGCGGAGCATCCGTTTGCCGAGCGGCTTGGGGAGTTGGAAGCCGGCATTCCGGGGCTGAAGCGTGTGACGTTCTATTCCGCGCCGTTCGCGCAGGACCCGATTGACTCGCATTCGTTGCGCAAGGGAAGGGTTGATCTCGGACAGGTCAAACCGCTGTTGGCGCGCCGGCCGCTGGTCTACATCTGCGGCTCGCCGGACTTCGTCGCGGCGCAGATCGAGGCTGCGGTGGCGCTCGGTATGCCGCGCTTCGACATTTTTGCCGAGAGCTTCGTGTCGCCGCCGTCGGTGCCGAGCGATCTTGCGCCGCGGACCGTCCGGCTTGCGGGCAGCAGGCAGAGTTTTTCCTGGCGGCCGGAGCAGGGGACGCTGCTTGATGCGGCCGGTGCGGCGGGCGTCGCGCTGCCGAGCGGCTGCCGTGTCGGGCAATGCGAAAGCTGCGCGGTTCAGGTCGTCGACGGCGAGTTCACCCATCTCGGCCCTGTCGATGGCAGCGAGGGACAGTGCCTCGCTTGCCAGGCCGTGCCGCTGACCGATCTCACGCTCGCGCTTTGATGACCAAACACAATTGAAGGCAGTAACCGCGTTACCGGAAGGGGATCAGATTGATGACGAATGCAACGCACGATCAAGCCGTGAGCTTACGAAAACCTGTCGCGGACAACATCATCGCGCGGTTTTCGCAAGCCCTGGTGGCGTTTGCGGAGCGCTGGTTTCCGGATGCCTACGTCTTCGTCCTGATCGCGGTGATTGCGGTCGCAATCGGCGCGATCCTGCATGGCGGTTCGCCGCTTGCAGTCAGCCGCGCCTTTGGTGACGGGTTCTGGAACCTGATTCCCTTCACGATGCAGATGGCGCTGGTCGCGATCGGCGGCTATGTCGTGGCGATGTCGCCGCCGGTGGCGGCCGTGCTGGCGCGGCTCGCCAGCGTGCCGAAGACCGGGCGCGGCGCCGTGGTTTTTGTCGGCGTGCTCAGCATCTTCCTGTCGCTGCTGAACTGGGGCCTGAGCCTGATCTTCTCGGGTCTTCTGGTGCGGGAGATCGCACGGCGAACCGACATCAGGCTCGACTACCGGGCGGCCGGCGCCGCAGGCTATCTCGGGCTCGGCTGCGGCTTCACGCTCGGTATCACCTCCTCGGCCGCGCAGCTGCAGGCCAATGCCGGCAGCATTCCGGCATCCCTCCTGCCGATCACCGGCGTGATCGGTTTCTCGGAAACCATCCTGACCTGGCAGAATATGGTCACCGTCGTGATGGTGACCGTGGTCTCTGCTGCGATCTGCTATTTCACGACGCCTGCGCCCGAGAAGGCCAGGACGGCGGAAGACCTCGGCGTTGCGCTCGGCGATGATCGCATCGAGGCCAGGAAGCCGGCGCGTCCGGGCGACTGGCTGGAGTTCAGCCCGCTGTTGACGATCCTGATCGCGCTCCTTGCCGCCGGCTGGTTGTGGCAGACGTTCCAGTCGGGCAATCCGTTGATCACGCTGTCGGGCCTCAACACCTATAATTTCGTCTTCCTCATCCTCGGCATCGTGCTGCACTGGCGTCCGCGCAGCCTCGTCGAGTCGTTCTCAAAGGCGATGCCGAGTGTCTCCGGCGTGCTGTTGCAGTTTCCGTTCTACGCCGGCATTGCGCAGATTCTGACCAAGGTCCCAAACGGCAGCGGCACCACGCTGTCGGACACGATCGCACACTGGTTCGTCGGTGCCTCCAGCAATTCCACCGTGTTCTCGTTCTTGGTCGGAATCTATTCGGCGCTACTCGGCTTCTTCGTGCCGTCGGCCGGCGGAAAGTGGATCATCGAGGCGCCCTACATCATGAAGGCGGCCAACGACATCGGCGCGCATCTCGGTTGGACGGTGATGGTCTACAACATCGCCGAGACGCTGCCGAACTTCATCAACCCGTTCTGGATGTTGCCGCTGCTCGGCATCCTCGGCCTGAAGTCGAAGGATCTGATCGGCTACACCTCGGTGCAGTTCTTCATCCATTTCCCGATCGTGATGCTGCTGGCCGCGATCCTGATGGCGACCTTCGCCTATCACCCGCCGATCCTGCCCTGAGCGACCATGGCCGGGCATCGGGATGCACGGTGCCCGGCCAATTCAGCGCTCCACGACCGTCACCACCAAAACTGTGCTGTTTTCTCGCTGGCCGCGAATGAGGCGTCGCGCCGGGCTCTTATCTTTGGTCAGCCATTTCATTGACCGCCGCGCGGTTCGGCCGGATATTGATGCGCGATATCCGTGTTGTCCAAGGTCACCGCAATGAGACACGACCACTGCAGCTTGATGTGCGACATGCGAAGCCGCATGCAGCATCGCTGCGTCTCGGCGGCGACCGGCGTCTGTTGTTGATCGCTTCAGTAAATCAAAGCACCCGACAATCAGATAGGAGCGCCGTAGTCCGGCGATCGAACACGCATGTCCCAAGCCCAAACCTCTCAAGCCTATGTCATCGAAGTATCGGATCGCACTGCCGGTATCGTCGTCAGCGACAACCGCGGCTTCTGCTTCTTCTCCTCTGACCGCGCCTTTGACGGCCTCGACGGTGGCTATTTCGGCTCCGCGCGCGCCGCGGAGCGCGCGGTGAGGGCGCACTTGCAGCGGCACCGCGAGGTCCGGGGCCGTGCGACGCGCGGTTGAGGCCGTTGCTCAGGAGGCCGCGGCGAGCGGCGGCGAGACCACCTGTGGCGCCTCGGGCGGCTGCGTGGCAGTCGTCGAGAGCTGGAAGCGGATGCCGTGCAACGAGCAGGTCAGCGGGATGCCGCGGAAATCGTCATGGAAGGCGCGGATCCGGCGCGCCAGTTCGCCGGCGCTGATGCCGGCGGGAAGCTCGCACATCTCGCGGTACATCTGTCGGGTGCTCTTGATTCCGCACCAGGCGATCTCCAATTCCGCCAGCGGCGTGGGATCGCAGGCGAGATCGCGCGACATCCGCCAGAACAGATGGGCAAGCCGCACATAGGCGATCTGTTCGAGCCCGCGCACGCTGATCTTGTCGGGAATGATGAAGGACTCGACCCCGACGATCGGGCCGGAATCGACGCGCGCGGCCATCACATGGGCCGTCGCGCCGAAGGTGCGGGCACCGTCATAGAGCGCGAAATGCGCCGGGGCCCAGCCGGGATATTGCGGCGGGCCGGGGTGGAAATTGTAGGCGCCATGGCCGAGCGTCGCCAGAATGTGCTCCGGCACGATGACGCTGGTGGTGAAGGCCAGCAGCCGGGCCTCGCGCAAGACCTCCGGCTCGATCGCCGCGAGCTCCTCGGCGGTCACCGCGCAGCGGAAGGACAGCGCCGGATTGTGCGCCTTCAACAGTTCGGTGAGCGCGAACTGCTGATTGGCGACGCCGGTAAGAAGGATGATTGTCTTCATGATGTCGATGTCCTTCCCTGGCTCTGTCTTCCCGGCGTCATCAGCCGTGCTGCCCGGCCATCACGACGACGCTGCCGGCATCGCGGGATTGGCCCACGGTGCGGAACAGGTCGGCCGGCAGCGTCTGCCACGGCGCGATCTCGATGATGCGGTTGTTCGCGCTTTTCGCGGCCGATTTCGCCGCGCGGATATCGTCCTGCCAGGGGCAGAGTGCGAGCTCGAGCCGGCCGAACCCGCCGCAATCGGCTGCGAACGCGCCGGTGACCGCCTCGATGCTGGCAGCCATTTCGCGTGCGTCGCTGGTCGCGATATCGCGCATGATCACGGTGATCGCATCATGCGAGGCCGCCTGCGACCGGATCACGATCATGGCGTCACGGCCGCTGCTGCGGCTGGCGCGCCGCGCGGCCCGCATCGCGACGCCGAATTCGGCGTCCGGTCCAAGATCGCTGCTGTCGGTGGGCAGGTTGTGAACGACTGTGGTGTGGCGGGGCGTGCCGGCGTCTTCGGCCGGAGCGTGGTAGGAGCGTGGCAGCCAGACGGTGTCGAGGGGCGCTTGCGAGGACGTCAGGCTCCAGGCCTGGTCGAGCAGATAGCCTTCCCAGATCGCAGGATAGGCGCTCGCGATGTGATGCCAGTTGCGCAGCACCGCTTCGGCGGCGGGCGAACGGCCGAGATAGAGGGTGCGCGCCGACATTTCCCACCGGTTCCATTTGTGGAGCGCGATGTCGCAATCAAGGTATGACGGCAGCACTGGCGGCTCGCTGAGGACTGCGTCGGCCTCGATGAAGAGCAGCGGCTCGCGATGCTGTTGCCACATCCGCAGCATGAAGCCGGATTTCTCGGCTGCGCGCATCTGCGCGCCGTCTGCGGTGTCGATCGGTGCGATATCGCAGGCGATCCGGAATTCGGCCAACTTGTCGCGGAGGGCGCGGGCATGATCGTCGCCGCAAGCGTGAGGGTAGCAGGAGACCACGCGCAGCGATGCCCCGGACCTCGAGCCTTGCTCGGGCGCGATCGGGCGCCAATTGAGGCCGCCCCACCACATCTCATGCGGGCCATCGAAGCTCGGCCCGATCGTTCCGAAGTCGGTCAGCTTGGATTTCAGGAAGTCGAAGGCGGGATTCTCGCCGAAGGGGACGACGACCGCGCAGTCGGCGCGAAGCGACCGGTAAAGCATCTCGGCGGCGGGGCCGCTCGGCGGCTCGACGAGAATGATGACGCCATGGCCCCTCGCGGGCACCGAGCCGGCCTGATGGACGACCGCGGGTCCGAGCCGCTCCGACAGCCATGCGAGCCGCCGGCGCTGCGCCGCGCTCATCCGGATGCCGTTCGCCGCCAGCAATTGGTCGAAGTTCGTCTGCAAGCCGTTCGCTTGCGCCGTGTCAGCCGAAATCATGCCCGCACTTCCCCTCGTTAACCTTCTACGTGCGGGGCGGCCAGATCAGGCGGACAAATCAGCTGTCGTTGCTCGTTGCCGACATCCCTTTGGCGTTGCGCCAGGTCAGCGTGGCCGAGGGGGCGCCGTTGCCGTCGCGGTCCGCGACCGCAAGGATGCGGTCATGGTCGAAGGCTGTCAGCGCGACCGTGTAGATGGCGACGTCGTCTTCGAAGCCGTCGACAGGGATGAGCAGCATGCCGTCGTCACTGCTAGCGCGGAAGTGACGGCCGCGCCGTTCGAGGCCGGCGTCGATGAGCCGTCCCTCGGCGATCGCTGTCACGTTCGAACCCTCGGCGGCTTTCGCGGCGCTCTCGCCGTATTGGACCGTGATGCCGTGGAGCATCCCGTCGCGGGTGAGCTTGGCCAGCGGCAGTGCGATGGTCGCGATTGCCATCCGGCGCGACAGCGGGATCCGCAGGCGAAGGTCGCCGAGCCCGGTATGATAGACGCTGATCGCCTCCAGCGACGCCCGGCCGTTTCGATCGAACAGACCGACCTGCAGCGTCCCGCACAGCGCTTCGCCGAACACATTCGCGGGCAGGCGGTTGGCGCCGAACAGCGTGTAGAGATAGGAGTGAGACGCCGATAGGCGCGCAAAGCAGCCCGCGAGCCACATCGGCGGTGCCGGAGCCGTGCAGGCGGTCATGAGGCCGCGGGCGATGATGCTATGATTGACGAAGTCGGCATCGAGCAATGGCGCCAGCGCCTGGGTGCCGAGATTGACGTCATGCTTGATGCCGCCGAGCAGCGCGAGCTCATCATCGTCCGGCAACAGCAGGAGGCGTCCGAGCACGGCGGCCGTCCAGCGCGCCGCGACCGCGAGGTCGGCATCGGGCTGCAATCCGTAGCGTGGTGCCAGCTCGCGGGCGCGCGAAACATAGGCCAGCGTCCCGGATTGCACCTCGGTCGCCAGCGCCAGCTGGGCGGCCGGGCGCTGATCGCCCTCGCGCAACACGTCGCCGTCGCGATAATCCCGCGCCGATCCTTCCGTAGAACAGCACAGCTGCTCCAGCAAAGCGACGTTGCGGATCAGCATGCGCTTGACGTGCGGCGTGACGACGCGATCCGAGATCAGGCCCTCCGCGGTGTCGTCATCGGCGATGTCGTCGAAGGCATCGTCAAGCGTCAGCAGATAGGCGCCGTGCAGGCGGATGCGGATGCCCTCGCGATCGAAAATTCGCCGCAGCGATTTCTGCACGCTTGCGGAATAGCCGAGGTCGGCCAGGATCAGATCGGTGCAGCCGTCGAAATCCCGGATATGCGCGCGAAGATAGGTCAGCAAACGGCCACGGACGCCGGCAGCGATATCGGTGATTTCGCGCGGCTCCATCAAATCGGGCAGGGCGTCGGCGAGTTCGCGGCCGCTCGCAATGCCGTCGGGAGACTGCGCGAAGAACTTCATCACGGCGGGCGGCCGCACCTTGACGATGTCGACAAAGGTCGCCGCGTCGATCCTGACGACCCGGCGTAGCAGTTCACACAGTGGTTCGAGCGTATCGGCGGACCCGACCAGGCTGACGCGACGATTGATCTCGATATAGGCGCCGGTCTCGCCGTGGTTTGCCTGCCAGACCCGATACGGCAGCAGGCCGTCGCGGCCGAGGAATCCGACCGCAACGCGCGCGCCCTCGCGAGCAAGCGCGGTGCGCCGCGCGGCAATGAATGCATCGAACGCCGCCATCACGGGGCCGAGCACGGTCACGCCGAGATCGAAAACGGGAGAATGCTCCTCGCTCTTCGCCGTCACCGCACGCCGCAGCGTGCGGGCGCCGCAATCGAGCCGCGACAGCTGATTGGGGCACAGCAATTCGAAGATCGATGTCTCGCGTTGAAACTTGGAGGCCAATGCCGCGCCGGCCTGCGGGTAGTAGCGCGGACGGATGCCGTGACGGCGCGCGCCCTTGATATCGGCGGCGTGGTTGTCGCCGACATGGAACGAGCTTGCCGCATCGATGCCTTGCTCGGCGAGATAGGCCTTAAACAACGCCTCGCTCTTGCTGCTGCCGTGATCGCAGGACGCATAGAGGAAATCCCAGCTCAGCCCGGGACTGCAGCAACGCAGCAGCTGCGCGAGCTGGTCGGTGCTCCAGTAGGTGTCGGAAATGAAGCCGACGCGAAAGCCGCCGCGCTTCATGTCCAGATATTGCTCGAGCATTTCGGGATTGGCGCGGCACAGTTCGAGTTCGGTCTCGAACTCGAGCTGTGCAAGATCCTGCAACGTATCGCGGCTCAGGCCGAACAGCCTGAACGGAAAGTAGTTGTAGATGTCGGCGATGCGCACTTCAGTTGAGCCGCACCGCTCCTGCGATACTTTGCGCGCCCGCGCTTCCGCCTGGATTCGATGCTGAACGAAACTGGCGGACATGTTCGGAAATTTTCCAGCAATGCAGGAACGCTGAAAAGCCCTTTCAAACACGCCATCTGGCGTCGTGCAGGCGCGAAGCAGAAATGTATCGAAAACATCGAACGACCAAGCAGAAACAATTTGCGCGCGGCGCGTCGCGTCGACCGTCATGATCGTCATGCGCAAAATTCCCGCCAGTCCTCAAGCGTTGAACGCGCGCGTGAGACAAATCAGGCGCGACAGTTCAAAAAAGTTGACGCGGGATTCGAAAACGCGCGCTTCGCGACTGACAGATTCAAAAAATCCGATAACGTCGAAACAGTGATTCGGAAAAAATTGCCTAGTCGCAATCGTCGAATGCAAGATGGCGACCAACGGCGATGAATCACTCGCATGCTCCGCGCATGCAGGTGTTCGCGTGGCGTTAGTTGGTGTGACAACAGCGTTTTCCGACGCGACGATCTCTTCCGCGGAAATGCGAGGCGATGCTGAACGACTGCTCCAAACTCCGTCGAACTTTTCCCTGCGCCTCCGCGCAGCGGCAGCTTTTGCCGGGCGGTCGGCAAAAAACATCCAGCTAAGCATTTGAAAAATAACGAAAAAAGTTCGCCTGGTTTGCGGGCCCCCTCCGTTCAACGCTCAGAAGCCGCATGGAATGTGTGCCAGCGGCGTTGGTTGGAGAGCGGCGGATGAGTTACGCGCTTGATATGAGGGCACCGGCCGAAGTGGAGGCCACGCCAGCCGCGGTTGCGCCGGCCGAAGCGGCTGCTCCCTGGAGCAACGTCCCCACCGTTGCCGATGCGGGCCCGCTCGACACCGTGGAGATCCACGACGAAGACAAGGAGTTGCTCGACCGCCTCGCCGCCGGCGACGAGACGGCGTTTCGTGCTCTGGTCGAACGTCACGTCGATCGCGCCTACGCGATCGCGCTGCGCATCGTCGGCAACGCCGCCGATGCCGAAGACGTCGTGCAGGACACGATGCTGAAGGTGTGGACGCATCGCGGACGATGGCAGCACGGCCGCGCCAAATTCTCGACCTGGCTCTACCGTGTCATCTCCAACCGCTGCATCGATCTGCGTCGCAAGCCGCGCACCGAGAACGTCGAGGCCGTGCCGGAAGTCGCCGACACCCAGCTCGATGCCTCCGCCGTGATCGAGCGCAACGAGATCGGCAATCTGCTGGAACTCGCGATGCAGCGCCTGCCCGAGCAGCAGCGCGTCGCGGTGATCCTGTCCTACCACGAAAACATGAGCAACGGCGAGATTGCCCAGGTGATGGATACAACCGTCGCCGCCGTCGAGTCGCTGCTCAAGCGCGGCCGCCAGCAGCTGCGCGAGATGCTGAAGCGGCACGAGCGCGACCTGCGCGGCGCGTTTACTGACTGCTAACCATAAATTCCGGCTTCTGAAGATTTTGCGCCTGACCACCGGCGGCCGACCCGTTTGATCGGGCGGACGGGGGCTGGATCCGCGTCACCTCTCTTCTTCACGATGCGGCATGCCATGCCCCATCAGCACAGGAGCTACTCATGCCGGCAATCTCCACCAACACCGCCGCGAACTCCGCGGTCCGCTACCTCAACATCAACTCGCAGCAGGAAACCAGCGCGCTGTCGAAGCTGTCGAGTGGATCGCGCATCACCTCGGCATCCGACGACGCCGCGGGCCTTGCGATCTCCACGCGCATCTCCTCGGACGTCACCACGCTGCAGCAGGCTGCGA
Source organism: Bradyrhizobium sp. BEA-2-5 (assembly GCF_032918025.1). NCBI lineage: Bacteria > Pseudomonadati > Pseudomonadota > Alphaproteobacteria > Hyphomicrobiales > Nitrobacteraceae > Bradyrhizobium > Bradyrhizobium sp. BEA-2-5. Next base: position 5,886,842 of record NZ_CP136629.1, on the reverse strand, counting down.
CCAACGCCTCGCAGGCGACCGCGATTCTCCAGACCGCCGACGGCGGCGCGTCGAACATCTCGGACATTCTCGCCCGTATGAAGTCGCTGGCGTCCGAATCCGCGTCGGGCACCGTGACCGACTCCAGTCGCGCCTATATCCAATCGGAATTCTCGCAACTCAACTCCGAAATCGACTCGATCGCGACCGGCACCCGGTATTCCGGCCAGAGCTTGCTCGATGGATCCAGCGTGTTCTCCTCTGGCGTCTCGGTGCTGGTCGGTTCGACCTCGGCCGACACCATCACGATCACGCTGACGAGCCTCACGGCCTCTTCGCTGTCCGTGACGTCGCTCGACGTGTCCAGCCTGTCGAGCGCCACCAGCGCGATGACGGCTCTCGACACCGCGATCGACAAGGTTTCGTCCGCACGCGCCGAGATCGGTGCTCAGGAATCCCGCTTCAACTTCAGCGCTGACTCGATCTCGACCCAGACCCAAAATCTGCAATCGGCCAACTCGGCGATCAAAGACGTTGATATCGCCTCCGAGCAGGCGACGCTGTCCTCGGCCGAAGTGAAGACCCAGGCCGCGGTCTCGGCTGAAACCGCGGCGAACCAGATGCCGCAGTACCTGCTGAAGCTGCTCGGCTAATTCGAAAGACCGATCGGGCCGGCATGATGCCGGCCCGATTCCTATTGCGGCGGAAGTGTCGACATGACGGTTAGTAGCGCCACCTCGAGCACATCAAGCACGACGTCGACCAGTTCTGCCAGCACGGTGACAACGACCGGCACGACCAATTCGACCAGCATCGATTGGGATGCCCTGATCGAGGCCGAGGTCAACGCCAAACTCGCAGCGGCGACCTCGATCACCACGACGATCACCGCGAACCAGGCCAAGATCACGGCCTATCAATCGCTGCAGACCGAGCTGTCGACGCTGGCGACCGGGTTGTCGTCGCTCAGCACCTCGATCATCAATTCGATCGCCACCAACGCGTTCGCCACCCGCGCAGCGACGATCTCGTCCACAGGTGACGTCAGCGCCTCGTCGGCGCTCAACATGAGCGTCAACAGCGGCTCGGCGACCGGCGATCACACGCTCCAGATCACCCAGCTCGCGACCGCGCAGAAGGTGATCGGCTCCTCGCAGTCGAGCAGCTCGACGGCGCTGGGCCTCTCCGGCACTTTCTCGCTCGGCCTGTCCGGCGGCACCAGCACGGCGATCTCGATCACCAGCGGCATGTCCATGCAGGATATCGTCGACACCATCAACGCCCAGACCTCGACCACCAACGTACAGGCTTCCATTGTGCAGGTCTCCAGCACGTCCTTCCAGATGGTGCTGACAGGCACGGAGGATGCCGCCGACATCACTTATTCGAGCACGTCCGGCGACGATATCCTGAACAAGCTCGGCGTGACCGACACGTCCGGAGCGTTCACCGACGTGCTGCAGAAGTCGCAGTCCGCGGAATTCACCCTCGACGGCATCGCGCTCAAGCGCAACACCAACGACATTTCCGACGTCCTGTCCGGCGTCACGTTCGACCTGCTGCAACCGACGCCGAGCGGCACTAGCCTGAACATCAGTATCGAGACCGACACCAGCCAGATCCAATCGGCCCTGGAGACCTTCGTCACGAACTACAATGCGTTTCGCGACGAGGTCATCGCCCAGTCGGCGCAGAATTCCGACGGCACAGCCGCATCGAGCGCGGTGCTGTTCGGCGACAGCACGATGCGCGATATCATGACCCAGCTGCAGCAGGTGCTCAGCGGCGCGGTCGGCGGCATGACGATGGCCGATCTCGGCCTGTCCTTCAACGAGAAGAACGAACTGGAGCTCGACACCAGCACGCTGTCGACGGTGCTGACGCAAAATCTCGCCGGCGTCACCCAGCTGCTGTCGGCGCAGACTACCACTTCGTCCAGCCAGCTCAGCGTGGTCAACACCGGCACATCGCCGCAATCCTTCACGCTCGACCTCACGGTGGACTCCACCGGTATGCTGACCGGAGCCTCGGTCGGCGGCGACAGCTCCGGCTTTTCGGTGGTCGGCAACACCATCATCGGCAATTCAGGCACGATCTACGCCGGCATGGCATTCACCTATACGGGCTCGACCTCGCAGTCGATCACGGTGACATCGTCGTCGGGTTTGGCGACGCAGCTCTACCAGCTCGCGCACACCAGTTCCGGCACCAGCGGTCAACTCCAGACCATGATCACCAACTTGCAGTCGCGCGACACCGACCTACAGTCCCAGGTCAGCGACATTCAGAGCAATGCGGCGACGTTCAAGGCTCAGCTGCAGGTTCAATACGCCAATTACCAGGCGGCCATCGAAAGCGCGAACAACACGCTGGGCTACCTGAAAGCACTCCTAGACGCATCATCGAGTAACTAATGACCCAGAACGCGACCGCCTACCAGGCCAACAACGCCTATCGATCCGCCGCGGTGGCGGTGCCGCCGCTGAAGGCGGTGGTGATGCTGTGCGACGGCGCGATCACGCTGTTGCAGAAGGCGCTGGACGCGCACGAGGCGAAGCGCTTCGAGGAAGGGCACAACTATCTGACGCGGGCGACCGCGATCCTGCGCGGGCTGAGCCACAATCTCGACTTCACCCGCGGCGGCGCGATGGCCGATCGTCTCTACCGCACCTATAACGCCCTGATCATGGCGTGCCTGCGATCCTACGGCCGGCCGCAGGCCAGGGAGAATTTTCGGCGCATCATCGCGAGCCTGGCGGAACTGCGCGACGCCTGGAAGTTCGTCGAGGCGACCGCCGGCAAGGCCGCCAAGGCCAGGGCACTCGACAAGACGCTCGAATCAGCCGCCGGCCGCTGAGCCCGGAGAGGCCAGCGAATCACCCGGCGAGGGCGGTTGGCCGGCGCAACAAGGGGCCTGGGCGGGCGCCCTGGTTGGGGAAAATAGCCGCCCGGCGAGCACCATGCTGGACCTGATGCGACAGCGGCGGAAATTGATTTCCGCCGTCCCGCGAATGCTTTATGACTGCCTTGGCGACGAGGCTGGATCTGCGCGCGCGATGGACGTTGCGACATTCGAAGACCTGATCGACCGGCTGGGGGAGGATCTGTCCCGCTGGCCCGACGATCAACGTCTTGGCGCCGCCCAGCTCCTGGCATCCTCGGCCGAGGCGCGGACGCTCTTTGAGGAGGCGAGCGCGGTACGCCGCGCGCTCGCGGCGCCGCCGGTTCGCGCACCCAAGGGTCTTGCCGACCGCATCGTGACCGCGGCGGCGAACTTGCGCCAGAAGCCCGCTTCGGGGCCTGCCTCGGCTGACGATCAGCCGGACGATGCCCAAGCACCGGACCAATCCGCACAGCAAGGCAAGGTGCTGCCTGCGCTGCTGCTGGCCCTCTGCCTGTTGCCCGCATTGACGCCGCCGGCATTGATGCTCGGTGAGGCGTATCTGCCGATCAGCCTTTCGCTCTAAAACGCTCCGCATTGCCGTTGCAGCTCCCCGCGGGCTTTCGCGGCGAGATGCTTGCGCACGCCTGCGAGCCATGAACCCGCCACGGACACGGCAATTTCTGCCGATTCATCAAGTGATTCCGGGTGGATGAATCCGCGCCTGAAATCGGCGCGTCATCCGTTTTATCTGCGAACGACATCACGACCCCAATGTTCCACCGCGTTCCGTCGCGCATTCCGCGGCGAAGAGAGCCTTGTCATGACCGTTTCCTCGGCAACCTCTGCTGCAACCTCTACCACGTCGAGCGCGTCGTCGAGTGCGTCGATGGGGATGAGCTCGACCGATTTCCTCAACCTGCTGGTCAGCGAGCTGCAGAACCAGAATCCGCTGGATGCGACCTCGACCACCGACCTCGTCAATCAGCTCACCTCCTACGCCAATTTCACCTCGCAGCAGTCGATCAACTCCAACTTGTCGTCGCTCGCGAGTTCGTTCTCGAGCCTCGTGACGCTGAACTCGGTGAACTACATCGGCCACACTGTCGAGGCGAAGTCGAACACGGCGGAGCTGACCAACGGCTCGGCGACGTTCGGCTACTCGCTAACCTCGGCCGCGTCCAACGTCGCGATCACGATCCAGGACTCCTCGGGCAACACGGTGTGGAGCGGCAAGGGGACCGGAACCGCCGGCTCCAACACCTTCACCTGGAACGGTCAGACCTCCGACGGCACCCAGCTCAAGGACGGCGGCCAGTACACGATTCAGGTGACTGCGACCGACTCCGCCGGAAACTCGCTGCTTAGCTACACCACGATGACGGGAACGGTGACCGGCATCGATGCCTCCGGCTCGACGCCCTCGCTGCTCGTGAACGGCGTCCCCGTCAGCGCCGCCAACATTATCGGCGTCACGTCCTGATTGCTTCCGGAGTAATATCATGAGTCTCACTGGTGCTCTTTCCTCGGCGATCTCGGCGCTCAATGCGCAGAGCCAGTCGCTGGCGATGATTTCTGACAACATTTCCAACGCCGACACCACGGGCTACAAGACCACGTCGGCGATGTTCCAGGATCTGGTGACCGCGTCGAACAGCGCCACCTCATACGCTTCCGGCGGCGTCACCGTCTCGGGCCGCGCCAACATCACCCAGCAGGGCCTGCTCGCCGCGACCTCCAACGCCACGGACGTCGCAATCCAGGGCTCCGGCTTCTTCGTCACCACCAACGCGACGTCCGGCGGCACCACCTCCTATACGCGTAACGGCGCGTTCACCACTGACAATCTGGGCTACCTCGTCAACAACGGAAATTACCTTGAGGGTTGGCGCACCGACGCCGACGGCAACATCATCGGCAATGCCTCCGCCGCGAGCCTTGGTCCCATCAACACCCAGGTCGCCTCGACCAGCGGCAGCGCCACCACCAAGACCACGATCGAAGCGAACCTGCCGTCGGATGCCGCGACCGGCGCCACCTACACCAGCTCGATGACGGTCTACGATTCGCTGGGTACGGCGAGCACGATCCAGATCGATTGGGAAAAGACCGGTGACAACACATGGAAGGCCAGCTTCGAGCAGCCCAAGCTCGCATCGGACTCCACGACGGCCAGCGCCGGCGCGATCACCGATACGGTGGCGATCACCTTCAATAGCGATGGTTCACTCAAATCGACGGTGCCGAGCCCGCCGACGATCTCGGTGACCGGTTGGACAGATGGCGCGGCCGACAGCTCCATTACGCTCAATCTCGGTACGGCCGGCAAGACCGATGGCCTCACGCAGTATTCGTCAGGCGAGACCACGCCGGCCGTCGACCTTACGAGCATCACGTCGGACGGTCTGCCCTATGGCAAGCTGAGCAGCATTTCGATCGGCAAGGGCGGCGTGGTCGACGCGACCTACTCCAACGGGCAGACGATCGCAATCTACAAGATCGCGGTCGCGACCTTCAGCGACCCCAACGGATTGAGCGCGGCCAGCGACGGCATGTACTCCGCGACGGCAGCGTCCGGCAACGCCACGCTGCAGACGTCGGGCAGCAACGGCGCTGGTACGATCTACGGCAGCGAACTGGAATCGAGCACCACCGACACCAGCGGTCAGTTCTCCAACATGATCTCGGCGCAGCAGGCCTATTCGGCGGCATCGCAGGTGATCACCACCGTCGATAAGATGTTCGATACGCTGATCTCGGCGGTGTCGCGATGATGACCGAGAAGTGGAATGACCGCTTGCTGGTCAAGCTTCAGCGGCTGCAGGCGAAGGCCGCCTCGGTCCGGCCGGACGACCGGGCGCAGCTCCGTGCGTTGCTCGACGATGTCGGAACGTTGCGGGACCAGCTGATGCGCGAATGCGCGCGGCTCGACCAGGAACTCAACCGGGCCGCGGTCCGGGTTACGGCAATCACCGCGTATGGACGCAGCGCACAATCGGTTCGCGCCCTGCGTCGCGGACACTAGCTTGAACGGGAGCGATGACATGACACCGGAACGCAACATCAAGATCAATCCCGCGGGCAATGACGAGCGCGCAAGGTCGTTGATCGCGCTGATCGACAATCTGATCGCGATCGTGAACGAGGAGAATGTCGAGCTCGCCAAGGGCTTGCCGGCCTCGCGGCTGAAGCAGGTCGACGAGAAGCACCGACTTGCCACCCTGTTCGAGCAATGTGTGGCGGAGGCGGTCGGCAAGACGGCAAATCTCAACGTCCAGGATCGCGTGCTGCGCGAGCAGCTCCTGGAGCGGATCCTAAGGCTGCGGGCAGCGATGGACGAGAATCTGGTGCGCCTGCGCGCGGCGATCGAGGCCAGCAACCGCCGGATCGAGGCCGTCATGCAGGCGATCCGCGAGCAGATCGCCGACGTGTCGCCTTATGGCGCCGGCGGCCGTCGCGTCACGCCGGCGATGTCCTATGGCACCAATGTGCGGGCCTGATCGGGCCGGCGCCGGAGGGAGTAGGCCGTGTCCTCGCTCGATATTGCACGAAGCATCGCATTCAGCGGGCTGTCGGCCACGCAGGTGCAGATCAGCGTAGCCTCGGCCAATATTTCCAATGCCGACACCAAGGGCTATACCGCGAAGACCGCCAATCAGAGCAGCAGCGTCACTTCCGGTGTCGGTACTGGCGTCACGATCACGGGGATCAGCAGCGCGGTCGACAAGCTGCTCCTGAAGTCGCTGGTCGGGGCCGATTCCGATCTCGGCGCCGCCGACACCACCAACAGCTTTCTGACCGAGCTCCAGCAGCTCTATGGCAGCACATCGAGCTCGGACAGCTCCACGACGGGAACCTCGCTGGCCAACACGATCGCGGCGTTGGAGTCGGCGCTGTCGTCGCTGGCGAGCACGCCGAGCAGCGCCTCGCTGCAATCCAACGTCGTCAGTGCGCTTGCGGCGGTGACGACGCAGCTGCAACAGACCTCGAGCGGCATCCAGACGCTGCGCTCCAATGCCGACCAGGACATCGCGTCGTCGGTTACCGACATCAACTCCGACCTGCAGCAAATCTCCGACCTCAACAAGCAGATCAAGCAGCAGGCGGCGGCCGGACAATCGACGGCTGATCTGGAGGACCAGCGCAACAGCGCGCTGCAGGATCTCGCGTCGATGATGAATGTGAGCTATTTCACCACGTCGACCGGCGATCTGCAGGTCTATACCGGATCGGGACAGGCGCTGGTCGATAGCACGGCGCATCCGCTGAACTATACGGCGCTGCCCAGCGTCACGGCGTCGACGACTTACAGCGCGGGATCGTTAAGCGGTTTCAGCGGCATCACCGTCAACGGCGTCGACATCACCTCGCAGATCTCCTCGGGCAAGGTCAGCGCGCTGATCACGCTGCGTGACCAGACGCTGCCGGCGGCGCAGTCGCAACTCGACGAGTTGGCTCAGCAGTTGACCGCGGCCGTCAACGCTGTGTCCAACCAGGGCACATCGGTGCCGCCGCCATCGAGCCTGACCGGAACCGGCACCGTGAGCAGCACGACGCCGCTGTCGGCGACCGGCACGGTGCGCATCGCGGTTGCGGACAAGAGCGGCAATCTGGTGTCCTACCAGGACCTCGATCTGTCGTCCTACGCCACGGTCGGTGATCTCGCCACCGCGATCAACGGTATCTCGGGTCTGTCAGCTACGGTCGATGCCAACGGACACTTGTCGATCTCGACGAGCACATCCGGCAACGGCGTCGCCATCAACGAGCTGACGAGTTCGGTCGGCAGTTCCGGCGAAGGCTTTTCGGATTACTTCGGGTTCAACGACCTGATCACCGGGACCGGCGCGTCCGACATCGCCGTGCGCAGCGACATTCTGAACGGCACGGCGGGGCTGCCAACGGCGACGCTCGATGCGTCATCCACTCTGACCGTCGGAACTTCGGTGCTGTCGCCGGGCTCGGCGACGGTGGTGAACGCGCTCTCGAGCGCCCTGACGGGGGCGACCAATTTCGGTATGGCGGGCAGTCTTGGCGCGACCACCGGCTCTTTCACGGACTACGCGGCCGCCATCGTCGCCAACGTCGCCGGCAAGGCGACCCAGGCGTCGGCGGCCTACACGGCCAAGGATACCGCTCAGTCGACCTACGCGAACTCGCTGGCGTCGCAGTCCGGCGTCAACCTCGACGAAGAGTCAGCCAATCTGAGTGCGTTGCAGAACAAATACGCCGCCGCGTCCCAGATCATTACCGCGATCAACGCCATGTTCTCGGCGCTGATGACCGCGATGAGTGCCAGCTGAGCCCGAGGCCGTCGTCATGATGATGCGTGTTGCCACCTTTGCTCAGTCGGACCAGATGATATCAAGCGCGCTGCGGGTGCAAGCGGTGATGGCCAACGAGCAGGTGCAGGAGTCCTCCGGGCTGCAATCCGAGGATTTCGGCGGCTATGGTTCCGGCGCCGGGCGCGTCATCAATTTGCAGGTTTCGGTGACGCGCGCGCAATCCTATATCGATGCCGCCACGCTCGCCGACAGCAAGGTCCAGGTGATGTATTCGGCGGTCGGCTCGGTGACGGACATCCTCACCCAGCTCCGGTCCCAGCTCAGCGCGGCCACCACCGGCAGCAGCACGGCGACGGCATCGGTGATCAACTATGCCCGGCAGGCCATGGCGCAGATGCAGGGGCTGCTCAACACTCAGTATGACGGCGAATATGTCTTCAGCGGCGCCCGCACCGACACCGCGCCTGCGGATTTGTCGAGCTTTGACACCGGCACCGGATCGCTGACGACATCAGACACCAGCTATTACAAGGGCGACAGCGAGATCGCGTCCGTGCGCGTGTCGGACAGCCAGTCGATCTCCTACGGCGTCACCGCGGACAATTCGGCATTCGAGGAGGTGATGCGCGTGCTGAAGTTCGTGGCCAACAGCACGACGCTGTCGTCGAGCGACGTCTCGCAGGCGCTCGACCTTGCGAGCAGTGCGCTGGATGCCACATCCACCGTGCAGGCAAAGCTGTCGACCGCGGCGTCGCAGATCGAGACCGCCAGCACCAACCAGAGCGATTATCAGAATTTTGCGAAGACGCTGTCGAACGACCTCACCAGCGTCGACGTCGCTGCCATCACCGCGCAGCTTTCGACCTACGAGGCGCAGCTCACGGCGTCCTATTCGGCGATCTCCAAGATCCAGAGCATGAATCTGGCAAGCTATTTGCGATAGCTATCGCCGGCATCACCGGTTCAGGATCTTCAGCCAGACATCGCCGAGGATGATCGGCTCGCGCGGCGGAAGCCAGGTGAGGCCGGCGGCCTTGCCGAGCTCCGCGATGGTGCCCTTGGCCTGCAGATCGGTGAGGACCTTGTTGACCGATTCCAGCAGTCCTTTGTCGGTTTCGAGCGCAACGTAGCCGCGGTTGGCGCCGATCGGATAATAGTAGCCCGAGGCCGTGATCCTGGTGTCGGGATGTTCAGCGCGGTAGGCATCGAAGCGGCGCAGGTCGAGCAGCGTGGCGTCGAATTCGCCGCGTTCCAGTTCTCCGAACAGGTCGCTGCGCCCCGGAACGAGGTGCGTGATGTCGTCGATCAGCTTTCCCTTGTCGAAGGTCATCAGGATGGCGTCGCCGAGCGATCCGCTTTCGATGACGAGACGAAGGCCGGCGAGGTCGCCGATGTCGGCGATCTTGCGCTCCTTGATCTTGTCCTTGGCCTTGGGACCGAGGACAACGGTCATCGGCGAATAGATGTAGGGTTGGCTTGGCGCCAGCACGCCGATCGGAATCCGCCGGCGGCGATCCTCGCGGGTAGCGCCGTCGAAGTCCGGCAGCTTGGCCGTCGTGACGCCGGGTGCCTTCAGCGAGTCCGTGGTAAGCGCGTAGCCGCCGACCAGCGAGCAGCGCCCGTCCGACAGCAGAGCATTGGCTTCGAGCGCGGGGCTCGAATCTTCATCGAGCTTGCTCTCGAACCACTGAATCTTGAGCGGCCGTCCGAGCCGCTCGGCAATGGCCTGCGCGAGCGCGACGTCGAAGCCGGCATCGGGCTTGCCGCGATGATGCGCCGACAGCGGCGGCAAATCCTCGTCGAGGCATACCTTGAGCGGTTCGTCGGCGGCATGCGCTGCCGCCGACATGGCAAGAAGCAGGGCTGACGCCGCGGCCGCGAGCAGGGCCCTCATGGGGTCCTCCGGCTGGACACGAAGGCCCAGACGTCGGCGATCTCCTGCTCGTTCAGGATGTCGCCCCAGGGCGGCATCTTGTTGTTCTTGCCGTTCTTCACCGTGGTGACGAAGCGCGCCTTGTCGTCGGGAATGGCGCGCAGGTCCGGCGTGATGGTGCCGGAGTTCATCAGATTGGGGCCGTGGCAGTGCGAGCATTTCTTGGCGTAGGTGACCTTGCCCTGGTCGGCCTGACCCTGAAGGTCGATTGCGGTTGATTGTTGTGCGGCGGCGGGGATCAGCATAATCACCGCCGCAGCGACGGCGGCGAAGATCGCCGCCGTCAACAGGGTTACTCGTTCAGTCACGTGTGCTCCGCGCTCAGTTCTTGACCGCAAAGACCCAGAGCGAGCCACCGGGCGGCACCTTGGCAAGCCGCTCGTCGCCGGAGAACAACGAGTAGACGCCGCCGTAGCCGCTCGTCACAGCAACATACTGCACGCCATCCTGCTGCCAGGTCACCGGCTGTCCCTCGATGCCGGACCCGGTCTGGAATTGCCAGAGCTTCTTGCCGGTATCGGCGTCGAAGGCCTCGAACTCGCCGGTCAGTGCGCCTGAGAACACGACGCCTCCGGCCGTCGACAGCACGCCCGAGAAGCGCGGAATGTCGCTCGGCGCTTCCCACTTCGATTTGCCGGTCATGGGATCGATGGCCTTGAGATGACCGCGCGGCCCGTCCCCGAACTCCCAGAGGTCGCTCAGATCCATGCCGAGATACCATTCACCCTGCTTGTAGGTGACGGGCTCGGTCTTGTACCTGCCGCCGAAGGCGAGCGTATTGGCATAGGCAAGGCCAGTTTGCGGATTGAACGACATCGGCTCCCAATTCTTGCCGCCGAGGATGGACGGATAGACCGTCACTTTCTTGCCCTCGCGGGCGTCCTTGGAAATGTCGGTCTCGATCGGACGTCCGGTCTTCATGTCGATCCCGGTCGCCCAGTTGACCTTCACGTACGGATTGGCCGCGAGCAGCTTCCCGTTGGTGCGGTCGAGCACGTAGAAGAAGCCGTTGCGGTTGGCATTCATCAGCGTCTTGGTCGGCTTGCCCTCGACGTTCACATCGGCGAGCACCATCTCGGCCACGGCGTCGTAATCGAACGGATTGTTCGGCGAGAACTGGTAGTGCCACTTGATCTTGCCGGTCTTGGGATCCATCGCCAGCACGGAGCAGGTGTAGAGATTGTCGCCGGGGCGCACCGCCGAATTGAACGGGCCGGGATTGCCGATGCCCCAATAGACCGTATTCAGCTCGGGGTCGTAAGAACCCGTGATCCAGGTCGAGCCGCCGCCGAGCTTCCAGGTGTCGCCCTTCCAGGTGTCGCCGCCGGGCTCGTCCGGCGAGGGGATCGAGTGGGTGCGCCAGAGGTGCTTGCCGGTCGCCGGATCCCAGCCGTCGATGAAGCCGCGGGTGCCGAACTCGGCGCCGGAGACGCCGGTGATGACGACGCCGTCGGCAACCAGCGGGGCCACCGTCATCGAATAGCCTTCCTTGATGTCGGCCGCCTTCTGCCGCCACAGCTCCTTGCCGTTCTTCGCGTCGATTGCAATCACGTTGGCATCGAGCGTCGTACGGAACAACTTACCTTCATGAATCGCGACGCCGCGGTTGATGATGCCGCAGCAGACGATTCTCGGCGTCTCGGCGGGATACTCGATCTTGCTCTTCCAGATCTGCTTGCCGGTCTTGGCATCGACTGCCATGGTGGCATTGTGCGAGGTCACGTAGATGACGCCCTGATAGACGATGGGCTGGGATTCCTCGCTGCGATCGTCATTGAAGCTGTAATTCCAGATCGGGACGAGGTTCTTGACCGTATCCTTGTTGATCTGGTTCAGCGTCGAGAACCGCTGGAGATTGTAGCCCATTCCATAATTGAGAACGTTCGACGTGTCGGTCGCACCCTTGACCAGCTGCTCGGTGGTTTGGGCGCTTGCACCATACGATGCAAGAATCACGAGGCTTGCGGCCAGCGCAATGCGTCTCATCCTATCCTCCCAATGAACTTTTTTCCGCACGCCTATTCCTGACGTTGCGGACGGAACCATCCGCCTGAAACCAAAACGGGTCAATACGAAAACGTGAACGAGCGCCCGCTAACCGCAAAAGACCGATCGGAAGCGTCAGGTCTTTCGCAGATGCGTTCGTGGCTTGCCGTCGCGTGGAATACGCTACACCAGCGCTCCGTCGGTATGCCGCGGCGCGAACGGTCAGCTGGACGGCGTAGGGGGACAGACACTCGGCCGCGGTTTCGCGCCCCGCTTGTCCGGCGGCACATTGCAATTATCGATACGCTGCTCGTCGGTCCATTTGCGGCCGAGCCGCTCCTTACCGGTGAGCACGCGCTGCTGCACCGCCTCCGCCGATGGGGCAGGGTGCCGGGTCTGCGCTGACACGGGCGTAAGCAGACCGAGCACAACCAGACAGCCCAATACGCTTCTGCAAATGTCGCTCATGATTCACCTCGATCATCCTGGTGCTATACGTCGGAGCTCCACAGGTGACCGGTCGGGAGGTCTCTTTCCACCCGAAAACCGACGAGGGCTCGCCCGTTGCGCCAGCTGTCGAACGTTCGCCAAGGCTGTTATGATGCGCTTTTCGTGGCGCGCTTCGCCCCGTCGCCGGAGCGGCACGCAAGGGAGATGAATGATGATTTCGCGCCGATCGCTTGCTCTGACTTTGGCCATGGCCGTTCTGTCGGCGCCCGCCCTGGCGGCATCCGGCCGCAAGGGCGCGCTGAAGATGCTCGATCCTGATAATGACGGTACGGTCGATCTCGCCGAAGCCAAGAAGGCTGCTGCCGACCTGTTCGCAAAGCTCGATCCCGATCGTGACGGCACGCTTGATGCGCGCGAATTGCGCGGACGGTTGTCGGCGAAAGAGCTCGCCGCCGCCGATCCTGACCGTGACGGGACGCTTACGCTGGACGAATATCTGTCCGTGGTCGAGCAACGCTTCAACGCGGCGAATCCCGACAAGGACGGAACGCTGGATGCGAAGGAGCTGAACTCGCGCGCCGGCCGGGCCCTGCTGCGCCTGCTCAAATAGCTTGCCTAGCGGGCGCATTCCGGGCGGATTGCCGGATATTGACGCAGGAATCCGCGCATAACAAAAAAAGTTGCGATTTCGCTCTTGGGCAAGACGCGGCTGGATGAATCGGGTCTCCTTGCCGTTGCGTCGCCGCCCGGCAGCCGGAAAATGCCCGACAGATCAGTGTCGGAGTTCCCGATGCCGGGCAGATGTTAGCGAGCCGTCGTCCGCTTCGGCATGTCCAGCAGCGAAGTCGGGTCCTTACCCGGCCGGCTTGCGCGCTGGAAAAGGCAGTCCTAGCTTGCCGCGCGGCGCGAGGCTTGCGCCAACTTATGACTTGGGAGAAGGAAATGGCTTGGAAAGCTCCGAAGATCGTGGAAGTGCCGGTCGGCATGGAAATCAACATGTACGCCTGCGCTTCGCGCAAGTAATCTTAAGACAAGTAACGCGAGACAGCCTGCCCGGCTCGTGCAGCCCGCTGCATCGAGCCGGGCAGGCGTCTTTTGTGGAAAGTGTCTTTTGCGGGCGCTGATGCGGCCGCTCGGCCAGCTTCCCTCATACCCTTCCCACAAGACCTTGAGACCGACACCACCTGCGCGATTGGCGGGCCTTGCTGCTTTGTCCTACAGTGTGGCCTGAGGCGGTGGTGCGGGGACGATGAATCCAAAACTCAGGACCGGGCGTTGGGCGGGGACGTTGTGCGCGGCGATTGCCGGCATCACGGCGGTGTTGCCGCCTGGCGCCTATGCCGAGGACTTTGATACCGAGCACATCTTCGGCTTCATGATCGGCTCCGACGTGGGCAATGTCGGCGAGCGTGAATTCCAGAGCCAGACCACCGGGCGCTTCGCCAAGGACGGCGGCCGGTATCGCACGCTCAATCAGGAAATGGAGCTCGAGCTCGTGCCCGCGCCGAATTTTCGTGTCGAGCTCGGAACGTCATTCAGCGCATACGACATCAACCGCGTTCCGGGTCTCGACGATCGGCGCCAGCTGTCGTGGCAGAGCGTCTCGGTCGATTTCCGCTATCGCTTTCTGAATCGCGAGGCGGCGCCCTTTGGCATGACGGTCGCGCTGGAGACGCGTGCCGATCGCGTCGACGAGACGACGGCCGCAGCCGTCCGTAGTTATGGCACCGAACTCACGGTCGCGTTCGACCGCGAGGTGATCCCGAATTTTGTCATCGCGGCCCTCAACCTAAGCTATGAGCCGGAATGGACGCGCACGCCGCGCACCGGCGCTGCGGATCAGGATGCCACCATCGGTGCCGCATTCGGCCTGATGGCCAGGGTGAAGCCGGATATCCTGATCGGCGGCGAAGCGCGCTATTTCAGGAAGTACGAGGGAATCGGCCTGGATGAATTGTCCGGGCAGGCGCTGTTCATCGGGCCGACCGCCTATTTCCAGCTCTCCGAACGTTCACGCCTGACCGCGACCTGGAGCGTCCAGGCGTGGGGGCAGCGGGCGGGGAGCAATGCCGCTCTCGACCTCGTCAATTTCGAGCGCCATCAGGCGCGGCTGGTGTACGGTTTGAACTTCTAGAGCGTGAAGCCTCTGGGACCGGGTTCCCCAACCTGTCACGGGGCTGTGAAACCAGGACGTGGCCGATTACGTATTTCGCCGTGTTATCTATTGCATGAGCACGCTTAGGGATCGCGCATGAACCCGATTGATCTGATCGTCACGGTATGTGCCGTGCTGTCGCCCGCCACCTGCGAGGAGCAGCATCTGGTGTTCAACTGGAACGGCTCTCTGCAGCAATGCGCCATGGCCGCGCCGCCTTACATCGCGCGGTGGGTTGGCGAACATCCGAAATGGACAGCGGTGCGCTGGCGTTGCGAATATCCGCACAGCAACGATCGGGCCGGCGCGGGCGGCGAGCTGCCGGCGGGTTAGCCTTTCTATTTGTTGCAGTCCTTCAGATCCTTGTCGGCGATCGAGAACACGGCGTCCGCCTTGATCTCGATGTCACGGGCGATGCACTGCCGCGCGTCGGGATAGCTGACCTTGGCGTCATAGCGGCCGGGCTCGACACCGGTGATGCGCAGCCGCTCGTCGTGGTCGACTTCCTTGTCCTTGTCGTTGAGCGTCTGGTTGGGACCCCACTCGTTCTTGCCTGCCGGCGACAACTCAAAGCTCGAAATCGTGGCGCTGGTCAGATTCCACAGCCGAATGCCTTTGCCCTTGCTTTGAGCGAACACTGTCACCGGCAGCACAAGCAACGCAACACCAACAGCGATCAACGCGCGCGACATCCAGCCTCTCCTTTATGCTTCGTCCAAGGATGACGGCGTCTCACATATTTGCAAGGTCCAACTGTGAGAGTTGCCGCTTGATTTCGTCGATCTCGGGCTCGCCGCGCGTCGCGCGTGGTGCGGCGATGGTCTCGACGTGAAGGATTCGGGCCGGCCGCGACGACAGGAAGAACAGGCGATCGCCGAGGCGAACCGCGTCGTCGAGATCGTGGGTGACGAGCAAGGTCATCATTTTCCGGCTGGCCACCAGCGTTGCGACCTGGTCGCGCAGCCGCCCCGCGAGCGCATTGTCGAGCGAGGCCAGCGGCTCATCGAGGATCAGGAAATCGGGCTCGATGGCGAAGGCGCGGGCCAGCGCGACGCGGCGGGCGAGGCCGAGCGACAGCTCCGCGGGAAAATGGTTGCGGTGCGCGCCCAGTTCGAGCACCTCGAACAGCGCAGAGAGCGTGCTGTCGCCGACATGCGGCGCGGCCAGCCGCACATTCTCCTCGACCGTGCGCCAGGGCAGCAGCCGCGGCTCCTGGAAGACCATGCCAAGGCGCATGCCCGGCGATCGCGTGACATGGCCCTGGTAGTTGGCGTCGAGCCCGGCGAGGATCCGGAGCAGGGTGCTCTTGCCGCAGCCTGACGGGCCGAACAGCACGCCGACCTCGCCGGCGTTCAGCGTGAAGGTGACGTTGTCGAGCACGTCGTGCCGCTTCCCGGCCGCGCTCGCAAAGCTCTTGCCGGTGATCTCGACCTCAAGCCGCACGGGGCCGCCACCGGTTTGCGCGGGCTTCGAACGGCTGCACCAGCAAGGTTTCGATGACGAGCACGACGGCGGCGAAGGTCAGGGAATAGGCCAGCAGCCGCGGCGTGTCGAACAGCTGGAAGGCGATGCCGATCTCGAAGCCGACGCCGTTCGGACGACCCAGGAGCTCGGCGACCAGCACGATCTTCCACACCAGCGACAGCCCGGAGCGCGCGGAGGCCGCGATATAGGGCGCAAGCTGCGGCAGCACGACGTGGCGGAAGGCGCGCCAGCGCGGCATCGCGAACACGCTCGCCATCTCGTCGAGCGAGCGGTCGAGCGCGCGCGCGCCCTCGCGCAAGGTGACGATGGCGGTCGGCAGCTTGTTGATGGCGATCGCCGCGATCGCGGCGGTCTCGGTGAGCCCGGCCCAGATATAGGCCAGTACGATCACGACCAGCGCCGGCAAATTGAGCAGCAGGATCAGCCAGGGATCGCCGAGGCGATTGGCAAGCGAGACGCGGCCCATCAGATAGCCGATCGCCGAGCCGAGCGCCATGGCAAGGGTGAAGGCCAGCGCGACCCGGGCCAGGGTTGCGCCGAGATTGATGAACAACGCGCCCGATCGGGCTTCGGCGACGAGCACCGACAGCACCGCCGGCGGCGCCGGCAGTTTCGCATCGCCGATCAGCAGCGAGGCGATCCACCAGGTCGCGATGAACAGCGTGAATGACAGGAGACGCAGCACCGCTAGTCTCCCGGAATCGCTTGATAGAAGGTGCCGGGATCGAGCTCGGTTGCGGAGCCGACCAGATCGCGGCCGCCGAGCTGCGCCAGCACGCGGTAGAGCACGCGCGCATCCGCCTCTTCGTCCGCGATAGGACGGCGCGGGATGCCTTCGCGGTAGCGCTCACGATAGGCATGCAGGGTTGCGGCATCCTGCGCACCGGTCAGCGGCGCGATCGCGTCCCATTCGGCATCCGAGGTCGCCAGAATCTCTTTCGCGGCGCGCGTCACGGCGATGAAGCGGGCCACCAGATCCTTGTTGGCGTTCGCCCAGGCTTCGTCGAACACGTAGCCAATCATGGCGATGCGGCCCTTGCTGCCGAGCTTCGGCAGGATGTCCTCGATACCGGCGAGGCGACGAAAACCCTTGGCTTCGAGCTGGGCGCAGAAATTCCAGAAATTGAGGCTCGCATCCATCTCGCCGTCGAGCGCCTTCGCGGCGATCAGGGGCGGTGCGCCATAGACGATGGTTGCCTCGGACTTCAGGTCGATCCCGTCCTGTTTCATGCGCGCCTGGAGCAGCAGCCAGCTCTTGTCGATCGCCCCGCCCGCGACGGCGAGCTTGCGGCCCTTCAGGTCTGCGAGCGTCTTGATTGGAGAAGCCGCCGGAACCATCACCGCGCCCAACGCGCTCGAATAGGGATAGAAAGTGAGCTTGGCGCCCAGCGCACGCTCGCGCGACACCCACAGCCAGTCCGACAGGATGATGTCGGCGCTGCCGGCGCGCATCGCGATCTTGCCAGCCTCGGTGCTGGCCAGCTCGACGACGTCGATCGACAGATTGGCCTTCTTGTCGAGACCATGGGAGCGAATGACGGCCAGTTCCCAGGCCAGCGTTCCGGTCTTCTGCGCTGCAACGCGGATGGTCTGCGCGTAGCACGAGGTGCCGAACTGCATGACCGCCAGAACTGCCGCAGCCAACACCGTGCGTACAGAGATGATCATCGTTTCTTGAGCCACTTCCCCGAATGTTTTCTTTTCTGATCAACATCCATAGCATAGCTTGCGGAAAGAGAAGAGGAAGCAGGACCATGGCAGGAGCTGGCATGCTACGACCGATTGTCGCCATCCTGGTGCTCGCCGGGACGGCCGTCAGCGTGCAGGCCCAGGAGATCAACGACTATCCGACCTCGGCGCGGGCTGAATATGTGTTCGGCTGCATGAAGGCAAATGGCGAATCCCGGCAGTCGATCGAGCAATGTTCCTGCTCGATCGACGTGGTGGCTTCGATCATACCCTACGAGCGCTATGTTACCGCCGAGACCGCGCTCAGCATGTCGCAGGTGCGCGGCAATCTCGGCGTCCAGTTCCGCACCTCGGAGCAGGCCGCGAACGCGCTCAACGACCTCAGGCGCGCCCAGGCCGAAGCCGAAGTCAGGTGCTTCTAGAGCATGATCCGGAAAAGTGCGCAGCGGTTTTCCGGAAAGATCATGCTTAAATGCCGGCTAAGGCGCGATAGCGATCCAACCTGATCTCATCGCATTTTTTGCGTCCGTCGTGAGATCGCGAGGCGTCAAGTGCCGGGATTCTCGACCTTCCATTCGTGCTCGAAAATATGCCCTTCGGTATCCTTGGCTTCGGCGCGGAAGCGCTTGGCTCCGTTCGAGACGTAGGTGAAGCGGACATTAGGATCCTCGGAAATCGAGATTCCGCCCTCCATCGCCAGCACCGGACTGTCGTCCTGCCAGATGTACAGCTCATTGACGAAGAAGGCCGGGATATAGAGCTGCGTGACCTGGTCCATCTGCAGGCCTGAATTATTCGGATGCCCGATCATGATCTGGGCTTCCCGCGTGCTGGTCGCAGGTCCCTGTTCGGACTTGGTGAATTGCCGATAGCGCATCTGGCCGAGCCGGTTCCTGGCTTCCTCGACGTTCTTGCCCGCCGGTGCCGAGCAGCCGCCGGAGGCTTTCACGTACGTCTTGGACACATAGAGCTGACCGTCGCTGAGCTCGGCGACCGCGTGGACATCGGTGTAGTTGTTGACGCGCACGCGTGTCGAGATCTCCGTGACGTTGGCGTCCGGCCCCAGCGTGAACTTCGTAGCCATCGGCGCCGGGTTCTCGTCGATCACAAGCGTGATCGCGACGACGCGGCGGCTGTCGCTCGGTTGCAGCTTGCTGCGCAAGGTCACCGGCACGATCGCCGCGTCCTCGGCGCGATACGGCATCTCGATGCCGATGACGGCGCTGCCGTCATTCATCGGACGGTTGCTGAAGATGTCCTGCACCAGGCCGGGCCAGGGATCATAGGCCTCTTCCGCGAGTGCAGCCGGTGTGCCCAGCGCGATCGTGAGCAGGCTTGCGATGCAAAGCAGGCGGGCGCGATGTCCGGTCATGTTCGCGAAATCCTATGCAGCCGCGTCATTATAGGACGATCCGCTACTCCCATTCAATTTCAGAGAATGCTGCAGTTGCGTTGCGGGCGTTGTAGTCGTCGAACAATTGCCAGCGCGGCCGCTCGGCGGCTGCGGCGTGCTCGGCCGCGGCGGTGATCGGCTTGCCGCTTGCGACCAGCGCGCGCACGTCCGCGGCCAACACCCCAAGGTAACGCCGCTCATCGGCAAGCGCTGCCGGCCATGCGCTCACGGGTCCGTGACCGGGAACCACGCGCTCGGCGGAGATCGCCGCGAGTGCGTTAAGCGCACGCAACCAGCCCTTGAGGCTGCCGTCGACCACGGGAATATGGATGAGAAACACCATATCGCCGGCGAACAGGGTCCTGGTTTGCTCGTCGAGGACCGTGAGGTTGTTGTCGCTATGGGCGGGCGGCCACGCCTTCAGGGTGAGGGCCCGTCCGCCGAGGTCGAGCTTCTGCGTGTCCGCGACCAGCACGGTCGGGGGGATGATCTTCACCTCGTCGATCAACGCGTCGCCTATGCTCCGGCGAAACCCGTCGAGGTAGAATTGTCCGCGCGCGGCCAGCGCGCGTGGCAGAGACTTATGGCCGACGAAGCTGGTCCCATCGCCGACGAAAGCCGCATTGCCGAAGCTGTGGTCGGGATGCGCGTGGGTGTTGATCACGTAGCGGATCGGCTTGTCGGTACGGCTGCGGACCGCGGCGAGCAGCTGTCGTCCTTCGCGGACGCTGCCGCCGGTGTCGATGACGGCGACGGCGCTGTCGCCGATCACGAATCCCACATTGGCGATGGCGCCTTCGTTCTCGCGCGTCATCAATGCGGTGACCCCGGTGTGAACGAATATTCCGGGAGCGACTTCGCTTACAGGCAATTCTGCCTCTTGCGCCCGCGCTATGGTCGGCGCCCAAAGCATCAGGAGCAGCGCAAGCACCGAACCGCCATGAGCCATGTTTCCGCCTCAGTTACTCCGGGACGCGCGATCGATGTCGTCGCGTTCCAGTTTGCGCTGCAGCAAGCAACGCGGCGTGGTCGCGATCATTATTCCTGTTGCACGTCATGGTGCGCCGGGCAATTGCTGGATGGCGGCGATCGATCCGATCAAGAGGAGACCGCGTAATGAGAATTGTCGGATGTCGTCCTGTTCTGCTCGCGCTTGTCGGCTTCATCGCCTGTCTGGCCGGCCGCGACATTGCGCGCGCGCAGGTCAATGATCAGGGCGAACTTTCCATCGAGCTCATCGATGCCCGCGTGCTGCGCGTCTGCGCTGATCCGCGCAATCTGCCGTTCTCCAACGAGAAGGGCGAGGGGTTTGAGAACAAGCTCGCGGAGTTTCTTGCGGACAAGCTCCAGAAGAAGCTCGACTACGTCTTCTTTCCGCAGGCCAGCGGTTTCGTGCGGATGACGCTGGGTGCGCATCGCTGCGACGTCATCATGGGCTTCCCGCAAGGCGACGATCTCGTGCAGGGCACCAATCCCTACTACCGCACAGCCTATGCGATCGTTGCCAAGCCGGGCAGCGGGCTCGACGAGGTCACGACGCTCGAGGACCAGCGGCTGAAGGGCAAGCATATCGGCATCGTGGCGGGAACGCCGCCCGCGACCAACATGGCCATCAACGGCCTGATGACCAATGCGAAGCCTTATCCGCTGATGATCGATACGCGCTACGATTCGTCGGCCGAGGCGATGATGAACGATCTCGCCAAGGGTGAGATCGACGCCGGCATCCTGTGGGGACCGATGGCGGGCTTTTACGCCAAGAAGGCCAACCCGCCGCTGCACATCACGCCGCTGGTGAAAGAAACCAGCGGGCCGAAGCTGGTCTATCGCATCGGCATGGGCGTGCGCCCTGCCGACCAGAACTGGAAGCGGCAGCTCAACAAGCTGATTCAGGAGAACCAGGGCGAGATCAACAAGATCCTGTTCGATTTCGGCGTCCCGCTGCTGGACGAGAGCGACCGGCCGATCGGGCCGGAGACCGCGACCAAATCACCATGATCAGGCTCGCGGCCATGCTTGCGGTGATGTTCGTCGCCGCTTCGCCTGTCCGCGCGCAGGACCCACCCGCAGAGCCGGAGAGCTATCGCACCGAGGACTACCGCGCGCCGGTGCCGGTGACGCTTGCCGGCGCACGGGTGCTCACGACCGCGGAAGCGGAAGCGATATGGCGCGACAAGTCCGCCGCGTTCGTCGACGTGATGCCGCGCCCGCCGAAACCGAACAACCTTCCCGCGGGCACGGTGTGGCGCGATGCGCCGCGCCGGAACATTCCGGGCAGCATCTGGCTGCCTGACACCGGCTACGGCACGCTGCCGCCGCGCCCACGGAGGATTATCTGCGACGCGGGCTCGTCCGCGCCTCAGGCGGCGACGCGACCAGATTGCTCGTGATCTACTGCCAGGAGAATTGCTGGATGTCGTGGAACGCCGCCAAGCGCGTGCTGTCCTACGGCTACCGCAACGTGGCGTGGTATCCGGAGGGAACCGACGGATGGGAGCGTGCCAAATTGCCGCTGGCGGACGCCGAGCCCGAGCCGCGCGAGGGAGAGCAGTAAGCCCGTCCTCGCGCGCCACGCGGGCCGTTACTTCTGCTTGTCGAGCTTGTTGATGGTCTTGCCGCCGTCGCTGTCCGTTGTGGTGAACGAGACCTTGTCACCGGCGTGGAATGCCTCCAGCGACTGTCCCTTCGGCACCTTGTATTCCTGGATCGCGCCGCCGGACGCGCCCACCGTGCCGCTTTGCATCTGCTGGATCGAGATGGTTCCACTCAGTCGGTCAATCTTGGTGACCATTCCCGACATGGATTGCTGGGCCAAAGCCGCTGTGGTGACCAGGCTCGCGGCGGCAAGGCTGGTCATGACGATCTTGGCTGCTTTCATGGAGGTCTCCCAACTTCAGATATAGTTGGGGACAACGAGCGGGCAGCGCAGTTTGTTCCGTGTCGGTGTGGCCCAAGAGATTGTTACCCAAAAGACCGTCAAAGCGGCGCGTTAACGATCCCGGGGCGATCGGTCGCAGGCCTCAATCGAGCTCCTGCTGGATGGTACGGCCGAGCGCGAACAGGCGCTGATCGATGGCGGTCGGCACCTCGCAGACGAATTTCACCACGCGCCCGCGGTCCTCGAAGATGCGGGTCTCCCAGACCAGTTGGTTGCCGAGCTCGTCGACCTTGGCCTGGTCCGGCGGTGTCGCGTCCTGCAGCGCCTGCAGCTTGAGCGTGTCGTCGCGGATCTTCTCCGCGGCCTCGCGCTGCTTGCGCATCACGCGCTCGAGCCCGTTCATCACCGAGGCGCGCTGTCCGTTCAGCGTATCGAACAGACCGGCAAACAGCAGTTTTCCCGCATTGGCCTTGTCGGCCGCGGCAGCTGACAGGAATTCGGTGATCTCCTTCTGCGCCTCCTCGAGCGGAACGCGGCGCGCCGCGAGCTTGATCGCGAGCGCGCTGACCTTGGCGTCGTCCTTCCATTTGTTCTGGACATCGTCGAGCGGCGGACCGGCCCACACGGCGGCCAGCGAGATCTCCGGCACCTTGGCCTGGGTACAGGGCCAGTCCGGATAGCGCGGATCGGCCGCCGATGCGACCTGGGTCGACAGAGCCATCGCGAGCAGCGCGCCCAGTCCTGTTCGCCAGCCCGTCATGCCTCGCCTCCGCCGGGTCCGCGGCGCACCAGGCCGCGCGATGGATCGTAAGCCAGGATCGCGCCGATCATGAACACGACGGTGCAGCCGCCGACCACCGCGAGCGAAACCCAGTTCATCCTGCCGTACAGCGCGAAGCGGATCAGCTCGACCGCATGGGTGAACGGATTGGCCTCGCAGAGATAGTACAGATAAGGGCTGCCCTCCTGCACCCGCCAGAGCGGGTAGAGCGCGGAGGAGGCGAAGAACATCGGGAAGATCACGAAGTTCATCACCCCGGCGAAGTTTTCCAGCTGCTTGATGCCCGAGGAGATCAGCATGCCGAGCGAGCCCAGCATCAGCCCGGACAGGATCAGCGCCGGCAGCACGGTGAGGTAGCCCCAGGGCGGCGGGGTGATGTCCCAGAGCCAGGCGATCAGCAGGAATGCGTAGACCTGGAGCAGCGACACTGCGGTGCCTGCGAGCAGCTTGCAGAACAACAGGAACCCGCGCGGCAGCGGGCTCACCAGGAGCGTGCGCATGTTGCCCATCTCGCGGTCATAGACCATCGAGAGCGAGGATTGCATGCCGTTGAAGAGCTGGATCATCGCCATCAGCCCAGGTGCGATATAGACCTCGTAGAGGATGTAGGTCTCGTAGGGCGGGATGATGGAGATGCCGAGCACCTGGCGGAAGCCGGCGGCAAAGATGAACAGCCACACCAGCGGGCGCACCAGCGCCGAAACGAAGCGCTCGCGCTGATGCAGGAAGCGCAGCCCCTCGCGCCAGACGATGCCGGTGAGGCAGACGATGTATTCCGACAGCGAGAAGCCGCTTCGCTCAGGCGTAACCGTCGTGCTGGTCATGACGGCGGTCTCCCCGCGAGTGTTGCCGTTCCGGTCAGGCGCATGAACGCGGTGTTGACGTCCTGAGCGCCTGCGTCCGCGATCACGCGTGACATCGGGCCGTGCGCCAGCATTCGGCCCTGATGCAGCACGACGAGGTCGTCGTTTGGCATGATTTCGTCGAACAGATGCGTCGCCCAGAGCACGCCGATGCCCTGATCGGTCACGAGCTGGCGGACATGGCTGATGATGTCGGCGCGCGCCTTGACGTCCAGGCCGACCGTAGGCTCGTCCAGCAACAGCAGCCGCGGCCGGTGCAGCAGCGCCCGCGCAATCTCCAGCCGCCGCATCTGGCCGCCCGAGAGATCGCGGACCTTGCTGCCGGCGCGCTCTTCGAGCCCGATGCGGCCGAGCAGTTCGGCGCTGCGCGCGGCGGCCTCACGGCGGCTGATGCCGTGCAGCGCGGCGTGATAGAGCAGGTTCTGCGTCAGCGACAAATCGAGATCGAGCGTACGCGGCTGGAACACGACGCCGAGCAGCCGCAGCGCCTCACCCGGCGTCCGGCTGACGTCGTGGCCGAAGATCTTGATCTGGCCGTTCTGGATGCCGAACAGGCGCGTGACGAGCGAGAACAGCGTGCTCTTGCCGGCGCCGTTCAGCCCAAGCAGCGCAGTGAAGCTCGCAGACTGAACCGTGAAACTGACATCGATCAAGGCGCGGCGCGGACCGTAGCTGTGGCTGACATTGCCGATCGACAGCGCCGGCTGCACGGCCGCGGCTGTTCCAGGGCCTGCATCCGGCGAGAGCTGGCTCGCGATATGGGCGTCGGTTGCGGTCATGGCTGCGCGATCGTGACGCCCCAGGGCAGTTCGCCCACCTGAATGGTCTTGATCACTTTTTGTGCGGCCACGTCGATGACCGAGACGTCGTTGGAGACACCGTTGGTAACCAGCAGATATTTTTCGTCCGGAGTGAAATCCATGTGCCAGACCCGCTGGCCGACCAGGAGATATTTGAGGACCTTGTGGCTCGTGCCGTCGACCACGGCGATGCGATTGGCGGGGCCGAGCGCGATGAAGGCGGTCTTGTCGTCCTTGGTCATGCCGATGCCGACGGGCTGGATCGCCTCTTTCCGCAGGCCGGGGATCTCGAAGGTGACCTTGCCGATCACCTCGTGCTTCCTGGGATCGATGATCGACACGGTCCCGCCGATCTCCGAGGATACCCACACTTCCGAACTGTCATGCTTGAACTCGGCGAAGCGCGGGCGGGCGTCGACCAGCACGTTGGCGACGATCTGGCGCGTGGCGGTGTCGATGAAGTGCGCCATGTTGGTCGTCTCGGACGTGTTGATCAGCGTCTTGCCGTCGGGGCTGATGGTCATGCCCTCGGGCTCGACGCCGACCTGGATGTCGCCGAGGCGTGCGCGCTTCTCGAGATCGATCACGGTGACCGTGTTGTCGTTCTCGTTGGCGACATAGAGGATCTTGCCGGCGGCATCCTGCGCGAACAGCTCGGGATCCGGCCCGGATGGCAAGCTGTCCACCACGCTTTGCGTCTTGGTGTCGATCACCTGGATGGTGTCGTCGTCGCCGACCGCGACCAGCACGAACTTGCCGTCGCGCGTGAAATCGATGCCGCGCGGGCGCTGGCCGACCTTGATGGTCTTGGTCACCGTCCAGCTGTCGGTGTCGATCACCGAGACCGTGTTGCTCTTTTCGTTCGAGACGTAGGCAACGAAGGCGGACGCCGGTGTCGCGGCAAGCCAAACGAGCATCCCGGTCAACAGACAGCGGCGCCACATGCGTTTCATCTCCCTCACTGCAGCTTGCACTTCGTTTCAGGCCGGTCAACTCCGAGCGTGTCTAGCTCGGAGACCTGGTGCAGGAATCCCTCCTGCGGCGACACCGACACCACCATGCGGCCGTCGACCAGCAGGATCGGCTGGCGCAGCTGCAAGTTCCAGTCGCGCAAGGTGAGCCGCGTGCCCTTGAACGCGGCGACCGAGAAGTCCTTGCCCTTGAGGAAGGCGATGACCTTCTTGGGGTCCCCCGAATTGGTGCGGGATGTGGCTTCCCCGATCATGCGCGCGGCGGTCCACGCCTGCATGTCGAGCGCGGTCATGCGGCGCATGTTCAGCTTGACGAAACGGTTCTGCATCTGGATCGCGCCCCACTGGTCCTGCGCGGCGTCCCAGCTGCGCGGCACCAGTCCGGCCGAGCCCGCGACGGGCCGCGCATCCCAGGTGCGATAGGGCAAATAGGCGCCGAACACCTCGCTCTCGTCGGCGGCGACCAGCACGTCATAGGCCGGCGCCTGCTGAGTGAAGACAGGCATCTGGCGCTGTATCAGTGTCACGCCGCTATCGGTACGGCGTGCACCGCCTTTGTCTTCGAAGGTGCGCTCCTGCACGATCTTGGCGCCGAACCGCGTGGCGGTGCGCCGGAGCGCATCGGCGAACAGCTTGTCCTCGTCATGGGAGCCGACCACGAGCAGCCAGCGCTTCCACTGCTTCCACACCAGGTATTGCCCGAGCGCGTCGGCGAGCATTGCCCGGGTAGGGGCGGTATGGATGACGTTGGCGCGGCAATCGGCCTCGCGCAGCCGCTCGTCGATGGCGCCGACGTTGAACAGCAGCGTGCCGCGGTCGCGCAGCACGTCGGCGACCTTGAGCAGGGCATCGGCGGGCAGGTCGGTGATGATATAGTCGTTGCGGCCGGCGAGGTCGGTCGCGACCTTGGCGACATCATCGCTGTCCTTGACCTTGACCTCGTCGAGCACAAAGCGCTGGTTGAGGAATTTCCCGGTGGTGTTGTTGTCTTCGATGGCGAGGCGCGCACCGGCAACGCCGTCATTTTCGGCCGGCTGCTCGACCAGCGACAGCGTCGATCTGGTGCCGGCGATGCCGAGATAGCCGATATGAACCTCGACGGGATCAGCCGCCAGCGCGCCGGTCGCTACCATGCTGAGCGCGATCGTGCCGATCAGCCATCGCAACATAACTCCTCCCGCAGTCTTTTTTCACTCGACATGGCGCGCGGAAATCCGGCCTCCGTGCCGTTGGCTTGCAAGATGCCGGAATTGGCCTAGCTTGCAACCCCGCTTTTTGTTGTTGCGACGTTACAAATTACGATTGGTTCACAATCATGAGATCAGCGTTTGCCTTCGCCGTTTCTTTGCTGGTGGTGTCTGCGGCGGTGGCGCGCGCCGAGCCGCCCAAGCTCGCGGTGTTCGACCTCGAGATGATCGACACCAGCCTGCAGGGGGAAGTGAGCGGGCCACGCAGTGATGAGCAGGCGCGGCTGCTCCGGGTCGGCGACCAGGTGCGCAAGGAGCTCGCGGACTCCGGCAAGTTCCGCGTGCTCGACATCGCGCCGGTCAATGCCGCGGCGCATGGCAGCAATCTTCAGGCCTGCGGCGGCTGCGATGTGAAGCTGGCCGGCGAACTGGGCGCTGATCTCGTGATGACGGGCGTGGTGCAGAAGGTCTCCAACCTCATCCTCAACATCAATCTCTATCTGCGCGACGTGCATAGCGGGCAATTGCTGGCAGCGGCGAGCGCCGACATGCGCGGCAACACCGACGAATCCTGGTCGCGTGCCACCGACTACCTCGTGCGCAACCGCCTGCTCGCGCCGAACTACGGCGCGCCGCAGACGCGATAGCCTGCGCGCACGAATGGACCTCCGTCATCCTGAGGTGCGAGCCTTGCGGCGCATTTGCGCCGCTGGGCGAGCCTCGAAGGATGAATCGGCCCGGTTACAGCCACACGTTGAAATTCGGGCCGTGCATCCTTCGAGACGGCCGCTTCGCGGCCTCCTCGGGATGACGGGATGAACAGACTGCGTGACGCTCAAGCCTTTAGCCGTGCCGCGTGCCAGCGCAGATGATCGGCCATGAAGGTCGAGATGAAGTAGTAGCTGTGGTCGTAGCCCGGCTGACGGCGCAGGGTGAGGGGGATGTTGGCCTTCTCGCAGGCGGCCTTCAGCAATTCGGGCCGCAACTGCTCGGTGAGAAAGCCGTCGGCATCGCCGTAGTCGACCAGCAGATCTGAGAAGCGGGCACCGTCCTCGATCAGGGCAACGGCGTCGTGCTTGCGCCACGCCTGCTTGTTGCTGCCGAGATACCCGCCGAGCGCCTTGATGCCCCAGGGCACCTGCGAAGGCGCCACGATCGGCGCGAAAGCGCTTGCCGCGCGAAACCGGTGTGGGTTGCGCAGCGCAACCGTCAGCGCACCGTGGCCGCCCATCGAGTGACCGAGGATCGACTGCCGCGTCGTGTCGACCGGGAACTGCGCGGCGATCAGCTTGGGCAATTCCTCGGTGACGTAGCTCCACATCCGGTAATTGGTCGCGAACGGCTGCTCCGTCGCATCGACGTAGAAGCCGGCGCCGAGTTCGAAATCGTATGAGTTGGCGGGATCGCCGGGGACGCCTTCGCCGCGCGGGCTGGTGTCCGGCGCGACGAAGATCAGGCCGAGCTCGGCGCAGGCTTTGCGGAATTCGCCCTTCTCGGTGACATTGGCATGCGTGCAGGTCAGGCCCGACAGATAGGTGACGACGGGCAGCTTGGTGCCGGCCGCATGCTCAGGGACGAACACCGAGAAGGTCATGTCGGTCTTGGTCTCGCGGCTTGGATGCCGATAGACGCCTTGCGTGCCGCCATGCGACTTGTTCTGGGAAACCGTCTGCATTGTCGTATTCCTTTTGGTTGGAGCGCTGCGTCAGGCGACGCCGCTGTCGATCGCCAGCCGCACCAGCTCGACGGAGGTTTTCACCCCGAGCTTCTGGCGCATGATGGACGAGGTATTGGCAACCGTCTTGTAGGACGATTGCACCAGCCAGGCGATCTCGGACAGGCTCTTGCCGGCGCTGAGCAGCCGCAGGATCTCCATCTCGCGCGAGGTGAGCTTGGAGAGCGGATTTTGCGCAAAGCCCGGCCGCGCAAACGCCACGTTGCGCGCGATCGCCGGCGGCAGATAGACGCCGCCATTGCCGACCTCGCGCACCGCTTCCACCAGATCGTTGGGATCGCCGGTCTTCGAAACGTAACCCTTGGCGCCGATGTCGATGGCGCGGGCGGCGAACACCGGGTCGTCGTTCATGCTGAACATGATGAGGCGCGCAGATGCATCATGCGTCAGGATGCGGCGCGCCAACTCGAAGCCGGAAACCGTCGGCAGGTTGATGTCGATCACGCAGAGATCGGGCTTCTCCGCAACGAACGTCCGTTCGCCGCTTTCGGCATCCGCCGCTTCCAGCAGCGTGATCTCGGGGTCGTCGGCGAACACGGTGCGGCAACCGGAGGCAACGATGGGATGATCATCAACGATCAGAATGCGCATGGCGTTGTTCCGGCGACCTGCTTCGATTCACTCATCATCACGTCGGTTTGCGCGAAGGACGGGTCGGTTCCGACCGGTTGTGCACCTCGTGCGGGATTGCGATAGGGTGCGATTAGATAGCCAGGCAAATTTGGCTGTCAACGATCCTCTCGGAGGAGGGATCGCGGTCGGGGGCAACGTCATGTGGCAAAAGCTATCTTTGCGCGCGCGGATCAACCTGCTGCTGGCGCTGATCCTGGCGCTTGGCCTCGGCATCAATATTGCGCGGCTCGTGCTGGAAGCCGGGCCGCGCGTGCAGGCCGAGGACCAGAGCGTGATCCGCCTTGCGCGTGAATTCGTTGCGACGATCGTGGCCGGTCTCGACGAGGCGCCGGATCCCGATGCGCGGCTCGATCAGATCGTCCACGACCTGAGCCGGTTGCGTCACGTCAGCATCACGCGGCAGGATGGCGCGACCGCAAAATCTCCTGACCGCCCCGAGGGCGCCGGCGATCCGCGCGCTCCGCCGCAGTGGTTCGTCGCCCTGGTTCATCCCGAGCAGACCGCGGTCAGCGTGCCGGTCTCGATCCAGGGCAAGCCCGGCTCGCTATTGATCACCTCGCATCCCGATGACGAGATCGCCGAGATCTGGGACGGCATCGTGACCCAGCTCGAGGTCGGCTCGGTGATCGCGCTCGCGCTGCTTCTGGTCACCATGCTGGTGGTCGGCCGCGCGCTGGCGCCGCTGGAGGCACTGTCGCAAGCCATGACCGGCATCGAGGCCGGGGACTACGACGCACGCGTCGAGCCCGGCGGATCGCCGGAATTGGCCGCGATCTGTGCCAAACTGAACCATTTGGCGGTGACCCTTGGCGATGCCGTGGAGGGCAAGCGGCAGCTCGCGGAGCGCGCGGTCTCGCTGCAGGATTCCGAGCGCAAGGAGATCGCGCGCGAGTTGCACGATGAGTTCGGGCCCTATCTGTTTGCCCTGCGCGCGCATGCCGGTGCGCTGACCCGGCTGTCGGAAGTCGAAAAGCCGGACCCTGCGGCCTTGCGCAAGCACGGCAATGCCATCCTCGAGCAGGTCAACGCGCTCCAGCAGTTCACGCGCCGGATCCTGGAGCGATTGCGGCCGGCCGGACTGGCCGAGCTCGGGCTGGCGGAAGCGCTCGGCGCGCTGGTGCGGCTATGGAGCGAAACGCACCCGGAGGTGGAGATCGAGAGCCGCATCTCGCCGGCGCTCGGCGGCACCGGCGAGATGGCCGACCTCACGATCTATCGCATCGTCCAGGAGGCGCTCACCAACGTGTTCCGCCATGCCGGCGCGACAGCGGTCGATATCACGATCGAACCGGCGGACCGGCAGGCCGGCCTACGCGGCAGCCGCGACTGCGCGCTCGTGCGGGTTCGCGACAATGGCCGCGGCCTGCTGAGGGATCACAGGCTTGGCCGCGGTTTGACCGGGATGCAGGAGCGGATCCTCGCGCTTGGCGGCACGCTTAACATCAATTCCAGCGATGATGGCGTGACGGTCGAGGCGCTCGTGCCAAAGGCCGCACAGTCCTAGACGATTGGCTGTTGCCAATATCTGAAAGCCGCCCAAGCCAGCGCCACTGCGCCGGCAATCCAGAGTACGACGATCGCGATCATTCCCGCCCGGCTGGTCGGACGCTGCAAGACGGCGCCGGCCTTGGCACGGCATTCCGCCATCACCTCGTCCGGCACGAGCGAGATCGCAAGCCAGATGCCGAGCGGCAGCAGGATCAGATCATCGAGATAGCCGATCACCGGAATGAAATCCGGGATCAGATCGATGGGAGACAGCGCATAGGCCGCGACGGCGACGGCAAGGGCCTTGGCATACCAGGGCACGCGCGGATCATGCGATGCGAGATACAGCGCAACGCTGTCCCGTTTGAGGTTGCGTGCCCAAACCTTGATCGAGGACAGCCTGGTTGAGGACAACTTGATTGGAGAAAGTCTGTTGGCGGACGGCATGGCGCAACGCCTGCACGTCGGACGGAACCGCTATTCCAGCACCACATCGGCCGGCATGCCGCCGTGCAGGCCCTTGTGGACGGAGGAGGGCGCGATGCCGAAGTATTTCCGGAACACCCGGCTGAAATGCGATGAGCTGGAGAAGCCCCACGAGAACGCGACGTCGGTGATGGTCTTGCCGGCGTGGGCCTCGAGCTCCTGGCGGCAGTTCTGCAACCGCGCCTGCCAGATGTAGTCGCTGACCGTGGTGCCGCGCTCCGAGAACAGCATGTGCAGGTAGCGCTTGGAGCAGCCGAGCTCGGCCGAGATCTGGTCGATGCACAGATCCGGATCGCGCAAGTGCTCGCGGATGAAGCCCTGGGCCCGTACATAGGTAGCCTCGGCGCTGCCGCGATCGAACATCGCGCCGGTCTCGCGCAGCGGCAACAGCAGCAAGTCGATCAGCGCATCAGCCACGCCGACGGCGTTGACCGGCGTCAGCGTCGGTGCCTCGCCGAAGGCGGCATGGACGAAATCATAGGCGATGCGGCCGGTGCCGTTGCGCGCCGACAGCTTGCACGGTGCCATCTTGGAGAGCTGGAAGCCGCGCTCCTTGAGCAGGTCCTTCGGCACGATGACAACCTCGTGCCGCGTCAGCGACGGGCTGATGATGGTGTGCGGACACGACACGTCATAGGCGAAGCAGTCGCCCGGCATGATGTCGAAGTGCAGGCCGTCCTGCTCGAAATGCGAGACGCCGTGGGTCTGGAACACGATCTTGATGTAGGGGTGCTCGCTCAGCTTGATCCGCGAGATGGTATGCGCGATCCGGTGCTGGCTTGCCTCGATCTGACACAGCTTCAGGCGCGATACCGTCGTGAAATTGACCCGGGCTTCGAGCGAGGATCCTTCCAGCGCATCGACGTCGAACTGGCCGCAAAGGTCAGTGAGCGCATCCGACCAGCGCTGAATTTGCCGCTTGGGCGTCAATCCGTTCGTGCTGAGAGAATGGACTGTATCGGACATCTTTCCAGCCACCGATTCGATCCCCACGTGACTGCTCACCGAGCTTAAGTCTGGCCCGGGATGATGCGCCTTCTCCCTGATTCTGAATAGCTTAGGGAGGCGGCGGGATTTCTTCCCGGTTAATGTCGGGTGATCCTCCGACTTAGTTCTGGGCTCGTCAAGCGCAACCTTAGCACGCGTCAATCTGGCATCCGGATCGCGCCGGCCGCGATTGATGCCCTGCAACATGAAGCAAGCTTTCCAGCCAATTCAGGGCCGGGCGACAAAAATCTGACGAAGCTTCGCTTTTGAGCAAACGGCTCTTCTCTTTTGGGCAAGTCAGCGCGCTTCAAGAGGACTACGACTGGGGCACCAAAATGGAAGAAGTGGGGCCGTTTCGGCGGAAACCCTTGAGCTCTTGAACCTGGGAGGAAATCCACGATGCGCAAGATGCTTTACGCGACCGGTCTTGGGGCAATGGCGGTATTTGCCGCCGGAGCGGCCAACGCCAATGACGAACTCCTCAAGATGTCGCAGAACCCGAAGGACTGGGTGATGCCGGCGGGTGACTATGCCAACACCCGCTATTCCAAACTGAACCAGATCAACGCTCAGAACGTCGGCAAGCTCCAGGTCGCCTGGACCTTCTCGACCGGCGTGCTGCGCGGCCATGAAGGCGGCCCGCTGATCATCGGCAACATGATGTACGTCCACACGCCGTTCCCGAACAAGGTCTACGCCATTGACCTTTCCAACGAGAACAAGATCGTCTGGAGGTACGAACCGAAGCAGGATCCGAACGTCATCCCGGTGATGTGCTGCGACACGGTCAATCGCGGCCTGTCCTACGGGGACGGCAAGATCATCCTGCATCAGGCCGACACCAACCTCGTCGCGCTCGACGCCAAGACCGGTCAGGTCGAATGGACGGTGAAGAACGGCGATCCCAGCAAGGGCTCGACCGGCACCTCCGCGCCTCTGGTCGTCAAGGACAAGGTCATGGTCGGCATCTCCGGCGGCGAGTTCGGCGTGCAGGCTCATGTGACCGCTTACGACATCAAGACCGGCAAGCAGGTTTGGCGCGGCTTCTCGGAAGGCCCGGATGACCAGCTCCTGGTCGACGACAAGACCACCGAGCTTGGCAAGCCGATCGGCAAGGATTCGAGCTTGAAGACCTGGCAGGGCGACCAGTGGAAGATCGGCGGCGGCTGCACCTGGGGCTGGATCTCCTACGATCCCGCTCTGAACCTCGTCTATTACGGGTCGGGCAATCCCTCGACCTGGAACCCGAAGCAGCGTCCCGGCGACAACAAGTGGTCGATGACGATCTTCGCGCGCGATGCCGACACCGGCATGGCGAAGTGGGTCTACCAGATGACGCCCCATGACGAGTGGGACTATGACGGCGTCAACGAAATGATCCTCACCGATCAGCAGATCAACGGTCAGCCCCGCAAGCTGCTGACGCACTTCGACCGCAACGGCCTCGCCTACACCATGGACCGCGAGACCGGCGAGCTGCTGGTCGCCGAGAAGTACGACCCGAAGGTGAACTGGACCAGCGGCGTCGACATGGACAAGAACTCGCCGACCTACGGCCGTCCGAAGGTTCTCGATGCCGCGTCGACCGACAAGGCCGGCGAGGACGTCAACGCGAAGGGCATCTGCCCGGCCGCGCTCGGCACCAAGGACGAGCAGCCGGCAGCCTACTCGCCGGACACGCAGCTGTTCTACGTCCCGACCAACCACGTCTGCATGGACTACGAGCCGTTCAAGGTGAGCTACACCGCGGGCCAGCCCTATGTGGGCGCGACGCTCTCGATGTACCCGCCCCCGGGTGAAACCCACATGGGCAACTTCATCGCCTGGGACAACAAGACCGGCAAGATCGTCTGGTCGAACAAGGAGCAGTTCTCGGTCTGGTCGGGTGCGCTCGCAACGGCAGGCGGCGTGGTGTTCTACGGCACGCTCGAAGGCTACCTGAAGGCGGTCGACGCCAAGTCCGGCAAGGAGCTCTACAAGTTCAAGACTCCCTCCGGCATCATCGGCAACGTCACCACCTATGAGAACAATGGCAAGCAGTACGTTGCCGTGCTCTCCGGCGTCGGTGGCTGGGCCGGCATCGGCCTGGCGGCAGGTCTGACCGATCCGACCGCAGGTCTCGGCGCAGTCGGCGGCTACGCGGCCCTCAGCAACTACACGGCACTCGGCGGTACGCTGACCGTGTTCTCGCTGCCGCAGCAGTGAGCTGAGCAACCTCGTTCCGGCGCATGGAGCGATCTCCATGCGCCGGTCCGTCTTCAATCTGCACGCGAGGATATGCTTTTGCGTAAGATCTGGTTTGTGAGTGCTGCGATCTTTGTCGTGGCAATGGGTGGAGTTGCCTCCGCCGAGGACGCTGGCGACCCGACCGCCGTCAAGTCCGAGGACGGCAAGTATCTCGACAAGGATGGAAACCCGACGTTCAAGGTTACGGCCGACGGCACGACGGACTGGTACACCTACTCCGGCTATCGCCGCTATCATTCGGAGTGCCATGTCTGCCACGGCCCCGACGGCATGGGATCGACCTATGCTCCGGCGCTGGCGAATTCGCTGAAGACCATGAGCTACGCGGATTTCATGGGCGTGGTCGCGAGCGGCCGCAAGAACATCTCGACCGCGCAGGAGAACGTCATGCCTGCTTTCGGCGACAACCCGAACGTCGCCTGCTACATGGACGACCTGTACGTCTATCTGCGCGCCCGCGCCAACGACGCGGTTGGGCGTGTTCGGCCGGCCAAGCACGAAGACAAATCGGAAGCCTATGGAAAGGCGGAAGACGCCTGCATGGGCTACAACGACAAGAAGTGAGCCCGTCCGGTGCGAACGAGAAACCTGTTTGACGTTTTGTGGAGACCAAGATGAAAACACGCGCCGCCGTCGCCTTCGAGGCCAAGAAGCCGCTCGAAATCGTCGAAGTCGATCTGGAAGGCCCAAAGGCCGGCGAGGTCCTGGTCGAGATCAAGGCCACGGGCATCTGCCATACCGACGCCTACACGCTCGACGGCTTCGACAGCGAGGGCATCTTCCCGTCGATCCTGGGGCATGAGGGTGCGGGCATCATCCGCGAGATCGGCCCTGGCGTGACCTCGGTGAAGCCGGGCGACCACGTCATCCCGCTCTACACGCCGGAATGCCGGCAGTGCAAAAGCTGCCTCAGCCAGAAGACCAATCTCTGCACCGCGATCCGCGCGACGCAGGGCAAGGGTGTGATGCCCGACGGCACCAGCCGCTTTTCCTACAAGGGCAAGCCGGTCTACCACTACATGGGCTGCTCGACCTTCTCGAACTTCACCGTGCTGCCCGAGATCGCGGTCGCCAAGATCCGCGAGGACGCCCCCTTCGACAAGAGCTGCTACATCGGCTGCGGCGTCACCACCGGCGTCGGCGCCGTCGTCAACACCGCGAAGGTCACGCCGGGCTCCAACGTGGTCGTGTTCGGCCTCGGGGGCATCGGCCTCAACGTGATCCAGGGCGCCAAGATGGCCGGCGCCGACAAGATCATCGGCGTCGACATCAACGACGCCAAGGAAGCCTGGGGCAAGCAGTTCGGCATGACGCATTTCGTCAATCCGACCAAGGTGGGCGGCGACATCGTCCAGCATCTCGTCGGCCTCACCGATGGCGGCGCCGACTACACGTTCGATTGCACCGGCAACACCACGGTGATGCGACAGGCGCTGGAAGCCTGCCATCGCGGCTGGGGCACCTCGATCATCATCGGCGTTGCCGAATCCGGCAAGGAGATCGCCACCCGCCCGTTCCAGCTCGTCACCGGACGCAACTGGCGCGGCACCGCCTTCGGCGGCGCGCGCGGCCGCACCGACGTGCCGAAGATCGTCGACTGGTACATGAACGGAAAGATCCAGATCGATCCGATGATCACCCACGTGCTCAAGCTCGAAGAGATCAACAAAGGCTTCGATCTCATGCACGAGGGCAAATCCATCCGTTCAGTCGTCGTATTCTGAAATCAAAACACCAAGCACTAGGAGGATAGGTCAATGACTGTTCATATCCACCCGTCGATCGACAACGGCATCAAGCAAGGCAGCGGCAACTTCGCCGGCGGCACGCTGGTCTGCAAATGCACGGACCATCCGGTCAAGGTCGGCATCAAGGGCGACGTCGCCCACAACCACGCCTGCGGCTGCACCAAGTGCTGGAAGCCGCAGGGCGCGAACTTCTCCGTCGTCGCCGTGGTGCCGCGCCAGAACGTCACCGTGCTCGAGAACGGCGACAAGCTCCAGATCGTCGATGCGGCGGCGGTGATCCAGCGCCATGCCTGCACCGGATGCGGCACCCACATGTACGGCCGGATCGAGAACAAGGGCCATCCGTTCTATGGCCTCGATTTCATCCATCCCGAGTTGTTCCAGGAGTCCGGCTCGGCAGCGCCCGGATTTGCCGCCTTCGTGTCGTCGGTGATCGAGTCCGGCGTCAAGCCGGCCGATATGGCCGGGATCAGGTCGCGGCTCAAGGAGCTTGGACTCGAGCCCTATGATTGCCTGTCGCCGCCGTTGATGGACGCGATCGCCACCCACGTGGCGAAGTCCAAGGCGGCCTGACGACGGCACCGTGCCAAAGGCGGCCTGACCGACTCGCCTTGACGAGATCCTGCGCCGGCAGAGGGTCTGCCGGCGAGGGATATGCTGGTAGTACCCGTGAC
Organism: Bradyrhizobium sp. BEA-2-5; assembly: GCF_032918025.1. NCBI lineage: Bacteria > Pseudomonadati > Pseudomonadota > Alphaproteobacteria > Hyphomicrobiales > Nitrobacteraceae > Bradyrhizobium > Bradyrhizobium sp. BEA-2-5. The sequence goes on along the minus strand of NZ_CP136629.1, from coordinate 5,850,128 downwards.
CTTGAACCTTGCATGCCCTGCGGACGACCACAGGGCATGCATTTTATTTTCCGCTTTGCCCTCGTCCTTTCCCCGATCCTGCTGCTTTCGCCGGCTCGCGCCGCATCGCCGGAAGACCGCTATATCGCCGCGCGTGACGCCGCGATCGCCAAATTCGCCAAGCTGTCGAACGACAACAAGATCAATGAGGCCGTCGACAAGGCCGAGGCGGCCGCGCGCGACGAGCTGAAGGGGCAGCTGACGGCCATCCTGTCCCAGCCCGCCCGGCCGGGCTTTGCTCCCGCCCAGCTCAACCTCGACACTCTATATAAAGGCGATATGGGGTTCGGCATGCTGGACGGCCTGCGCTTCGATGCCGACACCGGCAGGGACGGGGCAAAGATCGGAGAAAAGCGTGCCGACGGCAGCTTCGTCGAGCCGAAAGCCCATATCATCGTCACCACCGAGTTCTCTGTTCACGCGCTGGCTGCACGAACACAAGACCTGGTGGGACAAGGGCAGCAAGAACCTGCCGCAGCAGGTCGATGCCGCCCTGAAGTTCGAGGGTCTCTACACCCAGGCGATCTCGACCGATGCTGCGGTGGTCAATTTCGACGACTTGCCGATCGCCAAGCCGGCGTCGGCCACCCTGGCTTACGGCTTCCTGGCCGGCCGCACCCAGGATTCGTTCCCCGACAGGGCCGACGAGGTGTTCGTGTCGGCGCTCGCCGGCGGCAAGATGTATGTCGCCTATGCCGAGATCGAGCCGGCGGTGCAAGTGCCGGCCTGCACCGCGATCCGCACCGACTACAACAAGAAGGCCGATGCGGCGGCCGAGAAGCTCGAGCGCAAGCAGATCAGCAGGCAGGCCTATGACAAGCTCGGCGACCTGCACCAACAGGGCGAGGATGCGTTCAAGCGCTGCTTCACCGAGCGCGCGCCGCAACAGCCGGCCTTCGCCGCGGCCACCAGGCAGGCCCAGGCACTGCTCGAGGCGGCGATCGGCAAATAGCCCGGCAAGCTATTCCCACTCGCCGAACAGCAGACACATCCACGCCACCTGCAGGATCGGCCAGGCAGCAAATGCGATACACAGCAGCCCATTGCCGAGCGGCTTGCCTTGCCGGCGCATCCGGATCAGGGAAGCGACCCCGAACGGAACGAGCAGAAGAAATGTCGGTGCGAAAATCGCGCCGTATAAAATGACGAGCTCCGCATGCGCGGCAATGCCGTCCTGCATGCTGGATTGCAGCAAGCAGAAGTAGATGACGAGGAGAACGGGGGCGAACAGGGCCGCCGATGCGGCCGGCGAAAATCCTGACGCAGCGATGCCGGGCATCAGCATCCATCGCCGGATGATGATCCACCCCGCTGAGAACATGATGATCAGCGGCAATCCCAGCTTCAACAGAACGTCTTGCGCGTTCAGGATGCTCGTCAGATAGAGTGCCAGAGGAATCTCCGTGAGATGCGATATGCGTGCCTCGATCGTGCGCGATTCACGCCGAGCCATCGCCGCCTCTCTTAACAAGATGGCGGCGGCCGTGATGGACTTTGTCGTGCAGGGTTTGTGCAGACGACGGAGAGAGGCGCCGCAAATTACGGCTGCGGATTTGATCGGCAGGCTTCGCGAGCCTATCTTCCCCGAAAGTTCAGCATCCCCGGGGAGACGCCATGACCGCCATCAGCCCGTTCCGCATCGCCGTCAGCGACGATGTCCTCGAGGATCTGCGTAGTCGGCTGCGCCGGACCCGCTGGCCGGATTCCGAGCTGGTCGACGACTGGAGCCAGGGCGCGCCGCTGCAATGGATCAAGGACGTCTGCCATTATTGGGCCGAGACCTATGACTGGCAGCAGCGCGAGGCGCGGCTCAACCGCTTCAGCCAGTTCACCACCGAGATCGACGGGCTCGACATTCATTTCATCCATGTGCGCTCGAAGGAGCGGTCCGCGCTGCCGCTGATCATCACCCATGGCTGGCCGGGCTCGATCGTTGAGTTCCAGAAGGTGATCGCGCCGCTCACCGATCCCGCCGCGCATGGCGGCAATCCTGCCGATGCCTTCCACGTGATCTGTCCGTCGCTGCCGGGCTTCGGCTTCTCCGCCAAGCCGAAGACCACCGGCTGGGGCGTCGACCGCATCGCCAAATCCTGGGCCGTCCTGATGCAGCGGCTCGGCTACGCCAGCTATTTCGCGCAAGGCGGCGACTGGGCTCCGCGGTCACGACTGCGATCGGCGGACAGGATGCGGCGCACTGCGCCGGCATCCACATCACGCTTGCGATGTCGACCCGGCCCAATGTCGAGGGGCAGCCGACGCCGGAGGAGACGAGGGCACTCAACGGCATCAAATATTATGCCGACTGGGATTCCGGCTACTCCAAGCAGCAGTCGACGCGCCCGCAGACGCTCGGCTATGGCCTCACGGATTCGCCGAGCGGGCAGGCGGCCTGGATCCTGGAAAAATTCTGGGCCTGGACCGACTGCAACGGCCATCCGGAAAACATCCTCGGCCGCGACGAACTGCTCGACAACGTCATGCTGTACTGGGTCACCGCGACCGCTGCGTCGTCGGCGCGGCTCTATTGGGAAAGTTTTGGGCCGGGCAAGCGAACCCCGCACAAGGTGAGCGTGCCGACCGGCGTTGCCGTGTTCCCCAAGGAGATCGTCACGCCGGTCCGCAAATGGATGGAGACAAACTTCACCAACATCCAGCACTGGAGCGAGATGCCGAAAGGCGGACATTTCTCGGCGTTCGAGCAACCCGAGCTGTTCATCGGCGAGGTGCGCGAGTTCTTCGGGAAGCTGCGCTAAGGCTGACGCGTATGTTGGTCTGAAGCGGTTTGTGACAGAATGCGCCGTGTAACGGAGGACGTCGGCGTGCTGCTTGATCCCCGCCACGGCGACTTTGAGGACAATGCCGCCAGCCCGGAACAGCGTTCGTTGTTCGCGATCTTGGGTAGCCTTCTGGTTGAGATAAGCCCGGCGAAACTGTTGTTCGCCTGGACGGTTTCGCTTCTGCTTCCGGGCGTGCTGCTCGGCCTTGCGCCACTGGTCGCATCCGCCTGGATTTCGAGCGTTTCGCAACACGCTCTTGCCCTGTCCGAAGTGGGCGCCGTGCTGGCGCTGATTGCGATCGCGGCGTTGGGATGGCTCGGCGGGCGACCGCTGCTTCAAATCGCGGAAACAAGCTTCTGGTCGCTGAACGCGCTCGCGGTTCAACCGAGTTATGCCTTCACGCGCGAGGCACTGGGCCATCTGGCGGAGCTGCTTTGGCGCACCGGCGCAACTCCTGCCTCTCGCACGAGGCTGCGCCGCGGTTGCTCGATCGGCGCCGGCATACTGCTCTCCGCGGGGGCGGCATTGATCGCGGCCCTGGTCTGGCCTGCCTCGCAATGGGCTGCGACCGTCAATGACCTTGTTCTGATCCATCGTCTGGTGTTGCCGACGTTCGCGAACGCCGTGGTGCTGGTGTCCTGCTATCTTGCGGTCGCGTCACTGGCCTGGAGCGTGGCCGATGCCAGTATGGAACAACCGGCCGACCTGGCCGGATTCGACGCGACGCCGTCCGGAGGCCGCTGCTGGCGCCTTGCACATCTATCCGATCTTCACGTGGTCGGCGAGCGGTACGGCTTCCGCATCGAAAGCGGGACCGCCGGTCCGCGGGGAAACGAACACTTCAATCGCGTGTTGGCTCGCCTTGCCGAAATTCACACCGTTGATCCGCTCGACCATGTGCTGATCAGCGGCGATATGACGGACGCCGGCCGGCCCGGCGAATGGGCGGAATTTCTCGATGCATTGGCAGGTCATCCCGAGCTCGCAGCACGCATCATCATGCTTCCGGGCAATCATGACGTTAACGTCGTGGATCGTGCCAATCCCGCGCGCCTCGACCTGCCGTTCAGCCCTGGCAAGCGGTTACGGCAGATGCGTGCCCTGTCGGCGATCGCGGCCGTCCAGGGCGATCGCGTGCGCGTCATTGACGGTTCCGGCAAACCGTCGGCCACGCTGAACCAGGCGCTGGCCCCTTATCGTGATCGGATAACACAGTTTGCGCAGCACGGGGGCGTGCGCCGCGCAGCGGCACTCCGCGGCCTGTTCGATGATCAATTCCCAATGATCCTGCCGCCGGACCAGGACGGTGGCCTCGGGATCGCCATTCTCAACTCCAACGCCGAAACCCACTTCTCCTTCACCAACGCGCTCGGTTTGGTTTCGGAAGCGCAAACGCGGCGGTTGGAGGCTGCGATCCGTCATTTTCCGACGGCATGCTGGACCATCGCGTTACATCATCACGTGATGGAATATCCCATGCCGGTGAAGACATTTGCCGAGCGCATTGGGACAGCCTTGATCAACGGCAGCTGGTTTGTACGCAGGTTGCAAAGGTTTTCCGATCGCTCGGTGGTGATGCACGGTCACAGGCATATCGATTGGATCGGTACATGTGGTGCGTCGAGGATCGTCTCGGCCCCGTCGCCGGTGATGGGGGCCGACGATGCAGCCAGCTATTTCTATATCCACAAAATGATGGTCGGCCCGGACCGGAAGCTCTGCCTCGCCGAGCCCGAGCGGGTTGAGATTGCCGCAGGCTAGGACGCTTCCGGCTTGTCTTGGTGCGATCCGCCACACAGATCGGCTATCCATGCGGCCGACGGACTCTCGGCACAGAAGGTCAGAATAGCGAGCGTGATCGGCACACCGATGAAGGTCCCGAACAGGCCCCAAAGCGAGCTCCAGAAGAAGATTGCAAACAGCACCAGAAACGGCGAGATCGACAATGTCGAGCCGGCCACCCGCGGTTCGACATAGCTGCCTACCACGAACTGGATGACGTTGAGACAGGCGAACACGCCAAACACCGCGGGCCAGCTCTCGAACTGCGTCATGGCCAGCAGCGTGGGGAACAGCGTCGCGATGAAAGGGCCGATGAAAGGAACGTAGTTGAGGACAAAGGCGATCACGCCCCATTCGAATGCGAATGGCAACCCGGTTACAGCGGCGAACAGGCCGACCAGGAGACCCGTGACCGCGCTCATCTGCGTCCGCACCAGCATATATTTGCGAAACTTGGCGGCCGTCGCTTTGCTGCCCTTGAGCAGGACGCGCGCAGCTGTGGGATTCTCCAACCGCTGGATTCGTCGACCAGCGTCCTCGACCTCGAGAAGTCCCAGCACGACATAGACCAGCGCGATGAGCCAGAAACTCAATGTGGTGTTGACGCGGCCCGTGACGTATTGCGTGGTGCGCAACAGCCAGCCGACATTGAAATGCTCCGCCCAGACGCCGGCGAACGAGACGCCATGGCCGTCGAGCCAGATCACCGCGGCATCGTAGAAGGCCTGATACCGCGCCGCATCCGCGATCAAGGAGCGCCCGACGCGGCCGAACCCCCATCCTGCCAGCGAGGCAAACGCGATGCAGGTGGCAACCGTAACAACGATGGTAATGGCGAGCGCGAGCAGTTTCGGCAGCCACGACTGCAGCCGTTGCTGAACGGGCCAGACGATCGCGATGATGAACAGAGCGGCCGCAAGCGGGGCGAGCACGCTGCGCACCTGAGCCACCGCTGCAATGACCAGCACCGCGGCGATGATGCCGGTCGTGATTTTCAACCCGCCAGCCATCCTTGGGTTACCCGATCTCCGTGAACGCAGACATTGTCAGTCTGTCTCGTAGCGCGACAAGACCGGGAAAATGGACCTGCGGCACAGCTACAGCAATCCTCGATAGATTCCCGGCGCGGAGCCTTCGATGGCCACCGCGCCGACAGCTTTCGTATAGAATTCCGCCGGCCCGACGCCGCCGATGATCGCGTAGCCGAAGCCCTGGTGCTTCATGTCCTCGAGGCAGGCGAACAGCAGCGCCTTGCCGATTCCGCCCTGCTGCGCCTTCGGCGCGACGCCGGTCGGACCGAAGAAGTTGCGACAGGCCGCGTCGTGGCAGGCGAATCCGAGGATCTTCTTTTGCTGGATCGCGATGAAGCAGGAGACCGGTTGGCGGCTGAACGCGACCTCGGTTTCGCTGGCCCACGCCTCGCTGAATGTCTCCCGCACCCAGGCCACAACCCTGTGCTTTTCCGGGGCGAGCGCGCGGCGCATGACAATTCCGGCCTTGAGCAATCGATCGTAGGCGGGCCGCGAATTGGGCAGGGCGTAGAGCTTGACGAGCATGTCCATCCGGCGAGCTTAGTTGAAAACGCGCCCCGCGGGCAAATCACGGGAGCAAGGTGGAGGCGCCGGACTACCATTTGCGTTGTTGCTTGTTCGCGGCCTTGTTCGAGGACATGGCTTCACGTGCAATCGCCCAGAAATACCCGCCGCAGAACGCAACAAATCGCGACAATCACGCCGGCGGCGATCAACTCTTGCATATCAGCGGTTCTCCAAGTAGCTGTATCTCGGATACGTGGGAAATATACCCACGAATATGCCGACGAAAAGGCAGACCGGTTTCGGGACGTAACGAGGCGGAGCGAATGCAATGGTGATGGTCAGCGCAGCAGACAGGCGTCTTCGGGCGATCGTCGCTCTCGTCGTCATGGCCGGCGTCGGTTCGGCGCAAGCCGCCCGAACTCCCGATGCTTCGGATGCCAGTGGGAGCACCGTCTCCATGCAGATCGATACGCGGAGCCAGACGTCCGCGATGGATGGCGTTGTCCGCGCCGTCCAGATTCCCAAGGGTGCTTCCGCGATCAGCGAAACCTACGGAGACTGGATCGTCAAATGCCAGCTCGACGGCGGGGCCAAGCTGTGTACCCTCGGACAGACACAACTCGCCAAGGAGACCAATCAGCAAATCTTCGCCATCGAACTGATTCCCAGGGACGGAAAGGCCGAAGGCAACATATTGATGCCGTTCGGGCTGAAGTTCGACGCCGGCGCCGTCCTCAGGCTGGACGGCAGGGATCTGGAGCAGACACGCTTTTCCACCTGCACGGCGCAAGGTTGCTTGCTGCCGGTATCCTTTCCCACGGTCGTGACCGACACTATCAGCAAGGCCAAAACGCTCACCGTTGCCGCGCAGAACATCAGCAACGGGCAGGCCGTCGTCTTTAACGTCCCCCTTAACGGCTTCGCCGCGGCGCTGGAGCGCACCATTCAGCTCGGAAGCTGAGCGGCGCGACGCTCCGTGCCCACCGCACGATGGCTGCGACAAATCACCCCGACGGGCAAAATCCCGCTTCCGTCGTCGGGCAAATCAGTGATCCAATTCCGCCCGTCTCACCCGATTGAGGGGCGCTTCGCGGTCGTCACGAACGTGGGTCGAGATGCGGTGGACGCCGATTGCGCAACTGACGAGTGCGCATGAAGCGGACGGTGAAGTCGTGTGGTTCTGACGCCCTAGCGGCAGGTGTCTCGTCGCGAAATGCGAATGCGTTTTGCGAAGGCGGTGACAAACAAGCCCAGTCTCGCCGGGGAGAGCACGAAGTAAGCCGTAACCCATCGCGCAGGGAAAGCCGGGTTGTTTCCGGTTACACCTGTGGTCCTACCCCCGAGCTTTCTACCCATTGCTCGGGGCCCATGGGTGCGATCGGCACCCGGCTTTCCCTGCGCCCTCTGCAAGCAAGAGGGCGAGACGAAGAGCAAAGCTCGGACGATTCATGTCGCGAGAATGCGAAGCTATGAGCACTGACAGCGCAACACACTCAGTGTCGTCCCGGCGAAGGCCGGGACGACGAATGGAGAAAGCCTGCGCCGGCTTTCGCTCTCAATCCCGATACGACGGATCTGCCCGGTCGAGCTTGCGCAGCAGCGCGGGCCAGGCGAGTTCGCCGTTGCGGGCGGCGCGGCCGGGCTTCGGCAGCATCCGCTCATAGGTGTCTTCGAGGATATTTTGCGGCGGATAGATCAGCTTGGTGTTGCAGGACAGCGCCATCACCTGGGTCTGGCAGGCGCGCTCAAGGCGGAACAGCACGTTGAAGGCGGCTGGCACGGTGCGGCCGACGACCAAGAGGCCATGGTTGCGCAGGATCATCGCCTCGTTGTCGCCGAGGTCGCGGACCAGGCGTTCGCGCTCGTCGACATTGTCGGCGATGCCCTCGAAGTCGTGATAGGCGATGTGCAGGAAGCGCATCGAGGTCTGTGCCAGCGGCAGCAGGCCGCATTCCATCGCCGAGACCGCCATGCCGGCCGGGGTGTGGGTGTGCGCGACGCAATCCATGTCGTGCTTGGCCATGTGGATGGCGCTGTGAATGACGAAGCCGGCCACATTGACGTCGTAGTCGGTCGCGTTGAGCAGCGTGTTGCCCTCGACGTCGACCTTGATCAGGCTGGAGGCGTCGATCTCCTCATACAGCATGCCGTAGGCATTGATCAGGAACTGGTCGGTGGTGCCGGGCACGCGGCAGGAGATGTGGTTCGCGATCATCTCGGTCATGCCGTACATCGCCGTCAGCCGATAACAGGCGGCAAGATCGACGCGGGCCTGCCACTCCTCGGCGCTCACCTGCTCGCGAACCGATTTGACGACCTTGATCGCGGGCGAGCTGACGGGGGGATTTATGGCGCTCTCTCCTTGAGAAATCTGCGGGGCCGCGGCCCGATCGTTGCGGCGGACCATAGCAGAATCCGCGCGGCGGCAAGCTGCGCTGCGCCTGCGTATTTGCAGGTCTGGCGGGCAAAAACCGAATGCGGATTGGCGCGCCGCGCGTTCAATGCCACAATGCGGAAAACAGCCGAGGCGCACCAAATGAGCGATCGCAAGATACGTATCGCCGTCCTGCATTTCTCCCACGAAACCGTCTCGTTCCTGCCGAACGAGACCACGCTCGACGACTTCATCTATCCGGGCTCGCCGGCCAGGGGCGAGGCGCTGCTGCAGTTCGATCCCAAGAACTATATGGGCGGCTTCGTGCAGGTGGCGCGCGAGTTCTCCGAGGTCGAGCTGGTCGGCATCGAATCCCCGCTCTGGCCGAAGACCTACACCGGATCCGGCTGGATCACCGAGGAAGCCTATCGCACCTTCACCGGCAAGATGATCGCCGGATTGAAGGAGGAGGGACCGTTCGACGGCGTCTATCTGTGCCTGCATGGCGCGATGGCCGTGCGCGGCGTGCCGCGTCCCGAAGCCGATCTGGCGCGGCAGGTCCGCGACGTGGTCGGCCGCTCCGCCTTCATTGCGGCGACGTTCGATCCTCACGGCAACGAGGATGAGGCGTTCCTCGAGCAGGCGGACATGGCGTTCGCTGTCAAATATTTCCCGCATTATGACGCGCATCTGCAGGGTGAACGCGCAGCGCGCATGCTGGTGCGAGCGATCCGCGGCGACTACAAGCCGGCGCACAGGACGATCAAGGTTCCTGTGATCTCGCCCACTGTGCTGCAATGGACCGGGGCGCGTCCGTGGATGGACCTCGTGCAGCGCGCGCTGATCTGGGAGGCGCGCGAGGTCGACGTCTACGTCAACATCTTCTTCGGCTTCCCGTTCGCCGACGTTCCCGATGTCGGCATGACCGTGCAGGTTCTGACCAACGACAATCCAAAGCTCGCCGAGCAGGTCGCGCGCGATCTCGCCGGCACGATCTGGCGGCTGCGCGAAGCCTTGCTGCAATCGACCAGGCTGTACGGCATCACCGAGGGTGTTGCGCTGGCCAAGCAGGCCGTCGCCGCTGGCAACACACCGGTGGTGCTGGCCGATCACAGCGACCGGTCGGGGTCGGCGACCTGGCTGCTGCGTGAGATCATCGCGCAGGACCTCGCCAACACCGTGATCGCGACCATTACCGACGCCAGGGCGACCGCAAGCCTGAAGGCCGCCGGCGCCAAGGCCGGCGATGCCTTCGACATGGAGATCGGCGGCCGCGCTGACGAGTTGGCGGGCGATCCGGTTTGGATTCAGGGCACGGTTTCGGCGGCGGGCGAGGGCTATGGCCAGTTCTGGGTCTGCGTGCGCTTCGGCCGCAACAATGTGCTGATCCTGTCCACCTATCTGGTGCAGGTTATGGAGCCGTTCTCGCTGAAGGCGCTGGTGCCCGACATCGGCGCCTTCGACGTGATGGCGATCAAGTCTCGGGTCCATTTCCGGCGCGGCTTCGACGACAATGGATTTGCCAAGACGATCCTCGTGGTCGAACCCGACGAGCCGTTCCTCGGCACGACGCGGCTGGACAAGCTGCCGTACAAGAACGTCGATCTCGCGCAGTTCTATCCGTACGGCAAACCGGCGTTTTTGGAGCCATCGTCATGACAGGGGAACGCTATCGCCTGATCGGCTCGACCGCCTCGCCCTATGCGATCAAGTTGCGCGCGCTGATGCGCTACCGGCGGATTCCGCACGATTGGGTGATCATGACCAAGGCGCTGCGCGAGGCGACCGCGCATCTGAAGCCGATGCTGATCCCGGTGCTGCAATATCCCGACGGCAGCTACCGCGGCGAGACCACGACGCTGGCCTATGATCTGGAAGTGCGCCACCAGGGACGCTCGGTGATCCCGGAGGACAAGGCGGTCGCATTCGTCTGCGACCTGCTTGAGGACCTCGCCGACGAATGGGCGGTGAAGCCGCTGTTTCTTTATCGCTGGTGGGATCCGGAAGATCAGGCCTATGTCTCGCGCTGGGCCGGCGAGGAGTGGTCGACATCGGAGGCCGAGGCCGGCAGCCGCGAGGAGATCGAAGAGTTCCGGCAGCGGCAGATTTCGCGCATGGTCATTCTCGGCGCGACGGATGAGAACAGGCCGCTGCTGGAGGAGAGCTACCGGCGCACGCTTGCGGCGTTCGAGCCGCATGTCGGCATGAAGAGCTATCTGTTCGGCAGCCGGCCGTCGCTGGCGGATTTCGCCTGGTTCGGCCAACTCAGCGAGATGGCGACCGACCCGACCCCGATGCGGATCATGCGCGAGCGTGCGCCGTTCAGCGATCACTGGGTGCGGCGGCTCGACGATGCGTCAGGTGTCGAGGGCGACTGGTATCGGCGTGAGCAGGCGCTTGGCGGGTTCGCCGAGGCGCTGCTGCGGATCGCCGGCGAACTTTATCTACCGTTCCTGGCCGCCAATGCGGATGCGTTTGCGAAGGGCCTCGAGCGGCTCGAGATCAATGTCTGGGGACTGCCCTATGCACTGGCGCCGTTCAAATATCAGGTCAAGTGCCTGCAGCAGTTGCGCGAGAAGTTTGCCGCGCTCGATGCCGGCGATCGCGCGGCGTTGCAGCCGGTGCTGGAACGCACCGGGTGCTGGGCCATTCTGGTTGGAGGCTGATCGATCAGCGACGATAGGCAGATTCGAAACGATCGGCGTCTACGTCTGGTGCCGGCTGCCAAGCGCGATCGCGATCGTCTCCGGCTGCTTGATCCGCTCGATCAGCATGTCGATGCGGTCGCCGCCCCAGAACAGCTCGCCGTTGAACACCATGCTGGGCACGCCGAACACGCCGAGCGCTTCGGCCTCGTCGATGATGCGATCATGTTCGGCGCGGGCAGGGCCGCGAACATAGGCCTCGAAGGTGTCGGCAGAACCACCGACCGCGGCGATCACGCCGGCAATCTCAGTCAGGTCGTCGATTTCCAGCTCGTGATTCCAGAACTTCCGGAACACCGTATCGTGATAAGGCCCGAACAGCCCGTGACGCTGCGCGAACAGCATCCCGGCGCTGGCGTAGAAGGCGTCGTATATCCGGCGCGGGCCCTTCATGGTCAGTCCCTGCGCGTTGGCGAACCGGCGCGCATCCATGTAGGCGTAGCGCACCTTGCGCCAGAAGTGCGGTGTACGCTCCTCGACCGTGCCCATGAATTCCGGAATGCGCAGCGTGTAGGGCAGCCATTCCAGCTCGACGCCGTATGTCTCCTCGAGTTCGAACAGCCCCTTGTTGGCGACATAGGCATAGGGAGACTTGTAGTCGGTGTAGATTCGGACCCGCGGCTTTTCCATCATCATTCCTCATCTCGTCGCGACAATTGTTCCCGATCCCGTGCGGGGGCGCAATGCGGCGTGATGAAGGGGAGGTCGCGGGCAAACGAACGGGCCCCGGTGCAGTCAAGCATCGCGGGGCCCTGCTACTTCGTTTTAGCGAAGGATGTCTGGTATCGACCAGTCGTGTTTCGGGACCTAAAAGCGCGTGGCCTTTGCGCTCCTGTCCTGCGGATATGTTCAGATTGTCGGTGGCGCACGCGGCTAGCAGCTGCTGTTTGCCTCAACGTGCACCGAGACCTTGCCGCTGAGCAAGGTCGCTGGCTTGCGCCGGTGGCGTCATGCTCCTCTCCAAGGGTGGGCCGACGGACATCTGTCCGCTTCAGCTGCCTGACGGCCGATCCCATAATCGTCCGTCAATTCCTGCGACGCGAGGAGCAAGCGCTCCAGCACCCCAACAGGTGCAGTCAGCGAAATGCTGCGGCAGTTATGGCCATCTGTCAAGTTAACGAGCGAGGGAATTCAGGTCAGGAGTCCTGTCGCGACTTGGTCTTTCGATATTGGGTGAAATCCGGATCGTGCGTCATCTTCCAATAATCGACGAAACGCCACGGCATCGCCGAGAACACGCGGCCACTGCTGTTGCGGTAGTAGGTGCTCATGCCTGGATGGGTCCAGATCATTTGCTCATGCTCGGCGTCGACGTCGCGGATATACGCGTCATGCGCGTCGGGATGCACGTCGATCGCGGCGATGTCTCGTTCGATCATGTCGACGAGACACGCCGAGATGTAGCGGCTCTGGCATTCCGACTGGAAAATGACGCTGCCGCCATGGGCCGGCCCTGAATTGGGACCGAGCATCAGAAAGAGATTGGGGAAATCAGGCACGGTGAGGCCGAGATAGGCGGTCGGATTGTCGTCGCGCCACGCCTGCTTGAGGTTCTTGCCGTCACGCCCGGTGATATTGAGACGCGCCGCCATCTCGGAGACTTTGAAACCGGTCGAGATCACGATGACGTCGTGCTGCCGCGATGTGCCGTCGGCGGTGACAATTCCGTCTGCAGCGAAATGGTCGATCTTGTCGGTGACCAGCTCGACATTCGGCCTGGTCAGCGTCTTGAACCAGTTGTTGTCGAGCAGGATGCGCTTGCCATAGGGCGGATAGGTCGGCACGCATTTCTCGATCAGGTCGGGTCGTCCCTGCAGTTCCGACAGGATGAAGTCGGTCAGCTCCTGGCGGTGCCGGTCGTTGCCCTTGTTGACGGCGCGCTCGGGATGCGGCCAGGCCGGGTCCTTGCGGAGGAAGGGCAGGAGGCCATCGCCGTAGCGCCAGAACATGTTGAAGCGATACCACTGCACATAGAATGGCAGATGCGCCAGCAGCCAGCGTGCGCCCTCGCTGATCGGGTCGGCATAGCCCTTCACCGGCCGAGCCCATTGCGCGCTGCGCTGGTAGACCGTGACCGAGGCTGCACGGCCGGCGATCGCGGGCACGAGCTGCATCGAGGTGGCACCGGTGCCGATCACGGCGACGTGCTTGCCCTCGACGTTGACGTCGTCGGACCACAATGCCGAATGCACCTTCAAACCCCTGAAGTTCTCGTCTCCCTCAAAGCGGGCCGGCAGAGGGTCATTGAGCTGGCCGATCGCGCTGACCAGCGCGGTGGATTCGAAGGTCTCTTCGCCGCGCGCGGTTTTCAGCGTGGAGATCCAGCGTCGCCTGCCTTCGTCCCAGCGCGAGGCGACGAGCTCGGTATTGAGGCGGACGTGCTGGCGGATGTCGTATTCGCGCACGACCTTCAGCAAATAGCCGAGCAGCTCCTCGCGCTGGCAGAAGTAGCGCGTCCAGGCATTGCGCGATCCGAACGAATACGAATAGGAGTGGTTCGGCGTATCGACGCCGCAGCCGGGATAGCGGTTGATCCACCAGGTGCCGCCGAGTTCTTCGTTCTTCTCGACGATGGTGTAGGGGATGCCGAGATGGCCGAGCGCCACGCCGAGCGCGATGGCACAGACGCCGGCGCCGACGATCAGCACGTGCTGGTCCGCAAGCTTCTCGTCGGAAGGGCGCGCCGTCCAGCGTGCCTCGCGCGCCACGAAGCCCATCTCTTCGCGCATCAGGGGCGCATATTCCGGCGCGACGTTCTCGCCGAGGCAGGCGCGCATCATCCTCAGCAGCAATTCCTCGCCGGGGTCGGTGATGACGGGCTTGGGGGTGCCGTTCGCGCACAGGTTCAGGACCGCGGCGCGGATCTCGTCCTGGATCTCCCGGGTAACCCCGGCCTCGGGATCGGGGATCAGGCGGATATCGCGCTTGGGCAGGTAGGGCGGTTCCAGCCACTTCTCGTCGCCGGTCATGTGCACCAGCACCATCAGCAGGCAACGGATATCGCCCTCGGCGATCGCGGAGGACAGATCGAGGTGTTTGCGCGGAAGCTCGATATTCATGCGTTGTCCTTAGCTGCGTGGGGCTTCCGGCAGGCCGCCATAGGCGGCCCAGGTGGTGCCTGCGATGTAGCCGGCATCGACCGGCAGGTTGATGCCGGTGACGCCGCTGCTCTGCGGGGAGAGCAGCCAGGCGATCGCCTGCGCCACTTCGATCGGCTCGACCAGCCGGTTCATCGCGGTCGGCCGCGCCAGCAGATCCTTGTTCAGGGCGCCCGATGCGATGCCGGCCTCGAGCGCTGCCGTGCGGGTGAAGCCGGGCGACACCGCGTTGACGCGGACGCCGGAACGGCCCCATTCGGCGGCGAGCGTCTGCGTGATCTGGATGACGCCGGCCTTGGCCGCGGTATAGGCGTGGATCGGGCCCGACGTCATGCCGGCCACCGAGGCGACGTTGACGATCGCGCCATGCCGACGCTTCGCCATGGCGATGCCGACGCTGCGCGCGACCAGGAAGGTGCCGCGCAGGTCGATATTGACCTCGCGGTCCCATTGCTCCATCCGCACCCGTTCGATCGAGTGCATCTTGCCGAACACGCCGGCGGCGTTGACGAGGCCGCTGATCGGACCATGCGCGGTCTCGATATCGGCAATGCCTGCGACAACGGCGCTCTCGCTCGCGACGTCGAACGGCGCCGGCCACAGGACGGCGGCTGTTCCAACCAACGGCTCGGGCGCGATGTCGACGATGACGACGCGATGCCCCTGATCGGCGAGCAGCGTTGCGGTCGCCGCGCCGATGCCGCGGCTGCCGCCGGTGACCAGGATGGTGCCCTCAGCGCTCATGATTTTCTTCCCTTGTCGCTGGTGGTGAACAGGCCGCGGGTGACCAGCTTGTGGTAAGCCGTGATCACATGATCGGGAACGGCGGTGACGCCGCTTTCCGAATAGGAATAGCGGCGGCTGAGATAGCCGCGCGCACCCATCAGCATATGGACGATCGCCTCGAATTCCTCATCGCTGTAGGCGTTGGTCGCACCCGCGGCCCGTGCGCGTTGCAGGATCCGCACATAGGCACTGGAGATGTTGTCGAGATGCTTCTGATACCCGGTCGGAGCGAAGAACTCGGCCTCGTTGAGGATGCGCAGAAATTCCGGCACCTCGCGGATGAAGTCGAAGAAGGCGGAGAAGCGCGCGATCTCCTGCCGTGCCGCATCCGCCGTGCCGGTGCGAGCGCGGATGAATTCGACCATGTCGAGACCGATCTTGGGCAGGAGCTGGTCGAGCAATTCCTGGCGGTTCTCGAAATGGTTGTAGAAGGTGCCCTGCGCGACGCCGGCCTGTTCGGTGATGCGGGCGACCGAGGCTTCGGCATAGCCGTATCTGCCCACGACCTTGGTGGCGGCCTCGAAGATCTTCTGCTTGGTCCAGGCGTTGCGCTCGACGCGGTTGAGCTTCGTCACCTTGGCGTTCACTTGCGTCATTCAGACGTCTCCAGCTCGGCGCGCAGCACGCGCTTGAGGATCTTTCCGCTTGGATTGCGTGGCAGGCTGTCGCGGACGACGAGCTGCCGCGGCACCTTGAAGCCGGCGAGCCGTGTCCGGCAGTGGTCGGTGAGACTGGGCAGGTCGAGCTTGGCGCCGTCAGCCAGCACGACGATGGCGACCGGCCGCTCGCCCCAGCGCGCATCGCGCAGGCCGATCACGGCGACCTCGCGCACCTCGGGCAGATCGTAGATGACGCGCTCGACCTCGGAGGAGGCGATGTTCTCGCCGCCGGAGATGATCATGTCCTTCTTGCGGTCGGTCAGGTACAGAAAGCCCTCGTCGTCGATATAGCCGACGTCGCCGCTGCGGAACCAGTCGCCGAAGAAGGCCGAGGCCGTCTTGTCCGGATCCTTCCAGTAGCCGCGCGTGATTTTCGGCCCCCGCAAGCAGATCTCGCCGTTGTGGCCGGCCGGCAGGCGCTTGCCGTCCTCGTCGCGGATCTCGATCTCGACATGGGCAATGGCGCGGCCGGTGGAGCCGATCTTCCCGATCTCGCGGCCGGCTTCCATAAAGGTGTCGCCGCCGACGGTCTCGGTGAGGCCATAGGCGTCGATATAGCGCGCGTTGCAGAAGTATTCGGAGAAGGCGCGGATGCGCAACTCCGGCGTCTTCTCGCCGCCGCCGATCGCCCATGTCAGGCTGGAGACGTCGTAGCGATCGCGGGTGGGACAGGTGAGCATCGCCGTGGTCATGACCGGCGCGAACCAGGCGGCGTTGAGCCTCTCGCGCTCGATCGCGGCGAGTGCAGGTTCAGGCTCGAAGGCGCGATGAATGCACAGCAAGCCGCCATGCCAGAGCACGGCGATGCCCGGCAGGTCGAGTGCACCGACATGATAGAGCGGGCCGACCACGAGAAGCCGCGTCTCGGCACTGAGGCCGAGCGCAATCGTCTGGTCGGCGGACTTCCAGTAGAAATTATCGTAAGAGAGCATCACGCCCTTGGGGCGGTCGGTCGTGCCCGAGGTGTACATCAGCCGCATCAGGTCGCGCGGCCGGCGCACGTGGATCGGCGCCGGCGCGATGTCGGGCGCAAGGTTGGCGACGCTGGACTGAGCGACCTCATCGAGCAGCACGACCGGTGCGCCGCCGGTTGCGATCGCGGCAAACTCCTCGTCGGCGACCAAGAGGCGCGCGCCGGCATTGCCGACGATGTAGCCGACCTCATCGCGCGAGAGGCGGAAGTTGATCGGCAAGAACACTGCGCCGAGATGACTGGTGGCAAACACCAGTTCGAGGAATGCCGCGCTGTTCTTCATCAATACGGCCACGACGTCGCCGGGCGCGATCCCGCGCGCCGCGAGCCAGCCGCCGACCTGCCGGATCCGCAGATCAAAGTCGGCGTAGGAGACGTCCTCGCCGCGATATTTCAGCGCACAGCAGTCCGGAGTCCGCCGGGCATGAAATGCGATGAAGCTGGAAAGGTTGATCATTTGCCGCCCGCGGGGCCGATTCCGGCGCCGTTTTCTCCCTGGATGAATTCTGACTCGTAATTCATCTTTGGCTTGACGTCACCCCCCTACCTCTGAAAACATCGTGGTCATGGAGACGGAACGATCTCCGGCAGGGATTTTGGGAACGCGAACCCGACAGGGAGGGGAATGATGAAGAGGACCCGGAAACCGGGCATCACCCGGCGCTCGACGCTGGCGCTGATGGGCGCCGGTGCGATGAGTGTTGCCGCGCCCTGGGTGGCGCGTGCGCAAGCCAAGACCATCAAGATCGGAATGCCGACGATCCTGTCGGGCCGCGTCGCGCAGCTCGGCACGTCCTCGCGCAATGCGGTGATGCTCGAGGTCGAGAAGGTCAACGCTGCCGGCGGTCTCGCCGGCCGGCAGATCGAGATGGTGATCCGCGACTCCAAGGGCCAGCCGCAGGAAGCGGCCCGCGTCGCGCGCGAGCTCGTCAACACCGACGGCTGCGAGATGCTGCTCGACGGCGAAGCGTCGTCGGGATCGTTCGCTGTTCACGAAGTGGCGCGCGATCTCGGCGTGCTCTGCATCCATACCTGCTCGGAAGCGTCATCGCTGACCGCCGATCCCAAGCAGCGCATTCCCAACGCGTTCCGTACCGCGCGGCAGGGCGTGCACGACTCCATCGTCGGCGGCAGCTATGCCGCGGCGATCGCCAAGGCGAAGGGCTTGAAGAAATGGGCGACCTGCTCGCCGGATTATGCCTATGGCCGCGACACCACGGCGGAGTTCACGCTGTACCTGAAGCGCTTCGCGCCCGAGGTCGAGATCATCAGCGAGTCCTGGCCGAAGCTGTTCCAGCCTGACTACACCGAGGTGGTGACGAAGATCCTGCAAGCCAAACCCCAGGCGCTCTATTCCTGCCTGTGGGGCGGCGATCTCACCTCCTATATCGACCAGGCCAACATCTACGCGATGTTCGGCCAGATGGAAGTGTTCGCGGTCAATATGGCTGACTACACTGCGCTCACCGTGGTGAAGAACCTGCCCAAGGGCATCCACTCCGGCAACCGTTACATCAAGACCTTCCCGACCACGCCGGAGAATGCTGCCTGGGGCGATGCCTACAAGGCAAAGTTCAATGAATATCCGACCAACTGGTCGTGGGAGAATGCCACCGCAATCATGTTCCTCAACGAGGCCGTCAAGAAGGCGAACTCGGCCGACGGCAAGAAGATCGCAGAGGTGCTGAAGGGCCTCACGATCAAGTGCCCGTTCGGTGCCGACGGCACCGTGACCATGCGCGGCGACGATCACACCCTCGTCGGCTACGCCATCGGCTGGGGCACGACGATCCCACAGGAGCCGTACGTGCCCGAAGTCAAGGCCGGGGACTGGAAGACCATCTTCGAGCTGGAAGCCGAGTGGAAGAAGAGCAAGGGCTATACCTGATCGGCATGTCGGGCGGCGGCGGCAATTTGCTGCCTCCGCCTCGCATCTGATGTTTGTCGCGCGCCGACGTTGCGGCCCGCCGTAATGGATGATTCTCCGTGGATCTCGATGCGCTTGCCGGCTGTCTCTCCAGTTCCGCATGCCTAGTGACGCAAACCACCAGCGGCCTCATCATCGGCATGCTGCTGTTCCTCGTCGCCGTCGGGCTGACGCTGATCTTCGGCGTGCTCAAGGTGGTCAATTTCAGCCACGGCGCCTTCTACATGTTCGGCGCCTATTTCGCGATGACGGCCTATCAGCTCACCGGCAGTTTTGCGCTGGCGATGCTCGCGGGCGCGGCCGGCACCGCGGTTCTCGGCCTGATCTTCGAGCGTGTCTTCATGAGCCGCGTCTATGGCGCCGACGTCCTGATGCAGCTCCTCGTCTGCTACGCCTTCGTGCTGATCTTCGACGACATCGTGCGCATCATCTGGGGGCCCGAGTTCAAGGCGATGGGCATGCCGGCGGCCTTCCAGGTGATGCCGCTGTTCATCGCCGGCGGCGTGGTGCCGCCTTATTATCTGTTCTTGATCGGGGTGGCGCTCGCCGCGGCGGTTGTTCTTGGCCTGGGGCTGGCGCGCTCCAGGATCGGCAAGGTGATCCGCGCGGCCGCGCACAATCCCGGCATGGTCTCGGCGCTCGGCATCAACACCGGCCTGATCTATGGCGGCGTGTTCGCGCTCGGCGGCATGCTGGCGGGGCTTGCCGGTGCGCTCGCAGCGCCGGTGCGCTCGCTGACTCCCGGCATGGGCTTTTCGGTGTTGATCGAGTCCTTCATCGTCACGGTGATCGGCGGCATGGGCTCGATCCTGGGCGCGCTGATCGGCGCGCTGCTGCTCGGCCTGATCCGTTCCTTCGGGTCGCTCGGATTTCCCCTGTTCACGGAAGGCCTGATGTATCTGTTCATGGTGATCGTGCTGGTCTCAAAGCCCACCGGCCTGTTCGGCAAGGAGGCGGCATGACCGAGCTGGAGGCCGGGCAGGGCACGCAGCCCCTCGATGTTGCCCGGATCGACGCCAGGCCGCAGCGTTACCGCGATGTCCTGATCGCGCTGG
Source organism: Bradyrhizobium sp. BEA-2-5 (assembly GCF_032918025.1). Lineage (NCBI taxonomy): Bacteria > Pseudomonadati > Pseudomonadota > Alphaproteobacteria > Hyphomicrobiales > Nitrobacteraceae > Bradyrhizobium > Bradyrhizobium sp. BEA-2-5. The sequence goes on along the minus strand of NZ_CP136629.1, from coordinate 5,830,415 downwards.
TGGCCTTTGTCGTGCTCGCGCTGCTGCCGTTCATCTTCGGCAGCAAGCAGCTGCTCGACTTCGTGATCCGCTGCGCGGCCTATGGATTGTTCGCGACGTCGCTCAACCTTCTGGTCGGCTATACCGGTTTGATCTCGTTCGGCCACGGTATGTTCTTCGGCCTCGGTGCCTATGGTTTCGGGCTGATGATGCAGAAGACCGGCGTGCCGATCCCGGTGGCTTTCGTCGCCACGCTGGCGATGACCCTGGTCGTCGCCGTAGTCATCGGCGCGATCTGCGTGCGGCTGAAGGAGATCTATTTCGCCTTTGTCACGCTCGCCTTCCAGATGCTGATCCACTCGACCATCCTGTCCTGGGCCTCGTTCACTGGCGGCGATCAGGGCCTGCGCGGCGGCATCCCGCGGCCCGTCTTTCTCGGCATCGATCTGTCCAATCATGTCCATCTCTATGTCACGAGCTGCGCGCTGCTCATCCTCGGCCTGCTCGCGATGCGCCAGATCGCGCAGTCGCCGTTCGGCTACACGCTGCGCATGATCCGCGACAACGCCGCGCGCGCGAGCTTCCTCGGCATCGACGTCTGGCGCGCAAAACTCACCGTGTTCGTGCTGGCCGCGCTGTTCGCCTCGATGGGCGGCATGGTGATGGCGCTGTTCGTGTCGGGTGCCTATCCGGAGTTCGCCTATTGGACGATCTCGGGCGAGGGCATTTTCATCAACATGCTCGGCGGCGTCTCGACGTTCCTCGGCCCGATGGTCGGCACCGTGTTGCTGCTTCTGCTCAACGACACCGTGACGCGGTTCACCGAGTATCATGGCATCGTGCTCGGCGTGGTTATCCTGTTCTTCGCCATTGGCCTGCGAAAAGGCCTGATGGACTTTGTCGTCGAATGGTTCGCGCAGCGTCGCGGAGAAGTCGGGGAGCGGGCGCCATGACTGCACAGATGCGGATCAGCGTCGTTACCGGCGGCGCCAGCGGCATCGGCGCGGCGTGCGTGCGTGAGCTCGCAGCGGCCGGTGATCTCGTCGCCGTCGTCGACCGCGACATCGCCAAGGCGCAGACGGTTGCGGCGGAAGTCGGTGGCAAGGCGTTTGCGGCCGACGTGGCGGACGAGCGCAGCGTCGAGGCCTGTGCGGCCGCGATCGAGCGCGACTGCGGCCCGGTCGCGGTGCTGGTCAACAGCGCCGGCATCATCCAGGTGCCGGCCCGTCCGCACGAGCTGCCGATGACCTCCTGGGACGACGTCGTGCGCGTCGACCAGCGCGGCACCTATGTCGCCTGTGTTGCCTTTGCGCGGCAGATGATCGCGCGCAAGCGCGGCAGCATCGTCAACATCGCCTCGATCGCCGGCATGCGCTCGATGCCGTTGCATGCCTATGCGCCCGCCAAGGCGGCGGTGATCGCCATTACCGAGTGCCTCGCTGCCGAATGGGGGACCTCCGGCATCCGCGTCAATGCCGTGTCACCCGGTTACACGCTGACGCCGGCCTTGAAGAATGCCATCGATCGCGGAGAGCGGGATGTTTCCGCGCTAGCAGCCAATGCCGCACTTCGTCGCCTCGTCGACCCCTCGGAAATTGGCCGCGTCGTCGCATTCTTGGCCTCCGATGCGGCTTCGGCGATGACCGGCGCCAATGTGCCGGTCGATTGCGGCTGGCTTGCCGGCACGTCGTGGAGCACCTATGGCGGCCTGCGGGAGGCGAGCGGCTAGCCATGCTGGAGATTCGCGGACTCTCGAAATCCTTTGGCGGCGTCAAGGCGACCGACAACGTCTCGCTCGACTTCGCCGACGGTTCGCTCACCGCCGTGATCGGTCCCAACGGCGCCGGCAAGAGCACATTCTTCAACCTGATCACGGGCGCGCTGCAACCTGATGCCGGGCAGATTTTGCTCAACGGCGTCGACATGGCGGGCAAGGCCCCGCCCGAGATCGTGCGGTACGGCATCGGCCGCGCCTTCCAGGTCGCGAGCATCTTCAAGTCGCTGACGGTAGAGGAAACCATGCTCGCCGCCGTCAGCGCCGATCAGCGCCGCGCCGGCGTGATGCATCGCCGGTTTCCGCTGGCCGAGACCCGCGACCGCGCCGAGCATGCGATGGAACTGCTCGGCCTTGCCGGTAAGCGCAACCGGACCGCGGCGACGCTGTCGCATGGCGACCAGAAGCTGCTCGACATTGCGCTCGCGCTCGTGCTCGAACCGAAGGTGCTGCTCCTTGACGAGCCGACCGCGGGCATGGGGCCGGAAGAGCGCTGGCGCATGATCGACAAGGTGCGCGAGCTCTGGGAGATCCAGAAGATCACCGTCGTCTTCATCGAGCACGACATGGATATCGTGTTCAAGATCGCACCCAAGATCGTCGTGCTGTGCTACGGCCGCATCCTCGCCACCGGCACGCCCGACGAGATCCGCAGGAATGATGCCGTAATCGAGGCCTATCTCGGCAGCGACGACCATTCGGGAGCGGTGGCATGAGCGCGCAGCCGGTGGTGCAGGTCGCCGATCTCGATGTCTATTACGGCACCAGCCAGATCCTGTTCGGCGTCGCGCTGTCGGTGCGGCAGGGCGAGACGATGGCGCTGCTCGGCCGCAATGGCGCCGGCAAGTCGACGACGATGAAGGCGATCATGGGGCTGGCGCCGCCGCGGCGGGGCAGGGTGAGCCTGCGCGGCCAGGTGGTCTCGGGAATGAGGCCGTATCACATCGCGCGCGCCGGCCTCGGCTTCGTGCCGGAGGATCGCCAGATTTTTCCGGAGCACACGGTGGAGGACAATCTCGTCATCGGGAAGAAGAAGGGACCGGACGGCCAGGACGAATGGCCGATCCGCCGCGTCTATGACGTGTTCCCGCTGCTCGAGCCGCTGCGGCACCGGATCGCCGGAAGGCTGTCCGGCGGCGAGCAGCAGATGCTGGCGATCGCGCGCACGCTGATGGGTAATCCGGCGCTGCTGCTGCTGGACGAGCCGAGCGAGGGGCTCGCGCCGATCATCGTGCAGCGGATCGGCGAGCTGTTGCGGCAGCTCCGCGGCACCGGTGCCACAGTATTGATCGCCGAGCAGAACATGCATTTCTGCCTGGGGCTCGCAAGCCACGCCACCGTCATCGACAAGGGCCAGATCGTCTACACATCCTCCATCGAAGAGCTGAAGGCCAACAACAATGTCCGGCAGCGCTATCTGGCGCTGTAGGGCATGATCCGGGAAAAGCGCGCAGCGGTTTTCCCTCGCGACAAGCGCGCAGCGTTTGCGCGGGGATCATGCCCAAAGGACAGGGCTCTTCGGCAGCGATGGGAGGACAAATGGCGGGCAAGCTGACGCCGACGCATGAAGCGCCGTATCGCGGGCTGAAGGTACTCGATTTCGGGCAGGGGATTGCCTCGCCCTATTGCGCGATGCTGCTCGGTGTCTACGGCGCCGACGTCATCAAGGTCGAACCGCCGGAGGGCGACTGGTCGCGCTATCTCGGCACGACCTACGGCAATCATACAACGCTGTCGGCAGTCTACAACCGCGGCAAGCGCAGCCTGTGCCTCGACATGAAGCACAAGGACGGGATCGCGATCGCGCAGCGGTTGGCGCGCGAGGCCGACGTGCTCATCGAAGGATTTCGTCCCGGCGTCGCGGAGCGGCTCGGGCTCGGCTATGAGGGCCTGTCGCGCGACAATCCCGGCCTGGTCTACCTGTCGGTCAGCGGCTTCGGGCAGAGCGGGCCGTATGCCAAGCGGCCCGGCTCGGATTCGGTGGCGCAGGCGTTCTCGGGGCTGGTCTCGGTCAATCTCGGCGCCGATGGCGTGCCGCATCGGGTCGGTACCACGATTTCCGACGTCGTCACCGGCGTCTATGCGTTCCAGGCCATCGCCACGACGCTATTCGCGCGTGCGACCGTCGGCACCGGCCGCTGGATCGACGTCAATCTCTGCCAGTCGACGTCGGCGCTGCTCGGCCACAAGGTGGCGGAGTTCATCCTCGAGGGCGGCGCGCCGCGCGCGCTGAACGTTCCGGCCGGCACCTACCAGACCCGGGACGGCTGGATGATGGTCACCCTGGTGAACGAGCCGCAATACAAGCGGCTATGCGGTGCGATCGGCCGTGAGGACCTCGCCGGCGACCCGCGTTTTGCCGACTTCGCCCGGCGCGCCGATGCTGCCGATGCGCTGATCCCGCAATTGCGCGAGGTGTTCCTGACCCAGGCGACGGACGCCTGGCTGACCCGGCTGCATGCGGCCGATATCATCGCAGAGCGGATCCTCGATCCCGGCGAATGGCTGCGCAACGCCCATGTCGAGGCGACCAGCGCGTCGGTGCGCCAGGACACACCCGGCGTCGGCGCGGTCTATTCGCCGCGCACGCCGGGGATCGCGAGCCTGTCCGAGGATCACCTTTGCCCCGCGCCTGACGTCGGGCAGGATAGCCGCGCCGTGCTGACGGAGGCTGGCTTCGGTTCCGCCGAGATCGATGGCCTGCTGCTCTCGGGCGCCGTGCGACAGGCCAAGAGCTAGGGAGGCAATACATCATGAGCACCGACCTCGTTCGTTACTCGGTCACCGACCAGATTGCGGAGATCGTGCTGGATCGGGCGCCGGTGAATGCGCTCAGCATTCCCCTGATCGACGCGCTGCTGGCAGCGCTGGCGAAGGCGCGCGAGGACGACGCGGTGCGCGCCGTCATCATCAGCAGCGCCTACAAGGTGTTTTGCGCCGGCCTCGATCTCGACATCGTCAGGGGCAAGCCCGCGATCGAGACCAAGACATTCCTCGAGCGGCTGTATTTCGCGCTGAACGATACGCAGTACCGCATGGGCAAGCCGACGATTGCGGCGATCGATGGCGCGGTGCGCGCCGGCGGCATGACGATCGCGATCTCCTGCGACATGATCGTCGCGGGCGATGGCTCGACCTTCGGCTATCCCGAGATCGATGTCGGCCTGATCCCGGCGATCCATTTCGTGCAGTTGCCGCGGCTGGTCGGAAAGCACCAGGCATTCGGCCCGCTGTTCCTTGGCGAGCCCTTCGATGCCGCGACCGCCTTTCGCATGGGCCTGCTCAGCGAGGTGGTGCCGAAGGGCACTGCGCTCGCGCGCGCCCGCGAGATCGCACGCAAGCTCGCGGCGAAATCGCCGATCGTGATGAAGATCGGCCGCGACGCCTTCATGCGTGCGGTCGATGCCGATTTCCGCCGCTCGGTGGAAAACACGGCGGAAAGCTTCGTTGTGGTCGCATCGACGGAAGATTGCCAGGAAGGGCTGAATGCGTTCGTCGAGAAGCGGACGCCCAACTACAAGGGACGGTAAATGGCAGGATTGTATTTCGAGGAGTTCGAGATCGGACAGGAATTCCATCACGAGTTCAGCCGCACCGTCACGGAGATGGACAACACCATGTTCAGCCTGCTGACGCTCAACCCGCAGCCGCTCCACATCGACGCGCATTTCGCCGAGAAGACCGAGTTCGGCCAGCGCATTTTCAACAGCCTTTACACCCTCGGCATCATGATCGGCATGACGGTCTATGATACGACCATGGGGACCACCGTCGCCAATCTCGGCATGACCGACGTCAAGTTCCCGAAGCCGGTGTTTCACGGCGACACGCTGAAGGCGCACACCAGAATCATCGGCAAGCGCGCCAGCAAGTCGCGGCCCACCCAGGGCATCGTCGAGTTCGAGCACACCATGACCAACCAGCGCGGCGAGGTGGTGGCGAGCTGCCGCCGCACCGGCCTGATGCACTGCAAGCCGAAGGCGTAAGCGATGCGATCGTTCCTGTTCGTTCCCGGCGACAGCACCCGGAAGTATGAAAGCGCGAAGAAGACCGCAGCCGATGCACTGATCCTCGACCTCGAGGATTCCATCGCGCCGGACCAGAAGGTGGTTGCGCGGGGCATCACGCGCCAGATGCTCGATGCGCGCAATCCGGAGCAGAAGCTTTATATCCGCGTCAACGCGCTCGACACCGATCTGACGCTCGGCGATCTCGCCGCCGTGATGCCCGGTAAACCCGATGGAATCGTGCTGCCGAAATGCGCCGGTGCCGCCGACGTCAACCGGCTCGCACTCTATCTCGACGCATTCGAGGCCGCCTCTGATATCGCGCAGGGCACCACGCGGATCGTGACGGTCGCGACCGAGACGGCGCGGGCGGTGCTGAAAATCCTCGATTTCGAGAACATGAGCCCGCGGCTGTGGGGCATGATGTGGGGCGCGGAGGATCTCGCGGCCTCGCTCGGGGCAACGCGCAACCGCAGTGACGGCCGCTATCACTCGCCCTTCATCCTGGCGCGCGATCTCTGCCTGATCGGCGCGGCCGCCGCCGGCGTCGTCGCGATCGACACCATCGCGACCGACATCAACGATCTCGATGCTTTGAAGGCCGAGGCGGTCGCCGCGCGCCAGGATGGCTTCCTCGCCAAGGCGCTGATCCATCCCAAGCATGTCGACATCGTCAACGCGGCCTTCGAGCCGACGGATGAGGAAATCGCATGGTCGGAGCGGGTGATCGCCGCGTTCGCCAATAATCCATCGGGGGTCGCCAAGATGGACGGCAAGATGCTGGACAAGCCGCATCTGCGCGCCGCCGAGAAGATCCTGGCGTCGCGCCGGAAATAATCGGGGAGGCCGGCTCGATACCGCGATGTTGCGCGATAGCGAGGCGCGGCTGCGGCGGTCGTTGACGATCGACTGAACCGCAGGAATCAAGAATGAGCGACGGCCGACTTGCCGTCCTGCTGCTTCGACCACGAGACGTAGTAGGCGACGGCCGTCATCGCCGCGATGCCGGCGATGCTGACCGCGACCTGCCTTGCCAGTGAGTATGGACCCGTAATCAGGATCAGGTGCGCAGCGAAGGAGAGGAAGACGCCTGCACAGAACACGGCCAGCCATTCCTCGCCACACTTGATGATCGGCTGCAAGGCGTGAGATCGCAAGTAATCCCAGTCGCGAGGCACTAGCCAGCTGAACAGGAATGTCAGGACCAGGAAATGCAGGATGCGATGAGGCGCGACATCCTCCCGGTCGTTTGGCAGCAGCACATCGCTCAGCCCGCTCGGCATCATTTGCGCGAGTGCCGGGATATCGCTGCTCGAGACAATCGTCAGGGCGAACAGCAGATACAGCAACGCCATGGCGCGCAGCGCGGGAGCAGCCTGCATCGCGCGGATCGCGGGCGCATATCGCGCGCCGATCAGCGCGAGCCAGCCGCCCATCATGAACAGCAATTGCCAGCAGAACGGATTGAGGTACCAGTCGCCATACGGATATGACGACAGGTTCCAGTCGAGCAGCCGACCGGCCGCATAGAGGGTCACGGATGCGACGACCGTCGCGTTCGGCACGTACAACAGCCCGAACACGATGATGGGCTGGAACGCCATCAGGGCAATAGTGAGTTGCAGTACGTCGAGGTTGAGCGGCTTGGCTTGCAGGAACAGGCCGTAGATCAACGTCCGGATCGGGTGATCGATGAAGCCGGTGATGTTGAACTCGCTGATGATCTCGGGCGCCGCGGTCCGGGTAGCGACATAGCTGATCAACTCGACATAGATCACGAACAGAACGATATAGGCGGCATAGAGTTGCCATACGCGCTTGAAGATGCGAGTTGCGGCGACCAGGAATCCACGTTCCAGCGTCATCCTGGCGTAGATGAGCGTCACTGCGTAGCCGCCGACGAATACAAAAAGGTCGGTTGCGCCGCTGAAGCCGAAGTTGCGCATGGTCAGCGCGCCGACGACGTTGTGCGGAATATGGTCCAGAAACAGAAACCAGTTTGCGATGCCGAGCAGCAGCGCGATCCTGAGATCGCCATCGGCTTTCGCGATCTCGGCGTTTGTTGTCGAAGTCATCTGAAGCTGAAATTTTGCCGGCCCGAGAAACGAATCGCCAATCTAGAGGGAACCCGCGCCTGGTCCGAATAGACTTTGCGTGAACCCTATCTAGTCTGTTTCGGGTTCCGGCCAAGTGGCCGGCTCAAGAAAGATCACGTTTTCGCAATCAACTCGTGAGCGGTGTCAGACCGGCTCGTGTTTGCGCAGGTCGCGGGCGTGATCCAGCGTATTGGCTTGCAGGTTCGCGCCGGTCAGGGGGAACTCAGGCAAGGCGGCCTCGGCCAGCAGGTCGTCCGTGACATCCTCGACCGAACGCTCGGCAATCTCGTGAATGAAGCTGATGTTCGTATATTCGCCCGAGGCGATTCGTGAGACGACGTCGCGTCGTGTGATTTCGGGATCGACGACCGCCTCGCGGCCGCGCCGCCCATATTCGATCATCACGACGAAATAATGCATTGCCTGATCGTTCGATGTTCTGACTGTCACCCATTATTTCCGATAATCGGAAGTATGTCAAGGTGAATTGTCGAAAACCGAAATTCAGGCATGCATGGCCGGACCGATTCATCCCGAAGGCGTCCGAATCGGTCCGGCCGGTCCCTGGAGCGGCGCGGTTACTTCTCGGACGATCGCCCGCCCTGCGTCCGGGCGGATTTGCGACCCTTCGCCGCCGATTTGCCGCGCAGCCTGTCGATCTGGCCGCGGGGCAGGGTGACGCAGATTTCGCCGATCCATTCGAGCTTTACGCCGTTGATCGGCTTGGCGTTAAAGCTCTTGAGGTTGACGGTGCCGGACGAACTGCCCCGCTCGATGGTCTTCAGATAGCGCTCGCCGGTCTTGAGGCGGACCACCGCCTCTTCGCCGTAGAAGCTCGACAGCGGATGGCGCTGGTCCTTGTAGACCACGATCACGTCGCCGCTCTCGTATTTGGGCAGCATCGAATCGCCCACGATCTCGAAAGCGACGGTCTCCTCCGTCATCGGGAACGGAAGCTCGATTTCGCCGAGACCCTCCGGCGGGACCTGCTCGAGCTCCGGCTGGATCGAGGCGCCGGCGCCGACCCGGCCCACGATCGGCACCGAATTCAGCTCCAAATACTCCATGATCGGGGCAATCTCGGATGCCTTGATCAACCTTATTCCGGACAGGATTTCGGAGACCGCCCCGGCCCGAACCCCCATCGCGCGGGCAAGCCCGCCTTTGCTCTTCCCAGTCTTTTCCAGTGCTCGTTCGATCAGCGCCGCGTCCAGCATGTTTCATCCTTTCCCAAACCCGGACACATTATATCCGTTACGATTATCAGAAACAAGCTTGACTTTTTCTTCGGAATATCGGAAGGTATGCGAGGCGCCGGCGGAATGACAGAAATGGGAATTTGGAATGGAAATGATGAACTGGCTGCCGGAGCATTCGGCAGCCCTGCAGGATCTCCGCGCCCGCGGCTTGTCCTATTCGGAAATCGCTGACACGATCAACGCTACCTTCAATACGGCCTATACGCGCAACGCGGCGCTCAGCCGAGCGCAGCGCATGGGGTTGGTGGGCCTCGAAAGGCTCGAGCCGTCCCTGCCGGGGCACCTCGATCCGCCCAAACCGTCCCTGCCGGAGCTCCCAAGGATCGGGCGGCTTCGTGAAGGGCGCGCCGAACTGACGCCGGATCTACTTCGCGGGCCAAAGATCTTCACTGAAACGGTGGAGATGCCGCAGCTTCGTTGCGCGGCGGTCGTGCCGCGGCATCTTTCGCTGCTCGACCTCAAGCCCGGAGACTGCCGCTATCCCTATGGTGGGGATAGCGACGGCGAGACAATGACCTTCTGCGGTCATCTGTGCCGGTCCGGTTCGAGCTACTGCACCCCGCATTTTCACCTGAGTCGCGATCCTGAGGCCACGGCGAGGCCGGTATTGAGCGCCGCCTGGCTTCAAGCCATCGGGGCCGGCTGAGGCAATTCATCCTTTGACCGACGGACGTCGGTCCGCAACCGCGACCGCGCGGAAGCCTCCGCGCGCCCATCATCAGACATTTTGGAGGTTACCAATGCCGGGAGGCAAGCGCCGGAAGCCATACGATCCCGCCGGGGCGCACGATCGACGTGCCCAGGATCTGCCCTTTAATGCCGAAGTGGCGACCGTCGAGGTCGACGATCCCCTTGCGCTCGACCGGGGTGAGAAGATCGTTGCCTTTCGCTCGATCCGCAACGATCCGCTTGGCCGGTTGCATGCGCATCGCCAGATCGACGATACGCAATATCGGAGTGGCCGGGCGTTCCAAAACGACTGGGAAAAGGCCGAGCGTGGGCCTCGCGCGGTGGATACGACGCGCGAATTCGTCGATGGCGGCCTGCGACGCGAGCCGATCACCGAGGGGCAGCGTCAGGCGACGCTGCGCCTCAATCGCGCTGAGTATGAGCTCGGCGCCGATGGTTCGGCGCTGGTGCACGATGTCCTGATCCTCGGCATGACCATGGAGCAGGTTGGACAGCGGCGCGGACTTTGTACGCAGCGCTGGCAGGACTATTTTGCGCGGCGTCTCAAGGAGTGCCTTGATCGGCTGGCGCTGATGTACGGGCTTGCGACGGCAAGCAGGGTTCCGGTGAAGGACCGTCCACGCTGATCTGACGTGATTACTGACGTGCCGGTTTGCCGCGCAGGAATCCGGCACGGCAGCAATTCATCGCATGACTGTGCCTTGCCTCACACTGAACTCCTTCCTTATGTGCGGTCGGGATTGGGCCCGGCCAAGGCTGTGAAGATGGTCGACATCGGCGCGGACTCTCATGTAACTTCCGTCGCGTCGACGACCTGCCTGCATTCGAGGCCTCTCGCGCAAGAAAGGGTCTGGTACGTCCACGCAAGGGAGTTCGCCGCGGCTACGCACCTGTCTACATCTTCTCTGCATCACGAACACCACGAGCAACGTGGATCGATGCCGACGCGGAGCCCAATCAAAATAACCCAAGGGAGAAACGACCGATGAATCACACTGGAAACTGCTTTTGTGGCGCCGTCGAACTCAAGGTCAGCGGGGAGCCTGAGGCAATGGGCTATTGCCACTGCCGTTCATGCCGTTCCTGGTCCGGTGGTCCGGTGAATGCGTTCAGCCTCTGGAGGCCCGAGGCGGTCGAGGTTACCAAGGGCGCCGACCACATCGCGACATTCGAGAAGACCGCGATGAGCCAGCGCAAATATTGCACAAAGTGCGGCGGTCACCTGATGACCAACCACCCGACGCTCGGGCTCGTCGACGTGTTCACCGCAACGATCCCGACGCTGAAATTCAGCCCAGGCGTTCACGTCAACTATTCCGAGGCAGTGCTGCAGATACGCGACGGCCTGCCGAAGTTGAAGGATTTTCCGGCTGAGTTCGGCGGCTCCGGCGAAATGATCGCCGAATAGCTCGAAGGCTCCCCATTACGAAAGCGGGTGGCGGCGGCGTGTCGCCACCCGCCTGCGTATGGGCTCCGCGCCCCACAGTTCGGTATCCGGCAGGCTTGCTTCGTATGCAAGGCGTCCGACCATGTCGGCGGCCGTCGGGTCGTCTTTGGCCATTGACAGCCATGTCGGACGAAGGTCCCGCTCTGCAAAATCCGGGTTTGGTTTTGCTGACGAGCTTCCGCTAAAAGGCGAGCAGTGCCGGTCTTGGCAGGGACCGTCGTATTTCGCCTGATAAAATAACAGAGGAAGCGTCAGATCATGACCAGACCAGAATTGCCGGGGCGCACGCCGCGCGGGGAGGGAGTTCCGACCGCGCTCGATGGTCTGCTGGTCGTCGATTTCACGCGCGTGGTCGCCGGCCCGGCCTGCACCCAGACGCTCGCCGATTATGGCGCCCACGTCATCAAGATCGAGAACCCCGACGGTGGCGACGACACGCGCGCCTATGAGCATGCCGAGATTGGCGGCGAAAGCGCTGCCTATCTCAGCCTGAACCGCAACAAGCGCGGCATTGCGCTCGATTTCAACAATCCGGCGGCGCTCGAGGTCGCGCGCGCGTTGATTGCCAAGGCCGACGTCGTGGTGGAGAATTTCTCCGGCGGGGTGATGAAGAAGTTCGGGCTCGACTATGAGTCGGTCGCGCCGCTCAACCCGCGGCTGGTCTATTGCTCGATCTCCGCCTATGGACGCAAAGGCGATTTCGCGCTGCGCCCCGGCTTCGATCCCATCACCCAGGCGGAAAGCGGCTTCATGTCGCTCAACGGATTTGCCGACGGCCCGGCGGTCCGTACCGGCCCGCCCATCGTCGACATGGCGACGGGGATGTCCGCCTGCAATGCCATCCTGATGGCGCTGCTGGCGCGGGACCGGCTCGGCCGCGGCCAGCATGTCGAAGTCGCTCTGTTCGACGTTGCGATGGGGATGACCGGCTTCTACGGCATGGCCTATCTCATCAACGGCGAAAACCCCGGCCGGTTCGGCAATTCGCCGAGCGGGTCTCCCACCGTCGGCGTCTATGAGGCCTCCGACGGGCCTCTCTACATGGCCTGCGCCAACGACCGGCTCTACCGCCGGCTCGTCACCGACGTGCTGGAACGCCCGGATCTCGTCACCGACCCCGAGTTTGCTCACCGCAAGGCGCGCACGGCCAACAAGGAGAAGCTGCGCGCGATCATTGCCAGCGTGTTTGCAAGCGATACGCTCGAGAACTGGATGGCGAAGATGAAGCTGGCCAATATTCCGGTCGGCTACCTCCGCACGGTCGAGGAGGGGTTCAATGCGCCTGAGGCGCGCGAGCGCCATCGCTTGAACCGGATTGCGCATCCAACCGCCGGCTCGGTGCCGAACATCGAGTCGCCGGTCAATATGAGCCTGACGCCGACCGTTGATCCTGTTGCGGCTCCGCTGCTCGGTCAGCATACCAAGGACGTGTTGAGCAAGACGCTCGGCTACGACGACCGGCGCATCGCCGCGCTGGCCGAGGCCGGCGCGTTCGGCAAGGCAGACAACACCGGCTAGGCCCTTTTCCGTTCCGATGGAATCGGAACGGGGCTCTGGCTTCTAGTTTGACGCGTTTCCTTGACGCGAACTAGGATCCGCTTCGCTCGAAAACGCTCCAGCGTGCTCAGCCTGCGCAAAAGATCAACTATTCGCAAAACAACCTGACAGCAGGCGAGAGGAAAGCCGCTCGCCTGGCGAGATGTCTTTCAGGCGTCGCAGGCCCCGGCGCGTCGCCGGCGGCCTTGGAGCTGGTCCGTTTCGGGAACTCAGTTCGGCTTGCTGCGCAAGTTGTTCCTTGGCATACTTTCAACTTCCTCGGGTTCCGCCCGATCAATCTCGAGGCGTGCCATCCGGAGGATGAGGGTTGCCGTGGTGAGGCCGAGGCGTTCGGCCTCTTGTGCTGCGGTGTCGACCTTCTGGGCCAAGCCTTCACGTTTACCTGGGTATGCCATTCGTAATCCTCACTTAAGGTGCGAGATGAAAAATCCCACATACGTTGCGGAGCTGCAGAAGAAGCTCGGAGCTCCATCGAGCGAAACACTGGAAAGCCTGCGACTGTTGAAGGCTTTCCTTCGACTTGCGCCCGACCAGCGTTCCGAGGTCATCGAGCTGGTCGAACGTTTGGCGGTTGAGCCGCCGCGCGATCCCTCACTGTCCTGAGGTGCTCGCAAATCCTTCCTGTGCGTCAGTTGTTCATCGGCTTGGCGGGTGTTTGCGTCGCGATCACGTAGATTGCGCCGCCCTCGAGCGCTTCGGATTGATGCCGGGTGCCGGCTGGCAGCAGGATGGTATCGCCGGCGCCGACCACCCGCTCGCCGCCATCCCAGATGAAGTTCAGCCGGCCGCTGATGATCATCAGGATCTCGTCGACTGGATGGGTATGAAACTGATGCACCTTGCCGGCCGCATCATGCTGCAGCTCGACCGAGCCCTGGGCCGGGAGCAAGTTCAGGATCTCCGGGTCGATAGCAAATTCAGTCTTCGTGCCTGCGATGATCTGGGTCATGCTGCCTGTTCCTTGTTCGCGATCGGTGGTGTCTTGTTCTGCGCGAGCTTGGCGAAGGGGCAGCCCGAGCTCGCGTTGTTGTCGTCGTGCAGGAAGTACTGCAGATACTCGCGGCCGTCGGTTGCGCCGTAGCGGCCAAGAAGCGGAGAGGGGCTCGCGCTGTCGTACGGGATCAGGCGCTTGCGCACCTCCGCGAACGCGGCGCTCGCAGCCTTCTCAGTCCCGAGGATCTTCTCGAACACCCAGCGCGGCTGGAACGTGAGCATGAAGGCGCTGGACCGGCGGCTCTGCCGCATCACATGCGCGGGCGTCGTGCAGACCACGAAGATCGGCTCGCCCGCAAATGAGAACTCCCACATCGGGTGGTCAATCTGTTCCGGAATCTCTGTTGGCCACGGGTTCTTGTCCAACCGCGCGAGCTGATCGAGCGTCAGCCACATCTTGCGATAATAGGCATCGAGCGTCTGCACCGGACGAGGCCGCGTGAACACGATCAACGAGGTATTGGGACCGAACGAGCGCGCCTGCGAGACATATTGCCCGAGTTGTTCGCCCAGCACCGCCACATCATACGGATCGAGGAAAAGGTAGCGGAGCTGATCCTGGCGATGTCCGGTCACACCGAACACGCAAGGGAACGGCCTTGCCTCGCTGCTCATCTGCGCTTCAAACTCGGAGAACATCACGCTCTGCCAGCTGCTGACCGGAAACTTTGACGCGACTTCGCCTTTTCTCAAGAACAAGCGCTCCATAACACCCCCTACACTCATAACGACACTAACGAGCTATCAACTTGCTTCTCATCAACAGCGGCCCGGCAATGCCCGGCAGCGACATGAGAAGCAGAATGACAATCAAGGCGCTGTAGCCGCCGTCGCCGATCGCGGCCGTGTTGTGTGCGGCGTCGGTCCCCGAGGCGTTGCTGGCGGCGAGCATCGCGAAGCCGATGATGGGCTGCGAGATGCCGGCGAAGATTCCGGCGGCAGTGGTGTTCACGGATGCACCCACACCGATCAGATCGGCGGTGTAGAGCTTCTTGACGCATTTCAACACCAGCGGGACGGTGCCGCCGGCGACGAGCCCCAAGGCAGTGAACACGACGGTGACATAGGCGAGACCAAACGTCTGGGCAATCGGCGGCAGCAGCATCGCGATCAGCAGCATGCGCAGCACGCAAATGCCGATCAGCGCGCGGTCAAGCGCCGCCGCGGCGCGATCGGCGGCGTGACCCAGGAAGATCGAGCCGAGCGCATTGCCGATCATGAAGGCGAGCAGGGGCGTGCCGGCCGCTGTCGGGGAGATGTGGAAGAAGTGCGCGACCATCGGAATGCCCCAGACGCCCGACAGCGTCGTCACCACCGCGAAATGCGACGCAAATGTCATTGCGCAACCCCAGTTCGCGACATGGGCCAGCGATCGCCGCGCGGCGATCACCACGCCCTTCAGCGTCTTGTTGCTGTGCGAGGCCGGATCGGGCTTGAGCGCGAGCTTGGCGAAAGCGAGGTTGGCGAGGCCAATGCAGGCGATGAACAGGAAGCAGGCCCGCCAGCCGAAGCCTGAGACCGCAGCTGCAAGGGGCGTGGTCGCGATCACGCCCCCGACATAGCCGGAGACCTGCGAGATGCCCGACATCATGCCGAACCGCTCATCCGCGAAGCTCTGTGCCACGAGCTTCAGGAGTGCGGTGAAGACCAGCGCATCGCCGCAGGCGACGATCAGGCGTGCAACAAAAACGTCGAGCAGGTTCGGTGCCAGCGCGAACGCGGCGCTGCCGAGCGAGGAGGCAATCATGCTGACGAGGACGACGCGCTTGACGCCGTAACGGTCGACCAGAAGGCCTGCCGGAATCTGCATCAAGGTGTAGCCCCAGAAGTAGCTTGAGGCGAGCATCGCAACGCCGGCAGCGTCGGTGTTGAAGTCGTGCATGAAACTGAGGCTGACCGACTGCGGCGATACGCGCTGCAGGAAGGCGATGGCGTAGGCGATGGCCACCGCCGTCCACGCGAGATAGGCGCGATCGGTGAAGCGCGACGTCGGGGCATAAACAGCTTGTTGTCCGAGCATCGACATCACACCCTCGCGTAACCCACCGAGAAAAGGGCATCCGCAGAATTCGGAATCTTCCGCGACATCGCGGCATCGACCAGCGACGCGGTGCCATGATAGGCCTGCCGATGGTGCTTAATGTGGCCGTAAGCGCCACGCATGATCATGTCGGGCAGTTCGAGCGGCTTGCCCGGATAGAGCGAGGTGCACATCTCGATACAGGCCGCCTGCAGGGCGAGATCCTGCGTATCGTCGAGCAAAGACGGAGTCACTTTTTCGCAAATCTTAGCGTTCGCTGCCCAGACGATCGGGTTGCGGGTTCGCCAGCCGTAGAGCACGTTGCCCTCGGCTCTCGCGGCGGCGCCGGAGCATTTCAGGACTTCCGATGTGAAGAAGCCGTAGAAGCCGCGGCCCTGGTGCGCCGGGAGTACTTCCGTGCCGCTGCGATAGATTCCAAGTCCGGCCGACATCTCCAGGATGCGGTAGACCGAGAAGGCAATGAGGCCGGACCGATCGTAGACAAGGATCAGGCTATACTTCTTGTCGAAGGGCGAGGAGGTCGTTGTCCAGTGCGGCTCGGTGGCCTGCCAGTTGACGGCAATGATGCCGTTCATGGCGTCCATCAGCGGCTGACGGTCGCAGGCTTCGACCCGGGAGGCATCGGGTAGACTGTAGATCGCGTAATCCGTCCAAGGCGATTTGATCGCCTCGTATCCGCTGCCCAGATTTCGCGACATGGCAGAACTCCAGAATTCCAATGCGAGCTATACAGGGCAGCCTCGAATGGCTTAAAGGACAATATGCCCTCGAAAACTGCCAAAGCGCCCCGGCCTGAGCCGCGCGACAAGAAAGCAACGCGGCGGATCGCGATCGTTGCCTTTCCCGGTGTGACCTTGCTCGACATCTCGGGACCGGCGCAGGTGTTTGCAGAACTGGAAGCGATCGAACTGCCGGGACCGGACTACTCGCTGTCCTACCTGTCGACCTCCGGCGGGTTGGTGCCGACCGATGTCGGCATGATGATCGACACGGCGCCGATCGACAGTATTGCGCCCGCCGAGGTCGACACGCTGGTGATCCCTGGCGGACCCGGCATCTGGAAGATCCGCAACGACGCGAAGTTGATGAACTGGATCGCGGAGGCGCTGCCGAAGGCGCGCCGTATCGCGTCGGTTTGCCTTGGCGCATTTGCGTTGGCCTGGACCGGGATTCTGGACGGCAAGCGGGCAGCAACGCACTGGCGTTATTGTCCCCGTCTGCAGGATAGCTTTCCCAATATCCGGGTTGAGCCCAACGCGATCTTCGTCAAGGACGGACGGGTCTGGTCATCGGCCGGGGTCAGCGCCGGCATCGATCTGGCGCTCGCCATGATCGAGGAGGATTTCGGCCACACCATCGCGCTCGATGTTGCGCGGAGACTTGTGGTGTTTCTGAAGCGACCGGGCGGTCAGAGCCAGTTCTCGACCGTCCTTGCCGCCCAGGCATCGGACGTCGAGGGACGCTTCAGCGCGCTGCACGCCTGGATCATCGAGAACATCACGAGCGACCTCAAGGTCGAGACCCTCGCGGAAAAGGCGGGGATGACGCCACGCACCTTTGCGCGGACCTATGTCAGCCGCACCGGCATGACACCCGCAAGCGGCGTCGAGGCGCTGCGCGTGGAGACGGCGCGCTTGCTGCTCGAAAGCCGCCAGATCGGCGGTGTGATCGAGGTCGCCAAGCGCGCGGGATTTGGCGATGACGAGCGAATGCGGCGGGCGTTCCTGCGCCACCTCGGCGTATCGCCGACCGAGTACCGAAACCGGTTTTCGGGCAGCTAGCTCGCCTCGGGCGAGGCGGACCGCTTCGCGTCGAAAGCCGATCTATCTCACGAGCGAATAGCTGGCCTTCGCTGGCAGGATTCGTGGCTCAAGGTGGTAGCTTTTCCGGTTTGTCTGCGGCTAATGTGCCGGCCAAATCGGGAGAAGAAACACCATGAATGACGGGACCCCCATTCGACAGGCGCGCAATGTCGAACTCGGCGCCAGCGGCGAGGAATTCCAGAACCTGCACGAGTTCATCCGGAAAGCGCGCGCCAACCTGAACCAGAACGCCTGGGACTACATCGTCGGCGCGGCCGAGACCGAGACCACGATGCGCCGCAACCGCATGGCGCTGGACGAGATCGCCTTCCGCCCGCGCGTGCTGCGCGACGTCATCAACGTCGATCCTTCCACCGAGGTATTCGGACGCAAGCTCCGGCTTCCCGTGGTGCTCGCCCCGGTCGGCGCTCTCGAGATCTTCGATCCGGATGGCGCGGCAAGCGTGGCACGCGCCGCCGGCACTTTCGGTGCGGCGCACATGCTGAGCTCGGTATCCGAGCCAGGACTGGAGAATACCGCCAAGGCGGCACCGGATGCGCTTCGCATCTTCCAGCTCTATGTGCGTGGCGACGATGCCTTTGTAGAGGATGTGGTCAGCCGCAGCATCGACAACGGTTATGCCGCCTTCTGCCTGACCGTCGACACCGCCCATTACAGCCGTCGTGAACGCGACATCGCCAAGCGCTACGTTCGCGAGAGCCGCCTGCGTGCCACCGGCGGCGATTTCCAGAAGGGCCTGGAGTGGCGGACCGTGAAGATGATCAAGGACAAGTTCAAAATACCGCTGATCCTCAAGGGCATTGCCACCGCAGAGGACGCGCTGATCGCGCTCGATCACGGCGTCGAGTGGATTTACGTCTCCAACCATGGCGGCCGCCAGCTCGACCACGGCCGTGGGTCCATGCATGTCCTGCCCGAAATCGTTCAGGCGGTCGCCGGCCGTGCCAAGATCATGGTCGACGGCTCGTTCTGCCGCGGCACCGATATTGTGAAGGCTATCATTTCGGGCGCTGATCTTGTCGGCATCGGCCGGCTGCAGTGCTGGGCGCTCGCCGCGGCCGGCGAGGCCGGCATTGTCCGGATGCTTGAACTGCTGGAGGACGAGGTGATCCGCTGCCTCGGTTTGCTCGGTGTCACCGGCTTTTCCGAACTGGACAAATCCTACCTGCATCCCGCGATGCCGACCAATCTTCCGAGCGTGTTCAGCGCATTCCCGCTTCTCGATATCGATCCCTACCGCTACTGAGACGCTGCGAGCGATGCATGGAGCGTCGGCGCGGTCGAGGCATTGTGCGCCTCGATCGCGCCAGCGGCCATCTATCTGTGGTGTCCATGAAGGCGCCGCGGCAACGACAAAGTCTGATCCAAATGCCGCACTAGTCGAGGCGGATGGCAGATAATCCATTCGCGGAATTTTCACTCGAGCGCGCGATCGGCTTGCGCTGGACCTTGCGGGATATCCAGGCCGGCAGGCTCAAATTGTCACCGGTCAGCGACGAGGATCTGCACATCCTCGCTGAACTCGGTCTGGTCGAACTGCATGACGACGAGCCCGGGCTGACGGAGGCGGGAGTCGCTGTGCTGAGCGATTGAACAGGCGCGCAGCCTAGCGCGCGTTCAGGAAGCTTTCACCGGAATTGCAAGGCGTGCACTGATAGGTCAGCACGTCGTAGACTTGATCGCGCGGCTCGATCAAGGCAAGCCGCATTTGCGTGCCGCACTTCATGCACGGCATCTCTATGCTGGTCTTGAACCGGGTGCAGGTCGGTGTCGGACGAACGGCGCGCAGCATCGGATCCCTTATTCCCCAGAGACGCGAACGCGACCGACGAAGAAGCCGAATCACTATGCCACAGTGCTGACATGATTGGAATCGGTTGTCGGTCGCGGCTAGGTAATTTTTCCTCAATCGGCCGGAGCGGGTGGGGTCTTCATAGCTCGCGATCCGGCGCTGACGCCGTCACAATCTATGCTAACGTCGTCGGACGCTTATTTCAGGGGGCGCGATCATGATTGAGCCGAAGCTTGAAGTTCCCGCCGAGTTGCGCGATCTCGCGGAAAAGACCATCGACCAGGCCGAACAGGCCTTCAGCCTGTTCTTTGATGCCGCGAGCAAGTCGATGACGTCGATGCCGGGCGCCGGTACCGAGATCTCCAAACAGGCGCTGGCTTTCACCGAGCAGAACATGAAGTCGGCGTTCGAGCATGCACGCAAGCTGGTGCATGCCACCGATCTCCAGGAAGCGATGCGAATCCAGTCGGATTTCCTGCGCAGTCAGTTCACCAGCGCCGGAGATCACATGCGGCAGATCAGCGGTAGCGTGATGTCGGCGACCAAGGACGCGACGAAGGGCAAGTTCTAGGACGGCGTTCGCGACCCCATCGACGCTTTAGCGCCGGCGCGCGACGGCAACGCCGAACAGAAACGCGACGAACAGGCTTGCGAGCGGCGCTTCGCGCGTGACCGCACTCACGGTGGCCAGGGCTCCGCCCGGTCGGCGCGAGGTCGCGATTGCATCGCTGAGGCGATCGGCGGCGGCTCGAAGTCCATCCGACACCTCCGTGATCGTACGCGAGACGTCCGTCGCGGTGTCGATCGCTCGTTCACCGAGTGTGGGTTGAAGCGGGAACTCAGGTGTTTCGGAGCTCATGTGCCGTGCCGCGATTTTACTTGAAAGCCAGGTGACAGACGCCTTTGCTATCCGCACGTCCTGAACGGCGGTGGCGGCCACATATCCGGGAAATTCCGCAGCGGCGGATTGGTTCCACCGACATGCCTCGCTTTCACATCGGGGAACCGGAAACTTACGCGCGCGTCGCGGCTTGTTTCCGTGGAGGAGGCGATGATGACAATGCAGGCGCATGGCATTGCGGACGGCGGTTCGGTCAAGCATCGAAATCGGCATGGTGGCACGCCGCTGTTGGTCGCGGCCGTGGTTGCGATCCTCGGCGTGCTCGGCATGCTGATCGTGGATCACGGTCCGTGGAACAAGCCGAACGTGCAGTCGGCCGCTTCGGCGAACTACTCAACGACCGGCGAGGCGGCGCGCGCGGCCGGCGCAAAGGTCATACCGACCGAGCCCAAGGCACCGATCGAGCCTGATCCACCCGGCCCAAAGCCCGCTCATCCGGCAAATCCGGGCACGCCGCGATAGATGCGGGCGTTCGTGGGATCACATCCCGACGCAGGGCGGAGGAATTTGACTCGTCGGGCAAATCAGCGGCACAAAATCATCGTCGGAAACATCGCGGGATGATCAGCGAACGCTGACCAGCACGCCCCACGCTGCTGCAAATCCCGCACCGACGAGAACCAGCACTGGACTATCGCAGAAGATGCCGCCATACTGGCACATGGTGGCACCGAGAGAGCCGATCTGATGGTGGCCCGCGGCGTAGAACAGGCCGGACAGGACCGCGAGCACGGCAGCAACGAAATACATCGACGCTTCCTCCTTGCAATCAAATGCGGCGCGGGTCAGTTCGACCGACGCAAGCCAAAAACTGTATTGATGTCGATCCAAATATTGTGATCCAAATATTGTGAGCTGTCCGCTTGACGCGTCGGGCAACTCAACGGCACACTGACATCATCGCAGCAAGCATAGGCGCTTGGCGCCGGCTCGCGTTGCGATTCCGGATCAATGCCCAAGCTTTTCGCTCAAGGCGGTTTCTCACCGTCGAAGCCGACGCATCGCATTTTACCGATCGCATTCAGCCCGAAAAAAGGGTTTGACACGTCGGGCAACTCAGGGGCATAATCCGAAAATCAGAAATTGTTGAGCCCGCGCGGAGCAATCCGCGGCGGGCTTTTTGTTTGCCGTTTCACCAATCGGACGGCGGCCGCACCGTCACGACGCCACATCCTCCCAGCCCGTCGCCTGAGCGTCGCAAGCGCGCCGCCGTCCGAACCCGTAGAAGCGACCACGAATTGACCGGCGCGCGCGAACGCGCCGGTCCTGCGGCGCGGCGCAAGCCGGCGCCGCCCGCGGCCCCGCTCGTCAGGGATAAGGTTCGCGCCCCAAAGATCGCCGCCCGTGCGCGATCTGCCGCACATTCATTCCACGGCCGCATCGCGCGCTGCCGGCCGATCAACGAGGTTTGCATGACCGCCTATCTGATATCGCTCGCGCTCGCGGGTCTGGTTGCCGTCGCGTTGTGGGAGCTTGCATGAGCGCCGAGATCATCCAGTTCATTCCGCGCCCGCATCCCAAACGCGAGCAGACGGACTTTCCCACGATCGCATTTCGCGCGGTGTTGCCTGATCCTGATCCGGATTGCGACACGGCTCCGAGCGAGTATCTCCCGTCCGATTGGCAGGAGAAGTGAGTGGCAAGAACGATTACGCAGATGCGCGCCGATTTTCAGCACCTCCGGCGCTGGCGACGAAGTGTCGAGCAGGCACAAAACTATACATTCAAGGCGGTGATCACTATGCTTGCCACGGGTTTTCTCGGAGCCGTTTGGTTGGGCATCAAGGCCACGCTCGGAAAATGACTCGCGGAGCGCGGAGCGGATTGATGTCCTTGGACATAGATCTGGGCGCCTTGGCGGACAACAGAATCATTGAGGCGCAGAAATGTATCGGATACGCGAGGTCGAAGCCCTGGACGAAGCGGTGGCGGACTCGCTCGCCGAGCTTCATCAGCTGATATTCTCCGACGGGACCCGTGTACCGGACTTCGAGCAAGGATATTGGTGGATTGCGTTCCGTGGCGCGAAGCCAATCGCATTCGCGGGTGTCGTTCCTTCAACCCATGTTACAAATGCTGGATATCTGTGCCGCGTTGGCGTCGTGATGCCGCACTGCGGCCACGGCCTGCAGCTGCGGCTTACTCGCGCGTTGGAAGCACGAGCGCGC
This sequence comes from Bradyrhizobium sp. BEA-2-5, assembly GCF_032918025.1. NCBI lineage: Bacteria > Pseudomonadati > Pseudomonadota > Alphaproteobacteria > Hyphomicrobiales > Nitrobacteraceae > Bradyrhizobium > Bradyrhizobium sp. BEA-2-5. The sequence goes on along the minus strand of NZ_CP136629.1, from coordinate 5,807,888 downwards.
CGTGCCGGCTGGAAGGCGATCGTTTCTGATACCACCGACAACATCTTCTCGGCCAATAATTTTATCCGGCAGGGGTATCGGCTCTTCGAACCTGGCTCGCCCTGGGCATGGCAGCACACGCTGTATTGGCGGAAAGAGCTCGTCTAGATCCTGCGACGTGGTTCGGGTCGTTGCGAACAATCGATGACGTGGAGCGCCCGGTGGCTTCGGTCACCGGGCTTTTTTGCGTTTCTGGCCATGGGTAACCCCCTTTGGCAAGCCGCGGTCGTAGCCGGCATCGAATCTTGGGCGTGGGGATGCTAGAATGGGCATGTGCAGTGCGAACGAAGCATCGCTGGAAGCGTTTCCTAAAATGGGCGCCCGGCGGCAGTCGTGGGATCCTGAGCCTTGAATTGAGGGAATGCAGGCTTGCGCGTCTTGATCTCTGGTGATCGATCGATAAACTGAGTTGACGGCTCGATCGCACGCGCAAATCTCTTGGAGATCGAACGAAGGAAGAGACCATGGTTGAGGTTGGCCGCGGGCTCGATACGAAGGCACAGTCAGGCTCGGATATGGATCGTTATTCGATCATGGTCGCACGAGCCAGGGCGCTAGTTCCGGCTTTGCGCGAACGGGCATCGCGGACCGAAGAGCTGCGCAGATTGCCGTCGGAGACCGAGCGGGATCTACTTGACAGCGGCCTTTTCCGGATACTGCAGCCCAAGCGCGTCGGAGGCAGCGAGCTCGACTATGTTGCGCTGGTCGACTGCGCCGATGCCCTCGGGCAGGGGGATGCCTCGGTCTCCTGGAATTTTGCCAACCTTGCAAGTCACCACTGGATGCTGGCTATGTTCGCGCCCGAAGCGCAGAGCGCGGTGTGGGAAGAGGATCCGGATGCGTTGATCGCGTCTTCCTTTGTCTTCCCGGCGGGTCGCGCGAGGAAGGCCGGCGGCGGATATGTTCTGAGTGGTCATTGGCCGTTTTCGTCCGGGGTGGAATCCTGCGGATGGAACATGCTCGCGAGCGTGGTCGCCTCGGATGATGAGGCCGATGGTGTCGAGTATCGGCTATTCCTGTTGAACAGGCGAGACTACAGCATCGACGACACTTGGAATGCGGCTGGCTTGCGCGGAACGGGATCGAACGACGTGCGGGTCACCGACGCATTCGTTGCCGAGCATATGACCGTTGCCGTCAGCGATCTTGCGGGAGGTGCGACGCCGGGCAGTATCGTCAATCCAAATGCGCTCTACATGCTTCCGGTCTTTTCGTTGTTTCCCTATGTGTTGTCCGGGGTTGGTTTGGGAAATGCGCAGGCTTGCCTTGATGACTATGTCGAGATCGCGCGACACCGCGCTTCGACATATAACCGGGCCAAGATCGGGGACCTGCAAAGCACACAGATCAAGATTGCCGAGGCGTCGGCGAAGATAGATGCCGCGCGGCTGATCATGCGCACGAACTGCGTTGAGGCACTTGCGGAGGTCCGGCGTGGCGATATCCCGGGCATTGCAGCGAAGACGAAGCTTCGGCGCGACGGTGCGTTCGCGGTCAATTTGTGCACCGAGGCGGTGTCTCTTCTATTTGCGGCGGGCGGCGCACGCAGCCTGTTCACCTCGGGAGCGTTGCAGCGCCAATTCCGCGACGCGCATGCGGTGAATTCGCATCTCGCGTTCAATTTCGACGCGGCGGGCACCAATTACGGGCGGGTGGCTCTGGGGCTGCCGTCTGAAAACCTGACGCTTTGAGGTTAGCCGGATGTCCGACTCACCCAAACATCCGCTGGATCCCGCCAGTGAGCTCGCAAGCGATAGTTCGGCGATCGACCCCCGTGATTTCCGCAATGCGCTCGGTACGTTCGCAACAGGTGTGACGATAGTCACCGCGATGTCGGCTGAAGGACGGCCCTATGGAATTACTTGCAATTCCTTTGCATCGGTGTCGCTCAACCCGCCACTGGTGTTGTGGAGCTTGGGCATGTTTTCGCAGGGACTGCCGATCTTCCAGAATGCCAGCCATTTTACGGTCAACGTTCTAGACGCGTCGCAACAGGCGCTGGCGATGCAGTTTGCCAGATCGTCGGGGGACAAGTTCGCGGGTGTGAGCTGGACGCCGGGTCTCGGGAATGCTCCCGTGCTTGCTGATGTGGTCGCGAATTTCCAATGCCGTGCCGCCAACCGCTACTATGGCGGGGATCACGTCATTTTCCTAGGCGCGGTGGAAGCCTACGCCTATAACCGGAACAGTCCGCTGTTGTTCGCGCGCGGAGGTTTTGGCCGGTTTTTGGCTGACGGTGGTGGCAAGACATCATGAATCGAAAGACGCCCGTCAAGCGTGTTCGTGCCAAGCAGAGGCGACTATCAGCTGTCGATCGTCGCAGTGAATTCGTTACCAAGGCAACCGAGCTATTTGCGGAGGAGGGATTTGGCGGCGGCACGCGCGCCCTTGCTCACAAGCTCGGCGTGACGCAGCCGCTGCTTTACCGCTATTTTCCGAGCAAGGACGATCTCATCAAGGAGGTCTACCGCAAGGTATATCTCGAACCACTTGAAATAGGCTGGGAGAAGGTGCTCTCGGATCGGTCACGTCCGCTCCGCGTGCGGCTCCAGGAGTTTTACGAAATCTATACCGACGCGATCTTCAACCGAAGATGGCTCCGAATCTATCTCTACTCCGGCCTGAAGGGCCTCGATATCAATCGCTGGTATGTTGGCATGGTCAAGGACAAGATCCTGACGCGCATTCTCCGGGAATGCCGCCACGACGCCGGCCTCGCGACACAGGGCAGGCCCAGCGCAGAAGAACTCGAGCTGGCCTGGGTGTTTCACGGCGGCATTTTCTATTATGGCGTACGCAAGTACATCTACGAAGCGCCTGTCCTCGAGGACAAGGCGCAGATGATCAGTGACGCGCTGGATATCTTCCTCGCAGGATTTGAGAGAATGGCGGAGAGCGCGACCGATCGTCGACGGGCGCCGATCAAGGTCGCCGGCTGAGCGCGCTACATTGTCGCCATCTGACCCCGATACCAATCCCCGATCTCGCTTGCCGTCATGAGGGCGACGCCGTCATGGCCGATGACGTAATCGAGCAGGGCCTCCAGGTACTTGATACGGTGCGGCACGCCCGTGATGTAGGGATGCACCGAGATGGCCATGATCCGCGCATTCTCTGCGCCCTCAAGGTACAGCCGATCGAATTGGTCAGTGCAGCGCGTCAGGAACTGTTCCGACGGAAGGTGTTGCAGCGCGTGAATGACGATGTCGTTGGTCTCGACCGAATAGGGAATCGTCGTCACGGTGCCGTGCGGCGTGGCGATGTCCTGAGGGAGATCGTCGATCACCCAATCGGCCACGTATTCGATCCCGTTGAGGCGCAGGAGATCGAGCGTGTCTTCGGTTTCGGTCAGGCCCGGGCTTTCCCATGATCGCGGCGGCTTGCCACTAAATCCAGCAATCGTGTCGACCGCGCGCTTGATTGCATCCGCCTGGTTCTCGACCTTGTGCATGGGGCCCTGAACAAACCCGTGTCCCATGAATTCGAAGCCCGCCTCGCGCGCCGCCGACGCCACACGCGGATAGCTGTTGCAGACGTTGGCGTTCGCAGCCAGCGTCACCGGTATCTTTCGATCGGTCAGAGCTTTGAACTGCCGCCAGAAGCCGGTGCGCATGCCGTATTCATGCCACGACCAGTTCGGCACGTCGGGCAGCAGGGGCTGGCCCATCGGTGGGCTCAGCACGGTGCGTGGCATTGCATTCTCGATGCGCCATTCCTCGACATTGAGGATAACCCACACGGCGAGCTTCTTGCCGTCGGGCAGTGTCAGTTTCGGTCGGTCGACCTGCGCCTGGTACGGAATGCGATCAGTAAAGGCCATGTCGAACCTCCTTCACGTCGATGATCCGGCGGCGGTGGCATTGATCCGCGGCAGGACCTTCTCGGCCATCAGGATCATCGATTGACGGCCAAGCTCCCGATCTTTCCAGTCCTTGCCGGCATAAAGCAGGGTTCCGAAGGTGCCAATCTCTTCCTGGAACGCCAGCAACTGGTCAGCCACACTTTCGGGCGTGCCGTAGATGATCAATTTGTCGCAGATCGATTCCAGTGTGACCTCAGCGTCAGGTTGATCCCGTCGTGTCTTGAACAACTCGAGCCGGCCACTGCGCTTCAGCTTCGTGAACAACTGGTGATAATAGTACACGTACGGACTGTCGGGCGACGTGGTATACGCCTTCGCGGTTGCTGCATCTTTTGCCACGAACACGCTCTTGGCGACGCGCCAATTGGCGGGCTCGGGTGCCCGGTTCACGCGCGCACAACCCTCAACATATTTCGGCCAGTGGCTCTTCACCCAGGCCGGCATCAGGAAGTTTGCCGAGATCGGATCCCAGCCGCGCGCCGCCGCCTCCGTGACGCCTTTTGAGAATGGCGCCACCGCGGTTACCACGATTGGCGGGTGAGGAGCCTGCAAAGGGCGAGCGACGATTCCCTGGCCAATGTCCTCGATCAGGGTCCGTTTGACCGAGACATTCCAATATTTGCCCTGCAAATCATAGGGCGGTTTGCCAGCCCAGATATCAAGAACCTGATTGATGGCTTCGAGGAACATGGCATTGCGGTCGGCATCGAGATTGCCAAAAACCTCCGCGTCGGACAGCAATCCACCCGGGCTGATTCCAAGGATGAAACGGCCATCAAGCATGTGATCAAGCATGGCGACAGACGCTGCGATGGCTGCCGGATGCGTGTTTGGCATGTTGATGGTGCCGGTTCCAAGCTTGATGTGCTTGGTTGCGGCTGCGAGCCAGGCAATGAAGGCGATGCTGGAGGTGATGTTCTCGGCCTTGTCGGTGACGTGCTCGCCGACATACGCCTCGGTGAAGCCGAGCTCGTCCGCGAGCAGAAAGGCCTCGCGATCCTCCCGGAGCGATTGCCGCCAATCCTTGTCGAGAGGATGGATCGGCATCGTAAAAAAACCGAGCTTCATGATCCGCCTCCCCGCGATTTGAACTTTAGTTGGCAAGGAACCTGCGGCCTTCCCGAGGCGAAGACAAGCCCCGCCGCACAAATAATCACTCGATAAACAAGCTTGACCTTTGAAGAGGGCGGCCCTCTAATCGGGCAAACCAAAATTGGGCCCGGGAGGCCACGCCCACATGAAAGCTGCGGCTTTCGCCTACGCCCGCGCGACCAGCGTCGTGAACGCGCTGGAGTTGCTCGCCATGCACGGCGACAAGGCGAAGGTTCTGTCGGGTGGTCAGAGCCTGATGCCGGCGATGAACCTGCGGCTCCTGTCTCCGGACATTCTGGTCGATATCGGCGGCCTCGCCGAGTTGCGCGGCATCACCGTGAGGGGAGACCTGCTGGTCATCGGCGCGCTGACCCGGCACGTCGATCTGCTCAGATCGCCGGAGGTTGCACTGCACGCGCGGCTGTTGCGCGATGCCGTTGCCCACGTTGCCCATCCCGCAATTCGCAATCGCGGAACGATCGGCGGTAGCCTCGCTCACGCCGATCCTGCGTCGGAGCTGCCGGCCTGTGTTGTGGCGCTTGACGCCACGATCGTTGTTCGGGGCTCGGCCGGCGAGCGCCGGATTACTGCGACGGAGTTTTTCAGGGGAATTTACGAAACGGCGCTGTTGCCGGACGAGTTGCTTGTCGCGGTCGAGGTGCCGGTCGCAGGCCAAGCCTCGACATTTTTCTTTCAGGAATATGCCCGGCGGCATGGCGACTACGCTGTCGTTGGTCTCGCCGCCCGTGCCGTTGTTGCAGCCGGCAGGTTCTCAGCTCTTCGGCTCGGCTTCTTTGCTGTTGGCGACCGGCCATTGCTCGCGGCGGCCGCCGGCAAACTGATCGATGCCACGGTAACGCCCGCCTTGCTCGCAGAGGCGGCGGCCGCATTGGCCGATGAACTCGATCCACAGGAGGACCAGCAGGCGACCGCGGCCATGCGTCGACACCTCGCGACGGTCTTGCTCCGGCGCTGCGTGGCGGCATTGCTCGCACGGCCAGAACTGGAAACGGGAGTCGGTAAGTGAACGCTCCGGTACCGGTCTCGCTTCTGGTCAACGGCGAACCCATCGACGCCTTCGTCTTGCCGCGGCTCAATCTTGCTGATTTCCTCCGGGAAAATCTCAAGCTGACCGGAACCCACATTGGGTGCGAGCACGGCGTTTGCGGCGCCTGCACGGTCCGGATCGATGGCGAGATCGTTCGCTCCTGTCTGGTGCTGACGGTCCAGGCGCAGGGCGCGTCAGTTGAGACAATCGAGGGGCTGTCTGACAGCGGTGAAATAGCCGATCTTCAGGCGGCATTTCGCGAGCGCAATGCATTGCAGTGTGGCTATTGCACGCCTGGGATGCTGATCACGGCGCAGGACCTGCTGAAGCACGTGTCGGTGCCTGATCGTCGAGCAATCCGTGAGCATCTTTCCGGCAACTATTGCCGCTGCACAGGCTATCAGGCCATCGTGGATGCGGTTGAGGCGACAGCCATGACGCGCGCGGAGCGGGGCGCATGACGGTGACGCGGGCGCCAGCAGACGCGCTTTCGGTGCTTGATCGCCCGAATTCCTACATCGGCAAGACCGTACCGCGGCCGAACCTCGACAGGTTGCTGCAGGGGCGGGGCCAATATGTCAGTGATCTCGAATTGCCGCGGATGGCGCATGTGGTTTTTCTACGGTCGCCACATGCCCACGCCAAAATCGCAGCGATCGACGCCGACGCGGCAAGGCGCATGCCCGGTGTCGTTTCCATCGTCACGGGTCGTGAACTTGAAGCGGTCATCACGCCGTGGGTTGGGGTGCTCTCGCACCTGAAGGGACTGAAGTCTGCGCCACAACACGCGATCGCGGTCGACCGCGTGTGCTGGCAGGGCGAGGCCGTTGCAGCGATTGTGGCGACCAGCCGTGCTGCAGCCGAAGATGCCATGGAGCATATTTCGGTCGACTACGAGGAGCTTGAGGCAGTCACGGACATGCGTGCTGCGCTCGATCCGGCAGCTCTCGTCATTCATGCTGCGCTCGGCGACAATCTTGCCTTTGAGCGGACGCTCGACGCCGGCGACGTCGATCATGCATTGTCGGGGTCCGAACTCGTCGAGGCCGACTTTGTATTCGGGCGCCACACCGGCGTGACACTTGAGTCGCGGGCCGTCGTTGCCGATTGGAATGCGGCCGAGGCACGGCTCACGATCTATCAGGGCACGCAGGCGCCCCATATGGTGCAGAACATCGCGGCGCTGCATCTTGGGTTAAGGGAAGCGCAGGTCCGAGTGGTCTGCAAGGATGTCGGCGGCTCGTTCGGCATCAAGGTCCATATCTACGCCGACGAAATGGCGACCTACGCGCTGTCTAAGCTGTTGCGTCGGCCAGTCAAGTTCGTGGCGGACCGCGTCGAGAGTTTCAACACGGACATCCACGCCCGCGATCATCGATGCAGGGGGCGGATCGGCGTCAGGCCGGACGGCACCATCACAGCCTTCGAGATCGACGACCTGACGGGGATCGGCCCGTATTCGATGTATCCGCGCACCAGCGCCATCGAGGCAAATCAGGTGGTCAATCTGGTCGGTGGGCCCTATGCCACGGCGAACTATCGGGCGCGGGCGCGCGTCGTTTTCCAGAACAAGAACGTGATGTGCCAGTACCGGGCGGTTGGACACCCGATCGCCTGTTCGGTCACCGAAGGTCTGGTCGATCTGGCGGCAGCGAAGATCGGCATGGACCCCGTCGAAATCCGGCGGCGCAATCTGATCGCCGACGATGCCTATCCGTGTGCATCACCCTCGGGCATGAAGTTCGAGCAGCTGTCGCATCACGCCTCGTTGACCAAGCTGCTTCAGATGATGGATTACGACGCGCTGCGCGCTGAGCAAGCGGCCTTGCGCGCCAGAAACGTCCATCGGGGCATCGGAATCGCGAGCTTCATCGAGGTGACCAATCCCAGCGCTGCCTTTTATGGCGTGGGCGGCGCGAAAATTTCATCGCAGGATGGCGTTGCGGTCCGGCTCGACGCGCAAGGGTCGGTGATCTGCCAGACCAGCATCACGGAACAGGGGCAAGGGTCGGAATCGCTGACGGCCCAGATCGTCGGCAGCGTGCTTGGCGTTTCGATGGAACGCGTTCGCGTCATCCTGGGCGACACCGACCACACGCCCTATGGCGGTGGCACCTGGGCCTCGCGCGGCGCCGGCATCGGCGGCGAAGCTGCATTGCAGGCGGCCAAGGCCCTGCGCCAGAATATCCTGAACGTCGCCGCGGCCATCCTGCAATCGACGCCGGCCGAGCTCGATATCGTCGACAACGGTATCGTCAACGCCGCCGACGGCGCGCCGCGCATCGAACTGAACGAGCTTGCGCGGATCGTCTATTTTCGACCGGACACCCTGCCGCCCGGTATCCAGCCCGAATTGATGGCGACCCGGCATTTCGTTCCGCGCCAATATCCCTTTGCATTCACCAACGGCGTTCAGGCCTCATGGCTCGAGGTCGATACCGAGACCGGGTTCGTTAAGCTGCTGAAGCATTGGGTTGTCGAAGACTGCGGCACCATCATCAACCCGCAACTGGTCGACGAGCAGATCCGGGGCGGGGTCGTGCAGGGGCTCGGCGCGGCGCTGTTCGAGAAGTGCATCTACGACGAACGCGGTCAGCTGACCAATGCCAATATGGCGGACTATCTGGTCCCGATGTCCGGCGAGATGCCCGATATCGAGGTCGGCCACGTGGTGTCTCCGACGCAGGAATCGGAGCTGGGAGCCAAAGGGGCTGGGGAGGCGGGGACAGCCGGCGCGGCAGCTGCGGTTGCCAACGCGGTCAATGACGCGCTCCGGCCGCTTGACGCAACAATTACCGAGATTCCGCTCACGCCTCAGGTTATCCTGTCCGCCCTGGGACGGATCTGAGTGGAGACGTCCGGGCAACGATAATACGATAAGCAAAACGCAGACAGTTCTTGGGGAGGAATAGTCATGACGAAGAAGGTGACCAAAGCTGGATCGATATCACGGCGTCGTCTGCTGACGACGGCAAGCGCCGGCGCCGTTCTCGCCGTCTCGCCTTTTCGCATCAATCTGCTTCAGGCCCAGGAAGCGCCCATCAAGATCGGCTTCCCGGTTCCTTTGACCGGTCCATACGGCGCCGAGGCCCAGGACCAGGTGCGGGCGGGTCAGCTTGCTGTCGCCCAGTTCAATGATGCCGGCGGTCTCAACGGCCGCAAGGCCGAGCTCGTCGTGCGTGACGACAAGCTGAATCCCGGTGAGGCGGCGACGCGGACCCTGGAATTGGTCGAGAAGGAGAAGGTGAATTTCGTTGTCGGCAGTCTGTCCGCGGCGGTTCAGCTCGCGATCAACAACGTCACCAAGGAACGCGGGGTCATCTTCAATTCGATCAGCCAGTCCGACACCATCAATGAGGCCAAGGATTTCAGCAAATTCACCTTCCACGAGGCGCTGAACCCGCACATGACGTCAGGGGCGGTCGGTCGCTACGCCTTCACCAAATTCGGCAAGAAGGTGGCGTTTCTCACGGCGGACTATGCTTACGGTCACGAGATGGTTCGCGGCTTTCTCGAGGTCGGCAAGGAGTTCAACATCGAGAATCTTGGTGACATCCGTCATCCGCTTGGAACGACTGATTTCTCGACCCTGCTGCCGCGTCTCCAGGCGCTGAAGCCCGATATTCTATGCATCAGCAATTTCGGCCGGGACCAGCAAATCGCACTGAAACAGGCAACTGACTTCGGCATCAAGAAATCGATCCAGATCATCGCGCCGCTGCTGTCGCATGCCAGTCGCGTTGCGGCGGGCCCCCAGGCATTCGAAGGCGTTGTCGGCGGCTGCTCGTTCTTCTGGGGCATCGAGGACAAGTTCGCCTCGACCAAGGCGTTCAACAACGCGTTCCGCAAGATGTACGACGGCAAGTTGCCTACCGACTACGGTGCGCTCGGCTATGGCGGTGTTCGGACGGTGCTCGAGGCGGTCAGGGGCGCGGGCAGCGTGGAGACCGACAAGGTCGTCGCGGCATTGGAGGCTCTGAAGTACGACTACTACAAGGGGCCGCAATACTATCGCAAATGCGATCACCAGTCGGTGCAATCGGTGCTCGTGATCAAGTCGAAGTCCAAGGACATGAAGAACGAGTCAGATGTGTTCGAGGTTCTATCGACCGAAGAGCCTAACGAGAAGAACCTGCGTACCTGCGACGCGCTTGGTCACAAGAGCTGAGCCATGCGCCGACGCGCACCGCGGGGCGGTGCGCGTCGTGCTGAGGGGGACAAATGGCGGGCCTGAGCTTTGACCTGATTGCACTGCAACTATTCGCCGGGCTGGCGCTCGGCGCCATCTACGTGCTGTTTGCGATCGGCCTCTCGCTGATCTTCGGGATGTTGACCGTCGTCAACTTCGCCCATGGCGCGTTCTACATGGTCGGCGCCTATGTCGGGCTGTACCTCATTTCGATCGGCGGCAATTTCTGGCTCTGCTTGCTGGCGGTGCCGCTTCTGATCGGGCTGTTCGGCCTTGCCGTCGAGCGCGTGCTGATCCGGCCGCTTTACGGCCGCGGCATCGATTATCCGCTGCTGCTGACCTTCGGGTTGAGTTATGTCATGGTCGAGTGCGTGCGCATTGCCTTCGGCAAGACCGGTTATCCCTTCGACACGCCCGAGCTTCTGCAAGGGGCCGTCAACATCGGTGTCGGATATTTTCCACTCTACCGCCTGTTCGTGATCGGTGCGACGGCCGTCGTCTTGTTGGCGCTCTGGCTGTTTCTGGAGAAGACCAGCTTCGAACTCATTATCCGCGCCGGCGCGCGCGATCCGCAAATCGTCCGCGTCCTTGGGGTCGACGTTTCCAGGGTCTGGTTGATCGTGTTCGGGATAGGCACCGCGATTGCTGGCTTTGCCGGGCTGTTGGCTGCCCCGCTTCAAGGCGTCATTCCCGAGATGGGCGGCACGATTCTCGCCGAGGCTTTCGTGGTTACGGTCGTAGGAGGCATGGGCTCGATCGGTGGCGCCGTACTGGCGGGCCTCCTCGTTGGTGTGGTGGTCAGCATGACGTCGCTGTTTGCGCCCGAGATGGCCAAGGTTTCGATCTTTGCGCTGATGGCGATCGTCCTGATCGTTCGTCCCCAAGGCTTCTTCGGCCGCGCCGGATTGATGAGCTGAGAGCCAAGGATGACCGGAGCCACCGAATCCATCAAACAGCCTCGTGCCACGACGGGCAGTTGGTACGAATTCGCAACGCGGCATCGCGCCAGCATTGTGGCCGCGGTGATCCTGATTTTCCCGTTGGTGATGCCGTTCACGGCCCTCGCGGTGAACATCCTGATCTATGGATTGTACGCCGTCGGCTTCAACCTCGTGTTTGGTTATCTCGGTCTGCTGTCATTTGGTCACGCGGCGCTGTTTGGAACCGGTGCCTACCTCTGTGGCATCGCCATCGTGCATTTTGGCTGTCCATGGTATGCGGCCATCGCGGCCGGGATCGCCGGCGGCCTGTTGATGGCATCGTTGATTGGCGTGCTCGCGATCAGGACCCGCGGCATCTACTTCGCGATGGTGACGATGGCGCTGTCGCAATGTGTCTACTACCTGTTCTATCAGGCGGTTGACCTGACCGGTGGCGAAAACGGCCTCCGCGGCATCAACGTCCGCACCATCGATCTGTTCGGCTTGCGGCTCGACTTCATCAATCCGATGATCCGTTACTATGTCATCGCGGCTTTTGTGATTGCCGCGTTTTTCGTGATGTCGCGCATTCTTGCCTCGCCATTTGGCGCCGTCATTGAGGCCGTGCGGGAGAATGAGATGCGCGCCCGCGCGTCAGGCTATGACGTCACCAAGACCCGATTGCTGACCTTCGTTTTGTCTGGCGGCTTCTGCGGTCTCGCGGGAGCCTTGCAGGCGCTGCATCTGTCGATCGTTCCGATCGAGATCCTGCACTACGAGACGTCGGGCCTAGTCGTGATGATCGCATTGCTGGGCGGTATGGGAACGTTCTTCGGGCCGATGATCGGCGCCGCCGTCTTCCTGATCCTGGAGAATGTGGTCTCCGTGTGGACGGTTCACTGGCAACTGATCGTTGGCGCCATTTTCATTGCATGCGTGCTGTTCTTCCCCGCCGGCATCTGGGGCACGCTGATCGCGCGAGGCAGGCGATGAGCGCCGCGGAAGGCCAAACCAAGGAAATCATTCTGCGCACCAGGGGCGTCGGCAAGACGTTCGGGAAGTTTGTCGCGCTGAACGATATCTCGGCGGAGTTTTCCCGAGGAGCGATCACCTCCATTATTGGTCCGAACGGGGCCGGCAAGAGCACCTATTTCAATTTGCTGTGCGGCGCGTTTGCGCCCACCAAAGGCAGCGTTGAATTCGAGGGCAAAGATGTCACCGGCCTGCCGCAGCACCGCTTTGCGCATATGGGCATCGCAAAGTCCTTTCAGATCACCAGCGTGTTTCCGCAGCTCACGACCCGTGAAAACATCCGCGTCGGTCTGCAGGCGCTGGTGTCGAGATACGACATCTGGCGTCCCCGCGCGCGCCTGACCGAGCTGGTCGAGCGGGCGGACGAGCTGCTTGCCCTGGTCGGATTGTGGGAATCTCGCGAACGTGCCGCCAAGACGCTGGCCCATGGCGAGCAGCGCGCGCTGGAAATCGGCATGGCGCTTGCCAGCCAACCCCGGTTGCTGTTGCTGGACGAACCGACGGCCGGCATGAGTCCGGAGGAAACCCGGACCATGATGGATCTGATCGTGAAGCTCGCAAAAGAGCGTACGGTCATTCTCGTCGAGCACAAGATGAAGCTGGTGCTCGGGATCAGCGATCGCATCCTCGTGCTGCATCACGGAGAACTTCTCGCCGAAGGAACGCCGCAGGAGGTCCGGCAGAACGAGGCGGTGAAGCGGGTCTATCTCGGCCAGCGGGAGCATTGACTAATGCTGCAGATCGGCAAGCTCAATGCCTGGTACGGCGCAAGTCACGCGCTGCAGGACATAACGCTCGAAGTGACCAAAGGCGAGATAGTCTGCCTCATCGGTCGCAATGGAGCCGGCAAGACGACGACGCTGAAATCGATCATGGGGTTGATGGGACGAACGCGCGGCTCGGTCACCTTCAAGGGCAAGGAGCTGCTGAGCCGGCCGGCGCATGTGCGCTTCGCGCTGGGACTTGCCTATGTTCCCGAAGAGCGGCGGATTGTGCAGGGATTGTCGGTCCGGGAAAACTTGCGGCTCGGGCTGGTGGCGTCGCCGGCGAAGAAGCGGGAAGCCGAGCGGATCGACGAGATCGCGGTGATATTCCCACGGCTGGCCGAGCGGATGGACCAGGAGGCGGTCACGATGTCGGGCGGAGAACAGCAGATGCTGGCGATTGCGCGCGCGCTGATCGCAAAGCCAAAAATGATCCTGCTCGACGAGCCCTCGGAGGGCATCATGCCGGTCCTCGTCGAGGAGATGGGCGTGCTGTTCCGCAACATGAAGGCGCAGGGAACGACGGTGCTGCTGGTTGAGCAGAATGTCGAGCTCGCGCTCGGCATCGCCGATCGTGCCTACGTCCTTGATCAGGGGGCGGTGGTGCACCAGGCGTCGGCGCAGGCCCTGCTGGCCGACGACGAGATCAAGGAACGATATTGTTCGGTGTGAGCGGGCTGTCCGGTCTCCCGCCGGCGCGAACGGACCTTACTCCGCAGCGGCGCGCGATCGCGTCGGCCTTGCTTGTGGTGACGACGACCTTGATCGCGTCATCCACGCGATCCCGTGCATATCTGAGCGCCGTCGGCAGGTCTTCCAGCGGAAACGTATGCGTGTGGATCCTTGTCGCGTCGAACCGCTTCGCCGCCATCAATTCCATGGCGCGGCGCGTGGCGCTGCGGCCCTCGCCGCGGATCCCGTAAGCGTAGATGTTGTTTCGCACGAGATGCGCGATGTCCAGCGTCGCAGCTTCGTGCGGGAAGGCGGCCAGACAAATCTTGCCGCCACGATTGGTCATGTGAATGGCCTGGTTGAGTGTCGCTTCGGTGCCGGCGCATTCGACGACATAGTCCGCGCCGATCCCCCCTGTTAGTTGCTTCACGACCGCAACGGCGTCTTCGTCGTTGATGTTGATGACGCGGTCGGCCCCCAGTTCCTGGCCGATCGCCAGCCGCTTGTTGCGCGTGCCGGTCAAAATCACCGGACTTGCGCCAAGCGCCTTGGCCACAGCAACTGCGAGAAGTCCGATCGGCCCCGGGCCGATCACCACGACGCTCTCGCCGGCCACCAATCCTCCCAATTCCGTCAAGCCGTACATCGACGTGCCCGCGGTCACCACGAGCGTCGCCTCCGCGTCGCTCATGCTATCCGGTACGCGCGCCAGCGTATTGATGTGGTTGACTGCGTACTCCGCGAAACCGCCGTCGGTCGTGAAGCCGTTGGCGCGGTGGCCCTTCTCCGGCCTTCCATAGTTGAGACAGGAGGTGTACATGCCCTGGCGGCAGCGTTTGCATTGACCACAGCCGGCGTGGATTTCGACGCTGACCCGCTCACCGATCCTGAATTCGTCAACGTCCGGTCCGAGTGCAGCGACCGAGCCCATATACTCGTGGCCTGGCGTGAAGTTCTTGTTGAAGGGCAGACCGCCCTGAATGCTTGCCGGCGACCCGGCATGGATAATTTCGAGATCGGTGGCGCAGATCGCAACCGCGTCGATGCGCACCAGCACCTCGGCGCGCGAGGGGACCGGCGTCGGCTTTTCGCAAAGCAGGAGCTGGCCGGGCTCACCAAGGACCCAGGCCTGCATCAGGCCGGGAACGGGAAGATCGGGCGATGTGCTGACGCCGGGCGGCCGGTACATGGGCGCTTTCTCTTTTGGTTGACAGCATAGCGCGAAACGACTGGCTGCCGCGAGCACCCGATGGTCGGCATCGGAGCCGTTGCATTTGCTGCACGGCAGCAAGCGCGTCGCAAAACATTCATACGCGGCCTATACTTGGTCCCCCGGTTGATGTTGAAATCCTCATTGCATCCTCTCCCAGACCGGAGCCTCCCATGAAGACCGTCCGCCTTGTCCTTGCGTTGCTGGCGCTGATGCTGATCGCGCCGTGGCAATCAGCCAGGGCGGCCGACGTTATCTGCTACAATTGTCCGCCGGAATGGGCGGATTGGGCGTCGATGCTGAAGGCGATCAAGGCGGATCTCAAGTACGATATCCCGCACGACAACAAGAATTCCGGCCAGGCGCTGGCCCAGATCCTGGCCGAGAAGAGCAATCCGGTCGGTGATATCGGCTATTTCGGCGTGACCTTCGGCATGAAGGCCAAGGCCCAGGATGCGCTCGAGCCCTACAAGCCGGCGCATTGGGATCAGGTCCCCGCCGGCCTCAAGGACCCCGAAGGCTACTGGACCACGATCCACTCCGGCACGCTCGGCCTGTTCGTGAACAAGGATGCGCTTGGCGGCAAGCCGGTGCCGGCCTGCTGGAAGGACCTCCTGAAGCCCGACTACAAGGGGATGGTCGGCTATCTCGATCCGTCGTCGGCGGCGGTCGGCTATGTCGGCGCGGTCGCCGTCAATCTGGCGCTCGGAGGCTCGCCAGGCAACTTCGATCCGGCGATCAGCTTCTTCAAGGAGCTGCGCAAGAACGATCCTATCGTACCCAAGCAGACATCGTATGCCCGCGTCGTCTCCGGTGAGATGCCGATCCTGTTCGACTACGACTTCAATGCCTATCGCGCAAAGTACTCGGAGAAGGGCAACTTCGAGTTTGTGATTCCCTGCGAGGGATCGGTGGTGTTTCCCTATGTCGTTGGTCTCGTGAAGAACGCGCCCGACAAGGAGAAGGCCAAGAAGGTGATGGACTATCTCTTGTCCGACAAAGGGCAGGCGATCTGGACCAATGCCTATCTGCGTCCGGCCCGCCCGATCGAGCTGCCGGCTTCCGTGAAGGTGAAATTCCTCCCCGACAGCGACTATGCCCGCGCCAAGAGCGTCGACTGGGGCGAGATGGAAAACGTGCAAAAAGCCTTCGTCGACCGCTATCTCGCCGAGGTTCGCTGAGGCAATATGGTGCCCTTCGCCGGGGCACCATTCTTCTGATGTCGCAAAAATCCTTCGTTTGGTTCTGCCTGCTGCCGCTCGCGGTCGTGACCACGGCATTCTTCCTGCTGCCGATGGCACGGCTGGTGGTTGCGGGTGCCGAAGGTCCGCACGGGCTCGCCGGATATCTCGCCATCCTGACCGAAGCTCGTTATCGCGCGACGCTGATCAATACCGTGTTGCTGGCCGCGGCAACAACGGTCGTCACGCTGATCGTGGCGACGATTGCCGGAATGTTTCTGCAGCGGCACCGCTTTCCAGGGCGGGCCGTGCTGATCGCGATGCTGACCTTTCCGCTGGCGTTTCCCGGCGTGGTGGTCGGCTTCATGATCATTCTGCTGGCGGGGCGGCAGGGGCTGATCGGCGATCTGTCGAACCGGATCTTCGGCGAGAAGTTCGTCTTCGCCTATTCGATCTACGGGCTGTTCCTCGGATATCTCTACTTCTCGATCCCGCGCGTGATCCTGACCATCATGGCGGCCGTGCAAAAGCTCGATGTCGGTCTGGAAGAAGCCGCGCGTTCGCTCGGCGCCAGCCCCTGGGCGGTCCAGCGTGACGTCGTGCTGCCGGCGCTGGCGCCGGCCTTCGTTGCGTCCGGCGCGATCGCATTTGCGACCGCGATGGGGGCCTTCGGGACTGCGTTTACGCTGGCGACGAATATCGACGTGCTGCCGATGCTGATCTATACCGAGTTCACGCTGGCCGCCAATTTCGCGACCTCGGCCGCGCTGTCGGTGGGACTTGGTCTGATCACCTGGCTCATCCTCGCGCTCGCCCGCTCGTTCAGCGGCAGCGCGGTCGCGGCGGCCGGGTGAACGCATGCGCGATCGCTTGATCTTCACCGGCCAGTTCATCTTCACGCTGCTCGTTGCCGCCTTCCTGGTGGTCCCCGCAGGGCTGTCGATCTCCGCCGGCGTCACCGTGAACTACTTCCGGGGCATCCAGTCCGGCGTGACCCTGCAATGGGTCGCGCAGGTCTGGGAGCTCTATGCCGGTACCATCCTGCTCTCCTTCGTGATCGCATTCGCGACCCTTGCCGTCACGCTGCTTGCCGGCGTTCCCGCAGCCTATGCGTTGCATGCGCGGGGAGGCCGGCTTGCGCGCATCGTCGAGGAGATCATCACGTTGCCTTTGGCGATCCCCGGGCTTGCGATTGCGCTCGCACTGCTGCTCGCCTACGGCAGCTTCGGCGACTTTCGCCGCTCCTGGCTGTTCATCCTGGTCGGGCACGTGATCTTCACCATGCCGTTCATGGTGCGGTCGGTGATGGCGGTGTTCGCGACCGTGGACATCAAGACGCTGGATGAGGGGGCGGCTTCGCTGGGGGCGTCGCCATGGCGACGCTTCCGCGACGTCATCGTGCCGAACGCACTGCCGGGAATTCTTGCCGGCGCATTGATGGTGGTCACGCTGTCGCTCGGTGAATTCAACCTGACCTGGATGCTGCATACGCCGTTGACGAAGACACTACCGATCGGGCTCGCCGACAGCTACGCCTCGATGCGGCTCGAGGTGGCGTCGGCCTATACGTTGATCTTCTTCGTGATGATCATTCCGCTGCTGGTCGCGATGCAGCTGCTGGCCGACAGGGATCACAAGCGATGAGCACGGCCGGGCATGGCGCAGCGGTGCGGATCGAGGCGTGCGGCAAGACCTTTGCCGACGGCACGCGCGCGCTCGATCCCGCAACCCTCGACATTGCGCGTGGCGAGACGCTGGTGCTGATCGGGCCGTCCGGCTGCGGCAAGACCACGATGCTGCGCATCATCGCGGGCCTCGAGCTGCCGGATGTCGGCGGCAAGGTCCTGTTCGACGGCAAGGACATGACCTCGGTCCCGATCGAGCGGCGCAATGTCGGGATGGTGTTCCAGTCCTACGCCCTGTTCCCCAACATGACGGTGGCGGACAATATCGCCTACGGGTTGAAGATCCGCGGTGTTGCCAGAGGCGAGCGTGCCGCGCGCGTCGCCGAGCTGGTTGCTCTGACGAACATCACGGGATTGGAGAATCGCCGCATCGACCAGCTTTCGGGCGGCCAGCGTCAGCGCGTCGCACTGGCGCGCGCCGTCGCGATCCGGCCCGGCATCTTGCTGCTCGACGAGCCCTTGACCGCGCTCGACGCCGCGCTGCGGGACCGGCTGCGCAGCGAGCTCAACCGGCTGTTGCGCGCGCTTGGGATCACGACGATCTATGTTACCCATGATCAGGCCGAAGCCATGGAATTGGGCGACCGGATTGTCGTGATGCGGAAAGGCGCAATCGCCCAGATCGGCACGCCGCGCGAGGTCTACTTCGCGCCGAAGGACCGGTTTGTGGCGGAGTTCATCGGAGCGGCGAACATTGTGGAGGCTCCGGTCGAGAACGGCGTGTTGATCCTGCCCGGCGGGCGGCTGCCGATCGAGTGTGGCGCGACGACCGCGAACGCGACCGTTATGATCCGCCCCGAAACCATTCGCGTGACGGAGGCGGGCGAGGGGATACTCTCGGGAATCGTCGATTCCGTCAGCTTCATCGGCGACCGGCAGCGGCTCGTCGTGAGTGATGCATCGAGCAAGCCGCTCAATGTCGACGCTCCCAACACGATTCAAGCCAGGATCGGCGATCGCATCGGGCTTTCGATTGCGCCCGACGCTGTCCGTCTGCTTCCCTCCGAACCACGAGATTGATCGATGCCGTCGAAACCGGTTCTCATCGCCCAGATTTCCGACCTCCACATCAAGCCGCCGGGAGCGTTGGCCTATGGTCGGGTCGATACCGCAAAGGCGCTTGAACGCTGCGTGGCGGCGATCAATGGATTCGAGCCGGCGCCCGATTTCGTCGTTATCTCGGGCGACCTTGTCGATACGCCGTCGGTCGAGGAATACGACCATCTCAAGCGACTGCTCGCGCCGCTGCGCGTTCCGTTTGCCGGAATTCCCGGCAATCACGACTCGCGTGCGTGGATGCGTGCCGCGTTTCCTGCCGCACCCTATGTTCACGCCACAGGCCCGCTCGACCAGAAGATCGAGGTGAATGGCCTCGATCTGCTGCTGCTTGATTCAAGCGTTGCCGGGAAGCCTCATGGCATGCTCGAACCGTCGACGCTGCAATGGCTGGACGCGACACTTGCGGCAGCAGACCGGCCCGCGCTGCTTTTCCTGCATCACCCGCCGTTCAAGGGCGGCATCTGGCACATGGACCGCCAGGACCTTTTCAATGCCGCAGAGCTGGCAGCAATCGTCAGGCGTCACCCGCGGGTGCGTTTGATCGGCTGCGGGCACGTCCATCGTGCCATGCTGACCAGCTTCGCCGGGATTCCCGTGACATTGTGCCCCGCGCCGAACCATGCAGTGGACCTGGACCTCGGACAGCTCCGCGAACCATCGTTCAAGGTGGAACCGCCGGCATTTCACCTGCACACGTGGTTTCCCGGGCCGGATTTTGGACAGTTGGTCACGCACCAGGTCCCGATCGGTCAGTTTGACGGGCCGCATCCGTTCTTTGGGCCAGACGGCAAGCTGCTGTGAGCTGGCCGCGTTGACCCCTCGCACAGACGGGATCTTGTCAGGCGAGATTGTCGCGGATGGGCCGGGCATGTCAGATCAAGGGCAGCCCGCAGCCCGCAATTGAGCGTTGCATCGACGCAGATTTATTCCAAATTGTACCTTGGTGCCTTCCATCCCAACTGCGCCGGCTCGGACCTTTGTTGCTGTAGGGCCCCGGGGGGGCTATACTTCTGTCTACTTTCATTGATCGATGGCTTTGTCGGCGTCCGCTGTGCTGGCGGGCCGATTGAACGCAACACAATCAGTCTGGATCACGATGACCGGTGCGTCGCCCATAGAACGAACTTCCGGCGCGCTGTTGTTTTCGAACAACAAGCTGTCGGTGTTGCGCAAGCATCCCTATTTCGCCGATCTCGAGCCCGAGGCACTCGATCAGCTCTGCCGCTACGCCAAGCACACCACGCTGAAGCGGGGTACGACGATCTTTTCCAAGGGTGATCCGGGCACTAGCCTGATTGCGGTGATCTCGGGCACGGTCAAGATCAGCATCTCGTCGCCGGATGGTCGCAACGCGATTTTGAACCTGATCGAGGCCGGCGAGATCTTCGGTGAGATCGCGCTGCTCGACGGCTTGTCGCGGACGGCCGATGCCACCGCCAACACCAATTGCGAGCTGTTCGTCATTGACCGGCGCGAGTTCATTCCGTTCGTGCGCAGCCAGCCGACGCTTGCGATGAAGTTCATCGAGCTGCTTTGCGAAAGACTGCGCCGGACCAGCGATCAGGTCGAGCAGGTCATCCTGCAGAACCTGCCCGGCCGTCTGGCCAGCGCGCTGCTGCGCCTGAGCGACAAGCACAAGCCGCAGGGGCGCACCATCTCGATCACGCAGCAGGAAATCAGCGAGATGGTGGGGATGACGCGCGAGAGCATCAACAAGCAGCTTCGCGCGTGGGCGATACGCGGTTGGGTCAGGCTCGAGCATGGCGCGATCGTCGTGTTGAAGCCCGAGACCCTCCAGGAGCTGGTCGACGCCGGGGCGAACGACGGCGAGTAGTCGCGTCGGCCGCCCGGTCGGTCGCGCATTTCACGAAGCGGTGAGCTGAACAAGGCCTGTGAAGCCATTCACATCGGCCTTGCGTGCGCTGCGGTAAGTGACGCGTCAGGGGAGCACAATATGGAGGAATCCATGCAGAGCTCTTTCGACAAGCGGCGGCAGGACCCACAGCACAATTACCAGAGCTTCAGCATCAAGCTTGTCGCGTTGCCGCTGCTCGTCGTCGTTGCCTTGATCGGGATGCTGGTCAGTCATCCGGCGGCAGTCAGATGGATATCGGACGCGGCGCAAGCGGAGTTCGTCGGAACCGACACCGTCTACACCGATCCGATACCCAATATCGCGCAGGTGGCACCAACGGTCCGGCCGGGCAGCGAGATCCGGACGGTGAAGGCCTACTGATCGTTGATGCCGTCGTCGCGCGGCAAGGCGCGACGACAGCCGCTTGTCCAGCAGCAAGCCGTCCTCACGCGGCTACTCCAAGCAGCTTTGCTGCGGTCCGCCCGAGAATATTGGCCTTGTCATCGTCGCTTAGCGACGACGAGGCGAAGATGTGGTCGACCGGTGCCAGTTGCCATGGATAGGGATAGTCGCTTCCCAGCACGATCTGGCCGGCGCCAACCTGGGCGGCGAGGTGCCTGATCGCCTCAGGCGTGAAGATCAGAGAGTCGAAGTAAATCTGTTTGAGGTACTCCGCCGGCGTTCTCTGGAGCTTGATCTCCGGATTGCATCCCTTGGGTCCAACCAGACAGGCATGGTCCGAGCGGTCGGCGTACGAGCCGAGATAACCGCCGCCATGTGCAGCGATGATTTTCAGTCCCGGGAAGCGGTCGAGCGTGCCCTCGAAGATCAAATGGGAGAGTGCGATCGTCGTCTCGAGCGGATTGCCGATCGTGTTGCCAAGCCACCCATTGCCGGAGAGCCGCTTGTTGAGCTCGGGCACGCCCTGCGGATGGATGAACAGGGGAACGCTGAGTTCCTCGGCCTTGGCCCATACCGGATGAAACTTCGGATTCGAGAATTCGGCGCCGTCGACGACACCGCCGATCGCCGCGCCCTTCAGCCCCTGCTTCTTCACCGCCGTCTCCAGCTCCTGCACCGCAAGGTCCGGTGCCTGCAGCGTCAGCGAGGCGAAAGCTGCGAACCGGTCAGGCTTCGAGGCACAGAGTTCGGCGAGCTTTTCATTCTGGATTTTCACGATCTGCGCAGCAAGGTCGCGATCGCGGTCGTACCAGAACGGATTGATCGAAAGCACCTCCATGTCGACGGCCTGCGCATCCATCGCAGCCAGCCGTTTGTCGATCTCGACGAAGGCTTCCGCGGCGCCGTTGACCGGCGGCAGTTGATATTTTCCGGCGTCCGCGCCGAGCAGCGCGCCCGCCTCGCGGAAATGGCAATGCGCGTGGATGTCGATCGTCTTGACACGTTTGCCGTTGACCGTGACCGGCAACTGTTGGCGCGATTGCTGTGCATTTGCGTTGTGGACGTGCCCGCAGCCGCAGAACACGATGCCTGCCGCCGCCGTTGCTCCCGCTTTCAGGAAATCCCGCCTTGTGGTCATGACGATCGCCTCCCTGGTTGTTTTGTTATGGATGGGGAGCCTAGGGATGCTGGCTAGTGCTCGCAAGATCACACGCTGTGCGTGTCGCGCAATGTTGATCTGCTCAGACCGGCTTGATCCCCGCCTTTGCGATGATGTTGCGCCATTTCGGCACTTCGTCTGCAATACGCCCGCGCATGCCATCGGGCCCGTTTGCAAGCACCTCGAAGCCGTCGTTGCGCAGCTGTTCCGCGATCTTCGGTGTCTTTAGAATCTCGATCGATTTCGCCGACAGCAACGCGACAACGGAGGAGGGCGTATTCGCAGGCGCGAGAAAGCCCTGAAAGGTGTCGGACACGAAATCCCTGTAGCCGAGCTCGATCATGGTCGGCACATCAGGCAAATCGAACCATCGATGGGTTCCGGTGAGGGCCAATGCTTTCAACGCCCCTGACTCGATGTGCGGATGGGCAGGCGGAAGCGCCGCAAAAGCGACCTGGGTCGTTCCGCTCAGGATTGCCTGGATGGCAGGGCCGGCGCCCGAGAACGGCACGTGTGTCATCTGGATCTGACCCATGATCTTGAACAGCTCGCCGGCGAGATGTGGCGTCGTCCCGAGGCCTGGGCTGGCATAGTTCAGTTCGTCCGGGTGGGCCTTTGCGCGTGCGATCAGCTCGGCGACTGAATTGATCCCGAGCTTCGGATTGACCAGGATCACGTTCGGTGATGTGCCAAGCTCGGCGATCGGCGCGAAGTCCCTGACCGGATCGTACGGGACTTTTGCGTAGAGGCCGGGATTGACGACATAGGCGCTCGACGTGATCAGAAGCGTATAGCCGTCGGGCTCGGCATGTGCCGCAATGCCGATCCCGATATTGCCACCTCCACCGGGGCGGTTCTCAACTACGATGGTGCCGCCGAGCGCTTCGCCAAGATGGGTGCCGAGGATGCGGGCCATGATGTCGGTCGGTCCGCCCGGCGCAAACGGCACGATGACCTTGATCGGGCGTTCCGGGTAGCCCGCGGCCTTGGCCTGCCCGGCGAGGCCAGCGATCGCAAGCGCGCTGCATCCTTTCAGGATCGAACGACGCGAGGGACCGGCTGATCTACCTGTCATCGGGTATGCCCCCGCATCGCGATTCTAAAGGTCGAATACCGCTACGGCGCGGATCGGCGACGCCGTCCCGTCGCGCCATTTCATCGGCAGACCGATGAAGGTGAACTGCCCCTGGCCGAGCAGGGTTTCCAGATTGCACAGGCTTTCGATGTGGGTGATGTTGAGATCGAGGCAGGCTTTGTGAACGAGCAGGTTCTCGTCGCCATCGGGACCGGGGCGCATCGAGTCGATGCCGAAATGAACGATGCCTTGTTGCGCCAGCCATTCGGTGGCCGCGACATTCACGCCGGGATTGTCGGTCGCGTATTCCTTGCGCGGAAACGTCCGGGCATGGTGGCCGGTGCAGAGCAGGACGGTGCCGCCCATCGGAATTGGCCGTCCGGCCTTCGTCACGGCAGTCTCGAGGTCGGAAGGGGTGATCTCGGCACGCGGCGCAATGTGGCGAAGGTCGAGACAGATGCCCGGTACAATGCACTTTTCCAGCGGATATTCATTGATCGGTATGCCGCTCGGGCCGAAATGCCGGGGCGCATCGATGTGGGTTCCACCGTGGTCGGGCATCGAGATGAACATCGATGCCAGGCCATAGACGTTTCGAGATTCCGCAAGGGCTTCCTCGTGGTTCTTCCACTTCCCGTGCATGATGGGCGGATGGCCGGGATAGCTCGGCGTGCGGTGATAGAGCTCTCGGCTCAGGTCGACGATCCTCACGACGGGTGCCCTTTCTTGACGGAGCTGGCGCAGGCGCGCTTCTGCCCACAATGCTGACGTGTTTGCCGCGCTTGTGCAAGATGGCGCTTGCCCTCGGTGTCGAACCCGAAGCAAATCGGGAAAGTGCTGCATTCCCGCATGCGTCGCCGAACGGAGGATTCACGTGACCGACTATCGCAAGCTCTTCGATCTCACCGGCAAGACGGCCGTGGTGCTCGGCGCCGCCTCGGGCATCGGCAAATCGTCGGCCGAGGCGCTGGCCGGGCTCGGCGCCCGCGTCGTCTGCGCCGATCGAGCACAGGAAGGCGCGGAGGCAACGGCCGCTGCGGTCCGGCAGCAGGGCGGATCGGCAACGTCAGCCAGTTGCGATGCGGCCGATCGTGCCGACGTCGAGGCATTGGCGGGAAAAGCGCTGGCGGAATTCCAGCGCATCGACATCGCCGTGACGACGCCCGGGCTCAACATTCGCAAGACCATCCTCGACTACACCGAGGAGGATCTCGACCGCGTCCTCAACCTCAACGTCAAGGGCACGGTCTGGTTCTTTCAGGCCTTTGGCCGCATCATGGTCGAGCAGAAGGGCGGCAGCATTATCGCCTGCTCCTCGGTTCGCGCGGTCACCATCGAGCCGGGCCTCGGCGTCTACGGTTCGACCAAGGCAGCGATCGGCCTGCTGGTGAAGGGCTTCGCCTCCGAGGTGGGCCACGCCGGCGTGCGCGTCAACGCGATCGCGCCGAGCATCGCCGAGACCGCGCTGACCGGCCCGTTCAAGCAGCGTCCCGACATCTACGATCTCTACGCCCGCCACACCGTGTTCAACCGCTGGAGCAGCGCCGACGAGGTCGCCACCGCAGTGGCCTATCTCGCCTCGGATGCTGCGAGCTATGTCAGCGGCAGCACGCTGTTCGTCGACGGCGGCTGGACGGCGGTCGACGGCCCACCGACTGGTCTCACCCAACTGGCGCGCTAGGTTGCGTCGGAAACAAAGCCAGCCTGGCTGCGTAGCGCAGACGTTTCCGGCGACGTCAGCAGTGCGATCAGGCGTTGTGCCTGCGATGCCGATGATGCATGCGTTGGGATCGCAGCCGTATACATTGTCGCGAGCCCGCATCCCGGGGGCAAAGTGCCCGACAGCACGACACCCCTGGTGCTGATGATCTCGGTCGATTGCGTGCAACCGATCGGCCGCCGGTCTCTGGACTCCGCCAGATGTCGCATGGCCGTCGCACCGTTCGGAAAGATCTTCAGGCGATCGGCGACGACATCAGCGATGTCGAGCTGCGCGAGCACCTTGGCGACATGAATTCCTGCGGTCGATGCCTTGGTATCCGGCACGAAGATCGCGTCCGCGGCGAGCAATGCCGCGCGCAGGCTAGCCGCGTCGTCGGCGCTGACCGACGGATCGCCGGCCCGAACGGCAAGGGCGGTTTCAACGCGGCCGAGGTCCGTGATCGAGCTGCGCAAAACCAGCCCTTCGCCGGCAAGCTTCGCGATCAGAGCGGCGGTCAGGATGACGATGTCGGTCGGTACGCCGGCGCGCAATCTGTCGGCCATGGCGCCGACCGCGCCAAAATCGCCGGCAATGCCGAGGCTGGTTTCGGCTTCAAACGCGGGCGCAAGGCTGCGCACCAGGCCCTGCGCCGCCCCGCCGCTCAGGATGTTCAACGTCTTCATGCGCACTGTTCCTTCGTTCGCGGTCTGCCGCTGCGTGCTTACTGGGCCTTGTCCAGCCTTTTGACTGCGTCTGCCCACTTCACGATATCGGCGCGCAGGAATGCGCCGAACGCCTCCGGCGTCATGGTCATCGGCACCGCGCCCTGCTCGGCCCAGAGCTTCTCGACCTCGGGCCGCCTGATCGCCGCATTCACCGCCGCGTTGAGCTTGTCGACGATCGGCTTCGGCGTGCCCGCCGGGGCCATCAGGCCGAGCCAGATCGTCGCCTCGTAGCCGGACACGCCCGCCTCGATCACCGTCGGAACGTTGGGCAGCACCGTCGAACGAGTCTTGCCGGTCGTTGCGAGCGCTCGCACCTGTTTTTCGGCGACATTCGGCGCCATCGCGGGAACGGCATCGATCATCATCTGGACCTGGCCGCCGATGACGCCGCCGCGGGCTTCGCCGCTATTGCGGTAGGGCACGTGCACGACGTCGATCCCGGCCATGGCTTTGAACAGCTCGCCCGCCATGTGGTACGGCGTGCCCTGACCAGACGACGCATAGTTCAGCTTTCCGGGCTGGGCCTTTGCCAGGGCGATGAATTCCGGCAAGGTCTTTGCCTGTACGGCGGGGTGGACCACGATCACGAGATCCGAAGTGTTCAACGACGCGATCGGCGTCAGGTCGCGCATCAGCTCATATTTGCGCTGCGGTACCAGCGATTCGTTCGCGGTCTGGGTGTTCGACATCATCAGGAGGGTGTAGCCGTCGGCCGGTGCCTTTGCGGCCTCGAGCGTGCCGATCACGCCACCGGCGCCGGTGCGGTTCTCCACCACGAAGGGCTGGCCGAGGCTTTCCTGCAGGATGCCGCCGATCCGTCGCGCGACGACGTCGGCCGGACCGCCGGGACCGAAGGGAACGATGATCCTGACCGGCCGTGCAGGATAGTCTTCGGCGTCAGCATATGAGCCTGACATGGACTCGGTCAGCAACGCCGCGACAAACACCAAGGCGTATCGCAGGCTCGCCATTGACTGAATCCCCCAACTTTAGTCTTGTTTCTTGATCAGAAGTCTAGCTGCAACCTGAAGCATCTGTCGACGACAAACTCCGTTTTCGCGCATCGGAATAAGAGCGGGAGGACGGTGTACTCAAACTTCGCCATCGCGTGCGGGGAATCATATGAGGAAACATCCTGGGCTATCGCGCCGCGACATGCTGAAGGGCTCGGGCGCCGTGCTCGCTGGGGCCGCCCTTTCAACGCGCGTGATGGCTGCTGCGCCACCAGCCGAACCGGTGACGCCGACGCTGATCGAGGCGGCGAAGAAAGAGGGACAGGTCGTCTACTACACCTCGACCGATCTGCCGGTTGCCGAGAAGCTGGCGAGGGCATTTGAAGCGAAATACCCCGATATCAGCGTGCGCGTCGAACGCACCGGCGCGGAGCGTGTGTTCCAGCGGGTCGGCCAGGAATATTCCAGCAACATTCATGCCGTCGACGTCGTCAATTCCTCCGACGCCGCACATTTCATCGTGTGGAAGCGCGACGGCATTCTCGCGCCCTATGTTCCGGAGGAGGTCGCAAAATACTACCCCGAGGAGCATCGCGACGCGGACGGGCAATTCGCAAGCTTCCGGGTCTGGTTGTCGATCATTGCCTACAACACCAATCTCGTGAAGGCCGAGGAGGCGCCCAGGAGCTTTGCCGATCTGCTGGATCCGAAATGGAAGGGCAAGATCGTCAAGGCGCATCCCGGCTATAGCGGCACCATCATGACCGCGACCTATCAGATGCAGCGCGATCTCGGCTGGAGCTTTTTCGAGCAGCTTGCCAAGCAGAACATCATGCAGGTGCAGTCCTCGACGGATCCACCCAAGAAGCTCGATCTCGGCGAGCGTGCTGTCATGGCCGACGGCAACGAATACAACATCTTCCAGATGAAGGAGGCCGGCCGCCCGGTCGAGCCGGTCTACGCCACCGAGGGGTCACCGATCATCGTCGGCCCCAACGGGATCTTCAAGGACTGTCCGCATCCGAATGCCGCCAGGCTGTTCCAGTCCTTCGCGCTCGGGCGTGAGGGCCAGCAGCTCAATGTCGAGATCGGCGGCCTCAGATCGGTGCACGCGCAGGCCAAGGAGAAGGCTGGACGCAGGCCGCTAAGGGACATCAAGACGATGAAGGACGATCCGGTGGCAGTCGAGCGGGAAGGGGAATCGATCAAATCGCGATACACGCGTATCTTCCGCGTCTGATGGGACGGCTCAGGCCAACAGCTGACCGTCCGGGCGCCTGCCGCATGGCACGTGCCCGGATTTCGCGCCGGCTGGGTCAATAATGCCCCTCGGCGGGGGAGATATTTGATGTTACCAATTTGGCCATGAACCAGCATGCCAAGGTCGACATCCGCCATTCCACCTGTCCGCACGACTGCCCCTCGGCATGTGCGCTCGACGTCGAGGTGATCGAGGGACGCTCGATCGGCCGCGTCCGCGGCTCGAAGCAGCAGACCTACACGGCCGGCGTCGTCTGCGCCAAGGTCGCCCGCTATGCCGAGCGCATCCATCACCCCGAACGGCTGATGTATCCGATGCGCCGAACGGGTGCGAAGGGCTCAGGGCAATTCGCGCGGATCTCCTGGGACGAGGCGCTGGACGAGATCGCGGACCGCTTCAACGAGGCCGAGCGCGAGTTCGGCGCGGAATCGATCTGGCCCTATTACTACGCCGGCACGATGGGCCTCGTGATGCGCGACGGCCTCAACCGCCTCACCCATGTGAAGAAATATTCGCGCTTCTATCAAACCATCTGCGCCAACGTCGCGCGCATTGGCTACGCGATCGGCACCGGCAAGATCGCCGGCGTCGATCCGCGCGAGATGGCGCTGTCCGACCTCGTCGTGATCTGGGGCACCAATCCCGTCAACACCCAGGTCAACGTGATGACGCACGCCGCCCGTGCGCGCAAGGAGCGCGGCGCGAAGATCGCCGCGGTCGACATCTACGACAACGAGACCATGAAGCAGGCTGACATCAAGATCATCCTGCGCCCCGGCACCGACGGCGCATTTGCCTGCGGCGTGATGCATGTCCTGTTTCGCGACGGTTATGCCGATCGCGATTATCTTGCGCGCTATACTGACTGCCCGGACGAGCTGGAGGCGCATCTGAAGACCCGCACGCCGGAATGGGCCTCGGTGATCTCGGGCGTTCCGGTCGAGGAGATCGAGGCATTTGCGCGGCTGGTCGGACAGACCAAGCGCTCGTTCTTGCGCCTCGGTTACGGCTTCACCCGCTCGCGCAACGGCGCGACGCAGATGCATGCGGCGCTGTGCATTCCCGCGGTGACGGGCGCCTGGCAATATGAAGGCGGCGGCGCGTTCTTCAACAATGCCGGAATCTGGCGTTTCGACGAATCCATCATCGAAGGCCACGACGCGATCGACAAGTCGACGCGCGCGCTCGACCAGTCGCAAATCGGCCGCATCCTCACCGGCGATGCCGAAGCCCTGCAAGGCAAGGGCCCGGTCAAGGCGATGCTGATCCAGAACACCAACCCGATGACGGTCGCGCCGGAGCAGGCGCTGGTGCGGCAGGGCTTTGCGCGCGAGGATCTGTTCGTGGCGGTGCACGAGCAATTCATGACCGAGACGGCCCAGATGGCCGACATCGTGCTGCCGGCGACCATGTTCATGGAGCACGACGATCTCTACTACGGCGGCGGCCACCAGCACATCTCGGTCGGACCGAAGCTGATCGATCCGCCCGGCGAATGCCGCTCCAACCACGAGGTTTTGCAGGGGCTCGGCCGCCGGCTCAACGCCGTGCATCCGGGCTTCGAGATGACGCCGCGCGAATTGATCGATGCGACCTTGAGGTTGAGCGATCACGGCGACATCGCCGGCCTCGAAGCCGATCTCTGGCGCGACCTGCAGCCGGATTTCCGCACCTCGCACTATCTCGATGGCTTTGCTCATGCCGACAAGAAGTTCCACTTCAAGGCCGACTGGGGCAAGGTGCCGGTCGGCACCGGCGGGCTGATGGGCGCATGGGACAAGATGCCTTCGCTGCCCGACCACTGGACCATCATCGAGGAGGCGGACGCGCAGCATCCGTTCCGTCTTGCGACCTCGCCGTCCCGCAGCTTCCTCAACACCAGTTTCAACGAAACGCCGTCGTCGCAGGCCCGCGAGGGCGCGCCGACCGTGATGATCCATCCCGACGACGCAGCCAGCCTGTCGATCGCCGACGGCGACGCCGTGACGCTCGGCAACAGCCGCGGCGAGACCACGCTGGTCGCAACGCTGTTCGAGGGCGTGCGGCGCGGTGTGCTGATCGCAGAGTCCGTTCATCCCAACAAGAACCACATCGGCGGCCGCGGCATCAACATGCTGACGGGCGCGGACACGATCGCGCCGATCGGCGGGGCCGCGTTCCACGACAACAAGGTCTGGATCAGGAAGGCATCGGCCGCCGCATAAATCCTGCTTGCAGTCGGCGCCGATCCTGCCGCAAATGTGCGCTGACAACAGCGCACAGGCAAGAAAACAGGCAGGAAACATGACCGACAACAGCGTTCTTCTCGAAAAGCGCGGGCAGGCGTTCTGGATCATCATCAACCGGCCGGAGAAGCGCAACGCGCTGAACGGCGACGTGATCGCCGGCATCAGCAAAGGATATCGCGACGCGCATGAGGACAAGGACGTCCGCGTCATCGTGCTGACGGGCGCCGGCGACAAGGCGTTCTGCGCCGGCGCCGATTTGCAGAATTCCGGCGCGGCTTTCGCGATGGATCATTCTCGCGCCCAAATGTCGACTATGCCGATCTGTTGCGTCTCTCACAGAACGCCACCAAGCCGGCGATTGCGCGGGTCGGTGGTGTCTGCATGGCCGGCGGCATGGGCCTTTTGTGCATGACCGATATGGCGGTCGCGGCCGATCACGTCGTCTTCGGCCTGCCGGAAGTGAAGGTCGGCGTCTTCCCGATGCAGGTGCTGAGCCTGCTCCAGAGCATCGCGCCGCCGCGCCTCGTGAATGAATGGGCACTCACGGGCGAGCCGTTCGACGCCAAGGCCGCACAGGCCGCGGGCCTTCTCAACTACGTCGTGCCCACCGCCGAGCTCGACGCCAAGGTCGATTGGCTGATCGGCCGCATCGTCGACAAATCGCCGACCGCGATCCGCCGCGGCAAATACGCCATGCGGGCGATCGCCTCGATGTCGTTCGACGAGAGCATCGCCTATACCGAAAGCCAGATCGCACTGCTGGCGATGACCGAGGACGCCAAGGAGGGGCTGAAGGCGTTCAGCGAGAAGCGCAAGCCGACCTGGACCGGACGCTGAGACATCGCTGTGCCGCTTCACCTCGCGCTGCCTGCGGCCGCCGCAGGCGCGCACTGGCAAAATATCGAAAACAACCCCATGCAAAGGGGCCGACGCCTGCCGGCGTTCGACAAGGCAACTTGACACGTCGGGCAAATCAGGAATACATTTCTAATATTCCGAAATTGTGCTCCCGGCCCGCCTCGCTCGCGGAGACGCCGGAACGCGTCGTGAGATGCGCTCCGGGCGAAGTGGAAACTGGTTTGCGTAAAGAAAATGCGCGAAAACGGGAATCTAGACCCTCGTTCCGATTCCATCGGAACGGAGGGGACGCTAGGCCGTGTACCCATAAGCCCTGCGGCGTGGCGCGACGAACGCGATGTCCGCTTTGCCACTATAGCGGCCGTGGTAGTGCGGCAGCGCAATATGTCGCGATGGGCCAAACGCAAACTCGTGCGCCGCCGCAATGGGTCGTTATTCGATCGACTGGTTAGAACAACCACCCTTCTCACTGATTGCAAAAAAAAACGTTGGAATGCCGACGGCTGGTGACTGCGTTGATCTATGTCAAGCTTACCTGCGGTTGTTTGCGCACCCTGTGCGGCGGTCCATTCCCTCTCCTCGATCAGGGGTGATTATCATGCAATTCTCCCGGCGTAACGCACTCAGTCGGCGCCTCGTACTTGGTGCATTCACAACGCTGCCAGTGCTCTCCGTGCCGCTTGCTCCCAATGCGCAGGCGCAAACAACGACCGCGCAAGCACCGTCTACCGAAGGGGCCGGGTTTTCGTTCGCAGCGGTCGGGGACACCCGCCCGATGATGTACCTCCCGCTGAAGGAAGGGCAGCCGGACCTCAGCAAGTTCTTCGTCGAGATGTTCGGGTTGGTCATGCCGGAAAAGGTCGCCGAGGCCGTCGTAGCGAAGGATGTGAAGATGATCTTCGATCCGGTCACCAAGGACCTTATCAAGGTAGTCATGCCGTTCGCATCTAAGACGGAAGTGATGACCCTGACGCTAGATAAAGGCTGGGTCACTGAGGCATCCGTAGAAGACTTGAAACTGCTTCCTGGAGTGCATCGGACGATGTTCCGGCTTCAGGGCGGCGAATGGGTGACCCGTGAAATCGTGAAGGACGTTCAATCAGGTCGCGCCAAATTCGTGGTCAATAGTGGTGACGCCGTCTGGTGGGGCAATCAGGGCTTGACCGTCACTGACAGCCCATACTGGAAGCGCGTGAACGATACGATGTTGAAGAAGCTACCCCCGCCGGATGACGAGCTGCGCGCAGCCGGTCTGGATGGACGTTTTTTCATGAGTGTAGGCAATCATGAGGTGTGGGCCGACCCAAAGATTGAGGGCGTTCTTTCGGCTGTCCCGTATCTGAAAAAATTCGGCGTCACGCCGGAAAACCTCATCTACAAATTCGACTTCAAGGGCACCCGCTTCATCTATCTCTGGAGTGGCAAGTACGACTACCGTTCGCCGTCGCTGTGGGACGCTGATCGGCCAAAATATGCCGAGCAGATGACCCAGCTTCAAAAGTGGATGGACGAGGCGAAGGCCAACGGTATTCGGAAGGTGTTTATCGTCTTCCATTATCCCGTGTTTGCGCGGTCGGGCTTAGGCCCGATCCCGGCTCCCGATAACCCACACAAGGCGATTGCGTCGTATGCCAAGGACATGGAGGTGGTCGTATTGAACGGGCACGTCCACACCACGGAAATCTACGACGTAGATGGGGTAAAGTATCTGATGTTGGGCGGTGGAGGCGCAGAACAAGACCCAATCCTGCCGGGGCGAACCAGCATCAAGGTGCCCGCTGACTATCCGCAGGACCTCTACTGGAAGGGCCAGCCTCCGCAAGAGGAATACAATTACGTCCTGGTGGACGTTGAACCCGGCCAGAAGACGAAATTCACCCTCAATCGCTTCCGTCCGTGGTCGGCGGAGCCATTCAGGACTGAGGAACTCTTCAAGTGAGCAGGATGCCGGTTTTTACGGGAGCGAGGTCCTGGCGACAGCTATTCTGATCATTCACGGCTTGGTCGCGGTCGCACTGCTTGGCGCGATAACACACCAGACTTTAGCGGCATGGGGATCGGCGGACGCGCGACCCGGCTCTTTCTTTGGCCGCTTTCGCTCCATACCGTCGGCCTCGTTCGCCAATGCCGTGGTAGTCCTGTATGCCATTTCCACCCTGCTGGGTGGGATCATTTACCTTTTTTTCCGTGTAGATGTCAGGCCCGAATTGGAGCGTGCGGGTCACTGGTATGTCCTCGGCTTCTTCGACATCAAGGAACATTTCGCCGCTATCGGATTGGCGTTGTTGCCCGCCTACTGGGTTTGCTGGCGACGGCCGGTTGCCGATGAGCCTACCCAAATGCGCGTCGCGCTCACCTCGATACTTGCCTTCATCGTTTGGTGGGGCTTTCTGTCCGGTCACGTCGCCAACAACATCATGGGTTTTGGCTCATGACATCTTCAGCCCCGTTCCGCCGCTTTGCATTTGCATTCGGGACCACGTTCGCCGTCCTCTACGTGGTCGCACTCGCAAAGGACCTTGCTCTTTTCACCGTTTTTCCGTCGCTTGGCATCGTGCTCGCGGGCACGCATCATTCGCGAGACGTTGCTGACCCTGCGATGGGATTTCTGGCTCCCGCGACGTACTGGTACGGGTGGGCCGCGACCGCCGCGCTCGGGGCACTGATGGTCGGCCTTGTTGCTGCTTCGCTGCCCGGAGGTTCGGCGCGATACGTTTGGTCGGGATGGGTGTGGCTAATTCCTACACTCTCGATGATCGCGTGCGTCTATCTCACTCTGCCTTGGTTTCGGCTCTGACTTGAGTGCGACTTCTGCAATGGGTCAAAAGGCGACATCCAGCGGCGTCGCCCGAATGTCAGCAAAGGGCCACGAGCAGACGTAGCCACTTCAGAGGCTCGGTCTTGAGCCAGGAACGGAGAGGTCGATCGAGCGCGAGTGCGGCGCAACCGGCCCTATTGCTGCGCCACATTCGTGGTGAGGTCCTGCAAGGGTCAGGTGCCAAGATGGCGCAGCAAAAAAGCTGACATGCGGTGGACCGCATCGAGATAGCGAACGGAGCTCTCGAAGATGTCGTTGTGTCGGCCCCCCTCGTAGTACGCGGTCTCCACTACCTTTCCAGATGCGCGCGCTGCCTGCTCGAAATCACGCGCCATCCTTATGTTGGTAAACTCGGTCCCGCCGTCCGCGACGCTGTCCGCTGTGCCGTGCAATATTAAGAGAGGCGTGTTCAAGTCGGAAACGAGCGCTGTCAGCTGGCTTGGGTACCTTGCCGAGTTAAGGACGGCGGCTCGCACGCCACCTGCTCGAAGAGTGTAGTTCAGGGCAGCGCCGCCACCTCGTGAGTGCCCAAAGAGCCCAATCTGATCCGGGCATGCATCCGGCAGAGTACGTAGCGCTTGCATCAGCGCATCCACTGTTCGCATGGCCTGCGGACTCAGTGGATCGGGAGCTGGAGGCATCTCCGGGCATGCGATCGGGGTTATGAACCGCACCCCGTTGCCGATGCCTTCTCGAAACCAACCGGCTGCCACAGCGAGCAGACCGGTGCGGGCGAGATCCCGAGCCAAACGCACATATTCGTGCGCGAAGCCATGGCTACCATGCAACAGAAGAAGTGAAGGAAATGGGCCTGCGCCATCAGGTCGAGCCACCGCTGCCGACGTGATGCCCAGTCCCGGAGCATCTATCGAGATCCACGAGACCGCGAGTGTTTCAGCCCCGGACGGCGCGTTAGCAATCGATACTGTCAGGTTCGCCATTAGCCCAAATCTTAACTGGATGCATCATTGAAGCGTCCAAACAGCAAACGCGCAAGGTGTCGTCGCTCGACGAGTAAGGCATTGTGGTCAGGAAGGTCGTCGAGGGCCTCACCGAAGATGCGAGGTCGGCTTCGGGTCATTTTCGACGGATCCAACGGGGTTGTCGGCAAGTTAATGTCCGCTTCTACGCTATGAGCGCCGAACCGGGGCCCGGGCAGAAGCATTGCCGCGGTAGTCGATAGCAATGGTCTGCCGGTACGACTGGCGCTGAGCCCCGGTGAGGCCCACGACGTTCGACTTGCCTGAAAACTGTTGTCTCGTCTGAAATCCGGATCGATGCTGCTTGCCGATCGTGGTTATGACGCCGACTGGATCAGAGAGCTGGCCATGAAAAGAGGCGCGTGGGCCAACATCCGCCGAAAAGCGATCGCAGCGATCCGATCTGCTTCAGCCCCTATCTCTACCGCGCTCGCAATCGGGTCGAGCGGTTCTTCAACCGGATCAAACAGTGTCGTCGGGTGGCGACACGCTATGACAGGCTCGCCGCCAACTACCTTGCCTTCGTTCAATTCGCGTCAACCAGGCTTTGGCCGCGCCTTAATGAGTCCGCGTCCTAGCCCGCGTTGGCCTTGAGGCCGGCGGCTTCGATGCCGGCCACGGCGCAGATCTCGTCATTGTCCGAGGTGTCGCCGCTGACGCCGACCGCGCCGAGCAGCGTCGTGCCGTCCATGATCAGCACGCCGCCGGGGACCGGCACCAGCGCACCCTTGGCCATGGTGTTCACGGCATCGATGAAATAGGCCTGCTCCTGCGCACGCTGGAACAGGGCCCGCGAACCCATGCCCATGGCGAGCGCGCCATAGGCCTTGCCGTGGGCGATCTCGGCGCGCATCAGGCTGGTGCCGTCCTGCGCGGCTGCGAGCTTGAGCACGCCGCGCGCGTCCAGGATGGTGACGACCAGCGGCTTGAACTTCTTCTCGACCCCCTTGGCCAGCGCGGCATCCAGAATCTTGCGGGCAGTTTCGAGAGTGAGCTCAGCCATGGGCCTCTTCCTTTGTCGGTAACAATCTGTCGGAATTCGATTTCGCACGTTTCAGGCTCATCGCCAATACGCTGGCGACATGCAGCGGCGTGCGCCCGCTGCCGTCCTTGATCTGGTGCCGGCATGAGGTCCCGTCGGCCACGATCAGCGTGTCCTGATCGGCGCCTCTGACAGCCGGCAGCAGCGACAGCTCGGCCATCTCGATCGAGGCGTCATAAGTGTCCGCGCCGTAACCGAAGGCGCCCGCCATGCCGCAGCAACTGGACTCGATGGTCTCGACCTCCAGGCCGGGGACGAGGCGCAGCACCTGCTCGACCGGCTTGAAGGCGCCGAAGGACTTTTGGTGGCAATGACCATGCACCACGGCCTTGCCGGGGACGGCGCCGAGCGGCAACGCCAGTCGTCCGGCTTCCGCTTCGCGCGCCAGAAATTCCTCGAACAGCAGCGCGTGCGCGCTGACGGTCTTGGCGGCCTCATCCGAGCGCAGCGACAGCAGCTCGTCGCGCAACGTGAGAAGGCAGCTTGGCTCGAGACCGATGATCGGCACGCCGCGGGCCGCGAACGGGACGTAGGTCGCAACCAGCCGGTCGAGTTCGGCGCGGGCCTGCTCAACCAGTCCGGCCGACAGGAACGTTCGCCCGCAGCACGGCGGCCGTCCGCCGTCCGATGGCCTCGGCAGATGCACGCGATAGCCGCCGGCCACCAGAACGCGTAGCGCCGCGTCGAGATTCTCGCGCTCATAGATGCGGTTGAACGTGTCGGCGAACAGAACGACTTCGCGGCCATCCGCCGGACCCAGCACCGTGGCGTCGGGCCGGAACGTGTCGCTGCGAAATTCCGGCAATGCGCGCTTGGCGCTGATCCCTGCGAGTTTCTCGAACAGCGCGCGCAGCAGCGGGCTCCGGTTACGCCAGTTCGCGATCGGGGCAAAGCGCGACGCGAGACCGGCATAGCGCGGGAGGTAGCCCACGAGCCGATCCCGCAGAGTCAGGCCGTGCGCGGTAGCGCGCGCGGCCAGCACCTCGATCTTCATCTTGGCCATGTCGACGCCGGTCGGGCACTCATGGCGGCAGGCCTTGCAGGAGACGCAGAGCTTCAGCGTTTCCATCATCTTGTCGGAGGCAAGTGCGCGGGGGCCGAGCTGGCCGGAGATCGCGAGGCGCAAGGTGTTCGCACGCCCTCGCGTGACGTCCTTCTCGTTGCGCGTCGCGCGGTAGGACGGGCACATCACGCCGCCCTCGAGCTTGCGGCAGGCGCCGTTGTTGTTGCACATCTCGACCGCGCCCTGGAAACCGCCGCCGGCGCCGGGATAAGCCGACCAGTCGAGCCTGGTCTTCAGCTCAGTGACGCGATAGTCCGGCCGGTAGCGGAACAGCGAACGGTCGTCCATTTTGGGCGCATCGACGATCTTCCCGGGGTTGAGCGTGTTGCCGGGATCGAAGCGCTCCTTGACTTCCTTGAAATCGGCGACGAGGCGCTCGCCGAACATGGTCTCGTGGAATTCCGAGCGCACCAGCCCATCGCCATGCTCGCCGGAATGCGAGCCCTTGTACTCGCGCACCAGCGCGAAGGCTTCCTCGGCGATGGAGCGCATCGTCTTGACGTCTTTCTCCAGTTTCAGGTTCAGCACCGGACGTACATGCAGGCAGCCCTCCGAGGCGTGCGCATACATCGTGCCGCTGGTGCCGTGCCTGGCGAACACCTCGTTCAGCCGCGCGGTGTAATCGGCCAGATGCGGCAGCGGCACCGCGCAGTCCTCGACGAAGGAGACCGGCTTGCCCTCCTGCTTCATCGACATCATGACGTTGAGGCCGGCGGCGCGGAAGTCGGCAATGCCGCTCTGCAGCGCGGGCTCGGTGACCTCCACCACGCCGCCCCATTTGCGCTTGTCGTTATTCCAGCCGAAGCCGAGATCGCCCATCAGCTCGTCGAGCTGCCTGAGCCGCGCCAGATTATCAGCCTGGTCGTCTTCCGCGAATTCGACCACCAGCACGGCGTCCGGATCGCCCTTGATGGCGGCGGAGATGATCGGGCGGAACATCGCGATGTCGCGGCCGAGCGCGATCATGGTGCGGTCGACCAGCTCGACCGCGATCGGCTTCAGCTTCACCAGATGCTGGGCCGCATCCATCGCTTCGTAGAAGCTGCCGAAATGGCAGACGCCGAGCACCTTGTTGCGGATCACGGGCCACAGCTTCAGCTCGACCTTGGTGGTGAAGGCGAGGGTGCCTTCGGAGCCGACCAGGAGATGTGCCATGTTGTTCGGTGCATTGCGCGGCACCAAGGCGTCGAGATTGTAGCCGCCGACGCGGCGCTGCACTCTTGGGGAATTTGTCGGCGATCTCGAGCGCCTCGCGCTCGCCGAGATCGAGCATGTCGCGAAACAGCTTCAGTCCGCTGTCGGACGAATTGACCCGCGTCAGGTCGCGCGGCACCTCGCCGAAATGCAGCAGCGTGCCGTCGGCGAGGGCGGCCTCCATCGACAACGTGTTGTCGCGCATGGTGCCGTAGCGAAGCGAGCGGCCGCCGCAGGAATTGTTGCCGGCCATGCCGCCGATGGTGGCGCGCGAGGCGGTGGAGACGTCGACCGGAAACCACAGGCCGTGCTTCCTGAGCTGGCGGTTGAGGTCGTCGAGCACGATGCCGGGCTCGACCACGCAGGTGCGGTTCTCGACGTCGAGCGACAGGATCCGGTTGAGATGCTTGGAGAGATCGACCATCAGGCCGTCGTTGACGGTCTGGCCGCATTGCGAGGTGCCGCCGCCGCGGGGGGTGACCTTCAGCCCCTCGTCGCGGGCGATCGCCAGTGCCCGCAGCGCCTCGTCCATGCTGCGCGGCACCACCACGCCGGCCGGCATGATCTGGTAGAACGAGGCATCGGTGGCGTAGCGGCCGCGGCTGAAGGGGTCGAACAGGACGTCGCCGGCCAGTTCGGACCGCAGGCGCTGTTCGAGCGAGGTGGCGTTCTTCATCCCAGATCCGATGTGATCCATGACGCAACAAAGGGTTGCGCATGGATTATGCATTCTCTCGACGTGAGAATTACATTATGAATTCATAATGGGCAAGGATGGCTGCCCTCCAGCCATCCTTGTGCCGGCCCCTTTTAGTCGTTCCGGGGCGTCGTCTCCAGGCCGCTGTCCGGCCCCTCCGCGAGGTGATCGATGGCGGCGGCCCGCTTGTTGCGCAGGTGCTGGAACAGGATGTCGCTGAGCTCGCTTGCCGCGCGCCGGCGCAGCGCATCGAGGATCGCCTCGTGCTCGCGCATCGCCTCGGCCCAGCGCTGCCGCTTGCGGGCGAAATTGGCGGAATAGCGCACGCGACGGATCCGGCCGGCGAAGTTGGCGTAGGTCGCCTTCAGCGCCTCGTTGCGCGCGGCCGCAACGATGCTCTCGTGGATTTGCTGGTTGGTCTGGAAATAGCCGTGCATGTCGCGGTGCAGATAATGGCCGTACATCTCGTAGTGCAGGCGCTCGATCGCGACGATTTCCTCGTCGGTGATGATCTCGCATGCCAGTCGTCCGGCGAGGCTCTCGAGCCCGGCCATGACGTCGAACAGCTCCTCGAGGTCGCGCGGGCTGAGCCGGCGCACCCGCGCGCCGCGGTTGGGCAAGAGCTCGATCAGGCCTTCGGCGGCCAGCACCTTGAGCGCTTCGCGCAGCGGCGTCCTGGAGATGCCCAGCATCTCGCAGAGCTGCCGCTCTGGAACGCGGGCGCCCTCGGGAATGTTGCCTTCCACCACATAGTCGCGGAGCCGCAGCAGGATCTCGCCGTGAAGCGAGGCCTCCTGGCGGTCGCCGCCGTTGCCGGCGGCGGGCGGGCTGATCGGAACCCCGGCTTCGGGAATCGCGGATTTCATATTCTGAACAATAATTTGCCGGCGCGGTCGCGTCGATGCTTTCAATCGAATACCAAAATTGGATTGAAAAGACAAAAAATGAATGCAAAATAACTCGCCGAGGAGTCGAAATCCGGCGATTGGGAGGTTCTCATGCATCAAGGGCGCCATTTTCTGCAGATTCCAGGGCCGAGCCCGGTCCCGGATCGCATTCTTCGGGCGATGGACATGCCGGTCATCGACCACCGCAGCGCCGAATTCGCCGCGCTCGGCCGTGCCGTGCTCGAGGGCAGCCAGAAGGTGTTTCAGACCAGGGGTCCGGTGGTGATCTTCCCGTCATCCGGGACCGGCGCCTGGGAGGCCGCGATCGTCAATACCCTGTCGCCGGGCGACAAGGTCCTGATGGTCGAGACCGGCCACTTCGCCACCCTGTGGCGGCAGATGGCCGGCCGCTTTGGCATCGAGGTGGATTTCATGCCCGGCGACTGGCGCCGTGGCGCCGACCCGATCCAGATTGAAGCCAGGCTTGCCGCCGACACCGCGCACAGCATCAAGGCGGTGATGGTCGTCCACAACGAGACCTCGACCGGCGCGACCAGCCGGATCTCGGACATCCGTGCCGCCATCGACCGCACCGCGCATCCGGCGCTCCTGATGGTCGACACCATTTCCTCGCTGGGCTCGGTCGATTACCGGCACGACGAGTGGAAGGTCGACGTCAGCGTCAGCTGCTCGCAGAAGGGCTTCATGCTGCCGCCTGGCCTCGGCTTCAACGCCATCTCGGAGAAGGCGCGCGCCGCGTCGCGCACCAACCGGATGCCGCGCTCCTATTTCGACTGGGAGGAAATGCTGAAGCCGAACGCCAAGGGCTTCTTCCCCTATACGCCGGCGACGAACCTGCTCTACGGGCTGCGCGAGGCGATCGCGATGCTGTTGGAGGAGGGGCTCGACAACGTGTTCGCCCGCCATCAGCGGCTGGCCGCCGCCACGCGCGCCGCCGTCAATCAGTGGGGGCTCGAGGTGCTGTGCCAGGAGCCCTCGGAATTCTCGCCGGTGCTGACCGCGGTGATGATGCCGCCCGGCCATGATGCCGATCAGTTCCGCAAGGTCGTGCTCGACAATTTCAACATGTCGCTCGGCGCCGGCCTGTCGAAGGTCGCGGGCAAGGTGTTCCGCATCGGTCATCTCGGCGAGTGCAACGAGCTGACGCTGCTTGGCGCGCTGACCGGCGTCGAGATGGGGCTGTCGGTCGCCGGCGTCCCGCATCGCCCGGGAGGCGTCGAGGCCGCGATGCGGCTTCTCGAGCAGCGCGACCAGCGCAACGCGTCGTCGCATCTGAAGGTGGTCAGCACCTAGCAGCCACGGCATCCGCAGCACAACGAACTCAGAACAATCGCGGATCGGGGGAGGGGATGATATGAGGCTTCGGTTCAAGGCCACCCATGTCGTGTTGGCCATGCTCTGCGTGATGTACTTCATCACCTATGTGGACCGGGTGAACATCGGCACCGCGGCCGGCGAGATCCAGAAGGAGCTCGGCCTGTCCAACACCGAGCTCGGTCTGGTGTTCTCGGCCTTCGCCTATCCGTACCTGCTGTTCCAGGTGATCGGCGGCTGGGTCGGCGATCGCTTCGGGCCGCGCCAGACCTTGTTCTGGTGCGGCATGATCTGGGCCGCGGCGACCATCATGACCGGCTTTGTCCATGGCCTTGCCGCGCTGTTCGTCGCGCGTTTCGCGCTGGGGTTCGGCGAAGGCGCGACATTTCCGACCGCGACGCGCGCGATGCAGTACTGGACGCCTGCGAACCGCCGCGGCTTCGCGCAAGGCCTGACGCATTCGTTCGCACGGCTCGGCAATGCGATCACTCCGCCGGTGGTCGCGCTCCTGATCCTCTGGCTGACCTGGCGCGGCGCGTTCGTCGTGCTCGGCGTTGTCAGCCTGATCTGGGGCATCGCGTGGGTCTGGTATTTCCGCAACGAGCCGCGGGACCATGGCTCGATCACCGCGGCCGAGCTTGCGACCTTGCCGCCGCGTCCGCAGGGCGAGCGGCCGAAGGTGCCGTGGGGACCGCTGCTGCAGCGGATGTGGCCGGTGACGCTGACCTATTTCTGCTACGGCTGGTGCCTGTGGCTCTATCTCAACTGGCTGCCGCTGTTCTTCAAGAACAACTACAGCCTCGATCTGAAGAACTCGGCGCTGTTCGCATCCGGCGTGTTCTTTGCCGGCGTCGTCGGCGACAGCGTCGGCGGCGTCATCTCCGACCGCATTCTCGAGCGCACCGGCAATGTACGGCTGGCGCGGCTCAGCGTGACGGTCGTGGGCTTCGCCGGCGCGCTGCTGTCGCTGATGCCGATCCTGTTCGTTCACGACATCACGGTGGTGGCGCTCTGCCTGTCGGCCGGATTCTTCTGTGCCGAGCTCGTGATCGGGCCCATGTGGTCGATCCCGATGGACATCGCGGCGAAATATTCCGGCACCGCCGCGGGGATCATGAACACCGGCTCGGCTTTCGCGGCCATCGTCTCGCCGCTGGTCGCCGGCTTCGTCATCGACGCCACCGGAAACTGGTACCTGCCGTTCCTGATGTCGATGGGCCTGCTGCTGGTCGGCGGTTTCTCGGCGTTCCTGATGCATCCCGAGCGGCCGTTCGAGGAGACGAACGAATTGGTGGTGCCGGGCAAGGTGGTGGCCGCCGAATGAGGCGCTGCCGGCCCGGCGGAGCGCCGTCAGATATGCATGACCGACCCCCGCCGGGCGAGGGACAAGCCCGGCGAATAGTGATATGCGAGCGGCTCGCCACGACCAAGACGAGACCGGGAAGGACGCCGATGACCGTGCATACTGGAAGGCATTTCTTACAGATTCCAGGACCGACCAACGTGCCCGACCGGGTGCTGCGGGCGATGGACATGCCGACGCTGGACCACCGCGGTCCGGAGTTCGCCGAGCTCGGTTTCGCCGTTCTCGCTGCGATGCAGCGCGTGTTCCGCACCAAGCAGCCCGTGATCATCTTCCCCTCGTCGGGCACCGGCGCCTGGGAAGCGGCGATGGTCAATGTGTTCGCGCCCGGCGACAAGGTCGTGATGTGCGAGACCGGCCAGTTTGCCGTGCTGTGGCGCGGCATCGCCGACAAGTTCAAGCTCGACGTCGACTTCATCCCGGGCGACTGGCGCCATGGCGCCGATCTCGCCGAGATCGAGAAGCGCCTCGCCGCCGACAAGCAGCACAAGATCAAGGCGGTCTGCGTCGTCCACAACGAGACCTCGACCGGCTGCGTGACGCCGCCTGCGGACGTGCGCAAGCTGCTCGACCGCGTCAAGCATCCGGCGCTGTTGATGGTCGACACCATCTCCGGTCTCGGCTCGATGGAATATGAACACGATGCCTGGGGCATCGACGTCTCGGTCGCGGGCTCGCAGAAGGGCCTGATGCTGCCGCCCGGCCTCGGCTTCAACGCCGTCTCGGAGAAGGCGCTTGCCGCGGCCAAGGCCAACCCGGGCATGCGTTCCTACTGGGATTGGCAGGAGGTGATCAACTTCAACAAGCTCGGCACCTTCCCCTACACGCCCGCCACCAACCTGCTCTACGGCCTGCGCGAGGCCGTGAAGATGCTGGAGGAGGAGGGCCTCGAGAACGTCTTCGCCCGCCACAAGCGCCACAGCGAAGCGACGCGCGCGGCGATCAAGGTCTGGGGCCTCGAGACACAATGCCAGGAGCAGGGCGCACACTCGCCGGCGCTGACCGCGGTGCGGGTACCCGACGGCCACGATGCCGATCATTTCCGCAAGGTCGTGCTGGAAAACTTCGACATGTCGCTCGGCACCGGCCTGAACAAGGTCAAGGGCAAGGTGTTCCGCATCGGCCATATCGGCCATTTCAACGATCTGATGCTGATGGGCACGCTTGCCGGCGTCGAGATGGGCCTGGATCTTGCAAAGATCCCGCACCGGAGCGGCGGCGTGCTCGCGGCCATGGACGTCCTGAAGGGACGTGACGCCGCACAGTCGAGGGCTGTCGCTTAAAGGGCTGTCGCCTGAAATCGAATCGCAAACAACAGAAAGAGCGAGACATGAACGCGCCCGTCACTT
This sequence comes from Bradyrhizobium sp. BEA-2-5, assembly GCF_032918025.1. Classification (NCBI taxonomy): domain Bacteria; kingdom Pseudomonadati; phylum Pseudomonadota; class Alphaproteobacteria; order Hyphomicrobiales; family Nitrobacteraceae; genus Bradyrhizobium; species Bradyrhizobium sp. BEA-2-5. The sequence goes on along the minus strand of NZ_CP136629.1, from coordinate 5,764,189 downwards.
CGACCGAAGACCTGCTCTACTCCGTCGAGGACGGCATCGCGCGGATCACCTTCAACCGCCCGCAGGCGCGCAACGCGCTGACCTTTGCGATGTACGAGCAGATGGCCGCGATATGCGAGAACATCAATCAGGATCGCTCGATCAAGGCGCTGATCCTGACCGGTGCCGGCGACAAGGCGTTCGCCTCCGGCACCGACATCTCGCAATTCCGTGCCTTCAAGACCGCGCAGGATGCGCTCGACTACGAGGCGCGGATCGACCGCGTGCTCGGCACGCTCGAGCAGTGCCGCGTTCCGGTGATCGCGGCCATTGCCGGCGCCTGCACCGGCGGCGGCGCCGGCATCGCCGCCTGCTGCGACCTGCGCATCGGCACCGAGACGACGCGGATGGGCTTTCCGATCGCGCGCACGCTCGGCAACTGCCTGTCGATGTCGAACATCAGCCGCATCGTCGCGCTGGTCGGCCCCGCCCGCACCAAGGACATGATCTTCAAGGCGCGCCTCGTCGAGGCGCAGGAAGCGCTGGCGCTCGGCCTGCTCAACGAGGTCGTGCCCGACGTCGAGACGCTGCAACGCCGCGCCGACGAGACCGCAAAGCTCGTCGCCGGCCACGCGCCGCTCACGCTGGAAGCGACCAAGGAAGCGGTGCGCCGCATCCGTCGCACGCTGTCGCGCGAGGAGGGCGAGGACCTGATCCTCAAGGCCTATATGAGCGAAGATTTCCGCGAGGGCATGGACGCCTTCCTGAACAAGCGGGCGCCCAACTTCAAAGGCAAGTAACGGGGGCTGGGTGACAGAAGGCCGCGGGCTCGCCGAACCGAGGTCTCCGTCGTCATTCCGGGCTCTCGCGGAGCCTGTCATCGGGCGGCGCTCTGCGCCGACCCGTTGGCGAACCCCGGAATGACGGATGGGCTAGGGGTTCGCGCGCGTGCCACTGAGTTGCCCGACGGCGCAAGCCCCCCTTTGAAAAAATATTTCGGTTTACCGGAAGATCAACTCAGTGTTATGAATTGCCCGTCTCACCCGATCGAGGGGCGCTTCGCGGTCGTCACGAACGTGGGTTGAGATGCGGTGGACGCTGTGCGTGGTACTGACGAGAGCACGCAAGGCGGACGGCGAAATCGTGCAGGCCTGACGCCCTAGCGGCAGGTGTCCTCTTGCAAGAGGCGAAAGCGTCTTTGCGAGGGCGGTGGTGACAAAAAAGCCCGGTCTCGCCGGGGAGAGCACGTATAAGCCGTAACCCATCGCGCAGGGAAAGCCGGATTGCTCCGGTTACACCTGTGGTCCTACCCCCGAGCTTACCACCCATTGCTCGGGGCCCATGGGTGCGATCGGCACCCGGCTTTCCCTGCGCCCTCTTCAAGAGAGAGGGCGGAACGAAGAGCAAAGCTCGGACAGATCATGTCGCGAGAGCGCGGATGTGTGACTCGCAAATCGCTCCACAAATTAGGTGTCGTCCCGGGCAAGCGAAGCGCGACCCGGCAACTGTTATGTCGGCTTGGTCTGCAGGTAGGGCTTTCTGTCGCGCATCATGGCGTTGAGGACCGTTAGGAGCTTCCTGGCGACGGCAATGAGAGCGAGCTTGGCTGGTTTGCCGACCTGTCGCAGCCGCGCGTAGAAGGCCTTGAATGGATCGGCCCGACGAACCGCGTTCAGAGCCGCCATATAGAGGGCGTCACGAACGCGCTTTCGGCCGCCGGCGATCTTGCGTTTTCCACGGAAGGCGCCGCTGTCGACGTTGAAGGGGGCAAGGCCCGCGAGCGCGGCGATCTGCTTCGCTCCAACATGTCCAAGTTCCGGCATCTTCGCGATCAGCTGCATGCAAGCCACGGGACCCACGCCCGGCAGTGAGCGCATCAACCGCGCATCGTCCGCGATCTCCGGCTCGGCCTTGGTCAATGCGTTGATATCGGCCTCGATCTCGGCGATCTCGCCGTCGAGAACCTCAATGAGCCGACTGATCCGTTCGGCCATGGCGCAGTCGTCGGCCTCGCTGCGCCGGTTCTTCTCCTGCGCGCGCATGAGAACCAGTTGGTCCCGCCGTTTTGCAAGCCCTGCCAAAGCGTTGCGGGCGGGATTGGCGGCCCGCTCGGCTGCCGGCTGCATGACCCGGCCAAAGGCCGCCAGCATCCGTGCATCGATCGGATCGGTTTTGGCAAGTTGGCCGCTGGCCCGCGCAAAATCGCGAGCTCGAGCCGGATTGATCCGAGCGAAGCGGACACCGGCCTGGCTTAGGGCCTCGCGAAGCGCGAGGTCATAGGCGCCCGTGGCCTCGAAGACGACCAGCGCATCGCATCGCCAACGCGCCACCTGCTGTGTGATGGCCTGTGCCGCGTTGGCGATGCGCCTGGACACGCCGTCAGCTTCATCAAAGATATCGAGATGCTTCTTGGAGACGTCGATTCCGACATAACGAGGGGGTATGATCACGGTGCCTGTCCCTGTGATGCGAGGTCTGTTGGCGCAGCCTCGTGCAACTGTTCAGGTTGGTAATGGAACGGGCGGGAGGCCGAGCCGGCTCACGGCGTCAAGCGCCAAGGACCCAACGGCTTCCCGCCCAACCCATCATGACAGACTTCCAAGACACAGGGACCCATAACCACCGAAGGTCATTGTCGCATACGCTGGAGCCACAGCTCGCTTCAACAACGAACGTCTGTGGTTATGGGTCCCTGCTTTTGCAGGGACGACAGCGAACAAGCGGCGCGCCTCTGGCCACCCTACACGGTCTGCTCCATTGGCAAACGACGCCCACCTCATTCCAAAGTCATAGGCCATGCGGCAGTTCGCGGCTTGAACTCAGCGGCATTCTCGGCACAATGATGGCGCCCGCCACCTCGCAGGTTTTGCCAAGCCGAACAAATAGATAGGGAAGAAACACGTGGGACAGATTGTAAAAACCACGGCTGCAATCGCGGCCCTCTTGTTGAGCACGCCGGCCTTCGCCGGCTGGGAACCGACGAAGCCCGTCGAGATCGTGGTGGCCGCGGGCGCGGGTGGCGCCTCCGACCAGATGGCGCGGATGATGCAGGCCGCGATCCAGAAGAACAATCTGATGAAGCAGCCGATGGTCGTCTCGCTCAAGGGCGGTGCTTCGGGCGCGGAAGCGCTGATGTACATGAAATCCAGCGAGGGCGACCCGAACAAGGTGTTGATCGCCTATTCGCTGATCTACATGCTTCCGCTGTCGGCCAAGATCCCGTTCAACTGGCGTGAGCTGACCCCGGTCTCCGTGGTCGCGCTCGATCAGTTCGTGTTGTGGGACAATGCGTCGGGCCCCAAGACCGTCAAGGACTTCATCGCGGCCGCGAAGACAGCGAGTTCGCCGTTCAAGATGGGCGGCACCGGCTCCAAGCGCGAGGATCACGTGCTGACCGTGTTCCTCGAGCAGAAGACCGGCGCGAAATTCTCTTTTCTGCCCTACAAGTCCGGCGGTGAGGCCGCGACCCAGCTGGTCGGCAACCACACCGAGGCCAACGTCAACAACCCTTCGGAAAATCTCGAAGTCTGGCGCGCGGGCCAGGTGCGTCCGCTCTGCGTGTTCGACAAGGAGCGCATCTCGTACACCGGTAAGGTGACGGAGACGCAGTCCTGGTCCGACATCCCGACCTGCAAAGAGGAGGGCGTCGACGTGCAGTATCTGATGCTGCGGGCGATGTTCCTGCCCGGCAAGGTGACGCCGGAACAGCAGGCGTTCTATGTCGATCTGTTCCACAAGGTGACGCAGACCACGGAATACAAGGAGTACATGGAGAAGCAGGCGCTGAAGCCGATCTTCCTCACCGGCAAGGACATGGTGCAGTTTCTCGAGGAGGACGATAAGCAGAATGCCTCGCTGATGAACGCGGCAGGGTTCGTCGCAAAATAGCGGATCCGCCGTCATTCCGGGGCGATGCGAAGCATCGAACCCGGAATCTCGAGATTCCGGGTTCACCCTTCGAGTGCCCCGGAATGACTGGGCCTGTTAGCTTGGAATTGCCTTGCAAGCGGCAGCGGCGCAGTGATTACTGCGCCGCAGTATGGCCGAACGTCCGGCGAGCCCGATCGGGCTGGGTCACCCCTCCGGCGCCGTTGCGGGACCGTGAGGAGCGATCATGAGCAAAGCCGTGTTGGGGATCATCGGTGGATCCGGCATCTACGATCTGCCGGGCCTGGAAAATGTCCGCGAGGAGGCGATCACAAGCCCCTGGGGCGAGCCGTCCGCGCCGCTCCGCCGCGGCGAGATGGCGGGACTCCCGATCGTGTTCTTGCCGCGCCACGGCCATGGACACGCGCTGTCCCCCTCCGACATCAACTATCGCGCCAATATCGACGTGCTGAAGCGGGCCGGCGTCACCGACCTGATCTCGCTCTCGGCCTGCGGCTCCTTCAGGGAGGAACTGCCGCCCGGCACTTTCGTTCTCGTCGACCAGTTCGTCGACCGTACCTACAAGCGGGAGAGCTCGTTCTTCGGCAGGGGCTGCGTCGCACATGTCTCGATGGCGCATCCGGTGTCGCCGTTGCTGGCGAGGCATCTGGCGGCTGCTGCCGAGGCCGAAGATATCGCGTTCGCCCGCGGCGGCACTTACCTCTGCATGGAGGGGCCGCAGTTCTCCTCGCTCGCCGAAAGCCTGACCTACAAGGCGCAGGGCTATTCGGTGATTGGCATGACCAACATGCCGGAAGCCAAGCTCGCCCGCGAGGCCGAGATCTGCTACGCCAGCGTGGCGATGGTGACTGATTTCGACTGCTGGCATCCCGATCACGATGCCGTCACCGTTCAGGACATCATCCGCGTGCTGACCTCGAACGCCGACAAGGCGAAGGCGCTGGTGGCGCGGCTGGCAAAGGATTTTCCGCGCGAGCACGAGCCGTGCCCGATTGGCTCGGACCGTGCGCTCGACACCGCGCTGATCACGGCGCCGGAGGCGCGCGATCCTCAATTGCTTGCGAAGCTCGATGCCGTGGCTGGAAGGGTGTTGCGGTCGTGAAGAAGTCCTCCAGGGAGCGCGCGACGCGAAGGGCGTAGGCATGAAGGTCGATGGACGACATTTCCGCAGCATCTGGCGCGAGCGTGACGGCTGGTCGGTCGGCGCGATCGACCAGCGCCGATTGCCGCACGAGTTCATCGTCGCCAAACTCACCACCGCGGACGAGGCCGGCGAGGCGATCCGCTCGATGCTGGTGCGCGGCGCGCCGCTGATCGGCGCGACTGCCGCTTATGGAATGGCACTCGCGATGCGCGAGGATGCCTCCGACGCGGCACTCGAGCGCGCCGGCAAGATGCTGCTGGCGACCCGGCCGACCGCGATCAATCTGAAATGGGCGATCGACGAGATGCAGCGCGCGCTCGTGCCGCTCGCGGCCTCGGCGCGCGCCGAGGCGGCCTACGCCCGTGCCCGCGAGATCGCCGACGAGGATGTCGAGATCAATCGCGAGATCGGCCGCCACGGGCTCGGCCTGATCGAGACGGTTGCCGCGACCAAGAAGTCGGGCGAGGTGGTCAACGTGCTGACCCATTGCAACGCCGGCTGGCTCGCCACCGTCGATTGGGGCACGGCGACGGCGCCGATCTATCTCGCGCATGAGCGCGGCATCAAGATCCATGTCTGGGTCGACGAAACCCGGCCACGCAACCAGGGCGCCTCGCTGACGGCCTGGGAGCTCGGCCATCACGGCGTGCCGCACACCGTGATCCCGGACAATACCGGCGGACACCTGATGCAGCACGGCATGGTCGATCTCGCCATCGTCGGCACCGACCGCGTCGCCGCCAATGGCGATGTCTGCAACAAGATCGGCACCTATCTGAAGGCGCTCGCTGCGCATGACAATGGCGTGCCGTTCTACGTCGCGCTGCCGTCGCCGACGATCGACTTTAGCATCGATGACGGCGTCAGGCAGATTCCGATCGAGCAGCGCGCGGCCGCCGAGGTGACGCACCTCACGGGACGCACGGCGGATGGCCGGATCGAGACCGTGCGCGTGGTTCCGGACGGCTCGTCGGTGGCCAATTTCGGCTTCGACGTCACGCCGGCGCGGCTGGTGACCGGATTGATCACCGAGCGCGGCGTTCTCAAGCCGGAGCGTGCTGCACTTGCGAGCGCCTTTCCCGAACGTTCCACCGTTTAGCTGAAGGCTGCATTGACGGTGGTTGCATCAGCACGCTATCCCAATCGTTGCCCTCGCAACCCAGACCGTCTCATCCATGTCCCAAACCGAACTTGAAATCGTCGTCGACGATCCGACCGCGCCTGAAGATAACTCGCCGGCGGTCGTCAGCACCGGCGTCGTCGACGTCGTCGTGTCGCTGCTCTTGCTTGCGCTCGCCGTAGTGCTCGGCTGGGACAATTGGCGCACCGGCGCGTCGTGGGACTCGACCGGGCCGCAGCCGGGCTATTTTCCGTTCTACCTCTCGGTCATCCTCGGCGGCGCCAGCCTCTATGGCCTCGGCGCGGCCTTTCTTTCGCGCCGGGAAGCCGCCGAGACCTTTGTCACCCGGGCCCAGCTTCGCCGCGTGATGGCAGTGTTCGTGCCGACGCTGCTGTTCTGCGCGGCGACACAGTTCCTCGGCCTCTATGTAGCGAGCTTCCTCCTGATCTCCGGCTTCATGCGCCTCGTCGGCAAGATCGCGCTGTGGAAGTCGCTGCTCACCGCCTTCGTGTTCACGGCGATCATGTTCGTCACCTTCGACATCGCCTTCGACGTCATCATGCCGAAAGGGCCGCTCGAAGCGGCCCTCGGCCGCTAGGCGGGCCGGCGCGATTTCGAAACATGGAAGCTTTCGGGCTCCTGCTCCACGGTTTTGCCGTCCTGCTGACGTGGAAGACGCTCGTGCTGATGATGGTCGGGCTGGTGCTCGGCATCTTCGTCGGCGTGCTGCCGGGGCTCGGCGGCCCCAACGGCGTCGCGATCCTGCTGCCGCTGACCTTCACGATGGATCCGACCTCGGCGATCGTGATGCTGTCCTGCATCTATTGGGGTGCGCTGTTCGGTGGTGCCATCACCTCGATCCTGTTCAACATCCCGGGCGAAGCCTGGTCGGTCGCGACCACCTTCGACGGCTATCCGATGGCGCAGCAGGGCAGGGCGGCGGAGGCGCTGACCGCGGCGTTCACCTCCTCCTTCATCGGCTCGCTGGTCGCCGTGCTGCTGATCACCTTCCTCGCGCCGATGATCTCGTCCTTCGCATTGAAGTTCGGCCCGCCCGAGTTCTTCGCGGTCTATCTCTTGACCTTCTGCTCCTTCGTCGGCCTCGGGCGCGAGGCCAAGCACAAGACGGTCATCTCGATGTCGCTGGGGCTGCTGCTCGCCGGCATCGGCATGGATACCGTGTCCGGCAATCTCCGCATGACCTTCGGCTCGCCGGAGCTGCTTCGCGGCATCAACTTCCTGGTCGCCGTCATCGGCCTGTTCGGCATCAGCGAGATCCTGCTGACGATGGAGGAGCGGCTGGCGCTGCGGGGACATGCGGCGGGCATTTCGCTGCGCGTCGTGCTCAGCGTCTGGAAGGACCTGCCGAAATACTGGGTGACGCTGCTGCGCTCCTCCTTCATCGGCTGCTGGCTCGGCATCACCCCCGGCGGCGCGATCGCGGCCTCCTTCATGGGCTACAATCTCGCCAAGCGCTTCGCCAAGGAGCCCGAAAGCTTCGGCAAGGGCCGCATCGAGGGTGTGTTCGCGCCGGAGACGGCTGCGCATGCCTCCGGCACCTCGGCCCTGCTGCCGATGCTGGCGCTCGGCATCCCCGGCTCGGGCACTGCGGCGATCCTGCTCGGCGGCCTGATGGTGTGGGGGCTCAATCCGGGGCCGCTGCTGTTCGTCGAACACAAGGACTTCGTCTGGGGCCTGATCGCCTCGATGTATCTCGGCAACGTCGTCGGCCTCGTCCTGGTGCTGACGACAGTGCCGATCTTCGCCTCGATCCTGCGCGTGCCCTTTGCCGCGGTGGCGCCGATGATCGTGGTGTCCTGCGCGATCGGCGCCTATGCGATCCAGAACGCGATGTTCGACATCTGGCTGATGCTCGGCTTCGGAATCGTCGGCTACGTCTTCAAGAAGATCGGCATTCCCCTGGCGCCGTTCACCCTCGCGCTCGTGCTGGGCAACCGCGCCGAGGATGCCTTTCGCCTGTCGATGATCGGCGCCGGCGGCGACCTCAAGGTGTTCTGGTCGAACGGTCTGGTCGGCTCGATCACGACGCTTGCAATCGTGCTGCTGTTCTGGCCGGTGATCGACAAGGCGTTCGTCGGGCTCGGACGAATGCTGCGGCCTGCACGGGCGTAGTCGCGGTCCGGGATCTGGCGACCTCGAACCGCTAGGCATTGGTGGTTTGATACCGTCAAACCACCTTGCGCTGACGGAGCTCGGCGATCTCTTCCTTGCCGAAGCCGAATTCGGCCAGCAGCTCCTCGGTCTGCTCGCCGAACTCCGGCGGGCGGGCGGCCATCCTGCTCGGCGTGCGCGACAGCGTCACGGGCTGGCCAACCAGGCGGATATGGCGGCCCTCGTCGTTCGGCACGTCCTGCGCAATGCCGAGATGCTTCACCTGCGCGTCCTCGAACATCTGGTCGATCGAGTAGATCGGCCCGCACGGCACGCCGGCGGCGTTCAGCTCCTGCACCCAGGTCTCGGTCGATTTCTTCTCGGTCAGCGCGCCGATCCTCGCATTCAGCGCGTCGCGGTTCTTCGAGCGTGCCGGCGCGGTCGCGTAGTCGGGGTCGGTGATCAGCTCCGGCGCGCCGATCGCCTGCGCACAGCGCTCCCAGATCCGGCCGCCGGTGGTAGCGATATTGATGTAGCCGTCCGAGGTCTTGAACACGCCGGTCGGAATGCTGGTCGGGTGGTTGTTGCCGGCCTGCCTGGCGACCTCCTTCTCCATCAGCCAGCGCGCGGCCTGGAAGTCGAGCATAAAGATCTGGGCCTGGAGCAGCGAGGTCTGCACCCACTGACCCTTGCCGGAGACCTCGCGTTCGAGCAGTGCGGTGAGGATGCCCATGGCGCAGAACAGGCCGGCGGTGAGGTCGGCGACGGGAATGCCGACCCGCATCGGGCCTCCGCCCGGCGCGCCGGTGATCGACATCAGCCCGCCCATGCCTTGCGCGATTTGATCGAAACCGGGGCGCTTATGGTAGGGGCCGTCCTGGCCGAAGCCGGAGATGCTGCCATAGACGATGCGCGGGTTGATCTTGCGGATGCTCTCGTAATCGATGCCGAGCTTGGCCTTGACGTCCGGCCGGAAGTTTTCGACCACGACATCAGCCTGTTCGGCCAGCCGCTTGAACACCTCGAGCCCCCTGGGGTCCTTGAGGTTCAGCGTCATCGCCCGCTTGTTGCGGTGCAAATTCTGGAAGTCGGAACCCCGCCGGGGGCCGCCCGGCTGCTCGCCGCCGGCATCCTCAGTCAACGCGTCGATCTTGACGACGTTGGCGCCCCAGTCCGCGAGCTGCCGCACGCAGGTCGGCCCAGACCGGACCCGGGTCAAATCCAGCACGGTGAAACGGGACAGGGCTTGGGATGCGCGGGGAAAGGGCATTGAGACACCTCTTGTTGGGCGGGCTGCCCGGGGGCTTGAGCCCATCTGCCATAGACAATTTGGCAGGCCTTTCCAACTGTTACCCGGATCACAAACAGGGCCGAAAACAACCAGCCATGGTTCCGTGGAGATCGGCTCCTGTATTTTGCGGCCCTGGTCTGGCCTCACGCCTCCCCGCCGTCCGCCAACTCTCGACAATCACCGCGCCGGCTGCTAGCCCGTCGCCATGCCGAATGGGTTTTGCCCTTACGGAAGAGGCACTTGAGGCGTATCGGAGCGATGGACCGAAAGCGGGCATGGCGGTGAGAAAGGGTCCATCCCATCTGCTCGGTAACTCGGCATGGAACGCGACCGCCTTCGCGGTCGCGGTGCTGCTCAATCTCGCGATCCTGCCGTTCGTGATTTTCCGGCTCGGTCTCGCCGCGTTCGGCGTTGCGGGTCTGGTGACGGCCTGTGTCGCGCCGGCGCTGATGTTCAGCAATGCGCTCGGCCTTTCGACGGCGCGCGAGCTCGCGCAAAGGTTGGAACCGTCCGACCGCGATCAGGCGCAGCGATTTTTCGCGACCGCTCTCGTGCTTGCCATCGTCCTTGGCGGCCTGATCGCGGCGTTGCTTGCCTTTGCCGGCGCGCCGCTCGCACGACTGGGATTCCACCTCGGCGGCCCGGCCGCCGACGATCTCGGACTCGCCTTCGCATTCGCCGGCGCCGGTTGGCTGTTCCAGTGCCTGTTCGCCGTCTTCCTCTCGCTGTTCACGGCGCGTCAGGACTATCGGCGGATCGCGTCGATCAGCATCACCGGCACGGTGGTGACGACGATGTCGATGCTGCTGCTGATCCCCTACGCGCCGCGTGCCTCGACCTTCCTCGGCTGTCAGGCCTTGGGCTTTGCAACAAATCTCGTGATGGCCTTTGCCTGGTCGCGCCACGCCATCAGTGACTGGCTGGCACGGCCGGCGCTCGATCGCGGTGCGCTGCGTGCGCTGGTCAAGCTTGGCGGTTGGCAGTTCGCGGCGCAAAGCGGCGCGCTGTTCGCCGGGCAGGCGGACCGCTATCTGCTCGGCGCGCTGTTGCAGCCGCAATTCGTCGGCTTCTACAGCGTCGCGCAGCGGCTGGAGGAGGCTGTCTATATCGGTGTGCTGAAGATCGGCGAGATCTTGTTCCCGTTCTTCAGCACCCTGCAGAGGGAGGATGACGATCGCAAGGTCGACCTCCTGCTTCGCTCGTCCTGGATTCTCAATGTGCTTGCCGCGAGCGCGCTGGGCGGCCTGATCCCGGCCGCAGGCGCATTGCTGCATCGATGGACCGGCGCCGAGATCGCCGCCGAGGCCCAGCTGGTGCTGGTGGTGCTCGCGATCAGCGGAATATTGGGGTCCAGCGCCAATGTGTTTGCGTTCTATCTGCTGTCGCAGGGGCGCTCCAGTTCCAACGCGCTGATCTCGCTCGTCACGGGCATCTTCACGCTGGCGACCAGCGCCGTCGCGTTGCCGTATTTCGGCTGGCAGGCGGCCGGTTGGAGCTCCTGCGTCGGGATGGTCGCCCAGATGGTGATCACCGTGCTGTTGCTGCAGCGAACCTTCCGCCTTTCAGATATGTGGTCACGGATGTTGCATTTCGTATTGATCCCGCTCGGCACGGGAGTAGCCATCGCGCTGGCGCTGCGTTCGCAGCTCGGCCACGCGTCATTCGACCACGCGCCGTCATGGTGGTATGTGGTGTCACTCTACGGCGTGTCGGCGGCGGCCATCTTTGTCGCCGCCGTTGCCGCGTCGCAGCTCGGTCCCTACCGCGCCGTGTGCTGGCGGGATCTCCGCGTCATCAGCAGTCGCTTCCTGCCCTTCAAGGCCATCTAGACATGTGCGGCATCGCAGGCATCGTCAATCTGCGCGGCGCTCCCGTGGAGCCGGCCGACATCTCGCGGCTCACCAAATTGATCGCGCATCGCGGTCCGTTCGGCGAGGGCACCTGGTTCAATGCCAAGCGAAACGTCGCCTTCGGCCATCGTCGGCTCGCCATCATCGACCCCGGCGAGGGCGGCTATCAGCCGATGGCATCGGGCGATGGCCGCCATGTGATCGTCTACAACGGCGAGATCTACAACTTCCTCGAATTGCGCCGCGAGCTCGAGGCGAAGGGCGCGGTTTTCCGCAGCCAGTCCGATACCGAAGTGATCCTTGCCGCCTGGCAGGCATGGGGCGAGGACATGCTGCTGCGCTTCAACGGCATGTGGGCGCTGGCGATCTACGACACGGCCACCGATGATCTGTTCCTGGCGCGCGATCGCTTCGGCATCAAACCGATGTTGTATGCGCTGTCGTCCGAGCGGTTCGTTTTCGCGTCCGAGCAGCGGGCGCTGGCGCGGAGCGGGCTGGTTGAGGCGTCGCTCGATGTCGACGTGGCGCGGCGGCTGTTGCTTGACCCGTTCGGGATCGAAGGCAGCGAGCGGACGCTGTTCGCGCAACTGCGCCGCCTGCAGGGCGGCCACTGCATGTGGTTGCGCCAGGGGCGTGTGCAGGTGCGCCGCTGGTGGCGAACCGTGGACCATCTGCCGGCAATCCCGGATACCGAGAGCGAACGCGTCGAGCGCTTTCGTGACCTGTTTCAGGATTCCGTCGCGCTGCGGATGCGCAGCGACGTTCCGATCGGGACCTGTCTGTCCGGCGGCTTCGATTCGTCCGCGGTGATCTGCGCCATGGCGACCCATGAGAAAGCCGGCATGGGGCCGCGTGACTCGACCGCCTGGCGGCACGCCTTTGTCGCGACCTTTCCCGGCGCCAGCAATGACGAGCGGCCGATGGCGGAGGAAGCGGCCGCGTGGGCCGAGGTGGCACCGAGCTTTCTCGAGATCGGCCGCTCCGACGCGCTCACCGACCTTGACCGCATTCTCGACGACAATGACGACGTCTATATCGGGCTGCCGAGCGCGCCTTGGCTGATCTATCGCGAGCTCCGGCGCCAGAACGTCACCGTGTCACTCGACGGCCACGGCGCGGACGAATTGATGGGCGCCTACCTGCAGGAGGGACAGTCGGCCGCATTCCGGATCCGGAACGCAGCAGCCGCGCTCACCTCACGATCGCAGCTGGCGCAGCGCGGCATCGACTTCCTGCGCGCGCAGATGATCAGGCGCGAGGGGCACTACTTCCTGCGCGGAGGTGCTGCGGCCGCGCCCGCGCCGCTGCCGCTGGTCGCCGAGGACGACGAATTGCCTGATACATGGGGTGCGTTGAACCGGCGCCTCTACCGCATGTTCCATTCGACCACGCTGCCTACCATTCTGCGCAATTTCGACCGACTCTCGATGGCGCACGGGATCGAGGTCCGCATGCCGTTCATGGATTGGCGGCTGGTCACCTACACGATGGCGCTGCCGGAAACGAGCAAGTCGGCGGATGGCCTGACCAAGGTGGTGGCGCGGCAGGCGATGGCGAACCTGATGCCCGAAACCATCCGCACCGCGCGCCGCAAGGTAGGCTTCAACTCGCCGATGCCGGAATGGCTGAATGGGCCATTGGCGGGGTGGACGGCACAGCTGCTCGATCGGAATGTTCCGGCTTTCGCCGAGTTCGTCGACGAAACGCCCCTTCGAAAGGCGGTCGGCCGCTTGACGGCGTCGCAGAGCTGGGATTGGAAGAGTGTCGGCCGGATCTGGCCTTATTTGAACATGAAATGGATGTTGGCAAGGTCCGCGTAACCAATGCGTCTGTTCCAGAATAGCGGTCTCTATCCGTCCTATTTGCCGAGGCTGAACCAGCTCGCGGCAAAAGCGTCAAGTTTCGACGCGCGCCGCGACGTGTTCCTGCATGATCGGTTTGGCGCCGCGCATTTTCTCAAGCCTGTGCTCGACGGCGCAGTTGAAGCCTTCTTCACGAATGGCGACGATGAGGTGCTGCAGCGCCAGTGGGCACGTGAGCAGGGCCTGAAGGAAGCGCCGACGCTCGAGGCCATTCTGCTCGCGCAGATCGAGCATCACAGAACCGAGGTGTTCTACAATCTCGATCCGGTGCGCTATCCGAGTGCGTTCGTCGCCAAGCTTCCCGGCTGTGTGAAGAAGACGCTGTGCTGGCGCGCCGCGCCTTCCGGAAATGCCGATCTCACCGCCTATGGCGCGGTGCTTGGAAACTTCCCCTCGATCCTCGAGGCGTGGCGCAGCAAGGGGTGCCGGGCGGAGCTCTTCTTTCCCGCGATCGACCCTGTCATGGAGCAGTACGGCCACGGCGAACGACCGATCGACGTGGCGTTTGTCGGTGGATATTCGCGGCATCATAGCGCGCGGGGCAGGACGCTCGAACAGGTCGCCGCGCTGGCAGCTGACCACAAGATCGTATTCTGCCTCGATGCGTCGCGGCTGACACGGCTTGCCGAAAGCGCGGTCGGTCGATTGCTGCCGCTGCGCAAGCACCGCCGCCCCGACGCCATCGCGCGAATCGCGAGGTTGCCGCTGTTCGGCAGGGACCTCTACGAGTTGTTCGGATCGGCGAAGATCGTGCTCAACGGCGCAATCGACATGGCCGGCAACGATCGCGGCAATATGCGCTGCTTCGAGGCGATGGGTTGCGGCTCGCTGCTCGTGTCGGATGCCGGCAACTATCCGGAGGCGATGCAGGACGGCGTCACGATGCGCAGCTACGACGCTCCCGAGCGGGCCGCCGAGGCGATCTCACGCAGCCTGCGGGATTGGCCTCAATGGGCTGCGATCGCCGCCTCCGGCAGGAGCCGCGTGCAGGAGACCTACAGCAAGGCCTCGCAATGGGCGCAGTTTATCGACCTCGTCGCGCGGATTGAGCCGTGATAGAGCGTTTTCGAGCGAAGTGGGCGCCGGTTCGCGCAGGGAAAATGCGTCAAAACAACAATCTGGAGCCCCGTTCCGATTCCATCGGAACGGAAAAGGCTCTAGACGGTGCACAGGGCCGGCCAGCGGGCGGGCGATCGGGCCGAGATGATGTCTGCAACTGACTTGATCCATCAGCTGAAATGGGCGGCCGACGGGCTCGCTGTGCCGCTGTTCAGGCTGCGGCCGCGGCCGTTCGGCCCGGGCTATCAGACGGTCAAGCGCGATACCATCACCGCGGCGATCGACGCAGGCCTGCTACAGGCAGGAAAGGAGCTTCCGCCCGGCTACGGCGTCGCCATGGACGAGCGCGTGGTGGAATATCCCTGGGTCTATGCCCGATTGAACAATGTCGGCAAGATGCTGGACGCGGGATCGACGTTCAACCACGATTTCCTGCTGCAGCGTCCGCCGCTGCGCGGCGCGGATCTCACCATCATGACGCTGGCGCCGGAGAAGCGATGCTATTGGCATGACGGCTACTCCTATGTGTTCGGCGATCTTCGCAACACGATGTTCGGCGATCAGGTTTTCGACACCGTCGCCAGCATTTCGACGATCGAGCACATCGGCCTCGACAATCAGATGCTGTACACGGGCGATCCGCGCGACGCCGAGACCGATCGCGACGGCTTTGTTCCGGCGGTGCGGGAGTTCAAGCGCATTCTCAAGCCCGGCGGGACCTGCTTGATCTCGGTGCCGTTCGGCAAACGCGACAATCTCGGTTGGTATCAGGTGTTCGATCTCGCCATGATCGAGCGGATCATCGAGGCATTCGGCGCGGCATCCTCTCATGTCGACTATTTCGGCTATTCGCGGCAGGGCTGGTCGCGCCAGAGCGCCGAGGCGCTCGCCGGCGCGACCGTTTTCGACGTCCACACCGGCAAAGGGCAGGGCAATGACCTTGCGGCGTCGTCGCGCGCCGTTGCTTGCCTGCAGTTGACGGCATGAATGTCGATTACCTGATCCAGCGCCTGATCGGTCGCGCGACGTGCCGGCTGCAGCCGGACGCGGCGCTCGGCCGCTATGCCAGGATCAGAAATATCAGCGGCGATTCCGACAAGATCGTCGTGGGCCGCAATAGCCGCATCCTGGGTGAACTCCTGACCTTCGCGCATGGTGGCGAGATCAAGATCGGCGAATGGTGCTACGTCGGAGAAGGAACCCGGATCTGGTCGGCGGCGTCGATCGAGATCGGCAACCGCGTCCTGATCTCGCATTCGGCGAATGTCTTCGACAATCTCACGCACCCGCTGCGGGCGGCCGAGCGGCACAAACAGGTCCAGCAGATTTTCACCCGCGGGCATCCGAACGATATCTCGCTTGATGAGAGTCCAGTCAAAATCTGCGATGATGCCTGGATCGGCGCGGGTGCGATGGTCTTGCGCGGTGTGACGGTGGGCCAGGGCGCTATCGTCGCGGCCGGCGCGGTCGTAACCAGGGATGTCGCGGCGTTTTCGATCGTGGCGGGCAATCCGGCCGTATTGGTGAGGGAGCTTGGGCCCGATGAACGGTGAGCGCAAGTTTACCACCTGGGAGGACGCGGTGGTCTGGCTGCGCAATCAGCCGGATCAGCGCCAGCTTGTGCTCGATGCATTCTACGACGATCCGCTGGCCGGCGCTGCCGAACGCTATTTCCGGAGCTCCGAGTGGCAGGCGGTCGCTTCGCTGCTGGCCGGCCGGTCCGGCGCCGCGCTCGATGTCGGCGCCGGCCGCGGCATTGCGAGCTACGCGCTCGCCCGAACCGGCTTTGCCGTGACGGCGCTCGAGCCGGATCCCAGCGCGATCGTGGGAGCGGCGGCGATCCGCGATCTGGCAGCGCAGTCGCAACAGCCGATCCGGGTGGTCGAAGAGTTTTCCGAGCGGCTGCCGTTCGCCGATGCGGCGTTCGATGTCGTCTTTGCCCGCGCCGTGCTGCACCACACGCGCGATCTCGAGGGAGCATGCCGGGAGATGTTTCGCGTGCTGCGGCCCGGCGGCATGCTGATCGCTGCGCGCGAGCATGTCATCAGCAAGGAGGCGGACCTCCCCCAGTTCCTCGCGCAGCATCCGTTGCATCATCTTTACGGGGGCGAGCATGCCTACCTGCTCGATCGCTACACCGGCGCGCTGACCGCCGCAGGCTTTTCCGCGATCGACGCGCTGGCGCCGCTGCAAAGCCCGATCAACCTGTTTCCCTATACGCTGGAGACCCTGAAATCGGCGATCGTGACCAGGTTGACGCAAAAGGTTCCGGTGGCGCCGCTGTGGCGAACCGCGTTTGCGTCGCGTCTTGTGTTCGGCTCGTTGCTGTCGATGGCCGAACGTTTCGACAATCGGCCGGGCCGGCTCTACTCTTTTGTCTGTCACAAGGCCTGATCGATGATCGTCTGGGTCACAGGCGCGAATGGGTTCATCGGCCGTCATCTCGTGCATGAGCTGGCGGGAGCGGGCCAAGCGGTGCACGGCGTCGGGCACGGCGCACTCGATGCAGCGGAATCCCGGCGGCTTGGTTTGCAGAGCTGGATCAACGGTGAAATCGACGCGGCCAATCTCAATGCGCTCGCGGCCGCGCACGGGCTACCGGCGCAGATCTTTCATCTGGCCGGCGGATCGTCGGTCGGCATCTCGATCGAGCGGCCGTTCGAGGACTTTTCGCGCACCGTGGCGAGCACCGCGCGGCTGCTCGAATGGCTGCGCGGATCCGCGCCGAACTGCGCCGTGATCGCGGCGTCAAGTGCGGCCGTCTATGGAGCCGACCATGTCGGCCCGATCGCTGAAAGCGCGATCGCAACTCCGATGTCGCCCTATGGGAAGCACAAGTTGATGATGGAGCAATTGTGCGGGAGCTACGCGCAGTCGTTTGGCATCCGCTGCACGATCGTGCGGCTGTTCTCGGTCTATGGACCCAATTTGCGCAAGCAGCTGCTCTGGGACATCTGCTCGCGGCTGGCGGCCAAGGAGCAGGTGCTCACGCTTGGCGGGACGGGCAACGAAATCCGCGACTGGATCGACGTGCGTGATGTCGCAAGGCTGCTCGCAAGCGTCGCAACACCGTCGTCGCAGGCGGCCTTCCGGGTCATCAATGGCGGGTCGGGCCGTGGGACCAGCGTTGCCGATATCGCAGCCGGTCTCATCCGGCAGTGGGGCGGCAATACCGTTGTGCGGCACTCGGGCGTAAGCCGGCCCGGCGATCCCGTGAGCCTGTTGGCCGACGATGCCGTGCTGCGCCAGATCGGGTTCGATTGGCGCATTCCGCTCGATCGAGGCCTTGCCGATTACGTGGCCTGGTTCAAGGGGCAGGCTTCGTGACGCCCCGCCCATTGCGGTTCGCGTTCGGTCACATTTCGCGACGGCTTTGGGCCGGCGGCTACAATTATCAGCGCAATCTGTTTGCGGCGCTTGCCAGGTTTCTGCCCGGCGAATTCGTTCCGATTGTCTTTGCCGGGAACAGGGCCGAAGAGAATGAACTCGCGGAGCTTGCCGCGATACCGGGTGTCGAGGTCGTTCGATCGGAGACTTTCGATGGACAGCCAGGGTTGGCCGCGGCACTCGGGCTTGGTCTGGATCGCGGAGCCGCGGCGGCGTTTCGAGGCGCCGGGATCGATGTCGTCGTCGAATCGGCACGTTTCTTTGGTTGGCGGCTCGCGCATCCGGCAGTGGCATGGATTCCGGATTTGCAGCACCGCTCTCTGCCGCAACTGTTTCCAACGACGGCACGCTGGCGCCGCGAGCTTGGCTTTCGCATGCAAATCGCCTCGGGCCGAACCATCATGCTGAGCAGCGAGAGCGCGCTGCGTGATTTCAGGGCCTACTATCCAGGCGCAAGAAACCAGGTCTGCGTCGTTCGCTTCGCGACCCAGCCGCCGGCCGCGTTCCTGAACACGGACCCGGCCGAAGTGATCGGGGCATATCATCTGCCGGCGAACTATTTCTATCTGCCCAATCAGTTCTATCGCCACAAGAACCACAAGCTCGTCGTCGACGCCTTGACGATCCTGAAGGGGCGGGCGATCGACGTGGTGATCTGTGCATCCGGCAGCAAGGAAGACCGGCGCGAGCCGGGCTATTATGATCTGGTCAACTCCGAGATCCAGAAGCGCGGCCTTGAAGCGCAGTTCCGCCACCTAGGCGTTATCCCGCTGCCGCATGTCTACGCGCTGCTGCGCGCTTCAACGGCGCTGATCAACCCATCGCGCTTCGAGGGCTGGAGCACGACCGTCGAGGAGGCGAAATCGTTTGGCGTTCCGATGATCCTGTCCGACATCGACGTGCATCGGGAGCAGACCGCGGGTAGCGCCCGCTATTTCGGCGTCGACGATCCGGTCGCGTTGGCAGACCACCTGATGCAGGCCGTGCAGGAAGCTCACGGGCCCACCATTCGGAACGTCGTCCCGCACCAGGACGACAATGTCAGCGCGTTCGCAGCGAGTTTTGCGGCGACAATGCGACAGGCGGCAGGTCAGGATGTCGGTGAACCGATCGAAAGATAGACGGCAAGTCAGCTCGCGCGATCGCTCCTTCACCCGGTGAGGTTGACGTTCATCGCGTGAACGGGTTAGAGGTGAGCTCAGGCGCCGGATGGGATTTCAAGCCATAGCGGCTCGAATGCGTTTCCTGTCGCATTGTCCACGAAACCCAAGCGGATATAGGTCAGTCACTCGTGTGCGGCATATTCGGCCTAGTCGCCAAGAACGGGCTCGTTGATGCTGATCAAGTCGATCGACTGACCGATCTCGTCGCTCACCGCGGTCCGGACGGGCGCGGAGTGCGGGTCAATGGCGCGGTCGGGTTGGGGCACCGGCGGTTGGCCATCATCGACTTGACCGACGACGGCGCGCAGCCGATGCGCGATCGACTGCTCCCGATCTGGATCACCTACAACGGTGAGATTTACAACTATCTCGAGCTTCGTACAGAACTCGAAGCGCTCGGTCACGTCTTTCATACCGCCTCCGACACCGAGGTCTTGCTGGCGGCCTATGTCCGCTGGGGCGAGAAGTGCCTCGACCGTTTCAACGGCATGTGGTCGTTCGCGATTCACGACGAGCGCGACAATACGCTGTTCTGCGCGCGCGATCGCTTTGGCGTAAAGCCGTTCTACTTCGCAAACACGGCGACGCAGTTCGCGTTCGGTTCGGAAATTCGCCAGCTGCTTCCCCTGATCGGGCGTTCGATCGCGGACGACGACCTCGTCAGGGATTTTCTTGTCTGCGGTTTGAGCGATCACACCAGCCGGACCTTCTTCAAGGGTGTCGAGAAGCTGCCGCCCGGACACAAGATGCGCGTCGACGTGTCGACAGGCCGGATCGAGATCGAACGCTATTATTCGCTGGCGCCTCGTTTGGCCGTGGCGAACGAACAGGATGCGGCCAGGTTACTGGCGGAGCTGCTCGACGATGCGACGCGCCTGCGCCTGCGCTCGGATGTTCGCGTCGGAACCTGCTTGTCGGGAGGTTTGGACAGTTCGAGCGTCGCGACGCTGGCCGCAAGGCACTACGCGTCGTCCTCCAATGGTCGCTTCTTTGCCATCACTGCGGTGAGCGAGCAGGCGGCGAACAACGAGGAAGCCTACGCGGCCGACGTCGTGGAAAAGGCCGAGCTGAACTGGTTGCGCACCAAGCCGAGCTATGAGGATTTCGCATCGACTGCGGAAGCCTTGCTCGAGGTGCAGGAAGAGCCGTTCGCTGGCCCCTCGATCATGATGCAATACGAGGTGATGAAGACGGCGCGCGCGAACGGCGTGATTGTGCTGCTCGATGGTCAGGGGGGCGATGAGACGCTGCTGGGCTATCATCGCTATTATGCGGCGTGGCTCCGCGACCAGCTGGACCGCTCCGGTGTAAGGGGATTTTTCTCCGCCTTCCGCGCGGCCACACAGGCCGGCGTATCAGCTCAACGCTTGCTGATGTACCTGTTTGGCGCCAGCTCGGCAGTGCTAAGAGCCACATTCTACCGTTGGCGATATGCCTTCCTGAAGAACCCGGACTTGCCGGAGTGTCTTCGCCGTTTTGCGCGGGAGACGAGGGACGCGCAGGAAATGCAGGTACTCGAGATCACGGAAACCAACCTGCCGATGCTGCTCCGTTTCGAGGACAAGAACTCGATGCGGTTTGGGATCGAGACGCGATTGCCGTTCCTGGATTACCGATTTGTTGAGTTTGCGTTGAGCTTGCCGACGCGCATCAAGTTGAACAATGGATGGACGAAGTGGCCGCTTCGTGCGGCCATGCAGGAGGTTCTTCCGGCCAGCATCTCCTGGCGCAAGGACAAGATCGGTTTCGCCGCGCCCGATCAGCTATGGCTCAATCGACACTCGCCTGCGATGTATGAAAAGGTGGCCGGCAGCGCACTGCTTGCCCGGTACGTGAACATGGCTGCGGTGAAGAGGAAATTTCACCGGCTCGACCTCGGGATGCGCTGGCGGCTTTATTGCGTGGCGCTTTGGGCTGAACGCTTCGGGGTTGAAGCCCCATGAAGATTTGCATGTTGTCGAGTGTCCATTCGGCCGATGACATTCGAATTGTCGAGAAGGAGGCGCGGAGCCTCTCCGAAGCCGGTCACGACGTGACTGTCGTGGCGCGATCACCCCGTCCGAGCGATCCAGGTCGCATTGAATTCAAGTTGATCGAGGTGCCGCCGGTTCCCCGTTGGAAGCGCCCGTGGGTCGCGGGACGAGCGGCGCTTGCGCTTGCCCGCGCGACCGGCGCGGATGTCGTGCAATTTCACGATCCTGAACTGATACCGTTCGCGCTGCAGCTGAAGAGCCGACGTTGCAGGGTGATCTACGACGTCCACGAGGACGTGCCGGCGGACATTTATTCCAAGCGGTGGATTTGGTCCTGGATGCGGCCGGCTGTGGCGCGCACGATGGAAGTTGTGGAGCGGAGCGCCGCGCGCCGCTTTGATGCGATCGTGGCTGCGACACCGGCCATTGCCGATCGCTTTCGCGCCTATGGTGCGGCCGTCACGCTGGTGCGAAACACCGTGCGACTGGACGAATTCATCGAGCCGACGCCGACGACGAGACGCCGGCGGCAGGCGGTTTACGTGGGCCGGACGAGTTTCGATCGCGGGTTGGTCGAAATGGTGGAGGCATGTGCCGCGGTGCGTTTGCCGCTCGTGCTCGCCGGGAGCATCGGCCGCGAAGAAGAAGCCTGGCTCGCGAAATCTTCCGCCGACGTATCATACAGGGGCAGGCTGGGACGCGGTGAGATCGCGGCGCTGCTGAACGAAAGCCTCATCGGTCTCAATCTGCTGTTGCCCGAACCGAATTATCTGCTGTCACTTCCAACCAAGCTTTTTGAATACATGGCCGCCGGGCTGCCCGTCATTTCAAGTGACTTGCCGAAATCAAAAGAGATCGTCGACGCGGCGGGGTGCGGATTCGTCGTGTCGCTCAACGATCGCGCGGCGCTGCTGAACAGCCTGTCCATGCTCGCGGATGATCCGGAACGGGCGATCCGATTGGGGCTGGCGGGACGGGCAGCGGTCGCCGGGAATTTCAACTGGCAGCATGACGCGGCGGAGCTCAACGAACTCTACCGACGATTTGCTTCGCTCGGGGCCGCGGCATGAATATCTGGCTGCTGCATCCCTTTGCAGGAGGTCCGGGCCTGGGCCGCCATTATCGTCCGTTCTGGCTTGCCGATGCCTGGAGACAGATGGGGCACCGGGTGCTGGTGGTCAGCGCAGCCTTCCATCATCTGCACAGGCAGCCGCGCGTTCCGGGGCCGCAGCGGATCAACGACGTCGACTTCTGGTTTCTCGATACGCCGCGTTATGCCGGCGGCAGCCTGGGGCGGCTTCGGAACAATTTGAGCTTCGGGCCGGCTTTCCGCTCGGCAGCGTCTGCAATCGCCGCGCAGTTCGGCAAACCGGATCTGATGATAGCGTCGAGCCCGCATCTGTTCTTCATCTCGGCGGCGGATCAGATCGCGCGGCAGTTCGGTGCCAGGTTCTGGCTGGAGGTCCGTGACCTCTGGCCGGAGAGCATCGTGGCGCTTGGAATGACTCCCGCCTGGCATCCGCTGATGAAGGTGCTCGGCTGGAAGGAGCGCTCGGCCTATCGCGCGGCCGATCGCGTGATCTGTCTGCTGGCCGGGGCTGAAGCGCATATGCGCGCGCGTGGCTTGCCGTCCGGCAAGTTCACGTGGATCCCCAACGGAGTGTCCGACGGTGAAATACAGAGCGCGCTGACGATCGAAAATCTGGGTCACCCTCTGATCGATCGCATCAATCTGTTGAAGCGGCAGGGCAGGCGCGTCGTTCTCTACGCCGGCGGCATGGGCCCTCCAAATGCCGTGGAGGCCATTCTCGACGCGGCTTCTATCATCGGCAAGGCAAACCCCGAGATCCATTTCGTGATGATCGGTTCAGGCACCTCGAGGGACGCGTTGAGACAGCGGGCGGCCACGCTTGCCAATGTGGAGTTTCACGATGAAGTCGATCGATCGGTCGTGCACGGCATGCTGCATGCCTCCGATTGCGCGGTCGTGGCCTTCCACAACAATGCGCTCTATCACCATGGCATCAGCCCGAACAAACTCTTCGACTACTGTCTCTTCGCACCGCGCAGCGTCATCGCGTGCGAGGGCAGGGCGCTCGCGGGGCTTGAAAAGCTGGTGACGTCTCGATGCGCACCGGACGATCCGCCGGCGCTCGCCAAGTCCCTGGTCGCGGCGCTGAATGGCCCGGAGCGCTCGCGGGACGATCGGATCGCCATAGCCCGGCAGTACAGTTACTCGGTGCTGGCAGCGCGATACTTGACGCCATCGGGCGACCACGCCTGACATTTGGTGGGGACGAGATGTCGGCTCCTCCGATAAATTTCTTTTAAAAACAATTACTTGTGTTGTTCATCGCGTGAACGATTTGGCTTGACGTTCATCGCATGAACGCGCTAATGCACGCATTGCAGGAATGGGCGCATGGCAAACACACTCCCGACGGACGACAGAGACAGCGATCGACTTGTGCTCGGTCTGCTGACCTCCGTTGAAATCGACGGGGCGCGCTCGCAGCGGCGCATCGCGGCGGAGCTTGGAATCGCGCTTGGCTTGGTCAATGCCTATTTGAGGCGAGCCATCAAGAAGGGGTTCGTCAAGGTTGGTCAGGCGCCGGCCCGTCGATATGCCTATTATCTCACGCCCCAGGGCTTTTCCGAGAAATCAAGGCTCACGGTTGAGTTCCTCTCTTCGTCGTTTTCGCTCTTTCGAAGAGCCAAGGAAGAGTATTCGCGCGTGTTCGATCGCGCTCAGGTGCTGGGCTTCAAGCGAATTGTTTTTGCCGGGAAATCCGATCTTTGCGAAATAGCCATCTTGTGCGCCGTGGACAGCCCGGTGTCCATCGTTGCTGTTGTCGATGCCGATGAAGCCGCGTCACACTTCTTCGGGATCGAGGTGGTGCCGTCCTATGCTGAAGTGGCCGAGCCGTTCGACGCGGTCGTCGTTACGCATCTCAACAAGGCCAGGGATGTGTTCGATCAGGCTGTCGATATGTTTGGGCCGGAAAGAGTGTTGACGCCTGACCTGCTGGGCTTGCGTCCGCCTGGCGTGCAGAGGGTGGAATGATGGCAACGGAAGCGCAACTCGGCCTCAGCTGGTATGTCGTGCAGACGCACGTCAATGCCGAAGTGAAGGCGGCGGCCAATCTGGTCCGCCAGGGATTTGGTGTCTATCTTCCGCGCTACCAAAAGCGCCGCAGTCACGCGCGCCGGGTCGACGTCGTCGCGCGGCCGCTGTTTCCGCGCTATCTGTTTGTCGCCATCGATCTCGCAACGCAGCGGTGGCGCGCTATTCAATCGACGCTCGGTGTTTCCCATCTGGTCTGCTTGCACGGCAGGCCGGCGTCGGTGGAGAACGCTGTGGTCGGGGCGTTGAAAGCACGTGAGGACGAAGCCGGTTTCATCGCGCTTTCGCGTCGGTCTCCCTTTTCGCCCGGAGACAAAGTGCGGATCACCGAGGGAGCGTTCGCTGATAGCCTCGCGCTGGTGGAGGGCGTCAGCGATCATGAGCGTGTCGCGGTCTTGCTCGACCTATTGGGGCGCAAGGTGCGTGTGATGGTCGGCGCCAATCTGATTGCCGCGGCCTGACGGCGTCTGCTGCTCGCAGGCGTGGTGGTAGAGAAATCCGGCTCGGGGTGGTGCTCGATTCACCCCGAGTGCGGTAGCTTGGAAAAATTGAACTTCGTTGGGAGGCGTGAGAAGTCAGATGCATTCGTTTGCGTTGATAGGAGCAGCCGGTTATGTGGCGCCGCGTCACATGCGGGCGATACACGCGGTAGGCGGAGATCTGAAGATCGCCTACGATCCAAATGACTCAGTCGGCATTCTGGATAGTTATTTTCCCAATGCCCACTTCTTTACCGAGTTCGAGCGATTTGACCGCCACGTCGACAAGCTGCGGCGGCGCGGCGAGAAAATCGACTACGCGTCGATCTGCTCACCCAATCATCTGCATGATGCGCATTGCCGCTTTGCCCTGCGATCAGGAGCCGACGCAATTTGCGAGAAGCCGCTGGTTTTGAATCCATGGAACATCGACGGTCTCGCTGAGATAGAGCAGGATACCGGCCGTCGCATCTCGACAATCCTGCAGCTGAGGCTTCATCCCGCTATCATCAACCTGCGGGAGAAGTTCGGGACGAGCAACAAGCGACACAAGGTCGAGCTCACTTATATCGCCTCACGAGGCCGCTGGTATTACACATCCTGGAAAGGCGAGGATGCCAAGTCGGGAGGGGTCGCCACCAATATCGGTGTGCACTTCTTCGACATGCTGAGCTTCGTGTTCGGTTCGGTCAAGCGCAACGAGGCGCATCTGCGCCAGCGCGAACGGGCGGCCGGATTTCTCGAATGCGAGCGGGCCGACATCAGCTGGTTTCTATCGGTAGACAGCAATGATCTGCCGCCTGACGTCCAAGGCAAGAAGACGACGTTCCGCTCGATCACCGTGGATGGCGAGGAGGTCGAGTTCTCGGAGGGCTTCACGGATCTCCATACGCGGAGCTACCAGGAGATTCTCGCAGGGCGCGGTTTCGGCCTCGACGACGTGCGGGCTTCGATCGAGATCGTGTCTGCCTTCCGCCAGGCGCCACTGACCACCGGGCATGAATGGCAGCATCCGTCCGCGCGTGGGGCGTCGTCCAAATGAGCGAGATGAAGGATGATCCGCGATTTCCGGGTGTGCTGATCCACGCATCCAGCTACGTGGACGATGGCGTGATCATCGGGCGAGGCACCAAGATCTGGCACTTCTGTCACGTGCTTCCCGGCACCGTCATCGGTCAGAATTGTTCGATCGGACAAAATGTCATGATCGGGCCGCGCGTGAAGATCGGCGATGGATGCAAGATCCAGAATAATGTGTCGCTCTACGATGGTGTCGAGCTCGCAGACGACGTGTTTTGCGGTCCGAGTTGCGTGTTCACCAACGTCAACAATCCGCGTGCCGATGTGTCGCGCAAGGACGAGTTTCGCAGCACACCCGTCGGGCGTGGCGCCAGCATCGGTGCCAACGCCACCATCGTGTGCGGCCATTCGCTCGGCGAATACTGCTTCATCGGCGCCGGCTCTGTCGTGACGAAGAATGTGCCGGCATTCGCCTTGATGATCGGCAATCCGGCGCGACGGGCCGGCTGGATGAGCCGAAGCGGAGAGCGGCTGGGCGCAGATCTGGTCTGTCCGCGAACCGGCGAGAAATACAAGCTCGATTCGTCAGGGGCGCTCGGCGCTGACGCCGGCTAGCGTCGTGCAATTCGAGGAAGTCGATCGACGGGTCAGATCGAGGCCCAAGGAGCTTCTTCTCCACCGCATCGATGAAGCTGATGGAAAATGAAATACTCATCAAATCTGAACGTTTTTCGACTTCTTTCGATCTACGGAGGACGCGTCATTGAGGGGGTGGCTCACGACGTCCGCCAACGTTATCTTGGATCGGTGGTCGGCATCGGTTGGGCAGTCCTTCTGCCCGCGATGCAGCTAAGCATCTACGCCGGATTGTATGCCTTCGTATTCAAGGTCCGCCCCAGCGGTCTCAATGAGTGGGGCTACATCCTGCTGGTCTTCTCCGGGCTCGTTCCGATTATGGCCTTCAACGAAGCGCTCACGAGCTCAATTTCTTCGGTCTCCGCAAACAAGAATCTGCTGCTCAACACCGTGTTTCCCGCGGAGTTGATCCCGCTGCGATCCGTGGTGGCGGCGCACTTTCCTCATCTGTTCGGTCTCGCAATCACGCTCTGCCTGGGCTTCGCTCTTGGGCGAACCGACTGGAAGGCCATCGTGCTCGTTCCCGTGTGCTGGCTCCTCCTGTTGATGTTTGCGACTGGAATTGGATGGATACTTTCGCTTGTCTCGTTAATTGCGAAAGACATTCAGCAGGTCATCGGACTGGTTCTTATGGTCATGATGATCATCAGTCCGTTCGCCTATACTCCGGAGATGGTTCCGGGGGCCATGAAGCCGCTGCTTCTCCTGAATCCGCTTTCCTACTTCGTGCTGACGTTTCAGCAGCTCATCTGCTACGGCAACTGGCCCGACCCCCGCATTTTTGGCGGCGCAGCACTGATAGCGATTACGAGCTTTTTGGTGGGATATTCGTTCTTCCAGCGCGCAAAGGGTGTGTTCTTTGACTACGCTTGAGCAGTTCGCGATCAAGTTCGAAGCGGTTTCCAAGATCTACAAGCTCTATGGAAGTCAAGGCGACCAGCTGGTCGACGTCCTTGGGCTGCAGCGCTTCGGATTTCGAACCCGCCAACAGCCGAAGATTTTTCCTGCGCTCAGCGACATTTCCATCGCGGTGCCGCGTGGCCACAGGATCGGGATCATCGGGCGGAACGGGGCGGGAAAGACCACGCTGTTGAAGCTGGTCTGCGGAAATTTCTCGCCGACACATGGATCGGTGTTGGTGAATGGGGAAGTTCAGGCGCTGATGGCCGCAGGCCTCGGGTTTCATCCGGAGCATACCGGGCGGGAAAACGTCGAAGCTTCATTGCAGTACAACGGTCTTCGCAAGGACGAGTATCGGGACGCAGTCGAGGGAATCATCGAGTTCTGCGAACTCGGCGACTTCTTCGATCAGCCGATCAAGACCTACTCGTTGGGCATGCTGGCGCGCCTGATGTTTGCCGCCGCAACCGCGATCCGGCCGGAGATATTGATCGTCGATGAAGTCCTCGGCGCCGGAGATGCCTACTTCGTTGCCAAATCGAAGGCCAGGGTGGAAACCCTTGTGCGAAGTGGCTGCACGATGCTGCTTGTTTCCCACTCAATGCCGCAGGTACTCGAGCTGTGCAGCGAAGTGATCTGGCTTCACGAGGGCAAGATCCGCATGCAGGGGGATGCCTTCGCAGTGGTGAAGGCCTATGAGGAGTTCGTGCACGGAGGGGGCGATCAGCGCCTTCAGGCGCCCGTGGTTTCGTCTGCCGCCGGCGACGATGGCGCACCGGCAAAGGCTGCTGGTTCAGTGTCGCTTCCGGCGCGGTCGGAAAAGCCCGCCGATGGCAAAACAACATTCGATCGGGAGGTCCTGTTGCAGGAGCCGCATTTCGCTCCGCACGCGACGGCAGCTGTTTTTCCGGCGATCGAGCCGCCCCGGGATTTCAAGTTTGTCGCGCGTGGTGGGCTATCGAGATGGGCATCAAGCGGCGATTTGAAGCTGTCCGGATTTACGATGGTCACGGAGCGCGGAGAGACCAACAGATTAATGGCGCTGGCGCCGGCCAAGATGATGCTGAATGTGGTTGCCTGCGTGGATGGGGACTTTGAGTGCCGATACGGCATCGTCGTGCTCGACTATCTGGGAGCATGCCGGGCAAAGCTGATAAGTCCCCCCGACAAGTTTTCCGCGACGAAAGGACAAGAACGCTGTGTGGAAATGCTGTTTAATCCAGTGCAGCTCGGGCCGGGTGAATACGTTGTAAGTCTCAGTATCCATGGAGCCGATCACCTGGCAAGATTCAACGGCACCGTGCGTCATGACTTGTTGTCGCGAAGCTTCGATCTGATAGTTGAGGTTCAGGAATCTCTGGTTGACGTTTCCGCGGACTTCTTTCATTCGGCGGAGTGGCAGTTCGCTCCCGATCAGGACTCTGGTTCGAGCTTGAATCCGGAGGCTCGGCATTTGCTGGATACCGAGATTCGATGACAGGTCGAGTGATGCGGGTTCTGGTAGCCTATTCGGCTGCCGCGAATGTTGTCCCAACGACATTGGAATACCTTACCGCGCTGAAGGACCTTCCCGGCTGCGAAGTCCAATTCGTTCATTGCACGGATGATGCGCGGCTGAATTTCGACATCAATGAATTCGATGTCCTGATCAACAGCTACAGTGCGCGGCTCTGTTTTGATTGGTACTTGAACCCCGATTACGTGCGAGCCGTTCTGTCGTTTCGTGGCCTGAAGATCGCAATAGCGCAGGACGAGTACGATCGGACAGGTGTGCTGCGGAGTGCGATCAGGCGCCTCGGCTTTCATGTTCTGCTTACGAGCGTTCAGAAGGAGTTCTGGCCGCTTGTGTACCCCGCGATGCAACTGCCGGGTGTTGCCTTGAGGCAGGTGCTGACGGGATACGCGCCGGCCGCACATCCGGATCGCCGGATCAAGCCGCTGGCTGATCGAGCTTTTCCGATCGGTTATCGCGGCCGCCAAATCGGCGCGAGGTACGGACGGCTCGGCTTTGAGAAATTCGAGATTGGCCGCTACATGGCCGCGCTTTGCGATGAGCTGGGCCAGCCGCACAACATCAGGACTGATGAAGCCAGTCGAATCTACGGCGAGGACTGGTTCAACTTCATCGGTGACTGCCGAACTATGCTTGGCAGCGAAAGCGGAAGCAACGCCTTCGATTTCGACCAGGAGCTCGAGCGGGAGATCGAGCGATTCCGGGCCCTGCACGGCCGTGCGCCTGAATATCCAGAGCTGACTGACTTCCTGGCGCCTTTCGAGCGGCCATTTGATACCGGACAGGTCTCTCCGCGTGTGTTCGAATGCGCAGCGATGATGACGCCGATGATTCTCTTTCGGGGACGCTATTCCGATGCGATCGTCCCGGATGTTCACTACATCCCGTTGGAGAAGGATTTCTCGAACGCCCGCGATGTTCTGGCAAGGCTTGACAATTTTGAGTCCTTGCAGGGCTATGTGGAACGAGCTCATGAACATCTGATTGCATCTGGTAACTACAGCTACCGCGCGCTCACTTCGGTGATCGCTTCCGCGATCGAAGAGCTCTATCCAAACGTTGTCGGAGATCCCGAAAGGCAACATTGGCGGTCGGTTGCGCAGCCGTGGCGATCTCCCCATGATCCGCAGGATCCCTACACGGTCGCGTTGTCGGAGGTGCCCACCGACGCACCCCAGTTATCGGCCTATCTCTCTGCCAAGCAGGAACATCTAAGGCAGCTACTCGAACCGAGGAGCGAGCCGCAAAATGATGATGTGCCTCAAGCCGTGGATGATATTCCGCAGGCTGAAGGTGCGGCGGCGCCGGTCGAGCCGGATATGAGTCCGGTTGGGCCGATAGGGAAAATGTGGAGAGCGGTGCCTGGGAGGGTCAGAAGCCGGGTCAGTCCGCTATTGGCCTGGTTGGCGAGGTAATCTCTCTGATCGCCACCGGCAAATGCCGAAAGGCGCTCATGTCCGAGCCGTCTGAGCTTCGTTGGCGTCGAGGTGAGTGTGGATCTCGTGGCCGGTAATTTCGCTGAAGGACCAACCAAAGTGACACGGCAGGCGTTTGACGTTTTGGGTCTCTACGTCAATTCGGTAGGAGCTTAGATCAATGTTGAGGCGAATAGGAGCATCTTTGGCGAACAAATTTAAGGGCGGCCGCACGGTGCTTGCAGCTGCGACCTCGCCTCACACCGAGGCCGATCCTTCCTCTGAATCTTACTGGAGCGACTTCAACGTCACGCTCCATAAGAAATTCTCGTCGCCGGCGGAGTCTCTCGACTATATGCATTGGCGAAACGACCAATATGTCGACTACATCAAGTTTCTGCCGGTTTCGTCCCACGATGGCGAGGTGATCGTCGACTACGGTTGCGGTCCGGGTCACGACTTGGTTGGGTTTCTAACGTATTCCCGCCCTGCGGCCGTATATGGCATGGACATTTCCCGTCCGTCGCTGGCGGAGTTGGCGGATCGCCTGCGCGTTCACGGGTATGATTGCAAGCTTGTCCACGTATCGGAAACTGACGATCGCATCCCCCTTGATGATGGAACGGTCGATTACGTCCACTGCTCCGGAGTGCTCAATCACGTCCCGAGCCCGGAGAAAATTCTGAAGGAGTTTCGACGAATCCTGAAGCCGTCGGGATACGCGCGGCTGATGGTCTACAATCGCAACAGCATCTGGGTTCATCTGTTCGTTTCTCACGTCTTGCCGGCGAGCGACCCAAAATATCGCGGTCTTTCGCGTGAGGAAGCCTTCAGGCGATCTACCGATACCTTCGACTGTCCGATAAGCCGAAATTGGACGACGCAAGAGATGAATGAGCTTGCGGGCATTTCGGGGTTCAGTGCCAAGCACCTCGGGAATGCGGTTTCCATCTTCGAAATGTCGTTGCTGCCGCAGCGGTTCACGCCGATGATGGATCGATCCTTCGACGCTGAAAGTCGTCAGTTTCTTTCCAGGCTGGAATTTGATGCCAGAGGTGTGCCGTATGTCGACGGACAGGCCGCCGGAATTGACGGCTGCTACGAACTTCGGAAAGTGGGATGACATACTCCGTGTATTCGAAGACCCTTTCCATGGCGCGCTGCGGTAGTTGCGCGAGTGGGCCGAGTGTCCTGGTCCAGATGTCGTATCGCTGATGTGCGGCATATTCGGCGTGTTTGATCGCGGTGGCTTCCGCATGCCACCGAGGGATCTCCTCAAGGGGTTGTCCGTTGCTGCGCACCGCGGTCCTGACGGAGAGGGGGCCGTCTGGTTCGATACGCGACAGGGCAGGGGGAAAGTCATTCCCGACGGTGATTTGTCTGCAAATGGAGATGAGGCCAATCTCCTTCTTGCGCACCGGAGGCTCGCCATCATCGACCTGTCGGAATCCGGCCATCAGCCGATGGCCTCCGATGACGGGCGACTCTGGATCACCTACAACGGCGAGATCTATAACTATCTTGAGTTGCGCGCCGAATTGGAGGGGCGCGGGGCTGTATTCCGCTCTCATTCCGACACGGAAGTCATTCTTCGAGCCTATGAGGCATGGGGACCTGATGCTTTCACCCGCTTCGTCGGAATGTGGGCGCTCGCAATCCTCGATCTTCGCCAACGTCACCTGATTTTGTCGCGCGATCGTTTCGGGATCAAGCCGCTTCACTATGCTGCGGTCGGCGACCGCTTTGCGTTTGGTTCGGAAATCAAGCAACTGCTTGAAGTCCCGTGGGTGCCACGCACGCTCAACGCCCGGGCGGTGTACGATTATCTTCAGTACGAGATTTCAGACGTCAGTGACGAGACGTTTTTTGCCGGTATCAGCAAGCTTCGTCCTGGAAGGACGCTCGTATTGCGCCTGGATCAGGGCGGGCCGGACGAGCGGCGGTACTACACCCCCGCCGCGGGTCCCGTGCTCGAGGGCATCTCGCCGGAGGAGGCGGCCCGACAATTCCGCGAACTGCTTCGCGAAAGCGTTCGCATCCATCTACGTGCCGATGTGCCGGTGGGCACCTGTCTTTCGGGCGGACTGGACAGCGGCGCCATTGCGGTGCTGATGCGGGATATTTCACGAGAATCGCAATTGCCGGTCGAGAGGCACGCGTTTAGCTGCCACTTCGACATTGCCGTAGCGAATGAGTTGGAATTCACCCGGCAGAACATGGCTGCAGCCGAGGTGCAGCCGCATTTCATTGAGCCGGGCGACAGGGACATTGAGGCGGACCTGCAAGCTCTCATATGGCACCAGGACGAACCCTTTGGGTCGACCTCCATCTTCGCACAATGGTCGGTGTTTCGCTTGATACGCGATACGGGCGTGAAAGTGGTGCTCGACGGGCAGGGGTCGGATGAGATGCTCGGAGGCTACGCGAGCACCGTACCGCACTTCTTGCTGGAGATGGCTGCGAAGGGGCGGTTCCTGAAGGTATTGCTTGAGAGCTGGCAATGGTCCCGCATGCAAGGAAAACCTTGGCATACGACTCTTCCATGGAGCCGGCTGCGCGGCATATTCGCCGCCCTGGCTGGCGAGAAATCCCCACCGGCGAGCGCGCCTCAGCTCCCCTGGATGCGGGCGGATTTCGAACGAGGATGTGCTGACGCATCGCGGACCAGATTGCAGTCTTTTGAGACCGAGTGGGACGCCAAGGCGCCATTCGCGAGTGTGCTTCGCCGCTTCTTCTTCGAGAGCAACCTGCCGGCGCTGCTGCGTTTCGAGGATCGGAATTCCATGGCTTTCTCGGTTGAATCCAGGGTCCCGTTCCTCGATCATCGTTTGGTTGATTTTGCATTTGCGCTTCCGTCTGACATCAAATTCCGCGGCGGCTACGCGAAGCGTGTGCTGCGTGACGCGATGGATGGAATTCTGCCGGAACCTGTCAGGATGCGCGCTCGAAAGATGGGCTTCGCAACGCCGGAGCTGCACTGGCAGACAACCGTGTTGAGTCCTCTCATCTCGGATGCCGTAAACTCGGATGCTCTTGCCGATTTCATCGACCGCGACGGCGCCCGCGCCGCTTTCTCGAATATCAAGGAAGCCGGCCGTCTCGACTTTTTGCCTTGGCGTTGGCTCAATCTCTATATGTGGCGGAAGCAGTTCAATGTCTGATCGCTCTCACGTATTTTCGTTTCTTGTATCGTGGAAGCCTGGACTCCCGAACTGCCTGATTGCTGGGTGAAGGATGAAGGACGTGGACCGCAGGCCCGTTGTTGTTTCGCTAACGCCGCTGCCATTGTCGGCTGACAGCCGGACGCTCAAACAAGTCACCTCGGTGCATCGGTTTGGATTCAAATCGATTGTTATCGAGGGGGCGCCGAGCCGCCTTGCCGATGAGCCAATCCCGTTCGAGATCATTTCGATCGGCGCGCGCGTTCAGCCTCAAACGTCCACTGCTACTGCGCCAGTCGCGTCCGAAGTGGTCGCAGCTCCACATCCCGAGGCTGAGGAGAAATTAGCTGCCGCTGCTCCAGATCCCGTTGGAATTCAGGATATCAAGAGCCTGTCGATACTACAGCGATGGCCTGTTGGCCGGCTTGCCCTTCGTATTCCAGGCTTGAGGCGTGTCGCACGCGCCCTACAGCGCAATCTCCTTCGAGCAATTGTTTCCCTGAAGGGAGGCAAGCCGCTCCAGCAGCGTCCCTCTATCGCGCAGATCATTTTTGCTCTTCCCTACGCGATGATCCTGCTTGCCAGGGAAGTCGTGGGGTGGTTGCCGACTCGAATTCTTCCTGCTGGAATCTCCCAATCACTCCGTGCTGCTGCCATCAACCCTCTGGCCTTCGCTAACTATCTTGCGACGTACCTTGATCAACACGTCTTTAAGGTCCTTTCCGTCACTCCTCGTGCCGATCTCTACTATCTTCACTCATTTTATCAATTTCCTGCGGTTTTCCTGCTCTGCCTTCGGTATCGAGCCAGGATGATCTACGACGCACATGATTTCTATCAGCATCAAAAGGAAGACCCCACTGTCTCCTCCTATTGGAAGAAGTGGGTGATCCCGTTCGAAGGCGCGATTGAAGCCGCATGTATCCGGTTCGCCTCCGACGTCGTGACGGTCAATGAGGGGATCGCAGCCTTGATGCGCGAACGGTTCGGATGCGAGCCGGTGATCCTGCGCAACGCGCATGATTTCCGGTTGGATCGTCAGGTTCCCCGGACAATCCGCGACGCGATTGGTCTCGCGCCGGAAGCGTTCCTCGTCGTGTTTATCGGAAACTATAAATCAGGCATGACCCTCGAAGGCGCCTTCGACGCCTTGGTATCCCTGCCGAAGCACGTTCATCTCGCATTCCTTGGCGGACGCTATCCTGATTGCAATGACGCGCTCGCGACGCGTGGCCTGGAAGGCCGCGTGCACTTCGTTCCGCCGGTGCTGCCGCAGGAAATCGTTCCCGTCGCGGCGTCAGCCGACGTCGCGGTCCTGCTCTATTTCAAGAGGACTATCCAATATCCCAACATCCTGCCGAACGGCTTCTTTCAGTCGGTGGCGGCAGGGTTGCCGCTGATTTATCCCGATCTCGAGCAGATCCGACGCGTTGCCGAGCGGCACAAGCTTGGAATCATGGCCAATGCACAGGATGCCAACGAGATCAGATCAGCGCTCCAGTTGCTGGTCGAGAATGACGAAGTTCGCGAGACCTTCCGGGAGAATGTTCGGGTAAGCCGTCAGGAGCTTTGCTGGGCGTATGAAGAGCGAACGCTCGAGCCGCTACTTAATCGACATCTCAGCAAGTCGGCTCAAAATGTGTCGCGCATTGAAGACAAAGTTGCGCACTGACCGAGAAGTAACAAGGTGACAAAGAAGAAAGTTCTTTTCCTCGACCAAAACGGAACCGGGAAGGTCGTCCTGACGGCTGCGACGGTGCTGCGTGGTGTTTTTGGCGTAAAGGCAGGTGCTCAGCCTCCCGGCCCGCTCCAGCGCAGTGCACTGGTACGCAACCTCTATGCGCATTTGTATGATTTCAACCAGCGCCTCTCATACGTTAGGGACTGGCGCGATGCGTTTTGCCGGTCTCCCAAGCTCGATGTAACGGTTTGCGACATCAACAACCTGGTCGATCTTGGACGCCATCTGCTGCGCATTCGATCTTACGATCTCATCATCGTGTCTCATGTCGCGGCCGGCGACGACTTGTCGCTGATTAGCCGAGCGGCTCCATTCCTGGCCCGCCGCGCTTGTCCCATCATAGTATTCCTTGGCAACGAGTATGATCTGCTCGATCAGAAGCTCGAGTTTTGCCGGGAGGTGAAAGCTGAATTCCTCTGCAGTCAGCTCCCCATTGCGGCGGCCGAATATCTCTATGGCGGGTTGGAAGGAACGCGCATCCTTGCGACGCCGCACGCGCTCAATCCTTCCGTATATTCACCGCAGCCTGAGGCGCGTCGTGATATCGACGTGGGATTTGTCGGTGACATCTATTGGCCCTTTGTCGGAGATCGAGAACGAACCGATCTGATTGCGTATTTTGAAAAGCACGGCCAGGAACTGGGCATTCGATGTGACATTCGAGGCGGCCGCTCGTCGCGAATGCCGCGCGACGATTGGGCTGCCTTTCTCAATCGCTGCCGCACCTTGATCGGCGCGGAATCCGGGACCTACTACCTCAATGAAAAAGGCGCGCTTCTCGATCGAGCCAGAACCTACAACCTGAAGCAGAACCAGGATGCCAGCTTCGAGGAAGTGTTCGAGAAGTTCTTTATGGGCGTCCCCCGCGGCGTGTCGGGCAAGAGCATCTCGTCAAGGCACTTCGAGGCGATCGGTACCAAGACCTGCCAAGTCCTGATCGAAGGAGGCTATAACGGCATTCTCAGGGCCAATGAGCACTATATCCCCGTGCGGTCCGACCTGTCGAACGTCGACGAGGCTGTCCGTGCGCTCCGGGACGAGGCGCATTGCCGCGAGATTGCGGAACGTGCCTATGATTTGGCGATGTCGGGGCACACCTACGATCATCGCGTGGCCGACATTTTGGCACGCGCTCTTTAGCCAATGGGCAGATAATTCAAGATGTGCGGAATCGCGGGAATCCTGAATTTTGATCGGCAAAGGCCGGTTGATCGCGAGCTGGTCGTGGCGATGACAAGAGCTGTCGCCCATCGAGGTCCGGACGCCGAGGGCATATGGGTGAACGGCCCTGTGGGGCTGGGTCACCGTCGCCTTTCGATCATCGACCTCTCGGTGGCCGCCGAACAGCCGATGGTTTCCGACGACGGACAGGTCCGCATTGTCTACAACGGCGAAGTCTACAACTTCGTCGAACTGAGGCGCGAACTGCAAAAGAGAGGCTATGCCTTCCGAACCTCGTCCGACACCGAGGTTATTTTGCAAGCCTATCGATGCTACGGCTTGGACTTCCTGACGCGGTTGCGAGGCATGTTCGCGCTAGCGATCTGGGATGCCGGGCAAAGGACGCTGCTGCTCGCGCGCGACCGGATCGGGATCAAGCCGCTCTACTATCATGTTGGCCAGGAATCCGTATCGTTCGCATCGGAGTTGAAGTCACTTCTGGCGGACCCGCGCACGCCGCGTGAGGTCGATCAGGCGGCGCTGGCGGACTTCCTTCATCTCCTCAGCATTCCGGATCCGCAATCAATTCTGAAGGGAATTCGGCGGCTCGAGGCCGGTCACGTGCTTATCGTTCGCGGACGCGATGTGCAGGACCGCGAGTACTGGCGCGTTCCCTTGCCGGCCGCTCCGCGCGCTCTTTCACTCGCCGACGCTTGCGTTGAATTCGATGAGCGTTTTGGAAACGCCGTTCGAAGCCATCTTGTCGCGGATGTACCGGTGGGGGCCTTCCTCAGCGGTGGGGTCGACTCGAGTTCGGTCGTCGCCTTGGTAGGGCCGCAGGCCAGCGCCGGCATGCAAACCTTTTCTGTCGTATTTCGCGGAGATGAGGTTTTCGACGAGGGACCTTATGCCAGGGTCGTGGCGGAGCGCTATGGTACCGCGCACCGGGAGATAGACCTCGGCGCGGAGGCGGGCGACTTTCTTCCCGCGATGGCGTGGCATTGCGATGAACCCTTTGCCGTGTCATCGGCGCTCGGGATCTACTTTCTGGCCAAAGCGGCGAGGGACGACGGAATCAAGGTCGTTCTGACGGGCGACGGCGGCGACGAGGTGTTTGCCGGATACACCTGGAGGCACCAAGACTTCGTCCCGCTGCTCGGGCAAAAATACGGCCCCCTGCAGCGGCTTCTCGCTCGGACTGGAGCCATCGGCAATCGAATTGCTCCGGGCCACCGGTTGTGGCGCGCAATGAGCAGGGATCAGCGAGAGTCGGGGCGCTATATCGACAGT
Source organism: Bradyrhizobium sp. BEA-2-5 (assembly GCF_032918025.1). Lineage (NCBI taxonomy): Bacteria > Pseudomonadati > Pseudomonadota > Alphaproteobacteria > Hyphomicrobiales > Nitrobacteraceae > Bradyrhizobium > Bradyrhizobium sp. BEA-2-5. Next base: position 5,726,921 of record NZ_CP136629.1, on the reverse strand, counting down.
TATGCGTGCTTCCGAGACATGGACCTCGTGGATTTTGTGCACCCTGATCTCTGGCCTCATCTAAAGGAAGCGTGGTCGAACAATGTCACGGCCCAACACTACGATGCGACGATCGGTCAGCCGGAGCTGACGCGCAAGCTCTACACCGATATGAAGTCATCGCTGATCAGCGAGATGCTAACCAAGGTCGATAGGCTCACAATGGCCGCTGGCGTTGAGGCGCGCGTTCCTTTTCTGGATCACGAGCTGGTCGAATGGGCATTCTCATTGCCGGGCGATCTCAAGATCAAGGGAAGCGAGGGCAAATTGATCGTGAAGAAAGCCATGGAGTCGCGTCTGCCAACCGACATTCTCTACCGCCCCAAGGCAGGCTTCAATCTGCCGCTCGGCAAGTGGCTGCGGACTGGTCTGAAGGACATGGTGTATGATCTGCTTTCGCCGGCAAGCGTCGCACGCCGGGGATATTTCAGGCCCGATGTTGTCTCGACCATGGTGGATCGTCACATGAAAGGCGGCGACGATATCGGCAACCGGCTGTTCGTGCTGCTCATGCTCGAGCTTTGGCACCGGCAAGTTCTTGATCCCGGCCATTCTGCAATGGCCGTCGGTTCGGCGGCCTAGCGGGACGAATGTGGCAGCCTCGATGACCCGTCCGTTGAAGATCCTGGCGATTGGTTACGCTACGAGCACCCACGTCGTGAACCGGGTGCGCTGTTTCTCGCCCTTGGGGCACAAGGTCTACCTGCTCAGTGCGCCTCCCGCCGCCGGACTGACCGAAATCACAGAACTCACGCCGTCGGTTCGCCCTGGACAAGATGAATGGATCTCGCGCCTTGTGCGTTTGGGCGGCAAGCTGGCCCGGCGGGATCTGAGCGGACTGTCCGATATGGCGCGGCTGTTCTTCGATTTCCGTCGTCTCGTCAGGACGACAAACCCGGACGTCATCCATGTGCATTACGCATATAGCACCTGGGCGTGGCTGGCAGGCGCCTTGGGATTTCGACCTCTGGTGGTCAGCGTCATGGGGGGCGACGTCCTCTTCGAAGAGCAGGGGGCGCCGACGCGACGCGGAATTGCGTTGACCAAGAGGCTCTTTGCGGTAGCCGACTGCATAACGGCAAAATCCGACTTCCTGATCAGCAAGCTCAATGAGCTCGGCGGCTATGGCAGCAAAGCGACGCGCGTAGTGTGGGGAGTTGATCCGCAGCAGTTCCGGCCGCTGGATGCGTCAGCGCTTCGTGCCGAATGCGGAATTCCGGAAGGCGCCCGGGTCGTGCTCAGCCCGAAGATCCTTCAGCCGTTCTATAATATCGATGTCCTTGTCGAAGCCATGGCGTTGGTGGTCAAGCGGGTTCCGTCGGCGCATCTGGTCGTCACGGAATATGCCGCCGATCCGCAGTACCGCGCAGGACTCATGGCGCGGATTGAGGCGCTCGGCCTCGCACTCCATGTCAGCTTTGTTGGCCGCATCCCCCATGACAAGATGCCGATGTTCTATTCCATTGCGGAAGTTGCTGTCGGAATCCCGCGCTCGGATGGCCTGCCGCAGACGCTTCTTGAGGCGATGGCCTGTGGGGTCCCAAACGTTGTCGGTCGGCTCGATCGCTATGGCGAGATCGTCAAGGACGGCGAAAGCGTGCTGTTTGCCGACATCGATCCCGCGGACGTCGGCGACGCAATCCTTCGCCTGCTCGAGGACGAGGCTTTGCGTGAGCGTATCGCTGCCAGGGGGCGGGCTATCGTGGTCGAACAGGCCAACTTCCCCATCGACGTGAAGCGCGTCGAGGCGATGTATCGGGAATTGGCCTCGAAGCCTCGAAGGCGCGCCTTCTATCGTCCGCTCATGCTGGTCGATGTGGTCCGCTATTGGCTACGCGTCTGACATGAACTTGCGCCCCCACTCCTGGACTCCCGACCTTATTTTCAATTGGATAACTCGCCAGCATGAAGCCGATCGTTCCACTCATCTGCCCTGAGACGGGTGAATCACTGCAGCCATTGCCGATGTCCGACGACATCTCCAACCAGACAACGGCGCTAAAGGCATCCGGTGGTCGTACGTATCCCGTCGTCGGAGGTATTCCGCGCTTTGTTGCGCCGGAGAACTACGCCGCAGCTTTTGGGCTGCAATGGAAGACTTTCCGCAAGACCCAGTTGGACTCCTTTACGGGAACGTCGATCAGCCGGGATCGGCTGGAGCGATGTCTTGGCGGCTTCGATGCTGTTCGTGGTAAGAAAGTCCTGGAGGCAGGTTGCGGCGCGGGGCGGTTTACCGAGGTGCTGCTGTCGGAGGGCGCGGAGGTGTTTGCGTGCGACCTTTCGACCGCCGTCGAGGCAAACCTGGAGAACTGTGGGGGAAGGCCGGGCTATTTCGTTTGTCAGGCCGATATCCGCGCTCTTCCGGTTGCACCTCAATCATTCGATGTCGTGATCTGTCTTGGAGTCATCCAGCATACCCCCGACCCCGATGAGACAATCAGGGCCCTTGCGGCTCACGTTGCGCCGGGCGGGCTTCTGGTAATCGATCACTATCGATACAGTCACGAGGACATGACCAAGACGCGCCAGCGGCTGCGCAAATTCCTTATTCGGCAAGATGCAAAGCTTGCGATGAATTTCATCAAGACGCTCGTTGCGGTCCTGTGGCCCTTGCACCGCCTGAGTTGGCGCTACCGGAAGCTTCCGCTCGGCAGCAAATTTCGGCAGGCCGTCCTGTACTACTCGCCCGTTCTTGACTATCACGACTATTATGGACAACTGGGACCCAAGCTGCTCTATGCTTGGGCTGTCCTGGATACTCATGACGCGCTCACCGACCGGTACAAGCACAAGAGGTCGACGGAGCAGATTGCGCAAGCGCTCGATGCCATCGGACTGCTTGGAGTCGAAGCGAGCTACGGTGGGAACGGCGTAGAGGCGCGAGCTCGCGCTCCCGAGCTGTCTCCCGGAAGAAGTTGAGCTATCGAGTGTGGCCGCCGCGCCAAGCACGGAGGTAGCTTTCGAATCTCAGGACACTGCTTTCACGGCGTGGGATTGAACGGTCCGGCGCGACCGTGTGATTGCGCGCATTTCCTGAATTCGAAATAGCTTAGGGTTATCGTATGTGTGGAATTGCCGGCTTCCTGTCGCTAGGCTCCGATCCCTTTCCCAAGGGAGAGGCAGCGCTGCGCGCAATGTCCTCGTTGATCAGTCATCGCGGTCCCGATGGGGCCGGCGAGTGGACATCGAGGGACAAGCGCGTGGGCTTCGTCCACCGACGGCTCGCCATCATCGATCTGTCGACGAGCGGCGCGCAGCCGATGATTGCGCCAAACGGCACCGTCATTACGTATAACGGTGAGATCTACAACTACATCGAACTGCGCAACGAGCTGGCGTCCGGATGGGCGTTTCGCTCGACGTCAGATACGGAAGTGATCCTTGCCGCCTATGACAAGTGGGGAGACGATTGCGTTTCTCATCTGAGGGGAATGTTCGCATTCGCGATCTGGGACGAGAGAAGGCAAAGACTGTTCGCCGCACGAGACCGTTTCGGGATCAAGCCCTTCTACTATACGGAGCAGGACGGCACTCTATTCTTTGCATCAGAGGCCAAGGCCTTGTTGCCCCTGCTGCCGGAGATTCGCACTGACTCGACCGCGCTCGCGGAATATCTGACGTTCCAGTATACGATCGGTGCGAAGACGCTCTTTGCGCATGTCAATGCACTGCTGCCTGGGCATGTGTTCACCGTCGACAACGGAAATGTTCACGTTCAACGTTACTGGGACGTGCAGTATGTCGTCGATTTCGACCACAGCCCGAGATATTTCGAGGAACGCTTCAGGGAGTTGATCGCCAACTCCATGAATGTCCATTTGCGGGCTGATGTCCCGATCGGCGGCTACGTTTCGGGAGGGCTCGACTCGAGCCTCGTCGCCCTTCTGGCTTCGAGTCACGATCATCGCAATCGTCTCGCTTTCCACGGCCGCTTCACGGAATACCCGGGGTACGACGAGAGCCACTATGCGCAGGAAGTGGCCAACCGGGCCGACATGACGGTGCATATTGCGGATATCACCGCGGAGGATTTCAGACGCTCGCTGCACGATGTCATCTACCACCTTGATTTCCCGGTTGCCGGCCCGGGATCCTTTCCGCAATTCATGGTCTCCGCGCTCGCCGCGAAGCATGTGAAAGTCGTGCTCGGTGGGCAGGGCGGGGATGAGCTTCTTGGTGGTTACGCGAGATATCTCGTCGCCTACTTTGAGCAATGCATCAAGGCCGCCATGGACGGTACGTACCGGGAGGGAAATTACGTCGTTACGATCGAGTCCATCGTTCCGAATCTCGGGCTGCTGCGCGAATACAAGCCGATGATCAAGGAGTTCTGGCGCGAGGGATTGTTCGACGATCTGGACAAGCGATATTTCAGGCTCGTTGACCGCTCCACCGACATGGTCGGTGAAGTCGATTGGAAGTCGCTCGACAAGCCGCGTGTCTTTGAGGCGTTCCGCGAAATCTTTAACAACAAGGACAATGTGAGGAAGGAAGCCTATTTCGACAAGATGACTCACTTCGACTTCAAGTGTCTCTTGCCGGCATTGCTGCAGGTCGAAGATCGAATGAGTATGGCGCACGGGCTCGAGAGCCGGGTGCCTCTACTCGATCATCCCCTGGTCGAGTTTCTGGCGACTGTGCCCGCCGACGTGAAGTTCAAGGGCGGGCAGATGAAGCAACTGATGAAGACCGTCTATCGAGATATCTTGCCCGAGGGCATCTTGAGGCGGCGAGACAAAATGGGCTTTCCGGTCCCGCTGAAGGAGTGGTTTGAAGGGACGCTTCAGGAGTTCGTGACGGATATCTTCGATCAGCAGCGAGCGCGCCAGCGCGACCACTTCAACAGCGGCGTGGTGCTTGCGAACTTTCAGAGTGCTTCCCGCTTCTCGCGCAAGACCTGGGGCCTGTTGTCGCTGGAATTGTGGCACCAGCGCTTCCATGACCGGGCTGCCGAATTCAGAGCCATGGTTCGATCGTAGCCAGACCGACGCAGACACCCCGGGTGATGTTTGACAAAGGCGACTGCCATGTTATCGCATCATGCCGAATGCTCTCCATAGGCTTGGGGCCGCGCCAAGCTTAAATCAGGATCGAAAATGAGACACGGACGCAACATCGCTGTAATTGGGTTGGGCTATGTCGGTTTGCCTGTAGCCGTGTCGTTCGCACGATCGGGCGTGCCGGTAATCGGGTTCGATATTGACCAAAGACGCGTTGCCGAGCTCACGGCTGGTAACGACAGAACGCGAGAGGTTGAGGCGCGCGATCTGCGTCAGCCGTCGCTTGTCTTTTCATCCGATCTCGAGGCAATGGCGGGCTCCGATTTCTATATCGTGACGGTGCCCACGCCGATCGACGAGGCGAGACGCCCAGACCTGGGCGCCATGATCTCCGCATCGCGATCAATCGGCCGCGTGCTGAAGAAGGGCGATATCGTCGTCTATGAGTCAACGGTCTATCCCGGCGCCGTGGAAGAGGAGTGCATTCCGGTCCTGCAGGCGGTATCGGGGCTCAAGGCGGGCGAGGACTTCACGGTCGGCTATTCGCCGGAACGAATAAACCCGGGCGACAAGCAGCACCGGTTCGAAACAATCGCCAAGGTGGTTTCGGCGCAGGATCAGCGAACGCTTGATGTCGTTGCCGAAGTTTACGGATCGGTCGTAACGGCCGGCATTCATCGCGCGCCGACCATCAAGGTGGCAGAGGCAGCGAAGGTCATCGAAAACACCCAGCGCGATTTGAACATCGCCTTCATGAACGAACTGTCGCTGATCTTTCAGGCTCTCAACATCGATACTGCGGATGTGTTGTCCGCCGCACGGACCAAATGGAATTTTCTGCCGTTCCAGCCAGGGCTCGTCGGTGGTCATTGCATCGGTGTTGACCCGTACTATCTGACTTATCGCGCAGAGAAGGCCGGCTATCATCCGGAGGTCATTCTCGCGGGTCGGCGGATCAATGACGGCATGGGGCAGCGGGTGGCGCGAGAGTGCGTCAGGGGGCTGCTGCGACGCAAGGCGCAAAGCGGTGTAGTCACGGTCCTTGGACTCACATTCAAGGAGGACGTTCCGGACACACGGAACTCGCGGGTCGTCGATATTGTGCGCGAGCTGCAGTCGTTCGGCTTGGTGGTGCAGCTGCATGATCCTCTCGCAGATGCAGCCGATGCTGAGGAAGAATACGGAGTCAAACTCCTGCCGCTCAACGAGCTGCAATCGGCGGATGCCGTCGTTCTGGCGGTGGCCCACAACGAATACGCGACCGGCGGGTGGCCGCTGATCCAGCGGTTGCTGACCGATGGCAATGGTCTGGTCTACGATGTGAAGTCGACGCTTGATCGTGGCTCCAGGCCGGCCGGCATTGAGCTGTTGCGACTTTGAGTGCGAGCATGTCCAGCAAGGCAGTTCTTGTCACCGGGGCAGCCGGCTTCATCGGTTTCCACGTCAGTCAGCGCCTCCTGTCGGAAGGCCATGACGTGGTTGGCGTTGATAGTATCAACGACTACTACGATCCCAGTCTCAAGCTGGCGCGCCTGGATCTGCTCAAAAGCAATTCCCGTTTCAGTTTTGAAAAGCTCGATCTCGCTGATCGAGGGAAGGCGAAAGCGCTGTTCGATCGGTGTCGCTTTGCCAAGGTGATTCATCTGGCTGCGCAGGCCGGCGTCCGATATTCAATCCAAGATCCGCACGCGTATGTCGACGCGAATATGCAGGGCTTCCTTAACATTCTGGAGGGATGCCGGCACAACGGATGTCAACACCTGGTTTACGCGTCGTCATCCTCGGTCTATGGCGCAAACTCCAAGCTCCCGTTCTCGACCGAAGATGGCGTCGATCACCCGATCAGTCTCTACGCAGCTTCCAAGAGGGCAAACGAGTTGATGGCTCATTCCTATAGCCATCTTTACCGCCTTCCCACGACGGGGCTGCGTTTTTTCACGGTCTATGGCCCGTGGGGCCGTCCTGATATGGCGATGTTCATCTTTGCCAGATCCATTCTGGCTGGAGAGCCGATCCGGCTCTTCAATCACGGTCGAATGCGTCGGGACTTCACCTATGTCGACGACGTTAGCCAGGGCGTCGTTCGTCTCATCGATCGAGCGCCGCAAGGCCTCCAGAATTGGAACAGCGACAAACCCGACCGAGCGACCAGCAGCGCCCCGTGGAAGATCTACAATATCGGGAACAACAAGCCCGAGGAACTGACACATGTCATCTCGCTCCTCGAGAAGGAGTTGGGTAAGGTGGCGGTGAGGGAGATGCTGCCGATGCAGCCCGGCGATGTCGAGGCGACCTACGCCGAGGTCAAGGACCTTGAGCGGGATATCGGCTTTCGCCCGGCGACACCAATCGAGGAAGGTGTCGCGCGCTTCGTCAAATGGTACCGGGACTACTACCGGATTTAGCAACAGTACCTGACTCTCTCAAATCTGGGTAATCGGATGAAAATCTTTGTCACCGGCGGCGCCGGCCAGGTCGGATCAACCGTCATCGATATGTTCTTGTCGCGCGGCGACGAGGTGGTTGCGATCGATAACTATACGACCGGCCGGGCCGACAATCTGACCAAACATGAAAACCTGACCTTGGTCGAAGACACGATCGCGAATGCCGACGTGATCAATCGACTGTTTTCAGATTTTCGGCCCGAGATCGTCGTTCATACAGCGGCCTCCTACAAGGACCCGGAGGATTGGGGAACCGATGCTCTGGTGAATGCTGTCGGCACGGCAAACGTCGCGAAGGCCTGCAAGACCTTCGGCGTATCTCGCCTGATCTACTTTCAGACGGCGCTTTGCTATGGCACCAAGCCGCTACAGTCCCCGATCCCGCTCGATCATCCGATCAATCCCGTCAATTCGAGCTATGCCATCTCGAAGACGGCTGGCGAGAACTACGTGCAGTTTTCTGGCGTGGATTGGGTCACTTTCAGGCTGGCCAACGTAATCGGGCCAAGAAACGTATCCGGTCCGCTGCCGATCTTCTATGGCCGCTTGGCGAAGGGACAGAAGTGCTTCGTTACGCCGGCCCGGCGGGACTTTTGTTACGCGGGTGATTTGGCAAAGGTTGTTGTCAGGGCCGCCGATGGCGTCGGTCGCGGCACCTATCATTTTTCCTCGGGCAAGGACGTTGCGATCAAGGAGCTCTACGACGCAGTCGTGCGGGCAATGAAGATCAATGACTATCCGGAGCCCGAGGTTAAGCCGCTTGGTCCGGATGATGCCGCTTCCATCCTTCTGGACCCCGAACGCACGTTCAAGGACTTCGGCGCAGTTGAGTTCACTTCGCTCGATGAGATCGCCCGTCTGTCGGTTGAGCGCTGGCAGCGGGAGGGCGTCGTCGGCGGATACACACACCTGAAGGAAGCGCGTGCGGAAATCCGCACCTGATCGGATCAAGTTCGATGCGCATCATTATCACCGGCGGGGCGGGGTGCCTCGGCTCGAAATCTTATCGAGCACTGGTTGCCGCAGGGTCACGACATTCTTGTCATCGACAATTTCGCGACCGGCAAGCGTGAGGTCGTGCCCGCGCTTCCGGGCCTACATCTCGTCGAAGGTTCGATTGCCGATCGTGATCTGGTAGCGAAGGCCTTTGCCGACTTTGCCCCAACTCACCTGGTACATTCGGCCGCTTCCTACAAGGATCCGGCAAACTGGCGCGAGGACATCGCGACGAACGTCGAGGGGACCGCGAATCTCATTGAATTCGCGCGGACCGCGGGTATTCGCCGGATCATAAATTTCCAGACCGTCTTGTGCTACGGGCGCCCCGAGAGCACGCCTATTGCCGTCGAGCATCCGCTGCGGCCGTTCACGAGCTACGGCATTTCAAAGGTTGCCGGCGAGCAATATCTGGCCATGAGCGGTCTGCCTTTCGTTTCCTTGCGCCTTGCGAACGTCGCCGGCCCGCGCCTCGCAATCGGTCCGATCCCGACCTTCTACAAGCGACTGAAGGCGGGACAGGCATGCTTCTGCACGGCTGCCTACCGGGATTTCCTCGATATGTCCGATTTCGTCGCCGCAGTAGACATTGCGATGGGCGACGGCGCGCCGACCGGCATCTTCAACGTATCCAGCGGGACGGGACATTCCATCAAGGACGTATACGATCTGGTCCGATCGCATCTTCAGTTGCCGGCCGATCCGGATGTCAAGGTGGTGCCTGTCGGAGAGGACGATGTTCCGTCCGTGGTGCCGGATCCTACCAGGACGCGAGAGATCCTCGGGTGGAAAGCAAGGGTTTCGTTTCAAGAGACAATTCGGCGGCAGCTCTCGTGGTACGACGCCCACGGAGTGACGGACGTCTACAGTCACCTGGCTGCACCTAAGGGGTGAAGATGAGTTCTTTCAATGGAGCCACCGTCCTGGTCGTTGGCGGGGCTGGATTTGTCGGATCAAATCTCGTCAAGAAGTTGCTCGAGCAGGCACCAGCTCGAGTCGTCATAGTCGACAACCTGTTGTCGGCTGACATTTCAAATGTACCAGACGATCCACGGGTCGAATTCATTCGGAGCTCCATCACGGATGACGCAGTTCTTGCGGCGTTGCCGGGAAATCTGGACTACGTCTTTCACCTCGCCTGCTATCACGGCAATCAGTCGTCGATCGCCGATCCGCTCGCGGATCACGAGAACAATACGCTCACAAGCCTGAAGCTCTTTGAAAGGCTCAAGAGCATTGGCTCGTTACGGAAGGTTGTGTACGCCGCCGCAGGCTGTGCCGTGGCCGAGAAGACCTTCCAGGGGGCCGAAGCGACGAGAGAGGATGCGCCGGTTTCTCTGTTTCACGACAGTCCGTACTCGATTTCGAAGTTGATCGGCGAGATGTACGGTAACTACTACTTTGCGCGATACAAGCTGCCTTTCGTGAAGGCGCGGTTTCAGAATGTTTACGGTCCCGGCGAGATCCTTGGCGCCGGCCGCTGGCGTGGAACGGTGCATACCGTCTGGAGAAACGTTACGCCGACTTTCATATGGAGAGCGCTGCACGACGAGGCCTTGCCGGTTGAGAACGGCGGGATTGCATCTCGTGACTTCATCTATGTGGAAGACATGGCGAGAGGATTGATGGCGTGCGCGCTTTCGGGCGAGCCCGGCGAAATCTACAATCTCGCCTCTGGCGTCGAAACCAGCATTCTTGAACTGGCGACCCGCGTGAATTCGATCGTCGGCAATGTGACGCCGATTGCGCTGACGCCGGCGCGGGATTGGGACAGGTCCGGGCAGCGCTTCGGCGATCCGGCCAAGGCGCGCGAGAAACTCGGCTTCGTCGCGACGGTGGCCCACGAGGATGGTCTTCGGAGAACCATCGATTGGACGCGCGCAAATCACGAGCGCATCATCGGCTGCATGCGAAATCACGTTGCGCAGCTGCCCGATGTCGCAAGGTATTCCTGAATGCTGAAGATTCTCACGGTTGTCGGCGCCCGTCCGCAATTCATCAAGGCGGCGGCTGTCAGTCGTGCGATCCGCGAGACCGACGGACTCACGGAAGTCATGGTGCATACCGGTCAGCATTTCGACCCGAACATGTCCGACGTGTTCTTCGAGGAACTGGATATTCCAAAGCCGCAGCATCATCTCGATATCCATGGCGGTGGTCACGCCGACATGACGGGACGTATGCTGATTGCGATCGAGCCTATCCTGCTCACGGAAAAGCCCGACTGGGTTGTCGTCTATGGTGACACCAATTCGACTTTGGCCGGCTCGCTCGCGGCGTCGAAGTTGCACATTCCGGTCGCGCACGTCGAAGCGGGGCTTCGTTCGTTCAATCGCAGGATGCCAGAGGAAATCAATCGGCTGGTAACCGACCATCTTGCCACGTTGAATTTCTGTCCGACGGCCGTGGCTGTTGCCAATCTCGCCGCCGAGGGCGTAACCAAAGGCGTACATCACGTCGGGGACGTGATGTACGATGCGACCTTGTTCGTAACGGATAAGGCCGAAGAAAGTTCGACCATACTCACCAGCCTGGGGCTGGTCCCGAAGACATATTCACTTGCCACGATTCATCGCGCTGAAAACACCGACGACCGGGAGCAGCTTCTGGCCGTCGTACGGTTTCTGCAGGATCAGTCGCAGAAATACCCCGTTGTTCTACCGCTGCACCCGCGCACCCGACAGGCGGCTTTGCGTATGGGAGTTGCTCTCGACGGCTTGAAGATCATCGATCCGGTCGGTTACTTCGATATGGCCAAGCTTCTGCACAACGCAATTGAAGTCTATACGGACTCGGGAGGCGTCCAGAAGGAGGCCTATTTCCATCGCGTGCCATGCACTACGCTGCGTGACGAAACCGAATGGACGGAAACGATTTCCCACGGCTGGAATCGGCTCTGGATGCAGCCGGCGCAGGCCGTTCGGCGCGAGATAGAGGAATATGGGACCGGTCGCGCGGCTTACAATGTCACGCGCTTGTTGAGTTCTGGCGGCTTGCCTTAGGTTGGTCGAGGCGGACTGCTGAAGCTTCGTAGCCTCCGCTGCTCGATTCAGTTCAGAACCACCGGCTGCAAGCTCGCATCCTGGTTGGCACCTTCACTTTGCAGACGTTCGCTTGACGCAGTCGTCGACGCTGCCGTCTGGTCGAATGCTGACCGCGGCGTAATGTACCAGAGCAGGAACAGCAGACCGGTGCCGTTCGTCAGCAGGGCGGTTGAAAGCGGCACATTGAGGAGAACCTGGGGGAGCAGCCCCGCGGAGAGCAGAACGAATTGCGACGGCAAGCCGGACGACAGGCGATTGCCGAGGGCAATGATCAAGCCGCAGCCCAGCGCGGATACCGGGGCGAGCACGAGGCCGACCGAAGCGACGCCTTCGGTGGCGAACAGCGAAGCGTTGAAGGCGCCGAGATCGTAGGCCTTGGCCATGACGGCCCATATCGGCTCGTCATAGGCGCAGGCAACCAGGAGCTTCAACGCGTTGATCTGGCAGAAATGGGTCAGCGGGTGCGCCGAGAAGTAGTTGTTGTAGACTTCAAGGGCGAGCGACGGGATCGCAACCATCCTGGTGTTGACGGTGCCGAAATAAACCAATGCGGGCTTGATTGGCAGCACCTCGGCCTTGACCAGGAAGAACAGGATAGTGCCGATCAGAATCGGCAGGAAAAACGACAGGATCGTCGTGACCCTGGCCTCAGCGAGGTTGCAGATCAGCGCTAGAAACAGCAGCCAGACCGGAGCAAACAGCGCCATCTTGGTCAGCATGATCGGGTAGAACATAAGCATGAGAAGCAGAGCGGCCCCTGCCTGCCAGATCCGCTTGCTGGCGACGAAGCAGGCGAAGGCGAAAGGCAACAGCGCGTTCGAGACGATCCAGACCGCATATCGCAGGACGCCCGGCAACGCGAGCTCCGCGCGATATTTGTAGATCTCGGCGAGATCGACCAGCTTGAGGTTGTAGAGAGACCCGATGCCGATGATCGCGACTGAGGCAATCAGGATGACGGAAGGCATCACGTGAAAGGCGCGCGCCGGCATGACGATAGCCTGCCGTACCGGCGCGGTGATGAACAGCACGGGGGCGAGGAATGCGAGCGCCGAAAGCACGATCGAGGCGAGCGCCAGGCGATGATCGTAATCGAGCACCGAAAATTCGATCAGCCAGAGATACCCCAGGACCATGATGTAGAAGTAGAAGCCGACGAGATAGCCAAAGCTGAAGCGACTGATTGCGAACAGGATGACGAGGGAACTGAACGCCAATACGTTGACGATCGCGGATGCCAGGTGTGCCTTGTCGAAGGCGATGACACCCGGGAAGGAATCGATGATCGTAATGCAATACAGCGAGATGCAGCAAACCACGACGTGGGCGTAGGCAAGCAGGGCAAGCTTGGCCTGGCGCCATCCGAAACCCGGCTCCAGCTGAATAACGCGATCGTTCATTCTCACCTACCGCCGTCTCGGGCTGCGCTTTTGGACTGTCTCGTGGATAGTCATCGTATTCGGCAGACTAACCCGCGATCGCCAACCGATGCCGCCTTTTGAGCCAGGGGCATGGCACGACGACGATAAGACGACAAGAACTATGCTGATCCTTCATTCTATTATTCCTGGTTAATAACGCAAATGCCGCTTGTTGCTCCGGGGGCTGGGGAGCGGTTGTCCCTGATCGGATCGCCGTTGCCCGGCGAGGCTTGTCGCAAGGACCTTTGCCATGCTCACAGAGGCCAAGCGCGCCGAGGCCGCGTGAAATCGTGGTGCCGCGGCCGCGCCGCCTGACTGGTGCATGGCCTTGCCTTACCCCGAGTTTTCTGGGTAATGGACGTTGTCGCGCGGCTCGCAAGGCCGCTTGTTCCCTCGGCTCTTCGGCAGGTTGCAATGGCCGGCCACGAGACAAGACAGGGCCTGTTGCATGATCAGATTTGGCCTGCTCGGATGCGGGCGTATCGCCAAGCGTCACTCCGATCTCCTGGGTGGCAATCACATCGAGGGAGCGAGCCTGGTCGCGGTCTGCGATCCGATCCGCGCACGCGCCGATGCGGTTGCCGGGAAGTTCGGCGTTGCGGCCCATTACGACATGGACGAATTCCTGGCGCGGAAGGACATCGATGCCGTCGCCGTGCTGACGCCGAGCGGGCTGCATCCCGCGCATGTGATCGCCTGCGCCAAGGCCGGCAAGCACACCGTGGTCGAGAAGCCCATGGCGCTGCGGCTGCAGGACGCCGACGACATGATCCGGGCCTGTGACCAGGCCGGCGTCAAGATGTTCATCGTCAAGCAGAACCGCTTCAACGTGCCCGTGGTCAAGGCGCGCGAGGCGCTCGACGCCGGCCGCTTCGGTAAGCTCATCCTGGGGACGGTCCGGGTGCGCTGGTGCCGCGACCAGGCCTATTACGACCAGGACGATTGGCGCGGCACCTGGGCCTATGACGGCGGCGTGCTGACCAATCAGGCGAGCCACCATGTCGACATGCTGGAGTGGTTCTTCGGCGACGTGGTGAGCGTGCATGCGCGCGCGGCAACGGCGCTGGCCAATATCGAAACCGAGGATACGGCCGTCGCAACGCTGAAGTTCCGCAACGGCGCGCTCGGGATCATCGAGGCGACCACCGCGGCGCGCCCGACCGATCTCGAGGGTTCGCTCTCGATCCTGGGCGAAAAGGGCACCGTCGAGATTTCGGGCTTCGCGGTCAACCAGATCCGGCACTGGCGCTTTGTCGACGAGCTGCCGTCCGACAAGGACGTCGTGGAGAAGTTCTCGGTCAACCCGCCCAACGTCTACGGCTTCGGCCATCAGGCCTATTATCACCACGTGGTCGATTGCCTCGAGAACCAGCGCGCCGCGCTGGTCGACGGGCTCGAGGGCCGCAAGAGCCTTGAACTGATCTCGGCCCTCTACGAGTTGATCGAGACCGGCGAGGAAGTCGCGCTGCGCTTCACGCCACGGCTGAGCCGGCTGGGCGTCGTTTCGTGAACCGGCCGGAGGTGCATCGGGCCAGCGTGCGCGATGTCGCGTTCGGCGAACGCGTCAAGATCGTCGAGCCGTGCAACCTCTATGGCTGCAAGCTCGGCGACGACTGCTTCGTCGGCCCCTTCACCGAAATCCAGCAGGGCGTGATCGTCGGGGCGCGCACCCGCGTGCAGTCGCATGCCTTCGTCTGCGAGCTCGTCACCATCGGCGAGGACTGTTTCGTCGGGCACGGTGTGATGTTCGTCAACGACACGTTCTCCACCGGCGGCCCGGCACGTGGACGCAAGGAGCTGTGGCGCGAGACGGTGATCGGCAACCGGGTGTCGATCGGCTCCAATGCGACGATCATGCCGGTCAGGATCGTCGACGACGTCGTCATCGGCGCCGGATCGGTGGTGACCAAGGACATCACGACGCCAGGCACCTATGCCGGCAATCCGGCGCGCCGGCTGCTGACGAGCCAATAGGCAACAGGGGAATATCGATGGCGGTGCCGTATGCCGACCTGCAACTGCAATACCAGTCCATCAAGGGCGAGATCGACGCTGCGATCGCCGGCGTGATCGGCGACAACGCCTTCATTCGCGGCAGCTATGTCGACGCCTTCGAGTGCGAATTTGCGGCGGCGGCCGAGGTCGCTCATTGCGTGTCCTGCGCCAACGGCACCGACGCGCTTTACCTTGCCATGCGGGCGCTGAAGGTGAAGCCGGGCGACGAGGTGATCACCACGGCGCATTCCTGGATCTCGACCGCGGCGATGATCACTCATTCCGGTGCCACCGTCGTCTTCTGCGACACCGACGAGGCGACGTTCACGATCGATCCGGCGGCCATCGAGGCCGCGATCACGCCGCGCACGGTCGGCATCATCCCGGTGCATCTCTATGGCCAGCCCGCGGATATGGACGCGATCATGGCGATCGCGCAGAAGCACAAGCTGTGGGTGATCGAGGATTGCGCCCAAGCTCATCTCGCGCGTTACAAGGGCCGCATGGTCGGCACCTTCGGCGAGGCCGCGACCTATTCATTCTATCCCGGCAAGAATCTCGGCGCGATGGGCGATGCCGGCGCGGTCGTCACCAACGACGCGGCGCTCGCCGAGCAGATGGCCATGCTGGCGCGCCACGGTGGACTGGTGAAGCACCAGCACCACATCGAAGGCATCAACAGCCGGCTTGACGGCATGCAGGCCGCGATCCTCTCCGCCAAGCTGCCGCATCTTGCCGCCTGGACCGCGGCCCGGCAGGCGGCGGCCGAGGTCTATGATGCCGGCCTCAACCAGATCGAGGATGTCGTGGTGCCCGAGGTCGCGCCGGCGCGCAGCCACGTCTATCACCTCTACACGATCAGGCATCCGCGCCGTGACGCGCTCGCCGCCCATCTCAACGCCAACGGCGTGCAGACCGCCATCAACTATCCCACCGCGCTGCCGTTCCTGCCGGCCTATGCGCGGTTCGATCACCGGCCTGAGCAGTTCCTCAATGCGCATCGCGATCAGGGCCGGATTCTCTCGCTGCCGATGTTCGCCGAAATCACGCGCCAGCAGCAGGACGAGGTCATCGAGCTGATCCGGAAGTTCTGATCGCGATCGCGGCCTCGCGCCTGACGCTGGGGTCTTCAGCTCCCGAGCAGCAGAGGCCTCAGGAACTTTTCCAGATTGGAGCCTGAGAACAGGTAGCCCTTCAGCCCGGCCGCACGTGCCGCCTCGAGATCCGTCGGCTGATCGCCGACCAGAAAGCTGCGTTCGACGTCGACCGGAAAGCGTTCCAGCAGATCATTGATCATGCCCGGCGACGGTTTGCGCCGGTGGCTGACCTGCCGATATCGTTCGACCGTCCCTTCAGGATGGAACGGGCAGTATTCAAAGGCGTCGATATGCGCGCCGATCCTGCCGAGCTCATCGGCCATCCAGTTGTGAAGCTGCCGGACGTGTGTCTCCTCGTAGAGACCCCTTGCGACGCCTGACTGGTTGGTCACGACGAACGCAAAATACCCCATGTCGTTGACGGCCTTGACCGCCTCGCGTGCGCCGTCGATCCAGACCAGCCTGTGGCTTTCGAACAGATAACCGATGTCCTGGTTCAGGACGCCGTCCCGATCGAAGAAGACGGCCGGCCTTCGCGGCTGATCTCCGGAAGCGCTGCTCATGAGGTGATGATCCGTCCGTCTCCACGGGGCACGAGCTAGCTCAATAGTTCACAACGCCGCGCGCGACAAATGCGGACTGATCAAACGCCGGGTGATCTCAAGGCCTAACGCTCGTCTGCAATCACCTTGCCGTCGTTCGGCAGCGAGCCGGTGCCGACCAGCTCGACGGTGCCGCCGAGCTTTGTCACGGCACGCAGCGTTGCCGCGACGTCGCTCTGCAGGGCATCCGCCGCCGAGGCGCATTCGGCCCTCAGCGTCATCGCGTCGGCCTCGCCCTGGCGTGTGACGACGAGGCGCAGTCGTCCGAGTGCGGAATGGCGGTTGCCGATCTCGGCGATCTGCTCAGGCCGGACGAACATGCCCTTGACCTTGGTGGTCTGGTCGGCGCGGCCCATCCAGCCCTTGATGCGCATGTTCGTGCGCCCGCATGGGCTCGTGCCGGGTAGGGCCGCGGTGAGGTCGCCGAGGGCGAGCCGGATCCAGGGATGGTGCGGATCGAGCGAGGTCACGACGATCTCGCCGACGTCGCCCGGCGCAACCGGATCTCCGGTGCCGGGCTTGACGATCTCCAGGATCAGGTCCTCGTTCACGACCATGCCCTCGCGCGCCTCGGTCTCGAACGCGATGAGGCCGAGATCGGCGGTGCCGAAGGCCTGGTAGGCGTCGATGCCGCGCGCCTTGATCTCGGCCTGGAGCGAAGGCGGGAACGCGGCGCCCGAGACCAGCGCGCGCTTGATCGAGGAGATGTCGCGCCCGGAGCTTGCTGCGGTGTCGAGCAGGATCTTCAGGAAATCCGGCGTGCCGCTGTAGCCAACCGGCCGGTAGGCCTCGATCAGCTCGAATTGCTGTTCCGTATTGCCGGGGCCGGCCGGGATGACCGCGCAGCCGAGCGCGCGTGCGGAGGCGTCGAAGATGAAGCCGCCGGGGGTGAGATGGTAGCTGAAGGTATTCAGCACCACGTCCCCCTCGCGAAAGCCCGCCGCAAACAGCGCCCGGGCGCCGCGCCAGGGGTCCGCCTGGCGGCCCTCGGGCTCGAAGATCGGTCCGGGCGAGGTGAACAGCCGGGCGAACGAGCCGGGCGTGTCGGCCACGAAGCCGCCGAACGGCGGGACGGCCTTGTGCAGGGCCGGCAGTTCCGACTTGCGCAGCACCGGCAGCCCCGCCAGCGCCTCCCGGCTGGTGATGGAGGCGGGATCGGTGCCCCTCAACAGGTTGGCATAGGCGGGCGCCGCCATTGCCTTGCGCAGCACCTCAGGCAGCCGGGCGAACAACGCGGCCTCGCGCTCGGCCGGATCGCGCGTTTCAAGGGCGTCGTAATGGTCGGTCATGGCAGGTCCTTGAGAGGAAGTGCGCGGGTTGCGTGCCGGTCCGCCCGTGCTATCAGACGGTGACCGCTGACATTGGGACGGTTCCAGGGAGCACGATGGCTGAGGCAGAGAGCGTTGCGGCGGACGGGGCCGCCGACGTCGTAGCGAGGCTGAAGCGCCGCATCATCGACCAGGCCCTGCCGTTGTGGTCGACCGCGGGCTGGGACAGCACCGCCGGCGGCTTTGTCGACCGGTTGCACCGGGCTGGGACAGCCGATCGCGCCGCCCCGCGCCGGATCATGGTGCAGGCGCGCCAGATCTGGTGCTACGCCAAGGCGGCGCAGATGGGATGGTATCCTGAGGGGCGTGGCATCGCGCTGAAGGGGCTGGACTACCTGCTGGCCAAGGCCAGGGCGCCGGACGGCCGGCCCGGCTTCGTCTACAGCCTGACCGCGGAGGGCGGCGTGCACGACCCGCTGCGCGACACCTACGGCCACGCCTTCGTGTTGCTTGCGCTCGCGGCCGTCTACGCCCTCGACCAGGACGCGCAGGTTCGCGCCGAGATCGATGCGCTGCTCGCCTTCCTCGACGGCCATCTGCGCTCGCCGCATGGCGGCGTTCACGAAGGCCTTCCGGTCTCGCTGCCGCGCCGGCAGAACCCGCACATGCATCTGTTCGAGGCGATGATCGCGTGCTTCGAGGCGACCCACGATCTGTCGTTTCAGAACCGCGCCGGAGAATTCTTCGCACTGTTCCTGGCCAATCTCTACGACAAGCAGAAGCGCATCCTGACCGAGTACTTCGAGGAAGACTGGTCGAAGATCGAGCCGGTCAGCGTCGAGCCCGGTCACCAGGCGGAATGGGTCTGGCTGCTGAAGGGTTTCGAGCGCATCACGGGCTGCCCGACCGCGCCGCGGCGTGCCGAACTGCTGTCGACCGCGCTGCGCTATCGCGACGAGGCCACGGGCTGCCTGATCGACGAGGGGGACGACGTCGGCAACATCCGCCGCAGCACGCGCCGGCTGTGGCCGCAGACCGAGATCGCGAAGGCGTGGATCGCGCAAGCCGAGTCCGGCGAGGCGGGGGCGGCGGATGAGGCGCGCGCGGCGCTGGTGCGGCTCGAACGGCACTATCTCAGCCATCCCGTGAAGGGCGGCTGGTACGACCAGTTCGATCGCGACGGCAAATCGCTGATCGACATCATTCCTGCGTCGTCGTTCTATCATGTTCTCTGCGCGGTCACGGAAGCGGAGCAGGTGCTCGGATAGAACCGCCTTCCTGGTCTGACGCGTTTTCTGCACACGCAACTCCGGCCCGAAAACGCTCGATATCCTCACAGCCAGCGCTTGCGCCGCTTGAAGCTCTTGAGGTTCTTGAAGCTCTTGCGCTGGTCGCCGGCGCCGCCGAGGTAGAACTCCTTGACGTCCTCGTTGTCGCGCAAATCGTCCGCGCTGCCGTCGAGCACGACCTTGCCCTGTTCCATGATGTAGCCGTGGCTTGCGACCGAGAGCGCAGCGCGCGCGTTCTGTTCGACCAGCAAGATGGTGACGCCGAGGTCGCGGTTGATCTTCTGGATGATCGAGAACACCTCTTTCACCAGCAGCGGCGACAAGCCCATCGAAGGCTCATCCATCAAGATCATCTTGGGGCGCGCCATCAGGGCCCGGCCGATCGCGAGCATCTGCTGCTCACCGCCGGAGAGATAGCCGGCAAGGCCAGTGCGCTCCTTCAGGCGCGGAAAGTAGTTGAAGACCATGTCGAGGTCGGAATCGACCTCGCGGTCCCTGCGGGTGAAGGCGCCGAGCTTGAGGTTCTCCAGCGACGTCATGTCGGCGACGATGCGCCGGCCCTCCATCACCTGGAAGATGCCGCGGCGCACGATCTTGTCGGGGTCGATGCCGTTGATCCGCTCGCCTTCGAACAGGATCTCGCCGCGCGTGACCTCGCCGTCCTCGGTCTTGAGCAACCCGGAGATTGCCTTCAGCGTCGTCGACTTGCCGGCGCCGTTGGCGCCCAGCAGCGCCACGATCGCACCTTTCGGCACGTCGAGGCTGAGGCCGCGCAGCACCAGGATGACGTCGTCGTAGACGACCTCGATGTTGTTGATGCTGAGGAGCGGCGGCGGCGGGACTGCCGTCGGCCCCGGGCGGGTGGCTTCGAGGGTTTCGTTCATGGTCTGTGTTACCCTTCGATGCCATTGCCGGGCTCGAGCCGGCAATCCATCGATCGGAATACGTCTTCGCTTGATGGATGCGCGGGCCGGGCCCGCGCATGACGATGTGTGGACCTGTTCGGCTGCCGCCTCACCAGCCAAACAATTCCGGCTTGCGCGGCAGCTCGACGGTCTTGACCTTCTCGAGCTTGATCGTGCCCTTGGCCATGAGGTCGTTGAGGTCGCCGTCGGTCGCGCCTGAGACCTTGGTGCGATAGAGGTCGACCTTGAGCGTGCCGCGATGGTCCTTCTCGGTCCAGGTCGAGGCATTGCAGACGCCTTCCATCCCGGCCGGCACCCAGTCTTTCTTCTGGTGGAAGCCCTTGGCGACGTTCTCGCCGGTGGCGCCGCCGTTCTTGGCGGCCCACTCGATCGCCTCCTTCATGTAGAGCGACGAGCAGACGGCCGCGACGTAATGCACGGGGCGATAGACCTTGCCGGTGGGATCGGACATCTTCGAGATCTCCATCACCGTCTTCATGCCGGGCGCATCGCCGCCCCAGCTCACCGCGGTGCGCAGCGGGAAGATCACGCCATTGGCCGCATCGCCCGCGGTCTTGGCCGCATTCTCGTCCATGCCCCAGACGTTGCCGAGGAACTGGATCTCGACGCCGGCGGTCTTGCAGGCCTTCATCACCGAGATGTTGGAGGCGGCGGTGTTGCCGAGATAGGCGTAGTTGGCGCCCGAGGATTTCAGGCTCAGGCACTGTGCGCTGTAGTCACCCGGCGTGAGCGCGAACACCAGCGGCGGAAGCACCTCGAAGCCGAGCTCCTGCGCCATGGCTTCACCGGCGGCCTTCGGCGCGTTGGGATAGGGATGGTTGGCGCCCATGTGCACGAATTTCGGCTTGCCGGGCTTGCCCTTGGCCTTCCAGTCCTCGGCCGCCCACATCAGCATCGCGCGCAGCGCGTCCGAATAGCTCGGGCCATAGAAGAAATTGTAGGGCGCGGGCTTGGCCTTGCCGCTGACGCCCTCGGGATCGGTGAGTGCGGCGGCATAGGAGGCGGACATGTCGGGGATCTTGTCCTGAGCGAGGAAGCCGGTCAGCGCCTCGGTGTCGGCGGTGCCCCAACCCATGATCGCGGCGACCTTGTTGTCGGGCGCCGACCACTTCTTGTAGAGCGCAATCGCGCGCGGCACTTGGTAGCCATAGTCGTTGGTGTCGAGATTGAGCTGCTTGCCGCCGACGCCGCCGTTCTTGTTGACCCAGGCGAAGGTGTCGGCGACCGCCTGGCCAAAGGGCGTGCCGACGTCGGAGGTGCCGCCGGAGAGGTCCTGCAGATGGCCGATGGCGATCTGCGCCTGCGCGGTGGCGGCCGCGCTGCTGATCAGCAGCGCAACGGAGACCGAGCTCAAAAGGGATCTAATCGTCATTTTTGCGTTCCTCCTGCTTATTCGTTGAACCGAATTTTGAGTTGCGTTCCGTGCCTTGCGTCAATGCGAGAACGGGTAGAGTTTCCAATACGCCTTGATCTGCCGCCAGCGATGCGCGAGCCCGTCAGGCTCGAACATCAGGAATGCGATGATGATCACCCCGATCGCGATCTCGCGCAGGAAGGTGATGTTGTTGTTGAGCGAGAGCGCCTGGTCGATCGCGCCGCCCTTCAGATGATGGCTCAGCCACTCCATCGATTCCGGCAGCAGCACCACGAAGGCGGTACCCATCAGCGTACCCATGATCGAGCCGGTGCCGCCGATGATGATCATGGCGAGGAACAGGATCGAACGCTCGATGCCGAATCCCTCCTGCGACACCACGAGCTGGTAGTGCGCATAGAGCGCGCCGGCGATGCCGGCGAAGAAGGCGGCAAGCCCGAACGACAGCGTCCGGTACTTGGTGAGGTTGATGCCCATGATTTCGGCGGAGAGATAATGGTCGCGGATCGCCACCAGCGCGCGGCCGTCACGGGTGCGCATCAGATTGGTGACGAGGACGTAGCTCACGAGCACATAGGCCAGCACGACGTAGAAGTACTGTCGGTCGCCGCGCAGCGTATAGCCGAAGATCGAGAAAGGCGCGGCGCTCGCCGGCACCGAGCCGCCGGAAAACCATTCGGCGCGCGAGAAGAAGTCGAGCAGGATGTACTGCGCAGCCAGCGTCGCAATGACGAGGTAAAGACCCTTCAGCCGCGCCGCCGGAATGCCGAAGATCAGCCCGACCAGCGCGGTGACGACGCCGGCGAGCGGGATTGCGAAGAACACCGGGATCGGCGCGTTGTTGGAAATGTAGGCGGAGGTAAATGCGCCGAGCAGGAAGAAGGCGGCATGGCCGATCGAGATCTGGCCGGTGAAGCCAACCAGGATATTGAGCCCGAGCGCCGCGATCGAGAAGATGCCGATCTGAATCGCGATCGAGAGCAGGTAGTTGGACAGCAGCATCGGCGCGAAGCAGGCGAGCACGATGCCGATGATGGCGAAGTTGCGGCTCGTCGCGGTCGGGAAGATCGTGGTGTCGGCCGCGTAGGAGGTGCGGAAATCGCCCGAGGGGATGAGTGTGCTTGTCGCCATTGATCAGACCCGCTCAATATCCTTGGTGCCGAACAGCCCGTAGGGCTTGATCATCAGCACGATGATGAGGACGTAGAACGGCGCGATCTCGTAGAGATTGCCCCAGTGCAGGTACTCGCTGTCGATATATTGCGCGACGTTCTCGAGCAGTCCGATGATGATGCCGCCAAGCACGGCGCCGCCAACGGAATCCAGTCCGCCAAGGATCGCCGCCGGGAACACCTTGATGCCGTAGGCGGCAAGGCCCGAGGACACGCCGTTCACGACTGCGACGACGACGCCGGCGACCGCCGAGACCGTTGCCGAGATCGCCCAGGCCATCGCGAACACGCTCTTGACGGAGATGCCGAGCGACTGCGCAACCTGCTGGTTGAACGCGGTGGCGCGCATCGCCAGGCCGTATTTGGAGGCGCGGAAGAACCAGGCCATGCCGATCATCATCGCGACCGAGACGACGAGGCTCATGACATAGACGGTCTGGATCTGGAGCCCGAACAGGCTGACGGACTGGCTTTCGAACACCCGCGGGAACGGCTGCGGATTGACGCCGAACAGCCACTTCAGCGTCGCCTGCAACACTGTCGACAGGCCGATCGTGACCATGATCACCGAGATGATGGGCTCGCCGATCATCGGACGCAGGATGAGCACCTGGATCGCGATGCCGAACACGAACATGAACACCAGCGTGATCGGCATGCCGATCCAGAACGGCAGCTGGTATTTCGCCAGCAGCGCCCAGCACACCCATGCGCCGACCAGCAGCAGTTCCCCTTGCGCGAAATTGACAACCTGCGTCGCCTTGTAGATCAGCACGAACGACATCGCGACAACGCCGTAGAGCGTGCCGACGACGAGGCCGTTGACCATCAGCTGGATCAGGAACTGGGTGTTCATGGGGTGCGGTCGCTCCGGACTGCGGCGCCAGCACCCTCTCCCCTTGTGGGAGAGGGTGGCTTCGCAAAGCGAAGCCGGGTGAGGGGTTGTCTCCGCAACGGGATCGTGGAGAGGGTACCCCTCACCCAAGCGAGTCGACTAGCGGTGTAGCCTTCTCCCACAAGGGGAGAGGGCATATTCATGAGCACCGCGCTCTGGTCGCGCAACACAGTCATTCCGCGGCCTCCGCAATCACGGCGCGGCCGAGATCGACGACCTCGAGCGTGGTGCGCACCCGCTGCGTGGTGCCGTCCTGGAAGCGGATCACGGTGTCGACGGGAATATCCGCGACGCCGCGGTAGATGGCGTCGATGATGCCTTCGTATTTCTCGTTGATGACGCTGCGGCGGACCTTTCTGGTCCGGGTAAGCTCGCCGTCGTCGGCATCCAGCTCCTTGTAGAGCAGCATGAAGCGCGAGATGCGCTGGGCCGGCGGCAGCGTGGCATTGACGGTCTCGACCTCCTTCTGCAGCAGCGCGTAAACCTCGGGCCGCGAGGCGAGGTCGCTGTAGGTCGTGAACGAGAGCCGGTTCTTTTCCGCCCATTTCGAGATGATGGAATAGCGGATGCAGATCATTGCCGCGAGCGCGTCTCGGCCGGCGCCCAGCACCACGGCCTCCGCGATATAGGGCGAGAACTTCAGCTTGTTCTCGATGAATTGCGGCGAGAAGCGTTCGCCGCGCGAGGTCTCGGCGAGATCCTTGATGCGGTCGATGACGACGAGCTGCTGGTCGGCATTGAAATAGCCGGCATCGCCGGAGCACATCCAGCCGTCCTTGATGTCGGCGACGCTCGCCTCGGGGTTCTTGTAGTAGCCGAGGAACATGTTGGGATGCCGCACCACAATCTCACCGACGCCGTGGACGTCGGCATTGTCGATGCGGATCTCGATGCTGTCGGCCATCGGCACGCCGGTCGTATCAGGGTCGACCCTGCCTTGGGGATGCAGCGTATAGGCCCCCAGCAGCTCGGTCTGGCCGTACAGCGTGCGCAGCGGCACGCCCATGGCCTGGAAGAATTTGAAGGTTTCCGGGCCGAGCGCTGCGCCGCCGGTCGCGGCCGACCGCAGGCGGGTGAAGCCGAGGCGGTCGCGCAGCGCGCGGAACAAGAGCTGGTCGGCGAACACAGAACGCTTGCCCTCGGCGAGCGCCGCAAGGCCGGTCCTCATGCCGAGGTCATAGAGCCGCTGCTTGAAGGGCGTCGCATCCATCACCTTGGCGCGGACGTCGGCAGCGATCGATTCCCAGACACGTGGGGCAAAGAGCACGAAGGTCGGTGCGATCTCGCGCAGATCGTTCATCATGGTGTCGGGCTCTTCGACGAAGTTGATCTTCATCCGGCACAAGAGGCCTTTGCCGAGCACGTAGACCTGCTCCATGATCCAGGGCAGCGGCAGCACCGATACGTATTCGTCATCGGGTCCCTTCGGATCGAAGGCGAGATAGGTCGCGCAATGGCCGAGCACGCGCCCGGCCGCGAGCATCGCGAGTTTCGGATGCGAGGTAGTACCTGACGTCGTGCAGAGGATCGCGACGTCCTCGCCCTTGGTGGCATCGACCAGCCTGTCGTAGAGCTCCGGCTCGCGCGCGGCGCGATCGCGGCCCAGCGCAACGAGCTTGCTCGCCTCCATCAATCGCGGGTCGTCATATTTCCGCATCCCGCGCGGATCGGAATAGATGATGTGCTTCAGCTTGGGCGCGCGCTCGGCAAGGGTGAGAAGCTTGTCGACTTGCTCCTCGTCCTCGGCGAAGACGAGTTGCGCCTCGCCATAGTTGAGAAGATAGGAGGCCTCCTCGTCGAGCACGTCGCGATAGAGCCCGAGGCTCATCGCGCCAATCGCGTGGGCAGCGATCTCGGCGGCGACCCAGTCCGGCCGGTTGTCGCCGATAATGCCGATCACGTCACCGCGGCCAAGCCCGAGCTCGACCATGCCGAGCGCGAAATCATGGGTGCGGGTCTGGTAGTCGTTCCAGGTGAAAATGCGCCAGAGCCCGAGATCCTTCTCCCGCAAAGCGATCTCGTTGCCGTGCTCCCTGGCATTGAGCCGTAGCATCTTCGGATAAGTGTCGGCCTGCGCGACGCGGCCTGCATAATCCATCATGCCGCACTCTCCCGCACCGCCGGCTTGTCGTCGGGATCGACCAGCACCTCGTCCTCCTCGCCGAGATAGGCGCGCTTGACGTGGGGATCGGCGAGCACGGTGGCCGGATCGCCTTCGGCGATCTTCTTGCCGAAATCCAGCACCATGACGCGATGGGAGATGTCCATCACCACGCCCATGTCGTGCTCGATCATCACCACCGTCATCCCGAACTCCTCGTTGAGATCGACGATGTAGCGGGCCATGTCCTCCTTCTCCTCGAAGTTCATGCCGGCCATGGGCTCGTCGAGGAGAATGAGACGCGGCTCCAGCGCCATGGCGCGCGCGAGCTCGACACGCTTGCGCAGGCCGTAGGAGAGCGTGCCCGCGGTCGCCTTGCGCACCGACTGCAGGTCGAGGAAGTCGATGATCTCCTCGACCTTGCGGCGGTGCTCGAGCTCTTCCTTACGCGCGCCGGTGAGCCAATACAGCGAGCCCGTGAGAAAGTTGTTCTTCAGGAGGTGATGGCGGCCGACCATGATGTTGTCGAGCACGCTCATATGGTGGAACAGCGCCAGGTTCTGGAAGGTGCGGCCGATGCCGAGCCGGGGCCGCGCGTTCGGGTTGAGGCCGGTAATGTCCTGGCCGCGATAGAAGAGCTGGCCTTCGGTCGGCTTGTAGCGGCCGGAAATACAGTTCACGATCGAGGTCTTGCCGGCGCCGTTGGGGCCGATGATCGAGAACAGCTCGCCCTCGTTGACGCCGAAGCTCACTTCGGTCAGCGCGCGGACGCCGCCAAAGCGCAATGAGACTCCGCGCACCTCGAGACTATTAGCCACCCTGTTCCCTCCAGATACGGGCGCTTTGGCGCGCTCTTTATCTTCGCTTCGATCTTGCTTCGATCTTACATGGGCCGCCGAAGGGAGACCATCCGACTAATGATGCCGGCGTTCGGGAGCATCGCTTGACCCGATCGCCTGCGTCATGCGCGGTAACGCCGCACCCGCCTGCAAGCCCGTCCCTCGCGTCGTCCGCGTTCAGCGATCCATCAAGGCGCTGCGCGACGTTACGCGAGGTGGCTCTGAATACGAGAAAGCGATAGGTTGAATTGTCATGTGCCCGACATTTGGTCAGGAATTTTCGCTGGCATTCCAGGCCTCGGGTCCCTGGCTTCGCGCACGGCGTTGCTGCGGTGCAATATCGTTGCAGTATCTTGGGGTAGGACGCCGTCGCTAGAATGATTGCTGCTGATTACCTGAGGCGCATCGCGGCCTGGTCGCGCGAACTGAGCGAGCAAGAAATCGAAATCGCGCGCGCCGGCATTTCCGAGAAATCCTATCGCGCCAACGAATTCATCTTCATGCGCGGCGACAACTTCCAGTATTGGACCGGCATCGTCACCGGGTTGGCGCGCATGGGCATCGTCTCGCGCGGCGGCAAGGCGGCGAGTTTCGCGGGCCTCACCGCAGGCGCGTGGTTCGGCGAGGGGACCGTGCTCAAGAATGAGCCCCGGCGCTACGATGTGGTTGCGCTGCGCGACACGCGACTGGCGATGATGGATCGCCGGACCTTCGTCTGGCTGTTCGAGAACAGCGTCGGCTTCAACCGCTTTCTGGTGCGCCAGCTCAACGAGCGGCTCGGCCAGTTCATCGCGCTGCTCGAATATGGCCGCACGCTGGACGCCACGGCGCGGCTGGCGCGCTCGATCGCCTCGCTGTTCAATCCGATTCTCTATCCCGACCTGACGCTGCACCTTGAGATCACCCAGGAGGAGATCGGGGCGCTGTCGGGAATCTCCCGGCAGAATGCCAACCAGTGCCTGAAGCGGCTCGAGCGGGAAGGGCTGTTGCGGCTCGAATATGGCGGGGTGACCATCCTCAACCTCGACCGGCTGCGGCACTATGGCGAGTGACGGGTTCCGGGCGCATTGAGCCGTTTTCGCAGACCTAAAGTCCTGATTTCAAACGATTAAGCCATTAGACTTGGGGCAGGCTGGATGCTACAGACCGGCCTCGTCGGGATCGCGCGGTTTTCGCGCTCTCTGGAGATGACATGGCGGTTAAGGATTCGGCGGCTCAGGACTCAAAGCGGCGCGTTGCGCTGATCACCGGCGTGACCGGGCAGGACGGCGCGTATCTCGCCGAATATCTGCTCGGTCTCGGCTACACCGTGCACGGCATCAAGCGCCGCTCGTCCTCGTTCAACACAGCGCGCGTCGATCACCTTTACCAGGATCCGCATGTCGGCAAGGTGCCGTTCCTGATGCACTACGGCGACATGACCGATTCGACCAATCTGATCCGCCTGGTGCAGCAGATCCGGCCGACCGAGATCTACAATCTCGCCGCCCAAAGCCACGTCCGTCAGCTTCGAGAGCCCCGAATACACGGCCAATGCCGATGCCATCGGCGTGCTGCGGCTGCTCGAAGCGATCCGCATCCTTGGCATGGAGAAAGAGACGCGGTTCTACCAGGCCTCGACCTCGGAGCTTTATGGCCTGGTGCAGGAGATTCCGCAGAAGGAAACGACGCCATTCTATCCGCGCTCGCCTTATGGCGTCGCAAAGCTGTACGGCTACTGGATCACGGTGAACTACCGTGAAGCCTATGGCATGTTCGCCTCGAACGGCATCCTGTTCAACCATGAGAGCCCGATCCGTGGCGAGACCTTCGTGACCCGCAAGATCACGCGCGCCGTCGCCCGCATCGAGGTCGGCCTCGAAGACACGCTCTACCTGGGCAATCTCGAAGCCAAACGCGACTGGGGTCATGCCAAGGATTATGTCGAAGGCATGCATATGATCCTGCAGGCTGACAAGCCCGACGACTTCGTGCTTGCAACCGGCGAGACGCGGTCGGTCCGCGAGTTCGTCGAGCTGGCGTTTGCCGAGGTCGGCCGCAGCATCGAATGGCGCGGCAAGGGCGTCGAGGAGGTCGGTGTCGACAAGGTGTCCGGCAACACCCTGGTGCAGATCGATCCGACCTATTTCCGCCCGACCGAGGTCGATCTTCTGATCGGCGACGCCAGCAAGGCGCGCGCCAAGCTCGGCTGGACGCCGAAGACGCCGTTCGCGCAGCTGGTGAAGGAAATGGTCGCCAGCGATCTCGTCGAGGCCAGGCAGGACGCAGCGAATGGCAAGCGCTCCGTTTGAGCTGAAGGGCAAAACCGTCTACGTCGCTGGCCATCGCGGCATGGTCGGCTCGGCGCTGATGCGCCGGCTGGCGCGCGAGGAGGCCGATCTCCTGACGGTGTCGCGCAGCGAGGTCGATTTGCGCGACCAAACCGCGGTCAACGCCTGGTTTGCCGCGAAGCGGCCGCAGGTCGTTTTCCTGGCTGCGGCAAAGGTCGGCGGCATCGTCGCCAACAACACGCTTCGGGCCGAATTCATCTACGACAATCTGGCGATCTCGAGCAACGTGATCCAGGCAGCCCACGCCAATGGCTGCGAGAAGCTGATGTTTCTTGGCTCCTCCTGCATCTATCCGAAGCTGGCGCCACAGCCGCTTCGCGAGGACTCACAGGCCCGCTGGAGCCGACCAACGAGCCTTATGCCATCGCCAAGATCGCCGGCATCAAGATGGCGGAAGCTTATCGCAGCCAATACGGCAGCGACTTCATCAGCGTGATGCCGACCAATCTCTATGGTCCAGGCGACAATTATCACCCCGAATACAGCCACGTCGTAGCCGCGCTGATCCGGCGCTTTCACGAGGCCAAGGTTTCGGGTGCCGGCAACGTCGCGGTGTGGGGCACCGGCACGCCGCGCCGCGAATTCCTCTACGTCGACGATCTCGCCGACGCCTGCGTCTATCTGATGAAGACCTATTCCTCGCCCGAACTGGTCAATATCGGCACCGGCGAGGACATCACCATCGCCGAGTTCGCCCGCGTCGTCGCGGAGGTCGTCGGCTATCGAGGCGAGATCAGCTTCGACACCTCGCGTCCCGGCGGCATGCCACGCAAGCTGCTCGACGTCAGCCGGCTGGCGAGGCTCGGCTGGCGCGCCACCACCTCGCTCGAGGATGGCATCGCCCTCGCGTACCAGGCCTATCTGCGCGAGACGAAGTGACGCGGTGAACCTCCCGCCCTCTGACTGAGAATATCTGTCGGCTTGGCGACGCCACGCGGCTAGGATGCCCGTGCCCAAGCGTGCCGCAAGAGCCGCCAGTGCGTCGGAGGAGACATCATGAAGGTTCTACGCCGCCAGTTCCTGCAACTTGCAGCCGCTACGGCTGCGCTTCCGCTCACATTTGGAAATGCAATTGCCGAGACCTATCCGGCGCGGCCGGTTCGCCTCGTGATCGGCTATACGCCCGGCGGTTCGGCGGACCTGACGGCGCGCCTGATGGGACAGTGGCTGTCGGAAAAGCTCGGGCAATCCTTCATTGTCGAGAACCGGCCGGGCGGCGGGACCAACATCGCCACGGAGCAGGCGCTGCGCGCGGCGCCCGACGGCTACACGCTGCTGCTGGTCGCGCCGGCCAATGCGATCAACGCGACGCTCTACCAGAAGCTGCCGTTCGACTTCATGCGCGAGATGGAGCCGATCGCGGGCATCATTCGCTTTCCCAACGTCGTGGTGGTGCACCCCTCGCTGCCAATCAAGTCGATTCCCGAATTGATCGCCTATGCAAAGGCCAATCCCGGCAAGCTCAACATGGCGTCCTCGGGCAACGGCTCGACGATCCACATGTCGGGCGAACTGTTCAAGATGCTGACCGGCATCAACATGCAGCACGTGCCCTACCGGGGCGGGGCGCCGGCGCTCACCGACATGCTGTCCGGCGTGATGCAGGTGATGTTCGACAATCTTCCGACCTGCGCCGAGCACGTCAAATCCGGCAAGCTGCGCGGACTTGCGATCACCAGCACGACCCGTTCGGACGTGCTTCCGGACCTGCCGCCGGTTGCCGACTTCCTGCCGGGTTACGAGGCGAGCGCTTGGTACGGCCTTGCGGCGCCGAAGAATACGCCGCCTGAAATCGTCGACAGGCTCAACAAGGCCGTCAATGAAATCCTCGCCGATCCCAAGGCCAAGGCGCGCTTTACCGAGATCGGCGCGATCATGCTGCCGGGCTCGGCTGCCGACTTCGGCAGACTGGTGGCCGACGAGACCGAGAAATGGGGCAAGGTGGTCAAGTTCGCCGGCGCCAAGGTTGATTAGCTTCGCGCTGCCGCTCGTGGCGGATTTTTTGAAAGCGCCGCCGCCATCGCCGATATCAGCGGCCGCATGAAGAAGGCGTCTTCGGCCGGGTAGATGTCGGTGCGCAGGCCGTGGGACTTGAGCTCGTCCGACACCGCCGGTCCGACGGAAGCGATCGGTGTACGCTCGAATCCCTGGCGTAGCCTGTCCTCGCAACCGCGCGCCCGTGCCACCTCGATCAGGCGGCGGACCTGGCCGAGATTGGTCAGCGCGATGGAATCGATCCGCCCCTGCGCCATTTCCTCGATCGCGGTGACGATGTTGGCGTCGGCGGCTTGTGCATCATAGACATAGGGCAGCACCGTATCGACCTCGGCGCCCTGTGCCTTGATCGCCCCGATCAGGGTGGCGTGATCTTTGTCCGGATAGAGCTGCAGCCCGAGCCGATGGCCGGTCAGGTCGAGCTTCGACAGCATTTCGGCGACGCCTTCCGACGTCGGCTTCTCGGTCGTCATTTGCGGCTCCAGGCCGATCTCGCGCAGCGCGCGGCCGGGCTTGGGGCCGCGGGCGAATTTGCGCGCCTTGGCGAGGCTGCCGACAAACTCCGCCTCGACCCCGAGCCGGCGCACGACCTTCATCAGCCGCCGCAGGCCTTCACCGGTCATCAGCACGAGGTCGTCGAGCGGCCGCTCGATGGCGCGGCGAATCCAGGCCTCGATCGGCGCCGGATCGGGCGCATCGTGGATGGTGAAGGCTGGGCATTGCAGCACGTCGGCGCCCTGCTCGGCGAGCAGGCGGGAAAACTGCGCTTCCTCGCGCGTTTCGAGGATCAGGATGCGGTAGCCGTTCAGCCGTTCAGCCATGATGGTCCCTAACAAACATTGTCGTCATTTGTTCGATTTGACCCCCGCGCCGGGATTGGCGCAAGGCCGCCTGCGGTGTAGACGGGGGCCGAAAATGACCGTTCCACCAGTCTGCTCAAGCTTTGGTCAATTGGCATGCCCGACCATCAATATGTCCTGACCCTGTCCTGTCCGGATCGCCCCGGCATCGTCTCGGCGGTGTCGACGTTCCTTGCCCACAACGGACAGAACATCCTCGACGCCCAGCAGTTCGACGACGTCGAGACCGAGAAGTTCTTCATGCGGGTGGTGTTCACAGCGGCCGATCTTGCCGTGGAACTGTCGGCGCTGCAGACCGGCTTTGCCGCGATCGCCGAGCGTTTCGGCATGGAGTGGCAGATGCGCGACCGCGCCGCGCATCGCAAGGTGATGCTGCTGGTGTCGAAATCCGACCATTGCCTGGTCGACATCCTCTATCGCTGGCGCACCGGCGAATTGCCGATGATTCCGACCGCGATCGTCTCCAACCATCCGCGCGAAGTCTATGCCGGGCTCGATTTCGGCGGCATCCCGTTCCACCATCTGCCTGTGACCAAGGAGACCAAGCGGCAACAGGAAGACGCGGTGTGGAAGCTCGCCCAGGACACCAGGACCGATCTGGTGGTGCTCGCCCGCTACATGCAGATTCTGTCGGACGATCTCTCTGCAAAGCTGTCGGGGCGCTGCATCAACATCCACCACTCGTTCCTGCCGGGCTTCAAGGGCGCCAAGCCCTATCACCAGGCCCATGAGCGCGGCGTCAAGCTGATCGGCGCCACCGCGCATTACGTCACGCGCGACCTCGACGAGGGCCCGATCATCGATCAGGACGTCGAGCGCATCAGCCATCGCGACACGCCTGAGGATCTGGTCCGGAAGGGCCGGGACATCGAGCGCCGCGTGCTGGCACGGGCCATCCGCTACCATCTCCACGATCGCGTCATCCTCAACGGCCGCAAGACGGTGGTGTTCGTGGATTGATCCGCGCTTCACTCGGCCCGCACAAGGCGATGCGCGCTCTGCGGCCGGCCGACCGTGCGCTCAGCGGGCCGCGTCCTGCGGTGCGGTTGCCGGCTTCGCTTCGTCACCGCGCTGGGCCGCAGGCATCAGCCGCTTGCGTTCCCGATCCTGCATGAACTTGTCGTATTCGGGGGTGCCCGGCCGCGGCGGCGCATCCGCCGGCAGGCCGCCGGCCCAGGATGGAATGGTATCGGCCATGCCGGCCGAGAGCTTCTGGTTCATGGAGCTGCATCCCCCGAGCGCGCCGGCCGCGAGCGCGAGGGCAGTCAGGACAGCGATGGGACGCGAGACGATTGGCATGGGAAGCAGGATACAGCCCTGGTCTTTATGGATGATGATCTCGGGCGCGACCGTTCGGCTGCAATTGTGCTTGTTTGTTGACATTGCCGCTGCGTTTGTACGATCGTACAAATGAATCGAGGCCGGCGGCGGTCTTGAATGCGCGAGACCGCTTCTCACGGATTGAGTCTTGTGGAGCGATGTTGGTATCCTGATACTTGGTCTCTGCAGCCAATCCCGATCGCGTCGCGCGCGGCACGCGTCCATCGTCCGATTGACAGAGGGCACGGGGAGACGCCTTGTCGCGTTGCGGCTTGGCCGTGACATGCTTGGGTTAGAACAAGGCAAGAGCCGGGGACCAAGGCTCGATGCAGAACAGCGGAAGGGGGAGGGACGTCGATGTTCAATCGTCGCAAAATGTTGCTGTGGGGCGCCGCTTCGGCCGTGCTTCCCGGGTTGTGCACCAGCATGCCGGCGTGGGCGGACGACACCGTCAAGATCGGTCTGATCCTGCCGATGACCGGCGGCCAGGCCTCGACCGGCAAGCAGATCGAGAACGCGATCAAGCTCTACATGCAGCAGAAGGGCGATACCGTCGCCGGCAAGAAGATCGAGATCATCGTCAAGGACGATGCTGCGATCCCGGACAAGACCAAGACCGCCGCGCAGGAGCTGATCGTCAACGACAAGGTCAACTTCATTGCCGGCTTCGGCGTGACGCCGGCCGCGCTTGCCGCCGCGCCGCTCGCCACGCAGGCCAAGATTCCGGAGATCGTGATGGCAGCCGGCACTTCCATCATCACCGAGCGCTCGCCCTATATCGTGCGCACGAGCTTCACGCTGGCGCAGTCCTCGACCATCATCGGCGACTGGGCGGTGAAGAACGGCATCAAAAAGGTCGCGACCCTGACTTCGGACTACGCACCGGGCAATGACGCGCTCAACTTCTTCAAGCAGCATTTCACGGCCGGCGGCGGCGAGGTGGTCGAAGAGGTCAAGGTGCCACTGCAAAATCCTGACTTCGCGCCGTTCCTCCAGCGCATGAAGGACGCCAAGCCCGACGCGATCTTCGTGTTCGTGCCGGCGGGCCAGGGCGGCAACTTCATGAAGCAGTATGCCGAGCGCGGCCTCGACAAGGCCGGCATCAAGGTGATCGGGCCCGGCGACGTCACCGACGACGACCTGCTCAACAACATGGGCGATGCCGTGCTCGGCACCGTCACCGCGCACCTCTATTCTGCGGCGCATCCCTCGCAGATGAACAAGGATTTCGTCGCAGCCTACAAGAAGGCCTTCGGCAACCGTCCCGGCTTCATGGCCGTGGGCGGCTATGACGGCATCCATCTGATCTACGAGGCGCTGAAGAAGACCGGCGGCGATACCAACGGCGACAAGCTGATCGAAGCCATGAAGGGCCAGAAGTGGGAGAGCCCGCGCGGCCCGATCTCGATTGATCCCGAGACCCGTGACATCGTGCAGAACATCTACATCCGCAAGGTCGAGAAGGTCGACGGCGAACTCTACAACGTCGAGTTCGCAACCTTCGAAGCCGTCAAGGACCTCGGCAAGACCAAGAAGTGACGCGCGAAAGCGCGAACCTCAGATGCGCGATTGCGCATCGGGGGTTCTCGAGAGAATTGAAGACGATTCCGGGTTCAGCGCAAGTGCTGTCCCGGAATGACGAGTCACCATCAGGTTTACCGTCACTCCATGGCCGCTATCCTCACCAACCTGTTCGACGGCGTTGCCTACGGCATGCTGCTGTTCGTGCTCGCCTGCGGGCTTGCGGTCACGCTCGGCCTGATGAATTTCGTCAATCTCGCCCACGGCGCCTTCGCCATGGCCGGCGGCTATATCTGTGCCGTGCTGGTGAATAATTCCGGCTGGCCGTTCTTCGCAGGCCTGCCGCTCGCCTTTGTCGGTAGCGCGGTGATCGGCATCGCGCTGGAGCGCACGCTGTACCGCCATCTCTATAGCCGCAGCCATCTCGACCAGGTTCTGTTCACGATCGGCCTGACCTTCATGTCGGTGGCGGCCGTGGACTACATCCAGGGCTCCTCGCGCGTCTTCATCAATTTGCCGGCCGCGCTCCAGGGCCAGTTCGACCTGTTCGGCGTCGGTATCGGCCGCTACCGGCTGATGATCATCGTGATCTGCGGCCTGCTCACCATCGCGCTTCAGATGGTGCTGGCCAAGACGCGCTTCGGCAGCCGCCTGCGCGCCGCGGTCGATGACCCGCGCGCCGCCAGCGGCCTCGGCATCAACGTGCCGCAGGTGTTTGCCTTCACGTTCGCATTCGGATGCGGGCTTGCCGGCCTCGGCGGCGCACTCAGCGCCGAGATCCTCGGCCTCGACCCGTATTTTCCGCTGAAGTTCATGATCTACTTCCTGATCGTGGTCACCGTGGGCGGCTCCTCTTCGATCACCGGCCCGTTCCTGGCCTCGCTCCTGCTCGGCATCGGCGACGTCGCCGGCAAATATTACGTGCCGAAGATGGGGCCGTTCGTGATCTACACCATGATGATCGTGATCCTGATCTGGCGTCCGAACGGCCTGTTCGGCCGCACGGCGGCACGGTGAGGCGGTCATGACGGCGCTATCAGACGTTTCCACTCACGCGATGGCCAGCGCGCGCTGGCGGGTCAGCGAGGTCGCGTTCTGGGCGCTGGCGCTCGCCTGCGCCTTCCTGTTCCCGTCGCGCTATCTGATCATGACCGACATCCTGCGGCTGGCGCTGTTTGCGATGTCGCTCGATCTCATCCTCGGTTATGCCGGCATCGTCTCGCTCGGCCATGCCGCCTTCTTCGGCGTCGGCGCCTATGCGGCGGGGCTTCTTGCGCTGCACGGCATCGTCAACGAGCCCGTGCTGGCGCTGATCGTCGCCGGTCTTGCCGCGATGGTGCTCGGCTTTGACCAGCTTCCTGGTGATCCGCGGCGTCGACCTGACGCGCCTGATGGTCACGCTCGGCATCGCGCTGCTGCTGGAAGCGCTCGCCGAACGCTTCTCCAACATCACGGGCGGCACCGACGGCCTGCAGGGCATCGAGATGCAGCCGATCTTCGGCGCGATCCCGTTCGACATGTTCGGCAAGGCCGGCTTCTTCTATTCGCTGGCCGTTCTGTTCCTGCTGTTCCTGTTCGCCCGCCGCGTCGTGCATTCGCCGTTCGGCCTGTCGCTGCGCGCGATCAAGAACAATCCGCTCCGGGCCGCCGCCATCGGCATTCCGGTCAACCGCCGCCTGATCGCGATCTACACGCTGGCTGCGTTCTATGCCGGCATCGCGGGTGCGCTGTTCACCCAGACCACTGCGATCGCCTCGCTCGATGTGTTCGCCTTCGAGCGATCCGCCGATTTGATGCTGGTGCTCGTCATCGGTGGCACCGGCTATCTCTATGGCGGGCTGATCGGCGCGGTGGTGTTCCGCATGCTCCAGGAGTTGTTCTCGACCATCACCCCGCAATACTGGCAGTTCTGGATCGGGCTCGTGCTGGTCGTGATCGTTCTGGTCGGCCGTGCGCGCATCCATCGCTGGGTGCTGTTCGTGCCCAACCTGATCATCCGCCAGTTCGCCGGCCGCAAGGCCGCCGTTGCCGTGCCGGAGAGCGACGCGTCATGACGATCGCACTGGAAACACGTGGCCTCGAAAAATCCTTCGGCGCCCTTCGCGTCACCCGCGATCTTTCGCTCAAGGTGATGCAGGGCGCCCGCCACGCGTTGATCGGCCCGAACGGCGCGGGCAAGACCACGGTCATCAACCAGCTCACCGGGGTGCTCAAGCCGAACTCGGGCCGCATCCTGCTCGAAGGCCAGGACATCACCGATCTGCCGGTGCACAAGCGCGTGCTGCGCGGCCTGTCGCGTACCTTCCAGATCAACCAGCTCTATCCCGACCTGACCCCGCTCGAGACCATTGGCCTTGCCGTTTCCGAGCGTCTCGGCCATGGCGGCGACTGGTGGCGACGGATGGGCACGCGCAATGACGTCAACACCGAGATCGCCGAGATCCTGTCGCGCTTCCATCTGCTCGACGTGATGACGGAGCTCACCTCGACCTTGCCCTACGGCAAGCAGCGCCTGCTCGAGATTGCGGTTGCCATTGCCGCCAAGCCGCGCGTTCTGCTGCTCGACGAGCCCGCCGCCGGCGTGCCCGAGAGCGAGCGCCATGACATTCTCGCCGTCGTCGGCGCGCTGCCGCGCGACGTCACCGTGCTCTTGATCGAACACGACATGGATCTCGTATTCTCCTTCGCCGACCGCATCTCGGTGCTGGTCTCGGGCGCGCTGCTCACCGAGGGGCCGCCCGAGCAGGTCGCACGCGATCCGCAGGTGAAGGCTGTCTATCTCGGCGAGGCCGCCGATGCCTG
Organism: Bradyrhizobium sp. BEA-2-5; assembly: GCF_032918025.1. NCBI lineage: Bacteria > Pseudomonadati > Pseudomonadota > Alphaproteobacteria > Hyphomicrobiales > Nitrobacteraceae > Bradyrhizobium > Bradyrhizobium sp. BEA-2-5. The sequence goes on along the minus strand of NZ_CP136629.1, from coordinate 5,689,587 downwards.
ACCTTCTTTCCATCCAGGGCCTGCGTGCCGGATACGGCGACGCGGTGGTGTTGCCCGACATGTCGCTGGCGCTTGCCGAGGGCCAGGTGCTGGCGCTGCTCGGCCGCAACGGCACCGGCAAGACCACGCTGATCAACTCCATCGTCGGCATCGTCAGGCGCTTCGGCGGCAGCATCGCGCTCGCCGGCGCCGACGTCACGACGCTGCGTCCCGACCAGCGGGCCCGTGCCGGCATCGGCTGGGTGCCGCAGGAGCGCAACATCTTCCGCTCGCTGACGGTGGAAGAGAACATGACGGCGGTGGCGCAGCCCGGCCCCTGGACGGTCGAGAAGGTCTACGAGATGTTCCCGCGGCTGAAGGAGCGGCGAAGCAATTTCGGCAACCAGCTGTCCGGTGGCGAGCAGCAGATGCTGGCGATCGGCCGCGCGCTGACCCTCAATCCGAAGGTCCTGCTGCTGGACGAGCCGACCGAGGGCCTCGCCCCCATCATCGTCGAGGAGCTGCTCAAGGCGATCGGGACCATCACCCGGGCGGGCGGCATCTGCTCGATCATCGTCGAGCAGAATGCCCAAAAGATTCTGGGGCTCGCCGATCGCGTTGTGATATTGGAACGCGGAACGATCGTCCACGACGCCCCGAGTGCCGCGCTGAAGGCCGACCCCTCGGTCCTGGAACGCCACCTCGGCGTCTCCGGGGCCAAGGCACATTAGAAGGCACATGAGAAACGTCCGGGAGTTGACCATGCAGCGAACCAGAGCCCCCTTCCGTGCCGACGAGGTCGGCAGTCTCCTGCGTCCGGCCAAGATCAAGGAGGCGCGCGCCAGGCTCGAGAAGGGCGAGATCTCGGCCGACGATCTGCGCAAGATCGAGGATTTGGAGATCGAGAAGGTCGTGCACAAGCAGGCCTCGATTGGCCTGAAGCTCGCGACCGACGGCGAATTCCGCCGCTCCTGGTGGCATTTCGATTTCCTGGCCAAGCTCACCGGCTGCGAGCTGTTCCACCCCGACACCGGCATCCAGTTCGCGGGCGTGCAGACCCGCCACGATGCGGTCCGCGTCATCGGCAAGCTCGACTTCCCCGACAACCACCCGATGCTGGATCACTTCCGCTTCCTGAAGAAATACGCCGACCAGGCCCACGTCACCGCCAAGATGACGATCCCGTCGCCGGCGGTGCTCCACTTCCGCGGCGGCCGCAAGTCGATCTCCAAGGACGTCTACCCCGATCTCGATGCGTTCTACGAGGATCTCGGCAAGACCTATCGCAAGGCGGTTAAGGCGTTCTACGACGCCGGTTGCCGCTATTTGCAGTTCGACGACACGGTGTGGGCCTATCTGTGCTCGCAGGAGGAATTGCAGAAGTCGCGCGACCGCGGCGACAATCCGGACGGCCTGCAGGAGATCTACGCCCGCGTCATCAACTATGCGATCGCCGACCGTCCGTCCGACATGGTGGTGACGACGCATGTCTGCCGCGGTAATTTCCGCTCCACCTGGATCTCCTCGGGCGGCTACGAGCCGGTCGCCGAGACCATGCTCGCCGGCACCAACTACGACGGCTACTTCCTCGAATACGACAGCGACCGCGCCGGCGGCTTCGAGCCGCTGCGCTTCCTGCCCAAGGGCAACAAGGTCGTCGTGGTCGGCGTCATCACCTCGAAGTTCGGTGAGCTCGAGAAGAAGGACGATATCAAGCGCCGCCTGGAAGAAGCCGCCAAGTTCGCCCCGCTGGAGCAGCTCGCGCTCTCGCCGCAATGCGGCTTTGCCTCGACGGAAGAAGGTAACGTCCTCTCCGAGGAGGAGCAATGGGCCAAGCTGCGGCTCGCGGTCGAGGTCGCGAATGAGGTGTGGGGGAAGTGACGCGCTAGCGTCATTCCGGGATGGTGCGCGAGCACCAGACCCGGAATCTCGAAATTCCCCGGGGCGCAATTGCGCCCCTGAGGTTCGACGCTGCGCGTCGCCCCGGAATGACGCTGTCCCGTCGCACCATCACCGCTCCGCCAGATAGACCTCGCCGAGCAGCGACGAATTCGACCACGGCACCTGCTTGCCCTTGGTCGCGGCGACGACCTCGGCGCGGACCCGGGTCAGCATCTGCTGCACCTCGAGGCCGGGCGTGCCGACATGGCGCGACAGCGCCGCCGAGAACGGGCTGTTGGCGCCTTCGCGGTCGAGGGCGACCTGGCCCGGCGCGGTCGCAAACGCGATCAGCGTGCCGGCGCCGAGCGTCGAGCCCGATCCGAGCGAGGCGGGCGCGGCAAGGCCGGAGCCCGCTTCGATGCCGCGGCTTGGACCTGCGGAGGCCAGCTGCGGCGCCATCGGATTGTTGCGGCAGGCATCGAGGATCAGGATGTTGGTGCGGATCTGGTCGTCGAGCCCGGCCATGATGGTGTCCATGTCGACCATCGCGTCGGTCATGCGCGCGCCCGCCCTGAACTCGATGTCGACCGGCACGAGATAGTTGCGGCCATCGACCTGCACGCCGTGACCGGCATAGTAGACCACGGCGATCTGCGATCGCGCCGCCTCGCGCAGGAAATCGTGGATCGTCTTCTGCATCGTGTCGCGATCGAGATCGAGCCCCTCGGAGACGGTGAAGCCGATGTCGCGCAGGCTCCTGGCGATGGCGCGCGCATCGTTGGACGGATTGGGCAGCGCCTTGACATGCGCATAGGCGCCGTTACCGATCACCAGCGCGAGGCGCCGGCCGGTTGCTGCCGCCGGGGCCGCGCGGCGGGCGGCGCCGGTGCCGGTGTCTTGACGGAAGCGGCCGGTGGCGCGGCCGGGCTGCTCTCGGCGGCCGGCGCCGCCGCGGTCTTGCGCGGTGCCGCGTCGGCTTCCTTGAGCAGCGCGAGCCGCACCTTCGCGGTGGCCTGGTTGGCCTTGCTGCCGGCATCGGACGCCACGCCTACGAGCACCGCGGCGTAATCTTCCTTGGCATGCGCAGCATCACCCTTCGCTTCATAGCTCAGGCCGCGCTGGGTATAGGCCGAGATCAGCACGCTGCCGGGCGGCGTCATGATGTTGACGGGCGCCTTGGCTTTGGCGAGCCGGATGGCCTCCGACGTGTCCGCAATCGCGCGCTCGATCTCGCCCTTGGCGCGCCAGATCACGGCGCGGCTGATCAGCGGCTGCGGCAGCGACGGGTCGATCCTGACCGCCTCGTTGATGTCGGCGAGCGCGCCGTCGAGATCGCCGAGCGCACGCTTCGAGGCGCCGCGGTTCTGATAGGAGAAGGCTGACTTCGGAGCGGCCTTGATCGCGGCGTCATAGTCGGCGATCGCCTTGGCATAGTCGCCCTTGCTGCGATAGGCGTTGCCGCGGTTGTGGAAGATGATGCCGCTCGGCGGCCCCATGCGCAGCGCATCGTTGAAGTCGGCGATCGCGATGTCGTACTCGCCTTTGTCGAAATAGGCTGAGCCGCGCAAATTGTAGACGGCGGTGCTGGGCTTGAGGCGCAGCGCCTCGGTGGCGTCGGATATCACCTGGGCGTAGTTGCCCTTCTTGTTCCAGCCGACCGCGCGCCAGAAATAGATGGTCGCGAGCTTCTCGCCGGAAAACACCTTCAGCGCGATGATCTTGGTGCAGGCGTCGATCATCTGGTCGGCCGGCGTGGTCTCGGTCGTGCAGAGCGGACCGAGCTGGGAGTGCGCCTGGGCGAAACAGGGCGCCGACGAGAGCAAAGCGGCAAGGAGGGCGGGGATCAGGAGCAGGCGGCGCATCGGTCATCCGGGGTAAGGCCGTCATGGCGATCGATGACGGCAGGGCGGTCCAAGAGACCGGTCCAGGGGGCGGTCCATGACTGTTTGGTGATCGGGCAGCAGAGGGGGTTCAACTGGTGGGAAAATGGTGATAAGACGCTGCCAGTCATCATTTCTGCCCACTCTTGTCCCACTCGCCGTTGCCCACCCAAGGCGCCATGAAGAACGACGAAATCCTGAGCCAGATCACGGAGTTCTGCCGCAAGGCGGACATGGCGGAATCGACGTTCGGCCGGCGCGCGGTCAATGATGGGAAGCTCGTGCACCGCCTGCGCGAGGGAAAACGCATCACCATCGACACGCTGGACCGCATCAACGGCTTCATCGCGACCTCGACGCCGGGCGGCGTGGCGCCGCCGCGCGGCCTCGTGGTGCCGCCCGAGAAGCGCGATCCACGCGGCAATTTCCGGTTCTTCGAGAACCGCCAGAAATACCTGCTGTTCGTCCACACCTGCAGCGAAAAGCGAGTGATCGCAGATAGGGTCGCGCTGGAACTGGCCTCCATCCATCCGCGCCCGCCGGCCTTGCGCCTGTTCGATGCCGGCGTCGGCGACGGCACGGTGCTGGCGCGGGTGCTGCGCGCAACGCATCAGCGCTTTCCGCACATGCCGTTCTATGTCGCCGGCAAGGAGCTCAGTCTGGAGGACCTGCGCCTGACCCTCGAAAAGGTGCCCGACCGCCTGTTCGAGCATCCGGCCAGCGTCTTCGTGTTCACCAACATGTATTACGCCGAGGCGCCGTGGCTGACGCCCAAGAACTCCGCGGCGGCCGCCAGCATGATCTGGCACGAGGTGGCGCTGCGGGGCGCGTCCTCGGGTGAGTTCGAGGCCCAGATCGCCGAACTCGGTCCGTTCCTGGAGCAGAACTGGCGCGCCAATCTCAGCCCCGGCAATGCGATGCCGATCTATGAGCGGCCGGTGGCGCTGGTCCTGTACCGGGACGATCACCGGTTCCTGCTCGATTCCATCATTCCGCGGGCCGGCCGCACCGAAGCCAATTTCGATCTTGTGATCGCCTCGCAGCCCTACCGTGCCAAATCCTCGGTGAACTTCCGCGCCAAGCGGATCATCGCGCCGCTGGCCCGCGCGCTGCGCGGCGGCGGACGGCTGATAGGAATCCACTCCCACGGCGGCGATCCCGGACTTGAAATGATTCAAGCCGTCTGGCCCGGAGAAAATCCTTTCGCCGTCAGCCGTCATGAGATACTGCGCGCGGTGAAATACGAGTTGGGCTCCGCCGGCCGCGAGCTGAACTTCAATGCCTACGCGGACAACCGTTCGATCTTCAGGTATGATATGGAAGCTCTGCCCAACGAGGTCACGGGCACTATCGGAACCTCGACGGCCTTTGCAGCGTGGAATGCGGCAGTGTATGTCGCTCAGATTGAGGACGACCGGTTGACGGAAACGACCGAAAACGGACGAGCTCTCGAGGCCACGCGCGAAGTTCTCCGCAAACACAACGGGCTGTGGTTCTACGACGAATCCTACGTCATCTCGCGGCGACGAGACTGACATGCCGGGGACATATTCACCAACCAACGTCGGACTTCGACTTAACAAGGGGTTTGCTTGATGCGCGCGTCCTATCTCTTCACCAGCGAGTCCGTGTCCGAGGGCCATCCGGACAAGGTCTGTGACCGGATCTCCGACGAGATCGTCGACCTGTTCTATCGTGAAGGGCCGAAGGCGGGCATCGATCCGTGGGCCATCCGCGCCGCCTGCGAGACGCTCGCAACCACCAACAAGGTGGTGATCGCCGGCGAGACCCGCGGTCCGAAGTCGGTGACCAACGAGCAGATCGAGAGCGTCGTCCGGGGCGCGATCAAGGACATCGGCTACGAGCAGGAGGGCTTCCACTGGAAGACCTGCGACATCGAGATCCTCCTGCATCCGCAGTCGGCCGACATCGCCCAGGGCGTCGATGCGCTCCAGCCGGGCGAGGTCAAGGAAGAAGGCGCGGGCGACCAGGGCATCATGTTCGGTTACGCCACCAACGAGACGCCCGACCTGATGCCGGCGCCGATCTTCTACGCCCACAAGATCCTGCGCCTGATCTCCGAAGCCCGTCACTCCGGCAAGGAGAAGGTGCTCGGTCCGGATTCCAAGAGCCAGGTCACCGTGCAGTACGAGAACGGCAAGCCGGTCGGCGTGCGCGAGATCGTGGTCTCGCACCAGCATCTGGTCGAGGACCTCACCTCCAAGCAAATCCGCGACATCATCGAGCCCTATGTGCGCGAGGCGCTGCCGAGTGACTGGATCACGCCAAAGACGATCTGGCACATCAATCCGACCGGCAAGTTCTTCATCGGCGGTCCCGACGGCGACACTGGCCTGACCGGCCGCAAGATCATCGTCGACACCTATGGCGGCGCGGCCCCGCACGGCGGCGGCGCGTTCTCCGGCAAGGATCCGACCAAGGTCGACCGCTCGGCGGCCTACGCTGCGCGCTACGTCGCCAAGAACATCGTCGCGGCCGGTCTTGCCGACCGCTGCACGCTCCAGCTCGCCTACGCCATCGGCGTCGCGCGTCCGCTGTCGATCTACATCGACACCCACGGCACCGGCAAGGTGCCGGAGGATCAGCTCGAGAAGGCGGCGGCACAGGCGATGGATCTCACGCCCCGCGGCATCCGCACCCATCTCGACCTCAACCGCCCGATCTACGCGCGGACGTCTGCCTACGGCCATTTCGGCCGCACGCCCGACAACGAGGGCGGCTTCTCCTGGGAGAAGACCGATCTCGTCGAGCCGCTCAAGCGCGCGCTCTGATACTCTTACCTCGCCCCGCTTGCGGGGAGAGGTCGCCGCGAAGCGGCGGGTGAGGGGGACTCTCCGCGAACTCAACGCGCGGATGGAGCCCCTCACCCCGACCCTCTCCCCGTAAGAACGGGGAGAGGGAGAAGGCCGCGCCGCAGGCGTTCGGCTCGCTTTGTTACTGACACACTGGATTCACCGATTAGGAAACAGACATGAACGCCCCCACGAAGCCCGGCTTCACCGATTACATCGTCAAGGACATTTCGCTCGCCGATTTCGGCCGCAAGGAGCTCTCGCTGGCCGAGACCGAGATGCCCGGCCTGATGGCCACCCGCGAGGAGTACGGCCCGAAGCAGCCGCTGAAGGGCGCGCGGATCGCCGGCTCGCTGCACATGACGATCCAGACCGGCGTGCTGATCGAGACGTTGGCCGCGCTCGGCGCCGACATCCGCTGGGTCTCCTGCAACATCTATTCGACGCAGGACCACGCTGCCGCCGCGATCGCGGCCGCCGGCATTCCAGTCTTTGCCGTCAAGGGCGAGACGCTGACCGAGTACTGGGACTACACCGCGAAGCTGTTCGACTGGCACGGCGGCGGTCACCCGAACATGATCCTCGACGACGGCGGTGACGCCACCATGTACGTCCATCTCGGTCTGCGCGCCGAGAACGGCGACGCCGCCTTCCTCGACAAGCCCGGCTCCGAGGAAGAGGAAGTCTTCTTCGCGCTTTTGAAGAAGCAGCTCAAGGAGAAGCCGAAGGGTTACTTCGCCGCCATCGCCAAGAGCATCAAGGGCGTGTCCGAGGAGACCACCACGGGCGTGCATCGTCTCTATGACATGCAGAAGGCGGGCACGCTGCTGTGGCCGGCCATCAACGTCAACGACAGCGTCACCAAGTCGAAGTTCGACAACCTCTATGGCTGCCGTGAATCGCTCGTCGACGGCATCCGCCGTGGTACCGACGTGATGCTGTCGGGCAAGGTCGCGATGGTCGCGGGCTTCGGCGACGTCGGCAAGGGCTCGGCCGCCTCGCTGCGCCAGGCCGGCTGCCGCGTCATGGTGTCGGAAGTCGATCCGATCTGCGCGCTGCAGGCCGCGATGGAGGGCTACGAGGTCGTGACCATGGAAGACGCCGCGCCCCGCGCCGACATCTTCGTCACGGCCACCGGCAACAAGGACATCATCACGATCGAGCACATGCGCGCGATGAAGGATCGCGCCATCGTCTGCAACATCGGTCACTTCGACAACGAGATCCAGATCGCGGCGCTCCGCAATCTGAAGTGGACCAACATCAAGCCGCAGGTCGACGAGATCGAATTCCCCGACAAGCATCGCATCATCATGCTGTCGGAAGGCCGCCTCGTGAACCTCGGCAATGCCATGGGCCATCCGTCCTTCGTGATGTCGGCATCCTTCACCAACCAGACGCTGGCGCAGATCGAGCTGTTCGCCAACAACAAGGACGGCAAGTACGAGAAGAAGGTCTACGTGCTGCCGAAGACGCTCGACGAGAAGGTCGCCCGCCTGCACCTCGCCAAGATCGGCGTCAAGCTCACCGAGCTGCGCAAGGACCAGGCCGACTATATCGGCGTGAAGCAGGAAGGTCCGTACAAGTCGGATCACTACCGGTACTGATCCGCGCCCGCAGCGATCGATCACGTGAAGAGCCCCGGCATCGCCCGGGGCTTTTTGCTGGGGTGACGCGGGTGACAGATGGGCCGTCTTCGCGGCGGAACGACTCTCTGACGTCGCCAAATACCCGTCGTCGTCCCTGCGAAAGCAGGGACCCATACGCCGCAGCGGGTGTTGGGAGCGGGACTCATCGTCCCAGCATCGTTCAACAATCAGCATTTGTGGTTATGCATGCGCACTCGTCGGTCGCGCACGCGGCGTCCACCGCATCTCACCACAACACCCGTGACGATGCGCAGGCGCCCCTCGATCGGGTGAGACGGGGAAACCATACACCGAGTTGTGCTTCGGGCTTGCGCCGTCGGGCAACTCAGTGGCACGCGCGCGCGAGGAGGGAGCCGGACGAGCGGGCTTACCTCACGGTCTTTCGGTCGCCCGCACCGTGCCGTGCCCCAGTTGCCATGAGATCTCGCCCGCACAATCGCGCAGCGCGGCGGCGATCGGGCTGTCCCAGCGCGCGTCGAAAGTGCCTTCCGGCCCCATCGCGGTGATGACCAGCGCGACATGGCCGGAATGGTCGAACACCGGCGCCGAGAATGCGTTGACGCCGGGCAGGGGATCGCCGAGCGCACGGGCAAGGCCGTGCTTGCGGACCTCGGCGAGTATCTCGGCCGTCTTCGCGTCCGCCGGCGGACGTTTCGGATTGTAGCCGACGCCGAGGCGGTCGAGGCCGCTCTCGAGCGCGGTCCTGATCGCGTTCGGCGGCATGAAGGCGGCGAAGGCGCGGCCGGTCGCGGTCTCGAGCAGCGCCACCACCGATCCGACGCGCATCGCGATATGCACCGGATGGCTCGGCTCCTCGAGCCGCACCACCGTCGCGCCGTGGGTGCCCCAGACCGACAGCGACACCGCGTGATTGATGCTGTCGGCGAGCGCTGCGATCCGCGGCGTTGCGATCCGTACCGCCGACTGCCGGCGCAGGCTGATCAGGCCGAGCTCGAGCGCCAGCGCGCCGATCTCGTAGCGGCCGGTGGTCTCGTCCTGCTCGATCAGGCCGATGCGGGAGAAGCTGGCGAGATAGGGATGCGCCTTGGCCGGCGTCATGCCGGCTTCGCGGGCGAGATCGCGCAGCATCATCGGCTCGCCGCATCTTGCGAGCGCGCGGAGCAATTCTCCGCCGACCTCGATCGACTGGATGCCGCGGCTTTCTCTCTTCATGTGGCCCTGCCAGCTCCCACAATGTGCTTATACGGCGAGAAACCCTCCGTCGACCGGCATGGTCACGCCGTTCACATAAGATGCCAGCTCCGATGCGAGGAACACCACCGGGCCGACCAGCTCCTCCGGCTGCCCGACGCGGCCGAGCGGCGTGCGGCCGAGAAATCCGGCGAGCCGGGCAGGGTCGTTGCGGGTCGCTTCGGTCATCGCCGTTTCGATCACGCCGGGCGCGATCGCATTGACGCGAATGCCGTCGGCGGCAAGCTCGCGGGCGAGCGCCTGGGTGAGGAGCTTGACGCCCCCCTTGGACGGCGCATAGCCCAGCGTATCGGCAACGCCGAGGAAGGACGCGATCGAGCCGAGATTGATGATCGCGCCGCGCGTCTCGCGCAATGCCGGCAGGAAGGCGTGGGTGACGTTGAACGTGCCGGTCAGGTTGACGTCGAGCACCCTCCGCCAATTCTCGCCTGCACGGGGCGAGTCGATGCCCTCACGGATGATGATGCCGGCATTGTTGACCAGGATCGCGATCGGCCCGACCTCACGCGCCGCACGCTGCGCCAGCGCAGAGCACGCCGCCGCATCGGTGACATCGAGCTCGAACGGCCACGCCGCGCGGCCGCGCTGGCCAATGTCGGCCGCGGTCTGCTCGGCGCCGGCGCGATCGATGTCGGTCACAACAACGTCCGCGCCATGCGCCGCGAGGCCAAGTGCGATGGCGCGACCGTTGCCGTGCGCAGCGCCGGTCACCAGCGCGCGCTTGCCGGCGAGCAGGGTCGCCATCGCGCTCATGCCGCGCTTCTTTCCGCCGCCACGCCGGCAATGTGCTTGCCCGCAATGTAGCCGAAGGTCAGCGCCGGCCCAAGCGTGATGCCGGCGCCTGGATAATTGCCGCCCATGATGCTCGCCATGTCGTTGCCGGCGGCATAAAGGCCGGGAATCACCCGGCCCTCGGCGTCGAGCGCCCGCGCGTTCTCGTCGGTGACGATGCCGGCATAGGTGCCGAGATCGCCGATCACCATCTTGATAGCGTAGAACGGTCCGTCCTCGATCGGCGCGACGCAGGGATTCGGGCCGTGCAGTGCATCGCCCTGGTAGCGGTTATAGGCTTTCGAGCCCTTGCCGAAGGCGGCATCGCGGCCCTCCGCAGCGGTGGTGTTGAACTCCGCGACGGTCGCCTCGAGCGCCTTGGCGTCGATGCCGGCCTGCGCGGCGAGCTCCGCCAGAGTCGCGCCGCGCTTGAGATAGCCGGTCTTCAGATGATGGCCGAGCGGCATCGGGCGCGGCGGCACGCAGCCAAGGCCGTATTTGCGCAACGTCTTGTGGTCGCAGACGAGGAACGCGGCGATCTCCTCGCCCGGCTTGGCCGCCTTGACCATGGCCTGGACGAAGTCGTGATAGGAATTGCCTTCATTGGCAAAGCGCTTGCCGTCGCCCATCACCGCGATCACGCCGGGCTTGGCGCGATCGATGAAATGCGGCATCACGCCCTTCGATCCGTCCTTGCGCGTGGTCAGCGACACCGGCACCCAGGCTGCCGCGTTTGGCAGCGAGTCGTCGACGCGGCCGCCGGCGGATTCCGCAAGGCGCAGGCCATCGCCGGTGTTGCCGGTCGGGCCCGGCGAATAATGCTCTTTTCCGGTCGGGGCGTGCGGGAACATCTTCTGTCGTCGCGCGACGTCATGCGGAAAACCGCCGCAGGCGAGCACCACGCCACGCTTGGCGTTGACGCGGATCGCGCGCCCTTCACGCACGACGACCGCGCCGCGCACCGTGCCGTTCTCGACGATCAATTCGCGTACCGGCGAGTTGAGCCAGAGCGGGATCTTGAGGTCGAAGGCGGATTTCGCCAGCCGGCCGGCGAGCGCGTTGCCGTTGGTCAGCGTCATGCCGCGGCCGTTGCGGATCACATCGATGGCGTGTTTCGACAGGCGCTTGGCGACGTAGACCGCGGAGGTCAGCGACTTCGTCACCCGCATGAAATGGATGATCTCCTTGCCGGAGCCAAGCATCATGCCGAACACGGTCAGCTCGGGCAGCGGCATGCCCAGCGTCTTGATCTGATCACCGAGCTCGCGCCCGTCGAACGGCCGCGTCACCATGGAGCGGCCGCCCTGGGCGCCGCCGGGCGCCTCCGCGTGATAATCCGGAAACACCAGCGGCATGTCGAAGCGCAACGCGGTCCTGGTCGTGAAGAAATCGACCGCCTCGGGGCCGGCGCTCAGGAAGGCATCGACCCGCGCGGCGTCGTAATTGTTGCCGGCCTCGTGGCGCAAATAGGTGCGGGCCTGTTCCGGCGTCTCCTCGATGCCGTAGGCCTTCGCCAGCGACGTCCCGGGAATCCAGAGCCAGCCGCCGGAGCGCGCGGTGGTGCCGCCGAAGCGCGGCTCCTTCTCGACGACCAGGACCTTGAGGCCGTGATGGCCGGCGGTGACCGCCGCCGACAGCCCGGCGCAGCCGGAGCCGACGACCAGCGCGTCGCAATCATAAGCTTCTTCGTTGGCCACGCGATCGATCCTATTTCTTGAGCAGCGGACACTTCGACTCGGAGACCGGACGAAAGGCGTCCTCGCCCTTCACGGTCTTGACGATATCCAGATAGTCCCACGGCTCCTTCGATTGCTCGGGCGTCTTCACCTTGGCGAGATACATGTCGCGGATGACGCGGCCGTCCTCGCGCAATTTGCCGCCGTGAACGAAGATATCCTCGATCGGCAGCTCGCGCATCCTGGCCATCACCTTGGCGGAATCGTCGGTGCCGGCGGCCTTGATGGCCTTGAGATAATGCAGCACCGACCCGTAAACGCCGGTCTGGATCATGGTCGGCATCACCTTGGTGCGCTCGTAGAACTTCTTCGACCAGGCGCGCGTGGCCTCGTCCATGTTCCAGTAGGAAGCCGTGGTCATGTAGGTGCCCTGCGCGGCCTTCAGGCCGATCGCGTGCACATCGGTGTCGAACATCAGGAGGCCGACCAGCTTCTGGCCGCCCTGGACCAGGCCGAACTCGCCGGACTGCTTGATGGCGTTGTCGGTGTCCTGGCCGGCATTGGCGAAGGCGACCACGTCGGATTTCGAGCTCTGCGCCTGGAGCGCGAAGGAGGAGAAGTCGGCGGTGTTGGTCGGATGCTTCACGCCGCCGAGCACCTTGCCGCCCATCTCGTTGATGAAGCGGGTGGCGTCCTTCTCGAGCTGCTGGCCGAAAGCGTAGTCGGCGGTGATGAAGTACCAGGACTTGCCGCCTTCCTTGATGACGGCCGAGGCCGTCACCTTCGACAGCGCGTAGGTGTCATAAGTGAAGTGCACGGTGTTCGGGCTGCACAGCTCGTCCGTCAGCGAGCTCGCGCCGGGACCGGACAGCAGCGCGATCTTGCCCCGCTCGCGCACCATGTTGTGCACGGCGATCGCGATGCCGGAATTGGGGATGTCGACGACGGCGTCGACCTTGCCGTTGTCGAACCAGCCGCGCACGATCTGCACGCCGACGTCGGTCTTCATCTGATGGTCGGCGCCGATGACCTCGATCGGCTTGCCGAGCACGGTCGGCCCGAACTCCTCCACCGCCATCTTCGCGGCTTCCACCGAGCCCGGCCCGCTATTGTCCCGGCCCCAGCTGGACAGATCCGTCAGCACGCCGATCCGCACCACGTCGTCGGAAACCTGGGCGTGAGCGGCCGTGGTCATCGCCGCGACAATGGCTGCCGCCAGAAACTGTCTCATCATTCCTCCCTTTGGGCGTCCGCGCTCTTCGGCGGGTCACTCAGGATTAGGAATTGTATAATCAGTTTGTCAATGGCGAATTAGATGTGTGAATAGTGTCACAAAGTTGGCGCCCGTGCGGCGCGATGCTTCACATTTGGTGAGCGAACGCTTACATGGCTCGTCCGGGACGGCACCGCGGCAACGATTCCGGCTCATTTGCCAGACCGCGCCGCAGTGCCAAGTCACTATGAAACAGGGGAATTTTCGCGGACGCCGACGCGTTTCGCCGCCCGGACTGGGCCACCCGTGAAGGGCAAGGCTCCTCCGGGGCGGGGCATGAAGAGCGTCGGCGGACAGCGATCATAGACGGATCATGTTGAGACAGCTCTTCGCGCCGCAGCTCGTTATTCTCTACGTGCTGGTGGCCTCTACGCTCTACGTTCACTTCCGCGGCAAGCAGCGGCTGCGCTTCGCGCGCCAGCTCGGCGATCACTCGACCTATCTCGCGCCCTACAACGTGCTGATGTACGCCGGCTCGGCCGTGCCAAACAAGCCGGTGATCTCGGTCGATCAGTTTCCCGAGCTGAAGAAGCTCTCCGAGAATTGGGAGACCATCCGCGACGAGGCGGTGCGCCTGTTCGACGAAGGTTTCATTCGCGCCGCCGCGAAGAACAACGATTGGGGCTTCTACTCGTTCTTCAAGAGCGGCTGGAAGCGGTTTTACCTGAAATGGTACGACGACTTCCTGCCCTCGGCACGCACGCTGTGCCCGAAGACGGTAGAGCTCCTGAACGCGATCCCGAGCGTGCACGGCGCGATGTTCGCAATGCTGCCCCCGGGCGGCAGGCTCGGTGCCCACCGCGATCCCTTCGCGGGCTCGCTGCGCTACCATCTCGGCTTGGTCACCCCGAACTCGAACAAGTGTCGGATTATCGTCGACGGCGTCGAATGCGTCTGGCGCGATGGCGAGGCCTTCATGTTCGACGAGACCTTCATCCACAGCGCCGAGAATGCGACCGACGTCAACCGCATCATCCTGTTCTGCGACGTCGAGCGTCCGATGAAGTACGGCTTCATGACCGCGATCAACCGCTGGGTCAGCCATCACATCGTCAAGGCGTCGGCGACCCAGAACGTCGACGGCGAGAATGTCGGCGTGCTCAACAAGATGTTCGGCAAGCTCTACGAGATCCATCTCGCCAGCCGCAAGGTCAAGGAGTGGAACCGCAACGTCTACTACACGCTGAAATACTCGCTGACGGCGCTGATCCTCGGCCTCATCGTGTGGTCCGCGCTGCACTGATCGCAGCGGCGTTGCCGCGTTGAAAGCAAAAGCCCCGGAGCATGCTCCGGGGCTTTTTGTCTGGGACGAGAGCTGTGAGGCGCAACAGCGTCAGTCGCGCTCGAAAACCTTGGCGCCGGGGTAGATTCGCCTGGCGTAGGCGACGACCCACTCCCGGTCCTGGGTCTCCAGGAACGGAGTTCGGATCTTGCACGACCCGACGATAAGGTGCCACAGGCCGTTCAGCTTCTGAATGTTGACGATCATCTGAGTGGTCCTCGAAACCCGCGTTCCAGTCGACACCTGCTACGCGTGACAGTCTTGTGATTGACGGCTCGGAGCAGTGATCCTGATCACGTTGGAGTAGACGCGAATGTAAAAATCTCTCGCCATCGCTCAACTGTACGGGCGTAAGCACGGGCCATCACAAGGAATCAGGCGGGCTATACCAAGGTATGTTGGCGTCGGTCCGCAGGTGCAGCCGCAGCGTCGGGGCCGTTCAACTTTGCGCGGCGGCGCGCCTTCGCGCTCCGATCCGTTACATGGGCGTGATAACGTCCCTTCTGGCGTTTCGCATTGAGGGGATCTTGCCATGTCGGAGTCATCAGGAGCTTTTGCGACCACTGCGCTGAGCGGCTACGAGCTGCTGGCCGATCCGCAGCTGAACAAGGGCACGGCGTTCTCCGAGGCCGAGCGCGAGGCGTTCGACCTGCACGGCCTGTTGCCGCCCAATATCCTGACGCTGGACGAGCAGGTCTCGCGCCGCCTCGAGGCGCTGCGCGGCTTTGAGACCGACATCGAGCGCTATGCCTTTCTGCGCGAGCTGCAGGACACCAACGAGACGCTGTTCTACGCGCTCCTGGTCGGCAACCTGGAAGAGCTGTTGCCGATCGTCTACACGCCGACCGTCGGCGAGGGCTGCCAAAAATTCAGTCGGCTGTTCCGCAAGCCGCGCGGGCTATTCCTCAGCATCCCGCATCAGCACCGGATCGACCGCATTTTCGCCCATCCGCGCTTCGATCACGTCGAGGCTGATCGTCGTCACCGACGGCGAGCGCATCCTCGGCCTCGGCGATCTCGGTGCCAACGGCATGGGCATTCCGGTCGGCAAGCTCTCGCTCTATTCCGGCTGCGGTGGCCTGCATCCGGCAACGACGCTACCGATCATGCTCGACGTCGGCACCGACAATCCCGATTGCCTGGCCGATCCGCTCTATGTTGGCTGGCGCAACGAGCGCGTCCGCGGCCAGGCCTATGACGACTTCATTGAGGCGTTCGTCGCGGCGGTGGTGAAGCGCTGGCCGCGCGTCCTGCTGCAGTGGGAGGATTTCGCCAAGAACAATGCGACGCGCATGCTCGAGCGCTATCGCGACCGGCTCCTGACCTTCAATGACGACATTCAGGGCACCGCGGCGGTGGCGACCGGCGCCTTGCTTTCCGCGATCAACGTCACCGGCGTGCCGCTCACCGAGCAGCGCGTCGCCGTGCTCGGCGCAGGCTCGGCCGGCTGCGGCATCGCCAGCCTGATCCGCGCCGCGATGGTCGATGCCGGCCTGTCGGAGAGCGAGGCGGCGAAGCGCTTCTTCATGGTCGACCGCGACGGGCTGCTGCTCGAGGGTATGAGCGGGCTCGCCCCGTTCCAGCTTCCGTTCGTGCAGGACAGGCAGGCGATCGCAGGCTGGCAGCTCAGCCATCCCGACAAGATCGCGCTGCTCGACGTCGTGCGCAATGCCAGGCCGACCGTGCTGATCGGCGTTTCCGGCCAGGCCGGCGCGTTCTCCGAGCCGATCGTCCGCGCGATGGCCGAATGCAACAAGCGGCCGGTAATCTTTCCGCTGTCCAACCCGACCTCGCGCGAGGAGGCGACGCCGGTCGATATCGAGGCGTGGACCGAGGGGCGGGCGCTGATCGGCGTCGGCAGCCCGTTCCCGCCGATCATGCGCAACGGCGCGCGCTTCAAGGTCGACCAGACCAACAACTCGTACATCTTCCCGGGTGTCGGCGTCGGCGCGCTCGCGGTCGGTGCCAGCCGGGTCAGCGACGGCATGTTCATGGCGGCCGCCAAGGCGCTGGCCAGCGTCTCGCCGGCGCGCGACAACCCGAAGCACAATCTGCTGCCGCCGGTCAGCGCGTTGCGCGAGGTCTCGCAGACGGTGGCGCTTGCGGTCGCGCTGCAGGCGCACAAGGAGGGATTGGCGAGGGACGTTCCGATCGACCAGGTCGAGGCGCGGATTCACGCCAAGGTCTGGACGCCGCGCTACGTGCCGTACCGCCGCAGCGATCGGGCTTAGAGCTCGGCGCGTCGGCGGCGCGATCCTCCGGGCCGCGCGCGGCCCCGCATCGATTTTATGACCATCATGATCGGGTGAGGGTGGGCTCGACCTCGCTTGCGCCTTCTCAACGGGCTTGACCGAAGTAAGAATTTTCTTCAATCTTGGCATGCCAAATGCCAGTGGCGGTCCTTCGGGGATTTGGACGTCGCGGTGTCCGCAGCCCGCGATCGCACAACATCGACACAACGAGGAAACGGGGAGGGAAGTCGAATGGCCAATCTTGGCATGTCGCGCAGGGAGTTGCTGGTCGGGTCCATGCTCACGGCGGTCGCCGCGGCGGCGCCGCGACCGCTCTGGGCCCTCGACAACACGGGCGCGCTGGCGCGATCGAAGACCGGCATGGTGACGAGCCCGCACGAGCTCGCCACGCAGGCGGGACTCGAGGTGCTGCGCAAGGGCGGCAATGCGATCGAGGCGGTCATTGCCATCGGTGCCACGCTGTGCGTGACCTATCCGCATTTCAGCGGCCTCGGCGGCGACAGCTTCATGGTGATCAGTGACCGCAAGGGAAATGTCCGGACGCTGTCCGGCGCAGGTCAGGCCGCGCTCAACCTGCCGAACTACAGCGGCTCGGTCCCGATCCGGGGGCCGGGGTCGGCGCTGACCGCGGCCACGACCGTCGACGTCTGGGACCAGGCGTTCGATTTCAGCCGCAAGTCCTGGGCCGGAAAGCAGAGCTGGGCGTCGCTGTTCGAGCGCCCGATCGAATACGCCGGCAAGGGCTTCCCGGTCACGCCGTCGCAGCGCTTCTGGCAGGACATGGAAGCGAAGAACCTGAAGGACTGGCCCGACATCCAGCGCATCTTCATGCCCGCCGGCCGGATGCCTGAAATCGGCGAGCCGCTGGTCCAGGCCGAGCTCGCGAAATCGCTGGAGATGCTGGCGGCGAATGGCGGGCGCGATTTCTATGAAGGAAAGCTCGCCGCGCGCATTGCGGCCGGACTGAAGCAGATCGGCTCGCCGCTGACCGCCGACGATCTGGCGCGCTGCCGCGCTCGCGACGAGACGCCGTTGCGCGTCGGCTATCGCGGCGGCGAGCTGCTCGGGCTGCGCCCGCCGACGCAGGGTCTCACGACGCTCGAGATCATGGGCATCCTCGACCGCTTCGAGCTCGCAAAATATCCGGAAGGGAGCGTGGACTACTATCACCTCCTGGTCGAAGCGGTGAAGCAGGCCTTCATCGACCGCAGCCGCTACATCGGCGATCCGGAATTCGTCGACGTCCCGGTCAATCAGCTGCTCTCGGCGAGCTACCTCGACGCGCGCGCGAAGGCGATTAACGTGGCGAGGGCGATGCCATGGCCTCACGTGTTCCAGAAGGGCGACACGGTTTATCTCGCCGCGACCGACCGGGACGGCAATTGCGTCAGCATGCTGCAAACCGTCTACTACGATTGGGGAAGCGGCACGGTGGCCGGCGACACCGGCATCATCTGGCACAACCGCGGTGCGTCGTTCAACCTCGACCCGGCCAGCCCCAACTGCCTCAAGCCGGGCAAGCGGCCGTTCCACACGCTCAATCCGGGAATCTATCTCAAGGGCGGACGGCCGCATCTGCTGTACGGCACGCAGGGAGCCGACGGCCAGCCGCAGACGCTCGCGGCGGTGCTGACCAGGCTGATCGACTACAACATGGATCCGCTCACCGCGCTGGCGCGGCCGCGCTTCCTGCTCGGCAAAACGTTCTCCGATGCGCGCGACAGCCTGAAGCTGGAGAAGGATGCCGGTGAAGCGGTCTTCAAGGCGCTCGCCGAGCGCGGCCACGAGATAAGTCCGATACCAGCCCAGAGCCCGCTCGCGGGACATCCGGGTGCGATCCGGATCGACGCTGACGGAAGCATCACCGGGGCGCATGATCCGCGCAGCGACGGACGGGCGCTCGGGTTGTCATGAAACGAAGCGCGGCAGATTGACGGAGCCGCGCGGCGACTGCCGGGCGCATCCGGCAGCCATCTGCGAAGCATGGTCCCCCGGTGGGCGAGCGGTGGCGGACGACGCCCTCGACGCGTTGCGATCTGTCGCTCGCCATGGCCGACTGAAGGCCGACTAAAGTTCAAGCCTCGACGGTCCGTTCCGGTGGAACTTTCCGGGGCGCGTTATCGTTCGTACTCAAACGAACCACAGTCAATATCCGTCCGGGGGCCTGCGAGGGAGACACCCCCATGGCAACATTTGGCTCAACGCTTCGTCGACCCCCCGGCCTCGACGCCAACCAGCTCACACCATCCGAGCATCAGCTGCAGATGCGCCGTGCGGTGATCGCCTCCACCGTCGGGACCGCGATCGAGTGGTATGACTTCTTTCTCTACAGCACCGTCACCGGCCTGGTTTTCGCAAAACTGTTCTTTCCGCATTCCGATCCCTGGGTCGGCACGCTGGAAGCCTTCGCCATCTATGCGGTCGGCTTCGTCGCGCGGCCGATCGGGGCTGCGATCTTCGGGCACTATGGCGACCGAATCGGCCGCAAGTCGACGCTGATCGCGACGCTGCTGTTGATGGGCCTTGCCACCGCTGCGGTCGCATTGGTGCCGACCTATTCCAGCATCGGCATCTGGGGCGCGGTGATCCTGACCGTGCTGCGCTTCATCCAGGGCGTCGGCGTCGGCGGCGAATGGGGTGGCTCGGTGCTGATGTCGATGGAATGGGCTCGCAACGATCGCTCCCGCGGCCTGATCGCGTCATGGCCGCAATTCGGCGTGCCCTGCGGGCTGTTCCTCGCCAATCTCGCTGTGCTGGCCTTCAGCCAGATGTCGGGCGACCAGTTCCTTTCGTGGGGCTGGCGCGTTCCGTTCGCGCTCAGCATCGTCCTGGTCGGCGTCGGCCTCTACATCCGGCTCGGCATTCTGGAAACGCCTGTGTTCAGCAAGCTGCTGGCCGAGCGTCAGCTCGACCGCACGCCGATGCTGACGGTGATCCGGGACCATCCGAAGGAGATCCTGCTGTCCGCCTTCGCGCGGATGTCCGAGCAGGCGCCGTTCTACATCTTCACCGCCTTCGTGTTCTCCTACGGCACCGGCACGCTGCACGTCTCGCGCGATTTCCTGCTCACTGCGGTGCTCGCGGCCTCGGTGCTGTCGTTTGTCTCGATCCCGGTGTTCGGGCACCTGTCCGACCAGATCGGCCGCAAGAACATGTACATGATCGGCGCGTTGGTGACCGGCATCTTCGGCTTCATCTACTTCGCGATGCTCAATACCGGCTCGGCGTCGATCATCCTCCTCGCGATCATTCTCTCGCTCATTCCGCACGATATGCAGTACGGGCCGCAGGCTGCGCTGATCGCCGAAAGCTTTACCGGGCGCTTGCGCTACAGCGGCGCCTCGCTCGGCTATCAGCTCGCATCCGTCATCGCCGGCGGTCCGGCGCCGCTGATCGCGGCGTGGCTGTTCGGCACCTATCATTCGTGGGTCGCGATCGCGATCTACATCGCCATCTGCGCCGTCATCACGCTGGTCGCGACCGCGCTGATGACCGACTTCACCGGCAAGGACATCAATGCGGCCGGCGCGCACGAACGTCTGGCTTGAGGCAGCAATGGAGCAGCAGATGATGAAATGGCGAAAAGAATCGGCGCTCGATCTCTATAACCTCGTCGCCGCGATCTTCCTGCTTGCTGCGCCGTGGCTGTTCGTGCAGGCCAATCCGACCGCGGCGATCGATCTCAGGATCAGCGGCGCGGCGATCGCGATCATGTCGCTGGCGGCGATCGTCGCGTTCTCGATCTGGGAAGAATGGATCAACCTGGTCGTCGGGTGCTGGCTGATCGTCTCGCCCTGGCTGCTCGGCTTCGCGCATACCCGCGCGATGCATTTTGCCATCGCCGCAGGCGCGGTGGTGGCGTTCATGGCGCTGCTCGAGCTATGGCTCGAATACGAGAA
Source organism: Bradyrhizobium sp. BEA-2-5 (assembly GCF_032918025.1). Lineage (NCBI taxonomy): Bacteria > Pseudomonadati > Pseudomonadota > Alphaproteobacteria > Hyphomicrobiales > Nitrobacteraceae > Bradyrhizobium > Bradyrhizobium sp. BEA-2-5. Next base: position 5,669,020 of record NZ_CP136629.1, on the reverse strand, counting down.
GACGCATTTCGGCCCGGATACGCCGCAGGCTGCCGAAAGGCAGTAAGCTCCGCCGCCGGAGAGACCGAGGTGTGGCTCTTCGTCTTTGAGCATGGTCTTCTCGGAAAACCGCTTCGCGCTTTTCAGGATCATGCTCTAGCAGCCGCGGCAAATCCCCTTGATCTTGCGGTCGACGATCGCGTCCTCCTGATCGATGACCTGCTGCGATGTCGATGTCGTCGCCGGAATATCGGCGGCGCGCGGCTGGCGATGGCCGACCGGCGCCGACCACGGCCTGCTCGCGGTTTCGTTTGACGCGTAGGCGCGGGGCTGCTGGACCGCCGCCGCCTGTGCAAAGCAAGCGGTCGCCATTGCCGCGGACATAATCGCAGCCAAGCCCAGTCGTACGCCGGGTTGTCGAAGATCGATCATGAAAGTCTCCATGCCGTCATCGCCGCGTTTGCGCGCGGCCTTGATGACATGGAGTGCCTCGGTCGTTCCGGTATTCCTCGCTCCATCCGATGTGATCGGGCGCTCGCGGCGCGGTGATCGCGCGTGATGAAATAATTTCCGGGCACTCGCGGTCCTTGATCACAGGAGCCGAGCTAGGTCGGCTTCACCCACCGTACGGAGAAATCCCATGACCAGATTGACCCTCGCAGCGCTTGCGCTGATTGCGGCAGCCGCCTATTCGGCCCAGGTGTCCGCCGCCGGCAACAACGCTGCGGTGCGGCGCGCCAATGCTTCGATGACGACAACGACGGTCAGCAGCAAGACCACCGATTGCGTGCGCGCGCCGAAGGTTGGATCGTTCGCGACCGCTCCCTTCACCGAGCCGCCCTGCATGCCCGGCACGATGCGCTGACCGCGCACAGCAAAAAGCCCCGGACCTGAGGTCCGGGGCTTTGGGCCTTGCCTCGTCTCCCGAGGCGGTTATTCCGGCTTGCCGATCGTCACCGCGAGCTTGCCGACACCGTCGACGCCGCATTCGAGCTTGTCGCCGGGTTGGAGCTGCGACACGCCGGCGGGCGTGCCGGTCATGATGATGTCGCCGGCGGCGAGCTTCACCTGCTGCGAGAGTTGCCAGATGATTTCGGGCACGTTCCAGATCAGCTCGGTGAGGTCGCCCTTCTGCGCTTCCTTGCCGTTGACCGTCAGCCAGATCTTGCCCTTGGAAGGATGGCCGATTTTCGAGGCCGGCTGAATCGCGGAGCAGGGCGCGGAATAGTCGAACGACTTGCCGATCTCCCAGGGACGCTCCTTCTTGCGCGAGGCGATCTGGAGATCGCGGCGGGTGAGATCGATGCCGACGGCGTAGCCGTAAACGTGGTCCAGCGCCTTGTCGGCGGGGATGTTGAGGCCGCCGCTCTTCATCGCGACGATCAGTTCGACCTCGTGATGCAGGTCCTTGGTCAGCGGCGGATAGGGAATGGTGGCGCCATCGGGCACCAGCATGTCGGCGTGCTTGGCGAAGAAGAACGGCGGGGCGCGCTCGTCATTGCCCATTTCGCGGATGTGCTCGAGATAGTTGCGGCCGACGCACCAGATGCGGCGCACCGGATAACGGCCACTCTCGCCGACGACGGGAAGCGAAGCCTGGGGCGGAAGCGGGATGACGTAGGAGGCGGCGTTCATGAAGCGGTCCCGGAGGGTTGAAGGAGGGAGCGCGGGCGGTATTTACGCGCTTACGCCGCTCAGGGCTAGTGGCCGCGGCTGCATCCGGCGCAGAGGTGAGGCCAGTTTTCCGCCGAGCGCGACCGCCTTTGGTCGACAAAGGCGGTGCTGCCCATGAGGAAATGGCTTTCGATCGGCCTGGGGCTGATCGTTGTGGCCCTGATCGCCGCCGTTTGGTTTTTCACGGTCGTCCCGGAGCGGATCGACCGGGCGCAGAACAGGGTCCAGCACGTGGCGCTGGATATCACGCCCGCCGCAAGGGACTTGCAGGCGACGCTCGACGTGGCGGACATGCATGCGGACAGCCTGTTGTGGAAGCGCGACCTGATCGCGCGATCCGATCGCGGCCATATCGATCTGCCGCGCCTGATCGAGGGGCACTACGCGCTACAGGTGTTCTCGTCGGTCACCAAGTCGCCCAAGGGCCAGAACTATGATGCCAACGGTGCCGATACCGACACCATCACGAACCTCGCCATCATCGATCTGCAGCCGCCGCGGACGTGGTTCTCGTTGCTGCAGCGCTCGCTGTGGCATGCCGAGAAACTGCGGAGCTTCGCCGAACACTCCGCCGGGCGGCTGCGCCTGATCGCAACCCCGGCCGACCTCGACCGCCTGCTCGCCGACCGCAAGAGCGGTGCGACGGTGGTTGGCGGCATGCTGTCGATCGAGGGTTTGCAGGATATCGAGGGCAATATCGCCAATCTCGACGTGCTCTACGGCGCCGGATTCAGAATGGCCGGTCTCGCGCATTTCTTCGACAATGATGTCGCCGGCTCGATGCACGGCGTCGCAAGGGGCGGGCTGACGCCGCTCGGCCGGCAGGTGGTGCAGCGGATGGAGGCGATGGGCATGATCGTCGACCTCGCGCATGCGAGCCACGCGGCGGTCGCCGAGGTGCTGGCGATGGCGACGCGCCCGGTGGTGTCGAGCCACGGCGGCGTTCAGGCGACGTGCAAGGTCAACCGCAACCTCACCGACGACGAAGTCCGGGGTGTCGCGCGGACCGGCGGCGTGGTCGGCATCGGTTTCTGGCAAGGCGCGGTCTGCTCGCTCGATCCGAAGGACGTCGCGCGGGCGATCGCCCATGTGCGCGACCTGGTCGGGATCGACCATGTCGGCCTCGGCTCCGATTTCGACGGCTCGACCACGACGGGCTTCGATGCCAGCGAGATCGTCGCCGTGACCCAGGCGCTGATGTCGCGCGGGTTCTCGGAGGACGACATCCGCAAGGTCATGGGCGGCAATGTCCTGCGCGTGCTGCGCGCAGGCATTGCCCCGAGGGGATGACAGGCCCTAGCCGGTGGCGCTGATCGGCGCCAGCGCCAGCGGCGACGGGTCGTGGTGGTGCTGCAACCGGAAGAACGAGGCATAGCGCCCGCCGCGCCGGAGCAGCTCGTCATGCCGGCCCTGCTCGACGATCTCGCCGCCCTCGACCACCAGGATGGCGTCGGCGTGCATGATGGTGTGCAGGCGGTGGGCGATCACGATGGTGGTACGGTTTCGGCAGAGATGCTCGATCGCCTCCTGTACCTGCCGCTCAGATTCGGAATCGAGCGCGGCGGTGGCTTCGTCCAACAGGATGATCGGCGCGTTCTTGATCAGCGCGCGCGCCACCGCGATGCGCTGGCGCTGGCCGCCGGAGAGCTGCGTGCCGTGCTCGCCGACCGGCGTGTCGTAGCCGAGCGGGAAGCCCATGATGAAATCATGCGCGCAGGCGGCCTTGGCGGCGTCGACGATCTCGTCCTCGCTCGCGCCCGGCCGGCCGAAGGCGATGTTGCTGCGGATGGTGTCGCGGAACAGATAGACGTCCTGGCCGACATAGGCGGTCTGTGCCCGCAGCGATTTGCGCGACACTGACGAGATCGGCTGTCCGTCGATCAGGATGTCGCCCTCGCGCGTCTCGTAGAAGCGAAGCAGCAAGGCCAGCACGGTCGACTTGCCGCCGCCTGAGGGACCGACCAGCGCGGTGACCTTGCCGGGCTCGGCCGTGAAGCTCATGCGGTTGAGCACGGTCTCGCCGTCGCGATAGGAGAAGCTGACGTCGCGCAGCTCGATGCGGGCATCTGACAGCTTCAGCGACGGCTTGTCGTCGTCGGACTGCTCACTCGCCGGGCTGTCGACGACTTCGAGCAGCATGCGCGCGCCGACCAGCTGGCTGTTGAGGTCGATGTTGAGCCGCGCCAGCCGCTTGGCCGGCTCGGTCGCCATCAGGAACGCGGTCATGAAGGAGAAGAACGCGCCGGGCGTGGCGTTGAGCGCGACCACGGCATAGCCGCCGTACATCAGGCAGCCGGCGACCGCGAAGCCGCCGAGCATCTCCATCAGCGGGTTGGAGCGGTTGGCGACGCGGGCCATCTTGTTGGCGTTGCGCTCGACGACCGCGATGTTCTCGTCGATCCGCTTCTGCATGGTCTCTTCGAGCGTGAACGCCTTGACGGTGCGGATGCCTTGCAGCGATTCCTGCATCGTCTCCATGATGTCGGCGGTGCCGGTGAACTGGTTGAAGGCGAGGCCCTTGATCCGCTTGACCAGCTTGCGCAGCACCAGCATTGCCGGCGGCACCGCGACGAGGCCGATGAACGACATCAGCGGATCCTGCCATACCATCACGCCGATCATGGCGAGCAGCATCAGGAGGTCGCGCCCGATGGCGTTGACCAGCATGTTGAGCACGTCGGTGATGGATTTGGCGCCCGCCGTCAGCCGGGCCAGGAACTCGGACGAATGCCGCTCGGAGAAGAAGCCGACGCTCTCGCGCATCAGCTTGGCGAACAGCTGGCGCTGGTTGGTGGCAAGAATCGCGTTACTGATCTTGGTCAGGATCACCATGTGGCCGTAGGTCGCCACGCCCTTGATGAACAGCAACGCGACGGTGATGCCCGAGAACATCGCGATGCCCGGGATGTTCTTGTCGACATAGGCCTGGTTGATGACCTGGCCGAGCACATACGTGGCGCCGGCCGTCGAGCCGGCCGCAACGGCCATCAGCGCGAACGCCGTCAGATAGCGCCGCCAATAGGTAATCCCCTGTTCCGTGACCAGGCGGCGAATCAGGACCGCTGCCGCGTAGGGATCGTCGGTGATTTTCTTCGGAAACTGGGCCATCCGGTGTCCATTGACGGCGGGCAGCGCCGGCCGTCAGGGTTGCGGGACCTCCTTGCCCGCTTGGCGGGGCTTTTTCAAGCACAATAACTGCTTGATAACGGTTTGTTTTTTAGGCCGATTCCGCCTGTCGCGCGGAGCCGGCGCGCTCCCGGAACAGCTTGTCCTCCCAGGCCAGGGCGTGCGCTGCAATGGTCTCGAGATCGTCATATTGCGGCCGCCAGTCGAGCAGGCTGCGGATGCGGCTGGTGTCTGCGACCATGGTCATGATGTCGCCGGGCCGGCGCGGGGCGTAGGCGACCGCGAAATTGCGCATCGAGACCCGGCGCACCGCCTCGATGGTTTCGAGCACGGAATAGCCGCGGCCATAACCGCAATTCATCGTCACCGATTGCCCGCCGGCGCGCAGATAGGACAGCGCCGAGCGATGCGCCTCGACGAGGTCGCTGACGTGGATGAAGTCGCGGATGCAGCTGCCGTCCGGGGTCGGATAGTCGGTGCCGAACACGTCGATCTTGGCGCGCTGGCCGGTCGCGGCTTCCACCGCGATCTTGAGCAGATGCGTAGCGCCGACGGTGGCGAGCCCGATGCGCGCCTGCGGGTCGGCGCCGGCGACGTTGAAGTAACGCAACGTCACATATTGCATGCCGTAGGCGGCGGCGACGTCGTGCAGCATGATCTCGGTCATCAGCTTCGACGAGCCGTAGGGCGACAGCGGCCGCGTCGGCGCGTGCTCGGGCACCGGCACCTGGTCCGGATTGCCGTAGACGGCGGCGGTCGAGGAGAAGATGAAGCGACCGATGCCGCGCTTGACCGCGACGTTGAGCAGGTTGCGCGCGGTCGTGAAGTTGTTGCGGTAGTAGCCGAGCGGATCGCGCATCGAATCCGGCACGACGACCGAGCCCGCAAAATGGATGATGCTCTCGACGTCGTGCTGGGCGATCACGCCTTCGAGCAGGTTTTCATCGCCGGCATCGCCGATGAACAGCGGCACGCCTTCCGGCAGGTAAGCGGAGAAACCGGTGGAGAGATCGTCGATCACGACGACGTCCTCGCCGGCTTCCGCCAGCGCCAGGACCGTGTGACTTCCGATGTAGCCGGCGCCGCCGGTGACTAGCACAGTCATGAATAGAGCTCTCCCGATGTTCTTTAACCGGTGATGCTAGCGGGAGTGCGGTGAAGAGGGGGTATCGGCGCGGCTGAACTGGTCACTATGCTTAATGTTGCGTATAGGGACTGGCACGAAACGGAGACTTGAGTGCCGATCGAGAACACACCTGCCGGCGAGCTCGAGCTCATCGTGCCCAATCTGCACCGACGCTATTCGGGTGTCACCGCGACCAACCGCATGGTCGCGCCGAAGCTCGCAAAGATGTTTCGCGCAGCCTGGCTCGGCTCGCATCGGCCCGACGGCATCGACGCGATGGGGTTTGCCGATCTCCTGCGGCTGTGGCGGCGCGCATCGCCGCTGATCTGGCATGCGCGCCGCAACAACGAGATGATGGCAGGCGTCGCGTTGCGCGCGCTCGGCTGGCCGCTGAAACTCGTGTTCACCTCGGCGGCGCAGCGGCATCACAGCTGGATCACGCGCTGGCTGATCCGCAACATGGATGCGATCATTGCCACCAGTCCGCTGTCGGCCTCCTATCTGAAGCGTGACGCGACCGTGGTGATGCACGGCGTCGACACCGATCGTTATGCGCCGCCGGCCGATCGCGCGGCAGCCTTTGCCGAGAGCGGATTGCCGGGACGTGATGCGATCGGCTGCTTCGGCCGCGTGCGGGCGCAGAAGGGCACCGACCTGTTCGTCGATGCGATGTGCCGCCTCTTGCCGCGCTATCCCGATTTCACCGCCGTCATCGTCGGCGCCGTGGTGCCGGAGCAGCTGGCCTTTGCCAACGAGCTGAAGCGAAAGATCGAGGCCGCCGGCCTGCAATCGCGCATCGTCATCACAGGCGAGCTGCCGATCGAGGCGGTGCAGCGCTGGTATCAGCGGCTGACGATCTACGCCTTCACCTCGCGCAACGAAGGCTTTGGCCTGACGCTGATCGAGGCGATGGCGGCGGGCAGCGCGCTCGTCGCGTCACGCGCCGGCGCGGCCGAGCTCGTGGTGGAGGATGGTGCCACCGGCGTGCTGACGCCGCCCGGCGACGCCGACGCGCTGGCGGCCGCGCTGGAGCCCTTGATGCGCGATCCGGCATCGGCCGCGGCGATGGGCGCGCGGGCGCGGCAACGAGTTGTGGATAAGTTCAGCCTCGATGCCGAGGCAAACGCGATCGCGGCGGTCTACCGCGCGCTGACCTGAGCCAGCACGCGCTGCGCAATCTCCACGACCTCTTCGGCGGCGATATCGCGCATGCAGCGATGGTCGTTCATGGTGCAGACCGTGCGCTGGCACGGCTGGCACGACAACTTGCTCCTGGTCTGCAGCACGGTCGCGGCGAGGCTGTTGAGGGGGGCCCAGAGGTAGGGGCTGGTGGGGCCGAAGATGCCCATGGTCGGCGTGTCCAGGGCGGCGGCGACGTGCATCAGGCCGGAATCGTTGGAGATGGCCACGCCGGCGGCGGCCATGGCGAGGACGCCGTTGCGCAGATCGGTGCCGGTAAGGTCCCGGACCCCGGGGCCGCCGGCTGCCGTGATCTCCTGCGCCAGCGCCTTCTCGCCGGGGCCGCCGACCACCCAGACGTCGAAGCCGCGTTCGGCGAACAGGCGCGCGGCCTCCGGATAATAGGTCCAGCGTTTCGAGGCGCCGACCGAGCCGGGTCCGAGCGCGATGGCGGGACCGCGGCCGAGGCCGTTGGCCTGCCGCCAGCGTTCGATTTCGTCCGCGGGAACCCGAAGCTGCGGCACCGGCCATTCCGGCGGGCGGGCGGTGCCGTCGGGCAGCGCCAGGATCGCATTCTTGTCGATGAAGCGGGGCAGTCTCTTCTCGCCCCAGCGCCAGCGGTTGATCAGGCCGAACCGAAACTCGCCGACGAAGCCGACCCGTTCGGGAATACCGGCCAGCGCCGGCGCGATCGCCGCCTTCCAGGTCCGGGGCAGCACCAGGGCGGTGGCGTAGTTCCGTCGGCGAAGCTCGGCCGCGAGGGCCTGCTGCTGGGCCAGCGCCAGCCGGCTGCGCGGCAGGTCGGACACGATCCCGGCGCGAACATCGGGCATATAATCGACCAAAGGGGCGCAAAGCCTGGATGTCAGAAGGTCGATCGGCCGGTTCGGCCAGCGCTTGCGGAGCACCCTGACCACGGTGTGGCCGCGCACGAAATCGCCGATCCAAACATAGGGTACCACGAGGATAGGTCTGGTATCCTCGGCATCCTGTGTTTCGATGTCAGATATTGAATCAATATTCATTTCTAACTAGGCCAAGGCCGATCGGGCGCGGCCAAGTCGGTAACCGGTTCGCGATGAGAGGTAAAGCCGTCGTTGCCTGCGGCGCGGGAGTGGGGCAAAGCTGACGGCTGCAAAGGAATCTGGCGGGATTTCATCATGTTGCTGGTGACCGGCGGGGCCGGTTTTATCGGATCGAATGTCGTGGCCGCGCTGAACGAGGCCGGCCGCAGCGACGTCGTGGTCTGCGACCTGCTCGGCAGCGAGGGCAAGTGGCGCAACCTCGCCAAGCGGCAGCTTGTGGATATCGTTCCCCCGGCCGAGCTTGGCGACTGGCTGAAGGGGCGGCGGCTTACCGCCGTGATCCATCTCGGCGCCATTTCCGAGACCACGGCAACCGACGGCGACCTGGTGATCGAGACCAATTTCCGTCTCTCGATGCGGCTGCTCGACTGGTGCACGGTAAATGCCACGCCGTTCATCTATGCCTCCTCGGCCGCGACCTACGGCGACGGCGAACAGGGGTTCGACGACGACGCATCGGTCGAGGCGCTGAAGCGGTTGCGGCCGATGAATCTCTACGGCTGGAGCAAGCACATGTTCGATCTCGCGGTCGCCGGGCGCGTGGCGAACGGCGATCCGCTGCCGCCGCAATGGGCCGGGCTGAAATTCTTCAACGTGTTCGGCCCCAACGAATACCACAAGGGCTCGATGATGAGCGTGCTGGCGCGGCGCTTCGACGACGTCAAGGCGGGCCGCGTCGTGCAGCTGTTCAAGTCGCATCGCGAGGGCATCGAAGACGGCGACCAGCGCCGCGATTTCATCTATGTCGACGACGTCGTGCGGGTCGTCATGTGGCTGCTGGCGACGCCGTCGGTGTCCGGCCTGTTCAACGTCGGCACCGGCAAGGCGCGCAGCTTCAAGGATCTGATCGTCTCGGCCTATGGCGCGCTCGGGCTGGAGCTGAACATCCAGTATGTCGACATGCCCGAGCAGATTCGCGGCAGTTACCAGTACTTCACCCAGAGCGTCGTCGATCGTCTCGGACGCGCCGGATACAATGGCGGTTTCACTCGCCTGGAAGACGCAGTCGGGGCCTATGTGAAGGGCTTTCTCGATCGCGCGGATCGCTATCGCTAGAGCGGATGACGGTGACTGATGTTCGATTTTGAAGCGATCTCGCGTGCCATGTCCGGCCAGACCGTGCTGTGCATCGGCGACATCATGCTGGACGAGTTCGTCTATGGCGAGGTGTCGCGGATCTCGCCGGAAGCGCCGACGCCGGTCATCACCGCCCAGCGCAGCGAGATTCACATCGGCGGCGCCGGCAACGTCGCGCGCAACGTCGCGTCGCTCGGCGCGCGTTGCATCTTCGTCGGCCTCGTCGGCGAGGACGATGCCGGCGCGGTGCTGGCCGAAGCGCTGGCGAAGGAGCCCGCTATCGAGACCGTGCTGCTGCGCGACGCCGCGCGTCCGACCACGCGCAAGGTGCGCTTCGTCTCCGAGCAATTCTCGACCCACATGCTGCGCTCCGACTGGGAGCTCGCCGCGCCGGCCGCACCGGCCATCGAGCAGCAACTGATCGACGCGATCCTGCCGCAGATCGCGCGCGCCGACATCGTGCTGCTGTCCGACTATGCCAAGGGCGTGCTGACCGCGCGCGTGATCCGCAACGTGATCGACGCGGCGCGCCAGGCGAAAAAGCGCGTCATCGTCGACCCCAAGAGCGCCAATCTCGCGATCTATCGCGGCGCGACCGTGCTGACGCCGAACCGAAAGGAATTCGCCGAGGCGACCCGCAGCCGCGCCGACAGCCAGGACAGCATTGCGCAGGCCGCGCCCGATGCGATGTACCTCGCGGATTGCGAGGCGATGCTGGTGACGCAGGGCGAGCGCGGCATGACGCTGGTGACGCGGGGCGGCGAGTTGATCCATGTGCCGGCGCTGCCGGTCAAGGTGCGCGACGTCTCCGGCGCCGGCGATACCGTTGCCGCGGCGCTGGCGCTGGCGCTGGCGGGCGGCGCCGACTGGGAAGGTGCGCTGCGGATCGCGAGCGCGGCGGCGGCGGTAGCAGTCGGCAAGACCGGTACCGCGATCGTCAAGTCCGCCGAATTGCGCCGAAGGATCCTGCCGCACGCTTCGCTGGCGGCCGAGGAGAAGATCGTCCCGGCCGGCGGCGACATCGATGCATGCCTCGAGGAGTGGCGCAGGCAGGATCAGCGCGTCGGCTTCACCAATGGCTGTTTCGACATCCTTCATCCCGGTCACGTCAAGGTGCTGACCGCGGCGCGCGCCGCCTGTGATCGCCTGATCGTGGGGCTCAACAGCGACGCCTCGGTGCGGCGGCTGAAGGGCGCCGATCGTCCGGTGCAGGACGAGCGCGCGCGTGCCGAGGTGCTCGCGGCGTTGGAAGCCGTCGACCTCGTCGCGATCTTCGAGGAGGACACGCCGATCAATCTGATCACGCAGGTGCGGCCGAGCGTGCTGGTCAAGGGCGGCGACTATACCCGCGAGCAGGTGGTCGGCCACGAGATCGTCGAAGCCGCCGGCGGCGAGGTGGTGCTGGTCGAGATCCTGCCCGGCCACAGCACGACGTCGCTCGTTGCGCGGGCCCGTGAGGGCAAGGCGTGAGCGCCAGCATGGCATCCCCGGCAGCCGCCGCGGCGTGTCCGGCCTGGCGCGATCCGGCGCGCTGGCAGACCGCGACCGATGTAGTCGCGGTCCTGATTGCGCTGTCGCTGCCGTGGTCGACCTCGCTGGTCGGCATCTTCGGCGTGGTGCTGCTGATCGCGATTGCGCCGACGGTCGATCTGAAGGCGTTCTGGGCGCTGCTGAAGCGGCCGATCTGCCTGGCGCCGGTCGCGTTGTTTTGCCTCGCGCTTGTCGGCACGCTCTGGTCGGACGCGGCCTGGGGCTTGCGATTCTACGCGGTCGGGCCGACCGTCAAGCTGCTCGTGCTGCCGGTCCTGCTGTATCATTTCGAGCGCTCGCCGCGCGGACACTGGGTCTTCATCGCCTTCCTGGTGTCCTGCGCCCTGTTGTCGGTGATGTCCTGGCTGGTGCTTGCCTATCCGCACCTCGCGCTGAGGGCGCCCGCTCCGGGCGAGCAGGGAATCTTCGTCAAGAACTACATCGACCAGAGCCAGGAATTCACGCTCTGCGCGGTCGCGCTCGCCTATCCGATCGTGATGCTGCTGCGGGCCAAACGCATCCTGCCGGCCATGTTGCTGATTGCGATTGCGCTCAGCCTGTTCGCCAACATGGCGATGGTGGTGGTGTCGCGGACTGCATTGGTGACGGTTCCGATTATGTTCGCGGTGTTTGCGCTGCTCCATCTGCGCTGGCGCAGCATCGTCCTGATCCTTTGCGCGGCCGCCGCGTTAGCCGTCGTGGCGTGGTATGGCTCGCCGCAATTGCGCTCGACGGCGGAGTCGTTCGAGCGCGACTACAAGCTCTACATGCAGCGCAACGAGCCGACCTCGCTGGGCCTGCGGCTCGAATTCTGGCGAAAGTCGCTCGACTTCTTCGCGGAGGCGCCGGTCATCGGCCATGGCACCGGCGCGACGCGGGGCCTGTTCGAGCGCGTCGCGAAGGGCGGTGCGACCCAGGCTTCCGGCGAAGTGATCGGAAACCCCCACAATCAAACGTTGAACGTCGCCGTGCAGTGGGGCATTGTGGGTGTAGCGATACTGTACGCAATGTGGCTCCTGCACCTTTTGCTGTTCCGCGGCGACGGTCTCGTCAACTGGATCGGGCTTCTCGTCGTGGTACAGAATATTTCTAGTTCGTTGTTTAATTCACACATCTTCGACTTTCACGAGGGCTGGATGTATGTGCTGGGCGTCGGAGTTGCGGGCGGCATGGCGTTGAAGGGGCAATTGCGGGCCGATATGGAACCCGAACCTCCTGCTCGTCCATGATCGCTGGCAAGGGCTCTGCAGATACGCTATCAGCCTGCCAATGTCCCATCGCGAACTCCCAGTTGCCGGCAACCCGTCCGTTAGATGACGCGCCTTTCACAACTCACCCTGCGCAATTTCCTGATTTTGGTGCATGACGCGCTCGCGACGACGTTCGCGTTGCTGGCGAGCTTCTATCTGCGTTTCGAGGGCAGCCTTCTCACCGATCGACTCCCGCATCTGCTGCTCATTCTGCCCTGGTTCGTGCTGTTCAGCGTTTTCGTCAGCTATTTCTCCAATCTGACCACGGCGAAATGGCGCTTCACCTCGCTGCCGGACGCGCTGAACATCCTGCGGGTCGCAGCCGTGCTGACGCTGGCACTGGTCGTGCTGGACTACGTCTACTTCTTCACCGGAACGAATTCGCAAAGCCCGGTGTTCCTCGGCCGGGTCACGATCATCCTGTTCTTCTTCCTCGAGGTGTTCGCGCTGAGCGCGTTGCGCCTCGGCTACCGCTATTTCCGTTATTCACGCACGCGACTGCATGCCCGATCCGACAACGCCGCGCCGGCGCTGCTGGTCGGACGTACGGCCGATGCCGAAGTCGTGCTGCGTGGCATCGAGAATGGCGCCATCAAGCGGCTCTGGCCGGTCGGCGTGCTCTCGCCGTCGGACGCGGACCGCGGCCAGATGATCCGCAACATTCCCGTGGTCGGCGGCGTCGACGACATCGAGGCCGTGATTTGGGATTTCGAGACCCGCCAGCGGCCGATCAAGCGCGTGGTCATGACACCGTCGGCCTTCGAACCCGAAGCGCATCCGGAGAGCGTGCTGATGCGCGCCCGGCGGCTCGGCGTGATGGTCAGTCGCATGCCCTCGCTGGAGAGCGGCGACACGCCGCGGCTCACCGCGGTCGCGGTCGAGGACCTCCTGCTGCGGCCGAGCGAGACGATCGACTATGGGCGCCTGGAAGCGCTGATCAGGGGCAAGGCCGTCATCGTCACCGGCGGCGGCGGCTCGATTGGTGCAGAAATCTGCGAGCGCGTCGTCGCCTTCGGCGCCGCGCGGCTCCTGATCGCGGAAAACTCCGAGCCGGCGCTCTACGCGATCACGGAGGCGCTGTCCGCGCGCGACTCCGGGCCCGAGATCGAAGGGCGGATCGCCGACATTCGCGACCGCGAGCGCATCATGCGCCTGATGGCGGAGTTCAGGCCGGACATCGTGTTCCACGCCGCGGCGCTCAAGCACGTTCCGATCCTCGAACGCGACTGGAGCGAAGGCGTCAAGACCAACATCTTCGGCTCGATCAACGTTGCGGATGCCGCCGTGGCGGCCGGCGCCGGGGCGATGGTGATGATCTCGACCGACAAGGCGATCGAGCCGGTGTCGATGCTCGGCCTGACCAAGCGCTTTGCGGAGATGTACTGCCAGGCGCTCGATCATGACCTGATGACCGAGGCAAAGGCCAAGCCGCCGATGCGGCTGATCTCGGTCCGGTTCGGCAACGTGCTGGCCTCGAACGGCTCGGTGGTTCCGAAGTTCAAGGCGCAGATCGAGGCCGGCGGCCCGGTGACGGTGACGCATCCCGACATGGTCCGCTACTTCATGACCATCCGCGAGGCCTGCGATCTCGTCATTACCGCGGCCACGCACGCGCTCGGAACGCAGCGCCCTGACGTCTCGGTCTACGTGCTCAACATGGGCCAGCCGGTAAAGATCGTCGATCTCGCCGAGCGCATGATCCGCCTTTCCGGACTGCAGCCGGGCTACGACATCGAGATCGTGTTCACCGGCATGCGGCCGGGCGAGCGGCTGCACGAGATCCTGTTCGCAAGCCAGGAGCCGACGCTCGAAATCGGCGTCGCCGGCGTCATGGCGGCCAAGCCGAACCAGCCTCCGATGTCGACGCTGCGCAAGTGGCTCGCGGCGCTGGAGGATGCGATCGAGAGAGATGACCGTGTGACCATCCGCGCCGTCCTTCAGGACGCCGTGCCCGAGTTCGGATCGAATGCCGCCTGACCGCGCCGTTCTGCGGACGCCGAGACAGGACCGTTTCGAAAGCCATTGATGCGTAGTTCTCGAAAAGTCGTGGTCGTCAGCCAGCACTATCCGCCGGACCACAGCACGACCGCCGCGATCATGTCCGCGATCGCCGAACGGATCGCGCAGGAGTTGGAGGTGATGGTGATCTCCGGGATGCCGGGCTCGGCGCGGGCGCCGGCGCCCGGGCGGCCCGCCGTCATCGAGATCAGGAACTGGCTGCCGGGAAAGGCGGCGCTGATCAAGCGCGCGCTGGCCGAGGCGCTGTTCACCGGCCGGATCTTCTTTGCGCTGTTGTCGCGGCTGAAGCGGGGCGACGTGGCGCTGACGGTGACCGCTCCCTTCGCGCTGCCCTATGCGGTTGCCGCCGCGGCCAGGTTGAAGGGGGCCAAGTCGGCGCTGATCCTGCACGACCTGTTTCCCGACGTGCTCGTGATGGCCGGGCTGCTGCGGCCGTCCTCGCTGGTGGCGCGGGCGATGCGGGCGATCAACGCGCTGATGTTCCGGGCCCTGAACGCTGTCATCGTGATCGGCCGCGACGCCGAGAAGCTGCTGCTGCGATATGGCGGAATGACACAGGACAAGATCAGGTTCATCCCGAACTGGGCCACGCTCGCCCCCGGCAACCGTCCCGTGAGCCCCGACAATCCGTTTCGCAAGGCCATCGCCGCCCGCTTCGTCGTCGGGCTGTCCGGCAATCTCGGCTTCACCCACGATCCGGACATCGTCTTCCAGGCCGCGCGGCTGCTGCGTGACGAAGGCGAGATCCATTTCCTGCTCTCGGGATGGGGCATCGGCTTCGCGCGGCTCAAGGAGCTGCAGGCCGCCGCGCGGCTTGCCAACGTCACGCTGGTCGAGCGCGTCGCGGACAGCGAGCTCGATGCGCTGCTCTCCAGCGCGGACGTTTGGCTCATTCCCTATCGCAAGGACGTCGCCGGCGTGTCGGTGCCGAGCCGGTTCTACAATCTGCTCGCGGCCGGCCGTCCCGTCATTCTCGTCTCCGAGCCCGAGGCCGAGGCCGCGCTCACAGTCAGCGAAAACCGGCTCGGCTGGGTCGTCACGCCGGCAAGGCCCGATCAACTCGCCGATGCCATTCGCCAGGCGTCGCGATCACAGGACGCCGCGATGGCCGAGCGCGCGGTCGCGACCGCGCAGACCTTCAGTCCCGAGCGGGCGCTGGCGGGCTACGCTGCGCTGGTCCGGGAGCTGCTATCCAATCGCGATGTGGAGCGGACGGTATGAATGATGGTCGCCGGACGGTTCTGGTCACAGGCGCCAGCGGCTTTGTCGGCCGCCATGTGGTGCCCGTATTGGCGCGCAACGGCTGGGCGGTGCGACGCGCGGTGCGAACGGCGCCGCAAGATGCCAACGACGTGACGATCGGCTCGCTCAGCCCGGTCACCAATTGGGGCGCGGCGCTCGATGGCGTGGACGCGGTTGTTCATCTTGCGGCCCGCGTTCACCAGCAGTCCGACGAACAGGCGATCGAGCTCTACCGCAACGTCAATATCGAGGGCACGCTGCATCTGGCGCGTTCCGCGGCCGCTGCCGGCGTGCGCGATTTCATTTTCGTCAGCACGATCCTGGTGCATGGGCGCAGCAATTACGGGCGTCCTCCGTTTCGCGAGGACGACGTCCTGACACCGCGCGGCCTCTACGGAAACTCGAAGGCGGCCGCCGAGGTTGGCTTGAAGGAAATTGTGCCGGGCAGCGGCATGAGGGTGACCGTCATCAGGCCGCCGCTGATCTACGGCGCCGGCGCGAAGGGAAATTTCGCGTTGCTCAAGCGTGCCGTGATCAATCGCATGCCGCTACCGCTCGCTTATGTGAAGAATCGCCGCGCGTTCGTGTCGGCGGAAAACCTCGCGTCGTTCATCTTGCACCGCTTGTCGCACCCGGGAGATGATTTCGACGTGTTCCTGGTGGCTGACCGCGAGCAGGTCTCGACGCGGGAATTCGTCGAGCGCCTGGCCCGGGCGGCGGACACCTCGCCGCGTCTGTTCTGGCTGCCGGCGCCGCTGTTGAAGATTGCGCTCGGGATCAGCGGCCGCAGGGAAGCCTATGACAGCCTGTTCGCCTCGCTCGAGCTTGATCTTTCCAAGATCGCGGGCACCGGATGGCAGCAGCCGATCAGCCTCGACGAGGGGCTGCGGCGCGCGCTGCGTCAAACGGACAGCTGAGGCGATCAGAGCGGTCGCGAGAACCGCCGCAGCTGCCAGGCGACGGCGAGCGCGCCGGCCAGCAGCAGTGCGATGTCCGCAGTGAGCGAATTGAGGGCGACCGAGGCGAATGCGAGCAGCGCCAGCACTGCGTTGAGCGCAAACACCTCGCCGACGACGCGCCACACCGTGAATCCGTTGTCGGTCGCGCGCTGGTAGAAGTGCGAGCGATGCGCGGCCCAGAAAGGTTCGCGCCGCGCCATGCGGCGAAACAGCGTGACCGTTGCGTCCGTCAAATAGTACAGCGGCAGCAGCAGCGCGGCGGCGAACTGTCGATGCAGGGCGAGCTCCAGCAGGCACCAGCCGAGCAAGAGGCCGATCGGCAGGCTGCCAACATCGCCCAGGAAGACCCTTGCGACCGGACGGTTGAACGGCGCAAAGCCGAGCATGGCGCCGCACAGCGCGGCGGCGATCAGCACGGGAGCTGCGGGGAGATAGCCGAAGCTGCCGAGCAGCGCGATCGCCACGGTGACCGGCACGACTTCCGCCACCGTCATCAGGTCGAGCCCGTCCATGAAGTTGACGAGGTTCACGAACCAGACGCCGGCGATCAGCAGCAGGCCGCGTTCGAGCCAGACCGGACCGGCCGGAACCAGCCTGAGACCATCAGGCGCGGAAAACACCACGGCCGCAACGGCGGCGGCCTGTAGCAGCAGCCGCGGTACGACGGGCAGCGAGCGGATGTCGTCGGCAAAGCCCACCACTGCGATGAACAGGCAGGCTGCGAAGACGATGAAGGGAATTGTCAGGTCCTGCGATCCGGCCAGGACGATGACGATGCCGCCCGCCAGCAGCGTCGCCGCCGTGACCGCGATGCCGGCACCCTGCGGCGTTGGAATACGGTGCGACGAGCGCGCATTCGGCTTCGCCAGCGCCACACGCAGCAGCAGCGGCCGGGTCGCCTGGATCAGGACAGCCGAGATCGACGCAGCCAGAACCGCCGCGATCAATGACAGGAGGATTTCGAAAGCGCTCATTCTGGTCCGACTATTGCGATCCCGGGACTTCGATCGGTTCGGTGCCCTTGGCGGCCTTTTCCGGGCTCAGGATCCACACCAAGCCGCCAAACACGCCAACCACGAACGATACCGCGCCGAACAACAGCGAGATGTTGACGCCCTCATTGGCGATCAATCCGGCGTAGCCGAAGGCCAGCGCCATCGTGGCTTCGCGCACGCCCCAGCCGGCGATCGAGATCGGCATCATCGTGATCAGCATCACCGGCGGCAACAACTGGAAGATCTCGCCGAAGGTGACGGGCGCGGTGATCGATTTCACCACGCACCAGGCGATCACGACGGTCACCACGTGAATGGCGATCGAGAGCGTTGCGACCCTCAATCCGTGCTTGCGGCTGAACAACACCCGGTTCGCGATGACGGCGCAGGCGTGGATGTGATGCGTCGCCCACCATTGCTTCAGCCAGGCCCATGGCAACACGCCGATCAGCAGGAAGCCAAATCCGGCCGCGAGTGCAGCGAGGTCGAGAAGCAGCAATGCCATCCAGCCGTGGGAATCGGAAATCAGCCGATAGCTCCAGGGCAGGCTGGCGACGATGAGAACCGCGAGCGCGATCAGGCCGATCGCGCGGTCGACGAAGATCGAGTAGGTCGCCGCACGCCAGCCGGCGCCGGCGCGCGCGACCAGCCAGAGCCGGACCGCATCGCCGCCGATCGCCGACGGCAGGGTCTGGTTGAAGAACGAGCCGATCACGTTGTAGCGCATGGCCTGGCCGGTCTCCAGCGGGGCGCCGCACTCCACGCTGATCTCCCGCCAGCGCAACACCCCGAGGAAGATCTGCAGGAACGTGACCGCGATCGCGAGGCCGAGCCAGCCCAGGCTCTCGACCTGGATACGGGAGGCAAGGTCGTACAGATTGACCTTGCGCAGCGAGAAATAGAGCAGCGCGGCCGAGATCAGGATCTTGACGGTCGAAAGCAGGATTCGGCGCATTTCCGTTCGCGCTGCCAGGTTTCAGAATGTGTCAAAAACAGCGCAAAACGCTTTCGCGCGCCCAAATTCGTCGCCTTGGTATGGTTTCCGCGCCGATCTGGCAATACCCGTACTGGTCCCTATTGCGGCAGGCGCGAAGGGGTGGCTAAAGAGGCCGGAACGGGGGACGGCCGGCCACTCACCGGGGGTTTACGTTACCGGTAAAATCCGACCAGACGCGCGGGGGCGCGTGCTACTGCTTGGATAGTGCTTCCGAGGCAACAGGGCCGCCGGCCGCGACGGCCCGGGCCGATTTGGTGTGTCATCCGCAGGCGGATACGACAGGACTTGCACGACAGGACTTGAGGCATCGATGGATCGACGAATTATTCCCCTGATCATGTGCGGCGGTGCCGGCACGCGGCTGTGGCCCGCTTCGCGCGAGGTTCGCCCCAAGCAGTTCCTGCCGCTGTTCGGCACGCGCTCGACCTTCCAGGACACGCTGCTGCGCGTGTCCGATCCCTCGCTGTTCGATCGCCCGATCGTCATCACCAATGCGGCCTATCGCTTCATGGTGCTGGAGCAGCTCGCCGAGATCGGCATCGAGGCCGACGTGATCCTCGAGCCGATGCGGCGCGATTCCGGCCCCGCGATCGCGGCGGGCGCGGTGTTCGCGCAGAACCGCGACAGTGAAGCGATCGTGCTCGCGCTCGCCGCCGACCATCTGGTGCGGGACACCGCGGCCTTCGTCGCCGCGTGCCGCGGCGGATTGGTGGCTGCGGACGCCGGGCGCATCGTCACCTTCGGCGTCAAGCCGGAGCGGCCGGCGACCGAATACGGCTACATCAATCCGGGTGAGGTGATTTCCGGCGAGGTGCATGCGGTTGCGCGCTTCGTCGAGAAGCCGGACGCGGTGAAGGCGTCCGACTACGTCAATTCGGGTTATCTCTGGAACAGCGGCAACTTCATGTTCCGCGCAAGCGTGCTGCTCGACGAGTACCGCAATGTCGATTCGGACAGCGTGGCCTCGGTGGAGCTGTCGGTTGCGTCGGCGGGCCGCGATCTCGGCTTCGTCACGCTGGAGCCCGAGGCGTTCGGCGCGGCGAAGGCGATCTCGATCGACTATGCGGTGATGGAGAAGACCTCGCGCGCGGCCGTGGTGCCGGTGTCGTGCGGCTGGTCCGACGTCGGCTCCTGGCGCCAGGTCTGGGAGCTCGCCGACAAGGACAGCCTCGGCAACGCGGCGCATGGCACCGCCGTGTTCGAGGATTCCCGCAACTGCAACGTCACCACCGATTCCGCGCTGGTCGCGCTCGAAGGCGTCGACGATCTCGTCGTGGTCGCCACCGCCGACGCGATCCTGGTCTCGCGCCAGAAGGATGCCAACGGCCTGAAGCGGCTGGTCGCGAAATTGAAAGTGGCGGCGCCGGAGGTGACCGAGAACCACATCAAGGTGCATCGGCCCTGGGGCAGCTATCAGTCCGTCGACAATGGCGAGCGCCACCAGGTCAAGCGCATCGTGGTGAAGCCGGGTGGGCGCCTGTCGCTGCAGAAGCACCATCATCGCGCCGAGCACTGGATCGTGGTGCGGGGCACGGCCCAGGTCACCGTCAACGAGACCGTGAAGACGGTGCATGAGAACGAGTCGATCTACATCCCGATGGGCGCCGTCCACCGGATGGAGAACCCCGGCAAGATCCAGCTGGAGCTGATCGAGGTGCAGACCGGCAGCTATCTCGGCGAGGACGACATCATCCGCATCGAGGATGACTATCGGCGCACCTGAGGCGAACGGGGCCCGCGCTCAAGATCGAGTCGCGGGCGATGTAACTCTTTGAATCAAAACGTGTCCGGATATCGCCGTTGGCATTCGCCACATTTGTGACGCCGTGCTATAGCGGCTGCCAACGAAGCGGGTCGTGATTTGCGCCAAAGGCGCGGATCGGGCAGAGGGGCCTTGGTGCTGATTCCCTCGGAGCCGGGATGGCTCCCTGAGAAGCCGGGACAACCGCCAGAACGTTACTTGGGGTCTACGATATGAATGCAAAAGTGTCCGCAGCCGGCGCGAAGGCCGATATCGGCCGCGCATTGCGCGTCGGCGTCATTGGTGCCGGCGTGATGGGCAGCAACCACGCGCGCGTGCTTGCCGGACTGCCCGGGGTGCTGTTGATCGGCATCGTCGATCCGCTGCCGGAACATCGCACGCGCGCCGTCGACCTGGTCGGCTGCCGCGCCTTCGAAAGCCTCGACCAGCTCTTCGCCGAAGGCGTCGACGCCGTGACCATCGCCGCGCCCACCCATCTGCATCACGAGGTCGCGCTCGCCTGCATCGCCAAGAACATCCACGTGCTGGTCGAGAAGCCGATCGCCTCCACCGTGGAAGAGGGCCGCGAGATCGTCGCCGCGGCACAGAAGGCCGGCGTGACGCTGATGGTCGGCCATGTCGAGCGCTTCAATCCCGCGGTCGCCGCGGTCAAGCAGGCCATCGCGGGCGAGGACATTCTCTCCATCGCCATCACGCGCGTCGGCCCGTTCCCGCCGCGCATGTCCAATGTCGGCGTCGTCATCGACCTTGCCGTGCACGACATCGATCTGATCCGCTGGTTCACCGAATCCGACATCGTCGAGGTGCAGCCGCAATTGTCGAGCGCCGTCGCCGAGCGCGAGGACATCGCGCTCCTGCAGTTCCGCACCGCCAACGGCGTGCTCGCCCACATCAACACCAACTGGCTGACGCCGTTCAAGGCGCGCAGCGTCACGGTCGCCACGCGCGGCAAATACGTGATGGGCGATCTGCTCACGCGCCAGGTCACCGAGTGCTTCGGCTTCAAGCCCGACGGCAGCTACTCGATGCGGCATCTGCCGGTCGGCCACGATGAGCCGCTGCGCGCCGAGCTGATCGCGTTCCTCGATGCCGTACGCGGCGGCAAGCTGCCGGCCGTGTCCGGCGACGAGGGCGTGGCGAGCCTCGAGATCGCGATCCGCTGCCTGGAATCGCCCGCACGGCCCGCCGCCTCGACGATGCGCAAGGGACCGCGCCGCATCGCCGGCTGATTGTCATTCATTAACACGTGCAAAGAGCTTCCATGAACCAGCATATGCAGCTTGAGCCCATTCCCTTCATCGATATCGCCGCGCAGCGCCGGCGGCTCGGCAAGTCGATCGATGACGCGGTCGCGCGCGTGCTCGACCATTGCCAGTTCATCAACGGTCCCGAAGTGACCGCGCTGGAGAAGGCGCTGGCGGCCTATTGCGGCGCCAAGCACGTGATCGGCTGCGCCAGCGGCACCGACGCTATCCTGATGGTGATGATGGCGAAGAATGTCGGGCCCGGCGATGCCGTGCTGTGTCCATCCTTCACCTTCAGTGCGACCGGCGAGGTCGTGACGCTGACCGGAGCGACGCCGGTTTTCGTCGATGTCGATAAGGAGACCTTCAACATCGACGTCAACTCGCTGAAGCGCGGCATCGCGACGGCGCGCGCGCGCGGGCTGAAGCCGGTTGCGGTGATTCCGGTCGACCTGTTCGGCCAGCCGGCCGATCACGATTCCATCGCCGAGATCGCCAAGGCCGAGGGCCTGTTCGTGCTCGACGACGCCGCGCAAGCGTTCGGCGCGAGCTACAAGGGCCGCAAGCTCGGCACGCTCGCGCATGCCACGGCGACCAGCTTCTTCCCGGCAAAGCCGCTCGGCTGTTTCGGCGACGGCGGCGCGATCTTCACCGATGACGACGAGCTCGCGGCCACGCTGCGCAGCATCCGCGTGCACGGGCAGGGCGTGGACAAGTACGACAATGTCCGTCTCGGCCTGACCGGCCGGATCGACACCATGCAGGCCGCGGTCCTGATCGAGAAGCTGAAGATCTTTGACGACGAGATCGCCGCCCGCAACAAGGTGGCGGAGCGCTATTCGCGCGCGCTCGGCAACCTCGTCGCGGTGCCGCGCCTTGCCCCGGGCTGTACCTCGGTGTGGGCGCAGTACACCATCCGTCTGTCCGACGGCATCGATCGCGACACCTTCGCGGCTGCCCTGAAGGCGCAGGGCGTCCCGACCATGATCTACTATCCCAAATCGGTGCACCAGCAGACGGCCTACAGCCACTATCCGGTTGCCGACGGCGGCCTGCCGGTCAGCGAGCGGCTGTCGAAGGACGTCATCGCCCTGCCGATGCACCCCTATCTCGACGAGGCGACGCAGGACCGCGTCATCGCGGCTGTGCGCAGCGCGCTTTCGGCCTGACAGGAACTTTTTCAGACCGCAATCATGCGCTAGAAGCAGCGCATGCTCGGACGCATCTTCACGGTTGGCGGATACACGCTGCTCTCGCGGGTGACGGGATTTGCCCGCGACATCATGCTTGCGGCGATCCTCGGCGCCGGCCCCGTCGCCGACGCCTTTTTCGTGGCGCTGCGGCTGCCCAACCATTTCCGCGCGATCTTCGCCGAGGGTGCCTTCAACGCGGCCTGGGTGCCGGCCTATGCCCATGTCCATGGCGAGAAGGGGGAGGCGGCGGCAAGCCTGTTCGCCGACCGCATCTTCACGCTGCTCTTGGCTTCGCAGGTGGTGCTGCTGATCGTCGCCTGGCTGTTCATGCCGCAGGCCATGAGCATCCTCGCGCCGGGCTTCAGCGACGACGCCGAGCAGCGCAAGCTCGCGATCGAGCTGACCCGGATCACCTTTCCCTATCTGCTGCTGATCACGCTGGTGACGCTCTACGGCGGCATGCTCAACGTGATGCAGCGCTTCGCCAGCGCAGCGGCGGCGTCGATCTTCCTCAATGTCGCGATGATGATGACGCTGGCGCTCGCCGCGTGGTTTCCGACCGCGGGCCATGCCGCAGCCTGGGGCGTGCTCATCTCCGGCTTCCTGCAATATTTCCTGCTGGCAGGCGATCTCGCCCGCCATGGCGGCCTGCCGCGCTTCGCGCCGCTGAAGCTCGACGAAGACGTCCGCGGCTTCTTCAAGGCGCTTGGACCTGCGACGCTGGGCTCGATGGGCACGCAGGTCGCGCTGTTCGCCGACACCATCATCGCGACGTTCCTGCCCGCGGGCGCGCTGTCGGCGCTCTATTATGCCGACCGGCTCAACCAGCTGCCGATCGGCGTCATCGGCATTGCCATCGGCACGGTGCTGCTGCCGGAGATGTCGCGGCGGATCACCGCCAACGACCATGACGGCGCGATGAAGGCGCAGCGTCGCGCCTTCGATTTCACGCTGCTGTTCTCGATCCCGTTCGTGGCGGCCTTCCTCACCGTGCCCGACGAGATCATGCGTGCGCTGTTCGCCCGCGGCGCCTTCTCGAAGGCCGATGCCGCAAGCGCCGGGGCCACGCTCGCGGCCTATGCGGTGGGGCTCATTCCCTTCGTGATGATCCGCAGCGCGGTCGCGACCTTCTACGCTCGCAAGGACACCGCAACGCCGGTGAAAGCGGCGCTGACCGGGGTCGCGGTCAACGTCGCGCTGAAGATCGCGCTGGTCGGCTCGCTGGCGCAGGTCGGGCTCGCGCTCGCGACCGCAATCGGGGCCTGGGTCAATCTGCTGCTGGTGCTGATGTTTGCCGTGCGCCGCGGCTACCTCGCGCTCGATCGCGCGCTGATCCGCTCCTTCGGCACTTTCGCGCTATGCGGCGTCCTGCTCGCGGTCGCGCTGTGGCTGACCTCGCATTTCGCCTATGTGTGGTTCGCGCCGATGCAGATCTTTCGCGACGAGCTGATCCTGCTGCTGCTGATTGCGGTCGGCGTCTTCGTCTATGCCCTCTCGATCCTCACTCTGTTCGGCCGCGGCTGGCTGTTCGCGCTCCGGCGCGTATAGTTTTACCTGTCAAATCAAAAACATAGGAGGCCGCTGTGTGATAGCGCCGCGCGCGGCGGAAAGCGGTTTGCGCTTCGCCGACAACCACGCCAATATGCGCAAAACACACCAAGGCAATTGGAGAGACGATGGCAGCTCCCATCAAATTCGGCGTCGGACAAAGTGTGCGCCGCAAGGAGGACGACACGCTGGTGCGCGGCAAGGGCCGCTACACCGACGACGTCGCACCGTCTCCCGCATTGCACGCGCTGATGCTGCGCTCGCCGCATGCGCACGCGACCTACACGATCGATGCCGGCAGGGCCCGCGGCATGCCCGGCGTCGCGCTGATCCTCACCGCCGAGGACGTCGCGGATCTCGGCAATCTGCCGTGCCTGTTCAATCTCGAGACCGATCCGTTCACCGGCCCGCCTTACCCGATCCTCGCCAAGGACGAGGTGCGCCATGTCGGTGATGCCATCGCCTTCGTCGTCGCCGAGACCATCGACCAGGCCCGCGACGCCATCGAGGCGATCGAGGTCAAATGGAGCCCGCTGCCGGCGGTGACCGGGGTCGTCAACGCCGTGAAGAAGGGCGCAGCCCAGGTCTGGCCGGACAAGCCCGGCAACGTGCTGTTCGACGTCTCGATCGGCGACAAGGCTGCGACGGAAGCCGCCTTCGCCAAGGCGCATGCGGTGGCCGAGATCTCGATCGTCAATCCGCGCGTGGTCGCGAGCTTCATGGAGACGCGCGCGGCGGTCTGCGAATACGATGCCAAGCGCGATCACCTGACGCTCACCATCGGCAGCCAGGGCAGCCACCGGCTGCGCGACATCCTGTGCGACATGATCCTGAAGATGCCGAAGGAGAACATGCGGGTGATCTGCCCGGATGTCGGCGGCGGCTTCGGCACCAAGCTGTTTCCCTATCGCGAATATGCGCTGATCTCGGTCGCCGCGCGCAAGCTCAAGAAGAGCATCAAATGGGCGGCCGACCGCACCGAGCATTTCATGGGCGACGCGCAGGGCCGCGACAACGTCACCACCGCGAAGATGGCGCTGGCCGAGGACGGCAAGTTCCTGGCGATGGATTGCGACCTGATGGGCGACATGGGCGCGTATCTGTCCACCTTCGGGCCCTACATTCCCCATGGTGGCGCCGGCATGCTGCCGGGCCTCTATGACATCCAGGCCTTCCACTGCCGGGTGCGCACCATCTTCACCAACAGCGTGCCGGTCGACGCCTATCGCGGCGCGGGCCGGCCTGAGGCGGCCTATGTCATCGAGCGTCTGGTCGATGCCTGCGCGCGAAAACTCGACATGACGCCGGACGCGGTCCGTCGCAAGAACTTCATCCAGCCGAAGGCGCTGCCCTACAAGACAGCGACCGGCAAGGTCTACGACTCCGGCGACTTCGTCGCGCATCTGAAGCGTGCGATGGAGATCGCCGAGTGGAAGGAGTTTCCCAAGCGCGCGAAGCTCGCCAAGAAGCATGGCCTGATCCGCGGCATCGGCCTCGCGAGCTATGTCGAGGTGTGCGGCACCATGGGCGAGGAGACCGCCAATGTGCGGCTCGATCCCAATGGCGACGTCACCGTCCTGATCGGAACGCAATCGAGCGGACAGGGACACCAGACCGCTTATGCGCAGATCGTCGCCGAGCAGTTCGGCGTCGCGCCCGAGCGCGTCCACATCCACCAGGGCGACACCGACGAGATCGCAACGGGCCTCGGCACCGGCGGCTCGGCCTCGATCCCCTCGGGCGGCGTCAGCGTCGAGCGCGCCACGCGCGAGCTCGGCCAAAAGCTGAAGGAGATCGCGGCGCAGGCGCTGGAAGCCAGCGCGGGCGACCTCGAGATCTCCGAGGGCCGCATCCGCATCGCCGGCACCGACCGCTCGATCTCGTTCGCCGATCTCGCCAAGCGGCCGGGCGTCGATCCATCGAAGCTGAACGGCAGCGCGACCTTTGCCAGCGCCGACGGCACCTATCCGAACGGCACCCACGTCGCGGAGGTCGAGATCGATCCGGCCACCGGCATCATCAAGATCGTCAACTACGTGATCGTCGACGATTTCGGCAAGACGCTCAATCCGCTGCTGCTGGCGGGACAGGTCCATGGCGGCGCCATGCAGGGCATCGGCCAGGCGCTGATGGAGCAGGTGGTGTATGGCGCCACCGACGGCCAGCTTATCACCGCGACCTTCATGGACTACGCGCTGCCGCGCGCGGCTGACGGGCCGGCCTTCGTGTTCGAGACCAACAACATCCCCTGCAAGACCAATCCGATGGGGGTGAAGGGAGCGGGCGAGGCCGGCGCGATCGGCTCCTGCCCGGCGATCGTCAACGCCATCGTCGACGCGCTCTGGCGCGAATACAAGATCGACCACATCGACATGCCGGCAACACCGGAGCGGGTGTGGATCGCAATCCGCGAGGCGCAGCGCCGCCATAATCTCTGATAAATTGTCGCAGGCGGAATGAAGATTCCGCCTGCGGTGTTTTGCAAACCAGGCCGGCTGCAGATCGCGGACCGGGACAGAGCGGAATTGAGGGGTTTTGCCGATGAAGCGGATTGTCGTCGTTGCTGCAATGCTTGCGTTGAGTGCTGGTGCTGTCGTGGCCGACCAGAATCAGGTCAAGCAGACCCAGGCCCAGATGAAGGAGACCGGCAAGAACGCGGGCGCGATCGCGGCAATGATCAAGGGCGAGAAGCCCTACGACCAGGCGGCGGTCGATGCTGCGCTGGTGAAGTTCGAAGACACCGCCAAGAAGCTGCCGACGCTGTTCCCGGCAAGCAGCAAGGGCCTCAAGCCGGATGGCGACTATTCCGCCGCGCCGAAGATCTGGGAAGACAAGGCCGGCTTCGAGCAGCACATCGCGAGCTTCGCCAAGGCCGTCGCCGATACCAAAGGCA
Organism: Bradyrhizobium sp. BEA-2-5; assembly: GCF_032918025.1. NCBI lineage: Bacteria > Pseudomonadati > Pseudomonadota > Alphaproteobacteria > Hyphomicrobiales > Nitrobacteraceae > Bradyrhizobium > Bradyrhizobium sp. BEA-2-5. Next base: position 5,642,142 of record NZ_CP136629.1, on the reverse strand, counting down.
AGGTCAAGGACCTCGACACGCTGAAGGCGGAAATGCCGCCGCTGTTCAAGCAGTGCGGCGGCTGCCACGAGACCTATCGCCTCAAGAAGGGCTGATCGCCGTTCGGCTCATCGTCGTTCGATCAATGAAAAGGGCGGACGCTTCGAGGCGTCCGCCCTTTTTTGTGTCGGCCGTTTCTTGTTGGAGCGCGTTCGCGACGATTGCTTGGTCAGGATTGCTTGGTGACGGATTACTTCGTCACTTGCTATTTGGTTACTTGGCCGCGGATCTCGCCGCCCGGATTGGCTGCAGTATGGATGTTGATGTAGTACTTGCCGCCGAGCAGATCGGCGGCCTGCGCGTCGGTCAATGTTGCGCTGCCTTCGACCGGGCTCGACGTCGCGTTTGGGATGGCGACCGCGACACCGGAATTCTTGCCGGCCTCGGCGGGGCCGTGGAAATGCGCGGCGGTGGCCGGACCCGAGAGGCCGGAATAGGTCAGCTTCCAGCTCAGCTTCTTGCTGGCGGCATCGTAGTCGATGTCGGCGGTGCCGGTGGCGGTGCTGGTATTCGGCGGCACTTCGCTCTTGCTGTCCAGCTTCGCCGTGAACTTCTCGGCAAAGGCCGGACCGGCGAGGGCGATCGCGGCGCCGAGCGTCAGCGTGGCAAGCAAGGTCTTGTTCGACATGGTTCTCTCCCCTTTGACGTCACAGGATGGTTGCAATCTTCAAACAGCAGCTTTTCGGATTTATTCCCCAAATGATCGTGGGTGCGGCAAATTTGATGCGAGCTTGTCCGACTGGTTGCCATCATACTGGTCCATGGACTGACGCGACCAATGACGGATCGGTGAATGCTGCGACGAATTTTCCTCCTGGCGATTCTGGCCGGCGTAATCGGCTTTGGCGTGTTCTGGTGGCTGACGATCCCCGCGACCGTTGCCGCCGGCGCGCTGCCTGCCTATCAGCCTGACCTGGCCAACGGCCTCACAACGTTCAATGCCGGGGGATGTTCCTCCTGCCATGCCGTGCCGAAGCAGGACGACCGCACGCGGCTCGGCGGCGGGCTCGCGATCCCCTCGCCATTCGGCACCTTCTATGCGCCGAACATCTCGCCCGACCCGAACGACGGCATCGGCCGCTGGAGCGAGGCCGATTTCGTCACCGCGGTCATGAAAGGTACTTCGCCATCGGGCGCGCACTATTTCCCGGCGTTTCCGTATCCGTCCTATCAGCACGCCAAGGTCAGCGATGTGCGCGACCTGTTCGCCTATCTGAAGACCTTGCCGCCGGTCGCCGGCAAGGTGCGCGACCACGATTTGCCGTTTCCGTTCAACGTCAGGCGCAATGTCGGCATCTGGAAGTTCCTGTTCATGGACGGCAAGCCCTTCGTCGCCGACACCAGCAAGTCGCCGCAGTGGAATCGCGGTGCCTATCTCGTCAACAGCTTCGGCCATTGCGCCGAGTGCCACAGCCCGCGCAATGCGCTCGGCGGCATCATCTCCGGCCAGCGCTTTGCCGGCGGTCCGAATCCGGAAGGCGAGGGATGGGTTCCGAACATCACGCCGAGGGGGATCTCGGACTGGAGTGTGAAGGATATCGCCTATTTCCTCGAGAGCGGCCAGACGCCGGACGGCGACTCCGCCGGTGGGTCGATGGTGCGTGTGATCCGCAACACCTCGCAACTGTCGTCGTCCGACCGCGACGCGATCGCCGAGTACATCAAGTCGCTGCTGCCGGTCGAGGGGCCGCCGAAGCCGGTGAAGAAGGAGAAGGAGTCGTAAAGCGGGATGGGTTTTGGTTGAATCGGCTCGCCGCGGTTTCGGTTCACCTCTCCCAAGGGAGAGGTGAACTTTCGACGCCGTTCAAGCTCGACCTGATCTCATCATGCTCTCGCGGGCGCGTCCTACTTCGCGCCGAACGCCTTGAAGGTGATGATGGTGAGGGTGTCCTGGATGCCCGGCAGCACCTGCACCTTCTCGTTCACGAAATGGCCGATGTCGGTGTCCTTGTCGACGTAGAACTTTACCAGCAGGTCGTATTGGCCGGCCGTGGAGTAGATCTCGGAGGCGATCTCGGCTTCGGCGAGCGCGTTGGCGACCACATAGGACTGGCCGAGCTTGCATTTGATCTGGACGAAGAAAGGAACCATCGAAGTCGTCTCCGGGGATTTCCGCGACTATAGGCCCAAAACGGGCGGCCAAGGCAAGGGGGCGAGGCGAGGGGTCAAGGCGAGGCCAACTTGCGGTAAAGTCAGGCGAACTTGCTGCCGATCGGCGGCCGGGCTAGGACAGGCCATGGTCTTGTTCGTGATGGTCTCATTCGTATCAACCGCTGGTGCTGCAAGATGACGCCGGTCGCGCTCACCATTGCCGGCTCGGACTCCTCGGGCGGGGCGGGCATCCAGGCCGACCTCAAGAGCTTTGCGGCGCTCGGGGTCTATGGCGCCTCCGCGATCACGGCGCTGACCGCGCAGAACACCACCGGGGTGAGTGGCATCCATCCGGTGCCCGCGCCATTCGTCACCGCACAGATCGATGCGGTGTTCTCCGACCTCGAGGTCGGCGCGGTCAAGATCGGCATGGTGGCGCAGGCCGAGACAATTGCAGCGATCGCCGATGGGCTGAGGCGCTGGGCGCCGCGCCATGTCGTGCTCGATCCGGTGATGGTCGCTACCTCCGGCGATCGGCTGCTTGCCGCCGAGGCGGTCGATGCGCTGAAGACCCTGCTGTTTCCGCTGGCCTCGCTGATCACGCCGAACCTGCCGGAAGCGGCGGCGCTCTTGAACGAGCCGGTCGCCTCAAGCGAGGCCGACGTCGAGCGACAAGGCAACCGATTGCTGGCGATGGGGTGTCGTGCGGTGCTGGTCAAGGGCGGCCACGGCCACGGCGCCGACAGCATCGACTATCTGATCGACGCCGAGCGCAGCATCGCGCTGGCTGCGCCGCGGATTGCGACCGCCAATACGCATGGCACCGGCTGCTCGTTGTCCTCGGCAATCGCAGCAGGGCTCGCGAAGGGCGAGAGCATGGAGACCTCCGTGCGCAACGCCAAGGCCTGGATCACCGAAGCAATCGCCGCCGCCGATCGTTTTGCCGTCGGCCACGGCCATGGGCCGGTGCATCACTTTCACAAATATTATTGAAGCCCGGAGCTGCGTAGCCCGGATGGAGCGCAGCGAAATCCGGGAACAGATCATCCGCGGACGCAGAACCCCGGATTACGCTGCGCTTCATCCGGGCTACGTCGTCTTCGTTCACTGAAGATGGAGCTCGTCATTGCGAGGAGCGATAGCGACGAAGCAATCCATCTCCCCGCTTGCGGCGCAATGGATTGGTTCGCGTCGCTCGCAATGACGGTAGATCAGCGTTCCTGTGCATTTCAGTGCCTCTTCCACACAGTCGCGACCGCCGATGTCGCCAGATTGTCGCACGCTGCTGTTATCCGCAGGGAAGCGGCGTACTGCTGATTCTCGTTAACTGTTTGTGGGGCCTTGGGTCGCGGGGATCGTCATCGCCTTGTCACAGGAATCTGTTAGGTGCACAGGCATGGGAAGCGACTCCTTGAGTGAAGAAAGCCCGGAGCGGCGCTTTCGCACCTTGTTCATCTCCGACGTCCATCTCGGAGCCCGCGGTTCTCAAGCCGATCTACTGCTCGACTTCCTGCGCTACCACGATGCCGACACGATCTATCTCGTCGGCGACATCGTCGATGGCTGGGCGCTGAAATCGAACTGGCATTGGCCGCAATCGCATAACGATCTCGTCCAGAAGCTGCTGCGCAAGGCGCGCAAGGGCGCCAAGATCATCTACATCCCCGGCAATCACGACGAGTTCCTGCGCAACTATTACGGCACGCATTTCGGCGGCATCGACGTCGTCGAGAACACGGTTCACGCCGGCGCCGACGGCAAGCGCTATCTCGTCATCCACGGCGACATCTTCGATCTCGTGGTGCAGAACGCGCGCTGGCTCGCCCATCTCGGCGACAAGGCCTACGATTTCGCGATCCAGATGAATCGCCTCGTCAACTTCTTCCGCCGCCTGTTCGGTGTGCCCTACTGGTCGCTGTCGCAATGGGCCAAGCAGAAGGTCAAGAACGCCGTCAACTATATCGGCGCGTTCGAGCAGGCGCTCGCCGCCGAGGCGCGGCGCCACGAAGCGGACGGCGTGATCTGCGGCCACATCCACTACGCCGTGATCCGCGACGAGGCCGGCATCCGCTACATGAATTGCGGCGACTGGGTTGAGAGCTGCACCGCCCTGGTCGAGCATGACGACGGCCATTTCGAGATCATCACCTGGGCCGACCCGGTGCGCCGGATCGCGCCGGTTCCGCGAGTGACGGCACGCGCTGCATGACGCATATCCTGGTCGCGACCGATGCGTGGCATCCCCAGGTCAACGGGGTTGTCCGCACGCTGACCATGATGGCACAGGCGGCGAAATCGCTCGGCGTCGAGGTGAGCTTCCTGACGCCGGACGAATTCCGCACCTTCGCGATGCCGAGCTACCGCGATCTGAGGCTGGCGCTGCCGTACCGGGCCAAGGTCGCAAGTCTGATCGAGGCGGCGAGGCCCGAGAGCATCCATATCGCGACCGAGGGCCCGATCGGGCTTGCGGTCCGCCGCTATTGCCGCCAGCGCAAGCTGCCGTTCACGACCAGCTTCCACACCCGCTTCCCCGAATATGTCTCGGCGCGGACGCCTGTCCCGGAAGCCTGGGTGTGGCGGGCGCTGCGCTGGTTCCACAGGCCGAGCCGGGCGGTGATGGCGGCGACTCCGGCGCTGGCGGCCGAGTTGCGTCAGCGCGGCTTCCGCAACGTGGTGCTGTGGTCGCGCGGCGTCGATACCGCGCTGTTCCATCCGCGCGACGTCGATCTCTGCCTGCCGCAGCCGGTCTATCTCAGCGTGGGCCGGGTCGCGGTGGAGAAGAATCTCGAGGCTTTCCTCGACCTCGATCTGCCCGGCACCAAGGTCATCGTCGGTGACGGCCCGGCGCGGGCCTCGCTGGAGCGGAAATATCCGGACGCTGTGTTCCTCGGCGCCCGCCATGGGGAAGAATTGGCTGAGATCTACGCCGCGGCCGATGTGTTCGTTTTCCCGAGCCGTACGGATACGTTTGGTCTGGTGCTGCTGGAAGCGTTGGCCAGCGGCCTGCCGGTTGCCGCTTTTCCGGTCACCGGTCCCCGCGACGTGATCGGCGCGGCGCCGGTCGGCGTGCTCGACGCGGATCTGCGCCATGCCTGCCTGGAGGCGCTCAGCATCCCGCGGCAGGCCTGCGTCGATTTTGCCGCGCTTCACACCTGGCAAGCCTCAGCCCGGGTGTTCATCGACCGCTGCATGAACGTCCGCCCCGCGCCGCCAGACGGCGAGGGGGAGGCGCTCGAATTCGGTGCCGAAGAGCACCATTTTGTGGCGCTGCCGGCGACCCAGCCGACCTCACGCTAGTCAGGTCACGCTAAAGCGTCTTGCCCGCCAGCCCGGCGCCGCGATACAAATCGCGAATGACGGACACCGTTCTCAATCCACCCGTCGCTGCCGCGGACATCGATGCCGCCGCAAGGGTGGTCGCGCCGTTCGCGGTGCGCACGCCGCTCCTGACCTTCCCCGTTCTCAACGAACGCGTCGGCAGCCAGATTTTCCTGAAGCCGGAGATGCTCCAGCGCACCGGCTCGTTCAAGTTCCGCGGCGCCTTCAACAAGGTGTTCTCGATCCCGCAGGACAAGCGCGCCGGCGGCGTGGTTGCGTTCTCCTCGGGCAACCATGCCCAGGGCGTGGCAGCCGCGGCAAAGATCCTCGACATGCAGGCCACCATCGTGATGCCGGCGGACGCGCCGCTGTCGAAGCGCGAGCGCACCAGATCCTACGGCGCCGAGGTCGTGCTGTACGATCGCGACAAGGACGACCGCGAGGCGATCTCGCGCGGCATCGCCGAGAAGCGCGGCGCGACGCTGGTGAAGCCCTATGACGATCCCTTCGTGATCGCGGGGCAGGGCACCGCCGGCCGCGAGATCGCCGAGGACATGGCCGCGCTCGGACTGACGCCCGACATCGTGGTCGCGCCCGCTTCGGGTGGCGGATTGATCGCGGGTGTTGCGACCGCGGTGAAGGCGAAATATCCGCAAGCCCAGGTGATCGTCGCCGAGCCCGCGGGCTATGACGATCACGCCCTGTCGCTCAAGGTCGGGCATCGCCAGGCGCATCCGGTCGCGGCGCGCACCATCTGCGATGCGCTGATGGCCTTGATGCCCGGCGAGATGACCTTTGCGATCAACAGCAAGCTGCTCGCGCGCGGCGTCACAGCATCGGACAAGGAAGTCGGCGCGGCCGTCGCGTTCGCCTATCGCGAGCTCAAGCTCGTGGTGGAGCCCGGCGGCGCCGTCGGCCTCGCCGCGCTGCTCGCGGGGCGTCTCGACGTCGCTGGGAAGAACGTCGTCATCGTGCTCTCGGGCGGGAACGTCGACGCGGACCTGTTCGCGAAACTCGTCGCCTGACATCGGGTTAGGCGCAGATGCTGCCGCGGTACATGAGCTGGCTCGCGTTGCGCGTGCGGTTCATGGGACATGAATGCTTCGCGCGCCGGTCGTCATGCGCGGGCCTGCCGCCTCCGCTCAAGCTTCGGCGCGCCTTCGCAGCAAAGCCTTGGCGAAGCCGGGACCCGCGCATCCATCTCGAAGGAAGCTTTTTGATCGATGGATTGCCGGGTCAGGCGGCAATGACAGGATATGAATAGGCCGGCGCTTACGAGAAGAACGCGATCTTCTCGGCCTGGGTCATGCGGCGGATCGGCGCGAGCGGGTCGTTGGCCGGCGCGCGCGGCTTCTGCAGGATGCCGCTGGCGAGGATGGTCGAACCGAGTGAGATCTCTGCTGCGGGAGCAGGGGCAGGCTCAACGGCGGGCGGGAGAGGCGGCGGCATCACCAGAGTTTCGGCAATCGGCGCCACAGCCACTGGCGGCGGCTCGATCTTGACCTCGAGTTTCGGTGCGGGCGCCAGTGCAGGCTCCGGCTGAATGGCCGGCGCGGCTACTTCGGGTTCGGCCGCCATCGCCTCGGCGACTCGCATCTCCTCGGCGGCGCGCATTTCCTCGGCGATCGCCTCCTCGTCGATCGGATCGGCCGCGCCCATCTCCATCGCGATCAGGTCGAGTACCGCTTCGTCGTGGGCGTCGGCCGCCGCTTCGTCGGTGACGCGGGCGAGTTCCGCGGCTTCGGCTTCGGCCAGCGCGGCTTCAGCCTTGAGCCATGCTTCGCTCGGCTGCGGCATGACGGCCGTAGCGGCCTCAGCGGCGGGAATCGCGGCTTCGACGTTCGACGCCGCAGCGGCCTCCTGAGGCGGCGCTGGCGGCGTAGCGGCCATATCGGGGGCTGCACTTTCGGCCATCGGTGGCGGCGCGGAGGCCGCCGCCGGCGGCTCCGCAACCGGCGCCTCGGCCACAGCAGGCTCGGCCGCAGGCGTCGCCATCTTGTCCGGATCGAACTCGCTGAGGCGGCGGGCCAGCGCAGCGAAGGCGGCATCCAGCACGGCCTTGGCATCGTCCATCGAGACCTCGGCAGCACCGGCCTCGATCGCGCTGACCTGGGAATCGATGATGTCGCAGATCCGGCCGTCATTGCCGATCTCGCGCAGCCGCCAGGAGATCTCCCTGATCACCCGCACGCCCTTGCGCACCGGCGCGAGGTTCTGCTCGAAGCTGACGCCGTCGAGCGCGGCGATGGCGGAGGCCTGGGTGGCCTCGATTGCGCCGCGCAGGGCGGCCAGCGCCTGCGCCAGCTGTTCGTCCCTGATCGCCGCTGCGGCGGCTTGCCGCTGTGCGCTGAGGCTTTCCTCGATCCGCGCCACGGCATCGAGCACCATGCTTGTGTCGGCATTGCGGTTGCGCTTGGCGTATTCGCCGAGGAACCAGCGGCCGCGCGCGGTCTCCATGAAGGCTTCGCGGATCGCGTCGTAATCCTGCTCGTTCGGCTCGGCCGCGCGGGCAGACATGGGCGAGAGGGCGAATGCTTCGTTGGCCATGACAATCTCGTCGCGCAAATCACCGCGCGTTACTGTAACGATCACCACGATATCGACCGAATCGCAATTGGTTTGATGGCGCCCGACTCACAAATCCCCATCGCAGCAAAGGTTGCATCGCGGCGATTCGCGCGCAGCCTGGCGGCATTCTATGCCACGCTGTTCGGCATGACCGGGGTTCACTTGCCATTCTTCACGGTGTGGCTGAAGGCGGTCGGCATCGACGCCACCTGGATCGGCATCATCACCGCGGTGCCGCCGGTGACGCGCTTCACCGTGCTGCCGCTTGTCACCGCGGCGGCGGAGCGGCGTCAGATGCTACGCGGGGCGATCATCGCCACCGGATTCGCCACGGCGTTCGGCTTTGCCGTGATCGGCACCCAGCACCAGCCGTTCGTGCTGCTCGCGATCTATGCGCTGACCTGCTGCGTCTGGACCCCAATGGTGCCGCTGACCGATGCCTATGCGCTGCGCGGCGTCAGGCAATTCGGCCTCAGCTACGGACCGCTGCGGCTCTGGGGCTCGGCCGCCTTCGCGGTCTGCGCGCTGCTGAGCGGCTTCCTGCTCCGCTATGTCGCGGAGGTCGACCTGATCCGGATCATCACGGCCGTGACGGTGCTCGGCGCGCTGGTCGGGCTGACGCTGCGGCCGCTGGGCCGCCCGGTGGCAGCCGCCACACCTGCAGCCGGCGCGCCAAAACTGCTGCGCAATCCTACCTTCCTTGCCATCATCGTCTCCTCGGCGCTGATCCAGGGCAGCCACGGCGCCTATTACATCTTCGCATCGATTGCCTGGCAGCAGGCCGGCTTCAGTGGCCTGACGATCGCTTGTCTCTGGGTGCTCGGCGTGATCGCCGAGATCGTGCTGTTTGCGGCCTCGCCGCGTTTCACGCTGCCGTCGGCTGTGCTGGTGATGATCGCGGCGTCCAGTGCTGCGGCGCGCTGGGCGATCACCGCGCAGGACCCGCCGCTTGCGGTGCTTGCAGTTGTGCAACTCGGACACGGGCTGAGCTTCGGCCTGACCCAGGTCGGCATCATGGGCCTGATGGTGCATCACGTGCCGGTTCACGTGATGGCGCGCGCGCAGGGCTATCTCACCGCCTGCGGCGGCATTGTCGCGAGCACCACGGCGATCGTCAGCGGCATGGTCTATGCGCGCTTCGGGCTCGGCGTCTACGACATGATGGCCGCAATGGCGGCCACGGGCGGGCTCGTGATGTGGCTGGCGCGTAGGCGCCTCACCGATTAGCCCCAGAGCGCGGCATCCGGCGGATAAACCAGACTGCCGTCGTAACGCAGGCCGTGGTCACGGTCGCGCGCCAGCAGCAGCGGTCCGTCGAGATCGACGAAGCGCGCCTGCGGGGTGATCAGCATCGCCGGCGCCATCGACAGCGAGGTCGCGACCATGCAGCCGATCATGATCTCGAAGCCGAGCGCCTGTGCGGCATCGGCCATGGCAAGCGCCTCGGTGAGGCCGCCGGTCTTGTCGAGCTTGATGTTCACGGCATCGTAGCGTTCGCGCAAAGGCGCGAGCGAGGAGCGGTCATGCACGCTCTCGTCGGCGCAGACCGCGAGCGGCCGCCTGATCCGCGCCAGCGCCTCGTCCTTGCCTGCCGGCAGCGGCTGTTCGATCAGGGTGACGCCGGCATCAGCGCAGGCCGCGAGATTGGCGGCGAGGTTGTCCTCGGTCCAGGCCTCGTTGGCGTCGACGATCAGCTCGGATTCGGGGGCGGCCTTGCGCACCGCTGCGATCCGCTCCGGATCGCCGTCGCCGCCGAGCTTGATCTTGAGCAGCTGACGATGCGCAGCCTTCGCGGTGGCCTCCGCCATCGCCTCGGGCGTCCCGAGCGAGATCGTATAGGCGGTGGTGCGCGGCTCCGGTGCCGGCCGGCCGAGCAGGTTCCAGATCCGCCTGCCGGCGCGTTTGGCCTCAAGGTCCGCCAGCGCGCAATCCAGCGCATTGCGGGCGGCGCCGGCGGGCATCCGGGCCTGCAAGGCGATGCGGTCCATCCCGCCGGCGAGCGGCGCCTGCATCGCCTGGATCGCCTGCAGCGTCGCCTCGGGCGTTTCGGCATAGCGCGGGTAGGGTACGCATTCGCCGCAGCCGGTGAGGCCGCCCTGGCTTACCTCGGCGACCACGACGACGGCCTCGGTCTTGGTGCCGCGGCTGATCGTGAAGGTCCCCGCGATCGGCCAGCGCTCGATCCGGCTGCTCAGGGAAATCGCTCCGGGAGGGGTGGAAGTCATTTTAAAGTCTACTATTTCCTGAACCGTAGCTTGCGACGCGCAACCAACTATGGCTGTTTAGCGACAGATTCGACAAGCCGATCCGGCAGCGCCGGAGATCAGCGTTAGCGGCAGCCAGCCGGCTTGAGGGGTGGGTTAGAGGTGAGCGGCGACCCGACACTGGAGCGGATAGCCCAAGGCGAAGGACTAGCGTTGTGCGCGACGGGCAACTGGACGGCCCGCTTTGCTCCTGCGCTCGAGCGGATCGTCTCCGACGCGGAGAAGCTGCGCGGCAGCCGGCCGCACATCTTCATCGACGTCTCCGAGGTCGCCAAGCTCGACACCTTCGGCGCCTGGCTGATCGAGCGGCTGCGCCGCAGCCTGACCCAGGGCGCTGTCGAGGCGCAGATCGCGGGCCTCTCCGCCAATTATTCCAGCCTCGTGGACGAGGTGCGCCGGGTCGGCCCCGCGCCCAGGGTCGTCAGCGACCCGCTGTCGATATCGGGCATGCTCGAGCAGATCGGGCGCACCGTGGCCGGGATCGGCGGCACCATCATCGGCCTCGTCGACATGCTCGGCGCGGTGCTGGTGGCCGCCGGCAAGGTGCTGATCCATCCGCGCAGCTTCCGCCTGACCTCGACCGTGCACCACATGGAGCAGGTCTGCTGGCGCGCGGTGCCGATCATCGTGCTGATCACCTTCCTGATCGGCTGCATCATCGCGCAACAAGGCATCTTCCATTTCCGCCGCTTCGGCGCCGACATCTTCGTCGTCGACATGCTGGGCGTCCTGGTGCTGCGCGAGATCGGCGTGCTGCTGGTCGCGATCATGGTCGCGGGCCGCTCCGGCAGCGCCTACACCGCCGAGCTCGGTTCGATGAAGATGCGCGAGGAGATCGACGCGCTGCGCACCATGGGCTTCGATCCGATCGAGGTCCTGGTGCTGCCGCGCATGCTGGCGCTGGTGCTGGCGCTGCCGATCCTTGCTTTCCTCGGTGCGATGGCCGCGCTCTATGGCGGCGGTCTGGTTGCCTGGCTCTATGGCGGCGTCGAGCCCGAGGCCTTCCTGCTGCGCCTGCGCGACGCCATCTCGATCGATCATTTCATCGTCGGCATGGTGAAGGCGCCCGTCATGGCCGCGGTGATCGGCATCGTCGCCTGCGTCGAAGGGCTCGCCGTGCAGGGCAGCGCGGAATCGCTCGGTCAGCACACCACCGCATCGGTGGTGAAGGGCATCTTCTTCGTCATCGTCATGGACGGCGTGTTCGCCATCTTCTTCGCCTCGATCGGGATGTGATCATGGCGGAAGAGGACAACGACGCCATCATCCGGGTCCGCGACATCACGGTTCAATTCGGCAACACGCGGGTGCTCGACGGCCTCAACCTCGACGTCAGGCGCGGCGAGATCCTCGGCTTCGTCGGGCCCTCGGGCGCCGGCAAGTCGGTGTTGACGCGCACGATCATCGGCCTGGTGCCGAAAATTGCCGGCTCGATCGAGGTGTTCGGCGTCGACCTCGATTCCTCCAGCACGTCGCAGCGGCGCAACGTCGAGCGGCGCTGGGGCATCCTGTTCCAGCAGGGCGCGCTGTTCTCCTCGCTGACCGTGCGCCAGAACATCCAGTTTCCGATGCGCGAATATCTGCGCGTCTCGCAGCGGCTGATGGACGAGATCACGGTGGCGAAACTGGTGATGGTCGGGCTGAAGCCGGAAGTCGCCGATCGTTATCCGTCGGAATTGTCGGGCGGAATGATCAAGCGCGTGGCGCTGGCACGCGCATTGTCGCTCGATCCGGACCTCGTCTTCCTGGACGAGCCGACCTCGGGTCTCGACCCGATCGGCGCCGGCGATTTCGACGAGCTGGTCAGGACCCTCCAGCGCACTTTGGGGCTGACGGTTTTCATGGTAACCCACGATCTCGACAGCCTTTACACCGCATGTGACCGCATCGCCGTTTTAGGGAACGGTAAGATCATTGCGGCAGGGTCGATCGCCGACATGCAGGCCTCGCAACATCCCTGGCTGAGGCAGTATTTTCATGGCAAGCGCGCCCGTGCCGTTGTGGCCTAGCCTATGATCCCGAAACCTGGAGCCGATTTTCGGACGAGATCATGCGCCAACAGGAATTCGACGGGCTCGAACGCAGCTGGCTGCGCGAGGGCCCAAGAGTGATCAACGCGAGTAATTGATGGAAACGCGGGCGAATTACGTATTGATCGGCTCGTTCACGCTGGCGGTGATCGCCGCGGCGATCGGCTTCGTGCTGTGGTTCCAGTCTCTGCACACCACCAAGCAGCGCAGCCCCCTGCGCGTCGTGTTCGAAGGGCCTGCAGCGGGCCTGCGCAACGGCGGCAGCGTCAACTTCAACGGTATCAGGGTGGGCGAGGTGGTCTCGGTGAAGCTGGACAACCCGCGGCGGGTTGTCGCACTCGCCATGATCGAGAACAACGCACCGATCCGCAAGGACACCCTGGTCGGCCTCGAATTCCAGGGCCTCACCGGGGTCGCCGCAATCTCGCTCAAGGGCGGCGACGAGGCCGCGGCCCCGCCGCCGCTCGACCAGGACGGCATCCCGACGCTCACCGCCGATCCCAACAAGCTGCAGGACGTCACCGAGGCGATCCGCGGCACGCTGCAGAACATCAACAAGATCGTCGCCGACAATCAGGAGTCGGTGAAGAACTCGCTCAAGAACCTCGAGACCTTCACCAACTCGCTGGCGCGCAATTCCGAGAAGATCGACGCCGTGATGGCCAAGGTCGACGGCGTCATGCTCAAGGCCGACAGTCTCATGCTCGGCCTCAATGCGATCGCGGGCGGCAACAATGGCAGCGAGCTGAACCTGATGGTGAAATCGATCCGCGAGCTCGCCGACGATTTCGACAAGCGCTCCAATCTCCTGATCAACGACGGCCGCAGGACGCTGTCCGACATCAGCCGCGCCGTGAACAATTTCGACCGCAACCCGACCCGCGTGCTGTTCGGCGCCAGCAACAACGCCGCACCCGAGCCCGCGCCGGCACCAGCGGCACCCGGGCCGCGGCGGCGGCAATAAAGGGCGAATGGCGAGTGACGAATAGGGCGTCGCCCCAAAATAAAACGGAGGCCTTCGGCCTCCGTTTCCATTTGCTATTCGCTACTCGCTTACTTCGCCTGCTTACCCCAGCCGGCCCGCCGCGTGCGCGAGCAGCGTGTACACCAGCCCCGTCTCCGAGGTCAGGTGGCCGCGCAGCTCCTGCGGGCCGCGGCCGTCGCGGGCGACTTCGTCGAGCAAGCGCTCGAACTCGGCGACGTAGCGGTCGACCGTGCCCTTGAAGTTGCGGTCGGCGCGGTACTTGCGGGCGACCTCGTCGAACGCCTTCTGGCCGGCGGGCGTGTAGAGGCGCTTGGTGAAGGCCTTGTTCTCGCCGCGCTGGTAGCGGTCCCACATCTCGGCGGCGAGGTTGCGGTCCATCAGCCGGCCGATGTCGAGCGACAGCGATTCCAGCGGATTGCCGGGCTGCTGCTGCGGACGCGGGCGCTGCTGGGCGTCGCGGCTCTGCGGGGCAGGCGGCGGTGCGTCGCTGCGGTTGAGCAGGTCGGACAGCCAGCCGTCGCCGTTGTTGTCGGAGCCTGCCGGGCTGACCGACGGGGCCTCGGTGCGGCGCGAGCTCGTCATGCCGAGGTCCGGCGGCGGCAGCGTCGAGGCGCTGTTGCCGTTGTCCCGCATGCGCACATCGCCGCGGCCGCCGGCGGCAGCCACCACCGGCTCCTCGTGGCGAACGCTGGCGCGGTTGGTCGAGACCACGTCGAGGCCGCGGCCATGCTGGGCCACGATGCGGTTGAGCTCGGCGAGGGCCTCGATCTGGTCGACGATCACCTTGCGCATCTGCGCGGTGCTCTCGGCAGCCTCCTGCGGCATCTCGAGCACGCCGCGGCGCAGCTCGTTGCGGGTGGCTTCGAGCTCGTTGTGCATCTCGAAGGCCATCTGCTTCATCGCCGTGACCATCGCGGAGAACTTCTCCGTCGATTCCCTGAACATCGCATCGGTCTCGGCGTTGCTCTGCTGGTAGAGGTCGTTCATGGCGTCGACGGTCTGCTGACGCTCGTTCTCGGCCGCCAGGCGCACCGCCTCGAACTGGCGGGTGATCGCGGCCGAGCCTGCGCCGGCGGTCTCGGCGACGACGCGGGCGATGTCGCGGGCGCGCTCTTCGGCGGCCGCAAGGGATTCATCGAGCAGTCCGGTGAAGCGCGACAGCCGCTGGTCGAGATCGGCGGTGCGCAGGTCGATGGTGGTGACGAGCGATTCCAGCGCCTGCTTGCGCTCGCTGACGGAGGCCGTCGTCGAGCGGTTGGCCTGCTCGACCACGGCAGCCGCCTCGACCAGCGCCTGGCCGTGCTTGTCGAACTGGATCGACAGCTCGCCGAGATCCTGGAGCGCCTTCGTGGTCTTGCTGTTGAAGACGTTGAGCTGCTCTTCCAGGTTCTGCGTCGCATCGCCGTTGCGCGAGGTGACGTCGTTCATCGCCGAGACGAAGTCGGCGACGCGCGTCACCAGCGCCCGCTCGAGCGAGTTGAGGTTGTCGTGCGCACCGGTCAGCACCTCCTGGAGCAGGATGTTGCCTTCGCGCAGACGCTCGAACAGGGCCACCGTGTCGGTGCGCAGGATCTTGCTGGTCTCCTGCATCTCGGTGACGGCCGCGATCGAGACCTGGCGCGACTGGTCGATCGCGGAACGCGAGGCCTGCTCGAGGTCCTTGAGCGACTTCGCCACCGCGCCGGTCGCCTGATCGCCGGCCGAGGTGATGTTGCGCGCGACATCGCTGCCATGGGCCGCCATCGACTGCGAGAAGGCGAGGCCGCGGGTTTCGATCGCCTTCAGCGCATCCGCGGTGGCGCGATCCATGTCGCTCGACAGCTGCGTGGTCTTGGCGGTCAGCGCCTCGACCAGCGAGCCGCGGCGGCCGTCGATCATGTTCGACAGGCGGTCGGCCTGCTGCTGCACATAGGTGACGATCTCGTCGGTCTTGCCGGTCATCGCGGAGCCGAAGGCGCTGGAGGCCGACAGCACCGAACGTTCGATGTCGGCGGAGGTCGTCTTGACCTTGGTCGAGACCTCGTTGGACATGGTGATCAGCGCAGCCTGCGCGTTCTGCGCCGAGGTCTGGATATTGTCGGTGGTCTTGACCGTGACCGCTCCCAGCGCGCGCTCGATATCGGTCGAGAGCGTGCGGATCTGGGCGGCGGCATCGGCGGAGGTCGCCGCAAACGAGCTCTGGGCCTCGCGGGCGCTGCCCAGGATGGTCTGCGCAGTCTCCGCGCTGGCCGTGGTCAGCGAGCGCTCGATCTCGGCGGAGATCTCGCGGATCTGGCTTGCGGCCTCGCTGGAGGTTGCCACGAACGAGCTCTGGGCATCGCGGGCGCTGCCGAGGATCGCCTGCGCGGTGTTGGTGCCGACCGAGGTCAGGGTGCGCTCGACATCGACGGCCAGCGACTTGACGTGGTCGGCTGCTTCCGTCGACGCGGTGACGAGGGTGTTCTGCGCCTCGCGGGCGCCGGCTGTCAGCACCTCGACGGTACCGGAGCCGGCCATCGACAGCGCACGCTGGATGTCGGCGGCAAGCGCCGACACCTTGGTTGCAGCCTCGGTCGACGCGTTGACCAGGGTGCTCTGGGCCTCACGCGCACCTGATGTAATCGATTCCGCGGTGGCCGAGCCGGCCATCGACAGCGAACGCTCCATATCGGCCGCCAGCGAGCGGACCAGATCGGTGGCCTCGGTGGATGCGCCGGCCAGCGTGCTCTGGGCCTCGCGGGCGGAGGCGACGACGGCTTCCGCGGTGGCGGAGCCCGCCATCGACAGCGAGCGCTCGATGTCGGCCGACAGTGTCCGGACCAGATTGGTGGCGTCGGTCGACGCGCCGGCCAGCGTGCTCTGGGCCTCGCGGGCCGAGGCGACGACGGCTTCCGCGGTGGCGGAGCCCGCCATCGACAGCGAGCGCTCGATGTCCGCCGACAGTGTCCGGACCAGATTGGTGGCGTCGGTCGACGCGCCGGCCAGCGTGCTCTGGGCCTCGCGAGCGGAGGCGACGATGGATTCCGCGGTGGCGGTGCCGGCGGTCGAGAGCGAGTGCTGCACGTCGGCCGCGAGCGTGCGGACCAGGGTGGCGGCTTCGGTGGATGCACCGGCAAGCGTGCTCTGGGCCTCGCGAGCGGAGGCGACGACGGCTTCCGCGGTCGCGGTGCCGGCCATCGTGAGCGAGCGCTCGACGTCGCTGGCGAGCGACTTGACCTGGCCGGTGACGTCGGTCGACGTCGAGATCAGCGTGGTCTGGGCCTCGCGGGCACCGGTCATGATCGCCTCGGCGGCGGCTGAGCCGGCCATCGACAGCGACTGCTCGACATCGGTGGCCAGCGACTTGACCTGGCTTGCGGCCTCGACCGAGGCGCTGACCAGCGTGGTCTGCGCGTCGCGGGCGCCGGACAGCACGGAGGCTGCGGTGGCGCTGCCGGCCGCCTGCAGCGTGCGCTCGACATCCTCGGACAGCGCCTTGATCTGCGAGGCGACGTCGCCGGAGGCCGAGACCAGCGACACCTGGGCGTCGCGGGCACTGGTGAGGATCGAGTTGGCGGCGCTGGTGCCGACGGCGGTCAGCACGCTCTCGACCTCGGCCGAGCTCAGCTTGAGCTGGTTGCCGACGTCCGCGGACACCGTCAGCAGCGACTGCTGAGCGGTGCGCGCGCCGGTCTGGATCGTCTCGCTGGTGTTGACGACGAGGTTGGTGAGCGAGCGCTCGGCGTCCTCGACATGCGAGCGGATCGCGGTCGAGATCATCTCGGCGCGGGACATCATGTCCTCGCTGGCCTGGCGTCCGCTGCTCTCGATGCGGCCGGCGACGGCCTCGACGCGCGAGCCGAGCAGGTCCTCGAACTGCGCCACGCGCACGTCGATGTCGCTGGCGATGACGCCGACGCGGCTCTCGATGCCCTGCTGGATGTCGGCGAAGCGTGCCGAGATGGTGTCGGTCAGGTTCGCGCTGTGACCATTGATGGTGTCGGCGAGACGGGTGCTGTGGCCGTTGAGGGTGTCGACCAGGCGGATGCTGTGACCGTCGATGGTCTCGGTGACGCCGTTGATGCGATGGTCGACCGCGGCGATCGCCTGCACGGTGCCTTCGGTCAGGGTGGTGGTGAGCAGGCCAAGCCGCGAGTTCGATCGACTGGATCGCCTGGGAGGCGCCGTCGGTCAGCTGGCTCGCGAGCGTGCCGAGATGGCCGTCGATGGTCTCGGTGACCGACTTGGCGCGGCTCTCGAACGTGACTTCGAGGGACTTCATGCGGCCGTCGATCGCGTCATCGAGCGATTGCAGACGGCCGTCGAACGAACCGATCTTGCTGGCGAGCGAACTATCGAACGACGACAGCTTGCCGTTCAGCGAGGCGTCGAGATTGCTGACGCGTTCGCCGACCGTGGTCTCGAACTGCACGAGGCGCTGGTCGAGCGAGGCGGTGATCTCGCCGCTGTTGGTGGTGACGCGATGGTCGAAGGTGTCGACATAGGTCTTCAGCGTCTCGGCGATGTCCTGCGTGCGCTGGCCCATGCGCTCGACGATCTCGCCGCCGAAGGTCTTCACGGTGCGATCGAACTCGGAGATGTGGCGCGTGATCAGCGCGCCCAGCGTGCCGGAGTCGCGGGCGAACTTCTCGACCAGCTCGGTGCCCTGGTTCCTCACCAGCTCGTCGAAGGCGCTCATCTGCAGCGACAGCGAGTCGTGCGCGGTCTCGGTCTGGCTGACGACCTTGGCGACCAGGGTGTTGACGGTGGCGTCGAGCGCCTCGCTCGCCTTGTCGCCGCTCGTCATGATGTGGTTGGCGAGCCGGTTGCCGGCGTCGTCGATCTTGGCCGAGAGGTCGTTGGAGCGCAGCTCGAGCTCGAGCAGCAGCGAGTCCGACGAATTCTTCAGGGAATCGTGCACCTGCTCGGTACGCTCGGAGATGCCGTCGACGATCGCGGCGGAGCGCTGCTCGAATTCGCCGGTGATGCGGTCGATGCGCTCGTTCAGCATCTCGTGGACGCGGTCGGCGAGGTCGACGAACTCGTCGTGGACGTGGCCGGTCTTGAAGTTGAGGCTGGTGGTCAGCCGCTCGCTGGCGTCGAGCACCGCGCGCGTGGTCTCGTTGCTGGCTTCCTCGAGACGGTCGAGCAGGTCGCCGCCGCGCTCGCCGAGCGCCAGGATCATGTTGTCGCCGGCATTGCTCAGCGCCTGGGTGATGTGGGCCCCGCGCTCTTCGAGCGCGCCGGTGATCGACTTCGCAACCTCGTCGACGCGGGAGGCGATCGCATCCGAGATCAGCGCGATGTCGTGGCGCAGATCGATCTGCACGCCGGAGATGGCGCTGCGGACCTGCTCGGCCTGGCCGACCAGATTGTCGCGCTGATGCGCGATGTCCTGGAGCAGGGCGCGGATGCGCACCTCGTTGTCGCTATAGGCGCGCTCCAACGCGGCGACCTCGTTGGCGACCAGCGTCTCGAGCTCGCCGGCGCGCGCAATCGCGCGCTCGATGCCGTCGCCCATCGCCGCGACCTCGCGGCGGATGGCCTGGCCGACGGTGACCATGGAATCGGAGGCCGAGCCTTCGGGCTCGGAGAAGCGGATCGCGACCTGCGCCATCGCCTGCGCGATCATCTGCATGCGCTGACCATGCGAGGCGAGGCTGGCGAGATAGTAGAACAGCAGGATCGGCACGGCGAACAGCGCGGCAAGGCCGGCGAGCACCAGGACGCCGGTGCCCTGGGCCATCGAGGCCTGCAGGGCTGGCCAGAACGCGATGGTGAGGATGACGCCGCCCAGCAGCCATGCGCCGGAGCAGACAAAGAACAGCGTGAAGGCGTTGCGCGCGCGTTCTCCCTGCAGCGTCTGCAGCATCTGGCCGATGGTTTCGCGATCATCATTGGCGGCGCGGCGCGGCGCGCGCGGTTCCTCGATCGGCTCGAACGCCGAACGATCGGAATTACTCGGACGGGACTCGAACGATGTGGCCGAAAAATCGGCAGCGGGCGGCAGGTTCGGCGGCGCGGCGCCTTCGTTGAGGGGGCTGCGATTCTCCGCGCCCTGTTCACTGATGTTCAGGGCTTCCTGGATCGCAGAAAGCGCAACTTCTGTGGGGTCTTTGACCTTTTTCGGAGTGTTCGCCATGTTCAGTCCGAGCCCTCTCACTATTTTACGCGTCGGCGAGCCTGCGATCGTCCCCACGCAAGCTCGAAGCCGGTGCCCACAAGCGGAGCGCAAGCCGGCCCCCTCGGCGGCTTGTCCGCTACATCCGCAAACATCCTATTGGCAGAGCGTCGCGAATGAAATGCCTGCGATTAAGACAATCTTAATCATCGTTAACAGCTTTGCGCCATAAGGCCTTATGGGCACTCGAAATTCCCGCTGTAGAGCGTCGATTGTGTCCGGAAATTGTCCAGAATCGGGCGGTTTTGCCGATCATCCCAACAACAATCCGTTAACCAGTTTCGTGATTGGCTGGGGCAACGATCCGCCGGCGAGGGCCCGGCGGAGACGACAGGGACAGGCCATGCCGCTTCACCTCGAACGGGTCGAATGGACGCAATCGCCGCCGCTGGCGCCCGGCGCCGGGCCGATCGACGTCGATCATCTTCAGCGCATGACGCTGGGCGATCCGGGCCTCGAGCGGGAAGTGCTGGCCATGTTCTCGACCCAGTCGGCCCGGATCCTCGGTGAACTGGCCGCCTTGCCGCCCGAGGCGGCGACCCATGCCCACACCCTGAAAGGATCGGCGCGGGCGATCGGCGCGTTCGGCGTCGCCGAGGCTGCTGCCCAGCTGGAGACCGCGCTGACCGGCGGTTCCGATGCAGCCCAGCCGCTTGCCGCGCTCGGCGCCGCGATCGCCGAGGCGCGCACCGCGATCGAACTGATCCTGGGCCGCTCCTAGGCATCCGGCGTCTCGGCGGCCCGCCGCGAGGGCTTGGGCGGCTTCCCAACCGGCGGGCAGGTTTTCGGTCTCCGCGCTAGCGCTGTGCGGATCGACCCGTTATACGACTGCCCGGGACCTTTCCATCCATCGTCCGGCGCATTCCGGCAGCACGAGCAATCATGGCCAAAATCCACTTTATCGACCATTCCGGCGAGAAACGCACAGTTGAAATCGAGAACGGCGCAACCGTGATGGAAGCCGCGATCCGCAACAGCATTCCCGGTATCGAAGCCGAATGTGGCGGCGCCTGCGCCTGCGCTACCTGCCATGTCTATGTCGACGAAGCCTGGCGCGAGAAGGTCGGCAGCCCGACGCCGATGGAAGAGGACATGCTCGACTTCGGCTTCGACGTGCGCCCGAATTCGCGCCTGTCTTGCCAGATCAAGGTTTCCGACGACCTCGACGGTCTCGTGGTGGCGACGCCGGAACGTCAGGCCTGATCTCTTATTCGCCGTCCGGATTCACTCCGCGACGGACCCAGCGGCGGAAGTTCTGCTTGACCTCCGCCGGCAGCGGCGTCGGCCTGCGGGTGACCTCATCGATCATCACCGTGACCGCCTTCGCCGACGCCACGCATCTGCCTTCCGAAAACACCACCTGGTCGAAGGTGGTCGATGTGCGTCCAAACTTGACGAGACCGAGCCCGAGCTCGATCTGACCCGGCCAGTGCAGCTCGGCGCGAAAGTGCATGTCGAGCCGCACCATGATCCAGGCGAGGCCTGCCGGCATCAGCCCCATGCTGAGGTCCTTCACCAGCGTGACGCGGCCGGTTTCAAAATAGCTCGCATAGACGGCGTTGTTGACGTGCCCGTTGGGGTCGAGATCGGCAAAGCGCACATTGTCGGACAGGCGATAGGGAAAGTCTTCCAGGCGCGGCGCATCGTCAGCACGAACAGGGGCATTCACGAGGGGGATCTCCGTCGGTTTCCCCGCCCATACAGCCGAGTTGCGCAGGCTCGGCAAGGGGTTGCCGCGCCAGCCGCTGTCCCTATTATGCATGTCCCGATCCGGCCATACTTGGCTGGGCAGGCGAGAGCCGTCCAGTCGATTTCAACTGAAAAGAAACGGACATGAGCGACGTGATCAAAACCGATGTGCTGATTATTGGCGCCGGCCCTTGCGGTCTGTTCGCCGCCTTCGAGCTCGGCCTTCTCGACATGAAGACGCATTTTGTCGACATCCTCGACAAGGTCGGCGGCCAGTGTGCCGAGCTCTATCCGGAAAAGCCGATCTACGACATTCCCGGCATTCCGCATGTCTCCGGGCAGGGACTCACCGACGCGCTGATGGAGCAGATCAAGCCGTTTCACCCCACCTTCCATCTCGGCGAGATGATCGAGACCGTGGAGAAGATCGGCGATCCCCTGTTCCGGGTGAAGACCGATGCCGGCAAGGTGTTCGAATGCAAGGTGGTGGTGATCGCGGCCGGCGGCGGCTCGTTCCAGCCCAAGCGTCCGCCGGTGCCGGGCATCGAGGCCTATGAAGGCACTTCAGTCCATTACGCCGTGCGCAAGATGGAGACGTTCCGCGACAAGAACGTGCTGATCGTCGGCGGCGGCGATTCAGCGCTCGACTGGACGCTCAACCTGCATCCCTTGGCCAAGCGCATCACGCTGTTGCACCGACGCGACGAATTTCGCGCCGCGCCCCATAGCGTCGAGCAGATGCGCGCGCTGGTTGCCGGCGGCAAGATGGATCTGCGGCTCGGCCAGGTCACGGGGCTCGAAGGCGCCAACGGCCAGCTCTCGGGTGCCGCGCTCAAGGGCAACGACAATGCGGTCTCGACGATCGCCTGCGATACCATGCTGCCGTTCTTCGGGCTGACGATGAAGCTCGGCCCGGTCGCGAACTGGGGCATTGCGCTGGAGAACAATCTGGTGCCGGTCGAGACCTCCGCGTTCGAGACCAACGTATCAGGCATCTTCGCCATCGGCGACATCAACACCTATCCGGGCAAGCTCAAGTTGATCCTGTGCGGTTTCCACGAGGGCGCGCTGATGTCGCAAAAAGCCCATCGTTACGTCTATCCGGAGAAGCGGCTCGTGTTCCAGTACACGACTTCGTCCTCCAGCCTGCAAAAGAAGCTCGGTGTGAACTGATTCCACTCGAGCAGCGACCAATGCCGGAGGCATGGGCCATTTCCTGCGCGGCGCGGGTACTGGAACACTCCGTCAAATGGCCGTAGTCTTCTGCTTGTACTCGAGTTGGTCGATTGATCAGGTGATGATGATGCGGAACACGCTATCCAGACTTCGGCTGATCCTCGCGATCGCCACGGCCTTTGCGCTAGCTGCTCCGCTTGCGGCCTCGGCGGCCGACCCGTCGGCTGCCGGCCTGTGGCAAAAGGTCGAAGACGGCAAGCCCGAGGGCTGGTTCCTGGTGATCGAGCGCAATGGTCTGTTCGAAGGCATGATCGCAAAGATGTTCTCGTCGCCCGGAGATCCGCCCAATCCGGTCTGCTCGAAATGCACCGACGATCGCAAGGACATGCCGTGGCTCGGCATTCCCCTCATCCGCGACATGAAGCGCAACGGGCTCGCCTATGAAGGCGGCAACGTGCTCGATCCGCGCAACGGCAAGGTCTACAAGGCCAAGATGACGTTGAGCGCCGATGGTCAGACGCTGACGATGCGCGGCTTTCTCGGCATCTCGCTGTTCGGCAAGGATGAGGTCTGGACCCGGCTGCCTGACACCGCGGTGGCCCAGCTCGATCCCGCGATCGTCGCCAAATATCTGCCGGCGCAAGCCGCGGTGGCGAAGCCGGCGGCGCCAGTGCCCGCGACGAAGCGGCACTAACACTTCTCTCCGGCTAACGCTCCGATCTGCGCACGCTCATGCTCCGCTCTTGCGTGGCAGCGTAAGCGTTCAGCGCTGTCCCGTCGGTGCAATCGGCATCGGCAGTGGCGCGACCGGCTCGGTAATCACCTCGGGCACAGCGGTGTTCAGCTGCAGCACGGTGGCGGCCGCGGGGACCGCGGCATCCGCCATCGCGGCGTGGCCTTCGGCGCTCGGATGCACGGCGCCGCCGTAGACGGCGGAGAGCACGCCCCAGGTCGCGTCGTGAATGTCGGTCGGCTGGCTCGCGGCCGGCAAGCCCTGCGGATAGGTCATCGCTGCGAAATAGCTGTCATTGGCGTCGCGGATCCAGCGCGCGCGGGGCAGGTAGGCGCGATATTCGCCGGCGCTGCGGCCGCATTTGAGCGGCTGGTTGGCGGCGGCGACGATGTCCGACACGAAGCTGTCGCCATTGGCTGCAAAGCAGTCGCGGTCGAATTCCGGATCGGTCGAGGCGCGTGCGCAGAAGCCATGGCTCGCAAACGCGTCCTGATGCGCGTCGACGAAGGTCATGCGGTCGGCCTGCGGATTGCGGCAGATGATGCCGGACTGGCACTGCGCGATCGCCTTGAGCTGCGGCAGGAACTCGTTCTGCACGAAGCTCGAGACCGACGCGAGGCGGCTGGGATCGGCGTTGAAGGACGGATGGATGTCGAAGCCGGCGCGGCCGCCGCGGCAGGGAACGCCGCCGTCGGCGAGCGCAGGATTGGCGTAGGAGACATAGACGACGCGCGAGAGGTCGCCGCCGACGAGCGGCTTCAGCGCCTCGCGCAGCTTGGCAAAATCGGCCGGCAGGTCGCGCGCCAGCGCCGAACGGGCATCGTCGACGCTGGCCATTGAGCCGCCGCGGCGGAATAGCGTCCGCTCGGTCGAGGTGTCGACGATGACGTCGGCGACGAGGCCGGAGAAGTAGACGTCGTTGGCGCCGACCGAAAGCAGCACGAGATCGAGCGTCCGATCGGGCTGGCGGCGCTTGGCGGCGGCGAGTGCCGTGCGCAGCTCCGCGATCTGGCCGTTGACGGTGCCCGAGCAGGTGTTGGCTGTCTTCGTCGGCAGGCATTCCCGCGCCTGCTGCGAGCCGAGCAGGCCGTCGGCGATGGTGGCGCCGGTGCACGCCAGCGGCAGATAGGTCACCGCGATGTGCGGATATTGCACGGCGAGCGCGAGCGCGGTGCGGGTCTGATAGCTGTACAGCGACCGGTGACAGGCCGAGTTGAGCCAGAGCGCGCTCTGGCGCTGCCAGTTGGTCAGGGTGTCCGGCGCTTCGCAGGCGCGGCCGCCTTTGTAGCCGGCGCGGCTCGGCCGGTAATATTGCGCCCCGCCGAGATAGGAGCGGAAGCAAAATCCTTCGTCCGAGAGTGCCAGCGGCCGGTCCGGATTGCCCTCGCCGGAGGCGATGCTGTCCCCGAGGCCGGCGATCAGCAAGTCGCGCACCTCGATCTGAGTCGTCACGCGCTGGTTGGCCTCCGAGCCGCTTGCGACATCGACGGTCGCGACCGTCTGCCTGCCGTAGCGGACGCGCAGATTGATCGGCTCGGCGCAGTCGAAGGTCGATTGTTGCGGCCCGTCGCCGTCGTCGAACGACCAGGCGCAGGTGGCGCCGACCGGAACCGGCCCGGTGAGCCGTACGACGATCGGATGATCGATCGGCGTCAGATAGCTTTCCTTGACGTTGTCGCGGGTACAGGGCTGGTTGACCCGGCCCTGGAGGTCGATGCAGAGCCGGTTGACCATGTTGCGGGCCCAGCCGCGGCCCTCGCTCTGCAGCTCCAGCGATTGTTCCGAGGCCAGCACGCTGCGGCCAAGCCCGCTTTCGACATGCAGGCGGAAGTCGCGTTCCTCGCGGAACAGGCGAAAGCGGTTGCGGACCTCCCAGGAGATCTGCAGCTGGTTGTCCTGCGCGTCCGCGGCCGATGCGAATACCGCGGCCAGCGCGCTGCCGAGCAGCACGCTGCAGACCGTCACCCGAAACGAAAATCGAACCAAAAAGCCAATCATGGCGCGGTTTGACGCGAGCGGTACGGCGAAAATAAGAGAAGCGGCCGCGAGGATCGAAAATCCGGGATCGAGGGGCCCGCACAGGGGCCGATAACGTTGTCCGTTACCGTTTCAGCTGCCTGACCCGCTGCTGCCGGCTTTCGATCGGTTGCCGCACGGTCGCCGAAGCCGTGCAGGCTTGGCTTAGTCGTTTCCGCTCTTGCCAAGGCTGCACCACGTTGAGCCAGAGCTCGCGCGTGCCCATGATGGAGATGGCGAGGCCGAACGGGATCACGAAATAGAGGATGCGGAACACCAGCAGCGTCGCCAGAAGCTCCTCGCGGCCGAATTGAGGCAGCGCCACCAGCATGGCGGCATCGAACACGCCGATCGAGCCGGGCGCATGGCTGGCAAAGCCGATCAGGGTCGCCAGGATGAACACGACGGCGAGCGACATGAAGTCGATCGGCGGATTGGCCGGCATCAGCAGGTACATGGCCATGGCGCAGAAGCCGAGATCGACCACACCGATCAGGATCTGCACCAGCGTCAGCGGGGCCGAGGGCAGCACCACTTTCCAACCCTTCTGGCCGAGCTCGCGCCGCTTCTCGCCCATGCACAGCCAGATGAGATAGGCCCCGATCGAGGCAAGGCCGCCGAGCGCGATCAGCCGGTTGATCGCCGGCGGCAGCAGGTCCATCGCCGACGCTGCCGCCGGGTGCCAGGCCATGCCGAAGCCGAGCACGAACAAATTGCCGAGCCAGAAGGTCAGGCCCGACAGGAAGCAGATTTTCGCGACGTCGATCGCGTTCAGCCCGTAATCCGAATAGATCCGGAAACGGATCGCGCCACCGGTGAATACCGTCGCGCCGATGTTGTGGCCGATCGAATAGGACGTGAAGCTGGAGAGCGCCGCGATGCGATAGGGCACGTTCTTCTTGCCGATCGTTCGCAATGCAAAAAAGTCGTAGAAGGTCAGCGTGCAGAACGCCCCGACCACACAGAGCGCCGCCAGCGCGATCCGGTGCGGCGCGATGTTGGTGAGCGCGGTGAGAATGATGCCGGTATCGACGCCCTTCAGGGTGTGAACAAGCGACGTGATCGCGAACGCGATGATCAACACACTCGCGGCGATCCCGAGCCGTTTCCAGCCGATCTTTTCCTTGAAACCACGCCCAAGCGTGGTCAGCAGCCGAAGCATTCATCCTCCCGGCGGGGCGGCAAATTTCAGTGGGACCCGGTCACGGACGGCGACGGGTGACGGGCAAACGCACCGTACGCGATGACCCATAAGGCAAAACCGATGCGTTGTGCAGCCCTTGACAAGCCAAGCTTCGGCCCTCGTCCAGCGTCATTGTCATATTGCCTACATATGTTCTCGCTCTGCGGAATGTGAGTCGCACGACCGCGACGGGGCCGCTACGTGTTCCGCCGTTCCAAGCGGTTTCGTCGGCTTTTTTGCCGATTTTGCGGCGGTCCCGGCCTCGATGCGGGTTAGTTGGCGCGGGGCGAATAGACGATATGCATCAGCATGGGGACGCCTGAGCCCGCTGTGACGTTTACCAAAGTGTGAAGTCGACGCGCGGATGCACATGATCCGCCCTGCGCTCGGGCCGGGTCAGGCGCGCGAAGGCGGTCCGTAGGTCTATTGAGGCAAAACGCCGCGCAAGCGCGCCGCCGTCGGACAGATCGGCCAGGCACGCGATTTCACACTTCGATCCGTGCCGAAGTGTTACGGCGAAACGAAGGCCTATGTCTCGCATTGGTTGCCGAGAGCAAGGACGAGACCATGCAACAGACATCCCTGAACGTCCGGCACATGCCGGACCGCCGCGCAACGTCGCATCAGCAAACGAGCGGGCTCGCGGCGACGTTGACGCTCGCCGCGATGAGTCTCGGCTATGGCGTCGTGCAGCTCGACGTCACCATCGTCAACACGGCGCTCAATGCGATCGGCGCCTCGCTCGGCGGCGGCGTTGCCGAACTGCAATGGGTGGTCAGCGCCTACACGATTGCCTTTGCGGCCTTCATCCTGACCGCGGGCGCGCTCGGCGACCGGATCGGCGCCAAGCGCATCTTCATGGCCGGGTTTGCGATCTTCACCGCGGCATCGGTTGGCTGCGCAGTCGCGCCTGATGCGGCGACGCTGATAGCCGCCCGCTGCGTGCAGGGGCTGGCCGCGGCCATCCTGGTGCCGAACTCGCTGGCGCTGCTCCGCCATGCCTATGAAGACGAGAAGGCGCGGGGACGCGCGGTCGGGGTCTGGGCCGCGGGCGCGAGCCTTGCGCTCACCGCCGGTCCGTTCGTCGGCGGCGGACTGATCGCGCTGGTCGGCTGGCGCGCGATCTTTATGGTCAACCTGCCGATCGGCCTGGCCGGCCTGTGGCTCGCCTGGCGCTTTGCCAGCGAAACCACGCGTCATCAGCAACACCGGCTCGATCTGCCGGGGCAGCTCGCTGCGATCGCCGCGCTCGGCACGCTGGCCGGCGGGCTGATCGAAGGCGGCGCGCTCGGCTGGAGCAGCCCGTTTGTGGTCGCAGGCTTCGTTCTCGCCGCCGTCTTCTCCGTGCTGTTCGTCTGGCGTGAGGCGCGCGCGCCGCAGCCGATGCTGCCGCTCTCGCTGTTCCGCCACCGGATGTTTGCCCTGACCTCGCTGGTCGGCCTCCTGGTCAATGTCGCGTTCTACGGCCTGATCTTCGTGCTCAGCCTCTACTTCCAGCAGGTCAACGGGCTGTCGGCGTTCGCCACCGGCCTGGCGTTCGTGCCGATGCTCGGCGCCGTGCTGCCCGCCAACCTGATCGCGCCGCGTGTCGCGGAGCGGATCGGCGCGCCGGAGACAATCGCGCTCGGCGCCGCGCTCTCGGCCGCCGGATGTCTGGCGCTGCTGTTCATCGGCCCCGGCACGAGCTATCTCGCGATCTGCCTGCAATTGCTGGCCATGAGCGGCGGCCTCGGCCTGCTGGTGCCGCCCCTGACATCGGCGTTGCTCGGCAGTGCCGAGCCGCAGCATGCCGGCATCGCGGCCGGAGTGTTGAACGCGACCCGGCAGACCGGCAGCGTGCTTGGTGTCGCGCTGTTCGGCTCGATGGTCAGCCGGTCCGCGGCCTTCATCGCCGGCCTGCATGCGGCCCTCGTCATCTCCGCCGGCGCGTTGCTTGCGGCCGCTGCGCTGATCTGGATCGGCGCTTGGTCACGGACTCGGCGTTGAGACGAACCGCAGCGAGGGATCTCCGCTCGCCCTGACCCGATCGCTTGCATTCAAGGCTTCTTCACCATGGGTGGAACCTTGCTGCAATGCGGTTACCGTTCGTACACGAATGCGTCTGTTCTTATGGGTCCATAAAGGGGGCCTATATGTATCGCGTTCTGACCTGTCTCACTTTGGAACATGACTGGCGTTTGGTTGTCCTTGGCGGGGTGATCTGCCTGCTCGCCAGCGCCGTCGCGATCAGCCTGTTTCACCGCGCCCGCGCCGCACAGGGGCGTGCCCGCGAGATCTGGATCGGCCTCGATGCGGCGGTCGGCGGTTGCGGTATCTGGGCCACCCATTTCGTCGCCATGCTGGCGTACGATCCCGGCATCGAGGCCGGATACAACATTCCCATCACGCTGCTGTCGCTGGTGCTCGCGGTTGCGATCCTGGCCGTCGGATTGGCCGTCGCCACGCTCGATGGACGCTGGCGGACGGTTGCGGCCGGTGGCGCGATCGTCGGCGCCGGCGTCGCGGCGATGCATTACACCGGCATGCTCGGGCTGGAGCTGCCCGCGCGCATCGTCTGGTCGCCCGGCATCGTCGCCTCATCGATCGCGTTCGGAAGTCTGTTCGGCGCGCTCGCGCTCGTCGTTGCCACCCGTGGCGAACGTTTCGGCACCACGGCCGCCGCGACCGGCCTTCTGACCGTCGCGATCGTCTCGCATCATTTCACCGCAATGGGCGCGGTGACGCTCGTTCCGGATCCGACGATCGTTTCCGGCGGACTCACGGTCTCGCCGCGCGTGCTCTCATTCATGACCGCCGTTGCGGCCTTCGCGATCCTCGGCCTCTCGCTGATCGCCTCGATCCTCGACCGTCGCGCCAAGACCGAGCTTCACAAGCAGAAGGTGGTGCTCGATACCGCGCTCGAGAACATGTCGCAGGGGCTTTGCATGTTCGATGCCGACGGCCGCATCATGCTGTTCAACGAGCGCTACAGCGAGATGATGGGGCGCAGTCGCGTGCCGCTGCAGGGACGTCTGCTGATCGACGTCCTGCAGGACCTCCATTCCATCGGCGAGTGGGACGGCGATCCCGAGGAGTTCTGCAATGCTCTCGTCGCCGAGGCAAAGGCCGGCCACAGCGCGACACGGATCGTCAGCCGCAACGCGCGCGCGATCCGTGTCGTCGACCAGCCGATGAAGGGCGGCGGCTGGGTTGCGACCTTCGAAGACATCACCGAATGGCAGCAGGCCCAGGAACAGATTTCACACATGGCGCGGCATGACGCGCTGACCAATTTGCCGAACCGGACGCTGTTCCGCGAGCAGCTCGAGAAGGCCTCGAGACTGGCCAAGCGCTCCGACCAGCTGGCCGTGCTCTGTCTCGATCTCGATCATTTCAAGGAAATCAACGACACGCTCGGACATCCGATCGGCGACGCGCTGCTCCGCGAAGTCGCGCGCCGGCTCGGCGAATGCGTGACCGAGCACGACACCGTGGCGCGGCTTGGCGGCGACGAATTCGCCATCGTGCAGTTCTGCAGCAACTGCGATCCGTCGGTGGTGTCGTCGCTGGCAAGTCTCGTGGTCGAGCGGATCGCCGCGCCCTACGAGATCGGCGGCCATCAGCTCGTGATCGGCGTCAGCATCGGCATCTCGCTCGCGCCTGAGGATGGCAAGGATCCCGACGAATTGCTGCAGAAGGCCGATCTTGCGCTATACCGCGCCAAGGCCGACGGCCGCGGCACCTATCGCTTCTTCGAGACCGGGATGGATGCGCGTGCGCAGGCACGCCGCCTGCTGGAGCGCGACTTGCGGCTCGCGCTCGAGCATGACGAGTTCGAGGTCTACTACCAGCCGATCCGTGATGTCGCGGGCGATCAGATCGTCGCCTTCGAGGCGCTGGCGCGCTGGAACCATTCGCTGCGTGGCCTGATCGCGCCGAACAATTTCATTCCTGTCGCCGAGGAGACCGGGCTGATCGTTCCGCTTGGCGACATCGTGTTGCGCAAGGCCTGCGTGGATGCCGCGGGCTGGCCCGTGGCCGTCGCGGTTGCCGTCAATCTCTCGCCGGTGCAGTTCAAGAACCCCAACCTGGTGTCGTCGGTGAAGGCGGCGCTGGAAGCATCCGGCCTGTCGGCGGACCGGCTTGAGCTCGAGATCACCGAATCGGTGCTGCTGCAGAACAGCGAGGCGACGCTCGCGGTGCTGCATGAGCTGCGCGGCTTCGGCGTACGCATCGCGCTCGACGATTTCGGCGTCGGCTATTCCTCGCTGAGCTATCTGCGCAGCTTCCCGTTCGACAAGATCAAGATCGACCGGTCCTTCGTCACCGACCTTGCGACGCGCGAGGACTCGATGGCGATCGTGCGCGCGGTCACCGGCCTCGGCAAGAGCCTCGGCATCGTCACGACAGCCGAAGGGGTCGAGACCGATACCCAGTTCGACCTGCTGCGTCGGGAGGGCTGCACGCAGGCGCAGGGCTATCTGTTCAGTCCGCCGCGGCCGGCGGCCGACGTCGCCAAGATGTTGCGCAGGGTGCCGGAACGGTCGGTCGCCTGAGGGAAGGCCGGCGAGCTGGATTCTGGTTTGGACGCGTTTTCTTCACGCGAACCGCGTCCACTTCGCTCGAAAACGTTCTAGCTCTTGCGCAGGGCAAAATAGGCACCGCAGAACGCCATCACTGCGCCGAGGCACAGGGCGGCAAGGCCCGCGAGCACGGCGGAAATGGTCGAGACCGTGCTCGGCGCCGACGCGGCCTGGCCGGCGCCGGCCAGCATCAGCACGCCGACGACGATCAGGAAGTTACGCATCCGGTGCGGGATCTGGCCGGCCACAGCGCTGTGCATCAGATTGGCGGTGAAGTAGCCGCCCGAAAATCCGACGGTCGCGATCAGCCACCAGGCGATCGCCGCGCCTGCCGGCATGAACTCGTGGCTATCGGAGCGCCACAGGCCGCCGAGGTCGAGCCCGTAACGCGCGCCGAGCATGTGCACGGCAAGCGCCAGCAGCACGCCGGATATCATCGCGCCGCCGAGGATGAGGTAACGCGGAAAATAGGTCGTCTCGGGCATGGCTCGCTTGTAGGATAGGCGCGACAGGCTGCGCAAGCTTGCGCGTACGTTTGAACAGGTGGAACGGCGAATTGCCAACAACGTTGCAGGACCGGTCGGAGGCAGGCGAGGGCACGGCGGTGCGCTACGCCTACAAGGCCTCCTTGATCGGCTCGGCGCACCAGTTCGAGCTGACCGAGGACGGGCTGTCGTGGCGGATCGCCGGCCGGTCCGGCGTGTGGGATTATGCCGACATCTCCGCGGTGAAGCTGTCCTATCGCCCGGTCTCGATGCAGCAGCAGCGATTTCGCGCCGACATCGACAACGCCAAGGGCGGGCGGATCGCGATCCTCTCGACCACCTGGCAGACCGCGACGCTGGTGGCGCCGCAGGGCCATCTCTACCGCGACTTCATCGTCGAGCTGCATCGGCGGATGCAGGCGGCGGGCAGCAACGCCAGGCTGGTCGGAGGCCTCGGACCGAAGACGTACACCGCCGCGCTGGCGCTGCTGGCCTGCCTTGCGGTGGCAATGATCGGATTGCTGCTAACGGCGCTGCTGACGTCGAACTGGATGGGCGCGCTGTTCCTGGTCGGCTTTGCGGCGCTGTTCACATGGCAGGTCGGCGGTTTCGTCACGCGCAACCGGCCGCGGCGCTACAGCTTCGATCAATTGCCCGATGCGCTGCTGCCGAAGGCAGTTCGCAATCAAGCCCGATGACGTGCGACGGCGTCGCACTCACTCGGTCGAGTCAAAATCCTCTTCGGTCGCGCTCAGCATTCCCGCCAGCGTCCGCAGGCCGAGGTCGAGCTGCTCCATCGGCGGTGCCGCCAGTGCGAGCCGCACCGCATTGGGCGCGTGCCCCGGCGTGGCGGCAAAGGTGGTCGACGGCGTCAGCGCGATGTCGCGGCGCGCCGCGGCCGCGACCAGGGTCTGCGAGCGCCAATGCGGCGGCAAGGCCAGCCAGAGATGATACGACTTCGGATTGGTCTGGATTTCGAAATCGGCCAGATGCTTCGCCGCCAGAAGCTGGCGGCGGCCGGCATCGATCCGCTTCAGCCGTGACAATTCGGCAGCGGTGCCGTCGGCCATCAGCCGCTGCCCCGCGGCGAAGGCGTAGCCCGACGCGGTCCAGCCGCCCGAGCGCACCGCGGCCATGATGCTCTCGCGCAGCCGCGGCGGCGACACCAGGATGCCGAGCGCGAGGCCGGGCGCGACCTTCTTGGACAGGCTGTCGATCACGATGCAGCGGTCCGGCCCGAGCGCGGCCAGCGGCGTATCGTCGGCGAGGAAGCCGTAGACGGTGTCCTCGATGATGACGAGGCCGAGCTTCTCCACCACGCGCAACAGCTCGGCGCGGCGCTCGGGCGGCATGGTGATGCTGAGCGGGTTCTGGATCGTCGGCTGGACGTAGAGCGCCGACAGGTGCGCCTCGCGATGCGCCTTCTGGATCGCATCCGGCCGCGCGCCGTGCTCGTCCATCGGAATCGGGACCAGCGTCACGCCGAGCCGCGCGGCGATGCTCTTGACGTATGGATAGGTCAGCGCCTCGACGCCGCAGCGGCCGCCGGGCGGCACCACGGCGGCGAGCGCGGCGGCGATGCATTGCCGGCCGTTGGCGGTGAACACGATCTGGTCGGGATTCGGCGTCCAGCCCTTGCGCGCCAGGAATTCGGAGGAGATGGTTCGTGCCGCCCGCGTGCCAAAACTGGTCGCCGGCCGCAGCGCGCCCTCGAGCACCTCGGGCCGCTCCAGTCCTTCGAGGCTCTTGGCGATCATCGTCGCCTGGTGCGGCAGCAGCGGATAGTTGAACTCGAGGTCGATGCGGGCGCCGCGCGGCTCGGTCGGGGCCGCGATGCCGCGGCGTGCCTCGCCGGAGATGAAGGTGCCGCGGCCGACCTCGCCGACCACGAGGCCGCGGCGGAGCAATTCCGTATAAACCCGGCTCGCGGTCGAGACCGCGATGCCACGGTCATAGGCAAAATTGCGCTGCGGCGGCAGCCGGTCGCCTGCCTTCAGCGCGCCGCTGGCGATCTCGGCGGCCACCGCATCCGCCAGCTTCACGTACTCGAACTTGGACATTATTGCACCGAGAGCAATGTTTTGCTTGCTCCGAGAAATGTACCGGAGCATTTAAGAGGGAACAAGCCCATGATTGCACCGAGGAGCGCGCAAGCAATCCGAGGTCCCGACGGCGCAGCCGCTGAAACAGTATTTGCGTCAATGGCGTAGCTTTGCCTATGGGCAGCGAAGGAGATGACAATGTCAGCGATATCTTCAGCCGCTGCAGTGCCCGCGCGGTTTGGTACATTAGGCAGATTGCTCCGATTGCTCCGAGTGTGGGGCGATGCGCTCGCGACCTATTGGGTGCGCCGCGAGGCGATCAAGACGCTGCGCCAGCTCGATGACCGGGCGCTGCGTGATATCGGACTCTCGCGCTGCCAGATCGAGACCGCCGTCACCGGCGACTTCGACCTGGAGCTGGTGCGGATCCGTTAAGATGCCGGTGCGGCGCTCGAGCCGGGCGCCGACTGCCGGTTGCAGAATTCACCGAAACTACACCAAAGAAGCGGAAGAGCCCCGTCTCGTCACCGTCGTCGCTCCAAGGTTGTGACGCTCTATGCTAGCGTATTAGCTGCGTACGCTAGCGTTGAGTTGGGGACCGATGGCCGCTCGCAAATTGTCGCAAGGGCAGGCCCCGACCCGGGAAGCGCGTCGCCGCTGGCATGAGGAGCGATCGCTGCGCTGTGCGATCCGGTTGGCCCGCATGGGCTACTGGGAGTCGCAGAGTGCCGGCGCGACCGATCTCTGGATATCGCCCGAGCTCGCCGCATTCTACGAATTCGAGACCGCCGACGGCTACATCCCCATCGCCACGGTGCGCGAGCGCTATTTGCCCGAAAGCCGGAAGCTCCTGGAGGCGCATTACGCGGCCTGCTGGGCGGAGGGGCGGCCCTATGCGGTGCGGACGAGACTCCGCGGTTCCGATGGCAGCCTGCTCGACTGCGTGGTGCATGGCGAGCCGGAATTCGACGCGGACGGCCAGGTCCGGCGCGTGTCCGGCATCGTCCGCGACGTCACGGAGGAGACCTCCGCGCTGCGGCGCCTGGCGGAGAGCGAGCAACGGCTGGCCGATTTTGTCAGCACCGCCTCGGACTGGTGCTGGGAGAGCGACGCCGAACATCGGCTGCTGCCCTATCCCAAATCGCTTGCCGGCAATGCGGCGTTCCAGACGGTCGCCGCTGGCAGGAAGGCGCGCTGGGAACTGACTTATGCGCCCGAGGACGGGGAGGCGATGGCGCGGCACCGGGCCGATATGCAGGCCCATCGCCCTTTTCGCGACTTCACCTACACGCTGATCGGCAAGGACGGCTCGCGCGTCAGTATCTGCACCAGCGGCAAGCCGATCTTCGCCGATGACGGCAGCTTTCTCGGCTATCGCGGCACCTCCAGCGACATCACCCAGCTCAGGGCGGCCAAGGCGCTGCTCGACCAGCGCACGCGGGCGCTGGAGGAGGCCCACCGCCTCGGCAAGATCGGCACCTGGAGCTTTCGGCTGGACAGCGGCCGCACGATCTGGGCGCCCGAGCTCTACCAGCTTCTCGGCTTGCCCGACACGTTCGAGCCGACCGATGAGAACATGGGACCCTATTTCCTGCACGGCGACGCCGACCGCTTCCGGGACGTGCAGAAACGGGTGCTGCGCACCCGCAGGACCGAGGCCACGGATCTACGCATCCTGCACGCGGACGGCATGCCCCGCGATCTGGCCGTGATCTGCAAGGCGGAGGTTGCCCACGACAAGGTCATCGGCATCATCGGTACCGTGCAGGATGTCACCGAGCGCAAGGAGGCCGAGCGCCAGCTCGAGCAGCTCGCCTACAGCGATCCGCTGACCGGCCTTGCCAATCGCGCGCTGTTCACGCGCCAGCTCGCCGCCCTGACCGAAGGCTGCTCCCGGGGAGGCCGGACCGGTGCGCTGCTGCTCATCGACCTCGATCGCTTCAAGGAGGTCAATGATTCCCTCGGCCATGCCGCCGGTGACGAATTGCTGATCAAGGTGGCGACTGCGTTGCGGCAGGACTTGGGGCCGCGCGCCTTCATCGCCCGGCTCGGCGGCGACGAATTCGCCGTGCTGGCGGATGGATGCGACACGTCCGACGCCGCGCTGACCGGGCTTGCCGATCGGCTCGTCGGCAAACTGTCCGGCCCCGTCGATCTCGCCGAGGGCGAGGCCTCGGTCGGCGCCACCATCGGCATCGCCCGCCTGCCGGAGCACGGCGCGACGGCGGAGACCGCCGTGCGCAACGCGGACCTCGCGCTCTACATGGCCAAGGAGGCCGGGCGCGGCCGGGCGCAACTGTTCGAGCCGGTCTATGCGCAGGCGGTCGATGAAAGGCTCGATCTCGGCCGCCATCTGCGCCACGCCGTGGAGGCCGGTTCCCTCGAGGCGCATTACCAGCCGCAGGTGGATCTGAAGACCGGCCGCGTCACCGGCTTCGAGGCGCTGCTGCGCTGGACCCATCCCGAGCGCGGGCCGATCTCGCCGGCGGAGTTCATCCCGATCGCCGAAAGCTCCGGCCTCATCGTCGATCTCGGCCTGTGGGTGCTGCGCGAGGCCTGCCGGCAGGGCCGCGCCTGGCTGGATGCCGGGCTGCCGCCGCGCTCCATCTCGGTCAATGTCTCGCCGGCGCAGATCTGGAGCGTGGATTTCGAGACCGCGGTCTCGGCCATCCTGGCCGAGACCGGCTTTCCGGCGCAGCTGCTCTGCCTGGAGCTGACCGAAAGCCTGTTTGTGGATCATACCGAGCAGCGGATCAGTCGCACGCTGACGGCGCTGTCCGGCTTGGGCGCCCGGCTGGCGCTGGACGATTTCGGTTCGGGCTATTCCTCGCTCGGCTACCTGACGCGCCTGCCTTTCGACTGCCTGAAAGTGGACCGCGCCTTCGTGGACGGCATTTCCACCGCGCCGGAGAAGCGCAAGCTGCTGGGCGGCATCATCGCCCTGTCGCACGGGTTGGGCATGACGGTCGTGGCGGAGGGCGCCGAATTGTCCGCCGAACTGGACGTGCTCGGCGGGCTCGATTGCGATTTGGTGCAGGGCTTCGTGTTTTCCCCGCCCATCGCCGCCGACAAGGCGCCGCTGGTGGCCGCCAGCATCGAGCGCGAGGCACGCCGGATGCAGCCGCAACGGAATCGCCTCTAGAGTCTGATGAGGTTAGGTTGAACTGGAACGGCGTCGAAAGTTCACCTCCCCCTTGGGAGAGGTCGATTTGCGCAGCAAATCGGGTGAGGGGCACGGTCTATCGAGAGAGCAAGAGCCCTCACCCGGATTGCTCTGGACGATGCTTCGCATCGCCAGGCGCAATCCGACCTCTCCCCGTCGGGGAGAGGTGAACCGAGATCGCGCCAAGCCGATTCTATCAAAACTCATCGCGCGCGCTAGGCGAACACCGCTTTGGTGGCATTCATTGCCCGCGGCTTTGCCTCGATGGTGGCCGCTGACCAATCAGCTGGACCGTGTACTCACAAATCGGAGCTGGATGAGGGGCGCTTGATGTCCGTTCTCACCCTGACAGCCGCGAGAAAGCGGACCTTGCTGGAGGTTCGAGAAGGGCCAACAAGCGGACTTCGGACGAGCACCACCGCGCAGGACGGCGAGCTGCTGTCTTGCCCGCGCATTCGCCGAGACTATGCTGGAAGGCCGGCCTTTCGCAGCCCGTCAACCAGGTGCTCCAAATCTTCGGCGCGTTTGAGAATGGATACCTGCTGCTGGGTGCCGCTGATGCTGTATCTTGGATTCAAGCGTAGAACTTCGTTTGCCTCTGCACGAGCATCTTCCATTCGTCCCAGCTGAGCGTACGTCGCAGCCAAGAAGGCGTGGCCATACTGGTGATTGGGCGCGCGGCCAATGGCTTCAGTCAACCAATGTTGGGCATCGTGGTATTCTTTGAGGTGGTAGTGAGCTACGCCGACCATCAACGGCGCAAAATGCGGATGGAATGGATCTAGGCGCATTTGCAACTTGGCGATGGCAATAGCTCTGGTCGGGTCTCCCACCGAGTAGAATATTTGCGCGAGGCGGTAATCCGCGAAATTGGGGTTTAGCGCCAGCGCTCTTTCGGCGGCGCCAGTCGCTGCGTCGAAGTCACGCTTCCGGATGATGTTATAACCCAACTCGGCATAGGCTTCGGGCAGGCCCGGATTGTGGGCAATTGCCGTGCGCGCCAATTTGATGGCCAGGTCAAGGATAGTCGGGCTCAAATATTCATCATTCAGGGGATTGAGCCAAGCCACCCGGTGCGTGCTGGCCAGCATTGTATAGCAACGGGCATATTTCGGATCGATGGCCAGCGAATCTGCGAGGTGCCCTCGTGTCCTCAATAATTCCGCCATTTGCCACGAGGACTGGAACGATATCCACGCCGCAGCTGCGCGCATGTAGTGATCGTAGGCCTGCCAAGTCGCGGGCGGCTTGAGCAAGGTGCGTTCAGCTTCCGCCATGTTCACATGCGCGACCAGAATTGCGGCGATCGTACGCGCCACGTCGTCCTGGATCGCAAATACATCCTTCAACTTCTGGTCATAGCGCTCGGCCCAGCGGTGGACGCCACTTGCAGCATCAATCAGCTGTGCCGTGATCCGAACTCGGTCATTGCCCCGACGAACGCTACCCTCCAGAACATAGCGCACGCCGAGTTCTCGACCCACCTGACGCAAATCAACCGCTCTGCCCTTGTATCGAAAACTCGAATTGCGTGCGATCACGAACAAGTCCGAGAAGCGGGACAACTCGGTGATGATGTCTTCCGAAATTCCATCCGCAAAGTACTCCTGTTCCGAGTCGCGACTCATATTCTCAAAAGCCAGGACGGCGACCGATGGCTTGTCGGGAAGCGCAAGCGCCGGTCGCGCCGGAGCGTTGCCGAACGACACGCGATAGACCCGCACCGGCCGTGCAATGTTCTTCAGTTGATGCTCGCCACTATCTTCGAATTCGATGTCA
Source organism: Bradyrhizobium sp. BEA-2-5 (assembly GCF_032918025.1). Lineage (NCBI taxonomy): Bacteria > Pseudomonadati > Pseudomonadota > Alphaproteobacteria > Hyphomicrobiales > Nitrobacteraceae > Bradyrhizobium > Bradyrhizobium sp. BEA-2-5. The sequence goes on along the minus strand of NZ_CP136629.1, from coordinate 5,603,880 downwards.
AGCTTATCCTGCGTATCTTCTCGTACGCGTTGCGATACACAGATGCCGCCCGGCTCACAAAGCGCCTCGAGCCGAGCCGCAACATTTACCCCGTCCCCAAAGATATCGCCGCCTTCTGTGATGATGTCGCCGGCGTTGATGCCGATGCGGAACTCGATCCGCTTTTCAATTCGCACATCGGTGTTTCGAGTGATCATGCCGCGCTGTATCGCAACGGCGCATCGCATAGCGCTGACCACGCTGGCAAACTCCACCAACACTCCGTCGCCGGCGCTCCTGATAAGCCGCCCGCCGTGCTTTTCGATCTCGGGATGGAGGAGCGCAGACAGATGTTCGTTCAGCCGGGCGTGCGTACCCTCCTCATCAGCACCCATTAGGCGGCTATAGCCAGCCACATCGGCCACGAAAACAGCACTCAGTCGCCGTTCCACACGGTCTGCGGCCATAAAAGCTCGCCCTGATCCGATCCGATCTTTAGTCAAAGTCTATTGTCAGAAGAAGGAGGTGTCTATCGGGCTCCGAACACCGGTGTCATTCAGATAGTGCCAGCCCGCGTACGAGCTCGGGGAGATCGACCTCAGTATCGGATTCTGCCCGCTTCGATGGCGAACCGCGTGCGAGGTACGGACGGATGGACGCGCCCGCAGCGCGCCGGAGAGCCGAGCCGGCCAAATGACGTTCTTTCGGAGGTTGCGCCCTCGAAGGGAACGTGGTCCAGCTGTCCTTGAAAATCGCGATACTCGTTGAAGAGGGCATCAGCGAATGACGAGATTCACGCCACTTTTTCTTGCTGCGCTTGTGATGCTCTCCAGTCCCGCACTTCCGAATGATGGACAGATTACATTGGTTGTGGGATTTGCGGCAGGGGGAACCTCTTCAACCGCAGCCAGAATCGTTGCTGAAGCAGCGGAGCAGATCGCGCGAACGTCGACGATCGTGGAAAATCGACCTGGCGCGGGAGGAGCAATAGCGGCAGATTGGGTACTTCGGCAAAAGGGGACTCAGACACTCTTGTTCATGTCCTCCACGTCGTCGCTCAGAACGTCTCCTCAAAGCGAGCTCGTGCCCATCGGAATTTTGGCGACCTTCTCATACGTTGCCGTCGCGAGAAAAGACGCTGCCGCGCAGCTTGCCGAATACATGCTGGAGGCCTCGCGCGAGGAGAAATATCGCACCGTGGCCACGGCAGGCGCCGGGAGCATTCCCCATCTCATAGGTACAACGCTTTTCAACGACTACGGAGTGCCGATGGTGCACGTACCTTATCAAGGGTCGGCGCCAGCGATCCTCAGTGTCCTTGGGGGGCATGTCGCGGTTGCGATTGTTCCTTTTCCGGACTTTCTCCCGTTTCAAGATTCACTTCACGTTCTTGCACAAACCGGCAGCGGGATTGAGACGGAAGGATGGATCGGCATCTTCGCTCCGCCGGGAACATCAGCGGAGGAAGTCTCCCGACTCTCCGAGATTTTTCGGCAAGCATCGCAACGTTCTCAGGAGAAACTGCAGAATGTCGGATTTAAGCAAGTATGGCGATCCGGTGCAGAGGCGCGAGCGATGCATGAGAAAGATTACACCCGGTGGACGCCGATACTTAAGGTGCTCGGAATTCAACCCTGACGCGGCCGCAACGGTGGCCATGACGTGACCGGGGGCTTCACACCCCGCCGTCCGGAGCCGCGTCGATTTTACGTGCCCTTTGGTCAGGCCCTCCGCTGTCTTTTCCGCATTCGGCGGAAGCCCCTGCACGGCTGAAGCGCGGAGACCAGACTACAGCCTGTTCGGGCGCTGACGGCCCGGGCGCTAACGGCGCTTTGATACTTTCTGGACCGTCTTGAGCGCTTGATTGACGCCCTTCAGCGATTCATTGACCCCCTCCAGCTGCGCTTGCAGAGCATCCCTGCGCTTCTGTAGGTCCTTCAGCAGTGCTTTCCTTTGCGCCGCGGTCAATTCCTCAAAATCGATGAGATCCACTGCAAATCTACACATCGCCGCCTCCAAGTGGCAAAATTAGATTTGATCAATCCCTCGTCCAATGCACCCCTGAATTGTCGACAATTTCTAGTGGATAATCAAGCTGGATGAACCTCGGATCGGACGAATTTTGGACGACCTTGCGCGTGGCAGGACACCGGCACAGGCGTTGCACTTTATTTCACCGGCTTGGTGCGACTGACCTGATCGTTTCAGGGATCAATCAATCGGCCAAGCTGCTCGTTGGGGTTTGCGGCCGCATTGACCAAGATTGCCGTGTAATCGGCAATCCAATTCTGGACGGTGTTTGGCTCGAACAAGTCGTCCTTGCGCCCGCATATGCCGGTCATTCCCGACGGGGTGTCCTTAAGGGTAATCGAGAGCCAAGCGCGATCAATCGGCATGGCAGACCGTTCTTCCTGGTAGCCGAACGGGCGAACCGTCAGATCGGGCAACTGGAGCGCTCGGCGGAACGCAACTTGGAGAACGAAATAAACTTGGACGAGTGATGCCGGGCACAAGCCGGTCTCTTCCGCCAGTCGGCTGGCAATTATATCGAAGGGAAGTTCTTGTCTGGCGTAAGCCTCCAAGACGGCCCTGCGCACGCGTTCAAGCGCTTCGCTAAAGGTCAGATCAGCATCAAGTTGGGTGCGGATGATCGTTGTGTTCGCGAACGGACCGATCACGCGTTCTGTCCTGAGTTGAGGCCGATTGGCCATCAAAGTCGCGACACAAATGTCGTTGCGTTCGCTCCGGAGCAACAGCAGGGTCTTGAAACCGGCGAGTAAACTCATGAACAGAGTTACGCCCCGGTCGCGGCTCATGGCGCTCAGCTGCGTCACCAGATTGTTCGATATTTGAAATGATTCCTGGAGAGCGCGCGAAGTCAATTCGCCTCCAACGCTGCTTTTCGGGGCTGCAAATGGAGGTGAGGCTTTGTCGAGGCATCGCTTCCAGTAAGCGAACTGCCTGTTTGCTTCCTCGGTGCTGGACCACAAACGCTGCCAGCGAGCGAAATCGGAAAACTGAAGCGATGGTTTGGGCAGCTGCGCCTTCGCACCGGAAATCGCAGCGGCATAGATCTCCAGAAGTTCTTCCATGAAGATTGCCATCGACCAGCCATCGATGATGATATCATGCATGACCAGGAGCAAAACATGGTCCCTGGCATCGAGCCTGAAGAGATAGGCCCGGAACAGTGGCGCATTGTTCATGTCGATCGGCGCCAGGGAGCTCCGTTCGGCTTCCAGCTTCGCCTTTACCAGCAGAAGTTCCTTGGCACGGGTATCTCCGGCATGCACCGGGACTGCATAATCCTTCACAGCCAGGATTGATCTGACATCGACGTCCGGCACGACGCGAGCGAGGGGGACCTCATCCTGCCAGATAAACGCCGTGCGCAGCATGTCATGCCGACGCACGACCTCGGCAAGGCTCCGCTCGAGCACGGGAATGCTTAGTCGGCCCTGCAATCGATAAGCGAACGGCAGGTTGAACTGGGGTAGCCCGGGTAATTTTCGCTCGATGCGTAGCATGCGCTCCTGCACGATGGAGATTGACTGTGCGCCATCTGCATCAGCGCGCGAGATCTGCGATGGCGGATCGTGCGGGCGCGCCAACGAGCCGGCGCTCTCTTTTGATGATTCAAGGCGAAGCGCAAGCGCTGCAACGGTCGACGAATTGAAGATATCCTCGAACGACAGCATGACGCCGAAGTACTCTTCCACACGCAAGATCAACTGGGTCATGGCAAGTGAATCCACGCCGAGCGCGAAGACATCCTGATCAACGCTGATCCGATCGATGTCCAGGATGTCCTTCCAGATACCGGCCAGTTGACGCTCCAATTCCGAGCTGGGCGCAACTCCTTTGCCGTCGTCCTGGATTGGTCGAGTCTTTGAAAGGCCGGCCGCAAGTTCATTGCGCTTGATCTTCCCGCCGGAGCCTTTCGGAATCTCTGTTACAATCACGATGAGGCCAGGGACCTTAAACCCGGCCAGGCGTCCTCGGGCAAAGTCTCGGAGACTTTGTACGCTCACCTTTGCGTCCTGACGCAGCACAATAGCGGCGGCGACGTCCGCGCCCAGTCGCTCATGGGGGACAGGGAAAACAGCGGCTTCGATCACAGCCGGGTGGCTCAGCAATGCGCTCTCTACCTCGGCGGGGGCAATCTTCTGCCCGCCCTTATGGATGATCTCCTTGATGCGACCGACGATAAAGAGATACCGGTCGGCGTCCAGGTATCCGAGGTCGCCGGTCCGGAACCAGCCGTCCTGAAATGCGGACGCTGTAGCGGCGGCATCATTGTCGTACCTTCTGGTTATGGTGGGACCTCGCAGCGCGATCTCTCCACGTTTGCCGGATGGCAAGCGACGGCCTCTCCTGTCCAGTATCCCGATCTCGGGGCCGGCCGGCCGGCCGACGGAACCGCGCTTTCGCCGCTGCAAGGGATTAGCAGCGATCTGGGTCGCGGCCTCCGTCATGCCGTAGGTGTCTATAACGGGAACACCAAACAGCGCTTCTAGTCCGTCGAGCACTTCCGACGACAGAGACGTCGAAGCCGAACGAACGAGCCGCAAGGAGGACCGCTGCGCAGCCTGCCTGTAGGGATCCGCCGCCGCCAATACTGCGCGATGGATTGCTGGTACCGCCGTGTACCAGGTTGGTCGGAACTCCATCAGCCAGCCGAAGAACGCTGTTGCATCGAAGCCAGGCGGACAGACCGTACTGGAGCCTGCCGCAAGCGCGGCCAGAAGTCCCGAGATCAAGCCATGCCCATGAAAGAGAGGCAGTACGCTTAGCAATCGGTCGCGAGCCTCCAGCTCCAAGACGGCGCCAACGTTGTCGGCCGACAGACAGACGCTCGCATGGGTCAGAGGGACCGTTTTGGGCCGCGACGTGCTGCCAGATGTCATCAGGATGAACGCGTCGTCAGCGCTGGACGCAAACTCGTCGTCAACCAGGAGCTGCGGTGCCCGACCGGCAACACTGAACGCGCCGGCTCCCTCGTTCGGCCGCATCGACACATCGATCACGGGCACGCCCTGGATTTGGGCGGCGCGTCGGCTGGCCGAATTCAAGTCAGCGTGCGTCAATAGCGCCGCCAGCTGCAATTCGCCGAAATAACGCAGGTATTCATCACAGGTGAAACCCGGATTGAGAGGTACACAAACCGCGCCGGCCGCAACCGTGATCGCCGCTACTGCAGCCTCTGGTCCGTCCGACAACACGACCGCGACCCTGTCAGTTCGGCGCACGCCGACGTTCCGCAACCCGAAAACCACTTCATTTGCCTGCGTCCATAGCGCGCCATACGTCATCGGGCGGCGCGCCGGGGCCAGAATGGCATAGCGCTCCGGCGCAGTTTCCGCGTGGTCGGCGAGGAGGTCTCGAACGCACGGAAAGGGGCGTCTTCCGGCGCCCTTGCGTGCGTTACCTTTCCGCAATTCCTTGACAATATTCGACAACGCCGCCCCTCATCGTCAATGTCGCTCCGTATCCTGAGCTGGTGAAGTCAATTCCCAGAACCCTCAAACACATCGAAGGACGAGAATACGCGGATAGCATCGTCGGGCAATCGACCGCGGGCGCCTCGGCTGCGCTCAGGCAAGTTGCCTGTTCTGACAGCATCTTGGGAAGCTCAACGCTTATAGCAGTATGTTGAGCCACTGTCCGGCATGGCCGACGACCGCTTCGGGTCAAGAGGTGAAGAGCTCAACGTGAGCACAATGCGTCCGCTTTCGGGTGCATAGCGACCAATCGCCGTCGGTCAGTGCCTCATTGAGCTGACTGCCGAGCCGTGGTTCCAGCGCCTGACCGAAGGGGCCGAATCATGCGCTACGAACTCTCCGACGACGAATGGACTGCCATCGAGCCGATGCTGCCCAACAAGCCGCGCGGCGTGCCACGAGCGAATGACCGCCGCGTCCTCAACGGCATCTTCGTGCGCAATTTCGGAATACTAGAAGAATATCCCTGAGTTGCCCGACGTGTCAAGTCGCCTGGTCGAACGCCGGCCGCCGCCGGCTACTTTGCATGGGGTTGTTTTCGATATTTTGGCAGCGCCGCCTGCGACGGCCATGACTCACCCAGCTTTAATGCCTCACCACCAGCACCGAGCATTTGGCGTAGCGCACGACGTGCCCGGCGTTGGAGCCGAGGAAATAGGTGCGCATCGCCGGCCGGTGCGAGGTCATCACGATCAGGTCGGCCTTCATCTGCGCGGCTTCCTCCAGGATTTCGTGGTAGATGCCGCCCTGGCGCACGACGCCCGAGATGCGGGAGGGCGCGATGCCGGACTCGCGCGCGACGATGGCGAGGGCCTCCTCCGAGGTCTGGCGCTGCTGCTCGTCGAAATCGGCCGGGACGTATTCGGCCAGCATCACCGGCGTCATCGGCAGTACGTTGAGCAGGCGTACCGTGCCGCTCCAGGTCTGGGACAGCGTCGCCGCGGTTGCGATCGCCGGCTTGGCGAGATCGGTGTCGGCGAGGTCGATGGGCACGAGGATGGACTTGAACATCTGCGCCTCCTGTCCGCGATTGGTCTGGAGCCGTTTGGTCCCTGTGCCCGGGACGCGCGCCTTCTTTTTCTTGAAGTCGTTCTGGTCTCGACGCGAACCGGTCCCCCTGTCGCGCAGAGGCCAATATAGCATGGCGGCGCGGCGCTGTCCGCTTGCGTCAGCTGCGCGAGGCCTGCTTCAACAGCTTAGGGCTGACGAACAGGACGAGCTTGCCGCGCCGAAACGAGACGTCGTTCCAGTCGTCGGTCGCAAAGTCGAAGACGGCGAGCCCCGAGGTCGGCAGATTGTCGCCGAGCGCGCGCTTTGCGGCCTCGTCGCCGCTGCCGGTCAGCGTCAGCGCGAGCTCGTGCATGCCGGGATTATGGCCGACCAGCATCAGCCGCTTCGGATCGCTGACCGAAGCCATCCGGATCGCGGTCAGCAATTGCACCGGGTCGGCGCCGTAGAGGTCCGGCACGAATTCGACCTTCGGCGCAGGCCCGGCGCCCTTCAGCGCCTCGCGCACGATCTCCCAGGTCTGCCTGGTGCGGACCGCCGGCGAGACCAGCGCCAGATTGGGCAGGGGCGGATGACGGGCGATCCAGCCGCCGATCTCCGCTGCGTCGCGGTGGCCGCGCTCGTCGAGCCGGCGGTCCTGGTCACGGCCGCTCGGCGCGTCGGTCTCGGTCTTGGCGTGACGCAGCAGCATCAAACGGCGCATGGCATTCTCGAATCGGTCAGGTCGAATTAATTCTACAGGCTCATGCCCTGGACAAGGTGACAAGCGCCGCAGCGGTTCGTAAGAAACGCCATGAGCGAGAGTTCCACAAGTGCGGCAGACGGCCCCGATCAGGCGGCCTCGCCGTTCCGCGACCGTCTGGCGTTCGACCTCGACGTCGATATTTGCGTGGTCGGGGCCGGGCTGGCCGGCCTGACCGTGGCGCGTGAGGCGGCGCGGCTCGGTGCGAGCGTCGCGGTGCTCGAAGGCCGCCAGATCGGCTGGAACGCCTCCGGTCATCATCTCGGCACCGTAATGCCGGGATTCGGCCTGCCGATAACAGATGTGATCGAGCGCGTCGGCCTCGACGATGCCCGCGAATTGTGGGCGCTGTCGAAGGAGGGCGCCGACTATGTCCGCGCCACCGCTACCGAAGATTTGATCCCGGGCATCAAGCCGAGCGATGGCGCGCTGGAGGTCTCCAATGTCGATGTCGGCGAGGCGCTGATCAGCCGCCTGCAGACGCTGGGTGAGGATTTGGCGACCGAGATCGAGGGCTGGCAGGTCGATCGCGTGCGCAGCGTGCTCAAGACCGATCGCTACTTCCACGGCGTGTATTATCCTAGGGCGTTCCAGGTCGACGGCCGGAAATATGTGCACGGCCTTGCGGCGCTGGCACGGCGGGCAGGCGCCCGCATCTTCGAGGACACGCCGGTCGTCAGCATCGATCATTCCGGCATCCGCAAGCGCATCGTCACGCCCTCGGCGCGGCTGCGCGCGACCCACATCGTGCTCGCCGGCAACATTCATCTCGGCGCGCCCCTGAAGCGCCTTTCGGAGACGCTGCTGCCGGTCTGGCGCTACGCGGCATTGACCGAGCCGCTCGGGGAGCGGCTGGCCGAGACCATCGTCTTTCCCGGCTCGGTCGTCGACAGCGACGGCATCGACCATTTCCGTGTTGTCGATGGCGATCGGCTGTTGTGGGCGAGCCCCGAAGCCACCTGGGACGCACGGCCGAAGCGGCTTGGCGGGGCGGTGCAGCGCCGCATCGCCACGGTGTTTCCGCAACTCGGCAAGGTTCCGATCGCCGAGATGTTCGGCGGCGCGGTCGGCGTCACCGTGCACGGCATGCCGCAGATCGGCCAGTTGCGCAAAGGCCTGTGGGTGGCGAGCGGGTTCGGCCGCCAGGGCATGAACACCTCCGCCATGGCCGGACAGATGATCGCGCGCAGCATTCTGTGGGGCGATGAGCGCTGGCGGCTGTTCTCGCCGTTCGAGCTGGTCTGGGCGGGCGGCGCCACGGGACGCGTCGCCGGTCATTTCGTCGGCCTGTGGGCGAGGGGGGCCTCGTCCGTGGCGGGTGTTCTGGCGCGCTACCGCGAGGGTGCACGTGCGAAGGAGCGCCTGCGCGAGGCACGGCTCGCCGAGGCCAATCTCAGGGCGGGAACCAGGGGACCCGCACCCCGCCGTCCGCCCCCGTCGGCAGTGCGGCCGGCGCGTCCGCCCGCGCCCAGGCAGATCGAGGACGGCGAGGCGCCGTATCCGGATGCCTCGCAAGAAAGTGAGCGGATCTCCGACGGGCGGATGTAACGTCCGCCGGCGGGGTTCGTATTTGTTGACGAACCTCGGGCACGCCCCCCGAGCCGCCCGCACCGGAGATGATTAATGATCGATCGCCGCATCCTGCTTGCTTCCGTCGCCGGCCTGTTCGGCTTCGCCGCCTTCCGCTGGCTGCGCGCCTCGCCGGCGCAGGCCGCCGAGAAATTCGAGATCGAGAAGACCGACGCCGAATGGCGCGCGCAGCTGACGCCGCAGCAATACGAGATCCTGCGCAACCAGGGCACCGAGCGGCCGGGATCCAGCCCGCTGCTCAAGGAGCACCGCAAGGGCATCTTCGCCTGCGCCGGCTGTGACCTGCCGCTGTTTGCGTCCGAGACCAAGTTCGAGAGCGGCACGGGATGGCCGAGCTTCTACCAGCCGATCGAGGGCAATGTCGGCAAGACCGAGGACCGCACCTACGGCATGGTCCGCACCGAGGTGCATTGCCGCCGCTGCGGCGGCCACCTCGGCCACGTCTTCGACGACGGTCCGAAGCCGACCGGCTTGCGCTATTGCATCGACGGTTTCGGGCTGGTCTTTCACCCGGCGGCGCCATCGGCGACCTGACATTCCTTCCCGGCAATTGTTGCCGCTCCCGGCAAATGTGCCCCGGTCGAACGACCGGGGCATTTTTTTCAAGCGGATGATTTTGTTACGTTTTGTTTCGTGGCACGACCTTTGCGACATGCTCCGCCGATGCGGCCATTCCTGTGATTGCCAGCCGCCGGGAATCGAATTGGAGAACATGTCATGGGTATCTTCGGCGCTCTCACGACGGCTGTCGGTGGCTTGCGCGCGGGGTCGTACGCGCTTGAAAACATCTCCGGCAACATCGCCAACTCGCAGACCACCGCCTTCAAGCGCATCGATACCTCGTTCCTTGACCTCGTCCCGCAGACCGCGCTGACCGCGCAGCTTGCCGGCGGCGTCACCGCGCAGTCCCGTTCGACCAACTCGGTACAGGGCGACGTCCAGTCGGCATCGGTCGCGACCTTCATGGCGATCAACGGCAACGGTTTCTTCGCGGTGCAGAAGCCCGGCAGCTTCACCGACGGTGCGCCGGTGTTCGATGGCGTCGACCGCTACACCCGCCGCGGCGATTTCCAGCTCAACAAGGACGGCTATCTCGTCAACGGCGCCGGCTACTATCTCGAGGGCGTGCCGATCGACCCGACCACCGGCAACCCGGCAGGCTCATCGCCGCAGGTGCTGCAATTCAAGAACGACTTCCTGCCGGCGCAGCAGACCACCAAGATAGACTATCGCGCCAACCTCGCGTCCTATCCCTTGACCACCGCGCACGACACTTCGGTTCCCGGTTCCGAGCTGATCCGGCCGGGCGCGTTCAGCAGTGGAAACAATCCGTTGGTGCTGGGCACGCCGGCTGCGCCGTATACCGATTCCGCTATCACCGGCACCGAGCAGAAGAACAAGGCGACGCCATCGGTGGACAATACCATCGCGACCTTGCTTTCGGGCGGTACAGGCACCGACTCGATCAACGCCAGCTTCAGCGCCGGCTCGGCCGGCCCGCCCGTCGTGCCCGCCGACACGATCACGGTCAACGGCACCGTCATCACCTTCGTGGCGTCGGGGGCGACTGGCAACCAGCTCAACGTCACCGACAGCATCGGAACGCTGCTCGCGAAGATCGACGCGATTACCGGCACCACGACGCCATCGACGATCAGCGGCGGCAAGATCACCTTGCACTCCGGCAAATTGGCCGATCTCAACGTGACGAGCTCGAACTCGACCGCCTTCGCGGCGCTCGGCTTCACCGGCTCGGCGGTTGCGGTTCGCGGCGGCGGCGGCACGGTCGGCACCGGCCAGGTTATCGGCAACGATAACTCGACCTTCCTGAACGAATCCGTCTCAGGCGGCGCGGTGACCGCCTACAACGCCGCCGGCACGCCGGTGAACCTGCAATTGCGCTGGGCCAAGACCGACAGTGCCTCGCTGGGTGGCACACATACCGACACCTGGAACCTGTTCTATCAGGTCAATCCCAATGCGACCGGCACACAGGTCTCCTGGCAGAACGTCAACGTCAACTTCACCTTCGCCTCGAACGGGCAGATGTCGCCGGCGATCTCCTCGGTGGCGCTCACCAATGCCGTCGTCAACGGCGTGTCGCTCGGCAGCCCCGTGATCAATTTCGGCTCCGGTGGCGTGACCCAGTTCGCCGACGCCAACGGCAACGTTCAGGTCAACCAGATCCAGCAGGACGGTTTCCCCGCAGGCCAGCTGCAGTCGGTCAGCGTCTCCACCAACGGCCGCATCGTCGGCAACTACACCAACGGCCGCAACATCGACCTCGCCGAAATCTCGGTGGCGACCTTCAACGGCACCAACTTCCTCAAGCGCATCGACGGCGGTGCGTTCGAGGCGACCGACGAGTCCGGCGCGGCGTTGTTCGGCAAGGCCGGCACCATCGTCGGTTCCTCGCTCGAGAGCTCCAACACCGACATCGCCGATGAATTCACAAAGCTGATCGTGACCCAGCAGGCCTATTCGGCCAACACCAAGGTGATCACGACCGCGAATTCGATGGTGCAGGATCTCTTGAACGTATTGCGCTGATCGCATCGTTGCTGCACGTGTGAAGAAGTAAAGGCGAGTACACATCATGGGTTTGAGCCAAGCCCTTTCCACCGCGATGTCGGGCCTGCGCGCCACGCAGGCCTCGCTCTCGCTCGTGTCGTCGAACGTCGCCAACGCGGAGACGCCCGGCTACGTCAGGAAGACGCTCAATCAGGTCACCGGCACCACCGGCCAGTACGGTTCGAGCGTCCTCATCACCGGCGTCAACCGCCAGCTCGACGAATTCCTGCAGACCCAGCTCCGCACCGAGACCTCGGGCGCGGCCTACGCCGATGTCCGCTCGGATTTCATGGCCAATCTGCAGGGCGTGTACGGCAATCCCGACTCCACCGGCACGATCGAGGACGCCTACAACAAGTTCCTGACCGCGCTGCAGGGGCTGTCGACCAGCCCGGAATCGCAGTCGGCCCGCATCGGCGTGATCAATGCCGCGCAATCGATGGCGCAGCAGCTCAACGCGACGTCGCAGGGAATCCAGACGCTGCGCGCCAACGCCGAGGCCGGCATCAGCGACTCCATCAACAGCGCCAACAATGCGTTGCAGCAGATTGCGCGCCTCAATGTCCAGCTGGCGGCCAATGGCGGCACGACCGATGCCTCGACCGCGGCATTGCTCGATCAGCGCGACCGCTACGTCACGCAGCTCTCGCAGCTGATGGACATCCGCACCGTCACCAACAGCCAGAACCAAGTGAGCGTGTTCACCAATTCCGGCGTGCAGCTGGTCGGCACCGAGGCCGCGACGCTCAGCTTCAACGCCCAGGGCACGATGACGTCCAACACGTTGTACAATACCGACCCGACCAAGAGCACGGTCGGGACCATCACCATCACGTTCCCGCATGGCGGCACCTATGACATGGTGTCGACCAATTCGATTCGCTCCGGCAAGATCGCCGCCTATCTCGAGTTGCGCGACAACACGCTGGCGCAGGCCCAGACCCAGATCGATCAGTTCGCCGCCGCGATGTCGAGCGCGCTGTCGGACAAGACCACCGCGGGCACCGCGGCGACGGCGGGAGCGCAGTCCGGCTTCGACCTCGATCTCTCGGGGCTGCAGAACGGCAACACCATCCACGTCTCCTACAAGGACAACACCACCGGCCTCACGCATAATCTGTCGATCATCCGCGTCGACGATCCGAGCGTGCTGCCGCTGAGCAATACCGCGACCGTCGATCCCAACGACGAGGTGCTGGGCATCGATTTCTCCGGTGGCATGAGCTCGGTGCTGTCGCAGCTCAACGGCGCGCTCGGTGGAACCGGCCTGCAATTCTCCAATCCGTCCGGGTCGACGCTGCGCGTGCTCGACGACGGCGCCGCCAACAAGGCCGATGTGACCGCGGCGTCGGTCACCACGACGGTTTCGTCGCTGACCTCGGGCAATCCGCAGCTGCCGCTGTTCACCGACGGCGGCCAGGCGCTCTACACCGGCGCGATCACGTCGTCCGGCTCGCAGACCACCGGCCTTGCCGCACGCATCAGCGTCAACACCGCCTTGATCGGCGATCCCTCGCGCATGGTGGTGTACTCGACCAATCCGCAGACGCCGGCCGGCGACACCACGCGCGCCAACCTCGTTCTGAACCAGCTGTCGAATGCCTCATACAGCTATTCGCCGCAGACCGGCCTTGGCACCACCGGCGCGCCGTTCACCGGCACGCTGCTCAACTTTGCCAAGCAGTTCATCAGCCAGCAGGGCGAGTCGGCGACCGCTGCCAAGCAACTCGCTGACGGCCAGGACGTCGTGCTGAACACGCTGCAGACCAAGATGGACTCGACCTCCGGCGTCAACATGGACGAGGAGATGGCGCATCTGCTTTCGCTGCAGAACGCCTATTCCGCCAATGCGCGCGTGATGTCGTCGATCAAGCAGATGTACGACGCGCTGCTGCAGCTCACGTGAGGGTAACATGTCGATCGACGGCGTAAGCGGCAGAACTTCCTATATCGGCACCACGATCCTCAACCTGCGGAATCAGCTCAATGACCTGACCACGCAGCTTGCGACCGGCAAGGTATCGACAACTTATGCGGGGCAGGGACTCGATCGCGGTTTCGCGCTCAGCCTGCGCGCGCAGATCAGCGGCATCAACGCGTTCTCCGATACCGCCACCAACCTCAACACGCGCCTGAGTGTCGCGAACCTCACCTTGCAGGGCCTGTCCGACGTCGGGGCCCAGGTGAAGAACGCCGCGACGACGGCGACGCTGACGCTCAACGACAGCGGCCAGACCTCGGGCCAGATCACGGCGCAGGCGGCCTTCGCTAACGCGGTCGCGATGCTGAACAGCCAGTCGGGCGACCGCTATCTGTTTTCCGGCCGCGCGATGGATACGCCGGCCACGGTATCCGCCGATACCATGCTCAAGGGTACGGCAACCCAGGCCGGCCTCACGCAGCTCATCAATGAGCGCAAGCAGGCCGATCAGGGCGCCGGCATGATGGGGCGCCTGAGCGTCTCGTCGCCGCCGGCGACCACGACGGTCACGAGTATCGCCGAGGACGGCTCGCCGTTCGGCCTGAAGCTTTTGTCGGTGCAGTCGTCGTTGACGGGTGGCGCCACGGTGACGCAGCCGACCGGCACGCCGAAATCGGCCTCGGTCGATCTCGGCGCCGTCAATCCGAAGGACGGCGACAAGATCAAGTTCAACTTCACGCTGCCCGACGGCACCACCGAAGCGATCGAACTCACGGCGACCACGACGAACCCGCCGCCCGCCGGCTCGTTCCTGATCGGCGCCGACACCGCGGCGACGACGGCCAACCTGCAATCGACCCTGACCTCGTCGATCAAGACGTTGAGCGACACGTCGCTGGTCGCGGCGTCCGCGGTTGCGGCGTCGAACAATTTCTTCAATCCGGTCGCGACCGTGTCGGGCGCCGCGGTCAACAACCGGAACACGCCGCCGGCGCCGATCAACGGCGCCACGGCGCTGTCGGGGGCGGCGGGCACCGACTCGCTGTCGGCGAGCTTTGCCGCCGGCGATACCATCACGGTGAACGGCACGCCGATCACCTTCGTGGCCTCGGGCGCCACCGGCAACCAGGTCAACGTCACCGACAGCGTGCAGACGCTGATGGCCAAGATCGACCAGATCAGCGGCACCAAGAACCCGTCGACCATCGGCAACGGCGCGATCACCCTGCACGGCGCCGATGGCGAGAGCCTGTCGATCTCGAGCTCCAACACGGCCGCACTTGGCGCGCTCGGCATCGCCAACAACACCACCGCAGCGCCGGCGCCGCTGAGGGTAGGGGGACCGCCGTTCGACACCGCCACCAACCTGGTCGCGGGCACGCCCGACAACACCGTCTACTGGTACACCGGCGAGAATGGCCCGGGGTCGGCGCGCGGCACCGCGGTCGCGCAGGTCGATCAGTCCATCACCGTGCAGTATGGCGCGCGCGCCAACGAACAGGCCTTCCGCTATTTGCTGCAGAACGTCGCGGTGTACGCAGCCGTCACAACCAATGCCAGCAATCCGAATGCGAGTGCGCAGGTGACGGCGCTCGCGCAGCGCGTGAGCGCCAACCTCGCCCCGCAAAACGGTCAGCAGCAGATCCAGGACGTGCAGGCCGAATTCGCCGGTGCCCAGACCGCGACCAAGGCGGCCACCGATCGGCAGACCCAGCTCAAGGGGATGGCGGAAACGATGCTCGACTCGGTCGAGGGCGTCAATCAGGACGAGGTCGCGACCAAGATCCTGGCGCTGCAAACCAGCTTGCAGGCGTCGTACCAGACCACGTCGATGCTGTATCAGACGACGCTGCTGAAATATCTGCCGATCGGCTGATCGCGCGCCCCTCATCTCCAGCCAGCAAAAAGGCCTCCGCGCGGAGGCCTTTTTCGTTGAGGCGAGTGGGGCTAGAGCGTTTTCAAGCGAAGTGGACGCCGGGCCGCGCGAAAACGCGTCAAAACAAGGAGCTCTACGCGCTCTTGCGTGTGTCGTCCCGCTCGGCGTTCTGCTGGTCGCGCGCGGTTTCCAGCAACTTCTCTTCGTGTGCGATCAGCTTCTTGGATTCCTTCAGCGCGTGATAGAGGTCGCCGTTGAGGATGAAGTTGTTGACGCTTTCGATGAAGGGCCAGGCGCTCGGCATCGCGGTGATGATGTCGCGCACCAGACTGAAATAGGTCGGGTGGTGCGCCATCGGGTCCGGCGACAGATACATCAGCTGCACAGCGAGATAGATCAGCTTTGCCGGCGTGTCCGCGGTCTCGGGCGTCAGGATATCCTTCTCGCGCAGGATCGGGATGCGGTCACCGTCGATCAGCAGGCGGGCGCGCTGGTCGGTGTTGGTGATCACGCAATTGCCGACGATGATGCGCTCGTTCGGTTTGAGTTCGACCTTCAGGGCCATAACCGTTCTCCTTTGCCGGCAGTCGCGCGACGTCTTCGCTCGCGGAACGACGTGGTTCGGCACTGCTTAGCAGCCGCCGTTGCGGCCCGGGGCCGATGCGACAGTGATCCTTTCCCATGATGGTTAATGCTTGGTGAATGGGGTGAGGGCGCAGGGGTCGCTATCTGGCCGGAATTGTCAGTCGCCCCAGTAGTTTTCGGGACGAACCTCGCCCAATGGCGACAATTTTATTCTTCGGCCTTTGTCTCAAATGCCGTGCTGGAGATTTCTTTTTCCTTCGCGGCTTGACCGCAGGATCGGCCATCCGCCCGATCAGAAAGGATTGGAGCGGCTTTTTCCTCAGTTTCACACCAGAAAGGTATGAAAATGTCCGGTATCGTTCTCTCCGCATCGGTTCGTCAGAACCTGCTCTCCCTCCAGTCCACCGCCGACCTCCTCGCCACCACACAGAACCGTCTGTCGACCGGCAAGAGCGTCAACTCGGCGCTGGACAATCCCACCAACTTCTTCACCGCCCAGTCGCTCGACAACCGCGCCAGCGACATCAACAATCTGCTCGACGGCATCGCCAACGGCGTGCAGGTGCTGCAGGCCGCCAACACCGGCCTGACCTCGCTGCAGAAGCTGATCGACAGCGCCAAGTCGATCGCCAACCAGGCGCTGCAGAGCCCGACCGGCTACACCACCAGGTCGCAGGTCACCTCCACCGCGGCGCTCGGCGGCACGTCTGCCAACCTCGTCGACGGCACCACGATCAAGAGCGGCGACGTGCTGGCGATCGCGGCTTCGGCCGGCCAACCCGCCTTCAGCTTCACCTTCGGGGCCAGCACGTCGCTGGCGCAGCTGAACACGTCGCTGGCGGCCAGCAACCTGACGGCGAGCCTCGACAGCTCCAACAAGCTCGTCATCACCACGACCAATGACGCGGCGTCCTCGACGATCGGTGCGGTGACCTTCACCAACACCGGCGGCGGCACCGCGACGTTCAGCGCGGCCGGCACGGCCCCGGTCGCCGACCAGGCCTCGCAGTCGGCGCGCGCCGCTCTGGTGACGCAGTACAACAACACCATCGCGCAGATCACGACCACAGCGCAGGACGCCTCGTTCAACGGCATCAACCTGTTGAACGGCGACAGCCTGAAGCTGACTTTCAACGAGACCGGCAAGTCGACGCTCAGCATCACCGGCGTCACCTTCAATGCCAGCGGCCTCGGTCTGAAGGCGCTGACCGCCGGCACCGACTTCCTCGACAACAACTCGGCGAACAGCGTCATCTCGTCGCTGAGCTCGGCGAGCTCCGCGTTGCGCAGCGAAGCCTCGACGCTCGGTTCGAACCTGTCGATCGTGCAGGTGCGTCAGGACTTCTCCAAGAACCTGATCAACGTGCTGCAGACCGGCTCGTCCAATCTGACGCTCGCCGACACCAATGAGGAAGCGGCGAACAGCCAGGCGCTTTCGACTCGCCAGTCGATCGCGGTCTCCGCGCTGTCGCTGGCCAACCAGTCGCAACAGAGCGTGTTGCAGCTGCTCCGCTAAGCGCGCCGGCAAGTGCTTCGAGAACGGCGGGGGAAACCCCGCCGTTTTCTTTTGTCTCCGGGATATTACGGTGTCTGTCCATGCCGTCAGAACGACGCATTTCGTAACGGCTGCTAACCATATTTAAAGGCGCCGGATGCATAAATATCGGGCGCTAGAATTGCGTCTTCGCGGCTCGAGAAATCCGCATCCCATCGAGGTCATTGAATGTCGAATGCAGCCCAGGCCTACGCTCGTACCTCCACGACGACGGCTTCCCCACGTGAAATCGAAGCGCAGGCGCTGTTGAAGGCCGCGCGGCAGCTGCAGGAAGTCCAGACGAACTGGAACGGTCCCGACAAGGCGCTCGATCACGCGTTGCTGTTCAACCGCCGGCTGTGGTCGATCTTTCTGAGCGCCGCGCAGGGCGACGACAATCCGCAGCCGCTCGAGATTCGCCAGAACATCGCCAATATCGGCGTGTTCGTGATGAAGCAGACTGTCGATATCCAGATGAATCCGGATCCGGCGAAACTGAAGTCGCTGATCGATATCAACTGCAATATCGCCGCCGGCCTTTCGGGCCGCGGCTGATCGATCGATTCCTGACGGAGCCCTCGGCATGGCCGACGTGTTGAGCATCCTGTCGGCCAACTACAAGGCCGCCGGCCTGACGGTCCCGTCGAAGACGCCCTATGTGGCTGTCGATCCGAACCTCTATGAGGGAAGCTGGAGCGGCAAGTATGCCAACAACAAGTCGTTCAACATCTCGGTGTCGAACGTCGATGGCTTCCGCGCCAAGGTCCACTACCAGAGCGACGGCACCAGCAAGTATCAGGACGTGCTGATCAAGGATGGCGGGTTCCGGATCGGCGATACCAAGTTCGCGCTGGTGCAGCAGGGGACGGCGTTGATCGCCAATGTCGTCACCGATCCCGCCACCGGGGCGACCTATCTCGACAAGGCCTATGCCACGCAGAAGACCTGAGCGGTCGTTGCTCCGCGCTAGAGCGCGATGAGATTAGGTTGAATCGTCATCGCGCCTTAGCTCTTTGTTTGAGCATGATCTTTTCGGAAAACCGCTTCGCACTTTTCCGGATCATGCTTTAGGCGCGGCGATCGGTGGCGCGCACCCGCGTCGGCGCGTCCTTGCTGAGATCGAGCGCGTGGAAATAGGCGCGGCGGCGCAATACGGCTTCTTCCGGAAACTGCCTCACCACCAAATTCGTGCGATTATCGACCACCTGATAGACCACGGCGCGCGCGGCGCGGTCGATGATGACCTGGTCGCTGACCGACGGAGCCTGATTTGAAATCGATGCGTTGACGGCGTTGGGATCGATGGTGACGCGCACGCTCGGCTCCGGAGCGGTGACGCTCTGGCTCGCCGGCAGTTCAGTCTTCACCGCCTTCTGCGCCGTATCGCTCGTGGGAGAGACCATCGGCGCCGCGACCGGTGTCCCCACCGGCCTGATGCTGAAATCTGTACTCATGGCAGCCTCGTAGTGCACAGGCACTAGTTCGCTTGAGTCAAATCCCAACCCCTCACGATCCGCAACTCTACGGGGAACCTCTCAATAGGCTGTTAGAAAACACGCTGAATGCCGCGCTGCCGGGGCGGCGTCGAATTGAGCTAAATTGTAAGCGTAGGCGTCAGAGCGTGCGGCTGATCGCGATCGGCGTCATGTTGCGCGGGCCCGGCGCGGCGCGCTGTCCGCTTGCGGTATAGGTGTTCGGAATGTTGCGGCGCTGCACCTCGGCATTGACGCCGCGCACGATCCCCTCGGAGACGGCATGCGCCGTTGCAAGCACGGTCAAATTCACCTGCAGCATGGCGCGGAACGTCTCGTGATGACGGCGCAGTGTCGCGAGCAGCTCGGGATCGGTCTGCGACAGCATCTTCTGCATCGATTTCAGATGCTCCACCGCGAGCATGTAGCGCCGCGACAGCTCGGACTTCTGCGGCTCGAGCCGCATGCCTTCGCGGATATTGCCGGCGCGGACGAACTCGGTCTCCTGCTCGATGACGGCAAGCAGGCCGCTCATCACATCGGTCAGCTCGTTGGCGAGACGCGCGACGTCCGGCGGCGTCGACGTCGCCGACCGCGCGGCGGAGGCGGATGCTACTGGCCGCGGCTGCTGTGGACGCTGGTTCATCGCGCTGCTCCTTGAAACCCTAGCTCTTGTTCGCCTGCTGCAGGATCAGCGAGCGGAACACTTCGTTGGAAATGCCGACGCCGCCGGCCTTGGCGAAATTCTTCGAGTATTCGTCGGTCAGCATCGACCGCCATGCGCCGGTGCCGACGGTGTCGCCGTACGGGCCGTCGCCCTTCAGGCCGGTCGTCATCTGCGAGAACATCGAATTCAGGAACATCGATTCGAAATCGGTCGCGGTCGCCTTCGCCTTGGCGGCCTGCTGCGGCGTCACCTTCTTCAGCGCGTCCTGCAGCACGGGATCGGGGCGGCCGTTGAACATCGGCATCAACGCCTTGTTCGGCATGCTGCCGGTGGTGCTGTTGATCAGGCTCGGCATCACATCACCTCGATGTCGGCTTCGATCGCTCCGGCGGCCTTGATCGCCTGGAGGATGCTGATCATGTCGCGGGGACCGATGCCGAGGCCGTTGAGGCCGTCGACGAGCTGCTGGAGCGAGACGCCGTCCTTGACGACGGCGAGCTTCTTGCCGTCCTCGGTGACGGTGACGCTGCTGCGCGGCGCGACCACGGTGCGGCCGCGCGACAGCGGGTTGGGCTGGCTGACCTGCGGGCTCTCGGAGATGGTGACGGTGAGGTTGCCCTGCGCCACAGCGACGGTGGCGACGCGGACGTCGCGGCCCATCACGATGATGCCGCTCCGTTCGTCGATGATGATCTTGGCGGCGAGATCGGGATCGACCTGGAGCTGCTCGATCTCGGTGAGGAATGCGACGACGTTGCCCTTGAACTCCGGCGGGACCGACAGCTGCACCGTCGAGGGGTCGATCGGCTCGGCGGTCTTGACGCCGAGATAGTCGTTGACCGCAGCCGCAATGCGCTTGGCGGTGGTGAAGTCGGCGTTGCGCAGCGCCAGGCGCACGTTCGGCAGCCGATTGAGCGCGAACTCGATCTCGCGCTCGATGATGGCGCCGTTGGCGATGCGTCCGACGGTCGGAACGCCGCGCACGATCTTGGCCGCCTCGCCCTCGGCCTGGAAGCCGGAGATCGCGAGCGACCCCTGTGCCACCGCATAGACGTTGCCGTCGGCGCCCAGGAGAGGGGTCACGAGCAGGGTGCCGCCCTGGAGGTTCTTGGCGTCGCCGAGCGCGGAGACGGTGACATCCATGCGCGTGCCCTGGGTGGCGAAGGCCGGCAGGTTGCCGGTCACCATCACGGCGGCGACGTTGCCGGTGCGGATGGTGGCGCCTCGGATGTTGACGCCCATGCGCTCGAGCATCGCCTGCAGCGATTGCTTGGTGAAGGGGATGTTGTTGAGCGTGTCGCCGGTGCCGTTGAGGCCGACTACGAGGCCGTAGCCGATGAGCTGGTTCTGCCGCACGCCCTCGATGTTGGCGAGGTCCTTGATGCGCGATGTCGCGGCCGCGGGCATGACGGAGGCCGCCAGCGCCAGCAGCGCGGCGCAAGCCACTCCGAACAGATTTGCGATGCGGATGCCGGGCATCCCGATGCTCCCCTCGAACTGAACTCGCGGATCACACGACACTCCCATGACGGCGATCCGCCATTAACCATGCGAGCTGCGTGCCACTCCGCCTCGCTTGGGCAATGCGTTGATATATTTATCGAAATTGTCGGGTCGTCGTTTTGCTCCGGTTCGCCAGGGAGCGCGAAACTGCCGCGCGGCGGCAGAAATTGCCGGGTCGTTTACGCGCCGTTAACCATAAAACAGCGATGCTCGGCCCATTCAGGCCTGCGGGATCACGACGATGCGCATCTACGGACCGAACGGCACCACGCTTGGCACGTCCACCAGCTCCACGCGGCGCACCTCGTCGAGCGGCTTCTCGCTGCCGGATGCGACGACCGCGCAGGAGGAGGTGCGCTCTACCGCGGCGCCGAAGGCCGCCGCCAGCCTCGATGCGCTGCTCGCGCTGCAGGGCGTCGAAGACCCGACCGAGCGCCGCAAGCGGTCGGTGGCCCGCGGCAAGGGCGCGCTCGACGTGCTCGATGCGCTCAAGCTCGGCCTGCTGTCCGGCAATTTCGATTCCTCGACAGTGAACCGGCTGCGTGACGCCGCGGCGAGCCTGAAGGAATCCTCCGGCGACCCCGGCCTCGATGCCGTGCTCGGCGAGATCCAACTGCGCGTCGAGGTCGAGCTCGCCAAGGCCGGGCGATACTAGGCTCCTCTCGATCAACTCACCTGTCCTACGCCGCCGGTGCCTTCGGGCCGCAGTGCCTCAGGCCGCCAGCGCCTTGCGCTGCGCGTCGTAGCGGCGCTGCGCGGCCAGCACGTCCTTCAGATTCCGTTCGGCCCAGTCGCGCAGCGGATCGACGGCTTCGGCGAGCGTCGATCCGAGCGGCGTGATTGAATACTCCACCGTCACCGGCACCGTTGCGATCGCCCGGCGGCGCAGCAGCCCGTCGCGCTCCAGGCTTTTCAGCACCTGCGACAGCATCTTCTGCGAGATGCCTTCAATCGTGCGCCGCAACTGATTGAAGCGCATCGGCTCCTCGCGCAGGAGCAAAAGGATCAGCACCGCCCATTTGTCGCCGACGCGATCGAGGATCTGGCGGGTAGGGCAGTTGGCGGCATAGGCGTCCGGCTTGAGGCTCGTGGCTTTCATCGCGGTTACTCCGGCGTGATCAGGTGAGGCGAGAGTGCCTTCTTCACACCTACATCCTTTTCGCTATCTAGTCACCATTGGAAACTATCAATCGGAGACTTGAGATGAAGATCGCCATCGCCGGCGCGTCCGGCCAGGCCGGCTCGCGCATCGCCGCGGAACTGTCCCGCCGCGGCCACGCCGTCACAGCCATCGCCCGGAACCCCGAGAAGATCGCAGCCCTGCCCAATGTCACTGCCCGCAAGGGTGACGCGAACGACCAGGCCGCCCTGGCCGCGCTGTGGGCCGGCCACGATGCCGCGATCAGTTCGATCCATTTCCTGGTCAGCGACCCCGCCAAGCTGATCGGGGCTGCCAAGGCATCCGGGGTCGGCCGCTATCTCGTGGTCGGCGGCGCCGGCAGCCTTGAGGTGGCGCCGGGCGTCCGCCTGGTGACCACCCCCAATTTTCCGCCCCAATACAAGGCCGAGGCCTCCAAGGGGGCTGAATTCCTCGACCTGCTGCGCCAGGAAAAGGACCTGAACTGGACCTTTTTGTCGCCCTCGGCACTGTTCGTGGTGGGCGAGCGGACCGGCAAGTTCCGCCTAGGAACCGACCAGCTCCTGACCGCCGCCGACGGCAAAAGCTCGATCTCGTTCGAGGATTTCGCAGTTGCACTCGCCGACGAAATCGAGCGTCCGGCCTATATCCGCCGGCGTTTCACGGTCGGCTATTGAGGGGGGCAGGGCCGTCCCCGGGCAGGGCGGATAAGTTTGCCTGTGCAAGGCCTTGGGGGCGGCCCGCCTTTCGCGGTGGCAGATATTGTCTGTCACATGACGTGGCTATATAAGGCGCCGCGCGGAGGGGTTGTGTTCCCTCCGCCTGACAGGGACATGGCTGCCTTTGGAAAAGCTGAAGAACTACCGGCCGACTGAAAAAGAGCCTTTCATGAATGAGCGGCAGCGCGACTATTTCCGCGCCAAGCTGCTGGCCTGGAAGGATGAGATCCTCCGCGAATCGAAGGTCACGTTGCAGACGTTGCAGGAAGAGAACGTCAATCATCCCGACCTCGCGGACCGAGCGTCCTCGGAAACCGACCGTGCCATCGAACTCCGCGCCCGCGACCGCCAGCGCAAGTTGATCGCCAAGATCGACGCCGCGCTCCAGCGCATCGAGGACAACACCTACGGCTATTGCGAGGAAACCGGCGAGCCGATCTCGTTGAAGCGGCTCGAAGCCCGGCCCATCGCAACGCTCTCGGTGGAAGCGCAGGAGCGCCACGAGAAACGCGAGAAGGTCTATCGCGACGAATAGTGGCGACGGATCGCCACGGATTGGCTACCGGCGCGTACCGGTTGTACGTTCGCGCCGCCATGATGACACGCACTCTCAACATCGCTTCGGTGTTTTTCCTGGGCTGATCCCGCTTCCTCCTGGAGGCGCTGAGCGGCCCCGCGAGCTTTCGCTCCTGGGATTCCAGTGAAACCGAATGAGCCGGTCAGGTTCCGCGCATCGCGGAGCATCGATGGCTGGCGACAGTTTGAGAGACAATCATGACCCATCGAAACGAGGCGCCTGCGCTTGACGGCGCGCAGATCGAGCAATTCATCCAACAGGGCTTTGTCAGGATCGACAGCGCCTTTCCCCGGGAACTCGCCGACCGGGGACGCGCCATCATGTGGCGTGACCTGCCATGCAGCGAGCACGATCCCTTGACTTGGACCCAACCCGTGATCCGGCTGCCGGGGTACGGCGGTACGCCGTTTCGCGAAGCGATCAACGCGCCGCTGCTGCACCGGGCGTTCGACCAGATCGCCGGTCCCGGCCGCTGGCGCCCGCGCGACAACATCGGAACCTTTCCGGTGCGCTTCCCGCATCCGGACGATCCCGGCGATGCCGGCTGGCATATCGACGTCAGCTTCCCCGGCGAGGATTGCGACCCGAACGAGCGCAGCGACTTCTCCGCCTGGCGGGCCAATGTCGTCTCTCGTGGCCGGGCGCTGTTGCTGCTGTTCCTGTTCTCCGACGTCGGCGAGGACGACGCGCCGACCCGGATCAGGGTCGGCTCGCATTGGCCGATGGCCCGCTACCTCGCGCCCGCGGGCGAGGCCGGGCGCGCACGGATGGTGCTCGACGATGTCGGCGCCGACTGCGAGGTCGCGCTCGCGACGGGCGAGGCCGGCACGGTCTATCTGTGCCATCCGTTGCTGGTGCATGCCGCGCAGAAGCATCGGGGCACGACGCCGCGCTTCATGGCCCAGCCGTCGCTCGCTGCCGGCGAACCGTACCGGCTGGAACGCGCGGACGGTGCGTATTCGCCGGTCGAGATCGCGATCCGAAAGGCGCTCGGCATGGGGTGAGGCGCGATGTGCGTGCTCAAGCCTGGCCACGCATTCGCTGCACCTCCCCCGCAAGCGGGAGAGGGAATGTCGTTCCTATGCCGAAACGGTTTAAGGCGAGGCGATATTTCAGGCCAACCCGGCTCCGAGTATCGCCTCGCTTGCCTCCGCCTGACGGCGCGGGCCGAACGTCTTCGACCATGCCAGCAATTCGCGGAAAGCCGGCGTCAGGCTCCAGGCCGAATCCGTCAGCTCGTATTCGACCTGCAGCGGCTTCTCGGCGAGCACCTTGCGCGCCACCAGGCCGTCGCGCTCGAGCTCGCGAAGCTGCGTGGTCAGCATGTGCTGGGTGATCGGCGCGAGCGCGCGGCGCAGCGCGCCGAACCGCACGCCGCCATTCATCAGCGTGAACAGGATCTCGAGCTTCCATTTTCCCCCGAGCGCGTGGATCGCGTGCTTGAATTCGATCAGCACATTGGGGTCGGTGGGGCAGCTCTCGCATTCACCGCCGTCACACATATCGCTGGTATTGTTTTCCATACCGGTCTCGAATTTCATCCTACTTGTCCAAGGTCAGATAGTGACCAGATGCGGCCTGTGCAGGGCGGGCAGTGCAATGTTGGGCCCATCCGCCGAACCATGAAAAGGGCAGCGACATGAGCACGGTTTTGGTCACGGGCGGATCGGGATTCATCGGCGTGCATACCATCCTGCAGCTGCTCGCGGACGGGCATGCGGTGCGAACGACGGTGCGCAATCCGGGTCGCAGCAACAACGTGATCGCGATGCTGCGCCAGGGCGGTGCGTCGGCGCCCGACCAGGTCGGCTTCGTCATCGCCGACCTGCTGCGCGACGACGGTTGGCGCGAGGCGGCCGCCGGGTGCGACTACGTGCTGCATGTCGCATCGCCGCTCGGCGCCCATGTGCCCGAGGACGAGAACGAGCTGATCGTGCCGGCGCGGGAAGGCACGCTGCGGGTGTTGCGCGCCGCGCGTGACGCAGGCGTCAGGCGCGTCGTCGTGACGTCGTCGTTCGCGGCAATCGGTTACGGCCATCCGCCGCAGGCGGCGCCGTTCAACGAGACGGTGTGGTCCAATCTCGATGGCGAGGGCGTGCAGGCCTATACGAAATCCAAGACGCTTGCCGAGCGCGCCGCCTGGGATTTCGTCGCGCGCGAAGGCAATGGCCTCGAGCTTGCCGTGGTCAACCCCACCGCGGTGTTCGGCCCGGCGCTCGGTGCCGATTTCTCCGAGTCGATCGGCATCATCAAGGCGCTGCTCGACGGCGCGATGCCGGCGGTGCCGCGGATCCATTTCGGCCTCGTCGACGTCCGCGATGTCGCCGACCTGCATCTGCGCGCCATGACGTCGCCCGAGGCGAGCGGTGAGCGCTTCCTGGCGGTCGCCGGCGAGACCATGTCGATCCTCGCGATCGCCCGGGTGCTGCGCGCAAAACTCGGCAGCAAGGCGCGGCGCGTGCCGCGGTTCCAGGCGCCGGACTGGATGATGCGGCTCGCCGCACGGCGCAACCCGATGGCCCGTGCCGCGCTGCCGCTGCTCGGCAAGGTGCGCCGCTCGACCAGCGCCAAGGCGCAACACCTGCTCGGCTGGCGCCCGCGCGGCAATGAGGAGATGATCGTCGCGACCGCGGAGAGCCTGATCCGGCTCGGTCTCGTCAAGGGCTGACGGCAGCTCCCGTCCAGCGTGCTTGCCAGACGCGTCGGCGAGTGCTGAATTGCAGCGAGCAGACGGAGGCGCCACCGCGCCGCCGAGAACATCAGGGAGGCTGCGCAGATGGATCGGGTCCTCGCGGCCGCAAAGGCGATCGCCAGCGCGCGTCGCAGCCGCGCGCCGCTCAAGGCGCTTCCGAAGGACGTCGCGCCGCGCGACGAGGCCGAAGGCTATCAGGTGCAGTATGCGCTGCACGATCTGATGCAGCCACACGTGGGCAGCCTCGTCGGCTACAAGATCGGCTGCACCAGCCAGGTGATGCAGGACTACATCGGCATTCCGCACCCCTGCGGCGGTGGCGTGTTCCAGAAAGTCGTGCATGAAAGCGGCGTGCGGCTGCCGGCGGCCGAGTTCGTCCAGGTCGGCGTCGAGTGCGAGATCGCGGTGCGGCTCAAGCGGGACCTTGCGGCCGGCGAGGCGCCGTTCACGGCCGAATGGGTCGGCGAGGCGGTCGATGCCTATCCCCGCAATCGAGATCGTCGACGATCGCTACGTGAAGTGGGAAACGATGGGCGCGCCGACCTTGATCGCCGACGATTTCTTCGCCGCCGGCTGCGTGCTGGGGGAGGCGGTGCCGCGCATCACCGTGCCTGATCTGCGCGCGGTCGCGGGACGCGCGATCGTCAACGGCGAGGAGGTGAGCCAGGGCACCGGCGCCGACGTGCTCGGCCATCCCCACAACGCGCTCGCCTGGCTCGCCAACCATCTCGCCGCCGAGGGCAAGGGTCTCCATGCGGGGCAGCTCGTGCTGACGGGCAGCCTGGTCAAGACGCTGTGGCTGAAAGCCGGCGATACGGTCGTGATGGAGCTCGACGGCCTCGGCAAGGTGGAAGCGACCTTTACGTGAGGTGACGTTGTGCGAGCCTGCCTCCACATAAAGATGTCGTCCCTGCGAAAGCAGGGACCCATACCCCGCGGCGGCCGTCGTGAACCGTGCTCGTCGTTCCGGCGCCGTGCAACAATTAGCATTCGTGGTTATGGGTCCCTGCTTTCGCAGGGACGACACCGAGTTGCGACGTTCACCTGACTTTCATATCGCCGGCCGTCTTGGCGTCGGTGACCAGTTCGACCTTGCCATCGGTCAGCCGGTAGACCGCGCCGACCACCCTGAGCTTGCCCTGATCGACCGCGGCGCTGAGGATCGGCGTCGCCGATTTCAGCTTCGCGACGTTGTCGATGACATTCTGCCTGATGGCGTTGGCGAGGCGGTCGCCTGACTTGCCCTCGGTCGCCTTCACCGCCGGTGCGATCGCATTGACCAGCGAGGGCAGATGGCCGGGCAGGGTGGTGTTGTCCTTCAGCGACTTGATGGCGGCGTCGACTGCCCCGCAGCTGTCGTGGCCGAGCACCATGAACAGCGGCACGTTCAGCACGACCGATGCATATTCCATGCTCGCAACGGTCTCGTCGCCGGCGAAATTGCCGGCGACGCGGCACACGAACAGGTCGCCGCGGCCGGTGTCGAAGGCGTATTCCGGTGCGATCCGGGAGTCCGCGCAACTCAGGATACCGGCGAACGGATTCTGTCCGCCGGCCAGCGCCTCGCGCTCGTGCTTGAAATCATGCCGCCGCGAGACGCCTTCGACATAGCGCAGATTGCCCTTCACCAGCCGCTCCAGCGCCGCGTCCGGCGCCAGCACATTCTGCGGCTTCGGTGGCGATTTGGTCTCCTTGGCGGAAACCGGCGGTGCAAGGGCGAGGCCGGCTGCGGTGCAAGCCGCGGCAGCGAGGAAGCGGCGCCGGGAGGTCTGGGTGGGAGCTGTGATTTCGCAAAGCTGGCACATCAAAAATCTCCGTAAAATTATCCGAGAATAGCAATCGCGTCCGTGCAAAGGTTGTAGATCATGCGCAGTGCCACCGCAACGACACGGTTTCATGCGCTCGGATGTTGGAGGCGGGACTCGTCGTTGCAATAGTGCATGACAATTCGCATCGGCGGTTATGGGTCCCTGTGTCTTGGAAGTCTGTCATGATGGGTTGGGCGGGAAGCCGTTGGGTCCTTGGCGCTTGACGCCGTGAGCCGGCTCGGCCTCCCGCCCGTTCCATTACCAACCTGAACAGTTGCACGAGGCTGCGCCAACAGACCTCGCATCACAGGGACAGGCACCGTGATCATACCCCCTCGTTATGTCGGAATCAGAAGCATCTCGATATCTTTGATGAAGCTGACGGCGTGTCCAGGCGCATCGCCAACGCGGCACAGGCCATCACACAGCAGGTGGCGCGTTGGCGATGCGATGCGCTGGTCGTCTTCGAGGCCACGGGCGCCTATGACCTCGCGCTTCGCGAGGCCCTAAGCCAGGCCGGTGTCCGCTTCGCTCGGATCAATCCGGCTCGAGCTCGCGATTTTGCGCGGGCCAGCGGCCAACTTGCCAAAACCGATCCGATCGATGCACGGATGCTGGCGGCCTTTGGCCGGGTCATGCAGCCGGCAACCGAGCGGGCCGCCAATCCCGCCCGCAACGCTTTGGCAGGGCTTGCAAAACGGCGGGACCAACTGGTTCTCATGCGCGCGCAGGAGAAGAACCGGCGCAGCGAGGCCGACGACCGCGCCATGGCCGAACGGATCAGTCGGCTCATTGAGGTTCTCGACGGCGAGATCGCCGAGATCGAGGCCGATATCAACGCATTGACCAAGGCCGAGCCGGAGATCGCGGACGATGCGCGGTTGATGCGCTCACTGCCGGGCGTGGGTCCCGTGGCTTGCATGCAGCTGATCGCGAAGATGCCGGAACTTGGACATGTTGGAGCGAAGCAGATCGCCGCGCTCGCGGGCCTTGCCCCCTTCAACGTCGACAGCGGCGCCTTCCGTGGAAAACGCAAGATCGCCGGCGGCCGAAAGCGCGTTCGTGACGCCCTCTATATGGCGGCTCTGAACGCGGTTCGTCGGGCCGATCCATTCAAGGCCTTCTACGCGCGGCTGCGACAGGTCGGCAAACCAGCCAAGCTCGCTCTCATTGCCGTTGCCAGGAAGCTCCTAACGGTCCTCAACGCCATGATGCGCGACAGAAAGCCCTACCTGCAGACCAAGCCGACATAACAGTTGCCGGCCTGCGCCGGGACGACGATGCGGATGGTTCTCGAATCAAGATGACAAACACGCGGTGTCATCATCCGCGAATGCGGGTGATCCAGTATTCCAGAGACGCCAGTGCTTGACCCGAGAGGCCGCGGCGTACTGGATCGCCCGGTCAAGCCGGGCGACGACACTGCGGATGCCACACACACGATCGTCCTGGCGAAGGCCAGGACCCATTACCACCGCACTTGATGGATGAACGGGATCGTGGCCCCAGCATCGCGCAACAACTCTCATTTGGGGTAATGGGTCCTGGCTTTCGCCAGGACGACATGGAATGTGTTGCGCGCGTTGTGAGTCAAACTTCCGCATTCTCGCGACATGATTTGCCCGAGCTGCTCTTCGTTCCGCCCTCTCTTGAGCAGAGGGCGCAGGGAAAGCCGGGTGCCGATCGCACCCATGGGCCCCGTGCAAAAGGTAGAAAGCACGGGGGTAGGACCACGGGTGTAACCGGAAACAACCCGGCTTTCCCTGCGCGACGGGCTACGGCCCGACGGGCCGATCGGCGCCACCGGATAACCTGTGGGTTATGAAAGGCGCGGGCGGTCTTGTTGCGCCATCGCGCCGGAAAACCTCAGGTAGCGCGGCCGCTGTCGAGCCGCCGAAGTTTGCGGTTGACTTATCCATAGCTGGCTGGTTATACGTTAATCCATAACCAATGAGTTATTGATCGCAAATGCCTGACGCTCACGACATCCTGTTTCGAACCCTCGCAGACCCGACCCGCCGGGCCATCTTCGAGCGCCTGTGCCGCGAGGGTGAGCAGACCGTCGGCGCGCTGACGGCCCGTGCCAGGATCTCGCAGCCGGCCGTGTCGAAACATCTCGGCGCCTTGAAGCAGGCTGGCCTGGTGCGCGACCGCCATGAAGGAAGGCAGACCCATTACAGCGCGCGGCCCGGTGCGCTCAATCCACTGATCGACTGGACCGGCCAGATGGCCGGCTTCTGGCAGAACCGGCTCGACGCGCTCGACGATCTCCTGAAGAGGATGGACCAATGAACAAGACCACCGCTGAAACGCGCTCCGCGATCGTCGAGCGTGAATTTCCGCATCCGCCGGAAAAGCTCTGGCGCGCGCTGACGCAGCCGCATCTGATCGAGGAATGGCTGATGAAGAACGACTTCAAGCCGACCGTCGGTCATCGCTTCAACCTGCGCGGCGAATGGGGCGGCGTGCTGGACTGCGAGGTGCTCACCATCGAGCCGCAGAAGACGCTCGCCTACACCTGGAATTTTGCGCATGCGGATGCCGGCTACAATCTCGAGAGCGTCGTGGTCTTCACGCTGACGCCGACGGCGACCGGCACCCATCTGCGCGTCGTGCAGTCCGGCTTCCAGCCGCATCAGAAGCAGGCCTATGGCGGCGCCCATGCCGGATGGAAGCAGTTCCTCGAGAATCTCGATCAGCTGATGGCGCGGCCGGAGTGAGGCGCGTTCGCGAACCCGCAACATTCATCCAACAGGAGGTCACATTGAACTGGAACAACTGGATCCGGCAATCGCACCGCTGGCTCTCGATCGCCTTCACGGTTGCCGTCATCATCAACATCGTCGCCATGATCCTGCAGCAGCAGGCGGTCTGGATCGGCCTGCTGGCGCTGTTCCCGCTGATCTTCATGCTGCTCAGCGGCCTCTATCTGTTCGCGTTGCCTTATCTGTCGCCGCGGCGTCAGCATGGGGGATCGACGTCCGCGTCCCAAGTGTGATTGCATGACGTGACGGCTTGGGGCGGATGAGGCGCGAGAGACAGCAATGACGGCATCGGAACGTATCGACCGGATGATCGAGGACCTCACCGACTGGCGCGGCAAGACGCTCGCCAACCTGCGCAAGAGCATCCTCGCCGCCGATCCTGAGATCATCGAGGAGTGGAAGTGGATGGGCAGCCCGGTGTGGTCGCGCGACGGCATCATCGCGGTCGGCAATGCCCACAAGGGCAAGGTCAAGCTGACCTTCATGTATGGCGCGCAGCTGCCGGACCCCGACAGACTGTTCAACACCGGCTTCGAGGGCAACGCGCGGCGCGCGATCGATCTGTTCGAGGGCGACAAGATCAACGATCGCGCGCTCAAAGCGCTTATTCGTGCCGCGATCGAACTCAACCAGGCCAAGTCAAAGAAGCCGTCAAGGAAGCCGGCGAACAAGCCAGTGACGAAGACCGCGGGTACCCGCGCGACCGCAAAGAAGAAGGCGTGAGCTGCGCCGGCATGGTGCTCGCGATCCATCCGCGATGATCAAGACCAGGCTAGCCACATGGTCCGATGCGGACGCCACCTCCGCGCTGTTGACGGCCGAGAGCGGGGAGCACGGCGGCATGTTGCTCGGGCGATGGCCGCGCGAGGTGATCGAGACGCGCATTGCAAACGGACAGCCGATCGTTATCGCGACCGATGATGAGGGCAGGCTGCTCGGCGCGCTCCTGACGTCGGAGAAGGGATATGGCGAGGCGCCGCCGGTGCAGGCCATGCTGACGGCCTGGCCAGGCAGTCCCGATGCATATGTCTACGGCCCGGTGTGCGTCTCCCGAAACGCGCGCGTCCTTGGCGTGCTGGAGGCGTTGTACGCGAAGCTTCAAGCGGCGTTCCGCGGCCGCGAGGCAATCCTGTTCATCAGGGAAGACAATCCGCGCTCGCTGAAGGCGCATCTGCGGCTCGGCATGCGCGAGGTCGCGCGATACGACTTCGGCGGCAAGGTCTTCATTGTCCTGAGCGACAGGCCGGATCTCCGTCAGTAGCCGGCTCTTCGGGCATTTGGGAACCCAACTCCCCCTTTCAGAGATATAGCGAAATAAACCGTTCACCATTGGACATGAAGGTTGTCCGGTTGTAGCTGTGTACCGACGCAACTTAACGAGTGACTGCTAAACCTGTGGCTGTGGAATGAGCGGGTCTCGTGTCGAGGCGCCCGCTGGAATGGCAGTCGGAATGCTCAGTCAGTTGCTTGGTCCGTCACGGATCGCGTCGTCGGCGGATCTCCCTGCCCCGCGAAGGGTCTCTCCAGAGGCGAAAGCTGCGGCAGAGGCACTTCAGGGAACCCATCCCTACAAATGGAGCATGCTCGGCTCATGGCTTGTTGCCCTCGCGGCGAGCGGTTTCACCGGCTTCCTGCTTTGGAGATTTCGGATCGCGATCGACGCCAGGGATCTGGCGCTGTTTTCCGGCATGATGGCGTTCCTCATCATCGTCCATGTCGTCTACGGCAGATGGCGCACCGCGCCGACACTCTCTCATTTGGGGGGCGCCGTCGCTGCGACTTGCTGGTCGATCGTGGCGGCCGCGGTCATCAGCCTGGTCGGCTTGCGGTACAAGTTCCCCTTGATCGATGACGTTCTCGGCAACGCCGATCGTGCGGTCGGGGTCGATTTGCCGTCCATGATCCGGTGGTTTGCGGATCATCCCTTGCTGTCCCATCTGCTATCCGTGGCTTACGACAGCTGGCTGCTCCAGCTTGCCGCACTGCTGCCGTTCCTGGCCATGATGGGACGCTTCGACAAGCTCTGGCAGCTGGTATTCGTGTTCAGCCTGACCGTGGTTGTCGCTGCGACGTTTTCAGTGTTCTGGCCCGCCAGGGGAGCTTTTGCCTATTTCCACCATCCGATAGAGGTGCTTGAGCAGCTTCCCGACGGCGCAGGAATCTATCATCTCGCCAAGTTCGAGTATTTTCGCAATGCTCTGTCTCCGAACGTGTCATTCGAAAATCTGCAAGGCGTGGTGACATTCCCGTCGTTTCACACCTGCCTCGTCCTGATGACGATTTGTGCGACGACAGGGACGAGATGGCTGCTCGCCGTCACGTTGATCTGGAATGCGCTTGTGCTGATCGCGACCGTTCCGATCGGCGGGCATTACGTCATCGATCTGTCCTGCGGTGCACTGCTATGGCTGGCTGCGATGGCGATCGAGGCGATCCTCGGCAGATCATACGCCACCATGCGCGGAATGCCGGTGCCGGAGGCAGCGTCCGCCTAGTGTGCTGAATGCGAAGTTCGTGCGATTTCGCGGCAGCCACTTTCACGAACTTCGCATTCATAAAGCACACTAGAATCATAAGTTTGCTAGTGTCCTTATCGAATCCGAAGTTCGCTCCGAAGGTGCGGCAAATGATGCGAACTTCGGATTCGGGACACTAGGGGCTCGCGCTCGCGGTGTCCGATCTGGCGATCAGCTCGGCGATGCCATCGTCGATGGTCGGCGTGCTAGGCCGAGATGTCGACCGCCTGGCCGGCCTTGCCGGCGTTCTTCTGGAACGCCTGCTCGATCAGCTCCTTGATCTTCTGCTCGACCGCGGCGCGCTGATCCGGCGTCATGTTCTTGAGGTCTTCTTCCGACATGCCCATGCTTTTGAGGATGTTCGCGCGCATCCGGTCCATCGGGCTCATCTGCGCGTATTTGAGAAACTTCTGCTCGACGGTATCGCCGAGCGAGCTGCCGCCGGTGGCGTCGGCGGTCAGCGGTTTCTTCAATGTGCCAGTCGTCATGCTGGCGGTGACCGATCCAAGGGCCGAGATCGACGTCATCTGCGCGCAGTCCCCATTGCAATGCTGCAATCGTGGAGCAAATGGCGTGCCATACGTTGCAGCCGTGATTTCAAGGGGATCGCGATGCCGCCACGCGCGCACGACTGGCAGCGGGCAGCTTCTGCCGGGCGAAGTTTGCCGGGCGCGGCCGTCAGGCCTTCGTATGGACGATCACGGGACCTGCGACTGCGGTGGCCTGGCCGACCAGCAATGGGCCGAGATTGTCGTCGATCCAGGCCAGCGCGCGGCGATTGGCCTCTTCGGCGCCGGCATGGTTGTTGAAGACGCTGATCGCGGTGACCGTGTCGTCGCCGGCATAGACGACGTAGTAGGCGCGAAAACCATCGACGTCGCTGATGATCGGAACGGCGCCGTCCTTGATGCGGCGCGCCAGCTCTTCCGCGCTTCCGCTCTTCGCCTTGGCCTGACGGATGGCGGCATACATTCGTTCCTCCTTCCGGCTGCATCGATCGGGCTGCGCTTCGCGCATGCGCGATCGTACGCCGGACCGGGTGGCGACGCCATCGGGATTGCGGACGGTTTAGCTGAAACGCCTGCTCACGACCGTCGTGCGCCGGCCGGGGAGCTTCGGCAGCCTCGCCACACCCGCGCGCGTTGTCGTGGTCCTTGGGCCGGGGGCGGGCTCCGGCTCCTGCTGCTGCAGAAACAGCGTGGCTTCGAACAGCACGCCGGGGGCCTGCTTGGCCGTGCCCGAGCACACCGCCCGGTTGCCGTTGAACGAGCCCGTCAGCTGCGCCTCGACCTCGTCGCATCCGAACACGGTGGTGAACGGACCGTCGGCATAGCGGTGCGTCGTCAGCGTCGCCGTGAAGCGGTCCTCATCGAGCTGATAGGTGCCGCCATAAATGAACATGGCGTCGCCGCCCGAGATCCTGCCATTTGCGAGCTGGACTATTCCGGTGCCTTCGCCCCGCGGCGTCCGGAACCACGCCGCATATCGTCCGTCTCTTTGCATGACCGTCATACAAACAGAAAACCCTGCGTTGTCGTCTCCCTACGTTGCAAGCGCCGGGACTTCTACTGTGCGCTGCTGCGAGGGTTAACGAACCGACAAGGCGATGGCGCGACTTTCGTGAAGCGGTATCGGACTGATGCGCGGCGATCGCGCCGGCGCACGCCACCGGTCACAAAAAGCCACGACCCTCGCCAGGGGAGCTAGCGAGGGCCGTGTTGGTACACCGCGCCGCGCCTAGGTTCGCGACGAGATGTGGGAGCTCGTAAAAGTCCTACTCGGGCATGATCCGTTTCCGTAAACCGGTTTCCGCTTTGCGGGATCATGCCGTTAGAAGGGCAGCAGCACGTCCATGACTTGCTGGCCGTAGCGCGGCTGCTGCACGTCGGTGATCTGGCCGCGGCCGCCATAGGCGATGCGGGCCTGGGCGATCTTGGTGGAGTCGATGGTGTTGTCGCTCTGGATGTCCTCGGGGCGCACGATGCCGGCCACGATCAGCTCGCGGATCTCGAAGTTGACGCGGATCTCCTGCTTGCCTTCGACGACCAGGTTGCCGTTCGGCAGCACCTGGGTCACCACGGCGGCGACGTTGGTCTGCAGGGCTTCCTTGCGGTCGACGCTGCCCTTGCCCTCGCTGGACGAGGTCGAGTCGGCTGTCAGGATACGGCCGGGCAGGATCTTGTTGGCCTGGGTGATCGTTTGCGAGCCGATGAAGTCCGTGACGCCCGAGTCTTCCGAATTGGTGCGGCTGCGCTGGGTCTCGTTGGCGATCGCGGCCTTGTCCGTGATGTTCACGGTCACGGTCAGGAGGTCGCCGACCTGGCGCGCGGCGCGCTGGTCCTTGAAGAAGGCGCGGCTGCCGTTGCGCCACAGCGAGTTCGGATTGTAGGAGGCAACTTCCGGCTTCGGCATCGGCATCTGCACCGGCTTGTAGCCGGGCTGCGTCGTCGGATTGTCGATCGCCGACAGCTTCGGCTGCTCGCCGATCTGCGACAGGCGGTCGATCGAGGAGCAGCCGCTGGCGATCGTTCCGAGCGCGAGCAGCGCACCGGTCAGGACGAGGCGGTTGATGCGGTACTGGGACATGAACTTTACTCGGCGTTTGGTGCGACTGAACTCAGCTTGACGGAAGCGGAATTGGATTCGGTGGCGTCGGCGGTCGGCGCCGGGCGCGGGGTCGCGACTGAGATCGAGACCTGGCCGCGGCCGGTGACGACGCCGGTCAGCGTGCGCTTGGAATGCAGATTGAGCACGCTGACGGTGTCGCCCTCGGCGCCGCCATCCATCGCCTTGCCGCGGATCGTCAGGTAGAGGCCGGCGGTGCGATAGATCAGCGTGACGTTCTGGTCGCGGGTGACGAGATCGGGCTTCGCGAGGTCGGCGACGCGAAGCGCCTGGCCGGGGCGGAGCTGGCGGCGGACCTGCATGCCGACGGCGCTGTCGCGCACCGCCGCGTTGTTGCCGATTTCGGCTTTCGGACGGCGTTCGACGATCACGTCGGAAGCCTTCAGCACATCGCCGCGCTCGACATTGCGCGTCAGCACGGCGGCCTCGATGGTCTCGATCGCGGTTCCGGTGAAGCGCAGCTTCGATGGCGCGGCGCCGGCATCGTTGCCGATCTCGAAGGTCAGGTCGAAACGCGTCGAGCGCGGGTCGTAGCGCACGGCGATCGGCTGCATCACGCCGGTATTGGTCGCCTCGAGGCGGATGTCGCCGGGATCGCGGTCGAAGGTCAGCGCGATGTTGCCGGCCCTGCCGAGCCCGTGGCGACCCTCCAGCGCGCGCGACACCTGCTGCTCGATCTCCTTGCTGTCGATGGTGCGCGCCAGCCGGGTGACGGTGATCTCCTTCAGCTCGCGGGTATCGACGCCGATCACCTGGTGCGAGCGCAACACGTTCAGCACCTGCGCGACCGGCAGCGTGCCTGTCGTGCCGAGGTCCGGCGCGCGGTAGACCGCGACGCTGCCGGCGCTGCCGGCATTGTCGATGAGGTCGCCGACCCGCACGATGTCGTCGGCGACCGTGATGCTGGCGCGCAGCGTCGGCACCGCGATGGTCTCGCGGCGGCTTTGCGCGGCCGACGGCGCCACGGCGACGGCGAGGAGCGCGGCTGCGATCAGGAGTGGGCGGGCGATCATCGTCATCACCTCAGCGGAACAGCGCCGTTGGAGGTCGACTGCATCATCTGGTCGGCCGCGCTGATGACCTTGGCGTTCATCTCGTAGGCGCGCTGCGCGGCGATCAGGTCGCTCATCTCCGAGACGACGTCGATATTGGCCTGTTCGAGGTTGCTCTGCTGCATGTCGCCATAGCCGTCGGTGTTGGCGGTGCCGTCCTGCGGCTGGCCGGAGGCCGGCGTTTCCTGGAACAGGTTGTCGCCGATCGGCATCAGGCCGGCCTTGTTGATGAAGCGGGTCAGGCCGATCTGGCCGATGTTGGTCGATGCGGTCTGTCCCGGCAGCGTCACCGAGACCTGGCCCTGCGCATTGATGGTGAGGCCGGATGCGTTCTGCGGGATCGTGATCGTCGGCTGCAGCAAATTGCCCTGCGCGGTGACGACGCGGCCCTGATTGTCCATCTGGAAGGTGCCGTCGCGGGTGTACTGGTAGGTGCCGTCGGGCATCAGGATCTTGAAGAAGCCATCGCCCGAGATCGCGAGATCGAGGTCGTTGCCGGTCTGCGACAGCGTTCCCTGCGTCATGCTGCGCGGCGTGCCGACGGTCTTGACGCCGCCGCCGATGTCGACGCCGACC
The DNA here is from genome assembly GCF_032918025.1 of Bradyrhizobium sp. BEA-2-5. NCBI lineage: Bacteria > Pseudomonadati > Pseudomonadota > Alphaproteobacteria > Hyphomicrobiales > Nitrobacteraceae > Bradyrhizobium > Bradyrhizobium sp. BEA-2-5. The sequence goes on along the minus strand of NZ_CP136629.1, from coordinate 5,566,463 downwards.
GGCAGGATGGTGCCCTGGTCGGACGACTGGGCGCCAACGCGGCGGACGTGCTCATAGATCAAGTCCTGGAACGCCGCGGTCTGCTTCTTGAAGCCGGTGGTGCGCAGGTTGGCGATGTTGTTGGAGATCACCTGAACGTTGAGTTCCTGTGCCGCCATTCCGGTCGCAGCGGTGTGAAGTGCGCGCATCGGTCAATCCCCCGGATCAGTTCGGCACGTCGGCGAGCTTTTCGATCGCCGATTTGTGCAGGTCGCTCTCCTGCTGCAGCAGCGAGGCGATTTGGGTGTAGGTCCGCGTGATCTCGATCATGCGGCTCATCTCGACGACGGAATTGACGTTCGACTTCTCGATGAAGCCCTGGCGGATCTGGGCCTTGGTGTCCGGCAGCGCCTGCGTGCCTTCGCCCGGCGCGTAGAGGTTGGAGCCTTCCTTCAGCAGGCGCTGGGCCTGCGCGAACGAGACGAGGCGCAGCTTGCCGCGGATCGAATCGAGACGGGAGGTGCCCTCGAGCACGGTGATGTTGCCGTCGGCGGCGATCGAGATGTCGTGGTCGGTCGGCTGGAAGGTGATCGGGCCGGCATTGCCGAGCACCTGGTAGCCGGAGGCGGTGACCAGCTGGCCGCGATTGTTGATCTGCAGGCTGCCTTCGCGGGTGTAGCGCTCGCCGCCCGGCGTCTGCACCACCAGGAAGGCGTTGCCGTCGATCGCGACGTCGAGCGGGTTCTTGGTCTCTTCGGTCGGACCCTGCGAGAAATCGTGGAAGGTCGCGCGGTCCTGCACGAAGGAGACGCGGCGGTCGGAGGACGCGAAATTGTCCTCATGCGCGTTCGAGGACAGATATTCCTGGAACAGCGACCGGTCGGCCTTGTAGCCGTTGGTGTTCATGTTCGCGATGTTGTTGGAGACGACATCCATCTGCCGTTCCAGCACCATCTGCTTCGATAGGCCGACCAGAAGCGTATTCTGCATCGGTGGTTCTCCCCTGTGAGGCGATCCGAATGCAGGTTCTCCCAAACCTTCACGCCGGATCCGTCGGTAACCATTGGATTCTCCCAAACCCGCGGGTTACGCCGTCCTCTCAGCGAAAGCCGTGCCAACTTAAAATGGTGTGTTATTTGAATGGCTTAGTTGTTTTACCGGGTACGGCCCGGGGCGGCAGAAAGGTCTTGTTGACCATGTTTGCCCGGCAGTTTTTTCCTAGTGGAAGGTAAATCCTAAGCTTCCGTTAACCATTATGACCCCAGTGTTGCCGGCATTGGGGCGCGTGTGCGCCGGCGGCATTTGTATCGCGTCTTCAGGCCAAAGCTGGGGCAAATCGCGTTCGCATCCTTCGGGTTGAAGCGAGCGGACGATGGCGGACGAGGAAAAGACGGAGACCGGCGAGGGCGCGGCCGCTCCGAAGAAGGGCAAGCTCAAGCTGATCATTGCCGTCGTCGGCTTCCTCGTCGTGCTCGGCGCGGGCGCCGGCGGCTGGTTCTTCTTCATGCGCGGCCACGGTGAGGAGCAGCACGCCGAAGCGCCGCCGCCGAAGCCGCCGGCCTTCGTCGACGTCCCCGACCTGATGGTCAACCTCGCCGGCTCGCCCGGCGAGCGCGTGCAATATCTGCGGCTGAAGATCGTGCTGGAGCTGAAGGAAGAGAAGCAGATCGAGGCGATCAAGCCGACGATGCCGCGCGTCACCGACATCTTCCAGACCTATGTGCGCGAGCTGCGCCCCTCCGACCTCAACGGTTCCGCCGGCATCTTCCGCCTCAAGGAGGAGTTGACCAAGCGCGTCAACGCGGCGGTCGCCCCGATCCAGGTCAGCGCGGTGCTGTTCAAGGAAGTCGTGGTCCAGTGAGCATGACGGACTAGGGATGTAAAGCCATGGCGGGCAACGACCAGGTCGACCAGGATGCAATTGCCGCCCAGTGGGAGGCCTCGCTCGATTCCGAGGATCCCGCCGAGGCCGCAAAGGCTGCCGCCGAGAACGAGCTGTCGGAAACCATGGCCCTGCAATGGGCGGCCATGGTCGAGGACGGCAGTCGTGATCTCGGCACCGGCAAGAACTCCGGCGAGCGGGTGCTGTCGCAGGAGGAGATCGACAATCTCCTCGGCTTCACCGTCGGCGACGTCACGCTCGACGATCATTCCGGCATTCGCGCGATCATCGATTCTGCGATGGTCTCCTACGAGCGTCTGCCGATGCTCGAAATCGTCTTCGACCGCCTGGTGCGGCTAATGACGACGTCCCTGCGCAACTTCACCTCCGACAACGTCGAAGTCTCGCTCGACCGCATCACCTCGGTGCGTTTCGGCGACTACATGAACTCGATCCCGCTGCCCGCCGTCCTCACCGTCTTCAAGGCCGAGGAGTGGGAGAACTTCGGCATGGCGACGGTCGATTCCAACCTGATCTATTCGATGATCGACGTGCTGCTCGGCGGCCGCCGCGGCACCAGCCAGCTCCGCATCGAGGGCCGGCCCTACACCACGATCGAGACCGAGCTGGTCAAGCGGCTGGTCGAGGTGGTGCTGGCCGATGCCGAGCAGGCGTTCCGGCCGCTGTCGCCGGTGACCTTCACGATCGACCGGCTCGAGACCAATCCGCGTTTCGCCGCGATCAGTCGTCCCGCCAACGCCGCGATCCTGGTCCGCCTGCGCATCGACATGGAAGACCGCGGCGGCAATATCGAGCTGCTGCTGCCCTACGCGACCATCGAGCCGATCCGGGGCGTCCTGCTCCAGATGTTCATGGGCGAAAAGTTCGGTCGCGACCCGGTCTGGGAAGGCCACTTCGCCACCGAGATCGTGCAGGCCGAGATCTCGGTCGACGCGGTGCTCTATGAGGCCGACATTCCGCTCAAGCAGCTGATGCGGCTCAAGGTCGGCGACACGCTGCCGCTGGACATGCGCGCCGACGCCAACGTCACCGTGCGCTGCGGCGACGTCACGCTGACCGAGGGGCGGATGGGCCGGGTCGGCGACCGCGTCGCGATCCGCGTGACCAAGAATTTGCGTAAACCCCAAACCACCTTCGCGATGTTCGAGAAGGCGGACGAGCGGACCAAGATGATGGAGGCACCATGAGTCATGTGCTTGGATTAGCGATCGAGAGTCTGGTAGCCGTGCTGCTGATGCTGACGATCGTCTACTGCGTCATGCTCAACAAGCGGCTGACGCGGCTGAAGGCGGACGAGCATTCGCTGAAGGCGGTCATCGGCGAGCTGATCACGGCGACGGAGATCGCCGAGCGCGCGATCGGCGGGCTGAAGCTGGCCGTGCGCGACGTCAACGAGAACCTGGGCAGCCAGCTCGCGGCCGCGACGCAGATGTCGGCGCTGCTCAAGGACCAGCTGGCGGAAGGCGACCACGTGGTGCGCCGCCTGTCCAAGATCGCGCTGGCCGCGCGGCCGTCCGAGCCCGTGCAGGCACCGGCACAAGCAGCCGCGCCAGTGGCGCCGGCGCCCAGGGTCTCGGCCGCGCACGCGGTCGCCGCGGCGGCTGAAGCCTTCACCGAGCGCAGGAGGGCCGGCGGCCTCGCTGCATGAAGTTGCTTCGTGACATCAGAGTGATGCCCGTGGTGCTGGTCGCGATCTTCGGCCTGATGGTGCTGAAGGTCGCGGGCCTCGTGCTCGATGGCGGTTACGTGTTTGCCGACGATACGCCGCCGGCCGGCCCGGCCGGTCCGTCTTGGGCGCAGCAGAACTTCAACTTCCCCGGCGGCGGCAAGGCGGTGGTTGACAGCAAGATCAAGGCCGATCCCGGCGACATCACGGGATCGGTCGAGCACAAGGACGCCAAGAAGGACGAGAAGAAGGACGAGGCGCCGAAGCCGGCCGCACCGGCCGCGGAGCCGTCCAAGCCCGATGGCGTTGTCGTCAATCTGGATGCCCCGGCGCCGGTGTCGGCGTCGGAGCGCGCGATCCTGGAACGGTTGCAGTCGCGCCGCCAGGAGCTCGAGACGCGCGCGCGCGAGGTCGAGATCCGCGAAAGCCTGTTGAAGGCTGCTGAGAAGCGCATCGAGGCCAAGGTCGAGGAGGCCAAGGCCAATGACGCCAAGGCGAATGCCGATGCCGCGGCAAAGGCGGAAGCCGATGCCGCGCGTTTCAAGGGCATCGTCACCATGTACGAGAACATGAAGCCGAAGGACGCCGCAAAAGTGTTCGATCGTCTGGAAATGAACGTGCTCTACCAGATCGCCTCGCAGATCCAGCCGCGCAAGATGTCCGATATCCTCGGCCTGATGCAGCCGGAAGCCGCCGAACGGCTCACGGTCGAACTCGCCCGCCGCGCCGGCGGCGACAAGTCGGCCTCGACCGACGATCTTCCCAAGATCGAAGGCAAGATGCTCACGCCGAAGACGAACTGACGGGGGCTATCGGGAAGTCCGCCAATTGGCGGTGGACTCCTCAGCCGTAAGCTAGATCCGACTTAACGCCGGGTTGCCTGCATCGCATCCAGATCATCGCGATGAGGGTCGCGCACATGAACGGACCGACCGGCACGAGTGCGACCGGGTAGGTGAACCCCGCCAGGACAAGCACGCCGAACCCGATCCGGAGTTCGGAGCGATTCGAAAGAAGCGAGCCAGGTTCGGCCATGGGCGCGTTCATGAGAAAGACGAGCGCGAGAGCCAGTAGCGCCGTATCGTAGATCGCGAAGTAGGGAGATACGAGCAATGTCGCGACGAGCAGGCTCGCGGCCTTGACGGCGAAGTTGACGTTGCGGCGCCAGATGATCAGCGTCCACGTCGCGGCTGCCGCAGCGACCGCGACGTGCAGTGCCATGGCCGATCCATAGCCAAAACCGGCAAACCGAAGCACGCCGTAGACGCTCTGCAGCTTGTACCAGGCCAGCGTGCCGGTGAGATGGAACTGCGTCGTCGCGAAGACGGCGGCCTCACGGAACCCCTCAAAAGTATCCCAGCCGAAGGTAAGCCCGGTGAGCAGCAAGAGCACCGGTGTCACCAAACTGGCTGTGATGAAGACGGTCCAGCGTCCAGTAGCGATCAGAATGAGCGGAAGCAGGACGCCATATTGCGGCTTGAAGATCAGCAGCGCGATCAGGAAGCCGCTGACGATCGGGCGCCGGTCCAGCGTCAGCAGAATCGCGCCGAGCAGCGATGCCGCGAGCAGGGAGCTTTGGCCGACGATGAAATCGTACAGGACGGCCGGCACGGCGAACGCCAGCAGCAGTACGGCGAAGCGTGGCCGGATGGCGGAAATAACGAGCCCCCAGCACAGCAGCTTTGCGGTGCTCCAGACCCAGAACGCGGTCGGAAACGGCAGCAGTGCCAGCAGTGCCGCCGCAAAGAAAAAAAACGGCGGGTAGAAAAACGGTATCGGCACCTCGTAAACGGGGAACGGAGCATCGTTCAAGCTGGGATGTATTTGAATGATCGCTTGCCGCAACTGCGGCCAATCGTAGGCGGTGGCGGCATGGCCATCGAGCGCCATCTTCCCCGCGCTCCAAAAGCATGAAAAGTCGAGCCCGGTCGCGCCGGTACCGTCAACGACTTTCGGTACCACGCAGTAAAGGGTAAAGCCCAACACGATGAGGCAGGCAATGGCCAATGCACGGTCGTATCCGCTGCGCTCCGCACGGGCGCGCACCATTCCAAATCCGTTCATGAAACTGCCAGAAACTAAGAATTGCTTGAAATGTAAGCGGTTGTATACCGCAACTGGCGGTGGCGCAAGCGAGTGGCCGATCTCCATTGGGCGTTCGGTTAATCGCTGAGAGTTCCGCGCATGTCCGGCGGACCGGGGGTAATCCTCTCGATGCAGACGCGGATGTTCGCCGCCTCCGATGGTGTGGGCTCGACGGGGTCTCCGCGAAGCCAAACGCCTATCGACGCCGAGAAGTGTACGCCGGTTATGGTAGCCTTAAACGGTAGCGTTAAGTTGCAACCGATTTGTCATTCTGGAATTGAAGTCGCTATGTCTCAAGGTGGTGCTTTAGGAATTGCCAATGCTGAAAGACATGCCATGGCTCACCGCGCCGCGCGCCCGATTGTACGTGAGTGGCGTCGCAATTGTGCTGGTGCTGACTCTCGCGAGGTCGCTTTTGCTATTTTACCGCGATGGCGGCTATGGCGCGAATAATTTTCTGCTCGGCTCGGACTTTCTGACGTTCTGGGCGGCCTCGCTTCAGGTTCTGGCCGGCCATCCCGCCGAGGTTTATGTGCCCGAATTGCATCTGCTCGCGGAAGCTCCATACCTGCGAGAGGGCTACGAGGCGTTCTTCTATCCGCCGACGATGCTGCTTGTGTGCCTGCCGCTCGCGCTCGCGCCGTATTTCGCCTCGCTGTTCGTGTTCATTGGTATGACGGCGGCGGCGTTCGCCGCGGTGATCTGGCGCATCTTGCGAACGCCTTGGTGCCTGGTCGCGATCCTCGCCTATGCGCCGGTCTATCTTAATGCCGTGGCAGGGCAGAACGCCTTTCTGACGGCATCGATCCTTGGGTGCGGTCTCAACATCATGGACCGGAGGCCAAAGCTCGCGGGCGCGATCCTCGGGCTGATGGTGATCAAGCCGCACCTGGCGCTGGCCGTGCCGATCGCCCTGATCGTCACAGGTCGCTGGCGCACGCTGATCTGGGCAGGCATGTCGTCGATCTCGCTCGTCGTGCTGTCCGCGCTGCTGTTCGGCCTGAATACATGGCTCAACTTCCTCGACGTCTCTCACTCGGCCCGTCAGGCTCTCGAGAACGGCGACGTCGAGTTTTCATTGCTGCAGAGCGTGTACGCGACAGCGCGCCTGCTCGGCGCCGGCGTCAACACGGCCTTTATCATTCACGGCCTCGTGGCGCTGGGCATGACGTGTGTGCTGATCTGGATGTTGCGTCAGAAGATCACTGCTGCGACTGAACGCTCGATCATCGTGCTCACCTGCCTTCTGGTTACGCCGTTCTGCCTGTTCTACGACATGCTCATCATGGCGCTGCCGCTGGCCTGGATGCTCCGCGAATGGTTGAGGGGCGGCTTTCCGGCCTGGTCGAAAATGGTGCTTGGCGTGACGTTTCTCGCGCCGATGGTCTTCTACCTACCTGTCCTCTATCAACTGTCGGTCGTGAAGCCGCTGCCTTTTGGTTCTCCGGTCATCATCCTGTTCTGCTGGTTGCTGGTTCGGGAGAGCACGCAGACGCGGCAAGCGGCGCATAGCGAGCGAGAGGTCGCGACGGTCTGAATTCGGAGCACCTCACTCGAGCCTCCGTAATATCGCGGGAGTGTCCAGTTTCTCGGGTTTTGCCATCGGCGCGGGAGCAAAGGAGCAGAACCGCTCGGTCGCCAATTGCCGTGCCGGCGGCGACAAATCGGCCTCGACCGACGATCTTCCCAAGATCGAAGGCAAGATGCTCACGCCGAAGACGAACTGACGGGGTCTGTCGTCAGGTTTTCGGGAGTGGAGACCGGTGCAGATGGACAATCTTCCAATCCGAGCCTTGCTTCGCGATCACGAATGTGACGCGGCCGAGGCTGCTATAAGGCTGGCCATCCTTCATGACGCCGGAGATGGTGTCGAACCCGGCAAGCACCACCGTCCTCTCGTCGATCAGGAGAAGTCTCTGCGCTTTGCAGCGCCACGGTGTTGGGGGCGAATTGAGGATTGTCGCTTCGAAGTATTTGCGGATTTGCTCCGGCTTCGTCATGACGACCTTGCCGAACGTCCCGATCACGGTCGCTTCCGGGGCATAGAAACTGACGATACCGTCAAGGTCGGCGTCAGCGAAGGCTTTGCTCCAGCGTTCAACGAGCTGCGCTGCGTCCTCCTTCGGACCGGCTTGGGCAATCGAGACACTCATTAAAAGAGCAAGAATTGATAGTGGCTTTCGCATGGGTGATCCTCAAAAGAAATTATTGCCGAACAATCGGAAATCGAGTGAGGCAGCAGTGCTGCTTCCGCGTTGCGATAAATCATCATTACCAATCAACAGGGCGGCTTGACCGCTTCGATGTCCGTCCGGCCGAGTTCGCCAAGTCGCCCCGATCCGGTGCAATGGACAAGCAGGCCACAAGCCTTCCGCAAATCGCCGGCCTGATGGTCACGATCCTTCGCCGGCATAAGCGGAGCAGGGCGGCTTGTGGCCCCCTCTTGTGGCGCCTCGGCGCACATCCGCGCCGAACGGCGCCAAGACCGTTGCAACAGAGCCATCGCAGACATTGCCAAAGTGCTTGATGCGAGTCTAGCATTGGCGCGAGGAAGGCGAGCGCGATTTCGCTACTTTTGGCCTTCCGTGATTGCGGTCGCATGGACCGCCGCTTGAGTTGATTGATTGAATTGCTCTTGTGCCGGACGCGAAGCTGCGCCCGATCAGAAATTGAATTTTTGATCACCAAGAAATTTCAAGGAAACCGATATGCGTAACCTGTTCATGATGCTTGTCGTCATCGCCACCACCAATCTGGCATGGGCCCAATCCGAACTGGTCAAACGGGGCGATTACCTTGTCAACGGCATTCTGGCTTGCGGCAATTGCCACACGCCCAAGGGACCGAACGGCGATGTTTTGGAGAAGGCATTCTCGGGCGGAGGTTACTGGGACGAGCCGCCGTTCACAGTGCATGCCGCCAACATTACACAAGACAAGGAAACAGGCATCGGAAGCTGGAGCGATGCCGATATCAAGAAACTGCTGCGGACCGGGCAGACCCCAAAGGGAGTGCATACCGCGATGGTCATGCCGACCAGCTTCTATCACATCCTGACGGAAAATGATCTCGATGCGGTCGTCGCATATTTGCGTACGATCACGCCGGTCCACAACAAGGTGCCCGATCCGATCTACAAGGTGCCTCAGGTCGAGAACGTTCCGCCGGGCGGCGAGAACCCATTCGCCGAACCGATGATGAGCGACAAGGTGCAGAAGGGATTCTATCTCGTCACGATCGCGCATTGCATGGCGTGCCATACGCCGATTGGACCGAGGGGACGAGAATACAAGAGCAGTCTTGGTGCGGGTGGCGTCAAATTTTCCGGGCCGTGGGGAATCTCGGTTTCACGCAACATCACGCAGAACAAGACCAATGGGATCGGCGCATGGAGCGACGACGAGATCAAGCGTGCGATCACCGACGGCGTCAGCCGCGACGGCAGCCGTCTCGGTCGACCGATGGGATACCACTACTACGCCCGGATCAGTCCCGATGACCTCGACGCCATCGTGGCGTATTTGCGCACGGTACCCGGCAGCGCCGAGTAAGGCTCGTTGCAAGGACAAATCCTGTCCGGTCACAGTCGCGCAGCGGGCTCCCGGCTGACTCCAAAGGATAGCGCGCGCCGCCAGCTGTGGCGCTCGGCGGCGCTCGGAACAAGCTTCAGCTTCAAACCGAGCGCTTTTGGTCGCCATTCGGTGGCCGGGGCCGGTCCGAAACAATCCGTTGACGTTAACAGGTCCTTAACGCCGCCCGATCCAAGATCGGGAGGCGTGGGCGAGGGCGCTTCGCGCTTGGTATGGCTGGGGTCCCGAGAAAACGTTTCGAGATGGCGCGAACGGCTGCCGCTGGAACATGGTCGCTAGGCCGCGCCTGGGCGCGGACCGCGCGTCTGTGCCTGCTTGCCAGCGGCCTCGCGCTCACAACCCTTACATTTTCGACCGCGGCGCATGCCGAAGACCCGGTACCCGGCGAGGCGACATTCTCTGCCGCGAACGGCTATGCCCGGCTGGTGCTGAGGCTGAAGGAGGATGTCGAGTCCGAGGTCACGACCGCCGGCTCGATCATCGTGATCCGCTTCAAACGTCCGGTCGATATCCCCGTCGAGAAACTGCAGGATGCCGTGCCCGATTATGTCGGCGCCGCGCGCCGCGATCCCGACGGCTCGGCGATCCGTCTGTCGCTGGCGCGCCGCGTCTCCATCAACACCATGACCGCCGGCGAGCGCATCTTCATCGACTTCCTGCCCGACAGCTGGACCGGCCCGCCGCCATCGCTGCCGCAGGAGGTGATCCGCGAGCTTGCCGAGCGCGCCCGCGCCGCCGAGCGCCTGCTGCGCATGCAGCGTGCCGCCGACGCCGCCAAGAAGAAGCCGCCGGTGCGCGTTCGGGCGCTGGTGCAACCCACCTTCGTCCGCTTCGTGTTCGAGGTGCCCGACGGGGTCAGCGTCTCCTCGGTGCTGAACGAGCAGAAGTTGACGTTGTCCTTCAATTCGGTCCTGACCTTCGACCTTGCCGATGCCAAGGTCGCCGCCCCGCCGAATGTCGCGTCGATCAGCGCGCGCGCCGACACGGATACCTCGGCAGTCGATGTATCGCTGATTGGCGATGTCGACGTGCATTCGTTCCGCGACGAGAAGAACTACGTCGTCGACGTCGCCTTCCAGCAGAGCGAGCAGCAGGCGGCGAAGCCCTCGCTGAGCTCATTGTTGCCGACGCCGCGCGCCAAACCGAAAGGCGCCGCGGCGATCGCGCCGGTGACATCGGAAAGCATCGCCCAGCAGGCCAAGATCGAGATCAAGTCTGAACAGTCCAAATCCGAACCGGCGAAGTCCGAGCCTGCCAAGTCGGAGCCTGCCAAGTCCGAACCGCAGCGCTCCGAACCGCTCAAACCCGAACAAGCCACGAGCGAGCAACCGGCGGCCGCGCCCGTCAAAACGGAGCAGCCCCGATCGGAACTGTCCGATCCGGAGCTGCCGAAAATCGCGGCCGCACCTGCGGCCAACGCCGAGAACGCTGCTGTGCCGAACCCGCCGCACGAGGGTGGCGCCGGCTCCGCGGCGGAACAGAACACGGCGCCGGTGACCGACGCGCCGAAGCCGGTGCCCGCCGTCGCCGCCGCGCCGGCGATGGAAACGCCGAAGGCGGCTGCAGCGCCATCGCCGCCTGCTGTGGACGCCCGTACCGTCGGCAAACCTGCGGTCGAAGCCCAGCGCGACAGCGACGGCTTGCGGGTGACGTTCTCATTCCCCGCCGCGACGCCGGCGGCGCTGTTTCGCCGCGCCGACACGGTGTGGATGGTGTTCGACACGGCTGAGCCGATCGATGTCGATCCGATCCGTGCCAAGGGCGGCGCGCTGATCTCGGATGTCAGCCGGATCGCGCTGGAGAAGGGCCAGGCGGTGCGCTTCCGCCTCAACCGGCCGCAGATGCCGTCGCTCGAGAGCGACGACCGCTCGCGCGGCGTGAGCTGGACGCTGACCTTTGCCGACCGGGTGCAGAAGCCGCCGCTGCCGCTCAGCGTGGTGCGCAACATCTCGGAGCCCTCGCTCGCCAATGTCAGCGTGCCGCTCGCCAATCCCGGGCAGCTGCACAAACTGGTCGATCCCGACGCCGGCGATACGCTCTGGGTGGTGACCGCACCGCCGCCGACCCGCGGCATCATCAAGCGGCAGGATTTCGTCGAGCTTTCGCTGCTGGAATCGATCCACGGCGTCGTGGTTCATCCCAACGCCGACGACGTCAAGGCGGAGGTCGGCGCCGACAAGGTGATGCTGGGCCGGCCCGGCGGCCTGACGCTGTCGTCGGCCGACGTCGCCGCCGAGCGCGCGACCGCGGCGGTGAAGCCGTTGTTCGATCCGGACGAGTGGCGCAAGAACCAGTCGGACACGTTCCTCAAGCAGCTCGACGGCCTGATTGCGGCGGCTTCGATGGCCAATGCGGAGCAGCTGCCGCAGGCACGGCTCGATCTCGCCGATTTCTACATGGCGCGCGGCATGTACCAGGAAGCCCATGGTGTCGCCAATCTGATCCTGTCCGAGAGCAAGCGCGGCAGCGAGACGGCGTCGGTGGTGATGGTGCATGCGATCGCCAGCATCCTGATCGGCCGGCCGGCGCAGGGCCTCAAGGACCTCGCCAATCCCGTGATCGGCAACAGCCATGATTCCCAGCTCTGGAAGGCGCTCGCCTATGCGCGTCAGGGCAAATGGGCGGACGCGCGCGAGAAGTTCAAGAACGTCGAATTCGCCATCGCCTCTCTGCCGCTCGACATCCAGCGTATCGTGACGATGGACGCGATGCGCGCCTCGCTCGAGGTCAAGGACTATGCCGGCGCCGCGCGGCGCAAGAGCGATCTCGACGTGGTCGGCGTTCCCGGTGAGCTCAAGCCCGCGGTTGCCGTGCTGCGCGGCCGGCTCGCCGAGGCGCTCGGCCACGACAAGGATGCGCTGGACGACTATCGCTTCGCCGCCAATTCGGCCGATCGCCAAGCTGCCGCCGAGGGCAGGTTGCTGGAGACGCTGCTCAAGCAGAAGCGCGGCGAGATCGGCCGCGACGATGTGCTGAAGGAGCTCGAACTTCTGTCGATGCTGTGGCGCGGCGACAATATCGAGCTGAAGACGCTGTATGTGCTGTCGAAGATCTACGCCGAGACGGCGCGCTATGCCGACGCGTTCGCGGTGACGCGTGCCGCGACCCGGCTGCAACCGAACGCGCCGGAATCGCGCCAGGCGCAGGATGCCGCCTCGGCCTTGTTCGTGCAGCTCTACCTCGGCCCCAAGGGCGACGAGATGTCGCCGATCGATGCGCTCGGCACCTTCTACGAATATCGCGAGCTGACGCCGATCGGCCGCCGCGGCGACGAGCTGATCCGCCGGCTCGCCGACCGCCTCGCCTCGGTCGACTTGCTCGACCAGGCCGCCGAGCTCCTGCAATACCAGGTCGATCATCGCCTTGAAGGCGCGGCACGCGCCCAGGTCGCCGCGCGCCTCGCGATGGTCTATCTGATGAACCGCAAGCCCGACCGCGCCATTGCCGCGCTGCGCTCGACCCGGATCGCCGATCTCTCCGGCGAGCTCCGGCAGCAGCGCCTGCTCCTGGAAGCGCGCGCGCAGAGCGACGTCGGCCGCCACGATCTCGCGCTCGACATCGTCTCCAACGTCTCCGGGCGCGAAGTGCTCCGCCTTCGCTCCGACATCTTCTGGGCGGCGCGGCGCTGGCGCGAGTCCGCCGAGCAGATCGAGCTCTATTACGGCGACCGTTTCCGCGACTTCAAGCCGCTCAACGCGGTCGAGAAGAGCGACATCATCCGCGCCGCCGTCGGCTATGCGCTCGCGGACGATTCGATCGGCCTGTCGCGCTTCCGCGAGAAATACGCGCCGCTGATGTCCGGCGATGCCGACAAGCTCGCCTTCGACTCGGCCAGCAAGCCGGTCGCGACGTCCAGCGCCGAATTCGCCCAGATCGCGCGAATGGCCGCCAGCGTCGACACGCTCGACGGCTTCATCCGCGAGATGAAGACCCGCTTCCCCGACGCCAGCGCCCGCGCGCCGTTGCCCGATCCGGTCGCCACCGGATCGGTGGCTGACAAGCCAAAGGTCGCGCCGGTGAGCGCGCTGCCGGTCATCAAGGGCGAGCGCCGCGCCAGCGCGGCGCCGTAGCAACGCAGGGCTCACGGCCCGGCAGACACCCACGCGGTCGAGATGATCCCATTCGCGTCGAGCGCGATCCGCCAATGCGAGGCACCGTCGGCGTGCCGCACACTGTAGACATCCTCGCCCTGCGCGCCGACGCCGAGAAAGCGGGTCGATTCGATCGCGCCGAGGTCGGCGAGGAAAGGCTGCAGGTGTGGCAATTGCTCGCGGGTCGCCGCGGCGAGCGCGGGGGCCATGTCCGCATAGTCGGGCTGTCCCGAGGCGACCCCCTCGATCAGGCGGCGGAGCGCGGCCTCGGTTCCGGGAGCCGGCGACTGGTTCTTCACACGCTCCGCGGTGCGATTCGCAATCTGCTTCGCGATTGCAGCGCTAATGCGAGGCATCGGCTTGTCGCCATTTTGATGCAGGATCAGTGACGTCGCCTGACCGTCAGCCGCGATGACGAAGCTGATCTGCGCGTCGACCTCCCTGGCTAAAAACTCGGTCTGGCTCTCCGCAAAGAACGGTACGGCACGCTGCCCGGTGAGCTGTACAGCCAAGTGGTGATCCTCGCGCATCACACTGAGGACGGCCTGCTCGCTGAGCTGGTAGAAGCCCGCATAGCGGTCGAGCACCGCCGCAGCGACTGCGATCTCTTGCCGCACCGCGGCCGGCGGCGATCTCGGAGCGGAAGCCGGCACATCGGCAGATCCGCCGGCGGCCTGTATCCGCGCCGCCAGCGTGTTCCAGTCGCGCTGGCCGAACAGTTTGGCGATCAGCTCCAGGCTGTCGCTGTGGGTGAGGGGGATCGATTTGGCGCCGAGCGCATCGCGTAGCGTCTGCGCCATGGTCTTGGCATCACGAAAGTCGCGCATGGGATCAACCTTTGCATCGACGAACGGAAAGCGTCAGGGGCTTGCGTTGCTGACCCGTTCGTGCGGGCAAAGGAAGCCTGAAACATGGCTTGATACCTTCACCGTCCCCGGGGCGGGGTGCAAGCGGCGGGTGGTATCGACCCTGCCAAATGTTCGCCGGGGACGAGCATTTTGTCAATTGCAACTGGTTGTGATCGCACGCGTGCTCTCGACATCCTGCCGTCAAATCGGCAACCATGGCGTCCGTTGCACAGCGCCGGGAGGACGTCGTTACATGAGCAAGCCGATCAAGACCGAAGCCGAACTCATCGCGATGGCGCGGGCCGAGCTGAGGGCCCATGCCGACTGCCCCGACGGCATCGATATCTCCGTGCTGCGCGACGGCGACAGCTGGGAGTTTCGCGCCAGCGCCAATGACGCCACGGCGGCGAGGCCCGGCTATCCCGAATGCGTCGCGATGCTGGTGCAGATCGGCGACCACCTCAGCAAGCAATATGACGTGAAGGAGTAACGGCGACCGCGAAGCGGGGGGATCGATGGACCGCATCGACGCCATGAAGGTCTTCGTTGCGGCGGTCGACGAGGGCAGCCTCGCCGGTGCCGGGCGGAAGTTGCGGCGCTCGCCGGCAGCGGTCAGCCGGGCGATCGCTTTCCTTGAGCATCATGTCGGCGCCGAGCTGTTACATCGCACGACGCGCTCGCTGAAGCTGAGCGATGCCGGCCAGCGCTATGCAGCCGCATGCCGTCGTATCCTCAGCGAGCTCGAGGAGGCCGATATCTCGGCGGGCGGCGAGCGGTCGGTGCCGCGCGGCACGCTGACCGTCACCGCGCCCGTCGTGGTCGGCGAGGACGTGCTGCGGCCGGTGCTCGATGCCTTCATGACGGACTATCCGGCGGTGTCGGCAAGGCTCCTGCTGTTCGATCGCGCGGTCAATCTGATCGAGGAGGGGATCGACGTCGCGCTTCGCATCGCCCATCTCGCCGATTCCAGTTTCATCGCGATCAAGCTCGGCGAGGTGCGCCGCGTGGTCGCGGCATCGCCCGGCTATCTCGCGCAGCATCCGCTGATCGCCGAGCCGGCTGATCTGGCGAAGCACCAGATCATCGCCATGACGCATTTCGGGCTCGACTCCTGGAGCTTCCCGCCGGCCGCGAAGTCGAAGATCGCGCGCGCGGTCCAGTTCACGCCGCGGCTGGTCGTCAACACGGTGCGCGCGGCGGTGGCCTCGGCCAGCGAAGGACACGGCGTCACCCGGCTGTTCTCGTATCACATCGCCGAGGAAATCCGTGACGGGCGGTTGCAGATCCTGCTCGCCGGCGACGAGCATCCTCCGCTGCCGGTGCATCTTTTGGCGCCGCAGGGCCGCTTCGACGTGCCCAAGGTGCGCGCCTTCGTCGATTTCGCGACGCCTCGGCTGAAACGCTATTTCGAGCGGCTGTCGCGCGAGGCCAGCAAGGCCGGCGCCATTCGTTCGCGCCGCGGAAGGGTGTCTGCCGAATAGCGGGCATTCGCGCGGAAAGCGGATGTATCTAGCTTACTCTCCATCGAAGCGGCACTGGGTCGCTTCAGCAACAGATGGAGAGAGATCATGGGTGCAGAGCAGAAGGTTGCCATCATCACCGGTGCGTCGCAGGGCCTCGGCGAGGCCATCGTCAAGGGCTATCGCGACCGCAACTGGCGCGTCGTCGCCAATTCCCGCAGCATCAAGCCGTCGACCGACAGCGACGTTCTGACCGTCGCAGGCGACATCGGCGATCCCGAAATCGCCGACCGCATCGTCAAGCAGGCGATCGCCCGCTTCGGCCGGGTCGACACGCTGGTCAACAACGCCGGCATCTTCGTCGCAAAGCCGTTCACGGACTACACCGACCAGGACTACGCGCAGGTGCTGGCGACCAATCTCAACGGCTTCTTCTACATCACCCGCCGCGCCGCCAGGGAGATGGTGAAGCAGGGATCCGGACACATCGTGCAGATCACGACCACGCTGGCGGATCAGGCCAATTCCAACGTGCCATCCGTGCTGGCCTCGCTGAGCAAGGGCGGGCTGAACGCTGCGACCAGATCGCTCGCGATCGAGTACGCCAAGCGCGGCATCCGCGTGAACGCGGTCTCACCCGGTGTGATCAGGACACCGATGCACGCGCCGGCAACGCACGACTTCCTCGCCAAGCAGCATCCGGTCGGACGCATGGGTGAAGCCAAGGACATCGTCGACGCCGTGCTGTTCCTGGAAGGCGCGGGCTTCGTCACCGGCGAGATCCTGCATGTCGACGGCGGCCAGAGCGCCGGCCATTAACGAGCACGATCCGGAGAGTGCCATGCCTATCGTCACCATCCAGGTCACGCGTGAGGTGACGGCGCCGGGTGCGTCGTCCACCACGCCGGAGCAGAAGGCTGCATTGATCAAGGGCGCCAGCGAGCTGCTGCGCGACGTGCTCGGCAAGCCCATGGAGTCGACGTTCGTCGTCATCGAGGAAGTCGACACCGACAATTGGGGTTGGGGCGGGCTGCCCGCGCTGGACTATCGCAAGAAGCTCGCTGCAGCTGCGGCGTCCAAATCTTCCCACTGAAGGCTTTCCCCAAACCGAATGTGCACCTCTCCCCGATCGGGAGAGGTGAGCCGTGATCGCTGCGAGCGATTGCTGCGATCGCAACTAATCATTTTTCATGAACGGCCGGAGGGCCTACTGCGATGTCCATGTCAGCCAATGTCGATCACCACCGGCGCCATCACGCCGAGCCGCGCCGCGATGCCGGCGGGCCGCTGTGGCTGTCCGCGGCCGCGGGGCTGTGCGCCTCGCTGGTCGGGCTCGGACTGGCGCGCTTCGCCTACACGCCGTTGATCCCGGCATTGATCGCCGCAAAGTGGTTCACGCCGGCGGAAGCGGTCTATCTCGGTGCCGCCAACCTTGCCGGCTATCTCGCCGGCGCGCTGATCGCCCGCGATGTCGGCGCGCGGATCGGCTCGGTGTGGGCGCTGCGCGGCATGATGGTGCTCGCCGCGATCACCTGCTTTGCCTGCGCGGTGCCGATCTCCTTCATCTGGTTCTTCGGCTTCCGCTTCCTCGCCGGCGTCAGTGGCGGCGTGATCATGGTGCTGGCGGCAACGGCGATCCTGCCGCATACCGCGCAGAGCAAGCGCGGCCTGATCGGCGGCGTGATCTTCGCCGGCGTTGGCCTCGGCGTCGCCGCGTCCGGCACGCTGGTGCCGCTGTTGCTTCAGCAGGGCGTCAAGCAAGCCTGGTACGGTCTTGGCGCGTTGTCGGCGGTGCTGACACTGATCAGCTGGAAGGCGTGGCCCGCCGAAGCTCCCGCCGCGCGAGGCGTTGCGGAGCAGTCCGTCGTGTCGCACGGCGTGCGCTCGCCGCTGGTGATCGCGCTGTGCCTGGAATATGGTCTCAACGCCGTGGCGCTGGTGCCGCACATGGTGTTCATCGTCGACTTCGTGGCGCGCGGCCTTGGCCAGGGCATTGCCGCGGGATCGCGCTATTGGGTGCTGTATGGCCTCGGCGCCGTGGTCGGACCGTTGCTCACAGGACACCTCGCCGATCGCGCCGGCTTCGCCGCAGCACTGCGCGCGGCGTTCCTGATCGAGGCCGTTGCGGTTGCGCTGCCTGCCGTGACGAATTCGCCCGCCGCGTTGATCGTGTCGAGCCTGATCGTCGGCGGCTTCACGCCCGGCATCGTACCGCTGGTGCTGGGTCGCATCCATGAGCTGATCCCGCATTCCGCGGCGAGCCAGCGTTCAGCCTGGGCGCAGGCCACCACGACCTTCGCGCTGTTCCAGGCGGCGGGCGCCTACGGCCTGTCCTGGCTGTTCGCGCGCAGCGGCGGCGACTATGCGCTGCTGTTCGTGATCGGCGCGGCCGGAGTGGCCGTCGCGTTAGCGATCGAACTGTTCGGCGTCGTCGGACTGCGGCACAAGTCCAGCTAACCGCGCAACGTTTTGGTCAAGGCCGCGACGAGGCGATCGACATCGGCCTCGTCGTTGAAAACGTGCGGCGAGATCCGCATCCGGCCGAGCCGCAGCGCGACATGGATGTTCTCGGCGGCGAGGCGCGCGATCAGTTCTTTCGGGATGCCGCCCGCCATGCCGAGGCTCAGGATGTGCGGCGCACGTACGCTGCGCGCCGGCACGTTGAGCCCGAGGTCACGCACGCCGCCCGCGATCCGCTCGTTGAGCATCGCGAGCCGCGCGCTGACGGCAGCGGCGCCCCATTCCGCCATCATCTCCATGCCGATCGAGGCCATCTCCAGCGTGATGAAATGATCGCGCTCGCCCATGTCGTAACGCGTGGCGTTGTCGACATAGGCGAGATCGCCGAAATAGACCGGGTTCTCGGAATTCACGTTGCGGCGGCCGCTGGAGGTCTGCTCCAGCGGCACGCCGTTCTGGTGGCGTTTTGCAATGTAGAGGAAGGCGCGGCCGTAGGGGCCGATCAGCCATTTGTAGGTCGGAAACATCACGGCGTCGGGGTCGAGCCTTGTCACGTCCATCGCCACGACACCCACGCTCTGCGTCGCGTCGATCACGAACATTGCGCCGTGCCGCCGCAGCGCGGCCTGCACCTTGTCGACGTCGATCATGCCGCCGTCCGACCAGTGCACCGAGGAGATCGAGGCGAGGCCGACCGGCGGCGCGCCTGGCCGCTCGATCGTTGCAAGCATTGCCGATGTCCAGTCGCCATCGGCGGGCTGGCGCACGGTGTCGACGACGAAGCCCTGCGCCTCGGCGCGGGCGTGCCATTCGAGGACCGGCGAGGAATGGTCATTCTCAAGCACGATGACGCGTGAGCCGCGCGGAATGCTCAGCGCCTTTGCTACCGTCGCGACGCCGTAGCTGATCGCGGGGATCAGCGCGACATCGTCAGGTGCGGCGTTGATCAGGCGGGCCGCCGCGCTACGGGCGCGCTCATGCTGGCGGCCGGCGAAGCCGGGATCGATGGTCCAGGGCTGGCCCTTGCGTCCGACCGCTGCGCGGCCGGCCTCGAGCGTCTTCAGCGGCAGCGGGCTGTAGGACGCCGAATTCAGGTAGCAGACCTCGCGTGGAATCTCGAACAGATGGCGCTGGGAGGGAAGCATGTCGTCTCGCGGCTGGAATTTGCGGATCATGACGTGACGCGGAAGAGCGCGCGCTCGGCCGTCGTACTGGTCCGGCCCCATCGCCCAAGGCGCCTGGTCGTAGCCGTTGGCGAAGGTGCGGTTGGTCTGCGCCGGGTTGCGATTGACCAGCGGCCGCAGATACATCGGGTGGGTAGCGCTGCGCACCTCGTGCTCGACGGTGAACAGATGCCGGCCGTCGGCCGGATCGACGATGTCGCAGAAGCGGTACTGGTACTGGTTGTCCTCGCGGGAGACCAGATTGCGTTCGCGCAGTCGCTGGTAGGGGCCCGAGAAGTCCGTGATGTAGATCTGGATGTGATGGCCGTCGAATTCGCCCTGCGCCGCGTCGCTCTCACGGAAATGCAGATACTGATCCTTGCCGACTTTTGCGCGCGCGACGACGTCGTCGCCGTTCAGAACGCTGGCAGGGATGCCCATGATCTCAGGATAGAACCTGCTGATCGCCTCGGCCGTGCCGCGCGGCACCTTGAACTCGACATAGGGCATGCCGAGCGCGATGCGACCGAACCGTTCGGCGTCCGGTTCAAAGCAGCGTAGCCGGTTGCCCCAGGGGCAGATGGCCTCGACGTGATCATTGCGCTCGCGATAGCTGAACGCGGTGCCCTCGAGCTTGGGCGCGACGGCGGCGAGCCGCTGCAGCAGGGCCTGCCGCCCGGCGATCACGATGCCGGTGTGGCCGCGCAGCACCTGCTGGCGGCCGCTCGGCAGATGAAACTGGCTGCGGCCGACATTCACCCACATGTTGCTGTCGGAGACCATCAGATAGGGATCGCGGGTCAGCCCGGTGCCGGCGACGTAGAACAGCGTGGCGAGGCGCTGGTCCGGCACCTGCACGTTGACATGTTCGAGATGGATGGCGTTGCCGAGATCTTCTGCGGCGCGGTCGAATGGCTGCTGCACGACGCGGCTCCCTGGATGCGGTGCGGCGCATGATAGTGCAACGGTGTGGCCGATCCAGCTGACGGGCCATGAATGTTTCGCAGGGCGTTACCCCCCGTAGCTCTGCACCAGGCTTCCCGCGACCAGCGACCAGCCGTCGACCAGCACGAAGAAGATCAGCTTGAACGGCAGCGAGATCGTCGCCGGCGGCAGCATCATCATGCCCATCGACATCAGCACCGAGGCGACGACGAGGTCGATGATCAGGAAGGGGAGAAACAACAGGAAGCCGATCTCGAAGGCGCGCTTCAGCTCGGAGATCATGAAGGCGGGAACGAGGATACGCAGCGACATCTCCTCCGGCGTGGCCGGCGGCGGTTCGCCCGACAGATCCAGGAACAGCTTGAGGTCTTTCTCGCGCACGTTCTTCTGCATGAAGCCGCGCAAGGGGACGGAGGCGCGCTGGAGCGCATCCTCGACGCCGATCTGGTTGGCGACAAGCGGGCGGATGCCTTCGTCGTAGGATTTTTGCAGCACCGGGCCCATCACGAAGAAGGTGAGGAACATCGCGAGCGCGATGATCACCGAGTTCGGCGGGGCGGTCGCGGTGCCCAACGCGGTGCGCAGCAGCGACAGCACCACCACGATGCGCGTGAACGAGGTCATCATGATCAGGATCGACGGCGCGATCGACAGCACCGTGAGCAGCGCGATCAGCTGGATCGCGCGCTCGGTGACGCCGCCGCCGCCAGCGCCGCCGCCGAGATTGATGCTGATGTCCTGCGCCATCGCCGGATCAGCGAGGGATCCGGCGGCGATCAGGACAGCGATGAAAAAAACTCTACGCGGGACTGCCCCTGGCCTCACGAAGGATTCTTCGGTCGGCCGAGCAGCGAGGCCATCTCGTCCTCGAGATTTTCGAACCCGCTCTTCTGTCCGCCGGCGGGCGGGGCGGGCGGCTCGCTGCGCTGCGGGCGCGCCGGCGGCGCCTCGGGCGCAACCGGCGGCGCGACGGTCTCGCCGGCGCCGGTCGGGCGGCGCAGCGCCGCTTCGAGCCGTTGCGCCATCTCGGCGAGATTGGCGTCGGCGTTCGATGGAGGCGGCGGAGCTGGAGGCCCCTGCGTTGCAGCCGGCGGCGGTGCCTGGGGAGGCGGTGGCGGCGGCGTCACGGCGCGCTCGGTTGTGCGCAGCGGCGGCGGCGCCTTCGGCGGCTCGGCGGCGCGCGGCGGACGCGGGACGACCGGCTCGGAGCGCGGCGGCAGGCGTGGCGGCATCGGATCGGGCCGCGGCTCGCCGCGTTCGGGCGTGAAGCCCGCGAGCGGATCGCTGCGACGCTCGGCGATCGGCGGCGGGGGCCGGCGCAGCTCGTCGGCGAAGGAGGGCCGCGTCTGACGCGGCGGCAGCTCCGGCTCGGGAAGGTCGAAATTGTCGGAGCGGGCGGCTTCGCTCTCGTTCCAGGCTGCATCCGGAAGCGGCGCCACGCGCGGCGGCGCGGCATCGGCTGCGACCGCGGGCCGGGTCGACATTTGATCGCGCGCGGGCATCGCGCGAACGATATTGGGCTCGACGACGATGTCGGTGGGGCCGCCGATCATCAGGAGATGCTCGACATTGTCGCGCCGGACCAGCACCAGACGGCGCCGGCCGTCGACCGCGGCGGCGTCGATCACGGCCAGGCGCGGCATGCGCCCGCGGTTGGCGTTGGCCCCGAGGCGGTTTCCGGCGAAGCGGCGGACGAGCCATGCGGTCACGCCGATCAGCGCCAGCACGACAACGAATGCCAAGACGAATGTAATGACCTGCATATTGGAGTCCCCGGCCATCTTGGCCTTCCTCAGCTTTCGCCATCAACGAGCGCGGATTGATAGGTGCGGTTTGCGCAGCGAATCGCGCCCGAGATTCGCCTTATTTCTTAATTCCCAGCGGCTTGCAGCCCACTGTTCTATTAATAAACCAAGAATCGCTTGTCCCAAAACGACTTCTCAGTGCCCCACACTGTCTTGGTTTGTGCTGGTTAACGCAGCATTCGTGGCGAAAATGCGCTCGCAGGCTGCAGTTGCGGCGTTCTCCACGGATCCGTCCGGCATTTTAACCACCCGTTAACCATACACCGGGCAAATTCTGCCTACCTCGGAAGAGCCCAGAGGTTAACGGAGCCGCGACGATGTCCATCAACGACCTCCCGGTGCTGTCGGCGCTTCGCACCAAGATGCAGTGGCACCAGGAGCGCCAGCGCGTCCTGTCGGAGAACGTCTCCAATTCCGACACGCCCAAATTCCGGCCGCGCGACCTGGTCGAGCCGAAGCTCGACAGGACCGGCGCCACGGTTGGCGGCGGCGTGGGGACGCTGCCGATGATGCAGACCAGCGCCACCCACATGGCGGCGTCCGGGGCGCCCGACAGCTTCGACAACGATCGCGGCAAGAGCGGGTTCCAGACCCGCCCGGCCGGCAACGCGGTCAATCTCGAGGAGCAGATGCTGAAAGTGTCGGCCAACCAGATGGACTATGCGGCCGTCACCTCGCTCTACAGCCGTAGCCTGCATCTGCTGAAGGCTGCGATCGGCAAGGGCTAGAGCAAGGGTTAGCCCGCCTGACGGCGGCAGGAGGATCCCATGGCAGATGGAACAAGCGATTTCGCCCGCTCGATGAGCATCGCAACCTCAGGCCTGCGCGCGCAGGCGGGACGCATGCGGGTGATCTCGGAAAATATCGCCAATGCCGATTCGACGGCGCAGACCGCGGGCGGCGACCCCTACCGCCGCAAGGTGCCGACCTTCTCATCCACGCTCGATCGCACGCTCGACGCCCAGGTCGTGGCGCTGGGCCGGATCCGCCCCGACCAGTCTTCGTTCCGTGTCAAGCACGAGCCGGGCAATCCGGCGGCGGACGCCTCGGGCAACGTCAAATATCCCAACGTGAACTCGGTGGTCGAGATAACCGACATGCGCGACGCGCAGCGGTCCTACGAGGCCAATCTCAACATCATCAGTGCGACGCGCCGGATGATCCAGCGCACGCTCGACATCCTCAAGTCCTGACGCAACAAGAACAGGGAACATAAATCATGGCTTCACCGACAGTTGCCGCCAACGCCTACGCCAACCTCGCCAAGATGATGGAGCGCGGCGGCGCCGAGAAGGCCGGGCAGGCCGTCGCCGGCCCGTCCTTCAGCTCGCTGCTGAAGGACGCCGTCGGCAGCGTCATGGAGTCCGGCCGCAAATCCGATGCGCAGACGGTGGCGATGGCCGCCGGCAAGGCCAACGTGATGGACGTGGTGACGGCGGTCGCGGACACCGACGTCGCGGTATCCACGCTGGTCTCGGTCCGCGATCGCGTGATCGCGGCCTATGAAGACATCATGAAGATGCCTATCTGACGTCCCTTGCGACGCCATCCCGGGGCGATGCGCAGCATCGAGTTCGGGATCTCGAGGTTCCGGGTTCGATGCTTTGCATCGCCCCGGGAACGACGGTGCAAACAACTGACAGCGAGAACTCAACAATGACCGGACCCGAGACCCTCGACGTCGCACGCGATGCGATCTGGACCATCGTGATCGTGTCCTCCCCCCTGATGGTGGTCGGCCTCGTGGTCGGCGTCATCGTATCGCTGTTCCAGGCGCTGACGCAGATCCAGGAGCAGACGCTGATCTATGTGCCGAAGATCCTGGCCATCTTCGCCACGATGCTATTGGCGCTGCCGTTCATGGCCGACTCGCTCCACGCCCACATGATGCGTATATCGTCGCGAATCATCGGCGGCTGATGCACTAATGCCGCGGTCATGCGCATCGACGTCTCGCTGCTGCCAGCGCTCGCCGCTTCCTTCATGCTCGCCTTCGCCCGGGTCGGCGCGATGGTGATGCTGCTGCCAGGGCTGGGCGAGACCAATATCCCGACGCGGATAAAGCTGTCGATCGCGCTGATGCTCACGCTGATCATCCTGCCGCTGCATCGAAACGCCTACCAGGTCGATCTGACGTCGATCTCCTCGCTCGGCGTCCTGATGGTGCATGAGCTCATCATCGGCATCGTGCTGGGCGCGACAGCGCGCGTGACGCTGTCGGCGCTCCAGGTTGCGGGATCCGTGATCGCGCAGCAGATGGGGCTTGGCTTCGTCACCTCGGTCGATCCGACGCAGGGACAGCAGGGCGTGCTGGTCGGCAACTTCCTCACCATTCTCGGCGTGACGCTGCTGTTTGCCACCGACAGCCACCATCTGGTGATCGCCGCGCTGAGCGAGAGCTACCGCATCTTCTCGCCGGGCGAGATCATGCCGACCGGCGATGTCGCCGCGCTTGCGACGTCGGCCTTCTCCGCTGCCTTCAAGATCGGCCTGCAGCTGTCCGCGCCGTTCCTGGTGTTCGGCCTCGTCTTCAACATCGGGCTCGGCGTGCTGGCGCGGTTGATGCCGCAGATGCAGGTCTATTTCGTCGGCGTGCCGCTGTCGATCATGGTCGGGTTCCTGATCTTCGGCGTCGTGCTCGCCGCGATGATGAACACCTATCTCGACTATTTCCTCGGCGTCATGCGCCAGCTCGCTCCGATGAATTAGGAGGAGAAGAAGTGGCGGACGATACCGAGGACAAAACAGAAGACCCTACGCAAAAACGTCTCGATGAAGCCCTCGAGAAAGGTGACGTCGTCAAGAGCCAGGAGGTCAACACCTGGTTCGTGATCGCCGGCGGCACCTTGGTGCTGTCGACCTTTTCGGGCTCGATCGGCAGCGGCATCTTGATGCCGCTGCGCAACCTGATCGCCAATTCATGGATGATCCGCACCGACGGCGCCGGCCTGCTGGCGCTGACCCAGTCGCTCGGTTACGCGGTGGTCGCCGCGATCGGCGTGCCGTTCCTGATGCTGGCGCTGGCCGCGATCGCGGGCAACATGGTGCAGCACCAGCTGGTGTGGTCGGGCGAGCAGCTGAAGCCGAAATTCTCCAAGATCTCGCCGGCCGCCGGCTTCAAGCGGTTGTTCGGCAAGCAGGCGGTGGCGAATTTCCTGAAGGGCCTGTTCAAGCTGATCGCGCTCGGCGCCGTGATGGTCGCGGTGCTGTGGCCCGACCGGATGCGGATGGAATCCTTCCTGCGGGTCGATCCGGCCGAGCTGCTGCCCGCCATCACCGGCATGACGGTGCACCTGCTGGCGGCGGTGGTGGCCATCCTCGCTGCGGTCGCGATCGCCGATTATTTCTTCCAGTACCGAAGCTGGTTCCAGCGGCAGAAGATGTCGCTCCAGGAGATCAAGGAAGAGTACAAGCAATCCGAAGGTGATCCGCACATCAAGGGCAAGATCAGGCAGTTGCGGCAGCAGCGCGCCAAGAAGCGCATGATGGCGGCGGTTCCCAAGGCCTCCGTGATCATCACCAACCCGACCCACTATTCGGTGGCGCTGTCCTACGAGCGGGGCATGTCGGCGCCGATCTGCGTCGCCAAGGGCGTCGACAATCTCGCCTTCAAGATCCGGGAGATCGCGCGCGAGCACGACATCCCGATCGTGGAGAACGTTCCGCTGGCCCGGGCGCTCTACGCCACGGTCGACATCGACCAGGAAATCCCGACCGAGCACTATCATGCGGTCGCCGAAGTCATCGGCTACGTCATGCGGCTGAAGCGCGGCCTGTCCGGCCTGCGGCAGTAAGGGGCGGAAAACCCGCTTGAAATGCGCGTAACTTGCGAAATTGACGCCTGATGGACTTGCGTTTTCGGGTCCGATTCAGGCACTCAGGGGCGAGGTGGCCGGCCGGTCGCCTTCGTGATGCAGACGAGCCATGTCTCTCCAGATGACCGCCGATAGCAACGATCCTTCCGTGACCGAGCCGTTCGTGGCCCACGGGCCAGCGCGGCGGAACGGCAGCATCCTGCTGGTGGTCCTGATCGCCGCCGGCATCGTCGCGGTGGCGGTCTGGCTGATGACCATCGGCCGCACCGAGGCGCAGCCCTATATCCTCGGCGTGCTGGCGCTGCTCGCCACCGTCGGCCTGTTCAACCTGTTCGCCTTCGCCGCCGGCATCATCCGCTTCGCGGACCGTGCCACCGATGATCCGGTGATGGCGCGGATCGCCGACCAGGCCCAGGAAGGGCTCGTCGTCACTGACTCCCGCGGCCACGTGGTCTATTCCAACGCCGCCTATCTCACGCTGACCGGCGCGGCCGGGCCGCAGGACGTCCGTCCGGTCGAGCGCGTCTTCATCGGCAACCCCGACGTCTCCGAGGCCGTATTCCGCCTCTTGAAGGCCGCCCGCGAAGGCAAGCGGCAGCAGGAAGAGGTGCGCATCTCCGGCCATGACGGCAGCCAGGGCCGCTGGTTGCGCATGCGGGTGCGCCCGCTCGGCACCGGAAAGCGCGAGGCGAAATACGCGGTGTGGTCGATCGCCGACATCACCCGGGACCGCGAACGCCAGGAGGACGTGTTCCAGGAGCTCCAGCACGCGATCGAATATCTCGATCACGCGCCGTGCGGCTTCTTCTCGGTCAATCCGGCCGGAGAGCTCGCCTATGTCAATGCGACGCTGGCGAACTGGCTCGACTACGATCTCGCCGAGATCGGTTCGGGCGGCCTCAAGCTCACCGACATCGTCTCCGGCGACGGCGCCTCGCTGCTCACCTCCATCGTGGCGGTGCCGGGCGAGGTGAAGACCGAAGTCTTCGACATCGACCTGCGCATGCGCAGCGGCAAGACCATGCCGGTGCGGCTCTATCACAAGCTCGCCTTCGGCGCCGACGGCGCTCCGGGGCCGTCGCGCACGCTCGTGATCAGCCGCGCCCGCGACGAGCGCAGCGACCCCGACCGCGCCGCCGAAGTGCGCTTCATGCGCTTCTTCGACCACACGCCGATGGCGATCGCGACCGTCGATCGCGCCGGCAATGTCGTGCGGGCCAATGCGCGCTATGCCAAGCTCGCGCAGGGCCTGAACGGCGACGACAGCGCCGGCAAGTCGATCTTCCGCGCGGTCAGCTCGCGCGACCGGCAGCTTCTGATCGCGGCCATCAACCAGGCCGCCGAGGGCAAGGCCGACATCGCGCCGGTCGAGGTGGCGCTGGAAGGGGCCAAGGAGCGCTGGGGCCAGTTCTTCGTCACCACCGTCGAGAAGGACGAGCGCGACGCCGAGACCGCGATCGTGCACATGCTCGAGACCACCGAGCGGCGCGCGCTGGAGAACCAGATCAACCAGTCCCAGAAGATGGAGACGGTCGGCCAACTCGCCGGCGGCATCGCCCACGACTTCAACAACGTGCTGTCCGCCATCATGATGGCGAACGACTTCCTGCTGAACGCGCACAAGCCGACCGACCCGTCGTTCCAGGACATCATGCAGATCAAGCAGAACGCGACACGCGCCGCGACGCTGGTGCGGCAGCTGCTCGCATTCTCGCGCCGCCAGACGCTGCGGCCGCAGGTGCTCGATCTCGGCGATGCGCTTTCCGATCTCACCATGCTGCTGCGCCGGCTGATCGGCGAGAAGGTCAAGCTCGACCTCGTCCACGGTCGCGACCTCTGGCCGGTGAAGGTCGACGTCTCCCAGTTCGAGCAGGTGATCGTCAACCTGGCGGTCAACGCGCGCGATGCGATGCCCGACGGCGGCAAGCTGATTATCCGGACCGCAAACGTCACCACCGAGGACGCGGGCAAGCTCGCCTACAAGGGCATGCCGGCTGCGGACTATGTCCGGATCGAGGTCGCCGACACCGGCACCGGCATTCCCGCCGACATCCGCGACAAGATCTTCGAGCCGTTCTTCTCGACGAAGGAAGTGGGCAAGGGCACCGGCCTCGGGCTCTCCACCGTCTACGGCATCGTCAAACAGACCGGCGGCTTCATCTATGTCGATTCCGAGCCGGGGGGCGGCACCACGTTCCGGATCTACCTGCCGCGGCATCGCCAGGAGCAGGAGGTCGCACCGGAGGCCCAGGTCGGCAACGGTGCGGCCAAGGAAACCGCCGCCGCCACGGAGGCCGCCAAGCCGAAGCCCGATCTCACCGGGCAGGGCACCATCCTGCTGGTCGAGGACGAGGAGGGCCTGCGCGCGCTCAACGCCCGCGGCCTGCGCTCGCGGGGCTACACCGTGGTAGAGGCCGAGAACGGCGTCGAAGCGCTGGAGGCGTTCGAGGAGAAGAACGGCGCCGTCGATCTCGTCGTCTCCGACGTCGTCATGCCCGAGATGGACGGCCCGACACTTCTGAAGGCGATGCGCAGCCGCAACGCGGAGCTGAAGATCATCTTCGTCTCCGGCTATGCCGAGGACGCGTTCGAGAAGAGCCTGCCCGAAGGCCAGCAGTTCGACTTCCTGCCGAAGCCCTTCACGCTCACGCAGCTGGTCGCCGCGGTGAAGGAAACCATGACGGCGAATTAGCCGCGCGGCGAAGCGGGTTGCGGATTCACCTGTTCCAGGGAGGTGGCGGGCGGGTGCTGTTCCGGTTGAATCTCGACGGCATCTCGGGGTAGGACGCGGCGTCGCATCCACAAGGACCATAGTGTCACATCTCCGCGACCGAGGGCCGCAGCCGTGGTTCCCGTTTCCCGCTTCACTTTTAACCGGCCCTGCCCATCTTAGGGGCGTTTCCCCATGCCGGGGAATCCTTTGAGGAAACCAACATGAATTTCTCGCAACGCACGCGTGGAATTGTTCGGGCGATCGCCGTCGCGATGGCGCTGGCGCTGCCCGTGATGATGACCGTTTCGGCGGCCGACGCCCGCGTTGGCGGCGGCGGCTCGCGCGGCTCGCGGACATTCTCCGCGCCGCCCTCGACCAACACGGCGCCGGGCTCGGTTGCGCCGATGAACCGCACCTTCAGCCAGCCTGGTAGCCCGAACATGGGCTCGCCGGCGGCGGCGAATTCCGGCGGCCTGTTCGGTCGCGGCGGAATGGGCCGCGGCCTGCTCGGCGGCCTTGCGGCCGGCTTCCTCGGCGCAGGCCTGCTCGGCATGCTGTTCGGCGGCGGCCTGTTCGGCGGCCTCGGCGGCCTGTCCTCGATCCTCGGCCTCTTGCTGCAGATCGGTCTGATCGTGCTCGTGGTTCGCCTTGCGATGTCGTGGTGGCAGCGCCGCAACACGCCGGCGGCCGCCTATGCGGGTGGCCCCGACGTCGGCCCCGGTCCGCAGGCGAACGCCCGCTCGGGCTTCGGCTTCGGCCTCGGCGGCGGATCGAATGCGCCGGTCGAGATCGCGCCGGGCGACTATGAGACGTTCGAACGGCTGCTCGGCGACATCCAGACCGCGTGGTCGAACGAGGACATCGCGAAGCTGCATACGCTCGCGACGCCGGAGATGGTGTCGTACTTCTCGAAGGATCTCGAGGAGAACAAGGCGCGCAACGTCACCAACAAGGTGACCAATGTGAAGCTGCTGCAGGGCGATCTGGCGGAAGCCTGGCGCGAAGGCGACAGCGAGTATGCGACGGTCGCGATGCGCTACTCGCTGGTCGACACCGTGCTCGAGCGCGGCACCGGCCGACAGGTCGGCGGCAGCACGCAGCCGGAGGAGGTCACGGAGGTCTGGACCTTCGTGCGCCAGCGCGGCGGCAATTGGGAGCTTTCGGCGATCCAGCAGACCAACTGATCGGTTGCCGGAGACGACAGATACAAGGCGCCGCGGCCTGGTCCGCGGCGCCTTTGCTTTGTGCCTTCATTCACATGTCGCGGCGCCGGAATATCCGGAGGGCCTGCGGGTTGATCTCAGCGGACCATAACAACCATCGGGAGGATTGAGATGAAGATCGTTGCGCATATTGCGGTTCCGGCCTGTCTTGCGTTCGTCGTCGTGGCGGCGCCGCCGGCGGCGGCGCAGACCGCCGACACCAGCTTCTTCCTGACCAGCAACGGCATCGGCAACGGCGGCAATCTCGGCGGGCTCGCCGGCGCCGACAATCATTGCCAGACGCTGGCTCAGGCCTCCGGCGCCGGCGCCGAAGACCTGGCGCGCCTATCTCTCGACGCAGGCCGCCGACGGCAAGCCGGCCGTCAACGCGCGCGACCGCATCGGCAAGGGACCGTGGCAGAATGCCAAGGGTGCCGTGATTGCCAAGGACGTCGCCGAGCTGCACGGCGCCGGCAACAATCTCACCAAGCAGACCGCCCTGTCCGAGAAGGGCGAGGTCGTCAACGGTGCCGGCGACACGCCGAACCGCCACGACGTGCTGACGGGATCGCAAGCAGACGGTACGGCGTTTGCGGCCGGCGAGGACCGCACCTGCAAGAACTGGACAAGCAGCACGCAAGGCGCCGCGATGCTCGGGCATTTCGATCGCAAGGGCCTGCGCGACGACGAACCGTCAAAGTCCTGGAACAGCTCGCACCCCTCGCGCGGTCCCGATGGTGGCTGCTCGCAGGCCGATCTGAGGAGCACCGGCGGCGACGGGCTACTGTATTGTTTCGCTGCGAATTGAGGGAGCGCATCTGCTGCAAGCGCAGCGAAGCAAAGCAATCCATCCTGCCGTGGGTGCGGAGCGATGGATTGCTTCGTCGCTCCGCTCCTCGCAATGACGGGATAGTGCGATCGCGCTCAGCTCTTCCTGCGCTTGACGGTCTTCTTTGCGGTCTTCTTGGCAGCCTTCTTTTTCTTCGCGGTTTTTTTCTTGGCCGCGAAATAGGCTTCGACCTTCTTCGAGGAATGTCCGACGGCTGCGACCGCGGTCTTGAGCCGGGCAGGGGTCACCTTGAACTTCTTCGACCAGTAGCGGACCTCGTAGGGCTCGCTGATCGCGATCCGCGCGCGGTCGGCGGCCTTGTGGCGCTGCTCCTTGAAATGGGCTTCCACCTTCTTGGCGGAATGCCCGACCTTCTTGACGGCGGCTTTCAGCTTCGCCGGCGTGACCTTGAACTTCTTGGACCAGTACGCAACTTCGTAGGACTCGCTCAACGCGATCAGAGCGCGATCCGCCGCGCCCCGCTTCTTCTTGCTGTCCGCCATCAGATGATCCTTCATCGAAGATTCGACGTTGGAACCTTAGCAGCCTCTGTGCGGTTCGCACAGGCAGCGGTGCGCGATGGACGATCTGATCGCGGCGTGGCTACGATCGAGGTGAAGCGAACCGATGCGGCGAAGTTTTCGGAGGTAAGTGCATGCACTATCAGCTTTACTACTGGCCGATGATCCAGGGCCGCGGCGAATATGTCCGCCTCGCGCTCGAGGATGCGGGCGCCGGCTACACCGATGTCGCGCGCGCCAAGGGCGGCATGGGTGCCATGATGAGGATGATGGATGCGCACGAGGGCACGCCGCCCTTTGCGCCGCCGTTCCTGAAGGCAGGCAAGCTCGTCATCGGCCAGACCGCCAACATCCTGCTCTATCTCGGCGCCCGCCATGGGCTTGCGCCGAAGACGGAAGCCGGCAGGCTCTGGGTGCACCAGCTTCAGCTCACGATCACGGACTTCGTCGTCGAGATCCACGACACCCATCATCCGCTCGGACCCTCGCTCTATTATGAGGACCAGAAGGCACCGGCGAAGAAGCGCACGGCCGACTTCTGGGACGAGCGCGTGCCGAAATATCTCGGCTATTTCGAGGACCTCGTGCAAGCCAACCGCGGTGCGTTCGTCACCGGCCGCCGGCTGACCTACGCCGACCTGTCGCTGTTCCAGATCGTGGAAGGCCTGCGCTATGCATTTCCGAAGCGGATGGCGGCGTTCGAGAAGAATATCCCGCGGCTGATCGCGCTGCGCGATCGCGTTGCCGAGCGGCCGAACATCAAGGCGTATCTGTCGAGCGAGCGGCGGATTCCCTTCAACGAAGAGGGCATTTTCCGGCGCTACAAGGCGCTGGATTTGTAGGCCCCGTCATTCCGGGGCGCGCGAAGCGTGAACTCTGGTGCGCAATTGCGCACCAGGGAATCTCGAGATTCC
This sequence comes from Bradyrhizobium sp. BEA-2-5, assembly GCF_032918025.1. Classification (NCBI taxonomy): domain Bacteria; kingdom Pseudomonadati; phylum Pseudomonadota; class Alphaproteobacteria; order Hyphomicrobiales; family Nitrobacteraceae; genus Bradyrhizobium; species Bradyrhizobium sp. BEA-2-5. The sequence goes on along the minus strand of NZ_CP136629.1, from coordinate 5,534,474 downwards.
GGGTTCGGTCCTGCGGACCGCCCCGGAATGACTGTCGACATCGGCTCCGCCCATCCACCGGCGTCATCGCGATCTTCGACAGATCGATGCCATCGATGCAGCTGACATTCAGCGCCACGATGTCGGTGCCGTCGGGCTTCTTGCCGCGCGCGAACACGTCGACGCCGCAATCGACGCAAAGTTGATGGCGGATCGCATGGCGGTTGAAGAGATATTCCTTGAGGTTCTCGGCGCCGGCGCGAAGCTGGAAGCTCGACGGCGGCATGAACACGAAGTGCAGGCCCTTCTTGGTGCAGATCGAGCAGTTGCAGGCCGTCACCATGGCCATATCGGTGGTGCATTCGAAGCGGACCTGTCCGCAATGGCAACCGCCGGTGTAGGTCTTGCTCTCCGCCATGATGATCCCTCACCACAGCCCGGGCACGAGGCGGTAGCGCACCCGTGCCGCATAATCGGCGTAGCCTGACAATCCCGTCGCCAGCGTGCGCTCCTCGATCCCTGTGCGGATCGCAAACATCACGAAGAACACCGGCACGAAGGCGAGGCCCCACCAGGAGCCGAGCGTCAGCGGCACGCCGATGAAGAACAGCATCACGCTCGTATACATCGGATGGCGGACCAGCGCGTAGGGACCGGTCGAGATGACGTGATGGTCGCGCTCGGTCTGCACCTTCACGACCGGGGCGGCGAACGAGTTGGTGCGGAACACCCACAGGATCGCCACGGTCGAGACCAGATACAGCGCAAGGCCGAGCACGATCAGCGTCACGCCGTCATTGACGCCGCCAAAGCGCCGGTCGAGCCCCATCGCGACGAACCACAGCACCGCAACGACCAGGAACACCAGCATGAACCGCTTGTCCTCGGTTGGCTGGCCCTCGCGCGCGGTGAGGCGCATGCGCTCGGCCAGCAGCCCGGGATCGACCTTGGCGAGCCACAGCCCGCAGGCCGGGCCGATCACGGCCGAGGCGATCAGATAGGCCCATGCGCCGGGCCAGTGCAGCGTACCTGCGAAGGCAAACAGCAGCACGGCCATGGCGATGACGAAGAAGGTATTCTGCAGAAGGAGCTTTGCGATCATGAGCGGCTCCGCGCGATTCCAGTCGATATTATCGCACCCTTTTCCCGGCAAACATGCGACCGCAGCGATCAACTTTCGGAGCAGGCGAGGCGTTCCTGCGTCGCGACTGTATTGACAATCATATAAGCAATTGCTTATATATTTTCATGCCCGCCGCCACGCAGCTGACCGACGTGTTGAAGACCCTCGCGGACCCGACGCGGCGGGCGGTGTTCGAGCGGATTGCGCGGGAAGGCGAGATCGCCGCGACCGGCCTGGTGCAGGGTTCAAAGGTGTCGCAGCCGGCGGTGTCGCAACATCTGCGCGCGCTGCGCGATGCCGGGCTGGTCGCCGAGCGGCGCGAGGGCCGGCACATCCATTATCGCATCGCGCCGAAGGGGCTCGGTCCGCTGATCGACTGGCTTGGCCACTACGAGACGTTCTGGGCCGAGCGCTTCGCAAATCTGGAACGGCTGTTGAAGGAGAGTGAGTGATGGGTGAGACGCACGCGATCACGGTCGAGAAGGTGCTGCCTTACGCGGCCGAGAAGATCTGGCGGACGCTGACGACGAGCGATCGGATCGCGAAATGGCTGATGCCGAACGATTTCGTGCCGGCCGTTGGCCATCGCTTCAATTTCCACACCAAGCCGATGGGCGACTGGGACGGTGTCGTGCATTGCGAGGTGCTGGATTGCGATCCGCCGCGCCTGTTGCGCTACTCCTGGAAGGGCGGCGCTGATACCAATCCGGAATACGGCTCGAAGCTCGACACGATCGTCACCTGGACGCTGACGCCGGTCGAAGGCGGTACCCATCTGCGGATGGTGCATGACGGCTTCGTGCTGCCGGGCAACCGCTTCGCCTTCGACATGATGAGCCCGGGATGGGGCCGGGTGCTCGACGCCATCGCGCGCATCACCGGCGAGGGCTGATCACTCGTTGTTGCCGCGGCGAACAGTGATCGAGGCGTCGGTCTTGTTGCGGGTGCATTCGAGGTTGAGGCGGCGATAGCGCATCGTGATGGTGTTGCCGCGCAAGATGCCCATGCGCTTCAGGCAGCGCGAGGTGCCGGTGACGGCGTCGTCCTTCGGCACGGTGAAGATCAGCGCCGTGGCGGAGCCCACCAGGTTGAAGAACTCCGGCTTCATCTTGCGATCGGTCTTGGCGTAGAGCTCGATCGAATAATCCTTGCCGCGGCAGCCGAGCGACAATTCCTTCGCCGCCGGGTGCGTGAGGTAGGTGATGTTGGCGGCGCTGAAATTGACCTTCAGCCCGTCGATCTGGCCGGCGAGCTGCTTGGCGATGTCCACGCAGGGATCGGCATGCGCAGGCGCTGCGACGAAAACCGCCGCCAGCGCGAACAGCGCGGCCGGCAGAGTGGAGCGGATGCTCAAAGGCAAGCGTCGGCGCAACGATGCTGTCACGAAATACCCCCCGCGGTATGAAAGTACGCGAAGTTACATGCAGGCTCCCGCGGAGCGCGTCAATACGGCGACGTCAGGACGCGCACCTGCCGTCCGGCGCTTTGGAAGCCCCGGCGGCCCGGCGTTCGCAATCGTTGCCATACGTCTTGCCGTCGCAGCCGCATACCGGCTTGAAGATCTTGTTGCAAATCGTCGGGCGGAACGCGCAGGTGCCGGTCTGGTCGAAGCGGCCGCAGGTCCCGGGCTTGAACTGGCAGAACTGGGTCCAGCAAGGCCGCCGCACGGCTTGCCGAGGCGGGCGGCATCGGCGCCGGTCGGGATCGCGATCAACATGGCCAGCGCCGCGAGCCAGACGAAAAGCGCTGTCTTCATGAAGGTCTCCTGATGGCTTCCTGATGGTTTCCCTGGCCGTTCCGCGGCTTGCCGGCGTTGTGGCAACCTGGGATTACGATGGCATGAAACATAGCACGTGGATTGCCAGTCCCGCGCATGGCTGGAAGGCGGCCCGCTTCCCTTTCCTTTGTCGGAAAAAGGCTTAGAACGGCTCTACATTGCCGGCGGCCCCGCGGCCGGCACCGGCCTTTCGAAACCGACGAGCAGCTCATGAACGCCCCCTCAGCCTTTCCCGACCAGCAGAAGCCCGTTCCGCCCTACAAGCACACGCCTCTGTTCCCGCTTGGTGCCGACACCACGCCCTACAAGAAGGTCACGAGCGATGGCGTCCGGGTCGAGAAGGTGTTGGGCAAGGACATGCTCGTGGTGTCGCGGGAGGCGCTGCGCGCGCTCTCCGAGGCCGCCTTCGGCGACATCAACCACTATCTGCGGCCGGGCCACCTGAAGCAGCTGCGTTCGATCCTCGAGGACAAGGAAGCCAGCGAGAACGACAAGTTCGTGGCGCTCGACTTCCTGAAGAACGCCAACATCGCGGCCGGCGGCGTGCTGCCGATGTGCCAGGACACCGGCACCGCGATCATCATGGGCAAGAAGGGCTGCAACGTCATCACCGACGGTGACGACGAGGCCGCGCTGTCGGAAGGCGCGCGCGATGCGTATCTCCGCCGCAACCTGCGTTACTCGCAGGTCGCGCCGCTCTCGATGTACGAGGAGAAGAACACCGCCAACAACATGCCGGCGCAGTGCGAGATCTACGCCGAAGGTGATGACGCCTACAAGTTCATGTTCATGGCGAAGGGCGGCGGCTCGGCCAACAAGAGCTTTCTGTTCCAGGCGACGCCATCGGTGCTGACCAAGGACCGGCTGCTCGCTTTCCTCAAGGAGAAGATCCTCACGCTCGGCACCGCGGCGTGCCCGCCTTATCACCTCGCCATCGTGATCGGCGGCACCTCGGCCGAGCTGTGCATGAAGACGGTGAAGCTCGCCTCGGCGCGCTATCTCGATGCGCTACCGACGCATGGCTCGCCCGATGGCAACGCCTTCCGCGACGTCGAGATGGAGAAGGAAATCCATGAGATGACGCAGTCGCTCGGCGTCGGCGCGCAGTTCGGCGGGAAATATTTCTGCCACGACGTGCGCGTGATCCGCATGCCGCGCCACGGCGCATCGCTCCCCATCGGGCTTGGCGTGTCCTGCTCGGCCGACCGCCAGGTGCTCGGCAAGATCACCAGGGACGGCATCTATCTCGAGGAGCTCGAGCACAACCCGGCGCAGTACCTGCCCCAGGTCGAGCAGTCGCTCGGCGGCGAGGTCGTCAAGATCGACCTCAACCAGCCGATGAAGGACATTCTGGCGACGTTCTCGAAATATCCGATCAAGACCCGCGTCTCGATGACCGGCACCATGATCGTCGCGCGCGATAGCGCGCATGCCAAGCTGCGCGAGCGGCTGGAGAAGGGCGAGCCGCTGCCGGACTATTTCAAGAGCCACCCGGTCTACTATGCCGGCCCCGCCAAGACGCCCGAAGGCTACGCCTCCGGCGCGTTCGGGCCGACCACGGCAGGCCGCATGGACTCCTTCGTCGACCAGTTCCAGGCCGCCGGCGGCTCGATGGTGATGGTGGCCAAGGGCAATCGCGCCCCCGCCGTGCGCGAGGCCTGCAAGAAGTACGGCGGCTTCTACCTCGGCTCGATCGGCGGCGCCGCCGCGAATCTCGCCGAGCACTGCATCAAGAAGGTCGAGGTGCTCGAATATCCCGAGCTCGGCATGGAAGCGATCTGGCGCATCGAGGTCGTCGACTTCCCGGCGTTCATCATCATCGACGACAAGGGCAACGACTTCTTCAAGGAGTTGAATTTCGGTTGAGGATCGGGGTTGATTGCGGTCGGCCTCGACGGATTTTCCAAAGGCTGGGTCGCCGTTACCATCGACGGCGACCGGCGTACGATTTCCTTTCACACCGACATTGCGGACGCGCTTTCGCGTCCGTTCGATCGCGCCGGGATCGATATCCCGATCGGTCTGACCGATGACGGCGAGCGCGATTGCGACCTTCTCGCGCGCGTGAGATTGCGCCCGCACACCTCGCGCGTCTTCACCGGCGCGCGGCGCTGGCTGTGGCAGCAGTTTGACGATCCCGATCTCGCGAATGCGGAAGCACTGCGCCGCGGCCAGACCCGCGTGTCGCGCCAGCTCTGGCATCTCGGCAAGAAGATCATGGAGGTCGACGCGTTCGTGCGCGCGAACGCCGCGCGCGATATCCGCGAGGTGCATCCCGAACTGGTGTTCTTGCAGCTGAACGGCGGCGAGCCGTTGCCGCGCAAGAAGTCGGAGGAGGGCGATGCGCTGCGCTGCAGGCTGCTGAAGCGATCAGGCTTCCGCGAGATCGATCGCTGGCTCACCGAGGTGCGCATCGGCACCGGCGCGAAGCGCGACGATGTGCTGGATGCGTGTGCAGTGGCGCTGGCTGCGCGCGAACCATGCGGAAGCGTTCCCGAAGCGCCGCCGCGTGACGCGCACGATCTGCCCATGCAGATCTGGTTCTAACTGCAGTTCGTCACCTGGTTGGAGCACAGGCTGCGCCACCAGCCGCGCACGCCGTCATGGCTCTCCACCAGCGCCCAGTGCCCGCTGCAGGCGAGGATGCGTTTCGGACCATCGTCGGTATCGAACTCTCCGCCGAGCTCGCGCTGCGCCGGCATCCATTTCGCATCGACAAAGGGCGCCTGGAACAGCCCGCCCATGCGCGTGGCGCCATTGGCATAGGCCGCACCCACCTTGTTGGATGCGACCCAGCCGCGCCCGCCATAGGGCTTCGGCGCACTGCGCGGATAGCGCTTGTCATCCTCGTAGGCTTTGCCCGGCGGCATCGCGCCCTCGATCAGAAACCAGCCGTCCTTGAAGCCGATGATACGAAACTCGGTGAGCCAGCCGCTCTCCGGCGTGTTCTCGGCCCCGCCCATCTTGAGATGGTAGGGTGGCGGCAGCTTGCCGAGCACGCGTGCCTTCACCGACGGCTCAGCGCGCACGTTGAGGCCCGCGAGGTCCTTATCCTCCGACCAGGCGCCGAGGTCGCATGGCTCGGTGCCAGCGGGCAATGCGTTTCGGTTCGCGTCAAGTTCAGCCTGGCGCGCGGCAAAGTCATTGTCCGCCCCGTCCGCGTTTCCGGCAGCGATGTCGCTCGGACCGCGCGGCTTCAGTTCGGCCGACAGCGCGCGCGTGCCATCCTTGCTTAGCGTCACGACCATCATCTGACGCGGCGCGAAGACGCTTGCCGGCGTCTTCGGGTCGTCTGCGCTCGCGGTATAGACCGCGAGGTAGCCGGTGGTGCCGGCGGCATCCGTGCTGGAAGAGGTGCCCGCAACATATCCGGCCGGCACCAGCGCGACCGCGCTCGCGCGCCACGCCGGTTCGGCTTCGCTTGCCTGCTGTGCGGAAGCCGTCGTGGCTGATAACGCCATGACGGCAACGGATGCCAGGATGCGCATGCGTAGTGCGCGTGCTGCGGTTACGCTCGCGTGCCGGTGAAGGGAAAGCTGCCCATCGGGCCGATGCCCATCTCGCCGCTCATGCTGTCGCCGGAGACCTTTCCGATGAACTCGAGTGTCAACGGCATCGGATTGGTGATGGAAACCTTCCAGTTGACGGCGTCGCCACTGATGGTGCCGTCGAAGATCTCTGCGGTGTTGCCCTCTGCGCCCTGCGTGCCCGTCAGCGTGCCGCCGGAACTCAGCAGGGTCAGCGTCGCCTGGCGCTCGCCCATCGGCGTCGTCATCGTCAGATTCCAGTTGCCGTCTACGGCCATTGATATCTCCCCTCCAGGTAAGGCGCTTTCAAGCGAAATGGCTACCGTTCGCGCGAAGAAAACGCGTGCGCGGGTATAGCCCATCTTGCTGCGCGCGCCTAGTTCGCGGCTGCGGCGATCAGGCGCGGGCGGCGGCGCGCAGCCGGCTTCCGACCAGGACGCGGAAGGCGACATACTGGATCGCGAAGGCGGCGATCTTGGCGCCGACCAGCACCACCGACACGTAGAACGCCCAGAGCTTCATGTCGCCGGTCGCCGCGACCGCAATGGTGCCGGCGGCGAGAATGAACATCAGCCCGGCCCAGGCGTAGCCGGCGAGGGTGGCGTATTCCGGAACGGTCTCGGTGACGATCGGCGGCATGTAGCGCAGCATCCAGCCGCGTTTGAGCATGATGAGGCCGATCGCGAAATGCGCGATCGCGGGCTTCGCCAGCATGAAGCGGGGATCATTGGTCAAAAGCGTCGCGCCGCCGAGCACGATCACCAGCCCAAGGCTCGCCCAGGTCATGTAGCCGAGCGACTGTCCCTTGACGCGCGCATAGACCACTTGCGCAATCGCGCCCGCGATCGCAACGCCGGTGGCGATCAGGACATTGTCGGTGGCGAAATAGACCACCAGGAAGACGATGGTGGAGAGGAAGTCGCTCGCAAGCCTGGCAAATACGCTCTTCATCGTCGTGGTTTCCGTTTCCTCGGGATGATGGTTGCGATGGTGGCAGCGTCTAGCGTAAGGGCAGCGCGCCGGCCGGCGGCGTCGCGTCCTTGGCCGCGCGATGGTGCGGATACCAGTGGGTAAAGCCGACCGCGGCATTGCGTGCGGCGAAGGCGATCAACAGGCCGGTCCACAGCGGCAGCGCCGGCACGTAAAGCACCGCAATGTTGCCGATCAGCATGAGCAGCATCGCGACGATCCAGGCGCCGGTGATCAGGTAGTTGGCATGGAGGAAGCCGGGCAGCTTCGCGGTCTCGGCATCGACCTGCTCCAGCGCATATTGCCGCGTGAAGGGGTGGCCGATCATGATCGAGCCGAGCGACACCAGCAGAATGCCGGCATCGACCGCGATCTTCACCGCGGTGTTGCTCAGCGTCGCATCGACGAAGGTCAGGTAGGAGCCGATCGCGGCGAATATGACGACCGAACCGACGCCGAGGATCTTGATGCTGCGGCCGCGTGCGATGTCGAATGCGATGACGGCAAGGCAGATCAGTGCGGCACAGAGCAGGCTCACCGTGGCCGAGGTCACCAGCATCAGCATGGCGAAGGCGCCGTAGGGAGCGAGGATCAGGAAGATCGTCATGGTGAGCCTCATCGGCTTATCTTTACAGTGTAAAGATACACTAACGGTGAGCAACGGAAGCGTCAAGTGAAATCTTTACAGTGTCAAAATCGTGAAGTGATGGAAAAAAATCAAGTTTCGGCAAGGACATAAGCGTCTCGCGCTTGGCGTCCGCCGTCCCGCATTGTCATGGCCGGTCTGAAGGACGGCGTCGCTTCTGCTCGCCGATGTCCGGGCCATCCACGTCTTTCCCGCAACTGGCGATAAAGACGTGGATGCCCGGCACGAGGCCGGGCATGACGAGCGGAGGAATTGCTGCTCTGACGCGTGGGAAGATCGGCGATTACTCCGCCCCTACCCAATTGCCGTGGAATCCATCGGGCACGCGGTGGCCGAGATGGACCAGCGCGGTCGGGCCCGCTTCGACATCTTGCGCGTTGAACACGGCGAGGTCGCTGCGGTTTTCGCGGGCGCGCCAGACCACCGCGAGCAGCCAGCCGTCGCCTTCCGCGGCGTCAGCGCTGCGCTCGACGAACACCGGTTCGGAGATGGTGTCGCCGGCCGGCAGCAGGTAATGGCCGAGCCTTCGGCCGTTGCCGTCGACATGCACGATGCCCGACAGCGCGCCGAACATCGGCAGTTTTGGATTGGCGCAGGCGTACCAGCCGTGATTGCTGGCAAATCCGGCACGGCGATCGTCGACGCGGGGAAATTCGCCGGTGAGGTCGTCGAGATAGGTTTGCGTGAAGCGGTCGGTGTTGCCGGAGAGGTCGAAGGTCCAGCGGCAATAGCGCGCGCGGTTCTTCCGCGGGTCCGTCGGCGAGCCGTCGGGATGATTGAACAGCGGCGCTTCCTCGAACTGCATCACGTCGGCGACGATGCGGTCACCGTTTTCCCACGCATTCATGACGTGGAAGACGTAACAGGCCTCGCTGCGAAACCAGACGATGTCCTTGGCGGTGCCACTGCGCTTCATCACGCCGACATAGGCGCCCTTGTCCGGCTCCCAGGCATAGGGCGGCCGTCCGCTCATCGCGCGCTCCATGCTGCCCGTGATCGGCAGGATCGGGAACAGCACATGGTTTTCGGTGACGATGAAATCGTGCACCATGCTGGCATAGGGCGCCTCGAAGCGCTCGAAGCGCGTCACCACGCCTGACGAACTCACCGCGCCGAACGACAGCGCCGGCGTCAGCGGGCCCGCGGCGTTGTAACCGAAGAACACCATCTCGCCGGTCGCCGGATCGATCTTGGGATGCGCCGTGAAGGGGCCCGTGATTGCGCCCTTGTAGTCGCAATAGCCGAGGCGATTGAGCGTGCCCGGCTCGATCTCCGTGGGCAGGTGCGCTTCTTCCAGCGCGAGCAGCTTGCCGGCATGGAAGATGATGTTGGTGTTGGCGACGCCACCATCGGTGAGGTTGGCCGGTGCATCCGGCAGCTTGCGGCCGAAGCCGCCGAACAGGGCCCGGCCGGCATCGTGCTCGGCGAGCCATTTCGGCGTGCGGACCCAGCGGTTGCGATAGCTTGCGCGGCCGTTTTCGAGATGGAAGGCGTGCAGCATGCCGTCGCCCACGAACCAGTGCGCGCCGGGCGATTCGAACTGCGGATTGGGACCGTTGCGGTACAGCGTGCCGTTCAGCTCGCGCGGCAATTCGCCGATGATCTCGAGGAAGGGCGCGTCGGCCTCGAACGGGATCGGCGCCAGATTGGTTCGCGGCGCATTGGATGTGACCTGGTCGAGCATTCCGCATCTCCCTGCATTATGATCTTTACATCGTAAAGATATCAGTAGGGATGACGCCGCCGATCGTCAAGCAAAATCTTTACAGTGTAAAAATTGCGACCTATAAGGGCCGCATGGCAAGAATCTCCAAAGAAAACAAGGCGACTCGCCCGGCACGGGCTCCGACCCGCCGGGTTGCGCGGACTGCGGCAGCTCGTCCGGTCCGACGGCGCCGCGCCAACGACACACCGTATCATCACGGCGATCTGCATGAGGCGCTATTGAAGGCCGCCGAGCGCGTGCTCGAGCGTGATGGATTGGCGGGGCTGACATTGCGTGCGGTGGCGCGCGAGGCCGGCGTGTCGCACGCCGCGCCGACGCATCATTTCGGCGATCTCACCGGTTTGCTCAGCGAACTTGCGGCGATCGGTTTCCGGCAATTTGGCCTCGCGATGGCGGCTGCGGATGCTTCGGCGGCCACGACGCCCGAAAAGGGCGTGGCGAGCGCCAAGGCTTATGTTGCCTATGCGCAGGCACATCCCGGCATGTACGGGCTGATGTTCCGCAGCGAGCGGCTCGATCATTCGCGGCCGTCGCTGCACGAGGCGTCCGAGGCTTCGTTCGCAGGGCTGACCCGCGGCGTCGGCGCCAGCCGGCACGAGCAGATTTCCAAGGAGCAGCTTACGCTGGATCAGGCCGCCGCGATCGCGTCCGCCTGGTCGCTGGTGCATGGTTTCACCATGCTGCTGCTCGACGGACGCCTCAAGACGATTCTGGATCGGTCACCGGAGGGCACGTCCGCGGAAACGCTGTTGACCGCGATGCTGCGATTGTCCGCGGGCCGCTCGGCGCGGCCGTAACGAAGCAACCCTTGTCGTGCCGGCGCGTTGACGCGGCATGGCACGATCACCGCGCGTTCCCTGGAAACGTCCGAACCCGCGCAAGCGGGCGGGCAAGGCGTCCGAGCATTTGTCGTCGCGGAAGAAGGCGGCCGCCAAGGCCGCCGCGCAGCGTGCTGGACGGCGTTATCCCAACCTCGTGGACAACATGCGCATGGCAGCAAAGACGAAGCGCAGGACGAAGACGTCCGGACGCAAGCGGGCGGCGTACAAGCGCCCGGCCGCGAAGAAGAGCACAGCGAAAAAGCGCAAGGCGGCTAAAGCCAAGGCGACAACAACAACAACCTCGACGCGGAAGCGCGCCGGCCGTGCACGCGAAAAGGATCCGCGCGGCGGGCTCACTGCGGCGGGACGCAAGGCATTCGCCGAGAAGCAGGGGGCGCATCTGAAGCCCGGCGTCATGAAGAAAGAGTCCGAGATGACGTCGCAGGACATGCGCCGCAAGGGCAGCTGGGCGGTGCGTTTCTATGGCCGCAAGAAGCTGCCGCCGCTGGTCGACGACCGGGGACGGCCGACGCGGCATGCGCTGTCGGCTCATGCATGGGGTGAACCCGTTCCCAAGACAGTGGCCGCCGCGCGCCGCATCGCGGCCAAGGGCGAACGGCTGCTGCAACGCTACAAGCGCGCGAGGCAGAAGGGCTGAGATTCTCTTCACCTCGCCCCGCCTGCGGGGAGAGGTCGGAACGCATCGCTAGATGCGTTCCGGGTGAGGGGAGAGGGAGCGCAACGCCGTGCGCGCTAAAGCATGATCCGGAAAGGTGCGCAGCGGTTTTCCGAAAAGATCATGCTTCAACAACGACCTAGAGCGCAATGACGATTCATCCTCATCGCATCGCGCTTTAGCGTTTGGTCAGCGACGTGGTCCGGCCGCTTTGTCCGATCGTCTTCACCGTATCCGTGCCGCATTTGAAATCGCGGGCGAAATCGTCGGCGGCCCGCCGCGCCAGCTCGTTGGCGTTGGGATTGGCCGCGACGTCGACATAGGCGACATGACAGACATCGCCCGGCGGCAGCCGGGTCACGGCGAGCATTGCCCGCGAGACTGGGCCGCCGCGCTTGTCCTGCTCGCTGTTGTCCGCGATGTGCCAGCGCTGGATGATCGCAAACGGCTTTTCGCCGGCAGCGCGCCATTCGACCCTATCGCCGGTCGAGCTGAACGGGCCGAACCAGGCCTGCGCCGCCGGTTCCCTGGCTGCCGCCTCGCGGTTTCGGCCCACCGAGACCACTTCGCGCAGGTCGCCCTCGTTGATCAGCACCACAAGTCCGGATTTTCCCGGACAGACCCTGGTGGTGCTGCCGTCCTCCTCGCTGGGCTTGCCGATCATGCGGCAGGCCTTCGGCGCGGTCGATGTGTAGCTGCTGCTGATCGTCTCAGAGCCGGCATGACCGGGATTTGCGCCGGCAACCGCCATAACGACTGTTGCAAAAGCAAGGTATTTCATCGGGGGAAACCTGCGATCCGGACGTTACTTTGTGTCTGACATATGCAATCTGGGGAAGGTTCAATAGACACGCGGGAAACACCTGACAGGCGCGCGGAATCGTCCTAGAAGGGCGGCTTCGCAACTTCTGTCGCGTGCACCCAGCGTGCCGTAACCTCGATCGTCATGCCCACGATATCATCGAACAAACCCTATCGCGTCGGCCGTTCCAAGACCGGGCTCGGCCTCTTCGCCACCAAGCCGATCAAGAAGGGCACCCGGATCATCCGCTATTTCGGACCGATGCTCGACTCGAAGAAGAAGGATGACGACGAGATCGAGAACAAATATCTGTTCGAGCTCAACGGCCGCTGGACCATCGACGGGTCGGTGCGCAAGAACCTCGCCCGCTACATCAACCATTCCTGCCGGCCCAACGCCGAATCCGACGTCCGGCCGCGCGAGCGCAAGGTCTTCATCCGCGCGATCAAGAACATCGAGCCGGGCGAGGAGATCAACTACGACTACGGCACCGACTATTTCAAAGCCTATCTGAAGCCGATCGGCTGCAAGTGCGACTCCTGCGAGAGGAAGCGCAAGAAGAAGCGTGCGGAGGCTAGGGCGGAGCGGGTGCGGCTGAAGGAAAGGGCCGAGCGGAAGGCACAGCGCAAGGCCGAGAAGCTCGCCGAGGAGCGGGCCAGGCAGAGGAAGGCGAAGAAGGCTGCCAAAGCCAACGGCAAGCTCGCCAACGGCACGGCGCTGAACGGCAAGCACCTCAATGGCCACAGCCTGATCAACACGGCGGGCAGGAAGGCTGCCTCGTCGAAGCGCGGCACCGCCCGGGCGCTGCAGGCCTGATACCAACGTCGATCGAAAACGCTCTAGCCGCCCGGCCGGTGCGCCGCGCGTGGCAACGGGGAATTGCCGAAATCCAGCGTCGAACGCTGGATGATCGTGCCGTGCTCGTCGATGACGAGACGGAAACGCTTGCTCTCCGAGAAGAATGTGAGGCGATGGCGCCCCTGATCGGCGTCGAACCCGCGCTCCGAGCGCGTCGTGATCGCGCCCGAGCGCATCCCGGCCTGCAGCAGCGGGACCGCGATGCCGAGGCCTTCGGCGACGATACTGGCGTCGACCTCGAACGCGCCGTTCGCGAATGCGATCGTCGTCATGATGCCCTCGCGGGGTGGCGGACGGAACGCGGCAGGTAGGCGCATTCGGCGAGCGTCGTACCGTCGAGCTCGCGCATGAAGGCCTCGCGTGCGGCGGCAAGCTTCGCCTTCAGCCGGCAGCGCGGCAGCAGCAGGCAATCTCCGCCATCATCCCTGAAACATTCGACCAGCGCGCTGCCGCCTTCCAGCGCACGGACCACCTGGCCGAGGGTGATGGTCTCCGCCGGCCGCGCCAGCGAGAACCCGCCGCCGGCGCCGCGCTGGGTGGCAATGAAGCCGGCGTCGGCCAGGTCGCGCACCACCTTGGCAAGGTGATTGCGGGAAATGTCGAACTCGGCCGCGATCTCGCTGGTCGCAAACGACCGGTCCGGCTCGCCGGCCAGCCGCATCAGGGCGCGGAGCGCAAAATCCGTGAATGATGTCAGGCGCATGGAAGCCCTTCGAAATCAGCACTTGGCGGATCAGCTATAGCAGGCTAAATAGGCATTTGAAATACCTATTTAGGATGTGAGCCATGACAGCAGCAGAGCGCCGCGAGCAGATCACCGCCGGGATTGTCGCGCGGACCGGGATCACCGAGGCCATGATCGAGCAGCTGGTGCACGCCTTTTACGCTGAGGTCCGCAAGGACCCGATGATCGGACCGGTGTTCGAGACCAGGATCAGCAATTGGGAGTCGCATCTGGCCCAGATGTGCGCGTTCTGGTCCTCGGTCGCGCTGATGACCGGGCGCTATCACGGCACACCGATGGTCAAGCATATGCCGCTGCCGATCGACGCCGCGCATTTCGACCGCTGGCTCGAGCTGTTCGAGGCGACCGCGGCCGAGCTGTGCCCGCCTGACGCGGCGGCGCATTTCATCGATCGCGCGCGGCGCATCGCCTCGAGCCTCGAGATGGGCGTCGCCAGCGGACAGGGCGTGATGCTGGCGGTCGGCGAGCGTTACAGGCGAAGCGAAGCAGGAGCAGTGCAATGAGGAACAGGGCGAAGGCAATTGCGCGCGCCATCGACGGCGCGTGGTTTCATCAGAATCAGGCCGATCCGTTTTCCGGCAGCAGCCTGGTGCCGATGTTGATCATCGGCCTGGCGCTGACCTTCGCTGGCATGATCGTCGCGGTGGTGCTGAGCTGACGGAAACGGCCGCCGCGTTTGCCGCGACGGCCGCTCGTCACGTCCGGCATTCGGTCTACGCCGCGACCGCCTCACCGCTGCGGCGCAGCCCCACATATTGCAGCTCGGCGAACACGCCGGTCGCGATCGCCTGGGCGAGGATCACGATGGTCCCGAAAAGATTCGGTGACACCGCGCCCGAGAGCAGCAGGGCGATGCTGCCGACCGTCCAGGCCGCATTGCCGACGACGACCAGCAGGACGAGCAGTCTCGGCACGGAGGCGCGCGAGGCGAGCCAGCCGACCAGCGCGGTGTAGGCGATCAGGAACAGGCCGGTCTCCCGCAGCAGCGCTTCCGGCAGGCCGAGCAGCGATGCCAGCGCGCCGGCGTCGAGCACCATAGCTATGGCCGATATGCCGCTGAAGACGGCGTCGGCAAGCAGAGCGCGGCGCAGCAGCTGGGACGAATGGATCATGGCAGTGTCTCCTCGTTGGGATTGGGATGGTCAGTGGAACAGGGACTGCAGCTGACGCCACAGCCGGAGCGGACACAGCGCCTTGCCGACCCTCATTTCGACCGCATAAACCTGAGCGAACACGAACACGCCGGTCGCGTGCACGAGCGGCTGCGGCATGTTGAGCGAGCGCGCCAGCAGCCAGGTGACCAGATGGATCAGCCACGGGAGCAGGACGGCGAGGGCGCGGACAAGGGACAGCATCAGCATGGTCATCTCCTGTGCCGTGGAAGATGAGCCGGCCGGCGCGCCAATTCGATTACCTCAGGCGTAATGGAACGGGCGAATTCCGCATGGTAGGTTTTGCACCATGAACGCACATGCATCCCTGGCGCGGGCCGAGCCCGCAAAACCCGTCCTGATCGGCGACCATCTGCGCGAATGGCGGCAGCGCCGCCGCATGAGCCAGCTCGATCTCGCGGGCGAAGCCGAGATCTCGGCGCGGCATCTGAGCTTCGTCGAGACCGGCCGCGCCGCGCCCTCGCGCGACATGGTACTGAGGCTCGCCGAGCGCCTCGACGTGCCCTTGCGCGAACGCAACGTGCTGCTGGTCGCCGCCGGTTATGCGCCGGCGTTCCCGCAGCGCACGCTGGACGATCCCGCACTGAGATCGGCGCGCGAGGCGATCAACCTCGTGCTGAAGGCGCATGAGCCCAATCCGGCGCTGGCCTATGACAGGCACTGGAATCTGGTCTCCGCCAATCGCATGGTGGCACCGCTGCTCGCAGGCGTCCCGCCGTATCTGCTCGGCCAGCCCCTCAACGTGCTGCGGCTCGCCTTCCATCCCGAGGGCCTCGCCCCGCGCACCGTGAACCTCGCGGAATGGGCCGCGCATCTTCTGGAGCGGCTGCATCGGCAATGCGAGGCAACGGCCGATCCGGAGCTGCTCAAGCTCTATCAGGATCTGAAGTCCTATCCGATTCCGGCGCGGTCGGCCCCGATCACCACCGACAACAACGTCGCGCTTCCCTTCAAGCTCCGCCTCAAGGGCGAGATACTTAGTTTCTTCTCCACCACCATGGTGTTCGGCACGCCCGTGGACATCACCCTGTCGGAGCTGGCGCTGGAGACGTTCTTTCCGGCGGATGAGCTGACCGCCGAGCGGATGCGGCAGATGGCAGCCAGTATGAAATAGCGGCTTGTCTTGGGGCGCGTTCGGCCTACCTTTGGGGTTCCATTTCTGCCGGGAACCCCGCCATGAGCGATTTGAAGCCGCTTCGCCTCGACGTCGTCTCCGACGTGGTGTGCCCCTGGTGCTATATCGGCAAGCACCGGATCGAGGATGCGCTCAAGCTGGTGCCCGATGTGCCGGTCGAGGTGCACTGGCGGCCCTTCTTCCTCAATCCCTGGGTGCCGCGCGAGGGCATCAGCCGCGAAGACTATCTCACCCAGAAGTTCGGCTCGGTCGAGGCCTATAAGGGCATTGCCGGGCGTGTGGTCGCAGCGGCCAGCGAGGAGGGGCTGACCTACCATCCCGAGCTCGTCAAGCGGCAGCCCAACACGACCGACTGCCATCGCCTCATCCTGTGGGCCGAAGCGATCGGCAAGGCGCCAGAGATGAAGCAGCGCCTGATGGAGCTGTACTTCCGCGATGGCGGCGATCTCACCGACGTGAACGTGCTGGTGCAGGCGGCCGCCGATGTCGGTCTCGATGCCGACGACGTGCGCAAGCGCCTCGCCACCGACGAGGACGTGGCGCGCGTCTCGGCGGATGCACAGGAAGCCGCCGAGAAGGGCATCTCCGGCGTTCCGACTTATGTCTTCGCGCAGAAATACGCCGTCTCCGGCGCGCAGCCGGCCGAGCAGCTCGCGCGCGCCATCCGCCAGGTCTCGGCGGAGATCAACGCGCAGGCGGCGGAGTAGCCCGCAATCCCTATCGAAAGCCCGGCTCATGCCGGGCTTTTCGTTTGCCCACATCATCCATCGGAAACAATCAGGGAGACCATCATGATCTATGAGCTGCGCACCTATACGGTCCGTCCAGGAGTTGTCGGCGAGATGGTGAAGGCGGCGAGCACGATCTCGCGCGATATCCGCGCCGACAATTTCGGCAAGCTCGAAGGCTACTGGATCACCGAGATCGGTCCGCTCAATCAGGTCATGCACATGTGGAGCTACGCCGATCTCAACGAGCGGACCCGGTTGCGCGCCGAGCTCGCCAAGAATCCGCGCTGGACCGGCGAGTATATTCCGGTGATCCGTCCGCTGCTGGTGCGCCAAGAGGTGCGGCTGCTCAATGCAATCATCCCGCCGGTGGCGCCGGCGACATCAGGCAACATCTACGAATTCCGCAACTATCGCGCCAAGCCGGTCGGCGGCGCCAAGCAATGGCTCGATCTGATCACCGGCGTGATGCCGGAGCGCGAGAAATACTCCAAGATCGTCGGCCTCTGGACCACCGAAGCCGGGCAGCCCAATGAGGTCTGCCACATCTGGGCCTATCCCGATCTCAACGCCCGTGCCACCGCACGCGGCAACGCGATGAAGGACCCGGCCTGGCTGGAATTTTTGAGCAAGGGTACGCAAGTGCTCGAGGAGATGCACTCGACCATCATGCTGCCGGCACCGCATTCGCCGTTGCAGTAAGGGGAGGCGCTGGTCGCGCCGCGTTTCCCAATGATGCGCCGAGCGCAAGACAGAGAGGCCGCCGGTTGAGGCGGCCTTTTCGTTTGGCGTCAGGACGTCGCGAACGCCGGCAAAAGCCTCATCCGATGCTTCCATCAGATGAGGCTTTCGAAGCAAGGGCGCGCGCCGTCTGAGAACCAGCGCGCCGCAACGCTAGTCGGGCCAGCTGACACCAACCTGACGGCAGCGGCCCGTTGTTTCCCGATGTGTCTGCATGCCTACGAAAGGGTAAACCGCATCATCCGAGCTTGCCGCGCCGGCTGCGGATGAAGCGGACGGCGCCGCGCGCGGCTTCGTAGGCGAATTTGTTCAAGGTCAGCGCGGCGTGAATGGCCGGCACCAGCGGATCGCGGCGCCGCAGCGGCAGCAAGACGTCGCCGATCGCGAAGCGTCCGCGCCAGATCGGATTGATCATGGGGTGATCCGGCGCCGCGGTGGAATCGGCCGAATTGATCGCGGGATCGGCGCAGAGATGGCGCGTCAGCTCGAGCGTCAACTGCGTGCCGGGCGAATGTTTCGCAAAGCGCTCGTCGACGCCGATCTTGAAGAAGAAGGCGCGGTCCTGGTGGCGCACCACGATGCCGCCCGCGACCGGCGTGCCGCCCGCATGCAGCGTGACGATCTCGCAGCGGCCGGCTTCGGCCATTGCCGACGTCGCGCGGCGGATGAAGGCCGCATCGCCGGCATGCTGGCTCAGCGCCGTGCCGCGCTTTCCCTTCCAGCCACCGGCTTCGAGGACAAGGAAAGTCTCGAGCGCCGTTGCAACCTCGCGCGGCGTGCGGGCGACATCAAAGCGCACCGCGCCATGGTCGGATAGGCGATGATGCTGGCGGCGCAGCTCCTTCAGCTTCTTGGGCCCGAGCGCGTCGCGCAACAATTCGTCGGCATCGCGCGTCGCATCCAGCTGGGCGCGCTGGTAGGCGCTTAGTATGCGCGGCTGCAACCCGTCTCGCGCCAGCACCGCGCAGATCGCCGCCATGGCCGGGCCCTCGAGCGACATGGTGCGCAGGATCAGCGCATGCGCGCCCGCATTGCGTGCCTGCCGCAGTATCTTGCCCGCCGCTTCCTCGGCGGCGTCGCGGTCGAGCAGCGGCGTGCACAGCGTGCCATAGGGTTCGGCACCGACCAAAGCGGGCAGGGCGATGCTGTAGATCCGCCGCATCGGAACGACCGGCAACAGGCCGATCAATTGCCCGGCATCGCCGGCGGCGCTGAGCAGCGCCGCGCCGGTGCGGCCGCGCGCGGAGGCATCGACCGCCAATTCCCAGTCGGGCTGGTAGTAGCCATTGGCCTCGATCGCGCGCGCGGCAAGCGCACGCCATGCATTGAGCGGCGCGGCCGACAGCGGCGGCAAGGTGCGATCGTCCGTGGCATCCTTGCGCGATGCACGGTGGATCATTGCCTGGTCAGCAATATCGGCCACGTCCCTGTTTCCCCACTCCGCGAGGCTGATTGGGCCTTGCGTTCGTCAGGGCAACGCTAGCGGAAAGAAATGGAAAATGCCGTTGAGGCCACCGCGCAATTTGAGCGGTCGCGTTAACGGGCCGTTCAGCATACCGGTGCGCGGCGGCCTACCGGCTCAAGCGCTAGGGTTTGACGCTCCGTTGCGCTTCCGCCGCAACGGTGCTCTCGACCGGTTCGTACATCTCCGTCACGCAATTATCGTCGGCCCCGACCTGCCGGCGATCGAAGATCGAGCCTTCATTGATGAACACGCGATAGGTCTGCGTCCCCAGCGGCTTGCCGATCACCGATGTCAGCTCGGCGCGCACGCAGGCCGTCCAGCCGGTGCCGCGCGGGTCGTGCAGCGGGGCGGAGACCCGCACATGGGTCGGCTGTGAACCGGCCGTGAACACCGAATCCAGCTTGCCCGCGACCAGCCGTTTGACGTCCGGAGGCGTCTCGAGCGGCGCCGGCTCTGTAGCCTTGACCTTCAAGGCCTCCGGCCACACCGCGTGGCTGTCCGCCAGCCCGCAGCCACTCAATATGAAGGCGGCGCCGGCCAGCAGCGCCGCCAGATGTACTTGTCCCTGTCCCATTCAGCGCATTTAATGTGCCGCCGCCAGGATTGCGCCCCCTGGTGGCGCTGAATTCGCATCAGGCGGCGCTTTGTCGATCAACAAATGTCGAGCGACAAGTTATCGTTGGGGTAGAGGTATTACCGGATGTTGCTGCGGCGGCGGGGGAGACAGACTGACATGAAACGCTTCACGGTTGCTGCCGTCATTCTGGCGCTGCTCGCGACACCCACCCTGGCCCAGGGCCGGCGAGGGGGCGGTGGAGGCGATACCAAGACGGAGCAGAAGCCCAAGGTCGACGAGAAGGCCTACAAGGCCGCGCTCGAGCGCATTCCCGAGCCCAAGGACAAGTACGATCCCTGGGGCGTCACCAAGCCGGCCGCGGATCCGGCCAAGAAGCCGAAATAGCCGGGCTCGCGAGATCTCTGCGGCCATTCGACATCCGAACCGGCGTCGGTCGGCAGCACATTGCCGCACGGCATGAACCTTGGCCTGACGGCCTCCGACCCATCTTCGATGTCATTGTCGGAGGCCGTCATGCTTCGCCGTTCGCTCCTCAGCCTGATCGTTCCGGCAGCGATCCTGCTCGGCGCCGTGCCGGCGTTGGCGGAAAACCGGCTGGCGCTGGTGATCGGGCAGTCGGCCTACAAGTCGGTGCCCGCGCTGCCGAATCCGGCCAACGACGCCAGGGCGGTGTCGCAGATGCTGACCGATGCCGGATTTGCGGTGACAGCCGCATCGGACCTATCGCAGGACGAGATGCGCGCACGGCTCAGCGATTTCGCCAGCCAGGTGGCGGCGAACGGCGCCGATACCGTCGCACTGGTGTTCTATGCCGGCCATGGCCTGCAGATCGACGGCGAGAATTATCTGGTGCCGGTTGATCTCGACCCCAAGCGCGAGGCCGACATTCCGCTCCAGGGCGTGCGGCTGAACGACATCCTGAATACCTTGACCTCGGTGCCGAGCCGGATGCGCATCGTGCTGCTCGATGCCTGCCGCAACAATCCATTCCCGGAACTCAGCAAGACCGCGGGGCATGGCCTCGCCATCGTCGATGCCAGGGTCGGCGCACCCGGCACGTTCGTCTCGTTCTCGACCTCGCCCGGCGCCGAAGCCGAGGACGGCAACGGCATCGACAGCCCCTACACCACCGCGTTGCTGGCCTCGGCCAAGGAGCCGGGCATCCCGATCGAGGACACCTTCAAGCGCGTTCGCCTCGCGGTGAACAAGGCAACCGACGGCCGCCAGACGCCGTGGGACTCTTCATCACTGACCGACGATTTCCGTTTCATGGCGGGTGCTGCAGCGTCGCCCGCAGCGACGCCGCCGCCGGCCGCGGCCAAGCGCACCGTCGACGAATGGAAGCGCGAGTTGCAGGGCAAGCCGATCGAGGCCGCGAATGAGTTGATGGTGATCGATGGCTCCGACGAATCCTATGAGGCCTTCGCCGCGATCTTCGCCGGCACGCCGCGCGGCCTGCAGGCGCGCGACTGGCTCGACCGGCATCGCCGCATGGTGGCGTGGAATAGCGCTGTTCTCGCCAACACGGCGGCGGCCTATCGCGGCTTCCTCGCGCAATATCCTGACACCGACCTGACAGCGACCGCGCGCAAGATGATCGAACGGCTGCGCTACCGTCCCGATCCGGCGCCCGCCGTTGCGCTCAGCGTGCCCGCGACCAACGTCGCGCTGGCGGCGCCGACCTGCCCGTGCAACGCCACGCCGCAGCCGCCGCCGCAGCAGAGGGTCAACGCGCCGGTGAAAAAGCGCGCCGATCCCGATCCTCCGCGGCGCGCGGGCAAGCGCCCGCCGCGCGTGGTGGTCGAGGACGACGTCGTGGTGGTGCGCCGTCCGCCTCCAACCGTGGTCTATGAACCTGCCGGACCGCCGATCGGAATCGGGATCGGCATCGGCATCGGTGGCGGCGGTGGTTATCGCGGCAACGACGGCGGCGGCTATCGCCGGGGTGGATACTGACGCGCCGATCGCGTAAATGCTTTCCCGCATGAGATGCGGCGCCTGGTGATCGCATCCTGGGGGAGGACGCGATGCGGTCGCTGTTTTGCCTGCTTGCCGCGCTGCTGCTGTATGGTCAGCCGGCGCGCGCCTGGGAGTATTGGGGCGGCGACCGCGGCGGACAGCGCTTCTCGCCCCTGGCGCAGATCACATCAGACAATGTCGGCACGCTGCTGCGCGGCTGGGAATTCCGCACCGGCGATCTCGATACGCGCCCGCCCGAGGTGATGAAGCGCACCAAGTTCGAGGTGACGCCGCTGTTCGTCGAGGACAGCCTGATCCTCTGCACGCCGTTCAACGAAGTGATCGCGCTCGATCCCGGCAGCGGTGCGCAGAAATGGCGTTTCGATCCGAAGATCAGCATGGCGCAGCGGCCGGCCAATCGTTTTGTCTGCCGCGGCGTCGCGCACTGGACGGATGATCGTGCGGCGGAAGGCGCCGCCTGCAAGTCACGCATCTTCACCGGCACCAACGACAGGCGCCTGATCGCGCTCGATGCCAGAACCGGCAAGCCCTGCGCCGATTTCGGCAACGGTGGCGAGATCAGGATCGACGTCGGCATGAAGCTGGAATGGCCGGGCGAGTTTCAGATCACGTCGGCGCCGGTGACGGGACGCGGCGTGGTCGTGGTCGGGTCCGCGATCGGTGACGGCCGGCGCGTCGATGCGCCGCTCGGCGCGGTGCGTGCTTTCGATGCGCGGACCGGCCAGCCGCGGTGGAGCTTCGATCCGCTCGTGCATGACGGGATCGAGGCCGGCCACAGCAACGTCTGGGCGCCGATGTCGGTGGACGAGGAGCGCGGCCTGGTGTTCTTGCCGACGACATCGCCCAGTCCCGACTTCTGGGGCGGCAAGCGCGCCGGCAATGACGAGCACGTTAATTCCGTGGTCGCGCTGCGGATCGAGACCGGCGAACTCGCATGGGCATTCCAGACCGTGCATCACGACGTCTGGGACTATGACCTGCCGGCGCAGCCGACGCTGGCGCGGATCGATACCGGCAACGGCATGCGCGACGTCGTGATCCAGCCGACCAAGCAGGGTTTTGTGTTCGTGCTCGATCGCGACACTGGCAAGCCGGTGTGGCCGGTCGAGGAGCGCGCGGTGCCGCAGAACGGCGCCGAGGGCGAGCAGCTGTCGCCGACGCAGCCATTCCCGACCCATGTGCCGCCGCTGCTGACACAGCGCATGACGGCCGATGATATCGCCGGCCTGTTGCCGGGCACCGGAAGCTCGGCTTGCGAGGAGCTGTTCGCGCAATCCCGCAATGAGGGTCTATACACGCCGCCGTCGACGCAAGGCACGGTGATCTATCCGATGACCGGAGGTGGCGTGAACTGGGGCGGCGCGGCGTTCGATCCGGTCAATCAGATACTCTACGCCAATGTCAGTCACGCGGCGCACATCGTCACACTGATTCCGCGCGACCAGGCCAAGGGCTTCAACCCGCCGCCCGGCCATGAATTCGGCCAGCAGCAGGGTGCGCCGTTTGCGATGTCGCGGGCGCTGGCGATGACGTCGGTTGGGACGCCCTGCAACAAGCCGCCATGGGGCGAGACGGTCGCGGTCGATCTCAAGGCCGGCAACATGCGTCGGTCGGCACCAGCGAGGATCTCGCGCCGCTCGGCATCGCGCTCGATACCGGCACGCCGCTGGTCAACGGCGTCGCGATCACCGCGGGCGGCCTGGTGTTCACCGGCGCGATGGATGCCTACTTGCGCGCGTTCGATGCGAGATCGGGAAAGCAGTTGTGGCTCGGCCGGCTTCCGGTGCCGGGTGTCGCCAATCCGATGACCTATCTCTGGAAGGGCGAGCAGTACGTCGTGATCGGCGCCGGCGGCCATTCCGAAGCCGGCACGTCGATCGGCGACAGCGTGGTGGCGTTTCGCCTGCCGCGCCAGGGCGAGAGCGTGTCGTTGATGGCCCGGCTGATCGATCGCCCGGGCGGACGGTTCGTCGCCAAGGCTGTGGCCGGCGGTCTCGTGCTCGTCGCCCTCGTCGCGCTGTTGTGGCGCTGGCGGCGGAGCCGCCGCTTGCGATCCGCTTAGGTGCTCCCTGCAGCAGGTGCGCGCCGCCAAAATATCGAAAACAACCCCATGCAAAGTAGCCGGCGGCTGCCGGCGTTCGAAAAGCAACCTGACACGTCGGGCAAGTCAGGGGTATATTTCCACTATTCAGAAATTATGCAAGCGTCGCCTCGCTCCGCTAAAGCACGATGAAGTCGGGTTGAATCGGCTTGGCGGCATTCGCTGCATCTCCTCCCGCAACCGGAGAGGGAGCGCAGGTTGTTCGCGGATGCATTGAACCTGGGGCGTGGACGCGTAAATCCGGGATATCGCTTCCGAGAGGAAATGCGGACCCGCGGCGCAGACCGCGGGGATGTCGACTTGTGGACCAACTTCGCCGCTTCCGATTGCGATCGGGGACCACATCATCGTCGGCAAGCAAGGTCACGCCAGTCTGAAAGAACTGAAGCTGATCTAAACGAGTCGCTTCTTTGGGCCAAAGCGGACCTTATCCCCAGACCCAAAGAGAACACACGCGCGTTCATCCGCAGAGCGATCAGCGGATGCGCGCACCGCGGTTGTACCCGCGCATCTTCCCGTCGCTCGCAACGACGCGGTGGCACGGTATCGACGGATCGTAATTTGATCGCATAACGGCTCCGACAGCCCGTGCGGCGTTCGGATTTCCAGCTTTTGAAGCGACCTCTTTGTACGTCATCGTCTTGCTTTTCGGTATTTTCCGGACGATATCGCGCACTTTGTCGGAGAACGTCTTTTTCATATGCCAAGCGTAGCCTTCTTCCGGTTGACCGCCAGGAGTGTTCCTTGTGTTTGTATGGAACGTAATTCCTTGCCAACCGTTCCACCGGCGGCGTCCGGTAACGCGTCACTGTCCAGGCACTCTTTTATTTTCTTGAGCTTTCCTTCCTCCCATGAATCGTCACCGGTGTACGGAACGAGGGTAAGGTCGAATTCTAATTTCCAGTCAAAAGCGGTCTTATCTTGCTAGCGTTCGCATACACCCAATACCCGGTGTCGGAGACGCAACACCACCGATAGATCTCGATCTGGCGCTTGTGTCCGTCCTGCCATTCTTCGTCGAGCGATTCGATCTTGCCGGCCTTACTGGCGGTCACGGCGGCGAAGTTGTTGATCGACGTGAGCATGCCGAAGGCGTGAGGTAGATGAGAGCCCAACGGCAACGCTGGCCACGTCAGGACTGCAATGGAAGCCGACCAAGGTCGAGCGGACCGCCGCAGTCGGCATTTGACCCGACTGCGACATGTGCGGTTCAAGATTGTTGCGCCGCAAATTGACCTTTGAACCCGATTTCCATAGTCGCAATTTCCTGATGTGATCCTCAATATTGCGAGCCAATTTGCTGTGATCCAGCGCGGGGCGCTGTGTCGATCACTATCATGTCGTGACTAAAACTATAGAACAGGAAGGACATCACATGCCTTCACGCCGTAGTTTTCTGACCGGCACCGTCGCAACCGGCGTCGCGCTGTCAATGCAGCGTGCCGCGACAACGGTCGCGCAGCAAAAACGAGTGATCGTTGATTCGCAGGTCCACCTGTGGCCGGCGAGCACTCCGGAAAGACCCTGGCTCCCCGGTGCCAAACCGCAGCTTCCGGAGCCCTTCACCATCGAGCGAATAATTCCACTGATGGACGAGGCCGGCGTCGATCGCGTCGTCATCGTTCCGCCGGTGTCGCTCGAAGGCGAGCGCATCGACTATGCCCAGGAGGCGGTCAAACCGTACCCCGGCCGCTTCGCAATCATGGCGCGTGTAGCCCTCGACAAGCCCGACCGCGCGGCACGGCTTGCGACCTGGCGCGACCAGGCCGGTGTGCTGGGCGTGAGGTTGAACTTCGGCCCCGGCGAAGCGGCATGGCTGACAGACGGAACCGCGGACTGGTTCTGGCCGGCGGCGGAGAAGGCCCGCCTGCCTGTGATGTTTCTCACATCGGGCCAGACGTCGCTGTTCGCCCGTATCGCCGAGCGACACCCGCAACTTACGCTCATCATCGACCACATGGGCGTCGGCGCGGGCCTGCGCCCTCGTTCTGATTCATCGGATTCCATAAGAAACAACGCGGTGCCGGAAGCTATTGCCCAGTCGGTCGCGCTCGCAAAATTTGCGAATGTGTCGGTGAAGTTGTCGTCGGTACCGCTGATTTCGACTGAGCCCTATCCATTCCGTGACGTGACCCCGCATATCCACCGCCTATTCGACGCCTACGGCCCGGAGCGCTGCCACTGGGGAACCGATCTAACCAATTCGTTCGCCCGGGCCACCTACCGGCAGCGCGTGACGGAATTCACAGAGGAGCTTCCGTTCCTCACCGACAGCGACAAGGACTGGATCATGGGCCGCGCGATCCTGGCGCGGCTTCGCTGGACGTGAACCGGGCTTGCGGCGATGCATGAATCCGCTTTAGCGCGGCGCCGTCACAGATCAGAAACACGAATTCTCAATGCGTGCACCGAAACGACGTGCGGGCTGATCCGCGCGATGCCGTGCTTGCGTTCGATGTAACGCATCGCTTACGGGTCGCGGGCGGACACGCTGGCTTTTCCGGCGACCGGTTCATTTCAGATCGTTGCCCATGGAGATTGCGATGAAGATCACTGCCTCGATCATGCTTGCCGCCGCGCTCGCGCTGTCGTCGGCACCGGCCAGCGCCACCGTCCTCGATCTCTCGACCATGACCTGCAAGCAGTTCGTCGACGGCGGCGACGACACCATCAAGATGGTGTTGGTCTGGATGGACGGCTGGTACAAGGGCGATTCCGACGAGGCGATCATCGACACCGACGTGTTCACCGAGAACGCCAAGAAGTTCGGCACCTATTGCGGAAAGAATCCGACGATCAGCATCGTCAACGCCGCGGAGGCCGTGCTCGGCAAGTAAATCTTGCAGCGTGATTAGCCTGAACCCTCATGGTGAGAAGCGCGGAACGCGCGTCTCGAACGATGAGGCCGGCCTGGTGGCCTCGTCCTTCGAGACGCTTGCTGCGCAAGCTCCTCAGGATGAGGAGATACACCGTCTATGATGAGAGAGGCCTATCCCGGCAGCATCGCGAACGCGCTCGACACCATCGCGACCGGCTTGCTGTCGGCAGCGGAGAGCAGCGTGACGCGGCCGAAGCTCATGGTGCGCCCGAGCCGCACCACGCGCGCATCCGCCAGCACGTCCATTGAGGAGACCGCGCGCATGAAATGCGTGGTCTGGTCGACCGTCGTCATGGGGCGGTAGCCGCGGTTGGCAGCGAGGATCGCGATCACCATGGCGGTGTCGGCAAGCGCCATCAGGGCCTGGCCGCAGACCACGCCGCCGTTCCGGCACAGCCGCTCCGAAAACGGCATGCGCAGGATGGCGCCGGGCTGCCAGTCGGCATCGCCGACGGCCGGGGCTGCGATGTCGAACTGCTCGATCGACAGATTGAGGTCCTGCACCCACGGCGCAAAGACGTCGCCGAGCACCCGTCGCGCGTCCTCGATCCCGAATTCACTGGCCTGCTGCATGACGTCCTGCTTCCTCCGTTGATTGTTCTCGATCTATGTCTCAATTCGGGGCGACATGCACGCCCGGCCTCTTGCCGTCGTTCCACTTGCCGTCGAGCGCGCGCTCGATCTGGGCGGCGAGTTGCAGCAAGAGGCCGTCATTGGCCTGCTTGGCGATGGCCTGGATGCCGAGCGGCAGGCCGTGGTCCTGGGTTGCCATCGGCATCGAGATCGCCGGCATGCCGCAGAGATTGGCGAGCGGCGTGAAGGCGAAGTTGCGCCAGAGATTGCCGAACCAGTCGAGTACGTCGGGATTATCGGAGATCGTGAGGTATTCCCTGGTGCCGACCTTCGGCGTCGGCAGCGCCGTGATCGGCGTCAGGATCACGTCCCACTGCTCGAAGAAGGCGCCGAAGCCGCGCGAGGTCGTGTTGAACACGCCCTGCATGCGGGCGCGATCGGCGAAGCTGAAGTCGCGGCCATGCTCCCAGATGCGGATGTTGATCGGCTCGATCAGCTGCGCCGGCGGCCGTTCGAGGCCGCGCGCGGCGAGCATGTTGCCGATCACGACGGCGAAATTGCTGATGTAGCAGGTGGTCTGTGCCGCGAAGGCTTCCCGATAGTCGATCTCCGGCAGCGCGTAGTCGACGTGATGGCCGAGGCCTTCGAGGAAGCGGCCGGCCTTCTCCAGCTCGGCGGCGATCTCCGGCGTTGCGGTGTAATCGCCCCATGTGTGCGACAGCGCAATGCGGAGCTTGCCGGGATCGCGCTTGATCATCTCGGAATAGGGTTGCGCCGTGGTCCAGAACGGCATGAACTCGCCGGGCGCGGGTCCCCTTGCGTGGTCGACGAAGGCGGCGGTGTCGCGTACCGAGCGCGACTGGCAGCCCTGGATCGAGACGAGGCCGGTGAGGTCGGACATGTGCGGGGCGAGCGAGAATACGCCGCGCGACACCTTCAGCCCGATATTGCCATTGACGCCGGCGGGAATGCGGATCGAGCCGCCGCCGTCGGTGGCGTGTGCAATCGGCACCACGCCCGCGGCGACCATCGCGGCGCTGCCTGCGGACGAGCCGCAGGTGGTGTAGTCGGTGTTCCAGGGATTGCACGTGACGTAGACGGCGGGATTATCGGCCGAGCTGCACACACCGAACTCCGGCGTCGTGGTGCGGCCGATCAGGTTGAGGCCGGCCTGGCGGAATTTTCCGGTCAGGAACGTGTCGGCGCTGGCGCGATTGCCGCGCATCAACAGCGAGCCCATCTCCTGGAGCCGGCCCTTCATGGTCGGCCCGAGATCCTTCATCAGGAAGGGCAGGCCGGCGAACGGGCCGGAGAGGTTGGCGCCATCCTTGGCGGGGTCGGCGATCACGTCCTCGAACAGCTCGACCACGCCCGACAGCGCCGGATCGACCTTGGCCACGGCGCTGGCTGCCTGCGACGCCAGCTCACGGGGCGTCAGCTCGCCGTTGCGGACGCGCTCCGCGAGCGCCGTCCCGTCGTGCTGCGTCCACTCGTCCCAGCTCATCGCCAAAGTCATTTGATCGATTCCTTTTCTGCTTTGTTGCGCACTGTAATTTGCGCGGCCGCCCGGTCAAACCAGTGCGCGCCGGCAGCCCGTCCGACGCGCGCTTGCGCTCCGACGCGCACTTGCGCTGCGCTCCGACGCGCACTTGCGCTGCGCTGCAAGCGCCGTGCCCGGCTTGAAAATGCCCCAGTTTCGGCGCCCAGTCGCCTCCTCACGAGTGGTGGGGGTGTACATGTTCCGCAGGTTGGTGTTGCTGGGCGGCGTGGTTGCGATCGGGCTTGCGCTCAGCGGTTGCACGCGCTGCGGTCCGATCTGGGACGACTGGATGCAGTCGCCGAAATCCTGCAAGTCAGACCATCTCTAGAGCATGATCCTAAAAAAGTGGAAACCGGTTTTCCGAAAAGATCATGCTCAAACAAAGAGATGATGCGATTCCGTGGAAACGCACCATGATCCAGGGCCGGGCAGGCGCGCTTGGCGGCGGCTTTCTTGGGGTGATATACCGCCGACGAAAATGCAGGGAGTATTCTCATGAGAGTTTTGTGCGCAGTTGCGGTTGCGGTGCTGCTGTCGGCACCGGCCTATGCGCAGATGATGCCGAACGTCAACCTGATGCCTGAGGTCAAGAGCAAGACCCAGGAGGAGAAGGAACAGGACGCGGTCAGGGACAAGGCCTACAAGGACTCGCTCAGCAAGATTCCCGATTCCAAGGGATCGTCCGATCCCTGGGGCGTCGTGCGCAGCGATCCGCCGAAGGCGGCCGCCCATCCTGCCAAGCCGAAGACCAAGACCGGAAGCTCGGCGCAGCCCGGAAGCGCCGCGCCGCGCAGCCAGTAACGCCCATTCGGGGCGACGCCGTCCATCTCCCGCAGACTCGGATTCTCCTGCCGCCGCCCCTATATTGGGGTGTCGTCAGTTGGTCCGGAGTTGCGGCATGGTGTCTCGTCCGCGCGATCTCGCCAGCCGGATGGCCGAGCGGCGAAAGCCGGACGACGGCTATCTGCGCGAGACCTTCAGCCTGCCACGCGATCAGGCCCGCGTGAGGGCGCGTGACTTTCTCAAGCGCTACCCGAAGGCGGCCTATATGAGCGCCGTCGAGACCTGGCGCGAACTGCCCGGCGGCGACATCGAGTTCACCATGCGGCGGCTGCCCAGCGCGGATTGAAGCGTTTTCGAGCGAAGCGCGCAGGCCAGCCCGTCAGGGCACCGGAGCGTGCACGATAGACTGTGCCTCAGTCCCCATTGCTGCCGCGGGTCCGTTCCCGCCCCAGATTGTTCAGCTCGCGATCGATCCGCAGCTGCACGCGGCGGATCGCCAGAAGATCGAGCTTCGCTTCGGTCTTGCCCGTGAAGACGCGATCGCCGATCTGGAAGCGCCATTTCCAGACGCCGGCCATCAGCTGAGTGACGCTGAACTCGATGCCCCTGTGGATCATCTGTAACGGTTCCGCGAATGAAGGGCGGTCGTCGACATTTAAACCATTAGTTGTAATAATGATCGGCACCCGTAAAAAGATCGTATGAAAGGCCGCGTCCGTTCGAACTGTCGTTGTGGATTTCGGATAAGGATTCGTCCGCCGGCAGCGTCGCCACGGAACGGTCGCCAGCCGTGTTGCCTGCGCAGCGCCGCGCATCCGCGCTGGTTGAGCAGGCCAATGTTACGAACACTGGCGGAACCCGAGTCTTCCATCGAAGGCTACGGAGTTTTTCCAGGGCTCAGGAGGGGTACGAAGGTAGTATGCAGATTGTGCCAGCCGCTATCGGACGCCGTCGCGCCTGTCAGGTTAACTTGTTGATTATCAGGGGAACTTCGGGCGCGAGGTGCATCGCACGGCCCGGAACTTTGTTCTTGGCCGGAGAACTACGGAATTTTAAACGGCCCCGACAGGGGGCCGCCAACCCGTCCCGGAGGCGGGTTTTCCTCCAGCAGTCGGGGGGCTACCTGTCTGGCTGGGGGCCCCCAAATAAGGGCACTGCCGGGTCAATTGTTCCAGTAAACATTCCGCGAGAACAGATCGCGACCCGCAGGAAGTTATGGGGCAAGAACATCTGAGGGGCCTTCTCGGTAGTCCTACCGAGAACATCGGCTAACCCTTGGTTGCGTCGGGGTTAATGGCAAACCAGGCCACGCCAAAAATTAAAGCGGGCCACTGTGGATGGAAACAGGCCGGCGCCGGTCTGCTGGTGCTGTCCTAGTTAGGACACTCGTCACGGGGAATTAGGACAACCCGGAAAACACCGGACAGACGCGGCTATCGAAATTTGCAATTCCTGCTGGCATTTCCAAAATGAAACAATTCGGAGAACTGTTTTGCCAGCTTGGGCCGAAGAAGAAGAACAGCTCCTGCTACGGATGATGCGCGAAACCGAGCTAACCCAGCGCGAGATCGCGCAGAAGCTAGGCCGCACCGAGGCGGCCGTGAGTGCGCGGCTAACGATAATCAGGAAGCGCCCAGCAGCGGGAACTAAGACCCGTTAAGCATCCGGGAAAGAGTAGCAACTGATTTACTTTTGATTCACCCAAGTTGGTTGACTAACTCCGGCGTTGATTTGATGATCCAAACCCTGGGCAGGGCTGTTTCATTAAGATCGATTTTCAGAGCCCAGAGGGGCCGTCTATTACCGAAAAGCGGCGGTTCGGCGTGAGAATGGAAATATAGAACGGCCCCAGCATTGCCCTCCAAGGGTGCTGGGGCCGTTTCTTTTGGAGCAGGGCGCGGGCGGGTGCTGTCCTAGTTAGGACACTGGCAGAGGGGAATTAGGACACCTGATGCCGGCGCACTTCTCCGACCGCCATGTTGAGAATTGGGATGTGATCGGCGGCGAGCTGTCGCTGAATGAGGCTAACGGCCCATCCCTCCGGGATAGCGTCGAGCACTCGGTCAACAGCTTCTTCGCGCGAAGTCGCAGCGAGCCAGATTTGGACCTCACCGTCATCGGTCGTCACGCGGACTAGATGAACCTCGGTCGCCTGTTGCATGAGCAATAAAAGCGGCATCGAGGGAATTGTTTCAAAAATCTTCGCTTAAGTTAAGCCTGGAACCGCAATTAGGGCGCCATCGCTGACATGCCTACTTTAATGCGGACACTAAGGCCGGAGCGCAAGCTCTCTGTATGTTCAGGCTCAGTCACCACGACGGCGTCGAGTACAGCTTCATGGCGTTGGCGGCAATATCGCTCGTAGCGCTCATCGTAGGCGTCGGCGCTCTGTTGATCGGATGAGCCTGTCTACTCATGGATGATCCAACCGCCTTGGCCTCAGCGTGTACCACCTCGCTGGGGCCGTTTCTTTTGGGCAAAGAAAAAAGCCTGGCTCGCGCCGGGCTTCGTTGTTCAGGCTGACTTGTGAGATAGCGCCGCTTTTCGGCTGCCGCGATGTCGAGAGCCCTTCAGCACCTCATTCACGCGACCGGGATTCACGTCATACGCCGCGATTCGATGTTGAAATTCGCCGTTCCAATGACGAATCCAGATATCCACAGCGTCATCGAATGTCAGCTTGCTGCCCTTGGCGTTGCCAGCACGTTGACCGACACGGCGCGCCGTGTGATGGAGCGCTCGGCTGAGCAGGCCGGATTTTATGAGGCTGGACGAGATCGACGCGTTCTACCCGGCTTCGTCCCAACCGAAGCCACGCCCGCCGACGTGAGCAACGATTCAAACGGTGGTGGGCTGGCGGTGGCGGCGGAGGAAGCGGCGGAGAGGATGACTTGCAACTTGATCCTCTGTTGCTTGCGCTCTTTGAAAAAGATTCCGGACCCTGAGAAGGGCTGGCCCGCTGCGCAACGGGTGCGTTGGTTCAAGACATTCACAATGAACGTCTCCCAAATCTATGATGGAGACGACGAGCCCGTCTAAATGAAGATTGAAGGACAGGGCCGCCAACTGAGGCAACCTTACTTCCTCTTGAGCAGATCGGCCAAGTCCGTCTCGAATATCAGTTGGGTGCGCTCAAAGAGGTCGAGAAGGTCGATTGAGTCTGGCAATCCGCTGCGGGCCACGATTTCCCGCTGGCGCTCGACGATGCGCCGGCCACCATCAACGTGGCGCTGTGCCTGAGCTATCTTTTCATCCAGCGTCATTGCCGGTTCCTGGCTGGAACCAGAGTGCGCCCAGAAACCAGAATACGCCAGTTACAAAATGCGGCCCAGCGGAGAGCGGACCTACTGTTCATCGTCAGGCGGAATGGGTTCGCGGGTTTTCCGGCCCAAGAATG
Source organism: Bradyrhizobium sp. BEA-2-5 (assembly GCF_032918025.1). NCBI lineage: Bacteria > Pseudomonadati > Pseudomonadota > Alphaproteobacteria > Hyphomicrobiales > Nitrobacteraceae > Bradyrhizobium > Bradyrhizobium sp. BEA-2-5. The sequence goes on along the minus strand of NZ_CP136629.1, from coordinate 5,501,755 downwards.
TATCCGGCGGCGGATGGGTTTCGAGGACTTGGGTTGATGCATCGATGACCCGGCGGGACTCATCGATGGTTCTCTTATCGATGAAGACATTCGGCCGATGAATCAATGATCCGCGCACCACTGATCGCCTCCACGATCAACCTTGTTGAACTCCTCAATAACCCCTTAATACGCACTTCGTTCTCACACCGAGAAGCGAGGGCATAAGCTTTGATGTGCCTCAAAGCTTTGGGTCAAACGGAGAACACCGCCGGCCCACGCTCGGTAGTCCTACCGAGAACATCGGCTAAGCCATGGTTTCCGTTCGCTTAATCCGAACTAGGGCACTCTGGAATTCAAATTCGGACACGGGGGCTTAAATACGGACAGCACCGGGTCTGCCCGAAAGAACATATTGCGAACCTAGAACAAACGTGGTACGAGGTTCCAGTCAACAACGCATCTGATCTCGCCCGTTTGTCCCTCACGCGAATCCTCGCCATAAGGAGCACGACCCAATGTCCGCCACTGCGCTGCGTATCGTCGAAGGATCTTCCATGGACAAGAGTAAAGCTCTGGCCGCCGCGCTCTCCCAGATCGAGCGCCAGTTCGGCAAGGGCTCGGTGATGAAGCTCGGCAAGAACGACCGGTCCATGGACATCGAGGCGGTGTCCTCCGGCTCGCTCGGGCTCGACATCGCGCTCGGCATCGGCGGCCTGCCCAAGGGGCGCATCGTCGAGATCTACGGGCCGGAATCCTCGGGCAAAACCACGCTGGCGCTGCATACGGTGGCGGAAGCGCAGAAGAAGGGCGGCATCTGCGCCTTCATCGACGCCGAGCATGCGCTCGATCCGGTCTATGCCCGTAAGCTCGGGGTCAACATCGACGAGCTCCTGATCTCGCAGCCCGACACCGGCGAGCAGGCGCTGGAGATCTGCGACACGCTGGTGCGCTCGGGCGCGGTCGATGTGCTGGTGATCGATTCGGTTGCGGCGCTGGTGCCGAAGGCCGAACTCGAGGGCGAGATGGGCGATGCGCTGCCGGGTCTGCAGGCCCGCCTGATGAGCCAGGCGCTGCGCAAGCTCACGGCCTCCATCAACAAGTCCAACACCATGGTGATCTTCATCAACCAGATCCGCATGAAGATCGGTGTGATGTACGGCTCGCCGGAAACGACGACCGGCGGCAATGCGCTGAAGTTCTACGCCTCCGTCCGCCTCGACATCCGCCGCATCGGCGCGATCAAGGAGCGCGACGAGGTGGTCGGCAACACCACGCGCGTCAAGGTGGTGAAGAACAAGCTGGCGCCGCCCTTCAAGCAGGTCGAGTTCGACATCATGTACGGCGAGGGCGTCTCCAAGATGGGCGAGATCCTCGATCTCGGCGTCAAGGCCGGCATCGTCGAGAAGTCGGGCGCCTGGTTCTCCTATGACAGCCAGCGCCTCGGCCAGGGCCGTGAGAACTCGAAAGCATTCCTGAAGGCCAATCCCGACATCACCGCCAAGATCGAGACCTCGATCCGCCAGAACTCCGGCCTGATCGCCGAGCAGATTCTCGCCGGCACGCCCGAGCGCGACGCCGACGGCGAGGAGCCGGCGGAAGAGTAAGCCTTACCGCGAAGAGTTTTCGCGAGGAGCGGGCGCTGAGGACGTTGAGTTGCCGACGTCATCGGTGCCCGTTTCGTTTTGTGTGTCTTTCGTGAAGCAGTTGATCCTCAGCTTGCGGTGCTGATGCCACCGTGCGTAGCCGGAGAGCGTCGTGACGAGTCTGATCCTGGCGACAAGCGATCTCGCGAGCTATCGCCTGAGGCAGGCGGGAAGGGCGGATATCGTCGTCGGCTTGAGGCCGCGCTTCGTTTGGAGGAAAATGCCCTCGTCGGCTGACCTCACGACCCTGCTGGAACCGCGTTCTGCAAAGCATGTCGATTTCGACACGCACTGGCTCGACTTCGCCAGTTCAAGATGGACCGGCTCGAACGGTCGGGACGTCGGGCTTGTCGAGCTGTGTGAGCGTTGCGACAGGGTCGAGCTATGGGCCGATCCTCAGCCAAATGACCAGCTGGTGCTGGCCTGGTTGCTCGTGCTCCGCCCGCACCGCCACATCGTAGCGAAGCTCAAGCTGGTCCAGACCGATGTCGAGATCGGCAGGTACCGAAGTGAGAGCTCGGCGAAATGGCGATTGCCTGCACTTGCGGTGACGGATGATCGGTTGGAATTGGCCAGTCGCGCCTGGAACGCCTATCGCGCCCCGACGCCCGAGCCCTGTTTCGACCTTCTCATGCAGGATCTGTCGGCCATCCCGCAGCTCCGCGCGGCGCTGATTGCGTTGCTCGAGGAGCTGCCCGGGCGAGACACCGGCCTCGGCGCGTCCGAACTGCGGATGCTGGATCTAGTCGCCGACGGCAAGACAAGCCCACAGGTCCTTTCGAGCGAGCTGAACAGGGAGCGCGGCGTGTTCGATTTTCAGGAAGCGGAGCTGATCCTGGATCGGCTCGCCGATTGTCCATCACCGGTCCTGACCGGATTCCCCGCCGAGATCGAGGGGGCCGACGATTTGAAGGCCCGACGAGAACGACTCCTGTACAGTCGGTTGTCGCTCACCGATTTCGGCCAGGAAGTGTCGGATCGCGAGCTCGACTTCAGCCAGTACAACACGATCCATCGCTGGTGGGGCGGCACCGAATTGACCAATGAGCGGCTGTGGCGCTGGGATGCCGAGAGCCGCACCTTGGTCGCTCCATAGGTCTGTTCATTGGATCGAGGTGGAGCGCGCAAGCTGTCGTTCAACTGAACCAATGAATTGGCCTGACCCGAAAATGAACCCGTTATGAGCCGGCTCATCTTCACATTCACCGATAGCGGGGCGGGCGGCCTGAAGGCCGCACGGCTTGCCGATTGCGTAATTAGCATCGAGCATCGGTTTGTTTGCGGAAGATTGCCGGCCTCGGGCGATTTCGACGCCTTGTTCGCGCCCCGCGCAGCTGCGCACGGTACCGGGCCCCACTGGCTGGATAATCTCACCGGCAGATCGATTGAGGCCGCGCATCGTCAGGGTCTTGGATTGATCGAATTTTGCGAGCGCTTCGACGCCGTCGATCTGTGGGTCGGTCCCGATCCGAATTCACAACTGCAGTTGATTTGGCTGCTGGATTACTTGCGCCCGCATGCGAACGTCACATCCAGGCTTGCTGTATTCCAGACAAATCACATCATCGGCGAGCAGCAGCCGGCCGAGTTGGCCGCCTGGCAGCTGCAGCTCGTCCCCATCCGTGGCGACCACCTCGAAGCCGCCGGCGTTGCGTGGACAGCCTGGCGCGCATCGACGCCGGAAGCCTGGTTCAATCTGTTGAGGCAGGATCTCGGCGCACTTCCGCGATTGCGGAGTTCAGTCGTCGCGCTCCTGGAAGAACTCCCCTCGCGCGGCTCCGGGCTTGGCGCGACGGAAATGCGATTGCTCGAGTTGATATCCGCAGGCCATGTCCATCCGTACGAATTGTTTCCGGGGCACCAGAAGCTCAACGACCAGAAGACGTTTGACTATTGGGAGGCTGGAGCCTTGCTGGATGGTCTGGCCCATTGTCCTGTGCCTGTCATATCAGGCCTCGTTGAGGGGCCATTTGATCTTGCCATGCACGAAGATCCTGACCGGCACCAACGCTACAAGCGAAGCCGGCTTGCGCTGACCGCCCTCGGACAGGCAATCGTGGCAGGCGCCGGCGACTTCAGCCAGCACAACCCGATCGATCGCTGGTGGGGTGGTACGAAGCTTACCAACGACCGGCTGTGGCGCTGGGATGCCGAGAGCCGCACCTTGGTCGCTCCATAGGTTTGATCGACACCGCGCCGCCGGCAGGGCCGCGTTACGCCAGCGCCTTTTCGCGGCTCGCGATCAGTGCCCGCAAATCCTCGGTCACGGCGACCGACTGGTGCGTCTTCTGGTCGGTCGCGACCCAGATGATCTCGCCGGTGGCGCGCAGGTCATCGGAGCCCTTGGCGAAGATCGCGAGCGCAAGATTGATCGAGGAGCGACCGATCCGCGCGACCCGGACGCAGACCTCGATGTTCTCGTCGAACCGGATCGGCGCCTTGTACTCGACGACCGATTTCACGGTGTGGAAGTCGATCCCGGTCCGCGCCACCTCGCCGAGATAATCGTAGCCCAGCGCGCGGAAATATTCGGTGATGGCGGTGTCGAAATAGGTGAGGTAGTGCGCGTTGAACACCACGGCCTGCGCGTCGACCTCCGAATAGCGGACGCGAAACGGGAAATGGAACCAGAATTCCTCGCGCATGTTTCCTCCTGCCGCGGGCGGGCCAGTCCGTCATTCCGGGGCGCGACGAAGTCGCGAACCCGGAATCCAGAGGTCGTGGCGCGAGATTCCGGGTTCTCGCTTCGCGAGCCCCGGAATGACACCGAGTGAATCAGGCGTCAGAGACGCAACGCCACATAGCTGCAGTAGCTCCTTACTCCGCGGCTTGCGCGTAATCGCTCACCGGCGGGCAGGAGCAGACGAGGTTGCGGTCGCCGTAGACGTTGTCGACGCGGCCCACGGGGCACCAATACTTGTCGGTGCGCGAGACGCCGTCGGGGAAGCAGCCTTCGCTGCGGGTATAGGCCCTGTTCCAGGCATCGTCGGCGATGTCGTGGACGGTATGCGGCGCGTGGCGCAGCGGCGAGGCCTCGACCTTCCAGCGGCCCTTCTCGATCTCAGCGATTTCGTCGCGGATCGCGATCATGGCGTCGCAGAAGCGGTCGATCTCGAACTTCGATTCCGACTCGGTCGGCTCGATCATCAGCGTGCCCGGCACCGGGAAGCTCATGGTCGGCGCGTGGAAGCCGTAGTCGATCAGGCGCTTGGCGATGTCGTCGACGGTGACGCCGGAGGTGGTCTTCAGCGCGCGCGGATCGACGACGCATTCATGCGCGACGCGGCCCTTCTCGTTCCTGTAGAGCACCGGGAAGTGCGCATCGAGCCGTGCTGCGATGTAGTTGGCGTTGAGGATCGCGATCTCGGTGGCGCGCTTCAGGCCATCGCCGCCCATCATCAGGATGTAGATGTAGGAGATGGTCAGGATCGAGGCCGAGCCGAACGGCGCGGCCGAGACCGGGCCGACCGGTGCTTCGCCGTCTGTTGCGGGATGTCCCGGCAGAAACGGCGCGAGATGCGCCTTGACGCCGATCGGGCCCATGCCGGGACCGCCGCCGCCATGCGGGATGCAGAAGGTCTTGTGCAAGTTGAGATGGCTGACATCGGCGCCGTAGTCGCCCGGCCTGCTCAGGCCAACCTGGGCGTTGAGATTGGCGCCGTCGAGATACACCTGGCCGCCATGGGCGTGGACGATGTCGCAGATCTCGCGGATGTGCTCCTCGAACACGCCGTGGGTCGAGGGATAGGTGATCATGACCGCGGCGAGGTCGTTCGAATGCCTCTCCGCCTTGGCGCGGAGATCATTGACGTCGACGTCGCCGTTCTTCTCGCAGGCGACCACCACCACGTCCATGCCGGCCATCGCGGCCGAAGCCGGATTGGTGCCGTGGGCAGAGGAGGGGATCAGGCAGATCTTGCGGTGGCTCTGCCCGCGCGCGGCGTGATAGCCGCGGATCGCGAGCAGCCCGGCATATTCGCCCTGCGCGCCGGAATTCGGCTGCAGCGAGATCGCGTCATAGCCGGTGATGTCGCACAGCCATTTCTCCAGCCGCGCGAACAGCGCGTGATAGCCGTTGGCCTGATCCGCGGGCGCGAACGGATGCAGGTTGCCGAACTCCGGCCAGGTCAGCGGCATCATCTCCGTCGTCGCATTCAGCTTCATGGTGCAGGAGCCGAGCGGGATCATGGCGCGGTCGAGCGCGAGATCGCGATCGCTGAGCTTGCGCATGTAGCGCAGCATCTCGGTCTCCGAGCGGTGCGCGTGGAAGACCGGATGGGTGAGGAACGGGGTGGTGCGCTTCAGCGTCTCCGGCAGCGCCTCGCGCGTCCCGGCGTCGATCTCCGCATAGCTGAGCTTGCCGCCGAACACGCGCCACACCGCCTCGACGGTCTCCGGCGTCGTGGTCTCGTCGAGCGCGATGCCGAGCGTGGTCGCGCCGATGCGCAGATTGATCCGCTCCGCCTGCGCGCGGGTGACGAGCTCGATCTGCTTGCTGCCCGCCTCGACCGTCACGGTATCGAAGAACCCTTCGCTGGTCGGCGCAAAGCCGAGCTTGCGCAGGCCGCTCGCGAGCACGGCGGTGCGGCGGTGGACGTTGCGCGCGATCTGCGAGAGCCCCTCGGGGCCGTGATAGACCGCATACATCGAGGCGATCACGGCGAGCAGCACCTGCGCGGTGCAGATGTTGGAGGTCGCCTTCTCGCGGCGGATGTGCTGCTCGCGCGTCTGCAGCGCGAGGCGGTAGGCCGGCATGCCGCGGGAATCGACGGAGAGGCCGACGATGCGGCCGGGCAGCGAGCGCTTCAGCGCATCGCGCACCGCCATATAGGCCGCATGCGGTCCGCCATAGCCCATCGGCACGCCGAAGCGCTGCGCCGAGCCGATCGCGATGTCGGCGCCGAGCTCGCCGGGCGAGGCCAGCAGCGTCAGGGCCAGCAGGTCGGCCGCGACGATCGCGAGCGCGCCCTTGGCCTTCAGCGCTGCGATCGCAGGCCTGAGATCGCGCAATGCGCCCGACGTTCCCGGATATTGCAGCAGCGCGCCGAGCACGTCACTCTCGGTGAGATCGGTCAGGGGATCGCCGACGATCAGGGTCCAGCCCAGCGGCTCGGCGCGGGTCCGCATCACGGCCAGCGTCTGCGGATGGACGTCCTTGTCGACGAAGAAGGCCTTCGCCTTGACCTGCGAGTGCCGCTCCGCGAGCGCCATGGCTTCGGCGGCGGCGGTGGCTTCGTCGAGCAGCGAGGCGTTGGCGACGTCGAGCCCGGTGAGGTCGCAGATCATGGTCTGGAAGTTGAACAGCGCCTCCAGCCGGCCCTGGCTGATCTCGGGCTGGTAGGGCGTATAGGCCGTGTACCAGGCCGGATTCTCCAGGATGTTGCGCTGGATCACCGCGGGCAGGATCGTGCCGGAATAGCCTTGGCCGATCAGCGAGGTGAAGACCTGGTTCTGGGCTGCGAGCTCGCCCATATGCGCGATCGCCTCGGTTTCGCTGAGCGGCTTGCCGAGATCGAGCGGAGCGGCCTGCCGGATCGACGCCGGCAGCGTCTCGTCCATGAGCGCCTCGACGCTTTTCGCGCCGACCGTTTCGAGCATTGCGGTGACATCGCGCGCCGACGGGCCGATGTGGCGGCGGACGAAATCGGTGGCGGCTTCGTTGATCGGCTTGAAGGGCGCGTTCATGACGTGATCCTCGGGGTGATCCTTTAGGCGGTGTGCGCGGCGTAGGCGGCCTCGTCCATCAGGCCGCCGAGCTCGCCCTTGTCGGCAATCTTCAGCTTGAAGAACCAGGCCTTGCCGCCGGCGTCCGAATTGACCAGCGCGGGCTCGGCGGCGAGCGCGTCGTTGACCTCGACCACCTCGCCGGTGATCGGCGCGTAGACGTCGGAAGCGGCCTTGACGGATTCCACCACAGCGGCGGCCTCGGCCTTCTTCAGGCTGCGGCCGACCTTGGGCAGTTCGACGAACACCACGTCGCCGAGCTGCGACTGCGCATAGTCGGTGATCCCGATCGTGGCGACGTCGCCCTCGATGCGGAGCCATTCGTGGTCGGACGTGTACAGCGTCGTCATGGGGATCGATCCTTTGGCGTTCAGCGTTTGTAGGTGTTTTTCACGAAGGGCATGGCGGCGACTGCGAGCGGCAGGCGCTGGCCGCGCACTTCGGCGAAAACGGTGGTGCCGACGGCGGAAAGGGCGGTGGGCACATAGCCCATCGCGACCGGCGCGTTCAGGCTCGGGCCGAAACCGCCCGAGGTGACCTTGCCGATCGGCTCGGTCGAGCCGGCATCGGCGAACAGTGCGGCGCCTTCGCGCACGGGTGCGCGGCCGTCGGGCTTCAGGCCGACCCGCCGGCGCGCGGCGCCATCTGCGAATTGCACGAGAATCTTCTCGGCGCCGGGAAAGCCGCCGGCGCGCATCCCGCCGCTGCGGCGGCTCTTCTGCACCGACCATTCCAGCGCGGCCTCGACCGGCGTCGTCGCGGTGTCGATGTCGTGGCCGTAGAGGCAAAGCCCGGCTTCGAGCCGCAGGCTGTCGCGGGCGCCGAGGCCGATCGGCAGCACGTCCGGGTTTTCGAGCAGCGTCCTGGTGAGGCGCTCGGCGTCGGCGGCGGGAACGGAGATTTCGAAGCCGTCCTCGCCGGTATAGCCGGAGCGCGAGACGAAGCATTCGACGTCGCCGACGCGGCGCGGACCGGCGTCCATGAATTTCATCGAACCGACCTCTGCACACAATTTCGCCAGCGCCGCTTCCGCCTTCGGGCCCTGCAGCGCGATCAGCGCGCGGTCGGCAAGAGAATCGATGACGCAGTCGTCCGCGAGGTGCGCGCGCAGATGCGCCTCGTCCGCGTCCTTGCAGGCGGCGTTGACGACCAGGAACAGGTGATCGCCGAAATTGGCGACCATGAGATCGTCGAGGATGCCGCCGTCCGCATTGGTGAACTGGGCGTAGCGCTGCCGTCCCGGTGCGACACCGACGATGTCCTGCGGCACCAGTTTTTCCAGCGCGAGCGCGGCGTCGGCGACCTTACCGGATTTGGCCTTCAGCGCGAGCTGGCCCATGTGGGAGACGTCGAACAGGCCGGCCGCGGCGCGCGTATGGAGGTGCTCCTTCAGCACGCCCGCAGGGTACTGCACGGGCATGTCATAGCCGGCGAACGGCACCATCTTGCCGCCGCGCGCCAGGTGCAGCGCGTGCAGCGGGGTCTGTTTCAGCGGGGAGGTTTCGTGCGCAAGCATCACAGGGCCCTCGCGGTTCCCGCGGGGACCCATTTCCCCTTGAGAAACCTGCAGAAAGCCCCATCTGTCGCTGTGCCTGAGAGTATTATCCCGTCGGCGGACGCATCGGGGCGAACCCCAGCATCTCTTTCCAGATGTCAGACGCCACGCGGTCCTTTTGCCTGAGAGTTTCCGGGGCGGTTGCTCCTTCGGCGCCGGCAGTAAAGCCGGTCTCTCCCGACGTGACTAGGTATAGGTAGGTAGAAAACACGGCGCCACCAAGACTGTCAACGCAGCTGCAGCAACTATCCAATGGGCTTTGTGCTGCCGCGGCAAGCCCATGATCCGCCTGCACAGTTTCTGGACACCGCAGCTGGCAATGTCTAAAAGCGTTCGGCCGGAAAATGACGCCTTTTTGCGGCTGGCCGGCCCCTTTTTCCGATTGGATGAACATGAGCGGCGTCAACGAGATCAGGTCGACCTTTCTGAACTTCTTTGCCGAGAACGGCCACGAGATCGTGCCGTCCTCGCCATTGGTGCCGCGCAACGACCCCACGTTGATGTTCACCAATGCCGGCATGGTGCAGTTCAAGAACGTCTTCACCGGCATGGAGAAGCGGCCCTATCAGCGCGCCACCACCTCGCAGAAATGCGTGCGCGCCGGCGGCAAGCACAACGACCTCGACAATGTCGGCTACACCGCGCGCCATCTCACCTTCTTCGAGATGCTCGGCAATTTCTCGTTCGGCGACTATTTCAAGGAGCGCGCGATCGAGCTTGCCTGGAAGCTGATCACCACCGAGTTCGGGCTGAAGAAGGACAAGCTGCTCGTCACGGTCTATCACACCGACGACGAGGCGGCGGGCCTGTGGAAGAAGATCGCCGGCTTCTCCGAAGACCGCATCATCCGCATCCCGACCTCGGACAATTTCTGGGCGATGGGCGACACCGGACCGTGCGGCCCGTGCTCGGAGATCTTCATCGACCGCGGCGAGCACATCTGGGGCGGGCCTCCGGGCTCGCCGGAGGAGGACGGCGACCGCTTCCTCGAATTCTGGAATCTCGTGTTCATGCAGTTCGAGCAGGTGACGAAGGAGGAGCGCCAGCCGCTGCCGCGTCCCTCGATCGACACCGGCATGGGCCTGGAGCGCATGGCCTGCATCCTCCAGGGCGTCGAGAGCGTGTTCGAGACCGACCTGTTCCGCAATTTGATCGATGCCGCCGCGTCGACCCTCGGCCACGGGCCGAACGAGCAGACCGTGGCCTCGTTCCGCGTCATCGCCGACCATCTGCGCTCCTCCGCGTTCCTCGTCGCCGACGGCGTGCTGCCCTCGAACGAGGGCCGCGGCTACGTGCTGCGCCGGATCATGCGCCGTGCCATGCGCCATGCGCAGCTACTGGGCGCCAAGGAGCCGCTGATGCACCGGCTGGTCTGGGCGCTGGTGCGCGAGATGGGCCAGGCCTATCCCGACCTGATGCGCGCGGAGAATCTGATCGAGGAAACGCTGCGGCTGGAAGAGACCCGCTTCCGCAAGACGCTGTCGCGCGGCCTTGCCATCCTCGACGAGAAGTCGGCCGGCCTGAAGAAGGGCGACATGTTCGACGGCGACGTCGCCTTCACGCTCTACGACACCTACGGCTTCCCGCTGGACCTGACGCAGGACGCGCTGAAGTCGCGCGGCATCGGCGTCGACCAGGCGGCGTTCACGGATGCGATGGAGCGCCAGAAGGTGAAGGCGCGCGAGTCCTGGAAGGGCTCGGGCGAGGCGGCTTCCGAGGCGATCTGGTTCCCGCTGCGCGAGAAGCTGGGTGCGACCGAATTCCTGGGCTACGAGACCGAGAGTGCCGAAGGCGTGGTGTCCGCGCTGGTCAGGGACGGCCACGAAGTTGCCAGCCTCAAGGCCGGCGAGACGGGCGCGATCGTGCTCAACCAGACGCCGTTCTATGCGGAGTCCGGCGGCCAGGTCGGCGACACCGGCGTGCTGACGGGTGAGGGCGGCGTCAAGTTCCGCGTCACCGACACGCAGAAGAAGCTCGGCGATTTCTTCGTCCATATCGGCACGGTCGAGCAGGGCACGCTCGGCGTCGGCACCGCGCTGCAGCTCGAGGTCGATCATTCGCGTCGCTCCTCGATCCGCGCCCATCACTCGGCGACGCATCTCATCCACGAGGCGCTGCGCCAGGTGCTCGGCGACCACATCGCCCAGCGCGGCTCGATGGTCGCACCCGACCGCCTGCGTTTCGACTTCGTGCATCCGAAGCCAATCACGGCGGAGGAGCTCGCCCGCGTCGAGGACATCGCCAACGACGTTGTGCTGGAGAACGACGAGGTCACCACGCGGATCATGGGCGTGGACGAGGCCCGCGAGGCCGGTGCACGCGCGCTGTTCGGCGAGAAATACGGTGACGAGGTCCGCGTCGTCTCGATGGGCAGGACCGCGCGCGAGCGCGGCGCCAACGCGCTCGGCTGGTCGGTCGAGCTCTGCGGCGGCACCCACGTGAAGCGCACCGGCGACATCGGCCTTATCACGCTGACGGGCGAAGGCGCGGTCGCTTCGGGCGTGCGCCGCATCGAGGCGCTGACCGGCAATTACGCGCGCAGGCACGCCAACGACACCATGGCGCTGGCGAAGACCGCGGCGAACGAGCTGCGCACCTCCCTCGACGACGTGCCCGCCCGCATTGCCGCGCTGATGGAGGAGCGCAAGAAGCTCGAGCGCGAGCTCTCCGACGCCCGCAAGAAGCTCGCGATGGGCGGCGGCGCCTCCGCCAGCAACGGCGCAGCCTCAAGCGTGCGCGAGGTCGGCGACGTCAAGCTGATGGCGCGCGCGGTGGAAGGCATCGAGATGAAGGATCTCAAGAGCCTTGCCGACGACGGCAAGAAGCAGATCGGCTCGGGCGTCGTCGCCATCGTCGGCGTCACCGAGGACGGCAAGGCCGGTGTGGTCGTCGGCGTCACGCAGGACCTCACCGCGCGCTTCAACGCCGTGAACCTCGTGCGCATCGCCTCCGAGGCGCTCGGCGGCAAGGGCGGCGGCGGCCGGCCCGACATGGCCCAGGCCGGCGGCCCCGACGGCGCCAAGGCAGACGCCGCGCTGTCGGCGATCGAACAGGCCATGACTCAACAGGCATCGGCCGGCGCCTGACGGAGAGTCTGATCGTGGCGACGGCTCCGGGTAGGCCCACGATCAGCGATCCCGGGCTGCGCGACCGTCTCTACGAGCTGCTCGAACGCGATGATCTGCCGCATTCGGGCGGCTTGCGGTTTGCCCGGGTCATCGTCGCCATCATCGCCGTCGATGTGCTGGCGACGATTCTGGCCTCCGTCCCCGAGATCGACGCGCAGTTCGGCTGGCTGCTGACGACCATCGAGATTGCGGCGGTCATCGCCTTCGCGCTGGAATATGCCGCGCGGCTCTGGAGCGTGGTCGGCCACTCCTTGCGCGACATGACGCCGGCGCGGGCGCGGCTGGAATACGCCTTCTCGGCGCTCGGCGTGATCGACCTGCTCGCCTTCCTGCCGTCGGCCGTCGCGCTTGCGATCGGCGACAAGACCGCGCTGGTGCTGTTCGGCATGCTGCCGTTCCTCAAGCTGGTGCGCTATTCGACCGCGATGCGCTCGCTGCTGGCGGCGCTGCATGCCGAGCGGCGGGCGCTGGTCGGCTGCATCGTCATCCTGATCGGCGCGGTGCTGACCTTCGCCTCGCTGCTCTACGCCATCGAGCGCGACGTGCAGCCGGACAAGCTCGGCACCATTCCGCAGGCGATGTGGTGGGCGATCGTCACGCTCGGCACCGTCGGCTATGGCGACGTCGTGCCGGTGACGCCGCTCGGCCGGACCGTCACGGTGGTCGCGATCGTGGTCGGCTTCGCCATGATCGCGCTGCCGGTCGCGATCATCTCGACCGCATTCGCGGAAGAGGTGAAGCGGCGCGATTTCGTCGTCACCTGGGGCATGCTGGCGCGGGTGCCGCTGTTCTCGCATCTTGGCGCCGCCGATATTTCCGACATCATGCGCCTGCTGCGGTCGCAGACCATCGAGGCCGGCGAGATCCTGGTGCGGCGGGGCGATGTCGCCTCGTCGATGTATTTCATCACCGCCGGCGAGGTCGAGATCGCGCTGCCGAGCCAGCATGTGCGGCTCGCCGACGGTACCTTCTTCGGCGAGATCGCGCTGCTGCGGCGGACCAGCCGTTCGGGGACGGTGACGGCGACGCGCAAGACCAAGCTGCTGGTGCTCGATGCGCAGGACTTCCATGCCCTGATCGAGCGCATGCCGGCGCTCGCCGCCCATGTCCGGGAGACCGCGGAGGCGCGGCTTGCCGATCCGCTCGCGGCCGGCGGCGACCTGGCCGCCGCGGAGATCGCCCAGGCGCCGCGCGAGACCGACGGCGGCATCCGCGATTAAAGCATGATCCGGAAAAGTGCGAAGCGGTTTTCCGGAAAGATCATGCTCAAACAAAACCTAAAGCGCGATGACGATTCATCCAAATCTCATCGCGCTTTAGCCTCAGTCCCGTCGCAGGAACACGTAATCCGCCGAGTAGGCCGCGCCTTTCAGCGCGCCTGATTTGTCGCAGGCGCCGCTGAGCTCGCCGCCCGAGGTGTTGATCCGCTGCACGGTTGCGACGCCCGAGAGCAGGCCGTTGCCGCGGTGGGCGATCACCTCGAGCTTCAGCCAGGGAATATCGGCGGCGGTGGTGCCGGGTATGCTGCCGGCGGTGCGGGCGGTCACGGCGCTGCCGTCGACATGCTCCCAGTTCGGACCCGCATAATGCCGGCCGACCGTGCGGCCGTCGGCGATCAGGGTGGCGACCGGTTCGCGGAACGACCAGGCGAGCTTGCCGTCGCTGACCGGCTTGCACTCATAGACCTGCACGCCCTCCGCATGGACCGACAGAACCGGGGACTCGCCGGGCGCCGCGACGGCGTCGGGCAGGGGATCGGCAGCGAATGCTGCCGACCCGGTGAGCGAGAACGATGCGAGCACGACGGCTCTGACAAGGGCCATGGTCATGCTCGCACCTGTCTTCCAAAGACGGCGGCCTCAGGCCGCGATCGCCTTCACGAGGTTGTCGGACACCTTGTCGAGGAAGCCGGTGGTCGAGAGCCAGCGCTGGTCGGCGCCGACCAGGAGTGCGAGGTCCTTGGTCATGTAGCCGGCCTCGACGGTGTCGACGCAGACCTTCTCCAGCGTGTTGGCGAACTTCGCCAGCTCGGCATTGTTGTCGAGCTTGGCGCGGTGGGCGAGGCCACGGGTCCAGGCGAAGATCGAGGCGATGGAGTTGGTCGAGGTCTCCTTGCCCTTCTGGTGCTCGCGGTAGTGTCGGGTCACCGTGCCGTGGGCGGCTTCGGCTTCCACCGTCTTGCCGTCGGGGGTGAGCAGCACCGAGGTCATCAGGCCGAGCGAGCCGTAGCCCTGCGCGACGGTGTCGGACTGCACGTCGCCGTCGTAGTTCTTGCAGGCCCAGACATAGCCGCCGGACCATTTCAGCGCCGAGGCCACCATGTCGTCGATCAGGCGGTGCTCGTAGGTCAGGCCCTTGGCGTCGAACTCCTTCTTGAACTCGCGGTCGAAGATGTCCTGGAAGATGTCCTTGAAGCGGCCGTCATAGACCTTGAGGATCGTGTTCTTGGTCGACAGGTACACCGGGTAGTTACGGAGCAGGCCGTAATTGAGCGAGGCGCGGGCGAAGTCGATGATGGAGTCGTCGAGATTGTACATCTCCATGGCGACGCCGGCGCCGGGCGCCTTGAACACTTCCTTCTCGATCACGGTGCCGTCCTCGCCGACGAACTTCATCGAGAGGGTGCCCTTGCCCGGGAACTTGATGTCGGTGGCACGGTACTGGTCGCCATAGGCATGGCGGCCGATGATGATCGGCTTGGACCAGCCGGGAACCAGGCGCGGCACGTTCTTGCAGATGATCGGCTCCCGGAAGATCACGCCGCCGAGGATGTTGCGGATGGTGCCGTTCGGCGACTTCCACATCTGCTTGAGGTTGAACTCCTTCACCCGGGCCTCGTCCGGGGTGATGGTGGCGCACTTGACGCCGACGCCGACCTTCTTGATCGCCTCGGCGGCGTCGATGGTGACCTGATCGTTGGTGTGGTCGCGGTATTCCATCCCCAGGTCGAAATAGAGCAGCTCGACATCCAGGAACGGGTTGATCAGCTTGTCCTTGATGTACTGCCAGATGATCCGGGTCATCTCGTCGCCATCGAGTTCGACGACGGGATTGGATACCTTGATTTTTGCCATGATCGGGGAAGCCTCTTGGGAACGGCGCGCTTTTGACGGCGGGGGTGGAAAATACGCCTGCGCTATAGCACCGCCCGGGGGCGGGCGGAAGCGGAGGGGGTATGCACTTTAAGCCCATCTTTTCAGCTAAAACGCCGCCTGCGTCGCCGTCCCGGCCACGATGTACCAGGTCACGAACAGGCCCGCGATCAGGGCCCCCGGCAGGCTCGATCCGGTCCGCCGCCAGGTGAAGGTCGCGATCACGGCGACGATCGCGAGCAGGGGCACGAACTGGATCGCGACGATGGTCGAGAGCGGCACGAAACCGGGGTCCGGGACCGGGTTGAACAGCTTCCCCGTCAGCCACAGCGTGCCGTATTGCAGCACCAGCAACACGATGAAACCGAACGTCAGTGCCAGGATGTTGGTCAGGTATAGCGCCCCGCGCGGCGCATCCATGGTCGAGAAATTCCGGTGCATCACGTGCAGCGCCACGACGAAAAACGCCGTGAACGGAATCAGATAGATCAGGAAGATGAGGAATTGCTTCGCGCTCATCAACTTGAGTGCGACGATCCAGAAGCGGAAGTCGATCTTGAAGGCGAGGTCGGCGAGCCACAGCGCGGCGTAGCCGACCGCGACCGAAGCCAGCGCGATCACGACGGATTGACCGACGAGGCCGGTCCGGCTGGCCCGCGTCGGGGCGAACCGCATCAGGGCGAGCGTGATCAGCCCGTTGATGATGGCCCAGACCAGGATCTGGTTGGTGATGCCCTGCGGCAGGAACGCGCTCGGGGTGACGAAGGTGCCGCCCAGTGCAAAGGCCGGGTAATAGGTCAGGGCCGGGATGAAGGCGGACAGGATGAACGCCGCGGTCCAGCGCCGGCCGCTCGCGGCCCGATGCGGCGGCATGGTGCCGTCGGCAACCGCGGGCAGCCGCAGGCGGGAGAACATCGGCGCCTCCAGCAGCCCGTCGAACGTCCCGATGACCAGGGCAATGAAACCGATCAGGGCGATGAGCGTGCCGATCTCCTTGCGGAACCAGATCTGGTCGTCGACCGGCCGCGCCGTGCCGCCCTTCAATGTCTTTGCGAACCAGTCGAGGCTGTAGCCGATCGCCTCATGCGAGATGTGCTCGGCCGGATGGGTCATCGCCGGGGTGTACAGCACCCGCGCGGTGCCGTTGGCCGGATCGCCATAGACCTTGCCCGGCTCGACCGCGCCTTGGGTGCCGAACAGCGCCCAGAGCTTTGGGCTCTTGGTGACGTCGCGCGCGAGCGGGACGCTCCACATCAGGTCGGGGAATTCCTCGTACTGCGCGAACACCAGCGCGGTGTTGCGCGGCCAGCTCGCGGTGCCCTCGGCGGCGAACGGCTTGCCGGTGGACGAGCCTTCCAGCACCATCGATTTGTAGTCGTTGGGCTGAGCTGCGGCAGCCGCCAGCACGGTCCAGCCGCCCATCGAGTGGCCCTCGAGCCCGATATTCTCTTTGTCGACGAACGGCAGGCTGCGGAGATAGGCAAGGCCGTCAGGTCCGCCAAAACCGTTGGCGAAGGAGGGCGGGTCGCTGTAGCCGTGGCCGGTCTGGTCGAGCGCGAGCACCACATAGCCGCGGCGGGCGAACTCGATGGCGAAGCCGTCCTGGGTCTCGCGCGAATTGATATAGCCGTGGACAGCGAGGATGCCGGGTGCCGGGATCTGCGGCGTGGCATTCGGCGGGATGTAGAGCAGGGCGCTCATGGTATTGCCCTTGGCGCCCTTGAAGCGCACATCCTCGATCCGGATGCCGCCGGCGGTCTGCGTGAAGTGGGCGAGCAGGCCCCCCGCCACGATCAAGATCAGGCCCACAATCGCCAGCGTCCATCTGCCCCGCATCCTCGTCCCCCCAAGTGCTTCGACTCACGTGCTTCGACTCACATGCTTCGACCCAAGCGTTTCGATCCAAGTGTTTCGCCGTTGAAACCGGCATCTCGAGCGTGCCTTTACAGCTTCGCTTTGGTTGTGGTTGATAGCCTATCCGAAGGCCAAGTGCGCGCAAGCGGCAGCCTTCGCTTCGTGCGATTGGGACTCCGATTGAGGATTCGCAAACGCCGCTAACCCTGTTATCTCCTTGGAGAAAATGGTCCCGCGCAAAACCGGTGCAAAGCTGGTCGGTGCGGTCTTGGGTCCCTGCATGAGATTTTGAATCAGCGTCCTCGGAAGCTGATTCAAAATCTTCAGACGTTGAATCAGAAAGTGAAGTGAGATGTCCGGTACCGACAAGACCAAGGCAGGGCACGACCTTGACGGTCCCATCGTGATCCTGGTCGAGCCGCAGCTCGGCGAGAACATCGGCATGGCCGCGCGCGCCATGGGCAACTTTGCGCTCGGCCGGCTTCGCATCGTCAACCCCAGGGACGGCTGGCCCAACATCGCGGCCCAGCGCGCCGCGGCCGGCGCCGACCACATCATCGGTTCCGTCGAGCTGTTCGACACCGTCGAGCAGGCGATCGCCGATCTCACGCTGGTGTTTGCGACCACCGCCCGGGCCCACGACCAGGCCAAGCCCGTGGTCGGGCCGGAAGCCGCAGCCAGCGAGATCGCCGGGCACGTCGCGACCGGCGGCAGGTGCGGCATTCTGTTCGGCCGCGAGCGCTGGGGCCTGACCAACGAGGAGGTCGGGCTTTCCAACCGGATCATCACCTTCCCGGTGAATCCAGGCTTCGCCTCGCTCAACCTCGCCCAGGCCGTGCTGCTGGTCGGCTACGAATGGTTCAAGCGCGCGACCTCGGGCGCGCTGCCCCACGCCATGCCGGAGCGCTCCGAGCGCGCCTCGCAGCACCAGATGCAGGCCTTCTTCGACAACCTCGTGCGCGAGCTCGACAAGGTCGAATTCCTGCGCCCGGCCGAGAAGCGCGACACCATGCTGGTGAACCTGCGCAACATCTTCACCCGGATGGAGCCGACCAAGCAGGACATGCACACCCTGCACGGCGTGGTGATGGCGATCGCGGAGGGACGCAAGGGCCCGGCCAAGGGCGGCGTGCTCGACGGCGAGCAGGCCACGCGCCTGCGCGCGCTGCTGGCGGAGCACGGGCAGGGCGGCGGCGTGCCCGACAGCGGCTCGACCGTGCGCGGCCTCGCCCGCCTGCTTCGCCGCAATCCGACCGACGCCGAGCGCCTGCTGTGGCAGGCGCTGACGCGCGACCGCCGTTTCGCCGGCCAGTTCAAGCGCCAGACCCCGGTCGGCCGCCACATCCCGGACTTCGTCTCGTTCCCGCACCGGATCGCGATCGAGCTGGTGAACCCGGGCGAGGGCGAGGCGATTGCGGCCGACCGCGCGGGCCGGCGGACCTGGCTCGAGGCGCGGGACTATCGGGTGGTCGACATGCAGGTGGCCGATGTCGAGCGCGACCTCGACGCCGAGCTCGCGCGGCTGGAGGCGGGGCTGCGGCAGGAGCGGTAGCTTACGCTGCCGTTCCGTCCGCGTGGCAAGCGCGCATTTGGGCGCGTAGCTTCTTCCACGTGTCGTCCCTGCGAAAGCAGGGACCCATACGCCGCGGCTTGTGTTGTTGAAGGAACTCGTCGTTCCACCATCGCAAGATAATCAGCATTTGTGGTTATGGGTCCTGGCTTTCGCCAGGACGACACTGTGTTTGTTGCGCGGCCGGCGAGTCACACATACGCATTCTCGCGACTCGCTTCGCCCGAGCTTTGCATCTCGTTTCGCCGCTCTGATGACAGAAGGCGCACGGAAAGCCGGGTGCCGACCGCAGGCGCGGCGCGGATGGCGTGGTATCTGACATCACAATCCAGAAGGCAGCATCTCGCTAGGCTCGTGCCGACACGAGCCACAGGCCCACATGCAGATCGCGCCCATCCGCTCCGAGGCTTGCGGCGAGCGCGTTGCGTACCGCTTCCATGGCGCGATGCCGTTGATCGTCCGTGGCATTCTCGAGCAGCGCAGGCAGCGGGCCGGCCTGCGTGATGAAGGCCATGCTTTGCGCGATGTCGCCGCCGTGGATCGGCACGTCGGTGGCCTTGAGCGCAATCTCGTGAAACCCGGCCTCGGTCAGGATGCCGCGAACACGCTCCTCGCGCGCGAACGAAAACATCCCGGGCGCCGATGGATCGAGCGGCGGCTGTGGAGGCACATGCGGCCGGGCCGCCTCGATCGGCACGCGAAACCAAGGCGACTCCTGCATGGTGCGAAAACAGACGAACACCAGCCGCCCGCCCGCTTTCATGCCGCTACGGATGTTGGTGAAGGCCTTGACCGGGTCATCGAAGAACATCAGGCCAAAGCGCGAATACACCAGATCCGCCCAGCGCGGTTCGAAGCCGTAGATCGTTGCGTCGGCCAGCGCACAGGTCACGTTGGCAAGTCCCGCGTCGGCGACACGATGCTTGGCCAGATCCAGCATCGGGACCGAGATATCGACACCCACCACAGCACCCGACGGACCGACAACCTTGGCGAACGCCAGCAGTGTGTCACCGGTGCCGCATCCGATATCGATGACACGCTCGCCCGGCTTTGCCGCCGCAGCACCCAGGCTGACGCTGGTGACCGAGGTGAAGACATCGCTGATCACGGCTTGCTGCGAAACCCATGAGTGCCCCATGGTGCTGTTCCAGAACTCTGCTCCTCGGGGGTTTTGCGTGGGCGTCTGCATTTGATCAATCTCCTGGTGCTGAAAACGGAGTGTCGTCTGAAATAAACTGCACAAAATTCCGGATCGAACGCGAGGCTGAAATGTTCGTGCCGGGCATTAGCGAACCGCAGCCGACGCGCTTCCCATGTCGGCTCTAGGCCATCATTATGTCTTCGCACGATCCGCATCTGATCGATGCCGGATGGCGCTCAGGTGGTGGATTCATTGCCGCCGCCCTTCGGCTTGGAAATCGGAGGGATGCAGCTACCGAAGCGTGGATCGAGCGGATCGTAGCGCGACCTCATTCTCGCAAAAATATAGAGCGCCGCCAGTGCGAAGGCGCCGAGCAACAGCAGGCCCCATGCAGGTGGCGGACCTGCGATCAAGAGCACGGCTGCTCCAACGAGGACTAACGCGAAAACGCCCGAAGACAGTTTTGAAGCCATGACCGGCTCCGCAGTTAGCGCAGGGACGGGATACTATCCCTGAAATCGATCTATTTGTGAGAGGCCGGCTGCGACACGCCAGCGCAGATTTATCCACCTGCCCCGTGAACGGAGCGACGGCCTGTGCGCTCACCGTCGCGAACGTCGCTATTGCGAGTTAGAGGTTGAGTTCGCCCAGGCTCACTTGCTCACTGCCGCGTGGATGGCGCGGCAATGTCGTACCAAGGCATCGTGCGAGGCCACGAATTGCTTCAACGGCGTATTGATGTCGTAGAAGTAGATGTTGGCCACGAAGCCATAGATGCCGGCGTCGATGGTCGTCGGTCTGTCGCCGTGCACATAGCCTTGGCTCGGGATCAAGCTCGCCAGCGCGGCGAGATCGGCGAGCCCGCGGGCCATCGCGGCGTCGGGCTCGAAGCGGCCGATGCCCTGGTAGTAATAGCGCTGGGCGTTGAACTCCTTGGCCTTCATCAAGCCGTCGTCGGTGAGGCCCGGATGCTCGCGCTTGAGCGCATCGCGGAATTGGGGCCAATAGCGCGCATCCTGCCAGCGTGAATAGGACATCACCCAGTAGAGATCGTCGAGCGTCCGTGTGACGAGGAGGTTGGTTGTGCGCTGCGCCGGCGTCAGCGCGGCATCCAGCGTCACGTCATATCTTCCGTTGACATAGGTGAGGATGGTCTCGCTGTCGCCGACAGTGTCGTCTCCGTCGACGATATAGGGTAGTTGCTGGCGCGGCGCCTTCGATGCATCGAAGATGTGCTCGTGCCGGAACGGCACGCCGGCCAGCTTCAGGAAAGCGAATACCTTCAGACCATAGCCATTGTTATCGGCGACGCCGAACAACGGCGGATAGGAATAGAGCGTGAGCATGGCGGCCCGTCGCGTTCAAGGTCGCTACAGGCTACCTCAGAATCTTTCGGTTGGATATGCCAGGCAGGCCCGCGTGTTGCGTCGCAACGCCTGAAACGATTGCCTACAATCCGTAGTTGATGTCTTATTGTCGTCCTTGTCCCTGGTCGGGCGATTTTTTTTACGGATATTTTTCAGGGAGGAATTGCGATGCTGCGCACGTGTTTCTCATGCCTGTTCGTGACGGCCTTTTCGCTGTCTGCAATGGCCGCCGACGGTGATCCAAAGCAAAAGGCCGAAGCGATTGCTTCCGAATATGCGGCGAGTTTCAACAAGCAGGATGGTGCGGGAATTGCCGCGCTGTTCGCGGCCGGTGGCGTTCACGTCAACCCCGCGGGGCCGCGGTCCGACATTGCGGAATTTTATCAAGGCGCCTTCAAGGCCGGGTTCGACCATGAGGAAATAACGGTCGACCAGGCATGGCCATTGGGCTCGGACATGGCGCTCGCCATCGGCGGGTATCGTCTCTCGGGCAAGAACCAGAGCGGCGCGCCTATCGAGACAGGGGGCATCTGGACGGCAACTTACGTGACCGAGGGAGGCAAGCTCAAAATTCGCCTGCTGTCGGCGATGCCCAAGCCGCCGCCTCCGAAGTAGGAGGGGCATCCGGATGGACGATACCGCCGCGCGCTTCGGCGCGCGGTTTGTTGTCCTTCTCTCTCCTCAAACCGCAAGGCGATCCAGAGGAACCTTCATCCTGAGCCTAAGGCCGTTCTGCCGCCAGTCGTATTCGATCTTGCCCCCGAGTTGACCAGCAACACTACGCTGCGTGAGCACGCTGCCAAAGCCGGCGGCTTGCGGCGGGGCGACGATCACGGGACCGCCTGTCTCATCCCACTCAAAATTCAAGTCGCCGTCTTGCGTTTCCCATTTGATACGGATTGCCCCGCTCGGCTCCGAGAGTGCCCCGTATTTGGCTGCGTTCGTCGTAATTTCGTGCAGCGCAAGGGCGAAGCTTGTTACGGCCATCACGCCTACAGGCACATCGGGTCCGCTGACCACGATGCGGTCGCGAGAGCCATCATCATAGGGTTGCAAGACAGTTCGCACGACCTCGTCCACCGTCGTCCGTTCGCTATGCGCTTCCGTGCCCATAATCCCCGGACGTATGAGGTCCTTGGCCCGCATAAGGGCATCCAGCCGCCCGCGAAGCGACTGAGCCATTTCCTGCGGCGTTCGAGCTGATCGAGCGCTAAGGCTAATGATGCCGTGGAAGATCGCGAACAGGTTTTTCACCCGGTGGTTCGCCTCTCGCGCAAGCAACCGTTGATGCTCCTGCGCTTCCTTCTGAGTGGTGATGTCCACCACCACGCCGACGAAGTTGGTAAGCTCGCCGTTTTCGTCTCTCAGGCACTCGCCACGCGCCTCGACCCAGCGGATGGTCTCGTCCTGCTGCAGCAGCCGATATTCCTGGATGTACTTTTCCCCGCTGGCGACCGCAAGATTCACGGCCGCAATAGTCCGCTCCACGTCCTCCGGATGGATACCGGCAACATAGTCCAAAAAAGGTGCGCCTTCTTGGCCCTTGGCGGGATCGACTGAGAACATTTGCGCCAGATGCGCATCCGAATAGAACGTGTCCGTCGGCACATGCCAGTCGAACGTGCCTATCATTCCGGCGGCGCTTAGGGCTTGGGTGAGCCGTTTCTCCGTTCGGGCCAGTTTTCGCTGCGCCACAACCCGATCAGTTGTCTCGTTCACGATGCAGAGGACGCCGCCAATGTCGCCCGCCTCGTTCCGAACCGGGGAGTAGGAGATGTCGAAATAGACGTTCTCCGGATAGCCGTGCCGCTCGATGTAGAACGGACGATCCTTGGCGAAGACGGTCTCACCAGTGTCGAGGACACGCCTTAGCAGAGGTTCAAGATCGTCCCAGAGTTCCGCCCAGTTCTCTCGCGCGGGCCGCCCAAGTGCCCTCGGATGCTTCTCACCGATGGTTGGTGCGTAGGCGTCGTTGTACAGGGCCACGAAGTCCGCGCCCCAGAACAGCACGATTTGTGCGTTGGCAGGCAGCATAAGGCTGACCGCGCTCTTGAGATGTGCAGGCCATCCGTCAATGGGTCCCAAACTGGTCGTGGACCAATCGAGCGCGCGAATGAGCGCACTCAATTCGCTCCCGCTCGGCAGGAAGTCAGTTTTGCATTTGCCGCTGGGACTCGTCTCGCGAGTGGTGCTCATTGCATTGAATCAAACAGGACTTTGCGACCGGAGACAAGAGCCGCATTCCCCTGCCGGTCCTTTAGTCAACTGAGCCAGTTGAGCCAAATGAGCTAACAATGGCTATTCGGGTCAGATCCGGTCCTGGTCATATGAGCCGGCGATGACGCCCAAGCCGGCGACTTCCGCTTTGCCAGCGGAAGCCGACGTTGACGGTGCACGCCCCAGGCGGTCAGGCCTTCGAAATGCCGCCGTCGATCACCGGTCCCATCGGCTCGTAGCGCTCGCCGCTGAATCGCACCAGTTGCAACTGCTCGAGCGGATAATAGTCTGATGGCGAGGTGTTGATCCTGATGCCCGGCAGCAGCATGTCGGATTCGAAATCCTTCAGGTTGGCGGCCTGCTTGATGATGCTTTCGGACGAGACGTCGTCGCCACACTGCTTGAGCACCTGGACGAGGATCTGGCTGGTGAGATAGCCGGTGACGGCGTAGATGTCGTTCTTGGCCGCCGCCGGATCGTATTTGTCGAGGAAGGCGCGCCATTTCTGGATGGCGGGATCGCTGTCCCAGGCGGCGTCGACGGGATCCTTCAGATAGGCGCTCGAAATAATTCCCTTGGAGACGTCGAAGCCCGCGGCCTTCAGCGTCGAGCCGGCGGAGGAGGCGTTGTTGCCGATGTAATGCGCCGGCTGCCAGCCGAGCTCGGCGATCTTCTTGATGCCTTGGGCGGCGAATTTCGGCGTGGTCATGCTCATGAACACGTTGGCGCCGGCGGATTTGCAGCGGACCACCTGGCTGTCGATGGTCGGGTCGGCGGTCTCATAGGACAGCTCCGCAACGATTGCGGATGTCCTGGCTCCAAGTCCGTCCTTGAAACCCTTCAGCACGTCGCGGCCGAAATCGTCGTTCTGGTAGACGATGCCGATTTTGGGGTCGTTCTGTGTCGACAGCACATGCTGCGCGAAGGCGCGGCCCTCGATCTGGTAGCAGGGCTGGAACCCCATGGTGTAGGGGAAATTCTTGTAGTCGCCGAACTTGGTCGCGCCCGAAGCGATGAAGAGGTGCGGGACCTTCTTCTGGTTCATGTACTTCATGATTGCCGCGTTGGTCGGCGCGCCGAGCGGCGCAAACAGCACATCGATCTCGTCGCCTTCGACCAGCTTGCGCGCCTGCTCGACGGTCTTGGCCGGGCTGTAGGCATCGTCATAGGTGATGTACTTGATCATGCGGCCGTTGATGCCGCCTTGCTCGTTGATCATCTTGAAATAGCCGCCGGGGGTGCGGCCGATCGACGAATAGACCGCGGCCGGTCCCGAATAGGCGTCGATGTTGCCGATGACGATTTCGGTCTTGCCCTCCGTCTTGCCTCTGGCGATCGCGGGCCTGCCGAGCAGCAGCGTGGCTGACGTAGCGGCGGCGCCCTTGATGAGATGACGGCGCGATAGCCGGGGCGAACGGTTCCTTGTCATTGCAGTCCTCCGCTTCTTCTTGTTGGCCGTTTTGGCATTATTGGCCGTTTGGCAGCCTCTGACGGGCATGTCGGCGCGCAGCATTCCACAGCGGTGCTTTGGGACTTGTGTGCAGTCGCTACCATCCGAAATTTTCGTGCGGTGTCAGCCGCGGAAGCCGCGTTCCCCATCCTCGGTTACCGACATGCCACCGGGATTGCTATACTGCGGCGGATGTCGTGATGATAGAGCAGGGTGGACCGATGGCGAAAGCACTGGAAGGCAAGGTGGCGGCCGTGACCGGCGCAGCGTCGGGCATTGGACTGGCGAGCAGCGAGGCGATGCTGGCCGCGGGCGCGCGCGTCGTGATGGTCGACCGCGATGCCGCCGCGCTGCAAGCGCTCGCCCGCAAGCACCGCGATGCGGTGATCCCGCTGGTGATCGACCTGCTCGATCCCGGGGAGTGTGCAAGCTTGCTGCCCAAGGTGCTCGAGAAGACCGGCCAGCTCGACATCCTGCACGCCAATGCCGGCATCTATGTGGGCGGCGACCTCGTCGATGCGGATGCGATTGCGATCGACCGGATGCTGAACCTCAACGTCAACGTCGTGATGAAGAACGTACACGACGTGCTGCCGCACATGATCGCGCGCGGCACCGGCGACATCATCGTCACAAGCTCGCTCGCCGCGCATTTCCCGACACCGTGGGAGCCGGTCTATGCGTCGTCGAAATGGGCGGTCAACTGCTTCGTCCAGACGGTGCGGCGCCAGGTGTTCAAGCACGGCATCCGCGTCGGCTCGATCTCGCCGGGGCCCGTGATCAGCGCGCTGCTGGCGGACTGGCCGGCGGAGAAGCTTGCGGAGGCCAAGGCGGCCGGAAGCCTGCTGGAGGCCAACGAAATCGCGGAGGTCGTGATGTTCATGCTGACCCGGCCGCGCGGCATGACGATCCGCGACGTCGTGATGCTGCCGACGAATTTCGACCTGTAGGGCTTGGCTCCGACGTCGTTCGGAAGTGCGATTCTGGCACACTTCGTGCACGAACAGTCCGTTTGCAAACC
Source organism: Bradyrhizobium sp. BEA-2-5 (assembly GCF_032918025.1). Taxonomy (NCBI): domain Bacteria; kingdom Pseudomonadati; phylum Pseudomonadota; class Alphaproteobacteria; order Hyphomicrobiales; family Nitrobacteraceae; genus Bradyrhizobium; species Bradyrhizobium sp. BEA-2-5. Next base: position 5,476,008 of record NZ_CP136629.1, on the reverse strand, counting down.
TGATTTCGCGCAGAGCGCTGCGCGCTGAAGCCCAAGGAGGAAGCCTGATGAAACGCGAAGACCTCACCGAGAAGCTGCTCGACATCAAGCGCGAGAAGGGCTGGAGCTGGAAGCACATCTGCGAGCAGATCGGCGGCTATTCCGAAGTGCTGATCGTCGGCGCGATCCTCGGCCAGATGAAATTGACGAAGCCGCAGGCGGCCAATGCGGGCGAGCTGTTCGGCCTGTCGAAGGCCGAAGTCGCGATGCTCAACGAGGTGCCGATGCGCGGCACCGGCACGCCGATGCCGCCGACCGATCCGCTGATCTACCGTTTCTACGAGATGGTGATGGTGAACGGCCCGGCCTGGAAGGCGCTGATCGAGGAGGAGTTCGGCGACGGCATCATGTCGGCGATCGACTTCGACATGGGAATCGAACGCGTCGCCAACCCGAAGGGCGACCGCGTCAAGATCACCATGAGCGGCAAGTTCCTGCCGTACAAATATTACGGCGCCAGCGGCAACGTGCCGGAATACGGCTTCAAGGAAGAGTGAGGCGAGGGGGCGAATGGCGAGTAGCGAATGGATTCTTGCCCATTCGCTATTCGCACCTCACCATTCGCTACAGGATCGTGCCCGGGTTGTAGCGCGCCGCCTCAGGCTTGGCCTTGGCCAGAGCCTCGACCTGCTCGGCGAAGAAATCGACCTGGGCGCCGGCGTCGCCGGAGTTGGCGCGACCCTGGTCGAGCACGTGCTGCAACTCGGCTGCGCTCAAGCCAAGACGCTTGTCGGCGGCGAGGCGCTGCAGCAGATCGTTCTGCACGATCTTGCCGGTGCGCAGGTCGCCGATGGCCGCGACGGCATGCTCCTTGATCGCCTCGTGGGCGCCTTCACGGCCCGCGCCCCTCTTGACCGCCTCCATCATGACAGTGGTGGTCAGCAGGAAGGGCAGATAGCGGTTGAGCTCGGTCTCGACCACGGCTTCGAACACCTCCATCTGGTCAAGCACCGTGAGCAGGGTTTCGAGCAGGCCATCCATGGCGAGGAAGGCATCGGGCAGCATGACGCGGCGGACGACCGAGCAGGAGACGTCGCCTTCGTTCCACTGATCGCCGGCAAGGCCGGCGGCCATCGCTAGATAGCCCTTCAGGATCACATGCAGGCCGTTGATGCGCTCGCAGGAGCGGCTGTTCATCTTGTGCGGCATTGCCGAGGAGCCGACCTGGCCCTTGGCAAAACCTTCGCTGGCGAGTTCATGGCCTGCCATCAGGCGGATGGTCTTGGCAAAATTGCCGGGTCCGCTGGCGAGCTCGGTGAGCACGCTGACCGCACGGAAGTCGAGGCTGCGCGGATACACCTGGCCGACGGCGTCGAGCGCCTTCGGCAGGCCGAGGTGGACGAGGACGCGCTGCTCGAGCGCGCGCGCCTTGCCGGCATCGCCATTGAACAGCGTGATCTGGTCGAGACGGGTGCCCACCGCGCCCTTCAGGCCGCGCGCGGGATAGGTTTGCAGCACATTGACCAGGCTCTGATGCGCCAGCAGCATCTCCTCGCCGGACATGGCGATGCGCTTGCCGAGCGTGGTGACCTGCGCGGCCACGTTGTGGGTGCGCGCGGTGAACGGGACGTCGCGCAATTGCTTCGCGCGCGTGGCAAAGCGGATGAGCGCGGCGATGCTCTTGGTCTCGATGAGCTGCAGCGCGCGGTAGACCTGCAATTGCTCGACGTTCTCGGTGAGGTCGCGGCTGGTCATGCCCTTGTGCAGGTGCTCGTGACCGGCGAGCTCGCAGAACTCCTCGATCCGCGCCTTGACGTCGTGGCGGGTGACGCGCTCCCGCTTCATGATGGAGGCGAGGTTGATCTGGTCCTTGACGCGCTCGTAGCTTTCGATCACGCCATCCGGCACCGCGATGCCGAGATCGCGTTGGGCCTTCAGCACGGCGATCCAGTAGTCGCGTTCGAGGCGGACCTTGCCTTCGCCACTCCAGATGGCGCGCATGGCGGGCGAGGCGTAACGTTCGGCGAGGACGTTGGAAATGTGATCTTGGGACATCCCGCTCTCTTGGCATTGCCGGAGGCTGGCTGCAAGCCGCGACCTGTCATGAATCGTCAGGTCTGGTAACGCCCCGGCCGGGCTTGCGGTGCTGGCGCCAGCATACCAGATTCTAGAAGGCGCCGCCTCGGGCAATCCGGGGCGGCGCAGGCGTGCGCCGCGCTGGCCGGCGGTGCACCTCGCGGTGAAGGGGCGATCAGTTGAATGCCGCGCGGACCTCCTTCACCGGCGCCATGTCGCGGACGAAGCTGAACGCGCCGTTGTCCTTCATCTCGCGGGCACAGCGCAGGAACGCAGCCAGCGCGTGGCGCTGCATCGCGCCGCCGACGCTGATGCGCTTGACGCCGGCGGCGGCGAGCTGGTCGACGGTCAGGGTCGGATCGGCATAGCCCATCACGAGGTTGAAGGGCTTGTTGATCGATGACACCACGGTCTTGATGGTGGCGAGATCGTAGAGGCCCGGCGAATACAGCACGTCGGCGCCGGCGGCCTCGAACGCCTGCAGCCGCTTGATGGTGTCGTCGAGGTCCTTGCGGCCGTGCAGGAAGTTTTCCGCCCGCGCCGTCAGCGTGAACGGGAAGGGCAGCGCCCGTGCGGCTTCAACCGCCGCCTGGACCCGCTCGACCGCCAGCGAGAAGTCATAGATCGGGCGCTGCGGGTCGCCGGTCGAGTCCTCGATCGAGCCGCCGACCGCGCCGGCCTCGGCGGCGAAGCGGATCGCCTCGGCCGCGAGCTTCGGCATGTCGGCGCCGCATTTTTCCAGATCGGCATTGACGGGCAGGTCGGTGGCCTCGGCGATCACCCGGCAATTCTCGATGATCTCGTCGAGGCTGACGGTCGAACGGCCGAGCGTGTCGGCGAGCCCGAGGCTGGTGGTCGCCAGCGCCTCGAAACCCATCGATGCGAGCAGCTTCGCCGTCCCGGCGTCCCACGGATTTGGAATGATGAAGGCGCCGGGCCGCTGATGCAGCTCGCGAAACCGTGCTGCCTTGTCCGCCTGGGTGCGCATGTGAACTCCTGCTGTTGTCAAAAGCGACTGAAAGCAGCGATAGGGCGGTTTCGCCCATCAGACAAATTTGTTATTTCTCTCAATATCATCAGCTTTTTGCATGAGGAGAGCGATGGACAGCGACGCGCTCAACACGTTCCTGGTGGTGCATCGGCGCGGCGGGATCTCGCATGCCGCCAAGGCGCTGCATCGCTCGCAGCCGGCGATTTCGCGGCGCATCGCGCTGCTTGAGCAGGAGCTCGGCGTGCCCCTGTTCGAGCGGATCGCGGGCAAGACGCGACTGAGTGATGCCGGGCGGGTGATGGTGCCCTATGCCGAACGGGCGGTGGCGGCGGCGCAGGATGCCGAGAACGCGGTGCGCGCGCTGCTGCGCGACAATTCCGGCCCGGTGGCGCTGGCGGTGACCGGCACCCTCGCCGGCGAGCGGCTCTCGAACGTGTTGAAGCGCTTTGCCCGCCGGCACCCGGACGTTGCGCTGACGCTGCGCACCGCGACCAGCGCCGAGGTCAGCGACCTGATCCGGCGCGGCGAGGCGACGATCGGGTTGCGTTACGACCGCGACCGCTCGCGTGACCTCGATTGCGAGGTGCTGTTTGCAGAGCCGCTCGGGGTGGTCTGCGCGCCGGACCATCCGCTGGCGGGACGCCGGGTCGGCAAGCTTGCCGATCTCAGGGATGAGCGGTGGATCGCCTTCCCAGAGGTGCCGGGACGCCGCGAAATCACCGCATCGCACGTCTTCGCCCTGTTCCTGACGCACGGGCTCGGCGAGGTCGCCTGGACGCCGGTCGACAGCCTGACGGCGCAGAAGCGCCTGGTCGAGGCCGGGCTCGGGATCGCGCTGCTGTCACAAAGCAATGCGGCGGAGGAATTGGGTAGCTCCAGGATCGCGACGATCCGCGTCGGCGATCTCGCCGCAAGTCACGAGGTCGTCGCCGTGACGCGGCATGGCGGTTTCCTCAGCGCCGCCTCACGCCGCCTGCTCGACATCCTCCGTGCCGACTTCACCAAGGCGAGGGGCACAAACGCGTCGCGCCGGAACGGTGTCCGGCGCGCGTAAAAGTCGACTTGGTAGGGTGTCTCGGGAACTCAGCTTCCCGCCTTGACCTGCGCTGCGGCCACCGCCAGCAGCTCGTCCATCTTGGCGCGGATATCGCGCTCGGTGGCGGGCTGACCCTTGGCGGTGAGGTCCTTCAGAACCTTGTGCAGCACGTCATTGTCCCCGGCTTCCTCGAAGTCGGCGGCGACCACTTCCTTGGCATAGGCAGTGGCGGCATCACCGGTAATGCCGAGCTTTTCCGCCGCCCACAGGCCGAGCAGCCGGTTGCGGCGGGCCTCTGCCTTGAACTTCTGCTCCTCGTCGAGGGCGAACCTCTTCTCGAAACCTTCCTGGCGCTTGTCGAACTCGCTCATGGCTGAAGTTCCAATTCCCTTGCTGAATGAGGGCCGCCGCGCGTTGCGGCAGCCCCGATGCCTGCCTAGATAGGTGGGAGGAATCGGCAAGACAACGAGCCGTTAAGCCGCAGGCAAAACTGGCGGAATCGGCCCTTTATGATAGGGCGGTATAAGTGCCCTCAAGGGGGCACTATCGATTGTGCTGGATGGGCCAATCGGATAGGTTGCCAACAGGCATGGTTCTTGTTCTGTTTCCAGTTGGATTGCCCAGGTTCCAGGCCTCCGCGGCAGCTCCGCTGTGGGTCGTAATCCTAGTCAACCGGAGCACACCAAATTCATGGATTTCAACAAAACACGGTACATCCCCATGAGCCGTCGGCGTCGCATTTATGAAGGCAAGGCAAAGGTTCTTTACGAAGGTCCGGAGCCCGGTACCCTGATCCAGCACTTCAAGGACGACGCCACCGCGTTCAATGCGAAAAAGCATCAGGTGATCGAGGGCAAGGGTGTCCTCAACAACCGGATCTCGGAGTACCTGTTTCAGCACCTCAACGACATCGGGGTGCCGACCCATTTCATCCGCCGGCTCAACATGCGCGAGCAGCTGATTCGCGAGGTCGAGATCGTGCCGCTCGAGGTGGTGGTGCGGAACGTCGCCGCCGGTTCGCTGTCGCAGCGCCTGGGCATCGAGGAGGGCACGCAGCTGCCCCGTTCGATCATCGAATTCTACTACAAGAACGACCAGCTCAACGACCCCATGGTGTCGGAAGAGCACATCACCGCGTTCGGCTGGGCCACGCCGCAGGAGATCGACGACATCATGGCGCTCGCCATCCGCGTCAATGATTTCCTCACCGGCCTCTTCCTCGGCATCGGCATCCGCCTCGTCGACTTCAAGATGGAGTGCGGGCGCCTGTTCGAGAACGAGATGATGCGCATCATCGTCGCCGACGAGATCTCGCCGGATAGCTGCCGTCTGTGGGACATCAAGTCGAACGAGAAGCTCGACAAGGATCGTTTCCGCAGGGATCTCGGCGGTCTGCTCGAGGCCTATACCGAGGTCGCAAAGCGTCTCGGCATCCTCATGGAGAACGAGCGTCCGCAGGGCTCCGGCCCGGTGCTGGTGAAGAGTTAAGCTGAAGGGACGACCGTGAAGGCACGTGTCACCGTTACCTTGAAGACGGGCATCCTCGATCCGCAAGGCAAGGCCATCGAAGGCGCGCTGAAGTCGCTTGGCGTCGACGGCGTCGCCAGCGTTCGCCAGGGCAAGGTGTTCGACATCGAGCTCGCCGGCGCCGACAAGGCCAAGGCGGAAGCCGCGCTGAAGGATGCCGCCGACAAGCTGCTGGCGAATACCGTGATCGAAAACTATCGGGTCGAACTGCTCTAGGCCGCATCGCACATGAAAGCCGCCATCCTCGTCTTTCCCGGAATCAACCGCGAGCGCGACATGGCGCGTGCGCTCAAGCTCGCATCCGGCAATGAGCCCGCGATGGTGTGGCACGCCGAAACGTCGCTGCCGCCGGGCACCGATCTCGTGGTGGTGCCGGGTGGATTCTCCTACGGTGACTATCTGCGCTGCGGCGCGATCGCGGCGCGGGCCCCGGTGATGGATGCGGTGCGCGACTATGCCGCCAACGGCGGGCTGGTGCTCGGCGTCTGCAACGGTTTTCAGATCCTCTGCGAATCCGGCCTGCTGCCGGGCGTGCTGATGCGCAACGCGCGGCTGAAATTCATCTGCCATGACGTGCATCTGCGCGTCGAGCGTTCCGACACGCCGTTCACCCGCGGCTACAATGCCGGGCAGGTGATCCGCGTGCCGGTCGCCCACGGCGAAGGCAATTACGAGGCGGACGAAGAGACCATCAAGCGGCTCGAAGGTGAGGGGCGGGTGCTCTATCGTTATTGTTCGCCTGAAGGTGTGGTCGACGAGGCCCACAACATCAACGGCGCGGCGCATTCCATCGCCGGCATCGTCAACGACAAGGGCAACGTGCTCGGCATGATGCCGCATCCGGAAAACCACGTCGAAGACATCATGGGCTGCACCGATGGCCGCGGCCTGTTCGCCGGCCTCGTCCAGCAATTCGAAAGGGCGGCGTAACGATCATGCTGCGGCGGTGGTGCGTTGCCGCGGCTGCGGCGCTTCTGCTTGCGACGTCGGCCTACGCCCAGGACTTCCCGAAGCGTCCGATCACCATGATCGTGCCGTTCACGGCCGGCGGCACCTCCGACGTCATCGCCCGCGCGGTGGCCGACCAGATGGGCGCTGCGCTCGGCCAGAGCATCATCATCGAGAATGTCGGCGGCGCCGGCGGCTCGACCGCACTCGCCCGCGCCGCGCGCGCCGAGCCGGACGGCTACACCATCGCGATCGGCAATGCCGGCACCAACGCCGCGACCTACACGATCTATCCGAAGTTGTCGTTCACGCCTGACTCCTTTACCCCGATCGCCGTGGTCGCCAAGACCTTCGGCATCGTCGCGCTGCGCAAGGATTTTCCGGCGAAGGACCTCAAGGAATTCATCGACTACGCCAGGAAGAACCCGGGCAAGGTCAATCTCGGCCATGCCGGCGTCGGCTCCTCGAATTACCTGATCTGCAAGAGTTTCGTGCATGCCGCCGGCATCGACGTGCAGCTGGTCGGCTATCGCGGCGCGGCGCTGGCGCTGACGGACGCGATCGGCAGCCAGATCGACGGGGTCTGCGATGCCGCAGCCTCGGTGTCGCAGGCGATCGACGACAAATTGGTGAAGGCGGTAGTGGTCGGCTCGACGGTACGGCTTGCGTCGTTGCCCGAACTGCCGACCTCGGCCGAGGCCGGACTGCCCGAATTCGAGGCGCAGGGCTGGAACGGCCTGTTCGCCCCCAAGGGCACTCCGCCCGAGATCATCGCCAAGCTCAACGCCGCCGTGCGCACCGCGGTTGCGAGCGAGGCGGTGAAGAAGCGTTTCGCCGACCTGTCGACCGTCGCCCCCGACGCCAATGAGCTCGCGCCCGAAGTGCTGCAGCAGCTTGTGACCCGCGACGTCGCGAAATACCGCGCCCTGCTGGCGGACGACAAAAAGTAATTCTTGTTGGTCATTCCGGGGGCGTCGTTAGACGCGAACCCGGAATCTCGAGATTCCGGGTTCGATGCTAAAGCGCGATGAGATTAGGTTGAATCGTCATCGCGGCTTAGCTCTTTGTTCGAGCATGATCATTTCGGAAAAGCGCTGCACACTTTTCCGGATCATGCCTTAGTACATCCCCCCGGAATGACGTGGCTTGCTGAGACTGCTATGGTGCTCACGGCCGCCTGAGCCAACGCTTCACGGCCTCGGCCGGCACCGTCATCGCGGCGACGCCGGCCATGACAAGCAAGAGGCCGAGCGCGAGATTCGACGGCACGGATTCCCCGAGCAGGATCACCGACAGCGCAACGCCGATCGGAATACGCAAATAGCCCTGCGCATTGGTTGTGAGCGTGCCGAGCCGGGTCAGGCACATGTAGAACAGCATCAGGCCGAACGCGCTGGAGAATATGCCCATCGTGACCGTGGCGACCAGCGCCTGCGGCGTCGGGTGCAGCGTCCAGGGATGGTCGACGATCAGCGCGACCGGCAGCAGCACGGTGCCGCCGAACAGCAGCGAGCCGGCCGCCACCACCATCGGGTCGTAGTCCGACAATCTGAGGCCGAAGATCGTCGCGCAGGCAAAGGAGATGGTGGCGAGCAGGATCGCGATCTCCGCGATGATCTCGCTGCCGAAGCCGCGCAGCGCATCGAGGCCGACGATGACGATGGTTCCGGCAAGTCCGAGGATCGCGCCGGCGAGCTTGAGCAGCGTTGCCGGCTCGTGCCGCGTGATCAGCGAGGTGATCAGGAAGGCGAAGATCGGCGTCGTCGAGGCCAGCACCACCGTGTTCGAGGCCGGCACATATTGCTGCGACCAGGTGATCACCAAAAACGGGATCGTGGAGTTGATGGTCTGCTGGAAGGCGAACAGCTTCCAGGCCTTGAGGTCGGTCGGGATGCGGATGCCGCGAACGCACAGTACGATGAGCAGGAAGGCGGCGGCCACCAGCGAGCGCGCGGAAATGAAGGTCACCGGCGGGATCGAGCCGAGCCCGATCTTGGTCAGCGGATAGGTGGAACTCCAGCAGCAGGCCAGCGCCAGCAGCAGCGCGTAGTCGCGCCAGCTGCGCGCGCCCGGCGCTGGCGTGAGCGAGGTGGGCACTTTCGCGGGAGCCGTCACGCCCGTCCTGGCTCTTCGCTTGAGCATGATCTCCGCGTCAACGCGTTCCGCGTTTGTCGCGAGAGGGAACCGCTTCGAACTTTTCCGGATGATTCTCTGGCTGTGCTCTGCGGCACCTTGATTGGCTCCCTTCGCGCATTGGCGCGCGATGGAGCGAATGTAGCTTGGTGGTGGGGCGAAAGGCTAGGGGCGACGGATCAGGCGCGCAATCCCGCGCCGGATATGTGCAAGCATGGAGAAAGCGACGGACGCCGGTGTGCGTCCGTCGCGCGGAATTTGCCCGGAATCCTAGCGCAGGACCTGGCCCAGCACCTCGCCGTCGACCAGCTGCGGTGCCGAGCCGAGGATCCGCATGATGGTCGGCGCCACGTCGATATTGCGCATGTGCCGCACCACGGTGTCCTTGCGGATCTGCGGCCCCGCGGCGATGAACGTCGCGCTCATCACGGAAAGCTCCGGGTCGTGACCGTGGGCGCCGTAGAAGTTCGGCATCGACAGCATGGTGGTTGCCGCGTTGAACGGCGCGTCGCCCTGGCGCGCGACGCCGGGGTTCTGGATGCCGTCGAAGTTGTACCCGGGCGCCATCAGCGCGAACACGTCGCCATAGTCCTGGCCGATGGTCTTGCTGATGCATTGTCCGGTTCCGGCGTCGCATTGCAGCGGCCGGGTCTCGACGACGGTGAAGATGCGCTGGTCCTTGAGTGAGTAGTTGAAGCGGGCATTGGGATCGACCGCGTTCTTCACCGCGTCGGTGATCTGCGCCACCAGTGTGCGATAGGTCGCCAGATCAACGGTGCCGCCGAGCTCGCGGTTCTGCAGGTTGATGTAGATGTCGGCGGCGGGGCCGGAGGTGCGGATCCCGACCTTGTTGGTGTCGATCCCGGCGTTGCGCAGGATGTTGGTGAGATTGACCGAGGTGTGGAACGGCGCGAAGCCGTGGTCCGACACCACGATCACGTTGCTGTCGCGGCCCGCCGCATCGGCGATCTGCTTCACCGCCTTGTCGGCCGTCTGGTAGGCGAAACGGATGTAGGACGCGTATCGCTTGACCTTGGCGGCATCCTGGTTGGCGCCGATCGAATTCGGGTCGGTCGGGTTGGTGCCCTGGCGGGGATCGGTCAGCAGGAACTGATGCTCGGAGCCGTCGGGCTGCTCGATATAGACCATGACGAGGTCGGCGTCAGGATGAGTCTTGATCGCGCGCTCGCCGATATTGGCCTGGTAGCGCACGAAGGTCTTCACCATGTCCTCGAACATGGTCTCGATCTCGACGTCGGGGAAATTGGTGAAGCCCGGGCTCAGCCGCTCCGGAATGCGGAAGTCGGCCTGCGGACGCCAGAACCCGATGTTGTTGTTGATGTCGTCGACGTCGGCGAGAACAGGCGTATTGCGCGGGATGTAGTTGGCGCCGTAGCGGGCGAAGCGCACCACCGAGAGATCGGGAGACAGCGCAGAGACGAAGTACGCGGCACCAACCTTCGCCCCGCTGCCTTCAAAGAAGAACGGGTGCGTTCTCGCCGCCGAACTTGACATAGGCCGGTCCGGTCGACGGCGCGTGGAACGGTCCTGCGGTGATGCCGCGGTTGGCATCGAAGAACACCAGCGTGTCGTAGTTCACCTTGCGATCGTTGGTGGTGTCGATCGCGGCCACGCGGATCGAATATTTGACGTCGAGCGTCGAGGCGTTGGTGCAGGTCGCGGTTGCCGCGGCGGAGCAGGAGAACGTCTCGATCGGTGCCGAGGTCACCAGCACCGGGCTGAACGAGAAATGGCCGGCAGCCTGCAGCGCCGCCACGATGCTCGGGTCGGCCGTGAAATCGCCTCGCGACAGCGAGAAGCCCTGGGCCCCGATGCCGCCGAACGCGCCGAACGGGACCGTGAAGTCGGTGATGCGGGTCGGCTGGGCCGGCTGCACCACGGTCTTGTTGATGGAGATATCGGCGCCGTCGCCGCCGGGCCAGGTCGCCGTGACGACCTTCTTGCCCTGCTGGCGCAGCTGCACCCACAACGGCACCGCCGTCGGATGCGGCGATGGCCCGAGCGGGTTCTCGCTGTAGCCGCCGATCGGCGCCGCAAAGCCGCTGATGCTGCCGGAGATCGGCCCGACGATCGGCTCGAACGTGTTCGAGGGGATGTCGTTGTGGACTGCCGTCGAACCGGTCGCGATCGCGATATGCGACACCGCGGTGAGCGACGGTGACGCCGTCACGTTCTGCAACGCCACTGCGCCGCGGCGGCTGAGCCGGGCGAGGCCGCCGTCGCGCGGCAGCACGCCCTCCTCGATGAACTTCTGGATGAAATCGGGCTTGGCACCGTCGAGCGAGATCATCACCACGCGCGGCTTGCGGCCGTGATGACCACCGTCATGGTCCTGGTCCTGATCCTGATCCGCATCGTGACCGCGAGAGTCGCCGAAGCCGCGATCGCCATTGTCGCCGCCCTGACCGGCGCGTGCCGGAGTTGCAGTCGCAGTCCATGCTATCGACGCGACAAGCGACATCGCCGATGTGACGGAAACGAAAGTCTTCAAATTCATGAGAATGCCCCAACATCGCTGCGCGAATGCACAAACGGAAACGTCGAGCAATCTTCGGGGGCTTGGCTGACGGGCATGTGACGCGCGCGCGACGAGGCAACAACAGTGCGTCGATGCGTCACAAGGCAAGCTTGTCTTGCTTCACGCGAAGAACGCGCGTGAACACAACGCGCTAGAGCTGTGCTGTCGATTCAATCCGTGCCGATGTAACGGCTGGATGACGGCGTGCGTCCACAGCCGCCACACGCTTCACGCCGTTGCCTGCGCCGGCGTCCTCCGCTTCACCCGCTTGATCGTGCCGGAGAAGGTGAACAGCGGCCGTCCGCCGGAGGTCAGCCTGCCGCGCAGGAAGATCAGCGACATGCCGGCGCGGGTGACCTCGCCGGTGCACTCGATCAGGTCGCCCTCGCGGGCGGCGTCGAGGAATTCCGAGGCGAACGACACCGTGACGCCGGGGCCCTGCAGCACCGAGCCGGCGAGCGCGAACAGGCAATAGTCGGCGAACGCCATGAAGCAGCCGCCATGGACGTTGCCGGAGCCGTTGAGATGCTTTTTCTCGACCCGGAAGGCGCAGCGGACGCGGCCGTTCTCGTCCATGCGGTGGTAGAACGGGCCGGTATGGGTCTCGAAATTGTCCCGGGTCCAGGTTCGCCAGCCGGCGAATTCGCCCTCGGTTTCGACGTGCAGGTCGGGGCGGCGGTTGAATGCGGTTTTGGCGAGCTCGTTCACGAAATATGGCCTTCAATTATCGGGTTCGGGTCCTTAAATCCGATCCATCCCCATTGTGCAAATCCCGGGACCAAATCCCGGGGCGCGGCCAGCTGCCGCAAAGCTCTGGACAGGCCGGAAATGGGCCCTAAAAGGCCTTTTCGCCCCCGTTCTATCTACCTATTAAGGGTCCCATGAACGCGCCCAAGAACGACCCCAAGAACGAGCCCCAAATCACCCCCGAACTGGTTGCCGCCCACGGGCTCAAGCCCGACGAATATGAGCGCATCCTGAAGCTGATCGGGCGGGAGCCGACCTTCACCGAGCTCGGCATCTTCTCGGCGATGTGGAACGAGCATTGCTCGTACAAGTCCTCGCGCATCCATTTGCGCGGCTTGCCAACCAAGGCGCCCTGGGTGATCCAGGGCCCCGGCGAGAACGCCGGCGTCATCGATATCGGCGACGGGCAGGCCGTGGTCTTCAAGATGGAGAGCCACAACCACCCGAGCTATATCGAGCCGTATCAGGGTGCGACCACCGGCGTCGGCGGCATCCTGCGTGACGTCTTCACCATGGGCGCGCGCCCCATCGCCTGCCTCAATGCGCTCAGCTTCGGCGCGCCCGAGCACCCGAAGACGCGGCATCTCGTTTCCGGCGTCGTCGCGGGGGTCGGCGGCTACGGCAATTCCTTCGGGGTGCCGACGGTCGGCGGCCAGGTGCGCTTCCACACCCGCTATGACGGCAACATCCTGGTCAACGCGATGGCGGTCGGCCTCGCCGATGCCGACAAGATCTTCTATGCGGCCGCCTCCGGCGTGAACATGCCGATCGTCTATCTGGGCTCCAAGACCGGCCGCGACGGCATTCACGGCGCCTCGATGGCCTCCGCCGAATTCGACGACAAGTCCGAGGAGAAGCGCCCGACCGTGCAGGTCGGCGATCCCTTCGCCGAGAAGCTGCTGCTGGAAGCCTGCCTCGAGATCATGGAGAAGGGCTGCGTCATCGCGATCCAGGACATGGGCGCGGCGGGCCTGACCTGCTCGGCGGTGGAGATGGGCGCCAAGGGCGATCTCGGCGTCGACCTCGATCTCGATGCGGTGCCGACCCGCGAGACCGGCATGAGCGCCTATGAGATGATGCTCTCGGAGAGCCAGGAGCGCATGCTCATGGTGCTCAAGCCCGAGAAGGAGAAGGAAGCCGAGGCGATCTTCAGGAAATGGGGCCTCGACTTCGCCGTCGTCGGCTACACAACGCCGAGCAAGCGTTTCGTGGTCAAGCATGGCGGCGACGTGATGGCCGACCTGCCGATCAAGGAGCTCGGCGACGAGGCGCCGCTCTATGACCGCCCGCATGTCCCCTCGAATGCGCTGCCGGTGATCCGCGGGCAGGACGTCAAGCCGCCGCTCGGCATCGCGGAGGCGCTGGAGAGGCTGATCGGCACGCCCGACATGTGCAGCAAGCGCTGGGTCTGGGAGCAGTACGACCACGTCATCCTCGGCAACACCATGCAGCGCCCCGGCGGCGATGCCGCCGTGGTGCGCGTGCAGGACGGGCCGAAGGGCCTCGCGCTGACCGTCGACGTCACGCCGCGCTATTGCGAGGCGGACCCGTTCGAGGGCGGCAAGCAGGCGGTCGCCGAGGCCTGGCGCAACATCACCGCGGTCGGCGGCAAGCCGCTCGCGATCACCGACAATCTCAACTTCGGCAATCCTGAAAGGCCCGAGATCATGGGCCAGTTCGTCGGCTGCCTGAAGGGCATCTCGGAAGCCTGCCGCACGCTCGACTTCCCGGTCGTCTCCGGCAACGTCTCGCTCTACAACGAGACCAACGGCCGTGCGATCCTGCCGACGCCCTCGATCGGCGGCGTCGGCCTGCTCGACGATTTCACCAAGTCAGCTTCGCTGGCCTTCAAGGCCGAGGGCGAGGCGATCCTGTTGATCGGCGAGTCCCATGGCTGGCTCGGCCAGTCCGTGTACCTGCGCGACATCTGCGGTCGCGAGGAGGGCGCGCCGCCGCCGGTGGATCTCGCCGCCGAGAAGCGCAACGGCGATTGCGTGCGCGGCATGATCCATGCGGGCACCGCGACTGCCGTGCACGACCTCTCCGACGGCGGCCTCCTGATCGCGCTTGCCGAGATGGCGATGGCAAGCGGCATCGGCGCGCAGCTCCTGGCCGCACCGTCCTCGATCGTGCCGCATGCCTATTGGTACGGCGAGGATCAGGCCCGCTACATCGTCACCGTACCGGCCGCCGACGCAGGCCTCGTGCTGGCCAAGATGAAGGGCGCCGGTGTGCCCTGCGCGCGCATCGGCACCACCGGCGGCGACGCGATTGCGGTGGCTGGCGAGCAGCCGGTTGCGGTCGAAAGCCTGTCGCGCGCCTTCGAGCGCTGGCTGCCGAACTACATGCACAGCACCGCCGCCTGATCCGGCTGGACCAGGCGCTGCGAAGCAACGATCTCAATAGCGCGATGACCCCGTCATCGCGCTATTGCTTTTTGTTCAAGCATGATCGCTTCAGGTCGCGCCGCGGACCGCGCGCCAGGCAAAGATGATGATGCAGGCGCCGATGAAGCCGGCGACGAGATAGCTGAGCCAGCCTCCGCCGAGCGATACGCCGAGCAGACCCAACAGCCAGTTCGCCAGCGCGGCGCCGACGATGCCGAGGATGATATTCATGAAGATGCCGGTTCCGGACTTCATGAACATCTCGGCGAGCCAGCCCGCCAGTCCGCCGACGATGATGGCGGCGATCCATCCAACTTGAGGGTCGTTCATCTCAGGACTCTCCTTGAGGTCAGGCAGTCCGGCCAGCATACCTGAGAATCACCTGGTGGGATGTGACCAAAGGCAGGTTGTGCGCAACTTGTCGGCCGCGAAAATGCCGTCAGCCCCGCCGCTTGCGCCGTGCCCGGCGTTCGGCTGCGGTGATCAGGATGCGCGGGCCGGGCCCCTGGGCGCCGAGCTTGTCGTCGCAATTGCGCAGCGGGCAATCGGTCACCGACAGGCAGCCGCAACCGATGCAGTTGAACAGCTTGTCGCGGAGGTCGGTGAGATCGTTGATGCGCTGCTCCAGCGTCTCGGTCCAGGCGCGCATCGCGCGCTCCCATTCGCGCACGGTCGGCGCGCGATCGAGCGGGATTGCGGCGAAGGTCTGCCTGATCTCTTTCAGCGGGATCCCGGCGCGCTGCGCGATCCTGATCACCGCGATCCGCCGCAGCACGCCGCGCATGTAGCGCCGCTGGTTGCCGCCGGTGCGGCGGCTCGCGATCAGTCCCTTGCTCTCGTAGAAGTGAAGGGTGGAGACGGCAAGTCCGCTGCGCCGCGCCACCTCGCCGACCGAAAGCTCCTGCGCAAACGTCATTGACCAAGCAATCCCGGATCAGAGGTCCTGCATTGGAAGCCTTGCGCTAGAAGTCTTGCAAGCTGCCAGCCTTGACCTCAACCATACTTGAGGTTCTATATCAGTTGCGGGCTTGCAGGGGCAAGCTTCCGGCCGACACGCCGGGGTTCGTTCTTGGAAGCGATATGCCGTCCGCATCATTTTCGTCGCGCCGCTGGCTCGGGCTTCGTGCCAGGCCGCTCGGCATCACCGTTCTGTTGCTCGGCTGTGCCGCGGCCGGCTTGTTTGCCTGGCGCGCAGGCGGATCCAGCGCCTCGGCCAAGCCCACCGCCGAAGCCCCGCCGACGCCGGTCGCGGCGATGGTGGTGCGGACCGAAACCTTGCCGCGCTCGATCGAGGCGATCGGCTCGCTGCAGGCGGTGCGGCAGGTGATTCTGGCGCCGGAGGTTGCCGGCCGCGTCACCGCGATCAATTTCGATGCCGGCACCGATGTCGCCGAGGGCGCGCCGCTGGTGCAACTCTATGACGCCCCGCTGCGCGCCGCGCGTGCGGTTGCGGTCTCCAAGGGACGCTTTGCGCAGCTGCAGGAGAAGCGTTCGCAGGGGCTGGCGCCGTCCGGCTTCGTGACCCAGGAGACGCTGCAGCAGCGGCAGGAGGATCTGAAGCAGGCCGACGCCTCGCTCGACCAGCTCGATGCGCAGATCGCGCAGATGACGATCCGCGCGCCGTTCGCGGGCCAGATCGGCCTGCGCAAGGTCAATCTCGGCCAATACGTCAATGCCGGCGATGCGCTCGCGACGCTGACCGCGCTGGACCAGCTCTATGCCAATTTCACCGTTCCGCAGCAGCGCCTGTCAAATCTGAAGGTGGGAGGCGCGGTGACGATCCGTACCGACGCTTTCCCCGATCGGGTGTTCGAGGCCAAGATCAACGCCATCGAGCCGCAGGTCGCCGAGGACACCCGCAATGTCCTCGTTCAAGCCCTGTTTCCTAATCCCGACCGGCTGCTGCGGCCGGGCCTCTTCGTGATGGTGAACGTCGTGCTGCCGCCGCAGGCGGACGCGATCGTGGTGCCGGTTACCGCGATCCAGACCAGCGCATCCGGCGAGAGCGTGCTTGTGGTGCGCGACAACAAGGCGGTCGGCGTCGCGGTGAAGACCGGGCAACGGATCGGCGAGCGTGTCGTGGTGGAGCAGGGGCTTGCGCCCGGCGATCACATTGTCACCGCGGGCCAGCTCCGCGTCATGCCCGGCGCGGCCGTCCAGACGACCATGGCGGAGACGCCGGAGAAGGGACGCTGACCCGCGAGCGGCGCGCCCAAAGGCAAGCATCATGCATTTCACCGACATCTTCATCCGCCGGCCGATCCTGGCGACGGTCGTCAGCCTGCTGATCCTGTTGATCGGCACTGCAGCGATGGTCTCGCTGCCGGTGCGGCAATATCCCAACATGGAGAGCGCGACGATCCAGGTCGACGTCTCGTTCCCCGGTGCGACCCAGGACGTGATGCAGGGCTTCGTCACGTCCGTCATCGCGCAGTCGATCGCGACCGCCAACGGCATCGAATACATGACCTCGAACTCGACGCTCGGTCTCAGCCAGATCAAGGCCAAGCTGGTGCTCAACGCCAATGCCGACCGCGCCATGACCGAGGTGCTCGCCAAGGTGCAGCAGGTCAAGTACCGGATGCCGGCCGGCGTGTTCGACCCTGTCATCACCAAGATCACCGACGGCGCGTCGGCGGTGCAGTACATCGCCTTCACCAGCGACACGCTGACGCCGGCGCAGATCACCGACTTCGCGACCCGCGTGGCGCAGCCGCTGCTCACCTCGGTGCCCGGCGTGGCGTCGGCCGACACCTCGGGCGGATCGTCGCTGGCGATGCGGGTGTGGATCGATCCGTTCAAGCTCGCGGCACGCGGGCTGACCGCGGCCGATATCTCCGCCGCGCTGCGGTCCAACAACGTGCAGGCGGCGCCGGGGCGGCTGCGCGGCGAGATGACCGTCACCAACATCACCGCGGCGACCGATCTGCGCAATCTCGACGATTTCCGCAAGATGGTGATCAAGACCGGCGCCGGTGGCGGGGGCCTGGTGCGGCTCGGCGACGTCGCCACCCTCGAGATCGGCGGCGAGAATTACGATTCCAACGCGCGCGACAGCGGCAGGCCCACCGTCTACATCGCGGTGCAGCCGACCCCCGACGGCAATCCGCTGGAGATCGTCGCCGCCACTGCCAAGGTGATCGAGGACCTCAACCGTGTGGCGCCGCCCGGTTTGAGGGTCGCCGACGTCTTCAACATCGTGCACTTCGTCAAGGCCTCGATATCGGAGGTGCAGCATTCGCTGGCCGAGGCCATCGCGATCGTGGTGGTGGTGATCCTGCTGTTCCTGGGCTCGTTCCGCTCCGTGCTGATTCCTGTGGTCACCGTGCCGCTGTCGCTGGTCGGCACCGCCGCGATGATGCTGGCGCTCGGCTTCTCGATCAACCTCCTGACCCTGCTTGCGATGGTGCTGGCGATCGGCCTCGTCGTCGACGACGCCATCGTCGTGGTGGAGAACATCCATCGCCACATCGAGGAAGGACGGAGCCCGGGCGACGCGGCCCTGATCGGCGCGCGCGAGATCATCGGTCCCGTGATCGCGATGACGATCACGCTCGCCGCGGTCTATGCGCCGATCGGCCTGATGGGCGGCCTGACCGGCAGCCTGTTCCGCGAATTCGCCTTCACGCTGGCGGGCTCGGTGGTGGTCTCGGGCGTCATCGCTCTGACCTTGTCTCCGATGATGAGCGCGCAGCTGCTCGGCGAAGCCACCTCGCACGGCCGGTTTGCCCGCTTTGTCGAGCATCAGTTCTCAGGGCTGTCGCGCGGCTATGGCCGGCTGCTGGCCGCGACGCTCAAGATGCGCGCCGCAGTGCTGCTGGTGGCATTCGGCGTGCTGGCGGCGATCGTGGTGCTGTTCCTCGGCAGCCAGCGCGAGCTCGCGCCCTCCGAGGACCAGGGCTATGTGTTCACCGTGCTCCGCGCGCCGCAATATGCCAGCGTCGACTACACCACGCGCTCCTCCGACCAGATCGAGCAGCTGTTTCGCTCGTTTCCCGAATACCACGCGAGTTGGTTTATCAACGGTACCGACGGGCAGAACCATGCCTTCGGCGGCATCACCCTGACCGATTGGGACAAGCGCAAGCGCTCGGCCAACGACATCCAGAACCAGCTCTACGGCATGTCCTACGGCGTGCTCGGCGCCAGCGTGACGCCGTTCCAGCCAGCGGCGCTGCCGGCGGCGACCGGCGGCCTGCCGTTCCAGATGGTGGTGCGCTCGGCCGGCGATTTCGCCACCATCTATCAGGAGGTCGAGACACTGAAGGGGGCCGCCTGGAAGAGCGGGCTGTTCGCCTTCGTCGACAGCGATCTCGCCTTCGACAGCCCGACCGCACGGATCACCATCGATCACGCCAAGGCGGCCGAGGCCGGCGTCAGCATGCAGACCATCGCCGACACCCTCGCGGTGCTGGTCGGCGAGAATTATGTCAACCGCTTCAATTTCTTTGAACGCTCCTACGAGGTGATCCCGCAGGTGCGCCAGGCCGACCGGGTCACGCCGGAAGGGCTGGGAAACTTCAACGTCCGCTCGAGCTCGGGGCAGATGTTTCCGCTGTCGACGGTGATCAAGGTCAACGTCAAGCCGGAGCCGAACCGGCTGCCGCAGTTCAATCAGATGAACGCGGCGACGATCTCGGCGGTGCTGAAGCCCGGCGTCACCATGGGGCAGGCGGTGTCGTTCATGCAGGCGCAAAAGCTGTCGCCGGGCATGACCGTCGACTGGCTGTCGGACAGCCGGCAATATATCCAGGAGGGCAACCGCCTCATCGTCACCTTCGGCATGGCGCTGATCGTAATCTTCCTGGTGCTGGCGGCGCAGTTCGAAAGTTTCCGCGATCCGCTGGTGATCATGGTCACGGTGCCGCTCGCGGTCTGCGGCGCGCTGCTGCCGCTGTATTTCGGCTTCACCACGCTGAACATCTACACCCAGATAGGCCTCGTCACCCTGATCGGGCTGATCTCCAAGCACGGCATCCTGATGGTGAGCTTCGCCAACGAGATCCAGCACCGTGAAGGGCTCGACCGGGTCGCCGCGATCCAGAAGGCGGCCGCGGTGCGGATGCGGCCGGTGCTGATGACGACAGCCGCGATGGTCGCGGGCCTTGCGCCGCTGCTCTATGCCGACGGCGCCGGCGCGGCGAGCCGCTTCGCCATCGGCATCGTCGTGGTGATGGGCATGCTGATCGGCACGCTGTTCACGCTGTTCGTGCTGCCGACCTTCTACATCCTGATCGCCCGCGACCATCGCGCCGCGGCCGCTCCGCGGCTGGAAAGCGTGGCGGCGAGGGGCGAAATTGCGGCGTAGGGTGAAGTAGAGCGCAGCGAAACCCACCATCTCGATGCACGGCACGGAGGTGATGGGTTTCGCGGCGCTCTACCCATCCTACGGCTTCATCGCGCTACAGCACGTACTTTGAACCAGGAATCTTGCGCAGCACGGCCGTGGCGGCCCAGCTCAGCGCCACGGTGGCGAAGAACGCAATCGCGGCCTTGACGATCGCCGGCAGGTCATATCGAACAGCCAGTATTGCAGCCACAGGGCGATCGGATAGTGCACCAGGAACATGCCGAACGCGTCGCCCTGCATGCGGTCGAGCAGCGTCGGGCCCGACGATTTCGATTGCAGGAAGTAGGCCAGGATCGCGAACAGGATCGAGGCGCTGAACAGGACGTAGAAGCTGCCATAGATCGCGAGATACCAGCCGGGCAGCGGATCGGGGTTACCGATGATCATGCGCTTGATGTAGATCATCACCCACATCAAACAGTAGGGGATCAGCGTGATGCCGGTCCAGAACCAGCGCCGCTCGGTCAGCCGTCCGTGCGCGCTGAGCACGCCGCCCTCGAGGTTTGCCGCCCCGATTCCCGCGCCGATGAAGAAATAGGACGCGTACAGCAGCACGCGGCTCGCCTGCACCGAAAACGGTCCGAACTCGAACCAGTAGTTCTGGCCGTAATGGACCAGCATCGGCAGGTAGGCGGCGGCACTGACGACGACGAGGAACAGCCAGAACTTCGAGGGACGTTGAAATCCCTTGATCGACAGACGGTTGATCGGATCGAGCAGACGCGGCGACACCCGGTACAGCAGGCTCGCCGTCAGGTCGAAGGCCATCAGGACATAGACGAACCAGATCGGGCCGCTCGGCCACGGCCCGACCGTCATGGTTTTCCACCAGAATTCGGAGAAGCTTAGCCCCGGCGTCGCGCGCAGCGCGATGGCGTAATAGGCGACCGGAATGACCGTGAAAGCGCAGATCACGAATGGCAGCGCGAGCCGAAGCAGGCGGTCGCGCAGGAAGATCAGCCACGGCTTGTGGCCGAGCCCCGACCAGGCGAACAGTCCCGACAGGAAGAAGAACATCGCCATGAAGAAACTGTCGGTGGCGAGCACGATTATGTCGAAGCCGAAGAAATAGGTCGGATCGGTATGACCGAAATAAGTATAGGGGATCACCGCGTGATGCAGCAGCACCACGAGGGTCAGGAAGGTGCGGGCGCGATCGAGGGCGACATTGCGCTTGTGGAGCTTCGGTGCTGCCTGGATGTCGACGGCCGGAGCCGCGTGAGCAATCGATTTCATGGTGCCACCAGCCGGGTCTGCACCCTGATGTTGCAGTCGGGAACCTGATTCAGCAAGGCCCAATTGGCCGGATGGGGGAGTATCGAGGTCGGTCATCTCGGCGAAGCTGTTTCGTCTTTGGAACTGCGGTCGGGTGCGGGCGTTCTCGTCCGACCTGGCGGACACGCGCGGTTATGAGGAGCTGGCGATGACGATCCTGAAATGGGCGCTGATCTTCCTGCTTGTCTCGATCGTGGCCGGCGTGCTCGGCTTCACCGACATTTCGGCCGCCTCCGCCGATATTGCCCGCTTCCTGTTCTACGTCTTTGTGGTGATCTTCCTGGTGCTCCTGATCCTCGGGCTCACGGTCTTCAGGGTATAGCTGGGATCGGGCCCGAACGCTCCCGACGTCATGCCCGGGACTCGCCCGGGCATTGCCGTTCTGCAGGCTGGGCCAGCGCGCAACCAAAGGCCGGGCGAGGCCCGGCGCTTGCGGCAGGCGACGATGCCCCTAGGCGACTTGTTCGATCTTAACCTTGTCCGGATAGAAGGCGAGATGTCCGGCAATCTCGGTCATTGCGGGGAAGGGCGTCTCATAAGTCCAGATTGCGTTGTCCAGCATCTTGCCATCGGCCTTGACGCTGAAATAGCTCGCGTCCCCCTTGTACGGGCAGTGCGTGGTCCGCTCGGTGCGGGTCAACAGCTCCATGTTGGCGTCCTGCCGGGGGACGTATTGCACGGCCGGATAGCTCGCTTCCTTCAAGGTCAGCGCATGGGTGGTCTCGGCGATCACGACGCCGTCGGCGGTGACGCGGACGCGCCTGGCATTGGGCGTGATCGTAATGGGATGATCGGGGCCGGGGAGCTTCATGATTCTGCGCCTCTTCTGGTCATTTCGGCGTGATGGCTTGTGACCGATTGATGCAGGTTTAAATCGCTGGGAATGGGAATATAGTGAGCCCGGGATGACCTAGAAGACCCCAAGCGCTAGGTTTTCTCCTTGGGTATATCTTTGGGTTTTATCCTTTGGCTTTATCCTTGGGCTTTACTTGGCCGATCTGGCCCTGATTCGAACGACCTGACGGAGGTGGACTGGGATGCCCATGGACGCCCACGATATCGAGGCGATGATCAAGGCAGCGATCCCCGATGCCGAGGTGACCATCCGTGACCTCGCCGGCGACGGCGACCACTATGCCGCGACCGTGATCTCGGAATCCTTCCGCGGCAAGTCGCGCGTCCAGCAGCACCAGATCGTCTACCAGTCCCTGCAGGGCCAGATGGGGGGCGTCCTGCACGCGCTGGCGCTGCAAACCGGCGTGCCGGAAGGCTAGGCCCGGCAAAGCTGCGGGCGGGGGCCTCGAGCGATGGTGGACAATCCTCGCGGCGCGATGTTTCGCGTTATCGTGCCGAGCCAGCACAGCCGCGTCACCTTTGTCGAGCTGTTCTTCGACCTCGTCTTCGTCTTTGCCGTCACGCAAGTCTCGCACTCGCTGCTGCATCATTTCACGCCGCTCGGCGCGGTGCAGGTCGCGGTGCTGTTTCTCGCGGTGTGGTGGGTGTGGGTCTACACCGCCTGGGTCACCAACTGGCTCAATCCCGAGCTGACGCCGGTCCGCCTCCTGCTCTTTTCGATGATGCTGGGCGGCCTCGTGCTGTCGACGACGATCCCGACCGCGTTCGAGGGGCGCGGCCTGTGGTTCGCCGGGACCTATGCGGCAATGCAGGTCGGCCGTACCGCGTTCTGGCTGCTGGCGACGCCGCGGCGCCGGACGGCGGTGCGCCACAACGCCATCCGCATCCTGACCTGGCTGTCCTGCTCGGCCGTGCTGTGGATTCTCGGCGGATTCGCCGAGCACGAGACGCGGATGTGGCTCTGGATTGCGGCGCTGACCATCGAATATATCGCGCCGGCCGCGCGGTTCTGGACCCCTGGACTCGGGTTTTCCTCGATCGAGGCGTGGGCCGTCGAAGGCGGCCACATGGCCGAGCGCTGCGCGCTGTTCGTCATCATCGCGCTCGGCGAAGCCATCGTCGTCAACGGCGCCACCTTCGCCGAGCTCACCTGGACACCGGAGAACGTCGCCGCGTTCATCTCGGCGCTGGTCGGCAGCATCGCGATGTGGTGGATCTATTTCCACAAGGGCGCCGAGGCCGGCTCGGACATGATCTCCAAGTCAGAGGAATCCGGCCGCGTGGCGCGGATCGCGTATACCTATCTGCACATGCCGATCGTCGGCGGCATCATCCTCACCGCGGTGGCGGACGAGCTGGTGCTGAAGCACCCGACCGGCCATTCCGACACCCGCACCATCGTGAGCACGGTCGGCGGGCCCCTGGTGTTCCTGGTCGGCACCATCCTCTTCAAGTACGCGATCCGCGGCTTCCTCCAGCTCTCGCACGGGATCGGCATCACCGCGCTGGCGATCACGGCCTATTTCGCCCGCGAGATGTCGCCGCTGGTGCTCTCGATCGTCACCACCGCGATCATGATCGTGGTCGCGGCGTGGGAGTCGATCTCGCTGCGCTCGACGGGGGAAGAGGAATAGCGGCCGCCGCTACTTGCGGCCGGCCGTTGCCACCAGGTGCTGCCAATAGACAAACAGCGGTGCGCCGATCACTTCGAGCGCGGTGAAGCCCACGAAGGGCAGCGGCGGCAAGCCGACCATCAGCATCGACAGCAGCCTGCCGATGCCGCCGAGGAAGATGCCGCCCCAGACCGCCCGAAACAGCACGCTCTCGCTTTCGATCCGCGGCACCAGCCAGAGCAGCGCGAGGCCGAGACCGAGCCAGACCCCACCGAAGAAGCGCAGATTGCTGTCGAGCACCGGCAGCGCTGGAACCCCCGCGGAGGCGTAGAGCGGATCGCTGACGCCCAGCATGGTGATGATGCCGGTCAGGATCGGGACCAGGGCGAGCAACGCCGTCGCGACCTGCAGCGGACGCCTGCCCATGATCGTGCCCCGTCTCTTGGTTTGGGCGCTAGTCCGCGACCAGCGCGTGCACCGAGAACATCGTGTTGGCGTCGGTCCAGCTCTCGCGCACCGTCCAGCCCGCGCTGCGGGCGAGCGCGGCGAAACGCTCGATGCTGTATTTGTAGCTGTTCTCGGTGTGGATGCTCTCGCCCGGACGGAACGAGAAGCTGGTGCCGAGCAGCCGCACGGTCTGGCTCTTCTTGCTGATCAGGTGCATCTCGATCCGGTGCCGCTCGCGATTGTAGATCGCGCGATGGGTGAAGGCGGAGAGATCGAAATTGCCGCCGAGCTCGCGATTGATGCGCACCAGCACATTCAGGTTGAAGCGCGCGGTGACGCCGGCGGCGTCGTTGTAGGCGTCAAAGAGGATGCGCTCGTCCTTCTCGAGATCGGCGCCGATGATCATCTGCGCGCCCTTGCCGAGAATCTTGCGGGCGCTCCTCAGGAAGGCCTGGGCCTCTTGCGGCTCGAAATTGCCGATGGTCGAACCGGGGAAGAAGCCGACCTTCGGCATGGATGCGACCGCGGCCGGCAGCTCGAACGGCGTGGTGAAGTCGGCGGCGACCGGATAGATGCCGAGGCCGGGGAAATCCTTCCGCAGCCCGTCGGCCTGGGCTTTCAGGAAATCGCCTGAGATATCGACCGGCACATAGGCTGCGAATTCGCAATGCTCGAGCAGCAGGCGCACCTTGGTGGTCGCGCCGGCGCCGAACTCGACCAGTGCCGCGCCGTCAGGGATGATTGCGGCGATCTCGTCGCCGCGGTCGCGCAGGATCGCAAGCTCTGTGCGCGTCGGATAATATTCCGGCAGGCGTGTGATCGCCTCGAACAGCTCCGATCCCGTCGCGTCATAGAAGTATTTCGGCGACAGCCGCTTCGGGTGACGGGCGAGATCGCCAATCACGTCGCCGGCAAACACCGATGTCGCTTCGTCGAACGGATACGCTTTGGCCAAAGCGGCGGCATGCACATTCATGATACTCTCCCGAACGCGCTTACCGACGCGTTATTGATGTCGACAGGACTCAATCAGGCATAGTCTGCGAGGCGTAACCCCGTGAACTGCCAGCGATGGTGCGGATAGAAGAAGTTGCGATAGGTGATACGGCAGTGGCCTTGCGGAGTTGCAAGCGAAGAACCGCGCAGCACCAGCTGGTTGACCATGAACTTGCCGTTGTACTCGCCGAGCGCGCCTTCGACGGCGCGGTAACCGGGATAGGGTGAATAGGAGCTGCGGGTCCATTGCCAGACGATGCCGAAGGCGTCGTTGAGCTGGCCAGCGCGGGCCGCGACCTCCCATTCCATCTCGGTCGGCAGGTGTTTTCCGGACCAGCGCGCAAAGGCGTCGGCCTCGTAGTAGCTGATGTGGCAGACGGGCGCGTCCGGATCGACCGGCTGCAGGCCGCCCAACGTCATGATCCTCCATCCGCCGTCGATCTCGCGCCAATGGCCGGGTGCCTGCCAGCCCTCGTTGCTCACGGTACCAAAGCCATCCATCAGCCACAGCGTGGCGGTGGAATAGCCGCCGTCCTTCATGAAGGCGAGCCACTCAGCATTGGTGACGAGGTTCTTCGCGAGCTTGACCGGGCCGACCAAAGCCCGGTGCGCCGGCTTCTCGTTGTCGAAATGGAAGCTGTCGTCGACATGGCCGACGGTGTGGATGCCCTCGTTGAGCGTCACCCATTCCTCAGGCCCGTGCTGCGACGCCGGAAAGCGCCAGTCCGGATCGTAGGCCGGTGAGACCGGATTCTGCGCGAAGGCATGCAGGATGTCGGTGAACATCAATTCCTGATGCTGCTGCTCGTGGTTGAGCCCGACCTCGACCAGCGGCACCAGCGCCTCGAGCTTTTCCAGCGTGGCGGTCTGGAAGAATTTCACGACCTCGGCGTCGACATGGCGGCGGTAGGCGGTGACTTCGTCGGCGGTCGGGCGGGTCAAATGGCCGCGCTGGTGGCGGGCGTGCCGCGGACCGGCGCTGACGTAATACGAATTGAACAGATAAGCGTAGTCCGGATGGAACGGCGTGTAGCCCTTGACGTGCTCGCCGAGCAGAAACTGCTCGAAGAACCAGGTGGTATGGGCGCGGTGCCACTTGGCGGGGCTCGCATCCGGCATCGACTGGATCAGCTGGTCTTCGGGCGACAGCGGTGCGGCCCGGCGCTCGGTCTCGTCACGGACGGCGCGATAGGCCTCCACCAGCCGCTGGGCGAGCGGGCCGGATTCGGAGGACAGTGACGGGGAGGCGGCGGGAAGGGCGGCCGCGGCAGAGGCTGGTTTCGTCACAGGGGTCTCCGAATTCAGGGGAGAGAACGTTGCTTCGGCAAACTGGTTCCTGACGGACAGTTCGTCCTAGATAGGGGCTCCGTTACGGGAAAAAAGCCTCCCCCCGCGATGATATTGGGGCCGTCAGATAATCCCGGCCCATTTTGGGCGCCCGCAGCGCCCGGTGCATGCCAGATTTCCGCCATTTTGCTTTGGATGCACAATGGTTTGAGCTACATATATAGTCAGTCACGGGTTAGAAGGGCGGGCCGGCCGGTCAAGGCCTGAGAGCGTCGCCCCCGAAGGAAGCGAATATGAGCATCGAGGAATTCATCGCCAACGAAGTGAAGTCGAACGACGTGGTCCTGTTCATGAAGGGCACGCCGCAATTTCCGCAGTGCGGATTCTCCGGCCAGGTCGTCCAGATCCTCGATCATCTCGGCGTCGGCTATAAGGGCCTCAACGTCCTTGAATCCGCCGAACTGCGCAACGGCATCAAGACCTTCTCCAACTGGCCGACCATTCCGCAGCTCTACGTGAAGGGCGAGTTCGTCGGCGGCTGCGACATCGTCCGCGAGATGTTCCAGGCCGGCGAATTGCAGCAGCTCTTTGCCGACAAGGGCATCCCGGTCGACGTGGCTGCCTGACCTTGACGGCGCGCCAGATCGGCAAGGCGCGGCTCGAAGTCATCGTCACCGACATCACGACCCTGCGCGTTGACGCCATCGTCAACGCGGCCAATTCGTCGCTGCTGGGCGGTGGCGGCGTCGATGGCGCGATCCATCGTGCCGCTGGCCCCGAGCTGCTCGCCGAGTGCCGCACCCTGCACGGCTGCAAGACCGGCGACGCCAAGATCACCAAAGGCTATCGGCTCCCGGCGAAGCACGTGATCCACGCCGTCGGCCCGATCTGGCACGGCGGCACCCAAAGCGAGGATGCGCTGCTCGCATCCTGCTATCGCCGCGGCATCGAGCTGTGCCACGCCAACCAGCTTGGCTCCATTGCATTTCCCGCCATCTCGACCGGCGTCTATCACTTCCCGCCGGACCGCGCCGCCGGCATCGCGGTCAAGGCCGTCGTCGATGCCCTGGCCGCCGCACCCGGCCTCACGCAGGTGATCTTTTGCTGCTTTTCTGCCCAAAGCGGCGAGCTTCATCAGAAGGTCCTGGACACCTTTGGCAGCCCTTGTGCCTGATGATACCGCCGCTACACTTCCTCGTGATTTCCGGGGAGGGATAATCCAAATGCATTCATTTCGTCTGACGTGCGCGGCCGCAGCCGCCGCGGTGGTGCTGGCGGCGCCGGCGTATCCGCACACCGAGGGCACCTACGAGATTCCGGCGGGTGCGCATTTCAACCGCGACAAGCTCGCCAAGATCAGCGAGTTCTTCAAGAACGAAGTCGCGACGGGGAAAATTCCCGGAGCGATCCTGCTCATCCAACAGCACGGCAAGCCGGTCTATCACCAATCCTTCGGCGTGCAGGACGTAGCCAGCAAGGTGCCGATCACGGACAAGACCATCTTCCGGCTGGCTTCGATGTCCAAGTCGATCACCGCCGTGGTGTCGATGCAGCTGCTGCAGGAGGGCAAATACAAGCTCGACGATCCCGTCTCGAAGTACATCCCGTCCTTTGCCAACGTGAAGGTCGGGGTCGAGAAGAAGGCCGAGGACGGCACCAAGACGCTCGAGCTGGTGCCGCCAAAGCGGCCGATCACGATCCTCGATCTGATGACGCATACGTCGGGTATCACCTACGGCTTCTACGGCGACAGCCTGGTCCGCAAGGCCTACAAGGCTGCCGATATCTATGCCGGCGATTTCGACCTCGCCGAGTTCGCCGAGCGGATCGCAAAACTGCCGCTGCACAATCAACCCGGCGCGCTCTGGCAGTATGGCCATTCCACCGACATCCTGGCGCGCGTGATGGAGGTGGCCACCGGCGAGAAGCTCTCGGCGATCGAGCACGAAAGGCTGCTCGATCCGCTCGGCATGAAGGACACCGGCTTCTTCGTCGGCGCCCCCGAAAAGCAGAAGCTGCTCGCCAAGCCGATGCCGAATGACAGCGATTTCCGGGTGGGCCGCGAAAACGATCCGACCAAGGTCAAGAAATGGGAGTCCGCCAGCGGCGGCATGGTCTCGACCATGGCGGATTATTCGCGCTTCGCGCAGATGTTGCTTAACGGCGGCACCCTCGACGGCAAGACCATCCTGAAGCCCGAGACGTTCAAGGAGCTGACGACCGACCGCGTCGGGCCCGGATCGGGCGTCGAGCGGGACTTCTTCTACTTTCCGGGCGACGGCTTCGGCTTTGGGCTCGGCCTCGCGGTACGCACCGATCCGGGCAATGCCAAACCGCCGCCGCCGGGCAATCTGGGCGAACTGAAATGGGACGGCGCCAGCGGCTGCTATTTCGTGATCGACCCCAAGCAGGACATGTTCTTCGTCTTGCTCGAGCAGACACCGACCGAGCGTCAGCGCATCCAGCGGACGCTGAAGCAACTCGTCTATGAAGCTATGGAAAACTAGAGCGCTTTCGAGCGAAGTGGATACCGGTTCGCGTGAAGAAACGCGTTGAAAAGAAGGGAATGACGGCATGATCCGATTCAGGCGGATCGGCTCATGCGCTCGCATGCGTGGGGGCCGCGCGTTCGTCGCGGCATTCGCGTTCGCGTTGGTCGCAACGGTTGCGAAGGCCGGCTCCGCGCGGCCGGCCGCGCACAGCTTCTCGGCGGAAGGCCTCGCCAAGGTTTCCGACTATGTCAGGAACGAGGTCGCGACTGGAAAGATCCCGGGCGCGATCCTGCTGCTGCAGCAACATGGCAAGCCGGTCTACTACGAGAAGTTCGGGGTTCGCGACGTCGCCACCGAATTCTCGATGAGCGCCGATACCATCTTCCGCCTCTATTCGATGTCGAAGCCGATCACCACGGTCATCGCGATGATGCTGGTCGAGGAAGGCAAGCTCGCGCTCGGCGATCCCGTGTCGAAATATATCCCGGCCTTTGCCGACATGAAGGTCGGGGTGGAAAAGCGCGGCGATGAGGGCAAGATGGCGATGACGCTGGAGCCGCCGAGGCGCCCCATCACCATCGAAGACCTGATGCGCCACACCGCCGGCCTGCCTTACGGCTATTACGGCGGTGGTATCGTGAACAAGACCTACGCGGATGCCGGACTGTTCAACAACGATCCCGACAATGCTGAATTCGTGGCGCGGCTCACGTCGCTGCCGCTCGCCGAACAACCCGGCACGCAATGGGACTACGGCCATTCCACCGACGTGCTCGGCAGCATCATCGAGGTGATCACGGGGAAATCGCTGTTTCAGGTCGAGAAGGAACGGCTGCTCGGCCCGCTCGGGATGAACGAGACTGCGTTTTATGTCGCCGACCGGGCGAAATGGCCGCTGATCGCCGAGCCGATGCCGAAGGATCGCACCATCAGTCCGGTCGCCGACGTCCGCAATCCGCGCAAGCCGCTGCGATGGGAATCCGGCGGCGGCGGCATGGTCGGCACCATCGGCGACTATGCGCGCTTCTCGCAGATGCTGCTGAATGGCGGCAGCTATGAGGGCAGGCGCTATCTGAAGCCGGAGACCATCGCGCTGATGGCGAGGGACCATATCGGTCCGGAGACCGGCGTCGTGCGCGACCAGAACTACTATCCCGGTCCGAACTCCGGCTTCGGCCTCGGCTTCGCGGTCCGCACTTCGGTGCCGGCGAACACAGACTGGCCGCTGGGCGAGTATCGCTGGGACGGCGTCGGCGGTACCTTCTTCTTCATCGATCCCGCGGATGACCTGTTCGGGATCTTCATGGTGCAGACGCCGTCGCAGCGCGGCCGGATCCAGCAGGAGCTGAAGACGCTGATCTACCAGGCGATGGGACGGTAGACGCTTATCTTGTCGTTTCGTAGCCCGGATGCAGCGAAGCGCAATCCGGGGCGGTCCTGCTGTCGGATCGTGCTGTCCCGGATTTCGCTACGCTGCATCCGGGCTACGATTGCCGAGGTTGCTACGCCGCGCGCACGATGTCCCTGACGTGTCCGACCGCTTCCTCGATCATCGCCGCTGACACATCGAGATGGGTGCAGGCGCGGATGCGGCCGTCCATCATCGCAAGCGTCACGCCGCGTTGACGGAGCGCGGCGACCATCTTGTCGCCGGGAATGCCGGCGCCGTCCGGCTTGAAGAACACGAGATTGGTCTCGGGCTCCTGCACCTCGATGCCTGAGATCTGCGACAGCCCGCGGGCGAGCGCCCGCGCATTGGCGTGGTCGTCCGCCAGGCGCTCGACGTGATGGTCGAGCGCGTAGATGCAGGCCGCCGCGCAGATCCCGGCCTGCCGCATCGAGCCGCCGAGGCGCTGCTTCCACTGCCACACCGCGTCGATGAAGGCGCGTGAGCCCGCGAGCACGCCGCCGATCGGCGCACCGAGGCCCTTGGAGAAATCGATCCAGGCCGAATCCCAGCCCGCGGTCATGTCGCGCGGAGAGATGCCGCTTGCCACGGTGGCGTTGAGCAGGCGCGCGCCGTCCATGTGGGTGACGAGGCCGTGTTGCCTGGCGATCGCGACGATCTCGTCGAGCGCGGTCTTCTTCCAGATCGTGCCGCCGCCGATATTGGCGGTCTGCTCGACGCTGACGACGGTCTGCGGCGGCTGGTAGCGCGTGCGCGGATGAAGCGCCTTGCGAAGAGTCTCCGGCGTGAACTGGCCGTCATCTCCCGGCAGCTGCGTGACCTGGAAACCGCCGATCGCCGCATGCGCGCCGCCCTCGCGCGCGATGATGTGCGCGGTCTCATGGGCGAGGATCTCGTCGCCGAGACGGCAATGCACCAGCGTCGCGGTGACGTTGCACATCGTGCCGGAGGGCATGTAGACCGCCGCTTCCTTGCCCAGCAGATCAGCGACGCGCTCGCACAGCGTATTGACGGTCGGATCGTCGCCGACCTGCTCATCGCCGACCTCCGCCCGCGCCATCGCCTCGCGCATCGCGGCCGTCGGCCTGGTCTGTGTGTCCGAGAGCAGGTTGATTCGGACAGCGGGTGCCTTGGGATCGGGACGGGCAGGGGTGTAGTGCATGGGCTTTCCTCATCGCTCCGCTGGCGTGCGGAGTCGCCGCTAGCGTATAGGCCTCCGGGCAGCGTGACGAAACCGCATAATGATGATCTCGGTGGGCGTCACACGATAGTCGATCAAGTAGGGGTATGGCGTGGCCGAAAGCCGGCGGACGCCGGGGCGGCTTGTCGGGCGCCCCGCACGCGGCTGCTCATGCAGCAGCGTGACAAGGGTCAGGATACGGTCGCGAACATGGACCGCCCCTTGAGGCGATCTTGCTTCGATGTAGGCGAGCGCTCGATCGATCTTGACAAGAGCCCGTCGCGTGTAACGGAGGTCCACAGCCCGTGCTTTGCCCACATCGCACGGACTTCCTCGGCCGTTGCCAGCTCGCCGCGTGCAATCTCGGCGTCGGCTTCAGCCAGATCGGCGTCTTCTTCCGGCGTGAGCTGGAGCGGTGGTTGGTCGACGCCGGCAAGCTGCAGCATGATGCGCGCGAGTTCGTCCTGCTCTGTGTCAGGCAAGTTTGAAACTGTCTCGAAGGCCTGTTCGAGTAACCGGGTCATCGGCAAGAAACCTCAACGGGCAACCATCTGCCAGGTCCCGCGTATGATAGTCATCTTGTGGGCAAACAAAAAGGCCCCGGCAAAACCGGGGCCTTTCGGATCTCGCATGCGTGCTGTGATCAGCGCGAATAGAATTCGACCACCAGATGGGGCTCCATCTGCACCGGGAACGGCACGTCGGAGAGGTTGGGGATGCGCGTGTACTTCGCGGTCATCTTGCCGTGGTCGACTTCGAGATAGTCGGGCACGTCGCGCTCCGGGAGCTGGCTGGCTTCGAGCACGTGGGCGAGCTGCTTGGAGGCTTCCTTGACCTCGACGACGTCGCCGACCTTGAGCTGGTAGCTCGAGATGTTGACCTTGCGGCCGTTCACCTTGACGTGGCCGTGGTTGATGAACTGGCGTGCGGCGAAGATCGTCGAGACGAACTTGGCGCGGTACACGACCGCGTCGAGACGGCGCTCGAGCAGGCCGATCAGGTTCTCGCCGGTATCACCCTTGAGGCGGCTCGCCTCGACATAGATACCGTGGAACTGACGCTCGCTGATGTTGGCGTAGTAGCCCTTCAGCTTCTGCTTGGCGCGCAGCTGCACGCCGAAGTCGGAGAGCTTGCCCTTGCGGCGCTGGCCGTGCTGGCCGGGGCCATATTCGCGGCGGTTCACGGGGCTCTTCGGGCGGCCCCAGATGTTCTGGCCCATACGGCGATCGATCTTGTACTTCGCCTCACTGCGCTTAGTCATCGCGTCCTCTTCGGTTGCATAGCCGTCGCACCCTGGCGGCCGGCGTTTGTCAGTTTCAGGTTTGAGGAGACGCGCCCTCCTGTGTACCGGCCAAAAGACCTGTACCGACAGGTCCGCCTCGAAAGCTCGGGGAGGACCACGGGTCGCGAAACGCTTCGCGGGCCGAAATCGGCCCGCGAGCAACGTGGTCTTAAGGAGAAAGTCCGGTTCTGTCAAACAAAACGCAGGGCATTTTGGGCCGAATCGGCGTCAAAATTGGCCGATTCTGCCCCTCAGAGACGGCTTCCGGCCGCCCGGACCAGCCGGGCATCGGCTTGCGGCCGGCCCGCGCCCAGTTCGGCGGCGATTTCGCCGCCCAGCACCTGCTCGAGGCGGATCAAGGTCTGCGCGATCAGGGCGGCGTCGCAGACCAGATGGTCCCAGCGCAGCACAACGTCGACAGTGTGGTCCGGCCTGATCACCCCATAGCTCAACAGGAATGGCCCCGGGCTCAGTGCGTGCAACTCGCCCGGGCCATAGGCCGCGACCGAGGTCACGCCAAAGCTGCCGCAGAAATTGGCGCGCTGCCGGCCAAAATTCATCCCGATCGCCCACGCCAGGCGGCGGAGCGGAAGCGGCAGGCGGGTCACGCAGAGCATCTTGCGGAACGAGGGGATTTCGTGCAGCGGCGCGGTCTTGGCGCGGCGGATCAGCGCGTCGACCTCGGCGAGCGGCATCTCGTCGGCGGCACAGACGCGCTCGAACAGCACGCAGTCCTCGCCCTTCTCAACGCGCGCAATCGCCACCATGCCGACGCTGCGCGGCAGCTCGTAGAGGCAAGGCCACGGCCATTTGACGTGCAGCGTGCGCAGCGTCGGCTCGGTCCTGGCGACCAGCGCGAATGCCTTGACGAAGATGGCGGCCCAGCCCGGTGCCTGCGCCGCGCGTGCACGGGCCTCGACGATTGCACGCACGTTCAGGGTGCGCTTCAGGGAGACCAGCGGTACGCCGGCCGATGCATGCATCAGATCGGCGACGAGACGGCGCGGCAATGAAATCTGACGAAATTTACCGCGCATCGGTTCGATTCAGTTCCTTAGCAAACAGGCAAAAAATCAAAGGCCCGGCGAGCTCAAATGGTTGCTCGCCGCACCTGAAGCTCAGATGAACCAAGTGGTCGGAGACCAGGGGGTTCTGCTCACGGCGCTGGTTTTGCCAACGGCTCGCCGGCCTTGACCACGTAGACGCCGAGCACCTTGAGCGGCTTGTCGCCGGACGTCTTGGCGTCGTGCACCGCGCCTTCCGGGATCTGGTAGGAATCGCCCGCCTTCAGCTTCAACGGCGGTTTGCCGTCGATCAGAAGCTCGAGCTCGCCTTCGAGCACATAGCCGGTTTCAGCGCCGGGATGGGTGTGACGCCCCGACGCACCCCCGGCCGGAACCTCGGCGATCGCGGTGACCGTGTTGTAGCCCGGTGGAAAATCGACCTTCTGCAGCGGCGTCCGCTTGATGCCGCTCTGCTGCGCCAAGGCAGCGCCGGCACCGGCAAGGGCAATCACGGTGAGACCAAGCAGTAATTTCCTGAACATGGATTTTCCTCCCAACCCGCAAAACTCTAGCAGCGCGGAATCGCGGCGGAAAGCGTGCGATGTGTGATGTGCACTTGCGACGTTGGGATTAGTCCGTTCATCCAACAGCGGGGGTTTGTGCCGCTTATTCATGAGCTACTCAGGCGAACGAGCTGTACCGGCGACACGCATCGTTCACTCCGCGGTTCCTTCACGACGTGACTGGAACCTGCTCGCCGGCAGCTGTGAACTAGCGGCGGCCGCGTTTGACGCCTACCGCTTGATGCCCTCGAACGCCGCCATGATGCCGCGCTGGAACAGCGACCAGTCGAAGCCGAGCGCGATCGCGCGGTAGCCGCGGTCGATCAGGGCGTTGGCCTGCTCGGCGGTGCGCGCCACGCCCCCGATCGGCACGCCGCTCTTCATGATGCCGTGTTCGGCGCGCTGCATCAGCGCGACCACTTCGGGATCGTCGGGCAGACCGCGCTTGTTGATGGAGGTGGCGAGATCGCCGGGGCCGATGACGGCGACGTCGATGCCCGGCGTCGCCATGATCTCGTCGATGCGATTGACCGCATCGACATGCTCGATGGTGATCATGCAGATCATCTCGTCGTCGGCGCTCGCCATGTAGTCCGGCATCGACTGGCCCCAGCGGAACGGGGCGTGGAACGGACCCCAGAGCCGGTCCCCGCGCGGCGGGTAGCGCACGCTACGGACCGCCTTCACCGCATCGCTTGCGTTGCAGATCATCGGAAAATTGATGCCGAGCGCGCCGATGTCCATCGGTGCCTTGGCGAAATGCGGCTCGTTGGCGGCGATCCGCACCATCGGCACGCACGGCGTGCCGGAGGTGGCCACGATCATCGCATGGGCGGTGCCGAGACCGATCGGGCCGTGTTCGAGATCGACGATGATCCAGTCGAGCGAGCGCGCCATGATCTGCACAGTCTGCACGCTCGGGATCGTCGCAATGGCGCCAAAGGTCGGGCGCTTGTCGCGCCACGCCTCGCGCAGGCGGTTGAGCGGTGTCAGCGGGGCTGCGGTCAAATTCGGTCCTCCCTCGAAGGAGAGCAGAGGCTAAAGCATGATCCGGAAAAGTGTGAAGCGGTTTTCCGAAAAGATCATGCTCAAACAAGAACCTGGTGCGCGATGATGATTCAACCCGATCTCATCGCGCTCCAGCGGCGTTGTGACGGCGAAAGGGATCAGGCCGGGACGCGGCCGCCGAAGAATGGCGTCAGCGCTTCCGTCAGAGCGTGCGGGCGCTTCGAGGTGAAGATCATCTCTGCGCCGGCTTGGTCACTCTCCGAGCCTGCCGGGCCAAGCAGATCGGAGACGCGGCGGGCGATCGCCGGGGCCGGATCGATCCAATCGACCGGCCAGGGTGCGAGCCGCCGCAGCCGATCGAGCAGCAGCGGATAATGCGTGCAGGCGAGCACCACCGTGTCGGTGCGGGCAGGGTCGTGGGCGCCATCGCCGACGAAGCAGGGCGCGAGCTCGGCCGCGATATCCTCGTCGCGCACGCTCGCGCCGCTGAGGGCGGCCTCCGCCAGCGAGGCGAGCTCGCCGGAGCCGACCAGCGTCACCTCGCAGCCCTGCGCAAAGTCCGAGATCAGCTTGCGGGTATATTCACGCTTCACGGTGCCCCTTGTGCCGAGCACCGAGACGCGCCTTGTTTTCGAGGAGACGCAGGCCGGCTTGATCGCCGGCACCGTGCCGACGAAGGGCAGGGAATATGCGGCGCGCAAGTGAGACAGGACCAGGGTGGAGGCCGTGTTGCAGGCGATGACGACGAGGTCGGGATCATGCGTGCCGATCAACTCGCCCATCAGCGGCACCACGCGGGCGATGATCTCAGCCTCGTCATGGTGCCCATAGGGGAAGAAGGCGTCGTCGGCGACATAGACGTAATGGGCACCCGGGCGCGCGGCCACGACCTCACGGAGCACCGTGAGCCCGCCAAGGCCGGAATCGAACACCAGGATGGTCGGGGGAGTGGACACGCGAAAACTCTATCCGAA
Organism: Bradyrhizobium sp. BEA-2-5; assembly: GCF_032918025.1. Classification (NCBI taxonomy): domain Bacteria; kingdom Pseudomonadati; phylum Pseudomonadota; class Alphaproteobacteria; order Hyphomicrobiales; family Nitrobacteraceae; genus Bradyrhizobium; species Bradyrhizobium sp. BEA-2-5. The sequence continues at coordinate 5,439,911 of NZ_CP136629.1, read as the reverse complement.
GCAGGGTTACCATTCAGTTGTTTTTGGCTATCCGGCCGCTGCGGCCGACAAAAGGCGGTGAGGCCGGGAATTTCATATGGCCTTGACCGATAGTTGCAAGTATCACGGCAAACTATTGCTGCGACGTGTGAAATCCAAAAATGCGGCCGCAAGGGGGCCACGCGACATGATCCGCAATACCGCCGCGAGCTGGGGCTCGCTCGCCCGCGCGTTCCACTGGGTGCTCGGCATCGCCATCATCGGCATGCTGGCCTATGGCTGGTGGATGAACCACGTCCCGGTGCGGGCGGACAAGTTCTTCTACCGCTCGATCCACGCCGATATCGGCTACCTGGTGCTGCTGCTCACCGTGCTGCGGCTGCTCTGGCGCGGCCTTAACCCGACGCCGGCGCTGCCGGCCGAGATGCCCTCCTGGCAGCGGATCGCCGCCCGGGTCAGCCACGGCGCGCTTTACGCCGCCACCATCCTGGTGGCGATGCTGGGCTGGGCGCATTCCGGCGCCCGCGCCCAGGATTATTCGAGCTTCTTCGGCCTGTTTCACGTTCCCCAGATCACCTCGCCCGACAAGGCGGCGGCGGATGCCTATGAGGATCGCCACATCTTCTTCGCCTATGTGCTGCTGGCGTTGATCGTGCTGCACCTCGCCGCGGTCGCCTTTCATTATTTCGTCAGGCGCGATCGCGTTGCCGCGCGGATGATCGGGGCGAATCCCGCCGATCGCGCGGCTTGACGCAAGGTCTACCTTTCCCCGAAGGGGAGAGGTCGATTTGCGCAGCAAATCGGGTGAGGGGCTGTTGCATCGATGACCGTAACCTCTCACCCGGCGCTACGCGCCGACCTCTCCCGATGGGAGAGGTGAAGACCACGTCCGTGCGGGTCTAGAGCATGATCCGGAAAAGTGCGAAGCGGTTTTCCGAAAAGATCATGATCAAACAAAGAGCTAAAGCGCGATGACGATTCGACCCAATCTCATCGCGCTTTAGCCCGCCGGCATCTGCTTCTCGACCAGGCGCACCCAGTAGGAGGCGCCGTGCCCGAGGATGTTGTCGTTGAACTTGTAGGCGGGGTGATGGCACATTGGCCCGTCGCCCATGCCGAGGAAGACGAACGCGCCGGGGCGCGCCTCCAGCATGAAGGCGAAATCCTCGGCACCCATCACCGGCACCAGATTGTCGTTGACGCGTTCGGCGCCGACGATGTCGCGGGCGACGTCGGCGGCGATGCCGGCCTCGCGCGCATGGTTCATCGTCACCGGATACATCCGCGTGTACTTCGTTTCGGCCGAGCCGCCATAGGCGCGGGCGATGCTGTCGGCGACTTCGCCGATGCGGCGCTCGACGAGATCGCGCACGGCGGGATCAAGCGTGCGCACCGTGCCGCCCAACGTTACGGTCTCCGGAATCACGTTGAACGCGGTGCCGGCCTCGAACATGGTGACCGAGATCACCGCCGATTTCAGCGGATCGACGTTGCGCGCGACGATCGATTGCAGCGCATTCACGATCTGCGAGCCGATCAGCACGCTGTCGACGGATTTGTGCGGGCCTGCGCCGGCGTGGCCGCCCTTGCCATGGACGACGATCTTCAACGTGTCCGACGAGGCGAGCATCGGGCCGGGCGTGGTCGCGAAATGACCCTCGGGCAGCCCCGGCATGTTGTGCATGCCGTAGACCTCCTGGATGTTCCAGCGCGTCATCAGCCCGTCCTCGACCATCGCCTTGCCGCCGCCGCCGCCTTCCTCGGCGGGTTGGAAGATCATGATCGCGGTCCCGTCGAAATTGCGCGTCTCGGCGAGATATTTGGCGGCGCCCAGCAGCATGGCGGTGTGGCCGTCATGCCCGCAGGCGTGCATCTTGCCGGGGACCTTGGAGGCATAAGGCACGCCCGACGTCTCCATGATCGGCAGCGCGTCCATGTCGGCGCGCAGGCCGATGGCCTTGCCGGAGGCCGACTTGCGGCCGCGGATCACGCCGACCACGCCGGTGCGGCCGATCCCGGTCACCACCTCGTCGCAGCCGAACTCGCGAAGCTTGTCTGCGACGATGCCGGCGGTGCGGTGGACTTCGTAGAGCAACTCGGGGTTCTCGTGGAAGTCATGGCGCCAGGCGGCCATTTCGTCGGAGAGGGCGGCAACGCGGTTGACGATGGGCATGAGGAGCGTCCGTTTCTTGTGAGCTTGGTGGGTGGCGCAGCGTAGCGTAACCCGCCGAATTGTCCCGGGGCAATGACGTCGGTAGCCCGGATGGAGCGAAGCGCAGTCCGGGGATCGAGCGCGCGGGAAGATCCCGGATTTCGCTTCGCTCCATCCGGGCTACGAGCTCTACAAATTCGCCAGCCCGCATTCGACGGCGAGTCGGACCAGCTGGGCGTCGGTCCGCATGCCGGTCTTGGTCTTGATCAGGTAGTGATAGTTCTGCACCGTCTTGGTGCTGAGGTGGAGGTTGGCGGCGATCTGCTCCTTGGTGCTGCCGGCCGCCAGCTGCCGGAGGATTTCGATCTCGCGCTCGCCGAGCTGGTCGAGCGCCGATCGGGTCGGCACCAGGCTTTCCATCGCAAGCACGCGGGCGACGTCGTCGCTCATCGCATGCTCGCCGCGCGCCACCGAGCGGATCGCCGCGATCAGCTCGGCCGGCTCGCTGCCCTTGGTGACGAAGCCACTGGCGCCGGCGCCGAATGCCGCTTTCACCTGGGCCGCCTCGCTGTGCATGCTGAAGACGAGGATGCGCGCGTCGGCGTCGCGCGCGCGGATGTTGCGGATCGCCTCCAGCCCGCTCGCGCCGGGCATCGAGATGTCCATCACCACCACATCGGGCTGGTGCGACTTGAACGCGCGATAAGCACTGGCGGCGTTGTCGGCTTCGGCGACCACGCTGAAATCGTCCTGATGCTCGAGCACGCGCCGGTAGCCCTGGCGGACGACCGGATGATCGTCAACCAGCAGGATCGAGATGCCCCGAATCTTCGCCGTTGTCGTCGTCACGGTTGTCATCTCAGGCGGCGAGCGGGATCGTGGCGGCGACCGACAGGCCGCGGCTGGCGCGCTCGATCGACAGCGAGCCGCCGAGGGCTGTGACGCGCTCGCTGACGCCGGTGAGGCCGAAGCCCGCAGATTGCGCCACCTTGGCCGCATCGCCGCCGCCATCGTCCTCGACGCGCACCAGCAGGGCGTTCTCGCTGCCGGTCCGCCGCTCGATCCGCAGCACGATCTCGCGCGCCGAGCTGTGGCGCAGCGCGTTGGTCAGGCATTCCTGTGCCACGCGATAGGCCGTGTTGGCGGCCGGACCGCTGATGTCGGTGAGGTCACCCCTGAGATCGAGCTGGATCGTCGGCCGCGCCGCGCTCTGCGATCGCCAGCTGTCGACGAGATTGACGAGGCTTGCCTCGAGCCCGAGCTCCTCGGGCAGCGGATTGCGCAGCCGGTTCAACGTATCGCGCAGGCACGCCATGATGCGGCGCGTCGCCTGCGAGATCATCCGCGCGTCCTGCGCAATTTCGGTGCCGGCGGCGTACTTGTCCCCGGCGCTTGCCTCGATCGTGTTGGCGAAGGCGAGGATCGCGGTGAGATTCTGGCCGAACTCATCGTGCAGCTCGCGCGCCAGCGTGCGGCGTTCGTCGTTGCGAATCTCGAGCAGCCGCCTGGTCAGCACCGTGCGTTCCTCCTCGGCAAGCGCGAGGCGGTCGCCGAGATCGCTGACGGCGCGCCCGATCATCGCGAGCTCCATCGAGCGGACGCGCGGCAGTGGCGTGCGGTACTCGCCGTCGGCCATCCGCCGCAGCGCCGACACGATCGAGTGGGCGGGTGCCAGCGTGTGCGCGATCGCAAGCGAAGCGAGCAGCGCGATGGCGAGCGCCATCAACAGCGCGACATGGATGTTGTCGAGAATGTGCTGCCAGGCGAGCGCGATCGCTGCGTCCGGATCGGCGATGGCGCGGACGGTTCCCGCGGTCGCGGCGCGGGCGCTGATCGGCCGCTCCACGGTGGCGTGATCGCCGAGCACCATCTGCACAGCGGCGGCGAACCAGCGCGGCGGCGCCTTGCCCAGCCCCTCGCTCTGGCCGCAGAGCGGCTTCTCGAAGGCGCCGGCCGGTTCGAACTGCACGCAGATCCCCGGCGCAATCAGGCCCATGGTTTCGATGGTGCGCCAGTCCGGTGCCGGCAGCAATTGCTCGCGCATCCGGTTGCTGCGCAGCAGCAATTCGCGCCAGTACAGCGCTTCGAGCGATTGCGAAACCCGCTCGGCGGACGCCTGCGTGGCACGATCGACGCTGCGATAGGCGTCGATCGTGGCCCAGACGGTGGCTGCGCCGAGGCATAACGCGACGATCACGAGCAGGCGGGCGACCAGTTGAAGCACGAGGCGCATGCGATCACTCCACGGCCAGAGCATGATCCGGAACGGAGAGAAGCGGCTGGTCATGCTCAAACGAGAGGTGCGATGCTAACAGCACCGCTGTTCCCCGCCAATCGCAAGCATGCGAGGCTGTGCAGGTCGGGAAATTTGCCCGACGAAATCTGGGCAGATGTCTTTGGACGGCGCAGGCCGGCTCTGCTCTAACGGAAAGTGAGGCCCGCACGGAGCCTCGTGGAACACAGGGAGCTCACGCAGCATGGATGCCAAGGTCGACGTCGCGGCCGCATCGGCCGGCACGGACGCGGCGGAGCGCAGCGCCCTGCTGCTCTGGATGATCTTCACCGGCCTTTCGGTGTTCGCCGCCTTCCTGCTGTGGCGCTACGGGCTGATCCGCCTCATGATCAGTTCCGACCGCACCTACATTTCCAGCGTCATCGCCGTCCTCTACATCGTCACCTGCATTCATTGCTTCTGGCGGACGCGGGCGATCGCGCGGGAAGGCGAGGTGGCGCGCTCCTGCCGCACCATCCTCGCCGCGCCCGATGGCGCCAAGATCCTTGCATCAGGGGCGCTTGCATCAGATGCGCGCGGCCTGCCCGGCGGGCTCGTCACCGATCACATCAAAAGCCTGGTGCAGAAGGCCGAGGCGCAGGCCAAGGGCCGCATCGACCAGACCCTGCTGCTGCGCACGCTGGCGGACCGGCTGCGCGGGTCCAACGGCTTCGGTGCTTTCGTCTCCGATACGCTGATGAAGCTCGGCCTGCTCGGCACCATCATCGGCTTCATCATCATGCTGGCGCCGATCGCGGGGCTGGATGCCGCCGACAAGGTCGCGATGCGCTCCTCGATGGGCCTGATGAGCGACGGCATGGCGGTCGCGATGTATACGACGCTCGCCGGCCTCGTCGGCTCGATCCTGGTCCGCATCCAGTACTACATGCTCGACGCCGCGACCCAGCGGGTGTTCTCCGACGCCGTCGTGCTCACCGAGACGCACGTCACGCCGGCCCTGGAACGTCGCCTTGGTGCGCCGTCATGATGGATGATTTCGGTCTCTATCCGCGCGAGGAGCCGTTCGATCCGCTCGGCGTGATGCTGTTCAAGGCGCTCCAGGTGATCGCGTTCCTGTTCTTCCTGGCGCTGCTCGCCGTCTCGCCGGACGCCAAGGAAGGCAAGATCGACTCCAAGGCGGAGTTCATCATCACGATGGACTGGCCGGACAATCATCCCGATGATCTCGACCTCTTCGTGCAGGATCCGGCCGGCAACATCGCCTGGTATCGACACCGGGAGGCCGGCTTCCTGACGCTCGACCGCGATGATCGCGGCGGAGCCAACGACTTCATCATGGTCGCCGGCAAGAAGATCGCCTCGCCGATCCGCGAGGAGATCGTCACCGTGCGCGGCATCGTCGCCGGCGAATACACCGTCAACATCTCGCATTTCGTGGCGACGACCGGCGAGCCCGTCACGGCGAGCGTGAAGGTGCAGAAGCTCAACCCGACTGCGCAGGTGGTGTTCGACAACAAGTTCACGCTCGACCACACCGGCGACGAGAAGACCGCGGTGCGGTTCCGGATCGATGAGGAGGGCAAGGTGGTCAACGTCGACCAGCGGCCGAAATCGCTGCTGGAGACGTTCCGCAGCGGCTGGCGCAACGGCGCCGATCTCGATCCGAACACCGGCGTCCCGAAATCCGGCGTCAGGGTGCTCCGCAATGATTAGCTTGCAGACGGTCATCCTGACGCTGTCGGTCGCCTACGCCGTGATCGGCGCGCTGCTGCTGGTCGTGCTGGTCTATGCGCGGCTGCACTGGTCGCTGAAGGCGGTCGCGGTGATCGTGACCAGCGCCTTCTATGTCGTCAGCTTCACCGAGATGCGCGGGCTGCTCGGCTGGGCGTCCGCGGAAAGATTGCCGGCGAACTTCAAGCTGCTGTCGACGCGGATCGTGGAGCCGCATTCGCTGGAGGGCGACCCGGGCTCGATCTATCTCTGGGTCGAGGAGCTTGACGAGGACAACAGGCCGAGCGCGATCCCGCGCGCTTTCCGCATTCCTTATAGCGACGCAATGGCCGAGCAGACCCACACCGCCGAGAACGAGATCAAGGCCGGGCATCCGCAGGGCGGACGGGCAGCGGATTTCGGCGGTGGCGACGGCACCATCATGGACTTCGTCAGGGAGTACATCACGCCGAAGACGATCGTGGAGACGACGGGCGGCGATTCCACTACGGGGACGTTCGTGGCGCCGCCGGCCGGCGCGCAAGGCGCCGTGTTCACGCCGCTGCCGCCGCCCCGGATGCCGCCCAAGGACGAGCAGCGATAGCCGGATGCCTACCCGGGAGGATGGCACAAAAATAGGGATCGGCAATAATCAGTCAGCGAAATGGACAGTAATCATCCGGAATTCCTCAATTCCCCGAAGCGTGTAGTCTTGGGGGTAACCGGGGCTAGATTTTATCCCCAAGACATTTTCCCGGCAAAGGGGCCGCTGCGTGAAGCGGCCCCTTTCGATTCCGGCGCCAAGGCCCGGCGAGGGGCCGGCGCGGTGAGGCGGGCTCACAGCACCGTCAGGAATGCGATCGCAAGAACCATCAGCCACCCGACAATGACGAGCGAGACCACCGCGCCCGCGGTGATCTTCGCGATCTCCTTCAAGGTCATTGGCCGGTCCATGCAAGTCTCTCCCAGGTAGCCCCGAGCGAGACATAGGCGCGGCTTGGCAGATCGCCCCGGCTGCTCACGGAACGTTGTAGGCCGGGGCTTTCCGAGGGGGGCAGCTGTCATTTCACAAAATATTGTCTGACAGATATTGAAATCTGTCAGCGGGATGGTGTATATACTCACCAGCCCAAGGGAGGAGGGCGCCCAGTAGCTATTCCGGCGTTTGGCCGGGGAGCCGGACTTAATTTGACTACCTCGAAGGACTACCTCCATGACCATAGAAATCTTTCAATTGACCGCCCAGATCCAACAGTGGCTCAATCTTCGTGTCGCCCGCCACTTGGCCGCCCAGGCCGCCAAGTTCACCCGCGGGCAGGACAGCGATAACCAGACGGTAAACGCATGAACGAGGCGGTGGTTTTGACACCCGAGCGGATCCTTGAGGCAACTGAGGATGTCTTGAGGCGCTTCGGGTTGACCAAGGCCACCGTTGTCGACGTTGCCCGTGCGCTGGATGTCAGCCACGGCAGCGTCTACCGTCACTTCCCCAGCAAGGCCTCGTTGCGCGATGCCGTCGCCAAGCGCTGGCTCGACCGCGCCAATGAGCCGCTGTGCAAGATCGCAGCCGGCGACGGCCCGGCGCCGGAGCGGCTGGAGCAATGGCTGCGCACCGCCTTCACGATCAAGCAGAAGAAGGTCTGTGACGATCCCGAGATGTTCGCGACCTACCTGGCGCTGGCGCAGGACGCGCGCGAGGTGGTGGAAGCCTATAAGGACAAGCAGGTCGACCTGATCGCGAAAATCCTGTCCGACGGTGTCGCGCAGGGCGTGTTCGAGATCGACAATGTGAAGGCGACCGCGCGTGCCGTGTTCGACGCCACCGTCCGCTACCATCACCCGGCGCATGCCGAGGAATGGGCCAAGCCGGAATGCCCGGGGCGGATCGATGCGCTGCTGGCCCTGCTGTTGAAGGGCCTGCGGGTCTGCAAGCCCTAGCCGAGCTTTCTGCCGACATCCCTCTGACCACCTGATGCCTTTGGCCCGATTGCGAGCCCGGGGCCGCGTGTGCTTGATATCGGACAGGGATCAGCAACGCGAACCACGATGCGGCTTGCACTGTTCGCCGATATTCACGCCAACCGGCAGGCCTTCGCCGCCTGCCTCGACGCTGCGCGTGCGCGCGGCGCCGAGCGGCTGAACTGCCTCGGCGATATCGTCGGCTACGGCGCCGATCCCGAATGGGCCGTCGATACGGTGATGGACCTGGTCGCGAAGGGCGCGGTCGCGGTGCGCGGCAATCATGACAATGCGATCGGCGTGCCGAGCGACAGCATGAATGCCGAGGCGCAGGCCGCGATCGACTGGACCCGCGGCCGGCTCAGCGGCGAGCAGAAGCAGTTCCTCGCCGAGCTTCCGATGTCGCGGGAGGAGGACAATCGGCTCTACGTGCACTCCGAAGCTTCGGAGCCCACGAAGTGGCGCTATGTCCGCGACACCGCCGACGCCGCGCGCAGCATGATGGCAACCGGGCTGCAGGTCACGTTCTGCGGCCACATCCATCGCCCCGCGCTCTATTCGATGTCGGTGACGGCCAAGATGACGAGCTTCGTGCCGAACTCGGGCATCGCCGTTCAGTTGCTGCCGGGGCGGCGCTGGCTCGCCGTGCTCGGCTCGGTCGGCCAGCCTCGCGACGGCGATCCCTCGGCGTCCTTCGTGCTGTTCGACACCGTAAGCCGCGAGATCACCTTTCATCGCGTGCCCTACGACGTCGCAACCGCGGCGGCGCGGATCAAGGCGAACGGCCTGCCGCACTGGCTCGCCGACCGCCTGCCGCTCGGCCGGTGACGCCGATGGCGACGCTGGCGATGCAGGCGGGCGCCGAGATCGATGGCTTCACCATCGGCGAACGCGTGCACCGCGGCGGCATGGCAACGCTGTGGAGCGTCACCCATCCCGGCATCACCGTGCCGCTGCTGATGAAAGTGCCGCTCACCTCGGAGGGCGAGGATCCGGCCGCGATCGTCAGCTTCGAGATGGAGCAGATGATCCTGCCGCGGCTGTCTGGGCCGCACGTGCCGGCCTGTTTCGGCACCGGCGACTTCGAACGCCAGGCCTATGTGGTGATGGAGCGCATCCCCGGGCAGACGCTCTACAAGCGGCTCGGCGAGCTGCCGATGCCGTATGAGGAGGTGAGGGTGATCGGCGGCAAGGTCGCCACCGCGCTCGCCAGCCTGCACCGGCAGAACGTGATCCATCACGATATCAAGCCGAGCAGCATCATGTTCCGCGATTCCGGCGAGGCGGTGCTGATCGACTACGGGCTGTCGCATCACAACCACCTGCCGGATCTCCTGCAGGAGGAATTCCGCCTGCCTTACGGCACCGCGCCCTACATGGCGCCCGAGCGGCTGTCAGGGGTGCGCGACGATCCGCGCAGCGACCTGTTCTCGCTCGGCGTGCTGCTCTATTTCTTCACGACCGGCGAGCGGCCGTTCGGCGAGACCGAAAGCCTGCGCGGCATGCGTCGGCGGCTGTGGCGCGATCCCTATCCGCCGCGCGAGCTGAAGCCAGACTATCCGCTATGGCTGCAGGAGATCGTGCTGCGCTGCCTGGAGATCGACCCCGTGGCGCGCTATCCGACCGCGGCGCAGCTTGCATTCGATCTCGGCCATCCCGATCAGGTGAAGCTGACGGCGCGGGCGCAGCGGCTGAGCCGCGACCCGCTCACCACGGTCTGGCGCCGCCGCTTCAATCTCGGCGCGGTGCCGCCGCGACCGAAGTCTGATGTCGCGGCCCAGCTCGCCTCGAGCCCGATCATGGCCGTCGCGCTCGATATCGGCGAGGGTGCCGAGGCACTGAACGACACCATCCGCGTCACCGCCGAGCGCGTGCTGTCGACCTCGCCGTCGGCGCGACTCGCCTGCGTGAACGTGCTCAAGCTCAATCGCCTGGCGATCGACCGCACCCATGATGAGCAGGGCCAGAACAAGCATGTCGACCGCCTGGTGGCGCTGCAGCACTGGGCGCGGCCGTTCGGGCTCGAGGAAGGGCGGCTGACGGCTCATGTGCTGGAGTCGGTCGATCCCGCCGCCGCGATCCTGGAATTCGCCGAGCTCAATCTGGTCGATCACATCATCATCGGCGCGCGGCAGAACTCGCTGCGGCGCGCGCTGCTCGGCAGCGTGTCCGCCAGGGTCGCGGGGGAAGCGCCGTGCACGGTGACCGTGGTGCGGCCGTCGCGGCTGGCGTCGCAAGCGGACGGCGGCGAGGGCGATGAGGCGGCGGAGCAAGCGGCGAACGCCGCGGCCACGCCGCCGGTAGTGTTCTAGCTCCCCCGGCTCATCAGATCGCCTCGCCGCGAGCCTCGGCTGCCGCATGGCGGATCGCGGCGATGTTGGCCTTGTAGGCGTCCTGCGTGCCGCCCCTGAACACGGAGGTGCCGGCGACGAAGGCGTTGGCGCCGGCCGCCGCGAGCGCGCCGGCAACGTCGGGGCCGACGCCGCCGTCGACCTCGATGTCGATCGGACGGCCCGCCGTCATCGCGCGGATGTCGCGGATCTTGCCGATCGCGGAGGGGATGAAAGCCTGACCGCCGAAGCCGGGATTGACCGACATCACCAGCACGAGGTCGACGAGGTCGAGGACGTATTCGAGCGCGCTGATCGGCGTCGCCGGATTGAGCGAGACGCCGGCCTTCTTGCCGAGCGCGCGGATCGCCTGCAGCGAGCGGTGCAGGTGCGGACCGGCCTCCGCATGCACGGTGATGTGGTCGCAGCCGGCTTTCGCGAAGGCCTCGAGATAGGGATCGCAGGGCGAGATCATCAGATGCGCGTCGAAGATCTTCTTGGTATGGGGACGCATCGCCTTGATGACGTCGGGACCGTAGGAGATGTTCGGAACGAAGTGCCCGTCCATCACGTCGAGATGGATCCAGTCGGCACCGGCGGCATCCACCGCGCGCACCTCCTCGCCGAGCTTGGAGAAGTCCGAGGCCAGGATCGATGGAGCGATAACGAGGGGACGAGGGGTGAATGACTGAGTCATGTCAGCTGTTCCGGAACACTTCAGGGGGCGACGGGTGAGTCCGCCTAACATGCGGACGCGTGGCGGGCAATGCGAGCGGACGGCGCTCCGCGACCGGAAAATTCTTCCGCCGGCGGCAGCTCTTGCCGGGCGCGCGGAACCCGCTTCGATGCGGGAACGCCTGGTTTTGCTGGGTTTTTGCCATGGCACGCCCTTTGCTCAGCCACTGACCAGCGTTTGAGCCGCCAGGCGCGGCCCTGTTGGAGTATTGCCATGCTGTTCGCCCTTGGCGCTGCGTCGTCGGCCATTGACCTCTTGAGCTCGCTGATGTCGTCGAAGTCGACGACCCGGACCGGCAGCTCCAGTCAGGGGAGCCAGACCACCGGCCTGTTCGCCCCTTCGACCGGTACATCGACGTCGACCGGCAGCAGCACAGGCACCGGCTCGGGCAGCGGCTCTCCGCAGATTTCGCCGCTGACGATGGGCGCGCTGATTTCCGCGCAAAGCCAGTCGCAGACCGCGGTTTCAAACAGCCCGACGGCGGCCAGCCGGTCGGATGCGCTGAAGGACCTGTTCTCGCAGATCGATGGGGACGGTGACGGCAAGATCACCAAGTCCGAATTCGAGGACGCCCTCGGCGCGGGCGGCACCAACCTGGCCAAGGCCGACGAGGTGTTCTCCAAGCTCGACAGCAACGGCGACGGTAACGTCAGCCTCGACGAGATGTCCCAGGCCTTGCAGGGCCACAAGGGCGGTGGCCATCATCGCCATCACATGGCCAGCGGCTCGACCGATGGATCCGGCTCCGGCAGCGGCGCGGGCGGATCGAGCTCCGATCCCTTGATGCAGGCGCTGGACGGCGCGACCTCGACGTCGGTGACCAACAGCGACGGCTCGACCACCACGACGACGACCTACGCCGACGGCTCGAAGGTGTCGATGACGACGCCGGCCGCGTCCTCCGCGACCCTCAACGCGGCCTCGTCCTACAATATCGTCGAGCAGCTGATCCAGCGCCAGGCGAAGGCGATCTCGGCGCAGGACTTCGCTGCGATTTCTGTCAGCGCGTAGCTCGACACACTGGGCATCGAATAGCGCAGGCTGCGTCTGCTTCGCCTCGCTCCGCGTTCCGGGCGAGGGAGAGTCTCCGCGAGCGCGTCGCTTCAACTCGAACTAACCGAATCTGTCCCGCCAGCTCGGCAGCGCGCCGACGAATGGCAGCGCGGTCGCCGAATGGACGCCGCGGGCGATGGCGCGCGCCACCGTGTTGGCGGCGAGCGCGCCGAGCCTGGTGAGGCCGAACAGCGGCTCGATCGGCTTCTCGCAGGTGGCCGCGGCAAACAGCACGTCGCCGTCGAGCGGAGCGTGCACCGGATAGATCGCGCGGGCAAATCCGGTCTGCGCGATCATCGCGAGCCGCCGCGCCTGCGGCTTCGTCAGCTGCGCATCGGTCACCACCACGACGAGGGTGGTGTTCTCGGCGGCGCTGGCGTCCGCGCCGCCCTTCAGCCGCGCCTTCAGCATGTCGGGCGTGAACGCAGGCGGCAGGCCCCGTCCGCCGAACTCGCCGTTTTCCTCGAACGGCGCGGCCCAGAACCAGGGACCGTTGCCGACGGTGACGCTGCCGACCGCGTTCACCACCGCGAGCGCCGCGACCGTCACGCCGTCATCGGTTAGTGCCGACGCCGAGCCGAGGCCGCCCTTCAGGTTGGCCGTGGTCGCGCCCATGCCGGCGCCGACGCTGCCGAGCTCGAAGTCATCGGACGCGGCATTGGCCGCAGCATAGCCGAGATCGCGATAGGGCGAGAAGCGGCCCCAGGCCTTGTTGCCGCCGTTGAGCAGGTCGAACACGATCGCGCCCGGAACGAGCGGGACCACGGCCTCCCGGACCCTGAAGCCGCGGCCCTGTTCGGCGAGCCAGGCCTGCACGCCACCGCCGGCATCGAGACCGAAGGCGGAGCCGCCGGAGAGCGCGATCGCGTCGATTGCCTCGACGACGTTGTGCGGCGAAAGCAGCGCTTCCTCGCGGGTGCCGGGACCGCCGCCGCGGACATCGATCGAGGCGACCGCCGGCCGCTCGAACAGGATGGCGGTGACGCCGGAGGCGACCGTTGGATCGTCGGCATGGCCGACGGCAACGCCGACAATATCGGTGAGAAGGTTTTTCATGATGGGTCCATCCGCCTGCTGTCCGATCGATCCGGTATAGCAGCCGCGACGGATGCATCAACCGTCGGGCACGGGCGGGCGGAGACGTGCGGTAAGACTTGCAGGCATCAGGTCAAAAAAACGCCCCGGCGGACCGGGGCGTTCTCGTATCTCTGATCAGACGCGCGAGAGGCTCAGGAGCCCTTCGGATTGATCTCGGCGTAGCCGCCCTTGGCGTCCCACTTGTAGACGACGTAGTCGATCTGCTTGATGTCGCCCTTGGCGTCATATTCGACCGGGCCGATCACGGTGTCCCACTTGCCGGCCTTCATCGCCGCCATGACCTTCTTGGCGTCGGTGGTGCCGGCCTTCTTGGCCGCCTGCGACCACACCTGCATCGCCGCGTAGGTGTAGAGGGTGTAGCCCTCGGGGTCGATGTTCTTGGCCTTGAATGCCTCGACGATCTTCTTGGCGGTCGGCTTGTTGCGCGGGTCGGGGCCGAAGGTGAACAGCGTGCCTTCGCCGGCGGGGCCGGTGATGGAGGCGTACTCCTTGTCGGCGAGCGCGTCGCCGGCCATCAGCACGGTCTTGAGGCCCTGGTCCCGCATCTGACGCAGGATCAGGCCGCTTTCCTGATGATAGCCGCCGACATAGACGAGGTCGATGTTGTCGCGCTTCAGGCGGGAGACGATTGCGTTGAAGTCCTTGTCGCCCTTGTTGTACGACTCGTACATCTTCTCGGTGACGCCGGCCTTGTTGAGCGCCTTCTTGGTCTCGTCGGCAAGACCTTTGCCGTAGGTGGTCTTGTCGTTGAGAATCGCGATGTTCTTGCCCTTGTAGTTCTTGGCGATGTACTGCGCGGCGATCAGGCCCTGCTGATCGTCACGGCCGCAGACGCGAGCCACGTTCCAGAGCTTGCGCTCGGTGAACAGCGGGTTGGTCGAGGCCGGCGTGATCTGGAGCACGTTGCCGTCGGCATAGGCTTCCGAAGCCGGGATCGACGACGACGAGCAATAGTGCCCGGCCACGAACGGGATTTTCGCGCCGGCGATCTTCTCGGCGATCGAACGCGCCTGTTTCGGATCGCAAGCGTCGTCTTCGACGGAGAGCGCGAGTTTCTTGCCGTTGACGCCGCCGGCGGCATTGATATCGGCCACGGCCATCTCGGCGCCGTTCTTCATCTGGCGGCCGAAGGCGGACTCGCCGCCGGTCATCGGGCCTGCGACTGCGACGGTGACATCCTGCGCGAATGCGCTCGCCGATAATGCGAACGAAGCGCCAAGTGCCAGGCCGATCAGCTTCAGTGATTTCATGAGACGTCCCTCGTGGTCGTTGCCTCTTGCGGAAGGGCCCGGCACGCCGGGCCCCAAAACCGCGCGCATTCTCAGCTGATTTCGCGGCGAAGTCACCGGCAATTTTCAGGCAAATCGACGTTGCATCCGCCGCGTCTTGCTTGCGGGGGCGGCACGGAACGTCAAGCCAGCCGTGGCGGCCGCCTTCCAGATAGGCGGCGCGAATCTCCGGGCGCTGCAGCAATTCGGTGCCGGTCCCGGCCAAAGTGATCAGGCCATTGACCATGACGTAACCGCGATGGGCGAGCTTGAGCGCATGGTTGGCGTTCTGCTCGACGATCAGGACGGTCAGACCGTCCTGCCGGTTCAGGGTGCGGATCGCATCGAAGATCTGGCGTGCGATCAGCGGTGCGAGGCCGAGCGATGGCTCGTCGAGCAGGAGCAGGCGGGGGCGGCTCATCAGTGCGCGGCCGATCGCCAGCATCTGCTGCTCGCCGCCCGACAGCGTTCCACCGCGCTGGGCATAGCGTTCCTTCAGCCGCGGAAACAGCGCGAACACCCGCTCCAGCCCGGCTGCGCGCTCGGCCTCGCTGCATTCGGTGGCATCGGCGCCCATCTGCAGGTTTTCCGCGACGCTCATGCGCGGAAAGATCCGCCGGCCCTCCGGCGATTGCGCGATGCGCAAATGCGCGATCTCGTGGGTGGGAACGTCGGTGATGTCGCGGCCTTCATAGAGGATCTGGCCGGCGCGGGCGCGCGGCTTGCCGAAGATCGTCATCATCAGTGTCGACTTGCCGGCGCCGTTGGCGCCGATCAGCGCGACGATCTCGCCGGCATTGATCTCGATGTCGACGCCCTTCAGCGCCTCGATCTTGCCGTAGGCCGCGCGCACGCCGCGCACCGCGAGCAGGGGCGTCGTTGCCTGTGCCGCGCTCACGTCCCGTTCTCCATCACGGCCACGGCCTCGTCCTCGTCGGCGCCGAGATAGGCGGCGATCACCTTCGGATCGTCGCGGACCTCGCGCGGCGTGCCTTCCGCGATCTTCACGCCATGGTCCATCACCACGATATGGTCGGAGATCTCCATCACCACCGACATGTCGTGCTCGATCAGCAGGATCGAGGTGCCGAGTTCGTCCCGGATCGAGAGCAGGAGCTCGTTGAGCCCGCCGCTCTCGCGCGCGTTCAGACCCGCCGCCGGCTCGTCGAGACAGAGCAGCACAGGTTCAGTGCACATTGCGCGCGCGATTTCCAGCCGGCGCTGGTCGCCATAGGCGAAATTGCCGGCGGCGTCGTCGGCGCGGTCGAGCAGGCCGACGCGCGTGAGCCAGGTCCGCGCCAGATCGATGGCGCGCTGCTCGGCCTCGCGCCAGGACGGCAGGCCGAGCAGCCCGAGCAGGGTCAGGCCGGAGGCGCGCATCAGCGCGTTGTGCTGCGCCACCATCAGGTTCTCCAGCGCGGTCATGCCGGGAAACAGGCGGATGTTCTGGAAGGTGCGCGCGACCTTGGCCTGCTTGGCGATGCGGAAATCGTTCAGCCGCTCCAGCGCCATCACCCTGCCGTCGTCGTGGGTGAGGCGAATGGTGCCGCCGCTCGGCTTGTAGAACCCGGTGATGCAGTTGAAGACCGTGGTCTTGCCGGCGCCGTTCGGCCCGATCAGCGCGGTGATGTTGCGCCGCTCGGCGGCAAAGGACAGCTCGTTGACCGCGACGATGCCGCCGAAGCGCATGACGAGCCGGTCGACGCTCAGAATCTGGTCGGCGCTCATCCGTGCCCTTCCTTGACGAGGTCGGACGAGATCGTCTTCGCCTTGGTCAGATACACGGTGGGTGCGCGATGGCCGATCAGGCCGCGCGGCCGCCAGACCATGATCAGCACCATCGACATGCCGAACACCAGCATGCGGTAGTTCTCGAGGCCGCGGAACAGCTCGAAGCCGCCGATCATGGCGAGCGCGGCAAGCGCCACGCCGAGCTGCGAGCCCATGCCGCCGAGAACGACGATCGCGAGCACCAGCGCAGATTCCTGGAAGGTGAAGGATTCCGGGCTGATGAAGCCCTGGCGGGTGGCGAAGAACGCGCCGGCGAAGCCGCCGAACATGGCGCCGGTCGCGAACGCCGTGAGCTTGGTGGTCGTGGTGTTGATGCCGAGCGCGCGGCAGGCGACCTCGTCCTCGCGCAAGGCCTCCCAGGCGCGCCCGATCGGCAGGCGGCGCAGCCGGATCGTCGCCCAGTTGGTGAGCAGCGCCAGCGCCAGGATCAGGTAGAACAGGAAGATGATGCGGTGCGTCGGCGAATATTCGATGCCGAGCTTGGCGGCGAGGCCGTCGTCGCTGTTGTCGAGCGGGATGCCGAAGAAGGAGGGGCGGGGAATGCCCGAGACGCCGTTCGGGCCGCCGGTGAGCTCCTGCCAGTTGATGATGACGAGGCGGATGATCTCGCCGAAGGCGAGCGTCACGATGGCGAGATAGTCGCCGCGCAGCCGGAGCACGGGGAAGCCGAGCAGCACGCCCCAGAACGCCGCGAGGATGCCGGCGAGTGGCAGGCAGATCCAGAACGACCAGCCGAAATTGGTCGCAAGCAGCCCGTAGGAATAGGCACCGACCGCATAGAAGGCGACGTAGCCGAGATCGAGCAGGCCGGCGAGCCCGACCACGACGTTCAACCCCCAGCCCAGCATCACATAGGTGAGCACGAGGATCGCGAGGTCGAGAATGTAGCGCTGGTTGTAGAAGATGACCGGCACGAGGAAGGTGAACACCAGCAGCGCCGGCGCCAGCCAGCGGCCGGCGAACGACATCGCCGATTGCACCGGCTTCGGCACGACGCGGTCCTTGTCAACCGGCCCCCACCATTGCCGCAGCAGCTCGACGACGATGCTGCCGCCGAACACCGCGCCGACGAGGGCCGCGAGGTCGCCGAACCGCGTCCAGTAGATCAGGCCGCCCTGCGGCCCGGCCTCGGTGCGAATGCCGATCATCAGCGAGAACAGCACCAGCGCGACAAGGGCGCTGATCAGGGCTTTCTTGAGAATGAAGGCGCTGCCCGAGGGCTGCGCGGCGTGCGAGGGGCGGGCTGAGGTCGCGCTCACGAAGTGCCTGTCAGACTTTTTCGACTTCGGGACGACCGAGCAGGCCGGTCGGCATGAAGATCAGCACGACGATCAGGATCGAGAACGCCGCGACGTCCTTGTACTCGACCGAGAAATAGGCCGACCAGAACGTCTCGATCAGGCCGATCGCAAGCCCTCCGAGCATGGCGCCGGGCAACGAGCCGATGCCGCCGAGCACGGCAGCGGTGAACGCCTTGATGCCGGCGACGAAGCCCATGAAGAAGTCGACGAGGCCGTAATAGAGCAGGTACATCAGGCCGGCCACCGCAGCGAGCGCGGCGCCGATCACGAAGGTCATGGAGATGGTGCGGTCGACGTCGACGCCGAGCAGGGCCGCCATGGTCTGGTCCTGCTCGCAGGCGCGCATGTCGCGCCCGAGCCGGGTGCGGGAGACCAGCCAGGTGAAGATCGCCAGCAGCACGATGGTCGTGACGACCACCATGATCTGGATGTTGGAGAGCTGGATCACGAAGCCGTCCGCGCTCTCATGCAGCGTGTAGCCGCCGGTGATGAAGGGCGGGATCGGCTTGACGCGCGCGCCTTGCGCCACCTGCGAATAGTTGGTGAGCACGAAGGACATGCCGATCGCCGACAGCATCGGGGCGAGACGGAAGGAATGGCGCAGCGGCCTGTAGGCGATGCGCTCGATGGTCCAGCCATAGAGCGCGGTGATCGCCATCGAGACCAGCAGCACGACGAGCAGGATCACGGGGATGGCGGTCAGCCCGAGCGAGATCAGGATCACGAAGGTGATGAGTGCGATGAAGCCGCCGATCATGAAGACGTCGCCATGGGCGAAGTTGATCATGCCGACGATGCCGTAGACCATCGTGTAGCCGATCGCGATCAGGCCGTAGATCGAGCCCAGGACGAGACCGTTGATGAGCTGCTGGGCGAAATAATCCATGGGCTGCCGTCAGAGCCCGTTCGGTTGAGAACCGACCAGGCTCTCGTGTTGATCTGGACGCGTTTTCTTCACGCGAACCGGTTCCCGCTTCGCTTGAAAACGCTTGGCCGAGGGTGACGCGGCGAGGGCCCCGGCAGCCTGATCCGTCGCGTCGTGTCGTTTTCTAACAGTGGAACCCCGGCCGCGGCAACAGCGTGGCAGTAGCAGAAAGGGCTTGTACATAACTAGTTTGGCGGATGCGGTTCCGATGTCACAGGGCCGACATGGCTTTGCCCTGCAATGATCACGCCGGAACCCGTGTTCCCCGAGCAACTGCGCTTGCGACGCGCGCGTTGTCCCCAGCTTCATGAAAGCAAAGGGAGTAGCTGAATGAGCAACCCAAATCAGAATCCGGGCCAGCCGAACCAGAACCCGAGTCAGAAGCCCGGCCAGCAGCAGCAGGGCGGCGGCCAGAAGCCCGGCCAGCAACAGCAGGATCCGGGCCGGCAGGGCCAGAAGCCCAATCCGGAGCGCTAATTCGGACAATTGAGCCGAACTCGCAGGGAGGCCTCGCCGAAAGGCGGGGCCTTCCTTGTTCGGGCTGAAACCTTTTTCGCTTGGGCTGTCTTGTTCAGGCCAACTGGTCGGCGAAGCGGCCGCGGAAGGCGTACGAACCGAAATGCGTAAGCTCGCTTCGAAGGTCGAGCCAGATTTCGCCGCCGAGATCGATCCAGCGCCGGCAGAACGCGTAATCTTCGGACAAATACTCGCCGGTCGTCTTGTCGATCATGCATTCGAACAGCGACACGCGGTCGAGGTCGGCGCGCACGAGGTCGCCGGTGTTCAAGTCGTTGGACTTGTGGTTCGCCCGATATTTGAGTTCGGGGTGGGCGTCGCACAGCCTGACGAGGGCGGATCGCTTCATCATGAGAAAGCCGGTTCCGGCATAGCGGACCTTGGCGAAGCCGTCGCCGCGCGCCGTGATCTGGTCGCCCTCCCATGTGACGACATAGTCGAGCGAGGATGACGCGAGGTTCTTGCGCTTGGCGTCCGCGGCCCGCTGCACCTTTGCCCAATCGATGTGCTTGAGCGGATAGGCCGCGGCCGAAACGTCGGCGCCGCAATCCAGCAGCCGGAAGACGGACTCGGGTTCGAACCCGATATCGGCATCGATGAACAGGAGATGGCTGGCGCCGGATGCAAGGAATTGGTGGGCCAGTTCATTCCGGGCGCGCACGATCAGCGATTCGTTTCCGATCAGATGGAACTGGATGTCGATGCCCCGGGTCGTGGCCGCAGCCTGAAGCTTCAGGGCGGACAACACATAGGCCATCTTCAGATCGCCGCCGTAGCAGGGCGTTGCGACGAAAACGCGCGTTCTTTCGGTCATTTTACCCCCCTTTATCCCCGGCCGGCGCCGATCTTGCGCAGATCCCGGCCGGGCCCGATCGCATCGATCCGGAACCATCGCATCGTGCTTAACCTTAACAAAGGGTTTAAATTGCTGCCGGCAATTGATCGGCGTTAGCTCGCGCCCTGAACCGTCGCCGGTCTGAAAGGCGCCGGATGCACGGGAAGCGGCAATGTCGAACAACTGGCGGATCAGCTCCTTCAACGGCGCGCTGCTGGCGGCCTATTTCATTCCGGCCTGGGGCATCATCGCCTTCAGCATCATGGTGTCGCCGATCCACGGCCTCTATGAGCGGCCGAGCGTGTCGATCGCGTTCTATGCCAGCGACTATCTGCACCTCGGCAAGATGGCGACGGTGCGCCTCGCATGGCTGCTCGCGCTGGCGCGGATCACCGTGGTGGCGTTCTTCGCGGTCTTCCTCGCGATGGCCGCCTTCTCGCCGCTGCGCAAGAACAGCAGCGGCGCCGATGAGGCACTTGCGGTGGCGCTCTGCCTCGGCAGCGTGCTGAGCTTCGCCAGCATGATGATGGCTTCCAAGGTCGGCGAGGTCGAAGCGATGCGCATGCATGCGTCCGAGCTTCTGATGCTGCTCGGGACCGCGATCGTGATGTTGTTCGAGACCGCGCCGAAGCGAGCTCAAGCATCTGCCAATGCAGCAACAACCACCGAAACGCCCGCAGGCCAGCTATCCCTTCAGCAGCCCTAGGCGGTGTGGACTCTAGGGATTCCCTTTTGAGGCCAAATCAGATTCAAGGCTTCTTTTGGGAGGCGGCCTTGGGTGTGATGGATCGTTTGGTGTTGAGCGACGCGGCTTGGGAGCGCATGGCGCCGCTCATCATTGGCCGGCCCGACCAGAAAGGTTCGACCGGACGCGACAACCGGATGTTCGTGGAAGGGGTGCTCTGGATCGTTCGCACGGGCTCTCCCTGGCGTGATCTTCCGGAGGCGTTTGGGGATTGGAACAGCGTGTTCCGGCGCTTCAGTCGATGGAGCACCAAGGGTGTCTGGTTGCGGATCTTCGAGGCGATGTCCGATGATCCGGACTTCGAATATTTGATCGTCGATTCCACCATCGTCCGGGCGCATCAGCACGCCGCCGGGTCAAAAAAAGGGGGTCTGAAGATCAAGCGATCGGGCGCTCGCGCGGCGGCTTGAGCACCAAGATACATATGGCCGTTCGAGGTTTGGGATGTCCCGTGCGGTTCACCCTCACCGCAGGCCAGAAGGGCGATGCCCCGCAAGCCGCCACGTTGATCGAGGGATTGCCCGCCGAGGTCGTCATGGCCGATGCAGCCTATGACGCCGATCATTTGCGCCAGGCCATCGCAGCCAAAGGCGCGATCGCCGTAATCCCCAACAACCCCTCGCGAGCCCTCAAACATCCGCTCGACAAGCATCTCTATGCCCAGCGCCACCTCGTGGAATGCTGCTTCAGCAAGCTCAAGCAGTTCCGTCGCGTCGCAACCCGCTTCGAAAAGACCGCCCGAAATTACCGAGCCATCGTCACGCTCGCTGCAATCGTCCTATGGATGCGATAAGTGTCAACACCACCTAAAGCGCTATCGTCATCGCGCTTTAGGTAGTTGTTTGAGCATGATCTCCGCGCAAACGCGTTCCGCGTTTGTCGCGAGGGAAAACCGCTGCGCACTTTTCCGGATCATGCTTCTAGCTCGGCAATGATCGCGCCGGCTTCCTTGACGGCGTGGTTCACCGCCGGCACGCCGCAATAGATCGCCTGCTGAAGCAGGATTTCCTTGATGTCGTCAGGCGTGAAGCCACCCTCGGCGAGCGCGGCGCGCACGTGCAGGCGAAACTCGTCCCATTGCCCGAGCGCGACCATGGTGCCGATCACCAGCACGCGCCGCGTGCGCTCGTCGAAATGCGGCCGCGTCCAGATCTCGCCCCAGGCATAGCGCGTGATCATGTCCTGGAAGTCGGTGTTGAATGCGTTGCGGTTCGCGATCGACTTGTCGACCCAGGCATTGCCGAGCACTTTGCGGCGCTGCGTCATGCCGTCGTCGCGGCGCTGATTGTCGTCCATGGATGTCTCCTCATGAAATCGTAGCCCGGATAAAGCGCAGCGCAATCCGGGGGGCAGCGTCTGCCGAAGACTTGTCCCGGATTTCACTTCGCTGCATCCGGGCTACACACTGATTGTCGCCAATAGAGCATCCTTCCCGGTTACGTCATTCCGGGGCGGTCCGCAGGACCGAACCCGGAATCTCGAAGTTATGAATGCCGATCGAGATTCCGGGTTCGATGCTGCGCATCGCCCCCGGAATGACGAAGGTCGTTGCTAGCGCTGCGTCAAGAAGCCGACCACCGCATCGGTGAATGCGTGCGGCTGCTCGACGTTGGAAATGTGCGCGGCGTCGAGCAGCGTCATGCTGGCGCCGGGAATGCCGCTGCGGATCATTTCGCCTGCCGACACCGGCGTTGCCATGTCCTGCTTTCCGGCGATCACCAGCGTCGGGCTCTTGATCCTGGGCAGCAGCGCGCGCTGGTCGAGCGTCGACAGCGCCTCGCAGCAGGCGAGGTAGCCCTCGACGGGAGAGGCGAGCAGCATCGCCTTCATCTTCGCGGTGATCTCCGGCTCGCGTTCACGGAAATCCTGGGTCAGCCAGCCCGCGATCACGGCATCGGCGACGGCGGTGATGCCGCCCTCCTTCACCGCCTTGATGCGGTTATGCCAGTTTGTAGGATCGGGATAGTAGCAGGACGTATTGGCAAGGATGAGCTTGCCGAACCTTTCAGGCGCGTTGGCGCCGAGCCATTGCCCGACCATGCCGCCCATCGACAGGCCGCACCAATGCACCTTCTCGATGTTGAGATCGTCGAGGATCGCCAGCACGTCGCGGCCGAAACGCTCCATCGTGTAGGGGCCGGGCGGGACGCCGGACTTGCCATGGCCGCGGCGGTCGTAGCGGATGACGCGGAACACCTGCGTCAGCGCCTTCATCTGCGGCTCCCACATCTGCAGCGTGCAGCCCAGCGAGTTGGACAGCATCAGGGTGGGCCCGCCGTCGCGACCGTCCACCTGGACGTTGAGCATGCACCCGTCGGCGTTGATCATCGGCATCGTCTTGTCCCTCTCGTCATGCGCTTGCCGGGCCATCTGCGCGAAGACGCGCTTCGCTGCTTTTTGCCCGGCAACAACATCGTCGCTATTTGTCATCCAGTGAAGCCAGCAGCCGGTCGATCAGGGCTTGGGAGGCTCCTTGATAGGCCATCGGCTCGAACAATGCCGCGATTCGTTTCGCGTCGAGATGTACGGCGACCTTGGCATCCTCCGACAGCACCTCGCGCAGATGCTTCCTCTCGGCGACCGCGCGCTTGCTCGCGGTCTCGATCAGATGATGCGCATCGCTCTTGCCGATCTTTTCGGCCAGCGCGAAGGTGACAGCTTCGGCCATGATCAGCCCCTGCGTCGCATCGAGATTGGCGCGCATGCGCACCGCATCGACCTCGAGTCCCTCGGCGATGTCGACGACGGCCGCAAGCGCGCCGGAGGTGACCAGCATCAGTTGCGGCAGCGTCGGCCATTCCGCGTGCCAGGGGCCGGCGCTGCGCTCGTGGTCCTGCACCTGCGCGGCCAAGATCGTGGCGGCGAGCTGCGGGGCCATGGTGGCGGCGCCCAGCGCGGTCGCAGCCGCGACCGGATTGCGTTTGTGCGGCATGGTCGAGGAGCCGCCGCGGCCCTCGCCGGCGGGCTCGAACGCTTCGGCGACGTCGGTCTGCATCATCAGCGAGACGTCGCGCGCGATCTTGCCGCAGCTGCCGGCGAGAATTGCGAGGCAGGATGCAGCCTCGGCGATGCGGTCGCGATGGGTGTGCCAGGGCGCCTCCGGCAGCGGCAGACCGAGCTCCTGCGCCAGCCGTTCGGTCACCGCGATCCCCTTGTCGCCGAGCGCGGCGAGCGTGCCGGCGGCGCCGCCGAATTGCAGCGCCAGCGTCTCGCGGCGCAGGCGCATCAAGCGCTTGCGGGAGCGATGCAGCGCCGCGCCGTATTCGGCGAGCTTGAGCCCGAACGGCATCGGCAGCGCATGCTGGAGCCAGGTCCGCGCCACCATCGCGGTGTTGCGATGGCTGCGCGCGCAAGCCCGGCGAAGCCCGCAACGGCGCGGTCGAGGTCGGTCAGCAGCGCGTCGATCCCCGCGCGCAACGACAGCACGGTCGCGGTGTCGATGACGTCCTGGCTGGTCGCGCCCCAATGCACGTAGCGCGCGGCCTCCGCATCCGCCTGGGCGACGTTGGCAGTCAGGGCCTTCACCAGCGGGATCGCCAGATTGCCGGACCGCGTCGCGGCCTCTGCCAGCGCGGCCAGGTCGAATGATTCGCCCTTGCAGGCGGCGCCGATTGGTCCTGCGCTCGCTGCGGGAATCACCCCGCAGGCCACCTCGGCGCGTGCCAGGGCTGCCTCGAAATCGAGCATGTTCTGCAGGGTAGACCGGTCGTCGCAGACCGCGCGCATGGCGGCGCTCGACAGCATCGGCGCGAGCAGGGGGGAGAGGGATGTGCTCATGGCCGGCGACCTAACCACTGTCGCGCGTCGATGCCAATGCCCTGGGGCTGCCTGCATTTTCAACAGCGGGGATTGCGCAATTTCGTGAACAATGGGCTTGGCTTGCTGCGGTTGCGAATATGCATCGCTCATCCTCCGAAGGTGCCCTTTCCTTTGTGTCCCGGCTGCTTTACTTGGGGGAAAAGGTTCTAGCGATCGAGGAGATCCCCCATGGCCATGACGATGAACGGCGAAGTCCAGCTTGCGGCGCCGCGCGAGGCCGTGTGGGCCAAGCTCAACGACCCCGAGGTGCTGAAGGCCTGCATCCCCGGCTGCGAAGAGCTGGAGAAGACCGACGATGGCGGCTTCCGCGCAACGGCTAAAATGAAGGTCGGCCCGGTGTCGGCGCGCTTCAAGGGCAAGGTCACGCTGTCCGATCTCGACCCGCCGAACGGTTACAAGATCTCCGGTGAGGGCGAGGGCGGGGTGGCCGGATTCGCCAAGGGCGGCGCCACGGTGGGCCTCGCCGACAAGGATGGCGGCACGCTTCTGAGCTACAATGTCGAGGCGCAGATCGGCGGCAAGTTGGCGCAGCTCGGCCAGCGCCTGATCAACGGCGCCGCCAAGAAACTGGCCGACGAATTTTTCGCGAACTTCGCCAAGGCGGTACAAGGTTAGCCCCGCCTTTCGGCTGGATTATTCAGGTCCGGCCATGTCCTGGATGGGTGGCTCGAAAGGTTGCCCATCGCGGGGCGCGCCCATATTATGCCGTCTGGAATGATTTAAAACCGCCTGCTTCGCCGATATGCGGTGGCGCAGATAAGAGAGTGCTGATGGCCAAGATTTCAATGATCGTGAACGGCAATCCTGTGACGGCCAATGTCGATCCCCGCACGCTTCTGGTGCAGTTTCTGCGCGAGAATCTGAAGCTGACCGGCACCCATGTCGGCTGCGACACCTCGCAGTGCGGCGCCTGCGTCGTGCATCTCGACGGCAAGGCCGTGAAGTCCTGCACCACGCTTGCGGTGATGGCCGATGGCCACGAGGTCAAGACGATCGAGGGGCTGGCCGCCGACGGCGCGCCGCTGCATCCGATGCAGGAGGCCTTTCGCGAGCATCACGGCCTGCAGTGCGGCTTCTGTACGCCGGGCATGATCATGACCGCGATCGACATCGTGCATCGCAAGGGCCACGAACTCGACGACCACACGATTCGCGAGGAGCTCGAAGGCAATCTCTGCCGCTGCACGGGCTATCAGAACATCGTCGCCTCGATTTCCGCCGGCGCAAAGGCGATGGCGAAGTCGGACCTCGCTTAACAAGTCGGACCTCGCCTAGTCAGCAATTCATCGCGACCGCGATCAGGACATCCAGATGTACGAATTCAAATATCATCGCCCTGGGACGGTTCGCCAGGCGGCCAACCTCCTGGTGAAGAACGAAGACGCCAAGGTGATCGCCGGCGGCCACACGCTGATTCCCGTCATGAAGCAGCGCCTTGCAAGCCCTCCGCATCTGGTCGATCTCTCCCATATCGAGGGGCTCAACGCGATCGAGATGAAGGGCCGCGCGCTGGTGATCGGCGCCACCGCCAGGCACGCCGAGGTCGCGACCTCCGCCATCGTCGGTGAGGCGATCCCGGCGCTGGCGGATCTCGCCAGCCAGATCGGCGATCCCGCGGTGCGCCACCGCGGCACCATCGGCGGCTCGCTCGCCAACAACGATCCGACCGCCGACTATCCGGCCGCGGTGCTGGCGCTGGGCGCCACCATCGTCACCAACAAGCGCCGCTTGAAGGCCGAAGAGTTCTTCCAGGGTCTGTTCACCACGGCGCTCGAAGCCGATGAGATCATCACCAAGGTGATGTTTCCGTTGCCGAAAAAGGCGGCCTACATCAAGTTCCGCAACCAGGCCTCTCGTTATGCGCTGGTCGGCGTGTTCGTGGCGCGGCGTCCTTCGGACGTGCGCGTTGCCGTCACCGGCGCCGGCTCCGAAGGCGTGTTCCGCGTCGCCGCATTCGAGGAGGCCCTGAAGAAGCGCTTCTCGCACAAGGTGCTCGACGGCATCGCGGTTTCGGCCGACGGGCTGAACAGCGACCTGCATGGCAGTGCGGAATACCGCGCGCATCTGATCGGCGTTTTGACGCGCAGGGCGGTGGAAGCCGCGAACGCCAAGGACTAAGTACCAAGGCGTGACTTTGCTGACCTCTGTTCGAAGACTGGCTGTTCCATGAGTGTATCGGCGTTACCCACTTCCGTCGATGCGCTCGAGGATCTTCTGACGTCGCGGGGCTACCTCGCCGAGCGGTCGCTTGCGACGGTGACCTACCTCTCCTTGCGCATGGGCCGGCCGCTGTTCCTGGAGGGCGAGGCCGGCGTCGGCAAGACCGAGATCGCCAAGGTGCTCTCGGCGGCGCTGGGGCGGAAGCTGATCCGCCTCCAATGCTATGAAGGCCTCGACGTTTCCTCCGCGGTCTACGAGTGGAACAGCGCCGCGCAGATGATCGCGATCCGGATGGCGGAAGCCGCCGGCGACACCGATCGCGACCAGCTCTCGAGCGATATCTTCGCCGACCGCTACATGATCAAGCGGCCGCTGCTTCAGGCGCTGGAGCCCGACGTCGCCGGTCCGCCGGTGCTGCTGATCGACGAGCTCGACCGCGCCGACGAGGCGTTCGAGGCCTACCTGCTCGAGATCCTCAGCGACTTCCAGGTGACCATCCCCGAATTCGGCACCGTGAAGGCGCCGCATCCGCCGATCGTCATCATCACCTCCAACCGCACCCGCGAGATCCACGACGCGCTGAAGCGGCGCTGCCTCTATCACTGGGTGGATTATCCTGCCGCCGAGCGTGAGCTTGCGATCGTCAAGACGCGCGTGCCCGGAATCTCCGCCAAGCTCTCGCAGCAGGTCGTGCGCTTCGTGCAGGCGCTGCGCAACCAGGATTTCTACAAGTCGCCGGGTGTCGCCGAGACCATCGACTGGGCCACCGCCCTGTCCGAGCTCGATGCCCGGTCGCTGACCCCGCAAGTGGTCGGCGACACGCTGGGTGCGCTGCTCAAGTATCAGGACGACATCACCCGGATGCAGGGCGATGCCTTGCAGAAGGTGCTGAAGGAAGCGACGAGCGACTAGCCGTCATTCCGGGGCACGCGAAGCGTGAACCCGGAGTCTCGCGCCGCAATCTCCAGATTTCGGATCCGCACTTCGTGCGGTCCGGAATGACGAGGCCAAACAACAATGGCGATCAACCACCTCGCGCCTCCGACCGGCCACATGGCCGACAACGTGATCGGCTTTGCCCGCGCGCTGCGGGCGGCCGGGCT
Source organism: Bradyrhizobium sp. BEA-2-5 (assembly GCF_032918025.1). Taxonomy (NCBI): domain Bacteria; kingdom Pseudomonadati; phylum Pseudomonadota; class Alphaproteobacteria; order Hyphomicrobiales; family Nitrobacteraceae; genus Bradyrhizobium; species Bradyrhizobium sp. BEA-2-5. The sequence continues at coordinate 5,412,198 of NZ_CP136629.1, read as the reverse complement.
CCCGGTCGGGCCGGGCTCGGTGATCGACGCGCTCGACGCGCTGCAGCTGATCGAGGTCGGCCATCGCTCGGATTTCTATGCCACGCTGGAGGCGATCTTCGTCAAGCGCCACGAGCATGCGCTGATCTTCAAGCAGGCCTTCAACCTGTTCTTCCGCGCCTCGGAGGAATGGAAGCACATGCTGGATTCGGTGCCGCTGCCGGAGCAGGCCAAGAAGAAGCCGCAGGCGGGTGCGCGCCGCGTGCAGGAGGCGATGTCCCAGCCGGCGCGGAGCGAGGAGCGGCCGCAGGCCCAGGAGCAGGAGCTGAAGCTCTCGGTGTCCGACAAGGAGATCCTGCAGAAGAAGGATTTTGCGCAGATGACCGCGGCGGAGATCGCCGAGGTGACGCGCGAGATCGCCAAGATGCGGCTGCCGCAGGCCGAGCTTGTGACACGCCGCTACCAGCCGGATGCGCGGGGCCTGCGGCTCGACATGCGCCGCACCGTGCGCAACTCGCTGCGCACCGGCGGCGAGATCATCGACATCCGAAAGCTCGGCCGGATCGAGAAACCGGCGCCGATCGTGGCGCTGCTCGATATCTCTGGCTCGATGAGCGAGTACACCCGCCTGTTCCTGCATTTCCTGCACGCCATCACCGACTACCGCAAGCGGGTCTCGGTATTCCTGTTCGGCACCCGCCTGACCAATGTGACGCGGGCGTTACGGGCCCGTGACCCCGACGAGGCGCTGGCGAGCTGCTCGGCCTCGGTCGAGGACTGGGCCGGCGGCACCCGGATCTCGGCCTCGCTGCACAACTTCAACAAATTGTGGGCGCGGCGGGTGCTGAGCCAGGGCGCCATCGTGCTGCTGATCTCCGACGGGCTGGAACGGGAGGCCGATTCCAAGCTGGCCTTCGAGATGGACCGGCTGCACCGGTCCTGCCGGCGGCTGATCTGGCTCAACCCGCTGTTGCGGTTCGGCGGTTTCGAGGCCAAGGCGCAGGGCATCAAAATGATGCTTCCCCACGTTGACGAATTCCGCCCGGTACATAATTTGACCTCCATCAAGGGCTTGATCGGGGCGCTGTCATCCCCGCCGCCGGCGCACCACCGCAGCCTGATCCGTTCTGTTGCTTGAGGAGACGCTCTCATGCTCAACCGCGACGAAGACATCCTGCAGGCCGCCGAGACCTGGCAGAAAGAGGGCCATGGCGTCGCGCTCGCTACCGTTGTCGAGACCTGGGGCTCGGCCCCGCGCCCGGCGGGCTCGAGCCTCGTCATCAATGACGAAGGCACCTTCCTCGGCTCGGTCTCCGGCGGCTGCGTCGAGGGCGCCGTGGTGACCGAGGCCATGGACGTGATCCAGAGCGGCAAACCGAGGATGCTGGAGTTCGGCGTGGCCGACGAGACCGCCTGGAATGTCGGGCTGTCCTGTGGCGGCACCATCCGCGTCTTCGTCGAGAAGGTCGGTTAGCCGTGAAGCTCGAGATCCTGCACGAACTCAATGCCGAGCGCGCCGCGCGCCGGCCGGTGATCCTGGTGACCGACACCGCCAATGGCGATCAGCGCCTGGTCAAGGCCGCGGACATCGCCGCCGATCCGCTGCGCACCGAGCTGGAGAAACAGCTTCGCATGGGCAAGAGCGCCAGTGTCGAGGCCGGCGGCAAGAAGCTGTTCCTCAACGTCTACGCGCCGACGGCAAAGCTCGTCATCGTCGGCGCGGTCCATATCAGCCAGGCGCTCGCGCCGCTGGCGCGCTCGCTCGGCTACGACGTCACCGTGGTCGATCCGCGCACGGCCTTCGCAAGCCCGGAGCGCTTCCCGGACATTCCGCTGATCGCCGAATGGCCCGACACGGCGCTGCCGCCGCTCAACGTCGATGCCTACACCGCCTTCGTCGCGGTGACGCACGATCCCAAGATCGACGACCCCGCGCTGCTGCACGCCTTCGAGCGCAACTGCTTCTATATCGGCGCGCTCGGCTCGCGGAAGACGCATGCCAAGCGGGCCGACCGGTTGCGGGCGCAGGGCGCCAGGGAAAGCGACATCGCGCGCATCCACGCGCCCATTGGCCTTCCGATCGGCGCGGTGTCGCCGTCCGAGATCGCGGTGGCGATCATGGCCGAGATCACGGCCGTGCTTCGGCTGCCTCCGAAAGAAAAAGAAGAGGCGGCATGAAATTCGGTCCCGCCAGTCCGGCCGACGCGATTGGCGGCGTCACCGTGCATACCCTGCGCCAGGGGCCGCTGGTGCTGAAGAAAGGCACGAAGATCGGCGCCGCCGAGGTCGAGGCGCTGGAGCGTGCCGGCATCAAGGACATCGTCGTGGTGCGGATGGAGGCGGGCGACGTCTCCGAGGACGTCGCGGCTGCCAGCATCGCGCTCGCCGTCGGCGGCGAGGGTATCCATGTCGAACGCGCCTTCACCGGGCGCGCCAATCTGTTCGCCGCGCGCCCGGGCGTGCTGGTGATCGATCGCGCCGCGGTCGACCGCATCAACAATGTCGACGAGGCCATCACCTTCGCGACGCTCACCGCCTACAAGCCGGTGGTCGAGGGCGAGATGGTCGGTACCGTCAAGATCATCCCGTTCGGCGTCGAGGGCGCTTTGCGCGATGCGGCCGTCGCGGTGGCCGGCAAGGATACGCTGCGGATCGCGCCCTATGTGATCCAGAAGGTCGGCGTGGTCTCGACGCTGCTGCCGGGCCTGTCCTCCAAGGTGATCGACAAGACCCTGCGCGTCACCGCCGAGCGGCTGGCGCCGGCCGGCGCCGGCATCATCGCCGAGCGGCGTGTCCCGCATGACGAGACGGTGCTCGCCGCCTCGATCAAGGAATTGCTCGGGTTAGGGGCCGAACTCGTCATCGTGTTCGGCGCCTCTGCGATCGCCGATCGCCGCGACGTGATCCCCGCGGCCGTTACCGGCATCGGCGGCGAGATCGAGCATTTCGGCATGCCGGTCGATCCCGGCAATCTGCTGCTGATCGCCCGCGCCGGCAGCGTCCCGGTGCTGGGCGCGCCGGGTTGTGCGCGCTCGCCGGTCGAGAACGGTTTTGACTGGGTCTTGATGCGGCTCCTCGCCGGCATCAAGGTGACGCGGTCCGAGCTGATGGGCATGGGCGTCGGCGGTCTCCTGATGGAGATCGTGACGCGGCCGCAGCCGCGCACACAGCCGGAGACGGAGGGCAACAGCCAGGTCGCGGCCATCGTGCTCGCGGCGGGCCGTTCGACCCGCATGGGCGGCCCGAACAAGCTGCTCGCCGAGCTCGACGGCAAGAAGCTGGTGCGCCTTGCGACCGAGCAGGCGCTGGCCTCGAAGGCATCAGAGGTGATCGTCGTGACCGGGCACCAGGCAGAGCTCGTCGAGCAGGCGCTGCAAGGCCTGAACGTGAAATTCGTCCGCAATCCGGATTTCGCCGGCGGCCTCGCCAGCTCGGTGAAGGCGGGCATTGCGGCGGTCTCCGACAGCGCCGACGGCGCGATCGTCTGCCTCGGCGACATGCCGCTGATCGATGCCGGCCTGATCGACCGCCTCATCGACAGCTTTGCGCCCGACCGCGGCAATCTCATCGTCGTGCCGGTCAGCGAAGGTCGCCGCGGCAATCCCGTGCTGTGGTCGCGCCGCTTCTTCAAGGAGCTGATGACGCTCGACGGCGACGTCGGCGCGCGGCATCTGATTGCCAAGCACACCGAGGCGGTCGCTGAAGTGCCCGTCGACGGCGAGAGCGCCTTCCTCGACATCGACACGCCGCAGGCGCTGGAAGCGGCAAGACGGGGATAAGCACGCTTGCAATCGTCTCGTCCAAACGAAATGTCAGACCTCATCCTGAGGAGCCGCGCAGCGGCGTCGCGAAGGATGAATGGCACCAGCGGGGCCTCGTGGTTCGAGACGGCGCTTCGCGCCTCCTCACCATGAGGGTTTGACGGTTCATCAACCCGTCATTCACCATCTGGAAACGACCCCTGCGTACAGTCCGCGCCGGGCTTTGGGGGATTTCCGCTTGATCATTTCGACTGCCGTCGCGCAGCGTCGCGCGCTGACGATTCTCGTCCTGACACTGCTGCTCGGCGCCACGCGTTTCTCCGTGGAAACCTTCGTGCCCAAGGCGCGCGCGGCCGGCGCGTTCGCGGTCGGCAAGTGCGGGGCGTATGGCCAGGCCTACGACTATCCGGCGGAGGGTGCGGCGCGCGCCGCGGCGCAGAAGCAGTGCAAGGGCGATTGCACGACCGTCACGATGAAGCGCGCCTGCGCCGCGATGTCGGTCGACATGAAGAATCCCTGCGGCGCCCATGGCTATGCCGTGGCGCCGAAGATCTCGAGCTCGCTCAATGCCGCGACCAAGAAGTGCTACAAGTACGGCGGCAAGGAATGCGTGATCCGCGCCTGGGCCTGCGACGCCAAGGGTTAGGGCGGTCGCCGCAATCCGCCTGGTGGGCAAAGCGCGCTGCCGCGCTCAGACGGCGCCATAGAAGTGTCGGTATTGCCAGGCGGCGTCGCGCTCCAATTGGTCTTCAGACCACGATTGGTCTTTGAACCGCATGACCGACATCGGCGATAGATCGACGGGCGGCTTGCCGTCCACGATCCAGGCCGCGAGCGCCTCGCCGACGGTCGGCGAGATCGACAGACCGGCGACGTTGCACCCGCTCGCAAAATAGAAGCCGGTCACTCCGGCGGCCGGGCCAAGAATATGATGGCCGTCGGCGGTCATCGTCGGAATGCCGCCGCGAAACTCCCGCACCTTGGCGGTTTGCAGGAACGGGAGCTGGTCCTTGACCTCATCGGCGGCGGCATGAAGCACGCCGATGTCGAGCGGCATGTCCTTGACGTCGAAGCCGGCCCCAAGCGATTGCATATCGAAGAAGCGCGGCGTTTCCTCGTAGACACCCCACAGGAAGCCGCCCTGACACGGGCGGACATACACCGCAGCATCCATGATGCGGATCATCGGCAGGTCGGCCCGCGCGCCATCCAAAGGCTCGGTGACGATCAATTGCTGCCGGGTCGGCACCAGCGGCACGCGAATTCCACTTGCCTCCGCGACCTGCCGCGTCCACGCACCGGCCGCATCGACGACAACCGGACTTTCAATGACGCCGTTTGCGGTGGTCACGCCGATCACGGTGCCGCCGACGATGTTGACGGCGCGCACGTCGGTCTTCGGCAGCAAGGTCGCACCGTTGGCCGCGGCGGCCGTGGCGAAACCGACGGCAACCTGCGCCGGGTCGAAATACCGGTCGTCGCCTATCCGCATCGCCGCAACGACGCCCGCCGGCTGCAGGAACGGATTGAGACCGCTCGCCTCTTCCGGAGAGATCAGCTCGACGTCGAGGCCGGTGCGGCGTCCGCGCGCGAAGTCGTCCTCGATCACTTCGGCGTCCTGCGGCCGGCGCGCAATCTTGAGGCTGCCCGAATGCACCCAGTCGAGCGGCTGGCCGGTTTCTTCAGTGAACGCCTCGATCTTGCGGCATGCGTCCTTGATGAGGCCAATCATCAGGTCGCTCTTGCGCGCGCAACTCACCATGCCTGCCGCGCGGGGCGAGGTTTGCGATCCGATCTCATGCTTGTCGACAAGGGCGACGCTGAGACCTCCACGCTTGCTCAGGTAATAGGCTGTGGCCGCGCCCAATCCGCCCGAACCAATAACAACAACATCGGCCTTGCTGATCATGATGCAATGCCCTGAAATATGCTGATGGTCATCGAACGCCCGAAGCCTACTACGCGGCGCAGGACCTGACTATCGCTTTCCGTCCCGGCACGGATCGGGCCTTTGCGACGTCGCCCTGCTGCCAATGATAAGACTTCATCACAAGTCCTTCTCGCCGGCGCGGAATGGCAGGTTCAGGTCGGCAGGATGCGCCGGCGGGTCTCCCGGGAATCTAACGTCAGCGCCTCGCTGGCAGATGTGGTCTGCACCTGTAGAACTGGCGTTTGCCGCCTGCCTGCCGCTAGACTTGCATCATGCAGTTCGACACCAAGATCGCGGTCGTGATCCGCACCGATCTTCAGACCTGGCAGAAGCTCAACGTCGCGTCGTTTCTTGCCGGTGGCATCGCGGCTTCCTTCCCCGAATGTATCGGCGGGAATTACGAGGACGGCTCGGGGACCAGATATCTCTCTTTGATCGGCCAGCCGATCCTGATCTACGGCGCCGACGGGCCTGCGCTGTCGCGGGCGCTGGAGCGCGCGCTGGCGCGCAACGTGCAGCCGGCGCTCTACACCGAGGACATGTTCAAGACCACGCATGACGCCGCCAACCGCGAGGTGGTGAAGGCGGTCGTGCGCAGCGAGCTCAACCTGGTCGGCCTCGCCATTCGCGCCGAGCGCAAGGTGGTCGACAAGATCCTCGATGGACTGAAGTTTCACACGTAGCGGACAGCGCGCGTAGTGCGGTCCGGCGCTTATCGGCTCGTCTCCTTGTCCGGCATGATCTGCAGCAACGGCGTCGGCGCAATCGATATCTGGCCGGTGAATGGTCGATCATGCGCGGCAATCAGCAGAACCGATGTGGCCACGCCGGTCGCGAACAGTCCCATCGCGATGGCGGATCCCAACCGGTTGTCGCAGTGAACAAGCGCAATGACCAATAGCTCGCAGATGGCCTGAAGGTAGAGGCACCACCATTTTATCGAGTCGACTTCGGTCTGACTGACGATGATCCGTTGTCGTCGCGCATCGAGTGCCGAATTCAGATTGGTGATGATCTCGTGCTGCGTCGTCTGCTGGCCCGGGTTTTGCGCGGGCGTTGATACGACAAAGCGCAACGCCGCGGTCAGCGCGGGAGGAGCTGCCTTGAGCGATGCAGCCTGGCGCGCCATCATCGGCCATTCCACGGCGACCGTTTCCTCGACGTAGTCGCGAACGAGACCGCGCAGGCGCGCCTCCTGCTCCGGCGGCAGGCCGCCGGCGAGCAAGATGACCGCCCGCAACGAACTGGCTTCGCGGCTCACCGCCGCGGTGGCGCGATCACTGTCACTCCAGACCTGTGCCGCGGTGAATGCAACAAACAGGCCGAAAAGGATGCCGAGCACCGGCAACATGCCGGGCGAGATCGATTTGAAAGACGTTGCGCGCTCCTTGGTCGACAGGATCGCAACGCCTGCGAAAATGAGAATGGCAACAAGATAGGTGAAGCCGAAGACAATGAAGGCCATCCACGGCACAGACAGGTTGTGTAACCAATCGCTCATAGGTGTTTCCCCCCAGCCGATCGCTTGTATCAAAATCCCCCCAATCTCGCCGGGTTGAGTACGAGGTGAGCCGTAGCCCATCGCGCAGGGAAAGCCGGATGCTCCGGTTACACCTGTGATGCCACCCCTGCGCCTTTTTGTTGCACAGGGCCCCTGGGTGCGATCGGCACCCGGCATTCCCTGCGTCCTCTGTTCTCCAGAGGGGCAGAAATAAGCAGCAAATTCGGGCATTTGCACCGCGAGATCGCGAATCTATGCGCACCCGGGAAGGCCAACAGGAACGCTTCCGGCCGGTAGGCGTTTTCTCTGAACGCATTGACGATGACTGACTGGTCAGTCATATTATGGCCATGACAAAGCGCATCGAAGAAACGAACCGCTCCCGGCCCGCCAAGCGCCGGACCACCACGATCCGGGCTGCGGCGACGAGGATCCCGAAGGTGGCCTCGGCAAAGCTGCCCGAGCCGAAGCCTGCCGCGAACCGCGCCGAGAAATCCGCGGAGCGGCGCGCAGCGATCGTCGAGGCGGCGATGGACGAGTTCATCGCACGCGGCTTTGCCGCGACGCGGCTCGACGATGTCGCCAAGCGGGCGGGCGTCGCCAAGGGCACGCTCTATCTGTACTTCAAGGACAAGGAGTCGATGTTCGAGGAGCTGATCCGCACCGCAGTGGTGCCTCTGGTCAATCGCATGGCCGCGCCGCCCACCATCACCGGCCCGGTGCGCGATGCGGTGGAGAGATTCGCCGAGACCTTCATCCGCGAGATCGTGTCGACCCGGCGCGGCGACATCGTCCGCCTGATCGTCTCCGAAGGGCCGCGCTTCCCGACGATCGCCGACTTCTATTTCCGCGAGGTGGTGTCGAAGGGGATGGCCGCGATGCAGGCGCTGATCCAGCTCGCGATCACGCGCGGCGAGATCAGGCAGCGCCAGCTCGCGCAGTTTCCCCAGCTTGTCGTGGCACCCGCGATGATCGCGGTGATCTGGCAGAGCCTGTTTGCGAGGCACGCGCCGCTGGATGCCCTCGCGATGTTCAAGGTTCATCTCGATCTGATCTTCGGCGAACGGAGCAAGCCATGACCCGCTCGCGCATGATGAAGCTCGTGACGACAGTCGTGCTGGCGGCGACGCTGGCCGGTTGCCAGGAGAAGCGCGATCCCGGCTTCCAGGGCTGGGTCGAGGCCGACATGATCTTCGTCAGCCCGGACGAAGCGGGGCGGATCACCAAGCTCAACGTCCGCGAAGGCGACGAGGTCAAGGTCGGTGATGCCCTCTATTCCGTCGACGACGATCTCCAACGCGCCGATCTCAATCAGAACAAGGCGACACTGGCGAACGCGCAGCAGACCTACGACCGGGCGGCCTCGCTGAGCGGCACCGGCGCCGGCACCCAGGCCAATCTGGATTCCGCGGTCTCGGCGCTGCGCGTTGCGGAGGCGCGGGTCAACACCTCGCAGACCCGGCTCGACCGCCGCAAGGGCTTTGCGCCGATCGCAGGATCGATTCAGCAGATCTATTTCCGCGAGGGCGAGATGGTGGCGGCGCAGCGTCCGGTGCTGTCGATCATGCCGCCCGGAAACATGAAGCTGCGTTTCTTCGTGCCGGAAGCCGAATTGCCCAAGCTCGCGATCGGCGACACGGTGCGCGTCTCGTGCGACAATTGCGCGGCCGACCTCACCGCAAAGATCTACTTCATCGCAACCTCGGCCGAATACACCCCGCCTGTCATCTACAGCCTCGATGAGCGCAACAAGCTCGTCTACCTGATCCAGGCGCGGCCGAGCCGGCCCGATGTGCTGCGCGTCGGTCAGCCGATCAGCATCTACCTCAATCCCAAGACCACCCCTAAGACGCCGGTGGCGGATCGCAGATGAACGGCGGCTCCACCAGCGCGCGGTCCAACGCACCCTCCATCGCGATCGACGTCAAGGGCCTGACCAAGTCGTTCGGCGGCCGCGAGGTCGTGCACGATCTGTCGATGCAGGTGAAACGCGGCTCGATCTACGGTTTCCTCGGACCCAACGGCTCGGGCAAGACCACGACCATCCGCATCCTCTGCGGGCTGCTCACCCCTGATAGCGGCGAGGGCACCTGCCTAGGCTACGACATCCGTCGCGATGCCGAGAAGATCAAGCGTCAGGTCGGCTACATGACCCAACGCTTCAGCCTGTACCAGGACCTGTCGGTGCGCGAGAATCTGGAATTCGTGGCGCGGCTCTATGGCATGCCGGACGCGCGCGGGGCTGCGGCCGACATGATCGCGCGGATCGGGCTGAAGGGGCGCGAGGAGCAGCTTGCGGGCGAGCTCTCCGGCGGCTGGAAACAGCGGCTGGCGCTGGGGGCCTGCACGCTGCCCAATCCGCAATTATTGCTGCTCGACGAGCCTACCGCCGGCGTCGATCCCAAGGCGCGGCGCGATTTCTGGAACGAGATCCACGCACTCGCCGCCGAAGGCCTCACAGTGCTGGTCTCGACCCATTACATGGACGAGGCCGAGCGCTGCCACGAGATCGCCTACATCGCCTACGGCTATCTGCTGGCGCACGGCACGGTGGAGGAGGTGATCGCCGCCTCCGCGCTGTCGACCTGGACGGTGACGGGCGAGGATTTCAACGGCCTGATGGCCGAGCTCACGGATAAGCCCGGCGTCGACATGGTGGCGCCGTTCGGCACCAGCCTGCACGTCTCCGGCCGCGACAAGGCGGCGCTCGAGGCCGCGATCGCGCCCTATCGGGACAATTCGAAATGGCATTGGCAGGCCAGCGAACCGTCGCTCGAAGACGTGTTCATCGAGCTGATGGGGCGCTCCAAGGACAACTTCCAAGGATAATTTCCAGGGATAATTGCGATGAGCGCAGCGGAAACGATCCAGAACAGCGAGGCGAGGGAGCCGGCATTCGGCTTCTGGCGGCGCAGCTACGCGATGCTCGTCAAGGAGTTCATTCAGCTTCGCCGCGACCGCGTCTCGTTCGCCATGATCATCATGCTGCCGGTGATGCAGCTGACGTTGTTCGGCTACGCCATCAATACCACGCCGCGCAATCTGCCGACCGCGGTGCTGACCCAGGAGGACAGCGATCTCGGCCGTTCGATCCTGAAGGCGATGGAGAACACCGCCTATTTCCATTTTGTCCGCGAGGTCCACACCGTCGAGGAGTTCGACGAGTTGCTGAAATCCGGCAAGGTGCTGTTCGGTGTCGAGATCCCGCGCGGCTTCGAGCGGGCGGTGCGGCGCGGCGACAAGCCGGCGCTGCTGGTCGCCGCCGATGCCACGGACCCGGTCGCGTCGGGCTCGGCGCTCGGCGCACTCGGGCCGCTGGTGCAATCGGCGCTGGCGCATGATCTGCACGTCGGCGATCCCCCGGAGATGCCGTTCGAGATCCGCGCGCACGCGCGCTACAATCCGGCCGCGGCCTCCAGCCTCAACATCGTGCCGGGACTGGTCGGCACCATCCTGACCATGACCATGCTGATCTTCACCGCGCTGTCGGTCACGCGCGAGGTCGAGCGCGGCACCATGGAGAGCCTGCTGTCGATGCCGATCAGGCCGGTCGAGGTGATGCTCGGCAAGATCATCCCTTACGTGCTGGTTGGCTTCGTCCAGGCCTTCCTGATCATCAGCATCGGCGTCGGCCTGTTCGGCGTGCCCGTGCTCGGCAATCTCGTCCTGCTGGCGCTGCTCTCGACGCTGTTCATCACCACCAATCTGTCGATCGGCTACACCATATCGACACTGGTGCAGAACCAGCTCCAGGCGATGCAGATGTCGATGATGTTCTTCCTGCCCAGCATCTTGCTCTCCGGCTTCATGTTCCCGTTCGCGGGCATGCCGGCGTGGGCGCAATATCTCGGCGAGGGCCTGCCGCTGACCCACTATCTGCGCATCGTCCGTGCCATCATGCTGAAGGGCGCGACCATGCAGAACCTGCACTACGACACCGCCGCATTGGTCGCCCTGATGCTGTTCGCCATGACGATCGCGGTGACGCGCTTCCGCCGCACGCTCGATTGAGGCTAATATGGATCCCATCAACGATCGTCATTCCGGGGCGATGCGCAGCATCGAACTCTGGTGCGCAATTGCGCACCAGGGAATCTCGAGATTCCGGGTCTGGTCCTTCGGACCATCCCGGAATGACGGGGTGGAGGGCATGGCTGAAATCTTGGCGACGAAAGGCGAGGCGGCGCAAGGCGCGACCGTATCCGCGGACTTCCATCACGCCCTGATGCGCGAGGTGATGACCACCGAGCTGCTCCGCATCAAGGTGCTGATCGCTACCGCCGCTGCCCTCGCGGCGATCAGTCTGCTGGTGTATTTCTTTGCGCCCGAGGCGGTCAGCCGCGTCTGGCACGGCAACCTCAGTCCCGTCTACGTCTTCTACGTCACCATTCCGCTGATCCTGTTCGAGATCTGGGTGCACGGGGCGATCAGCTGGCACATGCGCAAGGGGCGCGACCTGCCGGTGGTCCGGCGTTACATCGGCGTGCTGGTCGAGACGTCGCTGCCGACCGTCGTGCTGGCGCTGCACATGAACAGCATGGGGCCGCAGGAGGCGCTCGGCTTCGTGGCGCCGCTGATCTATTTCGTCTTCATCATCCTGTCGACGCTGCGGCTCGACTTCTGGCTCTCGACCTTCACCGGCTTCGTCGCGGCGGTCGAGCTGTTCTACATGGCGGTGTTCTTCCATCCCTCGGGCGGCGGCGCGGCCGAGACCAGCATCTACTATCACGCCGCGCGGAGCTCGATCATCCTGATCTGCGGCATGCTGGCCGGCGCGGTCGGCATGCAGCTGCGCCGGCAGTTCGCGGCCAGCATCGCGGCCGCCACCGCGCGCGATCGCATCACCAATCTGTTCGGCCAGCACGTCTCGCCGCAGGTGGTCGAACGTCTGATGACGGAGGGTGCCGGCACCGGCAGCGACATCCGCCGTGTCGCGGTGATGTTCGTCGATTTCCGCGGCTTCACCGCCGGCGCGCAGTCGCGCACCCCGCAGGAGGTGGTCGATCGGCTCGACGGCGCCTTTGCGGTCCTGGTCGATATTCTCGACCGTCACGGCGGCATCGTGAACAAGTTTCTGGGCGACGGTTTCCTCGCGCTGTTTGGGGCGCCGTTCGAGACCGGCGACGCCGCGCATCAGGCGGTCGCCGCCGCACGTGAAATGCTCGCGGCTAACGACCGCATCAACGCGCAGACGAGCTGGCCGCTTCGCATCGGCATCGGCATCCATTTCGGCGAGGTCGTTGCCGGCAACATCGGCTCGCCCCGGCGCAAGGAATACACCGTCATCGGCGATACCGTGAACTTCGCCTCGCGCCTGGAGGCGCTGAACAAGGAGTTCGGCTCGCAGTTTTTGATATCCTCCGCGGTCCGTGAGGCGCTCGGCGACGACTGCAAGGACGCGGTGTCGCGCGGCGAGATCCCGGTGCGGGGCTACGAGCACCCGGTGCACGTCTGGCAGCTGGGATAGGCGGCGACGCTCAGATGATCCGAGGCAATCACGCACGTCTCCTCAAGCCGCGCGAGCTGCCTGCATGTGACTTGCCCGCGATTGTACCGAGTGCTCTGAAGGGCATTGCGCGGACCGTGCTACGATGACGTCATCGGAATGACCGGAGCACAAGGACAAGCAAGATGCAGCGCCGCTACATCACCGTCGACGTGTTCACCGATCGCGCCTTCGGCGGCAACCAGCTCGCCGTGGTGCTCGATGCCGGCGGGCTCTCGACCGCGCAGATGCAGTCGATCGCTACCGAGTTCAACTATTCCGAGACGACATTCGTGCTGCCGCCGCGCGACAAGGCCAACGACGCCGAGGTGCGCATCTTCACCCCGGTCCGGGAGCTGCCGTTTGCGGGCCATCCCAATGTCGGCACGGCCTTCGTGCTGGCAAGCCGGGCGGCGAAGGCGCCGGCGCGCTTGAGGTTCGAGGAGAAGGCGGGTCTCGTGCCGGTCGAGATCCTGTCCGATGGCGGCAGGGTGATCGGGGCCGAGCTGACCGCGCCGCAGGCGTTGCAGCGGACCAACGAGGTCAGTGCAGCCGCGGCCGCCGCGTGCCTGTCGCTGACGGCGGCTGATGTGAAGACCGATCGGCACGCCCCGCAAGTCGTCTCGGTCGGGCTGCCGTTCCTGGTGGTGGAGATCGCCTCGCGCGAGGCGCTGAAGCGCGCCCGGCCCGATGCGGCGGCGTTCGCCAGGACGCTGGCCGAGATCGGCCGCGACGTCGTCTATTTCTACACAAGCGACGTGCCGGCGAGCGAGCAGCCGCTCGACCTGCAGGCGCGCATGTTCCATCCGGGTGCCAGCGGCCTGTCCGAGGACCCTGCCACCGGCAGCGCGACCGCGGCTTGCGCGGCGCTGCTCGCCGATATCGATCCCGCGCGTGATGGCGAATTGCGGCTGCGGATCGGGCAGGGCGTCGACATGGGCCGGCCGAGCCTGTTGCTGACGCGGGTGCGCAAGCAGGCCGGTGCGATCAATTCGGTGCATGTCGGCGGCGGCTGCGTGAAGATGATGGAGGGGACACTGAACGTGCCGGGCCGGGCAGGCTAGACCTGCGGCGCCGCCAGGTTCTCGATCCTGACGCCGTCGCGCTCCTCGATGATCTCCGCGATCATCTGGCGGTGGCAGTGGGTGTGGTCGCGCTCGTAGCAGAGCAGGCAGACGGGGCCGGCCTTCTTCACCAGCGCCGAGAGCTCGTCCATCTCTTCCCGCGCCTGCGGCGTTTTCAGGTGTGCCGAATAGATCTTGTGCAGCAGCGCATATTGCCCGCTGCGCGCCGCCTCCCGTCCGCTCTTCGGGGTGCCGAGGCCGCGCAAATGGACATAGGCGATGCCGCGCTCGTCGAGGCCTGCCGACAGCTGCTTCTTGGAAAAGCCCGGCCGGCGCGATGACGTCACTGCGCGCACGTCGACCACGAGCTTGACGCCGGCCTGCTCGAGTTCTTCGAGCACCGCCTTCGACGGCGTCTGCTCGTAGCCGATGGTGAACAGCTTCGATGCCTTCGTCTTGGCCTTCGCCATCGGTTCTCGCTCACTTCACCCGTTCGATCAGCTCCATCGCGCCCGCCGGCGCGCGGATCTTGCCCTCGTGGATGACATAGGCGAACACGTCCCGCGGCTCTTTCTTCGGCTTGCCCTTGTCGACCTTCTGGAGGTCGTCGGGTTCACCGCCCGAAGCCCAGTCCTGCAAGCGCTTGGCCCAGGCATCGAGCTGCTTCGGCGGATAGCAGGTCTTGATCTCGTCATTGCCCTTCTGGAGCCGCGCATAGACGAAATCGCCGGCAACGTCTGCGATGGCCGGATATTTGCCGTGCTCGGCGAACACCACGGGCACCTCGTGCTCGCGAATGAGGGCAACGAATTCGGGCACGCAAAAACTGTCGTGCCGGACCTCCACGACATGGCGTAGCGCGCGCCCGTCGAGCTTGCGCGGCAACAGCTCGAGGAATTTTCCAAAATCGGCGCCGTCGAATTTCTTGGTCGGGGCGAACTGCCAGAGCACCGGCCCGAGATGGTCGCCGAGTTCCAGCACGCCGGAATCATAGAACCGCTTGATGGAATCGCCGGCCTCGGCGAGCACGCGCCGGTTGGTGGCGAAGCGCGGTCCCTTCACCGAGAACACGAAACCATCAGGGACTTCGCTCGCCCATTTGCGAAAGCTCTCCGGCTTCTGCGAGCCGTAATAGGTGCCGTTGATTTCGATCGAGGTGAGCTTCGAGGCGGCGTAGGACAGTTCCTTCGCCTGCGCCAGCTTCTCCGGATAGAACACGCCGCGCCAGGGCTCGAAGGTCCAGCCGCCGATGCCGATGAAGATGTTGCCTGCGTCTGTCTTGGTCGCCTTGGTGGGAGCTTTGGCCACGACTGCACTCATCGTGAGGGAGGGAACAGGAAGCAAGACTAGTCAAAATAATCGTGATTGGCCAGTTTGCCAGATCGGCGCGGCAGTGCTTATCGTCGCCGTCGCTCTTCGCTACGATGCGCCAAAATGGAGAACAACAATGCGCATGCTGGTCGCGGCCGCCCTCTTGATCATGTCCTCCGCCGCCATATCGTCCGCTGCAATGGCCGACGAGGTCGACGATGCGCACAAGCTCGCGATCACCGGCCGCGACGCCTACTGGAATTGTCTCGCCCGCGAATATCCCCGCGACAGCAACAAGGCGATGTCCGACCAGGAATTCACCTCGCTGATCGCCAATGTCTGTCCCTCGGAGCGGCAGAACTTCCGGGTGTCGCTGATCGACTTCCTGTCGCTGCAATTTCCGAAGCAGGACGCCGACGCGAATCTGACGACCGCCAACCGCGCGATCGAGCTCGCGCAGAAGGACATTGTAACCGCCTTCACCCGGCGCAAGGCCGCGTCCAAATAGGTTCCCAAATCCTGTTGCGGCCGGCCGATTTTTGATATCAATCCGTGCAGGCGAGGGATGATCGGCATGGGCTCACAATCGACGGCAGGCTTCCTGGGCGCACTGGTCGCAGCCATCGCGCTGGCAGCGGCGTTCATCTACGGGCCGTCGCCGAGCCAGCTCCGTAACCCGACCCGGTCCGCCGCGCAGCCGCAGGCGGCTCCCGCCGCCGAGGCCGCGCCGGCAGCCCCGGCGCCACGCGGCCCGGTGATCCGGGAAGTCCCGAACAACTAGCGCCTCCTGCGCCCCTTGCGGACCGCCTGGGGCCTTCCTATGTTGCTTCCAACAGCGACGTTGCAGCTTCAGGGCTCCGGCGCTGGGACGACCACGACATTGATTGGCTGCGCCGGATGTACGCGCGCCCCTTGTTCGTGGTCGTTGGCATTTTCAGGGGTGTTTTGCCCCGTTTTCCCGCTTTCCGAGCGCGCGTTTGGGTTGGCCTGCCTTGGCAGCGGGAGAGGCTGCGGCTATACGCTGGCGCTCATGAACGAAGCCATCAAGCCGAGCCCCGAAACCTCATCGCAGGCAGCAAGCTTGCCGCTGCTTTCGGTCATCGTCCCGACCTTCAACGAGCGCGACAACGTCACGGTGCTGTACCGGCGGCTGGAGGCGACGCTCGCCAATATCGCGTGGGAAGTCGTGTTCGTCGACGACAACTCGCCCGACGGCACCTGGGACGTCGTGCGCGCGCTGGCGCAGCGCGACAGCCGCGTGCGCTGTGTCCGCCGCATCGGCCGTCGCGGCCTCTCGGGCGCC
Organism: Bradyrhizobium sp. BEA-2-5; assembly: GCF_032918025.1. Classification (NCBI taxonomy): domain Bacteria; kingdom Pseudomonadati; phylum Pseudomonadota; class Alphaproteobacteria; order Hyphomicrobiales; family Nitrobacteraceae; genus Bradyrhizobium; species Bradyrhizobium sp. BEA-2-5. The sequence goes on along the minus strand of NZ_CP136629.1, from coordinate 5,395,864 downwards.
TGCATCGAGGGCATCCTCGCCTCGAGCGCTCCCTATGTGGCCGTGATCGATGCCGACCTCCAGCACGACGAGACGCAGCTGCCGAAGATGCTGGCGCTGCTGCAGAGCGGCGAGGCCGACCTCGTGGTCGGCAGCCGCTACATCGAGGGCTACAAGAGCGAAGGCTTCAACAAGCAGCGCGCCGGAGCCAGTGCGCTCGCGACCGAGGTCGCCAGGAAGATGCTGCGGGTCGAGATCGCAGATCCCATGAGCGGCTTCTTCATGATTCGACGCGACCGTTTCGAGCAGCTCGCGCCGAAGCTCTCCGTGCACGGCTTCAAGATCCTGCTCGACGTCGTCGCGAGCGCGCACGGCAGCTTGCGCGCCGTCGAGATCCCCTACACTTTCGGCGCCCGCCAGCACGGCGAGAGCAAGCTCGATTCCATGGTCGCACTCGACTTCCTCGGTCTCGTGCTGGCCAAGCTGACCAACGACATCGTCTCGCTGCGCTTCATCCTGTTCGCGGCCGTCGGCGGGCTCGGCCTGGTGGTGCACCTCACCGTGCTGTTCATCGCGCTTCAGCTGTTCAACGCGCCGTTCGCGGAGGCGCAGGCCGCCGGCGCCATCGTCGCCATGACCAGCAATTTCATCCTCAACAACTTCCTCACCTATCGCGACCAGCGGCTGAAGGGCTTTGCGCTGCTGCGCGGCCTCATCGCCTTCTACATCGTGTGCAGCGTCGGCCTGCTCGCCAATGTCGGCGTCGCCTTCTCGGTGTACGACCAGGAGCCGATCTGGTGGCTGGCCGGCATGGCCGGCGCGCTGATGGGCGTGGTGTGGAACTACGCGATGTCCGGACTGTTCGTCTGGCGCAAGCGATGACGGTGGCATGAACGCGAACGAGGCGCGGCTGGCCCGAAACACCGCGCTTGCGGTGTGCGCGCTGGTCGTGTTGCGGCTGGCCGCCGCGGCATGGACGCCGCTGACGTTCGACGAAGCCTATTATTGGATGTGGTCGAAGAATCTGGCGGGCGGTTACTACGACCATCCGCCGATGGTCGCGGTGGTGATCCGACTCGGCACCATGATCGCGGGCGATACGCCGTTCGGCGTGCGGCTGGTGTCGATCCTGCTGGCGCTGCCGATGAGCTATGCGGTCTATCGCTCTGCCGCGATCCTGTTCGGCGGCGCGCGCGTGGCCGCGACCAGCGCCACCATCCTGCTCAACGTGACGCTGCTGGCTTCCGTCGGCACGCTGATCGTCACGCCCGATGCGCCGCTGCTGGTCGCCTCCAGCTTCGTGCTGTTCTTCCTCGCCAAGGTGCTGGAGACCGGCCGGGGCGCCTGGTGGCTCGCGGTCGGCGCGGCGGTCGGCGCGGCGCTGCTGTCGAAATACACCGCGATGTTCTTTGGGCCGGCCATCCTGATCTGGCTCGCGGCCGTGCCGAAGCTCAGGCGCTGGTTTCTCTCGCCCTGGCCCTATCTCGGCGGCCTCGTCGCGCTCGGCCTGTTCAGCCCGGTCATCCGCTGGAATGCCGAGCATCACTGGGTGTCGTTCATCAAGCAGATGGGACGCGCCCGGATCGAGGATTTCCGGCCGACCTTCATCGCCGAGCTGATCCCGACCCAGATCGCGTTCGCGACGCCGCTGGTCTTCATCCTCGGCGCGATGGGCCTGCACGCGCTGACGTGGCGGCGCGCCGGCGCGCTGGCCTCGCGCGTGCTGATCGAGACGATGTTCTGGACCATCGTCGTCTACTTCATCTGGCATTCGCTGCATGCCCGCGTCGAAGCCAACTGGTTCGCGCCGGTCTATCCGCCTTTGCCGTGGCCGCCGCGGTCGCGGCAGTCCAGGTGCAGTGGGCGCCGCGCGAGCAGCGCACGATCGATTTCTGCCGCCGCTGGGCCGCGCCCGTCGGCGTCGTGCTGTTCGCGCTGCTGATCGTGCAGGCCAACACCGGTTTGCTCTCGGGCTATCGCCGCGACGCCACCGTGCGCAGCGTCGGTGTCGGCTGGCAGGAGCTTGCGGACGAGATCGAGGCGACCCGCGTGCGGACCGGCGCGAGCTGCGTGCTGGCGGCGGATTACGGCACCACCGGCTGGCTCGCCTTCTATCTCCCCAAGGGCACCTGCGTCGCCCAGCAGGGCCAGCGCATTCGCTGGGTCAACATGCAGGAGCCGAGCCCGGCGGAACTGGCCGGCAAGCTGATCTATGTGCACGAGGTCGAGCAGGCGATGCCGGCCTCGCTGCGCGACAATTTCGCCCGTGTCGAAACGGTGGCCGAGGCCAAACGCATGCGGGGGCCGTTGACCATCGAGACCTACGCGCTCGACCTGCTGGAAGGTGCAAAGGGCGAGGTCCTCGACCGTTCCCCGCCGCCGGAACTGCAATAAAATCCTCGCCGTTGAGTGTCGGATCGTCCGGGTCCGGGTCGTCTTCCAGACAGCCCGTCAACCATGCGAGGTTCCAACATGACCAGTTCCGTTCTCAAGCCTGCCGCCGAGCTCGCCACGACCAATGTCAGGCGCTTTCCCAATGAGAGCGCCGAGTATCGCAGCGCCCGCCAGGAATTGCTCGTCGAAGAGATCGAGCTGCGCCGGCATATCGAGCGCGTCGCCGCGCTGCGCCGCGCCTTGCCGCCGGGCGGCGAGGTGATCAAGCCCTATGAGTTCACCGGAGAAGCCGGTGCGGCATCGCTCGCCGATCTGTTCGGCAGCAAGCCGACGCTGATCGTCTACAGCTACATGTACGGCCCGCAGCGCGAGAAGCCGTGTCCGATGTGCACATCGTTCATGGGCACCTGGGAGGAGAAGCTGCCCGATATCGAGCAGCGCGTGTCGTTCGTGTTCGTGGCGCGCTCGCCGATCGCTCGATTGATCGAGGCGAAGAAGGCGCGCGGCTGGACGCGCCACAGGATCTACTCGGATGCGTCGGGCGACTACACGCGCGACTATGTCAGCAAGGATGACAGCGATCTGCCGGGATACAATGTCTTCACGCGCCACAACGGCACGATCCGTCATTTCTGGGCCGGCGAAATGGGGGCGGGCACGATGGACCCCGGCCAGGACCCGCGCGGCGCGCCGGACATGGATCCGCTCTGGACCTTGCTCGACACGACGCCTGAAGGGCGCGGCAAGGACTGGTATCCGAAGCTCAGCTACTGAGAGATGGTTTTTGCTCGATCCCCGCGCGATTACGGGGCGATCGGCAAGGAAATTCTCCCCTGAATATATTCCGGCATGCTGCGCTGGAGCGGCATGCCGGAATGTCCCATGATGGGACAGAAAAGCCGCTTTGGCGGTCCAATGTCATCTTAAAAAAGCCCTACGCCACAGGCACTTCCCGCGCTGCAGGGGATCGCATCCGGTTAAGTCGCATTTAACTAAAAGTCGCCTTAATGGCCGTCTGTGCCCCCGCGCGACGTTGAGCCGAACTCCGTTCGACCCCGCGTCGAGTGAGGGACAAAGGTGGACCTGTTTTGAGCGCCGGGCGTATGGGTACGAGTGCGAGTGCGTATGTTCTTGGGGCGCCAAGCCGCAAGAAATCCTCCCGAAAAATCCTCCCACAGCATTTCCTCGGCAGCGCCGCGGTGGCGGGGCTGGTGCTTGGCTGCGCCTGGACCGTCTACGCCAACATTTTTGCGGCGAGCGTCTATCCCTCCGTGGGCAATGCGTCGTTCGATGCGCCGGTGATCAAGCGGCCCGTCGCGGTCGCTGCGCGGCCGACGCCTGCCTTCAACGAGGTGTTCGCCTCCTTGACGCCGGCACCAGCGGCGCCCGCGAAGACCGAGGTCGCGAAGTCGGAAGCCGCGGCATCGTCGCTTATGTTTAACGATCGGTTTGCGGCCGCCTCGCCCGAGGGCGTCGCGTCCAGCGTCGTGGCTGACGCCGCATCGCAGATCGACCCGATCAAGCAGGCCGCTGCGCCAAAGGTCGCCGAAGCGGCGAGGGCGGTCGCCTCCGCGGAGCTCGCCGAGACATCGAAGCCGTTGCCGGCGCCGAAGTCGGTCGAGACCGCCAAGAAGCAGGCCGCCGCCAATCTGAAGGTGGCGCTCAACGATCCCGCTGCGGACGTTCAGCCCAAGGGGGCCGACAAGGCAGCCGAGGCGAAGCCTGCCGAGGCCAGGCAGGTGACCAAATCCGGCGGCGTTCGCGACATGGCCGCGCGCGCCAAGGCCGCGGTGATGTCGATCGCATCGAACGAACGGCAGACCATGGTCGAGAAGCTGTGGGGCAAGCGGGAGTCGAGCGGCGGATTGCTCTCCTTCGCTTCAGCCGATGCGAACGTGACCGGCAGCATTCCTTCGACGCTGGACCAGAACCCGATGTTCGGCGGCGCGCCGCCCTATGAGCGCGACACTGCGGTGTACGACATCACCGCCAAGGCGGTGTATCTGCCCGACGGTACCAAGCTCGAGGCGCATTCGGGCCTCGGCTCCAATCTCGACGATCCCAGGTCCTCGCACCTGAAGATGGTCGGCGTGACGCCGCCGCACATCTACACGCTGAAGCCGCGCGAGGCGCTGTTCCACGGCGTGCCGGCGCTGCGCCTGACCCCGATCGGCGGCGAGAGCGCGATCCACGGCCGTGACGGCCTGCTCGCGCACACTTTCATGCTCGGGCCGAACGGCGACTCCAACGGCTGCGTGTCGTTCAAGGACTATTACGCGTTCCTCGACGCCTACCGCAACAAGGGCATCCGCAAGCTCGCGGTGCTGGCGCGGATTCAGTAGGCAGAGCGGGCAGCGGCCCACCGCTGCGGCCTGATCGACGTCTGGAATTGGATGCCATAGTCGCTATACTGCACTGATCCAGAGCGAGTCCAAGCTCGGCAACGGATCTGGCGCAACGCGAACATGTCTCCCACACCCTCCATCGAAACCCCGCCGCCGATCACGACCGAAGCGTTCGTCGATGCCGCAGCCGCGGTTGTCCGTCTCGAAGAGATCTACGAGCGTAACACCGGCTTCCTGCGCAATCGTTTCGAGGCCTACGTCAACGGCGTGCCGTTCACGACGCGGGTGCGGGCGCATTATCCGTTCGTCCGCATCACGACCTCGTCACATGCGCGGCTCGAACTCGCGGCTTGCCTACGGCTTCGTCGCCGGGCCCGGCGTACATGAAACCAGCGTGACGCGGCCGGATCTGTTCCGCAGCTATCTCACCGAGCAGATCGGATTGCTGATCCAGAACCACGGCGTACCGGTCGAGATCGGCGAATCCACCGAGCCGATCCCGATCCACTTCGCCTATCGCCGCGACATCAACATCGAGGCGGCGCTGACCATCGCCGACAGTTCGGCGTTCACAAGGTCGCTGCGCGACATCTTCGATACGCCTGATCTCGCGACGATGGACGATGCGATTGCCGACGGCACCTTCGAGCTGCAGCCGGGGACGCCCAAGCCGCTGTCCCTGTTCCGCGCGGCCCGCATCGATTACTCGCTGCGCCGGCTCTATCACTACACCGGCACCGATTCCGAATATTTCCAGAACTTCGTGATCTTCACCAATTACCAGTTCTATGTCGACGCCTTCGCGCAGCTCTGCCAGCAGCGGCTTGCGTCGGGCGAGGCCGGTCTCGAGGCCTTCGTCGCGCCCGGCAATGTGACCACGCACAATGCGCGGCTCGGCGGCGGCACCACCGGGACCCCGTCCGAACGCGTACCGCAGATGCCGGCCTTCCATCTGGTCGCGCCGGGTTATCGCGGCATCACGCTGATCAACATCGGTACCGGTCCGTCCAATGCGCGCAACGTCACCGACCATGTGGCCGTGCTGCGGCCGCATGCCTGGCTCATGCTCGGCCATTGCGCGGGCCTGCGCAACACGCAGCGGCTCGGCGACTACGTGCTCGCGCATGGCTATGTGCGCGAGGACCATGTGCTCGACCGCGAGCTGCCGCTGTGGGTGCCGATTCCCGCGCTCGCCGAGATGCAGGTCGCGCTCGAGGAGGCGGTCGAGGATGTCACCGGGCTCGAAGGTTTCGAGCTGAAGCGCCTGATGCGCACGGGGACGGTGGCGAGCGTCGACAACCGCAACTGGGAGATTTCCGGGCCTGAAGTGATCCGCCGCCTGTCGCAATCGCGCGCGGTCGCGCTCGACATGGAATCCGCCGCCATCGCCGCCAACGGCTACCGCTTCCGCGTCCCCTATGGCACGCTGCTCTGCGTCTCGGACAAGCCGCTGCACGGCGAGATCAAGCTCGCCGGCATGGCCAGCGAATTCTACCGCCGCCGTGTCGGCCAGCATCTCGAGATCGGCCTGAAGGCGCTGGAGCGGCTCAAGCAGCAGGAATCGGAGCGCCTGCATTCGCGAAAGCTCCGCAGTTTCGCCGAAGTCGCGTTCCAGTAGCGCAACGCTGGGCGGAACGGCCCTCAGGCGAGCGCGTTGCCGCGGGCGATGATCGCGAAGCGGTCCGAGAGTTCGGCCAGCGCGACCTCGTGAATGGTCCGGGCGTCCAGCGTGCCGCCGCGGCCGTCGGGCAGGTCGCGGGTGGCGCAGGCGTCGGCCGCGATCGTCGTGCGCAGGCCGAGATCGAGCGCGGCGCGGGCGGTCGAGGAGACGCACATGTGGGTCATGAAGCCGGCCAGCACCAGCTCCTTGCGGCCGGTCGCGGCAAGCTGCGCGTTGAGGTCGGTGCCGGCGAATGCGTTCGGCAATTGCTTCTCGATCACGATCTCGCCCGGCCGCGGCGCCAGCGGCGCGACGATCGCGCCACGCTCCCCGCTGCGGTCGAACAGGCTGCCCGGCTGGCCCTTGTGCGCGATGTGGATGATCGCGACGCCGCTTTCCCGGGCGCGGGCGAGCAATGCCGTCGCGCGCGCAATCGCCGGGTTGGCGTCGGGCAGGGCCAGCGGACCGGCGCAATATTCGTTCTGGATGTCGATCAACACGAGGCAGCTGTCGCCGAGGCGGGGCGGGGTGAGGTCGATACCGGCAAGCTGCATCAATGTCTTGGCTGATGTCATGGTCGTTCTCCAGCGGATGTGCCCCCGAAAACATAGCCTGGGATCGGCCTGCTGTTATGCAGGGATATTGCAGCCGGTGGCTGCGTTATTGGCGGCCGCGCGATGTAGCCTGGCGCCATGAACTGGGACGACCTGCGCATCATCGCCGCGGTCAGGGACGAGGGCACCTATGCCGGCGCCAGCGCGCGGCTGCGCATCGACGAGACCACCGTCGGCCGCAGGCTGGCGCGGATCGAGCGCGCGCTCGGCCTGCGCCTGTTCGAGGCCGTCGATGGCGTCCGCAAGCCGACCCGGCAGTGCGACATGGTGCTCGCGCATATTGAGGCGATGGCCGCGCGTGCCGAGGAGATCGGCCGGATCGGCGAAAGCCTGCCCGGTCCGGTCGGGCGGCTGCGCATCGCCTCCACCAGCGCGATCGCCGAGGAGGTGCTGGCGCCGCGCGCAAGCGAATTCCTGCGCGCCCATCCGGGCCTGACGCTGCAGTTTCTGACCTCGAGCGACAATGTAAAATTCTCGCGCTGGGAGGCCGATCTCGCGATCCGCTTGCGCAAGCCCGACAAGGGCGACTTTGCGATCTCGAAGCTCGCCGAGGTCCGCTCGTATTTCTTCGAGCCGGCCACGACGACAGCCGGCGAAGCGATGCTGTGCGCCTATCCCGACGAGCTCGGAGGGATTCCGGAAATGCAGTTCCTGCGCGCGAAGCGGCTTCGCGCGCGCTGCGTCACCGACAATGTCCGCGTCATCCGCACCATGATCCAGTCGCATCAGGCCATCGGCGTGCTGCCCGAGCACAGCTGCGGGCCGCTGCTCGCCGACCGCAGCCTGCGCGCCACGCTGCTGCCGAGGCGCCGCGACGTCTGGCTCCTGGTGCAGAACCATCTGAAGCGCGATCCGGCGACGCGCGTGACGATCGAGTGGCTGCGCGCCTGCTTCCAGGATGCCGCGCAGAGGGGATGAGGTGCCCACGCAATGACGGGACCTGCTGCGACGCTTGGGTCACAGCACCGCCGCGTCATGAAAAATCACACGCAGCCCTCTTGCAACCCGGACGTGCTTCGTCTATTAGCCCGCTCCTTCGTTTCGGCCACGGGTTCGGGCTCGTTGAGATCCCGACCGGCGCGGGCCGCTTTGCGGTGTCGTGTTCCGCCGAAATGAAGATCGCGAGATGAAGCTCATGGGCGAGCGTCGGGGATGAAATCCCGAAGGTATCGGTTCGAATCCGGTCTCTCACAAAGGATAGCTCAGTTGGTTAGAGCAGGTGAATGATACTCATCGGGTCGCGGGTTCGATTCCCGCTCCAAGCGCTCCGTTTCAGCCTGTAAAGCTGATACCTCTGAAGGGGACCGGACGCGCGCTTCAGTCGCAGTCCGGCCGTCTCGCCACAAGGCTTTTCGTCCGAACATCGACACTGTGAGACCGGCTTTGCGCCGCGGTGGATACCGCTTGCGCTGATGCCGGGTGGCTCCGCACGGCCGCGCGACATTCGTCGCGCGAACGCGCGCGTGCGCCCGTCATCGCGTAAGCTCTAAGCCACGGCCCGCTTGGCTGACAGGAAGCCGCGTTCGCGTCCTCACGTCCTTTGCAAAATGAAACCCGCTCTCAGGCCCATGGGCCTGACGGCAAACGATGGAGGCGTGTCGTGACCCTGAAGAGGACCTGGCACTTCCTGACGACCAATTTGACGGTGAAGGATGGCGAGCGCGCGTTGCTGATGCGCGACGGCCGGCTCGAGCAGGTGCTCGCGCCCGGACGTCACCGCCTGTTCGATCCCCTGCATCAGCTCAAGGCCGAGCTGTTCAGCGTCGTGCGGACCGAATTCCCCGCGGATCGCTTCGCGGTGATCAAGGCCGCGCGCCCTGATCTGGCCGACGAGCTGTTCGAGGCGGTCGAGACCCGCGCGAACGAGATCGCGATCGTCAGCCTCGACGGCCGTCCCGTGCAGCTGATGACGCCCTGGCAGACGCGCGTGTACTGGAAGATCGCGACGTCGGTCGAGGTCGAGCGCATCGACGTCACCAGCGATCCCAGGGTCACGGCACGCCATCTCGCGATGATCCAGCCCAACCGGGCCGGCGTCATCACCGAGGCGGTGGTCGAGAACCACGAGGCCGGTCTGCTCACGGTCGAGGGCAAGCTGGTCGAGCGGCTCGCGCCCGGCCGGCACGCGTTCTGGATCGCGGGCCGCAAGATCGAGGTCAGGCGCCTCGATTTGCGTCCCCAGGCGGTCGAGATCACGGCGCAGGAGATGCTGACCAAGGATCGCATCGCGCTGCGCGTGACGCTGACCGCGTTCCGCCGGATCGTCGATCCCGAGCGGGTCGTGGCAACGGTGCCCGACGTGGATGCGTGGCTGTACCGCCTGGTGCAGTTCGCGATCCGCGAGGCGGTGGCTGGCCGCACGCTGGACGAGGTGCTGTCTGCGAAGACGGCGCTCGATACGGAGCTTCGCGACTTCGTCCGCGATCGTGTCGCGGACGGCGGCGTCGAGGTCACCGAGCTCGGCGTGAAGGACGTGATCCTGCCCGGCGAGATCCGCGAGCTGGTCAACAAGGTGGTGGAGGCGGAGCGGGTGGCGAAGGCCAACCTGATCCGCCGCCAGGAGGAGACCGCGGCGACGCGTTCGCTCCTGAACACCGCCAGGCTGATGGAGGAGAACCCTCTGCTGCTGCGGCTCAAGGAGCTGGAGTCGCTCGAGCGTCTGGTCGAGAAGGTCGGCCGCATCGACCTGCATGCGGGCGAGGGCCAGGGCCTCGATGCGCTGCTGACCAAGCTGGTGCGTCTCAAGGCGCCCGAGAGCGCGTAAGACAGGAAGGGCCGCCCACGGGCGGCCCTTCGACTTTTTCGCCGGGACGGACCGCCGGCACTCGTACGAATGTTAGCGTGCAGACGGCTGTAATGGGACACCGCCACGGCACAATTCGCATGTCCTGCGCCACGTCGCAAAACAGAGGTGCCACTCCGGTCAGATTGCGATAACGTTCGTGTACCGTGGTCCATTCGGCCAGCCGTCAACCCGCCGGTGAAGCCAGTGCAGCAGATTGCGGAATGGCTCGAGAAGCTGGGACTTGGGCAATACGCGCTGCGTTTTGCCGAGAATGGGATCGACCTCGGCGTTCTTCCCGAATTGACGGATGAAGACTTCGACAGGCTCGGCGTCCTGCTCGGCCATCGCCGCAAGATGCTGCGCGCGATCGCCGATCTCAATCAAGCCGGACTGATCGCCGCGCCGGTTTCACCGCACGATGCCGAGCGCCGCCACCTCACTGTGATGTTCTGCGACCTGGTCGGCTCGACGGCGTTATCGGCACGTCTCGATCCCGAGGACATGTGGGAGGTGATCCGCGCCTATCGCGCAGCCTGTGCGCAGGTGATCACGACATACGACGGCGCCGTTGCCAGATTTATCGGCGACGGGATCCTTGCTTATTTCGGCTATCCCCGCGCCCACGAGGATGATGCGGAGCGCGCGGTGCGCGCCGGCCTCGACGTCATCGCCGCAATCGGCAAGCTCGAGACCCGCGCGAAAGAGGGAGTTGCGGTGCGGATCGCGATCGCGAGCGGGCTCGTCGTGGTCGGCGACCTCGTCTCCGGCGGCGCGTCGGAGGAGCAGGCGCTGGTCGGCGATGCACCGAACATCGCGGCGCGGCTGCAAAGCCTGGCGGAACCGGGCGTGGTCGTCGTGGCTGCCTCGACCCGCCGGCTGCTCGGCAACCTGTTCACGCTGCGCAACCTCGGCCGCCGCGAGGTCAAGGGCATCTCCGAGCCGATCGCGGTGTGGGCCGTCGAAGGCGAGCCGGCATCGGAAAGCCGTTTCGAGGCGGTGCGCACCGCGCGCTCGATCGGCTTCGTCGGCCGCAAGGCGGAGATCGAATTTGCGCTGTCGCGCCAGCAACTGGCGTGGCAAGGCCAGGGCCAGGCGGTGCTGATATCGGGCGAAGCGGGTATCGGCAAATCGCGCATCGTGGCGATGCTCTCCGACAGCCTGGCGCCCGGGGCACACCGCCGTGTGCGGTATCAATGCTCGCCCTATCACACCAACAGCGCGCTGCACCCCTTTGTCGCCCAGCTCGAGCGTGCCGCCGGCATCAGGTCGGAAGATGCGCCGGAGCAGAAGCTGGACAAGCTCGAAGCCATGCTGGCGCTCGGCACGCAGCACGTGCCCAGCGTGACACCGCTGATCGCGGCGCTGCTGTCGATCCCGACCGGCGACCGCTATCCGCCGCTCGGCCTCAGCCCGGCGCAGCAGCGGCGGCAGACATTCGCAGCGCTGCTCGACCAGCTCGAAGGCCTCGCCCGGCAGCAGCCGGTGCTTGTCGTCTGCGAAGACGTGCATTGGGCCGATGCCACGTCGCTCGAACTGCTCGACCTCGCGGTCGACCGGATCAGGGGGCTGCCGATCCTCATGCTCATGACGTTCAGGCCGGAGTTCGAGCCGCCATGGGCCGGGCTCGCCAATGTCAGCCTGCTGCGGCTCGATCGGCTCGACCGGCAGGATACGCGCGCGCTGATCGAGCAGGTGACCGTCGGCCGGTTGCTGCCCGGCGAGATGATGGCGCAGATCATCGAGCGGACGGATGGTGTCCCGCTGTTCGTCGAGGAGCTGACCAAGATGGTCATGGAGTCGGGGCTGCTGGTCGAGAATGCCGGGCGCTATCGCCTCGACAATCCGCTGCCGCCGCTGGCGATCCCGGCGACGCTGCAGGACTCGCTGATGGCACGGCTCGACCGGCTGGCGCCGGTCAAGGAGGTGGCGCAGATCGGTGCGGCGATCGGCCGCGAGTTCTCATATGCGCTGCTGCGCAGCGTGGCCGGGCGCGATGATCTGACGCTTGGCGCGGCGCTTGCCCAGCTCGAAGAGGCCGAGCTGCTGCTGCGCCGGGGCGTGCCGCCGGACGCAAGCTACAGTTTCAAGCACGCGCTGGTCCAGGAAGCGGCTTACGAGAGCCTGCTCAAGAGCCGCCGGCAGTTGCTTCACAAGCATATCGGCGATGTGTTGCGCGACAAGTTTGCCGAGATGGCCGAGATCGAGCCGGAAGTCGTCGCCTACCATTTCACCGAGGCAGGGCTCGGCGAGACCGCGCTGGCGTGGTGGCGCAAGGCCGGTCAGCAGGCGCTGAAGCGCTCGGCCTATTGCGAGGCGATCGCGCATCTCGGCAAGGCGGTCGCCATCGCCGATGAGCTGCCCGACGAGCCGGATCGGATGATCGGCCGGCTCCATCTGCAAATCGCCTACGGCCGCGCGCTGCGGGGCAGTCTCGGGCACAGCGCCCCCGAGACGGTCGCCGCCTGGACGCGCGCCCGGCAGTTCGCCTCCGACATCGATGATCCGATCGAACTGGCGCCGATCCAGTCGGGTCTCTTCAACGCCTGCTTGACCCACGGCGAGCTCGCGCCGATGCGGGAACTGGCGGAGGCGATCATGGGCGCAGCGGAGCGGCATCCGGATTCGCCGGTGGCGACCATCGTCGCGCGCTGGGCCAGCGGGGTAACCTCCTGGTTCGCGGGCGAGTACCTGAACGCGGGCATCCATCTCGAGCAGGCCTTCGCGGCCTATGCGACCGAGCCGGATCCGGCAACCTTCAAGTCGTCGACGCTCGACTTGCCGTTCGTCATCATGAGATTTCTCGCCCTGGTGCTTTGGCCGCGCGGCGAAATCGATCGGGCCCGGCAGCTCGCGGGCGCCGCGGTGGACGTCGGAAAACAGCGCGCGCTCGCGCGCGCCAATGCGCTAGTTCACAAGGCCGTCTTCGACGGGCTGTGCGGCAGCAGGTTGCGCCAGACCGAGACGATCCTGGCCCTGGGCCTGGCGCGGGACCACACGATGCCGTTGTATGTCGCCGCCGGCACCTATCTCAATGGTCTGGAGAAGTGGCGTGCCGGCGATCGCGCCGCAGGTCTCGCGGAGATGCAGCGTGGCTGGTCGTTGCTTCACGAGAACGACTGCTACCTCTGTGAACCGTTCTGGGGATTACAGATTGCCGTGGCCAATGCGGAGGCCGGGCATGTCGATGCCGGGCTCGACATCATCAATGAGCTGATCGAGGCGACGGAGCAGTCCGGGCAGCACTGGCTCGATGCCGAGCTGTACCGCGTGCAGGGTGGGCTGCTGTCGCGTCGTCACAGCCCCGACATTTCAGGCGCGGAGGATGCGTTCCATCGCGCCCTCGAGATCGCGCGAAGGCAGCAGACCAGGACGTTCGAATTGCGCAGCGCGCTGGGACTTGCACGTCTTTACAGCCGCAGCGGCCGGGCAGAGGAGATATCTCAATTGCTGGCGCCGGTGCTCGCCGGTTTCGATTCGGCGCTCGATCTTGCCGAGGTCAAGGACGCGCAGGAACTGCTCACGCAGGCGCGTCGGTGGCCGGACCACCACTCGCGCGCATCGTGACGGGTGCCGCAGCGGAGCGGTCACACCGCGTCCGCCCACCTTCCTGCGCCCGCGCAAGTGGTGAAAGAGCAGGCTCGGATGTCGCGCAAGACGCTAGCGGTGCGAAACTGGAGCTGTTGGGTTCCCGAAGTTCTACGGTGCGACGATGCGCATTTTGCTATTGCGTCCGCTGGCGCATTTGCATCTACTTTAAAAACGCCGCTGCGGAGAATTCCGCCTTGCGGTCAAGCGTTTGGAATTTGTTTTTCATCCTGTGTTTGAGTGAGTATGCTGTGCGACCCTTGACGTTCCCGCAGGTGAGCATTTCCGGTGGAACTTGTAATCGCCTTCTCGCGACATTGTCGCCGGCGGATCTGGACCTCCTGAGACCCGAACTTGAGACCGTTGCGCTCGAACAGGATGCAGTCCTGGCGCGCGCCGGTGACGAGATCGACTACGTCTTCTTTCCTCACAGCGGCGCGATCCTGTTGATGATCGACATGGCGGATGGGCAGACGGTCGCGACCGGTGTGGTCGGATGCGAAGGGGCCGTGGGCAGTCTTTCGGTTCTCGGAGCCTCGCCGTCAGGCATTACCGCCGTCGTTCGTGCGGCTGGTACCGCTTCGCGGGTCCCGGCGGCGCGCTTTCATGCCGCTTTCGGCCGCAGTCCGGGGATTCGGCAGGCGATCCAGAAGCACGTCAGATCGATGCTGATCCAGTTTCAGCTCGGCTCCGCGTGCAATGCGCTCCACCCGGTCGAGGCGCGGATGGCGCGCTGGCTGCTTCAACTTCGCGACCGCGTCGACAGCGACGTCCTCCCGCTGACCCAGCAAGCGCTGTCGCAAATCCTCGGCGTACGACGAACGACGGTGACCTTGCTGATGGGTAATCTGCGCAAGCGCGGAGCGATCAGGTCAGATCAGCGAGGCCAGATCGAGATCGACCGGGCGCGGCTATTGGCGGCGGCGTGCGAATGCCATCGCGTCATGCGTCTCGAGGCCGAGGAGATCTTCTCGGGTAGCAAGATTCGAACGCGAGGAATGGCGCCGGCCAACGATCCGCGCATCCCGGAAATCGAGGCTGATGACGCCGTGTAAGCGCGTTCAGCTTCCTGGCCGCCGATCAAGCTCCCGCGTGGGGGAGGATACCCTTTCGAGCTTCGCAATCTCGCGCAGCACCTTTGCGGTCTCGCGCAACTCATTGCGCTTCGGGCCGGGCTTCAGCCGTCGTGCCTCATCGAGAAAGTCCTTGGCCTGCAGCAGCCAGGCAGACGTTTCGGTCGAGATCTGTACCTGCGCCATGGTGTCCCTCCATCGCGGTCGTCAAAAGTGGTGGCCATTTTCAGGCCGGTGAACCGCCGCCGCGGCGTCGCCGCACGCGGATGCTCGGCTCATCGACCCAGGCGTCCCGCGCAAACCAGGCGTGATCCGCGCGGCAAAATGGACAGGGCGTGCGCGAGAAGAACACGGTACTGCGTCGAAAGCTCTCGCGATCGGTTTTGATTCCGGTGGAAATCGCGTGTCCGGTTTGCGGACATCTGACCATCACCATGCCCATGAGCGCCTCCCTCCCATATTGCCTTTTGCTTTTTGCCGTTTGCCTTGCAGAATAGTCCGGCCGGTTGGATTGGCCCCAGATCGGTGCGCGGGGTAGTTGGGGGGGCATCGCGCACCTGCGGCGGTTGACGGAGCATCGGGCAGTGGGGGCTGCATGCTCTCGTCACGGGGCTTCTTCCAACCGGCCAGGTCCCTCCTTGAACGAATCCTCGATGTGACTTCAACGCCGCTTCTTCAGGCGGCTCGGCTGAGAACCTTGTCGCTTTCGCTCACTGCACTGCCTCCCTCGCAAGTGAACGCATTCTCCGCAACGCTTGCTCGCGTCACGGGAGCTGACGCTCCGTGCTCAATTCAGATTTTTGAGTGAACTTCGATCTCGTCCCGAGCTTACTGTGCGGGACGCTGACGACACTGTCGGTTCGGTTTGCGACTCTCGCACGAAATTTTTTTTGAAATTGTCAACTCAGACCAACGTATATTTACGGAGAGTGTTGTGCATAACGTGCATGCTGTGAGCAGCGTAAGGCTCTGCATCAGTGCGAGGTTGTGGACGTATTCGCATCGGCCGCGCTGCGGTAAGTCGCCCGGCGAGCCTGCCACAAACAAAAACCCCGGCATCGCTGCCGGGGTTTTGCATTTCGTAGATTGCCTTGGATGGCTGGATTAGAAGTCCATGCCGCCCATGCCGCCGCCCGGGGGCATCGCGGGGCCGGCGGCGCCCTTCTTCGGCAGCTCGGCGACCATGGCTTCCGTGGTGATCAGCAGAGCCGCAACCGAGGCTGCGTTCTGGATCGCGGTGCGGACCACCTTGGTCGGGTCGATGATGCCCTTCTTGACGAGGTCGGCATATTCGCCGGTCTGGGAGTCGAAGCCGTAATTGTAGGCCTTGTTCTCCAGGATCTTGCCGACGATCACCGAGCCGTCTTCACCGGCGTTGATCGCGATCTGGCGAGCGGGAGCCGACAGCGCCTTGCGCACGATCTCGACGCCGGTCTTCTGGTCGTCGTTCTTGGTGCGCAGGCCCTTGAGCTGCTCGGAGGCACGGAGCAGGGCGACGCCGCCGCCCGGGACGATGCCTTCCTCGACAGCCGCGCGGGTCGCATGCATCGCGTCATCAACGCGATCCTTGCGCTCCTTCACCTCGACCTCGGTCGCGCCGCCGACGCGGATCACCGCGACGCCGCCTGCGAGCTTGGCGAGACGCTCCTGGAGCTTCTCACGGTCGTAGTCCGAGGTGGTCTCCTCGATCTGCGCCTTGATCTGGGCCACGCGCGCCTCGATGTCGGCCTTCTTGCCGGCGCCGTTGACGATCGTGGTGTTCTCCTTGTCGATCATCACCTTCTTGGCGCGACCGAGCATGTTGAGCGTGACGTTCTCGAGCTTGATGCCGAGATCTTCCGAGATCGCCTGGCCGCCGGTCAGGATCGCGATGTCCTGCAGCATGGCCTTGCGGCGATCGCCGAAGCCCGGAGCCTTGACGGCCGCGACCTTCAGGCCGCCACGCAGGCGGTTCACGACGAGCGTGGCCAGGGCTTCGCCTTCGACGTCCTCGGCGACGATGACCAGCGGCTTGCCGGTCTGCACCACGGCCTCGAGCAGCGGCAGCAGCTCGTTCAGCGAGGAGAGCTTCTTCTCGTTGATGAGGATGTAGGCGTCGTCCATCTCAACGCGCATCTTGTCGGCGTTGGTGACGAAGTAGGGCGAGATGTAGCCGCGGTCGAACTGCATGCCCTCGACGACGTCGAGCTCGGTCTCGAGCGACTTGGCTTCCTCGACGGTGATGACACCCTCGTTGCCGACCTTCTTCATGGCGTCGGAGAGGAACTTGCCGATCTCCTGGTCGCCGTTGGCCGAGATGGTGCCGACCTGGGCGATCTCGTCGTTCGAGGTGACCTTCTTGGAGTTCTTCTGGAGGTCCGCAACGACAGCCTCGACCGCGAGGTCGATACCGCGCTTGAGGTCCATCGGGTTCATGCCGGCGGCGACCGACTTGGCGCCTTCCTTCACGATCGCCTGGGCCAGCACGGTGGCGGTGGTGGTGCCGTCGCCGGCCGCGTCAGCGGACTTGGAGGCGACTTCGCGCACCATCTGGGCGCCCATGTTCTCGAACTTGTCCTCGAGCTCGATCTCCTTGGCGACGGTGACGCCGTCCTTGGTGATGCGGGGAGCGCCGAACGACTTGTCGAGCACGACGTTGCGGCCCTTCGGGCCGAGCGTGACCTTCACCGCGTTGGCGAGGATGTCGACGCCGCGCAGCATCTTGTCGCGCGCATCAACCGAGAATTTGACTTCTTTGGCTGCCATCTGGATCTTTCCTTGGAATGATTTGACTGGAGGGAGAGGGGGCTCTTAGGCCGCCTTCTTCTTGGACTCGCTGACTTCGAGAACGCCCATCACGTCGCTCTCCTTCATGATCAGCAGGTCCTGGCCGTCGATCTTGACCTCGGTGCCGGACCACTTGCCGAACAGCACGCGGTCGCCGACCTTCAGGTCGATCGGGATCAGCTTGCCGGCTTCGTCGCGGCCACCCGGGCCAACGGCGACGACTTCGCCCTGGGAGGGCTTTTCCTTGGCAGTGTCGGGAATGATGATGCCGCCAGCGGTCTTCTCTTCTGCGTCGATGCGCTTGACCACGACGCGGTCGTGAAGCGGACGGAATTTCATGCAGTCCTCCTAAGCAATTGTAGATGCTGTAGATTTTTGGAGAGTTAGCAGTCCAGTCCAGCGAGTGCCAGACTGGTTGGGCAGGAGATAGGCCAAGCCTTGGCGGCGGGCAAGTGCCTCTAGCAGAAAAATTGGCACTCGTGAGTGCGGTCTGCCAGAAGGATGCCGAGATCATTTCGGCATCCTTAATGCCGCCCGAGAGGGGGCGCCGGGGCTATTAGCAGATGCGGTAAGCTGCTGCCAACGCAAGAAATTTCAACAACCTATTAAACATTTAGGCTTGAGATGGGTTAGTCGCGTGCGTCACATTTCTCTCATGTGAGCGCATCCATTGCCGGTGGTCCGGCGGGGGAGGTCGGCCACCACGTGAATGCGCTCCGTCACAGGAGGTTGGCATGGTCTCGCGAGTTGGTGGGGTCGTTTCCGAGGATTTCCGGAAACAGATGCTGGGCTACGGACTGACGACGGCGCAAATTCTCTATCGGATGCCGGATCATCCTTCGCTGCTCCAGACCTACGTCTGGCAGAACTACGACATGTTTCCGAAATTTCCGGCGCTGAAGGATTTCCTGGCGTTCTGGCAGGAAAAGCTCGACGGCCCCCTGCATTCGGTCACGGTGGCGCATTCCAAGCTGATCAAGCCGGCCGAGCTGCGCGCCGTGGATGGCGTGTTCCGGCTGCATTGAGCGGGCAAGGGGGCAAAAGCGCGCTGTGCGCCTTTGCTCGCCTCGCGGCGCGCGACTTGTGTTAGCCTCTCTCCGTCACAAAAAGACGGGAGGCGAAACAATGGCCAAGAAGACGGCATCAAGATCGGCAGCCAAGACCGCAGTGAAGAAGAAATGGTCGGGGCTCGGCGCCGGCACCAGGAAATCGTCCGCGAAATCGTCCGCGCGCAAGACCATTAAGTCGAAAGGCCGCGTCCCGGCGGCGAAGAAGAGCGCGCCGAAACCTGCGACCAAGGCGCGGCCGAAACAGCGCGTTGCGATCAGCCATCACCGCGAAGACGACTTCAAGGCCGACGGGCTGCGCGCTTACGCCAAGTACCGCGACCTCGGCATCGCTGCCGCCTCGCATGGCCTCGCGCAGGCGCACGTCATCCGGCTTCAGGGACCGTGCAACCCCGATGAAGTGTCGAAGTTGCACTATCACGACGTCGAATTCCAGATGGTCTACGTGCTCAAGGGCTGGGTGAAGACCTATATGGACGGGCAGGGCGAGACCCTGATGAAGCAAGGCAGCGCCTGGACGCAGCCGCCGAAGATCAGGCACATGATCCTGGATTATTCGGACGACGTGGAGTTGCTTGAGGTGATCCTGCCGGCGGAGTTCAAGACGGTGGAGTTGAAGACGTAGGCTTTTCGCGGCCGTCATGGCCGGGCTTGACCCGCCATCCATCCTGCTTCGAAAGATTCTCCTTGGCCGGTGGATGGCCGGGACATAGGCGAGCGGAAGCGACGCCGTCCTTCGGACGGCTATGCCCGGCCATGACGACCTGGTCGAAATTACGTAGCCCGGATGCAGCGAAGCGAAATCCGGGGCTTCCATACGCGGCCGAACCGTCCCGGATTGCGCTGCGCTGCATCCGGGCTACTGCGGCTACGGCTGCGTCAGCATCCCCACGATCGCGCCCATCAGGCAGGTCGTCAGCGTGCCCGAGACGATCGACTTCAGCCCGAGCGCGTTGATCTCGTCGCGTCGTACACAGCGCGTCCGGAGAACGTCCCGAAGGGCGGACGCCTCGTCCGCAACATCTATTGGAACGACTCAGAAATCCATGCCACTCGCCAAGACGATTGACCAATCCGCGTGATTGTTGCCGCTTGCGCCGAAGGAGTGCAGGGGCCGGAGATTGCTACTGCTCCTGACACGGCATGATGCCTGCTACGGGTCTTAGTTGAGCGCTTTGCGAAGATCGATTTTGTTGCCGCCGATGAATGAGGTGGGGCTATTCTGTGCAAGCATCAAAACAAAACTGCGGGAAAGAACAGAATTAATCCGAAAGACATTTTGAGTGAAAAAGGCTTCCCCAATGTGCATTTCGTTTTCGGCAATCGTTTTGCTTTTGCCGGCCTTCAAATTGCCGAATGCAATCACGTCCTCCTTTAGGTTTTTGACCGGTTGGCTGTTGTACCTACGTGAGAAGCACGTCAACCAAAACCATCGAAGAATCTCTTTTCTCTGCGCATTGCTGATCCGATGCTGCTTGTTCTCATCGTTTGCAAAAAATACAGCGAGCGGAACTAGCATATTGTCATAGGGCAGGGTCCCAGACAAACCCGCGTTGAAAGTTTGGAACGCGCATCCTGCCTGAGAGCAGTTCTTCAATAATTTTCCGGATGTTTATCGGTTCGGACACGGCCCACCCCAAAAACGCGCGAATCGCGGTTGCCGAGTATAGGCGGTTAGTTGCACGCAGGGGTCAACCGGAGTTCGGCAGTCGGCCGTCTGGTTAGTCACCATTGGTCAGTCAAAACGCCCAAGCGTTGGAAATGTTGGAGTTTTGGCCTTGACTGGCGGAAGGGGTGGGATTCGAACCCACGGTACCCTTGCGGGCACGCCGGTTTCGTAGTCCGCATGGAGCGAAGCGCAATCCGGGAATCGCGCACGCGGGCCGAGCGGCTCCGGATTGCGCTTCGCTTCATCCGGGCTACGGTCACGTCATCGCCCCCACGATGGCGCCCATCAAGCACGTCGTCAGCGTGCCCGATACGATCGACTTCAGTCCGAGCGCGTTGATCTCCTCGCGCCGTTCCGGGGCCATCACCCCTAAGCCGCCGATCATGATGCCGAGGCTGGCGAAATTGGCGAAGCCGCACATCGCATAGAGCATGATCAGGCGCGAGCGCGGGTCGAGCGCGTCGTGTGGCAGCTTCGAAAAGTCGACATAGGCGATCAATTCGTTGAGCACGGTCTTGGTGCCCATCAGGCTGCCGGCGGTGATCGCCTGATCCCACGGCAATCCCATCAGCCAGCACACCGGCGCCATGAAGAGGCCGAGCAGGCGCTGCAGCGAGATCGCGGCGCCGCCAATGTTCGGCAGGAGGCCGAGCATGGCGTTGACGAGATAGACCAGCGCCACCAGCACCAGCAGCATGGCGACGATGTTCATCAAGAGCTCGAGCCCGGCCGCCGTGCCCTTCACGATGGCGTCCATCGTCGACGACACCTGGATATCGGGATTGTCGAGCGATCCGCCGGTGCGCTTGTCGGAGGTCTCGGGCACCATGATCAGGCTGACCAGGATCGCAGCCGGCGCGCCCAGCACGGAAGCGATGACGAAATGCGCGGCGGCGTCGGGGATGAGGGGAGCAAGCAGCGTCGCATAGAGCACCAGCACCGTGCCGGCGATGCCCGCCATGCCGCCGGTCATCACCAGGAACAGCTCGCTGCGGGTCATCTGTGCCAGATAGGGCCGCACGAACAGCGGTGCCTCGACCATGCCGAGGAAGACATTGGCGGCGGTCGACAGCCCGACCGCGCCGCCGACGCCGAGCGTGCGCTCGAGCAGCCAGGCCAGGCCACGCACGATCGGTGGCAGCACGTGCCAATAGAACAGCAGCGTCGTCAACACGCTCATCACCAGCACGATCGGCAGCGCCTGGAACGCCAGGATGAAATCGGCGCCGGGTACCTTCAGATCGAATGGCAGGGCGCCGCCGCCGATATAGCCGAACACGAAGGCGGAGCCGGCGCGGGAGGCCGCCGAGATCGCGCCGACCGCGTCGTTGATGGTGCCGAAGGCCTGCGTCACCAGCGGCACCTTGATCAGCACAAGCGCGGTCGCGATCGTGACGACGAGCCCGATCGCCGCCTGGCGCAGCGACACCTTCAGGCGATTCTCGCTCAGCGCCCAGGCGATCAAGAGCAATGCCACCACGCCGAACGCCGATTGCAACTGCAGCATCACGCCCCCAAGAACTCTCGCGGGATTATGGGCAGGGGCCCCGCGCAGCGCAATGCTGTTGCGCGTTCATCTCGTATCCATTGACAAGTTGCAGGCGCTCGGCCACGCAATCATCCATGTCCTCCGCCACGCCGGCCGGCGCCCGCGATCTGCTCGGCCACAGACCGTTCCTGTTCTTCTTGTCGTCGCGCAGCCTGTCGCGCTTCTCCAGCCAGATCGGCGCGGTGGCGATCGGCTGGCAGATCTACGATCTGACCGGCAGCGCGTTCGACCTCGGCATGGTCGGACTGGTGCAGTTTCTGCCGACGGCGCTCTTGGTGTTCGTCGCCGGCCACGCCGCTGACCGCTTCGAGCGCAAGCGCGTGGTGCAGGCCTGCCAGATCGCGGAGGCGCTGACCGCATTGTTTCTCGCCGGAAGCACTTTTGCCGGCACCATCTCGGAGATCCAGATCTTCGTCGCGACCTTCGTGCTCGGGATCGCCGGCGCGTTCGAGAGTCCGGCGACCGCCGCGCTGTTGCCGCTGATCGCGCCGCAAGGCTCGCTGCAGCGGGCGACCGCGATCTCGAGCGGCGCGGCGCAGGTTGCGACCATCACCGGACCCGCGCTTGGCGGCTTCGCCTATGCCCTGATGCCGAGCGCGCCCTACGGCATCATGATGGTGTTCTGGCTGTTCGGCGCCCTCCTGACCGGCGGCATCGGCCGGCTGCAACAGGCGCCGGTGAAGAACGGTGGGTCGTCGGACGATCTGTTTGCCGGCGTCACCTTCGTTCGCAGCAATCCGGCGATCCTCGGCACCATCTCGCTCGATTTGTTCGCGGTGCTGTTCGGCGGCGTCACCGCGCTGCTGCCGATCTATGCGCGCGATATCCTGCAAGCCGGCCCGCTCGGCCTCGGCATCCTGCGCGCCGCGCCCGCGGTCGGTGCGCTGTTGATGACGATGGTGCTGGCGCGGCACACCATCAACCGCCGCGTCGGCATGCGCATGTTCCAGGCGGTGATCGTGTTCGGCGTCGCGACGGTGGTGTTCGCGCTGTCGCACTGGATGTGGCTGTCGGCGCTGGCGCTCGCGGTGCTCGGCGCTGCGGACACGATCAGCGTCGTGATCCGTTTCTCGCTGGTGCAGCTCGCTACCCCCGACGAGATGCGCGGCCGTGTCGGCGCGGTGAACTTCCTGTTCATCAACGCGTCGAACCAGCTCGGCCAGTTCGAGAGCGGCGTCACCGCGGCGCTGCTCGGCACCGTGCCGTCGGCCGTGCTCGGCGGCGTCGCCACCGTTGCGGTCGCGCTGCTCTGGATGAAGCTGTTCCCGACGCTGCGGGACGTGGAGAAGCTGGAGTAGGGCGCTTCCCTTACCTCGTCCCGCTTGCGGGAGAGGTCGCCGCGCAGCGGCGGGTGAGGGGAACTCTCTCCGCGAGCTTGTCTCTCACCATCCTCGTGGAGACTCCCCTCATCCCGACCTTCTCCCTGCGCGCGGGGAGAAGGGGAGGATCAGCCCCGGGGCAAGCTTTCATGATTTCGGAATAATGGAAAAATACTGCTGATTTGCCCGACGTGTCAAGCTGCGGTGTCGAACGCCGCTAAAGCATGATCCGGAAAAGTGCGTAGCGGTTTTTCGAAAAGATCATGCTTGAACAACAACCTAAAGCGCGATGACGATTCAGCCTTATCGCATCGCGCTTTAGCTGCCGGCTCCTTTGCATGGGGTTGTTTTCGATATTTTGGCAGGGCGTCCGGCGACGGCCGGCCGGGACAAGCCCGGCCGGGCATCGTGATGGTCCTGCCGCAAGCAGGGAGGAGAAGATCAGCCCCGCCCGACGAACGGCATCTTGGTCGCCATCACCGTCATCGTCAGCACGTTGGCGTCGAGCGGCAGGCTGGCCATGTAGGCGACGGCGTCGCCGACCGCCTTGGCGTCCATGCGCGGCTCGTGCTTGGTGGTGCCGTCGGGCTGCAGCACGCCGGGGCCGTTGACCATGCGGTCCGTCATCGGCGTCGCCGCATTGCCGATATCGACCTGGCCGACCGCGATGTCATACATGCGGCCGTCAAGATTGCTGGCCTTGGTCAGGCCGGTGATGGCGTGCTTGGTCGAGGTGTAGGCGGCCGAGAACGGCCGCGGCGCATGCGCCGAGATCGAGCCGTTGTTGATGATGCGGCCGCCGCGCGGGGTCTGGTCCTTCATGATGCGGAAGGCGTGCTGGGTGCACAGGAACGGGCCGGTGAGGTTGGTGTTCACCACCGCCTGCCACTGCTCGAGGCTGAGGTCCTCGAAGTTCACGGCCGGCGCGCCCATGCCGGCATTGTTGAACAGCACGTCGAGGCGGCCATAGGTTGCCTTCACCTTGTCGAACAGCGCGGCGATCTGCTCCGGCTTGGTCATGTCGGCGGTGACGCAGAGGCTCTTTCCGGCGGGGCCGAGCTTCGCCGTCTCCTCGAGCATGTCGAGCCGGCGCCCTGCGAGCACCACGGTGAAGCCGGTGTTCATCAGCGCCAGCGACGCTGCGCGCCCGACACCGGTGCCGGCGCCGGTCACCAATGCGATCTTGCTGGTTGCCTCAGTCATGCGAGTTTCCTCTTACTTGGTTTTTGCTTCGGTTTCGTTCTTGTAGGGCGGGCGCGGAATGTTCTGGTGCGCGGCGCGCAACGCCGCCGACCAGCGCGAGCGCAAATCGTGGAAATAGGGTTCGCCCGCCTCGATGCGGTGGTTGAGATCGGCTTCGCAGGCGTCCGTGCGCACCACCAGCACGTCGATCGGCAGGCCGACGCCGAGATTCGAGCGCATGGTCGAGTCCATCGAGATCAGGCCGGTCTTCAGCGCCTCGTAGAGCTCGACGTCGTAATGCATGGCGCGGTCGAGCACCGGCTTGCCGTATTTGTGCTCGCCGATCTGCAGGTAGGGCGTGTCGGTGGTGCACTCGATGAAATTGCCGGCGGTGTAGACCATGAACAGACGCATGCGCGCGCCCTTGATCTGGCCGCCGAACAGGAAGGAGACGTCGAAGGAGACGTCCTCGGATTTCAGCGCCGGTCCTTCGGTGGCATGCACCGCCCGGATCGCCCGGCCGATGCGCTGGGCGGCCTGGAACATGGTCGGCGCGTTCATAAGCGTCTCGATCTCGCCCGTGTTGGGATCCTCCAGGCCTTCGGTCAGGGTGGAGAGCACCGACTGGCTGATCGCGAGGTTGCCGGCGCTGGCGATCGCCATGATGCGCTCGCCGGGCTTGGAGAAGATGTGCAGCTTGCGGAAGGTCGAGACGTTGTCGAGGCCGGCATTGGTGCGGGTGTCGGCGATCATCACCAGACCGTCCCGAACCAGGATTCCGCAACAATAGGTCATTTAAAGCCCTCAGACGGTCCGAGTTTCTCGGCGGGAAACTAGTAGCCAATTTCGAGGATGCATCCAACCCCAATTCCCCGTGACGGGAGATGCAGTGGCCCGTCAAAGAGGGGCGGGACGACCGAGCGACGGCCGGGCGCCTGTTCCAGCCGTCCAGGTTGCGGGGCGCATCCCGGTCTCGCTCTGCGTTGCGCGCAGCCGGCAATGATCTTGGCCTCGCGTCGTTGCGGGGGGCGGGGTGTTGTGCTCGACTGCCTGCAACCGACGACAACAAGAAATTTCGGGAGGCGGGAATGTCGTTCAAACTGGCCGCGTGCATTGTGGCATTGGGTATCGCGGCGACGGCCGCGAGCCCTGCATCGGCGCAGAAGAAGGGCGGCACCCTGCGGCTCTATCACAACGACAATCCGCCCTCGACCTCGCTGCTCGAGGAATCCACCATCGCCTCGGTGATGCCGTTCGCGGCCGTCTTCAACAACCTCGTGGTGTTCGATCCGGCCAAGGTGCACGAAAGCATCGACACCGTGATCCCCGATCTCGCCGAGAGCTGGTCGTGGGATCAGACCAATACAAAGCTCACTTTCAAGCTGCGGCACGGCGTGAAGTGGCATGACGGGCAGCCGTTCACGGCTAAGGACGTGCAGTGCACCTGGCGGATGCTGATCGGCAAGAGCGAGACCCAGGACTTCAAGCGCAACCCGCGCAAGGTCTGGTACTCGAAGCTCAAGGATGTCGGCATCAATGGCGACGATGAGGCGACCTTCGAGCTGACCGAGCCGCAGCCCGGCCTGCTGGCGCTGCTCGCGAGCGCCTTCTCCGTGGTTTATCCCTGCCACGTTCCGCAGCAGGTGATGCGCACCAAGCCGGTCGGCACCGGGCCGTTCAAGTTCGTCGAGTTTAGGCGCGGTGATTCGATCCGTCTGGTCCGTAACCCCGATTACTTCAAGAAGGACCGGCCGTATCTCGACGAGATCACGGTGCGCTCGATCGACAGCCGCGCCACGCGGATGCTGGCATTCGCGACCGGCGACTATGACATCACCTTTCCGTCCGACGTCAGCATTCCCCTGATGAAGGACGTCAAGTCGCAGGCGCCGAACGCGATCTGCGAGATGACCTCGACCAATTTGCAGATCAATCTCCTGGTCAACCGCGTCAATCCGCCGTTCGACAATCCGGATATCCGCAAGGCGATGTCGCTGGCGCTGGATCGCAAGGCCTTCAACAGCATCCTGTTCGAGGGCAGCGGCCGGCTCGGCGGCGCGATGCAGGCGAAGCCCGAAGGCGAGTGGGGCATGCCGCCGGAGATCCTGTCGACGCTGATGGGTTACGGCCCCGATACCGGGAAGAACCTCGCCGAGGCGCAGGCGATCATGCAGAAGCTCGGCTACAGTGACGCCAAGCCGCTGTCGATCAAGATCCAGACCCGCAATCTGCCGACCTATCGCGACCCGGCGGTGATCCTCGCCGACCAGCTCAAGAAGATCTACATCACAGCGGAGCTCGACATCCTGGATACGCCGCGCTGGTACTCGCGGCTGCAGCGCAAGGACTATACCATCGGCCTCAACGTCACCGGCGTCAGCGTCGACGATCCCGACGGCAATCTGGTCGAGAACTATTCCTGCAACTCCGAGCGCAACTACACCCAGTATTGCAACGCCGAGGTCGACAAGCTGCTGGCGGCACAGTCGCGCGAGGTCGACAAGGACAAGCGCCGCAAGATCGTGTTCGACATCGAGCACCTGCTGGTCGACGACGCCGCGCGGCCGGTCATCCTGCACTCATCGGCCGGCAATTGCTGGCAGCCTTACGTGAAGAATTTCCACCCGCACGACAACAGCCAGTACAACAATCTGCGTTTCGAGGATGTCTGGCTGGATAAATAGGGCATGTGCGGCCCTGCCGGCGACGACGTCCGCCGTCGCCCTCGTGCGCCTCGTACTTTACTCGTTCACACGACGAGGAGCAGTCTCGGTTCCTGCGCACACACGCTGGCGCCGATCGCAGGGTATCAAGATCGACGGCGCCCGTCAGTCAGACCGCGCAGAGATCCATAGGGACGTCCCGAAGCCGCTACGGAAGCTCGGATATCAGCTTGGTCCACTCGGCCTCGGGCCAGGCCCGTGATGTGCAGGTCCGTATGTTTCCCTGAGAACTGAGGGCAAGCGCGAGTTTCGTGATGTTGTCGCCAAGAGGCGCTTCGGCGATGAGAAGGATGTCATGCTCGCCGGAGGTGAGATAGACCTCCTTGATCTCGACACCGAGCGTCTTGGCGAGTTCTTTCGCCGCTCGGCTGCGCTTGGGAGCGTCCTTGACACTTCGAATTCCCTGGTCGGTCCAGTCGATCCTCACTATGAATGTCGCCATGTCGTCCTCCAAGGGTTAAGCACTGCCCTTGTCTGCCGCGCGTGCGGCAGGCCAACCTGCTTCATGTTGAAGTTGAGGGAGCGCCACATAAGGCAGGCGCTGCTTTCAGACTGCGATGCCTGCCGACGGCCTGACCGCTGCCCGTTCCTTCAAACGGCGACGTCGGCCCGTCCCGTCTAAGGGCAACTCGCCGCAGATTACGCCATGTCCCTTGCTTGAGAAAGAGGGCTCCCCGCGTTGTGATCGGGACCGCGTAAGCGAGGGCGCCGCGTCAAGATCACACTCTCTGCGCAAGGATGTGGCCGCGGACCTTCGCGCGCCGGACAGCTATCCGATGCAAGTCAGGTGTGGGTGTAGTCACCGGGTTTCAACCCGAGCGCTTTCACAGCCGCTTCGGGAAGCGGCCCCAACGCTTCGACCGTTTCATTCGGGGCCATCATGTCCGCAATAATTGCCGTGGCCTTTGCCGCGTCTCCTTCAGCCACGAAGAAGACCGAGCGAACCGGCGGGCCGCCGTCCAACGGCGCAGTTGTTACGAGGACAACCTGACCATGTGCCATGCTCTCTTATACAGCAGTCGCGGCGCTGTTCCACGGATACTGTCGATCGATCCTCGCGACCCGGCCGCCGACGCGTGCGCCAAGAGCGATGCTGCCACGGTATTGCATCGTCGCGGCCCGAACACCAAATAGTTGAACGTGGGAGGCAGAACCGCTCCTGGAGTGAGCGCGTGGCCAGCAAAAGAGCGAACGAAGAGCTCCCCGTCATTGCGCGCTTTGAGGTGCGCCGCCGCAATTACCTCGCGCCCGACGGCTCGATAGAACGGCCGCTTCCTGCCTTCGCCACCGATGCCAAGCTGCTGGTCGAACTCTACCGGTCGATGGTGCTGTTGCGTCTGTTCGACCGAAAGGCTGTTGCATTGCAGCGCACTGGTCGGCTGGGAACCTATGCCATTTCGCTCGGCCAGGAGGCGGTGTCGGTCGGCATCGCGAGTGCGATGCGGGAGGATGACGTTCTGTTGCCCTCCTATCGCGACAACGGCGCGTTGCTCTGGCGTGGCGTCGCGCTGGAGGAGATCCTGCTGTTCTGGGGCGGCGATGAACGCGGCAATCAATTCTCCGGTCCGGTGCACGATTTCCCGTTCTGCGTTCCCGTCGGATCACAGGCGCCGCATGCGGCCGGCGTTGCCTACGCCCTGAAGTTGCGCAAGGAGCCGCGCGTGGCCGTCTGCATGTTCGGCGACGGCGCCACCTCGAAAGGCGATGTGTACGAGGCAATGAATTTCGCCGGCGTTCACAAGTTGCCGCTCGTGTTCGTCGCCACCAACAATCAATGGGCCATATCGGTGCCGTTGCGTCTGCAGACGGGTTCCGAGACGCTAGCGCAGAAGGCCATCGGCGCCGGGTTCAGCGGCGAGCAGGTGGACGGGAGTGACGTCGTGGCGATGCGCGCCGCGGCCGAGGAGGCCATCGCCGCTGCCCGCGACGGCAAGGGCCCTCACTTCATCGAAGCGGTCACCTATCGGCTCGGCGATCACACGACGTCAGATGATGCATTGCGCTATCGTTCGGCCGAAGAAGTCCAGGCGCATTGGAAGGAAGAGCCGATCGCGCGCCTCAGGTCCTATCTTGTGGGTCAGAAGATGTGGACCAAGGCGGACGAGGAGCGGCTTGTCGCCGAGTGCCATGAGCGCATCGAGGCGGCGGTGGAGCGCTATCTGAAGACACCGCCACGCCGAGCAGAAACCATGTTCGACAACCTCTATGCTGATCTGCCCGCGGCGTACGCCGCGCAGCGTCGCGAACTTGCGGGAGAGGACGATGCCTGAAGTCACGTTGGTCGAAGCCATCAATCGGGCGCTCGGCCGCGCGATGGTGGATGATCCCGATGTGGTCGTGCTCGGCGAGGATGTCGGCGTCAATGGCGGCGTCTTCCGCGCGACCGTCGGCTTGCAGGAGCGCTTCGGTCCGGAGCGCGTCCTCGATACGCCGCTTGCCGAACTCCTGATCAGCGGGCTTTGCGTCGGCATGGCCGCGCAGGGACTGAAGCCGGTCGGCGAAATCCAGTTCATGGGATTTATCTATCCCTGTCTCGATCAGCTCGTGAACCACGCATCACGGATGCGCAACCGTACCCAGGGACGGCTCACTTGTCCGATGGTTCTGCGCACGCCGCATGGCGCCGGCATTCGCGCACCCGAGCATCATTCCGAGAGCACTGAGGCGATGCTGGCCCACATTCCGGGCTTGCGTGTCGTGATACCTTCGTCGCCGGAGCGCGCCTATGGACTTCTCCTCGCCGCGATCCGCGATCCCGATCCGGTGGTGTTCCTGGAGCCGACGCGGTTGTACCGCGCCGTGAAAGGCGAGGTCGAGGACAACGGCGAAGCCCTGCCGATGGATCGCGCCTTTGTCGAGAGGGAAGGTCGCGACGTCACGCTGATCAGCTGGGGTGCGATGCTGAAGGAAACGATGGCCGCAGCGGACGCGCTCGCCGACGAGAGCATCGCTGCCGAGGTTATCGACCTCGCCACGCTCAAGCCCTACGATGAAAACACCGTGCTCAGGTCGGTCGCAAAGACCGGGCGCTGCGTCATCGTGCACGAGGCCGCACACACCGGCGGATTTGGCGCGGAGATCGCAGCCATGATCGCCGAGCGCGGACTATCCTCGCTGCTCGCACCCGTGACCCGCGTCACCGGCTACGACACGATCATCCCGATGGCCCGCCTTGAGCAACGCTACATGCCGTCGGTCGAACGCATCGTGACCGCAGCCCGAAAGGCGCACCAGTACAACTGAACACCAACGGACCTTGTGCCATGCGCCAGTTCACGTTGCCGGACCTTGGTGAAGGTCTTGAAGAAGCCGAGATCGTCACCTGGTACGTCAACGAGGGCGATCACGTCGTGACCGATCAGCCGCTCGTTTCGGTCGAGACCGACAAGGCAGTGGTCGAGATACCGGCGCCGTCGAGCGGACGCATCGCGCGCCTGTTCGGTGCCAAGGGCGATATCGTGAAGGTCGGCGCGCCGCTCGTCGAGTTTGCCGAGGACGCCGGGCAGGACACCGGCACGATTGTGGGCGAACTCGACACTGGCGAGCAGCGGCCGGCGCCAGCAACTGCTTCGCCGCCCAGCGGGCGGGGAGCCCAAGTGTTTCCGGCAGTGCGCGCACTTGCGCGCAAGCTTGACGTCGCGCTCGATCTCGTCGAGGCGACCGGGCCCGGCGGCACCATCACGCGGGCCGATGTCGAGAGGGCGGCGAAGCGGATGTCTCACAGCGGACCCGCCGAGCCGCTGCGCGGCTTGCGCCGCGCGATGGCCCAACGCATGGCGGCAGCGCATGCGGAAATCGTCCCCGCGACGGTCACCGATGAAGCCGACATCGACGATTGGCGGCAGGGCGAGGACGTGACAATCCGCCTCGCGCGGGCGATCGCCGCTGCTTGCAAGGCAGAGCCCGCGCTCAATGCCTGGTATCATTCCGGTACGGGAGAACGGCGCCTGATCGAGCGCATCGATCTCGGCATCGCCGTCGACACGGGCGGCGGCCTGATCGTTCCCGTGTTGCGCAATGTCGCGGAGCGGAGCGTATCGGACCTGCGGGCCGGACTCGACCGCCTGCGAGCCGACGCAATCGCGCGCGCGATACCCCCGGAGGAACTGCGCGGTGCGACGATCACGTTGTCGAACTTCGGCATGATCGGAGGCCGGTTTGCTAATCTCATCATCGTGCCGCCGCAGACGGCGATCGTCGGCGCCGGGCGGATTTCGGAGCGCGTGGTCGCGCTTCGGGGGCAGGTTGCGGTCCGACGCACGCTGCCGCTATCGCTGACCTTCGATCATCGGGTGGTGACGGGCGGCGAAGCTGCCCGTTTCCTGGTTGTCCTCAAATCCGACGTTGAGCGCATTTCGTGACATCACTCATTCGCGAGACAGGCAGGAGCGTCACGGCTCCTGGCTTCGTCCCGCAGGTGCATCGACCAGAAACGCCTCGTCGACGGGCACGCCAAGCGCCGTGACCAGCCGGTTCGTCTCCGCGGCCATGCCGACGATGGCGAGCAGCTCGCCATATTCGGCCTCGGTCATGCCCTTGGCCCGTGCCGCGGTGTGCGAATGGATGCAGTAGCTGCAGCCATGGGCGATCGAAACCGCGACGTAGAGCATTTCCTTGGTCTTGGGGTCGAGCGCACCCGGAGCCATCACTTCCTTGATGCTCTCCCAGGTCCGCCGCAGCGTCTTCGGATCATGCGCCAGCGCCCGCCAGAAATTGTTGACGAAATCCGACTTCCGCACCATCCGGATGTCGTCGAAGACGGCGCGCGCGTCGGCGGAGAGTTCGTCATCCGAAAGCAGTTTTACAGTCGCCATGGCTTGTCTCGCTGGTTCGGTTTGCAGCAGCGATCATAGCACCCCTGCCGTCATTGCGAGGAGCGAAGCGACGAAGCAATCCATGCCTCCGCAAGCGGTCAGATGGATTGCTTCGCGGAGCCTGTCATCGGGCCGCGCGCGCGGACCCGTTGGCTCGCAATGACGGACGCGGAGAGGGACCAGCCTACGACTGCGTCTGGCTCTGCCACTGGCCGGGACGGCCGGCCTGGTCGACCTTGACCGCGACCGTCAGCGTTTCCGTGCCGCCGCCATAGCGCGTGCCACGCACCGGGGCCGCGCCGAGATAGTCGAGCCCGATCGCAACGCGCACATGGGCGTCGGTGGCGCAGATGCTGTTGGCGGGATCGAAGCCGACCCAGCCGAGATCGGGCACGTAGGCCTCCGCCCAGGCATGGCCGGCCTCCTGATGCGCCGTGTCGTCCGATCGCAGAAAGTGCCCGGAGACGAAGCGCGCCGGCACGCCGCCGGCGCGGGCGCAGGCGATGAAGATGTGCGCGTAATCCTGGCAAACTCCGCGCTTGAGCGCGAACGCCTCCACCGCGGACGTGCCACTGTTGGTGGGGTCTTCGTCGAACGTCATGTGATCGGCAATCTGCGTCATCAGCGCGTGCAGGAAGCCCAGCGTGTCGCCGCCGGCCTCGGTGCGCAGCTCGCGCACGATGGCCGTCATCGCCGGGTTGAGGTCGGTCAGCGGTGTGGTGCGCAGGAACAGGCTCGGCGGAAACCGCTCGTCGGTGCCCTTCAGTACGCCGCCGGTGTCGTGGGTCTCGATCAGGCCTTCGCAATGGATCGTGAGGTCACTGATCGAACCATGCGTCAGCACATGGGTGACGTTGCCGAAGGCGTCCTCATGGGTGTCGAGCCGGGAGTCGGTCGAGACGTCGATCTGCCAATCCGCGACATACTGGCCGTCATGGCTGCCGGGCGTCATCCGCAAAATCTGGATCACGCCCGAGGCCGCCGGCTCGTAGCGATACGTGGTGGTATGGGCTATCCGCAGGCGCATGGCTCAACCGGTGTTCAATCGGTTTTTTCAGGGCAGGACTGTCATGCCCGGACCCTTCCCGGGCACCCACGTCTTTCTTCCTAATCGGCCGCGAAAGCAAGATGTGGATGGCCGGGTCACCTATGTTACGAAAGACGCGCTTCGCGTTTTTGCCCGGCCATGACGAGATTTTGCCTCAAAACCGGTCAGATCAGGTACTGCTTGGTGATGATCTCACCCAGCCGTGAATTGTCCGTGATGAATTCCTGAATGAATTCATGCACGCCATGCTGGAAAATGTCGTTCATATTACTGTGTTCCAGCCGGTTTCGGATGCCGCGGGCGTGGCGCTGGGCCGGGCCCTGGCGGCCATAGGCGACGCCGATCTGGTCGAGGTTGCGCACGAGGTTGCCGTAGCAGCTGGCGAGCGAGCGCGGCAGGGTGTCGTTGAGGATGAGCAGATCCGCGATCAGCCACGGCTTCAGCGTCTCGCGATAGACCCAGTGATAGGCCGTCAGTGCCGAGACCGAGCGCAGGATCGAGCTCCATTGATAAAAGTCGAGCGGGCCGCCGACATGCTCCTCCTCGGGCAACAGCACATGGTACTTCACGTCGAGAATGCGCGCGGTGTTGTCGGCGCGCTCCAGATGCACGCCCATGCGCGAGAACCAGTACGCGTCGTTGCGCAGCATGGTCCGGTAGGCGGAGCCGTCGAAGCGCAGCGAGGTCTCCTGCACGAAGCGCAGGAACTTGGCGAGGTCCTCGCGCGTCGAGGTGCCCTTGCTCCACACCGCCTGAAGCTCGATCCAGGCCGAGTTGATGGTGTCCCACATCTCGCTGGTGAGCGCGGTGCGCACCGAGCGCGAGTTCAGCCGCGCCGCCTCGATACAGTTCCTGATCGAGGACGGATTGTTCGGCGAGAACGAGAGATACTCGACGACGTTGTGCTCGTTGGCCTCCTCGTAGTGATCGTAGAAGCTGGCGGCGACCCCGGCGGTGAGCAGCGCCGAATCCCATTCATTGGTCTTGCCGATATAGGCGGCGGGAAGCGCGGTGACGCGCAGCGTCGCATCGATGGTGCGCGCGAGATATTCGGCCCGTTCGACGTAGCGGGCGAGCCAGTAGAGGTTTTCGGCGGTACGCGACAGCATCCGATAGTCCCTACAAGACGAAACGTGTTTCACCTCCCCCTGAAAGGGGGAGGTCGACGCGCAGCGGCGGGTGGGGATCTTCTCTCCATTCGGCGTATGCGGCCGACCCCCACCCCGACCCTCCCCCTTGCAGGGGGAGGGAGGGCTCGCGCAGCGCGTTTGGCTTCAAATCACTCACTCAGGATCCAGGTGTCTTTGGTGCCGCCGCCCTGGCTCGAATTCACCACCAGGGAGCCTTCCTTGAGCGCGACCCGTGTGAGCCCGCCCGGCACGATGGTGGTGCTCTTGCTGCCCGTGAGCACGAAGGGGCGCAAGTCGACATGGCGCGGCGCGAGGCCGGATGCGGTGCAGGTCGGGCAGGTCGAGAGCGCCAGCGTCGGCTGCGCGATGAAACCTTCCGGCTCGCGCTTGAGCTTGTCGCGGAAGGCTTCGATCGTCGCTTTGGTCGCAGCGGGGCCGATCAGCATGCCGTAGCCGCCGGAGCCGTGCACTTCCTTGACGACGAGCTCGCTCAGATTGTCCAGCACATAGGCGAGGTCCTTCGGCTCGCGGCAGCGCCAGGTCGGCACGTTCTTCAGGATCGGCTCCTCGCCGAGATAGAACTTCACGATGTCGGGCATGTAGGAGTAGATCGCCTTGTCGTCGGCGATGCCGGTGCCGACGGCGTTGGCGAGCGTGATGTTGCCGGCCGCGTAGGCCGACATCAGGCCGGGCACGCCGAGCACGGAGTCGGGACGGAACGTGAGCGGATCGAGGAAATCGTCGTCGACACGGCGGTAGATCACGTCGACCCGCTTCAGCCCTTCCGTCGTCCGCATGAAGACTTCGTTGTTCTTGACGATGAGGTCACGGCCTTCGACCAGCTCGATGCCGAGCTTGTCTGCGAGGAACGAGTGCTCGTAATAGGCCGAGTTGTAGACGCCGGGCGTGAGCAGGGCGACGGTCGGCTCGCTGGAGGCGCTTAGCGGCGCGACCGAGCGCAGGGCTGAGAGCAGCTCGTCCGGGTAGCGCTCGACCGGCGCGACCTTGTGGCGGGCGAACAGATCCGGAAACAGCCGCATCATGATCTCGCGGTTTTCCAGCATGTAGGATACGCCCGACGGCGTGCGAGCGTTGTCCTCGAGCACGATGAAGTCCTCGGCGTCGACCCGGACGATGTCGATGCCGGCGATGTGCACGTAGACGTCGTGCGGCACCTGCTGGCCGTTCATCTCGGGACGGAACACCGG
Source organism: Bradyrhizobium sp. BEA-2-5 (assembly GCF_032918025.1). Classification (NCBI taxonomy): domain Bacteria; kingdom Pseudomonadati; phylum Pseudomonadota; class Alphaproteobacteria; order Hyphomicrobiales; family Nitrobacteraceae; genus Bradyrhizobium; species Bradyrhizobium sp. BEA-2-5. The sequence continues at coordinate 5,360,954 of NZ_CP136629.1, read as the reverse complement.
GTTCTGGAAGATCAGATCGCCGGGCACGATCTCGGCGCGGAGGATGTCGCGGCCGTGATAGATGTCGCGCAGGAACATGTTGAGCGCGCGCACGCGCTGCTTCAGGCCCTTCTCCAGCAGCGCCCATTCCTTGCCGGACATGATCCGCGGGATCACGTCGAAGGGGATCAGGCGCTCGGTGGACTCGGAATCGCCGTAGACCGCGAAGGTAATGCCGATCCGGCGGAACAGGAGCTCAGCCTCCTGGCGCCGATATTCGAGGGCTTCGGGGGGCGTTTCCTTGAGCCAGCGGGAGAGCTCCTGGTAGGCCGGGCGGAGATCCTCGCCGAGGCCGTTCATCTCATCGAACGCGACTGCCATATAGCCCGACTGCCCTCCAAAGCCATGTGACACAGTGCATGACTTGATGGGATGGTAGCAAGGGGCGGGCCAGCGCGATATGCATTGGCTTGCGGCATTTGCTATGGGTGAGGTGGAAGGCCTGCCCGAAAAACCGGCTGAGGTCTGCTTAATTCGGCGGCAAAACCCCGTGACATCAAGGCATTGGATCGGCAATGTCCGGGGATCAAGTTAGGGAATGAGACCATGAGCGACATCGTCACGGCGGGCATCCTGGTCATTGGGGACGAAATCCTGTCCGGCCGGACCAAGGACAAGAATATCGGCTTCATCGCCGAATACCTGACCAATATCGGCATCGACCTGAAAGAGGTCCGGATCGTTTCCGACGACGAGGCCGACATCATCGCCGCCCTGGACGCGCTGCGGCATCGCTACAGCTACGTCTTCACCACGGGTGGCATCGGACCGACGCATGACGACATCACCGCCGATGCCGTCGCCAAGGCGTTCGGCGTCGGTATCGACCACCATCCGGAGGTCGTCGCCCGCTTCCGCGAGCGCTGGAGCGAGCAGGATCTCAACGAGGCCCGCCTGCGCATGGCCCGTATCCCCGACGGTGCCGAGCTGATCCAGAGCGCGACCATCCTCGCTCCCGGCTTCAAGATCGGCAACGTCATCGTCATGGCCGGTGTGCCGTCGATCATGCAGGCGATGATGGATATCGTCTCGCCCAAGCTGAAATCGGGCGTGCGCATGCTGTCCGAATCGGTCCGCGCCAACGCGCGCGAGGGCGACATCGGCGGTCCGTTGCGGGCGATCGCCGCCGCCCATCCCGACACCATCATCGGCAGCTATCCCTTCATGGACGAGGAGCAGAAGCCGAACACCAATCTGGTGGTGCGCTCGCGCGATCCGGAGAAGCTCGCCGCGGCGATGGCGGCGGTGAAGGAAATGCTGAAGCAAGTGCAGGCCGCGCAGAAGAAGCCGGCGGGTTGAGACGATATGGTTGAACGAAATTCCGAACCGAGTGCACAGGAGCGCGCGGGCAGGCCTTTTCCGGTTTCGTGGGACCAGTTCCACCGGGATTGCCGGGCGCTGACCTGGCGATTGAACGAGGTCGGCCCGTTCCATGCGGTGATTGCGATCACACGCGGCGGCCTGGTGCCGGCGGCGATCGTGGCACGCGAGCTCGGCGTGCGCGTCATCGATACCGTCTGCATCGCCAGCTACGACCACACCAAGCAGGGCGAGCTGAAGGTGCTCAAGGGCATCTCGGAGCAGACCGCCAAGCTCGGCGGCGGCACCGGCAGGGGTCTCCTGATCGTCGATGATCTCGTCGACACCGGCAAGACCGGCAAGCTGGTGCGCGAGATGCTGCCGGAGGCCCATTTCGCCACCGTCTACGCCAAGCCGATGGGACGCCCGCTGGTCGACACTTTCATCACGGAAGTGTCGCAGGACACCTGGATCTTCTTCCCCTGGGATACCGCTCTGTCTTTCCAGCCGCCGATCCGCGACGGCGCGGCGTGACGTCGTCGTCATTCCGGGGCGCGACGAAGCCGCGAACCGGAATCTCGAGATTCCGGGTTCGATGCTTCGCATCGTCCCGGAATGACAGCGACGAACAATCGGATTTCCCATGCCCCTGCAAAACCGCATCACACCGACTGGCGACATCATCGCCACCCCGCATCGCGGCCTGTTCACAGGCAATCGCGGCATCATCCACGATCCCGCGACGAAGACGCTTCTGAAGAAGCGCTGGTCGTCGCCGGCGTGGATCACCTGCCTGTGCGAATTCCGCGGCTGGCGGCGGCCGGTGATGGCGCGGCGGAGCTGGACCGAGCTGTTCTTCCTGGACGAGGCCACCGCCTTCGCGGCCGGACACCGGCCGTGCTTCTACTGCCGGCGAGACGATGCCAAGCGGTTTCGCGGCTGCTGGGAGCAGGGCAACGGTGTAAGCGATCTCAGCGCCAAGGCGATGGATGCGGTGCTGCACGCCGAGCGGCTCGACCGCGGCAAGAAGCGGCTGCATCCGCCGCCGACGCGATTGCGCGACTTGCCCGACGGGACGATGGTGCAGGCGAGCGGGGACAGCTACCTCGTCGCCGACGGCGCCACGCTGCGCTGGTCGTTCGCCGGTTACAGCCGGGCCGACGTACCCGAGCCGGCCATGCTGCTGACGCCGCCATCGACGGTGCGCGCCTTCCAGGCCGGCTACCGGCCCGTGTTGCATCCGAGCGCGATGGCCGTTCTGGGTTGATCTACCGGCGGAGTCCTTACGCCAGCCGCTGCCGCGCCAGCGCGGCGCCGGCGCCGAGCGCCATCAGCTTGGCCTCGGCGATCTCCCGCCGCATCGGCGCCATGCCGCAATTGGTGGTCGCGATGATGTTGCTCTTGGGCACGAATTTCGATACCGCGTCGATCACCTTCACGACGTCCTCGGCGGTCTCCACCGTGTCGCTGGCGACGTCGATCACGCCGGCCTGTACGATCTTGGTCTTGAGCAGCGCCAGCAGGTCGAGCGGCACCTTCGAATTGCGGCACTCGATCGCAACCTGCTGGATCGGGCTCGCGTCGATTGCCGGGAAGATTTGCTCGTACTGCCGCCATTGGCTGCCGAGCGTTTCCTTCCAGTCGGTGTTGGCCTTGATGCCGTAGCCGTAGCAGATGTGAACGGCGGTTGCGCAGGTGAGGCCTTGCGCGGCGCGCTCCAGCGCCTTGATGCCCCAATCGTTGACCTCGTCCATGTAGACGTTGAAGGCCGGCTCGTCGAACTGCACGAGATCGACGCCGTCGGCCTGCAAGGCCTTGGCCTCCTCGTTGAGCAACTCGGCGAAGGCAAAGGCCATCTTCACGCGGTCGCCATAGTAGCGATCCGCGATGGTGTCGATGATGGTCATTGGGCCGGGCAGGGTGAACTTCAGCTTCTTCCTGGTGTGGGCGCGCGCCGCACGCGCTTCGCCTTCATGGACGCGCCCCTTGAGCTGCAACGGGGCGACCACCTGCGGCACCATTGCCTTGTAGCGGTCCTTGCGGATGCCCATCTCGACCTTGTGGGCGAAATCGATGCCTTCGATCTTCTCCAGGAAGCCGTGGACGAAATGCTGCCGGGCCTGCTCGCCCTCGGTGACGATGTCGATGCCGGCGTCCTCCTGGATCTTCAGCCAGATCAGGGTCGCGTCGCGCTTGGCCCGGAGAAGCTCGTCGCCCTGCGACTTCCAGGGCGCCCACAGCATGTTGGGCTCGGCCAGCCATTCCGGCTTCGGCAAAGAGCCGGCGATCGTGGTTGGAAACAGCATGGGTGCCTCCCGTTGGGTTCTGATTGAGGGCCTGTGTGCCATGTCCTAAAGTGGAGGTACAGAACAACAAAAGTCTTTGTGATGGGGAATAGAACGCCGATGATCGATCTCTATTACGCGCCGACGCCGAACGGCTGGAAAATCTCGATCATGCTGGAGGAACTCGGGCTCCCCTACAGCGTGAAGCCCGTGAACATCCGCGCCGGCGAGCAGTTCAGCCCCGACTTTCTCGCGATCTCCCCGAATAACCGTATCCCGGCCATCGTCGATCGCGATCCTGCCGACGGCGGGCCTCCGTTCTCGGCCTTCGAGACCGGCGCCATCCTGATCTATCTCGCGGAAAAGACCGGCCGTTTTCTGTCGCGGGAGTTGCGTGCGCGGTCGAACGTGATCCAATGGGTGATGTGGCAGATGGCCGGGCTCGGACCGATGCTCGGCCAGCATGGACATTTTGCGCTCTACGCGGCGGAGAAGATCCCCTATGCGATCGAGCGCTATCGCGACGAGGCAGCGCGGCTCTACGGCGTGCTCGATCGCCAGCTCGGCAAGACCGGAGCCTTTGTCGCCGGCGACTATTCCATCGCCGATATCGCCTGCTTCCCCTGGACCATGACCCACAAGGCGCAAGGCTTTACGCTCGACGACTATCCGAACGTGAAACGCTGGTATGCCACCGTGCGCGGCAGGCCGCAGGTGCAGGCCGGGCTCGCGATCGGCAAGTTCGTGAAAGAGCCATTCGACGAGGAATCACGCAAGATCATGTTCGGCCAGCGTGCGAAGGAGCTGGTCGAGAAGAAATGATGCCCGTTATTCCGCGGCGCGACACGGTCGCGAGCCCTGCGCCTTGCGGCGCATCCCGGAATGACGAGAATGAACGTGGAAATGACAAAGGAAACGCCATGATCGAATTCTTCTTCGACTGTTCCAGCCCCTGGACCTATCTCGCCTTCCACAACATCCAGCCGCTAGCGAAGGAACTAGGCGCCGAGATCGTCTGGCGACCGATCCTGGTCGGCGGCATCTTCAACACGGTCAACCCGAGCGTCTACGCCCAGCGCGAAAAGCCGGTGCCGCTGAAGGCGCGCTACATGACGAAGGATCTTCAGGACTGGGCGCGCTCGGCGGGGCTTGCGATCAAGATGCCGCCGACGGTGTTCCCCGTGAACAGCGTCAAGGCGATGCGCGGCTGCATCCTTCTCGGCAACGAGAAGATGGTGCCGTTCGCGCGCGCGGTGTTCGAGGCCTATTGGGGTGACGACAAGGACATCTCGCAGGATGCGGTGCTGACCGAGATCTGCACCAAGCTCGGGATCGATCCGGCGAAATTCCTTGCCGGCATTTCGGAGCAGGGGATCAAGGATCAGCTCAAGGCCAATACCGAGGAGGTCGTCGCCCGTGGCGGCTTCGGCTCGCCGACGATCTTCGTGAACAAGACCGACATGTACTTCGGCAATGATCGCCTGCCGTTGATCCGCGAGGCGCTGGCACGCCTCAAGGCGCGGGCCGCCTGATGCCGAAAGCCGTCGTTTGCCGCGAACTCGGCCCGCCCGAGCGCCTGCAGCTCGAGAACTTTGTGTCGGCGCCTTTGCAGCCGGGCCAGGTGCGGGTTGCGATCCGGGCCGCCGGGATCAACTTCCCCGACATCCTGATGGCCGCCGGCGAGTATCAGCTCAAGCCCCCGCTGCCGTTCACGCCGGGTTCGGAAGCCGCCGGCGATGTCGTTGAGGTCAATGCAGCATCCGGTGTCGCCGTCGGCGACAAGGTGATCGTCAAGATGCGCTTCGGCGCCTATTGCGACGAGACGGTTGCAACGCCGTCGCAGCTCGTGCCGGTGCCGTCGACCTTCGACTACGCGGAAGGCGCGACTTTCCTGGCCGCGCACGGCACGGCCTATCACGCGCTGATCGACCGCGGCCGGGTCGCGCCCGGTGAGGTGCTGCTGGTGCATGGCGCCGGCGGCGGTGTCGGTCTTGCCGCCGTCGAGATCGGCAAGATGCTGGGCGCGATCGTGATCGCGACAGCCTCGAGCGACGAGAAGCTTGCGATTGCGAAATCGCGCGGCGCCGATCATCTCGTGCGCTACGATCAAGAACCGTTTCGCGACGCGGTCAAGCGGATCACCGACGGCCGCGGCGCGGACGTCGTGTTCGATCCGGTCGGAGGCCAGGTCTTTGAAGATTCCATGCGCTGCATCGCCTGGGGCGCCCGGCTGCTGGTGATCGGCTTCACCGGCGGCATCGGTCTTGCCCGCACCAATCTGTTGATGATCAAGGGCGCGAGCGTGCTCGGCGTCCGTGCCGGCGAGGCGGTGCGCAAGGATCCCGCGCTCGGCGAGGTCAGGTTCAAGGCGCTGAGCGAATGGGCCGAGGCCGGCCGGGTGCGGCCGAATATCTCGCACCGCCTGCCGCTGGAGGATTACGCGAAGGCGATGCGGCTGTTGCTCGATCGCAAGGCGATCGGGCGGGTGGCGCTACTGACGAGGCCGTGAAACCACAGCGCCCAAATTCCGCGGTGCAGCCAAATGACGCCAAGGGCCCGGCGTTCAGGGAATCGAACCCGGGTCCGTCGCGTGATATCCTCTGCCGGCTGAACGTCGCTACAGGGGGAGGATGACATGCGTATCGCTGTGATGGCGGCCGGTGCTCTCGGCGGTTATTTCGGAGCACGTATGGCGGCGGCAGGGCACGACGTGTTCTTCATCGCACGGGGCTCCAACCTCGAGGCGATCAGAAAAAACGGTCTCAAGGTCGAGAGCGTGCTTGGCAATCTTCATTTGCCTGAGCCCAAGGTGACCGATGATCCTGCCACGGTCGGCCCCGTCGATATCGTTCTGTTCGCGGTCAAGCTTTGGGACAGCGAGACGGCAGCCAGGTTGTCTCTGCCTCTGATCGGACCCCGCACCCGGGTGATCCCGTTGCAGAACGGTGTCGATAGCGCGGAGAGGATTGCCCCGATTCTCGGCGCCGACAACGTGGTCGCCGGAAGTGCCTACATTGCTACGGTGCTGTCCGCGCCTGGCGTCGTCACCCACACGAGCCAGTTCGCGCGCATGGTCTGCGGCAGAACCGACGGTAAGCCCGATGAGGGCCTCAAGGCCTTTGCCGACGCCGCTCATGCGGCCGGCATCGATATCTCGGTGTCCGACGGGATTGACCGGGAGCGCTGGCAGAAATTTGTATTCCTCGTCGGACTATCAGGCGCGACCGCAACGACCCGCCAGCCGCTGGGGCCGATCCTGGCCGACCCTGATACGCGAGCGTTCTTTTACAGCCTGATGAGCGAGGTGGTCGCGGTCGGCCGTGCCAGGGGCGTTCCGATTCCGGAGGATTTTGCCGAGGATCGAATGAAATTCGCGGAAGCCTCGCCGCCCACCTTCAAGGCTTCCATGCTGCACGATCTCGAACGCGGCCACCGGCTCGAACTCGACTGGCTCGCCGGAAAGGTCGTGGAGTTCGCCCGCCCGCTTGGCATTCCTACGCCAGCCAACAATGCCGTCTATGCCATGCTCAAGCTGCACAGGATGGGTAACGCCCACGCCTAGGCCGTGTACCCATAAACCCAGCGACGCGATGCGACGAACGCAATGTCCGCTTTGCCCCTGCAGCGACCGAGTTCGTGCGGCAGCGCAATACGTTGCGATGGGCCAGAAGCTGACTCGTGGTTTCGAACGTTTCAGTGGCACACCAGTCCGTGGGACACAGGGAACGGCGCGTGGCGAGTCGAGCTAATGACCCGCCATCGCTTACAGGCAATCCGTCGGCCGTTTGATGCAGCCTCCACTCTGAACGAGTGGCGAACTAGTCAGCTCCGATCGCTTTAACTCGCTGGGGTTTTTTCATATCCAGCAACGGCACTGGATTGTCTGGGCGTTGGAGATTGGGCCTCCAATCGTTCGAGCCGCCGCCGGGAGCACGCTTCATGCTGGGATAGTCAACGATGGACTTGTTGAACTCCATCACGACTGGCACGATTAGCGCCCCGAGCCAGCTGTTGTCCTGTCCAGCATATCTGCCCGGTGAGGTCTGAGGCAGACGCGACGGTACAGCACCATTGAACACCATATCGTACTTCTCGAACGGATCCATGGTCAAATTGTAGGCTGCTCCAATTGAGCCGAGGTTTTGTTCCGGTCCCAACCACGTATCCTTTGCAGTCCACAGATACTTCCACGCGATGCTGAGGTCTGGATTGGTTGGATCACCGGCGATGTCGGTACGTGCTCCCATAAAGTTCTCGCCGTCGATATAAACCCACGACCGTCGTGCTGAGTGCTTCGATCGACCGAGGATGTACTCGCTGTTGTCTATGCTATCAAAGTAAATGGGCTTGCCGTTGTTGTCGGTCCAGGCGCCGTGCGGCGGCGCGGTCAGGCCGACCATTTTGGCGAGCGTCGCCCAGCAGTCGATATGCGACATCATTTCATGGTACTGCGCGCCCGCCGGGATGTGTGCGGGCCACCACATCAACCCGGGTACCCGCCAACCGCCTTCAAATGCAGTACCTTTTTCGCCGCGGAAAGGCGTGGTGCCGGCGTCGGGATAGGCATCCTGCCACGCGCCGTTATCTGCTGTCACGATGACGATGGTGTCAGGCGCTTCGGCACGGATCGCATCCATTATCCGCCCGATATTATCATCAAGTTCAAGGAGCGAATCCGAGTAGTCGCCAAGACGCGACTTGCCAGCAAATTTCGCTGAGGCGTTGGTCGGATTGTGCATCTTCATGAAGTTTACATCCATGAAGAACGGCTTGGAGTCCTTGGCGTGTTTCTTGATGTAGTCGATTGCATAGTCGGCCTGGCGGACATCGAAGTCGGCAAGACGGTCGTATGTGATGTATTCGTCTCGCTTCGCCGGCTGCCCCGCCGCTCCCTCCCATTCGTACATGTTCACAATCTCAAAATATTCTTTTGCGAACTCCGGGTTGTAGGAGGGGAACCACGGATGAAACCACTTCGAGGTATCGGCATAAGTGTAGACGCCTGGATAATATGCCGCGAAAGCCTTCATCTCATCGAAGCCATGCTCAATCGGATAAGCCTCAGGTTTGTCGCCGAGATGCCATTTGCCGGAAAAGTAAGTCGAGTAGCCATTCCTACTGAAGAACTCGGCGATGGTTAGCGTCTCCTTCTTAAGCGCATTTTCGTCGCCCGGGACGACCACGATCGACAGCGCGGTGCGGATCGGAATCCGCCCAGTCATGAACGAGGCGCGCCCTGCGGTGCAGCTTGCTTGACCGTACCAACTGGTGAACGTCGCGCCTTCCTTTGCGATGCGATCGATGTTCGGCGTCGGATGGCCAAGTGCAGAGCCGCCGCCACTATAGGCGCCGAAATCGTTCCAACCAGTGTCGTCAGTCATCAGCATGACGATATTGGGCCGTTTTTGCTGTTGCGCGGTAGCCGGCATGGTAACCATCGTTGCCGCAGCGACGCCCACAAACAGACCACCACATAACGTGAGTCCGACCTTCATAGGAATCCTCCGTTTAACCTAGCGCTTGACGGCGGGCAGAAAAGCGACGTCGGCCTGCCCGTCCAAATTCTGTCGTTGGAGAGTTTGTGCGATACTCTGGGACAAGCGGCCGGTCCTTAGGCTGGCCGCTTGCTCTGGCGATCTCGGATCGCGGTGCGGGCATGCGACTAGTCGCTGGCGCCGGCCGTCCTCATGTCCTTTACTCGCTGCATGACCTGTTCCAGGTTGTAGCTGGCAGGGTCCTGTAGCGGCGGGAATTTGATGAAAGTCTCAAGGTGCCTCAACCACAACTGCTGCCCGATGGGCAGCATGTTCCAGTCATAGACATAGGCGGTCGACGGAGACGCGATCGCCCCGGCCATGCCGAACAGCGTCTTCTGCTGTTCGCCAACGGAGGTCTCGAAGGGATCACGCTTGATGTTGACGACCTGGGTCCAGGAATAGGGCCGCACACCATTGATGAAGCCCGACGGTGCGTCGGAGACCATCGCGAAGTACATCTTCCAGTTCTTGTAGCGGACCGCCGACGGCTCCTTGCCGGAGTAATACAAGAAGTGGTCGCGAGGCGACTTGTCGGACTTGCCGCTTAGGTAATCGGTCTGATTAATACCGTCGAGGGTGGTCTTGACCATATTGGGATAGCCGGCCTCGACCTGTTGCTTCAGTGCGTCGCCTTTGGGCCCGCCGCAGATCTCGACGAAAGTCGGGAGCCAGTCGAGGGCGGAAAACATATCGTTCTTGATCGTGCCGGGCTTGATGACGCCAGGCCAACGGACCACCATCGGAGCGCGCATGCCGCCTTCCCAGGTGCTGAGCTTGCCGCCCTTGAACGGCGTGGTGCCGCCGTCCGGGAAGGTGATGGTCTCGGCGCCGTTGTCGGTGGTGAATACGACGATCGTGTTGTTGAGTTGGCCCATGTCTTCGAGCTTCTTCAGCACGACGCCGATGTTGTCATCCATCTGCTTCATGCCGGCTTCGTTGACGCCCCAATCCTTGCCGCCGGGCTCGCCCACCATCGCCAGGTACTTGTCCGGCAGCACGGTCGTGATGTGCATGCGCGCCGGGTTGTACCAGACGAAGAAAGGCTTGTTGGTCTTCTTCGGGTCATTGCGATCGAGGAAGTCTACGACCTTCGCCGAGATTTCCTCATCCACGGTCTTCGACCGCTCGAGGGTCAGCGGGCCCTCATCCTTGCACATCATGTTTTTTGCAGTGCCGTCGGAGGACTTGCACGCCAACATTGGCCGCGGCGGCGTCAGGCAGATCGTGGTCTTCGGATCCACAGCGCCAGGGACCTCGGCGACGCCCGGGATCGGTGTGTTCTGGCATGGCGGGGCAAGGGTCTGCAGGGTCGGGGTTTTGTTGATGTCCGGGAAGCTCACGCCTTGCATGGCGTCGAGGTGATAGAGATAGCCCCAGTACTCCTGGAAGCCTTGCGCGGTCGGCAGCGACTCGGTGTGGTCGCCGAGATGGTTCTTGCCGAATTCGCCGGTGGTGTAGCCGAGATCGAGCAGGAACTTGGGAAGCGTCGGCGTCCCCGTCCGCAGATAAGATGGACTGCCGGGAATTTCTGGCAAAACCATGCCGACGCGAACCGGCTGCATGCCGGTGATGAAGGCTGTACGCCCTGCCGTGCAGCTCTGTTCGGCGTAATAGTTCGTGAACATCGCGCCTTCATTGGCGATGCGGTCGATGTTCGGCGTCTCTCCGACCATCAATCCGCGGTGGTAGATGCTTGGCTGCATCCACCCGATATCGTCACCCATGATGAAAAGGATGTTGGGCTTCTGCTGCTGCTGCTGCTGCTGTGCCGCAGCGGGCATACTCGTCAGCCCCGTCAACGACAATGACACCAGCGTCGTCACTCCAAGGAATGTAGTGGTGGCCCGCTTGTGCCAACCAGTCGTCTTCGGCACGTTCGCTTTAGCTCGTGACTTGTTCTTGAGAATGCAATCAAACATGGTCACTCTCCCGGTTGCAGTGCACGTCATCCACCGGAAGCAAACTTCTAGTTCTCGAAAGTTTCTGCTCTTGATCCAGATCAAGCCGAACAACCACAGAATGCAGGTTGCGACGCGGTGTTCGCGCTTCCGTCAGTGATGCTGACGTTGAAGGGCATTTCGCTCATCCGTCGTTTTCGACCTGACAATTGTCGGAGCTGACATCCAAAGTCTCCCACCCGATGTCCGGCTCGGGTCATTTTCGACGGATTCAGCGGGGTTGTCGGCAGGTTGATGTCCGCTTCTACCCCGTGAGGGCCGAACCGGGGCCGGGCCGGAAGCGTTGCGCTTGGACGGACCCTGTGATTCAAACTCCCAAACTGGGGGGCGAATGATACGCTACGAATTCGCCGACTATGAATGGGTTGCCATCAAGCCCCTGCTGCCGAACAAGCCGCGTGGCGTTCCTCGGGTAAACGACCGGCGGCATCTTCTGGGTCCTGCGATCCAAGGCACCTTGGCGCGATTTGCCGGATCATTTTTGCCCCAACACGACCTGCTATAACCGTTTCGTCCGCTGGCGGCGGGCTGGTGTCTGGGGCCGCATCATAGACGCACTTGCCGTTGCCCACGCCGCCGCTGTCCAGATGATCGACACCTCCATTGTCCGTGTCCATCAGCATGGAGCCTGCATCACACGAAACCTGCGCCAATCGATGGGGAGGTCACGCTGCGGCTTAACGAGCAAAATTCAACTCGCGTCAATCAGGTTATGGCTGCGCCTTAATGAGTCCGCGTCCTAGTCCACCTGACGATTTGTGCTGAATTTCCTATCTTGCAGGAACGCGATGGTCTGCGCGATCGCTTCGGCGTTGCGCACTAGCCAGGGATGCGAGGTGCGGATTACGATGTGATCGGCCATGCCGTCGAGCCTGGTGTTGGCGACCGACACCCGTCCGTCATGCGGCCGCGGCAGGCCGATGGAGGTGATCGGATAGACCGAGCGGTTGCCGGCAATGATGCCGGTGGAGTAATCGATCGGCGGCAGCAGCGCGCTGGTCGCGGCGTCGCGGCGGGTGACGAGCTGCTGGCCGGCCGGACCGAAATAGGCGCGATAGGCCGCGAGGTTCTTCAGGCGGTCGGCGATCTCGCTGCCGCCGTTCGGTGTCCCCAGCATCACGACGCGGCCGAGCCGCGCCGGGCGATGCCTTGCCAGATAGACGCGTGCCAGAAGACCGCCCATCGAATGGCAAACGACATGCACGGAGCCGTCGAGGCTCTGCGCGAACCGATCGAGCGAGGAGTGGATGTCCTCGGCCAGCGCGTCGAGCGGCTTGCGCCGGCTGTCATAGTCGAGATTCAGGGTGGCAAAGCCGGCCGCCCTCAGCGCCAGCTCCATCCTGCGAAACGAGCGCGCCGTCCTGCTGATGCCGTGCAACAGGACGACGCCGTCACGTGTGGACGCCGCGGGGCGCCGTTCGCTCACTTATAGTCGCGCTCGTGCCACCACGGGAAGTAATCCGGCATGTCGGTCGAGACCTTGTTCTTGAACTGCGCCGGACGCTTCTCCAGGAACGACACCACGCCTTCCTTGACGTCGTCGGAGCGGCCGCGGGCGTAGATGCCGCGGCTGTCGACCTTGTGGGCCTCCATCGGATCGTCGGCGCCCATCATGCGCCACATCATCTGGCGGATCAGCGCGACCGAGACCGGCGCGGTCTTCGCGGCGAATTCCTTGGCGAGCGCGCGGGCGGTTGGCAGGAGATCATCCGGCGGCACCACCTTGCTGACGAGGCGCCCCGCAAGCGCCTCCTGCGCCGGGAAGACGCGGCCCGAATAGCACCATTCCAGCGCCTGCGAGATGCCGACGATGCGCGGCAGGAACCAGCTCGAGGCGGCCTCGGGCACGATGCCGCGCTGGGAGAACACGAAGCCGAAACGTGCAGCCTCCGAGGCAATGCGGACATCCATCGCGAGCTGCATGGTGACGCCGATGCCGACCGCGGGCCCGTTCACCGCGGCGATGACGGGCTTGAGGCACTTGAAGATCCGCAAGGTGACCTGGCCGCCGCCGTCGCGCACCTGCGGATCGCTGTAATCGACCCTGCCGTCGGCGAGACGCTTTACAGGTCCGCGCCGCGCGTCGCGATCGAACGTGTCGGCACCGGACGAAAGATCCGCGCCCGCGCAAAAACCGCGGCCGGCGCCGGTGACGATGATGGCGCGGACGTTGTCGTCCTTGTCGGCGGCGTCGAACGCGTCGATCAGCTCTGCTTGCATCTGCGCATTGAAGGCATTGAGCTTGTCGGGCCGGTTCAGCGTGATGGTGAGGATCTGTTCGGCGACCTCGTATTTGATCGTCTCATACGCCATGGGGATGATTTCCTCTCGGTTTTCTTGAATGAACGGCGCTGGCGCGCGTCTCCATCCAGTTAACCCGGCAATCATCCCTTGTGAAGAAGAGGGATGCGCAGGCTTGGCCCCGCGCATCCTGACTTGCGTTGAGGCGCTGCTTCACTTCTTCGGCGGCGCGGGCCACGGCTTCTGCGGGTCGCGCAGGCCCTCGAACGCCTTGGCCATGCCGAGCACGCCGATGTCGTCGAAGCGTCGGCCGACGATCTGCACGCCGATCGGAAAGCCCTTGGCATCGAAGCCGCCATTGACGGAGATCGCGGGGTTCTCCGACATATTCCATGGCACGGTATAGGCGATGTGCTCGAACGGCTTTGCGGGGTCGTTGAGCGGCGCTGCGAACTCCGCCGGGAAGTTCACCACCGGCGATACCGGCGAGATCACGTAGTCGACCTCGCAGAACAATTTCGCGGCGGCCGCGCGGATCGCCATCGTCATGTTGAAGCCGCGCACCACATCGACGCCGGAGAGCTTTGCGCCGGCCTCGGCCCAGTTGAGGATGTAGGGCAGGGTCTTGCCGCGGTCGGCCTGCGACAGTTTCGACAGGTCGTCCCACATCCGCGCGCGCCAGAAATTGTCGAGGCCGTCGAGCATCTCGCGCGTGAGGATGCCGTCGACCTCGGTGACGACGGCGCCCGCGGATTCGAACGCCTTCGCCGCCTTTACCGCGACCTCGCGAACCTCCTTCTCGACCTTCTGGCCGGAACCGGCGTCGAGCATCAGCCCGATGCGCAGCTTGCGCGGCGACTTCTCCAGCGCCTTCCAGTTCACCTCGAGCGCCGGCAGGCTCATGCCGTCGCGGCGATCGGGACGCGACAATACGCTCATCATCAGCGCGCAGTCGTCGACCGTGCGCGTCATCGGGCCGGCAACGCGGCCGACATAGGTGGGATCGATCGGCACGCGGCCGAAGCTCGGCTTCAGGCCGACCAGCCCGCACCAGCCGGCTGGCAGCCGCACCGAGCCGCCGATATCGGTGCCGAGATGCAAGGGACCATAGCCGGCCGCTGCGGCAGCGCCTGCGCCTGCGCTGGAGCCGCCGGGGTTCTTGGTGAGGTCCCAGGGATTGCGCGTCAGGGGATGGAACGACGACAGGCCGGAGGACAGCATGCCGTAATCGGGCATGGTGGTCTTGGCGAAGATGATCGCGCCGGCCTCGCGCAGCCGCGCAGCCGGCGGGGCGTCCCTCTCGGCCGGCACGAGCTTGACACTGGCTGCGCCCAGCGGCACCGGCTGCCCCTTGGTTGCGACATTGTCCTTGATGGTGGCGGGAACGCCATCCAGCGTGCCGGCCGGCTCGGCCTGCTGCCAGCGCTCGGTCGAGGTCCTGGCGACCTTCCGCGCCCCTTCCGGGTCGTACAGATACAGCGCCTTGATGTGCGGCTCCCAGGTTGCGACCTGGGAGATGATGTCCTCCAGCACCTCGGACGGCGAGAACTGCTTGGCACGATAGCCGGCGAGCAGGTCGACGGCGGAGAGATCGTGCAGCGACGTAATGGCGTCCCCTTTGGGCTTATGCATGGGCCCCCGCCGGCATGCGCGTCTCGATGATGCGGGCGAACATGCTGGCGCCAATCGGCAGGATCTTGTCGTCGAGCACGAAGCCGGGATTGTGCACGGGCACCGAGCCGTCATGGCCGACCCAGAAATACGCGCCGGGGATGGTCTGCAGCATGTCGGCGAAATCCTCACTGCCCATCTTCGGCTGGGTGCGGGTGATCACGTTGGCGGGATCGACGATGGTGCGCGCGACCTCCTCGACCACGCGGGACTGCTCTTCCTGATTCACCAGCACGCTGAAGCCGTCGCGGATCTCGACCGAGATTTCGGCGTCATATGCCGCCGCAAAGCCGGCGGAGATTTCGCGCATGCGCTTGCGGATCAGCTCACGAATCTCGTCGGAGAAGCAGCGCACCGTGCCGCACATCCAGGCTTCGCCGGGAATCACGTTGTACGCCGACCCGGAATGGATCTGGGTGATCGAGATCACGGCGGACTGCAGCGGGTCGACGTTGCGGCTGACGATGGTCTGAATCGCCTGAGCCAGCGTGGTGGCGATGATCACCGCGTCCTTGGAGCGCTCGGGCATCGCGCCATGCGCGCCGTAGCCGGTGATGCGGAGGTCGAAGAAGTCGGCGCTCGCCATCGCAGGGCCGGGCAGGATCGCGATCTCGCCATGGTTGAGATCGGGTGCGTTGTGCAGGCCGTAGAGCTCGTCGCAGGGAAACTTCTCGAACAGGCCGTCCTTGATCATTGCGCGGGCGCCGCCGAGGCCTTCCTCGGCGGGCTGGAAGATCAGGTGCACGGTGCCGTCGAAATTCCTGGTCTCGGCGAGGTAGCGCGCGGTTCCGAGCAGCATGGTGGTGTGGCCGTCATGGCCGCAACCGTGGAAGCGGCCGGGGATCTTCGAGCTCCACTTCAGGTTGGTGTTCTCCTCCATCGGCAGCGCGTCCATGTCGGCGCGCAGGCCGATGTTCTTGGTGCCGCTCGAACCCTTGCCCTTGATGACGCCGATCACGCCGGTGCCGCCGAGGCCGCGATGCACCTCGATGCCCCAGCTCTTCAGCTTGTCGGCGACGATGCCGGACGTGCGCACTTCCTCGAAGCCGATCTCGGGATGGGCGTGGAGGTCGCGCCTGATAGCGGTGAGTTCGTCGGCAAAACTGTCGATGCGCTCAATGGTCGGCATGGCTCTCTATCCGTTTGTGCGTGATGGGGAGGTGGGTGTGAAAGTGGGGCCGTTCGGCTTGATACGAATGCCGGCACGCAAATGTTTCCACGGCAGCGTGGCGGTATCGGCCGGCATCGCGCCGGGCGCGGCGCAGATCATCAGCTTCTCCGCGATCGGCTCGAAATCGGCGCGGAAGTGTACCGAGCTCTTGTTGACCAGGATCTTCTCTCGCGTCGGCTCGATGCCGACATAGCGATACATCGCCTGGTCGGCGAGCTGCGCCTTGTGCGAAGAAACGACCACGCGGACGTCGCCGATGCGCAGGCAGGCAGAGGGACCCATCTCCATCTCGCGGCCGCCGTAATAGGGACCCGGCGCCACGAATTTTCCATCCGAGAGCTGCTCGACGACAAAAGTCTCCCGGTACGGCGCGTCGCCGGGAATGCCGGACTTACCGCCGAGCTCGAGCGTGACTGATGCCCCGACACCGGCGGTGTGCGCGGCCTTCGCGGATTGCGGATCGTAGATCGCGCCGGTGGCGGCGCTCGCCTTGTTGCGCACCAATGCGCGCAGCATGCCCGTCGTGTCGGAATCGCCGCCGGCGCCGGGATTGTCCTGGGTGTCCGCGATGATGATCGGCTTGCTGGCCGATTTCGCCAGTTCCATCGCCAGCCGCACGCCTTCGTCGGGCGAATAGATCCGGCCGTCGAAATCATCCTCATGGCCTTCGACCAGGGCGACGACCCTGTCGGCGGCGGCATCCGCATCGGCCTGGGTCCGGCCGTAGGCGAATACGCTCGGCCCGCAATCGCGGAAATCCGCGGCCGGGAAGCCGGGCGCGAAAGAGAGTGTCGGAACCGAATCGCCCTCCAGCGCGGCGAGCTTCTCGTAGATGCCTTTGGTCGGCTGGTCGTTGGTGCATTGCCAGCTGATCGGGATCAGGAACGGCAATTGCCGGAACGCCTTTGCGAAGCGCTGCTTCGTCTGCAGCAGCAGCGCCAGATGCCTTGCGCAGGCGCGGCCGGTCTCGGCCATGTCGACATGCGGATAGGTGCGGTAGGCGATCAGCGCGTCGGCATGCTCGATCATCTCGGGCGTGACGTTGGCATGGAGATCGAGGCTGGCCACCAGCGGCAGGTTGTTGCCGATCGCCTTGCGCACGCGGGCCAGCGTTTCGCCTTCACCATCGTCATAATGCTCGGTCACCATGGCGCCGTGCAGGTCGAGATAGACCGCATCGATCGGCCCGGCGGCTGCGATTCCGTCGACCATCACCTTCACGATGCGTTCGAAGGCGTCCTTGGTGACATGGGCGGAGGGGCTCGCCGCGGCGAAGATCGTCGGCACCAGTTCCCAGCCATTGGCTTCCGCCGCCTCGACGAAGCCGGCGAGGCCGACATTGATGCGCCGCATCACCTTCAGCACGTCGGCGCCTTCCGTCATCGCCGGCCAGCCGCCGCCATGCTGGAAGTCCGCGAATGTCGCCTTGGTCGGAGCGAACGTGTTGGTCTCGTGCAGGAAGCCGCCAACGGCAATGCGGGTCATCAAGTCGGTCTCGATACGTTTCTTCGATCATGATGCGATCGTGACGACGCGCGTCATGATCTCACCTCGTTGGTTGGAGCGTGATCTCCGGGGAAGACCGGTGTCCGCCTTCAGAGCCACGCTCTAGCGCGCGACGTTAAGCGTGTCGTCACGCCAAGCGCAAGCCGGGGAGCACCAGCGGATTTGCATGCCCTGTGGGCGGAAAGGCTTGAGGCTAAAGACCTAGGCCGTCGCCACAATGCCTTCCGAAACGGGGCGGAAGTTGGCGAAGTCCCAGCCGCGTCCGGGCGCCGCATCGAGCAGTGCGCGGGTATAGGCCTGCTGCGGATTGGTCAGCACCTCGGCGGCCGGTCCCTGTTCCACGACGCGGCCATGTTGCATCACGGCGACGTCGTCGCAGATTTGTGCGGCGACGCGCAAATCATGCGTGATGAAGAGCAGCGCGATGCCGAGCCGCTTCTGGATCTCGTCGAGCAGTTCCAGCACCTGCGCCTGCACCGAGACGTCGAGCGCGGAGACCGCCTCGTCCGCGACGAGCACGTCCGGATCGAGCGCGAGCGCGCGCGCGATGGCGATGCGCTGGCGCTGGCCGCCGGAGAACTGGTGCGGATAGCGCGACATCGCGTCGGGCGGCAAATGGACGAGCTCGAGCAGCTCGCGCGCGCGCGCCAGCGCATCCTTGCGCGGCATGCCGTAGTTGATCGGGCCTTCCGCGATGCTGTCGCCAACGGTCACGCGCGGGTTCAGCGAGCGGTAGGGATCCTGGAACACGATCTGGATCTTCTGCCGGTGCGGCTGGAGCAGGCGGCGCGAGATGTCGGCGATTTCGCGGCCGGCGAGGCGCACGCCACCGGAGGTCGGATCGATCAGGCGGACGATGCAGCGTGCCACCGTGGACTTGCCCGAACCGCTTTCGCCGACGATGCCGAGGGTGCGGCCCTTGCGCAGCGTCAGCGTGACCTTGTCGGCGGCGACGACCTCGCGGCCTTTGCCGAAGAAGGCGCGCTCTTTATAGACCTTGCTGAGCTCGTTGGCTTCCAGCACCACGGGCTCGCGGCTGTCCTCGCGCGGCGCCCGCGGCACCAGGCTCGGTACCGAGGCGAGCAGGTTGCGGGTGTATTCCATGGTCGGATTGCGCAGCACGGTGTCGAGCGGGCCGGTCTCGACCAGGCGGCCCTGCCGCATCACCGCGACGCGGTCGGCGATCTCGGCGACCACGCCCATGTCGTGGGTGATGAACAGCACGGCGGTGCCGTGATCGCGCTGCAGCTCGCGGATCAGCGTGAGGATCTGCTTCTGCGTGGTGACGTCGAGCGCGGTGGTCGGCTCGTCGGCGATGAGGAGCTTCGGCTCCAGCACCAGCGCCATCGCGATCATGATGCGCTGGCGCTGGCCTCCGGAGAGGCGGTGCGGATAGGAGGCGAAGATGCGCTCCACATCCGGCAGCCGCACATGCTCCATCATCGCCAGGATTTTCTGACGCCGCGCGCGGGAGTCGAGATCGGTATGCGCGCGCAGCACTTCGTCGATCTGGCGGCCGACCGGCACCACCGGATTCAGCGCGGTCATCGGCTCCTGGAAGATCATGGCCATCTTGGTCGCGCGAAGCTGGCGCAGGCGGCGGTCGGTCGCGGTGAGCAACTCCTCGCCGACCAGCTTGATGCTGCCGCCGGTGGGAACCAGCGTGCCCTTCGGCAGAAGGCCCATCGTGGTGAGCGACGTCACCGACTTGCCCGAGCCGCTTTCGCCGACGAGGCATAGCGTCTCGCCTTCACGGACCTGCAGCGAGAGGTCGTCGATGATGCGATGTGCATCCGCCTTGCGGCCGAGGCCGACGACGAGATTGCTGATGTCGAGGACGACGTTGGTCATAGGACTGATTCCACCGGCAATACGAGGAGCGACCGTGATGTTTTTCGTCTTGCGTCATTCCGGGGCGATGCGAAGCATCGAACCCGGAATCTCGAGATTCCGGGTCTGGTGCTCACGCACCATCCCGGAATGACGGCTTCAATTGGCATTGAAGCCGTCACTTGCCTTCCCGCTGCTTCATGCGCGGATCGAGTGCGTCGCGGGCGGCGTCGCCGATCAGGTTGATGCTGAGGATGGCGATCGAGAGCAAGAGGCCCGGCCAGAAGATCAGCGACGGCTTGATCTGGAAATACTGGCGGCCCTCGGCCATGATGTTGCCCCAGGTCGGCGTCTCCGGCGAGATGCCGGCGCCGAGGAAGGAGAGGATGGCCTCGGTCAGAATGGCGCTCGCGCAGACATAGGTGCCCTGAACGATCAGCGGCGCGATCGTGTTCGGCATCAAATGGCGCCACATGATCTTCGGCAGGCTGGAGCCGACCGAGATCGCGGCCTCGACGTAAGGCTCCTCGCGCGCCGACAGCACGACCGAGCGCACCAGGCGCGCCACCCGCGGAATCTCGGGAATGGTGATCGCGATCAGCACGGTCCAGAGGCTGGCGCCGGACAGCGACACCACGGCGATCGCGAGCAGGATACTCGGCATCGCCATCAGGCCGTCCATGACGCGCATCAGCACGGCGTCGACCAGCTTGAAGAAGCCGGAGACGAGGCCGATCGCGAGGCCGATGACGATCGACAGACGGCGGCGCCGAGCCCAATCACCAGCGAGATCCGTGCGCCGTAGACGATGCGCGACAACAGGTCGCGGCCATAGGCGTCGGTGCCGAGCAGATATTGCGCGCTCGACGGCTTCAGCCGCTGCGACGGCGTCAGCAGCAGAGGATCATGCGGCGCAAGCAGCGGCGCGAAGATCGCCATCAGGATGATGAGGGCGAGGCAGATCGTCGCAACCGCGATGATCGGCGTCGACGTCAGGAAGCCGAACTTGACGCGGAACGGCCGGGTGACGGGAAGCGAGGATTCGGGAAGGGTTTCGATCGCCATTGCTCAGTACCGGATCCGGGGATCGAGCAGGGTGTAGGCGACGTCGATGAGAAGATTGACGACGACATAGATCAGCGACGTCAGCAGGATCATCGCCTGGATCACCGGATAGTCGCGCGCCAGCACCGCATCAACGGTGAGGCGGCCGATGCCGGGGATGTTGAACACGCTCTCGGTGACGACGACGCCGGAGATCAGGAGCGCGAAGCCGGTGCCGATCACGGTGATCACGGGGACCGCGGCGTTGCGCAGCGCATGGCGCATCATCACGCCGGTCTCGCCGATGCCCTTGGCTCGCGCGGTGCGCACGTAATCCTCGCCGAGCACATCGAGCATCGAGGCTCGCGTCATGCGTGCGATCAGCGCGACATAGATGAAGGAGAGCGCGCAGGTCGGCAGGATGATGCGCTCGAAGAACGGCCCGAAGCCGTTCGAGATGCTGCGGAAGCCCTGCACCGGCACCCAGCGCAGGTCGATGGCGAAGATCTGGATCAGGAGATAGCCGACCACGAACACCGGCACCGAGAAGCCGAGCACGGACAGGCCCATCACGAAGCGGTCGATCCAGGTGCCGTGCTTCCAGGCCGCGATCACGCCGAGCGGCACCGCCACCAGGATCGAGAGGATGATGGTGGCCAGCGCGACCGAGATCGAGGGCTCGAGGCGCGGGACGATCATTTCGAGGATCGGCTTATTCGAGATCAGGGAGACGCCGAGGTCGCCGTGCAGCAGCTTGGCGATCCAGGTGTAGAACTGGATGTAGATCGGCTCGTTCAGACCAAGCGAGGTCCTGATACGCTCGAGCCGTTCCGGTGTCGCGTTGTCGCCGGCGAGAATCGCGGCGGGATCCCCCGGCGTCAGCCGCAGAAGCAGGAACACGAACAGCGCGACGACGCCCATCACGGGAATGGCGGCGAGGATGCGGCGAAGCAGATATCCGAGCAAATTTGATCCGTTGGGTTGTGGTCGATGAAGTCCCCAGCGGGACCGTTGCACACCAGACCGTAGCACAGATGGTAGCAGACTCACGGTAGAACTTGAGCAAGTCCCATGCCATCGGTGCTGCGGTTTTTGCGGTGCAGCTAATCAGTCCTGTTGGCCGCGATTATTCCTCCGGTGAAGTTCGAAGCAGTCCACTGGAAGGTGGATTGATTTCAGCTTTGCGCGCGTTGGAATCCACGTCGAGCCCGGCACCGATCGACGGCGCCATCGGCGGCGTGTCGAGGTCGCGCCAGCCGTCGATGGTCTGGGCGATCATCTGCGCCGTCGCGGCCGACAGAGTCCAGCCGAGATGGCCGTGGCCGGTGTTGAAGAACACGCCCGGTATCCGCCCTGCGCGCACGACCGGCATCATGTTCGGCATCATCGGGCGCAGCCCCGCCCACGGCACGACTTTCGACGTATCGATCTCTGGGAAATGATGCCGCACCCAGTCGATCAGCGGCTGCACGCGGTCGGCGCGGATGTCGCGGTTGAAGTCGTTGAATTCGGCGGTGCCGGCGACGCGAAAACGATCGGCGCCGAGCCGGCTGGTGACGATCTTGGCGGCCTCGTCGAGCAGGCTCACCGTCGGGGTGGCGTTGCGGCTTTCGGCGCTGTCGAGCTGCACGGTGATCGAGTAGCCCTTCACCGGATAGACGTTGACGCGCTCGTCGAGCAGGGCGGCGAAGTGACGGCTCGCAACGCCCGCGCAGACCACGATCCCGTCCGCCTGCAACTGCCGTCGCGTCGCGACCGCAGCATCATGTGAAGCAGCTTCGTTCCAGCCGATGCGGAAGCCGTCATCGCCGCGCGCGATCGTGTCGACGTCGGCTTCATGGACAAAGGTCGCGCCACGCCGCTTGCAGGCTTCCGCCAGGCCGCGGGTGAACTTGTGGATATCGCCGGTCGCATCCGACGGCGTGTAGAAGCCACCATAGCAGGCCGTCTGCAACGCGGGTTCGATGACGCGGATCTCGTCCGGGGTCACCGGCCGGCGGTCGAGCCCGCCCTGCTGCAGCAGCGTGTTGACCTTGAGGCCGGCTTCGAAGCCGGCCCTGTCGTGATAGACGTGCAGGATGCCGCGGCGCTCGAGATCGAAGGCGATGTTCTCGCGCTCTGCGATCGAGAACAGATGCTTGCGCGCTTCGATGGCGAGCTTTGTGGTCTCGATGGTGTTGCCGCGATAGCGCGTGATGTGACCGACGAACTCGCTCATCCACGAATATTTGTGCCAGTTCGGCCGCGGGTTCATCAGCAGCGGCGCGTCGCGCCGAAACATCCAGCGCAAGCCCTTCAGGATCGTCGCCGTGCTGTTCCACACTTCGGCGTTCGATGCGGAGAGCTGCCCGCCATTGGCGAAGGACGTCTCCATCGCGGCGTAGCGGTGCTTGTCGAGCACCGTCACCTTGTAGCCGCGTTCGAGCAGGGCATAGGCGGTCGTGACGCCGGTGATGCCGGCGCCGATGATGGCGATGTGTGGCATGATGGTTTTCAGGCTCCCGTGGGTTAGAGTCGCCGAACCGCCGGTGAAACCGGCATCGGCGCCCCATCTGTCACGGTTACCTGAGAGCTTGATCCGCATCGGGCCGGGGCCGGAAGCGAACTATCCCCTTCGGTGGACGTCATGGCCCTTGATGTGCGGCCATGTTCGTCTCTCTCCAGATCGTCCTGACGAAACGGTCCTTTTGCCTGAGAGTTTCCGGGGCGGTTGCTCCGTCGGCGCCGAAGGCAACAACACGAATGTTGTCGCTTCGATCTCTCCCGCATCGTCGCGTTGGACGGCCGGACCGTAGGCGAAGCCTTAAAAATGGACAAGGCTAAATTTCGATCCGGCAGTGCCAACGTGTTGTGCAGTGCAATCGATGTCAGTCCAGCGTCGCCAGCAGCGCCGCCATCAGGCGGCCGCGTTCGGCAAGGCTGTCGACCTCGATATGCTCGTTGAGCGTATGTGCATCGGCGCCGCGTACGCCCAGGCCGTCGAGCGTGGGGATTCCCATCGCGCCAGTGAAGTTGCCGTCGGAGCCGCCGCCGGCGCTGCCGTGCGGCAGATCGAGACCCATCGCTGCCGCAAGGCCTTTTGCCTTCTCATACAGCGCCATGGTACCGGCATCCGGCTCCCACACCGGACGCGTCACGCCACGCGTGACCTTGAACGTGACGTCGTTGGTGGTGCCCGACAGCGCCAGCATCCTCTCGACACCGCGGTCGAGATCGGCCTGACGCTTGGCCATGGAGAGCGCTTCGCCGGTTGCGGTCGTCGCAACGCAATTGACCCATTGTCCGCCGTGGACGACGCCGACCGAGAAGGTGCAGTCCTCCGTCGTCATCGCGTCGATCGCGAGGATCTGCCGCGCCATCTCCCGGATCGCGGAGCGGCCGGAAGACAGCGTCGCGCCGGCATGGCTGGGCTTGCCGGTGGCTTCCAGATTGAAGCGCGCGATGGCGTAGCGTCCGGTCGTGACGCCGTTGTCGGCGCGGCCGGGCTCCGGCACCAGCACGTATTTGTTGCGCGCCGCTTCCGCCTCGATGATGTCCCGCGTCGAAGGCGTGCCGACTTCCTCATCCGGCGTGAACAGCACGGTGATCGGCAGCGGTGTGGTGAACGAGGCGCGCGCCAGTTGCCGTATCGCTTCCAGCGAGAGGTAATTGCCGCCCTTCATATCGTAGATGCCGGGGCCATAGCACTTGTTGCCCTCGCGCCGCCATTTCAGCTTCTCGATGGTGCCGACCGGATGAACGGTATCCATGTGTCCGGCGATCAGGATGCCCGGCTCGCCCTGCTTGGGATGAGGAAAGCGCGCGCGGATGACGCCACCAAAGCCCTGGCGGCCGGCGATGCGCTCGATCGTCGCACCCATGATCGCCATATCCCGCGCCGCGATATCGAGCATGCGGTCCACGGCGCCTGCATCCCAGGTCGGACTCTCGCATTCAACCCAGCCGCGCAGGCCCTCGAGCATCGCCTCGGAATCAAAGGGAAGATTGGCAGGATTCATCGTTGTTCTCTCTTGTTGTTCTGACGGCGCCGGCATCGCGCGCGCGTTACGAAAATCTCAGCCGACGATTTTGTAAAGCCAAAATCTGGCGCGCGGCCTCATTCGTTTGTGTACGTCCGATGCGACCTGAAACCGATTGACGCGCTTGGCGCTTGGTGCAAGTCTCGATTTCACAAGCCATACAGCATGTTAGTTCGCCTAAATAACGAACCGCGTGCATAACGAATAAGCCGGCTTTGACCAGTTACACGTCAGGAGAGATTGCATGTTCCCTATCTCGCGTTGGAAACACCGCACGCTAGCGGCCGCGTTGACGGCGCTCGCGCTGTCGTTCGCGCCGCAGGAATTGTCATTCGCACCGCAGGCGATGGCCGCGGGCAAGACCATCACCGCGGTGATGCATTCGGATCTGCGCATCATCGACCCGATCTTCACCACGGCCTACATCACGCGCGATCATGGCTACATGATCTTCGACACGCTGATGGCGACGGATTCGAACTTCAAGATCCAGCCGCAGATGGCGGATTGGAAGATTTCCGACGACAAGCTGACCTACACCTTCACGCTGCGCGACGGCCTGAAGTGGCATGACGGCGCGCCGGTGACGGCGGAAGACTGCGTCGCTTCGCTGAAGCGCTGGGCCGCGGTCGACGGCATGGGCCAGAAGCTCATGGACTTCACCGCGAGCATCGAGGCGACCGACGCCAAGACCATCACGCTGAAGCTGAAGGAGCCCTACGGCCTCGTGCTCGATTCCATCGGCAAGCCGTCCTCGCGCGTTGCCTTCATGATGCCGAAGCGTCTCGCCGAGACGCCGCCGGACAAGCCGATCCCCGAGCAGATCGGCTCCGGTCCCTTCAAGTTCGTGGCGTCGGAATTCCAGCCCGGCGTGAAGGCGGTCTATGTCAAGAACACCGACTACGTGCCGCGCAAGGAGCCGGCGAGCTGGACCGCCGGCGGCAAGGTGGTGAAGGTGGACCGCGTCGAGTGGATCACCATGCCGGACGCGCAGACCGCGGTGAACGCGCTGCAGTCGGGCGACATCGATTTCATGGAGAACCTGCCGTTCGACATGCTGCCGGTGCTGGAATCGAACAAGGAGCTCACGATCGAGGTCTCCAACAAGTTCGGTTTCCAGACGCTCGGCCGCATGAACTTCCTGCATCCGCCGTTCGACAACGTGAAGGTGCGGCGAGCTGCCCTGCTGGCGATGAACCAGAAGGACGTTCTCGATGCACTCGTCGGCAACGCCAAATATCAGAAGATCTGCGGCGCCTTCTTCGTGTGCGATACGCCGCTCGCGACCGACGTCGGCGCCGAGACTCTCATCAAGGGCAACGGCATGGCTGCAGCCAAGAAGGCGCTCGCCGAGTCCGGCTATGACGGCACACCCGTCGTGATCATGGCGCCGGGCGACGTCACGACATTGAAGGCGCAGCCGATCGTTGCGGCCCAGCTGCTGCGCGAAGCCGGCTTCAAGGTCGACCTGCAGGCCACCGACTGGCAGACGGTGGTGAGCCGCCGCGCCAGCCAGAAGCCGCCGAAGGAGGGCGGCTGGAACATGTTCTTCACCAACTGGGTCGCGGCCGACGTTTCCGATCCGATCGTCAACGCGTCGATCACCGGTCGCGGCAAGAATGGCGGCTGGTTCGGCTGGGCCGAAGACCCGAAGATCGAGGAGCTGCGTGACAAGTTCGCGCGCGCCGGCTCGGCTGAGGAAAAGAAGAAGATCGCCACGGAAATCCAGACCGAGGCCTACGATCAGGTGATCTACGTTCCGCTCGGCCAGTACACCATTCCGAGCGCGTGGCGGAAGTCGCTGACCGGCGTGCTCGACGGCCCGGCGACGCCGATCTTCTGGAACATCGACAAGTCCGAGTAAGCCTGCGGCTTGGCGCAAAACAAATGGCCGGGACGTGTCCCGGCCATTTTCTTTTCGCGCTGTCGCGTGTCAGGTGTGGCTGTCGCGGAGCTGCTCCAGTCCGTCGCTGAGCGGTGGCCCGCCTTGTGGTGCGTTCTGCGGCGGGGAGGGACGCTCCTTGCGCTGATCGCATTGGTCGGTTGCGCGCTGCGCGGATGGATCGTCGTTCGTCATCGTCATGCTCCAATTGCGGCATGACAACGAATATGCAGTGCACGGGTTCCGAACCGGCGACCGCTAATCGCCGTGCTCTGGTCTCATGCTGCTCGGGCTCGACAGGCTCGTGAGCTGCGTCGGTCCGATACCGGTTCCGTTCATCCAGACCACCGCTCCAGCGGCAAACGCGAGCAGTCCGTACAGCATGATCGCGGCGCGGATCCATCGCCGCGCGCGGTCGTCGGGCGTAGCGTCGATCCGATTGCAGTTTGCAATCTCCATCGCCGATCTCCGACCAAAATTGATTTCGAAATGCGACGGCCGCGAACTGCGCGGCCGGAATTTCCAATGCGGGAAGAGTAAGACAGTCAGCGATTGCGGCGTGTGAACCACGCCACCGCCGGAAGACACGACGCGGCGAGCACCGCGACACTGGCCCTCCCGAGTAGTGGGTCCGCGCACGGCATGCGAAGGCTGGTGCGGGCGGTGGGAGTCGAACCCACACGACGTTGCCATCGAGGGATTTTAAGTCCCTTGCGTCTACCAATTCCGCCACGTCCGCGTTGCGCCAGGCGCGCCGATTTTTAGCGCGTTTGGGCGCCGAGTGGAATTGTCATTATCCGGTGCTAACAAGTGAGCTTTCAAAGGCTTAAGCGGCGGCCCGCAATTCCATTTGCCTCGGAGGCCGAGCATTGGGATAAGCGGCGCGCCGCCGCGATTGAGCCTCAATCCGGACACCGGTGGCTGCTTTAGGCAATCTCAACACTGTCCGGTTAAGAAAGCTGAATGTCTGTTCGTTTCCCACGCCGCCTGATGCTGTCGCGCGCGGCGGCCGTCATCGCGCTGCTCGCCTCGGCCGCGGGCGTTTCCGGCTGCGCGCAGATCGGCGACACCGTGCCGTCGGCATTCGCCGACCCCGCCAAGTACGAGCTTTATGATTGCAAGCAGCTCGAGAACGAGCGCAGCAATCTCAAGACCCGCGCGGCGGATCAGGAAAAATTGATGGCCAAGGCGGAGACCGGCGTCGGCGGTACTGTCGTCTCCGAGATGGTCTATCGCAACGAGCTGATCTCGATCCACTCTCAGCAGAAGCTGGCGGATGAGGCCTGGCGCAAAGGCAAGTGCCATGAAAGCCCGCCGGACACGCCTGCGGCCGCTGCCCCCGCTGCTCCCACGCCGGCGGCGAAGGGCCCGCGCGCGCCACGGGGCCTCGTCCACTAAGCCTGCGTTGTTGCGATTGGCCGAGCTCAGGCGCGCCAGTCGTAGATCCAGTCCTGCCGCGCCAGCATGCGCTCCGGGCCGAGCGCGCGGATCGCCAGGTCGCGCGCGATCGCCGCCGGCCCGCGCAAATGATAGATGCGGCCCTGCTGCCGCGCCAGGCGCTGCACTTTCAGCACGCGCCCGCGCCGCACCCGTGCGTAGCGCTTCAACGCGGCGGGAATACCTGCGGTGTTTTCCCCGGTGCTGTCCCTCAACGCCTTGGCGAGCACGGCCGCATCCTCGATCGCCATGCCGGCGCCTTGCGCGGCGAACGGCAGCATCGCATGCGCGGCATCGCCGAGCAGCGTCACCGCGCCTTCGCTCCAGCGGCCGATGTCGGGCAGGGTGAACAGTGCCCATTTGCGCCAGCCGTCGACCGCGCCGATCAGCATCCGCGCTGTCGCGGGCCAGCGCGCGGTGGCGAATGCACCCTTGATCTCGTTGATGTCGCCGGGCGTGCTCCAGCCCGGCCGGTTCCAGGTGCCGGGCAGCACCGCGACCACGTTGATCTGGCGTCCGCCGGCAATCGGATAGGCGACCAGATGCGCGTTCGGGCCCATCCAGAGCTGCACGCGCGGTGCGGTGTATTCATGCGGCAGGGCGGTGGCATCGAGCGTGCCGCGCCAGGCGATCAGCCCGGAGAAGCGCGGCTGCACCTCGGGGAACAGATGCTGGCGGACCGTCGACCAGATGCCGTCGGCGCCGATCAGGGCAACGGCCAATTCCTCCTGCCGTGAATTGCCGCGGCGTTGGACGACCGTGAGGCCTCGCGCATGCTTGGTCACATCCTCGAACTGGCAGCCGAGCCGCAGATCGATATCGGGATGGTCGCTCGCGGCGGCCTGCAGCGCGGCCTGCAAATCGGCGCGGTGGATCACCCAATAGGGTGCGCCGGCGCGGAACTCGGCGGCCTGGCCAAGCGGCATCCGTGCGATCTCGCCACCGGCTCGTGCGCTCAGGATGTTGACGGATTCAGGCGTGACCGCGCGCCGCGCAAGCGGTTCCTTCAGCCCGAGCTCGACCAGGATGCGGCTCGCATTGGGAGAGAGCTGGATGCCGGCGCCGGCTTCCTCGAGCCGTTCGGCCTTCTCCAGCACGACGACGCGAAAGCCCTGTGCCGCCAGTGTCAGCGACGCCGTCAGTCCTCCGATCCCGGCGCCTGCAACGATGACGGTTCGCGTCAGCGCCACGGAGCGGTCAGGCGACCTTGTCTTTCAGCACGCATTCCGGCGGCCGCGCTTCGCCGGCCGCGAGGTCGGACGCGAAGCGATAGAACGTCGAGCAATAGGGGCAGATGATCTCGTTGTCGTTGCCGAGGTCGAGGAAGACGTGCGGATGGTCGAACGGAGGGTTGGCGCCCACACACATGAACTCTTGCGAGCCGATCTCGATGACGGGGACACCGGCATCGTTATGGAAGTGCGGGACGACATGATCGGACATATTCTCACCTTGATGGCAACGATGGGCAGACGCAATCAACAGCATGCGGCATCGCGAAATGCCGCGCACCATACTGGCGGGAACAGTTGATTCCTAGAGCCCCGATTGCTCATTTGCTCATGCAAATTCGACACAATCTTGAGGCCTGAGAGAAGCCCTTCTTTCGTCGGGGACGTTGTGTCGCAAAAACGGCACACTATCTCCAAGGCGAATAAAACTAGAGGTTTTAGCGGAATAAATCGGGTGCGCGTCAGCTTGGCGGTGGTCGGCGTGGCAGCAAGTGCTGCCGTGGGCGCGGCTATTTGGCCGCACGCCCGTGATGCCGGCACCGTGCTGGCGGCGCGGGACGATCCCGCTGCGCTCGCCGACATCAGGCTCAATTCCGTGCTGCGCAACAACCCGGCGTTGATCTCCGACAATATCGAGGCGGCGCTGGCCTCCGGCGATGCCGACCTTGCGGCCAGCTTTGTCGAACTCGCCGGCGAGAAGAACATCGCGCTCAGTGATGATCTCACCAAGCGCGTCGATGATGCGCGCGCCGAGCAATCATCCGGCGTGCATTTCGCCAAGGGCTTCGCCACCGGTCTCGTCACCGGCAACGCCGACGACGTCGCGAGCCTGTCGGGAACGGTCGCCGGCGATCTGTTCGTGTTCGGCGACATCAGGGACGTGGTGCGCGAGAGCAAGCATCTTGCCATGGGCGAGGACACCGACCGTCTCGTGCTCGGGCTTGCGGCTGCCGGCCTTGCGGTGACGGCGGCAACCTACGTGTCCGTCGGCGGTGCCGCGCCGGTGCGCGCCGGACTGACGCTGGTGAAGGATGCGCGCAAAGCGGGACGGCTGAGCGAGGGGATGATCGAATGGGCCGGGCGTTCGACCCGCGAGGTCGTCGACCAGCCGGCGCTGCGCGAGGCGGTCGCATCCGGCTCGGTGCTGCGGCCGGTGGAAACCGCAACCGCGATCCGCGCGGCCTTCCGCGCCGAGAAGGCCGGCGCCCTGGTGCGCGTCGCCAAGGACGTCGGGCGCATCGGCGAGGCGGCCGGGGTTCGCGCTGCGCGGGATACGCTCAAGGTCGCCGAGAACCCGAAGGAGATCGCGCGGGCGGCGCGGATCGCCGAGGTCAAAGGCGGACAGACCCGCGCGATCCTGAAGCTGCTCGGCCGCGGCGCGCTGCTGCTGGCGGCCGGGGCATTCAATCTCACCATGTGGCTGTTCGGCGCCCTGCTGGCGCTGTTCGGCTTCCTGTCGTCGATCAAGGCCACCACCGAACGGGCCACCGCCTGGTGGCTCAGACGAAGCAAGGTGCTGCGCCTGAAGCGGCAGATGGCCGCTCAGGCTACCTTGGCGAGTATGCCCGCCTAGGGTTAGGCTTGCGGTCGCCGGTCGATCGCCAATCGCAAATCCCAAGAACAAACGGAATGGATGATGCCGAGTTTCCATCACGGCGATGTTGAAATTGCCTATCTCGACGAAGGCGAGGGCGATCCGATCATCCTGGTGCACGGCTTTGCCTCCAGCAAGAACGTGAACTGGGTCTATCCGACCTGGGTTTCGGAGCTGCGCAAGAACGGCCGCCGCGTGATTGCGCTCGACAATCGCGGCCACGGCGAAAGCGCGAAGCTCTACGAGCCCGAACAGTACTCGATCCCGACCATGGCCGGCGACGTGCTCGCGCTGATGGATCACCTCGCCATCCCGCAGGCCGACATCATGGGCTATTCGCTCGGCTCGCGGATGACGGCGATCCTGGCGCGAGAGAATTCCGATCGGGTGCGCTCGGCGATCCTCGGTGGGATCGGCATCGGACTGATCGAGGGCGGCGGCCCCGGCGAGGCGGTCGCGCTGGCGCTGGAAGCGCCGGAGCTCGAGGACGTCACCGATCCCGTCGGCCGCACGTTCCGCGCGTTTGCCGATCAGACGCGCTCCGACCGCCGCGCACTCGCCGCCTGCCTGCGCGGCTCGCGCCGCCTGATGACGCGCGATGAGGCGGCCGGCATCCGCGTGCCGGTTCTGATCGCGGTCGGCAGCAAGGACGAGATCGCGGGCTCGGCGTCAGCGCTCGGCCCGATCATCCCGGGCTCGGAAGTGCTTGATATTCCCAATCGCGACCACATGCGTGCGGTCGGCGACAAGGTCTACAAGACCGGCGTGCTCGATTTCCTGTCGCGGCGAAAATAGATCGTCGGCTTCATCCCTGGCGAAGGCGCGCACGGCCGCAATCAGCACCACGAACGTGGCAACCCACACCATCCGCGCGCCGTAGCGGTCGTGGGGGCCGGAGATCACGCCGCAGATGAAGGCGTTGCCGAGCAGGGCCAGCGTCACCGTCGCGGCCAGCAGTGTCAGGTCGTCCAGCCGGCGCTGCCACAGGCCGCGGCCGAACAGGATGACGACCAGGAGCATCGAGCCCAGCGCGACCGGCACGTGGATGCGGTTGACCGCGGTGAAGTCGAGGTGCCCGCGCTGCTGCCGCGCCGCCCGCATCGGCGCGACCTGGGAGGGGATGTAGCGCTCGATGATGCCGTAGGTGTGCGGGATCCAGCCATTGGTGCCTTCGCCGGTCGCCACATGCACGAGCTGGTCGGCGGTTGCGGCCAGTGCCGCCTTGGCCTGCCATTCCGGATATTCGGCCAGCGAGCGCAGCACGATGGTGCCCATCTCCTCGTTCATGCCTTCGAAGCGGCCGAGCGTGTTGAACATGCTCTTGCCCCACAGGAATTCGTCGGCGCTCGCCGGCAGCTCGTTGCGATAGGGGCAGAGCTTCAGCTGCTCCGTCGCGCAATGATCGTGCAGGTATTGCGCGACGATGCCATCCTGCAGCATGCGGCCGAAGGCGACGCCATAGCCGCCGGGCGTCCAGGCCAACTTGCCGGACAGCGCAAAGTTCGCGGCCAGCAGCATCGCCGCGCCGGCGACGGTGGTCAGGCTGCCTTGCACCAAGCCCGCGACCGGGATGCGCCGGCCGAGCCACGGACGCAGCATCCAGCCGACGCAGCACAGGCCGAGCAGCACCGCCAGCGTCGCGCTGTGCGTGGCGGCCGAAAACGCGATGAACGCGAACAGCACCGCCTTCTCCAGCGTCGAGATCCGTTCGCCGTGCAGGATGAGGATGAAGAGCGCGAGCACCGAAAGGCCGGCGAAGATGTCGGTCAGCAGCATGCTGGCCAGCCAGGGCAGGGCGGTGGTTGCGATCAGCGCGAGGCTGATCGCAATCAGCCGGACCGGCCGGGCGAGGTCGAGCACGCGCAGCGTCAGTTGCAGGATCCACAGCGTCGCCAGGGTCTGGATGCCGAGGTTGAGCCAGAAATCCGATGTCTCGCCGACATGGAGGTAGATGCCGAACACCGTGGAGCGGCTTGGGACGAGATAGCCCTCGTACCAGCGCGCCAGATAGCCGCCGGTATCCCATTGCAACAGCGGATAGCCGTTCCAGAACGCCGGCGCGATCATCAGGAGGGGGATGGCAATGGTCGCGATCCAGACCGACCGTGCGTCGGTCAGGCGGGCACCTAAACTCTGGGTATTGATGATGTTTCCCCCTTTTATTGGGGCCGACCATGCCCAAAACCACACTGGGGACGAAATCCGCCAATAGTTGCAGAAGCACGGCTTGATTTCGGCAAAATCCCGACCAATTCCCCTAGACGCCGGCCCCGGGGGTGTTCGGCTGGGGTTTACCGTACTGAGCCATCCCGGGACGCGCTGGGTCCATCGTGCTATAACGCACATCAGAACAACCGAATTGCGAGAGCAGCTATGGCAGTGCATCAGGTCAATCCGGGGGGAAAGCTCGCATCGCTCGATCCGATCTGGGATCGGATCCGGGGCGAGGCGGAGGACATCGTGCGGCGCGAGCCGGAACTCGCATCCTTCATCTATGCGACCGTGCTGCATCATGAGCGGCTGGAAGATTCGGTGGTCCATCGCATCGCCGACCGCCTCGATCACTCCGCGCTGTCGGGCGATCTGGTGCGCCAGACCTTTGACGAAGCGCTGCGCGACGATCCCGATCTCGGCAACGCCTTCCGCGCCGATCTCGTCGCCGTCTACGATCGCGATCCCGCGACCTCGCGCTTCATCGATCCCTTGCTCTACTTCAAGGGCTTCCACGCCATCCAGACCCATCGCCTCGCGCACTGGCTCTATCTGAAGGGCCGCAAGGACTTTGCGTATTATCTGCAGAGCCGCGCTTCCGCGGTGTTCCAGACCGACATCAATCCCGCCGCGCGCATCGGCCGCGGCATCTTCCTCGACCACGCCACCGGTTTCGTCTGCGGCGAGACCGCGGTGATCGAGGACGACGTCTCGATCCTGCACGGCGTCACGCTCGGCGGCACCGGCAAGGAGAATGAAGATCGTCATCCGAAGATCCGTCACGGTGTCCTGATCGGCGCCGGCGCGAAGATCCTCGGCAACATCGAGATCGGCCACTGCGCCCGCATCGCTGCCGGCTCGGTCGTGGTCAAGCCGGTGCCGCACAACGTCACGGTCGCAGGCGTGCCCGCCAAGATCGTCGGCGAAGCCGGCTGCGCCGAGCCTTCGCGCACCATGGATCAGATGATCAACGCCATGGGGCTTTGATTTCATTCGCTTTCTGATCGCGGCGAAAACGCGCCCAAACAAGAGTCGTGTGCGCAACATCACGTCGCCAAAGCCTGAAAAGGCTCTGGCGATCTTGGCCGTCTCGTCCTAAAACTCCCCCGAAAATCATCGACCCGATTGGAGACGGCCGTGGACGTCAAGGAAGTAAGGAAGCTCGACGCGTATCTGAAGCGCGTATTCGGCAATCCCAAGATCCGCGTCGTGCCGCGGCCCAAGAAGGATGATTCCGCCGAAGTCTATATCGGCGAGGAGTTCATCGGCGTGCTCTTCGTCGACGACGAGGACGACGATCGCTCGTTCCAGTTCCAGATGGCGATCCTCGAGGACGATCTGGCTGAATAGGGCCGAACAGCCTCGCTGCCGGCCAAGCCGTCGTATGACCGCTGGCGCCGGTGGCCATTCGCGCACCGCCGCGCGGATCAGCGGTCCGACAAGCCCGGGGCTTCGCGATGGCGAAGCGCACCGGTCGCCGGGTCCAGGGAACGCGACCAGGGAACGCGACTCAGGCGCCGCGTGAAAGCAATGCCGGCACAATCAACGACAGGCCCGCGAGCAGTAGCAACGCAAGCACGACCTTGCGGAATATCTCGTCGTCGATCTTTCCGTATAGCTTGAAACCGCTCCAGAGGCCGGCGAGCAGAAATGGCAGACCCAGCCCGTACAATTTGAAGGTTTCCGTCGTGAAGGCGCCGGTGATCCCCATCGAAATCGAGATCACGACGAAGGCGGCGAACAGGACCGGCTGGAACACCGCGCGCTGCGCGTCCCTCGTCCAGCCGCGCCATTGGCAGGAGATGGTCGAGATGATGCCGCCAAGTCCGGTGAGTCCGCCGACCAGCCCGTTGACGAGGCCGATGGCGATGTCCGGCGCGATGCCGATCTTCATCGGCCTGAACGCCGGTCGTGCCAGGCTGTAGATCGCATAAAGCACCAGCAATGTCCCGACGCCAAATCGTAAGTGGACCGGGCTGAGATAGGTGAGCAGGACCACTCCAGTCGGGATGCCAATCGTCGTGCCAAGCGACAACGGCCAGATGGCGTGCCAATTCAGCGCCTGACGCAATTTCAGGATGCCGTACCCCTGCGTGAGCAGGCCGTAGCCCGCGATCAGCGCCGCTGTCTGGATCGGTGTGATGATGTGCAGCCACACACCTGACACCACGAGGCCCATCGCAAACCCCGAAAGCCCGCTGACGAACCCGCCGGCAAGAGAGGCGAGAACAAAAAGAACGAGACCCACTCCATCCATCGGTCACTCCCCAAAAGCGAGGTGACGCACACTTGGATGTCAATTCCATCTGACGGGGAGGATGCGGATCCCCGAGTTTGCTAACCGGCTGTTGCCGGCTGATCGCCGGCTTACCTATCTGCTTCTCCGTAGGTGATTTGATCAAACAGTGTCACACTGTCGGCCTTGGTCCACAGCCCCACTTTGCCCGCATCGCCGAACGTGGAATCCTCGACCTCGAACAGTTGCTTGCCGTTGAAAGATACAATGAAGCGCGAGGCTTTGAAGTCGATCCGCAGCGTGTGCCAGGTATTGGACGGCACCTTGATATCGATTCCATAGCCTCCCTTGCGGCCGACAATGTCGAGCGGGCTCCGCACGCCGTTCACAGTCTTGTAGAGGACGACATTGTCCTCAAGTGCGTTGGCGCGGGTCACGTAGTAGTTGTTCGCGTCCTTCGCTCGCCAGACAATACCGGCGGCGCGGTCCTGGGATCCTGCGAGAGCCTTGAACCTGACCTCGACGAAGCCGTCCTTGATGCTGGTGTCGTCCTTCAACAGCAGCGGGTAGGTCGCTCGGCCAGATTGCTTGAGCACCTTCGATTTCGACGGCGCCGTCGCATCGTTTTCGACCGTCCATCTCGATTCGCCCGATCCCGTGACGGTGGCAGTCCAGCCGTCGGGCGCGACGCCGATCTGGGTACTCTCAAAACCGACTGCGTAACTTGACATGTCGTTCACTCCCAAGACGAGCAGTGTAGCTGCGACGATGGCCATGAGCCGTTGGGGATGGGGCATTTCCCGGCTCCCATCAGGTCGAGAATTCCGGCATGCGGACGTGTTGTGAAATGCGTACTGACCGAGCGCTAAATCATTCGAGCCTGGACCCTTAAACGGGAGGCTCCGCCGGGGCGGGAAGTTGGTCGAGTCCCGCGATTCCCATTGCGCGTAATGCAATGTGGAATCCTTGGCAAATTGATCAGGGAGAGTTGGAGGCTTGCTCTTGTCCATGTGCGCATGACCTCGACAAGTCGAGCGTTGCACAGTTCTTGGACCGAAGCCTCAAGGGGAGACCGTAATTCCCCTGCGAATGTTTTAGTCCAGCGAAGCGACAAAGGCAATACGCGCCGACCGGTACCGCCATGGAATGCGTCACGGAGCTTGTCATCCGGCGGCGCTGCGCGTCGACCAAATGGCACGCGTTGACGGCGTTACCCCTTCGCGCTGTGCATCTGCGCGGAGAGACGGTTCATCGCGGTGGCGATGTCGCGCCACTGCGCAAGCCAGCTGCGCGGAAAGCGAAAGATCAGGTCGGCGCCGTCGATGCGCCGCTCACTCAGGCACATGCCGGGCGTCGAGGTATCGCGCGTGCAG
The DNA here is from genome assembly GCF_032918025.1 of Bradyrhizobium sp. BEA-2-5. NCBI lineage: Bacteria > Pseudomonadati > Pseudomonadota > Alphaproteobacteria > Hyphomicrobiales > Nitrobacteraceae > Bradyrhizobium > Bradyrhizobium sp. BEA-2-5. The sequence goes on along the minus strand of NZ_CP136629.1, from coordinate 5,324,389 downwards.
CGCGCGGTCAGCTGCGGCGCGCTCGCGGTGAACAGGTCCTCGCCGCCATAGGGCGTGCCGTCGCGGAACGCGCGCGCCGTCAGGCCGTCATCAATGTTTGCGCGCTCGTCGAGATAGCGCGGATAGATCGTGCGCAGCCGCATGTCCGGCGCGAGTGAATCGTGATGCGCCGCGATCGACACGAAGATCCTGTCGATCGGCTGTACCTTGTCCTCGACCGTATCGGCGCTGTAGTGCTTCGGCGCGCCGGGCGGCTCCAGCGAGGGATAGAGGAAGTCGAGATCGATGCGCTCCTGCGGCCCCGAGTGCCGCTGGATCTTCATGCGGATCGCAGCGGTCGGCAGGTTGAACAGCGTGCCGCCGATGCTCACCGGCAGCCGCGACGGATCGCTCGGCGGGATGGTCGTGTAGGTCGGCCACAGCAGATAGGCGACAAGCGCGACCGCGCCGGCCGCGATCATCGCCGAGGCGATGATCGGAACGAGATGCGCGCGCGGGTTGCGGCGGGTGTCGCGGGCGAGATGCTGGGCCGTCGAGAGAAGCGTCATGAGCGAGGCTGAGATCAGGTCGGGAGTGGCCGAAATCATCTGCCGAATATGCCACGTGGCGGGGAATTTCCGTACGATTCCAATGGAATCCGGGACCGAATGGCCATGCGCAAACGCCGCGTCTGACGTGTCCGGTTAACCTTTCCTTAAGGATGATGTGGCGGCAGGCTGCCAATTCTGCGAAGCAGGGCGGGTGGCCTGTTGCGTAGCGGAAGTTCCGATGTCGCCCGATACCTTGAATTCCCTGTTCTCGCTCTTGATCGGTTTCGCGCTCGCGGGCGCGCTGGCCAACGGTTACCAGGCGATGGCGGAGCGCCCGGCCGGTTTCGGTCTGCTGCAGGATGGCGTGGCGCCGAAAACTTTTGCGGCGGTTCCGTTCCTGGTGTTCGCCGCGCCCTTCATCATCATGCGCAACACGCTGCGCGGCGTGCAGGTGGAAAGCCGCCGCGTCGAATTCGTGATGATGGCGACCGTCATCGCCGGCTTCTGGAGCATGATGAGCGGCACCTTCTTTCTGATGACGCTGCGCGCTGCGGGCGTGCTGGCCTGATCCGATCGTGATCCGCGGCCGATCACGGTCGCGCTTGCTTGAAACCATGTCGGCGGTCGTGCCAAGGTCTCCTGCGATCAGAGCTTCGGTTCTGATTAAATCAGAAACCGAAGCTCTGGATTTTCGTTTTGACGCGTTTTCTTGACGCGAACCGGTGTCCACTTCGCTCGAAAACGCTCCAGGGAGACCTTGATGGCGATCTACGAGCTCGACGGGCAGGCGCCCGATCTTCCCGCCGACGGCAACTATTTCATCGCGGAGACCGCGACCGTGATCGGCCGCGTGCGCCTGAAGCCCGGTGCGAGCGTCTGGTTCGGCGCCGTGCTGCGCGGCGACAACGAGTGGATCGAGATCGGCGAGGGCGCCAACGTGCAGGACAATTCCACCCTGCACGTCGATCCCGGCTTTCCCCTCAGCATCGGCAACAACGTCACCATCGGCCACAATGCGATCGTGCACGGCTGCACGCTGGAAGACGGCGTGCTGATCGGGATGGGATCGATCGTGATGAACGGTGCGCGGATCCGGCGCGGCAGCGTGGTCGGTGCCGGCTCCGTCATCACCGAGGGCAAGGAGTTTCCGGAAAATTCCCTGATCATCGGTGCACCGGCCCGCGTGGTACGTACGCTTGACGCTGCGCAGGCCGAGGCGTTGTCGCGGCCGGCGAAGTCCTACGCGATCAGGAGTCCGCAATACAAGGCGGGACTGAAGAAGATCGGCTGAGGCCTCAGCGCTTGCGGCCGCGCTTGCGCGCGGCGTTCGCTGCCGTGGTGCGAGGCTTCGCTGCGTCCTGCGGTCTCGTTGCCTCCTGAAGTCTTGCGCTCTTGCGCAGCGCATCCTTCAGGTCGATCGGAATGCCGTGCTTCTTGAGCAGGTCGGCGAAAGCCTCGTCCGCGAGCTCCTGCAAGGTCGCCATCCGGTCGCGCCCGAGCTGCTTCAGCTTGTCGAAAGTGTCGTCGTCAAACTCGATCAGCTTGCGCAAATTGCATTGCTCCCAAACTGTATTGCTCCAACGCCTGTCGGAACCGGCGTTTTGCGGACTCGTTGACGTCCGCAAAGGAGAATTGCCATGCGCAAACTATCTGTCACCACCGCGCTTGCGACAATCGCGATTGTGCTGGCGCCGGCGGTTACCGTCGCCCAAGGTACCGGTAGCGGCGCCGGGACCGGCAGCCCCTCGTCAGCCAGCCCGACATCGCCGCAAGCCACTTCACCGCCGGCCGGGACCAACAGCGCCGGGACCGCGCAATCCTCCGGCGGCCCCAACGCCGGCAGGGGCGTTACCACCGGATCGGCAACGACGACCGAGAGCGTCGACAAGGCCATCGCCGACGAGAACAAGGCGGTCGAGCGCCGTACGAAAGGTATCTGCCGCGGCTGTTAACTTCTGACGGCCGCGCTTCGATGAACGCGGGTCGCGCAGATGTGAGCGCGACATAGGCGCGCGGTGGAAGCCGCGGTCCTAGATTGGGTTAGCATGCGCGGGACGCGGCGGAGGAGGCTTGAAAACAAAGCCTTTGAAAAAAGGAGTAACGGGTGATGTTGCGTAAAACGATGATTGCCTTGCTGGCGACGGCCTCGGTCGGTCTGTTCACCGTCGATGCTGCGTCGGCACGCGGTGGCTTCGGTGGCGGCGGCTTTCATGGTGGTGGCGGCTTCCGCGGCGGTGGCGGATTTGGCGGCTTCCACGGCGGCGGCGCTGCATTCCGGGCGATGGGCGGAGGCGGTGGCTTCCGGTCGGCTGCGATCGGCGGCGGCGGTTGGGCCGGCCGCGGCTGGCACGGCGGCGGCTGGCGTGGTGGCGGCTGGAACGGTGGCTACTATCGGCGCGGCTGGGGCGGCTGGGGCTATCCGCTCGCGGCGGCAGCGGTCGGCTTCGGGCTGGGCTATGGCGCCTACGATTACTATGACGGCTACTACGGCAATCCATACTACGCGGGCTACGGCTACGACGATGGCTACGGCTACGGTTACGGCGGCTGTTACGTCGTGCGCCGCGGCGTGATGACACCGTATGGCTGGCGCGTTCGGCCGGTGCAGGTTTGCAATTGAGCCATTCGCTCGCGCATGGCCGGTCCATTCGGTCGCCATGCTGATGGTCTTGCAATGATCGGCGCGGCCGGCGCTTCGATGCCCGGCCGCCGCGCTGGGTCCCGCACTGGTATGCAGCTTGCACCGCCTTGCGGCAGTCCGTGCATGAGCGCGCCGCGAAAACAAATGGCCCGGCTGCGATTGAAGCCGGGCCCAGAGGACAACAAAGATGCTGACCATTCCTGACCTGACATTGCTGCTCATGGTGGTTGTTGCGAGCCTTGCCGTTGCGCTGATCTACATGCTCCGCGAGCTCGAGCCGAAGCTTGCGCGGTTGCGACTGCGAGGTGGTCGCGCCTTGCGCGATCGCACCGAATAGCGCGCAATTCCGTTCGCCGCAGCTTTGGCCGCGGTGGTGCTGCGCATCCAGAGTCGTCAGCCGAGCACGCCGTATTTCTTCAGCTGGTCTGCATCTTTCGCGCGGCGAGGGCCGCCTTCGGGATCTCGAGCCGGAGCTTTCCTGCTGGGCGGTCCCGAGCGGGATTCAAGGACCCCAAAGAACAAGGCCGTTGACGCAGTATACCGTCAACGACCTTGCCAGCCCCGGATATTGAAATCGGCTCACGCCATCCGGTCATTCGAAGATGACTCGGATTCGAAGGCCGATGTGTGAACCAGTTCACAAAGTCAGGATTAATTCACGGTAACGGGCACTCATGATCGGCCGCCGCCGGCCGCCCTCGAGCCCGAAAGTTCCCCATTAGATGATGATCTTGCTGGGGATTTGGCGCATTTTTATAACTCGTCACCTCGCCGGGCAGGGGCTTTTCCGGGAGGCGTCAACCGCGCGACCTGTGGCGCTTCCGGTTGGCGCTACGGGTGGCCTTCGAGCGCTTGCGCGGCGACGGCTCGGCCGCCGGCTCGTTGGCCTGCGCGCTCGCCAGCGACTGGCGCAAACCCTCGACCTGTTCGGTCAGCGCGGCGACCTGGTCGGAGAGCTTCTTCGCATCGGCCGCCTGCAAGGCGAACTGCTTGCTCATGGTCAGGAGCTGATCCTGCACCACCTGGAGCTGGTCGATCGACTCCTGCTGGGTCGCCTCCAGACCCTTGGTCTTCTCGACCAGGGCCTCGGAGACCTGCGCGGTCCGCGCCTGCAACTGCCGCGCAGCCACCATGCGGTCGGTCTCCGGCACGTTGCCGGTGTAGGCGCGCCACAGCGCGATCGAGCCGATCCCGAACAGCACGAGCACCAGCGCCACGGCGCCGATCGCGATCGGCTGCACGCCAATCAGGCTGCTGGCTTGTGAATTCCGGGGGGCAAGTTCGACCATGCGACCAACAACCGGACGTCAATTGAAAGGTTCGAAATAGCACAAACCCCGGCGCGGGCAAAACCGGGGGGTGTGTAGACCACTGCGGCAGCAGCGAAATTTGTATCATATGTTAGTCTTCGGCCGTGCTGCCCGGCCCGCTCGAGGCACGATCGGCTCTGGCCGACCCGAACTCAAGCTCCCCGAATTCAGCCTCTGGGTGCGACCAGGCCGACCCGCATGTCCTTTGCCAGATAGACGCAAGCGCCGTCGGCGAGCACCCGGCCGTCGGCAATGCCCAGCACCAGCCGGCCGCGCCTGGCCTGGCGTATGTCGACCTCATAGCGCACCAGCCTGACATCCGGCGTGATGTGCCCCCTGAACTTGACCTCGCCGACGCCGATGGCGCGGCCCTTGCCCGGCGAGCCTGACCAGCCGAGCCAGTAGCCGATCATCTGCCACATGGCGTCGAGGCCGAGGCATCCGGGCATCACGGGGTCGGCGGCAAAGTGACAGGCGAAGAACCAGTGGTCCGGTGCAATCTCGAGTTCGCCGGCGATATGGCCCTTGCCGTACGCGCCACCATCCATGCTGATCTCGGTGATGCGGTCCATCATCAGCATCGGTGGCGCCGGCAATTGCGCATTGCCTGGGCCGAAATAGCCGCCTTCGCTCGATCGCAGCAAATCCTGCTTGCTGTAGGACGATTGCGGAGCGTGAAAATCGTGCGGATTGAACAGGTTGGCCATCGATGTTTGGGTTCTGGCTGAAGCTTAGCTGCGGCTGCGCCGCGTGGCCCTTGGCCGCGCGGACAGGGGTTTGGCAGGCAGGCGCAGCGCGGCGGCCATGAAGGCCCAGATGTCGCCGGTCAGCCTCGCCGGATCAGGCCGTCTTTCGCTCATGAGCGCGCCGATCAGCGCCTGCCGGACGCCGCCGATCATCAGCGCGATGGTGAGGTGAGGGTCGATGCCGCCGGGCACGATCCCGTCGCGCTGGGCCGCCTCGAGCATGCGGGCGCCGGCCGCAAGCTGGCGGCCGGTGAAGGCGGTCTCGACATCGAGCACCTCGGGCGCGCGGCTGAGCGGTCCGATCACGAGGGGCGCAAACGGGTGATCGTAGTGAAAGGCGACATAGGCGCCGATCCGCGCCTTCTCCCGGTCGGCCCAGTCCGTGGCGGACAGCTTGGCACCGCCGAATGCCGCCGCATCGAGTTGTTCATAGAAGCCTTCGACCACGGCGGCGATCAGGCCGGCTTTCGATCCGAAGTGATGGTAGGCGAGCCCGGCCGAGACCTGCGCCCGCCTTGCGACGGCCTGCATCTCGAGGTGCCCGTGGCCCTCGATGAGCTCGGCCTGCGCTGCCGAGAGCAATCGTTCCCGTGTCCCCAAGCTCGCCGCGTCCATCATGGGCCCATTTTCTGAATTGAATTCAATTTAATATGGTCGATGCTAGGATGTCAAGCCGCCGACGCGGATGGCAGAGCGAGCCGGTGAAGGGATGCGATGGCGTTTGCAATCAAGACCGAGATCCGAAATCCGCGGGCGAAGGTGTTCACCTTCACTGCGCAGAAGACCATGTATGGCGGCAAGCACATCGCGGCCGACGATGTCGTGTTCGTGTTCGCGAGCGAGAACGAGGGCGGCAGCGGCCTGATCGCCCGCGCGATCGTCGCGTCGGCCGACGCGACACCGCGCAAGATCGGCGTCATCAGGCAGACGCCGCGCGTCAGCATCACGGTCAGACGCACCGCATCCGCGGCGCGGCTGTTCGGGCGCGACCAACTCAAGCGCTTCAAGGATTGGGGCGATGGCCGGCCCGAGACTGAGCTGAATTTCAAATTCTATCGCCAGGCCACCAACAAGATCGTCGGCATCTCAGACGAGACCGCGGCGTTTCTCGAGCGGTTCTTCTAGGCGTCGATCGACGCCGCTCAAAAAGGGTGCGCCCAGCCATTGGGGGATGGCTGGGCGCGCGCGAACCGGTCTGGGACGGGGAGGGGTGGGGATGTGACCGGGCCGCGAACTCGAAATTTCCTGTTCTGCTCAGCGCGAGCTTGCCGTTGCAACGGCCGGGCGGTTGTCACCGAGCGAGACCCAGACGTTGGGATCGCTCTGCGACTGGCGCTTGACGAAGCGGTAGCCGGTCTCCGTCCAGGCAACGACGTTCTCGTTCTGATTGTCGAGAACGAACTCGCCCTTGTCGGACTTCACCGTCAGCACCGCGTGGCCTTCGCCCTTCTTGTCGCGCACGACGGTGATCAGCAGGGCCTGGCGCGGCCATCCGGCGTCGATCAGCATCTTGCGCTTCAACAGCACGTAGTCTTCACAGTCGCCGTAGCCGTCTGATGGCAGCGACCACTTCTCGATCACGCCCCAGTGATCCATGTCGGTCATCGGCTTGATGGATTCGTTGACCCACTTGTTGACACGTACGAGGTCCCGCCAAGCGGTCTGCGACAACACGATGTCGCGTGGTTGCGTCGCGCCGCCGCGGCATTCGCCCGGATTGTCGGCACAGAATTCGACCCAGCCGATCGGCGAACGCGCAACGTCACCCAGGCTGGCGTAGACCACGTCGCCGGCCTTGGCCGACACGCACGTCGCAAACAGAATGGCGGCAACCGCCAAACCTTTCCCCTGTCCCCTGAACCCAAACATCGTGGCCCCCGTTCTTCTTGTTGGGACCACGTTTCGCACAAAGCTTTTGCGCCGCCGCTAAGTACGCAAAGTAGATTTGACGCGAATACTGGTAAAACCTGCGGCGAATTCGAACTGTACTTGAATCGAATTCGCGTAAAATTTGAAACAACTGCAATTGATTCAAATTTTATGCATTAACGCGGCGAGCGCTGCGCCAGCGCGGCTTGTTGCGTCAAACGCTGCGGCCGTTAACCGCCGATTTTCACCGGGCCAAACGCGCCGAAGGCGGCCACCAGTGCACCGGTGGCCGCCTTCGCGGGCCAAAACAGGGGTCTTGAGCGCTTTTTCGCTTTACCGCGCGGTAACGCTCTCTTCGAGTGTCTCGATCGGCTGCTCGTGCAGGAACTCCAGCGCGAAGCCGTCCTCGATGTTTCGGACCACGCGGCCCTGGACCCGGCCGAGCAGCACCGTCGATTTCAGCGGCGGGCGATTCTCCGCGGCGATCGCGGCGCCCGACAGCGAGAGGTCGATGATGCGGCACGTCATCTTTGTGCCGTCCTCGAGCGTCAGCACCGCGATGGGGTTGCGCGGCACGATACGGTCGTGGCGGCGGTCCTCCGGCAGGTTGAGGATGTCGCGGTTGGCGAGCCAGGTCAGCTGGGCCGCAAGCTTGTCGCGCTTCCTCGGCGTCGCGCCGATCGTCATGGCGAAACCGTTGTCGATGATGCGGGTGATCTTGCCCTCGACGCGGCCAATATGGTCGAGATAGGCGACGACGCGGTCGCCGACATTGCCGATGCCGGGGGCGAGCAAAGCGAGGCCGCCCGGCGACATGTTGATCACCTGGCAGGGGAATTCCCGTCGGTCCGGCAGCATGTAACGGCCGAGCAGGTGCACCTTCACCCGCTGGAAGCGCCTGCGCTCCTCGGCTACGGGGACGACGGTAGTTTTCTTCTGTGCAAACGACATCACGACAAACCCGGCCACCGTCCATTCGGAGCCCCGACGACCCTAAGGCTGATAGGGTTAACGGGGCGTTACGGTTGAGGCGGGGAACCCGCACACGGTGCAAGAGAAGCGTGAGTGGATCCCGCATGGCCCCGAAGGGGGCAGGGCCGCGCATCAGGTTCGCCGAACCACCGCGACATGACCTGAGCGGCTTCATCGAGATGGGGGGCGGTGTCGGCGGCCCATGCCACGAAGCCGTCGGGGCGTACAAGCACGGCATTGAGGCCCAGCCGATCCCGCGCGTCGCTTGCGACATAGCCGATCCGGCCACGCCAGCGATCGGCAAGTGCTTGCAGAGGAGAGTGCGGATCGAGGTCCAGCAGCAGGCCGCGCCCGTTCCTGAGCAGTTCGCCGAGCTTCGTGCCGCAGGCGAGCTCGAAGTCGGGGGCGCTGCGTCCCGCCAGCGGATGGTTGCCGCCAAGATCGTAGCGCAGCGAAACGCCCCACACGCGCTCGGCAAAGTAGGTCGTGCCGTCTGATGTCGCGATCAGGTCGCGGATGATGGTCTCGAGCGCGCGCGAACTTCGGCTTGGCCGCATCAGCGCGACCTGGGCGCGCGACCAGTCCAGCACCTGCGCGCCCACCGGATGCCGCTCACGCGAATAGCTGTCGAGCAGATCCGCTGGGGCGTCGCCGCGGATCGTGGCCGCGAGCTTCCAGCCGAGGTTCATCGCATCGCCCAGCCCGAGATTGAGCCCCTGGCCGCCGAGCGGAGAATGAATATGCGCGGCATCGCCCGCGAGCAGCACGCGCCCCTTGCGGTAATCCGTCGCCTGACAGGCGCGATCCGTCCAGGTGGTGGCAAGCCGGAGCGCCGTCAACGTGATGTCCGTGCCGGAGACGCGGCGCAGCACCGCCTGCACATGCTCGCGCGTGATCGGCCGGGTTCGGTGGAAGGCGCCGCCGTCGAACTCCACCATCGCGATCGTGCCGGGCCGTGCGTAGGTATACATGCCCGTCGGCGTGTAGTGACGGCCCGCGCGGAGCTTGTCCGGATCGGCGATCTCGACCTCGACCGAATAGCCGGTGAACTCGGGATCGGTGCCGACGAATTCAAAGCCGCCGGCCTTGCGCACCATGCTGCGGCCGCTGTCGCAGCCGACCAGCCAGCGTCCGTGGAACGTCTCGCCACCGGCGCGAACGGTGACGCCGTCGTCCGACTGATCGAACGCATCGACACTCAGGCCGCGCCTGATCTCAACTCCCAGCGCGGTTGCGCGCGCGGAGAGGGCGGATTCGAGCGCCACTATCTCGACCGCCATGCTGGTGCCCGCCGGGCTCGGCAGGCGAAACGGCCATTTCGACGTGTCGATATCATCGTGATAAAACTGGATGCCGGCAAAATGGCCGGCCGGACGCGGCCGTTGCATCCAATGCGCGCCATTCGATGCGCTGCTGCCCGAGCCATCCTTTGCGTGCTGTCGTGCCGCGATGTCTTCCAGCATCCCGCGACGATAGAACGCCTCGATGCTTGGCGCCGAAAGGCCTCGCATCCCGAAGGGCAGCCGCTTCAGCGGCGAATGCGGGTCGGCGGCCTGCTCCAGCACCAGCACCGAGCACCCTGCGAGCCGCAGCTCGCAGGCGAGCATCAAGCCGACGGGGCCGGCGCCGGCAATCAAGACATCATGGGGGATGGGGTGGTGGTTGTGCATGAACCGCTCCTTTGTCGGTGTTCGACCGGAGCGGTTCGTCGGGTTGAGAACCACACGGACGAACACAATGGGCGCCTGGGTAGCGTCCGGTGTTCGTCGTGGGGATCTCATGCACGAGGCGCGAGACCAGAGCTTTCGTTCGAAAGGACTTCGATCCGAAAGGACCTTCGTTTTCGAAAGGACTTGGGCTTACCAAACCAAGTCTGCCTTTTCCGACGCGGCGTATATAGCTGCGTGGTGTTCGATCCGCAACGGAAGATGCGCGGCTGCGGATTACTGGAACAATGCGCGGCCGCGATGTCGCGGCGCGACCGCGCCGGCGTTGCCCGGTTCGTCGACGCGGCGCGAGCCCCGGGCGTGGCGCAAGATTATCCGGCGTCTTGATGTTGCTCGCGAGCCCTGCGGCTTCGAATGCCTTGATCAACCACCAGCCGAGGTCGATCTGACCCGGCAGCAGCCCGAGCTTCGCGGAGCCAGGATAGGCGTGGTGATTGTTGTGCCAGCTTTCGCCCATGCTGATCAGGCCCGCGATGCCGACATTGTAGCCCTGGGCCGCGACGCCTTCGATGATCCAGGTCTGTCCGCCCTTGCGATGCGAGTAATGATCGATCAGATGCCCCAGACCGGCCAGCTCCACGGTGGCGGCGCCCGGCGGATCCGGGCGTGCGGAAGCGGCGCGATGAGGTTATTTGGCCTCGGCGTCCATTTCCGGTTCGACAGCCGTTTCCGGTTCGACAGCCGCCGCTGGTGGTTCAACAGCCACGGCTTTCAGCACCTTTCGCTTCGCGGCGCGGACCTCAATCTGGAGCGGCGGCTGATAGGACCCGCTCGGCGGCACGAAGACGAAGGCATGGTGTCCATCGCCCTTGTTGAGCTTGAGAAGATCGTTGCGGAACTCATCGGCGACGACTTCGCCAACGAGGTTGCCGTTGAAGTAGATATCGATCGCGACCCTTTTGTCGGGGTGTTGGTTGTACAGGGCCCAGCCGGCAATCCTTTTCTCGTTGACGACGTCGACATGACCGGTGATCTCGCCATACAGGCTCTCGATGCCCGCCTCGATCACCTCGAGGTCGCTCCTGTAGATCGATCTCGTCACATCGAAGCTGAAATTCGCCGTATCGACGCATTGGTCGAGCAAGCCCTGTCGATGCTCCTTCATTCGTTGCAGCGTGTCCAGTTCGCCCAACTTGACGTACATGCCGACGATGCCTTCGATACCAGGATTCATGGTGTCGTTCCCCGCAATGCTACCAGCCAATTCGCCTTCGGCTGCCTTCACAATCGATGCCTCCTTGCGGAAAATACTCCGCCAGGACTCGAAGCGCCTCGTTCCGCCAAGGTCTTTCATGAAGACCTTCATGACAGGCCTTCATGACATCCCAATCGTCCTGACCTAAAGTCGGCTCGGCCGAACCCGGCCCAACGACAAGGACAGGGAGAGCGAACCGATGGAGCAGATCCGCGTCTGCACGCATGATGGACCTGGAGCCAAGCCGGTAATCCGGACAGTGCCATGGCCGGAAATCGGCAAAAAGGCGGCCTTGATCAAGGTCGGCGCCTGCGGGGTCTGCGGCACCGATTTGCATATTCTCAAAGGGCATTGGCCGAAGCCGCTGCCCTGGCCGTTCACGCTGGGCCACGAACTCGGTGGTGTCATCGTCGAATGCGGCGATGAGTTCACCGAGGATTTCATGAGCAAGCCGCTGAAGGTCGGCTCGAAGGTGATGATCCCGCCCTTGATGCCCTGCGGCCGCTGCTATTACTGCATCCATTATCCGCAGACCGCCAACAAGTGTCTGACGCCGGTCTATTACGGCCGCTATCTCGGCTTCGACAAGGCGCCCCACCTGTGGGGCGGCTGGGCTGAATATGTCTATGTCGATCTCGAGATGCTGCCGGGCACCAAGATCTACAAGCTGCCCGACGACATGTCGCTGCGGTTAGGTGCGCTATCCGAGCCGCTGACCTCCTGCATCCGCGCCTTCAATCGCGCGACCCGCGCCGGCGGTTTCAGCTGGGGCGATACGGTGGTGATCCAGGGCTCCGGCCCGATCGGCATTCTCGCGGTCGCAGCCGCGAGGGAGATGGGGGCAGGGCGCGTCGTCTGCGTCGGTGCGCCGGAGACACCGCGCCTTGCGCTGGCGCGCAAGTTCGGCGCCGAGGCGACGGTCGATATCGAGCAGCTCAAGACGCCGGAGCAGCGCATCAAGGCGGTGCGTGACATCGTCGGCGGCTTCGGCGCCGATCTCGTGATGGACTGCTCGGGTCATCCCACCGCCGGCCCCGAAGGCATCGAGATGCTGCGCGACGGCGGCACCTATGTCGAGATGGGCCAGTTCACCGACGCCGGCTCGATCGACACCTCCTGGCACCGCATCTGCACCAAGGATCTCAACGTGCTGGGATCCTGGGGTTTTACCGGCAACGATCTGCCGCTCGGCGTGGACATGCTCTACCGGACGCGCGACAAATACCCGTGGCTGAAGATGCAGACGATCTATCCGTTCACGGAAGAGGGCGTCGCGCAGGCGGTGAGGGATGCGATGGCGATGAAGACGGTGAAATCGACCATCCTGCCGTGGCCGGAGCTGGTCGGGTGAAACAGATCGCGGATGCTGCAAATCCTGTTGCAGTGCTCCCAAGGATTTGTGGCTAGAGTGTTTTCGAGCGAAGTGGACGCCGGTTCGCGTCACGAAAACGCGTCGAAACAAGAATCCAGAGCCCCGTTCCGATTCCATCGGAACGGAAAAAGGCTCCAGGGTGCGGCCGATTGGGCCCTGATATCGCTCGCCGGGACGACGGCCCGGCGCTAACATCGGATCATGCATTCGAACCGTGTGCCGCCGAGCGCGACGTTTGCGTGGGGAAACGTGTCCGAGGACTTCGCGCTGTTCAGAACCCTCAGCGCGGAGCAGCGGCTGATCGCCTTTGGCGCCATGACCCGGCGCGACCTCGTGCGCGGCGAGCTGCTGGTCGAGCAGGGCGGCGCCTCCGACGCGCTGTTCCTGGTGCTGCATGGCGCGCTCGCGGTGTACCGGACCAGTCATCCCGAACCGATCGCGGAACTTCGCGCCGGCGAACTGGTCGGCGAGATCGGGTTCTTTGCCAATATCCCGCGCACGGCCAATGTGATTGCGATCCGCGATACCAGCGTGCTGGTGTTGACGCGCGCCGCCTATACGACGCTGGCGCGGGAAACGCCCGAGATCGTCGAGGCGCTGCTGGCTGCGCTTGCACGGCGGTTTGCCACCGAGACCGCGCGCCTGTTGCCGCTCCGGGCGTCGCCAAAGGCGCGCACCGTCGCGCTGATCCCAGGCGGACGGGAACCGGTGCCTGCCGCCTTTGAGCACAGGTTGCGCGAAGGCCTTGCCGCTGCGGGTGCCGAGATCGTCGACCTCGCGCGGGTTCAGGCGATGTTTCCCGGCCGCGCGCTGGACGCATCCGAGGTCGCCGACTGGCTCAACAGGATCGAGTACGACGCGCCGCTGGTGGCCTATTTCGGTGGTCCTGACGCATCGGAGTGGGCGCGGAAAACCATCCGCCAGGCCGATCTGGTCGTGTTCGCCTGCCGTGGCCATGCGCCCACGCCCGATCTGACGGAGATCGAACGCTTCGCCTGCGCCGTGCATCCGGCGTCGACGCGGCGCCTCGTCCGGGTTCATGACGTCAGGCGCCACGAGGTCAGCGGCACCGCGGCGTGGCTGGCGCGGCTGCCCTGCTTCATGCATCATCACGTCGCGCTCGAGGACCAGCTCGACATCGACAGCCTGGTTCGCTTCCTGTGCGGTCGCGCCGTCGGATTTGTCGCCGGCGGCGGCGGCAGCCTCGGCACCGCGCATGTCGGCGTCTACAAGGCGTTTCGCGAGCGCGGCGCGATGTTCGACATCTTTGTCGGCACCAGCGTCGGCTCGGCGATGGCGGCGGGCTTTGCCAAGAACTACGACGCCGAGCATCTCGAGCGCGGCACGCATGAGATCTTCGTCTCCAGCCGCAGCTTCCGCCGCCCGACCTGGCCACGCTACGCCTTGCTGGACCACAAGGCGTTCGATGCCGCGCTCGCCGATCAGTACGGCCACAATTGCCGGATCGAGGACTGCTGGCGGCCGTTCGCGGCGGTCGCGACCAATCTGTCGACGCACAATCTCGAATTGATCCGCACCGGTCTGCTGTGGCAGGCGGTGCGGGCGTCGAGCGCCATCCCCGGTCTGCTGCCGCCGTTCTATACGAGGGACGGCTCGATGCTGGTCGACGGATGCCTCGTCGACAACGTTCCGCTGGCGCAGATGCACCAGATGAAGAGCGGACCGAATCTGGTGGTCCATTTCGGCGACCCGGCAACCGAGATGTTCGACGTCGACTACGCCGCACTGCCGGGGCGGCTTGAGCTGCTTGCATCGCTGCTGACGCCGTTCCGCAAGAAATTGCTTCCGGCCGCGCCGAGCGCCGTCAACGTGCTGTGGCGAAGCCTCGTCGCGCATCAGCGCTATGATACGCTGCCGACCACGCCGCTCGACATGGTGATGCGTCCGCCGACGCCCGACGGCATCGACGTCACCGATTTCGACCGCCATCAGGAAATCTTCGAATCTTCGTACCGCTGGGCCCGCGAGATCATTGCTGCCTCGGAGGCGGCGCATAATCCCGCCATTGCGGCCATCGTCGCGTCGGCCAGCGGAGCGGACAAGGGATCGGACATGGTCGCTGACAAGGGCGCGGATCGCGCGACAGCGACCGCGCCGGTTTCTTAGCAGGCCTGCGTCGGTTGAGCGGCTTGCAGGCGCCGGCGAAGTCGACCATCGTGCCGGACCGAATCCGGAGACCATGATGCCTTTCGACTTGATCCTGCGCGGAGGGCGGGTGATCGACCCGTCCCAGAAACTCGATGCCGTGACCGATGTCGCCTTTGCCGGCGGCAAGGTCGCTGCGATCGGCAGCGGGTTGCAAGCCGATCCAGCCACCGAGGTCCGCGACGTCTCGGGGCTGATCGTCTCACCAGGCATCATCGATCTGCACACCCATGTCTATTGGGGCGGCACCTCGCTCGGCATCGACGCCGAGGAATTCTGCCGTCTCTCCGGCGTCACCACGGCGGTCGACACCGGCAGCGCAGGTCCCGGCAACTTCGCCGGCTTCCGCAAGCATGTCATCGAGCCGAGTCAGGTTCGCATCCTCGCTTACCTGCACGTCTCGCATGCCGGCATCTTTGGTTTCTCGCACCGGATCATGGTCGGCGAGAGCGAGGAGCTGCGGCTGATGAATCCGATCGAGGCGGCCAAGGTGGCCGATGCCAACCGCGACCTCATCGTCGGCATCAAGGTGCGCGTGGGCTTGCACTCCTCGGGCACATCGGGCGCCGTCCCGCTCGACATTGCGCTGGAGGTCGCGAACGAGGTCGGCATGCCCCTGATGGCGCATATCGACCACCCGCCGCCGAGCTATGAGGAGGTGCTGGCCCGCCTGCGGCCCGGCGACGTGCTGACCCACGCGTTCCGCCCGTTCCCGAACACGCCGGCGACCGCGCAAGGTACGGTGAAGAAGGCGGTGATGGACGCGCGCGAGCGCGGCGTGCTGTTCGACATCGGCCACGGCAAGGGCTCGTTCGCCTTCAAGACCGCGCGCGCCATGCTCGCCAACGATTTCTATCCGGACACCATCTCCTCCGACATCCACCAGCTCTGCATCGACGGCCCGGCCTACGACCAGGTCACGACCATGTCGAAGTTCCTGTGCATGGGCATGGAGCTGCCGGACGTGATCGCGGCCTCGACCGTGAACGCGGCGATGGCGCTGCGCCGCCCCGAGCTCGGCAGCCTCAAGCCGGGCAGCATCGGCGACGCCACGCTGATCTCGGTCAGGCAGGGGCAGTTCGACTATGAAGACGTCGTCGGCGAGCACCTGATCGGCGATCGCAAGATCGTCTCGGAAGGCGTCGTCATCGGCGGCCGCTGGTGGCATCCGCGTTAGGATTGATGGACGCGCCGCCGAGGGCAGGTGACTGACATGATCTTCTGGATCGCGGGTGTGGCTGGATTGGCGATCGCCTATCTGCTCGGTTCGACGCCGACGGGGTATCTGGCGGGGAAGCTGCTGAGGGGCATCGATATCCGCCAGCATGGCTCCAAATCCACCGGGGCAACGAACGTATTGCGAACCCTGGGGAAGTGGCCCGCATTGGCGGTGCTCCTTGTCGACGTGCTGAAAGGCGTAGCGGCAATCCTGTTCGCCCGCTGGTTTTATCCCTGGTTGTACACCTTGCCATCCGTCACGCCGCCGGCAGCGCTTGATCCGCAAACGTGCGTGTCCTGGGCTGTCTGCCTGGCCGGGCTTACTGTGTTGCTAGGGCACGGCCGTTCGATCTGGCTGAATTTCACCGGCGGCAAATCCGCTGCGACCGGGCTCGGCGTGTTGCTGGCGATGTCCTGGCCGGTAGGCCTGGGCGCCGCGGCGGCCTTTGGCGCTGTGGTGGCTGTCTTTCGGATTGTCTCCCTCGGCTCGATGGTGGCGGCATTGACGGCGATCGTCCTCGTCTGCGGCCTGGAGCAACCGTTGCCCTATCGCTTGCTGGTGATCGCAGGCGGCATCTACGTGATCGTGCGCCATCGTGCCAACATTCAGCGGCTGCTGGCCGGCACGGAGGCGCGGCTCGGGCATTGATAAAAGGTTTCCTCAGGGAAGGCTGATCGATCAATCCGATGATCCGACCTTGAGCGCTCCTGAGCGAAGTCGGTACCGGCGTGCCTGAGGAAAACGCGTTTGAACCATGGATATGGAATCCCGTTCCGATTCCATCGGAACGGCGTTCTAAAGCATGATCCGGAAAAGTGCGAAGCGGTTTTCCGAAAAGATCATGCTCAAACAAAGAGCTAAGGCGCGATGACGATTCAACCTAATCTCATCGCGCTTTAGTCGGCGACGACCGGCCCGAAAGGCTGCCATCGCTCACCGGTGAAGCGCATCATCCGGAACTCCTTCACCACGCGATAGTCGGCGCGGCTGGTATTGATGGCGAGGCCGGGCAACAGCAGATCGAGTCTGACATCCTTCAGGCTGGCGGCCTGGCGCATGATGTTGTCGCGCGAGAGATCGTCGCCACATTGGTGCAGCACGCGCACCAGCAGCTCGGCGGCGCTGTAGCCGTAGGTCGTGAAGAGGCTGTTCCGGTCGCCTTCCGGGTAATAGGAGGCCATGAAGGCGCTCCATCGTTTCATGCCGGCATCGTCGGCCCAGGTCGGGTCGCTGGCTTCCTTGAAAGAACTCGCCGAAATCAGCCCGCGGGCGTGCTCGATCCCCGCCGGCGCAAGCGCCGCGTCGATCGAGGACGAGCCGACACCCAGCAAATGCAGCGGCTTCCAACCGAGCTCGGCGGTCTTGCGGATGGCTTGCGCGGCGAATTTCGGCGCGGCCATGTCGATCAGCACGTCGACATCAGCAGCCTTGAGCCGGACCACCTGCGAGTTGATGGTCGGGTCAGTCATATCATAGGGGGCTTCGGACGCCAGCATGGCCGGCGCCCGCGCGCCGAGCGCGTCCTTCAGCCCCGCGAGATATTCCTTTCCGCTCTCGTCATTCTGATAGAGCAGGCCGATCCTGGCGTTCGGGTAATTGTCGAGAATGAAACGCGCATAGACGCGGATCTCGGTCTGCAGGTTCGGCGCGAATCCCATGGTCCAGGGAAAGTTGACGGGATCCTCGAACCGCATCGACCGCCCGCCCGCGAAGAGTTGGGGAACGTGGCGGTCGTTGAGATATTTCTGGATCGCGATGTTGGGGGCGTTGCCCACCGACTGGAACATGAACAGGACTTCGTCACTTTCGACGAGCTTGCGGACCTGCTCGACCGTCTTCGCCGGCGTCGCGGCATCGTCGTAGGAGATCAGGTTGATCCGGCGGCCGTTGATGCCGCCCCGCTCGTTGATCATCCGGAAGTAGGCGGCCTGGACCTTGCCGATGACGGAGAATGCCGACACCGGGCCGCTATAGGGCATTGTCTGTCCTATCCTGATCTCGGTATCACTGGCACCGGGATCGTATTTGCGGCCTTCGGCAAACAGGTCGGCCGCAGCAAGCAGACCGAGGCTGATGATCGCAACTCCGATTGTCGGCCTGAACCAGCCCTTGCGCATCGCGTGGCTCCACGGTCGGCAGTCATGATGGCGAGTCATCCACGCACCGGGTTGTGGCAGGCGTGGTACGACCGTCGAGGAGGCGCCGGCGCTTGGCTGCCTGCTGCCGCGCAAGCATTCCCTCGTAACACACTCCTAGCATTCGCGCGTGCAGGCGGTCTCGCAATGTCATCGGGCGTTTTGCCCGAAGCAGCGTGGAAATACTCCCGACTGATCGGCGAGCCACGTTCCTGTGCGGCGTGAGTTCTTCGTCCGGGAACATTGCGCTCCTTGCGCTCCATCGCCGCGTGAAGACGGCGCGCGCGATGCTCGCCAACGGCTTCTACCCCGACACCATCTGCTCCGGCATCCATCAGCTCTGCATCGACGGATCGGCATTCGACCAGGTGACGACGATGTCGAAATTCCTCTGTCCGGCAGGGGGACGTTCGACTATGTCGATGTGGTCGGCGAACATCTACGGGCGATCGCAAGATCGCATCCGAAGGCGTCGTGATCGGCGGACGCTGGTGGCATCCGAAATAGGGCACGTACTCACAAAACCGCGTCCGCTTCGTTCTCAAGCAGGCGATAGCGAAGCCGGTCTGGATGCCAAGGGCCGACGGGCGACGTCGTCCCTTGCCAAACTTCAACTAGGGCGCGGCCTCGTCAGGCCCCCTCGCGAGCGACCCATATCTTGGCGATCGTTGTCCGCGATGCAGGCTCCGTGCTGGTGCACGCGCACGACGGAACGTGCTCGGGCGAACTACTCGGGATAAGACTCCATGCCCTCCCGCGTCGGCTTCTCGAAAAGAATAAACAGCAGAGGATTGCCCGGCTCAGATGTCACGTCAGTACGCAGTGCAAAGACCTCCCCCGTGACGCTGCTCATATATTCGGCAACAATCTCGCCAAAGCTGTTGCGCTGTACAGCGACCTTCTGCCCAGGGTTGACCCTGTCGTGAAGCTTAACCAGAGGTTCGACGAAGCCGGCTTCGGTCGCAACAATCGGGAAGCCACTGTTGCCAATGAAAACAGTCACGTCCTTGCCGGTTTTGCCCATCGGGCCGGATACGATACCGTGGTGTTTGAGTACGTTCATCGTACCCTCAACGAACAGATCGATCATATCAGGAGTGAGTACCCGAGCGGGGCCAATCTCAGAGCAGAACGCAGGAATGCCCACGTCAATCAGAGCGTTATGGAGAACAACCGGATACACCGGATTATTGAAGATCTGGGTAACGGGAAAGAGTTCCAGCATCGCCTTGACCTCCGGAATATTCATATCGCCGATATTGAAGGCACTGGCACTAAAGCCGGTTGCTCCGGTGTGGAAATCGATGGCGAAGTCGGCGTTCGGCCGCAGCAGACGATTGAACAGCAACCCCGCATGTCGGCTGGTCGGGGTGGGGCCGTTTTCGTCTCCCGGCCATACTCGGTTCATGTCTATGAGGTCGGCACCCAACCCCACGTTGGGCCATCGCCGCTGCATGCTTTCCAAGGCGGGGCGAGACACATCGGTGACCGCCATCACCGTGCCCGACATACTTTTGGGGTCGAGCTGGTTCATCACGGTCATGACCGTATGGATCGAGCTCATCTCGTCGCCGTGCACACCACTGATCAGAAGGACGCGCTTGCCTGGCCTTACCCCCTTCGCGACCACTACCGACACATTCCAGTGTTTGCCCGTAGGCATCTGCACGCCCTGAAAATAGAAGAGATGCTTCTGCCCGGGCTCAAGGTCGTTGACGTCCAGCGCGCTGATGACCTTCTTCCCCTGGATCACATCGCCGGTATAGACGGTCCCCGCCGACGCAGCCGACGCTTCGCCAGCAGCGTTAGCGTTGACAGCGAAGGCGGCCGAGGCTCCAGCGGTGGCGATAGATGCAACCAAGAAGTTGCGGCGATCGAGACCTTTTTCGGAATCGTCCGGCATGGTGTCAATTCTCCCTTTTTTATGATGGTACGATCAGAGAATGAAACGCATAATGGTCGCGACATCCCGCGACTGCAGGGCACCGAAGTGTGTTACTGATCTCATGAGGGTGCAAGATTGTTGCGCGAGCTATGTTGGAATTGGCTCGGACTAGGGACTTTGCAGCGTTGTTCGCCAAGCTGCTGTGCAACAATGCGTGGGCTATCGGGGCACAGCGGACACTGACAATGCGTCAGCGCGGCGCGTTTATGGGTTCATGGCCTAGATCAGCGAGTGCAAAGCCATGACCGCGGCCTCACGGCTCTCCACCGGAACAAAGAAGCTTACCGAATGCGATGACAAAACATACTTGTCGGCGATGATTCCGTGACGTTGCAGAATCTGAACCGCCCTGTATGGCAGGTCCGAGGAAATGCCGCCGAAGCAAGTGAGGCTCACCGAACTCAGCGTCTCGCGCTGTTTGCGCAGGTCTTTGCTCCGTTCCAGTGTGCGCAGCAACGCGTCGAGTGCCTCAGAATCGCAAGTCATCATGATGCGGGTTTTTTCGGCGGTGAAAGCCGAGGCGAGGAGTTGCGGCCAAGGCAAGCCATTTTGCTCGAGATGCTGCGCGAACTTCTCAAAGCCTTGATTGAGGTCCGCCGAATTGATCTCCACATGCTCAATGCGGGCCATCGAGTTGACGGCCAGGACTTTTCCGTTCTCCATGTCTGCGACCTCCTTCATCACTTGCGTGCTGTGTCGAGCGCCGCCCCACTTTCTCAGGACCAAAGGCACGTTTTGGCTGTGGGCCAGCTCCACGCTGCGAAAGTGCAGGACTTTGGCGCCCCAGAAGCACATTTCGGATAGGGATGCGAAATCCAGCTGACGCAAGGGTTTTGCGTCCGCGACGATGCGCGGGTCAGCCGAGCAGACTCCGTCGACCTCCTTGATAATCTCGCAGCACTCCGCCTTGAGCGCCGCAGCCATGGCGACCGCGGTGGTATCGCTGCCACCCCGGCCAAGCGTCGTGATTTCCTTGGTCAGCGGGTTCACGCCCTGAAAGCCCGCCAAAACCACGATCCGTCCACGATCGAGTTCTTCGCGCACGCGAATGGGCCGCACGTCCAGAATGCGTGCGGAGGAATGGGAGCCGTCGGTCATGACACCGGCCTGACTGCCGGTAAAGCTGATCGCCGGCACGCCGAGATCAGCCAGCGCCATGCTCATCAAGGCCATGCTGATGCGCTCGCCGGTGGTCAAAAGCATATCGAGTTCGCGGCGATTGGGATGCGGGCTGACCTGATAGGCCATCCTGACGAGTTCATCGGTGGTCTTGCCCATCGCTGAAACGATCGCCACGACACGATGACCACGGCCATGCAAATCGGCGACACGGCTTGCGGCCGCGCGGATTCTTGCCGGTGTTTCGAGACAGACGCCGCCGTATTTTTGCACGATGATGGGATTGCTAGGCATTCTTGCCCGCGTCGTGTTGGAAGGCGCAGCCGAACCCGATCAGATCGTTCTCCCCTTCGACGCTTTTGCGGTCTTCGATCGTTTTGCCACGACCCGCACAGCGCCCCGGTCGCGCTTCTTGCGATCCGCTTCCGCGTGCTGAGCTTTCGTCCCGCCGCGGTGAGCGGCGTATTCCTTGCCGTCTATCGGCGCGACATGCGGTGGATCTCGATCGAGATACGGTCGCCCGATTCCAAAATCCGGTCCACGCGCATCGATCCATTTCCAAAGGGCATCGGTGGAGACCCAACGCTCCGCCCGCGTCGCGCCTTTGACGCTCACGACATCGACGGCAAGCCCGTGGCCATAGCCGCCGCGGAAGCTCCCTCCATGGTATGACTTGTCGGACGCCGCCTTCAGACCGCTCGCGATCGATTGACGGTAGTCATCGCGGAACGCGCTGGTGATGCCGGGCGCCAACCCGGCCTGCTCCGCCGCGTAAAGCGCGTGAAACAGCTTGAGTTTGAAGCTCCGATCCACCCCTCCAATCACGTAGTCGATCATCGGCATGCCCATTCGTTCCGCCGCCTTCGGATCCTTCCACGTGAAATCGTTATTGACGCGCCGGGTGAACGTCCTGGTGACAGTCACCGTCTTGCGCTTCTTCTTGACGGTCACTTTCCGCTGCTCTTGTACGCTGATCGTGTCTTCCTTCGGCGTCCGCTGGTAGAGCGCCCACAGGTACCGGTCGATGCAGACATCGACGACGAGGCACTCCTCGAAAATATCCAGGGGTCTCGCGGCCTCCTCGGTGTCGCTCGACACTGGAGGCGGGCTCGCCGTCGCCGCTTGCACCGGCGATGTTTCGGCCGGCAGCGTCTGCGACGGATCGGGCAACGCAGCCACGACGATTGACTTCGGCTCGTTCGAGGTCGCTGTCGCATCAGGGGGTGTCGCCGGCGCCGATTCAACCGCTATCGCCGCATCGGCGTTGGCGACGGCGTTACCCATGACGCCTGCCTGCGGCGGGGCCGTCGTGTCGGACGCCGGCCCCGCTACGGGCTCTGCAGCCATCGCTGCTTCAGCATTCACTTTGGTGACGTTGTCGACTGCCGTGGCCTGTCGCGTATCAGCCAGTTCGGCGTTGGCGGCGAGAGATGGTGCGAGGTCCTTGATGGACACCGCGCCGCTGTTCCCGATGCCGGCAGAGCCGGCAAGCCAGGCAAGGAGCCAACCTGCGAGAATGACCGTCCCGCACAACTCCGGAGTCGCAATTCGCCGCGGGTTCATCACCCCGTAGCCTCCAAAGGCTCGATCCGAGCCCTGTTGCACCGCCCAGCACGCGACGGCATCGATCATTCGGATCAAAATGAAAACGCGCAATGGGGGAAGCAGTTGGCGCCACGCTTTTTCCAGAAAGTGTTGCCCGACCGCAACGCGCGGCCGCCAGCAACCCGGCACGGCGCGTGCTGCTGCGTTCGGTGATTTTCACCAGCGATCGAGCTCTGATTTCCGTTCTAGGTCAAAAGCAGTCGACGACGGTCGAGCACGGCAATTACTGCGCCGCCGTCAGAAGCGGACCTCTATGAGTCCACGCCCTCGTTATCGGCAACGCTGGGGTGCTGCGAATGACGCGCAATCGCAGCCAATGGTTCGGCCGATTTCGGAATATTGGAAATGTATTCCTGATTTGCCCGACGTGTCAAGTTGCTCTGTCGAACGCCGGTGGCCGCCGGCTCCTTTGCATGGGGTTGTTTTCGATATTTTGCAGGGCCCGCAAGCGGGAGAGGTGAAGCGCCTCGGTGGCTGAACCGATGAACATTCCGACGTGCCTCGGCTGGCCCAAAGATGATCGGCGGCGCGTCGATCGCGTCGCCAATCCTATTCGGTCTTGTCGACGTTCCAGAACACCGGCGGCGCCGGGCCTTCCAGCACGCCGGTGAGCGATTTGCGCCAGGCGCTCGGCAAGCGGAACTGGCCGAGCGGGATATAGATCACCTGCTCGTAGGCTTGCTTTTGAATCTCGACCGCGACCTTCTTCTGCTCCTCGGGCGAAGTGGCGCGCGCATAGGCGTCGCGCATCTGCTCGAGCTTGGCGTCTTCGGGCCAGCCGAACCACGCCCGCTTGCCGTTCGCAGCGATCTGGTTGTTGACGATCGGGTTCATCACCTCGGTCGCGCCGGTGAAGGTGAAGAACAAATTCCAGCCGCCTTCCTTGGGCGGCTTCTGGCTGGCGCGGCGGCTCACCACGGTCTGCCAGTCCGTCACCTGCGCGTCGACGTTGAAGCCGGCCGCGCGCAACAGCTGCGCCGCGACCGTCGGCGGTCCTTTCAGCGTCTGCACGTCGCCGGGGATCATGATCACCACGGGCGTGCCGTCATAGCCCGAGGCGGCGAGCGCCTTCCTCGCCTCGGCCATGCCGCTGCCCTTGATCAGCGTCTCGGCGCCGGCGTCGCTGGCGAGCGGCGTATCGCAGGCGAAATAGGAGCCGCAAATCTCGTAATATTTCGCGTTGCCGACGGTGGCATCGAGCACGTCCTTCTGCTTGACCGCCAGGAGTGCTGCGCGGCGGACCTTGACGTTGTCGAATGGCGGATGGAGGAAGTTCATCCGCGCACCCGTCTGGAATCCGAACTTGTTCAGCACGGCCACGGCGAGATCGGAGTTCGCCTCCAGCGCGGGCAGCAGGTCGACCGACGGCTGTTCCAGGAAGTCGATCTCGCCGGATTGCAGCGCGTTGATCGCGGTCTGCGCGTCGGGCATCGTGACCCATTCGACGCGATCGACCTTCGCGACCTTGCCGCCCGACAGCCAATCCGGCTTGTCCTTGCGCGGCACGTAGTCGGCGTTGCGCTCATAGACCGCTTTCACGCCCGGCTGGAATTCCGCCTGTATAAATTTAAACGGTCCGCAACCGATCTGCTCGGGGATCTGCTTATCCGGCGGCGTCTCGGCGAGGCGCTTCGGCATCATGAAGGCGACGTAGGAGGAGGGCTTTGCCAGCGACTCCAGCACGAGGCCGTACGGCTCCTTGAGCTTGAGCACGATCGTCTTCGGCCCGCTGGCCTCGAGGGAAGCGGTGAATTCGGCCAGCTTCTGCGCCATGCCGTCGACCGCGGCCCAGCGCTTCAGCGAAGCGACGCAGTCTTCCGCCGTCACCGGCGCACCGTCATGCCATTTCAGGCCGTCGCGCAGCGTGAAGGTGTAGGTGAGCTTGTCGTCCGAGATCGTCCAGTCCGCCATTTGTGGGCGGACCTTGAAGCTCGAATCGATGCCGAGCAGCGTGTCGTAAACCATGTAGCCATGGTCGCGCGTGATGTAGGCCGTGGTGAAGATCGGGTCGATGATGCGCAGATCCGAATGCATCACCGCCGTGATGGTCTTGCCCTTGCCCGCGGCAAAGGCGCGCGATGACAGGATGGCCGGCGCCGCGATCGCCGGCGGCACGCCGGCCGCAAATTTGAGGAGCGTTCTGCGCGAGAATTCGACCATTCGCCGTCTCCCGATCTGCCGTTGCGCCGGCATGCTTCACCAATCCGTTGTTGAAAGCAAGCAAGAGCCGCGCCATCGCGTTCGGTCCGGTTGCGCGGTTGCGCAGCCGTGTGCGCTCGCGGCTTGAGCACATCGCCGAGCAGGCATTGGTTCCGGGCTTCGCCGCGCTCAGCACGTCCCGACGAGGTTGAGGAGGACTTAACCGGCTGCTGACACTTGTATTGCCTGGGTTAGCCGGGGTTGGACACCTTTCCGGTAGCTTGCTCGATGAACGTGCGGCGGTCGAACCGCCGCGTCCCTTTGAGAGGCAAGACGCCATGCGCCGCGGTCTGCTCGTTCTTCTCGTGTTCGCCGCCATGGCGGTGTCCGGTCAGGACGTGCGCGCCGCGGAGTTCGGCACGCGATACAGCTACCAGCAGCTGCAGGACCTGACCGAGAAGGGTCCCAAGGGCGAAGCCCTCGCGCTAGGCTATGTGAGCCTCACGCACTCCTTCATCCTGCCCTACAAGATGACGGGCTATTATGCCCTCATGGTCAAGGGCTCCGGCAAGGACCTCAACGGCCGCCCGCTCAACGTTTACCACGAGCTGTCGCAGGAGAAGATCGAGCAGATGCAGCGTGCCGGCGCGCTGCCCAATCCGCTTCCCCCTTACCGGCGCACGATCTTCGAATACATGTTCGGCTATGTGTTGTGGTGGTGCATTCCGGCGGCGCTGCTCGTCATCGGGATGTTCTCGATGCTTGGGATCGGCTCCGGCAAACGCGGTCGGGCCTGACCGATCTGTCGGCGGCCTCGTCGCGGCGGGTCGCGAGCGCGCCGCAAAGCGAAGGTCGCGCGGTGCCGCCGGCACCGCACAAGTCCGCATCCTGCATAGGAGCCTGCGCTTCCTGCCGCACCTCGCAGGCTGTTCGGACCCCGATCCGCCGTGTAGGCTCGCGGTCTGCCGGCCAGCAATAAGGCCACATCCCGCAAATCTTAAGGGAACAAGCAGTCGAGGGAGACCGAAAGAACCGTCATGACCGATATCCGATACGTAGCACCGCGCACGCTTGACGAAGCGATTGGCGCATTTGCTGCCGCCGGGAGTGCCGCCCGCATTATGGCAGGGGGCACCGACTTATTGGTGCAAATGCGCTCCGGCCTGGTGCGGCCGGGACTGATCGTCGACATCAAGAAGATCGGCGAGATGACCGAGATCAGCGAAACCGCCGATGGCGGTTTCCGCGTGGGTGCCGCCGTCTCCGGCATGGAGCTCGCCGAGCATGCGCGCTTTGGCAAGGTGTGGCCCGGCGTGCTCGAGGCCGTGAACCTGATCGGCTCCAAGCAGGTGCAGGGCCGCGCCTCCGCCGGCGGCAATCTCTGCAACGGCTCGCCGGCCGGCGACAGCGTGCCGGCGATGATCGCAGCGGGCGCCGTCGTCACCGTGCAGGGGCCGGATGGCCGGCGGGACATCAAGGTTGAGGATGTGCCGGCCGGACCTGGCCGCACCAACCTCAAGCCGGGCGAGATCCTGGTCAGCTTCACCTTGCCGCCGCGGCCGAAAGGCTCGGGTGACGCCTACCTGCGGATGATCCCGCGCACCGAGATGGATATCGCGGTGGTCGGCATCGGCGTCAGCCTGACCTTGAAGGATGGCGTCTGCACCGCGGCCCGTGTCGGCCTCGGCGCGGTGGCGCCGACCGCGCTGCTGGTTCAGCCTGCCGCGCAGGCGCTGATCGGCTCGAAGCTCGACGATGCCGCGCTCGAAGCAGCCGCCGCCGCGTGTCGCGCCGCCTGCCGTCCGATCGACGACAAGCGCGGCACCATCGCCTACAGGACCAAAACCGCCGGCGTGCTGCTCAAGCGCACCGCCGCGATCGCCGCCCAGCGCGCGGGAGGACACTAGCACCATGGCGAAACTGCACGTCATCACCTCAGTCAACGGCGAGCCGGTCGAATTCCTGTGCGAGCCCTACGAGACCATGCTCGACGCGCTGCGTGGGCAATTGGGGCTCACCGGCTCCAAGGAGGGCTGCGCGTCCGGCGATTGCGGGGCCTGCTCGATCACGCTCGACGGCCGCCTGGTCTGCTCCTGCCTGATGCTCGCGGCCGAAGCCGAAGGCCACGAGATCAGGACCATCGAGGGCATGGCGAGGGGCGAGAAGCTGCATCCGTTGCAGCAGAAGTTCCTCGAGCACGCCGCGCTTCAGTGCGGTATCTGCACCTCGGGCATGCTGGTCGCCTCCGAGGCGCTGCTCGCCAGGAATTCAAACCCGACCGAAGAGGAAGTCCGCTTCTGGCTTGCCGGCAATCTCTGCCGGTGCACCGGTTACGACAAGATCGTCCGCGCGGTGATGGAGACCGCTGCCGAAATGCGGGAGATGCGCCCATGAACGTCGTCAACAACAAATGGATCGGCCAGCGCACCATCCGGCCCGATGGCGTCGACAAGGTGACCGGCCGCGCGGCGTTTGCCGCCGACACCACTATGCCCGGCATGATCTGGGGCAAGGTGCTGCGCAGCCCGCATCCCCACGCCCGCATCAGGTCGATCAACACCGCCAAGGCCGAGGCGCTGCCCGGCGTCAAGGCGGTGGTCACCTCGCGCGACATCGTCGACTTCACGATCGAGAAGGGCGCGGTGATGCTCGGCATCCAGGACATGCGCTGGATGTGCCGCAACGTGATGGCGCGCGACAAGGCGCTGTTCCCCGGCCATCCCGTCGCCGCCGTCGCCGCGACCACGGAGGCGATCGCGGCGGAAGCCTGCAAGCTGATCGAGGTCGACTACGAGGTGTTGCCCTGGGCGATCGAGATCGACGACGCGCTGAAGGCGGATGCGCCGATCCTGCACGAGTTCAACAGATTCGACGGCAAGCCCTCGAACATCATGGGCCGTCTCGAATCCAGGAAGGGCGACATCGCGCAGGGCTTCAAGGATGCTGAAGTCGTCATCGAGCGCTCCTTCACCACGCGCCCGGTGCATCAGGGCTATATCGAGCCGCATGCCTGCCTGATCTCGGTCGCGGCCGACGGCAAGACCACGATCTGGTCGTCGAGCCAGGGCCAGTTCATGGTGCGCGCGATGACCTCGATGCTGACCGGCATCCCGCAGAGCGACATCCGCGCCATCCCCGCCGAGATCGGCGGCGGCTTTGGCGGCAAGACCATCGTCTATCTCGAGCCGCTCGCGACCTTGCTCGCCAGGAAATCCGGTCGCCCGGTGAAGATGGTGATGACCCGCGAGGAGGTGATGCGCGCCACGGGGCCGACCTCGGGCTCGAAGAGCACGGTGAAGATCGGCGCCAAGAAGGACGGCACCATCGTCGCCGCCCATGGCAGCTTCTATCTGCAGGCCGGCGCCTTCCCGGGTTCGCCGATCCGCGGTGCAGTCGGATGCAGCTTCGCGCCCTACGACATCCCGCATGTGCTGTCGGAGGGGTTCGACGTCTGCTCCAACCGCTCCAAGGTCGCGGCCTATCGCGCGCCGGGCGCGCCGATCGGCGCCTATGCGGTGGAGTGCGTGCTCGACGAGCTTGCCGAGGCGCTCAAGATGGACCCCTTAGCGCTGCGGCTGAAGAATGCGGCGAAGGAAGGCACCAAGGCGGCGCACGGCCCGGTGTTCCCGCGGATCGGCTATATCGAGACGCTGGAAGCCGCGAAGAACCATCCGCATTATGCCGCGCCGCTCGGCAAGCTGCAGGGCAGGGGCGTCGCGTCCGGCTTCTGGTTCAACGCCGGCGGTAAATCCTCCGCGCAGGTCAACATCACCGAGGACGGCAACGTCGTCGTCACGACCGGGCATCCCGATATCGGCGGCTCGCGCGCCGGCATCGCCAATATCTGCGCCGAACTGCTCGGCATCGACTACAAGCGCGTCTCCGTCATCATCGGCGACACCCAGACGGTCGGCTTCTCCAACCTGACCGGCGGCAGCCGGGTGCTGTTCGCCTCCTCGATGGTGGTGACGCAGGCGGCCGACAAGGTGATCGCGACCTTGCGCGAGCGCGCGGCGAAGCTCTGGGAGATCGACCCTGAAGCCGTGAAGTGGGAGAACGGTGCCGCGCATCCGGTGAGCCCGAATGCCGGCCAGTTCGAGCCGTTGACGCTCGCCGACCTCGCCGAGAAGGCGCCGTCGCAGGGCGGCCCGATCGGCGCCAGCGTGCAGCTCAACACGCAAGGCGCGGAGGGTGGCTTCGGCACACATATCTGCGACGTCGAGGTCGATGTCGATCTCGGCATCGTCCGCGTCATTCGCTACACCGCCGTGCAGGATGTCGGCCGCGCCGTGCATCCGAGCTATGTCGAGGGCCAGCTGCAGGGCGGCGTCGCGCAGGGCATCGGCTGGGCGCTGAACGAGGAGTACATCTACAACAAGGACGGCAAGGTCGATAATCCGGGCTTCCTCGATTATCGCATGCCGGTCTGCTCCGACCTGCCGATGCTCGATTGCGCGCTGGTCGAGGTGCCGAACCCGAAGCATCCGCAGGGCGTCAAGGGCGTCGGCGAGGTGCCGCTGGTGCCTGTGATGGCCGCGGTCGCCAACGCCGTCCACAACGCGCTCGGCAAACGCTTCTACAGCCTGCCGATGTCGCCGCCGAAAGTGTCGGAGGCGTTGGATGCGCCGGCGCAGCAGGCCGCGGAGTAGGGAACGTAGGGCGGGTTGCGGTTGCGGTTCGCAAGCCGCCCTACGGTTCTATAGCGGTTGCCGGGTAGCCCGGATGAGCGAAGCGATATCCGGGGAGGTGATCCCGCATGTTGCGGAGCCCGTCATCGGGCCCACGTTCGTGCGACCCGTTGGCTCATCCGGACAACAGAACAGTTCCGTTCACCGCAGCTCCTTCCCCAACTGCGCCAACACCGTCTCGCAGGTCATCAGATCCAGGTGCCCGCCGCCGGCGTTCTTGAAGAAGGTGATGTCGCTATCCGACAGCCGGCCGGCGACGGTGCCGCGGGCAAGATCGTAGTGGTCGCCGAGCACGTCGCTCTCGGTGATCGCGCCGCTCGCGATCGGTTGCAGGATGTCGCCGACGCCGTCGAAGGCGGATTCGCGGCGGTCGACGAAGATGCGCGAACGCCGCGCCGCCTCGTCGTCGGACTCGCGGGTCTCCGGGGTGAAGCCGCCGACCAGGTCGAGATGGGTGCCGGGCCTTAAATTGGCGCCCTTGACCAGCGGCTCGCGCGAGCGGGTGCAGGTGGTGATGATGTCGGCCTCGCGGGTCGCGGCGTCGAGGTCGGTGACGGCCTCGGCCGCGATGCCGTCGGCTTCCAGCAGCGCGGCGAGCTCCTGGGCGCGGTCCACGGTCCGGTTCCAGACCCGCACCCGCTTCAGCTGCGGCCGCACGGTGCGGTGGCCGCGCACCAGCCAGCGCGCCATCTCGCCGGCGCCGACCACCAGCAGCGTCTCGGCATCCGGCCGCGCCAGGTGCTTGGCGCCGAGTGCGGAATCCGCGGCGGTCTTCCAATGGGTGATCTCGGCGGCGTCCATCACCGCGAGCGGACGCCCGTCATTGCCGTCGAACAGCACGCAGACCGCCTGCACCGCCGGCAGCTTGCCGTGGGCGAGGTTGCCGGGAAAGCTGGTGTAGAGCTTGGTCATCATGAAGCGGCCGGCATCGACCGCGCTGCGCGTCACCAGCTGCTGGCCTTTGTCGTCGCCGAGATAACCGTCGTGCACCGCGATCTTCGGCCGCCGGTGCGCGGCCTCGATCGCCTCGATCAGGACCGGAAAGCTCAGGACGCGGTTGACCTCGCTGTCGTCGACGATATGCACGTGGTATCTCCTCTGGAGCGCCCCTCGCGCTCTCGCCGGACGTCCCCCCAAACCTGTGCGGACTGGATAGCGCGTGGGGACGGCTAGTCAACCGGACATGCACCGCCGGGCGTCCCTTGCTATCCTGCGGACCTGATTCTCTCGCAGGTTCTCGCAAGCCGTGGTCGCATTCATCGTCGCTGTCCTGATCTTCATCCTGCTCGGCGGCGCCGCGCTTGCGACCATGGCGATCCATGCCCGGCTCGCCGATCATCACCGCAGCGACGAAACCAATACCTCGGTACGCTTGGTCGCGACGCTGTTCGTCACCATGCCGTCGCTGCTGCTCGGCCTGATGATGAACAGTGCCGCCAACACTTATGTCGCGGTCGACCGCAATTTGCATGTGTTCGCCACCGACATTATCCTGCTCGACCGCAGCATGCGGCCGCTCGGCCCGAGCGCCGACGAGCCGCGCAAGCGGCTGCTCGCCTATGTCGAGCAGGTGCTCAAGGATGTCCCGATCTCGCGGGCGAACGAGGTGTCCGAACATCTGCTCGACGAGGTCGGCAACAGCCTCCGTGAGCTCAGGTTCGACGACGAGCAGAAGGTCGCGCTGTGGAACGACGCGCGGTCGGTCTACCGGCAGGCGGTGCAGCAGCGCTGGACCTTTGTCGAGCAGTCCGACGGCTCGTTTCCGTCACCGCTGATCTGCATCCTGGTCGGGTGGCTGACGCTGATGTTCGCAACCCTCGGCTTTCGCGCGCCGCGCAACGCGGTGGTGATCTCGACCACCGTCGCTGCCGCGGCGCTGATCTCGGCCGCGATCTACTTGATCCTCGAAATGAGCACGCCGTTCTCCGGCCCGATCCAGCTCTCCGACCGCCCGCTGGTCCGCGCGGTCGAGGAAATCAAGCGGTAATGTAGCCCGGATGAGCGAAGCGACATCCGGGGCGGAGTCTCCCGCATGTCGCTGCGCTCATGCGGGCTACGGGAAGGTATCGGCACGCGCCTGCGGCTTTATTCCCCTCGCATTGACGGCTGTTTCGAAAATTCTTCGCGCGCCATCAGCGGAATAGTGCGCGCCCTCCGGCGTCCTAACGCATGCAAGCCATTTGCATTCGAACAGGAGACATCATGAAGACGTCGATCTCGCTCGCGCTCGCCACCGCCGTGTCGTTTGTGTTCGCCTCAGCCGCCTTTGCCGCGCCGCCGACCAAGACCGGAACCACCGCGAAAGGCTCCGTCCTCACCGACGCCAAGGGCATGACGCTCTACACTTTCGACAAGGATGCGGACGGCAAGTCGGCCTGCAACGGTCCATGTGCGACGAACTGGCCGGTACTGAAGGCCGAGGCGGGCGACGCCGCCGGCGACGGCTACACCATCATCACCCGCGACGATGGCTCGAAGCAGTGGGCCTACAAGGGCAAGCCGCTCTACACTTTCGCCAAGGACCAGAAGCCCGGCGACATCACCGGCGACGGATTCTTGAACGGCGCCTGGCACCTCGCACAGCCCTGAGGCTTGCAGGTGGATTGAGGGTAGGGCGGGTTAGCGCAAGCGTAACCCGCCATCTCTCCGCGCGCGAAACATGCGGCGGGTTGCGCGGAGCCTGCCATCGGGCCGCCCTGCGGGCGGACCCGTTGGCTAACCCACCCGTCGATCGTGCCTGAGGCGACGATCGCGCCTCACGTCCTGCGCTTCAGCGCCATGCCCATGCTGATCCAGCTCACGCCGGCGCAGATCAGATCGACGCTGAGGAAGATGCCGAGCACGTAGAGGCTCGAGACCGGCCAGCGCGCCAGGATCATGGCGCCGAGCACCAGCGTGATCAGGCCGGAGATC
Source organism: Bradyrhizobium sp. BEA-2-5 (assembly GCF_032918025.1). Taxonomy (NCBI): domain Bacteria; kingdom Pseudomonadati; phylum Pseudomonadota; class Alphaproteobacteria; order Hyphomicrobiales; family Nitrobacteraceae; genus Bradyrhizobium; species Bradyrhizobium sp. BEA-2-5. Next base: position 5,292,098 of record NZ_CP136629.1, on the reverse strand, counting down.
GCGACCATTCCCCAGGGCGCTTCCGAGTTCATGCCGAAGGCGAGGAAGATGCGGACGATGCCCGACACCACCAGCGCGATGCCGAGGAACAGCGTCAGCGTCGCCGCGGCGAGCAGCGGGTTCTCGAAGGTGATGAAGCCCGCCACGACATAGAGCGCGCCGAGCAGCAGCCAGAACAGGAATTTGCCCCAGGTCTTGAACTGGAACGCGTTGATGATCTCGGCGACGCCGGCGACGATCATCATGGCGCCGACGAACAGCACGCTGACGACGGTGGCGAAGAAGACGCTGCCGAAGGCGAGCACGCCGGCGATCAGGTAGATCACCCCGAGGGCGACGATCCAGCCCCACTTGGCGCGGAGGTTGGAAAGCCCGGATCCGAGGCTGTGAGGAGGTGTGGCGGGTGAGCTGGACGCAGTGGACATCGTATCGCTCCCGAATACTTGATGAAACCATGCTACCATAGGTCAAGGCACGGACAAGGGCGGGTGCGCAGCTGGCACGAACTGCATGCTGGCACCAAAGGCGCCGCGACACGTTGATTCAGTTCGTCCGCTGTGTTGCCGCGCAGCATTCGTCGGTTTGACGACGGCCGGCCCGCATCGGACGATGGACTGTCCGGACCGCAGCGCAAGCGGTCCGGATCGCGCATCCACAGAGGAGGTCGACATGCCCGCCACGCACGACAAGGATCACGTCTACAAAATCCTGGAACTGGTCGGATCATCGGACAAGAGCATCGAGGCGGCGATCGAGAACGCCGTCAGCCGCGCGTCAAAGACGATCCGGGAAATGAAGTGGTTCGAGGTGGTGCAGACGCGGGGCCATATCGAGGACGGCAAGATCCGGCACTACCAGGTGGCGCTCCGGGTCGGCTTTACGCTGGAGTAGCGCGTTCAGGTCGCTTGCGCCTTGCAGCCTGTAAGATGGGTAGAGCCAACGGCGTACTTCGCTCGCGGTACGGGGAGAGGTGCGACAAATTAGCCCGACGGGCAACCCAGCATCATGTCGCGAGAACGCGAAGCTGTGTCCCCGTTTTCATCTGTCATCGCCCGGCTCGCCGCCTCCGCTAAAGCTTCGGCGCGCCATGGATGCATGGCCTCGTCGAAGCCTTGGCGTAGACGGGACGGGGCGATCCAGTACGCCGCGGCTTCTCGGTGACGCACCGACGTCTCTGGAATACTGGATCATCCGCTTTCGCGCATGCGCGGGTGATGACGCCGCGTTGCCTGAATCGAGAACCATACTCATCGTCGTCCTGGCGAAAGCCAGGACCCATTACCCCGAATCTCGATTGTTGCGCGACGCTGGGGCCGCGACTCCGTTCGTCACCGAATTCGGTGGTTATGGGTCCCCTGAGTTCGCAAACGAAGTGCAACACTTCCTTGAGGAGGTGTTGCCATGGGGCGGACTTACAAGCAGCTCTCTCTGGACGACCGATGCGAGATTGCCTGCCTATCGGCCAATGGCAGCTCGGTCCGGCAAATCGCGGCAGCTCTGGATCGCTCGCCATCAACGGTCTCTCGGGAACTGAGGCGCAATCGGGGGAGCCAGGTCGGCTACAAGCCAAACTATGCCCAGCACCAGATGCGAGCGCGGCGCTGGACGGGCGGACGCCTCGAACGGGAGCCCGGCCTGCGCCGCGCGGTGTTGGAACGCCTTCGCCGGGGCTGGTCGCCCGAGCAGGTCGCCGGCCGGCTGGCCCGCGAGTCCGGGCGCAAGGTGATCTCGCACGAGACCATCTACCGCTTCATCTATGCCCAACTCAGGCGCACCACGGATTTCAACTGGCGGCGCTATCTGCCGCGCGCCAAGAGCAAGCGCGGCCGCCGCGGCAAGAGGGGCGGCAGCCCCGCAAGCTTCATCGAAGGCCGTGTTTCCTTGGCAAATCGGCCGATCGAAGTGGCCGACCGCAGCGTGCCCGGACACTGGGAGGCCGACCTGATGATGTTCTCGAAATACGGTCAGGCCGTGCTGACCGTGCACGAGCGCACCTCGCGTCTGCTGCTCGGCATCCGCCTTGCCAGCAAGGTCGCGCGCGGTGTCGCCCGCCATCTCGTGGGCTTCTTCGCGACCCTGCCACAGGAGCTGCGCCAGACCGTGACCTTCGACAACGGCACCGAGTTCGCCGGTCACCTGGCGCTGCACCGCCTCTCGATCGAGACCTTCTTCTGCGATCCCCACGCCCCCTGGCAGAAGGGCGGCATCGAGAACGCTATCGGCAGGATGCGCCGCTTTATTCCCCGCAAGACCGATCTCGTAACCCTCTCGACCGCCAGATTCCGCCAGTTCATCGCCGCCTACAACAACACCCCGCGCAAATGCCTTGACTACCGCACGCCTGCCGAGGCCTTTGCTCAAGTGTTGCACTTCGAATGTGAATCTACCTCCTGGCTTTCGCCAGGACGACGAATGTGGAAAGAGCGGTGCCGCCAACTCCCATCACCGTCGCGACAGTGGCGCGGGGGGCGGCGGGACGGTGGCCCCGGCGCCGAGCGATCGCTGCACCATCACGGTGTCGGACCAGCGGCCGTAGCGATAGGCGACACCGGGCAAATGCCCGACGCGGGCGAAGCCGAAGCGGTCGTGCAGCGCGAGCGAGGCGGCGTTGTCGCTGTCGATGTAGCCGATCATCTGGCGGAAGCCGGCGGCGGCGCAGGTGTCGATCAACTCCTGCAGCAGCCGGCCGCCGACCCGCTGGCCGGTGAAGCGGTGATGCACATAGATCGAATGCTTCACCGTGTAGCGGTAGGCCGGACGCTTGCGAAACAGCACGACATAGGCATAGCCGACCACCTCGCCGTCACAGATTGCGACGAGGTGGGGCAGGCGGGTGTTGCGCAGATTCTTGCGGCGGTCGCGCAGATCGTCGGGCTCCGGCGTGCCGCTGTCGTCGACGCTCTCCTCGACGCCGCGGCGGATGTGGTGGCGGTAGATCGACAGCATGGCGTCGACGTCGCCGTCGCGGGACGGACGGACGGTAATCTTGTGATCATTCTCCATTGTGTTGCGTCCGTTCGCCTACTCGGACACGACATAGGTGTAGAAGCGGACGCGGCCGGAGTTGTCGATCTCCTTGTAGACCCCCTGGATCTCGACGTCGAAGCCCGGGAACGTGTTGAAGCAGGTCTCGAACATCTTGAGATAATCGATCATGGGTTTGGCCCGCTCCGTCAGCCGCTCGCCGGGCACGATGGTGGCGATGCCGGGCGGATAGACCACGAAGGGTGTGGTGGCGATGCGGCCGGCGATCGCCTCGATCGGCAGGTAGTCGACATCGTTGCGGAACAGATAGCGCGCGGCGTCGCGGGGCGACATCGCGATCTCGGGCATGTGCTCGGGCATGAACTGCCGAGCCTGGAGCGCACTGACGTCGGCGGCTCGGAAGAAGCGGTGCATCTCGCCGCAGAGGTCGCGCAGACGCACGCCTGCGTAGCGGCCCGGACGGCGGCGGTAGAATTCCGGGATGACGTCCTCGAGCAGCGCGTTGTCGTCGTGCAGCTTCTTGAACGCGACGAGGCCGGAGATCAGCGTGCCGGCCTTGCTCGCCTCGACGCCGGGCGTGAGCAGGAAGAGCAGGGAGTTGAGGTCGTTCTTCTCGGGGACGATGCGGTTCTCGCGCAAGTATTGCGCGACCACCGGTGCGGGGATGCCGTGCTCGGCATAGGCGCCGCTCGCACGATCGAATCCGGGGGTGAGCAAGGTCAGCTTGTTCGGATCGGTCATGGCAAAGCCCGCGGTCAGCTCGGGGAAGCCGTGCCAGGTCTCGCCGGGATTGAGCTGCCAGTAGGACGGGTTGGTCGCGAGCTGGTCTGTCGAAATCGTCTCCCAGGCGACATTGTGCACGCCGTTCTCGCGCGCGACGTCGGGGATCATGACGCGATCCGGCACGAACGGCTCGAAGAACCAGCGCCGCTCGGGCCGCGTCTCCTTCTCCTCGAATTCCCGGCGCATCGCCCGGATCTTCTTGCGCAATTCGATGCCGAGCCGGATCGTGTCGTCCCACAGCACTTCGCCGGAGCGACCCTTCATCATCTGCGCACCGACGTCGAGCGAGGCGAACAGCGGATAGAAGGGGGACGTCGATGCGTGCTGCATGAAGCTCTCGTTGAAGCGGCGGTGCTCGACGCGCCGCTTCTGGCCGCGGATGTGACGATCCTTGATGTGGATCTGCGAGGCCTGCGAGAAGCTCGCCAGCTGCTTGTGGGTCGACTGCGTCGCGATGATGCCGGGGGCCTCAGGAGGGAGATTGGCCAGGCCCATGGCGAAGCGCCCGGCATAGAGCGGATGGAATTTCATGAAGCCGGCCCAGGCCTCGTCGAACAGGATGTATTCGCAGAGATGGCCGATGCGCTTCAGGATCATCTCGGCGCTGTGGATCGAGCCGTCATAAGTGCACTGCTCGACCACGGCGACGCGGAACGGACGCTCCTTGCGCCAGGCGTCGCGGTCCCCGACCAGCGGATGGTTGCGGATGGCCTCGCGCAGGCCTTCTCGTCGAGCATGTCCCAGCGCATCGGGCCGATCAGGCCCCAGGCATTGCGGACGGTCGGGACGTAGATGGGGACGCCGCCACTGATCATCAGAGCGCCGTGATGGGCGGCCTTGTGGTTGTTGCGGTCGAACAGCACGAGGTCACCGTCGGTGACGAGGGCGCCGAGTGCGACCTTGTTCGACGTCGAGGTGCCGTTGAGCACGAAATAGGTCTTTTCGGCGCCGAAGATCTGGGCCGCTTCCTTCTGCGCCTTCAGCGCCGGGCCTTCATGGGTGAGGAGGTCGCCGAGATCGAGCACGGAATTGTCGAGGTCGTCACGGAACACGGATTCGCCGAGATGCTCGACGAACACGCGCCCGATCGGGCTGCGGTTGTAGAACACGCCGCCGTTATGGCCTGGACAGGTCCAGAGCTGGTTGCCTTCCTCGGCATAGTCGACCAGCGCGCCGAAGAACGGGGTCTTCAGCGTCTCGGCATATTGCTTGAGACGGCTGATCAGGTTCTTGGCGATGAAGGGCGGCGTCTCCTCGGACAGAAAGACATAGCCGTCGATGAAATCGAGCACCTCGACCGGCAGATCCTCGAACCGCTTGCGACGGATCAGGAGGATGATGGGGAAGTCGAGGCCCCGGCGGCGCATCAGATTGATCAGCGCCGAGGTCTTGCCTTCGAGGCCCTTCTTGCCCCAGTCGACCACCATGCAGCCGATCGCCGCATCGGTCTGCACGGCCATCTCGGCATCCTCCAGCTTGCGGGCCCGGACCACCTCGAATCCGGAGCGCTGGATCTCCTCGATGATCTGGTTGAAGCGAACGCCTTCGAGGTCGTCGGCGTCGAACACGGGTGCTGCGAACAGGAAGTTGAAGCGCTTGAAATAGTCCATGCGTGTCCCCGAACTGGTCCGGCGCTGACGTGTCGGCACAATTCATGACAGGCAGATGACAATGGGGCGGATGGAGGATCGAATACGTTGTTGGGGACGCAATCCCTCACTGCACGGCGTCAGCCCGTGGATATTCGAGCTGCATGGCGACGAAATCGGCCGTATCACGGCCATAGCGTGTTTCGATCCCGGCAAGCGCCCGGTTGAGCGCCTGCGCAGGCGGCGCGGTGCCGACCGCGGGCAGCAGACGATCTGCGGACCAATCCGGCGCCACGACTTGCGGATAGACGCGCAGGCCGTTGCGTGTCGTCACGACGTCGCCGGTCGCGGCGAACGTCACGGCATGCGAGTGGTAGGTCCGCGACCAGCTGTCGGCGACCAGCGCCAGCGAGACCTCGTCGACGCCGCCGGCCAGCGCGAGGCCGAGCTGTTCCCGGTTCCAGAACGCCAGCGTGTTCCGGATGGCGGTCAGCGCGAAAGGACGCGTGAACTTGAAGGCGTTGCTGTCATGTCGCGCATCCCAACCCGGCAGGCCGATCTCGCGCGCGACGGCCTCGGCCCTGGCGCGGCCGGCAATGGCCTCGACCAGGGTCAGGGCCATCGGCATGGACGCCGTGATGCCGGTCGTCGTCACGACGCCGCGGTCGACCACCATGCGGCGGTCGGCGATGTACTGGATCTCGGGATGTTTGTTGCGCCAGTTCTTCACGTAAAACCAGTGCGTGGTGGCGCGCCTGCCGTCGAGCAAGCCGGTCGAGGCGAGCACCTTGGCGCCGGCGCAGATGGCGACGATCACAGCGCCCTTCTCCGCCTGCTGCCGGATCCATTGCATGACCGCCGGATCGTCTTCGCGGCTCATCGCCGGCACGATGACGTAGTCCGCGCCGTCGGGATGCGCAGCATCGAACTCGGCGATCGTCGCATCAGGCTCGACCTTCAGCACCGGGAACAGCGCGACCGGACCGGGTCCCGTCGCCAGCGTGACGACATCGGCAACATCGGCGCGCTTGAGGATGCCGTAGGGCATCAGATAGTCCGTGGTCTCGGTCATGTTGTTGATGCCGAGCATTGCGATCAGCGGTCGCGCCCGCTTCGGCGGCGTCAGCGCCGCGAGCGTTGCATCCTGCTCGGCCTTGGCGATCGGAGGCGGAAGGCGGAACGCCGATGTGGCGGGCAGGCTGAAGAGCCAGATGCCGCCGATGATTGGAACCAGCGCGGCAACGGCGATGCCGCTCCACGCGAGAAGCCGCCAGGTCATGATGATCGATCTCAAAATATCCGCGTGCGTCGCCCGGCACGCAAGCTACTCGCCGGTCACGTCGACCAAAACGGCGAAATTCCCGCAAAAACGGACACGCGAACAAAGCGGCTCAAAGGCATCGCCCGGACGAGCGACAGCGACATCCGGGGCGGTCCTTCCCCGCATGTCGCTCCGCTCATGCGGGCTACGCGACGCGCTCAGTAGACGAGGTTCGTACCCGGCGGCTTTTCCAGTGCCGCCGCCAGCGTCCGATACTCCTCGCAGTCGGTGCCACAGATCTCGGCGATCCGCTGCAGATGATACTGCGCCTGATCGCGGTTTCCCTGTTCGATCTGCCACAGGCCGTAGTAGTTCCACGTCAGGACGTGGTTCGGATCGGCCTTGAGCGCACGTTCGTACCAGACTTGCGATTGCTTGTAGTCGCCGAGCTTGCGATAGGAATAGCCGATCAGGTTCGCGACGTTCGGCTGATCATCGCGGCCGAGTGCGTGCAACTGATCGATCGCGGCGGCGTAGTTGTTGCGTTCGTAGATTGTCGCATAGGCCGCGCGATAGCCGTCGCGGAATGCCGGGTCTTCGAAGCCGGACTGCTTGACGGGTTTCTTGACCTTGTGCGTGGTCTTTCTGTCCTTCTGCTGGGGATAGGACGGCGCGGGAGTGCCGTAGCTCGACCCGTATGGATCGCCACCACCACCACCACCGCCGCCACCTCCGCCAGCCGCGATGGCGGTCTGCGGTGGGAACAGAATGATCGGCGCTGTCAGAAATGCCGCAAGCATCATCGGTGACTTGATCATGTACGCCTCCCGATTTGACAAGGACAGTTATTGACCTGAAGCACTAACTCCCGATCGCGGGAGACATTCCGCGCGTTTTGAGAAATTGTTTGCCGAAGCGGCAATCGCACTGTCTCATCGGGACGTCGCGCTTTCACGTGCACGCCGGCTGAGCGTTTTGTTCACGCCATCGATATCGGAGTCGAAACTGACATCGGTGTCAGAATCAAACTCAAATGCCCAATGGCCAGCTGGACCCGCGGCAAGGAGGACGATCGATGATGAAAACGGACCTCGCCGAGATCTACCGCAACTACATTGCCTGTTTGAATCGCCAGGACTGGCCGCAACTCGGTCAGTTCGTTGACGAGGACGTGTGCCACAACGGCCGGCGGCTCGGGTTATCCGGCTATCGCGAGATGCTGGAAGGGGACTTTCGCGACATCCCGGACCTTCGCTTCAACATCGTTCTGCTGGTGTCGGATGCGTCCCATGTCGCAAGCCGGCTGGCGTTCGACTGTTCGCCGAACGGCGCATTCCTCGGTCTCGGCGTCAACGGCAAGCGCGTCTCGTTTGCCGAGAACGTGTTCTACGAGTTTCGCGACGGAAAGATCCGGCAGGTCTGGTCGGTGATCGACAAGGCCGCGATCGAGGCGCAGCTATAGCGGCGGAGCCTGGATGAGCGTGACGCCGCTACTTCCGCTCCGGATGCCAGGCGCCGTCCCAATCCGCCGCCGGCGGGTTCTGCACAAAAGCTGCGACGCGCGCCTTCATAGCGATCGACGGGCCGTCGCCAGGCGCCGCCGCCAGCGCCGCGGCGAAGGCTTGCTCGGCGTCATCCCAGCGGCGGTCGCGATAGGCGGCGAGGCCGTCCGCGTAACGCTGCCGCAACTCGGTCTGCGCCGGCGTCAGTTCGTCCTTCTTGCCGAGGATTTCGAACACCGCGACCGGCTGGGTCTGCCCCATCACGACGAGACGGTCGATCTCGCGCAGCTCGATGGTTGCGGCGCAGGCCGCGGCGGTGGCCTCCGAGATCAGGCTGCGGCTGCCGTAAAACTTGTTGGCGCCTTCCAGCCGCGAGGCGAGGTTCACGGTGTCGCCGAGCACGGTGTAGCTCATCATGAACTCCGAGCCGATGCTGCCGACCAGGGCCTCGCCGGTGGCGATCCCGATCCGGATGTCGCAATCGGCCGGGATCACGCGCACGCCGAGCAGTTCCGGCAGATCCTTGCGCAGCTGGTTGACCTGGCCGATCATGTCGATGGCGGCAAGCGCGGCCAGATGGGTCTGCTCGGCTTCCTCGACGAAGGGCGGTCCCCAATAGGACATGATGGCGTCGCCGATATATTTGTCGATGACGCCGCGATGCGCATGGACCGGCGCCGACATCGTCGACAGATAGAGGTTCATGATCTTGACGAGGCCGCTCGGCGTCACGCCCTCGCTCAGGCTGGTGAAGCCCTTCATGTCGCAGAACATCACCGTCATGACGCGGCGCTGTCCTTCGGTCGCGGCGATCGCCGGCTGTTCGAGCAGGCCCTCGGCGATCCGCGGATTGATGTAGCGGCCAAACGTCTCGCGGATGCGCTGGTTGTGGCGCAGCGTCTCGATCATGCGGTTGAAGGCGGCCGACAGCTGGCCGATCTCGTCCTGGGTCGTGATGGTGATGGCGCCGTCGAGGCGGCCGGCCTCGACCTCGCGGGTGCTTTCGAGCAGGCGCATCACCGGACGCGTGATGCCGCTGCCGACCAGCATCGCGAACACGAAGCCGAGGATCGCGGCTATGGCGGTCACGACGCCGGAGATGATGATCGCCCGCTGCTGGGCACTCATCACCTTCGCGGCGGCCGAAGCGACCTGCGCCAGCATGTCGGCACGGATGCCCTCGATCCTGGTGTTGAAGTCGTCGCGCAGGGCGTCGGCGCGGAGCGTGGTCGCTTTCGCCGCCGCAAAGTCCTTGGCCTCGATTTGCTCGAGCAGCGTCTTGTTCTCTGCGTTCAGGCGCATCAACAGGTCGTTGACGGCATTGTCGATGCGGTCATCGAGGCGTCCGAGCGCGGCGTTGTCGGATGGCGTCGATGGATCGGCGATGATCGCATCGATCAGCACGCGTGCGGCGTCGGCCTCGCGCTTGATCAGGGGCTCGATCTCCTCGAAGGCCTTGCGCGCGCTTTCGTAGCCGGAGTCTTCGCCCGACGCCTGCATCTTCGCCATCATCATCCGGCGCATGGCGAGCGACCGCTCCAGCGCGCGGATGTTGACACGGGCGAGGTGGCCGTAGGCGGGGATGTAGCGGTTGGTGAGCTCGTCGAGGAGATGGCCGACCTGGCCCGCCATCACCATCGACAGCAGCGAGGTGATCACCGCGAGGATGATGAGTCCCGCGGCAATGCCGACGATCTTCTGCCTGATCGAATTCCGAAACATGCCCAGCCCGGCCGCAGCTGCAATGAGCGGGTCCACCCCGCCGTGACGGCCAGACAGCTAATAGAGTTCCGCGGGGCGGGGTGCAAGCGACCGGCGCCTGCCATCCCGTCCCGAGGCGGGCGCCGGCGGCTAGCGGAGGCCTTCGTAGACCATCAAGCCGCGCGCGATGGCGAGCTTGCGCAGGGTCCGAGGCATGAACCGCTCCTGGGGATGCAGGTAACGCCACGAGGTCAGCACCAGGTCGTGCAGCCGGCTGACGTCGTCCTCGAACGGGGCGAGCAGGCCGGTGAGGCTCGCCGGCATATGGACGCGGGTCTTGAAGGGGAGCAGCAGCAGTTCGAGATGCGCCTTGGCGCCGCTCTCGGTCGTGGCGGTGATGCCGGCGATGGCCGGCAGGGTCTCTTCGACGACGCAGGTGATGATGTCTTCGATCTCGCCGCGGCTCGCACCTGTGAACAGGGCGGAAAAGCTCCGGTTCTTGAGGTCGCAGCCGAGCAGGGCGGAGGTGCGGGTGCCGGCCACGCGGAACGGAAAGCGGGTCTCGCCGTCATAGGACAGTACGAAGATGTCGGACAGCAGTTCGCGTATCGCGGACGGCTCGAACTCACTCCGGTCAGGTGCACGTGCGGTGCCGCGCTTCGCATTCCAATATGCGAAGAACTCGCGGCTTGAGCTGTGTTTCATCTAAACCTTGCCCGGCACCTGTCTCGGCGGGACACATCTGTCCCGGTTTTGCTCAGGCGCCTTCCCTTCTCTGTTGTGCAGGGAAGGCTGTGCAGCGTCCATGCCGTGGCCGCGCTTTGGGCGGCTTATCGGCAGCTTTGTGTTGTTAACGTAAATTTAACTATGTCCTTGGCCCCCGCGGAACCAGTGGGTAGGGTCCGCGCGTTCCTGTTCGCGCCGGCTGCCCCAAGCGCCGGCGCCGTTGGTACACAGGTGGCGTCAAACAGTTTGGTCACCGTGCGGGGAGGGGTGGGGACGTTCTCCCGATCCCTCCGGGGCACGAGAAGACCAGCCGATCAGGGAGGGCGTTCTCAGCGCCCTCCCTTTTCTTTTGTCCCGATTCCGGGCTGCGCGAGACTCGGTGTCCGATTTTGGGATTGTGCACTTGCACAGGGGTGCGAAAGCCGCCTATCTCTGATCCACCGCCGCATCGAGGTCGCCGACCCCTTGGACTCCCATCCCGAATCCCCGCTCGCGCCGCCGCCGGAGGCTCCGCGGGAGCCGATCCTGACGCTGCCCGCGGCGCTGACCGCCTATATCCTGCTTTTGGCGGTGATCCATCTGCGGGTGTTGCTGCCGCCGGAGCTCGAGAACTGGACCATCGACGTGTTCGGCTTCATCCCGAAGCGCTACGATTCCTCGCTGCTCAATCTGCAGATCCCGGGCGGGGCGGGTGCGAAGGTCTGGACTTTCGTCACCTATTCGCTGCTGCACGCCAATCTGACCCATCTCGGCTTCAACGTGCTGTGGCTGCTGCCGTTCGGCAGCGCGCTGGCGCGGCGCTTCGGCGCGGTCAGGTTCTTCGTCTTCCTGGCGGTGACGGCGGCGGCCGGCGCGCTGGCCCATCTCATCACCCATGAGCATGCGGTGGCGCCGATGATCGGCGCCTCGGCCTCGGTGTCGGGTGCGATGGCAGCCGCAATCCGCTTCGCCTTCGTCCGCGGCAGCTTCCTGTCGTTCAGCCGTGGCGATGCCGAGGCGGCGGCCAAGGTGCCTGCGCTGTCGCTGTGGCGGGCGCTGCGCAACGGACGGGTGCTCGCTTTCCTGGCGATCTGGTTCGGCGTCAACATCCTGTTCGGCGCCACCTCGCTGTCGCTCGGCGGCGAGGGCGCGAGCGTCGCCTGGCAGGCGCATATCGGCGGCTTCTTTGCCGGCCTGCTGCTGTTCGCCCTGTTCGATCCCGTGCCGCGCGTTCGAGGCGATGCTGCGGATGCGTCATCGGTGGATCAGTCGGGGCGCGTCTGATCGCCGCTTGCGGCCTGGATCGAATTCCTCCATCATCTTTGCGACGCAGAAACAAAGCGGGCAGACAATCGAGCCCTGCTACTCGCCGCGCCCCGGAACCGAAATCGGCGCGGAACTGTTGATTGAAGACTCTGGCGAACAGGCTCGACCCGCCCAAGGCGCGGGGCACGAGCGGATTCAGGGAGGCCGACAATGACGGTACGTTCCATTCTCGATGCAAAAGGCCATCAGGTCATGAGCGTCGCGCCCGGCGCGAAGCTCTCGGCCGCGGTCAAGCTGCTCGGCGAGCGCAAGATCGGCGCGGTGCTGGTGATGAACCAGAGCCGGCTCGAGGGCATCCTGTCGGAGCGCGACATTGTGCGCGCGCTGGGCGAGCGCGGCGCCGGCGTGCTGGACGAACCGGTCAGCGCGGTCATGACCAAGAAAGTCGTGAGCTGCCGCGAGTCCGATACGGTCAGCGGCATCATGGAGATGATGACCACGGGAAAATTCCGCCATCTTCCTGTCGTCGAGGACGGCAAGGTGGTCGGCCTGATCTCGATCGGCGACATCGTCAAGCGCCGGGTCCAGGAATACGAGTCGGAGCAGGAAGCGCTGCGCGACTACATCAAGACGGCCTGAGCGCTACTTGCCGGTGCTGCCCGCGCTGCTCGACGGCGGCACCAGGATGTCGATCGCCTCCTCGATTGCGCTGATGGAGCGTTCGGCGGCGCGGATGCCGTGCGCGATCAGGTCATCGGCGCGGTGAAAGTCGAACCAGCCGATCTGGCCGACCCGTGGCGTGATCAGCATGTCAGGCGGATCGCCGGCGAGGCGGGCGCGGGTGATGCGGTCCTGCATGATGTTGAAGGCATCGACCATCACCGAGGAGATGCCGGGCCGGCCGCCGCTGCCGAAGAACTCGCGCTTCACGGTACGTTCGGCGGAGAAGAAGCGGCCAAACCGGCGCTTCGGCGGCTCCGGCTCGAGCTCGGCCTCGGCGGTCACGGCAACCGTCACTTCGGGCGCGGCGGACGGGCCGTGATTGTAGATCGTGGTCGAGTGCGCGAACACGTCGCTGGAGAGGTTCGCCGCGATGACGATTTCGGCGCCGAGCGCCCGGGCGGCCGAAACCGGTACCGGATTGACCAGCGCGCCGTCGACCAGCCAGCGGTCGCCGATCAGCACCGGCGCGAAGATGCCCGGCAGCGCATAGGAGGCGCGCATCGCGTTGACCACGCGGCCGCGCGTCAGCCAGATCTCGTGGCCGGTGCGAACCTCGGTGGCGACGCTGGCGAACTTGACCGTGAGGTCCTCGATCATGACCTGGCCAAGCGCGGCCTCGATCTCGGCGGCCAGCTTCTCGCCGCCGATCAGGCCGGAGCCGTTGAGGCGGATGTCGAGATAGCCGAGGATGTTGCGCATGCCTTGCAGGCTGCGGCCCCATTCTTCCAGCGTGTCGAGCTGGCCGGCCGCATAGAGGCCGCCGACCACGGCGCCGATCGAGGTGCCGACCACGACGTCAGGCACGATGCCGTTGGCGAGCAGGGTCTTGATGATGCCGATATGGGCGAACCCGCGCGCCGCGCCGCCGCCGAGGGCGAGGCCGATGACCGGCCGGCGGACCGTTCCCAGGCCTACCTTGTCGGGGCCGTCGGAGCTCTTGTGGCCTCGGCCCATCCAGCTATCCAACACGACAAATCTCCTGCCAGCGCGAGACTAGGCTGCGCAGCATGGCTGCGCCAGCGTCGTCCGTCTTCATGGTTAGTCCCACAGGCATGATTCATGCCCCGGGTAGTCCGCGGTAGGCAGGGAATGTGACTGGACCGCGACGATAGGGCTAACATCGGCTTGATCGCGCGGTTCCAAATGGCGGAGGGCGCCCGCCCGGACTGTGACAAAGCCTTGGACGCACCTTGGACGAAGGCTTGAATTTGCCGCGTTTTCGTTGAAAAGCATGGTGATGACTTCGAGGGGCAACGGCATCGGCGGATGCGGGCGGGGCATGCGGCTCCTTCCGCTGTTGACGCTTGCGGCATTTTTGCTCGCCCTGATCCCCGGTTCCGTATCTGCACAGTTCTTCAGCGACCGGCCGCCGCCGATTCCGCCCGCCTCGGTCCCGGAGGTGCCGTCCGGTCCGGCGCTCAACCTGGCGCCGCCATCGGGCGGTGGTTCAGGGCCCGTTCTGCCCGGCCCGCTGAACCAGCCGACCATCGTCCAGCCCTCGACTGCGACGGTGCCGCCGGTGTTAGCAGCGCCGCCGGCCGGGTCGCCGGCCGCGGGGCAGGCGGTGCTGTCGCTGACGGCGCGGTACGGCAAGGACCTGCCGGTCATCAATGCCGGGCTGGTGTGGCGGGTGTTCGCCGACAAGCCTGACGACAACGGCACCTACAAGCTGATCCGCGAAGAGCGCGGGGCGACGCCCAACGTCGTGCTGCCGCCCGGCAATTACGTCGTGCATGTTGCCTTCGGCCTCGTCAGCGCGGTGCGCACCGTCGCCCTGAAGGCGGAGACGGACCGCGAATCCTTCGTGCTGCCGGCGGGCGGCCTGCGCATCGAGGGCCGCGTCGGCACCAGCCGCATTCCGCAGAACCAGATCTCGTTCGCGATCTACAAGGGCAGCCAGTTCGAATCCGGCGAGCGCGCATCGCTGGTGCCGAACGTCGCCGCCGGTGACGTCGTGCTGATTCCGGAGGGCACCTACTACATCGTCTCCAACTACGGCGACGCCAATTCGGTGGTGCGCTCGGACATCCGCGTCCAGGCCGGCAAGCTCACCGACGTCACCATCACCCACCGTGCCGCCGTCATCACCCTCAAGCTGGTCAGCGACAGGGGCGGCGAGGCGCTCGCCAACACCGCCTGGTCGGTGCTGACCCCCGGCGGCGACGTCATCAAGGAATCGATCGGCGCCTTCCCGCGCGTCGTGCTCTCCGAAGGCGAATACCGCGCCATCGCCAAGAACGAGGGCAAGGTCTACGAGCGCGGTTTCAACGTCGTCAACGGCGTCGACGGCGAAGTCGAGGTCGTCGCGCGCTGACGTCCGACTGGCCCGCATTTCATGCAGCTGTCATAGTCTCTAATGTGAACTAACCATCGCGCGAATTTGAGCCGTCATAATCGCTCGCGGCGATGCCGGGCCTGCCTAATTTTTACATGACGTTAAGCCGCGGCATGACTTGGATGTCGTGGGGACTAGTGTTTGCGTGGGGCGCGCCATGGTCATGGCCAACAAGAAATCAGCAAAAGCATCGGCCAAATTCAATTCCGAGATGTTCGCCGACGTACCGGTTCTGCAACGCAAGTGGCAGGCCGCGGTCCGTCCCGGCGAAAAGCTGCCGCACTATGAAGACGTGATGCTCGGCAGTCTCGGCCGGCTCGCGGATCATATCGTGCTGTTGCGGAGCGTCGATGGCGTGCTCAGCGTCTCGCACGCCGGCCGCTATGTCCAGACATGGCTGAACGACGAGCGCTGGGACATTCCGCTCAGCGCCCTGCCGCCGGATTGCGCCACCGCGTTGACCGAAGCCGCCGCAAACGCGCGCGAGAACTGCCGGCCCTATCTGGCGTCGGCACATTGCGTCCGCGACGGGTTGGTGCGTACCTTCGACGTGCTGGCGCTGCCGACGCGGTCGCGCTGGGGCGGTATCCTGGTCGGCGTCTACGTCAACGAGCGCAATGCGCAGTACAATCTGCTCGATACGATTTTCTCGGCCACCGACGAGGGCGTGCTGTCGCTCGCCGCGATCCGCGATGCGCGCGGCGAGCCGGCCGACTTCCAGATCGTGCATCTCAACCAGGGCGCCGCAAGGCTGCTGATGCAGCCTGCGACCGAATTGCTGTGGCGTCGGCTCAGCGCCGGCGGCAACCCGCTTGCGGCGTCATCGGTGATGAGCCGTCTGCGTGGATTTGTCGGCGGCGGCCCGGGCGGGCAGTTCGAGATCGACAGCGGCGATCGCTGCCTGCGGCTCGGCGTCACGGCGTTCGGCGACATGCTGTCGCTGACGATCTCCGATGTCACCGCGCTGAAGCGGCGCGACGCCTCGTTCCGCCTGCTGTTCGACAACAATCCGATGCCGATGTGGGTGTTCGACGCCGGCACGATGGAATTTCTCAGCGTCAACGACGCCGCCGTTCAGCACTATGGCTACAGCCGGGAAATGTTTCTCGGCATGACGCTGCGCCAGATCTGGCCGGTGGATGAGTGGAGCGTGCACAGCGCCGCGTTGCGCGAGATCGGCGACGTCTATCAATCGAGCCGCGACTGGCGGCACATCAGGGCCGATGGCAGTGAGATCCATGTGCTGACCTTCGGACGCAAGGTGGCGTTCGAGGGCCGCGACGGCTACCTGGTGGCGGTGGTCGACATCACCGAGCGGCGCAAGGCCGAGGCCCGCATCGCCCATATGGCGCACCATGACGGGCTCACCGACCTGCCGAACCGCGAGTTCTTCCAGGAGCGCCTGCGCGAGGCGCTGGAGCGCGGCCGCAGCGGCAACAGGCGCGTCGCGGTGATGTGCATCGACCTCGACCTGTTCAAGAACGTCAACGACTCCTTCGGGCATCCGATGGGCGACCGGCTGCTCAAGCTGGTGGCGGAGCGGCTGCGCGAGGTGGTCCGCGACGACAACGTGGCGGCCCGCCTCGGCGGCGACGAATTCGCGATCGTGCTTGCGGCCGACGTTTCGCCGAACGAGGCGAGCGCTTTCGCCGAACGGCTGATCGAAGCGCTGAGCGCGCCCTACAACATCGACGGGCTCGAGGTCGTGATCGGCGCCAGCATCGGCATCGCGCTGTCGCCGGGCGACGGCACGACGCCGGAAGAGTTGATGCGCAATGCCGACATGGCGTTGTACCGGGCGAAGTCCGATGGCGGTGGCGTGCACCGCTTCTTCGAGCGCGAGATGGACCTCCAGGCGCAGAGGCGCCGTGACATGGAGCGAGATCTGCGCGCGGCCTTCAGCAATGGCGAGTTCGAGCTGCACTATCAGCCGCTGGTGTCGATCGCCTCCGACCGCATCTCCGGCTTCGAGTCGCTGCTGCGCTGGCATCATCCCGACAAGGGCATGATCTCGCCGGCGGAGTTCATCCCAGTTGCCGAGGACATCGGCCTCATCATCCAGCTCGGCGAGTGGGTGTTGCGTGAAGCCTGCGCCGAGGCCGTCAAATGGCCCGCCGATGTGAAAGTGGCCGTCAATCTGTCGCCGGTGCAGTTCCGCAGCCGCAATCTGGTCCAGGCCGTGATCTCGGCCTTGGCGCAGTCCGGCCTGTCGCCGAAGCGGCTCGAGCTCGAAATCACCGAGTCGATCTTTCTGGCCGAGACCGAGGCCAATCTCGCGACCCTGCATCAGTTGCGCGAGCTCGGCGTCGGTATTTCCATGGACGATTTCGGCACCGGCTATTCCAGCCTGAGCTATCTGCGCAGCTTCCCCTTCGACAAGATCAAGATCGACCGCTCCTTCGTCAAGGATCTGGCGCAGCGGCCCGACTGCGGCGCGATCGTGCGCGCGATCTCCGGGCTCGGCCGCAGCCTCAACATCACCACGACCGCGGAGGGCGTGGAGACTGAAGATCAGCTCGACTGGCTGCGCGCCGAAGGCTGCAACGAGGTGCAGGGATTCCTGTTCAGTGCGGCGAGGCCGGCCGGCGAGATCGCGGCCTTGCTGAGCGGCTTTGCCGAGCGTGCGTCGAAGGCGGCTTGAGTCGCTTCTGCGATTGCCAAGCCCGAGGACCCTCGTAGCCCGGGTGAGCGCAGCGATACCCGGGACGACCAGCAACCACTGTCCCGCATGTCGCTGCGCTCATGCGGGCTACAAGGCTGTAACCCTAGAACCGCGTCACGATATCCGATAGCGCCGGTCGCGGACGGTCTTCGCTCGGCTTGGTCGGCGTGCCGATATGGACGAGGCCGGCGAGCTTCTCGTCCGGCTTGAGGCCGAGCCCGTCAAGCACGTCGCGATCGAAGGCGAACCAGCCGGTCAGCCAGCAGGCGCCGTAGCCGAGCGCGGTGGCGGCCGTGACGATGTTCATGGCGCTGGCGCCTGCCGACAACTCCTGCTCGAACGCCGGCACCTTCGGATGCGGCTTGGTGAAGCTGACGATGCCGATCACCAACGGCGCATCGGTGAGGCGCTTGCGCTCGATCTCGACGTCGGCCGCCGGCGCGCCGGGATTCTTCCGGGTAAAGACCCTCGCGATCACCTCGCCGGCACGCTGGCGGGCATCGCCCTCGAAGATGATGAAGCGCCAGGGCGCGAGCTTGCCGTGATCGGGCACGCGCGCTCCGATAGTCAGGATCGTCTCGAGTTCGGCCGGCGAGGGGCCGGGGCCGGTCATTTCGCGCGGCTTGACCGAGCGGCGGGTCTTCAGGAGTTCGATGGCGTCGGGCACTGAATTGTCCTTCAAGGGGAGTCGTGCCCCCAAGATGGGGGCACGACCAAGCCAATGAAAGCCAGTTTAGACCGATTTTGAAGATCAGGCGACGGATCGCGCCCGCTTCACGTCCGGCGGGGTCGCCTCGTCGACGAGGGCGGCGATCGCCTCGGCGGTCGTCATCACCTTCTGGCCGTCGCTGCCGAGCCGGCGGACCGAGACCGAATGCGTCTCGGCTTCCTTCTTGCCGACCACGAGCAGCGCCGGGATCTTGGCCAGCGAATGCTCGCGGACCTTGTAGTTGATCTTTTCGTTGCGCAGATCGATCTCGACCCGAAGCCCGGCGCGCCGCGCGGCGGCCGCCACCTGCTTGGCGTATTCGTCGCCTTCCGAGGTGATGGTCGTGACCACCGCCTGCACCGGCGAGAGCCAGAGCGGGAAGTTGCCGGCATAGTGCTCGATCAGGATGCCGATGTAGCGCTCCATCGAGCCGCAGATCGCACGGTGCACCATCACGGGCGGCTTCTTGCCGCCGTCATGATCGATGTAGAATGCGCCGAACCGCTCCGGCAGGTTGAAGTCCACCTGCGTGGTGCCGCACTGCCAGTCGCGCCCGATGGCATCGCGCAGCACGTACTCGAACTTCGGTCCGTAGAACGCGCCTTCGCCCGGATTGATCTCGGTCTTGATGTGATTGTTCTGCGACTGGATCTCGCGCAGCACGGTGGCCATCACGCGCTCGGCGTGATCCCACATCGCATCGGTGCCGACGCGTTTCTCCGGCCGGGTCGAGAGCTTCACCGTGAGATCGCCGGTGAAGCCGAAGTCCGCATAGGTCGACAGGATCAGATCGTTGATCTTCAGGCATTCCTCGGCGAGCTGGTCCTCGGTGCAGAAGATGTGCGCGTCGTCCTGGGTGAAGCCGCGCACGCGCATCAAGCCGTGCATGGCGCCCGACGGTTCATAGCGATGCACCACGCCGAACTCCGCAAGACGCAAGGGCAGGTCGCGGTAGCTCTTCAGGCCATGCTTGAAGATCTGCACGTGACCCGGGCAGTTCATCGGCTTGAGCGCGAACCAGCGCTTGTCCTCGGCCTCGTCGCCGGCCGACTGTGCCGCGAACATGTTCTCGCGATACCAGCCCCAATGGCCCGAGGTCTCCCACAGCACCTTGTCGAGGATCTGCGGCGCGTTGACCTCGTTGTAGTCGCCGGTGAGGCGGCGGCGCATGTAGGCGATCAGCTGCTGGAAGATGGTCCAGCCCTTCGGATGCCAGAACACGACGCCCGGACCTTCCTCCTGGAAGTGGAAGAGGTCGAGCTCGCGCCCGAGCTTGCGATGGTCGCGCTTCTCGGCTTCCTCGATCTGCTTGAGGTAGGCGTCGAGATCGTCCTGCTTGGCGAACGCCGTGCCGTAGATGCGGGTCAGCATCGGGTTGTTGCTGTCGCCGCGCCAATAGGCGCCGGCCACCTTCATCAATTTGAAGGCATTGCCGACCTTGCCGGTCGAGGTCATGTGCGGGCCGCGGCAGAGATCGAACCAGTCGCCCTGGTAGTAGATCTTGATCGGCTCGTTGCCGGGAATGGCATCGACCAGCTCGACCTTGAAGGCCTCGCCCTTGTCGCGGAACACCTGCTTGGTCTTCTCGCGATCCCAGACCTCCTTCGTGAACGGTTTGTCGCGCGCGATGATCTCGCGCATCTTCTTCTCGATCGCGGCAAAGTCTTCCGGAGTGAACGGCTCGTTGCGGAAAAAGTCGTAGTAGAAGCCGTTCTCGATCACGGGACCGATGGTGACCTGGGTGCCCGGCCACAGCGTCTGCACGGCTTCCGCCAGCACATGCGCGCAATCGTGGCGGATCAATTCCAGCGCGCGCGGATCGTCGCGATTGACGAGTTCGATCTTGGCGTCGGCCTCGATCGGGTCGTTGAGATCGGCGAGCGCACCGTCGAGCGCCATCGCAACCGTGCGCTTGGCCAGCGACGGCGAGATGCCCTTGGCGATATCGAGGCCGGTGATCCCTCTCGGGAAATCGCGCCTCGCTCCATCAGGGAAGGTGAGGGCGATCTTGTTCACGGGTTCTGCGGGTTTGAGGTTGGAGAGGCTGTACTGGAAGCCGGACTCGGATTTGGGCTGGTCGGTCATTGCTTTTCTCCTGAGGCTCACTCCTGCGAACGAGCGCAGGTAAGCGGGAAGCAGCGGTATAGCAGGGGATTTGACGCCTGCAATCCGGCAATATCAAGAAAATGGGCCTCCGGCCGCACGGATTTGAACAAGGCTCGGCCGCAGCTGACGCCACGGATCGTTGCGACGCTGCTGATCATCGTCTAACGTCCGGCGTCCGTTTTCCGCCATCGCGCGATCCGCAAGGTTCATGTTTTCCCGTCTCCTGTTTTTCGTGGCGTTGCTTCTGATCCCGGGCGTGTTGCGGGCGGAAGAAACACCGGTCCAGAAGGCCGGATTTGCGAAAAAGCTGACCATCTATCTCGCCCATGGGCCGGCGAACGCCTGCGGCGCCGGCTGCGATCGCTGGATCGCGATCGAAGGCGAGATCGATCGGGAAGCCGCGCAGCGGATTCGCACCTTCCTGTTTGCCAACAAGGACAGGCAGCTTCCGATCTACCTTCATTCGCCGGGCGGAAACGTCGAGCAGTCCTATGGGATCGCGCGGTTCCTGCGCGCGCACAAGGCAATCGCCCGGGTCGGCCGTACCATCGTGCCGGCCTGTTCCACCGGCACGCAGATCGACGCCGCCTGCCTGAAGATCAAGGCCGCCAAGGGAGAGGTCGAGGCCGAACTCACCACGCGCAACGCGATGTGCGTCTCGGCCTGCGCCTATCTGTTCCTGGGCGCGACCAGCCGCGAAGTGGCGCCCGATTCGGTGCTCGCGGTGCATAACTCCAAGCTGATGTTCGTCGTCCACGGGCATCCGCCTGCGCAGGTCGTCGCGGACTTCAGGCGGCGCGAGATGGTGAGCGCCGATCGCGACCGCAATGTATTCCTCGCGGCGATGGGCATCAGCCATGAGCTCAGCGACCTCATCAAGTCCGTGAAGTTCGAGGACCTGCACGTGCTGACGCGGCCGGAGCTCTATCGATTTCGGCATCGATACGCGGCCGCTGCCGGAAACCCTTTGGGCGGTGGAGAAGGAGACACGGCCCTATGTTCGCAAGATCGTGCAGCAGAAAAGAGCCGACGGCAGCGCGTTCCGCATGATGGAGTGGCGGCTGTTCTGCGAGAGCAAGGATCGCGGGCGGCTGATGTTCGTGCGCGAGTTCGAGGAGGGGGCAGCCGGCAAGGGCACGGTGGTGATGATGGCCGGCGCGACCAGAACCGTCGCATTCGGCCGGTCGGCGCGGTTCGGCAAATACGAGGTCTGGAGCGAGGCGGTGACCTCGGACACCGTCAAGGCGATGCTCGCGGCCCCGCATCTGCAGATCGGCGAAAGCCCGCCGGCAGCCGACGCCAAGCTTGACGCCAAGCTTGACGCCAAGTCTGACGTCAAGTCTGACACCAAGTCCGGCCTTGCGACATTCGATATCGGCACCACCGGGCTGGAGCGGGGCTGGACGCAGCTTCTGGCATCATGCCCGGCGGCGACCGCTGGTCCGAAGCCTGCGAGCCCGTTGCCGGCCGCCGTGTCGCCGAGCGTCAGTGCGGTGCCGGCGGCATCGCCGTCGCCATGAGCGCAAGAGGCGCCGTTCGATCAGGTGCCATGCATTTAGATGCAGTTGCATCGATCTCGGCGTCTGCTAACAACGCGGCGTGAAACGCTTCGCTCCCACCGCATTGATGCTCGGCAATCTCGTCACCGGCTGCTCGGTGCTGGCGCCGGCGGGCATGCTGCCGGAGTTGTCCGACGGACTAGGCGTCACGATCCACACCGCGGGTCTCCTGATCACCTTCGGCGCGATCGTGCTGTGCGTGGGCTCGCCGGTGACGGCGTGGTTGACCAGCCGGACCGAGCGGCGGGCCTTGCTGACGGCGACGCTGCTGGTGCTGACCCTGACCAATGCTGCTTCTGCCTTCGTGCCGAACTACGCCAGCCTCCTCGTCATTCGCCTCGTGATGCTCGCGGTCGGCGCGCTCTACACGCCGCAGGCCGCCGGCACGGCAGCGCTGATCGTGCCGGCGGAACGGCGCGGCAGCACCATTGCATACATTTTCCTTGGCTGGTCGTTGGCGGCCGCCGTCGGCCTGCCGCTGATCACCTTCATCGCCAGCCGCTATGGCTGGCGCTCGGCCTATGGCGCGATCGCGCTGACCGGGCTCGTCAGCTCCCTACTGCTGTGGTGGCGGCTGCCAGGCGGATTGCACGGCGCGCCGGTTGATTTCCGAACCTGGGTCGATCTCGGCCGCAATCCGATGGTCATTCTGCTGCTGTCGATCACGACGCTGCAGATGTCCGGCCAGTTCGTGGTGTTCACCTTCATGGGGCCGCTGCTCGCCAAACTGACCGGCGCCAATGCGGACGCCGTCGGGATCGTGTTCGCGCTCTACGGCATCTTCGGGTTCGTCGGCATCGTGATCGCAACGCGCGTGGTGGATTCCTGGGGCGCCTGGAAGACCTCGGTCCTGTTCACCGTGCTGCTGCTCGCAGGCGTCGCCGGCTGGGCGCTGAGCGCCGGCGCCTACGCCCTGATGGCCGCCTCCGTCGCGGTGTGGGGCCTCGGCTTTGCATCGACCAATTCGATGCAGCAGGTACGCCTGGTCGGTGCGGCACCGGCGCTCGCTTCAGCGTCGGTCTCGCTCAATACCTCGGTGCTGTATATCGGCCAGGCCATCGGCTCCGCGATCGGTGGCTTGCTGTTCGCCCGCGAATGGCTGCACAGCGCGGGCTACGTGGCCACGGCCTTCGTCGCGGCGGCGCTTGCGGTCGTGGTCATCACGCGGCCGCGACGGACGGCCGCCACCGCCGCGGCCGAGTGAACGGTTGGCTTTCACGCTTGTGTTCGCGAGAGCATCCCAAGCAACGATCCGCGCGAGGAACATCCGGGAACTCGACTGCGCGTCACCACCTCACGCTTTGACTGGGCACGATGAACGCCGTCGTGCTCGGCTTGTTCGGATTGTGGGTGAAGTAGCCGTAGGCGGCGACGATCACGACGAGCAAGGCAAGCACGGCCAGCAAGTCGATCTGCCGGGGATCATGACCGTTGGGGCTGATTTTCCAGCGCATTGTTGTTTCCTCCCCAAAGGGGGCAATGAAACAATGCGCCAACTATCGCCACAGTTCCGCCGGGCAGCAATGCGCGCCGCGCTTGGACGTGCCGCAGCAATCGATCAATTGTCGTTGACGCCGCGTCAGCCTTCGTTGACGCCGCGCCAGCGGCCATAGCGCCAGGGCAGGTACCAGCGTGCCCCGGGCGGCTTCGTCAGCGGGACATTATCGATCCCGGATGTGCCCCAGGGCTGGCAGCGCAGCAGCCTTGCCAGCGTCATCCAGCCGCCGCCCCACAGGCCGAAGCGTTCGATCGCCTCGTCGCCATAGATGGAGCAGGTCGGCAGATGCCGGCAGTTGTAGCCGACCAGCGGCGACAGCGTGTGCCGGTAGATCCAGATCAGGGCGCGGCCGAGGTTGCGCGGCAAGCGGCGCATGGTGCTGGCACAGTCCATGCATCGTGGATGGTGTGTTGTTGAATGGTCTGTCGGCGGCATACGCAAGTATGTACGTAGTCTTGCGGGGGTTCCAAGCCAAGGAACTGTTTTGTTGCAGATATTTACGCCACAGTTCGTTATTATTGCACAGCACCGATGGCGCTGCAGCAAGGGCTCTATGGACGGTCCGGGTCAGCAACGCTACCG
Organism: Bradyrhizobium sp. BEA-2-5; assembly: GCF_032918025.1. Taxonomy (NCBI): domain Bacteria; kingdom Pseudomonadati; phylum Pseudomonadota; class Alphaproteobacteria; order Hyphomicrobiales; family Nitrobacteraceae; genus Bradyrhizobium; species Bradyrhizobium sp. BEA-2-5. The sequence goes on along the minus strand of NZ_CP136629.1, from coordinate 5,268,132 downwards.
TTCCCATCACGCGCCGCTGACAGAATCGTGGCGCATTGCCATGGGGCCATTGCCACCGCTCGCATCACCAAGGGCTTGGGGGAAGGAACCAAATTGAGGCTCGTCAAGTCGCTCTCGTTGCGCAGTTGGGCGCTTACCGGCGCCGTTGCTCTTTGCTTCGCGGTTTCCGGCACCGCCGCCATGGCGGGCGGTTCCGCGCAGGCCAATTCGACCCTCGAAGAGCGCAAGCTGCCGATGAAGTTCAGCTGGGTCGCCTGCGAGCCGAACTGCCGCGGCTGGGTCAGCGCGGTCGGCATCATCACCGCCGACACGCCCAGGGAATTCGAAGAGTTTTCGCGCGGACGTCAGCTCGGCGGCGCGACCGTCGTGCTCGATTCGAGCGGCGGCTCGGTCAACGACGCGATCGCGCTCGGCCGCCGCTTCCGCGGTCTCGGCGTGCTGACCACGGTCGGCACCAGCGTCGTCAATCAGGCCGCGCAGAGCGGCCGCGCGAGCGTTCTGCCGGATGCCTATTGCGAGTCGATGTGCGTGTTCCTGCTGTTGTCGGGCAAGACGCGCTATGTTCCGCCGGCCGCCCATGTCCGTGTGCATCAGATCTGGATGGGCGATCGCGCTGACGACGCCAAGGCCGCGAGCTACACCGCGCAGGACCTGATGATCGTCGAGCGCGATATCGGCCGTCTTGCCAAGTACACCTTCGATATGGGCGGCGCGGGGGATCTGCTGGCGCTCTCGCTGAGCGTGCCGCCATGGGAAGACCTGCACGAATTGTCGGCGGCGGAATTGCGGCTGACCAATCTCATCACCACCGAGGCGGTTGCCGACGTGCTGCCACGGCAGGACAACACCAAGGACAACGCAATTCCCGTCGCCGAGGCGAAGCCGAAGAACAACGATCGCTTCGTGAGCAGCGCGATGGAGGGCGAGGCGTCGCAGGCGGCGAGGGCGACCAAGACCGCCGAGGCCGTGGTGCCGACCGGTGGCAGCGCAGCGCCGGCGCTGGCGCCGGTCCAGCCCGCGCAGTAAGCTTCGTCTCGTTCGTGGATGCGTAAGCGGACCTCTGATGCGCAATTGCGCATCGGGGACCTCGAGGTGGAATCCTACGCCGGCTGCGAGGCCTTGGCTTCGATCTGGCCGATGGCATCGACCACGGCATCGAAGGTCAGAAGCGTCGAGGCATGGCGTGCCTTGTAGTCGCGGACCGGCTCGAGCAGCGCGATATCGGCCCATTTGCCGTCCTGCGGGGGCTGGCCATTTTCCTTCAGCATCTTGCGGACAGTCTCGCGCAATTCGCGCAGCTCGTCCGCGGTCGAGCCCACCACCCGGCTCGCCATGATCGAGGAGGAGGCCTGGCCGAGCGCACAAGCCTTCACGTCATGGGCGAAGTCCGTCACCACGGGACCGTCCATCTTGAGGTCGACCTTCACGGTCGATCCGCACAGTTTGGAGTGGGCAGTGGCGGAGGCGTCGGGGTCCGACAGCCGCCCGAGGCGCGGAATATTCCCGGCCAGTTCGATGATCCGCTTGTTGTAGATGTCGTTCAGCATGTGGACAGATGCCTGGTTCCGGCCGTGCCGGGCGCTCTTGGCGGCTGGGTTGCACCGTCCTATATATGGACGGCAACGCCGGAAACATAGCCCGGCCATGCAGCCACCGCGGCCCACCTCCGCCGCGGCGGTGCTACAATTGTGGGACTCAGGCGTCCGGCGGTCGAACCATCCGCCCCGTCTGCCCGGTGACACATCCGGACCAAGGTCAAATCCGAGGGCCGGTCGAACGGAGAAGACATGGACGCCTTGATCAAATCGATTCGCCCCAGCAAGCCGGCCGACGCCAAGCCTGGCGAGCTCGACCCCTCAGAATTCATGACGGCCGCCGTTCGCGCTGACCAGCCGCGCCCGGCACGCGCCGAGGCGGAAGCCGCGGTGAAGACGTTGCTCGCCTATATCGGCGAGAACACCGAGCGGGAGGGCCTGCTCGACACGCCGCGCCGTGTCGTCGAAGCTTTCGATGAACTCTATCAGGGCTACCACCAGTGCCCGGCCGAGGTGCTCGACCGGACCTTTGGCGAGACCGCCGGCTATGACGATTTCGTCCTGGTGCGCGATATCGAATTCACCTCGCAGTGCGAGCATCACATGATGCCGTTCTACGGCAAGGCGCACATCGCCTATACGCCGGTGGAACGTGTCGTCGGCCTGTCCAAGCTTGCGCGCCTGACCGACATCTTCGCCCGCAGGCTCCAGACCCAGGAGCACCTGACCGCGCAGATCGCAGCGGCCATCGACGAGATCCTCAAGCCGCGCGGCGTCGCGGTGCTGATCGAGGCCGAGCATACCTGCATGTCGGTGCGTGGCGTCGCCAAGCATGGTGCCTCCACCTTCACCAGCCGCTTCACCGGCATGTTCCGCGACAATCCGGCGGAGCAGGCCCGTTTCCTGTCCCTGGTGCGAGGACCGAACCGGTAACCTCGCATTTTCCCGAGCGAGGTTTTCCGTGTCCGCAGCGACCCACGATCACGACCGCGAGGAGGGGCTGGCCTTCCAGCCCAAATTCGACGCGGCCGGCCTCGTGACCTGCGTCGCGACCGACGTCGCCACCGGCGACGTGCTCATGGTCGCGCACATGAACGAGGAGGCGCTGCGCAAGACGATCGCGACCGGCGATGCCTGGTACTTCAGCCGCTCGCGCAATGCCTTGTGGCGAAAAGGTGAGACCTCAGGTCAGACCCAGCGCGTGGTCGAGATGCGCACCGATTGCGACCAGGACGCGGTCTGGATCCGCGTCGAGCAGGTCGGCGCGGCCTGCCATACCGGGCGCCGGTCTTGCTTCTATCGCGCGGTGAAGGACGAGGGTGGCAATGTCAGCCTGTCCTTTGTCGACGCCGAGAAGCTGTTCGATCCGGCGCAGGTCTATCGCAAATAGATCATTGATCTGAATCAAGTACAGCGCGGCCAAGTCGTGTACTTCGTGGCCCTTGTTACGCCATGCGCAAGCCGTTGCGCATGGTCGTCACTGGGGGTGAACTGTGGCGCGTCGCCTGATACCGCTTCTTGGATTTTTTGCCTGGGCTGTGTGGCCGATCGGCGCGGCGCAATCGCAAACGACCGAGCGTGCGCCCGATACTATGGCCGCGCGCGTCCTTGCCTGTGCGCCGTGTCACGGCGCCGAAGGCGAAGGCACCAGCGACGTCTATTTCCCGCGGCTTGCCGGCAAGCCGGCCGGCTATCTCTACAACCAGCTCATCGCATTCCGGGATGGACGGCGGAAATATCCGCCGATGAACTACCTGCTGGAGTTTCAGACCGACGATTACCTGAAGAAGATCGCCGAATATTTCGCCTCGCTCAGGCCGGCATTTCCGCCGCCGGTCCCGCCGGTCGACAGCAAGGAGATTTTGGCGCGCGGCGAGACGATCGTGAAGAACGGCGATCCGCAGCACGGCATTCCGCCCTGTTCAGCCTGCCATGGTCCCACATTGGGCGGCATGGAGCCCGGCATTCCCGGCCTACTTGGCCTGCGCGCGGCCTATATCAGCGGCCAGCTCGGTGGCTGGCGCTACGGCACGCGGACCGCGTTCGCTCCCGATTGCATGCAGATCGTCGCGAGCCTGCTGACGGAGGACGACGTGAAGGCGGTGGCAGCCTACCTGTCCTCGCGTCCGGCGCCGGCGGATCCATCCTTCGCGCCGCGAGGCAGTCTTCCGATGCCGCTCGAATGCGGCAGCGAACCGCATTGAAGGGATCGTGCCGATGTCGCGAACCTTAACAGGACTGCTTGTCGGATTGATGCTGGCATTGTCGCCAATTGGGGCTTCGGCGCAGCAGAAGGCGGCCGATCCGGCCGTCCTCGCCAAGGGCGAGTATCTCGCACGCGCCGGCGATTGCATCGCCTGCCACACCGCGCGCGAAGGCAAGACCTTCGCCGGCGGCCTCCCGATGAAGACGCCATTCGGCACGCTCTACACGTCGAACATCACGCCCGACCCGCAGACCGGGATCGGCACGTGGACCTCCGATCAGTTCTACCAGATGATGCATAACGGCCGCTTTCCCGATGGCGGCCTGGTCTATCCGGCGATGCCGTTCGCGTCCTACACCAAGGTGACGCGCGAGGACAGCGACGCGATCTACGCCTATTTGCGCACGGTACCGCCGGTCAGGCAGCTCAACAAGCCGCACGACCTGACATTCCCGTTCAACAACCGCTCGCTGATCCTCGGCTGGCGCACGCTGTTCTTCAGGGAAGGCGAGTTCAAGCCTGATCCAACGAAGTCGGCAGAGTGGAACAGAGGTAACTATCTGGTCGAGGGGCTGGGTCATTGCGGGATGTGTCACACCCCGATCAACGCGCTCGGCGGCACCTCGCAATCGGAAGCCTTCAAGGGCGGCCTGATCCCGATGCAGAACTGGTACGCGCCATCGCTCACCTCCAACAAGGAGACCGGGCTCGGCGACTGGACGATCGAGGAGATCGTCGACTATCTGCGCAAGGGCGTGTCCGCCAAGGGCGCCGTGTACGGGCCGATGGCCGAGGTCGTCTACAACAGCCTGCAATTTCTCAATGATGATGATGCGCGCGCGATGGCGGTCTACCTGAAGGGCCTTGCGCAGGGCGGTCCTCCGGAGAAGGCGTCGACTTCGCTGCCGTCGGCCGAGAGCAGCCTGCTGCTGTCCTTTGGCAAGTCGATCTATGACCGCGACTGCGCAAGCTGTCATGGCGCGACCGGGCAGGGCATGCCGCCGGATTATCCGCCGCTTGCCGGCAATCAGTCGATCCAGATGGTCTCCGCGGTGAACCCGATCCGGATGGTGCTCAATGGCGGGTATCCGCCGGGGACGTCGGGCAATCCGATGCCCCACGGCATGCCGCCGTTCGCGCAGAAGCTGTCGGATGACGAGGTCGCGGCTGTCGTGACCTACATTCGAACGGCCTGGGGCAATCGCGGCGAGCCGGTGTCGGCGCGGCAGGCCAACGAACTGCGGGCAGCAACGCTGAACTAGGGGTGCGATCATGATCAACTCGTCTTCGCCGCAACCGCCGGCATCGGGCTCGGAAGACGATGATGTCGAGACCATTGTGCGCGCCGGTCCGGGCGGCGCGGTCGCGGTCGCGGGTATTGCGACGGCGGTCGTGGTCGGGTTGTGGTTTGCCTTCTATCTGCTGGTCTTCCTGCCGCGGAGCGTTCCCTGATGGCGAGCGAGACCGATCACAGCCTCGGCGAGGCCGTTGCCGCACGGATCGAGCGGCGCTGGGCGACGCTGTCGATCGTCATTGTCGGCGTCCTGGTCGGCATGGCGACCTATATCGGCATCCATCAGGCGACGATGCCGCAGGGCCGGGTCGAAACCGCCGATCCCAAGACGCTGCATCTGTCGGGCGAATTCGTCGAGAGCAATCTCGGCAGCGAAATGCAGGCCGACGGATCGGTGACCGTGCGTGCGATCGGCCAGCAATATTCCTTCACGCCAGCCTGCATCCTTGTGCCCGCGGACACGCCGATCACGCTCCGCGCCACCAGCGCCGATGTCGTGCACGGCATCCTGATCCAGGGCACCAACGTCAACACGATGCTCGTGCCGGGTTACGTCACCGACCTGCCGGTGCGCTTCAAGGCGCCGGGCGATCACGTGATGCCCTGCCAGGAATTTTGCAGTTTCGGCCACGAGGGCATGTGGGGCAAGGTCAAGGTGATCGACAAGGCTGCGTTCCGTGACATGGCGGCAGCGAAGCGGAGGCTGACCTGTGTTGATTAACAAGCGGCTGATCGCGGCCCATTTCTGGCTGGCCTTTGCCGTGTTCGGCATCGCGCTCGCGCTCGGCGCCTGGCAGATGTTCATCCGCAGCCCGATGAACGCCTGGCATTTCAATCCGGAGTTCTATTATCGCTCGGTTACCGCCCATGGCTCGGCGATGGGATACGTATTCCCGACACTGATTGCGATGGGATTCGGCTACGCGATCACCGAAGCCTCACTCGAGAAAGAGCTGGTTGGACGGCGCTGGGCCTGGGTGGGCTTCTTCCTGGTCGCCGTCGGTGCCGTCGTCGCGATGATCCCGGTGTCGCTCGGGCTCGCCTCGGTGCTCTACACCTTCTATCCGCCGCTGATCGGCAACGTCTTCTACTATCTCGGCGTCGTGCTGGTCGTGGTCGGCTCCTGGTTCTGGGTCGCGCTGATGGTGACCAATTTCGTGATCTGGAAGCGCGAGAACCCGGGCAAGCCGGTGCCGCTTGCGATGTACGCCAACGTCGCGGGCTCTTTGCTCTGGGGCTGGACCGCGGTCGGCGCGGCGCTGGAGATCCTGTTCCAGATCCTGCCCGTGGCGCTTGGGCTGAAGAGCACGATCGATGCCGGCCTCGCCCGCGTGTTCTTCTCCTGGACTCTGCACGCCATCGTCTATTTCTGGCTGATGCCGACCTACATCGCTTATTACACCATCGTGCCGCGCGCGATCGGCGGCCGCGTCTATTCCGACACCATGGCGCGGATCTCCTTCATCCTGTTCCTGGTGGTGGCGATGCCGATCGGCATGCACCACACCTTTGCCGACCCGCAAGTCGGCGCCGGCTTCAAGTTCATCCATTCGGTGTTCACCGGCCTCGTCGCGCTGCCGACGCTGCTCACGGTGTTCACGATCTGCGCGTCGGCGGAGATTGCCAGCCGCCTGCGTGGCGGCCGCGGCGCCTTCGGCTGGATCGGCGCGCTGCCGTGGTCCAATCCGATCATGCTGGCGACGGCGCTGTCGCTGGTCATGCTCGGTTTTGGCGGCGCCGGGGGCCTCATCAACATGAGCTATCAGCTCGATGCGTCCATCCACAACACGCAGTGGATCACCGGCCATTTCCACCTGATCTTCGGCGGCGCCATCGTGATCATGTATTTCGCGATCGCCTATGATCTGTGGCCGCATCTGACCGGCCGCGAGCTGATCGATCTCCGGCTGATCCGCACCCAGCTCTGGCTGTGGTTCGTCGGCATGATGGTCACCACGTTCCCGTGGCACTGGGTCGGCATTCTGGGCATGCCGCGCCGCATGGCTTATTATGACTATGCCAACCCGGCGATCTCGCCGCAGGCCCTGTCGGTCACGATGTCGGCAATCGGCGGCTTCATCCTGCTTCTGTCGGGCCTGCTGTTCCTGCTGGTGCTGATCCGCGGGCAGTTCGGCGCGCGAGGCGAGGCGGGTGCGTACCGCTTCGCGGTGCCGTTGCACATGCCCGAGCGAATTCCGGTCGCGCTCAACTCATTCGGCCTGTGGCTCGCATTGATGGTCGGTCTCACCGTGGTGAACTATGGTTTCCCGATCGCGCAGCTGATGGCGCTGAACGAGACCAGCGTGCCCGCGGTCTATGTCGGAGCAGGCCGATGAGCGACCAGCCGCTGTTCTCGCTGCGCAATCCGTGGTTCGGCGCCAGCGTCGGCATCACGGCCGCGATCGCCGTGTTGTCGGCCGTCGCAGGCCTGATCTGGTTGCCGCTGGCGCAACCCAATTTGAAGCTTGCTGGGGTCTGGGATGCCATCTGCAGCGCGGCCGGCGTTCCGCGTGCCGCCGTGCAGGAGACCGGCATCAAGCCGGATTTCAAGACGTCCAATGTCGTCATGACGTCGGAAATGCTGACCAAGGTGAATCAGGTCTCGATCGGGCGGGGCGCGACGCTGGCGCAGCGCTGCGCGATCTGCCATGGACCGCAGGGCGTCAGCGACGCCCATTCACCGAACCTCGCCGGGCAGTTTGCCGCGGTGACCTACAAGGAACTGAACGACTTCAAGACCGGCGCGCGGGTCAGCGTGGTGATGAGCCCGTTCGCCGCGGCGATGAGCGATCAGGACATGAAGGACGTTGCGGCCTATTACGCCTATCTGCCGCGGGTGCCTTCGAACAATCTGGATACCGGGCGTCCCGCGCCGGTGATCGTGGTGACGGGCGCCCCGATGCGCAACATCGCGCCTTGCGGCTCCTGCCACGGCGATGTCGACAACAAGGCGGGAAGCCCCTGGCTCGGCGGCCAGTCGGCGGTCTACATCAAGGCACAGCTCGAGGCCTTTGCATCCGGAGCCCGCCGCAATGACATCAGCCAGCAGATGCGCAACATCGCGCGCCAGATGACGGCCGACGAGATCGACCAGGTCGCGCATTACTACGAGGCCCAGCCCTGAACCGACGCTATTAACGCGCCATTAACCATAATTACGGCACCTTGACGGGACATGGGTGCCGATTGCCGGCGCCCGGCAAGGCACCCGGACAGATGGCGGTCGACCTCTTCAACGCGACGGCTTCGGCAGGTGTCGATTCCTCGCGCCTGAAGGTCGCGAGCTCGATCAAGCAGGCGGCCGCGACCACCGGCACGAGCTTCGAATACCTGCTCACGACCGCGAAGATGGAATCCAATTTCAATCCGCGGGCCGGCGCCACGACCTCGTCGGCGCATGGACTTTATCAATTCATCGACCAGACCTGGCTCGGCACCGTCAAGGAGGCCGGAAGCCAGCTCGGCTATGGCCAGTATGCCGACGCCATCACCAGGAATTCCGACGGCAGCTATTCGGTCAGCGATCCCTCGGCGCGCGCTGCGGTCATGAAGCTGCGCGACGATCCAGACGCGGCGTCCTCGATGGCGGCGGCGCTGACGCAGTCGAACAGCTTCAAGCTCACCGGCCTGCTCGGCCGCAGGCCGTCCGACAGCGAGCTCTACATGGCGCATTTCATGGGCGTCGGCGGCGCGGCCAGGCTGATCTCGAGCGCCGAGGACAGCCCGAGCGCCAATGCGGCCGCGATGTTTCCGAAGGCGGCGGCCGCCAACCAGTCGATCTTCTACGACAGGTCGGGCAGCGCGCGCAGCGTCAGTCAGGTCTATTCGGTGCTGACCACGCGGTACGCCGCGGCCGCAAACTCCAAGGACACGCGCACCGCCTTCGCGGCGGCGGGCGGCGACGCCATGTCGCCTTACGCGATCGCAAGCGCCGCGCCGACCACGGCGCTGACCATGGATACCGCGTCCTATCTCTCGACCTTCCCGGACTCCCGGTCGGCCGCGCCCGTCGCTGCGACCTCGGCTGTGGCATCGGCGCAGCCGGCGCCGACCTTCCGCTCGCTCTATCAGGCCGGCGACCGCTCGGAGCCGATCTCGCCGGCGGTGCAGGAGCTGTGGGGCAATTCCGCTTCGCTGACCGCGTCGGCGACGCCGAAGGTCCGCGCGCCCGGGCTGCTTGACCTGTTCAGCGATCCGAGCGGCACCTACAGCAACGGCTAGCGCTGCCTTGCTGCGCGCGCGAAGCCGCGCGTCGTTACGGCTTTAACGAAACGTCAATAATCCCAAACGTTTATGGTGAACGCTTTGTTAAGCGTCATGGTTTATTTTTCCTTGCAGTGGCGTCGTATGTCGATGCCGTTTCGTTGCGTAAGCCGGAAGGACCATGATCGTTCGGCAGTTTATTAGTTGGATTAGGACCGCTCCAGCAGGTGAGCGAGCAGAGGCGACACGGGCGCTGGCGCGGGCCTGGCTGATCTCAGACCTTTCTGCAGACGACCGCATCGCCGCCGAAGGCGCGCTTCTGATGCTGCTCGACGATCCCTCTCCCCTGGTGCGGCAGGCGATGGCCGAGGCCTTTGCCCGCAGCGCCGAGGCGCCGGCCGCAATCGTGCGGGCGCTGTCAACGGATCAGCCGACCGTCGCGCTGCCGGTGCTCGAACATTCCCCGCTGCTGATCGACGCCGACCTCGTCGACATCGTCGCGACCGGCAACGAGGAGGTGCAATGCGCGATCGCGCGCCGCATCAATCTGCCGGCCTCCGTCGCCGCCGCGATTGCCGAGGTCGGCTCGGCGGCCGCCGCATTGGAGCTGATCGAGAATCCCCACGCCGAGCTCGCCCCGTTCTCCTGGGACCGCATCGTCGAGCGCCACGGCCATCTCGCCGCGATCCGCGAGGCGATGCTGGTGCTGGAGGATCTGCCGGCCGCAACGCGCGCGGCGCTGGTGGCAAAGCTCTCGCAGACGCTGGCGCAATTCGTCGTTGCGCGAAACTGGCTCGGCAGCGAACGGGCCGACCGGATCGCCGGCGAGGCCAGGGAACGCTCCACGGTGAACATCGCCGCGCGCGCCTTCGGCGACGACATGCAGAACCTGATCACGCATCTGCGCGCCACCGGGCAATTGACGGCCGGGCTGATCCTGCGCGCGCTGCTGTCGGGCAATCTCGATCTGTTCGGGGCGGCGCTCGCCGAACTGTCCGGGCTGCCATATGGCCGCGTCTCCGCACTGTTGAACGACCGCGGCGGCAACGGCCTGCAGGCGCTGCTGCGCCGCGCCGGCCTGCCTGAATCCACCTACGCCGCGTTCCGCGTCGCGCTCGAGGCCAGCCACGAGGTCGGCTATGTCGACAGCGGTGACGGCGCGGCGCGGCTGCATCGCCGCATGGTGGAGCGGGTGCTGACGCATTGCGAGACCGATCATTCGGCGGCCGAGCCGCTTCTGATCCTGCTGCGCCGCTTCGCGACGGAATCGGCCCGCGAGGACGCGCGGATGTTCTGCGAGGAGATCGCCGCGGAAGACGCGATCGCGGTGCTGCCCTACGACGACGATCTCATCGCGGCCTGAAGGCCGCGTTTCCTTCCCATTGATGGATGCTTGAGTGGCTGCCGCAGTGCGAGCAGCCGGCCGCGCAGCTATTCGCCTGGCACGATGCTCGGAGCGAGGATCGCCTCGAGGTGCTCGGGACGGTCGCGGTTGGCGTGGGTCAGGAATTCATCGGCGATGCCGCGGAGCTGCTTGCTCAGCACGCCGGCGACGACCGCGGTGTCGAGCTTGGTGCGGTTGCGCACGATCGCCTGCACGGCGTTGATGTGGTGCGCAATCAGCTGCGGCGGCACGGCGCCGAGATCAGGCGCGTGCTCGATGACGCGGCACAGGCTCTCCGCGATTCCCGCTGCCGAAGGAAAGCCGAACGTCGCCGCATCGCCCTTGATGTCGTGTGCGGCGTGGAACAGCTCGTCGCGCGTCTTGTCGCTGAAGCCCTCGCGCAGCACGGTGGCGTGTGCGGCGGAGAGGCGGTCGGCTTCGATCGCCATCCAGTCCTTGAACTCACCGGAGAGGCTCGCGAGCGCTTGTTCGGCGCGGCCGACCGGATCGTCGAGATCGCTCTCGGGGACGCGCAGCAGCATCTTGCGCAGCGGATTGGGTTGCGTGATGACGTGGTGCGTGCCGAAACTCTTGACCTCGATCGTCCCGGGTTTGTCTTTCGCCATGGCGATGTCCTAGATGGACGAGCGGGCCTTGTCGAGCAGCGAGGGCTGCTGCAGCACCTCGTGCTTTTCGCCGACGCGGCGCTCGGGGCCCATATAGGCGGAGTTGGTGTTGCGGCGCCGGTCCGGCCCGAAATAGGTCTTGGTCTTGATGAAGGGGCGGGGATTGGCGACCACGTTGAGGATGCGCTGATAGAGGCCCTTGGCCGAGATCGGCTTGGCCAGGAATTCGGTGACGCCGGCATCGCGCGCGACCGTGACGCGACGCTTCTCGGAATGGCCGGTCAGCATGATGATCGGTGCGTAGGGGTTGCCCTTCGATTCGGGCTGCCGGATCATCTGCGCAAGCTCGAGCCCGTCGAAGATCGGCATGGCCCAGTCGGTGATGACGATGTCGGGCACGTAATGGCTGTACATTTCGAGGGCCGTGGCGCCGTCCTCGGCTTCATAGACCTCGCGCGCGCCGAAGGAATGCAGCAGCGTCCGCAGGATGCGGCGCATGTGCGGATTGTCGTCGCAGACGAGGAAGCGAAGCTTGTTGAAGTCGATGCGAAACATGGTCCGGCCCTGATAGGGCATACCGGGCCAATGCGGTATTACCCGACGTTAACCATATCCCGTCCGGGGTTAATGATTGGTTGCCGGGCAGGGGCAGGCGCCGTCAGTAGCCGAACTGCTCGCGCAGGATACGTTCTTCGAGGCTGTGTCCTGGATCGAACAGCATCCGCATCGAGATGGTCCTGTCGGAGAGCACCTCGACGCGGCGGACGTCGCGGACCTCGTCGTGGTCGGCGACCGCCGCTACGGGACGCTTCTCGCCCTCCAGCACCTCGATCACGACATAGGCCGTGTTGGGCAGCAGCGCGCCGCGCCAGCGGCGCGGGCGGAAGGCGCTGATCGGTGTCAGTGCCAGCAGCGCGGCGTTGATCGGCAGGATCGGTCCCTGGGCGGAGAGATTATAGGCGGTGGAGCCCGCCGGCGTCGCCACCATGATGCCGTCGGCGATCAGCTCGGACATGCGCTCGCGCTCGTCGATCAGGATCCTCAGGCGCGCCGCCTGGTAGGTCTGCCGGAACAGGGCGACCTCGTTGATGGCGTGGTGCAGATGCACCCGGTCATGCATGTCGGTCGCGCGCATCAGGAGCGGGTTGATCAGCGACTCCCGCGCGGCGGCAAGCCGGGTGCGCAGATCGTGCGTCGAGTACTCGTTCATCAGGAAGCCGACCGTGCCGCGGTGCATGCCGTAGATCGGCTTTCCCGTGTGCATGTTCTGGTGCAGCGTCTGGAGCATCAACCCGTCGCCGCCGAGCGCGACGACGACGTCGGCATCCGCGGGTAGATGGTTGCCGTACATTTCCGTCAGCTGCTCGAGCGCCGACTGCGCTTCCACGCTCGCGCTGGCGACGAAGGCGATCTTGTCATACCGCTTGGAGCTGGCCATTCGCTCACGAACTCGTTTGGCACGGAACACGCCGCGCTCGTCTATACATCCCGGGCGGCCTTGTCGAGATGGTCCGGGAACGGACCGCATGCCACGCCGGCGCCGCCAAACTAGCGCAGTTTGCTGCTGGATTGCGTAAATCGGGGCGCAGGGAGTGAACGATATGGCTAACAGTCTTGCGACACGGCTCGCCGCGGCGTTGCTGGTGGCCTGCCTTGCGACCGCGGCGCGAGCCGACGATGACGTCCCGCAGCCATCGCCGTCGCCGAGCGCGCAGACCCCAGGCGGCCAGAACCCAAGCGGCCAGAACCCAGGTGGTCAGAACCCGAGCGGCCAGAAGGGGCGGGCAGGGCGCGGAGGCGAGGCCGGCGCCGGCACTGCTGCCAATGCGGCTGCCGCCGAACAGCACCGCCTGCCGCCGGACTCCACGACCAAGCAATCGGTCGCGCTGCCTTCCCGCACGCTGAACTTCAGCGCGACCGCGGGTTCGATCCGCGTGTTCGACGACAAGGGCGAGCCGCTCGCCGACATCGCCTATACGTCCTACCAGCTCGACGGCGCCGAGAAGGCGAACCGGCCGGTGACCTTCCTGTTCAACGGCGGTCCGGGCTCCGCGTCGGCCTGGCTGCAATTCGGCAATGTCGGGCCGTGGCGGCTGCCGTTCGACGGCGCGGTGTCCTCGGCCGCGCCCGAGCTGCAGGCCAATGCCGACACCTGGCTCGATTTCACCGATCTTGTCTTCATCGATCCGGTCGGCACCGGCTACAGCCGCTTCGTCACGACGTCGGAGGAGGCGCGCAAGCGCTTCTACTCCGTCGACGGTGACGCCAATTCGATCGCGCTCGTGATCCGCCGCTGGCTGGAGAAACATGATCGGCTGACCTCGCCGAAATACGTCGCCGGCGAAAGCTATGGCGGCATTCGCGGCCCGAAGGTCGTGCGCAATCTGCAAATGCAGCAGGGCGTCGGCGTCCGCGGCCTGGTGCTGATCTCGCCGGTGCTCGATTTCCGCGAATATACCGGCTCCAGCCTCCTGCAATATGTCGCAAGCCTGCCGACCATGGCGGCGGTGGCGCGACAGACGAAGGGGCCGGTGACGCGCGAGGATCTCGCCGACGTCGAGGCTTACGCGCGCGGCGAATTCCTGACCGACCTCGTCAAGGGCGAGGCGGACAAGGAAGCCACCAATCGCCTGGCCGACAAGGTCGCCGTACTCACCGGCATCGACCAGGCGGTGAGCCGCAGGCTCGCCGGCCGCTTCGACGTCGGCGAATTCCGCCGCGAGTTCGACCGCAAGAACGGCAAGGTGACGGGGCGCTACGACGCCTCCGTGCGTGGCTTCGATCCCTATCCGGACTCCAGCTATTTCCGTTTCAACGATCCGTCCGGCGATCCGCTGATGGCGCCCTTGACCAGTGCCGCCGTCGACCTCACCACGCGCAAGCTGAACTGGCGGCCGGACGGCTCCTATCACCTGCTCAGCGAAAGCGTGAACAAGGCCTGGGAGTTCGGTCACGGCATCAGTCCGGCGGAGTTGGTGACGCAGCTTCGCCAGGCGCTGGCGCTCGACCCCAACCTGAAACTCCTGGTCGGCCACGGCCTGTTCGATCTCGCCACGCCGTACTTCGCCTCGAAGATCATCCTCGATCAGTTGCCGGCCTTCGCGGGCCCGAGCCGCACCAGGCTCGCGGTCTATCCCGGCGGCCACATGTTCTACTCGCGCGACGGATCGCGGCAGGCGTTCCGCAGCGAGGTCGAGGCGCTGATGAAGTGAGGGGGCGTGGCAGTTCGGATAAAGTCACCCGCGCCACGCCCGCAGCCGTCGTCCCTGCGAAAGCCGGGACTCATGCGCCGCGGCTCGTGTTGTGATCGGGACTCGTCGTCCCAACGTCGCGCAACAATCAACATTTGTGATTATGGGTCCCTGCTTTCGCAGGGACGACAGTGAGTTTGTTGGGATGCCCGGGGCAAATATTCTCGTCGTCCTGGCGAAAGCCAGGACGACATCGATTGTGTGGCACGGCCGACATCCACATTCGTCGTCCCGGCCCCCCGTGCGCAATTGCGCACTGGGCCGGGACGACGCTGAATTGTTGCGGCATTGGTGCCATGCACCCGCATTCTCGCGACATGATTCGCGCGAAACCGCTTAGCGCTCACGGCTCCACGGGAAGAGATTGGCCGGGAAATCCGCCGCGTAGCGGTGACCGATCGGCGGGCGGGGCTCTTCTTGCGGAGGATTCCGGTCGGGCTCGACCACCTTCCTGTAAAGATGCCAGGTCGCATGACCAAGCACCGGCAGAACGACGCAGAGACCGACGAAGAATGGCAGTGAGCCCACCGCCAGCAATACCGCAACGATCAATCCCCACGCGGCCATCTCAATTGGATTCATCATCACGGCCCGTATCGAGGTGCGGATCGCATCGATCGCGGTCGCATGTCGGTCGAGCATCAGTGGAAATGAGACGACGCTGACGCACAGGGCAACCAGGGCGAAAAGGAAGCCGACGCCGCATCCGACGATGATGAGCGACCAGCCTTCGGGCGTCGTCAACACGCGCTTTGCGAAATCAGGGATGCTCGCAGCAGGCGCATAGCCGAACGTCATGATGTAGATCGCGTCCGCGGTGGCGATCCAGACCCCGAACAGAACGAGCAGGAGAACGCCAAGTTCGAACATGGCGCCGAACGACGGCGCGCGCAGCACCTGCATTGCATCCCAGGCTCCCGGCTCCTCTCCGCGTTCGCGTCGGCGGCTCAGTTCGTAGAGGCCGAGGCCGGCGAAAGGACCGATCAGGGCGAAGCCGGCGGCGAACGGAAACAGCAGCGGCAGTACCGAATAGCCAAGGACCATCCTGAACAGGGCAATACCGAGCACGGGATAAATCACGCACACGACTACCGCGTGACTTGGCATGGCCTTGAAGTCTTCCCAGCCGAGGCGCAGCGCCTCGCCGAGGTCGGAAAGGCTGATCTTGCGAACGACGAAGGCGGTAGAGACGCCAAACAATTGCAGTTTGGGTCGTGCGAACACCGTGGTCATGGCTCCGGTCTCCTTGCTTGTGGCCGCAGGGGAACGGAGCGCCATCAATACACGCACATCCGCCTCATGCGCGAAAATCGCGACTGAGTCCGGCAAATCAAATTCAACCAGAAGGAGCTTGCCGGACGACATCGGTCGCAACCGGTCCAGTAAAACTAGTCCGATGCGCGGCAGAAGCAAGGTGACGAATGCGGTCGGGAGAATTGTGCAGATGCACAAACGAGATCTTGCGATGCACCATGCGATAGGGGAGGACCGATCAGTGTTCGCGGCATCCAATGCATTCCCGCCAACACGTGCCCGACAGCGGCGGGCATTACTCCTCTATTGACGTCTGGCTCGATGGGTACCATGTTGATGCTTGACGCCCCCAGCTCCGATGAGGTTGCGGCCGTGACGTTGAGTTTTTGTCATGTCCCAGCATCGCGACCGGCAGAATGGGCGAGGCAAAAGCCACGGTGATGGTGAACGTGAGACCATCCCTCTGACGTGAGCTCCGCCCTTTCGTTCGTCTCCGCAGCCTTCAATGGCAAGGAGGAATGAGGGATGGTTGTAGCGATCTTACTGCTCCTGGTCGCGGTCGGCTCGGTGCTGTTTCACATCTACAGCCCGTGGTGGTGGACGCCGATCGCCACCAACTGGCGTTACATTGACGACACCATCAGCATAACCTTCTGGATCACCGGAGCGGTTTTCTTCGCGGTCATCGCGTTCATGGCCTATTGCGTCTTCCGCTTCCATCACAAGGAAGGAAGGCAGGCGGCCTACAATCCCGAAAACAAAAAGCTCGAATGGTGGCTCACCATAGCGACCGCGATCGGCGTTGGAGCCATGTTGGCTCCCGGCCTGGTGGTTTGGCACCAGTTCGTCACCGTTCCCGCCGACGCGACCGACGTCGAGGTCGTTGGACAACAGTGGATGTGGAGTTATCGGCTTCCGGGAAAGGACGGCCGGCTCGGCACGTCAGATGCGCGCCTGATCAGCTCCGACAATCCACTCGGGTTGAATCCCAATGATCCGAACGGGCAGGACGACATCGTCGTGCAAAACGAGGATCTGCATCTGCCGGTCGGGAAGCCGGTGAAGGTGCTGCTCCGCTCGATCGACGTCCTGCATGATTTCTACGTGCCCGAGTTCCGGGCGAAGATGGATATGATCCCTGGCTCGGTGACCTACTACTGGCTCACGCCGACCCGCACCGGAACCTTCGACGTCCTCTGCGCGGAGCTTTGCGGTGCCGCGCACGCACAGATGCGCAGCAAGGTCGTCGTGGAAGAAGAGAAGGAATATCACGCGTGGCTGGACAAGCAGCACACGTTCGCCGCCTTGTCCGGCCAGCGCAACGTCGCGAAGGCCGCGTACAAGACTGGCAGTGAATGAACATGCCGACGAGGATCGGCCGGATGTTCTGCCGGATATGAAGTGAACTCGTCGCTGAGCGGAAGACCAAGGAGGGTATTCCGATGGTCGATATCCCGTTTGATCAGGTCGCAGGCATTCCGCCCGCCGAAGTCGCTGAGGTCGAGCTCTATCATCCGCACAGCTGGTGGACGAGGTACGTCTTTTCGCAAGACGCCAAAGTCATCGCCATCCAGTACTCGCTGACGGCGATGGCAATTGGATTGGTGGCCCTCGTGCTGTCATGGCTGATGCGGCTGCAATTGGGATTTCCCGGCACATTCTCTTTTATCGATGCAAATCAATATCTCCAGTTCATCACCATGCACGGCATGATCATGGTGATCTACCTGCTCACGGCATTGTTTCTGGGCGGCTTCGGCAACTACCTTATCCCGCTGATGGTCGGCGCCCGGGACATGGTGTTCCCCTATGTGAACATGCTGAGCTACTGGGTCTACCTGCTCGCAGTGTTGGTGCTGGCGTCGACCTTCTTCGTGCCAGGCGGGCCGACCGGCGCCGGCTGGACGCTGTACCCGCCGCAGGCGATCCTTTCCGGCACCCCCGGGCAGGATTGGGGCATCGTTCTGATGCTGGCGTCGCTGATCCTGTTCATCATCGGCTTCACTATGGGCGGGCTGAACTACGTGGTGACCGTGCTGCAGGCGCGCACACGCGGCATGACGTTGATGCGTTTGCCCCTGACGGTGTGGGGCATTTTCACAGCCACGGTGATGGCATTGCTGGCTTTCCCGGCGCTGTTCGTCGCCTCCGTCATGATGCTGTTCGACCGCTTGCTGGGAACCAGCTTCTTCATGCCCGCACTCGTCGAGATGGGCCAGCAGATGAAATACGGCGGCGGCAGCCCGATCCTATTCCAGCACCTGTTCTGGTTCTTCGGCCATCCTGAGGTCTACATCGTCGCGCTTCCGGCCTTCGGCATCGTTTCCGATCTGATCAGCACCCACGCGCGAAAGAACATTTTCGGCTATCGCATGATGGTCTGGGCCATCGTCGGAATCGGCGCGCTCAGTTTCATCGTATGGGCGCACCACATGTATGTGAGCGGCATGCACCCGCATTTCGGGTTCTTCTTCGCCACCACGACGCTCATCATCGCCATCCCGACCGCCATCAAGGTCTACAACTGGGTGCTGACCCTGTGGCGCGGCGACATTCATCTCACCGTCCCGATGCTGTTCGCGCTCGGCTTCATCGTCACGTTCGTGAACGGCGGGCTCACGGGCCTCTTCCTCGGCAACGTTGTCGTGGATGTCCCGCTTTCGGATACCATGTTCGTCGTCGCGCATTTCCACATGGTGATGGGGATTGCGCCGATCATGGCCGTGTTCGGCGGAATTTATCATTGGTATCCGAAGGTCACCGGGCGGATGCTCAATGACGCGCTCGGACGCTTCCACTTCTGGGTGACGTTCATCGGGGCCTATGCGGTGTTCTTCCCGATGCACTATCTCGGCCTGCTCGGGATGCCGCGCCGCTATCACGACATCGGCGAGACCACCTTCGTCCCGGCATCCGCCCATGACCTCAATGCGTTCATGAGCGTGGCGGCGCTGATTGTCGGCTTCGCTCAGCTCGTCTTCCTGTTCAATCTGGTCTGGAGCCTGTTCAAAGGAAAAGAGGCGGGCGGCAATCCCTGGGGCGCCACCTCACTGGAGTGGCAGACGCCGGAGACCCCGCCCGGGCACGGCAACTGGGGCAAGGAGCTCCCGGTGGTCTATCGCTGGGCGTATGACTACAGCGTACCAGGCGCCGCGCAGGACTTCATTCCGCAGAACGAACCGCCGGCCAAGGTGCTGGCCCAGGGAGCCCATCCGTGAGTGCCATCGTCCTGTTCATTGCTACGATTGCAGCGATCGCGGGGTGGTGGCTCTCGCAGCAACGGCTGGCCGCCAAGCCGTGGCTGGAGCAGGGCATTGCCGTCGATCTTCGCGGCGAGCGCGGCTCTTCGGTGCCGGCGGCGAAAATCGGCCTCGGTGTTTTCCTCGCGGTGGTCGGCTCGCTGTTCGCGCTCCTGATTAGCGCCTATTCGATGCGCACCACCATGGTGGACTGGCGCGAGCTGCCGCTGCCGAGGCTGGTGTGGTTCAACACCGGCGTCCTCGTCATCAGCAGCGTGGCGCTACAATGGGCGCTGACGGCCGCTCGCCACGACGACCATGACGGCCTGATCGCGGGCCTGTTGGTCGGCGGTGCATCGGCCGTGATGTTCCTGATCGGGCAGCTCGTGGTGTGGCAGCAGCTCAACATCGCCGGCTATGTCATGGCGTCGAATCCGGCCAATTCCTTCTTCTATCTGATCACCGCGCTCCATGGGCTGCACGTGACCGGCGGCCTGGTAGCGCTCGGCAGGGCGACCGTAAAGCTGTGGCGCGGTGCGCCGATGACGCAGATGCGCCTGAGCGTCGAGCTTTGTACCATCTACTGGCATTTTCTGTTGCTGGTGTGGCTGGTCCTGCTCGGTCTGCTGACGGGCTGGACCGACAATTTCGTCGACATCTGTCGCCAGTTGCTCACCTAGCGAGGCAGGAAGCGATGACCGAAACCACACTCGCAACCCCCAAGGCGCGGCCCGGAACGATACCCGGATTGCGAGGCATCGCCGCCGATTGGTCCTCGGATCAGCGCGCATTCAAGAATGTCTCCTGGGGGAAGGCCATGATGTGGATCTTCCTCCTCAGCGACACCTTCATCTTCAGCTGTTTTCTGCTGTCCTATATGACCGCGCGAATGTCCACGACGGTGCCATGGCCGAATCCGAGCGAGGTATTCGCCCTCGAGATTGCGGGGCACCATATCCCCCTCATCCTGATCGCCATCATGACCTTCGTCCTGATCAGCAGCAGCGGGACCATGGCGATGGCCGTCAATTTCGGTTACCGCCGCGATCGCGTCAAAACCGCAGTCTTGATGCTGGTCACAGCGGCACTCGGCGCAACGTTCGTCGGAATGCAGGCCTTCGAATGGACCAAGCTGATCATGGAGGGCGTGCGGCCCTGGGAAAACCCCTGGGGCGCGGCGCAGTTCGGCTCCAGCTTCTTCATGATCACGGGCTTCCACGGTACTCACGTGACAATCGGCGTGATTTTCCTGATCGCCATCGCGCGAAAGGTCTGGCGGGGGGACTTCGACGTCGAGAGGCGCGGCTTTTTCACGAGCAGGAAGGGGAATTACGAGATCGTCGAAATCACCGGCCTTTACTGGCACTTCGTCGATCTGGTGTGGGTGTTCATCTTTGCCTTCTTTTATCTGTGGTGAGGTCGCGCATGACAGAAGCAGCGGTACATGTGGAAGGGCAGGCAGCACAGCATGCGCTACACAGCTATGTGCATGGTGCGGTGGCATCGGGCGCCGCGCATGCGGAGGGACAACAGCATCCGATCAAGCTCTATCTCGTGGTCTGGGGATGGTTGTTCGTCCTCAGCACGTTCTCCTATCTCGTCGACTACTTTCGGTATCCACGGCTATCTCAGATGGTCGCTGATCCTGCTGTTCATGGTGTTGAAGGCCGGCTTGATCGTCGCCGTCTTCATGCATATGGCCTGGGAGCGGCTGGCGCTGGTCTATGCCATCCTGCTGCCGCCGGTGGCGGTGCTGGTTTTTGTCGGGATCATGATGTTCGAATCCGACTATACGCATCTGCTTCGGGTCATGTTCTTCGCGTCAGCAAGCTAAGAACGGGACGGCCATGACCGCGTGGGTCATGCCGGATAAGGCAAGGTGTCCCGAAGGCGGAGGACACGCCACATCGTCCGGAACCCTGCGAAGCAGGCCTTCAACCGATGGCATTTTCGAACCGACGAGGAATTAATCTCATGCAAATCAATCGTTCAATTCTCGTTCGCGGGAGCTATGCCAGCATCGGGGACTATGTCGCGCTGACGAAACCGCGCGTTATGTCGCTGGTCGTCTTTACCGCACTCGTCGGTCTCATGGTCGCGCCGGGCGGCATCGATCCCTTCGCCGCTATCGTTGCTCTTTTTTGCATAGCTGCCGGAGCTGGCGCCGCAGCTGCGCTCAACATGTGGTACGACGCCGACATCGATGCGTTGATGGCGCGTACCGCCATGCGTCCAATTCCCAGCGGCCGTGTATCGCGCTCGGACGCATTGGTTTTCGGATTGATGCTTGGCACGTGCGCCGTTCTGAGCCTCGGCACCTTCCTGAACGTGGCCGCGGCTGCGCTGCTTGCTTTCACAATTTTCTTCTATGTCGTCGTCTACACGATGTGGCTCAAACGCCGAACACCGCAAAATATCGTCATTGGCGGTGCGGCTGGCGCACTCCCTCCGGTGATCGGCTGGGTTGCGGCCGCCGGAAGTGTTGGGCTCGAACCGCTCATCCTGTTCCTGATCATTTTCCTCTGGACGCCACCCCACTTCTGGGCACTGTCGCTCAATCTTGCCGGAGAATATGCTCGCGCCGGGGTGCCGATGTTGCCGGTCGTAGCCGGCAAGGCCGAAACAAAGCGCCAGATTCTTCTCTATAGCGTTCTTCTGGTTCCGATCTCACTGATACCCTGGGCGCTGGGGTTTGCGGGAGCCATCTATGGCTCGGCTGCAGTGATGCTTGGAGCGATCATGATTTTTCTCTCATGGCAAGTACGTCGGAGCGATGACAAGGAAAGACGCCCCGCTCGTCGCCTGTTCGTGTTTTCGATGCTCTATCTGGTCCTTCTTTTTGGTCTGTTGCTGATGAATGCTGCACCCTACGCTCAGTCCCACTGACTGAACGCATTCGAATCGACAGCCCGCAGGACAATATTCGGAAAAAGCGAGTATTGTTGCCGAGCGGGCCTGCGCCGTTGGGCAACTCAGTGATTGAATTTCGCGAAGCACCTGCCAGGGACGCCCCTAGCGCTCGTCCCGCATATATGGACTTCGCTGGGAGACGAGTCTCAAGTCTTGATCTGCCGACATCGTCTGGAGCCCGTGCATATGTGGCCCGGTCGCCGGGTTGCCCAACAGGATCCAGGCGATAGCGCCCGTGGCCAGCATTCCGCCGCAAATAACCAAAAGGTCCCGCCTCATCGCGCGTCCTCCGCATGCGGTCATTTCCAAGCATAAATCAGGCCAATCCATTCGGGCACGGAGAGGTGCGGCGCACAGGATAGCGTTGGACAAGCAGGACAGGCTCGCCCTAAGCTTCGCCCATTGCAGCAACCAGGCGCGGTTCAAGAATGGACTGGTCCTACTATCTCGGGGGCACTGCTATTGTCCTGCTCCTTCTTGCCTATCGGCTGCATGGCGGGCTGTTTAGGAAGAATTCACTGCGGGACGAGAAGCTAAATCGACTGATTGATGAACGCATCGGACGCTTGGACCTGAAGCGCCGCAACGATTGAACCGCCCTGAGGCGGCACCTCGAGGCCAACGCAACGCCACTCTCCGGAATCACCCTTACGGCGACGGCAGAGCTACCTTGGTCTCCCGAGATGACCATCTCGGCAGATGATACTTTTTTGTGGTTTGAAAAGAGATATTTGAGCAATCGTATGAAAGTCTGGGTCTATACCGACACAAGCAAGCCCGTTGGCGAGCCGGAGCATCTGAAGATTTTCGCGACCAATGACGCCGCGCAGTCGTGGTTCAAGCGAAACGTACCGGAGGGCGTCGCATTTGCTTACGAGATTATTCTGGGGCCACGTTACCTGGCCAAGACGCTCCTCGTGCTGTCCGTGCTGCTTCTTGGCATCGCCGATCTCTACACCACCAACACGATCCTGAATCTCGGCCTCGGCGAGTTGAACCCGTTCATGCATGTCGCTCAGACATGGCTCGGCCCCTGGTGGCTGATCCCGAAGCTCGGTTTGACCTATTTCATGATGTGGCTGCTTTGGCGCAGCAACAACCCTTACAATATCGCGATCGTGGCGGCGTTTTGCTGCACGCCCGTACTCAATAATCTTCTCATCATAGCAAGCACGAAGTAGGGCGCGTCATAGCCGGCACGAGGTCGCCGCGAGAGCGCCGGGTAGGCTTGACCGGTGGCTTACATTTTCCTCACCTGCAGCTTATTCTGCGATTTCCGGCCAGCCCAAGGCGCTACCCAATTATCGGGGGCTCTTATCCAGGGGGATTCGCATCTTGCGCTATCTCTTCGAGGATTACGCGTTCGACCTTGACCGGCGCGAGTTGTATCGCGGGGCGGACGTCGTCCGCATCGCACCGCAGGTGTTCGATCTGCTCGATTATCTGATCCGCAACAGGGAGCGCGTCGTCAGCAAGGACGACCTCATCAATGCCGTTTGGAACGGGCGCAGCGTTTCGGATGCGGCACTGACGACCCGGCTGAATGTCGCCCGAAGCGCAATCGGCGATACCGGGGAGGAGCAGCGGCTGATCAAGACGTTGCCACGCAAGGGATTCCGTTTCGTCGGACAGGTGCAGGAGGCGCGAGAGGTTGCAGGTCCGGATCCGGGCGATGCGCCCGAGAGCGCCCCTGCGGTACCCGACAAGCCCTCCATCGCCGTGCTGCCGTTCGCGAACATGTCCGGCGATCCCGAGCAGGAGTACTTCGCGGACGGGATGGTTGAGGAGATCACGACCGCGCTTTCGCGGTTCAAATGGTTGTTCGTGATCGCGCGCAATTCGAGCTTCACCTTTAAGGGCAAGGCCGTCGACATCAAGGAAGTCGGGCGCCGGCTTGGCGTGCGCTATGTCCTTCAGGGGGCAGTGCGCAACGCGTCGGGGAAGGTCCGCATCACCGGCCAGTTGATTGAAGCGGCTACGGGCGCACACATCTGGGCGGACAAGTTCGAGCGTGACATGACGGATATTTTCGCGTTGCAGGACGAAGTCACGGCCGCCGTTGTCTCAGCCATTCAGCCAAAGCTGTTTCAAGCAGAAATTGCGATGGCAACGCGGCGGCGACCGGAAGACCTCACCGCATATGATTTCTATCTGCGGGCTATACAGCAGGTGCGGCCAGCGACCCGCGAAGGGTTGGCCAAGGCGGTCCGACTGGTCCAGCGGGCCTTGGAGCTTGACCCTGGGTTTGCCGAGGCCGCTGTCCTGGCAGGAGCCTCTCACACGGAAAACGTGGTTAGGGGCTATGCTATCGATCCTCAATTCGACCGCAAGGAAGCCATTCGGCTGATGCGCTTGGCATTGAGCCTCGACGATGGTGATCCAAGCACGTTGGCAAGTGCTGCCTTGACCTCGGCACTTTTGGTCGGCGATCGTGAGACTGAGATCGAGATGTCCGACCAGGCGGTTAAGCTCAACCCGAATTCATATCGCGCGTGGAACTGCAGAGGCTGGGTCTACAAGATTGCGGGGCAGCCAGAGGAAGCGATCCGGAGTTTTGAACGTGCGATGCGCATGAGCCCGGTAGACCCGCAACTATACACGGCGTTTACCGGGATGGGATTTGCCCTTATCGAGCTTCGTCGCTTTGACGAGGCCATCATTGCAGGGAAGAAAGCCCTCCGTCAGAACCCTTCCTATCCAGGGCCATACCGCTGCCTCGCATCCGCTTTCGCCCATCTCGGACGGGACGCTGAAGCCCGTGAGGCGGCGGCTCGCATGCTTGAGATCGATCCTGCGTTCACGATATCGGCGTGGATCGCCCGGAGCCAGCTATCGAAAACGGCGAAGCTGATGATCGAGGGTTTTCGGAAAGCGGGATTGACCGAGTGAGCCGTGCTCGTCTGCATCGACAGGCTGATCTATAGGGCGCGCATTCGCGAGAGCCGAATGTTCGTGACCCAACCAGTGGTGCCTCCGCCAGGGCAGGCGCGAGACATCACTGGCGCAACATCGGCTCGCCCGCTGCGGCGATTACCGGCAGTAGTCCCAGAACCCCTGCGTCCGGGACGGATCGGTATAGTACCAGCACATGCCGGGTGCCGGCGCGGCACCGGCCCACGCCGCAGCCGTTGCCGCCGACACGACCCCGATGGCAGCGCCGGCCGCGATTGCGCCGCCCCTTGGCCAGTAATACCGGCCCGGACGCGCCCATCCGCCACCTCCTACCACCGTTCGGCCGCGAACCGCGACGTTGCCGCGCGGCCCGACGACGGCGGTGCGGCCGCGATAGGCGCCACCGCGCGGCCCAACGGCCGCGCCGCCACGGTGAACGACGGCACCTCCGCGGGGACCGACCGCTGCGCCGCCACGGCGGCCGGCCGCGCGGACTGCAACGACGTCGGATGACTGCGCGACGTGATTACCGATCGGCATCGCGCCGAGCAGCGTTGCGGACGCCGATTCAAGCGGCATCGTCGCAATGATCGAGGCGGTCAGGATGGACGCTGCAAGCATCGTAGTACGCTTCAAGTCAAGCATCAGTGTATCTCCTGCTAAATTCGGCTACGTCCACCGATCGATCCGGTGGGCGCGGCACTGTCCCCCGTCGATCAGCCCGCTGCTGGACTCGATGCCGTCCGAGTTCGAAAAGACGAGACTGCCCGAGAGATGACCGCTGGACATCTGGGGCGCGTCAAGGCGCGCGCCGCGAACGGCGTCGCTTAGATCTTCAATTCTCGAGCTGGGAAGGCGCGTCCAAACCTCGGCAGGCAGCATGTCGCGCCTCACTTGAACGGAAGCCGCCCGGCATCGGCGCGACGGCCTCATTGCACATTCTCATCCTACGCGCTCCGTCGCGATGTCACAACCTTGGCCAGTCGCGTTGAGCGGTTTGGCCGCGGCGATCTGTCTCACCCGTACGTCTCCACGATGAAGTCGATCAGCGCGCGCAGCTTCGGTGTCATCTTGCGGTGCTTCGGCCACAGGATCTGGCGTGCGCGGGTCTGCGTCGTGTAGTTTGGCAGCAGGACCTGCAGCCGCCCCGCGGCGATATCGTCGGCCAGCAGCTCGTCGCGCATCAGCACGATGCCGGCGCCCGCCAGCGCCGCATAGCGGATGCCGAACGCGCTGTTGATGAAGAGGCGGCTCGCGACATCGACATGCACTTCGCCCTCCGGCCCCGAGAATGTCCATCGCTGCCCGTCCGACCAGCCCGGGTAGCGCAGGCATTCATGGCGGGCGAGATCTGCCGGATGGGTCGGCGTGCCGCGTTCGGCGAGATAGCTCGGCGCTGCGCAAACCACGCCGGTATAGGGCGACAGCGAGCGCGACATCATGGTGGAGTCGGTCAGCGTGCCGACCCGGATCGCTGCATCCAGCCCTTCCTCGAGCAGATCGACCATCCTGTCGCTGAGGATGAGGTCGACCGAGACTTCCGGATATTTCTTCATGAAGCGGACCAGCGCGGGCGCCAGGCTATACGACCCGAAGGCGACCGAGGTCGCGACCCGGAGCTTGCCGCGCGGCGCGCTCAGGGCCTCCTCGACCAGCGCGTCGCCGGCCTCGGCCTGTTCAAGCAATTGCTTGCAGTGATCGAGATAGCTGCGGCCGAGCTCGGTGAGGCCCTGCCGTCGGGTCGACCGGTTGATCAATTGCGAGCCGAGCCGGTCCTCGAGAAAGCGGATATGCTTGCCGATCATGGTCGGCGACATCCGCAACTCCTTGGCGGCGGCGGTGAAGGAGCCGAGATCGGCGACGCGGGCGAACACGGACATGCTGGTCAGTCGGTCCATGATTATAAACCAATGGTTATTTCACTGCGGATGAAAGCGCCACTTATAGGGCGTGGGAACTGCATTTATTACCATGAGTGAGCAATTGGCGCGATCCTGCGCCATGCCCTTGGAATCTGGCCCGGACGCGCCCGGAGGGGCGTCGTCCGCGCACGTCTCGAACCAGGACAGGAGTGTCACGATGCCCTTCCAGATCACGATCAATGGGACCAGTCATTCGGTCGATGCCGACGGCGACACGCCGCTGCTGTGGGTGCTGCGCGACGTGCTGGGCATGACCGGCACCAAGTTCGGCTGCGGCATGGCGCTGTGCGGCGCCTGCACGGTGCATCTCGACGGCAGCGCGGTGCGCTCCTGCATCACCAGCATCGACAGCATCGGGGAGTCCAGGATCACCACCATTGAGGCGGTCGGCAAAACGCCGGCGGGCAAGAAGATCCAGGACGCCTGGCTCGCGCATGAGGTGCCGCAATGCGGCTACTGCCAGTCGGGGCAGATCATGTCGGCGTCCGCGCTGCTCGCGGGCAAGGCGAAGCCGACCGATGCCGATATCGACGAAGCGATGTCCGGCAACATCTGCCGCTGCGGCACCTATGTGCGCATCCGCGAGGCCATCAAGCAGGCCGCGCAGTCGGGAGGTTGAGCCATGACGCTGATCGACAATCTGTCCGAGCGCGCCGCCGACCTGTCGCGGCGCAACTTCCTCCGCGCCGGCGCGATCGCGGGCGGCGGCCTGCTGCTCAGCGTGAGCCTGCCGTTCGCGAGCCGCGAGAGCGAGGCGGCGGCCTCCGACGGCTTCGCGCCGAACGCCTTTGTCCGGATCGGCGGCGACGGCAAGGTCGTGCTGACCATGCCTTATGTCGAGATGGGGCAGGGCACCTACACCTCGATCCCGATGCTGATCGCCGAAGAGCTAGAGATCGGCCTGACGCAGGTCCGGCTCGAACACGCGCCGCCGAGTGACAAGCTCTACGCCAACCCGCTGCTCGGCGTGCAGGCCACCGGCAATTCGAACGCAATGCGCGGCGCCTGGCAGCCGATGCGCAAGGCCGGCGCCACCGCGAAAGCGATGCTGGTCGCGGCCGCGGCGAAGCGCTGGAACGTCGAGCCTGGGACATGCCGCGCCGAGAACGGCGAGGTGCATCATGCAGCCTCGGGACGCAAGCTGGGTTACGGCGAACTGGCGACTGACGCGGCGCAGATGCCGGTGCCGGAGAATGTCACGCTGAAGAGCCCGTCCGAGTTCAAGCTGATCGGCACGCCGGCCAAGCGGCTCGATACGCCCTCCAAGATCAACGGCACGGCGGTCTACGGCATCGACGCGCGGCCGCCCGGGGTGAAGGTCGCGACGCTGGCGCAGTCGCCGGTGTTCGGCGGGCGGGTGAAGCGCGTCGATGATGCGGCGGCAAAAGCCGTCAAGGGCGTGCGCCAGATCGTGACGCTCGACGACGCAGTCGCGGTGGTGGCCGACCACATGGGGGCGGCGAAGAAGGGTCTGGCGGCGCTCACGATCGAGTGGGACGAGGGCCCTCACGCGAAGCTCGCCACATCGGATATCGCGCGCGAGCTCGAAGCCGCCACCACGAAGCCGGGCGCGGTCGCGCAAAATATCGGCGACGCCGACAAGGCGATGGCGGGCGCAGCGACGAAAGTCGAGGCGACCTATCAACTGCCGTTCCTCGCCCATGCCACCATGGAGCCGATGAACTGCACCGTGCACGTGCGTTCCGACAGTTGCGAGATCTGGGTCGGCAGCCAGGCGCTCTCGCGTGCGCAGGCGGTGGCCGCAAAGGTGCTGAACATGCCGCCGGAGAAGGTGGTGGTGCACAATCATCTGCTCGGCGGCGGCTTCGGCCGCAGGCTCGAGGTCGATGGTGTCATTCGCGCGGTGCAGATCGCCAAACAGGTCGACGGGCCGGTCAAGGTGGTGTGGACCCGCGAGGAAGACATTCAGCACGATATCTACCGGCCCTACTGGTGCGACCGGATTGCGGTCGGCCTCGATGCATCCGGCAAGCCGGTCGCCTGGAACAACCGCTTCGCCGGCTCGTCGGTGCTGGCGCGATGGGCGCCGCCGGCGTTCCGCAACGGGCTCGACCCCGACACGACCGAGGGCGCGATCGATCTCGTCTACGACATCCCCAACTTCCACGTCGAATATGTCCGGGTCGAGCCGCCGGGCATTCCGACCGCGTTCTGGCGCAGCGTCGGGCCCTCGCACAACGTGTTCGTCACCGAAAGCGTGATCGACGAGCTGGCGGCGGCGGCGAAGCAGGATCCGGTCGACTACCGCCGCGCGCTGCTCGGCAAGTCGCCGCGCGCCAAGGCGGCGCTCGAGCTCGCGGCGGCCAAGGCCGGCTGGGGCGGCAAGCTGCCGGCCGGGCGCGGACGCGGCGTGTCGCTGCAATTCGTGTTCGGCAGCTACCTCGTTCAGGTTGCCGAGGTGGAAGTCGCCAAGGACGGCTCCGTCCGGGTTCACCGCGTGGTTTGCGCGATGGATTGCGGCACCGTCATCAATCCCGACACCGTCGAAGCTCAGATCCAGAGCGGGGTCATGTTCGGCGTAACCGCCGCGCTCTACGGCGAAATCACGCTGAAGAATGGGCGCGTCGAGCAGGGAAATTTCGACAGCTACCAGATGCTGCGCATCGATCAGGCGCCGGCGATCGAGGTCCATATCGTGCCGAGCAGCGAGCCGCCCGGCGGCATGGGCGAGACCGGAACCTCGGGCATCGTGCCGGCGATCAGCAACGCGATCTTCGCGGCGACCGGCAAGCGGCTGCGCAAGATGCCGGTCGATCCGGCGCTGTTGAAGCAGACCTAGGGGCGAGTGAGAGCTCCCCCGGGTGCTGGCGCGATCGTGAAGCCGGACGGATTTGCGCCGTGCGCTGATCCGTGCGAGAAGCGGGCATGCATCTGAGGCGGCTCGCCAATCCCTGGATTCTGCTGCTCGTCGCGGTCGGGCTGTTGCTCGCGCCCGTGGCGCCGGCATTTGCCCGGACGATGCCGGATGCCTCGGCCGCTGCGATGCAGGCGATGCCGGACGATCACGCCATGTCTGGACAGGCGATGTCCGAGCAGGCGACGGCCGACGACATGCCGTGCTGTCCGGAGCAGGGCAAGAGCAAGGGCTGCGACGACTGCCCGTTCCTCGCGCTCTGCATGTTGAGCGTTTCGCTGCCGGTGCCCGCCGGCGCCATGTCGCTGATCGAGCGCGATCCGCTGCGCAGCCGGATCGCTGCCCATGACGACCGTCTGCTCGACGGCCTTGGCGCCAAACCTCCCGATCATCCGCCTCGAACCAACGTCTGACGGGCGCGCCAGCGCCTGATCGCTGACGCGTGCGCCAATGGCGCGCGTGCCTTTGCATGCCGCTCACGCGGTTCATCAGACGTATCGAGGATCATAACGATGAAGACTTTCCACCTGGCGCGCGCCACTGCCGCCGCGCTGATCGGCGTTGCCGTGACGGGCATGTCTGCCCACGCCGAGATCAAGAACTACGAATTCCAGCTCGTGCAGCCGACCGTCAAGGCGGGTGCCGATCGCATCGTCACGGTGCGGCTGGTCGACAAGACGAGCGGGAAAGCCGTGCCCGACGCGGTCATCTTCTCGACCCGGCTCGACATGGCGCCCGACGGCATGCAGGAGATGGCTACCAAGGTGACGCCGATACCGGGCACCGAACGGGGCACCTACCGGTTCAAGGCGACCTTCGGCATGGCCGGCCGCTGGCAATTGTCGCTCGGCGCCAAGGTGCAGGGCGAGACCGGCGCGGTCGAGAACAAGCTCGTCGTCACGGCCGAGCAATGAGCCGCCGGGCAATGGGCGCCTTGACATGGGCCGGCGCTGCCGCTGCGATCGCGGCGGCGGCAGGCGCCGCATGGATCGGCCGCAACCTGCCGCCGCGGCCAGTGACCGCTGCCATCGTCTCCGCCGCGCGGGCGGCGGAGACTGCTGCGCCGATCTACTACCGCGATCCCGACGGCAAGTCGTTCTATTCGGCGACACCGAAGAAGACGCCTGACGGGCGCGACTATCTGCCGGTGTTTGCCGATGACGAGGGAGGTGCCGGCGGGCCCGGGCAATCGGCAGACGTGAGCGCGCCTGCCGCGAAAGGCGAGCGCAAGGTCAAATATTACCGCAATCCCATGGGGCTGCCCGACACCTCGCCGGTGCCGAAGAAGGATCCATGGGGATGGATTACATCGCCGTCTATGACGGCGATGATAGCGACGACGGCTCGATCACGCTGTCGCCCGGCAGGATCCAGCGCAGCGGCGTCAAGTCCGAACCCGCGCAGATGCGCCGCATCCGTACGCTGGTCCGCGCACCCGGCACGATCCAGCTCGACGAACGGCGGGTGTCGGTGATTGCAATGCGCGCCGAGAGCTACGTGCAGAAAGTCGCCGACGTCACGACCGGCAGCCGGGTGACCAAGGGCCAGCCGTTGATGGAGATCTACAGCCCGGCAATATCGTCCGCTGCGGCCGAATATGTCGCGACCATCACGTCGAAGGCGACTGCCAACATCGAGCCCTACGGACGCGGCTCCAAGCAGCGGCTGACCAATCTCGACGTTCCCGAACCGGTTATCGTCGAGATGGAGAAGAGCCGAACGGTTCCGATCGCGATCCAGTGGCTGTCACCGCGCGACGGGATCGTGCTCGAGCGCAACGCGATCGAAGGCATGCGTGCCAATCCCGGCGACGTGCTGTTCCGGATCGCTGACACCTCGCTGGTCTGGGCGCTGGTCGACGTCGCCGAGCGCGATCTCGGCAATATCGCGGTGGGGCAGTCCGTTGCGGTGCGCGCGCGCAGCTTTCCCGGCCGCGCGTTCACCGGCAAGATCGCCGTGATCTATCCGCAGGTCAACAAGGAGACGCGCACCGCGCGGGTGCGGATCGAATTGCAGAATGCCGACCTCGCGCTGCTGCCGGACATGTATGTCGACGCGGAGATCGACACCGGCGGCGCGGCGTCGGTACTTACGGTAGCTGATAATTCCATCCTCGACACCGGAAGCCGCCAGAGCGTGCTGATCGACCGCGGCAACGGGCGGTTCGAGCCGCGCGAGGTCAAGCTCGGGCGGCGCGGCGAGGGCTATGTCGAAATCCGCGACGGCATCGCCGAGGGCGATGCGGTCGTGACCTCCGCGACGTTTCTGATCGATGCCGAAAGCAATTTGAAGGCGGCGATCAAGGGTTTTGCCGAGGCCGGTGCTGCGCAGGCGGGCGAGGGCGACAAGACGGGGGAGCGGCGATGATCGCCCGCATCATCGCCTGGTCGGCGCGCAATCTGCTGCTGGTGCTGTTCGGCTCCGGTTTTGCGGCCGCCGCCGGCCTCTACGCGCTGCTGCACCTGCCGCTGGATGCGATCCCCGACCTCTCGGACACGCAGGTCATCGTCTACACAGAATATCCCGGCCAGGCGCCGCAGGTGATCGAGGACCAGGTCACCTATCCCTTGACGACCGCGATGCTGACGGTGCCGAAATCGAAGGTGGTGCGCGGCTTCTCCTTCTTCGGCGTGTCGTTCGTCTACGTCATCTTCGAGGACGGCACCGACATCTACTGGGCGCGCTCGCGCGTCATGGAATTCCTGAACGGCGCGTCGTCCAGGCTTCCCGCCGGCGTCACCCCGACCATCGGGCCCGACGCGACCGGCGTCGGCTGGGTCTACCAGTACGCCGTGATATCGAGGGAATTGAACCTCGCCGATACGCGCACGATCCAGGACTGGAATCTGAAGTTCGCGCTGGCCAAGGCGGAAGGCGTCGCCGAGGTCGCCAGCATCGGCGGCTTCGTCAAGCAATACAACGTTGTCCTCGATCCGCAGCGGATGCGCGATCGCGGCATCAGCATGCAGAAGATCCGTGAAGCCATCCGCGCCAGCAATGCCGATGTCGGCGGGCGCACCGTCGAGCTGTCGGAGTTCGAATACGTCATTCGCGGCAAGGGCTACGTCAAGAGCGTCAACGATCTCGGCAACATCGTCTTGAAGACGAGCAACGGCACGCCGGTGCTGCTTCGGGACGTCGCCAATGTCGAGCTCGGGCCGGATGAGCGGCGCGGCATCGCCGAGCTGAACGGCGAAGGCGAGGTCGCAAGCGGCATCGTATTGCAGCGTTTCGGCGTCAACGCCCTCGACGTGATCGAGAACGTCAAGAAGCGCTTCAAGGAGATCGCGAGCAGCCTGCCGAAGTCGATCGAAATCGTCCCGGTCTACGATCGATCCAACCTGATCTACGCGGCCATCGACACGCTCAAGCACACGCTGGTCGAGGAGAGCATCGTCGTCGCGCTGGTCTGCATCGTGTTCCTGCTCCATGTCCGCAGCGCGCTGGTCGCCATCCTGATGCTGCCGGTCGGCGTGCTGATGGCGTTCGGCGCCATGAAGTTGCTGGGGCTGGGATCGAACATCATGAGCCTGGGGGGCATCGCGATTGCGATCGGTGCCATGGTGGATGCCGCGATCGTCATGATCGAGAACGCCCACAAGCACCTCGAACGCGCCAAGCCCGATCAGTCGCGCGTCCAGATCCTGATCGACGCGGCCTCCGAGGTCGGCCCTGCGCTGTTCTTCAGCCTGCTGATCATCACCGTGTCGTTCATGCCGATCTTCACGCTGGAATCGCAGGAGGGGCGGCTGTTCAGCCCGCTGGCGTTCACGAAAACCTTCGCGATGGCTGCTGCGGCGCTGCTGTCCGTCACCCTGGTGCCGGCGCTGATGGTGATCTTCGTCCGCGGCAGGATCGTGCCGGAGCACAAAAATCCGATCAACCGCTTCCTGATCTGGATCTACCGGCCGGTCATCAAGGGCGTGCTGCGTGCCAAGACGCTGGTGATCCTGGCCTCGCTTGTCGTGCTCGCCGTCACGATCTGGCCGGCGCGGCAGCTCGGTACCGAGTTCATGCCGACGCTGAACGAGGGCACGCTGCTCTACATGCCGACGACGCTACCCGGCATCTCGGTCACCAAGGCGGCCGAGCTGATGCAGACGCAGGACCGCATCATCAAGTCGTTCCCGGAGGTCGCGTCCGTCTACGGCAAGGCGGGACGGGCGGCGACCGCGACAGATCCGGCGCCGACCGAGATGTTTGAGACCATCGTCAACCTGAAGCCGAAGGAGCAGTGGCGTCCCGGCGTCACGGTCGACAGCCTGGTCGCGGAGATGGACAAGGCGCTGCAGTTTCCGGGCGTCTCCAACGCCTGGACCATGCCGATCAAGGCGCGCATCGACATGCTGTCCACCGGCATCCGCACGCCTGTCGGCGTCAAGGTGATGGGTCCCGATCTCGCCGTGATCGACAAGCTCGCCCGACAGGTCGAGCAGGTGGTGCGGGGCGTGCCCGGCACCTCGTCGGCCTATGCCGAGCGCAGCGTCGGCGGCTACTACCTCGAGATCACGCCGAACCGTGAGGCCTTGTCGCGCTACGGCATCGCGGTGCAGGACGTTCAGGACACCATCGCGACCGCGCTCGGCGGCCAGACGGTCACGACGACGGTCGAAGGCCGGCAGCGGTTCACGGTGAACATGCGCTATCCGCGCGATCTGCGCGACAATCCGAAGGCCATCGCCAGCGATATCCTGGTGCCGATGCCGGCGGGCGGCGCGGTGCCGCTCGGCGAGGTCGCGAAGGTCGAGCCGGCGCGGGGGCCGACCTCGATCCGGACGGAGAACGGCCAACTCGCGACCTACGTCTATGTGGACATCCGCGACCGCGATCTCGGCGGCTATGTCGCGGACGCGCAGCGCGCGGTGCAGGCCGGCGTGCAGTTTCCGCCCGGAACCTACGTGGTCTGGAGCGGGCAGTACGAATATCTGGAACGCGCCGCCGCGCGGCTCAGGATCGTGGTGCCGGTGACGCTGTCGATCATCTTCCTGCTGCTCTACCTCAATTTCCGCTCGGTGGCGGAGACGCTCATCGTCATGCTGTCGCTGCCCTTCGCGCTGGTCGGCGGCATCTGGATGATGTGGTGGCTCGGCTTCAACCTGTCGGTCGCCGTCGCCGTCGGCTTCATTGCGCTCGCCGGTGTCGCCGCCGAGACCGGCGTCGTGATGCTGATCTATCTCAACCAGGCGCTGGGCGAGATCACGGCGCGCCGCGCCGCCGAGGGACGCACGATCGATCGTGACGATCTCAATCGCGCGATCATCGAGGGCGCCGTCGAGCGCGTCCGTCCCAAGATGATGACGGTGGTCGCCATCATGGCGGGCCTGTTGCCGATCATGTGGAGCACCGGCACCGGGTCGGAGATCATGCAGCGCATCGCGGTGCCGATGATCGGCGGGATGACGTCGTCGACGCTGCTGACGCTGATCGTGATCCCGGCGATCTTCGGCGTCGTGAAGGGCATCAAGATAAAAGCGGAAGTGTCGGTACGCGAAGTTGCTTCCTGTGCCGCACGCCGTGAGGCAAGGATGTGATGGAAACATGACGTCTGTTCGTGGAGTCAAACCGGATTGAATGATACCCCAAGGGGGTATATAGGACGGTTTGCGGCAGGCTGATTTGCGGTCAGCTTGCGGGTGGTTGGAGACGCGAGGCGGGTGTTGGTGCGATTGACGAGGGCAGGGCGGGTGCGGGCAGGATGTTCCATCATCCTGGCCTATCTGTTTTGCGTGCTCGCGCCGTCCTTAGCGCTCGCATTCGGGGCGCCGTTTCCGTGCCTGACCGATGAGGTGCAGCCCGCCGCCGCGGCGCATGTGCATGCGATGCCGATGGCGCATGCCGAAGGCGTCGTGCACGATCATGCCGTCCACGATCATGGCGGCATGCATATGCATCGCGCGGCCGATGCCGCTGAACCACCTGCGAAGCACAGCCACGACGGCAAGAATCCGCCGGGGCCGTGCTGCGCGTTGATGTGCGTATCGGCGCTGCCGGCTGATCTTCCATTCGTCGCCGGTCCCCAGCATCCGATCGC
The DNA here is from genome assembly GCF_032918025.1 of Bradyrhizobium sp. BEA-2-5. Classification (NCBI taxonomy): domain Bacteria; kingdom Pseudomonadati; phylum Pseudomonadota; class Alphaproteobacteria; order Hyphomicrobiales; family Nitrobacteraceae; genus Bradyrhizobium; species Bradyrhizobium sp. BEA-2-5. The sequence continues at coordinate 5,232,510 of NZ_CP136629.1, read as the reverse complement.
CACGCGCCTTTCCGAGGCCCGTCAGAGTCTGCGAAGCGAGGCGCCGGCGCGGCTCTATCGTCCCCCCATCGCCTGATCTTTCGTTGACATCGTGGCTGCGCCGCGCGCTTGCGTGGGCACGCCTGTTATTCATCGGATGATCGGACAGATCCATGTATTCGCATCTCGGGGCGAGGCTCGCCGCCGTGGCCACCAGGCTTGGCAACAGGCTGGGCCGGCGCGCGCCATCGATATTCTTGTCGCGGATGGCCGCCGTCATCCTCACATCTGCGCCGCTCGCCGGCTGCATGGCCGACGGCCGGCCGGTCGCCGTCGCAGGTGACCCGGCAAATCCGGCGGCGGGGACGGCCGGGGTCGGCTACCGCTCGACGATCGCGCCCTACAGCAGCCTGCGTCCGTCGACGCCGCTGCCCTGGCGCGAGCGCAATGACGGCGTGACGCCGCCGGCCAATTCGAAGTCGGACAGGTAGGAGGGCGCCATGCGATATCTGGCCATCACGCCGATCCTGCTGCTGACATCCGCGCTCGCGGGATGCGCGTCGTTCTCGCCCGACACCGGCATGGGCGTCGTCTCCGAGGTGACCGAGCAGGCGATCGGCAAGGACGTCGCCTTTGTGCGGTCTGCGGATGAGGCCGCGACCGTCGACGCCGCGGTGAAGCGGCTGCTCGCGCATATTTTGACGGCGGATGCCGCCGTGCAGGTTGCGCTCTTCAACAACAAGGGACTGCAAGCCGCCTATAACGAGCTGGCGCTGGCCGAGACCGATCTGGTCGAGCAGAGCCTGCCGCCCAACCCCGTTTTCGCGATCTCCCGCATATCGGGCAATGGCGCCAGCGAGATCGAGCGCCAGGTGGTCGGCGACATTCTCGCGCTGGCGACCGTTCCGGCCCGCTCCGAGATCGCGCGCGAGCGCTTCCGCCAGGCGCAGCTCAAGGCCGCACTCGCTACCTTGCGGCTTGCCGCCGAGGTGCGGCGCAGCCACGTCGCGGCGGTGGCCGCGAACGAGACGGTCGCACTGCTGACCGACGCGAAGGCGACGGCGGAATCGACCGCGCAGCTCGCGGTCAAGCTTGGCGAGACCGGCTCGCTCAACAAGCTCGACCAGGCCCGCGAGCAGGTGTTTTATGCCGAAACCACCGCCGACCTCGCAAGCGCGCGGCAGAATGCGGCGAGTTCGCGCGAGCGGCTGGCGCGTCTGCTCGGATTGTGGGATGACGATCTCGGCTTCCGGATTCCCGGCAAGTTGCCATTGCTGCCGAAGCGGCCATTGGAACAGCCGTCGATCGAGATCGCCGCGGTCGGCCATCGCGTCGACCTGCAGATCGCGCGGATGGAGATCGTCGCGCTCGCCAAGGCGCTCGATCTCACCGAGGCGACGCGCTTCGTGACGCTACTCGATCTCGCCGGCATCTCCCGCCGCACCCAGGATCCGGAAGGGCCGCCGTTCCGTGAACGCGGCTTCGACGTGCAGTTCCAGATTCCGATCTTCGACGGCGGCGAGGTGCGGGTGCGGCAGGCCGCCGAGACCTACCGCCAGGCGATGAACCGCCTGACCGAGAAGGCGATCAATGTGCGCTCCGAGGCGCGCGATGCCTATCGCGTCTATCGTTCCACCTACGACATCGCCGGCCATTACCAGCGCGAGATCATCCCCTTGCGGAAGATCATCACCGAGGAGATGCAGCTGCGTTTCTCCAGCATGCAGGTCGACATTTTCGCGCTGCTCACCGAGGCGCGACAGCGTTTGGCGTCGCTGCGCGGCGCGATCGACGCCAGGCGCGACTTCCTTCTGGCGCAGTCCGAGCTGCAGACCGCGATCAACGGCGGCGGCTCGGCCGGCGCAGCATCGACACCGTCTTCCATCGCCTCGGCCGCGCAGCCCGCGGCCGGCGGCGGTCACTGAATGGAGCAGCACATGTTTTCGCGACGAGGATTTCTGGGCAGCGCGGCGCTGGTCACGGCAAGCGCGGTCAGCGGCCGCGTCCAGGCCGCTTCGATTCCGGAAGCCCCCACCATGGACAAGGTGGTGATGCAGCCGCCGCTGCATCCGATCAGCGGCCCGGACTATCGCCCCGTGGTCACGCTGAACGGCTGGTCGCTGCCGTTCCGCATGAACGGCGACTGGAAGGAATTCCATCTCGTCGCCGAACCCGTGGTGCGCGAATTCGCCGAGGGCATGAAGGTGAATTTGTGGGGCTACAACGGGCAATCGCCGGGCCCGACCATCGAAGCCGTCGAGGGCGACAAGGTCCGCGTCTTCGTCACCAACAGACTACCCGAATACACCACCGTGCACTGGCACGGCATGATCATTCCGAGCGGAATGGACGGCGTCGGCGGGCTGACCCAGCCGCACATCCAGCCGGGCAAGACCTTCGTCTACGAGTTCGAGATGAAGAAGAGCGGCACCTTCATGTACCACCCGCATTCCGACGAGATGGTGCAGATGGCGATGGGCATGATGGGCATGGTCGTCGTGCATCCGCGCGACCAGAGCTTTCGGCCCGTGGACCGCGACTTCGTCTTCGTGATGAGCACCTATCGTGTCGACCCCGGCACCTATCTGCCGCATGTCAACGAGATGACCGACTTCAACATGTGGACCTGGAATGCGCGGGTATTTCCCGGCATCGATCCGCTCCCGGTCAGGCTCGGCGACAAGGTGCGCGTGCGCATCGGCAATCTCAGCATGACCAACCATCCGATTCATGTGCACGGGCATAATTTCGCGGTGACCTGCACCGACGGCGGCTGGGTGCCGGTGTCAGCGCAGTATCCAGAGACCACCACCGACGTCCCGGTCGGCGCTGTCAGGGTGTTCGACGTGCTCGCCGACAATCCGGGCGACTGGGCGTTCCACTGCCACAAATCGCATCACACGATGAACGCGATGGGACACGACGTGCGCAATCTCATCGGCGTGTCGCGCAAGGATCTCGCCAGGGCCGTCGGCAAGCTTGCGCCTGACGGCATGGCCATGGGCTCGACCGGCATGGCGATGGGCAACATGGAGATGCCTGCGCCAGACAACACGCTGCCGATGATGACCGGCACCGGCCAGTTCGGGCCGATCGAGATGGGCGGCATGTTCACGGTGATGAAGATCCGCGAGGACCTCGCGCGCGACGATTACCGCGATCCCGGGCCGTACAAATATCCGCCGGGCACGGTTGCCTATGAGGTCGAGGCGCCCGCCGCCGAGCCCGCGCGCCGGCCGCCGGCGGCGCCCAGGCAAAAAGCCAAGCCATCGATGAAGGGAATGAAGATGTAGCGGATCCGGCTCACTCACCAACGACAAGCATCAAACACAGAATGGAGAATCCAGTGAAGCAACTCACCAGCATAGGCATCGTGCTGATTGCGCTGTCCGTCACCGCCGTGCCGTCGCGCGGCCACGAGAAGCACGGCCACGAATCCTATTCGGCCGGCGAGCCCGGCGATCCGAGCAAGCCCTCGCGCACGGTCGAGGTCGAGATGAAGGAGATGGAGTTCACGCCGTTCCGGATCGAGGTCAAACGCGGCGAGCAGATCCGCTTCGTGCTGCGCAACGTCGGCAAGGAGGACCACGAATTCCTGCTCGCCACCACCGAAGAGAATCTGAAGCATGCCGAAGTGATGAAGAAGCATCCGCACATGGAGCATGACGATCCGAACGGCGTTCGCCTCGCACCGAAGAAGAGTGCGGAGATCGTCTGGAAGTTCACCAAGGCCGGAACGTTTGAATATTCCTGCCTGATCCCGGATCACCGCGACTACGGCATGACCGGCCGCGTCATCGTGAAATGAAACCAGCAGCGAAAGAAAGCACAACAATGATGAACAGGATGATCCAACTTGCCGGCGCCGGCGCGTTCGCGCTGGCTCTGACCCTGGGCGCGGCGCTCGCGCAGGCCGCCGCGATCAGCGGCGAGGTGAAGAAGATCGACGAAGGCGCCGGCAAGATCACGCTCAAGCACGGACCGGCCAAGAGTCTCGGCATGGAGGACCCCATGACCATGGTCTACCGCGTCAAGGACCCCGGCATGCTCAAGCAGGTGAAGGTCGGCGACAAGGTCCAGTTCGAGGCCCAGGAGGGCGACGGCGGCTACACCGTCACCGCGATCCAGAAGGCGAAGTGAGGCGACGGCCCGCATCAGCAGATTGGGCTGCCGCCTAAACGCAGCCGGCAGCCCTTGAACCGGCGACGCATGATCGCCGGAGCTGTTCGAGATGGATCGGCTTGAATGCGTTACGTGGCCGGCGTTATCCTGTCGCCTGGAAGGACGAGCAATGAACGATTGCTGCGGGCAGAAGACCGCCGAATGCTGCGCACCACCGCCGCTGGCGCTGCCGATCAAGGCCGGCGTGAGGGCAGGGGACCGCGATCGCGCGGCCGATATGTGCGGCTGCTCGGGCGGCGTTCCAGTCTTTGACGGTCTCGATCCGCGCTACAAGCGCGTGCTCTGGACGGTCATCGGCATCAATGGCGCGATGTTCCTGACCGAGATGATCGCGGGTCAGCTTGCCGGATCGCAGGCGCTCAAGGCCGATGCGCTCGACTTCCTTGCCGATACGGTCACCTATGGACTGAGCCTTGCGGTGATTGGCGCCAGCCTGCGCGTGCGCGCCTCCGCCGCGCTGTTGAAGGGCGCGTCGCTGAGCCTGATGGCGCTGTGGGTGTTCGGCTCGACCGTCTACCAGACGTTCGTGCTCGGCGTGCCGAAGGCCGAGGTGATGGGCGCCATCGGCGCGTTGGCACTCGCGGCCAATCTAGGCTCGGTTCTGCTTCTGCTGCCGTACAAGGACGGCGATGCCAATGTCCGCTCGGTCTGGCTCTGCTCGCGCAACGACGCGATCGGAAACCTCATCGTGATGGCGGCCGCCCTCGGCGTGTGGGGATCGGTCTCGGCCTGGCCTGACCTTGCCGTCGCCGCCGTGATGGCGGTGATATTCCTCACCTCGTCGGTACAAATCCTGCGGCAGGCATGGGCCGAATATCGCGAGGCGGCACTACGCAGCCCGTCAGCGGCGCATGGCTGAGGAAGCCGCAAGCGCCCGGTGCTTCCTGCGACAGGCCGCGCCAGGGCGGAAATTTGCCGCGCATTTACCTTAAATGATGGCTCCGTGGGAACGTCCGTGGCAGCGGCGCGTTGCTGTGCATCATTCGCGCACAGAAGGCCCCCTCCATGACAATCAACGCGGCAATACTGATGGCGGCATTGGTGCTATCGGGAACCGTGTTGGCGCAAAGCTCCGGCCCTTCGGCCGGCTCGGCGGGGGCCGGGCAGGCCGCCAACGTGACCACCACCGGCGAGGCGCTGAACAGCGCCAAGAAGACCGGCGACAGCGGGCCGCCGGTGGAGAAGGCCGCGCGTCCGGCCAAGCCGGATGCCGGCGCTGCGGGCAACACGGTGGGGGCGAGCCGCCCGCAAAAGCCCGATCGTCGCCTCGAGCATTATCCGTAAGTCGCCCCGTAATCCTGGGGAGCTCGCCGGGTCCGAGCCGGTTCGGCCGGATCAATCATGATATCTCACGCCGCATCGGTTAGCCAAAGCGTTTGGCTGAAACGCGGTGGACAGGTTCATGGCGGGGAAGAACCGGGCCCAATTCCCGGGAATGGATCGGCAGATCGCCGGAGTGCTCCTTGTCCTTGCCGTGGCGCAAGTGTTCGGCTGGGGGACCCTCGGCCTGCCGGCCATTGCCGGTAACCGGATTGCGGCCGATCTCCACATCTCGCTTCCGATGGTGTTTGCCGGCACGTCGACCCTGTATGTGACAATGGGTCTGTGCGGGCCGGTGCTGGCGGAACCGTTCCGGCGCGTCGGCGCGCGGCGCGTCATGATGATCGGCAGCGTGATTGCCGCGCTCGGTTTCGTTGTGCTGGCCTGCGCGCATCAGGCCGCGCTCTATTTCGTCGCGTGGGCGGTCCTCGGTATTGAACGAGGTGGCCGGGCGGAACGCGAAGGGGGCGATTGGCGCGCTGATGCTGGTCACCGGACTTTCCAGCAGCATCTTCTGGCCGACGACCGCGTTCCTCACTGGAGCCGTCGGCTGGCGCAGCACCTGTCTGCTCTATGCCGCGGCGATGGTCCTTGTCTGCCTGCCGCTCTACACATTCGGACTGCCGCGCCGGGTGGCGAGCGAGGCTGAAACAGCATCGGCGTCGGACCGGTCGGTGGCGACGCCTCCGGCCGGGGGCACGTTCTGTCTGGTGGTCGCAGCAATCGCGCTCAACGCCTTTGTTAGCTTCGGGTTCAGCGCTGTGCTGGTCGAACTGTTGAAAGCGCAGGGGCTGTCGACAACCGAGGCGGTCGCGTTCGGTTCCATGCTCGGCATCGTGCAGGTGGCGGCACGCGCGATCGACTTTTTGGGCGGCGGCCGCTGGGACGGCATCACCACGGGGCTCGTCGCCGGCACGCTGCTGCCAGTCGCGATGCTGCTTCTGATCGTCGGCCACGGCAGCCATCTGGCGATCGCGGCCTTCATCCTGATCTACGGCCTCGGCAGCGGCGCGCTTGCGGTCGCTCGCGCGACGATTCCGCTGGTGTTCTACGACAAGAGTGCGTTCGCCAAGGCGACGTCGCATATCGCGTTGCCGCTCAACCTGATCTCGGCGGCATCGCCGCCCATTCTGGCCGGTCTGCTGACGCGGGTCGGCAGCAACGCCGTGCTCGAACTCGCATTCGCCTGCTCGGTCGGCGCGCTGGTGTTGCTTGCGATTCTCGGCCGCCGAAGGCGTGAGGTCGGGATCATCGCCACGCCGTGACGTCACGATGATCCGGACAGGTCGGTCCACTCTTTGTACAATCCGTGAGGCCAGGCACGACTTTTGCTTGCTTTTGATTGTGATGCGTTGGGCGTGATCGCGCGCTCGAAACATGGCACGGGGCATTGGCATGACCCAGCAGGTGATCGGCTTTGTCGGCTTCGGAGAGGCGGCGCAATGTTTCGCGACACATCTCGCAGGCAAGGGCGGTCCCGCGCCGCTGGTGTTCTGCGAGGGCAAGACCAATCGTCCGCCGTATTCGGACGCGTTTCAGGATATGGCGTCCGCATGCGGGGTGGAACTGGTGGACAGCCTCCCAGCGCTGATGGCGCGCGCCGACATCGTGTTCTCCGCCGTCGTGGTGGCGACCGCCGCGCCGGTCGGCCAAGCCATCGCCGGCCTGGTTCGGCCGGGAATGCTGGTGGTCGATGTCAACGCCTCAACGCCCCGAGCCAAGCGCTTGGTGGGCGATGCCGTGACGGGGAGCGGTGGTGCCTTCGTCGATGCCAACCTGATGGGCGCGGTCAGCATCTATGGTGCGGCGGTGCCGCTGTACTGCTCGGGCGACGGCGCCGCGCGCTTCGCCGAGTGGTTTGCGCCGTTGGGCTTCACGATCGAACTCGCCGGCCCCGACGCCGGCACGGCGGCGGCGGTGAAGATGCTGCGCAGCGTGGTGACCAAGGGCATGGAGGCGCTGATCGTGGAGGCGCTGACCGCCGCCTCGCTCGCGGGGGTGCGCAGCGAAGCGCTGCGCGGCATCTGTGAACCGATGGACGCGACGCGCTACAGCAAATTCGTCGACATGTGCGTGCGCACCGACGTGCTGCACGCCGAGCGCCGCGCCGTCGAGATGGATGGTGTCGCGGAGGGGCTGCGCGAGATCGGCCTGCAACCGATCATGACGGAAGCCACCGCCGCACGGCTCAGGACATCGGCGCGGCCCGGCCTGGGCGATGATTTCGCGGGTCGCCAGGCCTACAGCGCCGATGACGTGCTCGATGCGTATGCTGCACGGATGGCCGATCTCGCTCGCGATTCGTAAATTCGTAGAGCGAAGCGAAACCCATCGACTTCGTGCCACGGTGACGGTGCCCCGTTCCAGACCAAACGTAGGGCGCCGGGCGCTCTTTGTCAGCTGGGCCTTCGCCCAGCGGTTCGCATTCGCCGCCTTGAGGGCAACGAGGTCAGTCATTGGATTTCCAAAGAAAAAGCCGCTCGAAGGCGGCTTGGGTTGGTCTATTATGGGTTGCAGTAGATTGAGCCGGGGTGGTAGCACCACACCCGCAGGGCTCAATGAACAAACACTCCTACCGTCCAGACATCGATGGACTTCGCGCGATCGCGATCGGCACCGTGGTGCTTTACCACGCGTTTCCAACCGCGCTTCCGGGGGGATTCATCGGCGTCGACGTCTTCTTCGTCATTTCCGGGTTCCTCATCTCCGGCATCGTGTTCTCCGAGATGGAGGCCTACCGGTTCTCGTTCCTGCGCTTCTACATCCGCAGGATCTGTCGAATTTTTCCAGCGCTCGCGCTCGTCCTCATCACGACGTGCGCCGTAGGCTGGTTGTGGCTCTTGCCGGCGGAGTGGCTGCGCCTCGGTCAGGAGATACGCGGTGGCGCATTCTTCTTCGCGAATTTCGTCTTTCTTGGTCAGGCCGGCTACTTCGACCAGGCCTCGATCCAAAAGCCTCTGCTGCATCTTTGGTCGCTTGCCATCGAAGAGCAGTTCTATCTGGCGTGGCCGGTCATCGTCCTCCTGTTCTATCGCAGCCGGTTCGCGCTCGGCACCCTGATCTGGGTCGCGCTGATCGCGTCTCTTGCCCTCAATCTCGCGACCGTCGCTGGCGACCCGGTCAAGACGTTCTACATGCCGACCACACGAGCATGGGAGCTGCTGATCGGCTGTCTCCTCGCTTTTCGTGACGTCTCGTCGGAGACCGCGACCGCCCGACTGTTTGCCGCCATTGAGCGGGTATTTTCGTCCAATCTGCGCGCCCTCTCTGGACTCGCCCTCATCGCTGTCGCCGCAACGCAGTTTGACAGTCACCAGCTTTTCCCCGGCTGGCGCGCCATCTTTCCGACCGTCGGCGCCGCGCTGCTCATTTCCGCGGGCCCGGCGACACTCATCAACCGTATCCTGCTGGCCAATCCCGCCGCGGTCTTCGTTGGCCTGATCAGCTATCCGCTTTACCTGTGGCATTGGCCGCTCTTGTCCCTAGCGACCATCTATCGAGGTTCCCTCGGCACAGCCGAGACCTGGACCCTTGTCGCTGCCGCGGTCGCTTGCGCAACGGCTACCTATTATCTGATCGAACGCCCAATTCGGTTCGGAACGTCCCTCACCAAGCGCTCGGCAGCAGCCGTCTTGGCAACGCTGTGCATCGTGATCGGTCTCACCGGACAGTTGATCTCGTCAGACCACTTCACCTCAAATGCCCAGAGGTATGGCCTCGATCGCATCATCAACGCCGCAAGCGAATGGTCCTATCCAACCGACGACCTTGAAGCCTTGGGGTGGAAGGGCTTCGTACTGCGAAAATACAAATCCTCCAATGGCCCGCACTCGGTGCTGTTCTTCGGGGACAGCAATATGGAGATGTACTGGCCTCGGGTGCAGTTCCTTGCGTCGCAGGACCGCCTCAACAGGGACAGCGTTTACTTCTTCACTTACGGCGGCTGTCCACCCATGCCTGACCTGACGGATGTCCAGCATCCCTATTGCGCCGGCTTCGTCGATGCAGCCAAAGCCGCAATCCGCGACAAGGACATCAAGACCGTCGTGCTCGGCGCGCATTGGTGGGGCTACCTCAACTCCGCTTCGCCGTATCGATACAAAGATCAGGGCGCATCAAAACCCGATGGCCGCACCGGCGCTATCAACGCGCTGGCGGCGATGGCAAAAAAGTTCACCCAAGAAGGGCGAACCGTCTATGCCATCATGAACATCCCTCTCTCCGGGTTGATGAGCCCGCCGAGCATGATCCGACGCAAGCTGACCTCCTTCGAGATCGTCCCCAGCCCAATCGAACTCACAACCCAACGCGAGGGCCTGAGCCTGACAGAAACACTACGCGCAGCACTCGAGGCCGCCGGTGTGAAGATCATCGACCCCATTCCTAGCCTTTGTGACAGGGAAAGCTGCCCGACCCTGACGCTGGCCGGCGATCCGATCTATCGAGACGCCATGCACCTTCGGCCGACATTTGTACGATCTAGCGCCTCCTACATCGACCAGGTCCTGCAATAGAGCGAAGCGAAACCTATCGTCTGTGCCCATCGCGCGAAGGATGGGTTTCGCGGAGTCCATCGTCGGGCCGCGCTTTGCGCGGACCCGTTGGCTCTACCCATCCTACACAGCAAAAAGCCGGCGCAGTCGTCGCGACCACGCCGGCTCGATGTAGCGGTTGCCTTAACTCAGTAAACCAGGCCGGTGCCCGGGGGCTTCTCCAGCGCTGCGGCGAGCGAGCGATATTCGTCACTGTTGGTGCCGGCGAGCTGGGCGATGCTGTTCAGATGATACTGCGCCTGTTCGCGGTTGCCCTGTTCGAGCTGCCAGAGGCCGTAATATTGCCAGGTGCGGACGTGGTTCGGATCGTCCTTCAGCGCCAGCTCGTAATAGACCTTCGAGGACTGGTAGTCGCCGAGCTTGCGATAGGAGTAGCCGATCAGATTGGCGACGTCGGCGCGATCATCCTGGCCGAGCGCCTTCAGCTGCTCGATCGCGGCGGTATAGTCGTGCTTGTCGTAGATCGTGGTGTAGGCGGCGCGATAGCCGGCCAGGAACTTCTGATCGTCGATCGCGGAGCTCTTGTTCTTCTTCGCCTTCTTGCCCTTGCTGCTGCCGCTGTCGGAAGCCGGCGGCGAGGGATTGTCGCTGCCCGCGGCATAGGCCGAGATGACCGGCCCGGAGGCGAGCGTCATCGAGAGCACTGCGAGGCCCAAAAACTTCGTCTTCCTGCTCATTCCTGGTTGCTCCTGATCGTTCCTGATCGTGCTCGGTAATCCTACACCGAAGCCTGATGACTTGAACACCCAGGGGTGCAGAACATTCCCGGCCGATCCCACGATTGCGTGATCCTGCTTTTCCGGCGGTAGAGGAGAACATGACAGAGATGTCATGCACATGAATGAAGTCCGTCAGGGTCCTTCAGAACGGGTTCAGTGCGCGACCCATAAGGTCACGTGCATTGATCGGTGAGGCCGACCATCCGGCCGGAGACCTCTCGATCCCGACGAGGAGGACCATCATGCTGAAGACGATTTCCGCCGCGCTGCTCGCCATGTCCGTGATCGCAGCGCCCGCGCTCGCCGCCGAGACCGGCAAGGCCGCAACGCCCGCGCCGGCGACCACGACTGCCCCGGCGACCAAGGCCGCTCCCGTGATCAAGAGCGAGCAGCTGCCGTCGAAGGTGCGCAACGCCAACGCCAAGATGCACCACAAGCACTATCGCCATCACCGCCACCACAAGCACATGGGCATGCTGAAGGTGAAGGCTCCGAAGCATGCGACCAAGCACGTCCACGCAAAGGTCGCGACCAAGCACGTCGCGCCAGCCAAACGCGGCTGACCCAGGCGCGGTTGAATCTGATCCGAAGGGCGTAGTTTCGATCCACATTGCCCCGCTGCGCTCTTTGGATACAGACCCGGCCCGTCCGTCCATTGCTTCCCCAATGGCGACGGGCCGGAGTGCGTCCGGCTCCGGTTGTGAACCCGGGCGAAGAATAACCGAGTTGCGAATTCCCTTTGGCCGCCCGGCAGTTTATGAGACGCCTCCGGGGACTCAGGGAACAGCGTCGTTTGCGGATTTCATCACAACTGGCAGCCATCCTGCTGCTCTCGCTTCCGCTCGCCGGCTGCCTCACCAGCGACGACGGCGGCGGGCCCACCACCTTCACCGATGACCGGGGCGTCGCCAACCAGCCATTCCCGGACCGCTACCGCGACCAGATCCTCGCCTTCATGCGGACCTACCTGAACAATCCGGTCGGGGTCCGCGAGGCTGCTATCGCCGAGCCGGTGCAGCGCACGGTCGGCGGCCGACTGCGCTACGTCGTATGCCTGCGCTACAGCGCGAAGGATACCGACGGCAATTATCGCGCCGCCCGCGAGCGCGGTGTCCTGTTTGTCGACGGCCGGCTCGACCGCATCCTCGACAACCCCGCCGAGCCCTGCGCCGGCGCGTCCTACGCGGCATTTCCGGAACTGGAAAAGATGTCGCGCTAAGGCATGATCCGGAAAAGTGTGAAGCGGTTTCTCCGAAAAGATCACGCCCGAACAAGTGGCAGAAGCGCGATCTGATTGCGCTTCTGCGCGGCCGCTTGTCGCAAGCCTGATCGAAACGTTAGCGAACTCCGATCACTTTTCGGGGAGCGTTGAACTTCACTTTAGCCGTCTGCGACTTACATCCAGCCGAGATGCGGCTTCTTAACCGGTGAAAAAACCTTCTGTGCCAGGGAACAAACGGGCGTTGTTGCGACCCTGTCACAGCTCGGAAACATCACGGGTGCGGCATTGCCCCAAAGCAACCTAATTGAGGTCACGTTGTTTGGCTTAACAGCGCAGCGTTAGTAACGGGGATCAGAAATGAAGAAGTTTTTGCTCGGCACAGTCGCGCTGGCCGCTCTTGCGGGCCCTGCGTTTGCGGCTGACATGCCGGCCCGCACCTATACCAAGGCACCGCCGCCCTATACCGCCCCCGCTGTCGTTTACAACTGGACCGGTTTCTACATCGGCGGCCATGTCGGCGGCGCGTTCACCGACGGCAACAACCTGATGGGCAGCGACGCTCGCTTCATGGGCGGCGTGCAGGGCGGCTTCGACTACCAGTTCGCGCCCAATTGGGTGGTGGGCGCCGAGGCGCAGTATTCTTGGCTGCCCAGCTCCTCGAACAATGGCGTGCTGCTCCCGGGCGGAACGCTGGTGACCGGCAACACCGACCAGATCGGTTCGGTGACCGGCCGCCTCGGCTACACCTGGGGTCCGGCGCTGCTCTACGCCAAGGGCGGTTATGCCTGGCGCGACAGCAACAACATCACTGCGTCGGTCGGCGGCGTGCCGGCGTCCTTCACCACCGATGGCGGCCACAAGGACGGCTATACCGTCGGCGCCGGCCTCGAATACATGTTCGCCCCGAGCTGGTCGGCCAAGGCCGAGTACCAGTACTACAATTTCGGCAGTACCACCTTTACCTCCGGCCCGGCCGACATCGTCGGCGCTCGCGGCCGGGAGGACGAACATACCGTCAAGGTCGGGGTGAACTACCGCTTCGGCTGGGGCGGTCCGGCAGGCTCCCGCTACTGATCGCGGCTTCATCGCATCAATCGAAAGGCCGGCCTTCGGGTCGGCCTTTTTGTTGGCCGGCCGCTCGCCCCCCAATGACGACGGATGCGGTGACCCGTGGCCCGGATGGAGCGCAGCGCAATCCGGGGCAGCCGATCCGACGAACGAAGTCCCGGGATTTCGCTCCGCTCCATCCGGGTTACGACCCCACATTCACCTGATGTTCAGGCCTGATCGTGCAATGCAAAAAATAATTCCTGCATTGCACGGAACTTTCATCGTGCTGCGCTATTATGCGATCGCCGGGCTGGTGGACAAACGAACATGCGTAGTTTTGCGTTAGGGCTGATCCTCTCTGCGGTCTCCGTGCCGTGCCTTGCCCAGACCATCCTCAAATCCGAACCCCTGGCGCTCGCGCCCTATGAGGTTGTCTTCGTGCAGGACGCGTCCTGCTCGGCTGGCAAGGTGCTCAAGGTGACCGGCGCGATCCGGGGTCTGCATCGGCGGAAGATTTGCGTTTCGCTCGCCGCCGAACAGGCCTCGCTGGCGACGGCAATGCCGTAGGCGCGGGGCGACCGCACCCATTGCATCCCCGGCCCGCCGCTGCGCGCCGGCCAGCCCACCGTCTGATTAGTTCAACCGCGGCTCCAGACGCGCTTCGCGATCGGCATCGGCCTTGTTCTTGGCCGGATCCTCGTTCGGCTCTAGCTGACAGGGCCGGATTTCGTAGTCGTTATCCAGCACCGGGCGCGGCGCGGACTTCTCCTCCCCGGAGATGGCATCCACCACCAGGCCGGATTTCCTGGCCAGCGTCCAGACATCCGCCTCGGTCGGATAGGCCTTGCTCAGCTTGGCGTCCTGATAAAACAGCGCGTACGGCATTCGTCGTTCCCCAAACAACCGACAACGCCAGCCCCCGTTTTGGGTTTCAGGCAATATCGCCGTTCCGGTCACGGAACCGTGAGCGAGCATCCGCGGCAAGCATCTGAAAATATGAGTCAATTCGACCCTTTCGCGGAAGGGTTTTGAGTCCTTAACGGGTGGTAAACCCCCGAAAAAAGAATCCCCGGGACTCTCCGGGTAGAATCGCCGGATGCTCCGGCCCATGAGAGCGATCCACCAGTCCCCTTACGAACGCGTGCAACTCGCGCTTGCGGTTGCGCTGCTCGCGGCCTGCGCCGCCAACGTGGCGCTGGTCTGGTCCTGGCTTTAGATATCCTGGCTTTAGATCTCCCGGCTCTCGCCAAAATTCGTATGTGGCGGCCACGCGAAAACGCCGGAGCCACGCGCCGCCGCTGGCGATTGACGGCTACCCCATTCCTTCCATCATTGCCGGCAGAACAAGCGTCCGCTGCGCCGTGCGCGGACGGGCCGCGATCGGGGAGCTGATATGATCGACACGCTGAAGGAACGGGTCAACGGCGACGCCGGCCTGGTGCGGCGCGGCCGTTACCTCACCACGACATTCCTGCTCGAGATCGGCGCGGCCGCCTGGCTGATCGCGATCCATGAGGGCCGGATCGTCGCGGTGACGAAGGGCCCGTTCGTGATGCCCTCGTCGTCGTTCGCGCTGCGCACCTCGCAGGCGGAGTGGGAACGGTTCTGCGAAAAGCGGCCGCCGCCGGGCTCGAACGACCTGATGGCACTGATCAAGCGCCGCGTGCTGAAGGCCGAGGGCGAGCTGCAGATCTTCATGGCGAACCTGCGCTACTTCAAGGAGGCGCTCGGCAAGCTGCGCCGCGAGGGAGTGGCCGCATGAGCGCCAGATTCGAACCGATCATCGGCCGCTACATGCATCTGGAGCTGTTCGGCCGGGCCCACCGCGTCTATGTCGAGGAGGCGGGCGAGGGCACGCCGCTGCTCTGCCTGCACACCGCGGGCGCCGACGGGCGGCAATATCGCGGCCTGATGAACGATGCGCGCGTCACGCGCAACCATCGCGTCATCGCCTTCGACATGCCCTGGCACGGCAAGTCGTCGCCGCCGCAGGGCTGGCACGACGAGGAGTACCAGCTCACCTCCGCGCAATACACGACCATGATCCTGACGGTGATGGACGCGCTCGACCTCGACAGGCCGATCGTGATCGGCTGCTCGATCGGCGGCCGGATCGCGCTGCATCTCGCGCTCGAGCATCCCGAACGTTTCCGCGCCATCATCGGCCTGCAGGCGGGCGCGCATGTCGATCCCTATTACGACCTGAACTTCCTGCACCGGCCGGACGTGCATGGCGGCGAGGTCGCCTCCGCCATCGTCTCGGGCCTCGTCGGCCCTGACGCGCCCGACAAGGAGCGGTGGGAGACGCTGTGGCATTACATGCAGAGCGGGCCCGGCGTGTTCAAGGGCGACCTCTATTTCTACAAGGTCGACGGCGACATCCGCGCCCGCGTCGCCGAGATCGACACCAGACGTTGCCCGCTGTTTCTGTTGTCGGGCGAGTACGACTATTCCTGCACGCCGGAAGAGACGCTGGCGGTGGCGAACAGCATTGCCGGAGCCGAGGCCACCATCATGAAGGGCCTCGGCCATTTCCCGATGAGCGAGAATCCGGGCGAGTTTCTCACCCACCTGCTGCCGGTGCTGGAGAAGATCGGCGGCCGCTAGCGCACGCCCCGGGTTGCTTTGGTCCTCGACCTCGGGCGGCGCGGTATGACAGACTGCGCATCCGCACGATTGGGCGTGAACCGGTTGCGCAGGAGGTCCCCATGCTTCCGAAGGCTGAAGCGGCCTATTTCGCGATTGCCGACATCTCCGGCTATACCAATTTCCTCGCGGCGGTCGAGCTCGACCATGCGCAGGACATCATCGCCGATTTCATGGATACGGTGGTGAAAGCGCTGCGCCCGCCATTCCGCCTCGCCAAGTTCGAAGGCGACGCCGCGTTCGTCTACACCACCGCCGAAAAGATCGACGGCTCGCTGCTGCAGGACGCGATCGAGGGCGCCTATTTCAAGTTCCGCCGGCGCCTGCGCAACGTGCGCCAGGCCTCGACTTGCGAGTGTCAGGCCTGCGTCGCGATGGGCGATCTCGATTTCAAGTTCGTGGTCCATCATGGCGAGATGGTGAAGCAGAAGATGGGCGGGAGAGAGGAGCTCGCCGGGCGCGACGTCATTCTGGTCCACCGGCTGCTCAAGAACACGGTTGGTGAGAAGGTTGGCGGACGCGCCTACGCGCTCTACAGCGACGCGGCCATCCGCGCGATGGGCGTCGATCCGGTCGCGCAGGGTTTCATCGCCCATCGGGAAACCATCGACGTCATCGGCGACGTGACGCTGTGGGCGCGCGATCTCGAAGCGGCGTGGCGGCAGGAAGACGCGCAAACCCGGATGCAGGTGACGCGCGACGATGCCTACATCATGCTGGAATTCGACATCGCCGCGCCGCGGCAGACGGTTTGGGAGTTTTTCACCGTGCCCGGGCAATGGCAGAAATGGTGGGACGCCGACACCATCGTCGAGGATTCCGGCAGGGGACGACGCGGTCCCGGCACCAGGAACCACTGTATGCACGGCAACCATACTGTCGTTGAGGAGATGCTCGATTGGCGCCCGACCGATTATTTCACGGTGGGCATCACGCTTCCGATTCCCGGCGCGCCGCGGATCGTGATGACTCGCGCCGTTCTGGACGGTCCAAACGGAATGACGCATCTGGAGCTGCGGGTCGCCAAACCTAAGCCAAAGGATCGAGAGTTCGTCGACGGCGCCGCGGTGAAATACGCCGAACGCATGACCAAGGCGATCGCCGGCTTGCGATCCATGCTGGAAGGAAAGCAGCCTGCGCTCGATGCAGTGGAGGAGCCGGCGTTGACGCGATCGAGCGGGCGCTTCCTGACCGAGCCGGTGAAATCGGGCGCGCGCAGCTGATGCCCAACGCACGGTCCGGGGTCTAATGGGGCTGCGTTACTTGCCCGAGCGCGGTAGCTCGTTGATCGCGGCGCGGACCTTGGCCATGGTCGTGGTGCAATATTCCTCGCGCTCCTTCAGGAAGCGCTGCTGCTGTGCGCGGAAATTGGCAACCCGCTCCCGCACCTCGGATCCGAAGTCGCCGCTGATGTCGAGCCTGGCAAAGTGCGGCAGCTGCGCCGGTTGAGGCGGGACTTCGACGGCCGTCACCGCCAAAGGCGACGGAGCGGGGGGCAGGCCCTCGATCACGGTCGGCACCGGAAGCGGAGGCGGCACGACCGCAGCCCGCACCTCGGCCGCAGGCTTGACGCTGAACGTGGCGATTGCCTCGGCCAGGGCCTGTTCAGCGGCGATCGGCAACGCGGCGGGGGCAGGTGTAGCGGCAGGCGCCGTGGCGGTCGGCTTTGCGGCAGGCGGCACCGCCGTCTGCGGGGCAGACACCAGCGGCTCGGCGTCGGGCAGCTTGCCCTTCACCGACTGTACGAAAGCCATTGTCTGCGCGATCAGGAGATCGCGTTCTTTCATCCACTTCATGGCGCACCCTGAGCGCGCGGATTCCAGCAAAGCAACCGCGCGGAATCAAGCGCTCGCCATCATGATGGTTGACGAAGACGCCTGTTTGGTGGGCGCGGTGACATAATTGTGACACGCCCCGCGGGCGTGGACGGTCAGCGTTGACGGGGATTGGTGTTCGGGACGAACGGGGTACCGACGATCCGGACCGGGGTCTGGGCCCGTCCCTGATCCGATGCCGCCGCGCGATTCGCGGCCGGCCGAGGCGCGGCATTCGCCGGCGCGGGCGCCGGATCAAGCAGGGCGACGAGGCCGGCAGCGACCATGCCGAGCAGCGTGAACGTGCCCAGAAGCAGCAAATTGCGGTCGGATTCGCGGACCCTCATGCGAGGAAAATCGCGTGAGAAGGCATCATGTTCCAAACAAATCCTCAGGCGTTGTCGAGCGGATTTGGCCTCACCTTGAGAACGAGCGTCAGGAGAGGACGAACCGGTGAGCCGGCCGGAACGGGGCGGGGTTCAGCCTAATGGGCCGCCATCGCGGCGGGCATCTGTTCGGCGCTGCGCGCCTCGATCAGGTCGGCGTAGCGGCCATATTCCTCGGCCATTTCGAGCAGCTTCTCGCGCACCGCGGCGTCGGTCACCTGCCTGGCCAGCCGTCGCGCCTGATCGGATTGGAAGCGGTAATGTGCTGTGTCGGACATGGTGGCGGCTCCTCACATATCTGTAAGGGCCACCCGGCAAAGGTTCATCAAGGCGTCATTGCAGCGTCGGTGGACGATCCGCCGGGGGAGCCGACGTGACGGGCGCCGTCTTGTCCTCGCGGACCTCGACTTCGAACCAGCCCATCTCCTTCAGCTCGCGCGCCTTCTTCTCGGCCGCGTCTTCGCTGTCGCGCTTCAGCACGATTTGGCTGGTGCCATCTCGGGCAAGGATCAAATAGGTCATTGGCTGAGTCCCACCCCGCATTCTGCATACCCTGTTTGGGGCCGCAAGAACAGAAGCAAGGCGAGGGATGGGTGATCCTACGGGAAGGATCCCACAATTCCTGCCACGGGAGTGTCGCAACGGCCTTCCGTACCGGCCCTGCGGCGCGGCATCGGTCCGGACGGGCGAGCTGTCTCAGCGCGTCACCACCACGTCGACGTGGCGGTTCCTGTCGTCCCGCCGATGTGCCCTAGCGTTGCGTGCAGACGAAGCGGGTGCCGTTCTTCGTCGTGCCGGTGGCCCGGCTGCCCTTCTTGGCGACAGGATAGTTGTTGCCGTTCGGGAAACCGGTGAGATGGATGTAGGCGCTATCGCCGCCATCATACGACCCGAGATCAGACCCGCGGCGGAGCAGGTCCAGCCTGCGGCGCTTGCCGGGATGCAGCCGCTGGCAAGCAAGGCGAGGGCGCGTCCGATTTTCGCGTCACCCTCAAGGCTCATCGATAGCCCGCGCTGAAGTTATGGTCGCGGATGCCGATCGCCTTGGCCTGTGCTGCGGACACCCGATCCCGACACTGAATGTACCTCAGGACCTGCGCGTCGGTGCCCGCGGAGTGAGCGCGCCACATATCGAGATTGAAGCCGTTCTTGGCCATGCAGGCCTGGGAGTGAGGGCTGTCATTGCGCTCCCTGGCGCTCGCCGGAGCGACGGCCAGCGTGGACAGGACAATCGCGGTGCAGAAAACAATCTTCATTTTGAAATTCCCGAAGGTGAAAGTGCGGGAACAATAGCCAGCGGGAACAAAATCACAAGTAGTCGTCGCGAGAGGACTCAACGTTCTCGCTAGGGCTTCATGCAAGACATTGCGAGCGCAGAGGTCGTTGCATGGCTATCGGTGAACGCGATCGACGATGTGGCACGCCCGACACCCGGAATACTACGGCTCACTCCGTACATTGTGGGCAATCAAGCGAAGCGCTTTGATTGAATCGCGACGACGTGTTCGAAATCGCAGCCGGGAAAGACGCGCGGCGCAAAGCCGCGCATATCTGAATGGAGGACGCGATGCCCAGGCACTTCGGTTTGAAGGCAGCATCGGCCGCAGGACGGTCGGCGTTCACGGGGTCATCAAGGGATTTGCAGCAGCGGACTGCTTCGGCGTCGGCATCGAAGAAGCATGCTCTGGACAGCTCTGCAGCGTCGAAGCACGCTTCCCCATGCTCGGAACTGCCGTATTCGCCTGCGAGTTGGAGGGGCTGCCGCGGTCGACGGTCGATCTCGGCAGACTGAAGCTGTGTCGCGGCGGCAAGGATGGCGGAAATCCAAGCCAATTGGTGCCGGCTGAGGGGATTGAACCCCCGACCTTCGGTTTACAAAACCGCTGCTCTACCGCTGAGCTAAGCCGGCGAATTGGCAATGATTTGCGCGCTCGCATAGCAGACTTGGCGCGCCAGAGCCAGAACCAAGGCTTGAACCGAGCAGGCGAGAAGCGATCGCGTCCCCGTGTCGGCCCGACAGCAAAAAGGCGGCCCGCACGCCTTCTGCGCCGTCGGCCTAATCAGCTGAGCTACTGGCAGGGATGCCGGCGGCCGTCGCTGCCGCGGAACCGGGTGCCGGGGGTGCAGACAAAGCCATTCTGCCGCGCGTATTCGGCGCCGCCGATCGGGGCGCGGGCATAGTCGGGGCCGCCAAACGGGGCGGTGGCGACCGCAGCCGCCGTGCCGACCGCGCCGCCGGCCACGCGGGCCGCGGCGTCGACGGGCGCGAACGGGCCGGGATCATAGCGGTTGTAGCTGCCCTGCCAGCCTTGGTCCCGCCGATCGATGCGCTGGTGATAGGCGGTGCGGGTGGTGCCCGGTGCCATCGCCTGGCATGGGGCGTCCGGCCAGGCATTCGAGCAGCGCGCGGCGGTGCCGATCGTCTGTTGCGCCATCGCCGGGCCCGCCAGTGCCGAGGCGAGCAGGGCTGCCACGCCGAGGATCTTGAATTGTGTCATGCGAGATCTCCTCTCGTCGTCGTCGAGAGCTAATCTCGCGGTGCCGTGCCTGTTCCAGCGCGGCCTTGCCCCGTGTTCAAAGCAGTGTGAAGTTCTGCAGGTTCGTGCGCATGATGCGTTCCGGAGCATGCTGCCTTTGACGAGAATTGCGTGTACAGCGGTGAACGGACTGATGTCGGTGCCGACGCGGGGGATTGATGTTCGGAATCTTGAGTCTTGGCTTTCTGCTCGGCATGCAGCATGCGCTGGAGCCGGATCATATCGCGGCGGTATCGAGCATCGCGGCCCGCCGCACCCATGTCGGTGACATCGTCAAGCACGGGCTGACCTGGGGGCTTGGCCACACGCTTACTTTGTTCGTCTTTGCCGGCGCCGCGATCCTGCTCGGGCGCGCGATTCCCGAGACGGTATCGCAGCCGATCGAGACCGCGGTCGGTATCATGCTGGTCGGCCTCGGTGTGCATGTGTGGTGGCGGCTGTGGCGTGACCGCGTGCACTTCCACACCCATTCGCATGGCGACGGCACCACGCACTTCCACGCCCACAGCCATGCCGGTGAAGCCGTGGCGCTTGCGTCCACCGTGGCGCGTGCGTCCACCATGGCGCGTGCGTCCACCGTGCCGCACGTCCGCGCCGCGCACAGCCATGCGCACGGCTTCCGCTGGCGCACGCTCCTGGTCGGCCTGATGCACGGCATGGCCGGCTCGGCGGCGCTCCTGGTGCTGACGGTGTCGCAGGCCCCAAGTCCGGTGATCGGGCTCGGCTATGTCGCGCTGTTCGGCATCGGCTCGATGATCGGCATGGGCGTGCTGTCCAGCGTGATCGCGGTGCCGCTCGCAGCCTCGGCGCGCTGGCTGACCTGGGCCAATCGCGGCCTGCAAGTGGCGGTCGGCGCGGTCACGATCGCGATCGGCGTCCACTCGATCGTCGAGAACGCCTTCACCTGACGGGGAGGCGGCTCTTTGTTTGAGCATGATCTTTTCGGAAGTCCGCTTCGCACTTTTCCGGCTCATGCTCCCGGGCGCCCGTTAACGATTTCTGATTCCGCACGGCCGCATTGACCGGATGCCGATGCTTACGCGTTAGGCTTACCGGCAGTTTGGCCGGCGTCCTTAACCCTTCCGCCAAGCCGTTGGATTAGGTTGTGGTGGAACAATTCGGGACGCTGGGTGAACATGCGCGCAAGTCTTGCGCTGGCGATATTGGCTGCGATGAGCTCGACGGCGCTGGCCGGCGGCGGCTTCGACATTGTCGTGCCGGTGCGGCCCGGCGTGCCGATCATCATTAACGGCGTCGACGCCTCCTACGCCGTGGTCGAAAGCGCGATGGGGCTCGCCCGCAACGAGTCGATGGTGCCGACCGTTTATGGCGGCCGCCCGATCGATCCCCAGCCGAATGTCGGCCACTATTATCCGAGCCTCGGCCGCATGCCGGGTTACGGCCGTCTCGAGATCGAGCCGCCGGCCAACCGCCGCCTGCCCAAGCCGGCCGAGAGCTATCATCAATCGTGGGGCGCGGAATCGGCTCCGCTGCCGGCACAGTCCAACGTGCCGGTCGATCCGCCGCCGGTGATCTACGCGCCCGAGATCAACGGGCCGCGGCCGTTGCCGGGCCCGTTCCCGCGGCCACCGCGACCTCGACGATTCTAAAGTCAACTGCCCGAAATCAAGAGCCCCTCGAACGGGGATCCTGAATAGCCATCAAGAGCTACGCGACGAACAGAGAGACCTACAGGAGAGAGTAATGCGTCAAATGATCAAAGGACTGATTGCGGCGGTGGCCGTCATGGTGGCCGCGCCCGCAATGGCGTGCGGCTTCAACCCTTGCGGCTATTCCGCGCCCGTCGTGAATTACGGCTGCGGTGGTTGCGGCGGTGGCTACTATGGCGGTTACGGCTACGGCGCAGTCGAACGTCTGCCCGACCCGGATGCCGCTTATCCCGGCGCGGCGCAGCAGTACTATTACGTCAACCAGGGACCGACCTACACCGGTCCGGGCAACTGGGCACCGCGTCCGTACTACCGCGAAGGCTACGGCCGCCCGTATTACGGCTATCGCCACTATGGCTACCGTCGCTACGGCTACCGCCAGCACTACGGCTATCGTTCGCACTACGGCTATCGCTACGGCCGCTACGGCCACCCGGTGCTGCGCCGCTACTACTGATCCGATCGTCAGTTCGAGACATCAACGCCCGTTCGCGCCACGCGAGCGGGCGTTTGTCGTTCACATCAGCCCCAGCCGGCTCGCGCCGACGTAGAGCGCGAGCACGGAGGCGTTCGAGACGTTGAGGCTCTTGATCTCGCCGGGCATGTCGAGCCGCGCCACGACGCTGCAGGTCTCGCGGGTCAATTGCCTAAGGCCCTTGCCTTCGGCGCCGAGCACGAGTGCAAGCGGCTCGCGCAGCGCGACATCGCTGATATCCTCGCTGCCTTCGCTGTCGAGGCCGACGGTCTGGAAGCCGCGCTCGTTCAGCGCCGTCAGCGCGCGGGCGAGGTTCTGCACCGTGACCATCGGGACCAGCTCGAGCGCGCCGGAGGCGGCCTTGGCCAGCACGCCGGTCGCTTCCGGACTGTGCCGCGCTGTGGTCACGATCGCCTTCACCGCGAACGCTGCGGCCGAGCGCAGGATGGCGCCGACATTGTGGGGATCGGTGATCTGGTCGAGCACCAGCACCATGCCTTCCTGCTCCAGGGTCTCGATATCCGGCGAGGGCAGGGGATCGGCCTCGGCCAAGAGGCCCTGGTGCACGGCGTCGGGGGTGAGGCGCCGGTCGATCTCGCTGGGCCGGACGATCTCGGGGGCGACGCGGGTCGCGATGTTTTCGTCGGCGAGGCGCTTCGCCGCGTTCTCGGTGAGGTAAAGCTTGCGGATATGGCGGTCGGGGTTGGCGAGCGCGGCCGACACCGTGTGCCAGCCATACAGAATCACCGGCCCGTCGGAACCGGATTCGCGTTCCCGCCGGGCCGGCGGGCGGCCGAATTTCGGCCCTTTTTGGAAGGGTTTGCCGCCCTTGCCTCGGAAATTGGGTTTGCGGTCGCGATCGCTCATGTGAGGCTTGTGTCACGGCTCCCGAATATTGGCAATTTTACACAGCGTTTTCGAGCGAAGTGGGGTCCGGTTCGCGTGAGGAAAACGCGACAAAACAAGAATCTAGCCGCAACACTCACTACTTTGGAACAGAGATCGCCAGAGCCTGCAAAAGTATCCCAAATAGACGGCCGGCTTGGTTGACTTTGGGGACCGCCTTCCCCCATAAACGCGCCCGACCGCGCACCCGCTTCGGGTCGGCCGGTTATCAGCGTCATTTCGATGACCGGTCCGCCGCCACTCGCGCGGCCGGTCTGATGCTGTTGGACGGGGGAGTGTCCCGAGTGGCAAAGGGAGCTGACTGTAAATCAGCCGCCTCATGGCTTCGCAGGTTCGAGTCCTGCCTCCCCCACCAGGCTTCGCCCTGACGGGCTATGCGTGGCGGAGCCGCGCCGGGGCCCGTCAGGGCGAAGCGTGTCCGGCGTAGCTTGAGCGACAGCGAAAGCGTAGACGGACTGACATCCGCGACCCACGGCTCGGCGAGCCCGGAAAACTCCATCGTAGCGAAGCGAGCCAAGGCGGCCCACAGCCCGCTCATCCATTCGACGCCTGCGTCTTCACCCTATCCGCGCAAACATCTCCAGCCGCCGCCGGCGTTCCATTGCTCGGCCCGCGAGCGCAATGGTAGATTGCGCCATTTCATGATTGAGCCGTTTCAGACGACATGAAGAGAATTTTGCACTGGGACGCTTCTGCAGGAGACGACCCGGCGCTGATGGTTGCCTGCGCGGTCTTGCTCGGCGTCTCGATCCTGGTTTCGATACCGGCATTTTTCGGTGGTGCCGGCCAGGCCGGAATCGATTTTTCGTGTTTCTGGGGCGCGGGCACGATGGCGCTCGAAGGCCATGCGGCGGCGGCCTACGATTGGGAGCTGCTGCATCAGCAACTTGTTCTCCGGCTGCAATCCCTCAATCACGCTCCATATCCTTACGATCAGGTACCGGTTCCGTTCTTTTATCCGCCGGTGTTTTTCCTGGTTGTGGCGCCGCTGGCGCTGCTGCCGTTTCCGATCGCGTTCTGGGTCTGGAGCGCGGCAAAGCTGTCTTGCTGGCTGCTCGTCGTTCATGCCATCCGGCCACGCTCCGGCGCGCTGCTGCTGGCACTCGCTGCTCCGCCCGTATTCTACGATTTCATCTCCGGCCAAAGCGCGCTGCTCGCCGCATCGTTGCTCGGCGGCATCCTGTTGACATTGGACAGGCGTCCGCTTCTCAGTGGAATCCTGATCGCGCTGCTCATCTTCAAACCTCAATATGGCGTGCTGCTTCCCTTCGTGTTGATCGCCACCGGGCGTTGGCGCATCGTTATCACCGCCGCTTTGGTGATTCCGGTCCTCCTGCTGCTCGCCGGGCTGATCTTCGGTTGGGATACCTTCGATGGATTCCGCGCGGCCGCCACCTTCGCCACGACGCAATTCCACCTCAGTGGCGCGCTGCCATGGTACAAACTGCAGAGCATCTATGGGCTCTTGAGAGACGCCGGCCTTGGCTATGGTTTGGCGATGGCGTTCCACGTCGCCATCGCATCGGTGGTTGCGATTGGGGTGCTGATCCTGTGGCGCGGCCATGTCAGCTTCGCCGTAAAGGCCGCAAGCCTGCTGGCGGCGACGCCGCTGATTTCTCCTTACTTCGCGATCTACGATATGCCGGTCCTGGTGGTCGCGCTGGTGTTTCTCATGAACGCCGGCGCGGGCCGCCTCGCGTCGCGTTCAAGTCGAAGCGCCTTCCGGAACGCTGTCAGCGTCGTCTTCGTATTGGGATACGCTTTCCCGTTCGTGCGCACGCCTCTCGGCCCCATGATGTGCGCAACCGTGATCGCGCTGATCTGGATGAGATACCGGCAAGAGGCCGGCGAGACGGCTACAGGCGAGGGGTTGCGAAAATCTGCGACCGTCGGCGGCTAAAGCATGATCCGGCGCGATGAGGATTCAACCCGATCTCATCGCGCTTTAGTGTGCTGATCGCGAACAGTCTACGGCGAAGATCATCACGATCAGCCGTCTTGGTGCGCCGGCGGCGTTGCCGTGCCGGGCACGGCCTCCGCGCCAGCCGGGCGCCCGGTGCCCGATGGATCGTCGCGCTTGAGCATCGAGGCCCAGGCGAAAAATGGATAGGCCAAAAGCGCCAGGTATCTCGTGGGCATCGGATGATCGACGCCGAATGCCGTCGGCTTCTGCCCTTCCGGAAGATAGAGGCTGCCGAACAGCACATCGTAGAACGAGAACAGCCCGGCGTAGTTCTTGTCCCTGGCTTCCCGCTCGCTGCTGTGGTGCCAGTGATGAAACTCCGGCGACACCAGGATGCGGCGTAGCGGGCCGTAGCCCAGGCGCACGTTGGCGTGCGCGAGCCAGGACTGCCAGTAGTAGATCGCAAGATAGGTCCCGATCGCCTCAGCGGAGAAACCGAGCGCGAACAGCGGAAACAGCGAACCAACCTTCATGAAGGTCACGTCAAGCGGGTGCTGGTGGATCGCGGCGAGCCAGTCCAGTTCCTCGACGGCGTGATGAACGGCATGGATGCGCCACATGGCGGGCACGACGTGCAGGATGCGGTGGGTCCAGTAGACGCCGAGGTCCCCGATCACGATCGCGATGGGCGCCTGAGCCCAATACGGGAGATCGCTGACCGCCTGCTTGACTGCCGAGGGCAGGATCGATTGATTGACCAGCGTCGCCACCGCGATGATCGCGATCACGCCGATGAACACCAGCCAGCCGTTGAGAAACAGGAAGGCCATATCGGTCAGCAGACCACGCCTGAAGATCTTCTGCTGCCTCGCTGCAAAAAGTTGCTCGAACGGCACGAAGATCAAGGGCGCCAGCAAAAGCTGGTATTGTTCCAATAACTCGCGCATTCAAATGGCCACGTGAAATGGCGACAGCCTACCACCCCGGTCCCCGATGGCGTCAATCGGAAACCAAACCCGAGTTGTGGGAGCGTTAATCAGCATCCCCGTGCCGCTACGGGGATCAGGGGTGTCCGGGAGCCGGGTTAGTCCGCATGCGCCAATCCACCCGCTCACTCCATCCTTGCGAACATCTCCACCAGCGTCTCGCGCAGCCAGCGTTGCCCGGGAACGGTGTCGTTGCGCTGGTGCCAGAACAGGCTGACGATGCGCGGCGGCGCCGGCAGCGGCACCGGCATGGCGTGCAGATGGGGCGCGTGGCGG
The DNA here is from genome assembly GCF_032918025.1 of Bradyrhizobium sp. BEA-2-5. Taxonomy (NCBI): domain Bacteria; kingdom Pseudomonadati; phylum Pseudomonadota; class Alphaproteobacteria; order Hyphomicrobiales; family Nitrobacteraceae; genus Bradyrhizobium; species Bradyrhizobium sp. BEA-2-5. The sequence continues at coordinate 5,205,886 of NZ_CP136629.1, read as the reverse complement.
GACTGCGCGCTGAGATCGCGCGGCAGCACGGCGATCAGGTCGGACTGGCGCACGATCTCGTAGGCGGCGTTGTAATGGTTGACGGTCGCGACCAGATTGCGCGACAGCCCGCGCGAGGCGAGAAACTGGTCGTAGGTCGGCAGCGTCTTGCCGGCGAGGCTGACGTCGACATGCTTGGCGGCAAGGAAGCTCCGGGTGTTGAGCCGCTTCTGCCTGGCCAGCGGATGGTCCCGCCGCATCATGCAGGCATATTCGACGGTCCACAGCGAGCGGGAGCGAATCACGGCCGGCGGCTGCTGCGCCTCGTTGACATAGACGCTCAGCACGCAATCGACCCGGTTGTCCTCGAGCCGGTCGCCGATCTCCAGGATGGTGTTGGGCACGGTGTGGATGCGCGCCGACGGCGCCACTTCACTGAAGCGGTTGAGTAGCCGCGGCATCACCAGCGAGGCAACGTAGTCGGACATCGACAGGATGAATTCGGCCTGGGTCTGTCGCGGATCGAAGGCATCCTCGTCGAGGGCGTGGCGGACATGTTCCAGGGCATCGCCGATCGGCTGCCACAGCGCCACGGCGCGTTGCGTCGGGCGGATCCCGCTCGCGGTGCGCACGAACAGGGGATCCCCGAGCGCGTCGCGCAGCCGCGCGAGCGCGTTGCTGACCGCGGGCTGCGTCATGGTCAGCGCGCTGGCGGCGCGCGTGACGCTGCCCTCGGTCATCAGCGCCTCGAAGACTTTCAGCAGGTTGAGGTCGAGCGTGCGGAAGGACACGAGCAATATTCACAAGGGTGATGTGCTAGATAACGATTATAAATTATTCGGATAATATTGGTTTGTCTATCATTCCCGCCTGACCCTGTGGCGCGTGCCGCCGCGGGGCGAGGGGGGACTTTCATGTCGATGATCTCGGCGCGCATCGAGCGCCTGCCGTTCGCGCGGTTCCATGTGCACCTGCTGCTGATGGGCGGCCTCGGCTATCTCTTCGACGCGATGGATGCCGCGGTGCTGGCATTCATCCTGCCGGTGCTGCGCACCGCCTGGGGGCTGACCAATGTCGAGACCGGCGTGCTCGGCAGCAGCACCTTCGTCGGCTATCTGTTCGGCGCGCTGCTCGCGGGGACGCTGGGCGACCTGATCGGCCGCCGCGCGGTGATGATGTCGGCGCTCGCGCTCTACAGCGCGGCCTCGCTGGTCAGCGCGGCGGTGGACAGCTGGCCGGCGTTCTTTGCCGCCCGCGTCGTCGCCGGCATGGGCACCGGCGCGGAGAGCGCGATCATCGCGCCGTACCTCGCGGAGTTCGTGGCGCGGCGTTACCGCGGCGCCTTCACCGGCGCGCTGGCGGGCTTTTTCTCGTTCGGCTTCGTCGCTGCTGCCTTGCTCGGCTATTTCATCGTGCCCGCCTACGAGAACGGCTGGCGCATCGTGCTGGTCATCACGGCCGTGCCTGTCGTGATGCTGCTGTGGTGGCGGAGATCGCTGCCGGAATCGCCGCGCTGGCTGGAGAGCCGGGGCAGGGCGAAGGAGGCCGAAGCGGTGCTCGACAGGATCGAGGCCGGCTTCGCGCGCGAGGGCCGCGCGCTGCCGCCTGCGGTCGCCGAGCCGGCCGCGCCAGTCGCCTCGTCGGGAACGCTGTTGAGCAATTTTGCCGCGCTGCTGGCCGGCCGGCAGGCGCGGATCACCACCATGACCTGGATCATGTGGCTGTCGATCACCTTCAGCTACTATTCCTTCTTCGTCTGGATTCCCGGCCTCTTGGTGCAGAACGGCATGAGCATCACCAAGAGTTTCGGCTATTCGCTCGCGATGTATTGCGCGCAGGTGCCAGGCTATTTCACCGCCGCCTTTTTCAATGAGCGGATCGGACGGCAGGCGACGATCGCGACCTATATGCTGCTCGGCGGCGTCAGCGCGCTCGGGCTGGCCTTTGCCAAGAGCGATGCGGAGATCATGACGGCCGGCCTGCTGCTGTCGTTCTTCATGAACGGCACCTATGCCGGCGTCTATGCCTACACGGCCGAAGTGTTTCCGACATCGATCCGGACCACGGGGGCGGGGCTCGCATCCGCGATCGGCCGCATCGGCGCGATCGCAGCGCCGATCCTGGTCGGCTACCTCTATCCGAATTTCGGCTTTGCCGGCGTGTTCGGCGTCACCACGTCCGTCCTCCTGATTGGCGCGCTGACCGTCGTGCTGATGGGCGTGCCGACGCGCGGCCGGTCGCTGGAAGACATCGCAAGCGAAGCCGCGTGATCGCGGCGCTCAGGAGACCATCATGGCTACGACCCTCTTCAAGAACGCCGCGCTGCTCGATCCCCTGCGCTCCGATCTGCTCGAAGGCCACCACGTGCTGGTCGAGGATCGCCTGATCAAGGAGGTCTCGGACCGGCCGATCGAGACCTCGGCCGATCGCGTCATCGACCTCAAGGGCAAGACGCTGATGCCCGGCCTGATCGATCTGCACGTGCATGCGGTCGCGGTCGAGCTCGATCTGTCGCAGCAGGCCCGCATGGCCAACGTGCTGGTGACGCTACGCTCGACCATGCTGTTGCGCGCCATGCTGAAGCGCGGCTTCACCACCGTGCGCGATGCCGGCGGCGCCGGCTATGCGCTGAAGCAGGCGATCGACACCGGCCTGACCGACGGTCCGCGGCTGTTCGTCTCCGGCCGCGCGCTGAGCCAGACCGGTGGGCATGGCGACGGGCGCGCCCGCTCCGACTATCTGGCCGACCCGACCTGCTCCTGCTGCGTGCGGGTCGGTGCGATCGCGCGCGTCGTCGACGGCGTCGACGCGGTGCGCAAGGCGGTGCGCGAGGAGCTGCAGATGGGCGCCGACCAGATCAAGATCATGGCGTCCGGCGGCGTCGCGTCGCCCACCGATCCGATCGGCGCCTACGGCTATTCCGAGGACGAGATCCGCGCCATCGTCGCCGAGGCGAGGGCGCGGCACACCTATGTGCTGGCGCACGCCTACACCGCGGAGGCGATCGAGCGGGCGATCCGCTGCGGCGTGCGCACCATCGAGCACGGCAATCTGGTCGATCTGCCGACCGCGCGGCTGATGGCCGAGCAGGGCGCCTATGTGGTGCCGACGCTGGTCACCTATGAGGCGCTGGCCAATGAGGGCGCGAAATACGGCCTGCCGGCGGCGAGCGTCGCCAAGATCGCCGACGTGCGCGACGCCGGACTGCGCTCGCTCGCGATCTATCGCGAGGCCGGCGTCAAGATGGGGTACGGCTCCGACCTGCTCGGACCGTCGCAGCGCCTGCAGAGCGAGGAGTTCCGGATCCGCGCCGAATTGTTGGGCCCGCAGGCGGTGATCGCGAGCGCGACCGTTGTCGGCGCCGAGGTGCTCGGCATGGAAGGCAAGCTCGGCCGCATCGCGCCGGAGGCGTTCGCCGATCTACTGGTGGTCGAGGGCAACCCGCTGCGCGACGTGAGTTGTCTGCTCGGCCAGGGCGAGCACATCCCGCTGGTGATGAAGGCCGGCAAGGCCGAGGTCGATCGGTTGGGCGGGTAGGCTTGGTCACCTCGCCCCGCGTGCGGGGAGAGGCATAGGCCGCCTTCGGCGGCCGTTCTCAAGAACGCCGAAGCAGAGCTTCGGCTATGTCGCATCGCCAGATGCGATGCGGGTGAGGGGGAGTCTCCGCGGACGCAGCTATCACCGTATGTGCGAAGCGAGCCGCTCACCCCAACCCTCCAAGAGCAAGCTTCGCTGGTCTCGACCCCGTAAGAACGGGGCGAGGGAGCAAACTGCCGTCGCCTTACGACCCAATCTCATCGCGCCTTGACCTTCCGTCCTCACCACACCACGCGCAAACCGGCGGTGCCCTTGTAGCTGTGGTTGTCGCCGGCATCCTGCAGGCTGGCGCGGTAGGTAGCTTCGCCGAACACGGTGTAACGCCCGCCCGCCCAGCTGTAGCTGCCGCCGCCGCCGATCGAGCCCCAGAGCCGATCGTTGGCGCTGGCGAAGCCGGTGCCCGCAACATCGACGTTGGTGCCGTCGAGGAATTCGTAGTGCAGGTTGCCGATCGCGTAGAGGTCGGAGCGGGCGCCGTCGCTCCAGTTCTTCCGATGATTGAGCGACAGCCCGACGCGGCCGAGCAGGCTCTCGGCATCCTGCATTGAGACCAGCGCGCCGAAGCGATCGGCGAAGGCATCGAAACCGACTTTTGCATACGAAAGCTGCGCCTGCGGCGTCAGCGAAAAGCCGTTGCCGACCGCAATCCGCTTGCCGGTCTCGATGCTGAACGTGTAGCCGAAGCCTTCATTGCCATGCGTCATGCTGCCGACGAGATCGGAGGTGAGATCGCCGCGATAGAACATGGTCTGCATCTGGCCGTCGATGTAGACGCCGTTGTCGCCATACCAGGTCGCGGTGGCGCCGACGCCGGTGCCCTCGGCGCGGATGCGGCCGTTGCCGAATAACGAATTCACGTAAGCCGTGGTCAGGCCGTATTGCAGCGTGAGGCCGACGATCAGGCGGCCGTAGGTGTTCTCGAGCGCGAGGCCGTCGAGCCCGGCCTGCGCCTTGAAGTCATCGCTGTTCATGCTCGAGCCCGTGGTGTTCGACGGCCGCAACTCGGCCTGACCGCCCTCAATGCGGCCCCAGAATGCCGATTGCGTCCATGAACTGTCTGTCTGCGCCGCCGGCGTGACGCCCATCCGCGCCATCGCCTCGCTCGGGCCGCCGCTGCCGCCCCAATAGCGGTTGCCGACACGCTCCTGCAGCGACGGCAGCGCGTTCATGCCGAGCAGCACCTGGGCGTAGTTCTCGTAAAGCGGCACGCCGGGCTGGTACAGCGGGCCCGCGGGCTTGGCCGGTGCGGCCGGATCACCAGGCGGATTGACCAGGCTGGAACGCAGATACCAGTCGCCATCCGTCGGCGTGCCGAGGCCGTTCTTCTGCAGCGTATAGGCGTAGGCGCCGGCGACGATCGCCTGCTGGCCCTGCAGCGAATAGTCGCCCGCCAGCGCGAAGACGCCGTTGGAGGCGCCGGTGACGTCGATCAGCTTGATTCCGTCGGCGGTCTGCGCGCCGCCGCCGCCGGCATTGTTGACCCGCACGGTCGAGGTGCCCGACGTGCTTCCCGCGACGAGGCGGTCGGTCGCCGAGCCTTCGCCGCCGAGCACGGTGTTGAACAGCAGCGTGCCGCCGTTGCCGGCATAATTGCCGGCGACCGTCAGCGTCGTTCCGGGCGCCGCGCCGAACCGCACCGTGCCGGCATTGCTGAGCGCGCCCATGGTCTGGTTGAAGCCGTTGAGGTCGATCGTGGTGCCGGCGCCGGCGGTGATGGCGGAGGCGGCGCTGAACGCATTGACCGCGCCGGCTTGCAGCGTGCCGCCGTTCACCGTGGTCGCGCCGCTATAGGTGTTGACGCCGGACAGGATTTGCGTGCCGCCGGTCAGGGCGAGCCCGCCGGTGCCGCCGATCGCGCCCGCGAAATTGTCGCTGGCATTGGTCAGCGTCAGCGTCTTGGCGCCGAGCGTGACGCTGCCAGAGCCGGCGAGACTCTGGACGCTGGTGCCGGCACCCGTGAGGCCGGAGATATCGAACGCTGCATTCGCGACCACGCGGGAATTGCTGATCGCGCCAGCCCCTGCAAGCGCCAGCGTGCCCGCGGAAATCGTGGTCACGCCGCTATAGGTGTTGGCGCCGGACAGTGTCTGTGTGCCGCCGGCAAGCGTCAGGGCGCCGCTGCCGCCGATCACGCCGGCGAACGTGTCGTTCGCGGCGGTCAGCGTCAGCGTCTTGGCGCCGAGATCGACGCTGCCTGAGCCCGACAGCCGCTGGATGCTGGTGCCTGCGCCGGAGAGGCCGGCGATGCTAAACGTGCCGTTCGCGATCACCTGGCTGGAAGCTGCGATCGAGCCCGCATCTGATAGCGCCAAGGTGCCGCCTGCGATAAAGGTCACGCCGCTATAGCTGTTGACGCCGGACAGCAATTGCGTGCCGGCGGTGAGGCCCAGCCCGCCGCTGCCGTTGATGGTGCCGGCGAAATTGTCGCTCGCATTGATGATGCCCAGCGTCCTGGTGCCGAGCGTGACGGTGCCGGTGCCCGCGAGGCTTTGAATGCCGGCTATACCTGGCACGGCGGATATTGCCGAGATATCGAAGGTTGCGTTGTCGACCACTCGGCTGAGACTGATCGCGCCTGCGCCCGTCAGTGCCAGCGTGCCTTGCTGGATCAGCGTGTCGCCGATGTAGGTGCTGGCGCCACTGAGCCGCAAGGTCCCAGCGCCGATCTTGGTCAATCCGCCGACGCCGCTGAAGCCGTTCGCCTGGAGGACGAGGAACCCGTTGCTATCGACGGTCAGTCCGCCCGCGGCGATGTTGTTCTGGTCGGCCGTTCCGTTGGAGATGTTGGAGGTGTTAATGGCCGCACGGAAGGTGGCGTTGTCAAAATTGACCTGGCCCCGTGCGTTGCCAACGCTGATGCCGAAGCCGCGATTCTCCACCGTGGCGTTGCTGATGTTGAGGGTGGCCGTGCTAGTGCCGGCCGGCGTGCCGACGATGAGCCTGCTTGTGACGGAGACGGTCGCGCCGTCCGTAACGTTGAGCACGCTTGTGGCGCCAGCGAACAGGTTGATCGTACTGGCGTTCCACCGGGAGCCGGCCCCTGTCACGGTGACCGTGGCGATGCCACCTGCGACATCGCCGATCGAAGCGGTAGTGCTCGTCAGCGTGCTGCCGTTTTGAATCGTGAGATTTGTCGTGCCTCCGACCAGGTCGCGAACATTCAGCGTGCTGGTCGTGCCGGTCGCCCCTGGGCTCACGCCGAGGACGACGTTTGAGCCGGGCACAATATTGACCGCACCGCCGGCCGGGGCCGTGCCGGTGTTCCAGTTCGAGCCCACCGTCCAGTTGTTGCTGGTTGCGCCGGTCCAGGTCTGCGCCGCCGCTGAGCCCGGCATCAGCGCCGAGAGCGCGACTACCGAGGCGCTCATCAGCAGCAGGCGGTGGAAGTGCGCACGCGTGCGGGACGTCAGGCGTGGATTGGGTGGATTGTCACCAACGTGTCGTGCGATCGTCGTAGCCCCGATGCATTCGCGCATGGTGCTCAGCCCCTTGTTCTTGCCGCCGCCAGGCAGGTTGCATTCCGGCAAACCTTCGCCAGCCGCGGATGTGCGTCACGCTATGTGACTCACTGTGAGCAAACAAATGAAGCTTGGTGTTCCCCATGCGAAACAGCAAGCAGTGTGCCCGCGATGCAACGTCCGCGCGCTGCAATTAATCGATCGCTAACCAGTTGAGTGCGTGCGGGGCGCGGTTTCGTGCTCAAGCGGCGTCTGGCTCCGCCCTGAAAGGCAGGGCTATCGCATGTGGCTGTTGGCCATGACGACGTGGAAACGTCTGGTTACAGAAGCACGCAAATGCCATATGCCTGCCGGGGCCGAGCGTGCGTCCGCGGAATTTCGGAATATTGGAAAAGTACCCGTGAGTTGCCCGACGTGTCAAGGAGCCTGGTCGAGGGCCGGCCATCGCCGGCTACTTTGCATGGGGTTGTTTTCGATATTTTGGCAACGCGCCCCGCAGTGGTCGGGCTACCGCCTGGGCCACCCGGGCGCCCGATCACGTTACCGCTGGCGGCGTTGACGTTGCCGGGCAGAAGCACGACATATCGCGTGCCAATCCCACCCGCCGCTCCGGAGCAAGCCATGAACGCCCCCAACATCGAGTCCGTCACGCCGCAGTCTGGCGGCGACGTTGTGGCCTGGCTGACCAACGAGACCCGCGACGAGCGCTTCATCGACAATATCTTCGCCGAGCTGTGCATCCGGTTGCAGCAAACGGGTATTCCCCTCAAGCGGGCGACGATGAATCTGCTGATCCAGCATCCGCAATGGCTCGGCGCCCGGATCATCTGGGGCGACGGCAAGCGCGAGGCCGAGATCACGCGGGTCGACTACGAGGTGAGGGAGCGCTCGGAATATATCGGCAGCCCGGTCTACGAAATCCACCAGGGCGCCGGCGAAGTGCGCGAGCGGCTCGAACGGGCGCCTGGCCGCAAGCACGCCCTCTATGACGAGATGCGCGCCAAGGGCCTCACCGACTATGTCGCCTGGCCGCTCTACCATACGCTCGGCAAGCGGCACATCGTCACCTTCGCGACCGACCGTCCCGGCGGTTTCGACGCTGCGCATATCGCCGGCCTGAAGAAGGTGCTGCCGGTGCTGGCGCTGGTCAGCGAGATCCGCATCAAGAACCGCCTGGCCCGCACGCTGCTGGAGACCTATGTCGGCTCCCATGCCGGCGAGCTGATCCTGGCCGGCGCCACCAGGCGCGGCACCGGCACGACGGTGCGCGCCGCGATCATGATCTGCGATTTGCGCGATTTCACCAAGATCTCCGACAACTGGCCACGCGACGATGTCATCGACCTGCTCAACGACTATTTCGACGCGATGTCGGAGCCGATTGCGCGGCACGGCGGCGAGATCCTGAAATTCATCGGCGACGGGCTGCTCGCCATCTTCCCGCTCAGCGCGCCCGACGCCTGCGCGAACCTGCTGCATGCCGTGGCCGAGGCCCGGCAGGCCATGGCCGCGCTGAACGAAAAGAACAGCATGATGGGCCGCGCGCCGCTGAACTACGGCATCGGCGTCCATGTCGGCGACGTCATGTACGGCAACATCGGATCGACCAGCCGGCTCGACTTCACCGTGATCGGCCCGGCCGTCAACATGGCCTCCCGCCTCGAGGCGCTGACCAAGACGATCGGCAAGAAGGTGCTGCTGTCGCGCGCCTTCGCCGAGCTGGTGGAGAAAGAGTTCGCGCTGGAGCATGTCGGCCAGCACGCGGTGCGCGGCTTCAACGAGCCGATCGATCTGTTTGCGTATCGGGGCTGAGGCTCGATTGGCCGAAAGCAGCGTAACGTGCGGCGCACGTCCCGGCTGAGACGGCCCAATGTCCAAAAGGCTCCTGCCTTAAGGAGACTGGCCGGACAGGTTCACCGTCGGTGCGCGCAGCAATTGCTGCTCGGCATAGTTGGCCAGACGGTCGTACTCTTCGGCGATCTTCAGAAGGTTCGCGCGTGAGTTTTGATATCTGAACAAATCCGCCTTGGCACGTGTCTTGGCGGCTCGGTCCCGCCAATAAGTGGCGTTGGTCATGACGTTCTCGACCATGGCGCTTCCCCCTTTCTCAGGGATTGCCCATAGACCAACGTCGCCGCGACAAGTCCGCTCCCCGAGGAACCCCGGAACTCCGTTCACGCATGAAGAGTCACTGAAACATTCCGTTTGTTTCGGGCTTAAATTTATTCAGGCTGGATTCACACGCGTTATTTTCCGGAACGCCGGATCGCGCGAATCATTCGGGCGCTGGGCAGGCTTTTTCATTAAGGAAATTTTCAAGGCCCAGAGGGTCCGCCTGATTATCGGCACCGGCGGTTCGGCGTGAGTGAGCATGGAATAGGACGGCCCCGGCAACGCGAGATGCCGGGGCCGTTTTCCCGTGGTGCCCGGAATTCAGATCGAGGTGATCTTCTGCGCCGGCGCAGCGCGCTCGACGAAGCCCTTGGCGAGGGCGTGATAGACGCCTTCCTTGCAGATCATTCGCGAGGTCACGTGCGCGATCAGCGCGGCCGCCATCAACGGCACGACCATGCCGTGATTGTCCGTCATCTCGGTCACGATCACGAACGCGGTGATGGGCGCCTGCACGACGCCGGCAAAGTACGAGACCATGCCGAGCAGCATGATCGCCGACAGCGGCGCGCCGTGAAACAGCGGCGCGATGTTGGAGCCGAGCCCGGCGCCGACCGCGAGCGAGGGCGCGAAGATGCCGCCCGGCATGCCGCTGATCGAGGCGAACGTGGTCGCCAGGAATTTCCAGACGCTGAAGCTCGCCGGCAATTGTGTTCCGGCTTCGAGCGCGGATTTGACCTGCTGATATCCCGTGCCATAGATCGCGCCGTCGGACGCAATCCCGCAAATCGCAGCCGCAAATCCGCAGATCGCGGCAAAGCCGATTGGATAACGCTTGATCGCGCGTCCGACCGGATTGGCAAATCCGCGCGCCATCGCGATCAGGATGCGACTGAACAGGCCGCCCGCAAGACCTCCGGCAACGCCGCAGAGCGGCACTGCGAGCCAGTCGGTGCCGTTGCGCAGGGCCGTCGCGCTGGTGCCGAAATACGTATAGTTGCCCATCAGCGCGAGCGAGGTCAGGCCGGCAGCGATCACCGCGCCGATGATCAGGCTGCTGGTTCTCGTCTCGAAGGCACGGCTCATTTCCTCGATGCCGAACACGATTCCTGCCAGCGGGGTGTTGAAGGCGGCCGCGACACCTGCTGCCGCGCCGGCAAGGATCAGGCCGGGTTGGCGCCGCGGCGAGAAGCGGCCGAGCGCAAACATGATCGAGGCGCCGATCTGCACCGTCGGTCCCTCGCGCCCGACCGACGCGCCACACAACAGGCCGAACAGCGTGAGCAGGATCTTGCCGGCCGCAACGCGCAGCGAAACCAGGCTTTCGCGCGCGGTCTGGTCGGTCAGATGGCGTGCGGCGATCGCCTGCGGGATTCCGCTGCCTTGCGCGTTCTGAAAGAAGCGGTTGGTCAGAAACACCGACAGCGCGAACCCGGCCGGCGTCAGCAGCAGCGAGGCATAATGGAAACGGGATACCACCGCGCCAAACGCAATCTGCGCCAGATCGGCGAGCTGTGCCAGCGCGACGGCCGCAGCACCGACCGCAATGCCGCCCAGCAAGAACAGGGCGCGGCGCTGCCAACGCGCGGAGACTAGTCTGAGCAGCCGCCTCTGGCGGTTGGAGGGGAAGGTCATTTTGGACGAATTCTTAGCTCATGTCGTGGTCCGATACGAAGCGGATCGCGTCATTCCTAGCACGCGTCGGCGGTAGGCGAAGCTGAAGAAATCAGCACGGTGTGCCGGCGCAGCCGCCAAACTCCAGGGCCGAAATCCGCGATACCGCCTGAGGCCTCACTCTTCGGCGATCTCCAGGAGGCTCGCGCGTGAGTTTTGGTGTCTCAACGACTCCGCCTTGGCGCGTCCTTTCCCGCCGTGACGCATGATTGAGGGACGCGGAAAATCTGGCACAAACTGCACTTTGCGCGGCTTCCGCCGCGGCGTATTTTGACCGCCCCATTGAAGGGCGCATGTCATGTCCGAAGTGATTGTTCGAGCGGGCATCGTCGTATTGGGACTTTGCCCAATCGCAATGGTTGCCGTTGCTCTATTCATTTGATGGAAGCTCACCTGGCCCGACCGCGCCAACCGGGCCGGTAGACGGCCCCAGCGCCTGCCCTCCCAGGCCCCCATAGGTTGCTGGGGCCACTCAATTAAGGAGACCGCCGGTTCGCGGCCTCATTCTTTGCCCGGTACCGAGTTGGGTAGAACAGATATTCCCGGAGTATGGCTGTCGTCACCGGGATTGATGCCGCCCGAAAGACACGGGCGCTGAATCGAAAAGGGCCGTCGCATCGACGGCCCTTTTCTGCCGGTTACAATAGGTCTGTAACAACTCAGTCGTGAAAAAATGCTCTGCAAAGAACGGCAACGCCGGCAGGGTTGTATTACGGCCGTCCTATCTTTTCAGAAATCCGGATCAGTACGGTGTTGCTGACTAACCTGTGTTATTTTTCCGGGGGCTTCAGACCGCGCAGATATCCGTCCGCCGTGTGATCCTTCAGAGGGTCCGGGCCTCCGCAATTGAAGCACCGATAGAGGCGGTCGCCTTTGCCGCCCGGAGGCAATGCCAATTCCAGTTTGTGCCCGCACTTCGGGCAAATCTCGGTCTTCGGTTCCATGACTCCACGCAACGATTAAACAAACTTACGTCGCGTCAAATTGCAGGTCAGCGAGCGCGGATAAATAACGTGTGATGTCGCCCGGATAAAAAGCCCAGGCCCTCCGTCCAGGAACCGACGCCGCGGAGCATGATTGTCACAGGTTCGGTGCTGTCCCTGCCGGCAGCGCCCGGACGATCACAGTAACTCGCGGCCCCAGCTTGTGCCCCCTCGCTGGGGCCGTTTCTTTGGGGTGGAAGCGCGGCCTTTCAAGCCGCGATGATCCCGCCGCCTATCTCCGGCGCCGCCGCTTTCGCGGAAACAGGCGGTCGCGGATGTAGCGCGAGGTCGGCGTCAGGCGGATGCCGCGGGGTTTCTGCCAGGCGGCGCGGTCGATCTCCTTCTTGTCGCCGATCGCCAGCCTGCCCTTGGCGGACTTGGCGATGAAGATCGCGTCATTCATCTTGCGGCCGGAGCGCTTGTTCCTCGTCTTCACTTCCTTCCAGAGGGTGATCCTGCCGAGCTTCAGCTTTGGAAGCTCCTCCTTGATCTCCCGCTTGAGGCAATCCTTCCCGGTCTCTCGCGCACGCCTGCGCCCGCCGGGGAACATCCACAGCCCGTCAGATCGGCGTCTAACCAGAAGAACCTTGCCGCGCTTCGCGGCTACCAGCTTGGAGGACTTTGGCATTCGAGGACTTGGGCATTTGCTGCGCAATGATCGAAATAGAATCGACCCATTTTAACTTGTCTATTTGTGTAGACAAGTTCGATGCCGCATTGTTCCACAGTCGTGTGTCGGCCGTTTGTCTCTGACGGCGGCGATCCTCGCTGCGCGCGCTTCGCCGTAGCTTCCTTGATCTCGCTTGATGTCCGGCACCTTACGTTGAATTCGTGAAGCTGTTACGGCCGTGACCGGAACTCACCCGGTTGCGTCGTGATCACGATACCCCAGGACGGGTGCACCGCTTGACTCAATGTTCTTGTTTTGTTCTAATTGTCCTCCACCGGAATAGGAGGACGCCATGGACAACCGTATCAGCGAAATTCGCAGGCAGATCAGGGCGCTGCGCGTCAGCATGCTCGAGGCCGAAGCCATCATGCGCCAGCAGATCAACCGCGATGAGGACTGCGCCTTCGTCGCCGGGGACCTCTTGAAGATGCGGTTGGTCATGAGCCGCCTGGTCGAGGAGCGGGGCGTCCTGGGCGACCGCGATCCGATCATCGTGCATGCGAGCGTTGCACCGCGCCGTCGCGCCGCGACCCCGGCCTTCATTCGCCCAGTGAAGCAAGAGCTCGTCGCCGGCGAAGCGCGTGCATGACCGAGTGCTCGGGATGCGGCGGCTGCGCGCCGAGCTGCAAGACGTGATGTGCCGGAGGAAAGATGAGAGAGCCGCTTCGGTATTTCCACGACAGCGATGATCACGCGCCCTGGATCAAGGCGCTGGCCGAGGTCCGGCACATGGCGACGCGGGAAGGCTGGTGCTTTCACCACGTGCAGGCGATCATCGTGGCGATCGACCAGTATGCCGAGGCCGCGCTCGGCAACCGCGAGTTCTTCCTCAACCGGCCGCAGACTGTCGGCCCGGTGAGGCGAGGCGACGTGCCTTAACACGCGGATCGGCAGGCACGCGTGTTCGACGCCGCGGCAGCTCAACGCGCTGTCCGCGCCGGCGAAAGGCCTCGCTCAGGAAATAAGGCCTCGCTCAGGAAGTGCCGGCTATTTCGTGTAGCCTTGACTGCTGCAGTACCACCAGGATTCGGCGGGCGATGCGCCATGCTCGATCACGTACTTCCGGCAGGCTTCGTAGCTGACCGCATACCGCTTTCCGCACGGTACCGCAGAGATGCCGAAATTGCTGGTCGAGCATGTGGATGCGGCGTGGCCCGTCGACATCGACAGGACGCCGATAAAGGGCAGGACCGCTAGAAGTGACAGGGTCTTCATCATAGCCATCGCCTCCCAAGTTGGAGGACAGCGGGGCCGCCGTCCCCGCGGAGAACCTACTACATCGCACGCCATTCACCACCGGATTTCGCACTTCTCACGCGCGATCTGCATCGTCACACATCGTCACGCACGCCGTGTTCGTCGTCATGCCCGGCGCATGACACCTTCCGGGCGCAGGGGCCAAATGTCCCGGCCTGCCTGAGGCGGCCGGGATGGCCAATCCGCTGCCGGCGACATATCGTGACGGTTCGCGGCCGAATCTGAGGCGGATCGTTCATCGCCGGGTCATGTCAATCCGGCCATCGTCAGCGCCGCGCCCGCGAGGGCGGCGGCATATTTGCGGAGGAGGTCTTGGATGATAAGGGGCTGGCAGGTTGCGACGTCGGCGCTCGCCATCGTCGTGATGGTTGCGACGCTGGGGGCTGAGGCGAACGCGGCGCAGTGCGGCAACGGGCCCGGCGGGTTCGAAGCCTGGAAGCAGCAGTTCTCGGGCGAGGCGAGCGCCAAGGGCATCGGCGCCACCGCGATCGCCGCGCTGATGCAGACCCATTATGCCAGTGCGACGATTGCCGCGGATCGCGGCCAGCGCAGCTTCGGCCTGTCGCTCGAGCAGTTCATGGCCAAGCGGGGATCTGCGACCATCGTAGCGCGCGGCCGATCGCTGAAGCAGTCGCATGCCGCCTTGTTCGCCTCGATCGAGCAGCGCTATGGCGTCCCGCCGGGACCCTTGATCGCGATCTGGGGCATGGAGACCGGCTTCGGCAGCCAGCGCGGCAATCAGAACATGCTGTCGTCGATCGCGACCCTTGCCTATGACTGCCGCCGGCCCGAATTCTTCACCGACCAGCTCTATGCAGCCTTGAAGCTGATCGACCGCGGTACGCTGTCGGGATCAACCCGCGGCTCCATGCATGGCGAGGTCGGTCAGACCCAGTTCATGCCCAAGAGCATTCTGGCCTACGGCACCGGCAACCTCGAAGTCGCGGCCAACGCGCTGAGCTCGACGGCGAACTTCCTGCGCGCCCATGGCTGGCGCGCCGGCGCCGGCTATCAGCCCGGGGAACCCAACTTCGCCGCGATCGAGGCGTGGAACGCGGCAGGCGTCTACCAGAAGGCGATCGCCATCATGGGACGGCAGATCGACGGCCAATGAGCGCAGGCGCGAGTTCCTTCATCGCCTGTTAACGCAACGGTGCCCAGATCGTGCGCTGTGAAACGGGAGCAGATGGAGACCGGCTCCGTGCTCAAGAATGGCACCTACGCGGCGTGGTTTCGAACGTCGCTTGCGGACGGCACCGGCATCGTGCACGTCGCCGATGGCAGGCTGTGGGGCAGCGACGCGGTCATGCTCTACAGTGGCACCTATGAGGTCGACGGCGAGCGCTTCTCCGCCGTGCTCACCACGCAGCGGCATTCCAGGGACGGCACGACCGTGTTCGGCACCGACGACCTCGTGGTGCGGCTCGAGGGCATCTGGACCGGCGCGATCGCGACCTGCACGGGCAGGGCGGACGCCGTACCCGATCTCGCCTTCGAGGTGACGCTGATTCCGAGCCAGGAGGTGGCACCCGAGCCGCCGCCGGATCTGCCGCTGCCGAAATTCGACCCGAGCAAGCTTCCGAAGCTGCCGAAACGCTCCAGCCGCTAAGGCATGATCCGGAAGAGTGCGAAGCGGTTTCCCTCGCGACAAACGCCAAAGCCGTTTGCGCGGGGATCACGCGCGCTACGCGTCGCGCGGGCCCGCAGTCTCCGGAAACGGCGCACCGGGGATGTAGAGCTTCAGCGCGCGGATCTCGTAGACCGCCGACGGGTTGACGCTGCGCAGATCGCGCGCCGCGGCGATCGCCTCCGCCTCATCGGCGCAATCGATCACGTAGAAGCCGAGCAATTGCTCTTTGGTTTCGGAGAACGGCCCGTCGATCACCATGCCGTGGCCGGGCCCACGCAGCGTGCTGGCGTTGCGGGTATCGCCGAGCCGCGCAGCCGGGCCGAGCTTGCCCTTCAGCCGTTGATGGACCTCGCGCAGACCCGTCATCACGGCAGCGTCCTCCTCGGCGTTCCACGACTTGACCTCGGCTTCGACGTGATAGGCCAGGATGGCATAAAGCATCTGATGGGCTCCTTATTTCTGATGCGACTGGCCCAAGGACGTCTCGCGGCGATCCGAGCCGACATTTCATCTGTAGCGGATCGGACGGTCTTTGTGTTGCGACAAGGTATCCCGCCGTCCGGCATGGCGGCGGCGAATCGCGCAGGCCAAAACAGCAAAAAAGGCGCGGCGGATTAGCTTCCGCCGCGCCCCCGATTTTGATGGCTCGCTGGTCCAGGGCTGAGAGCGCCCCGATGCCAAGCTTTAGTCAAAGCTCAGCGGGCGATCCCAGCGAGGTGACAGCGCTTGAGATAAGACACTGGATCACCTCCTTTCGTTGTTGATGGGACTTCGAATATAGGTGCCGAATCCGCCGCTGTTAAGGCCGCATCCGGCCCGTCCGCGCCGGGAAACCGGCCGGATTGCGGCGAAATGGTTTCGTTTACCGGAGAACAGAACGCACCCCGGGGCAGTTGAGACCGCCGCCCGGCCGTGTTAGGGGATCGGCCGACGCGGGTGTAGCTCAATGGTAGAGCAGCAGCCTTCCAAGCTGAATACGAGGGTTCGATTCCCTTCACCCGCTCCAAAGTGCCGAAAAAATAAGAGTCAAATCAAGTGATTGGGCGCTATACCGTTGCTTGATTACACAGTTGCTTCCACAGTTCGCGGCGCGATGGACTGGCCTGCCATAAGACTGCCGACCGCTCTGTGGGGATAACAGGTATGGCTGCGCAAATTATGCGGCATCCGAACCGCCAGCACGCCATCTTGCTGATCCGATGACTGCACTATGGTTTTTGGCAGTGTGATGAGCGCCTTGATACGGCGGCTTGGCGTCGCCGCAAGGCAGCAGCATGGGCACTCGTGACCCAACTTCGGGTAGTTGTCTCAGTTTGAATTTTCAGCGGCGTTTTCCCAAGCTTGGCAATCCCCCTGAAACTGTTCGAATGCTGCCCTTCTGCTGCTTTCGCTTCTTCTTCAAGCCGCGCGGCCGCCACACGGCGCTCCTCCTAGTCACGGATACCCCCGTGAGCTAGGGACCAGCCTCGATTTCCGCTTGTGGCGTTTGCGCCATAGTGCCGCATGAGGTGTCGATCATCTGCACAGCGGCGTCGTGGGCAGTTGCAAGTGCGTCTATGATGCGGCCCCAGACGCCAGCTCGCCGCCAGCGGATAAATCGGTTGTAGCACGTGGTGTACGGACCAAACGCCTCGGGCAGATCACGCCAGGGTGCTCCGGAGCGTAAGACCCAGAAAATGCCATTGAGGACACGGCGGTCGTTCACCCGAGGGACGCCTCGCGGCTTATTCGGCAGCATCGGCTCGATAGTACTCCATTCATAATCGGCGAGTTCGTAGCGCATGATTCGAGCCCCCAGTTTGGGAGCTTAAATCACGGGGCTCTGGCCGAACGCAACGGTCTCTCGGGCCGGCCAGCCCGGGCTTCAGCGCTTATGGACAGAAGCGGACATCAACCAACCGACAATCCGTCGAAAATGACCCGGAGCCGACATCGGCCGCCATTTGGCAAGGGGTAATTCTGGTTATACCTGCCCTTCCATAATTGTGGCCTGACCCGATAGGATGCGCCTCCGGACCCCCGGGGGAGATATGGCGCGGCCATCAAAAACGAGAGGCAAGAGGGGCGCGGCGAAAACCCGCCAGGCGAACTCCACGGGCGGCCGCAAAAAGCCCATTAAAAATGGGCGCCGCATTTCTCCGATCTCCGATGTGACCAAAGAGTTGCAGGAGGCCCGCGAGCAGCAAGCGGCTACGGCCGAGATATTGAAGGTCATCGCGAGTTCGCCTGGCGAGCTTGGGCCGGTGTTCGAGGCCATGCTGGAAAATGCCGTGCGCATCTGCCGCGCCAGTTTTGGGACGCTGCTCCTGTACGAAGGCGACAGGTTGCGGCGAGTGGCGCGAATGGCCGCGCAAAACGTGCCGCAATTGTATGCGCCCGACCAAGAAACGCCGCCACACTTCATCGCGCCGTTTGATGGGGTGCCTTCGCTGCGGCGCCTCGTCGAGATCAAGGCGCTGGTTCACATTGCCGATATTGCGACAGAGCATCCCGACGATCTGATCTACAAGGTCGCCGCAGCCCGCACCGTTCTGATTGTGCCGATGCTCAAGGAGAGCGAGCTTGTCGGCGCCTTTGCCGTCTACCGCAGGGAGGTGCAAGAGTTCAGCGACAAGCAGGTCAAGTTGCTGGAAAATTTTGCTGCACAGGCGGTGATCGCGATCGAGAACACGCGGCTGCTCAAGGAACTGCGCGCCCGGACCGATCAAGTGGCGGAGCTTAATCGGGGACTCGAAGCGCGTGTCGCCGAGCAAGTCGAGGAATTGGGCCGGGTCGGACGTCTGAAGCGCTTCCTCGCTCCGCAACTGGCCGAACTGATCGTCTCGCAGGGAAATGAGAAGATCCTCGAAAGCCACCGCAGCGAGATCGTCGTCGTGTTCTGCGATTTGCGCGGCTATACCGCCTTCACAGAGAAAGCCGAGCCCGAGGAGGTGTTGGGTTTCCTGCGCGAGTATCACGGCGCGCTAGGTCCGCTCGTCAGCCAGTTCGAGGGGACGCTCGACCAGTTCTCCGGCGATGGGATCATGGTGTTCTTCAACGACCCCGTACCGATCCCCGACCCGGCCGAGCGCGCGGTCAAGATGGCCATCGCGATGCGCGAGGCTGCGTCGTCGCTGACCGCGGCCTGGCGCGAGCGAGGTCGTGAGTTGGGCTTTGGCGCTGGCATCGCCCAAGGTTACGCGACCCTGGGCCAGATCGGATTTTCCGAGCGCTCCGGATACACTGCGATTGGCACCGTGTGCAATGTGGCGGCGCGGCTGTGCGGCGAGGCCAAGGACGGCCAAATTCTGCTCAGTCAGCGCGTCAATGTGGCACTCAAAGGAAGCGTTGCGACTGAACCTTTTGGCGCGCTTGCTTTGAAGGGTCTCACCCAGCCGGTCGTTACCTACAACGTGCCGCTCACGGCAGGCCAACCGGCTCTCCGCGTTATCGACGGTGGTAATCATTGAATGGCCAGTCAGCGGGTGGAGTCCGGAATTGGCCCAACGTGTCATTTGCTGCGATTGCACAAAGGCCGTCGGTAGCGGAGCGAAGCGGACATTGGCAAAGCTTTATGAGTACGCGCCCTAGGTCTTCCTGCTCTTGCGCTATTGGTGGCTCTCATCCAGACCTACCTTCAGTACGATAGCAACAAATCATCAGGTGATGATGCAAAGAAACTGCTGGAAGCCGTCACACAGCAGACATTCACGCTCAAGCAAATACAGGAACAGAAGGTTCAGAACGCCAGCAGTGATGTATCCGCTAAAAAAAGCCGATGTAAAAGCGTCTGCGGTTAAAAGCCCATCCGGCCGCCGCGCCAATGTCCATAAGAACCGTCGCGCCGCACTTAAGAAGTACCGAGAGGCATTTGGGCAATCTCGCACCCGCTAAGTTTTAGCTGCAATTTCTTCGTCAGGCAGGACCCTCGAGAGCCCGATACGCAGTCACGCAAGGCCGAAACGCCAGCGGCGATTGCCTCAACGGTGAATGCGGCCGCCAGCGCGGCCTTTCGGCAGCGCGGCGGTTCTCACTACGGGTCGAGGGCTACCCCGTCAGGTTACAATCCTCCTCTACGCGCCTATCCTCAGCAACGTCGCAAGCGACGCCAGCGTCACGGGGCGGTCGGAGATTGCTCGGCAGCCTCGAGCTTCTTGGCACCGATCGCGCGGGCCTGGTCGAAGCGGCGCACGCTGGCAACGTTGACCGGGTTATAGGTCTTGCGCAGCTGCTTGTTGCGGTCGACCGTGTTGGCCATCTTGTTGGACTGATCCTCGACCGTGCCGCCGCCGGCGTCGCCTTCGACCGCGCCCGAGCGGCGCATGTCTTGCAGCTGGCGGATCTCGGCCTTGGCGAAGGCGAGCTCGCGCACGGCGCGGAAATCCTGGTTGAGCGAGCTCTTGGTGTAGGGGCGGGGCACGATATGCCGGCCGCCGCCATGATCGCCGCCCCATTGTCCCGACGCACCGTTACGGCTAACGGGTCGTCCGCCACGGGTCCAGAAGGCGCGCTGCGCCGCGTTGCTATCGGCGCCTAACTCGATGCGGGAAGCAGCTTAGTCACGGCGAGAAGCAGACACTGACAGACGGCTAGGACCACGGCGAGCCGTTGACGTTCCCGAGCCCGGTCGAGTTTTTCCTAATCGAAGTCGAGATAGCTCAAATCGCGATCGAGCCGAGATCGGGCAGATGATTTGTCGGTTGACGCGGGACGTTGACCAAGACGTGCATTTTTTTGCTGGCCCATAGGGTTATTGCAAAGTCTGATCGAGGAATGTAGCGCTCGATCTCACAAATGCGGGCCGCAAGTGCATAGCGTCTCGATAGATGGGGTCTCCAGCCTGCGTGAGGGTCGGGCAGCGTTCCTTGTCACAAAGGCTAGGAATGGGGTCGATGATCTTGACCCCAGCGGCGTCGAGCGCGTTGCGAAGTGTTTCTGTGAGGCTCAGGCCCTCGCGTTGCGTTGTTAGTTCGACCGGGCTCGGAACGATCTCAAAGGACGTAAGCTTGCGTCGGATCATGCTCGGAGGGCTCATCAACCCAGAGTACGGGATGTTCATGATCGCAAAAACCGTTCGCCCTTCTTGCGTGAACTCCTTTGCCATCGCCGCCAGCGCGTTGATGGCGCCAGTGCGGCCATCGGGCTTTGATGCGCTCTGATCTTTGTATCGATACGGCGAAGCGGAGTTGAGGTACCCCCACCAATGCGCGCCGAGTACGACGGTCTTGATGTCCTTGTCGCGAATCGCGGCTTTGGCTGCATCGACGAAGCCGGCGCAATAGGGATGCTGGACATCCGTCAGGTCAGGTATGGGTGGACAGCCGCCGTAAGTGAAGAAGTAGATACTGTCTTGCTTGAGGTGATCCCGCGCACCGATCGCCTGAACGCGCGGCCAGTACATCTCCATGTTGCTGTCCCCGAAGAACAGCACGGAATGCGGCCCGTTCAGGGGTTCGTATTTGCGTAGAACGAAGCCCTTCCATCCGAGGGATTCAAGGTCGTCGGTCGGATAGGACCATTCGCTTGCGGCGTTGACGATGCGATCGAGGCCATACCTCTGGGAATTCGAGGTGAAGTGATCCGACGCGATCAGCTGCCCGGCGAGTCCGATCGCGATGCACAGTGTAGCGAGCACGGCTGCTGCGGATCGCTTGGTGTCGGACGTTCCAAATCGAATTGGCCGCTCAATCAGATAGTAAGTAGCGGTAGCACAGACGACCGCGGCGGCGACGAGCGCCCAGGTCTCGGCAGTGCCGGGGGTGCCGCCTCGATAGATGGCCGCGAGCGACAAGATTGGCCAATGCCAGAGATAGAGCGGGTAACTGATCAAGCCGATGAATACCGCGGCGGGATTTGCCAAGAGGACGCGGTTAACGAAGGCGGTCGGCCCGGCCGAAATCAGCAGCGCGGCGCCGACGGTCGGGAAAATGGCGCGCCAGCCGGGAAAGAGCTGGTGACTGTCAAATTGAGTTGCGGCAATGGCGATGAGGGCGAGGCCAGAGAGAGCGCGCAGATCGGGCGAATAGACCCGCTCAACGGCCGCAAACAATCGCGCTGTGGCGGTTCCCGACGACACGGAACGAAAGGCGAGGAGACAGCCGATCAGCAGTTCCCATGCTCGGGTGGTCGGCATGTAGAACGTCTTCACCGGGTCGCTCGCGACACTCGTAAGATTCAGCACAAGAGACGCGATCAGCGCGACCCAGATCAGGGCGCCGAGCGCGAACCGGCTACGATAGAACAGAAGGACGATGACCGGCCACGCCAGATAGAACTGCTCCTCGATGGCAAGAGACCAGAGATGCAGCAAAGGTTTCTGGATCGAAGCCTGGTCGAAGTAACCGGCCTGCCCGAGAAAGACGAAATTTGCGAAGAAGAACGCGCCGCCGCGTATCTCTTGGCCGAGGCGTTGCCATTCTGCGGGCAGCAGCCACAGCCATCCGACGGCGCAGGTCGCGATCAGTACGAGCGCGAGTGCTGGGAAAATTCGACATATCCTGCGGATGTAGAAGCGCAGGAACGAAAACCGGTAGGCCTCCATCTCGGAGAACACTATGCCGGAGATGAGGAACCCGGAAATAACGAAGAAGACGTCGACGCCGATGAATCCGCCCGGGAGCGCGGTTGGAAACGCGTGGTAGAGGACCACCGTGCCGATCGCGATCGCGCGCAGCCCATCGATGTCTGGACGGTAGGAGTGTTTATTCATTGAGCCCTGCGGGGGTGGTGCTACCACCCCCGCTCAACCCACCGCAACCCATATTAGAGCCACCCAAAAGGCTCTTGGTCACAATTGAGCCGGGCGGAACGACGATGTTTTCTCCGATCCTTACCCCTCGGAGAATGATGGCGCCGGCGCCGATCTGCGCGCCACGGCCGATCGATACGGGGCGTTCGTCCAAGTTGATTTCGGTGGGATGGCCGACTGTGAAAATGCTTCGGATCTGGGCATGCCGCTCGGCGGCGGATAAGGGGTGCGTCAGGTTGTCGAAGATATTAACGCCCGGCCCAATCACGACCCGGTCGCCTATCTTGATTGAAGCGGCTGACCAGATGCGTGCGTCTCTGTCGATAAAGCAGTCTCGGCCAATCTCGATATCGCCGCCATGCGCAAAGACAAACAATTCGCCGCTGACAAACGATCCCGCTCCTATGCGGATATGTTCGCTGCTTTTGCGAGCATTCAGTATCCGAGCATGGCGGCTTAGTTTGGCTCCTCGGTCGAGTAGGCAGGTTGGGCGACCCAACAGCGTTCGGGCCAAAAAGCCTAAGTTGACCTGAACCATCGCCTGATATCGGCCTTGAGGAATAGCCACGTCGATTTCAGGACAACCTTCCAGTACGGGAGGATGCGCGGGTCTCGCGGGAAGCGTGAGGTGTCGGCCTGCATAATTCCTTCGTACCACCATACCCCTTAGTAGAGCAACCAGCCGCCTCCGGGCGGCTTTTTCTATGGAGATCCAATGACCGGCCTCGTTGCCCTCAAGGCGCCTTAGCCCGCGTCGGGCTTCTTTTCGTCTTGTGATCGTTCAGTGGATAGCAGTCTCGGTAGCGGCGCCATGCGTGGCCGCGGCGGACTCGACAGTTCCTCGTCCTGGACTTCCTCATCGCGGCGATGTCGGATTGCGCCTATGAGCCCGATAAGCACCAGCAGGAAGCCAACGGCAATCATGAGAGCCGGGGCGATGGTTGCCCGATCGATGAATAAAGCACTCAACGTGGTGTCTACTTGACGATCTTCACAGAAGTGGCTGCATCGCGAGCCACGTCACATAAATGAAATTGAGCGGCGGCAAGAATACGGCAGCACTCATTGCGACAACTCCGGTGCAGGCAACGGTGCCGACACATTCGCCCCAGCCGCTCGACAGGCAATGGCCACCTGCGAAAAGGCCGATCGCCAATGAGATCATCTTCCTTCCATCTGTGGCGAGCGCCACATGATCGATTGCGTCAAATATTCCAGCTAAACCTTTTGCGATTGGCCACCAAACAGGCCATGCGATCGTGGCAACGAGTTGCTTTCGACCTAACGGGACTTGCTGTTGGTCACGATAGAAAATACCAAACGTGCAAATAGCACCGATGGCGTAGGCAAGCAGATAAGGCAGGAAAGTTCTAACGCTCACGGCGTTCCCTAGGCATTAATTAATGGTTGCAGTGCAGAAAATACTCAACCAATTTAGCGCCTAAGAAAGGGGCATGGAATTCCCTGAGCGGCCTAGCGCAAGATTTATTTCTAATCATTTCAGTTGATGCTGCGAAGTGTCGCAGGTTCAGCCGGGCTCCTTGTGCCTCGCCACGGCTTCATTGACCTTCTGCCGGTCAAGTCGATCCTCAGGTGAGAGCTCGGAAACAGGGCGCCAGATCTCGACCGGGATTGCGAGATAGCTATCCAGCGGCTTTCCGGCCCATTCCCACCATGTGTCGAAGGCATCTTTCATCGCATCAGCTCGAACAGTTCGAGGACATCGGCAAGCCGCAGCATGGCGCCTTTCGGCATATGCTCAAGGAGCAGGTGCCTCGTGTCCGCGGCGATCTCGTCCCGCTGAGCGGGCTGTACTCGGCGTGAAACCGACGCATGTTGGCCGCGAACGTCCGGGCGACCTCCGGCGGGATTTCCAGCGGCTTGCGGGTGATCGGCATGCCCGGAAGATAGGTATCCAGGGCGGGTATCGCGAATCGCCGGTCAGGCGGCGACCTGATCTTCCTTGTCCGGCCCTCGCATCACGATCCCAAGTGCATTGTCCGGCAAAGGTCGCTGCCGCGCCTTCGCCTCGTCCCATGGCGCACGTATCCAGACGTCCCGCTCCGCGTCGGTCGTCAGA
Source organism: Bradyrhizobium sp. BEA-2-5 (assembly GCF_032918025.1). NCBI lineage: Bacteria > Pseudomonadati > Pseudomonadota > Alphaproteobacteria > Hyphomicrobiales > Nitrobacteraceae > Bradyrhizobium > Bradyrhizobium sp. BEA-2-5. The sequence continues at coordinate 5,181,719 of NZ_CP136629.1, read as the reverse complement.
ATTACGGGCATCGCGTTGGGGCGCAGCCTTTCCCGCCGTCACTTTCTCGCTCGGACGTCCGGCGCTATACTTCGTGGGGCTCCCAATCCGGATGCCGGACTATGGCCAACTCGCTTGTCGTTCGCAAGGGCACGAGTTTGGCGGAGCGCAACCGAGCGCTACGCGCGGCGCAATACGTTCGAATGTCTACCGAACGGCAGCAATATTCGATCCAGAACCAGGCTGCTGTGATCGCCACATTCGCGCACGCCCACAACCTGACGATTGTCGAAACCTATCGTGATGAAGGGGAGAGCGGTCTCCAACTAAAAAACAGGTCCGGTCTGATCAGGCTCATAGAAGACGTGCAGTCTGGGAAAGCCGATTTCGGTCACATCTTAGTCTACGACGTGAGTCGGTGGGGGCGATTTCAGGATACCGACGAAAGCGCGCACTACGAGTTCATTTGCAAGCAGGCCGGCATCAAAGTCGCATACTGCGCCGAGCAGTTCGACAACAACGGTAGCATGCTCTCCACCATCGTAAAGAACATCAAGAGGGTGATGGCGGCTGAGTATAGTCGCGAACTCTCAGCAAAGATTTTCGCCGGACAGTGTCGCTTTGCGCGCCTTGGATACATGCCTGGGGGCCTCCCAAGTTATGGGCTGGCGCGCGAGCTGGTTGACCAGGAGCGGCGATCGAAAGGCCTGCTCAAGAAGGGTGATCTAAAGTATCTCACTACGGACCACATCCGGGTCCGACCAGGACCACCTGAGGAAGTCGCCATTGTGAGGTGGATGTTTCAACGGTTCCTGGAAGTCAAATCCGAATCGTTGATCGCGTGGGAGCTGAACAACAAAAATATCCCGGCAGGCAAGGGCGGTCGTTGGGCCTGTTCATCAGTTACGAGGATTCTGAAGAACGAGCGCTACATTGGCAATCTCATCTTTAACCAAAGATCCAATAAACTGCGGCGCGGTCTCAAGAAAAATCCACCGGAGGAGTGGATTAGGGCGGACGGCTGTATTGAGCCGATCATCGACCACGACACCTTCCGGAAAGTTGGAAAGATCATCGAAGAACGACGCGTTGATCTCACTGAAGAAGAGATGCTGAAAAGGTTTCGGAAGGTCTTGCACAAGGAAGGTCGATTGAGCCCTAAGTTGATCGACAGGACCGTCGGCCTGCCCTGTATTGCCACCGTCCGCGCGCACTTCGGCACAGTGAGAAATCTCTATCGTTTGATTGGTTACACCCCGAAGCGCAATTACGGATATTTAGACACCCGTGCCTTATGGGCAGAGGCGAGAAGCAAGCTCACATCAAAAATTGCCTATGCGATAGCCAAGGCAGGATGTCGCACCGTTCCGGGCGGCTGGACCAACTGTCTGCGTGTCGTGGGCTCCGAGAGCATCTCCATTCGAACAGCGCGTTGGATTCCGAAGCCCGAAGAACAGTATTCGGAACGCTGGTCGATTGAGCGAGAAGTGCACCTTCCTGCGGGCTGGATTGCTGCCATCAGACTATCGAAATCCAACACGTCCGTGCTTGACTACGTGTTAGTGCCAACTGATGGCAGGATCGGACAAACTATAAGATTTTCAGACAGTACGCGCGAGCGTCGCGGGATATTGCGCTTCAAGACTGAAGACGCGATTATACGAGCGATCACCAGACGCGTAGCCAAGAAGGGCGCTCTTCCCGAGCAGGGCCGAAACGGTTGCCGACGGAGAGAAGCCGCTAGGACTATCAGGCGCCCTGCGCGCGCCTACAACGAGTAGGTCAAGGGTCGCCGGCTATGATGGTCGGCCGGAGCGCGCATCTCGAGCAAGCGGGTCGTTTCCTGCCGGCGTCTTCCGCACGAACGTCCCGCTCTCATGGTATTCGAGCCAGCCTTGACCGATCGCATGCTGTAAGCCGGCCCAGTATTCGGCTGGCGACGCCTTCCTGGTTAGAGCATCGGATAGTTGATCTTCTCGATGTAGATCCGGCCTTGCTGGATTGGCTCGAACGCTCGCGCGTGCTCCATGATCCTGCGAGCGGCTTTCTCGGGGTTGGAGTAGGGCGGTCACCCTTCGTCTTCATCGGACGGTTTCCCAATTTCGCTGAGCTACGGCCCTACATCGGTCCCGGCGCATCTAGCGGTCCCCACCCGCAAAATTTTTTCGACCGGGTTCTTGACAAGGCATCTCCGATTTTTATTTTTTGTCGCACCAGCCCCATCGCGGAGGCTGGGGCTTGGTCGCCCTCGGGGCCAGGCGAGACGGGCACCGGTCGTGTCCGGTGCCGTTCATATCCATCTTGCTCTATGGAGGATTTGGCTATGCGCACGTACGACTTCTCTCCCTTGTTCCGGTCGACCATCGGATTCGACCGGCTCTTTGATCTCGCCGAAGCAGCCCATCGGGCCGGCGAAGATCACTACCCGCCCTACAACATCGAACGTCTGTCCGAAGACCGGTACCAGATCGTGCTCGCGATCGCCGGTTTTGCCCCCGACGAAATTTCCGTCACGGCGGAGCAGAATGTTCTGACTGTCGAAGGCGTCAAGGTCGAAAAGGCCGAGCGCGAATACATCTACCAGGGCATCTCGACGCGCAGGTTCAAGCGCCAGTTCAGCTTGGCGGACTACGTCGAGGTCAAGAGCGCGGCGTTCGACAACGGGCTTCTCAGGATCGAGCTGGCGCGCGAAGTGCCGGAGACGATGAAGCCGCGACGCATCGCAATCAATGCGGCGTCGAACACGGCGCCCCGACAGCTGGAAAGCGTCGCCGCCTGACCGAAATGGCGAAGCCGCGTCCGACGAACAGGTCGCGGCTCCGCCTCCTCAGCATCTCGTCTTTCGAACGGAGGCATCCATGCGGCCGACGACCGCGCCTGCTCATAACGTTATTGGCTTTCATCTGCCGATTTGCGATTACCACCAATATGAGACCCCGCGCGATGTGGTGCGGGATTCTCGCCTGAGCCTCGCCGAGAAGCGCGCTCTCCTGGCATCCTGGGCCTCGGACGCCAGCGCCGTAGCGTCCAATCCCGCCTTGCGGGCGCCCAAGGGGCTCAAAGCACCCGTTCCTGTCCGCGACATCCTCGAAGCGCTTCGCGCGCTCGACAGCGATCCGCGCCATCCGCCAGGCGGCCGGCCTGCGCGCCTGCGCTCCGTCGACCGCTGCCTGGCTGCATAGGAGCACGAGATGACAGATAGGCTACCGAAGCAGGTCATCGATCGGCTCGAGGAACGCTGGCGGTCAAGATTTGGACAGGCAAGGCACCGGAGCTCACAACTGTTCGACCGCCGGCTTGAACAGCTGCGCGCTCATCGCAACAACATTCATCGGTATCGGCGACTGCTGCAGACCCGGCTCTCCGACCTCGAGCGCGAATTCATCGAAAGACGGCTCGCCGAAGAAGTCACAGCGATGCAAGGCGTCGTGGCCGACATTCCGCCACTGCCCTCGATCGATCGCGCAGCTTGCGAGGAGATCACGCCATGACTGGGCTGCAGCGGTTGCTCATAAGAGGCAGCGAAAAAGTCATCGGTCACTATCAATTCCTGCTGGACAGCGCGACCTCGGAACAAGAGCGCGAGCGCTATCGACGGAGGATCGAGGAAGAACGCCGACTACTAAGCCAGTTGCTCGATCACGGCGATCAATCGACACGCGCTGCGTGAGGCATCACCTTAGCCCGCTTTGCGGCGCGGCTTGGCGGGCGCCTTCTTCGCCTTGGTGGATTTCGCTGGCGCCGCCTTGCCGCCGCCCTGGATGCTCTGCTTCAGGGCGTCCATCAGGTTGAACACGTTGCTCGGCGCGGGCTTTCGTGTCGCCGCGATCGGTTGGCCCTTCCGCTTCTGGTCGAGCAGCTCCTGCAACGCCTGCTCGTAGTGGTCTTCAAATTTCTCCGGTTCGAAGTGGCCGGACTTCTGCTCGACGATATGCTTGGCCAGCTCCAGCATGTCCTTCGTGATCTTCACATCCTGGATGTCGTCGAAATATTCCGCGGCGTCGCGAACTTCATAGGGATAGCGCAGCAGCATGCCCATCAGCCCGTTGTCGCGCGCCTCGAGCGAAATGACGTGCTCGCGGTTGGTCAGAACCACGCGGGCGAGGGCGACCTTATCGAGCGATCGGATGGTTTCGCGGATCACGGCGTAGGCGTCGTGGCCGACCTTGCCATCGGGGACGATGTAGTAGGGCCGCACGAGATACAAATCGTCGATCTCACTCCTGGGCACGAACTCGTCGATCTCGATGGTTCGCGTCGATTCCAGGGCGATGTTCTCGAGCTCGTCCTTGGTGACTTCGAGGTATCGGTCGGTGTCGACCTTGTAGCCCTTGATGATGTCGTCGGAGTCAACTTCTTCGCCGGTGTCGGCGTCGACCTTCAGATATTTGATCCGGTGGCCGGTCTTCCTGTTGATCTGATTGAAGCTGATCTTGTCGGATTCAGACGTCGCCGGGAACAGTGCGATCGGGCACGTCACCAGGGATAACCGCAAAAAGCCCTTCCAATTGGCGCGCGGGGCCATACTCAAAACTCCCTACACTGAATGGTATCAATATAGGAGGCCGGTCAGCGAAGTGGAGTCTCGGCTAGCAGTCGGGGCAGGTATCACCGATTCCGCGCAGGACGTCATCGATCGCGGCCTGGCGTTCTTCCGGCGTGGCGCCCGGGAAGGGCTGGTTCCACGCCGCTTCACGAGCCCGGTTCCGCGCATCGGGGTCGCTGCGATCGAGGGCATGACCGTGGTGTTCGCACTCCCTCACGGCGTGGTGCTCGATCAGCATGCCGAGCGCCCAGCCTTCGAGGCTCCGATAAGCCGGACGGGTGGCCCGCAGCGGCAGGCGACGTTGCGCATTGTTCTTCATGACGTGGTCTCGAATCAATCGACGTCACCAGTTATAGCACCTGCGTCAACGGTCCCTTCCTCATGCTGCACTTATGCCCGTTATGCAGGCTAGGAACCGAAGTGGCTGAGTCGTTGTTCCCGAATTGCCGCAAAGGCACTGCGGCGCGATTGGGAGGCCTGAATGGCAAAGAAAGCGAAGAAGCAGACCGCGCGCGGTCGCAAGCAGGACCGTGCACGCGTCGCCGGCGGGCAGGATTACGAGGTGAGCTACGAGGCGAGAAAAACCCGGAAGTCGGCAGCGTCGGTGAAGAAGGCCGTCAAGAAGGTCGGCAATAGCCGCAAGCGAATTGAGCGCCGGCTCGGATCGGCGATGAAAAAGTCGTTAGGAACAGCACCGTCAAAGCGTCGTTAGCAATAGTCCGCTCCTCGGCAGAGCGGCATTGGACGAATGAACGTGCCCCGGGTCTTGCCCCCGAAGACCCGGGGCACGTTCGCGATCATCTCCATTGGGACCGTCGGCGTGGACCGGATGAAGCGCAGCTTTTTCTGCCCAAGATTCACACGAGTTATTTTCGGAACGGATCGTCGTTTGGGATGATCCGGGCGACAGGGCAGGTAATTTTCATTTCGTGTTTTTTCGGCCCTAGCAACGACGACCGCTGCTTCTCGGCGGACAGCGGTTCGGCGATTCAACTCGGCCCCAGCATGATCCGGATGCTGGGGCCTTTTTGACTAGGAACGAAGCGGATGCAGCGGGCATTGATTGCCCTGTTCGGTGCCGCATCGCTACCGGCATTGAGAACGCCCAGCCACTGGCCTCAGCTTCACAGCTGAGGCCTCTTTCTTATTACGCGAATAGGGGGCATGCGTCAGCCTGGCTACAGGCCGGCCAACTGAGGCGTCCTGTCACATAAGAATGCTCGTCATCAGTGCAGCGAGCATCGTGGCGCTAAAGACCGCAACTCCGAGACAGACGCGCGCAGCCGTCGAATAGGAATCGAATTGGGGCCGGTTGATCACGGCGCGGCCTAGATCGGCGCTCGTGAACGTGGGGTCGTCAGCCACGCCGTCAGATCGGCTGCGGTCTCGTCTTGCCGGGCTCTCCTAAGCAGGGCTTCTCTTTTCGCTGATAGAGGGAGCGCGTTGGCCTGCGAACGCAGGCGCATGGCCTCGTCGGCCAGGCGTTCTTTCAGTGAGTGGATTTGCTTGAAACGTCGCCGCTTGCTGGTCATGGCGTTGCTCCCCTGCTGGTGTTGGGCGGGAGCGCTAATCCGGGCGATCTCATCACCGATAGATACCACTGGCCGCGCGGTGATGTTCCGCTAACGAACGGAAAGACGCGGCGTTCTTACGGAGCGGAACCCCGCGCAGTTGCTACCGGCTGGGTGCTGTCCTGGTGAGGGCGCTCGCTGCGACAAACTATAACACCGGAAGAAACCGGACAGACAGGCTCGCCAGTCTCTGCAATCCTCGCTAGCATTTCAGAACGTAGCGATTCTTGGGAGTTCCAATGGCAGCGTGGTCCGCAGAGGACGAGCAGCGACTGTTGCAGTTCGTTCGAGAAACAGGCCTCACGCAACGCGAGATCGCGCAGAAAATGGGACGCACCGAGGCTGCTGTCAGCCTTCGCCTGGCTCTCATAAGACGGCGAATGATCGAGGAGTCGGCTTAGCGACTTAGGACACGCTCACTGACTTGCCTATGCAAATGCGGGGAGAGCTTGTCCGGTGCATCCTGTCAGCATGTTCCAGGCTCACCACACGGACCGGGTGGAGTGGGGGCTTCTTGGCTTCGCTGCAATGTCGTTCGTGGCCCTCGTCGTCGGCGTTGGGCTCCTTCTCCTCGAATAGCCGATCCCCTCGGGGATGACGTCGAACTCGGCCCCAGCGGGAAACCCCCTCGCTGGGGCCGTTTTCTAGGAAGCCGAAATTCGCGGGGCGCCCTTACTCTCTCGCTTTTTTTGCGGAACGGGGCGACTTTCGGACTTTCTCGCCTCCAAGTTGATCAGCTTTAGTCTGGCACTCAACCGGCGTAACCTGACTCTCGCCCGCTTGGCTGGGGTATCTAGTTGGGCGCCCACGGTCCTGCGTTTCGCCATATTTGCTTTCCTCTTGCGGGAAAGGCTCTTGTGTCTTGCGGCCGATGAATGTGTCCGGTCGCGGGTTGTCCTTAAGCACCCGCCGCGATCGTGCGGACGTTTGCTGCGCGCGCTCGATTGTCTGAGCGTCCCCGTCGTGCGCCCTGTAAATGCGATTGATAATGCGCCGTTCCACCATGGCCGCGCTCCCTCTCCTGCAGGCGGGAGCACTCTCTCGGTCTTTCAGCCACCGACGCCTACGGACAGAGCCTTGGCCGGTGATGACGCTTTAACGCGCCGGGCTAACATAGGTTGCTAGGCGGCCGACCGATCCTCCTTGTCCGGCCCGCGTCCGACTACCTTGAGCAGCTCGTCGGGCAAGGGGCGCTGCAGCGCCTTCGCCTCGTCCCACGGCGCGCGCATCCAGACGTCGCGCTCTTCCTCGGTCGTCAGGATCACCGGCATCGCCTTGGGATGGATCGGTGCCACGACCGCATTCGGCTCCGTTGTCAGGAAGCCGTACACCAGGTGCGGACCGGGCACTGGCTTGGCCTTGGTGCCGCGATCGCCGGCGTACTCGGTCCAGATCCCGGCGAATGCGGTGAGCGGCCGGTCGCCGCCCAGCGCAAACCAGACGACGTCCTTCTTCCCGGTCTCAGGGTTCGGCTCCGGCGCGTACTCTGAGAAGCTGTTGAACGGCACCAGGCAGCGGCTCTCCGGTTTCAGCCAGCGCTTCCAGTGCGGCGACTTGACGTTGCGGATGTTGGTCACCGGCGGGCCGCCATATTGCGGCGGCGACGGCATGCCCCAGCGCATCAGCACCATCTCGCGGCCGCCGGCGCCATCGCGAATGACGGGCGCCGGATAATCCGGAAACACGCTCGGCATCGCCGGCAGGTTCCCGACATAGCGGTTGACGAGGCGGAACAGTCCGGCGATCGCCGCCTGGTTGGTGGTGATCGAATAGAGATTGCACATCAGGCGAACAGGTCCTTGCCGGCCTGCGTCATTCTCACGAAGGTGCCGCTCTCGTGGTACTCGAGCCACTTCATTGTTTCCTCGGCATATTTCAGGCCAGCCCAATACTCCGCCGGCGTCGCCTTGTCCTGGTCGAGCATCGGATAGTTGATCTTTTCGATGTAGATCCGGCCATCCTGGACCGGCTCAAAGGCGCGGGCGTGCTCCATGATCCGGCGGGCGGCTTTCTCCGGGTCCGCCCAGCGGCGGTCTTCCTTCATCGTCATCGTCGAATTCCATCGCGCCTTTGCGCAGCGTAGATGTGGGGGGTGTGAATTTGGCTTTCGGCCGGTCGGTGGCTATCAAAAGTGGCGCCGCAGGGACAGCGCATCAGTGACGACGGCCGCTCTGAAGGCAGCTTCTCGCCGCGTGTCCACATGGCCTGCTTGCGCGCAATCCAGTCGCGCTGATCGCGCCAGGTCTGGAAGTGCGCCTCGGTCAGTTTCGGCAGCAACTCGCCCCACGCCGCTTCGAACGCCGCGCGCGCTTCATCAAAGGTCGCGGCCGGGCCTCCGGTCGACCGATCGCAGCCCGGGTGGAAGCCGCATTTCCATTCCCACTGATCGGCGTGGTTCGGCACGCCGGAGCGCAGCCCGATCGAGCCAACGACGACGTCGCCATAGAGGATGTTCCATTTCTCCCCAGCCGCTTCCTTATCGCGCCGGCGCGTCAGCTCGGTCACGGCTCGTCCCCGATCGGGCAGCGCTGCCACAGCTGCAGCAGTTCGGCGGCTGGCCGCTTGCCGGCCTTGCTGCATTTCACGCGGCGGAGGCGGCCGGCGAGGTCATGCAGGTGGGTGGTCGGCACGTGTCGCAAGGCGGCCAGGTCGACCGCGCGCGGCGTCTTGCAACGGGTGCATTTGATCTCGAGCCACGGATAGCCGGCATTGATGGCCTGATCGATCGGGGGCGAGGGGTCAACAGGGCCGCCGTCGAGGCCGACGATCTGCTCCTGCCAGAGGGCGGCGCGCTTCTCGGGCGATCGCGTGGCGAGGATTGTCGTCACCGCGCCAGCGCCTTGCGATCGCCGCCGAAGAGCGGGCGAGGGGTGATGTTTCGGGGCCATGACAGCGGTTCGACTATCTTGGTGGTCGTGCGTCAGGGGGCGGCCGCCCCTTGCGACGATGCATGTTGACAATGATGTCCGGATAGCCCGCCGGCCAAGACATCAGAAAATGATGGCTTCTCCGGTTCCCTGAAAGCACAAGTTCAGAAGGTCGGCGGATGTATCCAGGCCACGGCCAAGCGCTCAAGGCCTGATCGTCGAAAAGCAGCGAAAACATGTAGCCGAGCAGCGACATCTGAACGCCGCAGAACCGGTTTGTCCGGTCCTCGAGCAACGGCGCTAGCATGATGTCGGGCGACATGACGAAGGACTGGCCAGTGTCGCCCATGAAATACATTCCCGCGCGGTCGTCCCACCGATTCTCGAAGAGCGCGCGTGTGGCTTTGCCAAGGTCGACATCGCTGATCGTCCGGAGCAGCTGACGATCGTTTGCCGCTCCGACGGAATGAAATAGCCCGCACGCGACCTTGAGCATCCAGAGCTCGATCATTTGGCCGCTAGCGAGGTGAAACGTCGGCTTCCGGGACAAGCTTTTGCGATCGAGATCATGCCCCCCATCGCGAAGCTGGGTGAAGAAGATTTTGGCCTCCTGATCAAGCGGCGAGAGCGCTTCGTTGTGGCGCCTGCATAGGATCGTTGCGGTCAGACTGGCGGCCGATGTCTCAAGCGCCTCCCCGGGGGACAAAAATGGTAAGCCCTCAACCCTCAGCTTTTTGCCGAATTCACCCAGTATGGCTTTCGACATATAGTGCTCGCGCGAGATCTCCACCGAACAGTTTTGGGTGCCTCGTAGATAACATTTCTGGTGTGCGTATCCTGTCGTGGGGCCGGGAGGTTCTAACGACGGAACAACCTTCCTAAATCGGCCATCTGGGTCTACGTGGCACTCCAGCGCTGGCGTGCCGCTTCCGCAGATGCAGGGGCGCGTGACATCAAACCTCGGCGACTTGGGGGGCGGTTTTGGAGCCATGGGAATGCGAGTTTAATGAAGAACGTGCCGTGAACAAATCCCAGCGATCGTCTATGACACTTTCGGCGTTATAGACCGCCGGTCCTAGCGCGGCCGAATTTGTCATTTGACGTTGAGTTGATTGCGAATTTTTCGCCCGATGACAGCGGCGCGAGGCTGGCGCGCAACAGAATCACGCGCCGGAAATGCAATATGTAAACTCAAAACGCGGTCGCGGCGACTCGCTCAGGTGTACTTCCTGAAGTCGGGCGAAATACCCAAAGAGCCGCAGCCGGTCATTGGCTGGAGCCCGCTTTACTCTCCTGAGGGGCAGGACAAATTTCGCGAGGAGCGGCAGCGCAAGATTGAGCAACCTTCATCAATGTTGGCGCAGCAACCAGAGAGGAGGGGAGATCGAGCGAGAACTAGCCAAAGTCAAAGCCACCGGCATCGGCTACACGCCTCGATCTTCGCAGCGCCATCGCTAGCCCAAATAGCGCCCACCATTGGCGAGCGCTTGACCAAAAGCAAAGTCCGGCGCTCGGCTGGGGTCTGTCGATTGCAGTTGCGCTTTCCTAACGCCTTCCCGCGATCTGGTCGCATTCCTTCCGGGCCGCCTCATGCCGGGCGTCGATCCAGCGGGCGAGGTCGGTCAGGTAGACGCCCTTGGCCGCCTTCTGGCTCGCCTCGATCCGGACAACCGGCAAATCGATCTGCCCATTGGTAGCCTTCCGCACGAACTCGACCGGCGTCAAATGGGAGAAGTAGTCACGGCACACCGCCTCCAGCGGGATCACGGCCGCGGCGTTGTACTGCGCCATGAGGAGGAAAGCGGTGTTCATGCCGCCATTCTCGCGGGCTCCAGGAGGCAGTCCCAGCCACCACCAGTCAGCCAAGCCGACGCGCGCTTTTTCATTGTTGCGCCGATCTTGGTCGATGACGAAGCCAGCCGCAGTGATCTTGCGAGGCGCTCGACTGGCGCAAGCGCAAATTCGATCATCTCGCGCTCTTCCTCTGCTCCAGTGGTTTCCGGAATGGCGCTGATCTCCGCACGCGCGAACAACGCTGCTTCCTGGAGCTTACCATATTTGGAAATCAGGTATTGGTCGTTGCGAGTAACCGAGTTGGCGATGAGCTTCATGGCATTCCATCCTTTCAAGGTTGCTTGACTGCGCATGATATGTATCATACATATGATGACACGATGCGCAAGATGGTGATAAGAGAAATCATCAAAATCTTTTGGATGGTGCAAATGCCTCCTAAGTTGGAAAACGAAACCAAGCGACTAAACATGGTCGCCCCGGCCAGTTGGGTGAAGAAAATCGACGACTGGCGACGTCATCAGCCTGATTTACCGAACATCTCGGAAGCGATCAGGCGGCTAGTCGATCTAGGGCTAGAGACCTCAAAGAAGTTGAGCAAACCGGGGCGCTGATAATCTCTAGCCGAGTCGATGAGCATCTGACTGCAGGCAAGATCACAACAGCGCGTTGCGACTATCGCACCGGGCGCTCAGTTCGAAGCCGGCGACTAGCCGGCTTCAAGCTTCTCGACACGAGCCTTGATCTCGTCGCGGTCACCCTGCAGGATTTGCAGCATGGCCCAGATGACAGGGACCAGCGCCGTGTCGTTACGACCCCAAGGCCTGTATCCCTCATCACCCGGCAGGAGGTCCGGGTTGTCGTCGCCGACGGTCGGGATCATGCGCGGATAAATCCGGTGGGCGTCCTGGGCGATAAAGCCATGGTCCCATTGCTCGCTATCGGACCACCAGAACCGCAGGGCCTTCAACTCGCGGACGATCTGTTCGACGTCGATCGCCTCTTGCAAAAGCGTCCGCTTGTCTTCCGGCTTGAGCCGTCCATCCGACCCTGTATCGACCGACGTCGCCGTGTCATTGAAGGTCAGGCCGCCCTTGTACGACCCGCTGTACCAATGGCTGATCGTGGAAGTCGCGCCCGAGGCCGTCTTTGTGTTCAGGAACGTGGAGCCCAGGGTCGTAGAGTTGGAAATGTATCCGCCGCTGGTTACCTGATCGACCGTATCCTTGCCGAAGAACGTGATGCCGTTGTGCAGCACGTTCTGAAGGAACTTGATGTTGTAGTTCGAATTGAGCGTACGTCCAAGTTCGGACATGCACTGAACAGACGTCGCATCGAACGCCGTTGTCCCGTTCTCGACAGGGCTTCGCACTACGCAGTTCGCAGCGTTCGGCCCGAATAGAACAGCTTGTCCAGCCTTAGCGCCAACGATGCCGTCAACGATCACGCTCTGTGCGTTCTCGATCCGGACGTTTGCAAGCTGGTTGCCGCGCACTTCGATGCTTCGGCTGTCGTTGTTCGGCACTGGAGCGTGGTTGCCGCCGATGTAGACGCCAGCCACCGCGAAGCCGGCCGCGTTCACGTCCACGATGTTGATGTTGTTGCACGACACAGACTGACCGGCCAAGATCTGCAGGCCGGCATTGTATGCCGTGCTAACCGTCAGGCCATTGATGACGACGGCTCGCGCGCCCTGCGGCGCGATCACACGGTTAAAGCCGTTGATAATGCAGCCATTGCGCCAGTAGTGGCCGACGCCGCCGGGCGCGTACACCTGGCAGTCCTCGATCCGCGTGTTGAAGATCGGAGCCGCTGCGGTAGCGGTAATGCCAATAGCGGTGCCGTCGGACTGGTTCGCAGCCAGATATACGAGCATGCTTCGAATGCTGCATTCATTGAGACCAAGCTCAATGAAAATCTCGTCGGTGTTCGTGCCTGTGACGGCGTAGTTCCGCAGCCACACCGAGCTAGCAGCTTCCGCTTCGCCTCGCAGCGTGCAGCCGTCTACCAGGAGCGCCGGCTTGCTGTTGAAGTAGGAGATGCGCTCCGAAGGCGCGCCGGTCGGGCTGACGAACACGTCGCCATAGGTGGCATGCGACATCGCGTCATTCCACGCGGGCGCGCAGTCAGGGCCATTGACGGCCCACCCGGACAGATCAGCAAGGCGGCAGATTTGACCGCGCGCCGGCTGCGCAGCGATGCGCAAGTTCTTGCCGTCAATCCCGCGCATGGCGGCGAGGAGATCGGCAGACCTTGCGATCATCTGCTGCTGCGTCCGCAGAGGCGTCATCAAAGCAGTATTGACCGCCCCGCCTTCTGCCTCCGTTTGCGTCGCCACCATGTAGCTGTTCGGCGGAAGCGTGACCTCTCCGGAATTCTCCAGGCCCGTCAGGTCTTGCTTCCATTTGAGGTATTTCCCGGCAGCCGGATCAGGAACAGTCATGCCAAGAAACGACGACGATTCAGAGACTCGCAACGAGCGATCAAAACCCCCCTTCAATTGCTGGTCACGCATGGCGGCGAGATCAAACGACGCCTCGACCGTCTCAGCGAAATAGGCCCCCTGGTTCTCAAGATCGGTTTCTTGCGTAAAGGGCACGTCGCGGAGGTTCGTGATCGTCTGCGCAGACGTGGGCGCAACACTGGTTGTGACTGATCCGCCTGCGTCGTCGCCGACCCCGGACACGGTGTAGTCAGCCCCAAGCGTCAGCGTCGTCTCAGCGCCGTTCTCGGTGCGGACAACCTTGATATGAGCTTGGTCAAGAATACGAAACTCATATGGAAATACGGTCGTTACACCGTTGCCGATGTAGGGTCCGGAACGGTTTACTTCGCTTGGAACAGTCATGGAGGTCTCGCCGATTTGAGGTGTTGGCGAGACCGTGGACGGCAGATAGTTGTTTCTTAAATTTGCAGCGCTATCAGTTTAGGTGCGCCTCCACCGCATCGATGGCCCGATCGTAGAACTTCGCCGCGATGCGGGAGTACCACGCGCCGTACATCACCCCAGGGCCATCGCCGCTGCCGCCAGCGGCCACCACGTATGCCATCAGCATCGCGTCTGTGAATGAAAGTTCACCGGCAATGGCGTCGGTGAGACGCCACTGCAAAGCCAGGGCCGGCGAGCCCGGCAACGGGCCACATTCCTTCGGCCAAACCCTTCAACTTGCAGGTTTGCTGTTGGTCGCGCTTGGTTTTCGCGGCTTGCCGGGCGCGACCGGCGGCGCTGCCTCTTGCTGGCGCTTCTGTTCGGCGATCGCGGCAAGTTCAGCCTGCTTCGCTGAGGCCTGATCCTCAGGCACGTAAAGATAGCCCTTCTCGGCCATGCATCCTCGCTGCACCGTGTCGGCAGCCGCCGAACGGTCGGCGGCCGCCGCTAGTCCCGCCAATCCGCCGCCTGCAACTGTCACACCCGATTGGCATGCCTCAGCGCGACCCCATCCTCGCCTGCGGAAAGTGCGGCGACACATCGAATGCGCTCGACAGGCGGGCATCGACGTCATCCAAGATCGCCGCGCCGATCAGGTCTTTGTTGGTGAAGCTCGGCAGGAAAGGCGGCGGCTCGATCATCGGAGTGCCCAGCCTTGAACGCCTTTTGCAGCGCGACCGCGCCATCCGGATCGCCCTTCAGTTCCACACGCCCCAGCAGCTTGGCCTTGCGCGAGTGCAACTCGGCGGGTTCGTCATGACAGCCTTGTGTCTGAGGATCACCACGTAGCGGTGTCCTGGTGTTCCGTTGCAACTAATTAATGAGTCATCCGACAGGCGAATCGAGCCCAGACCGCAACTTAGACGTTGCAGATGTCTAGCCAGCAACGTACCGTTCGGCCAGACTAACTAAGAAACCATTCGCAAAGTGCGAGTGGGAGGGGTTTGCGAAATTTGCCTTGACTGCAATTCACGACCTTCGGCCGATTTCCGGCGCTGAGGCGGTTTCTGTCGCCGACGCGCGCTCCAAGAATGTTGCCGCGGCGCCTCACTTAAAATACCGCCCCGACATCGACGGTCTTAGGGCCATTGCTGTTGTTTCTGTTGTCTTCTTCCATGCATTTCCAGAAGCGATCCCGGGTGGATACGTCGGAGTAGACATATTCTTTGTCATCTCTGGCTGCTTGATTTCATCCATACTGTTCGCCGAGCTCGCAGAGGGCCGATTTTCGATCGTTGCGTTTTACGCGCGACGTATCCGACGCATTTTCCCCGCTCTTGCGGGCTGCCTGGCAGCGGTGCTTGCTTACGGTTTCATCGCTCTAACTCCCGCGGAACTAGCGCAGCTAAGCAAGCACGCCTTTTTCGGCGCGGCGTTTTTGGCGAATATCTCGTTCTGGCTGCAGAGCGGGTACTTTGACGGAGCTGCTACGACCAAGCCGCTGCTGCACTTGTGGTCGCTTGGCGTCGAGGAGCAATTCTACATAGTCTGGCCCATCTTGTTGTGGCTGGGCTATCGAGCTCGGCTTAAGATCAGCATCTCCATTGCTGTGCTGTTCGCGCTTTCTTTCGCGACCAACATCGCACTCTCGCGGACGAACATATCGGACGCCTTTTACCTTCCGATGCCGAGGTTTTGGGAGCTGCTTGCCGGGGCGGCTCTAGCCGTTGCGAGTCCCGCGATCATCTCGCCTCGAGCGCGTTCGGTAATCTCAGGTTTGGGCTTATTAGCTCTGATAGCCGCATTCACACTACTTGCTCCATCGACAAGATTCCCGGGTTGGTTCGCGTTGCTGCCGGTGCTCGGCGCGAGCGCGATCATCCTCGCCGGGCCCCATGCCATACTGAATCGAGCGCTGTCGCATCCCGCGCTCGTCAAAATTGGACTGATCAGTTACCCGCTCTACCTTTGGCATTGGCCGCTGATCTCCTACGCTTACATCATACGGCTTGGAAAGCCCCCGACATTGCTGATGGCCGCCGGCCTCGTCGTTCTCAGTGTACTGCTGGCTTGGCTGACCTATCGCTTTATCGAAACTCCGATCCGCTTTGGCCCTCGGAAAAACAAGGCAACGTGGCTTGCTGCGGGCATGTTGAGCGGAGTTGGCATTGCTGCGCTTGTCATCTGGCTCTTTAACGGGTTCCCACAACGGTCCCCCGATATTGATTTGCAGGAAATAGCGGCAGCGAAAGCGGACGGGAGCTTTAAGCCGACCCCGGGCATGGTCGTGACCGATCGTGATTGGATCCTCACTGCTCGGTTGGGTGAGGGAAGCAAGAGCGTCATATTCGCTGGTGACAGTCTGCTTTTCCAGTACGGGCCCCGCGTTCAGGAATTGTCAGACCAAGGGAAGTTAACAGCGAAGACCATCTTTGTGGCTGGCCCGCGCTGTCCCCCGGTTCCTGGCGTTATTCAGATTGATCAATTTGCGCGGTGCGCGAAGTTGCCTGACGTGGTGGCTAAGTTGGTCCTCTCGGAGGCGATCAAGGTAGTGGTCCTCGGAGCAGCCTGGAGCGGATATAGCGAAGACTGGATGTCAGCAGAGCGCGATGGCGTCACAGCAAAGCTGAATACGGCTCTTGGCCAAGATCTCTTCTACCGGAACCTCGAGCAGTATGTGAAGTCACTGCAGGCCGCGGGCGCTAAGGTGTACTTGATCCTTGGGCAGCCCATCAACATGCGGTTCGATCCGGATAAGATGGTTAAGCGAAGCATCACTGGGGTGTCGTTCCCCCCAGATGTGGAGAAGCCTGTCTTAGTGTCCGAGTTGCGATCCACTCAGAATTATTCTGATAGCAGGCTTCGCGAGGTCGTGGATTTAACGGGTGCCGAACTTCTCAATCCCTTCCCAGACATATGCGGTTCAAGCGAACAATGTTCGCCGTTCTTCGAAAACCGCCGGCCGAAATATACAGACTTTACCCACCTGCGCCCGACATTCGTTCGAGACCACATCCACTTTCTCGATCAAATATTGACCGCTCCGTAAGGCTACGCATCTTGCGGTCAAGACGACGTGTCGATGCTCATGTCGAGCCGTTCACTTCCATTCGCGACGGTGATTTGCTCCGTTCGGACTGTCGCCGTCCAGCACGGCATCATAAGTCTGAGCGCTCGGTTAGCCAGAACTCCGCAAGAGATGGCTCAATCGTTACTAGGCCGTCTTGACGCTCCAATGCAGGCCAAGGACCTAATCCGTCCTGGAATCATGGGTACGGAGGCGCGTAGCGAGCGAACGACGGTGGGAGGCGTGGTGCGAACGGTCTTGCGTCCGTATGAAGATGACGCTTGCCGCGCAACTGGGCGGCAAGGTGGAATATGATTGGTTACCGAGCGGGCTCAGGTTAAGGGTTTCGATTCCTTTGGATCCTCTTGCAATCTGAGTGCGGGGATAGTCTGTTTCGGTCTACTTGACGCCGCTCCTCTAATAGCGCCGACAGAATAACTGTTGGTGGTCTCATTCACTTTGGAACGTCGGCAGTTGGCCCTTTGCTGACATTCGGGCGACGCCGCTGGATGTCGCCTTTTGACCCAAATACGACATCAGCCTCTTCCACCAATCTGCCGATGCGCATATCATGCGTGTCTGACCAGAGGGTCGGCAATGAGACGGCGCGAGTTCATCATCTTGGCCGGAGCGGCTGCTGCCACTTGGCTGCCACCAACAGCCCTGCGTTCCGAAGAACGGGTAATCAAAATCGTCGCACTCGGCGATGCTCTGGCTACCAGCTACTATCTTCCCGTTGGGCGCAGGTTCTCCGACAGACTTGAATTTGCATTGAAGGCCAAAGGTCAATCGGTCACGGTTGTTGATGCAGGCAAGGGTAATGACACAGCAGCAAGGGGCCTTGCCCGCTTGAATCGCTCGGTTCCCGAGGATACCGATGCGGTGATCTTGGTACTCGGTGCGGTTGATATGGTCTTTGCCGTCGAGCCAAACATCACGCGCAAGTCCCTGGCAGCAATTATTGAAAACCTAAAAGCGCGGCGGATCGCCGTGCTTCTTTGCGGAGCAGCGCCTCACACCAGATTGGACGACCAACACAAGAGTGCCTTTGCGACCATGTTCTCCGGTCTTGCCGGCGAGTACGATGTGCTATTCTACCCTGCATTTGATGACGCGTTTATAAGCGATCCGTCGCTGAAGGAGATCGGCGACTTCAAGCCAAACGCGGCAGGGATCGAAGCTGTTGTTGCGCGCATATTGCCGAAGGTCGAGGCGCTGATCGATCAAGCACGTCACAGAGCCCATTGACTAACCATCATCGCCGCCGAGGCAATGAATAGCGCTGGGCCACTTCCCGTATTGGCCCATAGCTGACGGTCTGATGACCGTCGGGAACGTCGGCTCGTCGAGGTGAACCGGAAGTCCCCGTTTCGGTCGCTACGGGCGGCTTTTGACCCGCAGCGGACAAAATCAATGTTGAGGCAAGTTCTTAAATCTCCTGCGAACGGAGGAGGTGTTACAATAGCGGTGGCACTATCCCTATAGCCCCTCACGCAGCCCGCACCGGTCTCATGTCCAAGAATAGATACATCGTTAGAGCCGGACCGCAGATCTATCAGGCTGCGACAGCGGAAGACGCGCTTGCGCTGGGCGAACAGATGGCGGCCGAAGGAATCGAAAACGTGTGGATCATTGATCAGGATCGCCCAGGCTATATGCCCCTCGAATTCTTGCATACGCGCTCAAAGGCACCAGCCCCGTCAAGCGAACCGGCAGTCGGTGGCACTACCCCTCGCAGTAAACCTGACTGACGGAAGGTGATGACCGCTTCTGGCCCACAGCCGAACTGCCTGTGATCGGCCGCAAAGACCGCTCTCAGAGGAGAACCGGACCTGACGAGATGAGCGGCCGGACCGCCGCTTGTGACCCAAACCGACTATTCCGGCTGATGTTGCAGATGCTATGGATGTGGAATGTCGCTACTTTTGTGCGCGCTTGCCATCGTACTCCTCGGCATTGCCGGATGGGGTTTCATGTCCGTGATGGCAGAGCTGGCTAGGTCGTATCCTCAGGAGCCGTTGGACACCTTGTCTCGCAGATTTGAGGTCAATGAATTCATCTGGGGTCCCCGTGCGCCGCCGCGATTGCGGAAACAATACATCGTTACACAAGCTTGTGCGGTCCCGGCGTTCCTCTGCCTGGCGGCGCTGGTATGGATTAATGAGCCACGTCCCGATGTCCGCACATTGGGGGCTATTGCCTTTTGTGCCGTTTCAGTTCTCGCAGCCGTTTTGCTGGCTTGGAAGACCCTTCGGCGAGCGGGATGACATGTTCAGGAGCGGCAAGGCTGCTTTTGGCCCATCGCGACATTTGCTGCAACTGCACAAAGGTGGCCGGTGTCGGGGCAAACCGGACATCGAGTAAATTTATGAGTACGCGGCCTTAGGTATGACGGAGATTTTAGCAGAGTCATCGGACGCTAGCTGCTGACGAGAGCACAACGCTTATCGATGCTGTTGCGATCTCGGCATCGCCAGCTACTGCACCATGCCGGCCCCGACTGCCGCGCGCGCCTCACGCTCAAGCGCTGCCGCGTCGTAGGCCCGGCAGAACAGCGCCACGGCGCTTTCGCGATACCAGGCTCCGAACGATTGCAGCGCGGCGGCATCAGCAACCATCAGCGCGGCATGGGCAAGCGTCGTCGCATCGTCGAAACTGATCGTCTCGGCCATTCCTGCGGCCTCAAGCCGCTTCTGAAATGACCCCTCGTCGTGCAACGCCGCTTCGAGCCACTTGCGCGCGCTTGCCATCATGGCGTCGGAGGGATGATCGTATATTCTGGTCATTGATACAGTCTCATTGTTTGACTTTTGATGGTGCGGCGACGACTTGCCTACATTCCAGGAAGGCGGTCGCCGGTCACATCCTTAATCGCTTTCTGTCCCTCATGGAGCGCGTCGGCTACACCCAGAACAGCCCGAACCGGTAACCCAACGACAACTTCGGCTGCTCCGTTGAGGGTCGAACGAACCAAGCGATCAACCGGTCCGTGATCCACCGGCCGAATTGGTATTGGGTCCCGATTTTGGGTGAAGTCGCCGTAGCGCTGAGTTACCTCCGCCTCGCTGGGCTTCCGGCCAAGCTCGCGCTCCAGATCGCTCGCGATGCCACGCCGAAGGTCGATCGGGATGTCCGAATACTTGACCGTCACGTCCACCGTCGAGTTGTCCGGGCGGTTCGCGCTATCGAACGCGAACGTCTTGGGAGCGCCGAAGATGCCGCCACCGTCGACGCCGGGCGGCGTCCAGGTGTTCGAGCCCCACAGCGTGCCGGGCGTCTTGACGATCACCGGCAGGAGCAACCGGTTGATCATCGACTGAATATCGGCCTGCGTCGGCTGCTTGTTCGAGTTGCTGCGTCTAAACTCGTCCATCTGCGCAGACAGCGCATTGTTGAATTGCGCGATGCGCTTGTTGGTTTCCTCAAGCTGCGAACCCTTCTTGCCAGCCGTCGAGATGCCGACAGCGGCCAACTGCTGCGTGGCCTGGGAAAATGCTTCCGTCAGCTTCAAGCCGTCATCCTTCGCCTTGCGTTGGTCGCTCAACGCGCTGGTCTGGAGCGACGACAGTTCCTTGATGTCGGCGCGAGACAGCTTGTCGCGGTAATCGTTCAAATCGACTTGCGAGAAGAACTCCGGGTCCATCGCCGCAGCGCGCCGCATGCCATAGAGCATCTGCTCATCGCTCTGGATGTCGCGGCCCTTGCGCACCGTGTCCATGTAGCTCCAGGCCGACGATACCGCTTCCATGCCCGCCTGCTGCCGCACTTCCATCGGGATTTGGTCCGGCGTCTTGCCCTGGTCGATGTACTGCCACAGCGTAGCCTTGGCCGCCTGCTGCTGCGCCTGCTGCGCCTTGTGCTGCGTTTCGAGCATGCCGTTGATCCGCTTGCGCGTGAGTTCTTGAACCTGCGGGTCCTTGATCGTCGCGAGATAGCTCTCCATGTCGGTGAAGAACGATTGCGTGTCGCGGCCGGCCTGCGCCATGTTCACGCCGAGTACGGCATCCGCCTCCTGGTTGCGCCGCTTCTTGTTCACGCCGTCGTTGTGATCCTGGAGACCACGGATCGCCGTCGCGATCTCGGCCGGGCCGCCCGTGCGGATCGCGTCCGCTACCGAGTTCGGCAGCGTGCCATAGTTGTAAGCAACCGACGTGACCGCCGCCTTGGCCGGCGCGGACAACGCGTCCCACTTGTCCTGTCCCACGGACCCGGCGATCCGGCCCTGCGTCCCGACGATGCGCCGTTGCAGATCGCGCGCGGCGTCGGTCTCCGTCACGGTCATGCCGGGCTTGACCTCAAGGACCGTGCCGTCCTCTTTCGTCACCGTGTCGGAGCCAAAGCCAAGACGCCAGTGGTTCACGTCCCAATAAGGCGCGGTCTTGAAACCCTCGAACCGCTTGATCATGTCGAAGGCCGAATTGCCGGGAGCTGACTGGCGACCAGCAATGAAGTCGGCCGCC
The DNA here is from genome assembly GCF_032918025.1 of Bradyrhizobium sp. BEA-2-5. Taxonomy (NCBI): domain Bacteria; kingdom Pseudomonadati; phylum Pseudomonadota; class Alphaproteobacteria; order Hyphomicrobiales; family Nitrobacteraceae; genus Bradyrhizobium; species Bradyrhizobium sp. BEA-2-5. The sequence continues at coordinate 5,160,566 of NZ_CP136629.1, read as the reverse complement.
GCTTTCTGGGATTGAGTTTCCCTCAGCGGCACCTTGAGACCCTGCTCCAACGAGTACTTGTCATCGGCGGTCAAATGGTCCGCTTTGTCCTTCATGTACTTCTCAGCCGCCATCGGATCGGACTGCGCGATCCGCAGCGCGGTTTTCTTCACCGTGTCGGAGACGAAGTTTTGCTGTTCCTGCTGGCGCTTCTCAGGTGACCACCCGAGCTTGTCGCCAAGCGTGTGAAGTTCGAGTTGTCCCGCTGCGGTATATTTTTGCCACTGCGCTGCGTCCTGATAATGCAACAGCGCTTGGTTTTGAAAATTCTCGGCACCGCTCTTGGTTTCTTCGATCACGAACGATTTCAGCGCATTGCCTTTGTGGATCAAGCCGGTCCGGCGAGCATCGACATCGAGGCCATCGACGGCGCGATCGAACGTTCGCCTCTGCGAGGGCGTCAACCCAGACGAGGCGTCGCGCCGCAGCTTGTCGAGATCGCGCTGGTACTGCGGAAACGCATCAATCGCAGCCTGACCGCTTTTTTGCAGGTAGCCGCTTTCAGGATCGTATTGGAGCGTATCCTTGTCGCGAAGGTAGTTGTTCCGCGCCTGACGGACAACAGTTTCGTCCTCAAGCTGCCGCACGCGGGCCAGGGCATCGCTCGCCGTGTCCAAGCCCCTGCCGAGCGCATCAAGACCAGTTCCGACGTCCGCGCCGGCCGTGCTTGGCGTGGCCCGTACGTCAAGGTCTTGACGGAATTCGGGCCTCGGATCGACCGTGCGCTGATACTCAGGAACTTTGACCACGATTGCCTCCAAGAGAAAGTCCGGCCGGCGCGGACTGTTCTGCCGGGGCAGCTACCGACACGGGCGCCGCATCGGCGGGGAATGAGACGGACGGTGCGGCCAAAGCCGCTGTGGTCTCGATCGCAAGCTGAACAGCGGCGCGAGCCTGGGCGCGATTGAGCCGATCTCCCAAGCCTTCTAAGCTGAGTGCAACCTGTTCCTGGAATGCATTCACGCGGACGTGCTTGCCGATCAGTTCGAGGCGACGTAGGCGATCACTGAGTCTGATTTTTTTGACGTGACCGACTTGCCGACGCTCCTCGCCCGAGCCCTCATACAGCGCGTCGATTTCGACACCGGCAACGAGGCCCTGCCGCCAGATTTCCGGCCATTCCTCTATGGGTTTGAGATCGCCGCGCTTGTCATAGAGGTCAGCGAGATCAGCCTCGGCCTCTGCGACAAGACGATGGAGGACCCATACGGCGTCAACGCCTGTTCGCTCCGAGCGCGCTGCTTTCGCAGCGTCGATTGCGGCCCTGATATCGGGATGGCTCAAGAGCCGTGGGCCTTGCTTGTCAGCCGTTCCCCTCGAATATCCCGCACGGACAGCCGCCTGAGTGGCGTTCAGATCCAGTAGAAATTCTTGGACGAATAGCTGCTGCTTCGCGGTCAAAACCATGTCGCGAGACGTGCCACGCGAATGGTTGCCGCGAAAAACAACTACTGCATTTCCCCACATGGCGGAGGCACACATGGCACACTAGTGCAGCATCGAAAACGATAATTTGCGTGTGCAATCATAGGTTTAGGATAAAGTGACACGCATTTCTTTGAAAGGCCCCTAACACGTGAAGATTATGCCGGCTTTTATATCGGCGTACTGACGCATCTAATAAGAAGATGCCGGCATGTGTGCCACTTGACCCTAAAGCGTTGATATCTGCGCGTCTTAGACGAATTGGTTGCTACACTCGTGCACCACTGGTGTGCAATTGGTGACGTGCGGCGCGGCAATGCGACCGGATGAATGGGGCAGGGGCCTGGAATGAGTGGCGCGGATCGAATCCCACGGTGGGTTTGGCTCATCCCGGCCGCACTCTTAATCATAGCTCCGTTTGACTTGCCCTATGGCTACTACACGGTTCTTCGAATTGTGGTCTGCGGCTTTGCGGTAGCCGTTTTCTCTCAAACTTGGGAGAACAACGCGCCCACTCGCCCGTGGCCGTTGGCCTTCGTGGGTATCGCGATCCTGTTCAATCCGCTCGTTCCGGCACATCTTGACCGCGGTACCTGGTTGTATTTGGACATAGGAGCAGCGATCGCAATCGTTGCGCACCTCCTAACCGTGCGCGCCAAATCGAAAAACTATTCAGACCAATAAGAGACTTTAGAAATCTGATTGGTGTGAGTAGTCGCGTTCACGGCGAACGCGGACGCCAAACGCCTGATTGTTGTCGCATCGCCGGCAGTCGAACCAGTCTTGGCCTTCGGTCCTATGCGAAAATTGCAGGATGTTGATCTGTCCTTCGTTGAAGCACTTTGCACACGCTCGATGGAGCGGTTCTCCGCGAGATTCGGCAGGCTTTAGTTCGTAGGCAAAGGTACCGGCACCATAGTCCTTGAGCTGGTACCGATTACGTTCGTCAGCCTTGCTCTTTATGACGGCAAGTTGCTTCTCCAGTTCGTCAACTCGTTTCGACATCTCGAATTGCGCTTGCTGGGCAGACAGGATTTTCTCCTGCAACTCGATCACGGCAGCGTTCCGTGTCGCAGCGTTGTTGATGTCCTTCAGCGCTTTGGCCATGTCGAATGCAGTCTTCAGCGCGCTCGCACCTGCCATTGCCTCACTGATCATCTGATACCTTCCTCTACGTTCTGAGAAAGACGAGGCGAGTTTGATCGCCTCGTCGAGCCACGGTTATTTCCGGTACAGGGCCGGCTTGGCCTTGATGCCGGGCCACAACTCGCGGATTTGCTGGCAAGCTCCGCGGATGTCTCGCATTCGTACACTGTGGTCCGACGCTGCCCCGATGCGCTCACCAAGACGCACGTCGGCGACAAAGAGCAGGTCGCGACTTATTGCGCCAAGATTTCCATCTTGCTGATCGAGCAGCACCTGCATCATTGCAACGAGATACCGCGCCATCTCTCGACGGTTTTCACCGCGCCGGGCCTTGGTCTCGTCCCGCTTGCAGGCTCCGGGATCAGGAGCCTTCGCGACGCGCAGGAGGCCTGCTCCAACACGCGCGCCGCCCCGGCCGCCGCCGACAAGGAAATCGGGCTGGATCGAGACGGTAACGCCTTCGATGTTGATTGCGGGGAAATCTGGCGCTTCGCTCAGGGCCATGCTGCGCATGCCGAGAGCATTCTCGCGCTGATTGAACAGATCGATGATTTCGAGGCAGCGCAGGGCATCTTCGCGCCCCTTCGGCTTGATGGTTCGATCCTGGGCTTTTATGGTTAACACTTCCTTTACCCGAACCAGGGTTTCCTGAGGACGTCGAGGGTCGGCATTGTATGCGCGTAGCGCCCGCAAGGCGTCACCGTTCGCTGTCACGATCGGTGGTCGCGAAAATTTGCAGTCGTGCAGTACGTTCTGCTGCCCGTTGGGACGCATTATCAGATACTCGGCGAGCGCAGCAGCAGACATCCTTGGTTCCCGCCGCTCGCGGACGGAAGGATGAAGAAGAGGACCTAACGACATGGACGAAGACCTTTCTGTCGCAATCGACAACCATCGAACTCTATGGCTGACCGAAATTTCGCGCGCCACGTTCGACGATCAAGCTCTTGACGAGCTGGGTGGAGATGGAGGCGTGTTTGTCGTTCTGGAGGATTGCGCTGAGGGAAGGTTCGACGTGCTGGCCAAAGCGGCATCGGCTTGGGCCGGACAGAATTTGCTGAACCTTTTCGCTGCGAGCCTTCGCCGAACGCAAACTCACCTCTCAGTGGTTTCGTAATCGTCGGCGTCGAACGCCCTATGCGGACCGAGTGTGCAAGACAGCCTCCGGCGGTAGGGCCTCTTGACCTTTCAGAATCAGGCGTGCAGTGATACTGCACACGTGCTGGAGAAAGGCCGAGACGGCCACAGTCGTGATCAAGATGAAAAGCCGGGCTGCCTGGGGAGGATGTGCCCGGTTTTTCATTGCCGAATCAGCGGAGCCGATTTACCTGTATGTTGGTGCGGATGACTTCCGGAGTCTATGGAAGTTCCGCCCGTTTCCCACATTTCAGTGCAAAAAACTGCCCCTCGGAGGTGTTATCCACCAAGAGGCCGGGATTTCCCGTTGATCAAACCGGGCGAATCGGAGGCCGGACGCGATAACACGCCTGCGTCGCTACCAAGCGAGGCCTGCCAGCTTGATCCCCATTGCAACTGAACCAGTTGATCGACGGCTTATTTGAACGCCGGATGCCTTGAGCCTCTGCGAGAACGTATTCACAGGTGGCAGGAAGCGTTCGCTGTGCCCTTCCTCCAACGCCCAGCCCTTGAAGGCGGCATAGAGCTTGCCCGTACTGAGCCACCCATCGGGAGGTTCATTGTCGGTCCTGACCGTCTGTCCCGCCAGCCATTCGTTGACTGGATCGAGCATGAGCCAGCTTTGCAGTGCCTCCTTTGATGAAGCGGGTATCGTGTAGGCTTTGCGCTGGATCAGCCTTTGCGCGCCAGCGACGGCGAACTGGAGCAACAGATGCAATTCGGCGCTCCTGATGCGATCCGCGATGTCGGGAATGATCTCATCCCGTGGGATGGATCGATTAAACCTGACAACTACGAGCCGTCGCTGCAATCCTCGGTCTAGACCACCGTTGAAGCGCGGTAACGTGTTTGTGGTGAAGCAATGCAGCGCCCTGGGCCGGAAAGTGACGGCTGACCGGTAAAGGTCGCGCCCCTCTAACGGATCGCCAGTCACGGCCGCTTTGAACGCCTCGCCAGCAATGGCGCTGGCGGAAAGCTCGTCCGCAACGTTCGCGGCCTTGCCGGCAAGGTTGACGATGCGTCGTTCATCGCCGAAAGCGGCGGGTGGGATCGACGAGACCGCGCCGGCCGGCAGGAGAGACGAGAGCAGGCGCGCGATTGTGCTCTTGCCGTTGCTGGCGGTCTCGCCCAGGAATACGAAAGCTTTCGGTTGAGGCAGACGCGTTGCCAAACCGAGCGCCGCCGCGCCCAACATCTCGCCGATCAGCTGCTGTTTCTCGTGGGCGTCGCCATCGCCACGGAATGCACCGGAAAGGAGATGGTGCAAGTAGGAGCCGTCAGGCGGCTCCATATCGTCGTGCACCTTGAAATCAGCGGGTATCGTAAAGCGGAACCTATCGTCGGCGCTATGCGGTCGGAGGGCAGGGGTGCCCGCCTCATCAAACACGACGACACCGTTTGCAGCATTGATCCCGACCGTGGCGCATTCAAAAAAGTCAGACTTGCCAAGCTTTGCGCCCAACTCCGATAGTACACCGTCGATCATGCGTCTGCCGACTTTCAATGGCGTGCCCTTATCGCCGACGCGCGCACCATCGAACATGTGCACCATAAGGCGCATTCGTTGTTCCGGTATCTCGGACCACTGGCTTCCCTCAAAGGCCCAAAATCCGCCTTCGGCGCGCACCACGTACCCGCCGCGATCTCCCGACAACTCGCGAGCCAGAATGCCCGCGATTTCAACTTCGCTTCCCCATACGACATGATGCGCTGGCACCATACGATCCAGTTGACCGCCTGAATTAACTTCGGAGGCGGGCTGCGGCAGCACGCCGACAACGTCGAGCTGTCTGCTGGTGATATCTTGTTCTCGCCGTTTAAACTCGTCCGCACCGGCGACGCGGACAGGCTTGGCTGGCGAAACCTGCGCGACTAGACCGGCAGACGGAGCGGGCTTCTGGGCGGCCGCGAGCGGTGCTGATGGCGACCACGGCCGCACCGTCTCGCGCATGAACCCATCAAGCCGCCCCTTGCCCCAGCCGTCGCGGATCGCGTCCGCGGCATCCCAGCCTTTCGGCGGATCGTCGCGCATGACGTCCATCACGCGCACTGTACAGCCGAGACCGACGAGGATCGCGGCAATCTCGTTCGCGGTGCTGAGGCTCGGCCCGTCGGCGTCCGGCCAGATCACCACGTTGCGGCCGGCGAGCGGCGACCAGTCGGTGATGCTCGTCCAAGACACGACGGTCCGTTCGGTCGCGGTCTCCAATGCATCGCGGCAATCTTCACCGCCGACGATGATTACCTGCCGAGCAGTTCCGATCCGGTCTAGGCGGACATGTTGATTTATACCGCGCGCCGCCGCGAATATTTCCGGCGCAGCGACCACTGACGGTCCGCAGCCTCACGTCGTCGAATAATCTCGTCGGCAAGGCCGAGGCGCTGAACCACACCGAGCACGCGCAACCGAGACAGTTCGTCGCGAGCAGGATGGGTCACTCCGGTATAGAGCCAGCGTTGGTCAACCCAATCGATCCACAAATCATCTGCCCTCCGACTGAAATTGGCAGTGCAAGCGAAGGGCAGAATTTCGACCGAACCGCTCGTGTGCTTGCGGCAGATTAGGCGATAGCCACGATCGAAGATGACGAACGAACCGTCCGCCTCGGTCCACCACCCGTAAGGCAGGGGTGCCCAGCGTCGTTCTCGTTGCATTCCGCGCAACAGATTGGCGATGCCAGGATCAACATATTCAACGTCCTCGACGTCGAGAGCGCGAGCAACCGCGTTCATGTCCGTGCTCCCGTCCCTAAATGTCGTCGCCGGGATCTACGGCTGGATGCTTGTGAAGGCTATCCAACCCGTTCGGCGGACGCTTACGCGGCTCACGCGGGAATGGAACGACGTTGGGGGGGCGATTGTTTGAAATCAGCGCGCCGGTCTCAGCGCAAAAAATAGGTTCGTCGTCGCGAACGCGCTGGCCCGGAATTCTTGCACGCTTCATGGTTCAGCCCTCGTGGGGTTGCGAAGGTGGCCAGATCGTTGTATGAAGCGAAACAGTCACGATACGCCTATACGATTGGTCCGCCCGGTTCAGAGATGAGCCGGGCGTTTTCTTTTGCCCGGCATGGCAGATCAGGCGGCAATCTGGCGCGCGGCCTTAGCGCGCTTGATCACATCGACGATTTCAGAGCGCGGCCAGCGGCTCAGGTGGCCGAGTTTAACGGGCTTGGGAATAAGACCCCTTCGTACCCATTTGTGCCAAGTCGGTTTGGCGATTCCGAGGATCGCGCACCCCTCGATATCAGTCAGCAGGGGATCATGATGTTCGTACGTAGTAGACATGCTGCCTCCATTGATCTGAGGCAATCCTGCGTTATACGAATCTATATGTCATCGAAATCGCAGGGTACTTAATTGGACGATTACTTACCCAAGCTAGCCGCGTGTCGCTTGTACGCTTGCAAAACCGTTTCCGATTTGCGTGATCGGCCTTCCTTCATGTCTGATTTTTCGCTTACCATCTCGGCGACAGCCGCCGCAGCAGCGTCACGGGAAAGCCCGTCATTCATGTTGGCCCTGACGTTCAGCGCCAATAACTCGTCTCGCATTGTGATGAGCGGATCGTATCGCTTGCCGGCTTTGGCTGGCAATCTGCGCCTGGACACGAGATCGAAAGGCAGGGCAGCGGCAATCTCTGCCGGCACTGATGTCGCCGTCATGAATGCGAGGGCGCGCATGACCTCTGTCCCTGGCTGATGGCCGGCAAGGACGAAATAAGAAAACACGGTAGCATCACCCGCTTGTAGGCAGCGTATGATAACTAGATCGCGCGCCTGCTCTATCGGCATGTCAGCATCGGCGTAGCTGCGGGCGATCCATTCTGCCGGACTGACGTACTCATCCATCACCGCACACCAGCCCGCATCTCGATAAGCTCGCCGGTGGTCGGTACGTCGGCTTTGGCTTCATCCTTGCCCGTCGTCACGAACCTCGACCATCGATCCATCCAGCCGCGCCGGATGTCCAGGAGGTCTGACCTCATATAGCTGGCCTCGACCTTGCCCATGACCGAATGCGCCAGGATCATCTCGGCGATATCGCGTGGGCATCCTTTTTCCGCCAAGAAGATACGCAGGCTCGACCTGAAACCGTGCGGGCGCGCTTTCATCTCGCGACGCTGCATCAGCCGTGAGAGCGTCATATCGCTCATTGCTACGCCGCGTGGACTTGAGAAGATCAGGCCGTTGCGCGACTGAGGCTTTGCTTCTTCGATGATGGCCAGCACCTCAGGTGAGAGCGGAACACGGAAATCATTCGCCTTGCCCTTTTGTCCCTTCATCAGCTCTGCGGGCACGGTCATCACGTCGTCGACGATGTGATCGCGGCGAGCTAATCGCACGGGCGCAGATCGTAAGCCGCTGAGGATCAGGAAGCGAAGTGCTAGATGCGTTGCCGATCCATCGCTGAGCGATGCATAGAAAGCTGGCACGTCCTGCCAAGGCACCGATGGGATATTTTGGACCTCATGCCCCTGCGCGCCAAGCAATGCCTGTGCCTTCGCACACGCCTGTAGATCGACGGCATATCCAAGCGCGGCAGCGTGCTTCATGACAATGTTTAGGCGTTGAATTGCCTTCTCAGCCGTCGAGGCCTTCTCTTTCCAGATTGGCCGCAGAGTGTCACGGATCGCGATCTGATCGATATCGGCTACCGGCGTCTTGCCGAGCTTAGGCAGCACATGGTTTTCGAGCGGCCCATACCAGCGGCCCGCTTTCCCTTCACCTCGTAGGCCGGCTTTGCGCGCCTCGAAAGCGTCCTTCGCGACGTCCTCCAGCAGGTGAAGATTTCTCGCCGCATCCCTTCGGTGCCGCTCCCGCTCTCGTATCGGGTCTCGACCGTCACGCGCAACCGATCGCCACTTGGCCGCAGAAAGGCGGGCGTCGGCAAGCGACACATCCGCGATTGATCCGAGCCCCATGTGGCGTAGCCGGCCATGAACTGCCACACGGAGCATCCAGCTTCCCGTGTCCTTGCTCGACTTCAGCAGCCATAATCCGCCGCCGTCTCCGTACTTACCAGCGGGTGATTGCCTGACATGAACCGCGCTCAGCTTCTCTCGTGCCATCCCCAAAATCCATTACACACTTTGCTCCACACAGAAGATGTAGATGGCGAGATAACGGATGACAATGGAATATCATGAAAACACTCAGGATTTCAGGATTCCTGAATTTCAGAGTGGTAAAAGACAATAGCAGATAACGGAGGGGAATTGCCGATTGTTCTAGTCTGTGCGCTTCACCCGCTCCAATAATTTCAGGTACTTATCGAAATATTTGATCTTCATTCCGACAAGACGGCTGAATCCATTCCGACAAATGTTCACTTTCTGGCCGCCTGCTTGCGCCGCTTGATGCGCTTCATCTGTGCATCTTGCTTGGCCTCGTCGTCATGATGAAGGTAATGCGCCATCGCTTTGGTCGATGACCATTGGCCCTTCTTCATCAGTTGCGCTTCTGTGAGGCCGGACGTGCTCGCCTCGGTGGTCCCGCCATGCCGGCCAAACGACGTGAAGGTCAGCTCAGTACGCAAGCCTGCGGCCAGAATGATCTTCTTCGAAATGCGCTCGACTTGAGTCAGCATTTCGCCCTTGCTGCTCAACGACACCAAGCGAAATCAACTGCCTCGCAAGGCCAATTTCCGCTATCTTGCTCGCTCAACCGGACACGATGATCCCGGATGGATATGCTCGGCGCGATGGACCGGGCGAGATCCCGTCCGTGGTTAGGGGTGGGGGAAGCCATGCCGAGCTTCGTTCAGTTCCTGCAGAATTCGGGTGTGTACACTGCGCAAAATTTCATGATCGTTCCTCGGGGAGGCTTCAACCTGGTCTGTCTCCGCGACAGCAAGGACGTTGGCCTGTCGTATGATCGCAATCGACTACTGGTCGAGGATGTGCGGCTCGATGACGTCGAACGTGTCGCTCAGGAATACATCAAGACCCGCTTCAGGGAGCAGAAAGGCCAGGAGCGCGACGACCAGTTGCTGCGTCTACGTACAGCGCTGTATGCCACCGCACGGCCGGACGGCCCTGCGCGCGGCCTCAAGGTCTCGCCCAAAGATAAAGGCATTCCCGAGCTTAAAGCCGTACGCGGCAGCACAAGCATCAAGTTGGATGTCGCCATTCTGCCGCGCAAAGATTTCACGATCGCGTTCAAATTCCTCAAGCACCTCGATCAATCCGGCAATCTGATCAACGCCACGAGATGGACGCCGGACGACGTGCCCTGGTTCCTCACCAAGCTGAACTGGACGTTCGGGGCTCAGGCAAATATCTTTTTCACCCCGGCAGAGGCGACTTGGATTACGGTCCAGAAAGCCCTTGGACCAAAAATCTCGCGGGATGTTTTCCGTAAGGAAATCGTCCCGTTCAAGGTGCGCGGCGCCGATCTCACGTGCTTTCTCGTCGGCGACTATGACGCAATGGATAACGAGGCGGCTGGAGAGTATCTGCCCGACGAGCAGGTCTTCGTAGTTGTCGATCAGGGCAATCCACCCGTGTTCGATTATGGCGAGGCGTTCATTGGCGTCATGGCGCACGAGGTGGGTCACTTCCTGCACCACAAGCGGAACATTCCCGGAAGTGGGCACCATAACCGAAGCGGCATTTTGCTTTCCAGCGGCATGGAAAGCTTGTCCCTGGACAAGCAACTCGTCACCGACCTCAACGCGTGGTGAGAGCGCTTGTTCTCCGCTCACGCTTTGGCAGCAATGTACCCGTAATAATTCATAAGGAAGTCCCCAATCGAGAGAGGCTTCTGAGCGCCACCCTTGCCCGGATGCGGGATCGCGTAATCTCCTTTGCCCCATGTGAAGATCGTTGTCGTCACGTTTCCGCTCGACACTTGTATCCTGTCACGCAAGACGACCCAGTGCCGCGTTAGCACCGAGCCTTCATCCGACTGGTCGTCATATTCGATCATATTGGCGCTTATGAAGAGGCATACGCGATACCCCTTGTCGAGCAGGGTGTTGGCTTCGTTTACATCGGCGATGCCTTTGTTGAATCGCGAAATGTTGGTATTCTCGCGCACGTCCCGGTATCCGGCCTTGCGGAACCATTGCTCCATCTCGCTCGGCAGGGTGACGCCGGCAAGATCGCTGATTCTGCCCGTGTCGTCGAAATCGAGGAACCAATTCTCTGAATCGCGTATGGAGGCGCACGTCAGCCAATCGACGTGGTCCAGCGACCAGGGCGGCGTGTAGTTCCTCACATCCTTTCCCGGCTTGATCAGCAGGCGGCCAAGAGGCGCCTGTCCCTTCTGATACAGGTCGATCGCGAACCGCGCGTAGTGCCCTGGCCTATCGGATGCGTAGCTGAACATCAGCGCGGAGGGCCCGCACAGACTTCCCTGATCCTGATCGATGAGGCTCGGCTTCGCGATGCGCCTGAGAATACCTATGCCGACGCGGTGCGGATCGAGCTTCGGAAAGAACGTGGTCCTCGTGTTCTTGAGGAAATCGCAGACCATTTCTGCGGCGAGTTTCTTGTGATCCGAATTGAGGTCGTACGGTCCGATCCCAAGCCACTTCTTCTGTTCGTCGCCGACGAAGAGGTTGATGAGCTTTTTCGAAGTAGCGGAGAGCGTTCTGGAGGTGTTCGCAATGGTGAGGAGGTCGTCCAGCTCGTATGCGGTGACCATGCCGTCCGTGACGGTGGCCCGGATGATATCGACCACCTCCGCGTAATCCAGCCTGGAATCGTCAAGCAGACCCCTGCGAAGCGCGGCATCGACGGATGGCGTCGCGATCCCGTCCCATTGACCCTTTGGAGGAGGAGGCTTGGCGGCTGCCTTTGTCGCGAGGTCGACGAGCCGAGTGAATGTCGGCCCGCCGGGCCGGATATAGCCGTCCGGCGTGCCCGGGAAGTTCTTTTTCTGGAAATACAGGATCGAGTTGTAGAGGCTGTCGCTGGCGTGACCCGTCACGACCATTTGCGGTTTGAGCGTGGTCTCGGCTCCTCCGTCGGAAATGGCGATCTTGTTGAGCAGCGAGATGACCAGCTCCTGGTCTTGCTTCCAGTTCTGGAAGCTGCGACCCGTCGCGGCAAACCGACCGACTTTGTCTTTCAATTGCGGCATGAGCAATCACCAGCAATATGATCGTTTTCAGTGGCGGATTGCGGGCTCTACTATCGCGTTGGTGGTCGGCTGAAGTGTCCAAGCAAGCTTGTCGATGAACTCGTACTCAAATAGCGCCTGCGGATCGGTTCCGAAATAATATCCATACTGATGCAGAATCTTGGAGCCCTTGGCGACCATCTCGCGCTTCCATTTCAGGTCCTTGGCAGAGCTGAACTGAAATCCAATCACCACCGCATAGTTTTCGTACGCTTCGGCCACTTGCAGAATGGTCGCGCGCGTCAGGATGCCAGCAGGGTCTTCCAGACCTTGAACTCTGAACGCGGTGATGCGGTTCATCAGATTTGATGCAACCTCCTCCTCGGACCAACCCATGACGCCCGCTGCAACGCCCTTTGCGAAGCCCTCCTTGATGAACTTGACTTGAATGTTCTTGAACGCCTCCCGAGCCGCGACCTTGTCGGCCACCATGAGGACCAGATCAGGAATCATCGCAGCGATATTCTCGGCCTTGAAAGCCTCCTTTAAACCCGCCTTGAAGCCAGCTTTGGCCGCGCTCCAAAATCCTTCGCCGGCGACGGAGCCTGCCGGCGGCGGCGGGACCTCTGGCGGAGTTGGTGTGTTCCGCGGGACCTTCAGTCTCACCTCCGGTGCCCGGAAGTCGAGCGCTTGAACGCCTCTCCTGCGCATCGCAACGAGCGTTCCTCCGCTGTCCCTGGTCAGAAACACCGGATTCTTGATGCCGCGAGCCACTCCGCCTGCCCTGACCTGGGCGACCACATCGGAATCGAACGCGGAAAGCCCGTGATTCAAACCCTCATTGCCCCACTTCCAAACTTGCGCCCGAGGGACCTGGGTCATCATTCTGTCTTCGACGATCCGCAAGTCGGTGAGCAATTTTTCGCCGGACTGAGCGCGCGCTCCCTTCAAGAATTCAAACTTGACGCGTGGTGAGATCAGAACCTCGTGACCGTCCTTGGCCAGATTGAGAATTTCATTCTCAAAACGTCGGCTGAGCGCTTTCTCGGCGGCGCTCGCCGCAGCTCTTTGTCCGTTCTGTATGTCTATAAGAATGTTGGTATCGAGCCAGACGGGGGGCTTTAAAGGCGCCATTGCGACAACACCATTGGCATAAACCGGCCTAGGACGCATTTGCGTCGGCGAGCCTATCCCTCAGTCGCATCTGCCGAAGTGCCGGTTCAAGCGGCTTTCGATATCGCCATGCAAGTTCGACCTTGCTTTGGTGCTGGCGCGATCCCACGACTTCGGCGATGCATCGACAATGTCGGCGCGCTCTTCGCCACCCTTGCAGGGCTCGTGGGTAGAACGGCCGGCGGCTTCCGATCGGCTTCACCAACGGTGAGATTCCATCGCAGGTCAGACGTCTGCCGCACCCTCGATCGCAGACATGCGATCGTCAGCGCGCGCCCTTCGGCTTGGAGCCAAGCAGATTATGCGTCCCACTGACGCTTAGCGTTCCCGAGCACTCGAATCCCCCGAAAATTCCACAGGAGCCGGTGACGGTGACGCGCAAGTTCTTGCGTTGATACAGGTCGACCGAAACGCCAAATCGCGAAAAATCATTCGCGCTGTTCGGCAGGATCAGGTCGATGTGATCGATCGCCCAGCGCGGCAGGTGAGGATTGCTCTTCCAGAACAGTTCATTGACGGCGTGGTGTCCGAAATTCGGTCCGACCGTGAGGGCGCCGTCTGCGCCCTCGAACACGAAGCCGGTCTCGTCGATGTGAACATTGACCCGGTCCGGCGCTACCGCGAAATGCAGCGACGTGATGTCTTGCGGCTGCGGGTCCTTGCCGAACTGCGCACTATAGTCGTCGCTCCATTGCCCCCGGCCGCGCCCCAGCCCGAAGCCGTGCCGGCCCGGAAGGTCCCGCGTCGAGAGCGGCCGGTCGGATAGCTTTGGGCGCCAGATCTCCCGGAATCCCTTGCCGATTGTGGCTGCCATCGACAGATCGAGGGCCCAATGCGACGGCTTCTCCGGGCTTTTGCCTTCGGCGAAGGCGTCGAATCCGTCCGACGTCTTGGCAATGCGCAGCGTCTTGATCAGGTCTTCCCAGTCCTTGGGCAGGAACGTGACGCCGTCGAGCGTGCTCGTCGCGGCCGCGACGCCATACTTCTCCAATTGGCGTCGGATATAGGCCTTCTCGTCATAGAGGCGGACATTGGGATTCGGCCCCGCGAAATATTTCGACAGATCGATCTGCGGCCGGAGCATGGTCAGCCGCGCCGCGATCTTGCGGTAAGTGTCGGTTGTGGTCGGGTCGGTGGTCGTCACGGGGCTGCCCTCCGAGTGAAAGCCAGTCCCCGATTTGTCTGGTCTGGCCGGGGCCGGGTTCAACTGAACCTCCCAACCGGAAACGCCGACCACCATTCGTGGAGCAGTGTAAAGAGCAAGGACGGTCCGATGTCGCTTCGGAGCAGGGTGCTAGACGTACTCAACGGCCCGGCGGTCGCGCGCATTCGCTTCCGGTTTCCGATCCGTGGCAGCCACGTGACGATTGCACCGCAAACGTTCCATCACGTCGCTCGCGCGATCCGGTTGGGACAGGTCAGCGTCAGAGTTCCGACGGACCTCGCGGCAAATGTTGCGGCACAATATAACGACGTCGCGCGGACCCGGGCGGACGGTACGGTCGTTGCGGCGAATACGCTGGAGGTCGTGTCGGCGACGGGGCGAATGGACGAAGCCTATATCGTCCACGAGGCCTTGCATGCGGCTTACGATCTGCTGCGTACCGGCCTTGACGGCAATGCGGAGGAGGCGTCCGCCTATGTCTGCACAGCGCTCTACTGCCGCATGACAGGCCTGCCGCGACCCCGCTGGGCGAACGGTCCGATCTACGCCAATGCCGCCGAGGTCGCCCGAACGCTGCTGTCGCAATATCAGAAGGGTGATCCCGGCATTCCCTGGGTCGGCGAGCATGAATGGCGGATGCTGCGCGCCGGTGTCGGCCTTAGTACGGTCTATGCCAGCGGACCCGGCGGCATTGTCACCGGGTGGCTGCTCGGCCAACAATACACCCACGACGGCTGATCGCTGAGACTGTGTCCGCTCCGCAGAAGGACGGGCCGGCTCCTTGCCGCCCGTCCTCAGGCCACCAGCAGACCCAGCTTGCCGACCGTCGCCAGCGAACGGTCAACGCTTTGTCGGGTTGACAGCAGCAACGGCTCGGCGGGCTGCCCGGCATCATCCATTTGCTTGACCTGGACGGTCGGTCCGAAGGTTTCGGTCATTTCGGCTGTGATCTGCTCGATCGTCCGGGAGCCGTCGAGCAACTGCAGGAAGTGGCGCGTCCTGTCGTCCTCCAACTGCACGGTCTGGTGAAGCAGATTGGTGACCAGCGGGCCGCTCTGCGCCTGCCTGCGGGCGAGCAGACTCGCCTGCGGACAATCCGTGACTTCCTTCACGAGAAAGGGCTGTGATTTCAGAAAGGAGACCTCGCCGCTGCAGGCCAGGATATAGAGCGCTTCCGTCAATATCCGCTGGTCATCGGCCGTTTGCCGGCCTTCCAGCAGCGTCCGGGCGCCATCGAGCAGTTCAGTGAATGAGAGTGCGCGCGGCCAAGCCCGGCCGAGACAAAGATGTGCAGCCTTCAGGAGCGGATTGGTCACCGTGATTCGGCTGCCATCCTGATTTTCAAATTCCATCTCGGAATCGTCGGTCAGGCAGGCATCGGGGCGACGTGGGCTGGCGGTGCTCAGCAGATAGAAGGCGGTGATGAAGTCGAGATCGACCTGGCGGTCAAGAGAGATGCCCTCGTGACAGAACAAGGTACGACGGAAGCCGTTGCCGTCGACAAAGTCCTGATACTGGTCGCGCGCCATGAACTCGCTCTCCGGGAAGCGCTGCAGCGTGGCGCGGACCTCCTCGGAATGGCCGGCGAGATAGTGGCGTGCGAAATGGGAGTCGCCGAGATACTGCAGGCCATGGCGGGCGGCATCCTCGGCGACCTCGTGCAGCAGGAAGGCTGTCGCGCCAGAATCGAGATCGTCGTGAAAAAGCAACTCGTCCGGAGCCTTGAGGACGCGGTTGCACTGATCGCGCATGACTGTACCGTGCACCGAGTTGGACTTCGATCCTTCGCTGAGAAATTTCAGGATCGCGCGGGCCTGTCCGACCTTCTCCTTCATGCCGGTGAGGCGGCGGGTGTGATACCGCATCATGTCGCGGACCATGTCGCGAAGATGCGAGAATGGGTGCGCATTGTAGCTGACATAGCAGACCCCGCGCGGCGCCAGATTCTGCTTGAAGATCGCCATCATCTTCTCGCGCACGATCGGTGGTACCCATGAATACACGCCGTGGGCGATGATGTAGTCGAACTGTCCGAAGGCCGCGTCGACATTCATGATGTCGCAGTGCAGAAGCTTGATGTTGCTCAGACCCAAGGTCGCGATATTCTGCTGGCCGCGCTCGATCGTCACGCCGCTCAGGTCGACGCCGACGAATTCACTGTCCGGATATTGAAAGGCCATCGGCAACAGGTTGCCGCCAACGCCGCAGCCGAGCTCCAGCACCCGACAATGCTCGACCGGAGCAGGCTGCATGCCGTAAACGGTGGCGATCGTTGCGAGATGATTGGGGTGGGTGAGCCCGTAGACGTGGCCGGGATAATACACCTCATCGTATGGTGTGGTGCCGGTGGTCGGCTGGCGGTGCTCGGTCTGGATGTTCATCGCAGTCAGTTCCACGAATATGCAAACTTGTCGTTCACGATCGAGACGCGCGTCTGCTTGATCTCTTCCTTGGCAAGCGATTTGCTGAGGAATTCGCGCGAGAGCTCCGGCAGCAGGGTATTGGTGATGATGTTGTCGATCATGCGCCCGCCGGAATCCGGATCGTTGCAGCGTGACACGATGTGCTCCACGACTGCATCGTCGTAGCTGAAGGCCGCGTTGTGATTGTCGCGCAGTCGCCGTCCGATGCGGTCGAGCTGCAGCCGGGCGATGCCGGCGAGCATCTCGTCCGAGAGCGGGAAGTAGGGGATCGAGACGATGCGCCCCAGCAGTGCGGCAGGAAATACCTTGAGCAATTCCGGCCTCAGCATCTTGGCGAGTTCTTCCGGCTCATTGCGATACTTCGGATCGCGCGAAAGCCCCATGATCAGATCGGTGCCGACATTGGTGGTCAGGATGATCAATGTGTTCTTGAAGTCGATCCGTCGCCCGTTGCCGTCCTCCATGACTCCTTTATCGAACACCTGGAAGAAGATCTCGTGGACGTCGGGATGGGCCTTCTCCACTTCGTCGAGCAGGATGACACTGTAGGGCTTGCGCCGGACGGCCTCCGTGAGGCGACCGCCTTCGCCATACCCGACATAGCCGGGAGGCGCTCCCTTGAGGGTCGAGACGGTATGCGCCTCCTGGAACTCCGACATGTTGATCGTAATCATGTTCTGCTCGCCGCCGTAGAGGGTTTCGGCGAGCGCCAGGGCGGTTTCGGTTTTACCAACCCCGGACGGTCCGGCCAGCATGAACACGCCGATCGGTTTCGACGGGTTGTCCAGCTTGGCACGGCTGGTCTCAACTCGCTTGGCGATCATCGTCAAGCCATGGGACTGGCCGACGACGCGGCGGTTGAGGATCTCCGGCAGCTTCAGCACGGTTTCGATCTCGTCCCGCATCATCCGGCCGACCGGGATGCCGGTCCAGTCGGACACCACGGACGCCACCGACTGCTGGTCCACATGGGCGTAGACCATCCGTTTTTCCGGATTGATGCCCTCCAGCGTCTCGAACTTGCCGCGCAGCTCCGCGCGCTTGGCAGCCGGATCTTGATCTTCCCTGGGTTCGGACAGGATGTCACGAATGCTGCGGATGTCCTTGACTAGCTCCTGCTCCTTGGCCCAGTCGGCCTCGAGCCCGGTCAGCTTGTCCTTCAGCGCCGCTATGTCGCCGTCGATCGCGGTGATGCGCTCGCTGTTCTCGTCCCCGAGATCGCCGTCGCTGACCAGCGCCGATCGTTCGGCCTCGCGGGCCGCGATGGCGACGCGAGCGTCCTCGATCAGGGCGGGCGTCGCGCTCTGACTGATGGCTACCCGCGCCGAGGCTGTGTCCAGCAGGCTGACCGCCTTGTCCGGCAGCTGTCGAGACGGAATGTAGCGATGCGACAGGTTGACCGCGGTCACGATCGCGGCGTCCGAAATGCGAACACCGTGGTGCTTTTCCATCGGGCCGAGAAGGCCCCGTAGCATCACGCAGCAGGTCTCGACGTCAGGCTCATCGATCTGGATCGGCTGGAAGCGCCGCGTGAGCGCGGGATCCTTCTCGATGTACTGGCGATACTCCGCCCACGTGGTGGCGGCGATCGTGCGCAGCGTGCCACGGGCGAGGGGAGGCTTCAGGAGGTTGGCCGCATCACCGGTGCCGGCTGTGCCGCCGGCGCCGATCAAGGTGTGGGCTTCATCGATGAACAGGATGATAGGGGTCGGTGAACTCTGCACCTCATCGATCACCGAGCGCAGGCGCTGCTCGAATTCGCCCTTCATCGAGGCGCCGGCCTGCATCAGACCGATGTCGAGCGCGCAGAGCCTGACACCGCGTAGCGGTGGCGGCACGTCGCCGGCGGCAATTCGCTGGGCGAATCCCTCGACCACGGCCGTCTTGCCGACGCCGGCTTCGCCCGTGAGGATCGGATTGTTCTGCCGCCGCCGCATCAGAACGTCGATCAGCTGGCGGATCTCTTCGTCCCGACCCAGGATCGGGTCCATCTCGCCCGACTTGGCCTTGGCCGTGAGATCCTGCGAGAACCGGTCGAGCGGCGTCGTCCCCTTGGGGCTCGCCTGATCCGCGCCCTCCGTGCCGGCGCCGACCAGCCCCGAGCCGTCCATCGGACGCATGGACTCCTCGTCGGAGCCGGCCCAGACGGCGCGGCGCTCCGCGGCCAATGCGTCGACGTTCACCTTTGCAAATTCCTGGGAGAGGTTGTTCAGCGTGCGACGGATGTCATTCGACTTCAATCCTGCGACCAGCAGATGGCCGGTGCGGATCTGGGTTTCCCCGAAGAAGAGCGTGGCGTAGTGCCAGCCGCGATCGAGAAGATCGATGACCGGATTGGCGACACCCGGCATATCGGTTTCGTTCTTGCGGAAGCCGTTGATGACGCCAGCAAGGTCCGACAGCAACCGTGACCGGTCGAGCTTATAGTGGTCGACCGAGAGGCTGAGGTCGGTGCGATCCTGCTGCAGGATATGAAAGAGCCAGTGCGCAAGCTCGACGTTACGGTTGCTGGCGCTCTTGGCGTGGCGCAGGGCCTGTATGAAGGCGTCGTAGCCGGCCCGGTTCAGTTTGCCAGTCACGGCCTCAAGGCTGATATCGGTCACGATGGCGCCTCCTGCTCAATCACCGGGCGATGCCGGGTCGTCGCGGAAATCGGCTCGAATTCCCATGATGTTAGGACAATCGGAGCGATGCTTAGGTTCAAATCGGCTGCTGATCAGCGGCAGCGCTTCGCCGGGCTCTGAGACGCTCGGCAAGGTGAAAGCGTGCATCGCGCCGATACTCCTCGGTCGAGGCCCAGTTCGGCGAAACCCAGCTGGTCCATCCAAGGCGTCCGCTCTGCCCCAGCTTCATCGGGACAACCGCTCCCGCTGGAATGGCGAGTTCAACCTCCCACTCCAGTTCGTCGCCGATATAAAAGAAGACGGCGTCCGCCAGCGGTTCCGACAAGTTGCGGCTTTCGGTCGGTAGAAACTGCTCGTATTGAGCAAAATTCTTGACGAAGACCCGAACCCTGATCTTGTCCTCGACGCTGAACACCCGTGAGCCCAGGAGCGCGTCGTGACCAAGCTTGGCGTGCGTCCCGCCGAGCCGGCTGCAGTGGCTTGGGTCGAACGGGAGCCAGGTGCCAACGAACTCGTCGATCTCGACCCGGACATCGAACAGCCCTTGCAGCAGTCGCGCCAGTCGCGACGCGGATTTCGCTCTCGGTGAAACCAGTCCGGCGAAGCTTAGCTTCGCCATGTCAGGCACGGTATCCCGATTGGCAAAAATATCGGAGCCGAGGCCAGCGAAGGAGCCGACATAGGCGATGAAGCGGTCGTCGGATGGCCGATCATGCTGGGCGATCGGCCGCGCATCGGCCCAGGCGCGAAAGAACAGCTGCAGGAAGCGCCCGTTGAGCAGGTCGAGAAATCGCGGGAAAGCGTCATCCCGCATCAGCCACCAGCCGAGACTTTCATCGGTGGTGGCAAGCGGCAGCGCGCCCTGCGGCCCGAGCAGACCCAGGAATTTGACCAGAATTTTGAGCCTGCCATCACGATCGTCGACTGAGCTAAGATTGGAGGCGGGGAACTCCAAATAGGGGACTTGGCCGAGGTCGACATACTCCTCGCGGCGCGCGGCGCTGTCACCGATCCGCGGTCGATCCCGGTTGGCTCGCTCCAGCTGGCGCAGCGTATTGAAGAAATCGAACCGCCAGGGTTCGGACTTCATCTGGTCGATCAGCGTCACAACGGTCTCCGCGTGCCCATGCGCGGTTGCCACCGCATGATCTCGCCGCGCTCCGGCGTGGAGATGACTGTCTGGGTAAACGTGTTGAAGCCCGAATAGTCGGCGAAGAATCGCTCCAGTACGGCTCCGAGCAAGAACACGCCGCTCCCCTCGAAAGCCTTCTCGTCGAGTACGACGGTGATCTCCAGCCCGCGCGCTGCGCCGCTACCCGTGCGCTCTCGCACCCGCCGCACCACGGGTCTGCTCTCGACGCTGCGTACGCCACGAATCTTTCGTTCCGTCGCGTCGTCGAACTGGTCGGCGAACAATGACAGCATCTCCCGCAGTGCCCCGGCGTTCTTGCCGCCGCTGCGCTCCACGAGGCCGAGATAGTTCAAACTCAGCATGTTGATCAGGCGCCAGCTGACGACGCCGCTATTGGCGATTTCGCTGCGACTGCGCAACTGAGCCACCACCGGCTCCCGTGGACGTGTGGGACCGGCGACGCACACCAGATCGAGGGACGTATCATCCAGCAGGCGGAAGTCGGCGCCGCCGTGGCCAACCGGCAGGTGTTCCGTGAGGTGCCGATTGGAGCACAGCGCGCGGACGCTGAGTTCGGCGGCGGATCCGCCGCCGCTCGGGTCGCCGGGCTCGAGCAGCGAGAGGAACATGTCCGTCCCGGTATAGTCCGAGGCCGCGCCATAGGTCTTCTCTTCGACGGTGCGCCGCCGCGGCAGCCGACGAACCGTATAATAAAGTCCCTCGACCGATCCGGCCGTCCGGTCGACGGCGGCGGAGTACAACGGACGCACGCGCCGCTTGTCCTTCTCCGCCGGAAGGTGCGCGTAGACTTCGATCACTTGGTGCGGTTCGTATTCGAGATAGCGACTACGATCGGGCACCACGTGGTATTCGTGAGTATTCGATTTGACGGGGATGCGATCGCTCGTCTTCTCGAACAGATTGATCGCCGGCGCGGTGTAGAGACTGAAAGTCTCTGCCCGGACCGAGGCGGCGAGCCGCGAGTTGTGCTCATCGAACGCGAAGACGATATCGATGGATTTGCTACGTAACCGCGGCATCACAGCGCGAAGCTGGGTCAGATTGATGCCAAGGAACTTGCGCGGAAACACGAAATATTCCCGCAATAACTCCGAGCCGCGAAAGACCCGGTTGTCGTTCGGAAACAGGGATTCGTTCTCGCTGAAGCCGACCTGCTGCACACAGTCGTTCGGAGCCCGGATGACGACCGGATCGCCGAAATCGTCGAGATAGCGAAAATAGAGCCCGACGCAGTTCGAGGTCAGTTGTTCGTAGAGTGCGATGGCATCCGACTCGGCGCCGGTCAGGTAGATGGGCAGTTCGCTGGCGCGGCAGCCGGCGAACCAGGTCTCCGGTTTGTTGCGAGTCTCCGCGTCCGCCGGCTCCTCGTCGAGCCGCGCGGCGGTACGGTGCGTCAAGGAGAGCCTGAGCCCGGCGATGACCTCTCCGCCGACTGGAATCCCGAGCGCCTGCAACGCGCCCGCGGTCGCAAAAGTATTCGGCGCCGCTGAGGTCGAACGGCCAGAGCACGATATCGCGGCAAAGTCGAAATCGGCAGGCGAGGCTTCGTTCTCTCTCGCGGTACGTGGCGTCGAAATACGCGCCGCGCGCGATCTTCTTGCCGTCGCGCAGCGCCGGATCGGCATAGGGTGGCCGCGCCGCGACCAGCATGGCCGACGGAGTCGGGGCAAGATAGTTCGGAACCAGCTGTTCGAGCAGGTTTGCGGTGAATTCCGGAAATTCGTGCTTGAGCTTGAGCTGAACACGCGCGGCGAGAAATGCAGCGCCTTCCAGCAGGCCTGAGATCATCGGATCCGAGCGGTCGCGGACCAGGCCGCCGAGGCGCTCGGCGATACCAGGATATTCCTCGGCAAAACCCTCCGCGTGCTCGTACAGCAGCGACAGTTCACGATTGTAAAAGTCGAGGAACTCGCGGTTCATGCTATAATCGGTTGATCTGTATATCGCCGCTGTCGAGGTCGACGTCTGCGACGAATTCCACGGGCACGTTGAGCGGTTCGCATTTCAGGTCGGAATGCACGACAAAGCGCAGCTTGAGCTGCTCGGGCCCCACGGAGGTGTCGCGCCGCACCCGGATGGACTTGCGATCGAAGTCTTGGCTCGTAGGTCGTCAGCGACATGCGCAGGGCATCGCTGAGCTCCTCGTCGGTGACTTCGTCGATCGAACGGTTTGCGATATCGGGGAAACCATAGTTCAGGATCGAGGTGCGGACGCAGCCGCGACCGGTCAGGTCAAGCGTCGACTCGAGGGCAATGGTATTGAGGAGTGTTTCGACGTCCTGCGAAACCTCGCGCCTTAGCAGCGTCTCCGAGATCGGGAAACGACCAGCGCTGCGCCGTCCCGCTATCACTCGCTCACCGAACTGATCCCGCAATTCGAGCGCTTTGCGGGCATCGCGAGCGTCATGAGCCGCACGAAAGGCCAGCATCAATGGCGGAGAGAGCCGGTCCTTCCTTGGCGTAACGGTCATTGACGGTCCCCGTACAGCCGGCGCCGATTGCCGCTATGGGCAACCGACGCCGGGCAGGAAGCTTGCGATCAGGCCCATTCCTTGTTGGCCGCAACGTCCCATCCGAACACCGGAGACGCCCCGGCGGCGCCCTTCTCCGTCTGGGTCTTGTAAGTCATCTTGACCTTCGCAAAGTTCAGACTCACGTTCTCGGTGAGACGATCTTCGCCGTGCGACCCGCCGGTCGACACGCTGGTGACCAAAACCTGCTTCATCTCGATCTTGAGATATTCCAGCGGGTTCTCGCCGGCCTTGCGAACGGTGAGGATCGCGGTATCAATGTGCTTGCCGTTCGCGCAGACCTTGAACAGTTCCGGCGTGGCCTTGTCGACGAAGTGCGTGAAGTGGAGATCCTGGACGCTGACCTTGCCGGCGCCGCCGCCGGATCCGCTGTGGAATGTACCGGTCTGGCTTTCGCCGAAAGACCAGCTCAAGATATCGATTTCGTCAGGATGTTTGTCGTCCTTCGATTCGCCCTTGATCGGATCGAGTTTCAAGAAAATATCGACAGCCATAGCATAATCCTCTCAAAAATCTTGATATTGACGGTCGCGATGACGTGACGTCAGGAGCTCGGGCCTGGCAGGCGCGAGACGAGGCTGAGGCCGACGTCCATCGCTTCAAGTTGAAAGTGGGGACGGAGAAAGAAGCGTGCGTTGTAGTATCCCGGGTTCTCCTCGTTTGCTATGACCTCAACCTTCGCAGCGGCCAGCGGCTTGCGCGCTTTCTGAGCCTCTGACGACAGGGCTGGATTGGCATCAACGTATTCGTTGATCCAGGTCTGCAGCCAGACCGTCAGCTCATCCTTCTCCTTCATGGATCCGATCTTGTCGCGAACCATGCACTTCAGATAGTGCGCAAAGCGAGACACTGCGAACATGTAGGGTAGACGTGACGATAGGTTGTCGGACGCGGTTGCATCCACGCCTTTCTCGCCGAAATACTTCTTCGGCTTGTAGAGCGACTGCGCACCGATGAAGGCCGCCTTGTCGGTGTTCTTGCGATGGATCAGCGGGATAAGGCCCGCCTTTGCAAGTTCGTGCTCGCGACGATCGCTAATGGCGATCTCGGTCGGGCATTTCAGGTCGACGCCGCCGTCGTCGGTCGGGAACGTGTGCGTCGGCAGGTTGATGACCTCGCCGCCGGACTGCACACCGCGGATGCGCGTACACCAGCCGAACTCCTTGAAGGCGCGGTTGATATTGACTGCCATCGCGTAGGCGGCGTTGATCCAGCCGTATTTGTCGCCGGTATGCCCGTCGGTTTCTTCCTCGAAGGCGAACTCCTCCACAGGCTCGGACTTGGCGCCGTAGGGGAGGCGACCCAGTACCCGCGGCATGCAGAGACCGAGATAGCGTGAATCATCCTGGTCGCGCAGACCCTTCCATGCCGCATATTCCGGCGTGTCGAACACCTTGCCGATGTCGCGCGGATTGGACAGTTCGGTCCACGAATCCATTCCCATCAGCGTGGGTTCGGCCCCGGCGAAGAAGGGGGCGTGTGCCGCGCCGGCAATCTTGCTGAGATCGCGCATCAACTGCACGTCGGTGGGCAGATGGCTGAAGTAGTAGTCTCCGATCAGGCAGCCAAACGGCTCGCCACCCAACTGGCCGAATTCGTACTCGTAGACCTGCTTGAACAGCGGGCTCTGATCCCAGCGGGCGTCCGGGTAAAGCCGGAGGTTGCGATAGAGCTCACTCTTGGAGACGTTCATCACGCGAATTTTGAGATTGGCGTCCGTCTCGGAATTGAAGACGAGGTAATGCAGACCGCGCCAGGCGCTTTCGATCGCCTGGAACTCCGGTGCGTGGAGGATCTCATTCATCTGCGCGGTGAGCTTCTGGTCGATCCGCGCGATCATCTCCTCGATGGTGTCGAGGACGTCGGATTTGATGACGCTGGTGTCCTTCAACGCTTCCTGGACGAGCGTTGATACCGCGTTCTCGACTTCGGTCGCCGCGCGTTCAGTGCGAGGCTTGAAGCTTTGCTTCAGCAGGGTCGCGAACTCGTCAGCCTCGACGGTCCCGAGCTTGGTGGTGGTCTCTTTGTGGATTGCTTCTTTTGCCATGGTCCCCATTCCTTCCCTTAGCTGTTGCTGTCGGCTTCGGTGGACTGGCTGCGCGCTCCTGCAGCGCGGCCATCAGTTGCGGATCGCTGAGAAGCTTCTTCAACTGATCCTCGGCGGCCACCTTGCCGTCCATGTAGCGCAGCAGGTTGGCGAGCTGTTCGCGGGCCTCCAGCAGCTTGGCCGTGGCTGGAACTTGCCGGGCGACCGCCACCGGTGAGAAGTCGGCCATCTTGTTGAAGCGCAGGGCGACGGAAATCTTCTCGTCGGGCGCATCGCCCAGACGATTGGCCACGCGTGTCGTCACGCCGGGCTGAATTGCCGCCATGCGGTTGTCGAAATTGTCCATGTCGAACTCGAGGAATTTGCGCTCCTCGACCTTGGACTTCTCGACGCCGGCGTTGTTGCCGGAAAGGTCGGAGAGGACGCCCATGACAAACGGCAGCTCGATCAGCCGCTCGGCGTCGTAGGGATCTTCGTATGTGATGTGCACGCGCGGTGCGCGGTTTCGCCGGATGAATTTTTGACCGCTGTCCGTAGCCATTGGGTTGCCCTCTTCACAAAAAAATCTCTGCGGAAGCCGACTTGCGCGACGCAGGCAGGGAAGTGCCTCGGTCTTTCGTCGGCGGAGCTTCCTTCCGTTCAGTTAGTCCCCTCGAACGGAAGGCGGGTTCAATTCGATTTATCGATCGCCTTCAGAGCGCCCTCTGGCAGCACTTCGTTCAGCAGGCTGAGGAAGTCTCGCTGCGCGAGATCGCGCGCGCGATCGACCAAGAAAGGGATCGGGCTGGACGGCTCTGCGGCTCGAAAGAATGCCGCCACCTTGCTCAGCAAGTCCAACGCCTGGGCTCTGTTTTCGGCTGAAAAAACAGCATCTTGAGCCTCGCTTTCGGTCGCGGATGGGAGCGCGGTGGCGAACTCCGCCATCCGTTCGATCGGCAGGTCGAAAACCTTGTCGCGCCCGATGTTGATCGCGGCGCTCTCCACGTGGGTGGGCACCAACATCCGCATCACCTCGATGAATGACTTGCCGACCATCTCCTGCGCCTGGCGCACCAGCAACAGCGCCGGGTTGGACGGTTCCATCCGAGCGAAGTAGTCGGCAGCCGCCGCCAGTGCCGCGGATGCCTGTCCGGGTGACGTCACTGCGCCGGCGATTTCGATCGGAGGCTGCCGGTCGTCTTGGGCGGTTTCCTCCGGGGATGAGGCAACTGCGGCCGGATCGCGTGCAGTGACCAGAGTCGCGAGCCAGCCGGCCATGCCGTTCGCGACACCCGCCAGCCTGTCGAGGCTGATGGGTTGACCCGTGTTCAACTTTTCGTGCCAGATCGCTTTGATGCCTGAAATTTCAGCCGCGACCGCCGAGCACCGGGCACTCACGGCCTTGAGGGTGTCGAGATCCGTATCGCCGATGATGCGCTCGATGGTTCCGAGATCTGGCATGTCGACGTCAGCATCGCCGGCGGGAATTTCGCCCTTGGCAATCTGATAGGCTCGGTAGTTGAGGCTGCCGTGCCGTCGATTTTCGATCAGGGGAAGGAATTGGAGCGGGTTGATCACCGTCGGAAACACGTCGATCGCCTCGATGGTGACGGCCCGAAAGGCATAGTCGCCGTCCTCGCCCCTTGGGTGAACCGCTTCCCATTGTTCGCGGAGCAGCAGGGTGGTTGCCCGCAGGCAGCTGAGGAAGCCGTCGAGATCGCGGTTCAGGATGGAAAACTTGGCCAGCAGCATGTTCAGGCGCAGATCGCGCGTGCGCGCCAGAAGGGGCCGTACGGCCTCGAACTGACCCGCGATATCGACGGCCTTTGGATCGAATCGTCCGCGCTCTCCATTGGCGTTGACGACCTCAAAATACGACATCGGCAGCAGGGATTCCGCACCTGCGAAGAAGTTGAGGTACTGGATGTCGCCGGCGGCGTCGAGATCCGGCCCGCAGGGATCATCGGCCGCTATGGCCTGGGTGAGGGATGCGACGTCGAGCATGCGAGGATCCGTCTGCGGGGCCCTGGCCCCTCTACCAGGTCCGTGACATCTGGCGGATCACGCGGGGGATCATGATCCGATTGACTGTTAGGTCAGATCAACGCTGGCCTCGGTTCATTCCCGCGATGACGGCGGTTTCCCGTGAACCAGCAAGCGCTTGGAACCGACTACATGAGTGCCGCAGTGGCTTCCCCGGGCGGGTGCGTTGCCGAGCCAGGAGAGGTGACACCGAGCGGACCTGTCGGCCATCCCACCGATGGACGGCTCGGATTTCGATCGTTCGTGCTTGACCGCCCGATGCGCCGGTTGCGCAGTTCGTGCGGTCAACGAGGGAGTTTAACGCCCACATGGGCCAGCTTACCCAGGATACCCGCCTCTGCGAGCTCAAGACGCCTCTCGGCAAAGACGTTCTGGTTTTCGTCGGATACGAGGCTTCCGAAGGACTTAGCGAACTCTTCGAATATCGCATCGAGTGTCTCAGCGAGGATGCCGATCTCGACTTCGACCGCGCGATCGGCAAGCAATGTACGCTGACCATCAAGCTGCATGAAAAGGAACGCGAGTTCAGCGGCATTCTCACGGAAGCCCAATGGCTGGGAGTGAAGAACGACTACTTCAGCTATCGGATCGTGCTGAGGCCTTGGCTATGGCTGTTGTCGCGAACCACCGATTGCCGGATCTGGCAGGACAAGAAGGCGCCCGACATCATCAAGGAGGTCTTCAACGATCGCGGCTTCACCGATTATGAATCCAAGCTGACCGAAGAGGGCTCCTGTCCGAAGCTCGAATATTGCGTTCAGTACCGGGAGACCGATCTGAATTTCGTTTGCCGGCTGATGGAACAGCACGGCATCTACTACTATTTCAAGCACGAGGGCGGCAAGCACACGCTGGTGTTGGCGGACTCCAAATCGTCGCACAGCCCGATCAACGGTCTTGCCACGATACCCTACATTCCGCTGACGGGAGCCGATCGGCGCGGCGAGCAACACATCTACGAATGGGCTTCCGAACGCCGGTTTCGGACCGGCAAGGTCGAGCTCAACGACTACAACTACCAGAAGCCCAACGCGCAGATGATCAGCGACGCCAAGGGTAACGAGCACTACACGCGGTCGGAGATGGAATTCTACGACTATCCAGGCAAGTTCAAGGAGAAATCGGACGGCGAGCGTTACGCGAAGATCCAGCTCCAGTCCGAACAGGCCATGGACCGGCGGCGGCGCGGCAACGGCGACGCGGTCAACCTGTTCCCCGGCGGACTGACCAAGCTCGAAAAGCACCACAAGGACTCGCAGAACATCGAATATCTCGTGGTGCGAGCCACCCATTCGTTCTCGATCGAATCCTATCGCACTGGCGGCCCGAGCGACGCCGGCCAGCACGTCTATTTCGGCAGCTACGAGTTTCTGCCGAGCGATCGGCCGTTCCGCGCGCCGATGCTGACGCCGAAGCCGAGGATCAACGGCGTCCAGACCGCCAAGGTGGTGACCAAGGACGACAATTCCAGCGAGGAGATCGACGTCGAAAATCTCGGCGAAATCTATGTCCGGTTCTTCTGGGACCGGAAGAAAAAGCGGTCATGCCGGTTGCGCGTGGCGCAAGTCTGGTCCGGCAAGAAATGGGGCGGTCAGATCATTCCGCGCGTCGGACAGGAGGTGGTCGTCGAATTCCTGGAAGGAGATCCGGACCGGCCGCTGGTGATCGGCACAGTGTATAACGACGAATACAAGCTGCCTTACGACCTGCCGTCCAAGAAGACGATCGCGGGATTGAAATCGGACTCCACCAAGGGGGGCGGCGGCTACAACGAGTGGAACTTCGAGGACAAGAAGGGCTCCGAGAAGATCACGGTGCACGCCGAGAAGGACCACGACGTGACGGTCCGCGACACCGAGACGCGGACCATCGGCGAAGCCGCGCTCGGTGGTGACACCCGCAAGACCACACTCGTCAACGGCAATGACAAGCTTGATATCGAATTGGGCGGTCAGCACGTCAAGCTGACGATGGATCAGTCCGTCACCGCAGGCCTGACCATCACGCTCATGGCGAACGTCAACATCACCCTGCAGGTTGGTCCCAGCCAGATCATCCTGACCCCTGCGGGTATCGTCATCAACGCGCCGACGATCGCGATGACGGCGCAGGGCGCCATGGCACTTGCAGCCGGGGGCCCGCTGGGCGCCCACGGCCTGCCAACTCTTGTCGGCTGACAGCCATGAATCAGGTTCGGTTCAGCACAGTCCACGATCTCTTTGAAGCCTATCCGCTGGCGCGCTACGACGTCGGCAAGGCCGCTCCGGACAAGCTGTCGTTGGATTTCCTGCAGGAGGCGGCCGATGCGGGCAGCTGGCACCAGGCTGTATCCTTCTGCGCGTATCTGCTCCCCAGGCGCGTGGCCGTTGCCTGGGGATGCCGCTCGTTGCGACGGATGTTCGACCAGTTCGACGCCAACGACAGCAGGTCGCTGAATTTCGTGGAGACCTGGGTCCGGCAGCCGGACGAGCAATCCCGGAACAAGGCGCTGGCAGTCGGCAATGCCAACGATCCCGAGCAGCCGGCGACATGGCTGGCGCTGGCGGCCGGATGGTCCGGCGGAAGCGTGGTTCCGGCAGAATTTGCGCCGGTCGAGGCCAAGCCCGACCAGGCCGCGCGCGCGGTGCGGGCGGCCCTGCTGATCGCCCTTTGCCGGCTGCCCCGCGAGTCCCGGGACCGGATAATGACGGCATGCCTGGAGGATGGTATTCAATTGGCACGCGGCGAACCGCGCCCTCCGCGCTGATGAGACGATGAGATGGTGCTTCGCTTCAATATCGAGAACGAACCGAACCTTCCGGACGGCGGCCCTGTCTCATTTTCGGTCACGGGCAGGCGTTCGGTCGATATTGGCCGGGACCGTCACCTCGACTGGACGTTGCCCGATCCGACGCGGATGATTTCCGGAAAGCATTGCGAGGTGCATTTTCGCGACGGCGCCTATTGGCTGCACGACGTCTCGACCAACGGCACCTTTCTCAATGGTGCCGACCAGCGTATGCGGGGAGCGCATCGGCTGCGCAACGGCGATCGGCTTGTCATCGGCCACTATGTCATTGGCGTTTCGCTGGACCTGGATGAGCCTGCCGAGGGCACTCCGAGCCATGGTGCGCAGCAGCAAGCTCCGCTCGCTCAGCAGCACGCCGACTACCACGAACTGTGGGCTCCCGGTCGCGACGTGCCGCCGCCAATCGACCCGCAGCAGTTGCGAAAACCGCGCGAGGCCGCGCGGCCCGTCAATCCGGAATTCCTGGACTGGGCAGCGAGCGTTCCCGCGGCGGGTGTGGATCCCGTCCGGCATTCGCCGCAGATGCCTCAACGCGAGCCGCCGCTGCACGACGACATGAGCTGGGCAGCCGGTCCGGTTGCCACGCCAAAACCGCCGGTCGACGTGCTGCACGCGATGCCGACGCCGCGCCGACCGTCGGTATGGGCCGACGACGAAGCGGCTGCCCCGCCGCCGCCGCCTTCACCGACAGGGCATGTGGGAGCGCCGCGGCCGCAACTGGCCGAGCCGGTACCGGCCACGGCGGCGTTGACCGGCAATTCCGAACTTGCGCGCCTGGTCGCCCGTGCTGCCGGGCTGCCGGACGGTTTCTTTGCCGACAAGACCGAAGCTGAACTTGCGGAACAGCTCGGCATGATCTTGCGCATGACCGTAGACAATCTGATGGCGCTGCTGCAGGCGCGAACTCAGGCCAAGCAGCTGACCCGCAGCACCAGCCAGACGACTGTCCAGGCCGTGGAGAACAACCCGCTGAAATTCTCGCCGACCTCGGAAGAGGCCATGCGCATATTGTTCGGGCCGCGGACACGCAGCTATCTCGACGCGCAACGAGCCTTCGCGCAGGGCTTCGGCGACCTCAAATCGCATCAGTTGAAGACCTATGCGGCAATGCAACATGCCGTCCGGGGACTGATCGCCGGCATCGATCCGACGCTCATGGCGCGTGAGCTCGAGCTTCAGCGCGGCGCAAACTCCTGGTTCGGCTCGAACAAGGGCAAACTCTGGGACGAATTCCTGACGCGCTGGAAGGCGCATCTCGGCCGCGACAACAGCGCGCCGATCGATACTTTCATGTTGCATTTTTCGGACTATTACGACCGCGCTGACAAGTCGGGTTCAAAGTGAACTGTCGGTGACGATGCAGTCGCCGATCATTGCCAAGTGGATGTAGGAATGTCTTGGTACAGCAAGGTTTTCTGGTCAGAAGGACTGTTTCTGCGGCCGCACCATCTGCAGCAGAACGATCGCTATATCGAACATTTGCTGGAAAAGCGCGTTCGCTACACAACGCCATACCCCTGGGGATTCGCCCAGCTCGAGATCGACAAGGACCTCACCGAACAGAGCAAGTTCGCGGTGCGCAACGCGTCCGGCGTCATGCCGGACGGAACGCCGTTCGACATCCCCGCGGACAGCCCGATTCCGGAAGCGATCGAGGTGCCGGATTCTGCTGCCGGCCAGATCGTTTGGCTGATGATGCCGATCGCAGCGCCAAACACCCGCGAGGTCGATGAGGATCGCACCGACAGCGCCAGTCGCTATGTTCGCACGTCCGAGACCTTCATCGATTCGACCTCGGCGCTGCGCATCGAGGAAGAGATCGACATCGCTTATCCGCGGTTGTCGTTCGAACTGCGCAAGACCAGCAAGCCGGGATACATGGGACTCGGCATCGCGCGCATTCTGGAAGTGCGCGACAAGAACATCCTGTTCGACGACAAGTTCGTGCCGCCGATGCTGGTCTGCGCCGCACATCCGATCATCGACGGCTGGCTCAATCGCATCATCGGCTGGGTCGAGACCAAGCTCGACGAGCTGGCACGTTACGCGGTCGATCCGTCGTCCGGGGGCGGGTTGCAGAGCGTCGACTATCTGGTGCTGCAGGTGCTGAACCGGACCATTCCCGTACTGACCCATTTCCAGCGTTCGGGCAGCGTTCACCCGGAACGGCTGTACGAGGAGCTGCTGAGGCTTGCCGGTGAGCTTGCGACCTTCGCGACCACCGAGCGACGCGCACGTGACTATCCGGCGTACGATCACGACGATCTCGAGAACATCTTCACACCCCTGGTGAGCGACATCCAGGACTTCCTGAGCGCGCGGCTGGGCCGGCGGGCGATCCGCCTGGAGATCATCGAGCGCGCCCAGAATGCGTTCGTGTCGCCGATCCGCGATCGGGCGCTGTTCCGGAATGCG
Source organism: Bradyrhizobium sp. BEA-2-5 (assembly GCF_032918025.1). NCBI lineage: Bacteria > Pseudomonadati > Pseudomonadota > Alphaproteobacteria > Hyphomicrobiales > Nitrobacteraceae > Bradyrhizobium > Bradyrhizobium sp. BEA-2-5. Next base: position 5,128,415 of record NZ_CP136629.1, on the reverse strand, counting down.
ACCCTGGTGCTGGAGGTCGCCGCACGGCGGCCGCTCGTGGAGATCCAGAACGACTTCCCGCATCTGTTCAAGGTCGGCCCGAACACCAAGATGAACGAGATCGTGCACGCCAACTTGCCAGGGTTGACGCTGGTGCACCTGCCGACCCCGCCGCCGCACATCCGGGCCATCACCGATCACGTCTATTTCTATCTCGATCGCAAGTCGCCGCTATGGCCGGAGTTCAGCACGGCGGCCTCGATCGGGATGCATTTCTCCGGCGACTGGCCGGAGCTCGAGCTGTACCTTTGGGCTATCCTGGAAGACAGGCCATGAGCGATAGGGACAAGCCGGTCAATCCTTTCGGTCGGGGCGAGCGGACGATCATTCGTCCCAATCCCGGCGGGAGGTTGCCGCCGGCTCCGGCTCCTCAACCTCCGGCAGGCGAGGGACCTGCCAGCCGTCCAGCGTACTCGCCATCGCCCATGGCTTCGCCTGGTGCCCCTTCGCCGCCGCCCTCATTTTCTCCCACACCGCAGGGCGCGAGCTACGCCGCTGCGCCGACCAGCCAGCCGGCCGAGGAATGGATATCGACACCCGCGCAGGCACCGGTGCAGCAGGGGATGCTGCCGCCCGGACCGCCGTTGCGCATCGACGATCTGGTGGCGCCAAACGCCAATCCGGTGATGCGTGCGGCCGGCCCTTTGCTGCAATTGCTTGGCCGGTTGCGCGTGGCGCTCATGCGCGCGTCATTCGCAAGTCTGATGGAGCAGGTCGCCGACGCGATCAAATTCTTCGAGAAGGATATCCGTTCGGCGGGGATCTCCGAGCATCAGGCCAACACGGCGAAATACATCCTATGCGCTACCGCCGACGATATCGTGCAGCACATCCCGACCGATGAGCGCCACGTCTGGACGCAATATTCCATGCTGAGCCGGTTCTTCGGCGAACGCGTGGGCGGCGTACGCTTCTTCGAGATCCTCGACCATTTGAAGGTTGATCCGCTGATCAACTATCCAGTGCTCGAACTGCAGCATGCCTGCCTCGCGCTCGGCTTCCAGGGCATCCACCGTACGTCGGCAGGCGGGCTTGCGAACCTGCAGGTGATCCAGCGCAACCTCTACGAATTGTTGCGCCGGGTCCGGCCCAAGCCGACCAACGATTTGTCGCCGCACTGGCGCGGACAGGCCTTGGCCGGTCGGCGGAAGCACTTGCGCGTTCCGGTCTGGCTGGTGGCAGCCGTGGCCGCCGCGCTGTTGACGGGGTCCTATTTCGTCCTGCGGACGCTGCTGGCCGGCCGGGCGGAGAACGCTGCCGAAGTCGCTCTGGCGCTGCATCCCAGCGATCCGATCGAGCTCAAGCGCAAGGTCATTGCACCCCCGCCACCACCACCTCCGCCGCCACCGCCGGACCGTATCACTCAGCTGCAGCGCATCCGCAACGCGCTCGCCAAGGAGAACACCGCCTGTGCCATGACTGCGGACCAGACCGCGAGCTTTATCGTGATCAGGGTCTGTGACCTCGCGTTGTTTGCCTCGGGCCAGGCAACCATCCTGGATGGCTTCAAGCCGGTTGCGGCCCGCGTCGCGGCAACCCTCGACAAGGAGCCGGGACGAATCCGGGTCGTCGGTCACACCGATAGCTCGCCGATCCGCACAGTGCGCTTCCCTTCGAACTTCGAGCTGTCGGTCGAGCGCGCCAAGGCGGTTGCCGCCGCGCTGAAGCCCGGCCTGACCGATGGTTCGCGCGTCGACGTTGACGGCAAGGGATCGGATTCACCAATTGCCAGCAATTCGACACCCGAGGGGCGTGCCAAAAACCGTCGGGTCGAAATCTTCATCGAACGTAGCGAATAGGCGGACGCCAGAAGCTCACGCGATAAGCGACAGGTACCGGTCAATATGCTCGCCAAGGACATTCTACGCATCGTTCTCTATGGAGTCGGGCTCAGCTCGCTTGGGGCGGTGATCTACCTTGCCGGTCCCTTCGTTGCGTTCGGCGACTGGCATCCGTTGGAAAATCACATCGTTCGCCAGATCGCGATCCTGCTGCTCGGCGCTGCGGCAGCAGGCATCACCGGCCTTCATTTCTTCAAGCGGCGCAAGAATGCCAAGGAGATCGCCGACGGGATCAGTGCGGCAGATCAGCCCGTCAGCGACGAGCCGGTTCTCAAGGAGCGCATGAAGGATGCGCTCGCCACGCTGAAGACCGCCAGCGGCAACAAATCGAGCTATCTCTACGATCTGCCCTGGTACGTCATCATCGGCCCGCCGGGCGCCGGCAAGACCACCGCGCTGGTCAATTCCGGGCTCAAATTTCCGCTCGCGCGCGGGGCGACGCCGGCTGCGGTCGCGGGGGTCGGCGGCACCCGCTATTGCGATTGGTGGTTTACCGAGGAGGCCGTGCTGATCGATACGGCCGGCCGCTATACCACTCAGGATTCCAACGCCAAGGCCGACAAGGAAAGCTGGCTGGCCTTCCTCGACATCCTCAAGAAGAGCCGGTCACGCCAGCCGATCAACGGCGTCCTGGTCGCCATCAGCATCGAGGACGTGCTGACGCTGCCGAAGCAGGAGCTCGCGCTTCACGCCGACGCCATCAGAATGCGCCTGCTCGAGCTGCATCAGAAGCTCAAGGTCAGCTTCCCCGTCTACGCGCTTTTTACCAAGACCGATCTCGTTGCCGGCTTCACCGAATATTTCGCCTATCTCGGCGAGGCCGGCCGTCGCCAGGTCTGGGGTGCGACATTCCAAACCGCTGACAAGACCCAGAATCTGGTGGGGCAGATACCGGTCGAGTTCGACCGCCTGCTGGAGCGCCTGAGCGAGGAGACACTCGACCGCCTGCAGGACGAGCCGACGCCGCAGCACCGCGTGCAACTGTTCGGCTTCCCGGCACAGATGGCGCGGCTCAAGCCCCAGATCCACGACTTCCTCAACCAGATCTTCGAGCCAACGCGCTACCACGTGAACGCGAACCTGCGCGGATTCTACTTCACCTCGGGTACGCAGCAGGGGACGCCCATCGACCAACTGATCGGGTCGCTGGCGCGCACGTTCGGCGCGGAGGAGGTCGGTTCCGGATCCTATTCAGGGACGGGCAAGAGCTATTTCCTCGCCGATCTCATTTCGAAGGTCATCATCGGCGAGGCCGACTGGGTCTCGACCGACCGTGCGGCGGTGCGCCGCGCACTGATTCTGAAAACCGCAGCGCTATCCTTGATCGGTCTGGTCTCGATCGGGCTGATCGCGGGATGGCTGACCAGCTACAAGCGCAATTCCGACTTGATCGCGCAGAGTGTGCAGGCGGACAACGAATATGCAGCCGCCGGAGCGCCTCTCATCAAGCAGACGCTGATCGACGATCATGATCTCGACAAGGTGTTGCCACTGCTCTATCGGCTGCGCAACGCCCCGGCAGGCTATGCCTCACGGAATGAGCCGGTAGCACTGTCGGCGCGCTACGGGCTCAGTCAGCACGCGCGCCTGTTGTCGCCCGCCAAGGCGGCCTATCATGCGGCGCTCGAGCGCATGTTCAGGCCACGCCTGCTGTATCGCTTGGAGGAGCAGCTCAACGCGCGCATCAACGAATCTGCGTTCGTCTACGAGGCGCTGAAGGTCTATCTGATGCTCGGCGGCCTGCAGTCGCCGGACCGCGAGCTGATCCGCTCCTGGATGCAGCGCGACTGGCAGGACAACCTCTATCCCGGCGCAACCAACGCAGAAGGACGGCGCCTGCTCGATGAGAACCTCACGGCGATGTTCGACCTCGAGACGGAGCAGCCCCCGCTGGTCGAGCTGGACGGCCGGCTGATCAAGCAGGCGCAGAATTCGCTCGCGCGCCTGAGCGTGTCGCAGCGCGCCTACGAATTCCTGAAATCCGAGGCTCGCTCATCGACTGCAGGCGACTGGATCGCCAGCCGCCGAGGTGGTCCGGACGTGACAGTTGTCTTCGAAACCACGACTGGGCAGCCCTTGGACAACGTGCGGGTACCCGAGTTCTTCACCTACAACGGCTTCAATCAGAAGTTCATCGCTCGACTGCCCGGATTGTCGGAGCTCATGAAGCGGGAGCGGTGGGTCTTGGGTGACGCCGGCCAGCAATCGGCAATCGACCAGCAGTACGACAACCTCGCCGGCGACCTCTTGAACATCTATTCCAACGAGTTTGTCACGACCTGGCGAACCGCGCTGGGCAGCTTGCGTCTGAAGAAACTGCTCGCCGACAAGCCGAAATACGAGGTGCTAAGGGCGGTTTCAGCGCCGACCTCACCGATGCGGCAAATCCTGGAATCGGTGCGCGACGAGACGATGCTGACCAAGGAACGGCCGAAGCCGGCGAACGGCGGCACGCCGGCCGCGCCGCCTGCGGTGACCACGCCAGCGCTGTTCAACAATGCCCAGGATGGTACGCCCGGCGCGGCGATCGAAGCGCAGTTCAAGCCATATCATGCGGTGCTGGAAGGCGACAGCACGCGCCGGCCGATCGACTCGACCATCGCCAACCTGAACGACATCGCGCAGAATCTGACGCTGATCGTCGAGAATCCGCAACTGACCGCGCAGGCGACCGCTTCGCTTCAGAGCCAGGTTGCGGCCCTGCGCAACAATGCCTCGCGCATGCCGCCGCCGTTCTCCGACATGCTGCGCGCGGCCGCCGCGGAGTTCGAGGGCAGCATTGCCGCCTCGACTGCCGGACAGATCCTGCAGGCGCTGCGCGATCAGGTCACGCCGGTTTGCCAGCAGACGGTGACCAACCGGTATCCGTTCGTCCGCGGCAGCAATCAGGAGGTGCCACTCGCCGATTTCGCCAAGCTTTTCAGCCCGAACGGCGTCATGGACAAATTCTTCACCCAGTTCCTGGCATCTTACGCCGACACTTCGCGATCAGATTGGACGTGGCGGAAGGAGAGTCCCGTCGGCCGATCGTTCTCGCCCGACACGCTGAAGCAGTTCCAGAATGCGGCTTATGTCCGCGACGCCTTCTTCCAGACCGGCGGTGGCGTGCCGGCGGTGTCGTTCGCGATCCGGCCGCCCGGGGCGTCCGGACCGGGCGTGACGGTCAAGACCGAGATTGGCGGCACGACGATCACCAGCCCGACCACACCAGGACCAGCCGCAACCCCCTCCATGTTTGGCGCGCCGCAACCCGCTCCTCCGCCGCCGCAGCCTCAGAGCAACACACCGACCACCGTCCTCTGGCCGGGTCCGTCGCCGCGGACGGCAATTTCGGTCAGCAACGATTTCGGGCCGCCATCCGTGCTCGAGCGCATCGGTCCCTGGTCGTTGTTCCGGATGCTGGAGGCTGGATCCTTGGTGGTGAAAGCGGAAACCGCCAGCGCGACTTTCATCGTCGCGGGGCGCGAGCTCAACTATCAGATTTCGACCGGGTCGTTGCGCAATCCCCTCAACCTGTCGGTGCTCCGCGAATTTCGTTGCCCGACCGGAATATGACCATGCGTTGTGGGCTATTCGGCAAGATCGGCGCGAAGCGTGATTTCATCGCGATCGCCACCCCGCGCAGCTTCCTGGAAGCCTGGGAGCCATGGGTGCAGGCAGCCATCTCCGCGAGCCGCCACCAACTCGGCGCCGCCTGGCAGGAAGCTTTCCTGACCGCACCGGTCTGGCGATTCTGGCTTGGCGCCGCCATCTGCGGCACCGCCGTCGCAGGAGCGATCATGCCGTCGCTTGACGGCGTGGGGCGATACTATCCGTTGACGCTGCATGCAGTGCCGGATGGCGACGCTGCGCTGTCGCCGCCGCACATCGATCCGCAGGACGAGTGGTATGGGCAAGTGGAGACGTTCCTGCTCTCGACCCTGGACCGGGCTGCGACGTTCGAGCAGATCTCCGATGCACTGGATCGTCTCGCGCTTCCGCGTCTGCGGACGCCGGGGACTGATGGACCGCCGGTCGTGTCGCTGGGTGACGCGACGCTGGGAATGGTTTCGACGGTCGACGGGTTTGCCGGGGCGTTCGGCACGCTCTGCGGCGCCAACCCTCAAGTCTATGCCGCGGCCAGTTTCTGGTGGACCGCGGGGGGCGAAGGGTTCTCGCCGATCGCACTCTGATGCCGCGGATTGCCGGATCCATTTCACTATTCCACAATGCTGACCGGCGATCTCGGCCGTTCAGCATCCGGGACGGGGTGACGCGCGATGGTGCATGTCCCTTCCTTGTTCGATGTCGGCAGCGTCACTCATGCCGGACGGGTGCGGACGCGCAACGAAGATTCGTGCCTGGTCCGGACCGATGTCGGCCTGTGGGCCGTCGCCGACGGTATGGGCGGTCACGAGGCCGGCGACCTCGCCAGCCGCATCGTCGTGCAGTCGCTTGACACGATCGGCTTGCCGGACTCGGCCGCCGACTTGCTGGCGCAGTGCGAGGAGCGGCTGTTCAGCGCCAACCAGCAAATCCTGGCACTCAGCCATGAAAGGCAAGGTGCCATTGTCGGGACCACAACGGCAGTCCTGCTGGTGCGCGACGGCCATTATGCCTGCATATGGGCGGGCGACAGCCGGGTTTACCTGGTCAACCGGGGCAGCATCAATCAGGTATCGCATGATCACAGCGAGCTGGAGGAACTGATTGCCGGCGGCGCGGTGTCGCGCGAAGACGTCAAGGACTGGCCGAGCAATGCCATTACCCGGGCCGTTGGCGTCGCCGATGATCCGGAGTTCGAGGTCGTGACAGGTCCGGCCGAGCCGGAAGACGTCTTCGTGATCTGCAGCGACGGCTTGACCCGACACGTGCGGGACGACGAGATCGAGCAGCATGTGGCTACTCGCCTTGCCCAGACCGCCTGCGACGACATGCTCGCGCTCGCGCTTGATCGCGGCGGACTCGACAACGTCACGATCGTGATCGTGCGATTGCTCGCGCCACGACCCTCAGAGCCGACGAGGACACCGCTTGATCGGGAGCCGCGACCATGACCGCGAACGATCCGTCTCGGTCATCCTACCGCGGTGTGCCGCCCGGCACCCGCCTCAACGGCATCTACGAGATCGAAGCGGTGATCGGCGCGGGCGGCATGGGCGAGGTCTACAAGTGCCGTGAGATCCAGACCGGATCGCCGGTTGCGGTGAAAATGCTGCTGCCCGACATGGTCGACAACGAGGCCGCGCTCGCGCTGTTCCGGCGGGAGGCCGCGGCGCTTCACAATCTCCCGCACGACGCGATCGTTCGCTACTTCCTGTTCACCGTGGAGCCAGTGCTGCAGCGACCGTATCTCGCGATGGAGTTCGTGAACGGCCGTTCGCTCTCGAACATGCTCGACGAAGGGCCGTTGACTTTCGAGGCGCTGGTCAAGCTGATGCAGCGCGTTGCATCGGGACTGGAGGCCGCCCACGAGCACGGCATCATCCATCGCGACGTTTCTCCGGACAACATCATCGTGCCGCTCGACGATGTGAGACGCGCCAAGATCATCGATTTCGGCATCGCCCGATCGACCCAGATGGGTGACAAGACCATCATCGGTTCGGGCTTCGCCGGCAAGGACAACTACGCGTCTCCGGAACAGGTCGGCCTGTACGGCAACGAGATCACAGCGAAGTCCGACGTCTACAGCTTCGGCCTCGTGCTGTTCCATGCGCTGACCGGACAGAAGCTCGACATGGGCGGAAGCCAGTTTCAACTGGTGGAGAAGCGCCGGCGTGTGCCCGATCTCGGTGCGGTAGACATGCGCATCAGGCCTTTGCTGGAGCGGATGCTGCAGCCCGATCCGGCGTTGCGTGCGACCATGGCGGAGGTCGCCAAATGGACGCCGACGGGGTCGGCGCAGCCGCCCGCGGCACCGCTCTACGGCTTCGATCCATTGGCGAAGTCGCAGGCTGGTACGTCTGCTCCGCAGGAGCGGGCGCCATCAACCACGCGGGGCTCCCGCCGCATCTGGCTCGGCGCCTGCGTCGCGGGGCTGCTGCTTCTGCTGGGGGGCGGTGGGTACACCTTCTATAGATTTGTCTGGAAGGCACCAGGCTTGGAGGCCTTGCCGCCACCTCCGAAACTCGCCGGGACATCCACACCGCCGAGCGAGCCTGCTCCGCCACCGCCAGCACGTCAGGAGCCGGCGAAGCTGCCGTCTCAGCCGACGGTGACGCCGTCTCCGTCCCCCGACGGGCAGGGACGAGCCGAGCGCATCCGCAAATATGTAACCCAATATTCCGGCGGCGATTGCTTCTTCATTTTGCCGGTTGCGGTCAGTCAAACCGCCGCCGTGATCGAAGGCTACGGCGCCTCGACGGCCCCGTTCGATACGTTCGACAAGGCGTTTCGAAAGGAGCAGGGATTTGAGGCTTCGGTCGGCGTCAGGCAGGTGAATCAGGCGCAATGTCCGGCCGTCAAGTTCCTCAGTCAGGTCGGAAGCGATCAAGCGCGTGCGCCCCGCATCAACCTGTCGGCGACGGAGCTGAAGGCTGGTGAGACCCTCAATGGGACCGTCGAGAATTTTGCCAACCGTGTGGTGGAACTGCTCATGGTCTCGGATCGCGGCGAGGTGCGCAGCTTGTCTTATCTCCTGAAGCCGGGCGTCGACTCGCTTTCCTTTGCCCTGCCGATGGAGCGTACGACCGGCCCGCAACTCCTGTTGGCCGTCGCAGCCCCGCAGGTTCTGGACTCGTTGCGCCAGCCGCGACCGACCGCTGCCGACACGTTCTTCCTGCAGGCGACGAGCGAAGCACAACGCGGCAACGTGGCCATCACCGCGGCTGGACGCTATGTGATGCTCACCAATTGAGCTGCCGTTCAGAACCTGCCGATCATCAGGATCTTCAGGTCGGCATCCGGCTTGAAGTCGCTTGCCGTGAACTGCCGCGCGTTGTCGGCAGATGACGGCTTGAGCCGCCCCGGACAAAAACTGACCAGACGGTCGTCGCCGCCCGGATCGATCGTCAACGTGAAGGACCGGATTGGACCCGCCCAGTTCGCGCCCGTCTTGAGCACGTAGGAAATGCGCCGCTCCTGCAGCTTTGCGGTATTGGCCTTGCTGTCACCTGTGCGCTTGTCCAATTCGGCAAGGAACGCATCCGTAATGCAATAGTCTCTCCGGTATCGCTCGACCTCCGGACCTAGCGCCGCGCTGCGACGCAGGCCCGAGCGAAGGACGGTGTCAGGGCTGGAGCCGACGCTCGGGCGATATTGATGTTCGACCGTGACGGTATGCGCCGCTGGAAACACTTGCTCGCGAACGGCGGACGTCTTGGTTATCCAGCCGGGCGTGTATTGCTGGCGACCGTTGTCGCTCATGCCGGCAGGTATCAGAAGGCCATCATCGATCAGCTTCGTGCGGGTTGTCGCCGGCAGGTCGGCCACCCGGATCTCCCGATCACCGAGTGGCAGCAGGGACAGCGTGAACTGACGGAGGAGAGCCCTGACATCCTTGTCGCCAATCATGGCGCGCTGATCAATCGTCAGCGGCGCCGGGCTGCCGTCGATCCTGGTCTCGAAGTCGACGAAGTTCACCGGGTCGTTCGACGGCAGCGCAATGTTATCGGCCTCCGAGAGGTCGATGTCGGGCAGCGGAAAGGCCACAGTCAGCGTAACCGGCTTGCTTGTCTGGTTGACGAATTGGTAGCGCACGCTGACCCGGTCCAGCCCGATATGAAGCTCCTCGCTCGCCATGGCCACGTCCTTGGTGCGGACGAATTGTAGCCCGCCGATGGACAATTCGGCCGCGGAATTGTTTGCCCGCGCAGGCCAGCCGGTTGCGGCCAACAGGACGATCATCAAGGCTCGAGACCTCAACGACAGCCCGCTTAACACTCCAATTGCCATGCCGGCCTCCATGCGGCGCCGCAGCGTCTGCCCGTGTGGGTCAATCGAGGGCCTGGTAAAGATCGCCCCATTCGGGCTTCCAGACGCCGTCCGGATCGCACACCACGATCGCGAGCTTCACGTCATTGGCCAGCCGGATCGCGCCGCGAAAGGCGTCCTGGGCCGGCAATGGGGCGCTGACCTGGTCGCTGCTCAGGCGTCCCCCGCTTGCGGCGGCCGGCAACACGATTGACCCGGAGGCGCCGGCATTGTCGCTCCTCAAAACCAGAGTGATCGCGTCGGGCTGGATTTCGCTGACTTGCTCAAATCTGTTTCTGGCCATGATTTTGCACTGCAAGCTGAAGGAGTTCGGACTATCACCGTCCAGTGAAAGAGTTGAACGGGATCGGGGTTGCTCGCCACTAATTGACGCTGCATTCGCGCAGTCTTGGATTAGGCAGTCTTGGATTAGGCAGTCTTGGATTAGTCGGACTGACGCCGCATTCGGTTCGGTTACATTGAGGCGGATATGCTTCGTCGATCTAGCTGGATCTGGCTCTCTATCGTCGGCGCGGTCATAGCTGCCACCGGGGCACGGGCCGACGATGCGGTTGTGCGAAGCTTTGCCGGCGGTTCGGCTGCATCCATGGTGGGGATCGTCGCGGCCAGCCAGGACGTCGAGCTCGCGGGCCCGCAAGCGCTCAGCGCTGACGGACAGGGAAACCTGTTCGTGCTCGATCAAGTCAACGGACGCATACTCCAGTTCGATCCCAAGCAACCGAATTCCGATCCTGACGTCCTCAAGATGCCGAGGGATGTACAGCCGACCGATCTCGTCGTTCATAACGGCGACATCATGGTTTGGGACGGCGGCGTCCGCACATTGAAGGCGGCGCCAGACCAGTCCACGCGCGGGCTCGGCGGCGACGAAATCCAGCTCGAGGAAGTCTCGAGCCGCGGCACGGACGACCAGGTCGCCATCTCCGCCTTCGCCCAGATGGGATCGCAGGCGCTGAGCAGCCCCACCGACTTGCTGGATCAGAATACGCGCGCGGCCATCGTGAGGACGACGCGACAGCCCGACCGGCAATATATCGCCTCGCGCAGCAAGGGATCAGTGATCGCCGATATCATTCCCGACAAGGGCAATGCCGGCGTTCGGGTCGAAATCCAGACCATGGTCTCCAACGAGACCATCGGTCAGCTCGGCCTGCGCGTCCGCAACCAACTCGGCGCCGTGGAGTTTCTCGAGATCGACAACAGCGACCGCTTCTACGTGCTGGCCGAGGACATTCCTTCGTCGGGCAAGAATGCCTCCACCTTCGTCGCACGCTATGCCGCGAACGGACGCCTTGAGGGCATCTACGAGCTGCCGCTGGAGAACACGCCCGTGACCCGGCGGTTCGTCACCGTCTCCGGCGATGGCGACGTCTATTTTCTGCGCACCAAGCCGGATGGTGTCGAGGTGGTCGGTGTCGGCTTCCGCCCCCTGGGCAAGGTATCCGTCATTGACGTCAGGCCGTCGCGCACGGCGGCCGAGCCGGCGGCGCGGCCGGATATCAGGTTCAATGCGACCGCCGCCGTGCGGCCGTCCAATCGTCAGCAGGCGATTGAGACGGCCTTCGCCTTTGAGGGCATTCAGTGGAAGCTGACACCGGCGAACTACGGCAGCGATCCCGACAGCCAATGCTCCGGTTTCAGCCGTATTCGCCGGCCGTGGTACCTGCAGGGCAAGGTAAACCAGGAAGTGCGGGGCGTGCCCTATTGCTGGGGCTGCCACGGTTCGCTCGCGAATTTCCGGCAGCGCATCGAAAGCGGGACGCTGGCGGGGAATGTCTGCACCCGCAACGCGCCGCGGCCGGATGTGGCGGGCGTCGACTGCTCGGCGTTCGTCAGCGCCACGTGGGGACTCTCGGTCCACTACACGACCGCCGCCATTCCCGCGATCGCCGCGCCCGTGACTAACCCCTGGGAGTTGAAGCCCGGCGATGCACTCAACAAGCCGGGCTCCCATGTGATGTTGTTCCTGCGGTTCACGCCGGATCGCAAGGCGGAGGTGATGGAATCCTCAACCGGCGGCTGCAACGGACGCGTTTGCCGCAACATCTATCCGTTGGCGAGCCTGCTTGCGCGCGGCTACGTTCCCGTCCGCTTTCGGGCGTTCGCAGATGATCAGACGACCGTTTCCGCGAACGCCTATCAGGAGACCGAGGCGCCGACAGGCCGCAAGACGGCGAATAAACGGCGCTGAACCTGAGGTCTTGCCAAGGCTACAGATGAACAAAGGCTACAGATGAACATGGATTACCGCCTGCGCGCTGGTTTCCGGAGGCCTGAACGGCATTCCTGCCGCTCTGCCTTACCGGTGCGGTTCCAGGGCGGACCTGCTTGATATCGAGGTGGATCGCGATGCGAACGCTCAGGGGCTTTGATCGAAGGACCGGTTGGCTGTGTGCAGCCCTCCTGTTCGCTGCGTTGATCGGCCTGCCGCTCCAGCCCGCGCATGCGGCGGCTGAACTGTCGATAAGCAATCCCGACGGTGCGGCTCTCCGGGCGCTCGTCATCGGGATCGACGACTACCAGCATGTGCGCAAATTGAAGGGCGCGGTCGCCGACGCCAATGACATCGTGTCCAGCTTGAGGACCATGGGCGTCAGCGATGTGGTCGAGCTGACCAATGCACAGGCCGACAGGGCAAGCGTGCTGCGCGAGATCAGCTCACTGGTGGAGCGGACAAAAAACAACGATCTCGTCTTCCTGTCGATCGCAGGTCACGGCACGCAGGAGCCGGAGCGGATCAAGGGCTCGGAACCGGACGGGATGGAGAACGTGTTCCTGCTGCCCGGCTTCGAAACCACGTCGAAGGGGTCCGTCGAGCGCATTCTGGGGAGCGAATTCAACCATTTCATCCGGCAGCTCGAGCTACGCGGCGCGAAGGTGATCTTCGTTGCGGATACCTGCCATGGCGGCGGAATGGTGCGCGATATCGACCCGCGGGCTGCGGAGATGAGCTTCCGGCAGGTGCCGCGCTACACGTTGCTTGTCGATGAATTGAAACCGGTATCGGACAGCAACGGTCCGAAGTCCGAGCTCGATCTCGACCACACGGCGTTCCTCGCCGCTGTTGATCGCTACACCAAGGCGCCCGAAGTACGGATTCCCGGGATCGATGGGCTGCGCGGGGCTCTCAGCTACGCGGTGGCGCGGGCAGTGGAGGGCAGTGCGGACATCGATCGCGATGGCAAGGTGACGCTCAAGGAGCTCTTCGCCAATGTCCGGCAGGTGGTCTATCAACTGTCCGACCAGCGCCAAAACATCGTGACGGTATCGTCGCCGGCACAGATGCCGGAAACCGAGGTCGCCTTCGAATTGACCCGCGGCGTGGTCCTGATCCAGGGGACGGCCGCGAGAGCTGCCTCCGGTCAGGTTGCTACCGTCGCGTCCGCCGAGAAGCAGAATCCTGCGCCGCCGGCCGTTACGGCCAAGTCGCAAACCGCTCCAACCAGTGCCGCCGCGACCGCCCCGGCCGCGCCCAGTGCCGCATTGCCGCCCTTCCGCCTCACCACACCGATCCGTCTGGCGGCGCTCGACGGCAAGATGAACTATTTCGCCGGCGTGACGCCGAAGGACGCCACCGTGCAGGCCGTTCAGCCGACGGACAATCCCGACCTGATCTGGGACCCCGTCTCTCATGACGTGATCGCCTGGGGCGATGTCGTCGCCTATGGCGTCGACGTTGGCGGCTTGACGACAGTGGTCAACCGCACCGCAGCAATGCGCGAGCTCAAGCGAATGGCGACCCGATCGCCGCAGATCATGCGCATTTGGCCGGATGATCGACAGCAGCGCGCTGGTCAGACCATCGAAGTCGAACTGTCCGACGTGGCTTCAAGGGCATTGCTGCTGTTCAATGTATCCGGCGACGGTACCATCCAGATGTTGTACCCGGTGGGATCCGATGCCGCGATGGCTCGATCAGCAAATCTGCGGCTGCCTCTTCGTGTAGGCGAGCCGTTCGGCGCCGAGCAGATCGTCGCGGTGACCTCGCAGCAGCGGATGGTCGATCTGGAGACGGTCCTGATGCAGCTCAACCGGCGCCGTGCCTCGGGGCAGGTGATCAAGAGTTTGGAGCGCTACCTGCCGGCGGATGCGCGGATCGCGTCAATCGGCTTCTTCAGCGTTCCCTGACAATCCTGGGGCAGCGGACCATGTCGCCAGCGGAACTGGTTTGCCGCAAGCAATCATGGTTCGCGATCGTGCTGCTGCTGGCGGGAAGCGGGGCCGCGCCCGCGGCGCCGCCGCCATCGGCCTCTCCATCGGCGGGTGCGACGAATGCTCCGTTGCTCTGGCGCGTACAGGCCCCGCGCGGCCCGGCAAATGCTGCCGGCGTGTCGCTTGAGATCCTGCCGGGTCCAACTGTCAACGTTGGCGGCAAGGTGTCATTCGGCGTGACGGCGAAGAAGGCAGGCTATCTCATTCTGGTGGATGTCGATGCGGACGGACGGATGTCCCAGATCTTTCCGACTCCCGAATTGTTGGAGCAGTCGGATGGCCGCGACATCAATCTCGTCAAGCCCGGCGTGCAATTCATCGTTCCGACCCCGGCGGCACAGCAACGTGGCTTTGAATATGTCGTCGCACCGCCGACCGGCTCGGCCGTCATGGTTGCGATCCTGAGTGAACGGCGCGTGCAATTGCTCGATTTGCCGGACATTCAGCGCAAGCTTCAGGGGCCGGCCGACACGTTGAGCTATCTGTCGGATTGGACCAGTCAGCTGCGGATACCGGACAGCGGCGGCGGAAGACTGTTGCCGAACAATTGGTCGTTCGACATCAAATCATACTCCATCAAGTAGGTAAGCGATCGCGTTGCACCGGCTACCCGGGCGGTTGAGGAGACCGTCCCGAGCGATCATGTGGTGAATATCCGTGTGGCGGAGGCTGCTGTTCGGTGTCTTGCGTGCAGGGCCCTGCGGTTTGGCTCCCTTGCCCCGGCATTGCCGATTGCGGGGAGGAGACGGCGGCCCGTACACGATCTCGAGCGCGCCGCCGTGCATACCGTCCTAGTTGCAGACCTCAACATTGCCGGTACCGCCGCCGGGACCTCCGCCGCCACGGTAATCGAGATGACATCCGCGACGGACCGGGCGGCATAGATAAGCATCACACACGATCTGGCCGCTGCCACCCGAGGGTCTCGCCGTCGCCTGTCGGCGGGGAGTGTCGGCTTGCGGCTCAGGCCTCTCGCGAACCGGACGATCGGCGCGCGACGGGCGCTCATCCATGTAACGCTTCGCCATCGGCTTCTTGCCGCGCCGCTTCTCGCATTCATTGTCGCCATTGAGGAACGAGCCCTCGGCGCAGGTGATCTTGCTGCACTGGTCGCCGTCAGCCTTGTAGCCATGCTCGCAGATCAGTGGGCAAACCCGGGCCGGTTTCAGCTTGATTGCATCGAGCGCATCGAGGCTTGCAAGCTTGACGTCAAATTTGGTTCCGGCGTGCCGGTTGAACAGGGTCAGGGAGCGACGCGAGGCCGCGTTCCACTCACCGTCGATGGAGCCTGTGAAACAGCCAACCCGGCTCAACTCGCTCTGCACCGATTTGGCAAGATCCTCCTGCGGCGGCGCCGTGTTCAAGGCGGCCACCTTCGCGCCCTCGCTATTCAGCGATGGGGTAGCGGTTGCAATACTATCCGGCTTGGCGCTGTCGGGCGCGGGTCCGTTCGCGGAAAGCATGGCGACCGTCGAGGTCTGCGATGCGGTCCGCTTCCGTTCAGCCTCAGCAGCTTGGTCCTGCGCCGCCTGCTTTGTTCTTTCTGCCGCGATACGGGCGTCCTCCGCGGCCTTGAAATCTGCGGCCGCCTTTTCCTGCTCCGCTCGCTGCGCACCTTCGGACGCAAGCCGAGCCTTCTGCTGCTCCGCTTCCTGCGCTTTCCTGGTGGCGGTAACGCGCGCGTCCTCCGCGTCGATCTGATTGAGCTGAAGCTTGGCCAGGTTTGCGTAATAGCCGTCGGGATGCTGGGCGAGGAACGCGCTCATGGCGGCTTTGTTGCCGACCTGCAGGGCCAATTCGTAGTCGCGACGAATCTCCGACGAGGCGTTAGCCGGCGGCGGCGCCGGCTCTTCTGCCTTTGGCACGAGCGCAACGTCCTCGCCGCCCAACGAGCCGTAGACGTAAGGCTCCTGCCGGTTGCCCGTGGCTTGCAAGACGTCGTCGCGGACGAACCCAAAGGCCCTGCGCAGGTCGAGGCCCGGCTTTGCGATATACTTGACCAGAGCGGCCGCGTACGGGCTGTTCTGGCTGTTGCCGTCGAGCGCCGTCAACCCGGCCTTCGCGGCGAAGGCGATCAACGTATTGGAGACCGTTGGCTCGACCCTGGCGAGCCCGCGGCTGATCGATCGCGAGGCGACCGTTCGCTTCATCGTGTCGGCAAAAGGATTGTTGCGGCACGCGTCGACGATCACGACCCGTAGCTGCCTTGCAGGCTCGATCGCCATCAAGACACGGTCGAGCGAGAACGCCTCGTCATAGATATCGGTGTCGCGTTCAAGTCTGGCATCCGTCGGGATCAGATAATTCGTCCCGTCGATCTCGATTCCGTGACCTGCATAATAGACGATGGCGATGTCTGCATCGCGAGCTTGATCGGCGAAATCCCTCAGTGCCCGCCGCATGTCGCTCGAGGTCAGGTTCAGCCGAGACTCCACCAAATCGAACCCGGCGCCCTTCAAGGTCGCGGCGATAGCGGTGGCATCATTGGCAGGATTCGGAAGTAGTGGCGCATTTTGATAGTTCGAATTTCCGACCACCAAAGCCACTCGCTTCGTTGCCCAGGCTGGCTGAGACGCCAGGAGAACTGAAGCAGCAACAACAACAAGAACTCGGAGGAGCGTGTACAAGCGCATGGCGAACGTCCAAAAATCGGCTCGAAACAACCGCAGCTTTATCGAAGGTGGCCGCGCGCAAACTCCACTGCATCAAGCGTGACGGGCGCCGGCATACCTCCGTAGAGAACAAATCTGAGTCCAATCCATTCCTGATGTTGTCGTCCGGGGCAGCGAGATTGTTCAAGGATACACCGAAGCGTGTAGGGCCGATGGTACACGGCCGAACAAATGTCAGTCGACATGTAAGATATTGAAATTGCTGTATTTTATCCTTAGCGCCGGAATGGCCGGCAGTGCCGGCATTCGGCTGGGCTTCGCCAGGCGAAGTTCCATCTCTCGATAGTGATCTCGGAATTGAACTCGCATGCTCAGGCGATGCTCGTGCAGGATCGTCAGGGTGTGACGGCCACGTCGTTAGTCTCGGTGGCATCGACAAGGTTCAGCCCGTCCGTCTCGGCTGTTTGTCGCAGCCGCGGGCCACTTCCATAGGAGCGCGAACTGCGTCTATCTGGAAGCAACGCCGGTCCGTTCGAGCTGAGACGTGCGAGTCCCGAAGGAACCGAAATCTGCGTACTCGGGATCTAGCCGTCGACGTGTGGACGCCCACCGCAGGTGTCGTCGAAATCTATAGCGTTGGAGACGCACATGTCTATTCCGCTGAAAATCTACATTACGCCATTTGCCGAGAAAGGTGTCGCCGAGCCGCAAAAATGGAGTGGCGAGACAGCCAAAAAGGCACTGGATGTAGTCAATAAGATCTGGGCGAAGGCCAAGATCGCGTTCGTGATCAATGATTACGTGGAAGATAAGCCGCTCGATATGGCGAAGAGCGCGCGCAACAATGATCAGCGCGTGCTGGATGTTCTCAGTTTCCGGCATGCTCCCGACAATGCAGTCCACATCTATCTCGTCAATCCGATAGTCAATCTCTCGGCCGGTGGCGGCTCCTACCTTCATAGCGATCCCGAGCCGGCAAGTTTTGTCCAATGGTATGGCAATGATTTTGCCAACGGACGCGCGTGGGCGCATGAACTGGGGCATTTGATGAGTTTAGACCACGTCGACGTAGATTACGCCGATGAGAAGCAGGCCGCCCTGCGCAGCAACTTGATGACGAAGGGATTGAGCGTGGGAAGCGATTTGACCAGTCAGCAGATCAGCACGGCCAAAAGTTCAAAACTGGTGAAGCGATTTGGCGGCTGACCTTGGAACCTCCTGCTGCAGACTTCCATGAAACCGTTTACAGCCGGCCCGATCGCTCGTTCGCCCGCCACCCGCCGGAGAGACGCCATGCCCAGGATCGATCTTGCAAACGTGCCGGAGCGCAAGGGGACCGGCTATCCGGCGGAGTTCGCCGCGCCGTGCGCCGAGCGGGTGCGGCAGCGTCTCGGTGATGCCGGCGGGCTGGCCGACTTCGGCGTCAACCTGATGCGCCTGCCGGCGGGCGGCTGGTCGAGCCAGCGGCACTGGCATTCGCACGAGGACGAATTCGTCTATGTGCTCGCGGGCAAAGTGGTGCTGGTGGAGGACGGCGGCGAGACGGTGCTGCGCGCCGGCGATTGCGCGGCGTTTCCGAAGAACTCCGGCAACGGGCATCATCTGATCAACAGGTCGCAGATGACGGCGACCTATCTCGAGGTCGGCTCGCGCTCGCAAGCCGACCTGATCACCTGCTCCGACATCGACATGATGAGCCCGGCATCCAACGGCCGCTTCCTGCACAAGGACGGCACGCCGTACGAATAGCCCCGCCTGTCGCGCCGCGCACGAAATCGGGCGTTGCGGATTGGCCGGCGAAGGACCAATGTTCCGGCGAGGAGCTTTGGTCGCGTCCATGCCGGAATGGTATTTCATCTGGGTCGACGGTCCGCGCGGACCCGAGCCGCAGAAATGGTCGTCGGACGCGCTGTGGGGCCAGCTGGCGCGTCAGGATGTGATCGTGCGTTTTCCCCTGAGCGATCGCGAGGCCGAATTGTCGCTCGACCAGCTCGCAAGGCTGCACCCGGTGCCGCAGTGAGCTGCGCCGCAGTTCTTTCCGTCGACGTTCAATCCGCCGGGTTGAACGTCAGACCGAAGATCGAAGCCGGGCGTTGCGACCTCGGTCAGGAACGCGGCGACGAACATCTTGCCCAGCACGTGCTTGGCCGCCGGCGTACCGGCCTTGAGCCGGCCGGCGCGTGTGGCTTCTGCGAGCTCGGCAAGCGTCGGTGCCGCAAGGCTCGTGTCGGGTGTGATGCGCGGCGCCGTCGCCGATGCGCTGAGCAGCACGCCGGCATAGTAGAGCCGGGTGAGCGCGCGGACATGTGCGAGCCGTGCGCGCAGCGCCTCGTCGAGCGGGCGGCCGAGCCAGGTACGATGTAAGATGTGCTCCAGCTCCGGCGTCCTCGCCAGGCTGTCGCCGACAATCGCAAGGTCGACCAGCGGATCTGTGCGATAGGCGGATTCCCAGTCGACCATCCAGAGCCTGTTGCCGTCGAACAGGATGTTGGCGGGGAGCAAGTCGTTGTGGCTCGACACCGAGTTGGCCTCATCCCAGGCATAGGCAGCGCGGATCCGCGCGAGATGCGCGTCGCAGCGGTCGAGCACGCCGGGTGCGAACAGACCGGTGCGGCCGACATGGGCCCATAGCCGGGCCACGATGTCGGGGTAGCGCACGAAGGCGGGAAAGGCCGGCGTCGCCTGCAGGCGCGCCAGCAATTCGCCGAGCGCCTTCGCCAGGGCCGGCAGGCCGCCGGGATAGCGGCCGAGCGGCTGCCGCTGCACAAAATCCATCACCGCGACGCGCGAGGCCTCGTCGACATAATGGAGTCGCGGCGCGATGCCGGCCTCGGCGGCGATCCTGAGCGACACATACTGAAACGGATTGCGCAGCGGACTCGGCATTCCTTCGATTCGGAGCAAATAATTCTCGCCACCTGAACCGATCCGGAACAATTGCGCCGACGTTGCGCCGCCCGAGACCGATGTGACGGCCTCGATCGCGGCGGTGCCGATCACCTGATGCAGTGCGGCATGTGCTGCGTCGCGCTGTGCCGGCGGAAGTTTATCGAGAGCACTCATGCGCAAGAAGTTAGCATGGCCGCTATGCGTGCCCAAAATCGCGTTGATGCAGCGTTCGCGATCTATTGCTGGAAGCGCACGACGAAGCGTGAAACAATGCTGCAAAAATCATGTTGGGAGAGAACTTGATGTCGTTCGAGCGGGAGTTGCATTGCGCCGTTGCGTGCCGATCATCGATCGCGTTGCCATTATTCTGCCTGATCAGCACGTTCGGAGTGATGCATAACGCCGCCGCGAACGAGTCCTTGCAGATTGTGGACGCGCGCGTGCCGGCGGTCGACAAAGCGGGCGGGGACCTTCCGTTGACGATGACGATCAAGAACGAGGCCGACAGCGCCGATGCGCTGCTTCGTGTCCGCTGCCCGGTTGCGAATTTTTCCGAGCGTCATACTGTGGATCGCGGCGAGGGCGCACCGGCGATGCGCTCGATATCCAATATACCAGTGCCGGCAAAGGCAATGCTCGAGCTGAAGCGTGACGGTTATCACGTCATGCTGCTGCAGATGCGTCAGGCGCTCACGCCGGGCGAGACCTTCAAATGCGCGATCGTTTTTCAGAAAGCAGGCACCATCGAGACGGAGGTACAGGTCCAGAAGTGACCTCACACAAGTGACTCAAGAAGACGGCGGGTGGTGCACAGCCATGCGCCGGGACTCAAGGCTTCTCGCGTGATCGCCCGTGTGTGACGGGCGGTTCGATCAATGAAGAATGCTAGATCCGGAGGAAATGAACTCATGACAAGGTTGAATTGGGTAAAGTCACATATGCTCGCCGCGGCAGTAGCATCCGCAGCGACCTTCGCGGGCTCTTTCGCGCTCGCCGACGATGTCGGCCAGGACCGTCTGCTCAATGCTGACAAGGAAGCAGGCAACTGGCTGCACCACCACAAGAACTATGCGGCGACGCGCTTCTCGTCGTTGGCCGATATCAACAAGGACAACGTCAAAAACCTCAAGGTCGCCTGGACCATGCATCTCGGCGGCGTCGAGGGCGGCGGAATCTGGTCGCATGGCGGCCTGGAGGGGACGCCGATCGTCGAGAACGGCTTCATGTATGTCACCGACGGCTGGGGTTCGGTCTACAAGATCGATGCGCATGGCGGCAAAGGCGTGCTGCTCTGGAAGATGGATCCGAAGACCGACCACGACTGGGCCGGCGCGGTCGCCTGCTGCGGCGTCGACAACCGCGGCGTTGCATTGTGGGGCAACCTCGTCGTCTCGCACACGCTCGACGGTCGCCTGATCGCGACCAACAAGGAGACCGGACAGGTCGCCTGGCAGCGCCAGGTCGCCGATCCCGACAAGGGCGAGGTGATCACCGGCGCACCGCTGATCGTCAAGGACATGGCGATTACAGGCGTGGCGGGCGCCGAATACG
This sequence comes from Bradyrhizobium sp. BEA-2-5, assembly GCF_032918025.1. Lineage (NCBI taxonomy): Bacteria > Pseudomonadati > Pseudomonadota > Alphaproteobacteria > Hyphomicrobiales > Nitrobacteraceae > Bradyrhizobium > Bradyrhizobium sp. BEA-2-5. Next base: position 5,107,357 of record NZ_CP136629.1, on the reverse strand, counting down.
GCATTCGCGGCTGGATCGCCGCGACCGACCTGAAGAGCCAGAAGGAAGTGTGGCGCACCCACACCATCCCGGGCAAGGACGAGGCCGGCCACGAGACCTGGAAGGACGACAAGGACGCCAAGGCAAGCGGCGGCGGATCGACCTGGGTCACCGGCAGCTTCGACCCGTCGACCAACACCATCGTCTGGGGCGTCGGCAATCCCGGACCGGACTGGGATAATGAATACCGGCCCGGCGACAACCTCTACACCGATAGTTCGCTTGGTCTCGATGCCGACACCGGCAAGATCAAGTGGCACTACCAGCACACGCCGAACGATCCCTACGACTATGACAGCGTGGCGGAGAACGTGCTGGTCGACGTCCCCGGTCCGAACAACACGACGCAGAAGCTCGCGCTCGAGGCCGACCGCAACGGCTTTGCCTATGCGATCGACCGCAACAGCGGCAAGTTCATCTGGGGTCTGCCGTTCGTCAAGAAGGTGACCTGGACCAAGGGGCTCGATCCCGAATCCGGCAAGCCGGTGGAGTATGATCCGAAGCAAGGCGTGCAGCGCTACAACGCTGCGGTGACGCCAAGCCGCACCAACAAGGTGACGGACATCTGCCCCGGCAACATGGGCGGCAAGAACTGGCCGCCGACCGCGTATAATCCGAACCTGAAGCTCTGGTACATCCCGGTGATCGAGAGCTGCAACCGGATCACGGTCGAGGAGACGACGCCTGACAAGTTGAAGAAGCGCGAGTTCTTCACGGGCGGCGGACCGAGCCAGCCGGTCAAGATCACCGGCAGCGTCACCGCGATCGACGTCACCACCGGCAAGGTGGCAGGGAAGGCGGAGACCGAATTCCCGAACCTCGGCGGCATCCTGGCAACGCCCGACCTCGTGTTCTCCGGACAGCCGTCCGGCGAGGTGATCGCCTATGACGCGAAATCGCTGCAGCAACTCTGGCAGTTCAACACCGGCGGCGGCGTCAATGCGCCTCCGATGACGTTCTCGGTGGACGGCAAGCAGTACGTCGCGATCCTGGTCGGCCTCGGCGGAGCCTGGGACAAGTGGTTCATCGATGCCACGCCCGAGCTGAAGCGGATGCAGCCGGGCTCGATGCTCTACGTGTTCGCCCTCTGACGTCGCAAGCGCGGGAGGTCTCTCACCGAGGCCTCCCGCGTCGAGTTGGCCGAGAAAGACAAGAAACAAAACAAATGAAAAAAAATTGGCTGGTTGGCGCGTGGCTCGGCTGCGCGCTGGTGATGGGATTTATCGGTACCGCGCAAGCTCAGTCGGCGAGCGATCCCACCGATGCGGGCAAGGCGGTGTTCAAGCGCGGCAATTGCGTCGGCTGCCACAAATGGCACGGCAATGGCGGCGGCGGCTATGGCGGCGACGCGCTGTCGCTGCGCAAGACCGAGCTGACCCGCGAGCAGATCATCGAGACCGTGACGTGCGGGCGGCCGGGCACCGGCATGCCGTTCTTCGTGCGCGGCTCCTACGATACCACGAAATGCTATGAGATGACCCGGCAGGACGTCGCGGACCGCATGCCGCCCGAAGCGAATGTGTTCCTGCGTCCGAACGAGATCGAGGCCGTCGCCGACTACGTGCTCGCCCGCGTCAAGGGCAAGGGCGAGCCGACCTACGATGAATGCATCGCGTTCTTCGGCGATGGCTCGCGGGTCTGCAACATCTACAAGGAGGCCGGCCACGCCGCCGCGCCGTCCGACCAGAGCGAGAAGGCAAAGCCATGAGCAAGCAAGGATCGGCAATCCGTGGCTTGGTCTTCGCTGTCACCGTCACGGCAGCGGTGCCGGCGATGGCGACCGCGGGAGACCTGCGCGACATCAGCGTCGGAATGGCGATCAGCAGCGTGCCGGACGCGGGCTACATCAACCTGACCTGCGTCGGCGAGAAGACCCACAGACTGGCCGACTGGGCGCAGTGGCAGGCTTGCCAGGCCGGACCGGACCGGCTGCGCAGCATCCGCTTCGAGTATGATCGCGAGAGCGGGCGGGAAGGCACCATGGTCGGCGGCCATCCCGCGATCCTCACCGTCATGATCGACAAGGACGCCAAGATCGCGGCGCTGATGATCGAGACCGATCCGAAGGCGCGGCTCTATCTGCGCAAGAAGGCCTTCCTGCTCGGCCTGCAGGCGAGATCGCGCTATGGCGAGGACGGCTGGACCTGTTCGAAGGCACAGCCGGGCGCCGACAAGCAGGAGGTCGGCGGCGTATTTGTCGACGAGAAATGCACCAAGACGATCGACGGCCGCACGGTCGAGATCGAGCGTCATCTCTATCGCGAGCCGAACAAGGAGTTGAAGGACATGACCGACGAGACCCGGATCACGATCCGCCGCGCCGGGTCCTGAGCGTGATGAGCGATGCGTTCCGACCTCTCCCCGCAGGCGGGGCGAGGTGAAGCGGAGTCCGGTGCTCGCGACTCGAAGCAAGATCATCCTGCTTCAGTGCCGCGCCAGCAGCACCACGATGATCAGGGCCAGGATCGCGCACAGCACCTTCCAGAAGGTCACGGGATCGCGGTCGTGCAGCGATTTGCGGGTCGTGACGGCGGGGCCGGCCCAGGTCGCGCCGTTTTCCAGTTCGTGCGCGAACTCGATGGCATCGCCGAAGCGTTGTGCCGGGTCGACGCTGAGCGCCTTGCCGATCACCGCGTCGAGCCAGGCCGGCAGGTCCGGCCGGTAGCGCGACAGCGGCGCGGGCTTGCCGAAGCGCGGCCGCGAGAACGGCTCGATCTCGCCGAACGGATAGTTCGCGGTGAACATGCGATAGACCGTGACGCCGAGCGCGAACAGGTCGGAGGCCTCGTCGCCGGCCTTGCCGCCGAATAGCTCGGGCGCCATGTAGCTCGCGGTGCCCGGAATGTCCTCGGCGGGAAAATCCTCGAGCAGCGGCACCCGCGCGACGCCGAGGTCGACAAGGCGCAACCCGCCGTCCTTCAACAGGATCACGTTGTCGGGCTTGATGTCGCGATGGATGATGCCGGCGCGGTGCAGCGCGGTGACCGCGCGCACCAGTTTGGTCGCGATCGCGATGCCGTCGGTGAGCGACAGCCGCGGCGCGCGGCCAAGCCGCTGCTCGAGCGTTTCGCCCTCGTAGAGCGGCATCGCCGAATAGAGCCTGGTCTGCCGCTCCGCCGGCACCTCGATGATTTCGCCGATCCAGAGGCTGCGCACGCGCGCGGCGACCCACGCCTCGCGCACGAAGGCGAGGCGGTAGGAGCCTTCGCTCGCGACCCGCGGATGTGGAAACTTCAGCACCACTTCGCGGCCGGCGCGCTTGTCGGTCGCCTTGAACAGGCGGCTGTAGCGTCCGTCGGACAGGACGTCGCCGAGGCTGAAATCGTCGATCGTATCGCCGGTCACCGGCAGATCGAGGATCGGCAGCGTCGCGATCGCGTGCGTAAGATCGTCGCGATCCGCCGGTGGCAGGTCGACGACGTCGAGCACCAGCGCGGTCGTGTTGTCGCTGCTGCCGGCCGCGAGCGCGGCATCGACGATGCTGCGCGCCGACTCGTCGGGCGGCGTGCGCTCCTCCAGCAATTGCTGGAGGCGCAAATCGCCGAGCGTGCCGTGAACCCCGTCGCTGCAGATCAGCAGGCGGTCGTGCTGACGGAGCCCGAGGGACGTGTAGTCGAAGCGGGCGAACTCCTCGAAACCGATGGCGCGGCTCAGCATGTGGGCGAGGTCGCCGCGGCCGGCGATATGGTCCTGCGTCAGGCGTTCCAGTCGGCCGTCGCTCAGGCGATAGGCACGGGTGTCGCCGATATGGATCACATGGCATTGCCGCCGCGACAGGATGATCGAGGAGAACGCGCAGGCCATGCCGCTGCGCGCGGCATCGACGCGGCCCTGGCCGTAGATCCAGCTATTGGCGGCTTCCAGCGCCCGCGCTGCGCGGCGGCGGACGCCGAGCGTCTCGGGCAACGAATAATAGGCGTCGATGAAGCTGCGGACCGCGACCTCCGCGGCCTCGCGTCCGCCCTTGTGGCCGCCGACGCCGTCGGCGACCGCGGCCACGACATCGCGATGCAGCGTGCCCGGCTGGCCCAAGCAGGCCGCGACATAATCCTCATTGGCGGCGCGCTTGCCGGTCTCGCTCGCGAAGCCGACGCGCACCCCCAAGTCCCGTTGCGAACCGTTCGCCACGTCCGAGCCCCGTCACGTTGCGGAGCGGGGTCCTCAGACGCGCGCTCCCGATACCGCGCCCCAGGTGGTGCGCCAACGGACCTTGACCATGGCAAGTCCGATGAAGCCAAGCAACGCCAGCCCGCCGAAGAAGAGGAAGCCGGCGCCGAAGCCGCCGGTCATGCCCTTGGCGGCGCCGAGCGTCTGGGCAAGGAAGAAGCCGCCGACGCCGCCGGCGCAGCCGACCAGCCCGGTCATCAGGCCGATCTCGTGACGGAAGCGCAGCGGGATCAGCTGGAACACCGCGCCGTTGCCCATGCCGAGCGCCAGCACGCCGATCGAGAACAGCAGCACCGAGATCCAGGCAATGCGCGGCAATTCGGTCAATGCCCAGCCGGCCTGCGTCGGCGCCGTCGGGCCCTCCGGCATGAAGGCGATGACGAGATAGGCGGCGACCACGACACCGAACAGGATCGACAGCGAACGAATGCCGCCGATCCGGTCGGCGATCATGCCGCCGACGGGACGGAATCCCGAGCCGAACGCGACGATCAGCGCGACCAGCATGCCCGCCGCGACGCCGGAGACATGATACTGCACGGTGAAATAGAGCGGCAGCGCGTTGGCGAGGCCGACGAAGCCGCCGAAGGTGATGAAGTAGAAGAACATGAACCAGCGGCTGTCGGAATCCTTCAGCAGTGCGCCGTAGGCTTGCAGCGAGACCTTCTTACGCTCGCCCGGCGCGTCCTTGGCTGCAAACGCGTAATAGGCGAGCACCATCAGCATCGGAATAAGCAGGCAGCCGAATACGGCCTGCCAGCCCCAATGCTCGGCAATGGTCGGCGCAAGCAGCGTGTCGAGCACGACGCCCATATTGCCGGCACCGGCGATGCCCATCACCACGCCCTGATATTGCGGCGGATACCAGCGGCTCGCCTGGGGCAGGGCGACGGCAAACGAGGCGCCGCCGACGCCGAGCGCAAGCCCGAACAGCTCGATCGCGAGCTTGCTGGTCAGCCCGAAGTGCCACACTGCAGCAGTCGCGGCGATCACGACGAGCTGGGCGATGATGCCGGTGCGCTTGGCGCCGATGATGTCGGCGAGAATGCCCATCGGCACCCGCAACAGCGCGCCGGCGAGCACGGGAATGGCAACGAGGGTGAACTTCTCGTTCACGGCCAGATTCATGTCGCGCGCGATGTAGACGATCAGCGGTCCAAGAGCGACCCACGCCATGAAACTGATGTCGAAGTACAGGAACGCGGCAAGCAGTGTCGGCCAGTGACCTGCCTTCTTGAACTCGGCTAGCTTCATCGCAAGCATCTCGCGTTGATGCGGCGGAGGCAGCCGCAAAAGCGCGGCCATCTCGGGCGCAGACAAATGGAATGTTGGTGAATGGTGAGTGCGCTCGTCGTTGAGACGCACTCCGTCAACAGCTGTGGTCAGCAATTACCGTGCCATCGATCCGGCCGCGTCGCTTTGCCGTGCAGTCGCAAGACGTTGCCACGCAATCGCGGACAGCGTTCCGCCGCCGCGCGTGCCGTGGCTTGCGGCAGGTGCCGCCGCGCAAACGCGCAGGCTGGTGCTTTTTTGTGCGATGCGCCAAGTCCGTGCGATCGCGCATCAAATGCGATTTCGCGATTGCCATCACGGCCCGCGATGCTGTGATGCACAAGAGATCATCGGCGTGGCTAAAATTTCGGCCGGCTGTCGGCGCAGCGCGCGGACTGACGGATTTTGATCGGCCGGAAACCTCTTGATTTTGCAGCCGGATTCGCCCGTCACGAGTTGGCACGCGTTTTGAATATCAATCAATAACGGAACATCGGTCGTCATCGAAGACGGTCTGCGCCCGCGGCTGGGCTTCCTACAACTCCAAACCTTTATCGGTGCCCATCAACGACGCACGCCGCGTCGCTGCGCAGCGCCGTCGGAATTGAAAGGCGGACCATGCTCGACAAAGTGACCAAGCAGAAGCTCGTGGTGATCGGCAACGGGATGGCCGGCATCCGGACGGTCGAGGCGCTGCTGGAGCGCGCCCCCGATCTCTACGACATCACGGTGTTCGGCTCCGAGCCCTACGGCAATTACAACCGCATCCTGCTGTCGCCGGTGCTCGCCGGCGAGAAGACCGTCGACGACATCATGCTCAACACCGTCGACTGGTACGAGGACAACAACATCACGCTGCGCAAGGGCGAGACGATCACCATGATCGATCGCCGCACCTGCGAAGTCGTCACCGAAGCCGGCGAGCGGGTGCCCTATGACCGCCTGCTGATCGCGACGGGCTCAAACCCGATCATGCTGCCGCTGCCGGGCAAGGACCTGCCGGGCGTGATCGGCTTCCGCGACATCTATGACGTCGATCGCATGATCAAGGCCTCGACCGACTATCGCAACGCGGTGGTGATCGGCGGCGGCCTGTTGGGCCTCGAAGCCGCCAACGGGCTGATGAAGCGCGGCATGAACGTCACGGTCGTGCATCTGCTCGACACGCTGATGGAGCGTCAGCTCGATCCGGTGGCCGGCGGCCTGTTGCGCAAGTCGCTGGAAGAGCGCGGCATGGTGTTCAAGATGCCGGCGCAGACCCAGGCCATCCTGGGCGAGGACCGCGTCACCGGCGTGCGGTTCGGCGACGGCACCGAGCTGCCGGCCGATCTCGTGGTGATGGCGGTCGGCATCCGCCCGAATTTCGAGCTCGCCAAGAAGGCCGGGCTGTACTGCGAGCGCGGCATCGTCGTCTCCGACACCATGCAGACCTATGACGGCCGCATCTACGCGGTCGGCGAGTGCGTGCAGCACCGCCGCCAGACCTACGGTCTCGTCGCGCCGCTGTTCGACCAGGCCAAGGTCTGCGCCAACCACCTCGCGATGAAGGGCTTTGCCACCTATGACGGCTCGGTCACCTCGACCAAGCTGAAGGTCACCGGCATCGACCTGTTCTCGGCCGGCGACTTCGCGCCGGGGCCGGACAAGGAGGAGATCGTGCTGCAGGACGCCAACCGCGGCGTCTACAAGCGCATCATCCTGAAGGACAAGAAGATCGTCGGCGCCGTGCTCTATGGCGACACCATCGACGGCCCCTGGTACTTCCAGCATCTGCGCGACGGCACCGACGTCTCGCATATGCGCGAGCGCCTGGTGTTCGGCGCCGCCAATCTCGGCGATGGCGGCGTCAGCGGCCAGAGCTCGGTTGCCGCGATGAGCGACGAGACCGAGATCTGCGGCTGCAACGGCGTCTGCAAGGGCGCCATCGTCAAGGCGATCAGCGAGAAGAAACTGTTCACGCTCGACGACGTCCGCGCCCATACCAAGGCATCGTCGTCCTGCGGCTCCTGCACCGGGCTCGTCGAGCAGGTGCTGGCGTTCACGCTCGGCGGCGACTATTCGGCGGCGCCGAAGGTCAAGCCGCTGTGCAAATGCACCGATCACAGCCACGACGACGTTCGCCGCGTGATCGTCGAGCAGCAGCTCAAGACCATTCCCGCGGTCATGCGCTTCATGGAGTGGAAGACCCTGAACGGCTGCCACTCCTGCCGCCCGGCGCTGAACTACTATCTGCTTGCGACCTGGCCGGGCGAATATCGCGACGACCAGCAGTCGCGCTTCATCAACGAGCGCGTCCACGCCAACATCCAGAAGGACGGCACCTATTCGGTCGTGCCGCGGATGTGGGGCGGCGTCACGACGCCGAGCGAGCTGCGCGCAATCGCCGACGTCGCCGAGAAGTTCAACATCCCGACCGTGAAGGTCACCGGCGGCCAGCGCATCGACCTGCTCGGCGTCAAGAAGGAAGACCTGCCGGCGGTGTGGGCCGACCTCAACGACGCCGGCATGGTGTCGGGCCACGCCTACGCCAAGGGCCTGCGCACGGTGAAGACCTGCGTCGGCTCCGAATGGTGCCGCTTCGGCACCCAGGATTCCACCGGCCTCGGCGTCAAGCTCGAGAAGTTCATGTGGGGCTCGTGGACGCCGGCCAAGGTCAAGCTCGGCGTCTCCGGCTGCCCGCGCAACTGCGCGGAGGCGACCTGCAAGGACGTCGGCGTGGTCTGCGTCGATTCCGGTTACGAGATCCATTTCGCCGGCGCCGCCGGCTTGCACATCAAGGGCACCGAGTTCCTGACCAAGGTCGAGACCGAGGACGAATGCCTCGAGGTGATCGTGGCGCTGACCCAGCTCTACCGCGAGGAGGGCTGGTATCTCGAGCGCATGTACAAATGGTGCGACCGCGTCGGTCTCGAGCAGATCAGGAAGCGGGTGGTCGACGACGTTGCGAACCGCAAGGCGCTGTTCGCCCGCTTTGGCTATTCGCAGCAGTTCGCGCAGACCGATCCGTGGGCCGAGCGTGCCAGCCGCGGCGTGGACCGCAACGAGTTCGCGCCTCTCGCCGAATTGGAGCTCGCATGACCCAGTGGATCGAAATCGGCGCATTGACCGACATTCCGCGGCTCGGCTCGCGCGTGGTACGCACGCCGGGCGGCAACATCGCGGTGTTCCGGACCGAGAGCGACGAGGTGTTCGCGCTCGACGACCGCTGCCCGCACAAGGGCGGGCCGCTGTCGCAGGGCATCGTGCACAACAAGCGCGTGACCTGTCCGCTGCATAATTTCGTCATCGAGCTGGCGAGCGGGCAGGCGGTCGCGCCCGACGAAGGCTGCACCCATACCCATCCGGCCAAGGTCGAGAACGGCGTTGTCTGGCTGTCGGTGCGGCAGGCGGCTGCGGTGAGCTGAGCGGCCGGGCATGTCCGTCAAGACCACGTGTCCCTATTGCGGTGTCGGCTGTGGCGTCATCGCGTCGAAGGACGCGGCGGGTGCCGTCACGGTCGAGGGCGACAAGCAGCACCCGGCGAATTTCGGCCGGCTCTGCAGCAAGGGCTCGGCGCTCGCCGAGACCATCGATCTCGACGGACGCCTGCTTGAGCCTGTTGTCGACGGCGCGCCGGCGGCGTGGGACGATGCGCTCGGTCGCGTCGCCGATGGCTTTAGCAGGATCATACGCGAGCACGGCGCCGACGCGGTCGCGTTCTATCTCTCCGGCCAGCTCCTCACCGAGGACTATTACGTCGCCAACAAGCTGATGAAGGGGTTTGTCGGCACGGCGAATGTCGACACCAATTCGCGGCTCTGCATGTCCTCCTCGGTCGCCGGTCACCGCCGTGCTTTCGGCGCCGACACCGTGCCCGGCTGCTACGAGGATCTCGACCAGGCCGACCTGCTCGTCCTGGTGGGTTCCAACGCCGCCTGGTGCCATCCGATCCTGCACCAGCGAATGCTGGCGGCGAAGGAGAAGAATCCGGCCTGCAAGATCGTGGTGATCGATCCGCGCCGCACCGCGACCTGCGAGGGCGCCGATCTGCATCTGCCGCTGCGCTCGGGCAGCGACTCCGTGCTGTTCAACGGGCTGTTCGCCTTCCTCGCCGGCAGCAACGCGGTCGACCGCGGCTTTGTCGGCAATTGCACGACGGGGATCGTCGACGCGCTCAAGCAAATCGGCGGCCAGACCGTCGCGCAGACCGCGGCGACCTGTGGCCTGACCGAAGGCGCGGTCGGGCTGTTCTTCGACTGGTTCACGCGCACCGAGCGCGTCGTCACGCTGTATTCGCAAGGCATCAACCAGTCGTCGAGCGGCGTCGACAAGGTCAACGCCATCATCAATTGCCACCTCCTGACTGGACGCATCGGCCGTCCCGGCATGGGGCCGTTTTCGCTGACCGGCCAGCCCAACGCGATGGGCGGCCGCGAGGTCGGCGGGCTCGCCAACCAGCTCGCCGCGCATATGGAGATCGAGAATCCCGCGCACCGCGAGCTGGTGCAGCGGTTCTGGCGTGCGCCAGTGATCGCGGAGAAGGCCGGGCTGAAAGCGGTCGACATGTTCGACGCGATCGCCGACGGCCGCATCAAAGCGGTGTGGATCATCTCGACGAATCCGGTGGTGAGCCTGCCGGATGCCGATCGCGCCCGCGCTGCACTCGACGCCTGCGAACTCGTCGTGGTGACGGATTGCATGCGCGACACCGACACCACGCGCCATGCCGACGTGCTGCTGCCGGCGCTGGCCTGGGGCGAGAAGTCCGGCACGGTGACCAATTCCGAGCGGCGGATCTCGCGTCAGCGCTCGTTCCTGCCGGCGCCGGGCGAGGCGCGCCCCGATTGGCGCATCATCTGCGACGTCGCCGGTCGGATGGGATATTCGGGCTTCGACTACGCCTCGGTGGCCGAGGTGTTCCGCGAGCACGCCGAGCTGTCGGGCTTCGAGAACAGCGGCCGGCGCGATTTCGATATCTCGGCGCTGGCGGCGCTCGACGACGGCGCTTATGACGCGCTGGCGCCGGTGCAGTGGCCGGTGACATCAGACCATCCGGCCGGCACGCCGCGGATGTTCGAGAGCCAGCAATTCTTCACCCCGGACCGCAAGGCGCGCTTCGTCCCGGTGGCGCCGCGCGCGGCGCGCCACGCCACCAGCCGCGACTTTCCGCTGGTGCTCAACACCGGCCGTGTGCGCGATCAGTGGCACACCATGACCCGGACCGGCAAAACCGGCCGGCTGCTGGCGCACGTCTTCGAGCCCTATGCCGAGTTTCACCCGGAGGATGCGCGGCAGGCCGGGCTGCAAAACGAAGGTCTGGTGCGGCTGACCAGCAGCTGGGGCGAGATGATCGCGCGTGTCGTGGTCAGCGCCGACCAGCGCCGCGGCTGCGTGTTCGTGCCGATGCACTGGAACGCGGAGTTCGCCGGCGAGGGACGCGTCAACGCGCTGGTCAATCCGGCGACGGATCCGCTGTCCGGCCAGCCTGAGTCCAAGCACACGCCGGTCAAGGCCGATCCTTACGCGCCGAAATGGCACGCCTTCATCCTGAGCCGTGACGCGATCAGGCGTCCGGCAAGCGGCTATTGGGTTTACGGCAAGGCCGGCGATTGCACGCGGCTGGAGCTCGCGCTCGACACTCGCCCGGAGAGCTGGCGCGACTGGGCGAGGGCACAGCTCGGCCTCGAAGGTGTCGAGATCGAATGGCTCGCCTATCGCGATCCGGCGGCGGGACGCTTCCGCTACGCGGCGGTGCGCGACGGCCGGCTCGAGGGCTGCGTGTTCATCGCGCCCGATCACACGCTGCCGTCGCGGGCCTGGCTGACAGGGCTGTTCGCCGAACAGCAATTGTCGGCCAATGCGCGGATGTCGCTGCTGGCCGGACGGCCGTTCGGCGCGGGCGAGGATGTCGGTCCGATCGTCTGCTCCTGCTTCAGCGTCGGACGGCACCAGATCACCGCCGAGATCAGGAATGGCGCCGACAGCGTCGATGCGATCGGCCGCTGCCTCAAGGCCGGCACCAATTGCGGCGGCTGCAAGCCCGAGATCGGCAAGCTGATTGGCGCTACCGCACAGCCGCGGCAGGCGATCGCATCCTGAGCTGCCCTATCCGCTCGATGTCCGAGGCCTCTTTGAGCATGATCTTCTCGGAAAACCGCTTCGCACTTTTCCGGATCATGCTCTAGCAGCCGCGGCAGATGCCCTTCAGCTTGCTGTTGAGCAGGCGGTCCTCCTCATCCGAGGCTGCCTTGGTATAGGCATCGTTGCCGCGGCGTCTGTCCTCAGCAAATCCGCCGGCGCTATCGGCGCCGCCCGCGTGCATGCCGTGACTGTGCCCACCGCCATGGCCATGGCCGCCGTGCGCGTCCACCGGCGGCATTGCGGCCGCAAGCAGCGTCAGCAGCAGCCCGACCGTCGTGATCGTCCGCATGGTTTCTTCCTCGTCGCGGCAAAATACCGCTGACGCTGCGGCAAATCGGTGTCGGCCATCTTCACAATTTCGCGTGGCGGCAATCGCCCGATTCTCGCAGCCGGTTCCCCGGGGGTGCCCCCCGGTGCGTCGCACATAGGCCGTCCGGGGATGGCTTCATGCCGACAATGCAGTGCTCGCGACACTAAAATGGTGTATCGGCAGGCTCTGGCGCGCTCAAGAAACGGGCAGGACGCGGTCCGGCGCCGAATAATCAAGATATCGCAAGATTTGGAGGAAGGTTCATGTCGGCCTTGCCGCTCTCAGGCATCAAGATCCTTGACCTCACCCGCGTGCTGGCCGGGCCCCTGTCGGCCCAGATGCTGGGCGATCTCGGCGCGGAGGTGATCAAGATCGAGCGGCCGGGCACCGGCGACGACGCGCGCGCCTTCGGCCCCCCTTACCTGACCGACCCCGAGGGCAAGGCCAACAACAACAATTCGTTCTATCTCTGCGCCAACCGCAACAAGAAGTCCGTCACCGTCAACATCGCCAAGCCGGAAGGGCAGGCGATCGTCCGGGAGCTCGCCAAGGACGCCGACGTCTTCATGGAGAACTACAAGGTCGGCGATCTCAAGCGCTACGGCCTCGACTACGAGACCATCAAGGCGATCAATCCCGGCATCATCTATTGCTCGGTGACCGGCTTCGGCCAGACCGGGCCGTATGCGCCGCGTGCCGGCTATGATGCCATCCTGCAGGCGATGGGCGGATTGATGAGCGTCACCGGCCATATCGACGGCGAGCCGGGCGAGGGCCCGATGAAGGTCGGCCCGTCGATCGTCGACTACATGACCGGCATGAACTCCTCGATCGGGATTCTCTCGGCGCTCTACCATCGTGATGCCAATGGCGGGCAGGGACAGCACATTGACGTCTGCCTGTTCGATACCGTCATCGCGTCCTTGTCGCACTGGCTGCAGATCTATCTCGTCAACGGCAAGACGCCGCCGCGCCGCGGCACCTGGGGCAATGGCGGCATGCCGGCCGGCGTGTTCCGCTGCGCCGACGGCGAATTGATGCTGGTGGTCGGCAATGACGGCCAGTTTCAGCGCACCTGCGCGGTCCTCGGCGAGCCCGAGCTCGCGAACGATCCGCGCTTCGTCAAGAACAACGATCGCGTCGTGCACGGCAAGGAGATCATGGCGATCTTCGCCGGCCTGTTCCTGAAGAAGCCGGTGGCCTACTGGCTGGAAAAGCTGGAGGAGGCCGGCGTGCCGTCAGGTCCGATCAACAATTTCGAGCAGGTGTTTTCCGATCCGCACGTCCAGTCGCGCGGCATGCGGGTGAAGGTCGACCACCCCTTCAAGCCCGATCTTTCGCTGGTCCGCAACGCGCTGACCCTCTCGGAGACGCCGATCCAGACCTACCGCGCCCCGCCGCTGCTCGGCGCCGACACCAAGGAAGTCCTGGCGACCATCGGCTATGACGACGCCAAGGTCGAGGGACTGAAGGCGCAGGGGATTCTGTAGGCGCTGACGTCGAGGCCGCGGGCGGTGGAGTTTCTCCGTCATCCTGAGGTGCGAGCCCTTGCGAGCCTCGAAGGATGAACAGCCCCGCTGGTGGCCGTCGACCCTTCGAGACGCGCGCAAAGGGCGCGCTCCTCAGGGTGACGGGACCAGGGTCGTCATTCCGCAGCAACACTTCGGCCGATGTCGAACCATCATTGACATCCGCCTGTTAGATTGGCGCCATCGATCCCTCATCGAAGGTGCCAATCATGAAACGCGAAGTGCTCCGCGTCGAACCGATCTCGTCCTTTCTCGATCGCTGGAAGGCGCCGACCTCGCCGGTCACGCGCGCCGGCAACATGATCTTCGTCGCCGGCCTGCCGCCGTTCGACCCCGCAACCGGCGAGATCGCCGCCGGCGCGTCGATCGAGCGGCAGAGCGAGCTGGTGATGGAGCAGCTCAAGCAATGCCTCGAGGCTGCGGGTGCCACGCTCGACAATGTGATGAAGTGCAACGTGTTCTGCACCTCGGCAAAGCACTTCACAACCTTCAACGCAGTCTATGCAAGGTACTTCCCGCACCAGCCGCCGGCGCGCATCTTCGTCTGCACGCCGGAATGGTTCGGTCCGTTCGACGTCGAGATCGATTGCATCGCGATGATCTAGGGGCAGGGCGCCGTAGCGGCATCCTCGCTTCAGAGATCCTGCCGCGTCAGCCGCCCGTGCATCGCGACCGTTCGCGGCGCCGGCTTGCTCGGGACGTCGCCCATCGTCAGTGCCATCACCGAGACCGTGACCACGCGGTCGATGATGCCGCGGACGTCGTCGAGGTCGCATTTGCCTTCCGACAGCTTCGTCAGCCGTTCGCTCTCGCGGATGGTGTGGTGCGCCATCGCGAGCGCGAAGTTGAGGCCCCAGTAGATATCGACCTCGCTGCGCTCGGGCAGGGCGCGGCGCATCGCGCCGGCGAATTTCCGCAAATGGTCGATCTCGCGGTTCTTGATGCGGCGGATCGGCGGCACGGATTCGATCGAGGCGCGGATCATGAAGCGCGCTGCGGTGGAGCGCTGGTTCGCCGGGCCGAGGCAGCCGCGCAAGGTCGGCCCGACCAGCGCGCGCAAGATCACCTCGATCGGCGCGCGGCCGCCGCCGTTTTCCTCCGCCGCCCGCAGTTCGTTGAGACGCTCGCGGTTGGTCTGGATGCTGCGGGTGACGAACAGCTCCGCGATCAGCTCGTCCTTCGAGCCGAAATGATAGTTCACCGCCGCCAGGTTGACATTGGCCTCCGCGACGATGTCGCGCAGCGTCACGTCGCCGAAGCCGCGATCGGCATAAAGCCGTTCGGCGGCGGCGAGAATGGCAGACCTCGTATGATCGCTGGCCATGGCTGAGAGCCTCCGGTCATTCCGGGGCGATGCGCCGGCGTCGAACCCGGAATCTCGCGCCACAACTTCGAGATCCGGGTTCAGCCCTGCAGGCTGCCCCGGAATGACGAACGCGAGGGAGTTGCAATTCAAACAGTTGTATGAAACTATCGTTTGAAGGCCGGGAAAGTCAATCCGCTGATCACGGGCGGTCTTCCGGCACACCACCGCCGCCCTTCCGCGAACGCCCTTGCGAGCCGCGGGGGCGGGGTCAACAATGTCGACAAATGGCTACGGCCCAGGTCATCGGCCCAGGTCAGCGGCCCAAGTCTAGGAAACGAGGAGCGTCCCATGGATTTCACGATGTCGCCCAAGCAGAAGGAGTGGCTGGAGCGCGTTCAGGCCTTCATGAAAACGCATGTCCGCCCGGCCGTGCCGATCTACGAGAAGCAGGACGCCGAGGGCCCGCGCTGGAAGGTGATCCCGATCCTGGAAGACCTCAAGAAGAAGGCGAAGGCCGAAGGCCTCTGGAACATGTTCATGCCGCCGAACGAGCATGAAGATGATGAATTCCGCGGTGCGGGATTGACCAATCTCGAATACGCGCTCTTGTCCGAAGAGATGGGCCGCATCACCTGGGCCTCCGAGGTGTTCAACTGCTCCGCGCCGGACACTGGCAACATGGAAGTGTTCATGCGCTACGGCACCAAGGAGCAGAAGCGCAAATGGCTGCGCCCGTTGATGGATGGTGAGATCCGCTCCGCCTTCCTGATGACGGAACCGGCGGTCGCCTCGTCCGACGCCACCAACATCGAGACCCGCATCGAGCGCGACGGCGACCACTACGTTATCAACGGCCGCAAATGGTGGTCATCCGGTGTCGGCGATCCCCGCTGCAAGATCGCGATCCTGATGGGCAAGACCGATTTCAAGGCGGCCAAGCACCAGCAGCAGTCGCAGATCCTGGTTCCGCTCGACACATCAGGCATCAAGGTCGAGAAGATGCTGCCCGTGTTCGGCTTCGACGATGCGCCGCACGGCCATGCCCAGGTGCTGCTCGACAACGTGCGGGTGCCGAAGGAGAACATCCTGCTCGGCGAAGGCCGCGGCTTCGAGATCGCGCAGGGCCGCCTCGGTCCGGGTCGCATCCACCACTGCATGCGGACCATCGGCAAGGCCGAGGAGGCGCTGGAGAAGATGGTGAAGCGGCTCACCTCGCGCACCGCCTTCGGCAAGAAGATCGTCGAGCATTCGGTGTGGGAGCAGCGCATCGGCGAAGCCCGTACCAACATCGAGATGACGCGCCTTCTGTGCCTCAAGGCCGCCGACATGATGGACAAGGTCGGCAACAAGACCGCGCAGGCCGAGATCGCCATGATCAAGGTCGCGGCGCCCAACATGGCGCTGAAGATCATCGACGAGGCGATCCAGGCGTTTGGCGGTGCTGGCGTGTCGGACGAGGCGGGCCTCGCCAAGGACTACGCCCACATCCGCACGCTGCGGCTCGCCGACGGCCCGGACGAGGTGCACAACCGCGCCATTGCCAGGCTTGAACTTCGGAAGTATGCAAACACGTCGCACTGAGCATGATGCGGAACGCATGGCGTTCGCGCGCACATCGTGCTCAGAATGAAAAAGAGAGATCAGGCTGGCGTGCCAGCCTGATTGAGGGAGCGCCCCGACGCGCTCCTTGAAAAATCGAGTTGAGGGAGCGTCACCGTGGCTGACGGCGTCAGGAAAGACGAAGAATTCTCGGGCACAAGGGAAGTCGAGGAGCGCCATCGTATCAACGAGGCCAGTCTCGACGCCTGGATGAGGGAACACGTCGAAGGCTATCGGGGCCCGCTCACGGTCCTGCAGTTCAAGGGCGGCCAATCCAACCCGACCTACCGGCTCGACACCCCGAAGCGCTCCTACGTGATGCGCAGAAAGCCGTTCGGCAAATTGCTGCCGTCGGCGCATGCGGTCGATCGCGAGTATCGCGTGATCGCCGCGCTCGGCAAGCAGAATTTCCCGGTCGCAAAAGCCTACGCGCTGTGCACCGACGACGCGGTGATCGGCTCGGCCTTCTACATCATGTCGATGGAGGAGGGCCGGGTGTTCTGGGATCCGACGCTGCCGAGCCAGGCGCCGGACGACCGGCGCAAGATTTTCACCAGCAAGATCGAGACGCTGGCGAAGCTCCACATGTTCGATCCTGTTACGATCGGCCTCGGCGATTTTGGCAAGCCTGGAAACTATTTCGCGCGCCAGATCGACCGCTGGACCAAGCAGTACCGGGCCTCCGAGACCCAGCACATTCCCGAGTTCGAAAAGGTCGCCGAATGGCTGCCGCGGACGGTGCCGGAACAGGCGCGCGTGTCAGTCGTCCATGGTGACTATCGCCTCGACAACATGATCTTCCACGCGACGGAACCGCGCGTGCAGGCGGTGCTGGACTGGGAGCTGTCGACGCTCGGCGATCCCATGGCCGACTTCACCTATCTCCTGATGCAGTGGATCATGCCGGGCCTCGACGGCGCGGACCTCAAGGCGCTCAACATCCCGAGCGTGGAAGAGGCCGCGCAGATCTACTGCGACGTGACCGGCATCCCGGTGCCGGATCTCAACTGGTACTTCGCCTACAACCTGTTCCGTCTCGCCGGCATCACCCAGGGCATTGCCGGCCGCGTCCGCGACGGCACCGCCGCCAACGCCAAGGCGCTCGAATCCGCCAAGCGCACCGTGCCGCTGTCGAAGGCGTCGTGGGAATATGCGCAGAAGGCGGGCGCTACCTGATCCGAATGCGGCGCGGTCCCACAGGGTTCGCGCCGCTTCTCTTTCTACCTCGCCCCGCTTGCGGGGAGAGGTCGGACCGCATGCAGCGAAGCGAAATGCGATCCGGGTGAGGGGGTACCGGACTATCCACGCACATCGCTTGCGGAGAGAGCCCCTCACCGAAATCCCCGAAGAGCGGCCTTCGCTCGTCTCGGCCCCCGCAAGAGCGGGGCGAGGGAGCACTAGGCCGATCGCGATTCCAAAAGTTCGCGCCACTGCTGCAAGGTGCGGCATGTTTCCGCATTGTAGCCATCTGTGACTTGAGTTCGCGCTGCCGCTTTGGCAAGTCAGTCCGGTCAACGCCCGCCCTGGTCCTGATCGGACATTTTCATTTTGACCCTCTCCTCGAATCTTCGCGGCAGCCTGTTCATGGCTGCGGCCATGGCCAGCTTCACGGTCAACGACACCATCACCAAGGCGGTGTCGGCGGAGCTCAACATCGGCGAGATCCTGTTGGTGCGCGGCCTGGTTGCGATGGTGCTGGTCGCGGCGCTCGCCTGGTACCATGACGCGCTGCGCAGTTTCAGCGTGCTCCTGATCTGGCCGGTCGGGCTGCGCGTCCTTGGCGAGATCGGCGGCACGCTGACCTATCTCTCCGCGATCGCGCAAATCCCGCTCGCCAACGCCTCGGCGATCTTCCAGGCGCTGCCGCTGGTCATCACGCTGGGCGCGGCGCTGGTGTTCGGCGAGCCGGTCGGCTGGCGGCGATGGCTTGCGATCGCCGCCGGCTTCATCGGCGTGCTCGTCATCGTTCGGCCCGGCGCGGAAGGTTTCAGCCAGGCTGCGCTGCTGGCGCTGGCGTCGGTCGGGTTCTGCGCGGTGCGCGATCTCGCGACCCGCCGCATCCCGAAGCATCTGCCGACGGTGTTCATCACGCTGCTCACCACCGTGACCGTGACGACGGCAGGTGCTGTCGTCCTTGTCCCGCTCGGCGGCTGGCGGGCGCCGTCCGGCAATGCGCTCGGCCTGCTCACATTGGCCGCGGTCCTGATCCTGATCGGTTATCAGTGCATCATCGTGTCACTGCGCACCGGCGACATCTCGGCGGTGGCGCCGTTCCGCTACACCGCGCTGCCGTGGGCGATGCTGACGGGCTATCTCGCCTTCGGCCACAAGCCCGACGGTCCAATGCTCGCGGGTGCCGCGATCATCGTCGCTTCCGGCCTCTATGCCTTCTACCGCGAGCGCAAGCGCGATAAGCTCCGTCCCGCCGCGACCGGACCGGGCCTGCCGCCGGATGGGCTGTGAGGCATCCGTGATCCGTAGGATGGGTGGAGCGCAGCGATACCCATCATGACGCCGCTGATACGAGGTGATGGGTTTCGCTTCGCTCTACCCATCCTACGCAATCATTTGCGAATCACTTCGCACAATGTGCGATCAGCCGTGCGACGAATGCGCCGCAAGCCTCGAGCTGCGACATTTCCACGAACTCGTCCGGCGTATGCGCCTGCGCGATCGAGCCGGGGCCGATCACCACCGACGGGATATCGGCCATGCTGGAGAACAGGCTCGCCTCGGTGCCGAAGGCGACCTTGGCATGGTCGTTCCGTCCCGCCAGGCTTTTGGCGAGCGTGACGATCGCGGCGTCGGCGGCCGTGTCGAGGGCGGGGTAGTCGAGGATCTCCTCGAAATCGATGCCGCACTCCGGATGCCGCTTGCGCATGTCAGGCTCGAGCTCGGCCTTGGCCCAGGCGACGATTGCATCCGTGACCTCGCGCGACTCCGTGATGCCGATGCCGCGGCATTCGAAATCCACCGTGCAGGTGTCGGGCACGATGTTGAGCGCGGCGCCGCCGTGGACGATGCTGGTGAGCAGCGTCGAGTGCGGAACGTCGTAGAGACTGTCTTGTTCGGCATCCGCGGCCAGCAACTCGGCGCGGCGGCGGATCTCGACAATCAGCTCGGCGGCATATTCGATCGCGTTGACGCCGTCGGGCGCGATCGAGGAATGCCGAGCGAGGCCGCGAAAGGTGGCGCGCACGCCGTGCTTGCCCTTGTGGCCGATGATGACCTGCATCTGGGTGGGCTCGCCGATGAAGGCGCCGAGCGGTTTGATCCTCTTCTTCGCGACCTCGCGCAGCATCGGGCGGACGCCGACGCAGCCGATCTCCTCATCATAGGAGATCGCGAGATGGATCGGGGTCTTGAGCCCGGCCTCTCGCATCTCCGGCACCATGGCAAGGCACACCGCGACAAATCCCTTCATGTCGGTGGTGCCGCGGCCGTACAGCCGGCGATCGCGCTCGACGAACTCGAACGGGTTGTGGTTCCAGTCCTGTCCGACAACCGGCACGACATCGGTATGCCCCGACAGCACCAGCCCGGCCTTGTCCTCGGGGCCGATCGTGACCCACAACGAGGATTTCTGACCGGTTTCATCGACGATGCGCTGTCCCGTGAGGCCAAGCGAGGCGAGGTAGCGCTCGATGTAGTCGATCAGGGGCAGATTGCTGCGGTCGCTGACGGTGTCGAAGGCGACGAGGTCGGCCAATAGCTTGCGGATGCGGTCGGAACGTTGATTTTGCATTGCCTGTTCGTTTGCGAGGGGATTGTGCGAGGAACTACGCGTGTGCGGACGATCCTGCCAGCGAAGTATAGCAGCTGGTTGGCCTGCCGAGGCCAAGCAATATTCGGACCGTTGCCGGCGGTTATTGGAGGTCCAGGCCTGTAGGATGGGAGAGCGAAGCGAAACCCATCGAATATATCCGCGCGGCGAGATGATGGGTTTCGTGGAGTTTATCATCGGGTCGCGCGTTGCGCGGACCTGGGGCGGAACGAAAGGCAAGACTTGGGCGATTCAAGACTCGGGCGATTCATGTCGCGAGAATGCGAAACTGTATCCCCATTCTCGGGTGTCATCGCCCGGCTCGGACCGGGCGACCCAGTATGCCGCGGCCTCTCGGCTCAATCACATCCTTCTCGGGAATACTGGATCGCCCGCGCGTGCGCGGGTGATGACACCGCGCATTTGTCATCATGAATCGGAGACCATCCACTGCCGTCGTCCCAGCGAAGGCCGGGACCCATAACCACCAATGCTGCTTGTTGCGCGACGTCGGAACGACGAGTCCCGCTCACAACTCCGGCTGCGGAGTATGGGTCCCTGCTTTCGCAGGGACGACAGTGGTGGATGTGGCCGCGTCACCGCGCCATTCGGACTTCACCGGCCCAGCGAACGGAGAGCGCCCTTGCTAGATCGGCTTGCCCGTGTACGGCATCGATGCCGTCAGACCGCCGTCCACCGGGAATGCCTGGCCGTTGACATACGAGGCTTCGTCGCTCGCCAGGAACAGTCCCATCGCTGCGAGCTCGTGCGGCTGGCCGGGGCGCTTGAGCGGATTGAGCTGGCCGATCTTGTCCTGGGTGCCGCGTTCCTTGGCGCGGTCGAAGATCGGTTTTGTCATGCCCGTCTCGATCAGGCCGGGGCAGACCGCATTGATGCGCACGCCGGTGCCGGTGAGCGAATAGGCCGTGGTCTGCACCAGGCTGATCACGCCGGCCTTGCTCGCGGCATAGGGATGTCCGCTCGCGCCGGCCTTGAGGCCCGCGACGGAGGCAGTGCAGACGATCGAGCCAAAGCCTTGCCTGGTCATGTGCGGGATCGAATGCTTGATCGCGAGGAACGGGCCGATCAAATTGACGCGCAGCACTTCCTGCCAGTGTTCGACGGTCTGGTCGGCGAGCGGGACGAGGCCGCCGCTGACACCGGCATTGGCCCAGATCGCATCGAGCTTGCCGTACTTCGAAACCGCCTTCTCGATGAAGGCCTTCACGTCGCTCTCCGAGCCGGCATCGGCGGTGACGGCCTCGACGGTGCCGCCGGCGTCGCGCACCAGCTTGACGGTCTCCTTCACGGCCTCGGTGCGATCGACCGCGATCAGCTTGGCCCCTTCCTTGGTGAACAGCAGCGCAGCCGCGCGACCGATGCCGCTGCCGGCGCCGGTGATGATGACGGATTTGCCTTGCAGGCGGCCCATGCGTTTCTCCCTTTTCACGTGATCCGTGGCGCCTCTGCCGCGCGACGGAATTCAAACAAAATTTCAAACGTCCGAAGCACTTGAGACGATGTGCGGCGTGACGTACAGCGAGACGGGACACTATTGAAGGGCTCATCCGATGTCCAATCCAGACAAGCCTGACGTGAAGGTGACGCGGTGGTGGTGGGTTCGCCACGCGCCGGTGCGCAGCGACGGCGGCAACATTTACGGACAGGAGGATATCGACTGCGACACCGGCGATGTCGAAGTGTTCGAGGCGGTCGCCAAAATGCTGCCGCGCGATGCGGTCTGGTATTCGAGCAATTTGAAGCGCACGCACAAGACCGCGGACGCGATCTGGGCTGCCGGGTTTCCAAAGCCGGAAAGCATGACGCAGGAACGCGACTTCGCCGAGCAGCATCTCGGCCAGTGGCAGGGTATGAACCGCGCCGCGTTTCTCGCCAGTCGTCCGCCGGGTACGGCCTGGTTCGCCGATGTCAACGAGCCCGCGCCCGGCGGCGAGAGCTTCATGGACCTCTACAACCGCGTCTGCCGCACCATTGTGCGGATCACCGCCGCGGAAGCGGGCAGGAATATCATCGCCGTCGGCCATGGCGGCGTCATCAAGGCCGCGGTCGGGCTGGCGCTCGGCGGCCAGCCGGACAGGGGGCTGTCGTTCGATATCGATAATGTCTCGGTGACGCGACTTGATCACATCGCGAGCGCAGGCCTGTCGACCTGGCGGCTGCCGATGGTGAACCAGCAGCCGTGGATTGCGGATGCGCGCCACGCCGCGATGCATCAGCCATCCGGGCCTGAAGTCAGGCCGGCGAGCAAGCTTGCGTGATTGCTGCTATCGCAACCCCACGACGCTGCTTAAGCTCACCGCAGAATTCAAACACCGTAACATCAGGGAGAGACACATGACCTTGTTCGACATGAAGGGGAAAGTCGCCGTCATCACGGGATCGACGCGCGGCATCGGGCTTGCGATCGCCGAGCGCATGGCCGAGCACGGCGCCAAGGTGGTGATCTCCTCGCGCAAGGCCGATGTCTGCGAGCAGGTCGCCAAGGGGATCAACGACAAGTTCGGCAAGGGCATCGCCGTCGCGGTCGCGGCCAACATCTCGTCGAAAGAGAACCTGCAGAACCTCGTCGACGAGAGCAACCGTGCCTTCGGCAAGATCGACGTGCTGGTCTGCAACGCCGCCTCGAACCCGTATTACGGTCCGCTCGCCGGCATCTCCGACGATCAGTTCAGGAAGATCCTCGACAACAACATCGTCGCCAACAACTGGCTGATCTCGATGGTGGTGCCGCAGATGATCGAGCGCAAGGACGGCTCCATCATCATCGTCTCCTCGATCGGCGGCCTCAAAGGTTCGACCATCCTCGGTGCCTACGCGATCTCGAAAGCCGCCGACATGCAGCTCGCGCGCAACCTCGCCTGTGAATACGGCCCGCACAACATCCGCGTGAACTGCATCGCGCCGGGCCTGATCAAGACGGACTTCGCCAAGGCGCTGTGGGACAATCCGGAGAACCTGAAAGCCTCGACCTCGCGCTCGCCGCTGCTGCGCATCGGCATTCCCGACGAGATCGCGGGCGCTGCGGTGTTCCTGGGCTCTGCGGCCGGCGACTTCATGACCGGCCAGACCATGGTGATCGACGGCGGCGCGACGATCAGTTGACGGTTTCGTTGGCGCGCAAAGCGCGCCACGCACTCAAGATGTCATCACCCGCGAAAGCGGGTGATCCAGTACGCCGAGGCCTCTCGATTCATCACGACTGCCGCGGCGTACTGGATGCCCCGCATGCGCGGGGCATGACAGTGTTGAGGACGAGGGGAGCGCGGCGATTACTCCACCGCCGCGTACACGCCGTTGCGCACCAGCGAGCGGGTATATTCGCGCTGGCCCGGGCCCTGGCTCATGAACACCGCGAACAGATCCTCCTTCGGGTCGATCCAGAAGAACGTGCCGGCAATGCCGCTCCAGAAATACTGGCCGACGCTGCCGGGGAAGGGCGCAATGCCGGCCTCCTTGCGCACGGCGAAGCCGAGGCCGAAGCCGTGGCCGGGCGAGAGCAGGGTGCCGTTGACCGCAACGCCTGGCCCGAGGTGATCGGAGGCCATCAGCTCGAGCGTCTTGCGGCCGATGACCCTGTTGCCGTCGAGCGTGCCGCCATTGCGCAGCATCAGGCAGAAGCGGGCATAGTCCATCGTGGTCGAGACCAGGCCGCCGCCGCCGGACTCCATCACCGGCTGCTCGAGCATGTTGAACAGCTGCACCTTCTCGCTGGTCCAGGGATCGTTGGCAAACGCCTCGGCGAGGCGGCCGGCATTGGCTTCCCCGGTATGTAGAGAAGCCGGTCTCGGCCATCTGGAGCGGTGCGAGCACGCGCTCGGTGAGGAAGGCGCCGAGCGTCTTGCCGCTGACGACCTCGATGATACGGCCCAGAATGTCGGTGGAGCGGCTGTAGTTGAACGCCGCGCCGGGCTGGCAGACCAGCGGCATGCCGGCGAGCATGGTGGCGTGCTCGGCATTGGTGATCTTGCGGCTGCGCAGCCGCGACTGCTGATAGAGCTGCTGCACCGGGCCGTTGCCGGTGTGGTCATAAGTAAGTCCAGACGTGTGGCGGAGCAGGTCCTGGATCGTCATCTGCCGCTGCACGGGTACCAGCTCGAGCTTGCCGTTGTTCTCGACGCCGACCTTGGTCTCGGCGAATTCCGGGATGAATTTTGCGACGGCGTCGCCGAGCAGGAGCTGGCCATCCTCGACCAGCGCCATGATGCCGACCGAGACGATCGGCTTGGTCATCGAGAAGATGCGGAAGATCGAATCGCGCGCCATCGGTGCGGCGTCGGCCGGGCTTTGCTTGCCGAGCGCCTCGAACCAGCCGATCTGGCCGCGCCGGGCCACCAGCACGGTGACGCCGGGGACGGTTCCCTTGTCGATCTCGCGGCGGAAGGTGTCGGACATCGCCTGCAGCCGCGCGCTCGACAATCCGATCGATTCGGGCTTGGCGAGGGGGAGGGAGGGGGTGGTCGGGCTGGCGGCGTGCTTGGTGGCGGTTTGGGCGTTCATGGTCTCTCCCTGGTTCTTGATTCTTGCGGCGAGGTGCCGGCATGGCGTGATCTTGGGGTGATCGCTGAAGTCTGGCGCAGAAGTTTTGCAATGAACAGAAGCTTCGCTGCTTCGCCCTTGCAAACCGGCCATGCCCTGTGCTTGAAACGGCGCGAACCGGCGGCGACGCGGGTTCGTAGGAGTGTAGCTCAATTGGTAGAGCACCGGTCTCCAAAACCGGGGGTCGCAGGTTCGAGCCCTGCCACTCCTGCCAGCTTTTACCCA
Source organism: Bradyrhizobium sp. BEA-2-5 (assembly GCF_032918025.1). NCBI lineage: Bacteria > Pseudomonadati > Pseudomonadota > Alphaproteobacteria > Hyphomicrobiales > Nitrobacteraceae > Bradyrhizobium > Bradyrhizobium sp. BEA-2-5. Next base: position 5,082,470 of record NZ_CP136629.1, on the reverse strand, counting down.
ATCATTTGAAGGTGTTGGCCGAGGTCCCCGACCCCGGCCATGATCATGTTTGCCTACTTGATGAGCGGGCAGCCGCCGTCCTTCAGCGGCCGGAAGGCCTGGTCGGCGGGAACTTCGGCGAGCAGCTTGTAATAATCCCACGGTCCCTTCGATTCCTCCGGCTTCTTCACCTGGAACAGGTACATGCTGTGCACCATGCGGCCGTCCTCGCGCAGCACGCCGTTGTCGGTGAAGGCATCCCGCACCGGAAGCTCGCGCATCTTGGCCATCACGGTCTTGGTGTCGCGGGTGCCGGCGGCCTGCACCGCCTTGAGATAGTGCAGCGTGGCGCTGTAGGTCGCGGCCTGGTTCATGGTCGGCATGCGCTTGACCCGCTCCAGGAAGCGCTTGCCGAAAGCGCGGGTCCTGTCGTTGAGGTCCCAATAATAGGCCTCGGTGACGATGAGGCCTTGCGCCAGCTTGAGCCCGAGGCTGTGGATATCCGAGATGAACATCACGATGCCGGCGAGGTTCTGCCCGCCCGCGACGATGCCGAATTCGGAGGCCTGCTTGATGGTGTTGATGGTGTCGGCGCCGCCGTTGGCCATGCCGATGATCTTGGCCTTCGAAGCCTGCGCCTGCAGCAGGAACGAGGAGAAGTCCGCCGTGTTGAGGGGATGCTTGACGCTGCCCAGCACCTTGCCGCCGGAGGCCTTCACGACGTCACCGGTGTCGCGCTCGACCGAATGGCCGAACACGTAGTCCGCGGTCAGGAAGAACCAGGTATCGCCGCCGTTCTTGACGATGGCGCTGCCCACGGTGTGCGCGTTGGCATAGGTGTCGTAGGTCCAATGCGCGGTGTAGGGCGAGCAGGACTTTCCGGTGATGTCGGAGCTCGCCGCATCCGTCACGATCATGATCTTCTCGTACTGCTTCGACAGCTCCATCACCGCGAGCGCGGTGGCCGAAGTCGGCAGATCGATGATCATGTCGACGCCTTCGGTCTCCCACCATTTGCGGGCGATGGTGGAGGCGACGTCGGGCTTGTTGAGCACGTCGGCACTCAGCATCTCGATCGGCTTGCCGAACATCTGCCCGCCAAAGTCCTCGATCGCCATTTTGGTGGCCTCGACATTGCCCATGCCGCCGATGTCTGAATAGACGGACGAGAAGTCGGAGAGCACGCCGATCTTGAGCGGTGCCTGCTGGGCGAGCGCCGGCCCTGCCAGCACAGCCGCGATCAGGCCGGCGGCGGACAAATTCGTGACGATGGATTTCATGATGGCGTGCCTCCCCGAAGGTGTTCTTATCAGTTTGTCCGACAAAGCTAGATTTGCCCGGTTCCGGTGTCAATTCCGGCCGCTTGGGTGCGACAATCAGGCCGGATATTACTCATTTGACGCCCCAAGGGCCTTCGCCTATCCTTTGTCGGACAAACGACAATCGGGCCGGGGGAGCTGAAGATGCCCACCACGCCGCTGTTCCGGCGCATCGATGTCGCGCCGGCCTATCAGAAGGTCGCCGACGCGATCGAACGCGAGATCATCAACGGCCGGATCAAGCCGGGCGAGCCGATCGGCACCGAGCAGCAGCTGGTTGCGCAGTTCGGCGTCAACCGCTCGACGGTGCGCGAAGGCATTCGCGTACTCGAGGAGGGCGGGCTGATCCGCCGCGATTCCAGCCGCCGGCTGCAGGCCTGCCTGCCGCGCTACAACAAGCTCGCGACGCGACTGTCCCGTGCGCTGATCCTGCACGAGGTGACGTTCCGCGAACTGTTCGAGACCTCGATGACGCTGGAGGTCGCGAGCGTCGAGGGCGCGGTGGAGCGCGCGACCGAGGAGAACATCGCCGAGCTCGCCGGCAATCTCGAGCGCAGCGCAGCTGTCGTCGGCAATCCCGCTGCGCTTGCCGAGCTCGATGCGGAATTCCATGTGCTGATGGCCAAGGCCTCGCAGAACCGCGTGCTGCAGCTGGCGCGCGAGCCCGCCGCACAACTGTTCTTTCCGACCACCGAGATGATCGTGGGCGGCGTGCCCGAGGGCGGCACGCGGCTGGTCGAGGCGCACCATCATCTGCTCGACGCGATCAAGCGGCGCGACAAGGAGGCCGGCGTGCTGTGGACGCGGCGGCACCTGCAGGACTGGCGGCGTGGCTTCGAGAAGATCGCCTCGCTCGATCGCTCGGTCGAGCACACCTACATGGAACACGCTTACGCCGCGCGGCAATAGGGACGGCGCGGCCAAACAAGACGAAAACAAGACAACAACAACAAAGCACATTCGGGAGGGACAAATGAGCGGAGACATCGCAGCAACCATCCAGCGCGCCCGCGAGCACAGCATCGGCGATCTGCTGCGCCGGTCGGCGAAGCGCTACCCCGGCAAGACCGCGCTGATCTGCGGCGCGGTGAGCTGGAGCTTTGCGGAGATGGACGCGATCTGCAACCGGCTCGGCCGCGGCCTGCTCGGGCTCGGCGTCAGGAAGGGCGACCGTATCGCCGTGCTGTCGCGCAACTCGCACGCCTTCGCCGCGCTGCGCTTCGCGGTGGCGCGGATCGGCGCGGTGCTGGTGCCGATCAACTTCATGCTCAATCCCGACGAGATCAATTTCATCCTGAAAAGCTCCGGCGCCAGGCTGCTCGCGACCGGCCCCGATTTCGTCGAGACGGCGCACGCTGCCGCCGCCAAGGGCTCGGCGGTCGAGACCCTGATCTGGCTGCCGGGCGAGGATCCGGCCACCGCGCCCGACGGCATCACGACGTTCGACAGCCTGCTGCACAGCGACGCGTCGGCGCCGGAGGCATCGGTCGACAGCCGCGATCTCGCGCAGATCGTCTACACCAGCGGCACGGAATCTCTGCCCAAGGGCGCGATGCTGACCCACGAAGCCGTGATGTGGCAGTATGTCAGCTGCATCATCGACGGCGGCATGAGCGCCGACGACAAAGTGCTGCACGCGCTGCCGCTCTATCATTGCGCTCAGCTCGACGTCTTCCTGGGACCGCAGATCTATCTCGGCGCCACAAGTCTCATTACCGGCAAGCCGGTGCCTGACAATGTCCTGGCGCTGATCCAGGCCCACAAGATCACGTCCTTCTTCGCGCCGCCGACGATCTGGATCGCGATGCTGCGCTCGCCGAATTTCGACGAGACGGATCTGTCGACGCTTCAAAAGGGCTACTACGGCGCTTCGATCATGCCGGTGGAGGTGCTGCTCGAGCTCCAGCGCCGCCTGCCCAACGTCAAGTTCTGGAATTTCTACGGCCAGACCGAGATCGCGCCGCTCGCGACCGTGCTGACGCCGGAGGACCAGCTGCGCAAGGCGGGCTCGGCCGGCAAGCCCGCGATCAATGTCGAGACGCGCGTGGTCAACACGGCAATGGAGGATGTCGGGGTCGGCGAGGTCGGCGAGATCGTGCACCGCTCGCCGCATCTGTTGTCCGGCTATTACAACGATCCCGTCAAGACCGCGGCCGCGTTCGCCGGCGGCTGGTTTCACTCCGGCGATCTCGCCACCGTCGATGCCGAGGGCTACATCACCGTTGTCGACCGCGTGAAGGACATGATCAAGTCCGGCGGCGAGAATGTCGCCAGCCGCGAGGTCGAGGAGATGATCTACCGCATCCCCGCCGTCTCCGAAGTCGCCGTGGTCGGCCTGCCCGATCCGCGCTGGATTGAGGCGGTGACTGCGATCGTGGTGGTCAGGGCCGGCGAAAGCCTCGATGCCGATATGGTGATCAAGCATTGCGCGGCGTCGATGGCTCATTTCAAGGTGCCGAAGCAGGTCATCTTCGTGGATGCCCTGCCGAAGAATCCGAGCGGCAAGTTGTTGAAGCGCGAGCTGCGCCAGCGCTTCGTCGGCGGTGAGACGCTCGACAAGGCGGTCCAGAAGAGCTTCGCCGGCTAGGCGGTCTACTGGCCAGCCGTCGCCGGCGCCTTGTCCGACCATTCCGGCGGCAAGCCAAGCTTGCCGGCGGCCATTCCGACCAGGCCGGGACTGCGGCCGAACGCCTCGCAGGCCGCGTATTTCGGTTTGCCGCCGAGCGTGGCGCCAATCTTGTCGAACGATGGCAGCTCTGGCGCCTTTCCGAACGGCGTGCTGCCGGTGACGACGAGCTTGCTGAAATCGTCGCTGAAGGAAGGGGCGAGATCGTAGGCGTCACCGGCGCTCGAGACCATGGGCGAGTTGGTGAACGAATTCGCCCCGCGGGCCCAAATCATCGCCGCCTGCTGGCGGCTGGCCTGATCGCGCACCTCGGCTTCGACGGTCAGGCTGCCAAGTCCGACCGGCAACCGCGGCACCGGCACCGGCACGCCTGCGCCGAGCGCGCTCGGCAGGAAGCTGACCACCTTGGAAGTGCCCGCCGCGACCTCGTCGGTGGGCGCCGCCTGGGTGACAAGCGCATGCAACAACAGATCCGCAGGCTGATCGGCACCAACGACCTGAAGCCGCTCGCTCAGGCCGACGCACAGCGAACGATCGATCGCGTTGGCCACCAGGTGCCGCTGCTCCTGCGACAGCGTCGGCGACGCTGCCTGCGAGAAGGTCGTCGGGACGATCCGCACCGTCTTCGCAGCGAGGACCTCGTCCTTGTTGACGCGAACCAGCGATTTCGCCAGCACTCCGTCGGACGGCGTGAGATTGTCGTAGGATGCCAATGACCCGCCCCGCGTCATCGGTGCGCTGGCACAGCCCGACAACAACGCCACCACTACCGCAGCGGTGGCAAGCAGGGACGGCCGATTGGGCTGACCATTGCGCGACGCCCGGCCCGTGCTCTGCGCATCAGTCGCAGCGCCCGGCAGAAATTCGAATTCTCATGTACCCCTCGAACGACCGCTCACCCCACGAACGATCGGACGTCACGATAGGGCAGGGCCGCCCGGGTCGGGATTAAGAGATATTAAGTCAGATGTAGCTCGCGAAAACCGCGCGACCTATTTGAGCCACATTTGGCCGTGCAGGCTTAACAAAACGCTATATTTGCGCGCTGCGCATCCGGGGCCGAGGCCTCTAAAATGCCGTGATGCAAATCCTGGAATACGACCTCGTGGCTTTCCCCGTCACCAACGCACGCATCCTCTGCGTCGAGGACGATGCCGATATCGCGCGCATGTTGGCTGAGGTGCTTGAGGACAACGGCTTCCGACCGGTGCTGGTCGGCTCGGCCGTGGAGATGGACGCGCTGCTCAAGCGCGAGAGCTTTGATCTCGTCGTACTCGACGTGATGCTGCCGGGCGAGGATGGGCTGAGCATCTGCCGGCGCCTGCGCATGTCGTCTTCGATTCCGATCATCATGGTCACCGCCCGCGACGAGGAGATCGACCGCATCCTCGGCCTCGAGATCGGCGGCGACGACTACGTGACCAAGCCGTTCAGCCCGCGCGAGCTGGTGGCCCGCATCCGGGCATTGCTGCGCCGCGTCGAGAGCGGCGCCTCGTCGCGGTCACGGCCGCGTCCGCTGACCTTTGCCGGATGGCGCATCAACCCCACCACCCGCGAGCTGCATGACCCCGCGGGCGTTCGGATCACGCTGACCGGTGCCGAGTTCGATCTGCTGCTGGCGTTCTGCCGCAATCCTGGGCAGGTGCTGTCACGTGAGCAATTGATCGAGCAGGCCTTCGGTGGCCTGATCGCATCGGTCGAGCGAAGCGTCGACGTTCACATCAGCCGCATCAGGCAGAAGATCGAACCGGATCCGAAGGACCGCTCGATGATCAAGACGGTGCGGCTCGGCGGCTACGTGTTCACGCCCGCGGTCGAGCCGCTCTGATGGGATGGGCGCAGCGGCTGATGCCGCGCAGCATCGCCGCGCAGCTCATGAGCCTCGTCGCGCTCTCGGAATTGATCGGCATCATGCTCGCAGCTGTGACCGTCATCTTTCTGTTCGATTCTCCCTCGGTCAACGACACGCAGAAGTTTCTTGCCGGGCGGGTCGCGGAGCTCACGCAGCTTCTGCGTTTCACGAAGACGCCCGTCGACGCCGAAGAACTGCTGGCGGCAGCCAGGCGCGGCGGTCTCGACGCCAGGCGCGTCGCGTTGAGCGAACTCGTGCCTCGGACGGTCGGTGAGACGCGGCCGTTTTCCATAAGAGCGTTTCGGCAGCTGGCGGCCGAGTCCGGAATTGAGTTGCTGGAAGAACTGCGCCATCCGGCGGGCTCGTCGTCACAGGTGCTCGTGAAGCTCGACGACGGCCACGCGTTGATGGCCGACGTTGCGGTCAAGGGCGGCTTCTGGTCCTTTTTGCTCCGCCCGGTGGCAGGAGGCGGGATCATCGTGCTGATCTCGATGCTGCTGCTGTCGGTCTATGCGGTGCGTTGGGTGATTGCGCCGCTGGCCGATGTCGCGCGTGCCGCGACCTCGTTCGGCCGCTCGCCGCGGGCTCCCGAGGTGTTGCGCCGGCGCGGTCCGCTCGAAATCGCCCAGGTCGCCGACGCGCTGAACGACATGCGCACGCGTATCGCAGCGCTGCTCGACGACCGCACCCGCATGCTCGCCGCCATCAGTCATGACCTGCGGACGCCGCTGACCCGGCTCAGGCTGCGTACCGAGCGCGTCGGCGACGACACCCTGCGCCCTGCGATGCTGGGCGATATCGCCAAGATGACGCGCATGATCAACGAGACCCTGGAGTATCTGCGCGAGGATGCTCGCTCGGAGGCGGCGTCGTTCATCGACCTGCCGAGCTTCCTGCAGACCATCTGTTCGGACTTCGCCGACATGGGCCACGCGGTATCCTATGTCGGGCCGGCGCGTCTGCCTTATGCCTGCCGGCCCCGCGCGCTGTCGCGCGCCGTCACCAATATCGTGGAGAATGCGGTCAAGCACGGCAGCAAGGTCGCGGTGACGCTTCGCCCCATGGAGGCCGGCCACATCGAGATCGAGGTGGCCGACGACGGTCCGGGCATTCCGCCGGCGCTGCACGACAAGGTATTCGAGCCCTTCTTCAAGGCCGACAGCGCCCGGCAGGAGGGGGGCTTCGGGCTGGGGCTATCGATCGCGCAGGATATCGCCAAGCGCCATGGCGGCAGCATCGCGTTGAGGCTGCGGGAGCCGAGCGGACTGCTCGTATCGATGCTGCTGCCGCCAAAACCCGGCCTGGCCTAGAGGAGGCGAGACGGACGACGCTGATCGCGCCAGGACGCCAGGGGATTGCAGGGCGCCGGCTAAGCCCTTGATTTGGAGAGACCAATGCCCGATCTGCCCGAACCGGGCGGGCGCCGGGTCGGACCCCGTCGACCTTGACGTTTGGCCGGTCTCGCAGTAGATACCCGGCACTCGCAGCCGGCCCGCTTTGATGGCGGATATCCGGCGCGGCCTAATTCCCCGAACATTCGAGCTCGTTTATCGGCTCAACCTTCCAAACGAGGGCTGGGTCCGCAAGGTCGGCTGTTCGGATTCCTTGAAACGTTGCAATCGTCCGGAGACGGACGCGGATCTCACGATGGCAGTCAGCCCGTTCAAGTTCTTGCAGGAAGTGCGTTCGGAGACCGCCAAGGTCACTTGGCCGACCCGTCGTGAGACCACGATCACCACCATCATGGTGTTCGTCATGGTCGCCGTCGCCTCGATCTTCTTCTTCGCCGCCGACCAGATCATCCGTTATCTGATTACCCTGATACTGGGCATCCACTGATGAGCATGGGAACTCAATTGATGGACAAGCGCTGGTACATCGTTCACGCCTATTCGAACTTCGAGAAGAAGGTCGCCGAATCGATCCGCGAGCAGGCCAAGCAGCGCGGCCTCGAGGATTTGTTCGAGCTGGTGCTGGTTCCGACCGAGAAGGTCACGGAAGTGCGCCGCGGCCGCAAGATCGATGCCGAGCGCAAGTTCTTCCCAGGCTATGTGCTGGTGAAGATGAAGCTGACCGACGAGGCGTTCCATCTGATCAAGAACACGCCGAAGGTGACGGGCTTCCTCGGCGCGGAAAACAAGCCAATGCCGATCTCTGAAGCCGAGGCCATGCGCATCCTGCACCAGGTGCAGGAGGGCGTGGAACGGCCGAAGGCGTCGGTGTCGTTCGAGATCGGCGAGAACGTGCGCGTGGCCGACGGCCCGTTCGCCTCGTTCTCGGGCGTCGTCGAGGAAATCGACGAGGCGCGCTCGCGCGTGAAGGTCGCGGTGTCGATCTTCGGCCGCGCAACGCCGGTCGAGCTGGAATTCGGTCAGGTCGAGAAGGTCTGACCGGACGGCGCGGGGTATATGCCTCGCGTCAAGTAGAGAGGCCGTGGGAGGGAGGAGGCGGTCGCCAGCCCCTTCAACCGAACCACGGAACCTGAAACCGCCGGCGACATGCCGGCACAACAGGAGTGATACATGGCAAAGAAAGTGACCGGATACCTGAAGCTTCAGGTCCCGGCCGGCGCGGCGAATCCTTCGCCCCCGATCGGTCCCGCGCTCGGTCAGCGCGGTCTCAACATCATGGAGTTCTGCAAGGCGTTCAACGCCCAGACCCAGAAGGAAGAGAAGAACACCCCGATCCCGGTGATCATCACCATCTATGCGGACCGTTCCTTCACCTTCGAGATGAAGACGCCGCCGATGTCCTACTTCCTCAAGCAGGCCGCCAAGATCCAGTCCGGCTCGAAGGCGCCGGGCCGCGACAAGGCCGGCAAGGTGACCAAGGCGCAGGTGCGCGAGATCGCCGAGAAGAAGATGAAGGACCTGAATTGTGACACCATCGAATCGGCCATGAAGATGGTCGAGGGCTCTGCCCGTTCGATGGGTCTGGAAGTTGCGGGGTAAGCGGTCATGGCAATCGGAAAGCGTTTGAACAAAGCCCGCGAAGGCATTGATCGCGAAAAGCTTTACCCGCTCGCGGACGCCATCAAGATGGTCAAGGAGCGTGCGAAGGCAAAGTTCGACGAGACCATTGAGGTCGCGATCAATCTCGGTGTCGATCCGCGTCACGCCGACCAGATGGTCCGCGGCGTCGTGACCCTGCCGAACGGCACCGGCCGTACGCTCCGCGTCGGCGTGTTTGCCCGGGGCGCCAAGGCCGATGAGGCCAAGGCGGCCGGTGCCGACGTCGTCGGCGCCGAGGATCTGGTCGAGAAGGTCCAGAACGGCACGATCGATTTCGACCGCTGCATCGCCACCCCTGACATGATGCCGCTGGTCGGCCGTCTGGGTAAGGTGCTCGGCCCGCGCGGTCTGATGCCGAACCCGAAGATCGGCACCGTGACCATGGACGTCACCGGCGCGGTGAAGGGTGCCAAGGGCGGCTCGGTCGAGTTCCGCGTCGAGAAGGCCGGCATCCTGCAGGCCGGCGTCGGCAAGGCCTCGTTCTCCGAGGAGAAGCTGGTCGAGAACATCAAGGCCCTGGCGGATGCCGTCTCCAAGGCGAAGCCGGCTGGTTCCAAGGGTACCTACATCCAGCGCGTTGCGGTGTCCTCGACCATGGGCCCGGGCGTGAAGGTCGAGCCGGGCACCATTCTCGGCTGAGATCCTTGGCCGTGACGAGATAAAGAGGGGCGGGACCGGGCAACCGGTTCCGCCCTTTGTTTTTGCCAAAGCGTTTTCAAGCGAAGTGGCTACCGGTTCGCGTGAAGAAAACGCGCCAAGACAAGATCTGAAGCCTCTCGCAAGAAAGAACAACAATGCCCGATAAGGTCCTGGTTTATTCACGCTTTCCCAAGGCCCAGCTGATCCGCTTCGGCGAGCGCTATGAGCTGCTGAACGCGGCGGGCAAGCGATTGGACGAAGCGTTCCCGGCGGCCGAGCTCGCCGATATCAGCGCCATGATCACCGCGGGCGGCACGGCGCTCGGCACGGAGGCCATGGACATGCTGCCGAAGCTCGGCGCGATCGTCTGCTACGGCACTGGCTATGACGGCGTCGATCTCGCCGCTGCCGCCAGACGCGGCATCGCGGTCGGCCACAGCCCGGGGGCCAATGCGGCCTCCGTCGCCGACACCGCGGTCACCTTGATGCTGGCGTCGGTGCGGCGGCTGCTGGTGGCTGACGATTACGTGCGGGGCGGCGACTGGGCCGGTGCAAAGCCCTCGCCAATGATGCGGCCTCAGGCCGGCATGCCCGGCCGCCGCATCGGCGTCTACGGCATGGGCGAGATCGGCCGCAAGATCGCCGCGCGCTGCGCGGCTTTCGAGAGCGAGGTCGGCTATTTCAGCCGCTCGAAGCACGAGGTGCCCTATCAATACTTTCCGACGCTGGAGGCGCTCGCCGATTGGTGCAGCGTGCTGCTGGTGGCCGTCCGCGCCGGCGCCGAGACCGAGCATGCGGTCAATGCCGACATCCTGCGCCGGCTCGGCAGCGACGGGTTCGTCGTCAACATCGCGCGCGGCTCGGTCATCGACGAGAAGGCGCTGGTCGCAGCGTTGACCGACGGCGTGATCGCCGGAGCCGGCCTCGACGTCTTCGCGAGGGAGCCACATGCGCCCGATGCGCTGACCGCGTTGCCGAACGTGGTGCTGTCGCCGCATCTCGGCGGCCACACGCTGGAATCGCACGTCGCCATGCAGGATTGCGTGCTGGCCAATCTCGACGCGTTCTTTGCCGGCAAGCCGCTCGCCTATCCGGTGGCGACGGCGTCCTGACCGCAGCTTCAGCTCCGGCGCGGCGCGTGGCGCAGCTTGTCCGGGTTGCGGACGATGTAGATCGCCGCAATCCGGCCAGTCTCGCCGTCGATCGCCATGCTCAGCGTGTGGTCGACTTCGCCATCGAGGAAGATCAGCGCGCCCGCGCTGCCATTGACCAGCATCGGTTCGACGCGAACCTCGCTGCCGGCGTTCTTGCCGGCGATACCGATGATGAAGCGGACGATCTTCTCTGCCCCCTTGATCGGCTTCAGCGCCGCCAGCTTGCGGCCGCCGCCGTCGGTGATCGCGATGGCATCCGCGCGCAGCAGGTTGGCGAGGGCGGAGACGTCGCCGCTGGCCGCGGCCTTGCAGAATGCCGTCAGCAGCCGTGCGTGGCCTTCGGGTGGCTCGACGGGAACAGGGCGGTTGTCGCGGACCGATCGGCGGGCGCGCGCGGCGAGCTGCCGGCAGGCCGCCTCGCTGCGCTCGAGGGTGCGGGCAACTTCCGCGAATGGCCGGTCGAACACGTCGTGCAGCAGGAACGCGGCGCGCTCGAGCGGCGTCAGGGCGTCGAGCGCCAGCATCAGCGCGAAGGAGAGATCGTCGGCGAGTTCGGTCGCCGCCTCGGCCGACAGCGTCTCGTCGAACACCGGCTCGGGCAACCAGGCGCCGACATAGACTTCGCGCTGGGCGCGGGCGCTCTTCAGCCGGTCGAGGCAAAGCCGGGTCACCACGGTGACGAGGAACGCCTCGGGATTGCGGACGTCGTCCGCCGCGGCGAAGCGCAGCCAGGCGTCCTGGACCACATCGTCGGCATCGCCGCGGCTGCCGAGCATGCGATAGGCAAGCCCGGTCAGCCGCGCCCGATACGGCGCCAGCGGGTCGCGCTCAGGCGGCCTGCTTGATGACATCGATCTGATGGCCGGCCACGGTCACGCGGCGACACTCCCTGGCATATCCCAGCGCCAGCTTCATCATGGGGAAGATGCGGCCGATTTGTAGGGCCATGGCGAGGTCGATCACGCCTTTTTCGCCCCAGCGCGCGCGAACCGCGTCGCGGCAGGCGTCATCGTCGGCCGAGCGTTGCACGATCGCGTCGGCGAAGTGGAAGCCGAGCGCGGTGTCCGCGGTCATGGCGGCAACATCGCGCCGGAGCACGGCGGTGACCTGCCGCTCCGCCACTCCTGCCTCGATCGCCATGTCGACGACCAGTTGCGCGCAGGGACCGCAATCTTCCGCCAGCGCGCCGGTGAGCTTGGCGGCGTAGAAGGCCTCAACCGGCGCGACCGCGCGGTAGGCGGCGGCCTTCATCGCGCCGGCGAATTTGAAGAACGCGGCGGGCGATTCCTTCAGCATGATCTCGAGATAGGTGGTGTCGTAGCCGTAGCGCCTGGAATAGGCGCGCAGCATGCGGCGCGCGATGAAGCTACGCATGTCGTTCTCCTTGATTTGGCAGGGCGGAATAGAGGGCGAGCGCCGCGGGCAGGACGACCGCCACCAGATCGGATGCGGCATGGCGGTCGTGGCCGCCGGCGATCATCACGAGATGCAGCAGGCCGTGGCCGGCCAGGAACGCGGCGCCCGCGACCGCTGCCGGCCACCAGGCCGGCCACAAGGCTCGCGCCGCCAGGCCGAGCCCGGCCACGATGAATGCAATGCCGACGTCCTGGACCAAATGAGGGTTGAAAGAACCGGTATCGGCGGCGCCGGGCACCAGCGACCACCAGAGGGAACCGGCCGACAGCATCACCAGCCCATTGGCGAGGTTGAAGAGGGCGAGAATTCCTGCAATCCATCGTTTCATGCGAGCCTCCAGCGCCCAGACGAGCGACGGCATTGGAGCGTGACGCCGTCCGGCAAGAAATTTTTCGCTGGGCCAGCAGGTCGCCGAACTGGTCTGAAATTTGCTCTTGGCAAGCAGGGCAGGACCGGCTACATAGCGCCTTCCGGGCGTGCTGGCACTTGCTGGCATGTCCGTGCTCGCAATCCGAAAACCTGAGATGATAGGAGATCATTCCTTTCCGCATGCCCGCAAGGATGCTCGAAAGGAAGGAGACCCGTCGCCTTCAGAGGAATGAGAGCAGGGGCCTTCAGCGTGCTGAAGTGCCTCGATCCTGTCCAAGACTGCAGGCGCCCGCGAGAACCTGGTGTTCTCAACGGCTTAATCGCATGGCCTGCATAGACGGGTGAAGACCGGATTTTGCACTCCACGTCGCGATCAGTTCGCGGCCGGGAGGCTGGTTTGGTTCGAACCTCGACAGCCCATGGCCGCAAGGCTCTGGGAGGGCAGGCTTTGAATTGTCGTCTTGCCCGGCGCGTGTCCGAAGGGTTTTGGCCCCGAGGTTCAGGTTTTGGGTGGGACGATGGGTGCAACCCGGCGGTCCCGCTTCTCGCGATGACCGCCAACCGGAGAGAGCTTGCTGTGGAACGAGCGGCAAAAAAAGAAGCGGTCGAACAGCTCAATGAGGTCTTCAAGACCACGAGCGTCGCGGTCGTTGCTCAATATTCCGGCCTCACCGTCGCCCAGATGCAGAAGCTGCGCCAGCAGATGAAGCAGGCGGGTGCTGCGGTGAAGGTCTCGAAGAACCGTCTCGCCAAAATTGCTCTTGAAGGCACTGACGTCGTTGCCATCGGCCCCATGCTGAAGGGACCGACCGTGATCGCCACTTCGAACGATCCGGTAGCGGCGCCAAAGGTCGCCATCGAATTCGCCAAGGCGAACGAAAAGTTCGTCATCGTTGGCGGATCGATGGGAAAGACCGTCCTGAATGTCGACGGCGTGAAGGCGCTTGCCTCGCTGCCGTCGCTTGATGAACTGCGCGGCAAGATCGTCGGCCTCATCGTGGCCCCGGCGACCAAGATCGCTCAGCTCGCCAATGCGCCCGCGGGCAAGCTCGCGCGCGTCATCCAGGCTCATGCCTCAAAGGGCGAAGCGGCCTGACGCCCTTCGCAAAACTCAAACCCGAACCAGACTTACACGTAAGGAAACTGAACAATGGCTGACTTGCAGAAGATCGTTGACGACCTCTCGAGCCTCACCGTGCTCGAAGCTGCCGAACTGGCGAAGCTCCTCGAAGAGAAGTGGGGCGTTTCGGCCGCCGCGGCTGTCGCCGTGGCCGGCCCGGCTGCTGGTGGCGCCGCTGCCGCTCCGGCGGAAGAGAAGACCGAGTTCACGGTCGTTCTCGCCAGCGCCGGCGACAAGAAGATCGAGGTCATCAAGGAAGTCCGCGCCATCACCGGTCTCGGCCTGAAGGAAGCAAAGGACCTCGTCGAGGGGGCTCCGAAGCCGGTGAAGGAAGGCGTGAACAAGGAAGAAGCCGACAAGATCAAGGCCCAGCTCGAGAAGGCTGGCGCCAAGGTCGAGCTCAAGTAATGCGCGATCCGGGAGCGCCGCAGGGCGCTCCCGGGCCATGCAAACGCCGTGCGACAGGTTGTCGCGTGGCGCGCCGGACACAAAAAAGTGTGGGGATCCGTGGACTTAACCCTCGAATCTCCTTTATTGCCATCCCATATCGGGTTGGCAGCGGAAAAACACGGTAGGCGGCGGGGACGGCAGGGTCCTCGGCGGAAGCCGTTGGGAGACAGTCAGATTTCGGGCTTTTTCAGTCCGTAAAGCGGAGCGTTTGGACGAGCGGGTGCAGTGATGCGCCCCGCGCGTTGTTTTGCGTTTTGGAGGTGGTCGGGGCCGGGACGGGGATTTAATTCCTGACTTTGCGCTTCGTTCCTTCGAGACGATTCGAAATTCAACCCGGGGCCGATGGCAGTCGCTCCCGGAAGGTTCGCCCCACAAAGGCGACGAAAATGAGAGGCCACGATGGCGCAGCAGACATTCACCGGTCGCAAACGTGTTCGCAAGTTCTTCGGACACATCAAGGAAGTCGCCGAGATGCCGAACCTCATCGAGGTTCAGAAGGCGTCCTATGACCAGTTCCTGATGGTCGACGAACCCCCGGGCGGCCGTCTCGACGAGGGTCTGCAGGCGGTGTTCCGCTCGGTGTTTCCGATCTCCGACTTTTCGGGCACCTCGATGCTGGAATTCGTCCGCTACGAGTTCGAGCAGCCCAAATACGATGTCGACGAGTGCCGCCAGCGCGGCATGACCTTCGCTGCACCCCTCAAGGTGACGTTGCGCCTCATCGTGTTCGATATCGACGAGGAAACCGGCGCGAAGTCGGTGAAGGACATCAAGGAGCAGGACGTCTACATGGGCGACATCCCGCTCATGACGATGAACGGCACCTTCATCGTCAACGGCACCGAGCGCGTCATCGTCTCGCAGATGCACCGGTCGCCCGGCGTGTTCTTCGACCACGACAAGGGCAAGACCCATTCCTCGGGCAAGCTGCTGTTCGCCGCCCGCGTCATCCCGTATCGCGGCTCCTGGCTCGACATCGAGTTCGACGCCAAGGACATCGTCTATGCGCGTATCGACCGTCGCCGCAAGATTCCGGTGACGTCGCTGATGTTCGCCCTCGGCCTCGACGGCGAGGCGATCCTGTCCACGTTCTACAAGAAGATTCTCTACAAGCGGACCAAGGAAGGCTGGCGCGTTCCGTTCGACGCCAACCGTTTCCGCGGCTACTCGACCGTCAACGACCTGATCGACGCCGACACCGGCAAGGTCGTGCTCGAGGCGGGCAAGAAGCTCACCGTCCGCGCCGCCCGCCAGCTCCAGGAGAAGGGGCTGAAGGCGCTGCGCATGGCCGACGAGGAGCTGGTCGGCAACTACGTCGCCGAGGATCTCGTCAACCCGAAGACCGGTGAGATCCACGCCGAGGCCGGTGAGGAAATCACCGACAAGCTGATGAAGGCGCTCAACGAGCAGGGCTACAAGGAGCTGCCGCTGCTCGACATCGACCACGTCAATGTCGGCCCCTACATCCGCAACACGCTGTCGGCCGACAAGAACATGACGCGCGAGGACGCGCTGTTCGACATCTACCGCGTGATGCGTCCGGGCGAGCCGCCGACGCTGGAATCGGCGCAGGCCATGTTCCAGTCGCTGTTCTTCGACGCCGAACGCTACGACCTGTCCGCGGTCGGCCGCGTCAAGATGAACATGCGCCTCGACCTCGATGCGCCCGACACCCAGCGCACGCTGCGCAAGGAGGACATCCTCTCCGTCATCAAGACGCTGGTGGATCTGCGCGACGGCAAGGGCGAGATCGACGACATCGACCATCTCGGCAACCGCCGTGTGCGCTCGGTCGGCGAGCTCATGGAAAACCAGTACCGCATCGGCCTGCTGCGCATGGAGCGCGCCATCAAGGAGCGCATGTCCTCGGTCGATATCGACACGGTCATGCCGCAGGACCTGATCAACGCCAAGCCGGCGGCCGCCGCCGTGCGCGAGTTCTTCGGTTCCTCGCAGCTCTCGCAGTTCATGGACCAGACCAACCCGCTGTCGGAGATCACCCACAAGCGTCGCCTGTCGGCGCTCGGACCGGGCGGTCTGACCCGCGAGCGCGCCGGCTTCGAGGTGCGCGACGTGCATCCGACGCATTACGGCCGCATCTGCCCGATCGAAACGCCGGAAGGTCCGAACATCGGCCTGATCAACTCGCTCGCGACCTTCGCGCGCGTGAACAAGTACGGCTTCGTCGAGACGCCGTACCGCAAGGTCAAGGACGGCCGCGTCACCGACGAGGTGGTGTACCTGTCGGCGATGGAAGAAGGGCGCTATTCGGTGGCCCAGGCCAACGTGCCGGTCGACGCCAAGGGCCGCTTCACCGAAGACCTGGTGGTCTGCCGCTCGAGCGGAACCCGCGACGTCGTGCCGATGACGCCCGACAAGGTCGACTACATGGACGTGTCGCCGAAGCAGCTCGTTTCGGTCGCCGCGGCGCTGATCCCGTTCCTCGAGAACGACGACGCCAACCGCGCGCTGATGGGCTCGAACATGCAGCGCCAGGCGGTGCCGCTGGTTCGCGCCGAGGCGCCGTTCGTCGGCACCGGCATGGAGGGCGTGGTTGCCCGTGACTCGGGTGCCGCGATCGCGGCGCGCCGTTCGGGCGTGATCGACCAGATCGATGCGACCCGCGTCGTCATCCGCGCGACGGAAGATCTCGATCCGACCAAGTCGGGCGTCGATATCTACCGTCTCATGAAGTACCAGCGCTCGAACCAGTCGACTTGCATCAACCAGCGTCCGCTGGTGAAGGTCGGCGACATCGTCAAGAAGGGCGACATCATCGCTGACGGTCCGTCGACCGATCTCGGCGAGCTCGCGCTCGGCCGCAACGTGCTGGTCGCGTTCATGCCGTGGAACGGCTACAACTTCGAAGACTCGATCCTGCTGTCGGAGCGGATCGTGAAGGAAGACGTCTTCACCTCGATCCACATCGAGGAGTTCGAGGTGATGGCCCGCGACACCAAGCTCGGACCTGAGGAAATCACCCGCGACATTCCGAACGTCTCGGAAGAAGCGCTGAAGAACCTCGACGAAGCCGGTATCGTCTACATCGGTGCGGAAGTGCGCGCCGGTGACATCCTGGTCGGCAAGATCACGCCGAAGGGCGAAAGCCCGATGACGCCGGAAGAGAAGCTCCTGCGCGCCATCTTCGGCGAGAAGGCCTCCGACGTCCGCGACACCTCGCTGCGCGTTCCCCCGGGCGTGCAGGGCACGATCGTCGAAGTGCGCGTGTTCAACCGTCACGGCGTCGACAAGGACGAGCGTGCGCTGGCGATCGAGCGGGAAGAGATCGAGCGCCTTGCCAAGGACCGCGACGACGAGCAGGCGATCCTGGACCGCAACGTCTACAACCGTCTCGCCGAGCTCCTCGAGGGGCGGCAGGGCATTGCGGGTCCGAAGGGCTTCAAGAAGGACACCAAGATCACCCGTGCGGTGCTCGAGGAGTACCCGAAGTCGCAGTGGTGGCTGTTCGCTTCGCCCAACGACAAGCTGATGGCCGAAATCGAGGCCATGCGGAAGCAGTACGACGAGTCGAAGAAGGGGCTGGAACAGCGCTTCCTCGACAAGGTCGAGAAGCTTCAGCGCGGCGACGAATTGCCGCCCGGCGTGATGAAGATGGTCAAGGTCTTCGTCGCGGTGAAGCGCAAGATCCAGCCCGGCGACAAGATGGCCGGCCGCCACGGCAACAAGGGCGTGGTGTCGAAGATCGTGCCGATCGAGGACATGCCGTTCCTCGAAGACGGCACGCATGCCGACATCGTGCTCAACCCGCTCGGCGTGCCCTCGCGCATGAACGTCGGACAGATCCTCGAGACCCATCTCGGCTGGGCCTGCGCCGGCCTCGGCAAGCGTATCGGCCAGACGGTCGACGCCTACTATCAGAAGCAGGATCTCAAGCCGCTGCGCGAGACCTTGAAGAAGGTCTACGGCGAGGACGAGACGATCAAGTCGCTCAACGACAACGAGCTGCTTGAACTCGGCCACAACCTCAGCCGCGGCGTGCCGATCGCGACGCCGGTGTTCGACGGTGCCAAGGAAGCCGACATCGAGGAGATGCTGAAGCTTGCCGGTCTCGACGCTTCGGGTCAGTCGACCGTCTATGACGGCCGTACCGGCGATCCGTTCGATCGCAAGGTGACGGTGGGCTACATCTACATGCTCAAGCTGCACCATCTGGTCGACGACAAGATCCATGCGCGTTCGATCGGTCCGTACTCGCTCGTCACCCAGCAGCCGCTGGGCGGCAAGGCGCAGTTCGGCGGCCAGCGCTTCGGCGAAATGGAGGTGTGGGCGCTCGAGGCTTACGGCGCGGCGTACACGCTCCAGGAGATGCTGACGGTGAAGTCGGACGACGTCGCCGGCCGTACCAAGGTGTACGAGGCGATCGTGCGCGGCGACGACACGTTCGAGGCCGGTATTCCGGAATCGTTCAACGTGCTGGTCAAGGAAATGCGCTCGCTCGGCCTGAACGTCGACCTGCACAACTCCAAGATGGGACCGGCGCCGACGTCGGAAGCGGCCGAGTAACGCTGTGATCATGCCCGGCGCGAGACGCGCCGGGCCTCCGCACTCCGCTCGGACGTTGGGTGGGGGCGCGGGCTGAATAGAAGTTTCGAATTTGCGGCCGGAGGCGACCGGCACGCGAGGAGAAGACGATGAACCAAGAAATTATGAATCTCTTCAATCCGACGACGCCGGCTCAGGTCTTCGACCAGATCCGGATCTCGATCGCGTCCCCAGAGAAGATTCTGTCCTGGTCCTACGGCGAGATCAAGAAGCCGGAGACCATCAACTACCGCACCTTCAAGCCCGAGCGCGACGGCCTGTTCTGCGCCCGCATCTTCGGGCCGATCAAGGACTACGAGTGCTTGTGCGGCAAGTACAAGCGCATGAAGTACAAGGGCATCATCTGCGAGAAGTGCTCGGTCGAGGTCACGCTGTCGCGCGTCCGGCGCGAGCGCATGGGCCATATCGAGCTCGCAGCTCCCGTCGCCCACATCTGGTTCCTGAAGTCGCTGCCCTCGCGCATCGGCCTCCTGCTCGACATGACGCTGAAGGATCTCGAGCGGATCCTCTACTTCGAGTATTACGTCGTGCTGGAGCCGGGCCTCACCGCGCTGAAGGACCGTCAGCTGCTGTCGGAAGACGAGTATCTGAAGGCGCAGGACGAGTACGGCCAGGATTCCTTCACCGCCATGATCGGCGCCGAAGCGATCCGCGAGCTGCTCAAGGGCATGGACCTCGAGAAGCTCGAGGCTTCCCTGCGTGTCGAGATGCAGGAGACCGACTCCGACATCAAGCACAAGAAGCTCGCCAAGCGCCTGAAGATCGTGGAAGCGTTCCGCCACTCCGGCAACAAGCCGGAATGGATGATCATGACCGTGGTGCCGGTGATCCCGCCGGACCTGCGTCCGCTGGTGCCGCTCGACGGCGGCCGCTTCGCGACCTCGGACCTCAACGACCTCTACCGCCGCGTCATCAACCGCAACAATCGCTTGAAGCGGCTGATGGAGCTGCGCGCGCCCGACATCATCATCCGCAACGAGAAGCGCATGCTTCAGGAGGCCGTCGACGCGCTGTTCGACAACGGCCGCCGCGGCCGCGTCATCACGGGCGCCAACAAGCGCCCGCTGAAGTCGCTCGCCGACATGCTCAAGGGCAAGCAGGGCCGCTTCCGTCAGAACCTGCTCGGCAAGCGCGTCGACTATTCGGGTCGTTCGGTGATCGTGGTCGGTCCCGAGCTGCGCCTGCACCAGTGCGGCCTGCCGAAGAAGATGGCGCTCGAGCTGTTCAAGCCGTTCATCTACTCGCGGCTTGACGCCAAGGGCCTGTCCACCACGGTGAAGCAGGCCAAGAAGCTGGTCGAGAAGGAGCGGCCCGAGGTCTGGGACATCCTGGACGAGGTGATCCGCGAGCATCCGGTGCTGCTCAACCGCGCGCCGACGCTGCATCGCCTCGGCATCCAGGCGTTCGAGCCCGTGCTGATCGAGGGCAAGGCGATCCAGCTCCACCCGCTGGTCTGCTCCGCGTTCAACGCCGACTTCGACGGCGACCAGATGGCCGTGCACGTTCCGCTGTCGCTCGAAGCGCAGCTGGAAGCGCGCGTCCTGATGATGTCGACGAACAACATCCTGCATCCGGCGAACGGCCAGCCGATCATCGTGCCGTCGCAGGACATCGTGCTCGGTCTGTACTACGTCTCGATCATGCGCGAAGGCCTGCCCGGCGAGGGCAAGGTGTTCGGCGACATGGCCGAGCTCGAGCACGCGCTGCACGCGAAGGTCATCCACCTCCACACCAAGATCAAGTACCGGTGGGAAGGCATGGACGAGACCGGCAAGGTCTCCAGGCGCTGGATCGAGACCACCGCCGGCCGCGTCATGCTCGGCAATTTGCTGCCGAAGAACCCGCGCATCTCGTACGAGATCATCAACAAGCTGATGACCAAGCGCGAGATCTCCGGCGTCATCGACCAGGTCTACCGTCACTGCGGACAGAAGGAGACGGTGATCTTCTGCGACCGCATCATGGCGCTCGGCTTCTACAACGCGTTCAAGGCCGGCATCTCGTTCGGCAAGGACGACATGGTCGTGCCGCACGGCAAGTGGAAGATCGTCGACACCACCCGTACGCTGGCGAAGGATTTCGAGCAGCAGTACAACGACGGTCTGATCACGCATGGCGAGAAGTACAACAAGGTCGTCGACGCCTGGTCGAAGGCCACGGAAGAAATCGCCAAGGCGATGATGAAGGAGATCTCCGCCACCAAGAAGACGGCGAGCGGAGCCGATGCCGACATCAACTCGATCTACATGATGGCCCACTCCGGTGCCCGCGGTTCGCCGGCCCAGATGCGCCAGCTCGCTGGCATGCGCGGCCTGATGGCCAAGCCGTCGGGCGAGATCATCGAGACGCCGATCATCTCGAACTTCAAGGAAGGCCTCTCGGTGCTCGAGTACTTCAACTCGACCCACGGCGCCCGCAAGGGCCTCGCGGACACCGCGTTGAAGACCGCGAACTCCGGCTACCTGACGCGTCGTCTCGTCGACGTGGCGCAGGACTGCATCATCACGCAGAGCGACTGCGGCACCAAGCTCGGCATCAAGATGCGCGCCATCGTCGATGCCGGCACCGTGGTCGCTTCGCTCGGCTCGCGCATCCTCGGACGCACGGCCTGCGAAGACGTGCGCGATCCCGCCACCAACGAGGTGATCATCAAGCGCGATACGCTGATGGAAGAGAGCCATCTGGAGGCCATTCAGCAGGGTGGCGTGCAGGAGGTGAAGATCCGCTCGGCGCTGACCTGCGAGCTCGTCAACGGCATCTGCGGCAAGTGCTACGGCCGCGACCTCGCCCGCGGCACGCCGGTCAACCACGGCGAAGCGGTCGGCGTCATCGCGGCGCAGTCGATCGGCGAGCCGGGGACCCAGCTCACCATGCGCACCTTCCACATCGGTGGTGCGGCGCAGCTCAACGAGCAGTCGTTCGTCGAAGCCAATTTCGACGGCAAGATCGTGATCCGGAACAAGGCCATCGCCCGCAACAGCGAAGGCCACCTGATCGCGATGGTGCGCAACATGGTTGTCGCGATCGTCGATGCCGACGGCACCGAGCGTGCGACGCACCGTATCCAGTACGGTTCGCGCCTGCACGTCGACGAGGGCGACATGGTCAAGCGCGGCCAGCGCATCGTCGAGTGGGATCCCTACACCCGGCCGCTGCTCACCGAAGTCGAAGGCACGATCGGCTTCGAGGATCTGGTCGAGGGACAGTCGATCTCGGAAACGCTCGACGAAGCCACCGGTATCGCCAAGCGCGTGGTCATCGACTGGCGCTCGACGCGCGGCGGCGCGGACCTGCGTCCGGCCATCGTGGTGAAGGGCAAGGACGGCAAGGTGCTCAAGCTCGCCCGTGGCGGCGATGCCCGCTACATGCTGTCGGTCGATGCCATTCTCTCGGTCGACATCGGAGCCAAGGTACAGCCGGGCGACATCCTCGCCCGTGTCTCGACCGAAAGCGCCAAGACGCGTGACATCACCGGCGGTCTGCCGCGGGTGGCGGAACTGTTCGAGGCTCGGCGTCCGAAGGATGCGGCGATCATTGCCGAAATCGCGGGCACCATCCGGTTCGGGCGCGACTACAAGAACAAGCGCCGCATCTCGATCGAGCCGATGGACAAGACCGACGAGCCGCGCGAGTACCTGATCCCGAAGGGCAAGCACATCCACCTTCAGGACGGCGACGTCGTCGAAAAGGGCGACTTCATCGTGGAGGGCAATCCGGCACCGCACGACATCCTAGCGGTGAAGGGCATCGAGGAGCTCGCGGCCTATCTGGTCAACGAGATCCAGGAGGTCTACCGGCTGCAGGGCGTGCTCATCAACGACAAGCACATCGAGGTGATTGTCCGTCAGATGCTCCAGAAGGTGGAAATCACCGATCAGGGCGATACGGACATGATCTCCGGCGAGCAGGTCGACAAGATCGAGTTCGACGCGCTGAACGTGAAGGCCAAGGAAGAGGGCAAGAAGCCCGCTACGGGAACGCCGGTTCTGCTCGGCATCACCAAGGCGAGCCTCCAGACCCGGTCCTTCTTCTCGGCGGCATCGTTCCAGGAGACCACGCGCGTCCTCACCGAGGCGGCGGTCAACGGCAAGATCGATCCGCTCGAAGGCCTCAAGGAGAACGTCATCGTCGGCCGGCTGATCCCGGCGGGCACCGGCGCCTCCATGGCCAAGATCCGCGAAGTCGCCATGAAGCGCGACAAGCTGATCCTGGACGAGCGCGAGAAGCAGCAGGCGGCGATCGTGCCGACGGCTCCGGAAGCGGAGCCGCTGGCGCTGCCGCCCGCGGAATAGGCATCCGCAAGACTACGGGTATGGCGAGAAGGCCGGCGTTTAGCCGGCCTTTTTGCTGCTTTCTTTGCTTGCTGCGGTGCAGGGACGCAGTTTGTTCATCTTTCCTTCAGGCAAAAAAGTGCCTTTGCTAGGGTGACTTAGACCGGCTGTTTGGCTCGCGCCGGAGACGACGGAATCCATATGCTCGACTTGGCTATCGTAGGCGGCGGCCCCGGCGGGCTGATGAGCGCCTGGTATCTGAAGCGTAAGCTCGGCGATCTCTGCCGCGTCACCATCTACGAGGCCTCCGACCGGCTGGGCGGCAAGATCGTCACGCGCAAATTCGATTCGGCGCCCGCGATGTACGAGGCCGGCGTTGCCGAGATCTACGACTACTCGATGACGGGGCCGGACCCGCTGCGCGAGCTGATCCAGCATTTCGGCCTCCAGACCATTCCGATGGATGCCGAGCAGGTGCATTTCGGCGGCGAGCTCCTCAATGACGTGCCCGGCATGCGCCGCAAATACGGCGCCAAGACCGCGGCCGCGATCGAGGCATTCCGCGAGCGCTGCACCGAGATGTTGTCGCCGGTCGAATATTACGAAGGCGTCGGCGCGCACGACAACGAGAATCCCTGGGCCTACAAGACCGCCGAGCAGGTGCTCGACGAGGAGGTCGAGGACGAGACGGCAAAGCGTTTCTTCAAGGTGATGGCCCGCTCCGACATCGCGACTGAGAGCCACAACACCAACGGTCTCAACGCGCTCAAGAACTATCTGATGGATGTCGACGGCTATATCGGCCTCTATTCCATCCAGAACGGCAACGAGCAGCTGATCGAATGCCTGCAGTCGGAGGTCAATGCCGACATCCAGCTCAATCACCGCGTGCTCACCGTCGGCAAGGCGCCGACCGGCCGCTATCAGCTCAAGATGATGAACGGCAAGGGACCGGAGACGCGCGACTTCGATCTCGTCCTGGTCTGCCTGCCGCATTCCTGGCTCGCCACCCTCAGCTGGGAGGGTGAGCAGCTGCGCAAATCGATGGTCAAGCACGTCGCCTATTTCGACCGCCCCGCGCACTATCTGCGCGTCTCGATCCTGTTCGACGAGCCGTTCTGGGGCGAGAAGATTCCGGGCGCCTGGTTCATGTCGGAGGCTTTTGGCGGCTGCTGCGTCTACAACGAGGGCGCGCGCCACGACGTCGGCAAGCATGGTGTTCTGAACTGGCTCATTCCCGGCTCCGACGCGCTGGCTTTCGCCAATCTGTCGGACCAGGAGCTGATCGATGCCGCCCTGAAATCGCTGCCGGCTTCTCTCGGCGACGCGCGCGAGCATTTCATGGAAGGCAAGATCCACCGCTGGCTGTCGTCCGTGAACGCGCTGCCGGGTGGCTTGCCCATACGCGACGTCATGACCAATCACCGGCCCGAGCCGAAGGAGCATCCCGGCATCGTGGTGGTCGGCGACTATCTGTTCGACTCGACGCTGAACGGCCTGCTGGATTCTTCGGATGCGGCGACTGACATCATCCTGACCGAGATGATGCGCCTGCGCCGCGCCCGCGCGCAGGACGAGGGCGCGCTGTCCGACAAGATCGATCGCAGCTATTTCGACAATTATCGCGGCGCCGGGCCCTACAGCGAGGTCTGGCGCAACTTCACCGACCCCGTCTATCTGACGGACCTGATCAAGACGGTCTGGGGCAAGGCGACGGGCGCCAAGCTGCTGGTCGCGGGCTCCGCCAGCGGCGAACTGGTCGGCGCGCTGCGTGATCGCGGCATCGATGCATGGGGAATCGAGAACAACCGCGCCATTCATGCCAAGACGCCGACAGCGCTGAAAAAGTACAACAAGCTCGGCTCGATCACCGACATGCCGTTCAAGGCCAACGAGTTCGACTTCGTGTTCGAGACCTCGCTGTGCCATCTCGGCGAGAAGCAGGTCGTGCGCGGGGTCCGCGAGCTCAACCGCGTGGTCAAGACCGGCCTCGTGTTCGGCTCGATCACCTCGGACATGGCGCCGGCGTTGATCGACCGCTACGACCTGCTGCGCGGGGTCAAGAAGCTCGGCACCTGGTGGGAATGGTCCGAACTGTTCTTCGGCAACGGTTTCGACCTCTCGATGCACCGCAAGGATTGCACCGATGCGCTCTGGGAAGCGACGCTCGCCGCCAACAAGGGGCCGGGGCAGTGGTACGCCGACGCCGACAGCTTGCGCTATTCCTTCTTCGACAAGGTCGAGGCCGACCTCGACGACTAGCGGGACCGACCGGAAGCTCTTGCCGCCAGCCGACCGGCCTCGTGTCAACCAGCTGTCAAACGGCGGCAATGCTTTGCTCCGCAACTCCGCGCGAGCGTGCGGCGACGCGTCGGCCGTTCCAAACGCTTTGCCGAATTCGTCGTGATCGCATAGGATTACGGCCGCAGTGTTATCAGCTGCGGTTTCGATTTGCGGTCATGCCGGCCGTGGAGCATCGGTTGGTTTCATGGCGCCAAGACCTCCTGCATCAGACGATCCGACGAGACCGGGGGCCGACGATCCCGAGCTGAAGAAGAAGCCCGCGTCCGGTCCGCCCGCGGCGGCCGCCTCCACAAAGCCGGCCGCGGCGCCGGCTGACGATGAAGAGGAAGACGAGGGGGACGACGAGCTGGAGCTCGACGAGGACGATGAGGACGAGGACCTCGTCGTCTATACCGCGAGCGAAGCCGCCGGCGCGCTCTCCACGATCTTTGGCTTCGTCAGGCCGATCCTGGCGAACTACAAGAAGCCGTTCGCCTGCGTCGCCTTCGGCGTGCTGGTCGAGACGCTGTTCAACGTCATCATGCCGCTAAGTCTCAAGTTCCTGATCGACGAAGCGCTCGGCGAGGAGGATTTCCAGGCGCTGTATAAGATCCTCGGCGTGCTTGCGGTCGCCGGCATCTTCACCTCGATCGTTGCGGTCTGGTACGAGCGCTGGGATGCGCGGCTCGCCGCCTGCATCATCTCCGACGTCCGCAAGCGCCTGTTCGAGCACGTCCAGGACCTGCCGGCGGCTTATTTTGGCCGCACCAGGCGCGGCGAGATCCTGTCGCGCTTTTCGGTCGATCTCTCGGCCTTTGAAGGCTCGGTCAAGACCTTTGCCAACAGTGCCGCGCTGCCATTCCTGGAACTGGTGGCCGGCATCATCCTGATGCTGTTCCTGAACTGGCAGCTCGCCGTCGTCGCGCTGCTGGTGTTTCCGATCACGCTGATCGGCCCGCGGATCCTGACGTCCAAGGCGGTGCAGGCCAACTACGAGCAGAAGCTCAACGAGTCGGCGCTGCTCGGCATGGTGCAGGAGAACGTGGCCGCCCAGGCCGTGATCAAGGCGTTCAATCTGCAGCGCCGGGCGCTCGGCTGGTTCACGATGCGCAACCGCGACGTCCGGGCCAAGGCCGCGTCAGCCATGTTTCTCTCGACCATGGTGGAGCGGACGGTCACCATCTCGGTGCTCCTCCTGCACCTCGTGGTGCTCGCGATCGGCGCGTATCTCGCGACCAAGGGCCAGATCACCATCGGCACCTTCGTCACCTTCGAGAGCGCGTTCTGGGAGGTTTCCTACAACATCGCTCACGTGATGCATTTCATCCCGGTGTCGATCTCCTCGGCCGCCGCGATTCGCCACATCCAGGAACTGCTCGACGAGCCGACCCGCGGCGCCGATCGCCCCGGCGCGCCCGATCTGCCGCGTATCGCCAACGACATCACTTTCGATCACGTCACCTTCCGGTACGAGGGCAGTCAGACGCCGGTGCTGGACAATCTCAGCCTCAAGCTCAATGTCGGCAAGCGCATCGCGATCGTCGGTCCGAGCGGCTCCGGCAAGAGCACGCTGCTCAATCTGATCCTGCGGCTCTACGTGCCCGACGAAGGCCGCGTCACCATCGACGGCGTCGACGTTCGCAAGGTGACGCTGGATTCGCTGCGCCGGAGCATGGCGGTCGTGTTCCAGGAGAACATGCTGTTCAACATGTCGATCCGCGAGAACATCCGGCTCGGCAAGGAGGGGGCGACCGATGCGGAGGTGGAGGAGGCGGCCAAGAAGGCCGAGATCCACCGCTACATCATGAGCCTGCCACAGCGATACGACACGCCGGTCGGCGAGCGTGGAGACACGCTGTCTGGCGGCCAGCGCCAGCGCATCGCAATCGCACGCGCAATCATCCGCAACCCCTCGGTATTGCTGCTGGACGAGGCCACCTCGGCGCTCGACCAGACCACGGAAGCCGCGATCAACCGCACGCTGCTCAAGATCGCCAAGGGCCGCACCATGATCTGGTCGACTCACCGCCTGACCTCGGTGGTCGAGATGGACGAGATCATCGTGATTTCAGGGGGCAGGGCGATCGAGCGCGGCTCCCACGAGGAACTGCTGGCCCGTAATGGCGTCTATCGCAAGCTGTGGGACGACCAGGGACATCTGACTCACGACGAGGACGACGCCGACGCGGATGATGACGATGATGAAGATGAGGACGAAGACGAGGATGAGGAGGCGTGAGGCCCGCGCCGCGTCGCGGGCGATGGCCGAGCGCTAAATTCTACTTTACGCCCGGTCCGCGGCGTGCGGACGTTGCCGGAAGTGGTTGGCCGGCTGCGTCGTTGACGCCGCCGCCGCGGGGTTGTGCAGCCGGCGCAGCCAGCCGCGGCCGAGATAGCCGAAAAAGCGTGCCCAGCGCTGGGCCTGCCAGGTGGGCCCGCTGCCGACCGACACCTCGCGGAAGCTGAATGCCTTGCCATTCGACCAGGCGTCGCAGGCGGTCTTGACCGGATCGTCGTAGAACGCGGTGATCTTCTCCTCGCCCATGCCGTCGGTCGACAGCCAGGCCGGGATGTGGACGTTGCAGAGCTGGGCGACGTCGGTGAACACCTTGTCGGTCCCGGTGCCGGTGACGGGGCAGGTGCTGGCGAAGGCATCGCCGACCAGCACGATGCCGGCCTGCCGATAGCCGGTGCTGACATAGATGTCGGCGGGCCTGATCTTGATATCGCCGGCGATGTCGAATTCGCCGGTGAGCCGGCGCAGCCGCGGCAGCGCGGCGTTCAGCGTCTCGACCGGATTGCGCCGCATCGCCCGCAGCCAGGGATCGTCGGCCTTGCGATAGGTGAAGAGGTTGGCGCGCATCCGGTTTCCGACCGGAAACAGCGTGATGTAGGGGATGCGGTCGCTCGGCCGCTCCGAGAAATAGGTCATGGCCGCGAACGGGAAGGCGGGGCGGCCGACAGGGACGAAATCGAAGCCGAGCGAGATAGAGTGGCAGAAGCTCGTAACCAGCCGCTCGATGCCGAGCATCCGGCGCAACCCGACGTTCAGGCCGTTGGCGAGCACCACAAGGCGCGCCGAGATCTCCTCGCCATTGGCAAGCACGAGCCGCTGCCGCTCGGAACTGGTCGCGACATTGATCACCTTGTCGCAGATGAATTCCGCCGGCCCGGCGATTTCGTTCCGAATCGCCGCGATCAGCGCGTCGTACATGCTGCCGTATTGCCGGCTCGGCTGCCGGTCAAGCAACCGGCCGAATCGCGCGATCCAGTTCTCGCCGTCCAGCGTCGCCGAGCGGAGCACCAACTCGGCGAGGCCGGTCCTGGCGAATCGCTCGAGCTGGAGGTCGCCGCCGATCTTTTCGACCCGGAAATCGAACGGATAGACCGGGTGGGGGTCGATCAGGACCGTCGGTATCCCGGCACGGCCGAGCATGGCGGCTGCGGTCGAGCCCGCAAGACCGCCGCCGATGATCGCGATGTCGGTGTACCGCATGAGAATTCCGTGGCTGTGACCCCGATTTTTGCGCTGCGAATGGCAAATAAAGGCTTAGTTTCGAAGTTTGCCTTCGAGACTAACTTGGGGAGAGTTGTTTCTATTCGTATTTTACCCGGATATAATATGATTCCGCACGCGCCCGAAGATTCGGATGAGGGCGCGGGGAGGTTGGTCGGCCGTCACATTTCGCCTTGCCCGAACCGCGGCGAAATGCGAAATCCGCAAGTGCCAGAGGCGTTTCTTTGCTTGTCGTTTTGCTTGACTTCACTATCTCTCGATTATACAAGGCGCCCACTTAACGACAGGCGGTGAGCATCGCCAGCGTCGGAACGGGCCACCCGAAGGCCCTTTTTGAGGAGCCGGACGGGCACCAACCTCGACGAATGCCGCTCAAACGCTGTCGATCATAGCTAGGCAATGCCAGTGCGACTTTAGGTCTCTTGAGCACGTTCTCTTGAGATCGAATTCGGATGCATGACCTCGGTGGCGGACCGAACAGCGAACGCTGAACGGTTCGGGATCGCGGTCCTCTGTGGCGTCGAAGCGCTTTCCGCTCGTTGATGGAGCGGTTGGCGCAATTTCGCTTTGTGCGGGTATTTGTCCCGTGCCGAGCGGGCCGTACGGGACGGCTTTTCCCGAGAAGAATTGGCGGACCGATTCAAGGTTTCGCGCGAACTAAAGGGTGAAGGCTAGATGCCGACGATCAACCAGCTGATCGCTCAACCGCGTGAAGTGCAGAAGTCGCGCAAGAAGGTGCCGGCGCTGCAGCAGTCGCCGCAGAAGCGTGGTGTTTGCACCCGCGTCTACACCACGACTCCGAAGAAGCCGAACTCGGCGCTTCGTAAGGTCGCCAAGGTGCGCCTGACCAACGGCTTCGAGGTGATCGGCTACATCCCCGGCGAGGGCCATAACCTCCAGGAGCACTCGGTGGTCATGATCCGCGGCGGCCGCGTCAAGGACTTGCCGGGCGTGCGCTACCACATCCTCCGCGGCGTTCTGGATACCCAGGGCGTCAAGAACCGTAAGCAGCGTCGTTCGAAGTACGGCGCCAAGCGTCCGAAGTAAGCGGGAACCAGGTCCATGTCTCGTCGCCATTCTGCTGAAAAGCGTGAAGTCCTTCCCGATCCGAAGTTCGGGAACATCATCGTCACGAAGTTCATGAACTCGGTGATGTACGCCGGCAAGAAGTCGGTCGCCGAAGGTATCGTCTACGGCGCGTTCGGCATCATCGAAAGCAAGACCAAGCAGAGCCCGCTCGGCGTGTTCGAGCAGGCGCTCGAGAACGTCATGCCGACCATCGAGGTGCGCTCCCGCCGCGTCGGCGGCGCGACCTACCAGGTTCCGGTCGAGGTTCGCTCGACCCGCCGTCAGGCCCTGGGCATCCGCTGGCTGATCGCGGCTGCGCGCGAGCGCAACGAGAAGACGATGACCGAGCGGCTCTCGGCGGAGCTCTTGGATGCATCGAATAATCGGGGGAACGCCGTCAAGAAGCGCGAAGACGTGCACCGCATGGCGGAAGCCAACCGCGCCTTCTCGCACTATCGCTGGTAACGGCGCCACACTCGGACTCGCAAGGAACGACCCATGCCCCGCCAACATGCCATCGAGGATTACCGTAACTTCGGTATCATGGCGCATATCGACGCCGGCAAGACCACGACGACCGAGCGCATCCTCTATTACACCGGCAAGAGCCACAAGATCGGCGAAGTGCACGAAGGTGCCGCGACGATGGACTGGATGGAGCAGGAGCAGGAGCGTGGCATCACGATCACTTCGGCTGCCACCACCGCGTTCTGGAACGGCAAGCGCCTGAACATCATCGACACGCCTGGCCACGTCGACTTCACCATCGAGGTCGAGCGCAGCTTGCGCGTGCTCGACGGCGCCGTCTGCGTGCTCGACTCGAACCAGGGCGTCGAGCCCCAGACCGAGACCGTCTGGCGCCAGGGCGACAAGTACAAGGTTCCGCGCATCGTCTTCGCCAACAAGATGGACAAGATCGGTGCGGACTTCTTCAAGTGCCTGTCCGACATCGTCGACCGTCTGGGCGCGAAGCCCGTCGCGATCCAGCTTCCGATCGGTGCCGAGAACAACTTCAAGGGTCTCGTCGACCTCGTGAAGATGAAGGGCGTCGTCTGGAACGATGAAGCGCTCGGCGCCAAGTTCGACTATGTCGACATTCCGGAAGATCTCGTCGACCAGGCCAAGGAATACCGCGAGAAGATGGTGGAAGCCGCCGTCGAGCTCGACGACGACGCCATGGCCGCCTATCTCGACGGCAAGGAGCCGGACGAGGCGACGCTGAAGCGGCTGATCCGCAAGGCGGTGCTGACTGGCGCGTTCTATCCGGTGCTGTGCGGCTCGGCCTTCAAGAACAAGGGCGTGCAGCCGCTGCTCGACGCCGTCGTCGATTATCTGCCGTCGCCGCTCGACGTGCCTGCGATCAAGGGCACCGATGACAAGGGCAACGAAGTCGTGCGCAAGGCGGACGACAAGGAGCCCCTGGCGCTGCTCGCGTTCAAGATCATGGACGACCCGTTCGTCGGCACCATCACCTTCTGCCGCATCTACTCCGGCGTTCTGCAGAGCGGCACCGGCGTCGTGAACTCGACCCGCGAGAAGAAGGAGCGGATCGGGCGCATGCTCTTGATGCATGCGAACAACCGCGAGGACATCAAGGAAGCCTATGCGGGCGACATCGTCGCGCTGGCGGGTCTGAAGGAAGCGCGCACCGGTGACACGCTGTGCGATCCCGACAAGCAGGTGATCCTGGAGAAGATGGAATTCCCCGAGCCGGTCATCGAGATCGCGATCGAGCCGAAGTCCAAGGCCGACCAGGAGAAACTGGGCGTGGCGCTGGCCAAGCTCGCTGCGGAGGATCCGTCCTTCCGCGTGTCGACCGACCACGAGTCCGGCCAGACCATCCTCAAGGGCATGGGCGAACTCCACCTCGACATCAAGGTCGACATCCTGAAGCGCACCTACAAGGTCGACGCCAATATCGGCGCGCCGCAGGTGGCTTTCCGTGAGCGCGTCACCAAGCGGGTGGAGCACAGCTACACCCACAAGAAGCAGACCGGCGGTACTGGCCAGTTCGCGGCCGTCTCGTTCATCGTCGAGCCGAACGAGCCCGGCAAGGGCTACGAGTTCGAATCGAAGATCGTCGGCGGCGCGGTGCCGAAGGAATACATCCCCGGCGTCGAGAAGGGCCTGGAGAGCGTGCTGTCGTCGGGCGTGGTCGCGGGCTTCCCCGTGGTCGACGTCAAGGTGACGCTCGTCGACGGCAAGTACCACGACGTCGACTCGTCGGCGCTCGCCTTCGAAATCGCTTCGCGCGCCTGCTTCCGCGAAGCGCTGCAGATGGGCAAGTCCGTCCTGCTCGAGCCGATCATGAAGGTCGAAGTGGTGACCCCGGAAGACTACACCGGCTCGGTCATCGGCGATCTGAATTCCCGGCGCGGTCAGATCCAGGGACAGGACATGCGCGGCAACGCCAACGTCATCAACGCGATGGTGCCGCTCATGAACATGTTCGGTTACGTGAACAATCTGCGCTCGATGAGCCAGGGTCGCGCGACCTTCACCATGCAGTTCGACCACTACGCAGAAGCGCCGGCCAACGTGTCGGCAGAAGTCCAGAAGAAGTTTGCCTGATTGTCGTCGGTCTCAAGCTGACGATTGAACGGAGAGTCAAATGGCCAAAGCAAAGTTTGAACGTAACAAGCCGCACTGCAACATCGGCACCATCGGTCACGTCGACCATGGCAAGACGTCGCTGACCGCGGCGATCACCAAGATCCTCGCCGAGACCGGCGGTGCGACGTTCACCGCGTACGACCAGATCGACAAGGCGCCGGAAGAGAAGGCCCGCGGCATCACGATCTCGACCGCGCACGTCGAGTACGAGACCCAGAATCGCCACTACGCCCACGTCGACTGCCCCGGCCACGCCGACTACGTGAAGAACATGATCACCGGCGCCGCCCAGATGGACGGTGCGATCCTGGTCGTGTCCGCCGCTGACGGCCCGATGCCGCAGACCCGCGAGCACATCCTGCTCGCCCGCCAGGTCGGCGTCCCCGCGCTCGTCGTGTTCCTCAACAAGTGCGACATGGTCGACGATCCGGAGCTGCTCGAACTCGTCGAGCTCGAGGTCCGCGAACTGCTCTCGAAGTACGAATTCCCGGGCGACAAGATCCCGATCATCAAGGGTTCGGCGCTCGCCGCTCTCGAAGACTCCGACAAGAAGCTCGGCCACGACGCCATCCTCGAGCTGATGCGCAACGTCGACGAGTACATCCCGCAGCCGGAGCGTCCGATCGACCAGCCGTTCCTGATGCCGGTTGAAGACGTGTTCTCGATCTCTGGCCGCGGCACCGTGGTGACCGGCCGTGTCGAGCGCGGCGTCGTCAAGGTCGGCGAGGAAATCGAGATCGTCGGTCTCCGCGCCACCCAGAAGACCACCGTCACCGGCGTTGAAATGTTCCGCAAGCTGCTCGATCAGGGCCAGGCCGGCGACAACATCGGCGCGCTGCTCCGCGGCACCAAGCGCGAGGACGTCGAGCGCGGCCAGGTTCTGGCCAAGCCCGGTTCGGTCAAGCCGCACACCAAGTTCAAGGCTGAGGCCTACATCCTCACCAAGGAAGAGGGCGGTCGCCACACTCCGTTCTTCACCAACTACCGTCCGCAGTTCTACTTCCGCACCACCGACGTGACCGGTGTCGTGCACCTGCCGGAAGGCACCGAGATGGTGATGCCGGGCGACAACATTGCGATGGAAGTGCACCTGATCGTGCCGATCGCGATGGAAGAGAAGCTCCGCTTCGCGATCCGCGAAGGTGGCCGCACCGTCGGCGCCGGCGTCGTCGCCTCGATCATCGAGTAACAAGCGAATAGGGAATGGTGAGTGGCGAATAGGGGATTCTATTCGCTACTCGCTACTCGCCACTCACTAGAGAAAGCACGGCAATGAACGGCCAAAACATTCGTATCCGTCTCAAGGCGTTCGACCATCGTATCCTCGATACGTCGACCCGCGAGATCGTGAACACGGCGAAGCGCACCGGCGCGCAGGTCCGCGGACCCATTCCGCTGCCCACGCGCATCGAGAAGTTCACCGTCAACCGTTCGCCCCACGTGGACAAGAAGAGCCGCGAACAGTTCGAGATGCGCACCCACAAGCGCCTGCTCGACATCGTCGATCCGACCCCGCAGACCGTCGATGCTTTGATGAAGCTCGACCTGGCCGCCGGTGTCGACGTCGAGATCAAGCTCTGAGGTTTTGGATTTTTACGTCCGCCGCTTGAGGACAGAAAGAACAGGAAGCAAGCCGATGCGCTCCGGAGTGATCGCACAAAAGGTCGGGATGACGCGGGTCTTCACGGAGGCCGGCGAACATATCCCCGTGACCGTGCTGAAGCTCGGCAATTGCCAGGTCGTAGGCCACCGCACCGAAGAGAAGAACGGTTACGTCGCGCTCCAGCTCGGTTCTGGCGGCCGCAAGACCGTTTACATGCCGAAGGCCGAGCGCGGCCAGTTCGCGGTCGCCAAGGTCGAGCCGAAGCGCCGGGTCGAGGAATTCCGGGTCAGCGCGGATGCGATGATCCCGGTCGGCGCCGAGATCCAGGCGGATCACTTCGTCGTCGGCCAGTTCGTCGACGTCACCGGCACCTCGGTCGGTAAGGGCTTCGCCGGCGGCATGAAGCGCTGGAACTTCGGCGGTCTGCGCGCCACGCACGGT
Organism: Bradyrhizobium sp. BEA-2-5; assembly: GCF_032918025.1. NCBI lineage: Bacteria > Pseudomonadati > Pseudomonadota > Alphaproteobacteria > Hyphomicrobiales > Nitrobacteraceae > Bradyrhizobium > Bradyrhizobium sp. BEA-2-5. The sequence goes on along the minus strand of NZ_CP136629.1, from coordinate 5,048,176 downwards.
GTGTCGATCTCGCACCGCTCGATCGGTTCGACCGGTGGCCGTCAGGACCCCGGCAAGACCTGGAAGAACAAGAAGATGCCCGGCCACATGGGTGTCGACCGCATCACCACGCTCAACCTTCGCGTCGTCCAGACCGATGTCGAGCGCGGCCTGATCCTCGTCGAAGGCGCCGTTCCCGGCTCCAAGGGCGGTTGGATCCGCGTGCGCGACGCCGTCAAGAAGCCGCTGCCGAAGGAAGCCCCGAAGCCCGGCAAGTTCAAGGTTGCTGGCGGCGAAGCTGCCGAGGCTGTGGCCGAGAAGGAGGGCGCGTGAGATGGAATTGAAGGTCACCACCCTCGAAGGTAAGGAAGCCGGCTCGGTCCAGCTCTCCGACGCCATTTTCGGCCTCGAGCCGCGCGAGGACATCATCGCGCGCTGCGTGCAGTGGCAGCTCAACAAGCGCCAGGCCGGCACGCACAAGGCCAAGGGTCGCGCCGAGATCTGGCGCACAGGCAAGAAGATGTACAAGCAGAAGGGCACCGGCGGTGCTCGTCACGGCTCGGCCCGCGTGCCGCAGTTCCGCGGCGGCGGCCGTGCCTTCGGTCCGGTGGTGCGTTCGCACGCCACCGACCTGCCGAAGAAGGTCCGCGCGCTCGCCCTCAAGCATGCGCTCTCGGCCAAGGCCAAGGACGGCGATCTCGTCGTGATCGAGAAGGCCGCGCTGGAAGCCGCCAAGACCAAGGCGCTGCTCGGTCACTTCTCGGGTCTGGGCTTGACCAACGCGCTGATCATCGACGGCGCCGAGCTCAACAACGGTTTTGCCGCCGCGGCCCGCAACATCCCGAACATGGACGTGCTGCCGATCCAGGGCATCAACGTCTATGACATCCTGCGCCGTCAGAAGCTCGTTCTGACCAAGGCCGCCATCGATGCGCTGGAGGCGCGCTTCAAATGACGAAGAACATCGAGCCTCGCCACTACGACGTGATCCTGTCGCCGGTCGTGACCGAGAAGGCGACGATCGCCTCGGAGCACAACAAGGTGCTGTTCAAGGTGGCCGCAAAGGCGACCAAGCCGCAGATCAAGGAAGCGATCGAGAAGCTGTTCGACGTCAAGGTCAAGAGCGTCAACACGTTGGTCCGGAAGGGCAAGACGAAGATCTTCCGCGGCAATCTCGGCTCGCAGTCGAATTCCAAGCGCGCGATCGTGACCCTCGAAGAGGGTCACCGGATCGACGTGACCACCGGTCTGTAAGGTCGTACGACGATGGCACTGAAGACATTCAATCCCACGACGCCGGGCCAGCGCCAGCTGGTCATGGTCGATCGTTCGGCCCTGTACAAGGGCAAGCCGGTCAAGGCGCTCACCGAGGGCAAGCACTCCGCGGGCGGTCGCAACAACACCGGTCGCATCACCGTGCGCTTCCGCGGCGGCGGTCACAAGAAGGCCTACCGCACCGTCGACTTCCGCCGTGACAAGGTGGACATGCCGGCGGTCGTCGAGCGTCTCGAGTACGATCCCAACCGCACCGGCTTCATCGCGCTGATCAAGTATCAGGACGGCGAGCAGGCCTACATCCTGGCGCCTCAGCGCCTGGCCGTGGGTGACACGATCGTCGCCGGCAACTATGTCGACGTGAAGCCGGGCAACGTCATGCCGCTCGGCAACATGCCGGTCGGCACGATCATCCACAACATCGAGGTCAAGATCGGGAAGGGCGGCCAGCTCGCCCGTTCCGCCGGCACCTACGCCCAGCTCGTCGGCCGCGACCAGGACTACGTCATCATCCGCCTGAACTCGGGCGAGCAGCGCCTGGTGCACGGCCGTTGCCGCGGCACGATCGGCGCGGTGTCGAACCCCGATCATATGAACACCTCGATCGGTAAGGCCGGCCGTAACCGTTGGCTGGGCCGCAAGCCGCACAACCGCGGTGTTTCGATGAACCCGATCGACCATCCGCACGGCGGTGGTGAAGGTCGTACCTCGGGCGGCCGTCATCCGGTCACTCCGTGGGGCAAGCCGACCAAGGGCAAGAAGACCCGCACCAACAAGTCGACCAACAAATTCATTCTCCTAAGCCGCCACAAGCGGAAGAAGTAAGGAACGCCGGACATGGTTCGTTCAGTCTGGAAAGGCCCGTTCGTCGAGGGTTCTCTGCTCAAGAAGGCAGATGCCGCGCGCGCGTCCGGCCGTCACGACGTCATCAAGATCTGGAGCCGTCGCTCGACGATCCTGCCGCAGTTCGTCGGCCTGACCTTCGGCGTCTACAACGGTCAGAAGCACGTGCCGGTGGCCGTCAACGAGGAAATGGTGGGTCACAAGTTCGGCGAGTTCTCGCCGACCCGGACCTTCCATGGCCACTCCGGCGACAAGAAAGCCAAGAAGGCTTGAGGATCAAACGATGAGCAAACCTAAGCGCGAACGGAGCCTCGCCGAGAACGAGGCCAAGGCGGTCGCCCGGATGCTGCGGGTGAGCCCGCAGAAGCTCAACCTGGTTGCCCAGCTCATTCGCGGCCGGAAGGCAGCTGCTGCGCTCGCCGACCTGCAGTTTTCGCGCAAGCGGATCGCGGTCGATGTCAAGAAGTGCCTGGAATCGGCTATCGCCAATGCCGAGAACAACCACGACCTCGACGTCGACGATCTCGTCGTGGCGCAGGCCTTCGTGGGCAACGGCCTCGTGATGAAGCGTTTCGCCGCTCGCGGCCGCGGCCGCTCGGGCCGTGTCTACAAACCATTTTCGCAGCTGACGATCATCGTTCGTCAGGTCGAAGCCGAAGCAGCCGCTTAAGGGCGCAGGAGAACACGATGGGTCAAAAGATCAATCCGATCGGTCTGCGTCTCGGCATCAACCGGACCTGGGATTCCCGCTGGTTCGCCGGCAAGCAGGAATACGGCAAGCTGCTGCACGAGGACGTCAAGATCCGCGAGATCCTGCACAAGGAGCTGAAGCAGGCGGCCGTCGCCCGCATCGTGATCGAGCGTCCGCACAAGAAGTGCCGCGTCACCATTCACTCGGCCCGTCCGGGCGTGGTGATCGGCAAGAAGGGCGCGGACATCGACAAGCTGCGCAAGAAGGTCGCGGACATCACCTCGTCCGACGTCGTCATCAACATCGTCGAGATCCGCAAGCCGGAGCTCGATGCGACGCTGGTGGCCGAGTCGATCGCGCAGCAGCTGGAGCGCCGCGTGGCGTTCCGCCGCGCCATGAAGCGCGCCGTGCAGTCGGCGATGCGTCTCGGCGCGGAAGGCATCCGCATCAACTGCTCGGGACGTCTGGGCGGTGCGGAAATCGCGCGCATGGAGTGGTATCGTGAAGGTCGCGTGCCGCTGCACACGCTGCGCGCCGACATCGACTACGGCGTTGCGACCGCGTTCACGACCTTCGGCACCTGCGGCGTCAAGGTCTGGATCTTCAAGGGCGAGATCCTCGAGCACGATCCGATGGCCCAGGACAAGAGAATGGCCGAGGGCGACAGCACGCCGCGTTCGCGCCGCGACGCCGCTTGAGGCAAAGCAGGAATTTGAGGGCTTGAAGCCATGATGCAACCTAAGAAAACGAAGTTCCGGAAGGCGCATAAGGGCCGCATCCACGGCGTTGCGTCTTCGGGCGCGACGTTGGCGTTCGGCCAGTTCGGCCTGAAGGCGACCGAGCCTGAGCGCGTCACCGCGCGCCAGATCGAAGCCGCCCGTCGCGCGCTGACCCGCCACATGAAGCGCGCCGGCCGCGTCTGGATCCGCGTGTTCCCCGACGTTCCGGTGTCGAAGAAGCCGGCCGAAGTCCGCATGGGCTCCGGCAAGGGTTCGCCGGAATTGTGGGTCGCGCGCGTCAAGCCGGGCCGGGTGCTGTTCGAGATCGACGGCGTCCCGGTGCAGACCGCGAAGGAAGCGCTGTCGCTCGCGGCAGCCAAGCTGCCGATCAAGACGCGCTTCGTCGAGCGCATTGCGGAGTAATGGCCATGGCCCAGATGAAGATCGAAGACATCCGCGCGATGAGCCCCGACCAGCAGGATGACGCCATCCTGAACCTGAAGAAGGAGCGCTTCAACCTGCGCTTCCAGCGCGCCACCGGGCAGCTCGAGAACACCTCGCGCCTGCGCGAGGCCCGCCGTGACATCGCCCGGATCAAGACCGTCGCCGCGCAGACGCGCGCCAAGAAGAAGTAAGAGGCTTACGAAGATGCCGAAACGTACTTTGCAGGGCGTGGTCGTCAGCGACAAGCAAGCCAAGACCATTGTGGTGCGTGTCGATCGCCGCTTCACGCACCCGATCTACAAGAAGACCATCCGCCGGTCGAAGAACTACCACGCGCACGACGAGAGCAACGAGTTCAAGCCGGGCGACATGGTGTGGATCGAGGAAACGAAGCCGATTTCGAAGTTGAAGCGCTGGGTCGTGATCCGGGGCGAACACAAGAAAAGCGCCTGATTACTTCGGCCTGGCCGGGGAAATTCAGGGAAATTTTGAGCGCGCTAAAGCGCAGAAAGAGGACGAGGTGCATCAATGATTCAGATGCAGACCAACCTCGACGTGGCCGACAATTCTGGCGCACGCCGTGTCATGTGTATCAAGGTGCTCGGAGGCTCCAAGCGCCGCTACGCCACGATCGGCGACATCATCGTCGTGTCGATCAAGGAAGCGATTCCGCGTGGCAAGGTGAAGAAGGGCGACGTGATGAAGGCCGTCGTGGTGCGCGTCCGCAAGGACATCCGCCGCGCCGACGGTTCGGTCATCCGCTTCGACCGCAACGCCGCCGTGCTGATCAACAACCAGTCCGAGCCGGTCGGCACCCGTATCTTCGGGCCGGTGCCGCGCGAGCTGCGCGCCAAGAACCACATGAAGATCATCTCGCTCGCGCCGGAGGTGCTGTGATGGCTGCGAAGATCCGCAAGGGCGACAAGGTCGTGGTGCTGACCGGCCGCGACAAGGGCCGTACCGGCGAAGTGTTCGAGGTGCGTCCCGACGCCGGGACCGCGCTCGTGCGCGGCATCAATGTGGTCAAGCGTCACCAGAAGCAGACGCAGGCCCAGGAGGGCGGCATCATCTCGAAAGAGGCGCCGATCCAACTGTCCAACATTGCGTATGTCGGCAAGGACGGAAAGCCGACCCGCGTCGGATTCAAGATTCTGGCGGACGGCAAGAAGGTCCGCATCGCCAAGAGCTCGGGAGCTGAGATCGATGGCTGAGGCCGCTTACACGCCGCGCCTGCGCGCGGAATATGATGCGAAGATCCGCACGGCTCTGACCGAGAAGTTCGGTTATGAGAACGTGATGCAGGTTCCGCGCCTGGACAAGGTCGTGCTGAACATGGGCGTTGGCGATTCCGTCAACGACCGCAAGAAGGCCGAGACCGCCGCTGCCGAGCTGACCCAGATCGCCGGCCAGAAGGCGATCGTGACCTATTCGCGTATCGCGATCGCGACCTTCAAGCTGCGTGAGAATCAGCCGATCGGCTGCAAGGTCACGCTGCGCAAGGCTCGCATGTACGAGTTCATCGATCGCCTGGTGACGGTCGCGCTGCCGCGCGTCCGCGACTTCCGCGGCCTGAACCCGAAGAGCTTCGACGGCCGCGGCAACTACTCGCTCGGCATCAAGGAACACATCATTTTCCCCGAGATCGACTTCGACAAGGTCACGGAAGCCCGCGGTATGGACATCACCGTCTGCACCACGGCCAAGACCGACGAAGAGGCGAGGGCCTTGTTGACCGCTTTCAATTTCCCGTTCCGGCAGTGAGACGCTGACCTAGAGCCTCTCAAACGCGGATACCCAGGAGCCAAGCATGGCAAAGAAGAGTTCAGTCGAGAAGAACAACAGGCGCAAGCGGATGGTGAAGAACGCCGCCGCCAAGCGTGAGCGGTTGAAGGCGATCATCGCCGACAAGACGCTGCCGATGGAGGAGCGGTTCGCCGCGACCCTGAAGCTGGCGGAAATGCCGCGCAATTCGTCGGCGACCCGCATCCGCCTGCGCTGCGAGCTGTCGGGCCGCCCGCGGTCGAACTACCGCAAGAACAAGCTGTCCCGTATCGCGCTGCGCGACCTTGGCTCCAAGGGCATGGTCCCGGGCCTCGTGAAGTCCAGCTGGTAAGGAGGGTCGTTTAGATGTCAACGCACGATCCAATCAGCGATCTGATCACCCGTATCCGCAACGCGCAGATGCGTTCGAAGTCCAAGGTTTCCACGCCTGGCTCGAAGATGCGCGAGAACGTGCTCGAGGTTCTGAAGGCCGAGGGCTACATCCGCGGTTACGCCACGCTCGAGCATTCCTCGGGCCGCAGCGAGATCGAGATCGAGTTGAAGTATTTCGACGGCGAGCCCGTCATCCGCGAGATTGAGCGCGTTTCCAAGCCCGGGCGTCGCGTCTACGCCTCGGTGAAGAACCTGCCGCGGGTGAACAACGGACTCGGCATTTCGGTGTTGTCGACGCCGAAGGGGATCATGGCCGACCACAGCGCGCGCGACGCGAATGTGGGCGGTGAAGTCCTCTTCACGGTGTTCTGAGAAGGATTTTTGATCCATGTCACGTGTTGGCAAAAAGCCTGTGGCGGTGCCGTCGGGCGTTACCGCGACCGTCGACGGCCAGACCGTCAAGATGAAGGGGCCGAAGGGCCAGCTTCAGTTCATCGTCCATGACGACGTCGAGGTGAAGCTCGAGAACGGCCAGGTCAAGGTCAAGCCGCGGACCGAGACCAACCGCGCGCGGGCGCTGTACGGTACCGCTCGCGCCCAGGTCGCGAATCTGGTCGAAGGCGTCACCAAGGGCTTCGAGAAGAAGCTCGAGATCACCGGCGTCGGCTATCGCGCCGCGATGCAGGGCAAGAACCTGCAGCTCGCGCTCGGCTACAGCCACGACGTGATCTATCCGATCCCCGAGGGGATCACGATCACGGTGCCGAAGCCGACCGAGATCACGGTGGCGGGCAGCGACGTCCAGCGCGTCGGCCAGGTCGCCGCCGAGATCCGCTCCTATCGTCCGCCGGAGCCCTACAAGGGCAAGGGCGTGAAGTATGTGGGCGAATTCATCTTCCGCAAGGAAGGCAAGAAGAAGTAACGGAGCCGGTCATGTCGAAAGCCAAGGTTACGAATGCCCGGCGCAAGCGGAGTGTGCGGCTGAAGCTGCGCCGTTCCGCCGGCGGCCGTCCGCGCCTGTCAGTGTTCCGCTCGTCCAAGCACATCTACGCCCAGGTCATCGACGACCTGAAGGGCGAGACGCTGGCCTCCGCCTCCTCGCTCGAGAAGTCGATGCGCGACGGCGGCAAGACCGGCGCCGACATCGATGCGGCGAAGGCGGTCGGCAAGCTGCTGGCCGAGCGCGCGGCCGAGAAGGGCGTCAAGGAAGTCGTGTTCGATCGCGGCAGCTATCTCTACCACGGGCGCGTCAAGGCTCTGGCCGACGCGGCGCGCGAGGGCGGATTGAGCTTCTAAACTTTACGAACGATTACGAGGAAAGAGGCGCAAGGCCTCCTAGAGATTGGAAAACACCATGGCAGGTGAACGCGAACGCGGCGGACGTGAACGCAGGGAGCGCGAGGAGCGCGACAGCGAGTTCGTCGACAAGCTCGTCCACATCAACCGCGTGGCCAAGGTCGTCAAGGGCGGCAAGCGCTTCGGTTTCGCAGCGCTGGTCGTGATCGGCGACCAGAAGGGTCGTGCCGGCTTCGGTCACGGCAAGGCGCGCGAGGTGCCCGAGGCGATCCGCAAGGCGACCGAGTCCGCCAAGCGCAACCTGACGCGCGTGTCGCTGCGCGAGGGCCGCACGCTCCATCACGACATCGCCGGCCGTCATGGCGCGGGCCGTGTCTACCTGCGTGCAGCTCCGGCCGGTACCGGCATCATCGCCGGCGGTCCGATGCGCGCCGTGTTCGAAACGCTCGGCGTCCAGGACGTGGTGGCGAAGTCGATCGGCTCGTCGAACCCGTACAACATGGTGCGCGCGACCTTTGACGCGCTGAAGCATCAGGATTCGCCGCGCTCGGTCGCTGCCCGCCGCAACATCAAGGTATCCACCCTCCAGTCCCGCCGTATCGGTGGCGACGCCGAAGTGGTGGCGGAATAACAACGCGCGCTTCTCGAAGCGCTATTCGGAGTTACTGTCATGGCCAAGGCCGCAAAGACGATCAAGCTCGAGCAGACCGGCAGCGCGATCCGCCGCCATCACTCGCAGCGTTCGACGCTGATCGGGCTCAAGCTCAACAAGATCGGCCGGGTTGCCGAGCTGCAGGATACCCCTGAAGTTCGCGGCATGATCAGCAAGGTTCAGCATCTCGTCCGCGTCGTCGGCGAGTAAGCAGAGATAAGGAGAAGGGCGATGAAGCTCAGCGATATCGCCGACAACGCCGGCTCGCGCAAGAAGCGTATGCGCGTCGGCCGCGGCATCGGTTCCGGCAAGGGCAAGCAGTCCGGCCGCGGCGGCAAGGGCCAGACCGCGCGTTCGGGCGTGCGCATCAAGGGTTTCGAAGGCGGCCAGATGCCGATGCATCGCCGTCTGCCCAAGCGCGGCTTCAACAACATCTTCCGCATCGAGTTCGCCGAGATCAATCTCGACCGGCTCCAGGAAGCGGTCGATGCCAAGAAGATCGACGCCGGCAGCGTCGTGAACGTCGAGGCCCTGGTGAAGGGCGGCGTGCTGCGCCGCGCCAAGGGCGGCTTGCGGCTGCTCGGCCGCGGCGAGCTCAAGTCCAAGCTCAACATCGAAGTGCATGGCGCCACCAAGACCGCAATCGCGGCGGTCGAGAAGGCCGGCGGCTCGGTGAAGATCCTCGCCCCTGCCAAGGAAGAAGGCGAGGCGGCGTAACAACTGCGTCATTGGCCCGCGGCTCGCGGGCAATCCGCAGATCGAATGATGGACTTATCGAGGCCGAGCACCAGATAATGTCCGGTGTCTGCCGGCGCCCAGGGAATTGATCTCTTTGGGGGCGCCGGCGAATGGGGCTCCGGGAGAAAGCCGAAACATGGTCTCTGCAGCGGAACAACTGGCAGCCAATCTCAATTTCGGCGCGTTCGCCAAGGCCGACGAACTGAAGAAGCGCATCTGGTTCACCCTGGGTGCGCTGCTCGTTTATCGGCTCGGGACCTACATCCCGCTGCCCGGGATTGATCCGAACATCTGGGAGCAGGTGTTCCGCTCGCAGGCGGGCGGCATCCTCGGCATGTTCAACATGTTCGCCGGCGGCGGCATCCACCGCATGGCGATCTTTGCGCTGAACATCATGCCGTACATCTCGGCCTCGATCATCATCCAGCTCCTCACCACCGTCTCGCCGCAGCTCGAAGCGCTGAAGAAGGAAGGCGAGGCCGGCCGCAAGACGCTGAATCAGTACACCCGCTATCTGACGGTCATCCTGGCCGCGTTCCAGTCCTACGGGATCGCGGTAGGTCTCGAAGGCGCCGGCAACGTCGTCAGCGAGCCCGGCCTGTTCTTCCGCCTGTCCACGGCGATCACGCTGACCGGCGGCACCATGTTCCTGATGTGGCTGGGCGAGCAGATCACTTCGCGTGGCATCGGCAACGGCATCTCGCTGATCATTCTCGCCGGCATCGTCGCCGAGCTGCCCGCGGCGCTCGCCAGCATGCTCGAGCTCGGCCGTCAGGGCGCGATGTCGACCGGCCTGATCCTGGTCGTCATCATCATGGCCGTCGCCGTGATCGCCTTCATCGTGTTCATGGAGCGCGCGCAGCGCCGCCTCCTGATCCAGTATCCGAAGCGCCAGGTCGGCAACAAGATGTTCGAGGGCCAGTCCTCGCATCTGCCGCTCAAGCTCAACACGTCGGGCGTGATCCCGCCGATCTTCGCGTCCTCGCTGCTCTTGCTGCCGACCACGGTGGCGAACTTCAATGCGGGCAGCGGGCCGGAATGGTTCCAGTGGATCAACACCCAGCTCGGCCATGGCCGCCCGCTGTTCCTGATCATGTATCTGGCGCTGATCGTGTTCTTCGCCTTCTTCTACACAGCGATCGTGTTCAACCCGACCGAGACCGCGGACAATCTGAAGAAGCACGGCGGCTTCATTCCGGGCATCCGTCCTGGCGAGCGCACTGCGGAGTATATCGACTACGTGCTGTCGCGCATTACCGTGCTCGGCGCGATTTATCTGGCGATCGTCTGCCTGATTCCCGAGATCCTGATCTCCTACGCGTCGGTGCCGTTCTATTTCGGCGGCACCTCGCTGCTGATCGTCGTCAGTGTCACCATGGATACGGTGGCGCAGGTCCAGGGCTATCTTCTGGCCCATCAGTATGAAGGGCTGATCAGGAAGTCGAAGCTCAGGGGGGGCCGCCGCCGCTGATCGCGGCTCGGCTTCGAACTCAAAACACAGGTGTGCGGACGTCGCCCACCTAGCCGGGGGGCGAAACAGATATGAGATTGATCCTTTTGGGGCCGCCGGGCTCGGGCAAGGGAACCCAGGCGCAGCGGCTGGTGCACAGGCATGGCATCGTCCAGCTCTCGACCGGCGAGATGCTACGCGCGGCGGTTGCGGCCGGAACGCCGGTCGGGCTGAAGGCCAAGGAGATCATGGCCGGTGGCGGCCTCGTTCCGGACGAGGTCGTGGTCGGAATCATCTCCGACCGGATCGACCAGCCGGACGCCAGGAACGGTTTCATCCTCGACGGTTTCCCGCGCACCGTGCCGCAGGCCGAGGCGCTGGATGAGCTGCTCAAGCAGAAGCATCTCAAGCTCGACGCCGTGATCGAGCTCCGCGTCAACGAGAGCGCGCTGCTCGCCCGCGTTGAGAAGCGTGCCGAGGAAACCCGCGCGCGCGGCGAGGAAGTCCGCCTCGACGACACGCCGGAAGTGCTGACCAAGCGCCTGGCGCAGTACCGTTCGCTGACGGAGCCGCTGATTCACTATTATTCGGAGCGGCGGAAGCTGCTGACGGTCGATGGCATGATGACCATCGAGCACGTCACCCGCGAGATCAACCGGATCCTGACCGCGCTCGGCGCGCTGGAACCGAAGGATCATGAGGATCACGCCCCCAAGGCGGCTAAAAAGGCCGCCAAGGCGACCATGAAGGCCAGCAAGAAGCCGGCCAAGAAGGTAGCTAAATCAGCCAAAAAGGCCGCCAAACCCGCCAGGAAAGCTGCCAAGGCGCCCTCCAAGACCAAGGCGCCCAAGAAAACCGTGAAGAAGGCCGCGAAGAAGGCGGTAAAGAATGCCGCCAGCGCCGCGAAAGCCCGCAAGGGAGCAAAGACCGCCAAAAAGACCGCAAAAAAGGTCACGAAAAAGCGAGCCAAGCGCTAGCAGCGGTTGACGAAAGCCCCTGGAATCCCCTAATAAGCCCCGCATCCAAGTCGGATAGTTTCAGACGATGCCGGGCCCCAGGAAGACCGGGGGTGGGCGTCGTGTTCGCGTTTGTGAACACCTGCCCGAGAGAGCAAGAACTTGAGAAGCCCGAATCCGTGATGGATCGGCGACAGGAGAGAAGGCCGTGGCCCGTATTGCCGGCGTGAACATTCCCACCAACAAGCGCGTGCTGATCGCGCTCCAGTACATCCATGGCATCGGTCAGAAGATCGCCGGTGAGATCCTGGAGAAGGTGAAGATCCCCGTGGATCGTCGCGTCAATCAGCTCAGCGACGCCGAAGTGCTCCAGATCCGCGAAGTCATCGACCGCGACTATCTCGTCGAGGGCGATCTGCGTCGCGAGGTCGGTATCAACATCAAGCGTCTGATGGACCTCGGCTGCTATCGCGGCCTGCGTCATCGTCGCGGTCTGCCGGTGCGCGGCCAGCGCACCCACACCAATGCGCGCACGCGCAAGGGGCCGGCCAAGGCGATCGCCGGCAAGAAGAAGTAAGTTTTGCGAATTGCAGGTGGGGAGTAGCGAATGGAAATTCGCTACTCGCCATTTGCGTTTTGAGGTGTAGCCGCTGGCATTACGGCGGCGTTTGAGATCTTCAGGAAAGGGACTCAATGGGCAAGGAAGCCACCCGCGTTCGTCGTCGTGAGCGCAAGAACATCGCCTCCGGCGTCGCGCATGTGAACTCGTCGTTCAACAACACGACCATCACCATCACCGACGCGCAGGGCAACACGATTGCCTGGTCCTCGGCCGGCACGATGGGTTTCAAGGGCTCACGCAAGTCGACCCCGTACGCCGCGCAGGTCGCCGCCGAAGACGTCTCCAAGAAGGCGCAGGAGCACGGCATGCGCACGTTGGAAGTCGAAGTCGCCGGCCCCGGTTCGGGCCGCGAGTCGGCGCTCCGGGCGCTTCAGGCCGCCGGCTTCACCGTCACCTCGATCCGCGACGTGACCACGATCCCGCACAACGGTTGCCGTCCCCGCAAGCGTCGTCGCGTTTGATCTGTAAGTCGCGGGCGGCCTCTGGCCGCCCTGCGATGGTTTTTGGAATTGACCGCGCGGACTGATCCGCGATCTCCAACGCCGGGTTCGGCCATTCGATTTGGCCCTATGACCGGCAAATGGGTGAAACAGTGACGATCCAGAAAAATTGGCAAGAACTGATTCGGCCGAACAAGCTCCAGGTGACGCCCGGCAGCGATTCCTCGCGTTTCGCGACGATCGTCGCCGAGCCGCTCGAGCGCGGCTTCGGCCAGACGCTCGGCAATGCCCTGCGCCGCATCCTGCTCTCCTCGCTCCAGGGCGCGGCGGTGCAGTCGGTGCACATCGACGGCGTGCTGCACGAGTTCTCCTCGATCGCCGGCGTCCGTGAAGACGTCACCGACATCGTGCTCAACATCAAGGACATCTCGATCAAGATGCAGGGCGAAGGCCCCAAGCGCATGGTCGTGAAGAAGCAGGGCCCCGGCGTCGTCACCGCCGGTGACATCCAGACCGTCGGCGACGTCGTCGTGCTCAACCCCGATCTGCAGATCTGCACCCTCGACGAGGGCGCCGAGATCCGCATGGAGTTCACGGTCGCCACCGGCAAGGGCTACGTGCCCGCCGAGCGCAACCGTCCCGAGGATGCGCCGATCGGCCTGATCCCGGTCGACAGCCTGTACTCGCCGGTCCGCAAGGTCTCCTACAAGGTCGAGAACACCCGCGAGGGCCAGATCCTCGACTACGACAAGCTGACCATGACGATCGAGACCAACGGCGCGCTCACGCCGGACGATTCAGTGGCCTACGCTGCGCGCATCCTGCAGGATCAGCTCAACGTGTTCGTCAACTTCGAAGAGCCGCGCAAGGAAGTCGCCCAGGAGATCATCCCGGACCTCGCCTTCAACCCGGCCTTCCTCAAGAAGGTGGACGAGCTCGAGCTGTCGGTGCGTTCGGCCAACTGCCTGAAGAACGACAACATCGTCTACATCGGCGACCTCGTGCAGAAGAGCGAAGCGGAAATGCTTCGCACCCCGAATTTCGGTCGCAAGTCGCTGAACGAGATCAAGGAAGTGCTGGCCCAGATGGGTCTGCACCTCGGCATGGAAGTGCCGGGCTGGCCGCCGGAGAACATCGACGAGCTCGCCAAGCGCTTCGAGGATCATTACTGAGTATTCGTCGTTCCGGGGCGATGCGAAGCATCGAACCCGGAATCTCGAGATTCCGGGTTCGGCTCTTCGAGCCGCCCCGGAATGACGACCGGGCGAACGCAGGAAGCCCACCTGAAAACCAGTCGCTGAACCACCGCGACACAAGCGAAGAAGGACTACACACATGCGTCACGGCAAGGTTCATCGGAAACTCAACCGCACGGCCGAGCATCGCAAGGCGATGTTCGCCAACATGGCGGCCTCGCTGATCAAGCACGAGCAGATCGTCACCACGCTGCCCAAGGCCAAGGAGCTTCGCCCGATCGTCGAGAAGCTCGTTACCCTCGGCAAGAAGGGCGGCCTGTCGCTGCGCCGCCAGGCGATCGCGGAGCTGCGCGACGTCGATATGGTCAAGAAGCTCTTCGACACGCTCGCGACCCGCTACAAGGACCGGCAGGGCGGCTACACCCGCATCATCAAGGCCGGCTTCCGCTACGGCGACAACGCCGCGATGGCCGTGATCGAGTTCGTCGATCGCGACGTCGATGCCAAGGGCCAGGATTCCGGCCCGGTGCAAGAGAAGGAAGCCGAGGCGGCGTAAGCCGCTCTCGCTGAGGCGGCGCAGGCCGCTCTCACTGAGGCGGCGCAGGCTGCTCTCGAGCCAGGTTTTGAAAGCGGCGCCTTCGGGCGCCGTTTTTGTTTTGGTGGCGTCGCTCTATCCCCGTCGTCGTCCTGGCGAAAGCCAGGACCCACACCACGGGATCTATCAAGCCGGCACGGTGGCCGACGCCGGCTTCATCATCAACGCAGGTGGTAATGGGTCCTGGCTTTCGCCAGGACGACGAGGCGTGTTCTACTTCCTCACGCGTCGGTGAGATGCAATTGCGGCGCTGCATGCAGCGCCCGATATGTCCGTCGACATCAATGGAGATGACAGATGAACATCGACCTTTCCGGAAAGACCGCCCTCGTCACCGGCTCGACCGCCGGCATCGGCCACGCCGTTGCCAAGGGCCTCGCCGCCTCGGGCGCGAGTGTCGTGATCAACGGGCGCGGTAAGGACAAGGTCGATGCCGCGATTACGGCGATCGCCAAAGCGGTGCCCGAGGCGAAGGTGCGCGGCATCGCCGCCGACGTCTTGACCGCGGCGGGCTGCAAGGCGCTCGTTGCGGCGCTGCCGGACGTCGACATCCTCATCAACAATGCCGGCATCTTCGAACCCAAGGACTTCTTCGACATCCCGGACGAGGACTGGACCCGCTTCTTCGAGATCAACGTGATGAGCGGCGTGCGGCTGTCGCGCGCGTACATGAAGGGCATGCTCGAGCGCAACTGGGGCCGCATCGTCTTCATCTCCTCGGAGTCGGGTCTCAACATTCCCATCGAGATGATCCATTACGGCATGACCAAGACGGCCCAGCTGTCTGTCGCGCGCGGCCTGGCGCAGCTCACCCGCGGCACCGGCGTCACGGTCAACTCCGTGCTGCCGGGCCCGACCATGTCGGAGGGCGTCGAGACGTTCGTCAAGGATCTCGCCAAGCAGAATGGACAGTCGGTGGACGAGGCTGCTGCGAACTTCGTCAAGCAGCATCGGCCGAGCTCGCTGATCCAGCGCTTTGCCAGCGTCGACGAGATCGCCAACATGGTGGTCTATGTCGCATCCAAGGAAGCGTCCGCGACCAACGGTGCAGCGCTGCGCGCCGAGGGCGGCATCGTCAACACGATCGCCTGAGGCGGCGCGCATGGCGGCCTATGTGATCTCCGAGGTCGAGGTGCGCGATGGAGCCGCGATGGAGGCCTACCGCACGCTCGCGGCTCAGACCATTGCCCAATATGGCGGCCGCTACCTCGCGCGCGGCGGCGCCGTCGAGGTAGTGGAGGGCGGTCCACCACCGAACGCGATCGTCATCGTCGAATTTTCGACCATGGCGCGCCTGCGCGAATGGTACGCGTCACCGGAATACGCCGAGGCGTTGAAGCTGCGCGCAACCGCGCTGGAGCGACGCCTGCTGTTCGTCGAGGGCGTGCCGCCGATCTAAAGCGCGATGCGATTAGGATCAATCGTCATTGCGCTTTAGGTTGTTGTTTGAGCATGATCTTTGCGGAAGACCGCTTCGCACTTTTCCGGATCATGCTCTAGCTATCCCTTCGCGCCGTCCAGGAATTCGCTGAAGCCTGCGGGACGGTAGGGACCGAAGCAAATCTGCTCCAGCACGCCAATTCCGGTCTGGCCGCCCTGGCGGGCGCGAACCACCTGCTGCACGTGCACATTCTCGCGGGCCAGCGGGTCGAGCGTCGATGGATCGAACAACTCGCCGCCGATCTCGAGCTCGCCCTTCCACATGCCCTGGCCCCACTGCGGATGGCCGTAGCCGAGGCCCTTCATCTGGAATTTGAGGATCGGGTCGAGCGCGATGGTCGTGGTGTGGCCGTCGATATCGACGAGGTCGATTTCAGCCGACTGCGCGAGCCGGGTGTTCGGCACGTATTTGACGCGATGCCGCGCGGTCGCCATGCGGCGGTCGAGGCCGTCGACCACGCCGGGGATCTCGGCCTCGCTTCGGTAGAGCGGCGCGGTAATGCCCTCGCGGACCAGCGCCTCGCCCTGCGTCCCGTCGAAGAAGATCGCGTGCGAGATGTGGTCGTCCCAGACCAGCGGCGCCCAGAGGAAGAACACGCTCGGCGGCGGCATCGGCGCGCCTCCGACGTCGCGTTCGCCGACATTGCGCACGCCCCAGGAGCGATCCTTGGTGCCGTAGCATGTGCGATCGTCGACCTTGATCCCGCCATCCGGGTGGTTGATGACGCCGCTCCAGCGGCCGAACTGGTCGAACCGGGTCGAATCCATCGCGCGGCGGTCGCCCGACCAAAGCGTCTGGCGCGCTTCCTGGATCGCGGCGGTGCGCGCGGAGAAGGTCAGGTCGCAGGCGAGGCCCGTCGCATTGTCGTCGAGCACCACCCGGGTCCGCAGCATCGGCTCGAGCACTTCGAGCCTGAACGGACCGACCTGCATCTCGGTGCGCTCGATCGGAGCCCGCCGCGAGCCGTAAAAGCAGTGCTGCCGTCCGCCGCGTTCCACGACGCTGAAGGCGCAATCGAGGATCTTGCGGTGCGGGTAGATCGCAATGCCGATCCCGAAATAATACGCGCCGTCGGCGGTGTAGCCGTTGAACCAGGTCCGGTCATAGACATTGCGGTCGCTGGTCGAGGGAACCGCGATCGGCTCCGGCGTCTGGTGGATGGGGAAATCGTCCAGTTTGTTGAGCACGCCGATTCCTTTCGATGCCTGACGCGTTGTATCCACTTCGCTCGAAAGCGCGTTAGTCCTGCCAGTATGAAAAACTGTCGTGGTCCAGCGCTTGCGCGCAGGCGCCGCGGGTCATTTTCAGGAACAGCGCGTCGCCTCGCTCGGAGCGCTGGACGCTGAGCGCGGAGACGACGCCCATCATGATGCCGTGCAGCGTGTAGCGCCGATAATCCCGCCAGCAACGATCCCAGTCATAGTCCCGCACGCCGCGCCGGATCAGTTCCGAGTGATAGAGCCGCACCAGCTCGGCCTCATGAAGCCGCCGTTCGGATGGATCGATGCCGGCCGAGAGGAAATAGGCGACGTCGACGATTCCCGGGCCCACTGTCAGCGTCTGCCAGTCCAGCGTCGCCATCGGCCGGGTGTTGCCGCGCACATCGAACAGCATGTTGTCGAGCCGGAAGTCCGCATGCTGCAAGGTTCGCAGCGCCGACCGATCGGACTGATAGCGCAATAGGGCGTCCGGAAGCCGGTCGATCAGATCAAGGAATTCCGGCTCGATCACGCCGCGATATCGCTCCTTGTAGTGACCGATGATGCCGGGCAGCACCGCGCGAAGGTCTCTGCGCCGGCTTGCGGCCACCACGAAGCATTGCACCGCATCGAGGCTCGGGTCATTCCATCGCGGCGCATGCAACGCCGCGGCCTCGGTCATGGCCATCTGGCTGTCGGCGATCGAGCATCCGGCGAGTTGATCGCCCGGACGTGCGGGCGCGAGGTCTTCCAGGATCAGCGTGAAGTCGTCGGTCGCCGGATCGATTTCGGCAATAATCGGCCGGGGCGTGTGAATGGCGACGGTGGCGGCCAGTTCGCGATAGAACGCGACCTCGCGGACGTAAAGCGTGTGCGCGGAGCCGGAGCGGCGGCTGTCGGGATCTGCAGCAGGGAATTTGCCGACGACGCTCAAGGGAGCGTTCGGCTCGTCACCGTCATAGGTCAGACGAAATCGATAACTGTCGCCGACGAGGCCGTTGCCGACCGGCTTGCAGGCGAGATCGACAACTCTGACCCGATCGATCAGACCGGCTTCGCGCAGCGCCCGCGTCATCCACTCCGGATCGATCCGCGACGGATCGGCCGTGAGCAAACTCATCGGTTTCCTCCCATCCCCGTAGGCGTCACCACCGCTCCGGCCGCGTCCTGCGCGGCCGGATTGAGGACGGGGTGATCGTTACGCAAATCATACAGGCGATGCCGTGGCTTTGGCAAAGCCACTCCCCGGGCCTGTGGGGATATCATGCCCGGGATGTTGCCCGGGCATGAGGAAGCAGACGTGAGGAGCCTCTACCACCCCTCCAGCACGATCTTGCCGCGCGACTTGCCGCTCTCCAAGAGCGCATGGGCGCGCTTGAGGTTGGCGGCGTTGATCGTGCCGAAGGTCTGGTCGAGCGTGGTGCGCAAAACGCCCTTGTCGATGAGGTCGGCGACATCATTGAGCAGATGATGCTGCGCGATCATGTCTGGCGTCTGGAACGAGGAGCGCGTGAACATCGATTCCCAGTGCACCGAGATGGCCTTGCCCTTGAACGTGCTCATGGCAAATTCCGGGGGATCGTCGATCAGGCCGAACCTTCCCTGCGGGGCCATGAACTCCGCAATCGCCTTGTAGTGCTGGTCGGTGAAGGTCAGGCTGGCCACCAGCCCGACCGGCGGCAGCTTCAGCTTCTCGATCTGCTCCTTCATCGGCTTGCCGTGGTCGATCACCGCATGAGCGCCGAGATCGAGGCACCATTTCTGCGACTCCGGCCGCGTCGCGGTGGCAAGTACGGTCAGCCCGGTGAGGCGGCGGGCAAGTTGGATCAGGATCGAGCCGACGCCGCCGGCGCCGCCCGTGATCAGGAGCGTGCGCGGATCGACGCTCTTGCCGGGCACCGCGCCGAGCCGGTCGAACAGCAATTCCCAGGCGGTGATGGACGTGAGGGGGAGAGCGGCGGCCTGCGCGAACGACAGGCTCTTCGGCTTGTTGCCGACGATGCGCTCGTCGACCAGGTGGAATTCGGCGTTGGTGCCCTGGCGCAGGATCGAGCCGGCGTAGAACACCTCGTCGCCCGGCTTGAAGAGAGTCACGTCGGGCCCGACGGCATCGACCACGCCGGCCGCGTCATAGCCGAGGATCTTCGTCTCGCCCTCGGGCGGAGCTGCGCGCTTGCGCACCTTGTAATCGACCGGATTGGCCGAGATCGCCTTCACGGCGACGCGGATGTCGCGCCCTTTGGGTTCGGGCTTGGCGGTCTCGAAATCGATCAGTGAATCCGCATCCTCGATCGGAAGCGATTTTTTGTAGCCGACGGCCTTCATGGCTTGTCTCCGTGGTGGGCGATTGCCTGCGGATTAACTGTCGCGCTGGCGTCCATTTGGCAAGTACTGTAAATTCGGGGATATAGTCCCTGTTTGGATACTATTGGGAAAACACGCATGAAGCGGCGCAATTTTGCCCGTCGTCCCGGCTGCTCTGTCGAGGCGACGCTGGACCTGATCGACGGCAAGTGGAAGGGCGTGATCCTCTACCACCTCCAGAGCGGCACCCAGCGCTTCGGCGAATTGCGCCGCCGGATGCCCGGCATCACCCAGCGCATGCTCACGAAGCAGCTGCGCGCGCTGGAGGAGGACAAGCTGGTCATCCGCAAGGTCTATGCCGAGGTGCCGCCGCGCGTGGAATACACGCTTTCCGAACTCGGCGAGAGCCTGCGCCCCGTGATCGATATTCTGAAAGCCTGGGGCGAGGGCCATCAGGAGCGGCTGTCCTGCGCACCGGCGCCCGAGGTCGTCGTGAAGAAGAAGCGCGCGGCGTAGCTCAAGTTTGAATTGAATCAGGCCGGCCACGCGCCGAGGGGCAGGTCACTCGCAAATGAAAAGTTCGGTGTCGTCCCGGCGTAGGCCGGGACCCATAACCCCAGGGAGCGGTTGCGGCGCGGGCGAGCGACCACGAGTCTTCGTCAAACCAGATCCTGTGGTTATGGGTCCCGGATCAGCGCTCCGCTTCGCTGCGCTTGTCCGGGACGACAAAGTTCTTTTGCCGCCGGCTCCTTTGCATGGGTTGTTTTCGATATTTCGGCGGCGCGTAACGGCCGGGAGCGGTGTCGCTCCCGGCCGTTGGTCTTGACGGCCGCTCCGATCAGCTCAGAACGCGAACTGCGTGCGCATCGCGACCGCGTCGAACTTCGAGCCGACATCCGCAGCCGAGGTCGCCGAGGCCTGCTTGGCGATATCGCCGTGCAGATAGTTCAGCATGAAGCGGACGTTGTTGTTGACGTACCAGTTCAGCGCGGCGGTGTAGACGGTCTGCCGTCCGCCCGCGATGCCGACCGCCTGCGCGATCTGATCGTTGAGGTCCATCGTGCTGACGCGGCCGGCGATTTCCCAGGCGCCCCAGCCGCCGCCGGCGAGCGAGAACGGATCATGCGGCTTGATACCGCTGTAGGAGGCTGTCGCCGGGTTGTAGGCGTGGTTCTCGCCGGTCAGCACGTAGCCGACCTGCGCGTAACCGCCGTCGAATTTCAGGCTCGGCGCGCCGAATGGCGGCAGCCCCGTGTTCGCCGAGCGGTCGACATTGAACCAGTAATATTCGCCCTGCGCGATGAACGGGCCATAGGTCGCTGCCGCCTCGACGCCGTAGACCTGCGCGCCGGAGACGTTGGCGATCGCACCGGTCGAGATCAGCGTGGTCGGATCGATGCGCAGCTCGGGCCGGTCGCTGAGCGTGAGCGTCTGCGCCTGCGTGAGCTGGTTGCGCGGCGGCTGCACCAGCCATTCCGCATCGGCGCCGATGTGTACCGAATAGTTCTTGCCGCTGATCGGATTGCCGGCGACGCGGATGACGCCGCCATACTGCTCGGACGTGCCGGCCGGCGAGGCGGAGGATGCGGAGTGGATGGCGCCCGACGTTGGTCCCGTGACATAGCCGCCGATCCAGAGCTGGTCGTTGAACCAGCGCGCACCGGCCGCGGAGCGGAAGTCGCCGGCGGCGATGTTGGTCGCGATCACACCGGGTGAGGCGCGTTCCATGAACATGATGTCGTTTGAGCTCGTCGCTTCGTCGAGCGTGTATGGCAGATCCATGATGCCGGCCTCGATCGCCATCTTGCCGCCGAACGGCTTCAGGCCGGTGTAGCTGACATAGGCGTTCTCGACGCCGGAGAGGCCGCCGCCCGGCAACGATCCTGGCGCGGCGCCGCCAAATCCGTCGGAGGAGCCGCCGAAATCGTAGACCAGCGCGAAGTTCCAGTCGTTGAAGAACTTACCGGCGACCCCGATGCGCGCGCGTCGGACGTTCTGGCCGCTGTCGAGCTTCTGCGGCACGGTGGCCGCGGTGTTGGGACGATAGTCATAGCCGCCGACATCCCAATGCAGGCGGCTGGTGATGGCGACGCAATTGGCCTGGTCGGCGGTGCAGATCGTCGGGCGGTTGTTCGGCATCGTCACGACGACGCCGGACGGCGCGACCGGGCCTTTCACCGGGATCGCGGCGTTGGCGCTCGCCACCCGCGCGGCCTTGGCATCCGCCGCCTTCGCATTGGCATTTGCGCTGGCGGCGGTTGCGGTATTGGCGTTGGTCTGCTTCTGCAGTCTGTCGAGCTTCTGCTCCAGCATCTTCAACTGCTGCTTCAGCAGCGCGATCTCCGCATCGCTGCCGCCTCCGGCCGATTGTGAATAGGCCGGCGAGGCGGCGAGCGCCCCTGCCAGGCCGATGGCGATTGCACCAACTTTTGTCGCACTCATCGTGCACCCCTGTTGTGTTTGAAGTCCCCACTCACTGAACGGTCCTAGGAGCGTATCGTGACTGACGCACGACAGTGCTTCCGGGCATCGCAGTTCCGCTTGTGGTCCGCAGGCAACAAGCGGAGCGGCGCAGTGAGATGACAGCCATCATAGAAGCTTGGCGGCGCGCTTCAACGCGGCTGCCGCGGGTTGTGCACCGGTCCGGCGGGGGGCCAGTTATCCGGCCGGGCGCCCTTCAATTGCCCGGCGAACACGCCTATATTCCGGCGTTTCCACGAGAGGTGAGAATGCTCCGACCTGTCCGCTTTGCTGCCGTATCCGCTCTGTGCACGTTGGCCTTCATGGCGAATCTTTCCGCAGCCGCGGCGCAGGACCGCCGCGTCCCGTCATCGCCGGCCGAGCTGCGGCTGTCCTATGCGCCGATCGTGCAACGGGTGCAGCCCGCGGTCGTCAACGTCTATGCCGCCAAGGTGGTGCAGAACCGCAATCCGCTGCTGGACGACCCGATCTTCCGCCGCTTCTTCGGCGTGCCGGGTCAGCAGCCCGAGCAGATGCAGCGCTCGCTCGGCTCCGGCGTCATCGTCGATGCCTCCGGTCTCGTGGTCACCAACGTCCACGTCATCGAAGGGGCGGACCAAGTGAAGGTGTCGCTGTCGGACAAGCGCGAGTTCGAGGCCGAGATCCTGCTGAAGGATAGCCGCACCGACCTTGCGGTGCTGCGGCTGAAGAACACCAACAAGGAAAAATTCGCAACGCTCGACTTCGCCAACTCCGACCAGCTTCAGGTCGGCGACGTCGTGCTGGCGATCGGCAATCCCTTCGGTGTCGGCCAGACCGTGACCCACGGCATCATCTCGGCGCTGGCACGCACGCAAGTCGGCATCACCGACTACCAGTTCTTCATCCAGACCGATGCGCCGATCAATCCCGGCAATTCCGGCGGCGCGCTGGTCGACATGAGCGGCAAGCTCGCCGGTATCAACACCGCGATCTATTCGCGCTCCGGCGGCTCGCAGGGCATCGGCTTTGCGATTCCCGCCAACATGGTGCGCGTCGTCGTCGCATCAGCCAAGAGCGGCGGCAAGGCAGTGAAGCGCCCGTGGCTCGGGGCAAAATTGCAGGCGGTGACTCCGGAGATCGCGGAGACGCTGGGACTGAAGCTGCCGAGCGGCGCGCTGGTCGCCAATGTCGCGCCGAACAGCCCGGCGGCGAAGGCCGGGCTCAAGCTCTCCGACCTGATCATCGGGATCGACGGCACGCCGATCGATGATCCCAACGCCTTCGACTACCGTTTCGCAACCCGTCCGCTCGGCGGCACCGCGCAGATCGACGTGCAGCGCGGCAGCAAGCCGGTCAAGCTGACCGTGGCGCTGGAGACCGCGCCCGATACCAATCGCGACGAGATCGTGCTGACTGCGCGCTCGCCGTTCCAGGGCGCCAGGGTCGCCAATATCTCGCCGGCGCTGGCCGATGAGCTGCATCTCGACGCGGGCGCCGAGGGCGTCGTGGTGACCGAGCTGGCCGATGACGGCACCGCCGCCAATGTCGGCTTCCAGAAAGGCGACATCATCCTGGCCGTCAACAACCAGAAGATTGCGCAAGACCGGCGATCTCGAGAAGGCCGCAGGCGAGCGGTCGCGGATCTGGCGCATCACGCTGGTGCGCGGCGGCCAGCAGATCAACGTCACGTTGGGCGGATGAGTCCGAAGCGACCGCACGAAGCCAGCAATCTCTTTGCCGCGGCGGGGCTCGACCACGAGGCGCCGCATCCGCTGCCGGACCGGCTGCGGCCGCGCGCGCTGTCGGAGGTCGTCGGTCAGGACCATATCCTCGGCCCCGACGGTGCGCTGACGCGCATGCTGGAAACGCGCACGCTCGGCTCGCTGGTGTTCTGGGGCCCGCCGGGCACCGGCAAGACAACGGTGGCGCGGCTGCTGGCGGATGCCACCGATCTGCATTTTGAACAGATCTCCGCGGTGTTCTCCGGCGTCGCCGATCTCAAGAAGGCTTTCGATGCCGCGCGCGCCCGCCGCGAGATGGGCAAGGGCACGCTGCTCTTCGTGGACGAGGTGCATCGCTTCAACCGCGCCCAGCAGGATTCCTTTCTGCCCGTGATGGAAGACGGCACGGTGGTCATGGTCGGCGCCACCACCGAGAACCCGTCCTTCGAGCTCAACGCGGCGCTCCTGTCCCGCGCGCGCGTGCTGGTGTTTCGTTCGCTCGATGCCGCCGCGATCGAAAAGCTGTTCGCGCATGCCGAGGCGGTCGAGGGCAGGAAGCTGCCGCTGGATGCGGAGGCGCGCGCGGTGCTGGTGCGCATGGCCGACGGCGACGGCCGCGCCTCGCTGACGCTTGCCGAAGAGGTATGGCGTTCGGCGCGGGCGGACGAGATTTTCAATGCCGCGCAGTTGCAGGACATCCTGCAGCGCCGCGCGCCGATCTACGACAAGTCGGCCGACGGCCATTACAACCTGATTTCTGCGCTGCATAAGTCGGTGCGCGGCTCCGATCCCGATGCCGCGCTGTATTACCTCGCCCGCATGCTCGATGCCGGTGAGGATCCGCTGTTCCTGGCCCGTCGTGTCGTGCGCATGGCGGTCGAGGACATCGGGCTGGCCGATCCGCAGGCGCTCGTCATCGCCAATGCCGCCAAGGATGCCTTCGACTTCCTCGGCCATCCCGAAGGCGAACTCGCGATCGCGCAGGCCGTCGTCTATCTCGCCACCGCGCCGAAATCGAACGCGGTCTACGCCGCCTTCGGCACGGCGATGCAGGTCGCCAAGCAGGCCGGCTCGCTGCTGCCGCCGAAGCACATCCTCAATTCCCCGACCAAGCTGATGAAGTCGGAAGGCTACGGTGCAGCGTACGAATACGACCACGACGCCCCCGACGCCTTCTCCGGCCAGGACTACTTCCCGGAGGCTCTCGGCCGCCAGACCTTCTACGATCCACCCGACCGCGGCTTCGAGCGCGAGATCCGCAAGCGGCTGGATTACTGGCAGCGGCTGCGCAAGGAACGGGGCGGGAGCTAGAGCAAGAGATTTGGGCGAGCAACACTTGTATAATTTCGGAATATTAGAAGAGTATCCCTGAGTTGCCCGACGTGTCAAGTTGCTTGATGCAACGCCGGCCGCCGCCGGCTGCTTTGCATGGGGTTGTTTTCGATATTTTGGCAGCGCGCGCTGCAACAGCCCATAACTTCGTATTGCTCTGGCGCGTCACTTCACGCTCTTTGCGAATTCCAGGATCTCGTCCGTCAGCCGCGTGTCCGGCGTGTTGATGGCATAGACCTCCGACATGTGGCTGTGCTGCGGCAGCATGAAGCTGCGCGCGCAGCCGCTTGGCCGCTTGCAGCTGGCCTGCTTCATGAGCTCGAACTGCTCGACGAAGCGCGGCGGGTCGAGCTCGGCCGCGGTGATCAGGAACGGGATCGGGCTTCCGACCAGGCCTTGCAGCGAGGAGCGCTCGGCATAGCGCGAGGGGTCGGAGCCGTAATAGGCGAGCTCGGCGTCGCCGGCCGGCGAGGCCGTCAGATCATAGATGCCCGACACCATGATCGCGCCGGCAAGGCCGCCGCCCTTCACCTTGTGAAATTCTGGATGCGAGACATAGCTCGCGACATGGATCGCGCCGGCCGACTGGCCCATCAGGAAGATGCGCCCGGGCTCGCCGCCGCGGGAGGCGATGTTTTCCGCAACCCACTGCACGAGCGCACCCATGTCCTCCGCGCCTGCCGGCCATGGAAAGGCCGGCGCCAAGCGATAGGTGGCATTGACGCCGACGAAGCCGTTCTTCACCGCCCACAGCATGATGTTGTCGTAGAACGGGCTGCCGGGCGCGCGCTTGTTGCCCGCAATGAGGCCGCCGCCATGGATGTAGATCAGCACGGGTCGTGCGGGCGCCGCCGTCTCCGGCGTGAACACGTCGAGCAGATGGCGGTCGGCGGGGCCGTATTTGAGGTCGCGCTCGACCTTGACGCCCTGATAGGGCTCCTTCTGTTGCAGCGGCGCGTAGAGTGCGGCGGTCTTGGGCGGGTCGATGACGCGGCCGAGTTCCAAGAGCTTCCAGGCCAGATCTTCCGGCATCGCGGCTTCGGGCATCGGGCTTTGCTGGGCGAGCGCAGGGTCCGTGAGCATCAGGGCCGCCGCCAAAGCCGATATCGCCAGCCTCATTCCAGGGTCCCCGTCGATTGCCGTATGCGGCCGAACATGGCCGATCTTGCATCGGATTCACACCGATTTCGCCGTGACAATTCGCGGCATTTGCGCTAGGCACAATGCAGGTCTGGAGCCGAAAAATCACCATGAGCCGCCGTATCAAGAGAACCACATCGCCGGGCGACCGCGCCAAAGGGCGCGACAAGGGCCGCGACCGGGACCGCGTCGGCGATCGTGGCAAGGATCGTGGTGAGGATCGTGGCAAGAGCGGATCGGCGCAGCGCGGCCGCAAGCCGGACGATCGCAAGCTCGGTGAGCGCAAGTCTAGTGAGCGTAAGTCCGGTGAGCGTCCGTTCGCGCATCGTGCGGCCGGAAAGCCGCCGCGCTTTGCCGAGCCGCGCCGCGACCGGCAGGAGCGGGCTGAGCCCGTCATGTCGAAGACTGCCGCGGCCGAACAGCCATTGCCGACCAAGGTTCAGACTGTTGTCGTCACCGCGGACGAGAACAACATGCGTGTCGACCGTTTCCTCGAAGCGCGCTTTCCCGGCCTGTCGTTCTCCCACATCCAGCGCGTGGTCCGCAAAGGCGAACTCAGGGTCAACGGCAAGCGCGCCGATTCCAAGGACCGGCTCGAGGAGGGCCAGAGCGTCCGGATCCCGCCGTTGCGGCTTGATACGCCGAAGACGGCCGGCACGCTCTCCGAGGCCGAGGCGAAGACACTGCAGGCGCTGAAGGAGATGACGATCTACGAGGACGACGACGTCCTCGTCCTGAACAAGCCGGCCGGCCTTGCCGTGCAGGGCGGGTCGGGCATGACGCGGCACATCGACCAGATGTTGGAGGTGATGCGCGACGCCAAGGGCCAGAAGCCGCGGCTCGTGCACCGCATCGACAGGGAGACGTCGGGCTGTCTCCTGATCGCCAAGACGCGCTTCGCCGCCTCGCACCTGACAGGCGCATTCCGCCATCGCTCCGCGCGCAAGATCTACTGGGCGCTGGTCGCCGGTGTACCGAAGCCGAAGCAGGGGCGCATCTCGACCTATCTCGCCAAGGAGGAGAGCGAGGAGGACAGCATCATGCGGATCGCCGAGCATGGTGACGAGGGCGCGAGCCACGCCGTGACATATTATGCCGTGGTCGAGACCTCGGCGACCAAGCTCGCCTGGGTGTCGCTGAAGCCGGTGACGGGCCGCACCCACCAGCTGCGCGCCCACATGGCCCATATCGGCCATCCGATCGTCGGTGATCCCAAATATTTCAACATCGAGAACTGGCAGCTGCCGGGCGGCTTGCAGAACCGGCTGCATCTCTTGGCACGCCGCATCGTCATCCCGCATCCGCGCGGCGGCGTGATCGACGCCACCGCGCCGCTGCCGCCACACATGCAGCAGTCGTGGAACCTGCTCGGGCTGGAGGCCGACCGCTTCGACCCGATCGAGAACGCGCCCGAGGAGTGACGGGCGGGGCGCGGCCTCCAATATCCGTCGCGGACAGCAACAACGATCAAGCGGCTCCGCGCCTTGCGGCTATCTTCGCGCGCCGGCCTTTGCCGGCCTGCAACGGAGACTCTCCATGGTCGGCACCTGGCTGCGCGTCACGCTTTTCCTGATTGGCTCAGCTATCGCCTCGGTGACGGCGCAGGCCGAGACCATCGTGCTCCGCGGCGGCACGCTTTACGCATCGGCCGATGCGGAAGCGCTGCCGGATGCGGTGATCGTGATGACCGACGGCGTCATCAGCGCGGTCGGCAAGTCCGGCGACATCCAGGCGCCGCCGGATGCCCGCGTGATCGATTGCAGCGGCAAGACCATCGTCGCCGGCTTCTGGAACAGCCATGTCCATTTCACGCAGAAAGTCTGGCGCAACGCCGGCGCTGCGCCGCCCGCGGCGCTGACGCAGCACATGCAGGAGATGCTGACGCGCTGGGGTTTTACCACGGTCTGGGATCTCGGCTCCGATCCGAGCGACACGTTGCCGCTGCGCAAGCGCATCGCCGCGGGCGAAGTCGCCGGCCCCAACATCTTGCTCGCAGGCAACATCTTCCCGAAGGGCGGGCACCCCGTCTACATCCCGCGCGAAGTGCAGCTTCCTGAAGTCGCGACGCCGGAGGAGGCCACGCAATGGGCGCGCGATTGGCTCGGCATGGGTGAGGACGGTATCAAGCTGTTCACCGGCGCGTTCATGGGGGACAAGCCCGTCGTCAACATGGACCCTGCAATCGCCAAGGCCGCCGTCGACGTCGCGCATGCGCAGGGCAGACCGGTGTTCGCGCATCCGCAGAACAAGGTCGGTGTCGAGACGGTGATCGAGTCCGGCGTCGATGTGCTCGCGCACACCACACCCGGCGAACCCGGCTACACCGCGGATCAGCTGGCGCGGTTCAAGGCACAGGGGACTGCGCTCGTTCCCACACTGTCGCTATTCACCACCGTGGTGCTCGATCCGAACGTCACCAATCGTCTGGTGGCTTCGACCGTCAACCAGCTCAAGCAATTTTCGGAAAATGGCGGCACGGTGCTGTTCGGCACCGATGTCGGTTTCACCACGCTGTACGACACCACGCAGGAATTTCAGTTGATGCACCGCGTGTTGTCGGGGCGGCAGGTGCTGGCCTCGTTGACGACCAATCCGGCGCGGTTCTTCAAGGCCGCGAAGAAGGGACGGGTGGAGCAGGGCTTCGACGCCGATCTCGTGGTGCTCGACGGCGATCCGCTCGGCGACGTCGGCAATCTTGCGAAGGTGAGCAGCACCATCCGTGCCGGTCACGTGATCTACCAGAAGCCGTGACGAGGGCGGGGAACTCGCATCGCGGGGGCAGTATTGACGCATGGTGCGTTCACTTGAACCGTTGCTGCGGCGTCACGACATATAGGCTATGAAGCGATCCCTGATTGCTGCCGGCATTCTGCTCTGGGCCATGGGCGCGGCGAGCGCGCAAATCCTTGCGCCCGGCCGCTCGACGTGGGATCCGCCGGTCCCCCAACCGCCGCCGCCGCCGCGGATCGAGGTGCCGGCTATCCCCAGGATGGACGCGCCGACGCAGCCGAGCCTGCGTTCGCGGCCGCGCAGCTCGTTCGGCGACCGCGTCAGCCGGTGCCTCGACGAGGCCGCCGCCGCGGGCCTGAACCAGGCCGAGCGTGCCGCCTATTCGCGATCCTGCGCCAACCACCGCGATTAGGGCGGGGCGTGGTCTGCTAGACAAGCCTTGTTGACGCACGGACGGAATTGCCGCCGCGCCGGCGAGCACGTTGTCGAACGGACAAGCGGCATCGACCGGCGGAGGCGCGGCGATCCGGTTCGAGGCCGTCGACCGTGCGAATCTGTCTGGCTATCCAAACGGACCGCTTTGATTTCGTCTCATGATCTTGAGCGTGAGCAGGGCCGCACCGAGCACAAGAAGCAGGACACCGACGACAATCGTGCTTGTCGATTCGAATGTCACACCAACCGCTGTCAGCAAGCAGCCAACAACGATAGCAATAAGCCCACCAAGCTTCTTTACCAACAGAAGCTGTCCGTCGCTTGCGCGCGCCACCATGATCAACCTCACTCTGTAAGTGATGCGGTCATTCCACCGTCGCCGCGGGCCGGTGTTGCTTGGACAAGCGGCGGGCTCACATCCGCACACGACGATCGTACTCTCGCGTGCCAATGATGGAAATCGCTCGTTGCTGCCATGATGACTTCGCTTTTGATTCAATTGCGCCGCGGGCGATTGGGCAACCTTGCTTACCTAGCCGCGCCGAAACGTCGCATGACTCAATCGAGTGTCGTATCGCACAACGGCGCTGCAATTCCGCGACACGCAATGCGTTCAGCGCATTTGTCGTAAAGTGGTCTGCACCAACGCAAGTGTTGCAAAGGCTGTGCAGGTGGATCGTTGACTCCGTGGCTTTTTGGGAGCCTACTTCTGGTTGCCGACTAGAAGACCTGAAGCCATAGGGTCCAAATCCGGAAGGACAGCCAATGTGGCCGCCTTCGATCGCGGAACAAGCGGAGCGGCCCTACATCTCGACCGGGCACTTGCCCGAACCCGAGATGGTGCAGGAGCTCGTGTCTCAAGCGCATCAGCGCTTCAAGTCGAACAGCGAAGGGACCAATTCGCAGGTTTATCCGGCCCTGGCCAGGGTGCCGAGTGAACTGTTCGGCGTCTGCGTGGCCGGTACCAGCGGACGTGTCTACGGCGCGGGCGATATCGAATACGAATTCTCGATCATGAGTGTATCGAAGCCATTCGTATTCGCATTGGTGTGCGAGGCCATCGGCCCTGAAGAGGCTCGTGCAAAACTGGGCGCGAACGCGACCGGGCTGCCGTTCAATTCACTGGCGGCGATCGAGCATGGAGCCGGGCGCACCAACCCCATGGTGAACGCAGGCGCGATCGCGACCACAAGCCTCGTGCCGGGCTCGAGCGCTGACGAGCAATGGCGGTTCATTCATGACGGCTTGTCGCGCTTCGCGGGTCGCAAACTTTCGCTCAACGAGGAAGTCTACGCATCGGCATCCAAGACCAACTTTCGCAATCGAAGCATCGCGCGGTTGCTGGAAAGCTACGACCGGATCTACTGCGACGCCAGGCAGGCGACCGATCTCTACACCCGGCAGTGTTCGCTGAATGTGAGCGCCAGGGATCTGGCCGTGATGGGCGCGACGCTCGCCGATGGTGGCGTGAATCCGGTGACCCGGCAGCGGGTGGTCGATGCGGCCGTGTGCCACTATGCATTGGCCGTCATGGTTACGGCGGGGCTGTATGAAACGTCGGGGGATTGGCTGTATGACATCGGCCTGCCCGGCAAAAGCGGCATTGGTGGAGGCATCGTCGCGGTGTCTCCGGGAAAGGGTGGTTTCGGCACTTTCGGGCCGCCACTGGATGCGGCCGGCAACAGCGTGCGAGGGCAGCTCGCCGCGAAGTTCCTGTCGCAAAGACTGGGCATGGATCTGTTCGTGTCCCAACCGGACGAGTGAACAAGAGGCACTGAAGATCGGTCGAGCTGTGGCCCGATCGATCGCAACGTCGGGCAGGTTGGAGGACGCGATGGCAACGCAAGCAATCTCGATCGGCGACATTCATCAGGAGGAGCGCGCATCATGGGTGCCCATGGTCGCAATTGCGTTCGGTCAGATGATCATGTCGTTCAACGTCGCGTCGTTGCCGGTTGCGATGGGGGGAATGGTGGCCAGCTTCGGCGTGCCGCCGACCACCGTCGCGACCGGAATCGTGGCGTACTCGATGCTTGTCGCCGGGTTCGTGATGCTTGGCGCCAAGCTCGCCCAAAGGTTCGGGGCGGTGCAGGTATTTCGTGCTGCGGTCGTGCTTTTCCTGATAGCGCAGATTGCGATGACGTTCAGCCCCACGGCCTCCGTCATGATTTCCGCTCAGGCGCTTTGCGGCGCCGCGGGCGCGGTGATCGTGCCCTCGCTCGTCGCGCTGATTGCCGAGAATTATGGCGGACGCCAGCAGGCGACGGCCCTTGGCGCGTTGGGCTCGGCGCGGGCTGCCGCCGGCGTGCTGGCATTTGTCGTCGGCGGGTTGCTTGGCACCTATATCGGCTGGCGCCCCGCGTTTGGAATTCTCATCGTTGCCTCGGCGATCGCTTTCGCTCTGAGTTTCCGCCTGCGGCCGGACCGCGGTCGCCCGGATGTCCAGATCGACCTGATCGGCGTCGCTCTTGCCGCGAGCGCGATCATCTTCATCAGCTTCGGATTCAATAATCTGAACAGTTGGGGCGTGATCCTGGCGACCCCTAACGCGCCATTCGAATTGCTGGGCGTCTCGCCGGCACCGGTCCTGATCGTGCTTGGCATTGTGCTCGGGCAGGCATTCCTGATGTGGACTCATCGCCAGCAGGCCGCGGGGAGGACGCCTTTGCTGGCGTTGGAGGTGATCGATTTACCGGAGGAGAGGTGCGCCGTCTACGCGCTGTTCGCGGTCGTGGCGCTCGAGGCAGCGCTGAACTTCACGGTCCCGCTCTACATCCAGATTGTGCAGGGACGTTCGCCAATTGCGACGGCGATCGCGATGATGCCCTTCAATCTGACCGTTTTTCTCTCGGCGATGATGATCGTCAATCTCTACGACAAACTGACGCCCCGCCGGATCGGACGCTTCGGCTTTGGCCTCTGCACTGTCGCGTTGCTGTGGCTCGCGTTCGTCGTGCGCAACGACTGGAGCGAGATTCCCGTTCTCGTTGGACTGGTGCTGTTCGGTATCGGCCAGGGCTCGCTGGTGACATTGCTGTTCAACGTTCTGGTCACGGCCTCACCCAAGGCGTTGGCCGGGGACGTCGGATCGTTGCGCGGAACCACACAGAATCTGGCGGCTGCAGTCGGTACCGCGGTCGCCGGAGCTCTTCTGGTCGGTCTTCTGAGCACGATCGCGCTCGGCAGGATTGCGGCCAGTCCGGTGCTGACCAAGGAGCTTCAGAGCCAGGTTGATCTCGGCAACATCACCTTCGTCAGCAATGACCGGCTGCGCAGCGTGCTCGAAGGCACCAGCGGTACGCCGCAGCAGGTCGAGGAAGCCGTCCGGGTCAATACCGAAGCGCGCCTGCGCGCTTTGAAGATCGGATTGCTGATCATGGCCGGCCTCGCACTGCTTGCGATCATTCCCGCAGGACGGCTGCCGAATTATCGGCCAGGCGAAATACCGGACGACGGAGCGACCGGCGAGGGCCAGCGATCGGCCTGATCGTATGTTGGCCGCCGCCGGGCAAGAAGGTCTCTGCAATAACGAGGTGCCAGATATGGATGAACTCGATCGTCGGATCGTGCTCCGGAGAATGCTCGGCGGCGTCGCAGCCGTTGGTCTCGGAACCGGCTTGCTGACGCAGGCGGCCAAGGCGCTGCCACTCGTCCCCGAAGATGCCCTCGTCACGAAGACGGATGATCCGGAGCGGCCGCTTCATATGGCCGTCGCCCGACCACCACCGCGCCCGCGTCCTCCGCCACCGCGCCGCCGCCGGCATCGCCGGCGCCGCTGGGTCTGTTGGTGGCACAGAGGTCGCCGCCGTTGTGGATGGCGCTGGTGAGAGCAGGCACAAGCTCCGGCAGTTCGAGTGGCCCGGTTGCCGCGGCCGTCCATGGCTGCCTGGGATCAAGGAGGACGACATGGCTACCTATGAGAACAGTTCCACGATGCTCCGCGGCCTGCCTGGCCCGCCTTTATGGGTCTGCGTTCTGCTGGGCCTCGTCATGATCGCCGCGGGCCTTCTGGTCCTGGGAGATGTCGTGCTTTTCACCGTGATCAGCGCCATCTTTATCGGCTGGACGGCCATCGTTGCCGGCGGGTTCGAAATCCTGCACGCCTTCTGGACCAAGGGCTGGGGCGGGTTCGTGTGGCAGCTTCTGCTGGGGGTGCTCTACCTTGCCTGCGGAATCGTTCTGCTCAGCCAACCGGTGACGAGCGCGCTGCTCCTGACCTATGCCCTCGGTCTCATGCTTTTAGTCTCCGGGATTGTGCGCATGCTGATCGGCATCGGCCATTGGCAGCAGTCCGGCTGGATCATGCTGGCATCCGGGCTGTTTGGCGTTCTGGCCGGCCTCGTCATTCTGACGGGATTTCCGGCAACCGGGCTGTGGGTGCTCGGGCTGCTGCTGGGGATCGATCTGCTGTCTCATGGCATCGGATGGCTGAGCTATGCTTTGCAGCCTGCCGCCAGAGCGGCTCAATAGGCCATCGATTGTCAGGGAGCGGCAGAACTCTCATTAATCGTCTGAAATCAAGTCGGCTCCACGCGAGATCAGTGACGGTCTCGCGCGATGCGCCATCGGGGGAGAGTGGACATGTCAGGTTTGCGGAAGGGCGTCAGAGTTTCGGCGCTGGTTGCGTCGATTGTGATGAGCCTCGTCGCCTTGCTGCCGGCGCAAGCCCAGCAGGATGGCGGCGTGCTGTTCCAGAACGTGCGAATTTTCGATGGCAGGAATGGCGCGCTGTCCGGGCCGTCCAATGTGCTGATCCGGAACAACAAGATCGAGAAGATTTCGACTGCGGCGATCGCGGCCGAGGCTCAGCTGATTGCCGGCGACGGACGGGTGCTGATGCCCGGGCTGATCGACGCGCACTGGCATGCATTGCTGGTACGCCCGACGCCGGCGGCCG
This sequence comes from Bradyrhizobium sp. BEA-2-5, assembly GCF_032918025.1. NCBI lineage: Bacteria > Pseudomonadati > Pseudomonadota > Alphaproteobacteria > Hyphomicrobiales > Nitrobacteraceae > Bradyrhizobium > Bradyrhizobium sp. BEA-2-5. Next base: position 5,014,485 of record NZ_CP136629.1, on the reverse strand, counting down.
TGATGGCGAGCGACGTTGGTTACACCAATCTTCTTGCGGCCGCCGAGGCAACGGCCACGCTCATGCGCGGCTTCACCACCATTCGCGACATGGGCGGGCCGGCCTTTTCCCTCAAGCGCGCGATCGACGAAGGTCTCGTCGCCGGTCCCCGCATCTACCCATCCGGTGCCATGATCACCATCACCGGCGGCCATGGCGACTTCCGGCAGCTGTCCGATCTGCCGCGAACGATCGGCGGCATGCTCAGCCGCATGGAGCAGATTGGCGGCAGCGTGGTCGCCGACAGCCCCGACGAAGTCCGCGTCCGCGTCCGCGAGCAACTCATGCAAGGTGCTACACAGGTCAAGCTCACGGCGGGCGGCGGCGTGGCGTCGCCGTTCAGTCCGCTCGATGTGTCCACGTTCACTGAACCGGAGTTGCGTGCCGCGGTAGATGCTGCCGAGAACTGGGGTACCTATGTCGCCGTACACGCCTACACGCCGGTCGCGATCCAGCGATCGATCGCAGCGGGAGTCAAATGCATCGAGCATGGTCATTTGATGGACGACGCGTCGGCCCGCCTGATGGCCGAGAAGGGGATTTGGCTGAGCACCCAGCCCTTCCTCGATCTGTCGGGCGCGAGTGCTCTTGGACCTGCGGAGCAGGACAAGATGCGGCAGGTCGTTGCCGGCACCGACAGGGTCTACGGCTTTGCCAAGAAGTACAAGTTGAAGACGGCCTTCGGTACCGACGTCTTGTTCTCGAAAGCGCTCGCTGACCGGCAAGGCGCCATGCTGACAGCCCTCACGCGATGGTACACGCCGGCTGAAGCGCTCATCATGGCGACATCGACGAATGCCGAATTGCTCGCTTTGTCCGGGCTTCGCAATCCATATTCGGGCAAGCTGGGCGTGGTGGAGGAAGGTGCGCTCGCCGACCTTCTGCTGGTCGAAGGCAATCCGATCGACAACATCAAGCTGATCGAAGATCCGGCGAAGAACTTCCTGGTCATCATGAAAGATGGGAAGGTTTACAAGAATCTTCTTGGTGGTGACCGGAACAGGTAGGCGGACATGATCACAAGGCGGGCCAAGCGGCAGCGTTAAAGCCGATATGGCTGCCGACCTTGGCCGGTGGAGCAGCGGTCGCCGGAACGGCAAGGGCAGTCTCCTACCGCCGAAACTGCGTCAGAAACATCCGCAAGGAATCGTGCGGGCTCTCGACATCCGAAATCACCCAGCCGTCGGGACCGTTGACGACGATGAAGTTGAGCGTGACGGCGCGGCCTTCATTGTCGAATGTCACCGTTACGTCGGTCCTGTCGAACTGCCGGCGCGGGATTGCGATCGAGATCGGGCCGAGCCGCCAGGTCGGGCTCTGCACCAGAAAATCGTAGGGCGCATCGTGCAGCGCGGTCCAGGCACCGCGCAGGGTGGGATCGAAGAATCGGCGAGCGGTTTCCTCGTCACGCGGCAGGCCGTTGGAATATTCGGCGCTGCCTCGCCCATAATAGGCGTAGACGTTGCGGATCAGGGATTCCGGCGAACGGAACCCGGCACAGGCCGTGGCGGCGGCGAAAACCGCCGCAACCAGCGAAAAACCCGCAAGGAATTTGCCGCGTCCCATCAGCTTTATTTGCCGTTGCCCCTGACATATCTTGCAGGGAAATCCCTTTGAACGAAAGCTACCCGGCGCGATGCGCGACCTTTTCGACGATGTCCCAGAACAATCTCCGTTCGATCCGCAGGAGGCGGTGCGGCGCCACATTCGCACGCCCCAGCGCAAGCGGTTCTACACCAGCGCCGGCGTCGCCGAGGCCGACGGCGAATTTTCGATCACGCTCGACGGCAAGCCGATCCGCTCTCCGTCCGGCAAGCCGATCGCGGTGCCCACGCGGCCCATTGCGGACGCGGTGGCGGCGGAATGGAATGCGCAGGGCGAGACCATCGATCCCATGACCATGCCGCTGACGCGCCTTGCCAACAGCGTGATCGAGGGGGTGATTGATCGCGTCGACGAGGTCGCCGACGATGCGGCCAAGTTCCTCGGCAGCGACCTCTTGTTCTACCGCGCCGGCCATCCAGAGACGCTGGTGGCGCGCGAGGCCCAGCACTGGGATCCGATCCTGTTCTGGGCCGCCGACGCGCTCGGCGCCCATTTCGTGATGGCCGAGGGGGTGATGCATGTCGGCCAGCCCGAGCCTGCGATCAAGGCGGCGCGGGCGGCGTTCCCGACTGACCCATGGTCGGTCGCCGCTCTCCATGTGGTGACGACCCTGACCGGCTCGGCGTTGCTGGCGCTGGCGCTGGCCCATGGCGCGCGGGACGCCGGCCAGGTCTGGACCGCCGCCCATGTCGACGAGGACTGGAACGCCGAGCAATGGGGCGTGGACGAGGAGGTCGCCGCCCGCCGCGCCGCCCGCCAGCTCGATTTCAAGGCCGCCGCCGGCGTGCTCAGGGAGGTGGCGCCGGCGGCCGGTTAACGAGGGGTTTACGGCGCCGGGCTAGCCTGCGGCTCGTTCCTCGCGCCTGGCCGAGACCTCCGACATGGCAATCGCCATCAATCCCGTGCTGCCAGTGCTCGCCTCGAAGGAGGCGGACAGCGTTGCGCCGGACCTCACGCTGGAGGCCGGCAGCGTCGTCAATGCGCAGGTGCTGAAGGTGCTGTCCGCCGATCTGGTGCGGATCGCCATCGCGAGCCTGTCGATCGACGTCCAGACCGAAGTGCCGCTGCAGCAGGGCCAGAACCTGCAGCTTGCGGTGTCGCAGACCAATGACGGCATCCGCCTGCAGCTGGTCGGGCCGGGCCCGGACACCGGCGACGCCGTACGGCTGTCGCCGGCAGCGGCCAACGCTGCCGCTGCCGCCCAGCCGATCGCCACGGCACCGAAGCCTGTATTGACGCCGCTGGAGCGCGTCACCATCACCGCGGCGGCGCAGACTGCGGCGGCAGTGCAGGGCAGCCAGGCGCCGCTGTTCGCCAATCTTGCCGCGGTCGCTCCCACCAATCTGCCGCCGAAGCTGCAGGCCGCGATCGCGCAGGTGCTGGCGCAGCAGACCGGCCTCGACGAGAATTTGAGCGGCGATGCGGTCAAGGCCGGCTTGCAGAAGTCCGGCCTGCTGTTCGAGGCGATGCTGGCGGCGGGCATTACGCCCGCGAGCGGCAGCGCGCCCGATCTGAAGGCCGCACTGATCGTGCTGCGCCAGGCGCTGACCTCGCTCAGCGCCGGTGATGCCGGCAGGCCGCCGTCCACCACATCGCTCCAGCAACCGGCGCTGGCCAGCGCCGCGACGGCGCCGAGCCTCGTGCCATCAGGCACGCAAGACCTCGACGTTCAGGAGATCCTGCTGCCGCAGGCCCGCCTGCCGGTCGCCGAGGATGTCAGCCGCGGCGCCACAGGGCTCGCAGGCGCGCTCGCGGATGCGCTCGATGCCGGCCCGTCCTCCGGCGGCGCGATCAATCTCATTCAGGAAGCGCTGCACGAAGTCGGCAACCCCGCGCGGCAGGGCGCCGCGCCGAGGGAGATGCTGCCAAGCGAGGTGCCGGTACGCGGCAATACGCCGCCGCCGCCATTTCACGGCGCGTTGCCGTCGGCCCAGGCCGTCGCGGAGGCGTCGATCGCCCCAAACACGCCGCTCGCGACGGCCGCGCATCGCCTGCTGGAAAACACCGACGCCGCCCTGGCGCGGCAGACGCTGCTGCAGGTCGCCTCGCTGCCGGACCGCGGCGACGCGTCGCGCCCGCAGCTCGACGCCATGGTGCCGCGCTGGAATTTCGAGATTCCGTTCCTGACCCAGCAGGGCACGGCGATGGCGCAGTTCGAGATTTCCCGCGATGGCGGCGGCAGCGCGGTCGAAGCCGCCAAGCGGGTGTGGCGCGCGCGCTTCACGCTCGATGTCGAGCCCGCCGGGCCGGTGCACGCGCTGGTCTCGCTGAACGGCGAGCGCACTTCGGTGCGGATGTGGGCCGAGCGGCCCTCGACCGCCGCGCAACTGCGCGCCGGCGCCTCCGAGCTGAGCCAGGCGCTGACCAGGGCCGAGCTCACGCCCGGCGATATCGAGATCCGCGACGGCAGCCCGCCGCAACCTGCGCCCGCGCGCGCCGGCCATTTCCTGGACCGCGCATCATGAGCGAGGCCAACAACCAGCTCGCGATCGCGCTGCATTACGACCACGCCGGCGCGCCGCGCGTGGTGGCGAGAGGCAAGGGCACGATCGGCGAAAAGATCGTCGAGATCGCCAAGGCCCACGACATCCCGATCGAGGAGAACGAGATTCTGGCCGGCGCGCTGTCCAAGGTCGAGCTCGGCGACGAGATCCCACCGGATCTCTACAAGGCCGTCGCCGAGGTGCTGGTGTTCGTGCTGCGGCTGTCGGGCCGGGCACGGTAGCGATCGCGTTTTCGAGCGAAGCGGGCACCGGTTCGCGTGAAGAAAACGCGACAAACAAGTGAGTCTTCTTGCCATCCTTTTACCACGATGGCATCCACCATCGTCGTCAACGCGAACCTGCCCAGGACTTGTCGTGATCCATCGCCGTCATGCGCTCGGTCTGCTTGCTGCCGCCGCGATCCTGCCGTCGCGCAGCTTCGCCAACGTGTCCTATCAGCGCAGCGAGTTTCGCGAGGAGCTGCAAAAGCGCTTCTTCGAGCTCGGTACCGACGGCACCTTCGTCGGCTACAAGGTCGAGGACTATCTGATCGTCGCCAGCGACAAGGAGCGCTCGGGCGAGGGCAAGCTGCCGGCCTCGACCTTCAAGATTCCGAATGCGCTGATTGCGCTGGAGACCGGAGTGGTCGCGGACCCCGACAAGGACGTCTTCAAGTGGGACGGGACGACCCGCAGCATCGAAGCCTGGAACAAGGATCACACGCTGCGCTCCGCGCTCGCGGTGTCGGCCTTTCCGGTGTTTCAGGAGATTGCACGGCGCATCGGCCAGGAGCGCATGCAGAAATATGTCGACGAGTTCGACTACGGCAATCGCGACATCGGCGGCGGCATCGACCAGTTCTGGCTCACCGGCGCCCTGCGCATCGATCCGGTCGAGCAGGTCGATTTCGTCGACCGGCTGCGCCGCCGCGTACTGCCGATCTCAAAGCGCAGCCAGCAGCTGGTGTGCGACATTCTCCCGGTGACGAAGGTCGGCGCCGCCGTCATTCGCGCCAAGACCGGCTTGACCGACAAGGAGCACGGCTCGCTCGGCTGGATGGTCGGCTGGGCCGAGAAGGGCACCGACATCACCGTGTTCGCGATGAACATGGACTGCAAGACGCAGGCGCAGATCGATGCGCGGATGAGCGTCTCGCAGCAATGCCTCACCGATATCGTCGCGCTGTGACGAGCTGACCTGCGCGCACCGCGGCTGGTCGACGCTGTGCGGCTCGACTAGCATCCTCCGATAAATCAAAGCGGAGGAATCATGCATTCAGCAACAGTCTGGCTCTCGTCGCTCACGCTGGCTGCGGCCGGCGGCTGGCTCGCAGCAACCGTGTTTTCGGTGCCGGCCACCAGCAAGGAGCCGCGCTTCCCGCAGCTCACGATGGAGCAGCTCAGCGACCTGCAAAAACCGCTCGGCGAGCAGATCATGAAGGTCTCGAGCGTCGGCATCGGCGGTCCCTACAATCCGATGATCCGGAGCCCGGTGCTCGGCCAACGCCTCTACGATCTGTTCTACTATTTGCGCTGGCAGACCTCGGTGCCGACCAGGCTGAACGAGTTCGCGATCCTGATCATCGGCCGGCAGTGGCGCTCGCAGGTCGAGTGGTTCGCGCACGCGCCGCTCGCCGCCAAGGCCGGTCTGCCGCCCGACGTCATCGCCGAGCTGAAGGCCGGCAACCGCCCATCGAAGATGGCCGACGACGAGGCGGTGGTGTACGACTTCGTCACCGAACTGACCACGACCAAGAAGGTCTCCGACGAGACCTATGCGCGTGCCAGGAAGATTTTCAACGATCAGCAGATCGTCGACCTCACCGCGGTCGCCGGCAATTACGTGATGGTGGCGATGATCCTGGCGATGGCTGAGGAGACAGTGCCGCCGGGCAAGGAGGAGCCGTTCAAGGTGGGTGAGAAGTAGGGCGCCGCTGCTGGCTAGCGCGCGATGGTTTGGACTCAATCGGTTTGGTCGCGGGTTCGGTTCGCCTCTCCCAAGGGAGCGGTGAAGTACCGCCGCCGCCCCAGTTCGATCTCATCATGCCTCAGCGCCCGATCGCCCGCTGCAAGGTCGGCATCAGTTTCGGGTCGCGGCATTGCGCGACGTTGAAGCGCATGAAGGCGGCGGCCGTCTGCGAGGCGCTGAACACATTCCCCGGCGCCAGCACGACATTGTCCGCGAGCGCCAGCCGCGCCACGTCGGCCGAGTCGCACCCGTCGGGCAGATGGCACCACAGATAGAAGCCGCCGCGCGGCATCAGCCAGGGTGTGACGCCGATGCGCTGCAGCTTGTCGCCGATGTCGCGGCGGGCGCGGGCAAGGCGCCGGCGCAGCTCCTCGACATGCTTGCGATAGAAACCGCTCGACAGCACGCCGGCGATGATCTCGGTCGCGACCGCGCTGGGACCGCCGAAACCGGTCGCGACCTGGAGGTCGACGAGATCCTCGATCCAGTCCGCCCGCGCGGCGACGAAGCCGCAGCGCACCGATGCCGACAGCGTCTTGGAGAAGCTGCCGATCCGGATCACGCGGCTCAGGCCATCGAGTGCGGCGAGCCGCGCCGAAGGCTCCGGCTCGAAGTCCGCAAAGATGTCGTCCTCGACGATGGTGAGATCATGGGCTGTCGCGGCATTCAGCACGCGGTGCGCGGTCTGCGGCGACAGCGTTGCACCGGTCGGATTATGCAGCGCCGAATTGGTGACATAAAGCCGCGGCCGCTCGGCGGCAAGCGTCGCCTCGAAGCTCGCGATATCGGGGCCCGATGCCGTGTAGGGCACGCTGACGATGCGAACCTGATGCGCGCGCAGCAGCGCGCGAAAATTGAAGTAGCAGGGATCGTCGACCAGCACGGTGTCGCCCGGCCGCAGCAGGAAGCGGCAGACGAGATCGATCGCCTGCGTGCCGGACGCGGTCAGCAAGAGCTGCTCGGGCGGCACCTCGAGGCCCTCGTCGGCAAACCGTGCCATCAGGATCCGGCGCAGCGTGAGCGAGCCGCGCGTCGCGCCATAGTCGGAGAGCACGGCATCGTCGGCCCGCGCCAGGCCGCGCAACGCGCGCCGCAGCGCTTCGGTAGGCATCCACTCGGCGGGCAGCCAGCCGCAGCCGGGTTTGAGCGCGCCGGTCTCGGCATCGAGCGATTGCCGCGACACCCAGAACGGATCCACCGCGCGGTCGCGCTGCGGCTGGTCCTTGGCGAGCGCGAGCGGCGGCAGCGCCGCGGACGAGACATAGAAGCCGGAGCCGGGCCGGGCGCGGATCAGGCCCTCGGCCGCCAGCCGGTCATAGGCCTCGACGACGGTGGAGGGCGACACGCCCATGGTCGCGGCCAGGCCGCGGATCGAGGGCAGGCGGTCGTCGGCGACCAGCGCACGGCTCGCCACCTTGGCGCGGATCGCGTTCATCACGTCCGTGGTCCGCGTGGCCTTCGCTGCGTTGGATTGCGGCGCATCGGATTGCTGTTGCAAGTGTATGCCTACCTTTGTCCATACAGTTTTGCAGTATTGTACTGATCTGTAGCTGCCTTGGCGAGCCTCCGCCGGCTATGGTCGGCGTTCGGAAGTGAGGTACGATGGACAAGGCTTCGATCGACGGCTGGGGCAACGGGCTTCTCGGCGTCATCATCTTCAGCGGCTCGCTGCCGGCGACACGGGTGGCCGTGGCCGGGTTCTCGCCGCTGTTTTTGACTTCGGCGCGGGCGGCGATCGCGGCGCTGCTCGGCGCCGCGCTGCTGGCGGTGCTGCGGCAGCCCTGGCCGCAGCGCAAGGACCTGGTGTCGCTGACGATCGTCGCTGTCGGCGTCGTGATCGGCTTTCCCCTGCTGACGGCGCTCGCGCTCCAGCACATCACCTCCGCGCATTCGATCGTCTTCATCGGCCTCTTGCCGCTGTCGACGGCGATCTTCGGCGTGCTGCGCGGCGGTGAGCGGCCGCAACCGCTGTTCTGGCTGTTCGCCTGCGTCGGCAGCGCGACGGTCGGCGCGTTCGCCCTGTCGAGCGACGGATCGGCGTCCCTGACCGGCGACCTCCTGATGGTCGCGGCGATTATCGTCTGCGGCCTCGGCTATGCCGAAGGCGCCGCGCTGTCGCGCCGCCTCGGCGGCTGGCAGGTGATCTCCTGGGCGCTGTTGCTGTCGGCGCCGGTGGTGCTCCTGATGACGATCATGACGCTGCCGCCGAGCTGGCAGGGCATCGGTGCGCCGGCCTGGCTCGGGCTCGCCTATGTCTCGATCTTCAGCATGCTGGTCGGCTTCGTGTTCTGGTATCGCGGCCTTGCGATCGGCGGCATCGCCAGCGTCGGCCAATTGCAGCTGCTGCAGCCGTTCTTCGGCCTCGCGCTGGCCGGCCTGTTGCTGCACGAGCAGGTGCCGTGGTCGATGATCGCGGCGACCCTGGCGGTCGTGGTCTGCGTGGTGTTCGCGCGCCGCTTCGCTTAACTGTTCTTCAGAGGGGCACACATTGCTCCATCCACGTCATTGCGAGCGAAGCGAAGCAATCCATGCCTCTCCAAGTGGGGAGATGGATTGCTTCGTCGCTATCGCTCCTCGCAATGACGGCAGTGTAAAGCATCACTGGAACACCCGCGTCTGTCAGCTCAGCTTGAACAGCGCCTGCAGGAAATCGCTAACTGCCTTGCGGGCCTCGAGCGCGGTGGTCGGGTTGCCGCCGACATGCGGGCCGAGCTCGACGCAGGCGTCCTTGTAGCTGAACGGCGCCTGGGTCGATGCATTCATCAGCACGCCGCCTTCGCCTTCCCTGATGGTGCAATGGCGCACGGTCTGCGATCCCGTTGCCTCCACCACCGTGTTGTTGCCGATCAGGCCGGCATCGAAGCCGTGCGCGGAGTCAGGATATTCGGTCAGCACCACGTCGCGCCTGGCCTCCTGCAAGCGGGCGGCATAGGCCTTGCAGCTCGCCACCGGGTTATAGTCGTCGGGCGTGCCGTGAAAGATCCGGATCGGCCGCGCCGCGACCTCGGTGTCGGTCAGATAGCCGGTCGAGCAGTCCGGATAGAACGGGATGTAGGCCGCGAACTGCACGCCGGACTTGTTCCAGAGCTTGTTGAAGCGGTCGAGGCTGGCATAGAGCGTGGCCTGGCCGCCGCGCGAAAATCCCATCAGCACGATGCGCTCGGGGTCGACCCGCGGATGCTTCGCGAGGATCTCCAGCGAATGGTAGATGTCGACGATCAGGTTGAGCCGGCCGAGCAGGGCCTGGTTCGGCCCGGTCGCGGTGAGGCCGCGGCCGGAGAAGCCGTCGATCACGAAGGTCGAGATGCCCATGCCGTTGAAGTGGCGCACCCAGCCGTCCATCCCGGCGCCGACGCCGCTCGAGCCGTGCATCAGGACCACGACCGGCAGCCGGCCGCTGCCTTGCGCGATACGGAATTCGCCGCCGACGGTGACCGCCTTGCCGTTGCTGTCGCCGTTCAAAAATTGCTGGTCGGAGATCGTCAGCGAGGGGATGCCGTAGATCTCGGTGCGCGCCGCGATCTCCTTCGGAATCTGCTGCGCGCTGGTCTCGATGCAGGTGAACAGCACGGCGCAGCAGAACAGGATCGCGGTCGCGGCGAGGCGCCAGTCTGTCAGCATCGATTCCCCCGATGTTGTCTTGATTGGCCGCGACTACAGCAATGGACGCGCACGCTGTCAATTTGACCGGCCGTGCGTGACGCTCAGGAAGCGGGCGCTAGGCGAGCTCCCGCGCTTTCCCGATCCGCCCGAGATGGGTGAAGCCGAAGCCCTTGGAATATTTCAGCCCGTAGCCGAGCGCGCGGTCGATCCCGATATGGGCGAGCCAGATCATCGCGATCGACAGCACCAGCGGCGCCGCGGCGGCAAAGCCGAGCGTCAGCAGCGCCACCGGCGCCATGTAGCTGTGGGCGGCGTTGTAGACCATCGCGCCGAACCGCGGTCCGGCGAGATAGGCGGCAAAGCTCAAATCCGGCACCAGGAACAGCAGGACATAGACCAGCCACGAGCCCTCCCATTGGGCATAGAGCACGGTCATGCCGAGGAACAGCACCAGGCCCTCCAGCCGGAGCAGGGTGCGCACCCCGCCGGTCGGTGCGCCGGTCTCGACCGTGGCCGTGTTCGTGTCGGTCATCGCCATCTCCCCAGATATCGGAAAATCCTACCGTTTTTTGCGCCCGAACCCGGCCACAACCGCCTTTCCGGTTCCGAAATGGCCGTGCTAAGCCATTTCCGAACCTCGGCTCGCGCCGGGACGCGGACTGTAGCTAACACGGGCGGAAACAAATGAAACACATCCTGGACGCCCTCGAAGACCGTCGCGCTGCCGCAAAGCTCGGCGGCGGGGAAAAGCGCATCGAGGCGCAGCACGCTCGCGGCAAGCTGACGGCGCGCGAGCGCATCGAGCTCTTGCTCGACAAGGGGTCGTTCGAGGAGTTCGACATGTTCGTCGAGCACCGCTCCACCGAGTTCGGGATGGAGAAGACCAAGGTGCCCGGCGACGGCGTCGTCACCGGCTGGGGCACCGTCAACGGCCGCAAGACGTTCGTCTTCGCCAAGGATTTTACCGTGTTCGGCGGCTCGCTGTCCGAGACCCACGCGCTGAAGATCACCAAGCTCCAGGACATGGCGATGAAGGCAAGGGCGCCCATCATCGGCCTCTATGACGCGGGCGGCGCCCGCATCCAGGAGGGCGTCGCCGCGCTCGCCGGCTATTCCTACGTGTTCCGCCGCAACGTGCTGGCCTCGGGCGTGATCCCGCAGATCTCCGTCATCATGGGCCCCTGCGCCGGCGGCGACGTCTATTCGCCTGCGATGACCGACTTCATCTTCATGGTGAAGAACACCAGCTACATGTTCGTCACCGGCCCCGACGTGGTGAAGACCGTGACCAACGAGGTCGTCACGGCGGAAGAGCTCGGCGGCGCCTCGGTGCACGCCACGCGCTCCTCGATCGCCGACGGCGCCTTCGAGAACGACGTCGAGACGCTGCTGCAGATGCGCCGCCTGATCGACTTCCTGCCGTCCAACAACACCGACGGCGTGCCGGAATGGCCGAGCTTCGACGACATCGGCCGGGTCGACATGTCCCTGGACACGCTGATCCCCGACAATCCGAACAAGCCCTACGACATGAAGGAGCTGATCCTGAAGGTCGTGGACGAGGGCGACTTCTTCGAGATCGCGGAAGCCTTCGCCAAGAACATCGTCACCGGCTTCGGCCGCATCGCCGGCCGCACCGTCGGCTTCGTCGCCAACCAGCCGATGGTGCTGGCCGGCGTGCTCGACAGCGACGCCTCACGCAAGGCGGCACGCTTCGTCCGCTTCTGCGATGCCTTCAACATCCCGATCGTCACCTTCGTCGACGTGCCGGGCTTCCTGCCGGGCACGAGCCAAGAATATGGCGGCCTGATCAAGCACGGCGCGAAGCTGCTGTTTGCGTACTCGCAGTGCACCGTGCCGCTGGTCACCATCATCACCCGCAAGGCCTATGGCGGCGCCTTCGACGTCATGGCCTCCAAGGAGATCGGCGCCGACATGAACTACGCCTGGCCGACCGCCCAGATCGCCGTGATGGGCGCCAAGGGCGCGGTCGAGATCATCTTCCGCTCTGACATCGGCGACCCCGACAAGATCGCCGCGCGCACCAAGGAATACGAAGACCGCTTCCTGTCCCCCTTCATCGCCGCCGAGCGCGGCTACATCGACGACGTCATCATGCCGCACTCGACAAGGAAGCGGATCGCGCGGGCGCTGGCCATGCTGAAGGACAAGAAGATGGAAATCCCGGCGAAGAAGCACGACAACATGCCGTTGTGAGGGGAGCATAGGGTGGGTTAGCACAAGCGTAACCCACCATCTTCGCTCCGCACGATCCGTGGCGGGTTGCGGCTTCCGCCTGACCCGCCCTACAGGTTCGAACTTGATGACCGAAGACGAGCCGACCGACGAGATCTCCGAGATCGAGGCGCAGATCGAGGAGCTTGCCGAGAGCGCCGAGCGCTCCCGGCGGATCATTCTCGGGTCGAAGGTCGCGATCGCAGGCGGGTTCGCGTTGCTGGCCGTCGCGCTGCTCGGGCTGCTGGGCGCCGGTCAGACTGCGGCACTCGGATCGATCGCGCTGGTGCTCGGCGGGATCGTCTCGCTGGGCTCCAACGTCAGCACGCTGCGGCAGACGGAGGCCGCGATCAGCACCGCCGAGGCGCGCCGCGCGCGCCTGATCGGCAACATCGACCTGCGCCTGGTTCACGACGCGCCGCTGAAGCTGATGTGAGGCGCGGCGGGCGCGCAAAGCGGCGCCGCAAACTCAGTGTCGTCTCGGCGAAAGCCAGGACCCATTGCCCCAAATCTGAATTGTTGCGCGACGCTGGGGCTGCGATCCCGTTCATCATCAAATGCGGTGGTTATGGGTCCTGGCTTTCGCCAGGACGACGATCGTGTGTGAGGAACCCGCACCGTCATCGCCAGGTTCGCCGCCTCCGCTCAAGCTTCGGCGTGAAAGGGATGCATGGCCTCGTCGAAGCCTTGGCGAAGACGGGACCGGGCGATCCAGTACGCCGCGGTTTCTCGGCTCAAGCACCGGCGTCTCTGGAATACTGAATCACCCGCATGCGCATACGCGGGTGATGACACCGTACAGGCTGTTTGAGTTGTGAATCGGAATCTCACCGACGTCGTCCCGGGCAAGCGGAGCGCGACCCGGACCCATAACCACAGTTGGTCGTGATTGTACCGTGCTGGGGCTACAGCTTGCCGCAACAATGCAAAACTGTGGTTATGGGTCCCTGCTTTCGCAGGGACGACGAGCGGAGAGAGCACTGCACGCTCCTACTTCGACGCTAGCGGCACGTAGTCGTACTCCCCGACGCCTTGCAGGATCAGGAACGTCAGCGACGTCGTGCCGGCGTTGGTGACGAGGTGAGGGCGGGTCGGGCGGACGGCGTAGACTTCGCCGACCTTCAGGTTCACTTCCTCCTTCGGCTCCTGCAGGAACAGCCGCATCTGGCCCTCCAGCACGTAGAAGGTGTCGGAGATGTTGCTGTGGGTGTGCCACGGCACCTTCTGGGTCGGCGAGAGTTGCAGCTCCATGATGCGGAAGCCGGGGCGGGCGGCGTGCTCGGCGCGGCGCTCGACTTCGTAGAGATGGCTGGCGTCCTTGACCGGTTGTCCTGGCTTCATGGCGGCCTCCCTGGGATGTTGTTCAGCGATGCTAGTCCTGTTCGACGATCCATGAAACGGTCGGAATGGGCATGACGGGTGCGCGCGGCGGGCGCGAAGCGCGGGATACGGTCGCGCCCAACCCGCGCTACGGTGTGCTCACTTCATTCCCATGCAGTTCGCATAGAACGTTGTTGTCGCCGGCCAGTCGGAGAACATCGCGCGGACGCCGACCTGCCTTGCCAGCACGTCGAGCACGGTCAGCGTGTCGCCGTCCCGGTCGATCGCAGCCTTCACCGACTTGTGGTAGAACGCACCGCCTCGGTTGAGCGGCCCGTCGCGCTCCAGCGACCAGCCGATCAGATCGAGGCCGGCGGCCTTCGCCGCCCTGGCGTAAGCCGACGGGACGATCTCGCCCTTGTCGTTCAGCGCCAGCATCGCGAAGATCGGCGGCCCCAAAATCGCGACGCCGGAGGCCTTCAATTCCTGCATCGACGGCTTCCAGGTCTCCGGCCGGTTCGGATCGAGCCCTGCTTTCTCGTAGCGGTCCTCGAGATAGAGCGCCTGGCTGGCAAAATCGGGTTCGGTCTTCACCCAATAGAGGATGTCCTTGAGGCTGAAGCTCTGCGGGAACACGTCGCTCGGCGGAATGCCGGCGGCCTTGTAGGCGGCGAGCATCTGGGTCGCATATGTCTCCTGGGTGTAGTCGCCGTCGAACGGCATCGCCACTTCCGGTGCCTTCAGCTCGGGCGTGAATTTTGCGCCGAGAACTCCTGATCAAGGCGATGCTCTCGTCATGGCTCATCAGCGTGCCGGAACTGGCGTAGAGCTCCGTGCGCCAGCGCGGCGTGCCGTTCTGGTACTCCTCCGGCGTCCTCGCATCTGGATTGAAGCCGTCCATTTTCGCGGTGAGCCGCTTGAATTCGGCGAGCGTGATGTCGCTGGTGCAGCACTTCGCCGAGGCCCTCCTGCCGGCGGCCGGATCGGCCGGGCTGAAGGGTTGCGTGCATTTTGCCGCGAGGTCCGGCACCGTCAGGATGTTGGTCGTGGTGTGCAGGTCGCATTGCGAGTGCCGGCACACCAGCTGGCGATCCCGCGTGAAGGTGACGTCGCATTCGATCACGCCGGCGCCCATCCGCGCGGCGGCGAGATAGGATTCGCGGCTATGCTCGGGAAATTGCAGCGCTGCGCCGCGATGGCCGATCGAAAAATCCGTCTTGTGGAACGGCCCGGTGCATTGGCTGAGTTGCTGCTTCAGGGGCCCGTCCTTCATCTTGTCGACCAGATAGAACGGGCGCGGCCCGAGCTGCGCCTCGCGCAGCAGCGCGATCTCCCCGGCGGCAGCCGGCAGCGCGGCGCCGAGGGCGAGCAGGAACGAGAGCAGGGCGGTGCGGAGACGGGCAAGCATAGGTGATCCCCCTGATCAGGCATTGTCAGCAAGCCGACATATCACGGAGCATATGCCGGCCGCCTGTGCGAAATGAAACCATGGAGGAACCAATGCCCGCAGCCTATTTCGTCGTCCGCGCCACTGTCACGGATGCCGCCAGGCGTCCCGCCTTCGACGCCTGGTATTCGCGCGAGCATCTGCCGGACGCGATGAAATCGTTCGGCGCCGAGCGCGCCTGGCGATGCTGGAGCCTGAGCGATCCCTCGCTGCACCAGGCGACCTATCAGTTCGCCGACGAGAAGGCGCTCGAGCGCGCGGTGAACAGCGCGGACATGAAGCGGCTGGTCGCCGACTTCAACCGTGACTGGCCGGAGGTGACGCGCACGCGCGATCTCCTGGTGCTGGCGGAGGAGGCGACGGCGGCATGATGGCTGCGTGACGTCACGACCTCGAGAACCCTCGAGTTCCATGAACGTGAACGCGCAGTTCAGCGAGCGTTCAGCTCGCGAGGCAAAAACTCGCCGCTGCAGTTGGTCCAACCCAGCAACAAAGGGAAACGCTCATGGAACGCCGGGATTTTCTGAAGATGGCCTTCGGTGTCGCCGCCGGAGCCGTCACCTTCGCAGCGGCGGCGCAGGCGGCGCCGCTCGCGCCGCTTCCCCTCAACCAGGATGCACGCGCACCAGCGGCTGGCGATGCGCATCCCGCCGTCACCACGGGCGAGGAGGTCGGCCGCATGAAGCCCGAGCAAGTACGCTGGCATCATCGCCACTGGGGTTGGCGTCACCGGCACTGGCACCGCAGGCATTGGGGCTGGCGCCGCCACCATTGGCGCCGTCATCACTGGCGCCGCTGGTGATATCGACTCCATGATGAAAAGAAAAACCCCGCGCCAGGCGGGGTTTTGTTAGTTCGCAATCTGCCGCGATCAGATCGGGCGGCAACGGCCGTAGCGCCAGACAAAGCCGTAGGGGCAGGCGCGGACACGCGGCGCCACCACGACGGGGCGCTCGACCACGACCGGCGGGCGCACGACAACGGCGCCCGGTGCGACGACGACGCCGCGATTCCTGACGCAGCCGCCATAGGGGCCACGGTGCCAGCCGGGGCCGCAGCCACCGGCTGCATCAGCGGCGCTGATGCCGGCGAATGCGGTCGTCACCAGAACTGCTGCAGCAAAAAGATACTTCATGTCTTCTCCTTTTTTTATTTGGGCCGCGCTGCGGCACCGCAACAAACTTTCGTCTACCGATTCGCCCGGCCGGATCATTGCAGAAGGCGTGCCCGATGTCGCCGACCATAATGTTGCGGCCTGAATGCGACATGAATGTTGCAGCTCACAGCTGCGTCAGCGCGCCGCAAGCCGGCTCAGCATCACTTCGAAATATTTCGTGGACGCGGGCAGCCGCGCGCTGATGGCGAGCGTACGAAAATACATCGGAAGGCGAGGCAAGCGAGACCGGCGGTTCACCGACGCTTGCCCGAAGGCGCGCCGCTATTGGTCCGTGCCGAACAGCGCGGCGAACTGCTTCTCGCCGGTGCGGGTGAAATTCACCACGCGGCTGCCGGGCGTGGCATCGCGCGAGGCCCATTTCAGCTCGGCGAAACGCTGCATCAAGGCCGCGCCCAGCGTGCCGGCCAGATGGTGGCGCCGCTCGCTCCAGTCGAGACAGGCCTTGCACACCGGGCGACGCGGATGCGTCAGCGCATCGGCGTCGATCTGCAGCTCCTCGGCCATGAAGCGCCTGCCTTCGCCGGTGAGCTCGATCGCCTGCTTGCTCTGGCGGACCAGCTTCTGCCGCTTCATGGTGTCGAGCATCTGCACGCCGAGATCGCCGGCGAGATGGTCGTAACAGATCCGCGCCCGCCGCAGCGCCGGATCCTTCGGTCCGGTGCGCACGCGCATGTGGCCTGTCCGCGCGGCGAGGCCCGCGAGGCCCTCGAGCACGCCGGCGACGTCGTCATCGGTGAGGCGGTAATAGCGGTGGCGGCCCTGCTTCTCCGGCTCGACGAGGCCGCCGGCCTCGAGCTTCGAAAGATGCGAGCTTGCGGTCTGCGGCGTGATGCCGGCCTCCTGCGCCAGCTCGCTCGCGGTGAGCGCGCGGCCGTTCATAAGCGCCGTGAGCATGTTGGCGCGGGCGGGGTCGCCGACCAGGGAGGCGATCCGGGAGATGTCGGGTCCTGCTTTCATAGTTCGATGATAGCCGAAGCATCGAGGTCGGACAAGCCGCTATTATTCACCGTGCCGTCGTTGCGAGGATTGCTTCGCTGACGCTCGCAATAACGGAAACATGACCGGAGGCCATCAATGCCCGTCACCGTCTTCATCCGCTACCAGCTCGATCCGTTCAAGCGCGCGCAGTTCGAGGAATATTCGAAGCGCTGGCTCACCATCATCCCGAGATGTGGCGGCGAGTTGATCGGCTACTTCATGCCGCACGAGGGCACCAACAACATCGCGTTCGCGCTGATCTCGTTCGACAGCCTTGCCGCCTATGAGGCCTATCGCGCGCGGCTTCGCCAGGACAAGGAGGGCGTGGCGAACTTCAACTTCGCGGAAGAAAACCGCTTCATCCTCGCCGAGGAACGGACATTTCTCCGCAAGGTCGAGGTATAGTAGGGCCACAACGGCAATGTGCGGGAGGCGCCCATGATCGCCGTGATCTTCGAAGTCTGGCCCAAGCCGGAACACCGCCAGGACTATTTCGACCTCGCGGCCGACCTCAAGCCGTTGCTGCAGACCATCGACGGCTTCATCTCGGTCGAGCGCTTCGAGAGCCTGACCGAGAAGGGCAAGATCCTGTCGGTGTCGTTCTGGCGGGATGAGGCAGCCGTGCTGGCCTGGCGCAACACGATGGAGCATCGCCGTACCCAGGCCAAGGGCCGCGCGCGGATTTTCGAGAACTATCGCTTGCGGGTGGCGAGCGTGATCCGTGATTACGGCCTGAACGAACGCGATCAGGCCCCGAAGGACAGCCGCGCGGCGCATGAGCCGCACTAGCGGGCGGATGCGTGGGTGCCTATCTGTGCGCGGCCAATGACTCCAGGGAGCGACCAATGCCACTGCCAACTGCTGACAAACGCGCCGCCTTCGAGAAGATGCACGAGAGCGGCTGCTTCATCCTGCCCAATCCGGTCGATGTCGGCAGCGCGAAAGCCTTGCAACATCTCGGTTTCAAGGCGATCGCGTCCTCGAGCGCAGGCTTTGCCTGGACCATCGGCAAGGCCGACAACCACGTCAGCGTCGAGGACGTCTGCGACCACCTGACTGCGCTGTGTGCGGCGGTCGATATTCCCGTCAATGCGGATTTCGAGGGCGGCTTCGCGGTTGAGCCCGACAAGGTCGCCGCCAATGTCGCGCGCGGCGTCAAGACCGGCGTCGCCGGGCTTTCGATCGAGGATTCCACCGGAGACGCCGCCAACCCGCTGTTCGAGCACAAGCTTGCGGTCGAGCGCATCAAGGCGGCGCGCAAGGCCATCGATGCCGACAACAGCGGTGTGTTGCTCACCGGCCGCTGTGAGGCATTCTTGTGGGGCAAGAAGGACCTCAATCTGGTGATCGAACGGCTGCAGGCCTATTCGGAAGCAGGAGCGGACGTCCTTTATTCGCCGGGCATCGCGACCAAGGAGGAGATTTCCGCGGTCGTGAAGGCGGTGGCGCCAAAGCCGGTCAATCTGTTGATCGGCGGTGCGTCGGAGCTGACGCTGCAAGCGGTCGCCGATCTCGGCGTGCGACGGATCAGCGTCGGCGGAGCGCTGGCGCGGATGGCCTGGACCGGTGTGATGAAGGCGGCCAAGGAGATGGCCGAGAAGGGCACCTTCACCGAATTCGCCAACGGCTATCCCGGCGGCGAGCTCAACAAGATGTTCAAGTAAACTCACACGCAAAAAAAGCAGCGGGCCGCTGGGGCCCGCTGCTTCGTCGCTCACGATAGCGAGCGGATTACTTGCTCTTGTCGCCGGTCGAGTCGGACGGCGCCGCCGAGCGGTCGATTTCCTGTCCGGTCGGCTTGTTGGCCGACGGCGAGGCCGGCTGTGCCGGTGCCGCGCCCGTGGTCGTGCCGGGCTGGCTGTTCGGCTTCGGCGTCACGTCGCGCATGCCCGGAGGCGGCGCGGCCGGATTGGCCGGCTGCTGCTGTGCGGTCTGCGCTGACGGCGTGGTGCCCGCCTCATGCACCGACGTATTGTTCAAGCCGTAGAACAACGCACCGAGCACCACGGCCACCGCGACGGCGAACATCGCGATCTTGGTGGTGCTGGCCGGTCCCTCCTGGAGTTCCGGATCCGGCTGCAGCTCGTTGTCCAGGCTGTTGAAGCGCGCCTGACGGCGCATTTCGTCCTCGGTCAGGTTGGCGCGATACGGATCGTCAGGTTGATGGGCCATTGCAAAGTTCCTCCGTTAGCACCTCAAAGCTAAACGCAGGGGACAATGGCTGGCGCGCGAGGATGTTCCGCGCCAATGTTGCAACCTGTTCATGCAGGAACCGCCGATTCCTCGGGTTCCAACCTGTTTCTTGAGGCCTTTTCAATGTGGACCATGCCGCCCACCGATTCGGTGCTGCACGTGCTCTCCTTCATTGCGGTTGCGGCGCAGTCGATGACGGCGGCGCTGGCGGCCGGCAGGCGCAGCATGGATTGGGCCGGCGTCTGCATGCTCGGCGCGATCACCGCGCTCGGCGGCGGCACCATCCGCGACGTGCTGCTGGGGCATTATCCGCTGCTCTGGGTCGCGCATCCGATCTATCTTGCGGTCGCGGCGGCCGGCGCCTTCGCCACCATTCTGCTGGCGCGGCTGGTGCACCGGCTCAACCTCGCATTCCTGGTGCTCGATGCGATCGGACTCGTGGTGTTCACCATGGCCGGCTGCGATGTGGCCTCGCAAGTCGACGTCCCGCTGCCGATCGTGATCGTCTCCGGCATGGTGACGGGTTGCGCCGGCGGCGTGTTGCGCGACGTGCTCTGCAACGACGTGCCGCTGCTGTTTCGATCCGAGCTCTATGCCAGCGTCTCGGTGGTGACCGGACTGTTCTATGTGACCGGCTCCGGGCTGCAGGTGAACGCCCAGCTCTGGACCGCGCTGACCTTCGCACTCGGGCTGACGTTCCGCATGCTTGCGATCCGCTACCGATGGGAGATGCCGAAATTCGTGTTCAGCGACGAGGAACGCTGAACGATTATTTCGCCGTCCGCGCCTTAGCGACCTCGTCCGCGGTGACGGCCGGCGCCGCGTTGCCCCAGGCGTTGCGGATGTAGGTCGCAACGTCCGCGACCTCCTGGTCGGTGAGCTTGGGATAGGCCGGCATCGAGCCGCCGTTCGGGGCGCGCGGCGTGGTCACGGTCTGTGCGCCGTCGAGGATGATGCGCAGCGTGCTTGTCGGATTGGCCGATTGCAGATTGGCGTTGCCGGGCAGCGGCGGATAGATCCGCGGCGCGCCGGAGCCGTCGAGTTCATGGCAGGCGATGCAGGCCGCGCGGTAGATCCGTTCGCCATCGCTCATCTGCGCCGGCGAGGGCGGGGTGACCTCCGGCTCCGGCGCGCCGGCAGGCAGGCTCTTCAGATAGACCGCGATCGCGCGCACGTCGGCGTCGCGCATCTTCGAGGTCGAATTGAGCACCACCTCGGACATCAGGGGGCCGGCATGGCTGTGCCCGTTGCGGCCGCTCTGCAGATATTCGGTGATGTCAGCCACGCTCCATGATTTCAGCCCGCTGCGTGCGGCGCCGTCGAGCCTTGGCGCGAACATGCCTTGCACCCTGCCGCCACTGAGCGCCTGGTCGCGCCGGTCGGCGCCGAAGGCGTTCTTGGGCGTGTGGCAGGCGCCGCAATGGGCGAGGGCCTCGACGAGATAGCGTCCGCGATTCCATTCCGCACCCTTGCCCTGATCCGGCTGGATGATGCCCGGCGTGAGGAACAGTGCGTTCCACGCCCGCATCAGCACGCGGTAGTTCAACGGCCAAGGCAGCTCCGGCGGCGGCGCCTTGTTGCTGACCGGCGCCAGCGTCGCGAGATAGGCACGGATCGCCAGGATGTCGTCGCGGATCAGCTTCGTGAAATTGGGGTAGGGGAAGGCGGGATAATAATGCGCGCCGCTCGGCGCGACGCCGGTCCGCAGCGCGCGCAGGAAATCGTCGTCCCTCCAGGCGCCGATTCCGGTGTCGCGGTCAGGCGTCAGGTTCGGCGCAAAGATCGCGCCGAACGGCGTGTCGATCCGCTTGCCGCCTGCGAACGGCTTGGCCGGATCGGCAGTGTGGCAGCCCGCACAGTCGCCGGCCTCGACCAGCGCCTTGCCGTGGGCGATGACGTCGTCGGTCGGCGCGGCGGCACATTCTCGGGTCGCGAGCGCACCGCACAACAGCGCGGCGACCAGAATCGCACCCGTCGTTCGAAATCGTCGCCGCATCCGATCACCTTCCGGTCCACAAGACGCGTTACGCCATTTCGCCGCGGGCCTGTCCTGCGACAGAAACCGAAACGGCCCCGCAATATTCCCGGCACGAAATTGCGATTTTTGAGCGACGGGCCGGGTCGCCCAGAATTGTGCTGCGCGGGCCGGAAAATCCGACATAGACTGGTTCTAACAAGCTCGGATGACTAGCTAAAAAGCAGTCGTCGCGACCAGCGAAAAGAGGGCTAAATGGGAATCAACCAAGGGCCTATCAGCCTCGACCAGAAATACACCCAGGGCACCGGCCACGTCTTCATGACCGGCATCCAGGCCCTGGTTCGCCTGCCGATGGCCCAGATCCGGCGCGACCGCGCCAACGGCCTCAACACCGCGGGCTTCATCTCCGGCTATCGCGGCTCGCCGCTCGGCGGCTACGACCAGCAGCTTTTCGCAGCCCGCAAGCATCTCGAGCAGTACAACATCAAGTTCCAGCCCGGCGTGAACGAGGACCTGGCGGCCACCGCCGTCTGGGGCTCGCAGCAGCTCAACCTCTCGCCCGGTGCCAAATACGACGGCGTGGTCGGCATCTGGTACGGCAAGGGCCCGGGCGTCGACCGCTGCGGCGATGTGTTCCGCCACGGCAATGCCGCCGGCTCGGCCAAGAACGGCGGCGTGCTGTGCCTTGCCGGCGATGACCACGGCGCAAAATCCTCCACCGTTCCTCATCAGTCGGACCACGCCTTCATCTCGGCGCTGATGCCCTATCTCTATCCCTCCAGCATCCACGAGATGATCGAGATGGGCCTGCTCGGCATCGCGATGTCGCGCTATTCCGGCTGCTGGGTCGGCATGAAGGTGATCACCGAGACGGTGGAGACCACTGCCGAGATCGACCTCACCGACGAGATGAAGCCTTTCATCATTCCCACCGATTTCGAGCTGCCGCCCGGCGGCCTCAACATCCGCTGGCCCGACGACCGCTTCGAGCAGGATCGCCGCCTGCAGGACTACAAGGGCTTTGCCGCGATCGCCTTCGCGCGTGCCAACAAGGTCAACCGCGTCACCATGGATTCGCCGAACGCCCGCTTCGGCATTATGGCGTCGGGCAAGAGCTATGAGGACGTGCGCCAGGCGCTGCGCGAACTGGGGATCACCGAGGAGGTCGCCGCCAAGATCGGCCTTCGCCTCTACAAGATCGGCATGCCCTGGCCGCTGGAGCCCGAAGGCGTGCGGCAGTTCGCGGTCGGGCTCGAAGAGATATTCATCATCGAGGAGCGCCGCGAGATCGTCGAGAACCAGGTCAAGCAGGAGCTGTTCAACTGGCGCGACGACGTCCGCCCGCGCATCGTCGGCAAGATGGATGAGCACGACAAGCGCTTCCTGACCTTCGCCGCCGAGCTCAGCGTCGCCTCGCTTGCGACCTCGCTCACGGAACGCCTGCTTCGACTTGATCTCAACCCCGAAATCGCGGAGATGCTCCGCGTCAAGGCCGACTGGTTCAACGGCCGCCAGGCCACCCAGATGCAGGCGGTCGCGCCTGTCTCCCGCACGCCGTATTTCTGCTCGGGCTGCCCGCACAACACCTCGACCAAGGTCCCCGAAGGCAGCCGCGCGCTTGCCGGCATCGGCTGTCACTTCATGGCGCTGTGGATGGACCGCTCGACCGAGACCTTTACGCATATGGGCGGCGAGGGCGTGCCGTGGGTGGGCATCGCGCCCTTCACCAACGAGAACCACATCTTCGCCAATCTCGGCGACGGCACCTATTTCCACTCCGGCTTGCTCGCCATTCGCCAGGCGGTCGCCTCCAAGACCAACATCACCTACAAGATCCTCTACAACGACGCCGTCGCCATGACCGGCGGCCAGCGCCATGACGGCGATCTCTCGCCGCAGCAGATCACCTTCCAGCTCCACGCCGAGGGCATCCGCGAGATCTATCTGGTCTCGGAGGCGCCCGACGCCTATCCGGCCGACACCATCGCGCCCGGCGTGAAGAAGTATCACCGCGACGAGCTCGACAGCGTCATGAAGATGTGCCGCGAGTACAAGGGCACGTCGGCGATCGTCTTCGTGCAGACCTGCGCGGCCGAAAAGCGCCGGCGCCGCAAGCGCGGCCTGATGGAGGATCCGGCGCGCCGCGTCATGATCAACCCCGCCGTTTGCGAGGGCTGCGGCGACTGCTCGGTGCAGTCGAACTGCATCTCGGTCGAGCCGCTGGAGACCGAGTTCGGCCGCAAGCGCGCCATCAACCAGTCGTCCTGCAACAAGGACTATTCCTGCCTGAAGGGCTTCTGCCCGTCCTTCGTCACCGTCGACGGCGGCAAGCTCAGGCGGCGCGCGCCGCCCGAGCTCGGCAGCATCGATAATCTGCCGGAGCCGGCCTCCAAGCCCGCGCTCGACAAGCCCTACAACATCGCGGTCGGCGGCGTCGGCGGCACCGGCGTGCTCACGATCGGCGCGCTGCTCGGCATGGCCGCCCATATCGAGGGCAAGGCCTCGATGATCCTCGACATGTCGGGCCTTGCGCAGAAGGGCGGGGCGGTGCTCAGCCACGTTCGCCTGTCGGATCATCCGGCGGAGGTGACCTGCTCGCGCATCGTCACCGGCACGGCCGATCTCGTGCTCGCGGCCGACGAGGTGGTTGCGGTCGCCAAGGACACGATCTCGCTCTGCGATACCAGCCGCACCCGCGGCATCATCAACAGCCACGTGATCCCGACCGCCGACTTCGTCCTCAACCGCGACTTCAACTTCCAGACCCGCAAGCTGAATGCGGTGCTGGAGACGGCGCTGCACAAGGACTCCGTCTTCTTCGATTTCACCAGGCCGGCCGAGCAGCTCCTCGGCGATGCCATCGCCACCAACATGATGATGATGGGTTTTGCCTATCAGCGCGGGCTGCTGCCGCTGTCGGCGGAGGCGATCCTGCAGGCGATCGAGGTCAACGGCGTCTCGATCAAGATGAACACCCAGGCGTTCCAGCTCGGGCGCCTGGCCGCCGCCGATCCGGCGCGGCTGAGCGGGATGATGAAGGGCGACGACGAGATCGCGCCACCGAAATCGCTGGATGCGACGTCGCTGGACGAGATCATCACCCATCGCATGGCGTTCCTGACCGACTACCAGAATGCGCGTCTGGCAAGACGTTATCGCAAGCTGGTCGACCAGGTTCGCGATGCCGCGGCGAAGGGCGGCTATGGCGAGGCGCTGCCGCGCGCGGTCGCCGTGAACTACGCCAAGCTCCTCGCCTACAAGGACGAGTACGAGGTGGCGAGGCTGTTCACCGATGGCCGCTTCGAGAAGCAGCTGCGCGATCAGTTCGAGGGCGAGTTCAAGTTCAATTTCAATCTGGCGCCGCCGATCCTCGGCGGAGGGCTCGACGCACAGGGCCGTCCGAAGAAGCGCGCGTTCGGCTCGTGGATGATGTCGGCCTTCAGGGTGCTGGCGAGATTCCGCTTCCTGCGCGGCACGCCGCTCGACATCTTCGGCTACAACGCCGACCGCAAGCTGGAGCGCGATCTGATCGCGGGCTACGAGAAGGATGTCGCGACGGTGCTGAACCTGCTGTCGCCGCTCAATCACGACGTCGCGGTCGAACTGCTGGCGTTGCCTGACCGTATCCGCGGCTACGGCCCGGTGAAGGACAAGGCGATCAAGGAAGCGAAGGTTCGCTACGCGCAACTCGCCGCCGACCTCGCCAACCCGCCGCCCGCGCCGCGGCAGATGGCGGCGGAGTAGTGTAGCCACAAATTCGGTGTCGTCCCGGCGAAAGCCGGCAACTGTTATGTCGGCTTGGTCTGCAGGTAGGGCTTTCTGTCGCGCATCATGGCGTTGAGGACCGTTAGGAGCTTCCTGGCAACGGCAATGAGAGCGAGCTTGGCTGGTTTGCCGACCTGTCGCAGCCGCGCGTAGAAGGCCTTGAATGGATCGGCCCGACGAACCGCGTTCAGAGCCGCCATATAGAGGGCGTCACGAACGCGCTTTCGGCCGCCGGCGATCTTGCGTTTTCCACGGAAGGCGCCGCTGTCGACGTTGAAGGGGGCAAGGCCCGCGAGCGCGGCGATCTGCTTCGCTCCAACATGTCCAAGTTCCGGCATCTTCGCGATCAGCTGCATGCAAGCCACGGGACCCACGCCCGGCAGTGAGCGCATCAACCGCGCATCGTCCGCGATCTCCGGCTCGGCCTTGGTCAATGCGTTGATATCGGCCTCGATCTCGGCGATCTCGCCATCGAGAACCTCAATGAGCCGACTGATCCGTTCGGCCATGGCGCGGTCGTCGGCCTCGCTGCGCCGGTTCTTCTCCTGCGCGCGCATGAGAACCAGTTGGTCCCGCCGTTTTGCAAGCCCTGCCAAAGCGTTGCGGGCGGGATTGGCGGCCCGCTCGGTTGCCGGCTGCATGACCCGGCCAAAGGCCGCCAGCATCCGTGCATCGATCGGATCGGTTTTGGCAAGTTGGCCGCTGGCCCGCGCAAAATCGCGAACTCGAGCTGGATTGATCCGAGCGAAGCGGACACCGGCCTGGCTTAGGGCCTCGCGAAGCGCGAGGTCATAGGCGCCCGTGGCCTCGAAGACGACCAGCGCATCGCATCGCCAACGCGCCACCTGCTGTGTGATGGCCTGTGCCGCGTTGGCGATGCGCCTGGACACGCCGTCAGCTTCATCAAAGATATCGAGATGCTTCTTGGAGACGTCGATTCCGACATAACGAGGGGGTATGATCACGGTGCCTGTCCCTGTGATGCGAGGTCTGTTGGCGCAGCCTCGTGCAACTGTTCAGGTTGGTAATGGAACGGGCGGGAGGCCGAGCCGGCTCACGGCGTCAAGCGCCAAGGACCCAACGGCTTCCCGCCCAACCCATCCTGACAGACTTCCAAGACACAGGGACCCATAACCACCGCACTTCGTTGTAGCGCGACGCTGGGGCCACAGCTCACTCTCACCACACAACCGCGTGGTTATGGGTCCCGGCTTTCGCCGGACGACGATTGAGTTGCGGATGCAGTCTCGCCTGACGGAATATTTCCGCGCTTGCCAAGGTCGCGTCGTCGGTTCAGAAAAACGCTCGAGCGAAGAAA
The DNA here is from genome assembly GCF_032918025.1 of Bradyrhizobium sp. BEA-2-5. Lineage (NCBI taxonomy): Bacteria > Pseudomonadati > Pseudomonadota > Alphaproteobacteria > Hyphomicrobiales > Nitrobacteraceae > Bradyrhizobium > Bradyrhizobium sp. BEA-2-5. The sequence goes on along the minus strand of NZ_CP136629.1, from coordinate 4,988,376 downwards.
CGCCAGCGGAGAGCGATTTGACCATCAAGGGCAAGGCCTACATTGCCGGGATCTACGAACACCCGACCCGGCATGCGCCGGACAAATCCACCGCCCAGCTCCACGCCGAGGTCGCCAAGGGCGCGATCGAGGATGCCGGGATCAGCAAGGACGACATCGACGCCTATTTCTGCGCGGGCGACGCGCCCGGCGGCGCCTGGCCGATGGTCGATTATCTCGGCCTGAACACCAGGAAGCTGCGTCACGTCGATTCCACCGAGACCGGCGGCTGTTCCTACATCATCCATCTCGGTCACGCCGCCGAGGCGATCGCGGCGGGCAAATGCTCGATCGCGCTGATCACGCTCGCCGGCAAGCCGCGCACCGGGGCGATGCCGCCGCGCGCGGCGGGCGCCGAGGTCGATTTCGAGACGGCCTACGGCGCGACCACCCACAATGCCTACGGCATGTGTGCCATGCGCCATATGCACGACTATGGCACCACTTCGGAGCAACTCGCCTGGATCAAGGTCGCGGCCTCGCACCACGCGCAGTACAATCCGCATGCGATGCTCAAGGACGTCGTCACCGTCGAGGACGTCCTGAACTCGCCGATGATCTCCGATCCCCTGCATCGCATGGATTGCTGCGTCGTCTCCGACGGCGGCGGCGCGATGATCGTGACGACACCCGAGATCGCCAAGAGCCTGAAGAAGCCGCTGGTGCGCCTGATCGGCCATGGCGAGGCGATGAAGGGCCCGCGCGGCGGCAAGGACCTCGATCTCACATACTCCGCCGGAATCTGGTCCGGCCCGCGCGCGTTCGAGGAAGCCGGCATCACGCCGAAGGACATCAAATACGCCTCGATCTATGACAGTTTCACCATCACTGTGTTGATGCAGCTGGAAGACCTCGGCTTCTGCAAGAAGGGCGAGGGCGGCAAGTTCGTCGCCGACGGCAACCTCATCTCGGGCGTCGGCAAGCTGCCGTTCAACACCGATGGCGGCGGCCTCTGCAGCAACCATCCGGTCAACCGCGGCGGCATGACCAAGATCCTCGAGGCGGTACGCCAGCTGCGCGGCGAGGCGCATCCGAAGGTGCAGGTTCCGAATTGCGATCTCGCCATCGCCCACGGCACTGGCGGCCTTTTGGGCGTGCGCCATGCCGCCTCGACCGCCATTCTGGAGCGCGTGTGATGTCTGAAGCGAAGAAGTACAATGCCCCGGTGACGAACCCGGAAACCGCAGCGTTCTGGGACGCGGCGAAGCAGGGCAAGTTCATGATCAAGCGCTGCACCGCCTGTGGTGAGGCGCACTACTTCCCGCGCTCGATCTGCCCGTTCTGCTACTCCGACAAGACGGTGTGGGAGGAGGCGTCGGGCGAGGGCACGATCTACACCTGGAGCCTGATGCGGAAGTCGCCGACCGGTCCTTACGCGATCGGCTATGTCACGCTGAAGGAAGGGCCGTCGGTGCAGACCAACTTCGTCGACTGCGATCTGGAGAAGCTGAAGATCGGCCAGAAGGTGAAAGTGGTGTTCAAGCCGACCGACGGCGCGCCGCTGCCGTTCTTCACGGTGGCCTAGCATCTTCCCTTCTCCCCTTGTGGGAGAAGGTGGCGCGAAGCGCCGGATGAGGGGTTCTATCCGCGATAGAGATGCATCTGCGGAAGCAACCCCTCACCCAAGCGAGTTTGCGGCTGACGCCCGCGTAGCCCTCTCCCACAAGGGGAGAGGGCGCAGTAATGGGCACCGTGCCGTTAAGAATACATTCGGGGAGAAAACAACAATGCCGATCGTGTACGAACAGCTGATGGCCCTGAAGAACATCGGCCAGAAATACGCCTACACCGATCGCGAAGTGATGCTTTACGCCTACGGCATCGGCCTCGGCGCCGATCCCATGGACGAGAAGGAACTCGCCTTCGTCAACGAGGGCACGCTGACGCCGCGGCCACTGAAGGTGGTGCCGAGCTTCGCCTCCGTCGCGGCCTGGGGTTCGGGTCCGGGCGAGATGAATCTCAACCGCGTGATGGTGGTGGATGGCGAGCGCGACATCACCTTCCACCAGCCGTTCGCGACCGCGGCCCACATCACGGCCGACTTAACGGTGCTCGAGGTCTACGACAAGGGCAAGGACAAGGGCGTCGTCATCGTTCACCAGACCGTGCTGAAGAACGAGAAGGGCGAGAAGCTGGCGACGCTGGTTGCCTCGCGCTTTGCGCGTGGCGATGGCGGCTTTGGCGGGCCGTCCGACGGCCAGCCCGAGCCGCACAAGGTGCCGGAGCGCGCGCCCGACAAGACCATCGACATCACGACGCGTCCGGACCAGGCGCTGGTCTACCGCCTTTGCGGCGACCGAAACCCGCTGCACTCAGATCCGGAATTCGCGAAGAAGGCCGGCTTCCCGCGCCCGATCCTGCACGGCATGTGCACCTACGGCATCACCTGCCGCGGCGTGCTCCAGACCTATGCCGACTACGACGCGAGCGCCTTCCGCCAGCACGTCGCGCGGTTCTCCTCGCCGGTCTATCCCGGCGAGACCGTGACCATGGACCTCTGGAGGGACGGCAACGTGATCTCGTTCGAAGCCAAGGTGAAGTCGCGCGGCGTCACCGTGATCAAGAACGGCAAGACGGTGCTGGCGTAGCTTTCCGTCATTCCGGGGCGATGCGAAGCATCGAACCCGGAATCTCGCGCCACATCTCCGGATTCCGGGTTCGGCCCTGCAGGCTGCCCCGGAATGACAGGACAACGACAAGGGAGAAAACAACCATGGGATTACTCGACGGCAAGGTGGCGCTGATCACGGGCGCCGGCGGCGGGCTTGGTGAAGCCTATGCGAAGCTGTTTGCGCGCGAGGGCGCGGCCGTGGTGGTCAACGATCTCGGCGGGCCACGCGACGGCTCCGGCGCCGACAAGTCGATGGCGCAGCAGGTGGTGGACGCGATCAAGGCCGAGGGCGGCAAGGCGGTCGCCAACGGCGCCGACATCTCCACCATGGGGGGCGGCCAGTCGGTATTCGACGACGCCATCAAGCATTTCGGCCGTGCCGACATCCTCGTCAACAATGCCGGCATTTTGCGCGACCAGACCTTCGCCAAGGCCTCCGAGGCCGACTGGGACAAGGTCATCAAGGTGCACCTGAAGGGCACCTTTTGTTGCACCCTGCCGGTGTTTCGCTGGATGCGGGAAAACGGCGGCGGCGTGATCGTCAACACCTCCTCGACATCAGGGCTGATCGGCAATTTCGGCCAAAGCAACTACGGTGCGGCCAAGGGCGGCATCTGGGGCCTGTCCAACGTGCTCGCGATCGAGGGCCGCAAGTACAACATCCGGGTCTGGACGCTGGCCCCGGGCGCCCTGACCCGCATGACCGCAGACCTGCCCCGCTATAAGGAGAACCCCGGCGCCGCGCTGGGGCCGGACGGCATCGCGCCGGCCGTGCTATACATGGTCAGCGATTTGTCGGGCGACCAGACCGGCAAGGTGCTGGGCGTGTCCGGGCCCCGCGGCGTGCGCGAAATGCGGATGATGGAAATGGAAGGCTGGAAACCGCAGCACACGGGCTGGAAAGCCCAGGACATCGTCGATCACGCCAAGGAGATCTTCTTCTCCGAGGAGCAGATCAAGATGGGGGCGCGGCGGTTTTGATGCTACCTGTCGTTCCGGGGCGCCCGAAGGGCGAACCCGGAACCTCGAGATTCCGGGTTCGATGCTGACGCATCGCCCCGGAATGACGGATAAGAGGATAGCCATGACCAAACTCACCGCTCAGGCCGCAGGAACCTTTGCGATCGCGCCGACGCCGTTCCATGACGATGGCCGGATTGATGAGCGCTCGATCGACCGCCTGACCGACTTCTACGAGGAGGTCGGCTGCGATGGCGTCACGGTGCTCGGCATCATGGGCGAGGCCCCCAAGCTCGACGCCGCCGAGGCCGAGCAGGTGGCGGTGCGCTTCGTCAAGCGCGCCAGGAAGATGCAGGTGATCGTCGGCGTCTCCGCGCCGGGCTTTGCCACCATGCGCTCGCTGGCGAAGGCCTCGATGGATGCGGGCGCGGCCGGCGTGATGATCGCGCCGCCGCCGCATCTGCGTACCGACGACCAGATCATCAGCTATTTCAAGCAGGCGGCCGAGGCGATCGGCCCCGACGTGCCCTGGGTGCTCCAGGATTATCCGCTGACGTTGTCGGTGGTGTTCACGCCTGCGGTGATCCGCAAGATCGTCATGGACAATCCGAACTGCGTGATGCTCAAGCACGAGGACTGGCCGGGGCTGGAGAAGATCTCGGCGCTGCGCAATTTCCAGAAGGACGGTTCGCTGCGGCCGCTCTCGATCCTCTGCGGCAATGGCGGGCTCTTCCTGGATTTCGAGATGGAGCGCGGCGCCGATGGCGCCATGACCGGTTACGCCTTCCCCGAGCTTCTGATCGATGTCGTGCGCCTGTCGAAGCAAGGCAAGCGCGACGCCGCGCACGATCTGTTCGACGCGCATCTGCCGCTGATCCGCTACGAGCAGCAACCGGGCGCCGGCCTTGCCGTGCGCAAATACGTGCTGCAGAAGCGTGGCGTCATCGCTTCCAGCGCCCAGCGCAAGCCCGGTGCGGTCATCACGCCACAGGCGAGGGCGGAGGTCGACTATCTCTTGTCCCGTGTGGCGCGCGTCGATCGCCGCGCCAATCTGCAACCGCAATCCAGTGCAGCAGGCTAATCATGACCGAGATCGTTGCCCCCCGTCTTGCCTCGACCGTGCTGCTGCTGCGGGATGGAGCGTCGTCTGAAGTCGAGGTCTTCATGATGGTCCGCCATCATCAGATCGAGTTCAACTCGGGCGCGCTGGTGTTTCCCGGCGGCAGCGTCGACAAGAACGACAAGGAGATCGCCGCCGATCCTGCGCTCTTTTCCGGCGGGGAAGGGCTCGACGGCGACGCGCTCGGCTTCCGCATCGCGGCGATCCGCGAGACCTTCGAGGAGAGCGGCATCCTGCTGGCGCGGCCGGTAGGCTCGAAGGATCTGGTCGATGCCAAGCGTGCGAACGAGATCGCGACCGCGCATCGCGCGGCGCTGAACGAAGGCAAGATCAGCTTCCTCAAGGTGCTGACCGACAACGGCATGGTGCTCGCGCTCGATGAGCTCGTGCCTTACGCGCACTGGATCACGCCGGAGGGCATGCCCAAGCGCTTCGACACCTGGTTCTTCCTCGCGGCAGCTCCGCCCGACCAGCTCGGCGCCCACGACGGCCGCGAGTCCACGGATTCGATCTGGGTCTCGCCGCGCGAAGCGGTGGAGGGTGGTGAGAGCGGCCGCTTCAAGCTGCCGTTCCCGACCACGCGCAACCTGATCCGGCTCGCCAGGCAGCCAAACGTCAGCGCGGCGCTCGCCGACAGCGAGGGCAAGTCGATTGTCGCCGTAATGCCCGTGATGACCAAGACCGCCACCGGTCGCCAGCTCCGCATTCCCAAGGAAGCGGGGTACGACGGCGAGGTGTTCGACGTCGGAGCGCTGGGGTAGGTCCGTCGTCCTGAGAGATGGCGTGTGCGTGACTCACGGGCGGCGCAACACATTCAATGTCGTCCCGGCCTAAAGCGCGATACGATTAGGATGAATCGTCATCGCGCCTTAGGTTGTTGTTTAAGCATGATCTTTTCGGAAAACCGCTGCACACTTTTCCGGATCATGCTTTAGTGCGCAATTGCGCACGGGAGCCGGGACCCATAACCACCGACGTTCATTGTTGAGCGACGCTGGGGCCGCACCTTTTTCTTACAGCACAACCCTGTGGTAATGGGTCCTGGCTTTCGCCGGGACGACGATGGGAAAGCGAGGCGCTTTCTAACCACACTTCGGTCTGTAGCGAAGGATCACACACTCACATCGATGTAGCTTCCGTCTCAACCATCGAGACGGAATCCCGCCAATGACCACCACTCCACGACAGCCGAGCATTGCCATCGAGCTGGCCCTGCTGGTTGCGCTCGCAACCCTCTGGGGCGGCTCCTACACCTTCATCAAGCTCGGCGTTGCCACCATCCCGCCGATCACACTGATCGCGGCGCGCACCGCGATTGCCGGGCTGTTACTGCTCGTCATCATGCGGATGCGCGGCGTGACGATGCCGACCGATCGCGCGACCTGGCGCCGCTTCATCTTCCAGGCCTGCCTCAACAGCGTTATCCCATGGACGCTGATCGCCTGGGGCGAGCGCCATGTCGATGCCGCGCTCGCCACCATCCTCAACTCGGCCGGGACGATCTTCACCTTCCTGCTCACCACCGCGATCACCCGCCACGAGGCCGCGAGCCCGCGCAAGCTGTTCGGGGTGATATCAGGCATGGCCGGCATCTGCCTGATCGTCGGCGTCGATGCGTTCCGCGATCTCGGGCAGGGGATCGTAGCCGAGGTCACCATCGTCGCCGCCACCATCTGCTACGCCTGCGCCGCGATCTTCGGCCGCAGCTTCAAGGGCCTCGATCCCATGGCGCCGGCGGCGGGTTCGCTGATCGCGGGCGCTGCGATCCTCGTTCCGCTCAGCGTTGCCGTCGAGCGGCCCTGGACGCTGTCGCCGTCGACGACGTCGCTCGCCGCATTGCTCGCGCTCGCGGTGTTCTCGACCGCGGCAGCGTTCGCGATCTATTTCCGCCTGATCCAGACTCTCGGATCGGTCGGCACCACCGCGCAAGCTTACTTGCGGGTGCCGATCGGGGTTGCGCTCAGCGTCATGTTGCTGGGCGAACGGCTGAGCCCGACGGCATGGATCGGGCTCGCCTGCGTCGTGATCGGTGTCGCCGCGATGACGATTCCCGCACGAAGAGTCGCCACGGCCTGAGGTCATCGCCGCGATGACAATTCCGGCGCGAAGGGCCGCCACCGCCTGAAGTTTCGCCCGCTGAAACCGGCGCCTTGCTGCCGCCGGCCAATGCCTGCATGCTGCCCGCAACGAGATCACTGGGCGGGAAACGAGACGATGTTGCAGCGGGTCAGCCTCATTGCCGGTGCGTGCCTGGCGTTGCTGGCGATGGCGGGCACGGTGCGCGCGCAGGACTTCCCGAACCGGCCGATCCGCATCGTCATTCCCTACGCACCGGGCAGCGTCGCCGACGTGTTCGCGCGCATCATGGCGCAGGACATGCAGGAGCAGTGGAAGGGGACGATCGTCGTCGAGGCTAAATCCGGCGCCAATGGCTCGATCGCGGCCGAGGAGGTCGCACGCGCCGCTCCCGACGGCTACACATGGCTATTGGTGACGACCTTCTTTACCGCAAGCCCGGCGCTGAACACGCAGCTGCGCTGGGATCCGGTCAGGGATTTCGTGCCGGTCGGGCAGATCTGTCTCGCCCCGAACTTCTTCATCGTGCCGACCTCGTTGCCGGTGAAGACCGTCGCCGACTATGTCGCGCTGGCCAAGGCCAAGCCGGGGACGCTGAACTACAGCCATCCCGGCAAGGGCTCGACCGGCCATCTCGGCTTCGAGCTGTTCAAGCGGCTCGCCGGCATCGACGTCACCGCGATCGGCTATCGCGGCTATCCGCAGATGGTGCCCGATATCGCGAGCGGCCTGATCAACTCGAGCTTCCTGTCGGCCAACCAGGCGCTGGCCCAGGTGCAGTCCGGCGGCATCCGGATCATCGGCGCGATCAGCGACGGCCGTTCGAAATACTTTCCCGACGTGCCGACCATGGCCGAACAGGGGTTTGCCGAGGCCCAGGTGACGCCGTGGTTCGGCTTCGTGGTGCCGGCGGGCACGCCGCAGCCGGTGGTCGAACGCATCAGCGCGGCGCTGGAAACTGCGCTGGCCTCCGCCGAGGTGCGGAAGAAGCTGGATGTTGCCGGTTGCGACGCCCGGAGCGCGCCACTGAAGCGCTTTGCGGACGTCATCGCGGCGGACGTCGCCCTCTGGGCACGGGTGGTCAAGGAGGCTGGCATCCCGCCGGACTAGGCCGACGCTGCCTGTGCCGGAATTGACCACCGGCACCCGCCCGGGGTGACGCCGGTCACACCGCCGGCGGGTTGGGCCGTGCAGCATGTTTCCCCAAAGCCCGTAATTTCCCGTATATTAGGGCGCATTGGACCCCGGCCTTGATGACATGACCGCTGAATTGCCGCCGAATTCGCAAGCGCCGCGTGCGTTCTCCCTCTCCATTGGCCAGCTCACGTTCGGCAGCTTCCTGCTGGTCCTGGCGGTGATCATCGTCACCTCGACCGCGAGCGTGATCGCGATCCGGCACATCGACACGACATTCGCCGAGTTGCAGCGGCTCCAGAGCGTCGGAGATCTCGCCGAGGACATCGATCGCCGCATGAACGAGCTGCGCGTCGCGGCGCGGGACTTCGTCACCGAGCCGGGCAGCCAGTCGGTCCAGGTCGCGGAGGCGGCCCAGTCGCTGAGCGAGATTCTGAAGAAGACCCGCATCGAGCTTGCGCCCGAACAGCAGGACATGATCGACGGGGTCACCGAGCGGCTTGCGACCTATCGCAACGGTCTGGAGCGGATATCGACCCTGATCGACCGCCGCGCCCAGCTGCTCGCCGGCCTGCCGCCGCTGCGCGATGCCTTCGACAAGGCGGTCGCCGCGAGCAACGATGCGGCGCTGGCCAATGCGCTGTCGCAATCCCAGAGCCGGATTGCCACCGCGCTGCTGGCGCACAACACGTCGGCCGCCGAGCAGGCCGCGCAGAGCATGCGGGCTATGACCATCTCCGATCCCGCGCTGCGCGGCGCCGTCGACAATTATGCCGAGGCGATCATCGCGGTCTCGGTGCGTGAGGGCCAGATCGCCGACATTGACAAGGAGGTGCTCGGCGCCGAAGGACGGCTGATCCAGAAGGTCACCGAGCTGCTGCGCGAGCTCAGCTCTCGCCGCGGCCATGTGCTGTCGCGCGATTTTGCCCGGACGCTGGCTGAAGCGAAATGGCAGAGCATCGTGCTCGGCACGGCGGGCGTGCTGATCGGCCTGTTCGCGTCGGTGCTGGTGGTTCGCCGCACCGTCCGCCCGCTTGCCAGGATCGCGGGCTCGATCCGCAAGGTCGCCGGCGGCGAGAAGAGCGCGTTCATTCCCGGCGCCGAGCTCGACAATGAGATCGGCGACATCGCGCGGGCGGCCGAAGTGTTCCGCCAGACCCTGGTCGACGCCGACAGCGCGCGCGAAGCGGCGCTGCGCGCGCTCGCCGAGCAGCGGCTTGCCGAAGAGAGCTACCACAAGCTGTTCGAGGCGTCGGTGGAGGGTATCTACGTCACGACGCCGGGCGGCGCGCTGCTCAACGCCAATCCGGCGCTGGCACGGATGATGGGCTATGCCACGCCGCAGGACCTGATCAAGGGCATCGACGACATCGCCACCACCGTCTACCTCGATCCGGCGGCGCGCGAGCAGTACCAGCAGCTGATGCAGCGCGACGGCACGGTGCGTGACTACGAGTACCAGGTGCGCGCGAGCGACGGCACCGTGCTGTGGCTGTCCGATTCGGCGACCGTCGTCCGCAACGACGCGGGCGAAGTGATCCGCTACGAGGGTACGCTGCGCGACATCACCGACCAGAAGCGCGCGGAGGACGCCATCGCCGAAGGCCGGCGCCTGCTCCAGCAGGTTATCGATACCGTGCCCGCGGTGATCAACGTCAAGGACCGCGAGCTGCGCTACGTGCTGATGAACCGCTACATGGCGGGCATCTTCGGCATCGAGCCCGGCGATGCGCTCGGCCGCACCACGGCCGATCTGATGTCGCGCTATGGCGCGGCCAAGTCCGACGAGAGCGACAAGCGCGTCCTGTCGGCGCGGCGCGAGCTCGGCTTCTACGAGGAGGAGTACAAGGACGCGGCAGGCAACATGCGGCAATGGCTGGTCAACAAGCTGCCGCTGCTCGATGCCGAGGGCGAGATCGAGCGGATCGTGACCGTCGCGCTCGACATCGGCGAGCGCAAGCGCGGCGAGCAGGAAATGCGCAAGGCCAAGGAAGCCGCCGAAACCGCGCTGCGCAATCTGCGCGAAACCCAGGCCTCGTTGATCGAGGCGGAGAAGCTCGCCGCGCTCGGGCGCCTGGTCGCCGGTGTCGCCCACGAGGTCAACAATCCCGTCGGCATCAGCCTTACGGTCGCCTCCGCGCTGGAGCGCAAGACCGCGATGTTCACCGCCGAAGTCGAGCGCGGCGAGCTGCGCCGCTCCACCCTCAACGACTTCCTCAACACCAGCCGCGATGCGTCCTCGCAGCTCGTCTCCAATCTCAACCGTGCCGCCGAGCTGATCCAGTCGTTCAAGCAGGTCGCAGCGGACCGCAACTATTCGGACCAGCGTACTTTCGATCTCGGCGACCTCACCGAGCAGGTGGTGATGAGCCTGCGGCCGGGTCTGCGCAAGCACAACCTGACGCTCAACGTCGAGTGCCAGCCGGACCTGACCATGAACAGCTATCCCGGCCCGTACGGGCAGGTGCTGACCAACCTGTTTCTCAACGCGGTCGCGCATGCGTTCCCGGACGGCAAGGCCGGCGAGGTCGAGATCCAGGTCCACGCCGCAGGCGGGGACAATGTCGAGATCATCTTCTCCGACAATGGCTGCGGCATGTCACTCGACGTCCGCCGCCGTGCCTTCGATCCGTTCTTCACGACGCGGCGCGACCAGGGCGGCACCGGCCTTGGGCTGCACATCGTCTACAGCATCGTTACGAACCGGCTCGGCGGACGGCTCGATCTCGATTCGGAGCCGGGCGGCGGCACGCGTATCCAGATCATCCTGCCGCGCGTGGCGCCGCTCGAGCAGGCTGCGGAATAGGCACGAAGCGAAATGGCCAGCCGCGCGCTCGCTCTCGTTCCGTCATCCCCGCGCAAAGCCTTTGCGCGGGGATGACGGATCTCGCAGCGAGTTTCAAACCGCTAATTGATATCCGCGAGCTTGTGCAGCGTGGCGCCGAAGATCAGGCTCGCCTTGCCGACCAGCGCGGTCCCACTCATGGTGCCGCGGGTGTCGGTGAAGGTGCCGGAGACGCCGATGCCGACGGGCGCGGGCCCGCCGAACAGCGGGTTGTCGGTGTCGCGCGGCGTCGTGTGGCGTTGCACAAGGACTTCGCCCTTGAAGGCATCGCTCTTCACCGTGTAGCTGCCGGTGTAATAGAGGTAGGCATCGCCGCCAAGAATCTTGCCGTCGCGGAAAAGAATCACGCCGCTGCCCTTGCCGACTCGACCATCGAGCAGGGTCACGTGAATTGAATAGAGGCCGTTCTTCATAACGTCCCGATTGCTGGCCGCCGCGCCCACGGCAAGCCAGTTGGTTTTTTATGCCAAAGCGAGCAACCTCGTGCAATGCGGCAGGTTGATTCCCGGGTGTTCCGCGTTCGGGTGACACCCTCGGTTCCTGCCAGGCAGTGTGACGGCGCGATGACAGCGGACCGTACGCGCGAATCAAAGTGGCCCGCGAAATGCATAGCTCTGGTTGCACTGGCCGGTGAGTGCTGGAGCAAACACATGTCTGACTGGATTGAATCCGGCGGCCATTGGGCACGCCCTCGCAGGCTCAATGGAACTCCGGCCCGCTATGCGGGCCACATGATCGTATCCCTCGTGCTGATAACGCTGGTGTTGGTCGCGGCCATGCGAATCGCGCAGGCGCGCGATCCCGACGGCCGCTACGCCAATTCGCCGCTGAAGGAATGGTTCGACGGCCTGCGCAGCGGCAAAGGGCCGTGCTGTTCGGATGCCGACGGTACAGCGGTCAGCGATGTCGACTGGGAATCCAAGGACGGGCACTATCGTGTGCGCCTCGACGGGGCGTGGATCGATGTCCCCGACGAGGCCGTGGTCACCGAGCCCAACCGGGTCGGCCGCGCCATGGTCTGGCCGATTCCCAGCTACATGGGCGTGACGATCCGCTGCTTCATGCCCGGCAGCATGACTTAGCGCCGCACGCGTGGCTCAGACGTATTTCTGGTCGCGCTCAAGCAGCTCGATGGAGATGCCTTCGGGGCCGCGGATGAAGCAGATGCGCACGCCGGGCCGAATGGTCGTCGGCTCGCGCGTGAAGGTGACGCCCTTGGCCTTGATCTCGGCGGCAACGGCGTCAATGTCCTTCACCGTCAGGCCAAAATGGTCGAGTCCCTGATAGGGCGTCACCGGCGCGGCGTTGACGCCGTCGCCCTGGGTCACCTCCGCAATGAACACCTTGGCACCGCCGAGTTGGACGTCGATGCGGCCGGGGCCGCGGATGATCTCGCCGCCGAGAATGTCGCGCAGCCAGGTCGCAGTGGCCTCGGGATCGGGACTGCGCAGGTGGACGTGGTCCCAGGTGACGACAGGCATTGCGATCTCCTTGCTGTTCTCGCGCCGCTTCGGCGCGCGGCACTCGCTCTCGGGCGGCGCGAACTTAGCGAGCGGCCGGCCGTGAGGCCATCCCTCCGTGCTGCCGGCCGCAAGATTGTCGTCCCGGAATGAAACCATTGCGGCCGTCAGCGATTGTCTTCGCGTGGCCGCTCGACCTGCGGCCGTCCCGGAAGCCGCGCGGTGCGGCTTCCTCTCTGTGTGGGGGGCGGCCCGATCAGGCTGCCAGGGTGAGGGCACGACGATGCGGATCGGCTTGGCGTCGTTTCGGAGGTTGGCCGCCGGACGTCTCGGTGAAGGGGGCTTCTACGCCAGCCTGCTGCTGCCGCTGATTGCGCTCGCCGGGATCGCCGCATGGTTCATGCTCCCCGAGCCGAGCGACGCCGGAGACCAGGATATCTGGCCGGTGTCCTCCATGATCCGTACCGCCCAGAATGCCCCGACCGCTGTGCAACCCGCCCAAATCACAAATCAGACCGCGAGGGATGCGCTGGCCGCACCGGCGGACGAGCCGACTACTGTCGGCGTTGCCGCCGCCCCACAGGGAGCAGAGGAGGCCAAGCCGTCCGGGCCTGGCGCTGAAAGGTCGCCGCTGGACAAGCTGCGGATCGCCTCGCAATCGTGGCGGCGCGGCGGGCTGGGTTCGAAGGCGCTGGTCACCCTGACGCTGCGCAATGCCAATGATTTCGCCGTCAAGGATATCGAGATCGCCTGCGCCTTCATCCGCCGGGACGGTCGGCCGCTGACCGAGCGCAAGCGGCTGATCTCCGACACCATCGCCATGAAAAGCCGCAAGACCTACTCGCAGATGTTGGTCGGGTTCGTCAACGTTAACGCAAACAAGGCGAAATGCTCGGTCGTGACGGCCAGCCGCCTTTAATTCCCGGCATCTCGAAAAAGTGACCGCAAATTGACCTGCCGGGTGAACCGTAACGGCCGGGCCGGAACTAACTAATAAACCAGCCGTTAGTGACCGACCCGGGAGCGCGGATAGCGTCCGGGTGATCATGCGCAGACGATGAAATCGCCCGCGCGATGACTGATGTCGTCGCGCCGAGATGAACCGCGCCCTGCTGCGCGGGGGGAGCTACCAAAATGCCTGTGGCGCGTTATTTCCTGTTCGTTGGTGGAGTGCTGCTCGCGCTGCTCTTCGTCGTCAATGCCATCGTGCCGCAGGAGGCCGTGGTCGCCGGCCAGGCCCAGGGACTGTCGTCGTCGGGTGTCGACAAGACCATGGTGCGCATCAAGTCGACCCAGAAATTGCCCGAGCGGGTGGTCTACGACACCAATTTGCCGACCATTGTTCCAGCGCAGGTCAACGCGGTCGCCGCGGCCGTCCCGTCGGCTACGGGCGATGCGTCGGCGCAAGCCCGCGTCCGCAATACGTTCGCCCAGTTCATTCCGCCGGAGAAGGCTGATGCGCAGAAGGTCGCGGCTGAGGCAAAATCGGCTGAACAACCGGCGCAGGCCCAGCCTCAGGCGCCGAAGAAGCGCAAGGTCGCGCGCTACCATGCCCATCCCCAGCAGCCGATGCGGCTGGCGCAGCCCGGCATGTATCAGCCTTACCGCGTCGCGCAGCAGCAGCAGCGCATGGGCTTCTTCGGCGGCTTCGGGACTTGGTAAGAAAAGGCTGCCGCAGTCGGCAATCGATCCGCCGCCGCAAACACTTGCGGCGGCATTTTCACGTCCGCGATCAGGCACCTCGCCGGATGCGGGAAGGCGTCCGAGTGCCGCCCGCTACCTTTAGCGCGGCAGGCGCGGAATCTTGTCCGCGAAGCCGTTGTAGCAGGTCAGCCGCTCGTCCTCTTCCTTCACGAAGCGGCAATCGTTAACGCCCTTGGCCGGGGCGGCTTTCGGCTTCGGCTGCGGCTTGAAGATCTCGTCGTAGCAGATCAGCCGCTCCTTGGTGGCGTCGTCGATGTCCTGACAGGCTTGAAGCTTCTGGGCGACCGATTGCGGCTTGCCGGGCGCAGCAGGCTTCTCGCCCTTCTTGGCGGCCGACTTCTTGCCGACCTGGACCAGCGGCTTGTCGCCGACCATCGGCTGCGAGGTCGCCGCCGGCTTGTCGGCGTCGGCGGGGGCCGGCGTGATGCCTTGGGCAAGCGCGGCAGCCGGGCAGAAGAGCGCCAGCGCGAGGATGATATGTCTCATGTCGAAAATGTCCGAAATGGCGTGATGACCGGAAGGATGGCGCCGGGGATCGGAAAAGCCCGGCAAGCGCCGAGACTTAACGCAAGTCTTGCCCGAATCCTACCCCCAGAGGTGACCCGCCCGGCACCGATCCACCGGCAAAAGTGAGGGCAATTCGTCGCCGCTCGACCCGCGGGAGAGCGTGAATTGCCTTTGCCCGGCGGGGCGGCTATGACGACGCCATCTGCGCGACTGGCGCTTGGATGGACCACCATCGGGGAGCGCAGAGACTGAACGCCGCGCGCCTGGGCACCGCTTCGAAACGGAGGTGCCATGACGGCGAACATTCTCGATGGGCATGCACATGCCCAAATTGTCATCGACAAGATTGCTGGCGAACTCGACCGGCTGCCCCGCGCGCCGGGGCTTGCGGTCGTGCTGGTCGGCTGTGATCCGGCGAGCCAGATCTATGTGCAGAGCAAGGTCAGGATGGCCGGACGGCTCGGCCTGCGCGGCGAGGTCGCACGCCTGCCGGATGATGCCAGCGAGGCCGATCTGCTTGCCGGAGTAGAGGCGCTCAATGCGCGCGACGATATCGACGGCATCCTCGTGCAGCTGCCGTTGCCGGCGCATATCGACGCCTTGCGCGTGATGGCGGCGGTCGATCCCGCCAAGGACGTCGACGGCCTGCACGCCCTGAACGCCGGCCGGCTGTTTCACGGCGACGATGCGCTGGTGCCGTGCACGCCGCTCGGCTGTCTCCGGCTGATCAAATCGACCCTGCCGGACCTCACCGGCGCCCATGCCGTGGTGATCGGCAGCTCCAACATCGTCGGCAAGCCGATGGCCGCGCTGCTGCTGCAGGAGCACGCGACCGTGACCCAGACCCATATCCACACCCGCGGCATCAGCAGGATCTGCCGCGAGGCCGACATCCTGGTGAGCGCGGTGGGCAAGGCGGGCCTCGTGCGCGGCGACTGGATCAAGCCGCAGGCCATCGTCATCGATGTCGGCACCACGCGTGTCGAGAAGCCGGACGGCGGCTATGCGGTGTGCGGCGACGTCTCGTTCGACGAGGCGGTACAGGTCGCCGGTGCGATCACGCCGGTGCCGCGCGGCGTCGGCCCGATGACGATCGCCTGCCTGATGGAAAACACGCTGAAGGCCGCAAAGGCGAGGGCGGCCCGGCTGCAATGGCGCGGGATACCTGCGGCGATATGCGAGGGGCGGGTGTCGCTCGCGTATCGCGCGCGAAGTTCATGACGTCCGGGGTAATGGAAAGCCCGCACCATTCGTCTATCGTCGCGCGACAGATGGAGGCGCCCGATGCTGTATGCGGAAGATCTCACCGAGGGCCAGACGTTCAAGCTTGGCAGCTATACGATCGGCGAGGCCGAGATCCTGGAGTTCGCCGGCAAATATGATCCGGTGCCGATCCATGCCGATCCCGTCGCGGCTGCGGCCGGCCCGTTCGGCGGACTGATCGCAAGCGGCTTCAACACCATTGCGATCTATCAGCGGCTCGTCGTGGAGGCGATCTGGACCAAGGTGGCGGGGATCGTCGGGCGGAGCTTCGAGATTCGCCTGCCGAGCCCGGTTCGGCCCGGCGCCACGCTCACCGGCCAATCCCAGATCCAGAAGATCACCATCAGGCCGGAGCGGCGCGACGCTGTCGTGATCTTCAAGACGGAGCTGGTCAACGACGAGCAGCGCCCGGTTCTTGTCCTCGTGCTCGACGCGCTGATCCGCATGCGGCCGGCGGAGCAGGGGCGGGCATAGGCGCGGCCTGAGGGGCATCCCGAAGTCATCCGCCTCGGACGGCCGTCAGCGCCTCTACGTGTTCCCCGCACGCGACCTTGTCGTCGCGCAATGTTGCGGCAATTATGACAAGCCGGCGGCAGAACAGCAGCGCATCAATGACGTCATCATCGACGAGGTCGTGCTGCCCGGTAGTTGGTTCAGCTACGCGCTGTGGGGCATCGGCCTGGACGGATGTGGGCGTGAAGATGGGCGTGAAGAGCAACAAGCGGAAGCGCGGGGAGATCGAAGCCAAGCGGCGCAAGGCCGAGGAGTGGCGCCGCATGCAGGCGCAGCGCGCCGCCGAACAGCGCCGTCTCCATGAGTACAAGATTGCGCTGGCGCGCGGCGAGGTTGCCGTGGTGACGAGCGCGCTGGCGCCTTCGAACAGCTATTCGACCCCCGACTTCGTCCTGCGCGGAACCTATCGACCCGAGCCTTTCGTCTGCAAGGACTGCGGCGTTGCCGAGGTCTGGACGCCGTTGCAGCAGAAGTGGTGGTACGAGACCGCCAAGGGCGACGTGTTCACCAAGGCGGCGCGCTGCCGGGCCTGCCGCAGCAAGGAGCGTGCGCGCAAATCCGCCGCGCGCCGTGTGCATCTGGAAGGGCTCGCAAGGAAGAAGCCTCCCGTCTCGTAGCGATGGGCGTGACTTCAGAGTCGCACTTCACGTCCGATACGCGGGGAACCGCTGCGCAGGCGGTCAATGCGTCGCGCGTGCGGAACGTTTCGGTGCCTGATCGGTTCGAGACCTTGAAGCCCCCGATGTGGGGTGCGGGCGGGGAGGAACCAGCCAAGGAAAACTTGTCAAGGAAACCTGTCAAGGAAGCCATCGCGGCCGGAACCAACGAGAAGGAGCAGCGGATGAAACTCAATTCCACGCAAGTCAAGCAGACCATGACGCAACTGAATGCCCAGGTGCTTCCGGACGATCACCCGGCCGTGGCGCAACTGAACAGCGTGTTCGGTGAGCACACATTCTTCGTCGACACCAGCGGGCTCAAGGTGCTCGAACCTGCCCAGACCTCCGACATGTCGGGGCAGACCGGCGAAGTCGTCAGTCTCGCCGAATGGAGCGATCCGGAGCTGACGTCGCTTCGGCCGCACGAGCCGGAGCCGACCGGCGTGCTCATCGCGCTTGAACCCAGCAAGCACTGAAGCGTTTTCGCGCGCAAGCAAACGCAACCAAGCAAGGGGATTGAGAGCATGATCCGATTCAATCGGATCATGCTCTTTGTGCTGCATCGCGCGGCAGCCGCGATCGGCCGTCCTGGTGGCGACAGCCCCGACGTCACATCAAGAGGTGCCGAAAGTCACATGGCAAATCAGCGCCGCCTGCGTATGCATCGGTTTGAGATGGGTATCCAGGCGGTGAGGGGCAGATGGGGATCGTGCGGCGCTGGAGCCCTGACGAGGACGAGAAGCTCAGAGAACTCGCCAGGGCCGGCAAGAACGCTCTCGAGATCAGCAACGAACTGACCCGCAGCGCTTCGGCCGTGCGCCGGCGCGCCGAGGTCCTGTCGGTCCTGATCATGGCAAAGGCGTTTCGCGCGCGCCCCTCGCATGTCGCCACCCATCTCGAGCGGGTCGCGATCGACGCAATCCGCAACCGCCGTCCGTTTCCCGCGGGCGTCGGCCCGAGCACCATTGCCGGAATGATCGAGAAGGGCTGGATCGTCCCGGAGATGGGGCGCAGATACAACGTGACCGATGCCGGCGTGGAGGCCGTGCGGCGGAAGATTCCGAGCGGCTGAAAGGAATGCCGGCTGCACGCCGGGCGCGCCATGCCGAAGCGGCTTGCGCATCCGGCGGGGAAGGCGGACCATTCGCGACCGAATGTAAGATTTCGCGCCCGAGACGGACGCCCCGTCCGTTCAATCATCGGGGGGCACGACGACCTGCGGCCTCTCTGTGTCCTCTTCAGCCCACCGATCCGATTGCGCCGATGCTCAACGCCCAGCTAGCCCAAGCCGACCGATACCAAGCCGACCGATACCAGCGTTTCGCCGATCTCGCTGTCACCGTCGGTGACGCGATCAATGCGATCGCCGGGTTGAATCCGGCTCAGCGTACCGACGTGGACTTCCTCGAACGCGAATTCATCCCGGCACTGGGGCTCAATGACGAACTGCTTCATGAGCAGCCGCCGGAACTGGCGCCGAACTTCGGCAAGGGCCTCCACCTTTGGCAATACCCGAACCAGCTTGCGCCATACCTCGCCTGGCTTGCCCGCAATTCGTCCGGCGTCTCCTCGTACATGGAAATCGGCTGCCGCTGGGGCGGCATGTTCATCCTTGTTACTGAGTGGCTCAGGAACAGCGGCGCCGACCTGAAGACCGTGATTGCACTCGATCCGATCGCGCCGACGCCCTTTATCTCGACCTATTTCGATCTGCTGCAGCAGCAGGCCGCTATCGAACCGATCTACATGCAGGATTTTTCGACCTCCCCGCTGGTCGGTGCGCATGTCGACCGGCTGAAGCCGGACTTCGTCTTTATCGACGGCGATCACAGCCTGCGCGGTGCGCTACAGGATCATCTGCTGGTGCGTTCCCACGCCCGCATCATCGTGCATCATGACATCCATTCCCAGGCCTGTCCCGATACCACGCTGCTCTGGAAGGCGCTGAAGCAGTTGGAAGCGCCAAGCTTCGATACGTTCGAATTCACCAGCCAGTATCCGTCGGTGAATGGCTCATTCCTCGGCATCGGCGCCATGAAGCGGCGATCGGCGCAGATGTAGGACCGGGAGCCGGGCAATCGCCGCGATCACGAGCTCGCGGGCCGATCGCGGAGGTTCAGCTTGCTCTTGTCGCCGCCGGCCCAGGCCAGGGTCTTTGGGTCCATCACGCGGAACCAGAGCGGCGGGATCGCCGCCAGCCCGAACATGCCGGTGTAGCCGTTCGGCAGCCGCGGGATGTCGTCGAAATCGCGCAGCGACTGGTAGGGGCGCATCGGGTTGGCGTGGTGGTCGGAGTGACGTTGCAGGTGGAACGTCATCAGGTTCGAGACGATGTGGTTGGTATTCCAGGAGTGGCGCGGCTCGACGGCCTGGTAGCGGCCGTTCGGCAGCTTCTCGCGCAGCAGCCCGTAGTGCTCGACATAGTTGGCCTGGGTCAGCGCGTACCAGCCGAGGAAATGGTGCGCGACGATGAAGGGCGCGACCTTCCAGCCGAACAGCGCGATCAGGACGGCCGCGACGACGAGCGTCAGCGCAAAGCCTTGCAGGATCTCGTTGTTGACCGACCAGACCGGCTCGCCGCGCCGGGTCAGCCGTTCGGCTTCATTGCGCCAGCCGCGCTTGAAGGCGCCGGGCAGCTCGCGCGTTGCGAACGCATAGATCGATTCACCGAAGCGCGCGCTGGCGGGATCCTCGGGGGTTGCGACCCAGGTGTGATGGCCGCGATTGTGCTCGACGCGGAAATGCGCGTAGCCGACCGCGCAGTTGGCGAGCATGCCGAACAGGATGTTGAGCCTGTCCGGCTTGTGGCCGAGTTCGTGCCCGATCAACAGCGCGCCGCCATTGATGGTGCCGACGCCGAGCAGCAAGGCGACATAGGACCACCACGGCAGATCCTGGGTGCCGAAGAACGCAATCAGCGCGACGTAGTTGATCCAGGGAAACACCACGGTGATGCGCGCGAGCCGCAGGTAATAGGGATCGGCCTCCATCGCGGCGACCACTTCCGCCGGCGGATTGTGGGTGTCTTCGCCGAACACGACGTCGAGCAGCGGGATCAGGATGAAGATGAAGACGAAGGGGATCAGCGTCACCAGCGCATTGTGCGTCCGCAGGAACAGCCAGTAAGACAACAGTGGGATCAGCGGCGGAATGAACGAGAGCATCCAGAGATAGCGTTTGCCGTCCCGGTAGGTGATCGTTTCGCCAGCAGCATTGGTGCCCGTGAAGATCATCGCATTCCCTCCAGCGTCTCTTGCGAGGCGGCGTTTTATTGGGCCGAGCATGCCGCGAGGCGGGCCTGCGCCGCCAGTTCACAACAGGCCAATCTTGTGGCATTTTGCGCCAAGCCTGTTCGGCCGGACGCTCGCGAGGGGGAGGTCGCCGACGCCATGCACGGATCGGAATCCGATACCCTTCGCACGCCGGTGTCCGCGGCCTATGCGCGGGCCCTGGTGCGGGCATTTGGCCAGACGCGAAGCGATCGCGACGATCTGCTGAAGGGCACCGGAATTCGGCTCGACGCGCTCGACCAGCCCGGCGCTCACATGCCGGTATCCTCGCTGGTGGTGCTGGCGGCCAACATCACCCGCCGGCATGGCGAACTGTGGCCGTTGTCGGCCGCGACGGTGTGGTCGACATCGCTGCAAGGCGCGCTCGACGTCGCGACCAGGACGGCTCCGACCATCGCGGATGCGTTGGCGACCGGCGTGCGTTTCGGGTCGACCCGCGCGCCCTTCGTCCGCAACCGGCTCCGCAAGACCGCGCGCGCGATCCAGATCGAAATCTCTCCCGCCGTCGCGATGGACGAAGCGCTGTGGCACGCCGTGGCGCTGGCGGTCAGCCTCAACGTGCACGCGGTGTACGTCCAGCTGCTCGAGGATGCGATCGGTGAGGCGACGCTGCAATTTCCCTGGCCGCCGCCTGCGGGCGCGGAGCGGCTGCTCGAGCATTATTCCTGCGCGGTGAAGTTCAACGCTGCCGCCTTCATCTTCGAGGTACCGAAAGCGCTTGGCGCGCGGCCGTCGCCGTTTGCCGATCCGCAATTGCACGCCAAGGCCATCGAAGCGCTCGAGGCGATCGAAAATCCGCAGCCCGACACCACGGCGCTGGCGGGGATCGTCGAGCGCCTGATCGCGGCCCGCCTGCCGCGGCGTCTCGCTGAGGAGGAGGCCGCGCGCCTCGTCGGCACCTCGCGGCGAACGCTGGTGCGGCGGCTCGCCGAGACCGGCAGCGCCTTCCGCCCGCTGCTCGACGGCGTGCTGCGCGAGCGCGCAAGGATCATGCTCGCGGCCGGCACCCAATCGCGCGACGAAATGGCGGCCGCGCTCGGCTACACCGATGCGACGAGCTTCAGCCGGGCGTGCCGGCGGTGGTTCGGAGAGAAGGGCGGGCGGGGTTAGGGCGCGGTTGACGCCTCGCGCAAGCCCACAGACCTGGTGGACGGTACGCAGACTTAAACGATGCCGATCCCGTCAATGCGTATGCAGGGCGTCGTAGGCGTGAGCAAAAAACACAGCGGCGCTGAGGAGCAGCAGCGCGACAATGGTCGCTTCCATCATGACACTTCCCCATTATTGTTTGGGAGAAGTGGTACCGGTCAAATGTTTCCGCCAGGTTTCGTCCGCTGGTGAAAATGGTTTCGTGGCTGCCGTCGCACGCTGCCACGGGGGCGTCCAAATCGTGGCGCGCTCGGAAGGATTCGAACCTCCGACCCTCGGAATCGAAATCCGATGCTCTATCCAGCTGAGCTACGAGCGCGTTGCGGGTCGATTATCAGACTTGGGCGGGGAGGGCCAGCAGGCACGAAGCGCGGCACCCGGCGGTGCCGGCGCCCCGGCGGTCCTCTCCCTTAAAGCCGTCAGAAGCAGGGATGCCGTCGGTGGTCCTGGCCGATATAGGCGGCCGCGCCCTGGTAGCACTTGTTGCGCGGGGAGCCATCGTAATAGGCGAACGTGCCGGCAGTCGGGCCGGGGCCGTAATTGTGCAAATAGCTGATGTGGTAGGGCAGGCCCCAATGGGCGTGGTGGTGATGCCGGTGGTGGCGCGGATGGGCCGTGAGGTCGGCCGCAGCCGCCGGGGTCAGGGCCATCACGGCCAGAGCGAGGGCGGCGAAAAGCTTGGTCTTGGTCATGGGCGGCCTCCGGTCATTTACGGGAATCGGCATTGTGGGCCGCCCCGGGGCCCATTTAACCTGGAATCGGGGCCAAAAGCTGCGGGAAATCAGTCACAGCGCGCCAAATTTTGCCTTTTTGCGGATGCTTAACGGATTGCCAACACAGTCCGGCCAGAGTCTTGCGGTCAGGTCCGCCCGGGCCCGGCCTTTCCCGCGGTTTCGAACGATCCATGCGCATCACGCCCCTTGTCGCCTTGCTGCTCTCGGTTCTGGCCGCGACGCCCGCGCGGGCGGTGTTGCACATTACCCGCGACCATGGCGGCTATGTCGAGGAGTACAAGGCCAAGTACAAGCGCGTGCGCGAGAAAGGCGAGCGCGTCATCATCGACGGCATCTGCAATTCGGCCTGCACGCTCGTGCTCGGCATCGTGCCGATGAACAAGATTTGCGTGACGCCGCGCGCGAGCCTCGGTTTCCACCAGGCCTATTACGACAAGGCGTTCACCTTCGGCATCAAGGTCACCAGCGCCGAAGGCACCTCCGATCTCATGTCCTACTACCCCGACAAGGTGAAGGACTGGATTCGTCGCAATGGTGGACTCACCACCGACATGAAGAAGATCAAGAACGGCGTCGAGCTCTGGAAGATCATCGATCCCTGTCCGGAAGAATGGTAGGCGCGGACGCGCTCGCGCTTCGAACCTCCTCAGGTCTCTCTTGGGGCTTCAAGTCTTGGGATTTCAGGTCCTGGGCCTGACGTCGCCATCCGACACCAGCAGCACGGACGCCTTCGACTTGCCAAGCACGGCCGTGGCGACGCTGCCGAAATTCAGGCTGTCGCCCTGGATGCGGTCGACGCCGATCACAACGAGGTCTGCCCGGCTTGACGCGATCTCCTGCTGGATCGCGACCTCAGGTGCGGTGTTGGCGCGCAGCCGCGTCGTCACGTTGATGTCGTAGCGCGCCGCGGTCGCCGCGATGTCCTTCAGGATTGCTTCCTCATGCGCCAGCGACATACTGGGGCTGGTGCGGCGGGCGCCCTTGTCGCGCGTGGTCGAGACATAGACCACCTGCAGCGGCTCGCTCGAAAGGCGCGCCAGCGCGATCGCGACCTCGGCTCCGCGCCGTGAGACGTTGCTGCCCGAGACCGGCACCAGGATCTTCCGCGCATTCGCCGTCGGCTCTTTCTCGTGTACGCCCTTGGCGGCCGCGATCGCCAGCGGGCCGTCGAAGCCGGAGGTCAGGTCGTCGAGCTGCCGGTCGAAGCCGCCATCGGGGCCGGCGACCGCGTCCATGCCGACCACCAGCAGGTCGAAACCTTTTTTGGCTTCCTCGGCGATCGCCTCCGCCGCCGTCTCCTCGCGGGCGCGGCTGATGACGTCGACATTGCCGCCGCCGTCGGCATCGGCTTCGGCGCTCGCCTTGGCCGCGTTGATGACCGCCGCCTCGGGGCTCTCCTCATCGGCACGGTTCTTCTCCTGCAGCTTGGCGTTGGCGCCGACATGCAGCACCGTGATCGGCAGACCGCGCCCGCCGGCGAGCTGGCCGGCGAGATGCGCGGCGAATGTCGCGTTGCTGCTCTCGTCGACCGCGAGCAGCAGGCGCTCGAGATTGGCGACGAAGCCGCGCTTCTCGAATTCTTCGCGCTCCAGCCGCTCCCTCTCCTCCTCGTTCATCGGGAGCCTCGCCAGCGCCGCGCGCAGCATCGGCGGCATCGCCATCGTGGTCACGATCGCCATGGTCACGATCATCGTGAACAGGTTCTGGCTGAGCACGCCGATGGAGAGGCCGATGGTGGCGATGATGACCTCGGTCGAGCCGCGCGCGTTCATGCCGCTGGCGAGCGCATAGGACTCCTGCCGGGTCAGCCCGCCGAGCGCACCGCCGACAAAGGCGCCGCCGAACTTGCCGACGCTCGCAATCAGCACCAGCGCCGCGGTCAACCCCAGCACCGACGGATCCTTCAGCACCGAGAGATCGGCGCTGAGGCCGGCGAGGCCGAAGAACACCGGCATGAAGAAGCTCGAGATCAGTCCGCGCAGGCGCTCGTCGATCTGCCGCGTCAGGATCGGGGACTCGCCGACCAGGATGCCGGCGACGAAGGCGCCCAACACGGTGTGGACGCCGATCAGATGCGTGATCATCGCCATGACGCTCATCAACAGCAGGATCACGGTGATGACGGCCGCCGCGCTGACGAGATTGTCGTTGGCCCAGCGGATCAGCAGGAACACCAGGCGGCGGCCGATGGTGAAGCTGACGGCGAGGAAGGCCAGCGTGCCGAACAGCGCCTGCGCGACCGAGAGGAGATCGAGCGTGCCGTGCGAGGCCAGGCTGAAGATGACCGCGATGATGATCCAGCCGATGGTGTCGTCGATGACGGCGGTTGCGACGATGATCTGCCCGACATTGCGGCGCATGAAGTTCATCTCGCGCACCACCACGGCGACGATCTTCACCGAGGAGATCGACAGTGCGGTGCCCATGAACAGCGAGGCGATCAGCCGCGCTTCGGGATGCGGCAGCAGGCCGTCGGGAAGGAATTCGCCGAGCACGAAGCCGCACACGAACGGCACCGCGATGCCCGCCACCGAGATCGTGGTCGCGGCGCGGCCGACCTTCCGCACCAGCTTGAGGTCGGTATCCATGCCCGTCAGCAGCAACAGGAGCAGGATGCCGAACTGCGCAATGCCGTCGATCAGCGCCTTCTGCTCGCCGGACGGCGGAAAGATCACGCCGTGCGCCGACGGCCACAGCCAGCCGAACAGCGACGGTCCGAGCAGAATGCCGGCGAGCAGTTCGCCGATCACCGAGGGCTGACCGATCCGCTGCATGACCTCGCCGAGCCCGCGGCCGACCGCGATCAGCAGCACGATCTGGACGATCAGGAGGAATTCGGATGGCTTGCTCGCCTTGTCGCCCGCGGCGTCGGCTGCCGTGATGCTCACGAGCAGGATGACGGTCGCCCAAATCGCCGGTTGAAGCCGCCCCCAGCGGATCACCATGGTATCTCCGATTTCCAATTCCAGCGCGGCTCGGCCGGCTTGCCGCATGCGGTCAACGCCCGGGTTCCGAAAGTGATCCACTGGGTCAGATTTTGGAACGGACGCACCGGCGGTTCGTTTCGCTCATGATGCGTTCATCCTGGTGATGCGAATGTCTCCATGAGCGAGCCTGACCGCCGGAGCGGCTGTGGCTCAGCTCGCGCGAACGGGAGGCTGCGATGGCAACCAGATCCAATCTTTCGAAGGCTGAACTCGCGCGTAGCGTTGCCGGCGCCACATCGGCATTGGTGCTTAGCGCGCTCGTCCTGTTCGTCGCCGCGCATCACCTGAGCGGCGGGTAGGCAGGCGGCGCGTGCCGCACCGATCCATCACAGCAGGAAGGTCCCGATCAGGAGGCCGGCCGCAAATGCCCAAAGCCCGAGGGTGCAGGCCGATATGACCCGGACGAGATTGCGCAAATCCACGTCCTGCCAACTGCTATGGGACCGATACGTCAATTGCAGGCACCCCCTGCGGTGGCCGCCTTTGCTTCGCTTTTGCTTCCTGGCCTGACAGCCTGTTCCCGATAGGTGCCGAAATGAAGGCAACCGGTGGTGGCGCCCGATCACGCATTTGCGAGCCGTCGCCTAAGGCGCGATGAGATCGGGTCCCGTCGTCATCGCGCTTCAGGTTGTTGTTCAAGCATGATCTTTTCGGAAAATCGCTGCGCACTTTCCCCGATCATGCTCGGGCGTGCGGTATTGTCTTGCTGTCTGCGGGGGCGCCCGCGGCCGGTCAAGCGGCCCGGCGTTTGCGGGTGCGTGCCGCCTTTTTCGCCGAGCGCGACCGCTCCGCCGCGGGGCGGCTCGCGGCCGCCTTGCCGCCGAGCTTGCCGCCCTTGCGCGACGGGGAATGATCCTCGCGCGTGCCGCGGCCGGAGCCGCTCTTCTTGCCGCCGTGGGTCTCCTTGTTGACGGTCGCCCATGCGCGCCGCTCGGCCTCGCGATCCGGAACACCACGCGTCTCGTAGCCTTCCTCGATGTGCTCGGCCTGCCGCTTCTGCTTGTCGGTATAACTCGACTTGTCGCCTCTGGGCATCGCGCTCTCCGGTCTATTTTGATCGAGACGTCTGTCGGACTTCGGCCGTGTCGTCGCTCGTCTCGACGACCTCGAATCTGGATCGGCTGAAGCGGCCCAATCCGCTGAGCTCGTAATAGCCGTCACGTTCGATATCCCTTGTCACCTCGTAGACGCGCCCGAGCGACAGCGTGTCCCGCTGCAACGTGTTGTCGACGCAGCGAACGTGAAAAATCTTGCCGGTTTCGGCCATGCGCTCACCCTGAATTGTTGGTCCGGTTCGACGTTACTTATCGCGCAACGTCACGATCGCAACCGGCAACCCTGCCGCGGGCCGATCACGAAATTTCGTTCGGTAACTTCCATTCGGGCGCTGGTTCGAAGACTTCGCCGTCGCCGGGAATTCGCTTCATGTGATAGCCGGCCGGCAGCACCTGGCCCGGCGCTTCATCCGCGACCGGAACGTCGAAGATCAGCCCGCAGATCAGTGCATGTTCCCACGCTTGCTTCTCCGTCGGAAAAGCCTTGTCGATCTGTCTGTCGCGATCGAATAGCGCGTAGGGCATCTGGCATCCTCGATGCATTGGCTCGACGCAGGCGGCTCGCGTGTCTCGTTCGCCCGATATGTCGAAAACGTCCGTTGCCGACCGGTGTTCCTAAATTCACCCACCAGCCGCGAACGCCGAGCCGCTACCTTGCATGATATCGCTGAGATATTTCGCCGGTGGCTTGCCGAGCGCCTTCTTGAACATGGTGATGAAGGCTGTGACGGACTCATAGCCGAGTGCGGACGAGACCTGCTGTACGCTCGCGCCGGCGGAGAGCTCGCGCAACGCGACGATCAAATGAAGTTGCTGGCGCCAGCGCCCGAATGTCAGGCCGGTTTCCCTCAGGATGAGACGCGCCAGACTGCTCTCGCTCAGCGCCACGCGTTCAGCCCATTCGGCCATCGTGCGGCGATCGGCCGGATCATCGGCGAGCGCTGCCGCGATCCGTCGCAAGCGTGGCTCGGGCGAGATCGGCAGATGCAGCTGCTGCAGCGGCATGCGCGGCAATTCGCTCAGCAGCAATTGCGCAACGAGCGTCTCGCTGCCGCCGTCGTGCTGCATGCGGTCGGAAAGCGCGATGATCAGCTCGCGCAGCAAGGGTGAGATCGACAATGTGCAGCAGCGGTCGGGCAGGTCGGCGGCACCGGGCTCGATGAAGACGAAGAAGATCCGCGCATTGGCGGTTGCGATGTTGGTGTGGCGCGTGCCGCCGGGAAGCCAGACGCCGCAATGCGGCGGCACCATCCACAATCCGTTAGGAACGCGACACATCACGCCGCCGCCGAGCGCAAAGACGAGCTGTCCCTTCCGGTGCGCGTGCTCGGCCGCCTCGACCTTGTTGTCGGTGACGTCGAGGCGCACGGCGATGGCCGCCGCCGCGACGTCATCCGGATCAAGGTCCGGCCAGGGATAGCGAAGTTGAAAGCCCATAACGGAGCTGGAAACCCGTCGAGTGACCGAATTTAGCGATCGATAGAATAGATATGTAAATTCTTCCGACAGCCAAGTCGATAGCTTGGTGCATGCAGATGGCCAGGAGCATGCGATGACGATGATTGCGCCGATGCGCACGCTGGGCGGGCAGGGGCTGTTGTTGACGGGGATCCTGCTGATCGCCTCGACGCTCCGCGCGCCCATTACCGGCGTCGCGCCGATGCTCGGCATGATCGGTGAGACCAGCGGGATCAGCGCGGCGGAGGCCGGAATCCTGACGACGCTGCCCTTGCTGGCATTCGCCGCGATCTCACCGGTTGCAGCTGTGCTCGGGCGCGAATGGGGCATCGAGCGGTTGCTGTTCGGTGCGCTGCTTGTCATCGCGGCCGGGATCGCGCTGCGCTCGTCCGGTCCGGTCTGGGCGCTGTTCGCGGGCACCGCCACCATTGGTGCCGGAATCGCCGTTGGAAATGTGCTGCTGCCGAGCCTGCTCAAGCGGGACTTTCCGACTCGCATCGCCAGCCTGACCGGCGCTTACGCGATCACGTCCGCATTGGCCCAGGCGCTCGCATCGGTCGTGGCAATCCCGCTCGCGCAATTGCCGGGATCGAACTGGCATCTCTCGCTTGCGAGCACGCTGATCTTTCCGTTGGTGGCGCTGATAGCCTGGGCACCCCAGCTGGCGACGCACTCGGCCCCGACGGTCGAGCCGGCCTCATCGCCGCATCGCGGGCGCATCTGGCACTCGCTGCTCGCCTGGCAGGTGACCGGCTTCCTCGGCCTGACCTCGCTGGTGTTCTACATCATCATCGGTTGGTTGCCTGCCATCCTCGTGCAGGCAGGCTACCCGGCGGCGACGGCGGGTACGCTGCACGGTGTGCTGCAATTGGCGACCGCGCTTCCCGGCCTGATCCTCGGGCCGATGGTCCGGCGCATGAAGGACCAGCGCGGGATTGCGATTGCCGTGTCGCTTGCAACCTGCGTCTCGCTGCTGGGATTGTGGCAGTGTCCGTCGCTCGCAATGCTGTGGGTCGCGCTGTTCGGCTTCGGAGCGGGTGCAGCCTTCATCCTCGGCTTGACATTCGTCAGCCTGCGAACCTCGCACAGCCACCAGGCGGCCGCGCTGTCGGGCATGGCGCAGTGCCTCGGCTACTCGCTCGCCGCTGCGGGCCCGCCGCTCGCCGGACTTGCCCATGATGCGACCGGAGGCTGGGAGGTTGCGCTCGCGTGCTGCGCCGTCGCGACGGTGCTGATGGCAGTCCTGGGCCGATCAGCCGGCCGCGCGGCGACAATCTGATTGTCGTTCGATGCGGAAATATCGCGAGCCAGATCCGGCTCGCAGCAAGGCGTGGCGGGGGCCGGTCGGTTGTCTGCGTCGCAGGCGCGCGCTAGAGAAGGCGGGAAGCCTCGCAAGCAAGAGCCAAGGGAAGAGCATCGTTGAGGACATCTGCCAGCACGCGCATCGCGATCGGATCGACACTCTTTGCCTTGGCGTCGAGTGTATTCCTTTTTCTGGTTCCTCCGAGTCCGATCGACAGGAACCTGCTGCGTGGCGCCTTCCGCCTTTACAAGGGATATGCGTATCTCATCCCCGTCAAATACGTGGACGGCACGCTCGAGACTGCCCGATTGTACGAAGACGACCGGCTTCTCGGCCCCGCTAACACCGCCCAGCAAGAGATCATCGACAAGGGTGCCGGCCGCTTCGCATTTTACCGGGACACCTGGAATTACTTCGGCCCGGCTTTGATGTTCTCGACAAGCGACAACACCGACCCGAACACCAACGGCAGGAAGTATCACCTGAGATGACGAACTGACGTGCGCTGTGTCCGGCTGTCGTCACGTCGTGCGTATCACGCCCAGTTCCTTCGACCGTTGGAGAAGAGCCGGCCGGTAAGGCGGGGAGGGATCGTCGTCGTCAGGGATGGCGCAATGGCCGAACTCCTGCTGGATGCGCTGGATCTCGACGACCCGATCGTTCAACCGCTGCAGATGCTCAAGCGATGTTGCCTTCCAGTAGCGGAAGGTGTCGAGCGTAACCGGCACGAAGGCGGTGCCGAACAGCGTTGGATCGGGCACGATGGTCCGCCCGAGCAGCAGGTAGCGGTCCTGACCGACGATGACGAGGGTGGCATACGGCCGCCCTTCACTTACCCTGAGGCCCTTCAACGAAAGTTCGCACAGCTTGCTGAAATAGGGTTCCTCGCGCCAGCGGTCGGGATCATCGAGGTCGACCTGCACATTCAGCGCATCGAGCCCGAAATGCGGCACCATGCCCGTGGTCTCGGGAAACCAATCATCATCGAGGTGGCCTTGCAGCCAGGCACAGCTGAATGAGCGGCACTGCCGGGGACGCTCGTGGTAGATTTCGCATCCGCCGCCCGCCAGGATGTGGCTGCAGACCGTATTCACCGGCTTGCCGAGATCGGTCACCTCAAGCACCTTGCAGCAGAGTGTGCATGATCCACATTGCCTGACGGTCGGAGCCACGGGAAAGCCGAGGGCCCACAAGCCTTGTCGTTCGCGGAGGAGCAGCTTCTGCTTCTCCAGCGTGCTCAGTGCACGCTCGACCTTGAGACGCGACAATCTGGTCACGCCGATAATATCTTTCGTCGTCGTCGCGCCGCTCTCGACCGCCCGAACGACGACCAACGCCACTTGATCCATTGTTTTTCTTCTTGTCCGGCTCGTGGCCGGCTCTTCTTGTGCAGTGTTTTTGGCCGCCGGTATTCGGCAACGGTAAATTCCAGTGCAATCCGGAACGTGCCGCGACCGACGGCTGCGAGATTCTACCGAAGCGTATCGGCGAGGGCGGCATGTCGCATCCGATAAACGCGCATGGCATCCCTGAGGACACATCGTCGTGATTGGCAGCACGTGCGGCCGGCGCTTTGCGTCGCATCGCGTGAGAGGACTGGCGAGGCCGGCGAGCTCGCGAGCCGCTGTTGCCACGGCAAGTCGACCCGACGCGCAACTCAGTGAAAACCTACTCAATCTCCTCGCGCACACCACTGACCGCGCAACACACTCAGTGTCGTCCCTGCCTAGTGCGCAATTGCGCACTAGGCAGGGACGACAGTGTGCTTGCGGAACGGGCGCGGCCACCCCACCAAAATTCACGATTGCTGGCTGCCTCGTCTTCAGGCAATGACAGCCTGCAATGAACAAGAGCTTCGAGGAAACTGCCGCTCGTCTGGCGCCGGCGATCTTTGTGGTGCTGTGGAGCACCGGATTCATCGGCACCAAATACGTCATCAACAATGCGGAGCCGCTGACCTATCTGGCGATCCGGATGGCGTTCGTGGTGGTGGTGATGGCGGTCATCGCCGCGATCGCGCGGCCGAAATGGCCCGACCGGATCGGCATCGCGCACAGCGCGGTCGCCGGCATCCTCGTCCACGGCTTCTATCTCGGCGGCACGGCGATCGCGATCGCGCATTCGATTCCTGCCGGGCTCTCTGCGCTGATTCCGGGACTGCAGCCAATCCTGACCTCGACCATCGCCAATCGCTGGCTCGGCGAGAAGGTGACGCCGGTGCAATGGGGCGGACTGGTGCTTGGCCTCGCCGGCGTCGTCTTGATCCTGCACAACCGGCCGATGACGGGTGAGGCGGGGTGGGGCTGGCTTGCCTCGGTGGTCTCGCTGATCAGCATCACGCTCGGTACGCTCTATCAGCGCCGCTACTGCAACCACATCGACTGGCGAGCCGGCAATCTCGTGCAATACATCGCGGTGACGATCTTTTTCGGCATTGGCGCCTTTGTGTTCGAGACCAATGTCGTGCATTGGACCGGCGAGTTCGTGCTGGCGCTGGCCTGGCTGGTGTTGGCGCTCTCGATCGGTTCGATCGGGCTGTTGTACTGGCTGATCCGCCACGCTGCAGCAACCTCGGTCGCGAGCCTGTTCTACCTGGTGCCCGCCGTCACCGCGCTGATGGCCTACGTCTTGTTCGACGAGCGGCTGGATCATGTCGCCATCGCCGGCATGGCCGCCTGCGCCGCGGCGGTGCTGCTGGTCAACCGCCGCGCTTAATTCTTGCGGCGGATCTTGGCATAGGCCGCAAGCGCGCGTTCGCGGCCTTTTTTGTGATCGACGATCGGCGGCGGGTAGGTCTTGCCGAGTTCGATGCCGGCGCTCGCCAGCTCGATCGGTGTTGCTGTCCAGGGCTGGTGGATCAGGTCGTTGGAGAGCTGCGCGAGCTCCGGCACCCAGCGCCTGACATAGCCGCCGGCGGGATCGAACTTCTCGCCTTGCAGGACCGGATTGAAGACGCGGAAATAGGGCGCGGCGTCAGCGCCGCAGCCCGCGACCCATTGCCAGTTCGCTGGGTTGGAGCCGGCATCCGCATCGACCAGCGTGTCCCAGAACCAGGCTTCCCCCTCGCGCCAGTCGATCAGCAGATGCTTGACCAGGAAGGAGGCGACCACCATCCGGACCCGGTTGTGCATCACCCCGGTGTGCCAGAGCTCCCGCAGACCGGCATCGACGATCGGATAGCCGGTGCGCCCGCGCTGCCAGGCCTTCAGCGCGCGGGCGTCGCGTTTCCACGGGAAGGCATCGAAGTGCTCCTGCATGTTCCGCTCAGCCAGGTCGGGGACGTCGAACAGCAAATGGCGGCAGAATTCGCGCCAGCCGAGCTCGCTCAGGAATTTTTCGATGTCGCCGGCAAGGCGCGAGTCTTCCGCGGCGGCGAAGCGGGCCGCGTGCCAGACCTGCCGCGGGCTGATCTCGCCGAAGCGCAGATGCGGCGACAGGCGCGAGGTGCCGTCGCGGTCGGGCCGATCGCGGTCGTCGGCGTAACCGCTGATCCCCTCATCGAGGAATCGCTTCAGCCGCGCCTGCGCCGCGGCTTCACCCGGTATCCAGGTCTCGCGCAGGCCGCCGGCCCAATCCGGCCTGTCGGGCTCAAGCCGCCAGTCGCCGAGGTCCTCGCTGGCGACGCCGCTGACGGATGTGAGCTTCTTCGGAGCCGGCAAAGGCTTTGGCGGATCGCCGAGCGACAGCACGCGCCGCCAGAACGGCGTGAACACGCGCAGGCCCCGGCCATCCTTGTTGCGGATCGCCGAGGGTGGGACGAGCAAATCGCCGGGACAAATCTGCGAAGCAATGCCGTCACTTGCGAGCGTGGATTCAACGTCTCTCGCAATCGCCTGATGCGGTGCCTGCGCGATGTCGTTCCAGAACACGGCGCCCGCGCTGATTTCGCTCGCCAGCGTGGCGATCACGGAGGCGACCGGTCCGGTGCGCAGCACCAGCGTGCCGCCGATCGCCTCAAGGCTGTTGCGAAGCGCGCGCAGCGATTGCGCCAGCCACCAGCGCGTCGCGCCCCCGAGGGGGCGCGGGGCTGGAGGTTTCAGGGTGCGGCTTGCTTCGTCGCGGACATAGAGGCCAACCACGGGCGCGCCGCGGCTGGCTGCTTCGTGGAGGGCCGGGTGATCCGACAGCCGCAGGTCATCACGAAACCAGACGACGATTGGCCGTGCGCGGGTCACCCGGACGCAGTGAGCGTGCCGTTATTTCGGCTGCGGCACGATGCGCAGGTAGGGCTTCGGCTCCTTCCAGCCCTGCGGGTAGATCGTCTTCGCCTCGTCGTTGGAGACCGAGCCCGCGATGATGACGTCATCGCCCTGGGTCCAGTCGGCCGGGGTGGCGACACGATGCTTGGCGGTGAGCTGGAGCGAGTCGATGACGCGCAGGATCTCCTGGAAGTTCCGGCCCGTGGTCATCGGATAGACCAGCACGAGCTTGATCTTCTTGTCCGGCCCGATGATGAAGACGTTACGGACGGTCTGGTTGTCGGCGGCGGTACGCTTGAGGGGATCGCCCGAGATCGCAGCCGGCAGCATGCCGTAGAGCTTCGAGACGTTGTAATCGGTGTCGCCGATCATCGGATAGTTGGGCGCTGCGCCTTGCGTCTCCTTGATGTCCTCCGACCAACGGGCATGGTTGTCGACGGGATCGACCGAGAGCCCCATCAGCTTGACGCCGCGCTTGTCGAATTCCGGCTTCAGCCTGGCGAGCGCGCCGAGCTCGGTGGTGCACACCGGCGTGAAGTCCTTGGGGTGCGAAAACAAGAGCGCCCAGCTATTGCCGATCCAGTCGTGAAACTTGATCTTCCCTTCGGTGGTCTCGGCTTCGAAGTCGGGTGCGGTAGCGCCGATCGGAAGTGTCATGATTTTACCTCATCACATTGAAGTTGCGATTGAATTTGTATTTGAGGCTGTCTGTTTCAGTATAGGACGGGATAAGGCTTAAGTGAACGGGTTCTGAAAAAAGGTGAAACATTTCTTCTTGAGGGTGGAATTCCAAGCAACTTGTTTTGATCCGGATCCCTGCGGCGAAATATCAGCTGCGGCACAAAGGCTTGGAAATGCCCAGATAATGCCGCTTATCGCCGTCATCACGCCGGCCCTGGCTGCTATAGGACTGAACCGTGACGACGTTTAAAGCGACCAAATAGCAACCATCTAAAAATCTCGGAACGCAAGTTCCGAATCATTAACCACTCGTTTACGCCCGCATGGAAAAGCTGGCCTGAGATAGGAATTGAAAGCTCCCACAATGTCTACCCCAAGTACCAAGACCGCTGAGCCTCTCAGCGGTGCGTTGCATCCGTCCTGCCGCGACACCGCGGCTCATGCACTCTCCATCGTGCGGGACGGCGTGATCACGGGCGAAGGCCCGACCACCAAGGGCCGCGTCCACTTCTCCCGCTCGCTCGATGCCGATGACACCGCCTGGTGCCTGCGCATCCTGACCGCGACCGCCGTCAACGACCAGCCGGTCAGCCGGGCCGAGATCGAGGCGCTGTTCGCGATCAACGAGGCCGCGGCCGAGCGCACCGATGGCGGCCGGTTCGACGACCTGCTCGCCAAGGCGGTTGCCCATTGCGCGGCCAGCGCCTCGGGCCTGAAGGTGCCGCCGCGGAGCGTGGCGCTGTCGGCCGACACCGAGATCGAGAGCTGGGCGCCGTGGCAGGGTGCCAAGATGGACACAAAGGTCCTGGAGTGGATCGCGGGCCAGATGCGCGGTCAGCGCCGCACCGGTCGCGCGCTGGCGGCGATGGTGGCGACGCTGGTCGGCGCGACTGCGCTGCCGCTCGCGGCGCAGCTCCCCAACGTGTTCGACATCGGGATGATGTAAGCCATCATCCCGCGTCACTGGAATTCGACGAGAGCGGCGGGGATCACTTCCCCGCCGTTTTCTGTTTGCCGCCGGTTTCCTTGAGCCCGAGCGTCCGCCCCGGGAACCCGGCGACGTCGAAATAGCGGGTCGACAGCACGCGCTGGAATTTCAGCACGGTGCGCAGGCCGTTGGCCGACGCCTTCTTCGACATGATGGTGCCCTCGGCCATCTTCGGCACGATGCCGTTGGGCATGGCTTCCGACATCACGCGGCCGATCAGGCCGCCGTTCTGCGAGCCGCGCAGGCCCATCAGCCGGGCGGCCGTCATGCCGACGTCGGCATTGCTGACCGGAATCTCGTCGACATAGCCCGCCTTGAAGTCCGGACCGATCGCGGCCATGAAATTCATGGTGTCGCCGCGGCTGAAGCTGCCATGCATGCCCTGGCCCTGGCGCAGCACGGTATCGGCGACCTGAACCGAGCAGTTGGTCGGGATTTCGCAACCGCTCGACCAGGAGCGGAAATTGACCACGATCGACGGGGTCGGCGTCACCGCCTTGCCCTTCAGATTGAGGTTCGACATCGGCAGCGTGCCGGGAAAGGTGCCGAGCTTGTCGTCGACAAACAGGCCGCTGACATAGTCCTGCTCGAGCAGCGCCTTGATCACGCGGTCAGCGAGCTTCTTGTCCTTGTTCGGCAGATAGATCAGGTCGGAGCCGCCATTGGTGGCGACGACGAGATCAGGCTTCTCCGGATCCTTGCCGAGCACGCCGTTGCCCGCCCTGGGATGCTTGTTGCCTTCGATCTTCGCGTTCTTGTCGTTGGGGTCGAACAGCGGCAGGTCGAGCGCCTTCGCAAGGTCGAGCGCCAGGAATCCCATCGGCAGGAAATCCTTCGGCGTGTCGTCATAGCCGACCTTGGCCGACGGGCTGGACTTGCTCTCCTTGGAGATGGTCGAGAAGCCGTGATCTGCGGAGACGATGATGTTGGTGTCGGCGGAAAGGCCGAGCTCGTCGAGTGCCTTGCGGAGCTGGGCGAGGTTGGTGTCGGCGTTCTTGATGCCGGCCATCGAGGTCGGCCCGTTGATCCCGGGCATGATCTGGTTGAGGCTGTCGCCGGTATTGTGCTGGCTGCCGTCAGGATCGCGCGACCAGAACACCAGCACGAACGGCTTGTTGCGCGCCTTGAACATCGGCAGCACCACCTTGGTGGCGACGTCGGCGAAATAGGCCTGCTGCGCGACGTTGGCGACCGTGGTGCCCGGCGTCTTGGCATCGCCCGCCTTGGAGTTGTCGCCGCGCGGCGGCGTGGCGAGGGGCAGGCCGGCCTTGGTCAAGGCGTCCTTCACCTCGTCGGACAATGCGACACCGTTCTTGCCGCCGGTGGAATCGTCGAACACGACCGTGTTCTTGCCGCGATCGGTGTGGTCGAACTGGTAGGTCGGGCCGACCTTGCCGATCGCCGCGGTGCTCAGCCCCTTGTCGCGGGCCATCTTCAGGATGGTCTCTTCGTTGAGGTAGTCGCCCTTGAAATGCTCGTCGATGTCGCCGAGCACGGCGTCGTTCTCGATGAAGGGGACGACGGTGTCGCCCGCAGGTGCGGAGGTGTAGTTGGTCCAGATCGTGTTGGAGAACACACCGGTGTCGCCGAGATAATGACCGGTCGACATCGCCGAGCCGTTGGCCATGGTGAAGGTCGGGAACAGCGAATGCGGGTTCTTGAAGTTGACGCCCTTGTCGCGGACTTCGGCCATCGCTGGCGCGGTTTCCGGCGTCACGATGCCGCCGCGGAGGCCGTCGGGGACGAACAGGATGAGGTTGCGGGGCTTGGCGTTCTGCGCCGAGGCGGCGCCCGCCGCAAGCGCGATCATGCTCGCGGACAGTAACGTAATGGCACGACGCATATTGCTGTTCCCCCTGATGAAGCCCCGCGGCAGCCCGCCGCAGCCTTCGTTTAGTTTTGCCATATGACAGAAATGTTACAGCGCTTGTTCGTCGCTGTAACGGCCGGATTTTTCCCGCGGAATGCCGGTCAACACACTGTCATTCCGCAGGTTGAATCGCCGTTCTCTCATTGCGCGCAGCGCTTCCGGCATGCCCGTACCGGGCATAGAGCGCCGGCAGCACGGCAAGCGTGAGCAGGGTCGCGCTGATGATGCCGCCGATCACCACGGTCGCGAGCGGCCGCTGCACCTCGGCG
Organism: Bradyrhizobium sp. BEA-2-5; assembly: GCF_032918025.1. NCBI lineage: Bacteria > Pseudomonadati > Pseudomonadota > Alphaproteobacteria > Hyphomicrobiales > Nitrobacteraceae > Bradyrhizobium > Bradyrhizobium sp. BEA-2-5. The sequence goes on along the minus strand of NZ_CP136629.1, from coordinate 4,951,502 downwards.
CCGGCACCGGTGGCGAGCGCCATCGGCACGAAGCCGAGCGAGGCGACCAAGGCGGTCATCACCACGGGGCGGAAGCGGGTGAGGGCGCCTTGCTCGATGGCTTCCCGCATCGGCACGCCGCGCTCGCGCAACTGCCTGATAAAGCTCAGCATCACGAGCCCGTTCAGCACCGCAACGCCCGACAATGCGATGAAGCCGACCGCCGCCGAGATCGAGAACGGCATGCCGCGCAGCCAAAGTGCGGCGATGCCGCCGGTGAGCGCCAGCGGCACCGCGCTGAACACCAGCAGGGCATCGCGGGCCGAGCCCATCGCCGCCAGCAGCAACAGGAAGATCATCGCAAAACAGGCCGGCACCACGACGGCCAGGCGCTGGCGCGCCGCGGCGAGATTTTCCGACTGGCCGCCCCAGGTCATCCAATAGCCCGGCGGCAGTTGCACCGATTGCGCGACTTTTGCCTGGGCTTCCTCGACCACCGAGCCGAGATCGCGGCCGCGAACATTGGCTGTCACCACGATGCGGCGCTTGCCGTTCTCGCGGCTGATCTGGTTCGGCCCCTCGGTGAAGGAGAACTGGGCGACGCGGTTGAGCGGCAGGCTCTGCACCGGCGAACTCGGCGTTGCCTTCGGTAACGCGACCGGCAAATTGCTCAGCGCCTCGAGATCGGAGCGCACGCTCTCCGGCAATCGCACCACGATGTCGAAGCTGCGGTCGCCTTCGTAGACGACGCCGGCATCCTGGCCGCCGACCGCGGCACCGATCACGTCCTGCACGGCCGAAACGCTGAGGCCGCGCCGGGCGATCGCAGCCTTATCGACCTTGATCTCGAGCACGGGCAGGCCGCCGGCCTGTTCGACCTTGACGTCGGTCGCGCCGCGCACGCTGCGCAGCGCGGCGGCAATCTGGTTGGCGGCTTTCTGCATCGGCCCGAACTCGTCACCGAATACCTTGACCGCGATGTCGCCGCGAACGCCGGCGAGCAGTTCGTTGAAGCGCATCTGGATCGGCTGGGTGAATTCATAGACGTTGCCGGGCAGCCGGCCGACCGCCTTCGAGATGTCCTCGATCAGTTGCTCCTTGGTCAGCGATGGGTCCGGCCACTGCTCGCGCGGTTTCAGGATGATGAAGGTATCGGACGCGTTCGGCGGCATCGGATCGCTCGCCACCTCCGCGGTGCCGGTCTTGGAGAAGACGAACGACACCTGCGGAAAGCGGCTGACGGTCTTCTCGACCGACAGCTGCATCGCCTGCGACTGCGACAGCGCCGTGCTCGGAATCCTGAGCGCGTGCATGGCGATGTTCTTCTCGTCGAGCGAGGGGATGAACTCCTGGCCGAGGCGGAAGAACCCGAACAGGGCGGTCGCGAACAGCACGACCGCCACCGCGATAACCGGAATAGGCGTTGCAACCGCGCGCCGGAGCAGCGGGCTGTAGCAGCGCTTCAGGGCGGCAACGAGCCGGTTTTCCTGCTCCTGCACGCGGCCGGTGATGCCGATCGCGATCAGCGCCGGAACCAGTGTCAGCGACAGCACGAAGGCGGCCGCGAGCGCAAGGATCACCGTCAGCGCCATCGGCTCGAACATCTTGCCTTCGACACCGGTGAAGGTCAGCAGCGGCACATAGACCAAGAGGATGATGGCCTGGCCATAGAGGCTCGGCTGGACCATTTCCACCGCGGACGCCCGCACCGTCGCCAGCCGTTCGTCGCGCGTCAGCACGCGGCCGAGCGCATGCTGCTTCTCGGCGAGGTGACGCAGGCTGTTCTCGGTGATGATCACGGCGCCGTCGACGATCAGGCCGAAATCCAGCGCTCCAAGGCTCATCAGATTGGCGCTGATCCGGCCTTGCCACATGCCGATCGCCGTCATCAGCATCGCGACCGGGATCACCAGCGCCGTGATCAATGCCGCGCGGAAATTGCCGAGCAGCACGAACAGCACGGCGATCACGAGCAGCGCGCCTTCGCTGAGGTTGCGCGCCACGGTGCCGATCGTTGCATCAACCAGCTGGGTGCGATCCAGCACCGTCTTGACCTCGATGCCGGCCGGCAAGGACGGCATGATTGTCCGCAGTTTGGCGTCGACCGCGGCCGACACGGTGCGGCTGTTGGCGCCGATCAGCATCAGCGCGGTGCCGACCACGACCTCGCGGCCGTTCTCGCTGGCGCTGCCGGTGCGCGTCTCACCGCCGATCGAAAGCGTGGCGAGGTCGCGGATCCGAACCGGGACGCCGCCGCGGGTGGTGACGACGACGGCGCCGAGCTCGTCGATGTTCTCGAGCCGGCCGCCGGAGCGCACGACGAAGCCTTCGCCGTTGCGCTCGATATAGCGCGCACCGCGGCTGACGTTGTTGGTCTCGATCGCCTTGGCAACGTCGGCAAAGGTGAGACCGAGCGCGATCAGCTTCGCCGCATCGGGATGGACCTGATACTGCTTGAGGTATCCGCCGATCGTATCGACGCCGGCGACGCCAGGCACCATCTTGATCTGCGGCTTGATGATCCAGTCCTGCACCGTACGCAGATAGGCGTCCTTCTCGACCTCGCTTTGCAGCATCTGGCCGTCCGCCGTCAGGAAGCGGCCGTCGCTTTGCAGGCCCGGCGCGCCGTCGGCCTGCACCTTCTGCCCCGAATAATGGACGGTCCACATGTAGATCTCGCCAAGGCCGGTCGAGGTCGGGCCGATCCGCGGCTCGATGCCTTGCGGCAGGCGCGCGCGGACTTCGGTCAGGCGCTCGCCAACTTGCTGGCGGGCAAAATAGATGTCGGTGGCCTCGCTGAACACCGCCGTGATCTGGGAGAAGCCGTTGCGGGAGAGCGAGCGCGTGCTTTCAAGGCCGGGCGCGCCGGCCAGGGCCGTCTCGATCGGGAAGGTGATCTGCTTCTCGATTTCCGCCGGCGACAGCGCCGGGGCCACGGTGTTGATCTGGACCTGGACGTTGGTGATGTCGGGCACCGCGTCGATCGGCAGCTTCGTCAATGCAAGGCCGCCGACGAACATCAGGATCGCCGCCAATGTCACGATCACCCAGCGCCGCTGGATCGCAAGACCAATGATGCGCTCAATCATGGTCGTGCTCCGCCTCGTCCTTCTCGAACTCCGCCTTCAGCGTGAAGGTGTTCTGCACCGCGACGATCTCGCCGGCTGTGAGGCCGGCAACGATCTCGATATCGTCGTCGTCCTCGCGGCCGGTCCGCACCGATCTCGCCTCGAAGCCGTCGGCATCGCGCACGAACACGGTCGGCGTTCCCTTGATGGTTTGAAGCGCCTTCTTCGAGACGATCACGGTCGACGGCGCGCCCGACAGCGGGACCTCCACGGTGACAAAGGTGCCCGGCTTCCAGCGGTGGTCCTTGTTGGGCATGGTCGCGATCACGCGCGCGTTGCGGGTCTCGCGGTCGAGCAGGGGGCTGACGAAGATCACACCGGCATTGGCTTCATCTTCGGTGCCGATGGCGCGGATTTTCACCGAAACACCTTCGCGGACCGCGCCGATGTCTTCGGGTGAGACCGCCAGATCGACCCAGATGTCGTCGAGATTGACGATGACATAGAGCTCGCTCTCCTGGCCCTCGCGGCCGATCAAGCCGCCGAGATCGACGCGCCGTTCGGATACCCGGCCGCTGATCGGTGCGCGCAAGAACTGCGTCCGCAGGCTTTCCGGGGGCTGGTTCGGCAGATCGGCGATCTCGGCCTCCGACAGACCCAGCGCAAACAGCTTTTGCCGCGCGCCGTCGAGCTTGATCTGGGCATCGTTCGCGGTCAGCCGCGTGCGCAGGAACTCGTTTTCCGACACGATGCGGGTCTCGACCAGCGTCTTCTGCCGTGCGTAGAGGGTCTGCTGCAGATCGTTGGTGAGCCGCGCGGCGAGGTATTCGCTCTTGGCGTCGGCCACCTCGCGGCTTTCGATCGCGGCGACGATCTCGCCCTTCTCGACGACGTCGCCGAGGCGCTTGCGCAGTTCCGTGACCGTCGCAAGCACGCGTACCGAGACCCGGCCGATGTGATCCGCATCGGGGATCAGCGATCCCGGCGCGAGGAAATGCCGCTTCAGCATGCCGCCGCTGGCCTGCGCGAACGTGATGCCGGCTTCGCGAACCTGGTCTTCGCTCAGCTCGATATGCCCGGGGGCCTCGTGCCGGGCCTCGGTCTTTGTGTCTGTCGTCGCAGTCTCCTGCATCGCGGCCGGGAACCTGACCGGCCAGCCGATCCATCCGGCCGCCACAACGACCAGTGCAATGCCGGCGGCCACGCCGGCGAAAAATAGAACAACCCGTTTCATATGCGTCTCTCCGCAGCGCAGGCCGATGGCCCTGCGCCGTCGCGACATCGATCTGTGCGGAAGCGTGCGCGCGGCCGAATGGCAGCAGCGCACGGCCGGTCATGTCGACCGGATCAGGTGCGGGGTGGCTTGAAGGGAGAGAGGCGATCGGCCGAAGCCGGCAGCCCGATGCTGGTGTCGCCGTAGCTGTGCAGCGCATAGGCGATCGGGAACGCGGTCTCCTGCGGAGCCACGGAGGCGACGTGCGTCAGGCAATGGTCGCTGTGAGGCGAGGCGGGATGCGCCGGAGCCTTGCCGCCGGCACTGGCGTCATTGATCGGCTGCGCGATCGAGAAGCCGGGAGCCGCGTCGGCATCGCCGTCGGAGGTCCAGCCGTGGAAGAACGACAGCACCAGCGCAAGCGAAATCAGTCCCGCAAGCAGGCTGCGCCAGCGGCGCGATCCCGTTGCGTGAGGAGAAGACTGAATCATGGTGCGCGAAGCGTCCATGGGGCCTACTTAGCGCCGTGCCCGCGCGCATTCAAGTTCGGGTCCGCGACAGATTGGCCGCGGAAACTATAACGTTACGCGCTGTCTGCGGTTCGGCGCAGCAGCCATCGGCGCGCCGCGACGACGGACCAGATCGCCTCGACCAGCCCGAACGGCCAGGCGCCCTGGAGAAAACCGTAGACCGAGCCGAGCGCGCAGGATGCGGCGAAGGCCAGGATGAACCAGGGGCTGCGATCTTCGGCCGCATAGCAGGCGAGCATCATGGTCACGGCGAATAACCCGAACAGCGTCAGCGCATCCATTCCGCAGCAGAACTCCTGTTGTAACGCTGTTGATATCTGAGCATGCTTGGGATGGAATATCCATCCAGCGCCGCCGCCCTGAAAGGACCGCCCCATGAAGCGCATGCATGTTCACGTCGCGGTCAAGGATGTCCCGCAATCGGTCGGCTTCTACTCGGCGCTGTTCGGGGCCGAGCCGACGGTCGTGAAATCCGACTATGCCAAATGGATGCTCGACGATCCCCGCGTCAACTTCGCGATCTCGAGCCGCGGCCGCGAACCGGGCCTCGACCATCTCGGCATTCAGGTCGAGAGCGCTGAAGAGCTCGGCGAGGTGTACGGACGGCTGCGCGAGGCAGGCGGCGAGGTCATCGAGCAGGGCCAGACGGTGTGCTGCTATGCCAAGTCGGAGAAGTCGTGGATCGACGATCCCGCGGGGATCGCGTGGGAGACGTTCCACACGACCGGTGAGAGCATCGTCTATGGCGACGGCACCGGCGAGCGGACCGCGCGTGTCGCGCACGAGAAACAGGAGGGCAAACAGAGCGCTTGTTGCGCCCCACAGCCCAACGCCGCGCCCCCCGGGGCGTCGGCTTGCTGCAGCTCGTGAGCATGGAGCGGCCGAGGGGGCCGGTTCTGCGCGAGTCCACACTGGCCTTAACCGCCCGATAACTGATTTTCCTAACCACCCCTTGGGTTGTGTTCCCGTACAAGGGCATCCACAGGGGCAGGAAAATGTCGGTTGTCTCAACGAGCAGCGTGCCGGAATACCGGCGGCTGTGGATCAAGGGTGTGTTGCGCGCCAGCAGGATGGGCGCGATTCAGTGGCTCGTCTTGAGCGCCGCGCTGCTGGTGCTCGCCGTCACGCTTGGCACCGGCTATCTCGCACTGCAGTTTCGCGAGCGCGCGCTGGAGATGTCCGAGCGCGAGCTCAACAACACCGCGCTGCTGCTGTCGCGGCATTTCGACCAGCAGCTTACAGATCTCCAGCATGTCCACGACGACATCGTGAATTATCTGCGGGCCGAGCAGGTCGAGACCGCCGATCAATTCGAAAAGAACATGTCGCTCCTGAGCGCGCACGAGATGCTGCGCACGCGGCTGGCGGCGCTGCCGCATGTCGGCGGGCTCAATCTGTTCAACGCCAAGGGATGGCTGATCAACTCATCCGAGATGTGGCCGGTGCCCGACATCAGCGTTGCGGACCGGCGCTATTTCCAGGAGTTCACCTCGGGACGGCCAACGTCTCCTGTCATCGTCGAGCCCGCAATGAGCAAGGTGACCGGCAACTGGACCACGATCTTTGCGCGCAAGATCACCGGGCGCAACGGCGAGATCATCGGCTTCGCGAGCCGCGGCGTCGAGCCGAGCCATTTCGAGGATTTCGTCGCCTCGCTGGCACTGAGCGGCGACACCGTGATTTCGATGATCCATCGCGACGGCACCATCATCGCGCGCTATCCGCAGGATGCCAGCGTGATCGGCCGCAACATCATCAACCTGCCGGTGTTCCAGAAGGTCATCAGCTTTGGCGGCAACACCTCGGGAAGGTTCGTTGGCGCTTCGGGTGAGGAGAACGTCGGCGCGGTCAAATCGCTGTCGCATTTTCCAATCCTGATCCTCGCCACCACAAGAACTTCGAGCGCGCTGGAGGACTGGCGCACCCAGACCAAACTGCAATTCTGCGCGGCCGTGTTGGCGGTGCTGATCATCAGCTTCGCGGTCTTCCTGATCGTCCGCCAGTTGCAGCGGCAGCACGATGCGGCAAGCCGCAGGCTGTCCGAGAAGAGCCAGTACCTCGACGCCGCCATCAATACCATGACGCAGGGGCTGCTGCTGTTCGACGCCTCGGCGCGGCTCGTGATCTGCAACCAGCAATATATCGACATGTTCGGCCTTTCGCCCGATGTCGCGAGGCCGGGCTGCCATCTGCGCGACCTGATCCTGCATCGCCAGGCGATCGGCTCGTTTGTCGGCGACGTCGACGAGTACTGCGCCCGCTTCACCAATCCGAGGGGCGACGAGGTCCGGGACTCCGTGATCATGACGCCTGACGGTCGCAGCATCCGCCTGATCTACAAGCGTGCGCCCGACGGCGGCTGGGCCACTACGCTCGAGGACGTCACCGACGGGCGGCGTGCGCACGCGCGGATCGAGTATCTCGCGCATTACGATGCGCTGACCAATCTGCCGAACAGGACGCTGTTCCAGCGCCACGCGGAAGGGCTGCTGCTCGAGGCCGCCACGCGCGAGTTCGCCATCCATTACATCGATATCGACGAGTTCAAGCGGATCAACGACACGCTGGGCCATCTGATCGGCGATGAATTTCTCCGGCGCGTCGCCGAGAAGTTGCGCCAGTCGGTCGGGTCGAGCGACTTGATCGCGCGGCTCGGCGGCGACGAGTTCGCGATCGTCCAGCACGACATCACCTCGGACGACGACGTCGGCGACCTGGTCGCACGCGTCTATCAGTCGCTGCGCACGCCGTTCGACTGCCTCGGCCATCATTTGTCGAGCGACGCCAGCATCGGCATTGCGATCGCCCCGCGTCACGGCTCCGATCTGTTTCGCCTGCTCAAATGTGCCGACCTTGCGATGTACGCCGCCAAGGCGGCGGGCCGCAGGACCCATCGCTTCTTCGATCCGGCGATGGAGGCGCAGGCCAATCTGCGCCGCGCGCTGGAGGCCGATTTACGCACTGCGCTGGCCGATGGCGGCTTCGAGATTCACTATCAGCCGCTGGTCGACCTGCGCACCAACGAAGTCTCCGGCTGCGAGGCGCTGCTGCGCTGGCGGCATCCCGAGCGCGGCATGGTGTCGCCCGCGGAGTTCATTCCGGTCGCCGAGGACACCGGCATGATCAACGAGATCGGCGACTGGGTGTTGCGGATGGCCTGCAACGAGGCCGCGACCTGGCCGGCGCATGTGCGCGTCGCGGTCAACGTCTCGCCGATCCAGTTCAAGTCGGAGACGCTGGCGCTGAAGGTTGCGAATGTGCTTGCCGAGAGCGGGCTCGACCCGCGCCGGCTCGAGCTCGAGATCACCGAAGCGGTCCTGATCCGCGACGACGATGCCGCGCTGGTCACGCTCGGCCAGCTCCGCGCGCTCGGTGTCCACATCGCGCTCGACGATTTCGGCACCGGATACTCGTCGCTGCAATATCTGCACCGCTTCCCGTTCGACAAGATCAAGATCGACCGCAGCTTCGTCAAGGAAGTGACCCGCAACAGCGGCTCGGCCTCGATCATCCGCGCCGTGGTTTCGATCGCAGCCGACCGCAACATGATCACCACCGCCGAGGGCGTCGAGACCGATCAGCAGCGCGACACCGTGCAGATGCTCGGCTGCACGCAGATGCAGGGCTATCTGTTCAGCAGGCCGGTTCCTGCGCGGGACCTGCGGACGCTGCTCGCGGCCGATTGCGTCGCTGCCTGAGCGCCTGCCGATCCGGTCCGTCAGGAACAATCGTCGCCGTCTCCGATTGAGAGTGGAAGCTCTTGAGAGGCGAGGCGGTCCATGAAAAGCAAACTCGTATCCGATGCGCCCAGCGCGCAGGTTCACGTCGTCGTGCTCGATAGCGGCGAGGAAGCGTTCGGCGCGCTGACGAAGTTCGCCAATGATGCGAAGGTGACGGCGGCATCGCTCACCGCGATCGGCGCGTTCGAGCGGGCAACCGTCGGCTGGTTCGATTTCGCATCCAAGAGCTACCGGAAGATCGAGATCAACGAGCAATGCGAGGTGCTGTGCGCGATCGGCGATATCGCGACCGGCGACGACGGCAAGGCCAGCCTGCATGTTCACATCGTGCTCGGACTGTCGGATGGATCGACACGCGGCGGCCATCTGCTTGCCGGCATCGTTCGGCCGACGCTGGAGGTTGTGGTCACGGAAGCCCCCGCCAGGCTTCGCCGGCGCAAGCGGCCCGAGCTCGGCATTGCCCTGATCGATCCCGTCGCGACCGCCTGACGCTTTCCGCCGAAAGTTCCTAAAAATCGACCTGCCGACGCTAAGGCGCGGAACCGAAATCGTGGAACCGCGTTCCCTTGCGGGGCTCGACCGGCAGGCGACCAATGAAAACCGCAGCAACGTCCGCGGCCATGCTGCTGTTTGCCTCGTGCATGGCAAACGCAGAGAGTGGCCTTGCGTCTTATTATCGTGGCATCGGCAGGAGTGGCGAGATGACCTGCGCGCATCGCAAGCGGCCATTCGGCAGCATGATCACCGTCTCGTATCTGGGAAAATCGATCCGGTGCCGCGTCAACGACCGGGGCCCGTTCGTTCGCGGACGGATCATCGATGTGTCGACCACGGCGGCCCGCGCGCTCGGCATCCTTCAGCTCGGCGTCGCACATGTCGTGATCCAGTAGAGCGCGGCCGGCGGCAGGATCAGGGCTTGGAAGCGGTCGCCCGCTGTTCGGCGATCGCCTTGCGGAGCGTCCGCGAGAGCGCCTCGACCGAATAGGGTTTCTGGATCAGCTCGAAGCCGCTGTGCGCGTTCTCGGCGAGCACATTGCTGTAGCCGCTGGTCAGCACCACCGGCAGGCCAGGAAAGCGATCGCGGATGATTCCGGCGAGCTCGACGCCGTTGATGCCCGGCATGATCACGTCGGAGAAGACCAGGTCGGCGGCGAATTCGTTCTCCGAGAGGATCGAGAGCGCGGCATTGGCATTGGCCGCGCGCTTGACCGAATAGCCGAGATCCTCGAGCAGCTCGGTGGAGAACTGGCCGACATCGTCGTTGTCCTCCACCACGAGGACGCGATAGCCGCGGCCGATCGAAGCCTGCTCGGTGCCCGCGCGGGCTGCGACCTTGGCGTCCGCCGGGCGCATCGCCTGCGGCAGATAGATGGTGAAGGTCGCGCCGTGCCCGGGCGTGGAGGTGACCGCGATGTCGCCCTCGGACTGTTTTGCGAAGCCGAAGGCCTGGCTGAGGCCGAGGCCGGTGCCCTTGCCGACCTCCTTGGTCGTGAAGAACGGCTCGAAGATCGAGTCGAGATGTTCCGGCGAGATGCCGGTGCCGGTGTCCTGGATCGAGACCGTGACGAAATCGCCGCTGCGCGAGGCCTGGGCGCGCAGGGCGGGGATATTCTTGACCTTCCGGACGCCGATCGTCAGCTGGCCTTCGCCATCCATGGCATCACGGGCGTTGATGGCGAGGTTGATCAGCGCAGTCTCGAACTGGCCGATGTCGGCGATCGCAAAACAGTCGGAATCCTCGATCCTGACCTCGATGTGGATCCGCACGCCGACTAGCGGGCGGATCAGCTGCGTCACGCTGTCGACCTGCGTGCCGACATTGAACACTTCCGGATTGAGCGGCTGCCGTCGCGCGAACGCCAGAAGCTGTGCCGTCAGCTTGGAGGCGCGCTCGACCGTCTCGGAGATGGCGTCGACATAGCGGCGGCGGCGTTCTTCCGGCAGCTCGCGGCGGCGCAGGAAGTCGGTGGCAGAGCGGATGATGGTGAGGAGATTGTTGAAGTCGTGCGCGACGCCGCCGGTGAGCTGGCCGATCGCCTCCATCTTCTGCGATTGCCGCAGCGCTTCCTCGCCGCGGCGGCGCTCGGTGACGTCAACCGCCTCGGGCACCGCGCCGACGATGGTGCCGTGCTGGTCCTGCAGCGGCCGCATCGCGAAATCGAAATAGCGTTCGCCGATCGGCAGGCGCAGCTGCATCTCGATCGTGACTTCCTCGCCGCGCATCACGGTCGCGAAGGCATTCTGGATCACGCGCGGCATGCCCTCGGTCGCGGCGAACCACGGCGTGTCCCAGAACGGCTTGCCGACGACGTCGGCGGCATCGGTACAGATGCCGGCCAGCGCCGTCTGGTTGGTGTAGAGCAGGCCGCCATCGCGGTTGAGCAGCATCTGGTATTGATGGCTGGTTTCCAGGATCGCGCGCGTCTGCGCTTCGCGGGATTTCGAGCTGCGCGGTTCGCTCCAGGATGCGCTGTTCCAGCGTCTCGTTGAGCTGCCGGAGCTCGATCTCGGCCTGCTTGGCGACGGTGATGTCGTGGGCGACGCCGATGAAGCCGATATGCTTGCCCGTCGGGTCCCATCGCGGCTGCGATTCCGATCGAAGCCACCGCCATTCGCCTGCGGCGTTCCGATAGCGGGCCTCGAGCACGAATGGCTTCAGCGAGAGCTCGCCGGTGATCTGCTCCTGCAGGATTTGCGGCAGGTCATCCGGATGCAGCGCCTTGCGCCAGTCGAACACGATCGCTTCCTCGAACGGCAGTCCAAGGAAGTCGACATAGGCCCGGTTGGCGAAGGACCGCTTGCGGTCGAGCTTGGTGACCCAGATCGGCACCGGCGCGCTGTCAGCGATCAGCCGAAAGCGCTCCTCGCTCTCGCGCAGCGTCTCCTGCGCCAGCATCTGATCGGTGACGTCGAGATCGGCGCCGACCAGCCGCAGCGCACGGCCGCTGCGGTCGCGCTCGATCTTGGCGACGACCCGGATCCAGCGGGTCTCGCCGTCGCTGGGACGGATGATGCGGTATTCGGCGCTGTAGTCTTCGCTGCCGGCCTTGAGCACGCCGAACAGGTGCCGGATCGTGCGCTCGCGATCCTCGGGGTGGATGCGCGCGACCCAGCTCTCATAGGTCTCGTTGACCTCTTCGGGCGGCAGCCCATGCACCAGGAGATATTCGGGAGAGCGGCGGTTGCGCACGCCGTCGCGGAAATCGATCTCGAGTCCGCCGACGCGCGCGATGCGCTGGATCCGCGCAAGCTCCGCCTCGCGCTCCTGGAGCTCGCGATGGGCGCGATCGCGTTCGCGCGCGATCTCCTCGAGATGCTGCCGCAGCCGTTCGGCTGCCGCAGCTTCGGGAAGCACATCAGCGGGATCGGATGGGGTCATACGCGCCGGCAACCTCTCGGTGCAGTCTCACACAGGACGAGGCGGCTTTGCCAGCTTGATTTATCGCGATCACTTGCCCTTCACTGGTTCTTCATTTGGCTTTGGGCGAACGGCAATTATAGGCCCGGCGGAACCCGGCCGCCTGTGCATCCTCTTCGGAGCAGAACCAGCGATCCGGATTGCCGAGGCCCGGGTAACTGCGGCACGCCTGCAGGTGATAGATGCCGATATTGCCGGTGACGCGGGCGCGCACCGCAAGCTTGCCCTTGATGCTGCAACTGGGCGGCATCGGCAGGTCGTCGGGGAAGAGCGCATTGCGGATCTGCGTGTCACGGTCGGCGGGGCAGGCGTTGCCGAGCAGGGCGCCATCCTTCCTGGCCGTACGAAAATCGCGCGGCGCCACGAAGCAGCCCTTCCAGAGCCCGGCGCGATTGTCCTTGGCGGTGGCTTCATCCGGCTTGAATCGGCCAGTGGCCGACCCCTCGACATTGAGGGCGTAGCCCTTCTGGACCAGCACCTGGCTGAGGCTGGTCGGATCGCCCTCGATCTTGCAGACGCCGAGGCGGCGCTTCTTGAAGGTCGGATCGACGCCGATATCGTCGCAGTGAATTGGCTTGCCGCCGATCAGCCTGGTCAGCTGGTCGCGCGCCTCGATCCCGCAGGTCCAGACGTCGGCGTGCTCGTCGATGCAGAGCTGATCGACCGCCGGCGCGTCGATGCCGTCGAGCCGATAGGTTGTGTTGCCGAGCTGAACGGTGCCGGCGTCCTTAATGACCGCAATGGCCGTCGGGCCTGCGGTTGCAGTCAGGCTGGTGGTTGCAGACAGGAAGGCCAGGAGAAGCGTCGTGGCGACCGGATTTCGAAACCGCATTTTCTCAACTTCAGATCTTTGGCGGGCAGCCGAACTTCTAGCACAAGCCGGTACGATCCAACCAAGGACTGTTCGCGAGTGGGGGCGTGCGCATCGTCACGTCCCAATCGGCATTCCGCGAGGTAGAACGGCCGGACAGTGGCATTGAAGGGATGCGCATGGCCGAGTTCATCATCAAGGTCCTCGCCGAAATCGTCACCGACATCTGGACCCTGCATGGCCTCCCGCGCTGGTGGCGGAAGAGAAAAGCGGCCGAGGAGACCGCGTCCGATCTAAAGATCCGATTGACTTGATGAGAACAAAATAGGAACATGACGCACCACCTGAATCCCGGATACCCCATCATGTCTGCACGGCCCGAATCTGACGACGATGACGGGCTGGAAGCCGCTGTCGATCAGGCCATTTCCGCCTGCGGCGGGAATTTGCGCGCCACCATCCGGGCGCTGATCGTGGCCAATGAATTCCTGGAGAACGAGGTCAGCGAGCTGATGAAGGCCGTCGCGAAGGCTCATTCGCGTGGCCGCTTCAAGACCTATTCGGGCTGAAATACCCCTCGGGCTACCGCCGAGGACTGACCATGGACTGGCCGGGCAGCGGGCAGGGTCTGCATTAGACCGTTGCCTCCGGGGCAATTTGCTGTACCAACGGAGTGGTTACGCCCAATCGCCCGTGCCGGATTGCGCGGGGAGGAATCCTGCCAAATGGACAATTCGAAGTCCGAAAACGCCCAAGCAAGAAAAGCATGTTCAAACGGATTCTGATCGCCAATCGCGGCGAAATCGCCTGCCGGGTCATCAAGACCGCTCGCAAGATGGGAATTCAGACGGTTGCGGTCTATTCCGAGGCCGACCGCGACGCCCTCCATGTCGAGATGGCCGACGAGGCCGTTCTGATCGGCCCGCCGGCGGCGGCCGAGAGCTATCTGGTGATCGAGAAGATCGTCGAGGCCTGCCGCAAGACGGGCGCCGAGGCGGTGCATCCCGGCTACGGCTTCCTGTCCGAGCGCGAGGCGTTTCCGCGCGCGCTGGAAGCGGCCGGCATCGTCTTCATCGGCCCGAACCCGGGCGCGATCGCGGCGATGGGCGACAAGATCGAATCCAAGAAGGCGGCGGCGAATGCCAAGGTCTCGACCGTGCCGGGCTATCTCGGCGTCATCGAGGACGACAAGCACGCGGTCAAGATCGCCGACGAGATCGGCTATCCCGTGATGATCAAGGCCTCCGCCGGCGGCGGCGGCAAGGGCATGCGCATCGCGCATTCGACCTCGGAGGTCGCGGAAGGTTTCAACCTCGCCAAGGCCGAGGCCAAGGCCTCGTTCGGCGACGACCGCGTCTTCATCGAGAAGTTCATCGTCGATCCCCGCCACATCGAGATCCAGGTGCTGGGCGACAAGCACGGCAACGTGATCTATCTCGGCGAGCGCGAATGCTCGATCCAGCGCCGCAACCAGAAGGTCATCGAGGAAGCGCCGTCGCCGCTGCTCGACGAGGCCACCCGCCGCAAGATGGGCGAGCAGGCGGTCGCGCTGGCCAAGGCCGTGAACTACGATTCCGCCGGCACGGTCGAGTTCGTGGCAGGGCAGGACAAGAGCTTCTACTTCCTGGAGATGAACACGCGCCTCCAGGTCGAGCATCCCGTCACGGAACTCGTCACCGGCATCGACCTCGTCGAGCAGATGATCCGCGTCGCCGCCGGCGAGAAGCTCGCCTTCGCGCAGAAGGACGTCACGCTGACCGGCTGGGCGGTGGAGTCCCGTCTCTACGCCGAGGACCCGTTCCGCAACTTCCTGCCCTCGATCGGGCGGCTCGTGAAGTATCGCCCGCCGGCGGAAGCCAGCAAGGACGGCATCACCATCCGCAACGACACCGGCGTGCAGGAGGGCGGCGAGATCTCGATCCACTACGATCCGATGATCGCCAAGCTCGTCACCCATGCGCCGTCGCGCGCTGCGGCGATCGAGGCGCAGGCGACCGCGCTGGATTCGTTCTACGTCGACGGCATCAGGCACAACATCCCGTTCCTGTCGGCGCTGATGCACCATCCGCGCTGGCGCGAGGGACGGCTCTCGACCGGCTTCATCGCCGAGGAATTCCCCAAGGGCTTTGCGGTGCGCGTGCCCGAAGGCGAGGTCGCGCGGCGGATCGCCGCGGTCGGCGCCGCCATCGATCACGTGCTCGGTGAGCGCAAGCGGCAGATCTCGGGCCAGATGGGCGGCCGCATCGTGCAGCGAGAGCGACGCCGCTCGGTCTGGCTCGACCGCGCCGAGATCGCGCTCGATGTCGCCCGCGAGGGTGACGCCATCGCGGTGCGCTTCATTGCCGCCGACGGGCTCCCTGGCAATCCGCACAATCTGGTGTCGGGCTGGGTGCCGGGCGAGCCGGTCTGGCAGGGCACCATCGACGGCAACTTTGTCGCCGTCCAGGTGCGGTCGATCAACAACGGCATCCGCCTTGCGCATCAGGGCGTCGAGGTGCCGGTCTATGTCTGGACCGAGGCCGAGGCGGCTTCCGCGCGGCTGATGCCGGTGACGACGGCCTCCGACACCGGCAAGAAGCTGCTGTGCCCGATGCCCGGCCTCGTGGTTTCGATCGCGGTGACCGAAGGGCAGGAGGTCAAGGCCGGCGAGACGCTGGCGGTGGTCGAAGCCATGAAGATGCAGAACGTGCTCCGCGCCGAGCAGGACGGCACCGTGAAGAAGATCCACGCCAGCGCGGGCGCGACGCTCGCGGTGGACGCGCTGATCCTGGAGTTCGCTTAGCACCGTCATTGCGAGCGCCAGCGAAGCGATCCATCCAGCCTCATATGATGAGAGATGGATTGCTTCGTCGCTTCGCTCCTCGCAATGACGTGGATGGAGACACATCATGGCCTTCCGCAAACGCCGCGAAGCCCTGCGATCGATTCTCAACGGATCAATCTGCATCCGCCCCGGCTCGGTCTACGACGCCATCTCGATCCGCATTGCGGAGGACCTCGGGTTTCCGCTCGGCATGTTCGGGGGATCAGTGGCCTCGCTCGCCGTGCTCGGCGATCCCGATGTCACGCTGATCACGCTCACCGAGCTTGCCGAGCAGATGCGGCGGATGTCGCGGGCCGCAACACTCCCCGTTCTGGTCGATGCCGATCACGGCTACGGCAATGCGCTCAATGTGCGCCGCACGGTGCAGGAGCTGGAGATGGCGGGCGCGGCCGGCCTCACCATCGAGGACACGCTGCTGCCGGCTGCCTTTGGCGAGACGAAGACGCAGCTGATCCCGCTCGAGGAAGGCGTCGGCAAGATGAAGGCGGCTCTTGGCGGCCGCAGCGATCCGTCGCTCATCATCCTGGGCCGGACCGGCGCCGTCTCGATCACCGGTCTCGACGATGCGATCGCCCGCGCCAAGGCCTATGAGGCCACCGGGGTCGATGCGTTGTTCTTCACCGGCATCAAGTCGCGCGCCGAGCTCGAGGCGCTCTCGGCCGCGACGACGCTGCCGATCGTGCTCGGCGGCGCGCCGGAGGAGATGACCGCACTCGACTATCTGGCAGGCCGGCGCGTCAGGATCGCGCTGCAAGGCCACGCGCCATTCGCGGCCGCAACCCAGGCCGTCTACGAGACGCTGAAGGCGCTGCGCGAAGGCACCTCGCCGAAGAACCTCAAGGGCATTGCCTCAGCCGAACTGACCGGCCGCGTCATGCGCGAGGCGGAGACCAAGGCGCGCAGCGGCGAGTTCCTCGGTCTGAAGAAATGAGCGGCGTGATCCGCCACGTCACCATCCGCGGACGCGTGCAGGGCGTCGGCTATCGGGCCTGGGTCGAGTATCAGGCGACGGCGAGCGGCCTCGAAGGCTGGGTCCGCAACCGTCGCGACGGCAGCGTGGAGGCGCTGTTCGCCGGCCCCGACGACGTCGTCACCGAAATGATCACGGCATGTGGCCGCGGTCCGTTCTCGGCGCGCGTCGCTGCCGTGCACGCCGCATCTGGCAATTCCGATCTTTTGAACCAGCGCCGGGCAGGGGAGCGGTTCTCGGTCCTGCCCACGATCTGAAGCGCGCGTCGTTACGCGACCGCTGAGATCACCAGCGCCTGAATCCGGCCTTCGATCGCGCCGTTGCCGAAGCGGCGCGCGATCGCCGACGCGGCGTGCTCGGTCGCAGCATCAAGGCCGATACCGCCGCGCGCCTCGATCTCGCCGCGTAACGGTGATCCCTGGCAAAAGCCGATCGCAGGATCATGAGGCGCATTGGCCCGGCTTTGCAGCCGGACGTCGTCGATCTCGATCTTGCTGAAGCCCGCGGCTGCAAGGTCGGCCCGGATCGGGTCGGCCGCGTAGTGGCCATAAGGCGTGCGCGCCAGGAAGCGCGGCGGATCGGCCGGAAAGACCTCCGCCAATGCCTGGGTCACCACGTCGGCAAACTCGTTGTCTTCGATGCGACCCCACATGTTGAATAGGAAACGGCCGCCCGGCTTCAGCACACGGCGCGCCTCCGAATAACCCTTGGGCTTGTCGGGGAAGAACATCGCGCCGAATTGGCAGGCGACGACGTCGAAGCTCGCATTGTCGAACGGCAGGTTCAGTGCATCGGCCTGCCGCCAGGTGATTGCGGTCCCGCTTGGCATCTGTGACTTCGCTCGTTCGAGCATCGGCTCATTCAGGTCGGTCGCCACGATCCTGGTGTCGCTGCCGAGCACGGACGACAGCGCGCGGGTGACGGCGCCGGTGCCGGCTGCCGTCTCAAGCAGGTGGCGCGGGCCAAGAGCCTTGGCGCGTTGCGCCAGATCGCGTGCGTAGGGTTCGAAAATCATCGGCACGAGGAGCCGGTCGTAAAGCTCTGGAATGGACCCAACGAACTCCTTGTCGGACGCTGGCATGCGCAATCTCCCTTGCGGCCGCGACGCGGGCAAGCCGGTGCACGGCCCAATCATCCCCGCGGATCAGCTTGGACGAGGAGCGCGGGGGCCACAAAGGAAAACTCCTCACCTTTGACGCACGGCATTCGCCGGGGCGCGGATAGGTCAGGAGACCTGCCATGTCTCGTGCGCCGTCGTGGACCGTATAGCCAGCCTTGACTTCTGCTCCGAACCATCTGATATTTCTGTTATGACAGAAATAACCGCCAAGAAAAAACTTCCCGCCGTCGTCGAGCGCTTCATTCTGCATTGGGGCGACATGGGCGACGAATGGGGCGTCAACCGCTCGGTCAGCCAGATCCACGGGTTGCTCTACCTCGCCGAGGCGCCGATGACGGCGGAGGACATCGCCGACACACTCGGCATGGCGCGCTCCAACGTCTCCAACTCGATCAAGGAGCTGTTGTCCTGGGGATTGATCCGGCGGGTGCCGATCCTTGGCGACCGCCGCGACCACTTCGAGGCCGAGACCGACATCTGGGAGGTCGCGGCCAAGATCGCGGCGGGGCGCAAGGAGCGCGAGATCGATCCCGCGCTTGCGGCGCTGCGCGCCTGCGTCTCCGACGCGGCCGACGATCCCGCGATCAGCCCGCTCGCCAGCAAGCGGCTGAAGGAGATGCTGACATTCACCGAACTGGTCGACCGCTGGTACACGCAGATGCTGAACGTGCCGCGGCCGCGCCTGGTCGCGCTGATCAAGCTCGGCGAGAAGATTGTGAGTTTCCTGCCCACGGGCAGGGCCAAATAAAGGCCGCGGCGTAACGGGAGTACGCGATGGCGTCAGCAAGGATATCCACCTTAAAGACAGCGCCGGCTTCCGATACAAAGCTGCTCGACGACCATCGCTTCCGCGCATTGCTGTCGGACGAGGATTGGGGCCGCCTGCCGGTTGCGATCTGGCGGCGCTTCTCGAAACGGTTTGAAGACGGCAACACCGTCGTCTATGTTGGCGAGGTCGAGGAAGCCGCGTGCAGCCGCATCGGCTGGTGGCTGGCGCAGGCCGCACGGCTGATCGGCGGACCATTCCCGACCGGTACCGAAACGCGCGTGCCGATGATCGTCACCGTCACCGAGGACGCGGCAAGCGGCGGCCAGGTCTGGACCCGCATCTGCGCGCGCCGCGACGGCTTCCCGCAGGTGATTCATTCCGCCAAGCGCTTTGCCGGTTCGACCGGGCTCGAGGAGTATGTCGGCTTCGGCGTCAGCATGGCGCTGCGGATCGCGGTCGAGCACGAGGCGCTGGTGTTTCGCAGCGTCGACTATTCGCTGCAACTCGGTCCGTTTCGCCTGCCGCTGCCCGAATGGCTTACGCCGGGCGATCTCACCGTGACCCATTCCGATCTCGGCTGCGGTTACTTCCGCTTCACGCTGGAGATCATCCACCCGCGTTTCGGCCGGCTGATCCGTCAGTCCGCCGTGTTCAGGGAGGCCACGCCATGACGCCGCTGCTTTGGACGCTTGTCGCCATCCAGATTGCGATGGGCGCATTCGATACGTTCTATCACCACGAATTCACCGAGCGGCTGGCCTGGCGTCCCTCGCAGCGCCACGAGCTCCAACTGCACAGCGTGCGCAACATGCTCTATGCGCTGCTGTTTCTCGTGCTCGGCTGGCTGCAAGCGCACGGCATCCTTGCGATCGCGATCATGGCCGTCCTCGTCGTCGAGGTCGTCATCACCTTGATGGATTTCGTCGAGGAGGATCTGAGCCGAAAGCTGCCGCCGAGCGAGCGGATCAATCACACGCTGCTGGCGATCAATTATGGGGCCATCCTCGTGCTGCTGGTGCCGGTCCTGATCGGCTGGGCGATGCTGCCGACCGCCGTCGCGCCGGCCTATTCGGGTCCGCTAAGTCTGTTCGCGACGGCTGCGGCCTTCGGCGCCGCGCTGTTCGGCGCGCGCGACTTTGCCGCGGCCAGACGCCTCGGACGGATGGCCAGCGTGCCGGCCGCGACGCTGGTCGGGAAATTGCCGGCGCGGCAGACCGTGCTCGTCACCGGCGCCACCGGCTTCATCGGCGGCCGCCTGGTCGCGAGCCTCACCGCATCTGGCCATCAGGTGATTGCGTTGATCCGCAATCCGGCAAAGGCCGACATGCTGCCGCCGCCGGTGACGCTGATCACGAGCCTCGACCAATTGCCCGCCGACTCCGGGATCGACGCCATCGTCAACCTCGCGGGCGAGCCGATCGGCAACGGCCTGTGGACCGAGGCCAAGCGCCACAAGATCATCGCCTCACGTATCGACATGACGTCTGATGTGGTCAAGCTGATCGCGCGCCTCGAACGCAAGCCATCGGTACTCGTAAGTGGCTCCGCGATCGGCTGGTACGGACTCTGGCAGGACCAGGTGCTGACGGAGTCGGCGAAATCCCATGCCTGCTTCAGTCACGAATTGTGCGAGGCCTGGGAGAATGCGGCGAAGCCGGCCGCGGATCACGGCGTGCGGGTGGCATTTTTGCGCATCGGTCTCGTGGTCGGCTCCGATGGCGGCTTCATCACGCGGATGCTGACGCCGTTCGAGTTCGGGCTTGGCGGCCCGCTCGGCTCGGGCAAGCAGTGGATGTCGTGGATTGAGCGCGACGACCTCGTGCGCCTGATCGCGCATGTGATTGCGAGACCTGAACTATCCGGTCCTGTCAACGCGACCGCGCCGATCCCGGTGACCAACACGAAATTCACCGAGGAGCTCGGACGCCGTCTGCACCGGCCGGCGATCTTCCGCGTGCCGGCGGCGCTGCTCCGCGCCGTTGGCGGCGATTTCGCCGACGAGCTCTTGCTCGGCGGCCAACGCGTGCTGCCGAACAAGGCGCTGAGCAACGGCTTTGTGTTCCGGCACGAAACCTTGCGCAGCGCGTTCGATGCGATCCTGTGAGGAGGCCTCGATGTGCAGCACCTGTTCCCGTGCATTCGGAGGTTGGCTTGCGGGCTGTGGTGCCGTGACCGCGGTGATTTCCGCCGTCGGTCAGACCGTTCTGATGATGACGTCGCACGGCGATGTCGCGCGGCTGCTCTACGGCATCGTCGTGATGCTGCTTCCGTCGGCCGCGGTCTTCGTCATCACCTGTCTGCTCACGGCAATTCCCACTGCGATCGTCGTCTGGTTCACTGAGGAGTTCCATATCAGGGCCGCGGGATTTTTCGCCTGCGCAGGCGCGGCGATCGGCGCGTTGAGCATCACTGTCCTTCTACGATCCCCGGCTGTCTGGACATCCGGACTGGTTTGCCTGTTCGTCGTGGCCGGGTTTGTCGCCGGCCTGACCTACTGCTTCGTCATGCGCGAACTGGCGACAGGCGAAGACTCGATGTGAACCGCTGCGAGGTTCAACCTATGCCGCAGACGCCAGGCTCCGGAACGTCGCAGCCACCGCGCGCAGCGCCGCGAGCTTGGCGGGATCGCCGACTTTCGAATGCAGCATCACCTTCGAGCTGCCGAGTCTCGGCAGCTTGTGCGCCGGCCCGAGATCGACCAAGCCCGGAGGCGCGATCCGCCGGACGAGGGGCGCGACGGCAAGCCCTGCAAGCGCGGCCGCCACCACCGCCGTGACACCGCCGCCGACAAATCGCTCGCGCCAGGCGATGCCGGCCTTGTCCAGCGCACGCACGGCGATGGCGCGGACGCCACAGGGCGGGGCGAGCGTTGCCAGCGGCAGTGCTTCGCCGCGCGGCCAGACGAAGCGTTTGGCGGCGAACCAGCCGAATTCATCCTCGGTCAGCTTCTCGCCGCCGCGCCGGCTGCCCTCCTGGCGCACGATCACGGCGTCGAGCTCGCCGGAATCGTAAGCATCGAGCATTTCGCGCGAGAAGCCGATGGTCACGGAGAGGGCAAGCTGGGAGGCCATCGCGTGCAGCCGCTCCAGCAGCGGCACCAGCTCCGGGCCCGCGGCGTGATCGCTGATCCCGAGCGTGAGCTGCTGCCGCGCCGGCTTCTCGCCGGCCAGCGCGCGATCATGCACCTCGATCAGCGCGCGGGCGTGCTGCAGGAAGGCCGCGCCGTCGGCGGTCAGCCGCACGGCGCGCGGCGAGCGCTCGACCAGCCGCTTGCCCAGCACCGTTTCGAGCCGCTGCAACTTCATGCTGATCGCCGCTTGCGTGGTGCCAAGCGCCTCGGCTGCGCGGGTGAAGCCTTGCAGCTCGGCGACCAGGAGGAAGGCCTGCACGGTGTCGATATCGAGCGTGGTGGTCATGATCAATGATCGTTATCATTGCTATCAATCTAGATAAGATACCAAGATGATGCGCGAAGGTCTAGCTAGAGGAGGCGCGATTGACCCGCGCCAACCGGATTCAAGGAGACCGATCATGCCGCTCATCACCGTCACCGACGCGACCTCGCGCGAGAGGCCGTCGCTGAAATCCGACATCGCCGCCGCCGTGTCGGACCTGACCGCCGGAATTCTGCACAAGGATCCCAAGGTCACCGCCATCATCGTGAGGTCCGTGGACGCGGGCGACTGGTTCGCGGGCGGCAAGTCGCTCGCCGAGCAGAAGCTCGCAAGCTACTGGATCGACATCCACGTCACCGAAGGCACCAACACCAAGGACGAGAAGGCGGCCTATCTCGCGGCGCTGTTCAAGCGGATGGGCGAATTGCTCGGGCCGCTCCACACCGAGAGCTACGCCCATGTCGACGAGGTCAAGGGCGATGCCTACGGTTTTGGCGGCCTGACCCAGGAGCGGCGCTACATCGCCGGCAAGCTCGAGGTCGCGCCGCAGAAGGCGGCGTGAAGCCTATGACGTCGCTTCCGGCAGGCGCGCTGCGGTGTCGCCGAACACCTCGGAAAAGGCCTGCCGGAGCGCGACGTCGACATCGGCCATGGTGACCGGCAACCCGAGATCGACCAGCGAGGTGACGCCGTAGCGGGGATCGGCGACGCCGCAGGGCACGATGCCGGCGAAATGCGACAGCTCCGGCTCGACATTGATGGCGATGCCGTGGAACGACACCCAGCGCTTCAGGCGGACGCCGATCGCGGCGATCTTGTCCTCGTGGCCCGCTCCCTTGTCGGGCCGCCTGACCCAGACGCCAACCCGGTCCTCACGCCGCTCGCCGCGAATGTTGAAGGCAGCGAGGGTGCGGATGATCCATTCTTCCAGCGAGGCGACATAGGCGCGCACATCGGGCCGGCGCCGCTTGAGGTCGAGCATCACATAGGCGACGCGCTGGCCTGGGCCATGATAGGTGACCTGGCCGCCGCGTCCGCTCTGGAAGGTCGGAAAGCGCGGCGCGAGCAAATCGTCGGCCTTGCCGCTGGTGCCGGAGGTATACAGTGGCGGGTGCTCCAGCAGCCATACCAGTTCGGGGGCCGAGCCCGCTGCGATCTTCGCCACCCGATCGTCCATTGCGGCGAGCGAATTGGGGTAGGGCACCGCGCGGTCCGAAATCCGCCATTCGACCGCTTCGCCGCCCGAAGAGCGCGCAAAGGTCGTCAAATCGAGGTTTTGGCGGTCGTTAACCATTAGCTAACCCTAACGTGGTCAGGTGAACCCACAATCTAGTTCCCGTTCGGCGGTTCAGAAGTGCCCACTCTCGATAAAGTCACCGTGGATCTCATGGTCGTCCTCGGGACGACCACCATGCCGATCCATCAAGTATTGCGTCTTTCCCGCGGCGCCATCATCGAGCTGGATGCCACCGAGGCCGACGAGGTCAAGGTCTTGGCCAATAATCTGCCTGTTGCTTCCGGCGTCGTGCTGGTCGATCGCAACCGGATCGCGGTCGAGGTCAAGCAGATGCTGCCGAAATCTCCCGGGGTTCGCAGTTAATTCCCGCATTAATCGCCTTGTCCCTGCATCCGTGATTTGTTACATGGCCCCGTCGATCCGGCGGTGCCTTCGGGGTTCCATCCGGCATCCCAAGCGCTCGTGGCGGAACTGGTAGACGCGCTGCCTTGAGGTGGCAGTGAGTAAAATCGTGGGGGTTCGAGTCCCTCCGAGCGCACCACAAACCCAAGTTTCCATCTGAAATCATTAGGCTTTTACCGGGTGGTGCCCGGGAATGCCGCCGTTCGCGTCCGGCCCCGGCAAGGCGCTGTCGAATGACTGGTCGCGCGGACCTGCAGGGTTGCGCTGCTATCTTCTCGGCTTGGGCGATGACAGTTCGAGGCGCCGATCGAATCGCTGGACCTCGGCGATAGCGGTCGCTTCCGGCGAGACTAAGCTAGATCTCGACGCCTGACCTCAACACGCGCGACCGGCCATCACGCAAAGCCACTATCAAACTGCTTGAGCAGCCAGTCGGTGAGGTCGACCTTCTCGGCCAGTACCCGCGCGTGCCGCTGCGCCATCGTTGCTTCCAATGCTGGATCAGCGACCATCCCCGACACGAGGGTCACCAGTTCCTCAAACTGCTGGGGCTTGAAGCCCCAGGCCAACCGATACCGCTGCTCCAGTTCAGCGATCACGGAGCAGCGCCCGACGAAGCTATTGCAGCGGATCGCGGGGCGACCGAGCAAAGCCGCCTCCATCGTCATCGTCTGGCTGTCGCTGATCAGTATCTTCGCATGAGCCAGAAGATCATGCATGCTCTCGGGCGGAGCCTTCAGAGCGTATGGCTGAAGGCGCGGAGCGATGGAGCTTTCCGCGTTGATGAAGACGCGGCCATGCGGTTCGAGCAACGCAATCAATCGAAGAACCTGAGCCTCGGAAAGCCCGCGCTCGCCGGCGTCATGATGAGCCGTCAGCGAAACCAGCCGTATGATGAAGTATGGCTCGCGAGGCTCTATTCCCAACAGGCGGACCACGTCCTGGTCGGGCTTGAAATGGTTCGGGTGGAGGTAGGCCAGCTCATGATAGCTGTCGTGAGTCCGTACCTTCGCGGTCTTTTTGTCCCGCAAGACCGCCGGTATGACGATGCGATTTGCGAAAGGATAGGTAATCTTCGCGAACAGCGGCACGTAATCGGCGTCGTCTTCGTTCAGGACGATCGAGGGCCTGCCAATGACGCGGCCGACGTGAGCAACCGATACAGACGTGCCGACAAGGAAATCCGGTCTGTCTGGAAGCGCGGCTTTCAGGACCTGCCAGTTGTGGATCGCAAGCTCGATGGCGCTGCCGACAAGGCCCCGGCGCGGCTTCGAGGCGACGGTATAGGGCAGGCCGTAGTGATCGAGCAATCCACCGATAATGCCGCGATCACGGATTGTGACGGTGATCTTGTCGCCACGCGCCTGCATGCGCTGCGCCACGTTTCGAAAAAGGTGAACGTGCGCGGGATGGCCGATATCAAACAGAACGTGCATCGCTCTTGTTAACTTTGCTGGGATAGAGCATTGGGATCTGAGCGATGCGCTCCAGCACCTCGGTTGGATCGAGACCGATTACGCCGCAATACCACGCGATCGATTCGAAGCGCGGGATGTTCTCCATTTCGACGAGACGAAGCGCGCTCGCTCGATCGAGCACGCCCTCTCGAATCTGGTTCGAGCGGAAGGTGTCGTTCTCGCTGAAGCCCGCGACCCGCGTATAAATGTAGTTATAGAAAGCAGCCGTCCCATCTCCGATGCGCCAGGTCGAGCGCGTATCGTTGGCGGTCTCCCAGTCGTATTGATCGATCAGCGTGTCGTTTACTTCGCTCTCGACCCAGGGAATGTAGTCGAACAGTCGGAGATATTCGTGCTTGATCGAATAGTAGCTGAAGAAGGCGCCGGCGGTGTCGAGAAGCGATTTGTTGATGTAGCGCGGGTTGAGCAGAAATTCCTTGCCGTAGTAGCTCGCCATCTGAAGCTGCGCGAATTGTGACGGCCGGTGTCCAAGGGTGGGCGGCACACCACAAAAGCCGGCCTTGAAATGTGTCTTCTCCAGCGGATTGGAAGCGAGCACCGTAGCTTCAAGGTGAAGCTTTTTCGCGAGGTTGTTGGCGTAGTAGAAATACTGCTTGTCGCCGGCCATGAAGAGGGGGACCATTCCAAGTGACGGCCGCTTGAGCCAAGCAGAGACGTTGCGACGAATGTTTGCCCGCTTTTCGGCAATGTCGGCCGAGACGAGAATATGCTCGACCTTGAGCGCCCCGCACATCCGCGCCTGATTGCGGCGCGCCAGGTCCGTAATCATTCCCCAGTCGTAGGTGTAGGCGATCGGCTTCAGGCCGAGCTCACGCACCGCGTAGTGAAGGCCAAAGCTGCTGTCGCGTCCTCCGCTCAGCGTGATGAGGCAGTCGGCGGAGGCGCCGTTGCGCCGTGCCTTCAGCTTGTTGGCTTCGGCCTCCAGGGCAGGACGCCCTAGATAGGTCTTCGGTTGGTGGCTCTGGCAGAAGTTGCAGACGCCGCTTGCGTCGAAAGCGATGAAAGGGATCGTTTCCGGCAAAATACAGCGGGTGCACCGGCGCAATGCCTTGATCGGTTGCGGATCGATTTCGAAGCGCGAGAAGTTGCCAAGCCTGACTGCGGGCATCGAATTGAAGGTCGTGGCGTTG
The DNA here is from genome assembly GCF_032918025.1 of Bradyrhizobium sp. BEA-2-5. Taxonomy (NCBI): domain Bacteria; kingdom Pseudomonadati; phylum Pseudomonadota; class Alphaproteobacteria; order Hyphomicrobiales; family Nitrobacteraceae; genus Bradyrhizobium; species Bradyrhizobium sp. BEA-2-5. Next base: position 4,925,418 of record NZ_CP136629.1, on the reverse strand, counting down.
CGGACCTTGGCGGGTGTGTCGTCCCGGATCTCGCGCCGCCGCGGGGCGATCGCCGGCGTCTCTTTGGTGTCGGTCCCAAGATCGATCTCGTGGCTGACCAGCGTATCGAGCCCGATCAGCAATGCGCTACCAGCCCTGATCTGTCGGATAGCGTCTGGACGCGCAGGCCAGGCCAGGCCTGGCGTGGTCAGGAATTCCTCCAGAATGTAGCGCTCGGAGGCGAAGACGATTGTGTCCTCGGCCGGGCTCGGCGCCACATAAAGAGAGCCGTTATTCGTTGCGAGGACCATGCAGTTGAGGTCGTCGAACACGAGTGCGGTCGAAACCGTCCCAAGCAACCTGCGGAACGTCGAACTCATCGCGTCGGCGAGGGATTCGCCCCGATCGAGATGCTGGCGGAGCAATTGGAGCATCACTTCGGTGTCGACTTCGGCCTGCCGCTCGGCCGTGTTTATGGTTCGCCACAGATCTTCGTCATTGACGATGATGCCGTTGTGAACGCCCAGGATGCCGCCGGCAAGAACCGGCTGGTTGTTCGCGTGCAGGTTTTGAGTGCCGTTCGTGACGAGCCTCGAATGTCCAAAGACAGCGATGGGCTCGCGAGACTTGTAGAGCGTGTCCAGAGCGCCCTTGAAGAAGGGAGAAAAGTCTGTCGAGGAGAGAAAATCGCGCGGACGCTGCGCGCTTTTGCGAAAGGTGACGGTGGTCGGCCCAATGATGGCGAGCCCGGACAATTCCTTGCCGCGCGTTTCCGACAGGAGGAACAGCCGTGAGACGGCGCGTTCCATGATCTCGCGATCAAGCGCGCCCGGGCTCGTAATCACTCCGAAAATGCCGCACATCGCAACCGCTCGCCGTCGCTCGATCTATTTCAGGTGCTTGTTCATTTCCATGTCAAGCCACATGGCAAACATGACGGATTGCCAGCCCATCAAGACAAGGAATGTCGTGAAAAGCGGTGTGTTGTCTGCCACGAATCCAATGAAGAGCCGATGCATCACAACGTAGAGTCCGACGAGCATGCCGAGGGACAGTAAAACAGCGCCCGTGAAATAGAACAGCACCAACGGATGAAAGTCGCGGATGATGTATTTCTGCAGCATGCGATAGGCAAACAATCGCACGAGCAACAGTGACAGCCTCGGCACAAGGCGAATTGGCTTGATGCCCGATTGTTCGCCGATACCGTAGATCGGCTTGATCGGGATGTCGCGTACTCTGAAATCAAAGATATTCAGTTTCACGAGCATGTCGTTCGGCATCCCGTACCGCTTGTAGATGTCGTCCAGGTTCAGCGTCTTGAGCACCTTCCGGTTGGCCACAGTGTAACCGGTCTGCGAGTCCGCCACGTGCCAATAGCCGGAGGCGATCTTGGTCAACATCGAAAGCAATCCGTTACCGATGTAGCGAACGCGCGGAATCAGGTTCCACGCCTCGCCGGTGAAGAGCCGGTTTCCCTTGGCGTAATCGGTTTCATCGGCAATGACGGGCTCAAGCAGTGCGTGCAGGTCGCCGGGATCCATTTGCGCGTCGCCGGCCATGACGGCTGTCGCATCGATGTCGTGGTCGCGCGCCCAGCGATAACCGGCGGCGATCGCCCCACCGACACCTTCATTTTTGGGCAGCCGAATCAGTATGACGCGTTCGGGTTGCGCGGCAGAATAGCGCTCGACGATCTCGGCGGTGCGGTCGCGGCTCTGGTCGTCCACGCAGACGATGTGGTCGACAAATTCCGGCATGGTCTCGATGACGCGGCCGATCAGTTTTTCCTCGTTGTAACAAGGCACCACAACCGCGACAGTCTTCGATTTATACATGCGCATTTCCCGCCGCGGCGCGGCTTCGTGAGTTGTAGGCCGGTTGGGGAACCTGCTTAAGCCTCTGTTCCAGGTTGAACCACCCTGCTTGAATGCGGTATCTGCAGTTTCGTCAATAGGCTGTCCACCGACGCGTCGGTCAGGAGATCGCGCTCGGCTCCAATTTTTCTGGCTCTCGTGTCTGAATTTGTTGCATTTTCGACTTTGGTGCCGGCGAAGGGGCAGCAGGCCAAGCCCGCGGATTCGCGTCTTCAAACGGGTTGCGCCATATTATTCAGTAAGATCAATAAGATGCGTCAGAATCAATTTCGGCGGGCAGGCGCGGATCGCACTCCATGAACGAGGAAACGCTCCGCTTCTACAACCTGCAGGCGAAAAACTACACTGCGCTCAGAGCCCGCCCCATTCAGGTTTACACCGACAGGCTCGAGCGGGAAGCCATGGCCCCGCTCGTTGCGGCGGCGACAAATATCCTCGACCTTGGCTGCGGCGAGGGGCGTTTGACGCGATGGCTTGCGCAAAGCAAGCGAGATCAGGGCGGAGATTTCACCGTGCACGGTGCGGACTTCAGCCCCGAAATGATCGCCCATGCGCGGGCGCTGAATGGCGGCCTCCCGGCAACCTACGGTATTGGCGATGCGATGGCGTTGCCGTTTCCGGACAATAGCTTTGATCTGGTCGTATCGTGCACGGCCCCCAACAATTTTCCCGACCTGAACGCTGCGCTCGATGAAATCCGTCGAGTGCTGCGGCCGGGCGGTACATTCTGCGCAACGATCATAAACAGCCAGGAGACAGCACGCTTCTCGCGCTATCTTTACTACTCGCCATATTATCTCGCGAAGCTTGTGCAGCGCATCGTGAAGGGGGCGTCGAGCTATCACCGCGTCTTGTTCTCTCGCGAAGAGCTCGAGCGTCTGCTGCAGGGCCGCTTCAAGATGATAGAGATATCCGGAATGCGGCTCATTCCCGATTTCGTGCCGGAATTTCCGCTGAACATCTGGCCGCCCTTGTTTCCGGTCATGTCGGGCCTGATCGACGCCACGCAGAGCCTTGATCATTGGCTTGCAAAGCATCCGACATTCGGACGCCGCGCCCGTTTCCACCTTGTGATTGCACAGGCAGTGAAATGAAGCCGGGACGACAGCGCCCGAAATTCGTCGTGACCGTAGACGTCGAGGACTTCTTCGAGCCGCGGCCTCCGATCGACACCTATCGGGGCCGTAACGCCGGGCGCGATTACGCAACTCCGCGCATCATGGATATCCTCGAACGACACGGCGGCCGCGGCACCTTCTTTGTCGATGTCCAGAACCGCCGGACCGTCAGCGAGGAGCTCGTTGCCGGCGTGACACGCGAGATCGCCGAGCGTGGCCATGAGGTTGGCCTGCACACCCATCCGGCGTTTCCGGAGGGAAAGCGTGGATACGGAATGGCGCAGACGATGAAGACGCTGTCGCTCGACGAGCAGCGCCGGTTCATCTCCGAAGGGGTGGCGCTGATTGAATCCTGGACCGGCCGACCGCCTGTCAGCCATCGCGCCGGCGGCTACGGCGCCAACTACGATACGCTCGCTGCCCTGGAGCAAAATGGCATCGAGATCGATTCGAGTGTCTTTTACGGCTATCCGCACTGCGGACTCAATCATCCCCCGCTCACAGCGAACGCCGTTGTTCGGCATGGCGATCTGCTCGAAGTTCCCGTGACCGTGACGCGCTGCGATCTTGCGATTGGACCGGCCCGCCTGCTGTCGCTGACGAAGAAGCTCGATCCGGACTGGTGCAGTCCCGGCGAGTTGCGCCGCCAGATCGAAGCCGTCTTGGCGTCCGATCAGCAAATCATCGTGCTGTTCTTGCATTCCTATTCGTTGATAGATATCGAACGCGGGTTTCGGCCGGACGAACGCGCTTGTGCGGTTCTCGATGAATTACTGGCCGACTGCGTCGGTCGCTTTGACGGAGAGATTACGACGCTGGAGCGTGCGGCTCGCGCCGTCGATCCAGTCTCCAGCAAGGAAGCGGTAGGCCAATCGCTACCGGTCGTTCGCTCCGATCTGCTGTTTCGCAATGTCGAACTCACCGGTTGGCTGATGCGAAAAGTACGGCTGCGGCACTTGAAGATTCTGGTCGGGCAACGGTAGCGGCCTAGCCTGTTGCACACACGATAGAGTAAATGGCTACAGCGCGCTTTTTTGTAGAAGGCCTCCACGCATGATGACCGGTCAAGGTCCGGCTTCGGATCGGGATCTGCTCGACCGTGTTCGCGCAGCGTCCGATGCTCTCGGCAACTGGCTCGAGCAAAACGACTATGCCGGCAACGATCCCTATCAGCTGGACAACATTATTTCCCAGGTTGGCGGCCGACCTATCATCGGGCCGCTCATGCACTTTGCCCGCCGAACGCTCAAGCCCTACCATGCTCTGATCCCGAAACGCCTGTTCCAGGCGGCCCCGGCCATTGTCATGCCACAAGCACTCGGAGACAGCCTCGCGGGTGAAGCTCGCCAACCCGACGGCAAGGTTTCGCGTCGACGAGCGGCGAGGTTGCTGACCCTGCTGGAGGACACGCGTAGCCCGCTGGCTCGCAATGCAGCTTGGGGTTTGCCGTTCAACTGGGGAGGAACGGGAAAGCACCCGAAGCATTGGCCGACCACGATTACGTCCACCATTGTGTTGACCGGTCTCCTCGATGCCATCCATCTGCTCGACCGCGACCGGGGGCTGGCGCTGCTCGAATCCGGCATACGTTTCATGCTGGAGGAGGCGGGCATGATCGAGTTGCCCGAAGGCGCATGTGTCTATTTTGGTCCGGGCGACACGCGTCTGATAATCAATGCAAGTGTTGCAGCCGCAGGCTTGCTGGCCCGGGCGGGAAGGGTGCTTGATCGCGACGAACTCGTCGTGCTTGCCGGGCGGGCAGCCTTGTTCGCCGTGCACCATCAAAATCCGGATGGATCCTGGTTCTATGCGCCGGCGTTCCGCGATCACCCTGTCGACACGATCATCGATAGCCGGCACACCGGCTACATCATCGAAGGGCTTATCGAAGTCAACGCGACAATGGGAGACCAACGTATCGCGGATGCGATCGGGCGTGGTTGGGGCTATATGCAGGCCCAGTTGATCGACGACGACAAGCCGCGTTGGAGTCCCGAGCAGACCTGGCCAATCGATTCCCACGATGTCGCACAGAGCATCATGACCGCATTGGCCTACGGGGATAAAAGTCTGGCAAAGCGCCACATGGCTTTTGCCATGGATCGCTTTTATGCCGGCGAGGGCAAGTTCCGTTACAAGGCGTTCGAGAACGGCAACAACAACGACGCCATCTTTATTCGCTGGACGCAAGCACCGATGTACAAGGCGACCAGCAAATATCTGGCGAATTTTTCCGTCACGGAGCGTGGATGAAAATCCTCACCCGCCGCTCGCTGCGAGCCGGATTGCCACGCTGCGCGTTGCTCGCCGGGAACCTCTCTTGCGGCTCGAACTCAATTGAGAGGCACGGAGCCTGATGGGTCTGCTTACTCGCAAGCGGTTGCTTTGGGGCGCGGCCTTCATTGTGGGCGCTGCGGCGCTATTCTATTTGGTCGATCGCATCGATTGGCACACTCTTCGGTCGATCTCGATTCAGACGTTACTCGTACTCTGCCTCTCGTCGATCGTTATGATTGCGCTGCATGCTGCAGGCGCAGCGACGCTGTTGGCGGGAATGCGTCATCCAGCCAGCCTGATGGATGTCATGATGGCCATGCTGGCAGCGGGCACGGTGAGCCTTGCCGGGGATCCTAAGCTCGGCGTGCCGGCGCGCCTGGCGTTCTACAAGATGCTGGCGGATATCCCGGTGAGTGTCGGCGCGGCTCAAACGACGATCGAAAGCCTTCTTTGGCTGTTCTTGATGGGGGCGGTCCTGGTCATTCCGGGCGAATTGGCAGGTGATCGCGCGGTCCCGCTTTCGCTTGCGGCCGCCGGATTGCTGATCGCCGGCCTCGCAGCCGTGGGGCTTGGTCCTGCGGTGTTGGACAAGATGTGGGTACTCGGCCCGTTGTTTCGGGCCTCCGGGCCGATCCGTCAGTTCGTCTTCGATCTGCGAAACGCAATGTTCGGGATTAAGCCATTTGCGCTGGCTGTCGCGACGCTGTGGCTTGCGACAACTTATGTGGTCGACGTCGCTTCGATTTGGTATCTCGGCCGGGCCTTGGGTGCTGATCTTCCCCTTGTGGCCATCGGGCACGCGATCGTCATTTCTTATCTGGCCGGCGCAGTTTCCCTGCTGCCGTTGGGACTGGGGGTGCGTGACGTCACGTTCGTGCTGCTGTTGCAGCAGGCTGGAGCTTCCGCGGAGACGGCTGCAGCGCTTGCTCTGATTCACCGCACCGTGCGCACGGTTCTTCCGCTACTGATTGGTTTCGTCGTCTCCGGACTGATCGCAACGCGTTCTCGGCCGTAGAGCAACTGCTTGACGCGCCGCGACCGCCCGAAGATTGGGTAGCCGCCCGTGCGCGGGGTGACTACAACATCGTCGAGTTCCGGCTTCGCGATAGGGAACGCTTAGCACGAGCCGAATGCCGGGGTTTGAAATTTGCGCAATGGGCCGAACGACAAAGGGACAATGGCTTGAGCACTCCGTTTCTGATCGGCCAGCTCGTTCTAGCTTCCGGCTTGGCGAGGTTTTTCTACGTCTTTGACAGCGTCCTCCCGATTCCTCCCTTTGGGCGTATTGCCTTCGGAGTGGCGACGACCAGCTTTGTCACAGCATGTCTGTTGTTGCTGCTCACACTTGTTGCACCTGGGCTGGCCCTTGGAGGGCACGCCAGCGCGCCGTTCATCGTTGGATTGGCGTTGCTTGCAGTGCCATGGAAAGGACCGACGCCTCGAGGTCCCAAGAACCACCGCGCGTTGCGCGATCCGGTCGTTCTGGCGTCGGTCGTGGCCGTACTGATGGTGGCCTGCATTATCGTGCCGCGGCTCTGGTTCTATGCCGGCCAGGTGACCGGCAATTCCGACGCAATGCAGTACCTTGCGGAAGCGCGGCAACTTCTTTCGCAACGTAGCTTCTTCGATGCCTCCGGGATCGGAGGCCTTTCCGACGGCACTCTGCGCGGCGATCCCCATGGCCTGCTCTGGCCGGCCTACAATGCGTCGGCCCTGCTTTGGTCCGGTCTCGGCGGGGCCGGATTGAGCGACGAAATGGTGCCGCGCGTTGCATTCCAGCTGACGATCGTCACCTATGTTGCGGCGGGCGTGGCTCTCGCGAGCGCTGCGCGGGTGCGTGGCCTCGCGATCCTTCTACCGCTTCTGCTTCTGGCGGTCCCTCTCATCCACAGCGGATCAATCGACGGCAGCCGCGACGTATTCCGACTAACGGCGCTCTTGCTGCTTTGCACGTTTCTTGTGGCGCAGTGGCAAGACGGTGCGCGTTACCCAAGCGTGGGAGCTGCGCTATCGGGCGTTGTGCTCGGCGGCTGGGCGATGCAGGGCCATGCACTATCCATTGTCCTTGTGCCGCTGATTGTCGCGCCCTGGACGCTTCTGAGCGTTTCATTCGGGCAGTCCCCGACGCGCATTGCGCTGCTGACCGCCGCAGTGGCTGCAGGCTATTGCCTGGGCGGCCTTCATGTCGCAATGGCCTATTACAAGACCGGCTCCCTGACCGGCGACAACGTTGACGCAGCCCGGGTCGCCGCCGGTACGCTCTATGCGCACAGCATCGAAGCGCGAGATACGGCACGTATCGGCGAAGGCGCAGTTCTGTCTAGCCGGCTCCTCATCAGTTTTGCCAGGGACGGTGGATGGCCGAGCGCAGCGGCGCTTGTCGTCTTGTTCGCGACGATAGTCTGGTACGCCGTCCAGCGGGTTTTGTCCCGAGGTCGCTCTACACTCCAGTCAATCGACTGGCGGATCGGGGCGATGTTTGCGGCGTGGTTTCTCAGCCAGATACTCCTGCTGTTGGGCGCCTTCGATGTCGGATACTACAATCTGTCGAGTTGGACAGTGTTGAATGCGCGCTACGCGATGCAGTTTTACATGTTCGCGGCTCTGTTCGTCGCTTGGGGAATAGCGGTTGCTCCGGTTGCGCTGACCGCCACGTCAACAAGCGTCGAGCGCCGCGAAACCTGGACCCGGGTCGCCTTGTTGTTGGCGATTCTCGGTGTGGCAGTTGCCACGACCTGTATGCTCGTCAAACGATGGACGTACTATTCAACGAGCGGCTATCAACGGGTTGCCAGGCAGTTGAACGCTTTGACCGCGAGCCTGCCACCGACGTGTCGGGTACTGGCCGAGGATACCGGCATCAATTTTCTCGCCCAACGGCAGGTTCTGCAACTCTACAGCAAATACATGCGCGACCTTCTCGTCGAGCGCGACAAGGAAAAGCTGCTGCATGAGCTGGACAAGCGCAGTATCTGCGCTGTCGTTCTCTATGATGGGTTGTACGTCGACATGGCCGGGCCTGCGGCGCCGCTTCTTGAAGCGCTGGCCTCGCCGAACTTCAAGATGTATGGCGTCGAGCCATGGCGCATCTACGTGCGGGCGGCGCCCTAACTGGCGACTTTGGCAACGCGAGCGATCGCGCGGCTGCAAGCTTGCCTTACTCGGAGCGCTTGATGATCTTTGCCAGCTACGCCTACCGTGTTGTCTCCAACTTCGTGTTCCTGGGGCTGGTCTATTTCACGCTGAACCTTCTGGAGAAGTACGAGCAGCGCGCGACGGTCGCGATTCTGGTCCTGGTCTATGCGGCGATGCACGCCTTTTCCGGCCTGCGCTCGTTCTATTTCTTCCAGCGCATCGAGCGCTTGGAGGGCGAGACGCGACGGCTCGCCGCGGCGGCGGGCGAGGGGCCCAATGCTGTCGCCTCGCGCAGGCAGATCGTCGCCGATGTCACCGTGCTCAGGCATGCCGGCGAGATCAAATCCTATATCGACATCTTCTTCCTGGCGCTGGTGATCCTGCTCTGCGTCGCCAAGATCGTGGCCGGCTAGATCACGTCAATCAGGCACGCGCTTGCCGGCCGCCGACGCCTCGGCGCGCGGCGTGCGCTTCTTCATGTTGTTGGCGAGGTGGACTGACGCATTGTCGGCAGCCGGCGGCGCGACATGCAAGGGGGCGCCATGGGCTCGGCCGTGCGCCGCGGCGGGCCCTTGATGCGCGGCCCGCTTCGGATGCCGGGCCTGACGCGCGGAGAACGCCTGCGCGCGCGGTACGCCAACGCCAACGGCCGCACGCTGCGCGAGGCGGCGATTGGCCGCCGATCGGGCCGCGAGCAGGGTCAGGTCGAGCGCTTCGGGAACGCGGAACACGTCGGACGCCGGGACCGGCAATGTCGGGACGGTTGCGAACCGCGCAAGCTGGGGCTGCGGCCACAGCGTGCGGACGGGCATCGCGACCCGGGTGCGCTGTGCGTGGTCGAGGATATCGGCATCGCGCCAATCCATGTCGGCAAACACCGGGGCAGGCAGCGCCCGCGTCGCGGTGAACACGAAGTTCGGAATTTTGGGCCAGCGCGTGGTCGCCACCGTCTCGGTCGGTGGATGCAGGTACCATTGCTGCGGCTGGGTCGGCGTCGCCGGGCGATCGGGCGTTGCGGGCACGACATGAACGATCCGGTAGCCGCGCTCCTTCAGCGTGTTGAGGATGCGCGGCAGCGCCGCCACCGTGCGGGCCTGGATGTCGTGCAGCAGCAGGATACCCTTGCCCTTGGCCTCCAGCCGCTGGATCGCGAGCTGGTAGACGCGGTCGGACGACACATGCCGCCAGTCGTCGGCGGGGAAATCGGCGCTCCAGACCTGGATGCCGTGGGACGCCAGATAGGCCTCCGGGATCTCGGCGCGCATCAGGCCGGGAATCCGGAAGAACGGCGCGAGCTTGCTCTTGTCGCCATTGAGGGCTGCGAGCGTCGAGGCAATGCCGTCGTCGACCTCCTGCCGCACCTTCTCGAGCGGCATCTTGTTCATCGTCAGCGGATGGTTCTGGCTGTGCGTGCCGACCGTGTGTCCGGCTGCGATCAGCTTGCGCACGCCCTCCGGATTGAATTGGGCCTGGGAGCCGATGGTGAAGAAGGTCGCCTTGACGCACTGGCTGGCGAGAATGGCCAGCACCTGGTTGCTGTATTTCGGCAGCGGCCCGTCGTCGAAGGTCAGTACCACTTCGTGATCGGCGAGCGGCAAGGTCTCCGGATACTGCATGGTGCCGATCCGGGGATGCTCCTTGGGATCGACGACGAGGGTCCGCGAGGTGCCGAGTGCGTTGGGGTTAGGGCAATCTGCAGCGAGGGCAGCGTACGGCGTCATCAAGCCGCAGCCCAGCAGCGTCGCGCGGACCACGGTCCGCGACCGCTTCCGGATCATCACCAGGACGTTTGCAATCATCGAATCTCGGCCGCATTCCAAACGCACTGACGAATCCTTAGGTGCGGCGCCATGAATGCCGCCTTAACGGTCTGTAATCCACCATGGGTCCCGGGTTCAATGTGTCCGGTCGGACACGGTTTTCAGCGCCGCCGGGACGATGTGGACGACGTGGTATTTATGCTCCTGCAGGTACCTCAAGAAGGCGGGCAGCATCTCGGCTGTCCGCACTTGCGGATCATGCAGCAGGATAATTCCCTTGCGGTGGCCTTCGAGCCGCCCGGTGAGCAGCTTGAGTTCCTCCTCGGGGGTCATCTTGTTCCAATCGCTGGCCCAGAAATCGGCTCCGAACACCGCGATACCGCGCTTTTCCAGGTGGTCCAGGAGGGCGGGTGTCGATTCGAAATAGGGGAACCGGAAGAACGGCGTGCTCGGAATCGTGCTTTCGGTGCCGCGCAGGGCCTTCTGGACCGCTTCGATCCCCCGGTTGATGTTCGCCTCGGCCTGATCCAGCGGGAGTTTGTTGAGATGCGGATGGTCCCAGCTGTGATAGCCGATGCTGTGGCCGAGGCGCGCGATCTTGCGGACCATATCGGGATGATCGGCCGCGTTGCGGCCGACCATGAAGAAGGTTGCCTGCACGCATTCGGCCGCCAGCGCCGTCAGCACCTTGTCGGTGACCCCCGGCGTCGGTCCGTCGTCGAAGGTCAGCACGACCTCGCCATCCCTGAGCGGCAGGGTCTGCGGAAAGCTCTTCAGCCCGACGCGGGGATAGGTCGCAGGGTCGACCTCGAGCACACGTGAGGTGCCGAGCGCGTCCTTGCGCTGGCATTCGGCGGCGTGCGTCGAGCCGAACACTGCAACAGGCGCGAGCGCGACCAGCGCCGCGAAAGCCTTCCGGAGCGGTCGCGGTGCGCTCGACATCTTTCTCATTGCACTGGGCCCCACCGATTAGGTAATCCGTTCCGCACTCATCCAACCAGTTTTTCCCCTCCTGTCAAACCGGCGAAACACGGCATGGCCGAGAATTTCGACGTTGCCGAACCCGCCGAGGCCGATCCGCTGGCCCGGATGTCGATGCGGGACGAGGAGGGCGAGCTCCGCGGCGAATTCGTTGCGGCGATCACCCGGGCCATCCACGCCGCCGACCGGCCGCTGCTGTGCGAGGTGGTGGCGGAACTGCACGAGGCCGATCTCGGCGATCTGATCGGTGCCCTGGAGCCCGACGACCGCGTCCGCCTGGTCGAGCTGACGGGGCGCGACTTCGACTTCTCGGCCCTGAACGAGGTCGACGAGGCCGTCCGCGAGGAGATCCTCGAGGAACTGCCGCCGGAAACGGTCGCCGAGGGCGTCCGCGAGCTCGAATCCGACGATGCGGTCGAGCTCCTGGAAACGCTCGACGAGGCCGAGCAGGAGGAGATCCTCGAAAAGCTGCCGGCGGCCGAGCGCGAGGACATCGAGCGCAGCCTGCTCTATCCGGAGAACTCCGCCGGCCGCCGGATGCAGACCGAGTTCATCGCCGTGCCCCAGGATTTTACCGTGGGCCAGGCGATCGACTACATGCGCGAGACGCCGGATCTGCCCGACCGCTTCTACGAGATCTACGTCGTCGACAAGGACCAGCACTGGCTGGGCGCGGTGCCGCTCGACGTGCTCCTGCGCACGCGCCGCCCGGTGGCGCTGACCGAGCTGACCGACGAAGACCGCCGCCGCGTCTCCGTCCTGGAGGACCAGGAAGAGGTGGCGCGCATGTTCGGCAAGTATAATCTCGTCGCCGCGCCCGTGCTCGATACCCAGGACCGCCTGGTCGGCGTCATCACCGTCGACGACGTCGTCGACGTCATCGAGGAGGAGGCGGACGAGGACCTCAAGGCGCTCGGCGGCGTCACCAGTGACGAAGAGCTGTCGGACACCTTCCTGACGATTGCGCGCGGCCGCTTCAACTGGCTGCTGGTGAATCTCGCCACCGCCTTTCTGGCGTCCTCCGTGCTCGGCCTGTTCGAGGGCCAGCTGGAACAGATGGTGGCGCTCGCGGTGCTGGCGCCGATCGTGGCGAGCCAGGGCGGCAATGCCGCGACCCAGACCATGACGGTAGCGGTGCGCGCGCTCGCCACCCGCGAGCTCGGCTCCTCCAACGCCTGGCGCGTGGTGCTGCGCGAGACGCTGGTCGGCCTCGTCAACGGCCTCGCCTTCGCCGTGATCACGGGCATTGCCGCGGTCGCCTGGTTCAAGATCCCGGGCCTCGGCATCGTCATCGGGCTCGCCATCATCTGCAACCTCGTCGCCGGCGCGCTCGGCGGCATCCTGATCCCGATGGCGCTGGATCGCGTCCGGGCCGACCCGGCGGTGGCGTCGGGCACCTTCGTGACCACTGTGACCGACGTGGTCGGCTTCTTCTCGTTCCTCGGTATCGCGACGCTCTGGTTCGGGCTGAAGTAACGCGCTCGCGGGCAGGGCGGCGCTGGTTCGGGCGCGAGCCGCGCTGGGCCGCTTATCGTTAATCCGAACTTAACGCGCTTCATCGATGATGCCGCTATCTCCAAGGGGCCATCACGGGGGCCATCATGCAGCGGTTGCGGCTGAAGGCGGACGGACGGATCGTCGAATTGCGGGATGGACAGGAAATCCCGCTCATGCCCGCACATCCCGACCAGGCGGCGATGCAGCCTGCGGCAGCGCAGCCGGCCGTACGCGATCTGCGCCGCCGAGCCCAGCTGACCCAGATGGAGTTCGCCGCCAAGCTCGGCGTCCCCGTCGAGACCATCCGCAACTGGGAGCAGGGCAAGCGCGCTCCACGGGGGCCTGCCCGCGCGCTGCTCGCGGTGATCGCGCATGCGCCGGACACAGTATTCGCCGCGCTGTCGAGCGAGCCGACGGCGGCTTGAGCGGCTAGGGCGCGCTCCCCATCATTGCTGCAATGTCGGTGTCGTCCCTGCGAAAGCAGGGACCCATACTCCGCGGCCCGTGTTGTGAACGGGACTCGTCGTTCGACCGTCCCGCAACAATGCCGATCTGTGATTAGGGGTCCCTGCTTTCGCAGGGACGACAGCGAGTGTGTTGCACGACCGGGAGTCAAACTTCCACATTCTCGCGACACGATTTGCCCGAGCTTTGCTCTTCGTTTCGCCGCTCTGGAAACAGAGGGCGCAGGGAAAGCCGGGTGCCGATCGCACCCGTGGGCCCCGAGCAAAAGATAGAAGGCTCGGGGGTAGGACCACAGGTGTAACCGGAAACAACCCGGCTTTCCCTGCGCGATGGGTTACGGCTTATATGTGCTCACCCCGGTGAGACTGGGCTTTGTTGTCACCGTCTCGCGAAGATGCTTCGCATCTCGCGAGAGACACCTACCACTAGGGCGTCAGGCCTGCACGATTTCGCCGTCCGCTTCATGCGCACTCGTCAGTTGCGCTTGCCGCGTCCACCGCATCTCACCGCAACACTCCTGACGATGCGCAGCGCCCCTCGATCGGGTGAGACGGGTTATTCATACATTGAGTTGCCTTTCGGATAAAGCGAAATATTTTTGCTCCAAGGGCTTGACCCGTCGGGCAACTCAGTGATCGGCAATTTCCGGGCAGCAGGACTGTTTGGCTCTTGGTGCGCAGCAGGACTGCTGTTCCTGCAGCCATCGGTCGCGCGGCTTGCAACTCGACGGGCGCGCCGAGAGATAGACCCGGATCGCCGCGTCGCCGGCATCCATGCGTTCCGCCTGATAGATTTGCATCGGCCGAACACCGTCGCTCACCTCGAAGGTCAGCCTGGCTTGCGGGTCGAAGCCGACCGCCTCGTCGACCTTGCGGATGATCGCAAGAAGCTTTCCGGCTGGCATGTGGCCGCGGTTGTCCTCCTCGATGTCCCAGAGCTGAATGAAGGTCTCGCTCCAGCTCTCCGGGTTCGCGCCGCAATCGAGCGCCCTGAACGAACCGGTCTTGACTTCGGTCACGTGGTAGCTCGGGCGGACGTCCCGGCCGTCGTAGCTGAAGATCAGCGGCTTCTCCTTGTGCGCCTCGAGGCTGGAAAGGAGGGCTGCGGATGACAGCTCTTCCACCGGAAGCAGGGCGCCGACGATCGAACGGGTATTGGCAAGCGTGTCCATGGCTGCTATCCTCATTTCAATGATTATTGAATTGTAGGATTATCGAAAGATGGAGGAGCGTCAAGCCCGAACCGCGTTTGCCGCGCTGTCGCAGGAAACGCGGCTGCGGATCGTGCGGCTGCTGGTCCAGGCGGGTCCCGAGGGGATGGCCGCGGGTGCGATTGCGGAGGCGGTCGAGGTGTCGCCATCCAACGTGTCGTTCCATCTGAAGGACCTCGAGCACGCCGGCATGATCGTGCCACGCCGCGAGGCGCGCTCGATCATCTACTCGGCGGATTTCACCGGTTTGCGCGACCTCATTGCCTTCCTGATGAAGGATTGCTGCGCGGGCCACCCGGAGATCTGCGCGCCGGCGCTCGCCGCTGCCCAGTGCAAGCCTTCCACGGGCAAGAAGAAGGCGCGTGCCTGATGCGCGATTTCGATCTGCCACGGCGCCTTGTGGCTGAATGTCTCGGCACGTTGCTTCTGGTCGCGACCGTCGTTGGCTCCGGCATCATGGCAGAGGCCTTGACCAAGGACGTGGCGCTGGCGCTGCTCGGCAACACGCTGCCGACCGGCGCCATTCTGGTGGTGCTGATCACAATCCTTGGACCGATATCCGGCGCGCATTTCAATCCGGCGGTCACGCTGGTGTTCACGCTCAAGGGCGAACTCCGCCCGCCGCACGCCGGGCAGTACGTCGCGGTGCAGGTGCTCGGGGGAATGCTGGGTGCGATGGTCGCGCATGCCATGTTCGGCCTGCCGCTCCTGGAGTTCTCCGCCAAGGCGAGGACCGGGTTCCCGCAGTGGTTTGCGGAATTCGTTGCCGCGTTCGGATTGGTCGCAACGATCATCGGTGGCCTGCGGTTTCGCGAGGCCGCTATCCCATGGCTGGTCGGGCTCTACATCACGGCCGCCTACTGGTTCACCGCGTCCACGTCTTTCGCCAACCCGGCTGTTGCCATCGCGCGATCATTCACCGATACGTTTTCCGGTATCCGCGCGCAGGATCTGCCGGGATTCATCGTCGCCGAGATTCTGGGGGCGATGGTCGCGCTGGCGCTGATGACGTGGCTCCTGCGGCAGAGCGAAACGAAGATGGAAGCAATCCGATGACGATCACGATCTACCACAATCCCGCTTGCGGAACGTCGCGCAACGCCCTCGCCATGATCCGCCAAAGCGGGGAGGAGCCGGAGATCGTCGAGTATCTCAAGACGCCGCCCGCGCGCGACATGCTGATCTCGCTGATCAAGGCCATGGGCATGACGCCCCGCGCCCTGCTCCGCGAGAAAGGCACGCCTTATGCGGCGCTCGACCTTGCCAATCCGAAATGGAGTGACGACGAGTTGATCGATTTCATGATCGCGCATCCGATCCTGATCAATCGGCCGATCGTGGTCTCGCCGAACGGCGTGAAATTGTGCCGGCCGTCCGAGGCCGTGCTTGAACTTCTCGCCACTGACATTGGCCAGTTCGTCAAGGAAGACGGAGAAGTGGTTCCGCCCAGGACGCCGGGTGCGCGCGCCGGATGAGCCGCCGTGCAGACAACGTCCTGATCGTTGCGCTCGGGACCACGCAAACCCTTGCCTGGGCGTCGAGCTATTATCTGCCCGCCATCCTCGCGGACCCTATTGCGCGGGACCTCGGCATCTCGACGAACTGGCTGTTCGCCGCGTTCTCGATGGCGCTCGTGATCTCCGGGCTGCTCGGTCCGCGGGTCGGCCGCCAGATCGACCGGATGGGCGGACGCGAGGTGCTCTGCGCGTCCAACCTCATCCTGGCGTCCGGTCTGATCCTGCTTGGGCTGTCGCAGAGCGGCGTGCTGATGGCGGTGAGCTGGTTGTTGCTCGGCGTCGGCATGGGCCTTGGCCTGTATGATGCAGCCTTCGCGGCGCTCGGGCGCATTTACGGCAGCGCCGCCCGCCGCTCCATCACCGGCATTACCCTGATCGCGGGTTTTGCCAGCACCATCGGCTGGCCGCTGAGTGCGTGGGGGCTCGCAACCATCGGCTGGCGCTGGACCTGTTTCGGCTGGGCCGCGGCGCACATTCTGATCTGCTTGCCGCTCAATGGTTTCCTGATCCCCAGGCTGAAGCGAGAGCATCAGATCGCGGCCGACACGCCGAAGCCGCACATTGCCATCGACCGCGCGATGGTGTTGCTCGCCTTCGCCTTCGCCGCCGCCTGGAGCGTGACGTCGGCGATGGCGGTTCATCTGCCGCGAATTTTGGAGTCGCTCGGTGCGACGCAGGCGCAGGCGATCGCCGCGGGCGCACTGATCGGTCCGGCGCAGGTGGCGGCGCGCATTGTCGAAGCGAGCCTGCTGAAGCGTTTCCATCCGCTCTGGTCAGCGCGCCTGGCCTGCATCACGCATCCCTTGGGCGCCTGCGTCATCGGCCTGTTCGGCGGGGGCTTCGCGGGGGTGTTCGCGCTGTTGCACGGCGCGGGGAATGGAATCCTGACGATCGCGCGCGGCACGCTGCCGCTGGCGATATTCGGTCCGAAGGACTACGGCTACCGCCTGGGACTGCTCGGCGCGCCGTCGCGACTGTCTCAAGCCCTCGCGCCCCTTGTATTCGGATTCCTGATTTCGCCGCTCGGCGGCTATACGCTTGTGGTCACGTCGGCCCTCAGCCTTGCCGCGCTGCTGGCATTGATCGCGCTCAAGGCCGCGCCGAAGGCTTAGCGGTAGCGGATGGCGGCGGCATCGGTGTCGGCAGGGCGGCCGATCCGCGCACTCCTTCGGCTCGATCTCAATCGTGCCGACACCCCTAGGGAGGTCCAGCGCCGCCTGACGAGCCATAGACCTGGCCGTTGGCGAAGCTTGCGTCGGCAGCGGCAAGTTGCACGTAGATCGATGCCAGCTCGACGGGCTGGCCGGGTCGGCCGAGAGGGGTATGTCCGCCGAAGTTTTCCAGCTTCTCCATCGATGCCCCGCCGGACACTTGCAGCGGGGTCCAGATCGGTCCCGGCGCGACGGCGTTGACACGAATGCCCTTTGGTCCGAGCTGCTTTGCCAGCGACTTCACGTAGTTCATCGTCGCAGCCTTGGTCTGGGCATAGTCGTATAGGTCGGGCGAGGGATCGTAGGCTTGCTCCGAAGCCGTACCGATGATCACCGCGCCCGGCTTGAGATGCGGCAGCGCGGCCTTGATGATCCAGAACGGCGCATAGACATTGGTCTTCATCGTCGCATCGAAATCTTCCGAAGAGACGTCCAGGATGGACTCGCGCGCTTGCTGCCGGGCTGCGTTGTTGACGATGATGTCGAGGCCGCCAAGCCCGTCGATCGAGCGCTTGACCAGCTCCTTGCAAAAACCTTCGTCGCGAAGATCGCCAGGAATTGCCAGACCGTTGCGCTTCTCGGCCCTGATCAGGCCGATGACCTCCTCCGCATCGGGCTCTTCCGAAGGAAAATAGTTGATGGCGACGTCGGCGCCCTCGCGCGCGAAGGCGATAGCGGCGGCGCGCCCCATGCCGGAGTCGCCACCCGTGATCAGCGCCTTGCGCCCGGCGAGCCGGCCCGAGCCGCGATAGCTTCGTTCGCCATGGTCCGGCCGCGGCTCCATCTTGCTTGCAAGACCGGGCCAGGGCTGGCTTTGCCGCCTGAACGGCGGTTTCGGATATTTGCTGATCGGGTTCTCGAGCGGCTTGCTGGCCATTGGCTGCTGTCCTTTCCGAAAGAGCTGATGGCCTAACCGGCGGGACGGGGAATCGTTGCTAACGCCTGGGGATGGAGGCGCTGGGGCGAAAGTCGCCGCTAGTTGCGATCCGTACCCTTCATGCGCCGGACCGTGTCGATGAACGCTTTGATGATCGGCGAGTGGCCGCGGCCGCTGTGATGGGCGATGCTGTACTGGGTCTTGATGGTGCGGTCGCTGATCTCCAGCGCGCGCAGATTGGGGTGCGGCACGAATTCGAAGTCGGCGACGACGCTGATGCCGAGGCCGCGCTCGACCGCCTTCCACACGCCCTCGCGGCTCTCGATCTCGAACACCGGCTCGATCCTGATGCCCTCGGCCTGCATCGTCGCCTCGAACGCGCGCCGCGTGGTCGAGCCGCGCTCGCGCAGCACGATCGGCTGGTCGGCCAGCTCGCGCAGCCTGACCGACTTGCGCTTGAACCAGGGATGATCGCGGTTGACGAACACGATCACGCGGTGGGTGCGGTAGGGGATCATGGTAACGCGCGGATCCTCCGGCACCTCCGCCAGGATCGCGACGTCGGCCTCGAAGTCGATGATGTGGCGGAAGGTGCGTTCGGAATTGCCGAGCAGGGTCGAGATCTGCACCTCCGGATGATCGCGCTTGAACGCCGCGATGATCTCGGTGGCATGAAACGGCCCGACTGTCGCGACCCGCAGGTGTCCTTTGGTGGCCTTGCCGTGTGCGGCCAGGAGGTCGTGGGCTTCGTCGCAGAACGTCATGATGCCGCGGGTGATCTCGAACAGCGCGGCGCCGGCCTCGGTGAGTTCGGTGTGCCGCGGCTTCCGGATCAAAAGCTCGACGCCGTAGCTCTCTTCCAGCTCTTTGACCTGGATGGTCAGCGTCGGCTGCCCGACATTGAGCACGCGCGAGGCCGCGGTGAAGCCGCCATGGGCGGCGACCGCGTGGAAGGCGCGAAGCTGGCTGAACACTATTGACATAATCAATAGAACGCATCCGCAGAATGAATTTGTCAATAGCAGCCGGCGCCGTACCTTCGCGCCAAACGGAGGACGCGCTGATGGACTGGACTTATTCCAACCCGGTGAGGATCGAATTCGGAGTCGACAGCTTCGACAAGCTGCCGGGACTGATCGACAAGCGCGCCTATGCGCTCGTGACCTATGGCGAGCCGGTCTTCGACGAGCTCGAGCGGCGACTGCGCGCCGCGGCGGGACCATCGGTCCTGACCATCCGCGACGTCGCGCCCAATCCGGACTATCGCCTGCTCACCGAACAGACCGCGCGTTTTGCCGGGCTCGCGAAACAGCCCGAGGTGATCGTCGCGCTCGGCGGCGGTTCGGTGATCGACTCCGCAAAGGTGTTCGCGGCCGCCGGCGGCGACTTTGCGACCGTCAAAACCTATCTGGAGACGCAGCAGGGCGCCGAGCGCCTCGCGGCGATCCCGATCATCGCGGTGCCGACCACTGCCGGCACCGGCAGCGAGGTGACCTGCTGGGGCACGGTGTGGGACGAGGCCAACGGCAAGAAATATTCGCTGGCACGTCCATCGCTTTATCCGACCCATGCGGTGATCGATCCGCGCCTGATGCTCGGCAAGCCGCAGCTTCTCACCATCAGCACTGGGCTCGACGCGCTGTCGCATGCACTGGAGAGCATCTGGAACCTCAACAACAACCCGGTGTCGGCCAACCACGCGGTGGCCGCGGCGCGCAGCATCCTCGACGTGCTGCCGAAGCTCGCCAATGACCTCGGCGATCTCGAGCTGCGCAGCCGCATGGCGCAGGCGGCGCTGTTCGCGGGCCTCGCGTTCTCCAACACCAAGACCGCGATCGCGCATTCGCTGTCCTATCCGATCACGCTGCGGCACGGCGTGCAGCACGGCATCGCCTGCTCGTTCTCGCTGCCGATGGTGCTGCGGAGCGTCAAAGGGGCGGGCGGGCTCTGCGAGGACAGTTTGAGGCAGATCTTCGGCGCCGATCTGGCGCGGGCCGCCGACGATCTCGAGGATTTCATGGCTCGGCTCGGCATCTCCTGCAATCCGGCCGCCTACAGGATCGAGCGCGCCGAATGGCACGCGCTGATCGCGGACTCGCTCGAGGGCGAGCGCGGCCGCAACTTCCTGGGGTCGAAGGAACGGCTGATCGAGGCAGCGCAGACGCAGCGGACGCCCAGCGCGGTGAACGCGTGACGACACCGCAGTGACAAGGAGAGGCATCATGCAAGACAAGCGCAAGACAATCACCGTCAACGGGCGCCGTTACGAAGCGCCGACGCGGCCAACCGTCGTGATCTGCCTCGACGGTTCGGAGCCCGGCTATATCGAGCAGGCGATCGAGGCCGGCGTCGCGCCGACCTTCGCGCGCTTCATGAAGGAGGGCGCGCATGTCCATGCCGCCAGCGTGATCCCGAGCTTCACCAATCCGAACAACCTCTCGATCATCACCGGGCGGCCGCCCGCGGTGCACGGCATCGCCGGCAACTACTTCTACGACACGGCGAACAACGCCGAGGTCATGATGAACGATCCGAAGTTCCTGCGCGCACCGACCATCCTGGCCGGTGTCCATGACGCCGGCTACAAGGTCGCCGCCGTCACCGCCAAGGACAAGCTGCGCACCTTGCTTGCGTACGGTCTGGACTATTCCAGCGGCCGCGCCATCGCCTTCTCGTCGGAGAAGGCCGACCAGGCCACCAGGGCCGCCAACGGCATCGATGACGTGCTCGACTTCGTCGGCCTGCCGCTGCCCGAAGTCTACTCGGCCGATCTGTCGCGCTTCGTGTTCGCGGCCGGCGTCAAGCTGGTCGAGCGCTACCGTCCCGATCTGATGTACCTGTCGACCACCGACTACATCCAGCACAAGGTCGGGCTCGGCACCAAGATCGCCAACGACTTCTACGCGATGATCGACGGCTATCTTGCGGAGCTCGATGCGCTCGGCTGCAACATCGTGGCGACCGCCGACCACGGCATGAACGACAAGTTCCTGCCCGACGGCAAGCCCGACGTGATCTACCTCCAGGATGTCATGGACGACTGGACCGGAAAGGGCGCGGCGCGGGTGATCCTGCCGATCACCGATCCCTATGTCGCCCATCACGGCTCGCTCGGCTCGTTCGCGACCATCTACACGCCAGAGGGCGCCAACGTCGACACGCTGCTGTCGCGGCTGCGTGCGACCGGAGGCATCGAGGTCGCGCTGACGCGCAAGGAGGCCTGCGCCAGGTTCGAGCTGCCGCCGGACCGGGTCGGCGACATCGTCGTGATCTCGACCAGGCACAAGGTGCTCGGCACCAGCGAGTCGCGTCACGATCTCTCGGGCCTGACCGAGCCGCTGCGCTCGCATGGCGGGCTGACCGAGGAGCGGGTGCCGCTGATCGCCAACCGCAGGATCGCGCTGCCCGCCGGTCACGCCCTGCGCAATTTCGACGCCTTCGACGTCGCGCTCAACCGCATCCAGTGACGCATTCGGACCCCAAGGACAGTGCCATGAACATCCAGAGCCCGGCCGTTCGCCACGAGCAGATGCGGATCGCAGGCAGCCTCGTCGACACCGACGAGCATGTCGAGGTTTTCAATCCCTACACCAACAAGGTGGTGGGCACGGTCCCGGCGGCGCGGCCGGAGCATGTGCGCAGCGCCTTCGCCAGGGCGGCCGCGTTCAAGCCGAAGCTGACGCGCTACGAGCGCCAGCGCATCCTGCTGCGCACCGCCGAGATCCTGGCCGGGCGCAAGGAGGAATTCGCGCGGCTGATCACGGCCGAGTCCGGGCTGTGCTGGAAGGATTCGCTCTACGAGGCCGGCCGCGCCTATGACGTCTATTCCTTTGCCGGCCAGCTCGCGATCAAGGACGACGGCGAGACGTTCTCCTGCGATATCAGCCCGCAGGGCAAGGCGCGCAAGATCTTCACGACGCGCACGCCGTTGCTCGGTGCGATCTCGGCGATCACGCCCTTCAACCATCCGCTCAACATGGTGAGCCACAAGATCGCGCCGGCGATCGCGACCAACAACCGCGTGGTGCTGAAGCCGACCGAGCTGACGCCTTTGACCGCGCTCGCGCTCGCCGACGTGCTCTACGAGGCCGGGCTGCCGCCCGAGATGCTGTCGGTGGTGACCGGCAATCCGCATTCGATGGGGGATGCGATGATCACCGATCCGGACGCCGATCTCGTGACCTTCACCGGCTCGGTCAGGGTTGGCAAGCACATCGCTAGCAAGGCCGGCTACAAGCGCCTGGTGCTCGAGCTCGGCGGCAACGATCCGCTGATCGTGATGGAGGACGCCGACCTCGACAAGGCGGCCGAGCTCGCGGCCACCGGCGCCACCAAGAATTCCGGCCAGCGTTGCACGGCCGTGAAGCGCATTCTCTGCGTCGAGGCGGTCGCCGACGATTTTGCCGCGCTGGTGCTGAAGAAGGCACGCAAGCTGAAATGCGGCGACCCGATGGATCCGACGGTCGACGTCGGCACCGTGATCCACGAGGGCGCGGCGAAGGAGTTCGAGCGCCGCGTCAATGCCGCCGTCGCCGACGGCGCCGAGCTGTTGCACGGCAACGCTCGCGACGGCGCGCTCTATCCGCCGACCGTGGTGGACCGGATTCCCTACACCAGCGAGCTGGTGATGCAGGAGACCTTCGGGCCTGTGATCCCGATCATCCGCGTGCCCAACGATATCGACAGCGTGATCCGGATCTCGAACGCGACCGCGTTCGGCCTGTCGTCCGGCGTCTGCACCAACCGGCTCGACTATATCACGCGATTCGTCAACGAGCTCGATGTCGGCACCGTCAATGTCTGGGAAGTGCCGGGCTACCGGATCGAGATGTCGCCGTTCGGCGGGATCAAGGATTCCGGCCTTGGCTACAAGGAAGGCGTGCAGGAGGCGATCAAGAGCTTCACCAACGTCAAGACCTACTCGCTGCCCTGGCCGGTCTAGAGCAGCGCGTTCGACGAGGGCCGCACGCGGACAACAAGAACAACGCGGCGGCCGACTGCGATCAACTAAACAAGGGGAGGCCTCAATGTCGATCACGTTCAGTCCGTCGGGCGTCGGCTCGGTCGGAGTCCAGAATCCGGAGCTTGCGACGTCGTTCCGCCGCGCGCAGTGGCGGATGCTGTTCGCGGCGATGTTCTGCTATCTGTTCTTCTACACCGGGCGGCAAACCTTCGGCTTCGCCATTCCCGGCATCCAGGCCGAGTTCGGCGTCACCAAGGAGGCGTTGGGCTGGGCCAGCGCGGCGCTGCTCTGGTGCTACGCGGTCGGGCAGGCGATCAACGGCAATCTCGGCGACAAGTTCGGCGGCCGCCGCGTGATGAGCGCCGGCGCGATCCTCTCCTTCATCATGAACTGGGCCACCAGCCTCTCGACCGGCATCGTCAGCCTCACCGCGTTCTGGGGCATCAACGGCTATTTCCAGTCGATGGGATGGGCTCCGGGCAGCCGGTTGCTGTCGAACTGGTGGGGCCGCCACGAGCGCGGCACGGTCTACGGGCTCTATACATTCGCGGCCGGTCTCGCCTCGGTGCTGTCGTTCGTCACCTCGCTGGTCGTTGTCGGCTACTTCCAGCTCGACTGGCGCTGGATCTTCCGCATCCCGGTCGTGCTGCTGCTGCTCGGCGGCATCGCGTTCTATCTGATCGCGCGCGAGAAGCCCGAGGACATGGGCTTTGCCTCGCCGCATGACGAGGCCGACGATGTCGCCGCTGCGGAAGCCGCGGTCAGCGCCAACGAGGGCTCGCTGGCGCGCTACAAGGCGGTGCTGTCGAACTGGCGCCTCTTGGTCGCCGGCGTTGCGATCGGCTTCCAGAACGCGGCGCGTTATGGATTGCTGGTGTGGGTGCCGGTGCACTTCCTCGGCAGCAACTGGGCCAAGGCCGGCGCCGCCTCGGTGATCGATCCGCGCTGGATCAGCATCGCGCTGCCGGTCGGCATGGCGGTCGGCGCGTTCAGCAATGGCTGGGTTTCGGACAAGGTGTTCGGCTCGCGCCGCTACCTCGCCATCGTGCTCTACATGGCGCTCGCCGCGGTCACCTCGCTGTGCATGTACGCGATCCCGACCTCGGACGTCGTTCTCGGGATGACCGTGCTGTTCCTGTGCGGCTTCTTCACCTACGGGCCGCAATCCTCGTTCTGGGCGCTGTGCCCGGATCTGGTCGGCCACAAACGGGCAGGGACCGCGACCGGGGTGATGAACTTCTTCGCCTACCTGTTCGCAGGTCTCGGCGAGCCGATGATCGGCCACTTCATGGACAAGCATAACCAGACCTCGCTGGTGTTCCTGGTGGTCGCTGTCTGCGCGACCTCCAGCGCGGTGGTGGCGGCCTTCATCCGCCGCTGACGAACGATCCGCATCAGCGGCTCACCACAGGTCCGCGCTTCCGAGAGGAGGCGCGGACCAACTCTTTTTGCAACGAGCAACGCCGTTGCGCGCGCGATCGCTGCAGCCGCAATGCGGGGACCAATTCCCCGAAATTGCCTGGCTCGAGCGGTGACCTGACGCTCAATCGCTCATTACCGGCTGACCAAAATCGATGCATGAAAATATAAATATCACGTAATATCAATATGATATAGAAAATTGCATGCAGAATACAAAATGTGCTTGTCCCGTTTGCCGCCTTGAAGCAGACTTTGCGCAGGGCAGGAGAGGCCGGCGACCGTCAAGGACGAGGGGCGCGGCAGGGCAAAACAATCTGTCGGGAGGAGCGAGCAATGAGCGATCAGGTGTCCACCATCGCAATGGCAGATACGGCAAAGCCTTCCGGCGTGCGCTGGAAGATCTTCCTGCTGATGCTGTTCCTGATCTCGATCAACTATATCGATCGTGCCTCGCTCTCGGTCGCGATGCCGGTCATCGCCAAGGAGTTCGATATCGATCCGGCGATGCAGGGCCTGATCCTGAGCTCGTTCTTCTGGACCTACGCGCTGATGCAGGTGCCGGGCGGCATGCTCGCCGATCGCTTCAAGCCGCGTATCGTGATCGCGCTCGCGACGCTGTTCTGGGGCTTCTTCCAGGCGCTGGCGGCGCTGTCCACCAGCTGGATGCTGCTGCTGCTGACCCGGCTCGGGCTCGGCGCGTCGGAAGCGCCGATCTATCCGGCGGGCGGCAAGCTCAACGCTATCTGGATGACGCAGACCGAGCGCGGCCGCGGCGCCACCTTGCTGGACGGCGGCGCACCGCTTGGTGCGGCGCTCGGCTCGATCGTGATCGCCTGGTTGATGGCGGCGTTCAGCTCCTGGCGCGTCGCCTTCGTCATCGCCGGCGTCGGCACCATGCTGTGCGGGCTGTGGGCCTGGTACTACATCCGCAACGTGCCGCGCGAGCATCCCTCGGTCAATGAAGCCGAGGCGCGCTATCTCGAGGAGGCGCACGCGATCGAGGATGCGGCGACGCCGCCGTCCTCGGGCGCAAGCTGGATGGCGTATTTCCGGTTTCGCTCGGTGTGGTGCATGTGCCTCGGCTGGATGTTCTTCAACACCACGTTCTACGGGCTGCTGACCTGGATGCCGACCTACCTGTTCAAGGTGCACGGCTTCGACATCAAGGCGCTGGGCGGCGCGTCCTTCATCATCTTCTTCGCAGGCTTCGTCGGCGAGCTGGTCGGCGGCTGGATCGGCGATAACTGGCGGGAGCGGGGTGGGTCGCCCAACACCGTGTTCCGCACGCTGTTCGGCATCGCGGCGATCATGGCGACGGTGTCGATCTTCCTCGTCGCCTACGTCACCAACGCGGTTGCGGTCGTGGTGCTGCTGTCGACGACGCTGTTCTTCCTGCGCTGGTGCGGCATGTACTGGGCGATCCCGTCAGCGCTGGCGGGCCGCGGCAAGTCCGGCTTCCTCGGCGGCTGCATGAATCTCGGCGGCAACATCGCCGGCATCACGACGCCGCTGATCGTCGGCTTCATCGTGCAGGCCACCGGCTCCTATTTCCTGGCCCTGATGTATTTCGCCGCCGCGGGCATTGCGCTGTTGATCTGCTCGACCCTGATCGATTACAGCCGCAAGCTCCCGGTCTAGAACGGATGCGGTCGAATCCGCCAAGGGTTCGGCCGCTTGATGAGGCTCACTAATGACACGTCCCGTCCGGCTCGGCATGCTGACGCCGTCGTCGAATACCGCGCTCGAGCCGATCACCTGCGCGATGCTATCGGGGATCAACAACGTCTCGGCGCATTTCTCGCGCTTCAAGGTGACCGAGATCGCGCTGTCGGAGCAGGCGCTGCGCCAGTTCGACGCCAGCGAGATCCTTCGCGCGGCCGAGCTGCTCGCCCATGCCAAAGTCGACGTCATCGCCTGGAATGGCACCTCGGCAAGCTGGCTCGGTTTTGATCGCGACGAGAGCCTGTGCGAGCAGATCACGGCGGCGACCGGGATCAAGGCCTGTACCACGGTGCTGGCCTATCGCGACCTGTTGCGGCGGATCGGCGCCAGCCGCATCGGGCTGGTGACGCCATATCGCACGGATGTGCAGGAGCGGATCATCGCCAACTGGAATTCGCAAGGACTGCATTGTTTTGCCGAGCGGCATCTGTCGCTGCAGGACAATTTCTCCTTTGCCGAGGTCAGCGAGGCCGAGGTCGCAGAGCTGATCGAGGAGGTGGTGCGGGAGGGCTGCGATGCCGCCGTCGTGCTCTGCACCAACATGCGCGGCGCCGGCGCGGCCGAGCGGCTGGAGCAGAGGTTTGGCGTCCCGGTGCTGGACTCGATCGCGGTGACGCTGTGGGCGTGCCTTGCCGCGGCCGGCTGCGATCCGTCGCGCGTGCAGGGCTGGGGCAGCCTGTTCTCGAACCCCGATCTGCGCGCGACCACCGCGATCCACGTGGGAGGGCGCGATCTCCAATCATGACAGTGAAGGCAAGCGGTGACTGAACCCAAGGCGACCAGACGGAACAAGGAACCCAAGCGCGCGATGACCGCGCTGCAACGGCGCCGCCTGCGTGTGCCGCGGGTCGGGCTGCACGAGCAGGCAGCGGCGCGGCTGCGCACCATGATCGTGCGCGGCGAGCTGGCGCCGGGGCAATCGTTGGGGGAGGCGGACCTGTCCGACGCGCTCGGCGTCTCGCGCACGCCGCTGCGCGAGGCGCTGAAGCAATTGGCGAGCGAGGGTCTGGTCGAGCTGCGGCTCAACCACAGCGCCGTGGTGGCGCCGTTCCGCCGTGCCGAGCTCGCTGAACTGTTCGAGGCTGTCAGCGGCATCGAACGCTGCGCCGCCGAGCTCGCCGCGCTGCGCATGGAGCCGGACGACTTCGAGCGGCTCGCGGTGCTGCAGGACAAGATCGAGTGGCATCACGGCCGCGGCGAGCTGCGCGAGTATTTCCAGACCAATCAGCAGATCCATTCGGCGATCGTCGGCTTCGCCCGCAATGCGGTGCTGAAGGCGACGCACGAGGCGCTGCTGGCGCGGGCCGAGCGGGCGCGCTTCTTCGCGCTGTCGGTGCTCGGCCGCTGGGATGAATCGGTGCGGGAGCACCAGGAGATTCTGTCCGCGCTGAAGCGCCGCGATGCGGCGCGGGCCGGGCAGATACTGGCCCACCACGTGCGCCGCACCGGCGAGATCGTCGCCGAGACGCTGGATGCCAAGACACTGGATGCCAAGACGCTGGATGCCGAGGCGGACGGCGCCGCGGCACCGGAGGCACCGGCAAGGCCGCGCGGCCGCAAGACGAGGAACGTTGCGCCATGAAGATCCTGCTGCTCAATCCCAACACGACGGCTGATGTGACGGATCTGCTCCATGCCGCCGGCAGCAAGGCGGCGTCGGTCGGCACCGAACTCGTGCCGCTCACCGCCGCCCGCGGCGTGCCTTATATCGCGACGCGCACCGAGGCGCAGATCGGCGGCGCCATTGCGCTGGAGATGCTGGCCGAGCAGCACAGGAGGGTCGATGCCGCGATCATCGCGGCCTTCGGCGATCCCGGCCTGTTCGCCGCGCGCGAGACCTTCGACATTCCCGTGGTCGGCATGGCGGAAGCGGCGATGCTGACCGCCTGCATGGCCGGGCGTCGCTTCGCCATCGTCACCTTCGCCGGCGCGCTGGCGCCCTGGTACGAGGAATGCGTCGCCATGCACGGACTGAGCTCGCGCTGCGCCGGCATCCGCACGCTTGACGGCGGCTTCCAGTCGATCTCGGAGGTGCAGGCCGAGAAGGAGGAGCTGCTGGTCGCGCTCGCCAACCGCGCGGTCGAGCAGGACAACGCCGACGTCGTCATTCTGTCGGGCGCGCCGCTCGCCGGGCTCGCGGCAAAAGTCCGCGACCGCATTCCGGTGCCGGTGGTCGATCCGGTCGCGGCGGCGGTGCGGCAGGCGGAGACGCTCGCCGTGCTCAAGGCGCGCAAGGCGGTGGCCGGCACCTTCCGCCGTCCCGATCCGAAGCCGACGCGCGGGCTGGCCGAGCCACTCGCCGCAATCATCGAACACCGCTCACCGAAGGAGGGAACAAACTGATGTCCTTCGACACCATCATCCGCGGCGGCACTGTGGTGACCGCTGCCGACACCTTCGCCTGCGACGTCGGGATTAGCGGCGGCAAGATCACGGCGCTCGGTCATGATCTCGGCGATGCGGCCACGATCATCGACGCCACCGACCGCCTGGTGCTGCCCGGCGGCATCGACAGCCATGTCCACTTCGCCCAGCCGTCCGGCGACGGCATCGTGATGGCCGACGGCTTTGCCAGCGGCACGCGATCGGCGGCGTTCGGCGGCAACACCACCGTGCTGCCGTTCTGCCTGCAGGAGAAGGGCCAGACGCTGCGCGAGGCGCTGAAGCATTACCATTCGCTGGCCGAAGGCGAGTGCCATGTCGACGTCGCCTTCCATCTCATCCTCACCGATCCGACCGAACATGTGCTGGGCCAGGAGCTGCCGGCGCTGGTCGAGGACGGCTACACCTCGCTAAAGGTCTTCATGACCTATGAAGGCCTCGCGCTGTCGGACCGCGAGCTGCTCGAAACCATGTCGGTCGCGCGCGAGACCGGCGCCATGCTGATGGTGCATGCGGAGAATTTCGACGCCATCCGCTTCCTGACCGACCGGCTCGAGCGCGCCGGCAACACCGCACCGCGCTTTCATGCGACCTCGCGGCCGATCCCGGTCGAGCGCGAGGCCACCCACCGCGCGATCTCGCTGTCCGAGCTCGTCGACGTGCCGATCATGATCGTGCATGTCTCGAACGGCGAGGCGATGGACGAAATCCGGCGCGCGCAGCAGCGGGGCTTGCGGGTAATGGGCGAGACCTGTCCGCAGTATCTGATGCTGACCGAAAAGGATCTCGATCAGCTCAACATGGAAGGCGCAAAATACGTCTGTTCGCCGCCGCCGCGCGACGTCGCCAGCCAGCAGGCCTGCTGGGAGGGCTTGCAGCAGAAGGTGTTCTCGGTGTTCTCGTCCGATCATTGCCCGTTCCGTTACGACGATCCCAAGGGCAAGCTGACGCCGAATGCGCGCACCTCGTTCCGCTGGGTGCCGAACGGCATCCCCGGGGTGGAGACGCGGCTGCCGATCCTGTTCTCCGAGGGCGTCTCGAAGGGACGGATCGACCTCAACAGCTTCGTCGCCTTCAGCGCCACCAACCACGCCAAGATCTACGGCCTCTATCCGCGCAAGGGCACGATCGCGGTCGGCTCGGATGCCGACATCGCGCTGTGGGACCCGAAGCGCAAGGTGACGATCCGTCACGAGCTGATCCACGACGGCGCGGACTACACGCCCTATGAGGGGCTCGCGGTCACGGGCTGGCCGGTGCTGACCATGGTGCGCGGCAAGGTCGTCGTCGATAACGGTACGCTCATTGGCGGCAAGGGCCACGGCACCTATCTGCCGCGCGCCAAGCCGCCGAAGACCGCGACCATTCCGTAACGCGACCATCCCGTAACAAGCAAAGAGAGAAGGCAGGAGATCAACATGCCCTATGCTGTGACAGACGACGGAGTGCGGCTTTATTTCGAGGAGACCGGATCGGGGCATCCGGTGATCCTGGTCCACGAGTTCGCCGGCGACCTGCGTAGCTACGAGCCGCAGATGCGGCACTTCGGCAAGCGCTTCCGGACCATCGCCTACAATGCGCGCGGCTTTCCGCCGTCGGATGTGCCGGAGCAGGTCTCGTCCTATTCGCAGGCGCGCGCCGCCGACGACATCCTGGCCGTGCTCGATCACATCGGCGCGCCGAAGGCGCATATCGTCGGCCTGTCGATGGGCGGCTTTGCGACGCTGCATTTCGGCTTGCGTCACCCTGATCGGGCGCTGTCGCTGTGCATCGGTGGCTGTGGCTACGGCGCCGAGCTCGACAAGCGCGAAACGTTTCGCGCCGAGGCCGACGTGATCGCGAACATGATCCGCAAGGACGGCATGCCGGCCTTCGCCGAGCGCTACGCCTACGGGCCGACCCGGGTGCAGTACGAGAACAAGGACCCCCGCGGCCACGCCGAGTTCAAGACCATGCTGGCCGAGCATTCGGCGGTGGGATCGGCCAACACCCAGCAGGGCGTGCAGAAGGAGCGTCCCTCGCTCTACACGCTGGTCGACGAGATGAAGCGCATCAATGTGCCGACGCTAATCATCACCGGCGACGAGGATTGGCCGTGCCTGCTGCCCGGCATCCTGATGAAGCAGAGCATCCCCTCGGCCGCGCTCGCGGTGATGCCGAACTGCGGCCACGCCATCAACATCGAGGAACCCGACGAATACAACCGGATCGTCGGCGATTTTCTGTCGCAGGTCGAAAGCGGCCGCTGGCCACAGCGCGATCCGCGCGCGGTAAGTGCCTCGATTACGGGAATGAAGGATTAGGCCCAGGACTCATCCGGACTCATTAAGGCGCAGTCTGATTGCCCTTAGTTGAACGAAGCCAAGGTAGTCGGCGGCAAGCCAGTCGTGGTGCGTAGCAGCCCGACGACGTTGTTTGATCCTGTTGAAGTAGATTGGATCGCTGCGATTGCTGTTCGGCGGGCGCCCGCGCCCCTTTCTGCGTCGCAAGCTCGCCGGCCGAACGCAACGCTGCTGGCATGGCCCCTGGTTCGGCGTTGATGAGCGGAAGCGGACGTCAACCCATCGACAATCACCGCAGCCATTCCTGAAGGGTGACAATTGCAAGATGCAGTTGAAAGCCACCGTTGATCTAAATCAATTCAGATGGCGAAATGTCTGCGGCAGGCTGTGTCGCGTGGGCCGGTGTCGTGCTCAGGCCCCGGCCGGTGGCGCGCGCTGCCGTCCGTCATATTGGAAAGGGAGTGTTTGATGCAAAGGCGATCGAACTCTGAGCCCGCAGACCGTGACGAAGCGCGATTTTCTGCGGTCTGCCGCGTTGGCGGCGATTACGGCAACTGCCAGCAGTTCAACCTGGGCGCAGTCCGAGCGTCCGGGATTCTTCAAGGCCAAGGACATTGCCGAGGCCGGCTTCATCTATGGCCTGCCGATCGTGATGTCCTATGGTGTGATGTACGAGTACGCCGTGGACAAGTCGTCAGGGCAGTACAAGGCGCCGTTCAATACGCTGGTCAACGAGGCCCGCGTTTACACCTACGAAGATACCGCCGTCGTCACGCCCAACAGTGACACGCCGTATTCGTTTGCATGGCTGGACTTGCGGGCCGAGCCCATCGTCTTTTCGGTGCCGGCGGTCGATCCCAAGCGCTACTATTCGCTGCAGTTGATCGACCTTAATACGTATAATTTTGGCTATGTCGGTTCGCGCGCGACGGGCAGCGATGCGGGAAGTTATCTGGTCGCCGGCCCGCGATGGACCGGCGCGACACCGGCCGGCATCAAGAAGGTGTTCCGGTCGACGAGCGATTTCTGCCTGGCACTTTTCCGGACCCAGCTGTTCGACCCGGCCGATATTGAGGCCGTCAAGAAGGTTCAGGCCGGCTACAAGGCGCAGCCGCTTTCCAGCTTCCTGAATCGGCCCGCGCCGTCGCCGGCGTCGGCGCCGTCTTTCCCCAAATTCGAGAAGGATCTCGTCCGCACCGAGTTCTTCGAATATCTGGACTTCGCGCTTCAATTCGCGCCGGCGCTGCCGGAGGAACGCTGGATCCGGGAGCAACTGGCACGGATCGGCGTGGGGCCAGGGAAGACCTTCGATTTCCGCAGCCTGTCGCTGGAAGACAAGGCCGAGATTTTGCTTGGCATGAAGGAGGGCGAGCGCAAGGTCAGCGAGACCGTGGCGAGCCTCGGCAAGGACATCAATGGCTGGCGCGTCAGCTCGGCGTTCGGTGACGCGGCATTCTTTCACGGCGACTGGCTCTTGCGCGCGGCAGCCGCGAAGGCCGGCATCTATGGCAACGACGCGGTGGAGGCCATGTATCCCCTGGGCAAAGTGGACGCCGATGGCAAGGAACTCGACTGCTCGAAGTCGAGCTACACACTGACCTTCCCGGCGGGACAACTGCCACCGGTGAACTCCTTCTGGTCGGTGACGATGTATGACGGCAAGAGCCAACTCCTGGTCAAGAACCCGATCAGCCGCTACCTCATCAACTCGCCGATGTTGCCGCACATGAAGCGCGGCTCTGACGGTTCGCTGACGATCTACGTCCAGAGCAAGTCTCCGGGAGCGGACAAGGAGGCAAACTGGCTGCCGGCGCCGGATGGCCCGATCTATGTGGTGATGCGACTGTACTGGCCGAAAACCACGCCGCCATCGATTCTGCCGGCAGGCGAAGGGGCGTGGAAACCTCCCGGCTTTATGCGCGTGTCCTAGCAACCGGTCTCACATCCGCCGCGTGCGCCGAGCCGAAGCGCCGCCCGCCACAAGACCAGGCATCCGCGCTTTTCGGGACAACATTCCCGGAAGGCGCGGATTTATTTTCGGGCGTGAGCAGCCGCGATTGCCGGCAGCGCACAACTAGTTCACGCGATTGCTGACCGCTGCCGTCATCTTCAGCGCGATCCCTTCAATTCCAAGTCTTCTGATCCAAGCCTTCTGACCGAAGCCTTCTGACCGAAGCCGCGTCCACGGATAGCCGCTCGTGTCAGAGGCGTGACGTCTGCCATGCGCGCAAAGATTGATCCCCCGACGCTCGCTGCAACCGACGCAAACATCGGCGCACATCATCGTTCGTCGCATTCATTCGATCGACACAGCGCTGTCATCGGCGATGGATAACTTGTCGCAGGTCGACGTCATAAATCCTTCAAAAATAAAAGGGGCACTACGGTGAAAGCCAAATTTCTTTCGACGGTCGGAGTTTGTCTGGTTGCTGCCGCTGCGGTGATGTGCAGCGCCGCCGCCCAGGACGACAACAAGGGCAATAACGGCCACGATCATCATCCGCACGACATCCACACCCAAACGCCGATCAAGCATCTTGTCGTCATCTTCAACGAGAACCGCTCGTTCGATCACTACTTCGCAACCTACCCGGTTGCGACCAACCCGACCGGCTCGATTCCGTTCACGGCGAAGCCGCATACGCCGAAGGTCAACAATCTCGCCAGCGCCAATCTGTTGACCAATAACCCGAACAACAACCCGGCCAATGGCACCGGCGCGACCAATCCGTTCCGCCTCGACCGCACCCAGGCCAACACCAAGTCGCAGAACCACGCCTATACGCCCGAGCAGCAGGCGGTCGACAACGGCAAGGAAGACCTGTTTCCGAAATTCACCGGTCGCGGCACCGCCGGCGGCGTCGGCGCTTTCGGCACCAACGGGCAGGTGATGGGTTATTTCGACGGCAACACCGTCACCGCGTTCTGGAATTACGCCCAGAACTTCGCGATGAGCGACAACAGCTGGACCGACACCTTTGGTCCGTCGACGCCCGGCGCGCTCGAGGTGGTTTCCGGCCAGACCAACGGCGCACAGAACATCGTCGGTTCGTCGTCGTCGATCGCCGACGGCCAGGGCGGCCTGACGCTGATCGGCGATACCGATCCTGCCTATGATGCCTGCTCGAGCACGACCAGCCAGGTCCTGATGACCAGCAAGAACATCGGCGATCTGCTCAATGCCCAGCAGATCAGCTGGGGCAGTTTCATGGGCGGCTTCGACCTGACGCTCAAGAACAGCAACGGCACCACCAACTGCGGCCGCAGCACGTTCTCGAGCAACGTCAACGGCACCGTCGTGGACTACATCCCGCACCACGCCTGGTTCCAGTACTACAAGTCGACCGCCAACCCGACCCATGCGCGGCCGAGCTCGGTGAATGCGGTCGGTCACACCTATGTGCCCGGCAGCAAGACGCTCGATCCGGCCAATCATGCCTACGATCTCGAGGACTTCTATGCTTCGGTGAAGGCCGGCAACTTCCCGGCCGTCTCCTACATCAAGATGCCGGCCTATCAGGACGGTCATCCCGGCAACTCCGATCCGCTCGATGAGCAGGCCGGCAATGTCGAGCTGATCAACTTCCTGCAGAAGCAGAAGGAGTGGGGCGAGACCGCCGTCATCATCACCTATGACGACTCCGACGGCTGGTACGACCACCAGTACCTTGCGCCGATCAGCGCTTCGTATGATCCGACCGCCGACCAGGTCAACGGTCCCGGCCAGTGTGGCCGCGGTATCGGCAAGCAGACGCAGCCGAATGGCCTCAACGGCCAGCCGGTGAACGGCCGCTGCGGTCCCGGTACGCGCGTCCCGTTCCTGGTGATCTCGCCCTTCGCCAAGCGGAATTACGTCAGCCACACCCGCATTTCGCAGGCCTCCGTCGTGCGCTTCATCGAGGACAACTGGCTGCATGGCCAGCGTCTCGGCGGCGGCTCGTTCGACGACAACGTCGAATCGATCGCCGACATGTTCGACTTCGAGCGTGGCCACGGCCAGGACCACGAGTATCGGCAGGACACGCTGTTCCTCGATCCGACCGCCGGCACCGTCATCGTCAGCGCGCCGGATGATCACCATCACCACTAACGCCCTTCGGTTCTGATCCAATCAGAACCGAAGCTTTGCCCTGACGCGTTCTGCTCGCGCGAACTGGTCTCCGGTTCGCGCGAAAACGCTTAACGACACTGGATCTGACATGAACGGCCGCACCTTGTGGCTTCTCGGCGCCGGCCTGCTGTGCATGGCGGGCACTGTTGCGGCCGTCGAGACGCAGGGACTTCCGGGGACCAATCCGCACCCGGTGCAGCTCAGGCGTCCGCCGGCCGCTCCGCTGTCCGCCATGGCGCAGCTCGGCCAGAAGATCTTCTTCGACGCGTTGCTGTCCTCGTCGGGCGCATTGTCATGCGCGTCCTGTCACAGTCCGGACCACGCCTACGGGCCACCCAATGACGGGCCGGTGATGCTCGGCGGGCCCGCGCAATCCCGGCAAGGGACCCGCGCCGTGCCGGGCCTGACCTATCTCGAGCGGCAGCCGAATTTCAGCATCGGGCCGGAAAAGGACGATGACGACAATGTCGTCGACTTCGCGCAACTGGCCGCGCTCGGCCAGCAGGCCCCGCGCGCCAAAAAAGTTGCGACCGGGACCGCCGCGTCGGCGGTCAACATCGTGCCGCAGGGCGGACTGTTCTGGGACGGCCGCGCCGATACGCTGCAGGACCAGGCGATATTCCCGCTGCTCGATCCCAACGAGATGGACGGCGGCAGCATCGAAATCGTGGCGCAGAAGCTGCGCCAGGCGAGCTACGCGCCGCGCTTCGCCGAGCTGTTCGGTGCCGGTGTCTTCGACAATACGCGGCTGCTGGTCGCGGAGGCGATGTTTGCCGTCGCGCGCTATCAGGTGGAGGAGCCGAGCTTCCATCCCTACACCAGCAAGTTCGATTACTGGCTGGAAGGCAAGGCGCGATTGAACGAGAGCGAGCTGCGCGGCCTGCAATTGTTCAACGATCCGGACAAGGCCAATTGCGGCGGCTGCCATACGTCGCAGCCGACCCGGGACGGTCTGCCGCCGCTGTTCACCGATCACCAATATGAGGCGCTCGGCGCGCCGCGCAACGCCGCGCTCGCCGGCAACCGCGATCCCGATCATTTCGATCTCGGGGTCTGCGGTCCGTACCGCACCGACATTGCCGAGCAGACGCAATATTGCGGGATGTTTCTGACGCCGACCTTGCGCAACACGGCGACGCGTCGCGTGTTCTTCCACAACGGGGTCTTCACCAGCCTCGAGCAGGTGCTCGACTTCTATAACTTCCGCGATACCAATCCGGAGAAGGTGTTTCCGCGCGGCGCCGACGGCGCGGTGCGCAAATACGATGACCTGCCGGAAAAATATCACGGCAATGTCGACGTCAGCGATCCGCCGTTCGAGCGCCATCCCGGCGACACGCCGGCGATGACGGCGCAGGACGAGGCCGACATAATCGCCTTCCTGAAGACGCTGACCGATGGCTACCAGCCGGAGCGATGAGACGTCGCGACGTTCCATCGCGGAACCGAACCGTGAGTTGGCAGGGCTTCGTCATGCGCGCATAATGGGCGCATGAATGTCGTCGAAGGCAACGGTGCCAGAATCCCGGCGATCGGGCTCGGGACCTGGGAGCTGAGCGGCAGGCCTGCCGCGCGCGTGGTCGAGCAGGCGCTACGGCTCGGCTATCGTCACATCGACACCGCGCAGGTCTACGACAATGAGCGCGAGGTCGGCGACGGCTTGCGCGCCTCCGGCGTGCGCCGCGACGACGTCTTCCTCACCACCAAGGTCTGGACCAACCATTTCATGGCGAAGGATCTCGAGCGGTCGGCGAAGGAGAGCCTGGCGCGGCTGCGCCTGACCGAGGTCGATCTGTTGCTGCTGCACTGGCCCAATTCCCACGTGCCGCTGGCGGAGACGCTGGGCGCGCTGTCGCATGCCAGGCAGATGGGACTGACCCGCCACATCGGCGTCTCCAATTTCACGGTGGCGCTGATCGAGCAGGCGGTCGCGGCATGTCCCGAGCCGCTCGCCTGCGACCAGGTCGAGTACCATCCTTACCTACACCAGGCCGACGTGATCGAGGCCTGTCGGCGCCACGGCATGGCGTTCGTCGCCTATAGCCCGATCGCGAAGGGACGGGTCAAGGGCGACCGCGCGCTGGCGCGGATCGGCGACCGCTATCGCAAGAGCGCTGCCCAGGTCTGCCTGCGCTGGCTGGTGCAGCAGAATGTCGCTGCGATCCCGCGCACCTCGCGCGTCGAGCGCCTGTCGGAAAACATCGACATCTTCGATTTCGAGCTGTCGGAAGACGACATGCGCGAGATCTCGGCGATCGGGAGAGCTGACGCGCGATGACGGGCCCCGCGACGCATGGGGTCTTTGCCTGAGCATCAAGGTCTTGGGAAGCATCAAGTCTTGGAAAAATGGCTGGGTCCTGATCCGGATCATGCTAATGCCCCGCTGGCCGATTGCGGCTTTGGACCGAATGGGGATTGAGGCAGGCGGGTTCCGGCCGGTATTGTAGCCCGGCGGGGAGAGACGTCACTGATGTGATCGAGTGGGATGAAGTTTCGGCCAAACGCGGATCTGATGGCGTCGGTGTTCGTGCACCTGATGCTGCTTGCGCTGATTTTCCTGTATTCGGAGGTCCATCAGTTCGATCCCGTCGCCGCTGACACGGTGCCGGTCGAGATCGTGACGCCGCAGGAGGTCGCCAAGTCCGAGGTCGAGACCAAGCCCGAACCGGCCCCGAGCCCGTCGCCGACGCCTGAGTTGCAGTTGCCGTCGCTCGATAAGCCGGTGGATTCAGCCAAGCCCGAACCATCGGCGCAGGCGCCCGCGCCACAGCAGAGCGCGCCACAGCAACCGCCGCAGAAGCAGGCGCAGCCGCCCAAGCCCACCCCAACTCCGCAACAAGCCGCGGCTGCGCAGCCGGCGCCTCAGCCGCCACCGATGCCCCAGCCAATGGCGCAGCAACAGGCGGCAGCGTCGTCGCCTGCCTATGCGCAGCCCGAGCCCGATCTTTCGGTCAAATACAATGTCATGCTCGGCCTGCCGCCCGATATTTCCGTGAAGCCGCCCGCCGCCGCGCCGTCCGGCCCCGGACCCGGCAAGGACAATTTCGACGCAGCCGCCACCGAGCAGGCGGACGTCGGCTCAAGCGTGGTCGCCGAATTCCGCCGTCACCTGAAGACCTGCCTGAAACTCCCGCCGACGCTGAGCACGGGCGACGACGTGAGGATCAAGCTCAGGGTGTTCATGAAGCCCGACGGTAAGCTCGCCGCGCAGCCCTTGCTGATCGAAGCCACCGCCTCGGAAAAGGGGCCGCTGTTGCTGAAGAGCGCGACCGAAGCGCTGCAGGCCTGCCAGCCCTATGCGATGCTGCCGCGGGATCGCTACGGCGAATGGAAGGTGCTCGACCTCGATTTCAGTCCGCGCGATTTCGCGTCGTAGACGAGGTTCGCCTCAGCTTCCCATCGCCTGCCAGGCATTCGAGGCGAACTGCCGCCGCCAGGTGACGACCACCACGGCGGCCGTGGTCACGAACAGCACCCAGGGGCTGACGAACCAGCCGAGATAGCCGAGCGCGAAGAAGAACGCGCGCTGGCCGCGGTTGAAATGGCGGCCGGCGGATTCGAACAGGCGGGAGGTGCGAATGACATGGGCTTCGGCCTCCGGCGTGTCGCGCCGGTCGGCCGGCGGCATGCCGCCGAACAGGATCGCGACATAGTTGAATAGGCGATAGGCCCAGGCGAACTTGAAGAAGGCGTAGACGCAGATCAGGATCAGCCCGATGCACTTGACCTCCCACAAAGCGGGCGAGGGCGTCAGGTTGACCGGCAGCGCGCCGAGCACCGCGAGCGCGTCGTTGGTGGCGTGCAGCAGCGCCAGCGCGCCGCCGAGCGCGAAAAGGCTGGTGGAGGCGAAGAAGGCGGTGCCGCTCTGGAGCGAGGCCATGATCTGCATGTCGACCATGCGCGTCTCGCGGTGGAGCATGCGGCGCACCCAGACCTCGCGATAGCGGTTCATGCGCGCCGACAGGCTGTCGCGACCGTAGGCCGAGTGCTCCAGCGTCAGGGCATAGACCAGCCATTCCAGCGCAAAGAAGCCGACGGCCAGGATGTCGGTCCAATAGCCGGTCATGTTGCCTTCCTTCGTGAGCGCGCGGCTGACTGTCCGCGCCGGACCGCATCCGCGTCATGTACAGGTTGAACGCGTGCAATGCACTATGGCAAACTACCGTGGCAACAGGATTCCCGGACATGCTCAAGCTCGTCATCGGCAACAAGAACTACTCGTCATGGTCGATGCGGCCCTGGCTCGCGCTCCGCGCCAACGACATTCCGTTCGAAGAGGTCTTCATTCCGCTCTACACGGACCAGGCCGACAAGGACCGCATCCTCTCTTTCAGCAAGGCCGGCAAGGTGCCGGTGCTGGTCGATGGCGACATCACGGTGTGGGATTCGCTTGCCATCATCGAGTATCTCGCCGAGAGATTTCCCGAGGCGAAGCTCTGGCCTGCGGATCGTGCCGCGCGCGCGCATGCCCGCGCGATCTCGGCCGAGATGCATTCCGGCTTCATGGCCTTGCGCAACGAATGCGGCATGAACCTGCATCGGCCGATCCGCCCCGTGGCGCTGTCGGATGATGCGCGCGCCAACGTGGCGCGGATCCAGGAGATCTGGGCCGAGTGCCATGCGCGCTACGGCAAGCAGGGTCCGTTCCTGTTCGGCGCATTCTCCGCCGCCGATGCGATGTACGCGCCCGTGGTGCATCGTTTCCGCACCTACGCGATCCCGGTGAAGGCCGAAGCGCAGCACTATGTCGATGCCATGATGCAGCTTCCGGCGTTCCAGGAATGGAGCCGCGACGGCGTTGCCGAGACGCTGCGGATCGCTCGTTTCGAGGATGTCTGACGGTTGCTGCGCTTCCGAATTGTGACAGCGGTCGCAAAGATCGCGGCTTGACGTCGCGGGGCCGAAGGCGTCGAATCCGGAAAGGCTGGTTTTGCAAGTCGTGAAAGGACTTAGACCATGGGCATTCTCGATTCCCTGGAGAATTCGCCGGAGCTGAAAGGCATGCTTGGCCAGCTTGGCGCGGCGGTGATCCCGGTCGTGCTCGGCGAGGTCCTGGGCAATGGCGGGCAGGGCGGCTTGTCCTCGATCGTCGCCAAGCTCGAGCAAGCCGGGCTCGGCGAGCAGGTCAAATCCTGGATCGGTACCGGTCAGAACCTGCCGATCACCGCTGAGCAGCTCCAGCAGGTGCTCGGCAGCGACACCGTCAAGCAGCTCGCCGCCAGGTTCAACATTCCGGTGGACCAGCTGTCCAAGGTGCTCGCCCAGCAACTTCCGGCTGCGGTCGATGGCGCGAGCCCGGACGGCAAGCTGCCGCACACCGCCTGAGCGGCTGGAATCAGGGTTCCAGCCGGGCTCGGCGGGCAATTTCCGGCTGGCACGCAAATTGCTGCCTATCGCCCTGAAAAACCTGCAAAAATCGCACCTTCGCCATGCCCCAATCTCGCTGGATTTGGGGAGGTGCGATGTGCTAGCTTGCCGCAGGGTTCTCAAAATGCCGGCCTGAGCTATCGGGACTGTCAGCTCAGCCAGCAATCTCTAAGAAAATGGAGAGGGCGTTGAAGCATAAGTACTCGATTGGCGAGACCGTCTATTTCACGGCCAGCAACGTGGCGCGCCCCGCCGCGAGCGGCACCTATCAAGTGATCCGCCTGCTGCCGACCGACGGTGACGACTGCCAATATCGCATCAAGAGCTCGACTGAAGCTTTCGAACGGGTGGCCAAGGAGAGTCAGCTCGCGCTGTCCTGAAGGAGTTGTGCGCAAGCCGGCGGCTGGAGCGGGTTCCGCGCCGCCGCCGTCAAAAGGCCCCGTTCGCAGATCCATTGTGCTGAAGGTTGGACGTCGGGGTGGCGGCGTTCGCCGTCGCCGATTGTGCTTACGCTGCGTTGAGGGACATCGCGCATGAACTGGGCTTCCTCGCTGGATCAGATCTGGCGCTCACCGACCTTCCCGATGTGGCTGACGCTGGCCGCTGCGGGGTTCTTTGGGATCGTCGTTCTGGTCACGCTGCTGCGTGCGGAAAAATCCGTCGCCAACGGCGCGCTGACCGTGATCACGCTGCTGTCGATCGCGGTTGCGGTCGCTGCGACGATCCGTGGCTTCGGCCCAGGTGGGCAGGCGGCGCCGGCCGAGACACGGACGGCGCAACTGGCCAGCCAGACGGTGCCGGCGCTGGCCTGCGTCGACGATCTCGCCGGAGACGCCGTTCTCAACGCCTGCGAGAAGGTGCTGTTCGGTTCATCGGATACGGCGGCAGCGGCGGTCAGTTACGCTGCGGCGCAGATCTCGCGCCTGACTGCGCTCGGCGACCTCGCGACCGCCGAGCGCAATTCGACCACCGAGTTGCAGGCGCTGCGCCGTGCCATCGAGCATGACCGCTACGGCTTGGTCGCCTATGCGCTGATGGCGCGCGACCACTGCACGCCGACCGCGTGCCCCGCGTTCCGCTCGCTCGGCGACAACCATCAGATCATCGCCAACATGAACGAGCGGACCTACGAGAACCTGATCACGCGCTACGCGGGGTCGTGGAACGCGCCGGCCGGCGCCCAGGCGTCGGCCGTCTCCGGCCTGGTCGCGGCGCTGCCGCAGTCATTGCCCACCGGCAAGCCGACCAATGCGGAGTTTCCGAGCTCGGCGAACACGCCGCCGGTCAGCATCATGACGCCCGAGCCGGCAAAGCCAGCCGCCGCCGCACCCGCGCCGGCCGCGCGCGCCGCCGCGCCGCCCGCCGCAGCCCCGAAGCGGCCGCCGGCAGCGAAGCGCCCGGTCCAGATCGCGCCGGCCCCGGCCGCGCCGGCGCCGCCTCCTGCCGCCGCCAGCGCACCGGCGGCTGCGAACGAGCAATGAGCGTGATGACGGCGGCTTGAGCCGCCGTCATTGCACTGTTCCGGCTTCGTTTGGCTCGAAAAACGCTCTAGTCCCGATATCCACCGCCGCGGAGAGCGCTCCCTTTTCAAAGCGCGCGCCGGCCGCTACATCCGGCGCATGCCGCTTCATCTCATCAAGCTCGCCGTCGGTTGCGACTCCGTCAAGGAACTCAAGGGCTGGGTTGCCGAGCGGATGGCGACCGCGAAGAAAAAGGGCCTGCCGCTCCGTCACGTCCACATCACGCGGATGACGCCGAAGCGCGAGGAGGAGATCCTCGCCGGCGGTTCGCTCTATTGGGTGATCAAGGGCGAGATCGCCGCGCGGGAAAAGATCATCGGCATCGAGCCGTTCCGCGACAAGGATGGCATCGGGCGCTGCCGGATCGTGATGCAGCCGAAAGTGATCTCGGTCTCGCCGCGGCCGATGCGCCCGTTCCAGGGCTGGCGCTATCTCACCGCGGACTCCGCGCCGGCCGATCTCACCAAGTCGAGCGCCGCCAGCGTGGCATCGATGCCCGAGCCGATGCGCCGCGAGTTGCGCGACCTCGGCTTGCTCTGAGGCCGATGACTGCCGCGAACTACTGCGTCACGAGGTGCAGCCGGCTCCATTCGGACGCCGGGATCTCGACATAGCGGCTGCCGCCCGCATTGCTGACGGCGACGTCGAGCAGCTCGTGATCGATCCCCATCTCGCCGAGATAGCGTCGGAACTGGTCGGTGAAGACCGAGGTCAGGCTCTCGCGATGCTCGGCCGAGACGTTGGGCGCGAGCCGGTTGTGGATCGCCATGCCGCTCAGCACCACGCGGCTGCCTTCCGGCAGGCTGCGATGCACGCCGCCCGACAGCATCAGCACGCAGGCCAAATCGCAGGCAATGCCGGACAGCTTCTCCTTGGCGTCGAGCGGGCCGCCGGGCCGCTTGAGCGCGAAACATTCCTCCTCGGATTTCCCGGTGCAGGCCTCGACCTCGGTCGCCGCGACCGCGGCATCGATGCCGCGATCGCGCAGGATGCGGCCGAGGCTGGAGGCAACGTTGAGGTTGGAATTCCCTTTGACGTTGATCACCACCGGCAGCTTGCGGCCGTTCTGCCGGTCGAGGATCGCCAGCAGGCGCTTGTAGGTATCCCACTGCACGGCGCCCTCGGCGGCGATCCAGTCCGAGCAGCCCGGGCCGCAGGCATCAGGCGCACCATGCGCGACATAGAAGATCATCGCGCCGGGCGCCGAATTGACCCCGCCGACCGGCGGCCGGGTCTGCGCCTGCACGAGGCCTGCGGCCACGAGCGCGATGCCGAAAGCAATGCCTTTCCTGAAATAACCGCTCATTCCGATCGCCTCTGAAAGGCGCGATCATCCACGCGTCGGCCGCGCAGATGAGGCCGAGCCCTCATTACAGGCTCGAACCCCGTTTGCGCATGAACCGCATCACACTTTCCGGATCCTGCTCTATACCGCGATGTTGTCGATCAGGCGGGTGCTGCCGAGCTTTGCCGCCACCAGCATCCGCATCGGGCCGTCCTTCAGCGAGCCGATCGGCGCCAGGGAGGCGGCGTGGCGGACTTCGAGATAATCGAGCACGAAGCCGGCCCTGGTGATCGCCGCGGCGCCGTCGGCCATTGCAGTCGCGGTATCCTCGCCGGCGCGCAGGCGGCCGGCCGTTTGCTTCATCACCCGGTGAAGCTCGGGGGCGGCGCGCCGTTCCTCGGGCGAGAGGTAGACGTTGCGCGAGGACATCGCGAGCCCGTCGCGCTCGCGCACGGTGCGGGAGCCGAGGACCTTGACGCCGAGGTCGAGGTCGCGCGCCATCTGCGTC
This sequence comes from Bradyrhizobium sp. BEA-2-5, assembly GCF_032918025.1. Classification (NCBI taxonomy): domain Bacteria; kingdom Pseudomonadati; phylum Pseudomonadota; class Alphaproteobacteria; order Hyphomicrobiales; family Nitrobacteraceae; genus Bradyrhizobium; species Bradyrhizobium sp. BEA-2-5. The sequence goes on along the minus strand of NZ_CP136629.1, from coordinate 4,881,952 downwards.
ACCACCCGCAGCTGCTGAAAATCCTTTTCGCCGAAGATCGCAAAGTCCGGCCGGCACTGAGTGAACAGCTTGCCGACGACGGTGGCGACGCCGCCGAAGAAGTGCGGGCGGAAGCGGTCCTCGAGGCCGGCGAGCGCCGGTCCTTCCGGCACGATGCGGGTGGCAAAGCCCTCCGGATACATGGCCTCGACGCCCGGGTGCCAGACGATATCGACGTCCTCGGCCGCGAGCTTGGCGATGTCGGCCTTCCAGGTGCGCGGATAGGCGCCAAAATCCTCGGTCGGGGCAAACTGAGTCGGGTTGACGAAGATGGACACCACGACGCGGCTGGCGCGCCGCTTGGCGAGGCGAACCAGGGACACATGTCCGTCATGGAGGGCCCCCATGGTCGGGACCAGCGCGACGGTTGCCTTCTTGGCGCGCAGGGTGTCGACGGCGCGACGAAGGGCGGGGACGGTACGGACGACGGTGGGATTTCTCGGCATCTGGTCTCGGCTCGTGGGGCAATCCGGGTGGGAACGAATCTGGGCGGGACGGGTTGGCGTTCGGCAGGTCACGCAGCTTACCAAGTCCGAACCACGATCGGCAAACCGGCCGATAAGCCTTACACGATCTCGAACGCGCGCGGATCAAAGCCGCCGATCGACTCAGCAGTCTTGCTTGATCGATTCATCAGCATGGCCGCAATTGATTTCCTGTCGCAGCGATGCATTTCACTTGACCGCAGCGGCGCTCGCTTTGAAGATCATTGCGGGGATTTGAATCATGTTGGTGCAGGCTCGTCAGGGTCAATCCGGCTCCGCACATGTCATCGTGCTCGGCAACGAGAAGGGCGGCTCCGGCAAATCGACCACCGCATTGCACATCGCCGTTGCGCTCCTCAAGGCCGGCCAGCGCGTCGCCACGATCGATCTCGACTGCCGCCAGCAAAGCTTCACCCGCTACATCGACAATCGCCAGGCCTGGGCGCGACGCACCGGGCTCGACCTCGAGCTCCCGGTACACCACTGCATCAAGTACGGCGAGACGATGCAGATCGAGGAGAACGAGAACGCGGAATTCCAGCAGTTCATGGCCGCGGTGAGTGCGGTGGAACGCGCCTATGATTTCATCGTCATCGATACGCCCGGCACCGACAGCTATCTCATGCGGCTCGCTCATTCGATGGCCGACACCCTGGTGACGCCGATCAACGACAGCTTCCTGGATTTCGACGTGCTCGGTACCGTCGATCCCGCCAACTACGCGGTGACGGGTGAGAGCCACTATGCCGAGATGGTGCGAGACGTCAGGCGCAAGCGCCGCCAGCTCGACGGCGCAACCACCGAATGGATCGTCGTGCGCAACCGCCTGTCGATGCTCGGCTCCCGCAACAAGCAGCTCGTCGCCGAGGGCCTGAAGGATTTGTCGCTGCGGCTCGGCTTCCGTTACGTCGACGGCTTCGCCGAGCGGGTGGTCTATCGCGAATTCTTCCCGCGCGGGCTGACGGCGCTCGATGACATCGACGAGGCGACGCTCGGCACCCGCCCGAGCCTTGGGCACGTTACCGCGCGGGAGGAGGTAACGAGCCTGCTCCGCCAGCTCAAACTGCCGCTCGACGAGCGCGGTCGGCGCCGCGCGGCCAACCGGGCCGAGTGGTTCAACCAGGTCGACAAGCCGCTCGAGGTCCACGACATCCTCGGCAGCTAGGCCGCCAAGCTCTCCCTCGGGCAGGTTCCACGGCCGGCGCAGCAGGTGACGATCGTCACTTCCTGGACGGTGCAGAAGCACGGTAGTCTTGCGGGGTTTTCGGCCACTCCGTCGCCAATATGCCGGAACAAAGCTGGCCAGATCCGGTTTTCCCAAGCCAGCCGCGTTCCCGCTCCCGGTCGGTTGGTCTTGAGGTATTATCGTGCCGCAGAGCCATGGCGCCAGAAGCGAATGCACAAAGGTTGTGTGCACCGCACAATGAACGTGCTGCGAAGTCCCAACTTTTAGACTTCCTGTCACAGCGCTGTGACATATATTCTCAAAAGGAGGCCGAAGAGTCTCCGGCCAAGAACAGCCCTGAAAAGGCGGGCACCTCGAGGACGTCATGAAGCGTGGAATTCTCGTTCTGCTTTCTCTCTCCGTGGTGATCACGGCGGCCTATTTCACCGCGAGCAAGTGGGCGATCCGTCACGAAACTCTCATGTTCAAGGACCCGACGCGCGATGAGCGGCCGGTCGCGGTCGACGTTGCCGTGCGCTTCGACAAGGAGATGCAGGCCGACGCTGGCATGATAACGCTGCCGGTTGCGATCCTCAATCATGGCAATACCGTCAAATTCACCGAATATTCCTTCCTCGCGAACGTGTTCGCGGCGCGCGGCTATCTGACCATCAGCATTCAGAACGACCTGCCGTCGGACGGACCGATGGTGACCAAGCCCGGCGAGCTCTATGTCGGCCGCCTGCCGCAGATCCTGCGCGGCGTCGCCAACATCAAGTTCGCGATCGAGGAGATGAAGAAGCGCCAGCCGAACGCGGACTACGACAAGGTGACGATGGTCGGCCACTCCATGGGCGGCGACATCACGATGTACTTCGCCAAGCAGTATCCGGATGAGGTCAAGAAGGTTGTCACCCTCGACAATCTGCGCGTGCCCTTCGTCACCGCCGGCAAGTTCAAGATCCTGTCGTTCCGTTCGCATGACTCGCAGTTCAAGCCGGATCCGGGCGTCGTTCCCGATGCCGACGAATGCGAGAAGGCCGGCATCACCGTGGTGAACACCAACTTCCAGCACAACGACATGCGTGACACAGGGCCCGAGAAGGCCAAGGACTCGATCCAGGCCATGCTCGATAAATTCCTCGCCGACACCGACAGCGCTGTCGCGCCGGTCGACACCAGGAATGCGCCGCCGAATATTCTGGAGCCCGGTCCCGTCTCGCTCTACGTGCCGGTCGAGAAACCTCAGACCTTGACCGATAAGCTCAAGAAGTCGCTCTCGCTGACCAAGACCGAGACGAAGAAGGATCCGTCGGTCACGAACTGACGGGGCGGCCCGCGGTCCAGGCTGGCCTCTCACGTTGACCAATCCACTGCCGCGGCCCACATAGTGTTTGCTGTACGAGGCAAGCGCTGATGGCCGGCAAGACGATCAAACCGACATCCGGAAGCGATGTACGCCCGGCCCATGAGCCTGGCGTGCTGACATCCAGCGCGAACGACATCGCGGCATTCGTCGCCAGGGCGCGAGCGATGTCGCCGCATCGCGCCGGCGCCCACGGCAGGCTGGTCTTCGCGCTGGATGCAACGATGAGCCGGCAGCCGACCTGGGACCTGGCCTGCGCGCTCCAGGCCGACATGTTTCGCGAGACCGCAGCGCTCGGCAGTCTCGACATCCGGCTGGTCTACTATCGCGGCTTCAACGAGTGCCGTGCCACGGGCTGGATCTCCGACAGCGCCAAGCTGGCGGCGCTGATGAGCAAGATCGATTGCCGCGGCGGCGATACCCAGATCGGCAAGGTGCTGAGCGAGACGCGTCGCGAAGCGGTCGAGGCAGGGGTGCGCGCCTTGGTGTTCGTCGGCGACGCGATGGAGGAGAGCGCCGACGATCTGTGCGCGAAGGCCGGCGAGCTCGGCCTGCTCAAGGTGCCGGTCTTCATGTTCCAGGAGGGCAGGGATGCGACCGCCGAGCAAACGTTTCGCCAGATCGCGCGCCTGACCGGTGGCGCCTGGTGCCGGTTCGATCCCGGCGCGGCGGCGCAGCTGCGCGAGCTGTTGCGGGCAGCTGCGGCCTATGCAGCCGGAGGACGCGAAGCGTTGCTGAAACTGGCGAAGACCGCGAGCGGCGCGGCGCTTCTGATCGGCCAGATGAAGTAGCGCCGCGTCGCGTCAGGCTCCGCCTGACGCCGGTGAAACGAAGCTTCGCATGCTTTTTGTCGCCGGGCCGCCTATATTCCCGACATGCCAACGCTGATCGCCGGCGTCATCGCCGTTGTCGTCCTTTATTCCGCGCTGCAGATGTTTCGTGCGGCCAATCCCGCCGTGCTTGCGCGCGCGATCAAGATCGGCGGCGGGGTGCTCGCCCTCGCGGTCGCAGCCTTTACCGGCGTGCGGGGCGAACTGGCGGTGGCAATTCCGCTCGGCATCTTCGGTGCCGGACTGCTCGGCTGGTCGCCGTTCGGAAGCACCGGATTTCCCAATCTCGGCGGCATGTTCGGCGGTTCGCGCAGCCAGGGACAAAGCTCGCGGGTGCGCTCGCAATATCTCGATATGGCCCTCGATCACGGCAGCGGCGTGCTCAGGGGCCAGATCGTGGCCGGACCGCAGGCCGGCCGCATGCTCGATGAATTCGACCTGTCGCAGCTACTGGCGATGGTCCCGACGTTCGACGCCGAGAGCGTGGCCTTACTTGAAAGCTATCTGGACCGCCGGTTTCCCGCTTGGCGTCAGAACGCGCAGGGCGATGCGGCAGGGCGGCAGCGCCGCACGGCGGCGAGCGGCAAAATGACGGCGGAGGAAGCCTATCAGATCCTTGGCTTGCAGCCGGGAGCGGGGCGCGACGACATCAGCCGGGCCCACAAAGCCCTGATGAAGAAACTCCATCCCGACCAGGGGGGCTCGACGTATCTCGCTGCCCGGGTAAACGAGGCCAAGGATACTCTGCTTCGCACGCATCTCTAACTCCGGCTACGCTACCAACGCCACAGCCGAGAGCTGCCTTCCGTTTCTGATTGATGCCCCGTCTGGCCCGCCGCTGTCCGGCGTGGCCGATCGCTCTTTCGGGAAAACTTAACCGTAAAATCTTGACGAGAAGTTTCATGGTTGCGCCGCGCGCGGCCGGCCGGCCGTTTTCGCGGCGGCAAAAACAAAACGGCCGGCGCTTGCTGCGCCGGCCGTTTGAAATCAGCAGATGCTGGCGATCAGTTGCGCACGGTGATGCAGGAGATCTCGGCGCGCTTCAAGGTGCGGCAGACGGCTTCGGCCTGGTCGCGCTCGAGCCCGGCGAAGCGGGCGCGGTAGAGCTTGCGATTGTCCTTGGCGACAACCGGCTCGGTGAACGGATCGGCCTTGCTGAGCAGGCCGCGGGCGGAGCTGCGGGCCAGGTCGATGCGCTTGTTGGCCTCGCCCTCGGACTCCAGCGCGCCAACCTGGATGATCCAGCCGGTATGCGCGGCGCTCGGCCTGGCGGCGCTGGTCGACGGAGCGGCCTGCACGCTGCGGGTTGCGGGTTCGATCGAAGCCACGGCCTGCGGTGCCGGGGCAGCGGGTGCATGGACGGCCGAGGCCGGCAGCACGCCGAGGATGCCGTTGCCGGTGCCGAAATTGGCCGGCTGCGGCGGCATTTCCGGCCTCGAGGTCTCGGCGGCTCGCGCCATCATCGCATTGGAGGTCTCGGGGACCTCTCCGCGCGAGGGGATCGTGTTGGTGATCGGAGGCGCGGACTGCGCCGGGCCGGCCGCGGCGAGCTTGATCTGGCCGGCCTTGACCTGCACCGTCTTCACCTTGACCGGCTTCATCGGTTCAGCCGAGCCGGGAATCGCGGCGATCGGCTGGGTCTGGATCACGCCTGAGGTCAGCGGCGCCGGCTCGGGCTTGGCCTGCGGCTCCGGCTTGGCCGGGAGCGGCGGCAGCGCAGCGGCGGCCGCCGCCATCAGCGAGGGCTTGCTGGCCGGGCGCGGCGCCTGGATCGCGGCAGCCGCAGCGGCGGGCTCCGATGCCGCGACGGGCGAAGTGTCCGGCGCGCGCGCATTATCCGCGTCGGCGACCTCGACATTGGCGTCGGCCGGATTGCGTTCGGTGATCGCGGCGGCAGTGCGGGTGGTCGCGGCCTTCCCGACGTTCTCCGCGAGCAGGTTGCGCATGATGGCATCGCGCGAGCCGCCGCTGCGGCCGCCCAGCACCACGCCGATCAGGTGGCGGTTGCCGCGGCGGATCGAGGTAACGAGGTTGAAGCCGGAGGCGCGGGTGTAGCCGGTCTTGATGCCGTCCACGCCCTCGACGCTGCCGAGCAGGTGGTTGTGGTTGCGGATCGATTGGCCGCGGAAGTTAAACACCGAGGTCGAGAAGTAGCGGTAATAGCGCGGGAAGCGGTCCTGGATCGCGCGGCCGAGGGTCGATTGATCGCGCGCCGTCGTCACCTGCTCATCGTTGGGCAGGCCGGAGGCATTGCGATAGACGGTTCGGCTCATGCCGAGCGCGCGGGCCTTGCGGGTCATCATCCGGGCGAAATCGTCTTCGCTGCCGCCGATCGCCTCGGCGATCACGACCGCGGCGTCATTGGCGGAGCGGGTGACCAGGCCCTTGATGGCGTCTTCGACCTTGATGGTCGAGCCGGGCCGCAGGCCGAGCTTGGTCGGATCCTGATTGGCGGCGTGCTGGGACACCGGCATCTCGGTGTCGAGCTTCATCTTGCCGGATTCGAGGCGCTCGAACAGCAGATAGAGCGTCATGATCTTGGTCAGCGAGGCGGGGTGGCGCAAGCCGTCGGGACTGGTGGCGGTGAGCACCGAACCGGTGTTGCCGTCGACGATGATCGACGCGAATTGCGGGCTGTAGCTCTCGCGCGCTTCCTGGCTGTGGTGGTGACGGGCGTAGTGGCGCCGGTGACGGCGCGCCTCGGCGCTATCACTCGTGATCAGGATCGCCGTCGTGACGGTCACGAGCCCAAGAACGCCAACTCGCAGCGCCCGCGAGGAGGCCAAGGTTGTTCGAAGCATCTACTTCCCCGTCCCAATTTCTATCTAGATCACTGGCTCGTGAGGCGAAATTGTGCCCGGCGGCCATCGATCCTTGCCTGCGCAACAAACCACTCCGGGCAGCACCGTCGGCCCAAATGGCGGCTCAGGTCGCTCTTCTAGCTAAGGTGTTGTTCACAAACAGCTTTCGAGGCTGTCTGTCGGAAGGCGAACAAAGTCCGGGAATCAGGTTAGGCGGACCGAGTTTCCAAAAGATTAAGCAACCGTTGCGTAGTCCCCCGGGGTTTATCGCGAATGCAGGAGATTCGGGGCTGTGTGATTGTGCGATGCACAATATTTATTGACTCTATTGTGCGATGCGATATGGCTATCGGCGTCAGGGGGCCGGGAGCTTCCCGGCAATGGGAATTTGCGCCTTCAAGTCTGGGAAAAGGAATTCCATCCATGGTCAAGATCGAAGACATTCAGAACTACGGCAAAGAGCATTTCGAGTCGGTCACCGCATCGGCGAACAACCTGCAGAGCGGCGTCCAGGCGATCGCCAGCGCCTATGGCGACTACACGAAGAAGTCGTTCGAAGACACCAAGTCCTTCGTCGAGAAGCTGTCCGGTGTGAAGTCGCTGGACAAGGCGATGGAAGCGCAGACCGATTTTGCCCGTTCCGCCTACGAGACCTTCGTTGCGGAATCGCAGAAGATCGCCGGCCTCTACAGCGACCTCGCCAAGCAGGCGTTCAAGCCCTATGAGGGCCTGGTCTCCAAGTTCGCGCCCGCCGCTCAGTAAGCGCAGCGGACCAAGACAAGCGAAAAGCCCGGCCGTTTGGCCGGGCTTTTTTGTTGTGCCTGAAGCGCGCGACTATTTGGCCAGCCGCAGCTTGCTGAGGGCGGTTCCGATCGTGTTGAACGTCGTTAGGATCTGGGTCGAACTAGTCAGCATGAAGAATTTGTCGGGCGTGCTGGCGCAGTTCTTCAGGACGGTCGAGGTCGGATCGGCGGGCGAACTCGTGTTCACCTGGATCGTGTAGATCGTGTACAACGGCGCTCCGTTCGAATCCTTCGCGTTCTGCAGGTTTTGGCACATCAATGCCTGCCTTGCGTCGATCGGATTGCCTGAGGCCTGCGAGCTTCCGTCGCCGTAGTCGGGCCAGCGGTCCTCGGTATTCAGACCGTCGGACAAGAGGATAATGACCCGGTTGTAGGTCGTGTTGGTGTCCTCCGACGGCGTGTTCAGCGGGCCGCCCACCAGCAGCGACTGCCACGCCCAAGCGAGCCCGACGGCTTGGTTGGTGCCGCCGGTCGGCTGCATCGCGTTGACTGCCGTCTTGAGCGCGCTCCAGTTATAGCTCAGCGGAATGATGGGCTCGAGCGGCGTCGAGGCGCTGCTGTTGCAATAGAATGTGCTGTTCTCATAGTACTCGTTGGCCGGGAACAGCGTGGTGACGTCGGATGATGCCGGCAGCACGCCGGTCGCATCGTTCGGCTGGGTGCGGTCCGTGATGCAGCCCGTCCAGTTGCCGATCGGATTGGTGGAGGCCTGCCGCCAGTCGTTCTTCACCGTGGGGGTCTGACTGGTCGAGGTCCACTGGTTGTTGGTCCACCCGACAATGGCGCTGACCCGGGGCTGGCTCGTATTGTCCACGGTATCGTTGGGGCCCGGCTGCGTCCAGTCGTGGGTATACAGCTTGCCGGTGCACTGATAGACGCCGCCGGTCGTCTTGCAACTGCAGCCGGACACCGCGTTGCCCGTGGAGTCCGTCGGACATGCACAGGAGTTCGAGCCGCTGCAGAACACGCCGGTGCCGGCCGCAGTGCTCACCCAGCAGCCATTGTAGCGCGTATGCGAGTTCGCATCGACGCTGGGGCAAATGTAGCCGGAATAAGTCCCGCTCGACGGGATGTAGTTCGTGTTGGACGTGCTGGTCGGGTTCTTCGTGCAGGTGAAGCCGCCATTGTTGTTGGTCCAGGGGCATCGCGCACCGGGTCCGACCGCGTGCCAGTTCATCGGCAGGCTTGCTTGCATGGTGCCGTTCGCGGGCTGCGTGGTCGGCGGATTGAGCCAGTCGGTCCAGTCGATCCAGCTCTGGCCGACATTGCTGGTGCCGACATTGACGACCTTGGCGAACGGAATGACGGAGATGTAGACGTCACCGTTGTTCTTGCTCAGCGCGCTGAGCTGGTCGATCAGTCCGCCGGTTCCGGCCACGGCGTTGCGTAGCGCGGTGATCTTGCCGTCCTGCGCCATCGATCCCGTGTTGTCGAGGGCTAGGGCGACGCGCATCTTGACGTTGCCCCAGGTGGTGGTCGTCGAGCTCTTGAAACCCAGCGTCGGAAAACCGGCCAGCTGCATGAAGTCGGATTTGATGTGGCCGGATCCGCCCAGCAGAATGTTGGCCGCCGCGCCAGAGGTCGGGGTCGTATAGTTGGCCGTGACGGAAATGCCCTGGCCGTCCTTGTTGGTGTAAAGCGCCGTGAAATAGGTCTGCGCCTTGCTCGGGATCTCCGCGGCCGTGATGTTGCCCATGGTCAGATCCTTGGACAGCATCAGCGCGGTCGAATCGAGCGCCGCCTGCATCGCGGAGCGGGCGTTGTTGGCGCGGGTATAGTCGATCGCGGCTCCCACGAAAGCGAGGAGCGGCAGCATTGCGAAGGTGAAGATCACCGCGACATTGCCGTTATTTGCCCTGGAAAACCGGCGAGCAACCGCGCAGACGCGATCGGAAATGGCTGAACCAAGCATGGTACTCTCGTCGAAATGGATTGCTGTGGCATCTCGACCGGCGCCGCTAAACAGATGGTGAATCAGGCGCCGGAAACCCGGCAGGGCGGCGCGGGGGAGGCTCAAAAGCAGGGCAAAAGCACTCGCTATCCTCAATGACGTCTAAATTAGCGGCCCGACTCCTTTGTCAAATCAGGCAGAAATGATTAACCTTCCGAGGGTTGCCGCGCCGGGAATCGGACCGGTGGGCCGCGCCGGGTCTGCGCTTGCGGCAGGGCCTCGCGAGGCCCATATTCGGGAGGTCGATCCGGCCGCCGGATCGGACCGGGAGCGGCAATCTGGAAAGCATTGCTGGGGGTTCCGCGATCAGTCTTGCGGCAATCGCGACCACCGTCCAACTGCCATCCGGTTTCCCGCCATCCGGCTTCCCTTGGGGAATTCGAACGCCTGAGCCATGTTGCGATCCACGTTGACAGTCCCGATTTCCGAGCCGGTTTCTTCGATGCCGGCGGTGGGCGCCGCGCCGGCGCCGAAAATGAACAATGACGACAACCGGAATGGGGCGGGCAGCGGCCCGTCGACCTCGGTCATCACCAAGGTCAAGCCCAAGACCAAGCGGCCGAACCTATATCGCGTGCTGATCCTGAACGACGACTACACGCCGATGGAGTTCGTCGTCCACGTGCTGGAGAAGTTCTTCAACAAGGACGTCGAAGCGGCGACCAAGATCATGCTGCACGTCCATCATCACGGCATCGGCGAGTGCGGCGTGTTTACCTATGAGATCGCCGAGACCAAGGTGACGCAGGTGATGGACTTTGCTCGCAAGCACCAGCATCCCCTGCAATGCGTGATGGAAAAGAAGTAGGTCGCTGGAACGACTGACCCGCCGCGAGGCGCGGAACGGGTCTTGCATCGCGGTTTTTGATGGTGGTGAACGGCGTTCCCGTACGATCACGGGCGTCGCCGCGCGACGCCCCGATGCCCCGAATTTAGAAGAAAACCATCATCGCGGGACCGGTCTTTCGCCACGATCCGTCGTAACTATATCAAAGGCGATCACGAAGGTTGTTGTTGCCTGACCGGGCGAGGACGATCATGATGGTGGGGGCCATAGAGGACGCGAATGCCGACTTTTTCCCAAAGCCTTGAACAATCCCTGCATCGTGCGCTGGCGATCGCAAACGAGCGTCATCACCAATACGCGACGCTCGAGCATCTTTTGCTCTCACTGATCGACGACTCCGATGCAGCCGCGGTCATGCGCGCCTGTAGCGTCGATCTCGACAAGCTCCGCACGAGCCTCGTCAACTACCTTGAGACCGAATTCGAGAACCTGGTGACGGATGGCGCCGATGACGCCAAGCCAACCGCCGGTTTCCAGCGCGTGATCCAGCGCGCGGTGATCCACGTTCAATCCTCCGGTCGCGAAGAGGTGACCGGTGCCAATGTGCTGATCGCGATCTTTGCCGAGCGCGAGAGTCATGCCGCGTATTTCCTGCAGGAGCAGGACATGACGCGTTATGACGCGGTCAACTACATCAGCCACGGCATTGCCAAGCGGCCGGGCGTGTCCGAGGCGCGCCCCGTGCGCGGCGTCGACGAGGAGACCGAGACCAAGGGCAACGAGGACGCCAAGAAGAAGGGCGAGGCGCTCGAGACCTATTGCGTCAACCTCAACAAGAAGGCACGGGACGGCAAGATCGATCCGGTGATCGGACGCAATTCCGAGATCAACCGTGCGATCCAGGTGTTGTGCCGGCGGCAGAAGAACAACCCGCTGTTCGTGGGCGAGGCCGGCGTCGGCAAGACCGCGATTGCGGAGGGTCTTGCCAAGCGCATCGTCGACAGCGAGGTGCCGGAGGTGTTGGCGGCCGCGACCGTGTTCTCGCTGGACATGGGCACGCTGCTTGCTGGCACGCGCTATCGCGGCGACTTCGAGGAGCGCCTCAAGCAGGTGCTGAAGGAGCTCGAGGCGCATCCCAACGCCATCCTGTTCATCGACGAGATCCACACCGTCATCGGTGCGGGCGCCACGTCGGGCGGGGCGATGGACGCTTCGAACCTGCTCAAGCCGGCGCTGGCGTCGGGCACCATCCGCTGCATGGGCTCGACCACCTACAAGGAATATCGCCAGCACTTCGAGAAGGACCGCGCGCTGGTGCGGCGCTTCCAGAAGATCGACATCAACGAGCCGACCGTCGAGGACGCGATCGCGATCCTGAAGGGGCTCAAGCCGTATTTCGAGGACTACCACCGGCTGAAGTACACCAACGAGGCGATCGAGGCCGCCGTTCAGCTCTCCTCGCGCTACATCCACGACCGCAAGCTGCCGGACAAGGCGATCGACGTGATCGACGAGTCGGGTGCGGCGCAGATGCTGGTCGCCGAGAACAAGCGCAAGAAGACCATCGGCATCAAGGAGATCGAGACCACGATCGCCTCGATGGCGCGGATCCCGCCCAAGAGCGTGTCGAAGGACGATGCCGAGGTGCTCAAGCATCTCGAGCAGACGCTGAAGCGCACCGTGTTCGGCCAGGACAAGGCAATCGAGTCGCTCGCGGCTTCGATCAAGCTGGCGCGTGCCGGCTTGCGCGAGCCGGAGAAGCCGATCGGCTGCTATTTGTTCTCGGGTCCGACCGGCGTCGGCAAGACCGAAGTCGCCAAGCAGCTCGCGGCGAGCCTCGGCGTCGAGCTGCTGCGCTTCGACATGTCCGAATACATGGAGCGGCACACCGTGTCGCGCCTGATCGGCGCGCCTCCCGGCTATGTCGGCTTCGACCAGGGCGGCCTCTTGACCGACGGCGTCGACCAGCATCCGCATTGCGTGGTGCTGCTAGACGAGATCGAGAAGGCGCATCCCGATCTCTACAACGTGCTGCTCCAGATTATGGATCACGGCCGGCTCACCGATCACAATGGCAAGCAGGTCAACTTCCGCAACGTGATCCTGATCATGACCACGAACGCGGGTGCGTCCGATCTCGCCAAGCAGGCGTTCGGCTTCACGCGCTCGAAGCGGGAAGGGGACGACCACGAGGCGATCAACCGGCAGTTCGCGCCGGAATTCCGCAACCGTCTCGATGCCATCGTCTCGTTCGGCCATCTCAGTGTCGAGGTGATCGGCACCGTGGTCGAGAAGTTCGTGCTTCAGCTCGAAGCGCAACTCGGCGATCGCGACGTCACGATCGAGCTGTCCGAGCCGGCCAAGGCCTGGCTGGTCCAGCACGGCTACGACGAGCAGATGGGCGCGCGTCCGATGGCCCGCGTGATCCAGGAGCACATCAAGAAGCCGCTGGCCGACGAGGTGCTGTTCGGCAAGCTGAAGGGCGGCGGTCACGTCCGCGTCGTTCTGGTCAAGGACGAGGCCGACGAGACCAAGGACAAGATCGGCTTCGAGTTCGTCGAAGGCCCGGTCACGCCGAAGCCCGAGAACCTGCCGCCACGCAAGCGCAAGCCGCCGAAGGGTGGTCCCAACGGTGGCGGAGGCGGCACCAAGGGGCCGGCCTCAAAGGGGCCGATGGTCAAGGTCTGAGGCGCGAGCGAACAACCACACGGAAAGGCCGGCTGAACAGCCGGCCTTTCTGTTTCTGGCGGTGGGAGGCGCGTCTCCGCGCCGTCACTCGCCCTTCAGCCGCTGGCCCTCCTGGACCCGCACCCGGTCGGCGCCGCGGCTGCCGGCGGTGGACAGCCGGAGCGTGCTGAGTACAGCCCCCACGACGGCAAAGCCGACGCCGACCATCAGCGAGATCCGGGTGCCGTCAGCCGGATAGCGCGCCAGCAGCAGCGCCACCAGCGCTGCCCCCGTGGTCTGGCCGAGCAGGCGCGCCGTGCCCAGCATCCCGCTGGCGCCGCCGGCGCGCTCGCGCGGGGCGGCCGCGATCATGGTGCGGTTGTTGGGGGTCTGGAAAAGGCCGAAGCCGGCACCGGCCAGCGCCATGCGCCAGATCACGTCGATCGGTGTCGCGTTGGCCGGCATCAGGGCCAGCGTGCCCAATCCCGTCGCGAACAGCAGCAGCCCGATGCCGCCGAGCAGGCCGGCCGGATAATGTTCGACGAGGCGGCCGGCGAGGGGGGCCGCGAAGGCCACCGCGATCGGCCAGGGCGTGATCAAGAGGCCCATCTGCACCGCCGAATAGCCGAAGCGGCTCTGGAGATAGAAGGGGATCGCGACGAAGGCCAGCATCTGCCCGCAGAACGATGCGATCGAAGTGCCGATCGAGAGCGCGAAGATCGGAATCCGCAGCAGGTCGACGGGCAGCAGCGGCGAGGGCAGATGCTGCTGCCGCCGGTACAGCAAATGCGAGGCGACCGCGGCAACAGCGAACTCCAATGCGCAGAGATACAGCGACCCGCCATGGCCGGCGCTGTCGATCGCGCTGATGCCGAACCCGAACGCGATGGCGCTCAGCGCGGCGCTCTGCCAGTCGAAGGCGTGAACCGCAGGCCTCGTGTGCGGCAGGAAGCGCCAACCCAGCGCCAGCGTGACAATGCCGAGCGGGACATTGATGGCGAACAGATACGGCCAGGTCCCGACCGCCAGGATGAACGAGGCGATGGTCGGGCCGACCGCAGCCGAGATCGCGACCACCAGCGCGTTGAGCCCGATGCCGCGGCCGAGCTGGCTGCGCGGATAGGTGAAGCGCACCAGCGCCGCGTTGACGCTCATGATGCCGGCCGCGCCAAAGCCCTGGAGGATGCGCGCGGCCGTCAGCAGCGGCAGCGTGTGCGCCAGCGCGCACAATGCGGAGGCCAGCGTGAACAGCACCAGTCCGACCAGATAGACGCGGCGATAGCCGACGATCTCGCCGAGCGAGGCCAGCGGCAGCAGTGAGATCGTGATCGCGAGCTGGTAGCCGTTGACGATCCAGATCGAGAAGGCCGGGCTGGCTTTCAGATCGCGGGCAATGGTCGGCAGCGCAACGTTGGCGATCGAGCCGTCGACGACGGCCATCACGAGGCCGAGCGCGATCGTGAGAATGGCCCAATTGCGCTGCGGTTGCGGCAGCCCGTCGGGATGCTCGATGATCGCGGACGACATGTGGTGGAGTGGCTCTCGGTTCCGGCGTTGCGGGGATTACCGCATGCTGGATTAGCCCGGCCTTTGCAACCCCGAATGCCGGATGCCGGCCGCGACGGGAACGAGGGCTCCGAGCCGAGATGGCTCAGCCCTGGCCGAGCAATTCATTGATGCGCCGCTGCAGCTGCCGCTTCTTGATCTCGCTACGGCGGACCCGCTCGTCGAGATCGCTGACCGGCGTGTCGGAAGTCATGATCCGGAAGGCGAGGCCGACCTTGTTGGCCTGGCGCCAGATCAGGCGGGCCAGGAACCAGCGGCCCTTGCGTGCGACGCTGAGATTCATCTCTTCGGGCAAGTGTGCGGCATCGCTAAATTCAACGCAGGCACCGCCTTCACTGATGTTGCGGACGACGCAATCCATCGTCGAGCCGCGTTCATTGATCTCCGCAACCGCACCATAGAACACCTTCTCGCGTACGCTCTGGCGCCGGTCCTGCATGGGGAAATCCTCCAAATGAACGGCACGACTGTACCGGTCGGCACCAGCGAAAAGAAGGGCGCCGGGGAACCGGTTGCAGTTAGTGTAAATATTTGCTCCCGCGAGGGCGTGGATTCCCGGCTATTTTGCGCCGCAAGAGACCCTTGGCTTCCCTCGAAAAGCTTTAGTTCGGCAGCCGGCTTTGCCGCCAGTTGCGCGGCGAGAGGCCATAGTGCTCGCGGAAGACGCGGCCGAAATGCGAGAGGTCGTTGAAGCCCCAGCCGAATGCGACCTCGCTGATGTGGCGATGGGCGAGCACAGGCGAAGCGAGGTCGCGCTTGCAGCGCTCCAGCCGCTGCGCCAGCACGAAGCGCTGGAAGGAGGTATCCTCGTCGGCGAGAAGATCGTTGACGTAGCGCGGCGAGATGCCGAGCGCGCCGGCCGCCTCGGTGAGGTTGAGCTCGGGGTTCGGCAGATGCGCGAGCACATGCGCCTTCAGCCGGTAGAGCAGCGCGGAGCGGTGGGTCGAGGCGGGCAGCGCGGCGCCGCCGAGCCGCTCGCTCATCGCCATCGCGAGCAGGTCGGCGGCCTGGTCGGCGAGGCGGATCGCGTTGTCAGGATCGAGCTTGTCGGCGTTCTCGGAGAGCCCCGCGATGAACTGCCAGGCGAGCCGCTGCACGGGACGATCCGATGTGAACGTGGTCGCAGTTAGGCCCTGGGTGCCGGCGAAGCGCCGGTGCAGCATCTCGCGCGGCACCTTGAAGATGGTCTGCGTGAAGGCGTCGTTGAACTTCAGCTCATACGGACGCGTGGTGTCATAGAGCGCGAACTCGCCGGGATGGATCACGGTTTCCCGGCCGTCCTGCAGCACGCTGCCAGTGCCGCTCCGGCCGAGCGCGAACAGAACAAGATCCTCGCTGGCGCGTGCGATCCGCGACGGCGTGCGCAGCACCCGTTGCTGGCTCGACGAGACAACGGAGCATTTCACCGCGCCCAGCTGCGTGCTGGTGATGGCGCCGTGGAAGGCGGTGCCGAGATCGGACTTGCAGTCGAGCTGCACGAACACGTCGCAGACGATGTCCTGCCAGAGCGCAAGGCGCCGATGGGTGGGCGCGTCTTCCGTGGTGAACAGGGCCGGCATGATTTCCTCCCTTCACGAGTGCAAACGCTGGCCACGCAAACAAAGCAAGCTTCATACCGGGGACGGCCGGGGAATCTCCTCCGCAGTCGAATTTTCCTTCCGTCCTGGTCGAGCGGGGTACCCGGTCCCGGGGCAGCATGATGTCAGAGGCCGCCATGGCCGATCAAGCACGAACCGGCCGGAAGCGTCGGCCGCGAGGAGGACATCATGGGCATCGAACATCCGAAATACCGCGTTGCGGTGGTGCAGGCCGCACCTGCCTGGCTTGACCTCGAGGCCTCGATCGACAAGTCGATCGCTCTGATCAGGGAGGCCGCGGAAAAGGGCGAAGCTGATCGCCTTTCCCGAGGCCTTCATCCCCGGTTACCCCTGGCATATCTGGATGGACTCGCCGGCCTGGGCGATCGGCCGCGGCTTCGTGCAGCGCTATTTCGACAATTCGCTGTCCTACGACAGCCCGCAGGCCGAGCGGCTGCGCGAGGCCGTGCGCAAGGCAAAGCTCACCGCCGTGGTCGGCCTGTCCGAACGCGATGGCGGCAGCCTCTATCTGGCGCAATGGCTGATCGGGCCCGACGGCGAGACCATCGCAAAGCGCCGCAAGCTGCGGCCGACCCATGCCGAGCGCACCGTCTATGGCGAGGGCGACGGCAGCGACCTTGCCGTGCATGCGCGGCCCGACATCGGCCGTCTCGGCGCACTGTGCTGCTGGGAGCATCTCCAGCCGCTGTCGAAATACGCGATGTATGCCCAGAACGAGCAGGTCCACGTCGCGGCCTGGCCGAGCTTCTCGCTCTACGATCCCTTCGCGCCGGCGCTGGGTGCCGAGGTCAACAACGCCGCCTCGCGCGTCTATGCGGTGGAGGGCTCCTGCTTCGTGCTGGCGCCTTGCGCGACGGTGTCGCAGGCCATGATCGACGAGATGTGCGACCGCGACGACAAGCACGCGCTGCTGCATGTCGGCGGCGGACACGCTGCGATCTACGGGCCGGACGGCAGCTCGATCGCCGAGAAGCTGCCGCCCGATCAGGAGGGCCTGCTGCTCGCCGATATCGATCTCGGCGCGATCGGGATCGCCAAGAACGCCGCCGATCCGGCCGGGCACTATTCGCGCCCCGATGTCACGCGTCTGCTGCTGAACAGGAAGCCCTCGAAGCGCGTCGAGCATTTCGCGCTGCCGCTCGACAGCCTTGAGGAGATCGACGCGGCCGCGAGCTGAAAGCACGACATCCAACTGGAGGCGACTGCCATGGAATCCGCCATTCCATCTCATCTGCAGACAGCCCGATCGCGTCATCGGCGTGTGCCCGACGACTACGCGCCGCCTTATCCGTCCTTCGTCGCGCGCCACAAGCCCGCGGTCACGTGCGTGATCATGGCCTATTTCGGCGTGCAATATCGCGGTGAGCGGAGCGCGGCGGCGACCGACGCGCTGGCGCAGATCGCAACGCGCTTCGCCAGAGAAAACGGTCCGACGCATTGGGACCGTGCGCAATATGTCGACCAGGCCGGCTACACCAACGTCGTCTCGGTCGCCTATTGGGACGATGCCGGGCGTTTCGACGCCTGGTTCGACGGTGCGCGCGAGGCCTGGACCGGTGGCGGCGCCACTGAGGGCGTCGGCCGCTTCATCGAGGTGCTGCGGCCGCATGTTGCGCGCTACGAGACGCTGTTCTCGTCGCTCGGCCGTCCGGAGGGCGTCGCGGTGCTTGCCGACGGCATGAGCGGAGAGGTGCAGGAGCACGCCTATTGGGGCGGTATGCGCGACCGTATCCCGCTGTCGCAGACCGACGCGATGACGCCGGGCGGCGAGCCGCGCGTGATCCGCGACGGCGCACGTATCCGTGTGGTCGCGCATGACAATCTCTGCCTGATCCGCTCCGGACAGGACTGGAGCGACACCGAGGCATCGGAACGCAAGATGTATCTCGACGATGTCGAGCCGGTGCTGCGCGAGGGCATGGATTTCCTGCGCGACGACGGTGTGCCGATCGGCTGCTATGCCAACCGCTATATGCGCGTCGTCGATGCGGAGGGCAGGCCGACCGAAAAATCCTACGGCCAGAGCTGGTGGAAGAGCCTTGCGGCACTCGAGCGCTGGGCGGAATCGCACCCGACCCATGTCAGGATTTTTGGCGCGGCGATGAAGTATCTCTCGACTTTGGGGCCGAACGCCAAGCTCAGGCTGTATCACGAGGTCACGGTGGCAGGCGCCGACGAGCAGTTCTTCGAATATCTCGGCTGCCATGAACGGACCGGCATGCTCACCGCCGTACAGGTCGCCCGAGCGACGACACCTTGAGTTGGCAAAATGCTCGTGTCTAACGCCGAGTCTTACGCGACGCGCTCGCGCAGCCCTTTGGCGACTTCCTTCTGCGCGTCGAACTCGCGGCGCAGGCGGGCCAGCTCCTCGGCGCTGAGCGTGTCTGCGTTGTTGTAGTCGAGCTTCCAGGAGGCATCCTCGCTCCAGCGCAGCGGCGACTGCATCGTGGTCTGCGGACCGCTTGCGGTCTCCAGCAGCTTGAGCGCGAGCTCCAGCGTCTGCGCCTGCGAGGCGATGTCATGCGGCTTGCCGGCGGAATTGCCGAGCGGGAAGTCGCTGAACAGAAAGCGCGGAACGGCCGCGTGCTCGATGATGTCCTTGGCGCAGCCCATGATCACGGTCGCAATGCCGTTCTGCTCCAGATGCCGCGCCACCAGAGCCGTGGTCTGGTGACAGACCGGGCAGTTCGGCACCAGCACGGCGACGTCGACTTTGTCGTCACGGCAGCGCTTGAGGATTTCGGGCGCGTCGGTCTCGATGGTGACGCGGTGGCTGCGGTTGGTCGGGGCGCCGAAGAAGCGCGGCGCGACTTCGCCGATCGTGCCGGCGGCGGCGAGGCGCTTCAGCTGCGCCATCGGGAACCAGGTGCCGCCGTCGGTCGCCGTGGTGTGGGTGCGGTCATAGGCGATGTGCGAAATCCGCAGATCGTGCAGCTTTGATGTGTCGCCGTCATAGACCGAATAGAATTTTGCGCCGCCATTGTATTTCGCACCGGGACCCTGGTCGCCCTTGGCCGGATCGAACGGCGCGGCCGTGGTGATGATGGTGACGCGCGACTGCGCCAGCGGCTTCTTCAGCGGCTGGAACGGCGCCGCGGTGTGATGCGCCCAGCGATACGGCGTGGTGTAGCCGATCGCCGCGTAATAGTCCCGCGTCCGCTGCATATAGCCGATCGGGGCGTCGTCATCGGGGGCAAAGCCGAGTTGATCGTCGGATGCTGCGGCCATTTTGCGCTCCCTTTTGCGCGCCATCATTTCAGTCCATAGCTAGACCACGAGCTTGCGGTGTCAAGCCGCGCCCGCACGGGAACAGAATTGCCATGCGAACCGGTCGTTGCGCCGCATTGGTCATGCTTGTGCTGCTGGTGCCGCCGGCCCGGGTCGGCGCGGAGGACGCACCGGCCGCGGCCCCGGCGCCGCCGCCAGGCGCCGAGCAGCCGGCAGCGCCGCCCCCGGACAAGCCCGCTGAGAAGCCCGCGGCGGTCCCGGCGGAGCCGCCTGCGCCACCGCCGGGAGAGCAGGCCGCACCATCGGCCGAGAAACCTGCCGCGCCCCCGGCGGATACGCCCGCGGCGCCAGCCGAGAAGCCCGCGGCGGCGACCGACGACAAGCCCGCGGATGACGCGCGCGAGAGCGACACGCGGGAGTCGATCTGCCTGATCGTGGAGGCGGCTGCGCGCGATGCCAATCTTCCGCTCGAATTCTTCGCCCGGGTGATCTGGCAGGAGAGCCGCTTCCAGGCCGATGCGGTCGGCCCGATGACGCGCAACGGCGAGCACGCACAAGGGATCGCGCAGTTCATGCCGGGCACTGCAAGCGAGCGCGGGCTGCTCAATCCATTCAATCCGGTGCAGGCATTGCCGAAGTCGGCCGAGTTCTTGAACGAGCTGCGCAACCAGTTCGGCAATCTCGGCCTCGCCGCGGCGGCCTACAATGCCGGTCCGCGCCGGATCCAGGACTGGCTCGCCGGCTCCGGATACATGCCGCAGGAGACGCGCAATTACGTCTCCGCGATCACCGGCTCCAGCGTCGACGACTGGGCAGCCGCCGGGCGCAACGGCAAGATGCCACAGCGCGCGCCGACGAAGAGCTGCCGCGAACTGATGGCGTTGCTCAAACGCGCGCCCAACCCGTTCGTCGCAGGGCTCGAGCAGCACGTCACGCTGTCGGCGGCCAAGGTCTGGGGCGTGCAGCTCGCGGCCGGCTTCGACCGCAACAAGGCGCTGGCGATGTATTCCCGCGCCATCAAGCGCCTTGCCAACGTGATCGGCGATCAGGATCCGAGCCTGCTTTCTTCGCGGCTACGCACCCGCGGCAGCGCGACCTTCTACCAGGTGCGCATCGGCGCCGACACGCGCCCCGAGGCAGACGGCCTGTGCAACCGCATCCGCAAGGCGGGCGGGGCGTGTTTTGTTCTAAAGAACAGGGCGTGATTGCGTGGATCCGTAGCCCGGATGAAGCGAAGCGCAATCCGGGACAGCTCTCGCCGGTCGCAAGAGCGGCCCCGGATTTAGCTGGCGCTTCATCCGGGCTACCAAGGCGCATACCGGACCTGTGCCGTCTCTTGCTTGACCCTGCGTTGTCCGCGCCCTAATCCGCCGCGATTGCAAACCATCCGTTCCCCGTGGCGCTTCCTCCGCTCGATTCCCCGCAATGGCACACCTCATTCCGCGCCTTCCTGTGGGGCGCGCGGTCGATCGGCGCGACCGTGCTGACCCTGGTGCTGTTTGCGACCTATCTCGGCATCGGCGCGCTGGCGCATGATAGCGGCTTCTCGCTGGGTTGGACGCTGGCGAGCACGGCGTTCGTATGGGCTGGCCCTGCGCAGATCATCGTGATCACGACACTCGGCTCCGGCGCCACCGTGCTGCAATCGGCGATCGCGGTCACGGTCAGCGCGATCCGCCTCTTTCCGATGGTGGTGTCGGTGTTGCCGATGATGCGCACCGAACAGACCAAGCGGCGGCATCTGATCCTCGTGGCGCATCTCACCGCCGTCACGCTGTGGGTCGAGTGCTTCCGCTTCCTGCCGCAGGTGCCGCGCAACCGGCGGATCGCCTTCATCCACGGGCTTGGCTGCGGGCTGGTCACCGTCTGCCTGATCGCCAACACGATCGGCTACATGCTCGCCGCCAACCTCACGCCGCTGTTCGCCGCCGGCATGCTGATGCTGACGCCGCTCGCCTTCCTGTTCTCCACGGCGCGCAACTGCCGCGAGCTCGCCGACGTCATCGCGCTGGTGCTCGGCCTGTTGCTGTTTCCGCTGGCGGCGATGCTGAACAGCGGCGTCGACATCCTGGTCAGCGGGGTCGTCGCGGGCACCATCGCCTACGGCGTGCACCGGGCGAGGGCGGGCATCGTCGGGGCGCGCGCATGAGCGGTTTCATCGGCGACTGGCACGCGCTCGCCGTGCTGTTCGTCGCCGGCGTCGTTCCGAACCAGATCTGGCGCATGCTGGGCCTGTGGTTCGGCGGTGGCATCGACGAGGGCTCGGAGCTCCTGGTCTGGGTGCGGGCGGTCGCGACCGCGATCCTGGCCGGTGTCATCGCCCAGATCGTGGTGGAGCCGCCTGGGGCGCTTGCCAGCGTGCCGGACTGGCTGCGTTACGGCGCCGTCGCCGCGGGCTTTGTCGTGTTCATGCTGGCGAGGAAATCGATCTTCGCCGGCGTGATCGCGGGCGAGATCGTCATGATCGCGGGCAAATACTGGCTCGGCTGATTGCGGCGTCCGCATTATCCGCTACTCTCGCTTCCCAAGAACAAGACAACGGGGAAACGGCATGCAGCGGCGCGCATCATCGCTATTCATTGTTGCTCTGACGGCGTTGCTGGCGGCGACGCTGCCGGCGCGTACCGCGGATTATCCAACGCGGCCGATCAAGCTCGTGGTGCCCTATGCCGCGGGCGGGCCGACCGACGTGCTCGGCCGCATCGTCGGTGAATATCTCGGGCGCGATCTCAAGCAGGTGGTCGTGGTCGAGAACAAGGCCGGCGCGCAGGGCGCGATCGGCGCCGAGGCCGTGGCGCGCTCCGATCCCGACGGCTACACGCTGTTCGTGACGGCCGCCTCTATCTTCGTGCTCAATCCGCTGCTCTACAAGAAGCTGCCCTACGATCCGACCAAGGATTTTCGCCTGCTGTCCGTCATCACGGACGCGCCGATGATCATGGAGGTGCATCCCTCCGTGCCGGCAAAGACGATCGCGGAGTTCGTCGCCTACGCCAAGAAGAATCCCGGAAAACTCAATTTCGGATCGGCGGGCACCGGCGGCACGGTTCATCTCGCCGGCGAGATGTTCAAGCAGATGGCTGGCGTCGAGATGACCCACGTGCCCTACAAGGGCGCGGGGCCGGCGCTGACCGATCTTTTGTCCGGCAACATCCAGCTGATGTTCGACACGCTCGGCACCGCGCTGCCGCCGGTCAAATCAGGCATGCTGCGTGCGCTCGGCGTCAGCTCGACCGAGCGCATTACCGATCTGCCCGATCTGCCGACGATCGCCGAGAGCGGTTATCCCGATTATGCGGTCAGCGTCTGGTATGGTATCGCAGCGCCGTCGAAGGTGCCCGACGACATCGCCGACAAGATCAAGGCAAGCCTCGACCGGGCCTTGAACGATGAGGCGTTCCGCGCTTCGCTGCTCAAGATCGGTTTCCCGCCGCTGCGCGCGAAGAGCCTGGCCGAGATCGACAAGTTCGTGAATACCGATCGCGCGCGATGGGCGGGCGTGGTCAAGGCGTTGAACATATCGCTGGATTGACACATGGTACGTGAAATGGAACTGCGCCAGGGCGAGGTCGCCGTCGACATGCCGACAGCGCGCGATGCCGCGCTCGTCTTCATCGGCCGCATCCGCACGCCCTGGACGTCGCGCCTGGAGACGCCGCGGCAGGGGCGTCAGGACGGCCCGATATGCCGGCTCGAGATCTTCGAGCCGTTCGTGCCGGCGATCAAGGGCGTCGATTTCTACAGCAATCTCGAAGTGCTCTACTGGCTCGACCAGTCGCGCCGCGACATCATCCTGCAAAGCCCGAAGAACAATGAGAAGACCCGCGGCACGTTCTCGCTGCGCTCGCCGGTTCGGCCCAACCCGATCGGCACGTCGATCGTGAAGCTGGTCGGCATCGAGGGCAATGCGATCCTGGTGCGTGGGCTCGATTGCCTCGACAACACACCGCTGATCGATCTCAAGCCCGACCGCTGCGAGTTCACGCCACTGGCCGCGCCGCAGGCTGGAGACTTCGAGACGGAGTGAGATTCGTCGATACCGTAGCCCGGATGCACCGAAGCGAAATCCGGGGCGGTCTTACATCGGCTGCAAGATTCCCGAAATTGCGCTACGCTCCATCCGGGCTACGCAGCGACGCCTTCGGCGTTACTTCAACGCCGCGATCAGCTTGGCCGCGTGCTCTTCCAGCACCTTGGCGTCTTCCATGCGGCTCGCCGGCGGCAGCATGGCGACGTCGTCGTGGCGCGGCATGACGTGCATGTGCAGATGAAACACCACCTGTCCACCGGCCGGCTCGTTGAATTGCTGCACGGTGATGCCGTTGGCCTCGAACGCCTTCATCGCGGCGGCCGCGATCTTGTGGGCGCCGCGGGCGACATGGGCGTAGTCGTCCGGCTTGATGTCGAGGATGTTACGGGCAGGGGCCTTGGGGATCACCAGGGTGTGGCCGGGCGTGCGCGGCATGATGTCGAGGAAGGCCAACACGTGCTCGTCCTCGTAGACCTTGTAGCAGGGCAGCTCGCCGCGCAGAATCTTTGCGAAGATGTTGTTGGTGTCGTAGGCGGCGGGCATGGCGGCGGCTCCTCGATGATGCTGCTTTATTGCCTAGGTGGCGGCGGAGACGTCAAGCGTCGTCGTCGACCGTCTTGCGGAACGGGCCGAGCTCGGCGAGCTCCCGTCCGGCCTCAGCGACATAGGCGCGCTCGCGCTTGAGGTAATCGTCGATGGCGCGGCGCAGGCCCGGATCGGCGATGAAGTGGGCGGAGTAGGTGGTGCGCGGCAGGTAGCCGCGCGCGATCTTGTGCTCGCCCTGCGCGCCGGCCTCGACATGCTTCAGGCCGTGTCTGATCGCGAAGTCGATCGCCTGATAGTAGCAGACCTCGAAATGCAGAAACGGATGATGCTCGACCGCGCCCCAGTTGCGGCCGAACAGCGTGTCCGAGCCGATGAAGTTGATCGCGCCCGCGATCCAGCGGCCGTTGCGGCGGGCCATCACCAGCAGCACGTCCTCGCTCATGGTCTCGCCGATCAGTGAGAAGAACTCGCGCGTCAGGTAAGGCCGGCCCCATTTGCGCGAGCCGGTCTCCATGTAGAATTGGAAGAACGCATCCCAGGCATCCTCGGTGATGTCCTTGCCCGTGAGGCAGTGGATCGTGATCCCCGCGCCAACCGCCTCGCGGCGCTCGCGCTTGATGCCCTTGCGGTGACGCGAGTTCAGCGAGCCGAGAAAATCGTCGAAGGTCTTGTAGCCCTCATTGCGCCAGTGGAACTGCTGGTCGGTCCGCTGCAGGAAACCGTGTGCGCCAAGGAACCTGGCCTCGTCCTCGCGGGCGAACGTCACATGCACGGAGGAGGCCTCGGTGGCGTTGCAGAGTGCCCGGAGGCCTCGTGCCAGCGCCGAGCCGATCACCTCGCGGTCGACGCCGTCGCGGATCAACAGCCGCGGCCCGGTCGCGGGCGTGAAGGGGACGGACACCTGAAGCTTCGGGTAATAGCTGCCGCCGGCACGGTGATAGGCCTCTGCCCAGCCGCGGTCGAAGACGTATTCACCCTGGCTGTGCGATTTCAGATAGCAGGGCACGACGCCGACGATGCGGCCGTCGAGCTTGGCCACCAGATGCCGCGGACCCCAGCCGGTCCGCGGGCAGGCCGAGTTGGAGGCTTCGGCGGCAGCAAAAAAGGCGTGGGAAACGAATGGGTTATAGCTCGAACTTGCGGCGACCTGGCAATTGTTTGCAGAACCGGGCGAGGCCAGCGTGTCGAGGTGATGGATGCTGTCCGCGTCCGCCTTGGGATTGGCGCAAGCGTCCCATTCGGCGGACGGAATGCCGCCGATGTCAGCTACAGCCTCTAGGGTGATTTCAGAAGACGCCATCGAGAATGAAGACCGGTGCCTCGTTTGAGCATGATCTTTCCGGAACAGCTGGCTCAACTTCCGGATCATGCCCCGCATTCCGCCATCGCCGATGACGACCAACCCTCGCCAACATCGTGCGTCGCAGCGGCGAGTTCAAGACGGCAAGGGCATGTCTCGGACATGTCAGGTTCCCGGCACGAACCCCTCGAAAATCATCTGGTCGGCGTAGCGCGCCGCGCGCTCGCGCTGTTCCACCGTCCGCACGGTCCAGGCCAGCAGCGGACAGCCGAACACATTGCGGGCGATCCACGGCTCCGGCGCCGGCAGCTGGTTGACCCAATAGGCGACGAAATGCGGCTCGGTCGTAAAGCCATGCCGCAGGTACAGCATGCTGTCGCGCTGCGCCGGCGTCAGCTTGTCCCAATGGCCGTCGTCATAGGTGCGCTGGGCGGTGATGCCGCGCGGCAGGTTCGGCATGATCTCGCGCAGCGCCAGCACCTGGTCGGGATCGAACGACATGCCGACCGCGGGGCCGTCATAGGACGCCAAGACTTCGGCCATCCGCTTCACCAGCTTGCGGTCGCCGCCAAAATGACTCTTCACCTCGATCACCAGCGGCACGCGGCCGGCGACCATGGCGCAGAGGTCGCTGAGCGACATCATCCGCTCGTTGGTGTCCCTGAACCTGACCGTCCTCAGCTCCGCCGCGGTCTTGGTCGCCAGCATGCCCGCAGCCTCGGTGAGACGGCCCAGCGCGTGATCGTGATGCACCATGGCCTCGCCGTCGGACGAGAGCTGGATATCGACCTCGATGGCGAAGTTGCCGGCGACCGCGGCGGTGGCCGCGCCCGGCATGTTCTCGATGATGCCGCGCGAAATATCGTGCAGGCCGCGGTGGGCGACCGGCCGGGCTGTCAGCCAATCCGGAGCGCGCATGCGCCTCAGGCGACCTCGAACACGCCGTCGACCTCGACCGCCGCATCGGCGGGCAGCGAGGCAACCCCGACCGTGGTCCGGGCATGGCGGCCCTTGTCACCGAAGGCGGCGACCATCAGGTCGGAAGCGCCGTTGAGCACCTTCGGCCCGTCGAGGAAGTCCGGCGCCGAGTTGATGAAGCCGCCGAGGCGGACCACCCGCACGACCTTGTCGAGATCGCCGAGCGCTGCCTTGACCTGGGCCAGCAGGTTCACCGCGCAGCCGCGCGCGGCCGCCGCCCCCTCTTCGATGGAGACACCAGCGCCGAGCTTGCCCTTGGCGATCAGCTTGCCGGCGGGGTCGAAGCAGACCTGGCCGGAGACGAACAGCAGATTGCCGGTGCGCACGAAGGGAACATAGTTTGCGACCGGGGAGGTCGGCTCGGGAAGTGTGATGCCCTGTGACGCCAGTTTTTGTTCGACGGTACCCGCCATTTTTTGGTCCCCCAATTGGATTGCACGAAGCCTGAAACGCGGTCAGGGCCAAGTTTGTTTCGATTGTTTCGCGCATCGTGCCGCCGGTTGCAAGCGACGGTAAGGGGAGGATAGTGCCGCCATGAGGTGCGGATTCGCACGGTAAGCCGCCGAAAATGACGGCAATTTCGCTGCGTACATTGCCATTTTGTCAGACTTGCCCCAGTTGCGGCGCAATACCACCGTCACTATTGTGGCGAATCCCTGCCTCCTTGAGGAAACCACATGACCCTGCCGTTCCGGACTCCGTCGCGTGCCCTGGTGTTTGCGATCGCCGTTGCCGCAGGATCCGGTCTGGTTCAGGGGCCCGCGGTCGCGGCGGCAAGCGGGCCGTTTCTCGCGCATCAGGCGCTGTATGACCTCAACCTCGTCAAATCGCGCTCCAATTCGGTCAACAGTGCCCGCGGCCGCATCCTCTACAATTTCACGGGGAACGCCTGCGAGGGCTATACCTCGGAATTCCGCCAGGTCTCCGAGCTCGACAGCGGCGAGGGCAAGGTCACGCTCAGCGATCTCCGCTCCAATTCCTGGGAGGACGCCGCCGGCAAGAGCTACCGCTTCAAGATCGAGACGCGCATGAACGACAGCGAATCGTCGCCGGTCGACGGCATCGCTGAGCGGGTCGGCGATCATATCACCGTGAAGCTGACCCAGCCGGTGAAGAAGACGTTCAATATCGACGGCAAGATCGTGTTCCCGACCGAGCAGATCCAGCGCATCATCGCCGCCGCCAGGGACGGCAAGTCGCTGCTCGAGCTCTCCGTCTATGACGGCTCCGACGACGGCCAGAAAGTCTACAACACGCTGACCGTGATCGGCCAGCCGATCGCGGGCGACCGCGCGCCGTCATCGCCCGATCCGTCGACGGCGAGCAATGCGATGAAGGCCATGACGCGCTGGCCGGTGACGGTGAGCTATTACGACAGCGACGCGCGCGCGAAGGAGGGCGAGCAGACGCCGGTCTATGCGATGTCGTTCGAGCTCTACGAGAACGGCGTCTCGCGCCAGCTTATGCTCGATTACAACGATTTTGTGATCTCGGGTTCGATGGGCAAGTTCGACGTCAGGGATTCCAAGCCCTGCAAGTGACGGGCTGGCTATCGCCACCCACTCAGCGTCGTCCCGGCGAAAGCCGGGACCCATAATCACCGTTGTTTGTAGTTGGGCCTCGCTGGGACCGCAGCGTCGTGTCGCAACACGGCCCTGTGGTTATGGGTCGCGGCTCTCGCCAGGACGACAGCGGAGCAAGCCCCCCGCGAGACCGCACTGGCCGTAACCGTCCGACACGAGTACGCTTCCCAAAACGCACGTGTCAGGGAGGCACCTCATGAGCAAGCTCGACCATCTCCGCCCCAGCGGCCTGCATCACAATCCCGCTTACTCCCACGTCGTGACCGCTACCGGTGCGCGCACCATCTACATCTCCGGCCAGGTGTCGGTGGATGAGGAGGGGCGGATCGTCGGCGAGGGCGATATCGCCGCGCAGACGACCCAGGTGATGCAGAACCTCGGCATGGCGCTGAAGGCCGCCGGGGCCAGCTATTCCGATATCGTCAAGATCACGACGTTCGTCGTGAACTACAAGCCGGAGCTGCGCCCGATCATCGGCAAGGCCCGCTCCGCGTTCTTCGAAGGCATGGAGCCTCCGGCCTCGACGCTGGTCGGCGTCTCCGCGCTCGCCGCGCCGGAATGGCTGATCGAGATCGAGGCGATCGCGGTCACGGATTGACGGGCTGCGCAGTCGTCATGCGCGGGCGCGACCCGCGCATCCATCGCCTTTCAAAGAGTCCTTGTTGATGGATGGCCGGGTCAAGCGGCCATGACGACCGATTACTCCTCCGCGCTCTTCTCCGGCCCGTCATAGGCGATGCCGCGGATCACCGCGGCGCTGCCGAACTTCTTGCGCAGGCTGTCCACCGCGCGCTCGGCGTGCGCGGCGCGGCGGTCGAGCATGTCGGTATCGTCGCTCGCTGAGCCTTCGCGCAGCGCGCTGACGCCGGCGCCCATCAGGCGGAAGGCGGTGCCGTCGATCTCCTTGGCCAGCATCTCGCGGGACACCGCAAAGATCTTGGCCGCAAGCTGGGTCGGCGTCTGGATCGATTGCGAACGGGTGCGCTGGCGGAAGTCCGCGGTCTTTAGCTTCAGCGTGACGGTGCAGCCCGAGAGCTCGCTGGTCTTCAGCCGCGCCGAGACTTTCTCGGACAGTTTCCAGAGCAGTCTTTCCAGCGTCGCGAAATCGCGGATGTCGGTCTCGAAGGTGGTTTCGCTGGAGATCGTCTTGGCGCCGCGGTCAGGCTCGACGCGGCGGTCGTCGATGCCGCGCGCGAGCCGCCACAGCCGGCGGCCGTCGCTCGGAAACTGCCGCATCATCTCGATCTCGTCGGCCTTCTGCAGGTCGGCGATGATTCGGAAGCCGCGCTGCACGAGCTTTTCCTGGGTCGCAGGGCCGACGCCGTAGATGAACCCGACCGGTTTGCTGGCCAGCATCTCGCGCGCTTCATCCTGGTCGAGTGCGGCAAAGCCGCGGGGCTTGTCGAGGTCGGAGGCGATCTTGGCCAGGAACTTGTTGCAGGACAGGCCGACCGAGACGGTGATGCCGATGTCACGCTCGACGTCGCGGGCAAAGCGCGCCAGCACCTTTGCCGGGATCATGCCGTGCACCCGTTCGGTGCCGGAGAGATCGAGGAAGGCTTCGTCGATCGAGAGCGGCTCGACCAGCGGCGTCAGCGCCTGCATGGCCTGGCGCACCTCGCGGCCGACCCGGACATATTTGGCCATGTCCGGCCGGATCACGGTCGCATGCGGGCAGGCTTCCAACGCCCTATACATCGGCATGGCAGAGCGCACGCCATAGGTGCGTGCAATGTAGCAGGCGGCCGACACCACGCCGCGTTTTCCCCCGCCGATGATGACGGGCCTGTCGGCGATGTCAGGATTGTCGCGCTTCTCGACCGTGGCATAGAAGGCGTCGCAGTCGATATGGGCCAGCGCCAGCGCGGGCAGGGCGCGATGACGCACCAGCCGCGGCGAGCCGCAATGGCTGCAGCGCTTCACCTTGATATCGAGGTCGCCGAGGCAGTCTCGGCAGAAACTGAGGGGGCCGTCGGAAGCTGCCGCTGCCGTCGTCACGGCACGTCGCGCTCCCATTTCGGGTCGCCCAGCGCCTGACGGGCGGCGGCGATATTGGTCGGGTGCAGTTCCGAGGCCTTGGCAAACGCCGTCACGGTGGCGTCGTCGCGCATCACGAAATCGAGCACGCTCGCAAGAAATTGAGGATCGGACGCGGCGTTCCGCAGCGTCTCTGGACCGATTCCGGTCTCGGCCAGGAACAGGCCCAGCCGCTCGGGCTCGCTCGCGACGAAGGACAGCGCCTGAATCGCAACGATTTCAGCGACTTCGCGGGGGTTGTGAACAGGCTTTTTCACGGGCCCGATTTGCCTTTCCGTTAACTTTTGGTCTCTATTGAGAGGCCCATCATGCCCGAGTCTTCCGCGTGTGTTCAAGCAACGGAAACCACGCTGTGGAAGTTGGAGTTCGGGTTAACGGGTTAGAGCGATTCTGGCGCTAGTTTGAATTCACATTTTCGACGCGCCCCGAGCGCGGTGCGTGAGGTGCCGCAGCCGGGCCCGTCTCCTGGGTTTGGGAGGGACGGGATGGCTAAGACCGTCCTGATCGTGGAAGACAACGAGCTCAACATGAAGCTCTTCCGCGACCTGTTGGAGGCGCATGGTTATCAGACTTCGGGCACCAGCAACGGTTACGAGGCGCTCGATCTCGTTCGCAAGATGCGGCCCGACCTCGTGCTGATGGATATCCAGTTGCCGCAGGTCTCCGGCCTCGAGGTGACGCGCTGGATCAAGGACGATCCGGAGCTGCGCGCCATTCCCATCGTCGCGGTCACGGCATTCGCGATGAAGGGCGACGAAGAGCGCATCCGCGAGGGCGGGTGCGAGGCCTATTTGTCCAAGCCGATCTCGGTCGGCAAATTCATTGAGACGGTCCGGCGTTTTATCGGATAGGAAGTGAGTTCAAAGTGTCCGCGCGTATCCTGGTTGTCGATGACGTTCCTGCCAACGTCAAACTCCTCGAAGCCCGCCTGTCCGCCGAATATTTCGATGTACTGACTGCCTCCAACGGGACCGAGGCACTGGAAATTTGCGCACGCGCCGAATGCGACATCATCCTGCTCGACGTGATGATGCCCGACATGGACGGCTTTGAAGTCTGCCGCCGGCTGAAGTCGAATCCGGCGACCCATTTCATTCCCGTCGTCATGGTGACAGCGCTCGACAGCCCCGCCGACCGCAACCGCGGTCTGGAAGCCGGCGCCGACGACTTCCTCACCAAGCCCGTCTCCGACGTCGTGCTGATCGCGCGCGTGCGCTCGCTGACCCGGCTGAAGATGATGACCGACGAGCTGCGCATGCGCGCCATCACCTCGCTCGAGATCGGCATGCAGACGCCGGAGCGCAGCGCGATCGCCGACAAGGGCACCGGCGGCCGCATTCTCCTCGTCGACGACCGGCCGTCGTCCTACGAGAAGCTGGCGCCGATCCTCTCCGCCGAACACACGGTCGACGTCGAGATCAATCCGTCGGAAGCGCTGTTCCACGCCGCCGAGGGCAATTACGACCTCCTGATCGTCTCGCTCGATCTCAACAATTTCGACGGTCTCAGGCTGTGCAGCCAGGCGCGCTCACTGGAGCGCACGCGGCATGTGCCGATCCTGGCCATCGCCGACCCCGAGAACTCGACGCGGCTGCTCCGCGGCCTCGAGATCGGCGTCAACGACTACCTGTTGCGTCCGATCGACAAGACCGAGCTCTTGGCCCGCGCCCGCACCCAGATCCGCCGCCGCCGCTACACCGATCATCTGCGCGACAATGTGCAGAACTCGATCGAGATGGCGATCACCGACGCGCTCACCGGCCTGCACAATCGCCGCTACATGGAGAGCCATCTCGCGACCCTCGCCGAGCAGGCCTCGATCCGCGGCAAGCCCCTGGCGCTGATGATCCTCGACATCGACTACTTCAAGTCGATCAACGACAATTACGGCCACGACGCTGGCGACGACGTGCTGCGCGAGTTCGCGGTGCGCGTGCGCAAGTCGATCCGCGGCATCGATCTCGCCTGCCGCTACGGCGGCGAGGAGTTCGTCATCGTGATGCCGGAGACCGATCTGCACGTCGCCGGCATGGTCGCCGAGCGCCTGCGCCGCTCGATCGCGGGCGAGCCGTTCGCGATCCACAAGGGCACCAAGCGCATCGAGGTCACGATCTCGATCGGCCTCACCACGCTGGAGCGGAAGGGCGAGGCGGTTGCCGACGTCCTCAAGCGCGCCGATACGGCGCTCTATCGCGCCAAGCACGACGGCCGCAATCGGGTGGTGTCGGCCGCAGCCTAGCCGCATCTCGTAGCCCGGATGGAGCGAAGCGTAATCCGGGACGCCGGTGCATGTGGCGCGGTACCCGGATTTCGCGGAGCCTGTCATCGGGCGCGCATTCGCGCGACCCGTTGGTTCCATCCGGGCTTACCCAGTTGCACTATCTGCCGCGCTTCACCGCGTCATAGGCCATCCGCTTGAACTCGAACGAGAACGGATGGACGAACGCCATCTGGCGCTGCGCCATCATGACGCCGGCGATGCCCGTTTTGGGCGAAGTCCACCACTGCGTGCCTGCGACGCCGCCCCAATAGAGTTCGCCGGCGGCGTCGGGATGATCGATCGGGGAGGGGTTGAGGATCAACCCGCCGGCGAGACCGTAGGTCTTGCCGGGCTGCTCGCCCATCATCGCGAAGCGGATCCATTGGCCCGGTGTGAGCTGGTTGGTCATCGCCTCTGCGATCGTCTCCGGCTTCAGCAGCGTCGGTCCGCCGGGCAGCAGGCTGCGGATCAGCGCGACCATGTCATGGAGCGTCGAGACGAGACCGCCGCCGCCATTGAAGCGCGGCACCGGCCGCAAATAAGCGCCCGGATAGGGAGCATTGTCGGTGCGTGTCAGGCCCGGCTTCATCGGATCCATCAGATCGGCGCCGGCGTAATAGGCGACGAGCCGGTTGTGGTCCTTCTCCGGAACATGGAAGCCGGTGTCGACCATGCCGAGCGGATCGAGGATGCGCGCCTTGATGAACTTGTCGAACGGCTGGCCGCTCACCACCTCGACCAGTCGTGCGACCACGTCGATCGCAACCGAATATTCCCATGACGAGCCGGGATGGAACACCAGCGGCAGATCGGACAGACCGTCGACCATGTCGGCGAGCGTCGTCATCGGATTGAGGATCTTGCGCTCGTTGTAGGCCTTGAAGATCGGTGTCCCTGGATCGAACAGGCCGTAGCTGAGGCCGGCCGAGTGACTCAGCAGATGGCGAATGGTGATCGACCGCTGTGCCGGCCCGGTGTCGTCGATCGACGTCGCGCCCGGCCGCAGCACCTTCCGGTTTCTGAGTTGCGGGATGAAGGTCTCGATCGGATCGTCGAGCCGGAAGCGGCCCTCCTCGACCAGCAGCAGCGCTGCGCAGGAGGTGATCAGCTTGGTGTTGGAGAAGACGCGGAAGATGTGATCGGTGCGCAGCGGAATCTGCGCTTCCTTGTCGGCCCATCCGACGCAGCCCGTGTCAGCGACGTCGCGCCCGACCAGAACCGTCCAGGAGATGCCGGACAGGAGATCGTTGTCGATATAGCGCTGCATGGCCGCGCGCGCCGGCGCGAAATCATACCCGGTGGCCGTTACTTTCAGATCTTCCATGGTCGTTCCCTGTTGTGCCGCAGATCTTCTGTGGAGCAGGTCTTTGCGCGGTCGCTGTCAATCTCGCCGGACGGAATATCCAATCGGGAATGCCGTGGCCTGCGGTCGGTGTTAACAACCAAACCTGACTTCGGCACGCAACCGGATTTATCCGGCGCGTTTCTTGCCCGCGGGGGCGGGGCTGCCGACCTTGACGCCTGCATTTGCCAGCAACACGCGCGCGGCTTCCCTGGCGGCGCGCGCCATCGCCGGATCGTCACGCACCAAATCCTGGGCAATGGAGCCGTCGACCAGCAACGTGAGCTGGGTCGCAAGTCCCTCGGCGTCCGTGACGCCGAGCTGCCGCAGCAGGTCGCGAAACCAGATGCGGCGGCTTTCCTTGAAGGCGATCGCGATCTTCTTCACGGCGCGGTCCGTGTCCTCCGGGCCCAGCTCGGCGACTGCATTGACGAACGGGCAGCCGCGAAAATCTTTCGCCGCAAACCGCCGCTCCAGCGAATCGAACGTCGCGAGAATCTGCTCGGCCGGCGGCTTGTCGGACGGGCGCTGAGCTACGAAGCGGCGCTCGAGATAGGCCGCGATCAGCGCGTCCTTGGACGGAAAGTGGTTGTAGAGCGTGCGCTTGGAGATGCCGATCTCGGCCGCGATGGTGTCGACGCCGATGGCGCGAATGCCTTGCAGATAGAACAGCTTGTCGGCGGTCTCGAGGATCCGCTCCTTCATCGTCTGTTTGGGAGGCGGGGAAGCCATGCGCCAGCCGTGATCCTCTTCGCTTGACAGTCGGCCCCCTGTATAGCCTAAGTACACAGGTCTGTGTAACCAAAACATGCATAAATCGCAGGCCATGGCACGCGTGCCGTGCCGTTATGGGAGAACAAGAAAATGCCCCTGCTGCAGGTCCTGCGTCCGACCTTGCCGATCCTGATCGGCGCCTCGATCATGCTGACGCTGAGCATGGGGCTGCGGCAGAGCCTCGGGATCTTCATGCAGCCGCTGACGCATGACATCCACATTTCGATCTCGGATTTCACGCTGGCGCTGGCCGTGCAGAACCTCGCCTGGGGCTTTCTCCAGCCGCCCGCCGGCGCGCTCACCGCGCGCTACGGCTTCCGCCCGATCATGGTGGTCGGCGCGCTGGCCTACATCGCGGGCCTCGTACTGATGACCACGGCGCATGGGCTCGTTGCCATCATGATCGGCGCAGGTGTCCTGATCGGCCTTTCGCTCGCCTGCACCGCGAATGCGATTGCGATGTCGGTGGCGGCGCGTGCGGTGCCGGAAACGGTGCGCTCCACCGTGCTCGGCATCGTCTCCGGCGCGGGCTCGCTCGGCGCGCTGTTGTCGGCGCCGATCGGGCAGATGCTCAACGAGGGTTTCGGCTGGCGCATCGGCCTTGCCGGCTTCGTGATCCTCTCGGTCTTCATGATTCCGGCTGCGTTGTATGCCGGCCGTATCGACAGGATCCCGCTGCCGAAGCCGGCCGCCGACGAGATCGACGATGCCACGGCGGCGGCCGCGGCGAGAACCGCGTTCGGCAATGCCTCCTTCGTGGTGATGACCTGCGCCTATCTCGTCTGCGGCATGCAGCTCGTGTTCCTCACCACGCACCTGCCGTCGTACCTCGCGATCTGCGGCCTCGATCCCATGCTCAGCGCGCAGACGCTCGGCATGATCGGCGGCTTCAACGTGCTGGGCTCGCTGTTCTTTGGCTGGGCCGGCCAGCGCTGGAACAAGCTGGCACTGCTCGGCGGCATCTACATCCTGCGCTCGCTGGCGCTCGCCTGGTATTTCACGCTGCCGGCGACGCCGTTCTCGACGCTGCTGTTCGGCGCGATCATGGGCTTCTTGTGGATGGGCGTCGGCCCGCTGGTCGCGGGCGCGGTCGCCGAGATGTTCGGCCTGCGCTGGCAGGCGATGATCCAGG
Source organism: Bradyrhizobium sp. BEA-2-5 (assembly GCF_032918025.1). Lineage (NCBI taxonomy): Bacteria > Pseudomonadati > Pseudomonadota > Alphaproteobacteria > Hyphomicrobiales > Nitrobacteraceae > Bradyrhizobium > Bradyrhizobium sp. BEA-2-5. Next base: position 4,846,684 of record NZ_CP136629.1, on the reverse strand, counting down.
GCCTCGCCTTCATGAGCCACCAGATCGGCAGCTTCCTCGGCGCCTATGGCGGCGGGGTGCTCTATGACGCGCTCGGCTCCTACACCATGGCCTGGCGCATCGGCGTGGCGCTGGGTCTTGCCGGCGGCATCGTGCAGGTCGCGTTCGCGCTGATCCGGCCGGCGCAACCGCCACTGCTCAAAGTCGCATAGAAACGCAAAACGGGGCCCAAGGGGCCCCGTTTGAACGTCGGAAGTAGCCGATCTTACTTGATCTTGGCTTCGCGGAATTCGACGTGCTTGCGCGCGACCGGATCGTACTTCTTCTTGACCAGCTTGTCGGTCATGGTGCGCGAGTTCTTCTTGGCGACGTAGTAGAAGCCGGTGTCGGCCGAGGACACGAGCTTGACCTTGATGGTGACCGCTTTGGCCATGTTCTGAACCTCAGAATATCGGGGAATCTGGAGCCGGCCAAACGGCCCGCGTTGGCCGGCAACCTAGCCAGAAACAGCCCAAAGTCAAGGATTTCTGAGCCAAGATCACCCCGATTCCGGGCCTATTACCCCTCGAAGAACCGGTTTTTCGGCCGCGGCAGGCCCAGATTCTCCCTCAAAGTGGGCCCTTCATACTCTTTGCGGAAAATCCCGCGCTTCTGGAGCTCCGGGACGACCTTGTCGACGAAATCGTCGAGGCCGGCGGGCAGGAACGGGAACATGATGTTGAAGCCGTCCGAGCCGCGCCCGACCAGCCATTCCTCCATCTGGTCGGCGATGGTCTTTGCGGTCCCGACGAAGGACAGGCCGCCATAGCCGCCGACGCGCTGGGCGAGCTGGCGCACGGTGAGCTTTTCGCGCGCGGCGAGATCGACCATGCGCTGGCGGCCGCTCTTGCTGGCGTTGGTCTCGGGGATCTCCGGCAGCGGGCCGTCGGGATCGAAGCCGGAAGCATCGGTGCCGAGGATGACGGAGAGCGAGGCGATGGCGCTGTCGTAATGCACGCGGCTGTCGAGCAGGGCGCGCTTCTCCCGGGCCTCATCGACGCTGTCGCCGACCACGACGAAGGCGCCGGGCAGGATCTTCAGATGTTCGGGATCGCGGCCGACCTTCTCCATGCGGCCCTTGATGTCGGCGTAGAGCTTCTGGCCGTCGGCGAGGCTGCCGCCGCCGGTGAACACGGCTTCCGCCGTCTCGGCCGCGAGCTGCCTGCCGTCTTCGGACGCGCCGGCCTGCACGATCACCGGCCAGCCCTGCACGGGCCGGGCGATGTTGAGCGGGCCGCGCACCTTCAGGTATTTGCCGTGGTGGTCGAGCGTGTGCATCTTGGCGGGATCGAAGAACAGGCCGCTCTCGACATCGCGCACGAAGGCGTCGTCGGCGAAGGAATCCCAGAGGCCGGTGACGACGTCGTAGAATTCGCGGGCGCGCTTGTAGCGCTCGCCGTGCTCCATGTGGTCGTCGAGGCCGAAGTTGAGTGCGGCGTCAGGATTCGAGGTGGTGACGATGTTCCAGCCGGCGCGGCCGCCGCTGATGTGATCGAGCGAGGCGAAGCGGCGTGCGACGTGATAGGGCTCGTCGAAGGTGGTCGAGCCTGTCGCGATCAGGCCGATGCGCTCGGTGACGGCCGAGAGTGCCGACAGCAGCGTGAACGGTTCGAACGAGGTCACGGTGTGGCTGCGCTTGAGCGCATTGATCGGCATGTTGAGGACGGCGAGGTGATCGGCCATGAAGAAGGCGTCGAACCTGCCGGCCTCGAGCTTCCGGATCAGCGTCTTGATGTGCGAGAAGTTGAAATTGGCGTCGGGCCACGCGCCGGGATAGCGCCATGCGGCGGTGTGGATGCTGATCGGGCGCATGAACGCGCCAAGCTTGAGTTGACGCTTCGCCATTGCCCCGTTCCGTCCTTGATGTCGTTAGCGGAACAGATAGGGAGGCGTTTCGCGGCGCGCCATCCTGACGGCGCCAGAAGATTTTTGCAATTTGAGGGCCGGTCAGAGGATAAGTCCACGCTCGCCTTACGGTCGTCATCGCGAGCGAAGCAAAGCAATCCATCTCACCGCTTCTTGAACCGTGGATTGCTTCGTCGCTTCGGCGCAAAATTGCTTTGCAATTTCGTCGCGAGCTTCTCCCAAGGACGGGGCGCTACTACGTCCCCAGCACGTCCTTCTGCATCCTGCCGCCGTAGAAATGGAAGAACGGCACCGGCGCCTCGTGGTGGAGCGGGCCGGTGGCAAGGCGGGCGTCGAGCTCGTTGAGCACGTTGCGTGTCATCGGATGCAGATCGGCGAGCGGTTTCGAGCCGAGCTCGACCCAGACCAGCTCGACCAGCTCCGCATCGGCATGGATCACGCCCTCGACGCGATGGGTGATCGCGGAGGCGTCGGCGGTGAAGAAGCGGGTGTCGAACCGCTTGACGCGGCCGGGCGGGGTGATCGCGCGCGCGATCAGGAACAGGCCGGAGGGATCGGGCAAGAGGTCTGCGTCGGCGAACGGCGCCCAGGGCCCGTCGAGCTTGTGCCGCTTCTCGACCTTGCGGCCAAGGCAGAGCCCGGTCTCCTCGCAGGCCTCGCGGATCGCGGCGTTGGCAAGCGCACGCGCGCGGCCGGGCGTGATCTTCGGGCTGCCCTTCAACAAATTGGCTTCGAGCTCCGGCGTGATCGGCGCTGCGACCGGCACGCGATAGTCGGCCTTGTCGACGCGGCCGCCCGGGAAGACGAATTTTCCGGGCATGAACACCACCTTGTCGTGGCGCTTGCCGACCAGCACTTTCGGAACGGCGCCGCTGCGATCGACCAGGATCAGTGTCGCCGCATCCCGTGGGCGGAAATAGGGATGATGGTCGGCTTCTTTTTCGCCCTGGTGGACGACAGCGGCGGGTGCGGCAGCTTCAGTCATTTCATCCCTTTCATTTCTTCTTGCGGCCCGGTTTAGCTAGACCGGCGGGATGTCGCTAGGGGGGTTCTCGTCAAACCCGTGCATGCGCAGAGCCCATTGCAAGCCGACCACAGCTCCCTTCACCGGCTGCAACAAAGCCAGCGATGCTAACAGCGTGAAGGGCAGATAGATCGCAAGCTGCAGCCACACCGGCGGCGAATAATTAGTCTCGATCCACAGCGCCATCGGCACCACGATGTGACCGACGATGACGATGACGAGATAGGCGGGCAGATCGTCGGCGCGATGCGGCGTGAAATCGAGGCCGCAGACCGGGCAATGGCCGTCGCATTTGAGAAACTTGCGGAACAGTCTGCCTTTTCCGCAGCGCGGACAGCGGCAGCGGAACCCGCGCTTCATCGCGCTCCACGCGTCGCGCTTCTCGGGCTCGGCCGCCTCACGAGTCCAGACCACCGTCGGCGGTGTCACTTCCATGACTTGCCTCGCTTCGATTTGCCGGACTTCTGCTGCGCCGGCTTGCGATCCTTCTTGCGCGATTTCCGCTCCTTGTGCGCCTTCTTGCCTGATCCGTTTGGTCCCTTGCCAAATCCGGCGGCGCGGCGCTCGGCCCTTGCGCTGTCGCGTTTTCTGCCGCGCGGAATTGCCTGACCATCGGATAATAACTCAAATCGCAGCGCGCCGGCTATCGGCGCGGCTTCCACCAGACGCACATCGACGACGTCGCCGAGCCGATACTTGGTGCCGCTGCGCGTGCCGATCAGCGCGTGGCGGGTTTCGTCGTAGTTGAAATATTCGCTGCCGATGGTTCGGATCGGGATCAGGCCGTCGGCGCCGGTGTCGTCGAGTTTCACGAACAGGCCGGATCGCGTCACGCCGGAAATGCGGCCCTGGAACGAGGCGCCGACCTTATCGGCAAGGAAATGCGCGATCAGGCGGTCGACGGTCTCGCGCTCCGCCTTCATCGCGCGCCGCTCGGTGACGGAAATCTGCGCGGCGATCTCGGCGAGCGTCTCCACGGTCTCATCCGTCGGCAAGGCGCCTTCGCCAAGCCCGAGCGCGCGGATCAGCGCGCGATGCACGATCAGATCGGCATAGCGACGGATCGGCGAGGTGAAGTGGGCGTAGCGGCGCAGGTTCAAGCCGAAATGGCCGTAGTTCTCGGCGGAGTATTCGGCCTGCGCCTGCGAACGCAGCACCACCTCGTTGACCAGCGGCTCGTAGTCCTCGCCGGCAACCTGCGCCAGCACGCGGTTGAATTGGGTGGGACGCAGCGCGCCCTGCTTGGTGAAGGGCAGGTCGAGCGTCTTGAGGAATTCCTGCAGGTTGTGCACCTTCTCCAGCGTCGGCTCGTCGTGCACGCGGTAGATCAGCGGCAGCGATTTCTTCTCCAGCATCTCGGCTGCGGCGACGTTGGCGAGGATCATGAACTCCTCGATCAGCTTGTGCGCATCGAGCCGCTCAGGCACGACGACGCGGTCGACCGTGCCGTCGCTCCTCAGCAGGATCTTGCGCTCGGGCAGATCGAGATTGAGCGGATCGCGCTCGTCGCGTGCAAGCTTGACCAACTCGTAGGCCGACCACAGCGGCTTCAGGATCGGATCGAGGATAGGGCCCGTCGTGTCGTCCGGCCTGCCGTCGATCGCGGCCTGGGCCTGCGCGTAGCTCAGCTTCGCGGCCGAGCGCATCAGGATGCGGTGGAAGCTGTGCGAACGCTTGCGTCCGTCGGGGCCGAGCACCATGCGAACTGCGAGCGCGCCGCGCGGCTCGCCGGGCACCAGCGAGCAGAGATTGTTGGAGATGCGCTCGGGCAGCATCGGCACGACGCGGTCGGGGAAGTAGACCGAATTGCCGCGGTCGAGCGCGTCGCGATCGAGCGCAGTGCCCGGCCGGACGTAGAAGCTGACATCGGCAATGGCGACGTTGACGATGAAGCCGCCCTTGTTGTTGGGATCGTCGTCGGGCCGCGCCTGCACCGCATCGTCGTGGTCTTTTGCGTCCGGCGGATCGATCGTGACCAGCGGGACGTCGCGCCAGTCCTCGCGGCCCTGCAAGGTCGCGGGCTTGGCGTCTTCAGCTTCGCGCAGCGCAGAAGTGGAGAACACCTGCGGGATATCGTGGGTGTTGATCGCGATCAGACTGATCGCCTTTTCACTGGCAATCGAGCCGAGCCGCTCCTTGACGCGGGCGGAGGCGAGGCCGTAGCCGCGGGTGCGGATCAGGTCGACGCTGATGAGATCGCCGTCTTCGGCGCCGCCGCTGTCGGCTTTGGCGATGTTGAGCTCGCGGCCGGCCTGCTTCTTGTCGACCGGGATCAGGCGCCCGCCGCCATCGGGATTGCGACGGAAGATGCCGAGGATCCGCGTGCGCCCGTGATCGATCACCTTGATGACGCGGCCGCGATAGGGCGTGCCGCCTTGCTCGTCCGTGACTTCGACGCGCAGCAGCGCGCGGTCGCCGACACCGGCGGCGGTGCCGGGTTTCGGCCGGCGCGGCATCTCGATGAGGATCTTCGGCGGCTCGCCGCTCTCGACCTCGTCCCATTCGGCGGGAGAGGCGATCAATTCGCCGTCGCTGTCGCGGCCGGTGATGTCGGCCAGCACGGTAGGCGGCAGCGCCGCCGGCTCGTGGATCTTGCGGCCGCGCTTGGCAATTGTGCCGTCGTCGGCGAGCTCGCGCAGCATGCGCCTGAGCTCGGCACGGTCGGCGTTCTTCAGGCCGAACTCGCGTGCAATTTCGCGGGTCCCGACCTTGCCTGGATTGGCGCGGATGAAAGCGACGATGGCATCCCGGCCCGGAAAGCCATTGTCGGGTTTTCGTTTCACTTATCCTCGTGCCTTGCCGGCGCTTTTCTTCGCGGGTGCTTTCGCTGGTGCCGATGATTTTGCAGGCGACGTCTTGGCACCGGAGGCGACCGGCGCGCGCGCCTTGCTGGTCGCATCCGTTTTCGGCTTCGCTGCGGCTTTCTTCGACGCCGCCTTCTTGGTGGGCTTGGCGTCGGCGTCGGCGTCGCCGTCAGTCTCGGTCGCCTCGGACTTGGCTTTCTTCGCCTTGGCGGGCTTTTCCGCCTTCGCCTTCTTGGCCTTCTTGCCGCCACCCTTGGCGGCGCGCTCGTCGATCAGCGCGATCGCTTCGGCGAGCGTGATCTGGTCGGGGGTGCGGTCGCTCGGAATCGTCGCGTTGACACCGCCGGCGGCGACATAGGCACCGTAGCGGCCGTTCTTCAGCGCGACCGCGCCGAGCGTCGGGTGATCGCCGAGCGGCTTGCCGGGATCGGCGCCGAAGCGGCGGCCGCTCGGGCCCTTCGCGATCTTCTCCGCGATCAGCGTGACGGCACGGTTCAATCCGATGTCGAACACTTCGTCGCCGGCTTCCAGGCTGGCGTAGGTCTTCTCGTGCTTCACGAACGGCCCGAAGCGGCCGAGGCCGGCGACAATCGGCTGGCCGGTTTCCGGGTGCTTGCCGATCTCGCGCGGCAGCGACAGCAGTCTCAGCGCGAGCTCGAGATCGACATCGCCGGGCGAGGTGCCCTTCGGGATGCCGGCGCGCTTGGGCTTCTCGCCTTCTGCATAATCCTTCTGCTCGCCGAGCTGGATGTAGGGCCCGAAGCGGCCGGCCTTGACCCAGACGTCGAAGCCGGTGTCGGGATCGGTGCCGAGCACGCGGTCGGCGCTCTCGGCGCTGTCGGCCGCAAGCGGCCTTGTATAGCGGCATTCCGGATAGTTCGAGCAGCCGACGAAGGCGCCGAACTTGCCGGCCTTGAGGTTCAGCCGGCCGGTGCCGCAGTTCGGGCACTGGCGGACGTCGCCGCCATCGGCGCGCGGCGGATAGATGTGCGGCCCCAGCATCTCGTCGAGCACGTCGAGCACCTGCGCGACGCGCAAATCCTTGATGTCGTCGACGGCACCGATGAAGTCGCGCCAGAAGTCCTTCAGCACCTGCTGCCAGGAGATCTCGTTGTTGGAGATGCGGTCGAGCTGTTCTTCAAGGGCTGCGGTGAAATCGTATTCGACATAGCGGCTGAAGAAACTCTCCAGGAACGCGATCACGACACGGCCCTTGTCCTCGCCATGCAGGCGCTTCTTCTCCAGCTTGACGTAGCCGCGGTCCTTCAGCACCTGGAGGATCGAGGCATAGGTCGAGGGCCGGCCGATGCCGAGCTCTTCCATCCGCTTGACGAGGGATGCTTCCGAGAAGCGCGGCGGCGGCTCGGTGAAGTGCTGGGTGACGGACAGACTCTGCCGCTTCAGGGCATCGTTCGGGCTCATCGCGGGCAGGCGGCGGGAATCCTCGTCTTCCTCGTCGTCGCGGCCTTCCTGGTAGAGCGCGAGGAAGCCGTCGAACTTGACGACCTGGCCGGTGGCGCGCAGCTCCAGCGTGCGGGAGCCTGCCTTCGCCACGATGTCGACCGTGGTGCGCTCGAGCTCGGCGGATTCCATCTGGCTCGCGATCGTGCGCTTCCAGATCAGCTCATAGAGCTTCGCCTGATCGGCATCGAGCTTGCGGTTCAGGCTGTCGGGGCGGCGGGAGAGGTCGGTCGGGCGGATCGCTTCGTGCGCTTCCTGGGCGTTCTTGGCCTTCGCCTGGTACTGGCGGGGCGCATCGGGCACGTAGGCGTTGCCGTAATCCTCGCCGATCACCTTGCGCGCCTGGGTGATCGCGGACGGATCGATCTGCACGCCGTCGGTACGCATATAAGTAATGAGTCCGGTGGTCTCGCCGCCGATGTCGATGCCCTCATAAAGGCGCTGGGCGATGCGCATGGTGTGCGCCGGCGCAAAGCCGTATTTGCGGCTGGCTTCCTGCTGCAGCGTCGAAGTGGTGAAGGGCGCCTGCGGATTGCGCCGGGCCGGCTTGGCATCGACGGTCGCGACCTTGAACAGGGCGGCCTCCAGCGCCTTCTTGAAGTCTTCGGCTTCGGCGCCGGTGCCGATGTCGAGACGCTGGATCTTCTTGCCGTCGGCGCCGACGAGGCGGGCCTCGAAGGTGTCGCCGCGCGGGGTGAGCAGGGTCGCGATCAGCGACCAATATTCGCGCGGCACGAACTTCTCGATCTCGAGCTCGCGGTCGCAGACGAGGCGCAGCGCCACCGACTGCACGCGGCCGGCCGAGCGCGCGCCCGGCAGCTTGCGCCACAGTACGGGGGAGAGGGTGAAGCCGACCAGGTAGTCGAGCGCGCGGCGCGCCATGTAGGCATCGACGAGCGCGCCGTCGATCTGGCGCGGATGCTTCATCGCGTCGGAGACCGCCTGCTTGGTGATGGCGTTGAACACCACCCGCTCGATCTTCTGGTCCTTCAGCGCGCGCTTTTCCTTCAGCACCTCCAGCACGTGCCAGGAGATGGCCTCGCCCTCGCGATCTGGGTCGGTGGCGAGAATCAGGCGGTCGGCGCCCTTCAGGGACCGGGCGATCTCGTTGAGCCGGCCGGCCGCCTTGGGATCGACCTCCCAGATCATCTTGAAATTGGCATCGGGATCGACGGAGCCGTTCTTCGCGGGCAGGTCGCGGACATGGCCGAACGAGGCCAGAACCTCATAGGACGAGCCCAAATATTTGTTGATCGTCTTGGCTTTCGCCGGCGACTCCACGATGACGATATTCATGTCATTCCAATAGCTTGTGGGAAAACTTGAAGGTGGGTTCCGCTAGACTCGCGGCCCGCCGTGTCGGGGCGAACATGGGTGCTGGGGCGGTCCCTGTCAAATCGCCAGATATTGAAGGGAGGCGCCAAGCTGTGGAGTTTCTATCCCAGGGGTTGCAAAATACGTCCTAGAGTTGCGTCCGGAAAGGGCGTATCTCTCTATATATAGGGTGGAAATCGGATTAGGCCTTTTGAGCAGCACAGGGGCGGCCGGAAGCGCAAGGCGTCGGGCCGGCGGCGACCGGCGGGCGACGAGACGGCTGGGGAGGGCGGCCCGGACGATGCCCTGGTCCTGATCGCAGCCGCCGCGACCGAACTCGCCAAACTCGCCCAGCGCCACAAATTCGAAGTCCTCGAGCGCCTGTTCGCGATGGCCCGCCTGGAGGCCGACGAGCAACTGCGTTCGTGCAGCCGGAGGAGGTTGTCGTGAGGGGCGTCGCGGGATGCAGGGGTCGGGGCTCTCTCCATTCGTCGTCCTGGCCTTAGTGCGGCGCGGCGTACTGGATCGCCCCGCATCGACCGGTGTCGTCCCTGCGAAAGCAGGGACCCACACGCCGCAGCGGGTGTTGTGGAGGGGATTCGTCGTTGCAGCACTGCTCAACAATGACCATCGGTGGTTATGGGTCCCTGCTTTCGCAGGGACGACACCGAATGTGTGGCGTCGTCTGTGACCACGTTCGTGACGACCGCGAAGCGCCCCTCGATCGGGTGAGACGGGCAATTCATAACACTGAGTTGCGCTTCGGATAAAGCGAAATATTTTTGCAGGCGAAGCATTGGCAGGTTTTTGCTGAGTTGCCCGTCGTGTCGTACCAACAACACCCATCCTACGTACTCGCGAGACGCCGCGCGCGCTTCGCTGCAGGCCGCGGCTTCAGCGCAGTGTCGGCCGCGCCAAGCACGCGTCCATCCTGCGAATAGAGCGCGAGCTTCTTCACCGGCTTGCCCTTGTCGCGATCGACCAGGATGGTCGCGATCTCCTCGGGGTGATCGTCGAACGCCTCGCTCCATTGCCGCAGCGCGACCAGGATCGGGAAGGCGCCGCGGCCCTTCGGCGTCAGCAGATATTCCTGATAGGCGCTGCCGTCGGAGGCGGGGACCGTCTTCAGGATGCCGCGCTCGACCAGCGTGCGCAGCCGTGTGGCAAGGATGTTCTTGGCAAGCCCGAGGCTTGCCTGGAATTCGCCGAAGCGGCGCCGGCCGAGGCTGGCGTCGCGGATGATCAGGAGCGACCACCAGTCGCCGAACACGTCGAGCGCGCGTGCGACGGGACAGCTGTCGCCTGCAAGGCTGGTTCGTTTCACCGACCGTCTCCAGGAATTCGGGCCATCACGACCTTGTGTGGTTGCAATATTAAACCGTATGCCCTAGCTAGGCAATGAAGTTTAATAATGCAACCAATTGGAGGCGGACATGAGACTGGCGGACAAGACGGCATTGATTACGGGCGGCAACAGCGGCATCGGGCTTGCGACGGCAAAGCTGTTCGCGGCCGAGGGCGCCAAGGTGGTGATCACCGGGCGCAACAAGCAGACGCTGGAGGCTGCCGCGAAGGAACTCGGGCCGAACGCGCTCGCACTGGCCGCCGATGCCACCGACATCGCGGCGCTGGAAGCCGCGGTGAAGCAGGGCACCGAGAAGTTCGGCAAGTATGACGTGCTGTTCGCCAATGCCGGCATTCCCGGCCAGACGCCGGTCGGCGGCACCACGCTGGCCGCATTCGAGAATGTGATCCGGACCAATCTCACCGGTGTGTTCTTCACGGTGCAGGCGGTCGCGCCGTATCTCAACGACGGCGCATCGATCATTCTCAACGGCTCGGTGATTTCCGTGCTCGGCAATCCCGGCTACTCGGCCTATGCCGCGAGCAAGGCCGGCGTGCGCGCGATGGCGCGGGTGATGGCGTCAGAATTCTCGCCGCGCAACATCCGCGTCAACGTGGTGGCGCCGGGTGCCGTGCGCACCCCGATCTGGGGCGCGGCGATCGCAACGCCCGAGGCCGAGAAGACATTTGAGCAGCGGATCGGCAAGACCACGCCGCTCGGGCGGATCGGCGAGCCCGATCACATTTCAAAGACCGTGCTATTCCTGGCGTCGGACGACGCCGCGCATGTGCAAGGGCAGGAGCTGTTCATCGACGGCGGTGCAACCGCATCACCGGCGGGCGCGCCGATCTATCGCGGATAATTTGTTTCTCATTGTATCGAACGGCCGGTGTGAAGCGTTTCATACCGGCCGATTTCGTTTGCGACTATCATCGCGCAATAGTTTGTTGTCTACGCATGATCTTTCCGGAAAACCGCTTCGCACTTTTCCGGATCATGCTTGAACCTTTGACGTACTCGCCGGACTCTTGAATGGGCGGGGGATTTTTCACCACGGAATCATTTGGAGTGCCGCCATGCCGAAAGCAGCCCGCATTTCGACGTCGATCCCGGTTTCGCCCGCATTCGAAAGTTCAGATACGACGCAATTCGTGACGGTCGCGCTGTTCTCCGGCATCGGCCTGTTGATTTTCGCTGGTCGCCGTCATCCTCGGCATTCAGGGCGTCTGGTTCTGAGTTCCTCCGCCTGAACGGCCTGCCGCCGCCAGGCGACAGCAGGCGCTTTGAATCACATCAGGCTGCGTTCAGATTGCCGGCGGCCTGCAGCGCGCCCGCAACCGCCTTTTCGCGATGCTCGGGGCCGACCTGGATGCCGTCGGCGGGGATGAACTCAACATTCCTGACGCCGATGAAGCCGAACACACCGCGCAGGTAGGTCTCGAGGTGCTCGAGCGCGGCCATCGGCGTGTCGGCGCCGTAATAGCCGCCGCGCGAGATCGCGACGATCACGCGCTTGCCGCCGGCGAGCCCCTCCGGCCCGGCCGCGCCATACTTAAAAGTCTTCCCCACCACCATGATGCGGTCGATCCAGGCCTTGAGCTGGCTCGGAATGGTGAAGTTGTACATGGGTGCACCGATGACCACGACGTCGGCGCCCAGGAACTCCTCCAGCACGGCCTGGCCGGTCGCGATGTCGTCGCGCACCGACGGGTCCGGCGCCGCGCCCTGGCTGGCGGCGAGGTGCAGGCCGGAGAGGTGGGCGAGCGGGGTCTGGCTGAGGTCGCGGTAGTTGACGACGAGGCGCTGATTGGCCTGGCGCAGCCGGTCGACGATGGCGGCGGAGACCTGCCGGCTGACGGAGTGGGGGCCGAGGACCGAGGAATTGATGTGCAGAAGTTTCATGGCAGAGGTCACCTTTGGTATAGGTTTGTAACTGGCGCTATATGAGTGACCACCCTAAATCTCCGCAAGAACGCACATTTTTGAAACCAGAGCACAGAAATGAGACCCGAGAACATCGATGTGACCGCTCCGCCGCCGCGGCCCAGCCCCGACCACAGCGATTGCCGCGCGGTCGCCTCCGTGCTGGCGCGCGTCGGCGACAAATGGAGCGTGTTCGTCATCATGATGCTCAGCGACGGGCCGAAGCGCTTCAACGAACTGAAGCGAATGATCAACGGCATCTCGCAGCGGATGCTGACCTTGACGCTGCGCGGCCTCGAGCGCGACGGCCTCGTCACGCGCACGATCTTCCCGACCATTCCGCCGCGGGTGGACTATGAGCTGACTGACCTCGGCCGCGGTCTGGCGGCGCCCGTGAAGGCGCTCGGCCAGTGGGCATTCGCGCATCTGCCGGAGATCGAGGGGGCGCGAAACGACTTCGATGCGCGGAATGGGGAAGGTTGAAACGTGTTGTCCGTTACCCTGAGGAGGCCGCAACGTGGCCGTCTCGAAGGGGCGACAGCCACCAGCGGGGCCGTGCGTCCTTCGAGACGCCTGCTGCGCGGCTCCTCAGGATCACGGTGACGGATTGGCGTAAGCCGTCAAGCCGGAGCACTAAATCAGCGACACCAGCCCACCGCCGTGGCGTTCGAGCCCGCCGGCGAGCTCGAGCTCAAGCAGCACGGCGCGCACAACGGCCGGCGACACGTCGGCCATCCGGATCAGATCGTCGATGCTGATCGGGCTCGGCCCGAGCAGATCGATGATGCGGGCGCGATCGCCGCTGTCAGTGGCAAAGTCCAGCGGCTCGTCGTCCTCGCGCAAGCCAGGCATCAGCGGCCGCTCCATGATCGGCTGAACCGCGTTGATGATGTCGGCGGCCTCGGTGACGAGCGTCGCGCCCTGCTTGATCAGATCGTTGGCGCCGGCTGCGCGCGGATCGAGTGGCGAGCCGGGCACGGCGAACACCTCGCGGCCCTGTTCGGCCGCCATGCGCGCCGTGATCAGTGAGCCCGAGCGGTGCGCCGCTTCCACCACGACGACGCCGAGCGAGGCGCCCGAGATCAGCCGGTTGCGGCGGGGAAAGTCGCGGGCGCGCGGCTCGTGGCCGAGCGGCATCTCGGAGATCGCCGCGCCGTGTTCGAGGAGGGCGGCCAGCAGATCCTCGTGCTCCGGCGGGTAGATCCTGTCGTGGCCGCCCGCGAGCACGGCGATCGTGCCGCTCTCGACGCTGGCGCGATGCGCGGCCTGATCGACGCCGCGGGCGAGGCCCGAGATGACGACGAATCCGGCCTCGCCAAGCTCGCGCGCGAGCTGGCCGGCGAACTTCAAGCCGGCGCCCGAGGCATTGCGCGAGCCGACGATGGCGATCATCGGCCGCATCAGGGTGTCGCGCGCGCCGCGCACGGCAAGCAGCGGCGGCGCATCGTCGATGGTGGCAAGCCGCGCCGGATAATGCGCTTCCTCCGGCGCGACGAGATCGATGCCGAATTTGCGGCAGGCTGCGAGCTCTGCCGCAGCGTCGGCCTCGCTGCAGATGCGTCCGGGGCCGGAGGCGCCGCCGCGGCGCGCGAGGTCAGGCAGGCGCTCCAGCGCGTGCGCCGCATCGCCAAAATGGCGGAGCAGCGATGCAAAGGTGCGCGGCCCGACATTGTCGGAACGGATCAGCCGCAGGCGGTCGATCCGTTCGGTGTCGGTGAGTTTTGGAGGGCTGGGCGAGCGGTCATGCATGCGGGGCTTAGCTTCGCCCAACCTGAGATTGTGATCAACTGCGACATTGGCGCAGCCGCGCGCGACGCGCTAAAAGCGCTTGGCAAGAAGCTGCCAAAAAACCGTCAAGAACCATCAAGAAACAGGACGTCTGCCGATGATTTCGCTTGCCGATCTCCAACACCGCATCGCCTCCGGCGAATTGTCCACCGATGCCGCCATCACGCAGACGCGGGACGCCATCGCGGCGCGGGACAGAACCATCGGCGCCTTCGTTCGCCTCGACGAGACGGCGCGTGCGCAACAGGCCGGGCCGCTGCGCGGGATTGCGGTCGGCATCAAGGACATCATCGACACCGCCAACATGCCGACCGAGATGGGTTCGGAGATCTACCGCGGCTGGCAGCCGCGCGCTGACGCGCCTGTGGTGATGATGCTGAAGCGGGCAGGGGCCACCATCATCGGCAAGACCACCACGACCGCGTTCGCCTCGCGCGATCCGACCCCGACACTCAATCCGCACAATCCCGGCCATTCGCCGGGCGGCTCGTCGTCGGGTTCGGCCGCCGCGGTCGCGGCCGGGATGATCCCGCTGGCGCTCGGCACGCAGACCGGCGGTTCGGTGATCCGGCCGGCGTCGTTCTGTGGCGTCGCCGCGATCAAGCCGAGCTACCGCCTGCTGCCGACCGTCGGCGTGAAATGCTTCTCCTGGACGCTCGACACCGTCGGGCTGTTCGGCGCCGGCGTGCGCGACGTCGCGCTGGGGCTCGCTGCGATGACCAGGCGGCCTGAGCTGGTGGGGCCGTCGAAAGTTTCCGCGCCGCGCATCGGCGTGGTGACGCAGGCCTTCGCCGGTTCGCCGGAACCTTCCGGCGCGGAGGCGTTGCAGAAGGCCGCGCGTGCGGCGGAGCAGGCGGGTGCGACCGTGCGCGAGCTCGCGATGCCCGAGGTCGTCGCGGAGGCGTGGCGGATCCATCCGGTGGTGCAGGAGTTCGAGGCGCATCAGTCGTTCGCCTGGGAATACGGCCAGAACTACGATGCGATGCCGCCGCTCCTGCGCGGCCGGCTCGACGAGAGCAAGGGCGGCACGCCGGCGGAATACGACGCGGCGATGGCCGTCACGCTGCGCGCGCGGCAGGCGCTGGCCACGATCCTCTCGGAGGTCGACGTGCTGCTGACGCTGTCGGCGCCGGGCGCGGCACCCGAGGGTTTGGCGTCGACCGGCGATCCCCGTTACAACCGGCTCTGGACCTTGATGGGCGTGCCTTGCGTCAACGTGCCGACGCTGACCGCCGAGGGCGGATTGCCGGTCGGCGTGACCGTGATCGCGGGTTTTGGCGATGATGCGAAGGCGCTGGCGGCGGCGAGCTTTGTCGAGGACGCGCTGAGGAAATAGGCCTCGTCATTCCGGGGGCGATGCGCAGCATCGAACCCGGAATCTCGGCCAAAACCTCTAGATTCCGGGCTCATCGCTGACGCGATGCCCCGGAATGACTGACGTCACTTCCGCTCGCCGATCTTGCCCTCGGTGCCGGCCTGCAGGCGCTGGATGTTCTCGCGGTGCATGTAGAACAGCAGCAGCGTCAGCACGGCGAACAGCGAGGCGAGCGCGTTGTGGCCGAACCACCACAGGAACAGCGGCGTCACGAACGCGGCGATCAGCGCCGACAGCGACGAGTAGCGGGTGGTGTAGGCGGTGCCGAGCCAGATCGCGGCGAAGATCAGCGCCGCGGGCCAGAACAGGCCAAGCAGGACGCCGATATAGACGGCGACGCCCTTGCCGCCCTTGAACTTGAGCCAGACCGGGAAGAGGTGGCCGAGGAAAGCCCCCAGCGCCGCCAGCATCGCCGCGTTCGGGCCGTCGATGGTGCCGGCGATGATGACGGCGACGGTGCCCTTCAGCATGTCGCCGAGCAGCGTCGCCGCGGCGAGGCCCTTGCGGCCGGTGCGCAGCACATTGGTGGCGCCGATATTGCCCGAGCCGACCGTGCGCAGATCCTGCGTGCCGGCCATCCTGGTCAGCACCATGCCGAACGGGATCGAGCCCAGCAGGTAGCCGATCAGGAAAGCGAGCGGCAGCAGCCCATCAGCAGACATCGCGGTGGTTCCCTGGAGCGGTCCCACCCAAACGGGGCAGTGCCGTCAATGAAATATTAACCATAAATCCGCACCATGGCCTTGGTAATGAGGGAGCTTATCATGGCTTCTGTTCGCAGGCGGCTGGAGCAGTTTTTCTTTGTCGTTTACGTCGCGGCCATCGTCGTTGGCACAACGATGGAAGCGATGTCGCAACTCGCGTCGCGCTGAGTTCCACCCCAGTTTCAGACGTGCTCGTACACGGTCCGTCCACCGACGATCGTCCGCGTCACGCGGCCCGAGAAGCGGGCGTCGTCAAACGGCGTGTTCTTGCACAGTGATTTGAGATCGTCGCGGTCGACCACCCAGGGCGTATCGGGATCGATCACGATGACGTCGGCGGGGCTCCCGGCGCGCAGGGTTCCGCCTGGCAGCCCGAGCAGCTCGGCCGGACGGGTCGACATCGCCCGGATCAGCGTCTTCAGCTCCAATTCGCCATTATGCACCAGCCGCAGGCCGGCCGGCAGCATGGTCTCGAGCCCGATGGCACCGGGCGCGGCTTCCGCGAACGGCAGGCGCTTGACCTCGACGTCCTGCGGATTGTGGTCGGACATGATGACGTCGAGGAGGCCGGAGGCGATCGCCGCCACCAGCGCGCGGCGGTCGTCCTCGGTCCGCAGCGGCGGTGACAGCTTCAGGAAGGATCGATAGGGGCCGATGTCGTTCTCGTTCAGCGCCAGATGGTTGATCGAGACCGAGGCCGAGACATTGTGGCCGGCGTCGCGGGCGCGCTTGAGGATCTCCAGCGACTCGATCGAGGTCAGCGAGGCTGCGTGATAGCGCCCGCCGGTCAAGCCTGCGAGCCGCATGTCGCGCTCGAGCATGATCGACTCGGCCGCCGTGGGAATGCCGGCAAGGCCGAGCCGGGTCGCGAACTCGCCCTCGTTCATCACGCCTTCGCCGACGAGGTTGGGGTCCTCGGTGTGATGCACGATCAGCGCGTCGAAGTCGCGGGCGTAGGTCAGCGCGCGTCGCATGACCTGGGCGTTGGTCACGCTTTTGTCGCCGTCGCTGAAGGCAACCGCGCCGGCGGCTTTCAGGAGGCCGAACTCGGTCATCTCCTCGCCGTGCATGCCCTTGGTCAGCGCCGCCATCGGCTGGATGTTGACGATCGCGGTGTCGCGGGCGCGGCGCATCACGAAGTCGACGGTTGCCGAATTGTCGATGACGGGAGAGGTGGCCGGCTGGCAGATGATGGTGGTGATGCCGCCCGTCGCGGCGGCCTGGCTCGCGGAGGCAAAGGTCTCGCGATGGCTGAGGCCGGGCTCGCCGACGAAGGCGCGCATGTCGATCAGGCCCGGCGCCACGATCTTGCCGGAGCAGTTGACGATGTCGGTGCCCTCGGGGACGCCGGCCGCGCCGATGCCGCGCTTGGCGTCACGGATCACGCCGTCGGCGATCAGGACATCGCCCGGACCGTCGAAATCCCTGGAGGGATCGACGACGCGGGCATTGGCGAGCAGGATGGGGCGGCGATCGGTCAACATCAGCATCACGCGTTGGGCAGGTTGCGGGCGAGCGCTTCCAGCACGGCCATGCGCACGGCGACGCCCATCTCCACCTGTTCGCGGATCAGGGACTGGGCGCCGTCGGCCACGATCGAGTCGATCTCCACGCCGCGGTTCATCGGACCCGGATGCATCACGAGGGCATCCGGCTTGGCGTAGGCGAGCTTCTTCTGGTCGAGCCCGAAATAATGGAAATATTCCGACGACGAGGGCACGAAGGAGCCATTCATGCGCTCGCGTTGCAGCCGCAGCATCATGACGATGTCGGCGCCTTCGAGGCCCTCGCGCATGTCGCGCATGACCTCGACGCCCATCCGCTCGATGCCGGTCGGCAGCAGCGTGGAAGGGCCGACGACCCGGACGCGGGCGCCCATGGTGTTGAGCAGGATGATGTTGGAGCGGGCCACGCGCGAATGCAGCACGTCGCCGCAGATCGCGACCACGAGGCCTTCGAGCCGGCCCTTGTTGCGGCGGATGGTGAGCGCGTCGAGCAGCGCCTGCGTCGGATGCTCGTGCGCGCCGTCGCCGGCATTGATCACGGAACCGTCAACCTTGCGCGCCAGCAGTTCCACCGCGCCGGAGGCGTGATGGCGCACCACCAGGATGTCCGGGTGCATCGCATTCAGCGTCACGGCGGTGTCGATCAGGGTCTCGCCCTTGCGGATCGAGGACGAGGATACCGACATGTTCATGACGTCGGCGCCGAGCCGCTTGCCCGCGAGCTCGAACGAGGACTGGGTCCGGGTGGAAGCCTCGAAGAAGAGGTTCACCTGCGTCCGTCCACGCAGGACGGTGCGCTTCTTGTCAACCTGGCGGTTGACCTCGACATATTCTTCGGACAGGTCGAGGAGGCCGCTGATGTCGGCGGCAGAAAGGCCCTCGATGCCCAGCAAATGCCGGTGGCCGAGGACGAAGGTCGATTTCAACGATGGGGTCATTAAAGCGAGAGCTATAGGCGCGGATGGCCGGTGGGGCAAGCGCGAAGAGGGCTCGCGGGAGTTTTCCCCGAGTAAGATGTTGTTGCCTTCTCGGCGGTCCTGCCGGGGCTCGCCGCGGGACATCCGCGCCTTGCTTTTGCGGGGTTTTCCGGAACAAGACGTGGATGGCCGGGCATAGGCGGAGCGGCAGCGACGCCGTCCTCCTGACGGGCTATACCCGGCCGTGACGCCGGAGCGAGACCTCGTGAAAATTGTCGTGATCGCATGGATGACCATCGCGTTGATCCCGGGGGCGATCTCGCCTGCCTTCGCTCAGAACCTGCCCGGCGACTTCGCGTTCCTCCGCAACATCGATCCGACCATCATTCAGGACATCCGCTACGCCGCCGCGAACAATTTCATGGGCCGGCCGCTCGCGGGCTATGGCGCGGCGGAATGCGTGGTGAAGCGGGAGGTCGGGCTCAGGCTCAAGGCCGTGCAGCAGGAACTGGCCCGGCAAAGACTGTCGCTGAAGATGTTCGATTGCTACCGGCCGGCCCGTGCCGTCGCCGACATGGTGGCGTGGTCGAAAAATGGCACCGAGACCGTCGCCGAGCGGCGCTACAACCCGGTCTTCTCGAAAGCCGATCTGTTCCGCCTCGGCTACATCGCCACCCATTCGGGGCATTCGACAGGGGCCGCGGTCGATCTCACGCTGGTCGATCTTGGCGCCGACAATTCGCGCAAGTTCGATCCGGCCAGGGACTATGCCGACTGCACCGCGCCGGCCGCCGCGCGTGCCCCGGAGGGCAGCGTCGACATGGGTACCGGCTACGATTGTTCCGACGTGAAGGCCCACACCGCGGCCGCCTCGATCACGCCGGCGCAGAGACGCTGGCGCACCAAGCTGGTCGCGGCGATGGCCCGGCAGGGGTTCGCGAACTATGCCAAGGAATGGTGGCACTTTTCGCTGCCGGGGGCAGGCGGGCCGGCCTACGACTTCCCGATCGTCCGGGCGCGCTAGAGCGTTTTCGAGCGAAGGGGACGCCGGTTCGCGTGAAGAAAACGCGTCGGAACAAGAGACTAGAGCTTCGATTCTGATTCAATCAGAACCGAAGCTCCAGCGCAGGATTTTCCTCAAATCCGAAGCATTTTCGCAAGGCGACGCTTGCCATCGCAAAAGTAGCCGAGCGCACTTTCAACACTCCTTAATTGTGGCCGTATGAAGTGCGGGCAACACGGGAGCATGCAGCATGCGTTTCGCAGCCATTGCAATTGTTGTCGTCGGCGTCGCCGGCGTCTTGATCTACGATCGACACGACAAGAGCGCGAACTATCAGCGCGTCGATGCCCGCATCAGCGGCGTCAGCGAGCAATGCTATCTGGAAAAGGTCGAGCGCGGCGTCATCACCAAGACGACGTCGACCTCCGACCTGACCCGTTGCGAGATTGCCGAGCTGCTGCGCAAGGAGCATCCGAAGTGGCAGGGTTATGACGTGAAGCACAAGATCGAGGTGAAGGTCGTCTATGTCTCGCCGGTCGACGGGGCCACGCACCAGTCGAGCCTGCAGATGTCCTATTTGCCCAATGGCAAGCCGCTGCGCGCCGGGGATGTGTTTCCTGTGCTCGCCTCCAAGACCAAGGCGGACAAGGCGCGTTCGATCTGACCGACGCGGTTCGACAGGACGGAAGCACAACCATGCGCCTTGGCCTCTACGCTATGATCGCTGTCGCCGTCGCGAGCTTCTATGTCTATAGCGAGCTCGACAAGCGGTTGAACTTCCGGCCGATCGACGCGCGCGTCAGCAGCGTCAAGGAACAATGCTACATGGAGAAGACCGAGGGATCGCGAAGCTCGACCTCCGATCTGTTGCCGTGCGAGCTTACCGAGCTTCTGGCGCGCCATCATCCGAAATGGCAAGGCGCCGACATCAAGCACAAGATCGAGATCCGGTTTGCCTACATCTCGCCGGTGGATGGCGCCGCGCATGAGTCCAACCTGCAGTTGGCGGCCTATCCCGATAACCGGCAATTGAGCAGCGGCGACATTTTTCCGGTCCAGGCTTCCAGGAAGGAGGCGAACCGGACCCGCGTCAATGACTCGGTCGACCGCTGGCTCGGCCGCCATGCGCCCAAGCGCGCAAGCATCTAAAGCACAGAAGCATCTGGCGGACGTGTACTTTTCGCTGCCCCGCGCCGGCTCGCAGGCTTATGATCCTCCGATTCCATTGCGCCGCGGCTGGCCCGTGATCCCGGCCGGGGAAGGCCTGTTGTCCAGGCCGCATGCGTGCAGACCAGTTGCCGAGGAGACCATGACGCAGGCTCCGTTTGCCACCCATGAGGTCTTCAACCAGTCGCCGCCGTTCGAGGACGTCGACCTGTTCGCGGTGGACGCGCCGCTCGCCGCGGCGGTCGCTGCCAATGGCGGGGAGGCGGCAACGGCTGAGCTGTCCGATTTCGGCAAGCAATGGGGCTCTGCGGCGATGGCCGATCGCGGCCGCCTCGCGAACGAGAACACGCCGAAGCTGCGCACCTTCGATGCCAAGGGCAATCGCCGCGACCAGGTCGAGTTTCATCCCGCCTATCACGAGCTGATGGCGCACAGTGCGCACGCGGGCGTGCACAATTCGACCTGGACCGCCGACGGCAAGCCGGCCGGCGGGGCGGCCGAGGTGGTGCGCGCGGCAAGGTTCTACATCGCTTCCCAGGTCGAGACCGGCCATCTCTGTCCGATCACGATGACGCGCGCCTCGGTCGCGGCGCTGGCCTCGCAGCCGGATATTCTGGCGAAGACGATGCCGGTGATCGGAACGCGCGCCTATGATCCCACCTTTGCGCCGTGGTGGCAGAAGCGCGGCATGACGCTCGGCATGGGCATGACCGAGAAGCAGGGCGGCACCGACGTGCGCGCCAACATGACGCGGGCCGTGCGTGACGGGGACGGCTATCGCATCACCGGTCACAAATGGTTCATGTCGGCGCCGATGTGCGATGCGTTCCTGGTGCTGGCGCAGGCAGATGGCGGGCTGACCTGCTTCTTCATGCCGCGCTTCGCGCCGGACGGCTCTGTCAACGCCATCCAGTTCCAGCGGCTGAAGGACAAGCTCGGCAACCGCTCCAACGCCTCGTCCGAGGTCGAGTTCGCCGGCGCCTACGCGGAAGCGGTCGGCGAGGAGGGCAAGGGCATCCGCACCATCATCCAGATGGTGCAGCTGACGCGGCAGGATTGCGCGATTGCGTCCGTCGGCCTGATGCGCTCGGGGCTCGCACATGCGCTGCATCACGCGCGGCACCGCAGCGTGTTCCAGAAGCATCTTGCCGATCAGCCCCTGATGCAGGCCGTGCTGTCGGACATGGCGCTGCATGTGGAGGCGAGCACGGCCCTGGTGATGCGGCTCTGCCGCGCCTTCGACCGCACGCCGCAGGATGCGGCGGAGGCGGCCTATATGCGGCTGCTGACGCCCGCGATCAAATACTGGACCTGCAAGAGCGCGCCGCCGTTCCTCTACGAGGCGATGGAGTGCCTCGGCGGCAACGGTTATGTCGAGGACGGCATCCTGGCCCGCCACTATCGGGAGTCGCCGGTCAACGCGATCTGGGAAGGCTCGGGCAACGTGATGTGCCTCGACGTGCTGCGCGCGCTCGCGCGCGAGGCTGACGCCGCACTCGCGGTGCTGCGCGCGCTCGCCGAGGAGACCAAGGGCCTGCCGGGCGCCGCCGAGGCCGTTGGCTCGATCGGGCAGTCGTTCCGCCGGCCGGACAGCGAGCGCGTCGCGCGGCTTGCGGTCGAGCAGCTGGCGCTCCTGGCGGCAACTGCGGCGCTCAACCAGGTCTCGCCGAAAAACGCCGAGCTGTTGGCGGCGACACGGCTTGCCGAACGCCACGCCGGGATGTACGGCGCGGTGGACTTATCCGATACCGATCAGCGCGCGCTGCTGGCGCGGGCGCTGCCATGAAGGTTTGCTGATGGACGCACTCAATCCCGATACTTCGCCGTCGGCTGTCGAACCGCCGCCGCTCCCCCCGCGGGTCTGGAAATTCTGGGGCACCGCACTGTGGGGCCTTTTGATTTTCGCCGCGATGTTCGTCGGCCAGGTCACGGTCATCGTCTGGCGCATCGTCGCGCAGGGCGGGGAGGTGTCGACGGCCGGCATCACCCACGTGGTCGCCGACGGCCTGACGATCTCGCTCTCGGTCCTCGCCGGCCTGCCGATGGTGTTGCTGGTGCTGTGGTTCGCGATCCGCAGGACCCGGATCCCGTTCGCCGATTATCTCGGGCTGCGCGGGACGTCGTGGAAGAACGTGATCATCGGCGTCGTCGCGCTCGTCGTACTGGTCGGGGCCTGGGACATGGTGTCCCGCGCCGCCGGCCGCGAGGTGTCGCCGGGCTTCATGGGCGACGTGCTGAAATCGGCGCAGGAGCACAGCGCACTGTGGCTCCTGGTGATCGCCTTCGCCGTGGCCGCGCCGCTCTGGGAGGAACTGTTCGCACGCGGCTGGCTCTACCGCGGCTGGTCGGAATCCGCGCTCGGACCCTATGGCGCGATCCTGCTGTCGTCGATCGTCTGGACCGTGATGCACCTGCAATACGATTGGTTCTTCCTCTGCCAGGTGCTGACGATCGGCCTCCTGTTCGGCTATTTGCGCTTCCGCACCGGCTCGACCTGGCTGACCATCCTGCTGCACGGGCTGAACAATTTCGCGGCGACGATCCAGACCTGGTGGCTGGCGGGATCGTAACGCCCTGTCCAATTGCTAGGAGCCAACAGGTCGCGCGGACGCGCGCGCGACGACAGGTTCCGCGACGAAGCAATCGACGTCTCTGCACGCGGAAAGATGGATTGCTCCGCTTCGCTCGCAATGGCGGGAGTGTGGACCAAGGGGATGTCGGTGCCCCCGTCCGAGTGCTATGATCCAGATTCAATGAATGAGCGCGGGCCGGTCCGAAACTAGGCAGCGGCGGCTGCCGTCGTGCGAGCTCTTCTCATGGCTATCTTGATCCGAGCAATCCTGGCCGGCGTCGTCGCGCTGGCGTCTCTCGGCGCCATCACGCAGCAGGTGCGCGACCAGGGCGTTACCGACACCGAAATCCGGATCGGCAATGTCATGCCGTATAGCGGCGCGCTGGAGATTTTCGGCCAGATCGGCCAGGCGGAGGCCGCCTATTTCAACATGATCAACGCGCGTGGCGGGATCAACGGCCGCAAGATCCGCTTCATGTCCTATGACGATCTGTCGGATCCCTCCAACGCCATGGATCTCACGCGCATTCTGGTCGAAACCGACAATGTGCTCTTGATGTTCGGTTCGTTCGGCACGCCGGGGAATCTCGCGGTGCGGAAGTATCTCAACGAACGGAAGATCCCCCAGCTTTTCGTTGCTTCCGGCGATCACGAGCTCAGCGAGCCGGCGGCCTATCCGTGGACCATGGGCTGGCAGCCCTCGTATCGCGAGGAAGGGCGCATCTACGCCAACTACATCCAGGCCTACTACCCCAGGAAGAAGATCGTGGTGCTCTGGCAGAACGACCAGTTCGGGCGCGAATTGTTCAAGGGACTGGTGCAGGGGCTGGGCGACGTCGCCCACAACATCAGGGTCGACATCGCCTATGATGTCGACGATCAGCACCTGGACGGCCACGTCTCGATCCTGAAGCAATCGGGCGCCGAGGTCTTTGTGTTTGCCGGAGTACCGGAAAATGCCGCCAAGGTGATCCGCGCGGCGGCCGACCACGGTTGGCGGCCGGTGTTCGTCGTGAACCAGATGGCGTCATCGATCGAGACGGTGCTCAAGCGGGCCGGCACGGAGAATGCGACCGGCGTCATCACCGCCGCGTTCCTGAAGGATGCGAGCGATCCGGCCTGGAGAGCGGAGCAGGGCGCCTGGTACAGCTTCCTGGACAAGTATACCAAAGCCGGCGGCAAGGATGACGCGGCCGCAGTCTACGGCTATGCCGCCGCCGAAACGATGGTCGAGGTGCTCAGGCAATGCGGCAACGACCTGTCGCGCGAGAATGTCATGAAGCAGGCCGCGGCGCTCAGGGATTATCAGGCGTCCGCCTTGCTCCCCGGCATCAAGATCAACACCGCTCAGTTCCGACCGGTCGAGCAATTGCGGTTGCTTCAGTTCGATGGCCGTAGCTGGCAGCCGATCGGGGATGTGCTCGATACGGCGTTCGCCGGTTCGGCCGGGAAATAGCGGCGATCAGGAGAAGCCGTACAAGCCGCGCCCAATCGTTGCTGGCCCTCGCTCTTGCTGAAGCGCAAGGGCGAGTTGTGGTGCTACGTCGCTGGGACCGGCGGGCCGGTCTATTGCGGGAGGGCGCGCCGCTCGGCGCCGACGGGGCTTCGAAAGAGACGCGATTTCGAAAGTAATGACTTGTTGCGCGGATGGCACAGGAGCCCGCGTCCAAATCAGGTACATTGATACTGTATTGAAAGACTTTTCATCACCCGGAGCATTGCGTTGGCGTCAGACGCAGTCAGTCTGGCTGATACAACAAGCGTAGCGGACGCGGCAGCTGCTACAGCGCCTTTTCGCGTAAAGATCGTGACGCGCGACGAAATCGCCGGTTGTCCCGCTTGGGCTGCCAGCTTCGCCGACTTGCGCAAGGATCACCGCTACTACGAAATCCTGGAGGATACGCTCCGCGAGCGCGTCGAGTACCGGTACTTCGCGATCATCGACCGGGCAGGCTGTCTCCATGCCGTCCAGCCGTTTTTTCTTCTCGACCAGGACGTTCTCGAAGGACTTGGAGCGCAATGGCAGCCGCTGCTGGCGCGCATCCGAGGCGTCGTTCCCGGGTTTCTCAAAATGCGAACCCTGATGGTCGGATGTTTCGCCGGGGAAGGGCATCTTGCCGGATCAAGCACGGTGCCGTCCGGCAAGATCGCCGAGATTCTTTGCGGGGAAATCGTCACACTCGCAAGATCGTGCCGGGCGCAGCTCATCGTCCTGAAGGAATTCCCCGCGCGCTACCGGCCGGTGCTGGATTGCTTCGTCCGGCGCGGCTTCGCCCGCGCGCCGAGCATGCCGATGACGGCGCTCAATATCGAGCACGACGACTTCGATGCCTACATGCAAAATGCGCTGCCGCGGTCGGCGCGCTGGCAGCTCCGCAAGAAATTCAAGGCAACCGACGGTGAAACCATAGCTCTTACCGTCACCGACGACGCAAGGAATGCCGTCGACGAGATCTATCCGCTCTACCTGCAGGTCTTCGACCGCTCGAAATTCCGTTTCGAAAAACTGACAGCCGACTATCTCCGCCGGCTCGGCACCGACATGAAGGACAAGGTCCGCTTCTTCATCTGGCGCCGTGGCGGCAAGGTGATCGCCTTCAGCCTTTGCATGGTGGAAGGCGACAGTCTGTTCTGGGAGTATGTCGGCCTCGACTATGCTGTCGCACTCGACCTTCATCTTTATTACTACACCATTCGCGACATGATGAATTGGGCGATCGCCAACGGTTACAGATGGCTTCGAAGCACGGGTCTCAGCTACGAACCGAAATTCCGGATGCGGCATGACCTCGATCCGCTCGACCTCTATGTGCGGCTTCGCTCTCCGCTTCCGAACGCGATCTTCAGGCTCCTGTTGCCCTGGATCGTCCCGGCCCGCTATGACAAGACCCTGCGCAAGTTCGCGAACTATCGCGAAGTCTGGTAGCAACCGATAGGCGCGGCGCCATGCTGCCTCGGCTCCAGTCAAGGCCGATTGGGTACGCCCTCTAAAGCCCCACTGCGGCGATCGCGATCGGCATCGTGATTGCCGCCAGGATCGTCTGCAGCGTGATGATCTGCGCCAGCAACGGCGCGTCGCCGCCCATCTGGCGGGCCAGCACATAGGCGCTGGGCGAGGTCGGCACGGCCGCGCAGATCGCGACGATCGCGAGATCGGGCCCGGTAACGCCGAACCACACCGCGAGCGCGACGGTCAGGACGGGCATCAGCACGAGTTTCAGCACCAGCGCGATGCTCGCGGCGAGGCTGGGCCGGAAGATGCCTTCCAGATGCAGCCCGGCCCCGGTGACGAGCAGGCCGATCGCCAGCGACGATCCGCCGAGCGCGTCGGCGACGTCATACCAGATCTGTGGCAGCGGGATGTGCACGACATTGATGACGAGCCCGATGACGCAGGCCCAGATCAGCGGGTTCTTCACGACAGTCATCACGATGGCGCCGGTCGAACGCTTTGCGGACGAGGCATAATTCGCCAGCACGGCGACGCTGAACACATTGACCAGCGGGATGATTGCGACCATCGCGACCGAAGCCAGCGCGAGGCCTGTACTGCCATACAGATTGCGCGATACCGACAGCGCGACAAAGGTCTGCCAGCGCGTTGCGCCCTGGAAGATCGAGGTGAAGGCGGGACCATCGATGCCCAGCCGCGACAGCGCCGGCCGCAGCGCGAGACAGAGCAGCGACATCGCGAGCGCCGACAGCAGCAGCGCGCCGCCGACGCCGGCGACCGGCACCCTGGAGAGGTCGGCCTTGACCAGGGTCTGGATCAGCAGCATCGGAAACAGCACGAAATAGGTCAGTTGCTCCAGCCCGTGCCATTGCGTGTCGAGGCGCATCAGGCTGTGCTTCAGCACGACACCGAGCACGATGAGGATGAAGACCGGCAGCAGCGCCGCGATCACCACGGCCATGGTCAGCGCTCCCCGCGCAGCTTCGCGAGCCGGTCGAGCGCGCCCTGCAGGATGAAGATCGCGGCATGCTCGTCGATCACCTCGGCGCGCTTGGCGCGGCTGACGTCCATGCCGATCAGCTCGCGCTCGACCGCAGCGGTCGAGAGGCGCTCGTCCCAGAGGCCGATGGGCAGCTGGGTCAGTCCGGCGAGATTGCGGGCGAAGGCGCGGGTGGATTGCGCGCGCGGGCCCTCGCTGCCGTCCATGTTGATGGGCAGGCCGAGCACGAAGCCGACCACCTTGCGCTCGGCCGCGATCGCGAGCAGCCGGGCGGCGTCCTGCTTGAACGCCTTGCGGGCGATGGTCTCGACGCCGGTCGCGAGCCGACGATCGGGGTCGGACACGGCAACGCCGATGGTCTTGGTGCCGAGATCGAGCCCGACCAGCGCGCCGCGCGCGGGCCAGTGCGGCGCAGCTTCGATCAGGGGAAGGATGGGGGCGGGCATGGCGCTAGTGTCCCGAATCCGAAGTTCGCATCATTTGCCGCACCTTCGGAGCGAACTTCGGATTCGATAAGGACACTAGCAAACTTATGATTCTAGTGTGCTTTATGAATGCGAAGTTCGTGAAAGTGGCTGCCGCGAAATCGCACGAACTTCGCATTCAGCACACTAGCGCTTAGCACGCACCCGCGCGCCGAGGCAAAGCCCGGCGCTGCCGTGGTGTCCATGCGAAAACGCCGGTCAGGCGGCGATCACCCGCTCGTCGCCACCGAGGCACGCGGCCAGCCCCCGCAACGCGCTGTACTGATGCGCGGTGCGGCGCTGGATGAACAGCGTCTCGACATGCGCATGCTGCGGATTGAGCTTGTGGATGTTGATGTCGCGCTGGACGTGATCGCGCTCGACGACCGCGCGCGGCAGCAACGTTACGCCCATGTCGGCGGCGACGCAGCCGATCATGCCGTCGAGCGTGCCGAGCTCGAAGCGCGCGGCCGACGGCCAGCCGAACTCGACGAACACTTGTTCGAGCCGCTGGCGGTAGGTGCAGCCGGTGCGGAAAACCAGCGCGGTCGGCCCGGACTGCGGCGTTCCCGCGCGCAGCTCGGCCAGCGATTTCCAGCGCTGCGCGGTGACCAGGACCAGTTCCTCGGTGAAGGCTGATGTCGCTGACAGATCGGCATGCGTGATGGGACCCGCGACGAAGGCGCCGTCGAGCGAGCCTTCAAGCACGCCGGTGACGAGGTCGGCCGTCGGCGCGGTACGCAAGGAAAGGCGCACGGCGGGGAAGCGGCGGTGGAAGTCGGCGAGCAGCGGCGGCAGACGCACGGCCGCCGTCGTCTCCATCGATCCGATCGCGAGCGGTCCTTTCGGCGCGCCATCGTCGCGTGCGGCGAGCAAGGCTTCGCGCGACAGCGCCGCCATCCTTTGTGCGTAGGGGAGAAGGCGCTTGCCGGCACCCGTCAGCGTCATGCCGCGGCTGTGGCGCTCGAACAGTGCCGTGCCGATCTCCGCCTCCAGCGCCTTCACGCGCTGGGTGACGTTCGACTGCACCGTGTTGAGCTCTTCGGCGGCGCGGGTGATGCCGCCGAGCCGGGCGACCGTGGAAAAGGTGAGCAGGTCGGTCAATTCCATCTGGGATCACCGTTCTGATTTAGAGATGGTAGCGATCTCTAGTATTCATTATCCGAGAATGTTAGGCCCGCTTAGGCTGCGAGTCCAGAACAGCACGTCCAGAACAGGGAGCAAGCGCATGCCGATCAGCACCGAATTGACGGCACGTCTGGGCATCGAGCATCCGATTCTGCTGGCGCCGATGGACACGATCGCCGGCAGCGGGCTGGTCAAGGCGGTCAGCGCCGCCGGCGGCTTCGGCATTCTGGGCGGCGGCTACGGCGACAAGACGCGGCTGCAGACCGAGACCGCGAGGCTGAAGGGTTTTGCTAAGCCGTTCGGCATCGGCTTCATCACCTGGAGCCTGGCCAGGCAGCCCGACCTGATCGACATCGCACTGGATGCGCGGCCGCGCGCGGTGATGCTGTCATTCGGCGATCCCCTGCCGTTCGCGCCGAAGATCAAGGCGGCGGGCGCGCTCCTGATCTGCCAGGTGCAGAGCGAGGAGATGGCACAGCAGGCGCTCGATGCCGGCGCCGATGTCCTGATCGCGCAGGGAGCGGAGGCGGGAGGTCACGGTGCCTCACGCACCACCATCGATCTCGTGCCGGCGATCGTCGATCTCGCCGCCGGCCGCGTGCCGGTGGTCGCGGCCGGCGGCATCGCGGACGGGCGCGGGCTCGCCGCCATGATGATGCTGGGCGCAAGCGGCGTGCTGCTCGGCACGCGCTTCTACGCCAGCGTCGAGGCCGACGCGGCCGAGCAGGCGAAGCAGCTGATCTGTGCGGCAAAGAGCGGCGAGACGGTGCGCGGCGTGGTGTTCGACTGGTCGCGCAAGCTGATGTGGCCGGCGCCGTTCACCGCGCGTTCGCTTGCCAACGATCATCTGCGGCGCTGGAGCGGGCGCGAGATCGAGCTGATGCAGCGCGCCGACGAGGTCGCGGTGGAGTATGCCGCCGCGAAGGCCGCGGCCAATTTCGATGTCGCCGCGGTGTTTGCCGGCGAGTCCGTCGGCCTGATCCATGATATCGTTCCGGCGGCCGAGATCGTCGGCCGCATCGTCGCCGAGGCCGAGCAGTCGCTGCAGGGCCGGCGCAACTCTCTTTCCTCTTTGACCTGAACAAGCGTGAGACACACCATGTGGCCTGACCGTCGACTGATCGATCTGTTCAAGACCGAATTTCCGATCGTGCTGGCGCCGATGGCCGGCGTGATGGATGCGGAGCTGGTGATTGCGGCCGCGCAAGGCGGAGCGCTGGGCTCGCTGCCTTGCGCGATGCTGTCGGCCGAGAAGGCGCGCGAGCAGGTCAACATCATCCGTCAACGCGTCTCTGCGCCGGTCAACCTCAACTTCTTCTGCCACAAGGCGGTCGACGCCGATCCGGCGCGCGAGGCGAACTGGCGGCGGCGGCTGGCGCCTTACTATCGCGAGCATGGTCTCGATCCGAATGCGCCGATCAATGCAGCCAACCGCGCACCGTTCGATGCGGCCTTCTGTGAAGTCGTCGAAGAGCTCAAGCCGGAGGTCGTCAGCTTCCATTTCGGCCTGCCGGAGCCAAATCTGTTGCAGCGGGTGAAAGCCACCGGCGCCACCGTGATGTCGTCGGCGACGACGGTGAAGGAAGCGATCTGGCTCGAGGAGAACGGCGCTGACGTCATCATTGCGCAAGGCGCCGACGCCGGCGGCCATCGCGCCATGTTCTTGACCGACAACATCGCCGAGCAGCCCGGGACGTTCTCGCTGCTGCCGCAGGTGGTGGATGCGGTGAAGGTGCCGGTCGTCGCGGCAGGCGGCATCGCCGACGGGCGCGGGATCGCCGCGGCATTCGCCCTCGGCGCCTCCGGCGTTCAGGTCGGCTCGGCCTATCTGCGCTGCCCGGAGTCCAAGGTGACGGCGCAGGCCCGCATCGCGCTGGCGCAGGCGAGCGACGATTCCACCGTCATCACCAATGTCATGACGGGCCGTCCGGCGCGCGGCGTCCAGAACCGCCTGATGCGCGAGGCCGGCCCGGTCTCGCCGGATGCGCCGCCGTTTCCCCATGCCGCGACCGCGCTGGGGCCGCTGAAGGCCGCGGCCGAAAAGCAGGGGAAGGTCGATTTCACCAATCTGTGGGCCGGACAGGCGGTGCGGATGGGCAAGGAGATGCCGGCGGCCGAGTTGACCCGCGCGCTGGCCGGCGCCGCGCTGGCGCGGATGGCGGCTCTGTCTCAGGCCTGACGCGCGGTCTCGTTCAGACCAGGCATGCCACGTAGAGGATCGCGACCCCCAGCGCCGTGCCGATCGACCAGAGGGCGGGGTCCCAGCCCTCCGGGCGGGGGCTGCCGTTGAGCATTGACATGACGCGCTCCGAACTTTTTGTTTGGGTGGAGTAGGCGCCGTGAATGTTTCGAGACGACTTCGCGGCGGCCGCGAAGTGGTTTCGTCGCCGTGTTTCGCAGCCGGAATGCGTGGCAGGGTGTCTTGCCTGGTCGCCAGAGGGGCGCAAAGCCCTGTTGGGCGGGCAAATCCGCGCGGTTGCGGCGCAAAACCGGCCTCTGCTATACGGCAGGCTGACCTTTCAGCCCCGAGGCCTTATATAATGTCCGTCGACGCCGCTACCGTCCGCCGCATCGCGCATCTGGCGCGCATTGCGGTTTCCGAGGACGAGGTTCCGCATCTGCAGGGCGAGCTCAACGCCATGCTCGCTTTCGTCGAGCAGCTCTCGGAGGTCAATGTCGAGGGCGTGGAGCCGATGACCTCGGTCACCCCGATGCAGATGAAGAAGCGGCAGGACGTGGTCAATGACGGCGAGATCGCCGACGATATCGTTGCCAACGCGCCCGCGACCGAAGGCCACTTCTTCCTGGTGCCGAAGGTCGTCGAGTAGCATGGCGTTTTCGAGCGAAGTGGAAGCCGGTTCGCGTGAAGAAAGCGCGTCAAACAAAGAGTCTTAGGACGTAGTCCGATGTGTCTGCTTTGCGACGATGAGAAGGCCTATCAGGCCTATATGGACTTCCTCGATGCCATGGAGCGCAAGGGGAAGGTCGCCGATCCCAACGCGGCGATGGACGCCGTGCTCGACCATCTTGAGGCGCTTGACGCCGCCCGCGCCAAGGAAAATGCCAAGGCAAATAACCTGGCGCGCAAAGACGACCCGGCCAACGACAAGACCCTGTCCCCGTTCTTCTGCAGCCCGATCAATAAATGACCGATTTGACATCGCTGACGCTCGCCGAGGCCCGCAAGGGTCTCGCCGACAAGACTTTCACGTCGCTCGAGCTGACCGACGCGCATCTTTCCGCGATCGAGGCCGCGCGCGTGCTCAATGCCTATGTGCTCGAAACGCCCGACCGCGCCCGCGAGATGGCCAAGGCCGCCGACGCGAAAATTGCAAAAGGCGAGGGCGGACCGCTCGCCGGCATCCCGCTCGGCATCAAGGACCTGTTCGCGACCAAGGGCGTGCGCACCACGGCGTGCTCGAAGATCCTCGGCAATTTCGTGCCGACCTATGAGTCCACCGTCACCTCGCAGCTCTGGCGGGACGGCGCGGTGATGCTCGGCAAGCTCAACAATGACGAGTTCGCCATGGGCTCGTCGAACGAGACCTCCTGCTTCGGCCCCGTCGGCAATCCCTGGCGGCGCGACGGCAGCAACACCACGCTGGTGCCGGGCGGCTCGTCCGGCGGTTCGGCCTCGGCCGTCGCCGCGCTGCTCTGCATGGGCGCGACCGCGACCGACACCGGCGGCTCGATCCGCCAGCCGGCGGCGTTCACCGCGACCGTCGGCATCAAGCCGACCTATGGCCGCTGCTCGCGCTGGGGCATCGTCGCCTTTGCGTCGTCGCTCGACCAGGCCGGTCCGATCGCGCGCTGCGCGATGCCGCGATGCTGCTGCGCTCGATGGCCGGCCATGACCCCAAGGACACGACCTCGGTCGACATTCCGGTGCCGGACTACGAGACCGCGATCGGCAAGTCGGTGAAGGGCATGAAGATCGGGATCCCTAGGGAGTATCGTCTCGACGGCATGCCGGCCGAGATCGAGAAACTCTGGAGCGAGGGCGCGGCCTGGCTGAAGGCGGCCGGCGCCGAGCTGGTCGAAGTCTCGCTGCCGCACACCAAATATGCGCTGCCGGCCTATTACATCGTGGCGCCGGCGGAGGCCTCCTCCAACCTCGCGCGCTATGACGGCGTCCGCTATGGCCTGCGCGAGCCCGCAAAGAACATCATCGAGCTCTACGAGAATACCCGCGCGTCGGGCTTTGGCGCCGAGGTGAAGCGCCGCGTCATGATCGGCACCTATGTGCTCTCGGCCGGCTATTACGACGCCTATTATCTGCGCGCGCAAAAAGTGCGGACGCTGATCAAGAAGGACTTCGAGGACTGCTTCGCGAGGGGCGTCGACGCGATCCTCACCCCCGCGACGCCGTCGGCCGCCTTCGGCATCGGCGAGAAGGGCGGCGCCGATCCGGTCGAGATGTACCTCAACGACATCTTCACCGTGACGGTGAACATGGCAGGCCTGCCGGGCATCGCCGTGCCCGCCGGCAGGGACGCGCAGGGCCTGCCGCTCGGCCTGCAATTGATCGGCCGTCCGTTCGACGAGGAGACGCTGTTCTCGCTCGGCGAGGTGATCGAGCAGGCCGCCGGCCGCTTCACGGCGCCCAGATGGTGGTGAGCGATGGCGGATTTCCGCGCCAGTCTCGCCGACACCGCGCCCGATGCGGCGCTGTCGCCGCCGCTCGCCGCGTTGTGGTGGGCGAAGAAGGGCGATTGGGACCAGGCGCACCGCATCGTGCAGGACGAGAGCGACGCCAATTCGGCCTGGGTGCATGCCCATCTGCATCGCGTCGAGGGCGATCTTGGCAATGCCGGCTACTGGTATCGCCAGGCCGGCCGGCCGGTCGCAAAGGACACGCTCGAGGCCGAGTGGGAGCGGATCGTTGCCACGCTGCTTGCGCAGCGCGGTTAAAGGACGCCGGTGCGGAGGCACCGCGAGCATTAACCCTGTTTCGGCCGCCATGCCGCTGCCCAGATTGGCCGTGATAGGCTAATGGAACCGGGCGGGGGCCAGCGGCAAAAGAGAGTATTCGTGCGTGGGTCGGGCATAGGGGGATGGCTGTCAGCAATGCTGGTGGCCGTGGTGGCGGCGGGCCTTGCCGGCTGCGCCTCCGTCTACAATCTGCCCGGCAACGTCCCGCTCGGCGCCGCGCTCGCCGACAACAGCAGCGCCCGCGACATTCCGGCCTACGAAGATGATCTGCTGCTCGCACTGTCGTTCTCCGGCGGCGGCACCCGCGCGGCGGCGTTTTCGTTCGGCGTGCTGGAGGAGCTTGACCACACGCGTTCGAGTGCGGCGGGCACCAAGACGCTGCTCGACCGCGTCGACTTCGTCTCCGGCGTCTCCGGCGGATCGGTCACCGCCGCCTATTTCGGATTGAAGCGCCGAGCGGCGCTCGACGATTTCCGCCAGCGCTTCCTGCTGCGTAACGCCGAGGAGGGACTGAAGACCCGGATCTCGCTCGGCAATATCGGGCGCGCACTCGGCGGCGGCGTCAACGACAGCCAGTTCACCGACTGGCTCGATCAGAATGTGTTCGACGGCGCGCGGTTCGACGCATTGGCCGACGATCGCCGGCCGCGGGTCTGGATCAACGCGTCTGATATCTACAACCGCACGCCGTTCGTGTTCGGCAAGACGTCGTTCGATGCCTTGTGCAGCGACATCAGATCGTATCGTGTCGCCGAAGCGGTGGCGGCATCCGCCGCGGTGCCGCTGGCATTCGCCCCGATCGTGCTGCAAACCTATCCCGGCGGCTGCGCCGCGCCGCTGCCGGCCTGGCTCGAGCGGGTGCGCAACGATCCGAACGCACAGCCGTTGCTGCGCGCCTACGCCGAGGCCCAGGCACATTACCGCGACGGCTCGATGCGCTACGTCAAGCTGCTCGATGGCGGCCTCGTCGACAATTACGGCCTGTCGGGGCTGAGCATCGGCTTGCTCGCCGCGCAGCGTCCCTACGAGCCGCTGAACGAGCGGCAGGCGGCCAAGCTGAAACGCATTCTGTTCCTGGTGGTCGACGCCGGCCGCGGCATCTCCGGCGACTTCGTGCAGACGCTCGAAGGGCCGAGCGGCGTCGAACTGGTGTCCGCGGCCGCCGACACCGCGATCGATGCCAGCGTGCGCTCCAGCTACGCCGCCTTCACGGCGCTCGCCGAGGACTGGTCCGGCAAGCTGAAGCGCTGGCGCTGCGGGCTGTCGGCGGCGGAGCGCAGCCGGCTCGGCATCGGCGCTGGTTGGAAATGCGGTGACGTCGCGATCTATGTCGAGCGGCTCGGCTTCGACCGGCTCGGACCGGATCGCGCCGGCATCCTGAACGCCATCCCGACGCGGCTGTCGCTGCCGCCGGAGCAGGTCGACCAGCTGATCGCGGGCGGCGCCGACGCGCTGCGCTCGAGCAAGGCCTACCAGCAGTTCCGGCGCGGTCTCTGATCCCACCTCGGGCGACGGCTGCGGGCTGCAAGGGGACCGCAAGGCGGCTTGACTGGCGCGATTGGTTGCGCGAAGCCCAATCCATCCCAGATATCCTTTTATCCGGAAACCGAGATCCATGACCGCATCTGCCGCCCCGCACAAACTGATCAAGAGCGCCACCGGCGATTGGGAGATGGTCATCGGCATGGAGATCCACGCCCAGGTGACCTCGAACGCGAAGCTGTTCTCCGGCGCCTCCACGGAATTCGGCGGCGAGCCGAACACGCACGTGTCCCTGGTCGATGCGGCGATGCCGGGGATGCTGCCCGTCATCAACGAGGAATGCGTCAGGCAGGCTGTCCGGACCGGGCTCGGTCTCAACGCCAGGATCAATCTGCGTTCGGTGTTCGACCGCAAGAACTATTTCTATCCGGACTCGCCGCAGGGCTACCAGATCAGCCAGTACAAGTCGCCAGTCGTGGGCGAGGGCGAGGTGCTGGTCGAGCTCGACGGCGGCCGCAGCGTCACCATCGGCATCGAGCGGCTGCATCTGGAGCAGGACGCCGGCAAGCTGCTGCACGACCGGTCGCCGACCATGTCCAATGTCGATCTCAACCGCTGCGGCGTGGCGCTGATGGAGATCGTGTCAAAACCGGACATCCGCGACGCCGAGCAGGCCAAGGCCTATGTGACCAAGCTGCGCTCGATCCTGCGCTATCTCGGCACCTGCGACGGCGACATGGAGAAGGGGTCCTTGCGGGCCGACGTCAACGTCTCGGTGCGCAAGCCGGGCGGGCCACTCGGCACCCGCTGCGAGATCAAGAACATGAACTCGATCACCTTCATCGGCCAGGCGATCGAGTACGAGGCGCGGCGCCAGATCGAAATCCTCGAGGAGGGCGGCCAGATCGAGCAGGAGACGCGGCTCTACGACCCCAACAAGGGCGAGACGCGCTCGATGCGGTCCAAGGAAGAGGCGCACGACTACCGCTACTTCCCCGATCCCGACCTGCTGCCGCTGGAGTTCAGCCAGGAATTCGTCGACGCGTTGAAGGCGAAGCTGCCGGAGCTGCCGGACCAGAAGAAGACCCGTTTTATTACGGGTTTCGGCCTGTCGGCTTACGACGCGAGCGTGCTGGTCGCCGAGCGCGAGAGCGCGGTGTTCTACGAGACGGTGCTCGACAAGCTCGCCAATCGCGCCCGCGACGGCAAGCTGGCGGCGAACTGGGTGATCAACGAGCTGTTCGGCCGTCTCAACAAGGAAGGCGTTGAGATCGCAGCCTCGCCGGTCAATGCGGAGCAGCTGGCGGCGATCATCGACCTGATCGGCGAGGGCACGATCTCCGGCAAGATCGCCAAGGATCTGTTCGAGATCGTCTGGCAGGAAGGCGGCGATCCCCGCGCGCTGGTGGAAAGCCGCGGCATGAAGCAGGTGACGGATCTTTCGGCGATCGAAAAGGTTGTCGACGACATCCTCGCTGCCAATCCCGACAAGGTCGAGCAAGCGAAGGCGAAGCCGCAACTGGTCGGCTGGTTCGTCGGTCAGGTGATGAAGTCGTCAGGCGGCAAGGCGAACCCGCAGGCGGTCAACGACCTCCTGAAGTCGAAGCTCGGCATCTGAACAACAGGACAATGATGTTGTCCTTGGCGCATGATCCAGCCGGATCATGCGCCCTTGCATGCTCCGTTGCCGTCAACTTCGGTGTCGTCGCGCGCGCGTGAACGCGGCGTGATCCTGCCTCACACCCTCCGTTCGTGGCGCGCCGGCGCCATCGGCGCCGAATCGCCGAAGCTGCGATTCGTTCGCGAATCCGCCTCGGCCGACCTCAAACGAGGCAAAAGCCGTCTTTCCCACGAAAATTTTTTCGTTGCCAAAAATTGCGACTCGGCGTCGGCGACGTGCCCCTTTTCGTCTTCGCTCGCGACTCAGCGCAACGACGATCTCGCGTCGATCGCTTCAATGCGAATTCAAGAAAAGCCTACAGCAGAAGGCATTTCCTGCAACGTTGACAAATGCCGATGTCGGCGGCTGTTGCACTTCTTGCATCGTCGCGTGAATGCATCGTCGATTTGAACGGCGCCGCGCGCGGTGCGCGTTGCCACCGCTGCGTCAACACTTCCTTAAGCGGGACACTGTTTTTTTCGGTGTGTTGGTGTATTCGGGATGAAGTGCATTCGATCCCCGAGTGCACGCAGCGATTAAAGCCATCTCACACATCGGAGGGCAACATGGCCAAGAAAGCGAAGAAGGCGAAGGCGAAGAAGGCGAAGAGCGCAGTGAAGAAGACTGCGAAGAAGACCCGCAAGGTCGCGAAGAAGAAGAAAGCCTCTCGCCTCGAGAGGATTGCCGGCGGCTTGACGCCGGCACGTCGCGAGAGCCAGCGGACGGACTGCTGAGAGGCACATCCCACCCCCAAGGCTCTGGCTGACGAAAGAGGGTGTCGGCGAGACATCAGGTCAAACGGCTGGATCGAATTTCGGAGAGGGCAACCTTCCCAAAACCGGTCCGGCAGAAGAAACAGAGATTTCTTCGTTCGGTGCGGAGCCCGCTTGGTTCCGCAATTTCACCGGCGAGAATGCCGAGCTGGAATCTGGTCCTGACGTGTTCGCCGACGCCCTCGTTCCGGCGGCCCGCGCAGTCCGCGCCCGGCAGCCACTTTCCCCATCCCCATTGCGGATCGACGTTGGGCCTGACGGCCTCGCGTTGCTTTGTCTGTGCACCCGACCGCACGCCGCTCCGCGGCTCGTCGATTGGTCGCGCCACCCTCCGTCAATTTCGAAACTGATCGGCCGGTGGGGCCTGCCGTCGCGCGGGGCCAATGTCCGCCATGGTTATCGTTGTCCCAAACACCAGGGTAAACCGGCGTTCACGAATGCAAGGAAGTGCCTGCGGCACAGGTACTTCTGCGATTCCTGGAGGCGCCCTTGGCGACGCCGATTTACATCCCGTTCATCGCGATACTTAAACCGCTCTTCAAATTTGATGGGCCATGATCATCCCAACAAGCCGGCAAACGGCACGCGGTGATCCCAAAGATCGGCGCGGGGCATGATCAAAGATCAGCCCGGGCATGATCAAAGATCAGCCAGGGAATGACAGGGTAGTTTTAACAGTGGACGGGGGCCGCGCTCGGGGGAGGGCGGCCAACAACAAAAAGGGGATTGAGAATGTTTCAGGGGGTCATCGATCAGGAAAGCGCTGTCCCGGTTGCCGCAACGGCGATCCAGGACGTGCTGTTCGAGCGCGGGATCTATTGGGCGAGCGGTCGCTCCGGGATCGTCGATCTCGTCGCCGCGCACAAATGGTTCAACCTCGCGGCGTTGAAGGGACGTACTGACGCGATCGCGCACCGCCGCGAAGTCGCCGAGCAGATGTCCGATGTCGAGATCGCGGCCGCCCAGCGTGAAGCCCGCGCCTGGATGACGACGCACTAAGCCAACCGATATCGATGGGAGCCTCGGCTCCCTCGCTCCACCTAGAACCAGTATCGCGCCGCGTAGACCACCGTCATCAGCGCTCCGGCCACGATGACGAACTGCCGGACGATGTGGGCGGGAAGGATCCTGATCAGGAAGCCTCCGGCAAAGCCGCCGACCATGGCGCCGAGCAGCATCGCCAAGGTCTCCGGCCACCGCACCGCCCCCTGCAAGATAAAGATCAATGTGGCAGCGAGCGACACGCAGGTCGCGAGCAGGTTCTTCAACGCCTTGATCGCCCGGATGTTGTTGGGCTCGGTGATCGACAGCACCGCGGTCAGGATGACGCCGAGACCGGCGCCGAAGAAGCCTCCATAGACGCACGACAATCCCAGGATAGCACCGCTCGCGCCGGTCGAGGGCAGCGCTGCGGCCTTCTCGCGCCCGACGGTCCATCCCTGGATCTGCGGCGCGAAGCCGAACAGCAACGTCGCGAATGCAATCAAGGCCGGTACCGGCAGCAGGAACAGCCGCTCGGGAAGCAGCAACAGCACGCCGGCGCCGACCGCGCCGCCCACCGTGGCGACCGCGACGTAGCTGATCGTGCGCCACGTCGGCGGCGGCAGCTTGCCGCGATCGGCGAGCGCGGCGATCAAATGGCCCGGCGAGATCGCCACCGCATTCGACGCGTTGGCGATGACGGCCGGCAGATCCGCCGCGAGCATCGCCGGAAAGGTAATGAGCGTCGCGCCGCCCGCCAGCGCATTGATGATCCCTCCCGCGACCCCGGCCGCCAGCAGCAGAAGACTTGTCTGGATATCCATTCTTCACCCTCGTGAGGGTGAGCAGGCTAGCGGGCGGCGCTCCGATCGGTCTGGAACATCTGTGACGTCACTTCAGCCGCGCCAATAGACGCCAGGCGTCGTGCCAAAGGTGCGGCGGAACAGTCGGGTGAGGTGGCTCTGGTCGGAAAAGCCCGCATCGGCCGCGACTGCTGCGATCGGCGCGCCGGCGCGCAGCAATTGCCGGGCAAGATTGAGGCGGGCCAGCAGGCGGAAGGTATGTGGCGGGATGCCGAGCTCGCGGCTGACCATGCGGCTGAACCCTTCGCGGCTTCGCCCGAAGCCGGCGGCAATCGCGCCGATCGGCGCGACGCTTTCGGTCAGCGCGATGCCGAGCTTCGTCCTGTCGGTGTACCCGGCGGCGTGGGGCGGCGCGCACGACAGCATGTCGTCGGCGATTTCGCTGACATGCTCAGGCGAGATCTCGTCGACGTTCCGCCAATGCTGCCCGAAACGGTTGATCCGCACCGATGAGCAGACGCGGCCGGCAGGGACATAGGCGTTCAGGCAGACCGTTTCCTCGTCCGACATCGTCATCGGCGCATGCAGCATCCCCGCCGGAATGAGCGCGGCATGGCCGGCAGGCACGGTGACGGTCGCGCCGCCGATGCGAAAGGCGCGCGACCCCGACAGCACCAGCACGATCTGGCTCTCGTCATGAAAGTGCGGCTTGAGGCCAAGCGAGCCGGCGCCGCGCCACGATGCCAGTTCGACGATGCCGTCACTGTCGGTTCGCCGATAAGTCCAGGCATTGGTCATGGCGAGGCGAGTGATCACGGAGGTCTCGAACCGATGGGGTGGTGATCCCCAAGGGTAGCACGGGGATCACCACCGTCATGGGACGTCACCGCTGCGCAACCGAGGCGATCGGCGAGGCCGTGCGCATGGTCGCCATTGCGATGAGGGCGGCGACGAGGTTGGCGGCTGCACTGATCGCCACCGGAATGAAGTAGCTGTGGCTGACGTCGTAGGCGAAACCGGCGGCGCTGGGGCCCAGCAACGTGCCAACCGCGACGCTGGTGTAGAGGATGCCGATGATGCCGCCGACATTGCGGCCGCCGAAATGGTCGGTGACGACAGCGGGCAGGATCGCGACCCAGCCGCCATAGAACAGGCCGAACAGCAGCGCGAAGGCCGTGAGCGACCAGAAGGTGCCGGCGATCGCCCAGATCGCGAGCGAGACGGCCATGCCGAGATACATCGCGACCAGGAATGCATCGCGGCCGACGCGGTCGGCGATGCCGCCGAGGAAGAACCGGCCGGCCGTGCTGCCGACCCCGATCATTCCGAGCAGCAGCACGGCCAGCGTCGGCGCCACCTGATGATCGACCGCAAACGGCACGAGGTGCACGAAGGGCACGAACACGCCGAATGCGCTGATCAGGCAGGCGGCATAGAGCCCGGTGAAGCGCGCGCTCCGTACCGCAGCGCGGATCGCAACACCCTGACGGAGCGGCGCACCCGAAACCGTATCGAGCGGATCGCCGTCCGGTCCGGTGCCGTGGCGGCGCGGATCGTCCGCAATCAGCAGCGATGCACCGATCCCGGCGACGGCGGCGACAACGCCCAGCACGACATAGGCATCGCGCCAGCCGAAGCTCGTGATCAGCCAGGTCGCGAGCGGCGGCATCACCAGTGTGCCGACCCCGATCCCGCTGACGGCGAGGCCCGACGCAAAGCCGCGTCGCCTGACGAACCAGCGCTGCACGGCGCCCAAGGTCGGCACGTAGGCGCAGCCGACGCCGGCGCCGATCCCGATGCTGTAGGCGGCATAGACCTGGAGGATGGTCTGCGCCTGTCCCGCCAGCACCATGCCGAGACCGACCAGCGCCATTCCGAGGCCGGCGAGCCTGCGTGCGCCCCAGCGATCGGCTAGCGGACCGGAGATCACTCCCAGGCCGAAATACAGGAAGCCCGCGAAGGAGAACACCAGCGACACCGAGCCACGCGAGGCGCCGAACTCCCGCTGCAGGGACTCGACGAAGGACGAGAATGTGTAGGCGCTGCCGAAGCCGATCAGCGTCACGACCAAGGCTGCTGCGACGACGTACCAGCCGTAGAACGGCTTGGCTCGTTGATAACCGGCGTGCATGACGGCATTCCTCATGATCGTTCTCCCTGTGCCGCATGGCCACCGGCCTTGCTCGGCGGATAGAGCAGCATCTGCGTGCAGCGGAACAGCGCGATGGTCTTGCCCGTCGCCTCGCTGCGGATCTCGGTGTCCCACACCTGGGTGGTGCGCCCGGCGTGAACGAGGCGCGCCTCGCAGCTCACGCCGCCTTCGCGCGCGGCGCCGATGAAGTTGGTCTTCAACTCTCCGGTGGCGAAGCCAATGGCGCCGTCCGGCAACGACGCGAGGCAGCCGAACCCGCATGCGGTATCGGCCAATGCGACGATGCTTGCGCCGTGCAGCAGCCCGTGCGGCGAGAAGTGTTTTGCGGCAATCTCGAAGCGGCCGCGGATGTGGCCACGTCCGGCTTCGAGCCATTGAAAGCCCAGCAGGCCGGGCAGGCTGCCGGCTTGCGACGCGTTGATGCGGTCGACGAGCGGGCCGGTCTCGCCGCCTGCAGCGATCTCGCGGAGGGCGAGCTTGCTTGCGACCTCAGTCATGGCTTGGCTCCATCAAGAAAACGGAGCCGTCAGAGCGGCAAAGGAGGTTAGAAAATCTAAGTTCCATGGTTCGACTTTCTCGGCGTTGACGCAGCTTTCACCGTCAGATTAAGCTGATAGGGCGCCCCAAACGCCGAGTTAGCAAACCAGATTTGCTGAGCAATTCAGATTAGAAATTCTAAATCATGGAAAGCAGGCTTCCACCCCTGAACGCGCTCAAGGCGTTCGAATCCGCCGCTCGCCATCTCTCGGTGAAGCTCGCGGCCGAGGAGCTATGCGTGACGCCGGGCGCGGTCAGCCAGATGCTCAAGACGCTCGAAGCCGATCTCGGCGTGAAGCTGTTCGAGCGGGTGCC
Organism: Bradyrhizobium sp. BEA-2-5; assembly: GCF_032918025.1. Taxonomy (NCBI): domain Bacteria; kingdom Pseudomonadati; phylum Pseudomonadota; class Alphaproteobacteria; order Hyphomicrobiales; family Nitrobacteraceae; genus Bradyrhizobium; species Bradyrhizobium sp. BEA-2-5. Next base: position 4,804,718 of record NZ_CP136629.1, on the reverse strand, counting down.
GCGCGGCATCTATCTCACCGACGCCGGCCGCGACTATCTGCCGTCGATCCGCAACGCGTTTCGCCAGATCGCGGATGCCTCGCGCCGCGTCGCGGCATCTGTCGATGTCGGTACGCTGACGGTGAGCGTCACGCCATTCTTTGCGTCGGCCTGGCTGGTGCCGCGCATGGCGTCGTTTCAGAACACGCATCCCGAGATCGATCTGCAGATCGTCACCAGCAACACGGTGGTCGATTTCTCGCGCAGCGGCGTCGACGTCGCGGTGCGCCACGGCCTTGGCCGCTATCCGGGGCTGCGCAGCGACCGCGTCGTCACGGTGGAGATGGTGGCGGTGGCATCGCCGTCGCTGGTTGGGCGCCTCGGCCGGCCGGCATCGCCGGGCGAACTCGCGGGCTGGCCGCAGGTGCATGACGCCGATCGCAAGGGGTGGAGCCTGTGGTTTCAGGCCAACGGCATCGCGGAGGTTCGCACGCCGCGCGGACCCTCGTTCGATGACAGCGGCCTCCTGCTGAAGGCCGTGCTGACCGGGCAGGGCGCGGGCCTGCTGCCGGCCGCGATGGTGGCAAATGAGATCGCGAGCGGCGAACTGGTCCAGCTGCTCGAGACCGCGCATCTGGAGGAGTTCGCCTACTATCTCGTCTGTCCCGACAACCGGCAGTCGCTTCCGAAGATCGCGGCGTTCAGGGAATGGATCCTGGGACCGGAGGCTCAGTCGGCGGCGGAGCACTAAAGCGCGACGAGGTTATGTCAGGTCGAGCAACGGACTCTGCTTCACCTCGCCCCGTGTGCGGGGAGAGGTCGGATCGCATGGAGCGAAGCGCAATGTGATCCGGGTGAGGGGGAATCTCCGCGAGTCTAACTCGAAGTTATTTTGCGGATGCGGCCCCTCACCCCAACCCTCTCCCCGTAAGAATGGGGAGAGGGAGCACAGCGGCAGTGGACGGCTTACCGATAGAACGCGTTGGGCGGCACGCCAAAATGCTTGCGGAACATGGCGGTGAAGGCGCTCTGGCTGGCATAGCCGGCATCGAGCGCGACATCGACCACCCGCGTGCCGCGCGCGAGGCGCTCGAGCGCAAACAGCAGGCGGGCCTGCTGACGCCATTCGCCGAACGTCATGCCGGTTTCCCTGGCGAACAGACGATGGATGGTCTTCGACGTCAGCTTCAGCCTTCGCGCCCATTGCTCGGCGGTTGAGGCATCGTCAGGGCGTGCCAGCAGCGCGGCGCAGATCCGCGCGAGCCTTTCGTCGCGCGGCATCGGCAGGTGCAGGGGCAGCACATCGACTTCGCGCAACTGGTCGAGCAGCACCTGCATCAGGCGCTCGTCGCTGGTTGCGGGCGCATAGTCCAGCGGGACGCGCATCGCGGCGACGAACAATTCGCGCAGCAGCGGCGAGACCGCGAACACGCAGCTGGCCCGCGGCAGATTGGGAGCCGCGTCGGCGTCCACGAACACGGTGCGGATCTTGACCGCGCCGCACATCCGGACCTCGTGCGCGAGATCGGCCACGAGCCACACCGCCCGGTTGGGCGGTACCACCCAGGTGCCTTCAGCGCAGCGCACGACCATCACGCCTTCGATCGCATAGAGCAGCTGGCCGCGCGGATGCGCGTGCAGGCCGGTCGACGCGCCGCTCGGATAGTCGATCTCCATCGCCGCCATCGGCCGCGCCGTGGCGTGATAGTCGAGGTGCCGTGTGATCAGCTCGTCCAACACGTCTTCATCTCGCATGTCCCAATCTCGCTAGGTGAGGTCATTCTAGCGTGAGACGGACGTTGGGGCGACAGGTAGTTGCTGGAGTGTCCTTCACCAACGCGCTGCCGGGTCATGTTCAAGCAGAAAGTCGCACTTCTCTATCCCTTCGTTGCCATCGTGCTGTGGGCGGGCAACGTCATCGTCTCTCGCCTCTCGGCGCACATGATCGGTCCGCAGGCGATCACCTTCTATCGCCTGCTGGTCGCGGTGCTGTTGATGTCTCCGTTCGTGGCGCGCGGCGCCTGGCGCAATCGCCGTGCGGTCTGGCCGCATCTCGGTCCGCTCGCGATCCTCGGCTTCCTTGCGATGTGCCTGTTCCAGAGCCTGTCGTATCTGGCGGCCGAAACCACCACCGCGACCAACATGGCTGTCTTCACCGCGCTGACGCCGCTGTTGACGGTCGCCCTCAGTGCCGCGCTGCTCGGCGAACCGCCGACGCTTGGCATGATCTGCGGCGCTACGCTGTCGTTTGCGGGCCTCGTCTATCTCGTCAGCGGCGGCGACTTGTGGTCGGTGTTGCAGAACGGCGTGCATGCGGGCGACGCGCTGATGCCGCTGGCCGCGATCGTTTATGCGCTGTACGGCGTGCTGCTGAAACGCTGGAATTTGCCGATCACTGGATGGCAATCCACCTACATGCAGGCGCTGTGCGCGCTGGCCGTGATGTTTCCCGCGTTCCTCGCGACGCCGGCGCCGCTGCGTCAGGTCAACGCCGAGACCTTGCCGCTGATCGTGTATGCCGGTGCGCTCGCGTCGGTCGTGCTGCCGTTCCTCTGGATCCGCGGCGTCGCGCAGCTCGGCCCGAACCGCTGCGCGATCTTTATGAATCTCTTGCCGGTGCTGACCGCTGTGGCCGCGATCGTGATGCTCGGCGAGCCGGTGAGGCCATTCCACGTCATCGGCGGCGGCCTCGCGCTGCTCGGTGTCGCCATCGCGCAAGCCCTGCCGCGGCCGCTGAAGACCGCGATCGCTGCGATAACGAAGTGACGGATCGCCGATCTCGCTGTTTTGATCGCATGTGAGAAGCCAGCGCAGAATACAGCGCTACGTTTGGCGATCACCTGTTCGGTGAAACGGAGTGATCGCGATGCGTGTTGCCTTGCGTCTATGCTTGGCTATTTCCTTGGTCTTGGCGTTGCCGCTTGTGGTGCTGTGGAGCTCGGTTGCCGGCGCCGCAACGGCGCATCATCGTCGCGTGCGACAGCACCTCATCATCCGTCCAAGTGAACAGGTCGTCCCTCCGGACCGGTACGTATATCCGGGCTTTGGCCCGATCCCGCCCGGCGAGAACCGAAACCTCGATCCATCCACCCGCGGCAGCGGCTGACGTCGTCGCCGCCGCACTGATGCTTCATCGCATCGATCGCTCTGCCCGCGTGCAAGGAGCTGGTCAAAGACCGAGCTATGCTGCGTCGGTCACCATCTTGTGCTGAGAGCTCTCGGCTACACGCTTTTTGAGGGTGGCAATCGTTCCCTTGAGATTGGCGTGCCGCTCATTGAGCGACCTTGCCAAAATCGGATACCTCGCGTCCGATCGGTCATGAATTCCCACGCGCGCTTCTTCGGTCGCGATGTCGGCTTCGATCTGCTGGCAGGCCAGGATCAGATCAGACAGCATCTTGCTGACCGTCGACTCGCGCCCGCCACGTCCGCGACCTGTCTCAAAACGATGATGCATGTTCATTGCGTGCTCCGAATGTCTGAGTTCGGCACACCGAGAACAGCTGGCACCGAACTATTCACGGATACATCGCAAGTTCCCTGCCAGTTGGGGGTCCGTAAGAATACTGTCGGGGCGGTGCGGCGCGGCGTATGCCCGCCGGGTGGGGACAGTCTGATGGCGCGGACTATTCTCGCCGCCACGCCGGAACGCAGGCACCTAGCGTGACGCGCTCGTAGTCTCGCGCGGCGTCCTGATCTCCAGCCTGTTCGGCAAACCTAACCGCTGCTTCCATGTCTTGAGCGGCGGACGCGCTATCGCAGAATTGGCTGCGAATTTCAGCCCGGTATCGATATGCCCTGTAGTTCATCGGGTTGTACTGAAGCGCAAGGTTGTAGCTGTTTTGCTCCTCAGTGGCGCCGCGGCGGGCTTCATCCGACTGACTGCCGAAATTGGTTTGGCGATTGAGCGCCTGGAGTGTCCCGAGCTCCGTGTAACGCAGAGACATGGCGCCGAAACTGGCAGGAAGTGCATCACCCGACGAAGAAGGTTGCCTCGCCGAGGTGCGTTCAATTTCGATCTTCTTGTACTTGATGGCGTTGCTGTAGTCCCGCAAGCTTTGGAAAGTGCTCGATATTTCGCCGGTGATTGAGGCAAGATAAGCGGTCGAGAGGCGTCGATCGCTCAGCAGGTTGAGACACGCCCGTATCTTTGCCTGCGCAGGCAAGACGTCGCGGCATTCCTTGTCAACCACACGCCACTCGTCCCGCGAATGCAGTGTCGGCGGCGTCTGCGCAGCAGGCAGAACGAGAACCAGCGAGAAACAGATCGCTAACCTGAGACCGCGACTTGGACCATCCATCTATTTCTTCGCCTTCAGCTCGATCTCGACCGGCCGGCGGATTCTTCGTGCGGGCGCCTTGATCATTTGATGCCAAATAATCAAGCCGAGGGAAAGCTGACGCGGTTCATAGGTGGACCTAAAAGTGAGGCCGTTCGTGACTGGGAAAGACCGAACGGCCCCAGCCGGCCCGTAGTGCCAAAATGGAAGAAATAGGCCGGCGCTCCAGCTACGGAGTCGCCGGGCAGATGGTTTCACCAGTGCCAATTGCCATCGCTACCGTACGCCCCCCGATGCGGCCGCTTGCTATGAACGGGCAGGGTCGGCTTGACGGCAGGTCGTCAGGACAAACGCCGCCTTGCTGCATTGCCACTCGCTGCCGAGCGCAGCGCTCGAGACGGGCCGCGGGGCAGCAACGATCGCCAGCACAACAACAATGCAAGCCAGCGAAGTTGCGACCACGAGCCTGCCTGCCTTGGATGAGAAGCGATGCCGTAACCAGGGACCTAAGTCGGCGGATCGGCGAAGCTGGGCGTTACGCAGAACCTGGTCGGTATCCTGGAATTGGATGCCACTGTCTTGCTGCATGGCTTTACCCCGGAAATGCTCAGGTGAAATAAACAATGCGGGGATGGTGGGCGCGGTTTGTTGCGCGCTCGCTTCGCGGCGCCGGGAATGATGTTTCGTTCACGCGGAGGTGACAACCGGTCCAGGCCCGGGGCCGATGCCGGCATTTCTCTGCGATGACCCCTTAGGACCACCGCTCATTGGTCGCTGGCCGGCTCGATAGGCCGCTCCCGGATCGTCCGCCCGGCCGGGCAACCGACTGGATCTGATCGAATCCCCAAAAAGTACGCCGCCGGTCTCAAAAATACACGCCCGGCGGCGTTTCCTTCCTGAACTGGGACACTGAAATCCCCAGCACGGTCAAAGTGCAGACACTATGCCATCGCGGTCCCGGGCGGGCGGCTAAGTACCCATGTCGCGTCGCTGGATTGCTTGACCTAGATCAAGCCCAACTACCGAAAAACAGCCTCGCATGTGCTCCCCTGTAATTTCCAATTGGAGGGTAGCATGGCAGTAGTCGTGCAGTACGTGGTCAAGCCGAATCCAGGCGGTGACCTCGCAGGAATACTCGAATTGGCAAAGGAGAGTGCCGGGCTTTGGCGCAAGCATGGTGGCAAACCAAGGTTCTGGTCTGTCGCCGTCGGTGAAGCCGGCAATTTCGTTTTCTCAGTAAATTTCGAGACGTTTTCGGCTTATGGCGCGGCGGTTGATAAACTAAACGCCGATCCAGCTTTCCAGACCTGGCAAGCGAAGAGATTGAAAGCGGGTTTGACCACCCTTGTGCGCGCGAACATGGCGATCGAGATTGAACTTTGAGGGAGCGTTGCGCAGCACGCCAAAAGTACGCCGCCGGGCTCTAAATGGCATTGTCCCGGCGGCGCCTGTTTATCCAGCCTTGGTCATATTTGCAGTAACGGTCGAACTGATCGCCGTCTCAAGTTTCGGAAAATCGGCGCGATTCTGCAGGAAGACCGTGCTCTCGCACGAGGCTGTCACCCATGTCTCCGGGCTGGACATTAGCCGGGTGGCGGAGAGGGAGGGATTCGAACCCTCGATACAGCTTGAGACCGTATGACGCTTTAGCAAAGCGTTGCCTTCAGCCACTCGGCCACCTCTCCAATGGCGCCGATATGCCCGAGTGGGCGCTGAGCCGCAAGCGGCAGATTCAGATTGCGCCAAGGTGATTTGAGGGCAGCTCGGCCGCCGGCCGTCCCCAAGCCTTTATATACCGCGCCGATCGGCAAGTGCCGAAGCGCGCGGATACCTAAAATGCAAGATATAACAATAGATTAGCGTGATTTTTGGTCGGGGCTGGAAGCCGCGGTCGCCCAGCCTGTTGAAAACCGGCAGCGCCGGTTCATTCCACGCTGGCGCCGCGGCGTAAATCGGCTTCGATCTGCAAGCGCGTGCCGCCGCCGAAGCGGGCGCGGTAGACTTGGAGGTTCTCCATGATCCGCTGCACGTAGTTGCGCGTCTCGGAGAACGGAATCAGCTCGACCCAGTCGACCGCATCGACCTTCGGGTCGCGCGGATCGCCGTAGCGCTCGACCCACTTCTTCACGCTGCCGCGGCCGGCATTGTAGGCGGCGAAGGTCATGATGTAGGAGCCGCGATAATCCTCGAGCAATCCGCCGAGCTCGGCCGAGCCGAGCGCGGCGTTGTAGACCGAATCGTTCTTCAACCGCCCCAGGTCGTAGCGCCGTGGCGCTTGCAGACGTAGCGGGCGGCGTCCGGCGTCACCTGCATCAGTCCATAGGCCTGCGCCGGCGAAACCACTCGTGGATTGAACGCGCTCTCCTGTCGCGCGATCGCATAGATGACGCTCTGCTCGACCTCCGGTCCGACCTGGCGGAACGAGGGGATGCCGTTCACCGGGTAGGCGTAGTGGTCGAACGGCAGTCCGCGGTTGAGCGCGGCCTTGCCCATCAGCAGCATGCCGCGGGCATCGCCGTGGCGCGCGGTGAGCTCGCCGAGGCCGGCGAGGGCCTCCGGATCGCCATTGTCGCCCATGTCGCCGAAGATCGGGACCGCGAGCTCGCGCTCGTCGAGCTCGTAGAGCAGATGCGCAGCGCGCACGATCTCAAGCCGCTCGGCGCCGCGCCCGCGCGGCTGGCTGTTGAGCTCGATCTGCGGCAGGCCGAGTTTGGCCCGGGCGAGCTGGCCGTAATAGCTGGTCGACTGTTCGGCGGCGCGTCCGTAAGCGGCGCGCGCCTCCTGGCCGCGGCCGGCGGCCTCGGCCGCGCGGCCCTGCCAATAGCCGGCGCGCGCCAGCGCGGTCGGATTGACGCTGCCGACGCCGATGCGGGCAAAATGCTGGGTGGCGGTCGCGGGGTCGTTGAGGAATCGCAGCGCGATCCACCCGGCGGTGAACTCCTGCTCGGTCTTGTAGATGTCGCGCGAGGGCAGGGCGGCATCGCGCGCGATCAGATAGGCCGAGCGGAATTCCTCGGTGTCGATCATCTTGCGCGCCAGGAGGCGCCGCTCGATCCACCATTCGTCGAGATTGTGAAGGCGGGAGGCTTCCTTCGGTGCGCTCAGCATCAGCCGCGCGGCCTCGGCGAATTTCTCCTCGCGGCGGAGCAACTGAATCTTCGCGAACAAGTAGCCAGTGTCACCGGAGAGCTCGCTCGGCACGGCTTCCAGCAGCGCGCGCAGGTTCGAACCCTTGCGGGTGGCGGCGATGCGTGCCTTCGCGAGCGCCACGTAGCCGGAGCCAAGGCGCTTGGCTTCGCGCATGCCGGCGGCCTCGTTGTCCGTGCCGTACAGCATGGTGTCCATGCGTGCCTTGTGGTCGCCGGCAGTCAGGAAGGAGCCGAACAGCTCAAGCGCGGTGTTTTCGGTGTCCTCGCTCATCCCGTCGTTGCGCCAGGCCTCGCGGACCAGGCGCTCGGCATTGCCGCGGTCGCCGCGTCCGATCATGACCTTGGCGAGCGCGAGCCGGCCCTTGGCCGAGACCGGCGATTCATTCTGGAACCAGGCCCAGACCGCGGAATCGTCGCGCCTGTCGTCCCACATCGCGGCCTCGAGGCGCCGGCGCAGGAAGGTCTGCGATGGCCAGGTCGGATTGGCGGAGATGAAGGCGCGATAGCGTTCCACGGTCGCGCCGTTGTCCTCGCTGCGCAGGATGATCCATTCGGCGAGCTTTCGCGCGACCGGATCCGAGATGCCGGCGGCGGCATCGGTGGCGTCGCCGGCCTTGCGCTTGCGTACGAGCTCGATGACGCTTGCAAGTGCTTCCTTGTCCGAGTGCGACGTCGAGGATGTTGCGGCCACGGCCGCAGGCAGCACCGGCTTGCGCGCAATCGGTGCGGCATGCTGGCGCGTTGCCGGAGCCAGTGCGGGCGCGGGTACCGACCTGTTCGATACAGTTCCGGTTGCAACCGGAGCGGCGGGCTTTGACGCGGTGGTCTTGGCCGCGGTGGTCTTGGCCGCGGTGGTCTTGGACGTGGTGTCCTTGGATTCCGGGCTCTTCGGAGCCGTTGGCTTGTGAGCTTCGGTCTTGGCAGGAGCGGCCTTGGCCCCGTCCGTCTTGACCGCGCCGGGCTTGGGCGACGTTGTCTTGTGAGCCTCGGTTTTGTGAGTGTCAGTCTTTTCAGCGTTGGTCTTGGCAGCGCTGGTCTTGGCTCCGTCAGTCTTGGCAGCGTCAGTCTTGGCAGCGTCAGTCTTGGCAGCGTCAGTCTTGGCAGCGTCAGTCTTGGCGGCGCCGGGTTTGGTTGTCGCTGGCTTTGAAGCCGCAGCCTTCGGAGCCGTGGACTTCGCCGCGGTCTTGGGAGGAGCAGGTTTGGAAGCCGTGTCTTGGGCAGCCGGCTTTGCGGTTGGAGCATCCTCGGCGGCCCAGGCATCGGCCGTGATGGCGGCAAGGCCGACAACGAGCGCCAGGCTCGTCGCCAGCGCCGTCGACCGCAATGTGCCTGCACGAACGGAACGGATCACAGAAGTCCTCTGCGGCCCCGAATCATCTGGTCGTTTGGGCCATGGGTTCTTATTTGATTGAAAACGTACACAAAATACTAAGAAGCCTGCCGGTGCGGCTGTTTGCGCCAGCACAACGGCAAAATCGCGGCTGGAAACGATTTCGCGCGCCGCAGATTACCGTTGGGAATAGGTACGGTACGGCCCTTTCGCCTGTCGGCCAGACCCGATATGAATTGCCTTTCATGGCGTTTCGCAACAACCGGGTGCCGGTCGCACGGACGTGAAGCGCGCCAACAGCAAAGGTCCGTCGACCTAGCCTTTAGCCTGAAGCGTTTGGAGGAAGTCCATGGCAGCCAAGACGAAGTTCCGGGGGTCGTTCACCGCCTTGGTCACGCCGTTCAAGAACGGCTCGCTGGACGAAGCCGTCTTCCGCAGCCTCGTGAACTGGCAGATCGCCGAGGGGACGCATGGCCTGGTGCCAGTCGGCACCACAGGCGAGAGCCCGACGCTGAGCCACGACGAGCACAAGCGGGTCGTCGAATGGTGCATCGCTGAAGCCAAGGGCCGCGTGCCGGTCATCGCGGGCGCCGGCTCCAACTCGACCAAGGAAGCGATCGAGCTCTCCCAGCACGCCGAAAAGGCGGGGGCGGACGCCGTGTTGATCGTCACGCCCTACTACAACAAGCCGACCCAGGAGGGGATGTACCAGCACTTCAAGGCGATCAACGACGCGATCGGCATTCCGATCATCATCTACAACATCCCGCCGCGCTCGGTGATCGACATGTCGGTCGACACCATGAAGCGGCTGTGGGAGCTGAAGAACATCGCCGGCGTCAAGGACGCCACCGCCAGCATGGTTCGCGTGTCGCAGCAGCGCGCGGCGATGGGCGAGGATTTCAACCAGCTCTCGGGCGAGGACGCCACCATCATCGGCTACATGGCCCATGGCGGCCATGGCTGCATCTCGGTCACCTCCAACGTCGCGCCGCGCCTGTGCTCGGAGTTCCACGCCGCCTGGCAGAAGGGCGACACCAAGGCGGCGCTCGCGATCCACGACAAGCTGATGCCGCTGCACAACAACCTCTTCATCGAGAGCAATCCGGCGCCGATCAAGTACGCGATGTCGCTGCTGGGCAAGCTGGAGGAGACGCTGCGGCTGCCGATGGTGCCGGTCTCCGAAGCGACCCGCCAGGCGGTCCGCAGCGCCATGGTCCATGCCGGCCTGATCAACTGAGCCGGACCGCGACCGCCGTGAACGGTGCCGTGCGCAATGTCGAGCAGAAGGGGATGGGAATGCTGAAGGAGTTCCGCGAGTTTGCCATGAAGGGCAACGTCGTCGATCTCGCGGTCGGCGTCATCATCGGCGCGGCGTTCGGCGCCATCGTCAACTCGCTGGTCGGCGACGTGATCATGCCGATCATCGGCGCGGTTACCGGCGGGCTCGACTTCTCGAACTACTTCACCGGGCTTTCCAAGGCCGTCACCGCAACCAACCTCGCCGACGCCAAGAAGCAGGGCGCGGTGCTGGCCTGGGGAAACTTCCTGACGCTGACGCTCAACTTCCTGATCGTCGCCTTCGTGCTGTTCATCGTCATCCGCGCCATGAACCAGTTCAAGCGCAAGGAAGAGGTCAAGCCTGCCGAGCCGCCGAAGCCGTCCGCCGAGGTCGTGCTGCTGACGGAAATCCGCGACCTCCTCAAGAAGAGCTAAAGTGGCCGATAAGAACGAACGTCCGATCAAGGTCATGGCGGAAAATCGCAAGGCCCGCTTCAACTATGCGATCGAAGACACGATCGAGGCGGGGATTGCGCTGACGGGGACCGAGGTCAAGTCGATCCGCAACGGCAAGAGCACGATCGCGGAATCCTATGCCGATTCCAAGAACGGCGAGATCTGGCTGATCAACGCCACCATTCCCGAGTATCTCCAGGGCAACCGGTTCAATCACGAGCCCAAGCGGCCGCGCAAACTGCTTCTCCACCGCCGGCAGATCAACAAGCTGATGGGCGCGGTCGACCGCGAGGGCATGACGCTGATCCCGCTCAAGCTCTATTTCAACGAGCGTGGTCGCGCCAAATTGCAGTTGGCGGTTGCAAAGGGCAAGAAGCTGCACGACAAGCGCGAGTCCGAGAAGAAGCGCGACTGGAGCCGGGAGAAGGGCCGGCTGATGCGGGCGCGCGGGTAGGGCGGTTGATTTGTCGTCATTGCGAGCGAAGCGACGCAATCGCTCCTCGCGATGACGGTGGATGGAGATTTGGGCCATGAGCCAATCGAGCCTTACCGATGTCGACTGGAGCAAGATCCCGGCGCCCACGGATGACGGCGGCGCGGCGCATCTGACCGGCATGACGATCCCGCCGGTCAGGCTGCGCGCCACCGACGACACGTCGGTCGCGCTGTCGGCGCTACGCGGCCGCACCGTGGTGTTCGCCTATCCCCGCACCGGCGAGCCCGGCAAGATCGCGCTGGTCGACGATTGGGACATGATCCCGGGGGCGCGCGGCTGCACGCCTCAGACCTGCGCATTTCGCGATCTGTTCGCAGAGCTGAAAGCAGCGGGTGCCTCACACGTGTTCGGGCTCTCGACCCAGAGCAACGCGTACCAGACCGAGATGGCTTCGCGCCTGCATCTGCCGTTCCCGGTGCTCTCCGACGAAGCGCTGGAACTGACGCACACGCTGAAGTTGCCGACGATGTTGGTGGCGGGGCTGACCCTGATCAAGCGGCTCGCGCTGGTCATCGACGACGCGCGCATCAGCCACGTGTTCTATCCGGTGTTCCCGCCCGACCGGAACGCCGGAGACGTGCTGGAATGGCTGAAGGCCAATCCGTGGACGAACTAGAGCAATATGAAGTCGTGGGGCGGTCGCAGGTCACGCTGCCAGAATATTGAAAACAACCCCATGCAAAGTAGCCGGCAGCGGCCGGCGTTCGCCCAGGCAACTTGACACGTCGGGCAATTCAGGGATATTTTTCTATTATTCCGAAGCCGCGCGAGTGTCCTGTAGCATTTGCAGGCTTTGGATAGCGGTTCGCAAAGCGGATACCGGAAGGGGCGCTAGCCGAGCTCCTTGCGCACGGTCGCGAACACCTTGCGGAACATGTCCGGCGTCAGCACGCCGGTGTTCGTGTTGTAGCGCGAGCAATGATAGCTGTCGTAGAGCTTGAATTTGCCCGCACTATGCACGGCACCGTGCACAAAGGGCGCGGCCGCCAAGCGAACATCCAATGCCTTGAGAGTCGATTCGTGCGCGATTCGTCCGAGCAGCACGATCGCGCGCAGCTTCGGCATCGTCGCGATGGTGGCGCGGAGGAATTGGCGGCAGGTGTTGATCTCGACCGGCAGCGGCTTGTTCTGCGGCGGCACGCAATGCACGGCATTGGCGATCCGGCAGTCCACCAGTTTCAGGCCGTCGTCGGGGCGCGCCTGATAGGTCCCCCTGGCAAAGCCGTATTCGAGCAGCGTGCTGTAGAGCAGGTCGCCGGCATAATCGCCGGTGAAGGGCCGTCCCGTGCGGTTGGCGCCCTGCATTCCCGGCGCGAGGCCCACGATCAACAGCCGCGCATTCGGATCGCCGAACGATTCCACCGGTGAGTTGAACCAGCCCGGCTCGCGCGCGCGCGCCTGCGCGCGGAACTCGGCCAGCCGTGGACAGAGCGGACAGTTGCTGTCGGGGCGCGTGGCAGCGGTGACGAGATTACTCGTCGAAATCGTCATCGGCTCCCCGTGGGGCCATGGTGGTCGCGCGCTGCAGGAATTGCGGGGAGTGGTGGCGCGGTTCGCGCGGGGCCGGACGCTCGGACGGGTCGCGGCCGAGCTTGGATTGCAGCTCGACGAGGTCGGTGAAGACGTCAGCCTGGCGGCGCAGCTCGTCGGCGATCATCGGCGGCTGGCTGGCGATGGTGGAGATCACCGTGACCCGCACGCCGCGGCGCTGCACGGCCTCGACCAGGGAGCGAAAGTCGCCGTCACCCGAGAACAGCACCATCTGGTCGATGTGCTCGGCGAGCTCCATGGCGTCCACGGCAAGCTCGATGTCCATGTTGCCCTTGACCTTGCGGCGGCCGGAGGCATCGATGAATTCCTTGGTCGCCTTGGTGACGACGGTGTAGCCGTTGTAATCCAGCCAGTCGATCAACGGGCGGATCGAGGAGTATTCCTGGTCTTCGATGATGGCGGTGTAATAGAACGCCCGCAACAATGTCCCGCGGCCCTGAAACTCCTTCAGCAGACGCTTGTAATCGATGTCGAAGCCCAGAGTTTTCGCGGTCGCGTAGAGATTGGCCCCATCGATGAAGAGCGCGATCTTGTTGGTAACAGGTGACGACATCAAAGTGTTCTCGCGTGGTTGTTAGTGTTCTTAGCGCGGCGGTGATCAACCGCGCGCAATTTCCGGCGTTGCTGCCTAAAGTTCTGTGAATCTTTCCCCACGACAGTCACCACCGCAATTATGGTGAGGCGAGGGCAAAAAGCCTAGACCCTTGACATTGCAATGAAGAGATTTACTCGCCTGGGACAGCAACCTGGCCATGTCGTCAGACGCTCCGGCCCTTCTGGCCCCCGTCAGACCGGGTTATCAGAGCCTGTTCGGAAGGCAAATCACAAATTTTACCTTGCGAAACGGGGGCTAGCCCTATAACTAACCCTCATAACCTACATGTTCGGTCCCTTTTACCACGGAGCGCCTCGAGATGGCTCGCGTCACCGTCGAAGATTGCATTGACAAGGTCGACAATCGTTTCGACCTCGTCCTGTTGGCCGCGCATCGCGCCCGGATGATCTCGTCGGGATCGCAACTCACGGTTGATCGCGACAACGACAAGAATCCGGTCGTCTCGCTGCGCGAGATTGCCGATTCGACGATCTCGCCGGAAGACCTGAAAGAGGAGCTGGTGCACTCGCTCCAGAAGTTCGTCGAGGTGGACGAGCCCGAGCCGGATACGGTGCCGCTGATCGGTTCCGCAGGGGCGAGCGTCGATGCGGACGACACCGAAGTCGCCGTCGAGCGCATGACGGAAGAGGAGCTCCTGAAGGGTCTGGAAGGCCTCGCGCCTCCCGAGGAGCAGCCCGAGGAAGACGAGTAATCTCGCCGTCGTTTCGAACAGATTTGCCGAAGGCCCGGACATTGCTCCGGGCCTTTGCTTTTGTTGACAATTTTGCTGTTACGGTGCGTCCTATGCGGACGCGGGAAATTGAATGGTTCCAGGGCCCGCGCGGGGTGCTGCTTCATTGGAAAGCGCACTAGATTGAGGAAAGGTGGGACGTTCCGGTCCCGCGCGAGAGGCAGCGAGTTCATGGCGTATCGACGCCGCAGTTCCATCCAGATGCAGGCTGCAACCGAAACGGTCGCGGTGGCGCCGACGTCGTCCACGGCGGAGAGGCCGGCCAAGCCGCGGACGCGCATGATGCGTCAATATGACCTCGTCGAGCGCGTCAGATCCTACAATCCCAACACCAACGAAGACCTGCTGAACCGCGCCTATGTCTACGCCATGAAGGCGCATGGTTCGCAGACCCGCGCCTCGGGCGATCCGTATTTCTCGCACCCGCTCGAAGTGGCGGCCATTCTCACCGACCTGAAGCTCGACGACGCCACCATCGTGGCAGCACTGCTGCACGATACGATCGAGGACACCGAGGCGACGCGAGCCGAGATCGACCAGATCTTCGGGCCGGAGATCGGCGCGCTGGTCGATGGCCTGACCAAGCTGAAGCGGCTCGAACTGGTGTCACGCGAGGCCAAGCAGGCCGAGAACCTGCGCAAATTGTTGCTGGCCATTGCTGATGATGTCCGCGTGCTTCTGGTCAAGCTCGCCGACCGCCTGCACAACATGCGCACGCTGGAATTCGTGCCGACGGAATCGCGCCGGCGCATCGCCGAGGAGACGCTCGACATCTACGCGCCGCTGGCGGGGCGCATGGGCATGCAGGAAATGCGCGAGGAGCTGGAGGATCTGTCCTTCCGCACCCTCGATCCCGAAGCCTATTCGGTGGTGATGCAGCGGCTCGACGCGCTTGCCGAGCGCAATCGCAATTTGATCGGCGAGATCGAGGACCAGCTCTCCAACAATCTGCAGAAGAACGGCATCACCGCACGGGTGTTCGGCCGCCGCAAGAAGCCGTTCTCGATCTGGACCAAGATGGAGCGCAAGTCGGTCGGCTTCGAGCAATTGTCCGACATCTTCGGCTTCCGCCTCGTCGTCAACGACATCGAGGCCTGCTATCGCGCGCTCGGGATCGTCCACACCACCTGGCCGGTCGTGCCGGGGCGCTTCAAGGACTACATCTCGACGCCGAAGCAGAACGACTACCGCTCGATCCACACCACCGTGATCGGCCCCGGCAACCAGCGCGTCGAGCTCCAGATCCGCACCGAGGCGATGGACCAGATCGCCGAGCGCGGCATCGCCGCACATGTCTTCTACAAGGAAGGCGTGGGCTCGCCGACCGAATACCTCAAGCGCGAGTCCAACGCGTTCGCCTGGCTGCGCCACACCATCGGAATCCTCTCCGAGAGCGCCAATCCCGAGGAATTCCTCGAGCACACCAAGCTCGAGCTGTTCCACGACCAGGTGTTCTGCTTCACCCCGAAGGGCAAGCTGATCGCGCTGCCGCGCCACGCCAACGTGATCGACTTCGCCTATGCGGTGCACACCGACGTCGGCAACAGCGCGGTGGGCTGCAAGATCAACGGCAAGTTCGCGCCGTTGTCCTCGGAGCTCCAGAACGGCGACGAGGTCGAGGTGCTGACCTCGGAAGCGCAGTCCGCGCCGCCGTCGGCCTGGGAAACGCTCGCAGTCACCGGCAAGGCGCGTGCCGCGATCCGCCGCGCCACGCGCACCGCGGTGCGCGATCAATATGTCGGCCTCGGCCGGCGCATCGTCGAGCGCCTGTTCGAGCGCGCCAAGATCGAATACGCCGACGACAAGCTCAAGGGTGCGCTGCCGCGGCTCGCGCGGACTTCGATCGAGGACGTCATGGCGGCGGTGGGCCGCGGCGAGATCAAGGCATCGCACGTCGCGCGTGCGATGTACCCGGACTACAAGGAGGAGCGGCTGGTGCGCTACGGCGCCAAGAAGGGCCTCGCCGCCAAGCTGAAGACGCAGAACCCGCCGCATCCGGCGCGCGCCACCTCGGTGATCCCGGTGCGGGGCATCAATTCCGACCTTCCGGTGAAGTTCGCTCCGAACGGCGGCGCCGTGCCCGGGGATCGCATCGTCGGCATCGTCACGCCGGGCGAGGGCATCACGATCTATCCGATCCAGGCGCCGGCCCTGAAGGATTTCGAGGAGGAGCCGGAGCGCTGGCTCGACGTCCGCTGGGACATCGAGGACTCCGCGCCGCAGCGCTTCCCGGCCCGCATCAAGGTGGAGAACGTCAACGAGCCCGGCGCGCTGGCGCAGATCGCGACCGTGATCGCCGAGCACGACGGCAACATCGACAACATCCACATGTCGCGCCAATCGCCTGATTTCACGGAGTTGACCATCGACCTTGAGGTCTATGACCTCAAGCATCTCAGCGCTATCATCGCCCAGTTGCGCGCCAAGGCCGTCGTCGCTCGGGTCGAGCGCGTCAATGGTTAGGGTTCCGCCTGTCATCGGCCCTCATGGTGAGGAGGCGCGTCAGCGCCGTCTCGAACCATGCAGGCCCGAGACGGGGCCACATCCTTCGAGACGCGGCGCAGGCGCCGCTCCTCAGGATGAGGGGATGGTTCAACTGGTCTGTCAGAGAGTGATTTGATGTCGTCTCCGCCGCTGCGTCTCGGTATCAATGTTGATCACGTCGCCACTCTGCGCAATGCGCGGGCCGGAGCGCGGCCCGATCCGGTGCGGCTGGCGCTTGCCGCGATTGAGGCCGGCGCCGACGGCATCACCGCGCATCTGCGCGAGGATCGCCGGCACATCCGCGACGAGGACATGGCGCGGCTGAAGGCGGAGATCTCCAAGCCGCTCAATTTCGAGATGGCGGCGACCGATGACATGTTGCGCATCTCGCTCGCCACCAAGCCGCATGCGGTCTGCCTGGTTCCGGAGCGGCGCCATGAGGTGACGACCGAAGGCGGGCTGGATGTGGTCGGCCAGCACAACGCGCTCGCGCCCTATATCGCGCGGCTGAACGATGCCGGCATCCGGGTCTCGCTGTTCATCGCCGCCGACCCCGCCCAGATCGAAATGGCCGCACGGCTGCGCGCGCCCGTGATCGAGATCCACACCGGCGCATGGTGCGACGCCGTCGTCGACGGCCACGCCGACAAGGCCGAGGCCGAATGGCGGCGGATCGTGGCGGGGGCGAAGCTGGCCAGGCGGCGGGGCTCGAGGTCCATGCCGGGCACGGGCTCGACTATGCCACGGCGGAGACGATCTCCGCGCTGCCCGAAATCCGGGAGTTGAACATCGGCTATTTCATGATGGGCGAGGCGCTGTTCGTCGGCATCGCCGGGACGGTGCGTGAGATGCGTGCGGCGATGGACCGCGGCCGCGCCAGGGCGCAGGGTGCGGTCAGGGCATGATCATCGGCATCGGCTCCGACCTGATCGACATCACCCGCGTGGCCAAGGTGATCGAACGTCATGGCGAGCGCTTCCTCGACCGCATCTTCACCGCGGCCGAGCGGGCAAAGGCGGAGCGGCGCGCCAAGAACGAGAAGATGGTGGTGGCGACCTACGCCAAGCGCTTCGCCGCCAAGGAGGCCTGCTCCAAGGCGCTCGGCACCGGCATCAGGCGCGGCGTCTGGTGGCGCGACATGGGCGTGGTCAACCTGCCGGGGGGGCGGCCGACCATGCAGCTGACCGGCGGCGCGCTGGCCCGGCTTCAGGCCCTGACGCCGGAGGGCATGCAGGCGCAGATCGACCTTTCGATCACCGACGATTGGCCGTTGGCCCAGGCCTTCGTCATAATTTCGGCGGTTGCCACCGCCAGATGAGCCCGCGGTGCAGGATTCTGCCGGAAAACTTCAGCAAACTAAAAAATCATTGATATTTCAATGAATTGCGAAGTTTTGAGGCGGCGATTGATTGCGCCCCTGCGAACAACCGTCTAAAACGCCGCAGGGTTATATCGAGCGAGACGCTGATTCCGGGTTTAGGCCGGAATTTGCCCTCAAGATCAGAATCAAGGCCATTTTCCTCACGCGAAGGCCGAACGCTTCGCGCGAAGAGAACGTTCTGCCACCGCGTGGACATCAGTCCACGGGAATTGGGAAAGCAATGAGCGTGACCACCGGGACCAAATCTGAAAGCGGCTTGGGCGAGACCATCCGGGTCGTCATTCATGCTCTCCTGATCGCGCTGGTGATCCGCACCTTCCTGTTTCAGCCTTTCAACATCCCGTCAGGCTCGATGAAGGCGACGCTGCTGGTCGGCGACTATCTGTTCGTCTCGAAATATTCCTACGGCTACAGCCACTATTCGATTCCGTTCTCGCCGCCGCTGTTCTCGGGGCGAATTTGGGGCTCGGATCCGAACCGCGGCGACATCGTCGTGTTCCGCCTGCCGAAGGACGATTCCACGGACTACATCAAGCGCGTGATCGGCCTTCCCGGCGACCGCGTCCAGGTGAAGAGCGGGCTGCTCTACATCAACGATGAGCCGATCAAGCGGGAGCGGCTGAGCGATTTCGTCGGCGAGGATCCCTGCGGCTCGGCGGATGCGACCGCCCGCGTGAAGCGCTGGAAGGAGACGCTGCCGAACGGCGTGTCCTATGAGACGCTGGACTGCGCCGACAACGGCTACATGGACAACACCAACGTCTACATGGTGCCGCCCGGCCACTTCTTCATGATGGGGGACAATCGCGACAACTCCACCGACAGCCGCTTCCTCGGCCAGGTCGGCTACGTGCCGCAGGAAAATCTGATCGGCCGCGCCCAGATGATCTTCTTCTCCATCGCCGAAGGCGAGCATGCCTGGATGTTCTGGCGCTGGCCGCTTGCCGTGCGGTGGAATCGCCTATTCTCTATCGTGCGATGAACGACGATACCGCAGCCATCAACGATCCAGCGCCGACCGGCGAGCCGAGCCAGACGCCTGCCGCCGACAGCACAGCCGCGCCGAAGAAGCGGCGCAGCAAGGCGGCCAAGGCCGCTGAGGAGAAGGCTGCGATCGCGGGCACCGAGGCGCGGATCGGGTACACGTTCCAGGATCCCGCGCTGCTGACCACCGCCTTCACCCACGTCTCCGCGCTGAAGCCCGCCACCCGCAAGCGCGGCGACAGCTATCAGCGGCTGGAATTCCTGGGCGACCACGTGCTCGGGCTCGTCGTCTCCGACATGCTCTATCACGCCTTCCCGAACGCCGACGAAGGCGAGCTGTCCAAGCGTCTGGCCGAGCTCGTGCGCAAGGAAAGCTGCGCCGACGTCGCCAAGTCGCTCGGTCTGGTCGACGACATCAAGCTCGGCTTGGTGAAGGCGGTCGAGGGCGCCCGGCTGCGCAAGTCTGTGCTCGGCGATATCTGCGAAGCGGTGATCGGAGCGATCTTTCTCGACGGCGGCTACGAGGCCGCGCGCCAATTCGTCAAGCGCAACTGGACCGAGCGCATGCACAAGCCGCGCCGTCCCTTGCGCGACCCCAAGACCGTGCTGCAGGAATGGGCGCAAGGGAAGGGACTGCCGACGCCTGTTTACCGCGAGGTCGAGCGCACCGGCCCGCATCACGACCCGCAGTTCCGCGTGGCAGTCGATCTGCCGGGGCTGGCCTCCGCCGAGGGTCTCGGTGGCAACAAGCGCGCGGCCGAGAAGGCGGCAGCATCCGCGATGATCGCGCGTGAAGGCGTCGGCACCAATGACTGACGAGACCAAAGGGCAAGGGGACGCGACGCGCTGCGGCTTCGTTGCGCTGATCGGCGCGCCGAATGTCGGCAAGTCCACGCTGGTCAACGCGCTGGTCGGGGCCAAGGTCACGATCGTCTCGCGCAAGGTGCAGACCACGCGCGCGCTGATCCGCGGCATCGTCATCGAGAACAACGCGCAAGTGATCCTGGTCGACACGCCCGGCATCTTCTCGCCCAAGCGCCGGCTCGACCGCGCCATGGTCTCGACCGCCTGGAGCGGAGCGCATGACGCCGACCTCGTCTGCGTGCTGCTGGATGCCAAGACGGGCCTCGACGAAGAAGCCAACGCGATCCTGGCCAAGCTCGAAACCGTCGCGCATCCGAAGATCCTGGTGATCAACAAGGTCGATCTGGTCCAGCGCGAGAAGCTGCTGGCGCTGGCGCAAGCCGCCAACGAGCGCATGCGCTTCGAGCACACCTTCATGATTTCGGCGCTGTCCGGCGACGGCGTTGCCGATTTGCGCCAGACGCTGGCCAAGCTGGTGCCGCCGGGCCCGTTCCTCTATCCCGAGGACCAGATGTCGGACGCGCCGATGCGGCAACTCGCGGCCGAGATCACGCGCGAAAAGATCTATCAGAAGCTGCACCAGGAGTTGCCCTACCAGTCCACGGTCGAGACCGACAGCTGGACCGACCGCAAGGACAAGTCGATCCGGATCGAGCAGACGATCTTCGTCGAGCGCGAAAGCCAGCGCAAGATCGTGCTCGGCAAGGGCGGCGCAACCATCAAGTCGATCGGCGCGGATTCGCGGAAGGAACTGATGCAGATCCTCGACGTGCCGGTGCATCTGTTCCTGTTCGTCAAGGTACGCGAGAACTGGGGTGACGATCCCGATCGCTACAAGGAAATGGGATTGGAATTCCCCAAGGAATAAGAGTCGACGTTTGCATGAACGTGCCCAGAAATGTGCTGTGGTTTGAGGTTCTGCTCTATCTGTCGCTGACGCTGGATGCGCTGTCGGTGGCGTTCCAGGACCGCACGCCGACCGTCCTGAAGTCCGAGCAGGTCATCATGGGTGAGACCCTGACGGCCGGCGGCATGATCCTGCTGCTGGTCTATTTCGTCTGGCTGGCCGCGCATCGGCGCAAGAACTGGCCGCGCTGGGCGCTGCTCGCGGTGCTCGTCCTGTCGGTGATGTCCCTGGTGCAGGTCATCGGCGCAAGGGGCATGGAGATCGACAGCGCCATCGAGGTGGTGTCATGCATCCTGACCACGGCCGGGCTGTATTATTCCTTCACCGGCGACGCGCAGGGCTGGTTCAACGCCTAGCGAGTGACGCGCGAGGAAAGCTGCGTTCATCCGCGGAATCCTGCTAAACTCCGCACATGGAATGGACCGACGAGGGTATCGTGCTGGGGGTGCGGCGGCATGGCGAGAGCAGCGCCATCGTCGAGCTCTTGACGCGCGCCCATGGCCGGCATCTCGGCCTCGTCCGCGGCGGCGCCGGCTCGCGGATGCGGCCCCTCCTGCAGCCCGGCAACAGCGTCAGCGCAGTGTGGCGGGCGCGGCTCGACGAGCATCTCGGTATGTATGCGCTGGAGGGCACGCGGCTGCGGGCGGCGACGCTGCTCGGCTCGTCGCATGCGGTCTATGGCGTCACGCATCTGGCGGCGCTGGCCCGGCTGCTGCCGGAGCGCGATCCGCATGAGGACATCTACTGGATGCTGCAGGGGACGCTCGACGATTTCGAGGACGCCGGAGTTGCCGCCGTGCACCTGATCCATTTCGAGCTGGCGATGCTCGCGGAGCTGGGTTTCGGCCTGGCGCTGGACAATTGCGCGGTGACCGGCGAGACCACGGACCTGATCTACGTCTCGCCGAAATCCGGCGGTGCGGTGTCACGCGCCGCCGGCGAGCCGTGGCGCGACCGGCTGTTGCCGCTGCCGGCGTTCCTGCGTGAAGGCGAGGGCGGCGCCAACAGCTGGTCGGACCAGGACCTGCTCGACGGCTTCCGGCTCACCGGCCTGTTCCTGCTCCGTCACGTGCTGGAGCCGCGCGGGCAGGGCCATTCCGATGCCCGCGACGGATTTATCAATGCCGTGACGAGGCGGCGGGGCCGGAGCGCAGTTCCGTAAGGCCGATTCGGGCCTTAAATTCCCGCTGATTCGCGGCTTGCCCGATTCAGCGCCAAGGTTTAACGCCTCCCCATGGGAAAACGACAGATACCGCCGGAAGAACCGGCCGAAATCCACGAGGTGCCGCTGCGCGAGGCGCTGGAAGAGCGCTATCTCGCCTACGCGCTCTCCACCATCATGCACCGCGCGCTGCCGGATGCACGCGACGGCCTGAAGCCGGTGCACCGGCGCATCCTCTACGGCATGCGCCTGCTCCGTCTCGACCCCGGCACGGCCTTCAAGAAGTCGGCGAAAATCGTCGGCGACGTGATGGGCTCGTTCCATCCGCATGGCGACCAAGCGATCTACGACGCCATGGTGCGTCTCGCGCAGGATTTCTCCTCGCGCTATCCGCTGGTCGACGGCCAGGGCAATTTCGGCAATATCGACGGCGATAACCCCGCCGCCTACCGCTATACCGAAGCGCGCATGACCGACGTCGCGCGGCTTCTGCTCGATGGCATCGACGAGGACGGCGTCGAGTTCCGCGCCAATTACGACGGCCAGTCGAAAGAGCCCGTCGTGCTGCCCGGCGGCTTCCCGAACCTGCTCGCCAACGGCGCGCAGGGCATCGCGGTCGGCATGGCGACCTCGATCCCGCCGCACAACGCCGCCGAGCTTTGCGATGCCGCGCTGCATCTGATCGAGAAGCCCGACGCGAAATCCAAGGCGCTGCTGAAGTGGGTCAAGGGTCCGGATTTCCCGACCGGCGGCATCTGCGTCGATTCCAAGCAGGCCATCGCGGAGGCCTATGCAACGGGCCGCGGCTCGTTCCGCACCCGTTCGCGCTGGATCCAGGAAGAGGGCGCCCGCGGCAGCTGGGTCGTCGTCGTCACCGAGATTCCCTTCCTGGTGCAGAAGTCGCGCCTGATCGAGAAGGTCGCCGAGCTGCTCGACCAGAAGAAGCTGCCGCTGGTCGGCGACATCAGGGACGAGTCGGCCGAAGACGTCCGCATCGTGATCGAGCCAAAGTCCAAGAACGTCGATCCCGCGCTGATGATGGAATCGCTGTTCCGGCTGACCGAGCTCGAGAACAAGATTCCGCTGAACCTCAACGTGCTGATCAAGGGGCGCGTCCCCAAGGTGGTCGGCCTGGCCGAAGCCCTGCGCGAATGGCTCGACCATCTCCGCGACGTGCTCGTCCGGCGGACCAAATTCCGCAAGACCCAGATCGAGCACCGCCTGGAAGTGCTGGGCGGCCACCTCATCGCCTATCTCAACATCGACGAGGTGATCCGGATCATCCGCGCCGAGGACGAGCCGAAGCCGGCCTTGATCAAGGCGTTCAAGCTCACCGAGTTGCAGGCCGACTCCATCCTCAACATGCGGCTGCGCAATCTGCGCAAGCTCGAGGAGATGGAGATCCGCACCGAGGACAAGGATCTGCGGAAGGAGCTGAAGGGCATCGAGGCCCTGCTGACCTCCGAGCCTGAACAGTGGAAGAAGGTCAGCGAGCAGGTCGGCAAGGTCCGCGACATGTTCGGACCGAAGACGCCGCTCGGCAAGCGCCGCACCACCTTTGCCGACGCGCCCGAGCACGATCTCGCCGCGATCGAGGAGGCCTTCGTCGAGCGCGAGCCCTGCACCGTCGTGATATCGGAGAAGGGTTGGGTGCGGACCATGAAGGGCCATGTCGAGGATCTCTCGGGCCTGGCCTTCAAGCAGGACGACAAGCTCGGCTTCGCGTTCTTCGCGGAGACGACCTCGAAGCTGCTGCTGTTCGCGACCAACGGCAAGTTCTACTCGCTCGACGTCGCGAAGCTGCCGGGCGGCCGCGGTCATGGCGAGCCGATCCGCCTGTTCATCGACATGGAGCAGGAAGCCGCGCCCGTCGCGCTGTTCGTCCACAAGGGCGGACGCAAATTCCTGGTCGCGAGCCACGAGGGCCAGGGCTTCGTCGTCAAGGAAGAGGACTGCGTCGGCAACACCCGCAAGGGCAAGCAGGTGCTCAACGTCGAGATGCCGAACGAGGCCCGCGCGATCACCACTGTGAATGGCGACACCGTTGCGGTGATCGGCACCAACCACAAGATGGTGCTGTTCGGCCTCGACCAGGTGCCGGAGATGGCGCGCGGCCGCGGCGTGCGGTTGCAGAAATACACCAGCGCGTCGCTGTCTGACGTTGCCGTGTTCGACGCCAAGGCCGGCCTGACCTGGAAGGACTCCGCCGGTCGCGAGCACAGCATGACCATGAAGGAACTGGCCGACTGGCGCGGCAACCGCGCCGACGCCGGCCGGCTCGCCCACGGCCTGCCGAAGTCGAACAAGTTCAATCGCGGCGTGGAGTAGTCGTGCGGTAGCCCGGATGAAGCGAAGCGAAATCCGGGATTTCGCGCCGGATCACCAGTGATCCCGGATTGCGCTGCGCTCCATCCGGGCTACGGGGGGCTCAGTGCGCGGTGTGATAGTATCCACATTTCACCGCGCTATAACCGTCGCCGACGACATCGGGCGACGGTTGCCATGGCGCACAATCACGGCCACAGCGGTCATTCTCACGGACATGCCGGGCATTCCCATGCCGGGCACAGCCACGCGCCCGACAGTTTCGGCACGGCCTTTGCGGTCGGCGCGTCGCTGAACTCCGCTTTCGTCGTCGCGGAGCTGATCTTCGGCTATTCCGCCAACTCGCTGGCGCTGGTCTCCGACGCGGTTCACAATCTCTCCGACGTCATCGCGCTGCTGCTGGCCTGGGGCGGGGCATGGCTCGCCGGCAGGCGGCCGACCGATACCCACACCTATGGCTACCGTCGCGCCTCGATCCTGGCGGCGCTGTTCAATGCCGGGTTGCTCCTGATCGCGGTCGGCGGCATCGCGGTCGAGGCCATCAACCGTTTGCGCGAACCGGCGGAGGTCGCAAGCTGGACCGTGGTCTGGGTCGCGGCGCTCGGCATCCTGATCAATGGCGGCACCGCGCTGCTGTTCATGCGCGGCCGCGACAGCGACCTCAATGTCCGCGGCGCCTATCTGCACATGGCGGCGGATGCCGGCGTCTCGCTCGGCGTCGTGATCGCCGCACTGCTGATCATGGCGACTGGCTGGCAGTGGCTCGATCCGGCGATCAGCCTGGTCATCGCGGTGGTGGTGCTGCTGAGCGGCTGGGAGCTCGCCCGCGACAGCGTCAACCTCGCGCTCGACGCAGTGCCGAAGGGGATTGATCTCAAGCAGGTGAGGGACTATCTCGCCGCGCTCGAAGGCGTCACCGAGGTCCACGACCTGCACATCTGGGCGATGAGCACCAGCGAGACCGCGCTGACCGCGCATCTGGTGCGGCCCGGCGGACACGACGATGTCTTCCTGCATCACGTCTGCGCCGAGCTCTCGGAGCGGTTCAGCATCCACCACGCGACGCTGCAGGTCGAGATCAGCAGCGAGACCTGCAGGCTGGCGCCGGCGGAAATGGTCTAGCCGACGCAGCCGCCACGCACTCGCATTCAATTGATCGCTCGACCCATGTCCACGTCTTCCACGGGCGGCGACGACACGGCACATTGCGACCGCGAATGGCTGGCGTGATCAACGGAGGGCGACGTGAAGAAGGCAATCGGTCTTGCAATGTTGTTCTTCGCCGTAGGCGCGCTGCCGCATGCGGACGCCGAGCCGGCGAAATCAGGCGTCGAGAAGCTCTACATCCTCAACTGCGGTGAAGGCGTTGCAGGCGACATTTCACGCTGGTCGCCCGGCGTCAATGAAGGCAAGTCGATGGACTTCGTCGACAATTGCTACCTGATCAAGCATGCCCAGGGCTGGTTCCTGTGGGACACCGGGATTCCCGACGCGGTGGCGGCGATGCCGAACGGCCTTGCGCCGGCCGACCCCAAGGCGGTCACCTGGCGGCGGCCGAAGACGCTCGCCGCGCAGCTCGACCAGCTCGGCGTCAAGCCGACGGACATCAAGGCGATCGCCGTGTCGCACACCCATCCCGATCACATCGGCAATGTCGAGCTGTTCCCGGCCGCGATGCTGTATGTGCAGAAGGCGGAATATGAATGGCCGGGCGCCAACAACGCGCCGCGCTTCAAGCCCGAGCATCCCGTGACGAAGCTCGAAGGCGACCGCGACGTGTTCGGCGACGGCAGCGTCACCATCCTGTCGACGCCGGGCCACACGCCCGGCCACCAGTCGCTGCTGGTGAAACTGCCGAAGACCGGTGCGATCGTGCTGACCGGCGATGCCGTTCACTTCAGGGATAATTGGGACAATCGGCGCGCGCCGAGCATGAACGCCAGCAAGGAGCAGACCCTGGCCTCGATGCAGAAGATCGCCGATACGCTGACGAAAGAGAAGGCGCAGCTCTGGATCAACCACGACAAGGCGCAGCGCGACGGGCTGAAGCTGTCGCCGGACTTCTATGATTGAGCCGCCTTGGCGGCGTTCACTTTCGACCAGTTTCGAAAAATCTGCGCGGTCTCCTCGTCCATCGGAAAGAAGCTTTCGATGCGCAGCTCCTGCAGCGTGACGTCCTGGGGCGTCCCCAGCGTCGCGATGGTGGTGAACAATTGCAGGCTGAGGTCGCCCTTGCGAAACAGCATCGGCAGCACCGGCCCGGATGCGGGCCCTGCCGGTGCGGCCAACGCGGCCTCGACACCGTCATAGGCCAGCAGGCGCTTGAGCAAATCCGCCGTCGCGGTGGTGCCGTCGGCGGCCGCATCGGCCTCGACGCTGCGGACGAAGTAGCCGGCAACCTCGGTCCAGTTGGTGAGATAGGGGCGCAACACGCCGGGCGCGACCAGTGCGTCGGCGAGATTGACCGCCGTGCCTGATACCAGCGGCCCGACCAGGAATTCCACCAGCTGCCCCGCGCCCGAATTGGCGAGCAGCAGGTTCCAGTGCCGGTCGACCACGACCGCCGGGAAGGGCTCCTGCTGTGCCAATATGAAATCGAGCGCGTAGCGGATCTGGGCGAGCTCCGGCGCGGCGAGGTCGGTTTGCCGCCAGACCGGCGCGAAGCCGGCCGCGACCAAGAGCGCATTCTGCTGGCGCAACGGCACGTCGAGCGCCGCGGCAATCCGGATCACCATGTCGCGGCTCGGCGCGGCGCGGCCGAGCTCGAGAAAGCTGAGATGGCGCTGCGAGATATCCGCGCGCCCGGCGAGCTCGAGTTGCGAGTGCCCCTTACGCTGCCGCCACCAGCGCAGGCTGGCTGCAAAATCGCGCTGCTGCGACATGAGTACCTGTGAAGTAGTTGCCGGAATGATCTCGCCGGGCAAGATGCCACAAGCGAACCGAAAACGCATGGGGATCGGGATGGGCGAGTGGATCGGCGTTGCGATTGCACTGGTCTCGAGCTGCCTCGGCGGCACCGCCGCGGCGATCACCCGTTACCTGGCGGGCAATGCCGACCCGATCACACTGGCGATCCTGCGCTGGGCGATCGGCTTTCTCTGCGTGCTGCCCGCCGCGGTCCTGCTCGGGGCGAAATGGCCGCGGCGCGCGGATTTGCCGGCGGTCGCGGCGCTTGGCGTCGCCTTCTTCGGCGTGTTCTTCGTGCTCTATAATCTCGCGATGTCCTACACGACGGCGGCACGCGCCAGCCTGGCGCTCGCGACCTTGCCGCTCTCCACCATGGTGGTCGGCGCCATGCTCGGCATCGAGCCGCTGACGATGCGCAAATCGATCGGGGTCTCGATCGCGGTGCTCGGCGTGGCGGCGGCGCTGGCATCCGGGCTGGCGGCGGCGCCAGTGGGCGCCTGGCGCGGCGAGTTGATCATGACCGGCGCCGTGTTCTGCATGGCGTTCTACAACGTGTTGTCGCGTCCGCTGATGCAGCGCTCCAGCGCGCTCGGCTTTCTCACCGTCGGCATGGGCGCGGGCGCGGCGGCGCTGGTGGCGGTGGGATCGTTCACCGGCAGCCTGGCGACGCTGCGCGAGTTCGGCGCGTCGCAATGGATCGCGGGGGTCTATCTGGGCATTGGCGGCGGCGCGCTCGCCTTCATCCTCTGGGTCATGGCGCTGGCGCGGGCGACGCCGACCCGGGTCGCCAATACGATGACGGTCAATCCGATCGCCGCCGGGCTGCTTGCGAAGCAACTGGTCGGCGAGCCGATCACGACCAATCTGGTCGTCGGCCTGATCGCGGTCTTCGCAGGGATCTGGATCGCGACGTCGGAAACCAAATCGGTCTGATCAGCTGCGCGGGGCGGCCGGCGTGGTCGCCGATGGGGCAGGCGAGTGCGTCGGCTTCAGCGTGCCGGCGTAGAACGACAGGACGAACACCAGGATGAGGCCGGCAAGGTAGACCCCATAGGATTGCGGCGGGGTGATCGCCCATTGCATGAGGCGTCGGATCGGATTTGGCGGGCCAGCGTCGTTGTCCATGCGCTGTTGTGCGCGAAGGGGTGGACAAAAGGAAGTGGAATCGGCGCCATTCGGCGACCGTGTTCCGCGCGAAATGGTGAGGCGGGCGGCCTTGCAATGCCGCATTGGCATTCGCATCTGTCACGCGACGACCAGCCCTTCCTCCCGCACCAATTGCCCGGCATAATCCAGCTTATGGAACTGACGCCCCGTTTGCGCCTCATGAATTGGCTGGTCCGCCAGGGTCTGACGGGCCTGCCGGAAAACGACCTGCTGCGCGGTTTCTGCGAGCGCTGCCGAGCCGCGGGCATGCCGCTGTCGCGGGCGATCGTCTTCATCGATACGCTGCATCCGATCTTCGAGGGACGCGGTTTCCGCTGGAACGACGGCGAGAGCAACGAGGCCGACATCTTCGAGTACGGCTCGACCAGCACCGGGGAGGCCAGCCAGACCTGGCGGCGGTCGGCCTTCTATCACATGCTCGAAAACGGCCATGACGAGATAGTGATCGATCTCGCCGACACCTCGCACGATTTCTCGATGATCGGCGAGCTGGCCGAAAAGGGCCACAAGCATTTCGCCGCCTTCGTGCATCGCTTCGGCGAGGCCGGCACGATCGGCGAGATGGACTGCTTCTACTCCTACTACACCACCCGCCATTCGGACGGGTTCGACGAGAACCACATGGCGGCGCTGCGCGACCTGGTGCCGGTGCTAGGGCTCGCGATCAAGTCGGCCGCCCAGGTCGAGATCGCCCGCACGCTCGGACGGGTCTATCTCGGCCGCGACACCGCGGAGCAGGTGCTGCGCGGACGCATGCAGCGCGGCATCACCGAGAAGATCAACGCGGTGCTGTGGTATTCGGATTTGCGCGGCTCGACCGGGATCAGCGAGAGCATCGGCCCCGACGAGATCATTCCGTTCCTCAACGACTATGCGCAGACGGTGATCGACGCGATCCATCACGCCGGCGGCGACGTGCTGAAGCTGATCGGCGACGGCGTGCTTGCGATGTTCACCGGCGAGAACGTCGCAGGCGCGAAGCGGGCCGCGCTGCGGGCCGAGCACAGATTCCGACATAACATCCGCGTGCTGAACGATCGCCGCGAGAACGAGGGCCGTCCGACCACGTCGGCCTATGTCGGCCTGCATGTCGGCGAGGTCTTTTACGGCAATATCGGCAGCGAGGACCGGCTCGATTTCACCGTGGTCGGCCCGACCGTCAACGAGGTCAGCCGCATCGCCTCGATGAGCCGCTCGGTCGACCGCGAGCTGCTGACTTCGACGGACTTTCGCACCGGGCTCGACGCCGCCGGCCGCAACTATCTGGTCTCCACCGGTCGCTTCGTGCTGCGCGGCATCGGCCATGCGCAGGATCTCTACACGCTGGACCCGGCGATTGCCGCCGACGAGGTCGTCGGCGGCAAATACGAGCGGTACCTGGCGAGCTGATCAGCAGCGCGCGGGTTCGCCGACCATGTCGGGCTGCCGCGTCAACGACACTGCGGGCGACATCAGGATCACCAGCGCCTGGGCGGCGAAGATCGCGGCCGCGAGATAGAGGCAGGCTTCAGCGCCGTAGAGGCCGCCGACGATCGCGCCCAGCGCCGAGCCGAGCGGACGGGCGCCATAGCTCATGATGTTGATGGCGGAGACGCGTCCCAGGAGGCGCGGCGGCGTCACCGACTGGCGCAGCGTCGTGGTCGAGATCACCCACAGGATCGGACCGACGCCGAGCAGGAAGAAGCTGAGGCCGGCGAGCAGCGGCGTCGCAATCCAGGTCGTCAGCGCCATCACGGCTGCGGCGACGAAGCCGGTAACCGGGCCGAGCCCGATCACGGTGCCGAACGCCAGCCGCTTCATCACGCGGGTCGCGAACAGCGCACCGACCACCATGCCGACGCCGTACATCGCAAGCGTGGCGCCGACACCGGTCGCGCTGAGCCCGAGATGGCGCACGGCATAGGGCACGAACACGGCGATCTGCAGGAACCAGCCGGTGTTGAAGATGAACTGGGTGATGAATACCGGCCGCAGCAGCGGATGGTGGAACACGAAGGCCGCGCCTTCGCGGATCTCCTGGAGCGGATGGCGCCGCGGCGCCGGCCCGCGCGCGGGCTCGTAGATGCCGGAGAGCAGCACGACCGCGATCGCCGACAATGCCGCGGCGAAGCCGAATGCGGGCGCAGCCCCGACCCAGCCGACCAGCACGCCGCCGAGCGCGGGGCCGCTGGCGAACGCGACGGTACGCGCGAGCTCGATGCGGGCGTTCGCCGCCGGCAATTGCTGTGACGTCACCAGCGAGGGGACCAACGCCGGCGCAGCGACGCTATAGGCAACCGTGCCGCAGACCGCGATGAAGCCGAGCAAAGCGAGCAGCGGCAGCGTCATCAGGCTGAGCCACAGCAACAGCAGGATCGCGGCAAGCGCGGCCGCGCGCAGCGCTTCGGAGCCCGCCATCACCCAGCGCCGCGACACGCGGTCGGCCAAGAGGCCGGCGGGGATCGCAAACAGGATGAAGGGTAGCGTCAGCGCGGTCTGCAACAGGCCAGTCTGGCCTTCGCCGACGCCGAGCAGCAGCACGGCGACGATCGGCGCAGCCGCAAGCGCAATCTGTTCGGCCGATTGCGCGGCGAGATTGGACCAGGCCAGGCGATTGAAGGTGGCCGGCAGGCGAGGCGTATCGGCGGACATGGCAAAACCCTTGGGAGATTCGATCTGGCCATAGTGTGTGGTTGGCGGGCGTCCGATCCCACCCGTTTCCCGACAACGCCAAGCAAAAGGCCCGCCGGGGAGGGCGGGCCTTGCCGATGCGATGTTCACAACCTGACTATGCTATCGAGGATTGGGATCGCAAGCGAGTTGGCCCGTGATCGCGCCTGCGCTGTGCTACGACCTCGGGCCAAGCGTCGCGTGGCCGGATCCCGATATGGTGGTCGGCGGCGTTGCCGGACTGTCGACGGACGGGGCCGGCACTTCTGCTTGAGTGGCACGCAGCGCACTCAATAGGTTGGTCATGGCGTCGGGCCCTGCGGGGAAGCCCGCCTCCGAGAGGATCTTGTCGATCATCGGCTTGAACGCCGAGACCGACAGCAATTGCGCGGCGAGGCCGTCGCCGAGCCCGAGACCGCCATTGCCGTTGGCATGGCCGTTGGCGCCGCCGCGGCCGAGCATGCTGCCGGTGTCGAAGATCCGGATGTCGGAAATCTTCTCGATCGGCTTCACCGCCTCGGCGAGCGCGCTCGGGATCACGTTGATCCGCGCGAGGTTGAGATCGTAGGCGATCATGTCGGCGCTCAGCCTGTTGCGCGCCTCCGCCTTCATGGTCGCGACCTCGGCTTCGGCCTGGCCGAGCGCCTTGACGCCGGCAGCGCGGGTGGTGGCGGCGGCCGCATCGGCCTTGGCGAGCACGTTGGTGGCTTCCGCCTTGTTGGCGGCGGCCTGGCGTTCGGCCTCGGCCATGACAGTGATCGGCATCGCGTCGGTCTCGGCCGCCTTGCGCGCCGCGATCACGTTGATGATCTTGTCGCGCTCGGCGATCTCGGTGGCGCGGGCGGTGGTGACCTTTTCCTCGGCGGCGATCGCGACGGCGCGCGCGGTCTCGGCGATGGTCTGGGCCTCCGACTGCTCCTTGCTCTTGGCCGCGACCGCGATGGCGCTTTCCTGCGCCACGATCTGAAGGTCGCGCTCCATCTCGGTGTTGCGGCGCTTGACCGCGAGATCGGCCTCGATCTTGCGGGTGTCGCGGGCCTGGTTGGCCTCGGTCTGCTTGTTGGCGACCGCGAGCTCCTGCTGGATGCGGTATTCGGCCTCGTTTTGCAGCGCGGTCTGTTCGACCTGCGCCGTCTGCGCGCGCATCGCGGCGGTCTTGTTGGCGATGTCGCGCTGCTGGGCGAGCTCGGCCTCGCGCTTGGTGCTTTCGATCGTCAGCGTGGTCTGCCGCGCCACCAGGTCCTGCTGGGCGATGTTGACCTCGGTGGTACGGACGATCTGGTTGCGCTCCTGCTCACGCTCCTTGGTGATCTTGGTCAGCGTGGTCAGGCCGTGCGCATCGAAGAAATTGCTCGGGTTGAAGTGCTTGATGTCGCTCTGGTCGAGCTTTGTCAGCGACACTGATTCAAGCTCGAGACCGTTGTTCTGGATGTCGGCGCCGACGGCGTCCTGCACCGCCTTGACGAAGGTCGCGCGCTGCTCCTGCAATTCCTCGAGGTTCATGGTCGCGGCGACCGAGCGCAGGCCGTCGACGAACTTGGCCTCGACCAGTTCGCGCAGCTCGGCGGCGTCATTGGTGCGGTTGCCGAGCGTCTGCGCCGCGAGCGCGATCGACGACGAGTCGGGTTTGACGCGCAGATAGAACTCGGCGCCGATGTCGACGCGCATGCGGTCCTTGGTGATCAGCGAGTCCGGGCCGCCGCGCGCGACCTCGAGCCGCAGCGTTTTCAGGTTCACCGCCGCGGTGGAGTGGAAGATCGGCAGCACGAGCGAGCCGCCGTCGAGCACCACCTTCTGGCCGCCGAGGCCGGTGCGTACATAGGCCTCGTCGCGCGTCGAGCGCTTGTAGAGCTTTGCGAACAGGAGACCGATGACGAGGATGACGATGACGCCAATAACAACGGGTACAGCAAGTTCCCACATGTGTTATGCCCTGTTGGAAGATCGTTGTTGTTCGACGAGGTCGGCTGGAGCGGCAATCGCGATGAAGCCCTTGGCATCGCGATCGACCAGCAGCACGCTGGCGCCGATCGGCAATGCCTCGGACTCCGCGCTGGCGCGCGCCGACACGGTGTGCCAGTTGCCGAAGACATCCTTGAGACGGACCCGGCCGGGCAGGCCCTGATCGAGCGGGCCGACCGACACGGTTGCGACCTTGCCGACGAAGTCGCTGTCGTTGACCGCATAGCTCTCGTCGCGCGGAATGATGCGGGCGAGGCCGCGGCTGGTATTTCTGATCACTGGGATGCTGCCTGCGGCAGCAACCACCGCGGCAAGCGAGACCGGGATGGCGGTGCCTGCGGCATGCGCCAGTCCCTGAAGCAGGAAGCCTCCGATCGAGAAGATGCCGAGGATCAGGATGATCAGGATCAGGAGGGGAAGCCGTCCGGCGTTGATCCAGAGAAACAGGCCACCGAGAGCATTGTGGCTCTCGGCCTCGACCGCGAAATCCTTGCCGATCAATTCGCTGATCGAAAGTCCGACCATGGTGCTGAGCAGTTCGATACCGCCAAGTGCCACCATGATCGCAGCCGCGACCGCGAAGGGCCGCACGTCGGGGGCGAGCAGAATGTCGCCAACTGCACTCATTTTTCTGACTTGATCCTTTCAAGCCGCGCCGCGATTTCCTTTTCGCGATGCAGGCGATCGAGTTCGTCAAGCTGCTTGTCGCCGAGCACGCTTGCAGCGGGAACGCCGGTGACCCGGGCGATCGCCGCCATGGCACGCTCAGCACTCAATGTATTGGTCGCGGATGGGCCCCGGCCGGTTTCGTCCTGGGCCTCGCGGATCAGGCTTTGTTCGAGGTCGGCCAAGCGCGTCTCAGCCTCGCGGCGCGCGCCGAGCATGGCCTGCAGTGCCTTGGTCTGCTCGTCGATTTCGAGCTCGATGAAATCCATCGCGCGTTCCAGCGCGATCACCTGCGACTCCAGATCAATTTGCCGTGCAACGCCGGCGCGCGCGAGATCCTCGCGATTTTCCGCAAGTGCGAGACGAATCTTCTCGTTCAGATTGGTCGTTTCGGTATCCAGTTCTTCGCACCGCTTCTTCAGGCGGA
The DNA here is from genome assembly GCF_032918025.1 of Bradyrhizobium sp. BEA-2-5. Classification (NCBI taxonomy): domain Bacteria; kingdom Pseudomonadati; phylum Pseudomonadota; class Alphaproteobacteria; order Hyphomicrobiales; family Nitrobacteraceae; genus Bradyrhizobium; species Bradyrhizobium sp. BEA-2-5. Next base: position 4,770,965 of record NZ_CP136629.1, on the reverse strand, counting down.
ATTCTTCGGCGCGCGACTTGCCGAGCGCGTAGCGCGCCTCGTCGGCGCCGGCGTCGATCTCGCGGATCGCCTGTTTGACCAGCGCGACCTTGTTGTTGTTCTCGACATTGTCGATGGTCTGGCTCGCGATGGCGGCAAGAAGCCGGCCCATGCGCGCAAGGATGCCTTCGTGAAGCATGGTCTTCTCCTCCGGTTGTGCTGATTTCGATTTGACGGCGATGTGGATTTCGTAGCCGCGTCCATCCGAGATCAAATGGGCCGGGAAGGGGCTTTCCCAGCCCGAGACATATCCCGGGACATCGAACGGCACCAAGACGCGTCCGCTGACAGTGCTAATGGTCAGTGAAGTTGGGCCCTTGATCGCAAACAACTTGTCGTCGAGCGGTATCCGGCGGACGGCGGCGCCTGCGATGTAATTGGCGCGGTCGCGCAGGCCGAGCGTCACCAGCCGTGCGGGCAGGCCGGTCTCCTTGCGGATCTTCTCGTAGGCCTGGGCGTGCAGCGAGACGAGGTTGGCACCGACAGGGGCGACCTCGGCGAGGATCGCCATCATCCGGTCGTAGGCCGCAAAGGTCGCCTCGATCGCCTCGATGCCTGAAGGGTCAGGGGCGAGGGCGTAGCGCAGCGTCGCGGTGGGCGTCTCGACGGGCAGCTTGATCATGCATCTAACGTAAAGCACTTCCTCAGTGCTTTACAAGGGCGCCTGATATCATTTTCGTGAGCCTAGATGCAGTTGCAAATGAGTTGCAATAACGGGAGAGATCGGCCATCCTTGGGGGATGGATGCTCGGACCCCTGAACTGTCTTCCGTTTCCGTTCCCAATGCCCTGCCAGGCGGCTGGCGGGGCGATGCCGGACATGTGCGCAGCCTGCCTGAGGTGAACGCGACCGTCGCGGTGCCGTCAGGCGGTCTTTGGTGGCGGCGGCTGCTCGCCTTTGTCGGTCCGGGCTATCTCGTCTCGGTCGGCTACATGGACCCCGGCAATTGGGCGACCGACCTCGCCGGCGGGTCGAAGTTCGGCTACACGCTGCTCTCCGTCATCCTGCTCTCGAACCTGATGGCGATCCTGCTCCAGTCGCTGGCCGCGCGGCTCGGCATCGTCACCGACCGCGACCTCGCGCAGGCCTGCCGCGGCACCTATTCACCGGCGGTGAACTTCCTGCTCTGGATCGCCTGCGAGGCGGCGATCATCGCCTGCGATCTCGCCGAGGTGATCGGCACCGCGATCGCGCTGAAACTGCTGTTCGGCATTCCCCTGATCGGCGGCGCATTGCTCGCCGCGCTCGACGCCTTCCTGCTGCTGCTCCTGATGAACCGCGGATTCCGTTTCCTGGAAGCCTTCGTCATCGCGCTGCTGGCGGTGATCGCGGTCTGCTTCGTGGTCCAGATCGCCGCCGCTGCGCCGCCGATTGCCGGTGTGATCGGCGGCTTCATGCCGTCGCGCGAGATCTTCACCAATTCCGACATGCTCTACATCGCGATCGGCATCATCGGCGCGACGGTGATGCCGCATAATCTCTACCTGCACTCCTCGATCGTGCAGACGCGTGCCTATGAGCGCAACGACACCGGCCGGCGCGAGGCGATCAAATGGGCGACGACGGACTCCACCATCGCCCTGATGCTGGCGCTGTTCATCAACGCCGCGATCCTCGTCGTGGCCGCTGCGACCTTCCACAAGAGCGGTCATTCGGATGTCGCCGAGATCGGCCAGGCCTTCGAACTCTTGTCGCCGCTGCTCGGCCTCGGCATCGCCTCGACGCTGTTCGCGGTGGCGCTGCTCGCCTCCGGCCTGAACTCGACGGTGACGGCGACGCTCGCCGGCCAGATCGTGATGGAAGGTTTCCTCGACCTGAAGCTGCCCGACTGGCTGCAGCGGGTCGTGACCCGCGGCATCGCGATCGTCCCTGTCATCGTGGTCGCCGCTCTCTATGGCGAGCGCGGCACGGCGGATCTGCTGGTGTTCAGCCAGGTCGTGCTGTCGATGCAGCTGCCTTTCGCCGTGATCCCTTTGGTGCGCTTCGTCTCCGACCGCCGCAAGATGGGCGCGTTCGCGATTTCGCGTCCCGTCGCGGTGGCGGCGTGGATCGTCGCCGGGCTGATCGTGGTCCTGAACGTGAAGCTGCTGATCGATACGTTCTTCGGCAGCTAAAGCGCGATGCGATCAGGATGAATCGTCATCTCGCTTCAGGTTGTTGTTTAAGCATGATCTTTTCGGAAAACCGCTGCGCACTTTTCCGGATCAAGCTTTAGTCCTGCGGCTCGGCGAGCACCTCGCCTGACGCGTCGATGCGCAGCCAGCCTGAGGGTGCAAGGCGCTGCTGCGGCAGGAAGCGGGCCTTGTAGTCCATCTTCTTGGAGCCTTCGATCCAGTAGCCGAGATAGACGTAAGGCAGGCCTTGGCGGCGGGCGCGCGCGATGTGGTCGAGGATCATGAAGGTGCCCATCGAGCGGCTGACCTGGTTCGGCTCGAAGAACGAATAGACCATCGACAGGCCGTCGCTGAGCACGTCGGTGAGGGCGACCGCGATCAGCTCCTCGCCGCGGCCGGTGAGGCCGCTGTCGGGGCCGCGCTTGCGGTACTCGATGATGCGGGTCTCGACGTGGCTGTCCTCGACCATCATGGCGTAGTCGAGCACGGTCATGTCGGCCATGCCGCCGTGGCGGTGGCGGGCGTCGAGATAGGCGCGGAACACCGAATATTGCTCGGAGGTGGGCACTGCGCTGCGCTGCTCGCCGATGATGTCGGCGTTGCGCGCCATCACTTTCCGGAAGCTGCGGGAGGGCCGGAACTCGTTGGCGATCACCCGGACCGAGACGCAGGCGCGGCACTGGTCGCAGGCCGGCCGGTAGGCGATCGACTGGCTGCGGCGGAAGCCGCCGTGGGTCAGGAGGTCGTTGAGGTCGCCGGCGCGGTCGCCGACGAGGTGCGTGAACACCTTGCGCTCATGCCGGCCGGGCAAATAGGGGCATGGCGAGGGCGCCGTGAAATAGAACTGGGGAGTATCACGCGAATGCTGGGTCACGTCAGATCGTCGGGCTCCATAAACAATACAGGCAGCCGAGTGAGCATCGCCCCCCTGAGGCTAACGGTCAATTGGTTTAGGCGGGCCTAATAGGAGGTCCGCGCGGCCGGGGCGACCGGGGTCCGAACCGAGCTGTTGATAATGACGGTTCCGAGGATGATGTCGTGCAGCAGGCGACGGCGGCCGTTGAACAGGCCGACCAGCACCACGAAGGGCGACAGGAACGAGACCGTGATCCAGAACAGCACGGCATGGGTGGCGCCGAGCACGAAGTAGCCGGGCGCGCCGTACCAGGTGCGCAATTCCAGGTCCATGACCCGCATGCCGATCGTCGCCGACGACGGACCGCCGATGCAGGCGCCGTAATAGACGATGGCCCAGATGACTGAGGCCGGCCAGGCGATCCAGAACAGCGCCCAGCCGAGACCGAGCGTGACGAGGCCGAACACCGCGATGAAAATCACCGCGAGGATCACCGGCACCGACAGCACGAACAGGTCGATCAGGAACGCAAACACGCGTCGCGTCAGCACGCCGCGGAACAGATCCGGCTGCATCGACGGATCGAACGCATGCGGAGGAACGCCGCCGTCGCTGCGCCAGGCTTCGTTGCGCCAAGTGCCGCCGTCATTGCCGTAGGACATGACCAACCTCCGATGAAAGTCCCGCGCAGGACATGGGAACAGGAGGCGCGTTCGCCAAGCCTGCGCGAACATTAACTAGCCGAAATATTCCGGCGATTCGGGGGCTGGATTGAGCGGTTCTACCTTCACGCCGTCATTGCGAGCGGAGCGAAGCGACCCACTTGTCGCAATACGTCAGCTCTCCGCCTTGATCTTTTCGGCGGCCTTTGGCGCGAAATAGGTGAGGATGCCATCCGCGCCGGCGCGCTTGAAGGCGAGCAGGCTCTCCATCATGGCACGTTCGCCGTCGAGCCAGCCGTTGTTCGCGGCGGCCGCGATCATCGCGTATTCACCGGAGACCTGATAGGCGAAGGTCGGCATCGCGAACGTATCCTTCACGCGGCGGATCACGTCGAGATAGGGCATGCCGGGCTTCACCATCACCATGTCGGCGCCCTCGGCGATATCGAGCTCGACCTCGCGCAGCGCCTCGTCGGTGTTGGCGCTGTCCATCTGATAGGTGCGCTTGTCGCCGGTCAGCGTCTTGGCCGAGCCGATGGCGTCGCGGAACGGGCCGTAGAAGGCGGAGGCATATTTGGCCGCATAGGCCATGATCTGCACGTCGCCGAAGCCGTTGTCGTCGAGCGCCTCGCGGATCGCACCGATCCGGCCGTCCATCATGTCGGAGGGCGCGATGATGTCGCAGCCGGCCTCGGCCTGCACCAGCGCCTGGCGCACCAGCACGGCCACCGTCTCGTCGTTGAGGATCTTGCCGTCGGAAATCAGGCCGTCATGGCCGTGGCTGGTGAAGGGATCGAGCGCGACGTCGCAGAGGATGCCGATCTCCGGAAACTCCTTCTTGATCGCACGTACCGCCTGGCAGACCAGGTTGTCGGGGTTGGTGGCTTCCGAGCCTTCCTCGTCGCGCAGGGACGGGTCGGTGTAGGGAAACAGCGCGATGCAGGGGATGGTCAGCTTCATCGCGCGCTCGGCCTCGCGGACGATCTGGTCGACGGTGAGCCGGTCGACGCCGGGCATCGAGGCCACCGACGTGCGGGTGTTGTGGCCATCGACCACGAACATCGGCCAGATCAGGTCGTTGGTGGTCAGCACGTTCTCGCGCACCAGGCGGCGGGCCCATTCCGACTTGCGATTGCGCCGCATCCGGATCGTGAGGTCGAGCGAGGGTGAGGCGAGGGCATCGCTCTGGCGCCGGGGCGCATCGCGCAGTTCGATCGGGCGCCCGAATTTGATCGCCATGTTGTCTTCTCCTCGACGGACGGCTGGTCTGGACCTGATATAAGTCCGGTTCTAGCACCTGTCAGGGCCGCCGTCATTGCGCCGCTATTGCATCCGTGGCGCCCTTGATTTGCCGCAACGGCAATTGATTTTGCGTCCCCGGCGGGCCAAGACTGCGCCCATGAACCCCATTTTGCAGCCGCTCTGCGGCGATTCGGATGTCTGACACCTCTGCACGCGATCAGGCGCGGGACAACGCCATCTCGGTGAGCGCGATCTCGTCCGACCGGATCGAGCCGGACGACAATGCGTGGACGCGGCGCCTCGTCATCTTCCTGCGCATCATGGCCGTCGTCTCGGTCGCCAAGGGTCTCTATCACTGGGCCCAGGTGACGGGGTTCGTCGGCGGCGAGGACGAGGCATTCGAGAACCAGTCGATGGCCTGGCAGGCCGCGACCGTCTACTTCGCCGTGATCGAGCTCGTGGCCGCGGTCGGCCTCTGGCTCGCCACGCCCTGGGGCGCGGTGGTGTGGCTCACGACCGTGGTGTCGATGGCCGTGATCGAGCTGATGTTCCCCGGAATCTACGGCGGCAGCCTCGTCGTGGTCGGCGTCGAGGTCTTCATGCTCGCCGCCTATCTCGCGCTCGCCTGGATGGCCGCGCGCGAACGGCCGCCATAGGCCGGCGTCAGTGATGGCCTGTTGCCCCGTGGCGACAGCGCGACGAATAGCTGACGGCGGCCGGCAATATTTGGCAGCCGTGCGCGCAACGAGAAGACAGCATCGCTGGTTCTGATAGGTGGGTGCCGACAGATCGCATCCGTTTGAGACAACCCCTTCCGGGACGTCTCTACGGGACCTGCCGTCGGGGCCCATTTCACCGGATCTCGGCGCGTGTGCCGGCCGGCTTTGCGCGGGCCGACGGCGGAACCGGTCTGGCCCCCCGCAACAGATCAGCATCGCTTGCGCGCATCGCGTGCACGTCCCGCCGATGCACTCCGATAAAATTTTCAAAGAATTTTCCGGTAACCGATCGGTCACCGTAAAGGGTTCCCTCATACCCGTTACGCCACCGTTTCGAATTCAGACGATGCTGTTTCCGAATGTGACAGGGCAGGCAGACGAAGCGTGAACAAGGGTCCGCCACCGTCAATGAAAAGTTGCGAAAAGCCTTTGATCCATGGGCTTAATCCGCAATTCACTGTCTTAAATTCATGATCTCTTTATTCTCTTATTTAAGCCGATCTTCAAACGAGCCCCTTAAGTTGCACCTATCAGGCGGGACACAAGTTTCGTCGAATAAGTGTCGATAAAAACGACAACAGGGGAAGTGTCATGATGAAAGCCGTCGCGACAACGGCGGCGGATGCCGCCGATCGCGCTACCGGTCAAGCTCCGGTGCAGTCGCTCTATCTGGAAGCTTTGACTCTGGTGGAGCGGCTGCATCGCCGGCTCCTCGACGTGATCAAGGATGAATTCGATCGCCGCGGCCGTGCGGACATCAACTCGGTCCAGGCGCTCTTGCTCTACAACATCGGCGACAAGGAGCTGACCGCGGGCGAGCTGCGCACGCGCGGTTACTATCTCGGCTCCAACGTCTCCTACAATCTGAAGAAGCTCGTCGAGCTCGGCTTTCTCGATCATCAGCGCTCGCGCGTTGACCGCCGCTCGGTGCGCATCCGCCTGACCCCGCAGGGCCAGGAAGTCCGCCGCATCGTCGACGCGCTCTACCAGAAGCACGTCAAGACGGTGGAGCAGGTCGGCGGCATCTCCGGCGACGAGTTTGCGACCCTCAACAAGTCGCTGCACCGCCTCGAGCGGTTCTGGACCGATCAGATCCTCTATCGCCTCTGAGCCTTCCTGTTTTCGCCTGATGGCCAAGCCGGCCGCGCGAGAAGACCGGCAGCCTTCCTCCAGTCAACGCATCGGTCATGCCCGGCCGATGCGTTTTTCATGCTGCACGTGTTTCATGCTGCACCTGCGAAAATAAATGGGTCCCAGCGAGGAACCAAGCCGTTGCCGGAGCTTTATCCTGTCTCGCGGCGTGAACGAAATCTAATCGGATCTCGTCACGCTCGGATTTTTTAGACGCGTTTTCTTCACGCGAACCGGTGTCCACTTCGCTTGAAAACGCTCTGATGGAGAAGCAGGACATGCTGGTCGAGCGCGGGATCGAGGTGCTGAATGTCGAGGTCGTCGGTGACGCCTACGCGATCGCCTCGAACTATCTGCGCAAATCCGGCGCCATTCCCGACAATTTCGCCACCAATGAGCGCTTGCTCGGCATCATCGTGAAGCTGTTCCAGCGCGGTGAGATGAATCGCCTCCGCCTCGCCAACAAGGCGATCGCGAAGTTCGAGGCCGAGACGCTGGTGGTCGCCTGAGCGTCAACCCGGAGACTTCAATGGAAGCCGCTATCGATCGGATCATGCAGACGTATGATCTGCTGCTCAACCGCACGCCAGCTGCGAGCGAGGAAGCGCGGGCGAAGGTGACAGAGTACGTGCAGACGCTGTTCGACGCCGGCGAGCGCGATCCGCATCGGTTGACAGTGTGCGGCCTGACCTATCTGCGCCAGCTCGACGGCAGTACCGACCATGTGAAGGCCGGCTATACCGGGCTGTAGCGGCGCGCCTGGTTTCGCACTCTGTCTCGGCGGATGATCCAGTATTCCAGACGGTGCTTGAGCCAAGAAGCCGCGGGCGTACAGGATCGCCAACCTGGCGATGACGGTGCGGGCTCCTCACACACGATCGTCGTCCTGGCTTTCGCCAGGACGACACTGAGTTTGTCGCACCTCAAAACTGAAATGGAGCAACCGAAACCGCCAACTTTCCGTCGCTCGATTTCTGCACGGTGAATTCGACTTCCTTGGAAGCCTTGATGTCGCCCACAGAGACCGAGATGCCGCCTCTGCATTGCAATGTTCGCTTGTCCTCACTGGCCGACGTCGTGACGATCTCTTCATCGAGGAGGTATTGTGGCTTTGAGTTTTCCGCAGTGGGCTTTGCCGTCGATTCCCTGGCGGCGAAATTGACAAGCGGATTGCGGTGATCGTTGGAGATGGTCTGGAGCACGGCCTTCCGGGTTTCGATTGAATCGCACTCGAGTTGATCGCCGCAACCACCCAGAACAACCAGAATCGGAAAACCCAGAAACCAAAGCAGTCGTGACGGCATGCCAAGTGACTTCTGTGGGATGGATGGTTTCCGACAACCGGCCCAACGGAGCATGGTTCCTGCGCTCGGCGCGGCCGCTCCGAGTTGTGGCCCGCCCGCGACCGACAGGAACGCTGATCTTGCCGCTCCGTTGGTCCTCGATTGGTTGTGAGGAGCCGATCATGCGCACAACTGTCCTGTTCGCTGTCTTGACGTTTCTCCTGGCGTTCGGCGCTGCAGGACTGGCAAATGTGAGCCCGGCCAGCGCCCGGGATTATCCCTGGTGCGTGCAGGGGCGCGGCGTCGGCTATCCCGGCGATTGCATGTACCAAACCCGCGCCCAGTGTCTCGCGTCAGCTTCTGGAAGGAACGTGACCTGCGGGATCAATCCTCGCGCCGCATATGGTCAGCAGCGGCGGGGATATCGCTACCGCTATTGATTGTCTCGCCGATGGCGCGCGCGAGGCGGATGGGGAAGGGCGCACCCGACGGGGGATGCGGTTAGCCGGGGCCGCTTTTTGAGCCTGCCTTTTTGAAACCTCTATTGCCCTATGGATAAGTGTGGCCTTTCTGAGGAACGCGCACAGCCAGTGGCGTGCGGGGAAGGTCTCCAAACTCGGACGAGTCGTAGTCTCGGCCTTCAGGTGTCACGATGTGGATGTCGTAACACTGCGACCGTGAGAGCTCCTTTGCCTTGCGCAGAGCTGCCTCGGCCGTGCCACGACGGTGCACGATCTCTCCAAACTTGCACCTAGCTTTTACGGTGAAGCTCATCTTTCTTCTTTTTCTTGTTTCGCTTGACGACCTCGGCCTGAGCCCGGAAGGCTTGGGCGAGGCTCTTCATTTGCTCGGCCGCGAATTCGTCAGCCGTCCGCACCGCCGCCTGCTCGGCGGTCTTGGCCTGCTTCTTCAGGTCCTTGGCTATGCCCATGCCCTGTAACTTCCACGCCGTTTCGCTAGTTCCTTCCGTCTGATCTCATTGACGCGAAGCTGGCGGGAACTTTTCACGCTCCCGGGCTTTTTGATTTTGCTTTTGGGGCAGCCAAACGTCAGCGTTGGAGAGAGGAGCCATGAAGCGACGACGCCGGGTTAGGCAGATATTCCCCCTTGAAAAACGCCTTGCCCAAGAAGCAAAACGGCTACGTCAACGGGCCAAGAACCTTCCTCCCTGTCGAGAGCGAGAGACCCTTTTGAGGCAGGCGCGGCATGACGAAACCACCGCCAATTTGACGGCGTGGCTACTGTCCCAAGGTCCGCGGACACCCATCTAGGAGGACGCTCAATGCATACAAACCACCACCATATCGACGGTGTGGAGATTGCCTTTGTCAGCGCTGCGACCGTGTCGCTTGTGGCGCTGATCGCCTCCATGGCCTGGCTTTTGTTAGGTTGAAACTTGCCAGGGTTCGACCAAGTGCTCCATCGAGAATCTTCGTTCGGTGGTCGTGGCGGCCTCACCTTGAGGTGCCGGCTTTGCGTTCTCTTCCGTCCGCCGATCGGCTGTTGCGCGCAAGACACTCGCTTTGGGATATCCCGGCGGCGATTTACATAAGCTAATGCTGGAACCGCGCGGTTCTTGATGGATGGGGGAGCCTGCCTCCAATAGCTCAGCCCCGGATCAGGCAAATGGCCCCAGCACCGGCCTCCAGGCCCCCAAAGGTGCTGGGGCCATTTCGTGGTTTGGCGCGTGACCTGATGCGTTTCGGGCGAGCTTCGACAGCGCCACCATCCAGTGAGTGATCTGCCGCAGCGTCCCGTCTGCCCTCGGTGAGCAGACGGGACGCCGTCGGTGTTACTTGTTCTCCGGCTTCCAGGTCGTGCTGGCGCGATCGTATTTGAAACCAGGTGCAGCCTTCAGGCTGTCCTTGGTCTCGTCGAGCGTAAGCCACCACTTGTCGTCCTTCTTTTGAGACTTGACGGCCGTGAACGGCACGATCACGTCCTTCTCGCCGGCGCCGAGGAAGCCGCCGACACCGACGACGAGACCGGTCACCTTGCCGGACTTGTCGACAAGCACGTCGTCGATCGTCCCGATCTTGGATTCCTTCGGGTCGTAGACATTCTGCTTGTAGTAATTGGTGATGGTCGAACTGTCCGCCGGAGCGGCGGGCATGGTGGTTGCCGCATGCGCGGCGGTGGCGAATGCCGCAGCCATGATGCAGCCGATAGCCAACTTCTTCATAAGAGGTCTCCTTGCCTTCAGTGCATATGGCCGATCAGGTAGATGCCGCCGCCGATCACGATGATCGCCGGCACGGCCCAGAGAATGATGACTGGCATGCGATCGCCTCCTAGTATGAGCTGCAGACCTTGACGCTCTTCATGCCGGTCTCGGCTTCGGTGCGCGTCTTGTAGACAGTGCCTGACGGACTGACGACGGTGGTGGTCGTGTCGACCGGCTTCTTGTCGACGATCGTGCACTTCTTCGTCTTCACGTCCTGCACGACGTAGAATTCATCCGCTGCAAATGCCGGCGAGACGAAAGCGGCAAGCAAAGATGCCGCGACAATGGTCTTAAACTTCATGTTCTCTCCTCCAATAGCCGTACCAATCGGCGGAGGTGGAACGAGAGAAAATGGCGAAGGTTCCTAGAACCGAACTTGCGTTGCCGGGCCGCGCCGAATCAAAGCAAGCGAAAAACGATCCGAGAGGGTGCGGCGATTTGCAGCACTCGCTAGCCGCGCCCTGCGGCTTGCCGAAGGCTGTGGCGAATGGTCGCTAGGGGACACGCAGACGCGAGATCGGCGAGCAATTCCTGATCCGAAGGGATCGCGCTGTCCGAGTGGCGATGCGATCACGTGACCGGATGCAGCCGGCGATCGGCAGGCTGCTTTCCGAAAATTCTGGAGGAAGCCCCATGATGCCGTCCCACATGCGCCTGTTCGGCGCGGTCGTCGCGCTGTTGCTTGGGACGAGCGGTCCGGCGCCCGCCCAGCAACTCGAGCTCAAGCTGATGGCACCGGCAGCTCCGGGCGGGGGCTGGGACCAGACCGCGCGCTCGATGCAGCAGGCCCTGGTGGCTTCAGGCGTCGCGCGCAGCGTGCAGGTCACCAACGTTCCCGGTGCCGGTGGCAGCGTCGGCATCGCGCAGTTCGTCAATGGCGCCAGGGGCGACGGCAACCAGCTGATGGTCAACGGCTTCGTCATGGTGGGCGCGCTCGCCATGAACAAGTCGCCGGTGACGCTGGAGCAGGTGACGCCGATTGCCCGCCTCACCGAGGAGATCCAGGTGATCGTGGTTCCCGCGAACTCGCCGATCAAAAATGCGCAGGATCTCGCCGCCGCGGTGAAGGCCGATATCGCCAGGGTCACCTTCGCCGGCGGCTCGGCCGGCGGTGTGGACCATGTGATGGCAGCGCTGTTCGCCGGCGCCGTCGGCGCAGATGCGAAGAAGATCAACTACATCCCGTTCTCCGGCGGCGGCGAATCGCTGGCGGCGATCCTCGGCGGCAAGGTCACCGCCGGCATTTCGGGCCTGAGCGAATATGAAGGGCAGATCAAGTCCGGCAAGCTGCGCGCGATCGGCGTGACCTCGGAGAAGCGCATTGCCGGCAGTGACATCCCGACCTTCAAGGAGCAGGGCATCGACCTCGTGATTGCCAACTGGCGCTCGGTGGTCGCGCCCCCCGGCATCACGCCGGAACAGCGCAAGACCTTGAGCGATGCGGTCGAGAAGATGGTGAAGTCCGACGCCTGGAAGGAGATCCTCAAGCAGAAAGGCTGGGAGGATGCGTATCTCGGCGGCGACGCTTTCGCCGACTTCCTGAAGAAGGAAATCGTTCGGGTCACTGACGTGCTCAAGTCCGTCGGCCTCGTGAAGTCATGACGCCGGACGCGGCGTCTGAAAATCTCCGGCCCGCGCCGGCGCGACGCGTCGATCGCGCCGGCGTTGTCATCGCGGCCGCGCTTGCCGGGCTTGCCGCGGTGCTGGTGTGGGACGCCAGCAAGCTGCCGTCCACCACGATGTATGGCATGGGGCCGGAGGCGATGCCGGTCGTCATCGCGATCGGCCTTGTCATTCTGGCGATCGGCAATCTGATCGACGCGCTGCGCGGCAACCTGCCGCCGCGCGAGAGCATGGATCCGAAACCGGTGGGGCTGATCATCGGCGGCCTGGCGCTCCTGATCGCCATCATCGGCTTTGGCGGCGGTTTCATCCTCGCCACCTCGGCGCTGTTCGTCACCACGTCGGCGGCGTTCGGCCGCCGCGCCGTGCTGGCCGACACCGCCATCGCGCTCGTGATCACGACGCTGATCTATCTCGCGTTCGACCGCCTGTTGACGCTGAGCCTTCCGGCCGGGCCCCTGGAGCGACTGCTGTGATGGACACTTTTGCCGCGCTGGCCCACGGCATGGCGGTCGCCGTCCAGCCGATGAACCTGCTTTATGCGCTGATCGGCGTGTTCCTCGGCACGGCCGTCGGCGTGCTGCCCGGCATCGGCCCGGCGCTGACGGTCGCGCTGCTGCTGCCGGTGACGTACAAGCTCGATCCCGGCGGCTCGCTGATCATGTTCGCCGGCATCTATTATGGCGGCATGTATGGCGGCTCGACCACCGCGATCCTGATCAACACGCCCGGTGAGAGCGCCTCGATGGCGACCGCGCTCGAGGGCAACAAGATGGCCAAGGCCGGCCGTGGCGGGCCGGCGCTTGCGACCTCCGCGATCGGCTCTTTCGTCGCCGGCACCATCGCCACCATCGGACTCGCCTTCCTTGCGCCGTGGCTGGTCGATGTCGCCGTGCGCTTTGGCCCAGAGGATTACTTCGCGCTGATGTGCGTCGCCTTCGTCACGGTGTCGGCGACCTTCGGAGATTCGCCGGTTCGTGGCCTGACCAGCCTGTTCATCGGCCTGACGCTGGGCCTCGTCGGCATCGACAAGCTGACCGGCCAGGCGCGGCTCGCGTTCGGCGTTCCCGAGCTGCTCGACGGCGTCGAGGTGACGACGCTCGCGGTCGGCCTGTTCGCGGTGGGCGAGGCGCTCTATGTCGCATCGCGCCGCCATCATACTGAGGAGAAGCTCGAGCCGGTGCGCGGCTCGCTGTGGATGACAAAGGAAGACTGGAAACGATCGTGGAAACCGTGGCTGCGCGGCACCATGTTCGGCTTTCCGATCGGCGCGCTGCCTGCGGGCGGCGCCGAGATCCCGACCTTCCTGTCCTATTCGACCGAGAAGCGCCTGACCAAACACCCCGAAGAATTCGGCAAGGGCGCGATCGAAGGTGTGGCGGGACCGGAAGCGGCCAACAACGCCTCCGCCGCGGGCACGCTGGTGCCGCTGCTCACGCTCGGGCTGCCGACCTCGGCGACCGCCGCGATGATGCTGGCGGGTTTCCAGCAATACGGCCTCAATCCGGGGCCGCTGCTGTTCGCCGAGCGGCCCGATCTGGTGTGGGGTCTGATCGCGAGCCTCTTCATCGCCAACTGCATGCTGCTGGTGCTCAACCTGCCGCTGGTCGGACTGTGGGTGCGCCTGCTCGCGATTCCGCAGCCCTGGCTCTATGCCGGCATCCTCGTCTTCGCGACCATGGGCACCATCGCCGCCAAGCCGTCGGTGGTGGAATTATCGATGCTGGCCGGCTTCGGCGTGCTCGGCTTCTTGATGCGCCGGTTCGATTTTCCGATCGCTCCCGTGGTCGTCGGCCTGATCCTCGGCCCGATCGCGGAAAGCCAGTTGCGTCGCGCACTCGCGATCAGCCTCGGCGATCCCATGACGCTGGTCCAAAGCCCGATCTCGGCGACGCTGCTGGCGGTGGCGTTGATCGCGCTGCTGGCGCCCTTCGTGATGAAGGGGCTCGGGCGATTCAAGGCGAACGAGGATTAGGGCGCGACCAGACCGTAAAAGGCCCGCTCCGGGGCTCGCATTTCGGAGCGGGCCAGTCTGGGCACGGCAAATATCGCCGCGACGCGAAAACTAGCGCGACAAGCTGACACCACCCTGACGACAGCGAAAAAAGAGAGGCGGCCGAATGCCGCCTCTCGGTCACATGATTTTCCGTGAACTGAAAGTTCAGCTCACCACTTGTAGGAGACGCTGGCGGTGACGCGCCGGCGATCGCCGTAGAAGCAGGACGTGGTCGACGCACAGCTCGCGACATAGATCTTGTCGGTCACGTTCACGACATTGAGCGCCGCGCGCCAGTTGTTGTCCCATTCGTAATGCAAGGCGAGGTCGCCGAGCACGACCCCCGGGACCCGTGCGGTGTTCGCGGTGTCGGCAAAGGACGAGCCGACATAGCGCACGCCGCCGCCGAAGCCGAAGCCCGTGAGCGGGCCGTCGCGGAAGGTGTAGTCGGTCCACACCGATGCGAGCTGCTGCGGCGCGTTGGTCGGCACGGTGCCGATCAGCGCGGGGTTGAGGTCCTTGCTGACGAACAGCTCGTAATTGGTGTAGCTCGCCACCAGCTTGAAATCGCGCGTGATGTTCGCGACCGCCTCGAGCTCGACGCCGCGCGAGGTGACTTCGCCGTTCTGGGTCTGGAACAGCGGGTTGTTCGGATCGGTTGTCAGCGCGTTCTTGCGCTTGAGGTCGAAATACGCGACGCCGAACCGTGCGTTGAGCCCGACCGGCTCGTACTTGACGCCGACCTCGGTCTGCTCGGAGGTTTCCGGCAGCAGCAATTGGCCGGACGCGGTGGTGCCGATGACCGGATTGTAGCCCGTCATGTAGGAAACGTAGGGCGCAACGCCGCTGTCGAAATTATAGATCGCGCCGACACGGCCGGAGAACTGGCTGTCGTCGCGGCCCTGGGACGCGCCGATCCGGTTGTTGTTGGTGAGATCGACCCAGTCCTGGCGTCCGGACAGCACGACCGTCAGGCGGTCGAGCTTGACCTGATCCTGCAGATAGAGACCGGCCATGCCCTGGGCGAGATAGGCGTTCTGATACAGCGGGCCGCTGTACGGCAGGTTGGTGCCGTAGACCGGATTGAGCACGTTGAGATTGGTGCCCATGCCAAAACCCTGGCGGTCGTCGATGCCGTAATATTTCAGGTCGACGCCGACCAGCGCGGTGTGCTGCAGCGCGCCGGTGGTGAAACGGTATTCGAGCTGATTGTCGAGGTTGAGCTGGGTGGCGATGCCGCGGGTGTAGAAATTGCCGCGGGCGATGTCGGCGGCGGCCGGCGTCGTCGCGTAGCCGAGCCCGTAGAGACCGGCATAATAGACGTCGACATGCGCCATGCGCGCATTCTGGCGGAAATCGACGCTGTCGGTCACGCTCTTCTGGAACTGGTAGCCGACCATCTGCTGGTCGCGGCGGAACTGGTCGGCGCTGGGATCGCCGACGAACAGGCTGGTCGGAATCCGGCCGAACGGCGCGTTGGTGACGGTGCCGACATAGGGCAGGAAGTTCAGCGCGCGCGTGTTGCTGTGCGAGGCCATGCCGAACACGGTGAGGCTGGTGTCGGCATCGGGCCGCCAAGTGACCGACGGGGCAAAGAAGAAGTTGTTGTCGTAGACATAGTCGGTCTGGGTGCCGCCGCCCTGGGCCTGGCCGACCAGGCGGTACTGCACCTGGCCGTTGCCGGGCTGCGCCGTCGCGCCGCCGATATCGAACTGGGTATAGGCGTTGCCGAAATTGTTGACGCCGGTCTCGATGTAACGGATCGGCTCGGCCGGCGGCATCTTGCTGACTGCGTTGACGAGGCCGCCCGGCGCCGAGCCGCCATACAGGATGCCAGACGGACCGCGCAGCACCTCGACGCGCTCCATGTTGGACGGCGGCAGCCGCCAGCTCGCATAGGACGTGTAGAACAGCTGCAGGCCGTCGAGGAACAGCGACTCGTTCTGCGCGGGGAAGCCGCGGATCATGAACCAGTCGTTGCGGAAATCGGCGCCATAGGTGCCGCCGATGACGCCCGGCGTGTAGCGCAGCACCTCGTCGAACTTGCTGACGATCTTCTGGTCGCGGATCTGCTCGGCGCTGATCACCGACACGGACTGCGGTGTTTCCATGATCGGCGTGTTGGTCTTGGTGCCGCTGGCGCTCAGCCGCGCCAGATAGCCGGTGACCGGGCCGTTGGCGCGTTCGTGCCCGCCGCCGGCGCCCGTGGGCTGCTGAGCGGTCTGAGGCTGCGCGCTCACCGGGGCGGCCGTCGTGCGGCGCGAGGCGCTGCGTGCGCGCGTGGTCCGTTGCGAGGACTGCTGCGATCGCGCCGCTTGCCGCTGCGGCGCTTCGACTGTCACGGACGGCAATTGCGTCTGGGCGAAGAGATCGTCCGCACCGACAACCGAAAACACAACAACAGCCGAAGCAGCAAACCGCTGCGGCCGAATCCACCTGCACGACATTTATTCCACGCTCCGTAAAAAATCTTGAGCGAGTCGTTATCACGGTGATTTTCGCGAGCAGCCTGCGTGCGGTTAGAAGCTGTCGAAGTTGCGCGCAAAGCTTGGCTGTGTGACCGGAAGACAACGGCGTATGACGCGCAACTGCACGCATCGCGTGAGAGCTTTGAATCGATCCAGTGTTGAACGATTCAAAAATCGAACGATTCAAAAATCGTCTCGCCGTCTCGTGAGTCGATGCATCGCGATCGCGCGCGACTTGATCAAGCGAGTCCGAAGTTGCGTGGTTGCGCGTGCAAGACGTTGAAACCTCGAGGCGATCGTTGTCTCGTCCGCGGCCCCGCGCGGTCGGGAAGGGGTGTCACGTTCCATTCGGCGGCTGCCACAGCCGTGCTGGCCGCGCGGCGGGAACCGGGCGGTGGGGGTGGCCGTCCGGCCGGCTGGCAATCCCCGCCATCCCCACCATATCTGGCATAATTGACCGGCAGGGACCGCAACCGCTTGGCCATTTTGGGGCGATGTGATAACGCTCTGAAACCAGCTTCGACCGCCACTTGTGACCGTCCGCATCCCGCCTAAAGGCTTGCGGCGGTGGAGATATTTCGCCGATGACCTCATCCAGCAAGACCGCTTCCGCGCCCGATTCCTTCTTCACCGCGACCCTCGCCGAGGCCGATCCCGAAATCGCTGCCGCGATCAAGGGCGAACTCGGCCGGCAGCGTCACGAGATCGAGCTGATCGCCTCGGAAAACATCGTCAGCCGGGCCGTGCTGGAAGCGCAGGGTTCGGTGATGACCAACAAGTACGCGGAAGGCTATCCGGGCGCGCGCTATTACGGCGGTTGTGAGTGGGTCGATGTCGCCGAGAACCTTGCGATCGATCGCGCCAAGAAGCTGTTCGGCGCCAATTTCGCCAATGTGCAGCCGAACTCCGGCAGCCAGATGAACCAGGCGGTGTTCCTGGCGCTGCTGCAGCCCGGCGACACCTTCATGGGGCTCGATCTCGCGGCCGGCGGTCATCTCACCCACGGCTCGCCCGTCAACATGAGCGGCAAGTGGTTCAAGGCCGCGCACTACACCGTGCGCCGCGAGGACCAGATCATCGACATGGACGCGGTGGCCAAGCAGGCCGAGCAGGTCAAGCCGAAGCTGATCATCGCCGGCGGCTCGGCCTATTCGCGCGCCTGGGACTTCAAGCGTTTCCGCGAGATTGCGGACAGCGTCGGGGCGTACCTCCTGGTCGACATGGCGCATTTCGCCGGGCTCGTCGCCGGCGGCGTGCATGCTTCGCCCGTGCCGTATGCGCACGTCACCACGACGACGACGCACAAGTCGCTGCGCGGTCCGCGCGGCGGCCTCATGCTGTGGAATGACGAGACGCTGACCAAGAAGCTCAATTCGGCGATCTTCCCGGGCCTGCAGGGCGGTCCCCTGATGCACGTGATCGCGGCCAAGGCGGTCGCCTTCGGCGAGGCGCTGCGTCCGGACTTCAAGGTCTACGCCAAGAACGTCGTCGAGAACGCCAAGGCCCTGGCAGAGACCTTGAAGGGCCATGGTCTCGATATCGTCTCCGGCGGCACCGACAATCATCTGATGCTGGTCGATCTGCGGCCGAAGGGCCTGAAGGGCAACGTCTCGGAGAAAGCGCTGGTCCGCGCGGCCATCACCTGCAACAAGAACGGCATTCCGTTCGACCCGGAATCGCCCTTCGTCACGTCAGGGATTCGGCTCGGCACGCCGGCGGCGACCAGCCGCGGGTTCGGCGTGGCCGAATTCCAGCAGGTCGGCGGCATGATCGCCGAGGTCCTCAATGCGGTCGCGCAGTCCTCCGACGGCAAGGCGCCGCTGGTGGAAGCTGCGATCAAGGAACGGGTCAAGGCGCTCACCGACCGGTTCCCGATCTACCAGTAAGGCTAGGCCAAGGTCCCGTCGGATGCGCTGCCCGAACTGCAACAGTCTCGATACGCAGGTAAAGGACTCGCGTCCGACCGAGGACTCGTCCGTGATCCGCAGGCGGCGCGTGTGCGTCGCCTGCAATTTCCGCTTCACCACCTTCGAGCGCGTGCAGCTGCGCGAGCTCACGGTGATCAAGCGCAACGGTCGCCGCGTGCCGTTCGATCGCGACAAGCTGATGCGCTCGGTGCAGATCTCCTTGCGCAAGCGGCAGGTCGAGCCGGAGCGGGTGGAGAAGATGGTCTCCACCATCGTGCGCGAGCTCGAGACGGGGGGCGAGGCCGAGATCTCGTCCGAGGTGATCGGCGAGACCGTGATGGAGCATCTGCGCACGCTCGACGACGTCGCCTATGTGCGCTTCGCCTCGGTCTACCGTAATTTCCGCGAGGCCAAGGATTTCGCCGACGTGCTCGGCGAGCTCTCCGGCGAGGAGGAAGCGCGGCTCGCCGCGATCCGCAAATGATCTTCCGCATCCTGGAGGATCAGTTCGCGCAGAAGGCCAAAGAGGCCAGGGAAGCGGCAAAGGCGGCCGATCTGCGATTCATGGAGCTGGCGCTCTCGCTGGGCAAGCGCGGGCAGGGGCGGACCTGGCCCAATCCGGCCGTGGGCGCCGTCATCGTCAAGGACGGCGTCATCGTCGGCCGCGGCTGGACGCAAGCAGGCGGCCGGCCGCACGCCGAGGTCGAGGCACTCAGGCGCGCCGGCGATGCCGCGCGCGGCGCCACGCTCTACGTGACGCTCGAACCCTGCTCGCATTTCGGCCGCTCGCCGCCTTGCGCCGACGCCGTTGTGGCGGCCGGGCTCGCCCGCGTCGTCTCGGCGATCGAGGATCCCAATCCGGAAGTCGCCGGGCAGGGGCACGCCAAGCTGCGTGCCGCCGGCATCGCGGTCGATGTCGGGCTGTGCGCGGAAGAGGCCGCGCGCGACCATGCCGGCCATTTCCGCCGCATCCGCGATCACCGCCCGCATGTGATCCTCAAGCTCGCGGTTTCCGCCGACGACAAGATCGCAGCTGATGGCCACAAGCCGGTTGCGATATCAGGCGAGGCCGCGCGGACCCGTGTGCATCTTCTCCGCGCGCGCAGCGATGCGATCCTGGTCGGCATCGGAACGGTGCTGGCGGACGATCCGCTCCTCACCTGCCGCCTGCCGGGCATGGCGGCGCGCTCGCCGGTGCGCGTGGTGCTGGACCGTGCGCTGCGCATTTCAGGCGACAGCCGCTTGGTGCATTCGGCGCGCGAGACGCCGCTCTGGGTGCTGACATCTGACATGGCGGAGGCGCCTGCCGCGGTGAAGCTCGGTGCCGCCGGCGCGCAGGTGATCCGCGTCGCCGCCAGCGCGCCCCAAGGGCTCGATCTGCCGTCCGTCCTGGATGCGCTGGCGGAGAAGGGGATCTCGCGGCTGCTGGTCGAGGGCGGATCGCGCGTGGCAAATTCTTTCGTGGCAGCCGGCCTTGTCGACGAGATCTGGCTGTTGCGCGGACCTGATGCGATCGGTGCCGGCGGCGTTCCCGCGCTGGACGCAATGCCGCTCGACGCAATCACGCAGTCGCCCGTCTTCCGGCTTCGTGCTAGCGAAACCCTCGGCAAAGACAGTCTCATGATCTACGAGCGCGCGTAATGTTCACCGGCATTGTCACCGATATCGGCGAGATCGTCAGCTTCACGCCCACGGCGCAGGGGCAGCTGCACCGCCTGCGCATCGCATGCCGCTACGATCAGAGCACGATTGCCGACGGCGCCTCGATCGCCTGCAACGGCGTCTGCCTGACGGTCGTCGCCTCCGGCACCGCCGATGGCAAGACCTGGTTCGATGTCGATGCGGCGGCCGAGACGCTCGGCATGACCACCGCCAAGCATTGGGGGCAGGGCGGCAGGCTCAATCTCGAGCGCGCGCTGAAGATCGGCGACGAGCTTGGCGGGCATATCGTCGCCGGCCATGCCGACGGCATCGCGACGCTTCGCAGCCGCGAGGACCTGCCCGACATGGCGCGGTTCGAGCTCTCCACCACGCGGGAGCTGGCGCGGTTCATCGCCACCAAGGGCTCGATCACGCTCGACGGCGTGTCGTTGACGGTCAATACGGTCAAGGACGTGAGCTTTTCGGTGCTGATCATCCCGCACACGCTGACGGTCACGACGATCGGCGACTGGAAGGCGGGGGACGAGGTCAACATCGAGGTCGACCTGATGGCCCGCTACGCGGCGCGGCTGACGGAAATGAAATAGCTTCGGCTCGGGCATTGCGGCCAAGACAGACGTCCCTATCTGCCTATTCGCCTCGGGCGATTTTCAGCCCGGGTGGCCTATGCATTGCAAGCGAACCCGGCCTGAAAAATCGGGCTGATCGCGGTGACATCCAGGCCAGTATTGCCCTTGGCTTTAGCCCCTGCTGCGCCTAAAACGCTGCACAACTCCTCCCCAAGTTCCGATTGGTATTGCGATGGCAGACGCGCGGCGCGCACCCCTGAAGGACCAGACCGACATTTCCGGCGCGCGCGCGCTGATTGTCGAGGCGCGGTTCTATGACGATCTCCAGGACGCGCTTCTGGATGGCGCGGTGGCCGAGATCAAGGCCGCGGGTGCGACGCATGACGTGATCACGGTTCCCGGTGCGCTGGAAATCCCGGCCGCGGTCGCCATCGCGGTCGATGCCGCGGCGGCGAACGGCAAGCCCTATGATGCGGTGATCGCGCTCGGCTGCGTGATCCGCGGCGACACCATTCATTTCGAGATCGTGTCGCAGGAATCCTCGCGCGCGCTGATGGACCTCGCAGTGGCGCGAAAGCTGCCGCTCGGCAACGGCATCCTCACCGTCAACACCGAGGCGCAGGCCTGGGCGCGGGCGCGCGCCAGCGAGCTCGACAAGGGCGGCGATGCCGCGCGCGCCGCGTTGGCGATGCTGCGCATCAAGCGCCGCCTGGCAAAGGCTTGACCATGGCTGACAACAAGAAGCCCGCGAAAGCCCCCGACAGAAAAGCGAACCGGCGCGGTGCGGCGCGGCTCGCAGCCGTACAGGCGCTGTATCAGATGGATATCGCCGGCGCCGGCATCAACGACATTTTCGCCGAGTTCGAGAGCCATTGGCTCGGCAACGAGGTCGAGGGCGACACTTACCTGCCGGCCGAAGCCGCCTTCTTCCGCGACGTGGTCTCGGGCGTCGTGCGCGACCAGAAGAAGCTCGATCCGCTGATCGACGAGGCGCTGTCGAAGGGCTGGCCCCTGAAGCGGATCGAAGCCATCCTGCGGGCGGTGCTGCGCGCCGGAGCCTATGAGCTCCAGCATCGCAAGGACGTGCCGGGCCGCGTTGTGGTCTCCGAATATGTCGACGTCGCCAATGCCTTCGTCGACCGCGAGGAAACCGGCATGGTGAACGCGGTGCTCGACCAGATCGGCCGCCAGTTTCGCGCCGACGAGTTCGTGCGGAGCTGAGTGGAGACATATGATCGCTTGACCGTCTCCCTGAGGAGGCCGCGCAGCGGCCGGCTCGAAGGGCGGCGGCCCGGCTGGGGCCGTGCATCCTTCGAGGCTCGCTCCGCTCGCACCTCAGGATGACGGGGCTGCTATCGTGACGCAGAGCGACAAACCGATATCCGGCGAAGACTCCCTGATCGCGCGCTATTTCAAGCCGCTCGCGACCGATCCGGGGGCGTTCGGGCTCGACGACGACGCCGCCGCGCTGAGGGCGGCCGGCGACGACATCGTCGTTACCACCGATGCCGTCGTCGAGGGCGTGCATTATCTTGCGGACGATCCGCCCGGGACCATCGCGCGCAAGGCGCTGCGGGTGAACCTGTCCGATCTCGCCGCCAAGGGCGCGCTGCCGGCCGGCTTCGTGCTGACGCTGGCGCTGCGCGGCGCCGAGGAGGCCTGGCTGAAGCCGTTTGCCCGGGCGCTCGGCGAGGACGCGGCGCATTTCGGCTGCCCGCTGCTCGGTGGCGACACGGTGTCGACGCCGGGCCCGCAGATGATCTCGATCACAGCCTTCGGCCGTGTGCCGCGAGGGCACGATGGTGCATCGCGCAGGGGCACAGGCGGGCGACCGTGTGTTCGTCACCGGCACGATCGGAGACGCCGCGCTCGGCCTCGATGTGCTCCGGGGTGGCCCGGTCGCCGCGGCTGTGGCGGACGATGTGGTCGGGCGGGATTATCTTGCCGCCCGTTACCGTGTTCCGCAGCCGCGCAACGCCTTGGCCAAGGCCGTTCGCACCCACGCCAGCGCCGCGATGGATGTGTCCGACGGTCTTGCCGGCGATCTGACCAAGCTTTGCGCAGCCAGTGGTGTGGCGGCCGTGATCAACGTGACGAGTATCCCGTTGTCGTCCGCGGCCGCAGCGCTGCTCGCACGCAAGGCGATCGATATCGAGACCTTGGTGGCCGGCGGTGATGATTACGAGCTCTTGTGCGCGGTCCCGAGCGATCATGTCGACGCGTTTCTGCGCGACGCACGGCAGGCCAAGGTCGCGGTGACCGCAATCGGCGGCTTGATCGCAGGCTTGTCGCCACCGAGCTTCCTTGACGGGCAGGGCCGGGAACTGAAGCTGAAGCGGCTGTCCTACAGCCATTTCTAGAGCGTTTTCGAGCGAAGCGGGCACCGGTTCGCATTAAGAAAACCCGTCGGAATGGAAGCCGCGCTCGACTTCCCGCGCCTGATAGCGCCGATTTTCCTTCTAAATAGCTGCCGATATCGGCGTTTTCGGCCACAGGTGGCGTTGCACAGCGGTAACGATTTTGGCAAGGTCGCGCCCGATTTGAGGCAATCCGTTTTTGGGGAGGATTGTCCTCGCAAAATAAGCGCCTGCCGCCCCCTAGCGGCACAAAAAGGCGCCGGGGATACATCAAGGATCTGAGGCAGAAATCAAATGACAGCATTATGGTTGATAGTGCTCTGCGGAGTGCTTTCCGTCGTCTACGCGATTTGGGCGACGTCTTCGGTGTTGAGCGCGGATGCGGGGTCGCCGCGCATGCAGGAGATCGCGGCCGCGGTGCGCGAGGGCGCACAGGCGTATCTGCGGCGCCAATACACCACGATCGGTCTCGTCGGCATCGTCATCTTCGTGCTGCTTGCCTATTTCCTCGGGCTGTATGTCGCGATCGGTTTTGCCATCGGCGCGATCCTGTCCGGCGCTGCCGGCTTCATCGGCATGAACGTCTCGGTCCGCGCCAATGTGCGCACGGCCCAGGCCGCAACGAAATCGCTTGCCGGCGGCCTCGAGCTCGCCTTCAAGGCCGGAGCGATCACCGGTATGCTGGTGGCCGGTCTCGCGCTGCTCGGTGTGACCCTCTACTTCATGGTGCTGGTCAAGTTCATGGGTCTGGAAGCGGGCAGCCGCGTCGTGGTCGATGCCCTGGTGGCGCTCGGCTTCGGCGCCTCGCTGATCTCGATCTTCGCCCGTCTCGGCGGCGGCATCTTCACCAAGGGTGCGGACGTCGGCGGCGACCTCGTCGGCAAGGTCGAGGCCGGCATTCCCGAGGACGATCCGCGCAACCCGGCGACCATCGCCGACAATGTCGGCGACAATGTCGGCGACTGCGCCGGCATGGCCGCCGACCTGTTCGAGACCTATGCGGTGACCGCGGTCGCCACCATGGTCCTGGCGGCGATCTTCTTCGCCAAGACGGCGATCCTCTCCAACATGATGACGCTGCCGCTCGCGATCGGCGGCATCTGCATCATCACCTCGATCATCGGCACCTTCTTCGTCAAGCTCGGGCCGAGCCAGTCGATCATGGGCGCGCTCTACAAGGGCCTGATCGCGACCGGCATCCTGTCCCTGATCGGCATCGCGCTGGTGATCTACTACCTGATCGGCTTCGGCAAGCTCGAGGGCGTCGATTACACCGGCATGGCGCTGTTCGAATGCGGCGTGGTCGGTCTCGTCGTCACCGCGCTGATCATCTGGATCACCGAATACTACACGGGCACCGACTACCGTCCGGTGAAGTCGATCGCCCAGGCCTCGGTGACCGGTCACGGCACCAACGTGATCCAGGGCCTTGCGATCTCGATGGAAGCGACCGCGCTGCCCGCGATCGTGATCATCGCCGGCATCCTGGTCACCCACAGCCTCGCCGGCCTGTTCGGCATCGCGATCGCGACCGCCACCATGCTGGCGCTGGCCGGCATGATCGTCGCGCTCGACGCCTTCGGCCCCGTCACCGACAACGCCGGCGGCATCGCCGAGATGGCGGGCCTGCCGAAGGAGGTGCGCAAGTCGACCGACGCGCTCGACGCGGTCGGCAACACCACCAAGGCGGTGACCAAGGGCTACGCGATCGGCTCGGCTGGTCTCGGCGCCCTGGTGCTGTTCGCGGCATACAATCAGGACCTCAAATTCTTCATCAGCGACGCCAATGCCCATGCCTACTTCAAGGGCGTCAAGCCGGACTTCTCGCTCAACAACCCCTATGTGGTGGTGGGCCTCTTGTTCGGCGGCCTGTTGCCGTATCTGTTCGGCGCGATGGGCATGACCGCCGTCGGCCGCGCCGCCAGCGCCATCGTCGAGGAGGTGCGGCGTCAGTTCCGCGAGAAGCCGGGCATCATGCAGGGCACCGACAAGCCTGACTACGGCAAGGCGGTCGACCTGCTGACCAAGGCGGCGATCAAGGAGATGATCATCCCCTCGCTGCTGCCCGTGCTGTCACCGATCTTCGTCTACTTCGTGATCTACGTGATCGCGGGCGGCGGCGCGGCCGGCAAGTCGGCGGCGTTCTCGGCCGTGGGCGCGATGCTGCTCGGCGTGATCGTGACGGGCCTGTTCGTCGCGATCTCGATGACCTCGGGCGGCGGCGCCTGGGACAACGCCAAGAAGTACATCGAGGACGGTCATTTCGGCGGCAAGGGTTCTGACGCCCACAAGTCGGCCGTCACCGGTGACACCGTTGGCGATCCCTACAAGGACACGGCGGGCCCCGCTGTGAATCCGATGATCAAGATCACCAACATCGTGGCCTTGCTGCTGCTGGCGATTTTGGCGCACTGAGCTGCGGACACGACTGAAACGAAGCCCCGCGGTGAAAGCCGCGGGGTTTTATTTTTGAACCAGACGCGAACAACACGGAGATCAATCGATGTCGCTCTCATCCGCACGGAACTACGCGCTCCGCGCCTCCAAATCGCAGGATCAGAAGGAGGCCATCGAGCTGCTCTCGAAGGCGATCATGGAACTGGCGATGTCGATTGAAGCGACCGACGCCAAGGTCAAGAAGATCAACAAGTCTTCGTAGCGTCAGAGCGTAGGGTGGATTAGCGAAGCGTAATCCACCGATAGGTCTAGCCGCATGTTTGCAGCGTCATTCCGGGGCGCCTCGAAGAGGCGAACCCGGAATCTCGAGATTCCGGGTTCGATGCTGCGCATCGTCCCGGAATGACGGCTACGCCGTCACTTGACCTCCATCTGCAGCCCTTCCTTCTGGATGATGCCGGCGAACTTCTTCGTCTCGGCCTCCACGAAGGCGGCAAATTGCTGCGGGGTGCCGTAGTCGGCGCGGGCGCCCATGGCGGCGATCTGCTTCTTGATGTCCTCGCGCTCCAGCATCGCCTTGATCTGGAGGTTCAACTCGTCGAGCACCGGGGCGGGTGCGGTCTTCGGCAGGAACACGCAGAACCAGGACGAGATGTCGAAACTCGCCAGCTCCGGCGCGCTCTCTCGCATCGTCGGCAGGTTCGGCGCGAGGTCGCTGCGCTCGGTCGTGGTGACGCAGAGACCGTTGAGCGTGCCGTTCTGCACCTGAGGCAGGCTCGGATAGAGATTGTCGAACAGGATCTGGATGTCGCCGGCGAGGGCCGCTTGCAGCGCGGGTCCGGCGCCGCGGAACGGGATGTGCGTCATCTTCAGGCCGGTGAGCTGGAGGAACCAGGCGCCGGTGAGGTGAGGGCTCTGGCCGACGCCCGAAGAGGCGTAGCTGAGCTTGTCCGGATTAGCCTTGAGATAGGCGATCAGCTCGGGGATCGACTTGATGCCGGTCTTCGGGTGCGCCGAGACGATGTTCGGGATCCGGATCATGTTCGAGACCGGCTGCAGCTGGTCGGGCTTGTAGGTGAGATTCTTGAAGATGCTGTAGGCGATCGCGTTCGGACCGGGATTGCCGACCAGGATGGTGTGGCCGTCGCCCTTGGCGCGCGTGACCTCGGATGTCCCGATGGTGCCGCCGCCGCCCGAGCGGTTTTCCACGACCGCCGACTGGCCCCAGGCGGTTTGCAGATGCGCGGCCAAGAGCCGGCCCATCACGTCGGTCGATCCGCCGGCCGCAGCCGGCACGATGATGCGGACGGTCTCGGTCGGCCGCCAGTCACCGGCGCCGAGGCTCGCGCGCGGCAGGATCGCCGCGGCCGTCAATGCGGCCGTACCCGATAATACCGTACGACGGGAAAATCTCTTGGCTCTCATGCGTTTACCCCCTGCTCAGGCTCTTTGTTTGCGAGCAAACTAGGGGACCGCTTGCCCCTCGGGCAAGCGACAACTTGGCGCAGCGGGTTATGCTTCAAACTCCGGTTTGACGCGCTTCCTTCACGCGAACCGGAGCCCACTTCGCTCGAAAACGCCCTAGTTGAAGCTGAGCAGCTTGAACAGCGGCGTGAGGTAGCTCATCTCCTGGCCCGACGTCGGCGTCGTACGGCTGATGAAGTCGAAGATCTTGCCGTCCTGCAGACCGTAATTCGCAAGCCGGCGCACGCGCCGGTTCTTGTCGAAATAGATCGCGATGACGCGCTGGTCGACCACCTTCTGGTTCATGAAGGCAACCGGGCGCTCCGAGCGTTGCGAGATGTAGTAAAACACCTCACCGTCGAGGGTTGCGACCGTGGAGGGGGTACCCATCACGATCAGCACCTGGTCCTGGCTTGCGCCGATCGGAATCTGCTCGAGCGCGCCCTCGGGAAGGATGTAGCCCTTCTGGAATTGTTCGCCGGCGCAGCCGCCGAGTGCGGCGCAGACGAGGCCAATCGCCGCGACGGCGCGGAGACGCGAAAAGAACCCGCGCGCGGAAGCGGCGCGAGACTGTCGTGAAAGCGTGTGGTTCATCGGCGGAACTGATCCGTCCCCTTGCATCGGCCGAGGCATTGACGTACCGGGCAGCTCAATGGATTGCAATCATGCCGAGCTCCAATGGGCGACCTCTCAACAGGCGACCCTTTGGGGACCGGCAGCCGGAACCCGTCATGCTTTGGCCGTTCAATCACTTCAGGAAACCCCGACTAACCCCGCCGGGCACCATTGAAGCCATCTATGGCATGATCGTGACGCAGGCGCGAGAACCCATATTTTACCGTGACTTGGGCGTGCCCGATACGGTTAACGGGCGTTTCGACCTGTTGCTGCTGCATCTCTGGCTGTTGCTGCGCCGCCTGAAATCCGTCGAGGGCGGCGTTGCGCTGTCCCAGGCCCTGTTTGATCATTTCTGCATCGATATGGACGACAATCTGCGGGAAATGGGCGTCGGCGACCTCACGGTGCCGAAGCGCATGCAGGCGTTCGGCGAAGCCTTCTACGGCCGCACCGCGGCCTATGATCTGGCGCTGACCGACAGCGAGGCGGCCTTGGCCGAGTCGTTCTGCAAGAACATCCTCAACGGTCAGAACATCGACAAGGCCCGCGAGCTCGCCGCCTACGCCAGGGAGGCGATCGAAGAGCTGGCGCGCACCGACCTCGCGGCGTTGGCCAAGGGCGCCTGGCGCTTTCCGGTACCACAGGCTGCGGGGACCGAGGCATGAGCGGCGGCAGCACAGGGCAATCAGATGCACGGCGCGACCGCGACCCCTGGCGGGTTCTCGTCAATGTCGCGCAGATCCCGGAGACGGGCCTGCATCGCGAGATCGCGGCCGACGAGGCAGCGCGCAAGGCGATGGCCGAAGTTGCCGAGTTGCGGGAGGTCGTCTCCGCGCGTGCAGAGTTCGACCTGCAGCCCAAGCGCGACGGTAGCTACCAGGTCACCGGCAGAGTCCAGGCCAGGGTCGGGCAGACCTGCGTGGTGACGCTCGATCCGATTGAGAACGAGATCGATGAGCCGATCGATGTGGTGTTCGCGCCGCCCGAGCAGATCCCGCAAATGGCCGACCTGGTCGACGACGCCGACGACAGCGATGAGGAAACGCCGGACCCGCCGGAGCCGATCGTCGGCGGCTTCATCGACATCGGCCGGCTTGCCACCGATGCGCTGTTTCTCGGCATAGACCCGTATCCGCGCAAGGTGGATGCGGTCTTTGAACAGAAGGCTGAAGCGCCTGACCTGGAAAATCATCCTTTCGCGGCGCTGAAGGCGCTGAAGAAAAAGCCGGACGGCAAGAAGCCCAAGGGAAGTTGAGGGCGCCCGGCGCCACATTTGCGGGGATGGCTTGCCTGCAAGCTTGCGCGAGCGCTGTTCCCAGTTACTTCAAATACGTGTCACAATACATTGAAATACAATGTATTTCTGGTATGTTCTAATGTGTTGCGTGATGGTTCGGCAGCTGCCTCATTTGCGGTCAAGAGGTTGTGTCGGATCGAGGACACGCTATTGTCGCGGCCCGGCCGGGACGCGAGTTGGTGTTTCGCCGCGCGCCGTTAACGGCGGTGACTTCAAGCTCGCGGTCCTCGTCTGAAGGGCTGCGGGAAAGCAGGCTTCCGGGACGTTCATGCCTCAAAAGGTTCGAATAGCGCTTGACGCCATGGGGGGCGATGTCGGCGCTTCCGTCGTCGTTCCCGGCGCCGCGATCTCGTTAAGCCGTCATCCCGACAGCGAGTTCCTGCTGGTCGGGGACCGGGCCCAGATCGAGCCGGAGCTCGCCAAGCATCCGGCGCTGAAGGCGGTATCGAAAGTGATCCATACCGACGTCGCCGTGAAGAACGATGACAAGCCGAGCCAGGCGCTGCGGCGCGGCCGCAAGACCTCCTCGATGTGGATGGCGATCGATGCCGTCAAGAAGGGCGAGGCGGATGTCGCGATCTCCGCCGGCAATACCGGCGCGCTGATGGCGATGGGCAGCCTCAATCTGCGGACGCTGCCGGGTGTCGACCGGCCGGCGCTTGCGGCGGTATGGCCGACCATGCGCGGCGAATCCGTCGTGCTCGACCTCGGCGCCACCCTCGGCGGCGATGCCCACCATCTGGTGTCGATGGCGGTCATGGGCGCAGCCAAGGCGAGCGTGCTGTTCAACCTCGAACGGCCGACCGTCGGCCTGCTCAATATCGGGTCCGAGGAGATGAAGGGGCACGGGGAAATCCGCGAGGCGGCGGAGATGCTGCGCGCGATGAACTCGACCCAGTTCGACTATATCGGCTTCGTCGAGGGCGACGGCATCGGCAAGGGTCTGGCCGACGTCATCGTGACCGAGGGCTTCAGCGGCAACATCGCGCTCAAGGCTGCCGAGGGAACCGCGCGCCAGATGTTCACGCTGCTGCGCGAGGCCATGTCATCGAGCTGGCTGGCGCGGATCGGCTATTTGCTGGCCCGCGGTGCGTTCCAGAAGCTGCGCGACAAGATGGACCCCAACAAGTCCAATGGCGGCGTGCTGCTGGGACTGAGGGGGGTGGTGGTCAAGAGCCATGGCGGAACCAACGCCGAAGGCTTTGCCTATGCGATCGATGTTGGCTATGAGATGGCTCACTACGATCTCCTGAACAAGATCAATCAGATGCTCAACCGCGAGGGCAGCGCCCTGGTGCAGGCGCAGACCGCGCAGGAGGCTGTCTCGTGACTGCTATACGTTCGGTAGTGCTCGGCTGCGGCTCATATTTGCCGGAGCGGGTTTTGACCAATGCCGAACTGGCCACCCGGATCGACACGTCGGATGACTGGATCGTGCAGCGCACCGGCATCAGCGAGCGCCACATCGCTGCCGACGATGAATTCACCTCGCACCTGGCGATCAAGGCCGCGCAGGCCGCGCTCAGCGATGCCGGCATGGACGCGCAGTCGATCGACCTCATCGTGCTGGCGACCTCGACCCCGGACAACACCTTCCCCGCGACGGCTGTCGCCGTGCAGCACGGGCTCGGCATCAATCATGGCGCGGCCTTCGACCTCCAGGCGGTGTGCTCGGGCTTCGTGTTCGCGCTTGCCACCGCCGACAATTTCCTGCGCACCGGCGCCTTCAAGCGCGCGCTGGTGATCGGCGCCGAGACCTTCTCGCGCATCCTCGACTGGAACGACCGCGGCACCTGCGTGCTGTTCGGCGACGGCGCCGGGGCGGTGGTGCTGGAGGCGCAGGAGCAGCCCGGCAATGCCGCGACCGATCGCGGCGTCGTGACCACGCATCTGCGCTCCGACGGCCGCCACAAGGCAAAGCTGTTCGTCGATGGCGGCCCGTCCTCGACCCAGACCGTCGGCCATCTGCGCATGGAAGGGCGCGAGGTCTTCAAGCATGCGGTCGGCATGATCACCGACGTCATCGTCGATGCCTTCAACGCCACCGGCTTTACCGCCGAGGACATCACCTGGTTCGTGCCGCACCAGGCCAACAAGCGAATCATCGACGCCTCCGCCCACAAGCTTCACATCGCGCCGGAAAAGGTGGTGCTGACGGTGGACCGTCACGGCAACACCTCCGCCGCATCGATCCCGCTGGCGCTGTCGGTCGCCGTGAAGGACGGGCGCGTCAAGAAGGGCGATCTGGTGCTGTTCGAGGCGATGGGCGGAGGCTTCACCTGGGGCTCGGCGCTCGTGCGCTGGTAGCGTATCGCCAAACAGTATCGACAGGTTGCCGGGATCTTTCTGCGCCTGGGCGCTGGTCACTGTTGACCATTGCGCGCTAAGCTTTTAATTTCAGTCAAGAAATTGTTCGCCGAGAGTGCGGGGCAGGCGATGACCACGGGAACCGGAAAAACAGTTACGCGCGTCGATTTGTGTGAGGCCGTCTACCAGAAGGTCGGGCTGTCGCGCACGGAATCGTCCGCTTTCGTGGAACTCGTGCTGAAGGAGATCACCGACTGCCTCGAAAAGGGCGAGACGGTGAAATTGTCCTCCTTCGGGTCCTTCATGGTGCGCAAGAAGGGGCAGCGCATCGGCCGTAATCCGAAGACCGGTACCGAGGTGCCGATCTCGCCGCGCCGCGTCATGGTGTTCAAGCCGTCGGCGATCCTGAAGCAGCGGATCAACGGCCAGGTCGTCACCAATGGCGACGGCAGCAAGGCCGACTAGAGCGTTTTCAAGCGAAGTGGATACCCGGTTCGCGTGAAGAAAACGCGGCAAAACTAGAATCCGGAGCCCCGTTCCGATTCAATCGGGACGGAAAAGGCTCCAGGCATTGAGAAGGAGCGGGCATTTGGACAAGGCGCCGGATGCGTTCCGAACCATCAGCGAAGTAGCGCAGGAACTCGACATTCCGCAGCACGTGCTGCGGTTCTGGGAGACCCGGTTCTCCCAGATCAAGCCGATGAAGCGCAGCGGCGGCCGCCGCTATTACCGCCCCGACGACGTCGACCTGCTCAAGGGCATCCGCCGGCTGCTCTACGGGGAGGGCTACACCATCCGCGGGGTGCAGCGGATCCTGAAGGAGCACGGCGTCAAATCGGTGCAGGGCCTCGCCGACCAGACCGCAGCGGTCTCGTTCGGCGCGGTCGAGGAAGCCGTCGGCAACAGCATGGCCGAGCCCGACGACCTCGAGAACAGCGACGGCCTCGATTTCGACGGCGAGGAGGGCGACGGCGACGAGAAGGGGATCGACTACCGATTCGTCGATCCCGACGAGGATCCGATCCTGTCGACCTACAAGGCGCATGCCCAGCCGGGTAAGGCGCCCGCCGCGCCGCCGGTTCGTCCCTCCGTTCCGTCAGTCGATCGGGAGCGGCTCGAACGCGTGCTGCAGGAGCTGGTCGCCTGCCGGCAGATGATCGACGCAGCGATGAAGGACGGCTGAGGCAAGGAAGCCCGCCAAGGGGAACCGGTGCCCGGATTGCAGTCTTCAGGAGCCTGCTTTGCCTTGCGCGAACGCAGGATCGCAGCTAATGGAACGGCATCGGAGCGTGGCGCAGCCCGGTTAGCGCACTAGTCTGGGAGACTAGGGGTCGGAGGTTCAAATCCTCTCGCTCCGACCAATTTCTCAAAATTCGTTCGGTGATGGTTTGAAGCGGACGCGCATCGCGCGCCGCCGGCTTGCGATTGGTTGCCGATGCTGTTCGCCGGTCGCGGAAAGCTGTGCGCGGAAGCCAACACGCTGCCGTCAATATCGAACAAGCGCTCGTTGAAGAGGCAGCACCAAGCCGATCGCATCTGCGGCTGTCGTGTCGATGAACAAGCGTTCATGGAACGTCACTGATTTCAGGCGGTTAGTTGCGGGGCGCATTTTGGAGGACAAAATGAAGCACGCAATCATCGTCCTTTCCGCGGCATGCCTGATGGCTTCCACACCGGTTGCTTTTGCACAGGGTGTTTCGAGCAAATCACCTGGACACGAGATGCAAAAGAAGGGCTCCAAGAAGGGCAGTCCCGGCGCGTCGGGCTATGCACCCGGGCACGAGATGCAGGCACGAGGATCGAAAGCCGGGGCCCCAGGGGCCTCTGGCTACGCCCCTGGCCAGACGACGGGCTCGGGCAGCGGGATGACCGGAGGCAGCTCGACCAGGTCCAGATAGTTACACTGCGAGGTTGGCTTTGCGGGGCCCCGGCCGTCAGCGCCGGGGCTCCTTTTTCATGGCCCGTTCACGGATCGACCGCGGCTTGGCCCGTTTCATGCTTTCCATTGAGGGGCAAATGGGGGGCCAACGTGATTGCTGAACACTTCCTGGTCTGGGCTGCTCTGCTGAGCGTTCTCGCCTTCCTGGCGTTCCAGTCGCCGGGGCGCGGACACCGATAAGTCTCTGCATCCTACGCTTCGCGAGGTGAGCGGCGCGGCCGTTCCGGTTGCCAGCCGTCCTGTCCGCTGCAGAGCCGGTCGCTTCAGGCCTCGGCTTCCATCGCAACAATCAGGCAGGCCTTTTCGAGGCGGTTGGTGAGCATCGAAAGCTTGGCCGTGAACTCGGCCAGCTCCGGCTCGCTGAACTCCTCGAAGACGGTTTTCTTGAACGCCTTGTGCTGTTCGGCGAGGCCCGCGAGGTGCTTTTTGGTCGTGTCGGTCAGCGACAGCCGGACCACGCGCGCATCGGCCGGGGAGGGCGCACGCCGCAGCAGCTCCTTCTGCTCGAGTAGCTTGGATTGCGTGGTCACGAACGACGGATCGACGTGCAGCAGCTTCGACACCACGTTGATCGGCACGCCGTCATCCTTGTCGAGATCCGAGATCGCGATGAGAATCATCCATTGCGGACCGCTGACGCCAAGCGACTTGCCCCAGAACTGACGGACGCGCTCCAGATGCGAGTTGATGGCCGAAATCTCGAGCGTGAATCGCTTGATGATGTCGAGATGTTCGATGGCGCGCTGGCGCGTCGAATCCTTCCTTGTCACTGACACAGCTTCCTCTTCCCTCGGGCGCCGACTCAGCTTTGTGCTGATTTATTTCTTGTTTTCCGCGCTGCAGTAGGTTTTTTCCCGCAAGCCGCCAACGAACGCAAGTGAACGTAAAGTAATTATGATGGTCGTGTGACGGTTGGACTATTTGGGGTGTGACAAGTTTTCTCAGGTAAGCAAAGGGCTTACAGGCAGCGTTGCCGGCGAGACACAGTGTGGCCGCATTCGCATTCCTGACTTTATAAACTATTTTGATTGGCGAACTGGCCAATGCATATTGAACCCGGCGGTAGGGGAATCTCGATCGTCCCGTTGCGGTGATCGTTCAAGTCCGTCGCACACCACAGATTGATCTGAGGGTGCGGGGTTTGGGGAAAACGGTCTTGGACAATGCGGGAGGATCACGGGGCGCTCGCGGCCTCGGACTCTCCGCATATGAGCAACTTGGAGGTTTAATATGAATTTGAAGAGCCTTATCCTGGGCTCGACGGCTGCGCTGGTCGCGGTCGGTGGAGCCCAGGCGGCCGATCTTCCGGTCAAGGCCAAGGCGGTCGAGTACGTGAAGATCTGTTCGCTGTACGGCGCGGGCTTCTACTACATCCCGGGCAGCGACACCTGCATCAAGCTGGGCGGCTACCTGCGTGCTGACGTCGTGGTGAACGGCAACAGCGTGTACGGCGCGAACTACAACGGCGCCAGCGGTGCCAACAATCGTTTCACGAACGGCTACACTTGGCGTTCGCGTGAAGACCTCAACATCGACACGCGCACCGCGACCGAATACGGCGTCGTCCGCACCTACTTCGACGCGGTCTTCACCTGGACCTCCGACACCTACGCCGGCCAGGGCAACGGCTCGACGGTGTACTCGGCGATCGGCTCGACGGCTGCGCCGAACAACGCTGGTTCGGGCAACGTGGCTGCCGGTTCGCTCGGCGTGTACTACGCCTTCATCCAGTTCGCCGGCTTCACGATGGGTAAGGCCGTGTCGCAGTTCGACGCCCCCTGGAACGGTTATCCGGGCAACAACTACGACGCGCTCGTCGGTGGCGTGAACACCACCAACGGCATCAACCAGTTCACCTACACCGCGCAGTTCGGCAACGGCGTGTCGCTCGCTCTGTCGGCGCAGGACCAGGTTGCCTACATGCAGGCTGGCGTGAACAACCTCGGCGTCGGTGGCGCTTACGGCTCCAGCGACTACGCCGGCACGATCGCTCCGGACTTCGTTGCTGCGCTCAAGGTCGATCAGGCTTGGGGTCTGTTCCAGGCGTCGGTTGCCGCGCATGACAACCACGTCGCCTATTACGGCGCGACCGAGACCACTGGCCACCCCGACGACAAGTGGGGTTGGGCGGTTCAGCTCGCTCTGTCGATCAAGAACATCCCGACCGGCGCGGGTGACACGATCAACATTCAGGGCGTCTACACCGACGGTGCGACCCGCTACAACTTCCAGAACCTGGCCAGCCAGGCCGGCGCGATCGCCATCTTCGGCGGTTCGAGCCTGCCGGGCGTCTATGGCAGCGTTGGCTTCGGTACGGCACCCGACACGCTGTTCGGCCCCGGTGGTCAGCAGCAGACCGTCAAGACCTGGGGCTTCCGTGGTGCTTACACCCACAACTGGGATCCCTACTGGAACACGAGCTTGTACGGTGCGTTCGCCGCTGTTTCGTACAACGACACGGCTAAGTCGCTCATCTGCGGCGTTGGTGGCGTCGGTGGTACGTTCCGTGCCGCATTCGCTGGCGGCGCTGGCGTGACCGCCTGCAACCCCGACTACAACATCGCGCAGATCGGCGTCATCACCCGCTGGACGCCGGTGAAGAACCTGACCTTCTCGGCCGACGTGACCTACTCGCACCTCGATCAGAAGTATGCCGGTATCATCACTACGTCGTCGACTGCTATCGGCAAGCCGACCGCGACCTACGAGCTGAAGGATCAGGACACTGTCCAGATGCTCTTCCGCGCTCAGCGCAACTGGTAATACCGGTTGATCTGATCACGATCCAACAGAACCCCGGCAGGCAACTGCCGGGGTTTTTCTTTGCGGAAGATTCCAAGGAGAGCTGAGCTGCGTCATTTCGGTCCACGCGAACGACGAAGACGAGCCATGCGATTCATTAGCCGCCGACTTATTTACTTACCTGATCTACTAAACTATATACGCCATGGCCAACACATTGAATGATGGCTCTTAGCTGGCTGCTAAGCCTCCCAAACCTCCGGCAATGCCCTGCCGGAGGTTTTTGATTCAAGGGCCCAGCCGGCGTC
The DNA here is from genome assembly GCF_032918025.1 of Bradyrhizobium sp. BEA-2-5. Taxonomy (NCBI): domain Bacteria; kingdom Pseudomonadati; phylum Pseudomonadota; class Alphaproteobacteria; order Hyphomicrobiales; family Nitrobacteraceae; genus Bradyrhizobium; species Bradyrhizobium sp. BEA-2-5. The sequence continues at coordinate 4,735,041 of NZ_CP136629.1, read as the reverse complement.
GACGATGGTGGCGCGCGCGGCCCGCGCAAGCTGCGGCCGGCGATCGGGTTGCCGTCGCCTTGCCGATTCGACGCCGTCAGGATTTGACGGAATCGATCCGCAGTGCATTCTCGCCATTCATGGGACGCTTCAAGAACAGCCGCCTGGCGCGCATGAGCAGCGGCCACTATTGCCTGATCCGGGATCTCGGGCTGGTGAAGGGCGGCAAGGGATTGCGGCACCATGAGGTGATCATCGATTTCTCGTGGCGCGGCCTGCTCAAGCTGGCCCTGAGCGCGGGTGCCGGCGTCCTGCGGCGGCGCGCATCCGTGCGCATCGAGACAGCCGAATAGCGCGGGGCCGCGTCATGACGCGGCTTGGTCTGCGGCCAGGATGCGCGCGACCATCGCGTGAGTCTCACGCGCTTCGCGAACAAGCATTCGAATTCGGGCGACGTGATCGCAGCATTGTCAGAGCTTCGCATATGACGATCGCGCGCTTTGCCACGCCGCGCGCTGCGCTTTGCACCGATTGCGATCAACGTGGTTCATCTGCGCAGGTGCCGTTGCGCTGCTTCGCTGGTGTTACCTCGGCGGCAGCGGCCGCGGTGGAAATTCCAGCCGCGATCGCCATCAGCGTTGTCGCGACCAATCTGTTCAGGATGTGCACGATCATCGTCTCCGATTGTCGATGTCGGATTGTTCGCAACGCGGAATGATTTCGTGGCCACCGTCTCAATCTGCTGCAAGCGGCTCACTTGCGCGTGAGAAGGCGCCGTTGCTGGGCGACAATTCGGTGAGTAAGGTGCCGCAGCCAAGCGGTTGGAGCTGCGATCCGCGCTCCGGCCGAAACAAAGAAGAACCAGGGCAACAAGAATAAGGGAAGGAACGGATCTCACATGAAGGATTTTGCTGGAAAGATCGCGGTCATCACTGGCGGCGGCACGGGAATGGGGCGCGAGCTCGCGCGGCAGCTCGTCGCCGAAGGCTGCAACGTCGCGATGTGCGACGTCTCGGAGGCCGCGATGGCCGAGACCAGGCGGCTCTGCGAGACCGAGAAACTGCCGCAGGGCCTGCGCGTCACAACGCATGTCGCCGACGTCGCGATCGAGGATCACTACAAGCGCTTCCGGGATGAGCTGATCGAGCAGCAGGCGACCGACAAGATCCACCTGCTGTTCAACAACGCCGGCATCGGTGGCGGCGGCAGCCTGTTCACCAACACGCGCGAGCAATGGGAGCGCACCTTCAACATCTGCTGGGGCGGGGTCTATCTCGGCGTGCGCACCTTCCTTCCGATGCTGGTCGCTGCGGACGAGGCCCACATCGTCAACACCGCGAGCGTCAACGGCTTCTGGGCCTCGATCGGCATGAACCAGGCGCACACCGCCTACAGCTCGGCCAAGTTCGCCGTGAAGGGATTTACCGAAGCGCTGATCAACGACCTCCGCCTGCACGCGCCGCACGTCAAATGCTCGGTGGTGATGCCCGGCCATATCGGCACCTCGATCGTGTCGAACTCCCGCAAGGTGCAGAACGGCTCCGACCAGCTCAATGCCGACGAGCTCAAGCAGGCCCGTCAGCGTCTGCAGGGGCAGGGGATCGACGTCGCCAGGATGTCGGACGCCGACATCCAGCAGCTCGCGCTCGATCGCGCCCGCATCTTCCATAACGAGGCACCGACCTCGGCCGCGGCCGCCGCCAAGATCATCCTCGACGGCGTGAAGGCCGAGCGCTGGCGCATCCTGGTCGGCGACGACGCGCATCTGCTCGACGAGCGCGTACGCAAGACGCCGGAACAGGCCTACACGCCGGAGTTCTATCAAGGCATCGTAGCGGCGACCGGCTGGAAGGTCGGCTGAACGGCCGTCCCGCATCGCGTGCGGGACGGCTTCACTCAAGCGCTCCCCGCGCATCAAGCGCTATCCGCGCATCGCGCGTTGGCGCGATCCCGCTTGATAGGCGAGGCGGTAATGCCCTGAGCAATAGGGCATGCCGCCGAGCGGTGTGTTGCCGCAAAAGCAGAAATCATCGGCGCCCGGGGTGCTGATCGGCCAGCGGCAGCGCTGCTCGCTCAGTTCGAACAGCGAGCAGCTGTTGGCGCTGACGATCGGCGCATCGACGGGCTCTTGCTCGTAGACCGCCTGGAGCAACCGGAGCTGCTGCTTGGCAGTCGCCCTCTGCGCGGCGTGGGCGGCCGATTTCTTGCGCCGCGCCCGGCGTTCGTCCGGCGTCGTACGCGTCAGATTCAGCCGGGACAGCTTGCCGATCACGGCATTGCGGCTGACGCCGATGTCGGCGGCGATCTCGCGGCAGGAGAGGCCGGCCTCAAAGTAGATTTTGAGTTGGTCGACGCGCTCCGGCGTCCAGGTCGGTTCGATGGCAATCATCTGACGGTTCCACGTTCTGTGTTGAACCGCCGCGCCGGCACACGCCTGAGCTCGCCACGCGATGACAAGCAATCGCGCCGTGATCTCATCCCCGTTTGAGCATGATCTCTTCGGAAAACCGGTCTCCACTTTTCCGGATCATGCTAGGGCGTGCGGCCGTTGTCGCGGATTGCAAGCAACCCGTCCTTGATGGCGAGACGGATGCCTTCCTCGATCAATGTCCGTGCGACGCCGGGAACGCTGGTGCCGTGGGTGCCCTGTCTCACCAGCTTCTCCAGATAGGCGATGGTCGAGAGCGCCAGCGTGACCGGGACGCGGTCGGTTTCGGCCTTTTCCGTAGCCATGGTGAAACGCTTAACCCCGAACGCCTGTACTGAAAAGTATCTATTTAGAGTCTATTTAGGAATAAGGCAGTTCGTCAAGCCGTGGGCGGCAAGAAGCAGCCGGCCGCGCGCTCGCGCTGGAAGCGAGTTCCAGCGCGAGGGCATCATCGAATTATTGAGATGGATGAAGGCGTTAGGGCCGTAACTCGACCTTGACCGGGAACTTCTTGAGAAGCCGCTCAGCCTTTTCGGCCTTGTCCGGAGGCGCGCTCACGCTCAGGTACAGCCCGCGGGACGGATCGGTGATCGCGTCGACACTGACCTCGCCGGACAATCCTTCCAGCGCCAGCAGCTCGCGCGCGGCCTCGCCGGCGGCGATCTCGCGCAGCTTCGGCTTGAAGATCTTGCCGACCGGAGTCACCGGCATCTCGGGAATCACCGACACCACGCGCGGGCGCGCCGGCGGCTCCAGGATGTTGTCCTGCACGAAGGCTGCGAGCGCGTTCGGATCGATATGGGCGCCCGGCTGCGCCGAGACGAACAGCATCGGCACTTCGCCGGCGTAGGTGTCGGGACGCCCGACGGCCGCGGCAAGCGCCACGCCCGGAAACGCCAGCGCGGCGTCCTCGATCGCGCGCGGATCGATGTTGTGGCCGCCGCGGATGATGACGTCCTTGGCGCGGCCCATGATGTAGACGAAGCCGTCGGCATCGATCCGGCAGATGTCGCCGGTGCGCAGCCAGCCGTCGCGGAACGCCTCCTCGGTCTGCTTCTTGTCGACATAGCCGGCGAATACCTGCGGGCCCCTGGTCAGCAGTTCGCCGACCGGTGAGGGCCACGGTCCGGTGTGGAGCTTGCCGCCGTCGAGGATCGCAAGCTCGACCAGCGGATTGCGGGTGCCGACGCTTTCGGCGCGCGGCCTCACGCCGTGCACATCGTGAGTGATGGCACCGGCGAGTTCGGTCATGCCGTAGAGCTGCTGGATGCAGGGGCCGCCCCAGGTCGCAAGATAACGCCGCTCGATCTCGGGCGGGCAGATCGAGGCGCCGGTGGCGGTGACGCGCAGGGTCGAGATGTCGCTGTCAGCGACCGGGATATCGGCGAGGGCGCCGAGTATCGTCGGCACGTTGCCGGCGATGTTGATTCGGTACTTCTCGATGATCTGCCAGAAGTGTCGGACCAGCGCCGGATCGCGCGCGCCGGCGGGGCCGGGGATGACCATCGTCGTGCCGGCCGCCAGGGAATTGGCCGTGGTGCAGAACAGGCCGCCGACATGGAACAGCGGCATCGTGATCATCGCGCGCTCGCCGCGATGGAAATCGAGCGCCATCCGCGAGGATACGGTGGAGGCGACCATGGCGCGATTGGTGAGCCGCGCCACCTTCGGATGGCCGGTGGTGCCGCCGGTCGGGAGCATCACGGCGACGCGGTCGGCCTCGCTCATGTCCTTGGACTTGCCGTAGTCGTCGCGCCAGGCGGGATCAGGCCGCAGCACCTCGCCGTCGAAGGCGATGCTGCCGTCGAGCGGCACGATCACGATGCGCTTGAGGGACGGCACCTCGCGCTGCAGGCCCTCGACCCTCTCATAGAGCCCGCCCGGCAGGCCCGGCGGCGGCGTCAGCAACAGCCTTGCGTTGATCGCGTTGAGCTGGGCGACGATCGCTTCGCGCGTGAACAGCAAATTGAGCGGCTCGGCGACGCCGCAGGCCGCTGCGCCGAAGATCGCGACGACGGTCGCGGGGCACGCCGGGAGCAGGACAGCCACCGCGTCGTCCTTGCCGATGCCGCGCTTACGGAAATAGGTTTCAGCGGCCTTGATGCAGCCCATCAAGTGATCGTTCGAGATCACGACCGGGTTGGGATCGAGCGGCGAGCGCAGATAGATCGCGGCTTCAGCGTCCGGCGCGCCCTGCGGACCGCGGGCAATGAGGTCGAGGATGCGCGGGCAGGCGGCGAGCGTCTCCTGCATCTCCCTGTCGCGCGCAGCCTCGTCGGCCGGCGAAAGCCTGTCCTTCAGCATATCCGTCCCCGTCCATTCTTGTTCGTTGGGACGGGGATTGTATCGAGCCGGGCTCGCGGAACACAAGTGCGGCTATTTATCCACTTGGTCATTCCAGGCGGCTCGCAGAGCCGATCCTCAGGTGCGCGAATTGCGCACCGGAGAATCTCGAGATTCCGGATTCGATGCTGCGCATCGTTCCGGAATGACGTGCGTGGTTACCCGTGGACCACCGATTTGGCGATCATGCAATGGATGCCCTTGGCGCCGTTGACGGTCTGGGTCACCCTGAGATCGGCGGCCAGGCTGCACAGCGTGTAGGCGTCCTCGCGCGACAGATTTCGCGTCTCGCCGAGCAGCGCGATCATGTCGCGCAGCGCGCGCACCACGCACTGGTCGAGGTCGGGGTCCATGGCCATGGTCATGTAGTGCGTCGCCGTCTCGGCGCGGGGGTAGTCGAGCTTGAGGTCCTTGCGCAGCGTCAGGCGGAAGCGGCCCTGGAGCGCGGTCTCGATCGCGGTGACGCAGACCTCGCCGTCGCCCTGCACGCCATGGCCGTCACCGCAGGAGAACATCGCGCCCGGAACGAACACCGGCAGATACAGCGTCGCGCCGGCGCCGAGCTCCTTGTTGTCGAGATTGCCGCCCATCGCGCGCGGGATCAGCGAGGAGATGCGGCCCCAGGCCGGCGGCGGCGAAACGCCCATCACGCCGAAGAACGGCTTGAGAGGCAGGTCAAGGCCCCACGGCAAGCGGCCGGTCATCCGCGAGCGGTCGAGCGGGATGTTCAGGATGCGCGTCTCGTGGAAATCGTCGGGCAGGGTCCCGGACAGCGGCTTGATCATGTTCCAGCCCCAATCCTGCCGAAGCTGAACGTCGAGGATCTCGACCGCGAGCACGTCGCCGGGCTCGGCCCCCTCGACCGCGATCGGACCGGTGAGGATGTGTCCAGGTACCATCCGCTCGCACTTCGCATGGATCTCGTCGAGCTCCGGCGGAACGAAGAATTTGCCGCGGTCGGGCACCACGTCCGGGCCGCCGCTGACGGTCTCGATCGTGATCTCGTCGCCACTCGCGACGGTCAGAACCGGTTTCAGCTTGGCTTCGAAGAAGCCCCAATGGCAGGTTTCGGGGCTGGAATGCAGGTGATGATGGGTCATTTGCCGGCTTTTGATTAGTTTCCCAGCAGCGTATGACGCTGTAGCAGAACTTCGCAGGGGCTTCTCTTGTTTTTTGTGCTCTCCAAGACGCTCGGCATCATGCTGCTGCCGATCAACTTCCTGATCGGTATCGGCGTGATCGGCACCATGCTGCTGTTGACGCGGTTTGCGCGCCTCGGCCGCAGGTTGATGGTGGCCGCGCTGCTGCTGCTCGCGATCTGCGGCTTCTCGCCGCTCGGCAATGTCCTGATCTCCACATTGGAGCAGCGCTTCCCGACATGGGACGCCTCGCGCGGCGCGCCGGACGGCATCATCGTGCTCGGCGGCTCCGTCGATGCCGATCTGTCGGTTGCGCATGGCACGCCGGTGGTGCGCAGCGCGGCCGATCGCGTCATCGCGGCGGCGGCGCTCGCGCGCAGATATCCGAATGCGCGCCTCGTGTTCACCGGCGGCAGCGCGAACCTCATCTCGAACGATGCGCGCGAAGCCGACTATGCCGCCGAGATGTTCGAGGGGCTCGGCATTGGCAGGTCGCGATTGATCATCGAACGCCGCTCGCGCAACACGGTGGAGAACGCCGAGTTCTCCAGGGCGCTGGTCGATCCCAGGCCGGGTGAGCGTTGGCTGCTCGTCACCTCGGCCTACCATATGCCGCGCTCGGTCGGGCTGTTCCGCAAGGCGGGATTCAATGTCGAGGCCTATCCGGTCGATTGGCGCGTCGGCGATGTCTTCAGCTTCGCGACGCTTGCGATCGACGGCCTGTCGCGCACCGATCTCGGCACGCGGGAGTGGGTCGGGCTTCTGGCCTATCACCTGGCCGGCAAAACCGACGATTTGTTGCCGGGACCGGCTGCACGTTGAGGCTTGTCGCCTTCACCGGCCAATCCGGCTAACATCAAATCAACAGGCGGCGCCAAGCCGCCGCCCACGGGAGTTTTCGCCATGCAGCAACAGACACCGCCGGAACAGTTCGACCTCGGCGCAATCGTCACCGATCTGAACAATCTGCTGCGGCTGAAGACCACGGTGATTGGCATCAAGATGTTCGCGCGCGTCGAGGAGATGGAGGCGATCCCGAAGGTCCGGCGTCCGAACGCAATTCACACCACCGATCAGATCGTCAGCATGGCCGCGCGCCTCGGATGGACCGTCGGCATCACCGCCGACGACCTCGTCGGCACGCAATGCCGCGCGGTGATCGGCCTTGCGCCGCAGGACGAGAAATGGCTCGCCGGCGAAAACTATGTCGGGGTCTGGCACGGTACCGCCGAAGACGCGCGCAAGCGTCAGGAGGCGCTCGACGTGGTGCCGTACGGCCAGTACCAGGCGATGGCGGTGAGCCCGCTGACCAGCGGCCGGCTCGATCCGCCCGACATCTGCCTCGTCTATGCGACGCCGGGGCAGATGATCATCCTGATCAACGGGCTGCAATATACCGGCTACCGGAAGTTCGAATGGGGCGTGGTCGGCGAGACCGCGTGTGCGGATTCCTGGGGGCGGGCGCTCAAGACCGGGGAGCCCAGCCTGTCCTTGCCATGCTATGCCGAACGGCGCTATGGCGGCGTGCCGGACGAGGAGATGCTGATGGCGCTGCCGCCGGCCTATCTGGTGAAGGCGATCGCCGGCATGAAGCAGCTTGCCAAGAACGGTTTGCGCTACCCGATCGCGCCCTACGGCATCCAGGCCGACGTGCGCGCCGGCATGGGCGTATCGTACAAGAAATAGCGCATTGCGTTGCCGCGCCCGCGATGACAAAAGGGCGCCCAATTCGCTGCGCAGGGAGCCTGAGCCATGTCCTCGTCGAAATTCGACATCGTCGTCTACGGCGCGACCGGCTTCACCGGCCAGCTCGTCGCCGAATATCTCGCGGCACATTATCGCAACAGTAGCCTGAAATGGGCGATGGCCGGGCGCAGCAAGGACAAGCTCGCCTCGGTGCGCGATGCGATCGGCGCGCCCGCCGACACGCCGCTGATCGTGGCCGATGCCGGCGATGCCGGCTCGCTGAAGGCGATGCTGGCGCAAACCAAGTCTGTCGTCTCGACGGTCGGACCGTATCAGCTCTATGGCAACGAGCTGATCGCGGCCTGTGTGGAAAGCGGCACCGATTATTTCGATCTCTGCGGCGAGCCGGTCTGGATGCGGCAGATGATCGACAAGTACGAGGCGGCGGCCAAGGCGAGCGGCGCGCGCATCGTGTTCTCCTGCGGTTACGATTCCGTGCCGTTCGAGCTCGGCACGTTCTTCGTGCAGGAAGAAGCCAGGCGCGTGTTCGGCGCGCCGACCGCGCGCGTGAAGGGCCGGGTGCGCGACATGCGCGGCACGCTGTCAGGCGGCACAGCGGCCAGTGCGAAGGCGACCTTCGATGCGGTCGCCAAGGACCTCAGCCTGGTTGCGATCCTCAACAATCCGTTCGCGCTGACGCCTGGCTTCGAGGGTCCGAAGCAGCCGCGCGGCAGCAAGCCGGCTTACGAGGAGGATCTGCAATCCTGGGCCGCGCCGTTCATGATGGCGCTGATCAACACCCGCAACGTCCATCGTTCCAACATGCTGATGGGCTTTCCCTACGGCAAGGACTTCGTCTACGACGAGATGGTCCTGACCGGTCCCGGAGAGAAGGGCGAAGCCAATGCAAAGCGCGTGATGGCGGCCAATGCCGAGAAGACCGGCCCGAACGCGCCGAAGCCGGGCGAAGGGCCGTCGAAGGAGGAGCGCGAGAACGGCTTGTTCGATCTGCTCTACGTCGCGATCGCACCGGACGGACGCCAGGTCCGCGCCGGCGTCACCGGCGACCGCGATCCCGGCTACGGCTCGACCTCCAAGATGATCTCCGAATGCGCGATCTGCCTGCTGCGTGATGCGACGGATGTTCCGGGCGGCTTCTGGACGCCGGGCGCAGCGATGCAGCACAAGCTGATCAAGCGGCTGGTGGATCACGCCGGGTTGACATTTGAGGTCGAGAAGTAGTGCTTCTTACCTCGCCCCGCTTGCGGGGAGAGGTCGGATCGCATCGTGAGATGCGATCCGGGTGAGGGGGAACAGGTCAGTCCAATCGCATTGTGCGTGGAGAGAGCCCCGCACCCTAACTCTCTAAGAGCGAGCTTCGCTCGTCTCGACCCCGCATCCGCCTTCGCCCGAAGGCGGGCTTCGGCGGACAAGAGAGCGGGGAGAGGGAGAAGATAGAGCGCTACGCCGCCGCGCGCGGATTATAAGCGTACATGAAGTCCATACCCTTGGATGACACCGGCAGCAGCAACTTCAGCATGTGATCGCGCAGCCAGGCGCCGGTCGGGCTGAACTCGCGCTTGCTGTTGCCGTTGCGGCGGGCGATCGCCACGATCTTCTCGGCGCGCGGGCGCCGCTCGTGCTCGAAAGCCTGGAACGTCATGCCGAGCTCCTGGCCCTCGCGCAGCAGGATGCCGAGCCGCAGCGCGTCCTCCAGCGCCAGCGATGCGCCCTGGCCGGCATGCGGGCTGGTGGCGTGCGCGGCGTCGCCGATCAACAGCGTGCGCTTGCGCGACCATGTCGGCAGCGTCGCGACGTCGAGTGTGTCGGTGACCACGATCTTCTCCGCAGCTTCGATGATCGCAGGGATCGGCGCGTGCCAGCCGGCGTGGAAATCGCGCAGATGCTGCCTGATCGCGTCCTGGCTCTGCAGCCGGTAGGCCGCCGCGGTCATGCCGTGCGACGGCTGCGTGCTCCACCACATCGCGCCCGTGTCCGGATCGGGGCTGCACATCCCATAGCCGAAGAAGCCGCTCTGCCCGAACGTGGTCGCCACCCGTTGGCCGATCGGCAGCTTCTCGATCACCGCGCGGGGCACGAATCCGCCGAAGCCGATCAGCCCGGTGTCGAACGGCGTCGGGCCGTCAGGGATCACGTGGCGCCGCACGGCAGAGTGCACGCCGTCGGCGCCGATCACGAAATCACCCTCGGCGGTGGTTCCGTCGTTGAAATAGGCGATCACGGGCTGGTCGCCGCGGTCTTCGATCTTCACCAGTTTCTTCTCGAAGAACACCGAGACGTTGGAGGCCCAGGCCTTGTCGATCAGCGTCTCGTTCAACGTGGCGCGGCACATGTTCACCGCGGGCTGGCCGAAGCGCTGCTGCATGTTCTGGTTGAGCGAGCCGAGCTTCTTGCCGCCCTGCGAATAGAAGTCGAAGGACTCCGCGATCGAGCCGTTGCGGATCAGTTCGTCGGCGAGGCCGAGCCCCGCCAGCACGTGCATGCCGTTCGGCGCGATCTGAAGCCCGCCGCCGATCCCGGAGGAGTAGGGCCAGGCTTCATAGAGCTCGGTCTCGATTCCGGCGCGGGTCAGGAACATCGCGGTGACAGGACCTGCGATGCCGGCGCCGATGATCAGAGCTTTACGGGGACGTGAGGTCATGCCTTGCTCCATGCATCCGTGTGGGATAGGAAAGGTCAGTTGCTAATTATCTTAGTACATAAGATATTAGGCGAATAAGAGATGGGAGCCGACTTGTCAAGCACGACCTCGCGCCAAGCGCTGATGCAGGAACTCGAGGAGGCGATGCGCCGGTCATCCGCGCAGGGCGTGATGTACGGCCAAGCCGTTGCGAACATGGCCGGAATTTCCAATTCCGACATGGAATGCATGGACATCCTGCACCTTGAGGGGCGGGTGACCGCGGGGCGCCTCGCCGAGGTCACCGGGCTGACCACCGGCGCGATCACCGGCGTGGTCGATCGTCTGGAGAAGGCGGGTTACGTGCGCCGCGAGCGGGACGAGAGCGACCGCCGCAAGGTCTTCATCTCGGTGGTGGAGGAAAAAGCGGCGGAGATCGGCAAGTTCTACGTGCCGATGCAGGAGGCGATGCTCAAGCTGTGGAGCAGCTACACCGACGACGAGCTGCACTTGCTGCTGCGCTTCGCCAATGACGGCTACAAGGGCGTGCTGGAAGCGACCGGAGCATTGAAGGCGGTGATCGACATGCCGCCGGAGCAGCGCGCCAGTCTCAGGATGCCGCCGAAGACTCGTCGATAATCCGTGCCGACGTCGCGCGGTAGCGCTCGGCTGCCGCATACATGCCCCACATCGCGCCCAGCATCATCCAGAAGTGCCGCCAGTGATCGGTGTCGATCACGAAGCTTTCGCCGACGGTGCCGAGGAAGGCGGAGAAGACCGCGAGATAGGCGCGCTGCCAGGGTACCCGCATGTAGATGTAGCGGAAGCCGATGACCGCGGTGACGAACACCAGCGCCGGATAGCAGATCCCCGCGAGCCAGCCGCCGGACATGAAGGCGTTCAGGTAGGAGTTGTGGGTGTCCTCGGGGAAGTAGCGGTGGAATTGCAGGGGGCCGATGCCGAACGGCAGGTCGAGCGCCATCTCCGCGCCGAGGATGTGCCGGCCGAACCGGCCGAAGCGGCCTTCGTCATAGCTCTGATCGAAGCTCGCGCGCTGCTTGAACATCTCGGCGACCGAGCCGATTGAGAGCAGCACCGCGATCAGCGCCACGGCCAGGATCGCGGCGATCAGGGCCATGACGATGATGCGCGAGCGCTGCGCATTGGTGCGGCTGGTCAGCACCATCAGCGCCAGCATGAAGGCGGAGGTCAGCACCAATCCGCCCCAGGCGGCGCGGGAGAAGGCGAGCAGGATCGCCAGCGACATGATGCCGAAGGCGATGACGTTGCGCAACGCCTTGGCCAGCCTGTCCGAGACCACGCTCTGAAGCGCGAACAGCGCCGGCAGGATCAGGAAGGCGCCGAGCACGTTGGGGTCCTTGAACGTGCCGCGCGCGCGTCCGTAGAGCGTCAGGAGGTCGTTGCCGCCGGGAACCAGGTGGAAGTAGCCGGCGATGCCCGCGAGCGAAGCGATCATCGCGCCGACGATCAGGCCGCGGCGCAGCATGTCGAGGCGGGCTTCGGTATCCTCCGACATCACCATCGCGAAGAAGATGACGGTGATGGCCATGTACCAGGAGGTCAGGATCCAGTTCACCACCTCCGGCTTGTCGAGGAATGGCACCGCGCCGATGCTGTAGCCGACATTGAGCACGATCAATGTGAACAGCAGCGGCATGAACACCAGCCGCATGCGCAGGCCCGTGGCGAAGAACAGCACGCAGGCGGTCAGCGTGACGATCTCGTACGGGCTCGGCTCGATGAAGACGATCGCTCCGGAGGCGCCGACCAGCCACACCAGCGCGCGCTGCAGCGCCAGCACGCCGGTTGGTGCTGATGTCAGCGAATGGGACGTCCCGGCTGTCGCCGCATAGGCCATCGGATACTCACGCAACGCAACAGATACATACGTTTGTCATTGCGCGCGCAACGACGGCAATCGGCTGAATTCTCAATACGCGTTCTCGTTCTTGGTCAGCAGCGAGATCGGCGTCTTCAGGAGGATGTAGAGGTCGAACAGCACCGACCAGTTCTCGATGTAATAGAGGTCGAACTCGACGCGCTTCTGGATCTTCTCTTCATTGTCGATCTCGCCGCGCCAGCCGTTGATCTGGGCCCAGCCGGTAATGCCCGGCTTGACGCGGTGGCGGGCGAAATAGCCGTCGACGGCTTCGTCGAACAGGCGGCTCTGGAGCTTGCCTTGCACCGCATGCGGCCGCGGGCCGACCAGCGAGAGGTTGCCGGCGAACACCACGTTGAAGAGCTGCGGCAGCTCGTCGAGGCTGGTCTTGCGGATGAAGCGGCCGACGCGAGTGACGCGCGGATCGTTCTTGGTCACGACCTTGGAGGCGGTGGGATCGGCCTGGTGATGGTACATCGAGCGGAACTTGTAGACGTCGATGCGCTCGTTGTTGAAGCCGAAGCGCTTCTGGCGGAACAACACGGGTCCCGGGCTGTCGAGCCTCACCGCGAGCGCGACGAGGCCCATCACCGGCAGGGCCGCGAGCAGCGCGAGGCTGCCGACCACGCGGTCGAACAGCCACTTCATCACCAGATCCCAGTCGGTGATCGGTGCCTCGAACACGTCCAGCGTCGGCACCTCGCCGAGATAGGAATAGGAGCGGGGACGGAAGCGCAGCTTGTTGGTGTGCGCGGACAGGCGAATGTCGACCGGCAGCACCCAGAGCTTCTTCAGCATCTCCAGGATGCGCGTTTCCGCCGAGATCGGCAGCGCGAACAGCACGAGGTCGACGCGGGTGCGGCGGGCGAACTCGACGATGTCGTCGACCTTGCCGAGCTTGCGCGCGCCGGCACAGGTTTCGAGCGCGCGGCTGTCGTTGCGGTCGTCGAACACGCCGAGCACGTGGATGTCGGAGTCTTCCTGCGCCTTCAACGCCTCGACCAGCTGCTCGCCGTTGCTGTCGGAGCCGACGATGATGGTCCGGCGGTCGAGCCGGCCGTCATGCGCCCAGGCGCGTACCATCGATCGCAGCAGCAGCCGTTCGGCGATCAGCACCGCAAGGCCGACGCAGAAGAACGACGACAGCCAGACCCGCGAGACCTCGCCGCCGAGCTTGACCAAGAAGGAGATGCCGATGAACAGCAGGAAGACGAAGGACCAGGACGAGATCATCCGGGTCATCTGCCGCAGCTGACCACGGAACAGCTGCACCTGGTAGATGTCGGCGGCCTGGAAGCAGACCACGGCGGCAGCCGACATGCCGAGGATCGATGCGATGTATCCCCAGTGAATGCCGCCGCCGGCGAGCGGCCTGACATAGGCGAGATAGAGCCCGACGCCGACCAGGCTGAGCAGCACGAAGTCGGCGAGGCGAACCACGCCGGCGATCACGACCGGCGAGTAGGCGCCGCGAACCTTCTGGTTGGTAACGGCGAGCGCGGCCGGCGAGAGGCGCCGGCGCCGTTCGATCTGCGGCTGAGCGGCCGTCGCAGGCGCAGCGGCATCCAGCATCGAGCGTGCGTTAAACGGTTCCACGAGTCCACGTCCATTCCTGCGCATGCAGATGGGCATCCGCGCGCAGCACGAAAATTCCCCCGGACGTGACTTAAAGGGACAAATCGGAAGAAACGGTTACGTGTGCAAGAAGTGGTTAACGTTTGGTAAATGCGTCGCGATAGCCGGCGAGCACGCCATCGACCATCGCGGCTTGCGAGAAATGTGCCGAGATCCGTTCGCGCAGTCGCTCGGCGCGCGCCGCGGTCGCGGCGGGATCGTCGAGCGCGGCCTTGATCGCGTCGGCCATCGCTCCGGCATTGCTCGGCGCGAACAGGGCGTCGGTGTGGGTATCGAAGATCTCGGGGATGCCGCCGACATCGGCCGCGATCATCGGAACGCCGGCCGCGCCCGCCTCGATCACCACATAGGGCATCGAATCGCCGCGCGAGGGCACCACGAGCAGGCTGCCCTTCGAAAAGCCAAAGCGCGCCTTGACGTGACCGATGAAACGGACGGCCTCACCGAGCGACAGCCGCTTCACCTGCTCCTTGAGGCGCTCGAATTCCTCGCCGTCGCCGCCGAGCGTCAACGTCACCGGCTTGCCCTCGGCGCGCAGCTTCGCCACCGCGTCGATCAGGAGATCGGCGCCCTTGATGCGCCGGAACTCGCCGACATAGGCCACATCGGCGGCATCGTCGGCGCGGGGGACCGGTTCGAATTCCTCCGCGGTGACGCCGTTGAACACGCAGCGCACGAGGCCTGCCGGCGTGCCGACGATGCGTTGATAGGTGTCGCGGGCAAATGCGCTCTCGAACAGGAACAGGTCGGTGCTGTTCATCAGGGTGCGCTCGAGCTGGCTGTAGAAGCGGCCCTTCCAGGTGTCGAGCGGGTAGTGCAGCGAGCCGCCGTGCGGCGTGTAGACCCGGATCACCTTGCTCGAGCGCCGCCGCAGCCGGACATAGGCGCCGGCCTTGGCGCCATGGCCGTGGACGACATCGGGTTTCAGCTTGCGGATCAGGCCGGCGATGTGGGTCCAGACCATGAAGTCGGCGAAGCGCGGCTCGCGGCGGATCGCGAGCCGGTGCACGCCGAGCTTCAGCCGAGGCGCGAGCTCGGCAAGCGCCTTGTCGGCGCGCTCCCCGCCGGTGAGGCTGTCGGCGAGAATGCCGACATGATGGCCGCGGTCGACCTGGCCGTTGGCGACGTCGAGGATGTGGCGGAAGATGCCCCCGACCGGAGCACGCACAGCGTGCAGGATGCGAAGTGGCCGTTGCTGGGTTTGATCCTGCGCCATCGATCAGAACCAGCGCTCGCCGACGAACACGGTGTCACCCGGGCCGATCGGCGTGCCCAGCGGAGCAACGAAGCGGCCTGCGCCGGATGCATCGGTGTGGGTGAGGGTGACCTCGTCGCGCCTGGCGCGCGGCGAGAAGCCGCCGGCGATCGCGACCGCGCTTTCGACCGTCATGTTGGGCACATAGGGATATTGGCCGGGGGCCTGGACTTCGCCGAGGATGAAGAACGGACGATAGGCCTCGATCTCGACCGCCACGGACGGCTCGCGGATGTAGCCGTTGCGCAGGCGCGCGGCGATCTCGCCGGCCAGACCTGCCGTGGTGCGGCCCCGCGCCGGCACGGCGCCGATCAGCGGCATGGTGATGGAGCCGCCGGCGTCGATCGCATAGCTGTTGGTGAGGCCTTCCTGGCCGTAGACCACGACGCGAAGCTTGTCGCCGGCGTCGAGATTATAGCCCTCGCGCGTCGGCGCGGGATCGGCATAGGCCGCGGGCGCAGCATACGCCATCGAATCGAGGCCGGGGTCGCTGGCGACCGGCGACGTTCGGCCCATGCAGCCCGACAGCGCGAGCGCAGTGACCAGGCAAATAAGGGGAGCGCGCAGATCGCGCATGTGAGGAATCCCGAGACAAGATCGGCCCCGATTAACGGCACTCATGGTTAACAAAGAATGACGGGGCGAGTGGTGGCGACCATGCCCGTCAACCCCACCGATTAACCCAGCGGCAACCTTAATGGAGTGTAATCGCCCCATTGAGATGGAGTCGCGGTGTCCGCGGGGGTTCGTTATGCGTTTTGCATTCTGGCGTAGAGGCAAGGATAAGGCCGTCGTGCAACGGGCGTTGCCGAAGTCTGCGCCCGTCGCCGACGAAGCTGTCGTGAAGCCGGCTGCGCCCAAGCCTGCTCCTGACAAGCCTGCTCCTGACAAGCCTGCTCCTGACAAGCCGGCCCGTCCGGCGGAGACGGCCGATCTCGACCTGCACGTGCTCGGCCGCGCGCTGGCGCGCAAGCGCGGCTGGATCATTGTGCCGACGGTGCTGGTGTTCGCGTTGTCGCTTGCCGCGGTCAACATCGTGACGCCGCGCTACAAGTCGGAAGCGCGAATCCTGATCGATAATCGCGAGAACGCCTTCCTGCGTCCGAACGGCGAGCGCGACCTGGAGCGCACCTCGCTCGACGCCGAGGCCGTCACCAGCCAGGTGCAGCTGGTGTTGTCGCGCGATCTCGCGCGGGAGATCATCAGGAAGAACAAGCTCGCCGAGCGTCCGGAGTTTGATCCGGTGCTGCGCGGCTTTTCGCCGCTGAAGTCGCTGCTGGCGCTGTTCGGCATCGGCCGTGATCCGTTCAGCCTGACGCCGGAAGAACGGGTGCTTGATTCATATTACGAGCGCTTCCAGGCTTTTGCGGTCGACAAGTCGCGGGTCATGGTGATCGAGTTCCAGTCGGAAGATCCCGAGCTTGCGGCGCGCGTCGCCAACTCGATTGCCGACGGTTATCTCGTGCTGCAGCAGGCCGCGCGACAGGACCAGGCCAAATCCGCCAGCACATGGCTGCTCGGCGAGATCGACAAGCTGCGCACCAAGGTCGCGGACGCGGATTCGCGCGTCGAGGACTTCCGTTCCAAGTCGAGCCTGTTCGTCGGGACCAACAACACCACGCTGTCGAACCAGCAGATGGGCGAGGTGAACACCCAGCTCAACAATGCGCGCTCGATGAAGGCGGATGCGGAATCCAAGGCCCGGCTGATCAAGGAGATGCTCCAGACCGGCAAGCCGATCGAGGCATCCGAGGTCCTCAATTCCGAGCTGATCCGCCGGCTGGCCGAACAGCGCGGCACGCTGCGCGCGCAGCTTGCCGAGCAGTCGTCGACGCTGCTCGACAACCATCCGCGCATCAAGGAATTGAAGGCGCAGATCGCCGATCTCGACCGGCAATTGCGCGAGGAAGCCGGCAAGGTTTCGCGCTCGCTGGACAATGACGCCCGCGTCGCCGATGGCCGTGTCATGGCGTTGCAGGCGAGCCTGGACCAGTCGAAGAGGCAGGCATCGTCTAGCAATAGCCAGGACGTGCAACTGCGCGGGCTGGAGCGCGAAGCCAAGGCGCAGCGCGACCTGCTCGAGACCTATCTGGCCAAGTACCGCGAAGCCAATACCCGCGAGACCATCGATACCGCGCCGACGGACGGCCGCATCATCTCGCGTGCCATCGTCTCGAACACGCCGGCCTATCCCAAGAAGCTGCCGATCGTGCTGATCGCGACCATCGCGACGCTGCTGCTTTCGTCCGGCATCATCATCACCGGCGAGCTGCTGCGCATCTCCGCGCCCGGTGCGGTTGGCCGCGCCTTCGCGCCGGCGGCCGCCGTGATCAGGCGCCGCGAGCCGGTCATGGATGCCGCAACCGTGGACCAGCCCGCGCCGGCGCTGCCGCCTGAACCCGCGCTCGCATCGCCGGTCGCGCCGAGGCCGGCGGTGGAGCCCGAACTGCCGCTGGAGCCTGCGGCTGCCTATGAACCTCCGGCGCCGCCTGAGTCAGCCCAGACCGCCGACGAGATCGATGAGCTCGCCGAGCGCCTCGTCGCCGCCGGTCCCGCCGCCCACAAGGTCACCGTGCTCGGCCCGGCTGCGGCTGATAGCGTTACGCTGACCGCCCTGACGCTGGCGCGTCTGATGGCGCGCCAGGTCAAGGTCGTCGTCGTCGATCTCGTCGCGTCCTCGCCGGTGTTGACGTCGGCGACCGTCGATCCCGGGGCGCCGGGCCTTGCCGAGCTGATGCAGGGCGAGGCGACCTTCGCGCAGATCATCACCAAGGATCGGCAGTCGCGTGTTCAGATTGTCAGCGCCGGGCGTCCGGGCTTCGATCGCTCGCATCTGCGATCGCCGCGGCTCGCCCTTGCGATCGATGCGCTGCTCAGGGTCTACGACCACGTGCTGCTCGACGCCGGTTCGGCCGTCGACCTGCCGGCCGAACTGCTGACCGCGAAGGCGCAGGCGGTCGTCGTGCCCGACGCCGCCATGGCGCAGGATGCCCGCCACTCGATGGTCGAGCAACTCAAGGCGGTCGGCTTCGCCGAAGTGACGATGCTGAGCAAGCCCTGCGCGGCGTCGGAAGCGGTCGCGAGGGGCCCGCGGGTGGTCGCCGCCTGAGCGCCACCGGCAGCCCGTCGGGGTAAATCCGGTCGCCCGCACGATCCCTTTCCAGCGATCGGATTCGGTGGCGAGCAGTTGCGCAAAGTCATTCATCGCGACCGCGTCGACGTCGACCGACAGTTTGGCCATGCCGGATTTGACCTCGTCGGTGCGCAATGACGCCTGGATCGCGCTGTTGAGTTGCGCGACGATTGCCGCGGGCGTCTTTGCCGGCAGGAAGATGCCGAACCAGGTCACGTCCTGAAGTGCGGGGTAACCGGCTTCCGCCACCGTCGGCACATCGGGGAGAGATTTGAGACGGCCGGGACCGGTCGTCGCCAGAGCGCGAAGCTGTCCGGATTGGACCTGGCCCAGCAGGCTGTCGATCGGCATCACCGCCGACGCGATCTCGCCCTTCAGGAGATCCTGCACCGCCCCTCTGCCCGCTGTCGCTTCATTTGTGCTGCCGGCTCGCCGCAACCGGCCGCTTCATCACCATGCTGCCGGGCTCGGTCGCGCAGTTTGCCGGCGGCGATCTCGGGCTGAAGGTGCTTCCGGTTCAGCTTCCGCGGGCGGCCGCCGTCTCGGCGGCGATCGTCACGCTGAAGGGCCGCACCCTGGGCCCGACCGCCGAGATATTCATCGCCTGCATCCGTGAGATCGCGAAGGCGGCCGCGAGCAAGGCGGCCGCCGGCAGGTGACGGGCATTACAGGCGCCGTTCCCTTCCGGTGCAGGCGCCCGATGCCTAGTGCGCCATCATCGGTTCGCGCGCGGTTCGCTCGAGCACCGGATCGATCCGCAGCCTGATCGTGACCAGCGCGCCGATCAGTCCCATCACGGCGAGCAGCAGCAGGCCCGCCGTGAAGCTGCCGGTCAGGTCCTTCAGATAGCCGACGGCGAACGGGCCGGCGAAGCCTGACAGGTTGCCGAGCGAGTTGATCGCGGCAATGCCTGCCGCCGCCGAGGCGCCGGTCAGGATGCCGGCCGGCATCGGCCAGAACATCGGCGGCACTGCCGACACGCCGATCTGCGCAAGGCAGAGCAGGGCGACGATCAGCACAGGATTCGATACCAGCCCGGCAAGGCCGATGCCGACGGCGGCGAGCGTCAGCGCGCCGGCGACATGGTATCGCCGTTCGCCGGTCTTGTCGGAATGGCGGCCGAGCAGCACCATGCCGACCGCGCCGAACACGAAGGGCAAGGCCGCGATCAAGCCGGTCTGGGTGTCCGTGACGCCGAACGCCTTGATGATGGTGGGCAGGAAGAATGCGACGCCGTAGCTTGCCGCGTTGAGGCAGAAATACACGAAGGCGCAGGCAAGGACCCGCGAGTCGGTGAGCGACCGCAGAACGGAAATATGCTCCACGGCCTCGGTTTGCTGCCGCTCGCGCTCAAGCGTGGTCTGGATCCACTTGACCTCGTCGGGCTGCAGCCAGCTTGCCTGGCGCGGAAAGTCCGGCAGGAAGGTCAGGACAGCGAAGCCGACCAGGACCGACGGCAATGCCTCGCAAACGAACAGCCACTGCCATCCGGTCAGGCCGGCGCCCGACAGGTTGAGCAGCAATCCCGAGATCGGCGCCCCGATAATGCTCGAGATCGGGATCGCCAGCATGAACAGGCTGATGACGCGCGCGCGGTACACCGACGGGAACCAGAGCGTCAGATAGAAGATGATGCCGGGGAAGAAGCCGGCTTCGCAGGCGCCGAGCAGGAGGCGCAGGAAGTAGAAGATCCATTCGCTCGACAGGCCGCTCGCCGCTGACATCTGCGGGATGAAGGCAAATGCGGCCGAGACGATGCCCCAGCTGATCATGATGCGGGCAATCCAGCGCCGTGCACCGAACCGCTCCAGCAGGATGTTGGAGGGCACCTCGAAGAAGAAGTAGCCGATGAAGAACAGACCGGCGCCGAGCCCGTAGGCGGCCTCGCTGAGGCCGAGCGCCGCGTTCATGTGCAGCTTGGCGAAGCCGACATTGACGCGATCGAGATAGGCCACGAAGTAACACAGGATGAGGAACGGAATCAGCCGCCGCATCATCTTTCCGATCGCGCGCTTCTCGACATCGTCGCTCATCGTTCCCATCCCTTCCTGTTTTTCGGATTCGGCAGACGATCACTGCGCTGTTCGGGGCGGCACCTGGCGCACCCGCAGCGGTTCGTTGCCCTTGCAAGTCCCGTTCATTGTTGTGTAATCGACGGCCGCGTGACTAATGGCATTTGGGAATGGAGCCACGGCGAAACTGTCATGATGCACCGCGGTATAAACGCGGGAACCTTGGAGCATTTCCAGCGAAGTGGCTGCCGGTTCGCGTCAAGAAAACGCGTCCAAGCAGTTCTGGAGCCCCGTTCCGGCTTAATCGGAACGAAAAACGCTCTTCCGGGCAGGATGGTGGCGGGCCGTGATCAATAATCTGAAACTGCGTCAGCTGCGCCTGCTGGTCGCTCTCGACAACGAGCGCAAGTTGCAGCTCGCCGCCGAGCGGTTGAACATCACCCAGTCGGCGGCATCGAAGATGCTCGCCGAAATCGAGGCGCTGGCGCGGGTTCCCTTGTTCGAGCGCACGGCGCGCGGCGTCGAACCGACGGACTATGGGTCGATCCTGATCCGTGGCGGCAAAAGCGTGCTGGCCGATCTCGACCAGGTCACCGACGAGTTCGCGGGCTACAAGTCCGGTGAACTCGGCACCGTCTCCGTTGGAACAGTCGCCAAGCCGAGCATCGATCTCGTCGTCGACGTGATCCAGTATCTTGGCGAGAAGCTGCATCGGGTGAACATCTCGCTCGATGTCAGCACCAGCCCGCCTTTGATCACGCGACTGCTGGCGCTCGAGTTCGATTTCGTCGTCGCCAGGATTCCCGCCGGCATCGACCCCCGGCAATTCGACTATTACGAGATCGGCGCGGAGGAGGCGGTGCTGCTCGTTCGTGCGGAGCATCCGTTGGCCGGCCGCGAGACGGTCGAGCTGGAGGACATGGCCGACCAGCAATGGATCTGCCAGCCGCGCGAATCCTTCATGCGCCAGGCGCTCGAGAGGCTGTTCATGAGCCGCGGCGTGACGCCGCCGCGCCGGGTCATCAACACCGAGTCGTTTTTCGCCTCGGTCGGAATTGCCGCAGGCATCGACGCGATCGTGCCGGTCCCCATGCTGGTGTTCGATCTGGTCGATCCGCAGCGGTTCAAGGTGCTGCGCCTGCGCGACAGGCTGTTGTTGGAGAATTACGGCCTGATCAAGTTGCGCAAGCGTGCGCTGTCACCCGCCGCGGCATTGTTGTTCGACGCGATGAAGCGGCTCGGCGTACCGAGTGGCGGCGCAGAGCAGGGCGACGCGGCGAGCTGAGTGCTCAGCGGAACATGCTGCGCAGGTTCTGGGCAATCTCTAACAGCGCCGGATTTTGCTTCACAGCGCGCTTGGCGCGATTGATGGCCGACAGCGCACTGGCCGCCGGCTTGCCGCGCAGGCTGAGCGGAATGAAGCTGTCGACGACGGCTTCGTCGTCCTTGCAGAACATTCGCTTGTAGTCGTCCGAGCCGATGCCGAGGTCGAGCGAGCGGTAGTTCAGGCCGGCATGGCGATCGATGATATCGCGCATCAGGATCAGGCCGGGGCTGAACTTGGAATTGGCCGACATCGTGTAGGTGTTGAACATCATCGAGAAGCGCTCGCCGTCGGCGACGCCGGCGAAGATCGCAATCACCTCCTCGTCGCATTCCAGCGCATGGATGTCGATCGCATAGCCGTTGCCGTCGGCGCGCGGAGCGAGGCAGGCGGCACGAATGAACGGTTCGACGCCGGGCTCGGCGAAGACGTTCGGGAGCTTCTGTTCCGCCATCCGCGCCGGCTTGACGCGGAAGAACCAGTCGAGCAGGCGGCAGACATCGGCGCTCTCGCTCGCGACGTAATAGCGGTAGCCGGGCAGCGCCTGCAGCTTGCGCTCCTTGCCCTTGAGGCGGCGGCGGAACGAGTTGCTGATCAGCGCCGCGGGGGCCGCGCCGGGCTCGATCGCCAGCACCGGGCAGTCGTTGACCGAAGGCTGGTGCGGCAGCATCGCCAGCGGATTCGGCAAGTCCTGCCAGCGCAGCGGCTGCTGGCAGAGCACGAGCGCGTCGGCGCGGGAGCGTTCGGTGATCGATCCGATCAGAGCCGCGATATCGGCTTCCGTCGCGTTAGCGGCGAAATCCCTCTCGCACAGCGCCATGTTGAAGGTTGCATGCTTGCCGCCCATGAAGCTCGCGCAGTTCGCGCCGAGGCGGGACTCGATTGCGAGCGGCAACAGCAGCAGCGGCCGGCGTTCGCCGTCATGGGCGACGACGATGAAGGGCCGCAGGCCCTCGCGCTCGCCGACCTGGCGCTGCCAACTGGCGAGGAAATCGAACCGCTGATAGGGCGTGTAGCTGTGCTGCGATGTCTCGAAGCTGCGCCAGGTGGCCTCGGCCGCGGTGAGATCATGAAAGATGTCGACGCCGGCAACGCGGATTGCGTCAGGCCACGCCCGCGTCTCAGCCGTCTGGCCTTCGATTGCCGCCGCCATGGTCATCTCGGAACCCAAATTTTTTTAGGTATTAATTTACAGTTCTCGGCTGGGCCGACCTTCGCAGGGAAATGTCAACAAAGAGTAATAACAATGCCGTGGCGGTGTGCGGGAACCGCCTGACAAGGACGGGGATCTTGGCGCCGGACAGCGGGATTTTACGACGGGCCCGAATGGAGCTCGCGTATTTCAGTGGCGTCTTCAAGCTGCGGGAACGCGAGAGCGGCGGCGCCGGGGTGATCCTGCGCTTCGCCCGCGTTCGTCCCGCGCGACGCGGCCGGTTTCAGCCGCTGAAGTCCCAGGAGATCACGCCGGCTTTCCTCGATCGCACGATCCGCGCGCTGAAACGCTGGCAGTATGACATCGTCGGAATCGACGAGGCTTGCCGCCGCGCGGTGACCTTGCCGGAGCGCCGGCGCTTTGCCTGCCTGACCTTTGACGGCGCCAGCAAGGACATCGTCACCCATGCCTGGCCGGTGCTCATGAGGCACCGCGTCCCCTTCACCCTGTATCTGCCGACGGCTTTCCCGGATGGTGTGGGCGCGGCGTGGTGGCTGGCGCTCGAGGACATCATCGCCCGCGAGAGCCGCATCGGCCTCATGGTCGACGGCAGGGAACGGCACTTCGCGGTCTCGACGCTGTCGGACAAATACGAGCTGTTCGATTTCCTGTCCGGCTGGCTGCGCAAGCTGCCGCCGTCGGACCTGTCGTACGCGCTGAACGATCTCGCCAGGCGCTATTCGGCCGACGCGGCCCAATTGTCACGCAATGCGTCACTCGACTGGCAGGATCTGGCGAAGCTTGCCGCCGATCCAAACGTGACGTTCGGCAGCGCCACCGTGAACTATCCGGCACTGTCAAGCCTCAGGGATGCCGACGCGCAGCGCGAGATGGCGATGGGCAACGCGGTGGCCGAGAGCGCGCTTGGGCGGCAGGTCAGGCATTTCGCATTCCCGTTCGGGGACCGCGATGCATTCGGCCGTCCGCATGTCGTGATGGCCGAGGAGGCCGGCTTTGCCAGCGCGGTGTCGACCATACCAGGGGTCGTCGAGGCGCAGCGGCGCACCAACCTCCACGCGCTGCCGCGCATCGCATGGGACGGCCGCGTGCGCTCATTGCGGATGATGCGGGTGTTGCTGTCGGGTGTGATGTTCGCGCCGGTACGGCCGACGCGCAGTGCGCGCGACCAGAACGCTACCTAAAGCGCGATGAGATTAGGTTGAATCGCCATCGCGCTTTAGGTCCTTGTTTAAGCATGACCTTTTCGGAAAACCGCTGCGCACTTTTCCGGATCATGCTTTAGGCGCGATCGGGCCGCGACATCCAGGCGACGATCGGCATCGCCGGCAGCACCCAGCCGAGGCCGGCGACGACGTAGAAGATCGCCTGCAGCAGCCCCGAATTGGCAAGCCACGGCGTCTGGGCGACCGTCATGCCCAGCAGCGACCACACCACCACCAGGATCAGCAGGAAGATGGTTCCGAGCAGTTTGCGGGTGCGTATGGCCATGGCGGATATTTGCAACTCGTGATCCAGGGCGTTTTCGCGCGAAGCGGGCACCGGCTGCGCAAAGAAAACGCGTCAAAACAACATTCTGGAGCTTCCTTCCGGCTTGATCGGAACGAGGCTCCGGGCGGCGCTTGCGCCGCGGGCGCGGCGGACTATAAGGGGCCCGAAAATCCAATCAAGTCAGGGCGAAATGGCCGGTATTTCCGCAAAGACATCGCAGCTCCGCGCCGTCAGGGTCTGGCTGGTCGCGGTGGCCGCCCTCATCGCCCTGATGGTCTTGGTCGGCGGCGCCACCCGGCTCACGGAGTCCGGCCTGTCGATTGTCGAATGGAAGCCGGTGACCGGCACGCTGCCGCCGCTGACCGAGGCGCAGTGGACCGAAGCATTCGAGGCCTACAAGAAGATCCCGCAATATCGCGAGCTCAACGCCGGCATGAGCCTGTCCGAGTTCAAGGAGATCTTCTGGTGGGAGTGGAGCCACCGGCTGCTTGGCCGCGTGATCGGCGCGGCCTATCTGCTGCCGTTCCTGTATTTCTTGTGGCGCGGCGCGGTGAGCGGCGAGCTCGGCAGGCGGCTGTGGGTAATTTTCGGCCTCGGCGCGCTGCAGGGCGGCGTCGGCTGGTGGATGGTCGCGTCCGGCCTCTCGGAACGCATCGAAGTATCGCAGTATCGGCTGGCGACGCATCTGGTGCTGGCGCTGCTGATCTTCGCGGCGATCGTCTGGACGCTGCGGCGCCTGACCGACCGTCCGGCCGTGATCGCGCCGCTCAGGCTGAAGCTCACGAGCGCGCTGCTTCTCGTCGTGACCTTCGTGCAGATCTATTTCGGCGCGCTGGTCGCGGGCCTGCGCGCCGGGCGCGTCTACAACACCTGGCCGCAGATCGACGGCGCGTTCATCCCGTCGGCGGAGCGGTTGTGGTTCGAGACGCCGTGGTGGCGCAACATGTTCGACAACGTGCTGACCGTGCAGTTCGAGCACCGCATGACCGCCTATCTGCTGGTCGCGCTGGCGATCGCACATGCGATCGATGCCATGCGCGCGCGCGCCGGCGGCGCTGTCATCGCGGGGGCCTGGTGGCTGGTGGCGGCGATCACGCTGCAGGCGACGCTCGGCATCCTCACGCTGCTCAATCAGGTGCCGATCGATCTCGCGCTCGCCCACCAGGCGGTCGCGATCGTGGTGTTGACGCTTGCGGTGATGCAGGCCGAGCGCTTCGCCGCGCGCCGGACCGAGCGGGACCAGCCGACCCTCGTTGCGGTCGGCCAGCCCGGTTGATCGATCAGGACAGATAGTCGAGCCCGATATCGAGCGCGGCCGAGCTGTGGGTCACCCAGCCGACCGAGATCAAATCGACGCCGGTGGCGGCAATCGCCGCGGCCGTCGCCGCCGTGATGCGGCCGGAGGCTTCGGTGATCGCTTTGCCGCGCGCCATGTCCACCGCCTGGCTGAGCTGCTCGGTCGTCATGTTGTCGAGCAGCACCGCGTCGACGCCGAGCGTCAGCGCCTCCTCGAGCTGCGCCAGCGTGTCGACCTCGATCTCGATCTTGACGAGATGGCCCGCGTGGGCACGGGCGCGCTCCAGCACCGGACGGATGCCGCCGGCGACCGCAATGTGGTTGTCCTTGATCAGGATGGCGTCGTCGAGCCCGAAGCGATGGTTGAAGCCGCCGCCACAGCGCACCGCGTATTTCTCCAGTGCGCGAAATCCAGGCGTGGTTTTTCGGGTGCAGACGATCTGCGCGCGGGTGCCCGCCACGGCCTTGACCAGCGTGGCGGTTGCAGTGGCGACACCGCTCAGATGGCAGAGGAAGTTGAGCGCGGTCCGCTCGGCGGTGAGCAGGCTGCGGGCCGGGCCGTCGATGATCGCGATGACCTGGTCGGGTTCGACCGCGCTGCCATCGGGCCGTTCGGCGCGCAGCGTGATGGCCGGCGATACCGTCTGGAAGGCTGACCGCGCGACGTCGAGCCCGGCGATCACGCCGGGCTGCCGCGCGCGCATCACCAGCCGCGCCTGCTGGCCGGCCGGCACGATCGCGTCCGCGGTGATATCGCCGGCGCGGCCGAGATCCTCGCGCAGCGCAGTCTGCACGATCGGCTCATAGATCAGCGGCAACAGGGGATTGAGGGTCATGACAGGGCACTCCTGGCAAATGGCGTGGATTCGACGATGTCGCGCGCGGCGGCGAGTGCATCGGCGCGGGTAAGGGACGACGGAACGGCCGACGCAGCAGTGTGCGGGAAATCGCTGCGGAAATGGCCGCCGCGGCTTTCCTCACGCCGGATGGCGGCAACCGCGACCATCAATCCGACCAATGCTGCATCGGACGCCGCACTGTGACCGCATGCGAGTGGATAGAGGCTGCGGATCGCGCGGGCGATCCCGTCGCGGTCGCGCAGCACACCGAGGCCTTGGGTGAGGATCGGTCGCACGGCAGAAGGATCGGAAGCCTGTGGCATCGCATCGTCGCGCAGCATGGCGCGCGGGCCCGCACTCACGCTTTCGATACTCTCGGCGACCCAGCGCGCGCAGACGATCGCTTCCATCAGCGAGTTGCTGGCGAGCCGGTTGGCGCCGTGCAACCCGGTGCGCGCGGCCTCGCCGCAGGCCCACAGGCCCTGCACCGTGCTGCGGCCAAAACCGTCAACCGTGATGCCGCCCATGTGGTAGTGAACCGCCGGCCGGATCGGGATCGGATCATGCGCGGGATCGATGCCGGCCATCTTGCAGAACGCGCTGATCACGGGATAGCGCTGGGTAAACTCCGCGCCCGGATGTTCGCGCGCGTCGAGGAAGGTGCGATGTCCCGCGGCGCGATGGCGCCACACGGCGCGCGCGACGATATCGCGTGGCGCAAGCTCGGCGCCGGGCTGATTGGCCATAAAACGCCGGCCGGTCTCGTCGATCAAGACCGCGCCATCGCCGCGGATCGCCTCGGTCAGCAGCGGCATCGGGCGCGACGGCCCGTCGAACGCAGTCGGATGAAACTGGACGAACTCGATGTCCGACAGTTTTGCGCCGGCATGTGCGGCAAGCGCGAGCCCCTGGCCGAAACATCCGCCGGGATTGGTGCTGTCGGCGAACAACCCGCCGATGCCGCCGGTTGCGATCACCACGCGGTTGGTTGCGATCGTCAGCGCGCCACGGTCGCTCGCTGCAAGCACACCCCTGACCGCATTGTCCTCGATGATCAGCCGGCGCGCCTCGACGCCTTCCAGCAGTGTGATCGACGGCGTCTGGCGGACCGCCGCGATCAGCGCGCGCATGATCTCCCGGCCGGTGCCGTCGCCAGTGGCGTGGACGATGCGGTTGCGGCGGTGTGCGGCCTCGAGCCCGAGGCGCCAGCTGCCGTCGGCGTGCCGGTCGAAGGCGACGCCGAGCCTCGCCAGCTGCTCGACGGCTGCGGGCGCGGCGTGGACGATCCGGCTCGCGGCGGCCGCGTCGCAAAGGCCGGCGCCGGCCGCGAGCGTATCGGCGAGATGCAGGGCAGGGCTGTCATCGGCGCCGACCGGTGCGGCAAGGCCGCCCTGAGCCCACATGCTGGAAGCTTCCGCGCCGAGCGGCGATTTCGACAGCAGCACGACCGGCTCGGGGGCTAGCTGAAGCGCGGTCATCAGCCCGGCGGCACCGCCGCCGATGATCACCGGGCGGCCGTTGAGATCGGAGATATCAATGCTCATATCGCCAGCATCCTTTCGACACTCTTGCGCGCGCGATCGGCGATCGCGGGGTCGATGGTGACCTCGTGCTGGTTGGTCTCCAGCGCGTGACGGATGTTCTTCAGCGTGATCCGCTTCATGTGCGGACAGAGATTGCAGGGGCGGACGAAGTCGACATCGGGATTTCTGGCCGCGATGTTGTCGCTCATCGAGCATTCCGTCAGCAGCACGACGCGCGGCGGACGCTTGGTCTCGACGAACGACTGCATCGCCGCCGTCGACCCCGCAAAGTCCGCCTCGGCGACCACCTCGGGCGGGCATTCCGGATGCGCCAGGACGGTGACATCGGGGTAATTCTCGCGCAGCTGCCGCACGTCATCGGCGGTGAACAGCTCGTGCACCTCGCAGTGGCCCTTCCAGGCGATGATCTTCTTGCTGGTTTGCCTGGCGATGTTCTGCGCCAGATATTCATCAGGGAGCATGATGACGCGCTCGGCGCCGAGCGATTCAACGACCCTTAGCGCATTGCCCGACGTGCAGCAGATGTCGGACTCCGCCTTCACCGCGGTCGAGGTGTTGACGTAGGCGACCACGGGCGCATCCGGATAGCGCGCGCGCATCAGCCGCACGTCCTGCGCCGTGATGGAATCCGCCAGCGAGCAGCCGGCTTTGAGGTCGGGGATCAGCACGGTCTTGGCCGGATTAAGCAGCTTTGCCGTTTCGGCCATGAAATGCACGCCGGCGAGCACGATGACATCGGCATCGACCTTGGTCGCCTCACGCGCGAGCAACAGGCTGTCGCCGACGATATCGGCGACGCCATGGAAGATCTCCGGCGTCTGATAGTTGTGCGCCAGCACCACCGCATTGCGGCGGCGTTTCAGCGCAAGGATCGCATCGACGTCCTCGGCGAAAGTCGCCCATTCGAACGGCGGGATGACGCGCTTGACGCGCTCATAGAGCGGCGCGGTGCGGGTGAGCAGATCGGTATCGAGTGCAACCATTTATACTCTCCGTGAGCATAAGATGGCTTATACTTATCCTGAGCATAAGGCGTGTCAAGTGCGCGAAAGCGGGAGCTTGGTGCCGGCGACAGCCCGCTCGGCCAGCACGGCATGGCGGAAGCGGAATAGCTTGGCCGGCCGGCCGACGGTATCGGCGGCCATTGCGCCAGTCTCTTCAACGAGTTCCTGCTGCTCGATCAGCCGGCGGAAGTTCTGTTTGTGGACCAGCCGGCCTGCGAGCGCCTCAACACTGCGTTGCAGTTGCAGCAGGGTGAACTCGGCCGGCATCAGCTCGAATACCACCGGACGGTATTTGATCTTGGCGCGCAGCCGCGCGATCCCGGTCGCGAGAATGCGGCGATGATCCGCCGTCATCGGCTTGCCCGGCACGACCGGCGCCTCGTGGCCATGCCCGCGTCCGGCTTCCGGGATCAGCGCGGCCTCGTAGAGCAGCTCATAGCGCTGCAGTACCAGCTCCTCGTTCCAGTCGCGATCGTCGAGGCCAAAGGTGATGGCGCAGCGCTGCCAGCGCTCGCGCTGCAGCGTCGGTGACGGCGCGGCCTTCGCCCAAGTTTTCAGCTTCGGCGCGATCGTCTTGGCCAGGAAGGCCGGCGCGCCGGCGCGATGATCCTCCCAAGGGAAGTAGTCGTACCAGCCGGACCAGTGCGCCTCAAAGCCTTCGCCGACACGATCCTCGCGGGTCAGGCCGAGATAGCTGATCGAGACGCTGTGCGGCCCCTTGGCATCACCGGAGCGGCCGCGATCGCCGAAGGTGTAGAGCTGCTCGACATAGCCGAGCCGGTGGCCGGTCTGCGCTTCGACCCAGGCCCGCAGCGCGGTCTGCAGCGAGCGATGGGTGAACTCGAACGGGCCGCTCGGCAGCGCGGAGCCGCCGGCGATGGTCATGATCTTCGGCGTGCCCTCGGTGACGGCGACCAGCACCGCGACGAGATCGGCGGTCACCGCGTTCCCCGAAGCCGGTGCGCTGGATTTCTGCGGCGATCTGGCCACGCGATCGTTCCGCGCTAGCAGTAGCCGTAGACGCCGCAGGCGTAGGGCAGGCGATCCCAATAGGTCACGTAGGCACCGCCGTAGTACGGGCCGAAATAGTTGTAGGAGTGCCAGTTGCCGTAATAGCCGGGCAGCGACGACGACCCCGGCAGCAGCGGTTCGCCGGGCACGAACGGGATATACGGCTCGGAATTGAGCGGGATCACCACGGGCTCGACGACCACGAGCTGGCGTCCGCGCCGCACATAGGTCGGCGATGTAATGGTGGTGCGGTAGGCGTAATGCCGGCGCGGCAGGCCCGCCGGCAGCTGGCGCGCGGCCTTGACGGTCGAGCTCTTGGCGACGGCCGGGCCGTCGGCGGCGTCAGCAGGCGGGATCGCAAACAACGCGATCGCGAGCGGCAATGTCCAGCGCAGCATCAATGGTCTCCCGAATCAACCGGAGCCTATCACTGACACTTTAAGCCGGATTGAACGTTAACGAGAGGCCCGTCGGTATTAAGCGTTAACGGGAGGTCCGTCGCTTTGGGCAAGCTTCCGGAGCGATGCGGCGCACCGCTCCGGAACAATTGCGGGATCAGGCGCGCAGGGCCTGGTCGAGGTCGGCGATCAGGTCTTCCTTGTCTTCGATGCCGACCGAGAGCCGCACCACGTCGGGGCCGGCGCCGGACTTGATCTTGGCGGCGTCGTCGAGCTGGCTGTGCGTGGTCGAGGCCGGATGGATCACGAGCGAGCGGGTGTCGCCGACATTGGCCAGGTGCGAGAACAGCTGCAGTTTCGACACCAGGCTGACACCGGCGTCATAGCCGCCCTTCAAGCTGAAGGTGAACACCGCGCCGGCGCCCTTCGGCGCATATTTGCGCTGCAAGGCGTTGTACCTGTCGCCGGGCAGGCCGGCATAGTTCACCGCCGACACGGCGGGGTGGGTGGCGAGGAATTCGGCAACCGCCTTGGCGTTGTCGCAGTGCTTCTGCATGCGCAGCGGCAGCGTCTCGATTCCCGTGAGGATCATGAAGGCATTGAAGGGCGACAGCGCCGGTCCGAGGTCGCGCAGGCCGAGCACGCGGCAGGCGATCGCGAAGGCGAAATTGCCAAAGGTCTCCTGGAGGCGGATGCCGTGATATTCCGGGCGCGGCTCCGAGAGCATGGGGTATTTGCCGCCCGCGGACCAGTCGAAGGTGCCGGCGTCGACGATGATGCCGCCGAGCGAGTTGCCGTGGCCGCCCAGGAATTTCGTCAGCGAGTGCACGACGATGTCGGCGCCGTGGTCGATCGGTCGGATCAAATAGGGCGAAGCCAGCGTGTTGTCGACGATCAGCGGCACACCCGCTTTGCGCGCGACCGTCGAGATCGCCTCGATGTCGGTGATGCTGCCGGCGGGGTTGGCGATGGACTCGATGAAGATGGCTTTCGTGCGCGGCGTCACCGCGCGCTCGAAGCTCGCGATGTCGTCGGGATCGGCCCATACCACATTCCAGCCGAAACTCTTGAAGGCGTGCGTGAACTGGTTGATCGAGCCGCCATAGAGCTTTCGCGCGGCGATGAACTCGTCGCCGGGCTGCATCAATTGCTGCAACACCACGACCTGCGCAGCGTGACCGGAAGCGACGGCGAGCGCCGCGGTGCCGCCTTCGAGGGCTGCGACACGTTCCTCGAGCACGGCATTGGTCGGGTTGCCGATGCGGGTATAGATGTTGCCGAACGCCTGCAGGCCGAACAGCGAGGCGGCATGGTCGGCGTCGTTGAAGACGAAGGACGTCGTCTGATAGATCGGCGTTGCGCGCGCACCGGTGGTGGGGTCGGGCTGTGCACCGGCATGCACGGCAAGAGTCGCAAATCCCGGAAGGCGATCGCTCATTCTTTAGTATCCTGTTGTGGCCTGGTCGAAACGCGCGGCATGCTGATGGCGGCGGCGCCCGCCGTCAAGCGAGTTGGGCACATCGCCAGTTTCTGGAGGGGCATCCCGCGCTATACCGGATGATCGCAGCGATTATTCCGCCGCGATGTCAGGTCGTCTCGGTTTTGTTCTTTGCCGCGCGGTCGGATGCCGCAGTCTGACCGCCGCCGACACTCATCCGATTGAGGGATAGCCGCATGCCCTGCGTCGGTGCCGGCGCCCGCTTCGAACTGAGCGTGCGCGAATTCACCCCCATCCAGGAGATTTCGGACGACAGCCGGCCATACTCGATCTTCGGGCAGCGGTTCATGACCACCTTGATGCCGACCGACTCCGCTTTTGCCGCCGCGGCATCGTCGCGTGCGCCGAGTTGCATCCAGATCACCTTCGGCAACGGATCGAGCGTGAGCGCCTCTTCGACGACGGGCATGATGTGGCTGGAATTGCGAAAGATGTCGATCATGTCGACGGGACGGCCGAGGTCGGAGAGCGAGGCGACGAAAGGCTTTCCGAGCAGCTCCTTGCCGACATGGCCGGGGTTGATCGGGATCATGTCGTAGCCGCGCTGCGCCAGATATTTGAACGCGAAATAGCTCGGCCGCACGTTGACCGGCGAGGCGCCGACCATCGCGATCGATTTCACGCTGTTGAGGATGCCGCGGATGTAATTGTCGGGATAGGCGTCGTGATTTATTTTTCTTCCGGGTTTGTCATTCCGGGGCTCGCGCAGCGAGAACCCGGAATCTCGAGATTCCGGGTCTGGTGCTAACGCACCATCCCGGAATGACGACCTCAGGTCGTCACTTGTCCTGCCAGTTCGGATCGCGCTTCTCGATGAAGGCGCCGATGCCTTCCTCGGCGTCGCGCGCCATCATGTTCTCGGTCATCACCTCTGCCGCATAGCGATAGGCGTCTGCAAGGCTCATCTCGGCCTGGCGGTAGAACGCCTCCTTGCCGAGCTTGATCGTGTAGGCCGATTTCAACGCGACCTTCTGCGCCAGCGCAATCGAGGCCTCGCGTTCGGTGCCCGCGGATACCACGCGGTTGACGAGGCCGATGCCCTGCGCCGTTGCCGCCGAGACCGGCTCGCCCGTCAGCAGCATCTCCATCGCCTGCTTGCGCGGCACGTTGCGCGACAGCGCCACCATCGGCGTCGAGCAGAACAGGCCGATGTCGACGCCGGGCGTCGCAAAGCTCGCCGCCTCGGAGGCGATCGCGAGATCGCAGCTCGCCACGAGCTGGCAGCCGGCCGCGGTCGCGATGCCCTGGACGGCGGCGACCACCGGCTTTGGCAGCTGCACGATCGCCTGCATCATCGCACTGCAGGCGTTCATCATTTGCGCGAAATAGGCGCGGCCGCGGTCGGCATCGCTACGGCGCCCGGTAAGCTCCTTGAGGTCGTGGCCGGCGCAGAACGCCGGGCCGTTAGCGGCGAGCACGACGGCACGGATGCGCTTGTCGTCACTGATCTCGTTCAGTGCGGCGTGCAGCTCGCCGATCAGGCCCTCGGAGAGGCTGTTGCGCGCTCCGGGCCGATTGAGCGTCAGTAGCGCGATACTGCCGATGGTCTCACGCAGCAGGATCGGCTGGTGTTGCGGCGCTTCGGCGCGGGCGGCTTGGGCGGACATGCTCAAATTCCACTTTGGTCTCTGTGACAACTTAATGTAACAGGCAGGCTGAAGCGAGGGCATGGACGGCATGGCGACTGCGAAAATGAGCGTGGCTGACGTGGAAGAGTTCCTGCGGAGGGAATTTCCGCAGGCGTTCGTCCACGACGATGTCCGGATCGAGAGCGCGGACGGCCAGACCTGCCTCCTGCGCCAGCGCTACAGCGAACGGATGCTGCGGCCGGGTGGAACCGTGTCGGGCCCGACGCTGATGGCGCTCGCCGATTTCGCGATGTACGTGGTGCTTTTGTCGGCGATCGGGCCGATCGGGCTCGCGGTCACCACCAACCTCAACATCAATTTCCTGCGCAAGGGCCAGCCCGGGCAGGACGTGCTGGCTGAGGCGCGGCTGCTCAAGCTCGGCAAGCGCCTCGCGGTCGGGGAAGTGAACCTGCTGTCCGGCTCGTCTCCCGATCCCATAGCTCATGTCACGGCGACCTATTCCATTCCAAATCAATAGGCTTTTCTACGGTATTATTGCACCATATTTGCAAGTTATTGTTTTCTCTGATGTAATCTGAGCGCGTGGGCGTTGACGCGCGATCGCGGCTTCTCTAGAAAGCTGCCCAGTTCGGCGCATACGGCGCCGATTTCTTTTTCACGGATTTCACACATGAGCACGTTTTCGGCAAAGCCGGCCGAGGTGACGAAGAAGTGGGTGCTGATCGACGCCAAGGGTCTGGTCGTCGGCCGTCTCGCCACCATTGTCGCCATGCGGCTCCGCGGCAAGCACCTCCCGACCTACACCCCGCATGTCGATTGCGGCGACAACGTCATCATCATCAACGCGCAGCATGCGGTCCTCACCGGTCGCAAGCGCGAGCAGAAGACCTACTACAAGCACACCGGCTATGTCGGCCACGTCAAGGAGCGCACCGCGCGCCAGATCCTTGAGGGCCGTCATCCCGAGCGCGTGCTCGAGAAGGCCGTCGAGCGCATGATCCCGCGTGGTCCGCTCGGCCGCGTGCAGATGGGCAACCTCCGCGTCTACGGCGGGGCCGATCATCCGCACGAGGCGCAGCAGCCCGAGAAGATCGATATCGCCAAGTTGAACCGCAAGAACACGAGGGCCGCATAACATGGCCGAATCCATCCAGTCGCTCGACCAGCTCTCGCAGCTCAAGACGGCGGCAGCGCCCGAGGCGCCCAAGCACGAGAAGAAGGTCGACAAGTTCAACCGCGCCTATGCCACCGGCAAGCGCAAGGACGCGGTCGCCCGCGTCTGGATCAAGCCGGGCGCCGGCAAGGTCACCGTCAACTCGCGCGAGGTCGAAGTCTATTTCGCCCGTCCCGTGCTGCGCATGATGATCGAGCAGCCGTTCTCGGTGGCGCAGCGTTCGGGCCAGTACGACGTGATCTGCACCGTCGCCGGCGGCGGCCTGTCCGGCCAGGCCGGCGCGGTCCGTCACGGCATCTCCAAGGCGCTCACCTATTTCGAGCCGGAGCTGCGCGGCGTGCTCAAGAAGGGCGGCTTCCTCACCCGCGACTCCCGCGTGGTCGAGCGCAAGAAGTACGGCAAGGCCAAGGCCCGCCGGTCCTTCCAGTTCTCGAAGCGTTAATTCGAGTTCTAAAATTCGCGGCAATTGCCGCGGGCATCGAGTTGCAGAGGGCGCCGCGAGGCGCCCTTTTTGCTGCGTCCGACCGGCCGTGCTTCGGCGCGAATTAGCGCAGTTTTTCATGAAAACTTGCGTGTGCGTGCAAACGAAATTGGAACTCGCACCTTCTAGCTTGCGGGCTCGCAGTGGCGCTGCATCACCGTATTTATTTGCGCCTGCGAACGTTGCATCACACCGGGCTGGGGTGAGTTCATGTCGTTCGATCCATCGACACTTTATTTGGTCGCCACCATGGTTGCCGCACTGCTCGGCGCCATGATGGTGTTTTTCGGCAAGCAGGAGAACAGCCCCGCGCTGAAATGGTGGGGCACCGCCTATCTGCTCGGTGCCGCCTCGGTCGCGCTGTGGACAGTCGGCAGTCCGACGCTTGATCCGATGGTTCTGCTGGGCCTCAATGCGATCGGCTTCGCCGCTTGCGGCCTGGTCTGGAATGCCGCGCGCATTTTCCACGGCCGTAAGGCCAACCTGCTGGGCCTCGTGCTCGGCCCAATCGCATGGATCGGGGCGGTGACGACGGTTGAGGATCCCGCGATGCGCCTGACGATCGGCGCCGGGATCGTCGCGATCTACGCAGCGCTGACCGCCTCCGAACTGTGGAGCGAGCGCCGCCGCGCGATGCAGCGGCGCTGGCTTGCGATCGTCATCCCGGTCGCGCACGGTTGTGTCCTGATGCTGCCGATCCTGGTCGGCGATCTGCTGCGATTGAATGGCCAGAATTTCGTCTCCAGCTTTTGGGTCACGCTGTTTTCGATCGAACTCGTGCTGTACGCGATCGGTACGGTGTTCGTGATCTTCATGATGGTGTCGGACCGCGCGGTCGCCGTGCACAAGACGGCTGCGTCGATCGACCCCCTGAGCGGCATGCTCAACCGCCGCGGCTTCTCGGAAGCCTGCGCACGCGTGATCGAGCGCGAGGCCAAGGCCGGGCGGCCCGTGACCGTGATGATCTTCGACATCGACCACTTCAAGTCGATCAACGACCGCTTCGGCCATCCCGCCGGCGACGAGATGCTGAAGCTGTTCTCCACCGTCGTCGTCAGCAATTTGCGCATCTCCGATCTCTCGGGCCGCATCGGCGGCGAGGAGTTCGCCGCGCTCCTGCCCTGTTCGCTGGAGGAGGGCGTGCTGGTCGCCGAGCGCGTGCGCGAAGCGTTCGAGAACAGCAACATCACCTGCGAGGAGGGCCCGGTCGACACCACCGTCAGCATTGGTGTCGCCGGCGGTCCGGCCGGCACCGAGCTCGAAGTGCTGCTGGCCTCGGCCGACACCGCGCTCTACCAGGCCAAGCGCGGCGGCCGTAACCGCGTCGAGGCGGCCGAGGAGCTGCCACTGTCGCTGGAGAACTGGCGCCGCAAGACCGCGGGCCTGCCGGCTTCGGCGCGGCAAAAGCCGGCGAGCGTCCGGGCATGAGTGCGGTAACGAGTGGTTAACCATTCGATCCCATGCTTTCGGGCATGGAGTCGATCCGCACCCGCAATCCGCAGTCAGCCCTGATGTCGCTCGAAGCCGACGCCGTTTCGGCGCGCAGCGGTTTCGCCTGCCTGTTCTCGGACTCCCACGAATACGAGACCGCGCTGATTGCCGAACGGCGCGCGCGGGGGCGATACCAGCCGCCGAAGAGTCGCTGGCCGATGGTGATGCTGGCCGGCGTGATGCTGATGGTCGCGGGAACGGTGCTGCTGCTCTCCTGACGTGCTTGATTTTTGTTTTGACGGGTCTTCTTCACGCGAACCGGTGCCCACTTCGCTTGAAAACGCTCTAAGCGGCCCGGGCCGGATCCTCCGTCTTGAAATGGTCGATCATGACCTTGGCGATGGCGACCAGCGGCAGCGCCAGCGCGAGGCCCCAGATGCCGAACACGACGCCGAGCAGGATCTGGAACGCGAACAGCGTGGCCGGCGGGATGTCGAGCGCTTGCCGCTGCAGGATCGGCGTCAGCACGTAGCTTTCCATGGCGTGCACGCCCATGAAGAGCAGAAAGGCCGATAGCGCCGCGATCCAGCCCGAAGCAAGGCTCGCCAGCACCACGATGACGCCGGCGATGATGGCGCCGACGGTCGGGATGAAGGCGAGCAGGCCCGCCTGGATTCCGAGAATGAAAGCGCCGGGGATGCCGATGATCGCAAGCCCGATCCAGGTCACGAGGAACACCGCCGTCATTGTGATGATCTGGGCGATCAGCCAGCGCTCCAGCGTCTCGCCGATGCGGTCGACGATGACGGTCGCCTGCGCGCGGTACTTCGCCGGCGCGATGAACAACAGCCCGGCGCGATAGATGCTGGGCTGGGCCGCGAAGGCGAGCCCGAGGAACAGCACGATGAAGAAGTTGCCGACGACGCTGACGGTGCCGAGCAGCACCTTCAGCGTCTGGCTGATGATGGCGCCGCCGCTTGAGGCCAGCGCACCGGCGCCGGGGATGCCATGGGACTGGGACGGCGCGGGTGTCGTCGTCGTTGTCGTCACGGCGGTGCCTTCGCCCTTCGCCTCGCCCGCGGCATTGGTGAAATCGAGATAGCTGGTATCGACCCCGTGCTGTTCGAGGAAGTCCTTGACGCTGCCGAGCTGCGATTTGATCGTGTTGCTCAGCACCGTGGCCTGCTGCGCGATCGTGGTGCCGCCGAGGAACACGATGCCGGACAGCAGCCCGGCCATCGCCAGGCAGACGATCGCAAGCCGCAACGCGTGGGGCAGCTTGGTCAGCCGGCCGAGCAGGGTGGTCATGGCATTGAGGGCGACCCCGAGCAGCATGCCTGCGAACAGCAGGAACAGGGTCGCGGCGAAATGCCAGGCGAAGGTCAGCAGGGCAGCGAACAGCACCACGCCGATGCCGCCGACGGCGATCGCCCATGCCAAGTCGTTACGGGCCTGCAGGCGATGGTCAGCCGAGTCTGTCACGGGTGATTCCCCCTTCGCGACGGTGTTTCGAGCAGTCTTTGGCGAAAACCCCGCCGGGATCAAGCTGGCGGGGGCCGTGCCGGTTTCCCGCTGACGCGCCGCGGCGCCCGGCGCGGTTGGTGGCCATCCGGCCGGCTTTGGGTCCCGAGGGGCGCGAATCTGTGCAGGACTGCAAGCCCCCCTGTGCAGATATAGACAGTTGATCCGGCGGGAACTCGAAGGCATGATCGTCTCCGCAACGTCGCAAACTTAGAAGAATCATTGCGCGAGACTTCAATAATGAGACGGCCCGTGGTCGGCGTGATCGGAAACGCCCATCGCATCGAAAATCGTTTCACAGTCCAGATGGTCGGGGAGCGCAACCTTCGCGCGGTTGCCGAGGTGTCGGGCGCGGTGCCGCTGATGTTCGCGGGCAGCCCCGAAATCACCGAGGTCGGCGCCCTGCTCGACGTGGTCGACGGCGTCGTGCTGACCGGAGCCCGCGCCAACGTTCATCCGACCCGCTTCAACACCGAACCGTGTGCCGCCCACGAGCCCTACGACATCCACCGCGACGAGGTGGCGCTGGCGCTCTCCGTTGCCTGCGTCTCCCGCGGCATCCCGCTGTTCGGTATCTGCCGCGGTCTCCAGGAGATGAACGTCGCCTTCGGCGGCTCGCTGCATCCCGAGATCCGCGAGATCCCGGGCCGTATGAACCATCGCATGCCCCGGCTCGAGAACGGCGAGATCCATCCCGATCCGACGGTGGTGTTCGCCGACCGCCATGACGTCGACCTGACGCCGGGCGGGGCGTTTGCGAAAATCCTCGGCTGCGAGAAGATCCGGGTGAATTCGCTGCACGGCCAGGGCATTCTCGAACCCGGCAAGCGCGTTCTGATCGAGGGCATCGCCGAGGATGGCACCATCGAGGCGATCCGCATCGCTGAAGCGCCGGCCTTTGCGCTCGGCGTGCAATGGCATGCGGAGTACGATCCGCAGCACAATCCGATCAACCGCGCCCTGTTCGAAGCCTTCGGCGACGCGCTGCGCGAACGGCGGCGGGCGGCGTAGGACGGTTTCACAGCCACCGTCCCTGCGCGTTAATCACGACGTCTCCGAAAAACGCGCTGTCGTCCCTGCGAAAGCAGGG
Organism: Bradyrhizobium sp. BEA-2-5; assembly: GCF_032918025.1. Taxonomy (NCBI): domain Bacteria; kingdom Pseudomonadati; phylum Pseudomonadota; class Alphaproteobacteria; order Hyphomicrobiales; family Nitrobacteraceae; genus Bradyrhizobium; species Bradyrhizobium sp. BEA-2-5. Next base: position 4,696,028 of record NZ_CP136629.1, on the reverse strand, counting down.
ACCCATGCTCTGCGGCAATTATTGTGGAGGGGACTCGTCGTTGCGGCACTGCTCAACAATGACCATCGGTGGTTATGGGTCCCTGCTTTCGTAGGGACGACACCGAATGTGTGGCGTCGTCTGTCCGTCGGGTCGGTTTGTCGCACCTCGGTTCGGGAAGCCATGAAGGACGCAGGGCTTCCTTTAGGCAATCCATGGGAGCCGAGCGGCAGGCGAGCAGATCGTCCACTCAGGCGTCACGAACGCAAAGTGTGTTGTCCCCGCAACGTCACAAGAGTTCCGTTGAGCATCGCACCTGTTGGGACTTCACTGTGTGGCGAATTCCCCGTTTAATAATGGCGGACCTGAGGCAAAGATTTTACCACCAAGACGTTCATTTGAGATCAGGTTCAAGAGGCCGCTGACCAGCGCCAGCGGCCTCTTCGTGTTGCTTCATTGATCGCTAAGTGCAGGCATCGGCCGTTGCTGCGTCGATGGCGCGCAGGAAGCAGCACGTCGCGGCATTAGCGCACTGACCATGGCCATGCCGGCGGTTGCGGTTTGCTGGTGGCGTGCGGCCGCGGCGGGGCTGGCGCCGGTTTGCGCGTCTGGGCAACATTGCCCGACGGCCGCGGGCGCGGCAGTGGTATTTCCGGGGTTACCGTTGGCTGTTCGGGGCTCACGTTTGGCTGTTCGGGGCTCACCTTTGGCTCTGCGGCGTTGGCGATGACACCGGCCAGCTGTTCCTGGCTTGCGTTGAGCCGTTCGGTGACCGTCTCGCTTTCGCGCGCGATCTGATTCTGGGTCGCCTTGATCTGGTCGATGATATCTCTGCTGCGTGCCATTTCTGCTTGGCTCGCTTCGAGTTGGCTTGCGACATTCTTTTGGTCGCGGACCAATTGTTCTTGCCTCGCCTCAAGCTGTTCGACCGCCTGCCTCAAGGCAGCGAGATCGCGCGCCATCGGTTGAAGCTGCTGCGCCAAGTCGGAAGAAAGTGCGGCGGCAGTCGGCGCAACGTCTTTCGGTGTGGCGTCTTTCGGCGGGGTTTGCGCAGGAGGTGAGGAGTGGCCAGAGGAGGCCACCATCGCCGTGTCGCTGGGTGACGACCACCACCAAGCAGCGCCACCAATGCATGCTGCCAGCACAGAACCGACAATGGCCAGGTGGCGCCAATCCGCCAATCGATGAACCGCTTCTAGCGGCGCGTGAAACGCTTTCTTGCTGGTCGGCGGGCCGGAAGGGCTGACTCCTGCTTCGCGCGCGAGGTTCGAAAGCTGCTCTTCCAAGCTCACGAGCCGCCCTTCCGCGACCCTGTCATTCAGCATGGAATCCATTTTGTGCTCCGTATCAAATGCAAGGTCACCCGCCTTGGGAGCAGATCCGCTCTTCGGCGCGCTAACATTCAACGGGACCCAGATGGGTATTTGCAGCTTAAGCTTACGAGGGATGAGGATGCGGCCTGCACGTCACATCGTCTCTCTTTTTGTAAGCTCATCCTTCCTGAACTGTCCCGACGATTTTGGCCGAGATATGGTTCGTCCGCAATCGGGAACACCGCTTGCCGTGGGGCGCTCGAGGTCGTGGATCGGGGTCCTGTTCGGCCGCCTCATGACAGCGAACGCGACCATCTGATGCATCTCGCAGCCGAGGCACGTTGCTTCGAGGTGCGTAGTCGGCGTTGGGAGCGTCGCTAAGCGCCGGCGAGGGCCTGGCTGGACCCTGAAACGCCGGATGCGGAGCGTTCCATGTTTGGCACGCGATCATGCCGGCATCCTGCTGGGGCGCCCGGCCGACAGTAGTGCCAAACATGTACCCCGGGCTCCTCCCGCAAATTCTAGCAGGTTGCGTTGCGCTGTTGGCGAGACCGCCCGTCGACAGGTCGCGGCTAGTCTTCCTCCGGTATCGAGCGCGCGCCAGAATTGGTTCTTCTCCGTACTAATACGGATACGAAAGTGGCGGATTGCTGCGCCGGACTCGGCTAAGCAACAGGGATATTTGCTCCGGCGCCGACGACCCTTTCCGAATACTGCTTTTCCTTTTCCATTTTCGGGCGCAGCCGACACGAGGGGTTGGTCGGGATGAATTTGTCGGGCCGTCTGGCGATGGGGATGATGTTTCCCGTCGCCGCGCTCCTGCTCGCGCTGGGCTTCATCCATGGCGTGACCTGGCCGGGCGTTCTGCTCGCCGGTGGCGCGGTTGCGGTGGTATTGATGACGGCTGAGATGATTGCGAGATCGCTGTCCAGGACGCCCGCCCAGCTGGTGCGGGCGGCGGAGGCGCTGTCGCGCGGCCAGCAGGTCGCGCTCGGCTCAGGCGATGACGGCGAGACCGCTCAGCTCGCGGTGACGCTTGCCGAATTGTCGGCGCAGCTGGGCAGCAGGCAGCACCTGCTGGAGAAGACCGTCGAGAGCATCCGCGATCCGGTCGTGGTCGCCGACGAGCACGGGATGATCGTGATCGTCAACGCCGCGGCGCGACGGCTGTACAGTGTCGAACCCGGTTTTGATACCCTGACCGGCGTTCGCACCTTCCAGAACTATTATTCCGACGGTACCACCGTGATGCCGATCCCGGACACGCCGATGGCGCGTGCGCTGCGCGGCAATGACGTCGACGATTTCGAGTTGATCGTCAAACCGCAACCGCCGCAACCGGCCGTCTTCCTTGTCGTCAACGCGCGGCCGCTGCGCGACGATACCGGCAATCTGCGGGGCGCGGTCGCCGTGCTGCACGACGTCACCGCGCAGCGGCGGGCACACCAGGCGCTGGTCGAGAGCGAGCAGATGGCGCAGGCCATCGTCAGGACCGCGCTCGACGCCTTCGTCCAGACCGACCAGGACGGCTTCATTCTCGACTGGAGCCCGCAGGCCGAGGCGCTGACCGGCTGGACGCGCTCCGAGGCGGTCGGTTATCGGGTGGTCGAACTGGTGTTTCCGGAGGAGCTGCGCGTTGCGCACCGGCAGCGGATCACCCGCTTCCTGCAGGAGACCGCGGCCGGCGGCATGGGCATGCGCTATGAAACGGCGTGCCTGCACCGCGACGGTCACCGGTTCTATGTCGAGGTGTCCCTCAACGCGCTGCGCCGCGGCGATGGCTGGATCATCAATTCCTTTGTCAGGGACGTCAGCCAGCGCCGGATCGCCGAGGAGCAGTTGATCCAGGCGCAGAAGTCGGAATCGCTGGGGCGGCTGACCGGCGGCATCGCGCACGACTTCAACAACATGCTGACCGTGATCACCGGCACGATCGAAATCCTCGCCGACGGCGTCAAGGACAATCCGCAACTTGCCGCGATCGCCAAGCTGATCAGCGATGCCGCCGATCGCGGCGCGCAACTCACCTCGAGCCTCCTGGCATTCGCGCGCAAGCAACCGCTGCAGCCCGGCGAGACCGACGTCAACGACCTGGTCGGCGAGGTGGTCCGGCTGCTGTCGCAGACGCTCGGCTCGCAGACCGAGATCAGGACGGAGCTCGGCCGCAATGCCTGGCTCGCCTTCGTCGACCGCAGCCAGCTTGGTGCCGCGCTGGTCAACCTCGCCATCAATGCGCGCGATGCCATGCCTGACGGCGGCACGCTGACCTTTGCGACCCGTAACGTCCAGCTCGGGATTCCCGACGCCGTGGCGTGCGGCGTCGAGCGCGCCGGCGATCATCTCGTGATCGAGGTGACCGATACCGGCACCGGTATTTCGCCGACGCATCTAGAGAAGATCTTCGATCCGTTCTTTTCCACCAAGGAGGTCGGACAGGGCGCCGGGCTCGGGCTCAGCATGGTGTTCGGCTTCGTCAAGCAAAGCGGCGGCGGGATCGAGGTCAAGAGCGAGCAGGGGCGCGGCACCATCTTCAGGATCTATCTGCCGAAGGCCGACGGCACCGCACAGCGCGCGGCGGAGGAGGACGATCTGCCCGTCAGGGGCGGCGACGAGACGATCCTGTGCGTGGAGGACGACCCTACGATCCGAGACTATGTCACGGGCCAGCTCGAAAGCCTCGGCTACAACGTGCTGGTCGCGGCGAACGCGGACGCCGCGCTCGAAATCGTCAAACGCGGCACCGCGTTCGACCTGCTGTTCACCGATATCGTGATGCCCGGCAGCATGAACGGCCGGCAATTGGCGGAGACACTGATGGCGGGGCGCCCGGCACTGCGGGTGCTGTTCACCTCGGGCTACAGCGATGGCGTGCTGCCTGCGCAGCAGGGGCGTGGCGGCCACGGCATTCCGCTGCTGACCAAGCCCTATCGGCGCGGCGAACTGGCGCGGATGCTGCGGCGCTGCCTTGATCTTCAGGTCGACTTTCAGGGCGATCCGGTTCCGCAGCCTTATTCCGTGCAGCCCGATCTCGAACGCTTCCTGCGCGAGAATCCGCCCGCGAAGACGTAGACCGCGGCGTGCCTGGATGCCAATGGGTCCGCAACGCGCGGCCCGATGATAAACTGCGCGAGACCCATCACCCGCTATTTGACGGGTTTCGCTTCGCTCTACCCATCCTACGCGCTAAGCTCCCGCGACAAAGGCGCGGCCGGTCAACGGCCCGATCTCAGGGAGTATGGAATGCAGGACCGCAAATGGTCGAGGCGCGACTGGCTCAAGGTGACGGCGGCCACCGCCGCCGGCATGGTATTCGCGGAGCCGCTGCGCGCGGCGGCGCCGCCGGCGGAAGCCGTGACGCCGGAGCTGATCGCAGCCGCCAAGAAGGAAGGCAAGATCTCGTTCTACAGCGCGCTGGAACTGAACACGGCCGAGCGTCTCGCGCGTGACTTCGAGCAGAAATATCCCGGGATCAGCGTCCGCGTCGAGCGCTCCGGCGCGGAACGCATTTTCCAGCGGATCGCCCAGGAGCAGGGCAGCGGCATCAACGCCGTCGACGTCGCCAATTCCACCGATCCGGCGCATTACCTCGACTGGAAGAAGAACGACTGGCTCGCGGCCTATGTGCCGGAGGACGTCGCCAGACATTTCCCGGCCGACCAGATCGATCCCGACGGCACCTCGGCGACGTCCTGCGCCTGGTTCGAGGTGATCGGCTACAACACCGAGCAGGTGAAGCGCGAGGAGGCGCCGAAGAGCTACGCCGACCTGCTCGATCCCAAGTGGCGCGGCAAGATCGTCAAGGGCCACCCGAGCTATTCCGGCGCGATCATGACCGCGACCTTCGTGCTGGCACGCGACCTCGGCTGGCCGTATCTGGAGAAGCTGTCGCAGCAGCGGGTGATGCAGGTGCAGTCGGCGGCCGATCCGCCGAAGAAGATCCTGCTCGGCGAGCGCGCCGTGATGGCCGACGGCAACGACTACAACCTCGTGCTGGCCAAGGATCAGGGCAAGCCGGTCGAGGTGGTCTATCCGGCCGAGGGCGCGCCGCTGATCATCGTCCCCAGCGGCATCTTCAAGAACGCGCCGAACCCGAATGCCGCGCGGCTGTTCCAGAGCTATTTCTTCAGCGCCGAGACCCAGCAGATGCTGGCCGACGAATTCGCGCACCGCTCCTTCCACGCCAAGGTGAAGGAGAAGGCCGGCCACGTGCCGCTCGACAAACTGAAGATGCTCAAGGCCGATCCGGCCCAGGTGCAGGTGCAGTCCGAGGAGATCAAGGCGAAGTACGCGAAGCTGTTCCGGGTGTAGTTCAAGCTCCGTAGGATGGGGGTAGGGCGCAGCGAAACCCATCGCCTGTGCGAGGGGCGAGAGGATGGGTTTCGCTGCGCTCTACCCATCCTGCAGATCTAATTGGCGTCATTGCTTCGTCGCTGCGCTCCCCGCAATGACGCGGATAGCGCTCGGACCGTCCGGGCGGGGCAATGAGGGGCCGCGGTCGGCTAACCTCCCACTTCCGCGCTGAGCATGGGCCCGAAGAGCTCCCATCGCTCGCCCTTGAGTCGTCTGAGCTGCATCTGCTTGATCGGCGCGAAATCGATCGGGCTGGTGTTCATCGTGATGCCGGGAAGCAGGTTGGTGGTCCGGAAGGCCTTCAGGTTCGCGGCCTGCTTCATGACGTTGTCGCGGGTGAGATCGTCGCCGCACTGCTTCAGCACCTGCACCAGCATCTGAGCGGCATTGTACCCTGTCACGATCAGGCTGTCGGCCCGATTGCCCTCGGGGAAATATTTGGAGAGATACTCATCGAACGCCTTCATGCCAGGGTCGTCCTTCCATTGCGGATCGAGCGGATCCATCAGGTAGGCCACCGAGATAATGCCTTGCGCGTTCTCGAAGCCGGCAGGCTGGATCACGGCACCGAGCGAGGAACCGACCGAGTTGAGGATGTGCAGCGGTTTCCAACCGATCTCGGCCGCCTTCTTGATGGCCTGCGCCGCGAATTTCGGTGTGGCGATGTCGACGAATACGTCGGCATTCATCGATTTCATCTTGACGATGTGCGTGTCGATGGTCGGCTCGGCCACCTCATAGGCATCCTCGATGACGATCATCGACGCCGCCTTGTCGCCGAGGCCGTCCTTCAGGCCCTTGAGATAGTCCTTTCCATAATCGTCGTTCTGGTAGAGGACCGCGATCCTGCCGCCCGGCTTTTCCTTCAGGATGTGCTTGGCGTAGATCCGTCCCTCGCTCTGATAACTGGGCTGCCAGCCGATGGTCCACGGGAAGTTCTGCGGATCGTTCCACTTGGTGGCACCGGTCTGAATGAACAGCTGCGGCACCTTTTTCACGTTCATGTATTTCTAAATCGCGCCGTTGGATGCCGTGCCGAGAGAGGCGAAGATCAGCAAGACCTCGTCGCCTTCGACCAGCTTGCGCGCCTGCTCGACCGTCTTCGGCGGACTGTAGGTGTCGTCATAGGTGACGAAATTGATCTTGCGGCCGTTGATGCCGCCTTCCGCATTGATCTTGCGGAAATAGGCCTCCTCGGTCTTGCCGATCACGCCGTAGGCGGAGGCGGGTCCGCTGTAGGGCATGATGTTGCCGATCTTGATTTCGGTGTCGGATGCGCCGGTGTCGTATTTCTTCTGGGCGAATGCGCTGCCAGCACAGACGGCGAGAATGGTGATGGCGGTCGAAAGCGCCGCCATTCGTCGAGCGACGAAAGACATCTCGTTTCTCCCCATGCAGAAAAATGAATGTGTGTTTTATCGGAAGCCGCTTTCGGGTCCTTGCCGGCAGTGAACACCCGGGCCCAGGCGTTGTCGATCCCGGAAACACAACCTTGTATGCTGTTCGCAGCACGTCATCAGGTTCGTCAGCGTTGCTGACCGTAGTCTTCCGGGCTTCCTGCGATCAGGCCGCGCGCATCGACCGCTGCGCGCGATAGGCCTGCGGCGATGTCAGCGTGAGCTTGCGGAAGGCTTTTCGAAAGCTGCTTTCGTCCACATAGCCGGTGGCGCGGGCGATCGCCTTGATCGGCTGCGCCGTGGTCTCCAGCAGCGTGCGGGCGTGCTCGACGCGGCGGCGCATGATGAAGGCCTGCGGCGGCTCATGGGTCAGTTCGCGGAAGCGGCGGTTCAGCGTGCGTTCGCTGAGGCCGAGCGCGTGTGCGAGGCCGCGCACCGTGATCGGGGTCTTGCCGGTGCGGCGCACCAGCATGTCCGCTTTCATCAGCAGCGGATCCTGGCCGAGCATGTAGCCGAGCGGCATGAAGATCGCCTGGGTGCGCTGTGCGGTGTCGATCACCGCATAGTCGGCGCAGACTTTTGCGACCTCCGCGCCTTCGACGAGCTCGATCAGCCGCAGCAACAGATCGACCCACGACATCGGGCCGGCGGCGCAGACCAGGCGATCGGACTGCGTGATCACGGCATCGCCGGCGAGATCGACCTTGGGATGGCGGCGCCGGAGCTCGCTCTGCAGCCACCAGGTGATGGTGGCGCGGCGGCCGTCGAGGAGGCCGGCATTGGCGAGCAGCAGCACGCCGCTGCAGAACGCGCCGATCAACCGGCCGCTGGCATGCTGCCGGCGCAGCCAGGCGCCGGCACGGTCATATTGCGGTTGCAGGCGCTCGGCGGTGAGATGATCGACCAGGCTGCCCGGTACGATGATCGCGTCGCACGCCGTCCGCCTGCCCACCGCGCCATCGACGGCGAGCAACTTGCCGCCGCCGGCGCGCACCGCCTTGCCGTCGAGCGAGAGCGTTTGCCAGCTGAAGCGCGCCTTGCCGCCGCGCAGCTGCATCACGTGGTTGGCGAGGGTGAGGATGTCGGCGATGCCGGCGACCGCCGATTGCATGCAGCCTTCCAGCGCGAGGATCGCAAGCTTCATGGGACCTCCGGATTTCGCCGTCATGCTAGCCGATCAGCGCGATCGGGCGGTGGCAGATATTGCCCGATCTCTGTCCGATCGGCCACTGCCTGATTGTGCCGCGCCGGTCCATCTTCGCTGCGTTGTCACACCCTCAGCAATGGAGAGAGACCATGCCTTACGTCACCATTTCCACCGTCCGCGGCATCTTCGATGTCGCGCAGAAGCAGGCGCTGCTGGAGCGCGTCACCGACCTCATGGTCGAGATCGAGGGGCAGGGTAACCCGGACTTCCGCCGCAACGTCTGGGTCAAGATCGAGGAGGGCGAGCCGGCGAGCTGGTCGCTCGGTGGCATGATCCCGACGCCCGACATGATCGCGGGCACCTTCGGCGCGCTCGACGCCGGCGGACGTCGGCTCGCCAAGGCGAAGGCGTAACCTTCCTTCGTAGGATGGGTAGAGCGAAGCGAAACCCGTCATCTCAAGGCTTGCACCGGTGCGATGGGTTTCGCTTCGCTCTACCCTTCCTACGCACCGTTCTCACCCAAAAACAAAAGGCGCTTCCAGTGGAAGCGCCTTTCGCATTTCGTAGGTAGCCGTAAAGCTTACAGCGAATAGTACATGTCGAACTCGATCGGGTGAGGCGTCATCTCGAAGCGCTCGACCTCGGTCATCTTCAGCTCGATATAGGCGTCGATGAAGTCGTCGTCGAACACGCCGCCGGCCTTGAGGAAGGCGCGGTCCTTGTCGAGGTTTTCGAGCGCCTCGCGCAAGCTGCCGCATACCGTCGGGATCTGCTTCAGCTCTTCCTTCGGTAGGTCGTAGAGGTCCTTGTCCATCGCCGGACCCGGGTCGACCTTGTTCTTGATGCCGTCGAGGCCGGCCATCAGCATCGCGGCGAAGCCGAGATAGGGATTGGCGAGCGGATCGGGGAAGCGCACCTCGACGCGCTTGGCCTTCGGCGAAGCGGTGTAGGGGATGCGGCAGGAGGCCGAGCGGTTGCGCGCGGAATAGGCGAGCAGCACGGGGGCCTCATAGCCCGGGACCAGACGCTTGTAGGAGTTGGTCGAGGGGTTGGTGAAGGCGTTGATCGCCTTGGCGTGCTTGATGATGCCGCCGATGTAGTGGAGGCAGGTCTCCGACAGGTCGGCATATTTGTTGCCGGCGAACACCGGCTTGCCGTCCTTCCAGATCGACTGGTGCACATGCATGCCCGAGCCGTTGTCGCCGTAGACCGGCTTCGGCATGAAGGTGGCGGTCTTGCCGTAGATGTGGGCGACCTGGTGGATGCAGTACTTGTAGATCTGGAGGTGGTCGGCCATCAGCGTCAGCGTGTCGAACTTCATGCCGAGCTCGTGCTGGGCGGAAGCGACCTCGTGGTGATGCTTCTCGACCTTGACGCCCATCTTGGCCATGGCTCCGAGCATCTCCGAGCGCATGTCCTGCACGGAATCCTGCGGCGGAACCGGGAAATAGCCGCCCTTGGTGCGGACGCGGTGGCCGAGATTGCCGCCTTCATATTCGGTGTCGGAGTTGGTCGGCAGCTCCGAGGAGTCGAGGCGGAAGCCGGTGTTGTAGGGGGTGGACGAGAAGCGCACGTCGTCGAACACGAAGAACTCGGCCTCGGGGCCGACGAACACGGTGTCGCCCACGCCCATCGACTTCACCATCGCCTCGGCCTTCTTGGCGATGCCGCGGGGGTCGCGGTTGTAGGGCTCGCCAGTGGTCGGCTCGAGCACGTCGCAGGTGATGACCATGGTGGTCTCGGCGAAGAACGGATCGATCGTCGCGGTCACCGGATCGGGCATCAGGCACATGTCGGACTCGTTGATCGCCTTCCAGCCGGCGATCGAGGACCCGTCGAACATCGTCCCTTCGGCGAAGATGTCTTCATCGATCATGCTGACGTCGAACGTGACGTGCTGCCACTTGCCGCGCGGATCGGTGAAGCGCAGGTCGACGTACTTGACGTCGTTGTCCTTGATCGATTTCAGGACGTCTTTGGCGGTCTTCATGCATACCCCTTTTGGCTCTGCGGATCGGTTTCCAGCGGAGAGCGACGTTATTCCCGCTTTTGGCGAGTTCGTGTGACTACACAAACGAAATCAGGCTGCCGAAGCAGCCTTTTTTCTCTTTTGCCGTCAGAAAATCCGGATAGCACCGCCCTTAGATAGCGTCCAGCCCGGATTCGCCGGTCCTGATGCGGATCGCCTCTTCGATGTTGGAGACGAAGATCTTGCCGTCTCCGATGCGGCCGGTCTGCGCGGCGCGGCGGATCGCGTCGATGGCGCGCTCGACCAGATCGTCGCCGATCACGATCTCGATTTTTACCTTCGGCAGGAAGTCGACGATGTATTCTGCGCCGCGGTAAAGTTCGGCGTGACCCTTCTGCCGGCCGAAGCCCTTGGCTTCGGTGACGGTGATGCCCTGAAGGCCGACTTCCTGAAGCGCTTCCTTCACCTCGTCGAGCTTGAATGGCTTGATGATGGCTTCGATTTTCTTCACTGCGCGACTCCCGGCCATTGCAGATTGCAGGGTCGAGTTCGATGCGCGTGGGGCGCAGTCTGGTTGGTCTTAAGCCTTCCGGCCGGTGGCCGGAAACACGCGCAATGGTCGCATGAAGCGGCCTCGCGCGCGGCTTCCTCGAAAGCAGGGTCTATGCCAAGTTGTTAAGGTCCCCGATTTCGGAATGTTATCAGCCTTTTAACAGGCAATCGGCTGATATCGAACCACATGGGCTATGATATCCAAGCCTAACAAATAGGCAAATAGATCAATCCGTATGCAGTCGGCCAGTAGAAACCCCGCGAACGTCACAGGAATTGCCTCTCGAAAAGGCGAAGCGATTGAGGATTCGGCATGGACGTTCTGACGACGACCGAGATGGAACGCGCCGACCGGCTGACCATCGCAGCCGGAACGCCGGGCTTCGCGCTGATGATGAGCGCCGGCCAGGCCGTCGCGGAAGCCGCGATGGACCTGGTGGAGGAGGGGCCGATCCTGATCGTGGCCGGCCCGGGCAACAATGGCGGCGACGGCTTTGTCGCAGCCGCCGAGCTCGCCGCGCAGGGGCGGGAGGTCTCGGTGATCCCGATGTGCGAGCGCGATCAGCCTGCAGGGCGACGCGGCGCTGGCGGCGAAGGGCTGGAAATATCCGGTGCTGCCGTTCAATCCGCAGGCGCTCGGCAAGCCGGCGCTGATCATCGACGCGCTGTTCGGCGCCGGCCTCAACCGGCCGGTGAAGGGCGATCCCCTGGAGATGATCGAGGCGATCAACGCCAACGGTGCCCCGGTGCTCGCGGTCGACCTGCCGAGCGGCATCAACGGCACCAGCGCGGCCGTCATGGGGGCGGCGGTGAACGCCACCGAGACCGTCACCTTCTTCCGTAAGAAGCCGGCGCATCTGCTTCTGCCCGGGCGGATGCATTGCGGCCGCGTGCGCGTCGCCGACATCGGCATCGATGCGCAGGTGCTGGACGAGATCAAGCCGCTGACCGCGGAGAATGCGCCCGAGGCCTGGCGCTGGTCGTTCCCGGTGCCGCGGATCGACGGCCACAAATACGCGCGGGGGCATGCCGTCGTGGTGTCGGGCGATCTCGCCTCGACCGGAGCGGCGCGGCTTGCCGCGCGCGCGGCACTGCGCGCCGGCGCCGGCCTCGTGACGCTGGCCTCGCCGCGTGATGCGCTTGCCGTCAATGCCGCGGCGCTGACCGCGGTGATGGTTCGCGCGGTCGACAACCCGATCCAGTTCGCCGAGCTGCTTGGCGACAAGCGCCTCAATGCCTGCGTGATCGGTCCGGGCGCCGGGGTCAGCGCGCGCACCCGCGACTTCGTCCACACCGCGCTGTCGGCGCAGCGGCATCTGGTGCTTGACGCCGACGCGCTGACCAGCTTTGCCGGCGCGCCGGACCGGCTGTTTGAGGCGATCAAGGCAAGCGACGGTCAGCAGGTGGTGCTGACCCCGCATGAGGGCGAGTTTCCGCGCCTGTTCTCCGATCTCAGCAACAAGCATCCCGGCCGCTCCAAGCTCGAGCGCGTCCGCGCTGCCGCCGAGCGCTCCGGCGCCGTCGTGCTCCTGAAAGGCCCGGACACCACCATCGCCGCCCCTGACGGCCGCGCCACCATCGCCGCCAACGCGCCGCCCTGGCTCGCCACGGCCGGTGCCGGTGACGTGCTCTCCGGCATCATCGCAGGGCTCCTGGCGCAAGGCGTGCCGGCTTTCGAGGCCGCCAGCATCGGCGTCTGGATGCACGGCGAGGCGGCAAGCGAGGCGGGGCCGGGCCTGATCGCCGAGGACCTCACCGAAGTGCTGCCCGCCGTGTTCCGCCGCCTCTATGACGAGTTCGGGATCGAGTATTAGGCGGTTCACACGCGCCGACATGGATGCGCCGCCCGCGTGCATCGCGCGGCATTCGATCTGGCGCTACCGTGACACGCGGGCCTGCACACGCCCGACGGCATTGATCGGATGATCTGAACAACTGGTTAGATATTTGCGTTTCTGCGATCGGTCGGGCTGGCCTATACGATTCAAAACCGTCGCCTCTCGCCCGGAACAGTCAGATGAACGCACCGACCAGCTTGCTTTCGACCGCCGCACGGACCGCCGCTCCGGCTCACGGGAGCGTCGACCCCGCGTCCTATCGCGCGGCGATGCGCCACCACGCCGGCGCGGTGACGATCCTGTCGGCGGGCGGGCCGGGCGACAGAACGGGGATGACGGCGACGTCGGTCTGTTCGCTGTCGGACACGCCGCCGCGGCTGATCGCCTGCGTCAACCGCTCGGCGAGCGCGCATGGCCTGATCCGGCGCACTGCAGCCTTTGGCGTCAACATGCTGCACGCCGACCAGGCGGAGCTGGCCAATGTGTTCGCCGGCCGCCGCGGCATCGAGCGGGACGATCGCTTTTCCGACGCCGACGGCTGGCTGTCGCTTGCCACCGGCGCGCCGATCCTGCGGGATGCGCTGATCGGCCTCGACTGCGAGCTGATCGACGAGCATGCGCACGACACGCATTCGATCTTCGTCGGCGCGGTCCGCGCGATGCATCTGCGTGAAGGGGAGACGCCGCTGATCTATTTTGGTGGCGCGTTCTGCGGATTGGCCCGGCGGACCTAAGGGCGCGGCTTGAGGAATTTGTGAATCACTGATGTCAGCGCGCCGGCGGCCGGCGAGAACGATTGTCCGCGCAGCGAGACGATGCAGACCGTGCGCTCCAGCGTCGGATTGACGATCGGCAGCGCCTGCATCGTCTTCTTGATCGGCCGCGGCAACGCGACCTTCGGCAGGATGCCGACGCCGAGGCCGGCGCCGGCCAGCGCGGCCAGCGTGTAGCTGTGCTCGACCTCGAACTTGATCTTCATCTGCAGATTGCGTGTGGCGAGCGCGCGCTCCAGCATCGAGCGCAGCGCCGCCGATTTTGAGTTGAGCAGGATCGGATAGGCGGACAGTTCGGTAAGGTCGACCGCGCTGCGCTTGCGGAACGGAAACGCTCTTGTAGCCAGCGCATAGATCGGGTCGTTGAACAGCGGCGCAAACTGAAACTCGGTCGAGCCGTCCATCTCCGGCCCGATGCCGAAATCCGCCTCGCGCCGGCGCAGGCAGTCCAGCATGTCCTCGGCGGCAAGCTCGCGCAGATTGATGTTGATGCCGGGATAGCTCGCCTGGAAGGCATGCAGCGCCTGCGGCAGGATGGTCGCGGCAATGGTCGGAACGCAGGCCAGCGACAGCGTGCCGCGCTGGATGTCGATGACCTCGCGGATCTCGCGCAGGCCGTTCTCCCATTCGCCGAGCGCGCGCCGCGCATGCGTCAGCAATTGCAGGCCCTCAGCGGTCAGCTCGACGCGCCGCGTGGTGCGATGAAACAGGGCGGCGCCGACCTGGTCCTCCAGCAGCTTGATCTGCATGCTGACCGCGGATTGCGAGCGGTTGAGCTGCTCGGAGGCCTGGCGAAAGCTCTTGTTCTCGGCGACCGCGATGAACATGTGCAGCAGCTTGAAATTGATCTGCGACATCGTTTTGCCCTGCAGGGGAATTGTCCCGAAAAACCGAACAGTTCTTAAGATAATCTCGTTAGAAAGATCAGTGTCGGACATCTAGCATGACTGTGTTGGCCGTGGGAGACGATCCTGCGGCGCGATGCAGAAAAGATGCTCCGATGTCCTTCACCGTCACCAAGCCGCGCACGCGCCGCGTCCAGCGTTCCGAACTCGCGGTTCCCGCGACCTCGACCCATTTCTTCGAACGCGCAGCAAGTAGCGCCGCCGATTTCATCTTCCTCGATCTGGAGGACGCGGTTGCGCCGCCGCGAAAACCCGAGGCGCGCGAGATCGCGATCGAGGCGTTGAACCGGATCGACTGGGGCAACAAGACGCTGGCGGTGCGGATCAACGGGCTCGACACCGAATGGGCGCATCGCGACATCATCGAGATCGTCAGCCGCGCGCCGCGCCTCGACCTCGTCATGGTCCCGAAGGTCGGCACCGCCTTCGACGTCCAGTTCGTCGATGCGCTGCTGACGGGGCTCGAGCGTGAGTTCCCGCGCACAAGGCCGCTGGGCATCGAGATCCTGATCGAGACCACGCTTGGGCTCGCCAATGTCGAGGACATCGTGCAGGCGTCGGAGCGACTGGAAGCGGTCATCTTCGGCATCGGCGATTACTCGATCGATCTGCGCACCTGCGGCGAGATCATCGGCGCCTCCGATCCGCGCTATGCCGTGCTCACCGATGCCGGCGAGGACGGCGCGCGCCGCATGCACTGGAACGACCAGTGGCACTTCGCTCTCGCCCGGATCGCCAATGCCTGCCGCGCCCGCGGCCTGCGTGCGATCGACGGCCCCTATGCCAATTTCGGCGATGCCGCAGGGTTTCGCGCCAGTGCGGCGCGGGCGGCCGCGCTCGGCTTCGAGGGCAAATGGGCGATCCATCCGTCGCAACTCGAGGCTGCCAACGAGGTGTTCTCGCCGACCGCACGCGAGATCGGGTGGGCGCGCGAGATCACGGCGAAAATTCAATCCGCCAGCGCTGGCGGCGACGGCGCCTTCGGACAGGACGGCGTGCTGATCGATCTTGCGGTGCTCAAGCGCGCGCAGGCGATCATCGACCGCCATGACGCAATTCTGTCGGCGGGCAGGGCAGGAGCGCGCGATGTCGCATGAGCCACCGCTGGCCGGAATTCGCGTGCTCGACATCGCGACCTTCGTGGCGGCGCCGTTCTGCGGCACGGTGCTGTCGGATTTCGGCGCCGAGGTGATCAAGATCGAGCAGCCGGGCACGGGCGATCCCTTGCGCCGGTTCGGCACCCCGAGCGACTGCGGCGACACCTATGTCTGGCTCAGCGAAGCCCGCAACAAGAAGTCGGTGACGCTCGATCTGCGCAGCGAGCGTGGCGCTGCGCTGTTTCGCGAGCTGGTCCGCCAATCCGACGTGGTGCTGGAGAACTTCCGGCCGGGCACTCTGGAGAAATGGGGCCTCGGCTTCGAGGCGCTGCGCGAAGTCAACCCAAAACTCGTGATGCTGCGCATCAGCGCCTATGGGCAGGACGGCCCGCTGCGCGACAAGCCGGGCTTTGCCCGGATCGCGCACGGCTTCAGCGGGCTCGCTTATCTTGCCGGCGAGGCGGGGCGGGCGCCGGTGATGCCGGGCTCGACCTCGCTCGCCGATTATATTTCCGGGCTGTGGGGCGCGCTCGGCGTGCTGCTGGCGCTACGCCATGCCGATGCCACCGGACACGGGCAGGTGGTTGACATCGGGCTATATGAATCGGTGTTCCGGCTGCTCGACGAGATGGCGACCGTGTTCGCCAAGACCGGCTTCGTCCGCGAACGCCTCGGCGCCGACACCGTCAATGTCGTGCCGCACAGCCATTACCAGACCGCCGACGGCAAATGGGTGGCGCTGGCCTGTTCTAGCGACAAGATGTTCGAGCGCTTGGCGCAGGCGATGCAGCGCCCTGAACTCGCGACCGACCCGCGCTATGCGGCCATGGCCGGCCGCCTGGCGCGGCGCAAGGAGGTCAACGGGATGGTCGCCGACTGGATCGGCTCCATGCCGCTGGAGACGGCGCTTGCCGAGTGCGAGCGCTACGACGTGCCCTGCGGGCCGATCTACAGCATCAGTGACATCTTCGCCGACCCGCAGTACCGCGCGCGCGGCAACATCGCCGAGGTGCCGTCGCGCGCCGGCCTGATCGCGGTGCCGAGTGCGATCCCAAAAATGTCGCGCACGCCGCCGCGGTTCAGGCATGCCGGCGTCGCGCTCGGCGCGCACACCGACGAAGTCCTGACCTCGCTTGCCGGCGCAACCGCGGCGGCGCTCGCCGCGCTGCGCAACGACGGGGTGATCTGACGTGAACCAATTCTCCGGCGGCCACGAAGGAACCACGCCATGACCAGGCAGATGAAATTGATCGGCTTCCTGCAGGCCCAGAATTGCTCGAACTATCCCGCCTCCTGGCGTCATCCGGACTCGAAGCCAAACTGGTTCTCGCGCGACTACTATCAGGAAATCGGGCGCACGCTGGAGCACGGCAAGTTCCATCTCGCCTTCTTCGACGACCGGCTCGCGATCCCCGATCGCTTCGGTGACGATTTTCGCGAGACCATCCGCCACGGCGTGCGCGCGGCGAAGCTCGATCCGGTCTCGGTCGCGCTCACGATGGGATTGGCGACCGAGCGGCTCGGCATCGGCGTGACCTATTCGACCACCTATTACGAGCCGTTCCACGTCGCGCGCGTGTTCGCGACGATGGATCTGCTGCTGAACGGCCGCGCCGCCTGGAACGTGGTGACCTCGCTGAACGACTCCGAGGCTGCGAATTTCGGTGCCTCGCAGCATCTCAGCCACGATCTGCGCTATGACCGCGCCGACGAGTTCATGGAGGTTGTGCTCGGCCACTGGAATAGCTGGGAGGACGGCGCGGTCAGCTTCGATCGCGAGAGCGGGCTGTTCGCCGATCCGGCCAAGGTGCACCGGCTCGACCATCACGGGCAGTTCTTCCGCTCGCGCGGGCCGTTCACGGTGCCGCGCTCGCCGCAGGGCCATCCGGTGATCATTCAGGCCGGCCAGAGCGGCCGCGGCAAGACCTTCGCGGCGCGCTGGGGCGAACTGATCTTCGTGATCTATCCCAATCTCGACATCGCGAAGAAGCAGTATGCCGACTTGAAGGGGACGCTCGCCAAGACGGGCAGGGACATCAGCATCGCGCCGGCGGTCTATCCGATCGTCGCCGAGACCCAGGCCGAGGCCGAGGACAAGTTCGCCGCGATCAACCGGCTCGCCAAGCCGATCGATGCGCTGACGCTGTTGTCGGAGGTGCTGAACTACGATTTCGCGGCCAAGCCGATGGACGAGCCGTTCACGTCGGACGAGCTGGCTTCGATCAGCGGATTGCAGGCGATCCGCGACCGCGTGATGAATCTCAGCGGCAAGCCCAATCCGACGCCGCGGGACTTCGTGCAGTTCAGCGGGCGCGGGACGCTCGCTGAACTACCAACCTTCGTCGGCTCGCCCAAGGCGGTCGCCGATCAGATGGAGCGCTGGTTCTGCGAAGGCGGCTGCGACGGCTTTGTCGTGGCGGCCACCCATGTGCCCGGCACCTACCAGGACTTCGTGCGCCTCGTGGTGCCCGAGCTGCAACGCCGCGGCCTGTTCCAGCGCGACTATCAGGGCGACACATTGCGCGAGAATCTCGGCCTGCCGCGGCCGCAAGCCGTGCATGCAAGCGCAGACGAGGAGGCGCGCGTCTCGACCGGATGACGCCGGACAGAACGCCGGCGCAGACAACGATCAAAACAAAATCAAAATCAGGGAGGCTGAAGTGACCAAGGGCGTTAACGCGGGGGGCCGGCTCGACAGATTGCCGATCGCCGGATTTCACTACCGGATATTCGCGCTGATCGGAGCCGGACTGTTCGTCGACGGCTTCGAGATCTTCCTCGCCGGCAGCATTCTCGGCGCGCTGGTTCAGTCCGGCTATTCGGACCTCGCCCAGAATGCACGCTTCATCTCGGCGACCTTTGTCGGGATGCTGATCGGTGCCTGGCTGGCGGGCATCGCCGGCGACCGCTTCGGCCGCAAGTTCGCCTACCAGGCCAACCTCCTGATCTTCGGCCTCAGCGCGCTGGCGGCAACGCTCGCGCCGTCGATGAACTGGCTGATCGGGGCCCGCTTCGTGATGGGCCTCGGGCTCGGCGCCGAGATCGTCGTCGGCTATGTCGTGCTCAGCGAATTCATCCCGCCGCAGCAGCGCGGCCGCTGGGGCGCGGCGCTCGCGACCTGCACCAATGGTGCGCTGTTCGTCGCGACGCTGGTCGGCTGGGTCGTCATTCCGCATCTCGGCTGGCGCTGGATGTTCGCGCTGTGCGGCATCGGCGCGATGATCGTCTGGTTCCTGCGGCGCTCGCTGCCGGAATCGCCACGCTGGCTCGAGACGCAGGGCAAGAGCGCCGAGGCGGAGGCGGTGCTGGCGGCGATCGAGCAGGAGGTCGGCAAGGGCAGGACCCTGCCGACCCCGGCCTATCAGCCGGCCCCGGTGCAGCCGGACGTTCGCTTCACGCGCCTGTTCTCGCGCGCGTTGATCGCGCGGACCATCGTCGGCTGCCTGATCCTGATCGGGCTCAACACCGCAGTCTACGGCTTCATCGCCTGGATCCCGACCTTCTTCGTCAAGCAGGGCATCAACCTGTCGTCATCGCTCGGCTACACCATGCTGATGACGCTCGGCAGCCCGCTCGGCACGCTGTCGGGCATGTGGATCGGTGAGAAGATCGACCGCAAGCCGTCGCTGATCGTGCTGTCGCTCGCCGCGGCCGGGCTCGGGCTGATCTATCCGATGTTCATCAACCCGGTCGCCTTCGTCCTGATCGGCTTCCTGCTCGTGTTCACGGTGGCGGTGATGCTGGCGCTGGCCTGGGGACTCTACATCCCCGAACTGTTCCCGACCGAGCTCAGGATGCGCGGATCCGGCATCTGCAACACGGCCGGTCGCCTGATGTCGATCGTGACGCCGTTCATCGTGGTCGAGCTGTTCACAAGGTTCGGCGTCACCGGCGTCGTCTCTGTGGTGGCCGGGCTCCTGGTGGTGCAGGCGATCGCGGTTGCGGTGCTCGGCATCGAGACCCGCAAGCGTCCGCTGGAGGCGTTGCGGCCGGAGGCGATGGACGGCGAAGCTTCGCCTGCGCAGGCGCACAGCACGCTGCAACCGAGCACTGGCAGGATCGCCGGCGGCGGGGATTAGGCGTCGGGCAGAGGCCCCGGTCGGAAAATAGCCGCGTTGACGCCCGCAGTGCACCCAGATGCGGGCGTTCAACAATCACTCAGGTCGATTTCATTCCGCGGCGGAAATCAGCGCGGTTTGATTCACTCGCGTCTCGCCCGTGAGATTGTCGACAGTGACATGCGTGTCGTACCAGGTCAGCCGCGGCCGGGCTCCGAACCGCTCAGTCAGCTCGGCGATCTTGGCCTCGGTAAACCATGCCTCGGCGGCTTCCCGGCTCTCCCACAGGTAAACGCCGCCCGCGCCGGCCTCGCCGTTGAGGTAGTCTTTACGGATCAGCCCCTTTGTTGCGAGCTTTCGATAGGTGGGGGCGCTGCCCATGCCACCCCTGATGGACTGTTCTTCGGTTCGCTTCGGAAGGTCGAATTGAACGATAACGATGCACTGTGCCATTCCGGTTCTCCGATCTGAGTCAGATGAGTCAGGTTCGTTCGGCGGCACGCCGATCATTGCAGCATACAAGGTCGGCATTACCCTTGTCCCGCCTAGATCCGATCCTTCCGCTGCCGGCGGAGCGGGCGGGACGGTTCGTCTGTGCTGAAGTTCCGCTTGCACGAGACTTTTGGTGGACGCGTGGAAGGAGGCGGGCTAAAGCCCCACGAGGTTCCCTTGCATCCCGTGAATCCCGCTCGTGAGTGCCACGCAGAACAATTTCCTCGCTCAGGCGCTGCAACAAGGCGCGATGGCGTTGCGGGCGCAGCAGTTTGCGCAGGCGGAGCAGATCGCCACCAACATCCTGAAATCGAACCGTACCGACAGGCATGCCGCGCTTCTGCTGGCGCATGCGCTGATGGGGCAGAAGCGGGGCGGCGAGGCGATCGCACCGCTGGAGCGGGTCGCGCGCCGCGGCGAGGATAGCGAGGTCGAGACCTTGCTTGGCGCGTTGCTGTGCGGTGCGGGGCGGGCCACGGACGGCATCGCGCAGCTTCGCCGCACGGCGGCACGCCGCCCGCCATACTTGCCTTCTTTCCAGGAACTCGCCGGGCAGCTTGCCAAGGCCGGTCAACACGACGAGGCGATCGGCATGATCGAGGCCGGTCTCGCGCTCGCCCCCGAGAGCGTCGACCTGAAGCTCGATCTCGGGCGCTTGTTGCAGGAGACCAATGACATCGCGCGGGCCGCAAGCGTCCTGACGGCGGCACGTGATGCCGCGCCGGGACGCCCCGACGTTCTCAACCAGCTCGGGCGGGTCCTGATCCTCGTTGGCGACTACGCCGCAGCCGCGGATGCGTTCCGCCGCGTGCTCGCGCAATACCCGGATGATCGCTCGACCCGCGCCCACCTCGCCACCTGCCTTTTCGAGCAGGGTGAGCGCGATGCTGCCGAGGCGGCGCTGCGCTCGGTGATGCGCGGTCAGCCGCAGCTGTTTGGACGCGCGGCATTCGTCATGGCCTCGGGATCTCATGGCCGCTTCTTCTTCTCCCAGAGCGCCGCTGCGAGGTTCCTCGGCGGGGAGTGACATTGAGCACGGCGGACGGCATTCCGCCTCGCCTTACGCCCTGAAGTTTCTCCGGTAGAGGTTCGGCTGCCGTCTGAGCTCGGTGCGGAGTTCGCCGACCCGCTTGGCGTCTTCGGCGGTAAACGGCGATGCCTGCGCGGTCCAGTCGTCTCGCTTGACGGGAATACATTGCGCGATCGGAGTCCCCTTGGGGAGCACGCCTCGGAAGTTCCTGTCGTGCCAGTACGCCGGAAAGTGCACCCAATTGTCGGCATAGAGGTCGGAATTGACCAGGCCGCTGAGTGTGGTGAATGGCAGGTCGAAGCGGTTGACGGGATGGGTGAAGTAGATCGCGTAGCCTTCCGGGGCTTCGACGGTCCACAAATTGTGGAATTTGAGAAAGAAGCGGCCCTCTTCAAACAGCGGAGTGCCGGTGACCTGACCCGGGTCGTGGAAGCCGATCGGTGAGCGTGGAAATTCCGGCGTGCCTCCCGGCGGCAGGTCCTGGTCCCAGGTGATTTCGCCGGCCTCGACCTTGAGATCGCAAACCAGCGGCAGCAAGAACCCGCAGGTCATCGCATCCACGAACGGCGGGCAGCGCTTGATGGTGTCCTCGTCGTGCAGGTTGATCGAAGAGAAGGCCGTCGCCGGCATGGACTTGAGCCAGTCGGGAACGCCCTGCGCCGCCGGTATGGGGGCCGGTATCAGTCCGTCAAGCTCCGTCGGACAACGGAATTTGAGCGTCAGCTTGTTGTTGGTCGACATTGGGCGCTCCGATATCCGGTTGACCTACATGAACGCACGGCAAAGGTGAAGCTGCGATCGATCGCAACAACGGCCATGTAGGATGGGTGGAGCGAAGCCCATCAATCATCTCCGCGCGGCCAGATGATGGGTATCGCTGCGCTCCACCCATCCTACTGTCCGCGGCTAGCTCATGAGATACTTCGCCACCGCCGGCTCGTTCCACTCGATGCCGAGCCCGGGACCCTTGGCGGTCACCACGCCGTCGACGATCTCGGCGGGCCTTGTGAGGATGGAGCCGGCGAAGTCGAGGAATTCGAGCCAGTGCGCGGTCGGCGTCACGCAGAGCAGATGCGCGCTCACCTCCGAGAACAAATGGCTCGACATCGGAATCGATGCGGCGTCGGCTTGTCCTGCGACCTGCATCCAGCCGGTGACGCCGCCGACCTTCATGACGTCGGGCATGATGAAGTCCGATGCGCCGGCCGCGATCGCTTCGGCGAAGCCGCGCGGAAACCACCAGTTCTCGCCGGCCTGGATCGGCGTCGGCGAGGTCTCGCGGACTTTGGCGTGGCCGGACAGGCTCTCCTGCGGCACCGGCTCCTCGATCCAGTGCAAATCGTAGGGTGCAAGCCGCGCGATCCGGCGGGTCGCCTCCGCTGGATCGAGCGACTGGTTGAAGTCGATCATCAACGCGATGTCGGGACCGAGCAGGGTGCGCACGCCCTTCACGACGCGCTCGTCATTGGCGGCATCTCCGTCGCCGCCCTTGATCTTGATGCCCTTGAAGCCCTGGTCGAGCGAGCGCCGCAGCGCGCGCTCGTCGGCGACGGGATCGACCACGCCATAGCTGTCATAGGCCTTGATCGGCTTCGCCGAGCCGCCGAGCAGTTCGACCAGCGGCCGGCCGGCGAGGTGGCCGACTACATCCCAATACGCCATGTCGAGACCGGATACCGCCATGCCGATCAGGCCCTGCCAGCCGAGCAGCCGAAACTTGGCGTCCATTGCCTTCATCAGGTCGAACGGCGCGACCGGCTTGCCGATGAGTTCGCGGCCGATCTCCTCGATCAGATAGGCAAGAGGTTTAAGCGTGAGCTTGCTGTAGGCGAAGATGTAGGTGCGGCCGGTAACGCCTTGGTCGGTCTCGACATCGATCAGAACCAGCGGGCCGGAATCGATCACGCCGAAGGCGTTCTTCACAGGGCGCTTGAGCGGCACCACGACGCTTCGCGCACGAACTCCGCGGATCGCTGCAACTGTCTGGCTCATGGACGTTTCCTCTTTTTGTTATTGGACACTGTACCATCGGACGAGCCGCGGCGCGGCCCAGTCGGTCGCGACCTGCTCGATCAGATAGCGGCCCGGATATTCGGCGAGGAATGCGATGCGCTGGGTCTGGCCGGGCTCGATCGCGAGCGTGTCGAGCCAATAGGGCTTCCAGCCGTCGTCGAGCGTGTCGAGCAGGCGGAAGGGGTGGCCGTGCAGATTGAAGATGGTGGCGATCGGACCGCGATTGGTCAGCGCCAGCACGGCCGGCCGGCCGGCTTTGGCCTGAAAGGCCGGCGCGGCCGATGGCTTGAAGTCCGCCGGGCGGAACCATTCGGTCGGCGTGCCGAGGGTTAGCTCGAACCTTGCGGCGCTCTTGAGATCGACCTGGGCTGGCATGTCGTTGCCGGGCAGCGGTGGAGCCGGCGGGAACGGCGCCGGGCGGACCGGCGGGTCGTTCGAGACGGCCAGCTTGCCGACCGGGCGGGCCAGCGTGCCGTCGTGCAGCAGGATCGCGAAGCTGGTTCCGGCCGGTCCGGCCGCGTCGACGAACACATCGGTGCGGCCGCCAGGAGCCAGTACCAGCGCACCGTTGCGGGCCGGAAATGGTTCGGCCGGCTGGCCGTCGATGGCCATCACCCGGACGTCGAGGTTCTCCAGCTTGACCGCCAGCACGCTGCGTTGGCTGCCGTTGATAAAGCGGAGTCTGAGGCGGGCATTGGCCGGTGCCGAGATATCGTATGAGGTTTTGCCGTTAATCGTATGAATTCGCGTCGAATCTTTTGGATCATTGCCGGCCGGGATTGCGCTTCCGTCCGGCCGCAGGCGCCACTCCTCGATCAGCAAGACCTCGTCGCGATCGACCGCGACCGGCGAGGTGCCGGTCACGATCAGCGGCAGCGGCCGCGCCGGTGCCGTGCCGCCATCGCCGATCAGCGGCTCGCAGAGGAAGGTGCCGGCATGCCGAAGCGGCAGCTGGAAGCTATCCTTTCCCCCGGCGGCAAGCAGCGCCCGGGAGGCCAGTGGCTCCGCCGCCGCGACGCCGTCGAGCCCGCGGCAATCCAGCGCGGCCGCGACCGGCAGGTCATTGCCAAAGGTGACGTCAAGGATCTCGCCGCGCTTGAAGCGGAGGTTGTTGCTGCCGAGTGACCAGACCGATGTCTCCGGTCCGCCAGGACCCGGTCCGTCGCCTGGACGAAGCGAGATGCGGTCGGGTTTGGCCTGGAGCGCGACCGCGGTCCGGCCCTGTGCCGCGCCGGTGGCGGGCAGAGCGGGGCAAAGCGCCGCGGCGCCAAGGGCGGCGATCAGGCTGCGCCGGGTGAGTGAAAATTCGGGACTTGCGGGAGGACTTGCCATCCGGCCGATGCGGACCATTTTCAAGTGTACCTGTCCAGTCGCGATCGGTCGCAGGGCGGGCTCAACAGCAGCCATTTTTTTGCTGCGAACAGTCAGGCACATGCTATAAGCCCGGCCGCCCGCGGCATCGCGGCCGGTCTTGATGCAAATTCACGCGGGCGTGGCGGAACTGGTAGACGCGCTGGATTTAGGTTCCAGTGACGAAAGTTGTGGGGGTTCGAGTCCCTCCGCCCGCACCAAGCGCTTATCGCGTTTGCATGACGAATTCTTGGAGAACCTTTGGCCCCGATGGGGTGCGGGTTCGCCGAACCCACAGACGTTAGGCCGCGAGGCCCGCCGTCGAACAGATTGAACACTGCCACGGCCGCTCGGGCCGGGCAAAAGCGGAAGAAGATTGATACCATGCAGGTCACCGAGACCCTCAACGAGGGTTTGAAGCACGAGTTCAAGATCAGCGTTCCCGCGTCTGATCTCGATGCCAAGGCCGGCGCCAAGCTCGTCGACCTCAAGGACAAGGTCCGCATCAATGGCTTCCGTCCGGGCAAGGTGCCGGTCGCGCACCTGAAGAAGGTCTATGGCCGCTCTGTGATGGCCGAGACCATCGACCAGACCATTCGCGACACCAACACGCAGCTGTTCTCCGAACGCGGCTTCCGCCTCGCGACCGAGCCGAAGATCACCATGCCGACGGAGCAGGACCAGGTCGAGGAATTGCTGTCGGGCAAGACCGACCTGACCTACACCGTCGCGATCGAAGTCGTGCCGCCGATCCAGCTCGCCGATTTCAAGTCGTTCTCGGTCGAGAAGCCGGTCGTCGAAGTCTCCGACGCCGATGTCGACGATGCCATCAAGCGGATCGCCGAGGGCAGCCGCCCGTACAATGCCAAGACCGAGGGCGCGGCGGAGAAGGGCGACCGCGTCACCATCAACTTCAAGGGCAGCATCAACGGCGAAGTCTTCGAGGGCGGCACCGGCGAAGGCATCCAGGTCGTGATCGGCTCCAACACCTTCATCCCGGGCTTCGAGGAGCAGCTGATCGGCATCGGCGCGAACGAGACCCGCACGCTGAAGGTGTCGTTCCCCAAGAACTACATGAACGACAAGCTCGCCGGTCAGCCGGCCGAGTTCGAGACCACTGCGACCCTGATCGAGGCGCCGCAGGACCTTGCGATCGACGACGCATTCGCCAAGTCGCTCGGCCTGGAATCGCTGGACAAGCTCAAGGAAGCCGCGCGCGAGCGCCTTTCTGCCGAGTTCGCCGGCGCCACCCGCCAGAAGGTCAAGCGCGCTCTGCTCGACCGGCTCGACGAGAGCCACAACTTCGAGGCGCCGCCCTCGCTGGTCGACGAGGAGTTCAATCTGATGTGGAACTCGGTCAAGGCCGAGATGGATTCCGCCGGCAAGACCTTCGCCGACGAGGACACCACGGAGGACGCCGCCAAGGAGGAGTACCGCAAGATCGCCGATCGCCGCGTGCGGCTTGGCCTCGTGCTCTCCGAGATCGGCGAGAAGAACAAGATCACCGTGACCGACGACGAGGTCGGCCGCGCCGTGATCGAGCGCGCGCGCTCGATGCCCGGCCGCGAGAAGGAGGTCTGGGACTATTACCGCAACAACGCCCAGGCGTTGGCCCAGCTTCGTGCACCGATCTACGAGGACAAGGTCGTCGACTTCATCCTCGAGCTCGCCAACGTGACCGAGAAGAAGGTCACCAAGGAGGAGCTGTTCAAGGATGAAGACGCCGAGAAAACTGCCGCTTAAATTCGGCACCTTGCGTTAATGATGAACCGCGAAAGCGCGCCTGGCGAAGGTCCCCGTCGCTAGGCGCGAAGACGCGAATCAGCTTGAACTTCTGCTACCTGCCCAGGTGGCTAGTGCGGCGAGTTGACGGCCTTGTCGGCCGGAAATTGGCCCATATCTGGGTTAAGCCTTGAGGCAGTAGTCTTGAGCCAAGTAGTCTTGAGCAAAGTTCTGCATCACCCCTAACCCTTGGGTTCTTTCATGCGCGATCCGGTTGAAACCTACATGAACCTCGTGCCCATGGTGGTCGAGCAGACCAACCGTGGCGAGCGCGCCTACGACATTTTCTCGCGCCTCCTGAAGGAGCGCATCATTTTCCTGACCGGGCCGGTCGAGGACGGCATGTCGACGCTGGTCGTCGCGCAGCTGTTGTTCCTCGAGGCGGAAAACCCGAAGAAGGAAATCTCGATGTACATCAATTCGCCGGGCGGCGTGGTGACGTCGGGCCTTGCGATCTACGACACCATGCAGTTCATTCGCCCGCCGGTCTCGACGCTGTGCACGGGCCAGGCGGCCTCGATGGGCTCGCTGCTGCTCGCCGCCGGCGAGAAGGACATGCGCTTCTCGCTGCCGAACGCGCGCATCATGGTGCACCAGCCCTCCGGCGGCTTCCAGGGCCAAGCCACCGACATCATGCTGCATGCCCAGGAAATCCTCAACCTGAAGAAGCGTCTCAACGAGATCTACGTCAAGCACACCGGCCAGACCTACAAGGCGATCGAGGATGCGCTGGAACGCGACAAGTTCCTGACTGCGAACGACGCCAAGGAGTTCGGCCTGGTCGACAAGGTCATCGACAGGCGTCCGGACGACCCGGCCGCCGCGAAGGCCGCCTGATCTGGGCAGGTATCTCGAGGCGTCGGTGTGATCTCCACATTGACGCCTCACATAACCGGCAAAAGCAGGGTGGTGACCGGCCCGCGGGTGCATGCGCGCGGGCGGAAAGTTCCGGTTTCGTGCTCATATACTGACGTGGTAATCCCGCAACGTTCCGTGGATTTCGACGCGTATTCCACGTGCGATCGTTGAAAATCACGGTATTGTCACGGGTAGCCGGCGGCGTCCGATTAGCGAATTCTTGATAGTCGGGTGACAGCATGGTTGGCTACGACTGATCGGCTATGATCGCGGGAGAATCGAGTGACCGTGATTCGCACGGGATGTAATGCGTAGGGTCTTTTTTGGTACGGAATTTGCTCTATCTACCCAACAGCCCGGTTGTGTGCCGGATTGGGTCGATCTGGCAAACGGGATCGAACCGCGGACGGAGACAGGAATGAGTAAGGTCGGCACGAGCGACTCCAAGAACACGCTATATTGCTCGTTCTGCGGCAAGAGCCAGCACGAAGTCCGCAAACTGATCGCGGGTCCCACGGTCTTCATCTGCGACGAGTGCGTCGAGCTCTGCATGGACATCATCCGCGAGGAGAACAAGTCCTCGCTGGTCAAGTCGCGCGACGGGATTCCGACGCCGAAGGAAATCTGCAAGGTGCTGGACGATTACGTGATCGGCCAGAGCCATGCGAAGAAGGTCCTGTCGGTCGCGGTGCACAACCACTACAAGCGCCTCAACCATCAGACCAAGCACAACGACGTCGAGCTCGCGAAGTCGAACATCCTGCTGATCGGTCCGACCGGTTCGGGCAAGACGCTGCTCGCGCAGACGCTCGCCCGTATCCTGGACGTGCCGTTCACGATGGCGGATGCGACGACATTGACCGAAGCCGGCTATGTCGGCGAGGACGTCGAGAATATCATCCTGAAGTTGCTCCAGGCCGCCGACTACAATGTCGAGCGCGCCCAGCGTGGCATCGTCTATATCGACGAAATCGACAAGATCAGCCGCAAGTCCGACAATCCTTCGATCACGCGCGACGTGTCGGGTGAGGGCGTGCAGCAGGCGCTGCTCAAGATCATGGAAGGCACGGTGGCTTCGGTCCCGCCGCAGGGCGGCCGCAAGCATCCGCAGCAGGAGTTCCTGCAAGTGGATACCACCAACATCCTCTTCATCTGCGGCGGCGCTTTCGCCGGCCTCGAGAAGATCATCTCGGCGCGCGGGCGGTCGACTTCGATCGGCTTCGGCGCCCAGGTGCTCGCCCCGGAGGACCGCCGTACCGGCGAGATCTTCCGTCACGTCGAGCCTGAGGACCTCCTGAAGTACGGCCTCATCCCCGAGTTCGTTGGCCGTCTGCCGGTCGTGGCGACGCTCGAGGACCTCGACGAGACCTCGCTGAAGAAGATCCTGACCGAGCCGAAGAACGCGCTGGTGAAACAATACCAGCGGCTCTTCGAGATGGAGAACATCGAGCTGACCTTCGCCGACGAGGCGCTTGGCGCGGTCGCCCGCAAGGCGATCGAGCGCAAGACCGGCGCGCGTGGGTTGCGCTCGATCCTCGAGGCGATCCTGCTCGAGACCATGTTCGACCTGCCGGGCCTGGAAGGTGTGGAAGAAGTCGTGATTTCCCGCGAAGTGGTGGAAGGAACGGCGCGCCCGCTCTACATCTATGCCGATCGATCCGATCGCGCCGTCGAGAGCAGCGCGAGCGCCTAAACGGCGCTCATCTCGACCCGTCAAAAATGCGCGGCTGCCGGACGCTCCGGCGGCCGCCATGGCGCAGCAGCGGCGCCCCTGCGGCGTAGCAGCAAATGCTTGTTTAGCCTATATTTCCCGACACTTCTGAGACTTGACACCCCCCCGCCTGATAGCCACCTAATGCTATCGGTGAGGGATCTCATCCGTTGAGATTCGTCGCTTCACGATGCGGAATAAGCGGCTGCCGACAGCATTCGCATTCCGCATCACCAAGGCACCTTGTGGCGGTTGCGCATCATCAGCGGGCTGCGTGCAAGGGGGCAAAGCAAAAGGAAAAGGCCATGACCAATCCCAAACCCCGGCCAACCATCGTCCATGGCGAAACGCACGCCTATCCCGTGCTGCCGCTGCGCGACATCGTCGTCTTCCCGCATATGATCGTGCCGCTCTTCGTCGGCCGCGAGAAGTCGATCCGCGCGCTCGAAGAGGTGATGAAGAACGATGCGCTGATCATGCTCGCGACGCAGAAGAACGCGTCCGACGATGATCCGGCGCCCGATGCCATCTACGAGACCGGGACGCTTGCCAGCGTGCTCCAGCTCTTGAAGCTTCCGGACGGCACCGTGAAGGTGCTGGTCGAAGGGCTCGAGCGTGCGCGCGTGGCGAAGTACACCGATCGCGCCGACTATTACGAGGCGACTGCCGTTGCGCTCGCCGACACCGACGCGAAGTCGGTCGAGGCGGAAGCGCTGGCGCGCTCGGTCGTGTCCGACTTCGAGAGCTATGTGAAGCTCAACAAGAAGATCTCGGCCGAGGTCGTCGGCGTCGTGCAGGCGATCACCGACTTCGCCAAGCTCGCCGACACCGTTGCCTCGCATCTCGCCGTCAAGATCGCCGACCGCCAGGGTATCCTGGAGACGCTGTCCGTCACCACGCGCCTGGAGAAGGTGCTGGGCCTGATGGAGAGCGAGATCTCGGTGCTGCAGGTCGAGAAGCGCATCCGCTCGCGCGTCAAGCGCCAGATGGAGAAGACCCAGCGCGAGTATTATCTCAACGAGCAGATGAAGGCGATCCAGAAGGAACTCGGCGACGACGATGGTCGCGACGAACTCGCCGATCTCGAAGAGAAGATCTCCAAGACCAAGCTCTCCAAGGAAGCGCGCGAGCGGGCGCAGCATGAATTGAAGAAGCTGCGCCAGATGTCGCCGATGTCCGCGGAAGCGACCGTCGTGCGCAACTATCTGGATTGGCTGCTGTCGATTCCGTGGAACAAGAAGTCCAAGGTGAAGAAGGATCTGGAGGCTGCGCAGGCCATCCTGGATTCGGA
The DNA here is from genome assembly GCF_032918025.1 of Bradyrhizobium sp. BEA-2-5. NCBI lineage: Bacteria > Pseudomonadati > Pseudomonadota > Alphaproteobacteria > Hyphomicrobiales > Nitrobacteraceae > Bradyrhizobium > Bradyrhizobium sp. BEA-2-5. The sequence continues at coordinate 4,666,123 of NZ_CP136629.1, read as the reverse complement.
TCACTATGGGCTCGAGAAGGTCAAGGAACGCATCGTCGAGTATCTCGCGGTGCAGTCGCGCGCCAACAAGCTGACGGGCCCGATCCTGTGCCTCGTCGGACCTCCCGGCGTCGGCAAGACCTCGCTCGGCAAGTCGATCGCGAAGGCGACCGGGCGCGAATTCGTGCGCGTCTCGCTCGGCGGCGTGCGCGACGAGGCCGAGATCCGCGGTCACCGCCGCACCTATATCGGCTCGATGCCCGGCAAGATCATCCAGTCGATGCGCAAGGCGAAGTCGTCCAATCCGCTGTTCCTGCTGGACGAGATCGACAAGATGGGCGCCGATTTCCGCGGCGATCCGTCCTCGGCGCTGCTCGAGGTCCTCGACCCCGAGCAGAACGCGACGTTCAACGACCACTATCTCGAGGTCGACTACGATCTGTCCAACGTGATGTTCATCACGACCGCGAATACGCTGAATATTCCCGGCCCGCTGATGGACCGCATGGAGATCATCCGGATCGCGGGCTACACCGAGAACGAGAAGGTCGAGATCGCGCGCAAGCACCTGATCCCGAACGCGGTGTCCAAGCACGGCCTGGACTCCAAGGAGTTCTCGATCGACGACGACGCGCTGCTGCTTCTGATCCGCCGCTACACCCGCGAAGCGGGCGTGCGTAATCTGGAGCGTGAGCTCTCCACACTCGCCCGCAAGGCGGTGAAGGAGCTGATGATCTCCAAGAAGAAGTCGGTCAAGGTCACCGAGAAGACTCTGGAAGAGTTCCTCGGCGTGCCGAAGTACCGCTTCGGTGAGATCGAGAGCGAGCCGCAGGTCGGCATCGTCACCGGCCTTGCCTGGACCGATGTCGGCGGCGAGCTGCTGACGATCGAAGGCGTCATGATGCCCGGCAAGGGCAAGATGACGGTCACCGGCAATCTGCGTGACGTGATGAAGGAGTCGATTTCGGCGGCGGCGTCCTACGTCCGCTCGCGCGCGATCAACTACGGCGTCGAGCCGCCGCTGTTCGACCGGCGCGACATCCACGTGCACGTGCCGGAGGGCGCGACGCCGAAGGACGGTCCGTCCGCAGGTGTCGCCATGGCCACCGCGATCATCTCGGTCATGACCGGCATCCCGGTCCGCCACGATGTCGCGATGACCGGCGAGATCACGCTGCGCGGTCGCGTGCTGCCGATCGGCGGCCTGAAGGAGAAGCTACTGGCGGCGGCCCGCGGCGGCATCAAGACGGTGCTGATCCCCGAGGACAACGCCAAGGATCTCACGGAGATTTCCGATGCGATCAAGGGCGGCATGGAGATCATCCCGGTCTCGCGTCTGGATGAGGTTGTCGCTAAGGCGCTGGTCCGCGTGCCCGCACCGATCGTCTGGGAAGAGGAGACCAGCAAGGTCGACGTCAAGCCCGATGCTTCGGATGAGGCGTCCGGTGGCCTGACGGCGCACTGAAGCAAGCTCCGATCGACATAAGAAAACGGCGCCTTCGGGCGCCGTTTTTGTTTTCGCTGTTCGCGATCAGGTCGGTAGGGCTGCGGCTCTGTCCGCGGCGGCAAAGTGCGCCATCTGATCGGCATGCGCCTTTGCGAAAGCCGGCCGCGCCGTGGCACGCGCGACGTAGTCGCGACACGCGGGATATTCCGCCAGTCCGTCGAAGCGGTCGACCAGGCGCAGCACATCCGCCATGAGAATGTCGGCGACGGAGAACGGCCCGGCCAGCCATTTGCGACCCGTCAGCACCGGCTCTATGTGCCTAAGCCGGGATTGCAGGAAGCCGTCGAAGCGTGTCCATGCCGACGTGCCGCCGCTCTCGCCCGAGAACACCAGGAGCGACCAGGGCAGGCTCGCCATCTCGACCGAGTTGAGCGCTGCGAACAGCCATTTCAAAGCCTCGCTGCGCTGGCGCGGATCGGTCGGCAGCAGCGCGTCGCTGCGCTCACCGAGATGCAGCAGGATCGCGCCGGTCTCGAAGATCGAGATGTCGCCGTCGGTCAGCCACGGCACCTGGCCGAACGGCTGGTGCGCGAAATGCTCGGGGCCCCGATCGCGAAACGGCACGCTTGCAACGCGATACGGCAAGCGCGCCTCTTCCAATGCCCAGCGCACGCGGAGGTCGCGCACAAATCCCCGCGGCATCTCCGGAACCCAATCGAAGGTGGTAAGCGTCAGGTCGGCCATTGGGTATCTCCATTTGCTGGCTTCACAGCAAAGAACGAACCAATGGCGCGTGTTCCGACACCCCGACTGGCTTTTTCGTCGTTGCGGTACGGAATGATCGAGCTGCCGACGTGGGTACGCCGGCGCCGGAACTACTCTTTCCTTTCGACGACGAAATTGCCGATCGCGCCGAGTGCCATCAGCACGCTGGTGCCGAGGAACACCGCGGGCATGCCGATATGGCCGCCGATGAAGCCGCCGGCGAGCGGGCCGATCACCTGGCCGGCATATTGCGCCGAGATCGAGTAGCCGAGCATGCTGCCGGTGACCGCATCAGGCACGTTGTGCCGGATCACGCTCGCGATGCAGGGCAGGAGGCCGCCGAGCGCGAGCCCCATCAGGAAGCGCAGCAGGATCAACTGCCAGCCGCTGACCACGAAGGCCTGCGGGATCAACAGCAGCGCCGACACCGCCAAGCAGATGGTGATGATCCGCCAGTGGCCGACCCGATCGGCCAGCTTGCCGAGATGCGAGGACGACAGCAGGCTGCCGAAGGCCGCCGCCGACATCACGAGGCCGGCGACGAATGTCACCTGCGGCGCCTCGACCAGTTGCGCGACATAGACCGTGATGATCGGCTCGATCGACATGTTGGCGACCATCAGCAGCAGGCCGGTTCCCCACATCGCGACGACAGGGCGCTTGTCCGGGACCAGCGACCAGCCGCCACGCGCCTTGCCGCCTTTCGCGGTCTTCGGGCGCGCGTCCTCGCGGATCAGGAACGTCGTGCCGAGGAAGGTGAAGAAGATGACGCCGCCGATCAGGAAGAAGGTCGCACGGATGCCGATCAGCCCCGGCAGCACGCCGCCGATCAACGGACCGACGAGGCTTCCGGCCATGATGCCGGCCGACAGCACGCCGATCGCCCAGCCGGAGCGCGCCTTGGGCGTCTGCGCCGCGACCAGCACGGTCGAGCCCGAGGCGTAGCCGCCGAGCAGGCCGGTCAGCAGCCGCAAGCCAACCAGCTCATAGACATTGTGCGCCATGCCGATCAGGGACATCGCGACGGCCATGCCGAGGCTGGCGCGGATCAGCATCAGCTTGCGGCCGTAGCGATCGGCGAGCCGTCCCCACAGCGGCGCCGTCAGCGCCGCGCTGAAGAAGGCTGCGCCATAGGCGACGCCCGACCATTGCACGATCGCGGCATGATCGGTCACGCCGAGCTGCTCGACATAGAGCGGCAGGAACGGCAGCAGCAGCGTCATCCCCACGATTGTCGTGAAGGAGCCGAACACGCAGACGATCAAATTGCGTTTCCAGGGGCCCGCGTCGAGCAGGGCTTCGCGATCGACTTCGATGTTCATGTCAGCGCAGCCCGATCACGGCGAAGCCGCGCGCCCGCAGGCCGCGGCGATCCTCGTTCAGCGAACGCAGCAGGCGATCGCGGGTATCGGTGATGTGGTCGGCGGCCTCGCGCGCGGCGGCCTCCGGATCGTCGGCCTTGATGAAGCCGAGGATGCGCCGGTGCTCGCGCCAGGCCTGCTCGCGCGACGGCTCGGTCCACACTTCCAGCCAGCGCGCCCGCGACAGCCTCGTCATGGCGCCGGCGATCGCCTTGACGATGAAGGGATTGCCGGAGAGCCGCGCGATCTCGACATGGAAATCGGTGCCGACCCGATGCCATTCCTCGCGCGGCGCGCCGGACTGGCAGGCATCCAGCATCTCCTCGACGCCGGCGATATCGGCTGCGCTCGCCCGCGCGCAGGCGAGGCGCACCGCCGTCGTCTCCAGCGGAATCCGGAACTCGGCAAGCGCCTCCAGCTCACCGAGGTCGATCGGTGCGACGATCCAGTTGCGGCCGTCGCGGCGCACCAGCTCTTCGCCTTCGAGCCGGACCAGCGCGGCACGGATCGGCGTGCGCGATCCCTCGAACCGGCTCTCCAGCCAGCGCTCGGTCAGCCGCTCGCCGGGGCCCAGGTCGAGCGACAGGATCATCTCCCGGAGCTGGTCATGGATCTGAAGCATCTGCGACATGGCGCCGTCCTTGGCCGCTCCTTGGCGGGCGTGGAATCTCGATCAGACGGCTTTCGTATCCCGATTTGGTATCCCAAACAATGCGGGTACGGGATACCGGCGTTGCTCCGTTAAAGGAGGTGGGCCGAGAGCCAGGGCCCTGGACAATGGAACCGCGCTCACGGCGGCTGCTTTGTTTGACGGAATTGGAGAGCGCCAGATGCACATCGACGGGCAATGCCATTGCGGGGCTATCACTTATCAGGCCGAGATCGATCCCGAACGGGTGTCGATCTGCCATTGCACGGACTGTCAGGCGCTGACCGGCTCGCCCTACCGCGTCACGGTGATCTGCGACGCCGAACAGGTGCGGCTGACCGGAGGTGCGCCGAAGGTCTACGGCAAGCGCGGCGATAACGGCCGGATGCGCTTCCAGCACTTCTGCGCCGAATGCGGTTCCCCGCTGTTCACGAGCGGCGAGGGCGACCAGGCCGACGATTGGGGCATCCGCTGGGGCGCGATCCGCCAGCGCGACCAATTGACCCCGCGACGCCAGGTCTGGTGCCGCTCCGCCGCGCCATGGATCAATGATCTCAAGGAATTGCCAGCGCGCCCGACGGACTGGTGCTGACGGATTGAGGCGTTGCGGCCTTGCGCCTCGGGGGCAGGCGAGGCTAAAGAGGCGCGCAGGTAAGGGCGGTTAGCTCAGCTGGTTAGAGCATCTCGTTTACACCGAGAGGGTCCGCGGTTCGAATCTCTCGCCGCCTACCAGCCCTTCACCCTGCGGGCTACGGCTGGGCAAGCCAGCCTTTGAGCACTAATTCATCCGCTTGTTCGGTTCGCAGGGCGAAGGCTGTCACGCCAAGGCTCGAAATGCGCAGGCGGACTGGCTGCCTAAACGCGTGCGGACGTGCTTCCCCCTTCGGATCCAGTCCTACGGTTGCAGCATCCTGATGGTCGCGATCGGCCACTTCCCGATGTGGCCCTTGATCGAGATGCGCAACCCGTGAGATTCGTCCAGAAACACGCCCTCGACGGTCCCTGCGGTTCCATCGGTGAGAACCGCGGCTCGTCCGACCAGCTCGGCCTCCGCTTGCACATGCTCGCGCAGGATGACGGTGGCGCGGTGTTTCACGAGCTGCAAAGCCGCCTCTGGTTGATGAGCCCTACGGAGTAAGGCCATTGCATGGCTCTCGGTGAACGCGCGGAGAGGGCGCGATCCCGGCCGTGGGGTAGTCTCATGGGGATGGCCGGGACCGCGCTTGCTCCGCGCTGGCGTGCCGAATGTCATTCGATACCCGATGGTGCGAAAGGTGCCGAAAGTCACGCGCCCAGATTTGATGCCGACGCTGCAGCGATGCTATTCTGTCCGCCTAACCGGGAACTTGATGCATGCGCAAACTCGCCGCGATTTTTCTTCTCACCATGATTGCCGGACCCGCATTCGCACAGTCGGATCACGTTCAGCGCTATCGCGAAGAGGTCGAGAAGTCGCCGGCCGATGCGGCCAACGAGGCGCGGCAACAGCGCGCCTATCAGCGTGCGCTCAGCGGTGTGCCGGATCAGAAACCGACCGATCCCTGGGGCATCGCGCGCAGCGACGGGCAGGGCGCGCCCAAGGCGAATGCCGCGAAGCCGAAACCGGCCAAGCCCACGAGCGCAGCCGCCAAATAAAGCTCCGAGCGCGGATCAGGTCGATGAAATACTACGTCTGCAAATTGACCGGACCGCGCCCGACCTTTCCTCAGGATATGACGCCGCAGGAAGCCGCCATCATGCAGGCGCACGTCGCCTATTGCGGCGAACTGCTGCAGGCCGGCAAGGCGCTGGTGTTCGGACCGGTCGCCGATCCCTCCGGCGTCTGGGGCCTCGGCGTGCTGCAACTGCCTGACGATGCCGATCCGCAGGAGATCGTCGCCAACGATCCCGTCACCAAGGCGGATGCCGGATTCACCTATCAGCTGATGCCGATGCTGCGCGCCGCGACGCGTGAGAGCTGCTAGGGCATGATCCGGAAAAAGTGCGAAGCTGTTTTCCGAAAGAGATCATGCCCAAACATGAGACAACAGAAGCTTCCTCACAAGGTTTCGATCGCATGAACGCTGGCCATCCGCAGAACGCCGACCAGATTGCTTATTGGAACGGGCCGGGCGGTCAGCGCTGGGCCACACGGCAGGCCGCGCAGGATATCGTGCTGCAGCCGGTGCTCGACCTCCTGATCGATCGCGCCGCGCCGAAAGCCGGCCAACGCGTCGTCGATGTCGGCTGTGGCAGCGGCGCCTCGAGCTTCGCGCTGGCGGCCAAGGTCGCGCCCGCTGGCCACGTGCTCGGCGTCGATGTCTCGGAGCCGATGCTGACGCGGGCGCGGCAGAGCGCGCCGCAGGGTTTGCCGGTCGAGTTCGCGCTGGCCGACGCCACCATCTATCCGTTTGTCAGCGAGAGCTTCGATCTGTTGGCCTCGCGCTTTGGCGTGATGTTCTTTGCCGATCCCGTGACGTCGTTCGCCAATCTGCGCAAGGCGATGAAGCCGACCGGCCGTCTCGCCTTCGCCTGCTGGCAGGAGCCGCGCGAAAATCCGTTCTTCATGACGCCGCTTGCTGCCGTCTACAAGCACGTGCCGAAACTGCCGCCGCTAGGGCCCGAGGATCCCGGCCCGTTCGCGTTCGCCTCCGAGGCCCGCGTGAAGCGGATCCTGGGCGAAGCCGGCTTCTCCGGCATTGCCATGGAGCCGTGCCGGGTTGAGCTCGATGTCGCGACCGGGCGCGGCATCGATGCCGCGATCCAGGGCGCGCTCGAGATCGGGCCGGCCAGCCGCGCGCTGGAAGGGCACCCGGATGAGGTGCGCGATGCCGCGATCGCCTCGATGCGCGAGGCGCTGGCGCCTTTTGTGAAGGGCGATGCCGTGCTGCTGCCCGGCGCGATCTGGATCGTGACCGCGCGGGCCTGATCAGGTCTTCTCCTCCCAGATCATCGCGAGATGGACGATGGTCTGCACCGCCTTTTCCATGTCCTGCCGGCTGACCCATTCGAGGCGCGAATGAAACGCGTGCTCGCCGGCGAAGATGTTGGGGCAGGGCAGGCCCATGAAGGACAGGCGGGAGCCGTCGGTGCCGCCGCGGATCGCGGTCTTCACCGGCGTGAGGCCGGCGCGCTCGATCGCCTCGATCGCATAGGCCACGATCTGCGGGTGGCGATCGATCACATCCTTCATGTTACGGTACTGCTGCTTGACCTCCATGCGGTAGGTCGAGCGCGGATAGCCCTTCATGACATCGTTCACGATGTCTTCCAGCAGCGCTTCCTTCTGCTTCAGGCCGGCCTCGGTGAAATCGCGCACGATGAAGTCGATCCGCGCGTTCTCCAGCGCGCCCGAGATCGCGACCGGATGCAGGAAGCCCTGCTTGCCCGAGGTCGTCTCCGGCGAGCAGCCTTCTTTCGGCAGCCGCTCGACAATGGCGGCGGCGATCTTGATCGCGTGCTCCATCTTGCCCTTGGCGTAGCCGGGATGGGCACTGACGCCGTGGATGGTGATGGTGGCTCCGTCGGCCGAGAAGGTCTCGTCCTCGACGCAGCCGGCGCTCTCGCCGTCCATGGTGTAAGCGAAATCGGCGCCCAGCTTCTTCAGGTCGACATTGTCGACGCCGCGGCCGATCTCTTCGTCCGGCGTGAACAGGATCTTGATGGTGCCGTGCTTCACATCGGGGTTGTTGAGGAAGAAATGCGCGGCATCCATGATCTCGGCGACACCGGCCTTGTTGTCGGCCCCCAGCAGCGTGGTGCCGTCGGTGATGATGATGTCGTTGCCGATCTGGTCGGCCAGTGCTTCGTGCTCGGCGGCGCGGATCACCTGCGAGGCATCGCCGGCCAGCACGATGTCGCCGCCGCGATAGTTCTTCACCATTTGCGGCTTGACGTCCTTGCCGGTGACGTCGGGCGAGGTGTCCATGTGCGAGCAGAAGCAGATCACCGGCACCTTCTTGTCGGTGTTGGCCGGGATGGTCGCGTAGACGTATCCGTGCGGATCAAGATGCGCGTCGGATATCCCCATGGCCTTCAGCTCCGCGGCGAGCACGCGGCCGAGATCCTTCTGCTTCTCGGTCGAGGGGGAGCTGGGGGATTCCGGATCGGACTGGGTGTCGATGGTGACATAGCGCAGGAAGCGCTCGGTCACGGTGTGCGTGAAGTCGAGAGCCGGTGCCAGCATGAAAACCGCGCAAAAAACAGGAGATAGGAACAATGCGCTTTGGCGAAGTTGGTTCGCGCGAGCAAACCGCGTCAAGGCGAGCTTCGTAGGACAATCCTATCACAGAAAAGCGCCACTCCGGGGCCGCGTCACGAGCCGGAATGGCGCTTTGCCTTAACGGAGAGAGTAGGCGCTAGACGGCTTCTTTCAGCTCCTTGGCGGCGCGGAACGCGACCTTCCGGCTGGCCTTGATGTGGATCGCTTCGCCGGTGGCGGGATTGCGGCCGGTGCGGGCGGCGCGCTTGCGGACCTGGAGGATGCCAAGGCCCACGATACGGACACGGTCGCCCTTCTTGAGGTGCCTGGTGATCCTTGTGACCATGTCGGTCAGGATCGCCTCGGCCTGCTTCTTCGACAGCTCCTGCTCCTCGGCGATGGCCGCCGCCAAATGCTTCAGCGTGATCGTCGCCGGTGTCGCTGCTTTCTTCGCCATGTCTGGCCCTCCTCGTTGCTGAATGGCTGGATTGCTGCTTTTCACGCGAATGGCGCGCCGTTCGCGTCGGGAAAATGCGTCCGGACAAGTCCTGAAAACCGCCGGTTCCAGGAACGGGCAGCGCCGGGCTGGCCACAGGAAACCCAGACGTATCAGGCCTTATTTGATTCGGGGCTTCGCTGACTACGCCGTTTCCCCTGAAAACAGGCGACAACCCGCGTACGTGCCGCGAAAATGCCGACGCTGTGCAGGGATCCGCAACGTCCTTGACTAACCGGATGCGGGCCTTTATGCCCTCGGTCCTGCGCGGATCAATCCGATGATCGGCATCCGCGGGAGTAGCTCAGTTGGTTAGAGCGCCGGCCTGTCACGCCGGAGGTCGCGGGTTCGAGCCCCGTCTCTCGCGCCATTCATTTCAATGACTTAGCAGCGTGTTTGGCCCGAAACCATTGGTCCCTCTGGACCGGTGCCGTAACGAGTTGCCTTCCTCAGACTGCCGCGACAGATCAGGACGCCGCGAGGCCGGCAACGCTGACGGGTTGAGCGGCCTGCTCGGGCCTGACCGATAAATGCCACGCGCTGTTCGGGCGTCAGCCACCACAGCAGGAACAGCAGCGCTATCCCGTTCGACAGCAGGCCTGTCGTGAGCGGCACATTCATGATCGCCTGAACTGCGATGCCCGACGAAACCGCGATGAAGCGCGGCGACAGGTGCTTTGAGACCATCGATCCCACTGACAGGATCAGGCCGCAGACGAAAGCCGACACCGGGGCGAGCGCAAGACCGACCGACGCGATGCCCTCGGTGGCGAGGAAGGACGCGTTGAAATTGCCGTCCTGATAAATCGCTCCAAGGGTCGGGCCGAGCTCGCCGTACGGGCAGGCGGCCATGTATCGCAGGACGGTGATCTGGCAGAACCGGGTGAGTTCGCGGTGCGCAAAGAAGTCGGCGTATTGATCGAGCGCGAGCGACGGGATCGCGACGAAGCGCAGATTGATGGTGCTGAACACGATGTAGGTCTTGTCGGCGGCGAGAATGGCGAAAGCCAAAAGGCCGACGATCATCGGGATCAGAAATGCGAGCACCGTGGCCAGCCGCGGGTCGAACCGGCCGTACAGCCAGAACAGAAACGGCAGCCAGATCGGCAGCAGCAGGACGGTCTTGTTGTTGACGACGGGATAGAAGCAAAGCGCAAGCAGCAGCACCCCGGCCGCCGGCATCCATCGGCTGCGCGATGCGAAATGCGCGAACAGGTAGGGCAGGACCGCGCCGATCATGACCCCGGTGAGATAGTTCATTAGCGCCGGCCGCACGACGGCGGTGCGGGCTGCGCCATAGGGATTGCCAAGATTGGCCCCGTAGGAGACATCGGCCACCAGCACGGCGAGGCACGACACCAGCAGCAGAACCGCGATGCGCTTGACGGCCGCTTCGGACAAATCGGGCCGCCAAACCGGGATGTTCCGCAACATCAGAGGGATCATCGCGGCGGCCAGCGCGGCGATCATGGCCCAGCGGGCGATGGCGTGCGGATAGTCGAACGCGCTGAAGAAACTGAGCCAGACGAAGCCGAACACGGCTGACAGCAGCGAGAAGCCGACCAGATAACCGAAGCTGAATCGTGCCGCGACGAACGCCGGGACGAATGCGACCATGATGGCGGTGCCGAGGACGGCTTGCGCGGTGATGCCGGATCGCCAGACATGCATCGCCGGGAATGCGTGCCCACAGGCGATCATCGAGGCGACGCTGAGGACGAAGAACCCGGGGATCGTGACCCCGACAACCAGGTCACCGCGCGTCAATGTCATCGGTCCGTCCGAATCCGAAAGCTGCCAGGCAGCTAGCCGGTCGGCCCTGGACGACGCAAGTTAAGCAATATCTCGGTCTGTGTTGTTATGTTTCTGCCGGGCCATTCGTCACCGCGATGCCCTATTGAATTCACAGAACGGCAACACCTTGCCTTGATCAGGCAAAGAATGCGGCGACCGCGTTGAGGTCGGATTCTCCCGGCGCCTCGCCGCGCAAATTGGCGTCGATGATGCGGCGGCAGGCGTCAACCGTGTGGGTGTCGCCCAATTCGTTGGCGGCCTCGAGGATCGACCAGACCGTGTCCAAGGGAACGTCGCTCTGCGTGGTCGCCTTCGGGTCTGACAGCATTGGCGGGGCCGCGGTTAGAATTCGAACAGGTCGCGGCCGCGCCGCGCCAAATTGTGCAGGTCCGCCACAGTGCCGCGCACCGCGTTGCAGCGGTGGCATTCGATGATGGTGTCGCCGGATGCATGCGCCGGATCGGCGACCTTGATCGCCAGGCTACCGCAATCCGTGCAGATGATCTTGAAGCCGGTTGAAATTACTTGCTGCTGCAAATTCATTGTGGCCTGCGCCTTTGTTGACGCCGACCTTAGCCGGGCAACTTTTAAGACTGGGGTCGCGCAGCGGATTGAAATCGAACGACCGCGTTAGGACGCGGTTAAGATTTCGCTGCGGCCGAGCGGCCCTGCAGATGCAACGTCGGCCTGCCGAGCCCGGCCGCGGCGGCGCGCACGGCATTGCGGGCATTAACGGTGATGATGCCGGCGGCGTGGGCCCAGACCGCGAGGTCGGAAGCGCTGTCGCCGGCGTAGATGAAGCCCCCGGGAAATGTCCTTTGCAACAGGTCGGCCTTGTTGGCGCCCTTGAGATTATGTTCGCCGTCGGAGGCAAGCACCTGGTCGATCCAAGGCAGACGCGACGCCAGCATCTGTGCGAGCAGCGCGTCGGCCGCGGTTGCCAGCACGATGCGGCGGCCGGCCGCGTTCTCGCGCTCGGCCAATGCGACGACGTCCTGGTGCAGTTCGATCCGGCTCCAGTCGATGTGCTGGCGTTGTGCGAGCCGGCGCTTCAGCGCCGCGCGGCCGCGCGTCATCCAGGCGGCGCATGACACGACGATCAGCGGATTGCGGCGCAGGATCGAGAAGAAGCTGAGATGGAGCAGGTCGCCCGTGATCAGCGTGCCGTCGAGGTCGAGCACCAGCGGCAGCGATGCCGGCAGGCCCAGCAAAGGGGGCGCCCCGTCGGTGCGGGAAGCATCCTGCGGCTTAGCAATGTTGTCGCCGGCGAGGCGAGGCTCAGTCATTCGCGGCGCTCAGCCGGGTTGCGACCTTGCACACGTCGATCGCGCGCACTCCGGTCTCCGTGGTTCGGCAATCGCCGTAGCCGAACTCGCTCGCAAAGGCCACACCATGCTCGTCCGAGCTCAAGACGATCAGGACCAACAAAAAAGGCCGCCCGAGGGCGGCCGTCTTGCCTGCGGAAGCCTGCAGAAATCTTCAGCGGACCGTGGAGGTGCCTGACGAGGTGATCGCCACCGGTTTGCCGGCCTTGATGACCTGGTTGGTCTGAGCAGTCTGGGTGAAATCCGCGTTGTTTCGGGCCGAAATGCCGAGCGCCGCGATCCCGATCCCCGCAACAAGGGCAACCACCACAATCTTGAGATGGGTCGCGCGGTCAGCTGAATGGATCGAGTGGTTCATGGTCGCCTCCGGGCGTCTGTGCGCCGTCTATGGCAGGTACTGGTAAGCCCCATCTGTTTCCGGATCGTTTCGTGAGTTCCGGGAAATGGTTTCGTGCCACGGGCGGATTGGTTTCACCGTGCCTTGCGTCACACTGGCGGCCGGCTAAAACTGCCCCAGGCGCGGAAACGCCCTTGGGAGAAAAACAATAATGAAAACAATGAGACTAACCCGACGCCGGGTGCTTGGAACCGGCTCCGCGGCACTCGCCGCTACGATGTTTGGTAAGCGCGCCGTTGCGGCGGCCGAGTTCGACTTCAAGCTCGGCGTCAACACTCCGGAAACCCATCCGCTAACAATCCGCCTGACTGAGGCCGCCAAGGCGGTCGGCGCCCAGTCGTCCGGCCGGGTCAACATCACGGTGTTCGCCAACAGCCAGCTCGGCGGCGATCCGGAGATGCTGTCGCAGGTCCGGGCCGGCGGGATCGAGCTGCTGGCGGCGCCCAGCATGACACTGTCGACGCTGGTGCCGCTGTCGGGGCTACCCAGCATCGGCTTTGCCTTCCAGTCCTACGACCAGGTCTGGGCGGCGATGGACGGCGGCGTCGGCGACCTCGTGCGCGAGGCGATCACGAAGACCGGCGTCGTGCCGCTGAAGAAGGTCTGGGACAACGGCTTTCGTCAGATCACCTCGTCGTCGAGCCGGCAGCTCAACAGCGTCGACGATCTCAAGGGCTTTAAAATTCGCGTGCCGGTGACGGCATTGCTGACGTCGCTGTTCTCAGGGCTCGGCGCGCTGCCGTCGAGCATCTCCTACAGCGAGCTCTATTCGGCGCTGCAGACCCACATCGTCGAAGGGCAGGAGAACCCGCTGGCGCAGGCTTCGACCGGCAAGCTCTACGAGGTGCAGAAATTTTGCGCGCTCTCGAACCATTGCTGGAGCGGTTACTGGATCCTCGGCAACCGCCGCGCGATGACCGGCCTGCCGCCAGATCTGCTCGAGCTCATCAATGCCGCGTTCGACGCCGCGGCGGTGAAGGAGCGCACCGATCTGGTCGAGATGGATCGCTCGCTGCAGGCCGAGCTGACCGAGAAGGGCATGACCTTCAACAAGCCCGATCCCGTGCAGTTCAGGGCCGCGTTGGTGAAGGCCGGTTTCTACACGCAGTGGCAGAAGACCTATGGCGCGGACGCCTGGGCAGCGCTGGAGAAATACACCGGCAAGCTGACGTGAGCGCCGCCTGACATCACGCGCGCGATTACCTGACGCGTAATCGCGCGTGCGATCTCCCTTTGCGATGGTCGGTGCATCGGCGGCGATGGGTGCCGATCGATCCGCAAACGGAGATACACGATGGCCAGCCAACCGCTTTATGCAACCGCCAGGGACGGCACAAAGCTGTTCGTGCAGGATTGGGGCTCGGGCCGGCCGGTGCTGCTGCTCGCTGCCTGGACGTTCAATTCCAGCATCTGGGGCAGCCAGATCGTGGCGCTGAACGCCAAGGGCTATCGCTGCGTCGCACCTGACCGGCGTGGACATGGCCGCTCCGACATGCCGATGGCGGGATACGATCTCGACACGCTGACCGATGACGTCGCCGCCGTGATCGAGCAGCATGATCTCCACGACGTCACGATCGTCGCGCATTCGATGGGATCGATCGAGGCAGTGAACTATCTGGCGTGTCACGGCGCAAAGCGCATCGCGCGGCTGGTGCTGGTGGCGCCGACCACGCCGTTCATCGTGCAGACCGAGGACAATCCGGACGCCGTGCCGAGAGCGATGGTCGACGCGCAAAATGCGGCGATCGCGCAGGACTTTTCGAAATGGATGGGCGAGAACGAGGCGCCGTTCTTCATGCCCGACACGCCCGAGGTGACGCGGGCCTGGATCAGGGAGATGATGCTGAGCGTGCCGCTGCCGGTGGCGCTGGCTTGCCGCAGGACCATTTCCTTTGCCGACCTGCGCGCCGCCGCGAGCGCAATCGATCGCCCGACGCTGATCGTGCATGGCGACAAGGATGCCAGCGCGCCCCTCGAGCTGACCGGCGCGAAGACGGCAAAACTGATCAGAGGAAGCAGGCTCGCCGTCTATGAAGGCGCCCCGCACGCGTTGCCGCTGACGCACAGCGCGCGCTTGATGGCTGACCTGCTGGCCTTCATCGACAGCTAATTGGCGCGCGCGATGTCGGCGCGGATCGCGCGTGCCGCCCAGACGAACAGCAGGGCACCGAGCGTCGTCATGAGCGCGGCCGACAACAGCGAGTAGCGAACCGCATCGACGCCGTAGGTGCCCTTCAGTGCGTCGTTGATCATGCCGACGGCGAGGGGGCCGACGCCCTGGCCGAAGCAGGTCGCGGTCAGCAGCACGATCGCCGAGGCCAGCGCGCGCATGCTGGGCTTTGCCACCGTCTGCGCGATCGCGAAGATCGGGCCGAGATGGAAGCCGACCATGAACGAGGTCAGCGCCAGCGTAGCGACCATCAGCGTGAAGCTTTGCGTCAGCATGCACAGCGCGAACACCGGGCCGGCGATGCCAGACATGATCGCGGGCGCCCACAGCTTCCAGCGGTCGTCGCGGCGGCCGATCTGCGCCACCACGAGGCCGCCGATCAACGTGCCCGCCATGCCGGCGAGACCCTTGAAGGTGCCGGCATATGTGCCGATCTCGGCGCTGGTGAGGTGATGGATGCGCGCCAGGAACGGCGGGATCAACACCGCGGTAGCGTAGTTGGTGTAGGTCGTCAGACAAAAGCCGATCAGCACTATGATGAAGCTCGGCTGCGATACCAGGAAACGCAGCGTCGGCCCGATCGGCTCGGCCTTGAAGGTCTCGGCCATCGCGCCGCGCTTCGGCTCGGCGATCGTCAGCCACAAGACGGCGGCGAGCGCGACGCCGGGCAGGCCGGCGGTGAAGAACGCCATCCGCCAGCCGTAGTGCTGGTTGACATAGCCGCCGATGAAATAGCCGAGGAAGACGCCGAGATAGGTGCCGATCGCGTAGATGCCGAGCGCGCGCGGTCGTTCGTTCTTGTCGAAGAGATCGGCGATCATCGATTGCGAGGCCGGCGTTCCCGCTGACTCCCCGATGCCGACGCCGACCCGGGCCAATGCCAGCGTCGTGACGCTGGAGGCGAGGCCGCAGAGATAGGTCATCGCGCTCCAGAACGCGAAGGCGACCGTGACGATGTTGCGGCGGTTGAGGCGATCGGCCATCCGTGCGATGGGAATGCCGAGCAGCGAATAGAACAGCACGAAGCCGAACCCGGCGAGCAGGCCCATCGTCGTGTCGCTGAGCGTGAACTCCTTCTTGATCGGTTCGATCAGCACGTTGAAGATGGTGCGGTCGAGGAAGTTGAGGGCGTAGATGATCGTGAGCAAGGCGAGGACGTAGTAGCGGCGCGCCGAGGGGGCGGCCGCAGCCTGAGTTGGCGCGGTCGCCTGCGGTGCGACATCGACCATGACTTTCCTCCCCCGATCTTCTTTTTGCGCGGGCCTTACGCCTCGCGGATGTAATTCCCTGCCTCGAATTCGACCGGCCTCGTGTCGGCGTCGAACGACACCCCGATCGGGTCGCGGCCGGTGGCCATGGCCTCGAGCTGGTCAGCGAGCATCCGGCGGATCATCAGGATGCCGCGGTCGCTCTGGCCAAAATGCTCTTCGGAATGGATCGTCACCGCGCCCTGGCCGACCTGGGCCTCGTAGTCGCCGGGGAATTGCTGGTGCTCGGCCTCGGTCATGTCCCACCAGAACTTGCCGTTGAACTTCGAGCGCATCCGCCCGATATCGCCCGCGTTCTTGACCCGGCCGGCGACGTAGATGCGAAACGAGGTGTCGTCGATCGGCAAGGTCCAGCCGATCGATTCGACGCGCGCGAACTGCGCGACGCGCGGATTGGGCACGACGCGGAGTGTGGGGAGGGCGGCCTCGGTGACGCGATAGAACACCTTGCCGTCGTCCTGCCTGCGGATCGAACGCACCGCGACGCCGCGCGGCGACATCTCGAACTTCACTTCGGGCATCGAGGCCATCATGTTGGTGAACTGCGGGCCTGAGAACGAGCCGTGCAGCACCGGCACATGGTAGGGGTCGGCAACGTTCTCGAAATGCTGCAGCCAGTTGCAAGGGATCACGGCAGGGCCGCCGCCGCCGATCGAGGAATCGTCGGCCTCGACGAACTCGCCGTCGTCCATGTTCTCCAGGCACTCGTAGCGCGGCAGCACCGGCCTTTTCTCGGCCGGCCCCATATAGGCGAAGATCAGGCCGTAGCGTTCCTGCACTGGATACCAGGGCTGGCGCACCTTGTCCTTGAACAGGCCGCCGTCGGGCTCGCAGGGTTGTTCGAGGCAGCGGCCCTCGGTGTCGAACTTCCAGCCGTGATAGCAGCAGCGGATGCCGTCTTCCTCGACCTTGCCGTAATAGAGCGTGGTGCCGCGGTGACAGCAGCGCGCATGCAGCAGGCCGGCCCGGCCATGCCGGTCGCGGAACAGGATCAGGTCTTCGCCAAGTGCGCGGACTTTTCTGGGGATATCGGTTGCGTCACCGGCGAGGCCGACCGGGTGCCAATACCGGCGCAGCAGCTCGCCCATCGGCGTGCCGCGGCCGACCGAGGTGAGCTCGGTCCGGGTGCTGGACGGCTTCATCGCATAGGCCGTGCCGAGATCGCGGTCCCGCTGGGTGATCGTCATGTTGTCCTCCCCGCCGCTGGTCGGGCGCCGGCGGCCCATCTATCGTTGACCAAGTCAACGATAGATGGATGACAATGTCAACGATATCGTTGAGCTTGGCAGCGCGCGGCTTTGTTGGCAGAGGTTGGTGATGACCGAGAAGCTCAGGACTGAGAGGGCCTTGCCGCCGGAGGCCGTTGTCGATTCCGAACTAGCACCGATCACCGCGATGATGTCGTCGCGGCTGATGGTGCTGGCGAACCTGCTCAGGCGCGGCGCGATGCTGCGCTACAAGCGCCTGACCGGCCTGTCCTCGGTCGAGTTCGGTCTGGTCGCCTCGCTCGGCCGGCGGCCGCCGATGAGCGTGGTGCGGCTCGCCGAGGCCGTCGGCATGGACAAGGGGCAGATCAGCCGGGCGCTCGCCGAGCTCGTGGCGCGCAAGCTGGTGGCGAAGGCGGCCAATCCGCGCGACAACCGGGAGACCTTGGTCTCTCTCACCAAGGCCGGCCTGGCTGCCCATGACGCCATCGTGGCCGGCGCCCAGGAGCGAAACCGGCGCCTGCTGGAACAGCTTGCGCCAGGGGATCTCGAGCTGCTGCTCGGACACATCGATCGGCTCACCCTGACGGCCGCCGAGATGCTCGCTGCCGAACGGGGGCTGGGCTGATATGGGGAGAGCGCAGGGCACAGGATGGCCGCCGCGGCGCTATCAATGGAGGCAAGCGCATCCGCCTGATGAGGCCAAGAGCCCACGGGAAGGACGGTAAAAGCGTCAAAATAGCTTGTCTTGCGCCCTCTGTTGCGCTGCGCTAAAGCCTCAAGAACAATTCCAATCAACGAATCTGCGGCACGTCCGAAACCGCAGCAAGAAGGCCTCGCCGATGACCGGCATCCTGCAGAATTATCTCCCACTTGTGGTCTTTATCGGAGTTGCGAGCCTGATCGGTCTGGCGCTCCTGATCGCGCCGTTCCTGGTCGCGTTCCAATCGCCGGACCCGGAAAAGCTGTCGGCGTATGAGTGCGGTTTCAACGCCTTCGACGACGCCCGCATGAAGTTCGACGTCCGCTTCTATCTGGTCGCCATCCTCTTCATCATCTTCGACCTCGAGGTGGCGTTCCTGTTTCCCTGGGCGGTGGCGTTCGGCAAGCTTGGCGCGACCGGCTTCTGGTCCATGGTGGTGTTCCTCGCCGTGCTGACGGTCGGGTTCGCCTATGAGTGGAAGAAGGGAGCGCTCGAATGGGATTGAGCCCCACCGCCGCAACCTCGCAGCCGGCGATCGCCAAATCTGAGATCGCTATGGCTCCGAAGGGTATTCTTGATCCGTCGACCGGCAAGCCGGTCGGGGCCCGTGATCCGTTCTTCCTCGAGGTCAATTCCGAGCTGTCCGACAAGGGCTTCTTCGTGGCCGCGACCGACGACCTCATCACCTGGGCGCGCACCGGCTCCCTGATGTGGATGACCTTCGGCCTTGCCTGCTGTGCGGTCGAGATGATGCAGGTGTCGATGCCGCGCTACGACGTCGAGCGCTTCGGCTTCGCGCCGCGCGCCTCGCCGCGCCAGTCCGACGTGATGATCGTCGCGGGAACTCTGACGAACAAGATGGCGCCGGCGCTGCGCAAGGTCTACGACCAGATGCCTGAGCCGCGCTACGTCATCTCGATGGGCTCCTGCGCCAATGGCGGCGGCTACTATCACTATTCCTACTCGGTCGTGCGCGGCTGCGACCGCATCGTGCCGATCGACATCTACGTGCCGGGCTGCCCGCCCACGGCGGAAGCGCTGCTCTACGGCGTGCTGCTGCTGCAGAAGAAGATCCGGCGCACCGGCACCATCGAACGCTAAGGTTTTACGTCATGGACGACGCCAAGCTCGACGCCCTGGGGCAGACGATCGTTAGCGCGCTTCCGGGCGTCGCCACGGCGCACTCGGTCGCGTTCAATCAGCTCACTATCGACGTCGAGATTGGCAAAATCGTGGAGGTCGCCCGTTTTCTGCGTGACGATCCCGGCTGCCGCTTCGTCAACGTCACCGACGTGACCGCGGTCGACTATCCGAGCCGCGAGAAGCGTTTCGACGTGATCTATCACTTCCTGTCGCCGACGCTGAACACGCGGATCCGGCTCCGGGCCCAGGCGGACGAGACCACGCAGGTGCCATCGCTGATCGACGTATTCCCGGGTGCGGACTGGTTCGAACGCGAGGCCTACGACCTCTATGGCGTGTTCTTCGTCGGTCATCCCGACATGCGCCGCCTCCTTACCGACTACGGCTTCGAGGGGCATCCGCTGCGCAAGGACTTCCCGCTCACCGGTTTCGTCGAGGTCCGCTACGACGACCAGGAGAAGCGCGTGGTGTACGAGCCTGTGCGGCTCAACCAGGAATTCCGCAAGTTCGATTTCTTGTCTCCGTGGGAGGGGGCGGACTATCCGTTGCCGGGGGATGAAAAGGCCAAGGCGGAGCCGAAGCCATGAATGAACAGCCGCAAAGCCTCCGTAACTTCACCATCAATTTCGGACCGCAGCATCCGGCGGCGCACGGCGTGCTGCGTCTTGTGCTGGAACTCGACGGTGAGATCGTCGAGCGCGTCGATCCGCATATCGGGCTGCTTCACCGCGGCACCGAAAAGCTGATCGAGCAGAAGACCTATCTCCAGGCGATCCCGTATTTCGACCGGCTCGACTACGTCGCGCCGATGAACCAGGAGCACGCCTTCTGCCTCGCGGCCGAAAAGCTGCTCGGCATCGAGGTGCCGCGCCGCGGCCAGCTGATCCGCGTGCTCTATTGCGAGATCGGCCGCATCCTGTCGCATCTGCTCAACGTCACCACGCAGGCGATGGACGTCGGCGCGCTGACCCCGCCGCTGTGGGGCTTCGAAGAGCGCGAGAAGCTGATGGTGTTCTACGAGCGTGCCTCGGGCAGCCGCATGCACGCAGCCTTCTTCCGCGTCGGCGGTGTGCACCAGGACCTGCCGCAGAAGCTGGTCGACGACATCGAGGCCTGGTGCGATCCGTTCCTGAAGGTCGTGGATGACCTCGACCGGCTGCTCACCGCCAACCGCATCTTCAAGCAGCGCAACGTCGACATCGGCGTGGTGCCGCTCAAGGAGGCCTGGGAGTGGGGCTTCTCCGGCGTGATGGTCCGCGGCTCCGGCGCGGCCTGGGACCTGCGCAAGTCGCAGCCCTACGAGTGTTACGCCGAGATGGATTTCGACATTCCGATCGGCAAGAACGGCGACTGCTACGACCGCTATCTGATCCGCATGGAAGAGATGCGCCAGTCCGTGCGCATCATGAAACAGTGCATCCAGAAGCTGAACGCGCCTGAGGGCAAGGGCCCCGTCGTCGTCGAGGACAACAAGGTCGCGCCGCCGCGCCGTGGCGAGATGAAGCGCTCGATGGAAGCGCTGATCCACCACTTCAAGCTCTACACCGAGGGCGTCCACGTGCCGGCCGGCGAAGTCTACGCCGCGGTCGAAGCGCCGAAGGGCGAGTTCGGCGTCTATCTCGTCGCCGACGGCACCAACAAGCCCTACAAGTGCAAGATCCGCGCGCCGGGCTTTGCGCATCTCCAGGCCATGCATCACATCTGCCGCGGCCATCTGCTCGCCGACGTCTCGGCGATCCTCGGCTCGCTCGACATCGTGTTCGGAGAGGTCGATCGGTGACGATGTCCGCATCCGAACCGCGCGCAATGAGAGTTTGATCGATGTCCGTCCGCCGCCTTGCCCCGAAGGAATTGCAGCCCGCGAGCTTCACGTTCACGGACGAGAATCTCGCCTGGGCCAAGAAGCAGATCGAGAAGTATCCGCCGGGACGGCAGGCCTCGGCCGCGATCGCGATCCTGTGGCGGGCGCAGGAGCAGAACGACGGCTGGGTGTCGGAAGCCGCGATCCGCGTCATCGCCGACATGCTCGACATGCCCTATATCCGCGTGCTGGAGGTCGCGACCTTCTACACGATGTTCCAGCTCGCCCCGGTCGGCAAGAAGGCCCATGTCCAGGTCTGCGGCACCACGCCGTGCCGCCTGCGCGGCGCCGAGGATCTGATCCACGTCTGCGAGCACCGCATCCATCACGAGCCCTTCCATCTCTCCAAGGACGGCAATTTCAGCTGGGAAGAGGTGGAGTGCCTGGGCGCCTGCGTGAATGCGCCGATGGTGCTGATCGGCAAGGATACTTACGAGGACCTGACCAAGGAAAGCTTCGGCAAGGTGCTCGACGGTTTTGCTTCGGGCAACCCGCCCAAGCCGGGTCCGCAGAACGGCCGCCAGTACTCGGCGCCCGCGGGCGGGCCGACGACGCTGAAGGAAACCACCTGATGCGAAGCTTTCAGGTGCTGGCAAACGGGCAGGAAAACAAGGCAGGAAGGGGCGCTGCGATGAAGGCCTGGCGCACGATCGCGCTGCACACCGCTGTCGCGGCCGGCTTCATGTTCCTGCTGCAGCGCTACGGCCTGAGCGCCACGCTGGAATCCAGCCTGTTGTGGGCCATCGTGTTCGGCGGCTGCGCTGCCGGGCTCGCTTATTCGCAAGCCAATCGGTGATGTTCGGAAAGTTTTGAGCATGCTCGAGGACAAGGACCGCATCTTCAAGAACCTCTACGGCCTCCACGATTGGGGGCTCGAGGGCGCGCGGCGCCGCGGCGCCTGGGACGGCACGAAGAACATCATCGACAAGGGCCGCGACTGGATCATCAACGAGATGAAGGCCTCGGGGCTCCGCGGCCGCGGCGGCGCCGGCTTCCCGACCGGTCTGAAATGGTCCTTCATGCCGAAGGAATCGACCGACGGCCGGCCGAGTTATCTCGTCGTCAATGCCGACGAGTCCGAGCCCGGCACCTGCAAGGATCGCGAGATCATGCGGCACGATCCGCATCTCTTGATCGAGGGCTGCCTGATCGCGAGCTGCGCGATGAACGCGCATACGTGCTACATTTATGTCCGCGGCGAGTTCATCCGCGAGCGCGAGCATCTGCAGGCTGCGATCGACCAGGCGTACGACGCCAAGTTGGTCGGCAAGGACAACGTCAACGGCTGGCCGTTCGACATCTACGTCGCCCACGGCGCCGGCGCCTATATCTGCGGCGAGGAGACCGCGCTGCTCGAAAGCCTCGAAGGCAAGAAGGGCCAGCCGCGCCTGAAGCCGCCGTTTCCGGCGAACGTCGGTCTGTTCGGCTGCCCGACCACCGTCAACAACGTCGAGTCCATCGCCGTTGCGCCGGATATCCTGCGCCGCGGCGCGGCGTGGTTCGCCGGCATCGGCCGCCCGAACAACGTCGGCACCAAGCTCTTCTGCATCTCCGGCCATGTCGAGCGGCCCTGCAACGTCGAAGAAGCCATGGGCATTCCGTTCCGCGAGCTGATCGAGAAGCATTGCGGCGGCATTCGCGGCGGCTGGGACAATCTCAAGGCCGTGATCCCCGGCGGCTCGTCGGTGCGCATGGTGCCGGCCGAGCAGATCATCGACACGCCGATGGATTTCGATTCCTTGAGCAAGCTGCGCTCGGGCCTCGGCACCGCGGCCGTGATCGTGATGGACAAGTCCACCGATCTGATCCGTGCCATCGCCCGCATCTCCTATTTCTACAAGCACGAGAGCTGCGGCCAGTGCACGCCGTGCCGCGAGGGCACGGGGTGGATGTGGCGCGTGCTCACCCGCATGGCGGAGGGCCGCGCCCACAAGCGCGAGATCGACATGCTGCTTGAAGTGACCAAGCAGGTCGAAGGCCACACCATCTGTGCGCTCGGCGACGCGGCGGCATGGCCGATCCAGGGCCTGATCACGCATTTCCGTCACGAGATCGAAGCGCGCATCGACCAGTATTCGCACAAGGCCGACATCGACGATATCGGCGTGCGCGATCCCGTGAACATGGTCGCGGCGGAGTAATGTTGGCGATGACGCAACAGGCCGCATGGTGGCAGAAGTACGGGACGCTTGCGCAGATGGCGCAGGCGACCGTGGCGCTGCTCGGCTTTGTTGCAATCCTGCTGCAGATCAACGAAATCCGCACCTCGAACCGCGCCTCCAGCGCGCGTTCGGCGTTTCTCGGCTACACCGATCTCGCATTCCAGAATCCGAAATTCGCTCAGCCCGATTACGACGCCATCAAGGCCGCCGGCCGCGAAGAGCGGTCCCAATATGAGAGTTTTGTCTCGTACTTCCTCTATGCCTGCGAGGAGACCTTTGCCGCATTCGCGGACAAGCGCGAATGGCAGGCATCGTGTGACTACGACCTGAAACCGCATCTGCCGTTCCTCTGCGAGAAGAACCAGGCGCAGCCTGCCTATCTCGCGACCTACGGCGCCGACACCCAGCAATGGGTGAAGACTTCGTTGAAAACCGCGAGCGTCGCACCGCCCGACTGCAAGCTCGGAAAGACTTGAGACAGACATGACCAAGCTCATCATCGACGGCAAGGAGATCGATGTCCCCGCCGAATACACGCTGCTCCAGGCGTGCGAGGCGGCCGGTGCCGAGATTCCGCGCTTCTGCTATCACGAGCGGCTGTCGATCGCCGGCAATTGCCGGATGTGCCTCGTCGAGGTGAAGGGCGGCCCGAAGCCGGTCGCCAGCTGCGCCTGGGGCGTGCGCGACTGCCGTCCGGGCCCCAAGGGCGAGCCGCCGGAGATCTCGACGCGTTCGCCGATGGTG
The DNA here is from genome assembly GCF_032918025.1 of Bradyrhizobium sp. BEA-2-5. NCBI lineage: Bacteria > Pseudomonadati > Pseudomonadota > Alphaproteobacteria > Hyphomicrobiales > Nitrobacteraceae > Bradyrhizobium > Bradyrhizobium sp. BEA-2-5. The sequence continues at coordinate 4,642,471 of NZ_CP136629.1, read as the reverse complement.
AAGAAGGCGCGCGAAGGCGTGATGGAGTTCCTTCTCATCAACCATCCGCTGGACTGCCCGATCTGCGACCAGGGCGGTGAGTGCGACCTCCAGGACCAGGCGATGGGCTATGGTGTCGACACCAGCCGCTTCGCCGAGAACAAGCGTGCGGTCGAGGACAAATATCTCGGCGCGCTGGTCAAGACCTCGATGAACCGCTGCATCCAGTGCACGCGCTGCGTCCGCTTCTCGGCGGAAGTCGCCGGCGCCCCCGAGATGGGCGCGACCGGCCGCGGCGAGGACATGGAGATCACGACCTATCTCGAGCACGCGCTGACGTCGGAACTGCAGGGCAACCTCGTCGACATCTGCCCGGTTGGTGCGCTGACCTCGAAGCCCTATGCGTTCGCGGCGCGTCCGTGGGAGCTCGGCAAGACCCAGTCGATCGACGTCATGGACGGCCTGGGATCGGCGATCCGCGTCGACACCCGCGGCCGTGAGGTGATGCGTATTCTGCCGCGCATCAACGAGGCCGTGAACGAGGAGTGGATCTCCGACAAGACCCGCCACGTGGTCGACGGCCTGCGCACCCAGCGCCTTGACCGTCCCTATATGCGCGAGAACGGCCAGCTCCGGCCGGCGACCTGGCAGGAAGCCTTCGCCGCCATTGCCGCCAAGGCCGGCCGTAGCGACGGCAAGCGGATCGGCGCGATCGTCGGCGATCTCGCCGCGGTCGACGAAATGTATGCGCTGAAGGAGCTGCTCGCGAAGTTCGGCTCGGTCAATCTCGCCGTGCAGGGCGGCGATGCGTTCGACGCCAAGGCCGGCCGCGGTTCCTACATCTTCAATCCGACCATCGCCGGTATCGACCAGGCCGACGCGATCCTGATCATCGGCGCCAATCCGCGGAAGGAGGCGGCCGTGTTCAACGCCCGCATCCGCAAGCGCTGGCGCGCCGGCGGCTTCAAGGTCGGCGTGATCGGCGCCAAGGCCGACCTCACCTACGACTATGACCATCTCGGCGCGGGCACCGAGACGCTCGGCGAGCTCGCGGCCGGCAAGCACTCCTTTGCCGACGTCTTGAAGAAGGCGCAGCACCCGATCATCCTGGTCGGCGCCGGCGCCTACACCAGGCATGACGGGGCGGCCGTGCTGGCGCAGGCCGCCAAGCTCGCGCTCAATGTCGGCGCGTTGAAGGACGGCTGGAACGGTTTTGGCGTGCTGCACGAGACCGCCTCGCGCGTCGGTGCGCTCGATATCGGTTTCTCAGCAGCCGCGGGTGGGCTGAACGCCGCGCAGATGACGACGTTCGGCACGCTCGACTTGCTGTTCCTGCTAGGGGCCGACGAGATCAAGGCGCCGGACGGCACCTTCGTCGTCTATATCGGTACCCATGGCGACCGCGGCGCGCATCGCGCCGACGTCATTCTGCCGGCCGCGGCCTACACCGAGAAGTCCGCGATCTACGTCAACACCGAGGGCCGCGTGCAGATGACCGGCCGCGCCGCGTTCCCGCCGGGCGAAGCCCGCGAGGACTGGGCGATCATCCGTGCGTTGTCGGAAGCGCTGGGCAAGAAGCTCGGCTACGACTCGCTCGCAGCGCTGCGCCAGGCGATCTTCAAGGCCGTGCCGCATCTGATGCGTCTCGACCAGATCGAGGCCGGCAAGCCTGACGACGTCAAGGCGCTGGCAGGCAAGGGCGGCAGCGTCGACAAGGCGGCATTCAAGCCGACCATCGAGGACTTCTACCTGACCAATCCAATCGCGCGTGCATCCGCCGTGATGGCGGAATGCTCGCGCCTCGCCTCCGGGCATATGCTGACCGCAGCGGAGTGAGCGTGATCTGATGGAATTCTTCGAAAGCGCATTCTGGACCGGGTTCCTCTGGCCGCTGATCATCATGGTCGCGCAGAGCGTCCTGGTGCTTGTCGTCCTCCTGGTCGCGATCGCCTACATCCTGCTCGCCGACCGCAAGATCTGGGCGGCGGTTCAGATCCGCCGCGGCCCGAACGTGGTCGGCCCGTGGGGCCTGCTGCAGTCCTTTGCCGACCTTTTGAAGTTCGTGCTGAAGGAGCCGATCATTCCGGCCGGCGCCAACAAGGGCGTGTTCCTGCTGGCGCCGCTGGTGTCCTGCGTGCTCGCGCTCGCCGCCTGGGCGGTGATCCCGACCAATCTCGGCTGGGTGATCGCCGACATCAATGTCGGCGTCCTCTTCATCTTCGCGATCTCGTCGCTGTCGATCTACGGCATCATCATGGCCGGCTGGTCGTCGAACTCGAAGTATCCGTTCTTGGCCGCGCTGCGCTCGGCGGCGCAGATGGTGTCGTACGAAGTCTCGATCGGCTTCGTCATCATCACGGTGCTGCTCTGCGCCGGCACGCTGAACCTGTCGGCCGTGGTCGAGGCCCAGCACGCGCGCGGCCTCGCCAGCCTGATCGGGCTGCCGCAGCTCACCATCCTGAACTGGTACGTCTGGCCGCTGTTCCCGATGTTCGTGGTATTCTACGTCTCGGCGCTGGCGGAAACCAACCGTCCGCCCTTCGACCTCGTCGAAGCCGAATCCGAGCTCGTCGCCGGCTTCATGGTCGAATACGGCTCGACTCCGTACCTGCTGTTCATGCTCGGCGAGTATGTCGCGATCGTCACGATGTGCGCGCTGGCGACGATCCTGTTCCTCGGAGGCTGGCTGCCGCCGGTGGACCTGCCGCCCTTCAACTGGGTGCCGGGGATCATCTGGTTCTCGCTGAAACTGTTCTTCATGTTCTTCCTGTTCGCGATGGCGAAGGCGATCGTGCCCCGCTACCGCTACGATCAACTGATGCGCCTCGGCTGGAAGGTGTTCCTGCCGCTGTCGCTGGTGATGGTGATCGTGGTGGCCGGCGTGCTGCATTTCGCCGGCATCGCGCCGAAGTGAGGGCCGTCATGGGTATCAACGTCAACGCCACTGCACGCTCGCTTCTGCTGTCGGAGTTCGTCTCGGCGTTCTTCCTCGCCATGCGCTATTTCTTCCAGCCGAAGCCGACGCTGAACTATCCGTTCGAGAAGGGCCCGATCTCGCCGCGCTTCCGCGGCGAGCACGCGCTGCGCCGCTATCCGAACGGCGAGGAGCGCTGCATCGCCTGCAAGCTGTGCGAAGCGGTCTGCCCGGCGCAGGCCATCACCATCGAGGCCGGGCCGCGCCGCAACGACGGCACCCGCCGCACCGTGCGCTACGACATCGACATGGTGAAGTGCATCTATTGCGGCCTCTGCCAGGAGGCCTGTCCTGTGGACGCCATTGTCGAAGGCCCGAACTTCGAGTTCGCGACCGAGACCCGCGAGGAATTGTTCTATGACAAGGCCAAGCTGCTCGCCAACGGCGACCGCTGGGAACGCGAGATCGCGAAAGCGATCGAGCTCGACGCGCCGTACCGGTGAGGTGAGGGCATGATCCTTCCCGCGCTGTTCTTCTATCTGTTCGCCGGCGTCTGCGTCGCCTCGGCCGTGATGGTGATTGTCTCGCGCAATCCCGTGCACTCCGTGCTGTACCTGATCCTGGCCTTCGTCAACGCCTCCGGCCTGTTCGTGCTGATGGGCGCCGAGTTTCTCGGCATGATGCTGATCGTCGTCTATGTCGGCGCGGTCGCGGTGCTGTTCCTGTTCGTGATCATGATGCTCGACGTCGACTTCCTCGAGCTGCGCGAGGGCTTCATCGAGTACCTGCCGGTCGGCCTCGTGATCGGCGGCATCTTCCTGTTCGAGCTGCTGCTCACCGTCGGCTTCTGGGTCATCAATCCCGGCGTCTCCAAGACGATCACGGCGGCGATCCCGGCCAATGTCAGCAACACCGAGGCGCTCGGCCTCGTGCTCTATACGAAGTACATCCACTACTTCCAGCTCTCGGGCATGGTGCTGCTGGTCGCCATGATCGGCGCCATCGTGCTGACGCTCCGGCACAAGGTGAGCGTGAAGCGGCAGGACATCAACGTTCAGAACGCACGCACGCCCGAGATGGCGATGGCGATGCGCAAGGTGGCGCCGGGGCAGGGGCTCTCGGACGCCGATGCGGCGGAGTGGGTGAAATGACGATCGGGCTCGGACATTATCTGGCGGTCGGCGCGATCCTGTTCACGCTCGGCATCCTCGGCATCTTCCTGAACCGCAAGAACATCATCGTCATCCTGATGTCGATCGAGCTGATCCTGCTCTCGGTCAACATCAACCTCGTGGCGTTCTCGACCTTCCTCGGCGACATCGTCGGCCAGGTCTTCGCGTTGCTGGTGCTGACCGTTGCGGCCGCTGAAGCTGCGATCGGTCTCGCCATCCTGGTGGTCTATTTCCGCAACCGCGGCTCGATCGCGGTTGAGGACGTCAATCTGATGAAGGGCTGAGCTCTCAAATGGTTCAGGCAATCGTTTTCCTGCCTCTGCTGGGCGCCATCCTCGCAGGCATTATCTCGCTGGTCGGTGCCCATGCGCGCTGCCCGAGCGGCGATACCGTCGGCCATCACGACGATGCGCATGGGGATGCCCATGCCTCCGCGGCCCATGACGATCACGGCCATGATGACCATGGCCATGACGACCACCACGTCTCCGAGCCGCCGGCGGCGGGCTCGCGCCCCGCCGAGCTGATCACCACGGCGCTGCTGTTCGTCTCGGCGGCGTTGTCCTGGATGACGCTGGTCGATGTCGGCTTCATGCATCACGACGCGCGCGTCGTGCTGCTGCCCTGGATCTTCTCCGGCGACCTCCAGGTCTGGTGGACGCTGCGCGTCGACACGCTCACCGCCGTGATGCTGGTGGTGGTGACCACCGTGTCCTCGCTCGTGCACCTCTATTCCATCGGCTACATGGACGAGGACCCGAACCGGCCGCGTTTCTTCGGTTATCTCAGCCTGTTCACCTTCGCCATGCTGATGCTGGTGACGGCGGACAACCTCGTGCAGCTGTTCTTCGGCTGGGAGGGCGTGGGTCTGGCCAGCTACCTGCTGATCGGATTCTGGTACCAGAAGCCGTCGGCGAACGCGGCCGCGATCAAGGCCTTCGTGGTCAACCGCGTCGGCGATTTCGGTTTCGCGCTCGGCATCTTCGCGATCTTCATGCTGGTCGGCTCGACCGATTTCGAGACCATCTTCCACGCTGCTCCCGGACTCACCGGCAAGACCGTCAACTTCCTCGGCTGGCACGCCGACGCGCTGACCCTGACCTGTCTCCTCCTGTTCATGGGCGCGATGGGCAAGTCGGCGCAGTTCCTGCTGCACACCTGGTTGCCGGACGCGATGGAAGGCCCGACCCCGGTGTCGGCGCTGATCCACGCCGCGACCATGGTCACCGCCGGCGTCTTTATGGTGGCGCGCCTGTCGCCGCTGTTCGAGCTCGCCCCGAACGCGCAGGCCGTCGTGATGTTCTTCGGCGCGACCACCGCGTTCTTCGCCGCGACCATCGGCCTCGTCCAGAACGACATCAAGCGCATCGTCGCCTATTCGACCTGTTCGCAGCTCGGCTACATGTTCGTGGCGATGGGAGCGGGGGCCTACTCGGTCGGCATGTTCCACCTGTTCACGCACGCCTTCTTCAAGGCGCTCCTGTTCCTAGGCTCCGGCTCGGTGATCTACGCGATGCACCACGAGCAGGACATCCGCAACATGGGCGGCCTCTGGAAGAAGATCCCCTACACCTATGCGGTGATGGTGGTCGGCACCCTGGCGCTCACCGGCTTTCCGCTCACCGCCGGCTACTTCTCCAAGGACGCGATCATCGAGTCCGCCTACGCGGCGCATAATCCGTTCGCGACCTACGCCTATCTCTTGACCATCGCGGCCGCCGGCCTGACCTCGTTCTACTCCTGGCGCCTGATCTTCAAGACCTTCCACGGCGAGCCGCATGATGAGCACCACTACGAGGCAGCGCACGAGGCTCCGATCTGGATGCTGATCCCGATCGGCGTGCTCGCGGTCGGCTCGTTCGTCGCGGGGCTGCCGTTCAAGGAGCTGTTCGCCGGTCACGGCATCGAGGAGTTCTTCCGCGAATCCGTGAAGATGAACCCGCACATCATCGAGGAGATGCACCACATGCCGGGCTGGCTTGCGCCGCTGCCCACCGTGATGATGGCGCTCGGCCTGTTCATCTCGTACCTGTTCTACATCCGCCGGCCTTATCTGCCGGTCGAGCTCGCGAAGACGCAGCCGATGCTGTACCAGTTCCTGCTCAACAAATGGTACTTCGACGAGCTCTACGACGTCATCTTCGTCCGTCCGGCGAAGTGGATCGGTTATCAGCTCTGGAAGAAGGGCGACGGGCTCATCATCGACGGCTTCGGTCCCGACGGCGTCTCGGCCCGCGTGCTGGACGTCACCCGCAACGTCGTGAAGATCCAGACCGGCTACCTCTACCACTACGCATTCGCCATGCTGATTGGCGCCGCCGGCCTGATCACCTGGTTCATGTTCGGCTTTGGAGGCCAGTAAATGACAACCTGGCCCATTCTTTCGGTCACGACGTTCCTGCCGTTGGTCGGCGCGCTCCTGGTCTATCTGCTGGCGCGGGGCGGTGACGAGACCGCGAGCCGCAACTCGCGCTGGATCGCGCTGTGGACCACGCTGATCACCTTCGCGGTGTCGGTGATCCTGGTCATGCGCTTCGACCCCGCCAACCCCGACTTCCAGTTCGTCGAGAAGGCGAACTGGCTCGCCACCGGCATCACCTACCACATGGGCGTCGACGGCATCTCGCTGCCGCTGGTGATCCTCACCACCGCCGTGATGCCGTTCTGCATCATCGCGAGCTGGAAGGCGATCACGAGCCGCGTCCGCGAATACATGATGGCGTTCCTGATCCTGGAAACGCTGATGATTGGCACCTTCTCGGCGCTCGATCTCGTGCTGTTCTACCTGTTCTTCGAGGGCGGCCTGATCCCGATGTTCCTGATCATCGGCGTCTGGGGCGGCCCCCGCCGGGTCTACGCGTCGTTCAAGTTCTTCCTCTACACGCTGCTCGGCTCGGTCCTGATGCTGCTCGCCATCATGGCGCTGTACTGGAACGGCGGCACCACCGACATCCCGACCCTGATGCACACCGCCGTGCCGCGCTCGTTGCAGACCTGGGCCTGGCTCGCCTTCTTCGCCTCCTTCGCGGTGAAGATGCCGATGTGGCCGGTCCACACCTGGCTGCCCGATGCGCATGTCGAGGCGCCGACGGCGGGCTCGGTGGTCCTCGCCGCGATCCTGCTGAAGATGGGCGGCTACGGCTTCCTGCGCTTCTCGCTGCCGATGTTCCCGCTGGCCTCGCACGACTTCGCGCCGCTGGTGTTCACGCTCTCGGCCATCGCGATCATCTACACCTCGCTGGTGGCCCTGATGCAGGAGGACATGAAGAAGCTGATCGCGTACTCGTCGGTGGCGCATATGGGCTTCGTCACCATGGGGATCTTCGCCGGCACCATGCAGGGTGTCGCCGGCGGCGTGTTCCAGATGATCTCGCACGGCATCGTCTCCGGCGCGCTGTTCCTCTGCGTCGGCGTCGTCTACGACCGTCTGCACACCCGCGAGATCGCGGCCTATGGCGGCCTCGTCAACCGGATGCCGCTCTACGCGATGACGTTCATGGTCTTCACCATGGCCAATGTCGGTCTGCCCGGCACGAGCGGCTTCGTCGGCGAGTTCATGACGCTGCTCGGCACCTTCAAGGTCTCGATCCCGACGGCGTTCTTCGCCAGCTTCGGCGTGATCCTGTCGGCGGCCTATGCGCTGTGGCTCTACCGCAAGGTCGTGTTCGGGGCGCTGGCCAAGCCGTCGCTGGCGAGCATGAAGGATCTCACCTTGCGCGAGTGCGTGATCCTGTTCCCGATGATTGCGCTGACGATCCTGTTCGGCGTCTATCCGAAGCCGGTGCTCGACATGTCGGCCGCCTCGGTCCAGCAACTCGTCAACAACTACAACACCGCTGTGACGGCCATGAAGGCCGCCGCGCTGACCGTCCAGTAAGGCCCTCGTCATGAGCTTTTCCAGTGCAGGTTATCAGTTGCAGCCGGTGCTGCCCGAGCTCGTGCTCGCGGTCGGCGCGATGGCGCTTCTGATGCTCGGAGCCTATCGCGGGCAGGAGACGACGCGGCTCGTCACGGCGCTCGCGATCTGTCTCCTGGTGCTGACCGGCGTGCTGGAGCTCTGGCTGCCGGCCGGCAAGCTGGTGACCTTCGGCGGCAGCTTCATCGTCGATGACTTCGCCCGCTTCATGAAGATCCTGGCCCTGATCGGCTCGGCGGTGACCCTGGTCCTGTCGACCGAGTTCCTGTCCGATCCGTCGCGCCGCATCTTCGAATATTCGATCCTGGTGCTGCTTTCGACGCTCGGCATGATGGTGCTGATCTCGGCCGGCGACCTGATTTCGCTCTATCTCGGCCTCGAGCTGATGTCGCTGGCGCTCTACGTCGTGGCGGCCTCGAACCGCGACAACGCCAAGTCGACCGAAGCCGGCCTGAAGTATTTCGTGCTCGGCGCGCTGTCCTCGGGCATGCTGCTCTACGGCGCCTCGCTGATCTACGGCTTCACCGGCACGGTGAGCTTCACCGGCATCGCCGCCGCCGCCACGACCGGCAGCATCGGTATCGTGTTCGGCCTGGTTTTCCTGCTCGTCGGCCTCTGCTTCAAGGTCTCGGCGGTGCCGTTCCACATGTGGACGCCCGACGTCTACGAGGGCGCGCCGACCCCGGTCACCGCCTTCTTCGCCTCGGCGCCGAAGGTGGCCGCGCTCGCCGTCTTCACCCGCGTCACGCTGACCGCATTCCCCGGTATCGTCTCGCAGTGGCAGCAGATCCTGGTGTTCGTGTCGATCGCCTCGATGGCGCTCGGCTCCTTCGCCGCGATCGGCCAGAGCAACGTCAAGCGCCTGATGGCCTATTCGTCGATCGGCCACATGGGCTTCGCGCTGGTCGGCCTTGCCTCCGGCACGGTCGAGGGCGCGCAGGGCGTCCTGATGTACATCGTGATCTATGTCGCGATGACGCTCGGCTCGTTCGCGATCATCCTCGCCATGAAGCGCAACGGCCAGGCGGTGGAGCAGATCAGCGATTTCGCAGGCCTCTCGCGGACCAATCCGCTCCTCGCCTTCATGTTCGCGATGCTGCTGTTCTCGCTCGCCGGCATCCCGCCGCTCGCCGGCTTCTTCGCCAAATGGTACGTCTTCGTCGCCGCCATCAAGGCGAACCTGTTCACGCTCGCCGTCATCGGCGTGCTGACCAGCGTGGTGGGCGCGTTCTATTATCTGTCGATCGTCAAGGTGATGTATTTCGACCAGCCGCTCGGCAAGCTCGACCCGGTCCGCGTCGAGCTGCGCACTGTGCTGGCGGTCGCCGGCATCTTCAACATCTTCTACTTCGCCTATCCGGGCCCGCTGGTGAGCGTGGCCACGGCGGCGGCCAAATCACTATTTTGACGCGTGCGGCTCCGAAATCGGGATGCTGGCTTTCGGAACCAATCATGCGCATAACTCTGACATGACCTTCACGCTCGGGCCCCGGGCCATAGCGGCGGGCTACCGGCTCGCCGCCTTCGATCAGATCGGCTCGACCAATGCCGAGGCGATGCTGCGCGCCCGCGACGGCGAGCAGGGGCCGATGTGGTTCGTGACATCGGAACAGACCGCCGGCCGCGGCCGCCGCCAGCGCGCCTGGGTCGCGCCCAGGGGCAATCTCGCGGCCAGCATCCTCGAAGTCATGGACGTCGCTCCGGCAGTCGCCGCCACGCTGGGCTTTGCCGCCGGGCTGTCGCTCGAAGCCGCGCTGCGGAAGGTCAGCATCGAGGCGGCGCTGCGGCTCGGACCGGACAGCCCGAAGTTCACCCTGAAATGGCCGAACGACGTGCTGGCCAACGGCAGGAAGCTCTCGGGCATCCTGCTGGAGGCCGAGGCCATCGGGAGCCGGCTGGCGGTCGTCGTCGGCATTGGCACCAATGTCGTCGCAGCACCCGAGGGGACGCCGACGCCGGCCGTATCGCTCGCGGCGCTCGGCATCCAGATCGGGGCGGAGGAGCTGTTTGCCGCGCTGTCGGACGCCTGGGTCGAGTTTCGCGGCATCTGGGACGACGGCCGCGGCTTCCCCGAGATCCGCCGGCTGTGGCTGGAGCGCGCGGCCGGGCTCGGCGAGAAGGTCGCGGTCCAGACCGGCTCGGCGACCCTTGAGGGCACGTTCGACACCATCGACGACACCGGCTGCCTGATCGTCCGCACCGCTGATGGCGAGCGCCTGCCCGTGACGGCGGGCGAGGTCTATTTCGGCACCGCAGCCTCGGTGAGGTCGAACTGATGGCGCGTCCGGACGAGCTCACGTTTGCGCCCCTCGGCGGCGTCGGCGAGATCGGCATGAACCTGTCGATCTACGGCCTCGGCAACCGCCACCAGCGCGCCTGGCTGGCGGTCGATCTCGGCGTGTCCTTCGGCGACGAGGAGCATCTGCCGGGCATCGACCTGATCATGCCCGACATCTCCTTCCTGGAGAAGGAGCGCAAGAACCTGATGGGCCTCGTGCTGACCCACGCCCATGAGGACCATTTCGGCGCCATCATCGATCTCTGGCCGAAACTGAAATGCCCGATCTACGCCACCAAGTTCAGCGCGGCGCTGTTCGAGGCCAAATGCGCTGCCGAGCGCAATGCGCCCGAGATCCCTGTCACCGTGGTCCCGTCCGGGGGCCGCATCGATGTCGGCCCGTTCAACGTCGAGTTCATCCCCGTCGCGCATTCGATTCCGGAAGCGCATGCACTGGCGATCCACACCGAAGCCGGCACGGTGCTGCATACGGGCGACTGGAAGATCGACCCGACTCCGATCATCGGCCAGCCGACCGACGAGCGGCGGCTGCGCGAGCTCGGCGACGAAGGCGTGCTGGCGCTGGTCGGTGATTCCACCAACGCGGTGCGCGACGGCCGTTCGCCCTCGGAGACCGAGGTCGCCGCCACCATCAAGAAACTGGTCAAGGCGGCCAAGGGCCGGGTCGCGGTCACGACGTTCGCCTCCAATGTCGCCCGCGTGCGGGCGGTGGCGGATGCCGCCAAGGCCGCCGACCGCGAGGTCGTCGTGGTCGGCCGCGCCATGGAGCGCGTGGTGCAGGTGGCGCGCGAGACCGGCTATCTCGACGGCGTGCAGAATTTCCGCTCGCCCGACATCTACGGCCATCTGCCGCAGGACAAGGTGCTGGCGCTGTGCACCGGCAGCCAGGGCGAGCCGCGCGCCGCGCTGGCGCGCATCGCCAACGACGACCATCCCGAGATCACGCTCAACCGCGGCGACAGCGTCATCTTCTCCTCGCGCACCATTCCCGGCAACGAGAAGGCCGTCGGCTCGATCATCAACAATCTGGTGCTGCAGGGCGTCGAGATCATCACCGACCGCGACGCCCTGGTTCACGTCTCCGGGCATCCCCGCCGCGACGAGCTGCGCGACCTGATCTCCTGGGTGAAGCCGCAACTCCTGATCCCGGTCCATGGCGAGGCCCTGCATCTGCACGAGCACGCCAAGCTCGCGCGCGCCGCCGGCGTGCCGCGCGTGCTGGTCTGCCGCAATGGCGACCTCGTCAAGCTCGGTCCAGGAGATCCCGGCATTATCGGCGAGGTGCCGTCCGGGCGTCTCTACAAGGACGGCACGATCCTGGAGGATTCCAAGTCGCGCGCCGTGGTCGAGCGGCGTCGCATGGCGTTCTCCGGCTGCGCCTTCGTCGCCATCGCCATGACCGGGCAGGGCGAGCTCGCCGACGATCCCGAGGTCGATCTCGTCGGCATCCCAGAGAACAATGCGGCGGGCGAACTGCTCGACGACATCGTGTTCGATGTGGTGGTATCGACGATCGAGGGCCTGCCGAAGCCGCGGCGGCGCGATCCGGACGCGCTGGGGGAATCGGTGCGCCGCGCGGTGCGGGCCGCGCTGAACGAGCAATGGGGCAAGAAGCCGATCTGCGTCGTGCACGTTCTGACGGTTTGAGCCTAAGCATGATCCGGAAAAGTACGAAGCGGTTTTCCGAAGAGATCATGCTCAACTAAAGGGAGAGAGAGATGCTGGGCCGGCTCAATCACGTCGCGATCGCGGTCAAGGACGCCAAGCAGGCCGCGAAGATCTACGGCACTGCCTTCAATGCCGAGATTTCCGATGCGGTTCCGCTGCCCGAGCACGGCGTCACCACCGTGTTTGCGACCTTGCCCAACACCAAGATCGAATTCATCGAGCCGCTTGGCGAGGCCTCGCCGATCGCGAAGTTTCTCGAACGCAATGCCGATGGCGGTATCCACCATGTCTGCTACGAGGTCGTCGACATCATCGCGGCCCGTGACCGCATGATCGCCGAGGGCGCGCGGGTGCTGGGCGACGGCGTGCCGAAGATCGGCGCCCACGGCAAGCCGGTGCTGTTCCTGCACCCGAAGGACTTTTCCGGCGCGCTGGTCGAGATCGAGCAGGCGTAAGGCCGTCCCATGGCCATCCAGATATCGACCGCACTTGCGATCTACTTCGTCATCTGGTGGGTCGCGCTGTTCCTGACGCTGCCATTCGGCGTGCGCAGCCAGCACGAGGATGGCGTCGGCGCACCCGGCACCGACCCCGGCGCGCCGATCCTGACGCGGATGGGGCGCAAGCTGATCTGGACCACGATCATCTCGGCGGTGATCTACGGCATCGGCGGGCCTATCATGCCGGCTATCTCTCGATCGAGCGTCTGTCGAAATTGATGGGAATGCCGGAGTTTCACAACTGACCTACAAGAGGCCGGGAACGGCCCGCATGTCGTGAGATGGGAGTGAGGATCAACCTCACCCTGGAAACGTGGAGGAGGCGACCACGATGGACCTGCGGACCCAACCGGGCTCCGGGCAGAGCGCGTATCGAATCCTGCGAGAGGCCGATCTGCGGGACTATCTCGCGGGGCTTCCGGCCATCGTCACGCAGCTCGGCGGCCGGTCTGCCGACTGGTCCATCACTGAGGTCGGCGACGGCAATCTCAACCTCGTCTTCATCGTCAAGGGCGCCAGCGGCGGCGTCGCGGTGAAGCAGGCGCTGCCCTATGTCCGTCTCGTCGGGGAAAGCTGGCCGCTGCCGCTGTCCCGCGCGCACTATGAGCATCTCGCGCTGGTGCATCAGGCGCGGCTGGCGCCGATGCTCGTGCCGGCGGTGCGGCATCATGATGCGCCGCTCGCGCTCACCGCGATGGAGCTGCTCGAGCCGCACATCATCATGCGCAAGGGCCTGATCGAGGCCACGCGGTACCCGCGCTTTGTCGAGGATATCTCGACCTTCCTGGCGCAAACGCTGTTCTTCACCTCCGACCTCGCGCTCTCCGCCGCCGAGAAGAAGGAGGGCATCGCGGCCTTTGCCGGCAACCACGCCCTGTGCAAGATCACGGAGGATCTGATCTTCACCGATCCATACCGCATCGCCGAGCAGAACCGCTGGACCGCGCCTTATCTCGACGGCGTGGCGGCAGCCTTGCGCGAGGACCAGGAGCTGCATGTCGCGATCTCCCGCCTGAAGCTGAAATTCATGGCGGGCCCCGAGGCGCTGATCCACGGCGACCTCCACACCGGCTCGATCATGGTGACGGAGAGCCAGACGCGGGTGATCGACCCGGAATTTGCTTTCTACGGCCCGATGGGTTTTGATATCGGCGCCGTCATCGGCAATCTGCTGATGGCCTATCTGGCTTCCGCCGGCCACGAGCGCACGGAAGGCGAGCGCGCGTCATTCGAGGTGTGGCTGCTGGAAACCATCGAGGGTGTCTGGGGCGAGTTTGCCCGAAAGTTCCTCGCGCTGTGGCGCAGCGAGGCGAACGGCGACGGTTATCCGCCGTCGCTGTTCACGGGCGAAGCGGGCGCCGCGCGGCTGGAGGCGGAACGGCAGGCCTATATGGCGCGGCTGTTCCAGGACACGGTCGGCTTCGCCGCGGCCAAGACCATCCGGCGCATCCTCGGCCTCGCGCACAACATCGACTTCGAGTGGATCGCCGACGAGAAGCAGCGTGCGATCTGCGAGGCGCGGGCCCTCAAGCTCGCGCGCAACATGATGCTGGAGGCCCCGTCCTACACGACGATCGGCGCGGTCACCTACGCCGCCCGCGAACTGCGCCACTGGCAGCCGGATTTTGCGAGGTAGCCGGGAATGTAGGATGGGTGGAGCGGAGCGGTACCCATCATTCTGACCGCGCGACAAGGGTTGATGGGTTTCACTTCGCTCTACCCATCCTACGCAGCTCGGCTTTCCCTGTGCCCTCTTGAGCGCGAGGGCGGAACGAACAGCAAAGCTCGGACAAATCATGTCGCGAGAATGCGGATGTTTGACTCACAAGCGATACACACTCGGCGTCGTCCCGGCGAAGGCCGGGACCCATAACCACCAATGATCATTGTTGAGCGATGCTGGAATGACGAGCCCCTTCAATAATACCCGCCGCGGCGTATGGGTCCCGGCCTTCGCCGGGACGACGCGTGGAGAGAGGCGCGTGTGCAACCTTGTCCAGCTCATACTGGCGAGGCATTTAGATCGACCCAGCCCACTCAATCCGCCGCTTGCTCCCGCAGCCGCTGCGCGTAGACGTTGATGACCAGCGCCGCCAGGAGGATCAGGCCGCGGATCAGGATCTTCAGGAAGCTGTCGATGTTGACGTGGTCGAGGCCGTTGTTGAGCACGCCGAGCACGAACAGGCCGACGATGGTGTTGCCGATGCCGCCGCGGCCGCCGAACAGGCTGGTGCCGCCGACGACGACGGCGGCGATGGAGTCGAGCAGGTAGGTGTCGAACTCGTTCTGCTGCGCGCTGCCGAAATGGGCGACGCCGAGCATGCCGCCGATGCCGGAGCAGACCGCGGAGATCACCATCACGCTGCCTAAGATGAGCTTGACGTTGAGACCGGAATATTCCGCCGCCTCGCGATTGCCCCCGACCATGTAGACGTAGCGGCCGAAGCGCGTGTAGGTCAGCACCAGATGCCCACCGAGCAGCATGATGGCGGCGACGATGACGATCCAGGGGATGCCCCCGATCGAGCCGGAGCCGAGGGTCGTGATCAGGCTCGGCACCTTGTAGGCGATCTGGCCGCGCACCAGCAGCGCGGAGATGCCGGCGGCGATCTGCATCATCGCCAGGGTCATGATGAAGGAGGGGATGCCGATCACGGTCAGGCCAAGTGCATTGACGAGGCCGAGCAGGGCGCAAAGCGCCAGCGCCAGCAGGATCGCGACGATACCCGGCAGGGGGACGTTGGCGATGTTGACGTAGGATTCCTGCAGCGTGAAATAGGCGACCGCAATGCCCGTGACGTTGGCGATGCTGGCGATGGAGAGGTCGATCTCGGCGCACAGGATCACGAAGGTGAGGCCGACGGCGATGATCCCCGTGACCGACACCTGGGTCAGGATGTTGCCGAGATTGTCGAGCGTCGCGAAGGAGGGGCTGGCGAAGGCGAAGAAGGCGGTCAGGAAGATCAGCGTCAGGAAGGGGGCGATGTTGCGCATCTGCGAGCGCAGGAAGGGTGCCAGCCCGCGCGACCGCTGGTGATCCGCTCGCGCCGTCGCGCCGTCACTGCTTGCCATCGTGTCTCTCCATCAAGCGCGATGAGGTCGTCATCGCGCTTTCTCTGTTCGTTTGAGCATGATCTCCCGCGCAAACGCCTTTGCGTTTGTCGCGGGGGAAAACCACTTCGCCCTTTTCCGGATCATGCTCTAGGCCGCTTCCAGCAGGCGGTCCTTGCTGACCGGCTCGTTCGTGAATTCCCGCACCACTGTGCCGCGCTTGAGCACGAGGATGCGGTCGGCCAGCGACAGCACCGTTTCCGGCTCGGTCGACAGCACGATGATGGCGAGCCCCCTGGCGCGGAGGTCGCGGACGATATTGATGACGTCGTTCTTGGCGCCGACATCCATGCCGCGGGTCGGCTCGCACAGCACCAGCAGCTTGGGTGGGTAGGTGAGCCATTTCGCCAGCGCGACCTTCTGCTGGTTGCCGCCCGAGAGCATGCCGAGATCGAGGCCGACCACCGGCGGCCGGATCTGCAATTGCTCGACCTGGCGCTTGGCGATGTCGCGCTCCCGCGCCGGCTTGAGCAGCAGGGCCGCGATGCGACCGAGAATGCTGATCGAGATGTTCTTGTAGACCGGCTCCTGGTGAAACAGCATGTCGCGCCGGCTCTCCGGCACCAGCGCCACGCCGGCCCGCCGCGCCGCCGCCGTGCTGGCGAATTTTCTTTGCGTGCCCTCGACCGCCAGCGTGCCGCCGTCCGGTTTCAGCTTCCCGAACAGGATGCGCGACAGCTCCTGCTGACCGCAACCCATGAAGCCGTAGATGCCGAGCACCTCGCCGGCGCGGGCCTCGAACGAGACGTCCTGAAGGCTGCGGGACAGCGACAGCTGATCGACCTTGAGAACGACCTTGCTGTCGCTCGGCTGCGGCAGCATCAGATCGTCGGTGTAGCTATGCTCGAGCGCCTCGCCGCCGCGGCCGATCATGGCCTCGATCAGCGCGCCCTTGCTGGTCGCGGCGCTTGCCGTCTCTGCGACCTTGCGCCCGTTGCGGAACACGGTCACCGTGTCCGACACGCGCAAGATATCCTCGATGAAATGCGAGATGAAGACGATCCTGGTGCCTTCGTCGCGCAGCTTGTGCAGCGTCGCAAAGAGGCGTTCGACTTCGGGCGGGGAGAGGGCTGAGGTCGGCTCGTCCAGGATGACGATGCGCGCGCCGGAGAACAGCACGCGCGCGATCTCGATCAGCTGCTGCAGCCCGATCGGGAGACCGCCGAGCCGGCTCATCGGATCGACGTCGATGCCGAAGCGGGCGAGCTGCTCGCCCGCCTCGCGCGCCATCCGCCGCCATTGCACGAGGCCCAGCCGGTTGATCGGCTGGTTGCCAAGGAAGACGTTCTCCGCGACCGTCAGGTCGGGCGCAACACTGAGCTCCTGATGCACCATGGCGATGCCGGCGGCGTGCGCATCGCGGGCCGAGCGGAAATGCATCTCCTTCCCGTCGACCAGGAAGCGGCCGGAGAATTCGGTGTGCACGCCGGCGATGATCTTCATCAGCGTGCTTTTCCCGGCGCCGTTCTCGCCGACGAGACCATGGATCTCGCCGGGATAAAGCGCGAAGTCGACACCGCGAAGCGCTTCGACCCCGCCGAAGCTCTTCGTGATCTGGTGCAACTCGAGGATCGCCGAGCGTCCCTGGGTCATGAGGCCCGCTCAGATCAGGAAGTGATCCTGCATCCACTGCATGCCGGCGGCGTTGGCCTTGGTCACGACCGGGCCGTCGGTGACGACGTTCTTCGGGATTCCCTGTCCGCTCTTCTCGCCGCCGACCACGGCCGAGACGCCTGCAATGATGGCGCCGCCATGGATGCGGCAGGAGGGATTGCGCACCGTGGCGAACATGCGGCCTTCGCTGACGGCCTGGATCGCGGGTGGCATGGCATCGACGCCGCCGATCAGGATGTTGGTGCGGCCCCGCGCCTTCATGATGTTGGCGGCTGCGAGCGCCATGTCGTCATTGTGGAAGAACGCCGCGTCGATCTGCGGGTATTTCGTCAGGTACGTTTCCCAGAGGCGGGCGGTCTTGGAGACGTCCCAGTCGGCCGGCTGGGTGTCGAGCACCTCGATGCCGGGGAATTGCTTGACCACCGAGTTGAAGCCCTTGGCCCGTCCTTGCGCGCCGGTATGCCCGAGCGCGCCCTGCGTCATGATGATCTTGCCCTTGCCGCCCATGGCGTTGCACAGCGCCTGCGTCACCGAGGCGCCCATGAACTCGTTGTCGGGTGCGAGGAAGGAGTGGACGTTGATCTGATCGAGCGGCGCGATCAGCGTGTCCATGTCGATCACGGGCGTGCCGGCGTCGATCATCTTCTGCACCGGCTGGGTGAGGGTGCCGATGCCGAAGGCCTGGATCGCGACGAAATCCCATTTCTGCGAGGCCATGTTGTCGATCGCCGCGCGCTGCTTCACCGCGTCGAGCTGGCCGTCGAACCAGGTGACTTCGACGTTGAACAGCTTGCCCCAGAATTCCGCGGCCTGCTTGCCTTGCGCGCACCACGTCGCCTGCAGGCCCGCATTGGAGAAGGCCGCCTTCAGCGGTTTTTCCGAGCGTCCCGTTTCAGCGGCGAGCGCCGACGTCGTCATGCCCACTCCGCCGAACAGGCCGGCCGCAGCTCCACCCGCCGCCGCCATTTGCAGAAGGTCGCGCCGCGTCGTCGACGCCTTGTCCATCCCCTTGTCGGTCCCTCGCATTGCTTGCTCCCTCTTTGTTTTTCTGACCGTCGGCGTCAATTGCACGCGCCGCGGATAAAGCGAGTGTGTCACAATCGGAACGGTGACGCTACGGCCTCTCGTCCACGAGATGTTTCTGCTGCAGCACGATGGCTTCGATGTCGCCGAGCAGCTTGTGCCACGCAGCATCGATCTCCGCAGTCCACTGCTCGCCGAGAATTTCGCGCAAGCTGTCGGCGATCACGGCGAAGAACGCGACGAACAGTTCGCGCGGCGTTCCGTAGGCGTCGTGCGAGAACACTTCCGATTCGATCAGGCGAAAATGTCCGCGGCGTTCGCCGGCGAAATCGAGGATGGCTTCGATCGTCAGCTGCAGCATCGAGCCTTTCACCGGCTCGCTGCCTTCGGTGCGAAACATCGCCTGCGCTTCGGGATGATCGCGAAACAGGCGGCGATAGACTGACGGTGTCAGATCATCGCAAGCCGCGGCTGCGAGTTCAAAGCTGCGTTCGATCGGATTCGATGATGGAGTCATAGCGGATTGCGATCATCACATAAAAAAAGAGCAGGGCTCAAAGCCCTGCTCCAAAAATTGTGTCGACCCTATTATCCCCGATTCGATTTGCTCTTGATTGACGGGGCGACGCTGCGTTTTGCGCGCCAGGGGCTCCTCCCGAGACTTGGACCACCAGGACACACCTCGCGGCTGGCCTGAGCCCGAATTGGTAGACTATCTTTCCAGGCTTGTCATCATTTTCGGCAACGATTGTTCAATTTTCGAGCAATTTGCGAAATGATTGGGATGGCGCCACTGGCGGTTGTGACGGGAGATGCAAAACACGTGGCAGGGTAAGGGGATACGACTGATTTCGGAGCCGCCGTGACGCAAGTGCCACGCTCGGCTATTTCCGTCGGCTGGAAGAAACGGGACGCGTCGGCGATCTCGACTTCCGGCGTCCATGGTGGTTAGTTCCGTCCCGGATGGTTTTGCGATGCGCCGGCGGCTGAAGAATTTTCTGCCCATCGTCCTGGTTGCCCTGCTGGTGCAGATTCTTGCACCGATCGGGGCCTGCTGGGCGGCGAGCCTTGCCGCGTCCGATCCGCTCTCGGCCGCCACCATCTGCCACGGCGATGCCGGCTCCGGAGCCGGGCAGGGAGACCAGACCGGTCACGACGCCCATGATGGCTGCTGCTCGGCGTGCAGCATGCTGCAGACCGGTGCGCCCGTTGACAGCCCGCAAGTTACTGCCCAGGCCGTCGAACGCCTGCCGAGCCGGATCGCCTGGCTTGATTTCGCCTCTGAGCTCGATCGTTCGCGCGCTGGCCTCTCGGCGCAAGCCCGCGCGCCGCCGCTGTTTTCCTGACGACCTTGTCGCTGCCGGTGCGTCCCGCGCCGGCAAGTGCCCGTGAGCAAGCCGGCCGGAGCGCCGGTGTCAGGATTCATCCATGTTTCGCTATCACCCGCTGGAGGCGGCAAGCCTGCTCACGCTGGGCGCGACGCTTTGCGCATTGCCGTCCGCTGCCGAAGCCCAGGCGCCCAGCACAGAGCTACCCTCCGTCACCGTCGAGGCGCCCCGGACGGCGGTGCGCGCCAAGCCGGCGGCGCCAAAGCCGCGGCCTCGTGCGGCGTCCGTGCGGCGGCCACCGAAGCCGGCGACAGCGCCGGCCGTGACGGCTGCCCCCGCGGGCGGCGCGAGGCCGGGGGAGACGCTTGCCGCGACCCGCGACGGTTTGAACCGGGCGCCCACAGGCCAGACGCAGACGACCATCGATCGCAGCCAGTTCGACAATCGCCCGGCGTTTTCGGTCAGCGACGTCTTGCGCGACAGCCCGGGCATTTCGATCAAGCAGGGCAACGGTCCCCGTGATTTCGGAATCTCGATTCGCGGATCCAACGCCCGCAACGGTTTCGCCATCCGCAATCTCGTGATCTTCGACGACGGCTTCCCGGTGACGCAGCCGGACGGCCTGTCGCGGAGCGACCTGATCGATCCGCACGCCTATGGCGCGATCGACGTGATCCGCGGCCCGTCGTCGGCGCTTTACGGCAACTACGCGACCGGCGGCGCGCTCAATTTTCGGACACGGCCCGGCGGCACGATCGACGGCGTCGAATATGGCGTGGACGGCGGCAGCTACGGCTATCTCAACAACTATATGGCGGCCGGCAAGAAAGTCGGGAATTTCGAGGGCTCGCTGTTCGCAAGCGACGTGCGGGGCGATGGCTATATCTGCAACAGCTGGTTCAATACGCAGACCGTCAACTTCCTCGGCACGCTGAAGGCGACGCCGGACGATCGTTTCACGGTCAAGATCATCAACAATGACCTGACGACGCGCCTGCCGATCCGCTCCTCGCTGAACCAGTTCTACCAGAACCCGTTCCAGCAGGGTTGCACGACCGGCGCAACGGCGGCGCCGGGATGCGCCACCGTGACGTTGTTCAACAACGGGTTCAACGCGGCGGCCGGGACCGACAAGGAGACCGCGGTTCAGGCCGGCCTCGGCCGCAACGACCGGCGGACCATCGTCGGCGGCCGCTGGGAGCACGATTTCGACAACACGATGACGTGGCGCAACCAGTTCGTGTTCGACGACAGGAACATCAGCCAGCCGACCGGCGCGACGAGTTCGATCGGAGATTTTCCGTCCTACAACTACATGAGCGACGTCGTCAGACGCGGCGATGTGTTCGGACTGGATTCGACCACCTATTTCGGCGGCTTCTACAATACGCTCACCGCCTCGAGCGATACGCGCAATGTGATGCCGGGCGGAAATGCGACGCTCGGAAGCCTGTCGAGCAATTTGTTCAGCACGACGACAAATTACGGTGTTCGGGCACGCGAGGAATTGAAGCTCACGTCTGCGCTGACGGCCGTTGCTGGCATTGGCTGGGAGACCACCAACCTCACCGGGCGGAACACCGCCTATAGCTACGTCGGCGCGGCCGGAGCCACGACCACGGCGATCACGACGGCGGACCGGCAATTCCAGAATACCGCGCCCGAGCTCGCATTGCTGTACCGGCTGAGCAGCGAGTGGCAAGTCCGTGGGCGGGTGGCAACCGGATACGGCACGCCGCAGGTCGGCAATTTGTTCGTCCTGCCGAGTGGCGCCTCGGGCAACAACACCCAGCTGCGGACGCAAAAGAATCTCGGTTACGATGTCGGTGCCGACTGGACACCGAACAACGCGCTCAAGGTCAGCGTCACCGGCTTCTACGAGTTTTTCAAGGACGAGCTCGTTTCCCAGGCCACGCCGCTTGCGGGCATCTCCTACACGTTCAACGCGCCGCGATCGGAGCATCGCGGCGTCGAGCTGGCTGCCGACTGGAAATTCCTGCCGGGCTGGCGGTTCTCGGCGGCCTACACCTATCTCGATGAGGTCTACACGGAATACGTCGAGAACATCACGAACGGCGCGGTGTTCAGCTTCAATCGCGCCGGTAACAAGATCCCCGGCATTTCTCCGAACGAGCTCACGGCGCGATTGGGCTACGACCAGTTGTCGGGTCCGTTCCAGGGACTTGGCGGGTTCGTCGAAGTGCAGTGGAAGGACGGCTTCTACATGGACAACGCCAACCTCTTGAAGGCGCCGGGCTACGAGCTGGTCAACCTCAACCTGCACTACAAGACCGATCTCGTCTCCGATTATTTCAAGGCGCTGAACCTCTACATCGAGGTGAGGAACGTCTTCGACCGGACCTACGTGGCGTCGGCGAACAATATCTCAAATTCGGTGACCTCGGCGGGCATTCAAAATCCCGCGAGCGTACTGGCAAACACGACCAACTCGATCTATGCCGGATCGCCGCGCGCCTTCGTGGCGGGCATGAAGATTGCGTTCAAATGAGGAGCGCATCGATGACCTATCGCAAACCGGTCGCCCTGACGCTGCTTGCAACGCTCATGCTCGCGGCGTTGCCGAACCTTGCCGTCGCACAGATGAGCCATCAGCACGCCTCCGAAGCGGCTTGCGAAGAGACGGACCTGCGCTGCGCGACCAAGGTCACGCCCGCCTTTGGGCGGGATGGGACATTGTGGCTGGCGTGGATGGCCGGAGGTCGGATCTCCGTCGCGAGCTCAAAAGACCAGGGCAAGAGCTTTTCCACGCCGGTGCAGGTCACCCGGGAGCGGCTGAACCTCGATTGGGGACCGGATGCGCGGCCGAAGATCGTGATCGATGCCAAGGGCAACATCGCTGTGGCCTTCTCGATCTTCCGCGATCAGAATTTCAACGGTCAGGTGCTGACCACGCGATCGACCGATGGCGGGCGCAGCTTCGATGCGCCGAAGCCGATCACCACAAGCAATGAGAGCCAACGGTTCGAGGCGATCGGTTTCGATCCTACGGGGGCGGTGTTTGCCGCGTGGCTCGACAAGCGCAACCGCGTGCCGGCGCAGCAGCGCGGCCAGAAATATAACGGTGCCGGATTGTTTTTCGCGTCATCCGGAGATGGCGGAGCAACCTATTCCGACGCGCGGCTCGTCGCCGACAACACCTGCGAG
Organism: Bradyrhizobium sp. BEA-2-5; assembly: GCF_032918025.1. Lineage (NCBI taxonomy): Bacteria > Pseudomonadati > Pseudomonadota > Alphaproteobacteria > Hyphomicrobiales > Nitrobacteraceae > Bradyrhizobium > Bradyrhizobium sp. BEA-2-5. The sequence continues at coordinate 4,619,782 of NZ_CP136629.1, read as the reverse complement.
TGCTGCCGCCTCGCGCTGGCGTTCGATGGCGCGGGCCATCCGGTGGTCGTGTTCCGGAACATCTTTGAGGGCGGCGTGCGCGACCATGCGATCGTGACGTTCTCCGACCTGGCTACGCCCGGCGAGATACGTCGGGTGAGCCGCGACGACTGGCAGATCGCGGCCTGTCCGCATCACGGTCCGAGCCTGACCATATCGCCCGAAGGAACCTACCATGTGACGTGGTACACCAACGGCAAGGCGCGCAAGGGATTGTTCTATGCGCGCTCGCGCGACGGCGGCAAAACCTTCTCCGATCCGCTTCCGGTCGGTCAGCCGAACCGCAGCCCTTCACGGCCGCACATCGTCGCGGGGCCGCACGGGCTCGTGATGGCCTGGAAGGAATTCGACGGGCAGAAGACGACAATCGACCTCATGACGTCGCACGACGATGGCGCGACATGGTCGAAGCCGACGGTGATCGCGGATACCGCCGACAGTTCCGACCATCCGCTGCTCGTCTCGGACAGCCGGCAGACCTATCTGTCGTGGATGACGAAGGCCGACGGCTACCATTTTCAAGCGATCGAGGGCGAACCATGAAGCGTCATCTGCTGGCTGCGCTGATCCTACTCGCAACGCTGCCGACCGCACTGGCGGCGGGAGAGGGCGCGCCAAAACCATTCGAACGGGGCAGCTGGCAAAAGCTGCTGCATGCGCATGCCGGTCATCCGACCCTGGTGCACTTCTGGGGAGTGACCTGCGGACCATGCAAGGTCGAGCTGCCGGAGCTTGGCCAGTTCATGAAGGATCATCCCGGAATCGATGTCGTCACGATCAGCGCGGATCTGGTTCCCAACCTTCCGGAGGCGACGCGATCGATGCTGGATCGCGCCGGTCTCGGCGCGGCCGAAAACTGGATCTTCGACGACGGCTTTGCCGAGCGGTTAAGATTTGAGATCGATCCGGCCTGGCAAGGCGATATCCCGCGAACCTTGCTGATTGCCCGTGACGGAACGATCACGACGATCGAAGGCTCGGCCGAGATTGCCGATCTGGACAAATGGTCCAGCGCCCAGGCGGCTGCAACCCGATAACACCTCAGTTTCAACTTGAAAGGAACTCCGTCGCCATGAAGACGCTCTCCCGCATCCTTGCCCTCGCAGCGCTGACCGCTGCACTCGTCTCGACGTCCGCGCGCGCCGAGGACGTCAAGGCCGGCGACCTCGTGATCACGCAGGCCTGGACGCGCGCAACGCCGAACGGCGCCAAGATCGGCGGCGGCTACCTGACGATCGAGAACAAGGGGACGACGCCCGACCGGCTGGTGTCGGGCTCCGGCGATGTTGCCGGCAAGATCGAAGTCCACGAGATGGCCATGGACAACGGCGTGATGAAGATGCGCCCGCTTGACAAGGGGCTCGCGATCGATCCCGGCAAGACGGTGAAGCTCGCGCCGGGCGGCTATCACCTGATGCTCCAGGAGCTGAAGGGCCCGTTCAAGCAGGGCGACAAGGTGCCCGTGACGCTGCAATTCGAGAAGGCGGGCAAGGTCGCCGTCTCTCTCGACGTCCAGGGCGTCGGCGCGCAGGCGCCGGGCGGCGGTCATTCCGGCCATGGCGACCATTCCGGTCACATGGACATGAAGAAGATGTGAGCGAGCCATGCGATCACAGACGCTCCTCGTTGCCATGGTGGCGCTGCTCGCAGCGCAGCCGGCGATCGCGCATATCACGCTCGAAGGAAAGCAGGCCGCGGTCGGATCGTATTACAAGGCGGTGTTCGCCGTGCCGCATGGCTGCGCGGGCTCGGCGACGATCAAGATCCGGGTGCAGATTCCGGAGGGCGTGATCGGAGTGAAGCCGATGCCGAAGGCGGGGTGGACTCTCGATACGGTCACCGGCAAATACGCCGCGCAATACGATTATCACGGCGCCAAGCTTTCCGAGGGCGTCAAGGAAGTCGCCTGGAGCGGTGGCAAGCTCACGGACCAGAACTACGACGAGTTCGTGATGCAGACGTTTCTCACCGATACCTTGAAGCCCAACACCACGTTGTACTTTCCGGTCGTGCAGGAGTGCGAGCAGGGCGTCAGCCGCTGGATCGATATCCCGGCCGACGGGCAGGGCGGCGGGCACGACCATGGCAGCAAGACACCGGCGCCCGGCGTCAAGCTGCTGCCGAAGTCGTAACCGATGCGGCTGGTCGCAAACCTCGCAGCGCTGCTCGTGGTGCTGTGTCTTGCGACCTCGGCCCATGCGCATGCCGTCCTGATCGGGGCCGAGCCGGCCGACGGCAGTGTGGTGGCTGAAGCACCCAGGACGGTGGTGCTCCGCTTCAACGAAGCGGTGGCGCCGACGGCGGTCAGCCTGCTCGACGCTGCGGGCAAGCCGCGCGACGTCGCGATCCGCGCCGTCGACCAGTCGGTGGTGGTGACGCTGCCGGCGGGCCTGCCACAGGGCACGCAGGTGGTCAGCTATCGCGTGGTGTCGCAGGACGGCCATCCGGTCGCCGGCTCGCTGCTGTTTTCGATCGGCGTCGTCACCGGCTCGGCGGCGCCATCGGCCGACGGCGTGCTCCATACACTGATCTGGCTGGCGCGGCTCGGGCTCTATCTGGGCTTGTTTGTCGGCGTCGGCGGCGTGTTCTTTGCCGCCTGGATCGGGCAGGGCCCGGCCGGCGAACGGCTGATCATGTGGTCGCTGAAGATCGGCCTTGTCGGCGCGATCGCGTCGCTTGGATTGCAGGGCGTCGACCTCTTGAACCTGCCGCTCTCGGGCATCGTGACGTGGGCGGCGTGGGCCAGCGCCACCGGCACCAGCCTGTTCGCCACGCTGCTGCTCGCGATTGCCGCGATGCTGATCGCGGCGATCGCCTGGCGCAGCCCGTCGTTCGGTGCAGCCCTTACCCGCACCGCGATCGCAATGATCTGCGTCGGGCTGTCATTCGCGGTCAGCGGCCATGCTGCCACGGCCTCGCCGCAATGGCTGACGCGGACCGCGCTGTTCATCCACGGCATTGGCGTGGCGTTCTGGATGGGCGCGCTGGCGCCGCTGGCGGTGCTTGCCTGGCAGCGCAAGGAGTCGCTGCTGCGGGTGCTGCGGCATTCTTCGACGCTCGCGGTGCCGGTCGTCGCCTTGATCGCCTTGTCGGGCTTGGCGCTCGCCGTCGTCCAGCTCGAAAGCTTTCACGCGCTGATCGACACCGGGTACGGCAACATCCTCGTTGCGAAACTGGTGCTGGTGGTGCTGCTGCTCGGGCTCGCTGCGCTGAACCGGTTGGTGTTCACGCCGGCCATCGCGCGCGAGTTTCATCGGACACGGCCGCTGCAGCGCTCGATCGCGCTCGAATTCGTGCTGATGATCGCCATTCTCGGCCTCGTCGCATTGTGGCGTTTCACGCCGCCGCCGCGCGTGCTGGCGATGTCGGCCGATGTTCCGCTCGCGGTCCATATCCACACCGATGCCGCGATGTTCCAGGTGCTGATCGCGCCGGGCAAGGTCGGGCCGAATGACTTCGTGCTGCAGCTGATGAACGGCGATGCCAGCCCGTTCGCGGCCAAGGAGGCGACGCTGACGCTGAGCCTGCCCGAGCGCGGCATCGAACCGATGGAACGCGCCGCCGCGCGCGGTGCCGATGGCTACTGGCACGTGCGCAAGGTGCCGCTGCCGGTCCCGGGCCGCTGGCACATGCAGATCGACGCCCTGGTGACCGATTTCAAGAAAGTGACGCTGGAAGACGATTTCGAGGTCAGGTAAAGCCGCGGTCGGCGCGCTCGGCACTTCGACGGCGCGCAATTCGTTCAAATGGCCGAAAATCGCCTGATTTGAAGGGTTTTTCTTATTTGGCGGCCTTGTGTTTTCACAGCCGATCCGGTTTCACTGCAGCTCTTCCCACGCTTTCCTGATTCCCGAGTAACGCCATGCGGTTGTCGCGGTTCTTTCTGCCCATCCTGAAGGAAAATCCGAAAGAGGCGGAGATCGTCTCGCATCGGCTGATGCTGCGCGCGGGCATGATCCGGCAGGAGGCGGCCGGCATCTATGCCTGGCTGCCGCTCGGCTTCCGTGTGCTGAAGAAGATCGAACAGATCGTGCGTGAGGAGCAGGACCGCTCCGGCGCGATCGAGGTCTTGATGCCGACCTTGCAACTCGCCGATCTCTGGCGCGAGAGCGGCCGCTACGATGCCTATGGCCCGGAGATGCTGCGCATCGCCGACCGCCACAAGCGCGAGCTGTTGTACGGGCCGACCAACGAGGAAATGATCACCGAGATCTTCCGCGCCTACGTCAAGTCCTACAAGAACCTGCCGCTCAATCTCTATCACATCCAATGGAAATTCCGCGACGAGCAGCGTCCGCGCTTCGGCGTGATGCGCGGCCGCGAGTTCCTGATGAAGGATGCCTATTCGTTCGACCTCAACGAGGCCGCGGCGCGCGTCGCCTACAACAAGATGTTCGTGGCCTATTTGCGCACCTTCGCGCGGATGGGGCTGAAGGCGATCCCGATGCGCGCCGAGACCGGCCCGATCGGCGGCGACCTCAGCCACGAGTTCATCGTGCTCGCCGAAACCGGCGAATCCGGCGTCTTCATCAATCGCGACGTGCTGGACCTGCCGGTGCCGGGCGAGGATGTCGATTATGACGGCGACTTGACGCCGATCATCAAGCAATGGACCTCGGTCTATGCGGCGACGGAGGACGTTCACGACGCTGCGCGCTTCGAACGGGAAGTGCCCGCGGACAAGCGGGTCAACACCCGTGGCATCGAGGTCGGGCAGATCTTCTATTTCGGCACCAAATATTCCGAGCCGATGAAGGCGCTGGTGGCGGGCCCCGACGGCGTCGACGTGCCGATCCATGGCGGTTCCTACGGCGTCGGCGTCTCGCGCCTGCTAGGTGCCATCATCGAGGCCTGCCATGACGATGCCGGGATCAAATGGCCGGAGGCCGTCGCGCCGTTCCGCGTGTCGATTCTCAACCTCAAGCAGGGCGATGCGGCCGTCGATGCGGCCTGCGAGAAGCTCTATGCGGAGCTCACGGCCAAGGGCGTCGACGTGCTCTACGACGACACCGATCAGCGCGCCGGCGCCAAGTTCGCCGCCGCCGACCTGATCGGCATTCCCTGGCAGATCATGATCGGGCCGAAGGGGCTCGCCGACGGCAAGGTCGAGATCAAACGACGCAGCGACGGCTCACGCGACAACATGAGCCCCGCCGACGTGGTCGCGAAGCTCGCGGGTTAAAGTTTATTCACGCCGCGCTGATCGACGGGGTAATCCGGCCACATTTGGCCCGAATCATGGGATTATCGACAAATGGATGAGACCATGAACGAGCCAGTCCGTACCGCGCCTTTTGCGCCATTCGAGTGGATGCTGTCGGCGCGCTATCTGCGTGCGAGGCGGAAGGAGGGATTTATCTCGGTCATCGCCGGGTTCTCCTTTCTCGGCATCATGCTGGGCGTCGCGACGCTGATCATCGTGATGGCCGTGATGAACGGCTTCCGCAAAGAGCTGCTCGACAAGATCCTCGGCCTCAACGGCCATATCCTGGTCCAACCGCTGGAATCGCCGCTGACCGACTGGAAGGACGTCGCCGAGCGCATCAGCCAGGTGCAGGGCATCCGTCTCGCCGCGCCGGTGGTCGACGGGCAGGGGCTCGGTTCATCGCCGTTCAACGCCGCCGGCGTTTTCATCCGCGGCATCCGCTCCGACGATCTCAACAACCTCACCTCGATCGCCAAGAACATCAAGCAGGGCTCGCTCGAAGGCTTCGACGACGGGCAGGGCGTCGCGATCGGCCGGCGCCTGGCCGACCAGCTGTCGCTACATGCCGGCGACAGCGTGACGCTGGTGGCGCCGAAGGGCGCGGTGACGCCGATGGGCACGACGCCGCGGATCAAGCCATACAAGATCGTTGCGGTGTTCGAGATCGGCATGTCCGAATACGATCTCGGCTTCGTGTTCATGCCGCTGGCCGAGGCGCAGGCCTATTTCAACCGCAGCAACGACGTGACCTCGATCGAGGTGTTCACCACCAACCCCGACAGGATCGACGCCTTTCGCAAGGCGGTGACGGAGGCGGCGGGTCGGCCGGTGTTCCTGGTCGACTGGCGGCAGCGCAACTCGACCTTCTTCAATGCGCTCCAGGTCGAGCGCAATGTGATGTTCCTGATCCTGACGATGATCGTGCTTGTCGCCGCGCTCAACATCGTCTCCGGCCTGATCATGCTGGTGAAGGACAAGGGCAGCGACATCGCGATCCTGCGCACGATGGGCGCCTCGCAGGGCTCGATCATGCGCATCTTCCTGATCACGGGCGCCTCGATCGGCGTGGTCGGCACGCTGGTCGGCTTCTGCTGGTCGGCTTGCTGATCTGCTTCAACATCGAAACCATCAGGCAATTCCTGTCGTGGCTGACCAACACGGAATTGTTCGATCCCACGCTATATTTCCTGTCGAAGCTGCCTGCTGAAATCGATTTTGGCGAGACGCTCGCCGTCGTGATCATGGCGCTGACGCTGTCGTTCCTGGCGACGCTCTATCCGTCGTGGCGCGCCGCGCGCCTCGATCCCGTCGAAGCGCTGCGGTACGAGTAAGGAGCGCACATGGCGGAGGGGGCGGAAGACACACCGGTCGTCTATCTTCATGACATCAAGCGGGAATACCGGCAGGGCGAAGCGACGCTGACGGTCCTGAACGGCGCCAAGCTCGCGCTATGGCCCGGTCAATCGGTGGCGCTGGTGGCGCCGTCGGGGTCCGGCAAGTCGACATTGCTGCACATCGCGGGCCTGCTGGAGACCCCTGATGACGGCGAGGTCTATGTCTCGGGCGCGCCGACCTCGCAGCTGCCCGACATCGAGCGCACGCAGCTTCGCCGCACCGACATCGGCTTCGTCTACCAGTCGCACCGGTTGCTGCCGGAGTTCTCGGCGCTCGAGAACGTCATGCTGCCGCAGATGATCCGCGGCCTCAAACGCTCCGAAACCGTGAAACGGTCGACCGAGATTCTCTCCTATCTCGGGCTCGGCGATCGCATCACCCATCGTCCGGCCGAGCTCTCGGGTGGCGAGCAGCAGCGTGTCGCGATCGCGCGCGCGGTTGCCAACGCGCCCCGGGTGCTGTTCGCGGACGAGCCGACTGGCAATCTCGATCCCGGCACGGCCGATCACGTCTTCAACGCGCTGATGCAACTCGTGAAGGCGACCCGGGTCGCGATGCTGATCGCGACTCACAATCTCGATCTTGCCGCGCGAATGGATCGCCGGGTGTCGCTGTCGAACGGACAGGTTGTCGAGCTGGAATAGTGCGCCGTCGCGCGAACTGGCTAGCGGTGCGCGTGAAGAAGTCGCCCTAAGGTAAGAGAATCCAGAGCCTTTTTCCGTGTCGCTTCGATCGGAACGAAATGCTTCTGGCTTTCAATAAGCGGGGCGAGGCCGTCTGCCGGATGCTCTCGGCCGACCGTCGATCGGCGGCCCGGCATAATAGGGGTTGTTGATGCAGATCGCCGCGAGGCCGGACGCCGAGGCCTGGCACTGCGCGATCGACGTGTAGCCGCAGTCGGTATCCTCACCGCCCCATCGGTAGTTGGTTTTGCAGACCGGCGAGGTCGAATTCGTATTTCTGGGCGCTGGCCGGCGCGGCTGCCAAGGCCAGGAGTGTCGGCAAGAGTGCCAGAATCAGACTGCGCATCAGAAATCTCCTCGTCGGCGCCGGCAATGCTGATGCCGAGCGCACGCGAATAGGCACCTGCGCGCAGCGCCGGATCAATTCACATTCCCGCGCCGGTGTTTGCTGGATCGGGCGTCAGTGGATGAACAGGTCGAAGAAATTGCCCTCACGGCGGTTTCGCGGGGGGACGTTAAGATACGAGCGCGAGTCGTTGTCGCCGGCATAATAGGGGTTGGCGATGCAGTTCTGCCCGATGCCCGAAGCGGTGGCCAGGCACGCCTCATACGATGGATAGGAGCAGTTGCTCAGGCCGGGATAGCGGTCGCCCTGAATGCAGAACGGGTAACGCACGCCGACGGCATGTGCGGGCGCAGTCCCCAGCGCTGCGAATGCAACCACAGACGCCGCAGCAGCAAGAATCATCGTCCGCATGTGCATTCCTTTTGCTGCGAAGATTTCGACCTTGGCGACGATCCAGATCGGACAAGCCGGTTCCGGTCAACACGATCTTGCGCGCAGCTGCGCATGCAGATCCGAATTGTGAAGATTGTGCGGCAACTATGTGGCAAAAACTCCGGGAAGTGCCCGTAATACAGTATTAACTTCAAATTTGAGCGAAGTCGTTTGGCCCTGCCTGTTGCCGCGAAGTTACAGCAATTCCGCCGGGGGCTGCTATGACGGTGTCTCGCGGCCTTGGGGGCCTGTAGAAAAAGTTGGAACGGGAAAATGAAAAAGATTTTGCTTGTCACCGCCAGCATGCTCGCGCTCAGCGCGACTGCTGCCTCCGCGGCTGACCTCGCGGCTCGCCCTTACACCAAGGCTCCGCCGCCCATGGTTGCCGCAGTTTATGATTGGACTGGCTTCTACATTGGTATCAACGGTGGTTGGGGCCAGAGCCACGACAACCGTTCGGTCGACGGCTTCGGTGGCGTCGGAAGCTTCGACGCCAACGGCGGCACGGTCGGTGGCCAGATCGGCTACCGCTGGCAGGCCGGCGGCTGGGTGTTCGGTCTGGAAGCTCAGGGCAACTGGGCTGACTTCTCCGGCAGCACCGGCAACCTGGTCGTCCCGGGCGGCATCGTTCGCTCGAAGACCGATGCGTTCGGCCTGTTCACCGGTCAGATCGGCTACGCCTGGAACAACGTCCTGCTGTACGCCAAGGGCGGTGCTGCGGTCACCGATCGCAACTTCCAGTTCCTCAACGCGGCCGGCAATCTGGCGTCCGAGACCGGCTTCGACACCCGTTGGAGCCCGACGGTGGGCGTTGGCCTCGAGTTCGCCTTCTCGCAGGGCTGGTCGCTCGGCGTCGAGTACAACCACATCTTCGAAGACACCCATGGCGCGACCTTCGTGACCCCGGCGGGTGTTGCCGTGACCGGCTTCCACACCGGTGGCGACACCGACATGGTCCTCGGCCGTCTGAACTACAAGTTCGGTGGCCCGGTCATCGCGAAGTACTGATCGCTCGCTTGATCCAAGCGGCATCGAAAACCCCGGGCTTCGGCCCGGGGTTTTTTGTTGACCTGGGGCCGCCGCCCGTTGGCCAGGAGCAGGGGACCGGCTTTGCCCGTCCGCTCCGGGCTTCGGGTCGGATTTGATTGGGCGGGGCTTTCCAACCGATCGGTCAACGCCGCATAATCGCGGCATGACGGACCTGCAGCTGATCTCCCAACTGACGTGCCCATCCTGCGGCCATGTCTCCGTCGAGACGATGCCGACCGACGCCTGCCAGTTCTTCTATGATTGCAAGGGCTGCGGCACTCGCCTGAAACCGAAAGCAGGAGATTGCTGCGTGTTTTGCTCATACGGAACGGTCCCGTGCCCGCCAAGGCAGGCGGGGAATTGCTGCGGTAACTAGCTTCCCGGAGCCTCAAGACACGCTCGCCATCGGATCATTGATGGCGCCGAGACGTCGGCCGGCCGGGAATTAACCACAGGGTCACTTCTCGAACGGGGTTGCTGGCGTTGCTTGACTCCTAGAACAAAAAAGGAACAATGTTCTGCATACGTTCCGGTTCAGGGAGAGCGGCCATGTTGAAGATTTTCGTGCAAGAAGCTGCAGCGCTGGCATCGATCACGCTGTTCGTCGGGATGATCGCGGTGTGGGCCCAGCTGATCACCCAATTCTGAAAATTCGCCCGCGGGACAGGGGCATCACCAGCGGCGTGGTTTGCCCTTGGGGAAAAGCAGGAGGACTTGCCGCCACGCCGCGTTCGGCGTGGACTTGGCAGGGTTCAGGCCCCACCATGGGATTGCGAGTTGGGTCTGACGCTTTCGAGTTCCGGCCCTGGCGCTCGCTCCATCCCTGACTCAAGAGATTCCCTAAGCAGCCATGCCGAGCGCCGGATTCGTTCACCTTCACGTTCACTCGGCCTATTCGCTGCTCAAGGGCTCGATCAAGATCGCCAAGCTCGCCGAGCTTGCGAAGAAGGACCACCAGCCCGCGTTGGCGCTGACCGACACCGACAATCTGTTCGGTGCGCTGGAGTTCTCCGACAAGATGGCGAGTTCCGGCATCCAGCCGATCGTCGGCTGCGAGCTGGCCATCGATTTCGGCGACCAGGATCCGAATGCGCGCAGCATCCTTGCGACGACGGGCCCGGCGCGAATCGTGCTGCTGGGAGCGCAGGAGCGCGGCTATCGCAGCCTGATGCGGCTGAACTCGCGCGCGTTCCTGGAGACGCCGGTCAACCAGACCCCGCACATCAAGTTCGATTGGCTCACCGACGACGCCGAGGACCTGATCGCGCTGACCGGCGGCCCCGACGGGCCGATCGCGCTGGCGCTGCGGGCCGAGCAGGCGGCGCTCGCGACCACCCGCTGCGAGCGTCTGGCCGGCCTCTTCGGCGACCGCCTCTACGTCGAATTGCAGCGCCACAACACCGAGAAGGAGCGGCGCGTCGAAAGCGGCTTGATCGACATTGCCTACGCCAAGGGACTGCCGCTGGTTGCGACCAACGAGCCGTATTTCGCCGCGACCGACGATTACGAGGCGCATGACGCGCTCCTCTGCATCGCGGGCGGGCGGCTGATCGCCGAGACCGAGCGCGAGCAGCTCACGCCGGATCATCGCTTCAAGACGCGCGCCGAGATGGCGGTGCTGTTCGCCGACATCCCGGAGGCGCTGGCCTCGACGGTGGAGATCGCCGAGCGCTGCTCGTTCCGGCCGATGACGCGCAAGCCGATCCTGCCGTTCTTCACCGTCGGCGCCGCGTCGAGCTCGGATGCGGCTGCGGTGGAGGCCGCCGAGTTGAAGCGCCAGGCGGAGGAGGGGCTCGCCAACCGCCTGCGCGTGCACGGCCTGTCGCAGGGCACGACGGAGGAGACCTACGCCAAGCGGCTCGCCTTCGAGCTCGACGTCATCATGCGCATGAAATATGCGGGCTACTTCCTGATCGTCTCCGACTTCATCAAATGGGCGAAGTCGCAAGGGATTCCGGTCGGGCCGGGCCGCGGCTCCGGCGCCGGCTCGCTGGTCGCGTGGGCACTGACCATCACCGACCTCGATCCGATCAAGTTCGGCCTGCTGTTCGAGCGCTTCCTCAATCCCGAACGCGTCTCGATGCCGGACTTCGACATCGACTTCTGCCAGGACCGCCGTGGCGAGGTGATTCAGTACGTGCAGCAGCGCTACGGCCGCGACCAGGTCGCGCAGATCATCACCTTCGGTACGCTGCAGGCGCGCGGCGTGCTGCGCGACGTCGGCCGCGTCCTGCAGATGCCCTATGGCCAGGTCGACAAGCTCACGAAACTGGTGCCGCAGAATCCCGCTGCCCCGGTGACGCTGGCCGCCGCGATCGAGAGCGAGCCGAAGCTCCAGGCGTTTCGCGACGAAGACCCGGTGGTGGCGCGCGCCTTCGACATCGCGCAGCGCCTCGAAGGCCTGACGCGCCACGCCTCGACCCATGCGGCCGGCATCGTGATCGGCGATCGCCCGTTGAGCGAGCTCGTGCCGCTCTACCGCGATCCCAAATCCGACATGCCGGTGACCCAGTTCAACATGAAATGGGTCGAGCCCGCGGGGCTCGTGAAGTTCGACTTCCTCGGCTTGAAAACGCTCACGGTCCTCGACGTCGCGGTAAAGCTGCTCAAGCCGCGCGGCATCGATGTCGATCTCGCCACGCTGCCGATCGACGATGCCGAGAGCTACCAGATGCTGGCCCGTGGCGACGTCGTCGGCGTGTTCCAGGTTGAAAGCCAGGGCATGCGGCGGGCGCTGATCGACATGCGGCCGGACCGTTTCGAGGACATCATCGCGCTGGTCGCGCTCTATCGACCGGGCCCGATGGCGAACATCCCGACCTACTGCGCGCGCAAGCATGGCGACGAGGAGCCGGAATATCTGCATCCCGTGCTGGAGCCGATCCTCAAGGAGACCTTCGGCGTCATCATCTACCAGGAACAGGTGATGCAGATCGCGCAGGTGATGTCCGGCTATTCGCTCGGCGACGCCGACCTCCTGCGCCGCGCCATGGGCAAGAAGATCCGCGCCGAGATGGACAAGCAGCGCGACATCTTCGTCGCGGGCGCGGTGAAGAACGGCGTGCCGAAGGGGCAGGCCGAGACCATCTTCGAACTCCTGGCAAAGTTTGCCGACTACGGCTTCAACAAGAGCCACGCGGCGGCTTACGCGCTGGTGTCCTACCACACCGCCTACATGAAGGCGCATTATCCGGTGGAGTTCATCGCCGCGTCGATGACGCTCGATCTCAACAACACCGACAAGCTTTCCGAATTCCGCTCCGAAGCGCAGCGTCTCGGCATCAAGGTCGAGCCGCCCAACATCAACCGGTCAGGCGCGACCTTCGAGGTCGGCGAGAAGACCATCTACTATGCGCTCGCCGCGCTCAAGGGCGTCGGCATCCAGGCGATCGAGCAGATCATCGCGGAGCGGACCAGAGGCGGCCTGTTCACCTCGCTCGCCGATTTCGCTGCCCGGGTCTCGCCGCGCGCGATCAACAAGCGCATCATCGAAAGCCTTGCGGCGGCGGGCGCGTTTGATACGCTGGAGCCGAACCGGGCGCGCGTCTTTGCCGGTGCCGACTCGATCCTCGCCGCCTGCCAGCGCGCGCACGAGGCCGCGACCATCGGCCAGAACGACATGTTCGGCAGCGCGGCCGATGCGCCGACCATCATGCTGCCGCAGGTCGAGCCGTGGCTGCCGGCCGAACGGCTGCGCCGCGAATACGACGCGATCGGCTTCTTCCTGTCGGGACATCCGCTCGACGACTACGCCACCGTGCTGAAGCGGCTGCGGGTGCAGAGCTGGGCCGAATTCTCGCGCGCGGTGAAGACCGGCGCCACCGCCGGCAAGGTCGCCGCGACCGTGGTCTCGCGCATGGAGCGGCGCACCAAGACCGGCAACAAGATGGGCATCATGGGCCTGTCCGATCCGACCGGCCATTTCGAGGCGGTGCTGTTCTCCGAAGGCCTCGCGCAATATCGCGACGTGCTGGAGCCGGGCGCGGCCGTGCTGCTGCAGCTGGGCGCCGAGCTTCAGGGCGAGGACGTGCGCGCCCGCGTGCTGCATGCCGAGCCGCTCGATGACGCCGCGGCCAAGACGCAGAAGGGCCTGCGCATCTTCCTGCGCGACACCAAGCCGCTGGATTCGATCGCCCGCCGCCTCAACATGCCGGACGCCGCGCCCGCGCCGGGGGGCGCTGCAAAGCCGCCGGCGGCCAAGCCCGCGCCGGCAGCCGCGCCGCCGGCAGGTGCATCCGACGGCGAGGTCTCGCTGGTGATGATGCTCGACCTCGAGACCGAGGTCGAGATGAAGCTGCCCGGCCGCTTCAAAGTCTCGCCGCAGATCGCCGGCGCGATCAAGGCGGTCGCGGGCGTGGTGGACGTCCAGACCCTGTAAACTGGGGACTCCGGGCGCCAAACAGGGCCGTTTCGGCACGATTTGGGCCCGGCCGGCCGGTGTAACCGGCCTTATTTCCTTGCTTCTGGCCGAAATGGCGCTATATAGCGCGCCATCTCACACGGAAACATGGCTCACAAGGCCGTCCGGTGGCAGCCGGGGCGAGAACGCTCCGTTTTGCTCACACGTTTCCGGAGGAACCAACCGGAGAATTAGAACGATGGCGCTACCCGATTTCACCATGCGTCAGCTGCTCGAAGCTGGCGTGCACTTTGGTCACCAGTCTCACCGCTGGAATCCGAAAATGGCTCCGTTCATTTTCGGCACCCGCAACAACATCCACATCGTCGATCTCGCGCAGACCGTGCCGATGCTGCACCAGGCCCTTCAGGCCGTCAGCGACACGGTGGCCAAGGGCGGCCGCATCCTGTTCGTCGGCACCAAGCGCCAGGCGCAGGACGGCGTCGCGGACGCGGCCAAGCGCTGCGCGCAGTATTTCGTCAATTCGCGCTGGCTCGGCGGCACGCTGACCAACTGGAAGACGATCTCGGCCTCGATCAAGCGCCTGCGTCACCTCGATGACGTGCTCTCGGGCGGCGAAGCCAATTCCTACACGAAGAAGGAGCGCCTGACGCTGCAGCGCGAGCGCGACAAGCTCGACCGCTCGCTCGGCGGCATCAAGGACATGGGCGGTCTGCCCGACCTGATCTTCGTGATCGACACCAACAAGGAAGACATCGCGATCCAGGAAGCCCAGCGGCTCAACATCCCGGTCGCCGCAATCGTCGACACCAATTCGGACCCCAAGGGCATCACCTATGTGGTGCCGGGCAATGACGACGCCGGCCGCGCCATTTCCCTGTACTGCGATCTCATCGCGCGTGCGGCGATCGACGGCATCTCGCGCGCCCAGGGCGATTCGGGTATCGACATCGGTGCGTCGGCGACGCCCGTGCAGGAAGACCTTCCGGCGGCTGCGCCGTCCGGTTTCCAGGGCCTTGCGGGTCCCCGCGGCACCGCCGACGACCTCAAGAAGCTCCCGGGCGTGTCGGGCGCGATCGAGAAGAAGTTCAACGACCTCGGCATCTTCCACTATTGGCAGCTCGCCGAGCTCGACCACGACACCGCGCACACGATCGGCGAAGAGGTCGGTCTGCCGAGCCGCGCGGACGCCTGGGTGGCCAAGGCCAAGGCGCTGACCGCAGAAGCGGAATAAAAGTTACGCGGCGTGGCCGGGTCTCGCCCGGCCGCCGCTTCTATTCCACGAACAACGATTTCCCTGTCGCAGACGGCGGCGCCATCGGGCGCCGCGGTTTCTGTACAGGCAAGAAGGGCATTGAACGATGGCAACGATCACAGCAGCGATGGTCAAGGAGCTCCGCGAGTTGACTGGCGCAGGCATGATGGACTGCAAGGCCGCGCTGACCGAGAACGACGGCAACATGGAAGCGGCGCAGGACTGGCTTCGCAAGAAGGGTCTGTCCAAGGCTGCCAAGAAGTCGGGCCGGGTCGCGGCCGAGGGCCTGATCGGCGCGCTCACCAAGGGCACCAAGGGCGTCGTGGTCGAGGTGAATTCCGAGACCGACTTCGTCGCGCGCAACGGCCAGTTCCAGGGCCTCGTCAAGATGATCGCCCAGGTTGCGTTCGATGCTGGCGCCGACGTCGAGAAGATCAAGGCCGCCAAGGTCGGCGACGTCACGATCGAAACCGCCATCAATGACGCAATCGCCACCATCGGCGAGAACATGACGCTGCGCCGCGCCGCCCAGCTCGAAGTGAGCCAGGGTGTGGTGTCGCACTATGTCCACGGGGCCGTCATCGACGGCGCCGGCAAGATGGGCGTGATCGTGGCGCTGGAATCGCCGGGCAAGGCCGACGAGCTTGCGGCGCTCGGCCGCCAGATCGCGATGCATGTCGCCGCCGCCAACCCGCTGGCGCTCGATCCTTCCGGCCTCGATCCGGCGGTGGTCAAGCGCGAGAAGGACGTGCTCGCCGACAAATATCGCCAGCAGGGCAAGCCCGAGAACGTGATCGAGAAGATCGTCGAGTCCGGCCTCAAGACCTACTACAAGGAAGTCTGCCTGCTCGAGCAGGCCTTCATCCACGACACCGGCAAGTCGGTGGCGCAGGCGGTGAAGGAGGCCGAGGGCAAGGTCGGCGGCGCTGTGAAGATCGCGGGCTTTGTGCGCTATGCTCTCGGCGAGGGAATCGAGAAGCAGGAAAGCGACTTCGCGGCCGAGGTCGCCGCGGCCAGCGGCAAGAAGTAACCGCTGACACCAAGGCGTCCGGCGCTCTGCGCCGGGAGCCTGCCTGCGCGGAATAAGAAAGCGATCGCCTCATGACTGATCCGGTCTACCGTCGCGTCGTGATCAAGCTGTCCGGCGAATATCTCGCGGGCTCCCACGGGTTCGGTATCGATCAACCGACGGTCGATCGCATCGCCGACGATCTGATCGCGGCCCGCCATCTCGGCACCGAGGTCGCGGTCGTGATCGGCGGCGGCAACATGGTCCGCGGCGTGGAGGTCTCCTCCCGCGGGGTGTCGCGCACAACCGGCGACACCATGGGCATGCTTGCCACCATGATGAATTGCCTCGCGCTGGAAGCGGCGATCGAGCGCAAGGGCACGCCGGCGCGGACGCTGTCGGCCTTCGTCATGCCAGAGATTTCCGAGCTGTTTACCCGTAGTGCAACGCACAAATATCTCGCCGAGGGACGCATCGTCCTGCTCGGCGGTGGAACCGGCAACCCGTTCTTCACGACCGACACCACCGCCGTGCTGCGTGCCGCCGAGATCGGGGCGCAGGCGGTCCTGAAGGCGACCAATGTCGACGGCGTCTACTCGGCCGACCCGAAGACGGATCCGACCGCCACGCGGTTCGACCGTCTGACGCACTCACAGGCGATCGAGGGCGGCTACAAGGTGATGGATGCGACCGCCTTCGCGCTTGCCCGCGAGACATCGCTGCCTATCATCGTATTCTCGATCGCGGAGCCGGGGTCGATCGGCGCGATTCTGCGTGGCGTCGGCCACGGAACCATCGTCGCCGGCTGATTGCCGCGCCTCCGGGCGTCGACAGCCGGTTTCTAGTGAAAGGGAGAAACGTCATGGCCGCAGCTGGTTTCGACCTCAACGAAGTGAAGCGCCGCATGCAGGGCGCCGTCCAGTCCCTCAAGCACGAACTCGGCGGCCTTCGCACCGGCCGCGCCTCCGCCTCGATGCTCGATCCGGTTCAGGTCGAGGCCTATGGCAGTCACATGCCGCTGAACCAGCTTGCCACCGTCAGCGTGCCGGAGCCGCGGCTGATCTCGGTGCAGGTCTGGGACAAGTCGATGGTCAAGGCGGTGGAGAAGGCGATCGTTGATTCCAATCTCGGCCTGTCGCCCGCGACCGAGGGCCAGGTGCTGCGCCTGCGCATCCCCGAGCTCAACGAGGAGCGGCGCAAGGAGCTGGTGAAGGTCGCGCACAAATACGCCGAAGCCGCCAAGGTCGCCGCGCGCCATGTCCGCCGCGACGGTCTCGACGTGCTCAAGAAGCTCGAGAAGAATCACGAGATGTCGGAGGACGACCAGAAGCGTCACGCCGACGAGGTGCAGAAGGCGACCGACGGTACCATCGCCGAGATCGACCAGTTGCTGGCCGCCAAGGAAAAAGAAATCCTGACGGTCTGAAGGCGCTACGGGAACGAGCCGATGTCGAACGCCGCCGCCCCAGCAACTGACGGACCGGATCGCTCCGGCAATCCGTTGCATGTGGCCATCATCATGGACGGCAACGGGCGCTGGGCAGCTTCGCGCGGCCTGCCGCGCGTCGAGGGCCATCGCCGCGGCGTCGAAGCGCTGCGCCGCGTGGTGCGTGCGGCCCATGAACTCGGCATCGTCTATCTCACCATTTTTTCTTTCAGTTCGGAGAACTGGTCTCGCCCGGCGAGCGAGATCGGCGACCTGTTCGGCCTGCTGCGGCGCTTCATCCGCAACGATCTGGCGAGCCTGCATCGCGACGGCGTCAAGGTTCGCATCATCGGCGAGCGCGAGGGGCTCGATAGCGACATCTGCGGGCTCCTCAACGAGGCCGAGGAGCTGACGAAGAACAACGTCAAGCTCAGCCTTGTGGTCGCCTTCAACTATGGCTCGCGGGCGGAGATCGCCGCCGCGGCGCGGCGCCTTGCGCGCGAGGTCGCCGAAGGCAAGCGCGACGCCAACTCCATCGATGCCGACACGATCGGGCAATATCTCGACGCGCCCGACATTCCCGATCCCGATCTCATCATCCGCACCAGCGGGGAGCAGCGCCTGTCCAACTTCCTGATGTGGCAGGCCGCCTATAGCGAGCTCGTGTTCGTTCCGATCCACTGGCCCGACTTCGACAAGGCGGCGCTGGAAAGCGCGATTGCCGAATACGGCAAGCGCGAGCGCCGGTTCGGCGGGCTCGCTGCGAAAACCGGATCGTGACCGACGACGAAGCCGCGCCGGCGGCCGCAAGCGAGCAGGGTTCGCGCAATCTCGTGATGCGCGTGGCGGCTGCGCTGGTGCTGGCGCCGGTTGCGATCGCGCTGGCCTATATGGGCGGCGTCGCCTGGTCGCTTCTCGTGACATTGGCGGCGGCCGGATTGTTCGCGGAATGGCTTGTTGTCACCGGACTCGGACGCGAGCTCCGTATCGTGGTGCCCGGCGTGGTCGCGTTGCTGCTCGCCGGATTGTGCCTGATGGCCGGCCGTATCGATGCGGCCCTGATCGTGCTCGCCGTCGGTGCGGTTGTTGTGGCACTGACGTCCGGCGCGCGGCGCAACTGGGCCATTGCGGGATTGCTCTATGCGGCAGCGGCCGAGATCGCATCGGTCCTGCTGCGCCTCGACACGGCGAAGGGTTTTGCCGCGCTGATGTTCGTGTTGCTGATCGTGTGGGTCACCGATATCGGCGGCTACTTCGCGGGCCGCAGCATCGGGGGGCCGAAGCTCTGGATGCGGGTCAGCCCGAAGAAGACGTGGGCGGGTGCGGTTGGCGGCTTCGTGGCGAGTTTGCTGGTCGCTGCCGGCTTTGCCGCCTCTGAGATCGGCTCGACCGGTCCGCTCTTGATGCTCGTCAGCGCCGTCCTGTCGGTGGTATCGCAACTCGGCGATCTCTTCGAATCCGCAGTGAAACGGCGCTTCGGAGTCAAGGATTCCAGTCACTTAATTCCCGGCCATGGCGGGCTTATGGACCGCCTGGACGGTTTCGTCGCCGCCGTCATTGTGGCGGCGATTTTCGGCTTTCTCCGTGGTGGCGCCGATGGCGTCGGGCGCGGTCTTATGGTTTGGTGATGAGATGAGCGCAGTTCCGTTGCGTAACAACAAGGCCGCGGCGGCATCCGCCGCGCGGACCGTAACCGTCCTCGGCGCCACCGGCTCGATCGGCGACAGCACGATGGACCTGCTGCGCGCCTCGCCCGAGCGCTATCGTGTCGAGGCGTTGACGGCGAACGGCAATGTCGCGGGCCTCGCCAAGCTGGCGAAGGAATTCAGCGCGCGGTTCGCCGCAATTGCCGATCCGGCGAAGCTTTCGGAGTTGAAGGACGCGCTGACCGGAACCCGGATCGAATGCGGGGCCGGGGAGAGCGCGATCATCGAGGCGGCCGCGCGGCCTGCCGATTGGGTGATGGCTGCGGTCAGCGGGGCGGCCGGGCTGAAGCCCGCGCTTGCCGCGGTCGATCGCGGTGCCCATGTCGCGCTCGCCAACAAGGAATGTCTGGTCTGCGCCGGCGATTTCTTCATGCAGCGCGCGGCAAAGGCGGGCGCCTGCATCCTGCCGGCCGATTCCGAGCACAATGCGCTGTTCCAGGCGCTGAGCTCAGGCAATCGCGACGAGCTGGTCCGCGTCATCATCACGGCCTCAGGAGGTCCGTTCCGGACCTGGAAGCCCGTCGACATCGAGCAGGCCACGCTCGAGCAGGCGCTGAAGCATCCGAACTGGAGCATGGGCCAGAAGATCACGATCGATTCCGCCTCGATGATGAACAAGGGGCTCGAAGTGATCGAGGCATCCTATCTGTTCGCGCTCGCGCCCGACGAGATCGACGTCCTCGTTCATCCGCAGTCGATCATTCACGGCATGGTCGAGTTCTCCGACTGCTCCGTCGTGGCCCAGCTCGGCGCGCCCGACATGCGGACGCCGATCGCGCATTGCCTCGGCTGGCCCGATCGCATCAAGGGGCCGGCGGCCAAGCTGGACCTCGCCAAGATCGGCCAGCTGACCTTCGAAGCGCCGGACTTCGAGCGCTTCCCCGGGCTGCGGCTGGCCTACGATTCGCTCCGGACCGGGAAGGGGGCGACGACCGTCTACAACGCCGCCAACGAGGTCGCGGTCGCCGCCTTCATCGCCGGCAAGATCCGGTTCGGCGCGATTGCCCGGCTGGTCGAGGCGACCCTTGACGATTGGATCAAGGGTGGGAACCAGGCACCCCTGACGTCCGCCGACGATGCAATTTCCGTTGACCATGTTGCGCGAAATAGGGCTGCCGCCCTATTGCCTCAAATTGCCTTAAAGGCATCCTAGAGGGTTGGGGGCGGAGCCTTTGGCTCTTGTCGAGGGAAATCGAATGCCCGAGTATTTCATTCATAGTATCAATGCGTTGAGTCATGGGCTTCTCGGTACCATCATTCCCTTCCTGTTCGTCCTGACCATCGTCGTGTTCTTCCACGAGCTTGGCCATTTCCTGGTCGCGCGCTGGGCGGGTGTTCGCGTGCTGACCTTCTCGCTTGGTTTCGGACCTGAGCTGGTCGGTTTCAACGACCGCCATGGCACCCGCTGGAAGATCTCGGCAATCCCGCTCGGGGGCTACGTCAAGTTCTTCGGCGACGAGAGCGAGGCCTCGACACCCTCGTCACAGACGCTCGCGGCGATGACGGCCGAGGAGCGCGCCGGCAGCTTCCATCACAAATCGGTCGGAAAGCGCACGGCCATCGTCGCGGCCGGACCGATCGCGAATTTCATCCTGGGCGCGCTGATCTTCGCCGGCATGGCCCTCTATTACGGCAAGCCGAGCACGATCGCGCGCGTCGACGGCCTAGTGGCCGAAAGCGTCGCCGCGAACGCCGGCTTCAAGGTCGGCGATGTCGTCGTGGATATCGACGGCAGCGCGATCCAGAGCTTCGCCGACATGCAGCGGATTGTAGCTTCGAATGCTGGTTCAGAGCTTGGGTTCAAGGTGAAGCGCGATGGCGCGATCGTCGCGCTCAAGGCGACGCCGGCGCTCAGGGAGGTCAAGGACCCCTTCGGCAATGCCCACCGAATCGGCGTGCTCGGAATCGAGCACAAGGCTCAGGTCGGCGAAGCGACCAGCGCCTCGGTCGGCGTGCTGGAGGCCCTGAAGATCGGGGTCGAGCAGGTCTGGTTCATCATCACCAGCACCTTCAAGTTCCTGGGCTCGCTGTTCGTCGGACAGGGCAATCCGAACGAGGTCAGCGGCGTGCTGGGAATCGCGAAGATGTCGGGGCAGGCGGCCAGCGCCGGGTTCCAGTTCGTCATCAATCTCTGCGCGGTGCTGTCGGTCTCGATCGGCCTGCTGAACCTGTTCCCGATCCCGCTTTTGGATGGCGGACACCTGCTTTTCTACAGCGCGGAGGCACTGCGGGGACGCCCGCTGTCCGAGCGAACCCAGGAGATGGGGTTCCGAATCGGACTCGGCTTGGTCCTGATGTTGATGGTGTTTGCGACCTACAACGACATCCTGCGGATGGCCGCTTCCTGATAGAGGCTTTTTTGTGGCGTTGCCAATGGGCAACGTCTTGGAACGAAAATGGAAATGTTCAGCTCTAGTAAGTTTGCCCCCTTGGCAAATTTGGTTACAAGCTGAGCGGCAGGTTGGGAATCTGTCGGGTCGTTGGGGAACGATCTGGCATCGTTAAGATAAGGGCGCGTTGCGCATGATGTTTGGAATGCGAGTGAGGGGGGGGCTGTTCGCCGCCTTGGTCATGTTCGCCGCGCCGGTGGTTGCCACCTTGGCGACCGTAGCTGTGTCTGTGCCCGCGTCGGCGCAGACCGTGGATTCGATCACGGTGGAGGGGAACCGCCGTGTCGAGCTTGAAACCATCCGCTCCTACTTCCATCCTGGACCGGGCGGTCGGCTGGGCCAGGCCCAGATCGACGACGGCCTCAAGGCGCTGATCGAGACCGGCCTGTTCCAGGACGTCCATATCGATCAGCGGGGCGGGCGCCTCGTCGTAGTCGTGGTGGAAAATCCGGTGATCGGCCGCGTTGCCTTCGAGGGCAACAAGAAGATCAAGGACGAGCAGCTCTCCGCTGAAGTCCAGTCCAAGGCGCGCGGCACCTTCTCCCGCGCCATGGTGCAGTCCGACACGCTGCGAATCGCCGAAATCTATCGCCGCTCCGGCCGCTACGACGTGCGCGTCACGCCCGAGGTCATCGAGCAGCCGAACAACCGCGTCGACCTGATCTTCACGATCGAGGAGGGCGCCAAGACCGGCGTCAAGTCGATCGAGTTCGTCGGCAACAACGCCTATTCGGCGTCCCGTCTGCGGGACGTCATCAAGACGCGCGAATCGAACCTGCTGAGCTTTCTCGGCAGCAACGACATCTATGATCCCGACCGCGTCGAGGCCGACCGCGACCTGATCCGCCGCTTCTACCTCAAGAACGGCTTCGCCGACGTCCAGGTCGTGGCCGCGCTCACCGAATACGATCCCGAGAAGAAGGGCTTCAACGTCACCTTCAAGATCGAGGAAGGCGCGCAGTACCGCGTCGCGTCCGTCAACTATACGTCGTCGATCGCAACGCTCGACCCGAACGCGATGCGCGCCTATTCGCGCGTCAATGTCGGCTCGCTCTACAACGTCGAATCGGTCGAGAAGTCGGTCGAGGAGATGCAGATCGAGGCCTCGCGCCGCGGCTATGCCTTCGCCGTGGTCCGGCCCGGCGGCGACCGCAACTTCGAGGCGCACACGGTGTCCGTCGTCTTCAACATCGACGAGGGCCCGCGCACCTATATCGAGCGCATCAACCTGCGCGGCAACACCCGCACGCGCGACTACGTGATCCGCCGCGAGTTCGATATCTCGGAAGGCGACGCCTACAACCGCGCGCTGGTCGACCGTGCCGAGCGGCGGCTGAAGAACCTCGACTACTTCAAGAGCGTGAAGATCACGACCGAGCCGGGCTCGTCGAGCGACCGCGTCATCCTGATCGTCGACATGGAAGAGAAATCGACCGGCGACTTCTCGATCTCGGGCGGCTACTCGACCACCGACGGCGCGCTGGCCGAAGTGTCGGTCTCCGAGCGCAATCTGCTCGGCCGCGGCCTGTTCGCCAAGGCGTCGGTGACCTACGGCCAGTACGCCCGCGGCTACTCGCTGTCGTTCGTCGAGCCGTATCTGCTCGACTACCGCGTCGCGCTCGGCCTCGACCTCTATCAGCGCCAGCAGCTGGCCAACAGCTACATCTCTTACGGCACCAAGACGCTCGGCTTCTCGCCGCGCCTCGGCTTCTCCCTGCGTGAAGATCTGGCGCTCCAGCTGCGCTATTCGATCTACCAGCAGGAAATCACGCTGCCGTCGACGCTGAACAACTGTAACAACGTGCCGTTCCTGCCGGATGGAACGCCCAATCCCGCGTTCAATCCGAGCCCGGCCTATGCGAACCTGAACGGGATCAGCCTGGTGTCGACCAATGGTCTCGGCTGCTTCTTTGACGGTGAAGCCTCGCTGCCGGTCCGCAAGGAGCTGGCGGGCGGCAAGACCCTCACGTCGGCGCTCGGCTACACGCTGAACTACAACACGCTCGACAACACGAAGAATCCCACGGACGGGTTGCTGGTCGACTTCAAGCAGGATTTCGCGGGTGTCGGCGGTGACGTCACCTACATCAAGACCGCGATCGACGCGAAGTACTACACCCCGCTGGTCTCCGACATCGTCAGCGTGATCCATCTCCAGGGCGGTCTCCTCAGCAAGCTCGGCAACCAGGACCTGCGCATGCTCGATCACTTCCAGATGGGCCCGAACCTCGTCCGCGGCTTCGCGCCGAACGGTATCGGTCCGCGCGACATCAATCCCTTCGGTACCCAGGACGCGCTCGGCGGCACCAAGTACTGGGGCGCTTCGTTCGAACTGCAGATGCCGTTCTGGTTCCTGCCCAAGGAAGTCGGTCTGAAGGGCGCGGTCTATGCCGATGCCGGCGGCCTCTACGACTACCAGGGCCCGACCTCGTGGGCGGCGACCGGCGAAGTCAACGTGCCTGGCTGTGTCAGGCCGACGAACAATCCGCCGTCTCCGGGTACGTGCCTTGGCCTGAGCTACGACGACAGCAAGGTGGTCCGCACGTCGGTCGGTGTCGGCCTGATCTGGCAGTCGCCATTCGGCCCGCTGCGCTTCGACTACGCCGTGCCGCTCACCAAGGGCAAGTACGACCGCACGCAGGAGTTCCGGTTCGGCGGCGGCACCACGTTCTAGGACCGATTGCCGACCGGACTGCGACGGATGGAATGGCGCAGCCGATCTTCTTCAAGAAGTCCTCCTTCGTCATCGCTGGCTGAAATAGCCGCGCTGACGAAGGCGCAACTGGTCGACCCCGAAAGGGGTGCGCTTCAGATCAGGGGGCTGGCCTCGCTCGACGAGGCCGGTCCGATGCATCTCGCCTTTTTCGACAATCTGAAATACGCCGACCAGCTTGCCGCGACCAAGGCCGGGGCGTGTCTGGTCAGCCCGCGCTTCGAGGCACAAGTGCCGAAGGGCACCGCCGTGCTGCGGGCGGCGAAGCCGTTCCAGGTGTTCGTCGAGCTCGCCCGTGAATGGCACGCCGATGCCCTGCGGCCGCAATCCTGGTTCGACACCGAGGGCATCGCGCCGTCGGCGATCATCGATCCCACCGCGCGCCTGGAGGACGGCGTCATCGTCGATCCGCTGGTCGTGATCGGTCCGCGGGTCGAGATCGGCTCTGGCACCATCATCGGAGTCGGAGCGGTGATCGGTCCCGGCGTCAAGATCGGCCGGGACTGCAACGTCGGCGCCCGCACGGCGATCCAGTGCGCCCTGATCGGCAACAACGTGCTGATCCACCCCGGCTGCTCGATTGGCCAGGACGGCTACGGCTTCATCTTCTTCGGCCCCGAGGGCCATCTGAAGGTGCCGCAGACTGGACGCGTGCTGATCCAGAACGACGTCGAGGTCGGCGCCAACACCACGATCGACCGCGGATCCTTGCGGGATACCGTGATCGGCGAGGGGACCAAAATCGACAACCAGGTCCAGATCGGCCACAATGTGACGATCGGCCGGCACTGCCTGCTGGCGGCACAGATCGGCCTCGCCGGCAGCCTGACCATCGGCGACAACGTGGCGCTCGGAGCGAAGGTTGGCATCAACAATCACCTCAAGATCGGCGACGGGGCTCAGGTCACCGCCATGAGCGCGGTCAAGGACGACATTCCGCCGGGCGGCCGCTGGGGCGGGCATTTCGCCAAGCCGACCAAGCAGTGGTTCAAGGAGATCATCGCGGTGGAGCGCCTGGTACGCGACAACGAAGCCAAAGGCAAGGAACAGGAGTGATGGAGGAGGCACCGGTCAAATTCGAGCTGGTGGATATCAACGCGATCCTCCAGACCCTGCCGCACCGTTTTCCGATGCTGCTCATCGACCGCGTGATCAACATCCGCGCCGATTACAGCGGCATCGGCATCAAGAACGTCACCTTCAACGAGCCGGCGTTCCAGGGGCATTTCCCCGAGCGCCCGGTCTATCCCGGCGTCATGATGATCGAGGCGATGGCGCAAACCGCGGGTGTGATCGGCATCAAGTCGGTCGAAGGCACCGAGAAGCCGCGGGCGGTGTATTTCCTCACCATCGACAAGTGCAAGTTCCGCAAGCCGGTGCTGCCCGGCGACACCATCGAATATCACATGCGCTCGCTCGGGCGCCGCAAGGCCATGTGGTGGTTTCACGGCGACGCCAAGGTCAACGGTCAGGTGGTTGCGGAAGCCGATGTCGGCGCCATGCTGACGGATTAGAGCGTTTTCGAGCGAAGTGGATTCCGGTTCGCGTGAAGAAAACGCGTCAAGAAAACCCTGGCCGCGCCGAGCTCATGACGTTGTGCAGGTGTAGCGGCCGTCCGCGCCCGCGATCCGCAGGACGCGATTGAGGAACACGCCCATCGACGGCGCGTTCATCAGCGCATCGTAGGTTTCGGCAGGGACGCCGCAATAGTGCTGGTAGCTGCCTCTGACCGCGACCAGCAGCGTGCGCTGATTCGTGCTGTAGCAGACCCGCTGGACGATCGTGCTGCGGTTGATATCGCGGCATTCGAAGCTCGAGAGATCGACCGCCGTGCTGTGGCCGAGATCGACCGTCTCCGGGCCGATTGGCGCAGAGAGCAGGCTGAGGATCAGCGCGGCGGCCCGGACCATGGATCGGTTGCGACCTTCTCTTGCAACAGGCCGTCATCATACGTCACTGGACAGGGCGGGCAAAGTCGCGCTAACGACCGCCCCAATCGACAGCCTGGCGCCTCGATAGCACCTTGGCGCCATTAACGAATTCCGGACCGAAACTTCATGAGCATGATCGACCCGACTGCGCGGATTGCCGATGGCGCTGTGATCGGGGCCGGCACCGAGATCGGTCCGTACTGCATCGTCGGCCCCAATGTCGTGCTCGGTGAGAACTGCAAGCTGATCGCGCATGTCACGATCAGCGGGCATACCAGGATCGGCGCCGGCTGTATCATCTCGTCGTTCGCGGCGCTCGGCGGGCCGCCGCAGGATCTCAGCTATCGCGGCGAGCCGACCCGCCTCGAAGTCGGCGAAGCCTGCACCATCCGGGAAGGTGCGACTATGAATGTCGGCACCATCAAGGGCGGCGGACTGACGCGCGTCGGCAGCGGCGGCTACTTCATGAACAACAGCCATGTCGGGCATGACTGCATGGTCGGCGACAATGTGATCTTCGCGACGTCGGCAACACTCGGCGGGCATTGTGAGATCGGCGATGCCGTTTACATCGGCGGCCTGTCTGCGGTGCACCAGTTCACCCGCATCGGCTCGCAGGTGATGATCGGCGGCGTTTGCGGCGTACGCGGCGACATCATCCCCTTCGGCCTCGCCAACGGTCAGTACGCGGTTCTCGAAGGACTCAACATCATCGGCATGCGGCGCCGCCAGTTCACCAAGGCGCGGCTGGCGACGGTGCGCGCGTTCTATCAAAAGCTGTTCCACGGTCCCGGCATCTTCGCCGAACGGCTGGCTTCGGTGCAGCCGCTGGCGGGCGAGGATCCCGCGATTGCGGAAATCCTGGCCTTCATCGAGGGCGGCAAGCTGCGCCCGCTCTGCCTTCCCGCCGATACCAATTGAGCAGGGGATGGCCGCCAGCATGACGTCAGCGGCTCCCTCGCTTTCGTCACCGGTCGGCATCGTCGCCGGTGGCGGCGCCATGCCGTTCGCGGTCGCCGAGTCGCTCGCCGCGCACGGCTTCACGCCGGTGCTGTTTCCGCTGCGCGGGGCCTGCGATCCCGTGCGGGTGGAGAAATTCCGCCATCGCTGGATCTCGGTCGGCCAGCTCGGCCGCGCGATGCGGCTGTTTCGCGAGGAAGGCTGCCGCGACTTGATCTTCATCGGCACGCTGGTGCGGCCCTCGCTGTCGGAGATCCGGCTCGACTGGGGCACGCTGCGCCTGCTCGGCCACGTCGTGCGCGCATTTCGCGGCGGCGACGATCATTTGCTGTCGAGCGTCGGCCGCATCCTCGAGCAGCAGGGCTTCCGCATGGTCGGGATCAAGGATGTCGCGCCCGATCTCTTGATGCCGGAGGGCGCCGTGACGCGCGCGGCGCCCGACAGCACGACGCTCGCCGATATCGCGCGCGGACGCGGCGTGCTCGACGCGCTCGGTCCGTTCGACATCGGCCAGGCCGCGGTGGTGATCGACGGCCATGTCGTGGCGGTCGAGGACATCGAGGGAACCGACGCGCTGCTCGCCCGCGTCGCGCGGCTGCGTGAGGAGGGCCGCATCCGTGCCGCCACGGGCCGCGGCGTGCTGGTGAAGGCGCCGAAGAGCGGCCAGGATCTGCGCTTCGACCTGCCGACGATCGGCCCGCGCACGATCGAGGGCGTCGCGGCCGCCGGCCTTGCGGGCATCGCCGTCATCGCCGGCAACACGCTGGCCGCCGAGCCGCAGGCCCTGGTCGAGGCCGCCGACGCCAGGGGGCTGTTTGTCATCGGGCTGGCGGGCTGATGCAGGTGCGCAGCCCCAGCACCGCTCGCAAGATCTTCCTCATCGCGACCGAGGAATCCGGCGACCGCCTCGGCGCGGCGTTGATGCAGGTGCTGCGCCAACGGCTCGGCGATGCCGTGCAGTTTTCCGGCGTCGGCGGCCGGGCGATGACTGCTCAGGGAATCGCCCCGCTGTTTCCGATCGAAGAGCTCTCGATCATGGGCTTTGCCGCCGTCGTGAAGCAGTTGCCGAAAATCCTGCGATTGATCCGGCGCACGGCCGATGCCGTGCTCGCCGACGCGCCTGACATGCTCGTCATTATCGACAGCCCCGATTTCACCCACCGCGTCGCCCGTCGCGTCCGCGCCCGCAACCCGAACATTCCGATCGTCGATTACGTCTCGCCGCAGCTTTGGGCGTGGCGGCCGGGCCGCGCACGGACCATGCTCGGCTATGTCGACCATGTGCTCGGCCTGCTGCCGTTCGAGCCGGAGGAATACCGCAAGCTCGGCGGGCCGCCCTGCAGCTATGTCGGCCATCCCCTGATCGAGCAGCTCGCCACGCTGCGGCCGAACGACGACGAGCAGAAGCGGCGCGATGCGCAGCCTCCGGTGCTGCTGGTGTTGCCCGGAAGCCGGCGTAGCGAGATCAGGCATCATCTCGCACTGTTCGGCACGGCGCTCGGCCAGCTCAGCAAACAAACGCCGTTCGAGCTCGTGCTCCCCACCATGCCGCATCTCGAGGCGATGGTGCGCGAGGGTGTCGCGTCGTGGCCCGTCGCGCCGCGGCTCGCGATCGGCGAGACCGAGAAGCGCGCCGCGTTCCGCATCGCCCGCGCTGCGCTCGCGAAGTCGGGGACGGTGACGCTCGAGCTCGCGCTCTCGGGCATTCCGATGGTGACGGCGTATCGCGTCGGCGCGATCGAGGCCTTCATTCTGCGCCGCGCGATCCGCGTCTCCTCGGTGATCCTTGCCAATCTCGTGATCGGCAGGGATGTCATTCCCGAGTATTTGCAGGAGGACTGCACGCCGGAGAAGCTCGCGGCGGCGCTGGGCGACGTGCTTGCGGATTCGCCCGATCGTCTGCGGCAGCTCGTGGGGTTCGCGACGATGGACGGGAAGATGTCGACCGGCGACCAGCCGCCGAGCGTCCGCGCCGCCGACATCGTGTTGGCGGAGATGGGACGCCGTTCGACCTAGCCAATCGATGGTGTTCCTCGTTCAGTGGCAACATTCCGCCGCAACGATCCCGCTTGCGCCGGATATTTAGACCGTACTAATATTAGCGATATCTAATATAGATACGGAGCCTGCCATGAAGATCGACCCGGCCGCCTATGTCGGAGCCGTCATTCGCGAAGTCGCGTTCCGGGAACGCGACGGCAAGCCGGCGCGGGCGGTGATCGCGACCCGCAGCTACGACACCGACACCGCCGATCTCTGGGATGTGCTGACCAACCCCGAACGCATTCCGCGCTGGTTCCTGCCGATCTCGGGCGACCTGAAGCTTGGCGGCCGCTATCAGTTCCATGGCCATGCGGGCGGCGAGATCACGACGTGTGAGCCGCCGCGCCGGCTTGCCGTCACCTGGGAGTCCATGGGCACGGTCAGCTGGGTTACCGTGACGCTGGCCGAGAATGGCCCGGACGCCACGCGCCTGGAATTGGAACACCTCTCGGTGATCGAGGGCGACTTCTGGGATCGCTACGGGGCCGGTGCGGTCGGCGTCGGCTGGGATCTCGCGCTGCTCGGGCTCGCGCTCTATCTGGCCATGCCGCCCGGCGAGGAATTCGACCGCGCCGCCGCGTCGGCGTGGCCAGCCACCGACGACGGCAAGGAATTCATCCGCCGCGCCAGCGAGGACTGGTGCAGCGCCTCGATCGCGGCGGGCACCGAGGAGACTGCGGCGCGCAGATCGGCCGCAAACACCACGGCGGCCTATTGCGGCGAGCCGGAGCCGGGGAGCGGAGGCTAGCGAAAGGTGCACGCCTTCGACATCCTCGGCGATCCCGTCCGCCGCCGCATCCTGGAACTGCTTGCGACCGGCGAGCACAGTTCGGGTGATGTCGTCGCCGTCGTGCAGCGCGAATTCGGCATCACCCAGTCGGCGGTCTCGCAGCAGCTGCGGATCTTGCGGGACGCCGGTTTCGCGTCGGTGCGCGCCGAGGGCACGCGCCGCATCTATGCCGTGGAGCCGGCGCGGCTGCGCGAGGTCGACGACTGGCTCGACCGGTTCAGGGCGTTCTGGCTGCCGCGCCTTGACGCGATCGCGACCGAAGTTGCGCGGGGCAAACGAAAACGGCGCCAACAGGAATGATGGCGCCGTCCCGGATTCTCTTCAGCGATGCAGCTTACTTGCGCTTGTCGATCTGCACATAGTCGCGGCGTGCGACGCCGGTGTAGAGCTGGCGCGGACGGCCGATCTTCTGCTGCGGATCCTCGATCATCTCGCTCCACTGGCTGATCCAGCCGACGGTGCGGGCGACCGCGAACAGCACGGTGAACATCGAGACCGGGAAGCCCATCGCCTTCAGCGTGATGCCCGAATAGAAGTCGACGTTCGGGTAGAGCTTGCGATCGATGAAGTACTGGTCGCTGAGCGCGATCTTCTCGAGCTCCATCGCCACCTTCAGCATCGGATCGTCGCCATGGCCGGTCTCCTTGAGCACGGCGTGACACATCTTCTGCATGATCTTGGCGCGCGGATCGTAGTTCTTGTAGACGCGGTGACCGAAGCCCATCAGGCGGACTTCGGAGTTCTTGTCCTTCACCTTGGCGATGAACTCGGGGATCTTGTCGACCGTGCCGATGTCGTAGAGCATGTTGAGCGCGGCCTCGTTGGCGCCGCCGTGCGCCGGGCCCCAGAGGCAGGCGATGCCCGCCGCGATGCAGGCGAACGGGTTGGCGCCGGAGGAGCCGGCGATGCGCACGGTCGAGGTCGAGGCATTCTGCTCGTGGTCGGCGTGCAGGATGAAGATCTTCTCGAGCGCGTCGGCGAGCACGGGGCTCACCTTGTAGTCCTCGCAAGGCACCGCGAAGCACATGTTCAGGAAGTTCTCGGCAAAGCCCAGCGAGTTCTTCGGATAGATGAAGGGCTGGCCGACGGTGTACTTGTAGGCCATCGCCGCCAGCGTCGGGATCTTGGCGATCATGCGCATGGAGGCGATCATGCGCTGCTTCGGATCGTTGATGTCAGTGCTGTCGTGATAGAACGCGGCGAGCGCGCCGACGGCCGCAACCATGATCGCCATCGGATGGGCATCGCGGCGGAAGCCCTGGAAGAAGCGGGCCATCTGCTCGTGCACCATCGTGTGATGGGTGACGCGGTGGTCGAAATCCTTCTTCTGCGCAGGGGTCGGCAGCTCCCCGTAGAGCAGGAGATAGCAGGTCTCCAGGAAGTCGCCGTGCTCGGCGAGCTGCTCGATCGGGTAGCCGCGGTATTCCAGCACGCCCGCGTCGCCGTCGATATAGGTGATCTTGGACTGGCAGCTCGCGGTCGAAGTGAAGCCCGGATCGTAGGTGAACAGGCCGGACTGGCCGTACAGCTTGCCGATATCGATGACATCAGGCCCAACCGTGCCGCTCAGGATCGGGAAATCGTAGTTCTTGTTGCCGATGGTGAGTGTGGCTGTCTTGCTGGATTTTGCGTCCATCGTGATATCCCCGATGAATTCGTTGCGAAAACCGACCTTGCCCAGTCGCTAAATTGCGGCCCATGGCGGGGCGGAACGGCTTGTGGAGAAAGCGTCCGGGATTGGGTAGCTCATTGCCATGTGCGCTGCAAGATGGACCCTGGAGGGGGTCCATGCAGGATCACGCCGCCTGATCGGCGAGGCGGGCAAGGCACTCCTGGCGTCCCAGCACGGCCAGCACGTCGAATATGCCCGGCGACGTCGTACGTCCGGTCAGCGCCACCCGCAGCGGCTGGGCGACGGCGCCGAGTTTCAGGTTGTTCTGCTCGGCGAAATTCCGCATCGCGGTCTCGGTGGTTTCCGCCGTCCAGTCGTCAACGGCTTCCAGCGCGGTGCGCAGGCGGCCGATCAACGCGCGCGTTTCCGGCGTCAGCAGCGCCACAGCTTTCGGATCGAGCGCGAGCGGACGATCGGCGAAGATGAAATGGGCGGCGTCGATCAGCTCGATCAGCGTCTTGGCGCGCTCCTTCAGGGCCGGCATGGCGCGCAGCAATTGTGCACGGGTGGTGTCGTTGAGCTTGGCCTTCAGCGCGACGCCCTCGGGAACATAATCCAGCACGCTCTCGAACTGGGTCACGAGCGATTGATCGTCGGCGTGGCGGATGTAGTGACCGTTGAGGTTTTCCAGCTTGGCGAAATCGAAGCGGGCGGCGGCGCGGCCGACGCTGGCGAGGTCGAACGCCGCGATCATCTCCTCGGTCGAGAAAATCTCCTGGTCGCCATGGCTCCAGCCGAGCCGGACGAGGTAATTGCGCAGCGCAGCCGGCAGGTATCCCATGGCGCGGTAGGCATCGACGCCCAGCGCGCCGTGGCGCTTGGACAGTTTCGAGCCGTCCGGGCCATGGATCAGCGGGATGTGGGACATGCTGGGCAGCGCCCAGCCCATCGCATCGTAGATCTGCTTCTGCCGCGCGGCGTTGATCAGGTGGTCGTCGCCGCGGATCACATGGGTGACGCCCATGTCGTGGTCGTCGACCACCACGGCGAGCATGTAGGTCGGGTTGCCATCGCCGCGCAGCAGGACGAGATCGTCGAGGTTCTCGTTCTGCCAGACCACGCGTCCCTGGACCTGGTCCTCGATCACGGTTTCGCCGGTCTGCGGCGCACGCAGGCGGATGGTGGGCTTCACGTCTGTGGGGGCCATCGCGGGATCGCGGTCGCGCCACATGCCGTCATAGAGGCGGGTGCGCCCCTCGGCGCGCGCTTTCTCGCGCATGGCGGCGAGCTCTCCCGGCGAGGCATAGCAGTAATAGGCGCGCCCGGCGGCGAGCAGGCTCTCGGCGACCTCGCGGTGGCGGGCGGCGCGGGCGAACTGGTAGATGACCTCGCCGTCCCAGCCGAGCTCCAGCCATTTCAGGCCGTCGAGGATGGCGGCGATGGCGGCCTCGGTGGAGCGCTCGCGGTCGGTGTCCTCGATCCGAAGCAGCATCTTGCCGCCGTGCTTCTTCGCATAGAGCCAGTTGAACAGCGCCGTGCGGGCCCCCCCGATATGGAGGAAGCCGGTCGGCGAGGGAGCGAAGCGGGTGACGACGGGTTTGGTCATGATCGAGCGAGACGTATGCTGAGACGGCGGTGGTGTATATCAGGAACCGAACATAACTAAACCCCCGGCTGACCTTTTGCCCACCAAACTAGGCCTCAAACCAGACTTGAAACCAGGCTTGGCCGGACGGCACGAATTTGGCAGAAGGTTGAGCTGACTCCTCCAGGGAACCCTTTGATGACGACTGACACGACGGCAGAGGCAGGGCGCGACTTCATCCGCGACATCGTCCAGGCCGATCTCTCCTCCCACAAGCACAACCGGATCGTGACCCGGTTCCCGCCGGAGCCGAACGGCTATTTGCATATCGGCCACGCCAAGTCGATCGCACTCAACTTCGGCATCGCCCAGGAGTTTCCGGGCCGCTGCCATCTGCGCTTCGACGACACCAACCCGGTCAAGGAAGAGCAGGAATACATCGATTCCATCCAGGCCGACGTGCGCTGGCTCGGCTTCGACTGGGGAGCCAACTTGTTCTATGCGTCGGACTATTTCGAGCGCCTGTATGATTGGGCCGAGGGCCTGATCAAGGCCGGCTATGCCTATGTCGACGATCAGTCGCAGGAGGAGATCCGCACTTCGCGCGGCACGCTGACCGAGCCCGGCAAGAACTCGCCGTTCCGCGACCGCAGCGTGGAGGAGAACCTCGACCTGTTCCGCCGCATGAAGGCCGGCGAATTCCCGAACGGCGCGCGCGTGCTGCGGGCCAAGATCGACATGGCCGCGGGCAACATCAACCTGCGCGACCCCGTGCTGTACCGCATCCTGCATGCGCATCATCCGCGCACCGGCACGAAGTGGAGCATCTATCCGAGCTACGACTACGCGCATGGCCAGTCGGACGCGATCGAAGGCATCACGCATTCGATCTGCACGCTGGAGTTCGAGGACCACCGGCCGCTGTATGACTGGTTCATCGAGAAGCTGCCGGTGCCGTCCAAGCCGCACCAGTACGAGTTCGCGCGGCTGAACCTGACCTACACGCTGTTGTCCAAGCGCGTGCTGACCCAGCTCGTCCGTGACGGTCATGTCGCGGGCTGGGACGATCCGCGCATGCCGACCATGGCGGGCATGCGCCGCCGCGGCGTGCCGCCGGCCGCCCTTCGCGAGTTCGTCAAGCGCATCGGCGTTGCCAAGGCCAACAGCGTGGTCGACGTCGGCATGCTGGAGTTCTGCATTCGCGAGGTGCTGAACCGCACGGCGCTGCGCCGGATGGCGGTGCTGAAGCCGCTGAAGGTCGTGATCGAGAACTATCCGGAAGGGCAGACCGAGGAGCTCGAGGCGATCAATCACCCGGATGATCCATCGGCCGGCACGCGCAAGATCACGTTCGGCCGCGAGCTCTACATCGAGCAGGACGACTTCATGGAGAACCCGCCGAAGAAGTTCTTCCGCCTGTCGCCGGGAACCGAGGTGCGGCTGCGCTATGCCTATTTCGTCAAGTGCACCGGCGTGATCAAGAACGACGCGGGCGAGGTGGTGGAGCTGCGCTGCACCTACGATCCCGCAACCAAGGGCGGTAACGCGCCCGACGGCCGCAAGGTCAAGGCGACCATGCACTGGCTGGCGGCGGCGACCTCGAAGCCGGCGGAGATCCGCATCTACAACCAGCTGTTCTCCAATCCGAGCCCGGACGCTTCGAACTTCGCGGCCGACCTCAATCCGCAGTCGCTCGAAGTGCTGAAGGATGCGCGCGTCGAGCCGGCGATCGCGGAGAGCAATTCGACCGCGCCGATGCAGTTCGAGCGCCAGGGCTACTTCGTGCGCGACAAGGACTCGACCCCCGGCAAGCCGGTGTTCTCGCGCACCATTGGCCTGCGCGACACGTTCGCGAAGGAAGTCGGCGGCAAGGGCTAGCCGAGAGGAAGCGCGTCCCGCGCGGACAAGCGGACGGGGGGATCGATGCCTGAGGAATCCGACGAGATCGTCTCCGCCATCGTCGCCAGATGGTCGGCGGGTTTCAGCAGGCTCGATGCGAATGCGTTAAGCGCGCTCTATTCGAAGAGCGCGTTCTTCTTCGGCTCGAACCCGACGCTGTATCGCGGCCGCGACGGCGTCAAAGCCTACTTTGACGGTCTGCCGCGCTGGGTCGCGCCGCGCGTTCAGTTCAGCGATGTCAGCGCAGAACGGGTCAATGCCGATCTCGTCAACATGGCGGGCATCGCGTCATTCTTCCTCGACGGCGATGCGCCCTCGCTCGCCGTCAAGATCACCTGGGTGATCGCGCGCGAGGACGGCGACTGGAAGATCGTCTGCCACCACGTCTCGTCGCAGACACCGCTGATCTAGGCTCAGCGCTGGAGCTGACACAAAAAGTCGAGGGCCGGCGGGCCCTCGTAGTCAGGGAGGGTGCGCGGGGCCGGGCGCCTCGCGGCTGCACCCAACTCGCAGGCTATCCGGATCGCGCTGCATTGCGACGAGGGACCAAGGTCGTAGGCTGCGGAGCGCGGCTTCCGGCCGCCCGGACGGCAGCATGGTCGTCGGCCCGCGGATCAGCAGCGGCAACACATCGCAGGTCGGACAGATGCTTTTTTGTCCGCGCCGCACCATGTCTTCGGAAGAAGGAGGTGAGGATCATGCGCATTCAACACTGGCAGGATGCTGCCAGCCTGTTAGTAGGCGCCTGGCTGGTCGCATCGCCGTTTGCACTGGGCTTCTCCGGGGCAGCTCTCTGGATCTCCATCGCGCTCGGATTGGGCGTCGTGCTGTTCGCCCTGGAGGCATTCATCATTCCGTCCTATCTGGAGGAATGGGGCGAGATGCTGATGGGGTTGGCTCTGGTGGTCGCACCCTGGACGTTCAACTACCAGCAGGGATCGGTCACGACGAGCAGCGTGCTCGCCGGCGTCGTGGTGATCGTGCTCGCTTGCTGGGAGCTGGCGATCGATCGTGATTTCGCCACCTGGTGGCACGATCGCTGGCATCACCGAGCTGGCTGAGAGGAAGCTGACTGAGACGTTGGCCTGACCGCCAACCAAGGGCGGCCGGAGAGGTTGGAACTGCGTAGTGCGGAATCCCCTCCATGCCGCTCCGACGTAACGCGGATGCAGGTTCTACAGAGACATCACGCCAGAGACGGCGGGTACGGGACGATTCAGAAGCGTCGTCCCGCACTCGCTGGACGGCGGCCATGGCGCCCGCTGCAGGGTGAGAGCGTTTTCGAGCGACGTGGATACCGGTTCGCGTAAGGAAAACGCGTCAAAACAAGATCCTAGGACCCCGTTCCGATCCCATCGGAACGAGGCTCTAGTCGCCCGTCAGCAAGGTGACTCCGTC
The DNA here is from genome assembly GCF_032918025.1 of Bradyrhizobium sp. BEA-2-5. Lineage (NCBI taxonomy): Bacteria > Pseudomonadati > Pseudomonadota > Alphaproteobacteria > Hyphomicrobiales > Nitrobacteraceae > Bradyrhizobium > Bradyrhizobium sp. BEA-2-5. The sequence continues at coordinate 4,583,575 of NZ_CP136629.1, read as the reverse complement.
ACGATGCGGCTTTCGCCTCGATCTGCTCCCAAATTCTGGTCTTGCGCGTCTCGGGCATGATGAAAACGGCGATCACGAAGCACACCGCGGGAACGACAATCGGGTAGATCAGCGCGTAGCCGATGCTGCCGGTCGCCGCGAAGGCGGCTGATGTGATGAACGGCACCAATCCGCCGCCCCAACCATTGCCGATATGATACGGCACCGAGACCGAGGTGTACCTGATCCTGGCCGGGAAAAACTCCGCCAGGAACGCGCCGACCGGCCCGTACACCATCCCGACGTAGCAGACGAGGATGAAGATGATGAAGACGGCCACCGGATAGTTGATGTGACCCGGCTGCGTGACCATGCCGAGCCACAGATACAGCGGATAGTAGGTGATCGCGGCAAGCAGCATTCCTCCGAGGATCACGGACTTGCGGCCGATCTGATCCGACAGCCAACCAAAGAAGATCAGGCTCGGCGTTGCGATCAACAATGCCGCTCCCACGATGTAGGCCGAGGTAACCGCATCGACCTTGGAGACCTGCTGCAGGAAATACAGTGCCCAGAATTGACCACTGTACCAGACCACGCCCTGTCCAATCAGGACGACGATAGCGATCAGGATGTACTTGATGTTGGCGCTGAGGAAAGCTTCCCGCCAGGGATTCCTGGTCATCTGTCCCTGTGCCTTGATCTCCTGGAAGATCGGCGTCTCCTGGAGCTGCAGGCGGATGTAGATGGCGATCGCCACCAGCAGGAACGAGAGCAGGAATGGTACGCGCCAGGCCCATTCGTCAAAGGCCTGATTGCCGGCCCAGGTTCGGGTCAGAACGATCACCGCAAGCGACACCACGATCCCCAGCGTCGGCGAGGTTTGTAGCCAGCCCGTGTAGTAGCCGCGCCTGTCGTCCGGAACATGTTCGGCGACGTAGGTGATGGCGCCGCCATATTCGCCGCCCAGGCACAGACCCTGGATCATCCGCAAGCCGAACAGAATGAATGCGGCCGTCAGGCCGATCGACTGATACGTTGGGATCAGTCCGATCGCTCCCGTTCCCAGGCCCATTCCGCTCAGCGTAATGAGGAATGTATATTTGCGGCCGACCCGATCGCCCATCCATCCGAACAGGAAGGCCCCCAGCGGGCGGATCAGGAATCCCGCAGTGAACAGCGCGATCGTGCTCAGCAGGGCTGCGACGGGGTGGGATTGCTCAAAGAACTTGACCGACAGAACCGCGGCCAGGCTGCCAAAAATATAAAAGTCGTACCATTCAATGATGTTTCCCACTGACGCAGCGACAATCACGCGGCGAAAATCGCTTGGTACTTGAATTGCCATGTGCTGCTCCTCTCAAATGCAAACGCTACTCCTCGCGTTTTTCAGCGATCTATCCGCTCGCGGAGTGCGCGTGGTGCACGGCGTTACAGGCGAGATTTTGTGCGTTCGTCCGCAACGCCTGATCTCAGGGGAGTTGTGGCCACCTGAGAGGAGCTCCAGCGGCCTTCAAGTGCCGCGAGCCGTCACTGCCTCATCCCGGTCTCTTTGGGAGCGGAGGCATCGGGACAGTCTATTCCTAATGTGATCTGTATCTTAGTGAGACTTTCGGCTCGATCGATTTGACGCAGGCGGCAGCTGCGGCCCGGCGCGAGCTAGGCAAGGTGCAGGACGATCCAGATACCCGGGCGTCGCCGGCCCGTATTCTGCATCCGTTCCGCTAGTCGGGTGACGGGGCCATCCGCTAGCCTGCCGCCCGGCAGGGATCGCAAGCGGAATGGCGGAGCAGGGCACGACGCCGGGCGGCAAACGCGGCTACGCGGGGACGTGGCCGCCGCGCGCGGCCGCGCCGGCCGGCGGCTTTCTTCCGGCGCGCGTCGGCACCTGGAAGCCTCTCGTCGAGACATTGCGGCAGTGGGCCCGCGCCGAGGCGGGCGCGGGCCGCCTGTTGCCCTGGGTGCCGGTGGCGTTCGGCTCCGGCATCGCGTTCTATTTCGCGGCCGAGCACGAGCCGGTGCTGTCGGTCGCGGCCACCGTCGCAATCCTGCTCTGCCTGCTGGCGCTGCTGCTGCGGCGGCGCAGCGTGTTTCCCGTCATCGCGCTGCTTGCCGCGGTGGCCGCGGGTTTTGCGACGGCGACCTGGAAGACGGCGCGCGTGGCTCACACGGTACTGGCGCGGCCGATGTTCTCGGTGGCGCTGACCGGCTTCGTCGAGACGCGCGACATCCGCGAGAAGACCGATCGTTTCGTGCTGCGCGTGGTTTCGATGGAGAGCCCGCGCGACATGACGAAGCTGGATCGGGTCCGGCTCTCGGTGAGGAAGGGCACCGCGCCCGATGTCGGCAGCTTCGTTGAGTTGAAGGCGCGGCTGTTGCCGCCGCTCGGGCCGCAGCGCCCGGGCTCCTATGATTTCGGCCGTGACCTCTATTTCCAGGGCATCGGCGCCTCCGGCTTCGTGATGGGCGCGATCAAGACCAGGGAGCCGCCGGCGGCCGGCGGCTTTGCGCTGCGCTACGCCGCCTTCATGCAGGGCCTGCGCGACGCCATCGACGCGCGGATTCGCACGACGCTCGAAGGCGACAATCGCGCGATTGCGACCGCGCTGCTCACAGGGCGGCGCGACGCGATCACCGCGCCCGTCAATGACGCGATGTTCGTCTCGGGGCTCGGCCATGTGCTGTCGATCTCCGGCTATCACATGGCGGTCGTCGCCGGCGTCGTGTTCTTCGCGGTGCGCGCGCTGCTGGCGCTGATTCCGGGGCTGGCGGCGGCGCATCCGATCAAGAAATGGGCCGCGGCGGCCGCGCTGGTCGCCGCGGCGTTCTATCTGTTGCTGTCGGGCGCGGAGGTCGCGACGCAACGGTCGTTCTTCATGACCGCCGTGGTGCTGCTCGCCGTGATGGTCGATCGCCGCGCCATCACGTTCCGGACGCTGGCGGTGGCCGCGCTGATCGTGCTCGCCGTCGCGCCCGAGGCGCTGGTTCATCCGAGTTTTCAAATGTCGTTTGCGGCAACGCTCGGGCTGGTGGCGCTGGTGCAGATCGGCATGCCGAACCTGCTAGCATCGCCCGATCATTCCGCAACGGCGCGGATCGCGCTATGGGGCGGTCGCGAGATCGCGATGCTGTTCCTGGCCTCGTTGATCGCGGGGCTTGCGACCACGCCCTATGCCGCGTTCCATTTCCATCGCGTGACGCCCTACGGGCTGCTCGCCAACCTCGCGGCGATGCCTGTCGTCTCGGCGGTCGTGATGCCGGCCGGCCTGCTCGGGCTCGTCGCCATGCCGTTCGGCTTCGACGGACTGTTCTGGGCGATCATGGGTCTTGGCATCGACTGGATGATCCTGGTGACGCAATGGGTCGCCGCACTTCCGGGCGCGGTCGGCCGCATGGCGGCGTTCGGCATCGGGCCGCTGATCGCGGCGAGTGCCGGCATCATCCTGCTCGGGCTGCTGCGCACGCCGCTGCGCTGGTCAGGCGCGGTGCTGCTGCTGGTGGCCTCGGTCTGGGCGCTCAGGGTGCCGCAGCCGGACGTGCTGGTGTCGGGCGACGGCCGCAACGTCGCGGTGCGCGGCGGTGACGGACGGCTACATCTGATACACAGCGCCAAGGATGCGTTCCTGGTCAGGGAGTGGCTGGCGGCGGACGCCGACGCGCGCACCGCCACCGATGCGTCGCTCGGCGAGGGCGTCTCCTGCGATGCCGGCGGCTGCGTGACCCAGGGACCCGGCGGCGCCTTCGTCGCGCTGGCGACCCGGCCGGAGGCGCTGGCGGACGACTGCGAGCGCGCAGCCCTGATCGTGACGGCGCGGCCGGCGCCGCAGGGCTGCGCGGCATCGGTGATCGATGCCGAGCGGCTGCGCCGCCACGGCGCGCTGGTGCTGCGACGGATCAGGGACGGCTACGCCGTCGATGCAGTCAAGCCCGGCGGGATCGACCGGCCGTGGTCGCCAGCGGTTCCCGGCGACGGCGAGAGCGAGACGACGCTGCGCGCGCCCGCCGCCGCGCCGCGGCCTGCGGTGGATGCGACGCCGGCCGAGACCGATCTGCAGGGCGATGATTAGCTGTGGTCTGGCGAGGGGGCGCTCGGCAGCTCGAACAGGCCGAGATGATATTCGTCGGAGTCGGGGGCGTCAGGCTTCTTGACGAGAGTAAAGGAAGCCTCGGGAAATTGCTCCCAGACTTTCAGGTCGTCGGCCGTTACCGTCAGCCAACCGAACCGGAACAGGTAGCGGCCCGGTTGCGTGACGCGTCCAGCCTTTTGCCATGTGACCTTATCGACCACCGCGCACGTCCTCCGTGCCCGATGATGCGCCAAGGCGCCGGCCGACGCAAATCTCCTTCTGCGCCCCGGAAGCGGGAGTCCGGGGTCGCCCGAAATTGCTTAGGTCATCCGCCGCCGAACAGCTCATTCCGCGGCGAAGATGCGCTCAACCCAAAAACAGCGTTGCGAATGCGGAGGGCCGCCGCTCCGCAACCTTCGGCTTCTGCTCGACCGGCGGATGCAGTGCCGGCAATTGCAGCACGCTGACGCGCTGTCCCTCGACCAGCTGGGTCACCAGCACATGGCTGCCGTCGGGGAATTCGACCGCGTCATGATGCCGATCGGGCACGTCGGGCTCGACTTCGTTGAACACGCCGACGCGATAGTTCAGCGTCTTGGTCCAGATCCAGCGGCTGTCGTAGCGAACGTTCTCGGCGAAAGCGAGCTCGGTGCCCGGCAGCATGCAGACCGCGACAGTGGGATCGTTCTCCGAAGCAAAGCCGCGGGTCGACGTGCCGCGGAACGTCGTCGTGATCAGCGTCTCTCCGACAATGGCGGGGCGCGATGCCACGGCGTGCAGACTATAGTCACACATCGGATGGCTCCTCATTTCGAGGTAGCGACCCGTGCCTCTCCTTGAGGCATTAGGGCCTCTACCAGAGTGGACGATAGCGAACGAGCGTCTGCTCGTTTCTGGGCGATTGTACGACTGGTCCGAGATCGCTCCGATCACAAACACGCGACGCTGCGCGAGAGGTATCGGAGCGCATCGGGCAGGCCGTACGCTACACTATCATGCAAGGAACGATCCGACGTGTTGCTCGTTCCCGGCCGCCGCAAGTATTTGCAATTCAGTACTTGCGGTAAAGCCCGATCAGCTTGCCCTGAATCTTCACGCGGTTCGGCGGAAGAATGCGAACCTCATAGGCGGCATTGGCGGGCTCGAGCGCGATAGAGGCCCCGCGGCGGCGGAAGCGCTTGAGCGTGGCTTCCTCGTCGTCGATCAGCGCCACCACGATGTCGCCGGTGTCGGCGCTCTCGTTGCGCTGGATCAGCGCCATGTCGCCGTCGAGGATGCCGGCCTCGACCATCGAATCGCCGCGCACTTCGAGCGCGTAGTGCTCGCCCGAGCCGAGCATGTCGGGCGGCACGCTGATGGTGTGGCTGCGGGTCTGCAGCGCCTCGATCGGCGTGCCGGCCGCGATGCGGCCCATCACGGGCACCGCGACGGGACGCTTGCCGTCGTCCTCGGCAATCGGCGGCGTGCTGGCGCGCCGGCCGAGAGTGCCCTCGATGACGCTCGGCGTGAAGCCGCGGCGACTGCCGGCGGCGGCCTGCAGCTCGGGCAGCTTGATCACCTCGATGGCGCGGGCGCGGTTGGGCAGGCGGCGGATGAAGCCGCGCTCCTCGAGCGCAGTGATCAGGCGGTGGATGCCTGACTTCGAGCGCAGGTCGAGCGCATCCTTCATCTCGTCGAAGGACGGCGGCACGCCGCTTTCCTTCAGACGTTCGCTGATGAATCGCAGAAGCTCGTATTGTTTGCGCGTCAACATCTCGACCAAAATCCCCCGGTTGATGTCGTTCAATTCCGAGACTCTTCTGGTGGGGCCTGCAGGCCGGGCCTGACCTCAGGAGCGTGTGCTCAATGCACCTGCTTCCACGCGGCTTCCCGATTGTAGACACCAGTACTCGAAACAAATCATGAACGGACACTATATGTTCGATATGTGTTCCGCAACTGCTTAATTTACGGTGAACGTGTCGGGCAACGCACAATCGGCGGGGCTCGAAAACCCTATTCGGGCAGTGTCAGGATCTCGCATTCGCTGCCTTTGACGGCAGCCGCCGCAAACGGCGGACGCACGAGAAGTGCCCGTGCCGCAGCGAGATTCCCGAGCAGCGACGAGTCCTGCTGCGTCACCGGGGTTGCGATCAGCGTGCCGTCCTCGCGCGCTTCGAGGCGCGCACGCAGATAGTCCTCGCGCTGGTCGTTGGCACCGAGATCGCGGCCCAGCACGGCGCGCTCGCGGCGATGATGAATCACTGAACGGCCCGACAGGGCGCGAATCAAAGGCACCATGAACAGGAAGGCGCACACGTAGGACGACACGGGATTGCCGGGCAGGCCGATCACGCGCATTGCGCCGAGCCGTCCGTGCATCATCGGCTTGCCGGGCCGAATCGCGATCTTCCAGAACGCCATCGAGATGCCTTCGTCCTTGAGCGCCTGCTGGACCAGATCGTGGTCGCCGACCGAGGCACCACCCGTCGTGATCAGGATGTCGGCGCCGGCCTCGCGTGCCCGGCGGATGCCGGCCGTGGTCGCCTCCACCGTGTCGGCGGCAACGCCGAGGTCGACGGTCTCGGCGCCTTCGGCGCGCGCCAGCGCCCGCAGCGCGTAGCCGTTGGAATAGACGATCTGGCCGGGACCGGGCAGCGAGCCCGGCATCACCAGCTCGTCGCCGGTCGCCAGCACCGCGACCTTCGGGCGGCGGCGCACCGCCAGTTCCGGATAGTTCATGGCGGCCGCCAGCGACAGCGCGCGGTCGGACAAGCGGCTGCCGCCGGCGAGCAGCACCTCGCCCTCACGGAAGTCGACCCCGGCCGGGCGGATGTGCCGCCCGACGCTGGCGGCCTCCGAGATCGTGATGTGGTCGCCGTCGACGGCGGTGTCTTCCTGGATGATCACGGCGTCGGCACCGCTCGGGATCACGCCACCGGTGAAGATCCGCACCGCCTCGCCGGCGCCGACCGTCCGCTCGAACGGCCGGCCGGCGGCGACTTCGCCGATCACCTTGAGCCGGGCCTTTAGATCGGCCGCATCGGCGGCGCGCACGGCATAGCCGTCCATCGCCGACATGGCCTGCGGTGGCTGCGTGCGCCGCGCCGCGACGTCGCGCGCAAGCACGCGATGGTAGGCCTCATCGAGCGCGACCATCTCCTCCGGCAGCGGTTCGGCGCCGGCGAGGACGGCGGACAGGGCATCGGCAACCGGCATCAGGGCCACGCTCAGAGCTCCTCAATTCCTAATGTTCAATACCAAGTGCGGTCAAAGCCCTCGCCACGTCATCCGTCGATGTCACGTGGATAGCATGAAGGCCACGCGCCCGTGCACCTTCGATATTGGCGGCCAGGTCGTCGAAAAACAGGATCCGCGACGCCGGCACGCCGATGGCTTTTACCACATGATCATAGGCCTCGGCGTCGGGTTTACGAAAGCCGATGCTCGACGACAGGAAGACGTTGCGGAAATGGCTGAGCAGCTCGGCATGGGTGACCGAGAAATGCGCGACATGGGCCGGATTGGTGTTGGAGAAGGCGTAAAGCGGCATCCGTTTGGCGGCCGCCGCGAGCAGCGGGGCGATGCCCCGCATCTCGCCGGTGAAGATCGCATTCCAGCCTTCGAGGAACTGGGCGTCCGTGATGTTGATGCCGAGCGTCAGGCGCAGATTCTCGAAGAATGCCGCGTCGTCGATCCGGCCGATCTCGTGATGCTTGAAGCTGTCGTCGACGACAAAGCGCGTAGCGAGCTCGGCGGGCGCGCAGCCGGCATGCTGCGCCCAGCGCGCCATCACCTTTTCAAAGTTGATGTCGAGCACGACGCGGCCGATATCGAACAGCAGCACGTCGACGGAGTTGGGAGTGAATTGCGCGGTCATTGCGTGAAACCGTGTACGAGAATTGCGGGCGGGCGGCAATCTCCTCGATTTGTGCGGCAGGTGTGCGACGGGCGTTAAGCGCGCCGTCGTCCCTGCACGCGCGGGTGTCATCACCCGCACGCAAGCGGGCGATCCAGTATTCCAGTGACGGTTGTGATTGAGCCGAGAGGCCGCGGCGAAGTGGAAGGCGTGATTTGCTACCCTTCCAAAAGGAAGAAAGAACTCCAGCTCGCGCCATATCCACCGCCGTCGTCCCGGCCTAGGTGTTTTGTCCCAGGCTTTGATGGTGCATTCTTATCGCACGATTCGAAGGATGCGCTATGGGACAAGTTTTACACGGCTGCGCCACCACGACGGAGGCGGTCCGTCGAGCAATACAAAATAGTCAAGAGAGCCTGAGAGCGCTCGCCAAGCGCTACGGGATCAACCAGAAGACTGTCGCGAAGTGGAAGCAGCGCGACACCGTCGCTGATCTTCCGACTGGCCCAAAGGAAGCCAAGTCGACTACCCTTTCCATCGAGGAGGAGGCAGTCATCGTCGCTTTCCGACGGCATACGCTACTGCCGCTTGACGATTGCCTCTATGCGCTCCAGCCGACCATCCCGCATCTGACGCGATCATCTCTGCATCGCTGCCTCCAGCGCCACGGCATCAGCCGATTGCCGGAGGTCGAAGGCAGCAAGCCTTCGAAGAAAAAGTTCAAGGCTTATCCGATCGGCTATTTCCACATCGACATCGCTGAGCTCCAGACCGCTGAAGGCAAGCTCTACCTCTACGTCGCGATCGATCGCACCAGTAAATTCGCCTTCGTGCAATTGGTCAGCAAGACGGGAAGGACCTCCGCCGCGGCCTTCCTCAAAGCTCTAATCGCGGCTGTCCCCTACAAGATCCACACGGTTCTCACCGACAATGGGATCCAGTTCACCTTCCCGCCGCGCTACGCAGACGGCCCGACGGCAAGATACGTGACGCATATGTTTGATATGCGCTGCCAAGAGAATGGCATCGAGCATCGGCTGACTAAGATCAAGCATCCCTGAACCAATGGCCAGGTCGAGCGCATGAACCGCACGATCAAGGAAGCGACCGTCCAACGCTGCCATTACGATCGACACGATCAGCTCGAAGCTCACCTTGCCGACTTCATCAACGCCTACAACTACGCTCGGCGGTTGAAGACCCTGAAGGGCCTCACACCTTACGAATACATCTGCAAATGCTGGACTTCCCAGCCAGAGCGATTCAAACTCAACCCGCTCCAGAAAATGCCGGGACTAAACACCTAGTGCGCAATTGCGCACGGGGGCCGGGACCAATAACCACCGCATTGGATCAGGAACAGGATCGTGGCCCCAGCGTCGCGCAACAATTGAGATTTGGGGTAATGGGTCCCGGCCTTCGCCGGGACGACGGCGAGTGTGTTGTCGCTTGTGCGTCAAACATCCGCATTCTCGCGACATGATTTGTCCGAGCTTTGCTCTTCGTTGCATCCTCTATTTTTGCTGTGGAGGCTTGCCACGTCGGGGCACGCGCGCAAGTTTTCAAGCCACCAAGCGACTTGATGCCTGGATGCCCGCCGGCGGCTTGATGCCTGCCGGCGGCTTGGTGCCTGCCGGGGGCGTAGCTCTCACATCCTGGACAGCGCCAGGCCGAGGTAACCGATCAGCGCACCGGTGCTGAGAATGATGACGACGAGCGCCTGTTCCGAGCGTGCTTGCAAGGTTTTCCGGGTCACGGCGTTGGACGCTCCGTCTTCGAGATCATGCGGTCCAACGAACAGCATCGATTTCCGTTCCGGTCCTTCCCCCGGGGAACCTTCACGACCTGCCGAGTGACGCGACGAACGGAACGCGGGTCGGCCGCCTATGAGGGCGGCGCGATCCCCGGAACGGGGAAAGCGCGGCACATCTCGACGCTGTTCGACCTCAATCGCTTGACGACCGATGCATCTCCCTTCGACCGGAGGGACTCCGCAATGAGTTCGGCGATCAGGCGCATTTCGGGCTCGCCCATGCCGCGCGTGGTCGCCGCCGGCGTTCCGAGGCGAACGCCGCTCGGCTTGAGCGGCGGACGCGGATCGTCGGGAATGATCTGCTTGTTTGCGGTGATCCCGACGGCGTCGAGGATGTTCTCGGCCGCGCTGCCGTCCACGCCGACGCTGGCCACGGTATCCACGACCATCATGTGATTGTCGGTTCCGCCGGTGATCAACGTCATGCCGCGTTCCATCAACGCTTCGGCCAGGACCTTCGCGTTGCGCATGACCAGCCTTGCATAGGCGTGAAAATCGGACGTCGAAGCCTTCTTCAGCGTGACCGCGGTTCCGGCCACAACGTTCATGTGCGGACCTCCCTGCAATCCCGGGAATACCGACGCGTCGATCTTGCCGGCGAACTCCCGGCGACAAAGAACGATGCCGCCACGCGGCCCGCGAAGCGTCTTGTGCGATGTCGTCGTCATCACGTCGAAACCCGCATCGAGCGGATTACGCAAGGCGTTGCCGGCGATCAGGCCGCCGTAATGGCTGACGTCGGCCATGGTCAGTGCACCCACCTCATCGGCGATGCTCTTGAAGGACGCATAATCCAGATCGCGCGGATAAGAGCTGTAGCCGCACAGCACCAGCTTCGGGCGGACGTTCCGGGCCATGGCGCGGAGCTCATCGAAATCGATGGCGCCGCCGTTTGACGGCTGCGTCTTGTAGCGGGCGAAGTTGAAGAGCCGCCCCATATGCGACACCGGTGCGCCATGGGTGAGATGGCCGCCGTGTGACAGGTCCATCGCCAAGATCGTATCGCCGGGCTGCAGCAGGCCGAGATACACGGCCTGGTTCATTGGCGATCCGGACAGAGGCTGAACGTTGGCATGCTCGGCGCGGAACAGCGCGCAAGCGCGCTGTCGGGCAAGGTTCTCTATCTGGTCGGTAAATTCCTGGCCGCCGTAATAGCGGCGTCCCGGATAGCCCTCGGAATACTTGTTGGTGAACACCGATCCCAGTAGCTCGAGAACCTCGGGATAGGTGTAGTTCTCCGACGGAATCAGCTCGACGCCGTCTTGCTGGCGGCGCTCTTCGCCCTCGAGCGCAAGGGCAACTTCCAAATCGTTGAGATGGAGTTCATTGCGGAATGACGGCATGGTCCGGGCTCCCCAAGACGCTGGATCATCAGCTGAACGGGTTGCCCAGGCGAACGGCGTTGGAACCCTTCGCGCTTCACCGTGGTCAATTCCACGTAAGCTCGCCAGTCGCGCGAGGGGCGAATGAGCCTGCGAAGCTCATCGCGAGCAGAAGGCTATCCAATCCCCGGCGGGCTCGCAAGGGTTGATCGCGGGCCCAGCGTTGGGCGAGATCGAACATCTGGCGACAGCCACGGCAATGGCGACCAAACCGAGGGACGTCCGGCTTACCCAATGAACCGATGTCCCGATGATCAATGCCGTCTTCGGCTGAGGGCCAATAAGGTGCATGACCATCCGTCACTTGCGGCCCGTCAGGCTTGCGGGGTGGCTGACCGTGTGGCTGTGGCACCCGCGAATTTATTCCTTGACGAAGATATGAGACTTTATCTTCCACTGCCCGTCGGGTTGGCGTTCAAGCAGTCTCACGGTGCTGCCAGAAATTGGCGCCGCCTTCTCATTTACTACTAGCGTGGCCGTGAAATGCGAGGTGGTGTAGGCGTAGTTTCCCATGGGCAACACATCGAGCAGCTCAACCTTGTGATCTCTGACGCTTCTTCCCCGCCCGGCAAAGAAATTACGGATTGCCAAAGGGCCGGTGACTGGCTGCGCACCAGGCGGCATCAATCTGGCGTCAGCGGCATACAACGGTAACAGGGCATCGAAGTCTGCGTTGTTGATGGCGGCATCCCATTTGGCAGCCGCCGAGGAAAATTCGTCGGCAGGTGGGGCTGCCCCTGCGGGACTGACGCAAGTACAAGTAAAGATCAACAACAGGGTGCATGAAAGAAGAGAAGGGCGGCTCATCTTTGCCTCCTTTAGCTGAGATGCTTAGCGCGGGAGCGCATTCGCAAACGCTATAGCCGAGGCAAGCAGAACCACTAGTCCAGAAAGTGGACTGGATATCCTCAACTGGCTGAGACTCGATCTGCGGCCGCCGGCGCCTCATCGGCATATTTGCTGCGTGGGAACCAAGTCCGCATGCTGTTCACAAGATGCCTGGGACCGTCGATCTCGATTTTGCCGAGCTCACGCGCCCGTAGCAGCGGCATCTCGTCTACGAAAATCTGCACGAGCGTCAGCAGACTCGCATAGAGGCTGATATCGACCTCGAAGCCGGGGTCATCCCAGCAAAGATCGGCTTCCTCCTTCTTCACAACAAACCACCAGCGCTTCGGCCGAGCGTCCGCAATCTCGATGTACAGAACGAAGTCGCATGGAATGTGCCTTAGATCGAACGAACGGCGCATATTCCACATGAGCCGGCCCGCGTGAAGTTCGTTGGGTGTGAGCTGGCTGCGAGCCCATTTGTGGCCCCAATAGCCCATTGCATCGATAATTGGCCTGGCTTCCCTGGCTGCCTGGGTTGGATGGTACTCCCAATGCCCGTTATCGCCTGATCTGCGTGAGATTAGCCCGGCTTCTTCTAGCGTTTGCAGGCGCTTGGAGAGGAGGGTCGGCGACATCTGCGGGATGCCGCGGCGAAGCTGGTTGAAGTGGTGGGACCCCAGCAACAGTTCGCGGAGCAGGAGCGGGGTCCACCGCTCCGTGAGAATTTCCGCAGCTTTGGCTACGGGGCAAAATGATCCATAGCCTTTCATGACGAGAACTTTAGCATCACGAGGGCCACCAAGGTAGTCCAGGTTCTGGACTATGTCCCAGACGAGCCAGCATCGAGGCTGTCCTGGACGTCTGTTACGCGATTTTCTCTAGACTCGGCCATTCGACGATGCCGGCTCGATGTTCGGTTTGCCCGAAGGCAGATGCGGCTCGATTTGCCAGTACGCGGCCTGGCTGGTGCCACCGCGGGCTCAGCGTTCGCCGAGATCGATCTGCGTGAGGATGCCTTGCCGCAGCGCCAGGCGGACCAGCTCGATGTCGGAGCCGACGCCGAGCTTGTCCTTGATCAGGGAATGCAGGTTCGCCACCGTCTTCGGGCTGACATGCAGCGTCTCGGCGATCTCCTCCGTCGTGTTCTCGGCGAGCAGCAGCCGCAGCACCTCGAATTCGCGCGGCGTCAGCACGTCGGCGGCCGAGCTCTCGCCGCTGATGCGGCTGAGCGCAAGCTCGTGGTCGATATCGGGGCTGATCGCGATCTTGCCGGCGAGCACGTCCTTGACCGCGCGCACCAGCGTCTCGGGCGGGCTGGTCTTGGTGACGTAGCCCCTCGCACCGGCGCGGATCGCCTGCACGGCAAAGCCGGCATTCTCGTGCATGGTGAACACCAGGATTTTTGCGCGCCTGTCCCACTGCCGCAGGCGGCGGACGGCCTCGATGCCGCCGATGCCGGGCATGCTGAGGTCCATGATGACGAGGTCGGGCCCGGTCTCCTTGTAGAGGCGGTAGGCCTCGACGCCGTCGGAGGCTTCGGCGACGACGCAGAGGCCCGGCTGTTTCTGCAGCATCGCCCGGTAGCCCTCCCGCACGACGGCGTGGTCGTCGACCAGCATGATGGTTCGCGCCGCGTGGCTCATGCCGCGCGCTCCACCTGTGCGGCTTCTCGGCTGGCGGCGACGGGAACGATGACGCGGAGCGAGGAGCCGCTGGGCTGTCCGGTCTCGAAACTGAGCCGCCCGCCCAGCGCGGCGACCCGTTCGCGCATGCCGAGCAGGCCGAGGCCGGACCTGAGCTGGGGATCGCCTTTGGGATCGGGATCGCCGGGCTGGCCGTCATCGTCGATCGCGAGCACGATCGTGCCGTCGCCGCCGCCGGGCGGCGGCTCGCGCATCTCAAGCCGCAGCATCACGCGCGTTGCGCCGGCGTGCTTGGCCGCGTTGGTGAGCGCCTCCTGCACGATGCGGTAGAGATTGGCGCTGACCGAGGCGGCGAGGCGCTCGAACGATCCCGATATGGTGATCTCGAACCGCGGCTGTCCGCGGCTGCGGCCGTTCCAGCCCGACACCAGTCCTTCGAGGCTCGCGACGAGGCCGAGCTCGTCGACATCGGGCGGCCGCAACCGGAACAGCGCGCCGCGCAGCGTCTCCATCATTCCGGTCGCGGTCCGGGCAATGCCGTCGCATTCGGCGAGCAGCGGTGGGCAATCCGCCGCCGCAGTCTGGCGGGCGGACGCGGCAAGCGCGCGGATGGCGGCGAGCGACTGGCCGAACTCATCATGCAGCTCGCGCGCGAGATGGCGGCGCTCCTCGTCCTGGAGCGCGATCAGCTTCCGCGTCAGCTCGTTGCGTTCGGCAAGCGCGGTGTCGAGGCTTTCGGCGAGATGGTTGAAGACATCGCGGATGGCGGAGAGCTCGGCGAGGTCGAACGGCGGCAGCCGCGTGGCGAGATCGCCTGCGGCGATCCGCTCGAGCCCGTCGCGGATCTGCCGCGTCGGACGCAGCGCCCGCGCCAGCGCCGCATAGACCAGGGCGCAGAGCAGCGGCAGTGCGATCATGAACACCGCCATCAGCCGGCCGGCATCGTGCCAGGCCTCGGCGGTCGGCACCGCCGGATCAATCCAGGCCACGGCCTCGCCGATGGCGTTGCCGCGCGAAACGACCTGCCGTACCGCCTCGCGTCCGGGATCGAACAGGCGGCGATAGAGCGCCGCGAAGGCCAGCGGCGGCGCGGCCGTGTCAGTCTGCGCGCCGCCGCAGAAGCGTTGGCTGATCTCGCCGCTATTGCTGCGAAAGGCGAGGCACAGTCCCGGCGTCATGACCGAGGCGGCAACGCTGTCGAGATCGGGAAATTCGGAGCGCGCATTGTTCAGCCACTGGATCTTGCTCTGCTGCAGCTCCAGCGTCTTGGCGGCGACATCGGCAACGGCCGCGATCCGCCCGCGCACCGAGCGGTCGGCCTCGATCAGGAAATAGCCGGAGATGACGGCAAAGCAGAGCGTCGAGACGATCGCCACGCGCAACGTCAGCCGCAGTTTCAGATCGCTTCCGGACCAATTCCACATTGGCGTATCCTCAAGATCGAAGGCGGGCTTCGGCGCGCGATCGCGGGCAGGGCCGCCACGCACATTAAACGGCAGAACGGAGGCGCCGAGAAGCGCTGCCATAGGCGTTCTTTGGGCGCGGACCATCGTCGTGAAATTTTCCCGGCACCGGGCGGGAGGCACTCCGCTGCGGCGCGGAGGCCTATTGGCCCAGGATGCGACCGACCCGCCCGCGCCCGCATCCGAAAGGCCCAGACTATGCGTCAATACCGTCTTGTCGTGCACGCCCTCGCGTTGATCGGCCTTCTGGCCGGACCCTGTCCTCTGCGCGCCGAAGTCGGCACGGCGGTGGCATCCCCGCTTGGCGTCAGCATCGACGATTTCAGCTATGTCGACACCTCGGGCGAGGTCATCGATCAGACTGTCGCGCACCAGAAGCGGCTCGACGCGTTCATGCGCGCGCTGCGCGCCGACGTCGCCGCGGAGCCGCGCTATCGCCTGGTGCCCGCAGCGGCGCCCGCAGGCGAGGCCCGGATCAAGGTGGTCGGCGGCGTGCAGAAGATGAGCACGCTGGTGCAGTGGGCCAAGGTGGCGGTCATCGATGTTGAAGGGAGCCGCGTGCTGTACGAAAAGCTCTACACGTTTCGCGGCGACAATGACGAGGCATGGGACCATGCGCGGATGTTCGTGTCGCGCGAGGTGCGCGGCGTTCTCGCGGGCGTGCTTCCGCCGGCGCAGTCCGCCACTGCGGCGCCGATCGGGCTTGCGGTGTTCGAATTCGAGCTTGAGAACACCTCCGCGGCAACCGCGTCCGGCCTTGCCGACGCCGATGCGGCTTACCTCGCGGATGTGACCAAGGGCGTGCGCGACCGGCTTGCGCAGTCGGGCCGCTACCACCTGGTCGATACCGGCGGCGCGACCGCAGAGCCCGTCAAGGCGCGTGCGCTGCGCGACTGTGACGGCTGCGAGGCGGCGATCGCGCAAAAGCTCGGCGCTGATCAATCGCTGATCGGCGTGATCAGGCGGGTCAGCCGGACCGAATACACGATCGGCTTCCAGCTGCGCGACGCCCGCAGCGGCGCGGTCCTCTCACGCGGCGACAGCGGCCTGCGGATGGGCGCCGATTATTCCTGGACCCGTGGCGCGGTCCGCCTGGTCGGCGATCGCCTGCTCGAGGGTGGGACGCAGCGCTAGGGATGCTTCGCGGCTGCGACTTTGGCAGGCGGACCATAGCAAAGTGCGATAGCTGCTAGATACACCGTCATCTGGCTCCCGGCTCATGCGTGCGCTATCACCGCCGCCTGATCACCGCACAGGAGCCGCCGATGCGTTTGCCCGCCATCTTCTTCGCCCTCACGCTCGCCGCAAGCCCCGCGGCGGCCGAGGAGCTGTCGGGCACGCTGCAGAAGATCAAGGAGACGAAGAAGGTCACGCTCGGCTTTCAGGAGGCTTCCGTTCCCTTCAGCTATCTCGACGACAATCAGCGGCCGATCGGCTTTGCGCTCGACATCTGTCTCAAGATCGTCGAGGCCGTGAAGAAGCAGCTCGGCATGCCCGACATCATCGTCGACACGCTCGCCGTGACCTCGTCGAACCGGATCCCCTTGATGGTCAACGGCACGCTCGATCTGCATTGCTCGGCGACCACCAACAACGCCGACCGCCAGAAGCAGGTCGCCTTCACCAACACGCATTTCCTCAGCGCGACGCGGTTCGCGGCCAAGAAGGCCGCCAAGATCAACACCATCGACGATCTCAAGGGCAAGGCGGTCACGGCGGTGGCGGGATCGGTCAACCTGACGCAGCTTGCAAAGGTCAACACCGAGCGCAATCTCGGCATCAATGTGATGCCGGCCAAGGACCAGGCCGAGGCCTTCCTGTTGCTGGAAACCGACCGCGCCCAGGCCTACGCGCTCGACGACGTGCAGCTCGCCGTCGCCATCGCGCGGTCGAAGGAGCCGCAAGCTTACATGATCAGCGAGGAGGCGTTCTCCAAGCCGGAGCCGTACGGCATCATGCTGCGGCGGGAGGATGCGCCCTTCAAGGCGCTTGCCGACCGCGCAACAGCGGAGCTCTATGCAAGCCCGGAGATCGAGGTGCTCTACAAGAAGTGGCTGCAATCGCCGACCCCGCCGAACGGCCTCAACTACAACGTCCCGATGTCGCCGGCGCTGCGCCACGCGTTCGCCCATCCGAACTCGAGCTTCGATCCCGACGTGTACGAGGTCGGCAAGTAGCCGCGTTGCGGGCGCGCCCGTGCAAATCGATTGTGGTTCTCGGAAGCCGCTGCGCTCACCCCGCGCAGCAGTCCCCGCGTGCAACTCCAATGATTTACGGCCCCAGCGTGACGGCTGGGGCCGTAGGAGGTGGTGTGTGCCTCTGGGGCAATGAATCAGAGGACAGCCACTGAACCGCACACCGATGACAATGTTCCAACCGGCTGCGGCCGGCCGTGCCATGCTGCCATGCAGACTGAGAAGCTTGCAGACCGCGCCAAGACCGTACCATCATGACGTCGGCCGGCCCGAATCGAATGCGGGCCTGGTGGACGTCCCAGCATTCGGCCTTCGAGGACGCCGGGGTCACATTTCTGCTTGCAGCTGATTTTTCGTTATGCCGATTGTTCTGCGGAGCCGACATTGAACCACGACGCATTGGCCAAGCTCACCGTCACCATCATTGTCCTGGTCGCGTTGCTGGTGTGGCGCGTTGCCGACCAGAAGAAATCGATTGAATGCGGGGCAAATTGCCCGACCGACCTCTCCGCGAGCCGGAAGGCCGCACAATAGATCGGAGCACTTTCGATCAACGGCGCGTGTCGAACCGGCGCCGAGCAAACCAAGCGAGCTTTGCCGGCGCCTTCCGGTTCACGGCCGCCTGGTCAGCATGGCGCGCAGCCTAAACTAGCGCTTTGCCGGCGGGCCGCTCTTGTTGCCGGGCTGTCCCTTGATGTTCGACGGATCCTGTTCCTGGACATGCAGGTTCTGCGAGTTCGAACCGACCGTGCCCTGCTTGGCGGGCGGCCCGCTCTTGTTGCCGGGCGCGCCGGCGATCCCGGTTCCGGAACTTTGAGCGCTCGGAGACGTCGTGGCGTTTGGGGAACCGGCGGCCGTGTCGGGGCGCCCCGGAGGCGTTGCGGCCGCGCCGGGCCTGTCCTGATCGCCGACATAGCCGGATTCACCGGAGTTGCGGGTCTTGGCGCCCTTGTCGGCCTCGTTTTGCAGGTTCTGGGCAACCGCGTGTTGCGCCAGTATCGGGCCGGTTGCCATGGCACCGGCGATGAGCAGTGCGATTGTGCGGGTCCTCATGAGTGTCCCTCCTCTGGGTCACCGGGGGACAACACGCTTCGCGATCATCATTTCCTGTGCGCGCGAAAAATCGCCGCGAGGGAACAGGCATCGCGAAGGTGCCGCGGCCCGCTACAGCGATCCCGTTTGAGTGGCCGCCCGCGTGCCTCTATCGGCCATCGCGCGGTGCGTATATCGTCCGCGCCAAACACAAGATCGGTCCCGCGCGCCGGGTAACGACGCATAATGAGGAAGCGATGTCCGACAAGCTGCTGTTTTCGCCAATGACCATCCGCGGCGTCACGCTGAAGAACCGCATCGTGGTGCCGCCGATGCATCAATATTCCGCCGAGAAGGGCTTTCCGACCGACTGGCATCTGATGAATGCGGGCAAGTTCGCCGCAGGCGGCGCGGGCCTTGTCATCGTCGAGTCGACCAAGGTCGAGCGCCGCGGCTGCGGCACGGTTGGAGATCTCGGCATCTGGGACGACAAGTTCATCGCGCCGCTGAGTCGCCTGGTTGGCTTCATCAAGCAGCAGAACGCGGTCGCCGGCATCCAGCTCGGCCATTCCGGCCGGAAGGCCCGTGCGAGCCGGCCCTGGGAGGGCGATCGTCCGCTCGAGCGCACCGCCGAGATCGAGGATTGGGATGCCTGGACGCCGGTGGCGCCGAGCGCGATCGCCCATAGCGAGCGCTGGCCGGTGCCGCGCGCGCTGGACACGCATGAGGTGAAGGACCTCGTCGCAGCCTGGGGGCATGCGGCACGGCGCGCCCATGCGGCAGGGTTCGAGGTGCTGGAACTGCACGGCGCCCATGGCTATCTCGTGCACGAATTCCTCTCCGGGCGCGCCAACCAGCGCAGCGACGAATATGGCGGCTCGGAAGCCAACCGGATGCGCTTCCTGATCGAGGTCACCGAGGCGGTGCGGGTTCACTGGCCGGATCACAAGCCGCTGTTCGTGCGGCTGTCGGTCGAGGACAACGCCGGCTGGGGCCCGGAGCAGAGCGCGCGGCTCGCCAGGATCCTGAAAGCGAAGGGCGTCGACGTGATCGACTGCTCATCTGGTGGAATCAGCGAGATGGCGCCGATCCTGGGCAAGGAGATCAAATACAGCTATCAGGTGCCGCTCGCGGAATATGTCCGCGCCCATGCCGATATCATGACGATGGCGGTCGGCCTGATCATCCACGGGGACCAGGCCGAACAAATCCTGCGTGATAGACAAGCAGATTTGATCGCGGTCGGCCGGGAAATCCTCAATAACCCGAACTGGCCGATGGACGCCGCGCTCAAGCTCGGCGTCGAGGGGCCGTTCCGCAACGTTCCTCCGCAGTTCGGCTATTGGCTGGGCACGCGGGCCAAGCGCGGATTCGGCACCCAGCCGTCGACCTGGCAGAACGGGTTGCGGGAGAGTGGGCCAAAGGCCGACGAAAGGCTGACAGGGAGCTGACAAGAGGCCGATCCGGGCACCGTGACAGGACCGTAATGGTCCGGTGACGGGGCGGCCTTGATCCGACCAAAAAGCCGTTGTGTGGTGCCCCGCGTCGGGGTGGGGCCGAATGTTGCGAAACGTTGCCGGCCGTTAGCGAAGGGATCACGGATAATGCGCAAACATGTTGGCTTCTTGCTCGGGACGGTCGCGGGCGCGTGTCTCACCCTGCTCGTGGCCTCGCCGCAGGGCGCGCATCTCTTCGCCGTCGCCAACGCCGCCGCGCATTCCGACAACAGCAACACCTATTCGCAGCTCAACCTGTTCGGCGAGGTGTTCGAGAAGGTCAAGACCGACTATGTCGAGAAGCCCGACAACGCCAAGCTGATCGAGGGCGCGATCACCGGCATGGTGACCTCGCTCGATCCGCACTCGCGCTACATGAACGCCAAGGCCTGGACCGAGATGCAGGAGACCACCTCCGGCGAGTTCGGCGGGCTCGGCATCGAGGTCACCATGGAGGATGGCCTCGTCAAGGTGGTCTCGCCGATCGACGACACGCCGGCCTCGAAGGCCGGCATCATGTCCGGCGACCTCATCAGCAAGATCGACGGCGAGGCGGTGCAGGGCATGACGCTCGAACAGGCCGTCAACAAGATGAAGGGCGCGCCCAACAGCTCGATCCGGCTGAAGATCATCCGCAAGGACGCCGACAAGCCGATCGAGGTCTCGATTACGCGCGAGATCATCCGCGTCCGTCCGGTGAAGTATCACGTCGAGGGCAGCGACATCGGCTATATCAGGATCAGCTCGTTCAACGAGCAGACCACCGAAGGGCTGCGCAAGGCGATCGGAGATATCCAGAAGCAGGTCCCGCAGGACAAGCTCACCGGCTACGTCGTCGACCTCCGCAACAATCCGGGCGGACTGCTCGATCAGGCCGTGTCGGTGTCGAGCGCCTTCCTGCAGCGGGGCGAGGTCGTCTCGACCCGCGGCCGTAATCCGGAAGAGACGCAGCGTTTCACCGCGCATGGCGGCGATCTCACCAAGGGCAAGCCGCTCGTGGTCCTGATCAACGGCGGATCGGCCTCGGCCTCGGAGATCGTTGCCGGCGCGCTGCACGACCACAAGCGCGCGACGCTGATCGGCACGCGCTCGTTCGGCAAGGGCTCGGTGCAGACCATCATTCCGCTCGGCTCCGGCAACGGCGCGCTGGCGCTGACCACGGCGCGTTACTACACGCCGTCGGGCCGCTCGATCCAGGCCCAGGGCATCGCGCCCGACATCGAGATCCTGCAGGACGTGCCGGACGAGTTCAAGACCCGGTCGGAGATCAAGGGCGAGGCCTCGATGCGCGGCCATCTGTCGGCCGACGGCACCGAGCAGACCGGATCGCAGTCCTATGTCCCGCCGGAAGAGAAGGACGACAAGGCCCTCGCCGCGGCGTTCAACCAGCTGCGCGGGGTCACCGTCAACGCCGACGCTAAGAACGCCGACACCAAGGCCGCGCAGAAGCGGCCGGTGCCGAACTAGAACCCGACACATGTAGCCCGGATGGAGCGAAGCGAAATCCGGGAGCTGTCTGCGCGTTTGCAAGGTCCCCGGATTGCGCGGGGCCTGTCATCGGGCGCGCGTTCGTGCGACCTGTTGGCTCCATCCGGGCGCCGTCGCAGGCGCGTGCTGCCAAAATATCGAAAACAACCCCATGCAAAGGAGCCGGTGGCAGGCGGTCGACCAGTCAATTTGACACGTCGGGCAATTTCAGGGTATTCTTCCAATATTCCGAAATTGTGCAGACGCCCCTCGGGCTCGCGACTTCCGAGCGGCCTTAAGCCGCGCCGGCGACGGGTTTGCGCCGGCGCGTGGTGCTCGCTCCCGCAGCGGGGCCGCGGCGGTGCCCGGCCAGCAGCTCGCGGATCTGGGCGGCGGGCTTCGGCGGGCTGAACAGATAGCCCTGCATTTCCGAGCAGCCGAGCTCGCGCAGCAATTGCTTCTGCTGCGCGGTCTCGACGCCTTCCGCCGTCGTCGTCATGCTGCGCTCGGCGGCGATGTTGACGACGGCCTCGACGATGCCGGCCGAGCCCTGCGGATCGGCGATGTCGACGACGAAGCAGCGGTCGATCTTGATCTTGTCGAACGGGAACCGCTTCAGATAGCTCAGCGACGAATAGCCGGTGCCGAAATCGTCGAGCGCGATGCGCACGCCGATGGCACGGAGCTGGTGCAGCGCGGCCAGCGCCGCATCGTCGTCGCGGATCAGGACCGCTTCGGTGATCTCGAGCTCGAGCCGGCTCGCCGGCAGGTTCGACGCCGCGAGCGCCGCCATGATCTTCAGCGCCAGCGTGCCGCTCTTGAACTGCACCGGCGAGACGTTGACGGCGAGCCTGACGTGGTCGGGCCAGTTCACGGCTTCCTTGCAGGCCGTCATCAGTACCCACTCGCCGAGCTGGTTGATCAGACCGGTCTCTTCCGCAATCGGCACGAATTCGGCCGGCGAGATCATGCCGCGCTGCGGATGGCGCCAGCGCACTAGCGCTTCGCAGCCGGTGATCTCGTTGCTGCGCAGGTCGACGCAGGGCTGGTAATGCACTTCGAGGCCGGAGCCGGCGGCGATCGTCTGCCGCAATTCCATCTCGAGCTCGCGGCGGGCACGGGCGTCGGCATCCATCGCCGGCTCGAAGAAGCGGAAGACGCGCCGGCCGGCCGACTTCGCCGCATACATCGCAAGATCGGCGTTCTTCATGATCTGGTCGAGATCGGTGCCGTCCTTCGGTGCCAGCGCGATGCCGATGCTGGCGTCGGTCGTGACCTGGTGGCCGAGGCATTGATAGGGCGCGCGGATCACCTCGTAGATGCGCGCGACGAGGTCGGCGACCTCCGCCTCGCTCTTCACCCCGGTCTGCACGATAGCGAACTCGTCGCCGCCGAGGCGGGCGACGGAATCGCCTTCGCCGATCACGCCGCTCAACGTCCGCGCCACGGACTTGAGAAGCTCGTCGCCGACCATGTGGCCGAGCGAGTTGTTGACGCCCTTGAATTCGTCGATGTCGATATAGAGCACGGCAAGCTGGCTGTCGGGCGTGACATGCGGCAGCTCGCGCCTGATCTCCTCGTGGAACAGGGTTCGGTTCGGCAGGTCGGTCAGCGCATCGTAATGCGCCAGATGCGCGATCTGCTCGTCGGCGCGGCGGCGCTCGGTGACGTCCTCGTGGGTCGCAAGCCAGCCGCCGTCGGCCAGCGGCTCGTTGACGACCTGGATCGAGCGCCCGTCGGGCGTCGTGATCACCATGGTGTTGCGGATGCCGACGTCGCGCAGCACGAGATTGACGTAGCGCTCGACGTCGCCCTGGAACGAGCCGGTCCGGTGACGATGCACGATGATGTCGTGGAAGCTGGAACCGGGCTTCACGATCTCGGCCGACAATCCGTACATCTCGATGTAGCGCTGGTTGCAGACCACGAGCCGCTGCTCGGCGTCGAACAGCAGGAGGCCCTGCGTCATGTTGTTGACGGCGCGGTCGAGCCGCTGCTTCTCCAGGGTCAGGCGCTGCTGCTGGGCGCGATGCTGCTGCACCAGCTTGCGCACCACCAGCGTCAGCAGGATCGCGATCGCCAGCACCGAGATGCTGGTCACCGCGATCAGGATGCCGGTCTGCTCGCGCCAGTTGGCGAGCGCCGCCTCCGTGGTGCTCGTCGCGACGACGACGATCGGGAATTTGGTCAGTGCCCGCGACGACACCAGACGGTCCTTGCCGTCGACCGGGCTGGCGAGCCGCGTCGTGCTCTGCGGCAGCTCGAACACCTGCTGCTGATTGACCGGACCGTTGCGGAAATTCCTCCCGATCAGCTCCTCGACATGGGGATAGCGCGCCAGCAGCGTGCCGTCGCGATGATGCATCGAGATCGCGGCGCCATCGCCGAGCGCCACCGTGGAGAAGAACTTCTCGAAGGCCGCCGGCTCGATGCCGCGGCCGACCACGCCGAGGAATTCGCCGTGCGGACCGGTGACCTTACGGACGATGACGGTGGTCCAGTTTCCGGTGATGCGGCTGACCACCGGCGCGACCTGCATGTCGGGCGAATAGGGGCTCGACTTGAAGATCTGGAAGTAGGGGCGGTCGGCAATGCTGGCCTGCGGCAGCGGCCAGGCGCCCGAGCTGTTGATCAGAACGCCATCGGCGTCGAACACGTTGAGGCTGCCGACATTGGACAGCGCGTCCATCTTGGATTTGAGCATCGCGTGGATGTCGGCGGC
The DNA here is from genome assembly GCF_032918025.1 of Bradyrhizobium sp. BEA-2-5. Taxonomy (NCBI): domain Bacteria; kingdom Pseudomonadati; phylum Pseudomonadota; class Alphaproteobacteria; order Hyphomicrobiales; family Nitrobacteraceae; genus Bradyrhizobium; species Bradyrhizobium sp. BEA-2-5. The sequence continues at coordinate 4,559,647 of NZ_CP136629.1, read as the reverse complement.
CGACATCCGGCGCTTGTAATTTTCCGGCGTCGCGATTGCATTGTCGCGCATGAACGCGATCAGGTCGCGCTGGACGACCTCGAGATCGTCGAGCTGCTGGTCGAAATGCCGCGCCAGCAGCAGCACGGTGTTCTCGAGCTCTCGCTCGCTGTTGTGCAGCGCGCGATCGCGGAAATTCTCCGCCATCAGCGTGGCGCCGATCGCGATCGCGGCCATCAGCACGGCGCCGCCGAGGATCAGCCAGCGGATCGGACCGCTGCCGATCACCGATTTGATGTTGAACGTGGCGCTGCCGTTTGGAGTCATTTGCCGCAATCGCTTCCAGGTGTTTCACCCGGAAGTAGGTCTCGTGCACCCCCGGCCCGCGAAAGTCGTATCCAATCGAAATGGAGCGCGGGTTAGCGAGATTGGTTAATGAAGCCTTGCGGAGATTTGCGACAGGCCGTGGCTTGCGCACCGGCGATCAAGCGCCGGCGCGATAGTGCCCGGACTTGCCGCCGATCTTCTCGACGAGGTGGATGCCCTCGATGCGGATGCCGCGGTCGACCGCCTTGACCATGTCGTAGATCGTCAGGCATGCGACCGAGACTGCGGTCAGCGCCTCCATTTCGACACCGGTCGGCCCCGTCACCTTGACGCTGGCGCGGACGATGCAGCCGGGCAGCTTGCGGTCGGGTGTGATGTCGATCGTGACCTTGGTCAGCGCCAGTGGATGGCAGAGCGGGATCAATTCCGACGTCCGCTTCGCGGCCATGATGCCGGCGATGCGCGCGGTGCCAAGCACGTCGCCTTTCTTGGCGTTGCCGGATACGATCAGGTCGAGCGTCGCCCTGGTCATGACGACGCGGCCTTCCGCGACAGCAAGCCGCTCGGTCGCGGGCTTGTCCGAGACGTCGACCATCCGCGCCTCACCGGAGGCGCCGATATGGGTGAGGGCGGGGCCGGAGCCGGACGGCTCGGCCTTGGTCTTGCCCTTGCTGTTCCGCGCCATTGCGTCAGCGCGTTGCGGTGGCGCGCGTGGCGGCCTGCCGCGTCAGCAAGGCGCGGGTGGCCGCGGTGACGTCCTGCTGCCGCATCAGGCTTTCACCGACGAGGAACGTCGCTATGCCGACGCGCTCGAGCCGGGCGAGATCTTCTGGCGTGAAGATACCGCTCTCGCCGACCATCAGCCGGTCCCGAGGGATCAGCGGCGCCAGCGCCTCGCTGGTCGCAAGCGTGGTCTCGAAGGTGCGCAGGTTGCGGTTGTTGACGCCGATCATCGGCGACCGCAGCTTCAGCGCCCGCTCGAGCTCGGCGCGGTCATGGATCTCGATCAGCACGTCCATGCCATAGGCGACGGCGGCGTCTTCGATATCCCTCGCGGCGGCATCATCGAGCGCGGCCATGATGATCAGGATGCAGTCGGCGCCGTGAGCCCGGGCTTCGACGACCTGATAGGTGTCGAACATGAAATCCTTGCGCAGCACCGGCAGATCGGTCGCCGCGCGCGCCGCGACCATGAAGTCGAGATGCCCCTGGAACGAGGGCGTGTCGGTCAGCACCGACAGGCACGCCGCGCCGCCGGCCTCATAGGCTTTTGCGAAAGCGGGCGGATCGAAATCGGCGCGGATCAGGCCCTTCGATGGCGAAGCCTTCTTGATCTCAGCGATCAGCGCGTAGTCGCCGCCGCCATGCTTTTCCTTGATCGCGCGGACGAAGCCGCGCGGTGCCGAGGCCGATTTCGCCTGCGTCTCGACCTCGGCGAGCGGATGGGCGCGCTTCGCGGCTGAGATCTCCTCGCGCTTATAGGTCTCGATCTTGGTCAGGATGTCGGACATGGCTTAACGCCTTGCTTAACCGTTCGAAACCGCGACCAGATGCTTCAGCCGCGCGGCGGCAGCGCCGCTGTCGAGCGACTGTGCGCCGATCGCGACGCCCTCCTTGAGGTCCTTGGCGCGGCCGGCCACGACCAGCGCGGCGGCGGCGTTGATCAGCGCCACGTCGCGATAGGGGCTCGGCTTGCCGTCGAGCACGCTTTGCAGCGCGATCGCATTGGCGTCGGCGTCGCCGCCCTTGAGCGCCTCGCCGCCGACGCGGCCAAGGCCGGCATCCTCGGGCGTCACCTCTGATGTCCTGATCTCGCCGTTCTCGAGCGTCGCAACGAAGGTCGGGCCGGTGAGGGTGATCTCGTCGAGGCCGTCGGAGCCGTGCACGACCCAGGCGGATTCCGAGCCGAGGTTCTTCAGCACCTGCGCCAGCGGCTGCACCCATTGCCTGGAGAACACGCCGACCATCTGCCGCTTCACTCCGGCCGGATTGGACAGGGGCCCCAGCAGGTTGAAGATCGTGCGCGTCGCAAGCTCGACCCGTGTCGGGCCGACGTTCTTCATCGCGGGGTGGTGAGCGGGGGCGAACATGAAGCCGATGCCGGCTTCCTTGACGCAGCGCCCGACTTGTTCGGGCGTCAAATCGAGCTTGACCCCGAGCGAGGCCAGCACGTCGGCGGCGCCCGAGCGCGACGACAGCGCGCGGTTGCCGTGCTTGGCGACCGGCACGCCGGCGCCCGAGACGATGAACGAGGCGCAGGTCGAGACGTTGACCGAGCCGGAGCCGTCGCCGCCGGTGCCGACGATGTCGACGGCTTCGGGCGGCGCCGTCACGGTCAGCATCTTGGAGCGCATCGCGGAAACGGCGCCCGTGATCTCGTCCACGGTCTCACCGCGCACGCGGAGCGCCATCAACAGGCCGCCCATCTGCGATGGCGTGGCCTCGCCCGACATCATGGCGTCGAAGGCGGAAGCGGCTTCGTCACGCGACAGGCTGGCGCCGGTCGCCACTTTTCCAATGATCGATTTCAGGTCGTCCATTCGCTGGCTCAGGGTCTGTTGTTGGAGCTTGATCGGCGTGCAGCGCGTCGTCGCGATGTCCCGATCATGCTCAATTATTTGCGCCTGTCACCTGTGCGAAGGCTGCCTGGTTGATGGTCACACCGATATCGGACTCGATCTTTGTGACATATTGCGCGACCTGCTCGTCGCTGAGCGACCGCCGCAGCGCCTCGGTGAGCTGCTTGGCCGCGTCCGACGCGAAGTCCACCGGCGGCACCGTCACGTTGGTGACGCGGAAGACCACCCACTGGCTGCCGCCGGCGACGGAGGTCTGTCCGTCGCCGTCCTTGGCGGTCCGGAATGCCGCCGCAATCACGCCGGCCGGCACGGCAGGCAGCGAGGCCTCGCGGTTGAAATTCGCGGCGGTTTCGACCTTGACGCCGGCAGCGGCGGCTTCGTCGGCGAGCTTGGCGCCGCTGTCGAGCTTCTGGACGATCTCGGTCGCCTTGGCGCGCAGCTTGGTGGAGATCTGGTCTTCGCGCCACTTGGCCTCGACCTGGTCGCGGACCTCGTCGAGGTTGCGGTCGCGCGAGGGCGTGATGGCGAGCACGTCGTACCAGACATAGCCGCCCTTGAACGAGATCGCGTCGTTGTCGACGCCGACGTCGGTGTTGAAGGCTTGCGACACCACGTCGAGACCGCGCGGGATGTTGGTCGCGACCTGGCCGTTCGGCAGCCGCCCGGAGCGATCGACCGCGTCGATGGTGACGGGCGTCAGCTTCAGCTTCTGTGCGGCTTCGATCACGCTGGAGCCGCCGCCGCGCTCGTCTTCCATCTTGTCGCGGAGATCTGCGACCTTGACGCGGGCCCGTTCGGTGGCGATCTCGTTCTTCACCTGCTGGGCGAGGCTCTCATAGCTCGGGGTCGCGCCGGGCTCGACCTTGCCGACCTTGACCAGCGCGACGCCGAAGCGGCCCTGCACCGGCTGGCTGACTTCGCCGGCGGGCAGGGAGAAGGCGGCATCGGCGACAGCCGGATCGAGGATCGCCGACTTCGCGACCAGGCCGAGATTGACGTCGGCCAGATTGAGGTTGCGCTCCTTGGCGATGTCGTCGAACGACGTGCCCGACGCGATCCGCCCGCGCGCGGCCTGCGCCTCGCCGGCGTCCGGAAACACGATCTGCGAGACCTCGCGCTTCTCCGGCGTGCTGAGCCGGTCCTTGCGCTCCTCGAAGATCTTCCTGGCGTCCTCGTCCGACACCGTTTCCCACTTGCCGATCTCCTCGGGCGTGATGGCGACGAAGGCGATCTTGCGGTATTCGGGCGCGCGGAACTGGACCTTGTGATCCTCGAAATAGGTGGCGAGGGCTTCGGGCGAGGGCGCGTCGATCGTGCCCGCCTGCGCGGCGTCGAGCTTGATGTAGTCGATCGAACGCTGCTCGTTCTGGAACCGGGTCAGCGCCTCGACCAGCGATTTCGGCGGCTCGATCCCGGACGAGATGGTGCCGGCGATCTGCCGCCTGAGGCCAACGCGGCGCTGCTCGGCGATGTAGCGGCCTTCGGTATAGCCATAGTTGCGGATCACGGCCTGGAAACGCTGTGGGTCGAACTGGTTGTTGAGGCCCTTGAAGTTCGGATCGTTGTAGATCGCGCGCAGCACCTCGGCGTCGGATACATTGAGGCCCATGCGGCGCGCTTCCTCGTCCATCGCGGCTTCCGCAAGCGTCTGCTGCAGCACCTGGCGGTCGATGCCGAAGGCGCGCGCCTGGTCCGGCGTCAGCGGACGGCCGAACTGGCGGCCTAGCTGCTGCAGGCGGTCGGTATAGATTTGGCGGAACTGCTCGGCCGAAATCTCGGTCCCGCCCACCTTGGCGAAGGTCGACTGCCCGAAGCCCTTGAAGATGTCGGCGATGCCCCAAACGCCGAAACTGATGATCAACACGCCCATCACAATGGCCATGATGGTCTTGCCGAGCCAGTTTGATGAGGCCTTGCGCATTCCTCGAAGCATTTGGTCCAACTTGTTTTACAGGAGGGGAACCGGGTCGTGCCCAATGGGGAGCTGAAAGTCGAGGCTTTTGTCCCGCAGCAGGGCGTCACCGGATTGAAAACCCATCATAAAGTGGCCGAAGCGCCCCCGCAACCTTGGCCGCGCGGGTGGAAGCGTCGCACGGTGTGCGCGAAGCCGCGCTCTGGAAGTCGCCGCCCGGCTCTGGTAGCGCAGGGACACGCTTGAACGATGGGAAATCCGACATGACCGACGCCATCCGACCGCTGATTGCCGGCAACTGGAAAATGAACGGCCTGAAAGCCTCTTTTGTCGAGTTCGACGCGATGCTGGCGGGCGCCGGCGATGTCGCCGGAAAGGCCGATCTCCTGGTTTGCCCGCCGGCGACGCTGGTCGCCGCCTTCGCCGAGAAGGCGCGCGGCAAGAAGGTCGCGGTGGGGGCCCAGGACTGCCATCCCAAGGCCTCCGGCGCCCATACCGGCGATCTCTCGGCGGAGATGTTCAGGGATCTCGGCGCGGTCGCCATCATCGTCGGCCATTCCGAGCGCCGCGCCGACCACGGCGAGGGCGATGCTCTGGTCCGCCAGAAGGCCGAAGCCGCCTGGCGCGCCGGGGCGACGGCGATCGTCTGTATCGGCGAGACACGCGAGCAGCGCGACGCCGGCAAGACGCTCGATGTCTGCGGCACCCAGCTTGCGGGCTCGCTGCCAGACGGCTCCACCGCAGCCAATCTGGTCGTGGCCTACGAGCCGGTCTGGGCGATCGGCACCGGGCTGACGCCGACAGCCAAGGATGTCGAGCAAGTTCACAGGTTTATCCGAGGTCAGCTGACCGATCGCTTCAAGGACGAGGGCAACAGGATCAGGATCCTCTACGGCGGCTCGGTCAAGCCGTCGAACGCGGCCGAGCTGATGGCCGTGGCCAATGTCAACGGCGCACTGGTCGGGGGCGCCAGCCTGAAGGCGTCGGACTTCCTCGCGATCGCCGCGGGGTGTTAGGCGGTCGGCGTTCTATCCACGTCACTGCGCGCGAAGCGAAGCAATCCATGGCTCCGCATCTGCAGAACTATGGATTGCTTCGTCGCTTCGCTCTTCGCGATGACGGTTCGGGCTAGACCTCCGCCGCGCCGATCCGCTTCCAGTAGATCATCGTCCCGGTGAGGCCGCCATGCGGCTTCAGCGCGTAGTCCGGGATGATGCCGGTGAGCTGAAATCCCAGTCTTTCATAGAGTGGCGCAGCGCCATCCTCTTCGGCGGTGTCGAGCACCAGCAGTGTGCGGCCGTGCGCGATCGCAAGCTGCTCGGCCGCACGCATCAATTCCGTCGCGACGCCGCGATGGCGGTGGGCGACGCGCGTCATCATTTTTGCAATTTCCGCCCGATGCGGCTGGTTCGGCGGCAGTTTGAGCAGCAGCGTCACGGTGCCGATCAGATCACTGCCGGTGAATGCGCCGAGCACAATGCGCTCGCCGCGCGCGGCGGCGCCGAGCGAGTCCTGCCAGAATGCATCGGCGTCATCCGGCGACAGCGGATGCATGAAGCTCACCGAGCCGCCGCCGGCGACGGTCTCGACCAACAGCTCGCCAAGCGCGCTGCGAATTCCAGGCGCATCCTCGAGCGGCTTGATGGCAAAGTGCGACATGCATCAGCTCCGGGCCAGGGTGACCACATAGGTGCAGGAGGCGTTGGTCTCGTTGGCGAAGGTCGTCTCCGCCGGCGGTCCGAATCCGAGGCAATCGCCGGCGGCGAGCACGTGGCGTGCGCCGCCTTCGGTGATGACGAGGCTGCCGCTGAGCACCCAGACCAGTTGGCGGATATGCGCGTAGGAGGAGGCGGGCAGGGTCACGGTCTGCTTCGGCGGCAGCTCGACCCTCACCAGCTCGACCGGATGGTCGGGACGGCTGAACACTTGGCGGCGCAGATAGCCGGTTTCCGGATCGCGCCAGACCGGTTGCGCGGCGGCGCGCGACAGCCGTTCGCCCTGGCCTTCGGCGCGCAACATCAGGCCGGCCAGGGTAAGATCGAACGCCGAGGCGAGGCGCACCAGCACGACCGCGGTGGGGCTGACCTCGGCGCGCTCGATCTTGCTGATCGTGGCCTTCGAGACGCCGGCGCGTTCGGCGAGATCGGCCAACGACCACCCCCGGCCATCGCGCTCGAGCCTGATCCGCTGCGCCAGGCGTTGGCTCAGGTCGTCTACCAAAGTATCCATTTGTCTACTATAGTAGAAATTACCAATTCCCGGCAAGGCCTGGCCGGGCCGCGATCGGCGCTGCTTGTGATCACCGACAGTGCGACTATCTCGGGGGTGACAATGCCCGGTGCAATCGTGTAACAGGGCGCGACTTCACGAAAACCGTAAAGCCGATAGCGCCGTTTGTCTGGCCGCTTGGCGGCTTGTGACGGAAGGCTTGCGATGCAGACTGTCGTTATCATTGTTCACCTCATGATCGTCGCCGTCATGATCGGCACCGTCCTGCTCCAGAAGTCGGAAGGCGGCGGGCTCGGCATGGGCGGAGGCGCCGGCTTCATGTCGAGCCGCGGCACTGCAAACCTTCTGACGCGGACCACCGCGATCCTGGCCGTCGGCTTCTTTCTCACCAGCCTGTTCCTGTCCTGGTACGCCGGCTACGACCGCAAGCCGTCATCGATCATTGGCACGCCTGCGTCGCAGACCCAGCCGGCCGGCGGATCGCCGATCGCGCCGACCTCGGGCGGCATCCTGGATTCGCTGAAGAAGGCCGACGAGCAGCAGCAGAACCAGGCGCCGTCAGGTCCGCAGGTGCCGCGCTCGCAATAAAGCAGGGGGGCCATGCAGGATGCCCCGCTGGCATCCTGCATCAGAAACCCCCATCAATGCTTTGAAATCGCTTCCAGTTTGATGCAACCCACAGCCCGGCGAATTGTTTGCCGGGAACAGCCGATTCGTTTTGCGAATCGCCGGAGTTGGATTAGAGGTTAAGTCCCATGGCGCGGTACATATTCATCACCGGCGGCGTGGTTTCTTCGCTCGGCAAGGGTTTGGCTTCAGCGGCACTCGGTGCCCTGCTGCAGGCCCGGGGCTACAAGGTCCGCCTCCGCAAGCTCGACCCCTATCTCAACCTTGATCCCGGAACGATGTCGCCGTACCAGCACGGCGAAGTGTTCGTGACCGACGACGGCGCGGAGACCGATCTCGATCTCGGTCACTACGAGCGCTTCACCGGGCGGCCGGCGACCAAGGCCGACAACATCACGACGGGGCGCATTTACCAGGACATCATCTCCAAGGAGCGCCGCGGCGACTATCTCGGCGCGACCATCCAGGTGGTTCCGCACGTCACCAACGCCATCAAGGAATTCGTCCTCGACGGCAATGACGATTACGACTTCGTGCTGGTCGAGATCGGCGGCACCGTCGGCGATATCGAGGGGCTGCCGTTCTTCGAGGCGATCCGCCAGCTCAAGAACGAGCTGCCGCGCGATCACGCCGTCTATATCCACCTCACGCTGCTGCCCTATATCCCGAGCGCCGGCGAGCTCAAGACCAAGCCGACGCAGCACTCGGTGAAGGAGCTGCGCTCGATCGGCATCCAGCCGGACATCCTGCTCTGCCGCACCGACCGCGAGATCCCGAAGGAGGAGCGGCGCAAGCTCGGGCTGTTCTGCAACGTGCGCGAAAGCGCCGTGATCGAGGCGCGCGACGTCGACAACATCTACGCCGTGCCCGAGGCCTATCACAACGCGGGACTCGACGACGAGGTGCTCGCGGCCTTCGGCATCGCCTCGCGCATTCCGCCGGAGCTGCGCAGCTGGCAAGAGATCAACGAGCGCATCCGCAACCCCGAAGGCAACGTCACCATCGCCATCGTCGGCAAGTACACCGGCATGAAGGATGCGTATAAGTCGCTGATCGAGGCGCTCTCGCACGGCGGCATCGCCAACAAGGTGAAGGTCAATCTCGACTGGATCGAGAGCGAGATCTTCGAGAAGGAAGATCCTGCGCCGTTCCTCGAGCACGTCAACGGGATCCTGGTGCCCGGCGGTTTCGGCCAGCGCGGCGCGGAAGGAAAGATCAAGGCGGCGCAGTTCGCGCGTGAGCGCGACGTTCCGTATTTCGGCATCTGCTTCGGCATGCAGATGGCGGTGATCGAGGCTGCGCGGAACCTCGTCGGCATCGAGGACGCCAACTCCACCGAGTTCGGTCCCACCAGGGAGCCGCTGGTCGGCCTGATGACGGAATGGCTGCGCGGCAACGAGCTCGAGAAGCGCTCGCAGGCTGGCGATCTCGGCGGCACGATGCGGCTGGGCGCCTATCCCGCCGCGCTCAATCGCGGCAGCCGCGTCTCGCAGGTCTATGGCGGCGCGACGGAGATCTCCGAGCGTCATCGCCATCGCTACGAGGTCAACACCGCCTACAAGGATCGGCTCGAGCAGCACGGCTTGAAGTTCTCAGGGCTCTCGCCCGACGGCGTGCTGCCTGAGATCGTCGAGTACGAGGATCACCCCTGGTTCATCGGCGTCCAGTTTCACCCCGAGCTGAAGTCGCGGCCGTTCGAGCCGCATCCGCTGTTCGCCTCGTTCATCGAGGCGGCGGCGAAGCAGAGCCGGCTCGTCTAACCAAGCGGCTGTCAGCTGCGCCGTTACACGGCGCAGTCCTCGCTGGCCCGGCGTTCTTTCTTGATCGGTGAAACACCAGCCGCCGGCGTGCCGTCGCGCGTCATCAGCTTGTATTGCGGGCGTCGCGTCAGCCGGTAGACCGCGGCCGGCGGCACGTTGAGGATGGCGCGGTCGACCAGTGTGGCGCGCAGGCCGAGCCGGTCGAGGATCGGCCGCCGCACCGGGCAGCGCATGCCGTAGGTGAATTGATAGAACGCGCCGCCGGGACGCAGATAGCTGAACGCGCCGCCGACGATCGAGATGACCTTGCGCGGCGACATGTTGAGCAGCGGCAGTCCGCTGACGACGGCGCCGACCGGCGCGCCCTCATAGAGCCGCTCCGAGGCGAGGCGCGCCGCGTCCATCCACAGCACGCGCGCACCGGGGAAACGGAGCTGCAACAGCCGCATGAAATCAGAACCATATTCGATCAGCGTGAGATCCTGCTGCTGCACACCGCGCTTCAGCAGCTGATAGGTGAAGGCACCGGTGCCTGGACCGAGCTCGAGCACCGGACCGGTGTTGGCGCTGATGTCGCGCGTGATCAGTTCGGCGAGCGCGGCGCCCGACGGCGCGATGGCGCCGACGCGGCCCGGGGCCGCCATCCACGCCGTGAAGAAAGACAGCAGATCATGTGACATTGGGATTCCCAGCAAAGTGTCGCGGCACTTCGACTCAGATGCGAAGCGTGATGCCTTGTTTGCAGGAGCTGCATTGCGACAACATTGCGCGAGAGCCCCGTTCCAATTGGATCGGAACAGGGCTCTCGACTTTAGCTTCGACGCGTTTCCTTCACGCGAACCGGTGCCCACTTCGCTCGAAAACGCTCTGGGATCACGACGCGAACGGCGCCGGCGGTAATGTGAGGCGGAAGCACGCGCCGCCCTTCGGGCCTTCGAGCACGGAGACGTGACCGCCGTGCAGCCTTGCGATCTCGCGCACCATGTTGAGGCCGAGGCCGGCGCCGCGATCGAGCGGCGCGAGCCGATAGAACGGGTCGAAGATCCGGGTGCGCTGATCCTGGGGAATGCCGTCGCCTTCATCCGATACGTCGATCGTGGCGGCGCTGCCGACATGGACGGTGATGGTGCCGCGGCGGCCGCCATGCTGGATGGCGTTCTGCACCAGATTGGTGAGCGCGCGCTCCAGCGCGGCGCGGTCGCCCAAGGTTTCGACCCGATCGATTGCGGTATCGAGCGACAGCTCGTAGCCGGCCGCGATCGCGAGCGGCGCGAGGTCGGCCGCGACATTGCGTGCGACCGCGACGAGATCGACGCGGACGAACGGATTGCGGCACTGATCGAAGCGCTGGATGTCGAGCAGTTGCTCGGCCAATGTCGCAAGCCGCGCCGAGTCCTCGAGCAGGCGGGTTTTCTCCGGGCCTGGCGGCAGCGACTCCAGCCGCGTGTTGAGGATCGCGATCGGTGTGCGCAATTCATGCGCCGCGTCGGCGACGAAGCGCTGGTGTCGGGAATAGCCGTCGTCGAGCCGCGTCAGCGCATCGTTGATGGCGGTCACCAGCGGCGCCACCTCGAGCGGCAGATGGTCCGCCGACAGCCGGCTGCCGCGCTGGCGGAAATCGATCCGGCGCGCTTCGTCGGCGGTGGTATCGAGACCGGCGAAGGCGCGCTTCACCACCATCGGCGTCGCGATGAAGGTGGCGCATGCCATCAGGAAAAGGCCGGGCAGGGCAATGGCGAGGAATGCCAGCGTCGTGGCGAGCGCGGTCTTGACGCTCGACATTGGCCCTTGCGTCGCTGTGAGCACCTGCACGGGGCCGGCGTCGGAATTGACGCGCTTCAGCCGCGCCGGCGGCTTGCGCGGATCATCCTCGAACATCTGCCAGCCGAGTCGCGCCTGGCTGATCTGGTCGAGTGCGTCACCAATCCTGGCAAATTCCGGCGGCACCGCGCCTTCCGTCAGCGAACGGCCTTGCCGGTCGCGCACCAGGAACCAGAGGTCGGGCGTGTCGTCACGAAGCTTTTGCAGTTCGGCCGTCGGGCGCAAGATCAGGTCGCCTTTGCCATCGCGTGCGACCGCGCCCTGCACGATGGAAATGACATGATCCTCATCGCGCGGAACGATCAGGAAGCCGGTGGCACACAATGCGCTGATCAGGCAAACGATCAGCATGGCAAGCAGCAGCGCCTGTAGCGTCACCAGCCGCCAGCTCAGTTGCGAGCGCAGGCAATAGTGCTCGGCCTGTTCGCTCATGACGTTTGCTTCAAGAGATAGCCGACGCCGCGGATGCTGTGGATCTCGACGCCGGTGTTGGCGTCGGCAAGCTTGCGCCTGAGACGCGAGACGTGCGCATCGAGCGCGTTGGACTGGATCTCGTCCTCGAAATTGTAGACGGCTTCCTCCAGCGTCGCGCGCAGCACGGTGCGGCCCATGCGGCGCAGCAGCGTCTCCAGCACCAGCAGCTCGCGCCGCGGCAGGTCGAGCGGACGGCCGTCGACACTGGCCTCGCGATGGCTGCAATCGAACGCCACGCGGCCGGCCCTGATGATCTCGAGCTGCAGGCCGGCCGGACGGCGCAGCACGGCGCGCAGCCGCGCCACCAGCTCCTCCATCGCAAACGGCTTTGCGAGATAGTCGTCGGCGCCGCTGTCGAGGCCGGTGATGCGGTCGGTGAGATCGCCGCGCGCGGTCAGCACGATGATCGGGACGCCGTCGGCCTTGGCGCGCAGCTTCGGGATCAGCGTGAGGCCGTCGCCGTCCGGAAGCTGGCGGTCGAGCAGGACCGCGCCATGCACGTCGGCACAGATCGCTTCCTCGGCCTCGGCAAGGTTCGGCACGTGGTCGACCACCATGTCGTAGCCCTTCAGCGCCTGCGACAGCGCCGCCGCCATTTCGGCCTCGTCCTCAACCAGCAGTATCCGCATGTCCTTGTGGGTCCAGCTCCTGAAGGCAGGTTTTACGGCAAGTAACATTGCAACAACATTGCGGAAATGGCCGCCTGTCGCGAGCAGGGGTGCCATGTTGTCACCCCCTCAAGACAGTCCGGAAGGCGCTGGCTATAACCGCCCGCACACGAATCTGGGAGGACTGCCAATGATCTACGAGACCCGCGTCTATCGCTGCGTGCCCGGCCGCCTGCCGGCGCTCTTGAAGCGGTTTGAGACCGCCACGCTGAAGATCTGGGAGAGGCACGGCATCAAGCAGGCCGGCTTCTTCACGACGCTGATCGGCGAATCCAACCAGGAGCTCACCTATTTCCTGGCCTGGGAGTCACTCGCCGAGCGCGAGAAGAAGTGGGGCGCGTTCATGACCGATCCGGAATGGATCGAGGCCCGCGCCAAGTCGGAAGCGGACGGCCAGATCGTTCTCACCATCGAAAACCAGCTTCTGGTGCCGACGGCGTTTTCGTCGGTCAAGTGACGCGGGTGCCGCTTAGGGGCGCGATGACGAGGCCTCGTCGCGCCCGATCACCGGACAGTTATTGCGGGCAGCCCGAGGTCTGATCGCCCTGGGTCACCATCGGCTTGCCGTTGATGAAGACGCCGTGGCTGCCGGAGGTCGTCTTGCCGCCGCAATGCGTGCGATCGCCCATGACCACCGCCGGCTTGCCGTTGATCAGGACATTGGGCACGCCCTCGACGAGCGGGCCGCCATTGCTGGTGGTATCGCCGCTGCGCGCCGCCGGCTTGCCATTGACGGTGACGCCGGTGGCTCCGCTGGTGACGACCCCGGGCTGGCTGCTGGACTGGCCATAAGCGAGGCCCGACATCACCGACAGGGCGGCGACGGCTCCGATCATCAGCGGGATGCGCATGTCTTCCTCATGGGAATCTGTTCCGCGCCAGTTTATAGGCGCTGTTTGGGCGGGATTGTGTTAGCACGGCGCACCCACGGCGTCAGCGCAACCCCCTCATCGTGCGGGATGGCTTGATCCGTCCCGCCCGGGACTGCATGGTCGCCGGCAAAAGGATGCAGCATTTTGACCAATCAGGTTTCCGCGCAAGGCGCCGCGCCGATCGTTGCCGTCGGATCGGCCAAATTCGGCAATGCCTTGCCGATCTCGATCATTGCCGGGCCCTGCCAGCTCGAGAGCCGCCAGCATGCGCTGGAGGTCGCCTCCACGCTGAAGGAGATCGCCGCGCGGCTGAAGGTCGGCCTCGTTTACAAGACCTCCTTCGACAAGGCCAACCGCACCAGCGCGTCGGCGGCGCGCGGGCTTGGCCTCACCCAATCGCTGCCGATCTTCGCCGAGATCCGATCCTCGCTCGGCCTGCCGGTGCTGACCGACGTGCACGAGGCCACGCAATGTGCCGAGGTGGCGCAGGCCGTGGACATCTTGCAGATCCCCGCGTTCCTGTGCCGCCAGACCGATCTCCTTCTGGCCGCGGCCGCAACCGGCAAGGTCGTCAACGTCAAGAAGGGCCAGTTCCTGGCGCCCTGGGACATGGCCAATGTCGTGAGCAAGATCACCGGCGCCGACAATCCCAACGTGCTCGTCACCGAGCGCGGTGTATCCTTCGGCTACAACACGCTGGTCTCCGACATGCGCGCGCTGCCGATCCTGGCGCGCACCACCGGTGCGCCCGTGATCTTCGACGCCACCCATTCGGTGCAGCAGCCCGGCGGGAAGGGGACCTCCTCGGGCGGCGAGCGCGAATTCGTGCCGGTGCTCGCACGTGCGGCCGTTGCGGTCGGCGTTGCCGGCGTCTTCATCGAGACCCATCCTGATCCCGACCACGCGCCCTCGGACGGACCCAACATGGTGCCCCTCCGTGAATTCGAGTCCCTCGTCAAGCGGCTGATGCAGTTCGACGCGCTGGCGAAGACGGCAGCCTGACCGGCGGACAACGACATGACCGCAACCAGCGGCATGCCGCCGGCCCTCAACGTGATCACGCTGGCGACCTTCGCCGCGAGCCTGTCGGTACGCGCGCTCGATCCGGTGCTGCCGCACGTCGCCGAGGACTTCGGCGTCAGCATCGCCACCGCCGCCGGCTTTGCCGCGGTGTTCGCTTTTACATTCTCGATCATCCAGCCGATTATCGGCGCCGCCGCCGATCTGTTCGGCAAGACGCGGCTGATGATCGGCTGCCTCGCGCTGCTCGGCCTTGCCAACATTCTGGGCGCACTCTCGTCCTCGTTCTCGGTTCTGTTCGCGACCCGCATTCTCGCAGGCATCGGCTCCGGCGGCGTCTTTCCGGTGGCGCTGTCGCTCACCAGCGATCTCGTCGGGCCCGACAAGCGCCAGGTCGCGATCAGCCGCACGCTCGCCGGCGCCATGACCGGCAATCTGCTCGGCGCCTCGGCGTCCGGCCTGATCGGCGATTTCCTCGGCTGGCGCGGCGTGCTGGCGGTGCTCGGCGCGCTCGTGATCGTCGCCTCGATCGCCGTTGCGGCCGGCTTCCGCGGCGCCGCGCTGAACCGTCCGCCGCGCACCAGCCTGAAGGCGCTTCGCCACGGCTATCGCACCATCTTCACCAATCCGAACGCCTATGTCTGCTACTCGGCGGTGTTCATCGAAGGCTGCTGCGTGCTCGGGCTGTTTCCCTACATCGCTTCGTTCCTGTTCGAGCTCGGCCAGACCTCGCTGTCGATCGCCGGCATCGTCATCGCCGGTTTTGCGGTCGGCGGCCTGTTCTACACGCTGACGGTGTCGCGCCTGCTGCCTTGGCTCGGGGTGCGGGGCATGATGGTCGTCGGCGCAACGCTGGTCGCGATTTAATTGGTCGGCGTCGCCTTCGGACCGCACTGGAAGCTGCAGATGGCGGGCCTCCTGGTGATGGGCCTCGGCTTCTACATGATCCATGGCTGTCTCCAGGTCTTCGCCAGCGAGCTTTCGGTCGAGGCGCGCGCCACCGCGTTGTCGCTGCATTCGTTCTTCTTCTTCATGGGGCAGACCGTGGGGCCGCTCGCCTATGGCTTCGGGCTCCAGCACGCCGGCAAGACCGCGACGCTGGTCTCGGCCGCCGCCGTGATGGTGGTGCTCGGCTTCATCTGCGCGAGATTTCTGAAGCAGACCCGGCCGGCGGATGCCGCGGCGCGACCGGACGTCGAGTCTTAGCGAATCCTCTGGATCGGGCGGTTTCTGGAGCGAAGTGGAAATCGCGAGCCCGCCAATATCGACGGCATTTGCCCGATAGCTAACTTGATCCCAGGCTTGTTGTGCTGAGCCGCTTGCGTCATAGTTCCAAGGCGTTGGACATTGTTGACGATTGCCTGCCAGGGCGCATTCGGAATATCGGAGAAACAATTTTGTAGGCTTTTATTGATATTGCGAGGGAATATGGCGAGTTTTATCGCTGGTCGTTTCGCTCAAGCAGCCGTTTGGCTCGATTTGCGGTTCGATGATGGTGCGTTTGAGCTTGAATATCAGCGCGATCGTCAGGCGCGGACCGCCCGATTCACCGCAAATGCAATAGCTTTTAGTGCACTGCTCTGGGGCGCATTCGGCGTCTGGGATTCGGCCACGAATACCAACTCGGTCGAACTGACGCGCTTCCGGTTCATGGTAGCCATCCCTATCTTGCTGGGCTTTTTCGCTCTAACATTTACGCCTGCCTTTCGGCGCTGGCCAAATCTTTGCCTGCTTTTTTTCGTCGCCGCGGCAAGCTTGCTTGCGATCAAACAGCTTCTCGAGTACGGCGAGGGAAGTCCCTATTATCTGTCCTCAGGTTCGAGCGCGCTCAATTTCGCGTTGATCCTTGTCTTCTGTATTGGCTTGTTTCCGATAAGTGTCGGTTGGTCTTGTGCTGTTGGCGCGATAATCATTCTTGTCTACGGAGGCGGTGTTTCCGCATTCACGAAAATCGAGTTCGCCGAAGTTTCTTCTTACATTTTCAACCTGACTCTTATTTTTCTGATCCTCATCTTCACAAGTTATGGGCGCGAGCGCTTCGCGCGTGAGGAGTTTGCCCGGCACATTCTGCAGGAGAAGGAGCGCAATAAGCTCTCTAATTTCTTGTCCTCCTACATCCCCCTGAATTTTGTAGCTGATCAGGCCGATAGGAGTGCTGAAGCGTTTGGTGAAGTTACACTCCTCTTTTCGGACCTGGTTGGATTCACCACTCTGACGGAGCATCTTGCCCCCAAGCACGTCCTCGAAATCCTGGACATGATCTTTACCGAATTCGACGAAGCCGCTGACAAATATGGAGTCGAGAAGGTCAAGACAATCGGTGACGCCTACATGGCCATTGCCGGGAAATCAGCCAGCTCGGTGAACCATGCGAAGGCGATGGTCGAATTCGCCTTGCATACGATTGATATCGTGAGGCGCGTCGCAGAAAAGACCGGCTATCCGTTGCAAATTCGAGTTGGGATCCATACTGGATCTACGATTGGTGGCGTGATTGGGCGCCACAAGATGACCTACGACTATTGGGGACGCACTGTAAACCTGGCGAGTTGGCTTGAATCGCTTAGCGAGCCGAACCGCGTGCACATATCTGAAGCGACGTATTGGCGGGTGAGAGATTTCTTTAAGTTCGAAGAGCGCCAGGCGGTTGAGGTTAGGGGCTTTGGTTCAATGCGCAGCTTCTTCGTTTCTCCAAATGACGCATCTAAGAAAGACGGCGTCCTGCCCGACTAATTCGATGCGAGGGTGGGGGTAGCGCCCAACCTAACCCCTGCCGCGATACGGCGCGACGCCTTGCTCGGGCACCCACAGGCCCTTCGGCACGCGGCCGGTCTGCCAGAACACGTCGATCGGGATGCCGCCGCGCGGATACCAGTAGCCTCCGATGCGCAGCCATTTCGGCTTGATCTCGCTGGCGATACGCTTGCCGATCATCACGGTGCAGTCCTCGTGAAAGGCGCCGTGGTTGCGGAAGCTGGCGATGTAGAGTTTCAGCGATTTGGATTCCAGCAGCCACCGGCCGGGCACGTAGTCGATCACCAAATGGGCGAAATCCGGTTGGCCGGTGATCGGGCAAACCGAGGTGAATTCCGGGATGGCGAAGCGAACCAGGTAGTCGGTCCCTCCTTGCGGATTGGGGACGCGGTCGAGCACCGCCTTGTCCGGACTGTCCGGCCATGCGACGGCACGACCGAGTTGCAGGGTTTTCTTCGCCATGGGCCTCATCCTTATGGGAGGCCGAAATGGACGCAAGCCGGCCGGTTCGTCAACCGTCCGCGCGCGGGGACAGGGTGTGCTACGCGGGCGCGGCCGTCTGGATCAGGACCAGGCGATCCTGGCCGGACTCGCAACCCCAGATCTCGCCAGGCCGGCCGTCAAGCTGCCGGACATTCGCGCCCGGCCGATCGCTCGGGAACGCGTTGAAGTTTTCGCTCACCGGATCGAACCGCACGATGGCATTGGCCGAGAAGTCGGTGAGCCAGACCTTGTCCTTGTCATCGACATAGACGGCATAGCTGCGCGGGCTCTTGCCCGGCAGTTTCCAGGCTTTCCAGGAGCCGTCGGCGGGATCGTGCACGGACACGTTGCCGCTGTTCCATTCGCTGACCCAGATCCGCCCCCGGGAGTCCGACCAGACCCGCCGGGCCCCCTGGTGCGGTGTTGGCGGCTGGACCACGCTGGCATTGCCGGTCGCAAGGTCGATACGGGCGATGTGGCTGCCGGCGAGCGAGGCGTACCAGATGTCGCCGTCCGGCGTGACGGTGATGCCGTAGGGCCCGACGCCGCGGGGCGCCTCGAATACCTTCAGTTCGCCGGACTTCGGATCGAGCCGGCCGTAATAGCCGGACAGGCCGGTGAACCAGTAGGTCCCTTGCTTGTCGAACACGCCAGTGTTGAGATTGGCGTAGGCGAACTTTTCCGGCAGGCGGAACAGCGTAACCTTGAGATCGCCGGGGTCGACCCGCGCGATTGCGTTCTGGCCGCCCTCGGTGATCCAGGGCGCGCCGTCGGGGCCGATGGTCACGCCATGCGGCGAGGCGCGCTTCCCGAGGTCGACCAACCTGAACGAGCCGTCGCGCGGGTTCAGCCGCCCCAGCGTTCCGTTGCGCTGGCCGGTGAACCACACGCTGCCATCCGGGGCGGGCGTGACGTCGTGAGGGCCGGTGCCCTGGTCCAGGCTGAAATATCTTGTCCGGAACGGACCATCCTGTGCCGACGCGACCAGCGGCCGGGCGGTGATGGCCAAAATTGCGGCAGTCGTCGAGGCAAGAAACTGGCGGCGATTTATTGCGTTATCCCGGCTTCATGAAACAATGGGCCAGCACGCGCAGGTAACTCCTGAGTAGCATAAACCCACCACATTGCATCGTCAGATGGGCCGTGCAGGCGGACCGTTCACATTTGCTTGCGCGCCGTGTATGACGCGGCCCATCAAGCCCACCCCATATCGAGAAAGAGCACGTCATGACCGCCATCATCGACATCATCGGCCGCGAAATCCTCGATAGCCGGGGCAATCCCACCGTCGAAGTCGATGTCGTGCTGGAGGACGGCGCGCTCGGCCGCGCCGCGGTGCCGTCGGGCGCCTCCACCGGCGCCCACGAGGCCGTGGAACTGCGCGACGGCGACAAGGCCCGCTATCTCGGCAAGGGCGTCTCCAAGGCGGTCGGCGCCGTCAACGGCGAGATCTTCGAGGCCCTGAGCGGCCTCGACGTCGAGCAGCAGGCCCAGATCGACCAGATCATGATCGACCTCGACGGCACGCCGAACAAGAGCCGGCTGGGCGCCAATGCCATCCTCGGCGTCTCGCTCGCCTGCGCCAAGGCCGCGGCGAACTCGCTCGACATGCCGCTCTACCGTTACGTCGGCGGCACCTCTGCGCGCCTGTTGCCGGTGCCGATGATGAACATCATCAACGGCGGCGTGCATGCCGACAACCCGATCGACTTCCAGGAGTTCATGATCCTCCCCGTCGGCGCCACGTCGTTCGCCGAGGCGCTGCGTTGCGGTTCGGAAATCTTCCACACTCTGCGCGGCGAACTCAAGAAAGCCGGCCACAACACCAATGTCGGCGACGAGGGTGGCTTTGCGCCGAACCTGCCGTCGGCGGACGCCGCGCTCGACTTCGTCATGAACGCGATCGGCAAGGCCGGCTTCAAGGCGGGCACCGACATCGTGCTCGGCCTCGACTGCGCCTCGACCGAGTTCTTCAAGGACGGCAAATACGTCTATGAAGGCGAGGGCAAGACCCGCTCGATCTCCGAGCAGGCGAAGTATCTGGCTGACCTGGTCTCGCGCTATCCGATCGTGACCATCGAGGACGGCATGTCGGAAGACGACATGGACGGCTGGAAGGAGCTCACCGATCTTATCGGCAAGAAGTGCCAGCTGGTCGGCGACGATCTCTTCGTCACCAACGTCAAGCGCCTCGCCGAAGGCATCAAGGCGGGCCGCGCCAACTCGATCCTGATCAAGGTCAACCAGATCGGCACGCTGACCGAGACGCTCGCCGCCGTCGAAATGGCGCACAAGGCCGGCTACACCTCGGTGATGTCGCACCGCTCCGGCGAGACCGAGGATTCCACCATCGCCGACCTCGCGGTCGCCACCAATTGCGGTCAGATCAAGACGGGGTCCCTAGCGCGGTCGGATCGCACCGCCAAATACAACCAGCTCCTGCGCATCGAGCAGCAGCTAGGCAAGCAGGCGAAATACGCGGGCAGGGCGGCCTTGAAGGCCTTGGCGTAACGCCCCAACTTGATCGGGACACAACACACGCAAAACGGGAGGTCGGGATGAGCGACGGCAAGAGCGGTCTGCAACTGCGTTCGCTGCTCAAGAAGAATGGCGAACTCGAGATATCGCTGGTCAATGTCCCGACCCCCGAGCCCGGCCCCGACGAGGTCGTGGTTCGCGTCGAAGCCACGCCGATCAACCCGTCCGATCTCGGGCTTCTGATCGGGGCGGCCGACATGTCGGCCGCCAAGGCTTCCGGCACCAAGGAATTGCCCGTGGTGACCGCGCGCGTGCCGGAAGCGGCATTGCCGGGCCTTGCCGCGCGGCTCGACGAGTCCATGCCGGTCGGCAATGAAGGTGCCGGCGTCGTGATCAGGACCGGTTCATCGGATGCGGCCAAAGCGCTGATGGGCCGCACGGTCGCGATGATCGGTGGCGCGATGTACGCGCAATACCGCACGCTGCGCGTCAACGAATGCCTGCCGCTGCCCGACGGCACCACGCCGGCGGAAGGCGCGTCCTGGTTCGTCAATCCGCTGACAGCGCTCGGCATGACCGAGACGATGCGGCGCGAGAACCACAAGGCGCTCGTGCACACGGCCGCCGCCTCCAATCTCGGCCAGATGCTCAACAAGATCTGCATCAAGGACGGCATCGGCCTCGTCAACATCGTCAGGAGCAAGGAGCAGGCCGACATCTTGCACAAGATCGGCGCCAAATACGTCGTGGATTCCAGCGCGCCTGATTTCATGGACGACCTCACAAACGCGCTGGTCGAGACCGGCGCCACCATCGCCTTCGACGCGATCGGCGGCGGCAAGCTGGCGAGCCAGATCCTGACAGCCATGGAAATCGCGGCCAACAAGACCGCGAAGGAATACAGCCGCTACGGCTCCAATGTGTACAAGCAGGTCTACATCTATGGCAGCCTCGACACGCGCTCGATCGAACTGCCGCGTGGCTTCGGCATGGCCTGGGGCGTCGGCGGCTGGCTGCTGTTCCCGTTCCTGATGAAGATCGGTCCGGAGGCCGGCAACAAGCTGCGCCAGCGCGTGGTGGCCGAGTTGAAGACGACTTTCGCCAGCCACTACACCAAGGTGGTGTCGTTGCAGGAGACCCTGCAGCTCGACAACATCGCCGTCTACAACAAGCGCGCGACCGGCGAGAAATTCCTGATCAACCCGAACAAGGGCTGAGGATCGAAGCCCAAGGGCCGTCCCGATCGGGGCGGCTCTTTTTGCTTTGCATAGACCAATTCGGCGAAACGCTGCGTTTCCGGAATTGGACGGTCCATGCACTTGCATCTTTCTTGGTGCGCCGGTAGGTGAGGCCCACCAGTTTCACGCGCAACCCGAGGGGAATTTGCTATGGCCTATAACATCGTCACCATCGTCGGCAGCATCCGCAAACAGAGCTTCTCGCTCAAGATCGCCAATGCGCTGGCCAAGCTTGCACCGGCGTCGCTGAAGCTCGATGTGACGACGCTTCAGGAAATTTCGTTCTTCAACCAGGACCTCGAGGGCGCGCCGCCCGCGGACTGGCTCGCCTTCCGCGAAAAGCTCCAGAAGTCGAACGGCGTCTTGTTCGTCACGCCCGAATACAACCGTTCGATCCCGGGCGTTCTGAAGAATGCCATCGACGTCGCCTCGCGGCCCTACGGCAAGAGCTCGTTCCTCGGCAAGCCGGTCGGCATCATCTCCAACTCGCCGGGGCTGCTCGGCGGGGTCAGCGCGGCCAAGCATCTGCAGAACATTCTGCCGGGCATTTCCGGTCCGATCCTCGGTCAGCCGGAAGCCTATCTCAACGGCGTCGGCGATGCCTTCGACGACAACGGCGAACTGACCAAGGAGTTGCTCAAGGGCGTGCTGCAGCAGTATCTCGACGCCTTCGCGGCCTTTATCGAAAAGCAGAACCGCTGAGCAAGAGCCCTGTTCCGATTGAATCGGAACGGGCCTCTGAACTTGGTTTGACGCGTTTTCTTCACGCGAGCCGGCGTCCACTTCGCTCGAGAACGCCCTGGTTCAGCGTTCGTTAACCCCATGGCCGCATGCTCGCGGCCATGGTTTCCCGCACACGCCTCAAATCGATTCTGACCGGGCTCGCCCTCTATACGCTGGCGGCGCTGATGGTCGGCTATTTCGGTGTCAACGCCTACACCGGCAAATACGGCTTGAACGCGCGGCAGGAGCTCGATCAGGAGATTATCGCGCTGACCTCCGAGCTGGCGCGGTTGAAGAAGGAGCGGGCCGAGAGCGAACAGCGGGTGTCGCTGCTGCGGTCCGAGAAGATCGACCCCGACATGCTGGACGAGCGGGCGCGCTTCCAGCTCGACTATGTCAATCCGCGCGATCTCGTTCGGATCAAGTAACTGACGACGCGTTCTCAAATTTCAAAATCATTCGCGCGCTATCACAAAAATGTCGCGCTGCGCTGCAGTGCGGCATAGCAAAATTCCATCGGGCGAACGCAATCCTTCCAAGGCGATTTGAGTTGGGTTAGAGAGGGTTCTCCGACTTCTCTCACCCGGAATTGCCATGGCCGCACCCAAGAAAAGCGTCGCAAAAGAATCAGGGCAGGAGAAGGCCGGCTCTCCCCCCGAATTCACCAGGGAGCAGGAGCTCAAGGCGCTCCGCGACATGCTCCTGATCCGTCGGTTCGAGGAAAAGGCAGGCCAGCTCTACGGCATGGGCGCGATCGGCGGCTTCTGTCACCTCTATATCGGCCAGGAGGCCGTGGTGGTCGGCATGCAGATGGCGCTGAAGCAGGGCGACCAGGTCATTACCGGCTATCGCGATCACGGCCACATGCTTGCCACCGGCATGGATGCCAACGGCGTCATGGCCGAGCTCACGGGCCGCCGCGGCGGCTACTCCAAGGGCAAGGGCGGCTCCATGCACATGTTCAGCAAGGAGAAGCACTTTTATGGCGGCCACGGCATCGTCGGCGCCCAGGTCTCGCTCGGCACCGGTCTTGCCTTTGCCAATCACTATCGCGGCAACGACAATGTCAGCGTCACCTATTTCGGCGACGGCGCGGCCAATCAGGGCCAGGTCTATGAGAGCTTCAACATGGCGGAGCTCTGGAAGCTGCCGGTGATCTACGTCATCGAGAACAACCGCTACGCCATGGGCACATCGGTCTCGCGCGCCTCGGCGCAGCAGGATTTTTCCAAGCGCGGCGTCTCCTTCAACATCCCCGGCAAGCAGATCGACGGAATGGACGTCCGTGCGGTCAAGGCCGCCGCCGATGAGGCCGTGGCCTGGTGCCGCGGCGGCAACGGCCCGATGATTCTGGAGATGCAGACCTATCGCTATCGCGGGCACTCGATGTCCGACCCTGCAAAATATCGCACGCGCGAGGAGGTCGAGAAGGTCCGCCACGACCAGGATCCGATCGAGCAGGTGCGCAACCGCCTCCTGGCGGCGAAGGTCAGCGAGCAGGATCTGAAGGCGATCGATGCCGAAGTGCGCGACATCGTCAACGCCGCCGCCGATTTCGCCCAGCACGATCCCGAGCCGGATGCCGCCGAGCTCTACACCGACATCTACCGCTGACCCCACCCGCGCAGACGAATTTCAAGACCGATTTCGGGAGCCGATATGCCAATTCAAGTGCTGATGCCTGCGCTGTCGCCCACGATGGAGAAGGGCAACCTCGCCAAATGGCTGAAGAAAGAGGGCGAGACGATCAAGTCAGGCGACGTCATCGCCGAGATCGAGACCGACAAGGCGACCATGGAGGTCGAGGCGACCGATGAGGGGACGCTCGGCAAGATCCTGATCCCCGAGGGCACCGCCGACGTTGCGGTGAACACGCCGATCGCGACCATTCTCGCCGACGGCGAGAGCGCCGCTGATCTCGGCAAGGCGTCCGGCGGCACCAGTGCCGCAGCCGAAGGCCGCGGAGGCCGCGCCTGCCGAAGCCAAGGCGGAAGCGCCGCAGCCCGCGGCGAAGGCGCCGGCCGCGCCCGCGACCGAGCCGCTGCCAGATCCGGAAATCCCTGCGGGTACCGAGATGGTGACGCAGACCATCCGCGAAGCGTTGCGCGATGCCATGGCCGAAGAGATGCGCCGCGACGCCGACGTCTTCGTGATGGGTGAAGAGGTCGCCGAATATCAGGGCGCCTACAAGGTGACCCAGGGCCTGCTCCAGGAATTCGGCGCCAAGCGCGTCATCGACACCCCGATCACCGAGCACGGCTTTGCCGGCGTCGGCGTCGGTGCCGCGATGACCGGCCTGAAGCCGATCGTCGAGTTCATGACCTTCAACTTCGCCATGCAGGCGATCGACCAGATCATCAACTCCGCGGCCAAGACGCTCTACATGTCCGGCGGCCAGATGGGCTGCTCGATCGTATTCCGCGGACCCAACGGCGCGGCCGCGCGCGTTGCCGCCCAGCACAGCCAGGATTACTCGTCCTGGTACTCGCACATTCCGGGCCTGAAGGTGGTCGCGCCATATTCAGCCGCCGACGCCAAGGGCCTGCTCAAGGCCGCGATCCGCGATCCCAATCCGGTGATCTTCCTCGAGAACGAGGTGCTCTACGGTCACACCGGCGAAGTGCCCAAGCTGGATGATTTCATCATCCCGATCGGCAAAGCGCGGATTGCCCGCGCCGGCAAGGACGTCACCATCATCTCCTGGTCGAACGGCATGACCTATGCGCTCAAGGCCGCCGACGAGCTCGCCAAGGACGGCATCGAGGCCGAGGTGATCGACCTGCGCACGCTGCGCCCGATGGACACCGAGACCATCGTCAACTCCGTCAAGAAGACCGGCCGCGCGGTCACAGTGGAAGAGGGCTGGGCACAGAGCGGCGTCGGCGCCGAGATCGCCGCGCGCATCATGGAAAACGCCTTCGACTATCTGGATGCGCCGGTTGCGCGCGTCTCCGGCAAGGACGTCCCGATGCCCTATGCCGCGAACCTGGAGAAGCTCGCGCTGCCCTCCGTCGCCGAGGTGGTCGCCGCCGCCAAGGCCGTATCCTACCGGTAACGCCGATGGCCGGTCCCAAGGAGCAGCCGCTGCCGCCTGACGTGATGGGCCGCGACGACGCCATCGAGGTGCTGCGCGCCTTCGTCGTCGACGGCGGGCTGTCGATGGCGTTCCAGCGCGCCTTCGAGGAACCCGACATGTGGGGCCTCTTGCTCGTCGATCTCGCCCGTCATGCTGCGCGCGCCTATGCGCGCGAGAGCGAATACACCGAGGAGGAGGCGCTCGCGCGCATCGTCGAGATGTTCGAAGCCGAAATCGCCCGGCCGACCGACATGGGCCAAACCAAACCGCGGTCGCAACAAGGTCACTGACAATGCCGATCAATATTCTCATGCCCGCTCTCTCGCCGACGATGGAGAAGGGCAACCTCGCCAAGTGGCTGAAGAAGGAAGGCGACAAGGTCAAATCCGGCGACGTCATCGCCGAGATCGAGACCGACAAGGCGACCATGGAGGTCGAGGCGATCGACGAGGGCACGATCGCCAAGATCCTGGTGCCCGAGGGCACGCAGGATGTCCCGGTCAACGACGTGATCGCCGTGCTCGCCGGCGAAGGCGAGGACGTGAAGGCTGCGGGCAGCGCCAGAGCGGGCGCCGCACCGGCGGCGAAACCCGCCGAAGCGCCGAAGCCCGCCGCACAGGCCGCGCCTGCGGCGGCTCCCGCACCGGCGGCGGCGCCGAAGCCGCCGGCCGCAGCGCCCGCAGCGGTGCCGCAGGCCGCTGCACCGGCCGCGCAAGCGAACGGCCACGCCCGCGTGTTCTCATCGCCTCTGGCGCGCCGGCTGGCAAAGGAAGCCGGCATCGATCTCGCCCGCATCACCGGCACCGGCCCGCATGGCCGCGTCATCGCGCGCGACGTCGACGAGGCCAAGTCCGGCAAGGGCCTGAAGGCGCCGGCGGCCGCGCCCGCCGCGGGATCGAGCATCGCGCCTACGATGTCGGACAAACAGATCCTGTCGCTGTTCGAGCCCGGCTCTTACGACATTGTCCCGCATGACGGCATGCGCCGCACCATTGCGCAGCGCCTGACCGCATCGATCCAGAACGTCCCGCACTTCTATCTCACCATCGACTGCGATATCGGCAAGCTGCTCGCCGCGCGCGAGGAGATCAATGCGGCGGCTCCCAAGGACAAGGAGAAGAAGCCGCTCTACAAGATCTCGGTCAACGACTTCGTCATCAAGGCGATGGCGGTGGCGCTGCAGAGGATCCCGAACTGCAACGTGAGCTGGACCGAAAGCGGCATGGTCAAGCATCACCATTCCGACGTCGGTGTTGCCGTCGCGATGCCCGGTGGCCTGATCACGCCGATCATCCGCAAGGCGGAGACCAAGACGCTCTCGACCATCTCCAACGAGATGAAGGATTTTGCCGCGCGCGCCCGCTCGCGCAAGCTCAAGCCCGAGGAGTACCAGGGCGGCACCACGGCCGTTTCCAACCTCGGCATGTACGGCATCAGCCACTTCACCGCCGTGATCAACCCGCCGCATGCGACGATCCTTGCGGTCGGCACCAGCGAGGAGCGCCCCGTCGTGCGCGGCGGCAAGATCGAGGTCGCGCACATGATGAGCGTGACCTTGTCCTGCGATCACCGCGCCATCGACGGCGCGCTCGGCGCCGAGCTGATCGGCGCCTTCAAGCAGCTGATCGAAAACCCCGTGATGATGATGGTCTGACGGGCATCCGCCATGTACGCGATCGTCGGTCCGTACGTCCTGCTCGCCGCCGTCGCCGTCGCGTTGCTTGTCGCGGTCAACCGCGACCTGATATCGACGGTCCAGTTCAGGATCATGATGATCGGCGCCGCGGTGCTGGCGCTGGCGTGGTCCGTGTTCCTCGGTGCGGTATGGCGGGAGTACGGATGAATGGCCGGCACGGCTCGCACGCGCTGGCCCTGGATCTCGCTGTTGCTGTCGGCCGCGCTGGTCTGCAATCCGGTCGGGCTCGATTTTCTTCGTTCTGCGTTCTTTGCCGGCGAGCAACTGGCGCGGAACATCGCCCAGCCGATTGTGCTCACCGCACTGGCCGTGATGGTCGTGGTGGTGGTGCTCGAATGGCTGGTGAGGTCATTGATCGCAAGACGCCGCGCCCGCGGCGCCTCACGTTGAGTTGAACGGGAGCCGCTATGGCCGACACATCCTTCGACATCATCATCATCGGCTCCGGTCCCGGCGGCTACGTCACCGCGATCCGTGCCGCGCAGCTCGGCTTCAAGACGGCAATCGTCGAAAAATCCTATCTCGGCGGCATCTGTCTGAACTGGGGCTGCATTCCGACCAAAGCGCTTCTGCGCTCGGCCGAGATCTATCACTACATGCAGCACGCCGGGGATTACGGCCTGTCGGCGGAGAAGGTCTCGTTCGATCCGAAGGCCGTGGTGCAGCGGTCGCGCGGCGTCTCCAAGCGCCTCAACGACGGCGTCGGCTTCCTGATGAAGAAGAACAAGGTCAGCGTGATCTGGGGCGCGGCCTCGATCGACGCGCCCGGCAAGGTCACCGTGAAGAAGTCCGATGTCGAGGCCCCCAAGGGGGCGTTGGGCGAGGGCACCTACCAGGCCAAGCACATCATCGTCGCGACCGGTGCGCGGCCGCGCGTGCTGCCCGGGCTCGAGCCCGACAAGAAGCTGGTGTGGACCTATTTCGAGGCGATGGTGCCGGAGCGCATGCCGAAATCGCTGCTGGTGGTCGGCTCGGGCGCGATCGGCATCGAGTTCGCCTCATTCTTCCACACCATGGGAAGCGACGTCACCGTGGTCGAGGTGCTGCCGCAGATCCTGCCCGTCGAGGATGCCGAGATCGCCGGCCTGGCGCGCAAGCGCCTGGAGAAGCAGGGCATCAAGATCATGACCTCGACCAAAGTGACCAAGCTGGAGAAGAAGGCCGACAGCGTCCTCGCCACCATCGACGACGGCAAGGAGAAGCCGCAGGCGGTCGAGTTCGAGCGGGTGATCTCGGCGGTCGGGGTCGTCGGCAACATCGAGAACATCGGCCTCGAAAAGCTCGGCGTGAAGACCGACCGCGGCATCGTCGTGGTCGACGGCTACGGCAAGACCAATATCCCCGGCATCTATGCCATCGGCGACGTTGCCGGCCCTCCGATGCTCGCGCACAAGGCCGAGCATGAAGGCGTGATCTGCGTCGAGGCGATCAAGGGCCTCAACCCGCATCCCATGGACAAGAACATGATCCCGGGCTGCACCTATTGTCATCCGCAGGTGGCGTCCGTGGGCCTCACCGAAGCCAAGGCGAAAGAGAGCGGCCGCGAGATCCGCGTCGGCCGTTTCCCCTTCGTCGGCAACGGCAAGGCGATCGCGCTCGGCGAGGACCAGGGCCTGGTCAAGGTGATCTTCGACAAGAAGACCGGCCAGCTCCTCGGCGCCCACATGGTCGGCGCGGAGGTCACCGAGCTGATCCAGGGCTACGTCGTCGCCATGAACCTGGAGACCACGGAAGAAGAGCTCATGCACACGGTCTTCCCGCATCCGACGCTGTCGGAGATGATGAAGGAAGCCGTGCTGGATGCGTATGGGCGCGTGCTGAATATCTGAGTGGCCGAATTCAGCTCGTCATGCGCGGACTTGACCCGCGCATCCATCAAGCGAAAGCTTTTTTGCAGATGGATCGCCGGGTCAAGCCCGGCGATGACGAGCGGAAAGAGCCGTTGACGCAAGAAGCCTGAGAAAGAACAGAGCCAGTGAAAGACAACGACAACCTCACCATCGAACGGCCGACCTTCGTCACCCATCTCGAATGCGCGATGGAGGGCGATCATTACGCCGCCGACCAGGTCCACAACCTCTCCAAGGCCGGCAAGCCGCTTCTTGTCCGCTACGACCTCGCCGGCGTGAAGAAGGCACTGACGAAGGATGCGCTGGCCCAGCGCCCCGGCGACATGTGGCGCTACCGCGAGCTGCTGCCGGTGCGCAAATGCGAGGACATCGTCTCGCTCGGCGAGGTCACGACGCCGCTGATCCGGCTGCCGAAGCTCGGGAAAAAGCTCGGGGGCGGCGAGATCATCGTGAAGGACGAGGGACGGCTGCCGACCGGCTCGTTCAAGGCACGCGGGCTCGTGATGGCGGTGTCGATGGGCAAGGCGCTCGGCATCAAGCACATGGCGATGCCGACCAACGGCAATGCCGGCGCGGCGCTGGCGGCTTACGCCACGTCCTGCGGCATCAAGACCACGATCTTCTGCCCCGCCGATACGCCCGAGGTGAATGTCAGCGAGATCGAGCTGCAGGGCGCGACCGTCTACCGCGTCAATGGCTATATCGATGATTGCGGCAAGATCGTCGGCGAGGGCAAGGCGAAAGTCGGCTGGTTCGACACCTCGACGCTGAAGGAGCCGTACCGCATCGAAGGCAAGAAGACGATGGGCCTCGAGCTCGCCGAGCAGCTCGGCTGGGACGTGCCCGATGTGATCTTCTATCCGACCGGCGGCGGCACCGGCCTGATCGGCATGTGGAAGGCTTTCGACGAACTCGAGAAGATCGGCTTCATCGGAAGCAAGCGCCCGCGCATGGTTGCGGTGCAGGCCTCGGGTTGTGCGCCGATGGTGCGCGCTTACGAAACCGGGACCGAGCACGCCACGCGCTGGGAGGACGCTCACACCATCGCCTCGGGCATCCGCGTGCCGCAGGCGATCGGCGATTTCCTGATCCTGCGCGCGGTGCGGGAGAGCAAGGGTTTTGCGATCGCCGTCGACGACGACAAGATCTCGTCGGCGCTGAACGAGGTTGCGCGCGAGGAGGGGCTGCTGCTCTGTCCCGAGGGCGCTGCCACCTACGCCGCCTACAAGCAGAGCCTCGCCGACGGCCGCGTCAGCAAGACCGACCGCGTGATGCTGTTCAACTGCGCGACCGGCCTGAAGTATCCGCTGCCGCCGGTCACCCGCACGCTCGACCGCCACAAGCCGATTGACTACGCGCAGTTCTGACGCCTCATCCGAAGGGCCATCTTGTCGAAAGGTGGCCCTTCAAAAATAATTGGAAACAAGAAAATTGAGGGAGAGCGTGATGCGGAAGCTGGTTCTGGCCGTGTTGGCGATGTTGGCGTTAACGGGGACCGCTTCCGCGGAAACCTATCCCGCGCGCCCGATCACCATCGTGGTGCCGTTTGCTGCCGGCGGCCCCTCGGATGCGATGGCACGCATCCTCGGCGAGCGCATGAAGCAGTCGCTGGGCGAGGTGTTGCTGATCGAGAACGTGACCGGTGCGGGCGGCTCGATCGGCGTCGGCCGTGCGGTGCGCTCGGCGCCCGACGGCTACACCATCTCGTTCGGCCATCTCGGCACCCATGTCGCGAATGGCGCGATCTACAAGCTCGGCTACGACCTCGTCACCGATCTCGTGCCGGTGGTGCTGCTGCCGAGCAACCCGATGATCATCGTCAGCAAGAACGCGGTACCTGCGACCTCGCTGAAGGAGTTGTTGGACTGGCTGAAGTCGCGGCCGTCGCCGCCGACCGCAGGCACCGCCGGCGCGGGCTCCGGCAGCCATATCGCGGGCGTCTATCTCGAGAACGTCTCCGGCATCAAGCTGCAATACGTGCCGTATCGCGGCACCGCGCCCGCGCTGAACGACCTCATCGCCGGCCAGATCGACCTCATCGTCGACCAGACCTCCAACTCCATCAACCAGGTCCGCGCCGGCACCATCCGCGCCTATGCGGTCACCGATTCCAAGCGGGTCGCGAATGCGCCCGACGTCCCGACGGTCGACGAGGCCGGCCTGCCGGGCTTCCACATGACGCTGTGGTCCGGCCTCTGGGTGCCAAAGGGTACCCCGAAGGAAATCGTGGCTAGGCTCAACGCCGCTGCGGTCGAGGCGATGGCCGATCCGGCCGTGCAGAAGCAGCTCGAGAATTTGGGCTTGCAGATGCCCCCCAAGGATCAGCTCACGCCCGAAGCGCTCGGCACCCGCCAGAAGGCCGAGATCGCAAAATGGTGGCCGATGATCAAGGCGGCGAACATCAAGGTGGATTGAAGGCGCAACGTCGTCCCGGCGAAGGCCGGGACCCATTACCCCAAATGTCGGTTGCGGCGCGACGCTGGGGCCACGTTCCCGATCACAATCAAACGCGGTGGCTATGGGTCCCGGCCTTCGCCGGGACGACAGCGTCTTACTGCGACGGCATTGCCTCAGCCGGCGCCGCGTTGCTCTCCTGCGTCACGACGCGCTCGCCGTTCTTGGCCACTGCCGTGTCGGCATCCTCGAACCGCACCTGGTAGACCGCGAAATTCTCCATGACGCGCTGGACGTAGTTGCGGGTCTCCGACAGCGGGATACGCTCGACCCAGTCGACCGGATCAACCTTGGGATCGCGCGGGTCGCCATAGGCCTTGATCCAGTCGCGGACGCGGCCGCGGCCGGCGTTGTAGCCGGCAAAGGTCATGATGTGGCAGTTGCGATATTCCGACAGCAAAGCGCTGAGCTCGGCCGCGCCCATCTGCGTGTTGTAGACGGGATCGGAGACCATCTTGCTCCAGTCATAGGTCAGGCCGAAGCGCTTGGCGGTGTCGCGGCCCGCTTCCGGCGTCACCTGCATCAGCCCGACCGCGTTGGCATGGGACTTGTCGCGCTGGTCGAACGAGCTTTCGGTGCGCGCGATCGAGTAGGTCATGCTGCGCCCGATATCGGGCGCGATCGGCGTGTGCTTGGGAATGCCGATCACCGGGAAGGCGTAATGGTCGAAGGCAAAGCCGCGCGCGAGTGCGATCTTGCCGATCTGCAGCATGGCGCGGGCATCGTTGCGGCGGCCGGTCAGCTCGCCGAGCGCCTCGAGCATTCCGACATCGGTGCTTTCCTCGGCGAGGTCGGCTACGAAATAGAGCACGACGTCGGGCTCGCCGATCGCATAGAGCATATCGGCGGCGCGGACCCGCTCGTCGGCCGCCATGCTGCCGGCGCTGGCCGCCGGCGAGGGCGCGCGCAGCTCGACGCCACCATCACGGCCGAGCCTGGCCAGCGCGAGCTGACCGTAATAGGCCGTCGGGTAGCGCGCGGCGGCTTGGTAGTCGGCCCGCATCGCCGCGGAATTGCCGAGTGCCTCGGCGGCGCGACCACGCCAATAGGCGGCGCGCGCCAGCACGGTCGGGTTGGTCTGGCCCTCGTCGATATGCGCGAAGTGCGCCGCGGCGGTCTTGGCGTTCGTTGAGATAACGCAGCGCGATCCAGCCGCGCATGAAGTGCATGTCGGAGCGGTAATAAGGATTGTCCGGCGCCGCCGCGGGCCGGATCACGTCATAGGCGGTCTTGAACTTGCCCTGGTCGAGCAGCTTGCGTGCGAGCATGCGGCGCTCGCGCCACCACTGGTCGGTGTCCTGCTGCGCCATCGTCTCGGGCTCAGCCGCGATCGTCACGCGCGCGGCTTCGTCGACCTTGTTCTTCGCGAGCAGCCACTGAATTCGGCACAGCGTGTAGCCGAGATCGCGGCGGGCCTCGGCCGGCACATCGTTGAGTGTGCCCTCTGCCTTGCTGGATTGTCCGCGGACCGCGCCGCAGGCTTTCACGATCGCCAGATCGTCGCTGCCGAGCCGCTGTGCCGCGCGCCTCGCGCCTGCGTAATCCTTGGCGCCGAGCCGCTTGTCCATGCGCGCGCGGTGATCGTCCCGCGTCAGCAGGTCCTTGAAGGCATCATAGGCGTCGCTCTCGGTGCGATCGGACAGTTCCTCCGAGCGCCAGGCTTCGCGCACCAGCCGGGTGGCGCCGTCGCGGTCGCCTTCGGCCAGCAGCGTGCGGGCGAGCGCGAACTTGCCCTTTGCGCTGATCGGCTGATCGAGGGTGAAGCCGTGCACCGTGGCCGGATCGCTGCGCTCCTGCCAGATCCGCGCTTCGGCGCGCTTGCGCAGCAGCGTGACGCTCGGCCAATCCGGATTGGCCGTCACGAATGCCGCGTAGCGGCTGAATGGCGCACTCGATTCCGAGTGGCGCAGCAGATACCACTCGACGAGTTTTCGCCCGACCGGGTCGGTGATTCTGGCCTGGATATCGGTCGCGTCGCTGGTCCTGCCTCTGCGCGCGGCAAGGATCGCGTCCCTGATCGTGGCGAGATCGCCCGACAATTGCGGCCCGGCGGATTTCTCCGGCTCGGGCGCCTTCTCAGCGGATTTGGAAGGAGCGGATTTGGCCTTTGCGGATTTTCGTTTATCGGCGCCATGTCTGGCGTGCCGCCGCTTGCCGGAGGCACTCTCGCGCGCGGCCTTGGCGCCATGCGCCTTCTTGTCCCCGTGGCCGCTCTTGGCCTGGTGCTGATGATGCGGCTTGGCGGTCGCCTGGACCGGAAGCAGCGCGAGCGCGGCGGCGGTGGCGAAGCACGCCAGCGGACGTAGGCAACGGTTCATTCCCTGGTCCCCCCTGAGAAACCATGAGGCACAACAGAACGCGTCTTACGGCGGCACAACCGCCGCAGATTATCACTACCCTCGATTCTCGAGTCTTAATGCAGCTGCAACTCAACAGGGAAAACGCGGCGAAATATGGAATATGGCGTGTGGAACCCGCGGGAACCGGGATTTTCACGGGTAAAGACGGACAGGCCGCACTGTGCTTTGACCGGTTCCGCGTGAGTTGTATCGTCATAGCGAGCAAGCGTGGGGCTGCCGATGTCACTGCCACATCACTTTTCGCCGGCCGGTTCGCCATGACGGCTCGCCTCAGAACCATCCTCGACGGCGGCCGCTATTTCGAAGGCCCGCGCTGGCATCTCGGGCGGCTCTGGTTCGTCGATTGCATGGCGCGGACGCTTCTGAGCATCAGCCCGTCGGGCGAGTTGCAGGAGCATGCTGCGCTGACCGACGACACGCCGTGCGGGCTCGGCGTACTGCCTGATGGCGACATCGTTGTGCTGACGATGTTCAGGAAGCGGCTGCTGCGGTTTTCCGATGGAGCGCTGTCGCTGCATGCCGATCTCTCCGAGGTCGCGACCGGCACGATCGACGACATGATCGTCGACGGGCAGGGACGCGCCTATGTCGGCGATCTCGGCTTCAACCTGCCGCCGCCGGAGCGCCGCGGTGCCGTCGGCCGCATTGTCCTCGTGACGCTCGACGGCCGTGCGCGCGCCGTCGCGGAAGGCTTGCGATTTCCCAACGGCATTGCCGTCTCATCCGACCATCGTCGGCTCGTCGTTGCCGAAATGGACGGCGCAGGTCTCGCCGAATACGACGTCGCGCCGGACGGCGGGCTGAGCCTGCGCGGGCGCTTCGGCAGCATCAACGATCCCGACGGCATCTGCCTTGATGCCAATGGGGCGACCTGGGTCGCGTCTTTCACGGAAGATGCTTTTGTGCGGATCGATCGCACCGGCGTGGAGCGCGAGCGCATCACGGTGTCCGGCCGCCGCGCGCTTGCCTGCGCGCTCGGTGGCGCGGACCGCAGGACGCTGTTCTGCCTGAGCGCGGAGACGTCCTACGAAGAGCTGCGCAAGGGCAGGTCCACGTCGCGGATCGATGTGGTCGAGGTCGACACGCCGGGTGATGGCTGTCCCTGACCCGACCGCAGGCGCGCCTCACCTCTTCTTTTTCTTCTCTTTCTTCCTCAGAATATCGGCCTGGCTCCTGAAGGCGCGGGCGAGAGAGCGCATCTGGTTGGCGACCATTGCGTCGGCCGTCGTCAATGCAACCCGCTCCGCGGTCTGCGCCTGCTTGCGAATTGCCTTGGCCATTTTCATGAAGGAACCAATCGTGCCGCGTCGTGCTGGTCCCTGCACGAGCGACCGCGCCTTGACGGCATCTCGGTGTCTTGAATTTCGTTCTTGTTTCGTTCATACTGGCGCGCTCCGGGGGAGTGCCGCCATGGACGCCGAGCGAGACCGCGAAATCATCAGGCTGTGGAACGAACTGCGCCGGCTGCAGCGCGAGGGGCATCCGACGGCGGTGCTGGTCCGCCGGATCGAGAAGGCGCTCGCGGAACGCGAGCAGGAGGCCGCCTGAAACTCCGGTCTTGCCGCGTCCCCTCTGCGCGAAAACGGTCTAGCGCCCGCCGTCCGGCCCCATCACGAGATCCGGCAGCCAGGTCGAGATCCCCGGCACGAAGCACAGCAGCAGCACTGCGAGCATCATCAAGAGCACGAAGGGCAGGGTGCCCCAGATCACCTCGCTGAGCGGAATGTCCGGTGCGACGTTGCGGATGACGAAGATGTTGAGGCCGACCGGTGGATGGATCAGCCCCATCTCCATCACGATGGTCATGACCACGCCGAACCAGATGATGTCGAAATTGGCGGCGCGCAGGGGCGGCAGGATGATCGGCGCGGTCATGAGAATGATCGACACCGGCGGCAGGAAGAAGCCGAGCACGACCACCATGACGAGGATCGCGAACAGCAGCTCCCAGCGCGGCAGGTGCATCGCGACGATGGATTCGGCGACCGATTGCGAGATGTGCAGATAGCTCATCACGTAGGAATAGAGCAGCGACATGCCGATGATCATCATCAGCATGGTCGATTCCCGGATCGTCGACTTCATGATGGGGGCAAGGTCGCTCGGCCGCCACACGCTGTAGATCGCGGCGATCAGCGCCAGCGCCAGCAGGCCGCCGAGCCCCGCGGTCTCCGACGGCGTGGCGTAGCCGCCATAGAGGGCGATCATGACACCGGTGAGCAGCAGCACGAACGGGATCACGCGCGGCAGCACGCTGAAGCGCTCGGCGAGCGTGTACTCGTCACGCTGCAGGATCGCCGCATCCTTGCCGGTCGCGTCATAGACGGCGCGGGCCATGGCATATTCCTGCCGGAAGCGGACCACGGCGTAGGCGCCGAACAGCGTGACCAGCAGGAGGCCAGGCCCGATGCCGGCCAGGAACAGCCGCCCCAGCGACTTTTCGGCCGCGACCGCAAACAGGATCATGGTGATCGAGGGCGGAAGCAGGATGCCGAGCGTGCCGCCGGCGGCGATGATCCCTGCGGCAAAGCCGCCGGAATAGCCGCGCTTGCGCATCTCGGGGATGCCGGCCGAGCCTATCGCCGAGCAGGTCGCAGGCGAGGAGCCCGCCATCGCCGCGAACAGCGCGCAGGCGAACACGTTGGCGACGCCGAGGCCGCCGGGGACCCGATGCAGCCAGGCGTGCAGCGCCGAATAGAGATCCTGGCCGGCGCGCGATTTGCCGATCGCCGCGCCCTTCAGGATGAAGAGCGGGATCGACAGCAGCGTGATCGAGGCCATTTCCTCGTAGACGTTCTGCGTCACCGTATCGAGCGAGGCCGAGGGCATGTAGATGCCCATGAACACGACGGCGACCGCGCCGAGCGCGAACGCAATCGGCATGCCCGAGAACATCGCAAACAGGGTGGCAAGTCCGTAGGAGATACCAATACCAAACACGGTCATCGGCGCGCGCCACCCGTCAACGGAATGATGATTTGCAGGAGGATCTGCACGCAGAGCAGCGTCATGCCCAACGCCATCAGCGAATAGGGAATGGCGAGCGGCGGCGACCACATCGAGTTCGAGACCTGGCCGTCGACATAGGCTTCATGGGCGAGTGTCCAGGATTTCCAGGTGAAGAAGGCGCAGAACAGGAACGTCGCGGCATCGACCAGCCAGAGCCGGATCCGGTTCGCCAGCGGCGAGAGCAGCCCGACGAAGGCCTCGATGCCGATATGGCCGCGCTGGCTCTGCACGTAGGCCGCCGTCATGAAGGTCGCGCCGACCAGCAGGAACACGGCAGCCTCGTCCTGCCAGTAATTGGCGGCCTTGAACAGAGCGCGGCTGAGCACGCTGTAGCTCAGGATGGTGCAGGCCGCGACCAGCGCGATCGACGCGAACACCACGATGATGTTATTGCAGATCGACAGCGCGCGCCCAAGCAAGGCCACGGGCGTGTTGCCCGCGGCGCTGCTTGCGGTTTCGGCCTGATCCGTGACCGGACCATGCCTCATGCCGCGACGTCGATGGCGAGCTTGAGCAGGTTTGCTGCGGTCGCCGTCTTGCCGCTGTAGTCCTTCCAGGCGGTGTCGCGGGCGATGTCCCGCCACTTGCCGACGGTCGCGGCGTCGAGCGCGGAGACCTTGGCGCCGGCCTTCTCATAGACCTTGGCGACCTCGACGTCGTCGTCCTGCGCGCCCTTGCGGCCGAAGGTTTCGAGCTCGGTACCGACCGCGAGCAGGATGTCCTGGTGGTTCTTCGGCAGCTTGTCGAAGATCGCCTTCGACATCATCAGGGGCTCGAGCATGAACCAGTAGGAGGTGCCCGCGCCCGAGGTCAGGGACTTCGCGACCTCTTCGAGGCGGAACGAGATCAGGCTGGTCGAGGAGGTGATGCCGGCATCGCAGGCGCCGGTCTGCATCGCCGCGTAGATTTCGTTGGAGGGGACCGACAGCACCGAGGCCCCGGCGGTCTGAAGCACCATGTCCATCTCGCGCGAGCCGCCGCGCACCTTCATGCCCTTGGCATCTTCGGGCGCGACGATCGGCTTGGAGCGGCTGGCGACGCCGCCGGCCTGCCAGACCCAGGTGAGCAGGATGATGCCCTTGTCGGCGAGGAAATCGGTCAGCGCCTTGCCGACCGGCTCCTTCTTCCAGCGCAAGCCCTGGTCGTAGGTGGTCACGAGGCCCGGCATCAGGCCGATATTGGTTTCCGGCACCTCGCCGCCGGCATAGGGCATCGGATAGAGGCTGATGTCGAGCGCGCCCTTGCGCATCGCGGAGAACTGCGCGTTGGTCTTGATCAGCGAGGAGTTCGGATAGATCTCGGCGGCGATGTCGCCATTGCTGCGCTTGCTGATCTCGGCGGCGAACATGCGGCAGAGCCGGTCGCGGAAATCGCCCTTGTCGATGGTGCCGCCCGGGAACTGGTGCGAGATCTTCAGCGTGGTCGCGGCGTGCGCCGTACCGATGCCCATCCGCAGGACGGCGGGTGCGGCGAGGGCGGAAGCGAGGACGTGGCGGCGTGTGAGCATTGTTCTCCCCTGAGAGCTTCTTGAGTGGCTGTTAGGCCGGCGCGGAGCTTTAGCTTAGCCGGTCTTCGCGTGAATATTCTCTAGTCTGATAGTTCGAGGCGCCCTGATAGTGCGAGCCGATACGCGGCTGCAAGTCCTGACGTTCAAGTCCTGACGTTCAAGTCCTGACGTTCAAGCCTTGCCGTTGCTGCGGCGCACACAGCCGCGCGCCGGCCCGTGGCTATTCAACCGTCGCGCGACCATCCGTTGGGGACCGCGCCGCGCCGCTTCAAGAATTTGTTATTGGAGGTAACGACGGCCGGCGCAAGTGCGTCGGGTAGAGAGCGGCAAGTCGTCGCGCTCACATTCGACCACACAAGGGATCATCACCATGACCACCAAGACCCGCCTCGGCCTTTCCGCCGCGCTGCTCTCGTTCAGCCTCGCGTTGGCCCCGGCCGCCTTTGCTCAGGACAAGATGGGCAAGGATGACGGCATGATGAAGAAAGACACGATGTCCAAGGACGGCATGAAGAAGGACGGTGGCATGATGAAGAAGGACGACGCCATGAAGAAGGACGGCGGCGCGATGATGAAGAAAGACGACGGCATGAAGAAGAACTGACTGCCGTCATCGCCCGCTGTCCGCAGGCCCGCCGCTC
Organism: Bradyrhizobium sp. BEA-2-5; assembly: GCF_032918025.1. Classification (NCBI taxonomy): domain Bacteria; kingdom Pseudomonadati; phylum Pseudomonadota; class Alphaproteobacteria; order Hyphomicrobiales; family Nitrobacteraceae; genus Bradyrhizobium; species Bradyrhizobium sp. BEA-2-5. The sequence goes on along the minus strand of NZ_CP136629.1, from coordinate 4,521,110 downwards.
TGGCGGGCCTGGTTGCGCCTTAGCGCTTCTTCTTGCCGCGCTCCTTGCGTGCCGCGTAGCGGGCATCGCGCTTGGCCTTCTGCTCGGCGAGCAGCGCCTCCTCGCGGGCGGCTTCCTCTTCCTTCTCGCGCGCAATGCGCGCGGCCTCGGCGGCTGCGGCCTCTTCCTCGCGGCGCTTCTGCTCGGCCTTTTCGGCCTCACGGGATTCCTTGGCCTTGGCGCGGCGGTCGGCGATCGCCGCGCGCTCCTCGGCACGTGCCTTCACAGCGGGATCGTCGGCTCCCGGCTGGGCGCGAAACTTGTTGAGGAGGTTTTGCCGCGCCTGCAGGGCCGCTTTCTGGCGGTCGGCAAAACCCGGTTCCTTGAAGCCACTCATAGAGGAAGCCTTGCTGCTTTCTGTTCGGGTGATGGATGGGGTTGGTTCGGCGTTTCAATAAGTGAATGGCGACGAAATTGCCAGTGGCGAACGGAGGGCTGTGGAGCAAGGGAGATATGAGCCAGCGTCAAGCGGCCATCGTTCGCGCTCCGCGGGCGCGTGGTGAGTGGCTGGTCACCAAGGGCTGTTGAAAAGTTCAGCCGCGCTGGAGGTGCTCGCGTCGTCCGTTACCCAGGACCTTGGCGACCGTCTCGGCGGTCATCGCGCTCCGGTCCGAGGCGCGCTGGGCTTCCAGCCTGTCGCGCGCCTTTTCGGCGATCAGCAGGCTGATCAGCCGCTGCCTGCTGCTCTCATCGACAGCCTCCGAGAGCAACTGCCTGTAACGCTGATAGTCGTACGTCGTCGCTTCTTGTTCGCTCATCGGCACGCCCCGCACACGCGCTCCACTTCAGCGAGTAGTTTTTCGCGAGTCGCCCCTGGCTCGCAACGGAATTGCGGTGCCGACCGCCGCGGCCGTGCATTTCGTTGTGCGACTGTTGCAGAATTGATCGCACGCAACCGTGCAAAGGGTCATGATGCGGACCGTGGCAATCGGGAACTGAAGCTCGCATGAGCGAATCCGACGACGGAGGCAGCAGAAGGGGCGCGCTGATCGGACTGCTGGTCGCAGCGGTCATGCTCGCGGTCGGCCTCTGGCTCGCGCATGACCTGACGGCGGCGAGCAAGATGCAGGACTGCCTGATGTCGGGCCGGACCAACTGTAATGTGATCGAGCCGGCGCGCTGACGCCGTCTTGCGGCAGTGCAATATCGATCCCACATCAAGCCCAAAGACTCGGGCTGAACTGTTTGATCCCGGTTGTGATTCCGATCACACGCGGACGGGCGGGCTGCCTCGACTCCTGGAGATCGGCGGGAACCAAGGCCATGATGTCCAAGCTGTGGTCCGGAAAGGGCGCGGCGCTGGCTGCCGCAGGCGCGGCGGGTGCCGTTTTGGTGGCGTATCTATCCCTGACGCTGGCGTCGCCCGAGCCGGTGTCCAATGCGGCGCTCGGGCCGGAATGGCAATGCAGCCGGGTTGCCTTCGTGCTGACCACCTGCACCCGGGGGACCGAGGCGGAACGCGAGGCTGAGGCCAAGCCGGAGGGCGAGGTCAAGGCGATCCCGGTGCGGGCGAAGGACGACTGTCCGCCAGAACTCTAGCGCCGTATTTCAAGTCATTTCTTGGTGGTACCGCGCGGCTTGATCGACAGGCCGAGGCGCATGGCCATCTTCTTGATCCGCTCCGGCGAGCGGCCGGTCGCCTTCACGACCTCCTCCAGCGACTTCGAGGAGCGTGCCAGTTCCATCAGTCGTCGGTCCTCCTTGAACGACCACCGCGGCTTTCGGGCCATCTTGTTGGTTTCCTTGTGCATTGCTGGGCAACAAAGCCGCCAGGCGGGGTCGCCTGACGGCCTTGCCGGTGTGGGCCCGGACCTTGGGGAAATGTCCGGTGGATAAGCAATACTGCTTCCGAATAAGGCCGCAATTGAAACCGGAATTTAACCTAACCCATCAAGGTTACTTGCAACGTTACTTGGATACGGCGTGGCAGGAGGCCTTATGCGCAAGGTCGCCATTTTGAGTGCCGCAGCATTTTTACTGTCCGGTTGCTGGTCCGACCCGGAGGTTACGGGATCGACCAACAGCTGTGCGGCCAATCTTTACAGTCAGTACAATCCCAAGGTCATGGATCAGTGCGTCAACGCCTGCATCAAATGTGACCGCGGCAACGTGACCACCTGCACGACCTCCTGCACGCTGAAGGGCGCGCGGTGATTGATCCGCGCACCTGATGCCGGCGAGGCCTCGTGGCGTCACGTCAGCGGGCCGCCTTGCGTGGCGCGATGATCGCCTTTATCGCGTCTGGGCAGCGGCGCCGTCGGCGCGCCGGACACTGAGAGCGTGGAACGGGGCGCGATGAGCGGGCTTTCCTATGTCGCGGTGGACTGGGGCACCAGCAGCTTCCGGCTCTGGCTGATCAGCGCCAGTGGCAAGGTGCTCGGTGAGCGCCGCAGCGATGAAGGCATGACCACGGCCGCCAGGACCGGCTTTGCGCCGGTGCTACAATCGCATCTCGATGCGCTGGGCGCGGCGGCCGATTTGCCGGTCGTGATCTGCGGCATGGCCGGCGCGCGGCAGGGCTGGGTCGAGGCCGGCTATATCGATACGCCGGCGCATCTGACGGACATCCTCAACGGCGCCGTCGTGGTCAGCGGGCAGGCGCGCGAGATCCTTATCCTGCCTGGGATCGCGCAGCGCGATGCCGCCGCGCCCGACGTCATGCGCGGCGAGGAGACCCAGCTGCTGGGTGCGCTCGGCTTGAACGCGCCAGGCGAGGCTCTCGTCTGCATGCCGGGAACGCATTCCAAATGGGTGAAGGTCCGCGGCGGAACGGTCGAGCGCTTTGCGACCTTCATGACCGGAGAGTTGTTCAACACCATCCTGTCGCATGCCGTCGTCGGCGCCGAGGAAGCGGTTGATGGCGATGCGTTCCGCGCGGCTGTCGCGGCGGCATTCGCGGCTCCGGCGCTATCGGCCAATCTGCTGTTTCGCGTGCGGTCGCGGCAGCTGCTGTTCGGCGGCAGCGCACAGGCCGCGCGCGAGACGATCTCCGGCACGCTGATCGGCGTTGAGCTCGCGGCCGGCCTTGCGGAGCGGGAGCAGGGAGCGCCGGTTACGCTGATTGCCTCGGGCCGGTTGCAGCGGCTCTATCAGATGGCGCTCGAAGCCCTTTCGATTCCGCTCGATGCCGTGGACGCGGAGGAGGCGGTTCGCCGAGGCCTCGCCGGCGCGGCGGCGACGATCTGGAAGAAGTGAGGGATCAACGCATGAGTATTCCGTTTCCGCCGATGAAGCGGCCGCTGGTCGCGATCCTGCGCGGCGTCAAGCCCGAGGAGACCGAGGCCATTGTCGGCGTGCTGATCGAAGCCGGCATGACCGCGATCGAGATTCCCTTGAACTCGCCCGATCCGTTCCGCTCCATCGCGATGGCGGTGAAGCAGGCGCCATCAGGCGTGTTGATCGGCGCCGGCACGGTGCTGACCGCGGCAGATGTCGATCGTCTCGACGAAGTCGGCGGCAAGCTCATGGTCTCGCCCAATGTCGACACCGAGGTGCTGGCGCGTGCGCGGGACCACGCGATGATCACGATGCCCGGCGTGTTTTCGCCGACCGAGGCGCTGCTCGCCGCGCGCGCGGGTGCGTCGAGCCTGAAATTCTTCCCGGCGAGCGTGCTCGGCGCCTCCGGCATCGCCGCGATCAGGGCCGTGCTGCCGGCCGGCGTGATGATCGCCGCCGTCGGCGGCGTCTCGGACCAGAACTTTGCGGAGTATGTGAAGGCGGGCATTCGCGCCTTCGGTCTCGGCAGCAGCCTCTACAAGCCGGGCATGACGGCCGCGGAAATTGCCGTCAGGGCAAGGGTGACGATCGAGGCTTATGACAGGGCCGTGGCGGACGCCGACTAAAGCGCGATGCGATCAGGATGAATCGTCTTCGCGCTTTAGGTTGTTGTTTGAGCATGATCTTTTCGGAAAACCGCTGCGCACCTTTCCGGATCATGCCTTAGACCCAAAGCAAGTGCGCTAATCGTCCCGCCTGCCGCCGTCGATCACCCTGAACAGCGGGGCCGCCTCGCGCGGATTCTCGAGCAGTTCTTCGACCATGGCGATCGCGGCCGCGACGTATTTCCCGGTCGCGGCGTCCAGCGGACGTTCGGCTTCGTCCGAGAGCGCGAGCCTTGCGCCTTCGAGCAGCTTGCGGGTGCGGACGGCGGACTCGTCGCCCGCGGTGAGGGCGACGCGCGCGATCGATCGCAGCACGAACAATTCGCCCTCCAGCCGCAGCAGGCGGTCGTTCAGCTTGCTCAGGACGGTGTTCAGGTTCCGCATGACGCGCTCTCCGGGCATTGGACCCGTCTTCCATACACGGTCATTCCTGACGAAATTCTTGTGACGACCACGCACCATTTGGTTGGTTGAATGGCATCCCGGATCTCCTCATGTTCCCGGCGGCCCGGGCGTTGCCATTTGACGAAGGCGTCGATGGCCCTAATAGAATGGCCGCGGTCCGGCGCCGCCCGGGAGGCGCGTCAGCTTCACCCCATCGCAACGAGGGAATAGATATGAGGATTGCCGTCGAAACGACCGTTGCCGCGCCGATCGCGGATGTCTGGCGCGCCTACACGACGCCCGACGACATCAAGCAGTGGAACGCGGCTTCCGACGATTGGCACACGACCGCCGCGACCGTCGACCTGCGCACCGGCGGCGCCTTCTCGTCGCGGATGGAAGCCAAGGACGGCAGCATGGGGTTCGATTTCGCCGGCACCTACACCAGGGTCGAGGAGCTCCGTCTGCTCGAATATTCGTTCGGCGATCGCAGCGCGCAGGTCGCGTTCACGCCGGAGACCGGCGGCGTCAAGGTGCAGGTCAGCTTCGACAGCGAGGATACCCATTCGGTCGAGCAGCAGCGCGGCGGTTGGCAGGCGATCCTGGACAATTTCAAGCGTTACGTCGAAGCCAAGCGGCGGTCCTGATCCGGCGATCGGAGGGCGTCGTGACGCTGAAGCGACCGCGCGCGGCGATGCCGGAAAGCATCCGCCGCGAGCTCGATGCGAGCGGACTGATGCAGTCGTTCAAGGCGCGCCCGCCGTATCGGCGCAACGACTATCTGCACTGGATCGGCCGCAGCGTGCGAACTGCAACACGGCGCAAGCGGATCGACCATATGCTGGCGGAATTGAAGGCCGGTGGAGTGTATATGGGAATGGCGCATCGGCCGAGCAAACCAAAGTGAAACTCTCGCGGCGTGATCGCTGCGCGCTGTGCGTCCTCATCGCTCGCTTGATGTTTTGGTCGCGCGAATCCTCATCGAAGAAAAAGTCGATCTCGGAATCGTCCATCGCGGTCCTGAAAAATATCGACGACCGACGCGCGCACTCACGATCTTCTAGCGAGGCATTCTTGGATTAAGAAATTGCGAAGCGCGCTGCCGGCGCTCACGGGCAAGTGGAACCTGCAATCGCACGAACGGAAAGCGATCAGTCCCTCAATCGCGGCCGGAACTTTGTTCACGCACGGAGAACTACGGAATCGTTTCGTGCGCTGAATGATAAAAACGGCGAGTGATTTCACGGCACACGGCGAACATCGAAAAAGAAAGGCCTCAGCGCGTGGGCCACGCTGAGGCCAAGTAGACACTTTGGTCGTGAGGCACCGTCGCCGGCGCCTCGGTGCCTAACCTACCTTTGTTTCTGTGTTTCCAAATGGCCCATTTGGGCCATGCCGCGTGATAGCCAATTTGGGACATGCGCCGCTGGCACAAAGTGTGCACACTTGGAGCTGTCAGGATTTTGCATCACCTTCCTGGGGCTAGGGCCAGCGCCGTTCGCATGTATTTCAAGCGGACGGCGTTGTGCATTCTGGCGACCGCGCGGGCCATGGCTTGGCTGCGCCCAGGGTCAGCGGTCCACCGGCCGAATCTCGAGGTTCTCGATTTTCAGGGGGCGGCGTTGAGGGGACGTTCTGCTCGTTCAACGGATGCAGCGTGATCGGCGTATTCGTGCCGCCGGCGAGAACGTTGACGCCGGCGCCCTCGGCATGGGCGTAGCCGCCGGCGAGATCGTCGCTGCCAAGCCACGGCACCGGCGCCATCACCTTCCAGGTCATGGCGACTTCTTGATCTCCGATCAAAACACCGAGGTTGCGGATGGCTGCGACATAACGACCGTCCGGCGTGCTATCGACGTGCAGCACGCAATTGAGGTTGGTCACCGGACCCACGACGAACCCGGTATCGGGTCCGCCGCGACACTCAAGCGTTCCGGCCTGCACCTGCTGCGCATTGGCGGCTGCGAGCGGCGCAGCGAGAACCGCCGCACCACACACAGCAGAGGCGATCGAACGGCATGTCATACGCATGGTGCCGGACAACGCGGATCGGCGCGCAATCGGCCCATTCCCCGCGAGCGGCCTTCGTTTGTGGTTAAGAGAGCCTTAGAGATGGGTTTGATTGCTGCCGACGGTCGACGTTCGCGAGCGATCGGCCAGGAAGACGACGATCAAGCAACGGCGATCCCTTTTTCATCGCCGTGCCGGCTGACACCTCGATTGTGTATCTATCGCCGTCGAACGAGCGTGCTTGATTTCCAGGCAGGAGAGTAACGGGGCGAGGCAAAGGACCGGTCCCGGCGCTGACGCCAAGCCGTTCGGATCACGGCGGTGAGCCTGTCCCGAAAAATTACGCCGCCGGGCTCGAAATGCATTGTCCCGGCGGCGCCTGTTCGAATCTGGGCCCGCAATCCCAGTCATGTTTGTGTCTGCAAAACCGGCGCCAAGGTTCGAGCGCCCCCGTAATCATACGGGGACTTGGGGGCCCGCGATGGATTGGTGTTGGCTGCGTGTGTGCTGGCGAAGGTCCGATTGTCCGTGTGATCCAAGCCGCGGCGCGAGAACGGCTGATCGCCACCGATGCTCCGCCCGCTCAGATATGATGCTCGAGCTTCCGCATCTCCTGCAGGCGAGCCAGGCAGAAATCCCGATACAATTCGTTGATGAAATCCCACATGACCTAATCCCCTTGGTCCAATGCCGGGACACTACGCCGGGTTTGTTTCCGGCCGGCTTCGCGGCTTGCGGAAAATGGTTTCATCGAGGAGGGAGGGTGGCGATCCCGGCAGGATTCGAATCTGCAACCCGCGGAGTAGAAACAAACCGGGCGCCGTGCCGCCGCGCGATCTCCTCCTCGCAATCGGCATTGAGCTGCCGCGCCTGGCGCGCTGCCCATGCCCGGTCACGCTCGCGGCACGCGTCGCTCTCGCTGCAGCTCGCGCGTCCGCAGGTCAGGTGCCGTAGACGTCCTGATACCTGATCCGCGCGTGGCGCTCGCCTTCGCCGTTGACGTCGAGCATCGAGACGCTGCCTTCGCGGCAGGAAACGTGTCGCGACAAAGCGTCAATAAAGAGTGATTAGCGAAATCGCTCGCAGCCAAATATTAGACGATCGGTCTAATTTATGGGTCTCGGTAAAATGCAGTGATTGGCTTTGGCGGAGTTCGGTCGCTGCCGAGCGCTGACGGATTGATCGAGACATCTTCAATAAGCAACGTCCGCCGACTCCTTCGCGGTTGGCTGGTTTCCAGCATGAGAGGTCACGCATGTTTCGCAGTATCGCGCTTGGAATGACGATCACTCTCGCAATGGCTCTAACCGCGCCGGTGGCCATTGCGCAGCAAAAGCACCACGTCAGCTATGATACGCCGGCAACTCAGACGGTATACACCCAACAACACGTCATCGACGTTGGCGACATTCCGGGACATCAAGCTCGGCTCTTCGAAATTCGGCGGACCTATGGGGGCGATGCCCCCATGATCAACGGGTCGAAGTTGAAGGAGCAGTGGACGCGCGGCATGTCGGACTACATCGATAACAATGGTCCGGCCCTCATCTACAACGTCTGGATACTGGAGAATGGCGACAAGTTTTTTGTCAGGACATCTCTGGTCGCCCAAAGCAGTGGAGACGGGAAGCTTACAAACATGACATCGGGCGTCATTACTGGAGGCACAGGTAGCCTCGCCAGGATTTGTGGCATCATTAGCAGCCACGGGCCGTCCGAGCCGAAGGCCGGCGTCAATGCCAATCAGACCGACATCGACTATTGGATGGAGTGAGAAGGTCTTCGCGACAGGCGATGGACCGGTGAGAAATTGCCGATCCATGATGTCCGCTTCTGATACGGCGTATCGTGATCAAAAAATGCTCGGAACCATCCGCTATCGACTATGGAGAATTCCCATGCCGCACCGTCGAAACGGGCCAATTGGGATGTTCTTGTTTTGCTTGTTCACCCTCATGTCGACGGCACGGCCCGCGAGCGCGGAAGTCACCCGGATCGAGTTCACGTCGAAGCAGCCTTACGGCACATTTCGTGCCGGCGATTATGTGATTTGGCAGGGCAAGATCCACGGCGACCTATCGCCGCAAGAGGTCATTCCGGGGATCGACAAGGCGTCGCGCAATGAACGTGGGCGCGTCGACTACGCCGCGAAGATTATTCTCATGATGCCGGCGGCTCCTCGCGGGGGAAACGGCGCATTGCTGGTGGACGTACCCAACCGCGGGCAAGTCTGGGCCGAGGCGATCTACAACTCGCCACGCGATGTGCGATTCCTCCCGGGCACGCTGGAGCAGGGCACGGGCTTTCTCCAGGATCACGGTTTCGCGGTTGCGGAGGTTTTTTGGGAGCTTGGACAGGGCGCGGACCTGCCTTCGTTCGCCGACGCCGACGGCAAGACACGCTTCGTCGAGGGAGTGGGCTTTGCGATCGTCCGCGACGCCGCGGATTTCCTCGCGCATGCAGCCTCCGACAAGGGTGGAACGCCCAACCCGCTCGGGGGAGCGATCAACCGCGTGCTCGCGAGCGGCAGGTCCCAGGATGGACGATTCCTGAAAACCTTTCTCCTGAACGGCTTCAACATGATGGGCAACCGGCGCGTCTTCGACGGCATGCATGTGTTCGTCTCGGCCGCCGGCCTTCTTCCGATCCTTCAGACGGGCGTTGGACCAATGTCGAGCGCCGAGGGGGCTCCCACATTCGACAATCCGGATTTTCCCGGCGTGAATGACGGACCTCTCACGATCGGCGAGATCACGGCCAAGGTCGAGGCGCGCGGCGAGGTGCCTCCGAAGATGTTACTCGTCAGCTCCACCACGGACTACTATTCGCTGCGCGCTTCGCTTGGCCGCACAGGCGCGTCCGGAACCGCGGATCAGCCACTGCCCGCCAATGCGCGGATGTACGATATCGCGGGCGGCCCGCACGTACCCGCCCCCAGGGCACCGGCCTGCACACTGACGCCGGGCCGCCTCGATTGGGCGCCGCTGTCGCGGGCCCTCCTGCTGCACCTTGATGCCTGGGTGAGCCGCGGCGCCAAGCCGCCCGCCAGCGAACTTATGCCGCTTGAAGCCGCGGGCGGCGAGCCACCTGCGCTGCGCGCCCCGACCCGGCTTTCCGCCGCAGTCATACAGGTGCCGAAGCGCGATCAGGACGGCAACGCGCTCGGCGGCGTACGGCTGCCGGATGTCGCGGTGCCGACCGGCACCAATGGCGCCCAGAACCAGCCGCAGACATTCACCTGCATGCTGATCGGGTCCTTCTCGCCATTCGCAGCGACGAAAGCGGAACGAGAGCGTACCGGTGACGCCCGCCCGTCGATCGAAGAGCGCTATCACGGCCGCGACGATTACGTGAACCGGATTCGGGTTGCCGCGCAGGATCTCATTAAGCGCGGATTCATGCTGCCGGAAGATGCAGCGGTGATCATTCAGGAAGCCGCGTCGAGCAACCTGTTCGCGCCCGCACCAGTGAATACCGAACCACGGTGAAGGTTCGTCCGCATCACAGGCGGTTTGCTTCTCCTAGACGATCGGTCTATTACGATCTGCATGAGCAAGACGCTGCCTCGCCGCCGTCGCGGGCGACCACCTAAAGAACTTGCCGGCACTAGCGCGACCCGTGACGCGCTGGTCCGTGCAGGTGTCGTCATGCTGACGGAGAAGGGCTATTCCGCGACGGGGATCGAGGAAGTCTTGCGTAGCGTCGACGTGCCGAAGGGCTCGTTCTACCACTACTTTGCGAGCAAAGAAGCGTTTGGAGCGGAACTGATCGACAGCTACGCCAGCTATTTTTCGCGGAAGCTCGACAGCTTCTTCCTGAAAGAGCAGCATCCCCCGCTCGAAAGGCTCAGGGGTTTTACCGACGATGCTGCGTCTGCCATGAAGCGCTTCCGCTATACGCGCGGCTGTTTGGTGGGCAATCTTGGCCAGGAGATGGGTGCACTTCCACAATCTTTTCGTCGGCAACTATTCGATGTGTTCATCGACTGGCAGCAGCGCACAGCCAAGTGCTTGAAGTATGCTCAAACCATGGGTGCGATCTCTTCCAGCCACGATTGCGACTGGCTTGCCGAATTCTTCTGGATCGGCTGGGAGGGCGCGGTCCTGCGCGCCAAACTCGAGCGCCGTTCCGAGCCGCTTCACTCCTTCTCGAAAGGCTTTTTCAAGCTTCTCAGTAAATGAGCCTTTTTGTCATTGGGTCGTTCAATATTACTGTATCTTCCTTTTCCCCAACCCCGCACTAGGCGGACATCTTCTCAAACCGCTTGATCAGCCGCTCCCGCTTCAGCCGCGACGGCCTGCCGATCCAGAACATCCCATCGAGTTGCTCGATCTCGTGCTGATGGCAGACGGCGCGCAGACCGTCGGAGTCTTCGGTCTGCATGTTGCCGTAGACGTCCTGACAGCGGATGCGGATGCGCGCGTGGCGCTCGACCTCGTTGTTGACGCCGGGCATCGAGACGCTGCCTTCGCGGTGCAATCGTTTCGTTGTGCGGAATAGGTCCGGGGATCTTCCGGTGATTTGGTGCAATATCTGGCGACAAACAGCGCCATTGATCCGCATTTGTTCTACACAAAGCGTGAATTTGCTTTGCGTCGCAAACCGGTTAAAGGCCCTTGAAATATAAAGAAAATCTGCCGGTGCAAACTGGCGATCCCGGCAGGACTCGAACCTGCAACCCGCGGAGTAGAAATCCGCTACTCTATCCAGTTGAGCTACGGGACCGTTGCGGCCTTGTAGCACCGCCATTATGAAAAATCCGCCTTTCCGCCAAGTCCGTCCGAACCGATTTTTGTGGTCGAACGACAAAGGCGAGCAGGGCGCCCGTCCTGCGTTGGCCTGTCCAGCCCGCCGAGCCGCACGATGCTGCCGTCGGGGCTGGTCAAAGGAATGTCGGCAATGCGATCTGCGACGTTTTTCGTCCGTTCATGTCCGTGCCTTCACTCCGTCACCTTTTCGCGCACTTTTGGCCCCAACGCGGCGTGCGACCGCGGGGCTTTCAGGAGCTCCATCATGATCGGATTGGTTCGTGCCGCCACGATATGCGCCACGCTGGCGTTCGCCCTGGTGAGCGCGCAGGCCGCCGACAAGGCCTTCAAACGCGACGATCTCGCCGATTCCGCAATCAAGCTGGAGGCCCAGATCAAGAGCGAGGCGGGCGCGGTCAACAAATCGGCCGCGACCCTGCGCACCGACGCTGACGCCGCGTTCAAGCGCAATGATTTCCGTGGCGGGCTGCAGATCCTCGGCCAGGTCGCGGCGACCACGCCAGAGGACGGCGCCAACTGGCTGCGGCTCGCGAGGACGATCTTCCAGATCCGGTCGGCGAGCTCGAGCGAGCAGACCTTCCTGCTCGAGCGCGCCTCGACCGCCGCCTATATCGCCTATCAGCGCGCCGGAAACCCGGGCGAGGAGGCCGACGCGCTCGCCGTGCTCGGCAAGTCGCTGGCCGAACGAAAATTGTGGCGGCCGGCGCTGGATGCATTGCGGCTGTCGCTCGACATGCGTGAGTTCGCCGACGTCCGCGGTCAATATGAGAAGATGCGCGACGAGCACGGCTTCCGGCTGCTCGACTACACCGTGGACTCGGATTCGGCGAGCCCGCGCGCCTGCTTCCAGTTCTCGGAAGAGCTTGCCAAGCGGACCGACTTCGCGCCGTTCCTGGCGCTGGCGGGGCAGGACAAGCCGGCGCTGTCGGCAGATGGCAAGCAGCTCTGCGTCGACGGGCTGAAGCACGGCGAGCGCTACAACATCAATCTGCGCGCCGGCCTGCCGTCCACCGTGAAGGAGGGCCTGCCGAAATCGGCCGAGTTCAACATCTATGTCCGCGACCGCAAGCCGTTCGTGCGCTTCACCAGCCGCGCCTATGTGCTGCCGCGGACCGGCCAGCGCGGCATTCCCGTGGTCAGCGTCAACACGCCCGCGGTCAACATCAACGTCTTCCGGATCGGCGACCGCAATCTGATCAACACGGTGGTCGACAGCGACTTCCAGAGGACGCTGATACCAGCTCTCCGATCTCGGCGATCAACGTGGCGTCAAGGTCTGGTCCGGCGAGCTCGCGACCGCGATGACGCTGAACCAGGACGTCACCACCGCATTCCCGGTGGACCAGGCGCTCGGCGAGCTCCAGCCCGGCGTCTACGTGATGACCGCCGCGGCCAAGGGCCCGGGCTCCCACGACGACGGCACGCTGGCGACGCAATGGTTCATCGTCTCGGACATGGGCCTGTCGGCCTTCTCCGGCAATGACGGTATCCACGTCTTCGTCAACTCGCTGGCTTCGACCGAACCGGTCGCCAACGCCGACGTGAAGCTGGTCGCCCGCAACAACGAGATCCTGGCGACCCGCAAGACCGATGCGGCCGGCCACGTGCTCTTCGAGCAAGGCCTGGCCCGCGGCGAGGGCGGGTTGTCGCCGGCGCTGCTGACTGTCATGGGTGAGAAGGCCGACTACGCCTTCCTGAGTTTGAAGACCAACGCGTTCGACCTCACCGACCGCGGCGTCGCAGGCCGGGCGATCCCGGCCGGCGCCGACGCGTTCGTTTATGCCGAGCGCGGCGTCTACCGCTCCAGCGAGACCGTCTATCTGACCGCGCTGTTGCGCGACGGTCAGGGCAATGCCGTCACCGGCGGTCCGATGACGCTGGTGATTGAGCGTCCCGACGGCGTCGAATTCCGCCGTGCCGTACTGGCCGACCAGGGCGCCGGCGGCCGCACGCTGGCCGTGCCCCTCAACTCGGCCGTCCCCACCGGAACGTGGCGGGTGCGCGCCTTCACCGATCCGAAGGGATCGTCCGTCGGCGAGACCACCTTCCTGGTCGAGGATTACGTCCCCGAACGGGTCGAATTCGATCTGACCAGCAAGGAGAAGGTGATCAAGGCTGAAGTTCCAGTGGAACTTCAGATCTCCGGCCATTTCCTCTATGGCGCGCCGGCTTCCGGCCTCCAGCTCGAAGGCGACATGCTGGTGGCGCCGTCGAGCGAGCGCCCCGGCTTTGCCGGCTATCAGTTCGGCGTCGACGACGAGGAGACCGCGAGCAACGAACGGACCCCGATCGAGGACCTGCCGGAGGCCGATGCCAACGGCGCGGCGACCTTCCCGGTGAAGCTCGAGAAGGTGCCGACGTCGACCCGGCCGCAGGAGGCGCAGATATTCATCCGCATGGTCGAGACCGGCGGCCGCGCCGTCGAGCGCAAGATTGTGCTACCGGTCGCGCCCGCCGCGGCGCAGATCGGCATCAAGCCCCTGTTCGGCGACAAGAACGTCGCCGAGGGCGACAAGGCCGAGTTCGACGTCGTGTTCGTCGCACCGGACGGCAAGCAGCTGCCGCGCAACGGGCTGCGCTACGAGCTGTTGAAGCTGGAGTTGCGTTACCAATGGTACCGGCAGAACTCGTCCTGGCAGTATGAGCCGGTCAAGTCGACCCGCCGCGTTGCCGATGGCGACGTCAACCTCGCCGCCGACAAGCCGATGCGCCTGACCTTCCAGCCGCAGCCCGGCCGCTATCGTCTCGACGTGAAGTCGAACGATGCGGATGGCCCGGTGACCTCGGTGCAGTTCGACGTCGGCTGGTATTCCGACGGCAGCGCCGACACGCCGGACCTGTTGGAGACCTCGATCGACAAGCCGCAATACGCCTCGGGTGACACCATGACGGTGTCGGTCAACGCGCGCACGTCAGGCAAGCTGACGGTCTATGTGCTTGGCGACCGCCTGCTGACCACCCAAAGCGTCGACGTCACGGAGGGCACCCGGCAGGTGAAGCTCCCGGTCGGCAAGGACTGGGGCACCGGCGCCTACGTCGTGGCGACGCTGCGCCGTCCGCTCGATGCGGCGGCCCAGCGCATGCCGGGCCGCGCGATCGGGTTGAAATGGTTCGGCATCGACAAGCAGGCCCGGACGCTGCAGGTGAAGCTGACGCCGCCTTCGCTGATCCGGCCGAACTCGACGCTGAAGATCCCGGTGAAGCTCGACGGGCTCAATCCGGGTGAGGACGCCAAGGTCGTCATCGCCGCGGTCGATGTCGGCATCCTCAACCTCACCAATTACAAGCCGCCGGCGCCGGACGATTACTATCTCGGCCAGCGCCGCCTGAGCGCGGAGATCCGCGATCTCTACGGGCAACTCATCGACGGCATGTCGGGCACGCGCGGCCAGATCCGCAGCGGCGGCGACTCCGCCGGCGCCGAGCTCCAGGGCTCACCGCCCGCGCAAAAACCGCTCGCGCTCTATTCGGGCATCGTCACGGTCGCCGCTGACGGCACGGCCGAAGTGAGCTTCGACATTCCGGAGTTCGCCGGCACCGCGCGCGTGATGGCGGTGGCGTGGACCGCCACGAAGCTCGGCCGCGCCAACACCGACGTCGTGATCCGCGATCCCGTGGTGCTGACCACGACCCTGCCGCGCTTCCTGCTCAACGGTGACAAGGGCACCATCAGCATGGATATCGACAACGTCGAAGGTGCAGCCGGCAACTATGCCATCAGCGTCAAGGCGAGCGGCCCGATCAAGGCTTCGGGTAATTCGACCACGACCGTGAAGCTCGCCGCCAAGCAGCGCTCCTCGCTGTCGCTGGGTCTCGAGGCCGGCGGCGCCGGACGTGCCGAGTTCGACGTCGACATCTCCGGGCCGAACGGGCTGACGCTGGCGCGCCACTATGCCTTCGACGTCAAGGCGGCGACGCAGGTGCTGGCGCGGCGCTCGATCCGCACCCTGGCGAAAGGCGAGAGCCTGACGCTGACCTCGGACATGTTCTCCGACCTCGTGCCGGGCACCGGCAGCGTCTCGGTCTCGGCCAGCCTGTCCACCGCGCTCGATGCGGCGACGATCCTCAAGGCGCTCGATCGCTATCCCTATGGCTGCTCGGAGCAGATCACGAGCCGGGCCATGCCGCTGCTCTATGTCAACGATCTCGCCGCCGGCGCGCATCTCGCCATGGACACCGAGGTCGACCAGCGCATCCGCGACGCGATCGAGCGGTTGCTGGCCCGCCAGGGCTCGAACGGCTCCTTCGGCCTGTGGTCGGCGGGCGGCGACGATGCCTGGCTCGATGCCTACGTGACGGACTTTCTCACCCGCGCCCGCGAAAAGGGCTTTGCGGTGCCGGACGTGCTGTTCAAGAACGCGCTCGATCGCATCCGCAACTCCGTCGTCAATGCCGACGAGCCGGAGAAGGATGGCGGCCGCGATCTCGCCTATGGCCTCTACGTGCTGGCACGCAACGGCGCCGCGCCGATCGGCGATCTCCGCTATCTCGCCGACACCAAGCTGAACAACCTTGCGACGCCGATCGCAAAGTCGCAGCTTGCGGCAGCTCTTGCACTGGTCGGCGACAAGGCGAGGGCCGAGCGGGTCTATGGTGCCGCGCTCGATGCGCTGAACCCGAAACCCGTGATCGAGTTCGGCCGGGTCGACTACGGCTCGGCATTGCGCGACGCTGCGGCGCTGGTCTCGCTCGCCGGCGAAGGCAATGCGCCACGCACCACGTTGACGCAGGCAGTGTCGCGGGTCGAGTCCGCGCGCGGACTGACGCCCTACACCTCGACGCAGGAGAATGCGTGGCTGGTGCTGGCGGCGCGGGCGCTCGCCAAGGAGACGCTGGCGCTCGATATCAACGGCCAGCCGGTCAAGACCGCGCTCTACCGCAGCTACAAGGCGGACACGCTGAGCGGCAAGCCGCTGAAGATCACCAACACCGGCGATGCGCCTGTGCAGGCGGTGGTCTCGGTGTCGGGCTCGCCGGTGACGCCGGAGCCCGCCGCATCCAACGGCTTCAAGATCGAGCGCAGCTATTTCACGCTCGACGGCAAGCCGGCCGACATCAGCAAGGTCAAGCAGAACCAGCGCTTTGCGGTGGTGCTGAAGATCACCGAGGCCAAGCCTGAGTACGGCCACATCATGGTGTCCGACTATCTGCCGGCGGGCCTGGAGATCGACAACCCGAACCTGGTGTCATCGGGGGATTCCGGCACGCTCGAGTGGATCGAGGACGGCGTCGAGCCGAAGAACACCGAGTTCCGCGATGACCGCTTCACTGCGGCGATCGACCGGGGTGCCAACGACAAATCGGTGTTCACCGTCGCCTATGTCGTGCGCGCGGTGTCGCCCGGCAAATATGTGCTGCCGCAGGCCTATGTCGAGGATATGTACAATCCATCGCGCTATGGCCGCAGCGGAACCGGCGCGGTTGAGGTGAAGCCGGCGAAATGAGTGATCGTGGAATGGGCAAGGACCGGCGCTCACATCTCTCCTCGTCATCCCCGAGTTTGACCCGGGGATCCACGTTTGCCGCGCGCGAGGAAGACGTGGATGGCCGGGTCGAGCCCGGCCATGACGGGCGCACCAAAGGGCTCGTTCTACGCGTCGTAGCCTGCTTCGTCGCCATTGTAATGGTCGCAACCGGCGCCTTCGCCGCCTGGGTCGTGTCGCTCGGGCCGCTGCCGCTCGACAAGGCGCAGCAGGTCTCGACCACGGTGATCGACCGCAATGGAAAGCTGCTGCGTGCCTATGCCATGGCGGATGGGCGCTGGCGGCTGCCGGTCGACGCCAAGACCAGCGTCGATCCGACGTACCTGAAACTGCTGTTCGCCTATGAGGACCAGCGCTTCTATGAGCATCACGGCATCGATCCGCTGGCGCTGTCGCGCGCCGCATTCCAGCTTCTCACCAGCGGCCATATCGTCTCGGGCGGTTCGACGATCACGATGCAGCTGGCGCGGCTGATCGAGCCGCGCCACCAGCGCTCGGTCTACGCAAAGCTGCGGCAGATGGTGCGCGCGGTCGAACTGGAGCGGCAGCTCTCGAAAGAGCAGATCCTCGATCTCTATCTCGCGCTCGCGCCTTACGGAGGCAATCTCGAAGGCATCCGCGCCGCCTCCATCGCCTATCTCGGCAAGGAGCCGAAGCGGCTGTCGCTGGCGGAGGCCGCGCTGCTGGTCGCGTTGCCGCAATCGCCGGAGCGGCGGCGGCTCGATCGTTACCCGGACGCCGCCCACGCCGCGCGCGACCGCGTGCTCGAACGCATGGTGGAGGATGGCGTGGTGTCGAAGGACGATGCCGCGCAGGCCACGGCGACGGCGGTGCCGAAGATGCGCAAGCAGATTCCGATCCTGGCGCCGCATTCGTCCGATCAGGCGATTGCGACGATGAAGGATGCGCCCATCATCAAGCTGACGCTCGACGCCACGCTGCAACGAAACCTGGAGCCGCTGGCGCGCGACCGCGCCATCGCGCTCGGGCCGAACATCTCGGTCGGGATCATCGTCGTCGACAACGAAAGCGGCGACGTGCTCGCGCGCGTCGGCTCGGCGGATTATTTCGACGAGAGCCGGGCAGGGCAGGTCGACATGACCCGCGCCGTCCGCTCACCGGGCTCGACGCTGAAACCCTTCATCTACGGGCTCGCCTTCGAGGACGGCTTTGTCCATCCCGACAGCCTGATCGACGACCGGCCGGTCCGCTTCGGCTCCTACGCGCCGGAGAATTTCGACATGACCTTCCAGGGCACGGTGCCGGTGAGGAAGGCGCTGCAATTGTCGCTGAACGTACCGGCCATCGTGCTGCTCGACCGGGTCGGTGCCAGCCGGTTGTCGTCACGGCTGAAGCAGGCCGGCACCAGTCTCGTGCTGCCGAAGGACGAGGCGCCGGGCCTTGCGATGGGTCTCGGCGGTGTCGGCATCACGCTGCAGGATCTCGCTCAGCTCTATTCCGGCCTGGCGCGGCTTGGCGCCACCAAGCCGTTGCGCGAGATCATGCAGGAGAATGACGGCCGCGACACGATGCGGCTGCTGGATCAGGTCGCGGCCTGGCAGGTCGGCAACGTGCTGCTGGGAACGCCGCCGCCGGAGAACGCTGCCCACAACCGCATCGCGTTCAAGACCGGCACATCCTACGGCTATCGCGACGCCTGGTCGGTCGGCTTCGATGGCCGCATGACCATCGGCGTCTGGGTCGGGCGGCCTGACGGCGCCCCGGTTCCCGGCCTGATCGGGCGCGTCGCTGCCGCACCGATCCTGTTCGACGCCTTTGCCAGGACCGGCAAGATCCCGGCGGCATTGCCGAAGCCGCCACGCGGCGTGCTGGTCGCCAGCAACACGAAGCTGCCGCCGCCGCTGCGCCGGTTCCGGCCGCTCGGCGAACTGGTCCGTAGCGGCAACGACCAGGCCCCGCACATCCAGTTTCCGCTGAACGGCTCGCGCATCGACGTCGATCAATCCGAGGACGGCCGCAACGCCGCGCTGCCGGTCAAGGTCGCCGGCGGGGTGCTGCCGCTGACGGTGCTCGTGAATGGTGTCTCAGCCGGGGACATCGACAGCCGGCGGCAGCGCCTGATCGATCCGCCCGGACCCGGCTTTGCCCGGGTCACCGTGATCGACGCCACGGGCGCCGCGGACACCGTTGTGATCCGCGTGCAATGATCGCACGGGAAAGCGGAGCGGCACGGTCGGAAAGCGGAACAGCACGGTTGTTTGCGGTGCGGTTTCATCGTATGCGAAACCCATGGTGGATGGCCTCCAACCCCGGCGCTTCGGAGCAGGGCAACAGTCTGTAAAACCTGCGCATTCGAGCCGCAGGCTGTTCATGGCGTTCGAGTTCGCAACGGCCAGCCAATGGCGTTCGATCCTGTTCCTGACGCTGACCTGCCTGGTGCTGTTTCTGCCAGGCTTCTTCACCATCCCGCCAATCGATCGCGACGAAGCGCGGTTCGCCCAGGCCACCAAGCAGATGGTCGAGAGCGGCGACTATGTCGATATCCGCTTTCAGGAGGACGTCCGCTACAAGAAGCCCATCGGCATCTACTGGTTGCAGGCGGCGGTGCTGAAGACCGTCTCCGCGCTCGGGGTGCCGCGCGCCCAGGTCCGCATCTGGGTGTACCGCCTGCCGTCCCTGATCGGCGCCATCGGCGCTGTTTTGCTGACCTATTGGACGGCGCTTGCCTTCGTGACGCGGCAGGGGGCGGTGCTGGCCGCCTTGATGATGGCAAGCTGGGTGCTGCTCGGCGTCGAGGCGCGGCTCGCCAAGACCGACGCGGTGCTGCTGCTCTGCGTGGTCGCCGCGATGGGGGCGATGGCGCGGGCCTATCTGTCGTGGCAGCGCGCCGAGGACGAGACGCATCCGCCCTGGAGCTGGCCCGCGATCTTCTGGACCGCGCTCGCTGCCGGCGTCCTGATCAAGGGCCCGCTGATCCTGATGTTCGTCGGCCTTGCCATGGCCGGGCTTGCGATTCTCGATCGGTCGGCGGCCTGGTTCTGGCGCATGCGCCCAGTCTGGGGTCTGATGTGGATGCTGGTGCTGGTGCTGCCGTGGTTCCTCGCGATCTTCTGGCGCGCGGGAGAGGCCTTCTTCGCGGACTCCGTCGGCGGCGACATGCTGAGCAAGTTGGGCGCCCAGGAATCCCATGGCGCGCCGCCCGGACTGTACCTCGCGTTGTTCTGGATCACGTTCTGGCCGGGCGCACCGCTTGCGGCGATGGCGGCACCCGCGGTGTGGCGGGCGCGGCGCGAGCCCGGCGCGCAGTTCCTGCTGGCCTGGCTGATCCCGTCCTGGATTGTGTTCGAGGCCGTGCTGACCAAGCTGCCGCATTACGTGCTGCCGCTCTATCCGGCGATCGCGATCCTTACCGCAGGCGCGGTGGAGCGGCGCGTGCTGTCGCGTTCGCCCTGGCTGTTGCGGGGCGCCGCCTGGTGGTTCGCGATTCCCGCATTCGGCGCGGTGCTGGTGATCGTCGGCGCGATCAAGGCGATCCATCAGCCGGTGTTTCCGGCCTGGCCGTTGTTCGCCGTCGCGATGGTGTTCGGCCTGATCGCGTGGTGGTTGTTCGAGGACAGCCGCGCCGAGCGCTCGCTGCTCAATGCGGTGATTGCCGCGGCGCTGATGGCAGCCGGTACCTATGGCGTGGTGCTGCCGCGGCTCACCACCGTATTTCCGAGCCAGGAGGTCGCACGCGCCTTGCGCAACGTGACCTGCGTCGGCCCGAAGGCGGCAGCCGCCGGCTTCCACGAGCCGAGCCTCGTGTTCATGACCGATACCTCGACGCTGCTCACCGACGGCTCCGGTGCGGCGGATTTCCTGCGGCAGGGCAGCTGCCGCTTCGCACTGATCGAGCAGCGCTCCGAGCGCAGCTTCGTGCAGCGCGCCGAGGCGATCGGGCTGCGCTACAAGGCACCGGTGCGCGTCGAGGGCTACAACATCTCGCAGGGCAAGGCGGTCTCGATCGCGATCTTCCGTTCCGAAGGGACGGAATGACATGCCGGCGCTGCCAGCCACCCCGGAATCCGCCAACTATTTCGGACGATTGCTGACGCTGGTTTGGCTGTCCTTTGCCCAACTCGTGCGGGCGCCGTCGCATTCGCGCCGCGCCGAGGCGGCGCGCCGTTCCGCGCGCCACGGACTTTTGCTCGTCGTCATTGTCGGCGCCGTGATCATCACGCTGATGTATGCGTTCGATGTCACCGAGATAAGTCTGATGCCGCCACGCGGCACGCCTGGTCTGTGGTGGGTAAGGACGCTCACCGATTTCGGCAAGGACGAGTATGTGCTGTGCGCGCTTGGCCTGCTGCTGATCGCGGTCGCGCTGGCGGCGCCTGCGCTGCGCGGCGTGCCGCGCGCCACCTTGCTTGGCTTCGGGACGAGGCTGCAATACCTGTTTCTGTCGGTTGTGCTCTCGGTCGCTGTCGGTGAATTGATCAAGTGGATCGTCGGCCGCGGGCGGCCCTTTGTCGGCGGCAAGGCCAATGCCTTCAACTTCCAGCATTTCGCCGGCACCGAGGCCTATTCGAGCTTTCCGTCGGGACATTCGATCACCGCGTTCGCGTTGGCCTTTGCCGTGTCCGCGGTGTGGCCGGGCGCGCGGTTCGCGATGCTGATCTATGCGCTGGTCATCGCCGCAACCCGGCTCGTGCTGCTGGCGCATCATCCGAGCGACGTGATGGCCGGCGCGCTGGTCGGGGTGATCGGCGCAATGGTCGTGCGCTACTGGTTCGCCGCCCGCCGCCTTGGTTTTGCCATTCATCGCGACGGCACTGTGGTGGCGCTGTCAGGACCGTCGGACGGGCGTCTCAAAAGGGTTGCGAGGAGCGCCTTCGCCCCATAAAAGCGGTCGCCCGATGGCCGGATCGGGCTGGTTCCATCGCCGACAACACCAACCACGAGTGCCGATTTGCCTGCTCCCGACCAGATTCCGGTCGCCGTTTCCATCGTCGTGCCTGTGCGCAACGAGGCGGACAATATAGCGCCGTTGATCGCCGAGATCGCGGCCGCGCTCGACGGACGTTGGGCCTACGAGATCGTCTACGTCAATGACGGCTCGACCGATGCCACCGGCGAGCGGCTGAGCGCGGTCATGGCCCGGCGGCCCAATCTCCGGCAGCTCCGCCACGCGGTCTCGTCGGGCCAATCGGCGGCCGTGCGCAGTGGTGTGCGTGCGGCGCGCGGGGACATCGTGGCGACGCTCGACGGCGATGGCCAGAACAATCCCGCCTTCCTGCCGGACCTGATCGCGGCGGTCGAGAAAAGCGCGCGCGTTGGGCTCGCCGCCGGCCAGCGGGTCGGGCGCAAGGACACCGGCTTCAAGAAGTTCCAGTCGCGCATCGCCAACGCGGTGCGCGGCATCATCCTGCGCGACGGCACACGCGACACCGGCTGCGGACTGAAGGCGTTCCGGCGCGACGTCTTCCTGATGCTGCCTTATTTCGACGGGCTGCATCGCTTCCTGCCGGCGCTGGTGCGCCGCGAGGGCTACGAGATCGCCTATGTCGATGTGATCGACCGGCCGCGCCACTCCGGCGTATCGAACTACGGCTTCTTCGACCGGCTGTGGATCGGAATCATGGATCTCGCCGGGGTGTGGTGGCTGATCCGCCGCAAGAAGCCGACGCCGGTCGTCACTGAAGTGGTCGCTGAAGTGCCCGGTGTCACTGGCGTGCCGGGCGTGACCGAGGTGAACGCATGATCATTCAATACGGTCAGGCGCTGAGCAACTATCTCTACGACGTCTTCGTCGCCAAGTTCGATTTCTGGCTCGCATTCGGGCTCGTCGCGCAATTGTTCTTCACCGCGCGCTTCCTGGTGCAGTGGATCGCGAGCGAGCGCGCCGGCAACAGCGTGGTGCCGATGGCGTTCTGGTTCTGCTCGATGGGCGGCGGGCTGATGACGCTGGTCTACGGCGTCGTGAAGCGCGAGCCGGTCATCATCCTCGGACAGTCGCTCGCGACCATCATCTACATCAGGAACATCATGCTGATCTGGAAGAACCGCGGCCGCGGGTCGAAAACGCTCGATAGCTGACTGCCGTCATCGTCGGAGCGGCGAGCGGTATGCCGGGCCTTGTTCGGCAATCTCGATAAATTCCAGCATAGGGCTCAGCCCGGCATCAATTGCGACCGAATCTGAACCAAGGTCAAACATTCGCCCCAAGCCGCATGGCATCTACGGCTTGCCGTGGGCGTGGCGGCATCTCGAGACCGTGCCCCAGGGGATGAGGGGCGTTGATGACCAGCCGTGACGAAGCGACGAGGGCGGGTGGTTATCTATCGAGCATCCCTGATATTCCGTCGCTTGACGAGCCGCCGCTGACAGGCGAGCGCAAATTGCCTGACCGGCGCGCCGTCAGCCTCCGCTGGATGGCGGGGACGATTCTGATCGGATCCGCCGCCGTCGCTCTTCTTGCCGGCGCGCTTCGCGGGACGTTTGGCGATCACGCGCGATTCGCAAGCGCGCCGGTCGTGTCACTTCCGCGCTTCGCAGGGCAGGTGGTTGACGAGGTGCGGCGCGGCGATCGTCTCGACCGGAGGCTCGGCTCGCAGGGCAATTCCGCTGCGCTCAAGATTGAGCAGCTGAGCGATGCCGGCGCGGTCCGTCGATTTACCCGCGTGTCGGCGCGGCTCGCGGAGATCGATCTCGAACCACACCAGGAAGCGCGGGGAGACGAAAAGGACGACGCGCGAGCGGGCTCGCAACGCGACCTGCTGTCGGAACTGCCAGCCATCATACGGACAGGTCCATCGCGGCGCCCACTGCCGGGCGGCACCAGCGCCTATGCTGATGGTGAGGACGTGCCGCATCCGCCGGCTCCGATAGGTGAGGCTGTCAACGTCACCAACCTTCCGAAGTCGCCTTCGTCATCGCGTCACCGGCGACATGTCATTATCGCGAGAAGCGGCGACACGCTGTCCGCCATTCTGCGGGCGCTGGCGGCGGCAGCGGAGGATGCGCCGGCGATCCTTGCCGCTTTCCCGTCGCCCGGCGCTCAAGAGACGCTGTCCGGTGGCGAGAAAATCACGGTCATCGAACAAGGCGGAGATGCCGGTTCGCCGCGCGGCCATGTCGCGACGGTGTCGATCGAACGGGCCGGCTCCAATGTGTCTGCCGTCGGTCGCACCGATCGCGGCCAATACCAGCCGATCGTACCGGAACAGCCCGACGTCGCCTCGCGGAGCTACAGCCCGCTGCGTGAGTCGATCGATACGCATTCCGTTCCGGGCGAAACGCTCCGTGACGGCCTCAACGCGCTTGCGCGCTCCAACCACGTCGATCAGGGGATCGTTGCTGAACTGATGCGGCTCTGTGGTCGCGATTTCGATCTCGACGAGCCGCTCGGCGACGCCGATGTGGCCGAGATCATCTATGCATCGAACGACATCGGTCAGCCGGAGTTGGTCTTCATCGATTTGACGGCGGGCGGACAGACCCGCCGGTACTATCGCTTCACGGCGCCGGACGATGGCAGCTCCGATTTCTATGATGAGACCGGCCAGTCCATCACCAAATTCCTGTTGCGCAAGCCGGTCGTGACCGGGCGCCTCGGCGACGGCTTCGGTTGGCGGATTCATCCGATCCTTGGCGACCGCCGCTTCCATGCGGGCGTCGATTATGCGGCGCCCTATGGTTCGCCCATCGCGGCCGCGGGCGCCGGCGTCGTCGAGACCGAAGGGTTCGAACGGGGGTACGGGAAATATATCCGCGTGCGGCACGACCGCGGCTATGAGACGACCTATGCCCACGTCGCGAGCTTCCCGCCCGGGCTGAAGATCGGAGACCGCGTCCGTCAGGGTGAGACGATCGCCTTCGTCGGATCGACCGGGCTCTCGACCGGACCGCACCTCTATTACGAGGTGCGGATCAACGGCCGCAACGTCGATCCGCTTCGGATGAAGCTGTCAGGCGGCCGGCTGCTGCAAGGGGATCTGCTCGGGGCGTTCGATCGCCAGCGTGACAGCATCAACCAACTCGCTGCGGTCTCTGCGCTTCCACAGCGGCGTTCCGGCTCCGAACATCGGCCGCCGACGTAGCGAGCACAGATCGCATCACGCCATGCCGCCGCGGCGGGCCTTGCCGGAATCAGGAACCCGGAGAGCTCGAAGGCACGGGCGCCGCAACCTCGGTCGCTTCCATGGTGCTCTCGCGGTCGGCGGCTGTTTCGCCGGCCGCGTCGAGCACGGGATAGGCGACCGAGCAGATATGCGAGTGGATGCGGCGCAGATCGCGCAGCACGTCCAGATGCAGCGACGTGGTCTCGATGGTCTCGGGACGGCCCTCGCGCAGGCGGTCGAGATGCCGCTCGACCGCGGCAAATTCGGCCGCGCGCAGCGCCGCCTTCTCGGTGAGCAGCTTGCGCGCCTCGTTGGCGTCCCCTGACATGAAGACGCCGAACGCGATACGCAGCGAGTCCATCGTGCGCTTGTGGAAGGCCGACAATTCCTCCGCGCCTTCGCTGGAGAATTGCAGGCGATGCTTGATCTTCTTGGTGGCGAGCTCGCTCAGGCTCTTGTCGATGATGTCGCCGATATGCTCGAGGTTGATAGCGAAGGAGATGATCTCCATCGCGCGCTGGCCCTCGCGCTCGTCCAGGCTGCCGCGGGTGAGTTTCGTGACGTAAAGCTTGATCGCCTCGTTCAGCCGGTCGACGGTGTTGTCCATCTTCGACACCTGGTCGACCAGGGCGCGATCGTTGGTCAGCATCGCCGCCATCACCTTGCGCAGCATGGCCTCGGTGTGATCGCCCATATGCAGCACCTCGCGCGCCGCATCGGCCAGCGCCAGTGAAGGCGTCTCCAGCGCGCTCTCGTCGAGGTAGCGCGGCCGTGATGGATCGGTCTCCTGCGCTCGCTTCGGCAGCAGACGCTCGAGCAGCCGCGCCATGTGGTCGAGCACGCCGATGAACAGCAGCGCGGTTGCAACGTTGAAGGCGATGTGGAACAGCGCAGTCGCCTTGGCGAGATCGGGCTGCCAGGCGTAGATGATCTCGGTGATCGGGCGCAGGAACGGCGCCACCAGCAGGATGCCGACGACGCGGTTGACGAGGTTGCCGACCGGCAGCCGGTAGCTCGCCGGATTGTCGCGCCGCGCGCCCTCCAGCAACGGATTGATGGCACTGCCGAGGTTGGCGCCGAGCACCAGCGCAAATGCAGCATAGGGCGAGATGAACTGGGAAAAGGCCAGCGACATCACCAGCAGCACGCTGGCGACACTGGAATGGACCAGCCAGGTGACGACGGCGCCGATCAGGATGCAGAGCACGGGATCGCCGGTGATCGCGCCCAGGAACACGCGCACGCCCGGAGCGTTCTCCGCCGGCGCCAGCGTGTCGAGCAGGATGTGCAGCGAGAGCAGCATCAGACCGAGGCCGATGCAGACGCGACCGATGTCCTTGATCCGCGAGCGCGGGCCGGAGCGGAAGGCGACGAGTCCGAGCACGAACAGGACCGGCGCAACGGCTGCGATGTTGAACGACAGCACCTGCACGATCAGCGTCGTGCCGACATTGGCTCCCAACATGATGGCGAGCGCCGGCACCAGGCTGACGATCTCTTCGGCGGCGAAGGAACTGGTGATCAGGGCAGTCGCGGTCGAGCTTTGGAGCAGGGCGGTCAGGCCGAGACCGGCGCCAAGGGCGGTAAAGCGATTGCGCAGCGCCCGGCCGAGCAGCCGCCGCAGGTCGGGACCGAAGGCGCGCAAAATGCCGCTGTGGACCATGTGCAGGCCCCACAGCAACAGGGCAACGCCGCCCATGAGATCGAGCAGAACAATGCTTCCCATGCTTCCTGGCATCCCGGCGAATTCGAGTCGAAACGATATAGGTATCGTCTATCGACTGGCGATCAACCCCTTTTTGTTCTCATGCGAACAGGACGGTAGCAACGCACGCTATCGAGTGGGGCGGCCTGATCGAAGGTGCGTGATGCGCCCTGCAGGACAAATAGCTCAACTATTCTATTTTTGATATCCAAGCTCGCGGGGCTGGGCGAGGGCGCCCCCGGTAAACGAATCTCGAATGCGACCGCTCAATTACGATGGGTTCCGCTAGGCAGTTTCCAATCTTTCCCGGCTATGACGGTAGGCTAGGAAGTTGCCCAGAAAGGCTTGGGGATCAGAATGTTTATGAATCGCCGCAAGAGCGAACGCCGCCCGTGCCGGAGCGTCGCCAAAATTCAGCTGGGCACAGGGTCGCTGCCACGCGACTGCATGATCACCGATATTTCGGCCGGCGGCGTCAAGGTGATCGCCGAATATCTGGAGATCCCGCCGGAATTCACCATCATCCTGTCGACCGGCAGTCCGCGTCAGTGCCGGCTGGCCTGGCAAATCGGGCACGAGTTCGGCGCCCAGTTCGTCGACTGAACCAGCCATTTGGCTGCTTTCTCGCCAGGCGTCCGGCAGCGCATCTGGGCCGGATGACGGCGACATGATGGCATCCTTAACCGGACCTTAGGGTTAAGCTGTGAGCATCCCGGAACCTTCGCCGTTCCGAGTCTCGCTTAATGTTTGAGAATTTACCCCGACCCTCAGGCCGCGCGCGCCGTCTCGCGGGCACGGTATCTGCCGTGATCCTGCTGATCGGGTTGTCCGCCTGTCAAACCTCCGGCCCGTCGGACATCACCGGCTCATTGGGCGAGACGGCGGAAGCCACGCCGGCCCCGGCCGATCCGCGGCGCGACATCGCGACCTACCACGAGCGTGTCCGCGCCAACCCGAAAGACACCGATGCCGCGCTGAAATATGCCCGTGCGCTGCGCGAGACCGGCCAGCGCGCGCAGGCGGTCGCGGTGCTGGAGCAGGCCGTGCTCGGCCATCCCAGCAACAAGGCGCTGCTCGCCGGCTACGGCCGCGCGCTCGCCGATAGCGGCAATTTCCAGCAGGCCTTCGACGTTCTCAGCCGTGCGCATACGCCTGAGGATCCGGACTGGCGCATCTTGTCGGCGCAGGGCGCGGCGCTCGATCAGCTCGATCGCCACGACGAGGCGCGGCAGTATTATGCGAGTGCGCTGAAGATCGTGCCTGACGATCCGTCAGTGCTCTCCAATATCGGGCTGTCCTATCTGCTGTCGAAGGACCTGCCGAAGGCCGAAGAGACGCTGCGCCGTGCCCGGGAGCGCGCCCCCGGCGACATGCGGGTGCGAACCAATCTCGCCGTCGTGGTTGGCTTGCAGGGCCGCCAGTCCGAAGCGGAAACCATCATGAAGGCCGATTTGCCGCCGGAGCAGGGCTCAGCCAACGTCGCCGCGCTGAAGCGGCTGTTGGCGCGCCGGGATGCGAGCCGCACCGACGCCGAGAAGATCCCGGTCGCAGCCAGTCGACGCGACTAGGGCGCTTTCAGGCGGGACGCTAGCCGGCGGCCCGGCGCCCGTCGTTTCGGCGCGACTGCAGCTTCTTGAGGATCGGCGACAGGAACAACTCGCGGGCTTCCGCGAGGTCGGGGCGGCCGGTGAGGCGCTGCGCGATCTGCAGGAAAGTCCTTGTGGTGCGGTGACGCGCGGAGACTTCCGCGATCATCTGACCGTTGTTGGCGGCTTCACCGAACAGCCTGCAATCGAACGGGATCACCGCGATCGGCTGGCTCTCCATGGTCTTGGCGAACGCCTTGACCTCGATCTCCGCGCGCTTGTGCATGCCGACCTGGTTGAGGCAGTACAGCGGCGGGCGGTCGTTCGGACGCGCGGTCCTCAACAGGTTCAGCATGTTCTTGGTGTTGCGCAGGTTCGCGAGATCGGGCTCGGCCACGATCACGATGTCGTCGGCGTTGACCAGTGCGCGCCGCGTCCAGCCGGACCATTGGTGGGGAACGTCGAGCACGATGCAGGGCGTGGTCATGCGCAGCGTATCGAAGATGGCATCGAACGCCTCGGCGCCGAAATCGTAGACCTGGTCGAGGGTGGCCGGCGCTGCCAGCAGGCTAAGATGATCGCCGCACTTTGCGAGCAGGCGTTCCATGAAGGCAGAGTCCGGACGGTCGGGCGAGAACACGGCGTTGGCGATGCCCTGCACCGGATCCTGGTTGTAGTCGAGCCCGGCGGTGCCGAAGGCGAGGTCGAGATCGACGACGACGGAATCCAGCGCGAGGTCGCGCGCGATGGTCCAGGCGACATTGTGGGCGACGGTGGACGCACCGACGCCGCCCTTGGCGCCGGCGACCGCGATCAGGCGGCCGACCGAGACCGCTTCGGAAGCCGAGAACAGGCTGCAGATCGAGCGAACGACGTCGAGTGTCTCGACCGGGCCGACCACGTAGTCGTTGACGCCGCGGCGCACCAGCTCGCGATAGGGCGCGATCTCGCCGGCCGTGCCGAGCACCACGACGCGGGTGCCGGGGTCGCAGACCGTGGCGAGTTCGTCGAGACCGGCCAGGAAATCATGATCCGGCTCGGTCTCGAGCATGATGACGTTGGGCGTCGGCGCCTTGTGGTAGGCGTCGATCGCCGCGGCGATGCCGCCCATATGGACCGAGAGATGAGCCTTGGCGAGCCGGCGGTCGTCGGCAGCCGCGCGTGCGTTCGCGGCGGTCGCGACGCTGGCGCAGAAGGCCTGCACGGAAATCCGCGGCGCCGGCGCGATGTAATCGTTCGCGTGCTGCGGCTCGTCTTGTTGTTCGGTCATTTCGCGGCGTCGCTCAGCTTGGCTTTCTCGGCTTCGGGGTAGGCGGTCGCGGTCGACTCACCCTTGCGGTATTTATCGAACGCGATCGTACGGCGCGGCGTGTAGGCTGCGGTCTCGGTGCGCGGCTGTTCGAGGTCGGACGGATTGGCGACCATCGCGGCAAGGTTACGCTGCGTGGCGCAGCCGAAATTGTCGTACTGCTTGTTCTCGTTGTAGCTCGGATTGTAGATCGAGGGACCAAGGTCGCTCGGCCACACTCCGCAGGGACCGGCGACCGCGGCCATCTTCGGATAGCTCAGCCGAATGGTCGGAAGCGCGCGCGGATCGTCGAGATGATAGGGGCGCTTGGTGATGGCATGGGCGGGCACGCCCATCGACGCCAGCAGGCCGCGGATCTCCTGATATACCGCCTGTGCCGAGCGCGCGTTCGAGCTGTCGGCCGGCACGTCGATCGCAATCGCGCCGGTGCCTTCGCGGCGCCAGGTGCGCGCCAGCCCCATGACGTCGTCGCGCTGCGTTTCGGTGAGATTGCCGCGGGCGCGGCCGACGAAGACGACGATCGATTGCTCGCCTTCGGTGATTGCGATCGGATGCCGCTGCCGGTAGTCGTCGCCCACGGTGCCGGTGGCAAGATTGTCGCCTGTCAGATTGCAGCCGCCGAGCGCGATCGCTGACGTGACAAGGGCGCCGAACAGCGACAGCCTCCTGGCACGACCAGCTTGTGTGTTGCGTGTCATCATAGGATCCCCCAACCCTTCAGGTCCGCGCCTCAGTCGATGATGAAGCCGAAATTGACTGGCGTGGCGCCGATCGGCTCGCTGCGGGCGGCGACGCCGTAGATGCGATTGACGCGCGCCAGCAGGGCCGACTGCGCGTCGGACGCCGGCGCGAAGCCGTCGTCGGGCCGCGACAATTCCTTCTGGGCGACCGCGCGCACCACATAGGGCGTCACGATCACCATCAGCTCGGTCTCGTTGTTGACGAAGTCCTGGCTGCGGAACAGCGCGCCGATGATCGGCAGCTGGTCGACGCCGGGCAGGCCGTTGATCGCCTGCTTGGTCTGCTGCTGGATCAGGCCGGCCATCGCCATCGAGCCGCCCGAGGGAACCTCCAGCGTGGTATCGGCGCGGCGGGTCTTGATCGAGGGAATGGTCGTGCCGTTCTGGCCGCCGGTCAGGGCGTTTTCCATCGAGACTTCGGAGACCTCGGTCATCACCTTCAGGCTGATCCGTCCCTCGGTCAGCACCACCGGCGTGAAGTTGAGCGAGATGCCGAATTTCTTGAAGCTGACGGTCTGAACGCAATTGCCGATCGTGCCCGACGTCGTCGTCTGGCAGGTGACGCCGGTCGGAATCGGAAACTCGCCGCCCGAAATGAAGGTCGCCGACTCGCCGGAGATCGCGGTGAGGTTGGGCTCGGCCAGCGTCTTCACCACGCCCGCGCTCTCCATCGCGCGCAGCGTCGCGGTGACGGTCGGCACGCCGAGCTTGTTCAGGGCTGCGCCCGTCAGCCCGTTGTTGGGGGCGAGCGCACCGTTATTGGCGGTGAAGGCGTTGGCGTTGTTGAAGACCACCGCGGCGGTGCCGTAGTTCATATTGGCGCTGAGATCGACGCCCAGCTGCTTGACGATGTCGCGGCGGACTTCGCCGACGACGACCTTGAGCATCACCTGGTCGCGGCCGCGCACGACGATGTTGTTGACGACCTTCTCGGCGCCGCCGACGAGCTTTGCGGCGACGTCACCGGCTTGCTGAGCCTCGACCGGGCTCGACACCGAGCCGGTCAGCATCACGCTGTCGCCGACGCCTTCGATCTGCACGCCGGGCAGCATCTGCTTCAGCGCCGCGCGCATGCCGTTGAGATCGCGCTTCACGGCGATGTCGTAGGAGGCGACCTGCTGGCCGTCGGCGGTGAAGAACACGACGTTGGTCTGGCCGACCTGACCGCCGATGATATAGGCGCGCTGCGCCGAGCGGATCACCGCGTTGGCGATCTTGGGATCGGCCACGAGCACGTCCTTGACCTCGCGCGGCAGGTCGATGACGACGGACTTGCCGACGCCGAGCGACACGGAGCGCGTCTTGGCGGCGATGCTGCTGGTCACCGCCACATCCGCGTTCTTGTCGGGATCGGTCGCGCTGGCAAGGGCAGGGATCAGCATCAGCGCGGTGATCGCCGACAATGACAGCGCGCGGACCAGCGTGGTCGACGTCGCCAATTGTTTCGCACCCGTCGTCATATCGAAGCCCCCATCACTTCTGTGTCGTCAGAGAGCTCGGGATGCCGAAGCGCACCACCTTGATGCTCTCGCCCCGCTTCGGGGCATGGTCTCTGGTCTCGTCGGTCTGCTCGTTGACATCGACGATGCTGCGCAGCGCGAGCGTCAGCGTGCCGCCCTGGCGCGCGGCCGAGAGCGTCGCGACCTGGTCGGGCCGGAGCTCGAGCGTGACGGTCTTGCCGAGCACGGCGTTCTGGCCGTCCTTTTCCTTCGGCGCCTGGTCGATCGCGAGCACGCGGATGTTGGACAGCAGGATTTCAGTGGTGACGATATCGCGGCCGCCTTGCTGATCGAGATTCTTGTCGCGACGCGACAGGATCACGTCGACGCGATCGTTGGGCAGGATGAAGCCGCCCGCGCCGGTCTCCGGCGAGATCTCGGTCGAGATCGCCCGCATGCCGGTGGGCAGGATCGCCGCCATGAAGCCGGAGCCTTCCGCCTTGACCAGCTTCTGGTCGCGGATCGGTTCGCCGACGATGAAGGGTGCGCGTGCGATCGAACCGATAACGTCGTTTATGGCGTTGGCGTTGGCGTCGTGACGGATGAACGCGCTGCTTGCAGTTTCAGCCGGCCAGCGCTGCCACTGGATGTCTTCGGCCTTGACCGATTGACCGAGCCCGATGTCGGACTTTGCGACCAGCACTTCGACGGTCGGCAGTTGCGCGACGGGCGGCGCGATCGGCGCCGGTTTGCGATCGCCGACGCTCGCGAGATACATGGCCGCGAGGCCTGCGACGCCGGCGATGCCGAGGACCACGATGCGTGCCGTTTTCATGCGATTGTCTGAATGCCCTTCACATAGGGCAATCGCGTCCTTGCGGCACTGACAGCCCTTCCCGAGGCATCACTACGGCCGCAAAAGTATAAGGGAACTTGATGGAAGGTCCGGACAATTAAGGGATTGGTGGGGATGGTGAACGGCGGGTTATCGGCGCGGTTGCATCTCCGCAGAATCCCGGAGATCGTGCGTGCTTAAGGCGTACGACGTTGGTCGCAACGCGGCGTCAGCGCCGGTGGAGCGTGGTTAATGTCGCCTAACGTGGCAGGGCGCGAGGATCAGAGCGCGGCCTTCAGCGCCGCAAATCCACGGTCGAGATCGGCCTTGAGGTCGTCGAGATTCTCGAGCCCGATATGCAGCCGCAGCGTCGGCCCGCCCGGCGACCATTTGGTCGCGGTGCGATAGTCGCTGCAGTCGAAGGGGATCGCGAGGCTCTCGAAACCGCCCCAGGAGAAGCCCATGCCGAACAGCTTCAGCGTATCGAGCATGGTGTCGACCGCCTTCTGCGGCGCGGGCTTCAGCACGATGCTGAACAGGCCTGACGCGCCGGTGAAGTCGCGCTTCCAGATCGCATGGCCGGGATCGGTTTCGAGCCCCGGATGCAGCACGCGCGCGACCTCTGGTCTGGCAGCGAGCCAGCGCGCCATATCGAGCCCGGAGCGATGATGCTGCGCCAATCGCACCGACAGCGTGCGCAATCCGCGCAGCGCCAGGAAGACGTCGTCGGGGCCCGCGCAGACGCCGAGCAGGCGGATGCCCTCGATGATCTGCGGCCAAGCCTTGGCATTGGCAGAAATCGTGCCGAACATGATGTCGGAATGGCCGCCGATATATTTGGTGGCCGCCTGCATGCTGATGTCGACACCCTGCTCGAGCGAGCGGTGATAGAGCGGGGTCGCCCAGGTGTTGTCGTCGATGACGAGCGCGCCGCGGGCATGCGCCACGGCCGATATCGCCCGCACGTCCGGCATCTCGAACGTCTGCGAGCCGGGCGCTTCGATCAGCACGGCGCGGGTGTTCGGCTTGAATAGCGTCTCGATGCCGGCGCCGATCAGCGGGTCGAAATAGCTGGTCTCGATGCCGTAGCGCTTGAGCATGTTGTCGCAGAAATTGCGGGTCGGCCGATAGGCATTGTCGCACACCAGAAGGTGATCGCCGGTTTTGAGCACGGCGAGCAGCGTGGTGCTGATCGACGCCAGTCCCGACGGGGCAAGGCCGACGCCAGCGCATTGCGGGCCTTCCAGCGCCATCAGCACGTCCTGCAGCGCCCGTGTGGTCGGGCTGCCGTGCCGGCCATAGGTGAACTCGCCGCGATGGGCGTGCAGGTCCTCGGCGGTCGGATAGAGCACGGTCGAGCCGTGGAACACCGGCGGATTGACGAACCCCTTCTGCGCCTTGGTGTCGCGGCCGGAGGTGACCAGCCGGGTGGCGGCCTGTTGCGGGTGGGAGGGCGTGGAGCCGTCGGAGGAGGTCATGGAGCGCTGCCGTTGAACTTTAGACTTTTTGCCGCAGCCGTACCGCGAAGACGGGGCCGGGCCGGGAGGTGTTACTAACAAGAGGTAGAAGACATGCGTCAACCCCTTGACCCGGCTCGTCAGTCGCTATGTGATGCGGCGCAACTACCAGTCGCCGCATGTTGAGGGGCCTGCCGCGACCTTCGATCCAATGTCTGACCGGTCTGCAGGTCAAACTGCCGGTCAAATCGGCATTTTTGCTGCAAGGGATCATTGGGATGGCCCGTGAACGCGAGGCGATCACAATGCAAACGTCCACCGGACGACCCTGAAAGGCCCCGCCCATGAAACGCGTATCCCTGGCTGTCACCCTTGCCGCTGCCGCCGCCCTGTCGGTCCAGGCCGCCTCGGCGCAAACGCTCAAGACCGTCAAGGACCGGGGCATGCTGTCCTGCGGCGTCAGCCAGGGCTTGCCCGGCTTCTCCTCTCCGGATGACAAGGGCAACTGGACCGGCATCGACGTCGACGTCTGCCGCGCCATCGCGGGGGCGATCTTCAACGATCCGACCAAGGTCAAGTACGTGCCGCTGTCCGCCAAGGACCGCTTCACGGCGCTGCAATCGGGCGAGATCGACGTGCTCTCACGCAACACCACCTGGACCATCTCGCGCGACACCTCGCTCGGCGCCAACTTCACCGGCGTGACCTATTACGACGGGCAGGGCTTCATGGTGAAGAAGTCCCTCAAGGTGAATTCGGCGCTCGAGCTCAACAGCGCATCGGTCTGCGTGCAGACTGGCACCACCACCGAGCAGAATCTCGCCGACTACTTCAAGGCCAACAACATGAAGTACGAGGTGATCGCTTTCGCCACCAACGACGAAACCGTCAAGGCCTATGAAGCCGGCCGCTGCGACGTCTTCACCACCGACGTGTCCCAGCTCTATGCGCAGCGGCTGAAGCTCGCCAACCCGGCCGACCACATGGTGCTCCCCGAGATCATCTCGAAGGAACCGCTCGGTCCGATGGTGCGCCACGGCGACGACCAGTGGTTCGACATCGTGAAATGGACGCTGTTTGCGATGATCACCGCCGAAGAGCTCGGCGTCACCTCGAAGAACGTCGACGAGAAGGCGAAGTCGGACAAGCCCGACCTCAAGCGCGCGTTCGGCACCGACGGCAATCTCGGTGAGCAACTCGGCCTGACCAAGGACTGGTTCTCCCGCATCATCAAGGCCGTCGGCAATTACGGCGAGATGTACGACCGAAACATCGGCGCCGGATCGAAGCTGCAGATCGCACGCGGGCTCAACAATCTCTGGAACAAGGGCGGCATCCAGTACGCGCCTCCGATCCGCTGATCGGTGACGAGGCGGCTGCGGCGATGACGACCGAGCCCCGAAAACCACCGCCGCAGTTCATCTTCCGCCTGAAGCGCGCGCTCGGCGGCCAGTCCGGCTGGACTGGCCTTGCCGTGCAGATCGTGTTCGCGGCGGTGTTGGCCTGGGTCGCCTATGAGATCGTGGCCAATGCCCGCGCCAACCTGGAGACGCAGCGCATTGCCTCCGGGTTCGGGTTTCTCAAAAACAATGCGGGCTTTGATGTCAGCCTGAACCTGATCCCGTATTCGGGGTCGGACACCTACACGCGGGTGTTCTTCGTCGGCCTGCTCAACACGCTGCTGGTTGCGGGCATTGGAATCGTCTTCGCCACCGTGATCGGCTTCATCGTCGCGCTGTGCCGGCTGTCGCCCAATTGGCTGTTGTCGCGCGTCGGCGAGCTCTATGTCGAGGTCATCCGCAACCTGCCGGTGCTGTTCCAGATCCTGTTCTGGTACCTCGCGGTGCTCGCGGCGCTGCCGGGGCCGCGCCAGAGCATCTCGCTGTTCAACGCCTTCTTCCTCTCCAATCGCGGGCTGGTGATCCCGCGGCCGATCGGCGAGGCCGGGCTTGATCCGTTTCTGATCGCGCTCGCGATCGCCATCGCAGGCGCGCTGGCGCTGCGCGGCTACGCAAGGCGGGCGCTGTTTCAACGCGGGCAGGCGATCCGGATCTGGCCCTATGTGCTCGGCCTGCTGACTGGTTTACCGCTGGTGACCATGCTGGTGTTCGGCTTGCCCTTCACCTTCGAGCTGCCGCAGCTCAAGGGCTTCAACTTCGCGGGCGGCTCGCGTATCATTCCGGAATTCGTGGCGCTGACGGTGGCGCTGTCGACCTATACCGCCGCCTTCATCGCCGAGATCGTGCGCGCCGGCATCCTGTCCGTTCACAAGGGACAGATGGAGGCCGGCTCGTCGCTCGGCCTGTCGCGCGGCACCACCTTGCGGCTGATCGTCGTGCCGCAGGCCATGCGCGTCATCGTGCCGCCGCTGACCAACCAGTACCTCAATCTCACCAAGAACTCGTCGCTGGCGGTCGCGATCGGTTATCCCGACCTGGTGTCGGTGTTCGCCGGCACGTCGCTGAGCCAGACCGGGCAGGCGATCGAGATCATCGCGATGACGATGGGCATCTATCTCCTGATCTCGCTACTCACCAGCGCCGTCATGAGCGTCTACGGTTGGCGCGTCAGCCGGAGCCTCGGCGCATGACCGACGCCATCGCGTCATCCTTTGTCCGGCAGGACCTGGTGCCTGAGCGCCGGGCGCCGGTGAAGACCACCGGCCTCGTCGGTTTCATCCGTACGCGCCTGTTCAACTCGCCGACCAATATCCTGCTCACGATCGTGGGCGCCTTGCTGCTCTGGTTCACCATCATTCCCTCCGTCAGGTTCCTGATGGTCGATGCGGTCTGGAGCGGCCAGGACCGAACCGCATGCCTCGCCGAGAACGCCGGCTTTGCTGTCGGCGCCTGCTGGCCCTACATCCAGGCGAAACTGCCGCAACTGATCTACGGCTTCTATCCCGAGGCGGAGCGCTGGCGGGTCGACCTGACCTTCGTCCTCGCGGCCGTCCTGTTGCTGCCACTCCTTGTTCCGCGGCTGCCGGCGAAGGGCCTGAATGCCGGCCTGTTCTTCGTTGCCTTTCCGGTGGTCGCATTCTTCCTGCTGCACGGCGGCGGACTAGCCGGTTTCGGCGTCAGCTGGGTCGCGAGCCTGTTGCAGCTGTTCGACGACAGCGTCGTCAATGCCGGTCAGGCGCTGGTCAATCTCAGCCGGAGTTCGGCGATCGGGCCGCTGCTGTGGGCGGTCGGCAACATCATCGTGCTCGTCGGCAGCCTGATCGGCTGGCTGATCTTTCCCGTGACCTGGCTGCGCGAGCAGCTTCAGATGTCGAGCCAGCCGCTGTGGTTCGACTTCCTGCTGACCACGGCGATCGTCTCGCCGATCCTGTTTTTCCTCGGCGGCGGCATGCGAACCGGACAACGCGCGCTGCTCGGGAGCCTGGCGAGCTTTGCCGCCATCGCGATCGTCATCAAGCTGATGGGCCTGGATCGCGGCGGATTGCCGATCGTGACGACCAATCTATGGGGCGGCCTCCTGGTGACATTGGTGGTCTCCGTCACCGGCATCGTCACCTCGCTGCCGATCGGCATCGCGCTGGCGCTCGGCCGCCGCTCCACCATTCCCTTGATCCGGATCTTCTCGATCGCCTTCATCGAGTTCTGGCGCGGTGTGCCGCTGATCACCGTGCTGTTCTTCGCCACCTACATGCTGCCCCTGTTCCTGCCCGGCAATTTCACCGTCGACGGCCTGGTCCGGGCGCTGATCGGCATAGCGCTGTTCACCGGCGCCTACCAAGCCGAGAACGTCCGCGGCGGGCTCGCTGCGATCCCGCGCGGGCAGGGCGAGGCGGCGGCCGCCCTCGGACTGTCGTGGTGGAAGACGACCTCGCTGATCGTGCTGCCGCAGGCGCTGCGTCACGTCATTCCGAACCTCGTCAACAGCTTCATCTCGCTGTTCAAGGACACCTCGCTGGTTTCGATCGTGGCACTGTTCGATCTCCTGGGCTCGTTGCATGCGACGTTCTCGGATCCGAAATGGTCGACGCCGTCGACCGCATTCACCGGCTTCGCCTTCGCCGGGATCATCTACTTCATCTTCTGCTTTGGAATGTCGCGCTACTCGCTGTTCGTCGAGCGCCGCCTCAACGCCCACCGCCGCAGCTGATCGAGGCCACCATGTCCGACCCCATCGTCAAGATTTCCGGCCTCAACAAATGGTACGGCGAATTCCATGTCCTGCGGGACATCGACCTGGCGGTCGCGAAGGGCGAGCGCATCGTGATCTGCGGGCCCTCGGGCTCGGGCAAGTCGACCTTGATCCGCTGCATCAATGCGCTGGAGGAATTCCAGGAGGGCGAGATCGTCGTCGACGGCATCGAACTCGGTCCCAACCTCAAGCACGTCGATGCCGTGCGTCGCGAAGTCGGCATGGTGTTCCAGAGCTTCAATCTGTTCCCGCATCTCACGGTCCTCGACAATTGCACGCTGGCGCCGATCTGGGTCCGCAACATCCCCAAGAAAGACGCCGAGGCGACCGCGATGAAATTCCTGGAGCGGGTCAAGATCCCGCACCAGGCCAACAAGTTTCCGGGTCAGATGTCCGGCGGCCAGCAGCAGCGCGTCGCGATCGCCCGCGCGCTGACCATGAACCCGAAGGTGATGCTGTTCGACGAGCCGACCTCGGCGCTCGACCCCGAGATGGTCAAGGAGGTCCTCGACACCATGGTCGACCTCGCCGAGGAGGGCATGACCATGCTGGTCGTCACCCACGAGATGGGCTTTGCCCGCGAGGTCGCCAACCGCGTCGTGTTCATGGACGCCGGCCAGATCATCGAGGCCAACACGCCGATGGAGTTCTTCGCCAACCCGCAGCACGCGCGGTCGAAGCTGTTCCTAAGTCAAATCCTGAGATGAGCGAGTAGGGAGTAGCGAATCGAGCTTCTCGCTATTCGCTACTCACCATTGGCTATTGGCTTCCTAGACCAGCGGCAGCTCGATCTTGCTGCGCTTTTCCAGCCATTCCGGGACCGGCAGGTTCTTCGAGCGCATGAAGTCCGCGTTGAACAGCTTCGACAGATAGCGGCTGCCGGAATCGCACAGCACGGTGACGATCGTCTTGCCGGGCCCGAGCTGCTTGGCAAGGCGGATCGCGCCGACCACGTTGATGCCGGTCGAGCCGCCGAGGCAGAGGCCTTCGTGTTCCAAAAGCTCATAGATGATGGTCACGGCTTCCTCATCGGAGATCAGGAACGCGGTGTCGACCTTCGCAGTCTCGACCACCGGCGTGACGCGTCCGAGCCCGATGCCTTCCGTGATCGAATCGCCCGGCGTTGATTTGACCTGCCCATTCTTGAACAGTTCATACATCCCGAAGCCGTGCGGATCGGCGCAGGCGGTGACGATGGCCGGGTTCTTTTCTTTCAGATAGCGGCTGACGCCGGCCAGCGTGCCGCCACTGCCGACCGAGCAGACGAAGCCGTCGACCTTGCCGCCGGTCTGCTCCCAGATCTCGGGGCCGGTGGATTCGTAGTGCGCCTTGGCATTGTCGAGGTTGTTCCACTGATCGGCAAACAGGACGCCGTTCGGCTCGGTCTTGCGCAGCTCGTCGGCGAGCCGCCGACCCACATGCTGGTAATTGTTGGGATTGGCATAGGGCAGGGCCGGCACCTCGATCAGCTCGGCGCCGCACAGCTTCAGAAAGTCCTTCTTTTCCTGGCTCTGCGTCTCCGGGATCACGATCAGGGTGCGGTAGCCGCGCGCGCTCGCCACGACCGCGAGCCCGATGCCGGTATTGCCGGCGGTCGCTTCCACCACGAGACCCCCGGGCTTGAGCTCGCCGCGCTTCTCAGCCTCCAGGATCATCCATTTGCCGGCGCGGTCCTTGACCGACTGGCCCGGATTCATGAACTCAGCCTTGCCGAGAATGGTGCATCCGGTCAGTTCCGAGGCGCGCTTCAGCTTGATCAGCGGGGTGTTGCCGATGGCTTCGATGACGTCTTTGTTGAATATCATGTCGGGGAATTTCTTTGCCGGGCTGTGTCTTGCTTGGCGAACCTAGTGTGCTGATCGAAAAAGGGAAGGGCTTTTGCACTGCGGCAAAAGACCGGTTCAACACGCTTGACCTCGCACGCGCGGATGTCACGGGCGTGGGGAGAACGCAGTTTTGCGGCGGTCGGGTCGGCCAGTAGAATCATCCTGTGGTCGGCGGTTTCGCACGAGTTGCGCGCTCTCGGCCAATCAAGACCTGACGGCGCAGTGGGCGGTGGCGCGAGTTTGGCGTCGCGCCGGCACATCTTGCGGATTCAATGCAACAGGAGCCGAGAAATCCCCATGAAATCTTTGTAAGAATCGTGACTTCCGGCACGGGGCCGAAATGCGCGGAAATGCCGTAAAAAATAGGGAAAAGTCGGCATTCAAGGTAGCCACGAATTGCTTGCGATGCGACGCCGCGCAATCGTGACGGGGCTGTCCGCCCCATTGTCCCAAGGGTAGAATGGGACAGGCAGGTTCCATTTGAAGCATACCCCCGTGAACGTCACCCAGACCATCGCTGAACGCGGCATTCGTGCGCCACGGGCGAAGTCTGGCTTCGGCGGAGAACGGGTGTGACCCAGCCCGTGTCCGTGATGGTGCCTGGAGGCCGGTTCGGCCTCGCCGTCCGCGCGCGCCGGCTCGCGGCACGCTCGCTTGTTGCGCTCGGCCTGGTCGCCGGCTCTGCCGGCTGCATTCTGACCCAGGACATCCCGGATTCCGCGCTCGACGTGCCTCAGGGCTACAAGGCCGCGCGTCTCGGCCGGCCGGGCGACGCGCTTCCGACGCTGGATTGGTGGCGCGGCTTCCGCTCAGCGGAGCTGACGCAGTTGATGGTGGAGGCGCAGACCGTCAACCTCGACATCGCCGCTGCCGTTTCGCGCATCGTCCAGGCCGATGCCCAGGCGCGGCAGGCGGGCGCGGCGCTGCTGCCGAGCCTCAACCTCAACGGATCGGAAACCTACTCGCGCACCTCCGGCTCCAGCGCCAGCGGCCTCACCAACGGCGGGCGCGAGGTGGTGAACTACAACGCCTCGCTCAGCGCGAGCTATCAGCTCGACTTCTGGGGCCAGAACCGCGACGCGCTGCAGACGGCGGAGGAGACCGCCGTTGCCAACCGGTTCGACCGTGAGGTGGTGGCGCTGACCACGCTGGCGAGCGTCGCCAATGCTTATTTCACCGTGCTGGCGACGCAGGACCGCCTGCGCACCGCGCAGCGCAACATCGCCAGCGCCGAGCGCATCCTCAATGCGATCAAGGAGCGCTTCAAGGCCGGCACCGGCTCCGATCTCGACGTCGCGCAGCAGGAGAGCGTGCTCGCCAACCAGCGCGCGCTGGTGCCGCCGCTGCGGCAGACGCTCGACCAGAGTATCAACGCGCTGGCGGTGCTGGTGTCGCGGCCGCCGGAAAGCGTGCGCGTCTCCGGCGGCTCGCTCAACGCCGTTGCGATCCCGCGCGTCACGCCGGGCCTGCCGTCTGAACTGCTGACGCAGCGACCGGACATCCGCCGGCAGGAGGCGCAGCTCGCCTCCGCCACCGCGAACATCGGCAATGCCCGCGCGCAGTTCTTTCCGACCATCCAGCTCACCGGCAATGGCGGCTACCAGAGCTCGGCGCTGGTCTCGCTGTTCCAGCCGCACGCGGCCTTCTTCCAGCTCGTCGGCAGCGCCACGCAGCCGATCTTCGACGGCGGCCGGATCCTCGGCAATTTCGAATTCGCCAAGGCGCGCCAGGACGAGCTGCTCCAGACCTACCGCAAGACGGTGGTGCAGTCGTTCACCGACGTCGACAATGCGCTGGTCGCGATCCGCGAGACCACGCGCCGGCTGCAGCTGCAGCGCGACGTGCTGTCGTCGTCGCGGCGCGCCTTCGACCTCGCCGAGCAGCAGCTCAAGGCCGGCACCGCCGACATCGTGACCGTGCTCAACACCCAACTGACCCTGTTCCAGGCGGAAGACGCCTATTCGCAGGCCCAACTGGCCCGGCTATCGGCGATCGTGAGCCTATATCAGGCATTAGGGGGCGGCTGGGAACCGAAGATGGAAAGACCGGTCGATGCTCTTTAAGCCCAACTCGACGGACGAGGAGAAAAGCAAGGCGCCGCGCAAGCGGAGCCTCCTCTCGCGCCTGCTTGGGCGCATGGTGTCCTTGCTCGTCACGCTCGTGATCCTGGGCGGCCTCGGCTATCTCGGCTGGCTCGCCTTCCAGCCCAAGCAAAATGGCGGCGGCGGGCGTGGTGCAGGCGCGCGGCCCGATCTGCCGGTGCCGGTGCTCGCGGCGACGCCGCATGTGCAGGACGTGCCGGTTTACCTCGACGGCGTAGGCTCGGTGAGGGCGCTCAACACGGTCATCGTGCGCTCGCAGGTCGATGGCAAGCTGCTCAAGGTGAATTTCGTCGAAGGCCAGGACGTCAAGAAGGGCGACGTGCTCGGCGAGATCGATCCGGCGATCTATCAGGCGCAGTACGACCAGGCGGTGGCCAAGAAGGCGCAGGACGAGGCCCAGCTCGCCAATCAGCGCATCGATCTCGCCCGCTACGAGCAGCTCGCCGCTTCCAATGCCGGCTCCAAGCAGCAGGCCGACACCCAGCGTGCGCTGGTGGCGCAGCAGGAGGCCATCATCAAGGCTGATCAGGCCCAGATCGACAATGCACGCGCGACGCTGAGCTATACCAAGATCGTGGCGCCGATTTCGGGCCGGGCCGGGCTGCGCCAGGTCGACCAGGGCAACATCGTCCACGCCTCCGACACCACGGGTCTCGTGGTGATCACGCAATTGCAACCGATCGCGGTGTGGTTCAGCCTGCCGCAGCAGCAGATCATGCGCGTCAACGCGGCCGCCGCAAAGGGCACGCTCGCCGTCGACGTGTTCGGAAACGACGGCATCACCGTGATCGACACCGGCAAGCTCACCGGCATCGACAACCAGGTCGACCAGACCACCGGCACGCTCAAGCTCAAGGCGGAATTTCCGAACGCCCATTACCAGCTTTGGCCTGGCCAGTTCGTCAATGTCCGTCTCAAGGTCGAGACCTTGACGCAGGCGCTGGTGGTGCCGACCTCTGCGGTGCAGCGCGGTCCGATCGGGACCTTCAGCTACGTCATCGGCGAGGACAACATCGTCTCGGCCAAGCCCGTGACGGTGACCCAGCAGAACGAGCATGACGCCGTCATCGCCAGCGGCCTGACCACGTCGGACCGCGTCGTGACAACCGGCTTTGCCAATCTCGCCGATGGCGCGAAGGTCGTGGTCGGCAAGGACGACGGGCCGCCGGCCGCCGATCTCGCGCCGCGCAAGCGCAGCCGCAATCCTGACGGCAAGCGCGGGGCGCAAGGCGAAGGTCAAGGCAAGGACGGTAAGAAAGACTGGCAGGGCAAGGACGGCGAGCATCGCGGCCGGCACGAGCACAGCGAAGGCGATCAGAAGGGGCAGTCCGGACCGGCGCCCGCGC
The DNA here is from genome assembly GCF_032918025.1 of Bradyrhizobium sp. BEA-2-5. Taxonomy (NCBI): domain Bacteria; kingdom Pseudomonadati; phylum Pseudomonadota; class Alphaproteobacteria; order Hyphomicrobiales; family Nitrobacteraceae; genus Bradyrhizobium; species Bradyrhizobium sp. BEA-2-5. The sequence goes on along the minus strand of NZ_CP136629.1, from coordinate 4,477,990 downwards.
CGGCAGCAGGGGGCGAACAGTCGGGCGGCGCGCCGAAGGCGCAGCCATGACCGGCATCCTGACTTCGTAATGTCCGATCTAACAGCGAGCACGCACCCATGGGCGTCTCCGAACCCTTCATCCGCCGGCCGATCGCGACCTCGCTGCTCGGCATCGCGCTCTTGATCGGCGGACTGCTGGGCTATTTCGCGCTGCCGGTCTCGGCGCTGCCTCAGGTCGATTTCCCGACCGTGCAGGTGACGACGCAGCTTCCGGGCGCCAGCCCCGACGTGATCGCCTCGCTGATCACCGCGCCGCTGGAGCGGCAGCTCGGCCAGATCCCGTCGCTGTCGGCGATGAATTCGACCAGCTCGTTCGGCGTCAGCCAGATCTCGCTCCAGTTCGACCTCAACCGCGATATCGACGGTGCGACCCAGGACGTGCAGGCCGCGATCAATGCCGCGGCCGGCGTGCTGCCCAAGACGCTGCCTTATCCGCCGACCTACGCCAAGGTGAACCCGGCGGATGCGCCGGTGATGACGCTTGCGCTACGCTCCGACACGATCTCGTTGCGCGTGATGAGCGATATCGCCGACACCATTCTGGCGCAGCGTTTGAGCCAGATTTCCGGCGTCGGACGGGTCTCGGTCCTCGGCGGGCTGAAGCCGGCAGTGCGCATCCAGGCCGATCTCGCGCGCCTTGCGGCCTACGGCATCGCCATGGAAGATCTGCGCACTGCGATCGCCAATGCCAATGTCTCGGGGCCGAAGGGCTCGCTCGACGGCGCGCAGCAATCCTACATCATCGCAGCCAACGACCAGATCGCCGCCGCTGACGCCTACAGGCCGGTCATCATCGCCTATCGCAACGGCTCGCCCGTCACCATCGGCGACGTCGCCCAGATCGTCGACGGCCTCGAGAACGACCGCACCGGCGGCTGGTACCAGGGCACGCCGGCGGTCATCATCGACATCCAGCGCCAGCCCGGCGCCAACGTCATCGACGTCGTCAGCCAGATCCGCGCCGAGATTCCAAAGGTCCAGCGCGCGATCCCGGCCGGCGTCAACCTCACCATCGTCTCCGACCGCACCGTCACCATCCGCGCCTCGGTGCGTGACGTGCAGTTTACGTTGATCCTTGCCGTCGTGCTGGTGACGCTGGTGGTGCTGCTGTTCCTGCGCTCGCTGCGCGCCACGCTGATTGCCGGCGTCGCGCTGCCGCTGTCGCTGATCACGAGCTTCGGCATCATGTATTTTGCCGGCTTCAGCCTCGACAATCTCTCGCTGATGGCGCTCACGATCGGCACCGGCTTCGTCGTCGACGACGCCATCGTCATGATCGAGAATATCGTCCGCCACATGGAGAACGGCGACAGTGCGATGGAGGCCTCGCTGAAAGGCGCCAGCGAGATCGGCTTCACCGTGATCTCGCTGACGGTGTCGCTGATAGCAGTCTTCATTCCGCTGCTGTTCATGTCGGGTCTCGTCGGGCGCATGTTCCGCGAATTCGCGCTGACCTTGACGATCGCGGTCGTGACTTCGGCGGTGGTCTCGCTGACGCTGACGCCGATGATGTGCTCGCGCCTGCTCAAGCACGCCCATGAGGAGCTGGCGGTGCCGGGCTTGGCCGCGATCAGCCGCTTCATTGACCGCACGGTGGAGTTCTACCATCGGACGCTGCTCTGGGTGCTGCGGCGCCAGCGCGCGACGCTGCTGGTGACGTTCGCGACCATCGCGCTGACGCTGATCATGTATGTGCTGGCACCGAAGGGTTTTCTGCCGCTGCAGGACACCTCGTCGATCACGGCGGTGACCGAGGCCGGGCCCGACGTCTCGTTCGCCGAGATGCAGCGGCGGCAGAGCGCGGTCTCAAACATCATCAAGGCCGATCCTGATGTGGTTGGCGTTGTCTCGGTGATCGGCTCGGGCTCGGTCAATCCGACCACCAATGTCGGCCGTCTGGTAATGACGCTGAAGCCGCTCGACCAGCGGCGCGAGGGCGTCGTCAAGGTGATCGAGCTGCTGAAGGAGAAGATCGCGACGGTGCCCGGCATGACCGTCTATTTCCAGCCGGTGCAGGACGTGCAGATCTCGACCCAGTCGAGCCGCTCGCAATACCAGTACACGCTGACCGCGACCGACGCCGCCGAGGTCTCGCAATGGGCGCAAAGGCTCGTCGCCGAGATGCGGCGCGACCCGATCTTCCGCGATGTCTCCTCGGAGGCGCAGGAGGGCGGCCTGCGCGCGGCGCTCGACGTCAACCGCCACCGCGCCGGCCAGCTCGGCGTCAGCCTTCAGGCCATCACCGACACGCTCAACGACGCCTTCGCCCAGCGACAGATCTCGACCATTTACGGGCAGGCCAACCAGTACCGCGTGGTGCTGGAGGCGCTGCCGATGTATCAGCGCGATCCCTCGATCCTCGACAAGCTCTATCTGCCCGGCGCCAACGGCGCGCAGGTGCCGCTGTCGGCCGTGGCGACGCTGAAGCGGACAACGGCGCCGCTCGCGATCTCGCACCAGGCGCAATTCCCGTCCGTGTCGCTCAGCTTCAACCTCGCGCCGGGCGCGGCGCTTGGCGATGCCGTCGAGGCCGTGAAGACCATCGAGACCCGCATCGGCATGCCCAACAGCATCGTCGGCGTCTATGCCGGCGATGCCGCCGAATTCTCGCGCTCGCTCGCCGGCCAGCCCTGGCTGATCCTGGCGGCGATCATCACCATCTACATCGTGCTGGGCGTGCTCTATGAGAGCTACATCCATCCGATCACGATCCTCTCGACGCTACCCTCGGCCGGCGTCGGTGCGATCCTGGCGCTGATGCTGTGCGGTCAGGATCTTTCGGTGATCGGCCTGATCGGCATCATCCTCCTGATGGGCATCGTCAAGAAGAACGCGATCATGATGATCGACTTCGCGCTGGAGGCCGAGCGCCGGCAGGGCATGTCGCCGAACGAGGCGATCGTGCAGGCGTGTCTGTTGCGCTTTCGTCCCATCATGATGACGACGCTGGCGGCGCTGTTCGGCGCGCTGCCGCTCGCGATCGAGAGCGGCACCGGCGCCGAGCTGCGATTCCCGCTCGGCATCTCCATCATCGGCGGCCTGCTGCTGAGCCAGCTCCTGACGCTCTACACCACCCCCGTGATCTACCTCGCGCTCGACCGCATCAACCGCCGGATCGAGCGGGCCGTGCCGGAGCCAGGTCCCAGCGGCCCGCCGATCGCGGGCGCCACCGAGGGCATGCAGTGATCTCGATCTCGGAGCCCTTCATCCGCAGGCCGGTGGGCACCACACTGCTTGCGATCGGGCTGTTCCTGGTCGGGATCGTCGCCTACCAGTTCCTGCCGGTGTCGTCGGTTCCGAATGTCGATTTCCCGACCATTCGGGTGTCGGCGTCCAGGCCGGGAGCCGATCCCTCGGTGATGGCCGCGACCGTCGCCGCACCGCTGGAGCGCAAGCTCGGCACCATTTCGGGCGTCGACCAGATCACCTCGACGAGCTCGCTCGGCACCACCAGCATCCAGGTGCAGTTCTCGATCGGCCGCAATATCGACCGCGCCGCGCGCGACGTGCAGGCCGCGATCAACGCCTCGCTCGCCGATTTGCCGAGCGACCTGCCGTCGCTGCCCAAGTTCCGCAAGGCCAATCCGGCCGCGTCGCCGGTTTTCGTGCTGGCGCTGACCTCGAAGACGCTGTCGGCAAGCGCGATCTACGACGTCGCCGATACCGTGCTGGCGCAGCGCATCTCGCAGGTGCCGGGCGTCGGCGACGTCACCGTGTCCGGCGCCGACCAGCCGGCCGTGCGGGTGCAGCTCAACCCCGTGGCGCTGTCGAACGCCGGGATCGCCACCGACGACGTCCGGACCGCGATCATCAACGCCAACCCGCTGGGGCCGGTCGGCATCTTCAATGGCGGCCGGCTGAGCGAGACGCTCTCGATCAACAAGCAGATGCGCACCGCCGCCGAATTCCGCGACATCATCATCAAGAGCTCCAACGGCAATTTCGTGCGGCTCTCGGACGTCGCCGACATCGAGGATTCCGTCCGCAACGCCCGCTCGATCGCCTGGTTCAACAAGCAGCCGGCGGTGCTGATCCAGATCACCAAGCAGGGTGATGCCAACGTCATCGACACCGTCGACGGCGTTCGCAAGATGCTGCCGGAACTGAAGAAATGGATTCCGGCGGGCGTCGAGATCTCCACTTTGGTCGACCGCACCGGCACGATCCGCGCCAGCGTGCTGGACATGCAGTGGACCCTGCTGGCGACCGCGTTCCTGGTGATGGCCGTTGTGTTCGTGTTCCTGCGACGGCTGACCCCAACGATCGCAGCCGGCATCTCGGTGCCGCTGGCGCTGGCCGGCACCTGCGCCGGCATGTGGGTCGCGGGCTTCTCGATCGACAATCTGTCGCTGATGGCGCTGGCGATTTCCGTCGGCTTCGTGGTCGACGACGCCATCGTCATGATCGAGAACATGTACCGCAACCTCGAGCATGGCATGCGGCCGTTCCAAGCGGCGCAGGAGGGCGCGAAGCAGATCGGCTTCACGGTGGTCTCGATCAGCCTGTCGCTGATCGCGGCGTTCACGCCGCTGATCTTCATGGACGGCATCGTCGGCCGGCTGCTGCGCGAATTCTCGCTGACGCTGACCTTCGCCATCCTGGTCTCGACGCTGGTGTCGCTCACGGTTACGCCGATGATCTGCGCCCATTACATCCGGGAGGCGACCTCGGATCATGCCACCTGGTACGATCGCGTCATCGAGGGCACGCTGTCACGTGTCGTGGCGTTCTATGCAGCGACGCTGCGGATCGTGCTCGGCTATCCCTTCCTGACCCTGGTGGTGTTCTTCGCCACCGTCGCGCTGACGGTGACGCTCTACATCAAGACGCCGAAGGGTTATTTCCCGACCGACGACAGCGGCTTCGTGATCGGCTCGACCCGGGCGTCGGCGGATATCTCGTTCCAGGCGATGCTTCAGCTGCAGCAGCGGCTCGCCGACATCGTGATGGCCGACCCCGCGGTCGCCGGCATCGGCTCGTCGGTGGGCTCCGGCGGCGGCCCGGGCGGCGCCACCTCCAACCGCGGCACCATGTTCATCAGCCTGAAGCCGCCGGAGGAGCGGGGCGGGATGTCGACCGCACAGGTGATCGACCGGCTGCGCCGCAACCTGTTCATGGTGCCCGGCATCCGGCTCTTCATGTTCGCCGCCCAGGACGTGCGCGCCGGCGGACGACAGAGCGATTCCGACTACCAGTACACGCTGACCAGCACTGATCTCGGCCTGCTGCAGAAATGGGCGCCGATCGTGGCCAAGCGCATGGAGAGCGTGGAGGGCATCACCGACATATCCTCCGACCGCGATCCCGGCGGCCTGCAGCTCAACCTCGTGATCGACCGCAAGACCGCCTCCAGCCTCGGCGTCAGGGTTCAGGACATCGACAACGCGCTCAACAATGCGTTCGCGCAGCGGCAGATCTCGATCATCTACACCCAGCGCAACCAGTACATGATCGTGCTGGAGATCGACCCGAAATTCCAGGTCGATCCCTCCAACCTCGATCGCATCTATGTCGCCGGCGCGGGCGACGCCCAGGTGCCGCTGTCGGCGCTGGTGCACTACCAGCGTGGATTGTCGGCGCTCGCGGTCTATCACTCCGGCGGGTTCCCTTCGACCACAGTGTCGTTCAACCTGCTGCCGGACGTGCCGCTGCAGGCCGCAACGCAGAACATCCAGCGCGCGGTCGAGGAATTGCACATGCCAGAGGGCATACGCGGCAGCTTCGACGGCAATGCCGGGGACTTCGCCAGGACCAGCGGCCGTCAGCCGCTCCTGATCCTCGGCGCGCTGGTCGCGATGTATATCGTGCTGGGGGTGCTCTATGAGAGCCTTGCCCATCCGCTCACGATCATCTCGACACTGCCCTCGGCCGGGCTCGGCGCACTGCTCGCCCTGCAGATCACCAACACGCCGCTGACGGTGATCGCCTTCGTCGGCATCATCCTGCTGATCGGCATCGTCAAGAAGAACGGCATCATGATGGTCGACTTCGCGCTCGAGGCCGAACGCCGGCGCGGCCTGTCCTCGGCAGAGGCGATCTTCGAGGCCTGCCAGGCGCGCTTCCGTCCGATCCTGATGACGACCATGGCGGCGCTGTTCGCCGGCATTCCGCTCGTGGTCGCGACCGGCCCCGGCACGGAGCTGCGCCGTCCGCTCGGCATCACCATCATCGGCGGCCTGTTCGTCTCGCAGATCCTGACACTCTACACTACGCCAGTGATCTATCTCCTGATCGACCGGTTGCGCCAGCGCCGCGAGCCGTCAGGCGTGCACGCACCCGCGGAATAGTTTGAATTGCACGATTGCAAGCGTATAGCGGAGCGATGTCCGAACCGACCGAAGCAAAAACCGATATCGTCGCCGAGATCGAGGAGTGCGCGCATTGCGGCAAGCCGATGCCGCTGTGCATCTGCGACAGCGTCACCCCGATCGAAAACCGGCTGTCGCTCCTGATCCTCCAGCATCCGCAGGAGCAGGACAGGGCGCTCGGCACCGCGCGGCTGCTTGCCAGGCATTTCGAGAACGCCGTGGTCCGGATCGGGCTGTCCTGGCCGAGCCTTGCCAAGGCACTGGGCCGGCCGGTGCCCGATCCGTCGCGCTGGGCGGTGCTCTATCTCGGCTCCGCCAAGGTCGAGGACCTCGAGACCGATGCCGAGATCGTCGCGATCAACCGCAAGGGCGAACTGGAGCCGCATCAGCGCGCCATCCTGGCCGACATCGAGGGCATGGTGCTGCTCGACGGCACCTGGAGCCAGGCCAAGGCGCTGTGGTGGCGCAATCCGTGGATGCTCAAGTGCCAGCGCGTGATTCTCGGGCCGAAACGGCCCTCGCTCTACGGCAGACTGCGGCGGGAACCGCGCCGCGACGGCCTGTCCACCATCGAGGCGGCCGCGATCCTGCTGGCGGGGCTGGAGAAGCGGCCGGATATTGCCGCAACGTTGTCAGGCAGTTTCGAGCGGATGCTGGCGAGGTTCCGGGAAGTGCAGGCCAAACTGCCGGAATTGGCGCCCAAACCGAAGAAGCGGGATTTCCGGAGGCGCCGGCGCTAGAGCCTGATCCGGAAAAGCGCGAAGCGGTCTTCCGGAAGGATCTTGCTCAAACAAGGGGCACCTTACCTTCCGGCTCGGTTGCCTATCGGAGAGAGGCCGTATATGAAGTCCGCCGCACGGGGCCACGTGGCGGAGTGGTTACGCAACGGTCTGCAAAACCGTGTACACCAGTTCAATTCTGGTCGTGGCCTCCATTCATCTCATCAATGGCTTGCAGCCAATCAATGAGAAGCCGCATTAGCTCGCGGCGTACCAACCTTCAGGAAACGGAATCAGCGGCCACGGCGCCTGGTTGTCATTGGCCGCGCGCGGTGGCGGCTGAATGCGGGGCGAGGGCTGAGCCACGAAATCCTCCTGAGCAATGGGCGCGATCGCCGTTCGCACGGCGTCCAGCAGCAGATCAAATTCGACTTCGCTCATCGCGCTCTCCGAGGTTCGAGAGCGCCATGGTCGCAAAACTGTCTTCGGTCCGGATTGAGCGATTCGTTCGAATTTTATGAAAAGAACGATGGCGCCCGTGTTGGTTAACAAATCGTTGGTGACCCTTCGGGAACCTAGGTCGGCGTGGCCGCACCTCATGTGAGACAGATCACATCTTGCGAAAAACTCCGCCCGGAATTCCCGGCAATCCTCATAGCCGTCAAATATCGCAGAAGTTTTAGGGAGCCGTGACAATGAGGCCGTGCATCGCGGGATACTTGTTGATCGCATGCCACCTCGATCCTCGGCTTTTGCTGACATGGTCTCACCAGTGGGCACTGTTGGGTGCTGCGGGCAGCTCCCGGACAGCGCAAATCGCCTACGCCCGCTGTCTATCGCCTCGAGCCGGAGGAAATTCCCGACGTCTGCGCGCCGTTACGTCAGTCCGGTGAGGTCGTGCGGCAGCATGGTCTTGAACTGCGTCAGCGCCTGCCGCGCCTTCCTCGGTGGCAGCATGATCGCGTGACGCACGGCGGCTGCGATCAGCGTCATGATCAGTGCTGAAAAGGTGGCGAAGGCGGCAGTCGGCATGCCGGGCGCAATCCGCCTGACCGCGTCGGACAGCAGGCCGGAGAGCACGGCCATGTCGTCCGCATCGAGCTTCTGCAGGGCGCGGTCGGCTTGCGTCGCCTGCCAGATGTCGCGCATGACAGGCTCGCGCATGAACATCTCGTAGTAGCTGTCGACGATCCGGCAAAGCGCCGGGTGCAGGTCGCGCGCGGTCGTCACCGTGGCCAGATCGCGCCTGACGCAATCGCGCCCGACCGCGTTATGGCGTTCGGCCAGGGTGCCGATGATCGCGGCCTTGTCCGGGAAATATTGATAGAGCGAGCCGAATGCGACGCCGCTGCGCGCGACGACGTCGCTCATGCGGAAGGCCTCGCTGCCCTTTTCCGCCATGATCTCGGTCGCGCAGGCAAGGATGCGCTCGAAGCGCTCGCGGCTGCGCTGCTGGGTCGGGGCAAGCCGCGCCAGCCCGGGGAGGGGGACTTCCACGGCCGCGGCCTTTCGTCTCGACATCTCTCGCTTCCCTGCGATCGGGGTTGACGGCCCTAATACGAGAGTTTATCGCATTTCACAAATACGAGTATATCTCGCATTTGGAGGCGGAACGATGCGCCAGATCCTGACCTCGGCCTTGCTGTGGTTTTCCGCGCTCGGTTGCGGCCTGCTCGCCGGGCTCTATTTCGCGTTCTCGGCTTTCGTCATGACCGCGCTCGGCCGCATCGATCAGGCCGCCGGCATCTCGGCAATGAACGCGATCAATGCCGATATCGTCCGCTCGCCGTTCATGCCGGTGTTCCTCGGCACCACGCTGTCCTGCGCTGTGCTGGTCGTGCTCGGCGGGCTCAGATGGCAGGAGCCGGGCGCGATTGCGATGATTTGCGGCGGCGCCCTCTACGTGGTCGGCATGTTCGTCGTCACGGTCGCCTTCAATGTGCCGCTGAACGATCAGCTTGCGGCCTCTGACCCTGCGGGCACGTCGGCGGCATCTGTCTGGGCGCGCTATCTGACCGACTGGACCTTCTGGAACCACGTGCGGACCATCTCCTCGCTGGCCGCGACCGCGCTGTTCATCGTTGCCATCGGCGGGCGATAGCCTGCCGGCTTGCGCGGCGAAGCCGGGCGGTGGTGCCCGAGACCAGAATCGCAGCCGCGGCGCGATCGCGGCGCTGGCGGTGTTTCAGGTGCCCGCAAGGGCGGCGGCCGGGCACGCACCGCGCGGAGGAATGGTTAAACCCTTGTAACGCAGAGATTTACGGTCCCCGGTAAAGTTTCGCCGGAGGGGCGATTTGGTTCTTTGCAAGGCCGAAAGGCTTTGTTATACGCTGCCCGCTCGCGAACAGAGGTTCGCCTTTTCCTCGGTAGCTCAGCGGTAGAGCATCCGACTGTTAATCGGATGGTCGCTGGTTCGAATCCAGCCCGGGGAGCCAGTTTGGTCTGGCCCCATCGATCCCCCAAATCGCCAATCACAAGCCCGTGGTCCGCAGCGGACAGGCCGAAAACGTCGTCAAATCGACTCAATAACGTTCAACACTCGCTTCCGTCGGGTCTTGAGAGGTGATTTTGATGACCATTAACTTGATCGACCTGTCGATGCCGCAGCCGACGCTCGTTCCGAATGACGCGCCTGACATCAGTGACGATGAATGCGTCCGCCGACTCGCGAAGGCCGTCGAGGAGCATGATTCCGAGCATCTCGACGAAGTGGCCCGCCTGATCGGCCGGCTTGCCGTCACGATCGAATAGACGGCGCCACGAGCCTGTTCTGGGAGCGCGATCGCCCGCCAACGGCGTGTTGCGTTTTGGCGGAGCTTGTTCCAAAAGATGGCCCTGTTCTAGCTTCTCCAGCGGCAATGCCGCGACTTGCAGGGTCTCCGCCAATGACCGGTTTTTCGACCGCGCGCCAGTATATGGTCGATGGTCAGGTGCGTCCGAGCGACGTGACCGATGATCGTATTCTCGATGCCATGCTGACCGTGCCGCGCGAGATATTCGTGCCGGCAAGCAAGCAGGCGCTGGCGTATCTCGACCTCGACCTCGATGTCGCCGAGGGCGGTGCGACGAGGCGCTGCCTGATCACGCCGGCGCTGCTCGCCCGGATGCTCCAGGCCGCCGAGATCAAGGCCACCGACCGCGTCCTCGTGGTCGGCTGCGCGACCGGTTACGCCGCCGCCGTCCTGGCGCGCTTTGCCGCAGACGTCTGCGCGACCGAAAGCGATCCGGCGCTTGCCGCAAGGGCGACCACGGCGTTCGCCGAGCTCGGGATCCAGAATATCACCGTCAAAACGGCCGCAGCCGCCGACGGCGATGCCGCGGGCGCCCCGTTTGACGTCATTATCCTCAATGGTGCCACGGAGATCGTCCCGACCGGGCTGTTCGGCCAGCTCAAGGAGGGGGGCAGGCTGGTCGGGGTGTTCGGTCTGTTGCCGCCGCCGCGCGCCACCCTGGTGACGCGCTCCCACGGGGATTTCGGCCATCGCGAGCTGTTCGACGCCTCGGCCCCCGTTTTACCCGGATTCGAGCGAGTTCCCGCCTTCGTCTTCTGACCCTCTCCTGCGGCGCAGGGCTGATAAAATCCCGTTCCGAATCAGAAGTGTGGCCCGTTTGCCCCATGTGAAGAGTTTCGACCGTGTTCCGTTGCGGGGTAGTTCCGTTGGGCCTAGCTGCGGACTAAGGTGAGGCGGGACTCACTTCGACTGAAGCGACCGCCGGACTGATTTGCGTGTGGGAGACGGCGACTACAATGATTGGATTTCCGGGGATGCGTGGGGTGAAGGTTGTCACCGCGGCTGCGACTGCCGTCCTTCTGTTGGCGGAGATGGGCCCTGTGCCCGCACTCGCCGATACAATCGAGGCCGCGCTGGTGCGGTCCTACCAAAACAATCCCCAGCTGAACGCGCAACGCGCGCAGGTGCGGTCAACGGACGAGAACGTTCCGCAGGCACTGTCGGGCTACCGCCCGAAAGTCGCACTGACGGCAAGCGCGGGGTACCAATACACCGATACGCTGACGACACAGGGCGGCGACGCGAACAATCTTGTCCGCACCCAAATCCATGGCGCCAACGCGCCGCGCAGCGCAGGCCTCACGGTCAACCAATCGCTGTTCAACGCGCAGACCGCGCCCAGGGTGCGCGCGGCGGAAAGCCAGGTCTCGGCGGCGCGCGAGGGCCTGCGTGTGCTCGAGCAGACCGTGATCCTGAGCGCGGCCACGATCTACATGGACTATCTCCGCGACTCCGCCATCGTCGAAGTTCAGCGCAGCAACACGCGCGTGCTGGAACAGACGCTGAAGCAGACCCAGGACCGCTTCAATGTCGGCGAAGTGACGCGGACCGACGTCGCGCAATCCGAAGCGCAGCTCGCGGCAGGTAAAACCCAGCAGCTCACCGCCGAATCGAACCTGACGACGACGCGTTCGAATTTCCGCCGCATCATCGGCAACGAGCCGCAGAACCTCGCGCCGGGCTCGCCGGTTGACCGGTTCCTGCCAACGACGCTTGCGGCTGCCGTTGATCTCAGCCTGACCCAGAATCCGAACGTCACCTCGGCGATGTACGGCGTCGACGTCAACTTCCTGCAGGTCAAGGTCAGCGAGGGAGCGCTGTTCCCGTCGGTCAACCTGCAAACGTCGGTGCAGCAGCAGTACGAGCAGACCCTGATCAGCCAGCGCGCGTTCAGCGCGGGAACGGCGGTCCAGCTGTCGGTGCCGCTCTACCAGGGCGGTGCGGAATATTCGCTGATCCGCCAGTCGAAGGAATCGCTGGCGCAGCAGCGCCTCGTGCTCGAACAGACCCGCGATCAGGCGCGCGCCAACGTCGTCACCGCGTGGGGCCAGCTGGTCGCCGGTAAGTCGCAGGTGGCATCGGCGCAGGCCCAGGTGACAGCATCCGAGATAGCGCTGAACGGCGTGCGCGAGGAGGCAAAGGCCGGCCAGCGCACCACGCTCGACGTTCTCAACGCGCAGCAGGCGCTGGTTAACGCCCGCATCGCGCTGGTTACCGCGCAGCACGACCGCGTCGTCGCGTCCTATAACGTGTTGAGCGCAGTTGGTCGCTTGTCACCGCAGGTGCTTGGCCTTTCGACCAACGTCTACGATCCGAGCGTGCATTACCAGCAGGTTCGTGACAACTGGGCCGGCGTACGCACGCCCGACGGCCGCTAAACACCTTCGCATCATCATCGCTTGTCGCGTCATGTTTGTGGTTCTGAGTTAATCAGGACCACAAACAGGCGCGTTTGCTTGCATTCGATAATTGGCCTGACATACCGTTTTGTCGGGCAGCAAGGCGATTCGCGGCGCGCCGGCGTAGCGTGATGACAGGTGCGACGCCACCTGTGATCACGCTGCATTGGGCGACACGAAGCTTGCACAAAGCCTCGGGCGGGCTTGATCTGGGGACAAGTCGGGCGGGAGCAATGAAAATCTCCGCCCACATCATCGGAACCGGCAAATCCTCTCGGGCTTGATGTAAAATCGTTTCGATGTGGAGTTGGAGATGACGCAACCTGCGAAGGTCCAAGAGCCCTCGATGGAGGAGATCCTGGCGTCGATCCGTCGCATCATTGCCGACGACGAGGCGAAGCCGGCCGCGGCCGAGAAGCCTGCGGCCGCCGCTGCAGCGCCGGCGCCGAAGGTCGAGCCAGCACCAGCAACCAAGCCCGCGATGAAGAGCCCGCCGCCCGCAGCGCCACCGGCCGCGAAGGCCGCCGCGCCCGCGCCGAAATCACCGCCGCCTGCGCCTGCACCGGCGGCCAGCAACAGTCAGGACGACATCGACTCGCTGCTCGCCAGCCTCGACGAGGCGACGCCCGCAGCCGAGATCAGGCCGTCGCCGCAGCCCGCAGCCCAGCCCGAAGCCGACGTGTTCGAACTCACCGACGAGATGGCGCTGCCGGACCCGGCCGCCGCGCCGTCGTTCCGCAAGGTCGAGCCGCAGGACGACCTCGAGTTCACGGAAGCGCGGAGCCGGGCGCCGGAACCGGCCCGGGAGCCGCCGGCGATCGAGACCGCGCCCATGCAGCAGATCATCTCGGGAACCACGATGCGGGCAGTCGAATCCGCCTTCAATTCCCTGGCCCATACGGTGCTCAGCAGCAATGCACGGACGCTGGAGGATTTGGTCAAGGAGATGCTGCGGCCGATGCTGAAGTCCTGGCTCGACGACAACCTGCCCGGGCTGGTCGAGCGGATCGTCAAGGCCGAGATCGAGCGGGTATCCCGCGGGCGCTAGCTCCGCCGCGGGCGCCAGTCCGCGCGGCGCTAGTAACGCAGCCGGCGCGAGGCTGGCTTCCGCCGTTGGGCCTAGCGGCCCTCAATCAGCTCCCCAAATGCCCTAAACGTCGATTTGACGTACCGGTCCGGTTGACTTGGTGCGCTCCGGCGGCTTTCTAACGCTTTCCATGGTCCACAGCGCATTGTCATGATCGAGAAAAATTACCAGCCCGCCGATATCGAGCACCGGATGGCCCGGATCTGGGAGGAGAGCGGTGCGTTCAAGGCCGGCCGGCCTGAACGCAAGGATGCCGTGCCCTTCACCATCGTGATCCCGCCGCCGAACGTGACGGGCTCGCTGCACATGGGTCACGCCCTCAACAATACGCTGCAGGACATCCTGTGCCGGTTCGAGCGCATGCGCGGCCGCGACGTGCTGTGGCAGCCCGGTACCGACCATGCCGGTATCGCCACCCAGATGGTGGTCGAGCGGCAGCTGATGGAGCGTCAGCAGCCCGGCCGCCGCGAGATGGGCCGCGCGAAGTTTCTCGAGCGGGTCTGGCAATGGAAGGCCGAGAGCGGCGACACCATTATCAACCAGCTCAAGCGGCTCGGCGCCTCCTGCGACTGGTCGCGCGAGCGCTTCACCATGGACGAGGGCCTGTCGAAAGCCGTCGTCAAGGTGTTCGTCGAGCTGCACCGCGAGGGGCTGATCTACAAGGACAAGCGGCTGGTGAACTGGGACACCAAGCTCTTGACCGCGATCTCCGATCTCGAGGTGCAGCAGGTCGAAGTCAAGGGCCACCTCTGGTACCTGCGCTATCCCATCGAGGGCCGCAGCTTCAGCCCCGAGGATCCGAAATCGTTCATCGTGGTCGCGACGACGCGCCCCGAGACGATGCTCGGCGACACCGCCGTCGCGGTGCATCCGGACGACGAGCGCTACGCCGATCTGATCGGCAAGAACGTGATCCTGCCGCTGGTCGGCCGCAAGATTGCGATCGTCGCCGACGAATACTCCGATCCGGACAAGGGCTCCGGCGCGGTGAAGGTGACGCCGGCGCACGACTTCAATGATTTCGAAGTCGGCAATCGCCACGGCTTGCGCCGGATCAGCGTGCTCGACAAGGAAGGCAGCCTCAGCCTGGTGGGCAACGAGGACTATCTGCGCGGCCTGCCGATGGGCGCCGACGAGTTCGCCGCCGAGTTTGACAAGATCGAGCGCTTCGCGGCGCGCAAGAAGATCGTCGCGAGGCTGGAGGAGTTCGGCTTCGTCGAGCGGATCGAGCCGCACACCCACATGGTGCCGCATGGTGACCGCTCGAACAGCGTGATCGAGCCGTACCTGACCGACCAGTGGTATGTCGACGCCAAGACGCTGGCCAAGCCCGCGATTGCGGCGGTGCGTTCGGGCGAAACGACGTTCGTGCCGAAGAACTGGGAAAAGACCTATTTCGAATGGATGGAGAACATCCAGCCCTGGTGCATCTCGCGCCAGCTCTGGTGGGGCCACCAGATTCCGGCCTGGTACGGACCTGACGGCAAGGTGTTCGTGGCCGAGACCGAAGAGGAGGCCGTCAGTCACGCGCTCGGCTATTACGTCGAGCAGGAAGTCATCACGGTCGAGCAGGGGCGCGAGATGGCGCTCGACCGCAACAAGCGCGAAGGCTTCATCACCCGCGACGAGGACGTGCTCGACACCTGGTTCTCCTCGGCGCTGTGGCCGTTCTCGACGCTCGGCTGGCCGGACGATACGCCCGAGGTGCAGCGCTATTATCCGACCAACGCGCTGGTGACCGGCTTCGACATCATCTTCTTCTGGGTCGCCCGCATGATGATGATGGGCCTGCACTTCATGAAGGAAGTGCCGTTCTCGACCATCTACATCCACGCCCTCGTCCGCGACGAGAAGGGTGCCAAGATGTCGAAGTCGAAGGGCAACGTCATCGACCCCCTGAACCTGATCGACGAATACGGCGCCGACGCGCTGCGTTTCACGCTGGCCCGCGAGGCGGCGCAAGGCCATGACATCCGCCTGTCGCCGCATCTGGTCGAGACCAACCGCAATTTCGCGACCAAGTTCTGGAACGCCTGCCGCTTCGCCGAGATGAACGAGTGCGTCAAGCCGGACGGTTTCGATCCGAAGGGCGCGAAGGAGACGTTGAACCGCTGGATCGCGCACGAAACCTCGCGCGTCACCCGCGAGGTCACCGAGACGATCGAGGATCATCGCTTCAACGATGCCGCGGGTGCGATCTACCGCTTCGTCTGGAACGTGTTCTGCGACTGGTATCTTGAACTCGCGAAACCCGTGCTGATGGGCGAGGAGGGCGCGGCCAAGGCCGAGACCCGCGCCATGATCGCCTGGACCCGCGACGAGATCCTCAAGCTGCTGCATCCGTTCATGCCCTTCATCACGGAGGAGCTGTGGGCGGTGACCGCAAAGCGTGACGGCCTGTTGGTGTTGGCGTCCTGGCCGCGCAAGCCGGGCGTGACCGGCGAGCAGCTGGCCGCGATCGCGACCGCCGGTCCGGTGGTCGATCCGATCATTCCGCCGGTCATCGCCGCGCTCGACGCCGACGAGTTCAGCGATCCTGCGGCCGAGGCCGAGATCGGCTGGGTGGTCGATCTCGTCACCGCGATGCGGTCGGTGAAGGCGGAAATGAACATCCCGCCGTCGACACTGACGCCGCTGGTGATCGCGGGCGCCTCCGACGAGACGCGGGACCGCGCGCGGCGCTGGAACGACACCATCAAGCGGCTCGCGCGATTGTCGGATATTTCGTTCGCCGATCATCCGCCGGAAGGCGCGGTGCAGCTCCTTGTCCGTGGCGAGGTGGCCGCGCTGCCGCTGAAGGGCGTGATCGACGTCGCTGCCGAGCGCACGCGCCTCGACAAGGAGATCGGCAAGGCCGACGCCGACATCAAGCGCGCCGAGTCCAAGCTGGCGAACGAGAAGTTCGTGGCCAACGCGCCGGAAGAGCTCGTCGAGGAAGAGAAGGAAAAGCGCGCGGCAGCAGCGGAGCGCCGCGCCAAGATCCTCGAGGCGATCGAGCGGTTGAAGAAGGCGTCATAGCGAACGACGCCGTGGCGATCAAAACCGCTTGCTGAGGAATTTCGATCCCTTCAGCCCATAGCGCCAGGGCAGCTCGACCGCCTTGGTGATGCCGATCCGCACCCCGGTGATGATTTCGGGTGCTTCGGTCCGCGCATGGAGCGCGATCGGGGCGCGGTCGAGTGGCAATTCGCTGTGCGCGATGGTGATGCCGAGCGCCTCGCAGAGCTTGCCGGGCCCCGAGCACAGCGCCCGCTCGTCCTCCAGCCCGCGCCGCCGGCGCATCGCCGCGAGCCCATGGGTCGGCTCGATCGCGCGGATCAGCACGGCGCTGGCCGAGCCTTCCGCCTCGCACACGAAGTTCACGCACCAGTGGATGCCGTAGGAGCGATAGACATAGGCAAAGCCGGGCGGGCCGAACATCACCTGGTTCCGTGGCGTCGGCCCGCGATAGGAGTGTGCCGCGGGGTCGGTATGATGATAGGCCTCGACCTCGACGATGATCCCGCCGACACCGTTGACCAGCATGGTCGCGCCGATCAGGTCGGGTGCGACCTCATGGACGCTGCGATCGAAGAAGGAGCGTTTCAGCGCCTTGCCGAGGCGCGGCGCGGTCGCGCGGATAGATCGGGGTTTTTGAGCCATTTTGAGGTGGGAATCGGCATGGAACGGACCGCAAGACTGCCAATATATGGGCTGGTCTGCTAGGGTCGCGGGACGGGTTGCGAGCCGCGTCAACACCGATTAGCTAAGCCCTTGGTTCGGAGCATGATCGGTTCGGAAAACCGGACTCCACTTTTCCGGATCATGCTCCCGCGACTTGCAGGCATCCATGGTCACCATCGTCGACACCATCTCCACCACTCAGCTCCGCCCGCGCCACCCCGAAAAGGTGAACCGGCCTGATTCCGCTTCGCCGCCCAAGCCGGACTGGATCCGCGTGCGCGCGCCGAATACCCGCGGCTATGCCGACACCCGCAACATCGTGCGGGCGAACGGCCTGCACACGGTATGCGAGGAGGCGGGCTGCCCGAACATCGGCGAGTGCTGGGACAAGAAGCACGCGACCTTCATGATCATGGGTGACACCTGCACCCGCGCCTGTGCCTTCTGCAACGTCAAGACCGGCCTGCCCGGCGCGCTCGAGGCGAGCGAGCCGGAATATGTCGCGGAGGCCACCGCCAAGCTCGGGCTTAGCCACGTCGTGGTCACCTCCGTCGACCGCGACGACCTCGCCGACGGCGGCGCGCAACATTTCGCAGAGACGATCGGCGCGATCCGGGCCGCGTGCCCCTCGACCACGATCGAGATCCTGACGCCGGACTTCCTGCGCAAGGAGGGGGCACTCGAGGTCGTCGTTGCGGCAAAGCCCGACGTGTTCAACCACAATCTCGAGACGGTGCCGTCGCGCTACCTCACGGTGCGGCCCGGCGCGCGCTACTTCCACTCGATCCGGCTGTTGCAGCGGGTCAAGGAACTCGATCCCACCATCTTCACCAAGTCCGGCATCATGGTTGGCCTCGGCGAGGAGCGCCACGAGGTGCTCCAGGTGATGGACGATCTGCGTTCGGCCGAGGTCGACTTCCTGACCATCGGGCAATATCTCCAGCCGACCCGCAAGCACCATGCCGTGATGCGGTACGTGCCGCCGGACGAGTTTTCGTCTTACGAGAAGGTCGCCTACACCAAGGGATTCCTGATGGTGTCGGCGAGCCCGCTGACCCGCTCGTCGCATCATGCCGGCGAGGACTTCGCCAAACTGCAGGCGGCGCGCGCGGCCCGCGGCCGCTAGATTTTGCAAACGGCGGTAGGCCGGCGCCGTCACGCGCCGTTGCTTGATCGGGCCTTGATCGAACCTCGACCGAACCTTGGACTGGACCAATGCAGCGCGTTCTGGTGATGGGATCGTCGGGATCCGGCAAGTCGACCTTTGCGCGGCGGCTGTCCGCCATGACAGGGATTCGGACCGTGTCGATCGATGCGCTGTTCTGGAAGCCGGGCTGGGTCGAGTTGGGCAGGGACGAATTCGAGCGCCGCATGACCGAAGCAGCCCGCGAGCCGCACTGGATCATGGATGGGAACTACATGAGGCATGGTGCAGGGGAATTGCGCCGGGAGCTCTCCGATACGATCATCTGGTTCGACCTGCCGCGGTCGACATGCATGCTCGGTATCTTCAGGCGGATAGCCGGGAGCTATGGCCAGGCCCGCCCGGAGATGGCGGAAGGCTGCCCCGAGAAGATCGATCTCGAATTCTTCCGCTACGTCTGGACCTATCGCCGGCAGCAGCGGCCGAAGCTGATCGAGTATTTTGCCGGCTTGCGGCCCGATCAATCGCTGGTCTGCTTCACCGATCGGGCGCAGGCGGATGATTATCTGAAGCGCCTCGCACTCGGGCAAAACCGTGCGAGTATCCACTGATGCCACGATTCTCAAGCAAGCGGCGGGTCCGGCACACCGCACCTCAGATGTTCGATCTGGTCGCCGACGTCGAGCGCTATCCGGAATTCGTGCCGCTATGCCAGTCGCTCAAGATCCGCCAGCGCACGCCCAAGGACGACGGCACCGAGGTGCTGGTTGCCGACATGACGGTATCGTTCAAGCTGATCAAGGAATCCTTCACCAGCCGGGTGACGCTCGACCGCGCCAATCTGAAGATCCTGGTCGAATATCTGCGCGGCCCGTTCAGCAATCTGGAGAATCGCTGGAGTTTTGAGCCGAAGTCGGAAACCGAATGCGATGTCGGCTTCTTCCTGAATTACGAATTCAAGAGCCGCATGCTGGCGATGCTGATGGGCTCGATGTTCGACGCCGCCTTCGCGCGGTTTGCCCACGCGTTCGAGAAGCGCGCGGATCAGGTCTACGGCAAGCCGCAGCTGTCGACGTAGCGAAGCCGTCTCGTTTGCCTCCCTGGAACGCAAATGCCCGGCACGAGGCCGGGCACGACGGATGATGCGTGGGACGCGTTCGCCGATTTACGGGCAGGATCGCCGCACGCCGCCGGATGCGATGTAGGTGCCCGAAGCGGGGTCGTAGGTACGGAAACGCTGGGAGCAATAGGCGTTGTTGTTGGCCTTGGCCTGGCTCGCCGCAATCGCGCCGCCGATGATCGCGCCGGCCGCCAGCCCGCCGATGATCGCCGCGCCGTTACTGCCACGATCGCGATAGTAACCACCGCGGTAGCCGTATCCGCCGCGATAGCCGTAACGCGGACCACCGTGCCAGTGCCGATACTGCACATGCTCGACGGAGGTAGGCTGGTCCTGCAATCGCGCGGGAGCGAGTGGTGCGGCGGACGAAGGCGCAACAGTCGACAGCGTCATGGCGCCAGCGCTGATGGCGGCCACGACCAAAGTTCCCAACTTCATCATTTTCTCCTTGTTGTGGGATTTTGCTGTTGGACGAACAATCGAAACAGCAGAGTTGGAACAACATAAAGCGGCGAAGCCGCGTCAAAGTTCCATTTCAGGTAAGCGTCACCGGGCCGCAGTTGACACAAGCCCGTGTCAGGCGGGCCGTGGCGCGACTCGACTTTTGGTTGGGCCTATCCGCGCGGCGGCCGGCGGCGTTTCGCAGCGTGGCTTCGCGGCGACCGAGCCACCCTTGGCCGCAACCGGCTGGCGGCCTCGCGACGCGGCTTGGCGGCCTGCGGCGGGCGCGCAAGCTCCATCAGCATGCGCAAGGCTTCGACCACCGAGCGCTGCCGCACCGCGCTGCGGCCGATCGCGCCAAAACGCTGCTCACGATGGATGATGCGGCCGTCACGCGCGGCGGCGGCGAAGTGCACGAGACCGACCGGCTTGCCGGGCGTCGCACCTCCAGGGCCCGCGATGCCGGTGATCGAGACCGCAAGGTCGACGCCGGCCTTTTCCAGCGCGCCGATCGCCATCGCGGTCGCGGTTTCCTTGCTCACCGCGCCGAACGTTTCCAGCGTGGCCGCCCTGACGCCGAGCATGACCCGCTTGGCGTCATTGGAGTAGGTGACGAAGCCGCGGTCGATCACGTCGGAGGAACCGGGGATGTCGGTCAGCGCGCCGGCGACGAGGCCGCCGGTGCAGGATTCCGCGGTCGCGATCGTCAGCTTGCGCATCCGGCACAGATCGAGCAGCGAGCGGGAGAGGGCGCGTGCGTCGCTGCCGCCCATGTCAGGCACTCCAGCCTTTATCGTCCCACGGGAGACGGACCGTGGCGCTCGCGGTTGCCGCGATGCCTTCCTCACGGCCGGTGAAGCCGAGTCGCTCGCTGGTCGTTGCCTTCACCGCGACGCGAGAGATGTCGACGCCGGAGATCTCGGCGATGCGCGCGCGCATGGTGTCGCGCAAGGGGCCGATCTTCGGCCGCTCGCAGATCAGCGTCACCTCGAGATTGGCGACGCGGCCGCCGCGCTGGGCGACGCGCTCGATGGCGTATTTCAGGAACTGGTCGGAGGAGGCGCCCTTCCATTTCGCATCGCTCGGCGGGAAGTGCGAGCCGATGTCGCCGTCGGCCAGTGCCCCGAGGATGGCATCCACCAGGGCATGCAGGCCGACATCGCCGTCGGAATGGGCGAGGAACCCCCTGGTGTGCGGCACGCGCACGCCGCAGATCATGACATGGTCGCCTTCGCCGAAAGCGTGCACGTCGTAGCCGGTGCCGGTCCTGATGTCGCCGAGCAGGGCAGCCAGGCGCGCTTCCTCGCGCACGAAATCCTCGGGAGTGGTGAGCTTCATATTGGCAACATCGCCCTCAAAGGTTGCGACCGTCAATCCCGCCCATTCGGCAATCGCGGCATCGTCGGTGAAATCAGAGCGCCCATCGCGCGCTGCGCGACGATGCGCCTCCAATATTACGTCGAAACGAAAAGCCTGTGGCGTCTGCGCGATCCGCAGGCGCGCGCGCTCCGGCGTCGCCTCGACATCGCCGCCCTCACCGGTGACCTTGATGGTGTCAGTGACGGGCACGACCGGGATCGCGGCGCCAGTGCGGCCCGCAGCTTCGATCGCACGCGAGATCACCCCTGCCGAGACGAAGGGGCGCGCGGCGTCGTGGATCAGCACGATGTCCGGCTTGTCACTTGCAAGCGCCTCGAGCCCGGCATGGACCGAGGCCTGCCGGGTCGCGCCGCCCGGCGTCGGCGGCCGATGGCGGAGGCCTGCGACCGCTTCATCGAACAGCGCGGTGTCGTCAGGATTGACCACAGGCTGCACTGCAAACACGTCCGGATGTCCGGAGAACGCCTCCATGGCGCGGTAGATAACCGTCTGTCCGCCGATCGTCCGGTATTGCTTCGGCCCGCCTGCGCCGGCGCGCAGTCCACGGCCGGCTGCGACTAGGATGGCTGCGGTACGCTCAGGCTTCGGCATTTTGAACCAGTGACAGACGAATCGGGGATGAGGGGGACGGCGAGGATCGCCGCGCACAGCCCTTAGCATGACCGCTGCGCAAAAACAGAGCGTTTGCCGATGACTGTGGGAAAAGCAGATTTTGTTGCAGTGCACTTGCACTGATGATAGGAATGTCTAAACTGTAGGCATGACGCTTGACTGCACAAGAATTGTGCGCAGAATAGACGACGTCAGCTGCAATGGCGTGGCTGACAGAACGACGAGACGGCTGTGACCGGCGTGCAAAGTACTCCTCGTAACCCATTGAAGATCGGCGATATTGCTGTCGCCAACCGGGTTCTCCTCGCGCCCATGTCCGGCATTACCGATGCGCCCTTTCGGCGACTCGCTGCCACTTTGGGCGCCGGCCTGGTGGTCTCCGAGATGACCGCCAGCAACGATCTGGTGATCGGCAAGCCGATGTCGAAGCTGCGTTGCGAGGCAGCCGGGGTCGGCCCGCATGTGGTCCAGCTCGCCGGCTGCGAGACACACTGGATGGCGGAAGGCGCCCGGATCGCCGAAGCCGAAGGCGCCGATATCATCGACATCAACATGGGCTGTCCGGCCCGCCACGTCACCGGCGGCCAGTCCGGCTCGGCCTTGATGCGCGACCTCGACCATGCCCTGAGCCTGATCGATGCGACGATCGCGGCGGTGAAGGTGCCGGTGACGTTGAAGATGCGGCTCGGCTGGGACGACCGCACGCGCAACGCTCCGGAGCTGGCGCGGCGCGCGGAGGCCGCAGGCATCAAGCTCGTCACCGTCCATGGCCGCACCCGCTGCCAGTTCTACAAGGGCGAGGCGAACTGGAACGCCGTGCGCGCCGTCAAGGACGCCGTCACCGTCCCGGTCGTGGTCAACGGCGACATCACCTCGTTCGACAAGGCTGTCAGTGCGCTCGAGATGTCGGGTGCCGACGCCGTCATGATCGGCCGCGGCGCGCAGGGGCAGCCCTGGCTGCCGGGACAGATCGGCCGCCGCCTCGAGACCGGGATGGCCGAGGCCGCGCCGTCGCTCGCCGAGCAGCTCAAGCACATTCGCGCGCTCTATGACGAAGTTTGCAGCCACTATGGCCTGCGCATCGGGCTCAAGCATGCACGCAAGCATCTCGGCTGGGCGCTGGAGGCTGCTGCGGCCTATAGCTGCGCGCCGGCCGCGACATTGAAGACCTGGCGGCAGGCGATCCTGACCGCGGAAGAGCCGTCCAGCGTGCATCGCTCGCTCGCCGACGCCTACGACGATTTTGCCTGGAGTGCTGCCGCATGACGTCAGCCATGGAATTCCGCCGGCCGGTGCCGACTGACGGGGAGGCCATCCTCAATGCGCTGCCCAACCCGGTGCTGCTGGTCGCGCCCGACGGGCGGATCGTCGCCGCCAATATCGCGACCGAGGCCTTCTTCGAGATCTCGACGCAGTTCCTGAAGCGGCAGTCGTTGAAGGAACTGGTGCCGTTCGGCAGCCCCTTGCTGGCGCTGATCGACCAGGTGCGCTCGTCGAATTCGCCGGTCAACGAATACAAGGTCGATCTCGGCACGCCCCGCATGGGCGGCGACCGCCAGGTCGATCTGCACGTGGCCCCGCTCACCGAGCGGCCCGGCCACATCGTGGTGATGCTCCAGGAGCGCACCATCGCCGACAAGATGGACCGCCAGCTCACCCATCGCAGCGCCGCACGCTCGGTGATCGCGCTCGCCGCCATGCTGGCGCACGAGATCAAGAACCCGCTGTCCGGCATCCGCGGTGCCGCGCAGCTCCTGGAACAGCAGGCCTCGTCCGAGGACCGCATGCTGACGCGGCTGATCTGCGACGAGGCCGACCGCATCGTGACGCTGGTCGACCGCATGGAGGTGTTCGGCGACGAGCGCCCCGTGGTGCGCGGCCCCGTCAACATCCATTCGGTGCTCGACCATGTGAAACGGCTGGCGCAGTCGGGCTTTGCCCGCAACATCCGCTTCATCGAGGACTACGATCCCTCGCTGCCGCCGGTGCTGGCGAACCAGGATCAGCTGATTCAGGTGTTCCTCAATCTCGTGAAGAACGCCGCCGAAGCGGTCGCCGATCTCGGTACCGATGCGGAGATTCAGCTCACCACGGCGTTCCGGCCGGGCGTGCGGCTGTCGGTGCCCGGCAAGAAATCGCGGGTCTCGCTGCCGCTGGAATTCTGCGTCAAGGACAACGGCTCTGGCGTGCCGGATGATCTTCTGCCCAACCTGTTCGACCCGTTCGTGACCACCAAGCAGACCGGCTCGGGTCTCGGCCTGGCGCTGGTCGCCAAGATCGTCGGCGATCACGGGGGCATCATCGAATGCGAATCTCAGCCGCGCAAGACCACCTTCCGCGTGCTGATGCCGATGTATAGCGCCGCCAAGCAACTCGACCAAAGCAACCGCGATGACGTTCCGGGTACGTCCTCGCCTGCCTCTCAGGATGCACGATGAGGAACACCAATGCCCGCAGGTAGCATTCTCGTAGCCGATGACGATACCGCCATCCGCACCGTACTCAATCAGGCTCTGTCCCGCGCCGGTTACGAGGTGCGGCTGACCGGCAATGCCGCAACGCTCTGGCGCTGGGTCAGCCAGGGCGAGGGCGACCTCGTCATCACCGACGTGGTGATGCCGGACGAAAACGCCTTCGACCTGCTGCCGCGGATCAAGAAGATGCGGCCGAATCTGCCCGTCATCGTCATGAGCGCGCAGAACACGTTCATGACGGCGATCCGCGCTTCCGAGCGCGGGGCCTACGAATATCTGCCCAAGCCCTTCGACCTCAAGGAGCTGATCGCCATCGTCGGTCGCGCGCTGGCCGAGCCGAAGGAGCGGGTTTCCAGTCCCGCCGACGACGGCGAGTTCGAACTCGATCCCGCTGGTCGGCCGGTCGCCGGCGATGCAGGAAATCTACCGCGTGCTGGCGCGCCTGATGCAGACCGACCTCACCGTGATGATCACGGGCGAGTCCGGCACCGGCAAGGAACTCGTGGCGCGGGCGCTGCACGATTACGGCAAGCGCCGCAACGGCCCGTTCGTCGCGGTCAACATGGCTGCGATTCCGCGCGATCTCATCGAGTCCGAATTGTTCGGGCACGAGCGCGGTGCCTTCACCGGCGCGAACACCCGCGCCTCCGGCCGGTTCGAGCAGGCCGAGGGCGGCACGCTGTTTCTGGATGAGATCGGCGACATGCCGATGGAGGCGCAGACCCGCCTGCTGCGCGTGTTGCAGCAGGGCGAATACACGACGGTCGGCGGCCGCACGCCGATCAAGACCGACGTGCGCATCGTCGCGGCCTCCAACAAGGATCTGCGTGTCCTGATCCAGCAGGGCCTGTTCCGCGAAGATCTGTTCTTCCGCCTCAATGTCGTGCCGCTGCGGCTGCCGCCCTTGCGTGAACGCATCGAGGATCTGCCGGATCTGGTGCGGCACTTCTTCACGCTGGCCGAGAAGGATGGGCTGCCGCCGAAGAAGCTCGACTCGCTGGCGCTGGAGCGGCTGAAGCAGCACCGCTGGCCCGGCAACGTGCGCGAGCTGGAAAATCTCGCCCGGCGCCTTGCCGCCCTCTATCCGCAGGACGTGATCACGGCCTCCGTCATCGACGGCGAGCTTGCGCCGCCCTCGGTCACCTCGGGCAGCACGGCGACCGTCGGTGTCGACAATCTCGGCGGCGCGGTTGAGGCGTATCTGTCCTCGCACTTCCAGGGCTTTCCGAACGGCGTGCCGCCGCCCGGCCTCTATCACCGCATCCTCAAGGAGATCGAGGTGCCGCTGCTCACGGCCGCGCTGGCCGCCACCCGCGGCAACCAGATCCGCGCCGCCGACCTGCTCGGCCTCAACCGCAACACGCTGCGGAAGAAGATCCGGGACCTGGACATCCAGGTCTATCGGAGCGGAGGGTAGAGGTTGACGGGGCCGGCACGGGCCCCACCACCGTTATTGAGTAGTCACAAATGGTTTTGAGGACACGGCGCCGCACCAGCGTTTGCGCCGCGGAAATGTCGCAATTCGGCAACATTGTGATATGATTGCATCAGTTCGCAATTCCCGCGGGCGATCGCTCTCAGCTCAATTGCCGGTATGACCAGCGCAGAGACCACCGCTTCAACATTACACGCCCCACCGGCCGAGCCCAATGCAGAGGCGCGGGGCTTCCCGCTGCGGCGCTGGCTGGCGCCGTTTGCCGTGGCCATCGCGCTGCTGTCCGCCTTCCTAACCTTCGTGGTGCTGACCGGGCTGACCCCGATCGAGCCCACGTCCGAGGTGGTCCGCTCCTTCCTGATGATCAATGCCGGCACCATCCTGCTGCTGGTCGGCATCATCGTCCGGGAACTCTGGCAGCTGATCTTGGCGCGGCGGCGGGGCAGGGCGGCAGCGCGCCTCCATGTCCAGATCGTCAGCCTGTTCTCGATCGTGGCGGTGCTGCCGGCGGTGCTGGTCTCCGTCGTTGCCAACGTCACCATCGAGCGCGGCCTCGACCGGTTGTTCTCCGGCCCGACCAGGGAGGTGATCCAGAACTCGCTGACGATCGCGCGGGCCTATATGCAGGACCACGCCCAGCTCATCAACGGCGACACGCTGGCGATGGCCAATGACCTCGCCCATGCGCGGCCGCTCTACGACCAGGATCGCATGACGTTCCTGCAGCTGATGACGGCCGGCGCCGAATCGCGCAATCTTCCGGTCGCGGTGCTGATGGACAAGGACGGCAAGATCGTCGCCAGCGCCGAGACCGGCGTTCGCCTGAACTACGAGGCGCCGCCGCCCGACATCCTGAAGGACATCAACGAGACCGAGCCGAAGATCTCGGTCTTTCCGGAAAACTACGTCGCCTCCGTGGTCCGCCTGCGGGCCTATGACGACATGTTCCTGTATGTGGCGCGGCTGCTCGATCCGGCGGTCGTTGCCCAGCTCAAGCAGACGCAGACCAGCGCGGCGGAATATGCCCAGCTCGAGACCCGCAGGCTCGGCATCCAGGTCGCCTTCGCGCTGATGTTCGCGGTGATCGCGCTGACCATCCTGATGGCCTCGGTGCTGATCGGCCTTAACTTCGCCAACTCGCTGGTCTCGCCGATCCGGCGGCTGATGAACGCGGCGCAAACGGTCTCGACCGGCGACCTCCATGTCCAGGTGCCCGTGCATCAGTCGGAAGGCGATCTCGCCCAGCTCGGCGAGACCTTCAACAAGATGACGCAGGAATTGCGCAGCCAGCGCGACGAGCTCGTCAATGCCAGCGACCTCATCGACAGCCGCCGCCGCTTCATCGAGGCCGTGCT
The DNA here is from genome assembly GCF_032918025.1 of Bradyrhizobium sp. BEA-2-5. Taxonomy (NCBI): domain Bacteria; kingdom Pseudomonadati; phylum Pseudomonadota; class Alphaproteobacteria; order Hyphomicrobiales; family Nitrobacteraceae; genus Bradyrhizobium; species Bradyrhizobium sp. BEA-2-5. Next base: position 4,451,020 of record NZ_CP136629.1, on the reverse strand, counting down.
GTCCTCGGCGAGCGCCGGCATCATCGGCGTCGATACTTCCGGCAGCGTCGGCATCCTCAACCGTTCCGCCGAGAAGCTGATCGGGCACTCCGAAGCGGAGACGCTGGGCCATCCGCTCTCGGACGTGCTGCCCGAGCTCGACGAGATGATGAAGACGGCGCGGGAAGGGACCCAGCGCCTGGTGCAGGGCCAGATCACCATCCTGCGCGACGGCCATGAGCGCAACCTGTCCGTCCGCGTCTCGGCCGAGCAGACCAACCAGCCGCACGACAGCTACATCATCACGCTCGACGACATCACCGAGCTGGTCTCGGCCCAGCGCACCTCGGCCTGGGGCGACGTGGCGCGCCGCATCGCTCACGAGATCAAGAATCCGCTGACGCCGATCCAGCTCTCCGCCGAGCGCATCCGCCGCAAGTTCGGCAAGTCCATCACCGAGGACAAGGACAAGCAGATCTTCGACCAGTGCACCGACACCATCGTGCGCCAGGTCGACGACATCAGGCGCATGGTCGACGAGTTCTCGCGCTTTGCGCGGATGCCCAAACCGGTGATGGAGGGCGAGGACGTCGCCGACACCGTGCGGCAGGCGGTGTTCCTGATGAAGGTGGCCCATCCCGAAATCGATATCGAGGCCGAGTTCAAGGACGATCCGCTCCGCGCCCAGTTCGACCGTCGGCTGATCTCCCAGGCGGTCACCAACATCGTCAAGAACGCCACCGAGGCAATCGAGCAGGTTCCCCCCGAGGAGCTCGGCAAAGGCCGAATCGACGTCGTGGTGTCGCGCGAGGGCGACGACGTGCTGATCGACGTCATCGACAACGGTATCGGCCTGCCCAAGGTCGCGCGCTCGCGCCTGCTCGAGCCGTACGTCACCACGCGCGCCAAGGGCACGGGCCTGGGGCTGGCCATCGTCGGCCGCGTGCTGGAAGACCATGGCGGGCGGATCGAGCTGAAGGACGCCTCCGACTTCCGCGAAGGTCAGCGCGGCGCCTGGATGCGGATGCGCTTTGCCGTCACGGGCCAGGCGGCCAAGCCGGAGAACAAGCCCGAAAGCAAGGACCAAAAACCGGACGTCAAACCGGACAAGACCGCACCGGACAGTGAAAAAAATCCGCCGGAGGAGCCGACCAACGGCCCGGCACAAGCGACCAACAATGAACCAAAAATCCAAGAAACGACCCAAGAACCTATCCGAGATCCCGCTGATCAAGGGCCAAATAATCAAGAGCCAAATGCGCAAAAGCCAAAATTCAAAGCCGCGACGAGCGACTGACAAGGCAGGTGTAACCCATGGCAAGTGACATTCTGATTGTCGACGACGAAGCTGACATTCGCGACCTCGTTGCGGGTATTCTGGACGATGAGGGCTTTTCCACCCGGACCGCACGTGACAGCGATACGGCGCTCGCCGAGATTGCCAATCGGCGGCCGCATCTGGTGTTTCTCGACATCTGGCTGCAAGGCTCCAAGCTCGACGGCTTGCAGCTGCTGGAGCAGGTCAAGAAGGACAATGCCGATCTGCCGGTCGTGATGATCTCCGGCCACGGCAACATCGAGACCGCGGTCGCCGCGATCAAGCGCGGCGCCTACGATTTCATCGAGAAGCCGTTCAAGGCTGACCGGCTGATCCTGGTCGCGACCAGAGCGCTGGAGAACTCGCGACTTAAGCGCGAGGTCAAGGAGCTGAAGCAGCTTGCGCCGAGCGCGAGCCAGCTCGTCGGCCGCTCGCCGAGCATGAACCAGCTGCGCCAGACCATCGAGCGCGCAGCGAAGGCCAACAGCCGCATCCTGATCGTCGGCCCCGCCGGCGCCGGCAAGGAATTGACCGCTCGCACGCTGCATACGGCCTCGGGCCGTGCCGACGGTCCCTTCGTGGTGATCAACGCGGCGGCGATCACGCCCGAGCGCATGGAGCACGAGCTGTTCGGCATCGAGCAGTCCAATGGCGAGCAGCCGCGCAAGCCTGGTGCGCTCGAGGAAGCCCATGGCGGTACGCTGTTCATCGACGAGATCGCCGACATGCCGCGCGAGACCCAGAACAAGATCTTGCGCGTGCTGGTGGAGCAGTCGTTCCAGCGCGTCGGCGGCACCGCCAGGGTGCAGGTCGACGTGCGGATCATCTCCTCGACCGCGCGCAACCTGGAGGAGGAGATCGCGGCCGGCCGTTTCCGCGAGGACCTCTACCACCGGCTCTCGGTGGTGCCGATCCGCGTGCCCGCGCTGTCGGAGCGGCGTGAGGACATTCCGGAATTGATCGACTATTTCATGGAGCAGATTTCCGCCGGCAGCGGCCTGCCCAAGCGCCAGATCGGGCAGGACGCGATGGCGGTGCTGCAATCCCATGTTTGGCCCGGCAATGTGCGTCAGCTCCGCAACAACGTCGAGAGGGTCATGATTCTCGCGGCAGGGGGGCCGGAGGTCATCATCACGGCCGACATGTTGCCGCAGGACGTCGGCTCGATGGTGCCGGCGATGCCGACCAGCAACAATGGCGAGCACATCATGGGCTTGCCGCTGCGTGAGGCGCGCGAAGTGTTCGAACGCGACTATCTGATCGCCCAGATCAGCCGCTTCTCCGGCAATATCTCGCGCACCGCGGAGTTCGTCGGCATGGAGCGCTCGGCGCTGCATCGAAAGCTGAAGGCGCTCGGGGTCGGCTGACCCCGGCGCGGCAGGTCGGCAGGTCCGCCGGCGGCTCGGAGCGGAGCCCGGCGGTTACCAGCCGGGGAGCCGACAGGCGGCTCTCGGGGGCGGTTTGGTCGTTCAGCGGGGCGAGGGCGGGGCCGGTACAACCGGGGATTTATCCACTCTCCACGAGAATATTCGTCTCTTTCCCCGCACTTTCTTAGAATTGCCACCGTGTTCCTACCGACTGCACCGCGAACTGGCTTGCCTAAAAACCGCGCGTAGCCTCTAATCCTACCGCTATGCCTGCCGGAGGGGGATCTCGTGGCAGGTGGGCGGCCGGAGGAGGCTCCGTCAGAGAGCAGCAACCGGTTCAATAAAAAGAAGCACAAGCTTGCGGGACAAAAACAATGGCGGCAGACCGCGCACAAAACCTACAGGACACCTTCCTTAATCACGTTCGCAAAACCAAGACGCCACTGACGATCTTTCTGGTCAACGGAGTGAAGCTCCAGGGCATCGTGACCTGGTTCGACAATTTCTGTTTGCTGTTGCGGCGCGACGGTCACTCGCAGCTGGTCTACAAGCATGCGATCTCGACCATCATGCCGGGCGCACCCATCCAGTTGTTCGAAGGCGGCGAGGATCAGCCGACTTGAGAGTGATCTGATTGGAACCCTTCAATCGTGAAGGGGGCGCCGACCGTGCGCGGTCGGCGGGGGACGGCAGCACCGGGCGGGTGATCGTCATCGGCCCGTACCTGCGCACGCGCCGTGGCGACGGCGATGCGCAAACGGCTTCCTCTGTCCGCGACTATGAAGCGCGGATCGAGGAAGCCGCCGGCCTCGCCGGTGCGATCGACCTCAGTGTGGTGGACTCGGTCATCGCGCCGATCAGTCAGATCCGGCCCGCGACCTACCTCGGCAAGGGTAAGGTCGAGGAAATCAACGGGCTCGTCGCCAGCAACCAGGTCGAGCTCGTGGTGATGGATTGCGCGCTATCGCCGATCCAGCAGCGCAATCTCGAGAAGGAATGGCAGGCCAAGGTGCTCGACCGCACCGGTCTCATTCTGGAGATCTTCGGCCGCCGCGCCAAGACCAGGGAGGGCTCGCTCCAGGTCGAGCTTGCGCATCTCAACTACCAGCGCTCGCGCCTGGTGCGCTCATGGACCCATCTCGAACGCCAGCGCGGCGGTTTCGGCTTCATGGGCGGTCCTGGCGAGACGCAGATCGAGGCGGACCGCCGCCTGATTCAGGAGCGCATCTCCAAGCTCGAGAGCGAGCTTAAAAAGGTGCAGGCGACGCGGCGTCTGCATCGCGCCGGCCGCCAGCGCGTACCGTATCGCGTCGTCGCGCTGGTCGGATACACCAATGCCGGCAAATCGACGCTGTTCAACCGCCTGACCCGCGCCGACGTGCAGGCGGCCGACATGCTGTTTGCGACGCTCGACCCTACCTTGCGAGCACTCACTTTGCCGCATGGCGGCAAGGCGATGCTGTCGGACACCGTCGGCTTCATCTCCAATCTGCCGACCCAGCTCGTCGCCGCCTTCCGTGCCACGCTGGAGGAGGTGCTGGAGGCCGACGTCATCCTGCATGTCCGCGACATCTCGCACGAGGATGCGGAGGCGCAGGAGCGCGACGTTGAGGCAGTGTTGCGCCGGCTCGGCATCGATCCCGACGCCGACGGCGGTCAGCGTATCATCGAGGTCTGGAACAAGATCGACCGCTTCGATCCCGAGGAGCGGGACAATTTGGGCAATATCGCCGCGCGCCGTCCGCTGGAGCGGCCATGCTTCCTGGTTTCGGCCGTATCAGGTGAGGGCATCGATCCACTGCTTGCCGCGATCGAGGAACGCCTCGCCGCCAAGCGCACCACGCTTGATCTCTCCGTCGACGCCTCGGACGGTGCCGGCATCAGCTGGCTGCACCGCAACGCCGAGGTCCTGTCGAAGGAGCTGCACGACGGCCGCTTCGACATGACCGTGCGGGTGGACGAGACCAAGCGGGACATCGTCATGAGCCGGTTCGCCGCCGTCCCCTACGAGGCGTAAGCCCTCGAATACGGTCCCTGCAATCTTTCGAAATATGACGATGCCGTGACGTTGCAGGGTGCCGATGCGCCTGCGACGTGGCGTCGCACTTTCTGTTTGAAATCCGCGCCGCCTTGGTTCATTGCGCTGCAGAACGCAAAGCCGAGGCGGATCGATGCAAGACACCAGCGAAATCATCACGAAAGAGACGCTCGCCGGCCAGAGCGGTGATCTTGCCCACGAGCGGGCGCCCGAAATCGTCGAGGCGCTCAATGCCCGGGAGCCTGCGGATGCCGCGAAGCTGCTGCGATCGCTGCCTGCCGAGAAGGCGATCGAGGTGCTTGACCTGCCCGGGCTCGACAACACCTGCGAGATCCTCGCCGAGCTGCCGAAGGATACCGCGGTCTCGCTGCTGTCGGGCGTCTCCGACGACCGTGCCGCCGATATCTTCAAGGAGCTGGTCGAGCCGCTGCGCACCACGCTGCTGAACGGCCTCAATCCGGAGACCCGCAACGTCATCTCGGGGCTGTTGGCCTATCCCGAGCGCAGCGCCGGCAGCATCATGACGACCGAGTTCGTCAGCGTGCCCTCGAGCTGGACCATCGCCGAGGTCTTGCATCACATCCGGATGGTCGAGCGCACCCGCGAGACCGTCTACTCGATCTTCGTGATCGACCCGGTCAAGAAGACCCTGATCCAGGCCGTGCCGCTGCGCCGCCTGATCTCGGGCGATCCGCACGCCAATGTGCTGACCGCGGCGCCGGCGCGGAAGCCGCTGATGATCTCGCCGGAGGCCGACCGCATGGAGGCGGCGCGGCTGATCTCGCGCTACGACCTGCTCGCCGTCGCGGTCGTCGACGGCCCCGGCCATATCCTCGGCATCGTCACGGTCGACGACGTCATCGACGCCATCGTCGAGGAATCGACCGAGGACGCCCAGAAGTTCGGCGGCATGGAAGCGATCGACGAGCCCTATTTGCGGATCGGTTTCGGCGAGATGATCAAGAAGCGCGCCGGCTGGCTGTGCGCGCTGTTCCTGTCGGAAATGCTGACCGCGACCGCAATGCAGTCGTACCAGAGCGAGCTCGAGAGGGCGATCGTCCTGACGCTGTTCATCCCGCTGATCATGAGCTCGGGCGGCAATTCCGGCTCGCAGGCAACCTCGCTGTTGATCCGCTCGCTGGCGCTGCACGAGGTGCGGCTGCGCGACTGGTGGCGTGTCGCCGTGCGCGAGGTGCCGACTGGTATCGTGCTCGGCGCCATTCTCGGCCTGATCGGCGTCGTCAGAATTACGCTGTGGCAGACGCTCGGCCTGTTCGACTACGGCCCGCATTGGGTGCTCGTCGCTGCGACCGTCGGTGTCGCGCTGATCGGCATCGTCACCTTCGGATCGCTGTGCGGCTCGATGCTGCCATTCATCCTCAAACGCATCGGCTTCGACCCGGCCAGCGCCTCCGCGCCGTTCGTCGCGACACTGGTCGACGTCACCGGCCTCGTGATCTATTTCGGCGTTGCCGCGGTGATCCTGCGCGGGACGCTGTTGTGAGCCAGTTGTGGGAAGAGGCAGTCCTGTCCCGCACACTCATTGTCGTCCCTGCGAAAGCAGGGACCCATAACCACCGGCCCTCATCGTTGCGCACGGTCGCAGTTCCGCGTTTGCGCGGGACTGTCACCGTCAGTCACAGTTAGATCACGCGGTATGGGTCCCGGCTTTCGCCGGGACGACAGCGGTGTTTGCGCTCTTCGCTTCATTCCACAACGCGTCCATCTCCTCCAGCGACGCACCATCGAGCGAACGTCCCTTCGCCGCCAGCGCCTTCTCGATATAGGCAAAGCGCCGCTCGAATTTCGCGTTGGTCGCGCGCAGTGCGGCTTCCGGATCGGCATCGACATGGCGGGCGAGGTTGACGAGGGCGAACATCAGGTCGCCGGTTTCTTCCGCCAGCTCCTGCTTGTCGTTGCGATCGAGCGCGGCCTCGATCTCGTCGGCTTCCTCGCGGATCTTTTGCAGCACCGCGCGCGGGTCGTTCCAGTCGAAGCCGACGGTGGAGGCCTTGCGCTGCAGCTCCATGGCGCGGGTCAGCGCGGGCTGGCCGGCCTTGACGCCCGACAGCAGCGATTTGTGCGACGGCGCTTCTTCCGGCGGCCGGCGTGCGGCGCGTTCGGCTTTCTCCTCGGCCTTGATGCGGTCCCAGGCGCTCTTGACGCCGGCCGGCTGGATATTGCCGTCCTTGTCGGCGAAGACGTGCGGATGACGGCGGATCATCTTCCTGGTGATCGCCTCGACCACGTCGCCGAACGCGAACGCGTTCTGCTCCGAGGCCATCTGGGCATGGTATACGACCTGGAGCAGGAGATCGCCGAGCTCCTCGCGCAGATCGTCGAGATCGCCGCGGGCGATGGCGTCGACCACTTCATAGGCTTCCTCGATCGTGTAGGGCGCGATGGTCGCAAAATCCTGTTCGAGGTCCCAGGGGCAACCGGTGACCGGCGTGCGCAGCGCAGCCATGATCTCGATCAGACGGGAAATGTCGCGGCATGGGGTCATGGGGCACCGGCATCAAAGAGGTATTGGCTTTATGCCAAAACACCCCTCCCGATCCCAGTAAAACACGCCGGAAACACGGCACTGTCCACGGATTGGCCACGGCGCCGCCAAGTGCTAAATCGCGTTCCATGACCGATCAGAACGCCTCCGAGACCGCACTGGTGCTGTTCTCCGGCGGCCAGGATTCCACCACCTGCCTGGCCTGGGCCTTGTCGCGCTTTGCCCGCGTCGAGATGCTCGGCTTCACCTATGGCCAACGCCACGCGATCGAGCTCGATTGCCGGGACCAGCTGCTGGCCGGGATCAAGCGGGTCCGGCCGGAATGGTCCGCGAAGCTCGGCGACAGCCACACGCTTGATATCCCGACGCTGGCGGCGGTGTCCGAGACCGCGCTGACGCGCGACGTCGCGATCGCGATGGGGGCCGACGGCCTGCCCAATACGTTCGTGCCCGGCCGCAACCTCGTCTTCCTGACCTTCGCCGCGGCGCTGGCCTATCGACGCGGGATCAGCCACATCGTCGGCGGCATGTGCGAGACCGACTATTCCGGCTATCCCGATTGCCGCGACGAGACCATCCGCGCCATGCAGGCCGCGCTCTCACTCGGCATGGCCAGGAAGTTCGAGCTGCACACGCCCTTGATGTGGATCGACAAGGCCGCGACCTGGAAGCTGGCGCACGATCTCGGCGGCGAGGGGCTCGTCGACCTCATCCGCGAGCACTCGCACACCTGCTATCTCGGCGAACGCGGCGCGCAGCACGATTGGGGCCATGGCTGCGGCGAGTGCCCGGCGTGCAGCCTGCGGGCGAAGGGGTGGGCGGAGTACGTCGCGCAGGGTGGCCCGTAACCGTGGGCTGATGGCCCCGCAGGGCGCACGGCCAAAATATCGAAAACAACCCCATGCAAAGGAGTTGGCGGCTGCTGGCGTTCGACACGGCAACTTGACACGTCGGGCAACTCAACGGTACTCTTCTATTATACAGAAATAGCGCAGGTGCGGCTCGATTGGGTCATCCGGTGCGCTGCGGCTTCTCGGCTCAATCTCTGGAATGCTGGATTACCAGGCATGCGCGGGTGCTGACAGCGCTAGGTATGGCGCCTTGAATCGCGAACTCATCCCCATCGTCGTCCCGGCGAAGGCCGGAACCCATAACCACGAATGGTCATTGTTGAGCGATGGTGGAACGACAAGTCGCGTTCACACAATATCCGCCGCGGAGTATGGGTCCCTGCTTTCGCAGGGACGACGGGGAGAGAATCGGGCGAGCGCTACGCAAAATCCGCCGCCGTCAGCTCGATCGGCTTGCCGTGCGGCGTGCGATCGGCGGCGTGGTCCCAGGCGTCGCGATAGCGGTGCAGCGTCTCCGGTGTCGTGACGCCCTTGGCGGCGACGAGATGTTCGAGCGTCGCGAGCCAGTGCTGGTAGTAGGTCTCGCCGGTGTCGGGATCGCCGGCCGCCTGCGCGCGCTTGATCTGGTCGGCGAGTGCCGCAGCCCATTCGGTCCAGGTGAACACGCCGCGGTCATGCAGCGTCAAGGCCATGGCGAACGCCTGCGCCTCCCACGGTGCGCGGAACACCGGGCCGTCCTGGTCGCGGGGAATGCTGGAGACGGCGCTGGTGGCGCGCGCGGCGGCACCTGCATCCATCACACGGCCTCCAGATAGGGCTCGAACGCGTCGATCGAGACCTTTGTGGTCAGATCAGCGTCGGGGCCCCAGAGTTCGCTGCCCTCGAACACCACGGTGTAGAGCCATTGCGGATTCTCGCCGGCGTCGTTGGCGACCGTATCGGGAAACACGTGACAGCCATGATCGCGCTCGATCACGCCGACATGGCCGCGCACGTAGCGCGGCAGCCTTGTGTGCGTGGCCGGATGGATGTTCTTCGCGCGCACGCGGTCGCCGATATTGAATTTCGCCGGAGCCGGGGCAGGGCGGTCAAATTTGCCGCGCACCATCACGCGCTCGACATTGCCGAGGTCGAACTTGCCGTGCTTGAGCGCTTTCGCCGGCGCGACGGAATGCCCGGCGGCGACGTCGTCGTTCGAGATGAAGCCCTTGTCGAGCAGCAGGGCTTCCAGCCCGAGCAGCCATTTCTTGTAGTAGGAGCTCGCGAGATAGACGTGCGGCGGCAGCGTCTCGCGGTAGAAGCGCGAGGTATCGATGTTGAAGGCGCCGGCCGCGCCCATCGCGCGCACCATGGCAAGCACACGCGCTTCCCAATCCGCGTGAAACATCGGCTCGTTGGGCTCGGGCTCGACCTTGCCGAACCCGTCCATGCCGCCCATGTCGTGCACGCCGTTCATGACGGGGCTCCAGGCTTCCGCGGAAAGCCGGTGCCGATCATGGAGTCGCGGGTGACGAGTTCGGCGAGCTGCTCCTCGGTCCAGCCCTCCGTGCCTGCAGGGCGCATCGGCAGCACCAGGAAGCGCGTCTCGGCGGTCGAATCCCACACCCGGATTTCCATGTCCTTGGGCAGGGTGACGTCGAAATCGGCGAGCACGCCGCGCGGATCCTTTACGGCGCGGGAGCGGTAGGGCGCAGCCTTGTACCAGACCGGCGGCAGTCCCAGCATTTCCCAGGGGTAGCAGGAGCACAGCGTGCACACGACCATGTTGTGCCGCTCAGGCGTGTTCTCGACCACGACGAGGTGGTCGCCGACGCGGCTCACATAGCCGAGCGTGCCGATCGCCTTGCTGCCGTCCTCCAGCAGCGCCGTCTTGAACGCGGGATCGGTCCAGGCCTTGGCGACGACGCGCGCGCCGTTATGAGGGCCGATCCTGGTCTCGTAGGCCTGGATGATGGCATCGAGCGCGGCGGGCTCGACATAGCCTTTTTCGGTCAGGATCGTCTCGAGCGCGCGCACGCGCAACTCGGTCTCCGACAGTTCGGAATGGTCGTGATCGTGGTGGTGATGATCATGGTCGCTCATGCCCACAGAATAGGCGAAACCGTCGTGCTATGTCGAGGCAGGCAGTACACAAGAATGCGAGCGGGGAGGTATGCGTGGTTGACTACGTGAAGATCGAGAAGGGCCTTGGGCCTGAGGGCCGGATTGCGGTGGTCCGTTTCGACCGCGGCGACGGCATCAACGCACTCTCGCCGGAGGCATTGCGGCAGCTGACGGCAGCGGCGCGCAGTTTCGAGGATGACGCCGCGACATCGGTCGTCGTCTTGACCGGCAGCTCGGGCCAAATCGTTCAGCGCCGGCTTCGACCTCAAGGATGCGGAGGGACGTTCGCGCAAGGAGATGGATCTCGGCACGCTGCGGCGGCATCTCAAGCTCGGGCCGCGCCTGACGCACGCCTGGCAAGAGATGGAGCAAATCACGATCGCGGCGATCGAGGGCTTTTGCGTCGGCGGCGGGGTGGCGCTCGCCGTCGCGCTCGACTTCCGCATCATAGGCCGCAACGCGCATTTGCGGGTGCCCGAGATCGGGCTCGGCATGAACATGAGCTGGCAGAGCATCCCGCGCATGCTGCATCTGATCGGGCCGGCCCGCACCAAGCAGGCGGTCATATTGGCCGACCAGCGCATCAGCGCGGACGAGGCCTATGAATGGGGCCTGGTGGAACAGGTGACCGATCCTGGAAAGTCATATGACGCCGCGATGGCGCTCGCGGCGAAGGTCGCCGCACAGCCGCCGCTCTCGGTCGCCATGACCAAGCTGACCGTCAACCGGCTCGCGCATGCGCTGGACGATCTCGCCAGCCACATGGATGTCGATCAGTTCGCGCTCGCCAGCCTGAGCGAGGATCACAAGGAGGGCGTCGAGGCCTTCCTCGGACGGCGGAAGCCGCGCTTCAAGGGGCGCTGATGCGTGTCGTTCAAGAGCCTTCCAGGCTTCGGAATGGCCAAGGCCCTGACGCCGGGCCGAAGCGTCAGGGCCTTTGCAGTGCGGAGACGACCCCGGCACCTTTGCGGGCCCTGGGGCCGACGCTGGGGTCATCCGCCTGCACCGTTGTCGAGATCGAGCAGGCATTGGCTATCATGCGCCCATCGCCGGTGTCCGCATTTGCCTATGTGAATCGCCATCGTCCTCTCGGACCGCCGGGCTCACTTTCGCCGTCGCGCTCTGGTGCGGGCTGCTTTCTTTGCTGCGGCCGAACGGACGGCCGATCCCTTGGTTTTTGCCGCCTTGCGTGCCGCGGCCGAGCGGGCCGATGCAGAACGCCGCGAGGCCGCGCGCCGCGTTTGTTTCGACAGCGCCGTGTGCGACGCCGCGCTGCGCGGTTCCCGTTTCAGGACGTTGGACACCGCTCGCGAGACGCGCGGCCTGCGTCTGGTCTTTCGCTTGCCCTGGCCCGCCTCATAGGCGTACTCCGCGCTCTTGCGAGTGGTCGCCTTGGCCGCGCCTTTCTTGGGTGGTCGAAGCGCAACGCCCGCGCGCCTCGCCTTCGACAGGCCGATTGCAATGGCCTGTTTGGAAGATCGCGCTCCGTGCTTGCCACGGCGAACGTTGCGAATTTCCTCGTGCACGAACTCGCCCGCCTGGGTGGTCGTCGACTTTCCCGCGCGCCGGTCCTGTCTGGCCTTTTGCATCGTCTTTCGTTCCGGCATCATCGTTCTCCCGTTGCCGATTTCGGTTTCCGGGACATCAACGTCCGGCTCAAGGAAACGGTCCTTCAAGCATCGATGCGGCCACTGCCGCAGGAGCGCCTCTCGTCGATCCTAGGTTCCCGAGATCAAGGCTGCGCAGTGGCGAGCGATCGCTGCTTCCTCGTTTGTCGCCATGACGAGCACGTCCACCGAACTGTCCTCGCAAGCAATGTGCAGCTGTGCCGCGGTGTTGGCGGATGGATCGAGCTGGACACCCAGCCATCCGAGTTGGTCGCAGACCTGGGTGCGAACTTCGCTCGCGTGCTCGCCGATGCCGCCGGTGAAGACCAGGCAGTCCAGGCCGCCGAGCGTGCCAGCCATCGCGGCGACCTGTTGCGCGATGCGGAACGCGAAGAGATCAACCGCTTCCTTCGCGGCGGGCTCCTGGCTTGCGAGCAGGACACGCATGTCGGAGGACACGCCCGAAACGCCGAGCAGGCCCGATTGGTGATAAAGCAGCTGCTCAAGGTCGTCGACCGACATGCCGTGCCGCTGCTGGAGATAGAGCAGCACGCCGGGATCGATCGTGCCGCAGCGTGTGCCCATCACGAGGCCGTCGAGCGGCGTCAGCCCCATCGTGGTGTCGATGCTGCGGCCATCGCGCAATGCGCAGAGGCTGGCGCCGTTGCCGAGATGCGCCACCACGGTGCGCTTCGCGGAAAACTCCGGCGAGATGTCGGCAAGGCGGCCTGCGACATATTCAAAGGAGAGGCCGTGAAAGCCGTAGCGCCGAATGCCGGCGCGTTCGAGATGTCTCGGGATCGCAAACCGATTGACGGGTGGCGCGATGCCATGATGGAACGACGTGTCGAAGCATGCGACCTGCATCAGTTCCGGCCGGATCGCGCTGATTGCCCGGATTGGCGTCAGGCAGCGAGGCTGATGCAGCGGCGCCAGCGGGGTGAGGGCGTCGAGGACGGCAAGCACCGTCCGATTGACCTCGACCGGTCGCGGAAATTCGCGGCCGCCGTGTACGACGCGATGTCCGACGGCACGCAACCGCTCGCCAAGATGATGTTCGATCCGTGCCAGGACATCGGCGAACAGCCGATCGGGCGACGCATCTGGTTCGGCTTGCTCCAACGCGAACGACGCGCGGCCGGCCGGATCGGTGAAGACCAATCGCGACGCGCCCTCGTGCTCGTCGATCTGTGCTTTGCAGAGCAGCGCAGGATCGGCATGCGAAGCATCGAAAACGCCGAACTTGATGCTCGACGAGCCGGAGTTGACGACCAGAACCGCATCGGACGTCGGCATGGCTCAACCGCCGGATTTGGCAGGGGTGGCGCCGCCAGCGCTGTTCGGCCAGACCCAGTCGCGGATCTCAGGCATGTCCTCGCCATGCTCGCGCACATATCGCGCATGCGCGATCAAGGCGTTCCGGTATCCTTGCTTGATCTGTGCGGCCTTGGTCGCCAGACCCGGTACGCGTTCGATTGCCTCGATCGCGAGATGATAGCGGTCGAGCCCGTTGAGCACGACCATGTCGAACGGCGTCGTCGTGGTGCCTTCCTCGGCAAAGCCGCGCACATGCATGTTGTCGTGATTGGCCCGGCCATAGGTGAGCCGGTGGATCAGATATGGGTAGCCGTGGTAGGCGAATATGACGGGGCGATCGCGCGTGAACAGGCTGTCGAAGTCGCGATCGCTGAGGCCATGAGGGTGCTGTTGCCTCGGCTGCAGCGTCATCAGGTCGACGACGTTGACCACGCGGATATTGAGGTCGGGGAGGGCCTTGTGCAGCAGATCAACGGCGGCGAGCGTCTCCAGCGTCGGAACGTCACCCGCGCAAGCCATCACGACATCGGGCTCGCGTGTGGCATCCTCGGTTCCGGCCCACGTCCAGATGCCAATGCCGGCATCGCAATGGGTGGCGGCGTCCTGCATCGAAAGCCATTGCGCGGACGGTTGTTTGCCGGCGACGATGACATTGATCCGATCGTAGGTTCGCAGGCAGTGATCGGCAATCCACAGCAGCGTGTTGGCATCCGGCGGGAAATAGATGCGGACGATGTCCGCCTTCTTGTTGGCGACAAGATCGACGAATCCGGGGTCCTGATGGCTGAAGCCGTTATGGTCCTGGCGCCAGACATGCGAGGTCAGGAGATAGTTGAGCGAGGCGATCGGGCGCCGCCACGGCAGGTCGCGCGTGACCTTCAGCCATTTGGCATGCTGGTTGAACATGGAATCCACGATGTGGATGAAGGCCTCGTAGCAGGAGAAGAAGCCATGACGTCCGGTCAATAGATAGCCCTCCAGCCAGCCCTGGCAGAGGTGCTCGCTGAGGACTTCCATGACGCGGCCGTCTTGAGCGAGATGGACATCATACGGCTCGATCGGCTCCATCCAGACGCGCTCGGTGGCCTCGAACACGGCATCTAGCCGGTTCGACGCGGTCTCGTCCGGCCCCATGATGCGGAAATTGCCGGCATCCGCATTCAGCTTGAGGACATCGCGCAGGTATTTTCCGAGCTCGTGGGTCGCTGCGGCGACCGTCTGACCCGGATGCTTCACGTCGACGGCAAATGCGCGGCAATCCGGCAGCCGGAGCTCACGTTTCAAAAGGCCGCCATTGGCGTGCGGATTGGCGCCCATCCGGCGGTTCGCGGTCGGGGCGAGGGCCTGGAGCTCCGGGATCAGCGCACCATCCTTGTCGAACAGGTGCTCGGGATGGTAGCTGCGCATCCAGTCTTCAAGCAGCCTGAGATGCGCGGGGTTGTCGCGGACTTGCGCGATCGGTACCTGATGCGCGCGCCAAAAGCCCTCGACCTTCTTGCCGTCGACTTCCTTCGGGCCGGTCCAGCCCTTCGGGCTGCGCAGCACGATCATCGGCCAGCGCGGCCGCTCCGATCGTTTGCCGCCTCGCGCCTCGGTTTGGATCTTGTGAATTGCCGCAAGCGCGTCATCGAGGGCGGCAGCCATGGCGCGATGCATCGGCATCGGATCGTCGCCCTCGACGAAAAGCGGCTCATGTCCGTAGCCGCGAAAGAGGCTGCGGATTTCCTCGTCGCCCATCCGTCCGAGCACGGTGGGATTTGCGATCTTGTAGCCGTTGAGATGCAGGATCGGCAGCACGGCGCCGTCATGCGCCGGGTTCAGGAACTTGTTCGAGTGCCAGGACGCGGCGAGAGGGCCGGTCTCGGCCTCGCCGTCGCCGACCACGCATGCGACGATCAGATCAGGATTGTCGAATGCCGCGCCATAGGCGTGCACCAGCGCGTAGCCGAGCTCGCCGCCTTCGTGAATGGAGCCGGGCGTTTCCGGTGCCGCGTGGCTTGGGATACCGCCGGGGAAGGAAAACTGCCGGAACAGTTTGCGCAGACCGTCCGCGTCTCGGCCGATGTCGGGATAGATCTCGCTGTAGCTGCCTTCGAGATAGGTGTTGGCGACCATGCCGGGGCCGCCATGGCCGGGGCCGCAGACATAGATGATGCTGAGGTCCAGCGCGCGGATCACGCGATTGAGATGGGCATAGATGAAGTTCAGGCCGGGCGTGGTGCCCCAATGGCCGAGCAAACG
The DNA here is from genome assembly GCF_032918025.1 of Bradyrhizobium sp. BEA-2-5. Lineage (NCBI taxonomy): Bacteria > Pseudomonadati > Pseudomonadota > Alphaproteobacteria > Hyphomicrobiales > Nitrobacteraceae > Bradyrhizobium > Bradyrhizobium sp. BEA-2-5. The sequence continues at coordinate 4,435,693 of NZ_CP136629.1, read as the reverse complement.
CGGCTTGATGTGCTCGGGCCGCAACGGCTCGCGCAGCAACGGATTGTCGAGCAGGTAGATCTGCCCGACCGAGAGGTAGTTGGCGGCGCGCCAATAGCGATCGAGCAGATCGAGGTTGCTGGCGGTCGTTCTTTGTTCGATCGTTGCCTTCATGGAGCCAACTCCTTCCCAAAACAATCACAACAGCTACAGGTTGATCCGTCCGGTGATGATCGTGCTCGACTGATGGCGAGGCCGGGCGGGACGTCGGGCAGCGATAGTGGCGGCGGTTCTTGGCTGATGCATTGCGTTCGCCGGCTCCAACCGCAGGCGCCGATCCTCGTTCCTTCCTTTGCCGCCTTGGAGCGGCGCATCCGCACAGCCTAGCGGTGACGGCGACTGATTTGTTCTTCGACATCGGCAAACAAGGCATCTCCGGGCGGGATCACCGATCTCTCATATGTAAATGCCGGAACCAGGCAGAGAGATGACAAGCGACAGCGAATGATGTTTCGACCGCGATTCGATATCCGCCATAGTCAGCCGAAGGTACAGTTGATGAATCTCATCGACCGCTACTTTTTCGCAGCAACGATGACCGTGACAATTGTACTCTGGCTGTACCTTGGGTTGCTGGTGGCCGGTAGCTGACGGCGTGTGCCTGAAAACGGGACCAGTCCCACCTCGGCGTCGAAATACCCCGCCCTCTGAAATAGGCCATAGTCGCTGTCCTGAAGGTGCGCGGAACGGCGCGCGTCGGGAAACCCAACCAGCGCGACAACGTTAACACCTCGATCATCCGCGCAACTGGCAGAGGTGCTGCTATGCGTACGATCTTGATCGTGGAAGACGAGTATTTCATTGCCGATGACTGTGCCGCGCTGGCACGACAGGCCGGCTATCACGTCGTCGGCCCGTTCGCTTCGATCGACGAAGCCCGCCCGCACGCTTCCGGAGCCTCTGGCGCGCTGATCGACATCAACGTCAATGGAACCTCGTCCTACAAGTTGATCGATGCCCTGCTTGCGATGGGAACACCGGTCACCCTGTACACCGGCTACGACGCCAGCACGCTGCCCGAGAAGTATGCGCATCTCCCGGTGGTGACCAAGCCGCGCGGGTGTGCGGAAGCTCTCGGGATGCTGTGCAAGCAGATGAACGTCGCCGGATAGCTGGCGAGCTGAACGCTGATCGATGGGCGCGCCGGGATGCGCAGCGGCGTTGGGTCCCGGCCCCCCGTGCGCAATGGCACCAAAGAGAATGAGAGCTCGCTGCTCTTTCCACACGTCGTCCCTGCGAAAGCAGGGACCCATAACCACAGGGCTGCGTTGTTGACACAGGCTGTGGCTCCAGCACAGCAAGCCAACTGACGTCGGCGGCTACGGCTCCCTGCTTTCGCAGGGACGACACCGCATGTTTTGCGCTGTGGTTCCCAACACAGCACTTTGTTGGCAACTTTCCTGGCCGAGGTTTGTTGTCTCCTCATCATCGGCCAAGGCTCTGCCGTAGGCGTCGGTGGCTGAGAGACCGATTGTGCTCCCGCCTGCATAACCAGGGAGCGCGCCCATGCCCAACGAGCGGCACATCTATCGCCTTTCCAATTCCCACGATCCGGATCTGGACGATGCCCGGCGGACGAGCCGGGTCGTCGGCCACGCACGCAAACTCCTCGCCGAAAGTCCCGCCAGCACGTTTCTGGGCCGTAAAACGCAGGAACCCTTTCCGCAAGAGGAAAGCCAGTACGGGAACCTGAAATCCTAACTTGCGTTGCTTTCGCAACCTTGCGGAGGCGGAACCATGCGGGATGGCAATTACGGGGACCAACTCGCCAACTATCAGGCTATGGAGCCCGCATCGATGCGAGCGCCGAACGTGCGCTCGAACAATTTTCGAAGTCTCATGGACTGATATGTTTGTCGCACCGCTTGCTGGGTAAACCTGCCCCCGACTTATCCCATGACAGGGCGGACGCAGCGATCGAGTGGCATGTTTCGCCGATGATCGATCCCCTGTTCGCCCGCGCTCAGCTTGCCATCGAAGAAAGTCACACTTTGCGCGCACAAAAGAAATCGCTCGCCGATCAGCGAGACGATCAGCTTGCCGAGCTGCGGCAATCGGTGCGTAATTCCGCGAGCGCGCGCATGGAGATCAAAGCTCACCGCGACAACAGCACGTAGGGCTCTCGCTGGTGGGGCCGGGCACGGGCAATGTCCCGATCGGTCGGTAGGCCGACCAAAGCGGGATGAGATTAGGTTGAATCGTCATCGCGCCTTAGCTCTTTGTTTGAGCATGATCTTTTCGGAAAACCGCTTCGCACTTTTCCGGATCATGCTTTAGCGGGCTTTGATGAAGCGTTCGAGAAGCGCAGAGAATTCGTAGCTCAGCGCCAATCGTCGCCAGGATCGCGCCAACAATTCGTAATCCTTGCGCGTCGTTTCGACGCTGGATGTCGAGGCCTTGCGGTCGGCTTCGTCGGCCAGTTGCCGGCATTCCGCGATCCGATCTGTTGAATCGTGCAGTGTCGCTGTCCTTCCTGAAAACGATGGGAGGATGCGTCACGCCGCCGGTTCGCCGGAGATCGTTAGCCGAGACAATCAGACAATATGAGCGTCACCAGGCCTCAAGGTCCTGAGTTGCGCGACGACGAGGCGCAACTCGTCTGCCAATTGGGCGTTACGGATGCGGGTTTCCGTGACGGTCGAGAGGTCGGCGATCAGCGCGCGTTCTGCGGCCGTCTGCTCCAGCAGCTCGATACGTCTTTCGATCTCGGTCATTACGCACCCCCGTCCGATATCGTCACTGCAGTATCGTGAGGCTCTCTGCAGATCTCCGCACTAACATTTGCAAATGCTCGAGCGGATATTCGCGCCCGGAGGCGTCGTGAGACGGGTGGTCAAGCCTGCGGATCAATCTGGTTCATGGGATCGCCGTGCAGGATCATGCCGGCGAGCCCGTGCGCCATGGCGCGATGATCGAACGGTTTCTCCCACAGCGGGACGTCCGCGAACTCGGTGCTCAGCACGATCTTGTCGTATCCCGAGGTGAACACGATCGGCACGCCGCGCGCCTGCAGCTCGCGCGCAACCGGATAAATCATCTGCTTGCGGATGTTTACGTCGAGCACCGCACCATCGATCACGCCGCCATCGTGAAGGATACGAAGCGCATCGTCGATGTCGCCGGCCGGCCCGGCGATATCGGCACCGAGCGCGCGCAGCGCGCTGCGCATGTCGTCGGCAAGGAAATATTCGTCTTCGACGATCAGGACGCGCCGTCCGGTCAGGAGTGAGCGTTCGCGCAAAGGTGCAAATTCAGACATGTCGATTCCGGCCGTACCCGGCGTGATATCGTCGCAAAATTGGAACATAGGACGAATGCTCGTCTTGTTGCAAATAATGTCGGAAAAGGCAGGTTCCATGTCCAATCGCGACATCATCGTCATCGGCGGTTCGGCTGGGGCGACGGCACCGTTGAAGCAGATTTTGGGCCGACTGCCGACGGACCTGCCGGCCGCGGTCTTCGTCGTATTGCACATACCGTCCCACGGCATCGGCATTCTCTCCACGGTCGCGAGCGCCGCCGGCAAGCTGCCGGTCCGGCAGGCGGAAAGCGGCATGGTCATCGAAAATGGTCACGTCTATCTGGCGGCGCCGGACCACCATCTGCTGATCCAGGACGGCCACCTGATGCTCGGCCGCGGGCCACGCGAAAATCTGGTCCGGCCGGCGATCGACGCGCTGTTTCGCTCGGCCGCACTGCACTACGGACCGCGGGTGATCGGCGTCGTGCTTAGCGGCCTGCTGTCCGACGGCGCGGCGGGCCTGAACGCGATCAAGCGCTGCGGTGGAGTTGCGCTGGTTCAGGAGCCCCGGGACGCGATGTCCGACGAAATGCCGCTCAGGGCCTTGGAGGCGACCACGGTCGATCTCTGTATCCCGGGTGCACGGCTTGGCGATGTGCTGTCCGAACTGGCCCGGGAACGGGCCGGCGCGGTGCTGCCGATCCCGCCCGAGATCGTGCTGGAGGTGAAGATCGCGGCGGGCGAGCGCGTCGGCAGCGATACGCTGGTCGAAATTGCCGATCCCGCGCCCCTGACCTGTCCAGGGTGCGGCGGCGTCCTTTCCGAGCTCAAGGTGGGGCACCCGCTGCGATTTCGCTGTCAGGTCGGTCACGCCTATACGGCCGACGCGCTCGCCAAGGAGCAGGAAGGCCGGGTCGACGAGGCGCTCCGGGTCGCGCTCCGCATCATCGAGGAGCGCGCCGAACTGGTGCACCGCATGGCCGATGACGGCCGCCAGAGCGGTCGCCCGGCGATCGCGCAAATGTATGACGCGCGCGCCGCTGAATACCGCGAATACGCCGATATGATCCGGCGAGTCATGCTACAATCACTCGATCCGAAACGACCGGCGCGGAAGGAACCGTGATGGCCAGCGCTGAGCATGCGAACTGGGCCGAACAGTTGCGGTCCGAGCGCGAGCTGCTGGTCAAGGCGGACATCGACATCGAGGAGGGCTGGCGGCGGCTGCGCAGCCAGCAGGATCTGCTGGATTGGCTGCAACGGGCCGGTCACGACACTGTGCAAGCCGAGCGGCTGGTCGGCTTGCTCAAGCAGACCTTAATCGAGTGGGAGCGGCATCGAACCTTGATCGTGCAGCGGGTCGCATATCTCGAGGAGCGGGTGACACGGCACTAGCGCCTGGGAGGAGGATCGGGCACGCGCCTCGCTGCCCTGAACTCCGCTCCAAGTTCGAACATGTGGTCAAACTGCTGGAGGACGCGCCGGCGCCAGAGGTCATTCTCGTCGATGAGGCGATGGGCTTCTGCGGTCGCCCGTTCCGCGCGCCTGATCAGGGCCGCGAGCTCTCCGGATCCATCTATGGTCGGGTCGGCTGCCATCACCTAACTATGACCCTTCCGGTTTTGGAGAGCAATCGATCCCGGATTCGAGGTTCCCGGGAGGTTGGAGAATTCCTACCTATCCCGTTGGGATAGGACTAAACTCTGCTATCAAAAGACGCGGGCGAGACGCCAGCAGGAGAATGAGAGCCGCTGCAATCATGGATGATGTTGGCCAACCCCAGAGCGGAGACGAAGAGCGCCAGTCCAAGGCGCCGCTGATCATCGGTGTGGGCGCGTCCGCCGGCACCCTCGACAGCATCGAGCGGTTCTTCTCGAAACTGAGGCTCAATCCGGATCAGGCCGTCGTGCTTGTGTTGCAGTACCGGGATGCCATAGAGGACACCCGGTTGCGCGAGGCGTTGCAGCGATCGGAAGGCGCCCGACTGTCCGAGATCAGCGACGGACAGCTCGTCGAGGGCGGCGTGATCCATCTGTGTCCGTCCGACATGATCACCACCGTTCATGGCGACCGTTTCGCCGTGCGGCGCGCCGAGCAGGCGCGCGCCGAGCGGGCCACCATCGACAGCTTCCTGGTGTCGCTGGCGGAGGAGCGCGCCGAGGAATCGATCGGCGTGGTGCTGGCCGGCACCGGTGGCGACGGCACGCTCGGGGTCGCGACCCTGAAGGATCATGGCGGCCTGGCGATCGCCGAGCGCATCGGGGAGGGCGAATCCAACCCGCATGAGGAAGGCAATTCGGCCGCCGCGATCGCGGACTACGTGCTGCCGCCGGAGGAGATTCCCGAGCACATCCAGCTCTATGCCCGCCATCTGCGACGCCTGGAGGAGAAGCAGGGGTTCGACGAGGTGCTGGCCGCGGCCGCGACCTCGCTGTCGCGGATCGCCGACATCCTGCGCAACAAGACCGGCAACGATTTTCACGGCTACAAGCAGAACACTTTCCTGCGCCGCGTGCAAAGGCGCATGCAAGTGGTCCAGATGGACGATATCTCCGCTTATGTGGAGTTCCTGCGCAACGACCAGGATGAGGTGCAGCATCTCTTCAACGATCTCCTGATCGGAGTCACCGAGTTCTTCCGCGACAAGCGCGAGTTCGAGGTGCTGGAGACCCAGATCATCCCGAAGATCTTCCAAGGCAAGGGCGCGGCCCAGCAGGTTCGCGTCTGGGTGCTCGGTTGCGCCACGGGTGAGGAGGCCTATTCGATCGCCATCCTGCTGCGCGAGCATATGGCCGGTCTCGACTCGGCGCCGCAGGTGCAGATCTTCGCCACCGACATCGATGGCCGCGCGCTGGCCGCCGCACGGGTCGGCCGCTACCGCACCTCCATCGAGGCCGACATGACCAGCGAGCGTCTGGCGCGCTGGTTCGTGCGCGAGGGTGACACCTATTGCGTGGTCAAGGAGCTGCGCGAGATGTGCATCTTCTCCCAGCACAACGTCATCAAGGACGCGCCGTTCTCCCGGCTCGACCTCGTCTCGTGCCGCAACCTGCTGATCTACCTCAACGCAGAGCTTCAGAACCGTGTGATCCCGCTGTTCCACTTCGCGTTGTTGCCCGACCGCTATTTGTTTCTCGGCAATTCCGAGAACGTGACGCGGCATCCGAAGCTGTTCGTGCCGATCGACCGCCGTGCACGCATCTTCAGGAAACTCGACACCGGAATGCGGCTGCCGCCCGAATTTCCGATCACGACGGCGACCGGGCGGGCCGCGATCGACGTGCCGCCGGTGCGCGCCGTTGGTCACGATGTCGGCCTCGAGCGGCGCGCCCAACGCATCGCAGAGCGCTATGCGCCGGCCTATGTGATCACCGACGACCACTTTCATATCCTGCATTTCTCCGGCCGCACCGGCCGCTATATCGAGCCGACCGCAGGCACGGCGACGCTCGATCTGCTGCAACTCGTGCATCGAGATCTCAGGCTGGAGCTGCGCACGGCGCTCAGCCGTGCCGCGGAAATCAATGAGGCCGCCCATGCCGAGCAGGTGCAACTCGGCGTCAACGGGCATCGCGTGCTGGTCGATATCACGGTCGAGCCGATCCAGGACGGCCCTGCCGGTCATCGCAACTTCGTCGTCCTGTTCAAGGATGGCCCGATCCGGCAGGCGGAGCACGCCGAAACCAATCCCAACATTCTGGTCAGGACCGAGCATGTCGAGCGGCTCGAGAGCGAGCTGCGCGCGACGCGCGAGCGTCTCCAGGCCACCATCGAGGAGCTCGAAAGCACGAATGAGGAGCTGAAATCCTCGAACGAGGAATACCAGTCGCTCAACGAAGAGCTTCAGTCCGCCAACGAGGAGCTCGAGACCTCACGCGAGGAGTTGCAGTCGGTCAACGAAGAGCTGACCACTGTCAACGGCGAGCTGGCGCACCGCGTCCAGGAGTTGACCCGCGCCACCAGCGACCTCAAGAATTTCCTCGAAAGCACGCAGATCGCGACCGTGTTCCTCGACAACGATCTGCGGGTGATGACGTTCACCCCGGCGATCACGCAAATCCTGCACCTGGTGGAAACCGATGTGGGCCGCCCCATTTCCCACATCAAGGCGCGCATTCCGATCGAGGAGCTCTACGACGACGTTCGCCGCGTGCTGCGTACCCTTGCGAGCGTCGAGCGCGAGGTGACCGCGCCCGACAGCGGCACGCGCTATATCGTGCGCATCCTGCCGTATCGCAGCATCGACAATTTCATCGCCGGCGTCGTGATCACCTTCATCGACGTCACCGCGATCACGCGGGCGGAGGAACGGCAGCGGCTGCTGCTCGCCGAGCTGCAGCATCGCGTCCGCAACACGCTCGGCGTGGTCCGCTCGATCGCGCGCCGCTCGGCCGAGACCAGCGCGAGCGTCGAGGAATATGCCTCGCATCTCGACGGCCGGCTGAACGCATTCGCCCGGACCCAGGCGCTGGTCACCCGCGATCCCGAAGGCGGCGTCGACCTCGAATATCTCGTGGTCGAGGAATTGCTTGCGTACAACGCGAAGGAAGACGAGCAACTGAAGGTCAAAGGTCCCAGGATCCGCCTGCAGCCCAAGGCCGCGGAGACCTTCGCGCTGGCGATCCACGAGCTCGCAACCAACGCCTTGAAATATGGCGCGCTGGGCCAGACCGCCGGGCGCATCGACGTCTCGTGGCGCATCGATGATGCGGCCGAGCCGCGACAACTGGTGTTCGACTGGCACGAACGCAGCGGACCCGCGGTCACGCCGCCGCGCCGCAGGGGATTTGGGTCTGATCTCCTGGAGCGAACGCTGGCGTTCGAGTTCAAGGGCAAGACCACGCTCGAGTTCAATCCGTCGGGACTCCGCTGCACGATTGCGATACCAATGAGCCCGCAAGCCATCCATACGCCGAGCATGGGGAGCTAGATGCATCCCCCGATCCTCGAGGGAAATCTGGCGCAGCCGGTAATCCGGCGGCTCAACGCCATGCGGCAATTGTCCGAACGCGGGATCGCGTTGCTGCAGCAGGCGATCCAGGAGGGGCTACATCGCGCCCGCCCGGGCGAAGACCTCGCCACCGAAGGCGATCCGGTCGACAGCGTCAGGATCATGCTGTCGGGCTGGCTCTGCCGCTACAAGACGCTCGAGGACGGCCGGCGCCAGATCGTCAACTTCATCTTTCCCGGCGAGAGCTGCGACGCTTGCGTCTATCTGCTGTCGGTGATGGATCATTCGATCGGCGCACTGACCCCGGTCACCTATGCCGACATCAAGCGTCCGGCGTTCGAGCAGCTGCTTGCGAGCGACCGTACGCTGGAGGAGGCGCTGTGGTGCGAAACCATGGTAAGCAGCGCGATCCAGCGGGAATGGACGGTCAATATCGGGCGGCGAGTGGCGCTGGAGCGTGTCGCGCATCTGTTGTGCGAACTCTACGAGCGCCTGCTGCCGATCGGAATGATCGACGGCGATTCCTGCCTGTTCCCGGTGACGCAGATGGACCTGGCGGACGCCACCGGCCTGTCGGTGGTCCATCTCAACCGCACGCTCCAGGAGCTGCGCGCCTCGGGGCTGATCGTGCTGCGCGACCGTACGCTGATGATCAAGGACCTGAAGCTGCTCAAGGACACGGCGCTGTTTTCGGCCGACTATCTGCACACCAAGCGGCACGGCTGAGACGCGGCAAGCCGGCTCTATGCTGCTCCCCCTGAAATCGCGACGGATGCGGGTGCGGCGGGCGCATGAGGCGCCGCAGGCATTCGCCGACGCGATCCTTGAAATGTCGCAGCGGGACTGACGCGGGCGCGCGTCATTTTGCAGAGCGCACTGACGATCTGAACATGACAGTGATTTGTCACGACGAAGACAGCGCGACGGTCGGCCGCGCAAGATTTGGATACGACTGTTAACATACTTGAACTCCTCTCGCGCGGTCTCGCGCTACGATGCGGTTCAATCCACGAGGGCAGGGAGGCAATCATGCTCGATGGAGAGACGGCGGCAGTGCTTCGCGCGGTGCTCGACGAGGTCTGCGGAGGCGTGCCGCGCTCGGATACGACGAAGCGGACCAACGTCGCTTCCGGATTGCTGCAGGCCATTCGCGAGGGACGCTCGTCAATCGATGAGCTGCGCATCGCAGGCCAGGCCGCGTTGCGCACCGCCCCGAGCATGTGGCGCTAAGCAGTCTGATCGGGCAATCGCAGCGGCACGATTGTGCGTCGCACATTTGCAGACGTTAGTGCCGGAACCGACTGCGACGCGCATGCTCTCGCGAGCTGACGCGCCGACCGGCCGTCAGCGCAACCAGGAGAACCCCGCTACGACCCCAGCTCTTCACCTCTGAGCTGGGGTCACTTGTGTCGAACAGGTGGGAGCGGAGCCACAGCGGTCGAGCGGAGCGCGTCGATGGCTCCTCGATCTGGTCCGCCGGTCACGTCCAGCCGCCATGATGGTGAAGGAACGTTCAGGAAAGTTCCGATCCTGTTCCTGCAACATGCGCGGACGACGGTTGTTATCACGGCGTACTAGAAAGGAGGATGCCATGACGAAGCTTACTTACGCTCTTGCCGCGGTTGCGGCACTCTCGATAGCGGCACCGACCGTTGCGAGCGCGCAGGGTGTGGGCATCTATGTCGGCCGCGACCACGGCTACTACGGGGATCGATATTATGGTGGCCCGCGCGTCGACGTATACCGGCATGACCGGGGCTGGCACCACGGCTGGTACAACCATCATCGCGACTACTACCGCGACCGCGGCTTCGTGATCCGTGGTCATGACTGGGACGACGACTAACGGTGCTGGTCGCGCGTCGCGATAAGCAGATCGCGACGACCAATGAGGGCCTCGCTTCGGCGGGGCCCTTTTTATTGGCTTACTGCATCGCGTTATTGGCTTGCTGCATCGCGCCCGTTCGTCCCCGTAGGAACCTTGGCTTCTCCACCAGATTGTCAGGACGAGATGGACGGAGGAGGTTTGCATGAACCAGTTGATTTATCTGGTCGGACTGATTGTGGTCATTTTGGCGATATTGTCGTTCTTCGGGCTGCGGTAGGCGCGTCATGGATAACGAGCGAGGGCTTGCTGTGTCCGCCGCCAACAGGACCGGGCTTCGGCTGCAATGGAGCCCGGTCATTGCCGGCGCGTTGGCAGCGGCGGCGCTGTCGGTGATCCTGATCGGCTTCGGCGCGGCGGTCGGATTGGGTGTCAGTTCAAGCTCGCCGTCATGGCGCGATGCATCGGCTGCGCTCGCGTTGCTGTCGGGGCTGTATTTGATCCTGCAGGCGCTGGTGAGCTTCGGCGTCGGCGGCTACATCGCCGGTCGGGCGCAGCGCGTGATCGGCGCGACGCCATCCGACGAGATCGACAGCCGCGACGGGCTTCACGGCCTGACCGCTTGGGCGCTCGCCGTCATCCTCGGTGCGACAATCGTCGCGCTGGTTGGGCTGTCGACCGCGCGCCCGGTGGTCCAGAACCGGCCATCTGCGACGGCCGCGGAGCCGTTGCTGAGCGCCGAGCTCGACCGCCTGTACCGGTCGCAGCGGCGTCCGGCCAATATCGATATCGGCTATGAGCGGGCGGAGGCGGGCCGCATCCTGCTGACGAGCTCCGGCCGCAGCGGCGTCAGCGCCGACGATCGCAGCTATCTGATCCAGCAGGTCGCGGCCGCGACTGGTCTGTCTGCGGCTGACGCGGAGAAGCGCGTCGACAGCGTGATGGGCGATGCCAGGACCGCCATCCAGCGGTCGCGGCGCAGCGCGGTGATTCTGGCGTTCTCGGTTGCGGCGGCGCTGCTGTTCGGTGCGGTCGCCGCGTGGGCCGCGGCCGGCGCGGGCGGCCGTCACCGCGACGGCGCCGCGCTGCCGGAGTGGATGGGCGGCAGGCCGACGACGGCCGTGCCGATTGTCTGATGCAGTTGTGAATGTCCTTCAAGGGAGACGATGATGGCAACGATCTTGGTGATGGATCACTCCGGCGACACGAGACAGCAGTTCGATCCCGACAACAGTGAGCAGCTGGCCTGGGCGAATGCGCGCTTCACCCAGCTCACGTCGGATGGCTACACCGCGGCAATCCGGCAAGCGACCGGAGAGGCGAAGTTGGTCCGCGCGCTCGATCCGACCGCCGAGGAAACCCTGTTCTATCCGAGGCTGGTCGGCGGCTGACGCCATGCTCGCCCGTCTGCGCGAGATGTCCCTGCGATCCGTGCTCCGGCGCGCTGCCGGCACGCTGGGTGCGACGCTGGCCGCGATCTGGGATCGCTGGAAGGCGTATGAACGAATCGAGGCGCGCGGACTTGCGCTGCTGTCCGCGTGGCTGTCACCCGAGCAGCGGGCGCAGTTCGAAAAGTATAAGCGCTTCGACGTCATCGGCTCGGAGTCCGGCAAGCGATACCGGATTTGCTACGGCACCTCGACCAACGTCTATGAGATGGACGGCGGCGGCCGCATCGTGCTGGGCTGGTGCTTCCGGCCCGTCGGCTCGCTGGCGGCGGGCGACGTGATGCTTGCCCAGAAGATCGCGCTCGAAACCGACGAACGCGCGACGCTCTTGGTCGCGAAGCCATTCCCGAGCTCCATGCCGCCGCGCGCAAATCTCCCTCCGGTCAGTTAGCGCTCGGCCCGCGCTATCCCGCAGGGCGCGAACTGTCGCGCGTTGCCGGGGGAGGAACGTCGATCTTCCTGCCGGGTTGTCGGGTGCCAACTTGCTACGGACCTCGTCATGCGCGTCAACACCTGGCCGTCTTCGCTGAGCCTGATCTTCCGCTCCTACCTTGCGGATTTGCGGCAATGGCTGGGGCGCCTGGTGACCGGCTACGCACTTGCATGCAGCTTCATGCTGGCAGGTGCGGTCTCGCTTCTGATCGCGATCGGGATCGGGGTTGGCGCGGCTTTCCACGCCCTTGAAGTGCACTACGGCATCTGGATCGCATATGCCGCGATCGGGGGCGTCTTTGTCCTCCTCGGGATCGTGGGGTTGATCATGGGCCGCGTGCTGCTCGCGCGTCCTGCGCCGGCCGCGCCGCGCCCGGGCCGACAGGCCGACATGCTCAAGCGCGCGATCGCAGTGCCCGTCGCCGCGCGGCTGATCGCCACCACTCGGACGGGAGCAGGGGCGAGCGTAGATCCCACCACCCGTGCGCTGGCCGCCGGGGCTGCAATCATGCTTGTCGGCTGGTTTGCTGCATCGCGCACCCGGCGTCAGCGCGACGCGATCCAGGACTAGCGATGGCGCCGCGCAATTGGACGAACGACCTGATGCTCGCCGGTGCAACGGCTCTGGCGACCCTGGCGATCTCTCGCCAGCTGTCCCGATCGGAGCGGCGGTCCGCTCGGGAGCAGGCCGTCGAACCCGCGCTGGCCGAAACCCGGGATCGTGGACGGCTCGCTGACACGCCGCTCGAGATTCCGGCTGCCGGCTGGAAGGACATTCTGCTGCGCACCTATCAGCAGATCGACGAGGACCGCCTGCTGGCCACCGCGGCCGGCGTCGTGTTCTACGGCCTGCTCGCGATCTTCCCGGCGATCACCGCGCTGGTCTCGAGCTATGGCCTGTTCGCCGATCCGTCCACGATCTCATCGAACCTGCAGAGCCTGGCGCTGATGCTGCCGGAAGGCTCGTTTGCGATCGTCCAGGACCAGATCGCCCGCGTGCTCGCGAAGGGGACCTCGACGCTCGGCCTGACCTTTGCCGCCGGCCTACTGATCGCGATCTGGAGCGCCAATGCCGGCATGAAGGCGATCTTCGATGCGCTCAACGTCGTCTATGACGAGAAGGAAAAGCGCAGCTTCGTCAAACTCAATTTGATGTCCCTCTCGTTCACGATCGCCGGACTGATTTCCATCATGTTGATGGTCGGAGCGGTGGTCGTCGTCCCGCTTCTGCTGCAGCAGGTCGGATTGGGCACGACGGCGGAGCTCGTCATCCGGTTCGGACGGTGGCCGATCCTGGTGCTCCTGCTCCTCACCGCGCTCGCGGTGCTGTACCGCTACGGCCCGAGCCGAACCAGGCCGCGCTGGCAGTGGCTCAGCGTCGGCGCCGTTGCAGCGGCCGTGCTGTGGCTGGCCGGTTCGGTGCTGCTCTCCTGGTACCTGGCGAACTTCGGCGATTACAACGCGACCTATGGCTCGCTGGGGGCGGCCATCGGTCTGATGACGTGGATGTGGATGTCCGCCATCATCGTGCTGTGCGGGGCAGAGCTGAATTCAGAGATCGAGCATCAGACCATGCTCGATTCGACCGAGGGCCACCGCAAGCCGCTCGGAGCGCGTGGCGCAACCATGGCCGACACGGTCGGCAGGGCGTCCTAGCCGGCGCAGATCCCGCAGCAGCGCATCCGGCAATGAGCATAGGAACCAACGGCATGACCCGGGCTTATGCAAAAATGGTTGAGATCAACGTGCTGGAAAAACCGATCGAGCGGATCAAGCAAACCTGCGAGCTGATGGGCATCGCGGACAGGTTCGACCGCGCGCTTCCCGAGCTTGAGACCTTCCTCGAAGCCGAGATCGCGCAGGGCGAGGTCCGCGAGTCGAAGCTGACCCTTGATGGACTCTGCTACCTGCGCCAGCTGCTGGCGCAGGCGTGAGGTATCGACATGGCATTCTCTGAGGAAATGAACCGATGCGTCGAGACCTGTCTGTCCTGCTATAGGACCTGCCTCGGCACGGCCATGAACCATTGTCTCGTCACCGGCGGCAAGCATGTCGAGCCGGCGCATTTCCGATTGATGATGGCTTGTGCGGAAATGTGCCGGACGGCGGCCCATTTCATGCTGATCAACACCCCGCACCACAAGCACACCTGCCGGGAATGCGCGGAGATTTGCGGCGAATGCGCCGAGGATTGCGGGCGGCATGGACGAATGCGTCGCGATGTGCCGCTCATGCGCGCAATCCTGCCGCGCGATGGCGGCCTGAGGGCGCGGGCTCCTTGTTCGGTCAATCGGAGCTGACGTAGTGGGCGCGCCAGAGCAGCGCCGTGACGATCAGGGCGATGACCCCGGCGGCAATCACGATCCACGGTACATAGTCGGCCATTGGCGCACCTGACGCTCCGCTTCGCGAGCTGGGCTTTTGCGAGCCTGGGCCGCGAAGCGGAGCCAGTAGATCTAGAGTTGCGCGTGCTGGGTGGTCGGGCGTGAGATCCGGCTGAGCGCCATGCCCGTACCATCGCTGGCCTGGATCAGGGCGATATCCCCGAGGGCGATGATTCCGACCAGGCGCTTGTCCCGGCTCAGCACCGGCAAGCGCCGAACCTGGATCGCACCCATGTTCTGCGCGATGTCCTCGAGCTCCTGATCCTCGAAGCAATACTTCACCTCGGCCGTCATGACGTCGCCGACCCGCGAGTCGGGGCCGCGACCCATTCCGATGCCGCGAAGCGCGATGTCGCGGTCCGTGATCATGCCGACCAGGCGCTCGCTATCGGCAACCGGCAGCAGGCCGACACCGAGCGCTGCCATCGCCTCTGCGGCATCGCGGAGCGTATCGTCGGGGGTGCATAGCTGGACGTCAGGTGTCATCGCGTCGCAAACCTTCATGGTAGCCTCTCCATTTGGCTGGTTGCGTCAACGGCCTAACGATGCCGCCCGGAACGGCGTTCCTAACATTGTCGCCGCGGCCAGGTCGCAGGCGTCCTCCGGGAACGACATGTCGGCGCCGGCCGGCCGCGGTCCTACTAGGGCTTGGTGATCCCGTTGCGCTCGGCAAGGTCGGCTTCCCAGCCGAACACCGAGCGGCCGTCGAGTGCGGGCGAATGGGCGCGCTCGTTCGCGACAAACGCCTCGAAGGAGGGGCCGGTGGCGGTTCGTTCCAACCTGCGGGCCTGATCATCGAGCCGCTTCAAGGCCTGCATCTCCTCATCGCGGCCGAGCTTTGCCTGCTGCACGGCCGACTTCAGCACCCGGATGGTCTCGTCATAGACCTTGATCGGAACGGGGTAGGGATGTCGGTCCTTGCCGCCATGGGCGAGCGAGAAACGCGCGGGATCCCTGAAGCGATAGGGTGCGCCGTGCACGACCTCCGCGACCATCGCGAGCGACCGCACGGTGCGCGCGCCGACGCCCGGCGTCAGCAGCAGTTCCGGGAAAATCCAGCGGCCCGCGATCGGCAGCCGCGGCCAAGGTGCCGTGCAGGCGGCGGACGAACACGTCGCTCGAGCGCACGTCGTGATGCGCGGGCATGATCAGGTGCAGGAGATCCGGTTGCGCGGTCACGCTCTGCGTCAGCTCGGCATATTCGCGCGTGATGCCGTCCGGCCCAAGCGCAGCGAGCAGATCGAGCTGCGCCTGGCGCGAGCTTTCGGCGCGATGATCGGTGAGATTGACGATCTCCCCCTGCTGCGGCCCGTCGATTGCGCTGTGTGGCGCATCGACAAAGCTCTTCAGCGCCTCGGAATGCCAGTGATAGCGTCGCGCCTGCCGCTTGTCGCCGTTCATACCCTGCTGCACCACCGTCCATTTGCCGTCGGCTGTCACGAAGAAGCCGTGCAGGTAAAGGTCGAAACCGTCCTGGACCGCGGCGCTGTCGACCTTGGCCACCAGACGGCTGGCGCGGGTCAGTCTGGCGCCGTCGAATCCGACGCGGTCGCCGAGGGCGGACAGTTCATCGGGCGTGCGGCGCGAATGCTTGCCGCGCCCGCCGCAGACGTGGATTCCGAGCTCGCCTTGCAGCGGCGCCAGACCGCGCTTCAGCGCGCCGATCACGGAGGTGGTGATGCCGGAAGAGTGCCAGTCCATCCCCATCACGGCGCCGAACGACTGGAACCAGAACGGATGCGACAGCCGTTGGAGGAACGCATCGCGGCCGTAATGATGCACGATCGCCTGGGTGACGATGCCGCCCAGCATCGCCATGCGTGTCGCCAGCCATGGCGGCACGCGGCCACCATGGAGCGGAAGATCGGCGCTGCCGGTGCGTCGGGCCATTGGGCTCCCGGATGCTGAATCGGCGTATAATCTACCAGCAAATGCGAGCGTGTGTACTAAGCGGACGTCGCTTCATCGCCCGTCTCGTCAGGCCGCTTCGGCGTTGATGCTGCTGACGGCGAGCTTGGTGAGCGCTTCATCCGTCTTCTTTTCCTCGGCCAGGGTCTGGTCGATGAGCTTAACCGCATCCTTCATGCTGAGCCGGTTGGCCCAGGCTTTCAGGGTGCCGTAGCGAGCGATCTCGTAATGCTCGACGGCCTGGGCTGCCGAGAGCAGGCCCGCGTCGAGCGCCGGCGTGTCGGCATACTCCTCCATGATCTCCTTGCCCTCGTCGATGATCCCCTCGATGGCGTCGCACTTCTTGCCGCGCGCCGGCTTGCCCATCAGGTCGAAGATCTGCTCGAGCCGCTCGATCTGTCCTTCGGTCTCGTCATGATGCTTCTCGAACGCCGCACGCAGATCGTCGGACTCGGCGGCCTTGGCCATCCGCGGCAACGCCTTCAGGATCTGCTTTTCCGCGTAATAAATGTCCTTGAGGGTATCGAGGAAGAGGGCGCTGAGATCCTTGTCCGGCATTGGTCGCTCCGTGAGTTGGGTGAATAGTCCGGAGTGCCAACACGAGTGCGGAAAGCAAGTTCCTATCCTCGATCGATGCGCGGCAAAGCGCATTCTCGGCTGTCGCGCATTCAAGCGCGTCACGATGGAGCTTGGTCGGATTGCGAAGTCTGGATTGCGAAGTCTTGATTGCGAAGTCTTGCCGCAACGCGGCTTCGGAACGAAGCCTCGACCGGCCCGTTGGTCGGTCTCATCGTTCAAGGGAGAACCGCGATGGATTGGAATCGTGTTGAAGGCAATTGGAAGCAGGTCAAGGGTAAGGTCAAGGAGCAGTGGGGCAAGCTCACCGATGACGATCTCGATGTGATCGACGGCAAGCAGGACCAGCTCGAGGGCCGTCTGCAACAGCGCTACGGCTATGCCAAGGATCAAGCCGCCAAGGAAGTGAACGACTGGTACGGCCGCCAGAAATGGTGAACGGCACCACATTCCGGGCCCCGCTTCGGCGGGGCCTTTCGCGGCCTGAGCGGCTGATCCTGCGTGTGACGGCATCCGGCCGGCGCGCGCAGGAGTGAGCGATGGGACAGCTTCTCACTCCGCCGGGTCCGCGCGCGGCGCACCTGTGCATCGACATGCAGCGGCTGTTCGAGCCCGGGGCGCCCTGGGCGACGCCCTGGATGGACCGCGTGCTGCCGCGCATCATCAAGCTGGCGCAGCATGCGCCTGAATGCACCGTATTCACCCGCTTTATTCCGCCGCGCTCGAAGCACGACGCGCGAGGGATTTGGCGGGCCTATTACGAGAAATGGGAATGCGTGACCCGCGAGCGGCTCGATCCGGAGTTGATCGAGCTCGTGCCGGCGCTCGCTGCCTGTGTGCCGCCGGCTGCCGTCGTCGACCGGCCGATCTATAACGCGTTCGGCAATGGGCGCCTGCAGGCTCATCTGGATGAGCACGGGATCGATACGGTGATCGTGTCGGGCGGCGAGACCGACGTGTGCGTGCTCGCCAGCGTACTGGCCGCGATCGATATCGGCTATCGGGTGATCGTGGCCGAGGACGCGCTATGCAGCTCTTCCGATCAAAGCCATGACGCGCTGCTGCAGCTCTATGCCGAACGCTTCAGCATCCAGATCGAGGTGGCGTCCACGGCCGACATCCTCCGGATGTGGGCCCTCGACGACTGAAGCGACAACGCGCCGAAGCGAGGTACTGGTATCAGGGCGATCGGAGCAGGGGTGGCAATACCTGCTTCCTGGGGCTGAGCTGACGCCGGCGGATGGGTAGCTGCGGGGCAGCCGTTCTGGTCCTGCCAGCGATTGACCATGCGAGACGATCGGGATGACCGGACCGCACAAGTCGAGGCAGGCGTGCCTGGCGGATACGGCGCATCGCCCAGCCGCTGGAAGGCAGGACTGGGCCGTCAATCTGCCAGACGGTACCAAGGTTCCTGATTCTCGGCCTTGCGGCGAAGGTTAGCGGAGCAACGGAAAAGCTGCCGGCGATCGTGGCCAGGCCCATATCCGTAATTCGCATAAGGTATATTATGGAATATCCATATCTACAATTGGATCAGATATTTAGTGGGAAATCTTCGCACCAATCCGCAAGTTGGCATGTGTGCTGATGTGTCCAAGCCGTTCGTCGGGCTCGTGCTGACGCCGCAGCGATCCACGCGCGCCCATCTCATCTGAAAGCCGATATTGCCGCCGCGTACGGACGCTGCAATAAGCCCCAGCTGTGCAGAGATCGCTGGTGACCCCGCGGCATCAGGTCCGTATAGGATGGCATCTCAGAACAACAACAAGCCTCTTGAGGGAGCAACCAATGAGCTTTTCACGACGCACGCTGCTGAAGGTTTCCGCCGCTTCCGCCGTCCTCGGCGGGATTGGCGCGCCCTATGTCGCGCGCGCCCAGTCGGCCGAGTTCTCTTACAAGTTCGCCAACAATCTGCCGGAGTCGCATCCGTTCGTGGCGCGTGCCCGGGAGATGGCCGCGGCGATCAAGAGCGAGACCGGCGGCAAGTTCGACCTGCAGATCTTCCCGAACAACCAGCTCGGGTCCGACACCGACATGCTGAGCCAGATCCGCTCCGGCGGCGTCGAGTTCTTCACGCTGTCGGGACTGATCCTGTCGACCCTGGTGCCGGCGGCGTCCATCAACGGCATCGGCTTCGCGTTCCCGGACTACGACACGGTCTGGAAGGCCATGGACGGCGATCTCGGCGCCCATGTCCGCGGCGAGATCAAGAAGGCCGGCCTCGAGGTCATGGACAGGATCTGGGACAACGGCTTCCGCCAGACCACGTCGTCGACCAAGCCGATCACCGGTCCGGACGACCTCAAGGGCTTCAAGATCCGCGTGCCGGTGTCGCCGCTGTGGACCTCGATGTTCAAGGCGTTCGATGCGGCGCCCGCCTCGATCAATTTCAGCGAGGTCTATTCGGCGCTCCAGACCAAGATCGTCGAGGGCCAGGAGAACCCGCTCGCGATCATCTCGACGGCAAAACTCTACGAGGTGCAGAAATACTGCTCTTTGACCAACCACATGTGGGACGGATTCTGGTTCCTGGCCAACCGCAGGGCCTGGGCGGCGCTGCCGGACGATATCAAGACCATCGTCGCCAAGAACGTCAACGCGGCGGCCGTCAAGGAGCGTGAGGATACCGAGAAGCTGAACGCCACCGTAAAGCAGGAGCTCACGGGCAAGGGGCTCGTCTTCAACCAGCCCGAGGTCGGGCCGTTCCGCGACAAGCTCCGCGCCGCCGGTTTCTACGCCGAGTGGAAGGGCAAGTACGGCGAGAAGGCCTGGGATCTGCTCGAGAAGTCCGTCGGCAAACTGTCCTGATCGATCAAAGCAGGAGGCGCTTGCCAGCGGGAGATTTGCTATGGCTCATGTCGAGATGACGCCGGCCGTGGCCGGCGAGGCGGCGTCGCAGCCCCCTCGCCGCCGCTCCATTCTCGGCTCCATCGACGCGGCGCTCGGGATGCTGGTCGAAGTCCCGGCGGCGATTCTCGTCGTCGCCGAAATCGTGATCCTGTTCGCCGGGGTGGTCGCGCGCTACGGCCTGCACCGGCCACTGATCTGGTCCGACGAGCTCGCTTCGATCCTGTTCCTGTGGCTGGCCATGCTCGGCGCGGCGGTCGCCTTCCGCCGCTCCGAGCACATGCGCATGACCGCGGTGGTCGCAAGCGCGGGACCGCGGCTGTGGGCCTATCTCGACGTCGTCGCGACCTGCGCCGCGCTGGCGTTCCTGATCCTGATCGTGCGGCCGGCCTATGAATACGCCTATGAGGAAAGCTTCATCACGACGCCGGCGCTGCAGATATCCAACACCTGGCGCGCGGCGGCGCTGCCGGTCGGCACCTGCCTGATGGCGCTGTTCGCGCTGCTGCGGCTGGCCCGGGTCGGCGATGTCAAGACCTTCCTGCTGGCCGCGCTGACCGTGGCTGCGCTGATCG
This sequence comes from Bradyrhizobium sp. BEA-2-5, assembly GCF_032918025.1. Lineage (NCBI taxonomy): Bacteria > Pseudomonadati > Pseudomonadota > Alphaproteobacteria > Hyphomicrobiales > Nitrobacteraceae > Bradyrhizobium > Bradyrhizobium sp. BEA-2-5. Next base: position 4,415,467 of record NZ_CP136629.1, on the reverse strand, counting down.
GCGCGTTCTGGCTGGCGGAGCCGCTCCTGCGGCAGCTCGGCAATCTCAACCTCGTCATCTTCTTCGTCGGCGTTGCCGGCTTCTGCGTCTTTGCCGGCGTGCCGATCGGCTTTGCCTTCGGCATGGCGATCTTTGGCTATCTCGCGCTCGCCACGCGCACGCCGGTCATGGTGCTGGTCGGGCGCATGGACGAGGGCATGAGCCACCTCATCCTGCTCTCGGTGCCGCTGTTCGTGTTCCTCGGCCTCCTGATCGAGATGACCGGCATGGCGCGGGCCATGGTGGCGTTCCTGGCGAGCCTGCTCGGCCATATCAGGGGCGGTCTGCATTACGTGCTGGTCGGCGCGATGTACCTGGTCTCCGGCATTTCCGGGGCCAAGGCCGCCGACATGGCCGCCGTCGCGCCCGTGCTGTTTCCCGAGATGAAAGAGCGCGGTGCCAAGCCTGGCGACCTCGTCGCGCTTCTTGCGGCGACGGGCGCCCAGACCGAGACGATTCCGCCGAGCCTCGTCCTGATCACGATCGGCTCGGTGACCGGCGTCTCGATCTCAGCGCTGTTCACCGGCGGCCTGCTGCCGGGCGTGGTGCTCGCGATCACGCTGTGCATGCTGGTGTGGTGGCGCTACCGCGGCGAAGACCGCAGCCACGTCCAGCGCGCCACCGGCAGCGAGATTGGCAAGGCGTTCGTGTTCGCCCTGCCCGCGCTCGCGCTGCCCTTCGTGATCCGCTACGCCGTCGTCGAGGGCATCGCCACCGCGACCGAGGTCTCCACCATCGGTATCGTCTATGGCGCCTTCGTCATCGGCCTCCTGATCTACCGCAAGTTCAACTGGCGGCGACTGCTGCCGATGCTGATCGACACGGCGTGCCTGTCGGGCGCGATCCTCTTGATCATCGGCACGGCGACCGGCATGGCCTGGGGCCTGACCCAATCAGGCTTCTCGCGCTCGCTGGCTGCGGCCATGACGGGATTGCCCGGCGGAGCGGCGACCTTCATTGCCGTCTCGATCCTCGCCTTCACCATCCTCGGCAGCGTGCTGGAGGGCATTCCGGCCATCGTGCTGTTCGGGCCGCTGCTGTTTCCGATTGCGCACCAGGTCGGCGTCCACGAGGTGCACTACGCCATGATCATCATCCTGGCGATGGGCATCGGCCTGTTCGCGCCGCCGTTCGGAGTCGGCTATTATGCCGCCTGCGCCATCGGGCGCGTCGATCCGGCCGAGGGTATCCGGCCGATCTGGGGTTACATGCTGGCGCTGTTGATCGGCCTGATCATCGTCGCCATCTTCCCCTGGATATCGATCGGCTTCCTGTAAAGCACCTTGCGGATGGGATAGAGCCATGAGTGCAGCTCAGAACCAGTACTCGATCGGGTTGGACAAGACGCCGGCCAACTACGTGCCGCTCTCGCCGCTGAGCTTCCTGGCGCGCTCGGCCGCCGTCTATCCCGACCATCTCAGCGCGGTCTATGAAGGCCGCAGTTTCACCTGGAAAGAGACCTACGAGCGCTGCAGGCGCTTCGCGTCCTATCTCGCGGGTCATGGCATCGGCGTCGGCGACACCGTTGCGGCGATGCTGCCGAACATTCCGGCGATGAACGAGGCGCATTTCGCCGTGCCCATGACCGGCGCCGTGCTCAACGCGCTCAACATCCGCCTCGATGCGCCCTCGATCGCGTTCCAGCTCGACCATGGCGGCGCCAGGATGATCCTGGTCGATCCCGAATTTTCCGGCGTGATCGCGGAAGCCTTGACCCTGATGAAGAGCGCAAAGCCATTCGTGATCGACGTCGATGACGCGGCCTTCGGCGGCGGCAAGCGGATCGGCGAGATCGAGTATGAGGCGGCGGTCACGGCGGGCGATCCCGGCTTCGTGGAACGGCCGCCGGCCGACGAATGGGATGCCATCGCGCTGAGCTACACCTCGGGCACGACAGGCAATCCCAAGGGCGTCGTCACCCATCATCGCGGCGCGTATCTGAACGCGGTCAGCAACATCCTCGCCGGCAATCTCGGCCAGCATCCGGTCTATCTCTGGACGCTGCCGATGTTCCACTGCAACGGCTGGTGCTTCCCGTGGGCAATTGCGGCCGCCGCCGGCATCAATGTCTGCCTGCGCAAGGTCGAGCCGACCAGGATCTTCGAGCTGATCAGGGAGCACGGCGTCACCCACATGTGCGGCGCGCCGATCGTCTACAACACGCTGATCAACGCACCCGATGCGCCCAAAGGCAATGCGGCCCGCCGCGTCGTCGGCCTGATCGCCGGCGCTGCGCCGCCGGTCGCGGTGCTGGAAGGCGCCGAACGCATCGGCATCAAGCTGACACACGTGTACGGCCTGACCGAGGTCTACGGCCCCGCCTCCGTCTGCGCCGAACAGCCCGGCTGGGACGAACTGCCCGCTGCTGAGCGCGCGCGCATGAAGCGCCGGCAGGGCGTGCCCTACCCGCTGCAGGAAGGCGTCACGGTGCTCGATCCCGAGACCATGCGCGAGGTGCCGCGCGACGGCGAGACCATCGGCGAGGTCATGTTCCGCGGCAACATCGTGATGAAGGGCTATCTCAAGAACGAGAAGGCAACCAGGGAAGCGTTCGAAGGCGGCTGGTTTCACACCGGCGACCTCGGCGTGCTCGACGAGCACGGCTACGTCATCATCAAGGACCGCTCCAAGGACATCATCATTTCCGGCGGCGAGAACATCTCCTCCGTCGAAGTCGAGGACATCCTCTACAAGCACCCGGCCGTGCTGTTCGCGGCCGTAGTCGCCAAGCCCGATCCGAAATGGGGTGAAGTGCCCTGCGCCTTCGTCGAGCTGAAGGACGGCGCCAAGGCGACCGAGGCCGAGATCATCGCCTATTGCCGCGAGCACATGTCGGGGTTCAAGACGCCGAAGGCCGTCGTGTTCGGACCGATCCCGAAGACGTCCACAGGCAAGATCCAGAAATTCCTGCTGCGCAACGAGGTCGGATCGGCGAAGGCGATCTCGGCCTGAGCCTTCAGCCTGCCCGGTCGAGCGTCAGCCGCATGCCGTCATGGGCCGGGATGACGTCGGCCGGCAGGCTCTGCCGCAGCACCTCGTAGTCGAGGTCGGAATGCATGTTGGTGATGATCGCGCGCTTCGGCTTGAAGCGCTCGATCCACGACAGCGCGTCCGCAACGCTGAAATGGCTGGGATGCTGCGCATAGCGAAGTCCGTCGACAATCCAGAGATCGAGACCTTCGAGCGTCGGCCAGCTCTCCTGGGGGATGTCGTGCAGATCGGGCGTGTAGGCGGCGCCGCCAATGCGGTAGCCGAGCGCCGGGATCTTGCCATGATGAACCAGGAAGGCCTCGAGCTTCAGCGGACCGCCCTTCCCCAGGATGGTCTGGCTCTCGCCCGCCTCGATCGAATGCCGAGTCAGGATCGGCGGGTAGTCGCTGCCCTCCGGCGAGATGAAGCAATAGGAGAATCGCGACAGGATGTCCTTGGCGGTCGACTGGTTGAAGTAGGTCGGGATACGACGGCGCATGTGCATGACGACCGAGCGTAGATCGTCCATGCCGTGGGTCTGGTCGGCGTGCTCGTGCGTCAGGAACACTGCGTCGATGTGGTCGACATTGGTCGAGAGCAACTGCTCGCGCAGATCCGGCGAGGTGTCGATCACGATGCGTGTCGTGCCGTGCTCCATGGTGCGCTCGGCCATGAGCGAGCAGCGGCGACGGCGGTTCTTGGGATTGTTGGGATCACAGGCGCCCCAGCCGAGCGCCGGGCGCGGCACGCCGGCGGAGGAGCCGCAGCCCAGGATCGTCAGCGTCAACGTCATGCAGCAACCTTCGGCGCCGGCACCTTCGAGAACAGGCGGAAGAAGTTTTCGGTGGTCTGGCGCGAGATCTCGTCAAACGACACGCCGCGTGTCTCGGCGAGCACTTTTGCCACCTCGACGACATAGGCCGGCTCATTGCGCTTGCCTCGAAACTTGCCGGGCGCAAGATAGGGCGAGTCGGTCTCGACCATGATGCGGTCGGCCGGCAGCTCGGCTGCCAGCGCGCGCAGCGCGTCCGACTTCTTGAAGGTCAGGATGCCCGTGAACGAGATCGACAGCCCTAGCGCGATCGCCTTCATCGCAAGCTCGCGGCCGCCGGTGTAGCAGTGCAGGACAGCTTTGAACGAGCCCTTCGCGACTTCAGCCTCCAGGATGCGGCCGCAATCCTCGTCGGCCTCCCTGGTATGGATGACCAGCGGCAGGCCGGTTTCGCGCGCCGCCGCGATGTGCGCGCGAAAGCCGCGCTCCTGGGCCTCGCGCGAACCGTGCTCGTAGAAATAGTCGAGCCCCGCCTCGCCGAGCGCCACAACCTTCGGATGCCTGGTCAACTCGATCAGTTCGCTGGCCGCGATGCCGTCCTCCTCGTCCGCGTTGTGCGGATGGGTGCCGACCGAGCAATAGACGTCGGGAAAGCGCTCCGTGATCGCGAGCAGCCCGCCGAGCCGCCGCACCCGCGTCGAGATCGTGACCATGCGCGTGATGCCGGCCGCTCGCGCCCGCGACACGATCCCGTCGAGGTCTTCCGCAAAGTCCGGAAAATCCAGGTGGCAGTGGCTGTCGACCAGCATGAATTTCGAACCGCTCACTCGGTCTTCGGTTCCACATAGCGCGGGAATACGCCGACAGGCGCCGGCAGAACCGTGCCCGGCCTGATCCGCTCGGCGACCGCGGCAAAGCTGCGGGCGTCAGCAGCGATACCGAGGCTGTCGAGCATCTTGGCGCAGGACTCCGGCATCACGGCCTGCGCCATGATCGCGACCTGGCGGACGACTTCGGCGGTGACGTAGAGCACCGTCTTCTGCCTGGCAGGATCGGTCTTCGCGAGCGCCCACGGCGCCTCGCCGGCGAAATAGCGGTTGGCCTCCGCGACCACGGCCCAGACGGCGTTGAGCCATTGATGGATCTGCTGCGTCGCCATGGCCTCGCGCGAAGCAGTGATCATGCCGTCGGCCATTGCCAGAATCGCCTTGTCGTTGTCGCTGAAATCCCCGGGCTCGGGCAGCACGCCGCCGAACTGCTTGGCGATCATCGAGAGCGAGCGCTGCGCGAGGTTGCCGAGGTCGTTGGCGAGATCGGCATTGATGCGCGCAACGATGGCCTCGTGATTGTAGTTGCCGTCCTGGCCGAACGGCACCTCGCGCAGGAAGAAATAGCGCATCTGGTCGACGCCGTACTGGTCGGCGAGATTGAAGGGATCGACGACGTTGCCGACCGACTTCGACATCTTCTCGCCCCTGCTGAACAGGAAGCCGTGAGCATAGACCCGCCTCGGCAGCCGGATTCCGGCCGACAGGAGGAAGGCCGGCCAATACACCGCATGGAAGCGGATGATGTCCTTGCCGATGACGTGCACATCGGCTGGCCAGTAGCGCCAGTTCTTGTCGCTCTCATCGGGGAAGCCGACGCCGGTGATGTAATTGGTCAGCGCGTCGACCCAGACATACATCACGTGTCCTTCGTCGCCAGGCACCTTCACGCCCCAATCGAAGGTGGTGCGCGAGATCGAGAGGTCCTTGAGCCCGCCGCGCACGAAACTCATCACCTCGTTGCGGCGCGAATCCGGACCGATGAAATCGGGCTGGCTCTCATAAAGGTGCAGCAGCTTGTCCTGGTACGCCGACAGGCGGAAGAAATAGCTCTTCTCCTCGACCCATTCGACCGGCGTACCCTGCGGGCCGCGGCGGACATTGTCCTCGCCGACGACGGTCTCGTCCTCGGCGTAATAGGCCTCGTCACGGACCGAGTACCAGCCCGAATAGGTGTCGGCATAGATGTCGCCGTTGTCCTGCATACCGCGCCAGATCGCCTGCACCGACTCGTGATGCGCAGGCTCCGTGGTGCGGATGAAGCGGTCGAACGACACGTTCAGACGCTCGTCCATTTCCTTGAAGCGCGCCGCGTTGCGGGTTGCGAGATCGAACGGCGTCATGCCTTCGTTCTGCGCCGTCTGGATCATCTTCTGACCGTGCTCGTCGGTGCCGGTCAGGAAGAACACATCCTTGCCATCGAGTCGCGCAAAGCGCGCCAGCGCGTCGGTCGCGATCGCCTCATAGGCGTGACCGATATGCGGGCTGCCATTGGGATAGGCGATCGCGGTCGTGATGTAGAAGACGTTGTCGCGGTCCGCGGCGGGCATCGGGACGGAAGCGGCCGCAGGAGCCACCACTGCGGGTTTGGGCTGCTTCGGCGCGCGAACCTTTGCCGGTCTCGGCGCCTTCTCGGCAGCCGGAGGCTTCGAAGCAGCGGGCTTCTTTGCCGCCGGCGCGACGGCTGCTGCGGCCGCCTGCTTCGGCGGCGCCTTGGTGGCCTTCGCAGCAGTTTTCTTGGCCGTTTTCTTGGCCGTCTTCTTCGCAGCCTTCTTGACGGCTTTGTTGGCGGCTTTCTTCGCCGCCGATTTCCTGGCGCGCTTGGCTCCGGTCTTGGACTTGGACGTGGACTTGGCGGCCTTCTTCGCCTTCCGGGTGACGCGCCCGGCCTTCTTGGCCGCCCGCGACTTCGCCGTGGCTTTGCTGGTCGCGCGAGCGGGCGATGCCTTCTTCGTCTTCTTGGCTTTTTTCGACGATGTCTTCTTAGCGGTCGCCACCACGGAATCCTTTGCAGATCGAAACGAGATTGTCGGGAGTGTTGTCAGACGGATGTGTTGTCAGACGCGGTGTCTATCGGGTCGCATCCGCGAGCATCGAAAACACCGAGAAGACCAAGGGCTTGCGCTCCAGATTGTAGGTTTCGGTGTCGCGCGCGGCGCGGACGATCTTTTCCCATACCTCAGCTAGGCGCGCAAGGCGCGGCAGGTTCTGGTTGGCATTGGCCTCATCCGCATGCAGCCGCTCCGCGATCCAGCGGTCGATGCCGTCGATGAAGGCGGCGAGCGCGACGCGGTCGCTGGTGCCGAGCGCTTCGCCCAGCGCATGCAGCTCACGCGGATCGACGCTCGGAAGCGTCGCGAGCAGCGCGGCCGTGCGTTGCTGCAGCTTGAGCGCATCGCCGCCGAGCAGCGACAGCGCCCGCCCGATGCTGCCTTCGGAAGCCGCGGCGGCTTCCGCCAGCGCCGGATCGTCGGCCTCGATATCGGTTGCGGCCGCGGCCGCGCGCACCACATCGTCCGTCTCGAGCGGCCGCAGCAGCAATTTGCGGCAGCGGGACAGAATGGTCGGCAGCACCCGTGACGGTGCGTGGCTCACCAGAAGGAACAGCGATTGCTGGGGTGGCTCCTCGAGGATCTTCAGAAGCGCATTGGCCGCGTTTGGATTGAGCTCGTCGACGGTGTCGACGATGCAGACGCGCCAGCCTTCGGCTGCCGCGGTCGAGCCGAAGAACGCGATCGTCTCGCGCGTCTCGTCCACGGTGATCACGGTGCGCATCACGCCGCGATCATTAAGGCCGCGCTCGAGCACAAGGAGCCCGCCATGAGCGCCTGCCGCGACCTGCCGCGCTACGGGGTCGGCCGGATCGACCCGTAGCGTCGGCGCCTGCTGAACCTGGGACGATTTCGGATTGCGAAACGCCAGCACGAAGCGCGCCATGCGGTAGGCCAGCGTTGCCTTGCCGATCCCTTGCGGCCCGCCGATCAGCCAGGCATGTGGAATGCGCCCGCTGCGATAGGCATCGAGCAAGGCGGTCTCCGTCTCGCGATGCCCGAACAAATCCGGCGTTTCGCGCGGATGGCGGGCGGCGCTCTCCCGTTCGACCTTGCGCGCGCTCATGCGATGCTGTCCGCCGCAAGCGTTGCGCGCAGATGTTCGCGCAGCGCGGCCCATATCCTGGCCGCGACCGTGTCCGGATCGGCCGTAGCGTCGATCAGGACGCAGCGCTCCGGATCTTCGGCCGCGATCCGGCGGTACGCATCACGCAAGTCCTGATGGAACTTGATGCCTTCGGCCTCGAACCGATCGGCGGTGGCGTTGCCGCGTCGCGCGGCGGCGCGTTGCAATCCGACCTCGACGGGCACATCGAGGATGAAAGTCAGGTCGGGCTTGAGATCGCCGATGGTCACGCGCTGCAAGGCGTTGACGAGTTCGGGCGACACCTGCCCGAGCTTGCCCTGATAGGCCCGCGTCGAGTCGGCGAAGCGGTCGCAGAGCACCCAGGTGCCCTGGTTGAGCGCAGGCAGGATCACGGTGCGGACATGGTCATCGCGCGCGGCGGCAAACAGCAGCGTCTCCGCCTCGGGGCCGAGCAGCTTGCCCATGCCGGACAGCACCAGGTGACGCATGATCTCGGCGCCTGGCGAGCCGCCCGGCTCACGGGTCACGATCGCGCGCAGCTTGGCGCTATCGAGCCGTTCGGCAAGCTTGCGGATCTGGGTCGATTTGCCCGCCCCCTCGCCGCCCTCAAAGGTGATGAAGCGACCGCGCAAGCTCGGCCGTTGGACTGCTGCTTCCGCCATGTCAGAGCTTCTCGACCCCTGCGCGGAACATGCCGATGACCAGCTCCTGGGCGCCATCGAGCGCGCGACGCATCGTCGATCCGGTGCCGACGGCGTCCGCTGCGAAGACCGGAGTCTCCATCGCGACATTGGCGCCGCGCCACACCCGCACCACCCCGATCTTCTGGCCGGCGGTGATCGGCGCCTTGACCGGGCCGCTATAGATGACGCGTGCCAGCAGCTTGTCGTTGCCGTTCTTCGACACCATCACTTTGATCGGATCGGGGCTGACGAGCTTGACCGAGCGGCTCTCGCCGCCGAACACCTTGGCGTAACCGACCGTCTGCTCGGCCGGGATCAGGGTGCGGGTCTCGAAATTGCGGAAGCCCCATTCCAGCATCTTCTTGGCTTCCGTGGCGCGATCCTCGGGGTCTTCGAGTCCGTTGACGACGACGATCAGCCGCGTGCCGTTCTGCACGGCCGAACCCACCATGCCATAGCCGCCTTCCTTGGTGTAGCCGGTCTTGAGACCGTCGGCGCCTTCCATCGAATTGAGCAGCGGATTGCGGTTGGGCTGGCGGATCTTGTTCCAGGTGAACTCCTTCTCGCCGAACAGTTTGTACCTGTCCGGGTAGGTCAGGATGATGTGCCGGGCGAGCATGCCGAGCTCGCGCACCGTCATCTTGTTGCCGGGGTCGGGCAAGCCGGTGGAATTGCCGAAGGTCGATCTGGTGAGGCCGAGTTCGCGGGCGCGCTTGGTCATGAAGTCGGCCGCGAAGATCCGCTCATTGCCCGCCATGGCCTCGGCAAGCGCGATGCAGGCGTCATTGCCGCTCTGGATGATCGCGCCGTGCAGGAGATCGTCGACCGAAACCTTGCTGTTGATGGCCGCGAACATGGTCGAGCCGCCCGAGGGCGCGCCGCCCCGGCGCCAGGCATTCTCGCTGATCCGGTACTCGTCCGTCGGCTTGATGTCGCCTTTCTTGATCGCATTGAAGACGACCTCCGCGGTCATCAGCTTCATCATGCTCGAGGGTGCGCGCAGCTCGTCGGCGTTCTTCTCGAATAGCACGCTGCCGCTGGAGGCTTCGATCAAGATCGCAGTCGGGGCATCGCCATCGAAGCCGGCCTCTTCCGGTTTCTTGGCGCCCTGGACGCTCTGGTTGGCGGCATAGACCATTCCGCCGCAACCGATCGCCAGCGCGACCGCGGCCGCGACCAGGCCGCGCCAGCAACGCCCGGCGCGAGCTGACAACGTGCGGGGAACTGCGGTCTGGGCTGCCATCGGCGATGTCCTGAAAGACTGCGTTCTAACAGCTGGAAGTATCGCAAACAACTGAGGTTTCTGCGCTTGTGCACGGCCGGCCGGATTGCCGGTTGCGTTGAACATCCGTATCCTTGGAACCAGCTAACGTCAGCAGAACCGGCAAACAAGGCGGAAACGCGAATGTCATCCTCCCGCACCATCTCCGCCAACGGCATCGACATGTTCGTGCGCGAGGCCGGGCAAGGCCCGCTGGTCGTGCTCTGTCACGGCTGGCCGGAACTGTCCTATTCATGGCGGCACCAGATCGCGGCGCTGGCCGCGGCAGGCTTTCGGGTCGTTGCGCCTGACATGCGCGGCTTCGGCCGCACCGGCGCGCCGGCCGAGGTCGGCGCCTACACGATCTTCGATACGGTCGGAGACATGGTGGCGCTGGTTGCCGCGCTCGGCGAGACCAGGGCGATGGTGGTCGGCCACGATTGGGGCGCCCCGGTCGCCTGGCACGCGGCGCTGTTCCGGCCCGACATCTTCACCGCGGTCGCGGGCCTCAGCGTGCCGCCACCGTTCCGCGGCCGTGGTCGTCCGCTCGGGACCCTGCGCGACAGCGGCATGACCAATTTCTATTGGCAGTATTTCCAAACACCGGGCATCGCCGAGGCAGAGCTCGAGCGCGACGTCGCCCGCACCATGCGCATCGTGCTCGGGCGTGGCGTCTCCGATCCAAGCTCGATGTTCGTCGACGAGGCCAAGGGCTTCCTCGGCAAGCTGCCGGCCGGAATGCCGTTGCCGGCCTGGCTGACCGAGGCCGACATTGCCGAATTCGCCGAAGGCTATCGGCAATCCGGCTTCCGCGGCGGGCTGAACTGGTACCGCAACATCGACCGCAACTGGGAGCTGACCGCGCCCTGGCAGGACGCACGGATCCACCAGCCTTCCCTCTTCATCGCAGGCTCAAGAGACGCGGTGATCACCGGCCTGATCGGCGCCAAGCGCGTCGCGGACATGGAGCGCGTGCTGCCGAACCTCAAGCAGAAGCTGATCATCGAGGGCGCCGGCCACTGGATCCAGCAGGAACGCCCCGACGAGGTCAACGCGGCGCTGATTGCGTTTCTGAAGTAATTAGGCCAACAGCCTGATCTGTAAGCGCATGGCTCAGTAGAGGCCGCGCCCGCTCAGGACTTCGGCCGGTCCGCGCGCGTCGATCGGGACATAGGCGGCGGCCGGGCTCGGGCTTGCGGCATAGCGCGCATCACCCTCATAGGAGACTTCGCGCGGATTGTTCAGAGCGCGGCGGTGCGACCGGCTCGAGGCCGACATTTCGGAGGTCGCGCTCACCGAGGCGTAGTCGGCCTGGGTGTTGCCGAGGCTGTAGGGCCGCCCCTCCGGCAACGGAACGTCGCCACGGACCCGGCCCGAGGAGGACGGCAGCTCCGGCACGAACGGCTTTGCCGAGGCGACACGGACCATCGAGGGCGACGGTGCCGGGAGCCGGTGCGCAAGGTGGCCATCAGCTGGCGGTCGTCGGAGCCTTCAAGCGGCGCCCGGCCGACATATTCGACGCGGACCTTGGCGACACCATTGCCTTTGAATTCAAGGAGTTCGGCAGCCTTGTTCGAGACGTCGATGAGGCGATTGCCGTGATAGGGCCCGCGGTCATTGACGCGAACGACGAGCGATCGGCCATTGCTCAGATTGGTGACGCGGGCGTAGGACGGCATCGGCAGGGTCGGATGCGCCGCGGTCAGCGAGGTCATGTCGAACACTTCGCCGTTGGCGGTCAAGCGGCCATGGAAATCGTCGCCGTACCAGGACGCCATGCCCTCGGCGCGGTAGTTGACGTCCTCCTCCGGCACGTAGGTCCGGCCCGCCACGACATAGGGCTTGCCGACACGGTAGGTGCCGCCGCCCTTCGGCACGGGATCACCCAGCGCCACCACGCGCGGGCTCGACGATACTCCGTATTTGGGGTCGACCCGGCTGGCGAACTTGTTCGAGGAGGCACAATTGGCGAGGACGAGGCACGTCGCCACCGCAACGGCGCCGCGCGCCGTCCGGATCATCGAATCTGGCCGTCTAATCCCCATCTGCCCCAAGTACCATTCTGCCGGACCAGCGCCTACTCCGAGGCGTCGAAGTCCCTTACCGTCGCTGTGCGGCCCACCTCCGCACCAGAGCGTGACGATATCGCAACCGGAACACGGCGGAAATGGGGAGAGCCGGCGGGCGGTGGCGTCTTGGTGAATGGTCTGTTGCGCCTCCTCCGTCGTTCTACTGACCTTCGCCCCTGCCAAACGCCCTCGCCTGTCCCGCGATCAGACACACTGTTGCAGCAAATCATCAGTCGGGGGGCATCTTGGATTCCAACAATTGAATCTTTTTGACTGTGCAAGGCTGCAATCGTTTTCTCGTCCGCGTGGGGCGCAAAGGAAGTTTGCGATGATCGAGACGGTTACAGCGGTGATGGGCTTGGTGAGTGCGGCGATCTTCTTGGCGCACGCCGTGGAAGGCTATCGGCACCGGGCCTGACAGTCCGTTGAAGGCGGAAAGACGCGTCACCTCTTTCCAGGAGTGAATGTTCGGAAAGCTTTAATCAATTCGGATGAGCATCGATTGAAGGCGGGTGTATCATGCGTAATCACGATTTGGTCTCCGACGGATTTCTGACCCTGACCGCGGCAAGCCTCGTGCTGCTGTGCTCGAGCCTGCTGGCGTTCGCTTTCGGCTGAACGTTTCTGAGATCTCGGGCGCTATCGGCGCCCGCGCGACGGGCATCGGTTTGCCCTTCCTTATCCCTCGCCAATCGGGTTGCGGCAGACGCGCAGTCTCTCCCCGCCCCACTCGTGACGCATCCTCGCCGCTTCCCGAAGAGGACGTACGGATGACCGGCAGTATCAGGGAGGGAACGTCCGCCCTTCTCGTCAGCACAGATGGCCGGCTGCTGATGCAACTGCGCGACGACCTCCCGCATGTTACCGATCGCGGAAAGATCAGCCTGTTTGGCGGCCGGCGGGAAGGCGCCGAGACCTTCCTCGAATGCGTGGTGCGCGAGATCCACGAGGAGATCGGCTACTACGTACCGCCCGAGCGTTTCGAGTTGATCGGCCGCTATTCCGGTCCCGATCATGCAACGCCAAACGGCACGCTTCGCGGCGAGGTGTTCCTCGCGCGCGACGTGCCCATCGACCAACTGACGGTGACTGAAGGCCGCCTCGAGATCGTCGCCATCGACGACCTCGAACGCATAAGCGGCAGGCTCGCGCGCCCGGCTACGTTTGCGCTGGAGATCTTCCTGAAGCGCGAACCGATGACCTGAGCGCTGAAACCAGTGCGCGGATGTGATCGTCGATCATGGCCAACGCGACTGACGGATGAGCAAAGTCGATATCGTCCACGTGCCAGTAAGTCACCCTGTCGGCGACCTCGGGGAACCGGCGCTCGATCAGCGGACGGTGCTCGGTCTCCTTGAGCGCGATCACGAGGTCGGCGTCGTCGAAGTCGGCCAATGAACAGGGCTGCGGAAAGCGCGTTGCGCCTTCCGGAACGATGCCGCTCGCGCGGAGACGATCGTCGGTGAAGACTGACATCGGCCCGACATTGTCGGGCGATCCCCGCTCGGCCGCGCCTCTGGACGATGCGCGCCACGCCAGTTGTTCGGCTCTTGCAAGATGGTTGAACAATTCCTCGGCGTATCGACTGCGATAATAGTTGCCGGTGCAGAGAAAGAGGACACGCTTCATGGGCGTCATGATGGCCAATGTGGGCCCTCGCGGTCAACGGCTTGAAATACAGTTTTTCCTGTCCTTCTAATCCCTGCACGTATCGTCGCGTCTTGTTTTATAGACGTTTCTTGAAACGACGGGACCGGCTAATCCTCATCCCTGCCCGTCCGCTGAGTTGGGTGCCAATTGCGGTTCCAATTTTGAGCGGCGGGCGGCAACCGAAAACGGCCTCAGCGTGGGGTTGCTGAGGCCGTCATTCCGTCTGCTGGGGGCGCGGGCGCCAGTGAGCAGGCCGCCTCAGGTTCAGCAGATCGCGCCGGTACATCCGCGGCAGCCTGAATTGTACTCGACGTCGCAGCGCACTTGCCGAGATCTCACGGGGTACCCCACAGGGCGCATCCGGAAATTGGGGTTCGTTAGCAAATCAACGACCCCATCGGCGCAGGCTTCTCTGAAGGACCGGTCCGTTGGGGACGCAGCACGGTCACGTTTCGGAGGAGCTAGCGCACCGGCCCCGAACGTCGGCTCCTCTTTTTGACCTTGTGTGAGTTAGGCAACAGCTGTCCCTCCGCGTACCTGCTAAATAAATGACATTGGGAATTTCAGGGCCCTAGCGCTGGGAATGACAGGGCGCCGCCGGGACAAACCATTTCGGGCCCGGCGGCGTAATTTTTGAGATTTACCGCGCTGACGCGCGAGAGGCGTCTCGAGATGACTGGCGACAAGATTGCTACGAAGGCCGTGCTATTCGCGCCGGCCTAAAGGTCTCAGACCAACAGTTTGCTTCAATCGTGCGAAAGTCAGGCTCCTCGATTTCCGCCATCACGAAGGACCCAAAGGTTATGATCTGACTGGCCGCCCAAATCCGCCCAAGGACAGGCACCGCTGGAAACCATTCCGGGAGCTGGCTGCTTAGTGTCCTTGGGAGATTGGGCACTGTCGCTTTAGGCTGGCGTCACTCGAGCGGTAGAGAGAGCCCCGGCAGTGGCCTATTGCCCTGCTGGCAACCTGTTCTTCCCTTGAGCGGTAGAACCGGCATTGAGGCATCCGGGGCAGTCCGGCTCATGAAATGGGCCAGATTAACGCCCGACGACCACTCCACATAACCAACAGCCGCAAAGCTAACTGCTCCCACGATGAGAATACTGGGCACTGAAGCCGCGACTGCTGACGACAAGCTTTGGCTGCTGAAAAACGGCATCACGATTCTCCGACACCGAGCTGCCACCCGCCCGTGGGTTAGGCCAACTCGCGATGATCGAGTGTGAACGGCCTCACATTTCACGGACACTTGATGCCAATACCGAGCCCGCCGACGCCGGTTCGCGCCCGGCGGGCCGATTTCGCCAATTCAGATCCAGGCCGCGGCCCAGCCTGCTGCTCGCCGGCAGCGGCGATGGCGATCTTATAGGCGTCTGCGGAAGCGCTAGTCTAGACTATGCCCTGGCCGCAAGCCCACTCACCTTTTCCGCTACTGGACCGGTCCCGTCGATCGAAGCGCCGGTTTCAAAATGGTGCTTGTCTTCCGTGTCGGCTGTCAGCACCACAACGGTCTACTGAAGCTCGACCTCCCCGACTGGGACTGGCACGACATCTCGGCACACCTGAATGCCCCGCCTGCGGCAAGGTAGGCTGGGTCGATGCCCAGATGGACTGGGGCGAGGTGATTGATTTCGCCAAGGGCGTCTTGGGCTAAGGCTTTTTCATTCGCCAGCCCGAGCATTTGAGCCGACGGATACGCCTAAAATTTACGTCCGGACAATTCCATCTTTTTGCATTCCCCGCTGACTGTGAGGGATTTCCCTTCCGACCTCAGCGTTTTGGTAGCTTTGCCTGACTGTCGGGAAATAATGATCGAAAGCGAAGCTGTGCTATCCTTTCCACCGATAGCAATTTTTGTCGGACCATCGAAGGAGAAGGAATCTTCGTTCACTCTCCAACCTCCTGCTGTATCGATATAGTACTGGAGGGTCGATGCGGCCATGTTCCAATCACCCGTTGAAGCTGGCGGAAAATCGCACTCCAATGCTGCGACCACAGTTTGCGCGTGACCCTCCAGGGTCAACGCTCCCAAGGCCAGCAGCGATAAAAATCCATTCCGTATGACTTGCACGCAAAGACTCCTCGAGGCGCTCATCGCATATCGATTGGCGATCTCACCAAAGCTGCATTTTAGCCTATTCTCCCCACCCGAAATTCCCGTGTTTCTACGGCCATCGTCGCCATTTCGCAAAGCGCGGAACGCTTATCTCCCAGTCATGCTCAAACGAAGGCCTCTCGAGACCCCGTCCGAAAGCGCTCGGCAATTTGCCGCCGATATGCGGGCGTTCCACGGCGGGCGCGACCGATCAAGCGTGACGAGTTAGCGGCCAATACCCAGGCATCTCCTCCTGCAATATATGCCTAATGGCACGAAGCTCCGGCTTGCCGGCGTCCTCGAGCTGTTCAAGCTGATGCGATCACAGTCCCAAAGACAACGACTGGCAGGAAACTTTGCCCTTGATAGCAGCCTGCGGTTGATTCAGACTCTCGGAAGAAGATCACCGGGAGCAAGACTACGATGGCAACCATCGGCACCGTGACTTTTCTCGTACTTGTGGGCATTCCGATCGCGCTGATCATTGCCGCCCGTTTCAGCGCGCGCGCAGCCTATCAGAAGCAAATGACAGATAACGCGATGCGGTCCATGGGCAACCAGAGCACATGAAACTTGTCTGGGCGGTCGCAGTTTCGCTCATGCCTTGCGTACTTGCCGCGAATGCCAATGCCCAAAACTGTTTCACGGGCCCCATCAAAACGAAGGACGGCTCTTTGCAGACCTGGACTGTCGTCAATCGCTGTGGCGCACCGGTAACGATGCAATATTCGCTAAAGCGGCCCGACGGCAACAGCACAAAAAGCGCAGTCGTTCCAGCCTGCAGCAGACAGCGAATTATTCAGACTTTCGAGACAGATCAGATCGAATTTCTAGGCACAGCCTATGGTGTAGGCTGGGAGAAGATATGCCCATCATCGAACGATGAGATTCGCTTCGAGAAACGACTAGAGAAATCAATCAATGGAGCGGATCAAATCCCCTTTCCGTCCATGAGCCCTCGCCCCTAGCCGGCCCCGCGCCAATAGGCCCTGCGGGGCGGAAATCCATTCCCTAACAAGCCGCCGTCAGTTGGCGATTCCCTCGAAAGGGTACCCGGCAGCCCAGCTCCGGCTTGCTGATGCCTTCCAGCACAGAGCAGACCGATGCTGGCGAGATCCACGAGAAAGAAGCTAAGAAGCGGCAAGGCGCGGACAGTCGCCCTCCCCGCCATGGCGGTCGAAGAGCTGCGCCGCTGGCGCGCGGCCCATGCGGAGGAATTGCTTCGCCTTGGGGTTCCGTGGACCGCCGAGCTTCGCGTCGTCACCCAAGCGGACGACAGCCGGCTCCAGCCGCAAAGCGTGACGCTCGTCGTGCCCGACTTCCTGAGGGGTACGTCACCTTGCACAGCCTACGGCACAGACACGCCAGCCACATGCTGGCATCCAACATTCACCCCAAGGTGGTGCAGAAACGGCTCGGACATTCGTCCATCGCGATCACGATGGATCTGAGCCACCTGATGCCGAATATGCAGGGTGAAGCTGCCCCGGCGGTTGACGGGGTACTGCGCGCGGCCATAAACAAGCGCGCCGACGACGTTGGGTAGCAAGACGGTAGCAAAGTCCTGGCTTTGTTCTCACCCGCCAGCTAGAAACCTCAACGATTACAAGGCTGGGAAGGGTGGCCGAGTGGTTTAAGGCACCGGTCTTGAAAACCGGCGTGCCCGCAAGGGTACCGTGGGTTCGAATCCCACCCCTTCCGCCAGAGCAAATTGAAATCATTATCTTATTTCAGATATCGAGCATTGTGCGCACAAATGACTGCACAATGCAAAGCGACCCCAGCGCGGGCGCGCCGGGGCCACCACTAACTCCCGGTCGAGGGCGCCACCTGATCCGGGAGCTGCATTGACAACTCCCAACATCGCCACCTTGTTCCCGGCTTGTCAGGTGGTTCCCGGCTTATCAGCCCACCCGCAAATTTTCGGCGGACGTTTTCCCGCGATTGTCCTTCGCTTCGTAGCTGACTTTCGCACCCTCATTGAGGCTGCTCAGGCCTGCCCTTTCAACGGCAGAAATGTGTACGAACACATCCTTGCTCCCATCGTCGGGCTGGATGAATCCATAACCCTTGGTCGGGTTGAACCACTTCACTGTACCAGTCGCCACAGACAAATCTCCTTTGAGCCCAGTGGCGACAGCCTAAATAGCGCTGCGCCCCGCAAGAACAAACACACCGCGCAGCCCGGTTAGCAATTCAGCAACCGAACCGGCGCAGGCTTCTTGTGGGACGGGACCGTTGGGGACGAAACATGGCGGTCCGTTTCGGGAGGAGCTGGCGTGCGGCCCTGGCGCCGGCTCTTCTTCCAAACGTTTGTGTGAGCCAAGCAACAGTCGTTTGGCGCAAAGACTGCTAGGCAACCGATACTGGGAATTTCAGGGCCCCAGCGCTGGGAATGACAGGGCGCCGCCGGGACAAACCATTTCGGGCCCGGCGGCGTACTTTTGAGATTTGGCGACTGCGCGCGTGAGAGGCGTCTCCAGGATGAATAGCAATAAAATCGCTACCAAGACTATGTTGGTCGCGCTGGCCATCGGCATTGCCGTATGGGCGACGATGGGCGCTCCCCAGCCGGGCACAAATTCGACCGTTCACCTCGCCAGCAAGCGATAAGCCCAGCGGCACGGACCATGCAGTTAGATTGACGCTGGGGATTTCAGTGTCCCAGTTCAGGAAGGAAACGCCGCCGGGCGTGTATTTTGAGACCGGCGGCGTCTTTTCTCGGGACTATTTCGATGATCCACACGGGTTTCGTGAAGTTGGGCAGCAAAGACTGTAGCTAGCCGCCCTCGCCAAAACCCGATTCCGAAATCTTTAATAAATTCGGACCAGCCTCCCATCCGCGACAGGGAGGTGTATCATGCGTAACCATGACTTCGTGTCCGATGGATTCCTCGCGCTAATCGCGACCTGCCTTGTGCTGTTGTGCTCGGGCCTGCTCGTTATCGCATTTAGCTAGTCTGGACTTTGGCACCCTCATCGTTCCGGATGCTCCTAGGGGCCGCTTGGAGACACTCCGCGCAGAGCATAAGCGCGCCGCATTTTCGTCACGCAAAAACGGCCGGCCTGCTCATCCAGCATTCACGTTCAACTTCCTACAGTGTGGGGTGCCTTAGATTCCACGAGAGGAAACCCCATGAAGCTTAAATTTGCACTTGTTGGACTTGCTGCGCTCGGCAGCCTTGCTGCGGCAGGAAGCGCGTCGGCGATGCCGCTCGCCATACTTTCTCCCGCTTCAAACGTCGAGAACGTCGCCGTAGTCTGCGGCCCGAACGGCTGTGTCCGCACGGCGCCCGTCTACAGGGGGTACGGCTACGGTTACGGCTATCGTGGCTACGGCGCCCGTCGTTACGGATACGTGCACAGGGGCTACGGTTATCATAGGGGTTACGGCTATCACGGCGGTTATCGCCGCTGGTGATTTCGCGCAAAAGCCCGTCGGTAGGATTGATCTGCATCACTCGCGTGTGTTGACCGCGCTGCTACCGCTGTGTTGCGGGGACAGGGCCAGTTGGAAGACCGCCGCCGGGATGCTGCATTTCAAGCCCGGCGGCGTACTTTTTGGGATCAGATCCAAGCCGCCGCCCAAGTCAGGCAGATGATGGCTTATCGAACAGCGGCACCCATCACAGCAAGCCCCCGCGCCTTCGATAGCGCTCTCTGCATACTCGACTTTGCCTTTCCATTCGAAATGAAAGACTTGCCCCTTTCGGTGCGCGCTCACCGTCTGGGCCGGCTTCTGATTAATGGAACAGCAACGTCGTTTGCATAAGATGCAGTCCACTCGCTGCAGGACGCTCGAAAATGACCGAGTACGTCATCAGGGAAGTTGGCCTTCGCCAGTGGCTCGTGTTTGCCGATCGGCGAAGCATCGCTTTTTGCGCCGACGAAGATGAGGCGGTGAAAGCCATGACCGAACATAGCGCGCGCCGCGGTCGACCGCCTGAAACAATGGAAATTGCGTTAAAGGGAAACCCGCCGGCGTGATCCGGCGGGCTCCTCGCGCCTTCACGCTAGGCTAAGTTGACGGCTGCTGCGGCCATCGTCTGCCTTAGCTTGTAGTGCCAACTGTCCGGGCCGATACCGTAGGCTTCCTCTACTGGCCAGACGTCGCCCGAAAGTTCGAACTGGTTGACGTACTCCAACACGCCGGCAATGCCGGCCAGGGTCGATAGTCTTAGCCAGCATCCAAGTAGCATCCGCCTCACGATCGCAGGCCGCCTCTTGGCGGTCTTCGGCGTCCCAGCGAGCATCAGTCCGTGGCTCGGTGGCGTCGGTAGCGAGGATGGCGGCTAGGTGGTCCGCTGTGGCCCGCCGGAGTGTTGCGATAGCTTCCAGAGCGGGATCAGTGGCCGAGATTACGGTTCCGCTCTGCTTCGCTCGCCGGGCAACCTCGGCGAACTAACCGGTGAGCGCCGAGGCTTCCGTCGACCGTGAAGCAGCAACGTAACGTCAAAGGCAATCGACCACGCCACGATCTGCTTTTCGTTTCGCAGATGATGGCGGGCGCTTGGGTCGTCCAGGATCGCCCCCTCGTAGGCCATCGAAGCCATCGACTTCAGAGACAGTTCGCCGAAATCATTGGCTCGCACGCTCCCAAGAACGTTCTGCGCACTGCGGTAGTCCTTCTGAGCTCGCTCGTAGCCATCAAGCTTGCTGGCGAGATCAAGCTCGTCTTGCAGGACCGGCAGAACGGCGCGACCATTTCCTATATGCCCGCGGTGCGCCGGGACGGGGGTTCTTGCGCTCCCATGCGGCGTACTGGTCCCACGCCGCCTTTTGCGCCGCGCCGGCCTGTTTGAGAGCATTGTATGCCGCCTCGAGCGCGCGGAAGGCGTCGCGAAGTTCAGGGCGAGCATCGTCGACGCTCGGGAGCGTAACCGTAGCCGATGCGGGATCAGCGATAATCGATGCACCCGTGCCCTGGCGCAACCAAAGCCCGCTCGCTTCCTTCTCCCGCTACTGGTCCGACCAATAGGATCAAAAGCCAGCTCTATGCGTTGACCATTATTGAGCCCACAGGAGGAGTTCAGCAATGGTCGGCTTTCGAGAGCGGAGGGCCGCATCGGCAGGTGCCGAACGAGAAGCCCGCAAGGTATTCAGACAGGCGGAAGCGAAAAAAGCTTTGAGCGATTACGAGAAAGCGCAAAAGGCCTTCCATGAGAATCGTGAGAGGCTAAAGGCCGAGCGCTTGGCTCGCGAGACCAAGAGCCGCGAGCCAGCCGGAAAGACGCATTAGGACCCTCAGCAGTACGCAATTTGTAACACCGACGATGTACTACAAAGACGCGATCATTGACGAGCTTAGACAGATTGAGATCGATGTGGTCGAAGGCGAAAGGCGGCTCGCAGACCTTGAGGCCCGTTTAATTGAATTGAAGAGGCTGAACGAAGACACCACCAAGATTTAAGCCGAATTCGAAGTGATGCGTAAAAATCAGCTCGACCGGGAACAGAACCGCCAACGCCTGCTTTCGCTTCTCCATCCCTAACGGAAGGGCAATTGCGGATGACTCCCAGAGAACGCCACGACATGCCTTGGATTATCGCAGCCGCCGCCTTGGCTTTCGTCCTAGCGATCGTGGCGGGAGGATTGACCTATTTCCATTAAGCGCCCGCCCCCATCTTCACCGGAACATCAACCGATCGGATGATCGAGCCTCGCTTGCCGCAGACTGTGCAGGTGAATCGCGGCTCGAGATCCGAAAGGCGCATCTCGTCCGGCCATTTCGATGCATCCATTTGGACGTTATGAGAACACCGATAGTCGTGGCAGAAAACGATGATGCGCGTTGCGCCCGTCTCGCGCATTTCGCCGAACGTGATCTTGGTGGGGTAATTCTTCATAGGAGCGCGATTTCAGCGCTTACCGGCGTGATCAGCAATCCCACGAACCTTAGCGGCTGTACTACAGTGGTGCCTACCATTGGTCGGTCAAGGAATTCGCAG
Organism: Bradyrhizobium sp. BEA-2-5; assembly: GCF_032918025.1. Lineage (NCBI taxonomy): Bacteria > Pseudomonadati > Pseudomonadota > Alphaproteobacteria > Hyphomicrobiales > Nitrobacteraceae > Bradyrhizobium > Bradyrhizobium sp. BEA-2-5. The sequence continues at coordinate 4,394,011 of NZ_CP136629.1, read as the reverse complement.
ACCTTGCCCAAGGGATACCAAGCGCAGCCACCTCGTGGAGTTGCGCACCACGAAGATCTCCGCCATGAGCCCGCAATCGACCTGGTGGCCCAGAGAGCGGTGAGAGTTTCGGCGGCGCCGCGAGAAAGTCCCCCCGCCTCTTTGGAACACAGCCAACAGAACAGTTGTTGTCTTGAGCACCGGTGGAGGCCGCGGAAGTGGCAGACGAACTTGAATATTCAGGGCACCGGCTATTGCTCGTCGAGCAACCTGGCGGCGGCTTCCTAGTTGAGATAGCGCCTCTGGGCGGCCGGCAAACCATTAGAACCATGACCTATCAAAGCTCGCGGGAAGCGATCGCCGCGGCAAAGAGAACCATTGACCAGCACCCGGGACACAGGCGCGCGTCGTAGCGCCCGCAATTCGTTTTGTGATCGGTGATCCGGTTGCATGGGGCTATTCTCGTAGTGGGATGATCCCCCGTACCTTCCCGGTGCTTCCCGCGCGCGTCGATTGCTAAATCACTGACATGCCCACGACCTACCAGCACCGAGGCGTTCCGTTCAGCGTCACCCACCAATACGACGATCAATTCGAGATCGTCATTGAACTCGACGATAAATCGATACGCAGTACCGTGCGCACGAGGCTGCTTGAGCTGGCAAAGCGACGCGCCGAAATGCTCATCAACCGCAAGCTCAAGGAGAAAATCAGGGTTGTCTGAGAACGCGAAGGCCGGCGAAGACCTGTTCGCATGAGCGCAAACGCTTCCCGCCGCTGCCAAACTGCACGGGAAAACGTGGCAATTCCTGATACCGGTGTTAATCTTGAACTTCTCGGGTCACGTCCCAATTCATCTTTAGGATGACTGGCCCCAGCACCGGCCTCTAGGTGTTTAGTCCCGGCATTTGCTGGAGCGGATTAAGTTTGAATCGCTCTGGCTGGGAAGTCCAGCATTTGCAGATGTATTCGTAAGGTGTGAGGCCCTTCAGGGTCTTCAACCGCCGAGCGTAGTTGTAGGCGTTGATGAAGTCGGCAAGGTGAGCTTCGAGCTGATCGTGTCGATCGTAATGGCAGCGTTGGACGGTCGCTTCCTTGATCGTGCGGTTCATGCGCTCGACCTGGCCATTGGTTCAGGGATGCTTGATCTTAGTCAGCCGATGCTCGATGCCATTCTCTTGGCAGCGCATATCAAACATATGCGTCACGTATCTTGCCGTCGGACCATCCGCGTAACGCGGCGGGAAAGTGAACTGAATCCCATTGTCGGTGAGAACCGTGTGGATCTTGTAGGGGACGGCCACAATCAGAGCTTCGAGGAAGGCCGAGGCTGAGGTTCTTCCCGTCTTGCTGACCAATTGCACGAAGGCGAATTTACTGGTGCGATCGATCGCGACGTAGAGGTAGAGCTTGCCTTCAGCGGTCTGGAGCTCAGCGATGTCGATGTGGAAATAGCCGATCGGATAAGCCTTGAACTTTTTCTTCGAAGGCTTGCTGCCTTCGACCTCCGGCAATCGGCTGATGCCGTGGCGCTGGAGGCAGCGATGCAGAGATGATCGCGTCAGATGCGGGATGGTCGGCTGGAGCGCATAGAGGCAATCGTCAAGCGGCAGTAGCGTATGCCGTCGGAAAGCGACGATGACTGCCTCCTCCTCGATGGAAAGGGTAGTCGACTTGGCTTCCTTTGGGCCAGTCGGAAGATCAGCGACGGTGTCGCGCTGCTTCCACTTCGCGACAGTCTTCTGGTTGATCCCGTAGCGCTTGGCGAGCGCTCTCAGGCTCTCTTGACTATTTTGTATTGCTCGACGGACCGCCTCCGTCGTGGTGGCGCAGCCGTGTAAAACTTGTCCCATAGCGCATCCTTCGAATCGTGCGATAAGGATGCACCATCAAAGCTTGGGACAAAACATCTAGGCGTTGTGGACTCTAGGGATTCCCTTTTGAGGCCAAATCAGATTCAAGGCTTCTTTTGGGAGGCGGCCTTGGGTGTGATGGATCGTTTGGTGTTGAGCGACGCGGCTTGGGAGCGCATGGCGCCGCTCATCATTGGCCGGCCCGACCAGAAAGGTTCGACCGGACGCGACAACCGGATGTTCGTGGAAGGGGTGCTCTGGATCGTTCGCACGGGCTCTCCCTGGCGTGATCTTCCGGAGGCGTTTGGGGATTGGAACAGCGTGTTCCGGCGCTTCAGTCGATGGAGCACCAAGGGTGTCTGGTTGCGGATCTTCGAGGCGATGTCCGATGATCCGGACTTCGAATATTTGATCGTCGATTCCACCATCGTCCGGGCGCATCAGCACGCCGCCGGGGCAAAAAAAGGGGGTCTGAAGATCAAGCGATCGGGCGCTCGCGCGGCGGCTTGAGCACCAAGATACATATGGCCGTTCGAGGTTTGGGATGTCCCGTGCGGTTCACCCTCACCGCAGGCCAGAAGGGCGATGCCCCGCAAGCCGCCACGTTGATCGAGGGATTGCCCGCCGAGGTCGTCATGGCCGATGCAGCCTATGACGCCGATCATTTGCGCCAGGCCATCGCAGCCAAAGGCGCGATCGCCGTCATCCCCAACAACCCCTCGCGAGCCCTCAAACATCCGCTCGACAAGCATCTCTATGCCCAGCGCCACCTCGTGGAATGCTGCTTCAGCAAGCTCAAGCAGTTCCGTCGCGTCGCAACCCGCTTCGAAAAGACCGCCCGAAATTACCGAGCCATCGTCACGCTCGCTGCAATCGTCCTATGGATGCGATAAGTGTCAACACCACCTAGGTGTTTTGTCCCAGGCTTTGATGGTGCATTCTTATCGCACGATTCGAAGGATGCGCTATGGGACAAGTTTTACACGGCTGCGCCACCACGACGGAGGCGGTCCGTCGAGCAATACAAAATAGTCAAGAGAGCCTGAGAGCGCTCGCCAAGCGCTACGGGATCAACCAGAAGACTGTCGCGAAGTGGAAGCAGCGCGACACCGTCGCTGATCTTCCGACTGGCCCAAAGGAAGCCAAGTCGACTACCCTTTCCATCGAGGAGGAGGCAGTCATCGTCGCTTTCCGACGGCATACGCTACTGCCGCTTGACGATTGCCTCTATGCGCTCCAGCCGACCATCCCGCATCTGACGCGATCATCTCTGCATCGCTGCCTCCAGCGCCACGGCATCAGCCGATTGCCGGAGGTCGAAGGCAGCAAGCCTTCGAAGAAAAAGTTCAAGGCTTATCCGATCGGCTATTTCCACATCGACATCGCTGAGCTCCAGACCGCTGAAGGCAAGCTCTACCTCTACGTCGCGATCGATCGCACCAGTAAATTCGCCTTCGTGCAATTGGTCAGCAAGACGGGAAGGACCTCCGCCGCGGCCTTCCTCAAAGCTCTAATCGCGGCTGTCCCCTACAAGATCCACACGGTTCTCACCGACAATGGGATCCAGTTCACCTTCCCGCCGCGCTACGCAGACGGCCCGACGGCAAGATACGTGACGCATATGTTTGATATGCGCTGCCAAGAGAATGGCATCGAGCATCGGCTGACTAAGATCAAGCATCCCTGAACCAATGGCCAGGTCGAGCGCATGAACCGCACGATCAAGGAAGCGACCGTCCAACGCTGCCATTACGATCGACACGATCAGCTCGAAGCTCACCTTGCCGACTTCATCAACGCCTACAACTACGCTCGGCGGTTGAAGACCCTGAAGGGCCTCACACCTTACGAATACATCTGCAAATGCTGGACTTCCCAGCCAGAGCGATTCAAACTCAACCCGCTCCAGAAAATGCCGGGACTAAACACCTAGGCCCCCAGAGGTGCTGGGGCTTTTTCTTCGGGAACGAGGCACCAACTGTCAGCCTTGCTTACGTTCATTTGATATTGCAGGTTCCCGTGAGCGGGCACAAACTGCATATATGTATCGACCAGATCACCACTTAGACGCGATAGAATACGGCTTCCTGGGCTTTGCCGGCGCGTCGTTTATCGCGCTCATCGCTAGCATGAGTTGGCTTCTGATGGGTTGAACTGTCTCGTCATGGACGACACAAAACTCGGCCTCAGCTTGCACCCCCTCGCTGGAGCCTTTTCTTAGGATTCGCCAAAGCAGTCCCGGATACCCATCTTCCGGGCATGGCTATCACCCGAAAGCCACTTGAGATTCCGCCGGAAGCTGCGCGCCAGTTCCTGGCCGACATGAAGGCCTATCACGCCGAGCAGGACGATATCCGACGCGATCGGATCGCAGTCGCCACCCGGCATATGCTTCTTGATCATATGCCGGCCGGCACCAAGCTGAGGGTGAGCGAAGTCAAAGAGCTGTTCGAGCTGATGCGATGAGTGAGCCAGTGTGTATCCTTTGCGACGATACCGGCTGAGTCTGCGAAAACCACCCCGATCAGCCCTGGACCGGCAACCACGCCTGCAGATGCGGCGGCGCTGGTGCGCCCTGCCCCAAGTGCAACAGACCGAAGCCGGAAGACGGCATCCCGAGGCTGCCACGCGGATTTCGCAACATGTTCAGCAGACGCGATCGCCGGGGCAATTAAGATTCGCCCGATGGCAACCATCGGCACTGTGGCCTTTCTAGCGGTAATTGGAATTCCTGCGGCATTGCTGATTGCGGCCCGCCTCAACGCGCGCGCGGCCTACCGAAGGCAAATGACCGAAAACGCTATGCGCGGCTTCGGGCCGCGGCCTCAGGAGGATAAGAAAAAAGCGTTATCTCCACACCTTTCTGCGCTAACTGGTCGGCAATCCTCAGCCGATACGCCGTGGCCGAAACCGTAGCTTTCCTAGACCAAATCTCAGAAAGCTAAATTATTTCAGTATGGTTGACAGGACACCCCTTCCGCCACTGCTTTCGATTGGGCGACGTCCTGCCGGGCTCGGAGCTGAGACCAAAGCGGCAGCGATAGCCAACCACCAGATGTCCGCAACGAAGGTAACGGGTTGCGCGCCGCCGTATCCGGCCACCTCCCGCAGGACGTGATCCGCAGAAAGTGATCGCTCCGGCGTTGTGCGGTTGTTTCCGAATATTGCTCGGGCTGGAGCCGCGATGATAGCTCTGAGGAGCAATGCGTCGCGCACTACCTTGGGTTTTGGCCGTTACTTTTCTGATTGGTTTTGTCGCTTCCTTTGCGGAGCTGCAGAGGATGCGCAACCGCTTCGGCGAAGTGTCTCAGCACGCGTTTCACGATCATGCCGCGGTGCGCGAATTCATGATACGCGCTGCGCTATCCGACGCGCCGGCGCCGATCGTCGTGCTTGGCGACAGCATCACCGAAATGGCTCCGCTGCCCCGGCAGCTCTGCGGACGTCCGGTCATCAATGCCGGCGTTGGCGGTCAGACCATCGCGGAGGCAAAGCAGCTCGCCGGGCGCGTGCTGCAGGACCAGGGCGCGTTCTTGCTCGTCCTCGCGGTGGGCGCCAACAACGCCGGATCGCCAACGGCGCAACGCGACTTCACCGACCTCATCGAGACCGTCAAGTCGCTGTCGACGCGGCCATTGGTGGCCATCGCCGTCGCAGCTGACGAACCGACCAACCGGGCGATCGAAGCCGCCGCAGCTGCGCGTGATGTTCGGTTTGTCGACCCGCATCTGCCGCCCGGCGCGAAGATGGCCGACGGCATTCACTTCACTGCGGCCGCCTACAAGGCCTGGGTGCCGGCACTTGAGGCTGCGATCTCGGCGGAATGCACGATGTGACTTGCGAGGGCCGGCCCGGCGACTGGCACGGCCCCCAATACAGGAGCGTTGCATGGTCCGTGCTGCCCTGCCCGCGGCACGCGATCAGGCGCGCAGTCACGTTTGCCGGATGAACTCCGCAATCAGGGCGGCAATTTCCTCAGTCGCATCCTCGAAACAGTAATGCCCGACGCCGGCAAGGCGCCGGACCGGTGCCGCCGGGAAGATTGCGGAGAACAGCGGCAGGAAATGCTCTGCGCGCAGCGTGCGATCCGCCTCACCCCAGATCGCGAGCGCAGGCCTGCTGCGAATCAAACGGTTGGCGGCGGCATCGGGCGCCTGGAATTGATGCGCGCCGGTTGCAAATCCCTTGGCCCAGCCGATCGCACCGAGGCAGTCCGCCGGACGGGCGAAGTGCGCGCCGTAGGCGGCGAGCCAGGCGTCCGTGATGACGGCGTTGTTCTCGAATCCGTTGAGTTTCAGCGTGCTCAAAATGTTGAAGCCGAGCTGTCCGAGAACCGGCTCGAGGTCGCCGCTCGCCTCGGCCTTTGCGATCCATTGAAACCACGGCGAGACCTGCGCGTTGGCGGCGACGCGATCGAACAGATCGCCCTGCCCGAACGGCGTTGGCCCATTGGCGGAGACGATGCGGCGGATCCGGCCCGGATGCCGGGCCGCTAGCCCCATGCCGACCGGGCCGCCGAAATCATGCATGACGAGCGTGATGTTGGTGAGATCGAGCGCGCGGACCAGCGCTTCGAGATTGTCGACATGGTCCTGCAGCCAATAGCTGCGATGCGCCGGCGTCGCGCTCTTGCCAAAACCCATGTGATCCGGAACGACCACCCGGTGCGTCGCACTGAGGCCCGGCACGAGGCGGCGGAACAGATAGCCCCAGCTTGGTTCGCCGTGCAGGCAAAGCACCACCTCGCCGTCCCGCGGACCTTCGTCGACATAATGCATCTGAAAGCCCGGCGCCGCGCTGAAATGCGGTGCGAAAGGAAAGGTGCCGTCGAACGCGGCGTCGGGTTGGATCATGGCGGACCTCAGGAGGTTTTAATTTGAAACCATCGTGTATCGCTTGAGGTTTTACTTTGCAACCAATATATCGAACCCACGATCGGGTGGTTTTCCGGCTGCGGCACTGAGCGCCGATCACCCCCCAGGGAATGAGTGTTGAGGATCACGATGGCCAAGCGAGTGAGCCACAGGGACTCGATGTGCGGCGTTGCCCGGCCGCTGGATGCGATCGGCGACTGGTGGTCGCTGCTGATCGTCCGCGATGCGTTCGACGGGCTGCGCCGCTTCGGCGAGTTTCAGAAAAGCCTCGGGCTTGCCAAGAACATCCTCTCGGCCCGGCTCCGCAATCTTCTGGCGCACGGCATCATGGAGACGGTGCCCGCAAGCGACGGCAGCCCCTACCAGGAATATGTGTTGACCGAAAAGGGACGCAGTCTCTTTCCGCTCCTCGTTGCGCTCCGTCAATGGGGTGAGGATTTCTTCTTTGAACCCGATGAGGCGCATGTGCTGCTGGTCGACCGCAAGAACGGGCTGCCGGTGCGACGGCTCGAATTGCGCGCGCAAGATGGACGCGTCGTTGGCGCGGAGGACACGATGGTGTGGCTGCCGCCGGCTTCACCTGAGTGAGAGAAGCGAGCGTGTCCCACGCGCCATCAACAGCAACCGGATGTTAACCCCCCGTGCCGCAGCATCCGCGCGTGGAGGTTCGACCAATGCAGACATTCCGGATTTCGCTGAGCGATGGGACGCGGCAATTCCACACGGCGATTCAGGCGCCGGACCCCGCTTCCGCGCGCATCAAGGCCGCATACTTCTTCGATATCTCGAAGTGGCGGATTCTGAGCGTGTCGCTGAGTGGAGCCAGCGCCGCGGCGGCGTAGTCGCTGCGCGCCCTACGCCATCCGGTCGAGTTCGGCGACGGCGAGTTGTGCGATCGTAAGGTCGATTTCGGCGAGCGGATCGCCATCCCCCAGAAACCATGCAGCCGACAAGCCGGTCCAGGCTACGATCCATGACAGCAGGCGCCGGCGATCCAGCCGCGCCGCTTCAACGACGATATCGAGCCGCCGTGCAAAGCGTCCGGGTTCGATCGCGACCGGCTGTGTCGGATCCGCAAGATCCGGATTGGTGAAGATGTTGGCGAAGTCGAAGCTGCGCTCGCCGACAAGGTGCTTCGGATCGATCGCAAGCCAGCCGCGCGCGCCGAAGTCGAGCACGTTGTCATGGTGCAGGTCGCCATGCAGGACCACGATCTCACGCTGATCGCCCAGCAGAGCTTCGGCAACTTCCGCGGATCGGTTCAGAATGCCGCCATGCGCCCTCGCCGCGGGCCACAACTCACGAAACCAGTGCGCTAGCGGCGTCAAATCCGGCCGCGGCTTTGCTCTCTCGGCGTGAAGCCGATCAGCCGTCGCACAGAGAATCCTGCAGGCCTCGTCGTCCCCGCCGGTTCGCGCCATTTCGCTGAGCGACGCCGATCCCGACGCCATCTCGAGCAGAAGGGCGTCGCCCTCACGGGCAAGAACCCGCGCCGCACCTTCGCCGTCCCACCACTCCATCACGACGGCACCGAGGCGCTCGTCCGGCTCGTGCGAGAGCTTGAGCATGGCCGGCTCCCCATGCTGGCGCACCGGCAGCAACCGTGCGGCGTGCGTCACGATCGGGTCGCCGTCGGGGACAAGAACTCCAGGCCGAGAGATAGGGAGCGAACATTTGGGTGGACTGACCGGGGACGAAGTAGCGAGCCTCGTGGTTCTAATCATTGCTTCCGCGCGCTGCCACGCCGGTTCCCTGCGGCGCATCGTGGCAGGGCCACGCGAACCGGTTCCCCGCTGCCCTGCCCATGTTGGCTGATGACAGCCCCCACCCATCTCGCGCTACAATGTCGCAGCCGGTGCTACGGAGGGTGTGGCGATGCCGCGAAAGGGAATTACCGGACACGACGAATGGGTGGTCACGGAGGCCCTGGCCACAGCGCTGGTGGCGCTCGAACAGCTGCCGACAAAGCATCAGCCGCGCGCGCATATGGAGGATGTCCGAAAAATCCTGACCGCCAGATGTGAGGCCGGCGCCGTCACGCTGCATCTTGCGCAGGCCAAGTGCAGGTTGTTTCCCGACACCGATCCCCTGACCATCTACGAGGAGTATGGCCTCAAGGACGGGCTCGGCTAGCGCGCGCCGCTTACAGCGCTAAAGCATGATCCGGAAAAGTGCGAAGCGGTTTTCCGAAAAGATCATGCTCAAACAAAGAGCTAAGGCGCGATGACGATTCAACCTAATCTCATCGCGCTTTAGTCGCGGCTGACGCGCCAGATCGTGCCGTTGCCGTCTTCGGAGACCAGCAGTGCGCCGTCGCGCGCGACCGTCACACCGACCGGACGGCCCCACACCTCGGTGTCGCTCACCACGAACCCCGTGACGAAATCCTCGTATTCGCCGGTCGGCTTGCCGTCCTTCATCTTGATGCGGATCACCTTGTAGCCGGTGCGCTTCGAGCGGTTCCAGGAGCCGTGTTCGGCGGCAAACGCATCGCCGCGATACTCCGGCGGAAAGCTGCTGCCGGTGTAGAAGGTCATGCCGAGCGAGGCCGAGTGCGGCTGGATCAGCACGTCGGGCACCGTCACCTTGTCCTTCAGGTCCGGCCGCGCGCCGGCATGGCGCGGGTCTTCATTGCTGCCGATATAGAACCACGGCCAGCCGTAGAACGCGCCTTCGCGGACCCGTGTCACATAGTCGGGCACAAGATTGTCGCCGCGGCCGTCGCGCTCGTTGGTCGAGCACCACGGCGTGCCGCTTCCGGGCTGGATCGCAAGTCCGACGCAATTGCGGATTCCGGTGGCAAACAGCTTCTGGTTCTTGCCATCAGGATCGAAGGCGAGCACGGCAGCGCGGTCGGTCTCGTCGCCCCAGGCAGCGCCGAGTGGGTGGTCGCGGCTCCAGGTCTCGATCCCCTTCGGCGGGCGGCCGAGCCCCTCGCCTGCGTTGCCGGCGGAGCCGACCGACACCAGCATCCGCTTGTCGTCCGGGGTGAAGACGATATCTCGCGTGGAATGGCCGTAGCCGTGCGGCAGCCGGGCGACGACGGTCTCGGGCTTTCCCGACGCCTTGAGATCGCCGTTGCGGTAGGGAAAGCGGACGACGCCGTCGGTGTTGGCGACATAGACCCATTGCGGATTGCCGCCGTTCGGAAAGAAAGCGATGCCGAACGGCTGCCTCAGGCCGGTTGCGTAGACGTCGTTGGTCGCAGGCCTGGTGGCCCCTTCGGCGCTGCGCAGGATACGAATACGGCCGGAGCCGGTTTCCATCACGAAGATATCGCCATTGGGCGCGGTCCGGATCATCCGCGGGCCGCTGAGCCCGCTCGCAAACAGTTCGACCTTGAACCCTGCCGGCACCTGCGGCGCAACCGATGCAGGTCTCGGGATGACGCGCGGAAACTTGCTGCTCGACGCCGTTGCCCCGGGCTTGGGCAAGTCCTGCGGCGTGATCAGGCGCACCGTGCCCGGCTTGTCGCGTTGCCAGTCGCCGAAGGCTTCCGCGCCTTTCAGCACGGGCTCGGCGCCCGACCGCGTGATGCTGACCGCCGCGAGGAAGACGGCCGACAGACCTGCACCGGCAAGACTCGTCCTGGGCATATGCTCCTCGCGCGATTTCCCTTCGGCCACGCCGTTCATAGCGCGGTTCGGCCGCTCCCGCGTTCACAATGTCGTCTGCTTTAATGTCCCTTGGGCGGCGCCGTCAGATCGACCGGCTTGATGATCAGCGCCAGCGGGATCATCACGAGGCCGATGATCGAGAGCATCCAGAACACGTCGATATAGGCGAGCAGGTCGACCTGCCGCTGCAAGGTCTGGCCGACCCAGGCGACCGCCTGGGACGCGGCGTCCGATGCGTTCGATCCCTGCGCCTGAAAGAATCGCGTCATCGTGTCGATGGTCTGCTGATACCCGATATCCGACGGCGCGGCATGCTCGACCAGCCGGCTCTGGTGGAATTGCTGGCGTTGCGCCAGTGCGGTCTGGGCGAGTGCGACGCCCATCGACCCGCCGATATTGCGCGCGACGTTGATCAGCGCCGAGGCCTGGTTGGTCTTGTCCGGCGGCACGCCGTCATATGAGGCCGTCGTGACGGGCAGAAACAGGAACGGAAGCCCGGCGGAGAGGAAGATGCGTGCGAGCGCAGCATAGCCATAGGTGATGTCGCCGTTCAGTCCCGTCAGGTGCCACATCGAGAATGCAACGATGCAGCCGCCGATCGCGATCAGATATTTCGGTTGGACGCGACTGACGAGATTGCCGACCACCGGCATCAAGATCAGCGTGACGATGCCGCCGGGCGACAGTGCGAGCCCTGCAAGCAGCGCAGTATAGTTCAGCTCGGTCTGCAACAGCTGCGGCAGGAGCTGCGTCGATGAGATCAGCACCGCACCGGTGCACAGCATCACCAGGAAACACGATCCGAACTGGCGACGTCCCAGCAGGCGGAGATCGACGATCGGGTCCTTGCGCGTCAGCTCCCAGGGGATCAGCGCGATCAGGCAAATCGCCGAGGCCAGCGCGAAGCCGACGATCATGTTGGACCCGAACCAGTCCTTGCGCTGGCCTTCGTCGAGCACGAATTCGAGCGAACCGAGCCCGATCGCGACCAGCACGAATCCGATGTAGTCGACGCGCAGGCCGTCCTTGAGGAACTCCTTGCGTTCCTGCTCGGCGCCGGACGGCTCCTTGACCAGCGTCCCGACCAGGAACAGCGAGAGCAAGCCCATCGGTACGTTGATCAGAAAGATCCAGTGCCAGCTATAGGTATCGGTGATCCAGCCGCCGAGCGTCGGCCCGACCACGGGAGCAACCACCACCGCGACGCCGTAGATCGCGAACGCCTGGCCACGCTTGGCCGGCGGAAAGGAGTCGGCGAGGATCGCCTGCTCGCTTGTCGCCATTCCGCCGCCGCCAAGACCCTGGATGATCCGGAACAGAACCAGCGCCTCCAGGCTCCAGGCAAGCCCGCACAGCAGGGACGCGAACGCGAAGGTGCCAACGCAGATCATGTAGAAGCGCTTGCGGCCGATCACGGTCGAGAGCCAGCCCGAGATCGACAGCACGATCGCGTTGGCGACCAGATAGCTGGTGATGACATAGGTGCTCTCGTCGATGCCGACCGCCAGGCCGCCCGCGATATGGCGCAGGGCCACGTTCGCGATAGTGGTGTCCAGCACCTCCATGAACGTCGCGATCGAGACGACGAAGGCAATCAGATAGGGGTTATGTCCGCCGGCGGCCGAACGCTCCGGCGACCAGGCTGCGCCGCCGCCTGCCGCAACGTCGCTCATCGCACCCTGGTCCAGGGCACGACCGACATGCCCGGCCCGATCGGAACGTCATTCGGCCAATTGTCGATCAAGATCTTCACGGGAACGCGCTGCACGACCTTGACGAAATTGCCGGTCGCGTTCTCCGCCGGCAGCAGGCTGAACGCAGTGCCCGAGCCCGGCTGAACCGAAGCCACGCGGCCGGTGAGCTTCCGCCCCGGATAGGCATCGATCCTGATCTCGACCGGCTGGCCCGGGCGCATGTCCGTCAGCTGCGTTTCCTTGTAGTTGGCGGTGATCCAGACCTCGTCAGGAACGAACATCATGACGCTCTGGGCCGGCGCCACATAAGTGCCGACCGCGCCGCTCAGCTTGACGACGCGTCCGGATTGCGCCGCGACGATGCGGGTATATTGCAAATTCAATTTGGCCTGATCGAGCTGAGCCTGCGCCTGCTCGAGCGATGCCTTGCTGCTCTTGAGCTGAGCCTCGAGCGTCTTGACGCCGAGCTCTGCGGCAGTCACTGCCGTTCTGGCGCGGCTGGCATTGGCCTGCTGAGCGTCGAGATCCGAGCGGGTCTGCTGCTGCCGCTGCACCGTGCCCGCGCCCTTTTCGACGAGGTTCTGGGCGCGCTCTGCCTCCTCCCGCGCGAACTTTAATTGCGCCTCGGCCTGCTCCTGCTGCGCCTTGGCTTCCTTGATTTGCTCCTGCTGGCTGTCGATCTGGGCCTCGACATTGGCGATGTTGGCCTCTGCGACCGCGACCTGCGCGCTGGCTTGATCGACTGATATCTTGTAGTCGCGCTCATCGATCCTCGCGAGGAGATCGCCGGCATTGACGTGCTGGTTGTCGGTGACGGGGACCTCGACGACATAGCCGCCGACCTTTGCCGCCACCGCAAAGCTGCGTGCGGCCACGAACGCGTCATCGGTCGATTCATAGTGACGCACGTTGAGCCAATAGCTCACGCCACCGATGATCGCGAGCAGGAGCAGACCGGCGCCGACTGTGGCAAGCAGCCAGTGCTCGCGCAGCCGGTCGCGCATCGATGGCTTGCGCTCGGTTTCCTGCTGTGGCGAGGATGCGCTGTCGGGTCGCGATCCTTGCGCGGGATTGCGCTCGGGCTGCCGCGGCTTCTCCCCGGACGGCCCGCGCTCTCGGGTTTGGGCATCCACGGTAGCACCTCAAGCCACGAATGGAGCGATCAAGCCCCGTTAACCGCAGCGTCCGGCGCTTGGTTCCTGTTCGGGTGGGATGCGCTACAAGGCCCTGGAACTGACCATGGGCTGGCGCTGCTCGGCCGTCGACAAATCGCGGTAGGCCGCGGGCTCTCCAGCCAGCGCCTTGAGCGGAACCGTGAGCCGGCACACCAGGCCCTCGGTGCGCCAATCGAAGTCGGCGCGACCGCCGAGCTGGGTCTCGATGCTGGCGATGACGCTTCTCGTGCCGAAACCTCTCTGCTTCGGCTTGGTCACGGGAGGTCCGCCGGATTCTACCCAGGCCAGGATCAGCGTTTCGTCGTGCAGTTCCCAGGTGATCGCAAGCCGGCCCGAGAGCACCGACAGGCTACCGTATTTGGCGGAGTTGGTGACGAGCTCATGCAGCGCCAGCGCCAAGGTCTGCGCGGTCGCGGGCTGCAACTGCACCTCTTCGCCATCGATCCGGATCTGTCCGGCTTCCGAATACGGCGCGATCTCCTCGGTGACCAGCCGCCGGATTTCGGCGCCCTGCCAGCTCGACAGCGAGAGCACCGTGTGCACGCGTGCCAGCGCCGTGATGCGGCCCTCGACCGCTCGCACATAGGCGGTCACGTTCTGCGCGCGCGTCAGCCGCACGATTGATTGCGCCAGCGCCAGCGCGTTCTTGGCGCGATGATCGACTTCCCGCGCCAGGAGATTCTGCCGCTCCTCGGCGCGCTTGCGCTCGGTGATATCGACGGTGACGCCGCTGACGCGCACCACCTTGCCGTTGCGGTCGCTGGTGGCCGCGGCTGTGCCGACGCACCAGCGCACTTCGCCGTCCGGCCGCATGACGCGGAATTCGGTTTCATAGGACGTCTGGCCGTTGCCGAAGCCGGTCCACGCTTGCCGGAGGTGCTCGACATCGTCGGGATGAAACAGCGCCTGTATATTGTCGGAGGTGAGCTTGAAGGATTTCGGGTCGACGCCGAAGATGCGGTATTGCCCCTCGTCCCACATCCAATCGCCGCTGATCCAGTCCCAGTCCCAGGATCCCATCTTGCCGGCAGCGATCGCCATGCTGCGCCGCGCCTCGCTTTCGACCAGCCGCGTGGTCGACTGCTCGAGCTCGGCGGTGCGTGCGCGGACGCGGTCCTCGAGCTCGTGGTTCAGCCGTTCGAGCTCGCGCGTCTTGCGGTAGAGCTCGGCAAATACCCTGATCTTCGCGCGCAGCACCTCCGGCACGACCGGCACCGGCACGTAGTCGACCGCGCCCATCTCATAGCCGCGCAACCGGTCGATGTCGCTGACCTGGATGGCCGAGATGAAGATCATGGCGGTCTTCTGGAAACGCGGATGCTCGCGGATCATCGCGGCGAGCTCGAAGCCGTCGAGCTCGGGCATGCAGACGTCGACCAGGATCACTGCGATCTCGGTCTTGAGCAGCACCTCCAGCGCCTCGCGCCCCGAGGAGGCGATCACGAGGTTCTCGCCGAGATCCTTCAGGATCACCTCATAGGCGAGCAGCTTGGCCGGCTGATCGTCGACGAGAAGGATGTTTACCTTTTCGTGGTCCATCATGTTCGATCGCCGATCAGCGGTGCAGCCACATGCGGATCGCAAGCAGCAATTGGTCGGTGTTGACCGGCTTGGCGAGATAATCGGACGCGCCGGCTTCGAGGCATTTCTCCCGGTCGCCCTTCATCGCCTTGGCGGTCAGCGCGATGATCGGAAGACGGGCGAAGGCCGGGTTCTCGCGGATCACGCCGATGGTCTGATAGCCATCCATCTGCGGCATCATGATGTCCATCAGCACGATCGCGATCTCCGGATTGGATTCGACCAGCGAGATCGCTTCGTGACCGGTTGTCGCAGTCAACACCTTCATACCTCGCCGCTCCAACACGCTCGAGAGCGCGAAGATGTTGCGGGCATCGTCGTCGACCAGCAGTGCGGTCTTGCCAATAAGATCCTCATCGGAACTATTGAGCTTCTCCAGCATCCTCTGTTTTTCGACGGGCAATTCCGTGATCACACGGTGCAGGAACAGTGACGTTTCGTCGAGCAGACGCTCCGGCAATTCCACGCCCTTGACGACGATGCTGCGCGCCATCGTATGCAATTCCGCGTCTTCTTCCGCTGAAAGTTCCCGGCCCGTAAACACGACAACGGGAATATTGGACAGCGTCTCGTCCTTGCGGATCTGATCCAGCACCTCGAAACCGCTCATGTCGGGCAGGCGCAGGTCGAGCACGACGCAGTCGCACGGATTGTCGCGCATCGTCGCGAGCGCCCCTGCCCCGGTGCCGGTGGTCACGATCTCGATATCCTCGTGCCCGAGCAGTTCGGTGATGCTGAGCTGCTCCGCCGCATTGTCCTCCACGATCAGCAGGCGCTTGCGGCGTGGTCTGGCGTATTCCTTGATCTGCGACAGCGCAGCGCTGACGCCTTCCGTGGTGGTCGGCTTGTTGACGAATGAGAACGCGCCACGCGCCAGCGCATGCTGGCGGTCCTCGTCGAGCGTGATGATCTGCACGGGGATGTGGCGGGTCAACGGATTGTGCTTGAGCTGGCTCAGCACGGTCCAGCCGAGCATGTCGGGCAGGAACACGTCGAGCGAGACTGCTCTCGGCTGATACTGCTTGGCGAGCTCCAGCGCCTCGGCGCCCCGTGCGGCGACCAGAACCTTGAATCCCTTGTCGCGCGCGAGGTCGACTAGCACACGCGCGTAATGCGGATCGTCCTCGACGATCAGCAGGATGGTGTCGCCGGGCTCGAGATCAAGCCGGTCGTCCGGAAGCTGCTCGATCACACGCTCCTGCGCGCCTGACACCTGCAACGCCGGCGCCGGCGTGTGCGGCATCGGGAGCGCCTGGGCCTGCTGACGCAGTGCCACCGAGGGGCCGGAATATTTCAAGGGCAGATAGAGCGTGAAGGACGAACCCTTGCCCGGCGTGCTGCGGAGATGGATCTCGCCTCCGAGCAGGCTCGCGAGTTCGCGGCTGATCGCGAGCCCGAGGCCGGTGCCGCCGTATTTCCGGCTGGTGCCGGCATCCGCCTGCTGGAACGCCTCGAAGATCAGCTTCTGCTTCTCCAGGGGAATGCCGATGCCGGTATCGGACACTTCGAACGCAACGACGGCGGGCGCCGCATTGAGGATCGGATGCTCCACACTCCAGCCGCCGAGCGCGGCCGACACGGTCAGGCTGACGCCGCCTTCCGCGGTGAACTTGAACGCATTCGACAGCAGGTTCTTCAGGACCTGCTGCAGGCGCTTGGAGTCGGTGACGATGCTGCGTGGCAGGTTCGGATCGACGTCGATCTTGAACGACAGATTGCGGTTGTCCGCCTCGTGCCGGAACGGGCGGCCGACGGTCTCGAGCAGGTTCGCGGTCAGGATTTCCTCGGCGTCGACCGTGACCGTGCCGGACTCGATCTTGGAAAGATCGAGAATGTCGCTGATGAGGTTGAGCAGGTCGGTGCCGGCGCCGTGGATGGTGCGGGCAAATTCGACCTGCTTGGCCGAAAGGTTGCCGTCCGGGTTGTCGCTGAGCTGCTGTCCGAGGATCAGGATCGAATTCAGCGGCGTGCGCAGCTCGTGGCTCATGTTGGCGAGGAACTCGGACTTGTATTTCGAGGTCAGCGCAAGCTCGGTCGCCTTCTCCTCGAGCGCGCGGCGAGCCTGCTCGATCTCCTGGTTCTTGCGTTCCACCTCGACGTTGCGTTCGGCGAGCTGCTGCGCCTTCTGCTCGAGCTGGTCGTTGGTCTGCTGCAATTCGCGCTGCTGGGTCTGCAACTCGCCGGCGAGCTGCTGCGACTGCTTGAGCAGGCCTTCGGTCTGCATCGTCGCCTCGATCGAGTTCAGAACGATGCCGATGCTGTCGGTCAACTGCTCGAGGAAGGTGATCTGCGAGGTCGTGAACGAGGAGATCGAGGACAGCTCGATCACCGCCTTGACCTGGTTCTCGAACTGCACCGGAAACACGACGAGATTCTTCGGCATGATCCGCATCAAGGCCGAATTGATCGGCACCGCATCGCCGGGAATCTCGGAGACGAGGCGCTGGCGCTTGTCGAGCGCGCATTGGCCGATCAATCCCTCGCCGAACTGGACGATCTGCGGATGCGGATTGCTGCTGTCGCTGGCATAGGCCGACAACAGGCGCAACTGCGCATTCTCGGGATTGTCGACCTGGTAGATCACGCCGGTATGGGCGTTGACCAGCGGCGACAGCTCGGTGAGCAGCAGCCGGCCGACGGTGGTGAGATCGCGCTGGCCCTGGAGCATGTTGGTGAACTTGGCGAGGTTGGTCTTCAGCCAGTCCTGCTCGGTGTTCACGTCCGTCGTCAGACGGAGATTCGTGATCATCGTGTTGATGTTGTCTTTCAGCTCCGCGACTTCGCCGCGGGCGTCGACCTGGATCGATCGCGTCAGGTCGCCCTTGGTCACGGCGGTCGCCACTTCCGCGATGGCGCGCACCTGAGAGGTGAGGTTGGCAGCCAGAAGGTTCACGTTGCCGGTGAGATCCTTCCAGGTCCCGGCAGCACCCGGCACGTTGGCCTGGCCGCCGAGCCGGCCTTCGACGCCGACCTCGCGCGCAACCGACGTCACCTGGTCGGCGAAGGTCGCGAGCGTCTCGGTCATGTTGTTGATGGTGTCGGCGAGAGCGGCGACCTCGCCGCGCGATTTCATCGTCAGGTTCTGCTTGAGGTCGCCGTTGGCGACCGCCGTCACCACCTTGACGATGCCGCGCACCTGCTCGGTCAGGTTCGCAGCCATCAGGTTCACGGTGTCGGTGAGGTCCTTCCAGGTGCCGGCGACGCCGGGCACCTCGGCCTGGCCGCCGAGCTTGCCTTCGGTGCCGACCTCGCGCGCCACGCGCGTCACTTCGCCGGCGAAGGCGTTGAGCTGGTCCACCATGGTGTTGATGGTGTTCTTGAGCTCGAGGATTTCGCCCTTCACGTCGACGGTGATCTTGCGGGAGAGGTCGCCGCGCGCCACGGCCGTGGTCACTTCGGCGATGTTGCGGACCTGCGTGGTGAGGTTCGCCGCCAGGAGGTTGACGTTGTCGGTGAGGTCCTTCCAGGTGCCGCCGACGCCGGGCACGACGGCCTGACCGCCGAGCCGGCCTTCGGTGCCGACCTCGCGCGCCACGCGCGTGACTTCGGCGGCGAAGGAGCGGAGCTGCTCGACCATGGTGTTCAGCGTGTCCTTCAGGAGAAGGATCTCGCCGCGCACGTCCACGGTGATCTTCTTCGACAGGTCGCCGCCGGCGATCGCGGTCGCGACCTCGGCGATGTTGCGGACCTGCGCGGTCAGGTTCGAGGCCATGAAGTTGACGTTGTCGGTGAGGTCCTTCCAGGTGCCGGCGACGCCGGGCACCTCGGCCTGGCCGCCGAGCTTGCCCTCGGTGCCGACCTCGCGCGCCACGCGCGTCACTTCGCCCGCGAAGGCGTTGAGCTGGTCCACCATGGTGTTGATGGTGTTCTTGAGCTCGAGGATCTCGCCCTTCACGTCCACGGTGATCTTGCGGGACAAGTCGCCGCGCGCCACGGCGGTCGTCACTTCGGCGATGTTGCGGACCTGGGCGGTGAGGTTGCCGGCCATCGAATTGACGCTGTCGGTGAGATCCTTCCAGGTGCCGGCGACGCCGGGCACGTTGGCCTGACCGCCGAGGCGCCCTTCGGTGCCGACCTCGCGCGCCACGCGCGTCACCTCGCCCGCGAAACGGTTGAGCTGGTCGACCATCGTGTTCAGCGTGTCCTTGAGCTGCAGGATCTCGCCGCGCACGTCCACGGTGATCTTGCGCGACAGGTCGCCGCCGGCGATCGCGGTCGCCACTTCGGCGATGTTGCGGACCTGGGCGGTGAGGTTGCCCGCCATCGAGTTCACGCTGTCGGTCAAGTCCTTCCAGGTGCCGGCAACGCCGGGCACGCCAGCCTGACCGCCGAGCTTGCCGTCGGTGCCGACCTCGCGCGCGACGCGCGTGACTTCACCGGCAAAGGCGTTGAGCTGGTCGACCATCGTGTTCAGCGTTTCCTTCAGCTGAAGGATCTCGCCCGACACGTTCACCGTGATCTTCTTCGACAGATCGCCCTTGGCGACCGCAGTTGCGACCTCGGCGATGTTGCGGACCTGGCCTGTGAGGTTCGAGGCCATCGAGTTGACGCTGTCGGTGAGATCCTTCCAGGTGCCGCCGACGCCGCGCACGACGGCCTGACCGCCGAGCTTGCCTTCGGTGCCGACCTCGCGCGCGACGCGCGTGACTTCGCCGGCGAAGGCGTTGAGCTGATCAACCATCGTATTGATGGTGTCCTTCAGCTCCAGGATCTCGCCGCGCACGTCCACGGTGATCTTCTTCGACAGGTCGCCACCGGCGACCGCCGTCGTCACCTCCGCGATGTTGCGGACCTGCGCGGTCAGGTTGGACGCCATGAAGTTCACGCTGTCGGTCAAGTCCTTCCAGGTGCCGGCAACGCCGGGCACGCCAGCCTGACCGCCGAGCTTGCCGTCGGTGCCGACCTCGCGCGCGACGCGCGTGACTTCACCGGCAAAGGCGTTGAGCTGGTCGACCATCGTGTTCAGCGTTTCCTTCAGCTGAAGGATCTCGCCCGACACGTTCACCGTGATCTTCTTCGACAGGTCGCCGCTGGCGATGGCGGTGGCGACGTCGGCGATGTTGCGGACCTGCGCCGTCAGGTTCGAGGCCATGAAGTTGACGTTGTCGGTGAGGTCCTTCCAGGTGCCGGCCACGCCGGGCACCTGGGCCTGGCCGCCGAGCTTGCCCTCGGTGCCGACCTCGCGCGCGACGCGCGTCACTTCCGAGGCGAACGAGTTGAGCTGGTCCACCATCGTGTTGATGGTGTCCTTCAGCTCCAGGATCTCGCCCCGCACGTCCACGGTGATCTTGCGCGACAAGTCGCCGCGCGCCACGGCGGTCGTCACGTTGGCGATGTTGCGCACCTGTGCGGTCAGGTTGCCGCACATCGCGTTGACGCTGTCGGTCAGGTCCTTCCAGGTGCCGGCCACGCCCGGCACGATCGCCTGGCCGCCGAGCTTGCCGTCGGTGCCGACCTCGCGCGCGACGCGCGTCACTTCCGAGGCGAAGGAGCGGAGCTGGTCCACCATCGTGTTGATGGCTTCCTTAAGCTGCAGGATCTCGCCGCGGACGTCGACCGTGATCTTCTTCGACAAATCGCCGTTGGCGACCGCGATCGTCACCTCGGCGATGTTGCGAACCTGGTTGGTCAGGTTGTTCGCCATCGAGTTGACGCTCTCGGTCAGGTCCTTCCAGACGCCGGTCACCTCAGGCACCTGGGCCTGACCACCGAGTTTGCCCTCGGTACCGACCTCGCGCGCCACGCGCGTCACCTCGGAGGTGAACACGCCGAGCTGCTTGATCATGGTGTTGACGATGTTCGCCGACTGCAAAAACTCGCCGCCGAGCGGACGGCCATCGACGTCGAGCTTGACGGTCTGGAGCAGGTCACCTTGTGCGACGGCGGCGACCGCGCGCGTCACCTCGCGCGTCGGCCACAGCAGGTCGTCGATCAGCGTATTGACCGAGCTCTCCATGTCGGCCCAGGCGCCGCTGGCGAGGCCGAAATTGACGCGTTGGCGGGTCTGTCCCTCGCGGCCGACGACCTGGCCGACGCGCGCCAGTTGCTGCGCCATGCGCTGGTTGGCGGCGATGATTTCGTTGAGCGTGTCGGCGATCTTGCCGTCGATGCCGAGATAGTCGCCACGCATCCGGACTGAGAAGTCGCCGGCGCGCATCGCCTGCAGCGACTGCAGCAGGTCATGCGAGGAATCGAGGCTTCCGTTTGATTGTTGGCTGCGGCGCGTATCAGCACGGGGACGAGGCGACGAACCGAGATCGGTCATGTAATTTCCCCTACGCGCTGGCCGCGAATCCAGAGACTCGGAAAAGCCAGTGTGACCATAAGAATGACTGCCCTTGATCTATTCAAGCGGGAAAACGCCAAAGCCGCAATTTGTGACGCAAACCGAGTACCTTAATCGCGATTGGAACCAAAAGTTCCGACCGTTGGCCGAACTTTTCCGAAGAACGACGGAGCCGGCCCTGATCGTCCGGCCCTTGCGTTCGCATGGAACATTGACTGCCCCCGCGCGTTTCGGGCGGGGGCAGGATCGGTGATGGTTAAGAAATCAGAACAACTCAAACGGGGCATCGTCGAGAGCCGGCACGATCGCCGGCAGGTGGCTGGCGGCGTGGTCGACTACGCCATTTGCATGCTCGGCCCCGATGGCCGCGTCATCAACTGGAACAAGGGCGCCGAGCGCATCACGGGCTATCCGGCCAAGGCGATCCTCGGCAAGCACTTCGCGGTCTTCTATCCTGCGGAAGACCGCGCATCCGGCGTTCCGGCGAGAGCGCTGCAGATGGCGCGGAAGGAAAAGCACTCAGCGGCCGAAGGCTGGTCTGTCCGCAAGGACGGGTCGCAATTCTACGCCGCTGTGGTCATCGATCCGATCTACGAGAAGCGCAAGCTCGTCGGCTACGCGATGGTTACCCGCGACATCACCGAGCGGCGTCAGGCGCGCGCGGACCTCGAGGCCAGCGAAAGCCAGTTCCGCCTGCTGGTGAGCAATGTCACCGACTATGCGCTCTATATGCTGACGCCGGCCGGCATCGTCGCCAATTGGAACGTCGGCGGCGAACGCATCAAGGGCTATTCGCCCGAGGAGATCCTCGGCCAGCATTTCTCCCGCTTCTATACGCCGGCCGACCAGGCTGCCGGCAAGCCCGCCCATGCGCTCAAGATCGCGGAAGAGACCGGGCATTACGTGGAGGAAGGCTGGCGGGTCCGCAAGGACGGTTCGTTCTTCTGGGCGAGCGTCGTGATCGATCCGATCCGCGATACCGACGGCACTCTGGTCGGCTTCGCCAAGATCACCCGGGATATTTCCGAACGCCGCGAGGCGCAACAGAAGCTCGAACAGGTGCAGCGTCAGCTTGCGGAATCGCAAAAGATGGATGCGCTCGGCCAGCTGACCGGCGGTGTTGCGCACGACTTCAACAACCTGCTGATGGTCATTTCGGGCAATCTGTACCGCATCAAGCGCGAGGTGACGAGCGAGCGGAGCAAGCTTGCACTCAGCGCCATCGAAACCGCATCCGAGCGTGCCGCGTCCCTGACCAGGCAGCTCCTCACCTTCGCGCGTCGGCAGAGTGTCAATCCGCAGAGCATCAACGTCGCTGACAGGGTCACCGCAGTACGAGAGGTTTTGACCAGCGCGCTCGGCGGCGCGATCAAGCTGAACATGGAGATCAGACCGGATCTCTGGCCGATCTTCGTCGATCCGACGGAATTCGAGACCGCACTGATCAACCTCGTGGTCAATGCCCGGGATGCGATGACCGACGGCGGCACGCTGACCGTTGCGGCGCGCAATGTCCCGGAAGCCGCCCAGGTGGTCGTCAGCATTACCGACACCGGCGAAGGCATTCCCGACGATGTCATGAACAAGGTCTTCGATCCCTTCTTCACCACCAAGCCGGTCGGCAAAGGGACCGGCCTTGGGTTGTCCCAGGTTCACGGTTTCGCACACCAGGCGGATGGCCGGGTCGAGATTGCAAGCGCGCTCGGCAAGGGCACGACGGTCAGCATCTATCTGCCGCGGGGAACTGCGGCCGCAAAGCGCACGGCCACGGGGCACAGCGCGCCCGGCTTGGCCACGATCCTGCTGATCGAGGACAATCCTGCCGTCGCCGATGCGAGCACGGGCCTGCTCGAACAGCTCGGCTACACCGTGCGCTGGGCCTCGAACGCGGAGGCCGCCTTGTCGGAGATCGACGCCAACGGAATCGATGTGGTGTTCAGCGACATCGTCATGCCCGGCAGGATCGATGGACTGAAGCTGGCGCGCACGATCCGGGACAGAAAGCCCGAGCTGCCGATCCTGCTGACGACAGGCTACAGCGCGAGCGCACGCGACGTGAGGTCCGACTTTCCGGTGTTACGCAAGCCGTACCACATCCACGACCTCAGCCGCGAACTCGCAAAGTTGACGGGGCACAGCGTCGGCAGCGCGACGAGCGGGCCATCCGGCAACGCTTCGAGCGAGTTCGATGCCACCGCGCATGACGTCGCGGCAAGACCAAAGGCGAAAGCCCGCTCCTAAAGCATGATCCGGAAAAGTGCGAAGCGGTTTTCCGAAAAGATCATGCTCAAACAAAGAGCTAAGGCGCGATGACGATTCAACCTAATCTCATCGCGCTTTAGTTCAAAATCGAAAGGCTAGCGTTCCGCCGGCCAGCTTCGGCGCACCAATTGCACCCGCTCGATGCGGCTGCATTGCTCGCAGCGGTACTGAAGAATATCCCTGCCCTCACTGCCCGGATGGCTGCTCTCGAGCCGCATCGTTCTGATGCAGCTGATGCAGGAGATCAGCGTCAGCAGCGGACTGCGATCGTCATTCATCGATGCCCGCGGTGGCGCGGTCGGATCGGCGATCATGGCGCTGGGCGATGCTATGGTGTTGGCTCTCACCACAAGAAAATGCAGATCCTGCGGTTCGGGTTCCTGCCTTGAAACCTGATTTGGGCCTGAGCCGGCGTTCGAGGCTCCCTTCTTTGGGCGAACCGCCGGATCACACCCGGGCGTTGCTGTGACCGGGCGTAGGCTTCGCCTTGTCCTTGTCCACCTTGACCTTCGTGCCGGCGCGATCCTCGAAGCTCCGGCTGAGCCGCTCCCGGACCGTGGGGAGACGCTCGCCGCCGCCGGCGGCCTTCCACCGGCCGACCAGTTGGGCCACTTCGGCTCGCATCGCCATCAGCCGGTACGATGCTTCGCTGCAATCGAGGTCGCGGTTGACCTGATCCCGGATCGACGCCTCGATCAAGCTCATCTCAGCTCGCAACGTGCTGATCTTGCGCCGAATTTCATTGACCTTGTTGTCCATGGCTTGTTAGAACAAAATAAGAACATATAGTCAAGTCACGATCCAGCAAGCGAGGCAAGCAATGAGCGTGGCAGCGGTAAGATATGGTGGGGTTGCGGAGCGGCTTGGCGGGCTGATGACCCGTGCCCAGGCGCTGCGGTTGAGGAGCCTCGCCGAGGAGGCCTATCAGCCGAACCAGTACGCCCGCGACCTGACGTCCGAGGAAGCCGAACGGCGCATCGGTGCGCTGAAGGCGGAGATCGCGCTGGCGGATTCTTTCTGAACCGTCCGCTCCAACCAGGCCGGACGTCCCCTGAAGGCTTTGATATAGCGGCGCAGCTAGGTCTGTTCCTGTTATTGCTGCTTTGTCTTATTGCTGCTTGGTCCTGGGGGAGCCTGACGTGCTGGAGTTGGAGAAGCGGTCGCCGCTTGCGTTCCCGATTACGCTGAAGGACGGGCGAACGCTCGCGACGGTCGGCGACGCCGCGGACTATCTGTCCGCGCTGAACCTGGATCAGCGCGAGCGCGGATACTGGAAGACGGCGATCATGATGTTCAACAACGCCATGCGCGAGCCGGGCTATCTGAAGATCGCAACCATGAACCTCCGGTCCGCACTCGTGTATGACCGCTTGGTCGACGACGTTGGCTCCTGATTGTGGTGCCGCGGCTACAGCCGAATCGGCGGTGGTTGCGTAAGGCCCTGTTCGTTATGGCCGCAAACAAGGTAACGGCGGTACACGCGACGGCCGGGTGCGCAATGCGCTTCAGCCGCACTCTCGGGCCGCCTTGGAGGGCCAAGGGAACACCAAGGCGGCTCATTTTCTTTTCAAAGCAATTTCGCGCGGACGAACAGCATCCGCAACGCGTTGGTCGCTTGCACCGTCAGCATGGCGTTACCGGCCGCTCTCTCGAGCGCAACCAATGCCTCGTCATGCAGCGAGCGGAACTCCATCCATTCGACGGCGCTGAGATTGCTGATGAAGCGATAGGCCTGGCCGACGGTCGCGAGCGTCACCGTCTCGCCGTTCAGCCGCACCTTGAACGTCGCCTTCAGCGGCGTGTCGGATTTGGATACGTCACCCATGGCGGGGTTGTGCGCCGCGCCACGTTAATGTCAATCTAATTTCTCTGCGTCCGCCTCGGCGCGTCGGCCCCAATAAATCGCAATGTCTGTTAGCGTTTCGTGGGGGTGATTCGTGACTGATCTTGCCAACACAGCCTATCTCGATGCGCTCAATGCCGAGCAGCGCCGCGCTGTCGAGCACGGGGTCGGCAAGGATTGCATCGTCGGCGCACCGCTGCTCGTCATCGCCGGCGCGGGCTCCGGTAAGACCAACACGCTGGCCCACCGCGTCGCGCATCTGATCGTCGCAGGCAGCGACCCCCGCCGCATGCTGCTGATGACGTTTTCGCGCCGCGCGGCGGCGGAGATGGCCGGCCGGGTCGAGCGCATCGCGCGCCGTGTGCTCGGCGATCGCGCCTCGGTCATGACCGATGCGCTCACCTGGGCCGGCACCTTCCACGGCATCGGCGCGCGGCTCTTGCGCGAATATGCCGAGCGGATCGGCGTCGATCCCGCCTTCACCATCCATGACCGCGAGGACTCTGCCGACCTGATGAACCTGGTGCGGCACGATCTCGGTTTCTCCCGTACCGAAAGCCGGTTCCCGACCAAGGGCACCTGCCTTGCGATCTATTCGCGCTGCGTGAACGCGGAGATGCCGATCGAGGCCGTGCTCGGCCAGTTCTTCCCATGGTGCTCCGGCTGGGCCAGTGAATTGAAACAGCTGTTCGGGGCCTATGTCGAGGCCAAGCAGGCCCAGCACGTGCTCGATTACGACGACCTGCTGCTCTACTGGTCGCAGATGATGAGCGATCCGCTGATCGCGGAAGAGCTCGGCAGTCGCTTCGACCACGTGCTGGTCGACGAATACCAGGACACCAACCGCCTGCAATCCTCGATCCTGCTGGCACTCAAGCCCGACGGGCGCGGCCTCACCGTGGTCGGCGACGACGCGCAGTCGATCTATTCGTTCCGCGCCGCCACCGTGCGCAACATCCTGGAGTTCCCGGCCCAGTTCACCCCGGCCGCCGAGATCGTTACGCTCGACCGCAACTATCGCTCGACGCAGCCGATCCTGTCGGCCGCCAATGGCGTGATCTCGCTCGCCAAGGAACGCTTCACCAAGAACCTGTGGACCGACCGGACCTCGACCCGCAAGCCGCTGCTGGTCACGATCCGCGATGAGGCCGATCAGGCCCGTTACATCGTCGAGCAGGTGCTGGCCAATCGCGAGGAAGGCACACTGTTGAAGCACCAATCGGTGCTGTTCCGCACCTCCTCGCACAGCGGACCGCTGGAGGTCGAACTGACCCGCCGCAACATTCCGTTCGTGAAATTCGGCGGCCTCAAATTCCTCGACGCCGCGCATGTCAAGGATATGCTGGCGCTGCTGCGCTTCGCCGCCAATCCACGCGACCGGGTTGCAGGTTTTCGCGTTCTCCATCTGTTGCCCGGCGTCGGACCGGCCTCGGCGCAGCGGGTGCTCGACCGCATGACCGAGGCCGCCGATCCGATTGCTGCGCTCGTCGCGCTGCCCGCTCCGCCCCGCGCCGGTGCGGACTGGCGACTGTTCGTGGAGGCCATCGAGAATCTGCGCTATTCGGAATGGCCGGTCGACCTCGAGCGCGTCCGGCTCTGGTACGAGCCGCATCTCGATCGCATCCACGAGGATTCCGAGACGCGCCGCGCCGATCTGATGCAGCTCGAGCAGATCGCCGCCGGCTACCCGTCACGCGAGCGTTTTCTCACCGAACTCACGCTCGATCCACCCGATGCGACCAGCGACCAGGCTGGCGTGCCGCTGCTCGATGAGGATTATCTGATCCTGTCGACAATCCACTCCGCCAAGGGCCAGGAGTGGAAATCGGTGTTCGTGCTCAACGTCGTCGACGGCTGCATGCCGTCCGATCTCGGCGCCGGCACCAGCGCCGAGATCGAGGAAGAGCGCCGCCTGCTCTACGTCGCGATGACCCGCGCCAAGGACGATCTCCACCTCGTCGTGCCGCAGCGTTTCTTCACCCACGGCCAGGCCGCAAAGGGCGATCGCCACGTCTACGCCTCGCGCACCCGCTTCATCCCGGAACGACTGCTGCCGATGTTCGAGCGGACCACCTGGCCGCGCGCCGCGGCCGCGCAGGCATCCGCAGCCAACCGCGCGCCGCCGATCGATATCGGCGCCCGGATGCGCGGCATGTGGCGCTGACGCCGGTTCGAAGATTTTCATCCGGGCTGGAACAAAGCCGCCGACCTTGCGTTGAGGCGGCGTTCGTAATCGGCAAACGACCATCCCCGACGGCTTCGGCGCGCAGTTGCACGCGGGAGCCGTCTTTTTGCGCCGCGTCAATTCACGCGAAAGCCAATTCACTCAGGAAATAATGTGACGGGCTGGTCGAAGCCCTTCAAGGTGTAATCGGCGCCGGCTGCCGTGATCATGTCGCGGGTTCGATCCCGCACGGCCGTCGTCACAAGAATCTCGCCTGACCTGGCGGCCGCCTGCGCGCGTGCCGCGCGATTGACCACCGTGCCGACTGCCGTCAGGTCGCGGTGGGCCTGGCCGAACTCACCGAAATTGGTGTCACCGCTATCCATCCCGATTCCAATGCCGATCTCGATGTCGCCGGCGCCGATCGCCCGCACCAGCGCGTCGTGCCTGTCGCGAAAACTGCGCTGGATCTGGCGCGCCGCGAGCAAGGCCTGCACGGCATGATCGTCGCGCCGCACCGGAAAATTGAAGATCGCGAACACGGCGTCGCCGATGGTCTTGTTGAGGATGCCGTCATAGCGCCAGATCGCGGCGGCGCAGTCGTCGTAGAACGCGTCGAGCAGCGAGGTCAGCCCGTCCTGCGCGATGGTCTGCGTCAGTGTGGTGTAGCCGCGCAGATCGGCGAACAGGATGGTCGCATCGATGGTCACGGCACGCGCCTTCATGATCTTCGAGAAGGCCATCTCGCAGATCGTGCATGTGTTCGGGTTCATGCGGCTCGGCCGGACGCCGAACAGACGGAACGGCGCCGCCAAGGGACCGCGCAACGGGATCGGCATATGCAGGTTTTGCCAGCAGCCAAGGCAGATCGTTGCAGGTTCCGGAGTCATCGGCGGATCACCTGCTGTTCCAGTGACGAAACCCGGGCCCCCTTGGCACGCTGGTTCATGGGCGTCCCCAATCGAGATTGCCGCGCTCAGGCGGTCGCCACGAAACTCACTCCAATTCGCGTCTTCTTGCTCCAGATCACCTGGCACTCATGGACGACAGAGGCGTCGCGGGCCATCACCAGGCGGAATCGGTGCGGGACGAAGGCCGGATTCTCCACCTCGATGGCCGCCCCTTCCGGCGAGATGTTCACGATCGTGCAATGCATGACCGAACCGCCCGACGAGACATAGCCGGGTTCATTGACCTCGGTTCGCGGATGCTTGCGCTTTTCGTCCACCCGGCTGCTCCCCGCTTCCTCCACGCAAACGTGAGCGATCGGCATTGCAGAAGTCAACGGCTCCGTCGGCTCACATCGGGCTTTCGCACCACGATTTGTGCGCAGCAGTAAGCCGAACCGCTTATCGCGCCAATGCAGATGAGCCCCGCGTCGGCGCGGGCTTGTCGTTCGCGCTGGCGCGAGGATAGCCTCATCCTATGGGCGATGCGCTGGCGCGACGCACGCTCCGGGGAACAATGAACAGGCGCCATGGGGAAACGCGCCATGTTCGAGATTCTCGATCGCCGGACGACTCTGACCGGCAACCAGATCAAGATCCTTGCGGCGGCCATCATCGGCGATGCGCTGGAATTCTTCGACTACTTCCTGATCGGCTTCGTGCTCGCGTTCCTGATTGGACCGTGGAAGCTCACCTTCGGCCAGTCGGCCACCGTGCTGATGAGTTCCGGCATCGGCGCCATCCTCGGCGCCTACCTGTGGGGCTGGCTCGCCGACCGGGTCGGGCGGCGTATCGTCTTCATCGGCACGGTGCTGAACTTCTCGATCGCGACCGGCCTGCTCTATTTCACCCCCGATAATGGCTGGGTCTATCTGGCGATCCTGCGCTTCTTCGTCGGCACCGGCGTCGGCGGTCTTTATTGTGTCGACCTGCCGCTGGTGCAGGAGTTCATGCCGTCGCACAAGCGCGGCTGGATCGGCGGCCTCGTCACCTGCGTGATCCCGCTCGGTGTCGGCCTAGGTGCGGTGCTCGGAGCCGTCATGGGAACCGATCAATGGCGGCTGCTATTTGCGATCGGCGTGTTGCCGTCGGTCCTGGTGCTGCTGGTTCGGATCTGGGTTCCGGAGTCGCCGCGCTGGCTGTGCCGGCAAGGACGCTATGACGAAGCCCGCAAGTCGCTGGCCTGGGCGCTGCAGGTGCCGCCGTCGGAGCTGCCGCTGCCGAGCGCGGCCGACGCCGGTCCGATCGTCACGACGAGCTGGTTCGATCTGTTCAAATATCCGCGCAGCCTGATCGTCTCCTGGCTCGGCAATGCCGGCGCGCAGACCGGCGTCTACGGCATCACGCTATGGGCCCCCGCGCTGTTCGTGCTGCTCCTGAAGGTGACGCCGCAGGAAGCCGCCAAGATGATGATCCTGCTCAGCATCACCGGCTTCCTCGGCCGCATCTCGTTCTCTTATTTCTCGGAGCTGCTCGGACGGCGTGTTGCCGGCGGCCTGCTCGGCTTCGGCGCTGGCGCGCTGACCATCATTGCCGGCTACCACTACGACGCAACTTTGTTCGGCATGTCGGCGTTCTGGCTGCTGCTGGCCGCCGCCTTCTTCTTCGCCGACGGTGGCTTTGCGATCGTCGGTCCCTACGCGGCGGAAGTCTGGCCGTCGCATCTGCGCACCACGGGGATGGGGTCGGCCTATGGCTTCGGCGGCATCGGCAAGATCATCGGGCCGGTCGGGCTCGCGCTGATCGTCGGTTCGAACAACTACCTCAAGCCCGACGTGCCACTGACCCAGATTCCGACCGCCTTTGTCTATCTCGGCTGCTGGTTTCTGATGGCAGGTGCTGTCTATTTGTTCTTCGGGCTCGAGACCCGGGGCAAATCGATCGAGCAGATCGACAAGGAGCTCAACGCGACGGCCGACGTCGCGGCCTCCGCGACGATCCGGCGCGCCTGAGGGAGGCGAACATGAATGTGACTTCTGCGGACCTTATGGGTGATCGCGACGTGATCGCCCGCGCCGAGGCGATCAGGGACGCGGTGGCGGCCGCCTCCAACGATATCGAAACGACGCGCCGCCTGCCGCCCGACCTGCTCGACCGGCTGCATGAGGCGCGGCTGTTCCGCCTTTTGCTGCCGCGTTCAACCGACGGGATCGAGACCGATCCCGTCACCTTCTTCCATGCCATCGAGACCATCGCCAAGGCGGATGCCTCGACGGCGTGGTGTCTGAGCCAGGCCGGCGGCTGCGCGATGTCGGCGGCCTATCTCAACCTGCCGGTCGCGCAGGAAGTGTTTGCCGACCCGCGTGCCGTGCTGGCCTGGGGCCCCGGCCCGAAGGTCAAGGCGATCGAGTGCGAGGGCGGCTATCGCGTCACCGGGGTCTGGTCGTTTGCCTCGGGCGGGCGGCACGCCACCTGGCTCGGCGCGCACTGCCCGGTCTATGCCGCGGACGGCGCGCCGCGCCGGGATGCCAATGGTGAGCAGGTCGAGCGCACCATGCTGGTGCGGACCGAGGACGTCGCATGGACTGACATCTGGAACACGGTCGGATTGCGCGGTACCGCCAGCGACCAGTTCGCGCTCGACGACTTCTTCGTCCGCGCGGACCATTCGATCACCCGCGAATTCGACCGCGAGTGCCGCGAGGATGGCCCGCTGTACCGGATGAGCAACCACACCTGCTACCAGATCGGCTTTGCCGGGGTCGCCTGCGGCATTGCCCGCAGCGCGCTCGACAATTTCGTCGACGTCGCCCGCAACAAGGTGCCGCGCGGCATGAAGAAGACGCTGCGTGACAATGCCGTGGTGCAGTCCGGCCTCGCCCAGGCCGAGGTCAATCTGCGCGCGGCCCGCGCCTTCCTGCTGCAGTCGATGGCCGACATCTGGAAGGATCTGGTTGCCGGCCACAGCATCACGGTCGCGCAGCGCATGACGATCCGGATGGCGGCCACGCACGCCATCCACAAGGCGCGGGAGGCCGTCGATTTCGCCTACAACACCGCCGGCGCCACCGCGATCTTCGACGGCCATCCGCTGGAGCGGCGCTTCCGCGACATTCACACCGTGACCCAGCAATTGCAGGGCCGCTTCAGCCATTTCGAGACCGTCGGCGCCTGGATGCTGGGCGTCGATGCCGACCTCAGCTTCGTTTAACCCGATTTCTCAAGGAGAAGAACCATGCCATTGGGCGGACTACAGCATTACACCATCGAGCCGCAGGATCTGGAGAAGACCAAGACCTTCTATTGCGATGTGCTCGGGCTCGAGAACGGCGAACGGCCGCCGCTCGATTTCCCCGGCTACTGGCTCTATTCCGGCGGCCAGGCCACCGTCCATCTGATGGGCACCCGCAAGCCGCGCGACGGCATCGTGGTGCGCGGCACCGAGAAGAAATATGAGGACACCGGCCGCCTCGACCACATCGCCTTTGCTGCCAGCGACGTCGAGGCCGTGCGCAAGCGCCTGCAGTCGAAGAACGTCACCTTCCGTGAGCAGATCGTGCCGCGCACCGGCGACACCCAGATATTCCTCTACGATCCGGACGGCGTCGGTGTGGAGCTGAACTTCCCGAAGAGCTAAGCGCCGGCGTTTCCGGATCGCGGGTTGCCGGCATAGCGTCCGAAGGACATCGCCGCTTTTGCGCGCCGATGTCCCGGTCATTGACGGCTCAATCCGCGCTGGCCTCAGGCGCTGTGGATGGTTCCCGACAAGGCCCTGACTCGGCCATCACTCGGGCGTGATCCGGTCCGTTTTTCTTCAACATTGAATGACGAATTAACCGGGCCGCGCCGCTGCGGCAGAATAGCCGGGTGCTGCGCCTTTAACCTACCCCAGGGCTTGGTGGCCCGGCTATTCGTCCCCACTGGCCGGCGAGATTTCCTCAGTCGAGCCCGCGTTCGTGGCTCAGGCGGACCATTTCGTTGATGAAGATTTGTTTCTGCTTGTCGTCGAGGCTGGCAAACAGCGGCTCGGCTGCGTCGGCAACGCCGCGCTGATCGACCGCCCGGTCATTGAGGAACTGGGCCTCGTTGCGCATCTGTTCGATAATGTCATCCGGCGGATCGCGCTGCGCCCGCGCGATGCGCAGGTTGAGGCGGTCGGCGCCGTTGTGGCCGAGATAGTGCATCGCACTGTTGAAGCCGGCCCAGTGCTTCTCCTGGTCCGGCGTGAGGTTCAGCTGGGTCTTGATCCGCTCGATGTAGGAATCGCTGTTGGCGACGATCTGTTCGGCGGTCAGCTGCGGCGTGCCGGGCTGGGTGAGCACGGTCGGTGCCTGCTTCGCGCCCTTGTCCTTGGCGGCAGCCTTGGCCGACTTGGTGGCCTTGGCGCCGGCCGCCGGGGCCTGCGCGTTCTTGCCGCTGCCGGCATTGGGGTTGGCGCTGTTGCCATTGTTGCCGGTCAACACCCCGGTCACGCCGGTCACCACCCCGACAACGCCGCCGATGGCTCCGCCGAGGACGCCGCCGACCGGCCCGGCGGCCTTGTTGCCCTCGCGCGCACCCTTTTCGACGCCCTGCACGATCTGCGCATCGACCCGATGAGGCGCTGCGAGCAACGTGACGGTGGCGGCCCCAACCGCGGCGCACAATCTCCATTGCGCTCGCAGCTTCGCTACCGGGATGAGCATGATCGGGTCTCCATGATCGGTGGTGGATTGCGGAATTGATGCGGGAGCAGGTTTGACGAATCCGGACTTTAGCGTTTCCGGCTTCGGCAAGTCTATCGGCCGCACCGGGCATCACCACGGCGGAACAGAGTTCGCTAAGGCTCGACCGGAAAGCTGCGGCTCAACCGCGCACCGCCTCCGACCTTGTCTGCGTCACCCCCCGCGTGCGTCGCAGCATGATCGTAAGACGCGCGGCAAACCGCCGGCAACTGCAATGATGCGAACGACACTGCCTGCTATTTGACCACAACGTTAGTTCTAGTTGGCATCAGCATCTCGTTTCTCGACAGATGCCGGCAATTCTGTTCTGATCGGTGTCAACGCAATCCCGCGACGTCGCGCAAACGCGACGCACAAAAACAACAACGGGATTCAAAAAAGCCTTTTGTCCGTTGGCTACCAGGGAGGGAATGCCATGTCACGGAAGAAGCTCTCGCGCCGAGAATTCGTCGCAGCGACAGCGCTGTCATCGGCCGCGCTGATTACAGCCCCCTACGTGCGTGGCGCCTACGCAGCCGGAAAGCTCTCGATGGGCTTCTGGGATCACTGGGTGCCCGGCGCGAACAGTGCGTCGACCGAGCTGGTCAATGAATGGGCTGCCAAGGAGAAAGTCGAGGTCCAGATCGACTACATCACCAGCCAGGGCAACAAGAACATCGTCACCATTGCCGCCGAGGCGCAGGCGAAATCCGGTCACGATATCTTCCAGATGCCGACATGGTGGCCGCAGGCCAACGCCGAGTTGCTCGAGCCGGTGAACGACGTCATGGACCCGCTCATCAAGCAGAACGGCGAGGTCAACGGCACCGTCAAATATCTCGGTCAGGCCGGCGGCAAGTGGCTCGCCGTTCCCGCAACCCCGGGAAGCCAGATCAAGGGTCCCTGCTCCCGCATCGATCTGATGAAGAAGCATGCCGGCATCGACGTACAGGAGATGTACCCTGCCGGAAGCGAGCCGAAAGCCGATAACTGGACCCTCGATACGTTCCTCAAGGCGGCCGAGGCCTGCCACAAGGGCGGCGTGCCATTCGGGATCGGCCTCGGCGAAACCACCGACAGCGTCGACACTGCAGGCGCGATCTTCCAGTCGTTCGGTGCCGAGCTCGTCAACGCCAAGGGCGACGTCACGGTGAAGACCGATGCCGTTCGTCAGGCGCTCGAATACTACAAGAAGCTGATCGCCTTCCTGCCGCCCGACGTGTCGGCATGGGACGACGCTTCCAACAACAAGTGGCTGGTTGCCGGCAAGGGCGCGATGATCCTGAATCCGCCGAGCGCCTGGGCGGTCGCAAGGCGCGACGCGCCGCAGATCGCCGAGCAGTGCTGGACGCACGGCATGCCGTCCGGGCCCAAGGGTCGCTTCGCACCCTACCTGCCGTACTTCTGGTCGATCTGGTCGTTCTCGAAGAACAAGGAGGCGGCCAAGAGCCTGCTGTCCCACCTGTCGCAACCCGCATCGATCGAGAAGATGGTGGTCGCAAGCGGCGGCTATGACCTGCCGGCCTACGAAAAGCTCACGACCTTGAAGACCTGGGCGGAGGAAGGGCCGCCGAAGGGGACGCTGTATCACTATCCGAACCCCAACAACCATCAGACGCTGTCGATCGCGGCATCTCCCGCGCCGCCCAAGATCGCGCAGCAGATCTACTTCCAGGCGACGTTGACCAAGATGTGCCTGCGGTACTACCAGGGTGAAAGCATGGAAAAGACGCTCGCCTGGGCCGAGGGCGAGTGCGAGGGCTTCATGCGAAGCTGACGACAAGCGAGATCTCGCGCGACCGCCCGTGATGTTGGCCGCGCGAGGTCCCGTCTTCACTGACCGGCCGCCGAACCGGCGAGCTGTGCAACCAACCCGCGCGAGGGACCTGCGTTATGGTTGATGTCGCATTCCAATCCAACCGCGCAGCCGCTGCCCAGTCGGGACGAAGGCGCGTCGGCCTGCGCAACGCGCTGCGGCGCAAGTCGATGGCCGCGTTCCTGATGACCCTGCCGCTGATCCTGCTGATAGCGCTCCTGGTGCTCTATCCCGCCGTCTACTCCGTCCATCTCGCCACCCTGAACAAGTCGATGCAGAAGTTCGTCGGCTTCGGCAACTTCCTGTTCCTGTTCAAGCGCGACACCTTCTGGATGGTGGTGAAGCAATCCTGCATCTTTGCCGTCACGGCCGTGTTCTTCAAGGCGCTGATCGGATTCATCGTCGCCCATTTCGTACACAACATTCCGGCCAAGGGGCAGCGCAAATGGCGCGGCATGCTGCTGGTGCCCTGGGTGATCCCGCCGGCCATGAGCACGCTGGCGTGGCTGTGGCTGTTCGACCCCTCCTACAGCGCCTTCAACTACACGCTCTCATTCTTCGGCATCGGCCCGATCAACTGGCTCGGCGACAATGTTTGGGCTCGCTTTTCCGTCATCCTCGTCAACGTCTGGTACGGCGCGCCGTTCTTCATGATCATGTATCTGGCCGCGCTGAAATCGGTGCCGGACCAGCTCTACGAGGCCGCCGCGATCGACGGCGCCAATTGGTGGCAGAAGATCTGGTATGTCACGCTGCCCATGATGCGGAACATCATCGCGATCACGGCGCTGTTCTCGCTGATCGTGACCTTCGCCAATTTCGACATCGTCCGCATCCTGACCTCGGGTGGCCCGCTCGACCAGACGCATATCTTCGCCACCTGGGCCTTCAAGGTCGGCATCGAAGGCAGCGACATTCCGCTCGGCGCCAGCGTCTCGCTGTTCATGGTGCCGATCCTCGCCATCGCAGCGATTTTCATCCTGCGCGATATCTCCAAACGCGGGAATGAAGCCTGATGAGCACGCTTGCAATCGACAAGGCCGGACCGTCACGCAAGGTCAAGTACGGCAGCATGAGCCGGGACCGCGCCTGGGCGCTGCGCTGGTCCTACTTCTTCCTGGTGCTGTTCGCGATCTTCTTCCTGACGCCGCCGATCTACATGCTGATCACCTCGCTCAAGAGTAGCGCGGAAATATCGGCGGCGACCAATCCCTGGTGGGTGTTTCACCCGACGTTGTCGAACTATGTTGAGCTCCTGACCTCCAACCAGTTCCTGCGCTTCTTCTGGAATTCGGCCTGGGTCTCGATCATCGTGGTCACCATCACCATGCTGATCAGCGTTCCCGCGGCGTTTGCACTGGCGCGGATGAAGTTCTGGGGCTCGACGACGCTGGCGACCGGCGTCTTCCTCACCTACCTCATTCCGGACAGCCTGTTGTTCATTCCGCTGTTCAAGATGCTGGCGCTGGTCCAGGACCTGACCGGCATCACGCTGCTCAACCGATGGTACGTGCTGCTGTTCATCTATCCGACGCTGACCGTGCCGTTCTGCACCTGGATCATGATCGGCTATTTCGCCTCCATCCCGAAGGAGCTGGACGAGGCCGCCCTCATCGACGGCGCCTCCTGGCTGCAGACCCTGACGCGGATATTCATCCCGGTCGCCCTGCCCGGGCTGATCGCAGCGACCATCTTCGCCTTCACGGTGTCCTGGGCGCAGTTCCTCTATCCCCTGGTGTTCACGACGTCGGTCGATCAGCTCGTGCTGCCGGTCGGCATCACCACCACGCTGATCAAGGGCGACGTGTTCAACTGGGGGCAGATCATGACCGGCGCGCTGCTGGGCGCTGCGCCGCCGCTGATCATCTACGCCTTCCTGATGGACTATTACATTGCCGGCCTGACCGCCGGCGCGACAAAGGGTTGATGGCTCATGGCTGAAGTTGCTTTGCGGAAGGTAGTCAAGCGTTACGACGAAGTCGAAGCCGTGCGCGGCATCGATCTCGATATCGCCGACCACGAGTTCATCGTGCTGGTCGGCCCCTCCGGCTGCGGCAAGTCGACGACGCTCCGCATGATCGCAGGCCTCGAGGACATCAGCGACGGCGACATCATGATCGGCGGCGACGTCGTCAACGACGTGCCGCCAAAGGACCGCGACATCGCGATGGTGTTCCAGAATTACGCACTCTATCCGCACATGACGGTCGCCGAGAACATGTCGTTCGGGCTGCGCCTGAAGCACTACCCCAAGGCCGAGATCAAGGCGCGGGTGACGGAGGCCGCCCGCCTCCTCGACATCACCGACCTGATCGACCGCAAGCCGAAGCAGCTCTCCGGCGGCCAGCGGCAGCGCGTCGCGATGGGCCGGGCCATCGTGCGCAACCCGAAGGTGTTCCTGTTCGACGAGCCGCTGTCCAATCTCGACGCCAAGCTCCGCGTGCAGATGCGCATCGAGATCAAGAAAGTGCACCAGAAGGTGCGCACCACCACGGTCTACGTCACCCACGACCAGGTCGAGGCGATGACGCTGGCCGACCGCGTCGTGGTGATGAACAAGGGCAGGATCGAGCAGATCGGCACGCCGAACGAGCTCTACCACAAGCCGGCGACGCGCTTCGTCGCGGGCTTCATCGGCTCGCCGGCGATGAATTTCGTGCCCTGTCGGCTCGAGGACACCGGCGGAAAGCTCAACGTGCGACTGACCGATCGCCTCACCTTCGCGCTGCCGCCGGCACGCGCCGCCCGCTACCAGGCTCTCTCCCGCACCGACAAGCTGTTGCTGGGCATCCGGCCCGAGCACGTCATGGAGGCGCGGCCGCATGCCGATCCCGGCGTCGAGACCTTCGACACCGTGCTCGACGTCACCGAGCCGATGGGAATGGAGACGCTGGTCTATTTCGGGCTCGAAGGCACGCCGGTCTGCGGCCGCGTCAATCCCAATGCCGGCGCGCAGGATGGCACCCCGCTCCGATTGGCTGTGGACCTCAACAATATGCATTTGCTAAACGAGGTGACCGGCGCCGTCCTTTGACGGCGCACAAGAAACCTCAAGGGCAGGAAATGGCCACCAACAAGAAGAAGATCTTCATCACCCAAACTCTGTCTCCGGGGGCACGGGTGCTCCTCAAGGAGCGGGACGACGTAGAACTCATCGAATTTCCCAACCTGATCTCCGCCAAGGACTTTCAGACCATGCTCGAGCAGCATGCGCCGGTCCATGGCGTGGCGCTCGGCGCAACCCGCTTCGGCGAGGCGGAGCTGGA
Source organism: Bradyrhizobium sp. BEA-2-5 (assembly GCF_032918025.1). Taxonomy (NCBI): domain Bacteria; kingdom Pseudomonadati; phylum Pseudomonadota; class Alphaproteobacteria; order Hyphomicrobiales; family Nitrobacteraceae; genus Bradyrhizobium; species Bradyrhizobium sp. BEA-2-5. The sequence goes on along the minus strand of NZ_CP136629.1, from coordinate 4,356,011 downwards.
GGCGTCCAAGGACATGAAGGTGGTGACCCGGATCGGCGTCGGCTACGACGCCGTCGACGTGCCCGCCCTCTCCCGCCGCAAGGTGCCGCTGATGGTCGCGGGCAGCGCGAACTCGCCCTCGGTCGCGGAAGCGGCGCTGTTCATGATGCTGACGCTGGCCAAGCGCGCGCAGGAGATGCACGCCTGTGTCAGGGACGGCAAATGGGCCGACCGGCTCGGCATGCTGCCGTTCGATCTCTACGGCAAGACCGTCCTGATCGTCGGCTTCGGCCGCATCGGCAGTCGCACCGCCAAGCGCTGCCTGGCGATGGAAATGAAGGTGCAGGTCTACGATCCCTTCAAGCCCGCCAGCGAGATTACCGCAGCGGGCTGCGAGGCCGTGCCGAGCCTCGAAGCGGCGCTGCCGCGGGCGGATTTCGTCACGATCCATTGCCCGAAGAATCCCGAAACGGTCGGGCTGTTCAACGCCGCGCGGATCGGCCGGATGAAGCCGAAATCCTACCTCATCAACACCGCGCGCGGCGGCATCGTGAAGGAGGCTGCGCTGTACGACGCCCTGGTCTCCGGCAAGCTCGCCGGCGCCGGCATCGACGTGTTCGAGGTGGAGCCGCCGCCCGTCAGCAATGCGCTGTTCGCGCTGCCCAACGTCATCGTCGCCCCGCATGTCGCCGGCGTGACGGTCGAGGCCGTCCAGCGCATGAGCGAGCAGACCGCACGCAACATCCTGAGTGTGCTCGATGGCGATCCGATCAGGCAGAACGTGATCAACCAGGACGTGCTGGGCTGAGCTTTCAGCCTTCCTCGTTTGCGCCGCGGCCGATCCGAAAAGATCGGCCCGGCGATGCGGAGTACCCACATGGCCTTCAAGGAATTCGGCAACTACGATGCGGTCGGTCTCGCCGAACTCGTCCGCAACAAGGACGTGACGCCGAAGGAGCTGCTCGACGAAGCGATCGCGCGCACTGCCGCCGTCGATCCCAAGATCAACGCAGTGGTCGTCAAGCACTACGACTACGCCGAGCGCCAGATCGCCAAGGGGCTGCCTGACGGTCCCTTCACCGGCGTGCCGTTCCTGCTCAAGGACCTCGATCTGCTCGAGGGCACACGCACCACGTCGGGTGCCAGCCTGCTGAAGGACTTCGTCGCCGATCATAACGGCACGCTGGCCCAGCGCTTCCTCGACGCCGGGCTTGCGATCTTCGGCAAGAGCTCGAGCCCAGAATTCGGCCTGATGCCGACGACCGAATCCCGCCTGTTCGGCCCGACCCGCAATCCCTGGAATCTCGACCATTCCTCCGGCGGCTCGTCCGGCGGCGCCGGGGCCGCGGTCGCGGCCCGCATCCTGCCCGTCGCGCATGCCAGCGACGGCGGCGGGTCGATCCGGATCCCCGCCTCCGCGTCCGGGGTGTTCGGCATGAAGCCGACGCGTGCCCGCAACCCCTGCGGGCCCGATCGCGGCGAAGGCTGGGGCGGCTTCTCGGTCGGCCACGTGCTCAGCATCAGCGTCCGCGACAGCGCGGTCATGATGGATGCGATCCACGGCCCGGAGCCGTCGAGCCTCTATGTCGCGCCGCCGCCGGAGCGACCGTTCTCGCAGGAAGTCGGCCGCGATCCCGGCCATTTGCGCATCAGCTTCACCGACAAGTCGCCCTACGGCGATGCCATCGATCCCGAGATCGCCGCGGCGGTGCGCGACATAGCCAAGCTCCTGGCGGGGCTCGGCCATCATGTCGAGGAGCGTGCGCCGCCGCTGGCGGCCGATCCCGCCGCGGTCATGACGACCATCGTCGGCGGCAACACGGCGCTGACCATCCGTCTGCTCGAGCAGCGCGTCGGGCGCACCCTGACGTCGGACGATGTCGAGCGGCTCACGCTCGCCAGCGCCCAGAATGCGACCAAGATGAACCCGGCCGACTACGTGGCCGCGCAGCTTGCAGCGTTCCAGATCTCGCGCGCGCTTGCGACCTTCTTCGAAGGTTGCGACATCTTCCTCAGCCCGACGCTGTGCGCGCCGCCGCTCCGCCTCGGCGAGCTGAACACGATGTCCGAGGACCTCGGCCACATCGCGCCGGTGCTGCGCCGCTACATGCCGGGCACCTCGATGTTCAACATGTCCGGACAGCCGGCGATGTCGGTGCCGCTGGCCTGGAACAAGGCCGGTCTGCCGCTCGGCATGATGTTCGCGGCCAAGCTCGGCGAGGAAGGACTGCTGTTCCGCCTGGCCGGCCAGCTCGAACAGGTCCGCCCCTGGAAGGACCGGCGTCCGCCGATTTGCGCGTAGGCCCCACCGAAGCGCCCGGGCTGACAAAGGCCAGTCACATCAGGTAGATAGGAATGGCGTCGGCGCGATTCCGCCAACGCCGAGCCTGGGAGACCGAACCGTGAGTGACCCGACCGACAATGCGCTCGCTGCAATCGCGAGCATTCTCGATCAGACGACGACACCTCCCGAGAAGGCCAAATCGTCTGACAAGACGGCGGATAAGGAAGCCGAGCCTGCCAAGGAGCCTCCGGTCTCCATCGCGATGCCGCCGCCCCTTCCGTCGTCAGTCGAAGTCGTATCAGTCGAGACCGTGTCCATCACGACCGTGTCCGTCGAAGCCGCGCCCGCCGAGCCGTCGGCGGTCGAGCCGCCTCCGATCGAGCAGCCCGAACCGGTCGAACAGCCTGAGCCAAGTAAAGCTGAGGCAAGTGAACCGGAGCCAAGCGAACCGGAAGCGGAGCCGGAGCCGATCCAGCCGCCGCCCCAACCGATCGAGGCCAATGGCTATTCCAGGTCCGGCCCAGGCCCGATGGCCGCGCTGCGCTTCCGCTGGACGGTACGCCAGGACGGCGCCCAATATTATGTCGACGAGACCGTCGGTGACGCATCGACCCCACTCGTCAACGGCCCGATGGAGCGGGACGCCGCGATCAAATTCGTCGACGATCGCGAGGCCGAAGCGCGGCGGCGCTTCGAGCATTTCAAGCACGAGATGCTCAGCCGCACTGCGAGCGTCGTTCAGGCAAAGGACAGCAACGAGGCCTGAGACGCGATACGTGCCCTTCGGGCATCGCAATCAAATGCGGATGGAGTAGACCTCGATGTTTCGCGCGCTGGTCGGCCTCGCCTTCGCCTTGCTCCTGTCCACCGCGCACGCGCAGCAGGCGCCGTCCCGGCTGGATGAGATCGTCAAGCGCGGCATCCTGCGGGTCGGCATGACCGGCGACTATTTGCCCTTCACCTATCTCGACAAGGAGACCAAGGCCTTCCGCGGCTTCGATGTCGACATGGCGCAGTCACTCGGCAAGGCGCTCGGCGTCAAGGTCGAGTTCGTGCCGACGTCGTGGCCGCAGATGACCAGGGATTTCGAGGCCGACGATTTCGACATCGCGATGGGCGGCGTCTCCATCACCTTCGATCGGCAGAAGAAGGGTCTGTTCTCGACGCCGATCATGCGCGAGGGCAAGACGCCGATCGCGCGCTGTGCCGACAAGGGCAAGTTTGAGACGATCGCCGAGATCGACAAACCGGGCACCCGCGTGATCGTCAATCCCGGCGGCACCAATGAGCGCTTCGCGCGCGCCCATGTGAAAACCGCCGAGATCCGGGTCTTCAACGACAACACCAAAATCTTCGACGAGATTGCCAAGGGCGATGCCGACCTGATGATGACCGATGCATCCGAGACGCGCTATCAGCAGAAGCTGCATCCCGGCGTGCTGTGCGCCGTTCATCCCGACAAGCCGTTCGACTTCGCGGAAAAGGCCTACTGGATGCAGCGCGACGTCGCCTTGAAGGCGTTCGTCGACCAATGGCTTCACATCGCACGCGAAGATGGCGGCTACGCGAAGATCTACGCCGCGTGGTTCGAATAGCCCGCGTCACGCTCATCATTTGAAGCGCACGGCCTGAAACCAGACCGTAATCCAGCGATTTGAACCTAAGCCGCAAGGATACGACTCATGTTCTGACCGTGATCTGGGACACGTTCAACGAGGTGGGCACCGGATAGCCTTGCGAACGGGGTTCCCTGCACCGGAGGTCGAGATGAGAAAGCTACTGGCGATCGCCACGCTCGTGCTGGCGAGCACCGCCGCACAGGCGCAGTACACTTTCGAGTATGGCGGGCGCACCATCCGCATCGATCCGGACCGCGGCACGGTGCAGATCCCCGGCGTCTACGACAACACTCCCCGCGGCACCAAGCGCGCCAAACGCGAGGACACCGAGCAGAAGCGCAAGGCTCCGAAGGAAGCCAACACGGACGCTAAGACGGATTCCCAGGCCGCGCCGTCCGGCGCGCCCGCAGCGGCTGCTCCGCCAGCCCTCGATCAGGCCGCCGTCCCGCCGGCGCCTGCCGCAACCACGACGGATCCGGCCAGCACGGGTGTTGCGGCCACGCCGCCTTCAGCTACAGCCGCGACCACACCGCCGCCGCCCGCGCCGCCAGCCGTCCAGCAAAATGCCGCGCCTGCTGCAAAGCCCACCACCGCTCCAACCGTCGGTGCCGCCTCGCCGAGCGCTCCAGCGCCCAAGCCGCTCGCCAATCCCGTGCAAGCAGCGAACTCGCCGCTTGGCGTCTGGATCACCGAAGAGAAGGAAGGCAAAATCCGCATTGAGCAATGCGGTGCCAATCTCTGCGGCTACGCCGTCGACAAGAAATCGAACGCCAACGGCGAGCAGGTTCTGATCAACATGAAGCCGGGCAAGGACAAGTGGAGCGGCCGCATCTTCGATCCGAACAGCGGCAGCACCTACAATTCCACCATCGCGATGAAGAGCCCCGACACGCTACGCGTCCAGGGCTGCGCCTTCGGCGGCATGTTCTGCGGCGGCCAGACCTGGACGCGGGTGAATTGATTACGCTTGGATCGTAGCCCGGATGAAGCCAACGGGTCGCGCGAATGCGCGCCCGATGACAGGCTCCGCGAAATCCGGGATTGTTACCGCAGGAGAGATCGCCCCGGATTGCGCTTCGCTCCATCCGGGCTGCGGTCTCCATCCGGGCTAGGCATACGAAAAAGCCCCGCCTGACGAGCGGGGCTTTCATCTCGCGAACTGCTACGACGCTTCAGCCGACCTTGCCGTTGTATTCCTCGTCGGTGACGTGCTCCATCCAGGTCGAATAGACGCCATCGAGCGCCTCCTGCATGGCGATGTGGGTCATGCTGTTGTCCGGCGAGGCCCCGTGCCAGTGCTTCTCGTTCGGCGGAATCCAGACCACATCGCCGGGACGAATCTCCCTGATCGGGCCGCCCTTGGCCTGCACGCGCCCGATGCCGGAGATCACATACAGCGTCTGTCCGAGCGGATGGGTGTGCCAGGCGGTGCGTGCGCCGGGCTCGAACGAGACGCGCGAGGCGTTCAGCCGCGCCGGCGCAGGCGCCATGTTGATCGGGTCCTGCAGCACGGTGCCGGTAAAGTTCTCCTTCGGCGCGCGGCGGGTCGGCCGCGAGCCGGAAACGTGGATGTCCATGGGGTTACCTCCCTTTCTTGAGGTTACTTCTTGCTCGCGGCGTAGCGCGCCTTGGTTTCGGCATTCATGGGGTAGAGGCCCGGCAGCACCGCGCCGTTGTTCACCTCGTTGACGATCCAGGCCTCCATCCGCTCCTGCTCGACGCCCTCGGCGAGGACGTGATCGAGCATCGCCTGCGGGATCAGCACGCAGCCATCCTGGTCGGCGACGACGATGTCGTTCGGGAAAACGGCAACGCCGCCGCAGCCGATCGGCTCGCCCCAGCCGACGAAGGTGAGCCCCGCGACGGAAGGCGGCGCGGCATAGCCGTCGCACCACACCGGCAAATTGGTGCCGAGCACGCCCTCGACGTCACGCACGACGCCGTCGGTGACCAGCGCGGTGACGCCGCGCTTGACCATGCGCGCGCACAGGATGTCGCCGAAGATGCCGGCATCGGTGATGCCCATGGCATCGACCACGGCGATGCATCCTTCCGGCATCGCCTCGATCGCGGTGCGGGTCGAGATCGGCGACGACCAGGATTCCGGCGTCGCCAGATCCTCGCGCGCCGGCACGAAGCGCAGCGTGAAGGCCGGACCCACCAGCCGCTTCTGCCCCGGCTTCAGCGGCTTGGTGCCGCGCATCCAGATGTTGCGCAGGCCCTTCTTGAGCAGGACGGTGGTGATGGTGGCGGTGGACACGTGCGACAGCGTCGCGATCGCTTCGGCGGACAGTGACATCTGGAAAGCTTGCTCCGATGGGAGGAAAAGACCGGCGCATGTTGCCGGGCAAGGGCCTTGCGTCAAGGGCTGCGCGAAAAAGCTGCGATCATCCAAATTTATCGCCAGCATGCCGATTAATTTATTGAAGTTGCTGCATCATTTTGCACGAAGCGAATTCCGTTTTATCTCGAAACACGCTAGCTTGATGGCTGACGACAGCGCTTGACCCAATGGCCGAACCCTTAAGTCCTCCCCGCCTTTTGCCGAGTGGCGACAGCGCCATCACGGTGGAATTTAGCCGCACCATCGATGACGCCGCCAACCGGCGGGTGCTGGCGCTCGACCGCGTGATCGCTGCCGAGCCCATCGACGGCATCACCGAGACCGTGCCGACCTATCGCTCGCTGCTGGTCCACTACGACCCCGTCCGGATCAGCTTCGATGCGCTCGGCGGGCAACTACTGGCACGCGCGGCCAAGGCGCCGCCGACCGAGACCGGGACGCGGCGCTGGCGCATTCCCGTCGCCTATGGCGGCGAGCATGGCATCGACCTCGAGGATGTCGCGAAGGCGCTCAACACCACGCCCGACGACATCATCGCCCGGCATGCGGGCGGCGACTACAAGGTCGCCATGATCGGCTTCACGCCGGGCTGGTCCTATCTCAGCGGCCTCGATAAATCGCTGCACATGTCGCGGCGGCAGAATCCGCGGCTGCTGACGCCGGCCGGCACGATCTCGATCGGCGGCATCCAGGCCGGGATCCAGTGCCTCGCCGCGCCGAGCGGCTGGCACCTGCTCGGCCGCACGCCAGTGAGGACCTACCAGTTGCATCGCGATCCGACCTTCCTGCTGGAGCCGGGCGATGCCATCACCTTCACCGCGATCGACGCCAAGACCTTTGCCGAACAGGACCGCGCCGCCGAGGCCGGCGAGTTCGTCGCCGAACTGGTGACGCCATGAGCAAGCTCGTCGTCACCTCGATCGGCCCGGCAAGCTCGGTGCAGGACGGCGGACGTCCGGGCTCGCAGCGCTACGGCCTGACGCCGAGCGGGGCGATGGACCGCCTGTCGCTTGCGGCAGCGAATACGCTGGTCGGCAACGAGCCTTTCGCGGCCGCCGTGGAGATCGGCCCGTTCGGCGCCTCCTTCACTGCCCGCGACGGCGCCGTCCGCGTCGGGATATCAGGCGCGCCGCGCAATGCCGATATCGGCGGCCGGCCGGTCGCGTTCGACAGCTCGGCGACGCTCGCCGAAGGTGAGACGCTCACTCTCGGCTTCGCGCGCGGCGGCGCCTTCACCTATCTCGCGATCGAGGGCGCGATCAAGGGCGAGCCGGTGTTCGGCAGTCTCGCGGTCAATGCCCGCGCCGGCCTCGGCAGCCCCTACCCGCGCCCGCTGCAAAGCGGCGACGAGTTGACGACGCAGGCTGCAAGCGGCGCGCCCGAACGCCGCATCGAAATGCCGGCCGCGACCGATGCGCCGATCCGCATCGTGTTCGGCCCGCAGGATGACGAGTTCGACGAGGCCAACAAGGCGCTGTTCCTGGACAGCGAGTGGAAGATCTCGGCAACCTCCGACCGCATGGGCTACCGGCTCGAGGGCCCCGCGATCAAGCATCTGCACGGCCACAACATCGTCTCCGACGGCACCGTCAACGGCAGCATCCAGGTGCCCGGCAACGGCGCGCCGATCGCACTGATGATGGATCGCGGCACCTCCGGCGGATATCCGAAGATTGCAACCGTGATTACGGCCGATGTCGGCCGCTTCGCGCAGATCTCGGCCGGCCGGCCTTTCCGCTTCAAGGCGGTGACGATGGCAGAAGCGCAGGCCGAGGCGATCAAGTTCCACGAGATGCTGCGTTCCCTGCCCGACCGCCTCCGTGGCATTGAGGATTTTGGCCTCAACATCGAAGCGCTGCGGGATGCGAATGTCGCGGGTCAGGCCGTCAACGCCGTCGATGTGTCGACCTGGCAAGTTGCGCTACCCTGAATCTGTACAACAACAGACGGATCGATCGTCATGACCTCAACCATCGATCTCAATTGCGATCTCGGCGAGGGTTTTGGCGCGTGGGAGATGGGCAACGACGCCGCGATGATCGAGCTCGCTAGCTCGGTCAACGTCGCCTGCGGCTTCCATGCCGGCGACCCTGATATCATGCGGCGAACGGTTGAGCTGGCGAAGGCGCGCGGCGTCTCGGTCGGCGCGCATCCCGGCTACCGCGACCTGCACGGCTTCGGCCGCCATCCGATCGCGGGCCTGAAGGCGTCCGAGATCGAGAATCTCGTCGCCTACCAGATCGGCGCGCTGCAGGCGATCGCGACCGCGGCCGGCCACAAGGTGACGCATGTGAAGGCGCATGGCGCGCTCTCCAATGTCGCGTGCGAGGACGACATGACCGCGAAGGCGATCGCCGCCGGCATCAAGGCGGTCGATCCCAGCCTGATCTTCGTTGTGCTCGCCAATTCGAAGCTGGTGAAGGCCGGCGAAGCGGCCAATCTGCCGATGGTGCACGAGGTGTTCGCCGACCGCGCCTATGAGGACGACGGCAACCTCGTCTCGCGCAAGAAGCCCGGCGCGGTGCTGCACGATGCCAAGGCGATCGCCGACCGCGTGGTGCGCATGGTGCAGGACGGCGCGGTGGTGTCGGTGACTGGCAAGGTCATCAAGATGCGCACGGACACGGTCTGCATCCACGGCGACACGCGTGGAGCCGTCGAGATCGCGCGCGGCCTGCGCGAGGCGCTGAAGCAGGCGGGCATCACCGTTGCGCCGTTCAAGACCGCGTACTGAGCCGCGAACGCATCGATCAAAAAAGGGCCGGCCGCCGCGCCGGCCCTTTTAGATTCCGTTAAGAGTCTTCTTAAACCCAAACTTGCCGTTTGATTGCTAGGTGCAGCTTCCGAGCCTTTGATTGTCCTCTTGGGAAATTGGGTACGAAAGCATGTTCCGCACCAGCCTCTCCCTCACCATCGCCGCGGTTGCTACCGCCGCCTTCACCAGCGCGGCATCCGCCGGCTGCTACAGCTGCTATACGCCGCCGCCGCAGCCGTGCACGACCTGCTATCAGGTGCAGAGCGTGCCGCCGCAGTATCGCACGGTGCAGGAGACCGTCATGGTGGCGCCGGGCCGCGTCGTCGCGCATCGCACGCCGGCGCAGTACCGCACCGTGATGGTGCCGCAGACCGTGATGGTCGCGCCCCCGGGCGTCCAGTACCAGCGCATCCCGCCGCAATACGCTACCCGCCAGCGCGTCGAGATGGTCTCGCCGGGCTATTCCTACTACGCCCCGGTTCAGCCGACCTGCAGCACCTGCGGTGGCGGCTACGGCTACGGGTATGGTCGCGGCTACGGCTACTGAGCCGTCAGCATCCAGCCAACACAAAGCCGCCGCCTGAGGATATCAGACGGCGGCTTTTGAATTTTCCGAAGGGTTCAGAACGGGTGGACGGACAGCGTGCCGAACACGATGGCCGCGATCACCGCAAAGGCGCTGTAGAGCGCCGCCGTGTGAATTCCGGTCCCGGACTTCCGTGAAATGTGTCGCGCGTAGAAGTGCAGCCTGGCTTCCGCCGATAGTTCGCGCATGGTCGATCTCCAACGCCCCATTCTCGGGCATATGGAATATCGTTCGCGTCCGGATTCAAGCGGGCGGCAAAAATAGCGATGCCGCCGCCTTCGGGAACTCGGTTCCGAGAGGAATATTCCTTCTCGCGCGCTCGGCCGAGAATCCTATTCGCCGCAATTCGAGGCGTCGGGAACCCGCGCCAGTCCCGCAATAATCGAAAATCTCGAAAACAACCCCATGCAAAGTAGCCGGAGGTGGATAGTCGAGGCGCTGCCGCTGCCGCGCCTGTTGCCCATCCTTGTCCCAGCAACAAGACGCACCGGTCGTGCACGTGCCGCCGGAAGCGGCCGCTCCGTCACGCTCAGGCCTTCCAGCGCCCGATCTTGAACGCCGCCAGATGCCCCGGAACGTCGCCCGGGTCGAACGGCGGGCCGGCGAACGCCCCGATGGCGCTGGAGGCGCCGGCCGGGCGACCCGATGCGGCGTCGTAGAGATCGGGCCTGAACACCGCCATGGCGGTCTTCAGCGCCTCCGGCCGGTACGCCGTTTGGCCCCAGCGAACCATCTGCGCATAGAGCCAGGCCGCCTGCCCCGGATCAGGCCGCGCCGCAGCCTCGCGCCCGACCAGCAAATAGCGATTGCTCTCGCGCATGGTGCCGTCGGGCGAAATCTTCAGGTGGCCATCGAGCGTGCGCTGGATGACGCTGGCATCGACACCAATCCGCTCGGGCTGCGCCAGGATGCCCGCGACCTCGGACCGGTTCTCGGGCCGCTCGATGAACTCCACGGCGCGCAGATGTGCACGCACCAGCGCCGCCACGGTGTCGGGATGCTTCTCCGACCAGCTCTGCCGCAGAGCCAATACCTTTTCCACCGCGCTGAGCAGGATGTCGGAGACGAAATGCAGGATGTGACCGATGCCGAGATCGACCGCGACCGAATTCCAGGGCGCGCCGACGCAGAACGCATCGACATGGCCGTTCTTGAGGCTGTCGACCATGAAGGGCGGCGGCAGCACCACGAGGCGCACGTCCTCGTCGGGATCGACGCCGGCCGCGGCCATCCAGAACCGCAATTGATAGTTGTGGGTGGAGAACGGGAAGGTCATGCCGAAGGTCAGCGGCTCGGCTCCGCTCTTCCGCCGCTTGGCAACCACGCGGGCGAGCGCCTTCGCGGTCGCCATCGGGTCGAACCGATCGCCGTCGATCTCCTCCATCAATGCGGCATGGAGCGCCGGCGACACCGTGATGGCATTGCCGTTGATGCCGAGATTGAAGGGCGCGGCGATCGGCACCTTGACGTGACCGAGCCCGAGCGAGGACGCGATCGCCACCGGCGCCAGCAGATGCGCGGCGTCGAACAGGCCGATATTGAGCTTGTCGCGGACGTTGGACCAGGACACCTCGCGCACCAGCTCAACGTCGAGCCCTTCGGCTGCGGCAAATCCCTTGTCGACGGCGACGATCAGCGCCGCGGCATCGACCAGCGGAATGAACCCGATGCGGAGGGGAACGGTCATTTCAGCATCTCCGACGCGGTGATGATCGACTGCGCGATCTCGCCGATCTTCTTCTTCTCGCGCATTGCGGTGGAGCGCAGCAGCACATAGGCCTCGTCTTCGGTCAGGCCCTTCACCTTCATCAGAATGCCCTTGGCGCGCTCGATGACCTTGCGGTCCTCCAGCTGCGACTTGGTCCGCTCCAGCTCTTCCTGCAGCTTGGCGAAGGCGTTGAAGCGGGACACGCAGAGGTCGAGAATCGGCTTGATGCGCTCCTTCTTCAGCCCGTCGACGATATAGGCGGACACCCCCGCCTCGACCGAGGCCTGGATCGAGGCTGAATCGCTCTGGTCCACGAACATTGCGATCGGCCGCTTCACGGCCCGGCTGACCTGGAACATCGCTTCCAGCACGTCGCGGCTGGGGTTCTCCAGATCGATCAGGATGATGTCGGGGTCGACCGCATAAATACGGGCGAGCAGGCTCTGCATCTCGCTGATATGGACGACATCCGTATACCCGGCCTCCCGCAGTCCCTCCTCAAGGATGGCCGCACGGATCGGGCTCTCGTCGACTATGACGATCTTGGGAGACGATTCAGCGCTCATCGACAACTCTTAAGGCCCGGCAGATGCATCCATATCATGCCGGAAGCCCCGGGAAAGGGTTGTAATTCTCGGCAATTGGGACTAGCTCCTGCCCATTCATCAGGCAGATCAGAGATATGCAAGAGGCCGCCGCGCCGAAAGTGAGCTTTGTGTCCTTGGGGTGTCCCAAGGCATTGGTGGATTCCGAGCGCATCATCACGCGGCTGCGCGCGGAGGGCTATGAGCTCGCCCGCAAGCATGACGGAGCCGACATCGTCATCGTCAACACCTGCGGCTTCCTCGACAGCGCCAAGCAGGAATCGCTCTCGGCGATCGGCGAGGCCATGGCCGAGAACGGCAAAGTGATCGTGACCGGCTGCATGGGCGCGGAACCGGAAGCGATCGAGCAGGCCTATCCCGGCGTGCTCTCCATCACCGGCCCACAGCAATATGAGAGCGTGCTCGATGCCGTGCACCGCGCGCTGCCGCCGGCGCACAATCCGCATCTCGACCTGGTGCCGCCGCAGGGCATCAAGCTGACGCCGCGCCACTACGCCTATTTGAAGATCTCCGAAGGCTGCAACAACCGCTGCACCTTCTGCATCATCCCGAAGCTGCGCGGCGATCTGGTGTCGCGCCCCGCCAACGACGTGCTACGCGAGGCCGAGCGCCTGGTCGGCGCCGGCGTCAAGGAACTGCTGGTGATCTCGCAGGACACCTCCGCCTACGGCGTCGATCTCAAATATGCCGAGAGCCCGTGGAAGGACCGCCAGGTCCGCGCCAAATTCCTCGACCTCGCGCGCGAGCTCGGCGAGTTGGGCGCCTGGGTCCGGCTGCAATACGTCTACCCCTACCCGCATGTCGACGAGGTCATCGCGCTGATGAACGAGGGCAAGGTGCTGCCCTATCTCGACATCCCGTTCCAGCATGCGAGCCCCGAGGTCTTGAAGGCGATGAAGCGTCCGGCGGCGCAGGACAAGACGCTGGCGCGGATCAAGCGCTGGCGCGAGGAATGTCCCGATCTCGCTTTGCGTTCGACCTTCATCGTCGGCTTCCCCGGCGAGACCGATGCTGACTTCGCCTATCTGCTCGACTGGCTCGATGAGGCCGAGATCGATCGTCTCGGCTGCTTCAAGTACGAGCCGGTCGCCGGCGCAACGTCGAACGCGATCGAGAACCCGGTACCGGAAGAGGTCAAGCAGGCGCGCTACAACGCACTGATGGCCCGCCAGCAGAAGATCTCGGCGCGCAGGCTGAAGCGCAAGGTCGGGACGCGCCAGCAGATCATTATCGACGAAGTCGGCCCGACCGTCGCCAAGGGTCGCTCCAAGGCCGACGCGCCGGAGATCGACGGCGCGGTCTATCTGACGAGCCGCCGCCCCTTGCGCGTCGGCGAGATCGTCACCGCCAAGATCGAGCGCGCGGACCAATACGATCTGCACGGCAGCGTCGCCGGATTCTGACGCTTGACATGTTCCGGCGTTCGGCTGTATGGCCCTGCGCCATGAAGCTGAATCGGACCCACCGCCGCGCCATCTGCCGTCGTCGCACCCGCGACGATGCTGGGCTGCGCCGTGTCCGACGCCATCGCTGATCCTATAAATCAGCCAAGGTTTTCGAGAAGGCCGCGCCCCCAAAGCGCGGCCTTCTCGTTTTTCGGCCTGCCCTTTCCCAACATCGACCCCAGAGGAGAACGACATGACCAACGCACCCCATCCGTTCGATGCGCTGATGGACATCACCGCTCGCCCCGAGGTCGTCTTCGTGCGCGGCGCCGGCTCGTATTTGTGGGACAGCAACCGCAACCGCTATCTCGATTTCGTGCAGGGCTGGGCCGTCAATCCCCTCGGCCACTCGCCGGTCATCGTTGCCGACGCGCTGGCCGCGCAGGCGAGACGGCTGCTGACGCCAAGCCCGGCGTTCTACAACGAGCAGAGCCTGAAACTGGCAAAGTTGCTGGTCGACAACAGCTGCTTCGACCAGGTGTTCTTTGCCAACTCCGGCGCGGAGGCCAATGAAGGCGCGATCAAGCTCGCGCGCAAATTCGGCAGCGTGCACAAGGGCGGTGCGTTCGAGATCATCAGCTTCGAGGGCGGCTTCCACGGCCGGACGCTGGCGACGATGTCGGCCTCGGGCAAGAAGGCATTCGAGCCGCTGTTCGAGCCGAAGGTCGCAGGCTTCCGCAAAGCCAGGCTGAACGACATCGAGTCGGTGCGAAAGCTGATCTCGTCGTCGACGGTCGCGGTCATGCTGGAGCCGATCCAGGGCGAGGCCGGCGTCTGGCCCGCGACGGATGAGTTTTTGAAGGAGTTGCGGGCGCTGACCCAGCAACGCGGCCTGCTGCTCATTGTCGACGAGATCCAGACCGGCATGGGTCGGACCGGCAAGCTCTTCCACTACGAGCACACCGGGATTGCGCCCGACATCATGACGCTCGGTAAGGGCATCGGCGGCGGCGTGCCCCTCGCCGCGCTGCTGGCGGCCGAGCGCGCCTCCTGCTTCGAGCATGGCGACCAGGGCGGCACGTTCAACGGCAACCCGATCATGTGCGCGGCGGGGCTTGTCGTGCTCGATCAGATCAGCAAGCCCGATTTTCTGCAATCGGTCGTCGATGCCGGCCTTTTGCTCGAGCGCGAATTGCAGCGGCTGTCGTCGCGGCACGGTCTCGGCGAGATCAGGGGCCGCGGGCTCCTGCTGGCACTCGACCTCAAGATGCCGATCGGTGCCGCCGTGGTTGCCGAGGCGTTCGCGGCCGGCGTGCTGATCAACTCGCCGCAGCCGGACGCGCTACGCTTCATGCCGGCGCTAAACGTGGCGCGGGAGGAGATTTCCCTTGTCATCGACTGCCTGGATACCGTGCTGACCAAGGTCGGCGCGGCGCGACGGGTGGCTTAGCAATCGTCCAGTCATTCCGGGGCGATGCGCAGCATCGAACCCGGAATCTCGAGATTCTCAGGTGCGCAATTGCGCACCTGAGTTCACGCTTCGCGTGCCCCGGAATGACGATCTCTCTACGGCCGCAGGATTGCCGCGCCCGTCGTCGCCCTGCTTTCGAGATCGATATGCGCCTTGGCGGCGTCCTTGAGTGCGTAGGCGTGGTTGATCGGAACGTGCAGCTTGCCGTTGATGACGGCGGCGAACAGCGTGTCGGCGCCCTCCAGCAGCTCCTTGCGCGTGCCGACATAGTCATTGAGCTTGGGCCGCGTCGCGAACAGCGAGCCGTGATTGTTCAGCTCGGCGATCGAGAATGGCGGCACCGGACCTGAGGCATTGCCGAAGGAGACGAACATGCCGCGCGGCTTCAGGCAGGACAGCGAACCCGGAAAGGTGGCCTTGCCGACGCCGTCATAGACGACGTCGCAGCCCTCGTTGCGGCTGATCTGCTTCACGCGGGCGACGAAATCCTCCTCGTTGTAGAGGATGACGTGATCGCAGCCATTGGCCTCCGCAAGCTCGGCCTTCTCGCGCGAGCCGACCGTGCCGATGACATGCGCGCCGAGCGCCCTCGCCCATTGGCAGGCCAGCAAGCCGATGCCGCCGGCGGCGGCATGAATCAGCACGCGGTGATGCGGCTCGACCTTGAAGGTCTTGTGCAGGAGATACCAGACCGTCAGCCCCTTCAGCATCAGCACGGCGCCCTGCTCGTAGGTGATGTGGTCGGGCAGCTTGACCAGCTTGTCGGCCGGGATGACCCGCTCGGACGCGTAGCCGCCGAGATTGTGATAATAGGCGACGCGATCGCCGGGATGAAAATTCGTGACGCCCGGCCCGACCGCGACGACCTCGCCCGAGGCCTCGTTGCCCGCGATGAAGGGCAGCCCCGGCGCCTTGTAGAGGCCGGTGCGGTAATAGACGTCGATGAAGTTGAGGCCGACCGCATGCTGGCGAATGCGCACCTCGCCCGTCCCCGGCGCACCCACCTCGACGTCCTCATAGGTCAGGACTTCCGGCCCCCCCACCTGGTGCACGCGCACAGCCTTGGTCATGTCGTCGCTCCCCTCATATACCAGCGTCAAGCGAGCGAATGCCATCGCGGCCGGCTTGTCAACCAAGCGGGCCGGAACCGGCTACGGCACGATCCGGAGAAGTGCGCAGCGGCTTTCCCTCGCGACAAACGCGCAGCGTTTGCGCGGAGACAATGCCGATTAGCGCGCCGGCTTCCTGCGGTTGCGCTTGGCCAGCACGTTGAAGAATTCCACTGCCGCCGAGAACGCGATCGCGAAATAGATGTAGCCGCGTGGAATATGAAACGCCAATCCGTCCGCGACCAGCGCGACACCGATCAGCACCAGGAACGCCAGCGCCAGCATCTTCGTGGTCGGATGCTCCGCAACGAATCGCGACACCGGGCCGGACGAAATGTACATGATCAGGCATGCGATCACGACGGCCGCGACCATGATCTCGATGTCCTGCGCCATGCCGATCGCGGTGATGATCGAGTCCAGCGAGAACACGATATCGATGACGATGATCTGGACGATCACCCAGAAGAAGGCGCTGGCGCTCGGCCTGTCGTCGGCTTCCCCCTCGCGGGCCTCGACCTCGGCGTGAATCTCGTGCGTCGCCTTGGCGATCAGGAACAGGCCGCCGCCGATCAGGATGAGATCACGCCAGGACAGCGCGACGTCCCTCACGGTGATGACCGGTTGGGTCAGCCCGATCAGCCAGACCAGGATCGAGAGCAGCAGAATGCGGAACACCAGCGCCAGCAGCAGGCCGATCTGCCGCGCGCGCTTGGCCTGCGCGGGCGGGATGCGCGAGACGATCACCGAGATGAAGATGACGTTGTCGATGCCGAGCACGATCTCGAGCGCCGTCAAGGTGAGCAGCGCGGCCCACGCTTCCGGGCTGGTGATCAATTGCATCATGCTCTGAAGGCTTTCATCCGGCGGATCACGGTATCGCTGCCGACGATGTAGACGGCGATGGCGCAGAGACCGAAAGTGATCGGGGCTCCGACCACGAAATCGTTCGCAAGCGTGTACATGCCGAGCAGCGCCCATGCGCCGAGCAGCGACATCGTCAGCCAGCGCAGCCGCACGACGCGGACCGGATGCAGCACGTGGAACGGCACGAAGGTCAGCACGATCAGAGCCGCGACGACGATCGTCGACAGCACCGGCGGCAGGTGCAGCAGAAACAGATAGAACGCCGCCGCATTCCACAGCGCCGGGAAGCCGCGGAAATGGTTGTCATCGGCCTTCATGCGGCGGTCGGCGAAATACAGCGCGCTGGAGACCACGATGCCGACCCCGAGGATCGGCGCCGCCAGCGGCAGCAGCATGCCGCTCGCGGTGATCGCATAGGCCGGCACGAACACATAGGTGACGAAATCAACCACCAGGTCGAGCACCTCGCCCGACCAGTTCGGCTGCAGCCGGACCACGTCGAGCCGGCGCGCCAGCGGGCCGTCGATCCCGTCGATGATGAGCGCGACCCCGAGCCAGGCGAACATGTTGGCCCAGTGCTCGCGCACCGCCTCCAGCATCGCCAGCAGCGCGACCCCGGCGCCGAGCGCCGTGAAAATATGAACGGAGAATGCGGCGGTCCGCATCCGTTCTGGCAACGCATCGGGCTGGCTCGAATGCTCCATCGGCCGAGTGCTATCAGGAATCGGACTGGTTTGCATATGCGGTCTTGCGGCGTTCCGCCGCGCAAAGCGTTGGAAACTCTTGGTGGTTACCGATGGCTTGAAAATCGGGCCAAGCATGTCAAATGTCCTGATATGACCGACAGCTCGCTGGATTATGACGTTATCGTAATAGGCGGCGGTCCGGCCGGATTGACGGCTGCGATTGCCCTTGCCGACGCAGGTGCACGGACTGCGCTGCTGGCGCGCCGCGCGCCCTATGCCGATAATCGGACCACCGCGCTGCTCGGTGCCTCGACCGATATCCTGGAGCGGCTGGACGTCTGGCGGCGCTGCAGCGACCGAGCGGCGGCGCTCAAGACCATGCGCCTCGTCGACGACACCGGCCGCCTGATCCGTGCGCCAGAGGTGCGCTTCTCGTCCGACGAGATCGGCCGCGAGCAGTTCGGCTTCAACATCGACAACCGCTCGCTGGTCGCAGCCCTCGAGGACCGCGCCGGCGAAATGACCGCGCTGACGCGGTTCGACGATGAAGCCGCCTCGGTGCGGCCGGACGCTGCCGCGGTCACCGTGGTGACGCGGCAGGGCCAGTCGCTCCGGGCCCGGCTCGTGGTCGGTGCCGACGGGCGCAATTCATTGTCCCGCGAGGCCGCCGGCATCGAGGTGACAAGCCGCGAGCTCGGGCAGTCCGCCCTCACCTTCAACGTCACCCACACCCGGCCGCACCACAACGTCTCGACCGAGTTCCACACCGAGCACGGCCCCTGCGTGTTCGTGCCGCTCGGCGGCAACCGGAGCAGCGTGGTCTGGGTCTCCTCGCCCAAGGAGGCCGAACGGCTGATGGCGCTCGGTGACGACGAATTGTCCCTCGCCGCCGAGCGGCAGTCGCATTCCATTCTCGGCCGCGTCGAGGTCCAGGGTGGCCGTCACGTGTTTCCGCTCGCCATCGAGCGGCCGCGGCAGTTTGCAAAAGACCGGATCGCGCTGGTCGGGGAATCCGCCCATGTGCTGCCGCCGATCGGCGCGCAGGGTCTCAATATGGGACTGCGCGATGCCGCCGATATCGCCGAGATCACGGGTCAGGCGATCGGTCGTGGCGAAGATCCCGGCGCGCCCAATGTGCTGTCGCGCTACCAGGCGGCGCGGCGCCCCGATGTCGCCAGCCGGACCTGGGCGATCGATATCGCCAACCGGTCGCTGCTGAGTGATTTCCTCGGCATGCAGACGGCGCGCGCTGCCGGACTGCATCTGCTCGGCGCATTCGGCCCGTTGCGGCGCCTCGCGATGCGCGAAGGCCTCGCGCCGTCGTGGCGGCGGTGAGCAAAGCGTTTTCGAGCGAAGTGGGCACCGGTTCGCGTTAAGAAAACGCGTCAAATAAGAAGCGCGCCGATCAGGGAAACGCCAGCCGCCCGCTCTGGATCGCCCACATCACGCTGGTCAGCGTGACCACCGAGGCGAAGGTGCCGAGCAGCACTGCCACGGAGGCGGATTCGATCCAGGCATCGTTCTGCCGGGCGATCACGAACACGTTCAGCGCCGGTGGCAGCGAGGCCATCAGCACGGCAGTGGCCGCCCAGGGCTGTGCGAACGGACCGAACAGCAGCATCAGGCCGAACGCCAGCAGCGGATGGATCAAAAGCTTGATCGCGACCACGCCCGGGACCTCCCACGGCACCCGCTCGAACGGCCGCAGCGCCACCGTGATGCCGAGCACGAACAGCGCCGTCGGCGCGGCGGCATTTTCCAGGAACTGGATGGTGCGATCGAGCGCGACCGGGATCGGGATGTGAAAGCCGGCGACCAGCGCCCCGAACACCGCGGACATGATCAGCGGGTTGAGCACGATCTGCTTCAGCACGACGCCGAAGGCGTGCACGAGCGAGGGATGGTCGCGATCGGAGAGCTCGATCAAGAGCGGCACGATCGTGAACAGGAAGATGCTGTCGCAGCAGAAGATCAGCGCCGTCGGCGCCGACGCCTTCGGCCCGAGCACCGCGAGCGCCAGACCCGGCCCCATGTAGCCGATATTGCCGTAGCCGCCGGAGAGACCTGCGAGCGTCGCCTCGCGCAGCGTCAGCCGGCCGATCACCTTGCCCGCGACCATCGCTAGGAAGAATGCGAGCACGGTTCCCAGCGTGGTCGCGACCAGGAATGGCGGGTTGTTCAATTCCGAAAACGGCGTCTTCGACATGATCGCGAACAGCAGCGCCGGCAGCGACACGTAGAGCAGGAAGAAGTTCATCCAGGCGAGGCCGCTCTCGGGCAAACCCTTGACCTTGCCGCAGGCGAAGCCGACGAAGATCAAGCCAAAATAAGGCAGCGCCAGATTGAGGATATCGACCATTGTGAAAGTAGTTTCTCGGCCGGATTTCGGGTCGTTTTTGCAGAGCTGGAATCGGTAAAGCGTGGGTTAATTCGGACCTTAGCCCCTAGCATCGGCCACAATGTTGGTCTATCGACGAGCCATGATTAAAGCGCGGACCGCGAAATTCCAGATCGGACAGGTCGTTCGCCACCGGATCTTCTCGTTCCGGGGGGTGATCTTCGACATCGATCCGGAATTCAACAACACCGAGGAGTGGTGGCTGTCGATCCCCGAGGAGGTGCGGCCCAACAAGGACCAGCCGTTCTATCACCTGCTCGCGGAGAACGCGGAATCGGAATACGTCGCCTATGTCTCGGAGCAGAACCTGTTGCCGGACGATTCCGGCGAGCCGGTCCGGCATTCCCAGGTCGCCGAGATCTTCATCAAGGACAAATCGGGCGGCTACCGTCCGCGCAATCCGTCGCTGAACTGAGCTTCGGCGGTCCGGCGAATGCCACGGCGTTCGTGCTGCCACGCTCACACCCCCTCGCGCTTGGCCAAGACAACCGCGATCGCCCAGACCGCAAAGCCCGCCAGCGCCAGCCCCGCGCCGACCAGGCCGGTCGACGTCCAGCCGTAGCCGGCTGCGACCGCCATTCCGCCGAGCCACGGCCCCAGCGCATTGGCGACGTTAAAGGCGGAATGGTTGAGCGCCGCAGCGAGGCTCTGCGCCTCGCCCGCGACGTCCATCAGGCGGGTCTGCAGCACGGTGGCGAGCGCCCCGCCCAGCCCGATCAGGAACACGTCGGCGGTCAGCGTCCAGAAATTTCCTGCCGCCAGCGGATAGAGCGCGAGCGTCGCCGCCGACCACAGCAGGAGCCCGCCAGCGGTTGCCATCAGCGCGCGGTCGGCGAAGCGCGGCACGATGATGTTGCCGGCGGTGAGGCCGGCGCCGAACACGCATAGCGTCACCGGCACCAGTGCGGGCGAAGTGTGCGTCACCGCCAGCATGGTCGACGCCAGATAGGTGTAGACCGAGAACAGCCCGCCGAAACCGACGGCGCCGATCGCCAGCGTCAGCCAGACATGCTTGCGCCCGAGTGCCGACAGTTCACGCAGCGGGCTCGCCTTGCTGTTGGCGGCATCACGCGGGGCGAAGATCAGGACCAGGATCGCGGTCAAGAGCGCGAGGCCGGCGACGATCGCGAAGGCCCAGCGCCAGCCGATTGCCTGCCCGACCCCGTTGGCGAGCGGAACGCCGATCGTCGTCGCGATGGTGAGCCCCAGCAGCACGCGGCCGACGGCCGCGGTGCGCTTGTCCGTCGGGACCAGCGAGGCCGCCACCAGCATGGCGATGCCGAAATAGGCGCCGTGCGGCAGCCCCGCCAGGAAGCGCAGCGCCAGCATGGTGCGGTAATCGGGCGCCAGCCCCGAAAGGCCGTTCATCAGCGCGAAGAAGCCCATCAGTGCGATCAGCAGCGTCCGCCGCGTCATGCGCGCCGACAGCACCGCGATCACCGGCGCACCGACGACGACGCCGAGCGCGTAGGCGCTGATCGCGTGGCCGGCCTGGGGCTCGCTAACGTGCAGATCGTGGGCGAAGAACGGCAACAGGCTCATGGTCGCGAATTCGGCGATACCGATTGCAAAGCCGCCCATCGCCAGCGCGAGATGGACGATGCCGGGATGAAACATTCCGGGGACGTTGTCCTGGCTGACGCGAACGCCAGCATCGGCCGAAGCACCGCCGGTCGGCTGCTCCCGAGGCCGGGAGCGCGGTTCTCGCCGCTGCGTGCTGACTTGCTGGGACATTGCGCGACTTCCATGGCTGCGAACGGCGGCCAGGATTTGCGGAAAGACCCACGCGCGCATTTGCGCATCGAAGGCGCTGTTCGCGCTTTCGTCTGGCCTCCCGTATCGGATTTATGATTGTGCTTCGACGCCGGACTTGTCCGGACGAGGCACCAACGATGCGCGCTCATCGCGCGACGCAATCGGAGCACCCTGCCGCGACCGTCGCATACGATCTGCGCAATCACCAGCGCAGCAGGCTGCCAGCAGCCAGTCTGTTTCGCATGACAAAAAAGGCGCCCTTCCGGGCGCCTTTTGATCGCGATGATCTCGCGCTTTCTTGAACGCGTGATTGAAGTGTTTACTTGGCCGCCGGGTTGGCCGGCGCCGGAGCCTGCGCGGAGCCACCGCCCGCGCCTTCGAGCTTCTTGCGCTGCTCGTCGGCCTTCTTCTGAAGCTCTTCCTGAAGCTTCTTCTGGGTTTCCTCGAACACCTTCGGATCGGTCGGCGGACCGTCATAGGCCTTCTGGAATTCGCCGGCGAGCGGCAGCGGCAGGGTCAGCGGTGCGCCGTTGGCATTGATCGCCTGGACAACGAGATTCTGACCCTTCTTCATGTTGTTGATGAGCTCGGGCGTGGCCTCGTAATCCGACATGCAGCCGTTCTGGAAGCAGATCACATAGGGCTGCTGCAGCGGTGGGTTGTTGTCCACGATGATGCGGGTGCCGTGCACGAGCTGCATGCCGAGCGGCAGCGTCACGCGCAGGATCTTCTTGGGCTCGCCTTCCGGCTCGATGATGACGGCCGCGATGACCGGCTGTCCCGACTCGATGCGGCCGTCCTTGCCGGTGAAGCAGACTTGCTTGGCGTTGGCATCCTGGCCCTTGAGACAGAACTTGGTCCAGGGGGCGTAGATCAGCTGGATCTGCTGGTCCTGCGCCGGCGGCTGGCCGGCCGCAGCGGGCGGCTGGCCGGCGGCCGGTGCTTGGGCGGGCGCCTGGGCTGCCGGAGCCTTCGGAGCTGCCTTGGGTGCCGCCTTGGGCGCAGCCTTCGGTGCCGCAGGCGCCGGCGCTGCCGGCTGCTGGGCCTGAGCGGCAGGAACCAGGAGCGCTGCAGAGAATGCCGTCGCCGTCAACAGGGCGAGAAGTCGCCCGCGCGGCCGGACGGACGCGGCCAAGTAACGGAAATTCATTGCGGAAAACCCTTTCTGAACGGGAGCCCGAAACCGCTGCAGGCGCCGACACATAGCCGTTTGGGCGGCTGTCTCCTAGTCAATTGAGGCGGATACGTGACAGGCGTTCCCGCCTTCGAATTGCACGCCTTCAATACAGCGGCGTGCGGAAAGATCAATGCCGACAAGCGTATTTGCGCCCATCTCGCGGCGAGTTTCAGCCGCCTGTGATAAACCTCCGGACGTGACGTTTCGCGAATCAAATCCGGCGCCTCACGCACGTGTTCCCGGGCACACTTGGCGCGCCGCATGGGCCGCCATCTGGCTGGCGTTGGGATTCCTGGGCTTGGGATTCCTGACGAGCGGGCTGGTCCCTGCGGCCGCCGCCGAGAGCCACGCGATCGCGATGCATGGCGCCCCCGCGCTGCCACCCGACTTTACCCACCTGCCCTACGCCAATCCCGACGCGCCCAAGGGCGGTCGCCTGGTTCAGGGCGTGATCGGCACCTTCGACAGTCTCAATCCCCTGATCATCAGGGGCGTCCCCGTGCAGCAGGTCAGGGGCTACGGCTATGAGCGCGGTTATGTCTACGAAAGCCTGATGGCGCGGGGCAATAACGAGCCGTTCACGCTGTACGGCCTGCTCGCGCGCAGCGTCGAGACCGACGACGCCAGAAGCTATGTGACATTCCACATCGATCCCCGCGCCCGCTTTTCGGATGGCCGGCCGGTGCTGGCCGACGACGTGTTGTTCTCGCTGGCGCTGCTGCGCGACCACGGCCGTCCGATGCACCGTCAGTATTATTCGAAAGTCGCAAAGGCCGAGGCGCTCGACCCGCTCACGGTCCGGTTCGATTTCGGCGGCGTGGCGGATCGCGAATTGCCGCTGATCCTCGGCCTGATGCCGATCCTGCCGCGGCACGCCATCGACCCCGAAAAATTCGAGGAAACCAGCTTGGCGCCGCCGATCGGGTCCGGCCCCTACCGCGTGACGGCGGTCAAGCCCGGCGCCAGCGTGACCTTCACGCGCGATCCCGATTATTGGGGCCGCGACCTGGCCATCAATCGCGGGCTCTACAATTTCGACGAGATCCGGCTCGATTATTTTCGCGAGGCCAACGGCCAGTTCGAAGCCTTCAAGCGCGGGCTCTACGATTTCCGCATCGAGCACGAGCCGCTGCGCTGGCACGACGGTTATGACTTCCCGGCGGCGCGCAACGGCGAGGTGATCCGCGACACCATCAAGATCGGCACGCCGCGGCCGTCCGAATTCCTGGTTTTCAACAGCCGGCGGCCGAAATTCGCCGACCTGCGAGTGCGTCAGGCACTGGCGATGCTGTTCGATTTCGAATGGGTCAACCGCAACTATTATTTCGGACTGTTCTCGCGCGCCGGCGGTTTCTTCGCCGGATCGGATCTGTCCGCCTATGGCCGCCCCGCCGACGATCGCGAGCGCGAGCTGCTGAAGCCATACCTGTCGCACATCCAGCCCGATATCCTCGACGGCCGCTATCGTCTGCCGGTCACCGACGGGTCGGGGCGCGACCGCGGCCTCCTGCGTACTGCGCTCGCGCTGCTCGCCGAGGCGGGCTACGCGCTCGACGGCACAGTCTTGAAGCAGCGCTCGACAGGGACGCCGCTGCGCATCGAGATCCTGGTGACGACGCGCGAGCATGAGCGGATCGCCCTCGCCTATCAGCGTGACCTGAAGCGGGCCGGCATCGAAGCCGCGGTGCGGGTGGTCGACGCGGTGCAGTTCGAGCAGCGCCGGGTCGGCTATGACTTCGACATGATCCCCATCCGCTGGGACCAGTCGCTGTCGCCGGGCAACGAGCAGTGGTTCTATTGGGGCAGCCAGGCCGCCGATTTGCCGGGCACAAGGAATTACATGGGCGCCAGGGATCCCGCCATCGACGCCATGATCGCGGCGCTGCTCGCGGCGCGCGAGCGGCCGGCTTTCGTCCCGGCGGTGCGGGCGCTCGACCGCGCTCTGATCGCGGGCTTCTACACAATCCCGCTGTTTAACGTATCGGAGCAATGGATCGCGCGCTGGAATCGGATAGAACGGCCTTCGACCACGGCGTTGACGGGCTACCTGCCGGAGACTTGGTGGCAGCAGAAGCCCGGCACGCAATCCAGATGATTTGCCGAGTGATACGACCCGACGCGGCATGACCTGGTCCGAGCGAAGCGATGCAACCGACGTTGAACCCGTGAACCAGTCGATCACCTCGCCAACGCTCGATACCCTGTTCAAGCGCACTTTGGCGCGGCAGCCCGAGGCGCTGGCGCTGGTCGACCCGCTCAACAAGCAGCGCATCACCGGACAGACCCGCAAGCGCCTGACCTACGCCCAGGCCGACCGCGCGATCTCGGCGATCGCCGCCCACTTCGTGCAGAGCGGATTGCCGGCCAACACGGTGATCGCCGTGCAGCTGCCCGGCACGGTCGAATTCGCCCTGACGGTTCTTGCCGCGCATCGGGTCGGCCTCGTGGTGGTGCCGCTGCCGCTGCTGTGGCGGCAGGCCGAGCTGACGTCCGTGCTCAACCGCACCGCGGCGCGGGCGATCGTCAGCTGCGGCCGGATCGACGGCGTCTCCTATGCCGACATCGCGATGAACGCCGCGGCGGAAGCGTTCTCGATCCGCCACGTCTGCGGCTTCGGGAGCGATCTGCCCGAAGGCATGGCGTCGCTCGACCAGGCGATCCTGGAGGACTCCCGGGCCTCGCGCCCGATGATCCAGGACGGCCGCAAGGCGGCGATGATCTCCTTCGACGTCACCGCCGAAGGCTTTCGTCCGGTGCCGCGACCGCATTTCAGCCTGATCGCCGGGGGGCTCGCCATGTCGCTGGAGAGCGATCTGCCGCAAGGCGCCACCATCATGTCGGCGTTCGCGCCGATGTCGTTCGCCGGCATCTGCTCCTCGCTGGTGACCTGGCTGCTGTCGGGCGGAACGCTGGTGCTGCATCACCCGTTCGACGAGGACGCGTTCGAGACCCAGTTCAACGATCACACCTGCAACACGCTGATCGCGCCGGCGCAGCTCGCACTGCGGCTCGACGAGCGCGGCCTGTCGGAGCGCCTGCCCAGCCTGCGCACCGTGATCGGCCTCTGGCGTACGCCCGAGCAAGTTGCCTCCAGCGCGCGCTGGAGCTCGCGGCGGGTGACCCTGACCGACGTCTATCTGTTCGGCGAGGCCGGACTGTTCGGCACCCGCCGCGGCGAGGACGGATCGCCGGCCGTGATCAAGCCGGGGCCGCACAGCGCGCCGCGCGAAGCGCCCGGCGCATCGGTCGCCGGGGAAATCCTGCTGACGCCGAAGGGCACGCTCGGCCTGCGCGGCGCGATGGTGCCGATCGCGGCCTACGCCCCGCCGCCTCCGCCCGGCGACAGCCTGATCGCGCCGCCGCCGCGCGATTTCGTCGACACCGAATATGCCGCGCGGGTCGATCGCGCGACCGGGGCCATCAACATCACCGCGCCGCCGTCGGGGGTGATGACGGTCGGCGGCTACCGCTTCCTCGCCCAGGAGCTGCAGGAATGGTCGCGCCGCCTCGGCCAGGGCGCGCTGCTCACCGCATTGCCGGACCGTCTCAGCGGCCACCGGCTGGCCGGGCGGGCGCAGGACAATGCGCGCGCCCGTGACGCGCTCACAGAACTTGGGCTTAACCCCTTGATGGTCGAAGCGTTTCGCGACCGTGGTGGCGCCGGGGTGAGTTAAAATCTTATCATTGTGTTAGTCTTATCATTGTGTTGACGCCGCATTAAGCCATGCGAACTAGCATCGCAGCCGTTGCTGATTTCTGCATTGGTTTCGAGCGTTCGAATGTCTCAACAAGGTCCGGTCCTCATCGTATCGGCGTCGACAAAGCCGTCGTTTGCAGCAGCCCTCGATGAGACGAAACTGTTCCCGGTCGTGGTCACCGACTGGACCGACGCCGGACGGGCCATCGAGCAGGTCAAGCCGGCAGCGATCATCGCGGCCGCCGAGGGGGTCGACTTCGTCACCCTGTCGGGTCTCGCCAAGCGCGCCGCCGCCCGCGCGCCGTATCTGCCGCTGATCGCGGTCGATCCCGTGACCACCCTGCCCGACACCGTGATCGCATTCTTCCAGAACAAGGGTCTGCCGGATCGGCTGGTGGCCCGGCTCAACGCGTCCTTACGCGTTCGCGCGCTGCATGCCACCGTGATGCGCCGCCTGGTGCCGCCGGCACCGATCGCCCTGTCTGACATCGATCCGATCGGAGAGGCCACCGCGCTGTTGATCGGTCGCGGCGGCGCCTACCCGACGCTGTCGGTCGCGCTCGGCGAACGCGCCGGTGTGGTCGGCGCCCTCAGCATCGAGGCCGCCGCCAAGCATCTCAGTAGCCGCGACATCGACGGCATCGTGCTGGCGGAAGGCTTCACGCCGCGGGTGATGGACGCGTTCCTGACCGTGCTGACCGAGGATGTCCGCTTCCGCCCGTTGCCCGTGATCGTCGCCTCGGGCGAGCTGACGGCGCGATACGAGTTGCCCAATCTCGAGATCGTCACCGCCGGGCCGACCCGCATCGCCGACATGGCGCTGCCGATGATCCGCCAGCACGCCTTCGAGGCGCGGCTCGGCCGCATGCTGAAGGCGATCGACGCCAAGGGCCTGATCGATGCCCGGACCGGCCTGCTTACCAAGGCCGCGTTCGAGCGCGACTTCGCAACCGCCGTCTACCAGACCGCCGAGCGTGGCGGCGCGCTCTCGGTGGCGCGCTTCACCTTCGACGACACGCAACCCCGCGCGCAATTCGACGGCGCACGGATCATCAGCCGGCTGATGCGCCAGGTCGATTTCGGCGCGGTGCATGACGACCGCTCGCTTGTCGTGGTGTTCGCCGGCACCGACCTGCGCAACGCGCAAGCGATCACGCGGCGACTGGCGAGCGTGATGCGCCACACCCAGAACGGCCGCCGCGATGCCCGCTCCGAGCCCGCAGTCAGCGTCGCAACGCTGATGCCGGGCGATTCCGCGATCTCCTTGCTCGGGCGCCTGTTCGGAACGCCGGAGCGCGCGGCGTCTTAAGCCGTGAACCTATCATTTGCCGGCTGAACGGTTACCGGCGTCCGCTATGCCCCGATAGCGATTGAACTCCACAGCGCAACGAAATGACGCGGTGGGCCAACAAGCGACATGTGAAGGTGCAAGAGACTGCCCGAAGGCGATCTCGCCACCGGTATCACTGCTGGACGCATTGCTGGACGAACTTGATACGGTCCACGATGCCGAGCCCCTGCGCCTCGGCCTGCTTGCGACAGCCCTCGCGCTTGTCGATCCGCAACTGGATCTTCTCGACAAGGCTTACGCCAACAGTGCCGACCTGCGGCGTGACCGAAGCCGTCTTTCCGGGGTCGGCGGAAGGACCGTCACCAGCCGCACGCGCAGCCTCCTGCAGACGCTTGACATCCTCCGGGCTCAGCTTTGGAGGGTCGATGTCCAGCGAGATCTTGTCGATCTTGCCTGTGAAGGCGAATGGCGTCTGATAATCATTGTCGTCGACCGGCGTGCCCGTGTCGGAGCCGATGTCAAACGCCTCGTCCCACTGCAGGATAAACGGCAGCGTATGCTCCATCTTCTCTGTGGCTACCGCGTTGCCATCAACTTTCAGCGTGCCGGTGCCGCCCTGTCCGATGCCGCTGTAGTTGCCGAACACCATGGTGGCAGCGCCAAGGCCATCGTACTTGAAGTCGAACTCGATCACGTGCTTGCCGGGGGTTAGCCCCGACCCCTCCCAGCGCACGCGCTTGAGGTCGACGAGATTCCAGGTGAACACGGGCTTGCTGTTCAGGACATAGAGCCCATAGCCGCCGAAACGACCGCCCTGGGTCACAAGCATGCCCTCAGCGCCGCCTTGCGGAATGTCCACTTCGGCTTTGAAGGTGTAGGAGGAGTTGAGGATGCTCGGTGCGTCGCCATTCGGCGTGCCCGTGATCGGCCGGGTCCAGCTGAACTTGGTGCGGGCAGCACTGAGGCTCGGACGCGGCGTGACGAGGCGGGCGGCCACCGAGGAGTCGAGCGGCAGCACCTGGTACTTTTCCGCCTCCTTCCAAAACATCGCCTGCAGTTCCTTCAGCTTGTCCGGATACTTGGCGGCGACATCCTCGGCCTGCGTCCAGTTGTTGCGGAGATCGTAGAACTCCCACGGGTAATCCTGCGGGCTCGGCAGTTTGGCAATCGTCACCCATGGTGGTCGCAGGACCTTGGTGCTCGCGATCCAGCCATCATTGTAGAGCGCGCGGTCGGCGAACATTTCGAAATATTGCGTCTTGTGGGTGGACGGCGCATCCGCGTTCTTCTGATCAAACGTGTACATCATGCTGACGCCCTCGATCGGGCTTTGCTTGATGCCGTCGACGATGTCGGGCTGCTTGATCCGGGCCGCCTCGAGAATGGTCGGCACAACGTCGATGACGTGGTGGAACTGGCTCCGGATACCGCCCTTGTCCTTGATCGCCGCTGGCCAGGAAATCGCCATGCCCTGGCGCGTGCCGCCAAAATGCGACACGATCTGTTTGGTCCAGGAGAACGGTGTGTCAAACGCCCAGGCCCAGCCGATCGACATGTGATTGTAGGTGCGATCGGTGCCCCATACGTCGTAGAAATATCTGAGCTGATCTTCGACGGACGGGTTGATCTGGTTGAACATCGCCACTTCGTTCGGCGTTCCGTTCGGCTGGCCTTCCGCGCTGGTGCCGTTGTCGCCCTCGATGTAGATGATCAAAGTGTTGTCGAGCTTGCCCATGTCTTCGATAGACTGAATGACACGACCAATTTCGTTGTCGGCATAGGCGGCGTAAGCCGCAAACACCTCAGCTTGGCGGATGAACAGCTTCTTCTCATCGGCCGAAAGCTGATCCCATTCCTTGATCAGATCCTTCGGCCATGGCGTCAGCTTTGCATTCTTTGGAATGACTCCGAGCCGCTTCTGGTTCTCGAAGATGGTGTCACGCAGCTTGTTCCAGCCTTGGTCGAACAGGTGCATGTCGCTGATCTTCTTGACCCACTCCGGCGTTGGGTGATGGGGGGCGTGCGTCGCACCCGGCGCGAACTTGACGAAGAACGGTGTGTCGGGCGAAAGCGCGTTCATACGATTTACGTAGTCGATCGCGTCGTCGGCCATCGCCGTCATCAAATTCCAACCGGGTTTACCTTCGTAAGGATAGATCGGCGTGGTGTTGCGAACGAGATTGCCGGGCTGCCACTGATTGGTGTCGCCGCCCATGAAGCCGTAGAAATATTCGAACCCCATGCCGGTCGGCCACTGATCGAACGGACCGGCCTGGCTCGACTGATATTCCGGCGTGTTGTGGTTCTTGCCAAACCAGGCTGTGCGATAGCCGTTGTCGGTGAGGATGCGGCCAATGGTGGCCTTGTCCTTGGTGATGACGCTGTCATAGCCGGGATAGCCGGTGGCCTGTTCGGCGACCACGCCATAGCCGACCGAATGATGGTTGCGCCCGGTAATGAGCGCGGCGCGCGTCGGCGAACACAGCGCGGTGGAATGGAAATTGGTGAAGCGTAGGCCGTTCTGGGCGACGCGGTCCAGCGCGGGTGTCGGAATCACGCCGCCGAATGTGCTCGGTACGCCATAGCCGGCATCGTCGGTAATGATCAACAGAACGTTCGGTGCTCCCTTGGGCGGCACGATCCGCGACGGCCAATAGGGCGACGACTGGGTTGCATCGCGTTCGATCTTGCCACCGAATTGTTGTGGAGGCGGCGGAAGCTGATTGCCGGGGATGGTGATCGTAGCCGCCGGCGAACCGGGGGTGCCGGCGGTGCCCTGCGCCAACGCAAACGTGGAGCTGGAGAGCAGAAATCCGATAGCGACAATACGAATTGCGCTCATTCCACCCTCCCTAAACAATAAATTGAAGATAGGGGAACGAGTCTGGCCCGGCGCAAGCGCGGAACATTGATGTAGATCAAGCCGGGAGCGCCGGCCGAAAGCCCGCTGTCCGTTTTGGGTCATTCGCGACCAGGTCGAGCGGGTAGCAAGGCCGGTCAAGTCCGCTGGAACGCGATCTGCCGGAGAACGTAGTCTAAGCTGCCTTCTTGCTCTCGGCGAGCTGCGCCAGTTGCCGCATGATCTCCGTCGTGCCGGCGAGGCGCTCTTCCGGAGTTTCCCAGTCCTGCAGGAACACAACCTTCATGTCGGGCCGCACCTTGGCGGCCTGGCCGTGGCTGCGGATGAAGCTGACCAGCCGCTCCGGATGCGCAAAACTGTTGTCGCGGAAGGCAATGACGGCCCCCTTCGGACCGGCATCGATCTTCTCGACATTGGCCCTGCGGCAAAACGCCTTGATCGCGGCGACCTTGAAGAGATAGCGCACCTCGTCCGGCAGCACGCCGAAGCGGTCGCGCATCTCGGCGCCAAAGTTCTCGATCTCCTCCTCGGTGTCGAGATCGGCAAGGCGCCGGTACAGCGACAGCCGCACCGAGAGGTCGCTGACATAGTCGTCCGGAATCAGCACGGGCATGCCGATGGTAATCTGTGGCGACCAGCGGTCGGCAGCGGGCTCGGAGACGCCGGCCTTGAGGTTGACGATCGCCTCCTCCAGCATCGATTGATAAAGCTCGAAGCCGACCTCCTTGATGTGGCCGGACTGCTCCTCGCCCAGGAGATTGCCGGCGCCGCGGATGTCGAGGTCGTGGGAAGCGAGCTGGAAGCCCGCGCCCAGCGTCTCCAGCGATTGCAGCACGGTGAGCCGGCGCTCGGCCTGCGCCGTGATCTTCTGCTGCGCCGGCAGCGTGAACAGCGCATAGGCCCGCAGCTTGGAGCGGCCGACACGGCCGCGCAGCTGGTAGAGCTGGGCCAGGCCGAACATGTCGGCGCGGTGCACGATCAGCGTGTTGGCGTTGGGGATGTCGAGGCCGGACTCGACGATCGTGGTCGACAGCAGGATGTCGAACTTGCCGTCGTAGAACGCGGTCATGATGTCTTCGATCACGGCGGGCGGCATCTGGCCGTGCGCGACCGCGACCTTCATCTCCGGCACGTTCTTGTCGAGGAAGTCCTTGACCTCGGCGAGGTCGTCGATGCGCGGCACGACGTAGAAAGCCTGGCCGCCGCGATAGCGCTCGCGCAGCAGCGCCTCGCGGATCATCAAGGGATCATGCGGGGCGACGAAGGTGCGGACCGCGAGGCGATCGACCGGGGGCGAGGCGATGATCGAGAGTTCGCGCACGCCGGTGAGCGCCAGCTGCAGCGTGCGCGGGATCGGCGTCGCCGACAGCGTCAGCACGTGGACCTCGGCGCGGAGCGCCTTCAGCCGCTCCTTGTGGCTGACGCCGAAATGCTGCTCCTCGTCGACGATGAGCAGGCCAAGGTCGCGGAATTTGATGGCCTTGCCGAGCAGCGCATGGGTGCCGACGACGATGTCGACGGAGCCGTCCGCGAGCCCCTTCTTGACCTCGTTGAGTTCCTTGGTCGACACCAGCCGTGAGGCCTGCGCGACATTGACCGGGAAACCGCGGAAGCGCTCGGTGAAAGTCCGCGAGTGCTGGCGCGCGAGCAGCGTGGTCGGCACCACCACCGCAACCTGCTTGCCGTCGAGCGCGACCGCGAAGGCGGCGCGCAGCGCGACTTCCGTCTTGCCGAAACCGACGTCGCCGCAGATCAGCCGGTCCATGGGGCGGCCCTTTTCGAGATCCTTCAGCGTGGATTCGATGGCGCCGAGCTGGTCCTCGGTCTCGTCATAGGGGAAGCGCGCGCAGAACTCGTCATAGAGGCCCTGCTGCACCGGCAATTTCGGCGCCTCGTGCAGCATGCGCTCGGCGGCGATCTTGATCAGCTCGCCCGCGATCTCGCGGATGCGGTTCTTCAGCTTCGCCTTGCGGGTCTGCCAGCCCGAGCCGCCCAGTCGATCCAGCTCGACGTCGGTCTGGTCGGAGCCGTAGCGCGACAGCAGCTCGATGTTCTCGACCGGGAGAAACAGCTTGGTCTCGGCGGCGTAATGCAGCTCGAGGCAGTCATGCGGCGCGCCGGCGACGTCGAGCGTCTGCAGGCCGATGAAGCGGCCGATGCCGTGATCGACATGCACGACGATGTCGCCGGCATTGAGGCTCGTCACCTCCGAGATGAAATTGTCGAGCTTGCGGCTGGCCTTGCGCGGCCGCACCAGGCGGTCGCCGAGGATATCCTGCTCGCTGATGAGCGCGATCTCGTCGGTCTCGAAGCCGCTTTCGAGGCCGAGCACGGCGAGCATGGTCTCGTTGCGCGGCGTCGCCTGCACCGTGCGCCAGCTGTTGACGCTGGTGGTGTGGGTCAGCTTGTGATCGCGCAGCATCGAAGTCATGCGGTCGCGCGAGCCTTCGGTCCACAGCGCGATCACGACCTTCTTGCGTTGCGACTGCAGCGCGCCGACATGGCCGACCACGGCCTCGAACACGTTGACGTTGGCGTCGGCGCGTTCGGGCGCGAAATTGCGGCCCTGCCGCGCGCCGGCGTCGAACACCTCGCTCGAGCCCTCGGGCACCGCGAACGGCGTCAGCCGCGCCAACGGGATGTCGCCGAGGCGCTTGCCCCACTCCTCCTCGGTCAGATAAAGCCGATCGGGCGGCAGCGGCTTGTAGATGGCGCCGCCGCCGGGATGCTCCATCGCCTCGCGGCGGGCCTCGTAATAGTCGAGGATCTGCTTGAAGCGTTCGCGCACGGCGTCCTCGGCCTGCGGCTCGATCGCGACGGCCGCGCCTTGCAGATAATCGAACAGCGTATCCATCCGGTCCTGGAACAGCGGCAGCCAGTGCTCCATGCCGGGATGGCGCCGGCCTTCGCTGACGGCCTCGTACAGCGCATCGTCACGCTCGGGCGCGCCGAACTCGGCGACATAGCCCATGCGGAAACGTCGGATGGTGTCGGTGACGAGCTGAAATTCGGACACCGGCACGAGGTCGAGCGAACGCATGTCGAGCAGAGTGCGCTGGGTCTCGGCGTCGAAGGAGCGGATCGATTCCAGGCTGTCGCCGAAGAAGTCGAACCGCACGGGCTGCTCGAGGCCGGCCGGAAACAGATCGAGGATGCCGCCGCGCACGGCGTATTCGCCGGGCTCGCGCACGGTCGAGGAGCGGTTGTAGCCGTTGTGCTCGAGCCAGGCGACGATAGTGTCCATCGGCACGACATTGCCGGGGGCGACCGACAGCGCCTGCGCCGCAACGAGCTCGCGCGCGGGCACGCGCTGCACTACGGCGTTCACGGTCGTCAGCACGATCAGCGGCTTGTCGCTGCCGACCAGCCGCGACAACTTGGCCAAAGCGGTGAGCCGTTGCGCGAGAATGCCGCCATGCGGCGAGACGCGGTCATAGGGCTGGCAGTCCCAGGCCGGAACCTGCATCACGGCGATATCGGGCGCAAAGAACTCCAGCGCGCGGGCGAGCTGCTGCATCCGCGCGCCGTCGCGGCACACCACGGCAAGGGTGACGGCCGGCCGCTTCGGCTGCGCCGCAATCGCGCGCGCCAGATCGGAGATGACGAGCCCTTCGGCGCCCTCGGCGACGTTGGCGATGGTGAGCACCCGGCCGGGCGCGAGCATCGCGGCCGGTGATTTCATGGGCTGTTTCATGCGCTGGGATCCGCGACCCGGAACGCCTTGATGCGGGCAAACAGCGCGGTCGCATATTCGGCCGGCAGCACCTTGTCGCCGGTCAGCGCCGCATAGAGGTCGGGATCCGGCACCTCGATCAGATGCTCGAGCTCGCCGAGCTCGTGGTCGGACAGTTCGCCAATGGTCGCATCCGCGAAACGGCCGAGGATCAGGTCCATCTCGCGCGTGCCGCGGTGCCAGCAGCGGAACAGAAGCCGCTTGCGGCGGTCGTCCAGCCCGCTGCTCGATCGTGTCGTTCCCGTCATGTCTCAAATCCAGTCAAACGCAGAAAGCCCGGACGTGCCGGGCCGGGGTGATATAGCGATGGCGATGGCCGATGTCAGCCCTCATTCGCCGCGTTTTGGGGTTTCCGTGGGCGCATGCCGTCATTGCCGGGCTTGCGCGTCTGTCGAAGCCTTTGCCGAAGACGGGACCCGGCCGACATCAGCTCCAAAAAAAGACGTGGATGCCCGGCACAAGGCCGGGCATGACGGTGTGAAACGGTCTTGGATTCGTCGATGCGCCCAGCCTGCTCAATCCGCTGTTTGCTCCCGTGACCAGCCTGCCCGGCGTCGGTCCGAAGCAGGACAAGCTGTTGCAGTACCTGCTCAGCCGCAGCGAGACGCCGCGGCTGGTCGACCTGCTGCTGCACCTGCCGAGCCAGGTCATCGACCGCCGGGCCCGGCCGAAGATCCGCGATGCGGCCGTCGGAACCATGGTGACGCTGGAGGTCACCGTCGATCGCCACCGCCCGCCCCCGCCGCGCAATGCGCGCGCGCCGTATCTCGTCTACGCCAGCGACGACACCGGCGATGTCGTGCTCACGTTCTTCCGCGCCAAGCCGGGCTATGTCGAGAAGCTGCTGCCGGTCGGCGAGAAGCGTTACGTCTCCGGTACGCTCCAGACGTACGACGGCATCCCGCAGATCGTGCATCCGGACCGCGTGCTCGACGAGGAGGCGATCTCGAAACTGTCGGGCATCGATCCGGTCTATCCGCTGACCGAAGGCCTCGCGCTCGGCTCGCTCCGCCGCGCGATCGCGCAGGCGCTGCAGAAGCTACCCGCCTTGCCGGAATGGATCAGCTCCGAGGTGCTGCGACGCTGCCACTTCCCGACGATCAGGGAGGCGCTGACCCGCGTGCATGTTCCGGTCGAGCTGACCGACATATTGCCGGACCAGCCGTTCTGGTCGCGCCTCGCCTTCGACGAGCTGCTGGCCGGCCAGCTCGCGCTGGCGTTGATCCGCGCACAGCTGCGCCGTCCCGCCGGCGTGCGCAATGCCGGCGACGGACACCTGCGCAACAAGATCATCGATGCCCTTCCCTACGCGCTGACCAGGTCGCAGCAAGAGGCGGTCGCGGCAATCATCGCGGACCTGAAGCAGCCGGTGCGCATGCTGCGCCTGCTCCAGGGCGACGTCGGCTCCGGCAAGACGGTGGTGGCGCTGCTCGCAGCCGCCGCGGTCGCCGAAGTCGGCAAGCAGGCCGCGCTGATGGCGCCGACGGAAATTCTGGCGCGTCAGCACATCAAGACCATTGCCCCGCTGGCCGAGCGCGCCGGCATGCGCGTCGCCATCCTCACCGGCCGGGAAAAGGGCAAGGAGCGGCGCGAGTTGCTGGCACAGCTCGAGGCCGGCGAGGTCGATCTCCTCGTCGGCACCCATGCGCTGATCCAGGACGATGTGATCTTCCACGATCTCGCGCTCGCCGTCGTCGACGAGCAGCATCGCTTTGGCGTGCGCGAACGGCTTGCGCTGACGTCCAAGGGCGAAGCCGTCGACGTGCTGGTGCTGAGCGCAACGCCGATCCCGCGCACGCTGGTGCTGACCTATTTCGGCGACATGGATATCTCCGAGCTGCGCGAAAAGCCCGCCGGCCGCCAGCCGATCGACACCCGCGCCGTCGCCATCAGCCGGCTCGGTGAGGTGATGGACGGTGTCGGCCGCGCGCTCGAAACCGGCAAGCTGGTCTACTGGATCTGCCCCCTGGTCGAGGAATCCGAAGCCGAGGGCACCGAGCACCTGACCAATGCGACCAAGCGTTTCGAGAGCCTGCAAAAACGTTTCGGCGAGCGTGTCGGCCTCGTCCACGGCCAGATGAAGGGCACCGAGAAGGATCGCGTCATGGGCCAGTTCGCCGCCCACGAGATCGGGCTCCTTGTCGCCACCACCGTGGTCGAGGTCGGCGTCGACGTCCCGGCCGCGACCATCATGGTGATCGAGAACGCCGAGCGCTTTGGCCTTGCCCAGCTGCACCAACTGCGCGGCCGCATCGGCCGCGGCTCGGAAGCCTCGACCTGCATTCTGCTCTATGGTGAGCCGCTCGGCGAGATGTCGAAGGCGCGGCTGAAAGTGATCCGCGAGACCACCGACGGCTTCCGCATCGCCGAGGAGGACCTGAAGCTGCGCGGCGAAGGCGACGTGCTCGGCGTACGCCAGAGCGGCCTGCCCGGCTACCGCATCGCGCGTTCGGAGGTGCACGGCCAGCTCATCACCCAGGCCCGTGACGAGGCGCTGCGGATCCTGAAGGACGATCCGAAGCTCAAGGGCGAGCGCGGCGAGGCGCTGCGCGTCCTGCTCTACCTCTACGAGCGCGACGAAGCCGTGCCGCTGATCGGCGCGGGGTAGCGGCCAGCCCATTCATTGCGAGCGCAGCGAAGCAATCCATCGTTCCGCACATGCGGAAGCGTGGATTGCTTCGTCACTTCGCTCCTCGCGATGACGCGGGATACGGGAGCTACTCCACCTTCGCCGGCGCGGGCTGAGTTGCCGGCTGCAGCGAGGCCTGGCTCGCCGAAGCCTGGCTCGCAATGCGCGCAGCATTGGCCATGCCGGCGAGCGCCGCGGCGCGCTTCTGATCATTGGCGCCCGGCTGCACCACGCCGGCCGACATGATCAGCGTCGCGGCATCCTCGGCGGTGAGATCGACCTCGATGATCTTGCTCTTCGGGACATAGAAGAAGAAGCCGGTGGTCGGGTTCGGCGAGCACGGCAGGAACACCGAAATATGCTCTTCCGCTCCGGGCAGGCTGGAGGCGAGTTCGGCGCTTGGCGCTTGCGAGATCAGCACGATCGACCACATGCCCGGCGAGGGAAACTCGACGAGGCCGACTTTGCGGAAGCTCGAGCCCTTGCCCGAGAACAGCGTCTCGAACACCTGCTTCAGGCCGCGATAGATGGCGCGCACCGCCGGGATCCGGCCGAGCAGCCGCTCGCCGAGATCGACCAGGGTTCGCCCGATCAGATTGGCGGTGAGGAAGCCGAGCAGCGTCAGCGCGATGACCGCGACGATCAGGCCGGAACCCGGCAGCCCGAACGGCAGATAGGTTTCCGGCCGGTAGGCCGTGGGCACGAACGGCCGGACCAGATTGTCGACCCAGTTCACGAACCACCAGGTCAGATACAGGGTGATCGCAACCGGCCCGGCCACCACGAGGCCGGTCAGGAAATAGTTGCGAAACCGCGCCATCAGCCCGCGCGGGGCATCCGGGGGCAATTCACCGGTCGAGGCGGGAGGCACTTGGTTGGAGGTCATTGCGGTTCCAGGGTCGTCGAAGCGGCCGTAGTCCACCACCCAGCTAAGCCATTCTGTCGCATTTTTGAAGGGCCGCGTGAAGCCGCGGCTTGCGACTATTCGACCGTCACCGATTTGGCGAGGTTGCGAGGCTGGTCGACGTCCGTGCCCATGACGACAGCCGTGTGATAGGCGAGCAGCTGCACGGGGACGGCGTAGACCATCGGCGTGAAGGCCGCCGCCATGTCGGGCATGACGATGGTGACGAGGGACTCGACGGTCGCCTCCGCGGCGCCCTTGGCGTCCGTCATCAGGATGATGTTGCCGCCGCGCGCGGCGACCTCCTGCATGTTGGAGACGGTCTTTTCGAACACCCTGTCGTGGGGCGCGATGACGACGACCGGCATGGTCTCGTCGATCAGCGCGATCGGCCCGTGCTTGAGCTCGCCCGCGGCATAGCCTTCGGCGTGGATGTAGGAGATCTCCTTCAGCTTCAGCGCGCCTTCGAGCGCCAGCGGGAAGCTGGTGCCGCGGCCGAGATAGAGCACGTCGCGCGACTTGGCGATCCGGTGCGCGAGCTTTTCGATCTGGGGCTCGGTGGTGAGCGCGTCTGCCATCAGGCGCGGGACCTCGACGAGGCCATGGACCAGCCTGGTCTCGTCCTCGTCGGACAGCTCGCCGCGCGCCTTGCCGGCGGCGACCGCGAGCGAGGCCAGCACCATGAGCTGGCAGGTGAAGGCCTTGGTCGAGGCGACGCCGATCTCCGGTCCCGCCAGCGTCTGCAGCACGGTCTCGCTCTCGCGCGCGATCGTGGAGGTCGGCACGTTGACGACGGCGACCGTGTGCACGCCTTGCGCCTTGGCATAGCGCAGCGCGGCCAGGGTGTCGGCGGTCTCGCCGGACTGCGAGATGAAGATGGCGAGATCGCCCTTGCGCAAGGGCGCCTCGCGGTAGCGGAATTCGGACGCGACATCGACCTCGACCGGCACGCGCGCAAAGCGCTCGAACCAGTACTTCGCGACGAAGCCGGCATAGCTCGCGGTGCCGCACGCCGTGATGTTGATGCGCTGGATGGTCTTGAAGTCGAACGGGAGCTTGACCGGCAGCGCGACGCGCTCGGTCGCCATGTCGACGTAGCGCGCCAGCGTGTGGCCGACCACTTCCGGCTGCTCGTGGATCTCCTTGGCCATGAAGTGGCGGTAATTGGCCTTGTCGACCAGCGCCGTTGCCGTCGTGTGCTTGATCGCCTCGCGGTGGACGATGGCGTTGTCCTTGTCGAAGATCGTTGCGCTCTTGCGGGTCAGCACCACCCAGTCGCCGTCTTCGAGATAGCTGATCGTGTCGGTGAACGGGCCGAGCGCGATGGCGTCGGAGCCGAGATACATCTCGCCGTCACCGTAACCGATCGCCAGCGGCGGTCCGTTGCGGGCCCCGATCATGAGGTCGTTGTCGCCGGCGAAAATGAAACCGAGCGCGAAGGCGCCGCGCAGCTGCGACAGCACCGCCCTCACCGCCTCGATCGGCTTGACGCCACCCTTGAGCAGATTGTCGACGAGATGCAGCACGATCTCGGTGTCGGTCTCGGTGTGGAACACCGTGCCGTTCTTCTCGAGCTCCTCGCGCAGCTCGCGGAAATTCTCGATGATGCCGTTGTGAACGACAGCGACGCGCTCGGTCGCGTGCGGATGGGCATTGTTGACGGTCGGCTTGCCGTGGGTGGCCCAGCGCGTGTGGCCGATCCCGGTGTGGCCGCCGAGCGGCTTGGCCTCGAGCCGGACCTCGAGATTCTTCAACTTGCCCTCGGCACGGCGCCGCGCCAGGCCGCCATTCTCGAGCGTGGCGACGCCCGCGGAATCATAGCCGCGATATTCAAGACGTTTGAGCGAATCCACCAATTGCTCTGCAACCGGCTCGCGCCCGAGAATGCCGACAATCCCGCACATGCGGATCACTGTCCCCAAAAATCGCCGAAAATTTGCCAAAGCGGCGACACGGTCCCTTAACGGGAATCGCCGGCCGCAAGATACTCAATAATTATTGCCGATTGCGACAGTCTTAAACGGCAAGGTTGATGCGAAAGGCTGGTTAATCGGGGCTAACCATTTTGGCAAGAGCGCGTCAGCGCGGATCCGCCGGCGCGGGCCACGGTTTCGCCTCCCAGATCGTGGTCCATTCCTGACCCGCGCCGCACGCAGGCGCGCTGACCTCGACGCGAACCACGACAAAGCTTTCGCGACTGGTCACGTCTAGCCGATAGACATGCCGCAGGTGCGGGCTGGGACACAGGTCCGATCCGGTTTCAGCCTGAAACAAGCCGGCCTCCTCCCTCCATGTGATAAATCCTGGAGTGTCCGTCGTACCGAAGCCGTTCAGCGCGACGTACGGAAATTCCATTGGCTTTGGTCTGCTGACGTCGGAAAGATCGAACGCGCGATGCGATCCGGTCATGGAAAGCCGACAGAACATCAGCGCGAGACGGTGCCCGGCCACTTTCATGAAGCGAACCGGCAACTTTTCGATGTCATCCCTGTATTTGCAGCCGGATTGCTCGGCGGCAAGCGCGAGCATCCTTGGCACCAAGGCCGCATCGGAAATTTCGAAGTCCGTGCGTCCATTGGCAAGGCTGCTCCATTCGCGAAGCGCCTCGCGTCGTGCATTGATGCTCGAAGTTTCGTCGCCGCGCGCGACCGACACGAGCGGCGGACCGGCCGTGAGAAGACCTCCGAGCAGCACCTTGATCAATCGAGCGATCAGCCGCGCGCTCACGGTTCCCATCCCCGGCCACGCAGCCAGACGTCGCGGCACGTGACCAGCATGCCGTGCAGTCCGTTCTTGAGGAAAAACAGATAGAGCGCGAACAGCAGCACGAAGCTGGGCCGATCGTCGCCCCAGGAAACGAACTCAGGTTGGTCGTGTGCCTTCCGGGACAGCACCGCCAACTGTCCGGTCTCGGCCCATTGGTAGAGTCGTGCGACGCTGAAGTACGTCACCAGGCTGCAAAAGATTCCGGTCAGAATGGTCGCGGCATGTTTGCGCATGATGCGTGTTTTGCCTCGTCGCCTCCTAAGAGCGATG
The DNA here is from genome assembly GCF_032918025.1 of Bradyrhizobium sp. BEA-2-5. Taxonomy (NCBI): domain Bacteria; kingdom Pseudomonadati; phylum Pseudomonadota; class Alphaproteobacteria; order Hyphomicrobiales; family Nitrobacteraceae; genus Bradyrhizobium; species Bradyrhizobium sp. BEA-2-5. The sequence goes on along the minus strand of NZ_CP136629.1, from coordinate 4,315,133 downwards.
AAACCGCAGACGGCAAACGTCGCTAACCGCATCAATACGTCATTAACGCCTTTCGGCGAGGCCAGCCGCCGCTGGCGGTAACCGGCGTTCCCAGGACGTCCTAATGCTCAACCCGGTAGAGCCGCCATCGCTCCGGCACGCCTTTGAGCTGGTGCGCGCCGCGGTCCTTGAAGCGGATTTCGGACTTTGACATCAGGTCCTTGACCGCGCTCGAGACCAGCACTTCGCCGGCCCGTGCTTTCGCCGCGACGCGCGCGCCGATGTGAAACGCAAGACCGATCACCTCCGCCCCGCTCACCTTGTATTCGCCCGCGTGCAGTCCGACCCTGATCTCCAGCCCCAGCGTGCGCACGGACTCGCGGATCGCGGTCGCGCAACGGATCCCGGCTGCCGGCGCGCGGAACGTCGCCAGCAACCCGTCCCCGGTCGTCACGACTTCCTTCCCCCGCAAGGCCTTCAGCTCCCTGCGCACAGCGACATAGTAGTGATTCATCACCGTCGCCCAGCGCGTGTCGCCGAGCCGCGCGGCCTTTTCGGTGGATCGGACGATATCGACATAGAGAATCGTGGCGAGCGCCTGCTTGAGCTGCGAGTCCCGATCGACGGTTCGGCGCCGGTTCGCGATATTCCCAGCCAGAGGCTCATAGCGATGGCTGCGTCGCCGCGCGATGGCGGCCTTGGTGTAGTCCTGGGCGCGCTGCACCGTGCGGCAGCGAATGGTTTTTTCCTGCGGTGGAAACGTCCAGTAGACCTTTCGCCCGTCGCCCGCGCCATCAACCTGCACGGCGCCCCATTTCAGGAAAACCGTCGAGCCGGCCCGTCGAATGCACCATGCCTTCGACGTGTATCCGGAAACGTTCGACTGATGGACTCCGATGCGAAGGAATTTTGGCATGAGCGTCCGGCCGATCGAAGAAGCGTTTGGCAGCCTACCCAGGGTAAAGCGTAGCCATACATTCCCGCGTTGGCAACGGTGCAGGTTTGCGGACTATCGAGAGTGCCGGACCGCGATGTCCGCGTAGAGTCCCGCACGCGGACGAAGGATTGTATAAGGCAGCACCAGCGCTTCGTCAGCTCCGGAGGTCGCGCCCCTGCCCATTCGATGCAGCGTCGGCATCGACCGACAGAATTGCCGCGTCTTGCGCTTCCGCTATTGGCTGCTCTGAATCGCGAAATCGAGCCGGGGTCAATCGGCTACGGTCGACCGTCACGCCAAAGATGTCGAAGCGGTTGTAGTAACCGACCACGTCGTGAAACTGTTTCGGCTCGACGCAGCGATTGAGATCGATCTCCGCGTAGGCGATCCCCTCCTCGTCCTGCAATCCATCGCCGAAGACGCTGCCGGTCGGATCGACGAAGAAGCTCGCCGCACGCGGCGTCTGGTCGATCACGTCGGCGATCGTTCGATCGCGTTCAATGAGGAAGGCGCGCATCGCCTGGTCCATGTAGCCGGCGGTGACGATCCCGAATACCTTGGCCTCGAAGCAATGGGCGCTGGCCCGGATGCGGTTGGCGGCCACGTTGTCGAAATTGCCGCCGCCGGCCGGGCGCCGGGTGGGCCACATCGGCGGCCAGCTCGAAATGTGCACCTGCTCGCCCTGCGCCATCAGCGCGAAGCGGGCCAATGGATTGGTATTCTCGCCGCAAATCAACCCGCCGATCCGGCCCTGCCGCGTCTCCGCGACCTTGAGGCCCGCACCATCGCCGGACGACCACACCAGCTTCTCATAGAATGTCGGAACCAGCTTGCGGTGATGGATGAGAATTTCTCCGGTCTCGCCGATCAGCAGGTTCGAGTTCCACAGCCCCCCGACGCTGACGGCCGAGCGCTCGCTGATGCCGATCGAGACCGTGACGCCGAGGGCGCGCGCCTCGGCGCAAAGCCGCGCCACTTCCGGTCCATCCGCCAGCACGGATTGCTCCGCCATGCGCACGAACAGATCGTGGTTGTCGATTGGAGGCCACAGCGCGGCCCAGACCGGAAAGGCGGGAATATAGGTTTCGGGAAACGCGATCAGCTCGGCGCCGGCCCTGGCCGCCTCGCGAATGATGGCGATCGCCTTTTCGGTGGTGGCCCAGCTGTCGAGGAAAACGGGCGCGGCGTGGACGGCAGCAGCCTTGAAACGAGGGAGCATGTCGAAAATCCCGGCCAGAGCGTTTTCCAGCGAAGTGGATACCGGTTCGCATGAAGAAAACGCGTCAAAACAAAAATCTGGAGCCCCCGTTCCGATCCAACCGGAACGGAAGGCTCTAGGATGAGCAGCGCGAAGCGGTATCATCCCTGCCTTGCCGGCGTGCATGGGAATTGTCGCAAGGTCGGTTGCGAAGGATCGGAGCCGCCACGCGGCTGGAACGGGAATTGCTTTGCTGACAAGGGCCGCAATCTCAACGGCCGCAACCTGGAGGCAGATCATGTTCGACACGATCAACTGGGACGATCTGCGGGTGTTTCTCTGCGCCGCCCGCGCCGGCAATCTCAGCCAGACCGCAAAACGGCTGCGGCTCGACCATTCCACCGTCAGCCGGCGCATCGCCCAAATGGAAGCTTCCCTCGGGGTTGCGGTGTTCGAACGCCACCGCACCGGCCTCAAGCTCAACGAAGTCGGCGAGCGGCTGTTGCGTCATGCCGAGCGGGTCGAGAGCGCGGTGATCGCCATCCGCGAGGAGGCCAGCGCCAGCGACACCCAGGAGCTCGTCGGGACCGTGCGGCTCGCCACCATGGAGGGGATCGCCTCGCTCTATTTGGCGCAGCGTTTCGCCAAACTGCGACGCACCACGCCGCAGCTCACCGTCGAACTCGTCACGTCCGCCCAGACGGTCTACGTCCATAAGCGCGAGGCCGATCTGTTCGTGTCCTTCTTCCGGCCGCCCGGTCCGGGCCTGATCTCGGAGCGCATCGGCAAGTTTCGGCTCGGGCTATTCGCGAGCCAGGACTATCTCGACCACCATGGGATGCCCGCAAGCCTGCGCGAGCTGCAGGATCATTGGTTCGTGTCCTATATCGAGGACCTGATCCAGGTCGATTCGGTGCGCTGGCTCGCCGACGTCATCGAAGAGCCGAAAATCGCCTTTCACTCCAACAGCATGATCGCGCAGATGAACGCAGCAGCCGGCGGCATCGGCCTGGTGCTGCTGCCGAGCTTTGCCACAAGGGACCGGCCCGACCTGATACCCGTGCTGCCGGCTCTCGCCGGCACCGTTCGCGAGGTCTGGCTCAATGTCCACAGCGACCTGCAATTCGCTCCGCGCATCCGCGCCGTCCGCGCCTTCCTTAAAAATACCCTGAAGCAGGATCCGGACATGCAGGTCACGCTGGCCGATGTCGTGCCGCAGCCACGCACGGCAGATTGCAAAAATCCATAATTCCCTTCCGTCGGCCCCCGGCTGAAGCTCGTCCGATTGGCGCAAGCAGAGCGCGCTGAAGTTTTGAGGGGGCCGATATGAACGTGATTATTCCCGGCAATGCCGATCCGGCATCGAGCGGCGGCGCATTGGCCAAGAAACAGACCGAGAAGCTCGCCAAGAAACTAGCCAAGAAGCGGCTGACGGTCGCGCTCGTTCTGAGCGTCGCGATGATCGTGATCTATTTCGGCTTCATGGGGCTTTTCGCGTTCGACAAGCCGCTGCTCGGCACCATCCTGATGCCCGGCCTGTCCCTTTGCATCGTGCTCGGCCCGCTCGTCATCATCTCTTCCTTCGTGCTCTGCCTGGTCTACGTGCTGTGGGCGAACCGGGTGTTCGACGCAGGCGTTCGCGAGCTTCGCTAAGGGGACAGGCAAATGGGCAGCAGCACGCTTTCGATCGGGTTCTTCTTCGCCTTCATGGCGTTGACGCTGGCGATCACCTATTGGGCAGCGCGGCGCACGCGCACCACCGAGCATTTCTTTGCCGCCGGCGGCCAGGTCACGCCGTGGCAGAACGGCTGGGCACTCGCGGGAGACTTCCTGAGCGCCGCGGCCCTGCTCGGAATTGCCGGCATCGTCACCTCGAACGGCTTCGACGGCATGATCTATTCGATCGGATGGCTGGTCGGCTGGCCGATCATTCTGTTCCTGATCGTCGAGCCATTGCGCAATGTCGGCCGTTTCACCTTCGCGGACGTCGTGGCCTATCGCCTGCGCCAGCGCCCGGTGCGCCTCGCCGGCGCCATCGGTACACTTGCCGTGATCCTGTTCTACCTGATCGCCCAGATGGTCGCGACAGGATCGCTGATCAAGCTGCTGTTCGGCCTGCCCTACACCTGGTCGGTCATCGTCGTCGGCAGCGTGATGCTGGTCTATGTGCTGTTCGGCGGCATGTTGGCGACGACCTGGGTGCAGGTGGTCAAGGCTGTGCTGTTGATGGGCGGCGGCATCCTGCTCGCCCTCCTCGTGTTGACCCATTTCGACATGAACCCGCTGAAGCTGTTCGCCGCGGCGTCCGAGAAATACGGCACCAGGGTGCTGCAGCCGGGATCGAAGGTGGTCTCGGGTCAATGGGATGCCATCTCGCTCGGGCTCGGCCTGATGTTCGGAACCGCCGCGATGCCGCATGTGCTGATGCGGGCGTACACGGTGAAGGATTCCAAAGCCGCACGGCTGTCGATCCTCTATGCCACCGGCCTGATCGGCGTCTTTCATCTCATGGTCTTCATCATCGGCTTCGGCGCCATGGTGCTGGTCGGCGCCGAGGCGGTGGCCAAGGCCGGCGGCGGCGGCAACATGGCAGCCCCCCTGCTCGCACTCACCGTCGGCGGCAATGCGTTCTTCGGCTTCATCTGCGCGGTCGCGTTCGCGACCATGCTTGCCGTCGTCGCGGGGCTGACACTGTCGGGCGTCGCCACGCTCTGCCACGACGTCTGGACCAATGTGATCCGAAACGGCACCGCTTCGGAGGCCGAGCAGCTCAAGGTCGCGCGAGTCGCGACTGTTCTGATTTCCATCCTCGCCATCGGTCTGGGAATCGCGTTCGAAGGCCAGAATGTCGCCTTCATGGCGGGACTTGCGTTCTCGATCGCCTGCGCCGCCAACTTCCCGTCGCTCGTGCTCGCCATCACCTGGCGCCACTTCACGACGCCTGCTGCCGTGGCGAGCATCCTCGTCGGCACGCTGAGCTCGCTGGTGCTGATCTATCTGTCTCCGACCATCCAGGTCGACATTCTCGGCAAGCCGCTCGCCACGATCGAGCATCAATGGTGGTTCGTGTCGCTGCGCAATCCCGCGATCATCAGCATGCCGCTATCCTTTGCGGTCGCGATCCTGCTGTCGCTGGTGACACGGGAGAAGAACGCAAACCTCGCCTTCGACGAGATGCAGCGGCGCATCCTGCTCGGACCGGTCCAGCCGACCCTCGACGATCCGGGCCAGGCGAAGAATGCGGCATGAACGGGGTCAACCGATCGACGTTGCGGATCGGCCCGTTGCGAACCCCGTCACCCGATGCGGATGTGTGACTCACAGATCGCGCAACACACGCAGTGTCGTCCTGGCGAAAGCCAGGACCCATTACCCCAAATCTTGGTTGTTGCGCGACGCTGGGGCCGCGATCCCGTTCATCACCGAATTCGGTGGTTATGAGTCCCCTGAGTTCGCAAACGAAGTGCAACACTTCCTTGAGGAGGTGTTGCCATGGGGCGGACTTACAAGCAGCTCTCTCTGGACGACCGATGCGAGATTGCCTGCCTATCGGCCAATGGCAGCTCGGTCCGGCAAATCGCGGCAGCTCTGGATCGCTCGCCATCAACGGTCTCTCGGGAACTGAGGCGCAATCGGGGGAGCCAGGTCGGCTACAAGCCAAACTATGCCCAGCACCAGATGCGAGCGCGGCGCTGGACGGGCGGACGCCTCGAACGGGAGCCCGGCCTGCGCCGCGCGGTGTTGGAACGCCTTCGCCGGGGCTGGTCGCCCGAGCAGGTCGCCGGCCGGCTGGCCCGCGAGTCCGGGCGCAAGGTGATCTCGCACGAGACCATCTACCGCTTCATCTATGCCCAACTCAGGCGCACCACGGATTTCAACTGGCGGCGCTATCTGCCGCGCGCCAAGAGCAAGCGCGGCCGCCGCGGCAAGAGGGGCGGCAGCCCCGCAAGCTTCATCGAAGGCCGTGTTTCCTTGGCAAATCGGCCGATCGAAGTGGCCGACCGCAGCGTGCCCGGACACTGGGAGGCCGACCTGATGATGTTCTCGAAATACGGTCAGGCCGTGCTGACCGTGCACGAGCGCACCTCGCGTCTGCTGCTCGGCATCCGCCTTGCCAGCAAGGTCGCGCGCGGTGTCGCCCGCCATCTCGTGGGCTTCTTCGCGACCCTGCCACAGGAGCTGCGCCAGACCGTGACCTTCGACAACGGCACCGAGTTCGCCGGTCACCTGGCGCTGCACCGCCTCTCGATCGAGACCTTCTTCTGCGATCCCCACGCCCCCTGGCAGAAGGGCGGCATCGAGAACGCTATCGGCAGGATGCGCCGCTTTATTCCCCGCAAGACCGATCTCGTAACCCTCTCGACCGCCAAATTCCGCCAGTTCATCGCCGCCTACAACAACACCCCGCGCAAATGCCTTGACTACCGCACGCCTGCCGAGGCCTTTGCTCAAGTGTTGCACTTCGAATGTGAATCTACCTCCTGGCTTTCGCCAGGACGACGGTTGAGGAGGGTGCGGGCTCGTCTCTATCACCGTCATGAAGCCGCGACGCGGCCGTCCCGAAGCACGACGACGGCATCACTTCCCCTTCGCAGCCTTCTCCTTCAGCTTCGCCGTGCGGTAGCGCGCGGCGCCGCCTTCGCGGATGGACTGCTCGCTGCGCTCGAGCGCCATCGCATCGTCAGGAACGTCCTTCGTGATCACCGAGCCGGAGCCGATATAGGCGCCATTGCCGATTTTCACGGGAGCGACCAGCGAGGAGTTGGTGCCGACGAACGCGCCCTTCCCGATCACCGTCTTGTGCTTCTTGAAGCCGTCGTAGTTGCAGGTGATGGTGCCGGCGCCGATGTTGGAGTTGGCGCCGACGGTGGCATCGCCGATGTAGGAGAGATGGTTGACCTTGACGCCGGCCTCCAGCGTCGCCGCCTTGGTCTCCACGAAATTGCCGATGCGCGCGCCGTCGCCGAGCGAGGTGCCGGGACGAAGCCGCGCATAGGGGCCGAGCTCCACCTTCTTGCCGATCGTGGCTTGGGTGATATGCGAGAAGGAATGGATCACGGTGCCGTCCGCGATCGACACGCCGGGGCCGATCACCACGAACGGCTCGATGGTCACGTCCTTGCCGAACTTGGTGTCGGCGGCAAGATAGACGGTTTCCGGCGCGATCAGGGTCACGCCGGCCTCGAGCGCCTGGTTGCGCAGCCGTGTCTGCATCACGGCCTCGGCTTCGGCGAGCTGCGCCTTGGTGTTGATGCCGCGCACCTCGTCCTCGCTGGTCTCGATCACGACGGACTCCAGTCCGAGTTCCCTGACAATGCCGACGGCATCGGTCAGATAATATTCGCCCTTGGCATTGGCATTGCCGATCTTCTCGATGATCGCGAGCGCCTTCTTGCCGTCGATCGCCATCACGCCGGCATTGCACAGATCGATCTTGCGCTCATCCGCACTGGCGTCGGCCTGCTCGCGGATCGCGACCAGCTTGCCGTTCTCGACCACCAGCCGGCCGTAGCCGGTCGGGTCGGCGGCATGGAAGCCGAGCACCGCAAGCGCCGCGCCGTCGCGCAGCGGCGCGCGCAGCCGCGCAAAGGTCTCGGCCGAGATCAGCGGCGTGTCACCGAAGGCGACCAAGAGGTCGTCGGCACCGCGGGCGATCGCCTCGCGTGCCGCCAGCACCGCATGCGCGGTGCCGAGCCGTACGCGCTGCACGAAGGTCTGCGCGTCGGGCCGCACCCGGCGTGCTTCGGCTGCGACCGCCTCATGGTCCGGGCCGACCACGACCGCCAGCTGCGATCCCTCGCCGGAGGCGGCGGCGTTGAGCACAAGCGCCAGCAGCGGCTGCCCGGCCACGGGGTGCAGCACCTTCGGCAGCGACGAGCGCATCCGCGTGCCCTCGCCGGCCGCAAGCACCACTGTCAGGCTCGTTCGCGCAGTCATTCGCAATCCTCGATGTCGCGCGCAGTTCGCGCGCAAAGCTGTCTTCGAGGCCGTCTTTAATTGTTTTCCCCGGCAGAAGAAACCGATTCGCCTCCGTGGCGCTCCGGATTCAAGTTCCCGGTCCATTTCCTGTTAATCTTTGCCTCGTGATTCGGCGGGCCTTGAGGAGGGCCAAGCGGGCTTTGGCCAAAGATCGCGACAATCTGGCGGCGGAATTCGACACCGAGAGCACCACCGGCTTTTTGGCCGAGGAGGATGCTCTGGATCGCCGCATGCTGTGGCGGCTCGGCTCGTGGGGCGTTGCCGCGGTCGGCGCCGTCACCGTCGCGGTGATGGCCAACCAGTCGGCGTTGTCGCTGCGGCGCGACCAGGTCGCCGCAGCGGACCTCGCGCGACAGGCCCAGCAGTTGCAGACGCTGGCGAAGGAGAGCCACAACGAGACGCGCCGGCTCGCGTCCGCGATCGATACGCTTAACGGCGACCGCGACCGGCTGTATTCGCGCGTCACCACGCTGGAGCAGGGTCTCGACTCCGTAACCGGCGCGATCGCGAGGCAGCCGCCGGCACCATCGCCCTTGGCAGCGGCGCCCTCGCCCGGAACCGCCAGTTCGTCGCCCGCCGCCTCCGCGCCAACCGTTGCCGCCGTCGCAACGACGCCGCCGGTCGCGTTGGACAAACCGGCGGCGGTCGACAAGCCCGCAGCCGGCGACAGCAAGGCGACTGGGCCGATCGAGAAGCCGGTTGCGGCGGCCGAAAAGCCGGCAACGGCCGACAAGAAACCGGTGCTCGCGGCCGCCAAGCCGCAGGCCGTCGCGGAGAAGCCGCCAGTCTCCGGCAATTCGCCGCCGAATTCCGCCGCGGCCGCATCGATCGCCAGTCCGATGAGCGCCGCCGCGGCCGGCGCCGAGGATTCCCCCGCAGCGCCGGCGCTGGTCGCGGATAACAAGCCGCTTGCCGACAAGCCGGTCCTGGCATCGCTCGATCCTGCGGCGAACAAGGCAACCGAAGCGGTCAAGCCGCCGACCGCCAACGATGTCACCACCGCACCGATGCCGCCGCTGGTGATCACAGCGGATCCGGACGCCGAGGACGATGCGCCGCAGGCACAGATCCACCGCACCGAGTTCGGCGTCGATCTCGGCACGGCCAATTCGGTCAATGGACTGCGCGCGCTGTGGCGCGGCCTGTTGAAGTCGAAGGCCAACGCGCCGCTGGCGGCGCTGCGGCCGATCATCGTGATCAAGGAGAACAGCAACGGGCTCGGCATGCAGTTGCGCCTGGTGGCTGGACCGCTGAACGACGCCGGCACCGCCGCCAGGATCTGCGCGGGCCTCAGCCTGGTGCAGCGGACCTGCGAGACGGCGATCTATGACGGCCAGCGGCTGGCCCTCAACGAGCCGCCCGCCGGAGCCAAGCCGGCGCCATCGCATCGGCGGGCCGTGCCGAAGCGCGCCGCCGCACCACCATCGCCGCCGCCGCAGCAGCCGGTCGCCGAGGACAAGAAGCCGGAGCCGACCACGATCTCCTCGATATTCCGGCGGAACAGCCAATAATCATGTTGGCCAAGGGATTGTGGCCGGATTTTCAACCGATTTCGATGCTCCGACCGAGCTTGTCCCGCAACCCGATCCCGACCATAGTGCCGCGATGACAAAACCTCCGTTCCGCCTCTCCCCCTATCAGGTCCAGTTCCTGATGGTCGTGGGCTTCGTCACCGTCGGCTACTCGCTCTACGTGCGCTATCTGGCAATCGAGTTCTCTCCCGTTGCGCTGGCCTGCGACGCCGGCGCGCAGACCATGCTCTGCAAGGCTCGCGCGCTGTCGACCGTCCTGTTCAAGAATTCGGTGTTCGGCATCGTCGCGCTGGTGGTGGCGACGCTGAACCTGATGCGGCCGTCGATCGTGCTGCTCACCGTCGGCATCGTCGCCGCCGGCCTCGGCATCGTGCTCTACAACGTCGTGTTGTCGGGCCTTGCGATCGGCCTGTTCATTCTTGGGTTTGCTCGGCCCGCGCCCGCCACAGCGTAGCGGCGAGCAAGAGGTACATCACGCAGGTCCAGTCCGACTGCCAGTTGATCGTGCCCTCGTTGTAGATCGTGTAGCCGGCGGCGATCACCAGCAGGCCGGCGAACACGGATTCCGCGAGCGGCCGGATGCCTTCCTTCGGGCGATTGAGCATGGTCAGCAGCGCGAATGGCACCACCGCCATGGTCAGCGAGGCATACGGGAAATCGCGGTAGCGCGGATCGAAGGTGAAGCCGAGCGCGGTTTCGGCAGCAATCACGGTGGTGATGATCAGCACAATCGCCAACACCGCGCCGATCACGCCCTTGCCGCGATAGTCGCGCGGCCCGACCAGCTCCAGGAAGGTCGGCAGCGACCGCCCGGCGATCAGCGCATGCGCCGTCAGCAGTGGCGCGGCAATGCCCGCCGCGAGCAGCGCGCCCCAATGCAGCCAGCCGCCGACGCCGTAGCTCTCGTAATACATCTTGTCGCCGGCAATCCCGAGCAGCGCCCCCGCCGTCGTCGCCGAAACGGCGACCGCGATCCAGGCCGACGGCCGCGGCGTCCAGGGCCGGCGGCGCAGCGTCAGCCAGGCCGCGAGGAATGTGGCGACGGACAGCGCCATGCCGCCCGCCATCTGTAGCTTCCAGTCCGGATAGTTCGTGATAGCAACGCCGGGCGGATATTTCACCTGCCGCTTGATCGAATCGAACAGGCCCCAATTGCCGCCGACGGTGCCCTCGAGCTTGCGCTTCCAGGGCTGGTCATAGGCCTCGATCAGGTTGACCCGAAAGCCCTCGCGCTTGGCGAGGTCGAGGATCTCGGACACTACCCGCGCCTGGTTGGTGCGCGACGGCAATGCGCCCTCGCGCATGCGCCCCTCGCTCGGCCAGCCGGTCTCGCCGATCAGGATCTCCTTGCCGGGGAACGCCACCACCATGCGCTCGCGGATCGTCTCGACATGGGCGGAGGCGAACTTCGCCTTGACCGGGAAATCCTCCCAATACGGCAGGATGTGGATCGTGACGAAGTCGACCGCGTCGGAGATCTCGCGATTCTTCAGCCAGTACTCCCAGACGTCGGCATAGGTGACAGGAAGATTGCCCGCCGCTGCCTTCACCGCGCGGATGTTGCCGGCAAGATCGGTGGCGGTCATCTCGCCGCGCAGCAGCACCTCGTTGCCGACGATGAGCGTGGTGATGACGCCAGGATACTCCTTGGCGAGCCGGACCGCGATCGCGATCTGCTGCAAATTCTTGAAGCGGTTGCTGCTGAGCCAGATGCCCTGCATCACCTTCAGCCCGACCTTGGCCGCAACGCCGGGGACCTGGTCGAGGCCGTTCTCGATCGAATAGGTGCGCACGCAGTCGGTGACCTTGGCGAGATCGGTCAGATCCTGCTCGATCTGCTCGACTGGAATCTGCGTGGTGGGATCCAATGGCGTCTGCGCGCCGCGGAACGGCGTATAGGACACGCATTGCAGCTTTGCAGCGGGATCGATCGGCGCGCGCACGAGCGTAATCGGCGTGGCGAGCCACCACCACACGGATGCAATCACGGCGAACGAGATCAGGAGAAGCGCCAGCGGCGTACGAAGCGAAATCGGTTCCATCCTCCGGGGGACCGTCGAATTAGCCGGTCACAGCCCATCTGCCAAGAGCGGGATTAGGTCAATACCATGGTTGTCCTGCGACAGTTTTGCGCTGGGTCGATAAAGTTGTGAGTTTGCTGGACAAAATACCAAATTCCAGTCATCAGATTTCGCCAGAGTCTCCGCCGCACTGGAGACCTATTTGGACGGCATCACGCGAGCCGTTAGGATGATCCCGCGGGGGCAGGAACATTATCGGGGAATACATGCGTCGACGGCTGCTTGAGTTGAAGAACACTAGTTTGCGCCATCTTGCCGTAACGGGCCTAGTCACGGGCCTTGCGCTCCTCATTGGGGCCGGCGGCGCGTTCGCCCAGAGCGGCACGCCGAATCCGCCGGATCAGGCCAAACAGCAGCCTGGACAGCCCGACGCCAACGCAAATGCCGCACGGGAAGCCAACCAGCGCAAGGTCGAGGAATTCGTCGAGGCCCAGCAGGTCATCAACGGCCCGGCCGGCAACCCCGAATGCGTCTGGCTCGGCCGGCGCGTGGTGCGGCTGATGTGGCGCGACGACCTCGATACCGCGTTCCGCCATCTCGACCTCTACGACCGCTTCGGCTGTCCCGGCGGCCACATCCAGGCCGCGTTCCGCTGCCTGACCCGGTTCGGTGGCCAGATCGACGACAAGGTGCGCGGCAGCCTCGACGGCCGCATCCACGCCTGCTGGATCAATCCGGGCGCGCAGCCCCAGGCTGCGGCGGCGGCCGCTGCTCCCACCCCGGCGCCGGCGACGGCCGGCACCGCCGCACCGGCACCGGCGGCGTCGCCTTCGCCTGCACCGACCCCGTCGGCGGCACCTGCGCCGGCGTCGAAATAGCCGTATCCCGCGACGGGGTCCGACCGCGATTTTTTTTCGCGGCTGGAACGGCTTGCGCCCTTAAAACGCCATCGCGGCACACCAGTTGTTAAATCGGATGGCGGAGATATCTTTCCCTCCGCTGTCGTGTTGGTCGAACCTAGGGGACGGGTTCGCTTAGTCCTCAATCTCAGGCCCCGTATGGTTTAACCGCGATGCGCGCCGTCGTCGCCGTCCTGTTGCTTGTCACCGCCGCCCACGCCGCCCTGTGGGGTCTCTTCCAGGAGAGGCAGTCGGCGCCCGATTTCCGTGGCACGCTGCCGAGCCTGTCCTACGCTCCGTTCGAGTCAGGCCACACCGTCGCAGACGTTGCCGCCGACACCGAGAAGGTGCGCGCCGACCTGAAGAAGCTCTCCACGCTCACAAAGGCGGTCCGCCTCTATTCGTCGACCGAAGGCAATGAGCTGGTGCCGCCGGTCGCCGCCGAGTTCGGCATGAAGGTCACGGTTGGCGCGTGGATCGACAAGGACGCCAACCGCAACAACCGCGAGATCGAAGCCGCGATCAACCTGGCCAAACGCAACAGCAACGTCATCGGCATCGTGGTCGGCAACGAAACCGTGTTCCGCGGCGAGCAGGTGCCGCTGGAAAACCTCGGTTCGGTTCCGGAGATCGGCGTGCCGCCCGAGGAGTCCGAGAGGATTCTTCGCGAGGAAGCGCAGCGTCTTCACGACGCCGAAATGCAGCCGGATGAGAACGGCAGCAGCGGCTTGAGCAAGCGCGCTGAAGCGATCAAGTGGGCAGTCGCCGAAAACAACGTGCACCGGCTGATCAAGGTGATCCAGCGGGTCAAGAAGTCGGTCAACGTCCCCGTCACGACCGGTGAAATCTGGAACATCTGGCGCGACCATCCGCAACTCGCCAATTCCGTCGATTTCATCGCCGCCCACGTGCTGCCCTACTGGGAAAACTTCCGCTCGGACCAGGCGGTCGACCAGGCCGTCGACCGCTACAACCTGCTGCGCAACCTGTTCCCCGGCAAGCGCATCGTGATCGCCGAGTTCGGCTGGCCGAGCCAGGGCTACAATCTGCGCAACGCCGACCCGGGCCCGTTCCAGCAGGCGCTGATCCTGCGCGACTTCGTCACCCGTGCCGAGGCCATCGGCATGGAATACAACATCGTCGAAGCCATCGATCAGCCCTGGAAGTTCTTCGAAGGCGGCGTCGGTCCGTACTGGGGCATCCTCAACGCCAGCCGCGAGCCGAAATTCGCCTGGACCGGCCCGGTGACCGATCTGAACTACTGGAAGATTGCGCTGGTCGCCGTCCTGGTCGGCCTGTTCATGTCGCTGCCGATCCTGCGGCTGGACCAGCCGACCGTGATGCAGGCGCTGCTCTTGTCGGCGGCCGCCAACGGCGTTGGCGCGTGGGTCGCGACCGTGTTCTCGTACTGGACCACGCACTACTTCGTCTGGGGCTCGGCCTTCGCGCTCAGCCTCGGCCTGGTGCTGCTGGTTCCGCTGGTCCTGATCGCGATGGCCCGGATCGAGGAGATCGCTGCGGTCGCGTTCGGCCGCGGCCCGCGCCGGCTGATCGGCAAGAGCGCGCCGCTCGCGCCCGCCACGATCGGCGAGAACGTGAAGTTTCCGAAGGTCTCGATCCACATCCCGGCCTATTTCGAGCCGGTCGAGATGCTCAAGCAGACGCTCGATGCAGTGTCGCGGCTGAACTATCCGAACTACGAATGCGTGGTCATCATCAACAATACGCCGGATCCCGCCTTCTGGCAGCCGATCCAGGACCATTGCCGCGCGCTCGGTGAACGCTTCAAGTTCATCAACGCCGAGAAGGTGCAGGGCTTCAAGGCCGGCGCGCTGCGCATCGCGATGGACCGCACCGCCGCCGATGCCGAGATCATCGGCATCCTCGATGCCGACTATGTCGTCGAGCCCGACTGGCTCAAGGACCTCGTGCCGGCCTTCGCCGATCCGCGCGTCGGCCTGGTGCAGGCGCCGCAGGAGCATCGCGACGGCGACCTGTCGATCATGCACTACATCATGAACGGCGAATATGCCGGCTTCTTCGACATCGGCATGGTCCAGCGCAACGAGGCCAACGCCATCATCGTGCACGGCACGATGTGCCTGATCCGCCGCGCCGCGATGGACATGGCCGGCGGCTGGTCGAGCGATACGATCTGCGAGGATAGCGATCTCGGCCTTGCGATCCAGGAGCTCGGCTGGACCACGCACTACACCAACACCCGCTACGGCGCGGGCCTGTTGCCCGACACCTACGAGGCCTTCAAGAAGCAGCGGCACCGCTGGGCCTATGGCGGCCTCCAGATCGTCAAGAAGCACTGGCGCCGCTTCCTGCCGGGTACGAGCCGGCTGACGCCCGACCAGCGCCGCGAGTTCTCGCTCGGCTGGCTGAACTGGCTGGGCGCCGAAAGCCTCGGCGTTGTCGTGGCGCTACTCAACCTCGTCTGGGTGCCGATCGTCGCCTTCGCCGACATCGCCATTCCCGACAAGATCCTGACGCTGCCGATCATCGGCGCCTTCGTCGTCTCGCTGGTACATTTCGTCGCGCTCTACCGGCTGCGCGTGAACATCAAGGCCGGCCAGATGTTAGGGGCGATGATCGCGGCGATGAGCGTGCAGTGGACGGTGTCGCGCGCGGTCGCGCAGGGCCTGATCACCGAGCACATCGCGTTCGCGCGCACCTCCAAGGGCGGCCTCAGCCGGATGTCGATCGAGTTCCAGGCATTCTGGGAAGCCGTGATCGGCGCCCTGCTTGTGATCGGCGCCGGCGTGCTGGTCGCCTCCAACAGCTTCCGGCAGATCACCGAGATCTACATCTTCGCCGGCGTGCTGGTGCTGCAGAGCCTGCCGTTCCTCGCCGCCGTCGCCATCGCCATCCTGGAAAATTCGCGGATCAACGAGTTCGCATTCTGGCGCGACAGCGCGATCCGCACCGCCGAGCTGATCGGCCTGCGCCCGGTCGCCCTGCCCCCGGTCGGCGCCCCGTCGCAGCCGGTCGGCTCGGAAATCCGCCGCGACAACTAGCGCCGGATTTGGCCGACTTCAAGAAACGGCCCTAACCGCAGGCGCCGGAACGGCAAATCCGGCGCGCCGGTACACAATTGACCGCCCTTCGGCTATTGACCCGATGGGCCCTGCCCCCTACACAGCGCGGGCTGGAGCACGATCCGGAGCGGTTCACCGCTGGCGTCCGGATCTAATGTTCAGGTGAGTGAGCGCGTAGCTCAGCCGGTAGAGCACGTGACTTTTAATCACGGGGTCCTGGGTTCGAGCCCCAGCGCGCTCACCAACAAATCAATCACTTAGCAGATGTTGCCGGTGTCATTCCGACATCGCGTCACCTGCTCATTCCGATATTTGCCCACCTTTCGTTCTCGAGTCTCGTCGCATCCGCGCCGCTGTCCGACGCTGATTCATCGTCTGCTTCGTGTAAAGGACCGTCATGTTTGGCGACCGATGACCGGATAGCGCGCGGATCTGGGCGTCGGTCAAGCCTGCGTCTCCACCCTCCGTGTTGCCACCATGACGGAGCCCCATGAATTTGAATTCCGGGCCGATGCCGGCGGCAGCTTTGATCTCCGCGACTCTGTCGGCGAAGTATCGATACTTCCAGGGGAGCCGAACCTTCTTCCATCGATCGACGATATCCCGCGTCACGATCAACGTTCCGTGGCGCGGCGCGCTATCCAGGCGGCGTGTAAGATCCGGCCAGAGGTCGCTTCCATCCTCGTCGAGCAGCGGCATGTCGACCGGCTCGCCGGTCTTGTGGTGAAAGATCTTCGCTATCGGCGCGCCTTCGGGACGATAATGCGTCCATGTCAGACGCTCCAAGATGTCCTTCTCGCGCTGCAGCCAGAAAAACGCGATCATGGCTGCCGTACCGATCGAGAACTCGCCGGCGGCGTCGGCGGCCTCAACAAACCGCATCAACTGGTCATAGCGTAATGGTTGGGTCTGCTTTGCCTTATAGGTCAACCCCATCTTCGCAAACGGATTCTCCGACGGCACAACCTTCGGCTCAGAGCGCCGAGCCACATTCCAGGCACGTTGGCTTACCTTCATCGCGAGCACGGCCGTCTTGTTGCGCTCGCCGCCGCCGGGCTTCTCTTTGATCCGATCGTAGAGTTTGTCTGCGGCGCCGGGTGTTATGGACGAGAGCAGCAGCGCGCCGAATGCGCGGCCATCCTTGAGCGGAAACTTAGAGACCAGCGCGAGCATTCGATCGTAGCTCGAGCGCGTTTCCAGAGGCAGCTTGCTGTATTTCGGATGGCGCTTGTAGACGCCGACCATCCAGTCGAACGACCCCCGCAGCGGCCCCTCACCGTCAGGAAGGCCCTGGCCGGTCAGCCATGCCTGATAGTGGGGGTTTAACACCTCATCGCAGTAGCGCTTAGCTTCGCCGTAATCCACGCCCAGCGCCTTCGCTTTGATCGGACAGCGCTCTCGCACATGAGGTGACGGCGCCCAGTAATAGGCCACGCCTGATTTGGTCGGTTTAGCGACCATCAGGTCCGGCCAACCTACTGGTTTCCCCTTCGGCATTAGATCAAGTCTTCTGCGCTGTCAGTTGCTGGCAGTACTTCGGTTTCTCTTTGGTCGAAATAGAAGATCATTCGCGTCGGCTCGACCTCGAGTTGCTCGACCTTAACGCCTGCGTCTTTGGTCGCTTTCAACAGTCTAGTCACCCTGGTCTGGGTGAATGATTCTTTGCGGGGAGCCATGTTCGTTGCTCTCAAATGCCTCTGAAACGTTGCCAACGATTCTTACGTGTTTCGAGAGTCGATCCGGAAGCATCTTGAACAAAGTCATCCACCGCCGATTTTTGGCCAGGGCCTTGACACTGACATTGGTGGTGGATGGCCGCATAGAAACCGCATTGGTGGCACGCGTTTTGCGGCCGCTGTGCTGACACCTTGTCAGAGGATGTGCGCGCGGACGCAAAGGCTAGCCGGTTCAATTCGGTACCCGTGTTCAGGGGTGTGCGAGGAGCTTGCGAAACAGCAATCGGAACACCGGCGAAACCCTGGCCGGGACGGCGAAGCCTCTGATCAAACAGCGATATCGGCCCCGGCCGGGACGCCGGCGAGACGCAAAGCGAGACACTGATCGAAGCACCTCCGGATGGACCGTCACGGTCTACGTGACGGTCATCGTGCAGCAACGAACTCGCAACGATCGTTACTCCCGGGACGAACGATTCCAAGCACTTACCAACTTACACCCGACTTCGGATCGTGCACGAAGTCGCGGAGAGCTCGAGCTCTCTTGTCGGCCTCATATGCCGAGAACAGCAGCCGCTCGCGCGCCTCGTCGCCCATCTCAACGAAGTTGTCCGGGTCGACGCCCTTGGCGAAGCAGCTTTCCGGAGCCTTCCTTTGGGCAGTCTCCTCAACGAACTTCGTTAGGATATCGACGGCGCGGACAAGGTCGCTCACCTGATCCTCCAGGTTGCCGTACTGGTTGGTCATTCCGATCGGCAATTCCGCGATGGCGACTCTGGTAGAGGTTGATGCAGCCTTCGACATGGATCCGTTCTCCGTGGACAGGGTTAGGGCCGAACCGGAAGTTGCCGCTTCCGGTCGGCTCGCTACCGTGATACCAAGGAATCATGAAAAAGAAAACCGTGATTCCACAGAAACGGAAACGCGGTCCGCCGCCAACCGGCAAGGGCGAACCGGTGGTTGTGCGGATGCAGCCAGGGCTTTTGGCCGAATTGGACGCTTGGATTGGCAACCAGCAGCCCCCGTTCCCTAGCCGTCCGGAGGCGGTTCGGCGGTTGATTGAGACGGGATTGCGGCAGCGACGCTGACACAAGCGTGCACGCGCAATGGCTAGAAAGTAAGACCGAGGTATGTGCTGTCGGTATTTCCCAACAGCACACAGAACGGGCGAGAGTCGAAGTGGGACAATCGCTACCACCATTGCATATGGAGACCTCAGGCGTGACCGACGACAGGAGCAAGATGCCTTACGAAGAGGCGATCACCGAGGGCGCGAAGGCCGTGAACAATACTGTCGATCTCGTCCGCGAAGGCGGCCGCGCGGTTGGTCCGGCGATCGGCAACATCTATGGGCTTCTGATCGGCGATTCCATTGCGGCCGCACGCCAACGAAGGCTAGACGCTATCACCAGAAAAACAGAGAAGATTTTGCGCGACAGGAACATCAACGAGCGGGTCGAAGCTCCCGAGAGCATCGCCATCCCACTGCTGGAAGCAGCACAGGGTGAGCCGCGCGAGGAAATGCAAGAGCTCTGGGCTCGGCTGCTGGCCAATGCTTTGGACCCGGGCCGCGCACACGATGTACGACCCGAATTCATCGAAACGCTCAAAAAGCTCCACCCTCTAGACGCAGCAATCTTACAGCGGACCAACAATGAAGAAGAAGGCTCGATCGGCGACTTTGATACAGCGGGCGCGTTGGGCGTGCGCGTGTCCGCCGTCCGTGCGAGCTTTAATTTTCTCTATGAAATCAAATGTGGCGAGAAGTTCAGCGGATCTCATCCCAATGGCGCTAGCTTCGGCCTTTCCCCCTTCGGTCAGGAATTCATGATTGCTCTGAATCCCTAGCCGATATTGTCATGGTCGACGAGGATCCAGCCACGCAGGCGGCGTTGTTGATGACGACGCTTCTCCGGTCCGGCTAAACTAACCGGCCGCTCTCCGGGGGCGCGGGAGAGTAATCCACGACAGGAAACAGACGACCCAGCTGGATGCCTTCAGTAGTTCGGTCCTGGGAAAGGAGGCCACATGTCCATAAGAATCGATGTGAAAGTCGACGTACAGCTGATCATGCTGCTGATTCCAGCGTAATCAGGACGACTGAATGGCCCGGCGGGTGGTGTCCGACCGCGACCTGATCGACTTCGACAAGGACATTTGCTCCTAAGTCGCCTGTGGGAATCGTGGATAGCAGGCAAAACTGCTCGCCTACCGCGAGCGGTACTGCATCCTGATCGCCTTCGACGAATCACGGGAGAGATAGATGGAAGTTTATCTGGTCAATCCACCACTAGGCCGACTGCAGCACCCGCTGCGCGGCATAGCAGACAGGCTCTAGCCCTTGACCGTCAGGCACAAACCGCTCTCAAGGTCGACAGGGCTGAGCCAGTCAGCCCCATTCGAGACAAGTGCATCCCGCGAGGAAGAGTGTGCCTCTCTCCTGCGACGCAGCGCGTCGGCTTTGGAGCGCTGTTCGTTCGACCAAGACGCGTACCAAGTATCGATAATTGCCTGATGAGCTTGGAGCAATTCGCTCGAGTGCTGCAGGACGGAAGCACTCGTATGTTGAATCTTCAGATTCATCCGGAATCATCCTGCGCAAGACATCAGAGAATAAACTAGCATTTTGTTAAAAAGGAGTAAATTCCGTTGTGTGCCGCATTTACGCGCATTGACTTTCCCGAGATCTTTTTGGGATTCGTTGCACCTGTCGGCGTCGAGATGACGTCGTCGTTAAAGCACTTCCGCACCCACTTCGAAAGGTTCGGGTACAACGTCATCCCCATCAAAGTAACGGACGTCTTCGAGGAACTTGAAAAGGTCGTTCCGCCGAAGGAGGAACTCGTTACGAGTCCACCTCACCTTCGCCTGGAACGGTACATCAAATACGGCAATCAAGTTCGAGAGTATTTCGAGGACGACGCATTGCTTGCTGGTCTAACGATCGCAAGCATCGTGAAAAAGCGAGTAGAACGCGCTGCTGACAAGGTCTCCTCTCCCGAGAAGAACGTTTTCTTTCTTCATCAATTCAAGAGACGCGAAGAGATCGACCTGCTGAGGTCCATCTACGGCCGCGTCTTCTTCCAAGTTTCCATTTATTCCAGAACCGGAGCTCGAGTTGAGCACCTCGCCAAGGCGTTTGCGCGGGCCGAGAACTCGGGGACAAGCGATCCGTACCGCTCTTTGGCTGAGGCCATCGTCCAGACCGACCAAAATGAAGCAGGCAACACCCACGGCCAACGGGTATCGGCGATCTTCCACAACGGCGATCTTATCCTCAATGCGGATGCCGCCAGCGATGCCGCGCTGGAGGATCAGATCTGCCGGTTCGTGAACCTCCTGTTTGGATCCAACCGAATTTCACCGACCAGAGATGAATACGGGATGTTCGTCGCCAAATCGGCGGCGCTGAGAACCCTGGACCTTTCACGTCAGGTGGGCGCAGCAATCTTCTCTTCGGAAGGAGAGATTCTCACAATGGGCTCGAATGAAGTACCCAAGGCGACTGGCGGAACATATTGGTGCGACGACCCCAATCAATTCGATGATCGAGATTATGTGCGAGAGTACGATAGCAACGATCAGCGGAAGCGCGAGCTCCTCTTCGACCTCGTCAAAGCGCTAGGACTCGATGCCGACGCCGTTACGAAACCAGCGGTCAACAAATCTCAGTTCATGGACGCGTTGGAGTACGGTCGAATAATCCACGCCGAGATGTCGGCGATATGTGATGCGGCAAGGCTTGGCCGCTCTCTGGCAGATGCAACTCTCTACACAACAACTTTTCCATGCCACATGTGCGCAAAGCACGTCGTCGCCGCAGGGATCGCAAAGGTTATATTCCTCGAACCCTATCCCAAGAGCCTGAGTGCCGCTCTCCATGGGGATTCGGTGAAAATCGAAGGAGCAGATAGAGGACGGTACCAAGGTTATCCGGCTGTGGACTTCATGCATTTTCACGGCATCTCACACAGACGTTACCGTGAACTCTTCGAAAGAACAAAGCGCAAAGACGATGATGGCAAGTTCCTCGAATGGCATGATCCGCACATCGATGAAGACACGCGCACACGATATCCTAGGCCAATAGTCGATCTGCAATTCCCATTCTACCTGGAGCTCGAAAAGCGCACGATGCAAGCCTACACCGATCTCGTCCGTCAACTCATCGAAGACGATGGGCAGGCCGAAGCTGACGGTGCTCTTCAAATGGAAGAGAGGCCACATTAAGCGCGGAGGATGACGCGGCATGAGCCGAGACATCGTCTTTTTGTATGACCAAGTTATCGAATCGATGGCTCGACTGCATGCATTCGATGCTGTGAAGATTCACGATTGGCCGGATCCAACGAACGATGTTGAGGATGACCTGGACGATTTTGCCGAGATCATGGCGAGGCGTGATTTACTCACGTTCGCGGCGTCCGCGCGGAATTTTGCTGAGGCCTGCGAGGCAGCCGGCGAAATGCGTGCCGTAACGGCCGCGACGTGCAAGCTGCTGTCACCGCCCAAATCGCCGTTCTTCATCGAAACGCCTGAAACGATCACGCTGTATCAAGTACTCAGTCGTCTCTTGCACTCGACGAAGATTCGAATCTGCAAATACTCGGACGATTATCACGAGCTCCTCACGTCGATCGATGCATTTCTACAATTGGCCGGCAACCGACAAGGACAGGTGATTGAGCGCAGCGAGACGCTTGTAATTATTCAAAGCGAAAAAGAGCCCTTTACAGCTGTACGGCTTCGGAGCCTCCTCCTCAAGGCTTGCGATTTTCTAAACGCCGTATCGGACCGTCTTTCGGCGGAGAACAAGATCTTCCTGCAGCGGAGCTATCGAGAGCTCTGACGTGCGCGGAGGCCACTGCGCCTCGGGGACCTTAGCAGCGGCGGCTCCTGACCTTCGCCTGTGAATAGCCGGGATAACCTTACGTTGCACTCGCCTCACGCGTATTTTTTAGCACCCTGATCGCAATACGCGAATCAAGGAGATGAGGAATGGGCGTTTATTTAGTGACATGGGATCTCAACCGACACCGGTCGAACTACGCTGATGCTCGACAGCGATTGATCGATCATATGTCGCGGTATCCGCACATAAAGGATCCAGGACTGGATTCGGTCTGGTTCGTTCAGTCAACTGGTACCGCCGATGCGCTTGATGCTGATATTCGGCGGCACATGGACACAAACGACAGGTTGATGGTGACTAAGCTGGTGAATGGACAACATCAGGGATGGCTCAACCCGGCCGTCTGGGACTGGCTCAACGCGCACATATAACTCCATCTTTCGTGAGGAAATCACATGGGACGATCTGAAGATGGATCGCGCTCTTGGCCGAATAACCTTGAAGCTCAGAGCTTGATTGTTGCCTCGATTCTTCGAGTGTTGCTGGAGGGTGGCATCGCAAAATCCAGTCTCTACGCCGAACAGTTTTTGTCGGACATACGGAAGGCTGGGTACCCCGATCCGGTCGATTCCAATGGCCTCTTCTCGGACATCATGGACTGGTTGCGCGATGAAGGGGTGATCCGATTTGGACAGGTCGCCGATGATGGCAATGGGGGCGATCTGTTCTGCGACGTGGTGATCACCGGTTATGGGATGCGGCTACTTGGAACTAAGATTGAGTCACTGAGCGGCACCTCGGCGGCAGATGCGATCATGGCGGACCGAAACGCCTCAGCTCCACAACTGGTCAAACTTGGAGGGTTGATCGGTGGCGTCATCGGTGGTTTCGCAAAATCCGCTAGCTAACCGCTTTGGCGGCGACTCTTGGAAAAGCAGATCTTCATAAAATGGCTTGGCAGTTTTACCACTTCAGTCTCCCCGATGATCACGCGTTCATCTATTCCGTGCGCGGGCTGGTCGATGGTGTATTTAAAGTTTTCGGCTGGCTCGCGTTGGCAGCAACTTTTCAGGTCGCTGCTGAGGCGACCCAGAGCAAGTTCCTCTGGGTGATCTGCGGAATCGCGTACTTAGCAATTTTCCTTTATCTGCAAGCATTCATTGAATGGTTAGGCTACCTGAAATTCAACGGTCTTAGCAGCGCGCTGCGTGAGCTGAGACCCGGTCAAAGTTCGAAGCACAAGACCGTACGCCGCCTCAGTCGGGCAATGCACGCAGTCATATCCTTCGCCATCTGGGCTGCGCTGGTGATTGGAATGCAAACTGTCGTCGAAAAGTCTGCGGCCGCAATCGTCGTTTTTCAACAGGCCAAGGCAAAATGAGAACGTTACGAAGCCTCTTCAGCAGAGGTTTTGACGCGTACGGCGATCTCACGGACGCGAGCCGCGAATGCAACGGCATGCGCAGACACCCAAGCTGCAATCCGATCCTCGGAGATTCCGGCATCAGTCAGCCGCCGGCATCGATCGGCCATCCGCTGGCGCTGCAAAGCATGAACGAGAACCCGGTCGGCCAGCGTCAACCCTGAAAACACGGCGAGCGCGTCCTCGGCGGCGTGCTCACGGCCTAGTGCCGTGAATGCCGCCACAGGAGCTTTCCGAGCTCGCCTGTGGTGACGGCGGAGATCGAGGTCACTGTTCACCTCGGTCATGATCACGCTCCCCTGAAGCCGCGCTGGCGTGCAGCAATCGCCTGCGAAATCGGGCCATTCCGAGAGGCGTCGTCGACCATGAGACCGGTGACGGCGTTCTTGAACATGATGTCGACCTGCGTACCGTTGTTGGTCCGGCTGACGCTGGTCTGAGGATCCGAGCCCGACGGCGCGTTGTAAATGTTCACGACGACGCTGCCGGCGGCGCCGTTGTCGTTGGCGGCACCGCCACCGATTCCACCGGCGGAGACGCCGAGACGTCCATCCGCACCGCGACGCAGCGGCATCACGGCCTCGGGGCCCGCCTCACCCATCAAACCGGTTCCACCATTCGCCATCGGGAAGAGCGTCGGCCGGGTCACGACACCGCCCCGCGCGAAGGGCACGATGTTGCCGCGGGAGAAGATGTTGCCCAGTGCACTGGGCGCAATCGGGCCGAACAGGTTTCTGCCGGCGGCGCCGGGCGTGCCATAGGTGACGCCGGCCGACCCGAAAAGTGACCCGAAATCGCCGCTGCCCCCAGTGAGGCCGCCGAACGAGCTCTGCAGGCTCCGCATCAACGGGCCGACGACCAGCAGCTTGACGATCATCTCCTCGATCGCGCGGATCACCAGCTTCGAGGTGTCCGAGAACGCCTGGCCGAAGCTCTTGGTGCCATCGAGCGCGTCGGTGATGCCGGTCACCAGGTCGCCGGAGATGGTCGAGGAGACCTGGCTCAGCGCGGCGTTGGTGCGGAGCCCGGCCGCCTCTACCGAGGCCAGCGCCGTCGCGACGTCCGGATAGAGCCCCTTCAGTTGTTGGGCGATCTGGATGTCATCTGGAGACAGCAGGGCCGTTGCCGAGCCGAACCGAATATCTTGGCGCACCCGAGCCTGCTCGGCCGCCTGGGCCGCCTGCCCCAGCGCAGCGGCCTGGGCCCTGATCTGTGCGATGTCCTGATCCGTGAGCGCCTGCTTGTTGCGCAGGGCCTCGGCGAGTCGGGTCTGGACCGCCGTGAATTCCGCGGCGGCCCCGGCGGACATGCCGAGCGTTTCGGCTTGGATCCGGGTCGCGTCGGCCTGTTGCTTCATCGCCGTAATACCGAGCGCCTGCTCCCGGGCCAACTGCAGAACGGCGGCACGCTGCTTGTCGGTGAGATCGATACCGTTCAGTCGTGCCTGATCGAGCCCGATCTCGGCAGCCCGGACCTGCTGGTCGACCGTCGCCGTCGCACCGAGCAGCCCGATCCGCTGCGACTCGATCGAGAGCAACTTCTGAGTATCAGCCGTAAGCTTGGTCCGGCTCGAGGACGCGACGCGATCATTCTCGGCCGAAACGAGTTGGAAAGATCCCTCGAGCCGGCGCTGCGGATCGTTGACCGCCGACGGCGCCGCGGCACCGGCGACGGCATTGTAGGCTGACCGACCGAGAGCGATCGGCGTCCCGATGACGGGGAGCATGGTGGCTGCCGTGACCAACTTCGAAAAAAATGGGCTGTCGGCCAACTTGCCGAGGGTATCCGACGTCTCGGCAAGCCAGGCCTTCATCCGTAGCGAGATGTTCGTGGTCGCCGTGGTCCACTTCTCGTCGAACGCTTGCGCCGACCGGATGAGCCGCTCATCGATCACGCCGCCGGCGAGTTCGAGCGTCCTCCATCGCAAGCTTGATCGCGGTGCCGCCCTGCTCAAGATATCGAACCATTTCGGCTGTCGGAGAGAGCCCGAGTTGCTGCACGACCAAAAGTTTGTCCTGCTCGGTGCGGGCGTTCCGGACGAAGTCGGCGCCTTGGGCCAAGATGTCGACCAGGTTCTTGGCGTTGCCGGACTGCGTTTTCAACGACGCGCCGTTTTGGGCAAACAGCTGGCTGAGGTTGTTGCTATATTTCAGTGCTTGATTGAGGCCCGCCGCCAACGATTGCACCGCGGCCGCGCTCTCGTCTCGGGACACTCCCTTGTATTGGCCCGCGGCCTGGAGCAACTGAAAGTTCGATGTGCTGACGTTCGTCCGCTGGGCGGCGTCCCCGAGCTCAACCATTTCTTTACGCAAGTTGCTGATCGCCTGTGCAGCAGCCACGATGCCGGCGACCACGGTGACGCCACCGATCGCGGCGAGTGCGCCGGTGACGGTGGTGGCGCCCGCCGTCCAGATCTGCGAAATTTGCGTTCCTTGCTGCGCCAGAATGGTCAGCGGCGATTGGCCGCTGACGAGGCCGCCGACGATATCGTTGACCTGGTACCCCAGCTGGTTGAGCTTTTGCGCCGCGGTGCTCCCCGACTTTCCGAACTTGTCGGTTTCATCGCTCGCGGACCGCATCCCGACGACCTGCGCGGCGAAAGCATCCTTTGTCCGCTGAATGGCAGCGGCGCGCTCGACCTCGGTCAGCGCGGTCTTTGCCTCAAGGGACTGGAGCTCTTTCAGCGTGCCGAGGTAGTCGCGCTGTGCGGCGAATAGCGGCGAATATTTGGCCCGCAAGTTATCGAGCGACTCGCCCAGCGCCGCGACGTCGGCGGCCCGGGACGCGCTGTTGTCATTTGCGCCGATCCCGAACGACGTATTGATGGACTGTTGGAAATTCTGAGCTCGGATGTTCGCCTGTAGGCGCTGCGCATTCTCCGCCGCGGCCGCCATCCTGCCGTTTAACGCATCCACGGCCGGCGCGATCGAGACAAATCCCTTCTCGGCGAGTGCTGCGGCATCGGCGGTCAAGCCGAATTTGCGGTACACCCCATCGAGCAGCACCTCGGCGCGGTCCAGGCCCATGCCGCGGTCGACAGCGTTGCCGATTTTCCTGATCTGCGCTTCGAAGGCGGCGCCGGCGCCGTAGCCGTCGAGCAGCGAGCGGCTGAGGGCTGCCATCCCCGGGATTGCTTTCGCGAGCGTGGCGTCGGCCTGGGCTAGAGCGACGTTGCGGGCCCTGTCGCTCGCAATCATCTTGTTGTCGGCGTCGACCTTCTGCTGAGCGGCCCTGACGTAACCGCCGGCGTCGCCGTCCATCGAGACGCGTAGAGACGAGAGTGCTACTGCGGCCATCACAGTCGCTCCAGGTTCACCGCATCGACGCGGCCATCCGGCCTTCTGCGCTTCTCGAACGTGTAGCGCTCGCCTTTCGCGGGGAGTGGCAAGCCGCAGGCCGTGAAAATCGTCGCGTGCACGAACACGTTGTCAGCGCGTTCAAGCGCTCCCGACGGCCGCAGAAAACCGTAGCCCCGTCGATCGTCCCAATACGCGATGTGTCCGAGATGCCGAGCGCTCATGACAGTTCCGCCAGTCTCAGTTTGATGCGCAGTGCCTCGGCCTCTCGCTCGTCCGGCGTCATGGCGGCACGCTCCAGCTTAAGGCGCAGACGCCGCGCTTCGCGCTCCCGATCGGTCTCCGCAGTTGTCGCAATGCGGGCCGTCTGCCTTGCTACTCCGGCCCCGCCGGTGCTGGCCGCTGTGAATGCTTGCTGGAGCGGCATAACGGCATCGATCATGCCGACACGAAGGGCATCCGGCGCCGAGAGAGTGCGACCACCCCCGAATTTAGCTTTGACAGTTGCGGCGGACACGCTGCGGCCGCGACCAACAGCGTCGAGAAATCTGCCGTACGTCTGGTTGATCTCACTCTGGTAGAAATCGCGGCCGGTCTTGCTCAAGGGCTCCAAGGCATTGCCCTCGGTTTTGAACTCGCCGGCGTAGATGAACGTCGGCTTGATGCCGGCATCTGCCATCATCGCGGAGCAGTCATAGTGGCACGTGAAGACGCCGATCGATCCGATGTCACCCGACGGCACCGAGATCAGCTTGGTGGCCTGGCTGCCGATCCAGTAGCCGGCTGAAGCGCACAGCGGATTAATTATGCCGACCACCGGCTTCTTCTGCCGAGCCACCCAGACGGCGTCAGCTGCTTCAGGCGTCCCAGTCACGGCGCCACCCGGCGTATCTATGTCCAGGACGATGCTTGCGACAGAGGGATCGTTCGCCAATTGCCCGAGCGTTTGCGACAGCTTCAGCGTCGAGAAACAATATCCGTAGGCCTCGATCGCATAGGTCGCAACACCTCGAAGGGGAATGACCGCGGTAGCCTTGTTCGAGTTCGCGATCGGGACGAGGCTGATATCGCCCGCCTTCGTCGGGCCGAGAGCGTCGCCACGATGGCCCATCACCTCGCGGATTTCATCCTCGTAGACCTTCTGACCACGTCCCATCCGCTCGAATAGCGGCATCAGCGTCGATCCGTAGCCGGAGATATCGAAGGCCATCACCTTGCCGTTGGCGCCGCGGATCTCGCGCTTGAAGTCGAGAAGAGCGCGGTTCATGGACGAGCCCCGAGCGCGACGAACGGGGACTGAGTGTTGGCCGAATTCTCCGGTGTGATCGGGGATGCCCACGCCGGCTGCCCCTCCGCTCGATACCTGAATTTGAACGTCGATTCGTCCGTGATAAACTTCACGTGGATCGAACTCATGAACTGGGGCTCTCGCTCGGCGAGCAGATACTGACTGAAATCACCGAGCACGATGTCGCCAGCCACGCCGAGCGAAGTGGTGTACTCGCAGAGTTCGATCGGCATCTGATGCAACAAGCGCTGCCCGTCGGCTCCGGTTT
Source organism: Bradyrhizobium sp. BEA-2-5 (assembly GCF_032918025.1). NCBI lineage: Bacteria > Pseudomonadati > Pseudomonadota > Alphaproteobacteria > Hyphomicrobiales > Nitrobacteraceae > Bradyrhizobium > Bradyrhizobium sp. BEA-2-5. The sequence continues at coordinate 4,286,741 of NZ_CP136629.1, read as the reverse complement.
TGATGAGCTCGAGGCCAAGCTCGCTTTCGAGCTTCAGGATGCTGCTGAAGGCATCGTTGCCCATCAGCCAAACTGCGTTGGCGTGGGACGGGCCCCATAGTCTTTCGACCATGTTGGCGAGGTTCTCTTGCACAACGCTACCGGCTGCCTGCCCGGCCTCGGGCGCCACGGTGATCAGCGCGGGCGAATTTAGAACTCCGAGCGGTGCGCCGACGCCGGATCCTGAGATGATTGCTTTCTCGATTTCGAACGCAGCGGCTATGCCGAAGAGCCGCTCGACCGTCACGGCCAGGGCGGGTGCATCCTCGAGCAATTCGTCGGCTGCATAAACAACGGCCAACAGCTTCTTGAGCTTCATCTTGAGGAGATCGATCTTGGGGCGCGTCTCCCCGCCCGGCGCCGCCTCATCGGTCCAACTGATCTGGACGCCTCCGAAGCGCGCTGCGCCCACCCCGCCGGTGTCTGCAATGGCGGGAATCCGCACCTCGCGTTTGCCAGTGGAAATCTTCGCGCAGCGACGGATGATGGACCCGATGGCATAGACCCTCTGCCACAGGGCTTCAGCGACCTCTTCTTCGACGAGAAAGCCGCCGGTAGACCCGACACCTTCGTTCAGGCCGAGGGCAACGGCCTCCATGCGAAGCCGGCGATCTGGAATGTCCGCATTGTGCCCAGCGTGAAAGACTGCATCGAGGAAGGGTGCAAAGGTGCCGAACGATTCTTGCAGTTGAAGTGTCATTGATCAGCTCCGGAGAGATCGAATTCGGCGAGCCCAGCGCGCTGCTGCGCTGTCCCATTTCGCGAGGTCGGCCTCGGCGAGATCATCGCTGACGTTCGGCAAGAGGCACGATGTCGGCTCGGGCGAAACGGCCGCGTATTCTGCGCGAACCAGCCGTTCTGCCTTGAGCGCTTCCGCGAGGGACTCGACGGCGTCGATGATGGCCTGGACCGCGTCGCCGTGCCGGGCCCGGAAGGTCTCCGCGACGCGAACGGCTTCTTGACTCCGCGCAATGAGATATCGCTCTCTCGCGGCGGTATGCTTTGGCCGGAGTTCAGACAAGTCGAAGCGGAGGCTCTCGAGATCGGCGGCCGCACGGAGCGGGCTTCGCCGGCATGACAGAATCAGGCCAGTCACCTCGGCGGCGATATGCTTCGCTCGCTCGGGAATTTCCTGAACCGACGCAAACCACATCGCGTGCTCGAGCCGCTCGATAGAGCGGGTCAGATCTCGCAGTCGGCCATCGATCGACTTCCATTCGGCCAGCGCCGCCTGGTATCCGTCGGGAGTCGATGTAGCTGCGGCCGCCGGCGGGGCAGGCTTGGTTTTGGTAGCAGCGCCCATCGGTACCCCTCATCACCGCCCCGGTTTCGGATCACCATCGCGACCGCGCGGCTATCCTTGGGGGCGTGATTCGGGTTTCAGTGATTTGGTGGGTAAAGCAAACCCGCGATTTTTACCCACGTAGGATTTGGCGGAGCCGCTCGAACCCCAGCCGCGGGCCGGATGTCAGGATCTCGAAGGCTTCGGCCTGTTTCGGGTCCGAGATGCTCGGCATCACCCGCACGCTGAGCGGGCTCGCCGCAGCGCGTGCGAGATCTTGCTCGATCTGCCGGGCCGCGGCGCGGTCGCTGAGCTCGTGGTACCAGCTTTGCCGGTATGCCCGCAGCAAGCGGACATGCTGCCGAAGCAAGCTGCGCTTGCGCAGTTCGTCGGCAATGGCGAGACAATCCTCATCGTTCAGGTGCTGCAACACCATCTCGATGAACTGCCTGAAGACGTCGCGATCCATCAGCAAAGGACTGCCTCCCTCGCGCTCAGCGAAGCGGCACTTCGCGGAGCACCGGTCCTTCCTGTCCCGGCCCCGTATGCGCGCGGTCAAGCAGTGACGCGTAATGCCGTGGGTCCCTCCAGCGCACGGAATTGACGCCGGCGACACACGCACGAACGTAGGCAAGATCAATATCGGGGCGGACCTTCCGCTCATCCGCCGCGATCTGCAGCATGGCCTCGAGCAGTGCGGCGGCCAGCAAGCGCGACTCCGGCGGCCAGGTGGGATCAGCGCAAATCTTCAGCAATCTCTTGGGATCCGACGACGTCGCAAACACTGCATCGATCGCTGCACGGACCACGGCGAGACGCGCTTCGGACTGCTGGTCATGCAAGCCGACGTGTCGATAGGTTCCGACTGTCGGGATTGCGTCTTCGCTGTCAGTCATGCCCTGCCTCCGTTCAAAATGCGCAAAGCGCGCCTTGCGACCGGGTTGGTTTCCTGGTCCTCCGGCAGCCTCGGTCGCTGCGGCTCCGCGGTCCCGTTCAACAATGCGCGCGCGGCCTGCAGCCTGGCCGTCGCGGGTGCCGAGCGGTCGCCGGCGATCTCGAGCAAAACTTGCCGTGGATCGATCGTCGCTAGGTCGACACCGCGCAGCGCCTTTTTGCTGGCTTCGCGCCGGGTCGGCCTGCCCTTTTTGCGTTTCGTGGTTCGCTTGCTGGCCTTAGCCAATTTCTGCTCCTTTGGCATTTTCTGTGATTTTTCTCCGCGCGCGCGAATGGTGCGAATGCGGTCCTGAGCGGTCCTCGCCCTACCCATTCGTCGGGAATTCGCCCGGGGGGTAGCCATCCGTCGGCCGACGTCGCGTAAGCCGTCCCGATCAGCGCTGAACGGAGCCGCGCAGGTCCCGATACCGGCGGGTCGAGCATCGGAGGACCATGGTGAGGAGCGCTTAGGCAACACTGCGTCCCCTACCCGAAATATCGAGAGTACCCCCGGTTTCCGTACTATGCGTAGTGGTACTGGTTTCCGTACCTTTGGACGCCGGTTCTGAGTACGTTTCCCGTACCGAGATGTGCCGATTTCCGTACGTTTGATTTTGCTTTTTCGGCGGACGCTCTTTCCGAGCAGCAGCGGCGACGGCGGCGGCCTCTTCGTCCGTCGTTATTTTCATCCATTCGTGCGTGCCGTCCCCACGCACGCCCCTAGCGTGACGATAGGTGAGCCGAAATTTCGTTGGCTTGCGATAGTCCGGACCGCCGGCCACGCCTTGTTGCGTGACTTCGACAAACCCCAAGGCGACGGTCTCCCGGATTGCGGGATAGATCGCCTCGCGGTGAATGCCATAGTCGACGAAGTCCTGGTAAGTGCATGGCAAGTTGCCGTTATCTGTACCGCCATGGTCGGCCAGCTCGATCTCCAAACGATCGAGCACACGCCGGGCAGACAGGCTCAGGGCGCGATAGGCCGGCGAGCGCAGCATATCGATGCGACGAGGAGCAAATTGCCCGCCAATGCTCGTACGGCGTTCCCTGGCCATCAGCGGCCTCCCCTGGGGGCATCAATGACGGTACGCCACAGCGCAGCCCGGATGGCTGTCTCCATGCACCGCGCTTCACGGGCGATCAGGTCCTCGCCAATGCCGCGCCGGCGCATTGCGTCTACCTGGATCTGTACCTGGTTCCGGATATGTCGTTCGCCTGCGTCCGGGCTGAGTTCGGCGGCACGGCAAGCTTGGCGCTCGATGAACGAGTGTCGCCGCGTGATTGGGAATGGGATTACCCTAGCTGTACCAACAGATCCTTTTCGTTCCGACATGCGCAAATTTTCCTTTCGGCTCAATGGGGGGCCGAAAGGTGGTAATGTCGGAATGGAGATTGATCTTACTGGCGAGACGGCTGTCTTTTAATCATGGGGTCGAGGGTTCGAGTCCCTCCGCGCTCACCAAACAAATTCTTTGTCCAGCCCGGCGACATGGGTAACAGGTCGTACCTAAGACATGGGTGACAGCCTCGTGCCGAACGGGTTGTCGAGGGGTTGCAAGGTTTTCTGCTCCAGGTCGAAGTATCCCAAATCATCGTGCATGAAGCTGACGAGCAAAATGCCGTCGTCGACTTCCTCGATGCCGAGTTGTTGGCCGACCAGCACGGTGGAGATGTCGATCCGCTTGCGGTACAGGCAAAGCCGCCCGACGCTTGATGGAGCACGCGAGAGCATTCGAGCCGATCCAGGCGGCCGAATTTACATCGAGAAGATCAGCGCCCCCAATGCTCTACCGGGACAAGGCAACGCCGGCCGAGTGGACTGGGCTCCAGCATGCAATCGGAAAAAGCTGGCTTGAATATCACGAGAGCGGGACGTTCGCGCGGACGCTCCCGTCTGGGAAAGACCTGTTCGCCTGGGCTGTCCCATACGTTCGGAGTACCTCATCTAGTGGGGCTAAGGCCACGAGCCCTTGGCGTTTCGCACGTCGCAATATCCATCGGGAATTTGCACTTCCCCCGGCGCTAGGTCGGCGCCGCCCGCATGCATTTCAAGCGGACGGCGTTGGGTGTTCTCGCCATGCGGATGATTGACCAGGTGCCGAAAGAAGCTTGGGATGGCATCTGCCCGGCTCCTCCAAGGTCGGGCGCCCATTCCAAGGCGAAGCACCCGAGGACGATCTCAAATGGAAACGGCCACGCTTCTATCGGTTCTCCGCGACCGGAACGTCAGAGTATGGGTTGAAGGGGACCGCCTCAAGTGCAGCGCCCCCGCTGGCGCGCTTGACGCAGAGTTACGCGCGACACTGGCCGACCGAAAGCAAGAACTGCTCGCCTGGCTTCGGCAGGCGGAGACGCCGAAGAGCGGTCCGGCCGACTCCCTGCCGATCGAGCGCGAGGACGGGACAAGAGCGCTCCTGCCGACAGTTTCCAGGGAAGTTCCGCTGCCGATAATCCCGGCACAGCGTGAACGCATGAGCCGCTTCGTTAAGGAGTTCCGGAACTGCGGTTACGACCTCGCAAGCTGTGCCGAACGTCTTGAGGTCCTTCCTCGCCTCGGCGTCAATTTCTGGCAAAGAATGCGAATGTCCTGGACTCCTCGGAAGAGCGATCCGATCGACAATCTCATTACGCTCTTCATCGATGGCCAGCAGGTGAGCGCAGACGTTATCGCGAAGCAGATTTCGTCGTTCTTTGTCGATGCGGCCCTCGAAATGAGATTGGTTGAAAAAAACGGCGACTTGTTGCAGTCGAACTTCTGTTTGTTCCCATGTTATGGGAAATACCTGGTCACCGACCAAGCAGAGAAGAATACCGCAATCAATCAAGTCATGTGGTTGTGGGGAGAGAGCTTTATGCTCGGCGGCTTTGTGAAGCGGATCCCCCGCAGGCGCGCCATTGATCTCGGAACAGGCTCCGGAGTGCACGCTATTCTGGCAAGCGACCATTCTGCGACAGTAGTGGGCGCAGACGTCAGTCCACGCGCCATCGCCTTCTCCAACTTCAATGCAGCGCTAAACGAAAAGAGCAACATCGATTTCGTTACAAGCGATCTCTTCGATTCGATCGACGGGACATGTGATCTGCTGGTATGTAACCCTCCTTACGCACCGGACACTGCCGCCAAGGCGAGCGATAATTTTTGGAGCGGTGGAATAGAAGGCACTGAGCTTCTGCGGAGGGTCGTCGAGGCTCTTCCCACGAGGTTGGATGCGGACGGAACAGCGTACATCAATGCTCTGTTTCCGAATCCTCCGGGAACGAAAATCAGGGATCACTTCGATGCCTGGCTTGAAGGCAATCTCACGGAGTGGGACGTGCTGGATCACACCTGGCCTGTGCCGGGATATCAAGATTTGTTCTCCGAGCAACCATTCCAGGGTGATATGAGCGCGTGGCGCTTTGGCGTGGTGAGTATGCGTCGATCTCGGACTGGCCGGGGTTGGTGGAAGGAAGTCGCAGGCAATGGCCTGTTCTTCCGAGAGGACGGAAGTTGCAGCGTAATCGCTGATCACGATGCCTACGGGTCACCTGCTGGAATATCGCCGAACAACTCGTAGGACACGGTGGAGCACAGCATCACTCCCGGCAGACGTCCGTCATGGCCTCGCCGTCCAGCAGATGGGCGACAAAGCTAAGGCGCTCTTCCATCACCGAACTCGCTTTGCGCGGCAACCACACCTCCCGCAGAACGGAAGCGGAAAGTGTAACCCATGTGTCCGGTACGGACCGTCGCCCATGTCTCGGGCCGCTCATACATTTTGAGCCAAGTAGTCAGCCTCCCAAACATTCGCGAAATTTCCGTGCGGCAGTGACATCGCTCTCGTGGTGTTTGGAAGCCGGCCCGGGCCCTGGCACCGGCCCCTCTTCTTAATTTTGTGTGAACCAAGCCACAGTTGTTCGGCGTGATCTTTAGTAGGTTTTCGGCGCTGGGGATTTCAGGGCCCAGAGGCTGGAAGAACAGGGCGCCGCCGGGACAACTCATTTCGGGCCCGGCGGCGTAAATTTTCGGGACGGTCAGAACTCCAATCCCAATGCTCGGACCAGACGCATTCGGACGCCAACGGCTCGTTGCTCTCCCTGTCGCAGTCCACGTTCGGCGTCGCCTGCGTCGAGCCTGCCTGCGGTTCTCCGGACCGGTTGGCGGCGCGTGTATTCCGGCATGAGCCTTGCTCTTTAGGTGGCGCAGGAAATTTCAGTGTCCCGGTTCGGAACAAGCTGCCGCCGGATGTGTCTTTTGGAGACGAGCAGCTGGATTTATTGGGAGGCATCGTTGAGATACGCAGCGCCCCTACAGTCAAGGTTTGTCGTTCGGAGAGGAAGCACCGACTGGATGGTTTATGATCGCGAGCTCAAGGGGCCAGCGCAGTTGAAGAAAGACGGCCACTTCGCCGAGAAGCTGACGAAGGAACAGGCCGAACACATCAAGCAGGCATTGACGGACGCCCTGAAGCCCGAGCCGTAGGCAAAGCTGGATCGAGTACCCCGATTGGTGGCGACACAAACCGCGAACAGATGACATCTGTGTTACCTCGTAAGGTATATGAACAGAGTTGGGCAAAGCGAACGAGGCGCGGCAAAATGGCGGCGCATCGATGGAGCAAATTAGGCCCCTGCGGGATTTCAGCCTTGGCCACTGGACGTTCTGATCGGGCCAGAGTTGTCGTTGAAAGGGAACGATCGGGGAACAGCTCAAGGCACATCGAAAGCCGCCCGCCTCAGAAAGGTCACCCCCGCGCCGAGGGGTGGAGCGCGAGGCATGACGGCGCAAGCGCGCCGTTCAGCGCACAATTCGGAGCGAACATTCGGAACGCGGCTGGAGTTCGGCCGTCAAGATAACGGCAGTTCGCCCTGGCCGCCTGTCCAGTCGATAATGTCGAGCTGCAGCCCTCGCTTCAGCATCTCGGCCTCGAGGCTGCCGGCATGCCGCTTCCACTCGGGCGTCGCGCGGACGCGGAATTTTGGCTCTTCGCCGGCCGCCTCGAATTCGTCGTCGGCTCTGAGCGCACCGCGGACGGCTTCGTACATCATCTTCAGGCTGGCGTCGGTGAAGGCGCCGTAGTCCATCGGTCGTCTCCCTTGGCACTGTGAGACGCGAAAGGCCGCCACGTAGTCACTCGTGGCGGCCTTCTGCTAGCGGCCCATCCAGACGGCCTGGGACGACGTTGCGTGAGTTGGGTTAATGAAGCGTTGCTGGTACGGCACTGGCACGCTTTCACAGACAGCCTCGACAGCGTTCGGCCACCGGGATCGTGGAGGCCGCTGCACTCAGATCGCGATGCGATCGAAGTCGGCGGCTATCCGGCTGTTCGGGAAAATCCTCATCGCCTCCGTCAGAATGTCCTCATCCGGGTAGCGGCCGGAGATGTGGGTGAGCACGAGTTGCTTGACCCCGCTCCGCGCCGCGAGCGCGGCGGCTTCGTCAGCGGCAAGGCCAGCCCTTCAAGCGCAGCCACTTGGTGGCATTGCGAACCAACAAGGTTTCCGTTTTGAATCCGCCTTCGATGTGGTGGCTAGGCTAGCGATAAGAGGAGCCTTCGGAAAATGTCGAGCTGCTTCCAGCTGTATCCTCGTGGTGGAACCAACGATTAAGGAATTGACCTTAACTGTAGGGCTTTCACAGTCCGGCGGTCGAGACCGAGAGGCTGAAATGAATTTCGCAAAGCTGGTTTTGGTGCTTTCCGTCCTGCTACTAGGGTGTGCTGATCTCGCGACAACTAACAAGATTTTAGAAATGGGTTTCGGCGAGGCCAACCCGTTCATGCATTTGGCTCAAACGTGGCTCGGTGCATGGTGGCTGATCCCGAAGCTCGGTTTGACCTTCGTCATCATGGCGCTGCTTTGGCGCAGCAAGAGCATCTTCAACACAGCACTGGTGGTGGCTTTTTGCTCAACGCCTGTGATCAACAACTTGCTCCTCATCGCGGGCGCAAGCTGACCAATCATCCGTAGTCGAGATTTTTCTTTGACGAAAGAGAAGCTTGCTCGGGACGCCGCAGAGATATTTCGACTGCTGCGAACATTTCGCTCGATCAAGGATCGGACGGCACGGCGACGCATTATTGCGACGGCAGAGGCAATGGCCGAACGCAGCACAGCAGGCCGGCCACTAGACGGCTCCAAGGCGGACATGAGCACAAGATAACTATCGAGCAAATCATTGAAGCTTGCGTGATGAGCCCAATCGGCATGGTCGAGCATCTAAGTGGAACGGACAGCCGTCGAACCGAGCATGAGATTAGCTTTGCTCGCGACTGGCCGAATCTCGGCCAATACCGAGACAGCAATGCGGCGATAGCGGCGCCGTTGCGCGCGGTGTTTATCGGGGATTCTCTGACCGAAGCATGGCCCCACGTCGATTTTGAGTTGTTCTCGAACGGGATCGTCGGGCGTGGCATCGCTGGGCAGACCACGCCTCAGATACTGCTGCGTTTCATGGCAGACGTCGTCGCACTCAGGCCCAAAGTGGTTCACATTCTGTGCGGCTGCAATGACATTGCCGGCAATACCGGCCCGACGACCTTTCGCGACTATCAAAACAACGTGCTGGCGATGCTGACCCTTGCTGATGCGCACAACCTGCGTGTGATCCTCGGCAACTATGCCGATTACGACCTGTTCGCATGGGCGCCAGAAGTCGATCCCAAACCTTGGATCCGGCGCATGAATGCCTGGATCGAGGATACCGCAAGAATGCGGGGATATATATTTGCCGACTATCGAGCTGCATTCGGAGAGATCAATGACGCCAGAAAGGCGGCGATCATGCCTGATGGCGTCCATCCCAATGTCGCGGGTTATGCCTTGATGCGGCCTGTCGCGCTCCGAGCGCTGGACCAAGCCTTCGAACGGGCAGGCGCATAAGCAGCGAAACAAAGTGCCCGTCTAGGATGCCTCCATTCGCTGTCGTTCACCGAACTTATTGCGCACTCCTCGTGCTTCAGAGTGTAAGCCGTGACGGTCGCCATGGACACTCGCATTGCCAAACGGCGTGCTGAGAACTCCCATCCCGATCAGCAATGAGCGGCAATCACGCTTGCAGGTGCGGCGGCGCCATTCGCAGATATTGAATCCGAGCGAGTAACCCTATTATCATGTGCTTTTTTAAAGCAAATGATTTCGATGGGCGAGATGAAGCACAGCTCTGGGCTAGATGCGATCAGGGGCGTTGCGATTGGCTTGGTGTTGATCAGACACCTCATCGTCGAGGTGCACCACGATAGCCTGTTCGCTAAACTGTTTGTCCTTAGCGCGTGCGGCGTGGATCTCTTCTTTGTGCTGTCAGGCTTTCTGCTCGGAGGCATCCTGATCGACAATCGGTATAAGCAGAACTACTTCGAGGTTTTCTATGCGCGGCGCGCGCTTCGCATCCTTCCATTGTATCTGCTCTTGGTCATCCCGATCTGCAATTTGATCGGCGAGCCGCTATTTCCCTTTCTCACTTTCTCACAGAATTTTCTTTGGGCGGATGGCCGAGTTGGCAATCCGCTGACCGTCATCACGTGGTTGTTGGCGGTTGAAGAGCAATTCTACCTAATCCTGCCGGCAATCGTTCGATATTGGCCAACTGGCCGACTACTCCACTTGATTGTTGGACTAATCTGCGCCGCCCCAATCGCTAGGGTGATGCTCAATCATGCATATGGCGATACTGCTCCGGCGTACTTTCTCCTGCCCGCACGAATGGACGGATTGTTCCTCGGAGTATTGGCGGCTTGCCTGATCCGTAACCGCCAGAGCATTTGCTGGCTGAATGAACATCGACGAGAGCTGTACGTTGGAGCGATGCTTCTAACAGTGCCGCTGATTGTCATGACGTGGCTGATTTCGTGGCAGCAGGTAAGTGGGCGAAGCCCCTTGATGCAGTACCTGGGTTATAGCGCCGCGCCGCTCCTATTCTTTGTTGTGCTCTTGCTTGTCGTGACCGGAAGAAGGAGCGTCCCAAATGTGCTGTCCCCCCTTTGTTGGTTAGGCCTTGGTGCGTATTCGCTCTACCTGACCCACCGGTTATGTCTTTTTCTCGCGATTGGCGTTGTTGGCCAATATGTTTCGGCAATATCGCTCGCTTCTTCTGTCCTGGCGTCACTCGCTCTCTGGCTATTGATCGAGAAGCCGTTTATGACGTTCGGGCGCGAGCGATTTAAGTATAGGGACAGAGACAGCGATCTCGCTTCAATTCGGCCCGCGTAACTCGTCGGCATCTTATCGCCTGCCTTCAAGGTGAGGTGCCGGTCCCTCGTGCATCGAGAACGACGCTTCGCTTGTTTTTCGGCATGGACAAGCGAATGGACATCGTAAATTCAATCGCCGATCGCCCCAAGCGCCTTCTACAGACACTCTGGGGCGGCGCGTTGCCAAACTATCCGCCTGCGGTGCTCGGGCTACGACGATAACATGCAGCTTGGCCCGACAACTCGTATCGGCATTCAGCCCCGCCGGTGAAGCGTTGCTGGTACCGCACCGGCACGCTTTCACAGACACCCTCGACACGTTCCTCCACCGGGACCGTGGCGGCCGCCGCTCAGATTGCGATGCGATCGAAGTCGATGGCTATCCGGCTGTTCGGGAAAATTCTCGTCGCCTCCGCCAGAATGTCCTCATCCGGGTAGCGGCCGGAGATGTGGGTGAGCACGAGTTGCTTGACCCCGCTCCGCGCCGCGAGCGCGGCGGCTTCGCTGGCAGTCAAGTGTCCGTAGTCGCGCGCGATAGCCGCGTCGCGCTCGAGAAACGTCGCTTCGATCACCAGCACGTCGGCGTCCCTGGCGTGTTCGGCCAGCCCGTCGGTTGTTTCAGCATCACCGACAATGACGAGCTTCTTTCGCCCCTGGGCCGGGCCAAGCACATGCTCCGGATCGATGGTGCGACCATCGTCCAGCTTCACCTGCCGCCCCTCCGCGAGTTCCCGACGAACCGGCCCATCAGGCACGCGCAGCGCCAGAAGCCGGTCCGGGAGCAGATGCCGGCGCACCGCGCTCTGAAAGGAGAAGGCGAAGCTGTCCGTATCCCGGTGGCGGACCGGAAAGCAATCGATGGTGAATTCGCCGGCATCGAGGACCTGCCCCTCGCTCAACGGCACCAGATCAAGCGGGATCGGCGCTCTGCCCTCGCCCCATAGGCCTGCCAGCATCCGGACGACGACATCGAGCGTACCGGGTCCGGCATGAATTGTCATCGCATCCGAACTTTGCCGCAACCGGAGGGTCGAAAACAGCCCGGGGATGCCGAGCACATGATCGAAATGCCCGTGGGTCAACAGCAGATGATCAAGCCGTCGAAAGCCGGCGCCACTCCGCAGCAGCTGGCGCTGCGTTCCCTCGCCGCAATCGACCAGAATACGACTGCCGGCTGCCTCGACGAGGATGCCCGGGTGGTTGCGCTCGGGAGACGGCACGCTTGCCGACGTTCCCAGAAAAGTCAGCGAGAACATCGCAGCACCTCGCCTTCCGACTACCGACGGCGCCATGCCGCCGGGATCGCGCAATCTGATGGCAGCGTCGCCCGATGTGTTCAAGCACTTCGATGCGGACGACGGTGGACCGAGGCGTCCTGAAGCCGGCTGCGTTACGGGCAGACCGCATCCGCGCCGCCAACGGGATCGATCGTCGTGACCGGCGCGCGCGGCGGCCTCGTCACGCCCTCAACCGGTCACAGCCTCAAGCATCGAAACAGCTGCGCGAGCGCAGTGTTGGCGGATTGCGCGCGCCGTTCGACGATTTCGGCCGCGGCGGCGTAGTTGCGCGCCAGGATCTGGAGCGCGCGGCGGGCATCCGGCAGCGTGGATTGCTCCGCCATCTCCAGGCACTGATGCTCGAAATATCTGAGCTCCTCAAGTTCGGTCATTGGCGAATTGTCCGATCGGGTCCTGCATTTTCGAACTCAGTGCGCCAGCGCCCTAGTGAAAGTTTGGCAAGTTTGTTGCGGGGGCCGGGCAATCTGGTCGGAGTGTTTCTGGACGCATGATTTGATGATCACCGCTGCGTGACCGATGCGAGGTGAGCTGCGCGGATCGACAAGCGCGTGCAATCGTCTCACAATGCGGCGGTCTCGCTTGGCGAGCCCTGGAACGCACGCGGTTGATGCCGTAGCGAATTGGCTTTGTTGGACCGATGAGGAAACGCGATTGGGCTTTCGTGGCGGCCTGTGTGGCAGGCGCGCTGCTGTTCGGCGTCTGGAGTTTCCAGATGGGTATCGCGTTTCATCGATCCCAGCACGGTGCGACCGACCTCTCCAGTTCGCACCGGCGGAGCCAGGACGGTGCTTCCGCGCGCAGCCCGGCCCGGCTCGAGGCGGATGACGGCGATCAGCAGGCCGGACAGCCGCGATAGCGTTCGTCATCGCCAAATCGCGTCCGACTAGGCCCAAGCCAGGCCTGCCATGCCGGCGGCGCCATCGTCATCTGTCTTCGCATGCGTGAGCCGCCTGCGGCGCGTGCTGTCCTTGGCACGACGGTGACGAACGCCAAATCTGTGCAGCGCCATCGGCACATGCCGCATCGCGGCGCGGACGAGACCAATGGCCTGTCTGACGACGGCCACAACCGTTGCAACGCGGGTAAAGAAGCCGATCAGGAAGATCATCGAGAAGATGTCGATATAGGCCAGCACATCGCCGACCAGCATCAGCTCGGGAGGAAGCGGAATCCGGTGCCAATAGGCGCCGATCACGATCGCAACCGGAATCAGCGCGATCAGCTTCCGCAACGTCAGCCGATCGAGCAAGGCGGCGAGCTCAACGACCAGGATCTGCCACAGCCAATCGCCAAGCACGGCCGGCTTGTCGATCGTCCAAGTCTGCCACAAACGCTGCCACATCGCCGCTCCGCCTCCCCTTGCGCGCATTACCGGCGCTACGGCTTCGACGACGCCTCGCTGCCGCTGCCCTCGTCTGCGGCGCCTTGCGCATCAGCCGGATCGGCCGATGGAAAGATGCGCTCATAGTTCGCACGCGCCTCGCGGATCAGCCGCGCGCGCTCGCGTTCGGACTTCGAGATGAACCTGATGATCTCGCCCATATTCGCTCCAAGGCAAAAAAAATGATCCGACCGTCAGCTATGCAACCATCGTGCCCGACGGTCGCTTGGCCCGACCTCCTCGCACCGCTCAGCGGAATGCCCGCGGCGCCACCCGCTGCTGGCTGAACGCGACGCGCGGATTGATGCCGCAATAGGCGTCGCGGCCCGACGCGGATGCCTGGCACTGCTGGTAGGTCTGGTAGCCGCAATAGCCGGGATATCCCTCCTGCCGGCCCTGGATGCACCAGGGATACTCATAGGGATCGGCCGCCGCAGGCGACGCGGAACCGACAATCCAGCTCGTTCCGAGCGCCGCGAACGCCAGAATTGCCCAATTCGTCCTGCGCATGATCGTGTTTCCTTGCTCCATCGGCTCCCAGCCGCTGATCTAGGTACGCCTGCAGGATCTGCGAGGTTTCCGGTGACCGCCTCAAGAAGCTGTGACGATCGTTCGAAGCCTGGTCGCGGCACGGTGAGGACCGGCTGATCGATCATCGGCCCTCGCGGCCTCGAGACCCGCCGGCCCGCCATCTGCCGAGCCCCCCAACGCACGTAGTTAACCGGCGCCTAATCGCAGATGCGCGGTGGAAATGTACGACTTAAGCGCGCTGCAAGGCGGCTGCCCTAGTCTCCCGCGCGGCTCAATGGACGACGACACCCGGAGAGGCTCGTCGCACGGGGGATAATCATGCGCAGCGCGCTCATTGCTTCAATGATCCTGTCACTTGCGGCCGGGGCCGGCCGTTGCCGGACCACGAACGTCGGGGCCGTCCGAGGCGGCACCGAGCAGCGTCGAGAAATATCGCGGCTACGTCTTCGATCTCTCCGAGAACGCCGACCGGAAGGACGTTACCAGCATCGCCGACATGGTCCGCCGCCAACTCGACGTCGTGGAAACCGCAGGCTTCAGCCCGAAGGTGCTGCAGTTCTTCCATCGCGTGCCGATCGTTGCCAGCGAGATGGCGTGTCTCGATGAAGGCGCGGCGGCGGCCTGCTATGGCTTGACGGCGCCGGAATGGGATCGCGGCACGACGCGCGACGTCACCATCTGGGATCACGACAAGCAGCAATGGACCAATTCGGATCCGCTCGCGCTTGCGCTCGATTCCGGCATCGGCATCATCAGGATGCGTCCGAACATGATGCGTTACGCGAAGGACCCGGTGCTGCTGCACGAATTCCTCCACGCCTATCACGCCCGGCTGATGCCGAACGGCTATGAGAACAAGGGCATCAAGGCTTTCCTCAGCCAAGCGAAGTCGAAGGAACTGTTCGCCAAGGAGACCTATGCGTTGAAGAACCAGCAGGAGTTCTTCGCGGTGACGGCGAGCATCTTCCTGGCCGGCAAGGATTCCGAGCACGAACCCTATACGCGCGCCACGCTCAAGGAGAAGATGCCGGACTATTACAAGTACCTGGTCGGCGTGTTCGGCTTCGACCCCGAGGAAACCGGCGTCACGCCGGTCGCATCGGCCAACTGAACCCGGTATCCCACAAAAAAAACGAGGCCCGGTGTGCCTAGGAGACCGGGCCTCGTTTCTGATGTCCCCCGCCTCGTGGCGGATCAGGTCTTGTCGTTACGCGACCTTGTCCGCGCGATCCATCCCGGATGATTACGGGGTCGGGCGCGCGCCGGCCTCACTTGCTATAGGTGTAGAAGCCCTGCCCGGTCTTGCGGCCGAGATGGCCGGCATCGACCATTTCCTTCAGCAGCGGCGCTGGCCGGTATTTAGGATCGTTGAAGCCCTTGTAAAAGACCTCCATCACCGAAAGCATGGTGTCGAGCCCGACGAGATCGGCGAGCGCCAGCGGCCCGATCGGATGGTTGCAGCCGAGCTTCATGCCGGCGTCGATCTCTTCCGCGGTTGCGATCCCCTCCTGGAGCGCGAAGATCGCCTCGTTGATCATCGGGCACAGGATGCGGTTGACGGCGAAGCCCGGGCTGTTCTTCGCCGTGATCGCCACCTTGCCGACGCGCTTGGCGAAATCGAGCGCCTTGGCATGGGTGTCGTCCGAGGTCTGCAAGCCGCGGATGAGTTCCAGCAGCGCCATCACCGGCACCGGGTTGAAGAAGTGCATGCCGATGAACCGGTCGGGACGATCGGTCGCCGCAGCGAGCTTGGTGATCGAGATCGACGACGTGTTGGTCGCGACCAGCGTGCGCGGCGACAGCTTGGCGCAGAGGTCCTTCAGGATCTTGACTTTGAGCTCCTCGTTTTCGGTCGCGGCCTCGATCACGAGATCGCAGGCGGCGAGCTTGGCCTTGTCGGTGGTCGCATTGATGCGCCCGAGCGTCGCGTCGCGATCGGCCGCGGTCATTTTCTCCTTGGCGACCAGCCGATCGAGACTGCTCCCGACCGTCTTCAAGCCGCGCTGGACCGCCGCGTCGGAGATATCCACCATGGTCACGCCGAGGCCTGCCGCAGCGCAGATCTGCGCGATGCCGTTGCCCATGGTCCCGGCGCCGATAATGCCAACCGTCTCAATCATTGCGTTCGTCCCTCGTCGCTTGCGCGGCCGCGCGGCCGCATCGTCAAAAACGGCGGACCGGAGGGGTCCGCGGATGGCGCATGAATAGCAGTCCGGCCGCACGGCCGATACAGCGGAAGCCGGTATTCCGGTGAGGTCTATTCCGGGCGCGGCTGGACAGGTCGCCTTGGCGGAACGGCTGGCCGCGGCGGCAATTGGGTGCGCGGTGGTTCGGCCGCGCGCGACGGTTCGAGCACGCGATTAAGTCGGACGATCCACCAGGCCAGCCGCCCGTAGCTGCGGCGCAGCGTCGATCCAAATCCCTCGTCGATGTCCTGGTCACGATCCATACCCCTATCATTAACGTGCATCCTTGAAGGAACGGTGAGCGCCATCACGTGCTGCACCGGCAATCGTTAGGAACCTGGCAACTATTTCGCGCAAGCCGTCGGTTGACGGCGTGGGCGCCGGTAATCTCCCGGATTGCGTGCGGGAGGCCTTGCGCCGCAGCATCGCCATGCCGGTGCGACTCGCATTTTGTTGATCGAATTTTCCGCGGCGCGCCGCGACACAAGGACATTAGACGACGAGGGCTACGCCCATGCTTTCTGAAAAATTCTTTTTGGTGCTCGAGACATTGCTCAACGGCCAGACCCATTCCGACGGAAGCCCCCGCGTGGTGAGCACCGCGCCCCACATCCCGGTCGAGCTTCCGCGCGAAGGCCAGCCGAAACGCAGCCCTTCCCGCTAGGCCGCTTGCTGGCGGCAGGTGGCCGCCAAGGCCGGGCTGGAGTTTCAGTCGCCGCGGCCACGTCGCTGCGGAATGCCGATCGCGACGTTTGCCTCCGCCAGTTGGCCCGTCGCGACGCACGAAGCCGTTCGGCCGGAGCGGCGCCTCGCCCGTGATCCAGCTCATAGGTGGCGAAGCCGAACCACGCTACACCGCTCCCGCAACGAGGTGGCGCCGTGGACGACAAGACCGACAGCAAGACCGATTTCGGAAGCATCGCCGTCGCAATCTGCGTCGCCGCCTACATCGCGATCATGCTGGCCTATCTCGCCCAATACGATCTCGGCCTGACCGCCGCGCAGACGCGTCATCTCTCGATGCTCGCAGCGCTGGTCCTCGCGCTGCCGGTCGCGCTGGATTTGCTGCGCACCGGGCCCGGCGACGCTCGCTGACGCGGGCACGAACAAGCCTGCAGCCTTCGATCTCCCCTGCAGCAAGCGCGCCTGCGCAACATAGCGCTAGGTGAAGTGACGCGAATCAGCGTTACTTTGCAACTGATCGCTTCGTGGGATTTGGCGGCATGACCCAGCCCGACGTGTTTGATCAGAAGGTTCTGGATCAGAACATTCGCGAACTGCAGGAATGGCTGCGCAGGGCCTGGCAGCAACTCGCGGACCCCTCGCTCACCGCCTTCTCCCGCCGCGAACTGCGCAACCAGATGAAGCAATGCAACGCCGATTTGCGCGTGCAACTGCAAGCCGCCTCCAAGCGGATGCTGATGCAGCCCGCCTCATCGGGCAGGAGGTTCGCCAAGCCGGCGCTGCGGATCCTCGCCTAGGACCTGATGCCAGCGCGCCAAAATGCCGCGATATCTTGCTGCATGCTGGCCATACGCACCCTCTGCTTGTGCAGGAACGCCCGACAAGGCACAGCAAAACCGCTCCGGTATGCCTATATTGGGCGTCATGTAGCGGCTCACGCCGCCAATGTTTAGGGACTCCCGTGTTATATCTGGAACTTGCGATCGTGGCGGTCTTGATCGTCGTCAACGGTCTGTTGTCGATGTCGGAGCTCGCGATCGTCTCCTCGCGTCCGGGGCGTCTTGCGGCGCTGGTCGAACGAGGCGTCAGCGGTTCGCGCCGCGCCCTTGCACTGGCCGCCGATCCCGGCAAGTTCCTGTCGACGGTGCAGATCGGCATCACGCTGGTCGGCGTGCTCTCCGGCGCGTTCTCGGGCGCGACGCTCGGGCAGCGGCTGACGCAATGGCTGCTCGAGCTCGGCGTGTCCGCAAGCATCGCCGACGCGGTCGGCGTCGGCCTCGTCGTCGGCGTGATCACCTATGCCTCGCTGATCGTCGGCGAGCTGGTGCCGAAGCAGATCGCCTTGCGCGATCCCGAGTTCGATCGCGGTCAAGGTCGCTCCGGCCATGACCATGATGGCGCGGCTGTCGCTGCCGCTGGTGTGGCTGCTCGACCGTTCCGGCAAGCTGCTGCTATGGGTCCTCGGCCATCGCGAGGATGCACAAGACCGCGTCAGCGAGGACGAGATCAAGACGCTGGTGGTGGAGGCCGAGAACGCCGGTGTGCTGGAGCCCGGCGAAAAGGAGATGATCGCCGGCGTGATGCGGCTCGGCGATCTGCCGGTCGGCGCGGTGATGACGCCGCGCCACGAGGTCAGCCTGATCGACCTCGCCGCCCC
Organism: Bradyrhizobium sp. BEA-2-5; assembly: GCF_032918025.1. Taxonomy (NCBI): domain Bacteria; kingdom Pseudomonadati; phylum Pseudomonadota; class Alphaproteobacteria; order Hyphomicrobiales; family Nitrobacteraceae; genus Bradyrhizobium; species Bradyrhizobium sp. BEA-2-5. The sequence continues at coordinate 4,268,582 of NZ_CP136629.1, read as the reverse complement.
CGCGGCCGAGATCCTGGCGACGCTGCAGAAGAGCAGTCACTCGCGCTGCGTGGTGTTCGACGGCAACCGCGATCATGCGCTCGGCATCGTGCAGGCCAAGGACGTACTCGACGTCTACCTCGCGGGCCAGACGCCCGACATCCGCGCGCTCACGCGCGATGCGCCGATCATTCCGGAGACCGTCGACGCCCGCGACGTGGTCGCGATCCTGCGCGACTCCAGAGTGCATATCGGCCTCGTCCACGACGAGTACGGCACCTTCCAGGGCGTCGTCACCAGCGCCGACATCCTCGAGGCCATCGTCGGCGCCTTCCACACCGAGGAAGGCCCGGCCGAGCCTGCCTATGTCCGGCGCGCCGACGGCTCCTATCTGATCTCGGGCTGGATGCCGGCGCTGGAATTCAGCGAACTGCTCGGCATCACGCTGCCCTCGCCGCGGCCGTACCAGACCGCGGCCGGCTTCCTGCTGCATGAATTCGGCGCGATCCCCGATGTCGGCGCGAAAACCGCCGCGCAGGGCTGGGAATTCGAGATCGTCGACCTCGACGGCCGGCGCATCGACAAGGTTCTGGCCAGCAAGCCGCCGGCGGCCTGACATTGCCACCCGGCCGTCCTGTTGATAAGCGGCAAGACAGCGAAACAGGCCGCCGCGGTGTGCTATCGGCATAGCGGCGGCCCGAGCAATCCCCGAGTAAACCCCACGGAATAGATACCCATGCGCATTACCCTCGTCGGCTCCCGCCATTTCGGCGTGACCACCCTGAACATGCTCCGAGAGCACCACGTCACGCTGGTCAGGGTGGTCGTCCATGACGGCGAGGACCGGCTGGCGGCAGCAGCCAGGGCGGCCGGCATCGAAGTCGTTGTGCAGGCCGATCCAAAGCTGGTGACGGCCGCCGAGATTGCGCCGGACACCGACCTGATCGTGACCGCCCATAGCCACGCCCGGGTCAGCAGAGAGGCGCTTGCCGCGTCCCGGCTCGGCGGGATCGGATATCACCCCTCGCTGCTGCCGCGCCATCGCGGCAAGGCCGCCGTGGAATGGACCATCAAGGAAGGCGATCCGATCGCCGGCGGCACGATCTATCATCTCGCCGACCGTATGGACGCTGGCGCCATCGCCGCCCAGGACTGGTGCTTCGTCAAGAAGGGCGAGACCGCACGGGAGCTTTGGGAGCGCGCGCTGGCGCCGCTCGGGCTGCGTCTGCTCGCCCAGGTCATCGACTATGGCAAGGTCAACGGCTCGCTGCCGGCCAAGGTCCAGGATGAGCAGTTTGCGACCAAGGCGCCGAATCTGAGCCCTGGCAAACACTAACCCGAGCTAGAGTATAATAGTACCTTGCTCGAAAAGGCCATGCCCGGATTTTCCGTTCCTGATCCGGAACCGAATTCACCGTGATGTGTTTGAGTTCACAGGAACATTTGGGGACTCCCGCGACGCAGCAAATTTTGAACACATTGTGACAGGATAAGCCGCGTCATCACACGAAATTACAGGGATTTGATTCATGCGTTCGATCCGCATTCGCGACCTGATTTTGGTCACTTCGGTCGCTTCGGCTGCCGCCCTCACCGCTGCTCCCGTGTCCGCGCAGCAGCCTTATGACGGCCTTTGGAACGTCACCGTCGTCACCAAGACCGGCAGCTGCGAACCGTCGCAGAGCTCGACCGTGACCGTCGCTGAAGGAAAGATCTCGGCACAGGGCGCGGCGATCTCCGGCACCATCGGCCGCGAGGGACTTGTGAAAGTTTCGATCAATGGTGCATATGCCAACGGTCAACTCAACGGCAACGCCGGATCGGGGAAGTGGAATGGAGCATCAGCAGGCATACCTTGCAGCGGGCGCTGGGAAGCATCCCGTCAGTAAGATCACCAGCCTATCAAGTTTCTTTGCCATCGCGCGGCGGCCAGCATTTGCATCCGCCGCATTTTTTGTGACCGCACTCGCAAGCACCACGGGCCATGCCCAGTCCGGCCCGTTCGCCGGCATGGCGGGCACCTGGTCGGGCGCCGGCTCGGTCACGCTGGACGACGGCTCCAGCGAGCGCATCCGCTGCCGCGCCACCTATCACGTCGGCGGGCCCCGGATGACCATGATCCTCACCTGCGCAAGCGACGCCTACAAGTTCAACCTGGCGGCCGATGTGCAGGCCGAAGGCAGCGCGGTCAGCGGCAATTGGAGCGAGTCCAGCCGCAATGTCAGCGGCTCGTTGCAGGGTCGCGGTGGCGGCGGCAACTTCCAGGTCGTTGCCAGTGCTCCCGGCTTCAACGCCGATATCTCGATGCGAACCACCGGCAACAAGCAGGCCGTTACCATCAGGGCCGACAGCCAGTTCCGCGGCGCCAGCATCACGCTGTCGAAGTAATCGATCCGCGCTCCAACGTGGAAAGCCCTCGGGTCATCCCCGAGGGCTTTTGTTTGGCTGAGCGGCAATTCCTCGCGTACGCCCCAGCGGTGCTATGCCGCAGGCACGAACGCCGTGACCTCGATCTCGACCTTGGCCCGGTCGTCCACGAGGCCACCGATATAGAGCAGCGTCGAGGGCGGGAAATTTCGTCCGAGCGTTTCCTTCCAGGCCGCACCGATGCCAGCACCAGCCGCTTCATACTCGTTGCGGCTGGTCAGGTACCAGGTCAGGCGGACGATGTGCTCGGGGCCGGCGCCGGCCTCGCCCAGGAGCTTGATGATCCGTTTCAGCGCGGTGGCGACCTGCGCTGCCATGTCGGGCGCGTAATTGCCGGCCTCGTCGCCGCCGGTCTGGCCCGCCAGCACGATCCACCTGCCGGGCGCGTCGAACGCGACACCGTGCGAGAAGCCGCGGGGTTTCGACCATTCGGCTGGTTGCAAGACACGCATGAGCAGATCCTCCTGATTTGATTTTGCCGACCTGCTTAGCAGAGATCACATGGTTGACGCATCACCGCGCAGGCAGAATTGCGCGTTGCAAATTCATGGCAGCTCGCCGATACCGGGCACCCCTCCTCCGCTCGTTCCCCGTCATGGATCGCACGCCCTCAAAGACCCGCGCAGCATTGTGGATGTCCGGCTGGCTCGCGCTGATGCTGATCGTGGCGGTGGCCGGCCGCGAGGCGACGCGCGAGGTCAACGTCTTCCAGCTGATGGCCGTTCGCGGCGTGCTCGGCTTCGCGATGCTCTATCCGCTGATCCACATGAATGGCGGGTTTGCGATCGTGAAGACGGCACGGGTGCACGTCCATATCGCGCGCAACCTGATCCATTTCTGCGCGCAGCTCGGCTGGTTCTTTGCGCTGACATTGATCCCGATCGGCCAGGTGGTCGCGATCGAGTTCACGATGCCGATCTGGACCGCGATTCTTGCGGCGAGCTTTCTCGGCGAGCGGATGACGCGGTGGAAGATCGTCGCGATCGTGCTTGGCCTGGTCGGCGTGTTCGTGATCGTGCGGCCGGCGGCCGGCGCGATCAATCCGGGCCAGCTGATCGCGCTCGCCGCGGCGGTCGGCTTCGGCATCTCGGTCGCCGTGGTCAAGTCGCTGACGCGGACCGAGCAGACGCTGACGATCATGTTCTGGATGCTCGTGGTGCAATCGCTCGCGAGCATCGGGCCTGCGCTCTACGTCTGGACCTGGCCGCCGCTCTCGACCTGGGGCTGGCTCGCCTTGATCGCGTTCTGCGGCACGTTCTCGCACTATTGCATGGCACGCGCCCTGCTCCACGCCGACGCGACTGTCGTGATCCCGATGGATTTCGTCCGCGTGCCGCTGACGGCGATCGCCGGCTGGCTGATCTATGCCGAAAGGCTCGATGTCTACACGGTGCTCGGCGCGGCCATGATCCTGGCCGGCAACCTCATGAACCTGAAACCGACCGCGAGGAAGCCGGCGCGCGCGAGGTGACATCCGTGCCGTGCGAGCGCAGCACCGCCGCGCGCCACCCGCCAAAGCCCGGGGATCGTCCCGCGCCTCCTGGCTTCGAAAGCGTGTTACTTTCCGGCGGCCTTTCGCAGAGCCTCGTTGATGCGGTCCTGCCAGCCGGGGCCACCCTCCTGGAAGAACTCCAGCACGTCCTGGTCGATGCGCAGCGTGACCTGCTCGCGGACGCCGGGGACAGCGACGGTCTTTGGCACCGCGTCCGCGACCTTGGTGGTGGCGCGCTTGAACGCCGCCTCGGCTTCGCTGCGGGCATCGCTCAGGGTTCGCGGTCGCCTCGGCTGGTCAGCCATATACTGGATTCCTGTGTCTCAGATTCCTTCAAACAAAGCCGTCGAGAGATAGCGCTCGGAGAAGGACGGCACGATCGCCAGGATGGTTTTTCCCGCCGCGTCCGGACGCTTGCCGATTTGCAGCGCGGCCGCAATCGCCGCACCCGAGGAGATGCCGCCAGGAATGCCTTCATGCCGTGCCAGCGCGCGCGAGGTCTCGATCGCCGTCGTCGAGTTGATCTTCACGATCTCGTCGATCACGGCGCGGTCGAGGATGTCGGGGATGAAGCCGGCGCCGATGCCCTGGATCTTGTGCGGCGTGTGCTGTCCTCCCGACAGCACCGGGCTCTCCTCCGGTTCGACCGCAACCACCCGCAGCGAGGCCTTGCGGGGCTTGAGCACCTGGCCGACGCCGGTGATCGTTCCGCCGGTGCCGACGCCGGCCACGAAGAAATCGATGTTGCCGCCGGTGTCGTTCCAGATTTCCTCCGCGGTGGTGCGGCGGTGCACCTCGGGATTGGCGAGGTTCTTGAATTGCTGCGGCATCACCGCGTTCGGCGTCGTCTTCACCAGTTCCTCGGCGGCCGCGATCGCACCCTTCATGCCTTGCGCCGCCGGCGTCAGCACCATCTCCGCACCGAGAAAGGCCAGCATCCGCCGTCGCTCGATCGACATCGACTCCGGCATCACCAGCTTGAGCCGGTAGCCGCGCGAAGCCGCTACGAAGGCGAGCGCAATACCGGTATTGCCGGAGGTCGGCTCGATCAGCACGGTGTCGGGCTTGACGATGCCCGCCTTCTCCATCGCGATGATCATGGCCGCGCCGATGCGGTCCTTCACGCTTGCTGCAGGATTGAAATATTCAAGCTTGGCGAGGATCGTCGCGTTGACGCCAGCCGCCTGCGGCAATCTGCGCAGCCGCACGATCGGCGTGGAGCCGATCGCATCGACGATGGAGTCAAAGACGCGGCCGCGTCCGGGTTGCACTGCACTCGTTGTCGACGGCGCGTCCATCAAGCGGCTCCTGTAGCGGATGTGCTGGGAATATGCGGTCTTGTCTCATTAGAAGCAGCGCACCATGGCGCGCAAGTGAGAAACCGCCGCAATGCGAATTCGTTGCATCGCAAAATAGAACCTGCGCAAATAACGTAAAACCTACGCATTTGTGTTGCGACAAGGTCAAACAAATGGGTTTATATACTTTCGTCAGGTGCAGCTCAGAACGCAAAGGAGGTCACATGCCAGCTCTCGCTGAAGTTCTGTCGACCACAGCGTCCAGGCCCGATCCGCGCGGCTGCGATTTGCCGACCTGTCCGGTGTGTGCGGACTCCATGGTGGCGGCGGAAGCGTCCGCGTACCTGTTCGACAATTTGATCAGCTATCTCTGGACCTGCGACAATTGCGGCTATGGCTTCGTGACCAAACACGCGGTGAAACCGATCGTGTGCAACTGATCACACAGCTCATCTTGGAGCGATGTCACCGCGCGCCCAACCGGCGCGCGTTTTCGTTCTGAAGTCCTCGAACGTGCCGTTCGCCACCGCATCGCGGATGCCCTGCATCAGCTGCTGGTAATAGGCGACGTTGATTTCGGACAGCAGCATTGCCCCAAGTGTTTCGCCCGACCGCACCAGGTGATGCAGATAGGCGCGCGAATAGCCGTTCGCCGCCGGCCACGGGCTTTCTTCATCGAGCGGACGCGGATCGTCGACGTGCCGGGCGTTGCGCAGGTTGATCTGCCCGAAGCGGGTGAACGCCATGCCGTGGCGTCCGTTCCGTGTCGGCATCACGCAATCGAACATGTCGATGCCGCGCTTCACGGCTTCGAGGATGTCGTCGGGCGTGCCGACGCCCATCAGGTAGCGCGGGCGCTCTCTCGGCAGCAATGGTGCGGTCTCGTCGATCATCGCCAGCATCACCGCCTGCGGCTCGCCGACCGCGAGGCCTCCGATCGCGTAACCGTGAAAGCCGATGCCAGTCAGCCCGCGCGCGCTGGCGTGTCGCAGATCCGGGACGTCGCCGCCCTGCACGATACCGAACAGCATGTAGCCGTCGGGGGCGTTCTCGAAGGCGCGCTTGCTTCTCTCGGCCCAGCGCAGCGACAATTGCATCGCGCGCTCGATGTCGGCGCGCTCGGCCGGAAGCCGCACGCATTCGTCCATCTGCATGGCGATGTCGGAGCCGAGCAAACGCTGCACCTCGATCGAGCGCTCCGGCGACAGTTCGACCTTGGCACCGTCGATATGCGAGCGGAAAGTGACGGCGTTCTCGCTGACCTTGCGCAAATCCGCCAGCGACATCACCTGGAAGCCGCCGGAATCCGTCAGCATCGGTCCGTTCCAGCCGGTGAACCGCTGCAATCCGCCGAGCGCGGCGATCCGCTCCGCGCTCGGACGCAGCATCAGGTGGTAGGTGTTGCCCAGCACGATGTCGGCGCCGGCATCGCGCACCTCGCGCCAATGCATCCCCTTCATGGCACCGGCGGTCCCGACCGGCATGAAGGCCGGCGTCCGCACGACGCCATGCGGCGTGGTCAGCCGCCCGGTGCGCGCGGCCCCATCGGTTGCCAGCAGCTCGAAATGATTGGGAAGATTCATGCGGCTGCTTATTGCGTGTCGCCGGTGCCCGATCAACCCGTCGGATAACGGCCCTCGCGCGACTTCGTGAACACGGACAACCGGCCGGACGCTTGCCTTGCATCATCAGCTAGCTTAAACAAAACGAAACCGTGTCGTTTTATGACGACAATATGGCAACCGGCTCCCCGCAGCGACGTCGATCCGCGAACGTGACTGGCAGAGATGGTCTTACCCCTAGCGTCCGGCCCGCCGGCGCCGGCCCTTGGATGACGGCTGCCTGCGCGATCCGGCAGGCGGTGCTGCTGTGCGGCCTCGCCCTAGCGCTTTCGGCCTGCAGTTCGCTGCCGCGGATGCCTTACACGGCCGCCGACGCCGCCAATTCCCGCGTGCTCGATCTCGATGGGCTGCGCCGCTATGCCGACGAGCCGGCATCAAAATTCAAGCTCGAGAAGCGCAGCGTCGCGCCGATCACGAGTTATCTCGCCCTCTCCGGCGGCGGTGCTGACGGCGCCTATGGCGTCGGCGTGCTCAACGGCTGGACCGCGGCCAGAACCCGCCCCACTTTCACCGTCGTCTCGGGCGTCAGCACCGGCGGCCTGATCGCGCCGTTTGCGTTCCTCGGTCCGCAATATGACGACACGCTGAAGGAGGTCTACACCAGCGGCATCGCGGAGAGCCTCCTGAACGACCCCAGCATCATGCGCGTGCTGTTCGGATCCGGCCTGTTCGGCAACACGCGGCTGCGCGAGCTGGTCGCGCGCTATGTCGGTCCGGAGATCTTGAGCGAGGTGGCGCGCGAAAACGCCAAGGGCCGAAAGCTCCTGATCGTCACGACCGACCTCGACACCCAGCGCACTGCGATCTGGAACATGGGCAAGATCGCCGCGGTCGGAACGCCCGAGGCCCTGAAGCTGTTTCGCGACGTGATGGCGGCCTCGGCCAGCATTCCGCTGGTGTTTCCGCCGATCATGATCGACGCCGAAGGCCAGGGCCGCAGGTTTCAGGAGATGCATGTCGACGGCGGCGTGACGGCCCCGGTGCTGACACTGCCGGAAGCCCTGCTGTTCCACGAGCGCGGCTGGCCCGCCAACAGCCGTATGAATATCTACATCCTCGTCAACAAGAAGATCGAGCGCAACTTCGAGCTGGTGTCGAATTCGACGATCGACGTCGCCTCCCGCAGCATTTCCGCGATCACGCAGGCGCAGACGCGCTCGGTCATCCTCTCGACCTATGACTTCGCCCGGCGCAACCGGCTGGGTTTCCATCTATCCTACATCGAGCGCGACTATCCGGCGCCGGAGACGCAGGGCTTCGACACCGCCTATATGCGCGCGCTCTACCAGTACGGATACGACAAGGCCGCCGCCGGGCAGGCCTGGACCGCGACGCCGCCGTAGGCGGCCTGCTCCCGGTACCGCCGAATGGACGAATCCGCTCGGCGCGGGTTATAGACCGGACGGACCCGTCCGACGCACAACGAGATGAATGGGCAAATGGGATTGACCGCAACCAAGGCCAAGGTGGCCAAGCGCAGCGTGATCAAGTCACGCGGCGGCCGGCCGACGCGGGACGCTGCGATCGAGCGCGACCAGCGGCTGATCGAGGTCGCCACCCGCCTTTTCCTGGATCGCGGCTTCGAGGCGACCTCGCTCGATGCGGTCGCGGAAGCGGCCCGGGTGAGCAAGCCCACGGTCTACGGTCAGTATGGCGACAAGCGCGGCCTGTTCGCCGCGGTGCTCCGCCGCGAGATCGCCCGCTGGCTTGCCCCGCTCGCCGCCGCGGCGGCCGAAGCGCAGGCCGGCGGCAACTGCGACGGTTCGGTCGAGGAACGGCTGACCGAGCTCGGGCGTCAGTTGTTGGTGCTGAATTGCAGCGCCGACTCCATTGCCTTCAGCCGGATCCTGACCGCGCAGGCAATTAATTTCCCCGAGGTCGCCAAGCTTGCCGTCGACGAGGGCTGGTCGAAAGCGGTGTCCACCACGGCGGATTTCTTCGACCATCTGGTCGACAAAGGCGCCCTCGACCTCGAGGACACCACGATCGCGGCCGAGACATTCCTCAACATGGTGGTCGGCCACACCCACCGGATGGCGACATTCGGAATTCCGATTGACATGAAGACCGCCGAGACCCGGATGGAAGTCTCGATCCGGCTGTTTCTCGCCGGCGCCGTCGGGCCGCAGGACCGGCTTCGTGATGCGGCCAAAGAGGCGATCAAGGAAGCGACGAAGACGCGCCGTCGCCCGGCCCGCTGACAGTTTTAGGATCGTTGCATCGCCTCACACGTTGTCGTGATGAGCCTTGAAGGAAACAGAACGAAACCGTATTGTTTAGTTGCAATGGGACGCGAGACCCAAGTTCAGCCCCCCAACGGTTTCGTGTCGCCTTGTAACTTCGATCGTCACGACGGAGCTGCCGCCATCGCTCCGTCTGAACGTTCGGCGGCCGACCTCTGACTAACAAAGGTCGGCCGCACTTTCTCTGCCCGGGCGGCGGTTCGACGCGACGGATGCGACCATGACGACGGGACGATTACACGCACTGCGGCATTGGGCATTCGGCACGCGGCTGCTGGCAACCGCGCTCATTGCCCTGCCCTTCGCGACGCCGGCGCACGCGATCACGAGCTCGACGGCCGCAGCGCTCACCCCGCAGGATAACGACACCGCGCTCGACGCGCACACGGTTCGCCGCGAGCTCGACAGCTTCCAGGCGGCCCAGATCTCGCTGCGCAAGGCGATGGCGATTGCGGAGGCGCTGCATTCCGGTTCGATCACCGCCGACATCAGCTTCGACGGCGCGTCGGAGCCCGCGGTCTACCGGGTCAAGACTATGCAGCAGGACCGCATCTGGCGGCACGCCATCGACGCGGCGACCGGCGAAGTGGTGGGTGGCGAGGCCGCCGCGCCGCTGAAGTCGCTCGGCGCCGAAGACCGTGACAACCTCGTCGTGCTCAAGGCGCTCCGGCATCGCCTCGCCGACGCCGTGCGGGTGGCCGAGCGCACGACCTCCGGGAAGGCGATCAGCGGCGGCCTGATGCGCGAACGCGGCAAGCTCAATTTCGTCATCGTCGTGCTCGCCGGCAGCGACCTGAAAGAGGTGATCCTCGAACCGCCCGGCGCGCGCAGGCGCTGAGGCCAAGAGCGTTTTCGAGCGAAGCGGACAGCGGTTCGCGTGAAGAAAGCGCGTCAAAACAAGAAGCTAGAGCTTCGGTTCTGATTCAATCAGAACCGAAAATGCTCCAGGCGGGCATCGCCAAGTTTTCGCCCAAAAGCCGTTGACGGACGCCGATCTGTCCCGCATAAGTCCGAGCCATGATCACCGCGACCAAACGCACCAGCAAAACCACCAAGCCCTCCGGGGCCTCGGGAGGCGTGCGCGCGTAGTCGGTCGAACCGCATCATCTCTGCCCGAAGCCCCGCCTGATGAAGGTCCGGGGCTTTTTTGTTGCCTGAAATACAACTCGAATGGAGGACAAAGTGAGTAACGATCCCGTCGTCGCGATTGTCGGCGTCACCGGTGCGGTGGGCGCCGAATTCATCGCCACCATGGACAAGCGCGGCTTTCGCGTCGGCAAGCTGAAGGCGCTCGCCAGTGCCCGCTCGGCCGGCAAGACGGTGTCGTTCCGCGGCAAGGACGTCGTCATCGAGGAATTGACCGAGCGGTCTTTCGAAGGTGTCGACGTCGCCCTGTTCTCGGCCGGCGGCAGCATCTCCAGGAAGTTCGCGCCGATCGCGGTCAAGGCCGGTGCGGTGGTGGTCGACAACTCCTCCGCCTTCCGCATGGACCCGAACGTGCCGCTGGTGATCCCGGAGATCAACGCCAGCCGTATTCGCGACCACAAGGGCATCATCGCCAACCCCAACTGCGCGGCGATTACCGCGCTGGTGCCGCTGTGGCCGATCCACCGGCAGAACCGCATCAAGCGCGTCATCATCTCGACCTACCAGGCGGCATCCGGCGCAGGAGCCGCCGCCATGGAGGAACTCGTCGAATCCACCCGCGCCAACCTCAACGGGCAGGTTTATACGCCCAGGGTGATGCCGCACCCCTACGCCTTCAACCTCTTCAACCACAACACCGCCGTCGATCCCGACACCGGCTACAACGACGAAGAGACCAAGGTCATCAAGGAAACCCGCAAGATCTTCGAGGACGACACCATCGCGGTCGGCGTCACCTGTGTCCGCGTGCCGGTGCTGCGCGCCCATTGCGAGGCCATCACCTTCGAATGCGAGAGGCCGATCACCGAGGATCAGGTCCGCGCCATCATGGCGCAGGCGCCGGGTGTGAAGGTCGTCGACGACCGCGCCAGGAACTACTTCCCAATGCCGATCGACGCCTCGGGCCAGGACGACGTCCTGGTCGGCCGCATCCGCAAGGACCTCAGCGACGCCAGCGGGCATTCGATCTCGATGTTCGTGGCGGCCGATCAGCTGCTCAAGGGCGCAGCGCTGAACGCGGTGCAGATCGCGGAGCTGCTCCCTGAGCGTGCGATGGCGTGAATGTAAGGACCGTCATCCTGAGGGCCCGCGCAGCGGGCGTCTCGAAGGATGCATCGGCCCCAGTCGGGCCGTCGCCCTTCGAGGGCCGCTGAAGAAGCGGCCACCTCAGGGAATGTGAATATATGGCGGAGGAGCGGTGCCAAACATTCAATGTCGTCCCGGCGAAGGCCGGGACCCATAACCACCGAAGGCCATTGTTGCGCAGGGCTGGGGCCACAGCCTTCCTCAACAATTAAACCCTGTGGTTATGGGTCCCTGCTTTCGCAGGGACGACGTCGGACATGTTGTCCCGCCTTCAGTCCCGTCATCCTTCGAGGCTCGCTCCGCTCGCACCTCGGGGTGACGGCGACAAAGTTGAGCTCGCTTAACTACCTGCCTGCGCGAAACAGCAAACACGCATCGCCATACGAATAGAACCGGTAGCCGCTCGCGATGGCGTGCGCATAGGCCTGCTTCATCGTCTCGAGCCCGGAGAAGGCCGAGACCAGCATGAACAGCGTCGATTTCGGCAGATGAAAATTGGTCATCAGGACATCGACGGCGCGGAAGCGATAGCCGGGCGTGATGAAGATCGCGGTCTCGGCCGCGAACGGCTGGATCGTGCCGTCGGCATTGGCGGCGCTTTCCAGCAGCCGCAGCGACGTGGTGCCGATCGCGACGATCCGGCCGCCCTTTGCGCGCGCGGCATTCAAGGCGGAAGCAGTCTCGGCGGTGACGCAGCCCCATTCGGCATGCATCTTGTGCTCCGAGGTCTCCTCGGTCTTCACCGGCAGGAACGTCCCTGCCCCCACATGCAGCGTGAGACGGTGCAACTCGACGCCGCGGCTCCTCAGCGCGGCCTCCAGTGCCGGCGTGAAATGCAGACCCGCGGTCGGCGCCGCCACCGCGCCTTCGTTGGCCGCGAACATGGTCTGGTAGTCGGCGAGATCCTGGTCGTCAGGCGTGCGCTTGGAGGCGATGTAGGGCGGCAGCGGCGGGCTGCCGAGATCGGCGATCGCCTGGTCGAGCGCTGGACCATGGAACGAGAACGACAGCGTCACCTCGCCCTCGCCGCCCTTGGCCTCGACCTCGGCATCGAGATGGCCGAGCAAGCACACCTTGCCCTCGTTGCCGAAACGGATGCGGTCGCCGGCCGTGAGCTTCTTCGCCGGCTTCACCAGCGCCTGCCAGCGCGAGCCGTCGAGCCGCTTGATCAGGGTCGCCTCGATCTTCGGCTCGGTCTCGCGGCCGATGCGGCGGCCCTTCAATTGCGCCGCGATCACCTTGGTGTCGTTGACGACGAGCTGGTCGCCCGGCTTCAGCCATTGCGGCAGGTCGGCGATCGAGGCGTCGCGCAGCACGCCTTCCGGATGCACCACCAGCATCCGCGCGGCATCGCGCGGGCTCGCGGGGCGAAGCGCGATGCTTTCCGGGGGTAGTTCGAAGTCGAAGAGGTCGGTGCGCATCTTACTCAGCAACGTCGTTCCGGGGCGATGCGACAGCATCGAACCCGGAACCTCGAGATTCCACAATGCGCAATTGCGCATTGGGGTTCACGCTTCGCGTGCCCCGGAATGACGGAGTGTTTGACTTACGTCGCGTCGACGGCCATCCGCGCCTTGACGATCTTGTCCGGATTCATCACGGGCTCGCCGCGCTTGATCTTGTCGACGTTCTCCATGCCCTCGGTGACCTTGCCCCAGACCGTGTACTGGTTGTCGAGGAAGCGGGCATCGTCGAAGCAGATGAAGAACTGGCTGTCGCCGGAATCGGGGTTGGCGGCGCGGGCCATCGAGGTGGTGCCGCGCACATGCGGCTCCTTGTTGAACTCTGCCTTCAGCTTCTTGCCGGAGCCGCCGGTGCCGGTGCCGTGCGGACAGCCCGTCTGCGCCATGAAGCCCTCGATCACGCGGTGGAACACGATGCCGTCGTAGAAGCCCTCGCGCACGAGCTCCTTGATGCGTGCGACGTGGTTCGGCGCAAGGTCGGGCCGCATCTCGATGGTGACGGGGCCCTGCGTGGTCTCGAGGATCAGGGTGTTTTCGGTGGCAGCCATGCTCGCTTCTCCTGGCTTCGGGGTGGATACTGCTTATTCCTGAACGGGATTGCGAATGGACGGCCGGCGACCGCGCCGCCCAGGCTCTCGGTAAATGGCATCGGCGTGCAGCGTTGCAACGCCTCCATCACCGCGATCCGGTACGCAATCCGGTCGTTGTCGGTCGCCTCCTGCGATTCATAGCTGATCCTGGGATGTCCGAGGATTGCGCCCTCGCGGTTGAAGCTGACAATGACGGTGATGTCGATCGGGCCGGCCTTCTCCGCCGGCGGCGGCCGCCAGCAGCGGTGGATGGCAAGAACAACGTCCTTGATCGTATTGAGTTGCTCCGGCTCGGCCTGCACCGGTACGGCCAGCGTCAGGCAAACCAGCGGCGCGGCGAACCAGGCGAGTGGTTTGCAGCGCGCCGCCATGCGGATCACTTGATGTCGGAGGCGACCTGAACCTTCACCATCTTGTCGGGATCGGTCACCGCGCCGCCTGGCGAGCCCGGGGGCGCCTTTTTCAGCTTGTCGACGACGTCCATGCCCTGCACGACCTCGCCGATCACCGTGTACTGGCCATCGAGGCTGCCGCCATCGGCGAACATGATGAAGAACTGGGAGTTGGCGCTGTCGACGCTGTCGCCGCGGCGGGCCATGCCGACGATGCCGCGGGCGAAATGCACCTTGGAGAATTCCTGCTTCAGGTTCGGGTATTTCGAGCCGCCGGTGCCGTTGAAATTCTGGCCGTCGCCCGTCTGCGCCATGAAGCCGTCCATCACGCGATGAAACGGCACGTTGTTGTAGAAGCCCTCCCGCGCGAGCTGCTTGATGCGCTCGGCATGCTGCGGCGCGATGTCGGTCCTGAGCTTGATGACGATGCGACCCTTGGTGCTGTCGATGACGATGGCGTTGGCCTTGTCGAGGTTCGCCGGCAGCGGCTGCGCGACCGCGGGCACGACGCAGAGCAGCGCGGCAACGAATGCAAGAATGCGGATCATGGCAACTCCGGAGCTTTAACGTTGAGGTGTGGCAGGCCGCCGGGATCAGCCGGCGAACTTGGCCTTCAGGCTAGCTGCGACCGATGACGGCACGAATGCAGAGAAGTCGCCGCCCATCTGGGCGATCTGGCGCACCAAAGTGGCGGTGATCGGGCGGACCATGGGAGAGGCCGGCAGGAAGACCGTATGCACCTCGGGCGCCATCGCCTCGTTCATGCCGGCGAGCTGCATCTCGTAGTCGAGGTCGGTGCCGTCGCGCAGGCCCCGGATCATCAGCGTGGCCTTGGCCGCGCGCGCCGCTGCGACCGTGAGATTGTCATAGGTTGCGCTTTCGAAGGCGCAGCCCGCCTGCTGGGCGATGGGGTCGAACACCTCATGGACCATGGCCAGCCGTTCCTCGATGGAAAACAGCGGCTTCTTGCCGGGATGGACGCCAATGGCGACGATCAGGCGGTCGCAGAGGAAGACGGCCTGTTTCACCACGTCCAGATGGCCGTTGGTGACGGGATCGAAGGAGCCGGGATAGATCGCGATACGGGACATGGTCCCTCCTAACCCGCCCGGCTCTCCCCGGCAAGCCGCCCGGGTTCCATCGCCCGCTCGAAACAAATTTCCAGTCGTCCAGTGAACGAGTCCTGGGATGCCAGCGTCTACGAGGGTGAATGTTTCGTCGGCCGTTGGCGGACGAAACAGAAGCGGTCCGCGACGAAACCATTTCGCGGGGCGGCGAAGACACCAGGAAACTTGCGGCCGGTAGACATTGGACAACGAAACGACGGGCCTGGGCGGCCCGATCAACTGGGGACCGTCATGATCAAGGCACTTTCCGCCATCGCTGTTGCCGCGTTCATTGCCGCTGCGCTCACCGTGCTGCCGGGCTTTGCGCCGCAGGTCGAAGCCTCCACGCCGCAGCCGCTGGCCAAGAGCGACCGGCTCGACATCCGCAGCGTCGGAAAGGACTGCTCGCAGCAGGCCTGGCCGAACTTCGAGGCCTCCTGCCTGCGCACCGCCGGCACCAAGACGGCGGTTCGCGAAGCCCGCCTGGTTACCGCCGACCGTACCCCGTAGCCCGCATTCAATCGAACTCCCTCGTCAGCCTGGCGTAAGGTCAGGCCGTCACACAAAACCCAATGGTAATTTGCGACGTCCCGTCGCAGACTATCGTCTAAGGCGCCCGGCCGGATGATCCGGCGGGCGCAGCCATCGGGGGATTGCCGTGACGAGTACGCCCGCCATCGTTTCTTCTGGCCACCCCCCGTCCAGTCCGATCCCGGTTGCCGTCACGCTCGGTGCCATCGGCGTCGTCTATGGCGATATCGGCACCAGCCCGCTCTACGCTCTGAAGGAAGCCGCCAAGGCCGCCACCCATGGCGGTCCCCTCACCGAGAGCGCGGTGCTCGGCGTGGTCTCGCTGATCCTGTGGGCGCTGATCCTCATCATCTCGATCAAATACGCGATGCTGATCCTGCGCGCGGACAACCGCGGCGAAGGCGGCATCGTCGCGCTCTTGGCGCTGCTCTCGGCGCGCAACGCGGCGCCCGGCACCTGGCGCGCCCATCTTCTGGTGGTCGGCCTGATCGGCGCCGCCCTGCTCTACGGCGACGGCGCCATCACGCCGGCCATTTCGGTGCTGTCGGCAATCGAGGGCCTCAAGGTCGACGCGCCCTCGCTGACCCCTGCGGTGGTGCCGATCACCGTCGTGATCCTGATCGGCCTGTTCATGATGCAGAAGCAGGGCACCGGCTTCATCGGGAGGATCTTCGGCCCGGTGATGCTGTTCTGGTTCGCCGTGCTGGCAGCCCTCGGCATTCACGGCATCGTCAAGGCGCCCGGCGTGCTGGTTGCGCTGAGCCCGCTCTATGCATTCGATTTCCTGATCCATCAGGATTTTCACGTCAGCTTCGCCATCCTTGGCGCCGCCTTCCTCGCGGTGACCGGCGGTGAGGCGATGTATGCCGACATGGGGCATTTCGGCCGCTTTCCGATCCGGCTCGCCTGGTTCGCTGTCTGCCTGCCCGCCTTGGTGCTGAACTATTTCGGCCAGGCCGCGCTGTTGATCACCGACCCGACCGCGATCGAAAACCCGTTCTTCCAGCTCTCGCCGGACTGGTCGCATTACCCGCTCGTGCTGCTCGCGACCATCGCCACCGTGATTGCTTCGCAGGCCATCATCTCGGGTGTGTTCTCGCTGACCCAGCAATCGATCCAGCTCGGCTTCCTGCCGCGCATGCACATCGAGCACACCACGAGCGATGCGATCGGGCAGATCTACGTGCCGCTGGTGAACTGGATGCTCGCCGCCGGCACACTCGGCGCGGTGCTCGCCTTCGGCAGCTCCGACGCGCTCGCTGGCGCCTACGGCATCGCAGTGTCGCTGTTGATGGCGATCACCACGCTGCTTGCAGCGCTGGTCGCGATCCAGTGGGGCTATTCGCCGATCATCGTGATCGCCGTGAACGGCTTTTTCTTCGTCATCGACGCGATCTTCTTTGCGGCGAACTCGACCAAGCTGTTCGAAGGCGGCTGGTTCCCGCTGCTGCTTGCGGCGGCCGTTGCGTTCCTGATGCTGACTTGGCGCGGCGGCGTGAAACTGGTCGAGACGGCGCGCAGCAAGCTGCGTCAGCCGGAAGAAGATCTGATCGAGACCGCGGTCAACAAGTGCCACAGCAGGCTGCCGGGCACCGCCATATTCCTCGCCTCCGCCCCCAACGGCGTGCCGCTCGCCTTGACCCAGTTCGTCAAGCACAACCACGTGCTGCACCAGCGCGTGCTGCTGGTCACCGTCCAGATCGAGGAATCCCCGCGCATCTCGGACGAGGATCGCGTTGTGGTTCACGACGTCACCCCGGGCATCATCCGGGTCATCCTGCGTTACGGCTTCATGCAATATCCGACCGTGTACGAAGGGCTGAAACTCGCCTGCCGTCAGGGCAAATTGCCCGGTCTGCGTCTGACCGATGTGACCTACTACATCGGTCGCGAGACCATCATTCCGCGGGAAGACATTCCGGGCATGTGGGTGTGGCGGGAATCGCTATTCGCGTTCCTGCAGCGCAACGCCGAACGGTCGGCGGCGTTCTTCGGCGTGCCGACCGGACAGGTCGTGGAGTTCGGGACGGAGATCGAGATTTAATCTCGTCGCCTGCGTAGCCCGGATGAAGCGAAGCGCAATCCGGGACAATGGAAACCGCACCGCAAGCCACCGGATTTGGTTCGCTGGCCACCTCGTCGGCGCCCGCAGGCACAATTCATTCGGGCAATCCCGCCTTCTGAAGCCCCTCGATCAACAGCTGCGCGTTTGGGTACCCGCCCCTGGCGATCATTGCGGATATTGTAAAGGCGGGATCGAGCTGAAGCAGGAGCGCCGCCGCCTCACGCGCCTCCGCGTCGCGTCCGAGATGGGCGAACGCGGACGCGAGACAACGGTAAGCCAGCGAATAGGAGGCATTCTGGCGCCGGCATTTGTTCGCTGCGGCAATGGCCTCGTCAAAGCGGCGAAGCTCGATGAAGGCCATCCCCATCCCAACAAACGTGATGGGTAGCCGCGGGTCTAACGGGCTCAGGCGGATGGCGCGTTCAAAACTCCGGACCGCTTCATCCGGAAGCCCGGCAACTCGATAGACACTGCCTCTGGCTGTCCATGCGCGATATGAATTCGGATTGAGAGCGACCGCCCGGTCGGCCAATTCGATCTCACTCTCACAATCGCCGACCATGTACGCCGAGGTGAGGGAAACCCAGGCTAATGTTTCCGCATCCCCATCGTCGATGCTCAATGCCAGGCGAAGCAGCCGAACCGCTTCCTTGCGGTCAAATTGAGGATCGACGGCATGCCCCCAAAGGATGTTCTGCATGTGCGCGAGACCTGCCAGAGCGGCGACAAAGCCGAACCGGGGGTCAAGCTCCAAAGCACGATGCGCCAGCCTGATCGCCTCGGCCAACCCGTCGGCGGTCATCAGGTAATGCTGCTGCATGGCGCGGAGATAGAAATCATAGGCGGTGAGGTTCTCCGGTCGCCGTGCCGACAGGCCGATTTCGATCTGCAGCAATTTTGGTTGAATGGCCGAAACGACGGCGACGGTCACCTCGTCCTGGAGGGCGAATATATCCGTCAGGTCGCGCTCGAACCTGTCTGCCCAGATGTGCGTTCCGGTCACCGCATCGATCAACTGCCCGGTGATGCGAACCTTCCCCGCGGCCTTGCGCACAGACCCCTCAAGGACATAGCGGACGCCAAGCCTGCGGCCGACCTCCTTGATATCGACCGCCCGGCCCTTGAAGGTAAAACTCGAATTTCGGGCGATCACGAACAGCCATTTGAAGCGCGACAGCGCGGTGATGATCTCCTCGACCATTCCGTCCGCGAAGTATTCCTGCTCGGGGTCGCCGCTCATATTCTCGAACGGCAGCACGGCGATCGACGGCTTGTCGGGGAGCGCCAGAGCTTGCGCGCTGTCGACCGGCGGCTCGATCGGCGCGCCCGCGGGATGGCCCGCATTTACCCTCAATCGCCACGCGCGCATCGGCTCAGCAATGTTCTTCAGGTTCTGCGAGCCCATGTCCTCGAACACGGCATCGACCTTGCCGCGGATTTGACGTTGCGCATCGTCCGAGATGCAGATTCCGCCGGGCTCCGCGATCCCTTCAAGGCGGGCGGCGATATTGACGCCGTCTCCAAAGATATCGTTTTCATCGACGATGATGTCGCCGACGTGGATACCAATGCGGAATTCGATCCGCTTGAGTTGCGGCACCGTGGCATTTTGCTCGGCCATTCCGCGCTGGACCTCAATCGCGCAACGCACCGCATCCACGACACTGCCGAACTCGGCGAGCACGCCGTCGCCCGTGTGCTTGACGACCTTGCCACGGTGTTCGCTGATCTTGGGATCAGCGAGTCCACGCAGACGCTCCCTGAGCCGGACGTGTGTCCCTTCCTCGTCCAGGCCGGTCAGCCGACTATATCCGGCCACGTCAGCCGCGAGGATCGCTGCAAGCCGCCGTTCAACGCGATGATCGGTCAAAACGGCCTCCCGAGATCGGTAGATCCGCCGGACCCCATCAAAGCATAGGGCGTTGCCCTTGGGCTAGGGGCGTGAGGCAGGCCGCCGGATTCCCGGAGCCTGTCAACGGGCGCGCATGTTGCGCGTCCGTTGGCGGCATTCGGGCTGGGGGTTCTCGGAAACGGCGGCGCTAGCCGCCGTTGCCGTTCTCGCCGTTTGCCTCTTCCGTGATGTGCTCGACCGACACCACATGCTCGTCCTCGGCGGTGTCGAACACGATCACGCCCTGGGTCGAGCGGCCGGCGATGCGGATGCCTTCGACCGGGCAGCGGATCAGCTGGCCCTTGTCGGTGACCAGCATGATCTGGTCGGCATCCTCCACCGGGAAGGAAGCCACCAGATTGCCGTTGCGGTTGTTGACGCTCATGGCGACGATGCCTTTGCCGCCCCGGCCCGTGGTGCGGTACTCGTAGGACGAGGTCCGCTTGCCGTAGCCGTTGACGGAGACGGTCAGCACGACCTGCTCCTGCGCCGACATCTCGGCATAACGCTCCTGCGACAGCTGGATCGCATTCGCGGTCTCCTCGCCCTCGGCCTCGACCGGCTCCTCGGTCGTGGCTTCGCCGGCCACCGCTCGGCGCATCTTCAGGTACGCCGAGCGCTCGTCGGACGTGGTCTCGACATGGCGCAGGATCGCCAGCGAGATCACCTTGTCGCCCTCGGCAAGCGCGATGCCACGCACGCCCATCGAGGTCCGTCCGGTGAACACGCGCACGTCGGTGACGGGGAAGCGGATGCACTGGCCGCCCGCAGCCGTCAGGAGCACGTCGTCGCGCTCGGTGCAGATCTGCACGTCGACGATCGCCTCGTTGTCGTCGAGCTTCATCGCGATGATGCCGGAGCGGCGGACGTCGACGAAGTCGGACAGCTTGTTGCGGCGGACGTTGCCGCCGGTGGTGGCGAACATCACGTCGAGATTGCCCCAGGTCGACTCATCCTCCGGCAGCGGCATGATGGTGGTGATGCGCTCGCCCTGCTCCAGCGGCAGGATGTTGATCATCGCCTTGCCGCGCGCGTTCGGCGCGGCCATCGGCAGCCGCCAGACCTTTTCCTTGTAGACCTGGCCGCGCGAGGAGAAGAACAGCACCGGCGTGTGCGTGGAGGCGACGAACAGGCGGCTGACGAAATCCTCGTCGCGGGTCTGCATGCCGGAGCGACCCTTGCCGCCGCGGCGCTGGGCGCGGTAGGCCGACAGCGGCACGCGCTTGACGTAGCCGGCGTGGGAGACGGTGACGACCATGTCCTCGCGCTGGATCAGGTCCTCGTCCTCGACCTCGCCTTCCTGCTCCATGATCACGGTGCGGCGTGGCGTGGCGAACTCAGCCTTCACCTCGGCGAGTTCGGTCTTGATGATGTCGAGGATGCGCGCGCGCGAGCGCAGGATCTCGAGATACTCGCCGATCTCGCCCGCGAGCTTGTCGAGCTCTTCGGAAATCTCGTCGCGCCCCAACGCGGTCAAGCGCTGTAGGCGAAGCTCCAGGATGGCCCTGGCCTGCTCCATCGACAGGCGAATCGTGCCGTCCGTATTGATCCGGTGCCGGGGATCGTCGATCAGCGTGATGATGTCCTCGACGTCGCGGGCGGGCCAGTCGCGCGTCATCAGCGTTTCGCGCGCAGCCGCCGGCGTCGGCGAGGTGCGGATCACGCGAATGATCTCGTCGATATTGGCGACCGCGATGGCGAGGCCGACCAGGATGTGGGCGCGGTCGCGCGCCTTGCCGAGCAGGAACTTGGTCCGCCGGGTCACCACCTGCTCGCGGAACGCGACGAAGATGGTGAGCAGGTCCTTCAAATTCATCGTCTGCGGACGGCCGGAATCCAGCGCCAGCATGTTGGCCGGGAAATTCGTCTGCAACGGCGTGAACTTGTAGAGCTGGTTCAGCACCACGTCGGGCATGGCATCGCGCTTGAGCTCGACGACGACGCGGTAGCCGTCGCGATCGGACTCGTCGCGAAGATCGGAGATGCCCTCGATCTTCTTCTCCTTGTAGAGCTCGGCGATGCGCTCGACCATGGTCGCCTTGTTCACCTGATACGGGATCTCGGTGATGACGATCGCTTCGCGTTCCTTCCGGATCGTCTCGAAGGCGACCTTGCCGCGCATCACGATCGAACCGCGGCCGAGATGATAGGCGCTGCGGATACCCTGACGTCCGAGGATGATACCGCCGGTCGGGAAATCCGGGCCCGGGATGATGTTGATGAGCTCGTCGATGGTCAGCGACGGATTGTCGATCAGCGCCACGCAGGCATCGACCACCTCGCCGAGATTATGCGGCGGGATGTTGGTCGCCATGCCGACGGCGATGCCGCCGGCGCCATTGACCAAGAGGTTCGGGAACCGGGCCGGCAGAACCGACGGCTCCTTCTCCGAATTGTCGTAGTTCGGCTGGAAATCGACAGTTTCCATGTCGATGTCGGCCAGAACGGCAAGCGCCGCCCGGGTCAGCCGCGCTTCCGTATATCGATAGGCGGCCGGCGGATCGCCGTCGACCGAACCGAAATTGCCCTGGCCGTCGATCAGCGGCACGCGCAGGGAGAAATCCTGCGCCATGCGGACCATCGCGTCGTAAATCGACTGGTCGCCATGCGGGTGATATTTACCGATCACATCACCGACGACGCGCGCGGATTTCACGTATTTCTTGTCCGGCGTATGTCCCTGCTCATGCATCGAATAGAGGATGCGGCGGTGCACCGGCTTCAACCCGTCGCGCGCATCGGGCAGCGCACGGGCCACGATCACGCTCATGGCGTAATCGAGATAGGACTTCTTCATCTCCTCGTAGATGGAAACGGGGCGAATGTCCGAGGGTCCCGGCGGCTCGCCGGGCTTGTGGTCGTCGTTATCGGACAATGGGGAAATCCGGTCGGTTCTACTGGGGAATCATATAGCCCATCAGGGGCCTGATAACCACCCTTGCGCGGCTCCGGCAAGCCGTTTTTCCGTTCGTTTTTTCATGCACTTACGGGTGGAGCGCCGAGGTTCCGGCTGCTTGGTCGCGAAGCGCGTGGCGAAGGGCGAATAGCCCATGGAAAAATCCCCTATTCGCTATCCGCCATTCGCTACTCGCCTCTCCCGTCAGTGGCCGAAAACCACCGCGTGCATGATCCGCCCGGGCATGAAGGTGAACAGCCCCGCGACGAGCAGTGCGCCGAAGAAGATGCCGATCATCGTGAACCTGTGGCGGCGGACATTGTGGCTCCGTGCGGCCGTCACGCCGAGCGCCAACATGGCGAGCGAGAAGATCGACAGCAGGTGGATCGGGCTCCAGGGACCGACCAGCTGGATCTGATGGATCCAGAACGAGCTTCCGGCGACCACCAGCATCAGGATCACCCAGATCCAGCCGAGGGTCCGGTGCGGCATCGTGCCCTTGGGGGCGGCGAGCTGGATGGAGCCGAGCACGAAGGCGGCCATCGCGGCAAAGGCGTGGAGCGGGATCGCAGGCGCGGCGTCGAGCAATGGCGCGAGGCTCATGGTGGCGGCCCTCGAGTGAAGCTCGCGGCATTCCACTCGCCGCAGACCAATGTAAATATCATTCACATCGAGATGTGTCAAAGTCCCGTGGAACCGCAACGGTTCCCTGTCAATGCTCAAATGAGATCAGCCGAGTGCAAGGTTATCCTCATAACCCACACGAAGACAGCCCTACCCGCAATCAGGACGCCGCTCCGGAGAATGATCTTCACGGAACGGCGCCTGACGGAATTGACGGAAGCGCGACCGCTGCTCAGAACGGGATATCGTCGTCCATGTCGCTGTTGCGGCCGCCGCCGGCGGCGACGGGACGGCGCGGTGCCGAACTGACCGGTCCGGCCGAGCCGAAATCGCTGCCGCCATCATCGGAGAAGCTGCTGCCTCCACCGCCACGCCCGTCGAGCATGGTGAGGTTGGAGTTGAAGCCCTGGAGCACGACCTCGGTCGAATACTTCTCGACGCCGCTCTGGTCGGTCCATTTGCGGGTCTGCAGCGCGCCCTCGATGTAAACCTTGGCGCCCTTCTTCAGGTATTGCTCGGCGACCTTGCAGAGCCCTTCATTGAAGATCACCACGCGATGCCACTCAGTCTTCTCCTTGCGCTCGCCGGTCGCCTTGTCACGCCATGTCTCCGAGGTAGCGATGGAAAGGTTTGCGATCGGACGGCCGTCCTGCGTCCGCCGGATTTCCGGATCCTTGCCGAGGTTGCCCACCAGGATCACCTTGTTCACGCTTCCTGCCATCGCATCATCTCCACTCAAAAACCGGGCGTCCGGACATCGGTCGCCACTCTCAACCTTCGCCACTTACATCGCAGGCGTCGTGGATGACCCTATACGCCGGTGCCGGCTCGCCGCCTTTGCCGTCGCGCCGGTTATCCACGATATTCGAGATATAGCATCGGATCCGGCGCCGTTCCAGTTTTGTTCGCCACAACCAACCGTAGAAGTGGCCAGTGCCGTCGGAGCGGCAGTCGATCTCGGCACCGGCCGACGCCCGGCAACAAAATTTAGAAAAACAATAAAGAAATCAGTATCTTGCCTTATCGGCACTTCCTCCGCGAGTGTTGCATTTGGGAGACTGCGTTTCCGGTTGAATCAGCGTATAGCTCCAACCGTGGCGCGGGCGCTCGCGTCTGGGATCGTGCTTCGGGACCGTTTGGAAGCCGATCGAGGAGTTGGGGGACTGATAATGAAGAAGTTTTTGCTGGGTACGGTTGCTCTGATTGCGTTTGCTGCGCCTGCAGCGGCCGCCGACCTCGCTGCGCGCCCCTACGCCAAGGCGCCGCCGCCGGTGGTTGCACCGATCTATGACTGGACCGGTTTCTACATCGGCGCCAACGGCGGCTGGGGCTCGAGCCACAATTGCTGGGACCAGCTCCCGGCCGGCATCTTCCTCGCCTCGGACGGTTGCCATGACGCAACCGGCGGCGTCGCCGGTGGCCAGATCGGCTATCGCTGGCAGGCCGGCACCTGGGTGTTCGGCCTTGAAGCGCAGGGCGACTGGGCTGACCTGAAGGGCAGCAACGGCAGCGCGATCTTCCCGGGCCTGTTCACCAACCAGTCCAAGATCGACGCATTCGGCCTGTTCACCGGCCAGATCGGTTACGCCATCAACAACGTGCTGCTCTACGCCAAGGGCGGCGCGGCGCTGACCGACAACCGCTTCAACACCTACTTCACCCCGACCGGCGTGCTGGTCGGCAGCGCCAGCGACACCCGCTGGGGCGGCACCGTCGGCGCCGGCATCGAAGTCGGCTTCGCGCCGAACTGGACCGCAGGCATCGAATACGACCACCTGTTCATGCAGGACAAGACCTACAACCTGATCGCCCCCAACGGCACGCTGAACAGCACCATCCGCGATCGCCAGGACGTCGACCTCGTCACCGTCCGCGTGAACTACAAGTGGGGTGGCCCGGTCGTCGCGCGCTACTGATCGCGCCAGGCCGATTTGATCCAGACGAAGGGCCGGCCTCGCGCCGGCCTTTTTGTTTGTGCTGGTTTGTGCGCCGGCTTTTTCGTTGCGTGTACACGCGCACCTCACCGGGGCCGTTTTCGGTGCGTTGTGGTTTCGTGGATACACACGTTCCGGCATTTCTCTGTAGAAGCACCAGCACGTCACGCGACACTGCTGTGACGCTCTCTTCAAAATCTTTGAAGGGACAACAAGAAAATGAGCAAGAAAAACGGGACTCGGACTTTGAAAATCAGGAATGTTTTGCTGGCCTCGGCCGGCATGTTTGCACTGAGCGCTTTTGCACCGGCGATGGCTGCCGACATGGCGGCACGCGCGCCTTACGTGAAGGCTCCGCCGCCGGCGGCGATCTACAACTGGACCGGCTTCTACGTCGGCGGCTTCGGCGGCTACGCCAGCGAGAACTCCGGCACCCCGAGCATGGAAGGCGGCTTCGGCGGCGGCACCATCGGCTACAACTGGCAGGCCGGCAACATCGTGTACGGCCTCGAGGTCGACGCTGCAGGCGCTGACATCGACGCATCGGTCTCGACGCTCGGCGTCACCGCCCGCAGCAAGATCGACTCGCTCGGCACCGTGCGCGGCCGCATCGGCTGGGCCGTCAACAACGTCCTGTTCTACGGCACCGGTGGTTACGCCTGGATCGACAACAAGATCAGCGGCACCGCGGGCGGCTTGACCATCTCGGACAGCAAGTTCCACTCCGGCTGGACCGTCGGCGCTGGCGTCGAAGCATTCTTCGCGCCGCAGTGGTCGGTCAAGGGCGAGTACCTCTATCGCAGCCTCGGTAGCGAGACCTATTTCGGCGTGCCGTCCGGTACGCTCGAGCTGCACAGCGCCCAGTTCGGCGTGAACTATCACTTCGGCGGCCCGATCGTCGCCAAGTACTAAGACAAGTATTGAGCGAATTGCTGACCGCCGTCGGCGGTCAGATCGCACCGAAAGGCCGGCCTCGCGCCGGCCTTTTTTGCGTCAGGGAACCGGCGCTGCTGACTGCTGCTGCCATCAGGCAAACTATCCGTTGATGGACGCTATTCAGCACTGGAAATTGTCGGCCGTTCTTCCTACGTTCCAGTCTTCACACCCCCATCGGCGCAAGGTCCCGGCAGCACCGGCGATGCGCGCCCAAAAGGCGCCCAAGCATGCGCCCGGAACTGTCGCAATGGATGAAGTGATCAAGGCGAAGCGCCAACAACAGAACGCGGGCTCCAGCCTGCGCGCAATTACGATCCGTGGCGCGCGCGAGCACAACCTCAAGAATATCGACGTCGAGATCCCCCGCGACAAGCTGGTGGTGTTCACCGGCCTCTCCGGTTCCGGCAAATCCTCGCTCGCCTTCGACACCATCTACGCCGAGGGCCAGCGTCGCTACGTCGAATCGCTGTCGGCCTATGCGCGCCAGTTCCTCGAGATGATGCAGAAGCCCGACGTCGACCAGATCGACGGCCTGTCGCCGGCGATCTCGATCGAGCAGAAGACGACGTCGAAGAACCCACGCTCCACGGTGGGCACGGTGACCGAGATCTACGACTACATGCGCCTGCTCTGGGCCCGCGTCGGCGTGCCCTATTCGCCGGCCACGGGCCTGCCGATCGAGAGCCAGACCGTCTCGCAGATGGTCGACCGCGTGCTGGCGCTGCCCGAAGGCACCCGCCTCTATCTGCTCGCGCCGGTCGTGCGCGGCCGCAAGGGCGAGTACAGGAAGGAGCTTGCCGAATGGCTCAAGAAGGGCTTCCAGCGCGTCAAGATCGACGGCACCTTCCATGAGCTCAGCGAGGCGCCGACGCTGGACAAGAAATTCCCGCACGACATCGACGTCGTCGTCGACCGCATCGTCGTACGCGCCGACATCGGCCAGCGCCTCGCAGAAAGCTTCGAGACCGCGCTGAAGCTCGCCGAGGGCCTCGCCGTGGTCGAGTTCGCCGACGCGCCGGCGTCCGCGCCTGCCGAAGAGAAAGAGAAAAAGAAGACCGCGAAGATCCACGACAAGAGCGGTCCCGAACGCATCCTGTTCTCGGAAAAGTTCGCCTGCCCGGTCTCCGGCTTCACCATCCCGGAGATCGAGCCGCGCCTGTTCTCGTTCAACAATCCCTATGGTGCCTGCCCGGCCTGCGGCGGCCTCGGCGTCGAGCAGCATGTCGACGAGGACCTCGTCATCCCCGAAAAGGACCTGACGCTGCGCAAGGGCGCGATCGCCCCCTGGGCCAAGTCGTCATCGCCCTATTACGTGCAGACGCTGACCGCGCTCGGCAAGCACTACAAGTTCACGCTCGACACCAAGTGGAAGGACCTGCCGAAGAAGGCGAGACGCGATCCTCTACGGCTCCGGCGACGACGAGATCAAGTTCTCCTACGAGGACGGGGTCCGCTCCTACGACACCAAGAAGCCGTTCGAGGGCGTCATCACCAACATCAACCGCCGCTATCGCGAGACCGAGAGCGAGTGGGCGCGCGAGGAGCTGGCGAAATATTTCCACGACGTCCCCTGCGAGGGCTGCAAGGGTTTTCGGCTCAAGCCCGAGGCGCTCTGCGTCAAGGTCGGCGGCAAGCATATCGGCGAGATCTCGGAGCTGTCGGTCAAGAAGGCTGGCGAGTGGTTCGAGACCGTGCCCGGCGCGCTCAACGCCCAGCAGAACGAGATCGCCGGCCGCATTCTGAAAGAGATCCGCGAGCGCCTGACCTTCCTGCTCGACGTCGGCCTCAACTATCTCACGCTGTCCCGCTCCTCCGGCACGCTGTCCGGCGGCGAGAGCCAGCGCATCCGCCTGGCCTCGCAGATCGGCTCGGGCCTGACGGGCGTGCTCTACGTGCTCGACGAGCCCTCGATCGGTCTGCACCAGCGCGACAACGCCCGCCTGCTCGACACGCTGAAGCGGCTGCGCGACCTCGGCAACACCGTGGTCGTGGTCGAGCATGACGAGGACGCCATCCGCCTCGCCGACTACGTCCTCGACATCGGCCCCGGCGCCGGCATGCATGGCGGCCACATCGTCGCCGAAGGCACGCCCGCCGAGATCATGCGCAACCCGAAATCGCTGACCGGCAAGTATCTGACCGGCGAGCTCGAGGTCGAGGTGCCGGAGCGGCGGCCGCCCAACCATCGCCGCACCATCAAGGTGGTCAACGCGCGCGGCAATAACCTCAAGAACGTCACCGCGGAGATCCCGCTCGGCCTGTTCACCTGCGTCACCGGCGTGTCCGGCGGCGGCAAGTCGACGCTGCTGATCGACACGCTGTACCGCGCCATCGCCCGCAAGCTGAACAATGCCAGCGAGGGCGCCGCCCCGCACGACCGCATCGAGGGCCTCGAGCACATCGACAAGATCATCGACATCGACCAGTCGCCGATCGGCCGTACCCCGCGCTCGAATCCGGCGACCTATACCGGCGCCTTCACGCCGATCCGCGAATGGTTCGCCGGCCTGCCCGAGTCCAAGGCGCGCGGCTACGAGCCCGGCCGCTTCTCGTTCAACGTCAAGGGCGGCCGCTGCGAGGCGTGCCAGGGCGACGGCGTCATCAAGATCGAGATGCACTTCCTGCCCGACGTCTACGTCACCTGCGACGTCTGCAAGGGCAAGCGCTACAACCGCGAGACGCTCGAAGTCCTGTTCAAGGGCAAGAGCATCGCCGACGTGCTCGACATGACCGTCGAGGAGGCCGCCGAGTTCTTCAAGGCGGTGCCGCGCGTCCGCGAGACCTTCCAGACCCTGCACCGCGTCGGCCTCGACTACATCCATGTCGGCCAGCAGGCGACGACGCTGTCGGGCGGCGAAGCCCAGCGCGTCAAGCTGGCGAAGGAGCTGTCCAAGCGCGCCACCGGCCGCACGCTCTACATCCTCGACGAGCCCACCACCGGTCTTCATTTCCACGACGTCAAGAAGCTGCTGGAGGTGCTGCACGAGCTGGTCGCGCAGGGCAACACGGTCGTCGTCATCGAGCACAATCTCGAAGTCATCAAGACCGCCGACTGGGTCATCGACCTCGGCCCCGAAGGCGGCGACGGCGGCGGCGAGATCGTCGCCTGGGGTCCGCCGGAGGACATCGCAAAAGCGCCGCGGAGCTATACGGGCAAATTCCTGGAGCCGGTGCTGAAGAAGGCGAACAGCAAGCCAAGGAAGAGCTCGGCGAGCGAGGCGGCGGAGTAGACTTGCCAACCATGCTTTGGATTTAGTATTTCTGAGCTGACCGGGGGAGTCTGAAACATGTTTATTCGACTTGGCAGTCTCTTCGTAAACTCTCAGTACGTCGCTGAAATTCATTTGCGGTCGAAGCCCGCCGCAGAGCACAATGCGACACTAGTAATGCATGACGGCTCAAAACGTGAGGGCTTCGTTCTCGATAGCGAAATCGAATCTCTTACGGAAACAATCGTGCCCGCACCCGCCGGCTTTGAGGCGAACCGCGAGTACGAGCCGGACTTTGACGACGATGTTCCAGTGACGCTCGACTGGAGACCTGTGGTCGCGTTCGCCGTGCATTCAGGTGGCGCCGGGCTTGATCCGATTACTGCCGATGATGGTCGCCTAGTGAAATATGCACTCCGCTCGCCGGACGGAAAGGTGCGGACCTCCGCTGATGAATTTTTTGACTCGTCAGATGAATATCGAGCCTTCTTGCAAAAGAAGAAGGGAAAGGCTGCCTAACCGTGTAGGCGGAATGGCGTCCCTGCCTTCAGCTAAAGCTCATAAGGCGGATTGGCGACACGTGGTTTGCTTCCCGTGCGAGCACGCGGCTGATCCCACGGGCCAATCCATCCCATCTGATCCTAGCCTTTCGGTGTGAAAACAATATCAACCTGATCAATCGTCTCCGTGATTTCGATACCGGATTTTTCGATCATCAGTTTCCAAATTTCATTCGTGTCGTCGTAGGCTTGCATGATTTCGTCGTGCGTCATCATGGACTCCCAAGCCTGCTTCAGGTTAAACGCCTTGCGTACCTCGTCAATGCTAGCTCCCTCTACATCCTCATTCAGATCCTGCTCGAACGCCTTGCCGTGCGCGATGGTATCGCGGAACGTTTTCATCTTCCAAAGTGACACGAAAGGCCGCTTTGACCAGTCGAATTCAATTGACAGAACTTCGAAGACTCTCTCGACCTTACCTTTCCAACGCTGATAATGGTTCCATGGTTTCAAAATGCGATTGCCAAAGAAATTTACTTGCGCTTCGAACGTGAATGCGAGCATCAGCCCACACGACATATAGTCGAAACCAATTCCGTCACGATTTCCTTCTAAGAGTTTCTTTTCGATAGCTGACTTAGCATTGAATGCGCCTTGATCCAGCGTGTTGTGAATGTAAAGGCGCCGATGCCCCTGAAGATGGAACGTAGCCATGAATGCCCCACGTTAAACCTGATAGGCTCGAAATCTCCTGCGATAACTACCCGTTTCTTCGCTCAACATTGAGCAAGTAGCCCGGATGAGCGAAGCGATATCCGTGACTATCGACCGAACAAGTTGACGGTCCCCGCATATCGCTTCGCTCATGCGGGCTACGACAACAACACCCCCTCACCTCCGCACTACACCGCCCAATAGTTCGGGTGCGTATACGACTGCGAGCGGTCGCCCCAGTCGAATGCGTCACCGTCGAACTCAGACGGTCCGGCGCGCAAATCCTCCAGCGTGACCTCGGCTTCGAAGGCCTGCCGCACGGGATCGAAGTGCAGCGCGGTCCACTTGACGGGATAGTGGTGGTGGGTGCTCAACACGCCGCCGGTCCTGATGATGGCGTAGGCCACCGTTCCGCTCACCTTGTCGAGCATCAGCCGCTCGATCGACCCGAGCTTTGCGCCGTCGCGCCCGAAGACGCAGACGTGCTCGACCCGGTCACTGGGCACCAAGGTATGATGCATGGCATCCTCCCTGTGTTTTCTCGTATTGCCCGATAATATATGCCTGCCGCGCTGGTGAGCCAATGGGGCGCGGTTCGGCGACAGGCCGGAGGAGCGATTGGCTATCGCGCGGCGGCGGACGCTTGCACAATTTCGGAATAATAAAAACGTATCGCTGATTTGCCCGACGCGTCAAGTCGCTTTTCGAATGTCGGCGGCAGCCTGCTCCTTTGCATGGGGTTGTTTTCGATATTTTGGGACACCCCACTCACCTTCCGCCTACTCCGTCCTCCTCAGGAACGCCCCGAACGCCCTCGGACCGTCGCCGACCTTGACCTCACCGATCACCTTCAGCTCGGCGGCGTCGATCACGCTCAGCGTGTTGCTCTCCCAGCAGGCGACGATGATGCGCGCGCCGTCGGCGGTCGCGTTGATCCCTTCCGGATAGTCGCCGACAGTGATGCGCCTGATCGGCTTCAGGCTCGCGAGGTCGAACACGCTGACGGTGCCGCCATATTGGTCGGTGACGAAGCCGCGGCCCGGCGTCAGCGCCACCGCATAGGGCCGCATCCCGGCCGGCACGCGGCCGATCTCGCGGGCTTCTGCAATGTCGATCACGGAGACATCGTCGGAGCCAACATTGGCGGTGTAGGCGCGTTTTCCGTCGGCATCGATGGTAACGCCGAACGGGCGGGTGCCGACCTTCACGATCCCTCTCCGCTCACGTGAGGCGGTGTCGATGATGGAGACGCTGTCGTCATCGCGATCCGCCGACAGCAGCAGCAGCCCATCCGGCGTCACCGCCAGCCCGGACGGCGATGCACCGACCGCGATACTCGCGGCGACACGGCGCTCTCTGGTATCGATCACCCGCACCGCAGCGGCATACCAATCGGCGACATAGACCGTGCGGCCATCGGGCGCGACGGCAATGCCGAGCGGCCCGCCGCCGACCTCGATCCGCCCCGCGACTTGCCGCGCGGCCGCGTCCACCACCGTGACCGCCTTGGCATCGGGACTCGTCACATAGGCAAAGCGCCCGTCGGCGCTGACGGCGACACCGGCCGGCTTGCCGCCGATCGGAATGGTCGCAACCGGCTTCGAGGTCGCGAGATCGACCACCGTGAGGTCTTCGCTGAGCTGGTTGGTGACGAACGCCTCCTCGGCGCGCGCGGCGCCGAGGCTGGCAAGCAGCGCGACGAGCGCAATCGAGCGCACGCCTAAAGCCCGATGAGATTGGGACAAACCGTCATCGCGCTTTGGCTCCTTGTTTTGAGCATGATCTTGTCGGAAAACCGCTTCACACTTTTCCGGATCATGCTCCGGTTCCGCTCTCGATCTTCTTCTTGAGCGCCTCGAGCCCGGCCTTGTACAGCCCGCTCACGGCGGTCCTGGCGGCCTCGTCGCTCAGCTCCGGCGGCGGATCGTTGTTGGGATAGCCGCGATAGAACGCGCCGGCCCATTCCAGCTTCGCCTTGCCGTCCGGCGCCGGCGATACCGTCAGTGTCGAGGAATAATTGGTCACCGGCAGCACCTTCACGTCGACCTTGGTGATCCGGTACGAATAGCTGAGCATGTCGGGCTCGTATTTGTAGAGCTCCTCCTCGACCGTTGCGCCGCCCGTGAGCGTCAGCGTCCGCGTCGCGCCGATCTCGTTGCCTTTCTCGCCCGTGGTCTTGGTGACGGGCTGGAGCCAGCTCATGTCCTGAAAATTGCTGATCACCGCCCATACCTTGGCCGGGGCCGCGTTGATCTCGATGGATTCCCTCACCTTCTGCCGCGTCGGCCCGTGCGCCCAGGCGGCCCCCAACACAGCCAATGCCGCCACCACGACGCCAGCTCGCGCGATCGTTCGCCTCATCCTCGTTCTCTCCCGATATGTGTCGGCCATCCGCCGCCTGGCGCATGCCGCAGTTTATGGTCCGGGTTCTAGACTAGATCGGGGACCGGCTTCTTGCACCAGAGCGAAGTCGCGGCCGGCGCCTTCGCCGGGAGGCAAGTCAGCCGGGCGGTGGGTTTCACTCCTCGATCGCCGCCTCGACAAACCTCTTCGGGTCGTCGCAGAACTCGCGCATCAGCCGGTAGTGATCGGTGTCCCTCAGGCTCACCGGCTCCAGCGCGTATTTGCTCAGCCGCAGCAGCGTCGCATCGGGATAGGCCATCAAGACAGGTGCATGCGTGGCCATGATCACCTGGCAGTGGCCGGTGCCGTTCATGCGGCGCAGCAGCTTCAGGAATTCGATCTGGCGCGCCGGCGACAGCGCCGATTCCGGCTCGTCGAAGATGAAGATGCCCTGGCGTTGGCAGCGTTCTTCGAAGAAGCGCAGGAAGCCCTCGCCATGCGAATACGACAGGAAGTTCGGCGGCAGGTCTCTGACGTCCAGCGCTGCCGCGTCCAGATATCGCGCGACCGAGAAAAAGCTCTCCGCGCGGAAGAACCAGCCATTGGTGATCTTCGGCAGCCAGCTTGCGCGCAGCGCCGCGGCAAGCGAGCCGCCCATTTTCTCCACTGCACCGCCGTGATCGACCGCACGGTAGCCCTTGCCGCCGCCAGCGTCATCATAGCCGGCCATCACGGCGATCCCCTCGAGCAGCGTCGACTTGCCGGTACCGTTCTCGCCGACAATGATGGTGATTGCCTTGTCGAAGCTGAGCTCGAAATCGTCGCGCAGCAGCGGCAGCGCGAACGGATATGCGTTGCGATTGGGAATGCGCTTGGGATCGAGCCAGACGCGCCTCAGATATGGCGCGGGCATGTTGATCGGGCGGTGTCGTCCTCTGGCCATCGGCGCGGATCCGGGGAAACAACGGCGGGTGGCCCAGTTTATATGATAGGAGCCCGCAGCAATCCTAGATGGCCGGATGTCCCATGCCTAGCAAAGCTTACGCCCTCTTCCGCAAGGCGATCCTCACCGAGCAGCAGGTCGTCTGCATCTATGACGGCCGGCCGCGCGAGCTCTGCCCGCACATCATCGGCTACAACAAGAGCGGTGAGGAGGTCGTGCTGGCCTGGCAGTTCGCCGGCGAGAGCTCGGGCAGGCTGCCGCAATGGCGCTGCCTGCGGCTCGCTCACGTCAGCGACATCAGCCTGCGCAACGGCCCTTGGCACGAGGGCGGATCGCACCGCACCGAGCAGACCTGCGTCAGCGAGATCGACCTCGACATCAACATCGATGTCCGCAAGCGGCGGTGAGCGGCCTCTGCGCCCTCTGGTCAAGAGAGGGCGGCGAAGGCAGCAAACCTCGGCCAATTCATGTCGCGAGTGGATGTGTGTCTCGCAGATCGCGCAACAAATTAGGTGTCATCCCGGGCAAGCGAAGCGCGAGCCGGGACCCATAACCACCGAAGGTCATTAGTGCATAACGCTGGAGCCACAGCTCGCTTCGACAACGAACGTCTGTGGTTATGGGTCCCTGCCTTCGCAGGGACGACAGCGGAGGCCGCCGCGCGATATCGGCTCCGGCCTTCGCCGGGACGACGATGGGGATGGAGCGTGCAGTGCCCCTACGGCTGCTCCGCCTCCTCAAGCACCTCCAGCGCCAGCTCCATCGTCATCAGCACCGGATTGTCGCCGCGCACCAGGCGTCCCTCGGCGATGCCGCCGAGATAGTCGACCAGTGCGACGTCGAGCTCGGCATGCAGCCGGCCATCCGCGTCCGGTGCGATCTCGCCCGCGGTCACCGCGAGCTCGGTCGCGAACGGCACCACGCTGTGGCCGTCGGTGAGGACGGCACCGATGGTCGAGCCGACGCCGCCATGCAGCCGCGCACGCAGGATGCCGTGCTGGCGGCAGAAGCCCTCCAGCGCGCAGGCAAAATCCTGGTTCGGCCGCAGCCGCAGCACGAAGGCATGGCTCGTGGTCCTGGCCCCACGCGGCGCGCTGGCGACGGGACCGAACAGCTTGAAATTGGTCTCACTGTCCGCTTCAGCCAGGAACATCGCGCCATCGATGCCGAACGCCTCGACCTCGAAGGGCTCGGCCACAACGGTCTCGTCCGGCAGCATGTGGCCGCCGCCTGCCTTGCCGTCGGCCTCGGTCCAGAGCCCATGGCAATGAAAGAACGGCGCGCCGTCCCGTTCGCCGAAGGTCAGCGCCGCCAGCTTGAGCCGCGTCACGCCGTCGGGACGGAACGTGTCGCTGTAGAACGCGGCGTTGACGCCATCCTTCGACAGCGCCGGCATCACATAGGCGAACGGCCCGAGCGCGCCGCTTTTCGCGCTCAGGACGCCGCCGAAAAAACCCTCCGCCGCAAAGCCGCGGCGCACGGCTTCGAGCAACGGAATGCCGGCCTCGAGCACGAATGAAAAGGCGCGGCCGCGCGCGCTGATCCATTGGATGCGCTCTTGATGCGGAGCGCCGGGCTGGGCGATGCTGCGCATCGCCTCAGGCGCCCGTCGATTTGGCGATCGCATCGAGCAGCCCGCGCGCCTCGAGCTCGTCGCGCACCATCCGCTTCGGCACCTTGCCGTACCCGGACTTCGGCAGCGCCTCCCAGAAGAAGAACCGCTTCGGCATCTTGTAGCGCGGCACCTTTGGCGAGAGATAGGCGGCAAGCTCCGCCTCCGCGACCGCCTCGGTGCCTTCGCGCGCAACGCAGACAGCTATTCCGACCTCGCCCCAGGTCGCATCGGGCACGCCGAGCACGGCGACCTCGCCGATCGCAGGATGCGTCAGGATCTTCTCCTCGATCTCGCGCGGATAGATGTTGGAGCCGCCGGAGATGTACATGTCGGAGGCACGTCCCGTGATGTAGACGAATCCCTCCTCGTCCATGTGGCCGAGATCGCCGGTGCGGAACCAACCATTGCGAAATGCCTTCGCATTGGCTTCGGGATTGTCGTAATAGCCGGCGAACACCGCAGGCCCGATCACGCAGATCTCGCCGCTCTGGTTGGCGGCGAGCTCCCGTCCCTCGTCGTCCTGGATCGAGACCTGCATGCCGGTGCGCTCGAAGCCGCAGGTGCCGATCTTCGCGTGCGGGCCGTCCTCGGGATCGTGCAGCGCGGCCGGCAGCACGGTGATGTTGCCGGTGACCTCGCCAAGGCCGAAATACTGCACAATGACCTTGCCGAGCTTCTTCAGCGCGGCCTTCTGGTCCTCGCGATACATTGGCGCGCCGGCATAGATCACCTGACGCAGCGAGGAATGATCGTATTTGTCGGCGGCGGGATGCTCGACCATCATCTTGAGGATCGTCGGCACCGTGAAGAGATTGCTGACGCGATGCTTGGCGATCAGCCGGAAGGCTTCGGCGATGTCGAACTTTTCCGACGGCAGCAGGATGGTCGGCACGCCGCGCGCGGTCTGCATCAGCTGATGCACGCCGGCGCCATGCGACAGCGGCGCCACCACCAGCGAGGCATCCTGCTCCGTCACACCTGGCGTCAGATCGGCGAGATGATTGGTGACGACGAACCCCATCTGGCCGTGGGTCAGCACGGCCGCCTTGGAACGGCCGGTGGTGCCGGAGGTGAAGAAGAACCAGCAGGGATCGTCGTGTTCGACGGCGACGTTCTCGACTACAGCGCCGGCGTGCTTGGCGATGACGTCGCCGAGCGTCGCCTCGCCGAAGGCGCCCTCCTCCCCAATCCGCCAGACGAATTCGAGCGCGGGATTGGCGGCTGCCTTGGCATGCTCGGGGAAATCGATATGGCACAGAAACGCCTTGGCGCCGGAGGCCTGCGCGAGATAGCTGACTTCGTCCGGCATCAGGCGGAAATTGGTGGGCACCCAGACCGCGCCGAGCCGGAACGCGGCGAACATCGAGACGAACATCTCATCGCCATTCTTGGAATGGACGAGGATGCGATCGCCCTTGACGATGCCACGCGCCGCCAATGCCGCCGCCAGCGCCGAGACGTTCTGGTCGATATGGCGCCACGACCAGGCCTTCTCGTTCCAGACGAAGCCGGGGCGATCGCCGTGCCGGCGGGCGTTCTGGGTCAGGATGTAGGCGAGGTTCATCACCCGGCGCGATACTCGCGCGATCCCGCCGCGCGGCGCGGCAGCAGCCGTCCCGCTCATTGCCGCCCCGCCGATACGCACAACAGACAGGGCAAGGTCAGGACGGTCATCGGGTGTTTCCTCGGTCAGAACCGGGCGTCTTCAAGCGCCGCAAGGGATTGGTACCGCCCGGTTTATCGCCAAGCCGCCGCCTTCGGCAAGGCCCGCCGGGCGCAGCCCGATGATTCCGCGCGCCGGTGGCGGTCAACCCGTTGTTTTCTGCCCAGGCCGCTACTGGGGGTGCTTGGCGAGTTCCTGCTCGCTCAGGTTCCAGTCCTGCCACAGCTGCAACGCGCCTATAAAGGCGACCAGCGCGCCGAGCAGGATGTGCCAGAACTGCAGCGCGTGGTCCTCGGCGTAACCAAAGACCATGGGCGACGCCATCAGCCAGAGACCGAGCAGGATGCTGGCCACCTCCTCCCAGCGGTGCAGCGCGACATATTCGAGCTGGGCGATGCCGAGCACCAGCATGCCGACCATGAAGCTGTTGAGGACGAGGTGGCTGCGCTCGATATCGACGGCGCCGCTCACCTGCATCGGAAACCAGGGAGAGACCATGATCAGCACGCCGAGCAGCATGCCGAACCAGTCCTCCCAGGGACGGTGTGTGTTGAAGAAACGATTGTCCGACATGACGAACCTCCTCCGACAAGAGGCATACGTCGGCGGCCGGCTCCGCCACTCCGTACCAGACGACCATCCGGCCGCATCAGGGGCGTATGTCTGACATCAAACCTAATCGAACTGCATCCATTCGCAAGGCCTGTGCCGCGTGTGCGCGACACGGCGGGAGCAGCCGTGGCCGGCAGGATGTCACCGCGCCCCGCCGAGCCGCGCCAGTGCCCCCTTGGCGCTCTGGAGATCGGGCTGCAGCTCGAGCGCCTTGCGGAAATCGGCCGCCGCGCCCTTCTTGTCGCCGAGCCGTAGCTTGGCTTGGCCGCGATTGTTCCAGGAATAGACGTCGGCGGGATCGTATTGCAGCGCCTTGTCGTAATCGGCGAGCCCGCCCTTGTTGTCGCCCTGAAAGAGCCGGATCATGCCGCGGTTGCGCCAGCCGCGCGCGTCGGTCGGCGCGATCCTCGCCGCCTCGCCATAGTCGGCGGCGGCGCGATCGAGCTGCTCGGTATCGCGATAGACATTGCCGCGGTTGATGTAGGCGAGCACGTTGGGCTCGAGCTTGATCTCGGTGGTGAAGTCGGCGATCGCATGCGCCGCATCGCGCTTGCGGTGGTAGACGAAGCCGCGATTGCCGTAGGCGGTGGCGAGTTGCGGATTGAATTTGATGGCGAGGCTGAGATCGGCCAGCGCGCGGTCGAGATCGCCCTTGTTGAGCCAGGCATCGCCGCGGTTGTTGTAGGCCAGCGCGAACGCCGGATCGATGCGGATCGCCTCGTCGTAATCGGCAATCGCATGATCGAGATCGCGCCTGAAGGCGTAGACGCGGCCGCGATTGGTGTAGGCGCAGGCATAGGCGGGATCGAGCTTGATGGCCTCGTTGAGGTCGGCGAGCGCAGCGTCGAGCTCGCGCTTCTCCGTCAGCCCATGGCCGCGATTGCAATACGCCCCGGCCAGCCGCTTGCCGGCCTCGGCCTTGCCGTCGATCACCGTGGTGCAGGCAGCCACGCGGTCGCCGGGTGCCGTCGTCAGGCCGACGCAGGTCTGCCAGCTCGGATCGTCGGTGGCAGCGGCTTGCGGCGGGTTTGGAAGCATCAACGCGACGCCGAGCAACACGGCGGTCAGACAGGCCAAAATGCGCATATCGTCAATCCACAAATGCCAATTTGCGGGTTGGTCGCGGCTTTGCACCGGCCGGTTCACACGCTTACATCAGGGCCTGTAAATCAACCGGGATTTTGCGATGGCCGCCGTCCGCGACAACAGGGACCAAAACCGCTTCGAGCTCGACACCGAGGGCGGCCTCGCTTTTGCGAATTACCGGCTGACGCCGTCGGCGGTCATCATCACCCATACCGAGACGCCGCGCGCGCTGCGCGGCCGTGGCATCGGCTCCGAGCTGGTCAAGGGCGCGCTGGACCTGATCCGGCGCGACGGCAGGAAGGTGATCGCCGGCTGCAGTTTTGTGGTGGATTACCTCAACAAGCATCCGGAATACGCGGACCTTGCCGGCTAGAGCCCGTTCCGTTCCGATGGAATCGGAACGGGCTCTAGCTTTTCCTTATGACGCGTCTTCTTTACGCGAACAGGTATCCACTTCGCTCGAAAACGCTTTGCGCCGCGTTCGTCAGACGATCTTGATCGACATGTCGGGCAGGCCTTCGAGCTTGCACAGCAACACGTCGCCCTTGACCACCGGACCGACGTTCTCCGGCGTACCGGAATAAATGATGTCGCCGGCCTTCAACTCGAATGCCTCGGACAGCTTTGCGATCTGCTCGGCGACGCTCCAGATCATGTTCTTCAGATCCGAGCTTTGTCGCACCGTGCCGTTGATCGCGAGCGAGATGGCCCCTTGCGTGAAATGGCCGGTCTTGTCAGCCGGATGGATCGGCCCAAGCACCGCGGCATGGTCAAAGCTCTTGCCGATCTCCCAGGGCTTCTTCTCCGCGGCCATGCCGTTCTGCAGATCGCGCCGCGTCATGTCGAGGCCGAGCGCGTAGCCATAGACATGATCGAGCGCCTTGTCGGCCGGAATATTGGTGCCGCCGGATTTCAGCGCGGCGACCAGCTCGACCTCGTGGTGATAGTTCTTGGTCAGCGACGGATAGGGATGATCTGCGACGGTGCCGATCGCGACATTCTGAACCGCATCCGTCGGCTTCTGGAAGAAGAACGGCGGCTCGCGCGTCGGATCCGAACCGCGCTCGATGGCGTGCGCGGCGTAGTTGCGGCCGATGCAGTAGATGCGGCGAACCTGGAACACCTCGCTGGCGCCGACGATCGGGATCGTCACGGCGGCGACCGGAAACATCGCCTTCGGCGTGGCCTCGGCATGGGCCGGCGCGGATTGCGCGGCGGCGCCGGCCAGTGCGAGGGCGCCGGTCGCAAGCATCGTCCGGCGATCGAGATCAGTCATGGGCGTTCTCCTTGTTGTTGTTGGCCGACCTATAGATGTTCGCCGATCGATAAAAAAGGGCCCGCGTTGGCGCGGGCCCTTTCTATGCACGGGAGGATGATCCCGTCAGTGCTTGATCTCCGGCGGCAGCTTGCCGCCGTTGGCGGCGAGCTTGGACATTACCTGCTTGTGCAGCCAGACGTTCATGCTGGCCGAGTCGTTCATGTCGCCGCCGTAGCCGAGTTCCTTGGCGAGATCCTTGCGCGCAGCGAGGCTGGAGTCGATGTCGAGCGCCTTCATGAGGTCGACGATCGAAGTGCGCCATTCCAGCTTCTCGCCCTTGTGCGCGGCAACCGCCTTGTCGAGGATCGGGGCGACGTCAACGGACTGCGCCGGCGCCGCGCCGGCGGGCACTGCGGCAGGAGACGACGATGCGCTGCCGGATCCACCGGCGGGGGCTGCGCTTGTGGCCGTTCCGCCGGCGGGCGCAGCGGTGGCGCTGCTGCCGAAGATCGCGCCCATGATTTTTCCGAAAATGCTCATCGTTCGCTCCCAAGAGAGTTGAGATGTGAAGGCCAGACGGCCTTGGGGCGCCTGACCGAGGTCACAGTTCAAGTCTATCGCCCCCTCCATAGCTTGCCAATGCGACATTCACTTAAGCGTGAGTGCTTTTGGCGCAGTTTGGGAGTAGCCTCATTGCACAGTTCGCGACACGGCCAGTTCCCTGCTCTGTCTTTCGCGTCTGGCTTGATCGTGATCGCTTCGAGAGGCGGCAGGTTTGTGCCCGCGTGCCGGGCGCCAGATGCGACCGCGCAGAGGGAGACAACAACCATGGCCACATCATACCAAGGCAATGTCAGTTCGATGACGCAGAGCGGACAAGGCGCCGCGTCTGCGCCGGTCATCCGCACCATCGGCCTGTCCGATTTGCATCATGCGCTGCGTCTCGGCTGGGAAGACTTCAAGGCGGTGCCAAGTCATGCCATCGTCCTCTGCCTGATCTATCCTGTGCTCGGCCTCGTGCTTGCGCGCACCGTGCACGGCTATTCCGTGCTCCCCCTACTGTTTCCGCTGGCCGCGGGCTTTGCCCTACTCGGCCCGTTTGCCGCCATCGGCCTCTACGAGATGAGCCGCCGCCGCGAGGACGGCGGGGAAGCATCTGCCTGGGATGCCATGGAGGTATTCCGCTCACCGTCATTCGGCGCGATGCTTGGGGTCGGAACGCTGCTGTTCGCGCTGTTCGTGACCTGGATCGCCACCGCCCAGGCGATCTACACGGCGGTGTTCGGCTATGAGACCGCGGCCAACATTCCCGATTTTGCCGCGCGCGTGCTGACCACCCAGCAAGGCTGGTGGCTCATCGTGGTCGGCTGCAGCGTCGGCTTCCTGTTCGCGCTCGTCGCGCTTTGCATCAGCGTGATCGCCTTCCCCATGATGCTCGACCGCCAGGCGACCGCCGGCGAGGCCATGGTGACGTCGATGCGCGCCGTCGCACAGAACCCCGTGCCGATGGCGGCGTGGGGCTTCATTGTGGCGGTGCTGCTCGCGCTCGGCACAATACCGGCCTTCGTCGGCCTTGCCGTGGTGATCCCGCTGCTCGGCCATGCCACGTGGCACCTCTACCGCAAGGTGATCGTCAAGGATCCGAATGCGCGGCCGGTGATCCCCGAACCGCGCGAACGCAAGCCCGCCGCGGACTTTCCGGCCAATTTGTTTCCGTGGCGGCGCAGCGATCGCGGCTAAGCGCCGCTAACCCGGATTCGTAAACGTCAAAGCAACCGCCGGCCGATATGTTCGGTCGGCGGTTTGTCGTTCAGGATCGTCAAATGGGTGTGAAACTGGCGTGGCATTTGCAGCGCTGCCTGAGAAAAAACGGCTCGGTCACGAGCCTTGTTTTGGCCGCTGTTGCCGCGAACATACCCGCCGCCTTTCGCGACCAATCGATGACATCGCAGACTCCGGAGTGAATTGCCTATGACCTCTCGCTCTTGCTTTCGCACGTTCGCCATCGGCGCGTGGCTCCTGACCTCGACGGCATCGGCGCTGGCCGCTCAATGCGGCACGGGCACGTTCGAATCCTGGCTCGACGATTTCAAGAAGGAGGCTGCGACGAAGGGCATTTCGCAGAACGCGATCCAGGCCGGATTGGCTGGCGTCACGCAGGACAAGGCGATCCTCGCCCGCGACCATTCGCAGCAGGTGTTCAGCCAGACCTTCGAGCAATTCTCGGGCCGCATGGTGCCGCCGCGGCTCAATCGCGGCTCCAACATGATGAAGCAATACGGCTCGGTGCTGTCGCGCATCGAGCAGGCCTATGGGGTGCCCGGCGAGATCCTGGTTGCGATCTGGGGTTTGGAGACCGATTTCGGCGTCAACACCGGCAAGTTCGCGACGATCCGCTCGCTGGCAACGCTTGCCTATGACTGCCGCCGCTCCGACATGTTCAAGGCCGAGTTGATGGATGCCTTGCGTATCGTCGAGCGCGGCGATCTGCCGCCGCAGGAGATGCGCGGCGCCTGGGCCGGCGAGATCGGCCAAACTCAATTCATGCCGTCGTCCTACATCAAGTTCGCGGTCGACTTCGACGGCAACGGCAAGCGCGACCTGCTGCACAACGCGCCCGACGTGCTGGCGTCGACGGCGAACTATTTGAAGAGCTATGGCTGGAAGAAGGGCAAGGGCTGGGAGCCCGGCAGCGAGAATTTTGCGGTGATCCAGCAGTGGAACAAGAGCGAGGTATACGCCAAGACGATCGGCTACTTCGCGACCCAACTCGCCAAGGCTCCGTAGCGCTTTCACTGCCAGCTTGCATGGCGCAGCGCGGCGAACCTTCTGCTCTGACTAGATCAAAGCTGGTTCAGCTACGAATAAATCAAAAAGGGCCGACTGCCCCAGGCAATCGGCCCTTATCGCTATGATCAAAACCTACTTCGCCGTGCTAGCTTCGGCAGCCTTGCTGAGATGCGCGCCGCAAGCGCCCCACTTGTTGTTCAGCATCGCGTCCTGGGCGAGCGAGACTTCCTTCTCCGCCGCGAATTTGACCTCATTGTCAGCCATGGCTTCGACTGCAGCTTCGGTCTTGCCGAGATTGGCACCGCTGCAGCCGAGGCCCGCGTGATGACGATGCGCGGCCTGAGCGGGAGCGACAGCATAGGCAACGGCAGCCACGGTGGCTGCTGCGATCAATGTCTTAATCATGGGATGATCCATCTGTTTTTCTTGGACAGATCCCAGCGTGATTGCGGAATCTGCGGAACGATTATTCGCTGTTCCCGACACCGTTCAGAATGAACTTCGCGCGATACAAATGTGATGAGCGCTGCGCGCGCATCGCGCATGCGTTGCATAGCCTTTTGATTACGTGTCGGTAAGGAAGCGCCGCCGCAATAGCTTTGCTCGATGCATTCACTTCAATCGAGCTGCGCTTCCGATAATCAGCAGACCGTTCGCGCGGCAGGCAAAAATCCGAACGGCGAGAAGGACCAAATTACCTCCGAGGTCAATGCGGCTGATTGACGCTGCGCCTGCCTAGGTGTCCGCGTCGTCATGTTATGAATACATACTCATTCATACCGCAACATTCAGCATGCGAATCACGCATGGAACACGTCGCCGTGATCCGGCGTCAGCCGTGCGTCATCCCTTGACCGAACGGTCCGTAATTACCATGTAGACGGCGTAATCCAGCGCGCTATCATCCTTCTAACTCACTGATCTCAAGATGATTTTGACGTCATCGTCCGATTCTATGGAACTTTGGTCCACGGGTCCTGTCTCCATGCGCCAAACGGTTAACCGGAACTTACCGTCGCTATGCGTTTTGAGCTTAGCTGCATCGCAACATAGGAACTTTCGCACTGCACTACTCCCATCTATATTCACTTCAACGATGAGGCTCGGGCAAGAGCTGAATCGAACTACAGGAGACTACCAATGCTGCTCTCGCTCATCCGCATGATCCAGGCCTTCCGGGACTATCAGCGCAATGTTGCCGAGCTGTCCCAGCTCAGCGATCGCGAACTGGCCGATATCGGCCTCGATCGCTCGGACATCCCGCGCGTTGCCGCCGGCACCTACAACGGCTAATCGGCCGCAAGCCATCTGCTGAACGGATAACGCCCGCTTCCACAGCGGGCGTTGTCGTTTGTGGTGCGGTTTCAGATGCATATGAGATCAAAACGCGCTAACGCTGCGCGATGACACCGCATCAATCCTCTTCGCAACCCGTGCACATCGTGGGCGCGGGGCTCGCCGGCTCGGAAGCCGCCTGGCAGGTCGCCAATGCCGGCGTCCGCGCCGTGCTGCATGAAATGCGCCCGCACCGGATGACCGAGGCGCATCGGACCGAAGGCTGCGCCGAACTCGTCTGCTCCAATTCGTTCCGCTCGGACGACGCCGCCAACAACGCCGTCGGCCTCCTGCACGCGGAGATGCGCCGGCTCGACTCATTGGTCATGCGCGCGGCCGATGCCAACCAGGTGCCCGCCGGCGGCGCACTCGCGGTCGACCGCGACGGCTTCTCGGCGGCCGTCACCAAGGCGCTGAAAGACCATCCCCTGATCGAGATCGCCCGTGGCGAGGTCGCGGGCCTGCCACCTGCCGACTGGAGCAACGTCATCGTTGCCACCGGCCCCCTCACCTCAGCGCCGCTGGCCGACGCCATCCGCGAGCTGACCGACGAGAACGCGCTCGCCTTCTTCGACGCCATCGCGCCGATCGTGCACCGCGAGTCCGTCGACATGTCGGTGGCCTGGTTCCAGTCGCGCTACGACAAGGTCGGCCCCGGCGGCAATGGCGCCGACTACATCAACTGCCCGATGACAAAAGAGCAGTATGACAGCTTCGTCGCCGCGCTGATGACCGGCGAGAAGACCGAATTCA
Organism: Bradyrhizobium sp. BEA-2-5; assembly: GCF_032918025.1. Lineage (NCBI taxonomy): Bacteria > Pseudomonadati > Pseudomonadota > Alphaproteobacteria > Hyphomicrobiales > Nitrobacteraceae > Bradyrhizobium > Bradyrhizobium sp. BEA-2-5. The sequence continues at coordinate 4,224,040 of NZ_CP136629.1, read as the reverse complement.
AGGAATGGGAGACCAATACGCCCTATTTCGACGGCTGCCTGCCGATCGAAGTGATGGCGGAGCGCGGCCCCGAGACGCTGCGCCATGGTCCGATGAAGCCCGTCGGCCTCACCAATCCGCACAATCCGACCGTCAAGCCATATGCGATCGTCCAGTTGCGTCAGGACAACAAGCTCGGCACGCTCTACAACATCGTCGGCTTCCAGACGAAATTGAAGTACGGCGAGCAGCAGCGCATCTTCCGCACCATTCCCGGTCTGGAGAAGGCCGAGTTCGCCCGACTCGGCGGCCTGCATCGCAACACCTTCCTGAATTCGCCGAAGCTGCTCGACACCCAGTTGCGGCTGCGCGCACAGCCGCGGCTGCGCTTTGCCGGCCAGATGACGGGCTGCGAGGGCTATGTGGAATCCGCCAGCGTCGGCTTGATCGCCGGCCTCTGCGCCGCCGCCGACATGCGCGGTGCCGCGCTGACGCCGCCGCCGGGCACGACTGCGCTCGGATCGCTGCTCGGCCACATCACCGGCGGCCATATCGAGACCATCGAGCCGGGCACACGGTCGTTCCAGCCGATGAACGTCAATTTCGGCCTATTCCCGCCGCTGGCCAGTGCGCCGACCAAGAAGCCGGACGGCTCGCGGCTGCGCGGCAACGAGAAGACCGTCGCCAAAAAGCAGGCGATCAGCGCGCGCGCGCTCGCCGATCTCGACCACTGGATCGCAGAGCATCTGCGCGTTGCTGCAGCGGCCTGACAGTCATGAGCTTGCCGAAAGACGATGACGCCACCCTGTCGGTGCGGTGGAGCCAGGGCGTGCTGCTCAAACGCGACGTGTTCTCGACCGTCGAGCGCGGCCGCTTCCGCACCGAGAGCGGCGAGACCGACGCGGTGCTGCGCCGGCTCGACGAGGTGCCTTTCTGGTCGTTCGCCCTGGCGCTGCATCTGTTCTCGCGCGAGCGCCGCGCGCTGGCCTTGGCGCGCGATCTCGACGTCGGGCCGAAGCTGTTGTGGGCCGGCCGTCGCGCGCTGGTGCGCGGCTTCGTCGACGGCGTCGCGCTGCATCTGGCAAAACCGCATGGCGATCTCGCCTATTTCCGCTCGGCCAAGGCCGCGCTGCGCCGGCTGCGCCGCGCCGGTATCTGCCATAACGATCTCGCCAAGGAGCAGAACTGGCTGGTCGGCCGCGACGGCCGCGCCTACGTGACCGATTTTCAGCTTGCCGCGTGCTTCAACCGTCGCGGCCGGCTCTATCGCATCCTGGCCTATGAAGACCTGCGGCATCTGCTGAAGCACAAGCGCTCCTACGCGCCGGAGGCGCTGACGCCGAAAGAGCGCAAGGTACTCGCAAAGAAGTCCGCGGTCGCCAGCATCTGGCTCAAGACCGGCAAGAAGGTCTATCGCGCCATCACCCGCGGCCTGTTCAACTTCACCGACCGCGAAGGCGGCGGCCGCCGGCTCGTCAACGACGCGCCGGTGCTCGCCGAGCTGATCCGCCGGAATCCTGCCGTGCGCGACACCGCCATCGTCGCCTTTGCCGACCGCCGCTCCGGCGTCGGGCTCTATGCCTTCGTCGAAGCCGATCAGGCCGCGCTGGAAAAGACGCTGCGCAACGAGCTTACCGCGGCAAGGGGCGTCAAGCCGCCCGAGCACATCCAGATCGTGCACGCCTTGCCGCGCAACGCGAGCGGCGCGCCGCGCACCGAGGTCCTGCAACTGGTCGCCATGAACCAGCTCGACCTGATCGAGCCGATGATGAAGAACGAGCAGGACCGCGCCTTCCTGAAGGACATCCTGGAGCAGCGCAAGAACCTGCGCGACCGCTTCAATTTCGAAGTCGCCGAGATGGACCGGCCGGCGGGTTAGCGCGCGCTTCCCGGCGCGTGGCCCTCGACAAACGCGGCGCGAAGCTTCACTCTTTGCGAGGGGTAGCGCGCTCAAGGGACAAGTTTAATGCCACTCACCCGTGGCCGGATCGGGGGATACGATTCCGAACGACTGGCGTTCGGATTCACCATGATGAACGGCGACCAGGAAATCGAATGCCAGATCAGCGACGCCGCGTTGGACGAGCTGGCCGGCACGCGCGGAACGGCGAGCATGGCGCGGCAGGCGCAGTTCGTCGCGCTGCGCGACGCGGTCGAACAAATCGCATCCGACATCTATGACAGCGGTCGGATCGTCAGGGGCACAACGATCCGGATCTTCACCAAGCACATCGCGAAAGAGCAGAGCTAGCGACCGAACTCCTCCGTGCGCGCGGCTCGCCACAACGTCCAGAGCGTGCGCAGGCGCGAGACCGGCTTCGGCAGGAACGGGTCGTAGTCCTCCCTCCTCGCCCGGGTCAGCTCGCGCCTCACGCAAGCGAGCGTCAGGAAGATCGGCCTCACGCCGGACGGGACATCCGCAAGCAGCCCGAATGCGGTCTTGAGATGGCCCTGCGCCTCGTCCGCAAGCTGATCGATCGCGGCACGGATGTTCGGCGTCACCTTGCCGGCGAACACCTCCTCCTTGCTGCCGCCGTGCTGCTGCAGCAGTTGTAACGGCAGAAACAGCTGATGCCGTGAGGCGTCGCGGCCGAGCGAAGCGATGACCTGCGCCATGCCCTGGGCAAGACCCGCATGACGGGCCAGGTGATCGATCGCCTCCGACGGCCGCGCCACCACGCGCGTGGCCTGCGAGAACAGCACTGAGGCCGTGGCGTCGAGATAGCCTTCCAGCGCGGCCATGGTCGGCATCGGGTCGTTGTAGAGATCGAACTGGTGCTCCTCGACCAACTGCGAGAATGGCGAGACCGGCAGACGGTGATTGCGGATCGTGTGCAGCAGTTCTGCTGCAACCGGATTGCCCTCGACGCCGCCATGGCCCGCGCCGGACAGCATGTCGGTCCACCATTGCAGGCGGATCTCGCCGGGCAAGGGCTGGCTCACCTGCTCGTGCACGCGCGAGACCTCGATGTTGAAGGCGTAGATCGCAAGCATCGCCCGCCGTTCCGGGCCCGGCAGGAACAGGGTCGACGCGTAGCGCACAAAGTCATGGCTGCGCACCAGATCGGCGCAGAAGGCAGCGCCGTCCTTCGGTGCCTCCGTCGCGCTCATGGCACCGCGATCAGCGCCGCCGCGACGCGACGCCGCTCGCCCAGCATGATGTTGTAGGTGCGGATCGCAGGTCCCGTCTGCATCGGATCAAGCACCACCCGCACGGCCCGCAGGGCCTCGCGCAAGCCCTTTGGCGGGACCCAGACGTCGGTGCCGGTGCCGACGATCAGCGTGTCGATCGCATTGGCGGCCGCGAACACCTTTTGCAGCGAGTATTCGTCGATCTCCTGCGGCCTGGTGACCGGCCAGGCCCAGATCGAGTCAGGCAGGCACAAGAGCGAGCCGCGGTGCGACATATCGGCAAACGCGAAGCCGCCCTTGCCGTAGGCCTCGATCGGCGCCGACCTCGGAAGATGGGGAGCGTCCGAGGAGTTGCTCATGACCGGCTACTTCTTGGCTGCCGCCGTGTCCGGCTTCTTTGCCGGCGCGTCCTGCGCCGCGTCTCCACCCCGCGTGGTGTGAACACCGAGGTAGATCAGGATCGGGGCCGCGATGAAGATCGAAGTGTAGGTGCCGACCAGCACCACGCCGAACATCATCACTGCGGTAAAGCTGTGAATCGCGTGCCCGCCGAACAACAGCAGCGCGAGCAGCGCCAGCGTCACCGTGAAGTGAGTGATGATCGAGCGCGAGAGCGTCGAGTTGATGGACTCGTTGAGAAGCTGCGGCATCGGCATCTTCTTGTAACGCCGCAGCATTTCACGGATACGATCGTAGATGACGACGGTGTCGTTGAGCGAATAGCCCAGGATCGTCAGCAGTGCGGCGATACTGGTCAGGTCGAAATCGACCTGGCTGATCGACATGAAGCCGATGGTCAGCACGATGTCATGCACGTTCGCGATCATGGCGCCGAGCGCGAACTGCCATTCGAAGCGGAACCAGAGATAGATCAAGATGCCCAGGATCGCGAGCATCAGACCGAGCATGCCGTAGGCCAGCAGTTCGCCTGAGACGCGCGGGCCGACCACCTCGACGCGGCGATATTCGACGGAATCGCCAAGCGCGGCGCGAACCTTCGTCACCGCATCCTGCTGCGCCTTGTCGCCTCCGGGCTGCTCGGCAACGCGGATCAGGACTTCCGCCGGACCGCCGAACTGCTGCAGCTGCACCTCGCCGAGGCCAAGGCCGTTCAAGGTCGTGCGCATCGCCGCGATGTCGGCGGCGCCGGACTTGGCCCGCACTTCGAGCAGCGTGCCCCCCTTGAAATCGATGCCGAAATTCAGGCCATGGGTGAAGAACAGCGTGATCGCGACGATCGACAGCGCCGCCGAGATCGGGAAGCTGATGCGGCGGAAGCGCGTGAAGTCGAAATGCGTATCGTCAGGGACGATGCGCAGCGACGGCAGCAGGCCGAGCGCCGCGACCACGGTCAAGACGGCGATCAGGATGCCAAGGCCAATGAGAACGGTGTGAGTCACGATCAGGCTCCTCAGATCGGCACGCTCTGCGGCCGCTTCCACCGCACCCACCAGGCGACGATCAGCCGGGTCATGGTGAAGGCGGTGAACACCGTGGTGATGATGCCGATGCCGAGCGTCACGGCAAAGCCGCGCACCGGGCCGGTGCCGATGTAGAACAGCACCGCGGCGGCAATGAAGGTGGTGATGTTGGAATCGAGGATGGTCGCGAGCGCCCGCTTGAAGCCGGCGTCGATGGCCGAGATCGCGTTGCGGCCGCCGCGCAGCTCCTCGCGGATACGCTCGTAGATCAGCACGTTGGAGTCCACCGCGATGCCGACGGTGAGCACGATGCCGGCGATGCCGGGCAAGGTCAGCGTGGCATTGAGCAGCGACAGCAGGCCGAAGATCATCGCGACGTTGATCGCCACCGCGATGTTGGCAAACACGCCGAACAGACGGTAGGTCAGCAGCATGAAGACGATGACGAGGATCGAGCCGACATAGGCCGCAAGCTCGCCCTTCTCGATCGAATCCTGGCCGAGGCCCGGACCGACGGTGCGTTCCTCGACCACCGTGAGCGGCGCCGGCAGCGCGCCGGCGCGCAGGAGGATCGCGAGATCGTTGGCCGATTGCACCGTGAAATTGCCGGAGATCTGACCCTGGCCGCCGGTGATCGGCTCGCGGATCACGGGCGCCGAGATCACCTTGTTGTCGAGCACGATCGCGAAGGGCAGTCCGACGTTCTCCGTCGTGGCCTGCGAGAACTTGCGCGCGCCCGAGGTGTTGAACTTGAAGCTGACGACCGGCTCGCCCGTACGCTGGTCGAAGCCGGGCTGTGCATCGGACAGTTCGCCTCCGGAAACCAGAACCTGTTTCTTGACGACATACGGAACCGGCGGCGGCGATGCGCTCATCAGCAGCTCGGAGTCCGCCGGCAACCGCCCCTGCTGCGCCTGGTCCGGCGGCACGGAGGTGTCGACCATGCGGAATTCCATCTTCGCGGTCTTGCCCAGCAGTTCCTTCAGGCGCGTCGGATCCTGAAGACCCGGAACCTGCACCAGGATGCGGTCATTGCCCTGGCGCTGGATCACGGGCTCGACGGTGCCGAGCTCGTTGACGCGGCGTTCGACGATCTGGATCGACTGCTCGATGGTCTGCCGGATTCGCTCGGTGACCGCGGCCTGCGGCACCTTCAGGCGGATCAGGCCGCCGCCCGCGTCCTCAACCTCAAGGCTGCGCTGGCCGCTGGAGCCGAGCAGGCCGCCGAGCGGCTGCGACAGCTCGCGGAGCTTCGACAACGCCGTCGCCTGGTCGCCTTCCTTGGAGATGCGGACTTCCACCGCGTCGTTGCGGACCACGAGGCCGGTGTAGCCGATCTTGGCTTCACGAAGCACCTTCCGGACGTCGTCGCGGACCTGGTCGAGCCGCTCCTTCTTCACGTAGTTGGAATCGACCTCGAGCAGCAGATAGGAGCCGCCCTGGAGGTCGAGGCCGAGCACGAGCCTGCGCTGCGCCCAGGCGGGCCAGGTCTTGACCTCCGCCTCGGGGAAGAAGTTGGGGACCGCGCAGAGGCACACGATCAGCGCCGTCAGGATAATCCCCAGCGCCTTCCACCGCGTGAAATACAACATCGAGTTGACCCGTCAGATTCCAAAAAGGCACCGCGGCAATCAGCTCGCGGACGCCTCGTCCTTGGCGTCGCCTTTCGCCGGCTCGCCCTTGGCTCGCACGCCGGAGATCATCTGGCGCATCTGCCGCACGCGCACGCCGTCGGAAATCTCGAACTCGATCTGGTCGTCGTCGACGACCTTGGTGACCTTGCCGACGAGGCCTCCCGAGGTCACGACGGTGTCGCCGCGGCGGATGTTCTTCACGAGCTCGGCGTGGTCGCGGACCTTCTTCTGCTGGGGACGCAGAATCAGGAAGTACATGATCACGAAGATCAGGGCGAACGGCAGCAGCGACATCAACATGCTGTTGGTGTCGCCGGCGCCCGCGGCCTGGGCATACGCAGGGGTAATCAGCATTCGGACGATCCTCGGATAAGACGGGAAAGAACCGGCAGCGCCCTCGGATTCGGGGCGGTATGGCGGTCCGGACAAATTCGCGCGGACTATAGCGGCCGCGGTCCCAATTGCAACGTTAACGGACCTTCATTTAGGGCGCTTGCGGGACCGCCGCCAGCCCGATAAGGCTGCGCCGTCAGGAACTGGACAAATGCCGAAAAAAGCCAAGAAATCGACCAGTAAAACAGCCCGCAAAATAGCCCCCAGAGCCGCCGCCAACAGCGCCGCAAAAGCCGCGACAAAAAGCCCGGTAACGCCGCTCGACGGCGCGACCGCCGAGCGGATCGCGAACGCCCTGGAGACCATCGCGAGCCGCCTCGCGGCCGCCTCCCCGGCCGCCGATCCGGCCGAGTCGCTCAGTGCCGCGGACGCCTTCGTCTGGCATCCCGACGGCCGCCTCGCGCCCGTGCCGCGGGTCAGCCGCGTCGAGTTGTTCCTGCTGAAGGGCGTCGACCGGATGCGCGACATCCTGATGGAGAACACCGAGCGCTTCGCCAATGGCCTGCCGGCCAATAACGCCCTGCTCTGGGGTGCGCGCGGCATGGGCAAGTCGTCGCTGGTGAAGGCAGCGCATGCCAGCATCAACGCGGAGCGCAAACCGGCCGACAGGCTGAAACTGATCGAGATCCACCGCGAGGACATCGAGAGCCTGCCCGCGCTGATGGAGCAGCTGCGGGCCTCGTCCTTCCGCTTCATCGTGTTTTGCGACGACCTCTCCTTCGACGGCAACGATGCCTCCTACAAGTCGCTCAAGGCCGTGCTCGAAGGCGGCATCGAGGGCCGGCCCGAGAACGTCATTCTCTACGCCACCTCGAACCGCCGCCACCTGCTGGCGCGCGAGATGATCGAGAACGAGCGCTCGACCGCGATCAATCCGGGCGAGGCGGTCGAGGAGAAGGTGTCGCTGTCGGATCGCTTCGGCCTCTGGCTCGGCTTTCACCGCTGCAGCCAGGACGAATATCTCGCCATGGTGCGCGGCTATTGCGGCCATTTCGGCGTCAGGATCGATGACGAAGCGCTGGAGCGCGAGGCGCTGGAATGGTCCACGACGCGCGGCTCGCGCTCGGGCCGCGTCGCCTGGCAGTTCACGCAGGAACTGGCGGGCCGGCTCGGTGTGCGGCTGAGCGGCAACTAACAGGCAATCAGACGCATAGCCCTTCCGTCACCGCCTATGCAGTCCGGATGGAGCGCAGCGCAATCCGGGATCGGTGCACTCCGCGAGTGAGCCCCCGGATTTCGCTTCGCTCCATCCGGGCTACGCGGCTGAGCGGCAAGTCATTGTCGCAGCGATCGTCAAAACAAAACGGGGGAGGCTTGCGCCTCCCCCGCTGTCTTTGTTGTGAGACTTGGAAGTCCCTTGAAGTCCCGACGCGTAGCTTACGCGCCGTTGAGGAACTGGAGCGGATCGACCGGCGACGATCCCTTGCGGATCTCGAAGTGAAGCTGCGGCGACGCCACCTCCCCGGATTGACCCGACTTGGCAATGACCTGGCCGCGCTTGATGGTGTCGCCGCGCTTCACCAACAGCTCACTCGCATGGGCATATGCGGTGACGTAGCCGTTGGAGTGCCGAACCAGGACCAGATTGCCGTAACCTTTCAGCTCGTTGCCGGAATAGGCGACGACGCCGTCTTCAGCCGCCTTGACCGGCGTCCCTTCGGGCACCGCGAGATTGATGCCGTCATTGGCCTTGCCATTGGTCTTGGCGCCGTAGCTCGTGACCACCTTGCCGCGGACCGGCCAGCGGAAGGTCGGCAGCGCGCCGGTGGCCTCGCTCGACTTGGTGACGACGGGCGCTTCAGCGGCAGCCGCCGGCTGTTCGACCGTCGCGGTCGGCTGGACCAGCCGCGCGCTCTGCTGCGGCAGCGCGGTTGCAATGACCTTCGGGGCTGCGACCGCCGGTGCCGGAGCCACAGCCGCAACCGGCGCGGCAGCAACGGGTTGCGCAACGGGCGCGGGCGCCGCCATCGCCGTCTTGGCGCCGGGCACCACGAGCTTCATGCCGAGGCTGAGCCGGGCCGACTGGTCGAGATTGTTGGCGCGGGCGAGCTCGGCTACGGGAATGTGGTGCTGGCGCGCGATGCTGTGCAGCGTGTCGCCGCGATTGACATAGTGGACGCCGGCAGGCGCGGCCGCCACGGCGACGGGGCGCGCGGCGGGTGCGGCCAGCGCCGGCGCTGCGGCCGACGCCGTCGGGCGCGGAATGACCAGCTGCTGGCCGGGCGACAGCGCGCGCGGTCCCTTGTAGCCGTTGGCGCGCAGGATCTCGGCGGTCGAGACGTTGTAGCGGCGCGCCAGCACTTCCAGGGTGTCGCTGGTGCCGACGATGATGGTCGTGCCGCTATGCCCGGCATGGGCTGCTGCGACCGAATGCGGAACGGTGCCGGTGGATTCGATCTGCGGACGCGCGGGCGGCGGCGTGTAGGACGAGACCCCGCGCCCTCCTCCGGAGACGCCGGCATTGCCGTTGGCGACCGGATAGGACTGCGGCGCTGCGGCGACCGGCGGCGGCAACGGCTGCGATTGATATTGCGAATATTGCGGTTGCGTTCGAGGCCGCGCGTATTGCGGCAACTCGCGCGGCGGCGGCGCCTGCTGCACGGTGCCGGTCGGCTGCGGATCAAACGCAAACGGATTTTGCGAGTAGGAGTTTTGCGAGAAGCGCGACGACATGTCGGCGCTGCACCCTGCAAAGCTGAAGGAGATCAGCGCCAGCGCCGCGACCTGCGGCACGCGGCGCGAGTAAAGCAACTCGGCGACAGCGGACATGGTTACTCACTCGTACGCAACAGAACTGGTGTTTTAAGTAAACACCTGCCGAGTAAATAACGGCTTAACCCTCCCAATAAGGTGTTGGTGCCAAGCAGCAAATCGCCGAATTTACAATTCGCGCGCGATTCCCGGCAGCGCCGGCACAAAGCGGACGTCGACCAGTTCCTTGCGGTCGAAGCCGTTCTCGGTCCGCACCACGCGGACGAGGGTCTGGGTACCCTGATGCGGGCCGACCGGGGCGATCAGGATGCCCCCGACTTCCAGCCGCTCGATCAGGTTGTCCGGAATCTGCTCCAGCGCGGCGGTGACGATGATGCGGTCGAAGTCGCCTGCCCCGGCCGGAACGTCGAAGCCGTCCCCGAGCAGCACCTCGATATTGTAATAGCCCAGCTTTTCGAGGCGCTTGCGGGCGCCGTCGGCTAGCGTCCGGTAGCGCTCGATGGTCAGCACCTGCTTGCACAACCGCGACAGCACGGCAGCCTGGTAGCCAGACCCGGTGCCGATTTCGAGCACCCGGTGCTGCTTCTTGAGCTGGAGCTGCTCGGTCATGTAGGCGACGACGAAGGGCTGGCTGATGGTCTGCCCGCAGGCGATCGGCAGCGCGCTGTCACGATAGGCGCCGTCGCGATCGGCGTCCTCGACGAAAAGCTCGCGCGGCACCTCTTCCATGGTCCTCAACACGGCCTGATCGCTCACCCCGCGCCGCCGCAGGGTCAGCTGAAACATCATCTTCTCGGTCGGATCGGGGTTCACGGCCATGTTCATCAGCGTCTCTGGGCAGCAGCGCGGAATCTTGCCCTCTTTGATGCCATTGAAATCCGAAATACCGCGTTAAGGAAAAATTTCCCGTCGCGTTTTGTTCCCGGCCAGGAACCATCGCCAGATTTGGCATTGGCGCCGGCCCGGCTCCCTCACATATAATCGGCGGCGATGCGCAATTAACGTCTGGGTGGCCAGATCAGGGGCTCTCGGAGGGCCAACACACCTCGTTGGCTGTTGGGCAAATCTTGCGCAACAAAGCCGGCCACGGCGATGCGGCAAACGCTGTGGCGCGCTGGAAAAGGACCAATTCCCAAACGTTTGCATTGCGCGCTGTAATGTTATTTGCGAGCCTAATTCAGGGAAGGGCAAGGATTCCATCATGACAGCGATACGGCCGGCGGGCTGTTCAGTTTTCCTCGTAGAGGACGAGGTCATGATCCGGATGATGGTCGCCGATATGCTGGAGGAACTCGGCCATAGCGTTGCGGCCGAGGCCGGCGAAATCGGCGAAGCGGTCAAGCTTGCGCAATCGACCGAATTCGACCTCGCGATCCTCGACGTCAACGTCAATGGCAAGGTGATCACCCCGGTCGCCGAGCTGATTAACGCCCGCAACCGCCCCTTCATCTTCGCGACCGGCTATGGCTCGTCCGGCCTGCCTCCGGAGTACCGCGACCGTCCGGCGCTGCAAAAACCCTTCCAGCTGGAGACGCTGGCCCAGGTGATCTCCAGCGCGATGAAGGGCGCGCCGGTTTAACGGCAAGTTGCGCGCGTAGCCCGGATGGAGCGAAGCGCAATCCGGGGACTTCACAACACGGGTCCCGGATTTCGCTTCGCTCCATCCGGGCTACAGATTCCCCGAGGATTACTTCAGCGTATCAATCAGCGTTTCCGAAAATGCTTCATCGGTGCGATCGAGCCTGAGCGGCGTGACGGAAACGTAGCGCTCGCGCAAGCGCCGCGAGATCGGTGCCGTCGGCGGGCGCATCCATCATCGCGGTGCGCTCGAAGCCGATCCAGAAATAGGGATTGCCGCGTCCGTCGTGACGGCGATCGATCTTCAGGAACCCCTGATTGCGCTTGCCCTGCCGCGTGATCCGGATGCCCTTCACGTCATCGGGCATGCAGGACGGGAAGTTGACATTGATGACGGTATTCCTGGGGACGCCGGCGCCGATCACCTTGCGGATGATGTCGGGTCCGAATTTCAGCGCAGTGTCCCACAGCGGCGCGTTGCGCGTCTCGATCGAGAATTCCTGCGACAGTGCGAATGACGGCAGGCCCAGGATGGTGCCCTCCAACGCGCCGGCAATGGTGCCGGAATAGACCACGTCCTCGGCGACGTTGCGGCCCTTGTTGACGCCGGACAGCACGACATCAGGCAGCTTGGCACCCAGGATATGGCGGGCCCCCATGATGACGCAGTCCGTCGGCGTGCCGCGCACGGCAAAGTGCCGCGGGCCGACCTCGCGCAGGCGCAAGGGATCGTTCAGCGACAGCGAATGCGAGACGCCGGACTGATCGAGCTCGGGGGCAACGATCCAGACGTCGTCGGACAACGCGCGTGCGATCTGCTCGACGACCTGCAGGCCTGGAGCATGGATGCCGTCATCATTGGTGCAGAGAATTCGCATCCGTCAAAGTGCCTTTTGTTCCGATTCGGCGCGGGTATCTTACGTTGCGGTTTCTTGAGTTGATTGCCGTCTTAACCGGCTAGGGCCGCGGAGGCAAACTTGGCGATGGCCCGCGCCATCGTGCCGACGTCACGCGCCATGGACAGACAAATCGCGCGCTGCCGGCGATCTTGCGCTCGAACACCGGCCAGGCTGCTCTAGCCGGCCGCCGAACAACCGCGATGACGGGCGTTGGCCGCGGCGCCTCCGGCATTTTAACTCGCGGGGTCTGACGCAGTTCGGCCCCGAGCCCCCGGGACGTGACAGCTTCTGACGTTGGAGGCCCCGGCTTGGCAGGTTCAGGCTTTGGCGCTTCAACCTTAGCTTCAACCTTGGGAGCTTCAACCTTGGGCGGATCAACCCTCCGAGCTTCCGGCCTGGCCGGCTCAAGAGCAATTGATGCGGTTTGGCGTGGCTCAGGCTTGGGAGGCCTCGGAAGCTCCAATGGGGAGAGCTCGGACTTAATGGGATCGGCCGTGACCGAATTGGCCTTCATGGGATCGGCTTTGGCGGAAGCGGTCGTGAGAGACTCGGCCTTCGGAGCTTCGAACGCGCGAGGCTCAGCCATGGACGGTTCTGGGGCGACCGAAGCCGCTTGGGGGAGCTCGGACCGTGCCGGCTCGACCTTCCGAGGCTCAACCCTGAGCGGTTCGGGTTTGGGCGGCACGGGAGCGAGCGCCTCGGCCGGTTTTGCGACCGGCGCCGTCGCAGCCGATTTCGATTTCAGCCTGGCCAGCAGCTCCTCGATCGAGGGCACCGATGTCGCGTCAAGCGGAGCGCGCGGCGCGGCCGGCGGCGTCGCCCGGACCGGCGGTGGCGGCGACGCAATCGGTGCAGGTGGCGACAGATCGGCCGGCGCCATCTGGGCGAACTTGCCGCGCGCGATCTCCAGCGCCTTGTCGAAGTCGGGCCTGTCGATCCAGGCCTTCGATTGCACCTCGGTCACGCGCGCGTCCCACAGGCGCGCGGCCTCGACGTCGTAATAGCCCATCTGCTTCTGATTGATCAGCTGCAGACCGTGGCCCGTAACGGCCCATTGTCGACCTAGCCAGTGGATGTCACGGTGCAGCGGCATCACACTGGCCCTCGCCTCACATGCCGTGCTCGATGACCTTGAGCCCGCCCATATAGGGCTGCAGCACATCGGGCACCGCGATCGAACCATCCTGCTGCTGGTAGGTCTCCATCACGGCGATCAGCGCGCGGCCGACCGCGGTACCGGAGCCGTTCAGCGTGTGCACGAAACGCGGCTTGCCATCCGGCCCGCGCGAGCGCGCATCCATGCGGCGTGCCTGGAAGTCGCCGCACACCGAGCAGCTCGAGATCTCGCGGAACATGCCGCCGTCGCCCTGCCCGGGCATCCAGACCTCGATGTCATAGGTTTTCTGCGACGAGAAACCCATATCTCCTGCGCAGAGCGTCATCACGCGATAATGCAGGTCGAGTTTCTGCAACACCTGCTCGGCGCAGGACAGCATCCGCTCCAGCTCGTCCTTGCTGGTTTCCGGCGTCGTGATCGAGACCAGCTCGACCTTGGTGAACTGGTGCTGGCGGATCATGCCGCGCGTGTCGCGCCCGGCCGCGCCGGCCTCGGCGCGGAAGCACGGCGTCAGCGCGGTGAGCCGCATCGGCAATTGCTTCTCGTCGAGAATGGACTCGCGCGCGAGATTGGTGAGCGACACCTCGGCGGTGGGAATCAGACCGAGGCGCTCGGTCTTCAACCGCTCAAGGTCGGGCGAGAGCAGTTCGCCCTTGATCGCCCAGAACTGGTCGTCCTCGAATTTCGGCAGTTGCCCGGTGCCGAACATCACCTCGTTGCGCACCAAGAGCGGCGGATTGATCTCGGTGTAGCCATGCTCGGTCGTGTGCAGATCGAGCATGAACTGGCCGATCGCGCGTTCGAGTCGCGCCAGCCCCTTCTTCAGCACGACGAAGCGCGCGCCGGAGAGTTTGGCCGCCGCCTCGAAATCCATGTAGCCGAGCGCGGTGCCGAGATCGTCATGCAGTTTTGGCGCAAAGCTGTAGTTGCGCTTGTTGCCGAACACGTGATGCTGGACGTTGCCGTGCTCGTCGACGCCGTCAGGCACTTCGGCGAACGGAATGTTCGGGATCGCCGACAGCTCTTTCGTCAGCTGTTCATCGGCCGTCTTCGCCGCCAGCTCGAGCTGCGGCATCGTGGTCTTGAGCTCGGCGACCTCGGCCATCAGCTTGGCCGCCCGTGTCTCGTCCTTGGCCTTCTTGGCGTCGCCGATCTCCTTCGAAGCCGCATTGCGCCGCGCCTGCGCCTGCTCGGAGGCGAGGATCGCCGCACGCCGCCTCTCGTCGATCGCCAGCAGCGAGGGCGACAGGGCCTCTAACCCGCGGCGCTTCAGGCCGGCGTCGAAGGCTGTCGGGTTGTCGCGGATCGCTTTGATGTCGTGCATGAGTTAGTCCTGGCAGGCTTTGCGTAAGCAACCAACCATTGCGTTGGCAAACTACGGCTATGTAGTTCCACTACCACGACCGTCATCGTCAGCGAAAGCGGGTGATCCAGCATTCCAGAGACGTCGGCGTGTCACCGAGAGGCCGCGGCGTACTGGATACCCCGCTTTCGCGGGGTATGACGCCGAGTGTGAGGCGAAATCACTTTATTCGGCGGGATTGGTCGCCGACGGCGCCCCGGACGAGGCATTCGAGGTCGCGGCCTTCTTTTCCGCGATCCGGACCGCGATGATCGAGCCCTCGTAGAGCGCCATCAGCGGAATGGCCAGGGAGCACTGGCTGAGCACGTCAGGCGGCGTCAGCACGGCCGCGATGACGAAGGCGATCACGATGAAATAGCGGCGCTTCTCGCGCAGCATCTTCGAGGTGACGATGCCGATCCGCCCAAGCAGCGTCAGGATCACCGGAAGCTGGAAGGCGATGCCGAAGGCGAAGATCAGCGACATCATCAGCGACAGATATTCGCCGACCTTGGGCAGGAGCTGGATCTGCGCGGTCTCGTCGCTGCCTGCCTGCTGCATGCCGAGCGAGAAGCGAACCAGCATCGGCAGCACGACGAAATAGACCAGCGCCGCGCCGAGCACGAAGAAGAACGGGGTGGCGACCAGATACGGCAGGAAGGCCTGCTTCTCATGCTTGTAGAGCCCGGGCGCCACGAACTTGTAGATCTGCGTCGCCACGATCGGGAACGAGATGAAGCCGGCGCCGAACAGCGCGAGCTTCAGCTGTGTGATGAAATATTCCAGCAACGCCGTGTAGATGAACTTGGAGTTCTCGGGCCCTGCGACCCACACGAACGGCCAGACCAGCACGTTGTAGATCTGCTTGGCGAAGAAGAAGCAGAAGATGAAGGCAATGCCAAAGCCGAGCAGCGCCTTGATCAGCCGCGAACGCAGCTCGATCAAATGGTCCATCAGAGGGGCTTTGCTGGCCTCGATATCTTCGGCGCTCATGACGCCCTCGCGTCCTTGAGCGCTTCGGGCTGCGCCGGCGTCACGTCCTGCGGCGCCGGCTCACCCTTCACCTCATTGGTGATCGCAAGCGCCTCGCCCGCGGCCGCATGCGCCTCGGCCTCGACGAAGGTTTCCGGCGTCGGCTCGGCAGGAGTGGTGGGCGTCACCGGTGCGTCGACTGCGGACGCGACCTGTGCATCGACCGGCTTGTCGATCTGCAGGGCGTCGCTGACGTCCTTCTGCAGCGACGTCATGATGTTGCCGCTGGTGATGCCGGTCGCGGCCTCCTTGACCTCGTCAAAGCTCTTCTTGAGGTCGGCCATCTCGGCCTCGCGCATCGCTTCCTGAAACTGGCCCTGGAACTCCGCGGCCATCTTGCGGGCCTTGCCCATCCATTGCCCGACCATGCGCAGCACGCCCGGAAGCTCTTTCGGGCCGATGGTGATCAGGGCCACGACCCCGATCAGGACCAGTTCACTCCACCCGATATCGAACATGAGGTCTTCCGCCTAGCGCGCCGCCATCGGCCCCATCGCTCCCAACAGGATCTGGGGCTGCCGGCGCCTTTTCTCAATCGGCGTCCATAGCGCGTCTCTGCGACGGCGTCACCGTTTCGCGCAAGAAAAAACGTCGAAATATGCGTCAGTACAAGCGCGTTAGACGGCTTTGCTGCCGACGTCCTGGCGCGCGGCCGACGGCGCCCCATTGTGCTCGATCGACTTGGCCGGCTCCGGCTTCTCGGCGGGCTTGTCGTCGTCCTGCATGCCCTTCTTGAACGCCTTGATGCCCTGCGCCACGTCGCCCATCAGATCCGAAATCTTCCCGCGGCCGAACAGCAGCAGGACCACCGCGATCACCAAGATCCAGTGCCAAATGCTGAGTGAACCCATCCTGCAACCCTCCAGAAATGGCCGGCGGACCGGCCTGAACTTTGCCGGAAGGTAGGCCCGCGGGGTGTCAAAAACAAGGACCTCGGCCGCGGCAAATCGCTGTCGCGGCTACGTAATATTGCTAGGCTTAACCGGGAATATTCAGGCTTATTCGCCCTTGTCCTCGGTGTCGGCGTCATCACCGGCGTGGTCGGCGCGGTCTTCCGGCTCGCCGGCGTCAGGTTCGGCCGCATCCGCGTCAGAGGCAACGTCCGCCTCGACCTCCGCCTGGGCGGTCGCTTCGACCTCGGCAGTCCCAACCTCATCAGTCGTTTCTGCGTCGGCTTTCGGTTCCTCGGCTTCCGGCTCGACGGCCGGCGCCAGCAGCAGTTCCAGCGTATCACCCGGCTCGAGCGGCTCCTCGTCCTCCCGCAGCGTCGCGTCATCCGACGGCGACGGAACGGAAAATCCGGTCGGCAGACGCGAGTCGAGCAGACCCGTGCCCTTCAGCTCCTCGAGCCCCGGCAGGTCGCCGAGCGCTTCCAGGCTGAACTGCGACAGGAACGCGTCGGTGGTTCCGAAGGTCAAGGGGCGGCCGGGCGTCTTGCGGCGGCCACGCGGCTTGATCCAGCCGGTCTCCAGCAGCACGTCGAGCGTGCCCTTTGAGGTCACGACACCGCGGATCTCCTCGATCTCGGCCCGTGTCACCGGCTGGTGATAGGCGATGATTGCGAGCACCTCGATCGCCGCACGCGACAGGCGGCGGGTCTCGGTGGTCTCCCGCGTCATCAGCCAGGCGAGGTCGCCTGCCGTGCGGAAGGTCCATTTGTTGGCGACACGCACGAGGTTGACGCCGCGCGGCGCGTATTCCGCCTGCAGCTGCGCGAGCGCCGCCTTGACGTCGACGCCGTCGGGCATCCGCTTTGCCAGCGTTGCCTGATCGATCGGCTCGGCCGATGCAAACAACAGGGCTTCTAGGAGCCGCAATTCCTCAGGACGCGCCACCGGATCCATAGGAGAAACCTCCTCCTCGGGCTCTTCTCTGCGCACTTCCGCCAAGCTTGCCATGGGCCTGCTCTCCTTCTTCCACTTACTCAACCGACAGGTCCGGCGCCGCCACTGCGGCTTGCGCTTGACGCTTTCGGAAATAGATCGGCGCGAACGCCTGCTTCTGGTTGATCTCCATCTCGCCCTCGCGAACCAGTTCGAGGGCGGCAGCGAAGCTCGATGCGAACACCGTCGCCTTCTGCGTGGGATCGGCGACGTAATTCATCAGGTACTCGTCGAGGCAGCTCCAGTCCTCGGCGATGCCGACCAGCCGCTCCAGCGTGGCCCGCGCCTCGGCGAGCGACCACACCGTGCGCTTGGCAAGATGCACGCTCGCCAGCACGCGCGACTGGCGCTGTGCGGCATAGGCGGTGAGCAGGTCGTACAGCGTCGCGGTGTATTTCGGATGCTTGATCTCGGCGATCTGCTCGGGCTCGCCGCGCGGGAAGATGTCGCGCTGCAATTGCGGCCTGTTCATGAGCCGGTTGGCGGCTTCGCGTATGGCTTCCAGCCGGCGCAGGCGGTTGGCGAGCGCGGTCGCCATTTCCTCGGCGCTCGGCCCCTCCGCGCTCGGCGGCTCGGGCAGCAGGAGCCGCGACTTCAGAAAGGCAAGCCAGGCCGCCATGACGAGGTAGTCGGCGGCAAGCTCGAGCCGGATCTTCCGCGCGGCCTCGATGAAGTGGAGGTACTGGTCGGCCAGCGCCAGGATCGAGATCTTGGCGAGGTCGACCTTCTGCTGCCGCGCCAATGCGAGCAGGAGGTCGAGCGGGCCCTCATAGCCCTCGACGTCCACCACCAACGCCGGCTCGCCCTCGGCGAGCTCTGCGGGCCGCCCGGTTTCGAACGATAGGATTTCTGCGGTCATGCCGTCCCTACCCGATCCAACAACGCATCCAGTTCAGCCCGTGCCGCCAGCCGGTCGAGCGGCTGAGGCGGCTTGCGCGCGGCGAGCGTCGCCTTGGCGCGCTCAAGCGCCTTGCCGGTCAGTTCCGGCGTTTCGCGTGCGACGTCGCGCATCTCCTCGATGTTGCCGTTGCAATGCAGGGCAACGTCGCAGCCGGCCGCGAAGATGGCGCGGGTCCGCTCGGCGATATTCCCCGACAGCGCGTTCATCGACACGTCATCACTCATTAACAAACCCTGGAACCCGATTGCGCCGCGAATCACGTCAGCAATCATTGTCGCAGATGTCGTCGCCGGATGGGCGGGGTCGACCGCGCTAAACACAACATGTGCAGTCATGGCCATCGGCAGATCCGCGAGTGACTTGAACGGGGCGAAATCGGTCCGTTCCAGCTCGCCCTTGGCGGTATCAACGGTCGGCAGCTTGAAATGGGTGTCGGCGGTGGCGCGGCCATGCCCGGGAATGTGCTTGAGAACCGGCAGGACGCCGCCCTGCTCCAGGCCCTCGGTGACCGCACGGGCAATTGCCGCGACCTTGCCCGGCTCGGTGCCATAGGCCCGGTTCCCGATGACCGCATCCGCCCCGGCCACGGGAACGTCGGCCAAGGGCAGGCAATCGACGGTGATTCCGAGATCGATCAGATCGGCCGCAATCAGCCGTGAGCTGAGCCGGGCTGCCACAAGCCCGAGCTTCGGATCGATGTCGTAGAGCGCCCCAAAGCTCGCGCCCGGCGGATAGGCCGGCCAATGCGGCGGGCCGAGCCGCTGCACCCGCCCGCCTTCCTGGTCGATCAGGACCGGGGCATCGGCGAGGCCGACTGCGGACCGGAGTTCCCCAACAAGAGCCGCCACTTGGGCAGGACTCTCGATGTTGCGCTTGAACAGGATGAAGCCCCATGGCCGCTCGGTGCGAATGAATTCGCGTTCGGCGTCCTTGAGGATCAGCCCGGATATGCCCGTGATGAATGCGCGGTTCGTCATTCGGCCGATTAGGCCGTATGCAGCTCACGGGTCAAGGAAACGGCCTTTAATTTCTTTGGATGAGGCACTGCGGCCCACCCGCCGACATCAGGCTCTTGCACACTTGGCTCGCCTCTTCTGAGGACGCGAACGGGCCGGCAAAGGCGCGGTAGTAGACGCCCTTCTCGCCGAGATCGACGCGCTTCACCACCAGAGGCTGCGAACCGAGCACGTTGCGATACTTGCCTTGCAGCGTCCGATAGGACGCCTGCGCGTCCGCCTCGTTCTTCTGCGAGGAGACCTGGACCAGATACCCGCCGCCGCCAACCGGAGCCGCCGAGGTCGAGGCCACCCGGGTCGGAGGCGCGGCCGGAGCCGCCTCAGCCTGGCCGGGAACAAGCGACATTGGCGAGTTGACGCTGGCATTGGCCGCAGCCGGGTTGCCGCGCGACGCCGGAGGCTTGGCCGCCGCCGGAGGTTTCGCCGGCACGGCCGAGGTCGCCTGCGTGCCATCGGGCGTATCGCCCTTGACCGAGAGCGTGCGGACCTTGCGCGGCTCGTTGTTCGGCAACGTGCCGTTCGCGGTGATCGGCGCCGGCGCCGGCTGTGCCGTCTGCACGCTGGCGGGCGGCGGTGGATTCGCATTGGCGTTTAGCGGCGGAAACACGACGCGCGGTCCGGCGGTCTTCGAATTGACGTCGACGGGCGCCTCCTCGCGCGGCACGATCTTCTCGGTGCCGTCACCGCTGGCCATGCGGTCCGGCACCTTGGCCGAGGAGTCCGTCGGCGCCGGCACGATCTTGGTCGGCGTGTTGTCGGCCTTGATGATCGGCGGCTCGCCACTGCGGGGCGAGCCCATATAGGTCTTGTAGGCGTATGCGCCACCGACACCGAACACGCCGAGCGCCAGCACCGCGGCGACCGTTATCAAGCCGCTGCGCCGCCGGCGGGGCTCAGGTTCTTCCTCGTAGGCCTCCTCATAGGCATAGGGGTCGTCCGGATAGGCGGGATCGCGCTGATAGTCCTGCTCGCCTGTCTCCAGCCGGCCGTAGAGCGCATCGTCGTAGCGCGAGGGATCCTGACTCTGACCGCCACTCTGATAGTGCGGCTCCTCGTCAAAAGCCTCCGGCTGTCGAGGCGCCTCGACCGGCCGATATTGCGCCACCGGCGCAGGCGCGGGCTGCGCCTGCTGGGCCGCATAGCGATGCAACGGATGCACCGGCTTCGGCTGGTAGTCCTGCTCGGGCTCTTCGTCTTCGATGTTCTGCACGGGAGGCGGAGCGACAGCCTCCTGCCGCGCGCGCTGCATCCAGGGCGGCGGGCCCGCGGGCCGCGCATCCTCGTCCTCGGCCTGCGGCTCGTATTGTTGCGGCCGCGCGTTGGCGCGCGACTGCAGCGGACGCGGCGGCGGCTTGTTGGCGGAGCCGAAGGGATCCGTCTGGCCGATCAGCCGTGCCAGTTCGGCAAGCGGATCGCTGTCGGCCTTGGAAGCCGTGTCGGCGGGAAAATGTCGGTCCTGATATCGATCAGCCATTGTGATGATGCATCCCCTTCGGGACAGCGCCAAGATCGCCGGCACAGCCGGTCCGTACGAGTTGGCCTCTGCCAGATGCCCTCACAAATCCCCACTCGTGAGGGCCTAATGCCCCTGCCTACCGCATCTCGGTCGGAGCGTGGACGCCTAGAACGGCGAGGCCCGATGCCAGGACCGAGACGACGCCCTGGACCATGGCCAGTCGCGCCTTTGTAAGATCTGCATCATTATTGATAATGAAGCGTAAATAGGGCAAATCGCGCCCCTTCGTCCAAAGTGCGTGAAATTCGCTCGCTAACTCATAGAGATAAAAGGCAATTCGGTGCGGCTCGTGGGCCGCGGCGGCGGCCTCGAGCATGCGCGGATAAAGCGCAAGCCGCTTGAGCAGCTCGAGCTCGGCGGGGTCGGTCAGCCGCTCGACCGTAGCATTACGGAGATAGGCCAGCCGGGCCTCATCGGTCGCGGGCAGATCGGGAACCGCTTCCTCTCGCGCGTTGCGGAAGATCGAGTGGCCGCGGGCGTGACCGTACTGGACGTAGAATACCGGATTGTCGCGCGACTGTTCCATGACCTTGGCGAGGTCGAAGTCGAGCACCGCGTCGTTCTTCCGATAGAGCATCATGAATTGGACAGCGTCGGAGCCGACCTCGTCGACCACCTCGCGCAGCGTGACGAATTCGCCGCTCCGCTTCGACATTTTGACCGGCTCGCCGTTGCGCAAGAGCTTCACGAGCTGAACGATCTTGACGTCGAGCGCACCCTTTCCGGAGGTAGTCGCCTTTACCGCCGCCTGCATGCGCTTGATGTAGCCGCCATGGTCGGCGCCGAATACGTCGATCAGATTGGTGAAGCCACGCTCGAACTTGTAGCGATGGTTGGCGATATCGGATGCGAAGTAGGTGTAGGAGCCATCCGACTTGATCAGGGGACGATCGACGTCGTCGCCGTAGGCGGTTGCCTTGAACAGCAGCTGCTCGCGATCCTCCCAATCCTCGACCGGGGCGCCCTTCGGCGGCGGCAGGCGACCTTCGTAGATGTCGCCCTTGGCACGCAGGAAATCGATGGTCTCGGCGACCTTGTTGTTGCCCGTCTCGATCAGCGAGCGCTCGGAGAAGAACACGTCATGACGGATATTGAGGGCGGCGAGATCGTCCTTGATCTCGTCCATCATCATCGCGATGGCCTTGGCGCGCACGATCGGCAGCCACGCGGCTTCCTCCATGTCGAGCAGCTTCTCGCCGTATTCCCCGGCGAGCGCCTGCCCGACCGGCTTGAGGTAGTCGCCAGGATAGAGCCCTTCCGGGATCGCGCCGATGTCCTCGCCGAGCGCCTCGCGGTACCTCAGGAAGGCCGAGCGAGCGAGCACGTCGACCTGAGCGCCGGCATCGTTGATGTAGTACTCGCGCGTAACGTCGTGACCGGCGAACTGGAGCAGGCTCGCCAGCGCATCGCCGAACACGGCACCGCGGCAATGGCCGACATGCATCGGCCCGGTCGGATTGGCCGAGACGTATTCGACATTGACCTTTTCGGCCTTGCCGACATCGCTGCGCCCGTAAGCCGAGCCGGCGGCCAGCACGGCGCGCAGCGCGTCCGCCCAGACCTGCGGCTTCAAGGTCAGGTTGATGAAGCCGGGACCGGCGACGTCGACCTTGGCGATCAGCGCGTCGGCACGGAGCCGCTCGGCGATCTGCTCGGCGAGATCGCGCGGCTTTGCCTTTGCCTCTTTCGCCAGCACCATGGCAGCGTTGGTCGCCATGTCGCCATGGGAGGCATCGCGCGGCGGTTCGACCACGACACGGGACAGGTCGATGCCGGCGGGCCAATTGTCCTCGGCAGCGACAGCGGCACAGATCGCGTGCACGCGCGTCAACATGTCGGCAAAAAGGTGTGGTGAAGCAGTGGTGTCGGCCATGGCAGGGCGCTAACGCAAATCCGGGGTCGAGTCAAAAAGCCGCTGGTGCTCGGTCAGGGCGAAACGGTCGGTCATCCCGGCAATGAAATTGCCGATCCGCCTGTTCCGAGCGCTCCCGGTCTCCTGCACGCTGCCCTCGATCCATTCTGCCGGCAGGTCTTCGGGCGATTGCTGGTAGCGCTCGAACAGATTGCGGACCACCTGCTCCGCCTCCCCCATCACCCGCATCACCCGCTTGTGGCGGTACATGTGCTGGTACAGGAAGGCCTTGATGGCGGCCTCCTGCTCCGCCACCTCCGACGGAAAGGCGATCAGCGGGGTGTTGTGGTGGCGCACGTCGTGCGCCGATTGCGGCTGCGCGGCCGCGAGGCGCCGGCTCGCTTCGTTGAAGACCGCGCTGATGAAGTGTGAGATCAGCTCACGCACCAGTTCGGCCCCGCGCCGGACCTCGTCGAGCCCGGGATAGTGGCGGTCGATCCCGGTGATGATCTCCGCGGTCAGCGGCATCACCTTGAGATCGTCGACCGCGAACAGGCCGGCGCGCAGGCCGTCGTCGATGTCATGGGCATCGTAGGCGATGTCGTCGGCGATCGCGGCGACCTGCGCCTCCAGTGAGGCGAAGCTCCACAGTTCGAGGTCGTGGCCCTTGTTGTAGTCGGCAATTCCGATCGGGATTCCACTCTCCAGATAGCGCCCGACCGGAGCGCCGTTGCGGTCGGTCAGCGGGCCGTTGTGCTTGACGATGCCCTCCAGCGATTCCCAGGTCAGGTTGAGCCCGTCGAACTCGGGATAGCGGTGCTCGAGCGAGGCGACGACGCGGAGCGTCTGGGCGTTGTGGTCGAAGCCGCCGAATTCCTTCAGGCAGGCGTCCAGGGCCCGCTCGCCGGCATGCCCGAACGGCGGATGACCGAGATCGTGCGCGAGCGCGAGGGTTTCAGTGAGGTCCTCATCCAGCCCGAGCTGCCGGGCCAGCGCGCGGGCGATCTGCGCCACCTCCAGCGAATGGGTCAGCCGGGTGCGGTAATGGTCGCCTTCATGGAACACGAACACCTGGGTCTTGTACTTCAACCGGCGGAAGGCGGTGGAATGGATCACCCGGTCGCAATCCCGCCGGAACGGGCTGCGGGTCCGGCTCGGGGGTTCGGGGACCAGCCGGCCGCGGCTGCGATCGGGATCGCAGGCATAGGGCGCACGGGGGGCTGCCATTCCGACGGACACGGCGAATTTAGTCCCTATCCATTTGATTCTATGGTCCGACGCACTTAACTATGACTAAGGCGGCCGACCAAATGAATTGGGGATGACGCCGGGCCTGATCCGGATCAGATCATGCTCAAATAGGGTTTCGGAGACCGACATGACTGCTGCCATCACCGTCAGCGAACGGGCCGCCCGCCGGATCGGGCAGATCCTCAGCAAGGAAGGCGAAGGCGCCATGCTGCGCATCTCCGTCGAGGGCGGCGGCTGCTCCGGCTTCCAGTACAAGTTCGACATCGACCGCACCCAGGCCGATGACGACCTCGTGATCGAGCGCGACAGCGCGGTGGTGCTGATCGATCCGGCCTCGGTCCCGTTCCTCGCGGGCTCCGAGGTCGATTTCGTCGATGATCTGATCGGCGCCTCGTTCCGCGTCAACAATCCCAATGCCACCGCGTCCTGCGGCTGCGGGACCAGCTTCTCGGTCTAACGCTTCGCGATCCCAAGCGGTTTCTCCCGGCGAGCCGGTTTCCGGCTCGCGCCGAACGCTCGGCTATTCCGCCGCGACCACCTGCGGCCGCTCGACGTCGCCGCCTGTCTCCGCATGGGGATCGAGCTTGCGCCGCAGCCTGCGGTCGATGCGGTCGAGATAGATGTAGATCACGGGCGTGATGAACAGCGTCAGCAATTGCGACACGCAGAGGCCGCCGACCACGGCGACGCCGAGCGGCTGACGCAGTTCGGCGCCGGCACCCGCGCCAAGCGCGATCGGCAGCGTGCCGAAGATCGCCGCGAACGTCGTCATCATGATCGGGCGGAAGCGCAGCAGTGCCGCCTCGCGGATCGCGTGCTCGGCGCTGAGGCCGACGCGGCGGCGCTCCAGCGCGAAGTCGACCATCATGATCGCGTTCTTCTTGACGATGCCGACCAGCATCACGATGCCGATCATCGCGATGACCGACAGCTCCATCCCGAACATCATCAGCGTCAGGATCGCGCCGATGCCGGCCGACGGCAGACCGGAAATGATCGTGATCGGATGGATGAAGCTCTCATAGAGAATGCCGAGGATCACGAAGGCCGCGAACACCGCGGCGAGGATCAGCACGCCCTGCCCGCGCAGCGAATCCTGGAACACCTGCGCGGTGCCGGAGAAGCCGGTCGCGATCGTCGGCGGCAGGTTCGCGTTCTGCTCGAGCTCGGTGATCTTGTCGACCGCGTAGCCGAGTGAATAGCCCGGCGCGAGGTTGAACGAGATCGTCACCGCCGGCTGCTGGCCCTGGTGGTTGATCTGCAGCGGTCCGACCGTCGGCACCAACCTCGCAACCGCATCCAGCGGGATGGTCTGGCCATTCGCGGTCTTCATGTAGAGCTTCGACAGATCGGACGGATCGACGCGAAACTGCGGCTGCACCTCCAGGATAATCTGGTAGTCGTTCGACGGCATGTAGATGGTGCCGACCTGCCGCGCGCCGTAGGCGTTGTAGAGCTGGTTGCGGACCTGGTCGACGGTGACGCCGTAGACCGCCGCCTTCTCGCGGTCGATGTCGACCGTCATCTGCGGGTTCTTGATGTAGAGGTCGGTGGTGACGTCGAGGAGTCCTGGGATCTTCTCGATCTTGTCGCGCATCTCGGGCGCCAGCCGGTACAGCGACTCGGTGTCGCCGCTCTGCATCACATACTGATACTGGCTCTTGGAGATCCGGCCGCCGATGTTGAGGTTCTGGACGCTCTGGAAGAACGCCTGCATGCCCGGAATCTCGCGTGCCTTCTGACGGAGCCGGCCGATCACCACGGTGGCGTTGTCGCGGGTCTTCTGCGGCTTCAGTGCGATGAACAACCGACCGTAATTGGTGGTCGGATTGGGACCGCCTGAGCCGACGGTGGAGTTGATGTAATCCACCGCTGGATCGGTCCGCATCACCTCCACCAACGCCTGCTGGCGCACCTTCATCGCCTCGAACGAGGTGTCGGTCGCGGCCTCCGTCACGCCGATCAGGAAGCCGGTGTCCTCCTGCGGGAAGAAGCCCTTCGGCACGATCATGTAGAGATAGACGGTACCGCCGAGCGTCGCGAGCGTCACCACCAGCATCAGCGCCTTCTTGGCCAGCACCCAGTCGAGCGCCCATTCATAGGCGCGCAGCCAGGCCTCGAACATCGCCTCGAACGCCCGCAGCACGATGTTCGGCCGCTTGGTCGCGTCATGCGCGCGCAGCACGCGGGCGCACAGCATCGGCGTCAGGGTCAGCGACACGAAGCCGGAGACGATGATCGCAACCGAGATCGTCACCGCGAACTCGCGGAACACGCGGCCGACGATACCGCCCATCAAGAGCACCGGGATGAACACGGCGATCAGCGAGAAGGTGATCGAGATGATGGTGAAGCCGATCTCGCGGGCGCCCTTCAGCGCCGCCTCGAACGGCTTCATGCCGTGCTCGATATGGCGGACGATGTTCTCCAGCATGACGATGGCGTCGTCGACCACGAAGCCGACCGAGAGCGTCAGCGCCAGCAGCGTCATGTTGTTGATGGAGTAGTCCAGCGCGTACATCGCCGCGCAGGTGCCGAACAGCGAGATCGGTACCGCCAACGCCGGGATGAAGGTCGCAGAGGCCGAGCGCAGGAACAGGAAGATCACGAGGATCACGAGCCCGATCGCGATCAGCAGGGTCTCCTCGACGTCGCTGACCGCCTGGCGGATCGAGACCGAGCGGTCCATCATGACCTGCATGGTCACCGAGGGCGGAATGGCGGCGCGCAGCGACGGCAGCTTGGCCAGCACGGCGTCGACCACCGCCACGGTGTTGGCGTCGGGCTGCTTCTGGATCGCGAGCACGATCGCCCGCTCGTCGTTCATCCAGGTCGCGATCTTGTCGTTCTCGACGCTGTCATAGACCTTGGCGATCTCGTCGAGCCGGACCGGCGAGCCGTTGCGCCAGGCGACATAGATCTGGCGGTAGTCGGCCGCCTTGTCCATCTGGCCGGAGGCCTGCAGTGCCACGTCCTGCTTGGGGCCGTTCAAGGTACCGACCGGCGTCGACGAATTGGCGCGCGACACCGCGGCGCGGATATCCTCCATCGAGACGCCGCGCGCGGCGGCGGCCTGCGGATCGGCCTGGACGCGGATCGCGAATTTCTGCGCGCCGTAGATCAAGACCTGGGCGACGCCCGGCAGCTGCGACAGCGCCTGCCCGATCGTGATGTCGCCATACTCATTGACGCTCGACAGCGGCAGCGTCGCCGAGCCGAGCGAGACGAACAGCACCGGGAAGTCCGCCGGGTTCACCTTCCGGAAGCTCGGCGGGATCGTCATCTCGATCGGCAGCCGGCGCTGCGCGATCGTCAACGCGGTCTGCACGTCGAGCGCGGCGGCATCGATGTTGCGGTTGAGGTCGAACTGGATGGTGATGACGCTCGTGCCCTGCGAGGAGTTCGAGGACATCGAGGAGATGCCGGCAATGGTCGAGAGCTGGCGCTCGATGATGCCGGCGACCGAGGCCGCCATGGTGTCGGCGCTGGCGCCGGGCAAGGTCGCGGTCACCGCGATGGTCGGGAAGTCCACCTTGGGCAGCGCCGAGACCGGCAGCAGGCGGAAGCCGAACACGCCGAATGCGATGATCGACGCCGTGATCAGCGTCGTCATGACCGGGCGGCGGATGCAAAGCTCGGAGAGCGTCATCGGTCAGGCTCCGGCCTTGCGCGCCCGCAACTCGACCCGCGATCCCTCGGACAGCAGCAGCTGGCCGTCGACGACGACGCTTTCATCGCCCGCCAATCCGTCCGAGATCACCGAGCTGCCCTGAAAGGTGCGATCGACCTTGACCGGCCGGACCTTGGCGACGCCGTCCTTGACGACGAAGACGAAATTGCCGTTCTGGCTGCGCTGCACCGCGACCGTCGGCACCACGACCGCGTCTTCGCTGCGGATGATCAGCTTGGTCTGCACGATGGTGCCGGGCCAGAGCGTCTCGCTCTCGTTGTTCATGATGCCGCGCACGGTCACCATGCCGGTGGTCGCGTCGACGGCGTTCTCGACCATCGCGACCTTGCCGCGCTCGGAGCGCTGGTGGCCGGGAATGGTCGCGATCACCTTTGAATCGCCCTTCCCCATGGCGTCGCGCAGATCGACCAGCGCCCGCTGCGGAATCGCGAAGGTGACGTAGACCGGTGCCATCTGGTTGATGACCGCGAGCGGCTGGGTGTCGGCGGGGCGGACGAAGTTGCCGACCTTGACATTGGCGGCGCTGATCCGTCCCGCGAATGGTGCGCGGATGACGGTGTAGCTCTTCTGGACGCGGAGATTCTCCAGCGCGAAGCGGTCGGCCTTGATGGTGCCGATCAGGACGTCGGACTGGGTCTTGGCGTTGTCGAGGTTGACCTGGGTGGTCGCACCCTTGCCGACCAGCTCGGTGTAGCGGCGGAGGTCGCGCTGCGCGCCCTCGAGCTGGGCCTGGTCGCGGGCCAGGACGCCCTCGGCCTGTTCGATCTGCGCGTCGATCTGCCGCGCGTCGAGGGTGAACAGCAGGTCGCCTTCATTGACCCTGGCGCCGTCCTCGAAATGCACCGCGACAATGGTGGTCTCCAGCCGCGACTT
Source organism: Bradyrhizobium sp. BEA-2-5 (assembly GCF_032918025.1). Classification (NCBI taxonomy): domain Bacteria; kingdom Pseudomonadati; phylum Pseudomonadota; class Alphaproteobacteria; order Hyphomicrobiales; family Nitrobacteraceae; genus Bradyrhizobium; species Bradyrhizobium sp. BEA-2-5. The sequence continues at coordinate 4,195,818 of NZ_CP136629.1, read as the reverse complement.
CAGTGCCACGCTGGAGATCGGCGTGACCTGCCCGATGGCATCGACATCGACCGGAACCGATTTGCGTTCCGCCTTGGCGAGATCCACGGACACCACGCGCGGCCGCGGGGTCCCTTGCGCGGTGGCGGCGCCGCCACCCATCCATGAAGTGCGGGTCATATAAGCCGCCCCGGCCGCAATGCCGAGAACAGCGACAGTCAGAACCAAACTGCGTTTTTTCATAAGTTTTGCACGTGCGCCGCCGGCTTCCCTTGCAAGCCGGAACGCGTCGTCACTCCCCCGTCGGCAATTGTTGCGCCTTGTTTCCGGAGAGAGTTAGCACAGGCGGACCGCCCATGGTATGCCACCTAAGTGAAATAGTGCGGCTTCAATCCGGTCATTTGCATGCGCATCGCTACCTGGAACGTGAACTCGGTCCGGCAGCGGATCGATCTCCTGCTGACCTGGCTGAAGGAGTGCCAGCCCGACATCGTCTGCCTCCAGGAGATCAAATGCGTCGACGAGGCCTTTCCGCGGCTGGAGATCGAGGCGCTGGGCTACAACGTCGTCACCCATGGGCAGAAGACGTTCAACGGCGTCGCCCTGCTCTCGAAGCTCCGATTCGACGAGACCAAGTCGGGGCTTGCCGGCGACGACGAGGATACGCATGCCCGCTTCCTCGAGGGCGTGGTCACGCTCAAGCGCGGGGTGCTCCGCATCGCCTGCCTTTATCTGCCCAATGGCAACCCGGCTAATAGCGACAAATATCCCTACAAGCTCAAATGGATGTCCCGGCTTCTTGAATATTCGAAGGAGCGCCTCAAGGCTGAGGAGCCGCTGATCCTTGCGGGCGACTTCAACGTCATCCCGCATGCCCGCGACGTGCACAATCCGGCCGCCTGGACCGAGGACGCCCTGTTTCGGCCTCAAACCCGCGAGGCCTTCCAGTCCCTGCTCGGCCTTGGCCTGACCGACGCCTTGCGCGCCGTCACCGACGAGCCCGGGCTCTACACCTTCTGGGACTACCAGGCCGGGGCCTGGCAGAAGAACCAGGGCCTGCGGATCGACCACCTGCTGCTGTCGCCACAGGCCAGCGACCGGCTCGCCAATGTCGGCATCGACAGCTATGTGCGCGGCTGGGAGAAGCCATCGGACCACGTGCCGGTCTGGGCCGATCTCGATTTCGAGATCGCCTGACCCCGCCGGCCGACCGGAAGATCAGTCCCGGCGGCCCTGCACCCACTGCTCCAGCATTTGCAGGCACATGGCGCGGTCGTCGTCGGAGGCCTTGGCGAAGGCGCGGTTGTAGCTTTCCTTGATCCAGGTCTCCTCGGCGCCGGCGCTGTCGCGCGCTAGGGTCAGCCACATCAGGCCGCGCGCGGCCTGGCGCGGCAGGCGGTCGCCGTTGAACAACATCTGGCCGAGCAGCGCCTGCGCCTGGTGCTGGCCCTTCTGCGCGGCGAGGCCGAGCCAGCGCGCGCCATAGCGGAAATCCTCGCGCGAGGCGTCCGGGGTCTTCAGGTACAGCCGCGCGAGATCGTATTGCGCGTCGGCATTGCCGAAATAGGAGGCCGCATAGGAGAACATCTCCCGCGCCCGCTCCGGGTCCGACTTGATCTTCGAGTTCGGGATGCCGCTGAGATAATAGCGGCCGAGCGCGACGAAGGCGTTGGCCACGATCTGCGCCTGCGGCGCCGAGGGGCTGTCCTCGGCATGCGCGTTGGCGATCCGGCTGAAATATTCGAAGGCACGCAAATCGTCCTGGGCGACGCCGTCGCCGTTGGCGTACATGCGGCCGAGCTTCCACTGCGCGATGGGGTGGCCACCCTCGGCCTGGTACTGCAGCGTGCTGAACGACGAGGTCGGCGAGGTCGCCGCAGGCGCCACTGGGGTGGCGGCCCGTTTCAGCGCGCCGGCGGTCCCGGGCTGCGGGGAAACCACAGGAAGAACCTTATCTTGTGGGTTGACCGGGGCGCCGTCGAATCCGAATCCGGGGCCTGCCACCGGAATGGCCCCTAACGCAAACGCCAATATCGTACGCCTAAACGTCCGCATAACACTGTTTCTCGTACGCGCCACCCGGATGGGTGACTGCGCCATCCACCGCCGGCCCCACTTGCTCGGCGTACTTCCACAGCGCACCAGATGTATGGTTCGTCGCGCGAGGGGCCCATTTGGTCTTACGATTTGCGAGTTCGGCGTCGCTCAAATTTACGTTAAGGGTGCCGGCGACCGCATCGATCTCGATGACGTCGCCGTCTTGCAACAACCCGATCGGCCCGCCGACGGCCGCTTCAGGTCCAATATGTCCGATGCAGAAGCCACGGGTGGCGCCGGAGAACCGGCCATCGGTGATCAGGGCAATCTTGCCGCCCATCCCCTGCCCGGTCAGTGCCGCCGTGGTCGCCAGCATCTCCCGCATGCCGGGGCCGCCCTTCGGCCCCTCGTAGCGGATGACGATGACTTCGCCTTCGCGGTAGGTGCGGTTCTGGACCGCCTCGAACGCATCCTCCTCACGGTCGAAGCACCTGGCCGGACCGGTAAACCTGAGGTTGGACATTCCCGCGACTTTCACGATCGCACCTTCTGGCGCCAAATTGCCCTTCAGACCGACCACACCGCCTGTCACGGTGATGGGCTTGTCTGCCGGGTGCACCACGTCCTGGTGCGGATTCCATTTCACGCTCTTGAGGTTTTCGGCGATCGTGCGGCCCGTGACGGTAAGGCAATCACCGTGCAGGAAGCCATTGTCGAGCAGCGTCTTCATCAGAAGCGGTATGCCACCTACTTCAAACATGTCTTTGGCGACATAACGGCCGCCTGGCTTCAAATCCGCGACATAAGGTGTCTTTTTGAAGATTTCAGCGACGTCGAACAGGTCGAACTTGATTCCGACCTCGTGCGCGATCGCCGGCAGGTGCAGCGCAGCATTGGTGGAGCCGCCGGAGGCCGCAACCACGGCAGCGGCATTCTCCAGCGCCTTGCGGGTGACGATGTCGCGCGGCCGGATGTTCTGGGCGATCAGGTCCATCACCTTCTCGCCCGCGGCAGCGCAGAAGGAGTTGCGGATCTCGTAAGGCGCCGGAGCCCCGGCGGAATACGGGAGCGCAAGGCCGATCGCTTCGGAGACGGTCGCCATGGTGTTGGCGGTGAACTGCGCGCCGCAAGCGCCCGCCGACGGGCAGGCCACACGCTCGATCTCGTCGAGGTCCTCGTCCGACATGGCGCCGACCGAGTGCTTGCCGACCGCCTCGAACATGTCCTGCACGGTGACCTGCTGCCCGCGGAAATTGCCGGGCAGGATCGAGCCGCCATAGATGAAGATCGAGGGCACGTTGAGGCGGACCATCGCCATCATCATGCCCGGCAGCGACTTGTCGCAGCCGGCAAGGCCGACCAGCGCGTCATAGGCGTGACCACGCACCGTCAGCTCGACCGAGTCGGCGATGCATTCCCGCGACGGCAGCGAGGAGCGCATGCCGTCATGGCCCATGGCGATGCCATCGGTGACGGTGATGGTGCAGAATTCGCGCGGCGTGCCGCCGGCCGACGCCACGCCCTTCTTCACCGCCTGGGCCTGGCGCATCAGCGCGATGTTGCAGGGAGCAGCCTCATTCCAACATGAAGCAACGCCGACAAAGGGTTGATGAATCTGGGCTGTCGTCAGCCCCATCGCGTAGAGATAGGAACGGTGCGGAGCGCGCTCGGGCCCTTCCGTCACGTGACGGCTGGGCAGCCTGCCCTTGATGTTCGGTTTGGCGTCCATCGCGACCCTGTTCCCGGCGCTCTTTCCTCCATCAACGCCGGAACCCGAAAAAATGTCCCGCCGTCGGAGCGCTGGCTATTCAGCTACGTGAATATCCTTTCATGTCGGGGTGTGGCTAAAAAGCGGCGCGACTACGGACCGGGTGCTTTTAAGGTTAAATGTTCAGGCACCGTTGCATCATCGCAACAATCGTGGCCGCCGGGCAACCATGTATTATTAGTCCTTATGGGAACTTGGCGCGAGCCTGACCACGTAGCCGACAGATTGCCACCTTGTGATCGAGCTCGCTTGAGTAGCGGGATTGCTTGGATAACGGGATTGAGGGACAGCCGTTGCGCACGGACTCAACTGTCAAACAGCGTATTCGGTGTCATCACCCGCGCATGCGAGCGATCCAGCATTCCAGAGGCGCCAGTGCTTGAGCCGAGGGGGTGCGTCCTCCGCTGTCGTCCCGGCGAAGGCCGGGACCCATACTCCGCAGCGGATGTTGTGAATGGGGCTCGTCGTATCAGAATCGCGCAATAGTCGGCATTGGTGGTTATGGGTCCCTGCTTTCGCAGGGACGACACTGAGTGTGTTGCGCGGTCAGTGGTTATAACTTCGCATTCTCGCGACATGTTTTGCCCGAGCTTTGCTCTTCGTTCAGCCCTCTCTGTTGAAGAGGGCGCAGGAAGAGCCGGGTGCCGATCGCACCCATGGGCCCCGAGCAATGGGTAGTAAGCTCGGGGGTAGGACCACAGGTGTAACCGGAGCAATCCAGCTTTCCCTGCGCGATGGGCTACGGCTTACTTCGTGCTCTCCCCGGCGAGACTGGGCTTGCGCAACACGGCTCACAGCGGACGGTCGAGCAAATTGGCGACCCCGTTGGTCGCGAGCAAGAGTTGTCCATGTCCGCACCAGCGGGAGGCCGCACCCCATCCACGCGTCATTCCGGGTTCTCGCTTCGCACGCCCCGGGAATGACGACGGGGAGACGGCGTTCGCAACCTCTACTCCGCCGCCAGCTTCGGCGGCACCGGAGACGACCAGCACTCAACGCGATCTCGACCGCGCTCCTTGGCTTGATAGAGTGCGGCGTCGGCAGCCTTCATCAGGGCGTCTATCCCGGGCATGCTCGTGATGGCCTCGGCAACGCCGATGCTCACCGTGAGTGACACCGGTCGATCATCCGCGCCCACCGTTAACGCTTCCGCCCGCTTGCGGATGCGCTCGGCGACGGTTCGGGCGCGCGACAATGTGGTCTCCGGCAGCAGGACGGCGAACTCCTCGCCTCCGACGCGACCGACGACGTCGGACTTGCGCTTTGCCCCGAATGCATATCCCGGCAACAGCCTTGATGGCCTCGTCACCGACCGCATGCCCGAAGCGATCATTGATGCTCTTGAAGTGATCGATATCGACCATCAGCACGGATACGGAACGATAGTAGCGCTGGAACCGGCTCCACTCCGCATCCAGCGTTGTCAGGAAGTGCCTGCGGTTGAACAATCCGGTGAGCGGATCGGTGGTCGCAAGTACCTCCAGCTGCCGTGCGTTGCGGACGAGATCGGTCACGTCGACGAAGGTCAGCATGCGACCGCCGTTTGCCATCGTCGAGCAATGGATCCTGATATCGCGGCCGTCCGGCGTCTGCACGTCGCGCTTGTGATCGCCTGCCTTGATCTCCGCGATCCGCTTCGCAGGAAAGGCCCTGATCTGCTCCGGGGTCGCGCCCGCCGGAACGGCGCGGCGGTTGCGCGTGAGCAGTGTGATGTATGCCGGATGCCGCGCGACCTCCTCCTCGCTCACCTCCCAGAATTCCCGCATTCGCCGATTGAGGAAGATCGCATTGAGATCGCGGTCGAGCAGGACGACACCGTCCTCCACGTTCTCGAGCGCGCCGGTCAGCACCTTCAGCTTGTCGGATGCGCGCACGATGTCGGTCACGGGCGTGTAGCTCACAATCCGGCCGCCGTCGGGCAGCGGCGTGCACTGACATCGAACCACATCACCATTGCTGCGCCTGAGATCGATCGGGTTTGGGTCCCCGACGCTCACGAGGCGGACGCGCTCGGCAACATAGGCTTCGAGCTGCGCGGCCGGCAGCTCGTAGGCCATGGCCTTGCAGCCGTGATGCATCAGGTCGGTGAAGCTGGGGTTGCGGTCGGCCACCTCGTCCGGAAGCCGCCACATGTTCTGAAACGCGCGGTTGATGAACAGGGCCTTCAGCTCCGCGTCCAACAGCAGGATGCCGACGGGGATCTGATCGAGCGCCGCGCGCAGCGCCAGCATGTGCCCGCGCAGAATGTCGCCGCTGCGCCGCTCCGGAATGACGGCCGGCGCAGGAGCGGCAGGCGCGGGCGCCGCAGCGTTGGCCTGTTGCTCTTCAAAAGCCAGGCCGAGCTGGCGGTCCGATTGCCACAGCCGTTTGCATGGCTTCACCTGATTGCTGCCGACGAGCAACAGTTGAATGTGATCGGGAATGCCAACGACACTTTCAAGTTCCACGGTAGCGCCCATCTCCGTGAGCTGGCGCACCGTGCAGTCGAAGGCCGACCGGCCGAAGTTGAAGACGATCTTTCCGGCCAGAAACGTTCGGCCGCGGGAAGCTGACACCTGTCCGGACATGGCGAGAATCCACCTGGAGCAATTGCGAGCCCTCTCACCTCAGCACGTTTGAGTCACCAAGCCATGAACGCTTCGGGAGGGTTTATCGGGAGCCGAGCCGATGACGCCGGCTGTGTGCGCCGCAAAACGGGTTCCATCCGGCGAGAGGACTCGCTCGTAGGGTGGAGCGAAGCGCTACCCATCATTTGCGCCGCGGATACTGAATTGATGGGCTTCGCTGCGCGCTACCGATCCGATTACGGCTCCGCCGCATCGTCAGTTGCTCACCTCATATCCGAGCGCTTCGATTTGCCTCCGGAATGCCTCGAAACGCTCATGCGCTTCCGCCTTCGTTGTACGAGCTACGGCGGACAAGTCGCTCCCATCAATCTGTCAAAGTCACTGCCGGAAGAATTTAGTTCTACCCTATAATTATGCTGTGTTAGACGCAGTCCGAGTAGTAGCGTCACAACTCCCTCAGTAACAGTGTCAGGGAAGCGCCCGCCATGTCTGCTCTCCAAGCAAAGCTGGAACGATTTGAGATCCTCGCCGACGAATGCGAGCTGATCGCAAGCAGGACGCTGGATGGGAGCAACCGCGAGCTATACCAGCGGTTGGGCGGGCACTATCGCGAGCTGGCGACCGATATGAGGGCCGTGATCGCGACGATCAATGCTCCGGCGGCGTAAGAAAAAGGGCCGCTCGAAACAACAAGCGGCCCAAGTCTAGGGAGGAAACGCCCTCAAGGAGGGCGGCGATAGCGCGAGGCGCTGTCGCACGATATGCATATGGGTTGAGTGTCCAGCTTCGGGAGCCCGGACTGCGCAAGCCAGGGGCGCGACGATGAGCCTTGAATCTGCGCTTCGCAGCGCATAACTCCGAGCGCGACCGCCGGAGATTGAGGCGGCTGCAATCCCGATACCCGTCAATGCCGCCCGGGCCGCGATGGGTATCGCTACCGCCTTCGCTCCTCGAGCAACGGAAATCGCTCCAAGCATCCCACAATTTACGAGTTGCCGAGCCGCCTGCGCTTCGCGTTGAGCGCGGACGCAACACGGCTCACCGGCGGACGGCCGAGCAAGCCGGCCATCTCGTTGGTCGCGGCCAGCAGTCTGTCCATATCGATCCCGGTCTTCACGCCCATGCCCTCGAGCATGTAGACGACGTCCTCGGTCGCGACGTTGCCGGTCGCGCCCGGCGCATAGGGGCAGCCGCCGAGGCCGCCCGCAGCGCTGTCGATGACGCGCACGCCCTCTTCCATCCCTGCATAGAGATTGGCGAGCGCCTGGCCGTAAGTGTCGTGGAAATGCATCGCGAGGTTGCCGATCGGCAACTCAGAACCGACCGCGCGCAGCATCTCCTTCGCCTTGGATGGCGTGCCGACCCCGATGGTGTCGCCGAGCGAGATCTCGTAGCAGCCGAGCTCGAACAGCGTGCTGGCGAGATCGGCGACCGCCTTCGGCTTGATCTCGCCGTCGAAGGGGCAGCCGAGCACGCAGGAAATATAGCCGCGCACCTTCACGCCATCGGCCCTGGCGCGCGCCAGCACCGGCTTGAAGCGCTCGATGGACTCCGCGACCGTGCAGTTGATGTTAGCGCGCGAAAACCCTTCCGAGGCCGCCGCAAACACCGAGACCACTTCGGCGCCCGCGGCACGCGCGGCGTCATAGCCCTTCTCGTTCGGCACCAGCACGTGGAATTCGGCGCCCTTGATGTGGCTCACTCCGCGCAGAACCGCGTCGGAGCTAGCCATCTGCGGGATCGCCCTGGGCGAGACGAAGGCGCCGACTTCGACCGTATGGAGGCCGGCCGCGACCAGCGCCTCGACGAAGGCAATGCGCGCCTCGACGCTGACCGGCGTCTTCTCGTTCTGCAGGCCGTCGCGCGGCCCCATCTCGACGAGTTGGATCTGATCGCTCATAACGCGGCCGCAGGTTCGACTTCGGCAAGCTCGACGCCCTCGCCGACGATGTCGCCGATCTTGCATTTGAGCTTCTTCAGCACCCCGGCATAGGGCGCGCGCAGGGTCTGCTCCATCTTCATCACTTCCAGGGTGAGGATCGGCGCGCCCTTCTCGAGCTTCGCCCCCTCCTCGGCGAGCACGGCGACGACCGTGCCCGGCAGGGGCGCCGCGATCTTGTCCTCGCCGGCCTGCTCCTCGCTCTCGCCGCCGAACGGATCGACCCAGTGCAGGTCGAACCGGCCGTTACGCGTGCGCAAGTAAAGCTCATGGCCGTCGATGACCGCGGCAATACGCGACTTGAGGCCGCCAAGCGTCAGGTCGAAGCCGTCATCGCCGGCTGACGAGATGGCGAAGACGAGTTCGCGCCCGCCGACGGAGAGCGTCGACGGTCCGTTGCCATAGTGCAGCGTGATGGTCTGGGCGGGCTCATGGCCCTGCCGGAACGAAAACACCCGCTGACGGCGGCCGACTGGCATCCAGCCGAACGCCTGCCACGGCGAGTTGGCCTCGCGCTGCGCCGCCTTCTGCTCGTCGTTGACGATCGCGGCGACCGCCGCGCAGAGCTCGAACTCGCCGGCCGTGCCGGTACCCGATGTCAGGTTCTTCAGCTCGCGCTCGATGAAGCCGGTGTCGATCGCATTCGCGCGCACCTTGGGATGCGTCATCAGCGCCGACAGGAACGGGATGTTCGTCACGATGCCGCGGACGTCGGACTCTTCCAGTCCCCGATTGAGCCGCTCGATCGCGACGTCCCGCGTCGGCGCCCAGGCGATCATCTTGGCCAGCATGGCGTCGTAGTACGGCGAGACGTTATCGCCGCTGCGATAGCCGGCATCGATGCGCAGGCCGTCGCCTTCCGGCGGCGTCCGCCAGGTCGAGATCCTGCCGACCGACGGCATGAAGTTCTTAGTGGGATTCTCCGCATAGACGCGCGCCTCGACGGCATGGCCGTTGAGCCGGATCTCGTCCTGCTTCAGCGGCAGCGCCTCGCCGAAGGCGACGCGGAGCTGCCACTCCACGAGGTCGAAGCCGGTGATCAGCTCGGTCACGGGATGCTCGACCTGCAGACGCGTGTTCATCTCGATGAAGAACACGTCCTTGCCGTCGGAGACGAACTCGATCGTGCCGGCGCCGACATAATTCACCGCTCCGGCCGCCTTTCGCGCGGCGGCGCAGACCGTCTCGCGCTGCGCGGCATTGAGTGTCGGCGACGGCGCCTCCTCGATCACCTTCTGGTGCCGGCGCTGCAGCGTGCATTCGCGCTCGAACAGCGAGAGCAGATTGCCATGGCTGTCGCCGATCACCTGCACCTCGATATGCCTGGGATTGTCGACATATTTTTCGATCAGCATGCGATCATCGCCGAACGCCGCCAGAGCCTCGCGCTTGGCGCTGACGATCGCGGGCCCAAGCTCGGCCGCCGAACGTACGATCCGCATGCCGCGGCCGCCGCCGCCGGCGGAAGCCTTCACCAGGATGGGGAAACCGATCCTGTCCGCCGCCTTCGACAGCGTCGCCTCGTCCTGGGCCTCGCCGTGATAGCCAGGCACCAGCGGCACGCCGGCCTTCTCCATCAGCGCCTTCGAGCCGGACTTCGAGCCCATCGCAGTCATCATTTCGGCGGTAGGCCCGACGAAAACGAGCCCCGCGTCAAAGCAGGCCTGCGCGAATTCGGCGTTCTCGGACAGGAAGCCGTAGCCGGGATGCACGGCCTCGGCGCCGGTCGCCTTGGCGGCGGCGATCAGCCGCTCGACATTGAGATAGCTGTCGCGGGCGCGCGCCGGCCCGAGCAGCACGGCTTCATCCGCGAGCGCGACATGCATCGCGTCGCGGTCGGCCTCGGAATAGACCGCCACCGTGCGCAGGCCCATGGCGCGGGCGGTGCGGATGACGCGGCAGGCGATCTCGCCCCGGTTGGCGATCAGGAGCGTGCGAAAACGCCGGTAGAGCTTGGAACGGTCCATCGCATCACATCCTGAACAGGCCGAATTTCGTCGGTTCGATCGGCGCATTCGATGCCGCCGAGAGGCCAAGGCCGAGCACGAGGCGGGTGTCGGCCGGGTCGATCACGCCGTCGTCCCACAGGCGCGCGGTCGCGTAATACGGGTGCCCCTGGCTCTCATATTGCGCGCGGATCGGCTCGCGGAACTTGTCTTCCTCTTCCTTCGACCAGCTGTCACCCTTGGCTTCGATGTTGTCGCGGCGGACCTGGCTCAGCACCATCGAGGCCTGTTCGCCGCCCATCACCGAGATGCGCGCGTTCGGCCACATCCAGAGGAAGCGCGGCGAGTAGGCACGGCCGCACATGCCGTAATTGCCGGCGCCGTAGGAGCCGCCGATCACGACGGTGAACTTCGGCACGGAGGCGGTCGCGACCGCCGTCACCAGCTTGGCGCCGTCGCGCGCGATGCCGCCGGCCTCGTATTTCTTGCCGACCATGAAGCCGGTGATGTTCTGCAGGAACACCAGGGGAATGCCGCGCTGGCAGCACAGCTCGATGAAATGCGCGCCCTTCAGCGAGCTCTCGCTGAACAGGATGCCGTTGTTGGCGATGATGCCAACCGGATAGCCCCAGATATGCGCGAAGCCGCACACCAGCGTCGTGCCGTAGAGTTTCTTGAATTCGTCGAATTCCGAGCCATCCACCACGCGCGCGATGATGTCGCGCACGTCGAACGGCTTGCGGCCGTCGACGGGCACCACGCCGTAGATCTCCTCAGCCGCGAACAGCGGCTCTTGCGGGGGACGCATGTTGAGCTGCGCCTTCACCGGCTGCTTCAGCGTGCCGACGATGCGCCGCGCGATGCCGATCGCATGGGCATCGTTCTGGGCATAGTGATCGGTCACGCCGGACTGGCGCGAGTGCACGTCGGCGCCGCCGAGCTCCTCCGCGCTGACCACCTCGCCGGTCGCGGCCTTCACCAGCGGCGGCCCACCGAGGAAGATGGTGCCTTGATTGCGCACGATGATGCTCTCGTCCGACATCGCCGGCACATAGGCGCCGCCGGCGGTGCAGGACCCCATCACGATCGCAATCTGCGGGATTCCTTGTGAGGACATCTGCGCCTGGTTGTAGAAGATGCGGCCGAAATGCCGCTCGTCCGGGAAGATCTCGTCCTGCAACGGCAAGAAGGCACCGCCGGAATCGACCAGGTAGACACAGGGAAGATTGTTCTGCCGCGCGATGTCCTGCGCACGCAGATGCTTCTTCACGGTCATCGGGTAATAGGTGCCGCCCTTGATGGTGGCATCGTTGGCGACGATCACACATTCGCGGCCCGAGATGCGCCCCACTCCCGTGACGACGCTCGCCGAATGCACGTCACCGCCATAGAGGCCATAGGCCGCGAGCGGCGACAGCTCCAGGAACGAGGTGCCGGGATCGACCAGCAGATCGACGCGCTGTCGCGCCAGCATCTTGCCGCGCGCTGTGTGGCGGTTGCGCGAGATCTCGCCGCCGCCGCCGGCGACCTGGCTGAGCTTTCCGCGGAGCTCCGCGACCAGGCCGCGCATCACCTCGGCGTTGCGGGCGAATTCAGAAGATGTGGGATCGATCGTCGAATGAAGCGGCATCGGTGTTGCACGTTTCGTTGGAGTATCGGTGGGGTTCAAGGTCAATCATCGTGCCGGGATGAACACAACTGCCACCATTGATGCGGTGACAGCCCCGCACCCCGCCCCTCTCCCCGCAAACGCGGGGCGAGGGAGAAGATATCAGGCTGTCTTGGCGAACAGCTCGCGGCCGATCAGCATGCGGCGGATCTCGCTGGTGCCGGCGCCGATCTCGTAGAGCTTTGCGTCGCGCAGCAAGCGGCCGGTCGGATAATCGTTGATGTAGCCGTTGCCGCCCAAGAGCTGGATCGCATCCAGCGCGCACTGGGTGGCCTTCTCCGCGGCATAGAGGATGGCGCCGGCGGCGTCCTCGCGCGTGGTCTCGCCGCGGTCGCAGGCCTTCGCCACGGCATAAACATAGGCGCGCGAGGCGTTCATCGTGGTGTACATGTCGGCGACCTTGCCCTGCACCAGCTGGAACGAGCCGATCGGCTCGCCGAACTGCTTACGCTCGTGCACGTAGGGCAGCACCACGTCCATGCAGGCCTGCATGATGCCGATCGGCCCCGCCGCCAGCACCGCGCGCTCATAGTCGAGACCACTCATCAGCACGTTGACGCCGCGGCCGACCTCGGAGAGCACGTTCTCCTCCGGCACCTCGCAATCCTCGAACACCAGCTCGCAGGTGTCGGAGCCGCGCATGCCGAGCTTGTCGAGCTTCTGCGCGGTGGAAAATCCCTTCATGCCCTTTTCGATGATGAAGGCGGTGATGCCACGCGGGCCGGCATTCGGATCGGTCTTCGCGTAGACCACCAGCGTATCGGCGACCGGGCCGTTGGTGATCCACATCTTGTTGCCGTTCAGCACGAAGCGGTCGCCCTTCTTGTCGGCGCGGGTCTTCATCGAGACCACGTCCGAGCCAGCCTGCGGCTCGGACATCGCGAGCGCGCCGACATAGTCGCCGGAGATCAGCTTGGGCAGATAGCGCTCCCGCTGGGCGTCGTTGCCGTTGCGGCGGATCTGGTTGACGCAGAGGTTGGAATGGGCGCCGTAGGACAGCCCGACCGCAGCCGACGCCCGCGAGATCTCCTCGACCGCGATGCAGTGCTCGAGATAGCCGAGGCCCGAGCCGCCATACTCCTCCTCGACGGTGATGCCGTGCAGGCCGAGCGCGCCGATCCTGGGCCAGAGGTCGCGCGGAAACTGGTTGCTGCGGTCGATCTCGGCGGCGCGCGGCGCGATCTCGTTGGTCGAGAAATCATGCACCGTCTCGCGGATCGCATCCGCGGTCTCGCCAAGGTCGAAATTGAAGATTGCCGCCTGGTTCGAGGCCATGATCCCTCCCGTGAGATTCATCTTGCAATTAAACGATCATACGTTTTTTTCTTGGCTTCGCAAGCAATCGTGCTAAGGTTTGGGCGCGAAATCCGCAGTTCATTGAATTCACTGGGATTTCATGCGATATACATACGGTCGTTCGCTTGTTTCCTGGTTCTCCCTGGCAAGCCAACACCCTCCGAGGCCCCGATGGCACGCACGATCGGCTCACACGGTCCCACCACGCTGGAGGCGATCCGCAAGGCCGGCGTGCGCCTGATCTTCGAACACGGCTACGAGGCCATGAGCCTGCGCCAGCTTGCCGCCGAGGTCGGCATCCAGGCGGGCTCACTCTACAACCATATCTCAACCAAGCAGGACCTGCTGTTCGATCTGGTCCAGGACCATATCAACGATTTGCTGCGCGAGCTTGACCTTGCGCTGGAGGGCAAGGCCGATCCGGTCGAGAAGCTGCGCGCCTTCGTGGCCTTCCACGTCACCTATCACATGACCCGCAAGCGCGAGGTCTTCATCGCCAATTCCGAGCTGCGCAGCCTCGATGCGAAGAACTACGACGCGGTGGTGGCGCTGCGCGGCGCCTACGAGCAGCGGCTGGCGCAGATCCTCACCGATGGAGTGTCGGACGGCGTGTTCGAGGTGGTCGACATCCAGGTCGCGACCTTCGCGATCCTGGCGCTGCTCACCGGGCTGTGCACCTGGTACCGCCCCGGCGGCCGGCTGACCCGCGACGCCATCATCGCGGCACATGAGAAGCTGGTGCTGTCGGGTGTCGCGCCGCAGGCCGCGATCGGCCAGGCGAGCTACGGCAGCGACAGCCGGCGCGCCGCCGTGGCGGGCTCGTGACCGTGACCGAGCGCCCACAGCTCGATGACATCGATCTGCGGATCCTGTCCGAGTTGCAACAGGACGGCCGGATCAGGATCAACGAGCTTGCCGAACGGGTCGGCATCACCGCCCCGCCCTGCCTGCGCCGGGTTCGCGCCCTGCGCAGCCGCGGCGTGATCCAGGCGATCCGCGCCACGCTGGACGAACGGCTGCTCGGCTACGAGGTGACGACCTTCGTGCTGATCCAGCTCGACAGCCAGACCCTGAGCGCGATCGAGGCGTTCGAGGCTGATGTGGCGGCCGTGCCGCGCTTCCTGCAATGCTGGCGGATCTCTGGCGATGCCGACTTCATGCTGAGATGCGTCGCACCCAGCGTCGACGACATGCGCCAGCAGCTGCTGCAATTCGCCGGCCTGCCCAATGTGCGTAAGATCAGAAGCTTTCCGGTGCTCGGCGTCTCCAAGGACGCGCCGCTGCCGATCCCGGGCGCCCTCGCTGCGCCTGCGGCGAGCTGATCCGGGCGCTAGTCCAGACCAGTGCGTCTAACCTAGTGGGTCCAAGGCTCCCAGCGGCGGAACGCGAAATTGTCGGCATAGGCGATCTGGCGATGCGCCGAATCCTGGGGCTCGATGACCTGGTAGGCGATGCCCTTGCGCTCGCAATAGGCGACCGCCTCTTCCTTGCTGTGGAAGCGCAGCGTGATCTGCTGCTTCATGTCGCCGGACGAAGTCCAGCCCATCAGCGGCTCGACCGAGCGCGGCTGCTCCGGCTCGTAATCGAGCTGCCATTCCTTCGTCTTGGACCGGCCGGATTGCATCGCGTTCTTGGCAGGCTTGAAAATGCGTGCGGTCATGGCTGGTCCGCCCCGTGGGATGTGCGACATGGAAGCGATTTGAAGGAGACCGCCGGGATAGTATAGAGACACCTATCAACGATCTGATCGGTGATTCCTCGATCTCGGAGGCAGCCTTCGCCGGACCGGTATAGTCATTCTACCGCGCTGTGACAATCTGGCCTCGGGAGGCTTCCCTTAGGAGTCCCCCGGGCCCGCGGCGCGATCTTCTCGACAAGCATCACCTCGAGGAAACGGCGCGCCATGGAAATCCACGCTACCCTGCCCGAAAAAGGACGTGATCTCCGGCTCGACCTGTTTCGCGGCGTCGCGAACTGGGCGATCTTTCTCGACCATATCCCCGACAACGTCGTGAACTGGATCACGACCCGCAACTACGGCTTTTCCGACGCGGCCGACCTGTTCGTCTTCATCTCCGGCTATACCGCTTCCTTCGTCTATGCGCGGATGATGCTGGAGCGCGGCTTCATCGTCGGCGCCACGCGGCTGACCAAGCGGGTCTGGCAGCTGTATGTCGCCCACATCATCCTGTTCGTGATCTACATCGCCTCGATCAGCTATCTGGCGTTGCGCTTCGGCGATTCCGAGATGATCAACGAGTTCAACGTCGCCGGCCTCGTCGACAACGCCACCGAGACGTTGCGCCAGGGCCTGTTCCTGCGCTTCAAGCCGCTCAATCTCGACGTGCTGCCCCTGTACATCGTGCTGATGGGCCTGTTTCCGCCGGTGCTCTGGTTCATGCTGCGGCGGCCGAACTGGACCATGGCGGCCTCGCTCGTGCTGTGGCTGGTGTCGCGCCACCAGGGCTGGAACCTGCCGGCCTACCCGGCCGGCAGCTGGTACTTCAATCCGTTCGCCTGGCAGGTGCTGTTCGTGTTCGGCGCCTGGTGCGCGATGGGCGGGGCCCGCAACAACATGCGCATCATCAACTCGCGCTACACGTTGTGGTTCTGCATCGCCTATATGATCTTCGCGCTGATCATGACGATGGCCGGGCGCTTCCCGGACTTCGGCGGCATGTTCCCGGAATGGCTGTTCTCGGCCTTCAACCCGAATGACAAGACCAACCTTGCGCCGTATCGCTTCCTCCATTTCGTGGTGATCGTGATCCTGGTGATCCGCTTCGTGCCGAAGGAGTGGCCGGGGCTGGAGTGGAAGGTGTTCGATCCCTTGATCGTCTGCGGCCAGCAATCGCTCGCCGTGTTCTGCGTCGGCGTGTTCCTGTCCTTTGTCGGCCATTTCGAGCTGTCGATGAGCTCGGGTTCGCTGCTCGCGCAGATCTTCGTCAGCGTCGCCGGCATCGCGATCATGACGACGGTGGCCTATTACATCTCGTGGTCGAAGAAGCAGGACAAGCCGTTGAAGCCGCCGGCGGCAAAACCCACGGCGCCGGCGAAGGCGGCGTAAGTCCTTTATTTTTTGAGCAAGGCCGCGCGAACGCTTCGCGTCTGTCGCGGGAAGAACCGCTTCGCACTTTTTCGGGCCATGCTCTAGCCGCCGCGACTGGTGTCCTGCGTGGTCGAGGAGACGATGGTGGCGACGTCGCCGAACGTCGTCATCACGGGCGTGACCACCTTGTGCATGGCGGTCTTCGACACCAGCGTGTCATGCATCACGAGGTTGTCGATCCCGGTGGTGAGGAAGCAGCTCACCGCGTCCTGCGGCGTCTCGATGATCGGCTCGCCCTTGACGTTGAACGAGGTGTTGATCAGGACCGGCACGCCGGTCAGCGCCTCGAACTCCTTCAGCAGGCGATAGAGCATCGGGTTGGTCTGTTCCCGCACGCTCTGCACCCGCGCCGAACCGTCGACATGCACGATCGCCGGGATCCTGTCGCGCCATTCCGGCCGCACCGGCTTTGCGATCAGCATGTAGGGCGAGTCCTCCTCGCCTTCGAAGATCTCCTTCATGCGCTCGGCCAGCACGATCGGCGCGAACGGCCGGAAGGCCTGGCGGTGCTTGACCCGGCTGTTGAGGATGTCCTTCATCTCGGCCTTGCGCGGATCGGCGATCAGGCTGCGGTTGCCGAGCGCGCGCGGACCGAACTCGGAACGGTCCTGAAACCAGCCGATCACGCGCTGGTCGGCGAGCAGCTTTGCGGTGTCGCGGCAGATATTGTCGCTGCGCTTGGCGTCGATCTGGATGCGCACCAGGAAGCTTTGCAGCGCAGCGGCCACCTCGGCCTCGCTGTAGCGCCGCCCGACATAGGCGTGGTCCATCACGAACGAGCGGCGCTGCTTGAGCACCTCGAGCCAGCCGTAATAGGCGCAACCGATGGCGATCCCGTCGTCGCCGGCGGCGGGCTGGATCCAGATGTTTTCGAAACCCAACTCGCGCGCGATGCGCCCGTTGGCCACGCAGTTCAGCGCGACGCCGCCGGCGATGCAGAGATTTTTCGCACCCGTGGTCTCGCGCAGCCAGCGCGCCCGCGCCAGCAGCACGTTCTCGGTGTCGTCCTGCACCCGCCAGGCGATGTCCTCCCAGTGCCGCATCGTCGGGCTTTTGTCCCAGCTGCCGCTGTCGAGCACGAAGGGCTGCTGGTTCTCGGCGCCCCAGAACGGCACGTGCAGCTTGCCGTCCTTCATCTCGAGCAGATGGCCGACCTGCTCATGGCGGCCATAGGGCGCCAGCCCCATCAGCTCGCCGCACTTGTTCCAGTCGCCGAATACATAGGTCGAGACCCGGCTGTACAGCGCCCCCAGCCCCGGCATGTTGTAGAACTCGTCCGACAAGAGCCCGCGCGCCGGCTCCATGAAGACCTTCTTCAGGCATTCGAGCCTGGTGTCGTCGAACCTGTAGTAACTCTCGGACTCGCGGGCCAGCGGCGATGCCCCGTCCTGCGGATAGGACTCCATCGCGTCGACCTGATAGTTGCCGACGCCATCGACGATCATCACGACGCCGTCCTTGAATGGCGACACCGCGAACGCGCTGTAGGCATGCGCGAGGTGGTGCGAGATCGACACCACCTTGTCGGATTTGGAACGAAACAGCGGGTGCTTGATTGCCTCGTTGCGTTCGGCGATCGGCAGGAAGCCCGGCATATCCTGGTGGAGCATCCGCTCCTCCATCTCGGGCACCGGCAGGATGTAGCTGTTGCGCACCACGAGATCGACATCGTCGAGGGTGATGCCCTCGGCTGACAGGCAGTAGTCGACGACTTCCTTGTAGAAGCCGGAGGCGTGCTTCTCGCGGGTGATGCGCTCCTTGGAGATCGCGTAGGCGATCGCGCCGTCACGCAGCAGGCAGGCGCTGACGTCATGGTCGTAGACGTTGAGACCAAGGACGTAAGTGTGTTGTTTCGGCATGGGCACTCTTTGGGAAGGATACTGCAACGCTGAGAGAACAGGATCGTGTCGACTTCAAGTTCTCGCCGGCAATTTCCGAGGTTCTCAAATCTCTGCTTCTGCGATGCACAAATCAAATCGGCGCAACGCAAGATGAACAGAATGAACGGCGGATGAACGACAAGATGAGCGCAGCAACGACAGCATCCTTTGCAGGCGGGACTGTAACTTGACCTTACCTGTTGGTCTCAATAGAGTTGTTAAAGCTCGCAAGAACCTTAGTGAAAATATCGTCTTAGCATGCTCGAACCGAATGCCGGTCTTGCGCGTCTAAGCGAGACAGCCAGCATCAGTTCAGATGTTTGGAAGTGGACTGGAGATCTTCAGAATGACTAAACGCTACAATATCCTGACTCGTTGCCTAGCAGCAGTCGCTTTGTTGTTCGTCTATGTCGCAAGCACCTCCGCCATCCTGGTCGGCGTCACGACAGCGCCTGCGCAAGCCTGGCGCGGACGTGGCGGTGGCTGGGGCTATCGTGGTGGTGGCTGGGGCTATCGTGGCGGCTGGGGCCGCGGTCGCGGATGGGGCTATGGCCGCGGCTATGGCTACTACGGTGGTTATGCCGGTCCCCGTTGCTGGTGGACCCCGCGTGGCGTTCGCGTTTGCCGGTGGTAACAACCGCCCGGCCGACACAAGCGATATTGAAGATAATGATCAGGTGCGTCGATCGCGGCGCACCTGATTTTCTTTTGCGGCCAGCCTCAGCTGCGGCACTCAAGAAAGAGCCCCGGGAGACGCCGGGGCTCTAGTCACGGGAGAGAACGCTTCCGAAATCGGGACGCGAGGACGAGCCGACGGCCCGATCACCCAATGCATCTACTACGTGCATAAGAACAGATTTGGCTGCCTCAAGCTGTAGCTGTGCCGCAACAACCGGCAGTAATGCACAGCCTGTCCACCGGTTCCCGAAGCTGGCCGGACAGAACCCAGGCGCGGCTAGCCGTCGAGGATCGCCACCGCCCTCGTCCAGCCCGCGGACGCGCGCTCGATCTTCACCGGAAAGCAGGAGATCGTGAATCCGGTCGATGGCAGCTGGTCGAGATTGTGCAGCTTCTCGAGATGGCAATAGCCGATGTGCCGTCCCGCCTTGTGGCCTTCCCAGATCAGGCTGGCATCTTTCGTTTCGGCATACTTCCGCGCGGTGTAGACGAACGGCGCGTCCCAGCTCCAGCCGTCGGTGCCCGTCAGCCGCACGCCTCGTTCGAGCAGGTACATGGTGGCTTCATAGCCCATGCCGCAGCCGGAATTGACGTAGTCGGCCTTTCCGAACTTTGCGCCGGCGCTGGTGTTGACGACGACGATCTCCAGCGGCGACAGCGCATGCCCGATGCGCTTCAGCTCCGCCTCGACGTCGGCCGCACTTGCCACGTAGCCGTCGGGCAGATGCCGGAAGTCGAGCTTCACGCCGGGCTGCAAGCACCATTCGAGCGGTACCTCGTCGATCGTCCATGACCGCTCGCCGCGGTTCATGGTCGGATGGAAGTGCCAGGGCGCATCGAGATGCGTCCCGTTGTGGGTCGACAGCGAGACCTGCTCGACGGCCCAGCCCTGACCATCAGGCAGATCCTGCGCCTTGAGGCCGTCGAAGAACTGCAGCATGCGCGGCAGCCCCTGCTGGTGATCGATATACTGGATCGTCGGGTGATTGCCCGGCGGATCGGCTGGAACGTCGTTTTGCAAGGGAACGGAGATATCGATCAGTCTGCGCGCCATGGTGCTTTCTCGCGGATTGGTCTTGTCGGGCCGAACTACCCTGCCAGCGCGCGCGCGTTATCGGCAAGCCACATCCGCTCGAGATCGCAGCTCACGATGTTGTGCCCTGGACTGCGGCAAGGCGGCGCAACGTTGAACCTATCCCCCGCCCGCACGACCCATTGGCACTGGGGATTTCAGGGCCCAGTATTTCGACGGCGCCGTCTGGACGAGCATATTCCGTCCAGGCGGCGTTGTTGCATTAGGCGAGACAATCTCGGCCGAAGCCTGGTTGCCCGTGCCAGAGCTGTTCACGCACAGAGAGCCGCAGAAACAATACGTGTGCTCATGTCGCGCGGATTGCTGGTGGTGTTGCCACGCCGATACAGAGATACCCCCACAACGATGCTAACCAACCAGCATCTGAACCAAGACGGGGTTGCGTCGTGTCGGGATTTGATCACTGGAACGGTGCAAATAGAGCCTACTCGTCCGCCGATGCGCCACATCTGCGCGATGAGCAGCAGCAGTTCGACCGCTATCACAAATTCGACGACCCCATCTCGCGACCGCCGGAGAGCGGCTCGAGAACCGTGATCCTGGACCGCTACAACCCGCCGGCTCGTTGATCCGGTCAGGCAGTGGAGCGCGGGGGCTTGGGTCCGGCGCTTGCTATTTCAGGGAGCCAACTGACCGCGATGTGTGGTCCAGGTCAGACACGAATGCCGAGCACGCGCCGATAAACATCGCGTCAGCTTCATCTGCCGGCGGAGCGTCTCTGTTAAGTCTTTGATTTGGATGGTCGGGGCAGCTGGATTCGAACCAACGACCTGCAGTACCCAAAACTGCCGCGCTACCAGGCTGCGCTATACCCCGAATGTCCGGCGAGCCCCGTCGATACACGCTTCAGCCAGCCCCAGCAAGGCACGGATGGGGGCTTCGTGCGGCGAATCCGGGCACCTCTTTCCGTCCGGAAATCGCGTCAAAACCGGACGCTAACGGCCGCCGAACAATGGATGGGCAACCCGGTCGCCGGGCTGAATACCGTATTTCTGCGCGGTCCCGGCAATCACCTCGAGCACGCCCTTGGCGAGCCCGCGCGACGAGATGATCTTCGTCGACAGCGGCTCGGTATTCTCGGCGATGCGCAGGATGCGGCCGTCGGCGCGGATGAAGATCATGTCGAGCGAGACATAAGTGTTCTTCATCCACATCGAGATTTCCTGCTCGGGATTGAAGTCGAACAGCATGCCTTTGCCGTCCGCCAATTCCTTGCGATACATCAGGCCGGTCTCCTTCTCTTCCGCGGTCGTTGCCATTTCCACGGAGAACACCTGCACGCCGTTCTTGGTGACGATCTCGAGCGGCTGGAAGCTGGCGGCCTGCGCGGCCGGCGCCAGCAGTGCACCAAACATGATCACGAGGCAGGCCATCAACCACGAACGATGGCACCCAACAATGCGAACGAAATTCATCGGCAAATACTCACACCGGGAAGATTTTCCGGCGGACCCTAACCCGACGATTGCGGCAAATGCCAGAGCCGAGACGGCTCGCCGGCGGCTCACGTTTCCGTCAGGGAGTATCAGACCCGGATCAGTGCGACGACAGCGCCGACGGACCGGTCTCGGGATGGATCTCGGCCGCCATCATGCCCTTGGAGCCGGGCCCGAAGCGGACCAGGACGTACTGGCCCGGCCTGAGTTCAGTCATGCCGAAGCGGCGCAGTGTCTCCATGTGCACGAAAATGTCGGGCGTGCCCTCGCCGCAGGTCAGGAAGCCGAAGCCACGCAGCCGGTTGAACCATTTGACCTGGGCCCGTTCCAGCCCGCTGGTCGGGGTGACCGTGACGTGGGTGCGCGGAGGCAGCATCTGCGCCGGATGGATCGCGGTCGACTCGTCCATCGAGACCACGCGGAAGGCCTGGTAGCCCTTGGTGCGCTGAATGCACTCGACGACGATGCGGGCTCCCTCATAAGCGGTCTGGAAGCCGTCGCGCCTGAGCACGGTCACGTGCAGGAGCACGTCGGGCCAGCCATTGTCGGGAACGATGAAGCCATAGCCCTTGGAGGCATCGAACCATTTGATGACGCCGGAAACTTCGACGAGGTTGGCCGCTGTGTCACCGAGGCCTGAGAAAGCATCCATCGCCGGATCGCGTGGCGCGCTTCCATACTCGCCTTGACCAATCCTGCTTTGCCCAACTCCGCCCATCGGCGGTCCGCCGAGCTTCTTGGACTCAAATCCGTCCGACGACCCCATAACCCCGGATCCCACACATCAAATGCAGATCGCCGTCGTTGCGGCGCACCCTGTACACGCTGCTCTCCATGACCAACTCACTCGGACTGATTTGGACGCGGCGCGAATCTCTCAACCAAAAGATAACACTCCCGCTTGCCGGGCATAGCTAAAAAACGATTCTTGCGGGAACTATGAACAGACTTGCACAGCCGCGAATCAATTGGGCATCAATTTCCTACGAAAGGACCAAGCGTGTCGCCGATGTCGTGGCGGATCACCAGATCGGCGAGGTCGTCCTGATCGGTGGGCTCGTTGTTGATGATCACGAGCCGCGCGCCGCTCTCCTTCGCCATCATCGGAAAGCCCGCGGCGGGCCACACCACAAGCGATGAGCCGATCGCCAGAAACAGGTCGCAGTGCCGGGAGAGTTCCGCCGCGCGGCGCATCGCATCCTCAGGCATCGATTGCCCGAACGAGATCGTCGCGGTCTTCACCGGATCGCCGCAGTCCGCGCAATCGGGGGCGCTGCCCGTCTTGTCCAACTGCTGCTTCACCCACGACAGCTCGTAGTCCTTGCCGCAGCCGATGCAGCGGCCATAGGTCGTGTTGCCGTGCAGCTCGATCACGTCGTCGGCCTTGAAGCCCGACGCCTGATGCAGGTTGTCGATGTTTTGCGTGATGATGCCGGGAACCTTGCCGGCCCGGTAAAGCGACGCAAGTGCGCGATGCCCGCGACCGGGTTTGGCCGCCGCAAACGTCTGTTCCATCGCAAAGCGGCGCCGCCATGACTCGTCGCGCGCATCCTGGCTGGCGATGAACTCGTCGAAGGGAATCGGTCGGTTGCGGGTCCACAGCCCGCCGGGCGAGCGGAAATCGGGAATGCCGCACTCGGTGGAGATGCCCGCCCCGGTGAAGGGCACGATGGACGACGCCTCCGCAATCATGTTGCCGAGCTGCTCGACGCCGCTGCGCAAGTCTTTTGCGATCACTGAAAACAATCCGGTTGGCCGCAGCGACTATAGCACGGCCAGACCGATTGCGAGCTCAACCGTTGCGCGAGCGATCGGCTGCGATTAGGGTGCCTTGATCGATCGGCTTGCGACCAGCTGCGTCGGCGCCTCCGCCTGGTCGCTCTTCCACCGCCTCAGCATCATCACATTCCTGCACTGGCTGCTCCGCATTGACGCCCAATTCGCCGACGCCAATGCGCCCGGGACAGGACCACGGCCAGGAGGATGGGCATGACCGATCAGGAAGACCGCGTCGCGCGCGAGCGCGAGGAGATCGTCGCACGCGTTGCCAGCTTCAGGGCGACGCAGCAGAAATTCGAGCGCGATCGCCAGGAATATTACGACAACACGCTCGGCAATGCCTGGAGTGGATTTCAACGCAAGACCGCTTAACGCAAGACCGCTTGATGACCTACCAGGCGATCGCGTTCATGGTCCGGGCGCCCGCGATTGCGCCATGAGGCGCAAGTGAGAAAGCCCCGAGCGGTGCGCTCCGGGCTTATGGCTATTGCCAGTGCCGCTTTGCGATGGTTGCCGCAAACGCAGTTCCCGTTCCCTCGAGCGTTTTCCGTTCCGATCGGATCGCTCGAAAACGCGCCAGCCATGCGATAGCGCAAAGCTACCATCGGTTAGCGCTGGAACAAAAATACAACCTCAGAGATTAGCTTGGCGGTGAACGAGGTTGGCATTGATGCCGGCATGGATGGAACTGCTGCTTAACGTGATGGGCTTTGCCGGCTTCATCGGCATCGCGATGTATCACAAGCGTCCGAACGGGAAGCTGCCGGACTGAGCGCCGGCGGCGCGTCCCGACTTGCCGCTCCCCCGGCTTGCCGTCTTCAGTTTGCCTTCCGGGCCTCTCCCGCGGTCCGGACCAGCCGGTCCGACTTCACAAGCACCTTGCCGCTCTCCGGCTGCGGCCGAAGCCAGAAGCTGATCGCGACAAAAGCCGAGCAGAACAGCAGCCCCACCACCATTACGCGCCGGTGGGTCGGTCGATCAGCACTATGGAACGATGGCATCATGGCTGTCACCCGCAGCCATCCCAATCGCAATCGCAGGTGGTGACAACACCATGCTGCCCTTAACCTAACCAGGTAGGGTTAGCGGTGGCCGGATAGTGCCTCGTCCGGGATCTCCCGATTGGCGGCCGTATCGGATTCACAGTGATATCCCCTGCTTGTCCGCAGCAAATCCACAACGCCAGCGGGCCCAATTATCCAACAAAATACGGTTCTTGCTGCACGCTCATCCACAGCCTCGCGCCGCGCGCGCATTCAGGCATCGGCGAGCCATTTCAGGGTCGCCCGGAAACTCAGGCTGCGGGTTCCAACCAGCACGGTTCCGAACGCCTCAGCCTCATCGCCGCTGAATGTGCCGGAGAACCCGCTCGTCACTTCCTGTCCGGCGAACAATGGCCGCGCGAACGGATCGGCTAATGGCGAATGTTGATTGGTGCTGAGATGTCCCTTCCAGGTCCCCTCGCCGGCCGTGTAGGCCCCGATCGACCAGAAATATGGCCCACCGCCGATCAAAAGGCCGTCGCGCAGGATCAGGATGCCGCTGTCGCGGCCCTTCACGCCGTCGGTCATATGGATGTGGATCGAATAGAGCCCGTTCTTCATCGATCGCGCCGCCCGGTCCTGACGGCCCGCAGTATGGCTCCAACCGGGCCGGCATGCGAGCGGGGCCGATACCGTCCGCCCTTCCGAATCGAGGCAAAGAACGGGCCCTGGGCGCTTACAAATCGTTAAGAAAGCCCTGACAAGGTTCGGTCCTCCGGAGGGAGAGAGCCATGCTCGTATACCCCGTACCTGTCGAAGTGACGCAAGCCAGAGTGCAGCTCGTCGTCGACCAGACGGCGAAGGAGCAGCCGCGCATCATCAATGAGGATGTGCTGGACGTCTTCGCCGCGAAGAACCAGGCCGACCGTGAAGCGGTCGAGACCATCCTCGACATCAAGGTGTGAGAGCGGCGCCGGCCGACAGGAACCTCTCGACTGCGCGCGGGTCATCCTGGTGACGCCAGAAGGCAGCCATGTGCAAGCTGATCGCGGTCACCGTCCTCACCCTGATATGCGGCGCGGCCTTTGCCCAGAATACGGGTCCCGCGCCGCAGAGCGGCATGGAACGGCCTGAAAACACCAACGGAGCCACTCAGAGCGGCGCGATGGACGTGAAGCGGGCCAACAAATCCGAGACGAAGGACACGGCAAAGGGCGCGGCGAAAAGGGACGACGCAAAAAAGTAGGTTCCCACGACCGAACGTCCGGGGAGCTGCAACCATAAAAAAGTGACCTTCAAAAAAAGGTGGCGACCTTCAAAAAAGGAAGGAACGAGTTTCTCGTTCCGCCGTTGGTTTGCCGAGCGGTACAACGAGGGAGAAATCCACCGGAAATATCAGCTCAACAAGCCCCGTCAGCTTACTTCGGTAACTGGCGGGGTTTTGGTTTGTGGAGGCGCCCACGTACGCCCTGTTCCGCGGCAACACGCAGCTCGGAAGATCGTTCGCGACAGAGAAGGAAGTTTGGGAGGCGGCGCTGATCGACGGCTTTGTCGAGGATGTTCCCGTCGCAGACGAACTGGGTGGCCAGATCCTGCCTGCCGGTTATCGCGTCGAGCGGGTCGACGAATACGAGCCGCAGCCCGATTGGAAACCCGGACGTTCCTGACGCCGGTCAGCCAATTCGAGGAACCAGTCGGCCGAAACGACATGCACATAACAAGTGGTGCCGACAGCTCACCGCCTTTGTCGGCTTTGGAAGCCCCCCGCGAATCCCTCTCGCGGGGTCTTTCTTTTGAACCTTTCGCGCCGCGCGAAGACATAAAGGGCGCTGGGGGATTTCAGGGCCCAGCATCCGGCGCAGCGCTGTGGGACGAACATACTCCGTCTACGCGGCGCTGTTGCATTTTACAAATTCAACCTTAAGTTTGGTCTCCAACAGTTGACGGCTCACGCCCTGAGAGATCCCAGCCCGTCAGCTGGGAAAGCCCCGCATCCAGCCTGCGGGGCTTTCTATTTTCCGCACCCAGGAACCTTCCGCGCGCAGCGACATTGTATGCCCGGTTGCCGGCACGATCTCCCCAAGGCCGGTCGGCATCAGACCTCGCGAGCCCACTCGCGGGGTTTTGCGCTTTAGAGGCCGTCCAACCTCGCGCGTCCTTGATTGGCCGTGATCGGCAATCGGTGCGATAGAGGCCGCGCCTCCAAGGCTCGACCACAAGCCCCGTCCCAGAAATTTTGCTGGGCGGGGCTTTCTTGCATCCGCTTGCTGCGCAAGCGTGTCGCCGGCACGTCCCGTCCATATTTGGCTGCGTGATCGCGCGGCGCGACGGGAGCCGGCGCTCGCGAAGGCGTGAGCATGCAAAGGCGAAATGCGATCGGCAAAACTCGCGCAAACCCCTGCCCCGCGTCGCGTTTTGCTGCTATTCCTTGCCCCGTCTCGCCCGAGCCCAAACAAAATCTCTGAATCTGCAGGAGGATAAAAAAATGCGCTATCTGCACACCATGCTGCGCGTCCGCAATCTCGATGTCGCGATGAAATTCTATCAGGACGCGCTGGGGCTGAAGGAAGTGCGCCGCATCGACAATGAAAAGGGCCGCTTCACGCTGGTGTTTCTCTGCGCGGAGGAAGACCTCCATCTGCTCAAGTCCCTGCCGCCGACGCGCGGAGCGCCGCTGGTCGAGCTCACCTACAATTGGGACGAGGAGACCTACGGCGAGGATCGCTTCTTCGGCCATCTCGCCTATGAGGTCGACGACATCTACGCCACCTGCGAGAAGCTGATGAA
The DNA here is from genome assembly GCF_032918025.1 of Bradyrhizobium sp. BEA-2-5. Lineage (NCBI taxonomy): Bacteria > Pseudomonadati > Pseudomonadota > Alphaproteobacteria > Hyphomicrobiales > Nitrobacteraceae > Bradyrhizobium > Bradyrhizobium sp. BEA-2-5. The sequence continues at coordinate 4,168,872 of NZ_CP136629.1, read as the reverse complement.
GGCCGGCGTCACCATCAACCGGCCGCCGCGCGACGGCAACATGGCCTTCGTGCGCTCGCCGGACCTGCACTCGATCGAGCTGTTGCAGAAGGGCGAGCCGAAAGCTCCGGCCGAGCCGTGGGCATCGATGCCGAACACCGGCCATTGGTAAACACCGCGCCCGCACCTACGTTCCTGTCGGCGTTTCGCCCTCGCTGAAGCGCCGGGCGATCGCGAGGAACGCGACGCGATCGTTGACGTTGCTCCCTCACAAGCATGCGAGGAGGCAACGATGGGAAGAGGAATTTTGCTTTGGCTGTTGGGTGTGCCGATCCCGGTGATCATTGTGTTGTGGTTGTTGTTCGGTCACTGACGGCGTCTTGACGCATAGCTTTCAGCAAGGCTCTGCCGCTATGCGGCGGAGCCTCTTTTTTTGCTCTCGGTGCAATTCACCCCGCGCTTTTCCCCGACGCTTCAGCTATGAACGCGCGCAAAGCACAACAGCGGGAAGAAACGCGTGATGGATAGCAAGCCGCAGCTGACGATCTGGGGCCGTGCCAATTCGGTCAACGTGCAGAAGGTGCTGTGGTGCCTGACCGAGCTCGGCCTCGCTTGCGAGCGCATCGATGCCGGCATGAGTTTGGCAAGAACGATCAGCCCGACTATCTCGCGATGAATCCGAATGGCCGTGTTCCGACGCTGGTCGACGGCGACTATGTGCTGTGGGAATCCAATTCGGTGATGCGCTATCTCTGCATGGCCTATGGTCATGGCGCGTCGCTCTATCCACAGGCGCCGAAGCAGCGCGCCTCGGTCGACCGCTGGCTCGACTGGACGCTGTCGACCGTGCAGCCGGTCGACCGCCCGGTGTTCTGGGGCATCGTGCGCACGGCGCCGGAGAAGCGCGACATGGTGCAGATCCAGAAGGATGCCGATGCCGAGGGCGTGGTGTGGCGCGTCGTCGAGGCCCAGCTCGCCACGCGCCGCTTCATCGAGGGCGATGCGTTCACGTTGGCCGACATCGCGATCGGGTCCTATGCGCGGCGCTGGCTCGGGGTCGAAGGCGTCACCAAGCCGAAGCTGCCCCATCTCGAACGCTGGTTCGGTGAGATCGCGGGGCGGCCGGCTTTCGTGCGGTTCATCGCGCCGCCGATGTCGTGAGCGCGGGCGGCAAGCCGCTCAACGCCCGCCGCTGGACATCCCGCCACCGACGCTGACGGCGCCACCAAGCTTCACGCAGGTGTCGGAGCCTTCCACCTTGACGAAGCCGGGTCCGTACGACGCGCATGGATTGCTCCGCGTCGCGGATTTCGACGGCAAGGTTTTGCCGGTGTCAGCGGGCGTCTGGAAATTGCGGCGGTCGCCCTGCTGCGCCAACGCGGCGGCGGGAAGCAGGACGGCGATGATGGCAATGCAGGTCTTGCGCATCCGGCCTTTTATCCCACGCCACCGGATCAGGCTAGCGCACGAACTTGACGCCGAACGTCCTGCCCTCGCGCCACACCACTTCGCAGGCGCGCCCGGTGCGGGCGTCGCGCGAGAACGCCAGCCGCAGCTTTGCCGGCAGCGTGTTGTTGTCCTGGACCGTGATCTTGGCGCCCGACGAGGACATGTCCTCGACCACGCAGGGCCGCGCTGCGAACCCGCCATCGAGCGTGATCCAGCCGGATTGCCGCAGCGATTTGCGCGCTTCGCGCTTCTTGGTCCCTGGAGCCATCACATCATCCCGGGCCCAGCCGTATCGCCGTTGGCTTTACAAAGGGTTGCCAAAGAAGCGCGGATTGCAGCGATCTCGGGATTGTTCACATCTACATCTGCCAGCGCGGCACGGCAAAGCGCCCCCTGACTGTGATCGTGCCCGCTCCAGGCGGCACCCAATGCCAAGGAACCTCGGCAAGTCATCACCAGACGAGCCACCGAACGCCTACGTCCGGAGATTGTCGGCGGCCGTCTGCGCAAGTTTGTCGGCAATCTTTCCGAGCGCGTTTGGGCCTGCAGTCTTGGCTGCGCGTCCATGGCGGAAGCGCCGTTGCAAATCCGGGTTTCGAAGTCGGTTAGGACTCCGCGAGTGATATCCTGGCTGACTTGGCTGATCTGCAGCATGGTTTGTACCAAGCGCAGCGCGGCTGCCTGGCCGCTGCCAAGTGCTGCGGTGTCGTCGTTGCCGTAAATGCCCGCCAGCGTTCGCGCGATCCTCACATCGTCACTCATAAGGAATGCGTTCTTGGTACCGAACCCAATTGATGCAAGTCTCGAACCGCTAGACGCCGCACTTGATCGGATTGATCGTGGTGCATATGCTCTTCTCTTTAATTGAAGGGAGCGGGCGACTGCCGCACATCTCATTTCCATTTGCTGGGGCTCAGTTCGATATTTGCACTACGGTAGTGTGCCACCTTCAAGGGAAAAACAATGGACGGTCTCTCGCCAACCACCATTCGGCAACTTTACGAACACGCTCTCGACGCGCCTGGTCCAAAGACGTGGTGGATCACGCGCCTCGCGATGTACAAAGCGCTCCATCGCGCTCTATCAGAATATGACGGAAACGAAAAAACGTGCCTCTCGATATCCGGATCGAAAGGACTCGGCGTTGAGCTGGGACTGACCAAAACGAAATACACAGAGGTCAGCTATCCTGATGCCAACTTCATAGATTTGCCATTCGAGAGCGGCACTTTTGACTTCTGTATCTCGGACCAGGTTCTCGAACACGTCGAGGGAGACCCTCAAAGAGCATTCTCTGAATCAATCAGAGTTGTGAAGCCGGGCGGCTACGTCTGTCACACGACATGTTTCGTCAATGGCATTCACGCGGCGCCGAAGGACTTTTGGCGTTTCACTCCGGAATCGCTAAGGCTGATATCTGACAAGGCGAACGCCGAGTCGATCGTTTGCGGAGGATGGGGCAACCGCGAGGTGATCGGATTGATGGCATCCCCGCTTCGGATGAAACCCATCCCGGACGACCCGTCCAATCCAATTTACCAATTGGCGTTACGAAATGAGCCGAGCTGGCCGATCGTCGTGTGGATTATTTCCAGGCGAAATTGAGCTAGCAATTCTCGCAGTCGCGCAGCAGGCCGAAAAAGTCATCGGTCTGCCCTGCCGTCATGCTCGGAGCAGCGCCAATCGCGATCGTAAGCCCCAACCAAGAAGCAGTTGCGGCAATTGCTGGTCTGACGGCAGAGCAAAGACAAGCGCCAGTTCACCCGGGACCGTTCCGGCCCCAAGCGCGGCGATCGCCCGCGCTTGGGGATCACTTCACGTAGTTGCTGATAGAACTGTCGTCGCGAGATCGACCGGATGATGCGCCGAAAATGTTAATCTGGACGCTTAAACGCCTGATTTTGTGGAGTCTTCACTTTGGCCGTGATGGCGCTCCCTAGCGGAATCGAACCGCTCTCTCCACCGTGAAAGGGTGGCGTCCTAACCGATAGACGAAGGGAGCAAAACTCCCGGCAAATCAATACGTTAGACGTGAGATGCGCCGGACTGGCCACAGCTCTCAAGCCGCGACGGGCGAACGTATAGTGGCGATTGGCCGGACGGGCAAGCGTTCAGAACGCTTTTCCCGGCTTGCAGGTCACTGGGAAGGACACCTGGAGATCACCTGCAGGACAATCCGGCCTCGATCGAGGTCCAGAAGCCGCAATGCGTCGGCACATGCGCATGCGCACGCGAGCCCCCGACGTGAATCAGGATTGCTGCGGCAAGCGCGACGACGACGACGGGAACAATAAATCTTCGGATGGACATGAGCCTGCGCATCGACCGACATCGTGGCCTAACTAAGGCCTGCGAGCCGGCTGGGTGTCCAGCAACAGCGCTCAGCGCCAGCCGCTAGTGATTGCTGGCGACGTCCTGACGATTATTCGGCTGATCCGCCACGGGCGTCCGCTTGATGCAGGTGCTGCAGATCACGAGCTTGCGCGCCAGCCGGTCGTCGGCATCCGCTTCCGACAGTTGCGCAGGCGATGTGTCCGCCACCGCGGGCGACACATTCCGCGCATGGCGCCGCGGCTGCGGGAGATTGGGGTCCTGTCCGGCACCGTCCCAGGCCAGCGGACCTGTCCCCGGCGGGGGCGTGGTCATGCTGTATTGCTGCGAGACCTGCGCGCAGGCGCCGAGCGCGATCGGAAGAAACAGCACAGCGGCCTTGCGAGCCCAGTTCCGGAATGCAGACATGATCACACTCTCACGCTATTCGTACTGCGACCTAAGAGCAGAACCGCTAAGAAATCGTTTGCCCTGATTGTTCCGTCGCATCCAACCGCGACGGCATCAAGACGGGAATGAGGCGCCAGGGCGCAAATCAAGACGCAATCCGGAGTCCAATCATGCCAGGCATCAACGGTCGCTTCGACGGCAAGCGCGTCCTCGCCGACCTCCATGCGCTCCGCGCCATGGGTGCCTACAAGACCGGCGTGCACAAGCCGACCTTCTCCGAGCCGCATCTGCGCTCGCTCGACTGGCTCGCGGCGCGTTTGCCCGAGGCCAACCTCTCCGCGACGATCGACGGTATCGGCAACGTGTTCGGCACCAGCGCGAAGCGCGGGCCGAAGCTGCTGGCGGGCTCGCATCTGGAGAGCCAGAACTACGCCGGCTGGCTCGATGGCCCGCTCGGCGTCGTCTACGCGCTCGAAGCCGCGCGCGTGCTCAATACCGATCCCTCGTTCAAAGGCGCGGTCGAAGTCGCCGCCTGGTGCGACGAGGAGGGACATTTCGGCAGTTTCCTCGGCAGCCGGTCGTTTGTCGCTGCAGTGACCGAAGCCGACATCGATGCAGCCCGCGACCGCTCCAGCGATCGCACCATGCGCGATGCATTGCGCGAGGCAGGCTTCGCCGGCCGCCCGCGCCTCAACGCCGAGGCCGGCCGCCATATTGGCTATCTGGAGGCGCATATCGAGCAGGGCGACACGCTCGAAAGCGGCCGCCTCGCGATCGGCGTCGTGACCTCCATCGTCGGCATCTGGCAGTACCAGATCAATTTTACCGGCGAGCAGAACCACGCCGGCACCACGCGCATGGCAGTGCGGAAGGATGCCGGCCTCGCGCTGGCAAAATTCTGCGTCGCGATCGACGAACGCTTTCCGTCTGCCTGCGGCCCGCGCACGGTCTGGACCACCGGGCGCATCACGCTCGATCCGGGCGCACCGAGCATCATTCCAGGCGGCGCCGAGATGCTATTCCAAATTCGTGACGACAATCCCGAGGTGATCGCACGTCTCGAGGAGCAGCTGCATCGGCTGGCGGCCGAGGCCACCGCTCAGGGCCGTTGCGGCGTGAAGGTTGAGCGCATCCGCACCGGGGTGCCCGCGATGATGACGCCCGCATTCCAGGATGCGATCGAAGCCGCGAGCGCAGCCTGCGCCGGCGGCAAATCGATCCGCATGCCCAGCGGCGCCGGGCATGACGCGCAGATGCTCGCGACCGTCATGCCTGCGGGCATGCTGTTCGTGCCGTCGATCGGCGGCATCAGCCATCACTGGACCGAGAACACCGCCGACGCCGATATCGTCACCGGTGCTGAGGTATTTGTCGAAACCTGCCGGCGCCTGCTCGCAGGTTAGAGCACCTTCAGGTCGGACCGCCCCGGTTGCCCGACTTCAGCGAAGCCAACGCGTGCGAGCTCTGCACGGTGCTTCTCCTCGCGGTGAAGAAGACGTACAGCAAGCAGATGTCGATCAGGATCGTGCCGGCCATGACGCTGTAGGCCCACGGGCTTTCCATCAGCTTCACTTCGATCAATACGCGCGACAGGCCGAATCCCACGACCCACGCATCAAAGCTCATGCAGATCCGGCGAAACGTCTCGGCGTCCAGCCGCCGGATCAGCCAGGCACCGAGCGGTATGCCGAGGACAACGCAGGGAACGAGCACCAACAGGATGCTCCGGCTCTCGTCGACGAACAGACCGAGCTTGTAATACGCGATTGCAGTCAGGCTGGACTCCGTCACCCGAACCAGTGCGAGACCGGCCCGAAACTCATCTTTGACGAGACCCTGATTGTTGAAGAGGATCGCCAGCGGCGGGCCCGAAATGGTCGTGACCGAGTACAATATCCCGAGCATCGTTCCGAAAGGCAAACCGACCAGCCATTTCGACTGGATCGGCCTCCGCCAACCGGCCGCCTGCAGCAGAATGAGCGGCAGAATGATCGAGTAGGTGGCGAACTTGGTCCAGCCGGGCTGAAGCGACGTCAGCGCAAACGCTCCGACCGCGATGCCGGGCAGCATGCCGATGAGAATAGGCAGCACGCGCCGCCACACGGCCGGAACACCGCTCAGGTTGATGCACAGGACATACAGATTGACGAAGACTTCGACGATGACCACCGCGGGATTGAGGACGCGGTTGGTGTAGAAGACGAGTGCGACCGGCACCGTGAGCGAGGAAAACCCGTAACCAAGCGCGCCATTTACGAACGCCGCAAACAGCGCGATCACGGCAAGAACGATCACAGCAGAATCAATCGAAAGCATCTCTGGCTTTTACCGGATCAGTCGCCTTGCCCACGGCATTATAGCCCAACGACAGGGACGCGGTGCCGAAAGCTGATCGGACCCACAGGTCGCGATCCCGGCATCGTCGGGCTACCAAAGCTCCTGCGCCTGGAACGCCATGGACCTGCCGCCCGTCAGGAACCTGTCCGGGAGCCGCCCTCGGCCCTTAGCTGATCAAGGTCCCGCAACGGCACCCTTCCAACCCGCTTTCGTAAGGCACCGTGGCATATTGGTCACGAGAACGGCATCAGACCGATTTGCAATCCGCTGAACTTGCTGCCATTTCTTCGGCACGCATCGCCTTGGTGCCATCAAAGGGGCCCGTCCGGCTCATGTTGTTGCTTGAGTCGCTTCCAACCGTCATCGGCGCCGCCGCCATTGCCCCCGCATTGCTGGTGTTGTGGCTGGTCATCGCCGCCGACGAGCGCCCCGGACCGCCGGTTCAGGTGTGGCTCGCCTTCGTGCTCGGCGCGGCCAGCATCTCGCTGCTCGGCCTGGCGCGAATTCCGTTCAATGCACTGCTCGCCATTCCCGACAATCCCTGGGCGACGCAGGCGGTGCGTGCAGCGTTCGGAGTCGCGGCACCGGAGGAGATCGTCAAGGTGCTCGTCATCGTCGCGATCTCGACGCGGCGCCGCGCCTTCGCCGATCCAATGGACACCGTGGTCTATGGCGCCGCGGTCGGCCTCGGCTTCGCCGCCTACGAGAACCTCGCCTATCTGGTCCAGCACGCGGAGATGTGGCGCTCGCTGGCCGCCCTGCGCAGCGTGCTGACCGTGCCCTTCCACGGCGCACTCGGGATCATTGCGGGCGCCTACCTGACGATCGCGCGCGCCGGTGGCGCGCTCGGCGCCTACCGGGGTCACCGCGACTGGGCGCGCATGACGAATTGGGCACTGGTGCTGGTCGCGCCGGTCGCGCTGCACGCGGCGTTCGATTTTCCGCTGCTCGCGCTCCAGCGCATCCCCGATCTCGGCTCGACCACGCGGCTGCTGCTCGGCTCGGCCAGCGTGCTGATCGGCTTCTCCTCGATCGGCTTTGCAATCCGCCTGGTGCGACGCCTCGGCAAGCATCATGCGCCGCGGACCGATGTCGCGCGCGAGCGGCTCAGCCAGCTCCGCCGGATGTGGGCGCTGCTGCTGGCCGGCGGCGGCATCGGCTTTGCCGGCGTCTCCTTCCTGCTCACCTCGCTGCATCATTGGTACGTCAATCCCGAGCGCAATGCGTCGTTCATCCTGGTCCCGATCGGCTTCACCTCGATCCTGATCGGACTGGCGCTGCTGATCGCGACCACCGCGGTCTACTTCCTCGGCCGCAACCGGATGCGGACCGCCTCGGAGGGCTTTCCGTCCGCTCCCGGTCAAAGCTAGCGCCCCGGCCGGCACCGCTCCCCTTGCAAAACAACCTCGGCAGGTTCAGGGAGAGACACAGACCAGGCGCGAGAGGACGATGGGGCACAACTACAAGAATTATCGGCCGGATATCGACGGCCTGCGGGCCGTTGCCGTCTCGTTGGTCGTGCTCGGCCACGCGTTCCCGCAATATGTTCCCGGGGGGTTCGTCGGGGTCGACATCTTCTTCGTCATTTCCGGGTACCTGATCACCGGGATCATCTATGGCGACATTCAGAACGGGAGCTTCAGCCTTGCGACGTTCTATGCGCGTCGCATTCGCAGGATTTTTCCCGCCCTGATCGTCGTCTTGATCGCCGCCTTCATCGCCGGATGGCAACTTCTGATGCCGAGCGAGTTGGTGGCCCTTGGAAAGGAGATTGCGGCAGGCGCGGGTTTCTCGGCAAACCTGCTGTTCTATTCGGAGGGTGGCTATTTCGATGCGGCCGCGCAAACGAAACCACTGCTCCATCTCTGGTCGCTCGGCATCGAGGAACAGTTCTATCTTGTCTGGCCTTTGCTGCTGTGGGCGCTGATGCGATGGCGGATCGCCGCCGCCGCTCCCCTTGCCCTTATCTTCATCGCATCGCTTGTCGCAAATATCCTGGTGGTTCGAACCAACCCTGAAGCCGCATTCTACCAGCCGTTCACGCGGGCGTGGGAGCTCGCGGCCGGAGCATTGGTGGCCGTCTGCCTGCCCAACGGATTCTCCGCGGCGCGCGACCTTCTCGGATGGTCCGCGCTCGCAGTGATCGCGGCGGTAACCGCGTTCTATTCGCCCTCCATGACCTACCCCGGGATCGCAGCGGTGGCGCCGGTCGCCGCAGCCGCCGCCCTCATCATGTCAGGTCGCAATCGATTTCTCTCGACCCGTACCGCGGTCGCGATCGGGCTGATCAGCTATCCGCTCTACCTCTGGCATTGGCCGATCCTGGTTTTTGCGGCGAGCTTCAAAGGTCGTCCCCTGACCTTGGCCGAGAACGGGCTGGCCGTTGGGGCCAGCTTCATTCTGGCCTGGGCAACCTATCGCTACGTCGAGCGCCCAATCAGGTTCGGGCAGTGGCGGGTGGCGCCAGTCCTTGCGGCATCGATGGTGGCCGTTGCATCGGTGGGAGCGTTGGCGATCGTCGACGGCTTTGCCTTTCGGCTTCCGGCGATCGTTCGCGAAGCCGGCGCCATGATCGTATCCAGGGACTTCCTGAGATACGGCGAATGCCACATCTCCGCTTCCGCCGATCCCGTGTTTGATCCGAGTTGCGTCGACGCCAGCAAGCGCCCGCTTGTTTTCGTCTGGGGCGATTCGACCGCCGGCATGCTTGCCGCCGGGCTGCGCCAAGTCCAGGGCGATCAATTCGGGTTAGCCCAGTTCACCGTCAATTCCTGCCCGCCGCTCTTCACCGCGCAGGCCGAGGTCATTCCGTTTTGTGTTCAAACCAACCGCCACATCGTTGCTGCGGTTGCCCACTCGCACCCCGATGTCGTGCTCCTGCACCTGGCGTGGAGCAGAGAACCCACCACCGACGATCTCCGCCCGACGATTGCCGCCCTCAGACAGGCCGGCGCCGCCCGTGTCATCCTGGTCGGCCCTGTCCCGGTCTGGACCGACACGGTGCCCCATCTGACGGTGCAATATTTCCTGCGCCATCATGCATTGATCCCGGAACGCAGCCACGATGTGCGATCGACCAAGCAGACTGACGGCAGGGTTGGGCAGATCGCCGCCGATCTCGGGATCGAATATCTGTCGCCCTATGATGAGCTGTGCAACGCGGACGGATGTCTGACGAGGGTCGGGACCAGCGCAAACGATCTGGTGTCGGCCGACTTCCTGCATCTGTCGCCGCGCGCCTCGCGATATCTGGCGGCCAGGCTTGTGCCAAAGATTCTGGCTGTCGAGAACCGCCATGCGGAAAGATGAGCGCACAGCTATTGCTGCCGCAACTGACGGGCTGACCATTTGTAACCGGTTAGGATAGACTGCACACGCGCAGATCCGGAGAGCCGCGATGACCCTGTCCAACGACCTCGACAAGCTGCGATCGGAAATGCAGGCCGCGGTGAAGGCGCACTGGAAGGCGTTCCTGTTCGAAGGCATCCTGCTGGTGATCCTCGGCATCGCCGCGATGATCGTGCCGACCTTCGCGAGCCTCGCCGTCACCATCTTCCTCGGCTGGATGTTCCTGATCGGCGGCATCGGCGGACTGATCGCGACCTATTGGGCGCGCAGCACGCCGGGCTTCTGGTGGTCGCTGATCTCGGCCGCTCTTGCCGTGCTCACCGGCATGCTGCTGCTGGCCCGGCCGACGCAGGCCGTACTGACCCTGACCATCGTGCTCGGCGCCTATTTCCTCGCGGAGGGCGTCACCACCATCATGTACGCGCTGGAGCACCGCCGCGAATTGTCGGGACGCTGGTCGTGGCTGCTGATCGCCGGCCTGATGGACATCGTGATCGCCTTCTTCATCATCGCAGGCTTGCCGGAATCCGCGGGGTGGGCGATCGGCCTCCTCGTCGGCCTCAATCTGATGTTCGGCGGCGCGACCCTGATCGGCATGGCGTTGGCGGCGCGAAACACCTGACGCCGAACCGCGGAGGGCTTGCATTTGGGGGGTGACAGCCCCAAATCCCTGCGCTATAGAGCCGCCCATGATCACCGTCGCCACCAGCTATTTTTGGTACTTTAGCTACGACAGCTCGCTGGCGGCGGGAGGATCGCGCTCAATCTGACACATTGCAGCAAACGTCCGAACAAGCCGCCAGACCTGGCGGCTTTTTTATTTGCCGGCAGGTGCTAAAAAGGAGCCCGCCGTGCTGAGCACGACCGACGATCTTCGTATCCGTGAACTGAAAGAACTGAATACGCCAGAAGAGGTGATGCGGGAGGTCCCGCGCACGCTCACCGCGACGCGCGTGGTGATGGCCGCCCGCAATGCCATCCACGCCATCCTGAGCGGCCAGGACGATCGCCTGTTGGTCGTGGTCGGCCCCTGCTCGGTGCATGATCCCGAGGCCGCGCTCGACTACGCCGAGCGCCTTGCGCGCCTGCGCGAGGACCTTGCCGACCAGCTCGAGATCGTGATGCGGGTCTATTTCGAGAAGCCGCGGACCACCGTCGGCTGGAAGGGCCTGATCAACGACCCCAATCTCGACGGCAGCTTCGACATCAACAAGGGCCTGCGGCTGGCGCGCAACGTGCTGTCGGCCGTGAACAATCTCGGTCTGCCCGCCGGCACCGAATTCCTGGACATGACGACGCCGCAATACATCGCCGACCTCGTCTCCTGGGCCGCGATCGGCGCGCGCACGACCGAGAGCCAGATCCATCGCGAGCTGGCCTCTGGGCTGTCCTGCCCCGTCGGTTTCAAGAACGGCACCGACGGCAACGTGCGGATCGCGGCGGACGCGGTGAAGTCGGCCTCGCATCCGCATCATTTCATGGCGGTGACGAAGCTCGGCCGTTCGGCGATCGCCTCGACCGCGGGCAACGAGGACTGCCACATCATCCTGCGCGGCGGCCGGGCGCCGAACTATGATGCCGCGAGCGTCGCTGCTGCCGCCGCCGAGCTCGGCCGCGCCGGTGTCGCGGCGCGGCTGATGATCGACACCAGCCACGCCAACAGCAGCAAGAAGCCGGAGAATCAGCCGGCGGTTGCCGCCGACATCGCGCGCCAGGTCGCAGGCGGCGAACAGCGCATCATGGGCGCGATGATCGAGAGCAACATCGTCGCCGGTCGCCAGGACGTGGTGCCGGGCAAGCCGCTCACCTACGGCCAGAGCATCACCGACGGCTGCATCGACCTCGGGACGACGGCAGACGTGTTGAAGCAGCTGGCCGATGCTGTCGACGCAAGGCGCAGGGTACAGCGTGACGGCCTGCAGGAGCGTTCGGCCTGACGCGGCCGAACGGATTGAGCGTTGCCGGCGGGGCGGATATCGCGCCTCGCCGGTCAGCTGCGTGGGTTAGCAGCCGCGGCAGATGCTCTTGATCTTCCTGTCGAGCGCCGCGTCTTCCTTGTTGGCCTGACTGTTCGGATCGCTGATATTCTTCTCACTGCCAACGTCGCCGCGGCGCGGCTGACGATGTCCGATCGGCGCCTCCGGGACCGTCCCGCCCTTCTGCATGGAGGACGATCCGCCCTGTTGCTGCGCCCAGGCTTGGGAGATGCCAAGCTGGGGCGCTCCGGCCGCAACCATCATCAGAGCCATCAACAAAACTGTCTTCCGCATCTCGCGTCTCCGCTTCTCAACCCTATCGCGCCCGTTCCGGCGCCTCGACGGTAGCACAGTTGCGTCGCCCCTGCGCTGCGCAATCCTGTACCTTCCGTATATCGGCCATCGTGCCAAGGAGCCAGATTCCCGCGGCGACCAGCACCACAAAGAAGCCGAACATCACAGCATTTTCGATGCTGCGGTTGCCCCCGTCTTCGGGCGGCTCCTGCCGTCCGTCCCCGGCCCCGCTCATCGCCGCCTCAGGGTTGCGGCGGGTAAAGATGAACGTCGCCGCAATAATCGACGATACGATAGCGCCGTTCCATCGGATCTTCACGTTCGCGGGAAGCCGGCTGCGACAAATAGCTCGGGCCGATCGGCGCCTTGCCGTGGCCGCCGGGGATGTCGAGCACATAATCCGGCTGACAAAGTCCGGACACACGCCCGCGCAACGCCCGCATCAGTTCCTGCCCGGCTTCGATCGCGGTGCGCAAATGCGCTGTGCCAGGCGCAAGGTCGCCGTGATGCAGATAATAGGGCTTGATCCGGCACTCGACGAAGCCGCGCATCAGCGCTTCGAGCGTCGCAGCATTGTCATTGACGCCGCGCAACAGCACGGACTGGCTCACCAAGGGAACTCCAGCGTCGGCAAGGCGCGCGCACGCCGCGCGGGCAGTGTTGCTCAGCTCACGCGGATGGTTGGCGTGGATCGCAATCCAGGTCGTCGCGCCTTCGACCCGCAGTGCCGCGATCATCTCGGGATTGATACGGCCTGGATCGGCGATCGGAACACGGGTGTGGAGGCGAACGATCTTCACATGATCGATATCGGCGAGATCAGCCATGATCTCGGTCAGCCTGCGCGGCGACAGCATCAAGGGATCGCCGCCGGTCAGGATGACTTCCCAGATCTCCGGATGGCCGCGGATGTAATCCAGCGCCGCGCGGTAGGCGTCATCGGACAAGGCCGAGGCCTTGCCGGGCCCCACCATCTCGCGGCGGAAGCAAAATCGGCAATAGACCGCGCAGACGTGAACGAGCTTGAACAACACCCGGTCGGGATAGCGATGCACGATTCCGGGAACCGGCGAATGCGGATGGTCGCCGATCGGATCGGCATTCTCGCCCGGCTGCTCGACGAGTTCGTCGGCGCTCGGGATGAACTGCCGCGCGATCGGGTCGGTGGGATCGGCCGGGTCAATCAGCGCGGCGAGCTCCGGCGTCACCGCGACCGCGTAGCGCGCAGCGACCTGCTCGAGCTCGACCAGTGCTGCGACCGGCGCGAGCCCGGCATCGACCAGCTCGCGCGGCTGTCGCAGCGTCGCCGCCAGTTTTGGATCGATCCTGTTCATGTCTCTTCCGCAGGCGGTGTCCACACCACCTGATCAATTCGTGTTGCGCCGCTCGCCAGCATGACCAGCCGGTCGAAGCCGAGTGCGACACCACTCGCCTCCGGCATCTGGCCGACCGCGACAAGGAAATCGTCGTCCAGCGGATAGCGCTCGCCATAACGGCGGGCCTTCTCGTCCATCGCTGCGGTGAAACGATGGCGCTGCTCGGCCGCGTCGGTCAGCTCGCCAAAGCCGTTGGCGAGCTCGACGCCGCACGCATAGACCTCGAATCGCTCGGCGACATCAGGATCGCCGGCCTTGGTGCGCGCCAGCGCCGCCTCTGGAGATGGGTATTCAAACAGGATGGTCAAACGCCCCTGCCCGAGATGCGGCTCGACATGCTCGACCAGGACCTTGCTGAAGATGTCGGACCATGTGTCGTCCTCGGCAACCCGCACCCGCGCTGCTGCAGCCACCGCCAGCGCCTCGCGGTCGCCTTCGCCGCCCGTGATCGTCGCCAGGAGATCGATGCCGGCGAAGCGCTCGAAACCCGCCGCGACCGTCAGCAACTCCGGCTCGGCGAAGGGATCGGCGGTCCTGCCGCGGAAGGCAAAGGTCCCGATGCCGGTCGCCTGCGCCGCACGGGCGATCACGACGACGCAATCGGCCATGATGGCATCATAGGGGGCACCTGCCCGGTACCATTCCAGCATGGTGAATTCGGGCAGATGCAGGTCGCCGCGCTCGCGGTCCCGGAACACCCGGGCGAATTCGAAAATCCGCGTCTCGCCCGCCGCCAGCAGCTTCTTGCAGGCGAATTCCGGCGAGGTGCGCAGATAGCGCGGCGCATGTGAGCCATCGGCGTGCCTGAGCTCGGTGCGGGGGGCGTGCAAATGCGCCTCGTTGCCCGGCGAGATCTGCAGGATCGCGGTCTCGACCTCGGCAAATCCCTGCTCCTCGAACCAGGCGCGCACCGCTCGCGTGATCGCCGTCCGCGCCTGCAGGAACGGCCTGCGGTCGGCATAGCGCTGCGGCGTCCACCAGGGCGACGGCCGGTCATGAGCTGTCATCGCCAGAGCATCCTCATGGATTCAACATCAACGAGCCGCCATCCGCACTCAAGAGTCCTGCGCAACCGATTGATTCCACACAAGTTCATAAGCCTACACAGCCCGAGCCTCCGCGGAACGCAGCGAGACTGATCCCTTCTTGTCGAAAGACGCGCACCTTGTCCATGCGCGCATGGCTGAACCTGAACGACGGCTCGCGCGTCCCATCCGCAGATTCCCTGAAACGGATGAGCCCCATGGCCAGTTGGTTACGCGGAACAGCCCTGCGTGTGTGTCTCGGCCTTGTCTGATCAAGGGGCTCGAGGACAACTACGCCTCGATGCGCCAGCACTGGCCCGCTAACCGTGATCGGCCTGTCGTTCGACATCCAGGGGGAGGAAACGCCGTTCCCCTGGGTCGAGGACTGGCGCTGCCTCTACGATCTGAAAACCGGGACATTCTCGGTTCCCGCGAGCTTTGCCGAGCACAACCGGACCGCACTGAAAACGCCCGATCCGGCCCGAAAATAGCGCCGATCGGGACGGCCGGGACGGTTGGCAACCTTGCGAATTCGGCCGCAAAAGACTGGCATCTCAGGGACAAATCAGTATGTTGCAGCCCGAAATCGCCGCCATGGCCGAGGGGCTGCCGATCCGGTTGGCGCCCTTAGGCTCTCAAATTCAGGAAATACAGCTTTGAGAGTCATCGCCAGTTCTATTCGCAAGGGCAACGTGATCGAGCAAGACGGCAAGCTTTATGTCGTCGTGAGCGCCGAGAACATCCATCCCGGCAAGGGCACCCCGGTCAGCCAGATCGAAATGCGCCGAATCTCGGACGGGGTAAAGATCTCCGAACGCTACAAGACCACCGACCAAGTCGAAAAGGCCACGATCGAAGAGCGCAATTACACCTATCTCTATGAGGATGGCGACGGCTACCACTTCATGAACCCTGAGACCTACGACCAGGTCCAGGTCTCGAAGGACGTCGTCGGCTCGTCCGCGCCGTATCTGCAGGAGAACATGACCGTGAAGCTCTCGATGCACGAGGGCAACCCGGTCGCGATCGCGCTGCCGCAGCGCGTGACGCTGGAAGTGGTAGACACCGAGCCCGTGACCAAGGGTCAGACCGCCTCCTCCTCCTACAAGCCCGCGGTTCTCTCCAACGGCGTGCGCACCACCGTGCCGCCGCACATCACCACGGGCACGCGCATCGTGGTCATGACCGAAGACGGTTCCTACGTCGAACGCGCCAAGGACTAAGCGCTGACGCGCGGTGGGATTTGAAATGAATCGTCACCGCGCCTCAACTTGTTGGTTAAGCGTCAACTTTACCGAAAACGGCTACACACTTTTCCGGAACTTGCTTTAGTCTCTCGGGCGATCAGACATGAGCCCGGGGTGTGCAGTGAACAGGAAGGTGGTCAGCTTCGTCAGTTGCTGGCTGGCAGCCCTGCTCTCGCCTCTTCCCCGCGCCCATGCCGACGAATTCCGAACGCCATCGATCTCGGCCATGCGGGTCGAATGGCGTGCCGTGCTCGACCAGCTGCGGCAAGAGATCGGCAGCCGCCCGGCCATCGCCGCCGGCTTCACTTTCGCCGGCCAGCGCCGCGTCGCCGCCACCGATCCGCGGGCGACGCCTGCGCTGGTGCAGTTGAACGCGGTGACAGCGCCGCTGTTTCCCGGCATCGCGCAGAGCCCGATCCCGGTGCTGCTGCCGTTCGACCCCGCAAGCTATCTCGACGCGCGGCAAAACAGTGCGCCGGACAGCCTGTCGATCGCGCGCTACCAGGCCGATTTCCGCGCGGTCGATTTCTTCCATGCCGGTGCGTCGGGCTACGATGCCGTGTTCTCGCTCGACCCCGGCGCCGGCGACGGCCTGCCGCAGCGGACATTTGCAAAGCCGGTCGAGGTGCAGATTTCCGGCTCGATCCTGGTCTACGACCTCGCCGACCGGCTCGGCGGCAAGGGCGAGCCGGTCAAGACGCTGGCCGCGCAGTTTCCGGACCTGCGCCGCTTCATTCGCGAGGGCTATGTCCGCTACGCCTTCACCCGCTTCGGGATTCCCTATGTCCTGTCGATCCAGTGCCTCGACAGCGCGCCGCGGCCGAAGCGGCTGGCCTGCCGCGAGGCCTATCCGGTCGCCGAGCGATTTCTGAAGGCCTTGCGCATCGCCGGCGGCCAGCCGTCACGGCCGCGCAGCGACGTCGCCTCCGACATCGCCGAGCGGCCGGCCGTGCAATCCGCCGACTTCACCTACCACCCGAGCGGCGACATCGTCGCGGGCAGCGGCGGCCGCAGGCAACAAGGCGGCCACGCCGACTTCACCGTCTATTCGCAGATCCGCTTTCCGCTCGAGAAGGCGCCGGCCTTCGCGCACTCGCAATCCTTCGCCAAGCGCAAACCCGGCGCGGCCATCGACACGTATCCCTGGCAAGACAATTTCTGCGAGGCGCGCAGCTTCGAGGTCGGCCAATGCGCCAGCGGCTACGGCCATCAGGGCCAGGACATCCGCCCCGGCGCGTGTCCGGCCGACAGCAAGGATGGTTGCGATCCCAAGCAGCAGGCGGTCGTTGCAGTGCGCGACAGTATCGTGATCCGCTCGGCGCAACAGCAGGCCGCGACGTTGCAAGTCAACAGCCGCACCGAGCACATCCGTTTCCGCTACATGCATATGAACCCGAACGCGTTGAACGCCGATGGCGTGCTCAATGGCCGCATCGTCACCGAAGGCGAGAAGATCGGTGTGATCTCGAACTATCTCGACCATCCCGCCGGCACGTCGATGCACCTGCATTTCGATGTGCAGGTGTTCACACGCGACGGCTGGATCTGGGTCAGCCCCTACGTCACGCTGGTCTCCGCCTATGAGCGCCTGATCCGCGCCCGCGGCCGCGAGATCGGACCGGAGCCCGGGCTTGCAGCCGCCGTGGCCCATGCCCTGCCCGACGACGTCTTGCATCGCATCGACACCCAGGAAGGCGGCGGCAATTAGAGTGTTGTCGAGCGAAAGGGACACCGGTTCGGGGCGCACTGCCAAAATATCGAAAAACAACCCCATGCAAAGTAGCCGGCGGCTGCCATCGTTCGACACGACAACTTGACACGCCGGGTAAATCAGCGGCACTATTTCATTATTCCGAAATTGTGCAACGCCCACCGCAGGTTCCATTCGGAATCGCATCGATGCGCGCCATGTCGCGGCGACAATTGCCAGCTTGAATGATCATGATGGAAGCAGCAAACCGCGGGAACCTGTCCCGCTTTGACCATCGGACGCAAGTCCCTATCAGATGCCCATTCAGGCCGGACCACAAACAAGCATGCTTTCGACCTTCAGCTGGTTTTTTCTCTCGGTGAAGGGCCGCATCAGTCGGCAGGAATTCAGCCTGGGGTTTTTCGGCCTCGTGCTGGTCGACATGCTCGTCATTCGCATCGGCGTAAGGCTCGACCCCGGTCCACGGTATTACGACAGCAGCCCGCCCGCCGACGACCTGTCCGTCCTGCGTTTGCTGCTCATGCTGTCATTGTGGCCGTTCGCGGCGATCCTGGTGAAGCGGCTGCACGACCTCAACGTGTCGGGCTGGTGGGCGCTGACGATCCTCGCCATTCCCCACCTCGCCGCCGCGCTGCACGTCAAATACTGGATCCCCTATCTGGCGTTCGTCGCAACGCTGAGCGTGCTGCCGGGATCGAAGGGTGATAACCGGTTCGGCCGCGACCCGCTGGCGCGCGCCGGCATCTAAAGCGCGATAAGATCAGGTTGAATCGTCATCGCGCTTTAGATCGTTGCTCAAGCATGATCTTTCCGGAAAACCGCTGCGCACTTTTCCGGATCATGCTCTAGCGCCCTCCGCCGTAGTTGCGATCAGTCGATCTCCATCGCAGCCAACGTCTCCTTGACGCGCCTCTGAGCGTCCGCGGGCAGCGGCAATATCGGACGTGGAGGCTCGGCCGTGCAGACCCCTCTGAGATTGGCAAGTGCGTAGACAACACGCAGACTGGAATATGTCCTGAACAGATCCCAAATCGGCTGCAGACGCGCGTTGAGCTCTCGCGCCCGGGCCGCATCGCCGCTCGTCGCAGCGCGAACGATGTCCACGCAGACCTTCGGGAAGATTCCTGCGAGAACGCTGTACCAGGTGTCTCCGCCCGCCAGCAGCGCCTCGGTGCAATTCCAGTCGGCGCTGTAACCCAGCGCAACGCCGTCCGGAACCACAGCCCGCAATTCCCTGAGATGGCCCGCCACGGTCGAAGCATCCAGCGCCGGACTTTTCACCGCGACGATTCCCTCGACCAGGCTCAGACGGCCGATGAGGGCCGGCGTGAATTGAAAATGAGTCGTTCCGGGATTGTCATAGATGCAGATCGGCAATCCGCTCTCGCGGGCCACGGTTTGAAAATGCTCAAAGACCTCGTCATCGGTCAGCGGCGTATAGGAAACCGCCGCCAACAGCCCTGCCGTCGCGCCGGCATCACGCGCGTCTTGAGCCAGCCGCACCGCATCGTCGGTGCGCAGTGCGCCGATGCCAACCAGTATTGGTGTGTTGCCGTCCGCCAAGGCGGTCGCCGCCTGCACGGCGCGCCGCCGCTCATCGCGGCTGAAATACGGGTACGAGCCGGTACTGCCCAGCAGCCCGACCAAATCCACCTTCGCCGCAATCAAGGGGTCGAGCAAGGCACGGAGCGCACCCGCATCGACCCGCCCATCCCGGTTCGAAGGCGTTATCGGGAAGGCAGAGAGCCCCTTCAGACTGATCATCGATTTGTCCCTCGTCGGCAACCGTCGCCGCAACGTGTCGTGCAATCAATCGACACGCCCCGTTGCGTGCAAGGTCCAGTTTCAGGCGAACTGAGCACCAAACTGGTCCAATGCGCACGTCTTGCAGAACGAGCGCTCAACCGATCGCTACTCCAGGAACGTCGTCAGTTGCGCGCCCTCGTCTGCGACGAACACCGCGATCAACTCCGCCGGCTCAGTCATACTTGCATTGGCCGAGACCAGATGCGTCGAGCCGGGCGGCTCGAAGAAGGACTGGCCAACGCCGAACGTCTCGACCGGGCCGCCGCCGAGCTGCGAGCGAATCTCCCCCTTGGTGATGTAGGCGGTGACCGAACCGGAATGGCGGTGCGGCGGCGTGAAGCCGCCGGGACCATAGAACACGCGCACCACCGTGATGCGCTTGCCCGCCACATTGGGCAGTGCGTGCGAGCTGATGACCTCGACCTTGTCGAGCGGCGACGCCGCATTGGCGCTGGCGCACAGCGGCGCGATGACGGATGAGATCGCGTCCATCGGGGTCGGCAGTGCCTTGCCGATCACGAAGGCGGAGGCCAGTCCCGCGATCACCGCCAGCGCGACCGGCCGCGGCGGATGCGCGAATGGAAGGGATGGTGTCATCGCCATCGAGGTCATTGTTTTTCTCCCTGTCAGTTGCCGTTTTATCCGTCTCGACCTTACGAAGCCGCCGCGTCCGCACGCTGCCGGCGCGGCGGCGGCGTCCAGCGATAGGCCGCGCCGAACCGGTTCCAGACATTGATCGATGCGATCGCCGAGGTCAGGTAAGTCAGCTCCTGCTCGGAGAATTCAGCGGTGGCCTGCGCATAGACCTCGTCGCTGACGCCGTTCGGCAGGGTCGTCAACGCTTCGGTCCAGGCCAGCGCGGCGCGCTCGCGCGGCGTGAACTGCGGCGCCTCGCGCCACACCACGACGAGGTTCAGCTTGTCGGCGGGCACGCCGAGGCTCTCGCCCTGCAGGATGTGGTGCTGCACGCAGAAGGCGCAGCCGTTGATCTGCGAGGCGCGCAGCTTGACGAGCTCGAGCAACTGCTTGTCGAGGCCGGCCTTCGCCGCGAACTGGCCGAGCGCGCGCACCGCGGCGAAGACGTCGGGCGCGAGCTTCTCGAAGTCGGTGTATTCCTTGCGGGCATGTGACATTGGCCTGGCCTCGTGTTATCAGTGTACTGAGATATTATCAGAGCTCTGATATCATCGGCAAGATGCGGACATCGGCAAAGGCGACAGCACGCGACATGGCGGCAATGCAGAACCGAGGCAAATCCGGCACCGCCGAGCGGCGTCCGGTCGAAAAAGCCGCCGGCCGAAGGGCCGCAGCGAATGCGGGATCGACCGCAGGCGACGTCCTGCTCGCCCCTTCCGTTCCGGCGCCGGGCGAAGGCAAGCGCGGCGAGCAGGGCTATCTTGCCTATCTGCTGCGCCAAGCCCACGCTGCCTCGCGGCTGTCGATGGAGCGCCAGCTGGGACGGCTCGGCGTCACCTCTCCGCAATTCGTCGTGCTGACGATGCTGAAAGCCTATCCGGGGCTCTCAGGCGCCGATCTGGCCCGCGTCGCGCTGCTGACGCCGCAGACCGTGAGCGTGATCATCCGCAACCTCGAGCGCGACGGCGCCATCGGCAAGACGCCGCACCCCGTCCACGGCCGGGTGCTGCAATGGACGTTGACCAGCCATGGAACCGCGCTGCTGGAGAAATGCCGGCAGATCGCCCAGGCCCAGGAACGCCGGCTCGCCGCCAGCCTCGATGCCAGGTCGGAACAGGTGGTGCGCCGGTGGCTGTCAAAAATCGCCACAGATTTGCAGGATAGTTAGAGCATGACCCGGAAAAGTGGGAACCGGTTTTCCGATGAGGTCATGCTCAAAACTATAGCTCCTGCGGCGGCGTGGCTTTTGGCTCACCCGATCGGCGCCGCTACACTGGCCCGATGAAACAGCCTGATTCTCCGAAATCCCCTGCCCGCCGCGCCGTCCTGAAGGCCGGGCTCGCGGCCGGCGTGGTGCTCGTCAATCCGCTCGGCGCGCTCGCGGCCACCCCACCGGGCTTCGACCAGTGGCGCGACAATTTTCGCGCCCGCGCGCTCGCAAAAGGCATCTCGGAGGCGACGTGGAATCGCTGCATGGGGCAGGTCGAGCCGGACATGAGCGTATTCAAGCAGATGCGCAACCAGCCGGAATTCAACGAACAGCTCTGGCAATACATCAACCGCCGTGTCTCCGACTGGCGCATCATCAACGGCAAGATCGCGCTGAAGAACAACGAGGCGCTGCTTGCGCGCATCGAGCGCGATTTCGGCGTCGAACGCGGCACGCTGCTGGCGCTGTGGGGCGTCGAGTCCGCCTATGGCGATCCCCTGGTGCAGCAGAACCACATGAGGCCGGTGTTTCCCTCGCTCGCAGCGCTCGCCTGGAATGAGCCACGCCGCAAGGCCTATTGGGAGACCGAGTTGATCAACGCGCTGCGCATCGTCGCGGCTGGAGCACGCCCGAGGAGATGCGCGGCTCGTGGGCCGGCGCGATGGGGCATTCGCAATGGATGCCGGAGGTCTGGCTCAATGTCGGCATCGACTATGACGGCGACGGCAAGGTGTCGCCATTCGGCAAGCCCGGCGACGCGCTGGGTTCGACGGCAAAGTATCTCGTCAACCGCGGCAAGTGGCATCGCGGCGAGCATTGGGGCTACGAGGTGCGCGCGCCCGGCAGCGAGCGGAAGCCGCACCTATGCGGCGTGGCAGGCGGCGGGCGTGACCCGTGCCGACGGCCAGCCGTTTCCGCAGCCGAACGCATCCGCGCAGATGTGGACGCCGGTTGCGGGCGGGCCGACCTTCCTGCTCGGGCCGAATTTCTATTCGGTGAAGAGCTATAACCCTTCCATGAATTATGCGCTGGCGATCTGCCATCTCGGCGACCGCTGCCTGGGAGCGCCACCCTTCATCCAGCCCTTCCCCGGCTCCGAGCGTGCGCTGACGCTGGCCGAGGTGCAGGAGATGCAGACGCGCCTGACCAAGGCCGGCTTCGATACCGGCGGCACCGACGGCCGCGTCGGCAACGACACGATGAAGGCGGTGAAGGATTTTCAGATCAAGATGGGCCTGTTGCCCGCCGACGGTTACGGCGGGCTCAAGGTGCTGGCGCGGTTACGGCAAGGCAGCTAAAGCGCGATGCGATTAGGATGAATCGTCATCGCGCTTTAGGTCGTTGTTTGAGCATGATCTTTTCGGAAAACCGCTGCGCACTTTTCCGGATCATGCTTTAGGCATCATGCGATCTGCGTAGCCCGGGTGAGCGAAAGCGAAACCCGGGGACGCATTACCCGCATATCGCTCCGCTCATGCGGGCTACGACAGTTCGCTCCTACCGGGTCGCAGGCTGCCGCACCACGCCGCCGGCATTCATGCCGCCGTCGATGACGAGCTCGCTACCGGTGACGTAGCGCGAAGCATCGGAGGCGAGATACAGCACGCCGGAGGCGATCTCCGCGGCCTGGCCGGCACGGCCGAGAGGTGTGACGACGCGGGCGCGCTCCTCCGGATCGATCGGCGCGTTCTGGCCGGCGCCGGTCGCCCCCGTCGGGATCTTGCCCCAGATCGGGGTATCGATGATGCCGGGGTGAACCGAGTTGACGCGGATGCCGTCGCCCGCCGCCGCGCACTCCATCGCGATCGACTTGGCGAACAGCCGCACACCGCCCTTCGTGGCGCTGTAGCCGGAAAGGGTCGCTGCGCCGCGCAGGCCCGCCAGCGACGACATCATGACGATCGAGCCGCCGCCGCTCTTGCGCATCAGCGGCAGCGAGTGCTTCACCGACAAGAATACGCCGTCGATATTGATGGCGGTCTGGCGACGCCAGTCCGCGAGCGACATCTCGACAATCGAGGGCGCTCCGATGCCGATGCCGGCATTCGAGACCATGATATCGAGGCGACCATGGCGTTTGCCGATCTCACTGATGATCTCGATCCAGCGCTCCTCGCTGGTAACGTCCTGCGGCAAGAAGGTCACGTTCCGCCCGGCCTTGGTGAGCCGCGCGGCGAGCTCGGGTCCCCTCAACTCATCGATATCGGTCGCAATAACGGTCGCGCCTTCCTGCGCGAGCAATTCGACGATGGCCTCGCCAATGCCCGATGCGCCGCCGGTCACCAGCGCGACCTTGCCTTCAACCTGTCCTGACATGTCCTCTCCCAACGTTTCTTATCGGATCACCGTCGGGCCCTGATCCGGCACCGCGACGTCGAGGACACGGAATTGCACACGTTCGGTGCCTTGCCAACGGTCGACCGCAAGAGAGCCCGCCACGTGCAATTGCTGGCCGCGATTTTGCGTCAAGGCGCTGCCGAGCTTCTGTCCGACGGAACGGAATGCGATACCGTTGACGATCGAGCCATCGCCGGACTTGAAGCGCAGCCGCAGATGCGCCTGCCCGACCTCGTCGGCATAGACCAGCTGATGCGACGGCAGCGCGATCACCGGCTCCGGATTGGCGCTGCCGAACGGGCCAGCGCGATTG
This sequence comes from Bradyrhizobium sp. BEA-2-5, assembly GCF_032918025.1. NCBI lineage: Bacteria > Pseudomonadati > Pseudomonadota > Alphaproteobacteria > Hyphomicrobiales > Nitrobacteraceae > Bradyrhizobium > Bradyrhizobium sp. BEA-2-5. The sequence goes on along the minus strand of NZ_CP136629.1, from coordinate 4,145,107 downwards.
AGTGTCCCGGCGAACTCCGGCGTCACCGCGCGCGCGCTCACGGCGCCATCGATGAACAGCTCGTTCTCGTGGCGCGAATTGGCGACGTCGGCCGCCAGCGCGCTCTCCATGTAAGCGCGGAATTCGGCGAGCTTCTCTTTCCGCAGCGTGACGCCGGCGGCCATCGCATGCCCGCCGCCCTTGAGCAGGATGCCGTCGGCGACCGCCTGCCGCACTGCCTTGCCGAGATCGACGCCGGCGATCGATCGACCCGAGCCGGTGCCGATGCCGCCGGGCTCCAGCGCAATGGCAAAGGCAGGCCGCGAGAACTTCTCCTTCAGACGGGAGGCGACGAGGCCGACCACGCCGGGATGCCAGCCTTCCGAGGCCGTGACGATCACGGCAAGCTTGTCCTCCAGCCCGATCGAGGCCAGTGCCTCGGCTTCGGCCTGGGCTTCGGCGGCCTGCTCGATGACGCGCCGCTCGGCATTGAGACGATCGAGCTCCGCCGCGATCCTCGCAGCTTCCGAGATATCGCCTTCCAGCAGCAACCGCACCCCGAGATCGGCGCGGCCGATGCGGCCGCCGGCATTGACGCGCGGCCCCAGCATGAAGCCGAGATGCCAGGCCTCCGGCGGGCCGTTGAGCCGCGCCACGTCCATCAGTGCGGTGTGCCCGACATGGTCGCGCCGTCGCATCGCGATCAGGCCCTTGGCCACGAAGGCGCGGTTGAGGCCGATCAGCGGCGCCACGTCGGCGACCGTGCCGAGCGCGACGTGATGCAGCATGCCCAGCAGATCCGGCTCCGGCATCTCGGAGGTCCAGAAGCCGCGCTGGCGCAGCTCGCGGTTGACGGCGACCAGCGTCACCAGCACGAGGCCGACGGCGGCGAGATGACCGAGGCCGGAGATATCGTCGGGGCGGTTCGGATTGACCAGCGCATCGACTTCGGGCAACTCATCGCCGGTCTGGTGATGATCGATCACGACGACCGACATCCCGAGCTTCTTCGCTTCCGCGAGCGGCTCGATGCTGGTGGTGCCGCAATCGACGGTAACGAGCAGCGTCGCGCCCTTGGCGGCGAGCGCCCGCACCGCCTCGGTATTGGGGCCGTAGCCTTCGAATATCCGGTCGGGAATATGGATCAGCGGATCGAGCCCGCAATGGCGCAGGTGCCAGGCGAGCAGCGCGGCCGAAGTCGCACCGTCGACATCATAGTCGCCGAAGATCGCAACCTTCTCGCCGCGCACCGCGGCATCCGCGATGCGCTTGGCGGCATGCTCCATCTCGGTGACCGTGTGAGGATCCGGCATCAGCTTGCGGATGGTCGGGTCGAGGAAGTCGGGAACCTCGTCGATCCCGACGTCGCGCCCCGCCAGCACGCGCGCCAGCATTTCCGGCAATTGATAGCGCTGCACGATCGCGAGCGCCCGCGCCGCCCCGCGCGCATCCAGCCGGTCGCGCCAGAGTTTTCCGGTCAGCGACCGCGTCACGCCGAGGAACGCCTGTGGCGCCTCGACGGGCAGTGCGGATGCGTGCAGCGTCATGAGCCCTTCCCAATCAGGCAGGAATCGTAACGCTTCGATGATTTGTGGACCAGTTCTAGCAGCCCATTCGGCTGGCGATTTCCCCGAAATCCTTGGCCACGATGTCCCACTCGCCGGTGGCCTCGAAATCGTACTTCTGCAGCGGACCGTATTCGGTCGGACGCGCCACGAAGGCGGTCTTCAGGCCGAGCTTCTGCGCGTGCTTCAGGTCGTAATTGTGCGCGGCGACCATCATCACCTCTTCCGGCTCGAGACAGAGCAGCTTTGCTGCGCCAAGATAGGTCTCGGGATCTGGTTTGTAGTGTTCGAACAGCTCGGCCGACAGGATGAGGTCCCAGGGCAGGCCGGCGAATTTCGCCATGTTGGTGAGCAGTGCGACATTGCCGTTCGACAGCGGCGCGATGACGAATTTGGTCTTGAGCCGGGTCAGGCCGGCGACGCTGTCCGGCCACGGGTGCAGGCGGTGCCAGCCCAGCGTCAGATGCTGCAAATCGGCCTCACTCAGCCCCTTGATGTCGAACTGCGCGACGAGTTTTTCCAGCGAGCGGCGGTGCAATACGTCCAGGATGACGTAGCCGTTCTGCGGGTTCTTGCGCACCTCGTCCATCGAGGCCGCATAGACCGCGCGCCAGCCATCGACCAGCGCGGTCCAATCGGCCTTGATACCGCGCGTCTCGCCCCATTTGGTGAAGTCGTCGATCAGGCTGGTGCGCCAGTCCACCACGGTCCCGAACACGTCGAATACCAGCGCCTTGACCCCGGACAGATCGGACATGCGCGTCTCCCTTTTTCTTGTTGTTGTTTATCCCGTCGTTCCGGGATGGTGCGAAGCACCAGACCCGGAACCTCGAGATTCCCCGATGCGCAATTGCGCATCTGTGGTTCGTTCTTCGGACGCCCCGGAAATGACGTTGCCTAGTCCAGGTGGAATTTCTCGAGCTCGCGGTGCTCGGCCTTGATGTAGCGCACGGTGCCGGTGACGGAGCGCATCACAACCGTCTCGGTCTCGATCACGCCGTCCTTGCGGAACTTGACGCCCGACAGCAGCGAGCCCGTGGTGACGCCGGTGGCGGCGAACAGGCAGTCACCGCGCGCCATGTCCTCGATGCCGTAGATCATCTTGGGGTCGTTGACGCCCATCTTGGCGGCGCGCTCGCGCTTCTCCTCGGAGTCGAGGATGAGGCGGCACTGCATCTGGCCGCCGATGCAGCGCAGCGCCACGGCGGCGAGCACGCCTTCCGGCGCGCCGCCGGTGCCGAGATACATGTCGACGCCGGTGTTATCAGGATCGGCGCAGTGGATCACGCCGGCGACGTCGCCGTCGGTGATCAGGCGCACGGCGGCGCCGGTCGAGCGCACGCCCGCGATGATGTCGGCATGGCGCGGACGATCGAGCACGAGCACCGTGATGCCTTCCGGCTTGACCCCCTTGGCCTTGGCGAGGCGGCGGACGTTGTCGGCAGGGCTCGCATCGAGATCGACGACGCCCTTGTCGTAACCGGGGCCGATCGCGAGCTTCTGCATGTAGACGTCGGGGGCGTGCAGCAGCGTGCCGCCGTCAGCCATCGCCATGGTGGCGATCGAGCCCGGCATGTTCTTGGCGCACAGCGTGGTGCCCTCGAGCGGGTCGACCGCGATGTCGACCTCGGGTCCGGTCTTGAGGCCGACCTCCTCGCCGATATAGAGCATCGGCGCCTCGTCGCGCTCGCCCTCGCCGATCACGATGGTGCCCTGGATCGGCAGCTTGTTGAGCTCGCGCCGCATGGCGTCGACGGCGGCCTGGTCGGCCGCTTTCTCGTTGCCGTGCCCGCGCAGCCGCGCCGAGGACACCGCCGCCCGCTCCGTCACCCGCACGATCTCCAGCGTCAGAATGCGCTCTAGCAGCATCTGCGGCGGAACGGAAATATGGGTCGACATCGGCGTACTCCTTAAGCCTCGGGGACAGGCCAGCCTGCCCGCATCAATCGTCTCACGCCCGACCCGTTCAGGCCATGCGCTAGTTTTTCTCGATCCGGATCACCTGCGGCCGGCCGCTGATGACCTTATCGCGCTGCACTGCGGCCAGCGCACGATGCACGGCATCCTCGCTGGTCGCATAGGTAATCAGAATGACCGGGACCGGTGAAGGTTTTTTGGCCGCGCCGTTCACATCGACGCCATCCGGGTGCCGTTGCACGATGGATTCCAGAGATATCTTCTGTTCCGCCAGCCGGGTGGCGATTGTTGCGGCAGTGCCTGCAAGATCGCGCGCCATCAGGCGGATATAATAGCCACCTTCATGGCGTTCCATCGGCGCCTTGGTGGTGTCGCGCAACCGCTCCACCGGCCGGCCGAACGGATTGGCGCGGATGCCGCGCGCAACGTCGGCGATGTCGGCGACGACGGCGGATGCGGTCGCAGCCGCCCCGGCGCCGGGACCGACCAGCGTGATCGGCGGAATGCCCTCGCCGTCGATCGTGACCGCATTGGTGACCCCCATCACCTGTGCGATCGAGGATGATTTCGGCACCATGGTCGGATGCACGCGCTGCTCGATGCCCTTGGTGGTGCGGACCGCAACGCCGAGCAGCTTGACGCGGTAGCCGAGATCGGCCGCCGCCCGAAGATCTTCCGGCGCGATGGATGAGATGCCTTCGACATACACCGCACTTTGCGCGACCTTGGTTCCGAAGGCGAGGCTGGCGAGAATGGCGAGCTTCTGTGCGGTGTCGTGGCCGTCGACGTCGAAGGACGGATCGGCCTCGGCATAGCCGAGCCGCTGCGCGTCCTTGAGGCATTCGGCGAAGGACAGCCCCTCCTGTTCCATCCGGGTCAGGATGTAATTGCAGGTGCCGTTGAGGATGCCGTAGACGCGGTCGATGCCGGTTCCGGCGAGACCTTCACGTAACGTCTTGATGACGGGGATCGCCGCGCCGACCGCTGCCTCGAAATTCAGCGCGCCGCCGTGCTTTTCGGCAGAAGCGGCGAGACGCAGTCCGTGCTTGGCCAGCAGCGCCTTGTTGGCGGTGACCACCGACTTGCCGGCGCTGAGCGCGGCCTCCACTGCCGACAACGCCGGATCGCCGGCGCCGCCCATCAGCTCGACGAAGCAGTCGATATTGGGATCTTCGGCGAGCGCCTCGGGGCTCTTCGCCCAGGCGATGCCGCGCAGGTCGAGGCCGCGCTTCTTGGCTTTCGAGCGCGCCGTGACCGCGACGACGCGAACGCCGCGCCCGCTGCGCTCGGCCAGCGCCCGTCCTTGCGTTTCGATCAAACGGACAACTTCGGCGCCCACGGTGCCGAGCCCCGCTATGCCCACTTTCAGGGGTGCAACCATGGATTTAAGGGACCTGGAGATTGAGCAACCTGGAAGGATTAGCGCCGATTGGCGAGCGGAACGACGTTGTGCAACGTTTCGATGCCGCTTTCAAGGAAGCGGCGCACGCCGCGCGCGGCCTGCCTGATCCGTTGCTCGTTTTCCACCATGGCGATGCGGACATATCCTTCACCATGCTCGCCGAAGCCGACGCCGGGCGAGACCGCAACGCCGGATTTCTCCACCATCAGGGTCGCGAACTGCATGCTGCCGACGCTGCGGAAGGCTTCCGGCAGCGGCACCCAGGCGAACATCGAGGCCTCTGGAGGCGGGATCTCCCAGCCGGCGCGGCCGAACGATTCCACCAGCGCGTCGCGGCGCTTGCGGTAGGTGTCGCGCATCTCCCTGATGCAATCGTCCGGACCGTTCAGCGCGGCGGTCGCGGCGACCTGGACCGGCGTGAACGCGCCGTAGTCGAGGTATGATTTGACGCGGGCGAGCGCCGCGATCACGCGCTCATTGCCGACCGCAAAGCCCATGCGCCAGCCGGCCATCGAATACGTCTTCGACATCGAGGTGAATTCGACGGTGACGTCCATCGCGCCGGGCACCTGGAGCACCGAGGGCGGCGGGTTGTTCTCGTCGAAATAGACCTCGGCATAGGCGAGATCGGACAGGATCAGGATCTCGTGCTTCTTCGCGAAGGCGACGAGGTCCTTGTAGAAATCGAGGCTCGCGACATAGGCGGTCGGGTTCGAGGGATAGCAGACGACCAGCGCCAGCGGCTTCGGAATCGAATGCACGATCGCCCGCTCCGCCGCCTCGAAGAATTGCGGCGTCGGCTCGGACGGCACCGAGCGGATCACACCGCCCGCCATCAGGAAGCCGAAGGCATGAATCGGATAGCTCGGGTTCGGACAGAGGATGACGTCGCCGGGCGCGGTGATCGCCTGCGCCACATTGGCAAAGCCTTCCTTCGAACCCAGCGTCGCCACCACCTGGGTTTCGGGATTGAGCTTCACGCCGAAACGGCGGGCGTAGTAGCCGGCCTGGGCCCTGCGCAGTCCGGGAATGCCGCGGGAGGCCGAGTAGCGGTCGGTGCGCGGCTTGCCCAGCGTCTCCTTCAGCTTCTCCAGCACATGCGCCGGCGCCGGCAGATCCGGATTGCCCATGCCGAGGTCGATGATGTCGGCGCCGGCATTCCGCGCAGCTGCCTTGGCCCGGTTGACCTGTTCGAACACGTAAGGCGGCAGGCGGCGAATGCGGTAAAAATCTTCCATGGGACCCTTGCTCCGACAACCGCGATGCCAGAATCGACCCCCTTGGTCCAGTTTGCGGAAGCCGGCTCGGCCTCTGACAGAAATCGCACTAAATCAATGACTTAGAGCGAATTCAGGCGCGCGATCTGGGGGCTGCGGCCGGATCTGCGGTTGAACTGGGTTTCTTTTAGCACGGACACCGGGCGGCGCCAGCGCTGATCGGCCGTTCGTCGGGCGCTACTTCCCGCTTTGGGCGGCCGACGAGGCCTGCCGCGCGCGCGCGGCTATCAGCTCCTGCTCGATCTTGGCCTGATCGGCCGGCTTGATCGTCGGGTCGGCGCGGTCGGGCGGAAGATCATGGACCGGCAGGTAGCCGCCGGCGTCCTTCTCGCGCGCCGGCGCATCGGCCGGCATCGTCATATCGGCGATCGTGCTCGAGCACCCGCTCAGCGCCACCAACGACGCGAGCAGCACTGCGGCCGCGAGCCCCCTGTTCATTCGATCGATCGGCATGCGCCGAATTGTCCCCAACAAGCTAGCGCGCACGTCGCACGTTGCCGACACGGGTCGCACTGGTACGAGCCTTGCAGCGTCCCCGCTGCGTTAATTCCGACTTCAGCGTTTCAAACCATTGTCGCCCGAAACGCTTAAAGCGGGAACACCAAAAGCGACCCCTGAGGCTTCAATATGACTAAACAAAGATTTTTTCTCGCACCGCAACAGAGCGAAACATCGGATTTTGACTGATTTCCATTGCCGCACCGCGCGATGACGCCCTCCAAACGACGCGATATTGTACCTCAGATGAGCAACGTTAGTACCGACACCCAGGCCACCCCGAAGTTCGACGCGGAAGCCTTCGCGATGAATGTCGCGCGGGCGATGGAGAGCGGCGGCAAGGCGCTCGCCGCCTATCTCAAGCCGCGCGAGACGGGAGAAGTCCGCGACAAGCCGCCCAATGAGCTCGGTGAGGTCATCAAGACCTTCAGCGTGATCGCCGAATACTGGCTGTCCGACAAGGAACGCGCCTCGTCGCTGCAGATGCAGCTCGCGAAGGACTATCTCGACCTCTGGGGCTCGGCGGTGCGCCGCATGGCCGGTCAGGACGCCCAGCCCGCGATCGCGCCCTCGCCGCGCGACAAGCGCTTTGCCGATCCGGAATGGAAGTCGAACCAGTTCTTCGACTTCGTCATGCAGCTCTATCTGCTCACGACCAAATGGGCGCAGGAGCTGGTCCATGACGCCGACGGGATCGATCCCCACACGCGCAAGAAGGCGGAGTTCTACATCCAGCAGGTCATCAACGCATTGTCGCCGTCCAACTTCGTGCTGACCAATCCGGAGGTGCTGCGCGAGACGGTGGCGAGCAGCGGCGAGAACCTCGCGCGCGGCTTGAAGATGCTGGCCGAGGACATCGCGGCCGGCAAGGGCATGCTGAAGATCCGCCAGTCCGATCCGGACAATCTCGTCGTCGGCGTCAACATGGCAACGACGCCGGGCAAGGTGATCTACCAGAACGAGATCATGCAGCTGATCCAGTACACTCCGACCACGGAGAAGGTGCTGCGCACGCCGCTCCTGATCGTGCCACCCTGGATCAACAAGTTCTACATCCTCGATCTGAAGCCGGAGAAATCCTACATCAAGTGGTGCGTCGATCAGGGCATCACCGTGTTCGTGATCTCATGGGTCAATCCCGACAAGCGGCTCGGCAACAAGAGCTGGGAAGCCTACATGAAGGAGGGCCCGCTCACGGCGATGGACGTGATCGAGAAGGTCACCGGCGAGATGAAGGTGCACACCGCCGGCTATTGCGTCGGCGGCACCATGCTCGCGACCACGCTCGCCTGGCTCGCCGAGAAGCGCCGCCAGCGCGTGTCGTCCGCGACGTTCTTCGCCGCCCAGATCGACTTCACCCATGCCGGCGATCTCCTCGTGTTCGTCGACGAGGAGCAGATCTCGGCGCTCGAGCAGGACATGAAGGCCGCCGGCGTGCTCGAAGGCTCGAAGATGGCGATGGCCTTCAACATGCTGCGCTCCAACGACCTGATCTGGTCTTATGTCGTCAGCAACTATCTGAAGGGCCAGCAGCCGAGCGCGTTCGACTTGTTGCACTGGAACTCGGACGCGACACGGATGCCGTCGTCGAACCACTCCTACTACCTGCGCAACTGCTATCTGGAGAACCGCCTGTCGACCGGCACCATGGTGCTGGACAACACGCTGCTCGATCTGTCGAAGGTGAAGGTGCCGGTCTACAACCTCGCCGCACGCGAGGACCACATCGCTCCGGCCGAATCGGTGCTGTACGGCTCGCAGTTTTTCGGCGGTCCGGTGAAGTATGTCCTGTCCGGCTCGGGCCACATCGCCGGCGTGGTCAATCCGCCCGCTTCGAACAAGTACCAGTACTGGACCAACGACAACATCAAGGACGTCAGTATCGCGCAGTGGATGAAGGACGCCGTGGAGCACAAGGGCTCGTGGTGGACGGACTGGCGCGGCTGGCTGGAAAGCCATGATCCGGAGACGGTCCCGGCGCGCATGGTCGGCTCCGACGGCACGCAGGTGCTCGAGGACGCCCCGGGCAGCTATGTCCGCGTGCGCGCATAGCGTCAGGTGTTCGCGTAGCATCAAGTCTTCGCGTAGCGCCAAGTCTCCCGCTCAGCTATAAACAGACGGTCCCGACGGTCGGGAATCGAATTCACGTGAGGGGGAGACTATGACGCGCGAATTGTTCTGGCTGACACTGACGGTGATCCTGACCGGGATCCTCTGGATTCCCTACACCATCAATCGCTGCCAGGTTCGCGGGCTTAGCGGTGCCATGGCCAACCCGTCGCGCGGCGACAAGCCGCAGGCGGAATGGGCGAACCGGCTGATGTTCGCGCATGACAACGCGGTCGAGAATCTCGTGATCTTCGCCCCGCTGGTGCTGATCCTGAACGCGATCGACTATTCCACGAAATGGACCGTGCTCGCCTGCGCCGTCTATTTCTGGTCGCGCGTCGCACATCTGATCGTCTATGCACTCGGGATCCCGGTGTTCCGCACGCTCGCCTTCACCGTCGGCTTCCTCGCGCAGGCCGTGCTGGCGCTGGCAATCTTCAAGGTCGTCTGATCCAAATATTCCCGCCGGTTGCGGCGACAGCCGCGCCGGCGCGGCATCAACTAGCAGCCCTTGCGCACCACGATGTGCAGCATCGTCGCGGGCGCCTCGTCAAAGCTCTTGATCTCGCTGGTGTCGGACGAGACTTGCGTCCATGCCCCTGAAGCGGCGTAGGTCGCAGCGAGCCAGTCCGCCCCGGGATAATTGTAGTAGCGGCCGATGCTGTCGCGGCCATCGCCATGGCCGATCTTGTAGCTCGCGTAGAAAACGCCACCGGGTTTCAGCGCCCGATGGATGCGGCCGATGATGCCGGCCAATTCGTCGCGCGGCACGTGCAGCAGGCACGCGCTGGCCCAGACGCCGTCATAGGCTTCGCGGTCCTCGAGCTCATCGAACAGCATCGCCTCGACGGGATGTTTGATGCGGCGCGCCGCGACCTCGGCCATTTCAGGCGAACCGTCGGTCGCGCGCACCGAAAACCCTTCGGCCAGCATCACCGCCGCATGATTGCCGGCGCCGCAGCCCAGCTCGAGGATCGCGCCGCCGGATGGCAGCAGCTTCAGAAAGCCGATCAGCCGGGTGGACGGGGCTTTCGCCCACCCGGCATAGGCCTCGGCATTGCGCCGATAGAACTGCAGCGTGGCGTCGTCCACGATCCGCGTCGCCGTCAGCTGTCGGCAAGGCCCAGCATCAGCCGCATGTTCTGCACGGCAGCGCCCGATGCGCCCTTGCCGAGATTGTCGAGCCGGGCGACCAGCAGTGCCTGATGGTACTTGTCGCTGGCGAAGACGTAGAGCTCAAGCATGTTGGTCTCGTTGAGCGCCTCCGGTTCGAGCCGGCCGGCCTTGGTCGCCTCGTTCTGGAGCGGCATCACGGAGACATATTTGCTGCCGGCGTACCATTTCGCCAGAACCGCCTGCAGGTCGGCACCATCAGTCTTGCCCGGCAGCATGTCGAGCTGCAGCGGCACCGAGACCAGCATGCCTTGCCGGTAGTTGCCGACCGAGGGAATGAAGATCGGGCGCCGCGTCAGATTGGAGTAGAGCTGCATCTCCGGCAGATGCTTGTGCTCGAAGCCGAGGCCGTAGAGCTCGAACGACGGCGCGCTGCCGTCTTCGAAGCTCGCGATCATCGACTTGCCGCCGCCGGAATAGCCGCTCACGGCATTGACGGTGACGGGATAATCTGATGGCAGCAGACCGGCATCGACGATCGGCCGCAGCAGCGCGATCGCGCCGGTAGGATAGCAGCCGGGATTGGAGACCTTCTTCGCGTTACGGATCTTGTCGGCCTGGTCGGGCGCGAGCTCGGGGAAACCGTAGGCCCAGTCCGGCGCGACCCGGTACGCCGTCGAGGCGTCCAGCACCTTCGGCGCCGACGCGCCCATGCTGTCGACCAGCGCGACGGTCTCCTTCGCGGCATCGTCCGGCAGGCAGAGGATGACGAGGTCCACCTCCTCCATCAGCGCCTTCTTGGCCGCGGGGTCCTTGCGCTTGTCGTCGGCGATGTGCTTCACCGCGACGTCGCCGATCGAGAGCAGCCGCTCCTGGATGCCGAGGCCGGTCGTGCCGGACGCGCCATCGACGAACACGGTGGCCTTGGTCGCACCGCTCTTGGTCTTTGGATTGGTGTCGGTGAGAGTCATGGCACGCTCCTTTCGAGCTCGTTCGTTTGGTTTGCAAAGACATCCGGCCGCGCCTGCCGCATCAGATGCGCGATCTGTTGCGCGCCGGCATCCGCCTGCACGCCAAGGTGGGCTGCGACCGCCGCAAAGTCGGTCTCGGACTTGTGCTGGTTCAGCTTGAAGCTGCCCTCGACCTCTTCAACCGTCATGACCAGACCCACGATCGCCTTCTTCATCGCCTCGAACCGCCCGGCAGTCATCTTGCCCGACGTCCATGGCTTCTTCGGCAACAGCCAGCTCTCGAACTTGGCGCTCAGCGCATCGATCTGAAGCGCAAGTTCCTCACCCGACAGGGTCCGCACCGGCCCGCTCAGATGCACCGACTGGTAGAGCCAGGTCGGCACCTGATCCGGCGAGACGTACCAGTCCGGCGACACATAGGCATCGGCGCCGTTGACTGCGAGCAGCCAGGCCCCCCCACTTGGCAACCCGCCCGCCAGCTTTACCAGCGGATTGTGACGGGCAACATGAAACAGCGCCCGCGGTGTCCCGTCCGCGGCATAGGTCAGATAGAACGGCAGCGCGGAGGCGATCGGCTTGGCGCCGTCCCACGCGCAGGCCATGCCGAAGCCGCGCGCTTCCGCGAAGGCAAGGCTCGCGGCGCGGTCTGGCTTGAAGGGCGGTGGCGTATACATGATTGATGCTCCTGCATGACGAAGGAGCCGCCAGATCGAACCGCGTGTCTTTTTCAGGAGAGCGCCGCGGGATCAGGTCCGGCGGCAGAGGCGATGGTCTTAAACGCGAGCGACCGCCCATACCGCGAAAATGCGGCGGCGGCTGGCAATGAGGATGGTCGCGGCGTTGATCATGGCGCGCGGCTATAAGGCCGCGCCGGCTTGACGTCAAGGTTGCTTTTGTCATTCCGGGGCGCGCATTGCGCGCGAACCTCAGATGCGCAATCGCGCATCGGGGAATCCAGAGGTTACGGCGCGAGATTCCGGGTTCGATGCCTACGCATCGCCCCGGAATGACACCTTAAATCGCCGGATTCCACGGTGCCGGCACGACGCGATAGCCGCTGCCGTCCTTCACCACATTGCCGAGGCCCGGGAACGGATAGTGGAAGCCCTGCACCTGGAGCCGCTCGGCAACCACCATGTCGTAGATGCGCCGGCGGGTCTTCTCCGCCACGTCGCCGTCCTGGTCGAAGAACGCATGCCAGCCGGGGTTGGTCGCGAACAGGTTCGGATTGTTGGTGACGTCGGACTGGATGAAGACCTTGTCCGGGCCTGAGGCCAGCACGTAGGAGGTGTGGCCCGGCGTGTGGCCGACGGTCTCGACGGAGGTCAGGCCCGGCGCGATCTCCTTGCCCCACTCGTAGGGGGTGACCTTCTTCTTCAGGCCGGCTTCGAAGATATTGCGGTTGTTCTTGAACAGGCCCTGCATGCGGCCGGCCGGCGCCCGGCTCATCTCGCCATCGTCCATCCAGAACTTCCATTCGGTTGCCGGCACCAGCACCTCGGCATTGGGGAATGCCGGCGTGCCTTCGGCGGTCAAGAGGCCGTTCACGTGGTCGCCGTGGAAGTGCGAGATCACGACCATGTCGACATTCTTGGGATCGAAGCCGGCGGCGACGAAATTGTCGGCGAACAGGCCATTGGCGCCCTTCGTGCTGGCCTTCGCCAGCGCGCCATTGCCGGTGTCGATCACCACCAGCTTGCCGCCGGTGTTGAGCACCAGCGGTGCGAACCAGATCGTCATCATGTCCCGCGGCATGAACGCCTTCTCCAGCGCCGCGTTGACGTCGTCCCGCTTCGCATTGGGGATGAAGGAGTCTTCCAGCTTGAAGACGTTCTTGCCGTCGGACACCACGGTGACGAGGATGTCGCCGACCTTGTAGCGATAGAAGCTCGGCGCCTGCTTGTCGGCGACCGCCGCCACAGCGGCCGCAGGAACGGCTGATAGCAACGGTGCAGCGGCGATGCCGGCAGCGCCGGCGAGAGCATGACGTCGTGTCAATTCCATGTGCTGTCCTTCCCAGTGAGACTGCGCCCGATGAATTCGCGCCCGGTGGGCGCGGTTGTATCAGCGTTTCGATACTCGCGCGATGCCGACAGCGCGAGCGGTTACCCTCCCGCCTAACCCCTGCAGGTCGGCCTTATTCCGGAGCTTGCTACACCACCCGCCACACCCACTCGATGGCATGCGCGATGACGTCGCCGAACAGCAGCAGCGCTGCCGACCAGACCAGGGCGGACACGAAATTGGCGATCTGGAATTGCCAGTACGACATCTCGAAAATGCCGGCCGCAAGCGGCACGGAGGCGCGCAAGGGGCCGAAGAACCGCCCGATGAAGATGCTGGGTATGCCCCAGCTGCGCACGAAAGCCTCGCCTCTGGGCAGCAGGTCCGGATAGCGCGAGAGCGGCCACATCTGGGCAACCCTCTCCTTGTAGCGATAGCCGAACCAGTAGGAGACCCAGTCGCCCAGCGCCGCGCCAAGGCCGCCGGCAATCCAGACCGGAAAGAAACTGATGCCGCTGGCCCCGATCAGCGCACCGATGGCCACCAGCGCGCCCCAGGCCGGAACCAGCAACGAGATGAACGCAAGCGATTCAGCGAACGCCAGCAGCATGACGATCGGAGCGGCCCAGGCCTGGTGGTGGCGCACAAACTCGGCCAGGGCCCGCGCAAGGTCTTCCATCTCGTCGTGTGCCTTCCCGCTCCGTTGAACCTCGATTGAACCTTTCTAGCAGCACGCAGCCTAAGAACAGGTAAGCCAGCCGATCGCGTGACATCAAGTCACAAAGGCGGGGATCGAGCGTGATTTCCCGTAAGGCCCCTGAGGTCCAGGCTGGCATCTCCCTCACAAGAAAAAGGAATTACTGGATGATCGGATCGCTGATGATGTGCGTGAGCGTTCTCGTCCTGCTGTTCGGAATGCTCGCGGGCATCGCCATGGGTATCCATCACGACTTCACGTTGGGACCGGCGCATGCGCATCTCAATCTGGTCGGCGGCGTACTGCTGTTCCTGTTCGGCCTCTACTACCGGCTGGTGCCGGAAGCGGGCAGCATGCTGCTCGCCAGAATCCAGGGCTGGCTGCATATCGTCGGCGGCGTCCTGTTCCCGGCCGGTGTGGCCGCCGTGCTGCTGAAGGGACCGTCGTTCGAGGCGGCGCCGATCGTCGGATCACTGCTGGTGGTCGCCGCCATGGCCCTGTTCACGGTCGTTGTATTCCGCACCTCGCGGGCGTAATCGCGGTCTCCTATCTATGAGGATGGCCGGGCTCCAGGGTGCGGCCGTCCCCATTTGCAGCCCATCCGTGGCATAGTCAGAGCAACCGATTCGCCGCGCCGTGACCGGTGCGCCACTTGAAGAACCATGGCCAAATCATTGAAGTCGAACGCCAAAAGTAAATCTGCCGACGATCTGTTCGGAGCCCCGGAACCGAAGGGACGCGCTCCGGCGAAGGCTGCTTCGCGATCCGCCGGAGGCGCCGAAGCCGGCTACACGGCAGCCGACATCGAGGTGCTCGAAGGGCTGGAACCGGTGCGTCGCCGGCCTGGCATGTATATCGGCGGCACCGACGAGAAGGCGCTGCATCATCTGTTCGCCGAAGTCATCGACAACTCGATGGACGAGGCGCTCGCCGGGCACGCGACCTTCATCGAAGTCGATCTCAGCGCGGACGGGTTCCTGACCGTGACCGACAACGGCCGCGGCATCCCGATCGATCCTCACCCGAAATTCCCGAAGAAGTCAGCACTTGAAGTCATCATGTGCACGCTGCATTCGGGCGGCAAGTTCGACAGCAAAGTCTACGAGACCTCGGGCGGCCTGCACGGCGTCGGCATCTCCGTGGTGAACGCCCTCTCCTCGCGTCTCGAGGTCGAGGTCGCGCGCAGCCAGAAACTCTACCGCATGACGTTCGAGCGCGGCCACCCGAAGGGCAAGCTCGAGGACCTCGGCAAGATCAACAACCGCCGCGGCACGCGCGTGCGCTTCAAGCCCGACACCGATATTTTCGGCGCTAAGGCCGCGTTCAAGCCGCAGCGCCTGTTCAAGATGACGCGCTCGAAAGCGTATCTGTTCGGTGGCGTCGAGATCCGCTGGAACTGCGCACCCGAGCTGCTCAAGGGCATCGAGGACGTGCCGGCCGAAGCGACGTTCCACTTCCCCGGCGGCCTCAAGGATTATCTCGCCGCGGCGATCCACGCCGACACGCTGGTGCATCCCGACATCTTCTCGGGCAAGTCGGGCCGCAACGGCGCGCATGGCGCCTGCGAATGGGCCGTGGCCTGGACCGCCGATGCCGACGGATTCCTCTCCTCCTACACCAACACCGTGCCGACGCCGGATGGCGGCACGCACGAATCCGGCCTGCGCAGCGCCCTTTTGCGCGGCCTGAAGGATCACGCCGAGCGCGTCGGCCAGGGCAAGCGCGCGGCCTCCGTCACCTCGGAAGACGTGATGGTCGGCGCCGCCGTGATGCTGTCGGTGTTCGTGCGCGAGCCGGAATTCCAGGGGCAGACCAAGGATCGCCTCGCCACTGCAGAGGCGCAGCGCATCGTCGAGCAGGCGATGAAGGATCCGTTCGACCATTGGCTGTCGGGCAATCCGAACATGGCCAACCGGCTGCTCGACTTCGTGATCGACCGCGCCGAAGAACGGTTGCGGCGGCGGCAAGAGAAAGAGACCGCGCGGAAAACCGCCGGCAAGAAGCTGCGCCTGCCCGGCAAGCTCGCCGACTGCACCGACGCCGGCACCGATGGCTCGGAGCTGTTCATCGTCGAGGGTGACTCGGCCGGCGGCAGCGCCAAGCAGGCGCGCGACCGCAAGACCCAGGCCGTGCTGCCCCTGCGCGGCAAGATCCTCAACGTCGCTTCCGCCGGCAAGGACAAGCTGACGGCGAACGCACAGCTCTCCGATCTCGTGCAGGCGATCGGCTGCGGCCAGCTCCTGCAATATCGCGAAGAGGATCTGCGCTACCAGCGCATCATCATCATGACCGACGCCGACGTCGACGGCGCCCACATCGCTTCACTGCTGATCACCTTCTTCTACCGGCAGATGCCGAAGCTGATCGACGAAGGACACCTCTTCCTCGCGGTGCCGCCGCTCTACAAGCTGACCCACGGCACGAAGTCGGTCTACGCACGCGACGACAAGCACAAGGACGAGTTGATCAAGAGCGCGTTCAACGCCAACGCCAAGGTCGAGGTGAACCGCTTTAAAGGCCTCGGCGAGATGATGCCGGCGCAGCTCAAGGAGACCACCATGGATCCGGCCAAGCGGACCCTGCTCAAGGTGGTTCTGCTGCCCGACGACCGTGACACCACCGCGGATTCGGTGGAGCGCCTGATGGGCACCAAGGCCGAGGCGCGCTTCGCCTTCATCTCGGACAAGGCCGAATTTGCCAGCGAAGAGCTGCTGGACGTCTAGGCCCAACCGATTGATCTGAAATGAGTTTCCGGCCGCCCCCAGATCGGGGCGGCCGTTGCCATTTTGCCCGTTCGGAGAGCCCCAGTGGCTTCGTTTTCGGCCGGATGTGTCTCACCAGCAACAGCATTTCCAACGGAACCACGTATAGTCCCAACATGAGTTTCGGGAATCGGTGCCAGCGCACTCCCCTGAGCGACCTGATCGAACGCTAGTCGAGGATTTGGACATGAAGAAGACTTTGCTCGCTCTGACCGCGGTTGCGGCGATGACGGCATCGGCGTCGGCTGCCGACCTGGCCGCCCGCCCCTACACCAAGGCTCCTGCCCCGGTTCCGGTCGCTCCGAGCTGGACCGGCTTCTACATCTTCGGCGGTGGCGGCGGCGGCGTCTGGGATGCTGACACGGGCGTCCAGTCGACCGTCACGGGTGCGCCGATCCTCGGCTTCAACCAGCGCCAGGGCGGCGATGGCTGGTACGGCACCGTCGGCGCCGGTTACGACTGGCAGACCGCCAACAGCTGGGTCATCGGCGTGTTCGCCGACGGTCAGTTCGGCAGCCTGAAGGGCACCATCCAGGATCAGGGTCCGTTCGTCGCCGGCAACATCAAGAACGACTACAGCTGGGCGGCTGGTGCGCGCCTCGGCTACCTGATCGCGCCGAACGTCCTGTCCTACGTCAACGCCGGTTACTCCAGCTCGCACTGGAAGGGCACCACGCTGTTCAACACCGCAAGCGCGCTTCCCTCGGGTCTCCACACCAACGACTTCGATCGCGGCGGCTGGTTCGTGGGTGGCGGCGTCGAGAACAGCCTGAACATCTTCGGCATCACGTCGCCCGGCTGGTTCATGAAGACCGAGTATCGCGCCGCTTACTACGACAACAAGAACATCTCGGAGCTGGTCGACGGCACCAACATCTCGAATGGCCGCGACATCACCTTCAAGCCGCTTGTCCAGACCATCAGCACCTCGCTGGTCTACCGCTTCAACTGGACCGGTCCGGTCGTCGCGAAGTACTGAGCTGCGTACTGATCCCTGCTGAGATTGCAGAGCAAAAGCCCCGGCATTGTCCGGGGCTTTTTTGTTGCCCGAACGTCGTGGAAATCGCCCCACGCGCAAGCCCGCCGGCGCAGGGCGGACCGGCTGTGGCCGATCTGGTCAGCGCCGTGACGATCGGGCACTCTCGCGCCCGGTTCAAACCTCAGCGGACAACAACAATGAAGAACGGACAGTTTGATCTCTCGGGCCGGGTCGCCATCGTCACCGGCGGCAATGGCGGCATCGGGCTTGGCATGGCGCGCGGCCTGGCGGACGCCGGCGCGGCGGTTGCCGTGGTCGGCCGCAACGAGGCGAAGTCAAAGGCCGCCGTCGAGGATCTCGGCAAGCGCGGCGTGAAGGCGATCGCCGTCGCCACCGACGTGACCGACAAGACGGCGGTCGCTGCGATGATCGAGCGCGTCGTCGGGGAGCTCGGCCGCATCGACGTCCTCATCAACAATGCCGGCATGAGCATCCGCAAGCCGCCGCACGAACTCGAGCTCGACGAGTGGAACAAGGTGATCGACACCAACCTCACCAGCGCCTTCGTGTGCTCGAAGCTGGCCTATCCGGCGCTGAAGGCGTCCGGCAACGGCAAGGTGATCAATATCGGTTCGATGATGTCGATCTTCGGCGCGAGCTTCGCGACGGCCTATGCCGCGAGCAAGGGCGGCATCGTGCAGTACACCCGCGCGTGCGCCAACGCCTGGGCGCCCGACAACATCCAGGTCAACGCCATCCTGCCAGGCTGGATCGACACCGACCTCACCCGCGGCGCGCGGCAGCAGGTGTCGGGGCTGCACGAGCGCGTGCTGGCGCGCACGCCAGCGGGGCGTTGGGGCGACATCGACGACTTCGCCGGCATCGCCGTGTTCCTCGCCTCGCCCGCGTCGGACTTCGTCACCGGCACCGCGATCCCCGTCGACGGCGGCTATTCGGTGATGGCCTGAAAACACGAGCGCCCTGAAACACGAGAGCCCCGGCGCATCGCCGGGGCCCTCGCATCCTGTTCGCCTCAGAGTAGTTCAGTAGCGCGCGATGGCCGGCGCGTCGAACTTGTAGTTCACGCGCACCACCGCCCACTGAATGTCGCGCGGCTTGGCATCGAACGTATAGGTCCCTGCGGCGGTGCCGGCGAGCTGATAGGCCTGACGCTCGAAGGCCGCGTAATTGTATTCGACGCCGATGGTCCAGTTGCGGGTGATGCCGTATTCCCAGCCACCGCCGACGGTCCAGCCGCTGGCCCAATGAGTCTGGCTGCCGGAGCCGGTCGACGGCGGAAGATTGTCGACGACGGACAGACGGTTGTTCACGCCGGCATAGCCACCCTTGAAGTAGAACAGGTTGTTCTGGATCGCGTAGCCGGCACGACCGACGATCGTCGCCATGACATTCGAGCGCCAGCTGAACTGATCGTCGCGGCCGACGCCGAACACCGTGTTGGTGACGCGGCCGGAGTTGTCGAGGCCGGAGATCGTGCCCTCAATGCCGAACACGTAGTTGTTGGCCTGCCAGTTGTAGCCGATCTGGGCGCCGCCCATGATACCGGAGTTGCGCTGACGGAGGCTGTCGCCCGGCGAAAGATCGCCGAACGGCGAGGTGTTGGCGCTGTTGACCCACTGCTCGTTGGTCCAGGCACCGCCGAGGTGCCCGCCGATGTAGAAGCCGGCCCAGTTGTAGATCGTTTCCACATAGGCCGGTGCCTTGCTGTACGGACGGGCGGCAAGGTCGGCGGCCGATGCGGCGCTGACGCCGAGCGCCGTGGTTGCAGTCAGGACGGCAATGAATTTGGTACGAAACACAGCAGCACCCCCAGGTTGTCTGATGGCACAGCTTTTCCAGAGAGACCCTTACCAAAAGAAAATCGCTGAAGCTGCCGGAGCGGAATCCGCTCGCGCGCATTTCGAATCTTGTCTTGCTGTTGCGGTCGAGCAACTTTCATCAATCGAATTAAGCAGCTGTTATCCCTGATGAATTCCTTCCGGCCGCACGGCGCGCCGTTCAGCCCGCCGCCGGCGAATGCACGTGCTCCGGCCGCACCCCGACGGCGACCATACGTGCGGTGAGACCCTGCAGCCATGGCATTGCCGTGATCAACCGCAGCGCCAACGGCACCGGCTGATCGCCGGCCTTCAGCGCGCCGCTGATGATGTTGTTCTGCACGATCACCTGCATGCGCTGTGTCACGCGCACCGGGAATTCGCGGCGCCGTCGCACCGCATCGAGCTCGTCTTCCGACGGTACGCCGTGAACGAGCTTCGCCGCCAGGATATTGGCGGTCGCAACCGCGTCCTGCACGGCGAGATTGACGCCGACGCCGCCGATCGGCGACATCGCATGCGCGGCGTCGCCGATGCACAGCAGGCCCGGCTGCGTCCAGCGCTCGAGGCGGTTGATCGCGACCGTAAGCAGCTTGATATCGTCAAAGCTCTTCACATCAGTGATGCCGGATCGAAGGATCGGCGCCATGCGCACGACGTCGTCGAGCAACGCCTGCAATCCCCTCGCCTTCACCGCTTCGTATTGTCCCTTGGCGATGACATAGGCGCATTGCCAATAGTCGCCGCGGTCGAAGGTGATCATCATCTTGCCGGGCTCGACCCGCGCGAACACGTTCTCGGTCTCGTCGGGTCTGCGGCCGGCGCGGAACCAGAGCACGTCCATCGGCGCGCCGATCTCCTCGACCTCGAGGCCGGCGCGTCCGCGCACGGTCGAATGCCGGCCGTCGCAGGCAATGGTGAGATCGGCCTCGATGTCGATCGGGCCGTCGGGTGTGTTCGCGTGCACGCCTGCGACAGCATCGCCGCGCCGGATCAGATCGGTCGCCTCGGCCTTCATCAGCACCTTCAGCGAGGGGAAGCGCTTGCCGCTCTCGCGCAGGTAATTGAGGAAGTCCCACTGTGGCATCATCGCGATGAAGGGGTATTTGACGCTGAGGCGGCGGAGATCGGCGATGCGCACCGGCGTGCCGCCGAACAAGCCGTCCATCTTCTGCAAGCGCTGATGCGGCAGCTTCAGGAAGCCGTCGATCAGGCCGAGCTCGTCCATCACCTGAAGCGTCGAGGGATGCACGGTGTCGCCGCGGAAGTCGCGGAAAAAATCCGCATGCTTCTCCAGCACCACCACGTCGATCCCGGCCCGCCCCAGGAGATAGCCGAGCATCATGCCGGCCGGCCCGCCGCCGACGACGCAGCAGCGCGCCCTGATCTGACGCGTGTTCGGCCCTGCCGGATAGCCTGCATCCATGATGCCGTCCTCACCGCTGCCTCGCCCCTCAGAACCAGATTGTAACGCGGATCGATCGGGCAACAAGGATGCAAGGCTATCGCCTGAAGGTCTTGATTTCCGACACGCTGCCGTCGCGATAGGTCAGCTCGACCGAGACCGCCTTGGTCTGCGGCGCGAGCTTCAGATAGGGCTGCGCGTCAGACGGGATCGCGCTGGGATCGCGCGAATTGCAGGACGGCATCTTCAGCACCTGGTTGGGCACGGCGGTGTCGATGCCGATGCGCACCTCGCGGATGGCGCAGCGGTAGGACACGAGATGCGTGTAGTAGACCAGGAGCCCGTTGAACTCGCGGAACGACAGCCAGCTCGTCGAGGTCATGTCGAGGATCTTGCGCTGGTCACGGATCAAAGCGGCCTCGGGATCGAACCTGATCGGGAACGGTCCCTGCATCTCGCCGGACTGATCGACATAGCGGACCTCGATGGTGCCGGCCTGCGCATCAGGCGGCAGCTCGATCGACGGGTTCGGCATCCGCTTGCGCGTGCGCGGATCGAGCGTGTCGATGAATCCGGTCTCGCGGAAATCGCTCTTGCCGGCGATGCGCCAGGAAATGCCGAGCGTCGGGTCGGCGAAGGAGAACGTAACGCTCCAGCCGCCATTGTGCCGCGAGAAGCTCGCGATCGGCGCGTTGATGGTCTCCTCCTTCGGCAGCTTCGGCACCGCGACCGGCGGCAGCGCGGCCACCTGCTGCGGCGGCGCGGACGGCTTGACCGCCTCGGCCTGCCCCTTTGCGATCCCGTTGAGGAAGACGTCGTCGACCATCTGGTCGAAATAGACCGGCACCTGCCTGTGCTTGACCGTGTCGGCCATCTCGCTGACGGCACGGCGCGTGCGTTGCGCAACCTGGACGAGGTTCTCGCCGGGCTTGAGCAGCTCCTTGGCGAAGGTGCGCGTGAACACCGAATTGGGATTGGCGTCGTCGTTGGACAGGCGATCGAGCGCGGTCTGGCGGGGCCCCGCCGAGAACACCGAGAACACGCCTTCGGGCAGCTGCGTCATCGGCGCGAGCCCGCCGCCGCCGGCGACCGCACGGGTGCCCTTGCGCTCGAACGGGTTGTTGCGGCAGGCGTCGAACACCAGGATCGAAGTCCGCGCCTTCTTGTTCTGAAGGCGCTCGACGATGCGGTCGGCCAGGATCGAGGCGTCGCGCACCAGCTCTTCCTGACCTTCCGTCGCCGCCGGCACGTCGGTCGGCAGCAGATAGTTCTGGCCGGCGATCTCGAAACCGTGGCCGGCGTAGAAAAAGAACGCCGTGTCGCCGGGTTCCACGGCGCGGTCGAACGCGAGCAGCGTCTCGGAGAACGCCTGCCGATTGAGGTTCTCGGCCACCATAACGCTGAAGCCGAGCTGCTTCAGCGTGTCGCCCATGGTGCGGGCGTCGTTGACGGCCTTGAGCAGCTTCGGGACGTTCTTGTAGTCGTTGTTGCCGACGACCAGCGCGACGCGCTTCTCGGCATGGGCCGGTGCGGCCGATACGACAAATGCAACCGCCCAAAGGATCGCCGAAAGTCTCGAAAGCCAGCTCTTCATCCCGTTTTCCCGCCTGCACGACAAACGCGCCGCCCGTGCGACCGCCGCCTAATAGTCGGACCAGCCGTTTCGCCGGTTCAAGGCCGGCCGCGGACGGCCATTCCGGCCGGCCACGCCAGGCCGAAATGAGGGGTCCGATTTGTCTTAGGTCAAGTTTCTTTTTACGGCCCGCGTGATAGATTTCGAACCTCCATCCGGCTCGAGCTCTCCGCACGTCGCAACGGCTTTTCCGTGCACACATGGTCTACTGATCAAGTCGATCCCAAGGATCGCTTCGACTATTGGCGCGAGGTTCGCGCCAAGGGGCTGTTCGGCGTCACTGCCGAGCTGGAAGCCGACCGGCGCCGCGACTTCTTCGGCGAGTTCTCGCTGCGCAAGCTCGGCGATGCCGGGCTGGTCGAGCTGCGGGCCTCGCCGTACCGTGTCGAGCGGCGCACGGGCGACATCGCCGACGCGGCCAGCAACAGCCTGTGCATCTACCAGCAGCTTGGCGGCGGCGGCTGGTTCGGCGGCGCGCGGCTCGATGAATTTTCCGTTCGCGACGGCATGTTCGCGACCAGCTATTCGGACCTGCCCTATCGCACTGTCCCCCTGCACGATGACGGCTTCCACCTGCGCATCATCAAGGTCCCGGTGGCGAACATCGTCCCGTCGGGCGCCGAGCTCGGCGAACTGGTCCCCAGGCCCTTGCAGGATGAGACCGCGCTGCGGGCTCTGCTGGAATCATGCTTCCGCGACCTCATCGAAAGCAACGATGCCGCGACGGCGGGCACGGCTCCGACGGTGCAGGCTCTGGCCCATATAGCGCTGATCGAGCGCGGCATCATGCGGCCGAAGAGCCGGCTCGCGCAGCAGGCCTTGCGAACCGCCCATTTGTCGCTGGCCCGGCGCCTGATCCGGCGCCATCTGGCGCGTGCAGCGCTGTCGCCAACCCTGATTGCCGGCCTGCTCGGCATCTCGGTCCGTCATCTGCACATCCTGTTCGAGGAGACCGAGATGAGCTTCTCGGAGACCGTCACCGCGCTCCGGCTCGAACAAAGCCGCCGCCTGCTCCGCGAGCAGCCCGGGCAGACGATCGCTGAGATCGCCTTTGCTTGCGGCTTCGAGAGCCTTGCGACGTTCTACCGCCTGTTCAATGCATCCGAATCCATGACGCCGGGCGACTATCGCGCACAAACGGCCTGAGCGCCCGTCCGGACCGGCCGGGACACCGCGCTCGCAATTTGCCGTAGCTCGGCCGCGCCCCCTTCACCTCCCTGAACTTCACACCGCCGCGCGATCCGACGTTCGTTGAACCGAAGTGATCAGCCTGCGCGCATTGAGAAGATATTTTCCGGCCGTTTCGCAAGAACCACTGCGGCGCTTCGTCCGGGTTCGGCACCGCAAATTTCCTTGCCGGCGACGCGCGCTCTCATGCAGAGCGAGGGATCAGTCACGATGCGCGGTAAGCACGGGGATCACAGCCAGGAAACGCTAGCTAGAGGCGCGACGCGCATTTATCTCGATGCCGCGGACCTGCGGGCGGATCAAATCCCGTCATCTGAGCCAGCCCGTCAGGGCTCAGCGGCGACCAGCAATCACGGCTGGGCGCCGCTGCTAGAAGCTTGCCTCGCCGACTTCAAGGAGGCGACGGAGGCCGGTGATAACGCTTGCATTCCTGCGCTGGTTAAGATCGTGGCGGACCTTGCGCTGATCGAGCGCGGTGTGATCAGGCCGGGCAGCCGGCGGGCGCAGCAGGCGCTGCGCGTCGGCCGGCTCAGCCTCGCGCGCCGCCTGATCACGCGCCATCTTGCCAGGCCAAGTCTGTCGCCAGGGATGGTCGCCGGCATGCTCGGCGTCTCGGTCCGCTACCTGCACGTCTTGTTCGAAGCAACCGGGACGAGCTTTTCGCAGACCGTCACCGCCCAGCGCCTGAGCGAGAGCCGAAGGCTGCTTCGCGAGAAGCCGCCGCGGCCGATCGCCGACATCGCCCTCACCTGCGGGTTCGGCAGCCTCGCCACTTTCTACCGGATATTCGGCGCTTCCGAAGGCCTGACGCCCGGCAAATTCAGGATGAAAAACAGCGCGGAAGCCCCCGCTGTGGCCTCGCCGTCCGGGGCGGGAGTCGTGATTCATTTGACCGCCAAATGACGAAAAAGACGCGTATTTCAGTCAAAACGTTAAGCTTTTTCGGCTATCCGGCCGGTTCCAAGATTGACTTTACCGGTTTCGCCCCTATGTTGCGAGGCAACGCGGCCCTCGGATCGAAACGCGATTCGTCAGGTTTGCCGTCCGTCAGCGTTAGTCAGAGCCCCCGAGCTTTATAGAAGAGCGCGCCGTTTCGGGGTGGAACGCGACAGCCTTATTACCCTCGATTCCGAACGGCGGTTTCGACCAGAGGCTCAATGTCCTTTTCAAATCTCGGACTATCCGAAAAAGTCCTCGCCGCAGTGGCGGCCACCGGTTATACCAATCCCACCCCCATCCAGGAACAGGCGATCCCTCACGTCCTCGCACGCAAGGACGTGCTGGGAATCGCCCAGACCGGCACCGGCAAGACCGCGGCCTTCGTGCTGCCGATGCTTACCATCCTCGAGAAGGGCCGAGCCCGGGCGCGCATGCCGCGCACCCTGATCCTCGAGCCGACCCGCGAGCTTGCGGCCCAGGTGAAGGAAAACTTCGACCGCTACGGCGCCGGCCAGAAACTCAACGTCGCCCTCCTGATCGGCGGCGTCTCCTTCGGCGACCAGGATGCCAAGCTGATGCGCGGCGTCGACGTGCTGATCGCAACCCCCGGCCGCCTGCTCGACCACACCGAGCGCGGCGGCCTGCTGCTCACCGGCGTCGAACTGCTCGTCATCGACGAGGCCGACCGCATGCTGGACATGGGCTTCATTCCCGACATCGAGCGCGTCTGCAAGCTCGTCCCGTTCACGCGGCAGACCCTGTTCTTCACCGCGACCATGCCGCCGGAAATCCGGCGCATCACCGAAGCCTTCCTGCACAATCCGCAGAAGATCGAGGTCTCCAGGCCCGCCACCACCGCCGTCACCGTCACGCAAGCCCAGGTGCCTGCCGGACGCGAGGCGCACGAGAAGCGCGAGCTGCTTCGCCGCCTGCTGCGGGAGGCCAAGGACCTCAAGAACGCGATCATCTTCTGCAATCGCAAGCGCGAGGTCGCCATCGTTCACAAGTCGCTTCAGAAGCACGGCTTCAGCGTCGGCGCGCTGCACGGCGACATGGACCAGTCGGCCCGCACGGCGGCACTCGAACAGTTCCGAAAGGGTGAGCTGCCGCTGCTCGTCGCCTCCGACGTCGCCGCCCGCGGCCTCGACATTCCCGAGGTCAGCCACGTCTTCAATTTCGACGTTCCCCATCACGCCGACGACTACGTTCATCGGATCGGCCGCACGGGCCGCGCGGGCCGCACCGGCACCGCGATCTCGATCGTGACACCGCTCGACAGCAAGTCGATGGCCGCGATCGAGAAGCTGATCGGCCAGCAGATTCCGCGCACCGAGGGCGACTACACCGTTCACAGCGAAGCCTCTGACGAGGATGCCGCGCCGCGCCGCTCGCGTGGCCGCGAAGGTTCGCGCGATGGTGCCCGCGGCGGCCGCAAGCCGCGCCGTGAGCGCGAAGCGCGCCACGGTGAGCGCGAGGCGCGCCACGGTGAACGCGAGCCGCGCGAAGCGCGTCACGAGCGGGAGCCCCGCGAGGAGCGCGCAGCGAAGCCGGAGCGTGAACCGCGCCACGGCCGCAATTCGGCTCCGCAAGCCGCTCCGTCGCACGTGCCGTCGATCGGGCGTGCCGAGCCACGGCGACCGCAGCGCGAGGTGGACCACGAGCCCGCCGATCATTCGCACCTGCCCGCCTTCCTGCTGCGACCTGTGCGCGCACGCGCATAAGGCCTGCTCCGATGCCGCCGCGCCAGCGGCGGTAGTCCAGCCAATCTCCGTTGCCACCCGCGACCGGCGCACGCGCTGATCCCCAGCGTTTGAAGCAAATGCGCGCAGTTTGCGCATCGCAATCGCGAACAAACGAAAAGCGCCCGAAAGTGGCGCTCAAGGCGGACAAAGATCGGGCGCGCCGCATGGTCGTTGCAGCGGACCTCCCCGTAGTTCCACTGTTTACCTTGCCTTCACTCTCGTCCCGTACCCTCGCCCCAATAGTTTAGTCATTGCTGCCGGGTTTAACCGGCATTGCGTGCATTGAGGGCGTGACAGTGGTCAAGCTGCTGGACGAACACGAACGCACGATGGCGTTCGCCGAGGTGGCGCTCGGTCAGATCCGATCGCTTCGACAGACGGCAATTCCCCGCAATTACGAGATCTGGTACGTCTACGCCACCGGCTACAACGCGCCGCTCAACAAGATCATCAACGAGACGCTGGCGCGCAGCGGCAAGCTGACCGAAGCCGATCTCGAGCAGATCTACGAGACCTATCTCTCCCACATCAAGACCACCGACCGCATCGACAAGGTCGGCGCGCGCGTCATCGGCGAGATCGACGACGTGATGAAGGTGATCACCGATGCGCTCGGCGTGTCCGCGACCTATGACGCCAGCCTCGTCGGTGCCAGCGATAAGCTTGCGAGCGCGACCACCCGCGATCACATCAAGGCAATCGTCGATAGCCTGGCAAAATCGACGCGCGAGATGCGCGAGACCAATCAGGCATTGGAGAGCCGGCTCGCGCTGTCGAAGTCGGAGATCAGCGACTTCCAGCAGAGCCTGGAAGCGATCCGCGCCGAGAGCCTGACCGATCCCCTCACCGGCCTCGGCAACCGCAAATATTTCGACCGCATGATCGGCATGGCCGTGCAGAACGCGCTCGCCTCGGGCGAGCCGCTGTCGCTGCTTCTGTTCGACATCGATCACTTCAAGTCGTTCAACGATTCCTACGGCCATCTCACCGGCGACCAGGTGCTGCGGCTCGTCGGCCTTTCGATGAAGCAGACCATCAAGGGCCAGGATATCACCGCACGCTATGGCGGCGAGGAATTCGCGGTCGTGCTGCCCAACACCGCGCTGCGCCAGGCTCTCACGGTCGCCGACCACATCCGTCGCGCCGTGATGGCGAAGGAATTGAAGAAGAAATCGACCGGCGAGATCCTCGGCCGCGTCACCATCTCCGTCGGCGTCTCCATGCTCAAGGAGGGCGACGACACCGACGCGCTGATCGAGCGTGCGGATGCCTGCCTCTACGCCGCCAAGCGCAATGGCCGCAACCGCGTGATCTGCGAAGCCGATCCGGAATACAGCACCGAGATCCAGACCCGCGTGGCGTGACCTGGTCGCTCAACTGCCTCCACCGTCATTGCGAGCGAAGCGAAGCAATCCAGCTAACCGCATATGCGGACCCATGGATTGCTTCGTCGCTATCGCTCCTCGCAATGACGTGGACGGAGGTGGCTGTCTTAGGATGAGGACTTTTTCTTCGGAGCGCGCCTACTCGTCGTCTTGACCGCTTTCTTTGCCGCTCTTTTGGTCGCCGCTTTCTTGCCTGCAGTCTTCTTTGCAGCAGTCTTCTTCGCAGGCGCCTTCGACTTTCGCGCAGCCGCTCGTTTCCTCGGCCGCTTGCGCAGCGCAGCGCGCTGGGCGGCGCCGAGTGCCGACCGTGCCCAGACCGCGAGTTCTTCCGAATCATCGAACAGCCGTGCCGGCAGCTGCCAGTAGGAGTTCACCGTGACGGTCTTCGACCGTGTCTGATATTGGAATGGCCCGCTGCCCTCCGCCTCAAATTGCGGGATGGTCTGCTCGTCGGCACGAAAGTAGAGCCCGGCGCGCAGGGACAGCGCGAAATTGACGCCGGCGGCGGAGATGCCGTAGCCCGAGAACATCTTGCGGATGGTGACGGGGCCGAAATCGGCGAACAGGTCGATCAGGAATTCGCGGTCCATGTGCCCACCGTCATGCCGGCCGAGTGCGCAATTGCGCATGGGGTGCCAGGACCCATACGCCGCAGCCTCTCGATGAGGCAGTATGGGCGACGATCGGATCAACAATCAATGGTGGTGCGCCCGGCGCGCGCGCAACCGGCCGGGACGCCGTCAGACCGTGGCCGGCTTGAGCTGGACCGATTCGCCGCAGCCGCAGGCGGAGACCTGGTTGGGATTGTTGAAGACGAATTGGGCCTGCATCTTGTCGGCCCTGTAGTCCATCTCGGTGCCGAGCAGGAACAGCACGGCCTTGGGATCGACCAGGATCTTGACGCCCTTGTCCTCGACGACCTCGTCGGTCGGCCGGATCTCGTGGGCGTATTCGACCGTGTAGGACTGACCGGCACAGCCGCCATTCTTCACGCCGACGCGGAGCCCGACGATCTCGGAATCGGCGCGCTTGGTCAGCTCGGTGATCCGCTCCGCGGCGGCATCGGTCAGTTTCATGACCTGCGGGCGCGGCCGCTTCGGTTTGGCTGGGGTCGGTGAAGCTTGCGTCATGTCACTCATGTGGTCAGTCCCAGCGGCAAATCAATTGCCGGTCTTCTTGAGCCTAAGTCCAATCCGTAAAGGTTCTGACTTGATCAGAACCTTTACCTCTTGTTCTGACGCGTTTTCTTGACGCGAACCGGCATCCACTTCGCTCGAAAACGCTGTGACACATCACCACATATTGAGGACGAGGCGTGCCTCGTCCGACATCCGGTCCGGCGTCCAGGCCGGATCCCACACCAGATTGACGTTGACGACGCCGACGCCAGGGACGCTGGCGACCGCGTTCTCGACCATGGTCGGCAGTTCGCCGGCGGCCGGACAGTTCGGCGTCGTCAGCGTCATCTGCACGTCGACCGAGCGGTCGTCCTTGATCTCGACCTTGTAGATCAGGCCGAGCTCATAGATGTCGGCCGGAATTTCCGGATCGAACACGGTCTTGAGCCCGGCGATGATCTCGGTGGTCAGACGCTCGGTCTCCTCCGGCGGCAGCGCCGAGGTGGTTTCCATGGTGGCCGTCTTGACTTCGGCTGTATCGGTCATGCGAACAAATCCCGCGCCTTCAACAGCGCATGTGCCAGATGATCGACTTCTTCCCGCGTATTATACATGCCGAACGAGGCCCGGCACGTCGCGGTCACGTTGAACCGCTCTAAAAGCGGCATCACGCAATGGGTGCCGGCGCGCACCGCGATGCCCTGGCGGTCGATCACGGTGGCGACGTCATGGGCATGCGCGCCCTTGAGCTCGAACGAGATCACCGGGCCCTTGCTGCGGGCGGTTCCGATCACGCGCAACGAGTTGATCTCGCGCAGACGCTCCTGCGCATAGGTGAGATCGTGCTCGTGCGCAGCGATCCTCTCCTTGCCGATCGAATTGACGTAGTCGATGGCGGCGCCAAGGCCGACGGCCTCGACGATGGGCGGGGTGCCGGCTTCGAACTTGTGCGGAGGATCGCCATAGGTGACCCAGTCCTTGGCCACCTCGCGGATCATCTCGCCGCCGCCGTTGAAGGGCGGCATGGCTGCCAGATGCTCGTACTTGCCGTAGAGCGCGCCGATGCCGGTCGGCCCGTACACCTTGTGGCCGGTGAAGACATAGAAGTCGCAGCCGATGTCCTGGACGTCGACCGGCAGATGCACCGCGCCCTGGCTGCCGTCGACGAGCACGGGAATGCCGCGGGCATGCGCCAGCCGGATCACGTCCTTGACCGGCACGATGGTGCCGAGCGCGTTCGACATCTGCGTGATCGCAACCAGCTTGGTCTTCGGCGTCAGGAGCTTCTCGAACTCGTCGATCAGGAAATTGCCCTCGTCGTCGACCGGCGCCCATTTGATCACGGCACCCTGGCGTTCCCTGAGGAAATGCCACGGCACGATGTTGGAGTGGTGCTCCATGATCGAGAGGACGATCTCGTCGCCCTCTTTGATATTCGGCCCACCCCACGAGGACGCGACCAGGTTGATCGCCTCCGTCGCGTTGCGGGTGAAGATCACTTCTTCGGTGCGCGGCGCGTTGATGAACTGCGCGACCTTGGTGCGGGCGCCTTCATAGGCCTCGGTCGCGGCATTGGCGAGGTAATGCAGGCCGCGATGCACGTTGGCGTATTCGCTGGTGTAGGCCTGCGTCATGCGGTCGAGCACCGCATTCGGCTTCTGGGCCGAGGCCGCGTTGTCGAGATAGACCAGCTTCTTGCCGTAGACCTGCAATGCGAGCGCCGGGAAATCCTCGCGCACGCGCGCGACGTCATAACTGCCGTTGGCGACCGCCTTGTGCATGCTCACGCCCTCGCCTGAAGCCAGCGCTGCGCGGCGGCAATTGCGACCTCGCGCAACTCGTCGCTGGCGATGGTCTCGATCACCTCGCCGACGAAGGCCTGGATCAGCAGCGCCTCGGCTTCCTTCTCGGGCAGTCCGCGGGCGCGCATGTAGAACAGCAAACTCTCGTCCAGCGCGCCGGCGGTGGCGCCGTGGCCGCAGGAGACGTCGTCGGCGAAGATCTCGAGCTCGGGCTTGTTGTCCGCCTCGGCTTCGTCCGAGAGCAGCAGCGCGCGCGTCATCATCTTGCCGTCGGTCTTCTGCGCGTCGGGACGGACGATGATGCGGCCCTGGAACACCGAATGGGCGCGATCGTCGATCACGGCGCGGAAGATCTCGCGGCTGACGCAGTTCGGCACGGCATGATCCATGAACAGCGTGGTGTCGGCGTGCTGCTTGCCGTTGATCAGATTGACGCCGTTGGTCTCGACCGTCGAACCTTCGCCGGCGCAGGTCACCGTCAGCTGGTAGCGGCTGACATGCCCGCCCGAGGTCAGGCCGAAGGTGTTGAAATGGACATGCGCGCCGAGCGAAACCGTCGCCGAGGAAATGTTGAAGGCATCGACGCTGTCTTCGACGAGGCGCACGTGATCGAGCCGTGAATTGTCACCGATCGCAACAACCAGTCCGTCATGGGTCTGGTAGGCCTTGGCGCCGTCGGCAGCGAGATAGCTCTCCACCAGCGTCACGCCTGCATCGCGGCCGAGCCGGAGCAGCGACCGCGTGAACGTCGAGGCCGGCGCAGTGCCGGATGCGACATGCACGATGTGCAGCGGCTGGGTCAGTACCGTGCCGTCAGCGACGTCGATGACGACCCCGTCGGTCGCCATCGCGCCATTCAGCGCGATCATGGGGTTGGCGACATCGGACGCGAGAGCCTGTGTCGCGACGATCTCGTCGCCGGCTTCCAGCGCGAGGCGCAGCGGATTAATCGAGAGCCCATTCTCCAGATCCTGCCAATCGGAGAGATCAGGCGCGAATGCGCCGTCGACCAGCACCAGGCGCCGGACGCCTTCGATCGCGCGGGCCTGTACGACAGCCCTGGCGCGGCTCAGCGCGGCATCATCCGGGGACGCCGCGAGCGGCAGCACTTCGCGCACCAGCGCGCGCAGGTCGGTGTATTTCCATTCCTCGATCCGGCGATGCGGCAGGCCTGATCGTTCATAAGCCTCGAAGGCCTGGCGCCGCTGATCGGCGATCTTGCCCTCGCCCGGCAGACGGTCGCGCACGACGGCGAATGCATCGCCCAGCGCACGCCCGGTCTCGGTCTTTGCAACAACGTTCATCACAAAACCCGTGTTTGTCAGGCAGCGTCTTCGAACTGGGCGTAGCCGGACGCCTCCAGTTCCAGCGCCAGCTCCTTGCCGCCGCTCTTCACGACGCGGCCTCTCGACATCACGTGCACGACGTCGGGCACGATGTAGTTCAGCAGCCGCTGATAGTGGGTGATCACGACCATCGCGCGCTTCGGCGACCGCAGCGCATTGACGCCGTCGGCCGCAATGCGCAGCGCGTCGATGTCGAGGCCGGAATCCATCTCATCGAGGATGCACAGGCTCGGCTCGAACAGCGCCATCTGGAGCATCTCGTTGCGCTTCTTCTCGCCGCCGGAGAAGCCGACATTGACGCCGCGCTTGAGCATGTCCTGCGGGATGTTCAGCGACTTCGAGACCTCGCGGACCTTCTTCAGGAAGTCGGGTGTCGAATATTCGCTCTCGCCGCGCGCCTTGCGCTGGGCGTTGAGCGCGGTGCGCAGGAAGGTCATGGTGGCAACGCCGGGAATCTCGACCGGATACTGGAACGCCAGGAACACGCCCTTCGCGGCGCGCTCGTCCGGCGCCATCTCCAGGAGGTCCTCGCCCTTGAACAGGATTTGGCCGTCGGTGACCTCATAGCCGGGCTTGCCGGCGATGACGTGCGAGAGCGTCGACTTGCCGGAGCCGTTCGGCCCCATGATCGCATGCACCTCGCCTTCATTCACGGTCAGCGTCAGCCCGTGGAGGATCTCACGCTCCTCGACACGAACCTTGAGGTCTTTCACTTCAAGCAAAGCCATCTGATTTTTCCTGAGCATCACCCCGAGGCGCGTCGGCCGCGCCGTTAGCGGGATGGATTAGCCAACCGAACCTTCAAGGCAGATCGAGATCAGCTTCTGCGCCTCTACCGCGAACTCCATCGGCAGCTGCTGCAGCACGTCCTTGACGAAGCCATTGACGACGAGGCCGACGGCCTCTTCCTGGCTGAGCCCGCGCTGGATGCAGTAGAACAGCACGTCCTCGGAGATCTTGGACGTCGTCGCCTCGTGCTCGAACGTCGCCGACGAGTTCTTGGCCTCGATATACGGCACGGTGTGCGCGCCGCATTTGTCGCCGATCAGCAGCGAATCGCAGGCCGTGAAGTTGCGCGCGCCGGTCGCCTTGCGGTGCGCCGTGACGAGGCCGCGATAGGTGTTCTGCGACTTGC
This sequence comes from Bradyrhizobium sp. BEA-2-5, assembly GCF_032918025.1. Lineage (NCBI taxonomy): Bacteria > Pseudomonadati > Pseudomonadota > Alphaproteobacteria > Hyphomicrobiales > Nitrobacteraceae > Bradyrhizobium > Bradyrhizobium sp. BEA-2-5. The sequence goes on along the minus strand of NZ_CP136629.1, from coordinate 4,112,303 downwards.
CGGCGGCGATGCCCTTGGAGATGATCCGGCTCGTCGTGTTCTTGCCGAGATGGATCATCTTGGTGCCGCTATCGACCTGCTGATAGCCGTTCGAGATCGCGATCGAGTAGAACTCGCCGCGGGAATTGTCGCCGCGCAGGATGCAGCTCGGATATTTCCAGGTGATCGCCGATCCCGTCTCGACCTGGGTCCACGAGATCTTGGAATTGTTGCCACGGCAGTCGCCACGCTTGGTGACGAAATTGTAGATGCCGCCCTTGCCTTCCGAATTGCCCGGGTACCAGTTCTGCACCGTCGAATATTTGATCTCGGCATCGTCATGGGCGACGAGCTCGACCACGGCCGCATGCAGCTGGTTCTCGTCGCGCTGCGGCGCGGTGCAGCCTTCGAGATAGGAGACGTAGGCGCCCTTGTCGGCGATGATCAGCGTGCGCTCGAACTGGCCGGTGTTGCGCTCGTTGATGCGGAAATAGGTCGACAGCTCCATCGGGCAGCGCACACCCGGCGGCACGTAGACGAACGAGCCGTCGGAGAACACCGCCGAGTTCAGCGTCGCGTAGAAATTGTCCGAGGTCGGCACCACCGAGCCCAGATATTTCTGCACCAGTTCAGGATGCTCGCGGATCGCCTCCGAGATCGGCATGAAGATCACGCCGGCCTTCTTCAGCTCCGCCTTGAACGTGGTTGCAACCGAGACGGAGTCGAACACGGCATCGACCGCGATCTTGCGGTTCGGCGTCTGCTCACCACCAGGCGGCGGCTCGACGCCCTCGAGCATGGCGACTTCCCGCAAGGGGATGCCGAGCTTCTCGTAGGTCTTGAGGATCTCCGGATCGATCTCGTCGAGCGAGGAGACCGTCTTCTTCGGCTTCGGCGCCGCGTAATAATAGAGGTCCTGGAAGTCGATCTTGGGATAATCGACGCGGGCCCAGGTCGGCTCGGTCATGGTCAGCCAGCGCCGATAGGCTTCCAGCCGCCACTGCAGCATCCAGGCGGGCTCGTTCTTCTTCTCGGAGATGAACTTGACGGTTTCTTCCGACAGACCCTTGGGGGCCTTGTCGGACTCGATCAGGGTCTCAAACCCATAACGATACTGGTCGACGTCGATGCGCTTCACGCGCTCGACCGTCTCTTGTACGGCTGGCATTCCATCCTCCGCTCGCGGTTTCAAGGACCGCGGTGGATCTCAAGTTCCGAAAATCTCTTACGATGCTTTGGTGACGAAATCCGCTTAGAACAGTTCAAGCTGTGTTTCGTCGCTCCCCCTTAACTAAGGTATCGGCGAGCTTTCGCCAAGCCTTGAGGGTCAAATCCACGTCTGTCTCCGTGGTAGACCAGCCAAGACTGAGCCGCACCGCTCCCTGGGACACCTCCGAACGGTATCCCATTGCCTCTAACACGTGGGACGGCTGGACCTTGCCCGACGAACAGGCGGAACCGGACGAGACCGCGATTCCCCCAAGGTCGAACCCGATGACCGCCGTCTCGGCCTTTATTCCGGGCGCCGTGAACAGGACGGTATTTGGCAACCGCTTGACGTCATCGGAGAACACCAGCACGTCCGGCGTCTGCCGCAGCCCGTGCTCGAGCCGGTCGCGCAGTCCCCTGACGCGGGCCGCGTCGGCTTGCAGCGCCGTCATCGCCGCCTTGGCGGCCGCACCGAACCCGGCGATGCCGGCGATATTCTCGGTCCCTGCCCGCCGCCCGAGCTCCTGCCCGCCGCCGCGCAGAAACGCCTCCAGACCCTCGACGCCCTCGGCGAGCACCAGCGCGCCTGCACCCTTCGGTCCGCCGATCTTGTGCGCCGACAGCGTCACGAGGTCGGCCTGCGTCGAGGCCAGATCGAACGGGATCTTGCCGAACGCCTGGATCGCATCGACATGCAGCAGCCCGCCAGACGCATGGACGATTTCGGCGACATCAGCCACCGGCTGAATGGCACCGGTCTCGTTGTTCGCCAGCATCACCGAGACCAGAGCCGGCGGACCATCGGCCAGCAGTGCGCGCAGATGGTTGAGATCGATCACACCGACCCGCGTGACATGGATTGCGGAGGTCGCCTCCGTCGCAAACCGACCGCCCGCGAGCACGGACGCGTGCTCGATCGCCGACACCAGGAGCCGCTGCACCGGCGCGCCCGCGGCGCGGCGCAATCCCGGCGTCAGTGCGAGCGCATTGGCTTCGGTCCCACCGGAGAGAAACACCACGTCCTGCGGCCGGCCGCCGACCGCCTTCGCCACGGCATTGCGGGCATCCTCAACGAGCCGTCGCGCCCGCCGTCCCTCGCTGTGCACCGAGGATGGGTTGCCGATCAACTCCCATGCCGCAGCCATCGCCGCCTTCGCCTCCTGGCGAAGCGGCGTGGTGGCATTCCAGTCGAGATAGACGCGATCGGCCATGGAGCTATCCGCGGCAACCACCGTGGTTGCGGCCTTCACTGCGAGATAACGACAGTTGACGACCGAGACCAGATCAGACGTCACCGGCACGGGAGATTTTTCACTCGCGCCAGGAGCCTTGCTGCCGCGAGACACGACGTTCGCGGTCCCCCAAGCGCGATAGCATGATGAGAAACTTCAGGTAGCCTTCGAAGCAATCCGGCGTGTCGATCCGGATCGCCGCCGACGCACTGGCTGCGCGCGCGGATTCGCGACCGCCAAGCGGCACAATTTCCTTGATTTTTGCCCCTTGCGTCATGCTAGAAGGCCTCCAGCGTGCCGCGCGGCGGTGCCTGCGCCGATTTCATCACGAGCTGCTCTGTTCGCGAACCGTCGCTGAAGATGGCTCCAACCGGTTGATTGATCGACGTCAATCAAGGGAACGCGGCAATCAAGGGAACACAATGCCTGAAGTCATTTTTACCGGCCCTGCGGGCCGTCTCGAAGGCCGCTATCACCCGGCCAAGCAGAAGAACGCGCCGATCGCGATGATCCTGCATCCGCATCCGCAGTTCCACGGCACGATGAACCATCAGATCGTGTACCAGTGCTACTACGCCTTCGCGCATCGCGGCTTCTCGGTGCTGCGCTTCAATTTCCGCGGCGTCGGCCGCAGCCAGGGCTCGTTCGACCACGGCACCGGCGAATTGTCGGATGCAGCCGCCGCGCTCGACTGGGCGCAGACCATCAATCCCGAAGCGCGCGCCTGCTGGGTCGCCGGCTTCTCCTTCGGCGCCTGGATCGGCATGCAGCTCCTGATGCGCCGCCCCGAGGTCGAAGGCTTCATCTCGATCGCGCCGCCCGCGAACCTCTACGACTTCTCGTTCCTCGCGCCCTGCCCGTCGTCGGGCCTGATCGTGCATGGCGAGAAGGACGCGGTGGTGCCGCCCAAGGACGTCAACACGCTGGTCGAGAAGCTGAAGACGCAGAAGGGCATCGTGATCGACCAGCAGATCATCCCCGGCGCCAACCATTTCTTCGACGCCAAGCTCGAGCCGCTGATGGAGACCATCACGGCCTATCTCGACATGCGTCTCGCCAACGTGCGGTGAACCGCGCTGCTGTATTTGTAGCCCGGATGAAGCGCAGCGAAATCCGGGATCACTGTCTCCGCGGGCTTCGCTCCATCCGGGCTACGGATTCCACGTAGCCCGCATGAGCGAAGCGACATGCGGGTCGCGGCCGACAAGAACCCGGATATCGCTGCGCTCATCCAGGCTACGGTCCCTCCTCTACGGTCCCTACTCTCATTCCGGCGCCAGCTTCAACGCCGCAATCCCGACCAGCACCAGCGCAATCCCCGCGACCTTCATCGGGTTGAGCGCCTCGTTGAACAGCAGCACGCCCATGGCGAGCGTGCCGGCCGCGCCGATGCCGGTCCACACCGTGTAGGCGACGCCGACGCCGAGCACCTGCAGCGCGCGTCCGAGCAGGAACACGAACGCAGCCAGCAGCAGCAGCGAGACCAGCGTCCAGCCGAGCCGTGTATAGCCTTCGGCATATTTCATCGAAATCGCCCAGCCGACGTCCAGCAGGCCGGCGACCACGAGCGCGATCCAGGCAACCGAATGCGACATGGCTTACGCGGCAAGCTTCAGCATATGCGCGCGGTGGCCGACCAGGAACGCATGCAGCAGCGCCGGATAGTCAGGCGACACCGCGCTGCGTACGCTCGGCCGCTGCGCCAGCGCGCTGCGGCAGGCGCGAAGTTTTGGCGTGTGGGTGAAAACAGCGAGATCGGTCAACTGGTCGAACAAATCGAAATAGCGGAAGATCGGCGCGAACGCCGCATCCACCAGACTGAAATTCTGGCCGGCGAAGAACGGACCGGCGCCGAGCGCGGCCTCGACGCGCGCAAATTTCGCAACGAGCGCCTGACGCTTGCTTTCGAATGTCGTCGGATCGGTCGTCGTCTCCAGGCCCCAGAGATCGCCAAGGATCGCCGAGCCGAACTCCATCCAGGCGCGGTGCTCGGCACGCTTCAACGGATCCGCGGGATGCAGCTTCGCGCCGCCTTGCGTTTCCTCGATGTACTCGCAGATCACGTTGCTCTCGAACAGCGCGACCTCGCCCTGCTCCGTCGTCACCACCAGCACCGGCACCTTGCCAAGCGGCGAAAGCTTCAAGAACCAGTCGGGCTTGCTGGCGAGATCGATGTCGATCCGCGCGAACGGCACGCCCTTCTCCTCGAGCGCGATCACGGCGCGCTGCACGTAGGGACAAAGCTTGTGGCTGATCAATTTCAGGGCGGCCATGACGAACCTCGCGTTCAATGCAACTGCATCGAATTAAATGCAATGGCATGGAACTGTCAAGGTAGATGCATTTGCATCTAAATCACGGTCGCGCGATAATGCCCCCTGTCATCGGGATCGGCACTCCCGTGGTGGCGGGGTAGCTCAACGGCAGGCCCTTCATGCCGCGCGCGGCAAGGAAGCCGAACGCCTGCGCCTCGATCGCATCCGCCGCCCAGCCGAGCGCCTCGGCCGGCTCGACGGTCGCCGGCGCCAGGCGCTCGCGCAGCATCCGCAGCATTGTGAGGTTGGAGGCGCCACCGCCGCAGATGATCCAGTTTTTCGGCCGTTTCGGCAGCAGCGGCACGATGCGGGCGATCGCCGCCGCGGTGAAGGCGGTCAGCGTCGCGGCACCGTCGGCCGGAGCGACGTCGCCGAGCCTCAGGGCGGCAAAATCGTTGCGGTCGAGCGATTTCGGCGGCGGCAGCGCAAAGAACGGCAGCTCCAGCGCCCGCGCAATCCAGGCTTCGTCGGGCCTGCCCAGCGCGGCGAACTTGCCGGCGGTGTCGAACGGCTGATGCATCTGACGGTACATGAAATCGTCCAGCAGCGCATTGCCCGGGCCGGTGTCACAGGCAATCAGCGCCTCGTTGCCGTCGATATAGGTAACGTTGGAGACGCCGCCGATATTGACCACGACGATCGGCCCCTCGCGCTGCAGCGATTGGACCAGCGCCCGGTGGTAGACCGGCACGAAAGGCGCGCCCTGCCCGCCGGCCTCGACGTCGGCCGCGCGGAAATCATACATGACGGGAATATGGATCGCCCTGGCCAGTGCCGGCCCATCGCCGATCTGCACCGTCAGCCGCTTCTCGGGCCGGTGCAGCACCGTCTGACCATGGAAGCCGACGATGTCGATATCCTGGGCCGAGATCCGGTGCTGAGCCGTGAAGCTGGCGACCGCCTCGGCATGGGCCGTGGTGACGGCCTGCTCGGCCTGCCGCAAAATCCCCGGCCGGGCGTCGCGCCGCGACAGGTGGACCGCCTCAGTCAGCGCCTGGCGCAGCAGGCTGCGCTCGCCTTCGGTATAAGGCCGATAGCCCGAGGGCCCGAAGGCCTTGATCTGACGGCCGTCGGTTTCGATCAGCGCGACATCCACCCCGTCCAGCGAGGTGCCGCTCATCAGACCGAGTGCCGTCAACATCATGCTGGAAGCGCCCCAGCCGGGAACCCCCGGCTTGTCTCAAACAAGTACATCCTATAATGCCACTGCACGTCCGCCTGCGGCAGCCTCAAGCATCAAGGTTCCGCAAATAGATGCAAAAACAGTAAACCAAGAATTGTCAGGCACGCCGACAGATGACTGCATTTAAATCGGATTTCCTCAATATCCTGCAGGAACGAGGATTCATCCACCAGTGCTCCGATTTCGAGGGGTTGGATGCGCTCGCCGCCAAGGGCGAGGCCATCGCCTATGTCGGCTACGATTGCACCGCCCGCTCGCTGCACATCGGCAATTACCTGACCATGATGATGCTGCACTGGCTCCAGCAGTCCGGCAACAAGCCGATCACGCTGATGGGCGGCGGTACCACCATGGTGGGCGACCCCTCCGGCAAGGACGAGACGCGCGCGATGCGGACCGTCGCCGAGATCGAGGCCAACAAGGAATCGATCCGCGGCGTGTTCGCAAAGGTGCTGCATTATGGCGAGGGGCCTTCCGACGCCATCATGCTCGACAATGCGGAGTGGCTGACCAGGCTGAACTGGATCGAGATGCTGCGCGATGTCGGCCGGCACTTCTCGGTCAACCGCATGCTGACCATGGACTCCGTGCGGCTGCGTCTCGAGCGCGAGCAGGAGATGAGCTTCATCGAGTTCAACTACATGGTCTGCCAGGCCTACGACTTCGTCGAGCTGGCCAAGCGCACCGGCTGCCGCTTGCAGATGGGCGGCTCGGACCAGTGGGGCAACATCATCATGGGCGTCGATCTCGGCCGCCGCATGGGCACCCACCAGCTGTTCGCGCTGACGACGCCGCTGCTGACGACAGCGTCGGGCGCCAAGATGGGCAAGACCGCGCAAGGCGCGGTGTGGCTCAATGCCGACCAGTTCTCGCCCTATGACTTCTGGCAGTATTGGCGCAACACCGAGGACGCCGACGTCGGCAAGTTCCTGAAGCTGTTCACGACGCTGCCGATCGCCGAGATCAAGAAGCTCGAGGCGCTCGGCGGCGAGATCAACGAGGCCAAGAAGGTGCTCGCGACCGAGGCAACTGCGCTGCTGCATGGCCGCGATGCCGCGAACGAGGCGGCGGAGACCGCGCGCCGCACCTTCGAGGAAGGCGCGCTCGCCGAAAGTCTGCCGACGGTGGAAATTCCGCGTGGCGAATTTGAAGCCGGCGTCGGCGTGCTGGTCGCCTTCGTCAAGGCCGAGCTCGTCGCTTCCAACGGCGAAGCGCGCCGGCAGATCAAGGGCGGCGGCCTTCGCGTCAACGATGCAGCCGTGACCGATGAGAAGATGCTGCTGACTTCGACCAATCTCACGCCGGAAGGCGTGGTGAAACTGTCGCTCGGCAAGAAGCGCCACGTCCTGTTGAAGCCTGCATAGGCGCATTCGCATTTGTCGGTTGTCGGGAGTGCGGAAAGCGCGCTCCCATCTTTCCGATGGACCAGACCACGCCTCCGGACGACACGCTTGCCACGCCGGCGAAGCAGTCCCGCATCGCGCTGAACGTGCTCGCGCTCTGCTTCGTGCTGTCGGTGCTTGGGCGCGGCCTTAGCGACAGCTTCACCGTTTTCCTGAAACCGATCTCGGAAAATTTCGGCTGGGATCGCGCCGCTGTGGTGTCGGTCTACTCGCTGACCTGGCTCGCCAGCGGCCTGACCGCGCCACTGGTCGGACGCCTGTTCGACCGCTCGGGTCCGCGCGTGGTCTATGCGCTGGGCCTGTCGCTGCTCGGTTGCGCCTTCCTCGTCGCCTCGCGCGCGCAAGCGCTCTGGCAATTCCAGCTCAGCGTCGGCCTCTGCGTCGGTTTCGGCACCGCGCTCATCGGCAATGTGCCCAACTCGATCCTGCTCGGCCGCTGGTTCGGACCGCGGCTGCCGACCGCCATGGCGGTGGTCTATTCGGCGACCGGCGCCGGCCTCTTGCTGCTGTTGCCGCTGTCGCAGGTCTTGATCGACCGGATCGGCTGGCGCGAGGCGTATCAGATGTTCGGCATCGGCGCGCTCTGCCTGCTTGTTCCGCTGGTCTTTCTGCCGTGGCGGCTGCTCGCCGGCGGTTCGCCGCATATCGTCAGGAAGGCGGAAAGCAGCTTGGCCGACGAAGGCTGGACGCTGCTCAGCGCGATGCGCCACCACGCCTTCTGGGCGCTGTTCTCCACCTTCTTCTTCACCGCGATCGCGATGTATGCGCTGACCGCGCAGATCGTCGCCTATCTGATCGATGTCGGCTTCCCGCCGCTGCAGGCGGCAACCGCCTGGGGCTTCTCTGGCGTCGTGCTGGTGTTCGGCATGCTCGGCGTCTCCGCGCTCGACGGACTGATCGGACGCCGGCCGTCGGTGCTGCTCAGCTACGCGATCTCGATCCTCGGCATCGTTCTGCTCTGGCTGCTGCAGTACTATCCGAACGTCATCCTGCTCACCGGTTTCGTCGTCTGCTTCGGCAGCATGATGGGCTCCCGCGGGCCGCTGATCACCGCCACCGCGATGAAGATCTTTCGCGGCAAGCGCGTCGGCACCATCTTCGGCACGATCATGATCGGCAGTGGTCTTGGATCGGGGCTAGGCTCATGGGGCGGCGGTCTGATCCACGACTGGACCCACAGCTACAATCCGCTGATCGCCTTCGCGCTGGTCAATGTGGTGCTCGGCTTGATCCCGTTCCTGGTGGTGCCGGCGCTGCGGCGGTGAGCTCGGACGCGTCCGCTTGCCCTGCGGAGGCGATGTGGAATCCGACATGAACGCATGCCGGCCTTGGGCCAACGCCTTTGGGCCGACAGGCGGCATTCGCGAAATGAAACAGGCCGCCAACAGCGGCGGCCCTAGTCGATGGCTCCAATTCCTTGATTGCGAGAACCGACTCGAGCGGCCTTCTAAGCCCGGAAGTCGATCCTCTGGTCCGGTACTGTTAGCCGCAGCGACGAACTCTCCGGACCGATCCGTCGTCACGCTCGATCGTGACGGTGCGGCATCCGCGATATCCGCGATCATACCCGTAGGCGCGATAAGCGGGTCGATCGTAGTCTCGGTAGTAACGGGGCTCCGGGCCAACTCTTACGCCGCCGAGCGGAGTATCAACGGCAACCTGAGCTGACGCGGGTACAATGGAGATCGGCGTGGCCATAGCGAAACCGGCGACCGCCAGTATACCAGCCAATAACAGGGCTCTCATGAGAGTTCCTCCTGAGTTGTTGAATTGCTCTCCAACATCCCAGACAGGGCAAGGTTCCTGCGCGAACGTCATCCGGACGGCGGGTCGCTCGGACTTGGTCGCAGCCTCGGATGAATGCGGACAGGAACCCGCCGCCGCGCGTCAGCGCGCGATCTCGACCGACCTTGAAAGCAGGCGTCGATGAGCGAGCGTTCTAGTTGTTCGTCGTCGGCAGATCGTTCGGGCCGTACTGCTTGAACTCGAAGATCTTCCGGAACAGGCCGGGCGCCATCGCCGAGATCGGATTGACGCGCATCACCGGGGCCGCCGGGGTGCCGACGACCTCGTAGGTCACGCCGATCAGTCCCTCGTTGTTGCCGCCGCCGAGGAAGATGCCGAACAACGGGATCTGGCCGAAGATGTTGTTGACGCCGTACATCGGCACGAAGGTGCCGCTCATGCACACCTGGTTGCCGGGATAGTCGATCCTGCCTTCGATGGTCGCGCCGATGGTCGGTCCCTTGACCACACCGTTGCGGATCGACAGCTGGCCGCTCTGGCGCGTGAATTCGGCGCGCAGCGCGTCGAACCCGATGCCGTTCTGGGTGCTGACCGGCCCGCCGGCAACGGCGCGATCGAGCTGGGTTTCGCCCTTCACCGAGAAGCCGGTGATATTGATGAGCCCCTCCCTTGGGCTTGGCTCAGGGATCGGCGGCTCCATCGCGAGCGTAAGCTGGCCGCCGACCACCTTCGAATAGGTGTCGATGAAGCGCAGGAACGCACCGGCGTCGCTGGTCTGCAGATAGATCACCTCGCGGCCCTGCTGGCGTCCGCGCATATCGACCGTGACGGGGGTGTCGCGGCCGACCTTGCCGCTCAGCGTGAACGCCTTGAAGAACCCGTTGCGGCGCGAGACCTTGGCGTCGACGCTGCGCAGCGCTTCGCCGTTGAATCCTGCGACCGCGCCGAGTTTCAGATCGACATCGAAATCGGTGGTCCTGGTCTTGCTCTTGGGATCGCCGTCGCGGCCTGAGATCGCCGACTTCAGGAAACCGCGGCCGTCGAACACGTCGCCGCGCATGGTCACCTTGATCACGCCGTCGGGACCGCGATCGGCCCGCAGCGATGTCTTGTCGCCTTCCGACGGCGCGTAGGTCGGGAAGTAGGCATTCATGAGGTCGCCGTTCTGGTCGACCTCGAGCGCGCCCTTGATCGACACGCCGGCGCCGTCGATCGAGATGTCCTCGAACCTGGTCGATTGCCCCTTCGGCACCACGTTGAAGGTCGCCTTGCCGGCCCGGCCCTGCGCCTTGACCCAGCCCGGCAGGATGTTGTCGAGCTTGAGCTGGGTCAGGTCGGCTTCGACGCCCATCTTGGTGGTGGGGTTGTCGCCGCTGCCGATCTTGCCGCTCAGCTTGATCGGGATCGCGCCCGAGACCGCGGGACCGAGATCGAATCCCAGGCGCGCGCGGCTGGCATCGTCCAGCGTCGCCTGCAATCGGACGTCCGCGTCGCCCTCGGCCGGCTTGCGATAATCGAGCGAGGCCGCCTGGCCGTTGATCTTGACGTCGCCCTTGACCTGATAGCCGGCATTGCTGGCGATCACCTTCAGCGTGTTGGCTTCGAGCTTCTGGTTCATCACCAGCTTGTCGACGGCAACGCCGGAGATGTCGGCGGTGACCGAGTAGAGCGTATCGGCCTTGGTCAGCTCGCCCTTCACGGGCATGCCGAGATTGATCGTCGCGGTGACGTTGCCCTTGCTGGCGTTGGGATCGATCGGCGGACCGGAGAGATCGCTGAGCCGGTCGGAGGCGAGGATTTCGGCGGCGGCCGGCACCGGACAGTCGACCCGGAACTTGACCTTGGACGGCGACGGCTTCGGCGCCATGTCCGGCACCTCAAAGGTGAAGTCCGATAGCGTGATTTTGCGGCCCGCCGGCGTGTCGGCAATGCCCTGGTTGATGGTCACGGTCGCGGTGCGGCCGGTCACTCTGGCCTTCAGATCCGCGTCATGCACCGCGGGCATCTGATCCACCGGACGCACCGTGACACCCGAGGCGACAATGTTGACCGAGAGGCCGTCATCCGGGATCGGCGGTCCCTTGCGCGACAGGTTGTGCACCGGCGAATTGACGCCGACATCGATACGCTGGAGCGTGCCGCGGTCGATCCGCTCGAGCACCCATTCGCGTACCTCGGGCACGATGATGACCGGCCACATCCGCTTCAGGGCTGAGGCCGACATCGGCGTTCCCGCAAAGCCCAGCGTCAGCCGCGGCTCGCCGGAATAGTCGATGGCACCGGTGCCGGCGACGCCGATCTCGCCATTGCTGATGTCGGCCTGCGTCAGCAGCACGCGCTTCTTGTCGGTGTCGAACCGGAAGCCGATGTTGATGCGATTGAAGATCAACGGCGGTTCGTTCTTGTCGGCGCCGGCCAGCACGATGGTGCCGCCCGACAGGCCGGCCTGCCAGTCGGTGACGTTGTCGTTCGGCGGCTCGAGATGGCCGAGCAGCGTGATGCGGTTGGCGCCCGAGATGACCTTGATCGGCGCCAGCAGCACGCGCCGCCCCGAATCCCATTCCACGCTGATCTCGGCCGAGTCGATGGCCATCGGATAGTCGGGCGTGTCGGTGTCGATGATGTTGCCGGCGCCGACGGCGATCTTGCCGCGGAAGAAGGTCGGCACGCCGTCGCGGCCGAGTTCGCCCTTGAGTTCGCCGGTCAGCGGCAGGTCGGCGGTGTAGGTCAGATCCTTGGTCCGGAGCGCGAGCAGGATGTTCCGGGAGGAAACCTTGTCGGCCTTGATGTCGACCGAGCGCACGCCATTCTGCTGCGGTCCGACCAGCACGCGCACCGACCAGGGTTTCGCGCCCTCCTCGCCGAGGCTGAGCGCGACGCCGCCGCGGCTCGGCCGGCGCAGGCTGAGCGTGATGTTCTCGAACGACCATTTGCTGCCGCGCTGCTGATCGTCGACGACCAGGTTGCCGTTCTTGAGGCCGATCTCGTTGAGGTTCTGGCCGTCGAGGCCGGTCATGCTCAGACTGTCGAGCCAGTCGAGGCCGGCGAGCAGCCCGCTCTGGGCCGAATTGGGCGACGCCGAGGGCTCGGCGGCAGCTGGCGGCGAGGTAACCGGCGGCGGCGGTGCTGCGGGTGTCGGACGCGGAAATGTCGGCGGCATCCCCGCCTCCCGCTTGGACGCGACGCCGGTCGCCAGCGGCTTCGCGGTGTCGCCGGCCGACACGGTGACGGTGCCATCGGGCGCGATGCGGATCGCGAGCTCGGCATCGACGAGATTGAGGCTTTCGGCGCGCAGGTGCCCCATCAAGAGCGCGGTTCCCGACAGGCGCACTTCGGCCTTCGGCGCGCTCGCAACCACCGCATGGTCGCGGTCGCGGACGATGATGTCGCGGATGCGCACCGCGATCCTGACCCGGCCCGCGCGCTCGATCTGGGTGCCGCCGATCTCAACCGTGTTGCCGTGGCCGATGTTGTCCTCGATCGCGGCTGCCAGCCATGGCGTTGCGATGTCCAGATTGATGGGACCGGCGCCGAGCCGCCACCACAGCGCGCCGAAACAGGTCGCGAACATCGCGACCAGCACCACGAGGACCAGTCCGATGCGACGGATCCAGCGCTCGCCGTTCAGCCAGCGCTGCATGCCGGAGCAGAAATCGGTGAAGCGATGCAGGTTGGTGTTGGAACGCGCCAGCAATTGCCGCGCACGGTTGCCCGCCGCCTCATCCTGCTCGTCCCACGCAGCGTCGTCTTCCCATTGCGAGAAGTCAGCCCCGGCGCGCGGATTTGGACCCTGCGGCGACGTGTTCCTTGCCATTGCCTCTCGGTGCTGACGGCGAAGCTGATCGCCGCCATCGGGGCGCCCGTCGATACGTATCGAGCGCTCCTGTGCCGGCATCGCCGCCTATCCTCGCCTAATCATGTTACTCGCCGATGGCCCCCAGAGCGGACCAAACCAACCAATCAAAAGCCAATTCAGCAAGCGGACGGGTCACGCGTCGAATTCCTTGTCACCATACTCCGTGGCCATCAAACTTGCCCAGCGGCCGGTGCGAATCCGGCCGCCGCCAATAAGACCGCAATACCCCAATGGTTGAGCTTCGGAAAGCGACGAAAGGAAGGCGTATGTACAAGAAAACGCGCAAGAAATCCTCCAACACAACCGGGAAGCGGGTCGCAACAAAGGTTGCGCGCGCCGCAAGCGCAAGCACTGGGAAGTCCGCGACGAAAACCCGCACAGCGGTTGCGAAGAAGGCAGCGGCCAAGAAAACGACCAGGGCGACCGCAGCGGGTGTTCGAAGCAAAGCCTCGCAGAAGGCGGCATCCAAACCGTTAAAGCGAGAGCCGGCCGCAACCGTGACCAGTTCGTCCGCCGTCACACTTGCCGAGGGCGCCACTGCACCGGCCTTCAACCTGCCGCGCGACGGCGGGGACAGCGTTTCGCTGAAGGATTTTGCCGGCAAGAAGCTGGTGCTGTTCTTCTACCCCCGCGCCGACACCCCCGGCTGCACCAGGGAGGCGATCGATTTCACCCGGCTCAAAAGCGCGTTCGCCGCTGCAGGGACCGAAGTGGTCGGCATTTCCGCCGACACGGTTAAGGCGCAGGAGTCATTTCGAAACAAACACCAGCTCTCGGTGCCGCTGGTCTCCGATCCGGCCCACCAGATGCTGGAGGCGTATGGCGCCTGGGGCGAAAAATCCATGTATGGCAGGACCTTCATGGGAATTATTCGCACGACGGTTCTGGTCGATTCCGGTGGAAAAATCGCCCGCATCTGGCGTCATGTGAAGGTCGACGGCCACGCCGAAATGGTATTGGAGGCGGCCCGGGCGCTCTGACGGGACGGGTTCCGTTTCCTGAAAATTAACCATGACGGGCTCAAATCGGCCCCGCAAATAAGCCGTCCGGAGCTTGGTCCGACCGGCCGCGGGAGTGCCGATGTCGAGCCGGTCCGGTCACCACAAACACCATCATCCGCAGGACCATGGCCGGACGCCGGCGCGCCGTCCGGCAGCCCATCACCCCGCACCTGCCGCCGCGGCGGTGGCGGCCTCCGGCGAGGGCTATACCATCGTCCATGCCGGCAAGCAGGTCCGCTTTGGCCCTGTGGTATTCTGGATCGTGGTCGGCACCGTGGTGCTGCTCGGGCTGTGGTCGGCCGCGACGGCCACCTATTTTGCGTTCCGTGACGACGTTCTGACCCGGCTGATCGCCCGCCAGGCCGAGATGCAATATGCCTATGAGGACCGCATCGCCGAGCTGCGTGCCAAGGTCGACCGCGCCACCAGCCGCCAATTGCTCGACCAGGAGCAGTTCGACCAGAAGCTCGACCAGATCATGAAGCGGCAGTCGACGCTGGAATCGCGCGCCACCGCACTCGGCGCGATGGCTGATGTTACGACCACCGGATCGATCAAGCCGCAGGGCCGCGCCGAGGCGGCGCCGTCCTCAGGTACGCTGAAACCCTCACCGATCAGCGACACCGTCATCTTCGTGGCGCCGCCGGACCGCGAAGCGCGCCTCGAATCGCGCGCGCCGCTGATCGCCAAGACGCAGCCGAACCAGTTCGCCAAGGCCCAGGGCGTCGACAACGTGCTGGTCCGCCTGCAGACCTCGCTTGACCAGGTCGAGCGACGCCAGGTTGCCGCGCTCGCCTCGGTCGAGGACAGCATCGATTCCAAGGTGCGCCGGATGCGCGGCGTGATCTCCGATCTCGGCCTCAACATGGCGCAGCTCGAGGCGGCGACGCCGCGCTCCGGCATGGGTGGACCCTTTGTCCCCGTGAAACTCTCTGCCGACGCCGGCGCGTTCGAACGCCAGCTCTATCGCATCAACATCAACCGGGCACAGATGCAGCGACTGAACCAGACGCTGGCGCTGGTGCCTTACCGCAAGCCCGTGGTCGGTGAAGTCGAGTTCACCAGCGGCTTCGGCGTGCGCAGCGATCCTTTCCTCGGCCGGCCCGCGATGCATACCGGGCTCGACTTCCGCGCCGCCTCCGGCGATCCCGTTCGTGTCACCGCCAACGGCAAGGTGGTCTCGGCGGGCTGGTCCGGCGGCTATGGCCGCATGGTCGAGGTCGACCACGGCAACGGGCTGTCGACCCGCTACGGCCATCTCTCAGAGATCAACGTCAAGGTCGGCGAGATCGTGAAGATCGGCCAGGTCGTGGGTCTGGTCGGCTCGACCGGTCGCTCCACCGGTCCGCATCTGCATTACGAGACCCGCATTGAGGGCGAAGCGGTCGACCCGCAGAAATTCCTCCGCGCCGGCGTCCGGCTCAGCGCCGGCTAGCTCAATCGCACAACGATCGATCTGAACATCGGCGCAAGCAGTCTGCTTGCGCCGATCGCGTTTGTGGTTTCAGCGGCGGCCGCCGCCCATGCCGCCGGGCGGTCCGCCGCCACCGAATCCGCCGCCGGGCCCGAACGGACCACCGCCACCGCCGCCAGGACCGAACGGCCCACCTGGCGGTCCGAAGCCGCCGGGGCCGGTCGTTCCACCGCTCAGCGGATCAGGCGCGGGCCCACCGCCTGGCGGGCTGCCGCCGGGCATGCCGGACGGCGCCCCGCTGGGGCCGCCACCTGGACCGCCGCCACCAGGCGCACCGCGGCCGCCCGGGCCGCCAGGTCCCGCTCCATGCCCGGGTCCGGATCCGCCGCCGGGGCCACGGCCCGGCGCGCCCGGGCTCTTCACCGACGAGCCCGGGAACTTGCCGACCGACTGCACCGATTCGACGCGCAGCTCGCGCGGGCCCGACAACTGCGCGTTGACGACGACGCGCGTATCGGCCGCCGGCGAAAACCGCGAATGGTCGCGCGCGACGAAACCAGAGCCGAGTTGCAGGTCGTTGCCGACCCGCCGCACATAGGCCTCGATCAGCAGCCGGTTCGCGCCCGCGAGATCGGAGAAGTCGTCGGCGCGGCTGCGCGACACCTGCATTACGCCCTGCGCGACGTGTCCCTCGGCCTGCACGCGCTGACCGGCCAGCGCCGGGTCGACGCCGGCGAGCTTGAGCTCGCCGATCCGCAAGACGCCGGCACGGTCACGCTCGAGTGGCCCTGCGACGCGCGCGGCGGCGTCATGGCGCTCCTGCACCAGACTTGCGACGACGACGCCGTCGGTGCGACGCAGCCCGAACACGGCGACATGCGCGCCCACCTTCAGCCAGCTCTCGCGTCCGGTCCAGGCGACCGTCTGGCCGAGCACCGTCAGCCCGCCCGGCTTCATTTGCTCGACCGGCCCGGTCACCTCGCTGGTCACATCGATGCGTTTGGTCGACAGCGTGCCGCCGGCATCACGCTGCGCCACCACGCGTGCGAGCTGTCCGATCCGCAGCGCCTTGGCGCTCGCCGCCTCGCCGTCGATTCTGACCGGCACGTCGGGTGCATAGGCGACGCGCTCGCCATTGACATAGATCGAGCCGAACCGCTGGATCACCCCGACGATGCCGGTGCCACCGATGCCCTGATCGGAACCGGTGATGCCGGTGCCGCCGATGCCCTGATCGTTGCCGCGCTTCTTGACCTGCGCGCCCGCGAGCGACGTTCCGGCGAGCCAGAAGCCGATAAGCAGCGCGCGGCGCGAAATGACCGGCGGGCGCTTCACCCTGCACCGCCTTCGTCGGCATCGTCATCCACTGGACCATCCGGACCCTCGCGATAGATGTAGATGCCGAAATTCCAGCGATAGTCGCCGCCCTTGTCTTTTGCGAGCGCGCGGTTGGCCTCACGGTTGGCGACCTTGAGCGCCTCCATCGCCAGCTCGCGCGAGCGCCCCTCGAGCCGTTTCGCCAGCTTCGCCGACAGCCCGTCGTAATGCACCGCGCGTTCGAGGAAGCGCGGCGCGGCCGAGGACACGTTGAGCTCGGCGGCCGCGACATGGTCGTGCAGGTTGCGGCCGAGATAGTGCCATTTGCGATCGTCGTCGCCATGCGGCACGAAGGCCTCCTCGACCAGCATGATCTCGTCGTCGTCATTGATGGTGACGAGCTTGCGGTCGAGCCATTCGTCCAGCACCGCGCGCGGCCGCACATCCTTGGTGATCGATTCGACCAGCGTCTCGAACGACGGCGCGCCGCCGTCGGCGGTGCGCGGCAACGGCAGCGGATCGCCCTTGGCATCGGTGAACTCGGGCGCCGCCAGCCAGCGCGCGATGATCGCGCTGGTGCGCGACAGCGTCGCCGGCACCGCATTGACCGGTGCGCCGGCGCCGCGCAGCCGTGCCACCTCCTTGCGGTGGATGCCGGTCAGCAGGCTGACGCGGCTGTCGGTCTGCTCCTTGCCCTCGAGCGCGAAGTCGTGCTCGGCGACGTTGACATAGAGCTCGCGCAGCAGCTGGGTCAGCGCCGGGAACGTCATGCCGCCGCGGATGCAGAGCCGCACCAGCGGGCGCAGCATGCGCGCCAGCGGCGCATGCAGCTTCGCTGCGGCGATCGGCGCGGACGATCCCACCTTCGACTTCGGGGCCTTGGCATTCATGCCTAACTTTTAGCCGTCCGCGCCGTGGGACACAATCCCACCTCACTTGACGTGTGATATTTTCCCACTTATGGGAAACAAAATCACCTCCGGACACAATTCCGCGTGCTCGCCAGCGGGTGCCACGGAGTCCGGTACTGCCGCCATCGCCACGGACCGCTCCATGACGTCTGCCCAATTCGACCTTGCGATCGCGGAAGCCTGCCGGATCGCCCAGGTTCCCTTTGAGGAGTTCGTGTCGACGGTGATGGCTGGCGGCTATCCCTGTCTGCCGGGCGTTGCGCCCGGATCGCCGCGCCGCTTCGACGAAACCGACCTGCTCGCGCTCTACATCTACGGCCGCCTGCTCGCCTTCGGTTTCGGCGGCCTGCGCGCCGGCGAATATGCCTGCCGCGCGCATGCGGGCCTCCGCGCCGAGCCACGCGCACAATCGATCTCGATTGCGCTGACGTCCGACGGCGGCAAGCGCGTCGTGATCGAGCAGGATCTGCAGCGCCCGGCAGCGGCAATGCTGCCCGAGCGGATTCATTTCGACATCGCCGCGATCAGGCGCCAGTTGCAGCCGGTCGAACGCAGCACCGCCGAGCCGGCCTGACGCTCCGCTAGAGCAAGATGAGATTCGGTCGAATGGCGAGCGCAATGGTGCTGCGCTCCCTCTCCCCGTTCTTACGGGGAGAGGGTTGGGTGAGGGGCTGTCTCTGCATCTGCGGTGATAGCTGAGCTCGCGGAGACTCCCCCTCACCCGGAACGCATCTGACGATGCGTTCCGACCTCTCCCCGCACGCGGGGCGAGGTGAAGCGGAGGCCGTTGCTCGACCCACAAGTTGGCTCACGGCGCTTAGAAACTCCCGCATTCGCTCGCTCCCCGTGCCGTCGCGGCGCGATCGCACCGTCATGCGTTCCGATCCTCGCCTCTCAGAAAAGTTATCCACCGCCATACGTGGGACATAATCCCACATTTTAGTCCGACACCATTGACGTGTGAAATTTTCCCACGTATCCCGAATCCGTTCACCAGGGAATTCGACGCAATGTCTCTTCGTTCGGCCCACGAATCCTGTTCGTTTCACGAATCCGGTCGGTTCGCCGCCACCACATTCCGCTTCACGCCGCAGGCGCCATTCTGTTTCACGCCGCAGGCGCCTTGCGGCCCGATCGAGCCGGTGTTTCCGGCGCTGCTGCGCTCGCTGGTGTTCGCCGCCGCGCTGGCGCTGCCGTTCATCGTCGCCCTGTTCGTCGCATGATCCGGATCGAGCCACCCATGATCGTCGTCAACGAGCCGGCCCGGCGTCCGTCGGTGCTCCACATCTTCAAGGTCTACTATCCCGACCTGTTCGGCGGCACGCTGACGGTG
Source organism: Bradyrhizobium sp. BEA-2-5 (assembly GCF_032918025.1). Taxonomy (NCBI): domain Bacteria; kingdom Pseudomonadati; phylum Pseudomonadota; class Alphaproteobacteria; order Hyphomicrobiales; family Nitrobacteraceae; genus Bradyrhizobium; species Bradyrhizobium sp. BEA-2-5. Next base: position 4,093,404 of record NZ_CP136629.1, on the reverse strand, counting down.
ATCCGCGATATCTGCGCCGGACTGAAGGACACGTTCAACGCCGCCGTGCTGGTCTGCTCGCGCTCCGACGGCGAGCGGCAGATCGTGGTCAACAACGTTGCGGTCGAGCGCGTGCACTCGTTCGGCGACGTGCTGTCGCTGCCGGCGGCGCCGACCTATCCGTGGCGGCTGTGGCGCCGCATCGCCGAGCACGATCTGCTGGCGCTGCACGCCCCCTTCCCGCTCGCCGATCTCGTCTTCGCATTCGGGCTCGGCCGCACCTGCCCGCTGGTCGTGCACTGGCACGCCGACATCGTCTCGCACGCGGCCTTGCGCTTCCTCGTCGAGCCGATGATGCGGCGAACGCTGCGCCGGGCCGCCGCGATCATCGTCTCCGATCCGGTGCTGATCGAAACCACGCCGCTGCTGCAGGAATTCTCCGACAAATGCCACGCCGTTCCGTTCGGCGTCGATGTCGCCAAATATGACCGGCCGGCCGCCCAGGCCGACGACGTCAACGCCCGCGGCCGTCTCGTGCTCGCCTGCGGACGCCTCGTGCCCTACAAGGGTTTTGACGTGCTGGTGCGCGCCGCGCACGCCCGTAATTTCGAGGTCTGGATCGTCGGCGAGGGCCGCGAGCGCGACAACCTCGAGCAACTGATCCGCGACTACGGCTTGCAGGATCGCGTCCGCCTGCTCGGCTCGGTGTCCGAAAGCGAGCGCGTCAAGCTGATGCGCATCGCCGACGTGTTCGTGATGCCGTCGGTGACCAATGCGGAGACCTTCGGGCTGGCGCAGCTTGAGGCGATGGCCGCAAGCCGGCCCGTCGTCAACACCGCGCTCGACACCGGCGTTCCGCATGTCGCCCGCGACGGCCTCGAGGCCATCACGGTGCCGCCCGGCGATCCCACCGCGCTCGCCGACGCCATCGAGACGCTGATCAACGATCCCGAGCGGCGCCGCCGCATGGGTCAGGCCGCGCGCCATCGCGCGCTGACGAAATACTCAACCGCAGCCTTCAAGGAGGGAGTCGAGACGGTGTATCGCAAGGTCGTTACCGAGGAGGCCGCCGCAAGGGACGCGGGGTCGTCAGCCCCAGCCCCGCGTTCCCGAACGGCCGGTTTCGTCGGCGCGATCCAGATCGCGGCAACACTGGCCTGGTCCGACGTGCGTCATCGCTACGTCCGCTCCCTCCTTGGACCCTTCTGGATGTCGATCCAGATGGCGATCATGGTGGCCGTGCTCGGCTCGGTCATCGGCCATCTCTCCAACGCCAGCGCGGTGGCGCGGCTGCCGATGCTGGCGGCGAGCCTCACCGCCTGGACCTTCCTCAACAGCGTGGTGCTCGACGCCACCACGGCGCTGCAGGGCTCGGCCAGCCTGATCAAGGATCGCGCGCTGCCCCCTGTGATCTTTCTGCTGCAATGTACCTTCCGGCAGGCACTGTTCGCCGCCCATAACGCGGTCGTGCCGCTGCTCCTGTGGCTCGTGCTGACGCCGCGCGATGTCGGCGGCGCCATCGCCGCCCTCCCCGGCCTCGCCCTGTTCGTGGTCTGCACGCTGGGCCTGAGCCTCGTGCTCGGCGCGCTGGCGACGCGTTACCGCGACATCAAACCGATCATCGAGTCCTCGCTGACGCTGGCCTTCCTGGCCTCGCCGATCATCTGGACATCCGAGATGATCGATCGCGGCTCGACCGTGATGCGGCTCAATCCGCTGACGCATTTGTTCGCGATCTGGCGCGACCCGCTGGCGACCGGTCATGTCGCAACGGCAAGCGTGATCTACGTGCTGGCCTGCCTCGCCGCGCTCGCGGTCGCCGCGATCGTCACCATGACCCATCTGCGCAAAGCGGCATTCTGGATCTAGGGAATGGCAAGCATCCACCTCCACGACGTCTGCCTCGATTATCCGCTGTACGGCGCCTACGACTTCTCGCTGAAGCGCCGCCTGCTCGGCCGCCTGTTCCGCCAGACCAGCGAGATGCGGACCATCCGCGCGGTCGATGACATCTCGATCGAGGCGAAAGCCGGCGCACGCATCGGCCTCGCCGGCCCGAACGGCTCCGGCAAGTCCACTCTGCTGCGGCTGATCGCCGGCGTGTTCCCGGCGACCAGCGGCCGCGTCGAGATCTCCGGCAACATCGTGCCGCTGCTCGGCCTCGGCGCCGGCGTCAATCTCGATTTCGTCGCCGCCGACAATATCAGCCTGCTGCTGCGGATCTCTGGACGCAAGCCGACGCCGGCGGTCCTGGACGAGATCTGGGCGTTCACGGAACTGGAGGAGCGCATGCGGCGGCTGCCGCTGCGCATGTTCTCGTCGGGCATGCTGATGCGCGTGCTGTTCGCGACCGCGACGGCGTTTCCCGCCGACATCCTGCTGCTCGACGAGTGGCTCAGCGTGGTCGACGAGAATTTCTCGGCCAAGGCCGAGCAGCGGCTGCGCAAGATGGTCGAAACCGCGGCGATCGTGATCATCGCCTCGCACGACCACGCCCTGCTACGCCGGACCTGCAACAGCATCATCAATCTCGATCACGGCCGCATCGCCAGCACCGTCGCGCTGGATGCGCCCGTCCCGCATCACCTCGAGCTCGGAGAAATCAGCGCATGACAAAGATCCTGGTCGTCAGCGAGGCGCTTGGCGAGCCCAACCACAAGCGCGGCATCTTCCATTTCACCCGTGAATTGATCCGCTCGCTGGCCGGCGACGGCCATGCCCTGACCCTCGTCGTGGAGACCACGCGCCGGTACCGGAAGCTGCGCCGCAGGCAGCAGCGGACGCGCCTGCTGCCCGAGGAACTCACGGCTGATCGAGCTGCTCGCGCTCTATCGTTACCTCGATGAAACCGACATGAACTCGCCGATCATGCGCGGCGGCCTGCGCCGCACCGTCGACTGGTTCAAGCACAAGCTCAACGCGGCGACCTCGCTCGAATTCATCATCGCCTTCCTGCGCTCAATTCATCTGCTGCCGACCAGCGTCAAGCTGATCGAGAACCGGACCGAGGGCCTCGAATACATTCCGACCGATTTGCGCCATCTCGAGTTGTTCGGCGATTTCCTGCTCGAGCCCGGCTTCTACAGCTATCAGGACACGTCGGCCCTGACCCGGTTGCCGCCGCCGCGGGTCGATGCGCGCGACTATGACGTCATTCTCATCGACACCCCGACCCGGGTTGCGATCCAGCGCCGCCCGGGCGCAAAGGTGATTTGCGTCGTGCACGACCTGTTGCCGATCACCGATCTCAAGCTGGATGACATCGCAACACGCCTGTTCCTGTCGCGCCTTTTCACCAGCGTGAATCAGGCTGACGAGCTCGCCTTCGTCTCGAACTACAGCATGAACCGCTTCCGCGTCCTGCTCCCGCAATATGCGCATATTCCGACGCGAGTGGTCTATCCGCGGACCCGCTTCGACGGCGCGGAAGCGCCGCTTGCGCCGGTGCCAACCGCCGTCCCGGCACGGCCGAGCTTCGTCGTCATCGTCTCGAACGAGCCCCGCAAGAACCTCGCGGCCGTCATCCGCGCCTTCCGCAAGCTGCCGGAGGCCGATCTCGTCGTGATCGGCTATGCCGGCGGCGCCAACCAGGCGCGCAACCTGCCGAAGAACGTCCGCTTCTCCGGCTATGTCGACGAGCACGAGAAGGCGGCACTGATCGCGGGCGCGCACGGCCTGATCATGCCGAGCCTCGCCGAAGGCTTTGGCGTCCCGATCATCGAGGCGTTCGCGGCCAATACCCCCGTGCTGTGCTCCGATATTGCCGTGTTCCGCGAGGTCGCGGGCGAGCTTGCCGATTATTTCGATCCGTTCTCGACCGGCTCGATCTGCGCCTCGGTGCGGCGCATGCTGGCGCAGCAGGAGCAATGGCGCGACCGGATCCGCGCGCGGCGGGCCGAGCTCGCCGAGCGGTTCGGCCACCACACCCAGGCGCGCGACCTGCTGTCGCATCGGGCTGGCCCGGACGTCGCGGCCGCCGCCGCGGCGCTCACCGCCGCGATGGCGACCTTCAACGGTGCAACCGCGCACGGCGTGTGACCGGTCATGAGCACCGATTCCGACGCCATTGGTCTCGCAATCGAACCGCCAGCACGATGGCGCGATCGCGTCCGCACCTGGTCCGGCTCAGTCCCCTATGTCCGCGCCACCGATACCCTGATCGCCTTGGCCGCGGCGTCGCTACCCTGGACGACCACGGCACTCGCCGTTTTCATGCTGCTGTGGCTTGTCGCCGTGATCCCGACCATCGACTGGCGGCAGTTCGTGCTCGACCTCGCGCAGCCGGCCTTTGCGTTGCCGATCGCGCTGGTCGCACTCGCGCTGATCGGCGTGGCGTGGTCGGAGACGAGCTGGGTAGAACGGCTGCATGGCATCAAGCCGCTCAGCAAGCTGCTGCTGCTCCCGTTCCTGCTCGGCTATTTCCAGCGCTCGCAGCGCGGGCTCTGGGTGTTCTTGGCCTTCCTGGTGTCCTCCTTGGTGCTGATGATCCTGTCCTGGATCGTGCTGGCGCTGCCGCAGCTCAAGCTCGCGCACACCGCCTCCGACGGCGTGCCGGTCAAGAACTACCTCGACCAGAGCCAGGAGTTCGCGCTCTGCGCGTTCGCGCTGGCGCTGCCGGCATTGACGGCGGTGCGGGCCAGGCAATGGCGCATCGCAGTCGGCGCCATCGCGCTGATGCTGCTGTTCGTCTTCAACATGCTCTATGTCGTCTCGGCCCGGACCGCGTTGGTCTACATGCCGGTGCTGTTGATCCTGTTCGCCTCGTTGCATTTGTCGCGGCGCGCCACCCGGCTGCTGTTCGCCGGCGTCGCGGTCACCAGCCTCGTGGTCTGGACCACGTCCCCATACCTGCGCCAACGCATCGCCGATGTCAGTATCGAGTATCGGGCGCACGATACGTCAGGCATCGCTTCCACGGCGCAGCGCCTGACCTACTGGCGGAAGTCCGTGAAGTTCATCGGCGAGGCGCCGTGGCTCGGCCACGGCACCGGTTCGATCAGGCACATGTTCACGCAGGATGCCGTCGGACAAGCCGGCCTTGAGGCCGAGGTGATCAACAACCCGCACAACCAGACCCTTAATGTCGGGGTCCAGTGGGGGCTGATCGGCATCCTGCTGCTCTACGCGATGTGGATCAGCCACGTCAGGCTGTTCGCCGGCCGCGATCTCGTGAGCTGGATCGGACTCGCCGTGGTCGTGCAGAACATCACAAGCTCGCTGCTCAATTCGCATCTGTCCGATTTTCACGAAGGCTGGATGTACGTGATCGGTGTCGGCGTCGCCGGCGGCAAGGCGCTCCGCGCCCGCCGGCCGGAAAATGCGGATGTGTGACTCACAGATCGCGCCACACGTTCAGTGTCGTCCCGGCGAAAGCCGGGACCCCATTACCCCAAGCTCTTGTTATTGCGCGTCGCTGAAACGACGAGCCCCTTCAGCAACGTCCGCCGCGGAGTATGGATCCCGGCTTTCGCCGGGACGACGGCGGTGTTTGCGGCGCTGGCAACGCCGTTCTAACAACCGACCGCCTACCGCGACGCTTCGTGCCCGACCTCGCCGGTGATCACGTCGCCGAACAGCTCCCATGCCTCGCCGTTGAAGCGCATCAGCTGCATCTGCTCGATCGGGAAGTAGTCGTCGGGGGAGGTGTTGACCATGACGCCCGGCAGCATCAGGTCGGAGTGGAAGTTCTTCAGGCTCGCGGCCTGCTTCATCACGTTCTCGCGCGTCAGGTTGTCGCCGCACTGCTTCAGCACCTGCATCATCGCCTCGGCCTGGACATAGCCATAGAGGTTGTTGGCGTTGGCCTTGTCGCCGTCGGGGTAATACTTGTCCATGAAGGCGCGCCAGTTTTGCACCGCCGGATCCTTGTCCCAGGTCGGATCGGTCGGGTCTTTGAGATAGGCGGTCGAGATGATGCCCTTGGAGAACTCGAGTCCGGCCGGTTTCAGCACCGAGGCGACCGAGGTCGCGGTGTTGGCGAGGAAGAATTTCGGCTTCCAGCCGAGCTCGCCCACTTTCCGGATCGCCTGCGCCGATCCCTTCGGCGCCGCCCAGGAGAAGAAGATGTCGGCGCCGGAATCGTGCAGCGCGACGATCTGCAAATCGATCGAGGGATCGGAGACCTCGTACGACTTGTCGGCGATGATCATGCCGACCTTGTCGCCGAGCCCGTCCTTCAGGCCCTTGAACTGATCCTTGCCGGCATCGTCATTCTGCCAGAACACCGCGATCTTACTGTCGGGGAATTTGTCGCGAATGTACTTTGCGTAGATGCGGCCCTCGCTCTGGTAGTTGGGCTGAAAGCCCATCGTCCAGGGGAAGTTCTTGGGGTCGCCGAACTTGGTGCCTCCGGAGGCGACGAACAATTGCGGCACCTTCTTGGCATTCATGTATTTCATGATTGCCGAATTGGACGGCGTGCCGAGCGGCTGGAAGATCAGCAGCACCCCGTCGCTCTCGACCAGCTTGCGCGCCTGCTCCACCGTTTTCGGCGGCGAATAGGCGTCGTCGTAGCTGATGAAGTTGATCTTGCGGCCGTTGATGCCGCCCTGCTCGTTGATCATCTTGAAGAACGCGGCCTCGGTCTTGCCGATCACCCCATAGGACGACGCGGGGCCGCTGTATGGCATGATGTTGCCGATCTTGATTTCGCCATCACTCGCGCCGGGATCGTATTTCTTCTGCGCGGTGGCCGAGGTCGCGATCAGTGCGGCACTTGCGAACGCCGCGATTGCGCCAATATATCCGAAACGAGCCGGCATCGTTTTCTCCCGATTTTTGTCGTTGGTTTTGGCGGCAAGTCTCGCAAGAGACGCATGTGCTGGCAAGCGTTGGGTTTTTCCGTTGGGCGAAACGGCATTGTTGCCTGGCGCTATTTATGATTGAAGGTCGATCTGGGGATCACGAGTCGAGGCGTTCTGATTGCGTAAGCCGGACATCCGTACCGGTCCGCGGCATCCGCATCTTGCGGCCGCGGGCTATGAGATCACGCGCCGCCTCAGCGAGTCTGCGTTGGCGAAGCGTGGCCTGCACAAGGCCAATGGCGCGTTCGCGCAGCGCACGATCGCCTCGATCCGCGAGAAGCTGCAGCGCGGCGAGACCGTCTATATCGCAGGCCTCGCCTGCCCCGGCACGCACAACACCGGCGTCGCGCTGGTCGAGGTCACCCGGAAGGACGGACCGCGCCTGATCGTCAACAACGAGGAAGAGCGCTTCTCCGGCAACAAGCACACCAACGAGTTCCCGCAATACGCACTCGACGACATGCGCAAGGTGTTGCAGCGGATGGGCCGCGATGTCGGCGACATCGCCGCCTTCGTCACGACATGGGACTATCCGGCGCTGCTGGCGATGCTGATCCGCACCTCGCTCGAGGAAGCGCCGGCCAGCCTCAAATTGCTGCGCGCCCCGATCGCTCCGGCAATCAATCTGCGCCAGCTGGATCAGGTGCGGCGGCTGTCGCGCCGGCTCGGCAGGATGTACGGGCTCGACAAGCAATTGCCGCTGATCTGCATGCCGCACCACGACAATCACGCCTGGTACTCGTTCACGGCCTCGCCGTTCGCCGATACGCGCGAGCGTGTCGCGATCGCTGTGCTCGACGGCACCGGCGACGTCGGCTCGATCTCGCTCTATGTCGCCGAGAATGGCGAGATGAAGCAGCTCTATTGCAATGAGAGCCTGTTCGACTCGCTCGGCGCCTTCTACACCGTGATCTCGTCGAGCCAGGGCGGCTGGACCTGGCTCTCCAGCGAGGGCCGCTACATGGGCGCCGCCGCCTGGGGCGACATGAACCGCGCCACCAATCCGTATTATTCGCGCCTGAAGGCGGTGCTGCAGCTCGGGCCCAATGGCAGCGTGCAGCTCAATCGCGCGATGGCCAATTGGTACGCCGATCCCGCCGACGATCCCTATCATCAGCCGCTGATTGACATTCTCGGTCCGCCGCTGCGCCCTGACCAGCTCTGGAATCCCGACGCCGTGTTGCGCGTCGAGGACATCAATCACCGCCCCGACACCAAGGACCGCGTCGATAAGGCAGCCGCGACGCAACTGGTGTTCGAGGACGCGATGATCCACGTCATCGACCATCTCCTGCGCACCACCGGCACCGACCGCCTGGTGCTGACCGGAGGCGTCGCGCTGAACGCGCTCGGCAACATGCGTCTGCTCGAGCATTTCGACGAGGCGTGGTTTGAGCGGGCGCAGCAGCGCAAGACGCGACTGCATATGTGGGTGCCGCCGGTGCCCGGCGATCCCGGCGTGCCGATCGGCGCCGCCTGGCTGTTCGCGCATATGGCGGGCGCGCCGCGCGGCGCGCCGCTGTCGCACGCATTCTATTGCGGCCTGCCGCCCTCGAACGCCGACATCACCGCGGCGTTGCAAGCCGACGACATCGCCTCGACCGAGATCGGCAATGTGGCGACGTCAGAAGGGCGCGACGCGGTTGCCGACCTGATGGCATCCATGGTCGCGCAAGGCGGCGTGATCGCGATCTATCAGGGCGCCGCTGAAACCGGCCCGCGCGCGCTCGGCCATCGCTCGATCCTCGCCAATCCCTGCGATCCCGAGGTGCGCGAGCGGCTCAACGAGCGCGTCAAGTATCGCGAGGCGATCCGGCCACTGGCACCGATGGCGACGCTAGAGGCCGCACGCGACTATTTCGAGCTCGAAGACGGCGCCTCCGATGCCGACTACAACGCCTATAACTACATGGTGCTCACGGCGCATTCGAAGCCCGAGGCGCGCGCGAAGATTCCGGCGGTGGTGCATGCCGACGGCACCGGCCGCATCCAGATCGTGCGCGAGGCCGACGATCCCCTCACCCATGCTTATCTGAAGGCGCTCGGCCGTCATGTCGGCGTCGAGATGTCGGTCAACACCTCGTTCAACGTCGCAGGTCCGATCGCGCAGACGCCGGCGCAGGCGATGGACACGCTGCGCCGCTCCAAGGGGCTCGATGCCGTGGTGCTGGTCGCGGATGACGGCACCGCCCATGCCGCCTGGCACGGCGGCGAGCGCGACAGCGGACGCTTCAGCGGATGGTATGCGGCGTGGAAGCAGGCGCGCGGCTGAACCAGGCCAGCACGCGGCCGTCGATCAAGAGCAGCGCGCTCGCGATCACCAGCGCGCCGATCACCTCGCGCAGCGCGATCGGCTCGCCGAGCACGAGATATCCGAGCAGCAGCGCGGTGACGGGAATGAGCAGCGTCACCAGCATCACGTTGGTCGCGCCGGAGCGCCGCAGGATCTGGAAGAAGACGATGTAGGCGAGCGCCGTCGACAGGCCGGCGAGGCCGAGCACCGCAAGCCATGTCGCCGGATGCGGCATCGGCAACAGCCACGGCCGTTCGACGACGGCGGCGATGGGCGCCATCAGCATCGCCGAGGCGATCATCTGGAACGTCGCCGTCCCCAGCGGCGGCAGGCGCTGCGGCAGCCGCCGCCCGACCAGCGCCGCGATGCCGTAGCTGAAGGCGCCAGCGAGGCACAGCAGGATGCCGATGCCCTGCCGGCTGTCGAAACCGAGCGCGTCGCCGTGCAGGATCGCAACCCCGATCAGCCCGACCAGGACGCCCACGACGCGGCGCGCCTGCAGCCGCTCCTCGCCGGCCGCCGCCATCACGACCACCGCGAACAGCGGCGTCGTCGCATTGAGGATCGAAGCCAGCCCGCTCGGAATATAGGTCTGCCCGAACACGATCAGCGCGAACGGCAGCACATTGTTGAACAGCCCCATCGCGGCGAACGGGACCCAGCCGGACAGGCCGCGCGGGAATTCGATTCCGGCGGCCCGCAGCAGCGGCAGCAGGATGATCGTGCCGAGCGCGACGCGCAGCAGCACCAGGGTCAGCGGCGGCAATTCGCGCAGGATCACGCCGTTGAAGAAGAACGAGCCGCCCCAGAGTACCGACAGCAGGATAAGCAGCCCCCAGTCGCGGCGATCGATGCGGTTGTCGGCGGAAGGCATGTCGGGCACTCACCTGCAGTCGGACAGGTGACTAGGGCAGCGCCGCGAATATTCCCACCCGATTTCCGAGAATGGCGGCCCGCCTATTTCGGCCGCGACACGATCTCGATCATCTGGCCCTCGTCGGCGTCGGGCGCATGGGCCTTCGCCTTGTCGTAGGCGGCGAGCGCGGCGCGGCTAACGGGTACGCCGGGCAGCAAGGTCTCGGCGAGCCGCACGGCGTAATCGGCGTCCTTGTGGCGCAGCGCCGCGGTGAACGATGCGCCGGAAAAGTTGCGGTCGATCATCCGCTTGGAGTGGCGGATCACCTGCGGGCTTGCCACCGCGCCGGTCGCCAGCGCCTCGGCCACCAGTTGCATGTCGAGGCCGGCCTGCTCGGCGATCGCGACGCCCTCGGCGAGGCTTGCGATCTGCACCGCGCCGATCAGGTTGTTGATCAGCTTGAACACGGTGCCGGTGCCGACCGGGCCGAAATGCCGGATCGTGCTGCCGATCGGCGCGAGATAAGGCTGCGCGCGTTCCAGATCGGCCGGATCGGCCCCCACCAGCAGCGTCAGCTTGCCGGCGGCCGCCGCCTCCGGCAGGCCGGTGACCGGACAATCGATGTAGATCAGGCCGCGGCTGTTGAGCTCGCGCGCCATCTCGAGCGTGTGCTGGTACGAGACTGTGGAGCATTCGATCGCGAGCGTGCCGGCCTTCATGTTGGCGGAAGCGCCGTCCTTGGTCAGCCAGACCGCGCGCGAGGCCTCGTCGTCGGCGACCATGGTCACGACCGCGTTGGCATCGATCGCCGCGTCCTCCGGCGAGGTCGCCCAATGCGCGCCGCGCGCGATCAGGTCTTCCGCCTTGGCCTTGCTGCGATTCCACAGCGTCACCGTGAAGCCGGCATCGAGATAGCGGCCAGCCATGCCATGACCCATCCGCCCCAATCCGATGAAGGCGACACGGGGCATGGCTAGTCCACGTCCTCGATGGAGCCGGGCCCGGTGCCGAACGCGCGCTGCGCCAGCGTCGCGGCCATGAACTCGTCGAGCTCGCCATCGAGCACGCCCGCGGTGTCGGAGGTCTGCACGCCCGTGCGCAGATCCTTCACCATCTGGTAGGGCTGCAGCACGTAGGAGCGGATCTGGTGGCCCCAGCCGATGTCGGTCTTGGCCGCCTGATCGGCGGCGGCCTTCTCCTCGCGCTTCTTCAGCTCCATCTCGTAGAGCCGCGCGCGCAGCATGTCCCAGGCCTGCGCCCGGTTCTTGTGCTGGGAGCGTCCGGCCTGGCAGACCACGGCAACGCCGGTCGGAATGTGCGTCAGGCGCACTGCGGATTCGGTCTTGTTGACGTGCTGGCCGCCGGCGCCGCCTGAACGCATGGTGTCGACGCGGACATCGGATTCCTTGATGTCGATCTTGATGCTGTCGTCGATGACGGGGAAGACCTGCACGCTCGAGAACGAGGTGTGCCGCCGCGCGTTGGAATCGAACGGCGAGATGCGCACCAGGCGATGCACGCCGGCTTCCGTCTTCAGCCAGCCATAGGCATTGTGCCCGGAGACCTGGATGGTCGCGGATTTGATGCCGGCCTCTTCGCCCTCGGATTCTTCCAGGAACTCGACCTTGAAGCCGTGGTTTTCGGCCCAGCGCGTGTACATGCGCAGCAGCATCTGCGCCCAGTCCTGGCTCTCGGTGCCGCCGGCGCCGGCATGGACTTCGAGATAGGAATCGAAGCGGTCGGCCTCGCCCGACAGCAGCGCCTCGAGCTCGCGTCGCGCCACTTCCTTCTTGAGGTTCTTCAGCGCAGCTTCGGCTTCGGCAACGACGCCGTCATCGCCCTCGGCCTCGCCGAGCTCGATCATGCCGATGTCGTCTTCGAGCTCCTGCTCGACCTTGCCGATTCCTGAGAGCGCATCCTCGAGCGAGGTGCGCTCCTGCATCAGCTTCTGGGCTTTCTGGGGATCGTTCCAGAGGTTGGGATCTTCTGCGAGCTTGTTCAGCTCAGCGAGGCGCGCCGTCGATTTCTCGACGTCAAAGATGCCTCCTCAGCAGCCCGACTGACTGCTTGATCTCTTCTACCAACCGTTCGATTTCGGCGCGCATGGTCTTTCAGGTGTTGGCTAAAAAGGTTCCGGGGGATGTAGCGACCGGCGCAGCAAAGCGCAATCGGCTTGGCCGCAATATCCCGGCGATTTGGCCGTGCTGGAGGCCAGCGCTGTTTCCGTTCCGATTGGATCGAAACGGGGCTCTAGGTTGTTGTTTTGACGCGTTTTCTTGACGCGAACCGGTGTCCACTTCGCTCGAAAACGCTCTAGTAAAGCCCCCCGGTTCCCGGACGCATGAAGAAGCCGCCATCGGGCTGGGCCCCATTCTGCGACGGCTGCGGGCCAGGCGCCGGGCCGCGCCCGTCGGCGTCGGCAACGCCGATGACCGAATAATTGTCCGGCGGCGCGGTGCCCGGCTTGAAGGCTTCGAGGATGGTTCCGCCGGTCTCGCCGGGGCCTGCGCGCATGCCGGTCTTGGCGACGACGCGCACGAGCTTGATGCCCGCCGGCACCTTGAACGGAACGGCCGGCTTGTCGGCGAGCGCGAGCTTGAGGAAATCGCGCGCGATCGGCGCGGCGACGTGGCCGCCGGTGGCGGCGCGGCCGAGATTGCGCGGCTTGTCGTAGCCCATGTAGATGGCGACGGCGATATCCGGCGAGAAGCCGACGAACCAGGCGTCCTTGGCCTCGTTGGTGGTGCCGGTCTTGCCGGCGACGGGTTTGCCGACGTCCTTGATGACCGTGGCCGTACCGGCCTGCACCACGCCTTCCATCAGCTCGGTGATCTGATAGGCGGTCATGGAGTCCAGCACCTGCTCGCGGCGGTCGATCAGCTGCGGCTCGGGCTGGTTCTTCCAGCCGCCCGGCGCGTCGCAGCCGCGGCATTCGCGGGTGTCGTGCTTGAAGATGGTGTGGCCGTAGCGATCCTGGATGCGATCGATCAGCGTCGGCTTCACCCGGCGGCCGCCATTGGCGAACATCGAATAGGCCGTGACCATGCGCATCACGGTCGTTTCGCCGGCACCGAGCGCATACGACAGATAGTTCGGCAATTCGTCATAGACGCCGAAGCGCTTGGCGTATTCGCCGACCAGCGGCATGCCGATGTCCTGTGCGAGCCGCACCGTGACGGTGTTGAGCGAGCGCTGCAGCGCGTTGCGCAGCGTGGTCGGGCCGTAATACTTGCCGGTCGAATAGTTTTCAGGCCGCCACACGCCGGCGCCCTGGCCCTGATCGATTTCGATCGGCGCATCGAGCACGACGGTCGAGGGCGTATAGCCGTTGTCGAGCGCGGCCGAGTAGACGATCGGCTTGAACGACGAACCCGGCTGCCGATAGGCCTGCGTGGCGCGATTGAACTGGCTCTGGTCGAACGAGAAGCCGCCCACCATCGCGAGCACGCGGCCCGTCCAGGGATCCATCACCACCATGGCGCCGGAGACTTCAGGCAATTGCCGCAGGCGATACTGGCCTTCGACCGCGTTGCCGTCCTTCGTCACCAGCGGATCAGCGTAGATCACGTCACCCGGCTGTAGCACCTGCGAAACCGCGGTCGGCGCCTTGCCCTTGGTCTTGGCCCAGCGCACACCGTCCATCGTGATGATGCCGGTCTGCCGTTCCTTGCTGACCGCGCCGCCGAGTTCGCGACCCGGCTGGAAGCCGATCCGTGCCGACTGATCGCTGGTCTCGAGCACAACAGCCATCCGCCACGGCGAGATGTCGGACAGCGACTTCACGTCGGCAAGCTTGACGCCCCAGTCACCGGAAATGTCGAGCTTGTGCAGCGCCCCGCGCCAGCCCTGCGCCTCGTCGTAATTCACGAGGCCGGCGACCATGGCCTTGCGCGCCATGACCTGGATCTTCGGATCGAGCGTGGTGCGAACCGACAGGCCGCCTTCATACAGCTTCTTCTCGCCGTAGCGTTCGAAGATGTCGCGGCGGACTTCCTCGGCGAAATATTCGCCGGCGAAGGTGTGGGCGCCGTTGGACCGGCTGGTGACGGCCAGCGGCTCCTTGCGCGCCTTGTCGGCGTCGGCCTGCTTGATCCAGCCGTTCTCCAGCAGACGGTCGATCACATAATTGCGGCGCTCGATGGCGCGGTCGCGGTTGCGGACCGGATGCAGCGTCGCCGGCATCTTCGGCAGCGCCGCCAGATAGGACGCTTCGGCCACCGTCAGCTCGTTCACCGACTTGTCGAAATAGACCAGCGAGGCGGCCGCGATGCCGTAGGCGCCGAGGCCCAGATAGATTTCGTTCAGATAGAGCTCGAGGATGCGGTCCTTGGAATAGGCGCGCTCGATGCGCATCGCCAGCAAGGCTTCCTTGATCTTGCGGGCGAAGGAGACCTCGTTGGTCAGCAGGAAGTTCTTGGCGACCTGCTGGGTGATGGTGGACGCACCCTGCGGGCGGCGGTTGGAGCCGTAGTTCTGCAGATAAAGCAATCCGGCGCGCGCCATGCCGGTGTAGTCGATGCCGCCGTGCTCGTAGAAATTCTTGTCTTCCGCGGCCAGGAACGCGTTGATCACGAGTTTCGGCACCGCCTGGATCGGCAGATAGAGCCGGCGCTCCTTGGAGTATTCGCCGAGCAGCGCGCCGTCGGCGGCATGCACGCGGGTCATTACCGGCGGCTCGTAATCCTGAAGCTGAGAGTAGTCCGGCAAGTCCTTGGAGAAATGCCAGATCAGGCCTGCCACGGCCCCGACGCCGACAAGGAACACCACCGTTCCCGCGGCGAACAGGAAGCCCATGAACCGCACCAGCAAGCGCATTATCGACGTTCCGTTCCTACCCTCCGGCGCTCAGTCGTCAGAAGCGCCTGTCCAAAAGTGCGAAAGCCTCACACAACGAAGCTTTGGCCCAGCGAGCCACCTTGCGCACGCGAGTATACAAGAGCCGCCGGACAATATGGTCGATTCTGCGGACCTGCGGTCCATTGTCTATACCGTCGCGGCTGTGGCCAAACTAGGGCTTCGGCGCAACGGCCCCGGCTTTTCAGCGAGCCGATTTCACTTTGCCGACCCGGCAGTTGCCAGCCGTTTGGCGAAGAACGTGTCGATCGCCTGCACCATCGAGCCGACCGCCTTGTTCCGCCACCCCTCGGAGACCAGGTGCTCGAGATCCCCCTTGTTGGAGACATAACCGATCTCGACCAGCACGGAGGGCACATCGGGCGCCTTCAGCACCCGGAAGCCGGCGGACTTCAGGGGATGCTTGTGCATCCGCACCGTCGCCTTCATCTCGTCCATCAGAAGACGGGCGAAGCGATTGGAGAACGTCTTGGTTTCACGCTGCGCGAGGTCGATCAGAATGTCGGCGACCTCGGTCGGCTCGTCGGTCAGGTTCACGCCGGCGATGGCGTCGGCCTTGTTTTCCGCCTCCGCCAGCCGTTCCGCCTCGGCATCGGAGGCCTTGTCCGACACCGTGTAGATCGTGGCGCCCTGGGCATCGCCCTCGCGGCGCGGCAGGGCGTCGGCATGGATCGAGACGAACAGTGCCGCGGACTGGGAGCGCGCAATCTTCACCCGATCGTTGAGCGGGATGAAAGTGTCGTCGGACCGCGTCATGACCACCCGATACTTGCCCGACTTCTCGATCCGGTCGCGCAGGGCAAGGCCAAAGCCCAGCACCAGGTTCTTCTCGGTCTGGTCGCCGGATTGCGTGCCGTTGTCGATGCCGCCGTGACCCGGATCGATCACGATCAGCGGGCGCGCGTCAGTGACCGCAACCGGCGGCAGCGCCGCAGACGTAACGGCCGGAATGGTCGCCGTGGTGGATTCGGAAATCGCCGGTTTCGATTCGGGCCGGCTCGCGGGCGCCAGCGACTGCACGAAGCTGGTGCGGTCGACCTCCTCGAAGTCCAGCACCAGCCGCGGCGGCTGGCCGTTGGCGGCTTCGACCACGTAGGAATTGGCGATCTTCGCCGGTCCTGTCAGGTCGAACACGATTCGCGAGCCGCCGGGCATGACCAGCCCGTAGCGGAAAGCCTTGACCAGGCCCCGCCCCGCCGAGCCGGTGCCGGCCGCGAGCTGAAAATCGACCTGCGGGATATCGACCACGACGCGGTAGGGGTCGGCCAGCGGGAAGGCGCGAAATTCGATCTTGCGGTCGAGGTCGAGGATGAATCGGGTCTGCTTGGCGTCGCCGGCGAGCCTGGCGCCGGATGCGACAGGGAAATTCGGGGCGCTCGCGGCCGGCGCAGGCTGGCCGTTCTGCGGTCCCTCGGCGGCGCTCGGGGCGCCGGCAATGGCAAACACCCATGTTGCGGCGCACAACAGCCCGCATCCCAGAAAAACAAGGTGTTTTGCGCGGTTCGCCACCCAATTCGTAGCCTCCCAGCTGCTTCTTACCGCATTAGAACCACACGGTTAATCGCTCCCTAATGACGCTCCGGCGAAAAGAACCGAGTGTTGCGGCGGCGTGACGCTTCCCTTGCACGCGGCGGTCAATCCACGTATGTACGAGGTGCTGACGGCTAGTACTCCCGGTTGTGTCGCGTTCAGCCTCCCGGTGCAGCGGTGGAACCTTCCTGATCGAAGATCCCGCCGTGTTTTTCCGGTCCCTCCCCAGCCAGCGCCGCGCGCGGCTGACACGGAGTGGCGGATTCAAGCCCGAGCGGCGTCCGGTCCCAGGCACACTCCCTCGCCAGAGGGACGGTTTGAGACACGGCATAACCGATTATCCGGTCCCTTGGGGCCTCGATATGCGATGGCCGGCGGGCGCTTCGGCGCCAGGCGGGGCTTTCAGCAAAAGATACGGCGGTATTTTTCGCCGCCAACATGTTTAGACGGGCCGACGCTTAATGCGCCAGACTGTATTGCCGACCAGGATCCCCCGAATGATCGCGCTGACGCGAGGTGAAAACTTCGCCCGTCGCATCATCCCGGTGAGTTCCCGTCCGGCGCTGCGCCGCGAGATGCGTTTCGGCCTTCCCCTCACCCCCGAATCAGGTGGACCGTCGCGTCACCCGGCGGCGCGATACGCGCCCATGGTTTATCGCGTCCGCCGCCGCCAAGAGTTAAGACATGCCCAACAAGATGTTGATCGATGCCACCCACCCGGAAGAGACCCGGGTCGTCGTGGTCCGCGGCAATCGCGTCGAAGAGTTTGATTTCGAAACCGCGCAACGCAAGCAACTGCGCGGGAATATCTACCTCGCCAAGGTCACACGGGTCGAACCCTCGCTCCAGGCCGCCTTCGTCGAATATGGCGGCAATCGCCACGGCTTCCTCGCCTTCAGCGAAATCCATCCCGACTATTATCAGATCCCGGTCGCCGACCGGCAGGCGCTGATCGAGGCCGAGGAACAGGCCCATCGCGAGGCCGAGGAAGAGAGCGAGAACCGCTCGCACGGCCGCCGCCGTTCGCGCCACCGCAACGCCCGCCGCCGCGGTCATGGCGAGCGCGTCCAGAGCGAGGTGATCGAGGGCGCGAACGACACGCAGGCGCTGCCCACCATCGAGGCCCACGAACATCCCGTCGATGCCGAGCATCATGAACATGATGCTGGGCACCACGATCACGGCGTGGTCGCCCAGGAAGGCCACGAACATGAGGCGCATGATCATGCGCATCACGAGGACCATGAGCATCAGCATGATCATGACCACGACGATCATGGCCACCACGATCATGGTCACGACGACCATCACGACCACGATCATGCACATGATCACGACCACGCCCCCGAGGTGAGCGAGGCGGCGGTTGCCGACGCCCCGTCCGACCCCGTCGTTGCTGTGGTCGAAGCCTCCGCCGCGTCGGCCGCGCCCGAGACCATCGACACGGTCGAGGTCAATCATGAGCCTGAGCGCGCCCATGAGGAGCAGATCGAGGAAAACGCCGCGCATGCCGACGACGCGCCGCACGTGGCTTCCGACGAGGTTCATGCCGCCGATGAGCACGCGGTCGCCGAATATGGCGCGCTCGCCGAGGTGGTCGCGCCCGAGACCGGGCCGGGCGACGAGGCCGGCGAAGACGAGGACGAGGAGGACGGCGAGGAAGCCGAAGAGGAAGTCGTCGAATCCGTCGGCGGCGACGATGTGCTGGAGGAAGTGCCGGAGCGCACCTTCCGTCCGCGCCGTCAGTACAAGATCCAGGAAGTCATCAAGCGGCGCCAGGTGATGCTGGTGCAGGTGGTCAAGGAAGAGCGCGGCAACAAGGGCGCGGCGCTGACGACCTACCTCTCGCTCGCCGGCCGCTATGCCGTGCTGATGCCCAACACCGCGCGCGGCGGCGGCATCAGCCGCAAGATCACCAGCGCGCAGGATCGTTCGCGCCTGAAGGAAGTGGTGCAGGATCTCGACGTGCCCGAGGGCATGGGCATCATCCTGCGCACGGCAGGCGCTTCCCGCACCAAGCCCGAGATCAAGCGCGACTTCGAATATCTGATCCGGATGTGGGAAACGGTACGCGACCTCACGCTGAAGTCGCAGGCCCCGACCCTCGTCTACGAGGAAGGCTCGCTGATCAAGCGCTCGCTGCGCGACCTCTACAACAAGGAGATCGACGAGATTCAGGTCGCCGGCGAATCCGGCTACCGCGAAGCCCGCGATTTCATGAAGATGCTGATGCCCGCCAATGTCGGCGCGGTGAAGCAGTATCGCGACGGCCAGCCGCTGTTCTCGCGCATGGGCGTCGAGAGCCAGCTGGACGCGATGTTCTCGCCGACCGTGCAACTGCGCTCCGGCGGCTACATCGTGATCAACCAGACCGAAGCGCTGGTCTCGATCGACGTCAACTCCGGACGATCGACGCGGGAGCACCATATCGAGGACACCGCGCTCAAGACCAATCTGGAAGCGGCCGAAGAGGTCGCCCGCCAGCTCCGGTTGCGCGACCTCGCCGGCCTGATCGTCATCGACTTCATCGACATGGACGAGAAGCGCAACAACCGCGCGGTCGAGCGCAAGCTGTCCGATTGCCTCCGGCAGGATCGCGCGCGCATCCAGGTCGGCCGCATCTCGCATTTCGGCCTGCTCGAAATGTCCCGCCAGCGCATCCGCGCCAGCGTGCTGGAGAGCTCGACCGATCCGTGCCCGCATTGCGGCGGCACCGGCCACGTCCGCTCGGTGTCTTCGGTGGCGCTGCAGCTGCTGCGCGGCCTCGAAGAGATCCTGATGAAGGGCGCGACCCACAATCTCGTGGTCCGCACCCGCACCGACGTCGCGCTCTACGTGCTGAACCACAAGCGTGGCCATCTGCGCGACCTCGAAGACTCCTTCCGGGTTTCGCTGTCGATCGTCGCGGACGCCACAGTGCACGGCCAGCAGTCCTACATGATCGACCGCGGCGAGCAGGTGCATACGCTCGAAGCGGCCAAGGCGCTGCTCGTTGCGCAGACTGCTGCGGCTCCGGCTCAGGCCGAAGAGGCCGATGACGAGGAAGAACTGTTCGAATACGAGGCCGAGATCGAGACCGACGAGACCGAGGGTCTCGCCGACGAGCGGGCGGCCGGTGATGAATCGGGCTCCGCCGAGGGCGAAGGCGACGGTCAGCGTCGCAAGCGGCGCCGCCGGCGCCGCGGCCGCGGTGGCGGCAGCGAGGCGCGTGAAGGCGCCCAGCAGCCGCGCGAGGACGGCGATCTCATGCATGTCCTGCCAGAAGGCACCGAGGCGGTTGCCGCCGCCGATGCCGAAGGTGATGAGGACGAAGGCGACGAGCAGCAGACCGCTGCCCGCGACGACCAGGCCGGCAATGGCGATCGCCGCCCGCGGCGCCGCGGGCGCCGTGGCGGCCGCCGCCGGCGCGGCAGTGGCGGACCGGATGACGGCCTCGCCGGATCGATCTCCGATGAGTTGAGCCCGGCGGCGACGTCGGAGGCCTCCGACGCAGTCGCCGATTTCGATAGCCATGATGCGGAGCCGGCTCCCTCGCTGGCGCAGCCCGAACTGGTCGCCGAGCCGCCGGAGTGGCAGCCGACCGAGGTCGCACCTGTTGAGCCGGTCGCGGCACCCGAGCCCGAAACCGCCGCGGCGTCTGCCGCCGAGGACACTGCCGAAGGTGACCGCGCGCAGCGCCGCCGTTCGACGGTGCGCGAAAAGGTCAACTTCGCATCGAGCCCACAGCCCGAGGCATCAGCGGCGCTGGTTCAAAGCCCGGCGGAGGAAGCTGCCCCTGAGCCGGCCGCGGCTGCTCCAGAACCGGCACCGGCCGCTGCGGCCGAGGCTCCGGCCCGCAAGGGCTGGTGGTCGCGCCGCTTCGGCGGCGGCAATTAGCACCACCTGCAAGTCAGAACGCCCGGCTCACGCCGGGCGTTTTTATTGAACAGGCAATCCGTTCGTCAGACGCCGGCGTAACGGAGCCTGACGGAGACGGATCCCAATGCAAAGCGCGATAGTTCTCGGCGGCGGCATGGTCGGTGTGAGCGCGGCGCTGCACCTGCAGCAGCGCGGTTGGTCCGTCACGCTCGTCGACCGCAGGGAGCCGGGCCGCGAGACCAGCTACGGCAATGCCGGGATGATCCAGGCGGAAGCGGTGCGCCCCTATCCCATGCCGCGCGACCCCGCCATCCTCGCCCGGATCGCGATGGGGCGCACCAACGACGTGCGCTACCGTCTGGCGTCGCTGCCGCAGCACGCCGGCCCGCTGCTGCGCTATTGGTGGAACTCGACGCCCGAGCGGCACCGTGAAGCCACCATCGCATGGGCGCGCCTGATCGCCTACGCCACCGCGGAGCACGACACGCTGATCCGCGATGCCCATGCCGATAATCTGATCCGCCGCGCCGGCTATCGCCTGCTGCATCGCGACCCGGCCGCGCTCGAACAGGCCATTGCAATCGCCGAGGAGAACCAGCGCGACTTCGGCGTGACGTTTCGCGTGCTTGACGGCCGCGAGCTCGCCAAGGCGGAGCCGTTGCTGCGTGACGACCTGCCCGGCGCCATTCACTGGCTTGGGCCCTGGACCGTGTCGGACCCCGGCGGGCTTGTTTCCGCCTATGCCGGACTGTTCGAGCGTCTCGGCGGCACGTTGCTGCGCGGCGATGCCCAGACGCTGACGCAGACGACGTCCGGCTGGTCGGTCGACACCAGTGGCGGCCGGATCGATGCCGCCCACGTCGTGGTCACGCTCGGGCCGTGGTCACCGCAATTGCTGCGCAAATTCGGCTATCGCATCCCGCTGGTGCGCAAGCGCGGCTACCATATGCATTACAGCGGCGGCGCGTCGCTCGACCTGCCGCTGATCGACAAGACCGGCGGCTATGCCATGGGTCCGATGGCCAAGGGCATTCGCATCACGACGGGAGCGGAGCTGACCAGTCCCGACGCACCGGCGACGCCGATCCAGCTCGGCTACGCCGAAGCGGCCGCGCGCGAACTGATCGAGATCGGCAGCCGCGTCGAGCCCGAGCCTTGGTTCGGCACCCGCCCCTGCACGACCGACATGCTGCCGGTGCTCGGGCCCGTGCCGCGCCATCGTGGGCTATGGGTGAATTTCGGTCACGGCCATCAGGGCTTCACGCTCGGCCCGGCGACCGCGCGCGTGCTGGCCGAAACGATGAACGGCGAGGCATCCGCGGTGGACACCTCGCCGTATCGACTGGACCGGTTCTGACGTCGACAAAGCGTTTTCGAGCGAAGTGGACTCCGGTTCGCGTGAAGAAAACGCGTCAAAACAAGGATCTTTAGTCCGTCGTGATCGCGGTCTCCATGTCGGTCGGATCGATCTGCTTGGCGAGGTTGGCGTTGAGCTTGTCGCGGTCGAGCTCGCCTTCCCACCAGGCCACGATCACGCAGGCGACACCGTTGCCGCACAGATTGGTCAGCGCGCGGCACTCGCTCATGAACTTGTCGATGCCGAGCACGATCGCCATGCCAGGCACGAGGCGTGGATCGACCACGGCGAGCGTCGCCGCCAGCGTGATGAAGCCCGCGCCGGTGATGCCGGAGGCGCCCTTCGAGGTCAGCATCGCCACGACCAGGATCGTGAGCTGCTGGCCGAAGGAAAGATCGACGCCGAGCGCCTGCGCGATGAACAGGGTCGCCAACGTCATGTAGATGTTGGTGCCGTCGAGATTGAACGAGTAACCCGTGGGCACCACGAGGCCGACCACCGATTTTGAGCAGCCGAGACGTTCCAGCTTCTCCATCAAGGACGGCAGCGCGCTCTCCGAGGACGAGGTGCCGAGCACGATCAGCAGCTCGTCCTTGATGTAGGCCAGGAACTTGAAGATCGAGAACCCGGCAAGGCGCGCGATGATGCCGAGCACCACGAACACGAACAGCGCCGCGGTGACATAGAACGTCGCGATCAGACCCATCAGGTTGAGGATGGCACCGGTACCGAATTTGCCGATCGTATAGGCCATCGCACCGAACGCACCGATCGGCGCCGCGCGCATCACGATCGAGATGACACCGAACACCGCGTGCGCGGCATCGTCGATGAAGCTGCGAATCGTATGGCCGCGCTCGCCGAGGCTCATCAAAGCAAAGCCGAACAGCACCGCGAACAGCAGCACCTGCAGAATTTCGCCTTGCGCGAAGGCGCCGACCACGGTGTCGGGAATGATGTGCAGCACGAAGTCGACGGACTTCTGCGCCTCCGCCTGCTTGGCATAGCCGGCGACCGCCTGCGCGTTCGCCGCCGCATTGCCGAAGCCGGAGCCCGGCTTGACGAGATTGCCGACGATGAGACCGATCACCAGCGCGAAGGTCGAGACGACCTCGAAATAGACCAGCGCCTTGACGCCGATGCGTCCGACCTTCTTGGCGTCCTGGATATGGGCGATGCCGGAGACCACGGTGCAGAAGATGATCGGAGCGATCACCATCTTGATCAGCTTGATGAAGCCGTCGCCGAGCGCCTTGATCCATTCGTTGGTGGCGAACTGAGGCCACAGCCAGCCGACGATGGCGCCGAGCACGATGGCGATCAGCACCTGGACGTAGAGGACTTTGTACCACGGCTTGCTGCCGGCGCTCGCCGGCGCAGCCGTGACAACGGTTGCCGTTGCCATGTGTCACTCCCCCTCAGAAATGGCGGAAACAGCCAAGATCAACTTGGCGGTTCAAGTCAAATGGAACTGTGTGGGCCCTGCCGCTTATCCGCGATGATCGGTCCGCCACAGTGCCGGCGAAACCACGGCACTGCGCTGCGAAACCGATCCGAAAGGCAAAGCGAACGCCGGAAGGCTCTTGGTGGCTCTTGGAGTTTGAAGGCTCCTGGAGTTCGCGGGCTATTTAAGCCAATGCGCGATCCGTGCAACTGCTTCCTGCATCTCCGGGGCCGAGCGTGCATATGAAAAACGGATGAAGGCGCGGCCGTGGATCGGATCGAAATCGACGCCGGGGGTCGCCGCGACATGCGCCTTCTCGAGCATCTCGCTGGCGAAGGCGAAGCTGTCGGCGGTGAAGTCGGAGACGTCGGCATACAGGTAGAACGCGCCGTCTGCGGGGAGGAATTTGGTCAGGCCAGCCTTCGGCAGGCCTTCGATCAGGATGCGCCGGTTTTCCTGATAGCCGTGCTTGATTTCCTCCATCTCCCGCGCCGTCGAAGGCAGCCTCTGCCGCGATCTGCGACAGCGACGGCACCGAGATCGAGAGGTTCTGTTGGAGCCGCTCGATCGGCCGCACCAGGATCTCGGGCACGACCATCCAGCCGACGCGCCAGCCCGTCATGCAAAAATACTTCGAGAACGAGTTGATCACGAGTGCGTGCTCGGACAGCGCCGCCGCCGTCACGGCTGGAAACGCGTAATCGAGCCCGTGATAGATCTCATCCGAGATGAAGCGGATGCCAGCGTCTTCCGCGGCCGCAATGAGGCCGGCGAGCGCTTCGCGGGACATCATCGTGCCCGTCGGATTGGCGGGACTGCCGACCAGCACGCCTTTCAGCGGCGCCTTGCGATGGGCGGCGATGAGCGCCTCGCCGGTCAGCGCGTGGCGCGTCTCGTTCGTGGTTTCGATCAGCACCGGCTCGCAGCCGAGCGCGGTGAGGATATGCCGGTACGGTGGATAGCCCGGCACGGTCACGGCGACGCGATCGCCGGGCTCGAACATCGACAGGAAAGCCAGGATGAAGCCGCCGGACGAACCGGTCGTGACGATGATGCGCTCCGCGTCGACCGCGCAACCATACGTGTCGCTGTAGTGCTGGGCGATGCGCGCGCGCAGCGAGGGAATGCCGAGCGCCGAGGTGTAGTCGATCCGCCCGTCCGCAAGCGCGGCCTGCGCGGCCGCGATCGCCGGCTTCGGCGCGCCTGCCGCGGGCTGGCCGACCTCCATATGGATGACACGACCACCGGCGGCCTCGATTCGGGCTGCCGCCGCCATGACGTCCATCACCATGAACGGGGGAACATCGCTCCGTCCGGACGCTGTCAACAGGCTGCTTACACGGTCTCTCGGTGTCGCTTCACGCATGGATTTCTGCTATTGCACGGCCGCTGCCGAATTCGGGTTCCCGTTACCGGCTGCCGCCCCAGACTGGCCGCATTCGGTGGCTCCTTATAACGCTTTCAGGCCAAGTGAATACCCGGTTCGCGTGAAGAAGAACTGCAAAAACAACAGATTGCGCCACGCGCCTGATCCGGTCGGGCCCGAAACCCGGACTTGTGCCGGCGCGGCCAGTCATCGCCGATAGATCGCCCATGCTGTTCCGCCTCTCGCTCCGCACCAGGACCTTCAAGCTGACCGCGCTCATGACTGCGGTTACGCTCGCGATCGGGCCCGTCGTCCCTGCGCGAGCCCAGCAAAAGGGGCCGCCGGTGCTGCGCGACACCGAGACCGAGCAGTTGCTGCGCGAATACACCCGTCCGATCCTGCGCGTCGCAGGTTTGGAGAAGCAGAACATCCAGATGGTGATCATCAACGACGGCTCGTTCAACGCGTTCGTCGCGGACGGCCGCCGCATCTTCGTCAATTGGGGCGCGATCCTGCAGTCGGAGACGCCGAACCAGATCATCGGCGTGCTCGCGCACGAGACCGGGCATCTGGCCGGCGGTCACCTGTCCAAGCTGCGCGAGCAGCTCGCCACGGCCCAGACCCAGATGATCATCGCGATGCTGCTCGGCGCCGGCGCGCTTGCCGCGGGTGCGGGCGGCCGCGGTGGCGGCAACGGTCTCTCCAGCGCAGGCGCCGCGGCGATCTCGGCGCCGCAAGCGGTCATTCAGCGCACGCTATTGTCTTATCAGCGCCAGCAGGAAGAGAACGCCGACCGTGCCGGCGTCAAGTTCCTGAACGCGACCGGACAGTCTGCCAAGGGCATGTACGAGACGTTCAAGCGCTTCACCGACGAGAGCCTGTTCGCCTCGCGCGGGGCCGACCCCTATCTGCAGTCGCACCCGATGCCGGTCGATCGCGTCTCCGCGCTGCAGGAACTGGCGCGCTCCAGCCCCTATTGGGACAAGAAGGACGATCCGGCGCTGCAGCTGCGCCACGACATGATGCGCGCCAAGATCTCGGGCTTCATGGAGCGGCAGGACACGGTCTACCGCCGCTATCCGCTGTCCAACACCAGTCTGCCGGCGCGCTACGCACGCGCGATCACGACCTATCTGCACGGCGATCTGCGCTCGGCGATCGCGCAGATCGACGGCTTGATCCAGGTGCAGCCCAACAATCCCTATTTCCATGAATTGCGCGGCCAGGCGCTGCTCGACGGCGGCCGGCCGGCCGAAGCCATCGCGCCGCTGCGCCGCGCGGTGCAGCTCTCCAGCAATTCGCCCTTGATCGAGATGCTGCTCGGCCAGGCGCTGGTCGCCTCCGACAACAAGGCCTATACCGACGAAGCGATCAACATGCTGCGCGCCGCGGTGGCGCGCGAGCCCGAGGCGCCGCTCGGCTATACCCAGCTCGCGATGGCCTATGGCCGCAAGGGCGACTATGCCCAGGCCGACCTCGCCTCGGCGCAGGCCGCTTATCTCCGCGGCGACACCAAGACCGCCCGCGACCTTGCGTCACGCGCCAAGACGCGATTCGCGATCGGCACGCCCGGCTGGGTCAAAGCTGACGACATTGTGAGCGCCAAGCCCATGCCGGGTCAGAAAAACAACTAGAAATAAACCGTAGTTCCATACAACGATCACCGAAACCGGCTCACGGCCCCGCCGTATTTTGGGCCACCGCGAACAAGGATTTTGTCATGCCAGCGCTTCGTTTTCTTGCCCCTGCCCTGCTCGCGCTCGGCGTTTGCGCCGCGCCGCTTCCGGCCTCCGCGCAGAGCTTCACCGACACCCAGCGCGGCGACATCGAGACCATCGTGCGCAACTATCTGATCGCGCACCCGGAGGTGCTCGAGGAGGCGATGAACGAGCTGAGCAAGCGGCAGGCCGCCGCCGAAGCCGAGAAGCATGAGCAGAGCGTCGCCAAGAACGCCGACACGATCTTCAACTCGCCGCGCCAGGTCGTGCTCGGCAACAAGGACGGCGACGTCACCTTCGTCGAGTTCTTCGACTACAATTGCGGCTACTGCAAGCGCGCGATGGACGACATGCTGACCATCATGAAGAGCGATCCGAAGCTGAAGGTCGTGCTGAAGGAGTTTCCGGTGCTGAGCCAGGGCTCGGTCGAAGCGGCGCAGGTCGCGGTCGCCGTGCGCATGCAGGATCCCACCGGCAAGAAATATCTCGACTTCCACCAGAAGCTGCT
Organism: Bradyrhizobium sp. BEA-2-5; assembly: GCF_032918025.1. Taxonomy (NCBI): domain Bacteria; kingdom Pseudomonadati; phylum Pseudomonadota; class Alphaproteobacteria; order Hyphomicrobiales; family Nitrobacteraceae; genus Bradyrhizobium; species Bradyrhizobium sp. BEA-2-5. Next base: position 4,066,838 of record NZ_CP136629.1, on the reverse strand, counting down.
CGGTGGTCGCGGCGCCGCCGACAAGGCGCGCGCGCTGGCGGTCGCCAAGGAGGTCGGTCTCGACATGGCGAAACTCGAGAAGGATATGGCGAGCCCCGAAGTGAAGGCCACCATCGAGGAGAACTTCAAGCTTGCCGAAGCGATGGGCATGAACGGCACGCCGAGCTACGTCATCGGCAAGCAGATCGTGATCGGCGCTGTCGGCGTCGAAGGCCTCAGGGAAAAGATCGGCATCGCCCGCTGCGGCAAAGCGACCTGCTGATCGCCGCAAGGATAGCGCTCATTCAGAAAAATCCGGCTGCCAGGCAGCCGGATTTTTTTATTGCCGTCACCGAACCGATTCCGCGCGGGCCGCAAGCAAGGGCCGTCCCCAACGACGCAAGTCGCGCGAAGCTGAAAATACAGCGCGACCTGCTCTCGAGATCGAAGACTATTTCGGCGGCTTCAATTTCGGCGGCGGCAACGGCCAGCTCGATCTTGCGAGCATGGAGTTCTACTGGGCCTGCAGTTGAAGCAGCCGCGCATTCATCTCGCGCGTTCATCGCGCATTCACCTGAAGAACAAACCGCAAGGAACCGCAAATCAACAGGAACATCGCACATGCTCTCCCGTTGTCGGCGCGGGCAATGCTGAAAAACGAGGAGGAATTACGATGTCTAACCGCTTTCTGATTTCGGTCGCCGCAGCCGCTTTGATCGCCGGCACCGGTTTCGCGAACGCACAGGGCGCCGGCGGCGCCAACAAGGAAACCGGAGCCGGTGGTGGTGCGACCACGCAGCAGTCTTCACCGTCCGGCGGCGCGTCATCGGGCACCATGCAGCATGACAAGAGCGGCATGAAGGGTTCCGAGCATTCGACCACCGGTGAGTCGAGCACCAAGGGAGCTGAGTCCGAGAAGTCCGGCACGGCCACCAAGGGTGCACAGGACAGCACCCAAAAGTCGAAGGGCATGAGCTCGGAGAACGAGGCGACCAAGGGCTCCAAGGAAGGCTCGAAGGACATGAAGGCCGAGGGTCGCGACAAGAGCGGCAACATGAAAGCCGAGGAGCGTGACAAGAGCGGCAAGATGAACGCCGAGAGCCGCGACAAGAGCGGTGCCGGTGCCACGACCAACCAGAACGCTCAGACCAAGAGCCCGGCCGACCCCAACCGCGCGCAGACCAACGACACGAGCCGCACGCAGACGACGACCGGCAACGCGGCAACGTCGGCCACCGCGGCTCCGCCGGCCGAGAAGCGCACCCAGATCACGACCGCGATCAAGTCGGAGCACGTGACCGAAGCCACCAACGTGAACTTCAATGTGGCGGTCGGCACCCGCGTTCCGGCTGACGTCCACTTCTACCCGGTGCCGGAGCGGGTCGTGACGATCTACCCGCAGTGGCGCGGCTATCAGTTCATCCTGGTCAAGGGCCGCTACGTGATCGTTCAGCCTGAGACCCATGAGATCGTCTACATCATCGAGGGCTAAACCGGCCTCGGTGCGAGGGCGCCAAGACGGGCCCTCGAAGACGGGCCCTTGCCTTCATCTCGACCCCGCCCCCTTCAGGGCGGGGTCTTGCTTTCGGCCGCCCCCGCATCACGCAGTGGATGGCGGGCCGGAGCGCCCCACGAAGGCGACTTCCGCAAGATTTGGTTAATCAGCATTTTCCGGAGGTTAGGACAGTTATCTAACAGGGTGGAGGAAGTTGTTGAAGACGTTCTGATTTCACCTAAAGACTTCCCCTTCGGCCGGTTGTTACCTATAACCCGGCCCACTCCACCCCTTGTCGGACCCCCTTCGGAACCTTTGGCCGGAACCCTTGGCAGGAAAACTTTGGCAGGAAACTCTGGAATGGCTGCTGCCGGAACGATCTATGTGCTGAACGGCCCGAACCTCAATCTGCTGGGGACGCGCGAGCCGGAGACCTACGGCCACGCCACCCTCGCCGACGTCGAGAAGCTGTGCGCGGACACCGCGCGCCAGTTCGGGCTGAAGGCCGACTGCCGGCAGTCCAACCGCGAAGGCGAGCTGATCGACTTCATCCATGAGGCACACGCCAAGAAAGCGGTCGGCATCATCATCAACGCCGGTGGCTACTCTCATACCTCGATCGCGCTGCATGACGCGCTGGTCGCGGTCAAGATACCCGCGGTCGAAGTTCACGTCAGCAACATCCACGCCCGCGAAAGCTTCCGGCACCACTCGTTCACTGCTAAAGCCGCCTTCGCGTCACTTTGCGGCTTCGGCATCGACGGCTACCGGCTTGCGATCATCGGCCTCGCCACCAAGATCGGTGCCAGGATCGATACCAAGATCGACGCCAAGCCAAAGACTTAATCGTCAATCCTGACGTTCCCCGTCACCAGACAAAGATTTTGGATCACAGAGCATGGCGCGCCAGCCAGACGACAAAGCAGCCGCAAAGTCCAAGAACGACTCCAAGAACGACGACAGCGCCCTCATTCGCGAGCTCGCGCTGCTGCTCGCGGAAACCAATCTGACCGAGATCGAGATCGAGCGTGCCGGCCTGCGCGTCCGTGTCGCGCGCAACATCAGCATCGCGGCCTCGGTGCCCGCGGCCTCCGTGGCGAGCGTTGCCGGACCGGCCGCCTTGGCCGTCCCGGCGGCTGCGACCGATCTCGCCAAGCATCCCGGCGCCGTGACCTCGCCGATGGTCGGCACCGCCTATTGGGCGCCGGAGCCGGGCGCAAAGCCGTTCATCGAGGTCGGCACCAAGGTCTCGGTCGGCCAGACGCTGCTGATCATCGAAGCCATGAAGACGATGAACCAGATCCCTTCGCCGCGCGCCGGCACGGTGACGCAGATCCTGGTCGAGGATGGCCAGCCGGTCGAGTACGGCGAGCCGCTCGTCATCATTGAATAGCTTCCGTCAACGCCAGGCGCTGCCATGTTCGACAAGATCCTCATAGCCAATCGCGGCGAGATCGCCCTTCGCATCCTCAGGGCCTGCAAGGAGCTCGGGATCGCGACCGTCGCCGTGCACTCCACGGCCGACGCCGACGCCATGCATGTGCGGCTGTCGGACGAGAGCGTCTGCATCGGGCCGCCGTCGTCCAAGGACAGCTATCTCAACGTGCCCGCGCTGCTCGCGGCCTGCGAGATCACCGGCGCCGACGCCGTGCATCCCGGCTACGGCTTCCTGTCCGAGAACGCGCGCTTTGCGGAAATCCTCGCCGAGCACAATCTGCATTTCATCGGCCCCAAGGCCGAGCACATCCGCCTGATGGGCGACAAGATCGAGGCCAAGAAGACGGCGAAACGCCTCGGCATTCCCGTGGTGCCCGGCTCCGACGGCGCGGTCGGCCCCGATGACGACGCCATGGCGATCGCCAGGAAGATCGGCTTCCCGGTGCTGGTGAAGGCGGCGGCCGGCGGTGGCGGCCGCGGCATGAAGGTCGCGCACAGCGAGGCCGACCTCCAGCTGGCGCTGTCGACGGCGGCCAACGAGGCCAGGTCCGCCTTTGGCGATGCGTCCGTCTATCTGGAGAAATATCTCCAGAAGCCGCGCCACATCGAGATCCAGATCCTCGGCGACGGCCGCGGCGGCGCCATCCATCTCGGTGAGCGCGACTGCTCGCTGCAGCGCCGGCACCAGAAGGTCTGGGAGGAAGGTCCCTCGCCCGTGCTCTCCGCCGCGGCGCGGGCCAGGATCGGCGAGACCTGCGCCAAAGCGATGCGCGAGATGAAATATCTCGGCGTCGGCACCATCGAGTTCCTGTACGAGGACGGCGAGTTCTACTTCATCGAAATGAACACGCGCATCCAGGTCGAGCATCCCGTCACCGAGAGCATCACCGACATCGACCTCGTGCTGGAGCAGATCCGCATCGCCGCCGGCGGCGACCTGCCCGCCAGGCAGGACGAAATCCAGGTCATCGGCCACGCGATCGAGTGCCGCATCAACGCCGAGAATCCGCAGACCTTCCGCCCCTCGCCCGGCCGGATCCTGCAATATCATCCGCCCGGCGGCCTCGGCGTCCGGATCGATTCCGCCGTCTATCAGGGTTACACGATCCCGCCCTATTACGATTCGCTCGTCGGCAAGCTGATCGTGCATGGCAAGACCCGCGCCGAATGCCTGATGCGGTTGCGCCGGGCGCTGGACGAGATGGTGGTCGAAGGCATCGAGACCACGCTGCCGCTGTTCCGGGCGCTCGTGCGCGAAGACGCCATCATCAACGGCGACTACCACATCCACTGGCTGGAGCAGTACCTCGCCGGCCAGCCATCCGACGCCGCAAAATAGTTCGGAACTCCGTGGAACCCAGCCCTTCCTCAAACGTACTATAGGGTTATTGGCTTTCCACGGGGACGCGTTAAATCCCACTCCCATAGCGAGATCGTCGTGACGGTCGTTTCACGGCGCCGGTCGACGTTACAGATCCTCCTGCTATCGGCGGGGTTTTTCGTGCTGGTCGCGGTCAGCGTGGCGTCCGTCCTGCTGGTCAACAAGGCGCGCGAGGACAACGCCTGGGTGATTCACACCGTCGAGACCGAGAGCCAGGTTGCCAACCTGCTGCTCGACGTCAGGCGCGCCGAAAGCGCGACCAGGGCGTATCTGCTGACATCAGCACCACAATACCTGTCCGAGTACCAGTCCGCGGCAGCGAGAGTGCCGGCCGCGCTCAACCATCTCCAGATGATGACCGTGGACAATCCGGCGCAGGTCGCCAATGCCGCGAAGCTCAAAGCCGCCGTCGAGCAACGGCTGGCCGAGTTCGCGCTCAGCATCGAGCGTGTCAAGAACAACAACACGGCGACCAGCATCGACGTCCTGCGCAAGACCACATCGACCGATGCGGTGGAGGCGATCGCCCGGATCGCCCGCGACATCCGCACCGAGGAGAATCGTCTGCTGGCATTGCGCACAGCGACGGCGGACAAGACCCAGGTGCTGGCCTCCTCCGTCACGATCGCCGGCTCCTGCATGGTGCTGGCGCTCGCCGCTCTCTCGGTCGTGCTGCTGCGGCGATCGTCGCGGGCGCGCGACGAGGCCGAGGCCAGGCTGCGCGACAGCAACGTCAATCTGGAGGCCGTCGTCGACGAGCGCACGGCAGACCTGCGCGAAGCCAACGACGAGATCCAGCGCTTTGCCTATATCGTCAGCCACGATCTGCGCTCGCCGCTCGTCAACATCATGGGCTTCACCAGCGAACTCGAGGAGCTCGGCGGCGACATCTTCAAGCGCATCGCCACGCTCAATCGCGCCGCCTCGCTGGCGCCGGCGATGCCGGAAGACGCGACCGATGTGGCCGAGCCCGAGCTCGAAGGCTCCGACAAGCAGCTATCCGACGACTTCAATGAATCGCTCGGCTTCATCAAATCGTCGATCGCCAAGATGGATCGCCTGATCAGTGCGATCCTCAATCTCACCCGCGAGGGCCGCCGCGAGTTCAAGCCCGAACGCATCGATCTGCGCGAGCTCATCGACGGCATCGTCAAGACGGTGGCTCACCAGGCCGTCGAGGCCAATGCGACCGTCGAGGTCGGCGCGTTGCCGAATATCGTCAGCGACCGCCTCGCGCTGGAGCAGATCTTCTCCAATCTGATCGACAACGCACTCAAGTACCTCAGGAACGGCGTTCCCGGCGAGATTTCGATCGAGGGCCGGACCAAGCTCGGCTACGCCATCTTCGAGATCAGCGACAACGGCCGCGGGATCGATCCGAGGGACCACCAGCGGATATTCGACCTGTTCCGCCGCGCGGGAACCCAGGACAAGCCCGGCCAGGGCATCGGTCTTGCGCATGTCCGTGCACTTGTGCGTCGCCTCGGCGGCACCATGTCGGTATCATCGGAACTGAACGCAGGCAGCACCTTCACGATCACGCTGCCGATCAATTGGTCAGGCAAGAACCGGGACAAAGTGACATGAGTGATCCTGTCACCATCATCATGATCGAGGACGACGAGGGCCACGCCCGCCTGATCGAGCGCAACATCCGCCGCTCGGGCGTCAACAACGAGATCGTTCCGTTCACCAACGGTACAGAGGCCGTGAACTACCTGTTCGGCAAGGATGGCAGCGCCGTCGAGCGCAAGGGCCAGGCCCTGCTGATCCTGCTCGACCTCAACCTCCCCGACATGACCGGGATCGACATCCTGAAGCAGATCAAGGAGAACAAATATCTGAAGGCCTCGCCCGTGGTGGTGCTGACCACCACCGACGATTCCCAGGAAATCAAGCGCTGCTACGAACTCGGCTGCAACGTCTACATCACCAAGCCCGTCAACTACGAGAGCTTTGCCAACGCGATTCGTCAGCTTGGCCTGTTCTTTTCGGTAATTCAGGTGCCGCCGGCTGCCGTATGACCAGCCCAACGCCGACACTGCTCTACATCGACGACGACGACGCGCTGGCGCGCCTGGTCGACCGCGGCCTGACGCGGCGCGGCTACAGGGTCGTTCACGCCGCGAGCGGCGAGGAAGGTCTCGAGCGGCTCGGCCAGGGCGGCATCGACGTCGTCGCGCTCGATCAGTACATGCCCGGCCTCGATGGGCTGGAGACCCTGGAGCAGATCCTCAAGATACCGGACGCTCCGCCGGTGGTGTTCGTCACCGCGTCGCAGGATTCGGCGATCGCCGTCACCGCGCTGAAGGCCGGCGCGGCGGACTATCTGGTGAAGGACGTCCAGGGCGACTTCATCCCGCTCCTCCACGTCGCCGCCGATGGCGCGCTGCGCCAGGCCGCGCTGCAGAGGGCGCGCGAGGAAGCCGAAGCCGAGATCCACGCCTCGCGCGACCGCTACGCGGCGCTTGCCGCCGAACGCGAGCTCCTGCTGCGCGAGGTCAACCACCGTGTCGGCAATTCGCTCCAGATCATCGCCTCGTTGCTGCACCTTCAGGCGAGCTCCGCCGCGCAGGACGAGGTCAAGGCGGCACTGACCAATGCGATGGGCCGCGTCGCCGCGGTCGCGCAGGTGCACCGCCGCCTCTACACCTCTCAGGACCTGAAAAGCGTGGTCCTGAACCAGTATCTGGACTCACTGCTCGAAGACCTGCGCCGCTCGGCCGAAGGCAACCGGATGTCGCGCCTGACGCTGAAGGCCGAGCCGATCGAGATCGACCCGGACCGTGCGGTCGCCGTCGGCATCATCGTCAACGAGCTGGTGATGAACGCGGTGAAATACGCCTATCCCGACGGCGCCGGCCCGATCCATGTCGAGCTCAAGCCGCAAGGCGACGATCTGCAGCTCGCGATCAGCGACGACGGGGTCGGCTTTTCCGACCAGGCCGATCCGCGCGGCACCGGCATGGGCCAGCGGATCGTCAGCGCGATGGCAGCCAAGCTCGATGCCAGCGTCGAGCGCGACCCCGGCCACAAGGGCACCCGCTTCGTGGTGCGGTTCGCCCGCGTCAGCCCGGCGCTCGACAAATCGGCAAGCGCCGCCGCCAGCTAATGCCGCAAATTTCAGCAAATTCGATTGATTTGTCCGGATCGCTTTAACGACTGCGTCATGCTGTTGATGAATCGCGGCGCGCCGGGCCTGACCAGTTAAGAAAGTTCTGGGCGTTCTTTGCGATGCTCGTGCCAACTGCTTGGCAGGAGCGGCACGCGATGTTCGGGCGCAGGCCAGTTTTTGGAAAGAAGCAAGAAACGACCTTGGGCGAGCTCAAGGAGACCGTGTGTCCGGCGCCGGGCGCCGACGGCGCGACGCCCGCTTTTCACAAGCAGCAGTGGGATCACCCGCTGATCGGCTCGATGCTGCGCGATGCAGGTTTCGCGCCTGATGACGAAGCCAGCATCGTGCCGACGGCAGACAATCGCCTTGCCGTGTTCGCTGCGGCCAACAAGCGATTGCAGGACCGTACTGAGACCTTCAACCGCGACATGACGGCGCGGCACGGCCACTGCCACGCGGTGCCGTTCCTGGTCATCGACCAAAATATCTGGGATGGACCGCATGGCGCGTTCCTCTACGCGCAAATGGGGCTGATCGGCTACGACGAGTGGAACGTGATCATGCTGGCAGGAGACCCGCAGACCACGGCGTCATGCGGCCTGGCAGGCCATCCCGGTTTCCTTCCATCCGTGACGCAAGTCATGACCGAGCATGTGATCGCGTGGAAGGCGCGGCACAACGCCCTGCTCGAGACGTACGGGATCACCGCGACCGGCAGCCGGGATATCTCGCATGAAGGATACGAGATGGAAAAGGACACTCTGCGCAACGAAATCATCGACAAGGCCGGCTGGATGAAGCCGCGCATCATCGACGAGCTCTTGCGCTGGGCCTAGAGGCATCAAGCCTCTGCGAAGCGCCTTACTCGTGCCTGCCGCGATGCCGGCGTGCGCGGGGCGGACGGCAATCCTGACACGGTGCGCCAAACACGACCTGCGACGGATAGGGTCGCGCGGAGTGATATGGCGTCGAGCCGAACAGGCCGGCCGCACCGAACCCCGCGCTGAAGGGATCGGCCGCGAAATTGCCGGGGAAATAGCCGTTGCTGCGAAAATCGCGGTCGTCGTCCCTGCCGTCGAAATACGCGCCGCCGGTGCTGCCGTAGCGCAACGGCCGCTGCTGGGCCGACGCCGCGGCTACGCTGAGTGCGATGGCGGCGCAGGCGATCAGTCCTCTGATGGCAATCATGGCGAAAACCCTCATTGCGGAAGGGTGCCCCAGTCGCCCTTCCAGGCGATCAGGCGTCCCTTGCCGAATTGCAGATAGAGCCCGTCGCTGCGCCGCGACAGCACGCTGCCCCTGACATTGGGCAGCGCGACGAACAATTCATTGCCCGGCGTGCCGCGCACGTAATTCAGGGGAACGCCGAGCGACTGGCTGGCCTGGTCGGCGCTCATGCCGAAGGCGAGCGGAACGCTGTTCGGTGGCCGCTGCTGCGCGCGGGACGCGCCGGTCGATGCGCCGAGCGCGATGACGAGGGCAACGAGGAGTGTCGCGAAACGCTGCATGGCTGACCTCATGGCACCGCCGCCGCCAGCGTACCGGCGGGCGTCCAGCCGCCGCCGAGCGCCTGGAACAGGCTGCTTGCCGCCAGCAGCTTGTTGAGCCGGACCGTGACCAGATTGTTCTCGGCCGTGAACAGCGTCTGCTGCGCCTGCAGCACCGTGATCAGGTTGACCGTACCGCCGCGCAGCTGCGTCTCGGCGACCTCGAACGCCTTGCGCGAGGCGGCGACGACGTCGGACTGCAGGCGCTCCTGCAATGTGTACTTCTGCAACGCGATCAGTGCCTTCTCGACATCGGCGAAGGCCGACAGCACCGCCTTGCGATAGGCCTGCAGGTTTTGCAGCTGCTGGCCCTTGGCGAGCTTGAGCTGGCTCTCCAGCAGGAAGCCGTCGAACAGCGGCTGGGTCAGCCCGGCGGCGAGCGTGTAATACCAGGCGCCCGGCGCGAACAGCGAGGCCAGCGCCGCGCTCTGGAAACCGGTGGTGCCGGTCAGCTGGATCTGCGGAAAGAATGCTGCGCGCGCCGCGTCGACGCTGAAATTGGACGACGCCAGCTGCGCCTCGGCCTCGCGGACGTCAGGCCGCTGGTAGAGCAATTCCGACGGCAGTCCCGGCGTGACGCGCGGCACCGCGATCTGGGTGGTGGACCCGCCGCGCACCTTGAAATCGGCCGGCGCGCGCGCCACCAGCACGGCGAGCGCCGCGATGTTCTGCCCGACCGTTACCTCGAGCGGCGGGATCGCCGCGCGCTGCGTGGCGACCAGCGCCTCCTGCTGCGACAGATCGAGCTGCGAAGCGGTGCCGCCGGCGAATTGCGACTTGATCAGCGCAAGGATGCGCTCGGCCGCGGCGAGGTTGCGACGGGTGACCTTGATCTGGTCCTGCGCCGCCAGCAGCTGGAAATAGGTGTTGGCGACCGTCGCCATCGTGGTCAGCGCGACCACCTCGCGATTGTAGCGCGCGACGGTCGCGCTCTCCTCCGAGGCCGACAGCGTCGCGCGGTTCTTGCCCCAGAAATCGACGATGTAGCTTGCGCTCAGCCCCAGGCTGTACTGCGAGAAGGTGCCGCTGGTGCCGAACGACGAACTGGATCCCGTCGCCACACGCTGGCGCTCGGCATTCGCCGATCCGGAGATGGACGGCAGCAGCGCGGCGCCGGAAACGCCGACCTGGGCGTCTGCCTGCACGATCTGGGCGATCGCCACCGCGATGTCGAGATTGTAGAGCTGCGCGGATTCCATCAGCCCGGTCAGTTCGGGCGAGCGGAAGCCGCGCCACCAGGCGAGCGCCGGAACAGCCGCATCGGCATCGCCCTTGGCCGCAGACTTGTAGCTCGCCGGCACTTCCAGGCTGAGCTCGGGCTTCTCCGCCCCGGGAATACAGCCGGACAGACCGAGGCTGAGGCCGCCGAACGCCGCCACGCGCAGAAGCCGGATCGGCTTGCGCATCAACTGAAGATTTCGCAACGCTGCACCTGTCGGCATTTACTCGCCCGGTTGAAGTGAGGAGCCCGGCATCCGCATCGCGCCGCCGCGGCGCACGCGCTGGGCCCACAGGCGGAACCGGTCGAGATAGAGGTAGATGACCGGCGTCGTGTAGAGCGTGAGGACCTGGCTCAGGATCAGGCCACCGACGATGGCGATGCCGAGCGGCTGCCGCAGCTCGCCGCCATCGCCCATGCCGATAGCCAGCGGTACCGCCCCGAGCAGCGCGGCCATCGTCGTCATCATGATGGGGCGGAAGCGCAGCAGGCAGGCCTCCCGGATCGCCTCGAGCGGCTCCAGCCCGCGCCTGCGTTCCGCATCCAGCGCAAAGTCGATCATCATGATGGCGTTCTTCTTCACAATGCCGATCAGCAGGATGACGCCGATCAGCGCCATGATACTGAACTCGGTCTTGAATGCCATCAGCGCCAGCAAGGCGCCCACACCCGCCGAGGGCAGTGTGGACAAGATGGTCAGCGGATGGATGTAGCTCTCATAGAGCACGCCCAGCACGATGTAGATCGCCACCAGCGCCGCCAGGATCAGGAACGGCTGGTTGCTCAGCGAGTCCTGGAACGCCTTGGCGGTACCCTGGAAGGTGCCGCGGATCGTGGCCGGGACCCCGATCCGGTTCATGGTCGCCTCGATGCTGCCGACCGCCGTGCTCAGCGACACGTTCGGCGGCAGGTTGAACGAGATGGTGTTGGCGACCAACAGGCCCTGGTGATTGACAGCAAGCGGCGTCGCGCCCTGCTTGAATGCTGCAACTTCCGACAACGGGATCATGGTCTCGCTGCTGGTGGAGACGGCCGATCCGGTCGAGGCCACGCCCTTCCCGGTCGAACCGATCGAATTGGTCGCCTGGTTGCGCGCCGCCTGGGCGTTGGCCGCACTGGCCGCGCTCGAGGTGCCCGGCGCCACCACGGTGCCCGCCACCGCGTTAGTCGATTGCGAGCCGCCGACCGAACCGCCGGACGTGCTGATATAGACGTCCTTCAGCGTCTCCGGATTCTGCCAGTAGCGCGGCGCGACCTCCATGATGACGTGATACTGGTTGCGCGCGACATAGATCGTCGACACCTGCCGCTGGCCGAAGGCGTCGTAGAGGGTGTTGTCGATCTGGCTCACCGTGATGCCGAGCCGGGCCGCCGCGTCGCGGTCGATCACGAGATCGGATTCCAGGCCCTTGTTCTGCTGGTCGCTGTTGACGTCGGCGAGGTTCGGATCGCGCTGCAGGGCCGCCGCGATCTTCGGCGTCCATTCATTGAGCTCCTCCAGCGTCGATCCCTGCAGGGTGTACTGATACTGCGCGTTCGAGGCCCTGCCCCCGACCCGGATGTCCTGCACCGCCTGCAGGAACAGGCTCGCGCCCGGCACCACCGACATCTCGCGGCGCAGCCGCGCGATCACGCCGTCGGCGCCGATCTTGCGCTCATCGAGCGGACGCAGTGAGACGAACACGAAGCCGGAATTGGTTTGCCCGCCGCCGGTGAAGCCGACCGCCGTCTCCACCGCCGGATCGCGCTTGATGATGCCGACGAACTGCGCGAGCTTCTGCTGCATCAGCTGGAACGACACGCTCTGGTCGGCTTGGATCGAGCCGACCAGCCGGCCGGTGTCCTGCTGCGGGAAGAAGCCTTTCGGGATTACGTCGTAGAGATAGAAGTTGAGGCCGAACACCGCCGCCAGGATCAGCATCACCAACAGCGGATGCGCCAGCGCCGCGGTCAGCGTTCTGCGGTAGAAATTCAGCATCGCCTCGAAGAAGCGCTCGCTCGCCCAATAGAGCCGGCCATGGCCGCCGGCGTCCGGCTTGAGCAGCACGGCGCACATCATCGGCGTGGTCGCCAGCGAGACCGCGAGCGAGATCAGGATCGAGATCGAGATCACCATCGCGAACTCGCGGAACAGCCGCCCTACGATGCCGGCCATCAGCAGGATCGGGATGAATACCGCGATCAGCGAGATGCTCATCGACAGCACGGTGAAGCCGACCTCGTTGGCGCCCTTCAGCGCCGCCTCGAGCGGGCTCAGGCCGTCCTCGATGTAACGGGTGACGTTCTCCAGCACCACGATGGCGTCGTCGACCACGAAGCCGGTCGCGACCGTCAGCGCCATCAGGGAGAGATTGTCGAGGCTGTAGCCGAACAGGTACATCGCCCCGAAGGTCGCGACCAGCGACACCGAGACCGCCACTACCGGAATGAACGTGGCGCGCGCATTGCGCAGGAACGCGAACACCACGATGATGACCAGCAGCACCGCCAGAACCAGGGTTCGTTCGACGTCCCGGAGCGAGGTGCGGATGGTGGTCGAACGGTCGACCGCAAAGCCGATATCGATCGCCGGCGAGACCGACGCCTGCAGCTGCGGCATCAGCCCCTTCACGAGGTCGACGGTACTGATGATGTTGGCGTTCGGCTGCCGGTAGAGGATGATCAGGACCGCCGGCTTGCCGTTGGCGAGCCCGGCATTGCGCAAATTCTCGACGCCGTCGGCCACCTCGCCGACGTCGGAGAGATGAACCGGTGCGCCATTGCGGTAGGCCACGATCAGCGATCTGTAGTCGTCGGCCTTGTTGGCCTGGTCGTTGGCGTAGACCTGGTAGCGCTGGTCGCCGACGTCGATGCCGCCCTTTGGGCTGTGGGCGTTGGCGCTCGACAGCGCCGCGCGGACGTCTTCCAGCCCGATGCCGTATTTGTAGAGCGCCTGCGGGATCAGATCGACGCGCACGGCCGGCAGCGAGCTGCCGCCGACCACCACCTCGCCGATGCCCTCGACCTGCGACAGCTTCTGCGCCAGTACGGTGGAGGCGGCGTCGTAGAGATCGCCGCGCGTCAGCGTATCCGACGTCAGCGTCAGGATCAGGATCGGCGCGTCGGCCGGGTTGACCTTGCGGTAGGTCGGATTGCTGCGCAGGCTGGTCGGCAGGTCGGCGCGCGCCGCATTGATCGCGGCCTGCACGTCGCGCGCCGCGCCGTTGATGTCGCGGTTCAGCCCGAACTGCAGCGTGATGCGGGTCGCGCCGACCGAGCTCGACGACGTCATCTCGGTGACATCGGCGATCTGGCCGAGATGGCGCTCGAGCGGACTGGCGACCGTGGTCGCGACATCCTGCGGGCTGGCGCCGGGCAGCGTCGCCTGCACCGAGATGGTCGGGAAATCCACCTGCGGCAGCGGCGACACCGGCAGCTTGAAGAACGCGACGATGCCGGCCGCCGCGAGCCCGAACGTCAACAGCGTGGTCGCTACCGGCCTACGGATGAAGGGCGTTGACGGATCCATGGCTCAACGCGACCCGCTCGCCTCGCCGATCTCGTCTGCCCGCCCGGCAAACCGCAGCGCGAGGCGATCGAACCAGAGATAGATCACCGGTGTCGTGAACAGGGTCAGCAGCTGGCTCACCAAGAGACCGCCGACGATCGAGATACCGAGCGGATGCCGCAGCTCGGACCCCGCGCCGCTGCCGAGCATCAGCGGCAGCGCGCCGAGGACAGCCGCCATCGTCGTCATGATGATCGGCCGGAACCGCAGCAGGCAAGCCTGGTAGATCGCCTCCCGCGGCGGCTTGCCCTCGTTGCGCTCGGCGTCGAGCGCGAAGTCGATCATCATGATCGCATTCTTCTTCACGATGCCGATGAGAAGGATGATGCCGATGATCGCGATGATGGTGAGATCCTGACCGCACAGCATCAGCGCCAGGATCGCACCGACGCCGGCCGAGGGTAGCGTCGAGAGGATCGTGATCGGATGGATGTAGCTCTCATAGAGCACGCCCAGCACGATATAGACCGTGATGATCGCGGCCAGGATCAGGAACAGCTGGTTGGAGAGCGAGGACTGGAACGCCAGCGCCGCGCCCTGGAAGCTCGTGATCATGCCGAGCGGCTGGTTGATGTCGGCCTGGGCCCGCTTGATCGCCGTCACCGCCCCGCCGAGCGAGGCGCCGGGCGCGAGGTTGAACGAGACCGTCGCCGACGGGAACTGGCCGAGATGCGAGATCTGCAGCGGCGCGGTCTCCACCCGCATCTTGGCCATCACCGACAGCGGCACTGGCGTCGAGCCCACCGATGACGGCAGATAGATCGACGACAGCGAATCCAGCGAAGTCTGCAGCGACGGATCGGCTTCCAGGATCACGCGGTACTGGTTCGAATTGGTGAAGACGGTCGAGACGATGCGCTGGCCGTAGGAATCGTACAGCGCGTTGTCGATCGTCGCCGGCGTGATGCCGAACCGCGCAGCCTGGTCGCGGTCGATGTCGACGAACACCGAAAGCCCCTGCGCCGAAATATCGCTGGTGACGTCGCTGAGCTCGGGCAATTCCCGGAGCTTGTCGACCAGCTTCGGCGTCCATTCCGCAAGCTCGTTCGGATCGGCATCCTGCAGGATGAACTGATACTGCGTCCGGCTCACCGTGCCTTCGATGGTGAGGTCCTGGACCGGCTGCATGTAGAGCGTGATGCCGGTCAGCGCCGCCGTGCTGGCCTTGATCCGGTCCATGATCGTCGAGACATTGGCCTTGCGCTGCTCATGCGGCTTCAGATTGATCAGGATGCGGCCGCTGTTCAGCGTGGTGTTGGTGCCGTCGACGCCGATGAACGAGGACAGGCTCTGCACGTCCGGGTCCTTCAGGATCGCGCTGGCGAGCCGCTGCTGCCGCTCGGCCATCGCCGCATAGGACACCGATTGCGGCGCCTCGGAGATCGCCTGGATCACGCCGGTGTCCTGCACCGGAAAGAAGCCCTTGGGGATGACGACATAGAGCAGCGCCGTCAGACCAAAGGTGGCGAGCGCGATCAGCAGCACGAAGGTCTGGCGATCCAGCACCCAGTTGAGCATCCGGGCGTAGATCGCGATCACGGCATCGAAGCCTTCGCGGCTGAGCCGCTGGAAGGTGTTCTCGCGCGTCATGGCCTCCGGCTTCAGCAGCTTCGCACAGGCCATCGGCACCAGGGTCAGCGACACCACGGCCGAGATCAGGATCGTGACCGACAGCGTGATGGCGAATTCGCGGAACAGGCGGCCGACGACGTCGCCCATGAACAGCAGCGGGATCAGCACCGCGATCAGCGACACCGTCAGCGATATGATCGTGAAGCCGATCTGCTCGGACCCGCGCAAGGCAGCTTCTAGCGGCGACTCACCTTCCTCGATGTAGCGCGAGATGTTCTCGATCACGACGATGGCGTCGTCGACCACGAAGCCGGTCGCGATCGTCAGCGCCATCAGCGACAGATTGTTCAGGCTGAAGCCGAACAGATACATCGCACCCAGCGTGCCGACCAGCGAGAGCGGCACCGACAGGCTCGGGATCAGCGTGGCGCGGGTCGAGCGCAGGAACACGAAGATCACTAGCACGACCAGGATCACGGCGAGCGACAGCTCGTATTCGACGTCGCGCACCGAGGCCCGGATCGTGACGGTGCGGTCAGTCAGGATATTGAGGTCGATCGCGGCCGGCAGCGTGGCCTGCAGCTGCGGAAGCAGATCCTTGATGCCCTGCACCACCGAGATGACGTTGGCGCCGGGCTGGCGCTGGATGTTGAGGATGATCGCCGGCGTCTCGTTCATCCAGGCGCCGAGCTTGTCGTTCTGCGCGCCGTCGACGACGTTGCCGACATCGCTGAGGCGGACCGGCGAGCCGTTCTTGTAGGCGATGATCAGCGAGCGGTAGTCACTGGCATTGCGGATTTGGTCGTTGGCATTGATGGTGTAGGCGCGCATCGCGCCGTCGAAATTGCCCTTCGGCGTGTTGACGTTGGCGTTGCCGAGCGTGGTACGGAGATCGTCGATGTTGAGGCCATAGGCCGCGAGCTTGCGGATATCGGCCTGGATGCGCACCGCGGGCCGCTGGCCGCCGCTGATGCTGACGAGGCCGACGCCGGGCAGCTGCGAGATCTTCTGCGCCAGCCGCGTGTCGACGAAATCCTGCACCTGGGTCAGCGGCATGGTCTTCGAGGTCAGGCCGAGGGTCAGGATCGGTGCATCGGCCGGATTGACCTTGGCGTAGATCGGCGGCGCCGGCAGGTCCGACGGCAGCAGATTGCCCGCGGCATTGATCGCGGCCTGCACCTCCTGCTCGGCGACGTCGAGCGAGATCGACAGGCCGAATTGCAGCGTGATCACGGACGAGCCCGCCGAGCTCACCGAGCTCATCTGGGTCAGATTCGGCATCTGGCCGAACTGCACCTCGAGCGGCGCCGTCACCGACGAGGTCATCACGTCGGGGCTCGCGCCCGGATAGAAGGTCTGCACCTGGATGGTCGGATAGTCGACCTCCGGCAGCGCCGCGACCGGGAGAAATCTGAACGCCAGCATGCCCGACAGCATGATGGCGATCATCATCAGGGTCGTCGCCACCGGCCGCAGGATGAATGGCCGCGACGGGTTCATTTCTTCTGCCCGTCCTCGGACCGCTTGTGGTGGCCGCCTCCGGGATCAGCGCCGTCCTTACTATCTCCCTTGCCGTCTCCCTTCGCCGCCCCCTTGGCCGCAGCGGCCGGGTTCGCGGCGGCGGCGGCGGAGCGCACGACCACCTTGGCGCCCTCGCGCAGCTTGTCGGCGCCGTCGATCACGATGCGATCGCCGGCCACGAGCCCGGACAGCACCTCGACCCGGTCGCCATCGGTGACGCCGAGCTTGACCGGCCGCACCGAGACCGTGCTGTCGCCGTTGACGAGATAGACGAAGGTGCCGGGGACACCGCGCTGGATGCCGGCGGTCGACATCGTCGTCGCATCCTTGTGGGTATCGAGCAGCAGGCGGACGTTGACGAACTGGTTCGGAAACAGTGTGCGCTTATCGTTCTCGAACTGCGCGCGCAGCTTGATGGTGCCGGTGGTCGCATCGATCTGGCTGTCGAAGGTCTGCAACGATCCCTCGGCGAGCTTGTTGGCGCCGCTGCGGTCATAGGCCGCCGCCGGCAGCACCGCGCCCTCCTTCAACCGCTTCGCGACCGCCTGCAGATTGTCCTCCGGCAGCGTGAACAGCACGCTGATCGGCTCGAGCTGCGTGATCACGACGAGGCCGTTGGTATCGCCCGCCGTCACATAGTTGCCGAGATCAACCTGGCGCAGTCCGACGCGCCCGTTGATCGGCGACACGATGTGACAATATTGCAAATTCACCTCGGCCGACTTCACCGAAGCGCGATCGGCTTCCACCGTGCCCTGATACTGCGCGACCAGCGCGACCTGGGTGTCTAGCGTCTGGTGCGGCACCGCATTCTGCGCGGCGAGGTTCTGGTAGCGCGTGAGATCGACCTGGGCGCCCTTCAGCTGCGCCTCGTCGCGGGCGAGCTGGCCCTTGGCCTGCGCCAGCGTCGCCTCATAGGGGCGCGAATCGATCTCGGCGATCAGGTCGCCTTTCCTGACCTCGTCGCCCTCCTTGAAATCGATCTTCATCAGATAGCCGCTGATCTGGCTCCTGATCGTCACGGTCGCGAGCGACGTCACGGTGCCGAGCGCATTCAGGCTGACGCCGATATCGCCCTTGCCGATCGTCTCCGGCACGATCGACATCGGCCCGGCGTTGCGCCCGCCACCGGCCTGCGGCGGCGCGGCCTGCTGCCGCGTCCACCAGACGATGCCTGCCAGCACCGCCAGCACGAGACATCCCGTCAGAACCCCCCGCCAACGCGACCCTCGCCTGGTTTGCTCGGGCGCTAAAATCGACGGGTCTTTGATCTGCTGGTCCATAACTTGCCCACGAAGAAACACGAACGAGCTCGCGCGGCTCTATGTGTCCCCTGAACTCCGCGCGCGCCACATCCGACGAAGCATTTTGAAGGCTCCTGCCGGACAAAGCGCGTTAAGAATCGGAAAGGAAAGTGCTCCTTCCCGGTCGGCGGCTGTTTCTCGCTGGATTGTGGCTATTTTACCCGATCATTTGTAACCAGGGCAACACGATCAGCAACAATCCGGCAAAGTAGATCAGGCCGAAGATCAGCCCGAATTTCCAGAAGTCGCCTTTGCCGATATAGCCGCTGCCGTAATACATCGGCGCCGGTCCCGTGGCATAGGGCGAGATCACGCCCATCAGGCCCAGCGAATAGACGCAGAGCAGCATCAAGGTCTGCACCGACAGGCCGGGAATGCTGGAGCCGACGGCGAGCACCACCGGCAGCACGGCGGCGGTATGCGAGGTGATGCTCGAGAAGAAATAGTGGATCCAGAAGAAGAAGGTGACGAGCAGGATCATCCCGACCAGCGGCGACGTGCCGGAGAGCGGCTTGGCATAGCCCTC
Source organism: Bradyrhizobium sp. BEA-2-5 (assembly GCF_032918025.1). Taxonomy (NCBI): domain Bacteria; kingdom Pseudomonadati; phylum Pseudomonadota; class Alphaproteobacteria; order Hyphomicrobiales; family Nitrobacteraceae; genus Bradyrhizobium; species Bradyrhizobium sp. BEA-2-5. Next base: position 4,048,195 of record NZ_CP136629.1, on the reverse strand, counting down.
GGCGACCCATTTGATGAAGCCGATCTCGTTGAGGCCCGACGACAGCGTGAGCAGCGAGGTGAAATAGAAAAATACCTCCCACGCGCTCTTCTCCGCGACGATGTCCTCGAACGCGATCACGCCTGATAGCAGCATCAGCGAGATCACGACGAACACGACCGTGGTCGCGTTGATGAAGTTCGAGCCGAGCAGCGGCACGCTGATATTGGGATTGGAGCCGCAGATCCACAGGAACATCGCGAGCACCACCAGCACCGCCATGATCCATTCGTGCCGCGACGGCGGCCCCATCTTGGCGAGCTCGCCCTCGCTCCAGGTCACGATCTCCGGGCTCTCCTTGATCTCGGGCCGGCAGACCAGATAGCTGAGCAGCGGCACCAGCAGCAGCAAGAGGATCCCGAGCGGCGCGAAGCCGATGAACCATTGCGACCAGCCGACCTCGATGTTGACGAGCTTCTTGGCGATCGAGAGCGCGGCGGCGTTCGGCGCCAGCGCGGTCAGGAACAGCGAACTCGTGACGGCCGTGGTCGCGAACGCGGTCCACATCACGAAGGTGCCGATCTTGCCCGCGGTCGGGCCGGGCTCGGAGCCGTAGATGCACGGGATGTTGCTGACGATCGGATAGATGGTGCCGCCCGAGCGCGCGGTGTTGGACGGCGTCGCCGGCGCCAGCACGAGATCGGAGAACGCCACCGCGTAGCCGAGCCCGATGGTGCGGCGGCCGAGGCCGCGCACCAAGAGCAGCGCCAGCCGGCGGCCGAGCCCGCTCTTGCGATAGCCGATCGAGAACACGAAGGCGCCGACGATCAGCCACACCGTGCTCTCGGAAAAGCCGCCGAGCATCCAGCGCAGCGACTTGTTCGGGTCGTGCTCGACATAGCCGCCGATGCCGGCGACCGTCAGGCCGATCAGACCGACCGCGCCGACCGGCATCGATTCAAGGATCAGCCCGGTGATCACGGCGGCGAACACCGCGAAATAGTGCCACTGATTGGCGTTCAGCCCCGAAGGCACCGGGACCAGATAGATCACCAGCCAGACCAGCAACGGCGCAAACGTCCGCCATGACCATTTCATGCAGCGTCCCCCTCACCTGTGTCGATTGTCGGGCGCGCGAGCCACCTTGTCCCGGCAGCGCCGCCATCTTTTTGTTGCAATCTAGCACGACCGCGCAGTCCGTCTCGGGAAACTGCGGCGGAACGGCGCGGCTTGTGGAGGAACCGGCGCGTTTCGTCAACACGTAGCGTCCCGGTGGCAGCCCCCATCGCAAGACCGCCCGCGCTTTGCTATCCTTGGCGGCATGACTTCGCGCGACTCCGCCCCGTCTGAAATCACGCCGGCCGTGCTGCTGCGCGCTTATGCCTGCGGCATCTTCCCGATGGCGGAAAGTGCCGACGATCCGACCCTGTTCTGGGTCGAGCCGGAATTGCGCGGCGTCATCCCGCTCGACGGTTTTCGCGTCGCCTCGCGGCTTGCGCGCACCGTACGGTCCGACGCCTTTCGCGTGACCGTCAACACCGCCTTCAAGGCGACGATCGCCGGCTGCGCCGCGCCGCAGCCCGGCCGCGACGACACCTGGATCAACAGGCGCATCCGCGATCTCTATGTCGGGCTGTATGCGTCGGGCCATTGCCACAGTGTCGAGGCCTGGCAGGGCGACGACCTCGTCGGCGGGCTGTACGGCGTAAGCCTCGGACGGGCCTTCTTCGGCGAGAGCATGTTCCACACCGCGCGCGATGCCTCGAAGGTCGCGCTGGTGCATCTGGTCGCGCGGCTCATCTATGGCGGCTTCGAGTTGCTCGACACCCAATATGTCACCGAGCATCTGAAGAGCTTCGGCGCGGTCGAGATTTCGCGGCGACGCTATACGGCGCTGCTCGACAAGGCGATCACGGGCGCGCCGGCGGATTTCCGCAAGCTCGACGCCACCCAGCCGGTCAAGGGTGCCGACGCGCTGGCAATCATCGCCGCGCGCAATTGATCTTGTGGTGCACGTAGCCCGGATGCAGCGAAGCGCAATCCGGGAAAGTCTCTCCGCGGAGAAGACCCCGGATTTCGCTTTCGCTCCATCCGGGCTACGCCGTGCTTGCTAATTCCCGAACAATCCGCCGAACAACCCGCCCGGGCGCTGCTGTTGCTGGGGGGGCGGAGGTGGCGGCTGCTGCTGGTATTGCGGCAGCGGCTGCGGCGGCGGACGCGGCGCGGCCTGCTTCTGCGGCGCGCGCTTCTGGGCCGGCGGCGGAGGCGGCGTCGGCGCCTTCGGCGGATCGGGCGCGGCGGTTACGATGGTCTGCTGCGGCTCTTTGCAGTCGGTCAGCCAGATGTCGTAGATCGGATGCTCGACGCCGTGCAGGCCCGGGCTTGCCGCATACATCCAGCCCGAGAAGATGCGCTTCACCTCGCCCTGCAAGGTGATCTCGTCGACCTCGACGAAGGCGTCGGTGTTGGCGGCCTCCGTCGCCGGCCGTGTATAGCAGGCGTCAGTCTTGACCCTGAGCGCGCCGAACTGGACGGTCTCGCCGATCTCCTCGTCGAAATTGATGATGCGCCCGGTGATCTTGTCGAGGCCGGAGAAGGTCGCCTTCTTGTTGGTGATCTTGGTCGACGGCGGCTCCTGCACGACCTCGTCGCCCGGCTGCAACGCGGCAGGCGTCTGCGGCGGAGTGCCCTGGGGCGTGCCCTTGGGACGCTGCCCCGGCGGCAGCGGGTTGGCGCCGGGCGGCGTATTGGCAACGGCGGGACCGCCGGGTTGCGGCGGCTGCACGGCGACACCGGGCTGGGTGCCCTGCGGAGCCACCGGCGAGCCGGGCGGCGGCGCCAGCGGCTGCGACTGCACGCTACCGGGCGGCGGCACCGCCTGGCCTGGCGGCAGCGCCCGCGGCTGTGTCGGCAGCAGGCGGCCGCGCGGCAATTCCGGTACTTCCTCGTCGTCGTCGCTGGGAGGGGCCGGCTGACCACGCGGGATCGAGCCGGGCGGACGCGGCGCGGGATCGGAGAAAATCGTTCCGATCTGCGCGCGCGCGGGCGGCGCAAGCGAGATGGTTGAGGCGGCAACCAGGGCCGCAAAGCCAGTCAGGGCAACGGTTCGAAGCATCTCGCGCGGCTTTAAAGGGCGAATCGGGCTCGCGACAGTCTACCTTGATATCGGCCGCTCGCAGGCCATCGGTTAACACGCCGAATACGGCGGGGAAAGGGCACCCGGCCACCTCTCCCCGGCGCAACTGCTCAGCCTCTGGTCACCCTCTGGTCACTCCTGGGAACACGTGTGATAGTCCTCACGCTCAAGCCACGCGGCCACGCGTGAAAATCAGGAAAATCCGGATCGAACCGGACCAGCCAGAGGAAACCCACCATGCCCGATCGCATCAGGCTCGACGGCCGGGTCGCCGTCGTCACCGGGGCTGCCGGCGTCATCGGAACCGCCTCGCTCCAACTGCTCGCCGAACGGGGTGCGCGGATTGTCGCAGTCGACCGCAAGGGCGCCGATCTCAAAACCGCCATCAAGGACCTGCCCGCCTCGGCCGAGGCCCTCGCAATCGAAGCCGACGTCACCGACGAGGAGGAGGTCAAGGACTATGTCCGCGCCGCCGTCGATCACTTCGGCACCATCGATGCCTTCTACAACAACGCCGGCGTCGAGGGCGACATCAGGCCGATCCCTGAATATTCGCTGGAGAGCTTCCGCCGGGTGCTCGACGTCAATGTCGTCGGCGTCTTCCTCGGCATGAAGCATGTGCTGCCTGTCATGCTGAAGCAGAACAAGGGCAGCATCATCAACACCGCCTCGATCGCCGGCCTCGTGGGATCGCCGATGATCGCGGTCTACAGCGCGAGCAAGCACGCGGTGATCGGGCTGACCAAGAGCGCGGCCTGGGAATGCACCGGCACCGGCGTGCGGGTCAATTGCGTCTGCCCCGGCATGATCGAGAGCCGGATGCTGAGCACGATCCTGCAGGGCCGCTCCGGCGGCAACGCGCCGCCGCCGATCGAGAAGATCGTCGACCGCATCCCGGCGCGCCGGCTCGGCCTCGCAAGCGAGGTCGCCTCCGTCGTCGCTTTTCTTGCCTCCGACGAGGCGAGCTACGTCTCCGGCTCCGCCTACACCGTCGACGGCGGCCGCACCGCCGCCTAGGGCCACTGTCATTCCGGGATGGTGCCTAAGCACCAGACCCGGAATCTCGAGATTCCGGGTTCGATGCTCTGCATCGCCCCGGAATGACATCACCAAGCATCACAAGAAGGTTTGTTGTCCATGCCCGTCGTTCTCGATCCCGATGCCGCTGCCGTCTACAAGGCGTTCCAGGAGGCCGGCCGGCCCGCCTATGAGACGCTGACCGCGCTGGAAGCGCGCGACTATTATCGAGCCGCCCGCGTCGTCTCCAATCCCGAGCCGCCCGCGCTGGAATCGAGCAAGCCGCACGCGATCCCGGCGCCGCACGGCACGATCCCTGCCCGCATCTACACGCCGAACACGCTGCGCAAGAAAGACGGGCTCGCGCCCTGCCTGGTGTTCTTCCACGGCGGCGGCTGGGTGATCGGCGATCTCGATACCCATGAGGTGGTCTGCCAGAAGCTTGCCCATGAGGGCGAGCTGATCGTGATCTCGATCGATTATCGCCTCGCGCCCGAGCATCGTTTCCCTGCCGCGGTGGACGACGCCGTCACCGCGACCCGATGGGTCGCCGCCAATGCCGGGGATCTCGGCATCGACGGCGAGCGCCTGATCGTCGGCGGCGACAGCGCCGGCGGCAACCTCGCGGCCGTGGTTGCCCTCACCGCCCGCGACGGCGGGCCGAAGCTTGCCGCCCAGCTGCTGATCTATCCCGCAACAGATTTCTCGCGGAAGCATCCCTCGCATCGCGAGCCCGAGACCAGCATCCTGCTGACGCATTCGGTGATCCGCTGGTTCCGCGACCACTACCTCAATGGCGCCGCCGACATCCACGACTGGCGCGCCTCGCCGGCGCGCGCGCAGAACCTTGCCGGCCTGCCCCCCGCCTACGTGCTGACCGCCGGCGCCGATCCCTTGCGCGACGAGGGCGACGAATATGCCGAGCGCCTCAGGCAGGCCGGCGTGCCCGTCACCTACAAGCACTTCCCCGGCCAGTTCCACGGCTTCTTCACCATGGGCAGGCTGTTCAATCAGGCCAACATCGCGGTGACCGAGATCAGCGCCTGGCTGAAGACGCTGGGCTGAGCAATCGGGCCCGCTGCGACGTGGCTGGCGTCGTCCCCGATCGGGGCTCGCGAGCGCATCGCGAGCCTGTTGCGGCGTTAGCGCGCCTTGAAGTTCCCCACGCCGCGCGATAGTGCCGCCGTCAGCGCTTCATGCCGCCCGGCACTCCAGCCAGCGAGATCGTCTTGCTCACGCCACTCCTCGTCTACGGTATCCCGCTCGATTTCATCCTGTTCGCGCTGACGCTGCTCGGCGTCGCGATCTTCCATCACCACACGCTCGCGGTGGCGCTGACGGGCCTTGCCGCGATCGTCGCCTACAAGCTGCTGTTCGCGGGCTTTGCGAAATTCGGCGCCGGCCTGCCCGGTCTCGCGCATCACATGGAGCATGAGTGGGTCACGCTCGCCAACCTGTTCCTGCTCCTGATGGGCTTTGCGCTGCTGTCGCGCCATTTCGAGGAGAGCCGCATTCCCGACGAGATGCCGGCGCTGCTGCCCGATGACTGGAAGGGCGGACTGATCCTGCTGGTCATCGTGTTCGTGTTGTCGGGCTTCCTCGACAACATCGCCGCTGCGCTGATCGGCGGCACCGTCGCGCGCCACGTGTTCCGCGGCCGCGTCCATATCGGCTATCTCGCGGCCATCGTCGCCGCATCGAATGCCGGCGGCGCCGGCAGCGTCGTCGGCGACACCACGACGACGATGATGTGGATCGACGGCATCAGCCCGCTCACGGTGGTGGAGGCATATGTCGCAGCCATCGTCGCGATGCTGGTGTTTGCGGTGCCGGCCTCGCTGCAACAGCACCGCTTCTCGCCGATCGTGAAGGATGCACCGTCCGGCCTCAGAATCGACTGGGCGCGGGTTGCGATCGTGGCCGTGATCCTGCTCGCCGCGCTGACGGCCAATGTGACGGCCAATCTGAAGTTCCCCGCGCTGCTCGATACACTGCCCGTGCTCGGGCTCGCGGTCTGGGCCGCGATCCTGGTCACCTCAGTGCTGCGCCGGCCGGACTGGTCGGTGATGCCCGAGACGCTGAAGGGCACCGTCTTCCTGCTCGCGCTGGTGACGGCGGCCTCGATGATGCCGGTGGAGAAATTGCCCGCGGCGTCGTGGCAGACCGCGCTCGGGCTCGGCTTCGTCTCGGCGGTGTTCGACAATATTCCCCTGACCGCGCTGGCGCTGAAGCAAGGCGGCTATGACTGGGGCTTTCTCGCCTACGCAGTCGGATTTGGCGGGTCGATGGTCTGGTTCGGCTCGTCGGCCGGCGTTGCGGTGTCCAACATGTATCCGGAAGCCAAATCGGTGGTCCGCTGGATCACCCAGGGCTGGCCGATCATGGCGGCCTATGTCGTCGGCTTCTTTGTGATGCTCGCACTGCTTGGCTGGCACCCCGACGCGCCACATTGACGCAACACAATGCCGCAGTGCACAATTGCACTTGCCTCAAAACTGTGGAAAATCGAGACAAATCCGTTGACATTGCTAAACTCCATTCGCCGTAACAACTTATGGAGAGTCCGCATGAGTGTTAGTGCAGAAGTCCTCGCCCGCGCTCCGTCGGAGCAGATGGAGGACGAAATCAACACCGTGACGTCGCATCGACCACGCAGCAACATCCGCCCCCTCTCACCGATGCCGGACTACGTCGAGCATCGCAATGGCGTCAACGAGGTGGGCAAGCTGTCGGCCGAGGCAGTCGTGCGCGAATATGAAGCGGCGGTGAAAGAGATCGAGGCCCTTGGATCGGAACTGCAATTGGCCGCCAAGAACTGCGAGGTCATGGTCGCAGGCGTTCATGACATGATCGCGGAGATCAAGGAGTTCGCTGCCGGTTACCGCGATCAGGGCAAGCGTTTCTTCCTGCAGATCGAAGCCGTCTCGTTGATGACCGCGGAAGTCAGGGATACCTGCGAAGCACTCAAGAAGAAGATCGCAACCGATACATTGAGCCAGTGATTTTTCGGTTGAAGCCCGTTTCGTGATCAGCGCATCCGTGGATCTCTGCGATCGTGGGCTGATCCTGTATTGGTGAATGACTGCGCTATTCCGGCGCGGCGGAACCGTTAGTTCTATTCAAGACCAAGTCGCTCAAGACGAAGTCGTTCAACATCTTGCCCCGCTTCGGCGGGGCTTTTTTGTTGCGAGACGAGTGATCTCAGCACGGGTCGCGTCCCCGACCGGGCCGCACCTCCGTCCATGACCTTAACGCGCGTCAGCGGCACGCCCGGTCATTTCCGTCGCCGGAGGCAAATCGGATATCGCGGACCAGCGATCGCTGAAATCCTTGGCCGGGAGCGCGTCCGTGCCGGCGACGGCAATGCCGTCGGTCCGGGGCGCGTGCGACCTGATGGTCGCGGCGGTCGCGGTGACAGCTAGCAGGGCGACAGCCACGAACCCGGTAATCGTTCGATGCTTTGTCATTAGAACCTCCTCGGGTCCCCAATGCCCACTTAACGTGGGTCACGGGAACCCTCGCCAGGTTCATCACTGCAAAGACGAGATGGGTCGGGTGATATCGGACAACGAGTTTGTCCCAAACGCGCCTAGCCTGCCCGCGCGGCACGCCGCAGCGATTGCGGCGGCTGGCCGAAGGCGCGGATGAAGGCGCGCCGCATTCGCTCGGGATCGCGGAAGCCGGTCGTTTCCGCAACGAGCTCGATCGCCTCGCGCGAGGACTGCACGCGCTCGCGCGCGACTTCGAGCCGCAGGCGCTCGATCGCCTTGGATGGCGTCGTGCCGGTCTCCGCGATGAAGGCGCGGGTGAAATGCCGCGAACTCATCCCGGCCTTGTCGGCGAGGTCCACGACCGTCAGCGGCGCATCGAGATGCTCGCGCGCCCAAGCGAGCAGCGGCCCGAACCGCCCGTTCGGCGTCTTCAGCTCCAGCAGCGAGGAGAACTGCGACTGGCCGCCGCTGCGGCGGTGATAGAGCACGAGCTGGCGTGCGGTCTGCTGTGCGATCTCCTCGCCGTGGTCCTCGGTGATCATCGCGAGCGCGAGATCGATGCCCGCGGAGATGCCTGCCGAGGTCCAGACATTGTCGTCCCGGGTGAAGATCTGGTCCGGCTCGAGCTTGATCTTCGGATAGGTCTTCACGAAATGCGGCGTGCGCTGCCAATGCGTGGTAGCGCGGCGGCCGTCGAGAAGTCCCGCTTCGGCGAGCACATAGGCGCCCGAGCAAACGCTCGCGACCCGAACGCCACGGCCCGCCATCCGCCGCACGAATGACAGCGTGGCGGGACAACTCGCCGGCGTGCGCACGCCGTTGCCGCCGGCAATGATCAGCGTGGTGATCGCCGTCGCTGGCTTGAAGCCGCGCGCGAGCATCTCGACACCGGACGAAGAGCGCACTGGTCCTGCCTTCACCGCAAGCGTCCTGATCACCGGCGCGTTGTTGGCGAAGCGCGCTGCGATCTCGAACGCCGAGATCGGGCCTGCCGCATCGAGCAGCTGGAAATCCGGGAAGATCAGGATGCCGATCATCGCCAAATCCTCACAGGTGACGTTACTTTCTTGGCGGCCCTCTCTCAGGCGCCTTGCGTCTCTCAGAGGCCCTGCGTCCGAAAATGAGGGAAATACGCCATTTTGGACGAGAGGCCATCATGACATCGTGGTTCCGTCAAGCGCTATTTGGAGGCTCCGATGACCGAACCCCTGCAGATTGGATTGCTCGTCTTCCCGAAGGTGACCCAGCTCGACCTGACCGGTCCGCTGCAGGTGTTCTCCTCGGTCCCCGGTGCCAAGGTGCATCTGATCTGGAAACGCATCGAGCCCGTGCCGAGCGATTCCGTGATTGCGCTGACGCCGACCACGACCTTTGCCGATTGCCCGCAACTCGACGTGATCTGCGTGCCCGGCGGCTATGGCACCGACGACCTGCTCAACGACGAGGAGGTGCTCGACTTCCTGCGCAGGCAGGCCGATGGCGCCAGATACGTCACCTCGGTCTGCACAGGATCGCTCGCGCTCGGCGCCGCAGGCCTGCTCAAGGGCTATCGCGCGACCACGCATTGGAGCTCGATTGATTTCCTGTCGGGCTTCGGGGCCATTCCGACCAGGACGCGGGTCTGCGTCGACCGCAATCGCTTCACCGGCGGCGGCGTCACCGCGGGCATCGACTTCGCGCTGACGCTGGTGTCGGAACTCGTCGACCGCAAGACCGCGGAAGCGATCCAGCTCAGGCTCGAATACAACCCGGCCCCGCCATTCAATGCCGGCTCGCCCGATAGCGCGCCGGCCGAGGTCCTCGCTTTCATGAAAGAGCGGATCGCGCCGTCGCAGGCGCGCCGCGCCGACTTGATGGGCCGTGCTGCGGCACGGCTGTCCTGACTTGATCGCCGCAAAGAAAAAGGCCGCCCGGTTTCCCGAGCGGCCCTTCCTGTCTCACGGTAGCCTCACATTTGCGGGCGATTTCAGGACGTCTGTACCGGGGGCCTATTTCCCGGCCGCATCCAACTCGGCGGCCGCTGCATCTCGGGACAGTCGCGAGCTGTTGCCCGAACCGAACGCGATGGTCTCCCATCTCCGTAAGATGGCCCTATTGAGCCGCGAACCCGCGCTCGGCGCAAGCGGACAGCATCGGCTGCAGCCGATCTGTCCCCGCTGTTACCGTTGTTCACAGGCGCGCGCTTGCGCTGCCGGGCGCGTGTGCGATGCACGCGCGTCGTTACGCACGCGCACGTCAGAACAACAATGCGTGAGAGTCAGCTTCCTGGGGTCCAGGCGTGATAGTCGCCGGTCGCCTTGGGGCGGCGGCCGCTCGCCAGCGTCGAGCCGGACGGACGGTAGGCCTGCGCGGTGCCGGTCAGGTTCGGCAGATGCGGCTTCTCCCATTCGCGCGCCTGGTAGCTCTGCTCAGTCGGGGGCACATCGACCGTATGATGCAGCCAGCCGTGCCAGCCGGCCGGAATGCGGGAGGCTTCGGCGTAACCGTTGTAGACCACCCAGCGACGCTCGAAATGCAGCGTGGGATCGATCGCACCGCCGCGGGTGCGGTAGTAACGGTTGCCCTGCTCGTCCTCGCCGACCAGCTCCCCGTACCGTTTGGTCCAGAGCTGGGTGCCAAAAGTCTGGCCATTCCACCAGGTGAAGAACTTGAGGAAGAATTGTTTCATGCGTGGCCGGTCGTCGGTTCGAGCTATGCGGCTCTGATGCCACCTCATTCCCCAAATGTCCAGCCGCCGCCAAGGTAGCCCCGCACCCCTCGGACAGCCCCCGGTTTATGCTCCCATTTGGCGACCAAATGACGCGGTCACGAGGAGTTTTGTTCAGCTGCCATACATGAGCCGCCGGCTACGCGAAGATGACCCACAATCAATGTGGAGCACGGGAACGTCCGACCACAGAGATGGTTAGACATTCACCGTTTTGATGGAGTCCAAAATGATCAATATGAAGGTTCTGGGCACCGCCGCGGCTCTGGCGCTTGCGCTGCCGTTGGCCGCGGCGCCGACCGTTTCGTTCGCCCAGTCTGCCGCACAGATGGGCGCGATGGGCGGCGGCGGTGGCCACGTTGGCGGCGGCGGCGGTGGTGGTGGTGGCTTTGGCGGCGGCGGCCGCGGAGGCGGAGGTGCCATGGGCGGCGGCGGTGGCGGCGGCTGGCACGGCGGCGGTGGCGGCGGTCACTGGGCCGGTGGTGGCGGCGGCGGTTGGCGCGGCGGTGGCGGCTGGCACGGGGGTTACCATCGTGGCGGCGGCTTCTGGCCCGGCGCGGTGGCCGGTGCGGTCGTCGGCGGCGCCCTCGCCTCGGGCGCGTATTATGGCTCCGGCTATTATGGCTACGGCCCCGGCTACTACGACGACAGCTACGGCTATTACGATGAACCGTCTGTCGCCGTAGAGGTGCCGAGCGGCGGCGGCGCCAGCTACTGCGCGCAGCGCTACAGGTCCTACGATCCGGCTTCGGGCACCTATCTCGGTTACGACGGCCGGCGGCATCCCTGCCCGTAAATGAAGGCCTGAATTCCTAATTGCAAAAGGGCGGCGCCAGCGCCGCCCTTTTTTCATGTACGCAAGTCTTATGTGCGCAAGGCGACCGCGACGGCCGCGAACGTCACCACGAGCGCTGCGATGTCGCTCGCGCCGAGCGGCTCGCGCAGCATCGCCGCTGCCGCGAGCACGCCGACGACGGGGACCAGCAGCGTGCCGATCGACGCGGTCGCCGCCGGCAATCGCTCGAGCGCCGCAAACCAGCAGACATAGCAAAGGCAGAACTGGATCAGCGTCATGTAGATCATCGACGCCCAGCCGAACTGCGACAGCGCGGCGAGCTGCGGCTGCTCGATCATGATGCCGATGATCGCGATCGGCACGCAGCCGATCGCAAGCTGCCAGGCCGCGAGCGACAGCGGCGGCATCGCCAGCTTGAACGATTTGGTCAGCACCGTGCCAAGCCCGACGCAGATCGCGCCGGCGAGCGCGAACAAAATCCCCGGCAGCTTGCCGAGGCTAGCGTCGATGCCGCCGCCGCCGATCAGCGCGGCGATCCCGGCGAGCGCCACCGCAAGCGCAAGCGCACGCGGCAGCGACACGCGCTCGCCGAGCACCGGCCAGGCCACCAGCGCGACCCACACCGGAATCGATATCCCGAGCACGGCCGCCTCGCTGGCCCGCAGCCAGATCAGCGCGAGACCCATGGACGCGACCCAGCCGCCGATCGACAGCGTCGACACCAGAGCGAGCCGCAACCACATGCCGTCAGGCACGCGCAGCGTCTGTCCCCGCAGCAACGCGACCAGGCCGAGCGCAACCGCGCCGACCACGCCGCACAGCCCGCGCGAGGACAGCGGCGGCCACTCCGTGAGCAGGAACTTCATGATCGGGAAGTTGAGTCCCCAGCCGATCGAGGCGACCACGAGGAATGCGAGGCCGAGCGGTGACAGTGGGGCGCGGCCGGCGACGGGAACTGCGGTCATGGACCTGTCGTAAAGGGGATGGACAAATACAAGTGATGTGTCACGGCTAGCTGGAAATCCGCTTGTCAGCAAACAGCATATGCATTCTATGATACAGACTTTCCGTCTAGGTTCCGCCTTAATTGACGAACAGGCCAAGCGAGTCGCCGGCACGCGAGGCCGTTAGAAAGAGGATGCATCGTGCCGAGCGTTCTCGTGGTCGATGACGACCCGATGGTGTGCGTTGCCATCGAGGTGTGTCTGCAACGCCAGGGCTTCGAGGTCACCGTCGCCGATGGCGGCGAAGCCGGCATGCGCGCGCTCGAGCAGGCGACCTTCGACGTGATGCTGGTTGACATCTTCATGCCGCATATGCGCGGCTTCGAATCCATCCGCATCTTTCACGAGCGCGCGCCGACCACTCCGCTGATCGCGATGTCGGGCTACGCCTTCGCCAATGCCGACCGCGCGCCGGACTTCCTGCGGATGACGATCGAGCTCGGCGCGTCCGCCTGCCTGCGCAAGCCGTTCACCCCGCAGGCGCTGATTGCCGCCGTTAACGAATGTCTTGCGAAGTATGCACCTTCCGCTCGTCTTTCGAAATAATTGCTCGTACTAATCGTCGATGGCTTCCCAGCGTCTCATTCTCGGCAGCGGCCTTGCGATCCTCCTCGTCATCAGCGCGGCGTCGATCGGGTTGGACGTCAAGTCGCGCAGCGAGATTGATTCGGTCGACCGCACGCTCAGCATCCTCAAGCGCATTTCGGACGCGCGTCAGCTGCCGCGCAGCGTCGAGAGCGCGGCGCGCGGTTTCGCGCTGACCGGTGATGCGTCCTTTGCCGACGAGTTTCGCGAGCAGAGCGCAGCCCTCACCTCGGCCTTCGACGACCTGATGGCCGCGGTGACATCGGCGCCCGAGGAGGCGCAGCTGATCACGGGCACCAGGGTCGAGGTCCAGCGTGCCATTGCGCTCGGCGCCGAACTCCTCAGGTTGCGCAGCGCGGGCGATACCGCCGGCGCCGCGGCGCTGATCTCCGCGGGCGAGAGCCGCGCGCTGACCGACAAGGTCGGCGCGGCGCTCGACCGCCTGGTCACCGAAGAGCGCCGCCTGCTCCGGATTCGCACCGACCAGTCCAAGACAAATGGACGGCTGCTGCTGATGATCGATCTCGCGGGCGTGGCGATGATCCTGCTGCTCGCGATCGCGCTGACGCTGACGGCCCGACGCGCCAGCCGCGAACTGCAGGGCGCGCTCAGCGCGACCAAGGCGACCAATCTGTCGCTCGAGGGCAAGGTCGCCGATCGCACCAAGGATCTCGGCGCCGCTCTCGAAGAGCTCCGCCGCTCCACCTCGGTGATGGAAACCACCTTCCGCACCATGGCGGAGGCGGTGCTGGTGATTGACAGCGCGGGCACCGTGCTGCTGTCGAACCCGGCCGCCGAGAAGATGCTGCGCTACAAGCCGGGCATGACGGTCCGGCAGCTGCGCGCCATGAGCAACGTGTTCCAGTCCGACGGCGTCACGCCGATGCAGGCCGACGACATGCCGTCGGCCAGGACGCTGCGCGGCGAGGAATTCGACGGGCTGGAATTCGTCGCCAAGCCGGTGCGCGGCGCGCCGGAGATTCACCTCGTGGTGTCGGGCCGGCCGCTGCGCGACGGCGACGACACCGTCACCGGCGCGGCACTGATCTATCACGACATCACCGCCTCGCGCGAAACCGAGCACAAGCTGCACCAGTCGCAGAAGCTGGATGCGATCGGCAAGCTGACCGGCGGCGTCGCGCACGATTTCAACAACATGCTGACCGTCATCTCCGGCAACACCGAGACGCTGGTGGAGAGCCTGCGCGCCCAGCCGCAGCTCGCGAAAACCGCCGAGCTGATCGACCGCGCCGCCGAGCGCTGCCGCGAACTGATCCAGCATCTGCTCGCCTTCGCGCGCCGCCAGCCGTTGGAGCCGCGCACCGTCGATATCAACGGCACCGTGGTCGACATCGCCAAGCTGCTGCGGCCGACGCTCGGCGAGCAGATCGAGATCAATTCGGTGCTGGCGCCCGATGTCGCCAGCGTCCATATCGATCCGTCGCAGCTTGCCAACTCGGTGCTCAACATGGCGATCAACGCCCGCGACGCCATGCCGAACGGCGGCAAGCTGCTGCTCGAGACCAGCAACATCGTGCTCGACGACGCCTATGCGGCTGTTAATCCCGACATCACGCCGGGCCGCTACGTGCTGCTCGCGGTCAGCGATACCGGCACCGGCATGTCGGTGGAGACCCAGCAGAAGGTGTTCGAGCCCTTCTTCACCACCAAGGAGGTCGGCAAGGGCTCCGGCCTCGGCTTGAGCATGGTCTACGGCTTCGTCAAGCAGTCCGGCGGCCACATCAAGATCTACAGCGAGGAAGGCCACGGCACCACGATCAAGCTCTATCTGCCGCCTGCCCGCGGCCAGGTCGAGGTGGAGGCGCCTCCGCCGGAGCCGGTGCGGCGCGGCAGCGAAGTCATCCTGGTGGTGGAAGACGACCAGCTGGTGCGCAACTATGTGGTTACGCAGCTAGGCGCGCTCGGCTACAAGACCATCGCCGTGCCCGACGCCCGCGCCGCGCTGGCGCTGGTCGACAAGGGCGAGAAGTTCGACCTCCTGTTCACCGACGTGATCATGCCCGGCGGCATGAACGGCCGCCAGCTCGCCGACGAGGTCCAGAAGCGCCGGCCCGGCATCAAGGTGGTCTACACGTCAGGCTACACCGAGAACGCGATCATCCATCACGGCCGGCTGGATACGGGGGTTCTGCTGCTGGCAAAGCCCTACCGCAAGGCGCAGCTCGCCAGCATGCTGCAGCAGGCGCTCGGCGAGTGATGTGAGCTACCGCGTCGCCAGCGCGACGCCGGCGAGCGTGAACAGCAGCGCGACGATCTGGCTTGGCCCCAGCGGCTCGTGCAGTGCGACTGCGGAGGCCACGACGCCGATCACCGGCACCGCCATGGTGCCGATCGCGGCGACTGAGGCCGGCAGCCGCGCCAATGCGGCGAACCAGCTGACATAGGCGATGCAGAACTGCACCACGGTCGAGTAGACCAGCAGCCACCAGCCGACGGTCGTGATGCGGTCGAGATGCGTGGTCTCGACCAGCAGGCCGACGATCGAGATCGGCAGGCAGCCGATCCCGATCTGCCAGGCCGCGGCCGTGATCGGCGGCAGATGGATCGGGTACTTCTTCGAGAACACCGTGCCGACAGCGAAGCCGAACGCGCCGGCGAGCGCCATGATGATTCCCGGCGCCTTCTCCGCGCTGGCGGCGATGCCGTTGCCGCCCATGATCGTGGCAAGCCCGGCAAAGGCCATCACCAGCCCCAGCGTGCGCAAGACCGTCGGCCGCTCGCCGAGCACCGGCCAGGCGATGATCGAGGCCCAGACCGGCATGGTGTAGGCGATCAGCGCCGCCTCGCTCGCCGGCAGCCGGAGCAGCGCCAGCCCCATCAGCACCATCCAGCCGGTGACGTTGAGCGCCGCATACAGCACGAGCCGCGGCCACAGCCGGCTCTCGACATGCAGGCTCTGGGCGCGGATCAGCGCCAGCACCGCCAGCAGCACGGCGCCGATCACCCCGGTGGTGCCGCGCAAGGTCAGCGGTGGCAGTTCGCCGAGCAGGAACTTGGTGGCCGGCCAGTTGAAGCCCCAGCCGATCGAGGTGATCGCGAGGAACATCAGGCCGGCCGGGGCGATGCGCGGTCGCGCGGAAGGCTTCTGGACTGTCATGGAACCCGGCGGGGATGTGAGTCGGCCTCACCTTGCCCGCGATTTTGTCGCCCGACCATCACGGCTCTGACATGCCTGATCCGTACTTTGCCCGTAGGCCTACGTGAGTCCCCAAAATTCAATCCGGGACCGCGAATAAAAACTTCGCCTGTGAACAGCGGGGCGAAGCTCCGATCCACAGGCGATACGAATTTTTTCGGTTGGGAATCCCTGAGGACTCACTGATACTTGGCTCCACAACAGGCGTGGCGAAGACCCCTGTTATCCCCCACAATCCACCATATTTAGTATTTGATTCAGGAACTCGCACTAGTTCTTGACGGGCGCAACGGACATGGCCTAGCTTTGAATCTGTTCGGCGCGAGTGTGTTTGGGTCCCCGCCGGTCGCTCCCACAAGGGTTCCAAAATGACCACTCCGCCAGGCCTTTGGGCCGCGGGCGAAGGGCTTCTCTGCCCTGATTTTGGGGCACCGTCGGGGACGACAAACGGGCCGCGAAGGACCCGGAAACAGAGGCCGTAACCGGCCCGCGAAGAAGCGTTGGCGTGACGTGTCGCGTGAAGCGTTTTGGGGCGTTGAATGCATGACCCGGCGCACCCGACCAGTCGGGCGCCGCGCCGGGACGATGCCGCCGCAGGGCCGGGTCAAACTGGCGCCGAACGGATGAGAGAAAACAGGCCGGATCCACCGGCTGAGCTGCGGATGACGGGAGGCGTGCTGACGCGTGTTCCGAAGTCCGCGAACAGACAACATTCCGGCACCTGCGGAAAAACGTGGGGCCGGGCAGAAGAAGAGACGGGGCTCGACCATGCGAATCGAACGACGCAACACCACCAGCGGACAATCTCCCTATGCCGGGATCAATTTCCGCCTGACCACGTCGGAGATTCGCAATCCCGACGGCTCGGTCGTGTTCAAGCTGGAGAACGTCGAGGTGCCGGAGTTCTGGTCGCAGGTCGCCTCCGACGTGCTGGCCCAGAAATATTTCCGCAAGGCCGGCGTTGCCGCGCGCCTGAAGACGGTCGAGGAGGAGACCGTGCCGTCGTGGCTGTGGCGTTCGGTGCCCGACACCGAGGCGCTTGGCCTCCTGCCGGAGAACGAGCGCATCGTCGGCGAGACCTCGGCCAAGCAGGTGTTCGACCGCCTCGCCGGCTGCTGGACCTATTGGGGCTGGAAGGGCAAGTATTTCTCGACCGACGAGGACGCCCAGGCCTTCTACGACGAGCTCCGCTACATGCTCGCCAGGCAGATGGTCGCGCCGAACTCGCCGCAATGGTTCAATACCGGCCTGCACTGGGCCTATGGCATCGACGGCCCCGGCCAGGGCCATTATTACGTCGACCCCTTGGAAAACCGGCAAGCTGACCAAGTCCAAGTCGGCTTACGAGCATCCGCAGCCGCATGCCTGCTTCATCCAGGGCGTCGGTGACGACCTCGTCAACGAAGGCGGCATCATGGACCTCTGGGTCCGCGAGGCCCGCCTGTTCAAATACGGCTCCGGCACCGGCTCCAACTTCTCGCGCCTGCGCGGCGAAGGCGAAAAGCTGTCCGGCGGCGGCCGCTCGAGCGGCCTGATGAGCTTCCTCAAGATCGGCGACCGCGCCGCCGGCGCGATCAAGAGCGGCGGCACCACGCGCCGCGCCGCCAAGATGGTCGTCGTCGACGTCGATCATCCCGACATCGAGACCTATATCGACTGGAAGGTGAAGGAGGAGCAGAAGGTCGCCGCCCTCGTCACGGGCTCCAAGATCAACCAGAAGCACCTGAAGGCGGTGCTGAAGGCCTGCGTGAACTGCGAAGGCTCGGGCGACGATTGCTTCGACCCCGAGAAGAACCCTGCTCTCCGCCGCGAGATCAAGCTCGCGCGCCGGAGCCTGGTGCCTGACAATTACATCAAGCGCGTCATCCAGTTCGCCAAGCAGGGCTACAAGGACATCCAGTTCGACACCTACGACACCGACTGGGACAGCGAAGCCTACCTCACGGTATCAGGCCAGAACTCCAACAACTCGGTCTCGCTGCGGGACGACTTCCTGCGCGCGGTCGAAACCGACGGCGACTGGAATCTCACCGCCCGCACCTCCAAGAAGGTGACGAAGACGCTGAAGGCGCGCGACCTCTGGGAGAAGATCGGCTACGCCGCCTGGGCCTCGGCCGACCCGGGCCTGCACTTCAACACCACGATGAACGACTGGCACACCTGCAAGGCGTCCGGCGACATCCGCGCCTCCAATCCGTGCTCGGAATACATGTTCCTGGACGACACGGCGTGCAACCTTGCCTCGGCGAACCTGCTGACGTTCTACAACACCGAGACCAAGCGGTTCGACGTCGAGGGCTACGAGCACCTGTGCCGGCTCTGGACCATCGTGCTCGAAATCTCCGTGATGATGGCGCAGTTCCCGTCCAAGGCGATCGCCGAGCTCTCCTACGAGTTCCGCACGCTCGGCCTCGGCTACGCCAATATCGGCGGCCTCCTGATGACCATGGGCCTGCCCTATGACTCCAAGGAAGGCCGCGCAATCGCCGGCGCGCTGACCGCGATCATGACCGGCATCACCTACAAGACCTCGGCGGAGATGGCCGCCGAGCTCGGCACCTTCCCCGGCTACAAGAAGAACGCTCAGCACATGCTGCGCGTGATCCGCAACCACCGCCGCGCCGCGCACGGCAACGCCACCGGTTACGAAGCGCTCTCGGTCAACCCGGTGCCGCTCGATCACGCCTCCTGCCCGCAGCAAGACATCGTCACCCATGCCAGGCTGGCCTGGGACGACGCGCTGGCGCTCGGCGAGGTCAACGGCTATCGCAACGCCCAGACCACGGTGATCGCGCCGACCGGCACGATCGGCCTCGTCATGGATTGCGACACCACCGGCATCGAGCCCGACTTCGCGCTGGTGAAGTTCAAGAAGCTCGCTGGCGGCGGCTACTTCAAGATCATCAACCGCGCGGTTCCCGCGGCGCTGCGCGCGCTCGGCTATCGCGAGAGCGAGATTGCGGAGATCGAAGCCTATGCCGTCGGCCACGGCTCGCTCTCCAACGCGCCGGGCATCAACGCCTCGACCCTCAAGGCCAAGGGCTTCACCGATGAAGCCATCGCCAAGGTCGAGAAGGCGCTGCCGACCGCCTTCGACATCAAGTTCGCCTTCAACAAGTGGACCTTCGGCGAAGATTTTATTCGCGACCAGTTGGGCATCGGCGCTGAAGCCATTGCCGCGCCAGGCTTCGACCTGCTCCAGGCCGTCGGCTTCACCAAGCGCGAGATCGAGGCGGCCAACGTCCACATCTGCGGCGCGATGACGGTGGAAGGTGCCCCGCACCTCAAGGCCGAGCACTATCCGGTGTTCGACTGCGCCAATCCCTGCGGCAAGATCGGCAAGCGGTACCTCTCGGTCGAGAGCCACATCCGCATGATGGCGGCGGCCCAGCCCTTCATCTCGGGCGCGATCTCCAAGACCATCAACATGCCGAACGACGCCACGGTGGAGGACTGCAAGTCCGCCTACATGCTGTCGTGGAAGCTCGCCTTGAAGGCCAACGCGCTCTATCGCGACGGCTCCAAGCTCTCCCAGCCGCTCAACTCGCAGCTCATCAGCGACGACGAGGACGAGGACGATGCGGTCGAGCAGCTCTACGAGAAGCCGATGGCCGCGCGCGCGACCCAGGTCTCGGAGAAGATCGTCGAGAAGCTGGTCGAGCGCATCATCGTGATGCGCGAGCGCGAGAAGATGCCGGATCGCCGCAAGGGCTACACCCAGAAGGCGGTCGTCGGCGGCCACAAGGTCTACTTGCGCACCGGCGAATATGACGACGGCCGTCTCGGCGAGATCTTCATCGACATGCACAAGGAAGGCGCGGCGCTGCGCTCCTTCATCAACAACTTCGCCATCGCGGTGTCGCTCGGCCTGCAATACGGCGTGCCGCTCGACGAATATGTCGACGCCTTCACCTTCACCCGCTTCGAGCCGGCGGGCCCCGTGCAGGGCAACGACAGCATCAAGTACGCGACCTCGATCCTCGACTACGTCTTCCGCGAGCTCGCGGTGAGCTACATGTCGCGGTTCGATCTCGCCCATGTCGATCCGACCGAGTCGAACTTCGACGCGCTCGGCAAGGGCGTCGAGGAAGGCAAGGAGCCGGACGAGCCGCCCGCCCAGCACCAGGCCACAAAGTACCTGTCGAAGGGCCTGACCCGGTCGCGCACCGACAACCTCGTCGTCATGCGCGGCGGCTCGGCCGCGGTGAGCCAGGGCGCCGACAACGCGCCCGCCGGCAACCGCGTCACCGCGCTCGCCTCCCACGGCGCAACCGCGCGCGGCGCCTCCGACACCGTCGAAGGCGCCGTCGCCCTGAAGCAGGAAGTCCAGCACGACCTCTCGCCGACGGAGAAGCTCGAGGCATTGAACTGGAGCAAGCCCGGCACCGCCGCAGCCGCCGCTCCGTCCAAGGCCGAGCGCCGCGCCGAAGCCAAGGCCAAGGGCTACGAGGGCGAGATGTGCTCGGAGTGCGGCAACTTCACGCTGGTGCGGAATGGCACGTGCATGAAGTGCGATACGTGTGGGTCGACGACGGGGTGTTCGTGAAATCGCAGAACTAAGACAGCAGGCCGCCCACGCAAGAGGGCGGCCTTTTTCTCGTCAATTCCTACAACTTGCAGTACGCGCACAACATACCAAACAAGTACCCCGAAGTACTCGACATATTGCTAGCGCACTGAAAGCATTTTCCTGCGGCGGGTCCCAATGTCCTCAATTAGCGACGATCTTATCTCCGTGGCCACCGAACTTGCCCAAGCGCAAATTGAGTTTGCGGATACTTTGGCTCGTCCAACAACAGACAAGACGCGGTTCGATCCAACGAAGGACATTCCAAATGGCTACCAGTCGCTCGGCGCTCTCGACACCCAGCTGACGACCGTTGTCCAAAGTATAAGAGGGATTGCGGAGAACCGCTAGCGAATATCTAGCAGAAGCTACGACGAAGCTCGAAGGAATACGAAAAGTCTCGTCG
The DNA here is from genome assembly GCF_032918025.1 of Bradyrhizobium sp. BEA-2-5. Taxonomy (NCBI): domain Bacteria; kingdom Pseudomonadati; phylum Pseudomonadota; class Alphaproteobacteria; order Hyphomicrobiales; family Nitrobacteraceae; genus Bradyrhizobium; species Bradyrhizobium sp. BEA-2-5. Next base: position 4,027,350 of record NZ_CP136629.1, on the reverse strand, counting down.
GATGCAACCTCGCTTACTGACGCCATTAACGAGTACCAAACTGAATTTGATCGATTTCAAACTCAACTCGATGACCGGACTAGAAAGTTTACGGATGGCACCCAAGAACTAAATGACCTCATCCAGAGACTGAGCGATCGCGAGAGCACAATCGATCAACTCATCGCCAGATCGGAAGCAATGCTTGTTGGGGCGACTAACGCAGGCCTTGCTGGCTCGTTGAGCAAACGGCTCACGGAGATCACGCGAGAAGTCAGCAGAGCTCGGATAGCCTACTATTTCTCGATTTTTCTTTTGATCTGCGCGACAGCTCCTATTGCCTTCGATGTCATCCCCAGGGAGCTGCTGGGGCCTATTCTAAAGAAACTATCAGCTGGATTCATTGAGATTGCCACCAGCGGCGAAAAAGGTTCGCAATCCGATCTGATTGGCCATGTAATCGCCAGAGCGCTATTGCTGGTACCAGCTCTTCTGTTGGTAAGATTTGCAGCTGCGAGGCACGAGCGCCTATTTCGACTACGCGAGCACTATGCTTACAAATATTCCATCGCGTCTTCAGTCGAAGGCTTCAAGCAACAGTCGCCTGAACAATATAAGGACTATGTTGCGCTTATTGCGTTCAATGAACTTACATTTAATCCCGCTACCCAAATGGAAGCCAAAGGATCGGAGACCAAACATCTCAATCCGCTATTAGACGCCGCAATGAAGAAGATGGGACTTGCGCCCGAACAACAAGCTTAGCAAGCGTAAGGTGGATCGGCCAAGGGCGTAATCCGCCGCTTCGCCCGCAACAGTCTCGGCGGGTTACGCTTCCGCCTTCGCCCAATGAGCTACGGCGGACAAGTCGCTAACCCGCCCTCCTCGCTGACGATCAAACGGTTCCGTCTACCGCGAGGCGTGGGCGCGCTTTTCGAGAAGCAGCGTGCGGTCGGCGATGTCCTTCAATTCGAATGCCTGGGAGTCAAGGAAGGCGACGGACCCGTTGTTGGGGTCCGCGGCGAGGCGATGGGTTTCGCTGAGATGATGCTTCAGCCAGGCCCGCTGCTCCGTCAGCAATTGCGCGTGCGTCTCGCCCTTCGACGTGGCGAGAAGGGCTTGATAGGCGGTGTTGAGCCGCGTGTCCCACTTGTCGATTTCGGTCTTGCCGCAATCGAGCATCTTCGTTGACACCCCTTCTGCCTTGTCCATGCACGCATCATACTCGGCGCTTTGCTGCGCGCGGACCGATAAAGTCCCGAGCACGAGCATAGAAGCAACAATGACAAGCCTTCGCGAAAGCATCACCACGTCCAAATCACCCTGCCTGCGTCTTCGACAAGCATCGCCGCACAAAGGCGTCGCTGGCAGCGCCTGGAGCCGACGGCCGCCGCCGTTTACGCCGGCAGCACGATCACCTTCGTTTTGACGGGCGTTCGCGAATAGAGGTCGATCATGTCCTGACTGAGGAGGCCGGTACAGCCGCTCGTAATGCCGTTCCCGATCGTTTCGGGAGCGCTGGTGCTATAGATCGTGTAAAGCGTGTACACGCCATTTTGGTAGAGGTAGAGCACGCGCGCGCCAAGTGGATTGTCGAGACCTCCCGGCATGCCGCGAGCATATTTGCCCGCCTCCGGCTGGCGCGCGATCATCTCCTTGGGCGGCGTCCAGGTCGGCCATTCGGCTTTTCGCCCGACATAAGCCTCCCCGCTCCATCGGAACCCATCGCGACCGACATTGGCGCCATAGCGGGTCGCGTTTCCTTCGCCTTCGATGCGGTAGACATAGTATTTGCTCGGATCGACGATGATCGTCCCGGGCGCCTCAGCGCTGTCGTACTTCACTGTCTTGCGATAATATTTCGGATCGACCTTGCTGACGTCGACCGCGGGGATCGGGAATTTCTCGTCGGGCACGGGCCCGTAGACCTTCTGCGCCTCGGCCAGGCTCATGTAGTCGGATGCACAACCGGCCAGGCTCAGTGCGGCGAGACCGGCAGCAGAGCCGGCCAGAAACGCCCGGCGGTTGAGAAGCCGTAACCGAGGCACAGGCAGAGCGCCCTCGCCCATCGCACCGGCGTCGGCAATTCCACGGTCCATGATCATGATTTCGGATCTTCCCTTGTCCCGTTGCGCGGCCGGAGCAGACTTTGGCATACAGTAGAAGGGAAAAGAAAAGTTCTTCGTCATTGTCTGAGGTTGACCAAAGGACGGTCTTGTGAATCCTCCCCGGGAACAATGCGAGAACTTCGGCGGGTTACGCTTCCGCTTTCGCTCAATGAGCGACGGCAGACAAGTCGCTAACCCGCCCTAGCCGCTGTCTGCCTATGGAAGCACGCGACGCGCTTCCTAAACCTCACGCCGCCTTCGCTGCCTCGCCTGCCGGCGCGGTCTCCATCGCGCGCATGTAGAGGTCGAGCAGGCTTTCGCGTTCGTCGCGCTCGTTCTTGTCTTCCTTGCGCAGCTTGATGATCTCCTTGAGGATCTTCACGTCGAAACCCTCGCCCTTGGCTTCCGCGAAGACTTCTTTCTTCTGTTCGCTCAACTCCTGCATTTCGCTGTCGAGGTTCTCGATCCGCTCGACGAAGGAACGGATCTTGCCGCCGGGAATGGTGATGTCAGCTCGTAGGGCCGATTAGCGCAGCGTAATCCGCCATTGCGTCGTTAAAGGTCGGCGGGTTACGCCTTCGGCTAATCCGCCCTACGCGATGGCAACAACTGATTGATCACGTCTCTATGCGATTGATCTGCGGCGCTTTGTCGGACCAAATTAGTATGGAATCACCGCCCCACCACCCTGCCGCATTCCATGCGGAAAATGAATTCGAAGGTGAAAACCCAATGAGACGCGTTGTCCAGGCTTCGCTCGGACTCCTCGCATGGAGCATTCTCCAAACCTCGCCCGCATCCGGCCAGTTCAAGGGCAACGCCGACAACATTTGTCGGAACGGATATTTCCCGCGCGAGAGCACCGACTACAGGCTGGCGAAGATCAAAGGCGCAGCCGGCGACAGGATCTATTTCCGCGGCGATGGCAACGAGCGTTGCCCCGACGACCAAGTCTGTCGTCTGAAAACTTATGTCGTTCGCAACGATGAAGTCATTGTTTCCCGGACGTCAGGCAAGTTCGCATGCAGTTGGTTTCAACCTCGCAAGGGCACTGAGACGGTCGGCTGGATCGAGATCGAAAGGCTTGCGTGGCAGGAGGACATACGACGACCGGCAGAACGGGATTGGCTCGGCGAATGGCGTGCCTACGACAACGTCATTCGCATCTCGAAATCGAAAGAGGCAGGTCAGCTGGCCATCAAGGGCGAGGCCATTTGGGGTTCGGGCAGCCGCACCCATTCCGGCGAGCTTGATTACGAAGCAAAACCTTCAGGCGATAAGATGAAATTCGGTGACGGGACGGACGAACTCGACTGTCAGGTCACGATGCAGCTCGTCGGCAAGTTACTGGTTGTCGGCGACAACCTCCATTGCGGCGGGACAAACGTCTCATTTTCAGGTGTCTACCAAAAGAGACCGACGCGATGAGCATCTCGCGGCTCGTAGGGCGGATTAGCGCAGCGTAATCCGCCCTTCGTGGCGGTAACGCCGAGCGGCGGGTTACGAGGAGTTTATCATCGGACACGCGCTCCGCGCGATCCGTTGGCGAACCCACCCTACTCGTTACGTGCTTGTTCGTTTCGCTCAGGCCGCATTCGCTGCCTTGTCCGGCGGCGCGGTTTCCATGGCGCGCATGTAGAGATCGAGCAAATTTTCACACTCGTCGCGCTCGTCCTGCTCCTGGACGAATTTCCGCCGGGAATGGTGATGTCGGACATGGTGCCTCTTTGCTGACTGAGGTCGTGAAAATGACCGCAAAGAAAAGAGATGACCAATGTCTTGAGCAAACGGCATCGCGGCGGCTTGTTCATAGCTTGAACCATGCATTGCTTCGGTGCCCTCACCCACACCGTCATCGCCCGGCTCCGACCGGGCGATCCAGTACGCCGAGGCCTTTCGGCTCCAGCATCGGCGTCTCTGGAATACTGGATCACCCGCCTTCGCGGGTGATGACACCGACCTAGCAGTTTGACAGGAGAATCAAGTCGATCCGTCATCCCCGGGAGCATTGTGCCACGCAGCTGAGGTATTTTTTGACGACCTCGCAATGGCATCATCGCATCCGTTACAAATCACTCATCTATCGTCAGCCACACGCAACGTGATCCGCGTCAGTTCGGACGGACGGCCGAGCCGCAAGGCGAAACCCGGCCATAGCGCGGTGCCGTTGTTGACGTAGAGCGTCATCCCGTCGACGTCGTAACGCCCCGAGACGAAGCCGGCATTGGCACGCGCGGCGAGGCGGTCGATCCCCAGGATCAATCCGCCATGGGTGTGTCCGGAGAGCTGCAGCGCGACGCCGAGCCGGGCTGCCTTTCGTGCGTCGCTCGGCTGGTGATCGAGCAGGATGATGGGCGCGCCTTTCGGGGCGCCGTCGAGAACCGCGGCAAGGTCGCGGATGGAATGCCCCCTGTGGCGCGATGCGCGGTCGGTGATCCCCGCGATCACCAGGTGGCCAGCACCGCGTTCGAGCACGATGTGCCTGTTCTCGAGCGAGCGCAGGCCGAGCGTTTCGTAGTGCGCCATCCAGCCGTCATAGCCGAAGATATATTCGTGATTGCCCGAGATCACGTAGACGCCGTCGGCCGCCATCAGGTCGCGCAGCGGCGCGATGTTGTTGCGCCGCGCATCGATGGTGCCGTCGATCAGGTCGCCGGTGATCGCGATCAGGTCCGCGCCGAGCTTGTTCGATTGCTCGACCACGGCGCGCGCCCACGGCGCCGGAAACAGCCGGCTGATGTGCAGATCGGTCAGTTGCAGCATGGTGTAGCCGTCGAACTGTCGCGGAAGTCCGCGGATCCCGACCTCGACATCCCTGAGCGGCGGAATCCGCATCGCCTGATGGACGCCGATCGCGGCGGCTGCGGCCGCGAGCGCGGCAAGTGCGTAGCGGACGCCGTCGGGCGCGCCGACGAAGCCGCCGTGGATCAGCGCGGCCACCAGCAGCCCGGCATCGAGCGCCAGTTGCAGCAGTGCCAGCAGCATGATCGCGCCGAACGCCCAGTTGAACAGGACGACCACCGGACGCGGAAACTCCGGCGAGAATTCCGATCCCGACGACAGCCTGTTCCAGCGGTGAAACTGCAAGGCGACCAGCACGAACAACGCCGCGACGATCTTTGCCGTGAGCGGCCAGTCGAGCGGCCAGATGAAGCGGGCCAGAATCAGCAGGCTGGTCAGGCCGAAGATGAACTGGGGAATAGGTCTCGCTCCGGATCGGATCGGTTAAGGCTGCGGGGTCGGCGCCCAGCGAAGGTAGGGTGGATCGGCCGCGGGCGTAAGCCGCCATCGTCAGCACATTTTCGGCAAGTTGCGCTTCGCGGAAGCGCCCTGCGCGCACACGGCCGCCGACCCGCGCAAAGCCGAAGGCCGCGTTGAAGCTTTGGACGGTCCCCAGGCGCCTCCCCGCATAGGCATCATCAGCCGCTCCTTCGGAAATAGAACCTGAACGTCGCTCAATTTCGCCACGGCCGCAATCGTCTGGGGGCTGACGCGTCGATTCTCCGATGGCGGTCGGGTTCGGCAGATTGACCCACACTTTCGCGTGGCTGCGAGCGCCCGGGCTATTTCGGAATAATGGAAAAGTACCGCTGATTTGCCCGACGCGTCAAGTCGTACTTCCGAGTGCCGGCGGCAACCTACTTTGCATGGGGTTGTTTTCGATATTTTGGGTGGGCAGCTCTGCTTCCTCGGTCGCATCGGGCGGATTGACCCGCGTGGCGACCGCATCCATATGCATCCGCATGAACCGGCTGCTCCCCGCCGTTTCGCACCCACCTGGACACAGCCAAATACCATCGGCTCCCCGTCCCTAACGCTCCGGAGCCGCCGTGGCCGCCCTCTCCATACTCGATCTCGTCCGCGTCACCGAGGAAACCGACGCGCGCGGCGCGCTCTATAACGCGCGCGATGTCGCTCGCCATGCGGAGGCGCTCGGCTATCGCCGCATCTGGGTGGCGGAGCACCACAACATGACGGGAATCGCGAGCGCGGCGACGTCGGTCGTGATCGGGCATGTCGCGGGCGGAACCAAGACGATCCGCGTCGGCTCCGGCGGGATCATGCTGCCGAACCATTCGCCGCTCGTCATCGCCGAGCAGTTCGGCACGCTGGAGCGGCTGTTTCCTGACCGCATCGACCTTGGCCTCGGCCGCGCGCCGGGCACCGACCAGCTCACGCTGCGCGCGCTGCGCCGCACGCCGGAATCCGCCGAGAACTTTCCGCAGGACGTGCTCGAGGTGCAGGCCTTCCTCGCGGCGGCCGGTCCCAACCAGCGCATCCAGGCGGTGCCGGCCGCGGGCACCGACGTGCCGCTGTGGATTCTCGGATCGAGCAATTTCGGCGCGATGCTGGCCGGCGAGCTCGGCCTGCCCTACGCCTTCGCCTCGCACTTCGCCCCTGAGCTCTTGATCCAGGCGCTGCAGATCTACCGCGCCCGCTTCAAGCCGTCGGAGCAGCTCGACCGCCCCTACACCATGGTCGGCGTCAACATCATCGCCGCCGACACCGACGAGGAGGCGCGGCGGCTGGCGACCACGCAGCAGATGTCGTTCACCAACATCTTCCGCGGCGCGCGCGGCCTCAGCCAGCCGCCGATCGACGACATCGAGGGCTACTGGTCGCCCGCGGAGAAGGTGCAGGCGATGCGGATGCTCGCGCGCTCCATCATCGGCTCGCCCGCGACGGTGCGCGCCGGCATCGACGCGCTGGTCGCGGAAACCGGCGCCGACGAGCTGATGATCGTGTCCGACGTCTACGATCACCAGAAGCGGCTGCGATCGTTCGAGCTGATCGCCGAGGCCGGCGGGATCGCGCCGCAGACGTAGCCTGCGGGATGGGCAGCGGCCTACGCGCTAACGCAGCCTCACTTCGGCGTGCCGGCGGGCGCCTGCGACTGTGCGAGCTGGCCGAGCGTCACGCTCAGCGAATTCGGCGCATTGTCCCGCAGCATCGAAAGCTTGACCGAACTGCCCGGCGCTCCCGCATAGACCTTCTTGGTCAGCTCGTTGGCGCTCTTGATCGGCTCGTCATTGACCGAGGTGATGACGTCTCCGCGCCTCAATCCGGCCTTCGCTGCCGGACCTCCGGTCTGCACGCCGACCACGACCGCGCCGTGCAGATTGTCCGCACCTAAGCTTTCGGCAATGCCGGGGGTGATCGATTGAATCTGGGCGCCCATCCAGCCGCGCGTGACCGTGCCCTTGTCCTTCAGCTGCGGAATCACCGTCTTCACGGTATCCGCGGGTATCGCGAACGCGACACCGACCGAGCCGCCGGAGGGCGAGAAGATCAGGCTGTTCACCCCGATCACCTCACCATGCGTGTTGAAGCTCGGCCCGCCGGAATCGCCGCGGTTGATCCGCGCGTCGATCTGGACGAAGTCTTCAGAAGACCCCGTCTCCAGGTCGCGCGCACGCGCCGAGACGATCCCCGCGGTGACGGTGTTTCCGAGGCCGAATGAATTGCCGGCCGCGAGCACCCAATCGCCGGTGCGCGGCGCTTGATCCGCGAGCTTGACATAGCTGAAGTCGGTCCGCCCATCGACCTTGAGCAGGGCGAGATCGCTGACCGGATCCTTGCCCAGCACCTTCGCCTTGTAGACCTTGTTGTCGCTGGTGCGGACATCGGCGCGGTCGCTGCCGCCGAGGACATGATTGTTCGTCACCGCATAGCCGTCCGCCGAGATGAAGAAGCCCGAACCGATCGAGGTCATCTCACCCAGCTTCGGCAGATTGCCCGGTCCGCGCCTGCCGGGATTTCGGAACGGTCCGCCCCGGCGTGTCCTGATCGGGCGAGCCGTCCGGCCCGAGAGAACCGCCGGGGGAGTCGCCGGGAGAAGAATCGTCATCATCCGCCGCAGCCGCCACCTTGGCGTTGACGCCAATCACGGCCGGCCCGACCCTCTCCGCAAGGTCGGCGAACTCGCCGGGACCACCATTGCCATGATCCGCGCGCGAATTCACTGGCTGTGCGTGGGCAAGACTTGCGCTCACAAGGCTTGCGCCCACCAGCAACGCCGACGTGAAGGCGGCGGTGACGAGCGACGTGCGAAGGCAGACGAAGGCCGGATTTCTCTGATTCATCTTCCGCGTCCATGTTTGGGATCAGCCGATTGCTCCTGGATGAATTGCCGGCCCGGACGCGACGATCAGTGAACCGTTCCCTGCAGCACAGGGGCGCAATGCCGAGCGACGAACGGCAACGGATAGCGGCGCAGACCGTTCCACCGGCATCCGCGGGTGGACGGGCGGCTCGCCACCTTTGCGCCGCTTTGCGCATGAAATCGCCGGGTTTTCGCTTGCTTTGCCCGCCTGTGCCCCTACGGTGCGCCCGCAACGACGGAGACGATCTCGACCATGGACGCCGCAATGAACTGCCCGAAATGCAATTCCGAGCACGCCTATCAGGACCGCGATCTCTGGGTCTGCCCGGAATGCGGCCATGAATGGAGCAGCGATGCGGCCGCGGCCGCCGAGACCGCGCAGGAAGCGAGCGCGCGCGACGCGCACGGCAACCCGCTGACGGACGGCGACAGCGTCATCGTGATCAAGGATCTCAAGATCAAGGGCTCGTCCTCGGTCGTCAAAGGCGGCACCAAGGTGCGCAACATCCGCCTGCAGGACGCCAGCGACGGCCACAACATCGCCTGCAAGATCGACGGCATCGGCGCGATGAATCTGAAATCGGAGTTCGTGAGGAAGGCGTAGCGTAGCCCGGCTTATGCATCCGCCAGTGCTTTCGCCGGTGAGGCGGCAGCCTTCGCGATGAGCCGGTTCTTGTCGTCGACCAGCACGACCCGCGGATGAAATTTGCGCGCCTCGTCGGCGTCGAAGCTGGCATAGGCGACGATGATGACCTTGTCGCCGGCCATGGCGAGCCGCGCGGCCGCGCCGTTGAGGCCGATGGTGCCCGATCCCGCCGGCGCCTCGATCACGTAGGTCGAGAACCGCGCGCCGGTGTCGATGTTATAGATGTCGACGCGTTCATTGATGAGAAAACCGGCGGCCTCGATCAAATTGCGGTCGATCGAAATCGACCCCTCGTAATGCAAGTCCGCTTCGGTGACGTGCGCGCGATGAATCTTGCCTTTCATCAAAGTCACTTGCATCGAGACCATCCCGTATCGTTGCGTCGGAATTTTCCGCGCCGCCAATAACGACGCGCCGCCTCCGCGTCAACGTTGTCCGCTCTCGCGTTCGCTTCAAGCGCAGTTCCGCCGCGGCGGGTTTGTCCTGAAATCGCCGACCGCGCCGGTCTACAATGCTCCGCGCCGCCCAAATCGGAGAATGAATGCGCTACGGCGAAGCCTTTCCGGAGCAGGCTATTATTTGTGACCCGGTGGCCAACCCTACTCCGGCTTGCTCGCAATCTCGTTCGCCGAGACCAGGATCACCTCGCCGTCGAGGATCGGCTTCGCGATCTCAAAGAACCGCGCCACAGCCGGCGAATTGTTGTGCCGGTCCATGGCCGCCTGATCGAGATATCGTTCATAGGTTGCGAACCCGCAGGGATCGGCTGCATCCTGCGAGACGTAGTAGCCGACGGTGGACGGCTCGTTGGCGCGGACATGCTCGACGACATCGAGCAACGCCTGACGCATCGTCGCCTCATGGCCCTTCTTCGCGCGGATGATCGCCGTGATTGTCAGCATGCACTCTCTCCGGAGATTTGGTAGCCCGTGGGACGGGTTTCGTGGAGCCTGTCATCGGGCCGCGCGTCGCGCGGACCCGTTGGCCCGACCCATCCTACACGCTTCTTTCTCGCTCACACCCGGCTCAACGCCTGTGCGATGTCGGCCACCAGGTCGGACGGATGCTCGATCCCGATCGAGAGCCGGATCGTCGAATCCAGCACGCCGATCCGCGTGCGGATATCGGCCGGCACGCCGGAATGCGTCATGGTGGCCGGCAGGCTCGCGAGCGACTCGGTGCCGCCGAGACTGACTGCGAGCTTGAAGATCTGCAGCGAGTTGAGGAATTTCTCCGCCGCCTGCTGCCCGCCGACGATGTCGAACGAGAAGGTCGAACCGGCGCCGCTGCTTTGGCTCGCGAACACGCGCCCCGCGGGGGATGCCGGATCGTGATGGCCGAGGTAATGCACCTGCGCCACCTTGGGATGATCGCGCAGATAATCGGCGACGATCCGCGCGTTGCGGTCGGCCTTCTCCATCCGCAGGCTCAGCGTCTCCAGCGAGCGGTTGATCATCCAGCAGGAATGCGGATCGAGCTGGGTCCCGATGGCGCCGCGCAAGGCCTTGATGCCTTTCATGATCGCCTTCGAGCCGAGCGCGGCGCCCGCGATCAGGTCGGAATGACCGCCGACATATTTGGTCAGCGAATACAGCGACAGGTCCGCACCATGCTCGATCGGCCGCTGAAACACCGGTCCAAGCAGCGTGTTGTCGCAGGCGATGACCGGTGTGTGTCCCTGCGCCTTTCCGATCGTGTCGGCAACACGGCGGATCATCGCGATGTCGACCAGGCCGTTGGTCGGATTGGCCGGCGTCTCGATCAGGATCATCGCGACACGCCCCTTCTTCATCGCCTCGTCGGCAGCGGCGCGGATGACACTCTCGTCGAGGCCGTCGGCAAAGCCCACGGCGTGAATTCGAGAAGCCCGCCAGCGTCCTGGCGAACAGCGTCTCCGTCCCGCCATAGAGCGGCTGCGAGTGCAGGATGACGTCGCCAGGGCGAACGAAGGCCAGGATCGTGGTTGAGATGGCCGCCATGCCGGATGAGAACAGCGCACAACTCTCCGTACGCTCGTAGATCGCGAGCCTGTCCTCGACGATTTCGCTGTTGGGATGATTGAAGCGCGAATAGACGAGGCCCGCGCCCATGCCTTCCGGCGGCTCGCGCCGGCCGGCGACGTAGTCGAAGAAGTCCTGCCCGTCCTCGGCCGTCTTGAACACGAAGGTGGAAGTCAGGAACACCGGCGGCTTGATGGCGCCCTCCGACAGTTGCGGATCGTAGCCGTAGTTCAGCATCTGGGTTTCCGGATGCAGCAGGTGATTACCGATATGGGTTTTGGATGGAAACGGTTTTGTCATGGCCGGTCTCCTGTTCACGGGCCGCCGCGCTGGCGGCGATTCCCGGAATGATGGGACCAGCATACCCCAGCTTTATGCCATTCAGCCAAAGCACGGCATCAGACAGTTCTGGATAGCGAACGGCCGGCGTGCACCCTGCTCCGCCGGCCGTTCCGAATTTTCACGCAGTGGTGAAGACGCGGGTTACCAGCCGCGATCCACGTTGCGCACCTCGCCGGTCCGCGCGTCGACATCGACCTGCATCCAGCGGCCGAGGCGGTCACGCCCCTCGACCTCCCACTCGTCGCCGAGGAACTGGGTGTTGGACACCGTCACGATGCCGAGACCGGTCGCGACATCGAGCGCGGCCTCCATCGAGATCTGACTGCCGGAATCGTAGGCCATCGCCGGCGTCGCTGCGCCGATCGCCAGGGCCGCGATCGCGGGAATAATGAAACTTCGCATGGCTCACTCCTCATGGAACGGGATGTTATGCCGCATCAAACGAGCGGCGCCCCCAATCAGTTCCGACAACAGGGGTGACGAAGCAGCGCGAAACTTCGGCAGTTGCGGCGATTTGGTGGCGGTTCCGGTTTCATCGACGCGCGCCGTTCGCCTTGCGCGCTCGCTTCTTCCACATTCGAAATCCGCCCTCGAATGCGTTGGCGTTGTCGCCGAACCTCACCTTGGGCGGCGGGTTGTCGACCTTGTCGGCATTGCCGCCGCCGAGCACGATGTACTCGGGCTCCAGCGCGGCGGACAGCCGCGCGATGACGTCGTCGACGCTCTTGCGCCACTTCTTCCGGCCGCGCCGCTCGAGACCCGCGGCGCCGACATAATCCTCGAACGTCGCGCCCTTGCGGTACGGCAAATGACCGAGCTCCATCGGCTCGTAAACACCATCCACGATCATCGCCGAGCCGAGGCCGGTGCCGAGGCCGAGAAACAGCATCCGACCGCCCTGATAACTGCCGATCGCCTGCATCAGCGCATCGTTGACGACCCTGGTCGGGCGGCCGAACGCGCGGTGAAAATCGAAGCCGGCCCAGCCGCGGCCGAGATTGTGCGGCTCGGTCAGCGGACGGTTGTGAACGACGGGTCCCGGATAACCGACCGAGATCACGTCATAAGACCAGTCCTTGGTCAGCAACTTGACCTGCCGCACCATCTCGGTCGCGGACAGAGTTGGACCCGACTCGAATTCGCGCTTGACGCGCTCCTTGTCGGTCATGACCTTCACATGCGTGCCGCCGACGTCGATCGCCAGCACGGTGCGGCGCGACGCGGGCCCGTTCGTCTTCTTGCCGGTCTTGTTGCCTGCCTTCTTGGCCATCAATCCGCTCTCCTATGCGCGCCGAGTGGAGCAGAGAAACATATCGCGCGCCACAGCGACGTTCTGCATCTGACTCCAATTTGTTCGCGAAGAACGAATCGGAATCAGGAAAATCGGCGCGACCCAGATGTTAACAACGCACATACATCGACCGCATCCGAACAATCGATGTTGTATCATGATGGGATTATTGCTCTCGGCACGCAACATCGCGGCGCATCTCAGGCGCACTGCGTTCTCCCGCATCACTGATCGATCGATGAGTCGCACCACGGCCACGTTCCCGATCCGACTCCAGTTTGTTCGCGCGGAACGAATCGGAATCGAAAAATCGGCGCGAAACGATTCTTAACAATAGGTTTGCGCGACTTCGATGCCGCGGCACTTTGTACGGCGGATGCACGCAAGCCTAATCGGACATCCACCGACGACGTCACTGCGTCGGGTTACTCCGCGCCAATTATCGGCCGCGCTTCGCGCGGTCCGGTCGGGTCGCCCGCCCTGCACGCTGAGCGAGCCGCCAGCTCTTGAGATGAAGCCAGAGCGCTTCCGCCACCGGTCCGTGCGAATGCTGGCGATGGCGGACTGCCGCAAGATTTTCCTCGCGGCCCAGAAAATTCGGTCCGGCGATGCTGATCAGCCTGCCGTCCCGCAGCTCGTCCTCGATCAGCCATGCGGGCAGATGGCCCCAGGCGAGACGATGCAGGATCAGCTCCTTCTTCATCATCTGGTCCGGCACGCTACACTGGTGCGCACCTTCGATCAGGAAGAAGTTTTCCGACGACGCTCGCCGCGCCGTGTCGCGGATGACGCACTGCGTGAAGGGGCGCATCTGCTCCGGCGTGACCTTCTTCGTCCACGCAAACGGCAGAAAGCCGGGAGCGACGACCGGCACCATGGCCGTGGTCGAGAGCTTGACCTGTTCGAATCGCGGATCGGACGGCTCCGCGCGATGAAACACCAGATCGGCGTTATCATCGATCAGGCGCTCGAGCGGTCCGCCGACCGCCTCATATTCGAGGTGCAGGCGCGTGTTGGGATAGCGGGCAAAAAACGCCGACAGCATCTGCAGCACCGGCGGCCGCGGGCACAGGTCGCCGATGACCACACGCAGGACGACCTCTTCTCCGCCGGCAAGCTGCTCCGCATAGCCCTGCAGCAGATCGAGTTCGCGCAGCGTCACCTGAGCGCGTGCGTAAAACGTCCGGCCGGCGTCCGTCAGCCCGATACGGTATCCGCTGCGATCGAATAGCGTGAGGCCGAGCTGCTGCTCAAGCCGGGCGACCGCCGCGAACACCGACGGGTGCGACCGGTTGAGCGCCGTGCCGGCGGCCTGAAAGCTTCCCTTGGTCGCGACAGCGTCAAAGCAACGCAAATCGTGCAGCTTGATCCGATCCATTGTCCATAAAACCTACAGAGATTGATCAATCTTAGTAATTTTTCTTCGGAGGCGCGAGTCCTAGCCTGGCTCGACGCGAAGCCTGCCGGCTTCCGCCAGCACAAGGGACTGACGAGATGAGCGGCGATCGACACTTCACCACGGCGGACGGCTGCCGGATTGCGTACCGTATCGACGGTCCCGACGATCGGCCGGTGCTCGCGCTGTCGAACTCGATCGCCACCAACCTGCACATGTGGGATCGTTCGATGCCGGCCCTCAGCCGGTCGTTTCGGGTGCTCCGCTACGACACCCGCGGTCACGGCGGCTCGGACGCGCCTACGGGCGCCTACTCGATGGACCGGCTCGGCCGCGACGTGGTCGAATTGCTCGACGCCCTCGGCATCGATCGCGCGCATTTCCTCGGCCTGTCGCTCGGCGGCTTCGTCGGGCAATGGCTCGGCATCTTCGCGGCTGACCGCATCGACCGCCTGATTCTCTCGAACACCTCGTCCTATCTGGCGTCCGAACTGCCGTTCGACGAGCAGATCCGCGCGGTGCTCGCGGCCACGGACATGGACGGAATCGCGGATGGCTTCATGCGCAACTGGTTTCCGGCGGCGATGCTGGCCGCGCCGAACGAGGTCGTCGACGAATTCCGCAACATGGTGCTGACCACGCCGCCGCGCGGTCTCGCCGGATGTTACGCCGCACTTCGCGACGCCGATCTCCGCCGCGTCATCTCGCTGATTGCGGCGCCGACCCTGGTGATCGGCGGCGAGAGCGACACCGTCACGCGGGCCAGCCACAGCGCTGATATCGCCGCGACAATCACCGATGCCAAGCTCGTTCTGCTGCCCGGCGTTCACATCCTCAATATCGAGCAGCCGGATCGATTCAACCGAGAGGTCGTGAGCTTCCTGGCGCTCTCCGCCACATGACTGCGTAGCCCGGATGAGCGAAGCGACATCCGGGACCGCTCCAAGAGTACGCGATCAGGCCACGCATATCGCTTCACTCATGCGGGCTACATGGATCACGCACCACATGTTCCCCATTCGACTCCATTTTGTTCGCAAAGAACGAATCGGAATCGAGCAAATCAGCACGGAGCGATTCTTAACAACACGTTTGCGGATTCGATGCCGATCGGCTCTATGTCGCGGATTAGCGCAAGCGTAATCCGCTCTCTGCCGCGTTGAGACAGCGCCGGGTTACACGGAGCTGCCCCTCCCTGCGCACCGTCCAACGTTAAATTCAAGCTCCGGCCGCAGCGCGCGCATCTTCTCGGCCAGCCTTTGGCTCGTCGTCTCCTGCGCTTGCGCAAGGCGGTTGACCAGCGCGACATAATCCGCATCGCTCTTGTGCTGGTTCAGCTTTGACTGGCCCTCGATCTCGTCGACGACGATGTCGATCACCCTGATCCCTGCCAGCATCGTCTCGCGCTTGCCGGGCTCCATCTGCGTCAGGTCCCAGGGCTGCTTTTGCAGCCGCGCCTCGGAGGCCGCGAGCAGCGCGTCGCCGTGGCTGCGGTTCTCGCCGTGATCGCGCAGATGCGCGACGCCGGACAAATGCACCGCCTCGTAGAGCCAGGTCGAGACGTTGTCGGGTGAGACATACCAGTCGTTCGAGATGTAGGCGTCATCGCCGGAGGCGATCAGGAGGAAGCGACGCGCTCCGTCGGCGAGTTCGACCAGCGGATTCTTCGCGGTGAGATGAATCTGCACGATCACGCGATCGTCGCGCCGCTCGATCACGAACGGCACGTGGGACGCGTGCGGGCCGCGCGCATCGGCGGCGACGACGGCGCCGAAGCCGCGCGCCGCCGCAAAAGCGAGCGCCTGGTCTTGCTCGATGCGAAACTGGGGACGGAGGATGTGCATGGCGGCGGCGCTCGCGAGCTGGAGGGAGACAACCCAGCAAGGCTAGCGCAACTTTCGCCGGAGATCACCGCCATGCACGATCCGGCTCAGCAGATCATGGCATTGTCGCCGTGATCGCAGACGCCGCCGGGCTGGTCGCGGGGCAGCGCCTCGGACTCGCCGAAATGCGGGGCCGCCATGCGCGGCGGACCGCCGCTCCAGCGGCCGGCGGCGGCATGGCTCTTCGCGAGCACGGATGGGCCCGCCGCCGGCACTTCGTGCGCCATGGCCGCCCCCGTCAGCGTGGCGAGCGCGGTCAGCGCGGCCGCAACCTGTTTGATCCTGGACATCATTTGCTCCTGTTGGATTCGGCACGCCGGCGCATTGTTCGCCGCCCGCCGATCGGTTCGCGCTCACATCATGATCGATCGCTCTGCCGTCTTATTCCGACGCCATAAGGCAAGCGTTTGGATGCAGGACAGTCCACCCGTGCATCTTCTTCCACGTCGATCCGACACGTTCGGTTGATCGCGGCGTGACAGACGGGGTTCCGACGCGAACCCGCAAATCAAACCGGGCTGCGCCGCCTGCGACAAAACAGCCCGACGGGCAACTCAGCAAGACCTGTCCACATGTCGCGAGAACGCGGATGTATAACTCACTGGCCGCGTCACACATTCACCGTCGTCCCGGCGCAGGCCGGGACCCATAACCACAAAAGGTGATTGTTGCGCGACGCCGCGGCCACAGCTTTCCTCATCGCCCGATCCTGGGGGTATGGGTCCCGGCCTACGCCGGGACGACGATGTGGAAAAACGCGGGCCCGGACTATCACCGCCATGCTGAGCCGCGCAGCAGCCGTGTCCGCCGTTGAACTGACTGCAACTAGCAGGTTACGCTGCCTTCACGCTCACGCCCTCCCGCTGGAAGGATTCACCATGAACGGCAACCGCTATTACGGCGTCCGCGTCGAGGGCGCGAAATACGGCGTGGGATTCGGCTCGGCGCTTGCCATCGCGATCTCCTACACCAACAACCATTCGATCCTGTGGGCGATCATCCACGGCATCCTGGGCTGGCTCTACGTGATTTACGCCGCACTGTTCGGGTGATGCGCACAAGATGACCGTCATCTCAATCCAGTCACAGGTCGCCTGGGGTCATGTCGGCAACAGCGCCGCCAGCTTTCCGATCCAGCTGCACGGGATCGACGTCGTCGCCGTGCCGACCACGCTGCTCAGCAACCGGCCCGGCTATCCGACCATCCGCGGCCGGGTGCTCGACGTGCAGCTGGTCGCCGACCTGCTGCGTGGCATCGAGGAGCGCGGAGCGGTCGAGGCCGCGCGGCTGATCCTGTCGGGCTATCTCGGCTCGGCCGACATCGCCATGGACGTCGCCGACTTCGTCGACCGCGCGAAGGCGGCGAACCCGGCCCTGCTCTATTGCTGCGATCCCGTGCTCGGCGACCGCGACCGCGGCATGTTCGTGCGATCGGACATTCCGCCGCTGGTGCGCGACCAGCTCTGCCCGCTCGCCGACATCATCACGCCCAACCATTTCGAGTTCGAGTTCCTCTGCGGCGCACGCGTGACGACGATCGACGACGTCGTCGCGCAGGCGAGCGCGCTGATGGCGCGGGGACCTCAGACCGTCGTCATCACCAGCGCCGAGCCGGCGGGCACGCCGCAGAGCGAGATCGAGACGCTGGCGATCGAGCGCACTCGATCCGAAAAGACCTGCGCCTGGCGCGTGCGCACGCCGCGGGTTCCGATCAGCCCGTCCGGCACCGGAGACCTGTTCGCCGCGCTGTTCGTCGCCGCCCGCACGCGCGGCCTGGCGACGCCGGACGCGCTGAGCCACGCCGCCTCAGGCGTCCACGGCGTGCTGGAGCGCACGGCGCAGAGCGGAACCGAGGAAATGCGCATTGTCGAAAGCGCCGGCGTGATGCTTGATCCGAAGCCGCGCTTCGCGGCGGTCGCCATCGCCGCATCCTGACATCCGGGACAGGTCTTCATGATCGACATCACCACCCTCCTCACCTACGCCGCCGTCGTGCTCGGCCTGTTCCTGATCCCCGGGCCGGCGGTGCTGCTGGTGCTCGCGCGTTCGGTCACCGGCGGCGCACGCGTCGGCGTCGCGACCGGGTTCGGTATCGCGCTCGGCGATCTCGTCCACACCGCGATGGCGACATTCGGCCTTTCGGCCGTGCTGATGACGTCGGCGCTGGCGTTCTCGGTCGTGAAATATGCCGGCGTGATCTACCTGATCGTGCTCGGCGTCCGCGCCCTGTTCGAAAAGAACGACGAGCTGGATTTGCCGGCGGCGCAGCCGGTCGATCCGCGGCGTGCGTTCCGGCAGGCGATCTGGGCGGAAATGCTCAATCCGAAGACCGCGCTGTTCTTCCTCGCCTTCCTGCCGCAGTTCGTGCACCCCGGCCACGGCTCGGCGGTGGCGCAGTTCGCGACCCTCGGCCTGATCTTCGTCGTGATGAGCGCGGTCTACACCTCGCTGCTGGCGCTCGCCGCCGGCCAGATCAGCCCGTGGATCAGGCGGCATCGCAGCATCGGTCAGTGGCAGGGCCGTGTGGTCGGCACGATCTATATCGCGCTCGGTGTCCGCCTTGCGTTCCAGGAGCGCTGATGTCTCCGCTCAAGCCGCAGGCCAGCTACGACGACTTCGCCCGCCTCGATATCCGGATCGGCGAGGTCGTCGAGGTGCAGCCGTTTCCCCGCGCCCGCAATCCGTCTTACAAGGTCGGCGTCGATATCGGCGCCGGGCGGATCATGTGGTCGAGCGCGCAGATCACGAATTACGAGCCGGCGGCGCTGGTCGGCTCGCTGGTCGTGTGCATCTGCAATCTGGGGCCGAAAAACATCGCGGGTTTCACCTCGGAACTCCTGATCCTCGGCGCCAAGGACGCCGGCGGCAAGGTGATCGTGCTCGGCCCGCGCAGCGAGGTTGCGATCGGCGAGCCGATCTTCTGACGTCGGGCTGATCACGGCCGCGTGATTCAAATCGTCTGGAATCCCCGTAGTTTACCGATGGGGGATCACCCGGATTCTCAGTGCCCGCGCGCGCTGCTATTTCAGCGCGCGAGAATCGCTTCGGCATGGGAATCGGAAGAATGTCCGCAGTTTTCTTTCACTGCTCCGACGACAAGCACGTCATCCTGGATCGCACCGGCGCCGCGATGGATCTGGCGGAGGCGCGCGTGTATGCGGAGCAGCTGGCGCGCAGCTTTGTCATGACACCGAGCGTGGAGGACTGGCGCAACTGGGCGGTCCACGTCACCGACGACATCGGAACCGAGATCTTCGAGCTGCCGTTCACCGCCATCCTCGGCGAGCTGCACTGAGGGCATGCCATGAATTCGATGGAACTTGCCCTACAGCCGTTGCGGCGCCACCTCGCCCGCTTCGTCGCGCGCTGCGGCATGCTGATCGATGGTGTCATCAACCCCTACCGCCCCGAGCTGCACTACATGCGCGGGCCCGGCCCGAAATGGCGCGCCCGGCGGCAAGCCGCTGTGCGCGACTAAAGCCCGATGAGATTGGGTCGAATTGTCATCGCGGTTTAGCTCTTTGTTTGATCATGATCTTTTCGGAAAACCGCTTCGCACTTTTCCGGATCATGCTCTAGCTTCGCGGCATCCCCGACGAGAAAAGGCCGTCGGGATCTATGCCGCCGGCCTTCTCGTGCAGCTGCCGGTTCCCGGAGCCCGGTTCTGCTGCAATTCCATTTGGTCTCGAGCTTGCGACGACTGTTTTAATCAAATCTTAACGGCATGGCGGTGAGCTGGTTCAAAGGACTCCTTCGCCGTGCGGTGTGGCTTCGTCGTGCTTGATGCGCTGCACATCGTTTTTGCGCCGATCGCACGCCGATTGTGCGCCACGCATCTTAGGGAATGCTCGACTCAGTGTTACCCTGTGATGCAAACCGAAACGGAGACTTCGGAATGCCGTACTACACCTTTGATCTCGTGGTGGGGGACGAGTTCCGCAATCAAGGAACCATCATCCTCGAAGACATCAGCCTCGCCTCCGACCGCGCCGACCAGCTCGCCAACGAGCTGTCGCAGGTCAAGCCGGAGCTGAAGGCGCGCGGCTGCGCCGTGCGCGTCACCGACATCGACCGGCGCGAACTCTATCGGACGCCGCTCGATCCCGTGCCGCGGTGGCGCAGGGCGGGCTAGCGTCCGTCGGTTAGGGCTGCGGCGATCGCGCTCGCGCGGTCCCAGTGTTGTTGCGCGACGGCGGGGTCGTCTGCCCTGCCCGCCGTCAGCTCTGGTGCGGTCCGCGCATCATCTTCATCGCGTCCTCGATATGGCGCCAGTCGCGCGCGTCGTCGGTTTCGCCCTTGCTCTCGCAGGCCACGGCGTTCTGCGCGGCCTGGGCGATCGCCTCCGGACCGTGCTTCAACAGCATCTGCCGCGCGATGGTGTGGATTTGCATCTCGGCTAACATGGCGCTCTCCTCGGCTGTCGACTGCTGACATCAGAAACCACTGAGCGCCGCATCTGGTTCCAGCAGCACGCCGGGCGCGCCACAATCAGCCGTTCCCACGCGGCGCGGCGGCGGTTACAGAGAGAGCCATGGCGCAGAACATCTATGACGATCCCGGCTTCTTCGCCGGCTACAGCCAGCTGCCGCGGCAGGTCCGCGGACTGCTCGGTGCGCCCGAATGGCCGGCGATCCGCGCCATGCTGCCCGATGTCGCGGGCAAGCGCGTGGTCGATCTCGGCTGCGGCTTCGGTTGGGTGTCGCGCTGGATGCGCGAGCAGGGCGCATCCGACGTGCTCGGCGTCGACCTCTCGCAGAACATGATCGCCCGCGCCGCGGCCATGACACAGGATGCGGCGATCACCTACGAGATCGCCGACCTCGAGACGCTGGAGCTGCCGAAATCGACATTCGATCTCGCCTACTCCGTCCTCGCCTTCCACTACATCAGGGATTTCGATCGCCTGGCGCGCATGCTGTATCGCGCTCTTGTCCCGGAGGGGCATCTGGTCTTCACCATCGAGCATCCGGTCTACATGGCGGCGGCCCATCCGGACTGGGGGCAGGACGAAGACGGCCGCAAGACCTGGCCGGTCAACCGCTATTTCATCGAAGGCGACCGCCGGACCGACTGGTATGTGAAGGGCGTGCTGAAATATCACCGCACCATCGGCACCACGCTCAACGCGTTGATCGGCGCCGGCTTCACGCTGCGCCATGTCGAGGAATTCTCCCCGACGCGCGAGCAGATCAAGGCGATGCCCGAACTGGCCGACGAGCTCGAACGCCCGATGATGCTGCTGGTGTCAGCGCAACGCTAGGCCGCGAGCAGCTTGTCGAACTCCTCGGGCGGGTATGATTTCCCGTCCTTGTCGGTGATTACCACCTGCCACCCTTCGCTCGCCCAGACCTTGGCCTTGGCGATGATGATGAAGGTGCTCTCGCGCTCGATCCTGACCGTTTCGTTCTCGCGTTCTGCGATCATCTTGTAGGCCAACGCTTGTCCCTCGCCGACGTGGTCCATCCGGCGATTTGTTGGCAGCGGCTTTGGGCCGGATTTCGCTGGGAGTGTGACAATTTGGTGGAACCGCCGGCGCAAGATGCGGCAGCGCGCAATCCGCGGACGCGCCTATGCGAGCTTTCCCATCAAGGTCGGCATATCCAGCGCCAATGAGTTGACGTTGACGCTGCGCGCGAATCGCATCTGCGGTCCCAGGACGGCAGAGGCACGCACCGGATCGAGGTCGGCCTCGACGCGCCGCGCGAGGGCACCACGACGATGACCGGCAACAAGCTGCAAGCATGACCGCGGCGCCGCCCAGGAAGAGCTGCAATGCCCCGCGCCGTGACGGCCGCCCCAATGCGAAGCCGTCAGTTTCTTGATTGTTGTTTGGCATCGCCGCCCTCCAGAGCAGGACGGAAGTTATGGCGCCGGCTTGCCCTGTCAACGCATGCGGCGCCCATGGCGGCCACAAGAAAAACCCCGCCCTGGAGGGACACCAAGGCGGGGAAGGTTCATTGGGTAGAAATCCACGCGCCTGGAAATGGAGAGCGCGGGGAAGTAGCGGCAACAATTCTATTTGCCGCCATCGTTCGGGCAACAGGATTAAAGCGCGCCCAACGCCGGGACTTTTTCCCGATTGCGCCGGCAAAAATCCCGAGCCCGGCTTGCAGCACGCCGTTCACTGCACGACGTCGAGCCTGACATTCGTGATGCCCTTGCCGATCATGCCGAGCGATTGCGCCGCAGAATGCGAGACGTCGACGATGCGCCCGGGAACGTAGGGTCCGCGGTCATTGACGCGCACCGTGACCGAACGGCCGCTCTTGACGTCGGTAACGCGCAGCTTGGTGCCGAACGGCAGGGTCGGATGCGCCGCGGTCAACTCGTCCTTGTCGAACTTCTCGCCGCTCGCGGTCGGCTGCTCCTCGCTGTAGAAGCTCGCAACGCCATGCGAGGCGATCTTGCTGTCGCCGGTCCTGCGCGAGGCATAAGGCGTATGCCTGCGCGCCGTGGCGATGCGTGTGCGCGTGGCGGAAGACGCAGCCCGCGACGGCTCGATCGATGCCGGCCGGCTCGCGAGCGCCTGCGAGCGCTGGCTGACAACGGAGGACTGCGCGCACGCCGCGAGCGACGCCGCGCCGATCATCACAGCAAGCAGCCTGAGCGGCTTTTGGGCATGCGCAAACAGGATCGAGGCCGCAGCACCATGCGCGCTGCATCTGACGCCGACGTACGAGTTGACTGCATCGTCGCGTGACATGTTGCACCCCCAACTTGCGCCCCAGCCCAAGCCGAAAATCCAACGGCCTATCAGCCGAATCCAATCGGGGCGGAACGGTGGCGGAGCACGGTCGGACCTGCCGGACGCGATGCGATTTGCCCTCGGGTGTGGTGGATACGCCACACAACCCAGGGAGCTTTCATCCGGAATGCAGTACGGGGCGCTGCGCGAGAGGCCGTGGACGCTCGTGCGCTTCGTCCCCGGCCTGGGTTCCCGAAACTCCCCAACCTCTCCACCCTCTCGCCTTGCTTTGGTCAAACCGGACTGGAGTCGTGGGGACAGGGTCAGGGGTCAATACAGAGCGTAAATTTGCCGGCCGCCCATTTGCGGTTGACCTTGGAATGAAACGGGGACCGCCATGCAATCGACACTGAAAGACGCAGATCCACACGATATTTTCGCGATCGAACCCAGCTTCGCTCCGGTACGTCCGGACAACCCCGTTGCGCCTGCCGGAAGGGCAGCGCCGGGGCAGCGCGAGCCCTATTTCGGCCCGAGCCTCGCGCCTTCGTCCGCGCCCCCGGTCGCATCCGCCGCGGCCGTCGCCTCGGTGCCGCCGGTCACGCCAATGTCAGTGGCGCCGGAGCCGCCGGCCGAGCCGGCCTATAGCGCGCCAAGCCATAACGGCCGACTTGACGACATCAGATTGGACCGCGCGCCGCGCCCCACCAGCAAATGGGCGATCCGCGCTTTCTGGTTCTGCTTCGCGATCGCCGGCGCCATGGGCACCGCGGCGTGGCAGCACTACGGCGATCGCGCCAGGCAGATGGCTGCCGAGTGGGCGCCTCAGATCGCTGCACTGACTTCGCTGATCCCGGGCAAGGCAGCCTCCGCCTCGGATCAGGCGAGTGCGCCGCCAGCACAGGCGGCGACCACCGATCAGGCGGCAGCTGAAGCCGCACCGGCCACTCCGCCACAGGACGTCGCCACGGCCGTGCCTGCCACAGCCGCGCCGGCGCCCGCCCCTGCCGCGGCTCCGGCTGCTGCAGCAGCGCCGGTTGCGCCCGCTGCCGCGGCGGCACCAGCCGCAGCCACACCTGACCAGACGCAGTTGCTGCAATCGATGGCGCGCGATCTCGCGTCGATGGGACAGCAGATCGAGCAACTGAAGACCAGCATCGACCAGCTCAAGGCCAGCCAGGATCAGTTGGCACAGCGGGTCGCGAAGACGACCGAGACCAGGGCCGTCGAGCCGCGGCCGGTCGCTCCGCCGCGCCCGCGCGCCGCGGTCACGCCACAGGCAGCGCCGCATGCCGCCGTTGCGCCGCCGCCGGTCCGCCGGCCGGCGCAGGCCTATATCCCGCCGCCTCCGCCGCCCGCGTCAGCAGCGCCGCTGCCGGCTCCCGCCGCCCCGCAGGCGGTTGCGGCACCGCGGCCGGTGCAGCAGCAGTCCTCGGTTGTTGACGCGGATGATGGCGGCCCGGTGGTTCGGCCGCCGATGCCGCTGCGCTGAAGCCTGACCGACCGGTAAAAAAGCGTGCGGCCGATCGCGATGACGCGATCGGCCGCGATAACGCTTCGTATTCGAATTAAGCGCTCTGTCCCGGCGGCAGCACGACCACGGTCGCGCCCGGCTTGACCCGCTGATAAAGATCGATCACGTCGCCATTGGTCATGCGGATGCAGCCGGACGAGATCGCCTGGCCGATATATTCGGGCTGGTTGGTGCCATGGATGCGGTAGAGCGTGTCCTTGTTGCCGACATACAGATAGATGCCCCGCGCGCCGAGCGGATTGGCGGGACCACCGGCGACACGCTTCGGATACGGGCCGAGCCGCGCTTGGATGTCCGCCGTCGGAACCCAGTCCGGCCATTCCGCCAGGCGACCGACCCGCGCGACGCCGGAGAACGCCATGGCTTCCTCGCCGACCGCAACGCCGTAACGGATCGCCTTGCCCTCGGGGAGCACGTAATAGAGGTAGCGCGCATCGGTATCGACCAGGATCGTGCCCGGCTGCTCCCGACGGGTGTACTCGACAATGTGCCGCTGGAACTGCTGCGGGATCTTGGCGTCCGCATAGGGCGGATGCGCCAGCAACTGCCGATCACGCGGCGTCATCGCGACATCCGTCGCCGGCGACAGCGTCGCCTGCATGCAGCCGCCAAGCGCAAGCGACCCCACCAGCACCGCAGCAAGCCCCAACTTTGACACGATCATTCTCCCCTGCGTCAACTTGTGCCACATGCTGCCGAAATCGTGCTGAAATCGTGGCAGCGCAGGTTGGAACACGTCTGTTTGATCGGTTCTTTCCGTGAGTGTGTCCCGGCGGTTGCACTCGGTTCCCTTGGACGCTAGCCTCACAAAAAACGTCCAAAACCTCCGGAGGAAATTCATGCGCTACGCTCTGCTGATCGGCGGCCTGATTGTCGCAGCAACCCCTGCCCATGCCGATCCGCGCGCGACCTATGTAACGATGGTCTTGCAGGCCTTCGCCGCCAAGGTCGAGTGCCCCAACACGGACCTCGTCTATCAGGACCTCGTGCAGAGAGCGCAACAGATGCACCTGCCCGACGGCACCACCGAGAAGGTGCGCAAAGCGATCGCCTGGATGCACACCGGCGGCAAGATGGGCGAGAAGCAGGACGATGACTTGATGGCCGAGGTCGCGGTCGCGACCCAGGCCACCGACCTGGACCAGCGCCGCGCCGGCAGCATGACCACCTGGTGCCAGGACCAGAAGACGCGGCTTGCGGGTTACATCAGGACGAAGGAATAGAAAGCGTTTTCGAGCGAAGCCTGTCCCGCACTTGATGCGGGATGGGCACCGGTTCGCGTGAAGAAAACGCGTCAGACAAGAATCCTCAATCGAGCTCCGGCGGCGCGAACCAGTTGGTCAGCGACAGGCCGCCGTCGACTATGATCGACGCCCCGGTGACGTAAGCGGAGAGCTTGTTCGACAGCACCGTCAGCGCCATCGGCACGAGGTCCTTGGCCTCGCCGAGACGCCCGAGCGGAATGTGCCGCGCCAGCGCGGGATCCGCAACGAATCCGCCGGCCGCGATCGCGCCGGGCACCAGCGCGTTGACGCGGATATCGTGGCGGCCAAACGTCTTGGCCAACTCCTTCACCAGCATCGCCAGCCCCGCCTTCGTCGTCGAATAATGCGGCAGGTTGCGCGGGGTGCCCGCATGCAGCGAGGTCAGCAGCAGGAACGACCCCGGCGTCTTCGCTGCGATCAGCTTACGCGCCAGTTCGCGCGACATATGAAAGCCGGCCTCGAGATTGACCGCATGCATTTGCCCCCAGGTCTCTTCGTCGACGGCCATCGCATGATCGGCCTCCCGTCGCGGCGGCGAGGCGCTGTGGACGAAATGGGTCACCTCTCCGACTGTGGCTTGCGCATGCGCCAGCAGGGCGTCGCACGCCGCGCGCTGCGCGAGATCGCCGGCCCACGCGACCGCGAGTTCGGGACGCGGCGCGGCCTTGATCGCCGCCAGAACCTTGTCCTCATACAGATCGGCAAACACCGTCCGCACACCTTCGCCGACCAGGGCCTGCGCAATGGCGCGGCCGATGCCGTTGCCCGCGCCGGTCACCAGGGCTGTCTCGCGCGCGGGATCGAACGGCGATGTGAAGAGGCTCATGATCGCGAAACTCCCGGAATTGGCAGACCTGCGCTCAGTAGGGCGGCGCCTTGCGCGCGCGCTGTGCCTTTGCGGCTTCGATCCACCAGGAAAAATCGTCGGCAAAACGCGGAAAGGAGCGTTCCAGCGCCTTGCCGCCCTCGCCGATCGGCTCGGCGTCCGCCGACAATGTCTGCGCGATCGGACCGACGCCGATGGTGCTCGACACCACCACCATCCCCATCTCCGAAAGCGTGCCGTGCCAGGCCGTCGCCGCGCGCGCGCCGGACAGTCGGCCGGCGGAATAGCTCACGATCGCGGCCGGACGCCAGAACCACTCTTCGAGGAAGTGGTCGGTGAGATTCTTCAGGCCGGGCTGGATGCCCCAATTGTACTCGCCGGTGACGAAGACGAAGCCGTCGGCGCCGCGGATCTGCCCGGCCAGCTTCTCCAGCGCCTCGGGCGCTGCGCCCTTGGGATATTCCTTGTACATGCGGTCCAGCATCGGCAGGCCGATCGCCTTGGCATCGATCAACTCGACATCGTCGCCGCGCGCACGAAGGCCGTCGACGATGAAGTGTGCCAGCCGGATGCCCATGCGATCCGAGCGATAGGAGCCGTAGAACACGAGTATGCGGTGGGTCATGACAAGCCGATCCTAGCACGGTGCGGCAACAGCGTCCTGCGGTGCGGCGCGCGACGAGCCGCCGCGCACGAGTGTTAACCGGCATTCCAGCTCTTTCCGCCGGCATTAAGCAATTCGTCGCAGGCCCTTCGCCGTGGCCAAAAATCGCCAGATTTGTTTTCTGGATATGTTTTCGCTTCGAGAAGGAGGAACCGACATGCAGATCACAAAGCTGGTCTTCGCAGGCTCGCTCGCAGCCATCGCTGCCGTTGCCACGCCTGCGCTGGGCAAGAGCACCGAGCGGCAGAAGGCCGACGAAAAATCCACCACCACCACTTCGTCCGGCTGCCAGGCTTATCAGCAGGCCGCCGATGGCACCTGGAACCAGCTCCCCTGCGGCGAAGCGGGCTCGAACGGCGCCACCCAACACCGCCCCGCGGCCAAGGGCGCTGACGACGACGAGCACTGACGTGTCACGCCCTGCCGCCACGCGCGGCCGGGCGACGCGGCGCCTTCGACTTTCGGACCAAACGGCCGGGACCGTTGCGGCGGCTCCCGCATCATAAACCCAAGCTTAATGCACGCCCGCTACGGTTGAGGCCTCCCCTCTCTCGTCAAGAATGGCGCGCATCCCATGAAAATCGGTACTCTCCTGACGGCCGCGATCGTCTCATTGTCCGCGGTCGGCGGCGGACTGGCGGCCTATGTCGCGGTGACCAAGTACCAGACCATGGACAAGGTCTCGACCGCGCAGAACCGGCTCGAAATCGTCCGCGCCGTCGGCGACATCCCGCGCTACATGAACTCCGAGCGCGGCATGTCCACCAACCTCTTGTTCGGCACCGGCGCGATCGACCAGAAGCAGATCGCCGATCTCGACAAGCTGCGCAAGCTGACCGACAGCGCGCTCGCCAAGGTCAATCAGGTCCGCGCCACGCTGCCCGGCTCGCTCGACGACGGCGAAACGGTTGCGAGCGCGATCGATGCGCTGAAGGCCAAGTTCGCCGCGCTCCGCGACGCGATCGAGAAGGCGATCGCAGGTCCGGTCGACGCCCGCCGTCCGGCCGCAACCAAGATCGTCGCTGACAACTCCGTCTTCAACGCTGGCGTCACCGTGCTGCTCGACGAGCAGGTGCGCCGCCTCGCCGGCCTTGACGGCAACGCCTACCGCCAGGCCAATTACGCCAACATCGCCATGACGCTGCGCGACATCGGCGGCCTCAATGCCAGCGTGCACAAGGCGCTGGTCGGCGCCAAGCGTGTCGCGACCGAACAGGAAAAGCTGGAGCTGTTCCGCAGCACCGGCCGCACCGAGCAGATCCTCTCGACGCTGCAGGAGTTGCGCAACAATCCGGCGACATCAGCCAATGTCCTGACGGCGCTGGGCAAGATGCAGGCCGACTACGTCGAGCGTTTCGGCAAGGCGCTGAAGCTCGCCAAGGAAGGCGCGATCTCTGGCAAGTATGAGCAGGACGTCGAGACCTATTACGCTGAATCCCAGATCGGCCTCGCCTCCATCATCACCGTGCGCGACGCATTCTACGAGAATGCCGAGCAAGGCCTTGCGGGCGCCTATTCGTCGGCGCGCTTCAGCTTCGTGGTGGCGCTGATCGAACTGCTCGCGGTCGTTGCCGTCAGCGCCGGCCTGATCGTCATGGTCCGCCGCCGCATCCTTAACCCGATCGCGGCCCTCACCGGCCGAATGTCGCGCCTTGCCGCGGGCGAAGTTGCCGAGACGATCCCGGGCGCCGCGCGCAAGGATGAGATCGGCGCGATGGCCGCCGCGGTTCAGGTCTTCAAGGACAACATGATCCGGGCCGACCGGCTCGCCGCCGAGAAGCAGGCCGAGAACGACGGCAAGATGCGGCGCGCCCGCGTGCTCGACGACCTGACCCGCGCCTTCGAAGCCAAGGTCACCGAGCTGGTCGGCGGGTTGTCCGCGGCATCCTCGGTGATGGAGGACACGGCGCAATCGATGTCGGCCACCGCCGCCGCCACCAATCGCCAGGCCGCCGTTGTCGCCGCGGCGTCCGATCAGACCTCGACCAACGTGCAGACGGTGGCGAGCGCCACCGAGGAGCTGACCTCCTCGATCTCGGAGATCGCCCGCCAGGTCGCGACCTCGACCGAGATCGCCGCGCGCGCGGTCGACCATGCCCAGCGCACCGGCGACACCGCCCGCGCGCTCGCCGAGGGCGCCCAGAAGATCGGCGACGTCGTCACGCTGATCCAGAGCATCGCGGCACAGACCAATCTGCTCGCGCTCAACGCCACCATCGAGGCGGCCCGCGCCGGAGAGGCCGGCCGCGGCTTTGCCGTCGTCGCCTCCGAGGTGAAGTCGCTGGCCGGCCAGACCGCCAAGGCCACCACCGAGATCTCCGAGCAGATCACCGCGATCCAGGCCGCAAGCGACGAGACGGTGGCCGCGATCCGCAACGTCGCCGACGTCATCGGCGAGATCGACCAGATCGGCACCGCGATCGCCGCTGCGATCGAGGAGCAGGGCTCGGCCACCAAGGAGATCGCCCGCAGCGTCCAGGAGGCCGCCCGCGGCACCCAGGAGGTCAACAGCAACATCTCCGGCGTGCAGCGCGCCGCCGACGACACCGGCGGCGCCGCGAACCAGGTTCTAGGCGCGGCCGAACAGCTCTCGACGCAGTCCAAGGACCTCGCCGGCCAGGTCAACCGCTTCCTGTCCGACGTGCGGGCGGCGTAATCGAGAGCACGCCGCGATCACAGGAGCGGAAAGGTTCTCCCCGTCACTGCGAGCCAACGGGTCGCGCGAACGCGCGCCCGATGACAGGCTCCGCGAAGCAACCCATCGCACCGCAAGTGGCAGCATGGATTGCTTCGTCGCTTCAGCGCAAAATTGCTACGCAATTTTGTCGCGAGCTCCTCGCAATGACGTTGAGGGCCTAGCCGCCGCGCAGGCCGAGCACGCGGCGGGCGATCGCCTGGCGATGCACCTCGCTCGGGCCTTCGTAGACCCGCATCAGGCGCGCCTTCTGCCACAGCGCGTTGAGCGGCAATTCCAGCGTCACGCCGAGCG
Source organism: Bradyrhizobium sp. BEA-2-5 (assembly GCF_032918025.1). Lineage (NCBI taxonomy): Bacteria > Pseudomonadati > Pseudomonadota > Alphaproteobacteria > Hyphomicrobiales > Nitrobacteraceae > Bradyrhizobium > Bradyrhizobium sp. BEA-2-5. The sequence goes on along the minus strand of NZ_CP136629.1, from coordinate 3,997,639 downwards.
CGCCGAGCGTCTGCATCGCGTGGTCGCAGGCGTCATAGGCCATCTCGGTCGCGAACACCTTGATCATCGAAGCCTCGTGGCGGATGTCCTCGCCGCGGTCGGTCTTGTCGGCGGCCTCGCGCACCATCAGCCGGCACGCATGCATGCGCGTGGAGATATCGGCGATCCACCACTGGATCGCCTGGCGCTCGGCGAGCTTGACGCCGAACGTCTCGCGCTGCCTGGCGTGCTCGCACATCATGTCGAGCGCACGCTTGGTGATACCGACGCAGGTCGATCCCATCTCGAGCCGCCGCGTGCGCAGCCGCAGCTGCATCGGCGCGTAGCCCTTGCCGACCTCGCCGAGCACGGAGTCCTTCGGGATGCGGCAATCCTCGAACACGATCTCGTAGGTCGAGCCGCCGCCGACCATCGGGATCTCGCGCTCGATGATGAAGCCCGCCGTGCCCTTCTCGACGATGAAGGAGGTGATGCCGCCCTGGCGCTGATCGTTGCCGACCCGCGCCATCACGATGATGAAGTCGGCGGCGCGTGCATTGCTGATCCAGATCTTGCGGCCGTTGAGCACCCACTGTTCGCCTTCGAGCACCGCGCGCGTCTTCATGCCCGCGGGATCGCCGCCGGCGCCGGGCTCGGAGATTGCGATCGCCGAGGCCATCCGGCCTTCGATATAGGGCTGCAGATACTTCTTCTTCTGCGCGTCGGTACCGACCGCCTGCAGCATGCGCAGGTTCGGCGAGTCCGGCGGCAGCACGAACGGCACGCAACTGCGGCCGAGTTCTTCGTGCACCGCAGCCATCGTGCGCGTCGGCAGGTCGTGGCCACCGAGATCCTCGGGCGCATCGAGGCCCCAGAGGCCGAGCTCCTTCGAGACGTCGCGCAGCCGCTTGCGCTGTTCCGACGTGAGCTCGGGGTGATCGCTGCCGGGCAGCTTCGATTTCAGATAGTGCGGCTCGAGCGGGATCAGTTCGCGATCGACGAATCTCGCGACGGTTTCGCGGATCATGGCTGTCTGTTCATCGTCGCTCATCTGAGATTCCTCGCCTGCGCTGTTGTGCTTCAAAAAACCAGTAGCGCATTTTTTATCGGCGGGAATAGCGGAAATGCGCAGCCGTGCTCACGCTCGCGCGATGGTTTCACGGCGCGGAATTCAATATCCCGCGGCATGGTCGATGCGTGCGCAAATGCGCCGGACGCGCCCATGCATCGCGCAGCTGATCGCGCCCCACGAGGTTGTTGCCCCTGAGCAAGCGATCGACGCCGCGCTAATCGGCAAAACCCACGTAACGCACGAACTCGTCGTTGTGCTCGCGGTCCGAGCGAACGGCGTTCGCGGCAAAGCTGTCGTCGGGATAGCCCATCGCGACGCAGGTCATGATGACCTCGTCCTCCGGAATCCCGGCGACCTCGCGCACGATGTCGGAACGCATGATGCCCTGTCCGTTGATCACGGAGCCGAGGCCGCGGTCCCATGCCGCGAGCACGATACCGTAGCAGAGCGCACCGAGATCGAAATGGCAGACCGCGCCGGGATCGAGCACACGGTCGTAGGTCAGGACCAGCGAGACCGGCGCGTCGAACTGACGGAAACCGCGCAGCACCCAGTCCTGCCGCATCGGCTTGTCGTCGCGCGCGATTCCCATCGCGCCGAACAGCTTCTTGGCGATGTCGACCTGCCGCGTGCGGTGCACACCCTGGTACTCGCCGTGGCTGACGATGTCGCGCTTGACCTTGGCGCCACCGACCATCTCTTCCATGTTGCGGCGGCGCACCTCTTCGAGCGGGCTGCCGGCGAGCACGTGGACATGCCAGGGCTGGGTGTTCATCGACGACGGCGCGCGCTTGGCGCTCTCGATGATCGCCTCGACCGTCGCCCGCAACACCGGCTGCTTCTTGAACCCGCGCACGCTTTTGCGTGACTGTACCAGCGTCTCGAATTCCATTCCGCGCTTCCCCGATTTTGTTCCGCGCTGCGCGCGGAATTTCCTTGATCTGACCAGGGTATTTTATCGACAAAATCGGCCATGGGAACTTGATCGGACCAGGAATCCCGTATCCAATCCGGCCACTGGTTTGGTTTAGGGAGAACCCAGATGAAGCGGATTTTCTTGGCGGCCGTGATCGCGACCTTTGCCGCCGGTTCGGCATTTGCACAGGACGCCTCCTGCGAGAGCAAAGCGATCGGCAAGGACGGCAAGCCGCTCGCCGGCGCCGCCAAGACCTCGTTCCTGAAGAAGTGCAAGGCGGATGCCTGCGCACCCAAGGCGGTCAGCTCCGACGGCAAGCCGCTCGCCGGCGCCGCCAAGACCTCGTTCATGAAGAAGTGCCAGAGCGGCGCCTGAGCCCCCGCATCGACGCCTTTTCACTCCCATCGGGACAGACTTCAATCGGGACAAACCATCGGGTCGCGCAGGGCGCGGCCCGAACGGCTATTGGCCGGTGGATCGCCCCTGACCGGCGGGCGCCCTCAGAACGAGACGCCGACCCGCACGCCCCTGCTCCAGACCCGCCGGCAACGCTTCCTGGTGTTGCCGTGAAACATTTCGAAACGTTCCGGCAACTGGATCGGCTTGGCAAATTCCAGGCAGGCCCCGCCGGCGGAATAGTCCACCAGCCGGCATTCGATCAGCGGCGCCTTCGGTTCAAGCTGGAGCTTGACCACGCTGGATACGCATCCGCTCGGACGAACACGCGCAAATCTCCGGGGATGCATTGCCGTCGCCTCTGGTGAAATCGTACCCACAGGCTCGTCGGCGGCCGTTAAGATTCCGTTCAGATCGGTGGTTACGAACCGTGGCTGCGGGACGGATCGGCCCGGGTGGCGCCCAGACGGCGCGCGGCGGCCAGCGTCTCCGACGGCGCTTCCCCGAACTGCGACCGATAGCTGCGCGAAAAATCGCTTAAGTGCCAAAATCCGTAGGCCAGCGCGCACGTCTTGACGCTGGGCGCACCGGCCAGCAGTTGCTGGCGCACCAGCCAGAGCCGGCGCAACCGCAAATAGCGATGCAGGCTGACGCCCCGGTAGCGCTGAATGGCGTCATGCAGCGTGCGCACCGACACGCCGATCTGCCTGGCGAGTTCGCCGCTGTAGATCGGGTGCGCCACGTCGCCTGCCAGAATTGCGCGCGCGTCGTTGAAGACCTTGAACTGGCGCGTCGTGTTGGCCCGCGTCGTCCACTTGGCCGGCACGATCTCGGCGAAGGCCTTGTCGATCGCGGCAAGCAGCGTCTCCTTGATCGACTCGCCGCTGGCGAACTGGGCATCCTCGGTCGGCTGCGAGGTCACGAGCAGGATGTGCCTTACTACTTCACGCAGCCGATCCTGCGCGCGTTGAGAAATTTCGTGAATGCTGAAATGAAGACCCGCTTGCGGCCAACCGCGGTCGACAATCTCCGGCGTAAACATCACCGAGGCATATTGGCGGGGCGTCTCCTCCACCGACGAGTAGAACGCGCCGCCGCCACCGAGCACAATGACCGCGCGATCGCGCTCGACGCCGTTGAAGCGGATCGGGACCCCGTCATCCATCGTGAAGCCGACTGCGGCGGTGTGCGGCGCAAGCTGTGCGTCGACGATCCGCGGAAAGGACTGCGTGTAGTTGAGGTCGCATCCCGGCAAACTCAGGATGACCTGCTCGGCCGAAATCTTCCGCGCAAGTGGCGTGAAATCAACATCCAGATTTCGGATCGAACTCCGGAATGCATCAACATCGTCAAAACGAAAGACTCTCGGCACCGGTAATGGCGCCGTCAAATGACCGCTCCCGTGAAATGCTCTTGAAAAATTGTGCGCGACGCGGCGCCTTGCGCGCCGGCCTCATCAATAAATTCCATGCACAAAATGCGAATCGTCCAATAGGTTCAATCAGGAAAAATGCGGTCCGTTCGTCGAACCGGGCAATCCGGCAATGTAACGCGGCTGCAGAATTTCGATAGTCTTTAGCGGGATATCCACCGCCGCGATCGGCCCTCCCAATCAATTTCTATACCCCTATTAAAGATTCGAGGAGCAAATTGGCATCGGGAACGATGACGTTCCTCGTCGCGGAGCATTTTAGGTACCGCAATGACAGTTATTGCCTCGCCCGATCTTATTGCCAAACTCGACCTTGTCTTGAAAGCCGGCTCACCCGACCTCCGCACGCGCATGCTGCAGGAGGTGGCCGGGCTGTTTCTCGAAGACGCTCACCGCCTCAGCGCGCACCACGTCGAGATGTTCGACGGCATCCTGGTCCGCCTGACCGAGAGCGTCGAACTGCGGACCCTGACCACGCTCAGCCGCTCGCTTGCCGATTTGCACCTGGTGCCGCGGGAACTCGCGCGCCGCCTGGCCAACCATGACGACGCCGATGTCGCCGCTCCGATCCTGCGCAAATGCGAATGCCTCCCCGATGCCGACCTGATCGACATCGCCTGGATGCGGGCCGAGGGACACCTCTGCGCGATCGCAGGACGCAAGGCCGTCAATGCGGAGCTCACGGACATTCTCTTGATGCGAGGCGACAGCAGCGTGCTTCGGGTCCTCGCGCGCAATCCCGGCGCTGATCTGACCAGCGCGGGCCTCGCCATGATGGTCGATGCCGCCGAGCGCGACGACGACGTCGCCGACGCGCTGATATCGCGCAGCGACCTGCCCCACCGCGTTCTCGTCGACCTCGTGATGCGATCCACGCCGCGCCAGCAGGCCCGGCTGCTCAAACGCGCACGCCCCGACATTCAGGACGCGATCCGCGCTGCGATCGATGCCAGCGCAGCCCGCGCCTCCGCAACCCCACCAGCCACAATCGACTATGCGGAGGCGCGGGCCACCGTGCTGGCCTTAAACAGAACCGGGCAGTTGAACGATTCCAGCGTCAACCGTTTCGCGATCAGGCGAGAGGTCCGCAACGTCGTCGCAGCGCTGGCGCAGCTCGCAACCGTTCCGATCGAGACGATCGCACCGCTGATGGAAGCCGCCGACATCAGCGGACTCGTAATCGCCTGCCGCGCATCGCGACTGAACTGGAACACAACGGCTGCCATCGTCAGCTGCCGGAAGGCCGGGCTGACGGTTGCACCTGATGAGCTACAGCGCGCACGGGACATGTTTGGAGGACTGGCGCTCTCTAACGCGCAGCGCACGATCCGGTTCGGTTCGCTTAGCGAGCTGACCGCGAAGCGCTCCCAGGCAATGTGAGTGATGCTATGACGTATGGTGACCGCAGGGCGGAACGCGTCAGGCTCGAGACGCGCTATCCCGTCAATCTCATGGGTGTCGACGGCACGTGGCGGCGGAGTTGCATCCTGCTCGACGTCTCGCAGAGCGGGGCCCGGCTCGAGGTCGACGGAACGCTCGATGTGCTGAAGGCCCAGGAGTTCTTCCTGGTGCTGTCCTCGCGTGGACTGGCCTTCCGCCGCTGCGAGCTGGTTCGCGTCGACGGTGCCGAGATCGGCGTGAGATTCATCGAAGAGAGACGGCGAAAGGGACGCCCCGTCATTCCAAGGTGAGGATTGCCAGATGAGGATTGCCGCAACCGGCCCGAAGGGAAGTTGACGACATGACCGTACAGAGAGCGACCAACATCACGGTATCGACCGTCTCCGCCGCACCATTGCGCGGGACCATCGAGATCGACTGCGCCGGCACCGTCGCGACGTTTGCGATCGACGAGGAAATGGCGCATCGCCTGTGCGCCGATCTGGAACGGTTCCTGACCCAGGTCCCGCGCCGGACCCGCGCAGCGCGGTGACCTTGAGCTGCCGACTGTTGCGCGCCTACTCTCGCTTGAAGCGATAGTCGAAACGATCGCCATCCGCCTTGATCAGGCCCACCGTCGGCGCCGGAAAATGCACCGGCAGGATCAGCGTGTCGGTGTCGGCAACCGACGCAAAGAATTTTCGCCGCGACACCGCTGACTGCTTCGGGTCCCAATCCGGCTTCGCCGACCAGTCCGGCTCGCGGCACTGGATCTGGTGATGCATGAGGTCGCCGGCGACCACCGCGCGCTCGCCTTTGGAGAAGATGTTCACGCAGCAATGGCAGGGCGAATGCCCCGGCGTCGGCGTCAGCGTGACGGTGTCGTCGAGCGCGTAATCGTCATCGACCAGCAGCGCCTGCCCGGCCTCGACGATCGGCAGGCAATTGTCGCGAAACACGGTTCCCGGCGGATCGTTGCCCTTGGCATGCTCGGCCTCCCAGGCCGCATACTCGCCCTTGTGGAAGACGTATTTCGCATTTGGAAACGTCGGCACCCAGCGGCCGTCGCGCAAACTCGTATTCCAGCCGGTGTGGTCGATGTGCAGATGCGTGCAGAAGACATAGTCGATCTGCTCGAAGCCGATGCCGAGCGCGAAGAGCTCGTTGCGCCAGCGTTCCTTGCCGGGAAAGTCGAACGGCGGCGGATGGCCCTTGTCCTCGCCGGTGCAGGTATCGACCAGGATCGTGTAGCGCGGCGTCCGCACCACGAAAGTCTGATACGTGATGACCATCATGCCGCGCGCTGCGTCGAAAACCTCCGGCTCCATCGTCGGCAGATGGCAGGCGAACACGCCCTCGTCATAGGCCGGGAAGAAATCCTGCGGCCGCCGCCACGGCCCTTCCCGCTCGATCACCGCGTCGATGGTGATGTCGCCGATCCGGATCTGCTTCATGGTTGTTTCGCTCCCAGTTTTTTGTAAAGCGTAGCGGGCGGCACCTCGCCTCACAAGCCGAGCACCGCGCAGCACGCCATGCGGCTTTGCATTGCTGGCGGGAAACAGCCATGCCGCAATTCGTCCGAAATCCTGCTCATGCTGCGGGAATGACCCATCGCGCGATTCCGATCGTCCTCATGATACTCACGACATTGCCGACAGCGGCGGTAGCCGCGCCCGACACCGTTTTCTTTCCGAGCGCCGACGGCAAGACCGAGATCGTCGGCTATCTGTTCAGGCCGCAAACGCCGGGCCCGCACCCCGCCACGTGCTGCTGCACGGCCGCGGCGGGCCCTATTCGATCAACGTCAACAGGGACTGCACGCTGGTGTCGCGGACCAATCCGTCGGCGGCCTGCAATGCCGCCAGCCTGTCCAAGCGCCACGCGATGTGGGGACAGTATTGGGCCGACCACGGCTATTTCGCGCTGCTGCCGGACAGTTTTGGGCCGCGCGGCAAGGCGCACGGCTTCGGCCGCTTCACGCATGACAATTCTGATCGCACCGACGTCAATGAGAAGACCGTGCGGCCGCTCGACGCCGAGGGCGCGCTGAGCTGGCTGCGCAGCCAGAAGGAGATCAGCGGCAATCGCATCTTCCTGCAGGGATGGTCGAACGGCGGCAGCACCGCGCTGAACGTGATGCAGCGGCAGGGCGCCGCGACGTCGGGCTATCGCGCCGCGCTCGTGTTCTATCCGGGCTGCGGGCCGGCCGCGCTGTTGGCGCAGACGCTCAGGTCGGCAGCACCGATCACGATGTTACTGGGCACGGACGACGAGGAAGTATCGCCCGACCGCTGCCGGGACGTCGCCGGTCGCTCCGTTGCTGCCGGCAGCAAGATCGACGTCGTGGTCTATCCGGGTGCCACCCACGATTTCGACGATCCCGACCGCCGCCGCCAGTCGAATCCCGCCAACAACGCGGCGCTCCACGACGCGATGGTGCGGGCGATTGCCGCAATCGACGGCTTGATTGATTAGGCCGCCGCAAATCGACCAGAAAGCACCCCTACCCGGACCGGCGATCCAGCAAGGAACCGAGTTGCTTGGGCAGGAAACTGAAATACGCGGCAGCGACGATCGTTGCCGTCGCAGCTGGCATCTACATCAACAACACCAGCCTTCTGGCGCCGCATCAGGACGGCAAGCCGGTGCTGCTCGCCCATCGCGGCATAGCGCAGCGCTTTGACGAGCGGGACCTGGATAACGACACCTGCACCGCCGCGCGGATGTTGCCGCCGGCGCACGACTACCTCGAGAACACGCTGCGCTCGATGCGCGCGAGCTTCGAGCGCGGCGCCGATATCGTCGAACTCGACGTCCATCCGACGACCGACGGCGAGTTCGCCGTGTTTCACGACTGGACCGTCGATTGCCGCACCGACGGCCAGGGCGTCACCCGCGAGCAGCCGATGGCGCGGCTCAAGATGCTCGATATCGGCCATGGCTACACGGCCGATGGCGGCAAAACCTTTCCGTTCCGCGGCAAGGGCATCGGCCTGATGCCGTCGCTGGACGAGGTGCTCAAGACCTTTCCGGGTCGCCGGCTCCTGATCAACGTCAAGAGCCGCGATCCCGCCGAGGGCGAGAAGCTCGCAACGGTCTTGAACCGGTTCCCCGCCGAACGGCGCAAGCTGATCATGGCTTATGGCGGCGACGAGCCGATCGAGACGATCCGGCGGCTTTCGCCGGAGACCCGCACCATTTCCCGCGCGGCGCTCAAGAGCTGCCTCATCCGCTATATCGGCTATGGCTGGACCGGCATCGTGCCTGATGCCTGCCGCAACGCCATCGTGCTGGTGCCGGTCAACTACGCACCCTGGCTATGGGGATGGCCGGACCGCTTCCTCAACCGAATGGCGGCGGCCAACAGCGCGGTCTTCGTGCTCGGCCCCTATCAGGGCGGCGAATTCTCGACCGGCATCGACGATGCCGACCTGTTCCGGCGCCTGCCCGAAGGCTATTCCGGCGGCATCTGGACCAACGAGATCGAGGCAATCGCCCGCCTCGCCGGGCGTTAAATCCGGCCTCCTCCTGTCATCTGTCCGTCATAGAAATTGTGCGACTGAAGCGGCTCGTCGCATCGAGGACAACGCTATGAACGCACCGAGCCTGACCCGCCCCAAGATTGCCGAAACCGTCATCGAGCCGACGGTCAAGCTGCGCGAGGTCAAGGTCGGACGTTGCTGCGAGATTCTCGGCGACACCGCGATCGAATACACCGAGCTTGGCGACTACTCCTATCTCGGCAGCGGCTGTATCGTCGCCGACGCCGTAATCGGCCGCTTCTGCGCGATCGCGGCGCAGGTCCGGATCGGCGCGCCCAATCATCCGATGGGCCGGCCGTCCCAGCATCGCTTCACCTACTGCCCCGAATATTACACGGCCTCTGCCGAGCGCGATCATGACTTCTTCAGGAACCGACGCGCGGATCGCGTCGTGATCGGAAACGACGTCTGGATCGGCCACGGCGTGATCGTGCTGCCCGGCGTCACCGTCGGAGACGGCGCAGTGCTGGCGGCCGGCGCCGTGGTCTCGCGCGATGTCGAGCCCTACACCATCGTCGGCGGCGTTCCGGCCCGGCCGATCAAGGAGCGGTTCAACCGCAAGATCGCCGCCGAGCTGTCGCAGATCGCCTGGTGGAACTGGCCGGCTGAAACCATCTGGGAACGCCTGCCCGAATTCCAGTCCGGCGATGTCGAGGCGTTTTGCGCGCGGTGGCGGGCTTGAGCTAGCTCCGCAATCCCGGAGCCTCCTGCCCGGTGCGCGCGACATATTCGGTATAGCCGCCGCCATACTGGTGGATGCCTTCCGGCGTCAGCTCCAGCACGCGGTTCGACAGAACGCTGAGGAAATGTCGGTCGTGCGAGACGAACAGCATGGTGCCCTCGAAATCCGACAGCGCCGTGATCAGCATCTCCTTGGTGGCGAGGTCAAGATGGTTGGTCGGCTCGTCCAGCACCAGGAAGTTCGGCGGATCGAACAGCATCTTGGCCATCACGAGGCGCGCCTTCTCGCCGCCTGACAGCACCCGGCAGCGCTTTTCGACGTCGTCGCCGGAGAAGCCGAAACAGCCGGCGAGCGCGCGAAGGCTGCCCTGCCCGGCCTGCGGAAACGCGTCCTCCAGCGACTGGAACACGGTGCGCTCGCCGTCGAGCAGGTCCATCGCGTGCTGGGCGAAATAGCCCATCTTGACGCTGCCCCCGAGCGCGACCGCGCCGTCATCGGGCTCGGTTGAACCGGCGATCAGTTTCAGGAGCGTCGACTTGCCGGCGCCGTTGACACCCATCACGGCCCATCGCTCGCGCCGGCGGATCATGAAGTCGAGACCGTCATAGATGCGCTTGCTGCCATAGCCCTTGTGCACGTTCTTGAGCGCGACGACGTCCTCCCCCGAGCGCGGCGCCGGCAAAAAGTCGAAGGCCACGCTCTGGCGGCGGCGCGGCGGCTCGACCCGTTCGATCTTGTCGAGCTTCTTCACCCGGCTCTGCACCTGTGCTGCATGCGAGGCGCGCGCCTTGAATCGCTCGATGAACTTGATCTCCTTGGCCAGCATGGCCTGCTGCCGCTCGAACTGCGCCTGCTGCTGCTTCTCGTTCTGCGCCCGCTGCTGCTCGTAGAACTCGTAATTGCCGGTGTAGGTGGTGAGCGAGCCGGAATCGATCTCGATCACCTTGGAGATCACGCGGTTGATGAATTCGCGGTCGTGCGAGGTCATCAGCAGCGTGCCTTCGTAATCGTGCAGGAATTTTTCCAGCCAGATCAGGCTTTCGAGATCGAGATGGTTGCTCGGCTCGTCGAGCAGCATCACGTCGGGACGCATCAGGAGAATACGGGCCAGCGCCACGCGCATCTTCCAGCCGCCGGAGAGTTTTCCGACGTCGCCGTCCATCATCTCCTGGCTGAAGCCCAGGCCGGACAGCGCTTCGCGCGCACGGCCATCGAGCGCATAGCCGTCCAGTTCCTCGAAACGATGCTGCACCTCGCCGTAGCGCGCGATGATGTCATCCATCTCGTCGGCCTTGTCGGGGTCGGCCATCGCCGCCTCGAGTTCCCTGAGCTCGGCCGCGACCACGCTGACGGGCCCTGCCCCATCCATCACCTCGGCCACCGCGCTGCGGCCGCTCATCTCGCCGACGTCCTGGTTGAAATAGCCGATGGTGATGCCGCGATCGGTCGAGACCTGCCCCTCGTCGGGCAGCTCCTCGCCGGCGATCATCCGGAACAATGTGGTCTTGCCGGCGCCGTTCGGCCCGACGAGGCCGATCTTCTCACCCTTGTTAAGGGCGGCGGAAGCTTCGATGAACAGGATCTGGTGGCCGGCTTGCTTGCTGACGTTGTCGAGGCGGATCATGCTCTAATACTGGGAAACTGAGGATTTGCGGCCTCTTATTCGATCTGGGACGCGGGTGGAAGCCCATTCCGCAGGTTCGTGCCGCGTTTCGTGCATGCCACGATCATTGCCAATCGAATATGACATGAAGCGGTTCGATGATCGGTTTTGGGGCATCTTATGCAAGTCTGGTTTCTCTATCTCCTCGCGCTTGGCGCCGGCATCTGCGTCGCGGTTCAGCAGGTCCTGAACGGCAATCTCAGGTCTGCCCTCAACTCGCCGGCCTGGGCCGGGCTCGTCAGCTATCTCGGCGGAACTCGTGACGATGGCGGTCGTGCTGGTCGCGACGCGCGAGCCGGTGCCGTCCTGGAAGCTGGTGACGGCAGTGCCGTGGTGGGCCTGGAGCGGCGGTGTCCTCGGCGGCATCTTCATCCTGTTGATGATCCTGCTGCTGCCGCCACTCGGCGCCGCGACCCTGCTGGCACTGGTGGTTGCGGGTCAAATGCTCGCGGGCATCGCGATGGACCATTTTGGCCTGTTCGGGCTGGCGCAGCACCCCGTGTCGGTTTCACGGCTGGCCGGCATCGCACTGATCATCGGCGGCGTGCTTCTGATCAAGGATTGACGGGCTCTCGTTACGCCCGGCGCATCAGCCGCAGTTCGGCCGACAGGCGAAGGCTGCGCTTGCCGGCCAGCGCAATTCCTTCGAGCTCGGCACCATCCGCACGGCACGAACCGGCGAAGCCGATGCCGACTTCATAACCGCCGAACACCGGGTACTCGCCCTTCGCCGAGGTATGCTCCTGGTTGACGATCTCGCCCTTCCAGCGGCCGTCCGCCGAGGAATAAGAGCCGAGATAGTAGAAGAACGCATCGCCGCCGAGGATGCGGCCGTCGATCAGGAGCATCACGCCGGAGAGTCCGGCGTCGACCCCATCAAGCGCGCGGAGATGGATGGAGTACAGTCCGTTGACAATGCCGCCGGGACCAACCGCCCCGCGCGGCGGCAAGGCCTCGTCGTCGAGCGGCGCCAAATTCGCCCAGAACACGCCGTCCGGCATGGCGTCGGCCTTGCCCTCGAGCAGGATGGTGGAACCCTCGCTCCTGCCGCGCACCTTGATGACGGTGACGTCGGCGCCCATCAGCGGCTTGAAGTTCGGATCGTCATTGTGGCGCTCGGTGATCACCTCGGCGGCGATCTCGCCTTCCGTCACCTGATAGGTGCCAAGATGCGCAAAGCCCGAATTGCCGCCCAGCATCTTGCCGTCGTGCAGGCACATGATGCTGCAGCCGAACGCGCCGTTGATGCCGTACTCGACCTTGTAAAGTCCGTTGAGCACGCAAAAATCCAAAAAAATAAAATTGATTCTGTTCGCCACATAGCACCGGGCCGAACGCCGCACCATTGCGTCTTTTGGCGCAGGCAAGCCCGCAATGTCCGGGTGTGGACAGCAGCCAATTCGTCGCTTAGCTGTAGGCACCGCCCGCGTCGTACTGCGTCACGCGGGATCTGGTCTGCCGGTCCTCCACTATCTCAGTTCATTGTGTCCAAGCATTTGCGCATTCCGCCAATGGTCGAGCGCCGCACCCGGCCTCGACACAGGCGAGGCTTCGAGGAGCATCACATGATCAATCGCTTTGGCCTGGCCGCCGCGCTGGCGCTGCTGCTCGGCAGTGGCGGTGCTGCCCTGGCGCAGTCGCTGCCCGACTATATGGGGCCGATCTCCGGCAAGACCTCATCAACGCCGGCCGCCGTCGCGACCAAGGACGTGCTGGCGCTCAACACCGGCATGTTCGAGCTCTATGGCGATGCGGCGCGGATCTTCCAGAAGAACATCCTCGACAAACACCCCGTGATCCTCGGCCTGTTCTCCGGCGCCGGCGGCCGCCTGATCCTGTACCGGCCGGGCAAGCCGCCGACCGAAGCGCCGCAGGTGCCGATCGTCTATCAGCTGCTCAAATCGGTCGGCCACAGCACGATGGCGCTGGCCGAGGTGGTCGGCCCCTATGTCAACAATCCCGACGACAAGGCGTGGCGCGGGTCGATGCAGGCCTATCGCAGCCGGATGCAGTCGGCGCTCGACGGGCTCGATGCTACGCCGATGCAGGCGGACTGGCGCGACAACAACCGCGCCATCCTCAAGAACAACATCGCCTTCATGGATGAATGCCTCACCGCCGGCGCGATCCTCTTCGCGACGCTCGAGGCGTTCGGCAAGAAGCAGGCGCCGCTGCTCGCCAGGAACGTCGCCTGGGCTGCGCAGACCCAGGTCGCGCACTGGATGACAGTCATGGCCGACTGGAAATCCCAGCTCGGCGCCGACTGGGACAAGACCTACGGCGCGAGCAACACGATCTATGTGGCGCGGCAGAACAACGTGATCTTCAGCGTGCTGGCCCAGTTCTTCGGGCCTGACGCCATCAACAGCCGCCTGATGCTGATCGAGACGATCTCCTTCACCACGACGCCGTCGGACATGCTGGAGTCGCTGACCCGGATCATCGCCGACCGCTCGGTCGGCGCGCTGTTTTTCGGCAGCTATCACCTGATGGACTATGAGCTGATGGGGGGCGATGCGCGCGAGGCGATCATCGCCGAGACCAAGAAGCGCGGCATGACGGCCTTCCTGCCGCCGCTGGTGCCGTTCGGCTCCAAGCAGTGGCCGACGCTGATCACGCCGGGTCCGGGACCGGCCACCATCGCCGACCTGAAGTGAGACCACGCCTACGACCTATTGCGACGTTGCGGTTGTGCTCGCTTTGCCGCAATACTTTCACGTGCATTGCACCAATTGTTAAACCCCGGCGCGATATGCCGTCGTCGAGGTGTCGATGAAAGATCAGACCATGCGGCCTTCGCGACGCGAATTCGTGAAGTGGTTGTCGGCAGGCGGCATCTCGGTCAGCCTGTCGCATCTGGCGCTGGCGAAGGAACCGGCTTTCGCGACCCGCGAGACGCTGCCCGGTCACGGCCATTTCAATCCGGCGGAAAAGGGCGCCGGCCGTGTCGACGGCGTGGCCAAGGTCACCGGCGCAAAACTCTACGCGTCCGACTTTCGCGCCGCCGACATGCCGGGCTGGCCCGCGACCACCGCGCACGCCATCCTGGTCCGCGCCGATGACGCGACGCATGTCTATGCCGGCATGGACCTCGCCCGTCTCGATGATCAGGCAAAGCCGTCGGTTATCGTGACCGCTGCCGATCTCGACCGGATCGGCACGCGGGTCCCGGAATTCTACACCGGCGACCTGTTCTGCCCGGTCGGCAAGACGCCGCTCTATCTCGGACAGCCGGTCGCGCTGTTGATCTTCGAGCAGTTCGACGCCTTCGACCGCGCGCGCCTCGCGTTGCGCGACGGCGGCTTCGTCAAATTCGGCGACGAGACCGGGCCGGTCATCCTGCCGAACTACGGCGCGTATCGCTTCACGCGCGTGGCGGGCGCCACGCCTGACGCGCCCGACGTCTATTCGCCGATCCAGGCCGGCTGGGTTTCGCCGAGCCGCATTCAGAACGCGGCGCTGCCGGTCTGGCTGCCGCTCGCCAAGGAGACCAAGGCCGACTACGCCAAGGCCGCGACCCATGGCGAAGCGATCCGCGCCCAGCTCGCCAAGGACGATCCGACACAGCTCGTGCTCGACCGCGAGTTCGAGACCCAGTCGGTCGATCCGATGTTCCTCGAGCCGGAGAGCGGTCTCGCCTGGTACAGCGACAACAACGGCAATCTCGAACTCTTGCTCGGCGTGCAGTCGCCCTATGAGGCGACCGAGTCGATCGCCTTCATGCTCGGCAAGGCCCGCCCGCCGTTCCGGCCCTCGCACATCAACGCGCAGTTCGCCCATGTCGGCGGCGGCTTCGGCGGCCGCGACCATACGCCATTCGTGCTTTACGTGGCGCTGGCGGCGATGTTCCTCCCGGGCCGGCCGGTGCGGCTGGCGCAGGACCGCTACCAGCAATTCCAGGGCGGCATCAAACGCCACCCGATCAAGATGCGCTCGCGGATCGGCATCGATCGCGCCAGCGGCAAGATCACTGCGTTCGCCGCCGACCATGTGCTCGACGGCGGCGGGCTCGCCAACTTCTCGGCCAATGTCGCGGTCGTTGCCGCGACCGCTGCGATCGGCATCTACGACATCCCGAAAGTCGACGTCACCACCGTGGCGCTGCATTCGCGCGGCGTCACCGCAGGGTCGATGCGCGGCTACGGCACGCTGCAGACCATGACCGCGCTGGAAGTCCTGATCGACGAGGCCGCCAGCGAGCTCAAGGTCGATCCGATCGCGTTCCGGCGCAACAATGCGCTGAAGCAGGACGGCCGGACCATGACCGGCAATCCCTACATCGTATCGGTGCGCACATCAGATATCCTCGACAAGCTCGAGAAGCATCCGATCTGGCGGCAGCGCGCTGACTTCAAGCAGAAGGCGCTGGAGGGACGCCTGGTCGGCACCGGCGTCGCCTGCGTCACCAAGGATTACGGCTCGGGCGCGGATTGCTCGCTCGGCCGGGTCGAGATCGATCCCGAGGGACGGATCGCGATCCACTGCGACCATGTCGAAATGGGCAATGGCGTCGGCACCGCACTCGCCAACCGGGTCGCGAGCCATCTCGGCGCCGTCGCCGGCGAGGTCGCGGTCTCTCGGGTCGACAGCTATGACGCGCTCGGCCTGGTCACCTCGGGCGATCCCTACACGATGGATCAGAAGACCCAGGATCTTGCCGAGAAGAACACGCGCTGGGTGCCCGTGATCAGCTCGGCGACCAGCGCGTCGATCGGCGCCCATGTCGGCACGCACTCGTCGGCCGAGGCGGCCCGCGTCATCTTCCGCTTCGGCCTGTGGCCGGCGGCGCTCGAGCTCTGGCACATCGCCAAGGCCGATCCCCGCGCCCGCCAATGGGACCAGGCGCACTGGAAGGATGGCCAGCTGGCGCTCGACGATCTCGCGCCGCTACCCTTGCCGAAGCTTGCCGCGACCGCGCATGCGCGCGGCTTCGTCACCGGCGCCATCGCGCACAGCTTCTCGCGCTGGGCCTGGTCGCGCGCGCGCTTCCCCCTGTTCGGCGAACAGTACCGCGCCGAGATCGACGCGCTCGCTGTTCGTCGTGGCCGGAGCCAATTCGAGCGGATCGACCGAACAAGCGTGAAATTCCCGCCGACCGACAACAACCGGATCGGCACCGCCTACACCTCGATGTGCGGCACGCTGGTCCGCGTCGAGATCGAGCGCACGACCGGCAGCTTGCGCATTGCCAAGGCCTACAGCGTGTTCGAATGCGGCCAGGCGCTGGTGCCCGAAGTGGTGCTCGGCCAGTCGCATGGCGGGTTCGCCATGGGCGTCGGCTACGCGCTGCTGGAAACTTTGCCGCCGTTCGAAGGCGGGCCCGGCAACGGGCAGTGGAATCTCGGCCAGTACCTGATCGCGCGCGGCTCCGATCTGCCGCTGCACGATCTTGAGATCGAGATGCTGCCGCCACTGACGCCGGACGAGCCGCCGAAGGGCATGGCCGAGGTGGTGATGATCCCGATCGTGCCGGCGCTGCTCAACGCGATCAACGATGCGACCGGCCACCGCTTCCGCTCTCTGCCGGTGACAACAAGCCTGCTCAAGGGAGCGCTGGCGTGACGACGCTCAACCTCACCATCAACGGCCAGAAGCACGGCCCGATCGAGGTCCGCGACGACCTCTCGATGAACGATTTCCTTCGGGAAATGCTCGGGATGACCGGGACCAAGTTCGGCTGCGGCGCCGCGCAATGCCTGAGCTGTGCCGTCATCATCGATAATCCCGACGGCACGAGCTACACCACCCCGACCTGCGTGGTACCCGCCGCGAATTTCGACGGCAAGGCGATCCGCACCGTCGAGGGCCACGCCAGGGACGGCGAGCTCTCGGCGTTGCAGCGCGCCTTCATCGACCACTTCGCGTTCCAGTGCGGCTATTGCACGGCCGGCTTCCTCAACGAGGGCCAGGTGCTGCTCGAACGGCTGGCAAAGACGCCGGTGGCACGGGACCAGCTCGAGAGCGTCATTGCGGATGCGCTCGACGGCCATCTGTGCCGCTGCACCGGCTACATCAAGTATCACCAGGCTGTGCGCGACGTGATCCTCGCCGATTCCAAACGCTATCTGACCGCCAGCAAGTAAGCGCGCAAGCAATGCCATCGGAAATGCGGTTTCGGATCGTTGCAGTGCTGACGGCGCTCGCGACCAGCCTGTGCGCAGGCTACGCGGCGTCGGAAAGCGCGAGCCACGCCCTCGCCTCGCCGGAAAGCTTTGCCGGCATCGAGAACGTCGAGCAGCGCTCGGCGGCGATCTTCACCGAACTCGGCAAGGTATTGACGCATCCGCGCTGCACCAACTGCCATCCCGCCGGCGACAGCCCGCGGCAGGGCGATGTCAGCCGCATGCATCAGCCGCCGGTGACGCGCGGTGCCGACGGCCACGGCAACGACGCCATGCGCTGCTCGATCTGTCACCAGCACGCCAATTTCGATCCCGGTCGGGTGCCGGGCCACCCGGAATGGCACCTTGCGCCGCGCGAGATGGCATGGGCCGGCAAGACCGTCGGCGAGATCTGCGCACAAATCCGCGACCCCGCGCGGAATGGCGGCCGCAAGGTCGAGGAGCTGATCGAGCATATCGGCAAGGACACGCTGGTGGGCTGGGCCTGGCATCCCGGCTTCGGCCGCGCACCGGCACCCGGCACGCAGGCGCAGGCCGGCGCGCTGGTCGAGGCCTGGGTGAAGACCGGCGCGGCCTGCCCAGCGCCCTAGTCGCGCAACGTCCGAACTAGTGGCGCTTGAAGTACTGCACCTCGCGCTCGTGCTTCTCGGCGGCTGCACGGCTCTTGAACGTACCGAGGTTGCGACGCTTGCCGGTCTTCGGATTCACCTTGCGTGAATAGAGGCGGTATTCGCCCGAACTTAGTTTGCGGATCATCGCAACGTCTCGCCAATGCCTTTCGCATGTCAACGACATGCCGCGGCGAGCGTTCCAGTTTGCTTAGAAGCACAGATTGGTCACGGGATTGCCGCGCTTGTCCTTGATGACGTAGGGACAGCGGGCCCGCTCCAGCGCCTTCTTGGCATCCTCATCGCCGAGCGCCGCCGCCCGCTCGTAATAGGCTTTTGCGGCATCGCTATCCTTCGGCCCGCCGCGACCGGCCTGCGCGAAGGCACCCATCCGCTCCAATGCGCCGGGATGGTTTTGTGCCGCCGCCTTCTCGAACAGCGCACGCGCCGCGACGTCGTCCTTCGCGCCGCCCGTGCCTTCGGAGAGCATCAGGCCGAGCTGGTACTGCGCTTCCGCGTTGGTCTCGGCAGACCTGGCAAGCAATTCGCGCGCGCGTGCCGGATCAGCCGCCGCCCCGCCGCCGAGCGCCGCAAGGTTGCTGACGCCGCGCGCATTGCCGGCCTGCGCCGCCTTCTCGAACAGCTTTCGCGCTTGCGCCTCGTCCTTGGCAACACCCGCGCCGGTGGCATAGGCCACGCCGAGCTCGACCATGGCCGCGCTCGATCCCTTGTCGGCGGCCTTGCGCCAGGCTGCGATCGCCTCTCCGGTCTGCCTGTTGGCCGCATAGGCGCGGCCGAGCGCGAACATCGCGCGCCGCGACGATCTTGCCGCCACCGCGCAGTACTTGATCGCGGTCGCGATGTCGGCCGACGCGATCTCCGCCATGCCCTTCACGTCGGCCGGCTTGTCGGGATCGCTGGGATCGGCGGCGACCCGGTCGCACAGAACGAGATCGGCCGATTGCGCCTGGGCAACCACGGGCGCGGCCAGCGCCGCAGCAAAGACAATCGCGTGAAGTGGTTTGAACATGACAAGCAGGTTGCGTCGCGGTGCGGGCGAATTCATGGCTCGAGCCCGGTCTCGCGCAGCACCGGCGCGACGTCAGCCGACGACAGATAGCGCAGCAGATCATCGGCGGCCGCTGCGCGCTGCGACGCTGCCATGCGGCCGGCGGAGAACACCGCCGGAACCTGCAAATCCAGCGGAATCGGCCCGACGACCTCGATGCCCTCGATCTGCTTCAACTCGCTGATCTGCTGGATTGCAAGGTCGGCGTCGCCGCTGACGAGCTTTTCCGCGGTGAATCCGCTCGGAACGATCACCGCCCGCGCGTTGATCGCCTCCACAATGCCGAGACGCTCGATCAGCTGCGCGAACAGGATGCCGCTGGCGCCGAGCCGCGAATAGGCCACCGCGCTCGCTCCGAGCAGCGCCGCACGCAACGCGGCTTCAGTCGCGATGTCGGGATGCGCGGCTCCCGCCTTCATCGCGACGCCGACATAGGAGCGCGCAAGATCCACTGCGCTCTCCCGCGCAACGCGGCCCTCGCCGATCGTCTCGTCAAGACCCTCGCGGGTCAGGATCACGAGATCAGCGGCCTCGCCGCCGCGCAGGCGCTCGAGCAGTGCCAGCGTCGGGGCGAAATCGGCGTCGATCGCAACGCCGCTCGCCGCCTGATAGGAGGCGGCTAGCCGCACGACCGCGCCCTTCAGCGCCAGCGTCGAAAGAACGCGAACCGAATTGCCCATATGTCCTACGCCCGCCGCATCAGCTTGAGCGCGGCAGCGAGGCGCAGGCTGCGCTTGCCGGCAAGCGCTGTCGCCTCGAGCACGGCGCCATCGGCGTCGCAAGTGCCTGCAAAGCCGATGCCGACCTCGTGGCCGCCGAAGATCGGGTCGTCCTTGGCCGGCGTGTGCTCCTGGTTGAGAATCTGGCCCTTCCAGCGGCCGTTCGCGGCGGTGTAGCTGCCGAGATAGTGGAACGACGCGTCGCCGCCGAGGATGCGGCCCTGGTTGAGCAGCATCACGCCGGTGAGGCCTCCGTCGAGACCGTCGAGCACGCGGATGCGGATCGAATAGAGCCCGTTGATGACGCCACCCTCGCCGACCCCGCCGGCGATCGGGATGTCCTCCCCGGTGATCGGCGTCATCACCGATTGGAAGGGCACGCCGGGCAACTCCTTCAGCTCGCCCTTGAAGCGATAGAGATCACCGTCCGGCCGGCCTTTGGCAATCAGCGTGGCATCATCGGTACCGGCCATCGCGCGGTAGGTCGGATCGGGATTGTGGCGGACGGTCTGGATCTCGACTGCCACCTCGTCGCCGGCTTTCTCGTAGGTGCCGATATGGGCGAACGCCGAGTTGCCGCCCAACATCTTGCCGTCGCCGACATACATCACGCTGCGGCCGACGGCGCCGCCGAGTTCGAACCGGACCTTGTAAAACCCCTCAAACAAGCGCCGCGTCCCCGGCAGCCAACATGCACCCGTTATCTAGCGCGGTTCATAACGCAGCGAAACCGGTTTCGGCGGAACGCCACCTGCAAAGGGTATCGCTAAATAGCGAAGGTCCGCCAAGGCTGTCGCCCTGGCGGACCTGATTTGCGGTACCGGATGGCTCCATCCGGGTCCGATAGCAGCTTAGCCCGCAGCCACTTAAGCCGCAGCCTTGGCGCCGGTCGGAACCTCGGAGATCGTCTTCAGGATCTGCGAAGCGATCTGGTAGGGGTCGCCCTGCGAGTTCGGACGGCGGTCTTCCAGATAGCCCTTGTAGCCGTTGTTGACGAAGGAGTGCGGAACGCGGATCGACGCGCCGCGGTCGGCAACGCCGTAGCTGAACTTGTTCCACGGCGCGGTCTCGTGCTTGCCGGTCAGACGCTTGTCGTTGTCCGGGCCGTAGACGGCGATGTGGTCCATCAGGTTCTTCTCGAAGGCCGCCATCAGCGCCTCGAAATACTCCTTGCCGCCGACTTCGCGCATATAGGCGGTCGAGAAGTTGGCGTGCATGCCGGAGCCGTTCCAGTCGGTGTCGCCGAGCGGCTTGCAGTGGAATTCGATGTCGATGCCGTACTTCTCGGTCAGGCGCAGCATCAGGTAGCGGGCCATCCACATTTCGTCAGCGGCCTTCTTGGAGCCCTTGCCGAAGATCTGGAATTCCCACTGGCCCTTGGCGACTTCCGCGTTGATGCCTTCATGGTTGATGCCGGCGGCGAGACAGAGGTCGAGATGCTCTTCGACGATCTTGCGGGCGACGTCGCCGACGTTCGAGAAGCCGACGCCGGTATAGTACGGGCCCTGCGGCGCCGGATAGCCGGCGGTCGGGAAGCCGAGCGGGCGGCCGTCCTTGTAGAAAAAGTATTCCTGCTCGAAGCCGAACCAGGCGCCGGCGTCGTCCAGGATGGTGGCGCGCTTGTTGGACGGATGCGGGGTCTTGCCGTCGGGCATCATGACTTCGCACATCACCAGCACGCCGTTGGTGCGCGCGCCGTCCGGAAACACCGCGACCGGCTTCAGCACGCAATCGGAGCTGTGGCCTTCGGCCTGCATGGTGGAGGAGCCATCGAAGCCCCAGAGCGGAAGCTGCTCGAGCGTCGGGAACGACGCGAATTCCTTGATCTGAGTTTTGCCGCGCAAATTCGGAGTCGGCGTATATCCGTCGAGCCAGATGTACTCGAGCTTATACTTGGTCATTGAGCCTCTCTGTAGATGATGCAAAACCGTGAGGAACCGAAAGCCAGTCGGCCGCCGCACGCGTACCCGGCCACCATCGGCCGGCTCTTACTAAGCAATTAAAATGCCAGTCGCTGCACTGCGGCGGCCGCCCGGCCGCGGATGTCCACAGCGGAGATCGCATTTTTTTCTGCGACATAGCAGCGCGGCTGGCATGCGCGCGCTCAGTCAAAATCTTCTCCCGGCGCCCTCCACCGCCCGTTTCTGCAGCAAATTTGGCTACGGCATCGCCTGCCGCTTAATGCGGCGGCAGCACCATGTGACAGTTCGCGTCCAGCGGTCGGGCGCCCCGCAACCATCGTCGCGGCTCAAGCGTTGGTCAGCTGCACCCTGCCTCACAGGAAGCAAACCCGAATCTGCCCACGAATTGACCAAACAATGACTATTTCTTGGTCACTTGCACCCCGCCCAGCCCGGGCCGATATCGAAAACACGGTAACCACACGCGAATGAGTCGGGCGCACCATGGAGGCTCGCTCCGGCCAAAGGAGACTTTGACATGATCACCACGGGCCAAAACCAAGGACCGATCCAGGGATCGGCAACAATCTATCAATTCCCGGCAGGAGGCCGCGCGGCTCTCGGCGGACGCCGCTACGGCGAGGCGCGGACCGCGCTCGAACTCGCCGCTGAGGTCGAGACCTCGGCCTGCAGCGAGAGCTGGTACCATCAGGCGGCCATCGACGACGCCAAGCCAGGCCGCGATCACTGATGCAGATGCGATCGAGGGGCGCGACGCAAAAACGTCAGACAGCAGCAGAATAACAAGGGTCGGAACGCGAGCGTTTCGGCCCTTTTTTATGCCAGCTCGCAGGCCGTCGCCGGCCGCCTCGCATGCCGGAGCCTGGCAAGCCCGGCCCGGCTGATCTCGAGCGTGACCCCGCCGCCCTTGTAGCGCGTGCCAGTCAGCGACAGGCGCTTCTTCAGCGTCACCGCCTTGCCGTCGAGTTGCAGATGCGCGCGCGTATCCCCGTTGAAGAACCCGGCAATGAACTGCGTGCCGTCAGCGCAATGATAATTCCGGAAGGCGGACTGCGCCGACACGTTCGAGGAACCAAAGAGCTCGAAAAGAATTGCGCCGATGACAATGGCGCCCCCGCGATAAGTCATATTCTCCCCCCAACGGGCCGGTTATAGACCTGTCTGCGCCGCTATTCCTGCGCCAAGACCTCATCAGCTGCAACAGGCCCGCCCGATGTCCGAAGCCCCTGCCCGTCATCTCAATCTCGCCGGCGCCAGCAATTTTCGCGACCTTGGCGGCTACCAGACGCGCGACGGGCGGACGGTGCGCTGGCGCCAGATCTTCCGCTCCAACCATCTTGCGCACCTCACCGAGCAGGACGTTGCCGTGGTGCGCTCGCTCGGGGTCAGGAGCGCGTTCGATTTCCGCGGCGTCGCCGAGCGCGCCGAGGCGCTGTGCGGCATGAGCGACGTCACCGTGCATTCACTCCCGGTCGAGCCGACCGTAGTGGCTTCGCTGCGCGAGATCGCCAGCAACCGTCAGATCTCGGAAGCCGATGCGATCGACGTGATGCGGGACTCCTACCGGGGTTATGTGCAGGACAACACGGCGCGCTACCGCACGCTGTTTGCTCATCTATTGGAAGACCGTGCGCCGCTGGTGATCCACTGCACCGCCGGGAAGGACCGCACCGGCTTCGCCAGCGCGCTGATCCTGCATGCGCTGGGCGTGCCCGAGCAGGTGATCGCGGACGACTATCTCCTGACCAATCAGTTCTACAAGCGCGACCCGGCCCACAGCACCGAGCTGCCTGACGACGTCAAGCAGGTGCTCGGCACCGTGCGCGCGGCATTTCTGGAGGCTGCATTCGAGGCGATCGATGCCGACTATGGCAGCCTCGACGGTTATTTCCACGAAGGCCTAGGGCTCGGCCAGGCCGAGCGCAAGGCGCTCGAAGGCCGCTATCTGCGGGCCTGATCAGTTCGCCCGACTTTTCGAGCGACGTGCACACCGGTTCGCGTGAAGAAAACGCGGCTGAACTAAAAAAGCTCAGGCCGCTGCGGCCTCGAGCTCGAGCTCCGCATCGAGGTCGGCAATCACATCCTCGAACGCCGAGATCGCCTGCTGGATCGCGGCGATCTGCATCAATTCCCAGCTGCCCACTGGTCCCTTGCGGTTTTGCAGCGCCACCACGAGATCGCGCCGCTGCTCCTTAAGCTGAACGAGCGGTAAACCGTGATCCGGAAGATTTCCCATTCGCATAACCCCTGCCTTGGCTGGAGTTCCGCTTCTACGGAAAGGGTTCTGCGAACGACTTACAGAACTGCTGCAAATTTTATCCAACAGGCCCTACCCCGTAGTCTTACGTAGTCGGGCCGACGTTGTTGGGCTTACGTGATCGCCTCCGGCTTCAATGCGTCGTCGATCGCGCCGAACAGCGACTGGGTCACGCAATTGGTCGCCCATTCGCTGGTATGAAGCTGCCCGCCATCGTCGAGCTCGGCGAGTGGAATCCCGTCATCGGTCCAGTGCTTCATCAGCGCGAACCGGCTGAACAGATTCACCTTCTTGCTTGCAGCTACTTCGGCGATCATCGGCATTATCACGTTGGCGAGATTGAGCGCAGCTTCCGTGCCGACGATCGCCTGCGTGTACTGGGAATCCATCACGACCACGTCAAGCGGAAGCGCTGCGAGCACGTCGAGCCCCGCCTCCAGCGTCGCGCGCACCTCGGCCGGATTGTAGCTCTTGTAGACGGCGTTGGTGCCGACCTGCCAGATCACCAGCACCGGCGCCTCAGCCGTCACGTCGGACTCGATGCGCGAATATTCCTCCGGCGCCTCCTGCCCGCCGATCCCGCGATTGATCACGTCGATCATCCGGCCGAAGAAGCGTTGCCGCAGCAGCATCTCGAGCCGCGGCGGGAACGGCAGGATGTTGTCGGCGCCCGCGGTCGAGGACGATCCGAGCGCCACCAGCTTGATCTTGCGCTGATGCCGGAGCGCATCCGCGAAGTGCGGCAGCTTGTGTCCGAACCTGACGACATCGAGATGGGTTTCGCACGATCTGGGCGTCGGCATAGCAAACATCCTTGAGGCGAATGAATTGATAAATACGCGCAGTAGGCGGCGAAATTGGCGGCATTGCAAATGAATTCCGCCTGATCATAGTGGGCATTCGTTTGCTCGCGAATGCGGAGACCGCCATGCACGGAAAAGCCATCGTCATCACGGGCGCACTCGGCGCGCTCGGCAAGGTGGTCGCCGAGACGGCGCTGGCGCGCGGCGCGCGCGTGGCCGGCATCGATCATGCCGCGTCAACGCTTGCGGCGACGGCCGACCATATCGAGCTGGGCGGTGTCGACCTCACCGACACTGCGCAGGCGACCGCCGCGATCGACAAGGCGGCCGCGCATTTCGGCCGGCTCGATGCGCTGATCAACATTGCCGGCGGCTTCGCCTTCGAGACCATCGGCGACGGCGATCCGGCGACCTGGCAGCGCATGTATGCGATGAACGTGATGACGGCGCTCAACACCTCGCGCGCCGCCATCCCGCATCTCACCAAATCGGGCGCCGGCCGGATCATCAATATCGGCGCGCTCGGTGCCTTGCAGGCCGCCTCCGGCATGGGGCCCTATGCGGCCTCGAAGGCCGGCGTGCATCGCCTCACCGAGGCGCTCGCCAACGAATGGAAAGGCAAGGTCACCGTGAATGCCGTGCTGCCCTCGATCATCGACACCGCGGCCAATCGCGCCGACATGCCGAAGGCGGATTTCTCCAAATGGGTGACGCCGCGGGAGCTCGCCGAGGTCATCCTGTTCCTCGCCAGCGACGCCGCGAGCGGCGTCACCGGTGCGCTGATTCCGGTGAACGGGCGGGTTTAGTCCGCAACCAGCAGCCGCAGCTTCGACCTGAAGCGGATGCTCTGCTTGCCGGCGAGCGCCATGCCGTCACCTTCGGCGGTCTGGTCGGTATAGGTGCCGGTAAATCCGATCGTGACCACCTTGCGTTCCCACACCGGGCGCTCGCCATAGGTCGGCGAATGCTCCTCGTTGGTGACCTCGCCCTTCCACTTGCCGTCGGCTGCGGTGTAGCTGCCGTAGGCAAAGAAAAACGAGTCGCCGCCGCGCATCTGTCCGTCGCGCAGCACCATGACGCCCTGGTTGCCGCCAGAGACGCCGTCGAGAAATTCGACAGTGATGTGATAGAGCCCGTTCCGGATCATGAGCTGCGCCTGGTCCCGGTTCCGACCATAGCCGCTCGGCCGTGCCTTGAGCA
Organism: Bradyrhizobium sp. BEA-2-5; assembly: GCF_032918025.1. Classification (NCBI taxonomy): domain Bacteria; kingdom Pseudomonadati; phylum Pseudomonadota; class Alphaproteobacteria; order Hyphomicrobiales; family Nitrobacteraceae; genus Bradyrhizobium; species Bradyrhizobium sp. BEA-2-5. The sequence goes on along the minus strand of NZ_CP136629.1, from coordinate 3,971,877 downwards.
AATTCCATCCGCCTCGGCGGGCGCAATTCCGCGCTATGCTGGCGCACCGAGTCGCGGCCGATGCCGCAGGAGCCTGCCTGTTGGAAACCGCGCTTTACCTGCCCGTCAAACGCTTCCTCGAAGAGCTCGGCTTCACGGTCAAGGGCGAGATCGGCGGCTGCGATCTCGTCGGTCTCGGCGCCGGTGATCCGCCGGTCGTGGTCATCGGCGAGCTCAAGCTAGCCTTCAATCTCGAGCTGATCCTGCAGGCGGTCGACCGCGCGCCGGCCGGCGACGAGGTCTGGATCGCGGCCAAGATGTCAGCGCGCGGCAAGGGACGCGAGAGCGATGCGCGCTACCGCAATCTCTGCCGCCGTCTCGGCTTCGGCATGCTCGGGGTGACCGATCGCGGCCAAGTCGAGGTGCTGGTGAAGCCGCCGACCGCTGCGCCGCGCCGCGAGCCGAAGAAGCGTTCACGGCTGATCGCCGAGCACCGGAAACGCAAGGGCGATCCCGCAATGGGCGGATCGACGCGGGCGCCGATCATGACCGCCTACCGGCAGCAGGCGCTGGCCTGCGCCTGTGCGCTTTCGGATGGGCCGCGGCGGGTGCGCGACCTCCGCGCGGATATTCCCGACGCCGGCAAGATCCTGCTGCATAATGTCTATGGCTGGTTCGATCGCGCCGAGCGCGGCATCTATGTGCTGACCGATGCCGGTCGCGCCGCGCTGAAGCGCTGGCCGCAGCAACAGATGAGTGCATCCGGGGCAGAAGCCATCCCGTAGGGCATGATCCGGAAAAGTGCGTAGCGGTTTCCCGAAAAGATCATGCTCAAACAATAACCTAGAGCGCGATGACGACTTGGCTTCATCGCGCATTGGAGGGGGATATCATGATCGTCGTCACCGGCAGCGTCACCGCCCGCCCCAACTCGTTCGACGAGGCACGGCGGCTGAGCCTCGAGCACGTGCATCGCTCTCGCTCCGAGCCCGGCTGCATCTCCCACGCAGTCCATGTCGACTGCGAGAATCCGCTCAGACTGGTGTTCTTCGAGCAATGGGCCGACCGCGCCGCGCTGGCGGCGCATTTCGCGGTCCCCGCGTCACGCGATTTCGTCCGTTTGCTGCAATCTCTCGCGGCCGCGGCGACCACCATCGAACTTTATGACGCTCACAAGATTGAGAGACTCTAGCTGCATGGCTGGATTGCCATCTCACATTCATATTGCAATGCAACATTGGGGACCTTACGTATCTCCCGCGATTCAATGATGAGGCGGCGATGAGCGGAGACTGGAATACCAAGTATGGCACCCGGCGCGTGCGGCATGATCCGCCGACGCTGGAAGAAGCAATCTTCGCCGCCATCGGCATCACCGATGACGTGGAGGCCCAGGCCGAGATCGCGTCGGCCCTGATGGGGCTGCCTTATGACGATGTGCTCGCAGAGGTGAAGAAGACCGCGCGCGTCAGTGCCCGCACCGGCACGGCAACCCGCGTCATCGCTGGCGAACAGGGCGCGCAGCGCTCCGTGGTGGTCGAGCGCCGCGTCGTCCGCCGTTTCGGCAACGACAAGCGCACCGGCACCTGAGACGTACCATCCAATTGCTGAAAGAAAAAGGGCAATCCATTGAGTGGATTGCCCTTTTTCGTTTGATCCGAGATTCTTGCTCGACGCGTTTCCCTCACGCGAAGCGGTATCCACTTCGCTTGGAAACGCTACCGACTCAGGCCGCCCGGCCCCAGCCGGAGATCTGCATCACCATGCGCCAATAAGCGCGGTTCATGTCGACGATCGCGCGCGCAGCCTCGACCGGCGTCACCGCGGCGACAGCCGGCGCCGCTTCGGGCTGCTGCTGCTCGGTCAGGTCTATGCTGCCGGTCGACTCGCCATGACGGAAGGTCAGTTGGGCACCGAACTTGGTGGCGAGCGCCCGCATAGCATCGTTCTGTGCGCCGGTGGTGATGCGCAGGCTGCCGTATCCCTTGGCGTGCGCCTCGGCGATCAGCTTGCGGAACAGGGTGCTGCCGACGCCCTTCCGCCGCGCCGACCGCTCGACGCTGAAGGCGATCTCGGGCTGGGCATCCGGTGATTGTTCCGGCGGATGCAGCTCGGCCGCGCCGCGGACCACGCCATCCTCGAAGTAGGCGATGATGACCGTGCCGTCATTGGCGCAGCGCTCGGCGTAGCGGCGGATGAAACTGTCGTCGATGAAGCCATGAAAACGATCATGACGGCTGGCGCGATCCAGCCGCAGCAGGTGATCGCGCAGCAGAGGAAGCTCTTCCTGCTGGCTCAACGTCCGCACGGTGCCCTTGGCGGGCGTCGGACGAATGGAATCATAGTTCATTTCATACTCCTCTTGGTAGCCCTCGAGGAGGCGTCGAGTCCCTAGCAACTCCTATATTGTGCGACGCACCATAAAATTCAAGCGTTGAGATTCATTCAATTAAGGCATGCGGTGATTGGCAAATCACATTATCGCCCCATCATAGTACCAGCTGTGTCTGGGTCACCACCGCGACCAGCTTGCCGTCTTCGGTCTCCAGCCTGGTCTGCCACACCTGGGTCCGCCGCCCGCGGTGAACCGGTGTTGCGGTCGCAATCACGGTGGTTCCCTCCTTGGCTCCGCCGATGAAATTGGTCTTGCTCTCCAGCGTGGTCGTGCCCTTGGCATCCTCGGGAAGGTTGATGACGGTCGCCGCCGCGCCGACGGAATCGGCGAGCGCCATCACCGCGCCGCCATGGATGGTGTTGCGAAGGGTGCAGAGGTCCGGCCGCACCACCATTTTCGCGACCACCCGGTCCTGATCGGCCTCGATGAAGGTAACGCCCTTCAGTTCCGCAAACGGCATCTTCATCGACTGGATCTTTTCGAGCGGCGTCATGGGCACTCCCTGCTTTGTGGCCTTCTTCGAGGTTGGTATCGGCATGATGGATTGCCCGAGCGGGCCCGGCAATGACGTCTGAGGTAATGGCGCGAATGACGTCATGACATCAGTGACAATATGCCTCCGAGCCTGCATACCGCCTGATATGCGCCACTTCCCGCCCCGCCGCGTCGTCTGTCTCACCGAAGAGACGGTCGAAACGCTTTATCTGCTCGGCGAGCAGGACCGTATCGTCGGCGTCTCCGGCTACGCCGTGCGCCCACCGCAGGTCCGGCGCGAGAAGCCACGCGTTTCGGCGTTCATCTCGGCCGACATGCCAAAAATCCTCGCGCTCGACCCCGATCTGGTGCTCGCCTTCTCCGATCTCCAGGCCGGCATCGCCGCCGATCTCGTCCGCGCCGGCATCGATGTCCACGTCTTCAACCAGCGCGACATCGCCGGGATCCTGGCGATGATCCGCACGCTGGGTGCACTGGTCGGTGCCGCCGACCGCGCCGATCAGCTCGCGCAAAACCTCGAACAACGGCTGGCGACGATCGCGGCAACGCCGCGTGCGGCGCCGCCGCCAAAAGTCTATTTCGAGGAATGGGATGATCCGTTGATCTCGGGCATCGGCTGGGTCTCCGAGCTGATCGAGATTGCCGGTGGCAAGGATGCGCTGCCGCATCTGCGCGCGCACCAGGCGGCCAAGGATCGCATCGTCACGCCTGACGCCGTGCGCGTGGCGATGCCTGACGTGATTCTCGCATCCTGGTGCGGCAAGAAGGTCGTGCCCGCCCGCATCAAGCAACGTGACGGATGGAGCGGCATCCCGGCCGTGCGCGACAATCGCATCATCGAGATCAAGTCGCCGATGATTTTGCAGCCGGGACCCGCGGCGCTGACGGATGGGCTCGATGCGATCGTAACCGCGTTGTGGGCAGAGCGTTGAGCCTTCAGCGTCGTCCTGGCCGATTGCGCACGGAGCCGGAACCCATAACCACAAATCTTGATTGATCTGCAGCGCTGCAAGGACGAGTCCCGATCACAACATCCGCTGCGGAGTATGGGTCCCGGCCTTCACCGGGACGACGCCGGATTTGTTGCGCTATCGCGCGCAATACTGAGTGAGGGGCGCAGACTGTAGCTAGGCCTTCTCCACGCCGCACCATTCCGCAATGAACAGCGCCATCGCCTTGGTCGTCTTCCGCAGCAACTCCAGCTCGACATATTCGTTGAAGCCGTGCATCGCCGCGCCACTGGCGCCGAAGCAGAGGCTCGGGATGTTGTGGTTGAGGCCGTAGAAGCGCGTATCGGTCAACGCGGTGAAGGCGCGGTCTTCCACCGCGCCGCCATAGACGACTTCGTGCGCCTTGGCGAAGGCGGCTTCCGGTGCCTCGGAGTTCACCAGCTCGTAGCCTTCCGACAGGAAGCCCGACCATTCGACCTGCGGCGGATTGTTGGAGAGGAAGCGATGATCGCGCGCCGCCGCCGCAACGCAAGCCATGATCTCCTTCTGGTGATCGGCGATCGACCAGCCCGGCAATACCGCAATCCGGCAATCGACGTCGCACCAGGCCGGCACGCTCGAGGCCCAGTCGCCGCCCTTGATGATGCCCGGGTTGAAGTTGATGGGATGGTTGAGCGTCTTGAAGTGACGATCGGCCTTGGCGCGCTCGTTCCATTCGATCTCGAGCTTTTGCAATGCCTGGATCAGGTGATACGCCGCCATGATCGCGTTCGCGCCCGCGCCGGCCTCGAACACATGCACCGGGAAACCGCGCACCTTCAGGCGGAACCAGATCACGCCGACCTGCGAGCGCACCATCTTGCCGCCGGTCGGCTCCGGAATGAAGCAGGCGTCCGCGCGATAGCCGCGCTGCAGCGTGGAAAGTGCGCCGACGCCGGTGCTCTCTTCCTCGATCACGGACTGGAAGTGGATCCGCGCCGTCGGCCTGAAGCCGGCGGCCTTGATCGCGTCCAGCGCATAGAGCGCGCCGATCGTGCCCGACTTCATGTCGCAGGCGCCGCGGCCGAACATCTTGCCGTCCTTGATGACCGGCGAGAATGGCGGCGTATCCCACAATTCCAGCGGGCCGGCCGGCACCACGTCGCAGTGCCCCTGCAGGATCAGCGATTTACCGCCGTTGGTCTGCGGACGGTAAGTGCCCACCACGGAACGTGCCTTCGAAAAATCGTGCTCGATCGGACCAAAGCCGCGCAGATCCTTCAAATCGTCGACATTGATGTGCCAATCGTCGACCTCGTAGCCACGTTGCCGCAGGAGATCGCCGATCATGTCCTGGCACGGCCCCTCCGCCCCGCGGGTCGAAGGGATCGCAACAAAGGCCTGCGTCGTCGCAAGCTGCGCATCGAATCCCTCGTCAACGGCGGCAAGGATTCGTTGTTGCGTCTCGGCAGTCATGCTTTGGCTCCATCGGGAAAACAGATCAGGCGGGAGCCGCAACGTAGCCCGATTTCACTCCGCCTTGTATTGCGCAAAATAAGCATCCCGCAATGCATCTTCGAGCAGCCGGCCTTCGGAATAGCCATTCAGCGTCGCGGGTCGGCTCACACCGTCGAGCAGGCGCGGGCACGGCTCCGGGGCGCCGAGCACGGTGCGGACCGGAATGCGCTCCGCGTAGATCGGCAACGCATAGTCCTCGTCGTCGTCAGCGACGCCCTTGGCGCGGATCTTGGCCGAGGCTTCCTCGATCTCCATCGCGATGAAGGAGGTTGCCTTGATCTCCTGCTTGTTGCTGGCACGCAGGCTCGCGGTGCGATCCGGGAAGAAGCGGTCGACCATGGCGATCACCGCCCGCTCCTTCTCCTCGGGATCGGTGACGAGATAGGCCGTGCCGAAGGCCATGACTGCGCGGTAGTCGGCGGAATGGTTGAAGCCGCAGCGCGCCAGCACGAGGCTGTCGAGATGGGCGACGGTCAGGCAGACGCGCTCGCCCTTGCTCTGGTTGCGCAGCATGCGGCTGGCGCTCGAGCCGTGCCAGTAGAGCCTGGTGCCCTCCCGCCAGAAGAAAGTCGGCGTGCAATAGGGCTGGCCGTCGACCACATAGGAGACGTGGCACAGCATCGAGGCATCCAGGATGCGGTGGACCGTGGCGTGATCGTAGAAGCCGCGATCGTGCCGGCGCTTGACCTGGTTGCGGGACGACATGGGGTAGGACGGAGCGGATGCGCCTTCGGTCACGGTGGTGCCTTTCGAAATCTGGAATCTGTCCAGAGTTGTAGCGGGGCTTTTGGTCTGCGATAGTTCCAATTCCATGCGAAAAATTCCGACCAATTCCCGGGAGCCCACGGCGCGCAAGGCCGAGGTGCCGCTCGACCTCGCCGGCCCGCACGTCACTCCCGGCGCGGCTTCGCAGCAGCGGCTCTATCAGGCGCTGTGCGAGACAATCGTCTCCGGCCTCGTCAAGCCCGGCGAGCCGCTGCCGCCATCGCGGACGCTGGCAAGGCAGACCGGCTTCCGGCGCAACGCCGTCGTCACCGCGTATGAGCGTCTGATCGCCGACGGCTTTGCCGACGCAACCGTTGGCTCCGGAACGTTCGTCGCCGCACGCATTCCGGCGCAGGTCGCCGCGCCGCGCCGCGCAAGGATCGCGATCGAGCCGCCACAGCACAATGCGCTGTCGCTCGGCTGCACGCATATCGACGAGCGCGCGCTGCAGCGCTTCCGCGCCTTTGCCGGCCGCAGGCTGCGCGCGTTCGGGTCCGAGCATCTGCATTACGGCGATCCCCGCGGCAGTAGCGAGCTGCGCGCGGCGATATCGGACCATCTTCTGTCGGCGCGCGGGCTGCGCTGCGACCCCGACCAAATCATGCTGGCGTCCGGCACGCTGCATGCCCTGCGCATCGTGCTCGGGGCGATCCTCAAGCCCGGCGACCAGGTCTGGTGCGAAGACCCCGGCTATCCGGCGGCGCGGCGCGCGATCGAGCATTGCGGCTATCGTCCGGTGTCGGTGCCGGTCGACATGTCGGGCATGCGCATCGACAAGGGGCGAGCGTCCGCGCCGCACGCGCGCGCAGCCTACGTCACACCGTCGCATCAATTTCCACTTGGCGTGCAGATGTCGATGCCGCGGCGCCTCGAGCTTCTGGATTGGGCAAGGCAGGCCGGCGCATTCGTGCTCGAGGACGATTACGACAGCGAGTTCCGCTATGACGGCGCACCGCTGATGTCGCTCGCCGGCATCGATCGCCTCCAGCGCGTGATCTACCTGGGCACGTTTGCCAAGACGCTGTTTCCGGGCCTGCGCATCGGCTATTGCGCCCTGCCCGAACGCCTGATCGCGGATGTGGCGGCAGCGCGCGCGGCGCTCGATCGCTTTCCCGGCACGCTGATGGAAGGCGCGGTGGCCGACATGCTCAATTCCGGCGCCTTCGCCGCCAACTTGCGCAAATCGCGCAAACTCTATCGCGAGGCGCGCGACGTCCTGGCGTCGACGCTTGCCAATGCATCGGAGGGCGAGCTCACGGTTCCCGTGCCCTCGCAGGGCCTTCACCTAGTGGCGCGGCTCGATCCCGCGACCGATCCGCTGATTGCCGCGCAGGCAAAGGCTAATGCCGGCGTCGGCGGCTGGCTGCTCGCCGAGACCTATCATCGCGCACCGCCACTGCCCGGCTTCGTGCTGGGATTTTCCGGCCATCCGGTTCCGCAACTCGTCGCGTCGGCGGAACGACTGGCGAAGACTACGCTCGCCGCGCTGCGCGCGACGCGCAAGACATCGGTCAAGCCATCCGCCAAGCCGCAGCGCTCTAGGAGAATCGCAGTCACCTGACTAAGGTCGCCCGCGTTCAGTCAGTGTCCGCTTACGGAGATACCGGATGCCAAATCGCAACGTCCTGTATCTCGTGATCGCCGCGCTGGTCGTGATCGCAGGCATGCTCGGCTACAATCTTTATCAGGCGAACAAGCAGCCCGAAGGCCTTCAGATCAATGTCGGCCCCGACGGGCTCAAGATCCAGAACAAGTGAAGGAGGCCGCGATGCCGCGCTTGGGATTCGTCGCGCTGGTCAGCGTCGCGGCTCTTGGCGCGATGGCTCAATCCGCCGCTGCAGAGCAGTCCTACATGCGTGAGGGCGACATCGTCGATCTGCGGGTCGGCCAGCGCGTCCTTGTCGATGACGGCTCGTGCCCGGCCGGGCAGATCAAGCAGGTCGTCGGCTCCAGGCTGAGCGAGAACGGCGTGGTGCGGACCCGCAGCTGCGTGCCGCGCCTCGCCAAAAAGTAAAACGCCCCGCTGTCGCGAGGCGGTGCGGTCCTCATTGCTTTGATGCTCAGCTCAGTTCGAGACCGGATCGAACATGCACTGCAAGGTCGGCTTGGCGATCTTGGTGAAGGTCGGGCCGATCTCACCCTGCTTGGATACCGGCACCCAATCGGTCTCGATCGTCGGCACGCCGGTCTCGGTGATGCCGCGCAGCAGCGCCTCGCGCAGATCGCGGTCCTCGACCGCAGCGGCGGCATGGTCGTGGAGGCAGCCGCACACGGCCTCGGGATGCGCCCAACGGCCGAGCATATGGGGCGCGCATTGCCGCACGAACTCGTCGCGCGGTTCAGGCACGCGGTACAGCGAGCGGATCTGCATCGATTCGAGGGGGAGCTGGGATTGGGCCTGCGCGGCGCCCGCCAAGGGCCCCATTAGGACAAGCGATGCCAACATCGCGGCGGAACAGATACGGAGCACCATTGGGAGAGCCTTTACCGGCAGTTCTGTTTTTTGCGTCGCGCTCAGTTGGCCTGTGCCATCACCATCGGGACCGGGGTGACTACCGGCGAGCCGTTATAGGAGAAGGTGCCGATCCCGGGCAAACCGCTGTCCGGCGAGCCTGCCATTGACGAGCCGGCCATCACAAAGGCGAAGGCGAGGATCAGGCTCATGGTTCGCATCTGACAGTCTCCGTTATTCCGCTCGGCATCCGGCGCCGTTGTGTGACGGTCTGATAACGATCTGCCGTTTCCGGAGTTCTGCGGAACAAGCCGAAAATGGTTTCGTCGGACCTGGAATTGTTTCGTCGACCAGCGGTCCACGAAACATTCGGCGGAAAACACCAATGATTTCAGCGGCAGGAGCGTGGCTGATAGGCTGTTGAAAACTTCGCGCGACAATGCCGGACCCCGGCCACTGCCGGAGCGAGGGCCAATTATGCGTGCAAACTGAACGAGCTAGCGCGCTTTGTTAACTTTCCTCTGCTGAGAGGAGAAGCAGCACAGCAAGGGCGGCGTGAACCGGGCGACGGTTTGGCCGACTCATATTTGGGCGCCGTGCAACCATCTTCGCGGTGGCACGTTGTCGTGATCACTCCCGATCCAACGAAGGATGTCAGTCGTGGGCAATGGCAACATCGGTGTTGGCAATGAATCCGCGGCGAGCAAATCCGGCCAGCAACAGATGACGGCCGCGATGCCGCAGCAAGGCGCCTATGTGATGGGCGACAATGAGTGCGCGCCGCAGAAGCTGGTCCGCCTCGTCGGCTGCCGCGACTCGAAGGTCAAGCCGGCCCTTGGCATCAGCGCGAAGCAGTTCGGGCAAACCGAGCGCTAGCTCGCCCGCCGCCTCAGCCGCCTGGGCCAAGCCCCTGCTCCAGCTACTGAATGAACTCGCCGCACTTCTGGACGTTTGCGTCCGCCGGTCCCCACGGCATGATCGGCACGGTCGAGGTCGAGTTCTTGGGCGAACCCTCGATCAGCCTGTCCGAATAGACCATGTAGACCAGCACGTTGCGCTTGGCGTCGCAGCCGCGCACGATCTGCATCTTCTTGAAGAACAGCGAGCGCCGCTGGCGGAACATGTCGTCGCCCTGCTCCATCTTGTTCTTGAACCTGATCGGGGCGACCTGGCGGCAGGCGAGCGAGATGTCCGAGACCTCCTCGGCAAGGCCCAGCCACCCCTTGAAGCCGCCCCTCTCCGGCACCGTGAAGTGACAGGCGACACCCTCGACCTCGGGATCGTCGACGCCATAGGTCGCGAGCTTATCGTTGGGGCTCACCCATTTGAACACGGTGGAGCGGCGGAAGATCAGGTCCGGCTCGTCGGCCGCGACCGCAGGACCCGCCTGCCCCAAAGCCAGCAACATCAGCAGCACCGCGCATCCCCAGCGAGACAACCGTCGCAGGTCACACAAGCTCACAGTTCTCGATGTCATTGAGGTCTCCGGGGTGGGTCCCGCCTATGTAGTGCGCAAACGCCGCACAGGAAGGCGCTGACAGTTCGGTGATCGAACGCGGCGCTTTAACCTCTTGTGAGGCTTTTTTGTTACTCTTTCGTCGAAAATACCGCCCTCACGGAAGGGTTAGATCGCTTGCGCTGGTGAACGCGTTGTGCGTCTGCGACAACCAACAGGTAGTCTGGACTGGGATTCGGAATATGCGCGCAGGTGGACGGCGGATTTCGATTTTTGATTTCGCGAATGAGCGGTTCTGGCAGCTTGCAATTCTGACGACCGCCGGCACCGTCGCCGCCTCCACGCAGGCCGATGCAGCGCTCTATTACTGGAACCGCGACTCCGCCTTCTACGGCGAATACGAGCCGATGCCGCTGCCCCAGCCGCACCGGCAAAAGCCGAAGCGCAGCACAGCCAAGAAGAATCCGGCGATCGAGAAGGAGGCCGGCAGCAAGCCGCAAGGTCCCCTGATCATCTCGGTCTCGATCGACCAGCAGCGGGTCAGCCTCTACGACGCCAATGGCCTCTATGCCGAGAGCCCGGTGTCGACCGGCATGAAGGGTCATTCGACGCCGATGGGTGTGTTCAGCGTCATCCAGAAGCACAAATTCCACCGCTCCAACATTTATAGCGACGCGCCGATGCCGTACATGCAGCGGATCACCTGGTCCGGCGTCGCCATGCATGCCGGCGTGTTGCCGGGTTACCCGGCCTCGCACGGCTGCATCCGCATGCCGATGTCGTTCGCGGTGAAGATGTACAATTGGACGCGGATGGGTGCCCGCGTGTTCGTCACGCCGGGCACGATCTCGCCGGAGAGTTTCTCGCACCCGCTGCTGGTCACGCAGAAGGTGGCGCCGCAGCAGCCGGTTGCCGACGACATTCTGAAGATGGATGCGCCGCTCGGCGTGAAGAGCGACAAGGGCGCCGACAAGCAGTCCAGTCTCGATTTGCGCAGCAGTGTCGGCCATGCCGCCGCGTCGCTGCGCGACAACACCCACACCGCCGACGCCAGCAGCGCGATGCCGGCAGCGAGTGCGTCGGTGACGATGTCCGATGCGACCTCTTCCACGGCGCGCGACGCCATTGCGGAGAAGATCGCAGCGAACAAGTCCGAGACAGTGAAGCCCGAGACGGCCGCCGCCGACAAGCCGGCCGAGACCAATTCCGCCGGCCACGACAGCAACCCGACCACAGATGACAACACGGTCGGCGAAACCACCGCCGGCACCGACACGCCAAAGAGCGAGGTCTCGGCAAGCGATCCGGTGAAGGCGGAAGCCAAGGCCGACGAGCCGAAGGCGGACGCCGCCATGCCTGGTGCTGCCGAGGCGCCCAAGATCGATGCACCGAAGACCGATGCACCGAAGGCCGCTGACAAACCCGCCGAGGCGGCGACCGCAGCTGATGCGCCCGACGCCAAGAAGGATCCGGCACGGCTGCCGGGCACGGCCAGGATCGACGTGCCCAAGCGGGCCGGCCAGATTGCCGTCTTCATCAGCCGCAAGGATGCCAAGCTCTATGTGCGGCAGAATTTTGCGCCGCTGTTCGAGGTGCCCGTCACGATCGCCGCGAGCGACCGGCCGCTCGGCACGCATGTCTTCACCGCCGAAGTCGACAAGACCGATGCCAATTCGCTGCGTTGGTCGGTGGTGTCGCTGCCGACCCGCAACGTCGCCCGCATCGACGTCGAGGAGCGTGCCTCGCATCGCCGCAAGATCGCGGCCGCAGCGGTGGCCGAGGCCAAGCCGCAGCCGGTGACCAACACCCCGGCCGAGGCGCTCGACCGCATCTCCATTCCGGCCGACGTGATGGCGCGGATCAGCGAAGCTCTCGGCACCGGCGGATCGATCATCGTCTCCGACCAGGGCATCAACCAGGGCGAGACCGGCGAAGGCACCGATTTCATCGTGCCGCTGCGTTGAGGCGATCGATCCCGGATTGGGCTTCGCGCCATCCGGCCACCCGCTTCCGGCAATAACGCCTTCTTGAAAGCCTGCGCCTCCCCGCCGGATTATGATCCCGACGAACATCTGTTCCGGGGACGAGACCATGATGGACCGCAGGACACTAATTGTGACCGCGATCGCCGCAGCCGCATCATCCCGCCCGCTGCATGCCGAGCAGCCCGCGATGAGCCGGATCACCGCCTACGCCTTCTCATTTCCGGCACCTGGCGGCGGCGATATCAGACTTGCCGACTATGCCGGCCGTCCGTTGATGATCGTGAACACCGCCTCGCTCTGCGGCTACACTCCGCAATATGCCGGCCTGCAAGAACTCTGGAACGAATTCCGCGATCGCGGCTTCGTCATCATTGGCGTCCCCTCCAATGACTTCGGCGGCCAGGAGCCCGGCGGCCCAACCGAGATCGCCGAGACCGCGCAGCATCAATATGGCGTCACCTTCCCGATCGCGGCGAAAGCAATCGTCCGCGGAACGAGCGCGCATCCGTTCTACCGCTGGGCGGCGGAGGCTCGGCCGAAGGACGTACCGCGCTGGAACTTCCACAAATACCTGATCGGCCGCGACGGCTATATCGCCGAAGTTTTCGCTGAGTCGGTTGCGCCCGACGACACGCGCATCAAGACCGGGATCGCACGGGCACTGGCGGCCGCCTGAGATATGACGATAATCCCCGGAATTAACTGATCCGGCGAGGATTTTGGACACGCGCTCGCCACGTTCATTGCCTTGGCGTCGCCACTGCGACTAGGGTACGATCGGTTGGGGGCGAAGCGACCCGGTCGCGGCAATGCCGGCGCCGGGAGCGCGAGCAGCAGGGAACACGCCATGCGCATTGCGACAGGTCTGATTTTTGCGGGGACCGTATCGTTGCTCGCGTCGAGCGCAGCTTGGTCGCAGACGTCGCCCGCCAAGGGCGCTACTGCGGCACCGGCAGCACCAGCGGCCGCGGCTCCCGCGCCCGCCGCCGCAGCCCCGGCACCGGCCACCGCAACCGCTGCCCCGGTTCCGCCCAAACAGCCGCCGCAGCCGGCGCGCGCGGCCTGCAACACGCCGGGTGCGCTCGGCGTCGCCCGCACCGTCGAGATCGACACCACCGGCGGTCCCGGCTTCGGCTTCGAGCATTTCAAGCAGCTCGACTTCCTGCGCGACAAGGAGGTGGTGCTGACCTTCGACGACGGCCCGTGGCCGGGCAACACGCCCGCGGTGCTGAAGGCGCTCGCCGATGAATGCACCACCGGCATCTTCTTCTCGATCGGCAAGCACGCGACCTATCAGCCGGAAATCCTGAAGCAGGTCTACGCGGCCGGCCATACGGTCGGCGCCCATACCTGGTCGCACGCCAACCTCAACAACAAGAAGCTCACCGAAGATCAGAAGAAGGACGAAATCGAGCGCGGCTACGCCGCGGTCAAGTGGGCGCTCGAGACCTCACCTTCACCGTTCTTCCGCTTCCCGGCGCTCCAGCATCCGCCGGAGATGGTCACCTATCTCGGCAACCGCAATGTCGCGATCTTCTCCTGCGACATCGACTCGTTCGACTTCAAGGCCTCCAAGCCCGAGAAGGTGGTCGAGACCGTGATGAAGAAGCTCGATACCAAGCTCGGCAAGGGCATCATCCTGATGCACGACTTCCAGAAGCACACCGCGGAAGCCCTGCCCGAACTGCTCACGCGGCTCAAGGCCGGCGGCTACAAGGTGGTGGCGATGCGCGCCAAGTTCCCGGCATCGACGCTGCCGGAATACGACCAGGAGCTGCTCAAGGACGCCAAGCTGCCGACGGTGAGCCAGCGCCCGGTGAACAGCGTCGTCACCACCGTCGATCAGCAATAGCGCCGGCGACAATCCTGGTGCCGGCGTTGCGCATCGAAGGCTTCGTCATCGTCTCCGCCGATGGCCGGCTGGCGAATGCGCGGAACGTGATGCCCGACGATCTCAAGATCGAGGGCGACAAGCGGTTCTTCACCGCAGCCCTCGACCGCGCCGACCTCGTCGTGCATGGCCGTCACTCCCAGGAAGAGCAGCCGAATGCGCCAAAGCGGCGGCGCCTGATCCTGACCAGCAAGGTCGCGGCCACCGCGCCCGCCCCCGATAATCCGAAGGCGCTGTTGTGGAATCCCGCCGGCTGCCCGTTCGAGACGGCGAGCCGCGAGGCCGGCGTGACCTCGGGCATGGTCGCGGTCATCGGCGGCCCCGGCGTGTTCGGCATGTTCATGGACCGCTACGACACGTTCTGGCTCTCGGTCGCCCCGAAGGTGCACATCCCCGACGGCGAGCCGTGCTTTCCCAGCGTTCCCGCCCGCACCCCGCAGCAGATGCTCTCGGCGCACGGCCTGCACGCCGGCGCGCCGCAGCTGATCGATGCCGCGCAGGATGTCAGCGTGACGCCGTGGCGGCGGATGGGTTGAAAGATCGCTGTTCGTAGTCCGTAGGATGGGTAGAGCGCAGCGAAACCCATCGCTACGTGCCAGCCTGGCGCATGATGCCTACGCTGCCGCGTCCTACACGTCCCCATAGGCCGGGTCGTCGCGGCGCGGGCCGCGGCCGTAGCCGGCGATGATGAACAGCGCGCCGATCAGCGACAGGTTCTTCAGCGCATCGATCAGCGTGCTGAGGTTGTCGGGCGCCGGCTGATTCCAGAAGTCATGGAAGTAGAAGGTGGCGAAGCACACGAAGATGATCAGGAAAATCGCGAAGAAACGCGCCAGCACGTTCACCGCGATCATCAGCCCCGCGACGATCTCGAAGCCACCGATCGTGATCGCCAGCAGCTGCATGAAGGGCATGCCGACGGAGGTTTCGATCTGCTGCGTATAGGGCACGACCACGGCCGGGATCGTCACCTTGGCCGCCAGCAGATCCGCGGTCGCCTGGATGGCAAAGAGCTTGGTCGCGCCCGTGTAGATGAACAGCACGGCGAACAGGATTCGCCCGAAAGTCACGAACGCTGGCATGATCGGCCTCACTGGATGGCAGAAATCGGACGAAGCAGGCGAAGCGATTATGGTCGCTCCACCTGCCTCGATCAAATCGAATCCATCTCGGTTCAAACACGATGCGGAAAGCTGCGCTGCGGTTTTCCGAACATAACGTGCTCAAACAACGGCCGTCAGCCGAACAGCGTCGGCTGCGCGCGGCCGGCGCGCTCTTGGGCTTCGACCGCGGCCACCGCCGTCATGTTGAGGATGCCGCGCGCCGTCACGCCGGGGGTCAGGATATGTGCCGGGCGTGCCGGGCCGACCAGGATCGGGCCGACGGGCAACGCGTCCGCCAGCGACTTGATCATCTGATAGGCGACATTGGCGGTGTCGAGGGTGGGCATGATCAGGATGTTGGCCTCGCCCTCCAGCTTGGAGTGCGGCAGCACCATCCTTCGCGCAGCGGCGGAGAGTGCGGTGTCGCCCTGCATCTCGCCGTCGGCCTCGATCTCCGGATGCTTCTCCTTCAACAGCTGGGTCGCCCGCCGCATCTTGCGCGAGGATTCGGTGTCGTAGCTGCCGAAATCCGAGTGCGAGACGAAGGCGATCTTCGGCTTGATGTTGAAGCGCTGCACGTGGACCGCGGCGAGCGATGCCACTTCGGCGAGTTCCTCCGCGCTCGGGTTCGGCCGCACCTGGGTATCGGCGAGGAAATGGGCGCCGGTGGAGGTGATCAGCAGCGCAAGCGCCGCGTAGTCGCTGATCCCCGGCGAAAAGCCGATGATCTCGCGGACATGACGCAGATGGCTCATGTAGCGACCCTCGACGCCGCAAAGCATGGCATCCGCCTCGCCGCGCGTCACCGCGAGCGCGGCGATCACGGTGTTGTTGGTGCGCACCACCGTGCGGGCTGCATCCGGCGTGACGCCGCGGCGGCCGGCGACCTCGACGTAAGACTGCACATAGGAGCGGTAGCGCGGATCGTCCTCGGGATTGACCAGGTCGAAGTCCTTGCCGGCGCGGATCGAGAGCCCGAAGCGCTTGATGCGCGCCTCCACGACCGAAGGACGGCCGACCAGGATCGGCCGCGCCAGGTTCTCCTCCAGCACGACTTGCGTCGCACGCAGCACGCGCTCGTCCTCGCCTTCGGCATAGATCACGCGCACCGGCTGGGTCTTGGCCTTGGCGAACATCGGCTTCATGACGAGGCCGGAGCGGAAGGCGAAGCGCTCCAGCAGCGCGGTGTATTCGTCGAAATTGGTGATGGGTCGCGTCGCGACACCCGACTCCATCGCCGCCTTGGCCACAGCCGGCGCGATCCGCAGAATCAGGCGCGGGTCGAACGGACTTGGGATCAGCGAGCCCGGGCCGAAGCCTTGGGTCTCGCCGGTGTCGAAACCCTGCGCGACCGCATCCGACGGCGCCTCGCGCGCGAGCTGCGCGATGGCCTCGACGGCGGCGTGCTTCATCTCCTCGTTGATCGCGGTGGCGCCGACGTCGAGCGCGCCGCGGAAGATGAAGGGAAAGCAGAGGACATTGTTGACCTGGTTCGGATAGTCCGAGCGGCCGGTGCAGATCATGGCGTCGGGGCGCGCCTTTCGCGCCTCTTCCGGCATGATCTCCGGTACGGGATTGGCAAGGGCCATGACAAGCGGCTTGTCGCCCATCTGCTTGACCATTTCGGGCTTGAGCACACCCGGCGCCGACAGGCCGATGAAGATGTCCGCGCCCGGAATGACGTCGGCGAGCACGCGTGCGTCGGTCTTCTGGGTATAGACCGCCTTCCAGCGATCCATCGTGGTGTTGCGGCCCTCATAGACCACACCATCGATGTCGCAGACCCAGATGTTCTTGCGCTGCGCCCCCATCGAGACCAGCAGATTGAGGGTTGCGATCGCGGCCGCGCCCGCGCCCGAACAGACGATCTTCACGTCAGAGAGTTGCTTGCCGTTCAACAACAGCCCGTTGGTGATCGCCGCGGCGACGATGATGGCGGTGCCATGCTGGTCGTCATGGAAGACCGGGATTTTCATGCGCTCCTTCAGGCGCGTCTCGATCTCGAAGCATTCCGGTCCGCGGATGTCTTCCAGATTGATGCCGCCGAAGGTCGGCTCGAGCGCCGCCACCGTCTCGACCACCCGGTCGATGGTGTCAGCAGCGATCTCGATGTCGAACACGTCGATGCCGGCGAATTTCTTGAACAGGACCGCCTTGCCTTCCATCACCGGCTTGGAGGCCAGCGGGCCGATATTGCCGAGGCCGAGCACCGCGGTGCCGTTGGAGACCACCGCGACCAGGTTGGCGCGGGTGGTGAGCGTGGCCGCCTCGGCCGGGTTCTTGGCGATCTCGGTGCAGGCGGCGGCAACGCCCGGAGAATAGGCCAGCGCGAGGTCGCGCTGGTTGGCAAGCGGCTTGCTTGCCTGGATCTCGAGCTTTCCGGGGCGCGGCAGACGATGATAGGCCAGCGCGGCGTTATGGAGTTCTTCAGACGATGACGACATGCGTGCTCCCCGCGTTTCCGGCCCAAATTTCTTGTTTCTGTGCTAATTCAGGCGAAAGTCATTTGTCCGGCAAATCGAGCCGGATGTGAAGCATGTCCGGCCGCTTGGATGCAACATCGGATAATGTCCCCGTCAACAGGCCCGGGCCGGCCCGTTCGTGGATGCTGCACCTTCCGGCCGCGGATTGGCAATTTTTTCCCCTTGATCATCCGGAGTTGACCGAATGAAGAAAATTCTGCTCGGCCTGATTGCCGTGGTTGTGATCGCGGCTGCCGGCTTCTTCGGTTTCGACTTCTATGCCCAGCGCCGGGTCACGCGCGACGTCGAGGCCGCCTTCGAGCAGGTCCGTGCCAGCGGCGCCAAGGCGAGCCACGGCAAGATCACGTTCGACGTTAAGAGCCGCACCCTGACGATCGCGGACGTCGCCACCGAGTCGGGGACGCAATCCCCGGTCAGCGTCAAGATTGCCAGTCTCACGATGACCGGCCTCGGTCAAACCGACGCGGCACGGGTCTCCGCCGGCAATGTCGAGTTCAGCGATGTCGAGATCGGCGTGGCAGGACCTACCCCGACGATCACCTCACTGACCTACAAGGCGCCGCGGATCACGGTGAAGGATTATTCCGGCCCCGCCAGCCTGCCCCAGCTTCCAGCCTCGTCGTCGATCTTCGAGCTGTACCGGTCCGCGTTCGGACTGCTTGCGAGCATCAACGCATCATCGGTCGCTGCGCCCAGCCTGACCGGAACGATGACCTTCAGTGCCGCCGCAAAAGCCGGCGACGGCGCCGGCGGCGAATTCGCCTATTCGGGCATCGCCATTGAAAACATGAAGGACGGAAAGATCGCGTCCAGCAAAACCGACAAGGTTGTGTTCACGATCAACCAGCAGGCGGCAGGCAAGCCGATCAAAATGACCGGCGAGCTCGCCAATATCGCCGCGACCGATATCGACGTTGGCGCGATGGCGGCGATATTCGATCCGGGCAAGGCCAACGATGACAGGGAGTACCGGATCCAAGGACACGTTTCGGCCGGTCCTTATGTCATTACCGCTGCGCCCGGCGTGAACATGCGGATCGAGGGCGTGACCGTCGACGACACCAGGATCAATCCGTCACGGATGCAACTGCCGGCGCTGCTGGCAATGATCCCGCCGCAAGGGAGTCCGCCGCCGTCTGCCGCCCAGGCACGCGAACTGCTGGACAAGATCGCCGGCCTATATTCGGGCATCGGAATTGCAAATGCCGAGATGCATGGGCTCTCGGTCGAGACGCCGCAGGGCCCGCTCAAGCTCGCCTCGATGCGGTTCAACTTCGAACACGGCAAGATCGGCGAACTTGCGGTCGAGGGACTCGATACCCGTGCGCCGAACGGTCCCATCAAGGTCGGACGCTTTGCGCTGAAGTCGCTCGACGTCGCCAGCTTCATGCGGCTGTCGGCACAATTCGCCGCGCAGAAGCCGTCGGCCGAACAGGCGCTGGCGCTATTCCCGCTGATCGAAGGCGTCGAGGTCAAAGGCGTCGCGTCGCCCTACAAGGCCACCGGCAAGCCGGTCAACATCGACGTCTTCAGTCTCGACTGGGGTCAGTTCGTCGGATCGATCCCGAGCAAGCTGCGGCTGACCGCGAAGCTGGCGGCACCGCTCGATGCGGCCGATCCGCGGCAGCAACCGTTCGTCGCCGCCGGGATCGACCGGATGGCTGTCGACGCCGATCTCGGCGCTGTCTGGACCGAGACGTCGCGCGTGTTCGTGCTCGAGCCGGTCAAGCTCGACATGGCGGGCCTGCTGAATGCGTCGGCGAAGCTCTCGCTTGGCAACGTGCCGCGCGAGACCTTTTCGGCGAGCGCCGCAGAAGCCATGGGCGCGGCCGCGCAGATCGAAGCCGGCATGATCGAGCTCACAATTCACGACCTCGGCATCATCGACCTCGCTGTCGCCCAGTACGCCCGCACCCGGAACATCAGCCGCGACGAGGCGCGCAAGGTCATCCTCGACGCTATCAAGGCGCAAGGCGCCGAGATCGGCGGAGCCAATCCCGACGCCACCGCGCTCCTCACCGCGATCGGCCAGTTCATCGAGACGCCGGGACAGACGCTGGTCATCAAGCTCACTCCGCGCGCGAAAGCGCCGGCGCTTCAGCTGATGCAGTTGCTCAAGACCGATCCGCAATCGGCGCTGGCGCAATTCCGGATCGAGGCCTCGACGGGGTTGTGATTCCCGTAGCCCGGATGGAGCGAAGCGCAATCCGGGAACAGCGTCGCCGCAGGAGAGACCCGCCCCGGATTTCGCTTTCGCTCCATCCGGGCTACGCACCTCTCCTGCCCGCCTAACCCTTCGCCGGCAGGTTGGTGCGGATGTGAAGCTCCTTGAGCTGCTTGGTGGTGGCTTCCGAGGGCGCGCCCATCAGGAGGTCCATGGCCTGCTGGTTCATCGGGAATAGCGAGATCTCGCGCAGATTCGTGGTGCCGCACAGCAGCATCACGATGCGGTCGACGCCCGCGGCCATGCCGCCATGCGGCGGCGCGCCGTACTGGAAGGCGCGGTACATGCCGCCGAAGCGCTCGACCACTTCC
Organism: Bradyrhizobium sp. BEA-2-5; assembly: GCF_032918025.1. NCBI lineage: Bacteria > Pseudomonadati > Pseudomonadota > Alphaproteobacteria > Hyphomicrobiales > Nitrobacteraceae > Bradyrhizobium > Bradyrhizobium sp. BEA-2-5. The sequence goes on along the minus strand of NZ_CP136629.1, from coordinate 3,951,891 downwards.
TGCTCGCCGTAGCCTGCGATCTCGAACGCCTTCACCATGGCCTCCGGCACGTGGTTGCGGATGCCGCCGGAGGCGATCTCGTAGCCGTTGCAGGTGATGTCGTACTGGAACGCCTTGATGGTCAGCGGGTCCTGCGACGTCAGCGCGTCGAGGCCGCCCTGCGGCATCGAGAACGGGTTGTGCGAGAAGTCGACCTTCTTGTTCTCCTCGTCATACTCGTACATCGGGAAGTCGACGATCCAGGCGAGCTCGAACCGGTCCTTGTCGATCAGGTTCAATTCCTCGCCGAGCTTGGTGCGCGCGAGACCCGCGAACTTCCAGAATTTCTCGGGATCGCCGGCGACAAAGAACGCGGCATCGCCTTCCTTGAGGCCGAGCTGGTCGCGGATCGCTGCCGTGCGCTCCGCTCCGATGTTGTTCGCCAGGGGACCCGCGCCCTCGCCGCCCTCGCGCCACATGATGTAGCCGAGGCCGGGCTGGCCTTCGCCCTGCGCCCACGAGTTCATGCGGTCGCAGAACGCGCGGCTGCCGCCGCCGGTACCCGGGATCGCCCAGACCTGGTTCTTCGGGTCCTCCAGCATGCGTGCGAACACCTTGAAGCCGGAGCCGCGGAAGTGCTCGGAGACTTCCTGCATTACGATCTTGTTGCGCAAATCGGGCTTGTCGGAGCCGTATTTGCGCACGGCCTCCGCAAACGGAATCCGCGGCCAGCCCTTCGTCACCGGCTTGCCCTTGGCAAACTCTTCAAAGACGCCCGTGATCACCGGCTCCATCGCGGCGAAGACGTCCTCCTGCGTCACGAAGCTCATCTCGACGTCGAGCTGGTAGAACTCGCCTGGCAGACGGTCGGCGCGCGGGTCCTCGTCGCGGAAGCAGGGCGCGATCTGGAAATAGCGGTCGAAGCCCGACATCATCAGCAGCTGCTTGTACTGCTGCGGCGCCTGCGGCAGTGCGTAGAACTTGCCGGGATGAATGCGCGACGGGACCAGGAAGTCGCGCGCGCCTTCCGGCGAGGACGCGGTCAGGATCGGCGTGTTGAACTCGAAGAAGCCCTGCCCCTCCATGCGCCGACGCATCGACTTGATGATTTCGACGCGCGTCATGATGTTCTGGTGCAGCTTCTCGCGGCGCAGGTCGAGGAAGCGGTATTTCAGGCGGATGTCTTCGGGATATTCCTGGTCGCCGAAGACAGGCAGCGGCAGGTCGCCGGCCGGGCCCAGCACCTCGATCTCGCTGACATAAACCTCGACCTTGCCGGTCGGCAGATCCGGGTTGTCGGTGCCGGCGGGACGGCGGCGCACCTTGCCGTCGATCCGCACCACCCATTCGGAGCGGAACTTCTCGACCTCGGCGAATGCCGGCGAGTCCGGGTCGACCACGCACTGGGTCAGGCCGTAATGGTCGCGCAGGTCGATGAACAGCACGCCGCCATGGTCGCGAACGCGATGGACCCAGCCCGAGAGGCGGATCGTCTCGCCGATGTTGCTGTCGCGGAGCGCGCCGCATGTATGTGACCGGTAGCGATGCATGGTCGTCCCAAAAATCAATGTCGGAGGAGAATCGCGATAGGAAACTTCCTATCCGAAGGCGCTGGGTTTACCCGAGCCCGCTCGGGGCGGCAACCAAGGGAACGCCCGCTTTTGGCCCGAAACTGCAGATTTTGCTGCGATCCGGCGCCAGGTGGGCGCCAATCGTTTGCCTATTCGGCCCGCGAGCCTATCTTCGGGATATGACCATCCATTTCCCCTTCCAGAACTCCTATTCGGCGCTGCCGGACAGCTTCTTTGCCCGCGTCGCGCCGACCCCGGTCGCCGCCCCCCGGCTGATCAAGCTGAACCGGCCTTTGGCAATCCAGCTCGGGCTGGATCCGGACCTGCTTTCGACGCCGGAGGGCGCCGAAATCCTTGCCGGAAAGCGGCTGCCTGACGGCGCCGATCCCATCGCCATGGCCTATGCCGGCCACCAGTTCGGGCATTTCGTGCCCCAGCTCGGCGACGGCCGTGCCATCCTGCTCGGCGAGGTCATCGACAAGAACGGCATCCGCCGCGACATCCAGCTCAAGGGCTCGGGCCCCACCCCGTTCTCCCGCCGCGGCGACGGCCGCGCCGCGCTGGGTCCGGTGCTACGCGAGTACATCGTCAGCGAGGCGATGCACGCGCTCGGCATCCCGACCACGCGCACGCTTGCCGCCGTCGTCACCGGCGAGCACGTCATCCGCGAGACCGCGCTGCCCGGCGCGGTGCTGACCCGCGTCGCCTCCAGCCATATCCGCGTCGGCACCTTCCAGTTCTTCGCCGTCCGCCGCGACACCGAGGCGGTGCGCCGGCTCGCCGACCATGTGATCACCCGCCACTATCCCGAGCTGAAGGACGCCGCCCAGCCCTACCACGACCTGCTCGCGAGCGTCGTCGCGCGCCAGGCCGAGCTCGTGGCGCGCTGGCTGCTGGTCGGCTTCATCCACGGCGTGATGAACACCGACAACACGTCGATCTCAGGCGAGACCATCGACTACGGCCCCTGCGCCTTCATGGACGCCTACAACCCCGCGCAGGTCTTTTCCTCGATCGACGAGATGGGCCGCTACGCCTATGCCAACCAGCCGCGCATCGCGCTGTGGAATCTGACGCGCCTCGCCGAATGCCTGCTGCCGCTGTTCTCCGACGAGCAGGAGAAGGCGGTCGCGCAAGCGCAGGTGATCCTCGGCGAATTCCCTGAAAAGTTCACCGCGGCCTACAACACCGGGCTGCGCGCCAAGGTCGGCCTGTTCACCGAGCGCGACGGCGACGAGGCGCTGATCCAGGATCTGCTCGACGCCATGGCGAAGAACCAGGCCGACTTCACCCTCACCTTCCGCAAGCTCGGTGAGGCCGCAAGCGATGACGCCGCCGACGTCCGCGCGCAGTTCACCGATCCCGCGGCGTTCGACGAATGGGCCGCCCGCTGGCGCGCCCGCCTCGCGCTTGAGCCGCAAGCGCCGGCCGAACGCAAGGCCGCGATGCAGGCGGTCAATCCGGCCTTCATCCCGCGCAACCACCGGATCGAGGCGGTGATTGCGGCTGCGGTGAACTCGGATGACTACGCGCCGTTCGAGGAACTGCTGACGGTGCTGGCCAAGCCCTATGAGGACCAGCCGCAGTTCGCAGCCTACGCCGATCCGCCACTCCCCGAGCAGCGCGTGACGCAGACATTCTGCGGGACGTGAACCCATCCTGCGCATTCACACCGTCACCACGATCTTGCCCAACTGCGTGTTCGACTCCAGGTACCGGTGCGCGTCGACGATCTCCTCGAAGCGAAACGTCCTGGCGATGACAGGCTTCAACGTGCGGTCCGACAGCCCGTCGAGAATGAACGCCTTTGCCTTCGCAAGACGCACGGGATCGCGGATGATCTCGTGCACGAGATAGCCGCGCAGCGTCAGGCTCTTGCCGAGCACGTTGAAGAGCGGGAACGGCGTCGGCTCAGGACTGAGTCCACCATATTCGATCAGGATGCCGCCGGGTGCCATCGATGCCGTCAGCGGCACGAAGGCGGGGCCGCCGACGGCATCGAGCACCACGCGCACGCCGTTCGGTCCCGCGATCTGCTCCAGCCTTGATTGCAAATCTTGCTCCGCCGACGCGATCACGTGCGTCGCGCCGGCCTCGCGCAGCGCCTGCGCCTTGGCCGATGTCCGCGTCACCGCAATCGGGACCGCGCCGACACGGTTCGCGATCTGGATCGCCGCGAGCCCGACACTGCTCGATGCCGCCGTGATGGCGACGACATCCCCTCGCCCGAGCCTTGCAAGATCGACCAGCGCACCGAACGCGGTGAGGTACTGCATCCACACCTCAGCCGCCGTTTCAAAACCGAGCGCGGGTGGATGCTTGACGACAAGCTCCGCCGGAAAGGTCGCGAGCTCGGCATGGGCAGGCCAGCGCACCATCGAGACCGGCGGCACAATGCTCACGGCATCGCCCGGCGCAAATCCTTCGACGTCCTCGCCGATCGCCGCGACAATCCCGGCGACTTCCAGCCCGAGGCCGGACGGCAGCGTCGCGGTCTCGATATAGCTGCCCCGGCGCAGCGAGGCCTCGGCGCGGTTGAGCCCCAGCGCCTTGCTGCGGATCTGAACCTCGCCGCGGGCCGGCGGCGCAATCGCGATCTCCTCGATGCGCAGCACCTCGGGACCACCATGCTGGTGAAAGCGGACGACACGGGCCATGGGCGAACTCCAAAACAATTGAATGGAATGTCGCTATGCCCGGCGGCGATCCCCGGATAAATCACCCGGTAGTTCCGACAGTCGAAACCGGGAGTTTTCAATCATGGACCGCCTGACCAGCATGGCCGTTTTCGTCAAGGCTGTCGATCTCGGCTCGTTCGCGGCCGCGGCGGACGCCCTGGAGATGTCGGGGCCGATGGTCGGCAAGCACGTGCGCTTCCTCGAAGAGCGCATCGGCGTTCGCCTGCTCAACCGCACCACGCGGCGCCAGAGCCTGACCGAGGCCGGCAAGGCCTATTACGAGCGCTGCCGCATCGTGCTCGGCGAGGCCGAGGCCGCCGACGCGCTCGCCTCCGATCAATCGTCGCAGCCGCGCGGGCGGCTGCGGGTGACGATGCCGTCGCTGCTCGGCCGCTACTGCATCGTCCCCACGCTGCTGAAGCTCGCGCAGAAATATCCCGCGCTCGAGCTCGATCTCGCGTTCGGTGATCCGATCGCCGATCTGATGGAGGGCGGTTACGATCTTGCGATCCGGACCGGCGATCTCGACGACCAGTCCGGTCTGATCGCGCGGCGCATCGCAAGCCAGCGCATGGTGGTGTGCGGCGCGCGCACCTATCTGAAGGCCCATGGCAGGCCGCGCACGCTCGACGAACTCGGCCGGCACCAGGCGATCGTCTACCGCCGCTCGGGCCGCGTTCGCCCCTGGCTGTTTCCGCGCGACGGTCTTGCGCCGCACGAGGTCTGGCCGGCCGGGCGGCTGAGGCTCGACGATCTGGAGGCGATCGCCGATGCCGCCGCGCAAGGCATGGGGCTCGCCTGGCTGCCCTACTGGCTGGTTCGCGAACGCCTCGACACCGGCGCGCTGGTGCGCGTTCTCGGCGACAACGGGGAATTTCCCTACGATTGCCACGCGCTGTGGCTGCCGACGCCGCGATTGCCACTCAAGGTCCGGCTCGCGGTGGATGCACTCGCAGCCGCGCTGCCGAAGCTCGTGGCGTAGCGCCGCGCCCCCGATTTGTTTGCAACGATTTCGCGCGCGCATCGTTGGCCGGTCAGCGCGGAACGGGCGGCCTCGTCCGATCCAGGTTCCGTGCCGCCGTGATGATGGAGCGCCAGCATGAACCAGCGCGATGACGACCTGAAAACCGCGATCGAGCGCAGCAACCCGAACGGCGTCGAGCCGCCCTTCTCCGAGGACGATCTGCAGCGCCGGCAACTCGGGCCGCGCGGCGTGCCCGGGCAACCGGACCCGGCGAAGATGACGCCACAACGCGCCAAGAAGACGCCGATCAATTCCGGTTCCGGCGGCCACACCGCCTGAACGCCGAAACAACGAAGAAACGAGAAGGATTCCACGATGAAGATCACCAGCTTCAAGGACATGTATGTCGCCGAGCTTCAGGAACTCGCAAGCGTCGAGGAGCAGCTCGCCGTGGCGCTGGCGCGGATGGCAGAGATCGCCTCGCATCCGTCGCTCAAGGATGCGTTCAGCCGCCATCACCGCGAGACCATCGTGCAGGGCGAGCGGTTGAAGTCGCTGCTGCGGATGCACGGGGCCGATCCGCTTGAGCACACCGACCAGGCCATGCAGGCGCTGATCCACGAGACCGCCAAGATGGTTTCGCTGCTGCCCGACGACAATCTGCGCGATGCCGGCCTCGTCGCGTCGGCGCAGAAGCTCGAGCACTACGAGATCGCCGCCTATGGCAGCGCGGCCGCCCTCGCCGGCCAGCTCAATCTGCGCGACGATCAGCGGCTGCTGCACGACAGTCTCGAGGAAGAGCGGCACGTCGACACGCTGCTGACGGCGCTCGCCAAGGGCGAGATCAACCAGGACGCGCTCGCCGCGTGACGCCGCAGGCTCTACTCATCCTACGCATCTACGCGCGCGGGAAAAATGCTGCTGAAAAATTCGCGCTTCGCGGAGTTGCTGTCGTTTTTATCCCGCGACTATTGCCCTGCGTGAGTCGTTCGATCAGCCTCTCATGATCGATGCCATGGGGAAGACGAACGATGAGCTTCAGGTTCAAGCAGGTTTTCGCAGACACCCAACAGGCGCTCGGCGCCGATCCGGCGCAGGCGCAGGTCGTGTTCCAGGCGACTTCGCAACTCGGCGACGGCGTCAATAGCCGCGTTGCCGTGCGGCAATTCTACGTCAGCGTCGACGAGCCGCCGGCGCTGGGCGGCAAGGACACCGCACCGAACCCGGTCGAGTACATCCTCGCCGCGCTCGGCGCATGCCAGGAGATCACCTATCGGCTCTATGCCGACGCGCTCGGCATTCCCCTCAGCGGCGTGTCCGTCAAGCTGTCGGGTGCCATCGATCTGCGCGGCTTCTTCAGCGTCGATCCAGACGTGCGAGCCGGTTTCCGCCAGATCGAGGCCGAGGTCGCCATCGACAGCCCGGCCTCCGCGGCCGACATCGCTCGGCTGAAGGAAACCGTCGACCGTCATTGCCCCGTGCTGGACATCCTGCGCAACCCGACGCCGGTGGATCTGAAGCTGCGCACCGGACCGTTGAGCGTGGCCGCCTAGCGCGCCATGTGAGCGTTAACTCACTCTCCACCATGCGCCGAGGCCGGCAGCGGTAACCATAAGGCTTAACAGCGCGTCAACGCTCCCCCAACAAGTCTAACTGTTTCTGATGGGGGAGAATGGCCCGTGGACGCATTTGCATTCGAATTTATGGGATTGGCGATGATCGCGCTCTGTCTCGTCGTGCTGGCGATGCCCGCCGCGCGCCGGCCGTCGAAGAACATCCGCTACGAGTGAGAGCCGCGAGAAATAACGCGCTCAAACGTCATCGAATGGCGATATGCTCGCGCTGACGAGTCCTGACCTTGGACGCAAATTGCGGGAATTGACGACGCTTGAACGACACCGACGTCCCGCAGCCAGGCCCAGCGCCCGCCACCGCGAGCTCGACGCACTCGCCGCTCGAGGTGCTGCTCATCTTCTTCAAGCTCGGCGTCAGCTGCTTCGGCGGCCCGATCGCCCATATCGGCTATTTCCGCGACGAGTTCGTCACCCGCCGCCGCTGGCTTGACGAGCAGGCCTATGCGGACCTGGTCGCGCTCTGCCAATTCCTGCCGGGCCCGGCGAGCAGCCAGGTCGGCTTTTCGCTCGGCCTGATCCGCGCCGGATACCTGGGGGCGCTGGCGGCCTGGACCGGGTTCACTTTGCCGTCTGCGATCGCGCTGGTGCTGTTTGCCTTCGGCGCCGGCGGATTGAGCGGTCCGGCGGGTACCGGCCTGGTGCACGGCCTCAAGCTGGTCGCGGTGGCGATCGTCGCCCAGGCCGTCTGGGGCATGGCGCGCTCGCTCTGCCCCGACCGCGAACGCGCCTCGATCGCGACGGTCGCGGCACTCGTCATCCTCGCCAGTTCGTCGTCGATCGCGCAGATCGGCGCCATCGTGCTCGGCGCCGTCGCCGGGCTTTGGTTCTGCCGGGCGCAAGAGGCCAACGGGGCCACCCATATCGCGATGCCGGTATCGCGCCGCGTTGGCGTCGTGGCGCTGATCCTGTTCGTCGCGCTGTTGGTCGGACTGCCGCTGCTGTCGCGGACATGGCCCGGCCTCGGCCTGTTCGAGGCCTTCTACCGCTCGGGCGCGCTGGTGTTCGGCGGAGGCCACGTCGTGTTGCCGCTGCTGCGCGAAGCCGTGGTGACGCCGGGCTGGATCGGCGACGATGCGTTCCTGACCGGCTACGGCGCCGCGCAGGCGGTGCCGGGCCCGCTATTCACCTTTGCCGCCTATCTCGGCGCCGTGATCGGCGGCCTGCCGGGCGCGATCGTCGGCCTCGTCGGTATCTTCCTGCCAGGAATTCTCGTCCTGCTCGCGGCACTGCCGTTCTGGGATAGCTTTCGCAAACGGCCGGCGGCGCAGGCGATGATGCGCGGCGTCAACGCCGCGGTCGTCGGCCTTCTGGGGGCCGCGCTCTACAATCCGGTGCGGACCAGCAGCGTCCACCGTCCGCTCGATTTCGGCATCGCGCTGGCCGGCTTCGTCCTGCTCACGGCATGGCGCGCGCCGCCGCTCGTGGTGGTCGTGCTCAGCGCGGCCGCCGGCATCGCCACGGGGCTCCTGCAATCGTGAACGATCGCGCGGTCGTTTCGCCGGGCGGATTAAGAACGCCTTCATGCCTCGCCGCCACGATAGCGGATATATGCCGAGCGCTTCTAAACAACCGGATCCGACCCGGGTTCCCATGCTGGACCTGCTGCGGCTCGCCGCGGTCGGGGCCGTGATCCTGTACCATTACGGCTTCTGGGGCGTGGCATCGAACGGCGTGCAAAAGGTGGCGATGCCGTACCTCGCCCCGGTCGCGCAATACGGCTTCCTCGGCGTCCCCGTGTTCTTCGCGATCTCTGGCTTCGTCATTGCCTATTCCGCCGAAGGCCGCACGCCGATTGGCTTCGCGATCGCCCGCTTCAGCCGGATCTATCCGACCTTCGTCATCTGCATGACGCTGACCTTCCTCGCGACGCTGCTGTTGGGCCACGCGTACTTCCACGTGACGTGGGGGCAATGGCTGGCAAACCTGTTCATCGCAGCCCCGATGCTCGGTCAGCCCTACATGGACGACGCCTACTGGTCGCTGGTGATCGAGGTCGTGTTCTACGCCTGGATCGCGCTGTTCCTGGCCTGGGGCATCTTTCCGCGGCGCATCGACACGATCATCGTAGCGTGGATCGCAATCACCTTCGCCAACGAGCTGACCCTCGACGTTCCCCTGTTCGAGAAGCTGTTCATGGCCGACGACAGCGGCTTCTTCGCCGTCGGGCTCCTGATCTATGAGCATTACCGGGGACGGCGCGACACCAGGCTGTACAGCCTGCTGACGCTGGCGACAGGCACGGCGACGTTCCAGGCCGTGCACAAGCTGGAGCGGCTCGGCGTCCACACCCATGGCAGCTTCGATCCCGGCGTTGTGACGGTGATCTGCATCGTCTCGCTCGGCATCGTGTTCGCTGCCACCCGCATCAAGTCGGTAGCCCTGCCGGCAGGCCTCGTCAGGGCCGTCGGCGGCATCACCTATCCGCTCTATCTGCTGCATCTGCAGCTCGGCTACGTCATCCTGCTCTTGATCGCACCAACGCCGAACGCGCTCTCGACCGTGCTGGTCGTGACGGGCATGGTGCTGCTGGCATGGTTCGTCTGGCGCTTCCTCGAAGGCCCGGCGCATTATCTAGTCAGGGACAGGCTGACGATGCTGGCCTCACGGCACGGATGGCCGTCGCGCATTCGCGCGAACGAAGCGCGGATTGATCGGGACGACGTTGCCCCGCCAATCGAGGCCAGGAGCATCGCCAACCGCTGATCAGTCCGGCGCACATCGCCGGAACAGCATCCACCCAACGTTGCCGCCGCCGCGAACCGTGGGCGGAAGCGAACACCATCATTCATCTGCGATGCGACGGTCAGGCGTAAGCGGGCGGATAGCGCCCGGGGCGCCTCGGTATGCTCAGACCCGCCCGCTCCATTCATGATCTCCGGGCATTTCCATTGTCAGTTCATTCGCCAGCTCGAGCGCTTCCTTGACGTCAGGCGTAGACAGACCTTCCGTGAACGTTCGAACGACGGGTAGCAACAGCTCAGCCGCTCGCGCCTGTTTGCCGGAATGTCGCCATAGGCGCGCCAGGCTGACAGCTGACCGCAATTCAAAGGACCGCGCGCTTTGCCTGCGCGCCAGCTCGATCGCGGCGAGGAACATTCGCTCGGCGGATTCGACGGACGATGGTTTCGAGTCATTGAGCGTTATCTCACCCTGCAGACGATAGATCTCGGCTTCGTAAAAATGCTCTCCCGTTCTTCTCCCGATCGCCGATGCACTGTCGAGTTCGTGCAAGGCAGCATCCGGCAAGCCGGCACTTGCATAGGCCTTCGCGAGCAGGCTCCTGAACCAGCAACTGGCGAGCCGGGCGCTCATGCCCTCGTAACCGTCGATAGCCATTCGCATCTGGTTCAATCCCTCATCGACATTCCCAAGCTCGGTCATCGCCCATCCTCGCAGGATGGTTGTCTGATGCTTCCAATGCAGGAAGCCGTGTTCCGATGAGAGAGCCAGTGCCCTGTTGGTGTAGTCGTGGGTCCCTTCGACATCGCGTAGATGCTGGCAAACGTAAGCGCCGAATGTCAGTGCAAACGACAGCGTGAAGGGGTGGCGAAGGTCTTCCGCTTCCGAAATAGCCTGCTGGCTATATCGGCGCGCCGCGTCAGGGCGGCCCAGAAACCACGACACGTACCCGAGATACGAGAGCGAGACGATCCCAGGATGGATGCCATGCGTTGCCGTCAGGGCGCCGTGTAGATCGGGACGATACAAATTCCTGAAGCGATGAAGGTGATGTTCGGCGGCGACAAACCGCCCGCGGTACAGCATGGTCATCGCGATCGCCCGATGCGCCTCGATCAGATATCCCGTCTGTTGCGTCGCGGACGAACTTTGGTTCGATGCCTCGCGCCTTGCGAACTGCAGGAGCTCCGCGCTCAGCTCATGCGCCCGCGCGAGATCGCCGCGGATAAAATGGCACACCCAAAGTCCGCGCGTCGCCGCAAAGACCTTCGCCATGTTGCCAAGATTCCGGCCGAGTTCGAGCGCGCGAACATAGTTCTCCTCGACTTCCTGCACGGCGTATCCCTTTGCCGCGATCAGGGCGGTGCCCAGGGCGATGCGAAGCTCAAGCTCGGACTCGTTTCGGCCCAGCATGCCGGGTGAGGCTTGCAGAACCCCGAGCCCACGACGCAAATGACCGATCGCCTCCAGAGTCGCACCCTTCATCGCGGCCTGCTTTCCGGCCTTGAGCCAGAAACCCGCAGCCGGCTCGCTTTGGCCAAACTCGGTCAGATGGTAGGCGAGAAGCTCCGGTTCGCGTTCGATCTTTTCCGGATATTTTTCGGCGAGCACGCGTGCGATCTTGGAGTGCAGCGTCCTTCTTTCCCTGTGCAACAAGCTTTCATGCGCCGCATTCTGGATCATCACGTGCTTGAACGAGTACAGCGCCTCCGGCAGAAAGCCGAAGCGGACGATCAATCCGGCTGCCTCCAGATGGTTCAGGGCGGCTTCGATCTGGTCCGCCGGCGCCTCGGCAACCTCGCGAAGGATCTCGTAGGAGAACTCGCGACCTATCGTGGCGCCGATCTGCGCGATCCGCTTGAACGGTCCCATCCGGTCGAGCCGCGCCATCAGCGAGTCGTTCAATGTCGCGGGAATAGCGAGCTGATGCCACGGACCGGACAAGACGTAACGTCCATGTTGTTCAGTCAAGACGTCGGATTCGAGAACGGCCTTGGTCAGCTCTTCAAGGAAGAGCGGCACACCATCGGTTTTGACAATGATGTCCTCAATCACCTCTTTGGGAAGCTCCTTTTCTCCAGCCACACGTTCAACCAATATCGTGCGGACCTGTCGGCCGAGACGCTTGAGGTTCGCACTGATGGTGTGCGCGTGATCCTTCCAGCCCGGCTGAAACTCCGGACGACAGGTGATCACGACGAGGATCGACGTGTTGCGAACGTTCTCCACCAGCAGATCGAGCACGGCCCGCGAGGTGGGATCGATCCAATGTACGTCCTCAAAATCGATCAGGAGCGTCTGCCCGCGTGCTTGCGCGAGCAGATGGTTGACGAGCGTGGAAATCGTCGCATCCTTCAGCTGCTGCGGCGAGAGATCCAGGGCCGCGTAGCGGTCCCCGGTGGGAATTGAAAGCAACGCCGCAAGGATCGGGACCACTGTGTCCGCCTCGCCGTTCGAGGCGGCGACACCGGCTTCAAGCTTTGTCAGCCAAAGCGCAGACGCGTTCTCGCCGTCAAGGCCGAGCGCGAATTTGAGATGCTCGATGAAGGGATGAAAAGCGGTGCTGCTGTAATAGGGAGAGCACTGGAACGAAACCTGTCCGTGCTGATCACCTGCGATCCGCTCCCGCAATTCCTGAACGATCCTGGACTTTCCAATTCCCGGCTCGCCCGTCAGCACCACGACCTGCCCCTCATGGGCTTTCGCTTGCTGCCAACGCGTGAGCAGCAACGCCACCTCTTCGGTGCGGTTGACCAGCGGCGTCAATCTGGAGCCCATGGCTGCGGCAAATCGCGTCTCGGCGCGGCAGGGCCGAACCACGAGCCAGGCCTGGGCCTTCGCGGATATCCCCTTCAGCGCGTGAAATCCGAAGTCCTGGTAGTCGAACTTTCCTCTCAGCAGGGATTGCGTCGAAGACGCAATGACGACGCCGTCCGGAGGCGCCAAGGCCTGCAGACGGGCAGCCAGATTTGGCGTCTCGCCGACTGCGGAATCGTGCTCCTCGGTGTCCTGTCCAACCAGGTCTCCGACGACAACAAGGCCGGTCGCAATCCCGATGCGCACACTGGGCCCATGATTTGCAACGTCGCGGGCGTCACTCGCTCTCGCCGACGACAGGCTCCGTACAATTTCGAGCGCCGCACGCACCGACCGCTCGGCGTCATCCTCATGGGCATTCGGATAGCCGAAATAGACCAGGATACCGTCGCCGACGAAACGGGCGGCAAAGCCCTCGTAATGCTTGACCACGCGGACGCAGGTTTCGCGGAAGCCCGCAATCATGTCGCGGACGTCTTCGGGATCGAACTGCGCGGACAGCGAGGTGGAATCCACCATGTCGCAGAACATCGTGGTGAGCTGGCGCCGTTCGGCGCTCACCGCCGCGCCTTCCGCGACGCTCCTACCGCCGGCGGGACCTTCTGCCGAACGGGTCAGGGAAGCAACCGCGCGCTGCAAGCGCTTGCGGTCTCCCAGCGGAAGTCCAAGCTCGACCAGATCCTGCTCGGTCAAATCGGGCAGGATGTCCAAGTCGATGCGATGCAGTACAAAGAGGTCGCTGTACTGGCCGAGATCAACGGTTTCGAGCCAGTGCTTGAGAGCAGCCTCGATATCGGCGCTTGGCTGTTTCTCCGGCATTGTGATCCGTCCGACTGCGGGCCATTGGCGACAATGGGCCTCGTTCGACGATGCCAAGGGGTTTGTTTACCCCAGACTGGACGCGTTCACAAAGTGCGAAAACAAGGAGCAGGCCGATCGAAGACGCACTCTGCCCTCGGTCGCTCAGATATTCGAGATGGCGCACGCGCCGGTATTTTGGCCGTGGTCCTAGCCCCGAGCTTGCTACCCATTGCTCGGGGCCCATGGGTGCGATCGGCACCCGGCTTTCCCTGCGCCCTCTGAGAGAGCGCGAAACGAACAGCAAGACTCGGGCAACTCATGCCGCGAGAATGCGGAAACATGACTCACAAGAGGCGCAGCAAACTCAGTGTCGTCCCGGGCTTGACCCGGGACCCGTAACCACAAATGCAAGTTTGTTGCGCGGCGCTGGGCCAGGGCCCTCTTCAACAACAGATCCCTGTGGTTATGGGTCCCTGCTCCCGTGCGCATTGCGCACTAGGCAGGGACGAGGATTGCGGATGTCGTCCGTGCGATACATTCGGTGTCGTCCTGGCCTGGTGCGCAATTGCGCACGGAGCCACGACCCATCCCCCCAATGCCCATTGCCGCGCGCGACTGGGGCCGCGATCGCCCGACCTACGAATTCCGGCGGCTACGGGTCCCGCCTTTCGCCCGCACGACCGACGAATTGTCGGCACGACCAGGCCGAAAACACCCTCGAATCACGCCCAATCAATTCAAAAATGCCCTGTCCCTCGCCCCGCGCAGGGCCAAAATCCCTGCAAGACCCTTGACATAGCTGCCCTTTCGGCAGAACGCGTGGGGTCAAGCCGTTATGGACACTTCATGGATTTGATTAGCACGACCTCCGACCTCGCCGCCGCCTGCGACCGGCTCGCCAAACACAAGGTCATCACTGTCGACACCGAGTTCCTGCGGGAGACGACCTACTATCCGCTGCTCTGCGTCGTGCAGATGGCGAGCGCGGACGAAGCGGTCGTGGTCGACGCGCTGGCACCCGGCATCGACCTCAAGCCGTTCTTCGAGCTGATGGCCAACGAAGGCGTGCTGAAGGTGTTTCACGCCGCCCGCCAGGACATCGAGATCATCTGGCACCTCTCCGGCACGATTCCACATCCGATGTTCGACACCCAGGTTGCCGCGATGGTGCTCGGCTACGGCGACAGCATCGCCTACGACGCGCTGGTCGAGAAGGTCACCGGCCACCGTCCGGACAAGACCCACCGCTTCACCGACTGGTCGCGACGGCCGCTGACCAAGGAGCAGATGCATTACGCGGTGTCCGACGTCACCCATCTGCGCGACGTGTTCGCCGCGCTGGACGCCGACCTGAAGAAGCGCCGCCGCAGCGAATGGGTCTCCATCGAGATGGAGGTCCTGACCTCCCCCCGCACCTATGATTTTCATCCCGAGCGCGCCTGGGAGCGGCTGAAGACGCGGGTGCGCAAGCCCAAGGATCTCGCTGTGCTGATGGAAGTCGCGGCCTGGCGCGAGCAGGAGGCGCAGAGCCGCGACGTGCCGCGTTCGCGCGTGCTCAAGGACGATGCGGTCGGCGATATCGCCACCCATGCGCCGACCTCGCTGGAGAAGCTCGGCAATCTGCGCTCGCTGCCGAAGGGCTTTGAGCGCTCGAAATGGGGCGCCGACATCATTGCCGCCGTGCAGCGCGGGCTCGCCCGCGACCAGGCGACGCTGCCGAAGCTGGAGAAGCCGCGCAACAATTCCAACGGCGCCGCCATCGTCGAGCTGCTGAAGGTGCTGCTGCGGATGACCGCCGAGCGCCATGCGGTCGCCAGCAAGGTGATCGCGACCGTCGACGATCTCGAGGAGATCGCGGCCAGCGATCAGGCCGAGGTCGGCGCCCTGCACGGCTGGCGTCGCGAACTGTTCGGCGAGGCCGCGCTCAAGCTCAAGCACGGCCAGCTCGCGCTGGCGATCGACAAGGGCCGCGTGGTGCGGGTGGACCGGAGTTAGCGCGTTCGCCTGGTGCGCGCCGGGTTCCGCCGGCAGTCGGCCAGTGGCCGAACGCGTTGCCCCGGAGTTCGACCGGCACAGGCTGAGGTTGCGTCACGCAAAACCACCGCGCTTGCTAAGGCGCAATTTTCGTGTTGCAATCCCTTCACAATCGGATTGCGGCCGTTCGACTGTGCGTTTCGCGACGTTGATATCCAAGGCTTCGATGTACAGGCTTCGAGAGGCGAAACTTCGGACTTGAAGACTTTGGATCTGACGACCCGGAAAGTGAACAGACAGCGCAAAGTCCGCTTGTGGCGTGGCACGTGGAAAACGTGGCCGCGTCTTTTTTATGTCTAAACTGGGAGAGAGACGATGCCGAAGGGCACCGTCAAATGGTTCAACCCGACCAAGGGTTATGGGTTCATCAAGCCGAACGGCAGCGACAAGGACGTGTTCGTCCATATCTCCGCCGTCGAGCGCGCGGGCCTCAGCACATTGAACGAGAACCAGTCCGTCGAGTACGAGCTGGTGGAGAACCGCGGCAAGGCGTCGGCAGAGAACCTCAAGGTTCACTGAACGCCGCTGCCAGCGGAATTCATCCTGATGCCTCCCCCGGCCGCATCACCCCGGGGGATGTCTCCTGCAACCGCGCGCTAAGGCGCCGGCGCGATCAGCGTATCGTCGGTTGCGCCGCTGCCCACGGTCTTGCAGAGATCGCCTTCGAGCTTGAGCCGGCCGCTTGCCAGCAGCCGCAGCGCCTCCGGATAGATGCGATGCTCGATGGTGATCACGCGCGCGGCGAGCGTCTCGGCGGTGTCGTCGTCAGCGACCGTCACCGCGCCCTGCATCACGATCGGGCCGGCATCGGTCTCGGGGATCACGAAATGCACCGTTGCGCCCGACAGCTTGACGCCGGCGCGCAAGGCCTGGCCGTGCGGATCGAGGCCGGGGAAGGACGGCAGCAGCGAGGGGTGGATGTTGAGCATCCGCCCGTACCAGGCCCTGGTGAATTCCGCCGTGAACAGGCGCATGAAGCCGCCGAGACAGATCAGCTCGATGCCGTGCCGATCGAGCGCTGCCTGCAGCACCTTCTCGAAGCCGGCGCGATCCTTGCCGAACGGCTTGCTCTCGATGACGATGGTCGCAATGCCGCTCGCGGCCGCCTTCTCGAGCCCGGCAGCATCGGCGCGGTTCGAGATCACGGCGACGATCTCAGCTGGGAAATCCGCAGCCTTCGCAGCCTCGATCAGCGCGGCCATGTTGGAGCCGCGTCCGGAGATCAGGATGGCAACGCGGCGCTTCATCACAGCGCCAGATCGAGGTGGCCGTTATAGACGACGCGGTGCTCGCCCTTGGCCTCGATCACCTCGCCGAGCAGCGTCGCGGTCTCGCCGCCGGCGGTGAACGCCTCGGTCACGGCGTCGACCGCATCAGCCTCGACGATCGCGATCATCCCGATGCCGCAGTTGAAAGTGCGCAGCATTTCCAGCTCGGCGATGCCGGCCTGCGCGGCCAGCCATTTGAACACCGGCAGCACCGGCAGACGTGCGAGGTCAATGCCGACGCCGAGGTGCTTGGGGAGCACGCGCGGGATGTTGTCGGTGAAGCCGCCACCGGTGATATGGGCAAGCCCCTTCACCGCGCCGGTCTCGCGGATCGCGCGCAGGCAGGATTTGACGTAGAGCCGCGTCGGCGTCAGCAGCGCGCCGCCGAGCGTCATCACGGGCGCGAACGGCGCCTGCGCGTCATAGGCAACGCCGGATTGTTCCACGATCTTGCGCACCAGCGAGAAGCCGTTGGAATGCACGCCCGATGAAGCAAGACCGATCACGGCGTCGCCAGCGGCGATGTCCTTGCGCGGCAGCAGCGTACCGCGCTCCGCAGCGCCGACGGCAAAGCCGCCGAGGTCATAATCGCCGTCCTTGTAGAGGCCGGGCATCTCGGCGGTCTCGCCGCCGATCAGGGCGCAGCCGGATTCGCGGCACCCCTCCGCAACGCCGGCGACGATCGCGGCGGTGGCCTCGGGATCGAGCTTGCCGCAGGCGAAATAATCCAGGAAAAACAGCGGCTCGGCGCCCTGCACCACGAGGTCGTTGACGCTCATGGCAACGAGGTCGATGCCGATGCCGCCATGCAGCCCGGTCTCGATCGCGATCTTGACCTTGGTGCCGACACCGTCGGTCGCGGCCACGAGGACCGGGTCCTTGAAGCCGGCCGCCTTGAGGTCGAACAGGCCGCCGAAGCCGCCGATCTCGGCGTCGGCGCCCGGCCGTGCGGTGGCGCGCACCATCGGCTTGATCAGGTCGACCAGGCGGTTGCCCGCGTCGATATCGACGCCTGAATCGGCGTAAGTGAGGCCGTTTTTGCGGTCGGTCATGCCCGATTCCAGATGATCAGGGGCTGGTTACGAGGAATTCCGCCCCCGCGCAATGGCTCGCGGCGCTGCTGCCGCGATACTATGTAGATAACATAAGGCGGCTGCGCAAAAGAGCCGGATATCGAGTAAAATCAGGCTTCTAGCCGGGAAGCGACCCAAGTTGAGTATTCCGAACATCATTACCCTGGGCCGCATCATGCTGGTCCCGATCATCGTCTGGGCCATCGTGTCGAGCCAAATGGAGGTGGCGTTCGCCGTCTTCCTGATCGCCGGCATCAGCGATGCCGTGGACGGCTTTTTGGCCAAGCGCTTCAACATGACGAGCGAGCTCGGCGCCCTGCTCGATCCGCTCGCGGACAAGGCGCTGCTGGTCTCGATCTACATGGCGCTCGGCATCTGGGGCGCGATCCCGCGCTGGATCGTGATCCTGGTGGTCTCGCGCGACATCATGATCGTCGCCGCCGTGATCGTATCCTGGCTGTTCGACCGGCCGGTCGAGATGAAGCCGTCGATGGTGTCCAAGCTCAACACCGTGGCACAGGTGGCGTTCGCGGCGCTGGTGCTGGCGTCGCTCGGCTTCGGCTTTCAGCCGCACCCTTACGACCTGATCCTGATGGGCCTGGTCACGATCTTTACTTTGGGTTCGGTGTCGCTCTATCTCGTCGAGTGGCTGCGGCACATGAGCACGATCGAAGCTCGGTAGGCGGGATCCGGAAAAGTGGAAGCCGGTTTTCCCGCGACAAACGCGACGCGTTTGTGCATGGCTAAAATGACGTAGTTTGGAGACTTGTGTGGCCGGTAGCGTTCAACCTCGTCAATTGGCCTTGGCCCTGCCGCACGAGGAGAAGCTGACCCGCGACGATTTCCTCGAGGGCCCTGCCAATGAGGCGGCGCTGGCGCTGATCGACGGCTGGCCGGACTGGCCGAACCGAATCATGCTGCTGGTCGGGCCTGACGGCTCCGGCAAAAGCCACCTCGCCGCGATCTGGGCCGAGAGCGCCGGCGCGCGCTCGACCGCGGCGCATGCGCTGACCGCCGACACGGTGCCGACCGCGCTTGCGACCGGTGCGCTGGTGGTCGAGGACCTGAGGCCGTCGGATTTCGACGAGCGCGCGATGTTTCATCTGATGAATCTGGCGCGCCAGGACGATGCCTACGTGCTGATCACGGCGCGCGTCCCGCCGTCGGCGTTCGATATCGAATTGCGCGACCTGCGGTCGCGGCTCCGCGCGGTGCCGACCGTGACGCTGCTGCCACCGGACGACCAGCTGTTCCGCGGCCTGATCGTCAAGTTCTGCGCCGACCGCCAGATGAGCGTGGACGAACCGCTGGTCAGCTATCTGAGCAACCGGATCGAGCGTTCCTACGTTGCCGTCCGGCAGGCGGTCGAGCTCCTGGATACCGAGGCACTCCGGCTCGGCCGTCCCGTCACGCGGGCGCTGGCGGCGGAGCTGTTGCGCGATGCCTGATCCATCCCCGCGGCTTGACGGCGCAGGCGAGCGGAACATCAATGTCATCGAAACGTCATCGCTGTAACACATGGTCTCTGCGGCTCTCGGCTAGACCGCCCCGGCCCCTGCCCTGAATTGGACCAGCACTTGATGGACTCGGCACAAGCTACTGAAATCAAAGAAAAAGAGGCGGATTTTCCCGCCATTCCCGCGATCGCGTCCAGCCCCGAACGGTTCATCAACCGCGAGCTGTCCTGGCTGCATTTCAACCGCCGCGTCCTGGAGGAAGCGGTCAATCCCAGCCACCCCGTGCTGGAGCGGGTGCGGTTCCTGTCGATCTCGGCGAATAACCTCGACGAGTTCTTCATGGTCCGCGTCGCCGGCATCAAGGCCCAGGTGCGCGAGGGCATTGCCGAACGCAGCCCCGACGGCCTGACGCCATCGGAGCAGCTCGCGCTGATCAACCGCACCGTCTCCCAGCTCGCCTCGGACCAGCAGGCGATCTGGAGCGACCTGCGGGATATCCTGGCCAAGGTCGGCATCCAGCTGGTCGACGGCCGCGACGTCACCAAGCCCGAACGCAGCTGGATCGAGGATCATTTCCTTCACAACATCTTCCCGCTGCTGACCCCGCTGGCGATCGACCCGGCGCATCCGTTCCCGTTCATCCCGAATCTCGGCTTCACGGTGGCGCTGCAATTGTCCCGGATTTCCGACGGCAAGCAGATGAACGCGCTGATCCGCATGCCCGGCAAGATCGACCGCTTCATCCGCATCCCCTCCACCAAGGAAGGCGCGCCGGCGCGGCTGATCTCGCTGGAGCAGGCGACTGCCCTGTTCATCAACCGCCTGTTCCCCGGCTACAATCTGCACGGCCAGGGCTCCTTCCGGATCATCCGGGACTCCGAGCTCGAAATCGAGGAAGAGGCGGAGGACCTCGTCCGCCTGTTCGAGACCGCACTGAAGCGCCGCCGGCGCGGATCCGTGATCCGGCTCGAGATCGACGCCAAGATGCCGGAGGAGCTGCGCAGCTTCGTGCAGCATGCGCTGTCGGCGGCCGACGACGAGGTGTTCCTGGTCGACGGCGTGCTCGCCATGAACGAGCTCTCGCAACTCACGCGGCTCAATCGCCCCGACCTCGAATTCCCACCCTACGTGCCGCGCCATCCCGAGCGCGTGCGCGAGCATGGCGGCGACATCTTCGCCGCGATCCGGCAGAAGGACCTCGTCGTCCATCACCCCTACGAGTCCTTCGACGTGGTGGTGCAGTTCCTCCAGCAGGCCGCGCGCGACCCTGATGTCGTCGCGATCAAGCAGACGCTCTACCGCACCTCCAACAACTCGCCGATCGTGCGCACGCTCGCGGAAGCGGCCGAAGCCGGCAAGTCCGTCACGGCCTTGATCGAACTGAAGGCGCGGTTCGACGAAGAAGCCAACATCCGCTGGGCGCGCGATCTCGAACGCGCCGGCGTGCAGGTCGTCTACGGCTTCCTCGAATTGAAGACGCACGCAAAGCTCTCGATGGTGGTGCGTCGCGAGGGCGGCAGCCTCACGACTTACGTCCATACCGGCACCGGCAACTATCATCCGGTCACCGCGCGCATCTACACCGACCTCTCCTACTTTACCTCCGATCCGACCATCGGCCGCGATGCCGCGCGCGTGTTCAATTTCATCACCGGCTATGCCGCACCCAGCGACCTCGAGAAGATGGCGGTGTCGCCGCTGACGCTGCGCAAGCGCATCATCGAGCACATTCAAGGTGAGACCGCGCATGCGCGGCACGGCCGGACCGGCGCGGTCTGGATGAAGATGAACGCGCTGGTCGACCCCGACATCATCGACGCGCTCTACGAGGCCTCCCAGGCCGGCGTCCAGGTCGAGCTCGTGGTGCGCGGCATCTGTTGCCTCAGGCCCGGCATCCCCGGCCTGTCGGAGAACATCCGCGTCAAGTCGATCATCGGGCGCTTCCTGGAACACGGCCGAATCTACTGCTTCGGCATGGGCCAGGGCCTGCCGAGCGCGAAAGCCGCTGTGTATATCTCGTCCGCCGACATGATGCCGCGCAACCTCGACCGCCGCGTCGAGGTGCTGTGCCCGCTGCAAAATCCAACGGTGCATCAGCAGGTTCTCGAACAGATCATGGTCGCCAATCTGAAGGACAATGAGCAGAGCTGGCAGTTGTTGCCGGACGGGTCGTCAACGCGTATGAAGACCGCGAAGGGCGAGGAGCCTTTCAACGTCCACAACTACTTCATGACAAATCCGAGTCTGTCTGGCCGTGGAAAGTCGCTCAAGGAATCCTCGCCGCGTCGTCTCACGCGCCGGAACGAACGTCAGCAGCCATCGTCTTAAGGGGGCCTTACGGTGAAGCGGCCGCGCAAGCGCGGCTCGAGCGTCGCGGTTATCGACATCGGCTCCAACTCGGTCCGTCTCGTCGTCTACGAGGGACTGAAGCGGAGCCTCATCCCGATCTTCAACGAGAAGACCCTGTGCGGCCTCGGGCGCGAGGTGCAGAGCACGGGTCTGCTCGCGCCCGACGCCGTCGACAAGGCGCTGACCGCGCTGCGCCGTTTTCGCGCGCTGTGCAGGATCCAGCAGGTCGGGCGCGTGTTCGCGATTGCGACCGCGGCCTGCCGCGACGCGTCCAACGGCCCCGACTTCATCGCCAAAGCCGAGCGCATCTGCGGCGCCAAGATCGAGATCCTCACCGGACCGCGTGAAGCGAAGCTGTCCGCGCTCGGCGTCGTCTCGGGGGTGCACAATCCGAACGGCATCGTCGGCGACCTCGGCGGCGGCTCGCTCGAGCTGATCGACGTGCGCAGGAACAGCGTGCGCAGCGGCGTGACGCTGCCGCTCGGCGGTCTCGCGCTCCAGGACCTCGCGCACAAATCGCTCAAGCGCGCCGATCGCATCGTCAAGAATGAGCTGCTCGGCGTCGCCCAACTCAAGACCGGGCGTGGCCGTACCTTCTACGCCGTCGGCGGCACCTGGCGCGCGCTCGCGCGCATCCACATCATCCAGAGCGGCTATCCGCTCCAGGTGATGCACGGCTATTCGATTTCGGCCGCCGAGGCGCTCGACTTCGCGCAGCGGCTGCGACGGCTGGCGGCCACCAACATGCTGGCCAATATCGAGTCGGTCGCCGATGCGCGGCGGCCGCTCCTCACCTATGCGGCGCTGGTGCTCGAGCACGTCATCCGCGTTGCAAAGCCGAAGAACATCGTGTTCTCGACCTTCGGTGTGCGCGAAGGCCTGCTGCACGAGAAGCTGCCGGAGACCGAACGCAACAAGGACGGGCTGATCTGCGCGGCGCAGAACCTCAACGAATTGCTGTCGCGCTCGGCCCGTCACGCCCAGGAGCTGACGGCGTGGACCGACCGGCTGGTGCGCGTCGTCAGGCTGCGCGAGACCGAGGAAGACCGCAGGCTGCGGCACGTCGCGTGCCTGCTCTCCGACATCGGCTGGCGGGTGCATCCCGATCATCGCGGCGAGGAAACCCTCAGCCTGATCATGAACGGCAATTTCGGCTCGATCACGCATCAGGGCCGCGCCTTCGTCGCGCTCTCGGTGTTCTATCGCTACGCCGGGCTCAGCGAGGAAAACGAACCGCCGCCGCAGATCCGCGCGCTGGTGACGCCGGCGATGGACGAACGCGCGCGCCTGCTGGGCGCTGCATTCCGCGTCGCGCACCTGATCTCGGCGGCGCGTCCGGGCGTCCTGCCCGCCACGCATTTCCACAGCGAGGGCCGCAAATTGATGCTGGTGTTCGAGCACCGGCTCGGCGACCTCGTCGCCGACCGGGTCGGCAGCCGCTTCAAGCAATTGGCGCGGCTGGTTGGGCGCGCCGGCTCGATCGTGCGGCGCTAGAGCATGATCCGGAAAAGTGCGAAGCGGTTTTCCGGAAAAGATCATGCTCAAACAACGACTCGACCCAATCGCATCGCGATTTAGGGCTCACGCCGCCTTGGCCGCGTGCTTGGCCTTGCGGAGCGCGCGGCGGCGCCAGATCGACCCCACGACCAGCACCACGATGATGCCGAGCACCGCGAGCGCGATCTCGCCGCCATTGCCGCCATGGGCGAATTGCGGCGACATCCCGACCGACGTCAGCCAGGAATCGAGCCTGGCACCGAGCGGTCCGGCGAACAGCGCGTCCAGCTTCGGATGCACGGCGGGATCGGTCGCGATCACCTCGCCCGCGACCCAGCCGAGCAGCGCAGCGCCAGCCCAGACCAGGACCGGCAGCTTTGCGAGCAGCGCCATGATCAGCGCAGCGCCGGCGACGATCAGCGGCACGCTGATGGCGAGGCCGAGGATCAGGAGCGGCACGCTGCCATTGGCCGCGGCGGCGACCGCAATGACGTTGTCGAGACTCATGACGATGTCGGCGACCACGACGATCTGAACCGCGGCCCACAAATGCGCGGCCGCGTGCACGCTGTCCTCGTCCTCCTGCTCCGGCACCAGCAGCTTGGCGGCAATCACGATCAGCGCCAGTCCGCCGACCAGCTTCAAATAGGGAAGCTCCATCAGGCTGGCGACGATGCCGGTGAAGATGATCCGCAGCATCACCGCTGCGCCGGCGCCGAAGATCATGCCCCAGAGCCGGTGGCGCGGCGAGAGACCGCGGCAGGCGAGCGCAATCACCAGCGCGTTGTCGCCGGAGAGCAGGATGTTGATCCAGATGATCTTGCCGACCGCAATCCAGAAGGTCGGCGTCGCCATCTCGTTCTTGAATTCGGTGAAGAACGCGCCGATGTACGCCGGATCAAAGATCTGCCACAGCCAGTCCACAGCGAGTCCTATTCGGCCTTGCGGCCGCCCCTGGCGGCGGTCGTCCGCCGCTCCCCGGTTCTACTTCGACGCGGTCTCCTCGGGAGACCGCGCCACTTTCAGCAATACGGCGTCAGCCGACGATCTCGTTGCCCGAGAAGAACTGCGCGATCTCGATCGCGGCCGTCTCCGGCGCATCCGAACCGTGCACCGAGTTCTCGCCGATCGACTTTGCGTAGAGCTTGCGGACGGTGCCCTCGGCAGCCTTGGCCGGATCGGTCGCGCCCATCACCTCGCGGTACTTGGCGATCGCGCCCTCGCCTTCCAGAACCTGAACCACGACCGGGCCGGAGGTCATGAACGCGACGAGCTCGCCGAAGAACGGGCGCGCCTTGTGGACGGCGTAGAAGGTCTCGGCCTGCTCCTTGGTCATGCGGATGCGCTTCTGCGCGACGATGCGCAGGCCCGCCTTCTCAATCACGGCGTTGACCGCGCCGGTCAGATTACGCTCGGTCGCGTCGGGCTTGATGATCGAGAAAGTGCGTTCGATGGCCATAATGTTGTCCTTGTAAACGTGGCTGGGAGTTGCCGGGGCTTATATCGGCGCGATGGGGTAACGGCAAGCGACCCTGTGACGCGTTAGCCTTTAGTTTTGACGCATTTTCACGACGAAAGCCGTCGTTTGGGCGCCCTCCGGACAGCGGCCGGCTCGGCCAACTTACCGCGATTTCACCTACGTGAACCCATTCTGTCAGCGCCGTGCCGCTGCCGTTCAGCTCAAGCCACATAGGCTCTGCAGCGATCGGACGCCTTGCTGGCCCCCCATCCGCAAGCCTCACAGGACGTCTCGGGAAATGTCACCGCGGGCGCGTCGCGCGCGCCCATACCTCGAGGAGACGATCATGTTACGCAAACTCTCGCTTGCCGCCGTCGCCGCGGTTTCGCTCGGTGCCGCCGCGCTCGCCCCGACCTCCGCTTCTGCGTGGGGTGGTTGGCATGGCGGCTGGCACGGTGGATGGCACCACGGCTGGTGGGGCGGTCCGCGCGTCATCGTCGGCGGCCCGGCCTATTACGGCGGTTATGGCTACGGCGGCGGCTGCTACGTACGCCGCGTGGTGCCGACCCCGTGGGGCCCCCGCTGGCGCCTGGTCAACCGCTGCTACTGATCCATCGAATCTAGGACTGCTCCCCTGACTTGCTTCTCGCCCCGGCCCTCGCGCCGGGGCTTTTTTTCGGGTCCGCCGGGGAACCCGGGCATATGATGGGGCTCACTACCTCAAGGCGAGAGTGAGGCGCGGAAACCAAATTCGGGGTCGCGACTTGTCATGGCGAGGAGCTACTCGAACATGCGAGGTGGAACTCGCCAAGAGACATGCCATGACGATGACAATGAGCAAGATCGACAAGGACGCCGATCAGATTGATCACAAGACCTGCCGTTACATCTGCGATGCCGTAGGCGAACGGCTTCAGCAAAGCATGCGGCCAGAGCCCGCACTTTCGTCTCGCCTCCAGCAACTCCTCGACGAGATGCAACGACGGGAAGGCGATCGCCATTAGATGTTGAGGGCTGAACAGCAGCCCAATTGCGTTTTTGCAACAGCCCCGGGAGAGATTTTACGAACAGACGGGGTTGCGTTTGGCGGCGGGTCCGGTGACAACGCTGCATGCTCTCCATCACTGACATCTCGGTCCGGATCGCCGGACGGCTGTTGATCGATCACAGTTCGGTGCAAATTGTACCCGGAGCCCGCGTCGGATTTGTCGGCCGCAACGGCGTCGGCAAATCGACGCTGTTTCACGCCATCCGGGGCGACATCCCGACCGAGAGCGGCAGCATCGCCCTTCCGCCGCGCTGGCGCATCGGCAGCCTCGCGCAGGAAGCGCCGAACGGTCCAGAAAGCCTGATCACGGTCGTGCTCAAGGCCGATCTCGAACGCGATGCGCTGCTCGCCGAAGCCGAGAGCGCGACCGATCCGCACCGAATCGCCGAGATCCAGACCCGGCTCGTCGACATCGACGCGCATTCGGCGCCGAGCCGCGCCGCCGCGATCCTCTCCGGCCTCGGCTTCTCGGCTGCCGACCAGCTGCGCCCCTGCGCCGAATTCTCCGGCGGCTGGCGCATGCGCGTCGCGCTCGCCGCCACGCTGTTCGCGGCCCCCGACCTTCTGCTGCTCGACGAGCCCACCAACTATCTCGACCTCGAAGGCACGCTGTGGCTGGAGGATCACCTTGCGCACTATCCGCGCACGGTGATCGTGATCAGCCACGACCGCGACCTCCTGGAAAGCTCGGTCGACCAGATCCTGCATCTGGAGCGCGGCAAGCTCACGCTCTACAAGGGCACCTATTCCTCCTTCGAGGAGCAGCGCGCCGCGCGCGAGCTGCTCGACGCCAAGCACGCCAAGCGGCAGGCCGATGAGCGCAAGCGCCTGCAGGATTTCGTCGACCGCTTCAAGGCCAAGGCCTCGAAGGCGCGGCAGGCGCAGTCGCGCGTGAAGATGCTGGAGCGGATGAAGCCGATCACCGCGCTGGTGACCCAGGATGTTCATGAGATCTCGTTCCCGGCGCCGGAGAAGCTGCTGTCGCCGCCGATCATCGCGGTCGACGACGTCTCGGTCGGCTACGAACCCGGCAAGCCGGTGCTCAATCGCGTGACGCTGCGCGTCGACACCGACGACCGCATCGCGCTGTTAGGAGCCAACGGCAACGGCAAGTCGACGCTGGTCAAGCTGCTGGCGGGCAAGCTCGCGCCGTTTGCCGGCAGGGTCACGAGGGCCGACAAGCTGTCGGTCGGCTATTTCGCCCAGCACCAGGTTGACGAGCTCAATCTCGACGGCTCGCCCTATGATCACATCCGCAAGCTGATGCCGGAGGCGCCGGAGAGCAAGGTGCGCGGCCGCGTTGGCGCGATCGGCTTCTCCGGCAAGGCCGCCGACACCAAGGCCGGCAAGCTCTCGGGCGGCGAGAAGGCGCGGCTCTTGCTGGGGCTTGCGACCTTCTTCGGCCCCAACATGATCATCCTGGACGAGCCGACCAACCATCTCGACATCGACAGCCGCGCCGCGCTGGCGGAAGCCATCAACGAATTCCCCGGCGCCGTCATCATGGTCTCGCACGACCGCTATCTGATCGAGGCCTGCGCCGACCGCCTGTGGGTCGTGGCGAACCAGACCGTGACGGCCTATGACGGCGATCTCGACGAGTATCGACGCATGATCCTGTCGGCCAATGACGGCCGGCCGGCTTCGCGCGAGCGCGTCAAGGAGCCCGCCAAGCTGGAGCGCGCCCGCAATGAAAAGCGTGCTTCACCCAGGCAGCGGGTCGCGCAAGCCGAGGCCGAGATCGAACGCATCAACGGCATCATCGCCAAGATCGATACCGCGCTCGCATTGCCTGATATTTTTACCCGCGACCCCAAGCAGGCCGCGCAACTGACCAAGGCGCGCGCCGGCGCCGAGAGCGCGTTACAGCGCGCCGAGGAAGACTGGCTGGAAGCCAGCGCCGAACTCGACGAAGCGGCGAATTAGATTTGACCCACCGGGCGGAGCGGTGTCGTCCCTGCGAAAGCAGGGACGACGTGTGGAGGGAGCCTGGGCTCTCATTCTTTCCGGTGTCATGCCCGCGAATGGAGGCATCGACCTGCGGCTGCGGCGAAAACGCACTAGCCCTGCGAGGTCTTTTTCTTCTTCGGCTTCGCCTGCTTCGGCTCCGGCACAGCGTCCGGGCCGCGCTCGACGGACGACAGGCGCCCCGAGGTAAAGGTGTAGATGCCGGCGCGCGGGCCGCGCGACCAGGTCACGACCGCAACGCGCCCGCCGCCCGGAGCACTGGACAGGTTGACGCTGTCGGGAGCGCCGATACCGCGCACGACATCGCATTCAGTGTGGCCGAGTGCAACGCTGCCGCCCGTTGGCTGCGGCGGCGGTGCACCGCCGGCCTGCGCGTTGGCATCGGTGGCGCCCGGCGGCGGTGCCATGCCTGGACAACTGCCGTCGGCACTAACGAGATCGTCGTTCGTCACCGGCTTGTCAGGCGTGAGCGGCGGCGATTCGATCGAGATGTTGCGGATGAACACCCGCCCGGGACGCGAGAACCATTCCGCATCGCGCGAAAACAAATCGGATCCGGCGCCCGAACAGCCGGCAAGTCCCGGTGCAAGCACCAGCAAGGCCAGCAGCGACTTCCGACTGAATGTTCCGTCCCGCACGATCGACAAAGCTCCTACCCCTTACCTAAGGGCTTGTCCGAACATCACTTTGCGGCATGACCGTGGCCCGCCCCAAGAAACGTCGAATTATCATTAATTAGTAGCTATCGCTATTGGCGCCGCTGCCAGCGTCCCCGCTCGTCGGTCTGCCAATAGGTGACCTCGAAGCCGCGCGCCTTGCAAGCAGTCCAGCTTTCCCTGGCCGAGGCAACCGCGTCGGGGTCGTCGCCGTTGAACACGAGGACCACCCGCTCGTAGCTGTCGCAGTCGGCCGGCAGCGCCGCATTGTCGACCAGGAAGCGGACATTGGCCCGATTCGGATTGCCTTCCTCGATCGACAGGATGATCGGCTGGTCCTGCGCGTCGGCAACCCGCGAGGTCGCGTGCGGCAGGAAGGAATCGTCGCGATAGGTCCACAAATGCGAATCGAGCGCATCGGCGCGTTCCTCCGAGCTCGACTGCACCACGACGCGCCAGCCGCGCTCGAGCGATTTCTCGAGAAGCGGCGGCAACACATTCTCCACCGTCATGTTTTGGAGATGGTAGAACAGAACCTCGGTCATGCGCCAGCCGACACTCTATTTCCCGGCTTCATAATGGTCGGAGACCAGGCGATCGAGCAGACGGACGCCGTACCCGCTTCCCCAGCTCTGGTTGATGTCCGTCTTCGGCGCGCCCATGGCGGTGCCTGCGATGTCGAGATGCGCCCAGGGCGTGCCATCGACGAAGCGCTGGAGGAACTGCGCCGCAGTGATCGAGCCGCCATGGCGGCCGCCGGTGTTCTTCATGTCGGCAAACTGGGAATCGATCAGCTTGTCGTATTCGGGGCCGAGCGGCATCCGCCAGACCTTCTCCCCACTCTCGACGCCGGCCACGAGCAGCCGGTCGGAGAGTTCGTCATTGTTGGAGAACATGCCGGCGTGCTCGGTCCCGAGCGCCACCATGATCGCGCCGGTCAGCGTCGCCAGGTCCACCATGAATTTCGGCTTCGCCTTCTTGGCGACGTACCAGAGCACGTCGGCTAGCACGAGGCGGCCCTCCGCGTCGGTATTGATGATCTCGATGGTCTGACCGGACATCGAGGTCACGATGTCGCCCGGCCGCTGGGCGTTGCCGTCGGGCATGTTCTCGACGAGGCCGATGGCGCCGACCACGTTGACCTTGGCTTTACGCGCAGCGAGCGCATGCATCAGGCCGACGACGCAGGCCGCGCCTCCCATGTCGCCCTTCATGTCCTCCATGCTGCCGGCCGGCTTGATCGAGATGCCGCCGGTGTCGAAACAGACGCCCTTGCCGACGAAAGCGACCGGTGCCTCGCCTTTCTTGCCGCCGTCCCAGCGCATGATCACGGTGCGGCTCGACCGCGCCGAACCCTGACCGACGCCGAGCAGCGCACCCATGCCGAGCTTCTGCATCGCCTTGACGTCGAGCACCTCGACCTTGACGCCAAGCTTGCGGAGCTGACCGGCGCGGCGCGCGAACTCCTCGGGGAAAAGCACGTTCGGCGGCTCGTTGACGAGGTCACGCGCCAGATTCACACCGTCGACGACAGACGCTTCAGGCGCATAGGCCTTCTTGGCGGCGGCAACATCGTCGACGGCGATCGAGACGTCGGCCCGCACGGCACCCTCCTCGCCCTCCTTCTTCTTCGTCTTGTAGCGGTCGAACTTGTAGGCGCGCAGACGGATGCCGGTGGCGATCGCGGCAGCCTGGCCGGCGGCCATCGCGGCTTCGGGCAGTTCCGCGAGCACGGTCATCGAACCGCTGCCGGCATTGAGCTTGCCGGCCGCCACGCCGCCAAACTTGAGAAAATCCTTCTCCTTGAGGTCGGCCGCCTTGCCGGTGCCGATCACGATTAGCCGCTCGACCTTGATTCCCTCCGGCGCCAGGATGTCGAGGACCGCCCCGCTCTTGCCCTTGAACTGGTTGGCGGCCGCAGCCCGCTTGACCGTCTCGGCGGCGGCTCCCAGCGCCTTCCGGGCGGCGGCTCCCAGCTTCAATTGGTCGTCGCAAAAGACCACCAGAATACCGCGAACGGACGCGGAGAACGGGACAAAGCCGACCTTGACGGCGTCGGACATAGGAAAATCCTCCAGAACTCAGGGTGTTGCTCGGACCTGAGGCGGTCCTTCCGGCACGCGGGGTGAGCATTGCGATGGCGGTCCGGAACCGGCCCGGACCGGGCTTGTCGTACACTATGACCCGCCGGCTGCGCCGCTGCCAAGCGCCGGAGTGGCCGGAAGGCCACAAAAGCGATTAATTAACCATAAATTAAGCGCGCCTTGGCCCAGCCATTTTGTTGACGGATCAAAGGGATGGTAGTGAGAAAGTGACTAGAGAGTGAGCCGGACGGATCCGCGGCTCGACCATAGGGGAACCCGGGTTGACGGGGATGGTCGAAAGCCGTGCGTTTGGTTGCGTGCAGGGGGCCTTGGGGGTCGTGCGGTAGCGATGGGGTCGATCGACAAGTACATCTTTAAAACGACGCTGGCGTCGTTTGCGTTGGTCCTGGTCAGCCTCACCGGCGTGATCTGGATTACGCAGGCGTTGCGCGGCATCGACCTGATGACGAGCCAGGGTCAGACCATCCTCACCTTCCTCGGCATCACCAGCCTGGTCATCCCGGCCCTGGTCCTGATCATCTCGCCGATCGCGCTGATGATCGCGATCTCGCACACGCTGAACAAGCTCGCGACCGATTCCGAGATCATCGTGATGAATGCCGCCGGCTTCTCGCCGTTCCGGCTGTTCTATCCGTTCTTCTATGCCACCTGCGTGGTGGCGCTGCTGGTTGCCTTCATCGCGGCTTATCTCGCCCCCGACGGGATGCGGCGGATCAAGCAGTGGGACGCCGAGATCACCGCGGACGTGCTGACCAACATCCTCCAGCCCGGCCGCTTCGCCCAGCTCGACAAGAACCTGACGATCCGGATCCGCGAGCGCCTGCCCGGCGGCATCCTCGCCGGCATCTTCATCGACGACCGCCGCGATCCCAACGAGCGCGTCACCATCATCGCCGACCACGGCACCGTGCAGAAGACTGATCGAGGTTCATACCTCGTGCTCTATGACGGCAATCTGCAGCGGTTCGAGGTTGGCAAGCGCGATCCGGCGCTGGTCGCGTTCGCCCGTTACGCCTTTGACATGTCGAAATTCTCGCAGGGGCGCGACGTCACGCTCGGGATTCGCGAGCGCTATCTTTGGGAGTTGATGTGGCCGGACGAGGAAGACAAGACCTATCAGCAGCTGTCGGGCCAGTTCTTCGCGGAGCTGCATGATCGCTTCATGGCGCCGATCTATCCGTTTGCGTTCGCTGCCCTGACCTTCGCCTTCCTGGGCGCGCCTCGCACCACCCGCCAGAGCCGCAATTTCTCGATCGGCTCCTCGATCATCGCGGTGTTCGGCCTGCGCATGGCCGGCTTCGCCTGCTCGGTGATGGCGGTGAAGACGCCGCTCGCGGCGCTGGTGCAATATCTGATGCTGTTCGGCGGCATCGGCGTCGGCATCTGGATGATCGTCGGCGGCGTGGTCGTCGAACCGCCGCCGCGGCTGATGGAAGCGATCAACAGGAACAACGAGCGCATTGCGCGCCTCTTCCGGAGGCCGGCAACCGCATGAGCATGCTCACCAACACACTCGGGCGCTATTTCGCCGGCCGCTTCGTGGTGGCGGCGCTCGGCGTGTTCGCCAGCATCTTCCTGCTGCTGGTGCTGGTCGACTACATCGAGATGGTGCGCAAGACTTCGGGCCTCGCCTCCGCCTCCGCGATCATGGTGGCCGAGACCTCGCTGTTCCGGGTCCCGCAGCTGCTGGAGAAGCTGACGCCGTTCTGCATGCTGATCGGCGCCATGACCTGCTATCTCGCCCTCTCCCGCCGGCTCGAGCTCGTGGTGGCGCGCGCCGCCGGCATCTCCGCATGGCAGTTCATCTCGCCGGCGCTCGGCAGCGCGATCATGCTCGGCATCTTCGCGACCACCGCCTACAATCCGATGTCGGCCAATTTGCGCGAAGCCTCCAAGCGCATGGAAGCCGAGCTGTTCGGCTCGGCGCCCGGCGGCGGCATCCAGGACGCCTCCGGCTTCTGGCTCAACCAGATCAACGACGAGGGTCAGGCGATCATCAATGCGGCCCGCAGCGAACAGCAGGGCGTGCGGCTGACCGGCCTCACCGTGTTCCGATTCGATACGGCACTCCAGTTCAAGGAGCGAATCGAAGCGCGCGAAGCGGCGCTCGAAGACGGCCGTTGGGTGTTCAAGGGAGTGCGCCGATTCACCCTCGACAAGCCTCCGGTGGATCAGGACACCTTCTACCTGACCACCACCCTTACACCGGCACAGGTGCGCAACAGTTTCTCCACCCCGGAAACTGTGTCCTTTTGGCAACTGCCGAACTACATCCGTTCGTCGGAGAGCTCAGGGTTCGCGACGGCTGGCTATCGCTTGCAGTATCACAAGCTCATCGCACAGCCGTTTTTGCTGGCTGCGATGGTGATGTTGGCGGCTTCTGTGAGCCTGCGCTTCTTCCGGATGGGCGGCGTGCAGAAGATGGTTTTGAGTGGCGTGGGCGCAGGCTTTCTGCTCTACGTTCTGTCGAAAGTAACTGAGGATTTGAGCAAGGCTGAGTTGATGCATCCGATCGCTGCGGCGTGGTTGCCCGTTGTGGTGGGCGGCCTCACCGGCTTTTTGGCCTTGCTCTATCAGGAGGACGGATAGTGACTATCGTCGCCGCCCGCCAGTTGAGGTCGCCTGCTCTCGGGCGGCGCAGTGTCCTGCGCCGTCAACGGAGCCGCATGGCCGCGTTTGGCGTTTCGATCTCAGCTCTCCTCGCCGCGTTCGTCGTGGTCAGCGCGCTCGACGTTGTCGCGTCGACGCCGGCTGCCGCGCAGGCCTTCACCTATAATCCGCGCCCGCCGAAGCCGCCCCGCCCGCCGGCCAAGAATGACGGGCAGATGCTGGTTCAGGCGACCGAGGTCGACTACGACTACAACAATTCGCGCGTCTCCGCGGTCGGTAACGTCCAGCTGTTCTACAACGGCACCAGCGTCGAGGCCGACAGGGTCATCTACGACCAGAAGACCAAGCGCCTTCATGCCGAAGGCAACATCCGCATGACGGATGCCGACGGCAAGATCACCTATGCCGAGATCTTGGATCTCTCCGACGATTACCGCGACGGTTTCGTCGATTCGCTGCGCGTGGACACGGCCGACCAGACCCGCATGGCCGCGAGCCGCGCCGACCGCTCCAGCGGCAACTACACGGTGTTCGAGAACGGCGTCTACACCGCCTGCGCGCCGTGCAAGGACGATCCGAAGAAGCCGCCGCTCTGGCAGGTCAAGGGCGCGCGCATCATCCATAACCAGACCGAGAAGATGCTCTATTTCGAGAACGCCCAGCTCGAGTTCTTCGGCGTTCCGATGGCGTATCTGCCCTACTTCTCGACGCCCGATCCGACCGTGAAGCGCAAGAGCGGCTTCCTGATGCCGGGCTTCACCACGTATTCGGCGTTCGGCGTCGGCGTCGAAATCCCCTATTACTTCGCGCTCGCGCCGGACTTCGACGCGACGTTCAATCCGCGCATCACCTCGAAGCAGGGCGTGCTGTTCCAGGGCGAATTCCGGCAGCGCCTGTCGAACGGCGCCTATCAGATCCGGCTCTACGGCATCGACCAGCTTGATCAAGGCGCCTTCGCCGGCCAGCCCGGCGACCGCCAGTTCCGCGGCGGCGTCGAGACCAAGGGTCAGTTCGCGCTGAACGACAAATGGACCTGGGGCTGGGACGGCGTGCTGCTGTCCGACTACTACTTCATGTCCGATTACCGGCTGGCCCAGTACAAGGACCCGCTCGGCTCGTTCCTGCTGCTGCCGACGGAAGCGCTGTCGCAGCTCTATTTGACCGGCGTCGGCAACCGCAGCTTCTTCGATGCGCGTACGATCTATTATCTCAGCTACTCCGGCAACCAGAACCAGGTTCCGGTGGTCGCGCCTGTTATCGACTACAACAACGTGATCAACAGCCCGATCTTCGGTGGCGAGTTCAGCTACAAGGTGAACTTCACCAACCTGACCCGCGAAACCGCGGTGTTCGACCCGATCACGGCACAGGCCGCCGACCCCCTTAACCCGTTGTGCACGACCACGTCCGCCGATCCGCTGGCCCGTACGCCCTCGCAGTGCCTGCTGCGCGGCTTCCCCGGCACCTACACCCGCCTCACGGCGGAGGCGCAGTGGCGCAAATCCTTCACCGATCCGCTCGGCCAGATCTGGACGCCGTTCGCCAGCCTGCGCGCCGACGCGATCAACTCCTCGGTCTCCAACCAGCCCGGCGTGTCGAACTACCTGCCCATCGGCGACACCCAGGCGTTCCGCCTGATGCCGACCGTAGGCTTCGAATACCGCTACCCCTTCATCAACGTGCAGCCGTGGGGCACGACGACCGTCGAGCCGATCGCGCAGGTCATCATCCGCCCGAACGAGACCTATGCCGGCAAGCTGCCGAACGAGGACGCCCAGAGCATGGTGTTCGACGCCTCGAACCTGTTCAGCGTGGACAAGTTCTCCGGCTACGATCGCGTCGAGGGCGGCGGCCGCGCCAATGTCGGCGTGCAGTCCACCACGCAGTTCGACCAGGGCGGCGCCGTCAAGGCGCTGTTCGGCCAGTCCTACCAGCTGTTCGGCCTGAACTCCTTCGCGGTCCAGGACACCATCAATACCGGCCTCGATTCCGGCCTGCAGAATCCGCGCTCGGACTATGTCGCGAGCCTCGCCTATTCGCCCAACAGCACCTACACGTTCAGCGTCCGCTCCCGCATGGACGAGCAGACCTGGAACATCAACCGGTTCGAGGCCCAGGCCAGCGCGAACTTCGACCGCTGGTCGGTCAGCCTGATGTACGGCGACTATGCCGCGCAGCCGGAGCTTGGCTATTTGACGCGCCGCGAAGGCATCCTCGCCAGCGGATCGGTCAAGGTGGCCGCGAACTGGGTGGTTCAGGGCGCGGCGCGCTGGGACCTTGAAGCGAACAAAATCAACCAGTACGCGTTCGGCGCGGGCTATGTGGACGACTGCTTCGTGCTGGCCGCCAACTATGTCACGTCCTATACCTATCAGGCCGGCTCGACGCCGCCCGTCCTCAGCCACGCGTTCATGTTCCAGATCGGGCTGCGGACGATCGCGCAGACCTCCACGTCCAGCAGTTCGGCTGGCATGCAGTAGCGAGCGGTCTGGCGGGGGGCTTGGATTGCCTGCGGGCCTGGGGCTCTGGCTTGAATTGGTTTAAACGGCTGACATGACGATAATGACGACCGCTAGCCTGCCAACGCGCCGCCATCAGCTAGTGTTGAGTTCCCTGCTGGCTCTTTTCCTCCTGCTCGGAGGCGGTGCGCGACTGCATGCCCAGGCCATCGCCGTGATGGTCAATGGCGAGCCTA
Organism: Bradyrhizobium sp. BEA-2-5; assembly: GCF_032918025.1. Lineage (NCBI taxonomy): Bacteria > Pseudomonadati > Pseudomonadota > Alphaproteobacteria > Hyphomicrobiales > Nitrobacteraceae > Bradyrhizobium > Bradyrhizobium sp. BEA-2-5. The sequence continues at coordinate 3,916,549 of NZ_CP136629.1, read as the reverse complement.
TCACCAATTACGACATCGAGCAGCGTGCCAAGCTGAACGCCCTGACCGGCGGCAAGACGCCTGATCGGAAGACCGTCCTCGACGAGCTGATCGATGAGAAGCTGAAGATCAAGGAAGCCAAGAAATTCGGCGTCGATCCCTCCGCCGGCGATATCGACCAGTCCTTCGGCGGCATGGCGCAGCGGATGCGGCTTTCCGGCGACCAGCTCACCAAGGTGCTCGAGGGCAAGGGCATCCGCCCGGACACGCTGAAGCAACGCATCAGGGCCGAGATGGTCTGGACCAGCCTGGTGCGCGGCCGCTACAAGGAGCGCCTGCAGGTTGGCGAAAAGGACGTGGCCAACGCGGTCAAGGAGACCGGAGGGGCGGCTGAGGCCGAGGCGTTCGAATACAGGATGCAGCCCGTCGTTCTGATCGTGCCCCGCGGCGCGCCGCAGTCGGAGTTCGAGGGGCGCCGCAAGGAAGCGGACAGCCTGCGTGAGCGCGTCACCAGTTGCGAGGAAGCCAACACCTTCTTCAAGTCGATGCGCAACGCCGCGATCCGCGAGATAGTCGTGAAGACCTCGGCTGACCTGCCGCAGTCGCTGCGCGACATCCTGGACAAGACCCCGGTCGGCCACCTCACCCCTCCCGAGGTCACCAAGCAGGGCGTTGAAATGGTCGCCCTCTGCGGCAGGAAGGCAACCACCGTCGACACGCCGAAGAAGCGTGAGATGCGCGACAAGATGTACGTGCAGAAGTACGAGGCGAAGTCGAAGGCCTACCTGCAGGAAGTCCGAAAAGCCGCGATGATCGAATATCCAGGCGGGCGATGATCGACTATCGTTGACGCATGGCTCAACCTCTCGCACTGACATCCGGCGAGCCCGCAGGCATCGGCCCCGACATCACGCTCGCCGCATGGCTGCGACGCCGCGAACTCGATCTCCCGCCGTTCTATCTGCTCGGCGACCGCGCCTCGCTTGGCGAACGCGCCAAGGCGCTCGGACTTGCCGTCGAGTTGGCCGAGGTCAGCGCCGAGGAGGCATCCGCGACGTTCGAACGCGCCCTCCCCGTGGTTGCGACCGGCAAGGCGGCGACGGCGCGACCGGGCCAGCCCGACGGTACGAGCGCCGATGCGGCGCTGGCATCGATCCGGCAGGCCGTCGCCGATGTCGCCGCCGGCAAGGCCAGCGCCGTCGTCACCAACCCGATCGCCAAGAGCGTGCTCTATCGCGCCGGCTTCCGCCATCCCGGCCACACCGAATTCCTCGCCGAGCTTGCCGCGGAGAACGGCCGCGTGCCGCAGCCGGTGATGATGCTGTGGTCGCCGGCCCTCGCCGTCGTCCCGGTGACGATCCATGTGTCGGTCCGCGAGGCGCTGGCGCAATTGTCGGCCGACCTGATCGTGTCGACCGCGCGGATAGTGGTCGCGGACATGAAGGCGCGGTTCGGTCTCGCGGCGCCGCGGTTCGCCATTGCCGGCCTCAATCCCCATGCCGGCGAAGACGGCACGCTCGGCATGGAAGACGTCGAGATCGTCGCGCCCGCGGTCGAGATCCTGCGCCGCGACGGCATTGCCGTCCGGGGCCCGCTGCCCGCCGACACCATGTTCCACGAGGCCGCGCGACGGACCTATGACTGCGCGGTCTGCATGTATCACGACCAGGCGCTGATCCCGATCAAGACGGTCGCCTTCGACGATGCCGTCAACGTCACCCTCGGCCTGCCCTTCATCCGCACCTCGCCCGATCACGGCACCGCCTTCGACATCGCCGGCACGGCCAAGGCCAATCCGGCGAGCCTGATCGCCGCCCTCCGGCTCGCCGCGCGCATGGCCGCGGCATCAAGCTAAGTGAGCGCGATCGACGATCTGCCGCCGCTGCGCGACGTCATTCGCGAGCATTCGCTGTCGGCGCGCAAATCGCTCGGCCAGAATTTTCTGCTCGATCTCAACCTCACCGCGCGCATTGCCCGCGCCGCGGGCCCGCTGGAAGACTCCACCGTGATCGAGGTCGGGCCCGGTCCCGGCGGCTTGACGCGCGCGCTGCTTGCGCTGGGCGCCAAGCGCGTGATCGCCATCGAGCGCGACGAGCGGGCGCTGGCCGCGCTCGACTACATCGCCAAGCGCTATCCCGGCCGCATCGAGATCGTGCATGGCGACGCGCAGCGCTTTGACCCGCGTCCCTTGCTCGATGGCGCCAAGGCCAAAATCGTCGCCAACCTGCCCTACAACATCGCGACCCAGCTTCTCATCAACTGGCTCACCATCGAGCCCTGGCCGCCCTGGTACGAGATGATGGTCCTGATGTTCCAGCGCGAGGTCGGCGAGCGCATCGTGGCGCGCGAGGACGAGGAGGCCTATGGCCGGCTCGGCGTGCTCGCCAACTGGCGCTGCGAGACCAAGATCCTGTTCGACATTGCGCCGTCCGCCTTCGTGCCGCCGCCGAAGGTCACCTCCTCGGTCGTACGATTGATACCGCGCGCCGCGCCCGAGCCGTGCGACCGCCGCATGCTCGAGCAGGTCGCCGCCGCCGCCTTCGGCCAGCGCCGCAAGATGCTGCGGCAAAGCCTGAAGTCGCTCGGCGTCGATCCCGCGCGGCTTGCGAGCGCAGCCGGCGTCGATGCGACGCGGCGCGCCGAGACCGTTCCGATTCCGGGCTTTGTTGCCATGGCGCGCGAATTGGCCGATATACGGGCCACAAAATAGAACAACAGGAGAAAACGTAATGGCGCGTATGGTTCGGCAATCCCTGGTCAAGTTCGATGCGCCGCTGTGCGAGACCATCGTGGACACGCCCAAGCCGCAGGGCCGCGAGGTGCTGGTGCGCATCGAGCGCTGCGGCCTCTGCCATTCCGACCTGCACATCCAGGACGGCTATGCCGATCTCGGCGGCGGCAAGAAGCTCGACACCACGCGCGGCATGACGCTGCCCTTCACGCTCGGCCACGAGATCGCCGGCGTCGTCGACGAAGTCGGCCCGGACGTCGCGGCCAGCCTCGTCGGTGCCAGGAAAGCCGTCTTCCCGTGGATCGGCTGCGGCCAGTGCCGCGATTGCCAGAACGGCGACGAGAACCTCTGCGTCAAGCAGCGCTTCCTCGGCGTCTCCATCGACGGCGGCTTCGCCACCCACGTGCTGGTGCCCGACGCGAAATATCTGCTCGACTACGATCCCCTTCCCGTCAACCAGGCCGCGACCTTGATGTGCTCCGGCGTCACCGCCTACGGCGCGCTCAAGCGCCTGGTCGACCGTCCGCGCCAGCGCAACCTCTTGCTGATCGGCCTCGGCGGCGTCGGCATGATGGGCCTGTCGTTCGCGCAGGCGATGTTCAAGCAGCCGATCACGGTCGCCGACCTCTCTCCGGCCGCGCGCGAGACCGCGCTCAAGAACGGCGCGGCCTTTGCCTATGACCCGGCCGAGCCCGATGTCATCAAGCGCATCCTCAAGGAGACCGAGGGCGGGTTCGACGAGATCGTGGATTTCGCCGGCAACGAGAAGTCGATGGCGTTCGCGGTCGCGGTCGCCGCGCGCGGCGGCAAGATCGTGGTCTCCGGCCTGATGGGCGGCCAGTTCACGCTGCCGATGGTGCAATGGGTCTACAAGCGCATGACCATCGAGGGATTCATGGTGGGCACGCTCGCCGAAGCCCACGAGCTGATGGCTCTCGCACGCGCCGGCAAGATCAAGCCGACGCCGATGCGCGAGGAGCCGATGGGCGACGTCCAGAAATGGATCGACGAGCTGCGTGCCGGCAAGGTCGTCGGCCGCATCGTGCTGAAGAACTAGAGTATGATCCGGAACAGTGTGACGCGGCTTTCCGAAAGATCATGCTGAGACATGACGTCCCGTCGGTGCTGCTACCGCCGGCGGGACACAGCCGCTCCGACGGAACCTGACAGTCGAACCAAGCCATCGTTCGGTTCATGTTCCGCGGCCTCGGGCCCGCCGCAATTGCGGCACGCCGCGAGCCCCAATTAAGCCCTACCCGTTCCGGATTTGCGGCGCATTGCGACCCAACTCTTTGCCGAGATTAAGATCTCCAGCGTTTGCGTAAAAAAAGAGATACCGGGGACGCGTATGTCAAATCGTTCAGCGAAATTCGCTGCGGCGCTTGCCGCCAGCATCCTGGCCGGCGCCAGTTGCAGCGCCATGGCCCAGACCGCCGCCAATACGGCCAATAGCACCAACACCGCGGACACCTGTCTGTCCGCGCCCAAGGGAACCGCGCCTGCGGGCAGCCACTGGTTCTACCATCTCGATCGCAGCAAGAAGAAGTGCTGGTATCTCGGCGAGGCCAAGAACAAGGCCGCCAAGACGGCGACCACGAGCACGCAGCAACCGCCAGCGGCAGCCGCGCCCGATACCACAACGGCCGACGCGATGCCGCCACAGAGCCAGCCGACGCCGCAGAGCCAGCCCGCGCCGCAGCAGCCGGCGATCCGCAAATCAGTCGCTGATGCCCATGCCGAATGGCCCTCGCCGCAGGTCGCAGCCGTACCTGCGCCAAGCGCCGACGCCGGCCAGGCCGGCGGGACGGCAGCGACGCCCGACCCGGCAGCCACGCCCGCCGGTACCAACGCGCAGTCGTCCGACGTGAACGCCCGATGGCTGGATGCATCGAGCATGGCCGGAACCAACGGAACCCGGCGCGCCGCGGATCAGCCGACCGTGGCCGCGCAAGCAGATGCGACACCGCAACAAGCGGCCGCGCCGGCGCCTGCCGCGCCCGCCTCGGCCGAGGCATCCGTGGAGAAGTCACCGTCGTCGACACAGATGCTGCTGATCGTGATGGTTGGAGCCCTGGCGCTGGCCGGCCTGGTCAGCACGCTGGTGTTCCGGCTGACCCGCACGCGTACGCCGCCTTACGAGACCAAGGATGAGTGGCAGGCGCCATGGGATTCGCTGCACACCGAGCCGGCGCCCCCGATGGCAGTTGTCAGCCGGGACCGTCCGCTGCGGCTGTCCGAGGCTGCGCCGCGCCGCGCCGAGACACCCGTTCCGCGCCGTGCGGAGACGCCCGCTCCACGCCGCGCCGAGAAGCCAGCACCACGTCGCGAGACTACGCGTGATCGGGATCAAAGGGAGCAAGACAACAAGCAGATCGCCGCAATGCTGCAGCGGCTTGCGCGCAGCGCGACGAATTAAGGTCCGCTTAGGAAAAAATGCTAACGGACGTGATGCGGTCGCATCACGTCCGCAACGCGCTACTTCTCGAGCTGACGCTGCAGGCCGCGCACGAATTCGGTGAGGCCGATCCGCCGCTCGCGCTTGAGGCGCTCGGCCTTCAGGATCGACTGCACCTCGGCGAAGGCCTCGTCGATGTCGTGGTTGATCACGATGTAGTCGTACTCGGCCCAGTGGCTCATTTCGTGACTTGCGCGGCTCATGCGTCCGCGGATGACCTCTTCCGAATCCTGCGCCCGGGTATGCAGCCGCCTCTCGAGATCGGCGGCCGACGGCGGCAGGATGAACACCCGCACCACATCGGCGCTGGCTTTCTGGTGGAGCTGCTGAGTGCCTTGCCAGTCGATGTCGAACAGCACGTCCTGCCCGGCCGACAGCGCCGCTTCGACCGGCGCGCGCGGCGTGCCGTAGCTGTTGTCGAACACGGTCGCCCATTCCAGTAGTTCACCGTGCTCGACCATCTTCTCGAACTTCTTCTTGTCGACGAAGAAGTAGTCGCGGCCCGCGACCTCGCCCGGCCGCATCGGCCGCGTGGTCGCCGACACCGACATCTTCAGGCCCGGCTCGCGCTCCAGCAGCATGCGTGACAGTGTCGTCTTGCCCGCGCCCGAGGGCGAGGACAGCACGAACATCAATCCGCGCCGCTCGACACCGTCAGTTCCGTGACCGCCCGTCGTCATCGATCACTCCAGATTCTGGACCTGCTCGCGGAACTGCTCGACCACGTTCTTCATGGCCAGCCCCGTGTTGGTCAGCTCGATGTCGTTCGACTTCGAGCAGCAGGTGTTGACCTCGCGGTGAAATTCCTGCGCGAGAAAATCGAGCTTGCGTCCGATCGGGCCGCCCTTGCCGATCAACTCGCGCGCCTGTGCGATGTGGGAAGCGATGCGGTCGAGCTCCTCGCGGATGTCGGCCTTGGTGGCGATCAGGATCGCCTCCTGCATCAGGCGGTCGGAATCGAACCGATCAGAGGTGTCGAGCAGGGTTGCGATCTGCTCGGCGAGCCTGGCCTTGATCGCCTCGGGCTTGCGGCCGGGAGCGGTCTCGGCACGCTTGGCAAGCCGCTCGATCTCGTCCATCCGCTGCATCAGGATCTGCCCCAGCGCATCGCCCTCGCGGCGGCGCATCTCGACAAGGCTGCCGAGCGCCTGCTCGAAGGCCATCGCCGCCGCCTCGCGCGCCGCCTTGTCCTCGTCCTCGTTGCTCTCGGGCTCGACCACCTCGATGACGCCCTTGATGCCGAGCAGTCCGTCGATGCTCGGTGCCACCGCGTCGATCCGCTGCGCGAGCGTGCCGGCGACCTTCACCACGGCGGCAAGCACGTCCTCGTTGATGCGGACCGTGGCGGCCGCATTGGTGCGCTTGACGTTGAGATTGGCGTAGACCGTTCCGCGCGACAGAAGCTCGCCGGCGTGCTTCTTGGCATGCGCTTCCAGTTTGTCCCAGCCCGGCGGAAGCCGCAACCGCAGGTCAAAGCCCTTGGCATTGACCGATTTCAGCTCCCACTCGAACGTATAGGGACCGCTTGCGCCATGGCTTCGGGCAAAGCCAGTCATGCTCGACAGCGCCATCGCGTGAAACTCTCCAACAGAAGGATATGGGACTCACCCGGAGCCTGCGAGAACTCGTGGGGAGCCGGCGCGACCTTAAAACGGATTCCGTGAAAGTGGAATTACGTTCCACCGCCGGAAACGCAGAGCTACAGCATGATCCGGAAAAGTGTGTGGCGGTTTTCCGAAAGATCATGCTCAAACAAGAAGCTAAAGCTCGATGACGATCGCGCTTTAGCGCTGCACCACCGGCGGCGAATTGGTCTGCTGGGCTGCGCCCTGCCGACCGCGCGGCGGCTTCTTTTGATTGGTGGGCTTCGGCGTCGTCGCCGTGGGATTGGTGTCGGCGCCGGGCGCCGCGGCGGCGGGCGCCGGATCATCCGCGGGCTCGACCGTGTCGTTCTGGATCTGCTTCTCCATCGCGCGGAGCTTCGCGACGTTCTTCTGATGCGCGTCGTAGGTCTCGGTGAAGGCATGCCCGCCGGTGCCGTCCGCGACGAAATAGAGGTCGCGGGTGCGGGCCGGATTGGCGGCGGCCTCGAGCGAGGCCCGGCCCGGATTGGAGATCGGACCCGGCGGCAGGCCCTCGATCACATAGGTGTTGTAGGGCGAGGGCTGCGTGATCTCGCTGCGCTTGATCGGCCGGCCCAGCGTGCCCTTGCCGCCGACGAGGCCGTAGATGATCGTCGGATCGGACTGCAGCTTGATCCTCTGCTTCAATCGGTTGACGAACACCGCGGCGACCCGGCTGCGCTCGTCGGGCTTGCCGGTTTCCTTTTCGACGATGGACGCCAGCGTGACCAGCTGCTCCGGCGATTTCAGCGGCGTGTCGGTATTGCGGCGCTCCCAGATCTCGGCCAGCACGCGCTTGTGCGCCTGCTGCATGCGCTGGACCACCTGCTCGCGCGGTGTGCCGCGCGGGAACTTGTAGGTCTCCGGCAACAGCGTGCCTTCGCGCGGCAGCTCACGCACGCTGCCGGTGAAGATGTCGTTGTCGGAGAGCCGCGCCACGATCTGCTCGGAGGTAAGACCTTCCGGAATCGTGACGGCATGCTGCACCACCTTGCCCTCGACGATGGTGGCGATGACGTCGCGCAGCGACGCGTTCTTCTGGAACGAATACTCACCCGGCTTGAGGTCCGAGCTCGCCTTCAACGCGAACACGCCGCCGATGAAGACCCACGGATTGACGTTGATCACGCCCTCACGCGAGAGCACCTCGGCGATGTCACGCTTGCCCGCGCGCTGCGGGATGTTGACGATCTTGTCCTCCTGCAGCGGTCCCGGCAATTCCAGTGCCTGCTTGCCGTAGTAGTACGTCGCTCCGGCGCCGATCATCAGGATGATCAGGATGGTGAAGATGGCATTGCCGACGATCACGAAGGGATTGCGGGCGCGATCCGAGCGCTTGGGCGGCGGCGGAAGCTGTTCGGGCTCCAGCGCGGCGCGTGGACTCCTCGGTGAAATGGGCGGCCTCTCACTCATCGATGCAAACCAATATCCTGCCGGTTGAATCGTGGCCGGACAAACCCCTGCCCTGCCAATAGCATACGCCCGCTATTAGGAGTCACCGCGGAATACGGCAAAACGGTGGACTAGTTCTAAAGACCTACTAATTGGTCACGCGCTGCACGATCACGGAAGCGTTTGTGCCGCCGAAACCGAAGGAATTGGACAGCGCCACATTGACGTCACGCTTGCGCGACGTATGCGGCACGAGATCGATCGCCGTTTGCACCGACGGGTTGTCGAGGTTGATCGTTGGCGGCACGACGTTATCGCGAATCGCGAGAATCGCGAAGATCGCTTCGATCGCACCGGCCGCGCCGAGGAGATGGCCGGTCGACGACTTGGTCGAGGACATCGCAACTTTGGAAGCGGCATTGCCGAGCAGACGCTCGACCGCACCGAGCTCGATCTCGTCGCCGAGCGGCGTCGAAGTGCCGTGCGCGTTGATGTAGTCGAGATCGGACGGCGTGAGGCCCGCGCGCTTCAGCGCCGCCAACATGCTGCGGAAGCCGCCATCGCCGTCGGGCGACGGCGAGGTGATGTGATAGGCGTCGCCCGAGAGGCCATAGCCGATCACCTCGGCGTAGATCCTGGCGCCGCGGCGCCTGGCGTGATCGAGCTCTTCCAGCACGAGGACGCCGGCGCCCTCGCCCATCACGAAACCATCGCGGTCCTTGTCGTAGGGACGCGAGGCCTTCTCGGGCGTTTCGTTGAAACCGGTCGAGAGCGCGCGCGCCGCGTTGAAGCCGGCAATGCCGATGCGGCTGATCGGCGACTCGGCGCCGCCCGCGACCATCACATCGGCATCGCCGAGTGCGATCAGGCGGGCAGCATCGCCGACCGCATGCGCGCCGGTCGAGCAGGCCGTGACCACGGCATGGTTCGGCCCCTTCAGCCCGTGCGCGATCGAGACGTAGCCAGAGGCGAGATTGATCAGGCGGCCCGGAATGAAGAACGGCGACACCCGGCGCGGTCCGCGCTCCTTCAGGAGGATGGCGGTTTCGGCGATGCCGTTGAGACCGCCGATGCCGGACCCGATCATGGTGCCGGTCGCGCACTTGTCCTCTTCCGACTTCGGATGCCAGTCGGCATCGTCCAGCGCCTGCTTGGCCGCGCACATCGCATAGATGATGAAGTCGTCGACCTTGCGCTGGTCCTTCGGCTCCATCCACTTGTCGGGATTGAAGCTGCCGCCAGTGCCGTCGCCGCGCGGAATGTAGCAGGCGACCTGGCTCGGCAGGTCGGACACGTCGAACGTGTCGATCTTCTTGCCGCCGCTGTCTCCGGCGAGGATGCGCGCCCAAGTTGCGTCAACGCCGCAGCCGAGCGGTGTAAGCATGCCCAGCCCCGTGACGACAACTCGTCTCATTTCCACGTCTCCGGCCAGCAATGCGCGGCTGATAATAAGAAGCCGGGGGACCGCTCGATCACGGTCCGTCCGGCCCCGTCAACTTCGCGATCGGCGTCAGCTCTTCGCGTTCTTCTCGAGAAACTTCGTGGCGTCGCCGACGGTGAGAATCGTTTCCGCAGCGTCGTCCGGAATCTCGCAACCGAATTCCTCTTCAAACGCCATCACCAGCTCGACGGTATCCAGACTGTCGGCGCCGAGGTCGTCGATGAAGCTCGCGTTGTCGACAACCTTCTCGGGCTCAACACCAAGGTGTTCGACCACGATCTTCTTAACCCGCTCGCCAATGTCACTCATCGTTCAACCTCGTTGTTCCATTGGACCCGACCCCAAGACGATACGAGCCATCGTGGTCGTCTCGATTACTCAGTCGCGCATAGTCTTGATTCGGCCCGGTCGTAGCCGACTAAAGCCCCGGCGAACGGCAGGCGTCGCCTCGCCAATATACAGGGTTTCAAAAACCTGCAATGGCGTTCTTTGCCCATCCACGGGGGCTTCAGCTACCATACTTCCAAAGCCTTGACTACACGCCTGAACCGGCTCCCGAAAACGGCTTTTCGCCGCATTGCGAGAGCCGGCCAGTAGCTCAAATCATAGCCATCCCGCCGTTGACGTGGATCGTCTGTCCGGTGACGTAGGCGGCCTCGTTCGAGGCCAGATAGACCGCCGCAGCAGCGATATCCTCGGGCGTTCCGAGCCGAGCCGCAGGAACCTTCGCCAGGATGGATTCGCGCTGCTTGTCGTTGAGCGCATCCGTCATCGGCGTCTTGATGAAGCCGGGCGCGATGCAGTTCGCGGTGACGCCACGCTTGGCGTATTCGGCACCCAGCGTCTTGATCATGCCGATCAGGCCTGCCTTCGACGCAGTATAATTGCCCTGCCCCGGATTGCCGGTGACACCGACCACCGAGGTGATGGCGATGATGCGGCCGAAGCGCTTGCGCATCATCAGCTTGGTCGCGGCGCGCGCCAGGCGGAAGGTCGCGGTCAGATTGACATTGATGACCTCGTCCCAGTCCTCGTCACGGAGTTGCACGAAGAGGTTGTCGCGCGTGATGCCCGCGTTGGCGACGAGAATGTCGACCTGGCCCATCGCAGCTTCCGCAGCCGGCACCAGCGCCTCGACCTCGTCGGCCTTGGAAAGATTGCAGGGCAGCACGTGGGCGCGCTCGCCGAGCTTGCCCGCAAGCTCGTCCAGCACGTCCTTCCGCGTCCCCGATATCGCGACGGTGGCGCCCTGCGCGTGCAGCGCCTGCGCGATCGCGCCGCCGATGCCGCCGGTCGCGCCGGTGACGAGCGCCTTTCGGCCAGTCAGATCGAACATCGAATTCTCCTTCCGGCTGCTTCAAGCCGAAGCTGCGAGCGCATCCTTGGCGGCGGCAATATCGTTCGGACCGCCGACCGCAACGCCCACGGCACCGTCCGCGATGCGCTTGACGAGACCTGTCAGCACCTTGCCGGCGCCGATCTCGAAGAAGCGGGTGACGCCCTGCCCGGCCATGTAAGCGACCGACTCGCGCCAGCGCACCGTGCCGGTGACCTGCTCGACCAGGCGGCGGCGGATCTCGTCGGGATCGGTGATGGCGCTCGCCAGCACGTTGCTGACGAGCGGCGCCGCGGGCGCCTTGATGGTCACGCCCGACAGCGCCTCTGCCATCGCATCGGCAGCCGGCTGCATCAGCTTGCAATGGAACGGCGCGGACACCGGCAGCAGCATCGCGCGCTTGGCACCCTTGGCCTTGGCGATCTCCACGGCGCGATCGACCGCGGCCTTGTCGCCCGAGACCACCACCTGCCCGCCGCCATTGTCGTTGGCGGCCTGGCAGACCTGCCCCTGCGCCGCCTCGCCCGCGACCTCCATGGCGGCTTCATAGTCGAGACCGAGCAGTGCAGCCATCGCGCCGGCGCCGACCGGGACGGCCTTTTGCATTGCGAGACCGCGCGTGCGAAGCAGACGCGCGGTGTCGCTGACGGAGAGGCTTCCGGCGGCGGCCAGCGCCGAATACTCGCCGAGCGAGTGCCCGGCAACGAAGGCCGCGTTGCGGCCGACCGAAAAGCCGGCTTCGCCCTCGAGCACGCGCAATGTGGCGATCGACACCGCCATCAGCGCCGGCTGGGCGTTCTCGGTGAGCTGGAGGGTTTCGCCGGGCCCCTCCCAGATGGTGGCCGTCAGCTTCTCGCCAAGCGCGGCATCGACCTCGTCGAACACGGCGCGCGCCACCGGAAAGGCGTCGGCCAGGGCCTTGCCCATGCCGACGGCCTGGGAACCCTGCCCAGGAAATGTGAATGCAGCCGTCATCGGCGCTCCCTACCTTGTTGAGCGTGATCTCCGCGCAGGCGCTTTACGCCCGCCGCAGGGGAAAACGGTATCCGCGTCGCGCAAAACGCGCCACAGCGGGTCCGGGCCAATCCCTTGCAACCAAGCCTTGGCAATAAGGCCTTGGCAACCAAGCCTTGACAACCAAGCCTTGCAACCGGCCCCGGACCGGGCCGTAAGACACTGATGGAGGCGGTGCTGTCAAGCCGCGCCGGAGGAACCCTGGGGATGCCGGTCCGGCTCCAGGCTAGAACCCGCCGGCATTCTGGTCGGCGTTAACTTCGGCGCCAGCCCTCGCCCGGCGTGCGCTGTTGACCAGCTGCCCCGGACGATCCTCGCTGGCGGGCTTGGCCGTCGCCAGCCGCAGCACCGCCGCGTAGTTCGGCTGCACTTCCATGCGGCCGGCGTACCGGCTCGCACTCAGGAGGCGATGCACCTTCGGCAGATTGTAGCAGGGCACGTAGAACAAGAGATGATGCTCGAGGTGATAGTTCACGTAGTACGGCGCGATGAACAGGCGCTCGAGGAAATTGGCATGTGTGGTGCGGGTGTTGCGCAGGGGATCGCTGCTGTCGGGGACGACGGCGTGCTCTGCGATGTTGCGAATGCGGGTGATGACCATCATCCAGGTCAGGAGCGGCACCAGCCATAGCAGAGGATAGGCCCACCACACGCCAGCGGCGGCGAGGCCCGCGAACAGCAGCGCATTGGTGACGCATTGCGGCCCGAGCTTCTGCCAGAAGTTGGCGGCGCGCCGCGACAACGGCCACTCCTTTGGCCCAAGCGCGTTGAGCAGTTGCGCCTTCCGCTGCTGGTAGCCGGTCTGGCCGGTGATGTCGCGAAAGAACTTGCGGCGATAGCTCAGCCTGGTGATCGGAAACGGCGCCGACAGCACGAGATCGGGATCGTCCTCCTGCTGAGTGCGCGCATGATGCTGCAGGTGATAGCGCCGGTAGCTGCGCGTCTCCGCAAACAGCGGATAGGCGCAGAACCACTGGCTCAGCGCCAGATTGGTCTTCTCATCGGCGGACAGGCAGCCATGAGCACCGTCATGCATCAGGATCGCAAGGCCGAGCTGGCGCGAGCCGATGATGGCGACGGCCAGGACGTAGGTGATCGGATTGGGCCACCACGCGACCAAGGCGATCGCTCCTGATATCAGCGCCCAGGCGTGCGCGATCAGGGCTGCGCCCTTCCACGTGGTGCGCTCGCGCACCGCGACCAGTTCGTCCTCGGTGAGGAAATCACGGGCTCGCATGCGAAGCGCGGTCATGTGCTTGTCTCCCCGTCCGTTGAGGATGAAGTGCTGTGATCGCCGACCAGCCGCAGACGCGTCCCGTCATTGGCCGACGTTGAAGTTGATGTCGCCTGCTCGCCGAGCGCGCGCAGCAATTCGCGGCACATTTCCTCGGAGCCGCGGCCCATGGCATAGCCTTCGAGAATGACGCCGATGGCGACGGCCCAGAACCGCCGCGAGCTTTCGTCGGGCGCACGCAGGGAGCGCCAGCCGTGCCGCGCCACCTGGCTGGCATAGGCGCGCGCGCCTTCGCCGTGCAGGCGCTCGATGGTCCGCTCGACCAGCGGCGCAAGGTCCTGCCGGCGTCGCGTGAGGGTCAAGGCCTCCGCGAAGAAGGCGACCGTGTCGGTCGCGGTCACGGTCTCGGCCAAAGCGTGGGTGTAGTCCCGCGGGGTGTGCGCATTCAGGGCGGCCTGCTCGGTCGCCCGCGCCAGATACAGCAGATCGCGGCAGGCGCACTCGACGAACAGCGCCTCCTTGGTGCGGAAGTAATAGGTGATCTGGCTCGGGAACGCGTCCGCGGCGGCCGCGATGTCGGTGATCGATGTGCCCGAGAGCCCGCGCTCCTTGAACAGGCGGCTGGCGGCATCGAGCAGCAGCGAGCGCATCTTGCGCCCCGCCGACCGCGTCGCGCGAACCGCGTGCTTCGGATCGGGCGCAGACATGCCGCTGGCGGTCTCCGAACCCATATCTCGTCCTCCCAAGATATTTGTATGACATACAAACAAAGAAATCAACGGGAAAACGCCCGAGGTTGCGTCAAACGGCCCGGAGGGCTACGACGCCTCGCGCATCCGGAGGCCGAGAACCCTTGCTTTCGTACCCAAAATCCGTATAAGCGCGGCATTCGTGGGCTCCGGCCGGGAGCTGAACGGACGGTCTCAGCAAATCATTCGTGATTTTGGTGTGGCAGGGCCAGTCGGCCCGTCGTCCCGTGTTTCCGCCTTCTGAGCTTCATCCCAGAGTCCTTTCCGAAGGTCTCCTAAGGGCTTGACGCCGGGCGATGCGCCAACATGAGGAAAGGACTTCCATGCCTCTTTACGAGCATGTTTTTCTTGCGCGCCAGGACGCGAGCCCGCAGCAGGTCGAAGAGCTGACGGCGCAGATGACCGGCATCGTCGAAGGCCTCGGCGGCAAGATCACCAAGACCGAGAATTGGGGCGTACGCTCCCTCACCTACCGCATGAACAAGAACCGCAAGGCGCACTTCGTGCTGCTCAACATCGACGCGCCGTCCGCGGCGATCGCCGAGATCGAGCGCCAGGAGCGCATCAGCGAAGACGTGATCCGCTATCTCAGCGTCCGCGTCGAGGAGCTCGAGGAAGGCCCGTCCGCGATGATGCGCAAGGCCGACCGTGATCGCGAGCGTGACGATCGTGGCGGCGGCTTCCGCGGCGAGCGCGAAGGCGGCTTCCGGGGTGACCGCGAGGGCGGCGGCTTCCGCGGCGATCGCGGTCCGCGCCGTCCGCGCGACGAAGCTGAAACCACGGATGGGGAGTAAGAACAATGGCTGAAGCTGGTGCACGTCGCCCGTTTTTCCGTCGTCGCAAGAGCTGCCCGTTCACGGGCGCCAATGCGCCGAAGATCGACTACAAGGACTCCAAGCTGCTGATGCGTTACGTCTCCGAGCGCGGCAAGATCGTGCCGAGCCGCATCACCGCGGTGTCCGCAAAGAAGCAGCGTGAACTCGCCCGCGCCATCAAGCGCGCGCGCTTCCTGGGCCTGCTGCCCTACGTCATCAGGTAATCGTTTCCGGCCGGCGGCTTACGTCGCCGGCCGCTCATTCTCATAAGGCTTCCGGGTCGTCCGGTCGCCGATAGTTGGGGCAAACGACGCCTCTAACCGCTCGAAGGGAGCGGGACAGCTGATGATGGCATTTGGACTCATTGCCCTGATCGCCGGCGCCGCGTCGGCCCTGATGTTCGCCTCGATCATCTCGGGCGCGATGATCTCGCTCGTCCTGTTCTATCTCGCACCGCTGCCGCTGATGGTGTCGGCACTCGCTTGGGGACCGCTTGCCGCGGCCATCGGCGGCGTCGCTGCTGCATCCGTTCTCGGCGCGATCTTCGGACTTCCCTATTGCATCGCGTTTGCCATGATCGTCGCCGTGCCCGGCTGGTGGCTCGGCCACCTTGCGCTGCTCGGACGGCCGATCGAGAGCTCCGCCGGCGACAGCGCCACCCAGCAGCCGCCAGCGCTCGAATGGTACCCCGTCGGCCGTATCCTGCTCTGGATCGCAGCCTTCGCCATCATCACCACGACCGCAGCGCTGCTCACGCTCGGCTCGGATGCCGACACAGTCACCGGTGCTTTGCGGCGCGGCCTGCTTAAGGTGCTCGGCACCGGCGAAGGGTTGCCCAGCGGTGAGATCGAACGATTGGTCGACGTGCTGGTGATCCTCGCGCCCCTCGCTGCAACGATCCTCGCGATGGTCACGCTGACGCTGAGCCTGTGGCTCGCCGGCAAGATTGCGCAAACCTCGGGGCGGTTGAATCGGCCGTGGCCGGATTTCCGCACCACGGCGCTTCCGGCCGTGACGCTGGTCGCGCTGCTGGCGGCGGTCGGCGTCAGCTTCATCGGCGGCATGCTTGCGCTGCTGGCGCAGATCATCACTGCGGCACTCGTAATCGCCTATGCGCTCGTCGGCTTCGCCGTTCTGCACACCTTGACGCTGTCGCTCACCAATCGCGGCTTCTGGCTCGGTGGCATCTATGCGGTCGTCGTCATGTTCGGCTGGCCGATCGTGGCGATGTTCGCGCTCGGCATCGCCGACGCCGTGTTCGGGCTGCGCCAGCGCTATCTGCAGACAAGACCGCCGCCTTTGCCCGCGGCTTGAGATTCGATCCAACCGCTTAAACCCGTACTTAGCATCTAAAGGAGAACGAATATGGAAGTCATCTTGCTGGAACGCGTCAACAAGCTCGGCCAGATGGGCGAAGTCGTGAAGGTTCGCGACGGCTACGCCCGCAATTTCCTGCTCAAGCGCGGCAAGGCGCTGCGCGCCACCGCCGACAACCGGGCCAAGTATGACGGCATGAAGGCCGAGCTCGAAGCCCGCAACCTCAAGGCAAAGGGCGAAGCGTCCAAGGTCGCCGAGAAGATCGAAGGCAAGAACATCATCGTGATCCGCCAGGCTTCCGAAGCCGGCCAGCTGTTCGGCTCGGTCACGGTGCGCGACATCGTCGTCGCGCTGGCGACCGACGGCGTGACGGTTTCGCGCCCGCAGGTCTGGCTCGACTCGCCGATCAAGGTAATCGGCGCGCAGAAGGTGACGATCGCCGTCCACCCCGAGGTCGAGACCAGCGTCACCGTGACGGTCGCTCGCTCCGCTGAAGAGGCCGAGCGGATCAAGCGCGGCGAGGACATCTCGACCCGCCAGGAAGACCAGGACGCGGCTGCCGAGGCGCTCGCCGCCGCCGGCGAGTTCTTCGATCCGGAAGCCCAGCACGACGAGGAAGCCGCGCCGGCTCCGGCCGCCGAAGAGAAGTAAGCTTCTCGCCATCGTCCAACCGACTAAACGCTACGAAGCCCGGCCTCGATCAGGCCGGGCTTTGGATTCGTGCCGCCGTCTTGTCGTCGAGCATGGCGATCGAGGCCAATGCGGTCGCGGTGTGCTTCTCCTTGCCGTCGATCACGCAGAACACGTCGGCTGCAACGACGGCGACCTGACGTCCCGGCTTGATCACGCGCGCCCGGCAGATCAGACGATCGCCCGACGCTGGCGACAACAGGTTGAGCTTGTATTCGGCCGTCAGCGCCGCCTGGCCGCGCGAGGTCGCGGCCGCGATCGTCGTGGCGTTGTCGACCAGGAAGGCGGTAACGCCGCCATGGAAGAAGCCATGCTGCTGAAGCAGCTCCGGCCGGCGCTCCACGGCGATGGTGCAGGTGCCGCGCGACAGCTCGGCCAGTTCGGCACCGACAAGACCCATGAAGCCCTGCCGGCCGACATTGTCGCGAATTCGCGTCGCGATCGGTGCAAAGTCGGGATCGGTCTCGCTCATGAAGTCCCTCCTGTTCGCTCCGGCGCACCCGACGCCACCACTGCGCGGATCGCGCAGGCGATCAGCGTCTCGATCTGTTCGCGCGGATCGCCGGTATGGCGGCCCGACAGAAAGGCACGGCAGAAGATCTGCGCCGGACCGATGAGCTGGCTGACGAACATCACCGGCGTCATCGGCAGAAGCTCGCCGCCTGCAACCAGCGGCGCCCGCCAGCGCTCGATGCCTTCGGCAAGCCGCGCGTTCTGCGCGCGCTGGACATCGCGCACGTCCTCGCCCCATTCGCTGCGCGAAATCTCGAAGAGGTAGCGCGCCTCGCGCCGGCTGGTCACGACCCAATCGAGATGGGCCCGGATCAGCCGCGCAACGCCCTCGCCCGCCCCGCAGCTGGCGTCGACCGAGCTGATGATGGCGGCGTGATAGGCCTGCAGGATTTCCAGGAACAGGGTGCCTGCGAGCTCCTTCTTCGAGGTGAAGAAGTGGAAGAAGCTGCCGTTGGACGCGCGCGCGCGGGAGCGGATTTCGGCCACCGTCGCGCCCTCAAACCCGTCGCGGTCGAACACCGCCAGTCCTGCCGCCAGCAGATCTTCGCGTGCCGTGCTCAAGTCGTCCTCTCCTGACTAGATTAACACTCTAGAGTATTGCTCTAATGATGGTCAATCGAATACGCCGGACCTTGGGGCCCGGCGTTGGCGATTACTTCGAGGTCGGGGCTTCCGGCGGGCCGGAGCCTGGCGTCGTGGGCGGAGGTGGCGGCGGCGCCGTCGCAGTCACCGGCGGCGCGGCTGGCGCCGGAGCGGGGGATGCGGCTGCGGCCGGCTCGGATGCGGCAGGCGCAGCCGCCGCAGGTGCCGGTGTGACCTGCGGAACCGGATCGGATCGCACGGCAGGCGGTTCACCGCCGCCATTGCTCTTCGGCGCGTCGACCTTTGCCGTGTCGGGCTCGGCGGCAGGCTTCGCCGTCTTCTCGGCTTCACCCTTGTCATCATGCCTGGTGGATGTCTTGGAATCGTCGCTGGTCGCCACGCCCTTGGGTGTCTCCTCGGACTTCGGCTCCTCGACGGGCTTGCCGCGACGGCCGTGCTTCTGACGCGACGGCTTGCCCTCGCCCAAGGCCTGCGGCGTCTGGCCGTCGTCCGGCTTCGCGCCCTCCGGCGCCTCGCTCGGGCGGGCCATCCGCTTGCCGCGGTGAACTGGACGTCCTTCGGGATTCAAACCGTCGGTGTCAGGCTTGGCCCCTTCCTTGGCACCTTCCTGCGGCGCTGCATCCTGGTGCCGTCGCCGGGCTGGACGCTCGGACGGCTGTTCCGGAGACTGGTTGGCCTCCTGCCTGCCTTCCCGGCCCTTGGCGCCCTTGGGTTGATCCTTGGCCTGGTAGCGCGGGTCGTTGGCGCCGTTCGAAATCAGATAGGACGCAAGCACGCCGGCCATGTCGCTGGACGTCGTGTAGTGCTGGCGCAGGAATCCCGGCAACGAGCCCGGCGTCACGGACTTCAGGAGTCCGCGCGGGCTCTTGTGGCAGGCGTTGCAGGTCTGCGCGAAAAGCTGGGACGGGGTCTTGCCGGCCTCGAGGTTTTGCGCTTGCGCCGATACGGCTGACAGGCAGCCAGTCAGAAGCGCCACCGTCGCCAGACTGAGGGCTCGGCTCAACATTCCTTAAGTCTCCAGATTCCGGAAAAATCGCCGCCGGCGCCTGATGGATCGGCCGCGGCGGTCACCTTTTAGCCGATTATCGCGCGAATGGAAGCGCAGCCATGACGCATCCACGCAATTGTCACATTTTGGAATATCGGCTTTGACCACAACGCAATAGCGCGATCTAATTCCCTGCCTATCTTGAGGTTGGGGACACATTGGAGTGATCAACTCCGGTGGTGTCGGTGTGCAGCTTGCCGTTCCGTTGGTGTTTCGATGGACCGATTGTTGCGATACTTCTTGGGGCGCTTCATCCGCCGCGGTTCGATCACGTTCACGACCGCAAGCGGCGCTCAGTTCACCTGCGGTGACGGCACGGGCGTACCGGTCGCCGTGCGCTTCATGACGCGAGGAGCGGAACTCCGCATCCTGGTCGATCCCGAACTTTATCTCGGCGAAGCCTTCATGGACGGCACGTTCGTGGTGGAGCAAGGCACCATCGCCGACGTGCTCGCGGTCCTGATGGGTCAGGCAGCCATGCTGCCGAACTTTGCCAGGCTGCAAGCCTGGGTACGCTTCCTCGGACGCCGCGCCCAGCAGATCAATGTACGCGGCCGGTCCAAAAGCAACGTCGCCCGTCATTACGATCTCGACGGCCGCCTCTATTCCCTCTTCCTCGACGCGGACAAGCAATACAGCTGCGCCTATTTCGAGACGCCGGACGCGACGCTGGACGATGCCCAACTCGCCAAGAAGCGTCACCTCGCCGCAAAACTCCTGATCAAGCCCGGGCACCGCATGCTCGACATCGGCTCCGGCTGGGGCGGCCTCGGGCTCTATCTCGCCGAGATCGCGGGCGCCGACCTCACCGGCATCACGCTGTCGACCGAGCAGTTGCAGATTTCCAACGCCCGGGCGGCGGAGCGGAACCTCGCGCAATCGGCGCGCTTCCTGCTGCAGGACTACCGCGACATTCCCGGGCCGTTCGACCGCATCGTCTCGGTCGGCATGTTCGAACATGTCGGGGTCGCCTACTATGAAACCTTCTTCGCGCGCTGCGCCGAACTGCTCAGCGACGACGGTGTCATGGTGCTGCATTCGATCGGCCGCTCCACCGGCCCCGACGTCACCAGCCCCTGGATCCGGAAATACATCTTCCCCGGCGGCTACATCCCCGCCCTGTCGGAGGTGCTGCCGGCGATCGAGCGAGCGGGCCTGCTGGTCTGCGACATCGAGGTTCTGCGCCTGCACTATGCCGAGACGCTGAAGGCCTGGCGAGAGCGCTTCATGGCGCGGCGCGAGGAGGCGGTGCAGCTCTACGACGAGCGCTTCGCCCTGATGTGGGAGTTCTATCTGGCGGCCTCGGAGATGTCGTTCCGCGTGCAGAACATGATGAACTTCCAGCTGCAGCTCACCAAGCGCCAGGGCATCGTCCCGATAACGCGCGACTATATCGGCGGCGAAGAAGCCCGCCTGCGGCTGAAGGAGGCCGGCGCGGCCAAGCCCCGGCTGCAACTGGCCGGCGAATAGGCCCGAAGGAACAGGTGCTGCTAGTTGCGCAGGCTATAGGCCGATCCGCAATGGCCAAAGGTCGGCGCCGGACGCGCCAGATGCGCCGCGGCGGCCGAAATCAAGCTGGCATCGCAGGGAACAGTGCGGACTTCGGGACGCGCCGCCTGCTCCATGGCATCGACAAGCGCCACCAGCCAGCGGCGGTCCATGCCATCTGCCCGGCCAAGCCTTGATCGCACAGTTTGAAACTCTCGAGCCATCGCCGCCGTATCTTGCCTGAGCGAAGACAACCCGGAATCCGCCGGGTCGTTCCCGCGAACCTGCCGCAAAGAAAGTGCGGCGCATGTGATCTACTTCACAGAGGTCTGTCCCGGGCTGTCGTAGTGGTCCGGAATGACCCGAGAAACACACCAGACGATGTTGGACCCGCAGCGCGATATCGCGACCGACTACGCCCTGATCGCCACTGGCGTGGTGGCCGCATTGATCGCGCTGGCCTTCCTCATCCTGGTCTGAGAAATCGACGCCAACAGCCGCCTCGCCTCTCCATGGGTCCGCTCGCCTGGCAAAAGGTTCAGGCTGCGTCCAATTTTTGCCAAGACCG
The DNA here is from genome assembly GCF_032918025.1 of Bradyrhizobium sp. BEA-2-5. Taxonomy (NCBI): domain Bacteria; kingdom Pseudomonadati; phylum Pseudomonadota; class Alphaproteobacteria; order Hyphomicrobiales; family Nitrobacteraceae; genus Bradyrhizobium; species Bradyrhizobium sp. BEA-2-5. Next base: position 3,895,554 of record NZ_CP136629.1, on the reverse strand, counting down.
TGCTGATCGGCCGGCTCCCGCCCGGTTTCGGACAAAACCCCAGTCAAGCGGAATGCATCCGGCTGTTTCGGATTCACACCTCGCGTTGTGTGAATCGTGCATAAGAAACATCCGTCCTTTCGCTTCGTGCCGGGCTGGCGCTTCATCGCCGCCCCACAGCCGAAAATCTCAGTAACGACGAAATCAGAAGACTAAGCTCGTCCATGGCCTTGATTGATTCGAACGTCCACAAGCTCGCGCCCGACGCCGCATCCCCGGCCTACCGAAGTGCGCCGCACAACATCGAAGCGGAACAGGGCCTGCTGGGTGCGATCCTGGTCAACAACAACGCCTTCTACCGGGTCTCCGATTTCCTGGAGCCGAAGCACTTCTTCGAAACCATCCATCAGCAAATCTATGAGACCGCCGGCAGCCTGATCCGGATGGGCAAGATCGCGACGCCCGTCACGCTGAAGACGTTCCTGCCCGCCGATACCGATGTCGGCGGCATGACCATCGGACAATATCTGGCGCGGCTCGCCGCCGAGGCCACCACCATCATCAACGCCCAGGATTATGGCCGCACCGTCTACGACCTGTCGTTGCGGCGCGACCTGATCGGCATCGGCGAGGACATGGTCAACGTCGCCTACGACGCACCGGTCGACTTCGCGCCGCGCGCCCAGATCGAGGATGCCGAGCGGCAGCTCTACAGCCTTGCTGAAACCGGCCGCTATGACGGCGGCTTCCAGCGCTTCGCACAGGCACTGACGATCGCCGTCGATCTGGCGGCAAAGGCTTTCCAGCGCGACGGAAAGCTGTCGGGCATCTCGACGGGCATGCGCGACCTCGACACCAAGATGGGCGGCCTGCAGCACTCCGACCTCATCATCGTCGCGGGCCGTCCCGGCATGGGCAAGACCTCGCTCGCGACCAACATCGCCTACAATGTCGCACGAGCCTACGTTCCGGAACTCCAGGCCGACGGCACCACGAAGGCTGCCAATGGCGGCGTGATCGGCTTCTTCTCCTGCGAAATGTCGGCCGACCAGCTCGCCACGCGTATCGTGGCCGAGCGCACCGGCGTTCCCTCCTCCCACATCCGGCGCGGCGGCATCTCGGAAGCCGATTTCGAGAAGATCCGAGAGGTCTCGATCGAGCTGCAATCGCTGCCGTTCTATGTCGACGCCACCGGCGGTCTGTCGATCGCGCAGCTGATGGCGCGGGCGCGACGGCTGAAGCGCCAGAAGGGCCTCGATCTGCTCGTGATCGACTACATCCAGCTGCTCTCGGGCTCGAGCAAGCGCGCCAACGACAGCCGCGTGCAGGAAATCACGGAGATCACCACCAGCCTGAAAGCGCTCGCCAAGGAGCTCAACGTTCCCGTGATCGCGCTGTCCCAGCTTTCACGCCAGGTCGAATCCCGCGACGACAAACGGCCGCAGCTCTCCGACTTGCGCGAATCCGGATCGATCGAGCAGGACGCCGACGTTGTGCTGTTCGTTTACCGCGAGGAATATTACCTCGCGATGAAGGAGCCCCGCCCAGGCACGCCTGAACACGAGAAGTGGCAGCTCGACATGAGTCTTGCGCACGGAAAGGCCGAAGTCATCATCGGCAAGCAGCGCCACGGCCCCACCGGCACCGTCGATCTGCACTTCGAGGCCAGCGTCACGCGCTTCGGCGACCTCGCACCCGACGGTCAGGTTCCGGATCACGGCCACTGAGATCCGGACTCGGTTGAACGACGCAAGGCACCCGCGTAAAACTGAGCCATGAACATCGTGACTGACGCGAAATCGCAGCTGACACCCGAGGCCAGTTTGCTGGCGGCCCACCCGACCGCCAGCGGTATCCTGACCGTCGATCTCGATGCGATCATCGCCAATTGGCGCAAGCTCGAGAAGACGGCGGTGCCGGCCGAATGCTCGGCGGTGATCAAGGCCGACGCCTATGGCTGCGGCGCCGAGCAGGTGTCACGGGCGCTGAGCAAAGCAGGCTGCAGGACCTTCTTCGTCGCCACCCTCGAGGAGGCCGCCGCGGTGCGCGCGGCCGCTCCCGAGGCGACGGTGTATTCGCTCGGCGGCTATTTCCAGAACACCGGCGAGCACTACGCCAAGATCAATTGCCGTCCGGTGATCGGCGATCTGAACGAGCTCGCCGAATGGGACGTATTCTGCCGCCGCAGCGGCTGGACCGGCGGCGCGGCTGTTCACATCGACACCGGCATGAACCGGCTCGGCCTGACGCTTGCGGACGCGCAGGCCATCATCCCCCGCATCAACGCCGGCGATCACGGCATCACGCTGGTGATGAGCCACCTCGCCTCCGCCGAATTGCTCAACAATCCTGCCAACGCCAAGCAGCTCGCGAGCTTCCGCGAGATCGCGAGCCTGTTCACCGGCGTGCCGGCCTCGCTGGCGAATTCTTCCGGCGTGTTTCTCGGCGCGCAATTCCAGTTCGAGATGGTGCGGCCGGGCTGTGCGCTCTACGGCGTCAACCCGACGCCGGAGGCCGACAATCCCATGCAGCCGGTGGTCGAGCTCAAGGCGCGCATCGTGCAGATCCGTAATATCGAGCGCGGCGAGAGCGTCGGCTATGGCGGCACCTGGACCGCGCGGCGGCCGACGAAACTTGCGATCATCGCGGTCGGTTACGCCGACGGTTATTTCCGTGCCGCCAGCTCCAATGACGGCACCCGCGGCGCCGACGTCATCGTGGCCGGCAAGCGCTGCCCAATCGCGGGCCGCATCTCGATGGACCTCATCGCGGTCGATGTCACCGACCTCGACAAGAATGCCGCGCGGCGCGGTCACATGGTGACGCTGCTCGGCGACGGCATCACCGTCGACGAACTCGCGCACCATTTCGGCACGATCGGCTACGAGGTGCTGACGAGCCTCGGCCACCGCTATGCGCGCGTCTACAAGGGCGGCGATGCCGTCGCCGCGAGAAGCGACGCGGTCACCGAGACGAGCGAGCCGGCTGCCACGCCCGCTGCGCCGCCAGCCTTGCCAACAGCAGCGCCCGCTGCGCCGCCGCCACTGCCGGCCGCCGAGCCAACAGCGACGTCCACCTGACATGATCAAGGTTCGCGATTGCCGGTGCGCATGAAGATCGCGACATTCAACATCAACAACATCAACCGCCGCCTGCCCAATCTGTTGCGCTGGCTCAAGACCGCCAAGCCCGACATCGTCAGCCTGCAGGAGCTGAAGGCCAGCGACGGCGAATTTCCGGCGGCTGCGATCGAAAAGGCCGGCTACGGCGCGGTATGGTGTGGACAGAAGACATGGAACGGCGTCGCGATCCTTGCCCGCAATGCCGAGCCGGTGCTGATCCGCACCGCCCTGCCCGGCGATGCCGGCGATCACGAAGCACGCTACATCGAAGCCGCGGTGCGCGGCATCGTCGTCACCAGCCTCTATCTGCCGAACGGCAATCCGCAGCCCGGGCCGAAATTCGATTACAAGCTCGCCTGGTTCAAGCGACTGCGCGCCCATGCCGCCAAGCTGCTCAAAGAGGACGTCCCGGTGGTGCTTGCCGGCGACTACAACGTCGCGCCAACCGAGATCGACATCTATCCGACGCGGTCATGGGACAAGGATGCGCTGATCCAGCCGAAGAGCCGCGCGGCCTTTGCGTCGCTGGTCGAACAAGGCTGGTGCGACGCGATCCGCACCCTGCATCCGGACGATCAGATGTTCACGTTCTGGGACTACAAGCGAAACCGCTGGCCGCGCGATGCAGGGCTGCGGCTCGATCATCTCCTGCTCAGCCCGGCCCTCGCCCCGCGTCTGGCAAAAGCCGGCGTCGACAGGAAGATCCGCGGCGAGGATGGCGCGAGCGATCACGCGCCGGCATGGGTGGTGCTGCGGTGATGCACCGGCATCACGCCTCGTGACAATCGGCATGATGGTGGTCGCGACGTGGATCGGATGATGCCGCACACACCGCCGTCGTCCCGGCGCAGGCCGGGAGGTAGATTCACATTCGAAGTGCAACACTTGAGCAAAGGCCTCGGCAGGCGTGCGGTAGTCAAGGCATTTGCGCGGGGTGTTGTTGTAGGCGGCGATGAACTGGCGGAATCTGGCGGTCGAGAGGGTTACGAGATCGGTCTTGCGGGGAATAAAGCGGCGCATCCTGCCGATAGCGTTCTCGATGCCGCCCTTCTGCCAGGGGGCGTGGGGATCGCAGAAGAAGGTCTCGATCGAGAGGCGGTGCAGCGCCAGGTGACCGGCGAACTCGGTGCCGTTGTCGAAGGTCACGGTCTGGCGCAGCTCCTGTGGCAGGGTCGCGAAGAAGCCCACGAGATGGCGGGCGACACCGCGCGCGACCTTGCTGGCAAGGCGGATGCCGAGCAGCAGACGCGAGGTGCGCTCGTGCACGGTCAGCACGGCCTGACCGTATTTCGAGAACATCATCAGGTCGGCCTCCCAGTGTCCGGGCACGCTGCGGTCGGCCACTTCGATCGGCCGATTTGCCAAGGAAACACGGCCTTCGATGAAGCTTGCGGGGCTGCCGCCCCTCTTGCCGCGGCGGCCGCGCTTGCTCTTGGCGCGCGGCAGATAGCGCCGCCAGTTGAAATCCGTGGTGCGCCTGAGTTGGGCATAGATGAAGCGGTAGATGGTCTCGTGCGAGATCACCTTGCGCCCGGACTCGCGGGCCAGCCGGCCGGCGACCTGCTCGGGCGACCAGCCCCGGCGAAGGCGTTCCAACACCGCGCGGCGCAGGCCGGGCTCCCGTTCGAGGCGTCCGCCCGTCCAGCGCCGCGCTCGCATCTGGTGCTGGGCATAGTTTGGCTTGTAGCCGACCTGGCTCCCCCGATTGCGCCTCAGTTCCCGAGAGACCGTTGATGGCGAGCGATCCAGAGCTGCCGCGATTTGCCGGACCGAGCTGCCATTGGCCGATAGGCAGGCAATCTCGCATCGGTCGTCCAGAGAGAGCTGCTTGTAAGTCCGCCCCATGGCAACACCTCCTCAAGGAAGTGTTGCACTTCGTTTGCGAACTCAGGGGACCCATAACCACAGAATTGGCTTGGTAGGGAAAGCTGTGGCCCCAGCGTCGTGCAACAATCGCCTTCGGTGGCTATGGGTCCCGGCCTGCGCCGGGACGACATCGAGTTTGTTGCGCGAACTGCGGGGGCTTGCGCGATCGGGCAACTCAGAGGTATGGGGCGATCACACCTCACCGGAGCGCGCAGGTGGGCTTTCTCTTCGTCCTCAGCGTCGGCCTCGTCGCCGGCACCATCTCAGGCATCGTCGGCACCGGCTCATCGATCATGCTGATGCCGGTGCTGGTCTATGCCTATGGACCGAAGGAGGCCGTGCCGATCATGGCGGTCGCCTCCGTGATGGCGAACTTCTCGCGTATCCTGGCCTGGTGGCGTGAGGTCGATTGGCGGGCCTGCGCGGCCTATTCGGTCACGGGCATTCCCGCCGCAGCGCTCGGTGCGCGGACGTTGCTGGCGCTGCCCTCGCACGTCGTCGATCTCACCATCGGTATCTTCCTGATCGCGATGGTGCCGGTGCGGCACTGGCTGGCGCGGCATGACCTCAAGGCCAATCTCTGGCATCTGGCCGTCGGTGGCGCAGTCATCGGCTATCTCACCGGCATCGTGGTCTCGACCGGCCCGCTCAGCGTGCCGCTGTTCCTGTTCTATGGCCTCAGCAAGGGCGCTTTCCTCGCCACCGAAGCGGCGAGCTCGCTCGGGCTCTATGTCAGCAAGTCGGTGACGTTCGAGCGTTTCGGCGCGCTGACGCCGGACATCGCACTGAAGGGCCTGATCGCCGGCGCCTCGCTGATGGCCGGCGCCTTCATCGCCAAGCGCTTCGTGCTGCAGCTGAAGCCGGAGTCGTTCCGCCTGATTATGGACGGCATCATGCTGGCGGCGGGCACGGCGTTGCTGTGGTCTGCAATGACGCAGTAAAATTCCGGCATCGACTGCGTGAGACCAGGCCTTGGGCAAACGGATTTCACCGTGACGAACACCAAACATCCTCCCGATGATGTCGTAATTCTACGGGGCTTTGCGCATCGGGTGGCGTGTACCCCGAAAGAGTTTTGTTGAGCGCTCACCTTCCGTTGTTATCCGGATTGCCACCGTCCAGCCACTGCGTTTATGACAATCTCATTACTTGCACTTGATCGTTTGCGGAAAAGAACTTTGCTCCAGCAGGCATCACGGGGTTGATCGACGGCCCGGATGCGAGTCCCGAGAGTTCAGGCGACAAGAGTCAGCGACAGATGGCGTGCAGATCGGGCGCACAGCCCGGCGCCTGATGTCGCCGATGTCGGCCTGACGAATTCGGGATCGCAAGTCGAAGCATTTGGAGTCGCGGGTCGTCAAAGCCCACGACAGGCGGGAAAGGCAGGCGCGCGATGCGCAAGATGATGATCACGACTGCGGCGATTGTGACGTTCGCCGTTGCCGGCTCGGCGTTGTGGCCGACGGCAAGGCCCGATGTCGCGCAGTTCGGCGACAGCGTCTACGAGACGATCTGGGTCTGGCGCATTCCGGCCTACGCGAACAATCCGTCGTGGCGGGTTCGCTGGAGTTGGAGCGATCCGTTGCGCGCGCAGGCGAGATGCTGCCGGGCTCTGCCGACGAGTCTGACGCCGCGCGAGAATCCGCCGCTGCTGCTGTCGAGGCGGGACCTCCACGTTTGACCGCGCGTACAATCAAGAGCAGTTCCCTTGCGCGAAGCGCATTTGATTCAAATTCGCGCTGTAGTTGAACTTACTTTTTATCCTTAACCAGAAACCTGATCTTTGATTTACATCTGCAAGATGCGGTTTACCTTGTCTCCGCGAGCACAGCGGATTCAGGGACAACAAAAACATGCGCCAACGAAGCCTCACCCTGTGGTTGACCGTTGTTCTGGCGACACAGGGTTTGAGCGTCGCGGCCGACGATACAAGACCGGGACAACCGGGTGCCGTTGCCGCTGCTGACCGCGTTGCATGTTCCCAGCAGCCGAAAAGCGAGGAACCGTCCGATCCGTCGTCGACCTCGGCAATTCCCCACGCCGAAAAATTCGTCGCGCGGGAACATTTCAAGGAGGACATCGCCTCGAGCGCGCCGGTCAGGATTTCCTGGTTAGGCGCGACGTTCGCGCAGCGCTTCACGAACAAGGTCGAGGACGATAGCGGCGGCGCATCGTTGCAGACCTTCATCCTGAGCGCAGCCTCGAGCGACAAGGAGATCCTCGCCAAGCTCGGTCAGAGCCACGAGAGCAGGCTGGCCGACGTCTGGTGCGCGTTGAGGCGACAGTCCAGCGGCAGCAACGGCCCGCTGGAAGTCAACGCCAAGCCGAACGTGTTCTACGTCCGCGACAGCGCCGGAGAGCTTGGCGCCGTCGACGTGCTGTGGGGCGGCGTCGGCTGGGAAATCGGTGCAAGCCCGGTCGGCGACAAGCCGCGCTGGCCGAGCGGAACGCGGGTGTTCTCGCGCTGAGCCGGCCCCGCCATCTGGCGCTCCGTCTTCGATGGATCGTGCGCGGCGGCCGAACCGTGCTATGCATCGTGCGCGATAGCGCGACTCACCTGCTCCATGGCCAAATCCACCCTCTCCTTCGTCTGCCAGAACTGCGGCGCGGCCTATAACCGCTGGCAGGGCAAGTGCGAATCCTGCGGCGAGTGGAATACGCTCGCGGAAGAAGACACGAGCGGCAGCGTGCCGGTATCGATCCGCTCCAAACGCAAGGGCCGAACGTTTGCGCTGGAATCGCTGTCCGGCAAGACCCAGGATGCGCCGCGCCTGTCCTCAGGCATGACCGAGCTCGACCGCGTCACCGGCGGCGGCTTCGTCCGCGGCTCGGTGCTGCTGGTCGGCGGCGATCCCGGGATCGGCAAGTCGACGCTGCTGACGCAGGCGACCAGCCTGCTGGCGCGCGCCGGCCACCGCGTGGTCTACATCTCCGGCGAAGAGGCGGTCGCTCAGGTGCGCCTGCGCGCCGAGCGGCTCGGGCTGTCGGACGCACCGGTCCAGCTCGCCGCCGAGACCTCGGTGGAGGACATCGTCTCGACGCTGTCGGAGGGGGCGGTGCCCCGGCTGATCGTGATCGACTCGATCCAGACCATGTGGACCGACACGGTGGAATCCGCGCCGGGGACCGTCACCCAGGTGCGCGCCTCGGCACAGGCGCTGATCCGCTTTGCCAAGAAGACCGGTGCCGCCATCATCCTGGTCGGCCACGTCACCAAGGACGGCCAGATCGCAGGTCCCCGCGTGGTCGAGCACATGGTCGACGCGGTGATGTCGTTCGAGGGCGAAGGCTCGCAGCAATTCCGCATCCTGCGCGCGGTGAAGAACCGCTTCGGCCCGACCGACGAGATCGGTGTGTTCGAGATGACGGGCCTCGGACTGCGCGAGGTCACCAACCCTTCCGAGCTGTTCCTGTCCGAACGCGATCTCGGCACGCCCGGCACCGCAGTCTTTGCGGGCATCGAGGGCACAAGGCCCGTCCTGGTCGAATTGCAGGCGCTGGTGGCGCCGACCTCGCTCGGCACCCCGCGCCGCGCCGTGGTCGGCTGGGACCCGAGCCGGCTGTCGATGGTGCTGGCGGTGCTGGAGGCGCATTGCGGGGTCAAGCTGTCAGGCCATGATGTCTATCTGAACGTCGCCGGCGGCCTGCGCATCCACGAGCCCGCGGCCGACCTCGCCGCTGCCGCGGCGCTGGTGTCGTCCCTGGTTAATGCGCAGTTACCCACCGATGCCGTTTATTTCGGCGAGATCTCGCTCTCGGGCGCGATCCGCCCGGTGGCGCAGACCCCGGCCCGGCTCAAGGAGGCCCTCAAGCTCGGCTTCGCCCGCGCCATCCTGCCCGAATCGGCCCGCGGCGAGAGCGGCGGCGATTCAGGGCTCACCCTCAACAGCGTCGGCAATCTCACCACGCTGGTCGCCGAAATTGCGGCACGCGGTACGCCAAGAGGCGACCGGGGTACGCCAAGAGGCGACCGGGGTACGCCAAGCGGCGGCCGGCGCGACCAGGGCGGCTCCGGAGGCCCTGATGCGGCTGAGAAAAATGCCACACCGGCCCGATTCCGTCGCGAGACCAGCTAAAGCGGGCGTGACGTATCAGCCCCCCGCCGCTATACATCCGCCGCGCGGGACAGGTGGCGCTCTGGCCTTGCCGGATGCCCCCAATGCGCCTCAGTTAGGACGGCACCGACTTTGCCAATTCGCGAGAGCCCTTAGCAGCGTAAGCCCTTAACAACGTAAGCCCTTAACAGCGTACCGAAACGTACCAGCGGACCTGACCAGCCGATGCCCATAACGATACTTGATCTCGTCCTGCTCGGTGTGATGCTGATCTCGGGCCTGCTCGCGATGGTCCGCGGCTTCATGCGCGAAATCCTGTCGATTGCGGCCTGGGGCGCGGCGGCGATCGTGACTTTGTACTCGTTCTCGAAGCTGCTGCCGACCGCCAAGACCTATTTCAACAACGACACGGTCGCGAGCGTGGTCGTCGTCGCCGGCGTGTTCGTGGGCACCCTGGTCGTGGTCTCCGTGATCACGGTCCGGATCTCCGACATGATCCTGGATTCGCGGATCGGCGCGCTGGACCGCACCCTCGGCTTCCTGTTTGGCCTGGCTCGCGGGCTTTTGATCGTCGTGGTCGCTTTCCTGTTCTTCACCTGGCTGGTTCCGGACAAGCAGCGTCCGGACTGGGTCTCTGGGGCGAAGTCCCGCGTGGTGCTCCAGGGAACCGGGGACTGGCTGATGGCCCTCTTGCCTGACGACCCCGAGAACACCATCTTGAAGAGATTCAAGAAAAATAAGCCAGACGACGATTCTGCGGCCGATACCAATGATCAGGCGACGCCGGCGTCGGGCGATGGCTATAGCAAACCTGCGCGTGACAGCTTGAAGAAGCTGATCGAGAAACCCGCGGGCCGATAAACTATTTGGGCCCTTACGAGAGGCGATGAACGAGATGCAGACCCCTTCGGATCATACCGACCAAATGGATCTCGACCTCGGCCCGATCGAACTGCAAGACCCTCTCAGATATCACCCCGATCTCGATGGCGATACGCTGCGCGAGGAATGCGGCGTGTTCGGCATCTACGGTCACCCCGATGCGGCCGCCATCACCGCGCTCGGCCTTCACGCCCTTCAGCACCGCGGCCAGGAAGCCGCCGGCATCGTCTCCTACGACGGCAGCCGCTTTCACTCGGAACGCCGCCTCGGCCTCGTCGGCGACACCTTCTCCCGCCGCGAGGTGATCGACCGCCTGCCTGGCAATGTCGCGGTCGGCCATGTCCGCTATTCCACCACCGGCGCCACTATCCTGCGCAACGTGCAGCCGTTGTTCGCCGAGCTCAATGCCGGCGGCCTCGCCGTCGCGCATAACGGCAACCTCACCAACGGCCTGACGCTGCGCCGCGAGCTGGTCAAGGGCATGGCGCGATGATGCAGTCGACCACCGACACCGAGGTGATCCTGCACCTGGTCGCGCGCTCCAGGCGGAGCCGCTTCATCGAGCGCTATATCGACGCGCTGCGCGAGATCGAAGGCGCCTATGCGCTGGTCTCGCTCACCAACAAGAAGCTGGTCGGCGCGCGCGATCCGCGCGGCATCCGCCCGCTGGTGCTCGGCGAGCTCGACGGCTGCCCGATCCTGACCTCCGAGACCTGCGCGCTCGACATCATCGGCGCGCGCTTCGTCCGCGATATCGAACCCGGCGAAGTCATCGTGTTCGACGAGAACGGCCAGGACATCCACAAGCCGTTCCCGCCGATGGCACCGCGTCCCTGCATCTTCGAGTACATCTACTTCTCCCGTCCGGACTCCATCGTCCACGGCCGGTCGGTCTACGAAGTGCGCAAGGCCTTCGGTGCGCAGCTCGCGCGCGAGAGCCACGTGCCGATCGACGTCGTCGTGCCGGTGCCGGATTCCGGCGTGCCCGCCGCGGTCGGCTACAGCCAGCATTCCGGCGTGCCGTTCGAGCTCGGCATCATCCGCAACCATTATGTCGGCCGCACCTTCATCCAGCCGACGCAGGCGATCCGCGAATCCGGCGTGCGCATGAAGCATTCGGCCAACCGCGCCGCGATCGAAGGCAAGCGCATCATCCTGATCGACGACTCGCTGGTGCGCGGCACCACCTCGAAGAAGATCGTGCGCATGATGCGCGATGCCGGCGCCAAGGAAGTCCATTTCCGCCTCGCTTCGCCCCCGATCCTCTATCCCGACTATTACGGCATCGACCTGCCCGACCGCGGCGGCCTCCTGGCGGCGACGCATTCGCTCGAGGAGATGCGCGAGATCATCGGCGCGGACTCGCTCGCGTTCCTGTCGATCGACGGCATGTACCGCGCCATGGGCGAGCCCGGCCGCGACCCCGCCAATCCGAAATTCTCGGACCACTGCTTCACCGGCGCGTATCCGACCCACCTCACCGACCAGAGCGAGACTGAGCCCGCGCCGCGCCAGCTTTCGCTGTTGGCGGAGGCGAGCTGACGCGAAGCGTCATCCCGGGGCGCGCGAAGCGCGAACCCGGGATCTCGACGTTGTTTTGCGATGGTGCCTCAAAGCTCTGGATTCCGGGTCTGGCCCTTCGGCCATCCCGGAATGACCCTGCTTTCCGTCATGGCCGGGCTTGTCCCGGCCATCGACGTCTGTAATACCCGCCGCGAAGACGTGGATGCCCGGCACAAGGCCGGGCACGACGAAGAGATCGGCTCATGCAAACACCCCTCACCTCCCGCATCGCTCTCGTCACCGGCGCCTCGCGCGGCATCGGCTTCGCCGCGGCCAAGGCGCTGGCCAAGGCCGGCGCGCATATCGTTGCGGTGGCGCGCACGCAGGGCGGGCTGGAGGAGCTCGACGACGAAATCCGCAAGGACGGCGGCAGCGCCACCCTGGTGCCGCTCAACCTCACCGACTCCGACGGCATCGCGCGGCTGGGCGCCGGCCTGCACGAACGCTACGGCAAGCTCGACATTCTCGTCGGCAATGCCGGCACCGCAGGGCCGTCGTCGCCGCTCGGCCATATCGAGCTGAAGCCATGGAACGACGTGTTCGCGATCAACGTCACCGCCAATTTCCAGCTGATCCGCTGCATGGACCCGCTGCTGCGCCAGTCCGACGCCGGCCGCGCGGTGTTCGTGACGTCGGGCGTCGCCCACAAGGCCAACGCCTATCTCGGCCCCTATGCGGCCTCGAAGGCCGCGCTGGAGGCACTGGTGCGCTCCTGGGCCAACGAGACCGCCAACACGGCGCTGCGCGTCAACCTGTTCAGCCCCGGTCCGATCCGCACCCGGATGCGGGCGCAGGTGTTTCCCGGCGAAGACCCGATGACGCTGGATACGCCCGACATGGCCGCCGAATTCATCGTGCCGATGTGCGCGCCTGACTGGACCGAGACCGGCAAGTTCTACGACTACAAGGCGCGCACGCTGCGAACCTTCCAGCCGCCGGTGTAGGTCGCTTCGCGCCCGACAAATGAAGGCCCGTAGCCCGGATGGAGCGAAGCGTAATCCGGGACGGCTTCTCCGCGGAGAGACTTTTCCCGGACTTCGCTTCGCTCCATCCGGCTACGCAACCGCCGCGCAATGGCGGCTGGGTGATTGACACCCTCCCCGCCCCACGATTGACTACGCTCCCAGCGGGACCACCGCCAAGAAAAATCTCGGGAGGCAACCAATGACGCCGACGTTCAATCGCGCGCGCTCCATTCTGTCCGGATTGTTTCTCTCCGCCTGCATCGCATCATCAGCCCTCTTCGCTACACCAACCCCCGCGAAAGCCGGCGACATCCCGACCTTCACCGTGGATGCATCATGGCCAAAGCCGCTGCCGAACAACTGGATCCTCGGCCAGGTCGGCGGCATCACGGTGGATTGGCAGGGCCACATCTGGATGATTCACCGGCCGCGCTCGCTGACCGACGACGAGAAGGGCGCGAGCCTCAATCCGCCGCGCTCGAAATGCTGCATCTCGGCGCCGCCGGTGCTCGAATTCGACGCTGACGGCAATCTGCTGCGGTCCTGGGGCGGTCCGGGTGACGGCTACGAGTGGGTTGGCCGCGAGCACGGCATCGAGGTCGACGAGCGCGGCTTCGTCTGGATCGGCGGCAACGCCGACAATGACAATGCGATCCTCAAGTTCACCCTCGACGGCAAGTTCGTCTCGCAGATCGGCTCGATCGCACCGAGCAAGGGCAGCAACAACACCACCCAGCTCGGCAAGCCCGCCGAGACCGCGATCGACAAGGAGGCCAACGAGATCTACGTCGCCGACGGTTACGGCAATCGGCGCGTCATCGTGTTCGATGCCACCACCGGCGCCTACAAGCGGCATTGGGGCGCCTATGGCAACAAGCCCGACGACGCCAAGCAGCCGCCCTACGATCCGAAGGCGCAGGTCGCGCAGCAGTTCGGTAATCCCGTGCACTGCGTGAAGATCGCCAATGACGGACTGGTCTATGTCTGCGACCGCATCAACAACCGCATCCAGGTGTTCAGGAAGGACGGCAGCTTCGTGAAGGAGTTCTTCTTCGAGAAGAGCACGCTCGGCAACGGCGCGGTGTGGGATATCGCGCTGTGGCCCGATCCCAAGCAGACCTACCTGCTCTCCGCCGACGGCGAGAACAACGAGATCCGCATCATCAGGCGTGACGACGGCGCGGTGGTCGGCAGCTTCGGCCGCAACGGCCGCAACGCCGGGCAATTCCACTGGGTGCACGCGCTCGCGGTCGACGCCAGGGGTAACGTCTATACCGCCGAGGTCGACACCGGAAAGCGCATTCGGAAATTCAGGCTGACATCGGACGCGCTCAAGTAAGGATTTCACCGGATGACGCTTCGACGCAGGCCCACCCGGCTTTAGGCGGATTGCCGCGTCCCCCGGGAAAGGGTAAGCGGGAACCTGAGCGACCGGCAAAAAGGCTCCGCAAGAGGGCTGTCCGGGCTTTAGACAGCGGAGGGAATTTCATGACAACGACGTTTGCGCGGCGCTGCGCCGCGCTTCTTGCTTGCGCCGCACTCAGCCTTTCAACTTCTGCGTTCGCCCAGGACAAGACCGTCAAGATCGGCGTGCTCAACGACATGTCGAGCCTGTACGCCGACATCGGCGGCCCGAATTCGGTCGTCGCGATCAAGATGGCCGTCGAGGATTCCGGCCTGCTCAAAAAGGGCTGGACCATCGAGGTCCTCTCCGGCGACCACCAGAACAAGCCCGACATCGGCGTCAACATTGCCCGGCAATGGATCGATGCCGACAAGGTCGACGCCATCGCGGACACGCCGAGCTCCGGCGTTGCGCTCGCGGTGAGCAACCTCGTCAAGGAAAAGAACGCGGTGCTGCTCAATTCGGGCGCGGCCACCGCCGACCTCACCGGTAAGGCCTGCACGCCCAACACCGTCTCGTTCACTTACGATACCTACATGCTCGCCAACGGCACCGGCAAGGCGCTGACCAAGGCGGGCGGCGATAGCTGGTTCTTCCTCACCGCCGACTATGCCTTCGGCCACTCGCTGGAGCGCGACGCCTCCGCCGTCGTCACCGCCAATGGCGGCAAGGTGCTCGGAAGCGTCAAGCATCCGATCAACACCGCCGATTTCTCCTCGTTCCTGCTGCAGGCACAATCGTCCAAGGCCAAGGTGGTCGGCCTCGCCAATGCGGGCGGCGACACCACCAACGCGATCAAGCAGGCCGCCGAATTCGGCATCGTCCAGGGCGGTCAGAAGCTCGCCGCCCTGCTGCTGTTCATCAACGACGTGCATTCGCTCGGCTTGAAGACCGCGCAGGGCCTGACGTTCACCGAGTCCTTCTATTGGGACCTCAACGACCAGACGCGCGAATGGTCGAAGCGCTTCGCCGCCCTCGCCAGCAAGAACGCGATGCCGTCGATGACCCAGGCCGGTAACTACGCGATGGTGCTGCATTACCTGAAGGCGATGGACGCGCTCGGCAGCAATCCGCATGACGGCGCCAAGGTCGTCGCCAAGATGAAGGAGCTGCCGACCGACGATCCGCTGTTCGGCAAGGGACCCCTGCGCGCCGACGGCCGCCGCCTCATCCCGGCCTATCTGTTCGAGCTGAAGAAGCCCGAGGAGTCCAAGTATCCCTGGGACTATTACAAGCTGGTCGCCACCATCGCGCCTGAGGACGCGGCCAAGCCGCTCAAGGACAGCGACTGCCCGCTGGTGAAGAAGTGACCGCGTAGCGGTCATTCCGGGGCGCGCAACGCGCGAACCTCAGATGCGCAATTTGCGCATCTGAGGATCTCGAGATTCCGGGTTCGACGCTGCGCATCGCCCCGGAATGACTTTTTGCACCTTCTTATTTCGCCGCCGACTTCGCCTTGACGGGCGGCGGCAACGATGCCCATTCCCTGTCGGCGCGCGGGCCGCCGACGTCGCCGGTCAGGCCGACGAGCTGGCCCGGCTGCACGTCCAGCGTCTGCGTCCAGGTCTGGGTCTGGCACAGCAGCTTGAGCAGACATCCCTTGAGCTTCAGCCGGTCGGATTTGTCGCGCCACAGCGAGACCGCATAGGACTTGCCGTCCTCGGCGTTGTAGATGTCGCCGTCGAACCTGCCCTCCGGCGTCAACTTCAATCCGAGGATCAGCTGATGGCCGAGCAGCGCACGCGTCCGCTTGTCGGGATCGGGATTGAAGCTATCGCGGAACGGCTGGTCGTGTGAATCGAGCGGATCCTTCATCCACACGATGAAGCCGCAGACGCGGTCACGCGCGGTGCCGCAGCGCTCGAGACGGATGCGTGCGCGGCCGTCTTCGGTCAGCCAGGTGCCGCTGGGATCGACCGGGGCGATCGTCTCGGCGCGGCCGGTCGAGCTCATCAGCAAGGCAGCGACGAGGCTGCGCAGGAACATGCGAACCAGAAAGTTCATGGTAAAGGACCTTTCAGTGTCGGGATGGTTTGCGGACGCGCGCGGCGCGCCTCACTTCAATTGCGCCATGAAGGCATCGGCACCCTTGTCGATGCCGGCGGTGGCCGCGGCGAGATCGCCGACGCTGGCCTTGATGTCGTAGGCGTTGGGATACTGCCTGCTGACATAGGCGCCGAGCAGGCGCGAGGTCGAGCTGTCGAACATCTCGACGGCATAGATCACCGAGCCGGTCATCGTACCCTCGCCGTCGCGCGCGGCCTGCACGCCGTTATAGACCGCGCCCGCCAGATCGAAACGCGACAGCGTGCCGAGCACCGGCGTGTTGGCGACCGCGCCGGTCAGCGTCAGCCGCAGGCGGAACGTGTTCGGCCCGCGCGTGTTCACCAGCGTGAAGCGGCCGCGCAGCTTGTCGGCGAAGCGGGTCTGCATGTAGGCGGCGAGCGTCTGCTTGTCCCTCTCGGACATGTCGCCGAACTGATGATCCGCGCCGCGATAGATCACGACCGGATCGATCATCACTTTGTTGTAGCTTCGCCAGTCGACCGGCGGCGCATAGCGATACGGCACACGTCCCGAAGAATCGGACGTGTCCGGCGTCATGTAGGCCGACGATGCCACCTCCGAATAGGCCACCGGCGTGACGGCGGCACATCCTCCCGCGAGGACGCAAAGCGCCATCGCTCCCAGACCGCGCGCGGCGATCGAGCTCTCCATTCCAATCTCCTCATCCGACCCTAAAGCGGGAGAGCAGCTCGGCCGCAGCCGCGTCCGGGGCTGAAAGTACGGCTGCGGCCGTCACTGCCGACCTGGCTCGCCGTCGCGGCGCCGCCAGATCTTGCCTCAGTGCGATCAACTATAAAACCGACCAGTTGGTTTGTAAAGTTGCAATCGCAAGAAGCGCGCCGGAAAAATGCGGCGGTCGACATGTCGTGTTAACTGGCGAGGCCGCTTCGCGAATGGCGGCCGCGCGTTGTCACAAACCCGCGACATCTCGTGTGGTACGGCAGAAATCGCCGGGGGATTTCAGGGGCCCGGTGCCGATCCAACGCCGCCAAGCGATCCATATTCCGCTTGGGCGGCGTTGTGCTTTCGGCAGCGCCGGAATTCAGCTGCGCTTGCGAACCGATGCGAGCTTTTCCGCGCGCGCACCGGCCGGAGGCGAAGATGCCGTGCGCACAGCCGTCGTCTTGGCTGGCTTTGCTGCCTCCGTCGCGCCCTGCTCCATCGCGGTCCACTTGCTGTCGTCGAGCAAGCGCTCGAACAGGCGATCGCGCTCCGCCTCGGTCAGCGACAACATGCCGAACAACGAACTCAACAGCAGCCCCCGCGCCGCGGCCCAGCGCAGCAGCGCGAGATCGGGATCCCTCGCCTCGGCCTTCATCAGCGCGACCTTCTTGATGTCGACATCGCGCGGCATCGCCATCAATTCGGGGTTCTCGTTCATCGCCGCCAGCAGTGCGAACGCCCCTGCCCGCGGCGTTGAGATCGCCTCCCGCAGCGTCGCGATCTGCGCCGACAGTTCCGGCTGGTCCGTGGTCCCGCGTACCTTTTCGATGTAGCGGTTCGAGAATTCCTCGAAATGCGCCATCTGCTGCTCGAGCAAGGCGCGCAGCACCGCTTCCTTGGTGCGGAACTGATGCATCACGCCGCCCTTGCTGAGACCGCTCTCGCGCGCAATCGCGTCCAGCGTCAGGCGCCCCGGACCATCGCGCGTCACGATGGTGATCGCGGCGTCAAGTGCGGCGTTGCGGGAGCGTTCCGAGCGGGAAGGATTATCCATGGTGTACTCAGGAAGGAGTCGCTTGAGATCACAGTATCTCAGCGGCATCGGTCAATCTCAAGCGCTGCGAGGCAGCGCGAACGGCGTCCCCGGAATGGCGGTGTCGCCCTCGGAAGACGCATCAATCTCGGGAATCGGTCATCGAGCTATCCGATCGCTCACGCGCACAAGCGAACCTTCTGCAGCAGACCATGAAGGAAACCGTAGGCCATTCGGCCGACGACCCTTTCCCCTCGACCGCGCGCGCGGGCGATGGCCTGCGCGTCGCCATAACTGGCGGCGACAATCGTCCCGTGCCTGCCGCCATCGAGTTTCAGGTCGGTCAGATAGACAAGGCCGCGCGACGTCAGCAGCGCCGCCTGCGTGGCGCTGAAGCGGGTCAATTCATCGCAGATATCAACGGCCTCGTCGGTCACCATGCTGCTCCTGGCAGCGCACCCCGGAGCGAGGCGCGTCTTCATCCGGTATCAGCTCTATATAAACCAACCGGATGGTTTGTAAATAGACAATATGACGCAATCCGCCCGGTGCGGCCGGACGCATCAGCGTGTCGGATCGGCGCGCTCGCATTCGTCCTCGAAGCAGCGATCGGCCAGCATTCGGAGCACGCGAGCGATGACACAGCAGAAACAGACGGCGGAAACCCAAATCAGGACGCTCATCGACGCCTGGACGGACGCCGTCCGCAGGCAGGACTATCCGGGCATTTTCGCCCATCATGATCCGGACATCGTGATGTTCGACGTTCCGCCGCCATTGCAGTCACGCGGATTGGACGAATACGGCAAGACATGGGATCTGTTCTTCAGATATCACCGCCCCTCCTACGCCTTCGATATCGAGGAGATCGCGATCACGGCCGGCGACGATGTGGCCTTCGCGGTCGCGGTGATGCGGTGCGGGCCGCCTGATGCCACGTTCCAGTTCAGGCTGACGATCGGATTGCGCAAGGTCGACGGCCAGTGGCGCGTCATGCACGAACACCATTCGGTGCCGGCGACGGAATAGCGCGTCTCATGGTGGATCCGTTGGCGGCTTTGCACGCCCTAGGCTTGCTTCGCCGCCGTCGCGCGCCAGGCGATGGCGAGCGCGAGCAACAGCAGCGCGCCGGCCAGATAGAACGGCGCGCCGGGCATCTTCACCGGCACGTTGTCGCCGATGAAATACGCAAACGTCAGCGTGAACAGGAACGGGCCGATCAATTCCGACATGCTCTGCACGCTTGATGTCGCGCCCTGCAACTGGCCCTGCTGGTCGGCGGCGACGAGCTGTGTCGTCAGCGCCTGGGTCGCGGCGCCCGAGAGGCCCCACAGCGCCATCACGGGAATGCCGATCCAGAACAGCTGGCCGGTCGGCGCGGCGCCGAAAATCACGAAACCCAAGGCGCCGCAGACGAGGCCGAGGAACAGCGCGTTGCGCTCGCCGAGGCGCTGCCCTATCGGCCCGATCGCCGCGCCCTGCACGATCATGCCGCAGAGGCCGACCAGCGCCAGCGTCGCGCCGACGGTGCCGGTGTCCCAGCCATAGCGATAGGTGGCGTAGAGCACGAACACCGAGGGCAGCACGACATGCGCGAGCTGGCCGAAGAACGTCGCCAGCGACAGACCGGCGAGCGTCCGGTTCGAGCGCAGGAAATGCAGCGCGCCGATCGGATTGGCGCTCTTCCATTTGAACGGCGCCCGCCGCTCCACGGGCAGCGATTCCGGCAGGATGAACAGGCCATACAGCCCGTTGACGAAGCTCAAACCCGCCGCGGCCCAGAACGACAGCCGCGGATCGATCTCGCCGAGCAGGCCGCCGAGCGCCGGTCCGAGGATGAAGCCGGCGCCGAAGGCGACGCCGATCTTGCCGAACATCGCCGCGCGCTGCTCCGGCGCGGTGACGTCGGCGATATAGGCGAACACGGTCGAGATGCTCGACGAGGTGATGCCCGAGATCGCCCGCCCGATGAACAGCCAGATCAGGTTCGGCGCCAGCGCCATCAGCACATAGTCGGCGGCGAGACCGAAATTCGACAGCAGCACCACCGGTCGGCGGCCGAAGCGATCGGACAGCGCGCCGAGGATCGGCGAGCAGACGAACTGCATCAAGGCCCAGATCGAGCCGAACACGCCGAAGATGCGCGCCGCATTCGCGGTGTCGTTGTTGACGAAGCCTTCGATCAGCTTCGGCAGGATCGGGATGATGATCCCGAGCGCGAGCATGTCGAGCAGCAGGGTGATGAAGATGAAGATCACCGCGCCGCTGCGCGCCTGCGGAACAGCCGCAGGCTTGGGATTCTCATTTTGACGCGCTTTCTTCACGCGAAGCGGTACCCACTTCGCTCGAAAACGCTTTGCTTGACCTCTTCGCTCATGACGGCCGCTTGCGCTTGTGTGCGAAAGGATTGGCCTTCTCGCGCAGGGTGATGCGCACCGGCGTGCCCGGCAGTTCGAAGGTCTCGCGCATGGAGTTGGTCAGATAGCGCAAGTAAGATTGCGGCACGGCGTCCGCACGCGAGCAGAACAGCACGAAGCTCGGCGGGCGCGCCTTGTTCTGCGTGATGTAGTTCAGCTTCAGCCTGCGGCCGGACACCGCCGGCGGCGGATTGGCCTGGACCGCCTGCTCGAACCAGCGATTGAGCGCAGAGGTGGGCACGCGCTTGTTCCAGATCGCGTAGGCGTCCTGGATCGCCTGCATCAGTCGGTCGATGCCCTCGCCCATCAGGCCTGAGACGGCGACGATCGGCACGCCCTTGAGCTGCGGCAGCCAATGATCGGCATCGGTGCGCAGCTGCGAGATCTGGTTGGGCTTGCGCTCGACGAGGTCCCATTTGTTCACGGCGAGCACGACGGCGCGGCCCTCGCGCTCAATGAGATCCGCGATGCGCAGATCCTGCTCCTCGAAGCGGTTCTGCGAATCCATCATCAGCACGACGACTTCGGCAAAGCGCACCGCGCGCAGCGCATCGGCGACCGAGAGCTTCTCCAGCTTCTCCTCGATCCGCGAGCGCCGGCGCAGGCCTGCGGTGTCGAAGACGCGAAAATCGCGGCCCTTCCAGTTGATCTCGACCGCGATGGAATCGCGCGTGGTGCCGGCCTCCGGGCTCGTCAGCAGACGCTCCTCGCCGAGCAGATGATTGATCAGCGTCGACTTGCCGGCATTGGGTCGACCGACGATGGCGACCCGGATCGGACGCGTCGCGGCCTCCTCCTCCGAGATGTCCTCATCGTCCTCGACCTCGTCGTCTTCCTCCGGTGTCTCCGGCACCAACGCGCTCAGCGCGTCATAGAGCTCGCCCATGCCCTCGCCATGCTCGGCCGAGATCTGGATGGGATCGCCGAGGCCGAGCGCAAAGGCCTCCATCGCGCCGGCATCGCCATGCTTGCCCTCGCTCTTGTTGGCGATCAGCAGCACCGGCTTGTTGGCCTTGCGGGCGAAATCGGCGAAGGCGCGATCGGTGGGCGTGAGGCCAATGCGGGCATCGACGACGAAGAACAGCGCGTCGGCTTGCGCGATCGCGGTTTCGGTCTGCTCCTGCATGCGCGCGGTCAGCGAGCCCCTGGCGCCCTCGTCGAGGCCGGCGGTATCGATGATGGTGAAGTCGAGATCGTAGAGCTTCGCCTGACCCTCGCGACGGTCACGCGTCACGCCGGGCTCGTCATCGACCAGCGCGAGCTTCTGTCCAACCAGGCGGTTGAACAGCGTCGATTTGCCGACATTGGGCCGGCCGATGATGGCGATTGTGAAGGACATCGATCATCCAGGCGCGGTCTGTTGTCCGCGGGTCAAGGTGCTGGAAAGAACTACAGCAGGAATGGGGGGCGGTCGAAGCAAATGATGGAGCATCTTCCCCTTTCCCCGCTCTTACGGGGAGAGGGTTGAAACTCCCCCTCACCCGGAATTCAAGCTGCGCTTGAATTCCGACCTCTCCCCGCAAGCGGGGCGAGGTGGAATCCCGCTCGCAATTAGCGTGAAAATCCGCCGCTCGGTAGCGGTGCGGGGAAGGCGCCGCCGGATTGTTGCGTGGTCTGGGTCTGCTGAGCCGGCGCCGCAGGCTGCGCCTGCTGATCGTCGGCGGGTGGCGCGGTGGTGCGGCGGCGGACGATCTTCTTCGGCTTCGGCTCCGGCGGCAGCGCGGCGGGCGCTCCCTCCTCGGCAGCGGCATCGGGAGCAGCCGCCTGATCTGCGGCCGGCGCTGCCCTGCCCTTGGCCTGCTTCTTGGCACCCTTCGGCGGCTCCGGCGGTGGAGCCGGCTGGGCGGCAGCGGCCGCCGCGGCGTTCTGCTGGTCGAGCTGCTGCTGCTGCGCGCCCTTGTACAGCTCCCTCGGCACGCCCTGCTCGAGGCCCGGCACGCCCTCCGGGAAGACCGGCTTGCGGTCGCCCGGCAGCTTCTTCTTGGTGTCGAGGAAGTCGAGCATGTCGCTTGGATCGAAATTGGACATGCCGCCACCGCCGCAACCCGCCAGCACGCTGCAAAGCGCTGTCAGAACTGCGGCTGCGATCAGGCGTTGCGAGCGGCGCATGGTCGATCTCTCAAACTCGGGTTTCGCGCCAAGTCAGCTTTTCGCGACCGGCGGCAACAAGGCCTGCAGCGCTTCGGCACGCGAGCGCAGGCTCGGCGGCGTCTCGCCGTCATTGGCAATCTGGTCGAGCCACTGCCGCGCGGCGGTGGCATCGTTGGCGCGCCAGGCCGACAGCGCCAGCAGCTCGCGCGCGGAATGGCGGAACGTCGAGTCCTTCGCCGTTGCCGTGGCCTCGAGCCGCTGCAGCATGTTCGGATAGGTGGTGGTTTCCATCGCGAGCTGCGCGGCGCGGATCCGCGCCAGGTCCTGCTCGGGACCGCCGACACTGCGGTCGGCTGCGATCTCGTCATAGAGCTTCGCGGCAGCCGGCTGATCGCGGGTCGCGACCTCGGCGGCCATGCGCAACCGCGCCAGGTTGCGATAGCCGGACGGTGCCTTGGTGATGAGAGCGGCGAACGCAGCCTCCGCGTCGGCGTGCTTGTCCTGCTCGGACAGTTCGACGGCCTTCTCGAAGGCGGCGCCGGCCTCGGCGGCCTTCCTGGCCTCCAGATATTGGTAGCCGCGCCAGCCACCGACGGCGGCCACGACCAGCACCATCAGGGCGATGAAGACAATCGAATACTTGTCCCACAGCTTCTTGAGCTGTTCGCGACGTACTTCCTCGTCGACTTCGTTAAATAATTCAGACACTTAAGGCTATCCCATCCCCTCGGGACCGCTGCTATCGGTGGGGCCCAGCCCTACCCGATCCCCACATCGCGGCGGCGTTACCCTAATGGTGTGGCGGAGGCAAGGCAAAGCGAGGCGGATCAAAGCGTTAACGGGGGACGTTTGCAGCGGGCCGCAACCGGACTGCGTGGCCTCCCTCTCCCGCTTGCGGGGGAGGTGCAGAACGCTAAGCCCCCATTTCCGACAGGCTCTCCCTGATCTGGCGCTTGATCACCTTGCCGTTGGCGTTGCGCGGCAGCGGCTCTGATGTCAGCGCCATGGTCTCCGGCACCTTGTAGTCCGAGAGCCGCTCGGCGCACCAGGCGCGCAGGCTCTCCGCGTTCACTTCGGTGCGGGTCACGATCACGGCGTGGACGCGCTCGCCCAGCACCGGGCACGCCCTGGCAATGATCGCGCTCTCGACCACGGCGGGATGCCCCGCCAGCACGGATTCGACCTCGGCCGAATAGATCTTCAGGCCGCCACGGTTGATCATGTCCTTTTGCCGGTCGAACACGCGGACGAAGTTTGCCGCGTCGATCGAACCGAGATCGCCAGAATGCCAGAAGCCGGCCGTAAAACTCTCCGCGGTCGCCTTCGGATTGTTCCAATAGCCCTTGATGACGGAGGCGCTCTGGATCCAGAGCTCGCCGATCTCGCCGTGAGGCAGTTCGCGGCCGTCAGCGCCCATCACGATGATCTCGGCACCGGGGCACGGCAGGCCGACGCTGTCGATGTGGCTCTCCGTCAATTCGCCCGGCATGATCGTCGAGGGCGACGTCGTCTCGGTCGCGCCGTAGCAATTCATCAGCTTCAGGCCGGGAATCTTCACTTTGAGCTTCTCGATGGTCGCGACCGGCATCGGCGCGCCGCCGAAGCCGCCGATGCGCCAGCTCGAGAGATCGTAGCCGTCGAAATCGGGCTGCAGCAGGCAGAGATTGTACATCGCCGGCACCATCACCGTGTAGGTGACGCGCTCGCGCGCGGCGAGCTTGAGGTAATCGGCCGCCTTGAACTCCGGCATGATGATCAGCGCGCCGCCGCAGCGGATCATGGTCGTGATGTTGGCGACGACGCCGGTGACATGGCCGAGCGGCACCGCTGCGATGGAACGGTCGGCCCTGGTCAGCTTCAGGCAGGAGACGAAGACCATCGAGGAATGTACGATGTTGCAATGGGCCAGCATCGCGCCCTTCGGCTTGCCGGTGGTGCCCGAGGTGTAGAGGATCATCGCGGTGTCCTCCTCCCTCACCTCCGCCGGCGCCTGGGCCGCAGCGTTGTCGACGAGACCGGCGAATTGCGACGCGCCGTCGTCGCCGACGGAGATGCGGTGCTTGAGGCCGGGAATGTCGGCCGCATCGGGGATGCGGTCGGCGAGCGTGGCCTCATGGACCAGAAGCGTTGCGCCGCAATCGGTCAGCACATAGGCGATCTCCGGCTTCTGTTGGCGCGTGCCGAGCAGCACCGTCACCAGCCCCTCATGCGCGGCGGCAAACAGCAGCAGGGGAAACTCGACGCGGTTGCCGAGCAGGATCGCGATACGGTCGCCGCGCCCAAGGCCGAGTTTGGCAAAGCCCGCCGCGACCTTGGCCGATTTCTCCGCGACCTCGCGCCAGCTCAGGCGCGTCGCGCCGCAGACCAGCGCCTCGCCGTCGCCATTCTGCGCAACGGCGTCCGCGATCATCGCCCACAGGGTGCCGGGCCGCTCCGGGAAAGCCGGCACGACGCGGTCGCCGAAGCGCGGCTCGAGCCGCATCGGCGGAATTGCGTGCTGCGACCAGTCCATGCGCGCCCCGTCAGCTCTTCTTCATGCCGTAGACGTGTTCCGGCCCCGGGAAGGCGCGGCTCTTCACGTCGCGCGCATAGCCCGCGATCGCCTCCTCGATCATCGGCCCGAGATTGCCGTAGCGGCGCACGAATTTCGGCGCCCGCGGCGACAGGCCGAGCATGTCCTCCAGCACCAGCACCTGGCCGTCGCAGGCCGCGCTGGCGCCGATGCCGATGGTGGGCACGGCGATCGACTGCGTGATCTTGCGCGCCAGCGGCTCGGCGACCGCCTCGACCACGATCGAGAAGGCGCCGGCTTCCGCGATCGCCCTGGCGTCGTTCTCGATCGGCGCCCAGGTCTCCTCCTCGCGGCCCTGCGCGCGGAACGAGCCGAGCGTATTGATCGACTGCGGCGTCAGGCCGATATGGCCCATTACCGGAATGCCGCGCTCGGACAGGAACGCCACCGTCTCTGCCATCCGCGCGCCGCCCTCGAGCTTGA
Organism: Bradyrhizobium sp. BEA-2-5; assembly: GCF_032918025.1. Lineage (NCBI taxonomy): Bacteria > Pseudomonadati > Pseudomonadota > Alphaproteobacteria > Hyphomicrobiales > Nitrobacteraceae > Bradyrhizobium > Bradyrhizobium sp. BEA-2-5. Next base: position 3,870,451 of record NZ_CP136629.1, on the reverse strand, counting down.
CCGCGCCGCACAGCGTCTCCTTCATGATCCGCACCGCGGACTGAAACGCCTGCTCCTTCGAGCCCTCATAGGAGCCGAACGGCATGTCCACCACGACGAGCGCAGCTTGCGAGCCGCGCATCACCGCGCGGCCTTGCAGGATCATCATGTCGAGCGTGACCGGCACCGTGGTCTCGAAGCCGTGCATGACGTTGCCGAGGGAATCGCCGACCAGGATGGCATCGCAATGACGGTCGACCAGCGCCGCGGTGTGCGCGTGATAGGACGTCAGCATCACGATCGGCTCGCCGTTCTTGCGGGCGCGGAGATCGGGCGCGGTCTTGCGCTTGATGGCGGATTGAACAGACATAGTCAGGCTCCCATGACAGGCACGCCGATCACGACCGGGTGGAACGCAAACGCCAGCGCCAGATAGACGATGACACCGACCGCGATCGCGATCAGGTCGTTGGTTGGGCCGCCGACCGGAATCGGCGGGCCGCCGGCGTCGGTGCGATGCTTGAGCGAAATACGGTCATACACCGCCCAGCCCAGGAACGAGCCGAACAGGATGATCGAGCCGAGATCGCCGTTGGCGAGCAGGTGCGCGGCGGCCCACAGCTTGATGCCGGCCAGCATCGGGTGCTTCAATGTCGCATAGATACGGCCGCGCAGATATGACGCGACCACCAGGATGACCGCGGGCAGCATCAAGGCCACCGTGATGTGCTTGAGCGCGGTCGGCGGGGTCCAAACGTCGATCCATCCGGTCGCGCGATAATGCGCAAAGCCCCAGATGATCAGCACGAGCCCGGCCGCGGAGGCCAGCGAATAGGCGATCTTGTAGACGCCCTCGCCCATCGCCTTGATCAGGCCGGCGCGCATCTCGCGCAGGCTGGACAGGACATGGACGCCGAGGAACAGCACGAGACCCAGGATCATGACGAGCAGTCCCACGATGTTCCTCCCCTGATCGATTAATGCCTTCGCGTATCACCTTCGCCGGGCGGGTGGCAATGCGTCAGCTTCACGGCTTGTCGGCCGATTTGGCCAGCTCCCGGTTGTCGACATAGCGGATCATGATCGGGCGACCGGCCAGCGCCCCGCCCAATCCGCCGGTGAATTTCAGCGGCAGGCAGGCATCCAGCGAGGCATTGATCGCGTTGAGGTAGGTGGTGCGGGTGTCGGCCGGGATGCCCCGCGTCGAAAACGTCAGGTGCGGCGCGCCGATCATCTCGCCCGATCGTTTGAAGCTGAAACGCACCGACATCTGCATGCCCGCGCGCGCGTCGTCCGGCGGTGGCGGCGCCCAGCAGGCGCGCAGCGCGGCGAACAGATCGCCGATGGTATTGAGATCATGATCCGGCTTGCGATACTTCTCGGCCTGATCCTGCGGTGGCACGGTCAGGATCGTGAGCTGGAGATTTTCGCCGTACGGATAATCCATCTCGGGAAAGCACGGCCCGTGATTGAGCACGCTGCAATAGGACGGGATGCAAGGCCCTTCGTCGAGCACGCTGCAGGGCGTGTGTGCGAAGGGCGCCGGGTTGGTTTGTTGCCGCTGCTGCGCAGAGGCCGCGCTCGCGAGCGCAAAGGCCGGCACGGCAAAAGCGAGACAGATGGCGACGCGTCGGAGCATGCAGGCGGATCCGGATTGCACTCCGGAGAAAATGGGTCCGCAGCCGGAGCGCATCAAGCGGGGCCGTGTTCAAATCCTTGCGCGTGTAGCTGTTATCCGTCGCTCCACAACCCCGCTGTCATCGCCCGGCTCGACCGGGCGATCCAGTATTCCAGAGACGGCAGTTATCGATCGATAGGCGGCGGCGTACTGGGCCCCCGGTCGAGCCCGGCAGACGACAGTGAATGGTCGGCGCCACTACCCCTTCTTCTTGACGTCCTTGACGTTGCTGAACTCGATGCCCTCGGCGCGCTCCCTGGTGTAGCCGAGATAGAATTCGTTCCGGGCGAGATACACGGGATCGCCGTCGACGTCGTCGGCGATGCTGGAGGTGTTGGCGGCGATGAAGGTGTCGAGCTTCTTGCGGTCCTCCGAGGAGACCCAGCGCGCCAGCTGAAATTCGCTGACCTCGAACTCGACCGGCAGCGAATATTCCGCCTCGAGCCGCGCCTTCAGCACGTCGAGCTGAAGCGCACCGACCACACCGACCAGCGCCGGCGCGCCGTCGCGCGGGCGGAACACCTGCACCACGCCCTCCTCCGACATCTGCTGCAGCGCTTCCTTCAGCTTCTTCGCCTTCATCGCGTCGGTGAGACGGACGCGGCGGACGATTTCCGGAGCGAAGCTCGGTACGCCGACGAAGTTGAAATCCTCCCCTTCCGTCAGGGTATCGCCGATGCGCAGCGTGCCGTGGTTGGGAATGCCGACGACGTCGCCGGCGAAGGCCTCATCCGCGACCGAGCGGTCCTGGGCGAAGAAGAATTGCGGGCTCGACAGCGGCATGCTCTTGCCGGTGCGCACCAGCTTCGCCTTCATGCCGCGGCTGAGCTTGCCGGAGCACAGCCGTGCGAAGGCGATGCGGTCGCGGTGGTTCGGATCCATGTTGGCCTGGATCTTGAACACGAAGGCGCTCATGCGCGGATCGGTGGCCTCGACCTTGCGCTGGTCGCTGTCCTGCGCGCGCGGCTCGGGTGCGAACTTGCCGAGGCCTTCCAGGAGGTCGCCGACGCCGAAATTGCGCAGCGCGCTGCCGAAATAAACCGGCGTCAGATGACCTTCGCGGAACGCCCCGAGCTCGAACGGCTTGCAGGCTTCCGAGGCCAGCGCGAGCTCGTCCTTCACGGCAGCGACGTCGAGATTGGCGTTGAGCTTGGCGAGTTCCTCGATCTCGATCTGCTGCGCCGCACCGGTCTTGGCGCCACCGCCTTCGAGCAGGCGCACGCCGCCATTGACGACGTCATAGGTGCCGAGGAAGTCGCGGCCGCGACCGACCGGCCAGGTCATCGGCGTGGTATCGAGCGCCAGCGTCTTCTCGATCTCGTCGAGCAGCTCGAAAACGTCGCGGCTCTCGCGGTCCATCTTGTTGATGAAGGTAATGATCGGAATGTCGCGCAGGCGACACACCTCGAACAGCTTCCGGGTGCGCGCCTCGATGCCCTTGGCGGCGTCGATCACCATCACGGCGGAATCGACCGCGGTGAGCGTGCGATAGGTGTCTTCCGAAAAGTCCTCGTGGCCCGGCGTGTCCAGGAGGTTGAACACGAGGCCTTCGAACTCGAAGGTCATCACCGAGGTCACGACCGAGATGCCGCGTTCGCGCTCGATCTTCATCCAGTCCGAGCGCGTGTTGCGTCGCTCGCCCTTGGCCTTGACCTGACCGGCCAGGTTGATGGCGCCGCCGAACAGCAGCAGCTTCTCGGTCAGCGTGGTCTTGCCGGCGTCAGGGTGGGAGATGATCGCAAAGGTCCGCCGCCGCGCCACTTCAGCGGCAAGCGGGGAACGGGCCGGCGATTCGGCTGAAACTGAAATGTCGGACATGGCGGGGCATTTGGCAGGGAAAACGGGCGCAATCAAGGGCGTTTTGTCGCAATGCGGAACGGCCGCACCATCCCCATATAGCCACCGGAAGGACGACCTTCTCCTCACCATACCGTCAGCGGGGACGACCCTGCCTTATCTGGAGGGTTCGTGATGGCTTGGACCATTCTGTTCACCGCTGGCCTGCTCGAGATCGGCTGGGCGATCGGGCTAAAATATACCGAAGGTTTCTCGCGGCTGGTGCCGTCGGTGCTGACGCTGGCGGCGATGGCCGGCAGCGTGATCCTGCTTGGCCTCGCGCTGAAGACGCTGCCGATCGGAACCGCCTATGCGGTCTGGACCGGCATCGGTGCGGTCGGGACCGCGACGCTCGGCATCATCCTGTTCGGCGAGCCCGCCACGGCATTCCGCCTCGCCAGCATCGGCCTGATCGTCGCCGGGATCGCCGGATTGAAGTTGGTCGGCTGATTACTCCTTTTTGGGACGCGTTTTCTTAACGCGAACCGGCTTCCACTTCGCTCGAAAGCGCTACTTCAAAATCTGCACCGCCCAATAGCTCGCGGCTGCGACCGCGGCCGAGGCCGGGATCGTGATCACCCAGGCATAGACGATCGAGCTTGCGACGTTCCAGCGCACCGCCGAGACGCGGCGGGCGGCGCCGACGCCGACGATGGCACCGGTGATGGTATGGGTGGTCGAGACGGGAACTCCGAGATAGGTCGCCATGAACAGGGTCGCGGCGCCCCCCGTTTCGGCGCAAAAGCCCTGCATCGGCGTCAATTTCGTGATGCGCAGGCCCATGGTGCGAACGATGCGCCAGCCGCCCATCAGCGTGCCAAGCGCCATCGCCGCCTGGCAGGACAGAACCACCCAGAACGGCACCGAGAACTCGCTGCCGAGATGGCCCTGCGAATACAGCAGCACCGCGATGATGCCCATGGTCTTCTGCGCGTCGTTGCCGCCATGGCCGAGCGAATAGAGCGAGGCGGAGGCGAATTGCAGGATGCGAAAGGCGCGATCGACCGCGAACGGCGTCGAGCGCACCGAGGCCCAGGACACGATCGCCACCAGCATCGTTGCGAGCAGGAAACCGACCAGCGGTGACAGCACGATTGCCAGCACCGTCTTGGACAGGCCGCCCCATACCGCGGCCGATATCCCCGCCTTGGCCATGCCGCCGCCGACGAGGCCGCCGATCAACGCGTGCGACGACGAGGACGGGATGCCGAGCGCCCAGGTCACGAGGTTCCAGACGATCGCGCCGACGAGCGCTGCGAAGATCACGGTCGCATCCACCACCGACGGCTCGATGATGCCGGTGCCGACGGTCTGGGCGACGTGCAGTCCGAACACCATGAAGGCGATGAAATTGAAGAAGGCGGCCCAGAACACCGCGAATTGCGGCCGCAGCACGCGGGTCGAGACGATGGTCGCGATCGAATTGGCAGCGTCGTGCAGGCCGTTCAGGAAGTCGAACAGCAGCGCGACGGCGATCAAGATGGTCAGAATTGGAAGACCCAGCGTGGCGTCCACGTGATGCCCCGCTCTATGGTGCTTTGTTGAGCATGATCGCCGCGCAAACACTTCGCGTTTGTCGCAGGGAAAACCGCATCACACTTTTCCGGATCATGAGCTAAACCTGCTCGATGACGATGCTGTTGATCTCGTTGGCGACGTCGTCGAATCGGTCGGCGACCTTTTCGAGATGGTCGTAGATCTCGGCGCCGACGATGAAGTCCATCGCATTGCCCTCGCGATGCTTGAGGAACAGCTCCTTCAGGCCGATGTCGTGGAGATCGTCGACCCGGCCCTCCAGCTTGCCGAGCTCTTCGGTGATGGCGGTCAGCATGGCGACGTTCGGGCCGATCGACTGCATCAGCGGCAGCGCACGCCCGACCAGATTGGCGCATTCGATCAGGAGCCCGCCGATCTCGCGCATCGGAGGCTCGAAGGTGCGGACCTCGAACAGCATGACCGCCTTGGCCGTCTGCTGCATCTGGTCGATGGCATCGTCCAGCGACGTGATGAGGTTCTTGATGTCGCCACGGTCGAACGGGGTGATGAAGGTGCGGCGCACCGCCGTCAGCACCTCACGGGTGATGTTGTCGGCGTCGTTCTCGAACTGGTTGACGCGCTGGCAATAGACCGGCGTCTCCTCGCCCCCCTTCAGCATGTCCTGCAACGCCAATGCGCATTGCACGGAGGTCCGGGCGTGTCGGGCGAACAGGTCGAAAAACCGCTCTTCCTTGGGCAGGAAGGCGCGAAACCAGCGCAGCATGTCTCAGTTCCATCATTCCGGGACAGCCCTTTTAGCGACTGTCACAGAACTGTCATAGAGCATCTGGCGGGGAAAACACCTGACACGACCGCCCGAGCGGGCGGTCGTCCACCGCTAAAGTCGGCCGAAAATCGCCGAGACCTGCCCTACAGCGACCGCCGCAGGAGGTGGGCGAGCTCACCGACCAGGCCGCGCCGGAACAGCAGCACGCAGATCACGAAGATCGAGCCCTGGATCACCGTCACCCATTGGCCGAAACCCGCCAGATATTGCTGCATGGCGATGATGACGAAAGCGCCGACCACGGGGCCGAAGATGGTGCCGAGGCCACCGACCAGCGTCATCAGCACGACCTCGCCCGACATCGACCAGTGCACGTCGGTGAGCGAGGCGTTCTGCGCCACGAACACCTTCAGCGAACCGGCAAAGCCCGCCAGCGTGCCCGACAGGACGAAGGCCAGGAACTTGTACTGGTCGGTGCGGTAGCCGAGCGAGATCGCCCGCGGCTCATTCTCGCGGATCGCCTTCAGGACTTCGCCGAACGGCGAGTTGATGATGCGGAAGATCAGGAGGAAGCCGGCAAGGAAGCCGACCAGCACGACGTAATAGAGCACCGTCGGCTTGGAGAGATCGAAGATGCCGAACATGTGCCCCTGCGGGATGCCCTGGATGCCGTCCTCGCCGTGGGTGAACGGGGCCTGGAGATAGATGAAGTACAGGAGCTGCGACAGCGCCAGCGTGATCATCGAGAAATAGATGCCCTGGCGGCGAATCGAGATGTAGCCGGTGATGATCGACAGCACGAACGCCGCAGCGATGCCGACGAGGATGCCGAGCTCCGGCGGCAGCGCCCACACCTTCAGCGCATGCGCGCTGCAATAGCCCGCCGTGCCCAGGAACATCGCGTGGCCGAAGGACAGCAGGCCGCCGTAGCCGATCAGCAGATTGAAGGCGCAGGCGAGCAGCGCAAAGCACAGCGCCTGCATCACGAAGAAGGGATAGACGCCGGTGAACGGCACGGCCGCCAGCAGCAGCGCCATCACCACGAACACGATCATCTCGTCGCGCATCGCGCGAGGGGTCACCGGCAGCGTGTCGTCCGTCAGGGTTGTCATCTCAGGCCGCCCTTCCCGTCAATCCCGTTGGCTTCACCAAGAGCACCAGCACCATCAGCACGAACACGACGGTGTTGGAGGCCTCGGGGTAGAAATACTTGGTCAGGCCTTCGATCACACCGAGCGCGAAGCCGGTGATGATGGAGCCCATGATCGATCCCATGCCGCCGATCACGACCACCGCGAACACCACGATGATGAGGTCGGCGCCCATCAGCGGCCGCACCTGGTTGATCGGCGCCGAGAGCACGCCGGCGAGCGCGGCAAGGCCGACGCCGAGACCGTAGGTCAGCGTGATCATGCGCGGCACGTTGATGCCGAAGGCACGCACCAGCGTCGGATTTTCAGTGGCGGCGCGCAGGTAGGCGCCGAGCTGCGTCTTCTCGATCAGGAACCAGGTCGCAAGGCACACCACCAGCGAGAACACGACGACCCAGCCGCGATAGACGGGCAAGAACATGAAGCCGAGATTCATGCCGCCCTTGAGCTGGTCCGGGATGGCGTAAGGCAGGCCGGAGGAGCCGAAATAGTTCTGGAACACGCCCTGCACGATCAGCGCGATGCCGAAGGTCAGCAGCAGGCCGTAGAGATGATCGAGCCCGGTCAGCCATTGCAGCATGGTCCGTTCCAGGATCATGCCGAAGATGCCGACGATGATGGGCGCGAGCAGCAACGCCCACCAGTAGTTGATCCCGCCGAGGTTCAGCAGGAAATAGGCGACGAAGGCGCCCATCATGTAGAGCGCGCCATGGGCGAAATTGATGATGTTGAGCATGCCGAAGATCACGGCAAGCCCGAGACTGAGCAGCGCGTAGAACGAGCCGTTGATCAGTCCCACCAGTAGCTGAGCGTATAGAGCCTGCATCGAATGAGCTTTCGCTAGATAGATGAAGCCCGCCGGCCACGCCCATGGCCGGCGGGCATGATCGTCACTTCTTCAGAAGCGCGCACGTGCTCTCGGCCAGCGGCGTGAAAGCCTGGTCGCCCGGCACCGTGCCGACCAGCTTGTAGAAGTCCCATGGCCCCTTGGACTCCGAGGGCTTCTTGACCTCGAACAGATAGGCGTTGTGGATGGTGCGGCCGTTGGGCTGGATCTCGCCCTTGCCGAACAGGTCGTCCTCGGTCGGCATCGACTTCATCTTCTCGACGATCTTGGCACCGTCATGCGAATTGCCGCCGAGCGCTTCCAGCGCCTTGAGATAGTGACGCACGCCCGCATAGACGCCCGCCTGCACCATGGTGGGCGGGGCATTGTTCTTCATCTTCTCGGCGAAGCGCTTGGAGAACGCCCGGGTCTTGTCGTTCATGTCCCAGTAGAACGTCTCGGTGAAATTGAGTCCCTGCGCCGTCTCGAGGCCGATCGCCTTGACGTCGGTGAGGAAGAGCAAGAGCGCTGCGAGCTTCTGGCCGCCCTTGCCGATGCCGAATTCGGCCGCCTGCTTGATCGTGTTGGTGGTGTCGCCGCCGGCATTGGCAAGGCCGATGATCTTGGCCTTGGAGGCCTGCGCCTGGAGCAGGAAGGAGGAGAAGTCCGCCGTGTTGAGCGGGTGCTTGACGCCGCCGACCACCTTGCCGCCGTTGGCGGTGACGACCGCGCTGGTGTCGCGCTCGAGCGCCGCGCCGAAGGCGTAATCCGCGGTGAGGAAGAACCAGGTGTCGCCGCCGGCCTTCACGAGCGCCTGGCCGGTGGTATGGGCCAGCATGTAGGTGTCGTAGGTCCAGTGCACGGTGTTGGGCGAGCACTGCGCGTTGCTGAGGTCGGAGGTCGCCGCACCCGAATTGATGTAGACGCCGTTCTTTTCCTTGATCACGTTGTTGACGGCGAGCGCAACGCCCGAGTTCGGCACGTCGACGATGACGTCGACCTTGTCGACGTCGAACCACTGCCGCGCGATCGCAGTGCCGATATCGGGCTTGTTCTGGTGATCGCCGGAGATGACGTCGATGGTCCAGCCCTTGGCCTTGAGGCCGGAGTCCTCGACGGCCATCTGCGCGGCGAGCGTCGAGCCGGGGCCGCCGAGGTCGGCATAGAGCCCGGACTGATCGGACAGCGCGCCGATCTTGACCGTCTTGTCGAGCTTTTCCTGGGCGGAGGCGACGCTTGCGGCAGACAGCACCATCGCGGTGCCGAGCAAGAGCGCCGAAATCTTGTTCTTCATATCGTATTCCCTCGTCCTAAATTTTCTGGTTCTGGCGATATCAGACGCCGAGATAGGTATGGAGCTTGTCCATGTTGGCCGACAGCTCCGAATTCGCGAAGCCGTCGATCACCTTGCCGTGCTCGACCACGTAGTAGCGGTCGGCGACGGTGGATGCGAAACGGAAGTTCTGCTCGACCAGGAGGATCGTGAAGCCCTCCTTCTTGAGCCGCGCAATGGTGTGACCGATCTGCTGGATGATGACGGGCGCAAGGCCCTCGGTCGGCTCGTCCAGCATCAGGAAGCTCGCGCCGGTGCGCAGGATGCGCGCAATCGCCAGCATCTGCTGCTCGCCGCCCGAGAGCTTGGTGCCCTGGCTGCCCAGGCGCTCCTTCAGGTTCGGAAACAGATCGAAGATCTGGTCGAGCGGCAGCCCGCCCTCGCGGACGACCGGCGGCAGCATCAAATTCTCCCGCACGTCGAGGCTGGCGAATATGCCCCGCTCTTCCGGGCAGAACGCGATGCCCATCCGCGCGATCCTGTCGGAGGTCGCGCGGATGATTTCCTGATTGTCGAAGCGGATCGAGCCGGCGCGCTTGCCGATCACGCCCATCACCGACTTCAGCGTGGTGGTCTTGCCGGCACCGTTGCGGCCGAGCAGCGTCACCACCTCGCCGGCCTTCACGTTGAAATTGATCCCGTGAAGGATGTGGGATTCGCCGTACCAGGCCTGCAGATCCTTGACCGTCAGCACGTCGGCGCCGGCCGCAGCCACGGGCTTCTCCGCCAGTTTTGCCTCAGGCATGACCGGCTCCCAGATAGGCTTCCTTGACGCGCTCGTCCTTGGTGAGCTCGGAGTAATGGCCCTGCGCGAGCACCTGCCCGCGCGTCAGCACGGTGATGATGTCGGAGAGGTTGGCCACGACGCTCAAATTATGCTCGACCATGAGGATGGTGTATTTCGCCGAAATGCGCTTGATCAGCGCCGCGATCTTGTCGATGTCCTCGTGGCCCATGCCGGCCATCGGCTCGTCGAGCAGCATCATCTCTGGGTCGAGCGCGAGCGTCGTTGCTATCTCAAGTGCGCGCTTGCGCCCATAGGGCATCTCGACCGCGGGCGTGTTGGCAAACTCGCTGAGGCCGACATCGTTGAGCAGCTCGCGCGCGCGATCGTTGAAGCGGTTGAGCACGGACTTGGAGCGCCAGAAATCGAACGAAGAGCCGTGCTGGCGCTGAAGCGCGACACGGACGTTTTCCTGCGCGGTAAGATGCGGAAATACCGCCGAAATCTGGAACGAGCGCACGAGGCCCATGCGGGCCACGTCGGCCGGCGCCATCGCCGTGATGTCCTGCCCCTTGTAGCGAATCTGGCCTGCCGACGGCTTCAGGAATTTGGTCAGCAGATTGAAACAGGTCGTCTTGCCGGCGCCGTTCGGCCCGATCAACGCATGGATACTGCCCCGACGCACTTTCAACGCGACGTCGCGAACGGCGAAGAAACCCGCGAATTCCTTGGTCAATCCGCTGGTTTCGAGGATGAACTCATCTGCCAAATAGATTCCCCCATACGCCATCGCTGCGAAGCCCCTCGCCCGCGTGGCCAGCTTTTTTCGTGTCCGACAGGCGTCCGATCCGTCTTGGAAACCGTCCGGGGCCCGTCGCCTCCGGGCCGGAATATGCCGTCATCTGCGGCGGTTACGCAAGGTGGAAAGCTGTGCACTGCGGCATCAGCGTGACCGGTTCCGGTTGATCCTTAGTCGAATGGCATTTCGGCGCGCTTTGCGCCTCGGGAAAGCGGTTGTTAACGGTGTTTTGCTCCGGACTCCCGCTTTCATAGAATATTTGCGCCTCTCGCCGAAGCTCCGGCCATTGCATATGAATGGCTAGAGCCTTGCATTTCGAGCGCGCCAGTTCTTCGGTCGTCAAATCGATCCCGCAACGTGATTTCCTCGGCACGTGGCTGCGACTTTATGCCCGCAGCCAAACCATCCCGCAGATCGATGAACTTGTCCTTGGCCGCATCCCGTTCGGGGATGTGCCTGAATTCGGCTAGCCGATGCAATTCAGAAGTGCCGATCCATCGGTGGTCAAATCGATCACGCAGCGGGTGCTGCTGAACGCCTGGCTGCGCGCGCTGCGTATGCCGGACGCGCTTCCCCTGCTGTGCGACTTCCATATCGAGGACACCGCCGACGAGCGCGCCGACATGATGAGCTTCGACGTGGTCGGCAGTGGCGAGGCCGCGCGTTTCCTGATCACGCAGGAAGGCGCGCGGCTGACGACGGCCTATGGCAACGAGCACGTCGAGTCGCGGCTGCGCACCAACCGCTACCTCGATGACGCGATCGGACCCGAGCGCTACGCGGGGGTCATCCTGTCATATCGTGCCTGCCTCGTGCGCAAGCGCCCGACCTACACCGTTGCGACGGTCGCCGACGCCGACGGCAAGGAGGTTTCCTATGAACGGCTGCTCTTGCCGTTCGGACGCGGCGATGCCGTCGAGCACATCATCGGCTCCTACAAGGCGATCAGCACCGAAGGCCGCTTTCGGCTGCACAATCTGATGGGTGTGGCTGCGAAGTCGGCCCCGGTGGTCACGGAGCGGGCGGTGATCGACCGCAGGTTCGTCCCGACGGATCGTCCCGTGAGCCATGATTCAGTCGAGTTGATCTAGACGCGTCGCTTCACGCGAAGCGGTCACCCCATCGCTGGAAGCGCCTTAGCCCTTCTTGCGCGCCTTCGCCGGCACTTCCTTGGCGTAGATGTCCGGCTTGAAGCCGACGACGCGCTTCGGTCCGAGATCGAGCACCGGGCGCTTGATCATCGAGGGCTGCTCGGCCATCAGCGCCAGCGCCTTGCGCTCGCTCAAGCCTTCCTTGTCGGAGTCTGGGAGCTTCTTGAAGGTCGTCCCGGCGCGATTGAGCAGCGTCTCCCAGCCGACCTTGTCTCTCCACTGCTTGAGCTTGTCCTTCTCCACGCCCGCCGCCTTGTAGTCGTGAAACTCGTAGGGCACGCCATGAGCATCGAGCCAGGCGCGGGCCTTCTTCATGGTGTCGCAGTTCTTGATGCCGTAGATGATGATGGACAAAGCCGTTCCCCGCATGCGATTGCCGCGGGGAAACTAGCCTCGCGGCAATCCCGGCGCCAGATCAGAGCCATCAGGTCTCCACACCGATATTGCCGGCGTTCAATGCGCGTAATGGGTAAAGACGAAATCGTGATCGCTGGCGTGGGCCTCGTGGCAGGCAAAACACGTCTCGTGCTGGGCGGCGTCGACCGGCTTGCCGTCGATGAAGCGGCCAAAGCCCCAGCCGCCGGTGGAGGCATATTTGACGGAGTCCTTGACCATGACCTGGACCGTGGTCGCGGGCCCCGTGATGAAGGCGCCGTCGAGGCCTGCAACCGGCTTGCGCTTCCAGGCGAGCTTGACCAGCACGGTGCCGTCGGGGAAACGCGCGGCGCCGTCCTGATAGGCCTTCACGGCGGTCGCGTTGCCGAGCACGCTGCGAAGTTCGTCCAGCCCGGTCTCCTCGCCGACCGCGATCAGCTTCCAGTCGCGATAGCCGTCAGGGATTTTCACGCCGAAGATCGGCGATGCCAGTGCCGCGTCATCGGCGCGCCCAACGGCGAACGGCAGTGCCGCGCTGATGCAGGCTGCCGCGATCGCGGCAGCTGCCCATTTCACAACCTGTCTCATGATCGGTGATCCGCTCCGTCTCAGACCTTGCTGACGTCGATGATGGCCTGCACGAAGGCCTGCGGCGCTTCCTGCGGCAGATTGTGGCCGATACCGCCGATCAGGAGCCGATGCTCATAGTGGCCGGAGAACTTCTTGGCATAGGCTGCGGGCTCGGGATGCGGCGCGCCGTTGGCGTCGCCTTCCATCGTGATGGTCGGCACGTCGATGACGGGAGCCGCCGCGAGCTTCTTTTCGAGATGCTCGTACTTCGCCTCGCCCTGGGCGAGCCCGAGCCGCCAGCGGTAATTGTGGATCGTGATCGCGACATGATCCTTGTTGTCGAGCGCCGCCGCGCTGCGATTGAAGGTGGCGTCGTCGAACTTCCACTGCGGCGAGGCGAGCTTCCAGATCAGCTTGGCGAAATCGTGCGTGTACTTCTCGTATCCGGCGCGGCCGCGCTCGGTGGCGAAGTAGAACTGGTACCACCATTGCAGCTCCGCCTGCGGCGGCAACGGCGCACTGCCGGCAGCCTGGCTGGAAATCAGATAGCCGCTGACCGACACCATGGCCTTGCAGCGCTCGGGCCAGAGCACCGCCATGATGTTGGCGGTGCGCGCGCCCCAATCATAGCCGCCGAGCACGGCCTTCTCGATCTTCAACGCATCCATCAGCGCGATGATGTCGGCTGAGACCGCGACCGGCTGGCCGCTGCGCATGGTGTCGCTGGAGAGGAAGCGCGTCGTGCCGTAGCCGCGCAGATGCGGCACGATCACGCGGTAGCCGGCCTCGGCGAGCGCCGGCGCGACGTCGGCATAGCTGTGGATGTCGTAGGGCCAGCCGTGCAGCAGGATCGCGACGGGACCGGACGCAGGCCCCATCTCGACATAACCGGTATCAAGCACGCCGGCATTGATCTGCTTGACCGGACCGATCGTGGTGTGCGCGCCAGCCTTGATCGCAGGCAGCGCCGGCTTGGACTGTGCCTGAGCCGAGCCGATGAAGCCGAGCCTGGAGGCGGCAAGGATCCCGCCGGCGATGCCAAGGAAGCGGCGGCGTTGCTGATTGATGGACTGCGACATGGCGATCTCCTGCGTCTGGTGTCGGGATGAAATATTGCAGAGACCGCCCCCGTCCGCTTTCAGAGGACGTGGATTTGCCCTTCAGACCGTCGTGATTTTGGCTCCGGGCCGCCTGTGCTAGGTTCCGCCACGCATTCAGCCGCCGGCCGCCGGACTCTTCGATTTGACTTACCATTTCAACGACTTGACCCTCGATTCCGAGCGCCGTGAGCTGCGCCGTGGCGATGCTCTGGTGGCCGTCGAGCCGCAGGTCTTCGACCTCATCGAGTTCCTGATCCGCGCCCGTGATCGGGTGGTCAGCCGCGACGAGGTGCTGGCCGCCGTCTGGCACGGCCGGATCGTCTCGGAAGCGACGCTGAGCAGCCGGATCAACGCCGCACGGACTGCGATCGGCGACAATGGCGAGGAGCAGCGGCTGATCCGCACCCTGCCCCGCAAGGGCCTCCGCTTTGTCGGCGATGTCCGGGAGGACACCGCGCCCGATCGCCCGGCTGCAGACAGTGCCAGCCCGCCGCGGCCGAGCGAGGGCCCGTCGATCGCGGTGCTGCCCTTCACCAACATGAGCGGCGATCCCGAGCAGGATTATTTCGCCGACGGCATCGCCGAGGACATCACCACCGCGCTCGCGCGTTGCAGCCGCCTCACCGTGATCGCGCGCAACTCCGCCTTCACCTACAAGGGCAAGGCGGTCGACATCCGCCAGGTTGGACGCGATCTCGGCGTCGGCTATGTGCTCGAAGGCAGCGTCCGCCGCGGCGGCGATCGGCTGCGCATCACCGGGCAGCTAATCGACGCCGTCTCCGGTGCGCATCTGTGGGCCGATCGGTTCGATGGCGCAGCGACTGATGTGTTCGACCTGCAGGACCGCATCACCGAGAACGTGGTCGGCGCGATCGAGCCGACCCTGCTCGTCGCGGAAGCCGAGCGGGTGCGGGCAGCGCCGCCCGACAGGCTCGACGCCTACGATCTGCTGCTGCGCGCCTACAGCCTGCGTTACGAGTTCACGCCCGAGAGCATGGAAGCGGCGCTCGATTGCCTCGACCAGGCACTGGCGCTCGACCCCGCCTATGCACCGGCGCTGGCGGCCTCCGCCTATTGTCATGCGATGCGCCATGTCCAGGGCTGGCTGAAGCCGAACGATGCCTACCGGGAACGCGCGGTCGCGCAAGCCTGGCGCGCGGTCGAGCTCGCGCCCGGTGACCCGCAGGTCTTGTGGATGGCGGCGTTCGCGATCTGGAACATGGCCGACAAGATCGAGCCCGCACGCGATCTGTTCGAGCGCTCGCTGGCGATCAACCCGAACTCGGCGATGGCGCTGGTGCTCGGCGGCTGGATCGAGGCGATGCGTGGTAATCAGAAAGCCGGCCGCGCCATGATCGAGCGCGCGCAGCGTCTGAACCCGCGCGATCCGCGCGGCTGGTTCGCCGCCGCGGCGCTCGCGATCTGCGCGGTGCTCGACCAGAATTTCGCCGAGGCGGTGATGTGGGCGGACAAGGCGCTGGCGCAGAACCGCCGCTTCGCGGTGGCGCTGCGCGTCCTGATCGTGGCGCTCGTCAAGACCGGCGAGACCGAGCGCGCGACCCAGATCGCGCGCGAGCTGCTCAAGGTCGATCCGGAGTTTTCGATCTCCGGCTTCCTGTCGCGGATTCCGTTTCCGGTAGAAGCGATGTCCGCGACCTATCGTGAGACCCTCAAGGCCGCCGGCGTCCGGGATTGAGACGCTCCGAGGACGCGACGATCATTCACCCGTGGTACGTTGCGCGGGCTGCCTGGCAGCATCGGCCTGATGACAGTCTCTTCCTCGTCGGAGAATTCGTAACGCATGATTCAACCGCCTTCGGTCCAAGATTGGAATCTTGCCCGGCAGCGAGGCTCAATGAGCCCGTGCCGACGGGATCGGTCGCGATGCGCCCGAAAGTGGACGCATTTTGCTCACCTTGAGTTTTGCCGAGTTTAGCCCGAAGCGGACATTCGTTGATCTAAATCAACCCCAAGCTGCCGGCCGTTTATTTCAGTGTCAGTATGTGGCCCGTGCGTCGAGCCCGTCTGGAGGATCGATCATGAATTTGTCCGCCCTGATGTTGTCTACTGCTGCGTTGACCTTGCTCACAACGCTGCCCTCGATAGCGCAGCAGACGACCGGAGCAGCGGGTTCGCCCGGCGCTACGATCACAATCGACGGCAAGCAGCTTCCCCCCGAACCTCCGAAGTTCGGCGGCGTGATCAACGAAACCGCCAAAGACTCAAAGCCCTACTGGCCACCGTCCGTCGTGCCGCCCAAAGGCGCGCCAAACGTACTGCTGATCATGACCGACGACCAAGGTTATGGTGTGTCGGGTACGTTCGGTGGCGTCGTTCCGACCCCTGCGATGGATCGTGTCGCCAAGGCCGGCTTGCGCTATACGCAATTTCACTCGACAGCACTTTGCTCGCCGACGCGGGCGGCACTAATTACCGGTCGTAACCACCACTCTGTCGGGTTTGGCGTGATCGGTGAAATGTCGACCGGTTATCCCGGATACGATTCCGTCATCGGACCTGAGAGCGCGACAATCGGGACGATTCTGCGGGACAATGGCTTTGCGACCTCATGGTTCGGTAAGAACCACAACACGCCGACCTATACGTACAGCTCGGCGGGGCCGTTCGATCAATGGCCGATCGGCATGGGATTTGAGTATTTTTACGGGTTCATGGGCGGCGAGACGGACCAATGGACGCCCTATCTGTTTCGTAACACGACCCAGGTATTTCCGTGGATCGGCAAGCAAAACTACAACCTCATCACGGATATGGCGGACGACGCCATCAACTACATGAACGGATTGAACGCCGCCGCTCCCGACAAACCGTTCTTCGTCTACTACGTGCCCGGAGGAACGCATTCGCCGCATCAGCCGAAAAAGGAATGGATAGACAAGTTCAAGGGCAAGTTCGACATGGGTTGGGAGAAGCTGCGTGAGCAGATTTTCTCCAACCAGAAAAAGCTCGGCGTGATCCCGGCTAACACCCAGCTCACCCCATGGCCCGACACGTTGCCGAAGTGGGACTCGCTGTCATTGATTCAGAAGAAGCTATATGCGCGCGAGGCCGAGGTATTTGCCGGCTACGCGGCATATACCGACTATGAGATCGGCCGCGTCATCCAGGCCGTCCAGGACATGGGCAAGCTCGATAACACGCTGATCATTTACATCAGTGGTGACAACGGCACTAGCGCTGAAGGGACGTTGGAAGGCACTCCGAACCAGATGACCGCCTACAACGGCGTGTTGAAATTGCCCGAAGCCGAGCTGATGCTCCATTACGAGAATTGGGGCTCCGACAAGACCTACCCGCACATGTCGGTGGCATGGTCCTGGGCCTTCGACACGCCGTTCAAATGGACCAAGCAGGTGGCATCGCATTTCGGCGGCACCCGGCAGGGTATGGCCATCTCATGGCCCGGACACATCAAGGATGTCGGCGGCATTCGCTCCCAGTTCCACCACATGATCGACATCGTGCCGACCATTCTTGAAGCCACAGGCATCCAAGCTCCGACGACGGTGAACGGAATTGCGCAAAAGCCCATCGAGGGCGTGAGCATGGCTTACACGTTCGACCAGGCCAATGCCAACGCGCCGTCGAAACGCGACACCCAGTACTTCGAGATGTTCGCCAACCGCGGAATCTATCACGATGGTTGGTATGCATGCACGACGCCGCCGGCGCCGCCCTGGCTTCTGGGAACGGCCAAGCTGCCTGAGATCAGCGACTACAAGTGGGAACTCTACAACATCGCGGACGACTATTCGCAAAACAACAACCTTGCCGGTCAGAATCCCGACAAGCTGAAGGAGATGCAGGCGTTGTTCCTGGCGGAGGCAGCCAAATTTCAGGTCTTGCCTTTGGATAATTCAGTTCTGCCGCGCCTCATCACACCGCGGCCGAGCGCCACCGCGGGACGGACCGTCTTCACGTATACAGGTTTCAATTCCGGTATTCCGGTCGATAACGCGCCAAGCCTCTTAAACAAAGACTACAAGATCACTGCCGAGATCACGGTCCCACCGGGCGGGGCCGAGGGCATGATCGCAACGCTGGGCGGCCGCTTCGCCGGGTATGGCCTCTACCTGCTGAAAGGCAAGCCCGTCTTTGTCTACAACATGCTGGATCTGAAACGGTATCGCTGGGAAGCCGGCGTAGGAGCGCGCGACTGGCTCGGCTCGCCGCTCAAGCCGGGCAAGCATACGATCGTGTTCGATTTCAAATATGATGGGCCCGGCTTCGGCAAAGGCGGCACCGGGGTACTCTCGGTAGACGGCAAAGAGATTTCCCGCAAGTCGATGCCGCACTCGATTGCGTTCCTGATGGCCATCGACGAGTCTTTCGACATCGGCTCCGATACCCGGACCGGCGTGGATGACAGCTACAAGCTGCCATTCCAGTTCACCGGGAAGATCGACAAGCTGACCTTCAACCTCGGGGCAACGCAACTATCGAGCGATGAGCAGAAGGTAATGCGGCACGCGCTTGAAAAAGCCAGGGATTGAACTGACCTTTCGCTGATTACAAGCCCGCGATTGGCACGAGGCGGAAACAATCAACCGCGAGTCGACGTCTGCTACAGGCCCTTTCGGCGATCTCGGGAGATATCCGCTTCTCCGCCGCTGATGGGGGTTAAGCGGACATCGGGCGCCAGCCGCTCGATGAGTACACGGCCCAGGCAGTAGACTTGTAAGCCCGGAGCCACAGCCGGATTGAAGCGAAACACTACAATCCCGGTGATCTTGCCGCCCAGGCCTTGGTGGCCTGGCAGCTTTCCATCGCTCGGAGGTAGGCAGGGCGTACCGTCGTGCGGGCGAGATAGTCCCGCTCGGTCGGACCGGGGACGTAGTTGCCGGTTCGCAGGCCGAGCAGCAGGGCGTAGCTCACCGAGATATCGGCAGCCGTGAAGCGGTCGCCGGCGAGATAGGGCAATCCGCGAGGCGGCGGATAACCAGCCCCAGCCGGCTCTCGAAGGTCTCGAATGCCCAGCAGGTCACCCGGGCATCTCGCTCGGCTGCGGGCGCCAGTTGGCGACCGACAATGACGGCGTTCATCGGCCCGGCGAGCCCGGCCTCGCCCAAGTGGAGAAATTGCAGATAGGACGCGAAGGCGGGATCATCAGGGGCGACGGCAAGCGAACCCGAGCCGTGGCGGGCGAGCAGGTACTCGAGAATCCCAATCGATTCGACCATGATTGTCTCGCCGTCCTGCAGTACGGGAATGAAGCCGGCGGGGTTGATCGCGAGGAAATCGCGATCATTCTCGACTGCGAACAGATCGACCGGGCGCAGCCGATACGCCAATCCCAATTCCTCGAGCAGCCAGACAACACGGAAGCCACGACCTTCGCCATAGACGGTGAGCATGGTTAAGCGTTCCTGGATTGGGCTAGTGGATCGAATCTAACGCTTGGTACCTGCCCACGACCGTCCTTCCGATTCGTGTAAGAGCACCGCGCCCTTGCCCATTAGCAGACGTTGCGAAGGTCGCAGGAGGGTGAGACTCGGTCACTCACGTTCCAAGACCGGCGGCTTCCATGCGTCGATCGCCGTCTCTGGGTAAATCTGCACCGAGCCAGGCTCGAAGTAGCTCTCGATCGCGTATCCGAGCTTGGTCAAATCCGTACGATACCAACCAACGATTCTACCGCGCCATGATGCTCGCCCCTTCTTTGCAGCATAGTCACCCATTTGAAACTTTGCATCTGGGGGCCACGGATCGACCATCTCGCCTCCGACCGAATTGCCTTAAAAAGAAGACATTTTTGCCGCCCCACCTACGTCCCCAACGGGTCGATTTTGTCCCGTCGATCTCGGTCCGAAACCTGACGTTCGATGAGGCGACAGCATACGATAGGCCGTACCTAGCGGACTAAGTCCAGGCTGCGCAATTTCGGAATATTAGAAGAATATCCCTGAGTTGCCCGACGTGTCAAGTTGTTTGGCCCAACGCCGGCCGCCGGCTGCTTTGCATGGGGTTGTTTTCGCTATTTTTGGCAGCGCCCCCTGCGACGGCCCCATAACTTCATATTACTCTAGCCTGATCCGCCCGGTTCCAGCGCCTCGCCGATCTCCAGCGGGTGGGCCATGGTCTCGTGCAGCGCGTCGCGGTCGAGCTCGCCTTCGGAGATGCTGATGACGACGCAGGCGACGCCATTGCCGATCAGATTGGTCAGCGCGCGGCACTCGCTCATGAACTTGTCGATGCCGACCAGGATCGCGATCGACTGGATCGGTATGTCGGGCACGATCGAGAGCGTTGCCGCGAGCGTGATGAAGCCGGCGCCGGTGACGCCCGAGGCGCCCTTCGAGGTGATCATGGCGATGCCGAGAATGCCGAGCTCCTGCCAGATGGTCAGATGCGTGTTGGTTGCCTGCGCCAGGAACAACGTCGCCAGCGTCATGTAGATGTTGGTGCCGTCGAGATTGAAGCTGTACCCCGTCGGAATGACGAGGCCGACCACCGAGCGCGAGGCGCCGAGATGCTCCATCTTCTGGATCATCTGCGGCAGCACCGTCTCGGAGGAGGACGTGCCGAGCACGATCAGCAGCTCGTCCTTGATGTAGGCGATGAAGCGCAGGATCGAGAAGCCCGCCAGCCGCGCGATCGCGCCGAGCACGACCAGTACGAACAGGATGCTGGTGAGATAGAACGTGCCGATCAGCGCCGCGAGGTTGAGCAGCGAGCCGAGGCCGTAGGCGCCGACGGTGAACGCCATCGCGCCGAAGGCGCCGATCGGCGCGACGCGCACGATGATGCGGATGATGCCGAAGAACATCTTCGCGGCCTTGTCGATCGCATCCGCAATGGGCTCGCCGGCCTTGCCGAGGAAGGCGATGGCGAAGCCGGATAGGATCGAGATCAGCAAGACCTGCAGGAGGTCGCCGCGCGCGATCGCGCCCAGATAGCTGTCGGGGATGATCGCCATCAGATGGGCGACGATGCCCTCTTCCTTGGCCTTGGTGACGTAGGTCGCGACCGACTTCGGGTCGATCGTGGCGGGATCGATGTTGAAGCCGTGCCCGGGCTGGAGAATCTCGCCGACCAAAAGTCCGACCGCGAGAGCGACGGTCGAGACCGTCTCGAAATAGATCAGCGACTTCAGGCCGACCCGGCCGACGCGCTTGAGGTCGCCCATCGAGGAGATGCCGTGCACCACGGTGCAGAAGATCACCGGCGCGATCATCATCTTGATCAGCGCGATGAAACCGTCGCCGAGCGGCTTCAAGGCCTTGCCGAGATCAGGATAGAAGTAGCCGATGAGCACGCCGAGCGCGATCGCGATCAGCACCTGGACGTAGAGGATCTTGTACCAGGGCTGGTGCCGGGGATGGGCAATGGGCTTGATCGCGGCTGTGGTCATGAGGTGCCCCGGCTAGGATGAACTCAACTGGTGATGCCATCTTGGCGGAGCCGCGCGCAAGCGACAATGCCCATTCGTGGCGTCGCGAGCGCACACGAATCTGTCATAGAGTGCGGCCGGCTCGCATCGGGAGGCTGGGAATGGAATTCACGGCATTGTTTCTCGCCATCACCATCGCCATGCTGGTGGCCTGGCGTGGCCCGCGCCCCGTCGCGATCGGCTTGTTCGCGGTGATCCTGATCGCCTGCGTCGCGACCTTGCTGCACCACGCCACCGACCGTCTCAATTTGTCGTTCTGAGGCCGGCCATGAACGACACCCAGGCCGTCACCCTCAATGCCGTCGCGCTCTATGGGCTGGCGCTGGTACTGGCCGCCGCCTTTGCCGCGCAGCTGCTGCTCCACGAGCTGCCCTGCCCGCTCTGTCTGTTGCAGCGCATCCTGTTCGCACTGTTGGCGATCGGGCCGATCCTCAATATCCGCTTCGGGCCGCGGCCAAGTCATTATGCGTTGTCGCTGCTGACGGCCGTCGTCGGCGCGACGGTCTCGACCCGGCAGGTGCTGCTGCACATCCTCCCCGGCGATGCCGGCTACGGTTCGGCGCTGTTCGGCTATCATTATTATACGTGGGCGCTGATCGGATTCATCGCCGCGATCGTGCTGCTCGCGGCGATGCTGCTGTTCGACCGCCAGTTCGAGCGCCGCGCGGCGCCGGGCAGCTCGCCCGGCGCCTTCGCGCAAGGTGCGGTGTGGCTGGTGGTCGGGCTGACGGCACTGAATGTGCTCTCCACCCTGCTCGAGTGTGGCTTTGCCGCCTGCGCCGACAATCCCATCGTCTATGAGCTGCTGAAGTAGGCTGCTTAGGGCCGTTTCGGAATATTCAATCCGCGCTCCACGGCCGGCCGCTTGAGACCGCGCTCCAGCCAGGCCGCGACCTGCGTGAACTGGTCGAATTCGACGAGCTCGCGCGCACCGTAGAAGCCGATCAGATTGCGCACCCAGCCGAGCATGGAGATGTCGGCGATGGTGTAGTCGTCATCCATGAACCACCGCCGGCCGGAAAGATGCGTCTCCATCACGCCGAGCAGGCGTTCGGACTCATCGACGTAACGCTCGAGCGGCCGCTTGTCCTCGAAATCCTTGCCGGCGAATTTGTGGAAGAAGCCGACCTGGCCGAACATCGGCCCGATGCCGCCCATCTGAAAGTGCACCCACTGGATGGTCTGGTAGCGGCGAGCGGGGTCCTCCGGCAGAAGCTTGCCGGACTTCTCCGCGAGGTATTGCAGGATCGCTCCGGACTCGAACAGCGGCAGCGGCCTGCCCCCGGGACCGTTGGGGTCGAGGATCGCCGGGATCTTGCCGTTCGGATTGAGCGAGAGAAACTCCGGCGTCTTCTGGTCATCCTTGCCGAAATCGACCAGGTGGACTTCGTAGGGAAGTCCGATCTCCTCCAGCATGATCGAGACCTTGACGCCGTTTGGCGTCGGCAAGGAATAGAGCTGGAGGCGGTCCGGATGCTGGGTGGGCCAGCGTTTTGTGATGGGAAAGGCAGACAAGTCGGTCATGTCGACATTCTTTGCAGGGTTGTTGCTTTGCACGGTTGTTGTTGGATGGCTAATGTACGGAGCTCAGTGAAAGCCGCAAGGTCTGCAACCGGCCATGAACGATCAACAGACAGGCGCAACAACAGGCGCAACGCTCGGCCTCTCCGACGACGAACTCGCAACGCACCCGACCGTGTTCGCGGCTGATGCGCTCGCCGGTCAGGTGGTCGTGGTGTCCGGCGGCGCCGGCGGCATCGGCCGCGCCATCGCATGGCTGTTCGCCCGGCTCGGCGCGCATGTCGTGGTCGCCGGCCGCAATGCCGACCGGCTCGACGCACTGGTCGATCGTCTCGTCCATCGTGGGCTCAAGGCGTCCGCGCATGTCGCCGACATCAAGGATCCCGACGCGGTCAATGCGATGTTCGAGGCGCTGTGGACCGAGCACGGCCGTGTCGATCATCTCGTCAACAGCGCCGGCGGCCAGTTCCCGCAAGCTGCGATCGACGTCTCGATCAAGGGCTGGAATGCGGTCATCAACACCAACCTCAACGGTACCTGGTACATGATGCAGGCCGCGGCGCAGCGCTGGCGCGACCGCAAGCATCCCGGCAGCATCGTCAATATCGTCGTGGTCACGACGCACGGCCTCTACGGCATTGCGCACTCGATCGCGGCACGCTCCGGCGTGATCGGCCTGTCGCGCGCGCTCGCGGTCGAATGGGCGCCGCTGAACATCCGCATCAACTGCATCGCGCCCGGCGCGATCGAGACCGAGGGCTGGAACGTTTACAGCGAAGCGGCGCGCGCCGCCTACCCGCGCTCCAATCCGATGATGCGCCCGGGCACGCCATGGGACATTGCGGAGGCAACCGTCTACCTCGCCGCGCCCTCCGGCAAGTTCGTCACCGGCGAGACGCTGACCGTCGACGGCGGCGGCCAGCATTGGGGCGAGACCTGGACGACCGGCAAGCCCGACTATTTCAGTGGCGGCGAATAACGCACGCATGCCGGTCGCCTGACGCGCTTCCGTCACTTGCCGTCGTCGAAGCTGACGATGACGGCGGCGTTCGCGATCAGAATCGGGTCGTTGCCGAGATCAGACGGAATCTCGAGCCCACCCGCGATCGCCTTCACGGTCTTGGTGCCATAGGGCAATTCCTTCGCGACCGCTGCGGTATCGATATCTTCGGGATTCGGCACGGCGATCGTGACATCGACGAACATGTCGTTTGCGGTCTTGCCGAACATCCGGAAGAAGCCGAGGCTGGAATGCCTGATGGCATCCGACACTGCACGCTTGGCCGCCTTGGTGGCGTCCCTGCCGTGAACGTCGACGCCCATGCCCATCTCGGTGACACAACGAACGCGAGTCATGAAGGTTCCTGCTGTCGTTGGCGTGAGAGACCGTCACTCCTTCGGCCCCTGCGCGCGCGGCGTCAAGCCGGGTCCCTCGCCTCGCTTACGCTGTTGTGATCGCCCCGCGCCAGCATCCACGCCGCGAGACCGGCAAGGATCGCCGCGGCCACCACCATGACGCAAGCCGCGCCCCAGCCCCATGCCGAGACCACGGCGCCGACCGCGATCGGACCGGTGACCTGGCCGAAATTGCTGCCCGTCATCAACAGGCCCATCATGACAGGCACCATCGCCGCCGATCGCGCCGCGGCGGGTGCGGTTGCCAGCAACGTCGCCGGGATCAGGCCGCCGATCGCGGAGAACAAAAGGCACAGCCAGAATGCGCCCCAGCCGCCGAGCACCGGCAGGAAGATTCCGAGCGCGGACGCGCCCATCACGAATGCCGCCACGGCAATCAGCAAATTGCGGCTGACGCCGCGCGCAAGCAGATGACCGGCGGCGAGATTGCCGACGACGTTGCCGGCCGCGGCCAACGCACTGAGCCCGCCGGCGCCTTGGCTGGACACGCCGAGCCGCTCGGTCAGCACGATCGGCAGGAAGCTGAACAACGCAAAGAACATCAGGCTGTAGAGCGCAAACAGCACCATCAGAAGCGCCGGGGTGCGGCGCTGTGCCAGCGCGGTGGCTTCCCGCATCAGGCCGCTCCGCGCCGCGCCGGTCCGCGATGCCACTTCAGGCACGATGAGGCCGGCTAGGATGAACAGCACGGCAACAAAGGCCGCACTGGCCCACCAGATCGTGCGCCAGCCATCGAAGATCGGTCCGGCGACCAGGGCCAGCGCGATCCCGAACGGCATCACGCAGCTCCACACCGCCATGGTGACGTCACGTGCGCTGACATCGACGACGCGATCGAGCAATGCGGGGGCCGCGACCATCACCAGAAGGAAGCCGAGCCCTTCCAGCATGCGCGATGCCAATAGCACCGCGAGCTGTGGCGCGAGCGCGCCCGAGCCTGCCCCCAGCGTGATCGCCGCGAGCCCGCACAGCAGCACCCTGCGCGTGCCAACCGCGGCAATCACCACGCCCGCCGGAACGCTGCCGACAAGCCCGAGGACCGCAAAGATGCCGGCGATCGTTCCGACCGCGGCAAGGTCGATGCCGAGGCTCTGCTGCAGCATCGAGGCGGCAATCGGAACCTTGCCGACCTGCAGCGCCGCGCCGATCCCGCAACCGATCACGATGGCGACCGTGGCCCATCGCTTCGCCTCGCTCTGCTGCATCACGGCCGTCTCGATCGTCATGCGTCCACTCCGCCCCTGGCTCACGGCACAGAGATAGCGTTTCCCGACCATCGACAGGAGTGATATGTTTTGCATCCGATTGATCGATTTCATAGATCATGCTCGACAACCTGACGCTCGATCAGATCCGCACCTTTGTCGCCATCGCCGAGAGCGGCAGCTTTCGCGCCGCCGCGACCAAACTGGCGCGGGTGCAATCCGCGGTCAGTCATGCCATCGCCAACCTCGAGGCCGAGCTCGGGCTCACGCTGTTCGACCGCTCCAACCATCGCCCGGCGCTGACGGCCGAGGGCAAGGCACTGCTGGGCAACGCGCGCGACCTGCTGCTGCGTGTCGACGCGATGCGGGCGCGGGCACGCAGCCTGGGCGATGGCGTGGAATCGGAACTCTCGCTGGTGGTCGATACGCTGTTTCCGATCGCCGCCGTCGGCGCGGCGCTGACGGAAATGCGGGCGGCCTATCCGTCTGTCAGCGTGCGGCTCGCGGTCGAACCGATGGGCGGTCCGATCGCCGGCTTGACCGAACGGCGCAGCGCGCTCGCCGTCACGGTCGGCGAGGATTTTCGCGATCCCCGTCTTGCGCTCGATGCGATCTGTGCGGTGCAGATCGTCGCCGTCGCCTCCGCAAGCCATCCGCTCGCGCGCCGCGGCCGCAAGAGCGTGGCGGATCTCGCCGATCATCTCCAGATCGTGCTGTCGGATCCGACCCCGCTGTCGGAAGGCCGTAGCTTCGGCGTGCTCTCGCCGCAGATATGCAGGGTGAGCAATCAGGACACCAAGCACGCCATGATCCTGGCGGGGCTCGGCTGGGGCCGGCTGCCGCTCTGGCAGGTGGCGCGCGACCTGAAGGAGCGCCGCCTGGTGCGGGTCGAAACCGGCGCGCTCGGCCGCAACGCCGCGCTTGCAATGGAGGCCTATCTCGCCCACCGGCTCGATGAACCGCTGGGACCTGCGGCACGCGCGTTTGCCGATGCATTGACGCGGATCGCGGCGGGCACGCATGCGCCGAAGACCAGGGCGAAGACGGCGAAGAAACACTGAGCCGCGGCGATCGCTCGCCCGGCCCTGTGGCGGCCGTCCGCAAGCGCCTCAGTCCTCGATCTCACCGCTGCGGATCGCGAGCCGAATGGCCTGCGCTGTCGTGGCGACGCCGAGCCGAAGCCGCGCACGTCGCAAATGGTTCTCGACCGTGCGTTCCGACAGGCCGAGCGATGCCGCGATGTCGGCCTGGCGACGTCCCGCGGAGGTCCAGCGCAACACCTCGCGCTCCCGCGGCGACAGGCTCGACGCACCGTTCGGCTCGTGGGCTTCCATCAGCCCGCGGGCGGCGCGGAAGGCCGCCGCACCGATCATGGTCAGCGCCGCACGCGTCCGCGCCGACGCATCGATCCGCGTCCCGGCGAAGCTCATCGCGCCTTCAAGGCCGGTGCGCCCGAACACCGGAACCTGCAGCCCATGGAAACCGGGCCCGCGCGGCGTGCGCACCACGCGGTACTTCTCGCCGCGCGCCGACATCACCTTGGTCCAGAAAAACGCCTGGTCCACATCGAGGAAATTGCGCGTCACCGGACAATGCCGGACATAGGTCTCGGCATCGACGGTCACGCCTTTGCCGAACCAGTCGCCTTCGACCCAGTAGATCCGGTCAACCAGGTCCTCGCGTGCCGGCGACGCCGAGAACATCACGAACCGGTCGTAGCCGAGCGGCAGGCTCGCGGACCGCACCGCCGCCTGGATCGCGGGCAAGCTCTCGCTGCCCTCGATCGCAACCACGGCTTCGATGTAGCGGTCCATGCGGTACCATCGTGTCTTGCGGAAGGCCGATCGTGCGGCCCAGCGCGTTGAGGATTTTCCCTCAAGCGAGACCGGCCTGCAAGGCGCGCGACATTGAGCCGCCACCGGCGGCGCGGCGGGGTGCGCCGCGCCCGCAGCTTGAGCCGCCGACCGCTCAGCGCCCGCCGAGCGTATCGAGCAGCGCCTTTGCGGCAGCCTTGCCGACATTATTGGCGGCGAAGGGGCTGTCACCGGTGATCAGCTTGCGATCCTGATGGGTCTTGCCGGTGATGTCCTTGTTCAAGATCTCGACGCCGAGCGCCTGCAACTGTTCGCCGAATGCCCAGGTCAGCGCGCCCGGCATGTAGCCGATATCGGGCGTGGTCCGATCGATGGCGTCGGGAAATGCGCAGATCTTGTAGCCCTTGAAGGGATAGTCGCCCTTGGCTTCGCCGACCGCGGACGCCAGCAACGCCGCCGGGCCATGGCAAAGCGAGATGATGTGCTTGTCGTTGTCGAGCGCCCATTTCAGGGCGGCCTTCACGTCGGTGCTTTCGGGCAAGCCGATCAGCGCACCATGGCCGCCGGGAATGAACACCGCGATATAGTCGGAATCCTTGCCGAGCTTTTTTTCGATCACGTCGGAGAGCTTCAGCGGCTGCTTCAGCCTGGGGAGATATTTCTGGTAGATGCTCTTGACCGCGTCGTCCTCCTTCGGAAACGCCCAGAGCTCGAATTTGACCGGATTACCCGACACGGTCGCAATATCGAATTCGAAGCCCGCCTTGTCGAGGTGATACATCGGCAACAAGGTCTCAACGGGATGGTTGCCGGTCGAGAACATCGTGCCGTTCTGCAACAGCAGATAGCGCTCGTCCGCGGCGATCATCAGAATTTTCCAGCGGCCGCCCCTGTAGGCGTTGGGGTAGTCCGCGCCGGAGAGATCCGACTTGGCCGAGGTGAATTGCCCAAGCGAGTAAGGCGACGGAAAGAAAGCGTTGTTCTCCGCCGGATCGGGTACGGGACGCTTGTCCTGGGATTGCTCGGACATCGAGATATCCTCTCTCATCGTGTTGCGATCCGGCAAAGGTAAGCACGAGATCCGCGATGAGGAATGAGGGATTTCCCTCAACCCACTCTGCCGGGCATCCCTACCCTTGCTTCTGCAACACCGTGATGTGCAGGCGGCGGCGGACCTCCATGCCCTGGCGACGATAGAGCGCGATCGCCGAGACATTGCTGGTGAAGACGTGCAGGAATGGAATTTCGCCGCGCGCCACGATCTGGCCGGCGACCGCCGACAGCAGCGCCTGCGCGTAGCCGCGGCCGCGATGCTCCGGATGCACGCAGACGGCGGTCATCTCGGTGTAGTTCCCCGGCTTCATCCGTTCGCCGGTCATCGCGACCAGTTCGCCATTGATACGGATGCCGAAAAAGCTGCCGAGCTCATGCGTCCGCGCACTGAACGGGCCGGGCTTTGTCAGCTCCGTCAACGCCATCATCTCCGGAACATCGGCAGCGCCGAGCGTGACGATCTCGACGCCGGGCGCAGAATGGTCCGCGGGCACGCCGATCATCTGCTCGCCGGTCTCGGCCAGCAGCACCTTGAACTGCGGCGGCACCGGGACAGGATCGGGCGTGAACAGCACCGCGACGTCAGGTCCCGACAGCAGCGCACCGAGCGCGGCAAAGCTCCGTGGCGACATGTCGACCATGTCGGCGAAGGGTGCGATCGCAAGCGGAAAGCGCCTTGCATCGGCGCCGCCTTCCGCCAACTCGCGCTGTCTCGTGGTCAGCGCGCTCCAGATCGGGCGATCGAGCGGATGAATGGGCGGGACTTCGGACATGCGGCGCTTCGCTCCTGATTTTCCTCGAACAGAGCAAGAAGCGCCGGCAAAATCCAGCATGGCATGGTGTGGTTGCGGCTCACAATCACGACAGCAGGTGAAAACCCCGCTACGCCACCTTCAGGCAGAGCTCGGTGCCACCCTTGAGCGGCAGCGTGATCGACACGAAGCCGTTGCCGGGATCGCGTACGAATTCCAGGAAATCCGCCTCGGCATTGTCGTTCATGACGTAGCCGCCGACACGCAGCTGCGGCGCGACGATCTCGATCACCTGGCGCGCCAGCGTCGGCCCCTTGTCGCCCGGCCAGCCGTCGATCAGGACGAAGTCGACGGGACCACCGAGATCGCGCAGCGTCTTGCGCGCATCGCCCTCGCGGATCTCGGCGTAGTCGGCAAGGCCGGCCTCCGCAAGATTGCGCTTCGCCGCTGCGACCTTGGCCGGTACGATCTCCGACCCGATCACGGTGCCGCCGCCATTGTCGCACATCGCGGCAGCGAAATAGAGGGTCGACATTCCGACCGAGGTCGCGAACTCGGCGACGCGCTTGGCGCGCAGGCCGCGGCACAACAGATAGATGAGCTCGCCCTGCTCCGGGTGGATCGAGAATCCCTGCTCGGCGTAGTCGTGCGGGTCGCGGCTGCCGCTCTGCATCGGATTGCCGCGCACGGGCGCCCGGCGGGTGGCCTGCAGACGCTCGATGACGGCGGTGACGCGGGCATCACGGATCGCGCTGTGCGGTTCGGCGTTGTACAAGAAAGGTCTCGTTTGCTGCGACGGCGTCATTGCTGCAGGATCTCAGCGGCCGCGCGGTCGAGGATCTTTGCGATCCGCCGCGCCTCCGCGGCATCGCAGCCGCGCTTCTGGCGCAGCGCGCTCTTCAGCGCGTGACGGGCGCGGTGTACCTCGTCGGACGCTTCGCCATCGAGATCGCTCACGCCGGCGAAGGCTTCGCGCACCTCCTCCATGCGGCGGCCGATCCGCGACAGCGCCTCGAGGATGGTATCCGCGGTCGTGCGGTTCTCGCCGAGATACGTTCTGCCCTGCTCGGTGATGCTGTAGAGCTTGCGCGCGGCGTCCTGGGTGACGCTGGCATGGCCGATCTCCTCGAGGAATGTCAGCGCCGGATAGATCACGCCCGGGCTCGGGCTGTAGAAGCCGTCCGACCGCTCCTCGATCCTCTTGATCAGCTCGTAGCCGTGTGCCGGCTGCTCGCCGAGCAACGCGAGGATGACCAGTTGCAGATCCTGCGACGAAAGCCGCCGCGATCCCGGAAAGTCACTGCTGCCACCCCGCCCGAAGAAGCCATGGCCGCCGCGGCCAAAGCGGTGGCCGCCCCGGCCGTGCCGGCCCATGGCGAAGAACCCGAACCGGAAGCCGTCATCGTCCCGGTCGCGAAACATCGATCGTCTCATTTGTTCATTCCTTACTGAAAACATATCTTACGATATATCTACAGATTGAGCGACAGCAACCCACGTTTTCGTGAGACGTCGGGACGAAGCGGCGGCTGGTGCTGGCGGAGGGCTGGCCGGGCTCAGTCCGGGGCTTGCCGACCTTCATACGGCTGGCCTATGGCTTTGAACGCCTTCCAGCCTTGTAACTCATGCGCCCCAAGACCTTCGAAGCCCATTGTCTGCGCCTGCCCGCCGCCACCAAGGTGGTGCAATGGGAAGGGACGTCGGTGTTCAAGGTCGGCGGCAAGATGTTCGCGCTGGCCGGCGGCTACATCGAGAGCACCGGCGGGTTCATGTTCAAGACCTCGAACATGGCCTATCAGCTGCTGATCGAGCAGGGTCTGGCGCAGCCGGCGCCGTATCTGGCGCGCGCCAAATGGGTGCAGTTGATGGCGAACGACTCCCTGCCCGATGCCGAGCTCAAGGCCTATCTCGACCAGGCGCATGCGCTCATCGTCGAAAAGTTGTCGCGCAAAGCGCTCGGGCTCGACTGATCGCCGGAGTCGCAACGCGGCTCAGCTGCCTAGCGGCTTGTCGGAATCGCCCGACAGCAATTTTGGAAACAGCTCCTTGAAGGCGAACTTGTCGTCGCCCTTGCCGCGGTCGAAGCGCAGCACGACGTCGAAGCGGCTGCCCTCCCATTTGGTCGGCGGCGCGCCCTTGCTGACCGGGATCAGCGGAAGAATATCGGAGATGATTGCCTTGTGCTCCCAGCACAGCAGCACGACGCCCTTCAGCGCCAGCACCGCAGGCACCAGCCTCGGCTCATCGCCCTTGCCAAAGCTTTCGTTCGGGGTCAGGCCGCGCCGTGCGGCAAGCGCCGAGATCGTCTCGGCCGGACGGCTCGACGGCGGCTGATTGGCCGTGGTGCCCGGTGTCGCGGCATAGATTGCATCGGGCTTGGCATAGTCACCGCCGGTGAGATCGGTGCCGAACAGCGCGGTCCACGCGCCCGCACGCTCCCACCCACGGAGCACGAGCGATTCGGTGTCGGAGACGCCATCCGCGGTGAAACCGGGTCCCGGCCAGGAATCGCCCGGCTTCTCGGCATGACGGATGATGAAGAGCGTGAGCGCGTCCATGGGCGGCCTCTCGGGAGAAGATGTGTGGCAGGATCCGGCGTCGGTGACGTCGATCCTATCCCCGATACAGCCTCCGGTTGATGAACCGCATCACAGTTTGCTAAAACTCGCGCGGTACTGCGCCGGCGACACGCCGAGCCGCTCGGTGAACACGATCCGCATCCGGTCGGCCGAACCGAAGCCGCAATCGAACGCAACCGCCTTCAGCGGCCGGTCTGAGCCCTCGAGCAGCCGGCGTGCGGCGTCAACCCGCGCCCGCTCGACGAATTCATGCGGCGTGATTCCGGTCTCCTGCGCAAAGGCGCGGCCGAAATTGCGCACGCTCATGCCGACGGCTTCCGCCAGCGACTGCAGCGTGTGGCGCTCGCCGACATGCTGCATGACATGCGCCTGCGCGCGCGCAATCGGCGAATCCTCATCGACCGGCGCGGTGAGATAGGGACTGAATTGCGACTGCCCGCCCTGGCGCTGCGCCACCACGACCAGCCGCTTGGCCACCGCGACCGCAACCTGCGGCCCGTGCCGCTCGGCGACCAGCGCGAGCCCGAGATCGATCCCCGCGGTCACGCCGGCCGAGGTCATCAGCTGTCCGTCGCGAATGTAGATGCGGTCGAAGATCACCTCGGCTGCCGGGAAGCGCGCCGCCAGAAGCTGTGCATTCTGCCAATGCGTCGTCACCTTGTGGCCGTCGAGCAGCCCGGCATGGCCGAGCGCGAAGGCGCCGGTGCAGATCGAACCATAGAGCTCGGCGCGCGCGGGCGCCCCACGCAGCCACTGCGTCAGTTCGGGATCGGGCGCGGCGTCGGGCAATGCCGGCCCGCCCGCCACCAGCAGGATATCGAACTTCTCCTGTGCCTCGGCGAAGCTGAGATCGGCCGATATCTTCATGCCGTTCGACGCGCGCAGCGGTTCGCAGCCGGCGCCGACCAGCACGGTCTCATAGCCATTCCCCGCGGGCACAAAGCCGTTCGTCTCCGCGAACACGTCGACGGGGCCCGCGACATCGAGCGCTTGAACCCCTTCGTGAATCGCGATCGCGACTCTCTGAACCGCCATACCTTCTCCCTGCCCGCTGGCGCGAAACGACGTCTGGTTGGCCCGATCCGGCGGCGCGCGATCGTTGCGGGATCGGGCCCAACCGGGCGACAAACGCACCACGGATCGCGCCACCCCGGCGATCCGCACACACCGCAGAGACGAGCGCCGGGCTCGCGTGTTCGCACGCCACGGCATCGTCTTGCCACATCGAGGAGCGTCTTGAAATGACCGAGATCATCGCCGGCATCCGCGTACCCGACAGCGCGATGGCCCGCGCCGCCACCCAGCTGGTGCGCGATACCGAGGACGACCTGCTCTACAATCACAGTCGCCGCGTGTTCTTCTGGGGCGCGCTGACCGGCAACCGCCGCAAGCTGAAATTCGATCCCGAGTTGCTCTATATCGGCGCCATGTTCCACGACATGGGCTTGACCGCAGCGCATGCGAGCCCCGATCTGCGCTTCGAGGTCGACGGCGCCAACGCCGCACGCGACTTCCTCAAGGGCTATGGCGTTCCGGAGCGCGACATCGAGGATGTCTGGACCTCAATCGCCCTGCACACCACGCCTGGCGTCCCCGAGCATATGCGTCCGACCATTGCGCTGGTCACCGCCGGCGTCGAGATGGACGTGCTCGGCATCGCCTACGACGATTTCCCGCACGAGCACCGCGACCATGTCTGCGCGCACCATCCGCGCGAGGCGAACTTCAAGGAGAACATCATCGATCATTTCGCCGCCGGCACCATCAAGAAGCCGCTGACGACCTTCGGCAACGTCAAGGCCGACGTGCTGGCGCTGAAGGACATGAACTACACCAGGATGAACTTCTGCTCGATCATCCTCGGCTCGAAATGGCCGACATGACGCGACGTCAATGGCGGTTGGCGGGACCGTGGTCGGGGCCGGGATCCCGACCGGCGGCCGCCAGCGAGAGCCGGCCCATGTAATGCGCCCAACCCTTGTCATGGCTCTCGCACTGCGCGGCGTTCGGAAGGCCGCTATGGGTCATGCGGAGCAGCGTGCCGTTGTCCTGCTCCATCAGGTCGATCTCGATCAGGCTCGATCCCGGCGGCACTTCCTCGCTGCCCTCCCAGCCGAAGCTGTAGGCGAGACGATGCACCGGCACAACCTCGCGGAACGCTCCGCGCGCGGCGCGGCTGCGATCGCTGCCGAGCCCCTTGAGGAAGTAGAGGCCCCCGGGATGCGTCTCGGTCGCGGCTTCGAGCCCCATCCAGCTCACGATCTTCTGCGGATCGGTCAGAAAGGCGAACACGGTTGCAGCCGGGGCTGCGATCTGGATCTCGCGTTGAACGATGAAGGCTTCAGTCATCGATCCATGCTCCATTGACAGTCGGTGCTCAGGGATAATTCGTGACAAGGGTGGTGCGTCAACCCCATGATGGTGTGATGCAATTGTCCTCGACGTTGAGCTGGCTGGTCGACGCCGCCGCCGAGACCGCGGGCGCCAACCGGTTGTTGGCAGACCTGGGTAGCCACCTTATCACGGATGGCCTGCCGCTTGCCGGCGGCGCTCTGACGCTCGAGGTTCCGCACCCCCTGATTGCAAGACGAACCTGGCTGTGGCGTGCCGACAATGGCGAGGTCATCGAAGCGCTCGGATTCGCGCCGGAACAACCTTTTGCGATGCCCGATATGGTGGGATCCGGCGACGCCGGCCGGCGCTGGCTCGGAACTCTCGGGCCCGGCCCGATCCATGAGGGCACGATCGGAACGCGGCCGGATGGCCCGACCCTCGGCTGGATCGGGACACGCGCCTTCACACCTGCCGAGACGGATCAATTGCGCGAGGCGGCGCGGTTCATGGCCGCGCCGGTCGCCGCGCTCGCGGCGCGCGCGACACTGACGGCGGCGCTGGAGGCCTATCTCGGCCGGCGCAGCGCGGCGCGCGTGCTGGCATCGCCATTGCGTCGCAATACCGGCGAAACCATCCGGGCGGCACTGCTGTTCGCCGACCTCCGCGGCTTCACCGCGCTGTCGGAAAGCCATCCGCCTGCCGAGGTGATCGCGGCGCTCGATGCCTGGTTCGACCGCATCGCCGGCGCCATCCACGCCTTCGGCGGCGAGGTGTTGAAATTCATCGGCGACGGCCTGCTTGCGATCTTTCCGGTCACGACCAGCGCGCGCAGCGCATCCGAGGCGGCATTGCGCGCGGTGTCGGCGGCGCGCGTCGGCATGGCGCATCTCGATGCAGAGCGACGCAAGCAGGGCTTGCCGCCGTTGCCATTCGGCGCGGCGCTGCATCTCGGCGAGGTGCACTGGGGCAATATCGGCGCCGCCGACCGCCTCGACTTCACCGCGATCGGTGCCGCGGTCAATCTGGTAAGCCGGCTCGAAGGGCTGTGCAAGCCGCTGGAGCAGACCGTGCTGGTTTCGGGCGCCCTCGCCGCCGAGACCGAGACGCCGCTGGTCGCGCTCGGCAGTCATGACTTGCGCGGTATCGCACGGCCATGCGCGGTCTTCACTTTGCCGGAGGGCTGAGCCAGTCATCTGAACAGGCGCAGCCATGGCGCCAGGTGAAATGCGCTCATCAGCGCGTACATCGGGACCATGCCCTGCAATGACAGCGGTCCCTGCATCGCGCCGCAAATCATGTCGGCCGGCGCCATCGCGGCAATCAGCGCCATCACGGCGAAGGTCGGCGCCGCCGCCAGCGACAGAAAGCGCGCCACGACGGGCCCGCGTCCGCTGAGCCGCCTCCTCGCCCAATCTTCTCGTGTTTCGAAACCGGTCATCGTTCGATCTCTCTGGAGATGATCCATGTCGTCATGTGCTAGGTTAGGACCGGGCCTCGGAGGGTGAGAGTGACAAGTGTGTCGGGATTCGAATGGATTCGCTGATCATAGCTGCGGCGCGCGCGCTCGCGGCGGGTGATCCCCTCGGCGCACTGAAACGGGTAGCCCTGCGCGACGATGCGCCGGCGCTGGCGCTGCGCGGAATCGCGATGGCCCGGCTCGGCGATTTCGCCCGCGCCAAGGAGCTGTTGCGGCGTGCAGGACGCGCCTTCGGCCCGCGCGAAGCGGTCGCGCGGGCGCGCTGCGTGGTGGCGGAGGCCGAGATCGCGCTGGTGTCGCGCGACCTTTCCTTCCCCGGGAAGAGCCTCGCCGCGGCGCGCGCAACGCTCGCGGCACGAGGCGATGCACTCAACGCCGCCCATGCCGGCTATCTCGAAATCCGCCGCCTGCTGCTGATCGGGAGCCTCGATGCGGCCGAGCGCATGCTTGCCGGCCTCGACCCAGCACCGTTCCCGCCGGCACTGCGGGTCGGCCATGAACTGGTCGTCGCCGGAATCGCGATGCGGCGGTTGCGGACCAAGCCGGCACGCGAAGCGCTGGCCCGCGCGAGGGAAGCAGCGCGCCGCGCCGGCATCGCCGAGCTCGCGGCCGAGGTCGAGAGCACCGCGCGCCTGCTCGCGACACCCGCGGCGCGTCTGATCGCGCGCGGCAGCGAGCGGCCGCTGCTGCTCGAGGAGGTCGAGGCCCTGATGGCATCGAAGGCGCTCGTCATCGATGCCTGCCGCTACGTCGTGCGCGATGTCGGCACGACGGTCTCGCTGACCCGCCGGCCGGTGCTGTTCGCGCTCGCCCGCGCGCTGGGCGAAGCGTGGCCGCAGGACGTGTCGCGCGGCACGCTGATCGCGCGGGCGTTTCGCGGCAAGCACGCCGATGAATCACACCGGGCGCGGCTGCGGGTCGAGATCGGACGACTGCGCCGGGCGCTGCGGCCGCTGGCCGATCTCAGCGCGACGCCGGACGGCTTTGTGCTCCAGCCGCATGGCCGGCGCGAGGTGACCGTGCTGGCGCTGCCGGTCGAGGAAGAGCATGCCGCCGTGCTGGCCTTTCTCGCCGACGGCGAGCCATGGTCGAGCTCGGCGCTCGCAGTTGCGCTTGGGATCAGTCCGCGCACCGTGCAGCGGGCGCTCGACGAGCTGGCCGCCACCGGCAAGGTGCAATCGGTCGGCCGTGCCCGCGCCCGGCGCTGGATGACGCCGCCGGTGCCGGGATTCACGACGACCTTGTTACTCCCTGCCCCGCTGCCGAACGGCTAGCATCCGGGTGCAATCGGAAGCGTTTTCGAGCGAAGCGGATACCGGTTCGCGTGAAGAAAACGCGTCAAAACAGGAAATCTGGAGCCTCGATTCTGATTCAATCAGAACTGAAACTCCAGGCGACAGGAGCGCACATGAAAAAGGCCACGGCCGAGATCATCCGGGAATACGGCCCCTTCGACGGCGTCGAGAACGTCGGCGGCGTCAGCTTCGACGGCGAGCAGGTCTGGTTCGCGGCCGGCGACCGCCTGGTCGCCTTCGATCCCGACAGCGGCAACACCACCCGCACCCTCGATATCGCGGCCCATGCCGGCACCGCCTTCGACGGCAAGCACCTCTATCAGATCGCCGAGGACCGCATCCTGAAGATCGAGCCGACCAGCGGGCGCGTGATATCCACCATCCCCTCACCCGGCGGGGGCCGCGACTCGGGCCTCGCCTGGGCAGAGGGCTCGCTCTGGGTCGGACAATATCGCGAGCGCAAGATCCATCAGGTCGATCCCGAAACGGGAAAGGTCCTCCGCACCATCGAGAGCAAGCGTTTCGTGACCGGGGTGACCTGGGTCGACGGCGAGCTCTGGCACGGCACCTGGGAGGGCGATCAAAGCGACGTGCGGCGCATCGACCCGCAGACCGGCGAGGTCATGGAAAAGCTGGAGATGCCGCAGGGCGTGTTCGTCTCTGGTCTCGAGTCCGACGGCGCCGACCGCTTCTTCTGCGGAAGCGGCTCCGCCAACAACAAGGTGCGTGCCATCCGGCGACCGAAGCGCAGCCGCGCGTGAAGCAGATCGCCTCACGCACGCACCGGCTTCACGCCGGCGCCGGCACCGCGGTGGGCCGCGCCGCCGGGATCGGGCGGAAGGTCATCATGATCAGGAACGCGCCGATGCCGACCGCCCAGGAGGCGATATAGAGCCAGGCATAGCTCGAGAAGGCGTCATAGATCAGGCCTCCGGCGAGCGGGCCGGTTGCCATGCCGAGGCTGCCGGCCATCGCGGTGCCGCCGATCACCGTGCCCATCATCTTGAGCGGGAAGTTCTCGCGGATGAGAACGGCGTAGAGCGGCATGGTGCCGGCATAGATGAAGCCGAAGATGGCGCCGACCGCATAGAACGTTGTGAGCTGGTGCGCGAAGACATAGGCGAGCGCGCCGAACGCCTGCAGCAGGAGGCCCGAGACCAGCACGCGCTTGGCGCCGAACCGGTCGCCCATCAGGCCGAAGGCGATGCGCCCGCCGAGACCGGCAAACCCCTCGATGCTGTAGATCGTCACCGCCGCGACCATCGGAATGCCGCAGGTGACCGCGTAACTCACGGTATGGATGATCGGGCCCGAATGGGTGGCGCAGCAGAAGAAATTGGTCGCGATCAGGATGATGAATTGCGGCGAGCGCAGCGCCTGCGCCAGCGACATCGGCGGTTCGCCGTTCTCCGAGACCGCTTCAGCGTGGTCGCCCTGCAGCGCCGGCGGACGGCGCACCAGGAACGAGACCGGGATCATGATGGCGCCGACCACCAGCGCGACGATCTGCATCGAGGTGCGCCAGTCGTGGCCGGAGACGAGCCAGGCCGCCAGCGGCGACATCGTCATCGGGGCCATGCCCATGCCGGCGGAGACCAGCGACACCGCGAGGCTGCGATTGGTGTCGAACCAGCCGGTGACGGTCGCCATCATCGGCGCGAAGATCGCCGCACAGGCGGCGCCGACCAGCGCGCCGAACACGAACTGAAAGGCCAGCAGCGATGGCGCCTGGCTGGCCAGCGCGAGGCTTGCCGCCAGCACGATCGATCCCGTCAGCACCACCGGCAGCGGCCCGAACCTGTCCGTCGCCGTGCCCCAGGCCATGCTGGTGAAAGCCATCGCCAGAAAGCCGATCGTCATCGCGCTGGAGATGCCCGTCACCGACCAGCCGGTGTCCTTTGCGATCGGCTGCAGGAACACCGGCAGCGAAAACATGCCGCCGATCGCGACGCAGCCGAGCACGCCGCCGGCGGCGACGATCACCCAGCGATAGGTCGAATTGCTCATTCCGGAACTCCCATGCAGCTCATTCTGGCTGGAAGACGGGCGGGACGACGCGAAACCGACAACCGACGAGCGCGCCAGCTCACTTTTTTGCGAGCATCGCGGCCTCGAGCGCCGCTACCGACATATTCCTCCTGGTCAGCGGCCAGCTGGACTGCACCCCCGGCTCCGGCGCGATCTCGCCGAGTGCTCGCACCTGCACGAGTTCCGAGCCCTGCGTCTCGGCAATGAACATGTTCATCGCCACGTGATGATCCTGACCGAGCGTGACAGGGCCGGTCGGCGACGGAATGGCGAGGCCCGCCATCGCGTCGACGATCGCCTCCTTGTCGAGCTTGCCGGCCTTCTCGGCCGCCGCCTTGAGCGCGATCAGCGTGTTGTAATGCGTCACCACATAGTTCGACACCGCGACGCCTGGCTCCGCGGCGGCGCGGGCCTTCGCGACGAACGCCTTGACGGCAGGGTCCTCGCTCGCCGCGACCGCCGGCACCACGGTCACCATGTTCTGCCCCTTGCCGCGGAAGATGCCGAGGTCGACTTCGGACAATCCGAGGAACGCGACGGTGATGTCCTTCAGCAATCCGGCCTCGTCGGCCTGCCGGATGAAATCCATCCCGTCGCCCTTCAGCGCGAACAGCAGCACCTTTGCCTTGCTCGCCGCGATCTCCTTGATCAGCGGTGAGAAGTCGGTCTCCGTTCCCAGCGTGTATTTCGTCCCGACCACCTTGCCGCCGAGCTTCTCGATCAGGGGCTGCGCGATGCCGAACATCTGATGCGGCCAGACCCGGTCGGCGCCGAGCAGGAAGTAGGTGTTGCCGAACGTCCGGGTCATGTAGGGCAGCAGCTGGCCGAGCTCCTGGTTCGGCACCGCGCCGAACGAAAACAGATAGCGGCTGCATTTGCCGCCCTCGTAATTGGTTGCATAGAGCAGCGGCGTCTTCGAGCTCTCCGCAAGCGGCACCAGCGCATTCAGATTGCGCGAGGTGATCGGACCGACCACCGCCAGCACGCCATCCTTTTCGACCAGCGAACGCATTGCGTCAGCTGCGGCCTCCGGCCGCGTCTTGTCGTCGGCATAGATCACTTCGACGGGTCGGCCGAGAATGCCGCCTAGCGCGTTGATCTCCTTGGCGGCGAGATCGAGCCCGAGCCTCGCCTGCTGGCCATAGAGCTCGACGCCACCGGAAAACGGCAGCACCGCGCCGATACGGATCGGTCCGTCGGATTCCGCGGCGCGCGCCAGCTGAAGCATCGCACCGCAGAGCAGCAGCGCGAGCGTCGTGCAGATGATCGAGCGTGATGCCATGTGCGTCGTCCCTTCGAGCAGAATCCAACCCAGCTCGATCGACATTATCGGCGTGGCACTGAAGAATTCGTCAAGCGCGCCCCCATTTGCGTCACATTCGAGGCTATGCTCACTCCGCGCGTCGAGACATTTCCGCGCGCCTTCTTCCCCAAGATTTCAGGCCTATCTGGCAACCCGCGTTCGCGGAGGGCTCGTTCATGCGGTGTGACGATTGATGAAAGGATACCCTTTGCAAAACCGCTTCGTCCTGATCTCCGGCTGCTCCGGCGGTGGAAAATCGACCCTGCTGGCCGAACTCTGTGCACGCGGCTATCCGGTCGTCGAAGAGCCCGGCCGCCGCATCGTTGCCGATGAGCTCGCGTCCGGCGGCAACGCCCTGCCCTGGGTCGATACGGCGGCCTTCCTGCGGCGCGCCATTGACGTCGCGCTGCAAGATATGGAGATGGCCAAGATCCATTCCGGATGGGTGTTCTTCGACCGCGGCCTCGTCGACGCGGCGTCGGCGCTGGAGGCATTGACCGGCGAACCGGTGCTGCACCCGATCTGCTCCGACCATCGCTACCACGGTCGCGTGTTCATGACGCCGCCGTGGCCCGAGATCTACGTCACCGATTCGGAGCGGCGGCACGGCTTCCAGACTGCAATGGCGGAGTATCAGCGGCTGATGGAGACGCTTCCGACGCTCGGCTACGATGTCGTCAACCTGCCGAAGCTACCGCCATCCGCGCGGGCCGACTTCGTGCTCACGACGCTCGGCGACGGCGCCGCACCGGCGGCCTGATCAGGCCGTCACTCCGCGGCCTCGCGCTGCGGAACGCCCTGCTCGACGTCGAGCTGCAAGATGTCGTTGAAGCGATTGAACGCGCCGCACAGCGCGATCCGCCAGGTCAGCTCGACAATCTGCGGTTCCGAGAAGTGTTCCCGCAGGCGTGCGAAGATCTCGTCGCGGGTCTTGTTCCAGTTGTTGGTGACGGCGATCGCATATTCGACCACGAGCTTGTCGAGCGCATCGAGTTCGGGATGATCCTGATAGTCGAGCAGCCGCTCGGCGCCCGCCTCCGAGACCCCCTGGATCGCGAGCTTCGGCGCATGGTGCGACACGCAATAGTCGCACTTGTTGAGCAGCGAGACCGTCACCAGCGCGAGCTCGAGATGCCGCTTCGAGACCACCGCCTCGTCGGCGAGATCGACCAGCAGCGACCACATGTGCTTGAAGATCGGCAGGCGCTGCGCCATGACGCCTGCCTGGTTCTCGAACGCGCCATAGGTGGTCATCTTGTCCCACAGCGGCTTGAGCTCGCTCGGCAGGTCGTTCCTGGTCTTGATTGACACGCGTGACATGGATTGCCTCGGATGGGAATTGAACCGAAGTAGCCTGCCCCGCTTCTCCGGCCGCCGCAAGCGGCAGGACGGCATGGCAGGCGTCACGCCGGCCGCAACCCGCGACGCAGTCCGGCAAGCGGAGCGACTGTCGGCTCAGAACGAAGTGCCGCCCCCAAACCTGAACTCCTGAACCGTGTCGTATTTGCCTTTCGTCAACGGCACGGCATAGTCGAAGCGCAGTGGCCCGAACGGCGAGGCCCAGATCAGGCCGACGCCGACGGAGGTTCGTACCACGTTCCCATCGTCGTATTGGAGGCCGCATTTGCAAGCAGCCGTATTCACCTCGCCGGTTGCGGCCCACGACGTCGGGCCTTCGTAACCCCAGAGCGAGCCGGCGTCCGCATAGACAGCCCCCTTCAGCCCAACCTCGGAGGGCAGGAACCAAAACGGCATCTGCAGCTCCATCGACGCACCCCAATATTTGGTGCCGCCGAGCGCATCCCCGACCGCGCCGAGGCTCGCATAGGTGATGTCGCGCGGCCCGATGCCGTTGGTGGCAAAGCCGCGCACGAGATTCGGCCCCATCTGGAAATGGTCCACCATGCGCAGATCGTTGTCGCCGACCTTGGTGAGCAGGCCACCCTGCAGGTGAATCAGTCCGATCAGGTCGGACACCAGCGGCGTATAGTATTTCGCGTCGACCGCGGTCTTCAGATAGGAGACGTCGCCGCCGACGCCGGCGAAATCCTGCCGGAAGTCGATGAGCAGACCGTCGGTGGGGTTCTTGTTGTTGTCCAGCGTGTTGTAGGTGAGCGTGTAGCCGAGCTGCGAGGTCCAGGTCGCCCCGGCGGCCAACTCCTTGCGCACCGGCAGGGTGGATTCTCCGTCGCCGTAGCAGCCATATCCATACAGCCCTGACGAGACCGAGTTCGTGGGGTCGACGCCGCCGAGCACACTCTGGATGTAGGCAGGCGTCGGATTGAACGCGAGCGACGGGTTGGACGGATTGTTGTTGCAGTTCGCGTAGGCGCTATCGAGTGAGATTTCCTGCTGATAGAGCGAATACCGCAGCTGGAGGGTCAGGTCCTCGCGCAAGGCAAGGCCCAGCCGCGGTGAGAACCCGATCGTCTTCACGCCATAGGTCGTGTAGTCGGTCGGCAGCTGCTCCTTGTAATACGCATCGAGCCCGAGCGCGACGCGATAGTCGAGCAAATACGGCTCGACGAAGGAGAGCGACAGGCCGCGCGAGTACTGGCCGTAGCTGACCGTCGCCTTGGCGAACAGGCCACGGCCGAGCAGATTTCGCTCCGAGACGCTGACCTCGGCAAGCGCGCCGTCCGTCGTGGAATAACCGCCCGACACGGAGAAATCGCCGGTCGACTTTTCCTCCAGGTTGACGATCAGAACGACGCGATCGCTCGTCGAGCCAGGCTCGGTGGTGATCTTGACGCTCTTGAAGTAGTCCAGATTCTTCAGCCGCCGCTCGGCGCGATCGACCAGCGCACGGTTATACGCATCGCCCTCGGAGAGATCGAACTCACGCCGGATCACGTAGTCTCGGGTGCGGCCGTTGCCGCGAATATCGATCCGCTCGATATAGGTGCGCGGCCCCTCCTCCACGCGAAACACGATCCCCACCGTGTGGGCCTCGAAATTCCGGGCGCCGTCCGGACGGACCACCGCGAAGGCGTAGCCGCGGCGCGACGCTTCGATCTGCATGTCCTCGACCGACTTC
This sequence comes from Bradyrhizobium sp. BEA-2-5, assembly GCF_032918025.1. Lineage (NCBI taxonomy): Bacteria > Pseudomonadati > Pseudomonadota > Alphaproteobacteria > Hyphomicrobiales > Nitrobacteraceae > Bradyrhizobium > Bradyrhizobium sp. BEA-2-5. The sequence continues at coordinate 3,827,441 of NZ_CP136629.1, read as the reverse complement.
TCGACCGCCTCGACATTGTAGAGCGAGCCTTCGCTGACGCGCGACAATGAACGCAGCGTCGTCGGATCGAAGCCCGCAATGTTCGAGCGGAAACTGACCGTCGCAACGCGGTATTGCTGCCCCTCATCGATCTTGAACGTCACCTGAAAGCCCTTACGCTCCGGATCATACTCGGCGAGTGCAGCCACGACCTGGACGTCCGCGTAGCCGTGCTTCAGATAGAAGCGGCGGATCAGGTCACGATCGGCCTCGACCCGATCCGGGTCGTAGATGTCGGCGTTGCCGAGAAAGCTCAGGAAGTTCGTCTCATGGGTCTTGATCACGTCCTTCAGGCGCGCCGCCGAAAAACTGTTGTTGCCCATGAACTCGATGGTCTTGATGCCGGTCTTCGCTCCCTCGTCGACGGTGAAGACGAGATCGACGCGGTTGTTCGAGCGTTCGATGATTTCCGGCGTGACGTGCACGTCGTAGCGGCCTGAGCGCCGATAAATCTCGGCGATCCGCAGCGCATCCGACTGCACCATCGGCCGCGACAGGGTACCCCGCGGCTTGGACTGCATTTCGGTCGAGAGCTGCTCGTCCTTGATCTTCTTGTTGCCCTCGAAGGCGAGGCGCCCGATCACCGGATTCTCGATCACCGAAACGACGATCCTGCCGCCCGCCTGATTGATCTTGACGTCCTGGAACAATCCGGTCCCGACCAACTCCTTGAGGCCATCGTCAATGGCAGCCTGATCGAGATGGCCGCCGGGCCCCGGCCTGAAATAGGAGCGGATGGTCTCCGCCTCGACCCGCCGGTTGCCTTCGACCGTAATCGCATCGACCGATTGGGCCGCCACCGGAGCCAACAACGGCCATGTCACCGGCGTCCCCGGGATCGAAAAGGCCGACAGCACGATTGCCGCGACAAAGCCCCGCCACGTCTTCATTCCACACCTCGCGAACAAGCCCCCCGTTGTGACGGGATGGTGATGGCTGCGGTGTGGCTGCAGGATTGCGGGATTATTTCCAGTGGTTTGGGACTGTGAGCGCGGTGCGACGCGGCCGGCATCGCCGATTGTTTCGGGCTGCGAGCGACGCTTACAGTTCAGAAACACTATGCTTACGAAAAGGCGCAATGCCGCCCACAAGCGACGCGTATGCTGGTCGATTGGTGGCTGAGCGCGTCGGAACGCGCGCCAATGACCTTATGATGAGGGCCCGTCGCGGATCATGCTTGCAAACACTCCGAAGATCCTGGTCGTCGAAGACGATCTGCAGACCAGAGACCTGATTGCCCGCTACCTGCGCGACCAATCCTGCCTGGTGGCCACCGCCTCGAACGGCAGGGAAATGGATCGTTACCTTGCCGGGCATTCGCTCGATCTCGTCGTCCTCGATCTGATGCTGCCCGGAGAGGATGGACTAACCCTGTGTCGCCGCCTGCGCGGCGACTCGACGATCCCGATCATCATGCTCACGGCAAAGGGCGAGGACCTCGACCGGATCCTCGGGCTCGAGATGGGCGCGGATGATTATCTCGCCAAGCCGTTCAATCCGCGCGAGTTGGTGGCACGGATCAACGCCGTGCTGCGCCGGCAGGCCCAGGCCGGCCTTGCCGGGCGCTCGGGCCAGAGCGCCGCGCGCCTGCGCTTCCAGGACTGGACCATCGATCTTCGCCTGCGCGAATTGCGCGATCCCGACGGCGCCCAGGTCCCGTTGACCAGCGCGGAGTTCGACCTGCTGCAGGTGTTCTGCGAGCGGCCGGGCAGGATCCTGACGCGGGATGGCCTCCTGACCATGACGCGCAGCCGGCCGGCCAGTCCGTTCGGCCGCAGCATCGACGTGCTGGTCAGCCGGTTGCGCCGCAAGCTCGATACGAGCGAAGGATCGTCGGTGATCCGGACGGTGCGCACCGGCGGCTACATCTTCACGCCGCATGTGGAGGACGCATGAGCTGGACACGCAGGATTGCCGCGCTTTTCAGCTTCCACCGGATCAGTGGCCAGATCGCCGCGCTGATCCTGCTGTCGCTGGTGCTCATCCATGCGCTGATCGGGCTCTATTTCATCAGCCAGAAGCCGAGATCGTTCGCGGACAGGCCAATCCATCAGTTCCAGCTGGTTGCCAAGCTTCTGGCCGAGGCCCCTGCGGCCGATCGCGCAACGTTGTTGCGCGCGGCCGATCGAGCCTTTCCTCGGCTGCACCTCACATTGCGCGACGCAGGTCCGGACTCGTCCGACGGTGCTTCGTCAGAGCGGCCCGGCGCCGACGATATCGACGAGTTTTCCTCGAAGACCGCGCCGGCGGCGGTTCGGTTGCCGGACGGAGCGCTGTTCGAAGCGACGATCGGCCCGATGAAAATGCCGCCGTTCTTCGGCGGGTTCTGGACGAGCACGCTCCTGTTCCTGGTGGCAAGCGTGACGCTGCTCGGCGTCTGGGCCGGCCGCGCGCTCAGCGCGCCGCTCTCCGCCTTTGCCCGCGCCGCCGAGAATTTCAGCATCAGCCAGGCGGCCGCGCCGCTGCCGGAGACTGGCCCGGAGGAAATCCGCGCCGCAGCGGTCGCGCTCAATCGCATGCGCGAACGCATCACCACGTTGATGAATGACCGCACGCGCATGCTCGCCGCCATCAGTCACGACCTGCGCACGCCGATCACCCGGCTGCGGCTGAGGTCCGAATATATCGAAAGCGATGCCCAGCGCGCAGAGACCCTGCACGACCTCGACCAGATGCAGGCGATGCTGGAATCCGTGCTGTCATTCCTGAGCGGCGGCAGCGCGGCGAAGCCGACGCTGGTGAACGTCGCCGCCCTGCTGCAGACGATCTGCGAGCAGTTCTCCGATTGCGGCCACGTCGTGCGCTACCAGGGCCCGGCCAGGGCTTCGCTCCTGATCCGCCCGAGCGAGATCAGCCGCACCGTGACCAACCTGGTGGAGAATGCCCTGAGGTTCGGTAGCGAAGTCGACATCCGGCTGGGTGCGTCAGCCAATCAGGTCACCATCGATGTCTCGGACGACGGTCCGGGGATTCCGGAGCACCGCCGGGCCGAAATGCTGAAGCCGTTCGTCCGGGGCGACGAGGCCCGCACCATGGACGAGACAAGCGGCTTCGGACTTGGCCTTTCGATCGCGCAGGCCATGGTGTGCGGGCATGGCGGCGAGCTGTCCCTGCACGACAACGCGCCGCACGGCCTTCTTGTCCGCATCAAATTGCCAGGGCCCGTGCACCTCGGATCGGATCGAAGCGGGACGAGCGCGTCGCGACCCGCAGTTCCTGAACTCGTTGGCTAGAGCAAATTCAGGATCGGGTTTGGCCCGCAGGATCAGCCCTTCTTCGGATCGGCGCGTGTGTTGCGCAGCAGATTGTCGCGCAGCCTCGCGACGGTCTTCTGCACGACGGGAAATTCGTCTCCGAGCCCGGTGGCTTCGACCAGGGACACATTGATGTCCTTGTCGAGCAGGCGTCGGCCGGCCGGCGTCAGGCTCACGCGAACCTGCCGCTCATCGGCGGGATCGCGGGTACGGCTGAGATAGCCGCTCTGCTCGAGCTTCTTGAGGATCGGCGTCAGCGTGTTGGATTCCAGGAACAGCTTCTCGCCGAGCGCGCTGACGGTCTGCTCGTCCTCTTCCGACAGCGCCACCATGGCGATGTATTGGGTGTAGGTCAGGCCGACCGCATCCAGGATCGGCTTGTAGGCGCGGCCGAAGGCCAGATTGGCCGAATAGACCGCAAAGCACAGAAAATTCGAGAGTTTTCGGCCCTTGGTCTCGGCCTTGGAGGTGCGGGTCACGGGCGTCTCCGGAGTTTGTGATGTCTCGGTCAATGTAAATCGCATCCGATTAAATCGGAAGTGCTTGACACGATCAAGCCCGAGGCCTATTTCGACGTGTACACGATTAGATCGGATACGATCTATATTCATCCGAAAGGAGTTCGCCATGACTGCCAATGCAAAGGTTCTCGTCACCGGAAAGACCCACGTCACCGCCGGCCCGAATGGCGCCGCCCGCTCGCGCGACGGCTTCCTCGACGTCAAGCTGCCGCAGCCGCACCCTGCCGCGGAAAACCTGTTCGCGGCCGCCTGGTCGGCCTGCTACATCGGCGCGATCCAGCTCGCCGCCGGTCAGCGCAAGGTCAAGCTCGCGAGCGAGCCCGAGGTCGACGCCGAGATCGATCTGAACCAAGCCGGCAGCGCCTTCTTCCTGAGCGCCCGCCTCACCGTCCACGTCCCCGGCGTCGAGCGCGAGGTTGCGCAGCAGCTGATCGAAGCCGCGCACGGCATCTGCCCCTACTCCAAGGCGGTCCACGGCAACATCGATGTCACGACCACCCTCGTTTGAAACGAGCATACGACGATCTCCGACGCGGGCCGGCCGCTTGCGGGCTCGTGGTCGGACAAGGACGCAAGCAAATCCTGGAGTTCAAGATGACCAGCAAGCTGATGAAGGCAACGCGCCTGCTCGCAAGAACGGCCTTGTTCACCGCCAGCCTCCTGACCATACCGAGCGCACAGGCGCGGCAACCGGCCGGTTTCACGCGAACTGACCTGCAGCGCCACGACCTCAGCGTCGGCGGACGTGAAGCCGTGCAGGTGCGTGTCGACATCGCGCCGGACAAGGCATTCGGCCGCCATACGCATCCGGGCGAAGAAATCATCTACGTGCTCGCCGGCACGCTCGAATACGACGTCGACGGCAGGCCGCCGGTGATCCTGAAGGCCGGCGACGTGCTGCTCATTCCTGCCGGCACGGTCCATGCGGCGAGGAATGTCGGCGACGTCACCGCCAGCGAGCTAGCGACCTACATCGTCGAGAAGGACAAGCCGCTGCTGACCCTCGTGAAGTGACCGGTACCGCCTGCCCGCCCCTCCCCTGGGCAGGCACGGCGACATCGTGTTCACTTCGTGCCGTGAGCCTCGGCCTGCCGCACCGGCCGCGCATTGAAGATCAGGAAGCTGAGCGCGGCCATGATCCACACCCCGATGCCGCCATAGAGCATCACCCAGCCGAAGCCGCTCGCGAGTGCCTGATGGACGACCGGGCCGGTCAGCTCCGGCGTCGATGCGACGTCGCCGGCAGCGATCCGCTCGGCGATGGTGCGAAGTTGCGCGCCGTCGAGCGCCGGCAGCACCGCCTTCAGATGCGCCAGCACGCCGCTCGCCAGGATGAAGCCCATCAGCGCGATGTTGACCGAAAGCGAAACCATCCGCGCGCTCATGTCGATGCCCGAGGCCATGCCGGCGCGGTCGCTCGAGACCGAGCCGGTCGTCGTGTTGGTGACCGGCGTGTTGGTGATGCCTAGACCGATGCCGGCGAGCAAGCAGCCCGGCAGCATCGTCGCCCAGGTCGCCTGCGCGGCGGCGCTGCCGAACTTCATCAGCATGAATCCGGCGCCGATGGTGAACAGCCCTACCGGGATGATCAGGCCCGGCTGATAGCGCAGCGACAGGCGTTCGGCGAACGGCGGCATCACCAGCGTCGGTAGCGTGTAGGCGAGCAAGGCAAGTCCCGCCGACACGCTGTCATAGCCCAGGCCGGCGTGGAACCAGATCGGCAGATAGATCATGAACGGCCAGTAGCTGAGGTTCATCGCCGCGGAGCCGACGATCGAACCGGAGAAAGCCGGGATCCGGAACACTGAAAAGTCGAACATCGGCCGCCGGCTGATTCTCTCGGCAATAATGAACGCTGCGAAGCTCACTGCTGAAACGCCGAGGATCGCAAGCCCCCTCGAGCTGACGAAGCCGAGATCCGGCCCCTGCGTGATGTAGAAGGCGAGACAGAACACCGCGAGCGACATCGTCACGATACCGGCGACGTCGAGGCTGCTCGCCTTCGGGTCCTTCGATTCATGCACGCCGCCGATCGAGAGCACGAACGCGACGGCCGCGAACAACACGTGGACGAGGAACACCCACTCCCAGCTCAGCACCGCGACAACCGCGCCGCCGATGATCGGCCCGAAGCCGAGACCGATGCCAAAGATGACGCCCCACCAGCCCCAGGCAACGGCGCGCACCCGGCCGGCCTGGAATTCGTGCGAGAGCACGGCGATCTGGCAGATCAAGAGCGCGCCGCCGCTGAGGCCCTGCAGGAACCGGGCGACAATCAGCATTTCGACGCTCGAGGCAACGCCGCAGATCAGCGAGGTGACGCCGAATGCCGCGATCGCGACCAGGAAGATCCGCTTGCGACCATAGCGGTCCGCCACCGTCCCGATCGCCATCAGCACGGTGGTGACCGCGATCGTGTAGGCGTTCATGATCCATTGCAGCGCCTTGAAGTCGCCATGCAGCACCCGCTCCAGCGTCGGCAGGATCGCGGGGATGCTGGAAATCTCCAATCCGAACATCAGGCAAGCAAGGCATACGGCGGACAGCACGACAACGCCGCGGCGGCTCAGTTCAGTAGACATGATCAGGCCTTTTGTTGTGGCAAGCCAACGGCGTACCGCACGCTGTTGCCAGGGTGCTGGCAGCAGCGTCGATCGATCGACTCACGATGTATTGAGGCAGCAGCGGCAGGAATCGGGTGGCCACGGCGCTTCACAACGCAAAGCTAGTCATGGCTTGAGCATTGGTGAATTGGATGACTAGATATTTCAGAGACAACAAATCCGGATGACTGACATGACCACGCTCGACGTCGATGCCGTGAAGACATTCGTGACCATCGCCAATCTCAAGAGCTTTACCCGCGCCGCCGAAACGCTCGGCACCACGCAGGGCGCGATCAGCGTCAAGTTGAAGCGGCTGGAAAGCCAGCTCGGCCACAGGCTGATCGAACGGACACCGCGCCTGGTGCGCCTGTCGGCACAGGGCGCAGCTTTCCTCGCCCCGGCGCAGGAATTGCTCGCCGCGCATGATCGCGCCGTCGGGGCGTTGTCGCCCGTGCGCCCGCGTCGCTTCTCGCTCGGCATTGCCACCCATGTCGGAGGCGCGGAGGTTCCGACCTTGCTGGCGCGGCTGCATGCGCACGACCCGGCGCTCACCATCGAAGTCCGGCTCGAGGATTCCCGCGACCTGCTCGACGCCTTCGATCGCGGCGAGATCGATGCCGCCATCATCCGCCGCGAGGACGACCGCCGCGACGGCGAGATGCTGGCGACGGATCGTTACGGCTGGTTCGCAACGCCGGACTTCGTCCATCGCGCGGGCGAGCCGCTGCGGCTCGCCGCCTCCTCGCCGTCCTGCGGCGTGCTCAACATCGCGACGCGCGCGCTGTCGGCGGCGGACATCCCGTGGACGGAAAGCTTCCTCGGCTGTGGGTCCTTTGCCGTCGCCGACGCAGTCGCCGCAGGCCTCGCTACTTCGGTATTCTCCCGCCGGCTCGCGCCGGCCGGGACGATCGAGGTCGGCCGGCGGCTCGGCCTGCCTGCCCTGCCGCCGTCCGAGATCATGCTGCTGTCGGCGCTGTCAGATGCGAAATCGCGCGCGGTACTGAAGACGATCGTTGGTGCCTTTCGCGAGCATCATCGGATGCCTGCGAATCGCGCGGCAGAGGACATCCAAACCGTCACGGAAGTTGTCGGCTCCTGAACGATCTGCGCGCCGGCCGGCTAGCGACGCGTGCTTCCGGCGCGCTTTCCCTCGAACAGCGCACGCTCCGAGGTGAGCGCCCTGGCGAGAAAATCGAGCGTCGCGCGGATGCGCGCGGTGCGCTTGAGATCATCATGGGTCAATAGCCACAGCGCCGAGCGCGGCTCCGCCAGTGCTTTCGGCGTTACCCGGCGCAGCGTGGGCGCGACATCGGCGACATAGCAGGGCAGCAGGGCAAGCCCCAGTCCCGCCGCCGCGGCATCGCGCAGCGCCGGAAGCGCATCGACCCGGCAGGTGATCCGCGCCGAACGCACGTTCTCGCGCATCCAGCCGGCGATGACGGTCCCCGCCAGCGCATCGTCGAGCCCGATCCAGTCGTGCGTCGACAGATCCTTGTCGACGCGGCGGGCGAGATAGGCGCGCGATCCGTAGACCGCGTGGGCAATATCGGCAATGCGCCGTCCAACCAGCAGTTCGGATGGTGCCGGCGTCGGCCGGATCGCAATCTCGGCCTCGCGGCGCGTCAGGTTCGCCATCGCATTCGAGATGATGATCTCCGGCTGGATCTCCGGATGCGCGGCGCGCATCGCCGGCAGATGCCGCATCAGTACCGCGCCGAGCGTGTCCGTCGTCGTGATCCGCACCGGCCCCGACGGCCTGAGGTCCTGCCCCGCCAGCTTGCGCTCGAGCGCGAGCACTTCGTCCTCGAGCCGGGTTGCCGACGCCGCCGCGATCTCGCCCGCCGGCGTCGGCGCGTAACCATCGCGGAAACGCTCGAACAGCCGCGTTCCGATCGCATCCTCGATCGTGCCGAGGCGGCGAAACACGGTGGAATGCGTGACGCCGAGCTGGCGCGCCGCCCCCGAGAGGCTGCCTTCCCGTGCGACCGCAAGGACTAGCCGAAGGTCGTTCCAGTCGAGGACACTGTGCATTTTTGCAAACTCACTTCGCAGGGCAGGATAATATCTTATCACAAACGGACAGGCCATCTTCCCGGACGTTCAACCGACGACACCCCTCGTGAGGGCGCCGGCGATTGCCGAGAGGAGCTGGCAGGTGACGAGCGAGACCACCGAGACGTTGCAATTGCACGCCGCCCGGCCGGCGACGGTCGACCCGCGGCGATGGCTGGCGCTGCCGGTGCTGCTCACCGGCGCCTTCCTGCCGATCCTCGATTTCAATGTCGTCAATCTCGCGCTGCCGGCCATTCGCGACAATCTCGGCGCCAGCCCGAGCGAGGTGCAGTTCGTGATCTCGGCCTATGCCGCGACCTACGCCGTGTTCCTGATCACCGGCGGCCGGCTCGGCGACCTCCTGGGGCGGCGGCAGATGTTCCTGACCGGCGTCGCCGGCTTCACGATCGCATCTGTGCTGTGCGGCATCGCGTGGTCACCGGCCATGCTGGTCGCCGGACGGATCCTGCAGGGCCTCACCGCCACCGTGATGGCCCCACAGGTGCTCGCCTCGATCCGCGTGCTGTTTCCGGCGGCCGAACAGGGCCGTGCGCTCGGCTTCTATGGCGCGACCTTCGGTCTTGCCAATATCTGCGGCCAGCTGCTGGGCGGCGTACTCGTCTCGGCTCATCCGTTCGGACTGGCCTGGCAGGCCATCTTCCTGATCAACGTGCCGATCGGCCTCGCCGCCTTCGTCGCCGGCCTGCTGTTCTTGACCGACTCGCACGCCGCGCATGCGCAGCGGCTTGACGTCGGGGGCGTCATTCTGCTGTCGCTCACGCTTGGCCTTCTGGTCTATCCGCTGATCGAGGGCCGGGAATCCGGCTGGCCTATCCGGATCGTCGCGATGCTGCTGGCATCTCCGCTGATGCTCGCCGCTTTCGTCCGCTACGAAGCGCGCCTCGAAGCCCGAGGCGGCGACCCGCTGGTCGCGCTGCATCTGCTGCGCAACAGCGATTTCGTGATCGGGCTGGTGATGGCGCTGGCCTTCTACATGCTGTCGTCTTTCTATTTGACCTTCGCGGTCTACCTGCAAAGTGGCCTGCACCAATCTCCGCTGGAAGCCGGCCTTGCCACCCTGCCCTTTGCCGCCGGCTTCTTCGTCAGCTCGCTGGTGTCGTCGCTGGTGATGCAATGGCTTGGCCCGCGCACGCTGACGCTGGGCTTTGCGCTTCAGGTTGTCGGCTTCGGTGTCGTGATGCTGTCGGTCGGCGGCGCGCTTCCGCAAAGCCTCGAATTCGGTCTGATCTGCGGCGGGCTTGGCTTCGGCACCGTGATGCCCTCGGTGATCAAGGCCGTGATCGGCAGCATCGATCCGCGCCATGCCGGGCTGGCATCGGGCATGATGATCTCGACCTTCCAGATCGGCGCCGCACTCGGCGTCGCGATGATCGGCGGCATCTTCTACAGCCTGCTCGGGCCGCATCCGCAGGCCGATGACTACGCGCACGCCTTCACGATCGCGCTCGGCTGCAACGTCGCGCTGCTGGCGCTCGGTGGCTGGCTGTCGCTGTGGCTGCCGCGCGAGCCGGCGGCGCGTTGAGATCGACACCGCCGACGGCTATTGCTTCGCGGCCGCGAGCGGCGGCGGAAACAGCAGCTTGAGCAGGATGGCGGCAAGCAGCGTCACCAGGGCGAGACCGGTGGAGAGATAGAGCGCGCTCGCATCGCCGAACCGGTCGATCATGATTGCATAGATCAGCGGCGCCGCCGCCGGCAGGATGAAACTCGGGACAATGAGCCGGCCGACCAGCGTGCCATAGCTGCGATGATCGAACAGGATGAGCGGCAGCGTCCCCCTGGTGATGGTCAGAATGCCGTTGCACGCGCCGTAGAGCAGCGCAAACGCGACCCCCATCTCCCGCGCTGATCCGCTGAACAGGCCGGCGATGAAGGAGAGCGGCATGATCAGGCAGGCCATCAGGTTGAGCACGAGCGGATCGAGCCGTCCGCCGAACAGGACTTCGCAGAGACGCGCGGCGGATTGCCCGATCCCCCGCAGCGTTGCGATCCAGACCGCAACAGTGACGGTGAGCCCGAGGCCGGTGAGCACCGCGATCATGTGCGCGGACATGCCGGCGTTCAGGAAGTTCGCGCCGGTCATGATCACGGCATAGAGCCCGCTCGCCGCCGCAAGCTGCCGTCGCCCCGCCGCGCGCGGTTGCCTCGATGCCACCGCAGCAGAGCCCGGCACGCCGGCAAATCGCTGGTTCGGAATCAGCAGATGCAGCGGGATCGTCAATAGCGCAATGCCGGCATAGGCCAGCACCGCGATGCGCCAGCCGAAATGGTCCGAGAGCGTATGGCCGAGCGGCCAGAACACGGTGGCGGCCAAGCCACCAAGCAAGGTGATCCCGGACATCGCACGGCGCGCCTCCGGCCCGCCGATCCGGGCCAGCGCCGCGAAGGCGGCATCGTACAGCGTCAACCGCATACCGAGGCCAAGAACGATCCAGGATGCGAAATAGCTGCCGATCTGGTGCGAGAGCGCGAGACCGGCGCAGCCGAGCGCGTTGATCACCGCGCCCGCGACCATGACCTGCCGGCCACCGCTTCTGTCCACCCACCTGCCCGCAAGGGGCGACGTCACCCCCATGACCAAGAGCGCCGCAGCAAATCCGCCGTAGACGATGTCGCGGCTCCAGCCCAGATCCGCGGCGATCTGCTCGCCGAACCCGCCGATCAGATAGTAGGTCGCGCCCCACGAGATCAGTTGAGCCAGCCCGAGGGCAATCACGACCCGGCGTGCGATCACCGGGCCGTTTCCTTGTCTGACGGAAGCGTGGAAGCGCCCGGCCCCAACGGCCGCTGCATCAGCACGGTGTCGACCCATTGCCCGAGCTTGAAGCCCACCGACCTCAGTGTCCCCACCGTCTCGAAGCCCATGCGACGGTGCAGCGCGATCGATCCGGCGTTGCCGCTGTTACCGATCACCGCGATCATTTGCCGCCAGCGTCCCGCCTCCGATCGTTCAATCAGCGCCCGCAGCAGCGCCGCGCCGACGCGGCGGCCACGCAGGGCTTCCGACACGTAGACCGAGTCTTCAATGGTGTTGCGATAGGCCGGCCGCGGCCGGTACGCCGTCGCGTAGGAGTAGCCGGCCACCCGTCCCTCGATATCGGCCACGAGATACGGCAGCCCCGCGGCCAGCACGGCGGCACGGCGCCTGAGCATCTCGTCGAGTGTCGGCGGCACTTCCTCGAAGGTCGCCAGTCCGTTGAGCACGTGGTGCGCGTAGATGCGCTGCACCTCCGCCATGTCGACCTCTGTGGCGTCGCGGATCACGGTGTCTTCGTTGTCTCTCATCCTTGCCTCGTCTTGCGGCATTATGCCCGTGCTTCGACAACGCGCCGGTGCATGCTGCAGGCACCACGGGCTCATCTCGACATCGCTGCGCGACAGTCCGACATCGGCCAGCAGGCGATCGTCGAGCTCGCGCAGCGCCTGCCTGCGGCGGATGCGCGAATGCGGCGAGACCGCAAGATAGCGCCCCAGCTCGACGATGACACCGCCAATGGACTTGAGGCCGGACAAAGCCCACTCCCGGTCTGCCGAAGCCGTCGCTTGCCGGACTATGCGCCCCGGCGTTATATAAGTGAAGCTTTGACAGCTTATGCGCGGCATAAGAGATACTTTGATGAAGAACCTCAACCTCGATTATCTCGAAAGCTTCGCCGTCGTGATCGACTGCGGCAGCTTCTCGGCGGCGGCCGAGCGGCTGCAACTCACGCAGCCCGCGGTGAGCCTGCAGGTGCGCCAGCTCGAGCGCAGCCTCAATGCGACCTTGATCGAGCGGGTCGGACGCAAGGCCAGACCGACCGCCGCCGGCGTCGCGCTGCTCTCGCACGCGCATCAGATCAATGCGGCGGTGGCATCGGCGGTCGACGCCGTTGCACAGCAGACGACCGGAACGGCAGGCCGCGTGCGGCTCGGCACCGGTGCGACCGCCTGCATCTTCCTGCTGCCGCCGATCCTGAAGGAACTGCGCGCCGCGCTGCCCTCGCTGGAGATCACGGTCACGACTGGCAACACCGCGGAGATCGCCCGGGCGGTCGAGGACAACACCATCGACATCGCGCTTGTCACGCTGCCGGCGTCGGGGCGCAGCTTCGAGATCACGCCGGTCGTGAACGACGAGTTCGTGCTGATCGCGCCCCGCGACATGCAACTGCCGGCGCGGATCACGCCGGAGGTGCTGGCGACCAGGTCGGTGCTGCTGTTCGAGCCGGGCGGCAACACCAGACGCACCGCGGACGAGTGGCTGGCCCGCGGCGGCGTGTCGTTGAAGCCGTTGATGTCGCTCGGCAGCGTCGAGGCGATCAAGGAGATGGTGCGCGCCGGGCTGGGCTGCGCGGTGCTGCCCGGCATGGCCGTTCCCGCCAGGACCAAGCAACGCGACCTGATCGTCCGGTCGTTGTCACCAAAGCTCTACCGCCGGCTCGCGGTGGTGATCCGCCGCGACAAGCGCCTCGATCGCGGGCTGCGGCAGACCTTGTCGGCGCTGAAGGCGCTCTCGGCCAGGGACAATGGCCGCTAGAGCGTCGAGCGAGGTGGACGCCGGTCCGCGTCAAGAAGGCAGGCAAGACAAGAAGCGAGAGCTTCGGTTCTGATCCAATCAAAACCGAAGCCCTTGAAAGCACGCCGCGCGTTCTCCCTGCTCTACCCCTTACGTCGCCTTGCGCTCCTGCTCCGCGATCTTGCGGAACGCGGCCTCGCCGGCATCGGTCACCGCCGCCCATTTTGCGTTCGGCGTGGCCTCGGCCTCGTAATTGTCGTGCCAGTTCCACCATTTGTAGGTCGGCGTCTGCGGATAGCCCTCCGGCGAGTCCTCCCACACCTCCTGGCGGCCGAGCGGCGTGATGTCGAGATAGTTCCAGGTGCCACCCATCTGCTCGTCGCCCCGGCTCTTGACGAAATAGGTGCGAAAGATGCGGTTGCCGTCGCGGTAGAACACGTTCTGGCCGTGCCACTCGGCAACGCCGAAGTCGGTGTCAAAACTGTCGGTGATCGTGTACCACGGCATGTCCCACTCCATCCGCGCCTTCAGCCGCGCGATGTCCGCCTGCGGTGCGCGCGAGGCGTAAGCGAGCGTGGTGTCGCGCTGGTTCAGATGGGAGAGATGACTGACCTGATCGGCGCCGAGCGAGCAGCCGCGGCAGGCATGATCGGGCCAGCCGAACACGCCGGGCTCGAAGAACGCGCGGTAGACGATCAGCTGCCGCCGGCCCTGGAACAGGTCGAGCAGGCTCGCCTTGCCGTTCGGTCCTTCGAAGACATACGGCTTCTCGACCGCCATCCAGGGCATTCGCCGCCGCTCCGCCGCAAGCGCGTCGCGTGCCCGCACCTGGGCCTTTTCCTTCACCAGCATCTCGAGGCGCGCCGCCTCCCACGCCTCCCGTGACACCACCGGCGGCGTCTGCATCGCCGTCAGGCCGCCGCGATCGCTTTCAGCTGATTTATTCATGATGGTCTCTCCATCTCCGATTTGGACGAACTCCGGGATCCCAGCGCGGTTCCATCGCCGCCCGCCGTTCGCCGTTGGTCATGCCCCAATCTGGCGCCGCGGCAGCAGTGAGTGGGAGTGACAAGTGTGTCGGGATTTTCACGCATGCGATCCAATAAGTATTTGCGATATGCTTGCACTTTGCAATTATATGTGCGAGCCTCTCATTCCATGAAACAGACCGCGCCTGCGTCCGATGACGGGCTGAAGCTCAGTGCCTGGCTGCCCTACCGCCTGTTCCTGGTCGCGGCGCAGGTCGCCCGACCGCTCGAGCGCTTCTACGGCGAGACGTTCGGATTGAGCCAGGCCGGCTGGCGCATCCTCGCCGTCATCGCCGAGCGCGACGCGGCCAACGCCTCCGAGATCCGCCGCGCCTGCGCGCTCGATCCGTTCGCGGTCAGCCGCGGCATCGGCCAGCTCACAGAGCTCGGCTTCGCGGTGCGACGCTCCGGCAAGTCCGACCGGCGCTTTGCCGCCGTTAGCATCACCCGCAGCGGCCGGGCCGCGTTCAACCGGATCGCTGCACTCGGCAGCGCGATCGAGACGCGGCTGCTGGCGCGGCTCTCGGAGAGCGAACGCGTCACGCTCGATTCCGCCCTCACCCGGCTTGAGGGGGAAAGCGCGCGGATCGATGCCGGCGGCTGGCGCGCACTGCGCGACGACGCCGGCACGCCATGACAGTCCTGCTGTTCGCGCTGACCGCGCTGCTCTGGGGCGGCGGCGCGCTGGCAACGGCGATGCAGGCCGGCGTAACGCCCGCGCCGTGGTCGGTCGCGCTGCGCATGGTGCTCGCGGGCGTCATCCTGCTCGGCTACGGACGGCTGCGCGGCGTGCCGCTCGCGATCCCGCGAAAGGACCGGCCGGCGGTCGTGTTGCAGGGCCTGCTGTTCTTCGCCATTGCCTTCATCGCCTTCTATGAGGCGACCGCACGGATGCCGAGCGGGCTTGCGGCACTCGTCTTGTCGACATCGTCGCTGTTCGCGGCCGTGCTCGCGCGCGCCGCACTCGGCGTTCCGATCTCCTCCGGCTTCGTATCGGGCGCGCTGTGCGGCATCCTTGGACTGGCGATCATCTTCCTGCCCGGCGCCGCCGCGCACGGCGCCGCGCCGCTTGCGGGATTCGTCTGGGCGCTCACCGCGGCCATCGCAACCGGCGCCGGGACAACGGTCGGTGCACGCAACCAGCGCGCCGGACTGCCCGTCGTCTCCGTGCTCGGCTGGGGCGCGTTCGTCGGCGCGACGGCGAGCGCGCTGTGGGCCGTCGCGACGGGCACGCCGTTTGCGGCCGACATCTCGCCCTCCTACGTGGCGAGCTTCCTCTATCTCGCGATCGCCGCGTCCTGCATCACCTTCATGCTCTATTTCGAGCTGGTGCGCCGGCTCGGTCCCGGCCGCGCGGCCTATACGCTCGCATTGGTGCCGCTCGTCGCGCTCGTGCTGTCCGCCCTGTTCGAGCACCTTGCGCTGGGCTGGCCTGTGCTCGCCGGCGCCGCCGCGATCCTTGCCGGCAACGTGCTGGTCCTGGCGCGCGCCTAACCGGCTCGTCGGCGCACAGCAAGATACATGCGGCAAGTGTCCTCCCGCCGCCGGTCGCCGGCTGGTCAACCGCATGTTTCCCGATCGCATTAATCGGACGTTGTCCGGCTCGCATATAAAGAAGCAACCCGGGACGACGAGGCGGCTTCGCAGGGTTACCCGATCGTGAACTCCATCCGCAAAATCCGCAATACCGAGTACTTCGCAATCCAGGTCGACGGCCAGGATGACTGGATCATGCGTCCTGCCCTCGGCCAGCGGCCCGCGCGGAATGCCGGGCTGCTGCCGGACGCAATCGCGTGGTTCTTCAACACCGACGCGGGATTCGCCTTCTATGATTTGGCGCATCGCCGGCTCGTCGATCGGCTGCAAACGCCCTGGGCGCGCGGCCACGACGGAAAGGACGCGCGCGACGACTATCTGAGTTACGGATTTCTCCAGAGCAAGGATGGCCGGTTCGTCTATCTCGTGCTTTATCACGCCGCGAACGCGACTGACCTGCATGTCATCGACCTCGAGCGCAGGGCGATCGTCCGCTCGGTTCTGGACATGCCGAGCGGCAACTCGCTGTGCCCGCCGGTTCTGGACCAGGCTGGCCGGATTCTGGTTTCGGCGTTCCGGCATGACAATGGAATTATCGCGCTGCTGCTGCGCATTGATCCGCAGACCGGCGCTTACAATGTGTCGAGCTGCGAGGGATCGCGTGCCAGGTCGTTCCTGATCCGCTCGAGCCCGTGCGGCCGCTATTGGCTGCGCGCCGACAATTCCCGGCTTCCCATGATTACCGAGGAGAGCTCGCTCGTCTCCCGGTTGCTGGGTAGAGACACCACGGCGCAGCGGGAATATTTCAGCTTTGCCGTCGAGATCTGGCAGGCATTTCCGCTGCGGCGGCTGCACTCCGTCGCGCCGATGTGGATGCAGGCGGAAGGGTTGCCCGACACGACCCAGCTCGATCTCGACAGGCGGAAGCAGGGATTGCCGCCTCGGCGAGGCGAGATCTACCGCAAGGTGTCACAGTTGCTCGATCGCGAGGCCACGCTGACGACCAACGAGATCAACGCGAAATCGCACCCCGATCTGTGGCCGGATCCGAACACCCACTACGCCAACGTCAGCAGCAATCTGCGCGACTTCGAGCTTTCCGAGCGGGACGTGATTGGCTGGCAACCCGATAGTCTGGCCTTCTGGCTGAGGCGAAATGACTTCGTCGCCTGCGTCGGCGTGGACGGAACGGTCTCGCCAAAGATCATGCTGGAGCGGTTCGGGATGGACGACCGTCCCTGGTTGGCGCGCGCCCGCGGCTGGTCGAAGGCGACGCCCCTGCCGGACCGTCGCCTCGATATCCGGTTCACCGAGGGGATCGTGACGGTCTCCGGCGCGCCGGGCGATCCGGTACACCGCGTCCGGGTGGTGCCCGTAACCGACGATCATTTCAGGCCCGCGCCACCCGAGCCGCAAGAAGAGGACAAGGATGCCGCGCTGGCCAAGAAGGCCGAGACGCTCGCCAAGCGGTTCAGCACCTACGCCGTCGATCTCGCCTCGATGAGCGAGCCCGATTGTATCGCGGCCATCGATGCGCTCACGGCGCAAATCAGCCCCGATATCAATGAGCGCCCTCACGACAACCACCTGCAGGCAGTGTTCCGTTTCGATGGCAAGCGGCTCAACGAGAAGAAGTTCTTCTCGCATGTTGCGAAGCACTGCCCCCGCGCCGCGCCTGCGATCCGAAGGCTGATCGACGCGGTATGCACGCACATCGGACCGCATGCCAGCGCCTGGTACGATCCTTACGGAGACGAGATTCCGACCGCGCTGTTCGGCTACGCCGCATGGTGCCTCGCGCGCGTGGACAAAACCAGCAACGATGTCCTGCTGCGCTACTACGGGCTGGTCGATACCGATCACGAGAGCTTCTTTTTCGAGAAGATCGCTCCGTTGATGCTGGAGAACGCGGGCAGTGCCAGCGCTCGCCTGGAGCTCGCGGAAGGGTTCTATTTCGGCGATCTCGGCAATGCCATCGATCACTCGGCGCTCTGGCGAATGGCGAAGATGGCCGAGCACGCGGCGAGCCTGATGACGGCGAAGCAGTATGCGGCGCGTTTGCTGGCGCGTGCAGCCGCGACGTCCGCCGCCCGATCAAAGTCGGAGTTCGGGTATTATTGTTTCGACAACCTCGCGCGGTTCCTGACGGATCCTTCGCAATGGGAAACAGAGCTGCTGCAAGAACTGCCGCAAGCGGCGAGCGATCTCGCGCCCCAGTAGCGCCGCGGCGGATGAAAATATCGCGCCGGCATGTCACATTCGCCGTTCCTCGTTCGTCATGATGTCGTCAACCAACCCAGGGAAACCGACCATGACTGTCAGACTTGATCCGCTCGCCGCCGCCCCCAAGATCATGAAGATCTGGTTCGACGCGTCGGTCGCGATCTCCTCCAGCCTCGAGCCGAAGCTCGCCGAGCTCGTGAAGATCCGCGCCTCGGAGATCAACGGCTGCGCCAATTGCATCAATTTGCACACGACATTCGCCCGCGATGAGGGTGAGACCGAGCAGCGCATCTACCTGCTGTCGGCCTGGCGCGAAGCGCCCTGCTACACTGATCGCGAGCGCGCCGCGCTCGGCTGGACCGAAGCCCTGACGCGGATCTGTGAGCAGCATACCCATGTCGCGGCCTACGAGACGCTGAAGGCGCATTTCACGCCGGAGGAGCAGGTCAAGGTGACCTTGCTGATCAACGTCATCAACGGCTGGAACCGGATCGCGGTCGGCTTTGGCGGCTTCGTCGATCCGCACGTGCTCAAGGCCAGGATGGCTGCGGCGTGACCGCGGAAATGGCACGACACGGCGCAGCGGCTGACTTCGCGCCACTGCGTCCCAGGCTGATGCGCGTCGCTATCGCATGGCCTCTGCACTAGGCGACAAGGCTCCATTCGGTCCGGATCGTCGGCCGATTGACGCGGCGACTATATCTGACTAAAGTCAGACATTATGCTCGATGCCGTCTCCCGCGTCCGCCGCTTCAATCGTGCCGTCACGTCTGCCGTCGGTGCGCTCGACAATTCCTTCCTCGGGCGCAGCCGGCCACTTGGGGCGGCGCGCGTGCTCAATGCGATCGGGCACGGGCGCTCGGACGTTGCGGAAATCCGCGACTATCTCGGTCTCGATTCCGGATTGATGAGTCGGCTGCTCCGCAGCCTCGAGGACGAGGGTCTGATCGAGACCACCGCGCATGGCGACGACGCGCGCCGCCGCATCGCGCGGCTGACGGCGGCGGGTAAGCGCGAGTTCAACGCCTATGAGGCGATCTCCAACCGGCAGGCAAAGGACTTTCTCTCCCACCACAGCCAGCGCGAGGCGCTGCTGGCGGCGATGGACCTGATCGCCTCCGCGCTCGGCCGCGATGGCACCGCCCTCGATGAGATGGATCCGCGCGGCGACGAGGCGCGCTATTGCCTCGGCGAATATTACGCCGAGCTGGCGCGGCGCTTCGAGAAAGGCTTTGACGTCAGGTTGTCGCGCGACCCTGAGGCCAAGGACATGGTGCGGCCGCGCGGCAGCTTCATCGTGGCGATGTCGGACGGCCTGCCGATCGGGTGCGTCGGGCTGAAGGGCGGCAGCAGCGGGTTCGCCGAGATCAAGCGGCTGTGGGTGGCGCCTGCCGCGCGCGGATTGCGGCTCGGCCGCCGCCTGATGGATGCGGCCGAGAGCGCGGCGCGGGAACTCGGCATCGCGCTGCTGCGGCTCGACACCAACAGCGCGCTGCCCGAAGCCGGTCAGCTCTATCGCAGCACGGGTTGGCGCGAGATCCCCCGCTTCAACGACGATCCCTATCCGGACCTGTTCTTCGAAAAGCATCTCTGAACGGCGCTCCGCGCGCGGCGCCCGCATCAGCTTGTCCGGCGCGATGCCCTGGCCTAAGACACGGGCATGACCATTCGCCCCATCGTGCGCTATCCCGATCCGCGGCTTGCACTGCCGGCCGAGCCGGTGACCATGTTCGACGAGGCGCTGCGCGAACTGGCGCAGGACCTGCTCGAGACCATGCGTGCCGCGCCCGGCATCGGCATCACCGCGCCGCATATCGGCGTGCCCTTGCGGGTCGTGGTGCTGGAGCTCGACGCCAAGGACGGCGCGCGCACTTACGTCAATCCGGAGATCACGTGGGCCTCGCCCAAGATGATCCTGCACCGCGAGGGCAGTGTCTCGATGCCTGGGGTCAACGACGAGGTGCAGCGCCATGCGCGGGTGAGGATCAGCTATCAGGATCTCGATGGCAATATGCAACACGAGGAATCGGACGGCCTGCGCGCGGTGTGCCACCAGCACGAGATCGATCAGCTCGACGGCATGTTCTGGCTCCAGCGGCTGTCGCGGCTGAAGCGCGAGCGGCTGGTCAAGAAGTTCGAGAAGCTGTCGCGCGCGTAGTCGGACGTCACCCTCCCGCCATCAAATCCTTGGCCAGCGCCATGTAAGCCGGCAGCGTCACAGGGTCGTTGGCCGCGTTGCCGGCAGCCGGGTGCGAGGCGTAGCGGGCGATCACCATCTCGGCCCTGGGATCGATGTAGATGCCCTGGCCGTAGACGCCGCGCGCCATGTAGGCGCCATGGGCGTTGTGCGTGACCCACCATTGGTTGCGATAGGACGCGCCCGGCAACGTGGTGTAGCCGGCCGGCTTGAATTTCTCGGGGTCGCCACCGCGCGCGATGTCCTCGACCACCTGTGACGGCACGATCTGGCGGCCGTTGAAGCGGCCGTGATTGCGCATGGTCTCGCCGAAGCGGGCGAGATCGCGCAGCGTGGTGGAGAGACCGCCGCCGCCGCTCTCGGTGCCGATCCGGTCGACGTGATAATACGCATCCTCCTCCGCACCCATCGGCTGCCAGATGCGCTCGGAGAGCAGGTCGGACAGCGTCATGCCGCTGGCGCGCCGGATGATCCAGGCCAGCACGTCGGTGTTGACGGTCTTGTAGGCGAAGGCCTTGCCGTGCTCGCCCTGCTTCTTCTGCGCCACAAGGAAATCGAAGATGGTGGTCGGGCCGTCATAGTCGGGCGGAATCGGCGCCATGCCGTTGGCGCGCCGCAGGCCCCACACGTCCGAATTCATGTCGGTGTAGACCTCGGTGTAGGCAAGCCCCGTGGTCATATCCATGACCTCGTGCACGCGCGCGTCCCCGAACGCGCTCGCCTTCAGCTCCGGCACGTAGTCCGCGACCTGTGCCTGCGGATCGATCTTGCCCTCGGCGACCAGAATGCCGGCGAGAACGCCGGTGAACGACTTCGTCACCGACATCCCGATATGCGGCTTGTACGGCTGCAACGCGCCGAAATAGCGCTCATAGATCAGCCTGCCCCGATGCAGCACGGCGATGCCGTCGGCATAGGTTTCCTCGAGCATACGCGCGAAGGTCATCGGGCGGCCGTCCATCGTCACCGATGCCGACGCGCCAATATCATGATCCTCGCGCGGCAGCACCGATGCGGGCCCTGCCCCGCGCCAGACGTTCACCGTCGGCACCAGCTGGCGGATGTTGCTCCAGGCCCAGCGCAGTTCGGGGAAGCTGCGGAACGAGCCATCCTGGAAGGTGATGGTCCTGTCCTGCGGTGGCGGAAAGCCCTGCATCCAGCCAAGCGTTTGCGGATCGGATTCGGCGGCGGTGAGATTTTGCGGTTGATTGGCGGCGGCTGCGACGGACATCAGGGCTGGCTCCAGAGCTGCGAATGCGAATTTCGTATCACGCGACGGCACCAGGCACATCCCGCGTTTGCGCCGGGGTGACCGTCACGGTGAGCGGATGCCGCGACGCGGATGGCCGCGTGCCGCACACGCCAGCTCGATCGGACACCTGACTATCGAGCGCGGGCCAAATCATTCCGGCAGACGGATTACCCCGCCGCCGCGCGCTCGATCGCGGCGATGTCGATATTCTTCATCGTCATCATCGCCTCCATGGCGCGCTTGCCGGCGGCGCGATCGGCGCTGTTGACGAGTTCGAGCAGCCGCCGCGGCGTGATCTGCCAGGCAAAGCCCCAGCGATCCCGGCACCAGCCGCACGGCAATTCCTTGCCGCCATTGCCGGTGACCGCATTCCAGTAGCGATCGGTCTCCTCCTGGCTGTCGGTGAGCACCATGAAACTGACCGCCTCGTTCGGCGTGTAGTTGGAGCCTCCGTTCAGCCCCACGAAGCGCCGGCCGAGCACGGTGAACTCGACCGTCAGCTCCTCGCCCTGCCCGATGCCCGGTATCGGAGATTGATGGCCCGCGCCGACATGGCTGTCGGGAAACGTCGCGGCATAAAACTCCGCCGCTTCGCGCGCCCGGCCCTGATCGAACCAGAGGCATGTGACGAGATCGGTCATGGCAGTGTCCTTCCAGGGATCATCGAGCAGAATGGAGAGGGCATAATCCGTGATTATGGTCCTGGTTCGACGCGGCGCAGGCTTTCGTCCCACAACGTGTTTCGCCATCGCGGATCACGTTTCGCAACTTCGGCCCACGCGCATGATCAGGAGCGGCACGATGACGATCGCTCCCGCCATCAGCATCACTCCGGATACATCCGAGAGAGTCAGCATCCGGGCACCAAGAATGGCTCCGACGCCAATCGCCGAATTGATGACGGCCGAGTGGATAGCGGCCGCGGACATTGCCATGGAACCGGCCGCACGCAAGATCCAGGTCTGGAGGCCCGCGAACAGCGCCGCGACGGCGGCGCCCCAGACAACGAGCAAGGTAACGACCGTGCCGGTCCCCAGTTGCGGGCCGAACCATCCAAGCCCGACAAGCGCGCCCGCGAGGGCCACCAGTCCCCACGTGATGACGGATGTCATGAAGCGATCGCTCAGAACGCCGCTCAGGATGTTGCCGACAAATCCTGCTCCGCCAAAACCGAACAGCATCACACCGATCATGAAAGGCGGCTCATCCGCGATCTCGCCGAGGAAGGGTTCGATGAACGTGTAGGCTGCGAAATTCGCCGCCGCCATGAACGCCGTTACGGAATAGATTTTCCGCAGGTCCTGTCGGCAAATCACCGCTGCCAGCGCTTGCCATCCCGCCGGCGATCCGGCCCGGAGCCGCGGAAGAACCCCGACCATCAGGACGGACGTGCACAATCCGACCCCGCCGATCACGCCGAATGCCGCGCGCCATCCGTTGTTCTGTCCGATGAGGTTGACGAGTGGCACGCCGACGACGGTTGCCATCGAGATTCCGCCGAACACGATCGCTGTCGCAACACCCATGCGATGAGACGGCGCAATCTGCGTTGCGATCGCGGCCGCCATCGCCCAGAAGAAGCCGTGAACGACAGCACCGACCGCCCGCGCCAGTAACAACCCCGTGAAACCGTCGGAGAGCATTGCCGCAAGGTTGGTCGCGGACAGCACCAGCATCAGAACAACGAGCAGCGGCTTGCGGGGAAAGCCCTGCAGCAGAACGGCGGACAACAGGCCGCTCGCAGCGCCAATCCAGGCATAGAGCGTGACCGTGAGCCCGACCGCGGCCTGGTCCCGACCAAGGTCGAGGGCGATCTGGGACAACAGCCCGACCGGCGCGAACTCGGTCGTGACCATCGTGAACGAAGCAACGCCGAGCACGATGACGGCGAACCAGACGCGGAGCCCGGGACTGGAAGTGTCAGTCGTCATGCAGGTGACCGGTGTGGAGGGGCGCCCTGATGTCCCTGATGACGCGCCGATAGTCCTGACGCCGCGTTTCATCCATGAACGCAGCCTTGAGGCTGTTGTCGGCGAGGCTCAATTGCTCCTCGACAGTCAGGCCCAACGCCGCTGCCGCGCGGACGAAATTCTCGTTGACGTGACCTCCGAAATACGCGGGGTCGTCGGAGTTGACCGTGACGCAGAGGCCGGCGTGGAGCAGCCGGCGCAGATTGTGACGTTGGAGATCGGGGAAGATCTGCAGCGCCACATTCGACAGCGGGCATACCGTGAGCGGCGTCCCCTCGTCGGCAAGGCGCCGCATCAGTGCCGGATCGGCCTCGCATTGGACGCCGTGATCGATGCGGTCGACGCGCAGCCTGTCGATCGCTTCGGTTACGTAATCGGGTGGCCCTTCCTCACCGGCATGCGCAGTCGTCTTCCAGCCAAGCGCGCGGGCGCGGGCGAAGACCTCGTCGAAGGGTCCGGGCGGGTAGCCTTTTTCCGGCCCACCAAGTCCGAGCGCCACCACGCCGTCGCGCCAGCGGCGTGCCGCCTCGATGGCGGCGAAGGCCTCTTCAACAGGCTTATGCCGGCGAACGCACAGGATCACGCCTCCGGTGATATCGCGTTGCAACCGCGCGTCTGCATAAGCGGCGCTGATGCCGTCCATGACCGCATCGAACGGCACGCCACGCTCGGTATGGTCGGCAGGGGTGACGTAGATTTCCGCATGAACGACATTGTCTTCCCGCGCACGGGTCAGGTACGCGCGCGTCAACTCATAGAAGTCGCGCTCCGTCCGAAGCACGGTCAGGCCGGCCCAGTAGATCTCCAAAAAAAACTGGAGATCGGAGAATCGATACGCCGAGAGGATATCGTTCATCGAGCGGTACGGGATCGCCACATCATTCCGGCGGGCAAAATCGAGCAGCATGCCCGGCTCCAGTGTTCCCTCGACATGCACGTGAAGCTCGGCCTTCGGAACGGCCTTGATGTCAAATAACGGAACGGAATTCATTGAACGCGATCTCTGGCCTCGGGCGTGTTCCGCTTCAGAGCTTTTTCCCGCGCATCCAACCGGATGCGCGTGCCAAAGCTCGTCTGCCGTACGAGCCTGACCTAGCAGCCTTTGTCGAAAGGTCGCCACGCATAAAATATGCGAGCGTTATCCGGCTGAGGCAGCCTCCCCGTGCATCAGGCAATGGTGGTGACCAGCCGTGCGGGGGCACCGTCGGCGAGCATGATGCGCTCCCACAGCATGCGTCCCGGAAGGATCACGAGGTCCGCATCGGAGTTCGGACCCGTATTGACCTCGAGCGAGCTGAGCTGCCCGTCATACCAGCCGAGATCATTGAGGGCGGTGTCAGCCGCGAGGATTTCCGGAGAGGCATAAACACGTAGCGATTTGCCCAGGAATTCGGACAAGCCGGTTCGCCATTCGGCCTGCCTGGGCGCCGATGCGGCAAGCAGCCGATGCGTCAGGTCGCACACCAGATGGACCTTGCGCGTCGAGGATTCGACAAGGCGCTTCAGGGCGACATCCTGGGCCGGCTCGAACGGACCCATGAGCAATCGGCGCGCCGAGATCCACTGGGTTTCAGACAGATCGAGAATACCGCGCTCCCAGCGCGACACGGTCGCCTGATCCACACCCATCAATTCAGCGAGGTGGCTTTGCTTCATCTGACGAAGCAATCGCATTCTTCGCAACCCGCGGCCTTGATCACCCATCAACATTCACCCGACTTTGTTCTGCAACTCGTGGCGCAGGTCAGCGAAGACATGCGCCGCGGACACCGCTACCAGGAACGGCCGCGGCGTAAAATCCGCAGCCGCGCGCGCCTGGCGCTGGTCGAACCACAGGCATGTCACGAGCCCGGCCACGGCAGTCTGTCTTTTTTCGCATAGGGTGGTTGGCGAAACCGCACACCGCCATCACGATCACAATGCCCGTCCGGTCCGACCGCGCGATGCGGTGGCCACAACCGTTCCGCAAGCACGCTGATCGTCCCTGCGAAAGCAGGGACCCATTACGGCGCGGCCGGGGTTGGGAACAGGACTCGTCGTTCTGGCATCGCTCGACAATGACCATCGGTGGTTATGGGTCCCTGCTTTCGCAGGGACGACACTGAGTGTGTTGCGGAGCCGTGAATCAAGCTTCCGCATTCTCGCGGCATGAAGTGCCCGAGCCTTGCTGTAGTTGCCGCCCTCCTCTCACAGAGGGCGCAGGGAAAGCCGGGTGCCGATCGCGCTGAGTTGCCCGTCGGGGTGATTTGTCGCAGGCGACGCAAAGGGATTTGACTTGCGCCGGGGCAACTCGACCGCGTGCCCCGCATGCGCGAACATGTAGCTTGCTGTCAAAAGAATCCCGAATCGGCTGTCGGGGCGCGCGCCGCCCGCTCGTCCTCGGGACGCAAGGACATGGAGAGAAACGATGACGCCCATCATCACCGCCTTCGAACGGTCGCCCGATGGCGGCAAGGGACTGGCGCGCGACACGCGCGTTCGCTGGGCGCTGGAAGAAGCGGGCCAGCCTTACGAGGTTCGCCTTGTTTCGTTCCAGGCGATGAAGGCGCCTGCGCATCTGGCGCTGCATCCCTTCGGCCAGATTCCGACCTATGAGGAAGGTGATCTCGCGCTGTTCGAGACAGGCTCGATCGTGCTCCATATCGCCGAGCGTCATGCGGGCCTGCTGCCCGGCGAGGCCAATGCCCGCGCCCGCGCAATCACCTGGATGTTTGCCGCGGTCAACACGGTGGAACCGCCGATCCTCGAACTCATGACCGCCAGGATTCTGGAGAGCGACAAGCCCTGGACCAAAGAGCGCCTGCCGTTGGTTATGGATCGCATCCGCGACCGGCTGCAGCAACTCTCCGCCCGCCTCGGCAAGGCCGACTGGCTCGACGGCGCGTTCAGCGCGGGCGACCTGATGATGGTGTCGGTGCTGCTCAGGCTGAGAGCATCGGGCATTCTCGACGAATATCCGAGCCTGTCCGCCTATGTCGCCCGCGGCGAGGCCCGGCCGGCTTACCGCCGGGCTTTCGCCGCGCAGATGGCGATCAACACGGGTAAGCGACCGACCGGCTGACGCTGGCGACATCAGGGACAGGCTCTCGCGCAGATGGCAAAGCCGCCGGACGTGCTGCGCCCGTCCGGGCCAGGTTTGCTAGTCGAATGGATCGTGTTCTGGCAGCGGTTCGGTCAGTTCGAATCCTGGATGAAGCTGCGAGATAATCTCTATTGCGGTGCGGCCGGGTGCGATCCCCGCGGGGTGCACGCCCGACGCATCGAAATACTGGTTGCTCAGCACCGCGACACCGCATTGCAATTCCGGCACGACGATCACGATCGCTTCGAATCCGCCCCTGCTCGTCGCGCCGTTCTTTGTGAAAACGGTATGGCCCTGCGTGTCCGTGGTGATCTGCCAGGCGAGGCCCATGGTGACGCTGGTCTTCTCCCCGCAAACGGGGAATGTCCCCTGGTTCTGCTGCGTGAGCGCGATTTGCGAGCCGAGCGGCCCCTTCGGCGCCGCGATCTGCGCGGCAAGAAATTTGAGCATATCGTCGCCGGTGGTTTTCAGATCAAAGGCTGTGCCGCCGGTCGGCGTGTTGCGGTCGAAAACGATCTGGTATGGCGGCTCAGAGCTCTTGCTCCAATGCCCGATACATCCCTGCGCGATCTTCCATGATGAATTGACGACGGCGCCCGTTTGCTTCATGCCGAGCGGACCGGTGACGTATTCGGCCAAAATTTCGTTGTAGTTATGGCCCTTGTCTTTCGCAAACATCTGCGTGACCGCAAAGCCCAGGGTCACGAAGCCGATGTTGGAATACTGCCAGCAGCCCTGCGGCGGCGTATCATATTGATTCCACCAGTTGATGAGTTCACTGGAGGGCGGCTCGTCCGCAAACAGCTGCTCGCTGTAGCCAGTCAAGCCGTCCCCCGGCTGCTCCGGCATACCGGAGGTATGGGTGGCGAATTGCACGAGCTGGATGGCATCCAGCACGGGCGTTCCCACTGCGTTCGCGCTGAAGAGGTTCAAGTAAGGGCCGATGGTATCGTCAAGAGAAGGCCCACCCGCCTTGACGGCCACCGCCAGCAATGTGCTGGTGAACACCTTGGTCACCGATCCGATCTCGAACACCGTGTCGGTCGTGACACTGAATGGCGCGGGCGAAGAGCCGGCCACGCCTGACAGTCCCTTGGGGTAGACGTAGCCCTTGGTGCCGAACGACTTTTCGTCATAGACCGCGATGCAGCAGCCAGGGGCGTTGCTGATGTCGAGATATTTTTTTGCCGCCTGCTGAACGATCTGTGCCGGACTTGTCGTCGCATCGATCATCTGGTCGCTCATTTCGCCCTCCTGCCGGTGAAGATGCACCATGTTGACCTTTGGTTGCATCCTCTCATATAACGCCGTCCAGCGCGAGCGAAATCACCGTGACTATTTGTTTCAAGTTCGCTCCGTGGAAACAGCGTCGTCAGACGCCGCTTGCGCCGACTTCCGGGCAGTCGCGAAGACTCTAGCGGGAGTCGGGGCCAGGTTAGCCGAACGCGTAACCCGCCGCCTCGCGCCCGGCTTCAAGATGCGGCGGATCAAGCTTCGCCGGTCCAGCTGCGCGCTCGGCTGGATTATGCTTGCTGCCAGAGCATCGGAAATGACATGGTCGATCTCACCCCGCCGATGCAGGCAGAGCGCAGGACTTCTTCGTGAGCACCAATCAAGCGATCAAACTTGCGGTGATCGGACGCGGCCTGATCGGATCGGCGGCTGCGCGGCATCTGAGCAAGATGGGCCACGATGTTGCGCTGATCGGGCCCGATGAGCCGGCGGATTTTTCGCGCCATGGCGGCGTGTTCGGCAGCCACTATGACGAGGGCCGCATCACGCGGAGTTACGATCCGGGGCCGTTCTGGCGGCAAGCGAACCGCGCCGCGATTTCTCGCTACGGCGAGATTTCAGCGGAGAGCGGCGTGGAGTTCTATCGGGAAGCCGGTGCGCTTCACGTCGGCCGCAGCGAAACCACTGACGTTGCTTCGATCGGCAGGATCTGTGCCGAAGACGGGATCCAGTATGAAGCCTATCATGATGCGGGGCTCGCGGAGCGCTTTCCGTTTCTGAAATCGACGGCGGGAATGCAGGGTTATTTCGAGCCTCGCAATGCCGGATACATCAGCCCGCGCCGCCTGGTCCGCGCGCAGACGATCGCGGCGGAGTGTGCCGGCGCCCGGATCATCGACGAACCCGCGCTGGGGATTTCGGAAAGCGGCTCCGGCGTCACGATCCGGACGCGATCGGGCAGCGTCGAGGCCGAGCGTGTGCTGGTTGCGGCGGGCGGGCATACCCAATCGCTGCTCGGCTGCTCGCTGGGCTTTACGGTCTATGGGCGGACCGCGGCGCTGTTCCGGCTTGGTGCGGCGGAGGTTCAACGCCTGGCCGGAATGCCGTCGATGCGTTGTCTCGGGCCCAAGGGCGACAATCCCTACATCCTGCCGCCGATCCCCTATCCGGACGGCCAGACCTGGCTGAAGCTCGGCGGCGATCCGGTCGATCTTCCGCTCGACAGCGAGGCCGATATCAAGGACTGGTTCCGCTCGGGCGGATCGATTGAAGTCGCCGATCGGCTTCAAGGACAGATCCTTGACCGCATTCGCGACCTTGCTTTCGAGGAACGCCGCGTCGTGCCCTGCATGACCACTTTCGGCGACAGCGGCCTGCCCTGCATCGGACCGCTTTCGGAGCGCGTTACGGTCGCCTTCTGCTGCTACGGCAAGAGCGCAAAATGTTCGGACGAACTCGGCCGGCTCGGCGGCATGGCGCTGCTCGGCGAGGTCAGAGCGGAGCTCGCGCCGTGACGGAGTTTTAGCGGACGTAACGCACCCTCACGATCATCGCGCGAAGACGTGATGGATTACGCCTCGTTCATCCAGTCTGTCGGTGATGGTCTGCATCGCGCGACACAACGGCGAGGATCGCATTGCTCACGCAGCGTTGAGCCAGCGTGAGTGATGATTGCATTTAAGTCCGCCGTTGCCGTGCACACATGTCTGACGAGGCTAAACTCCTTGGCCCCATAAACAAAACGGAGAAACTCCATGACGAACGTCAAACTCCTGTCGGCTGCTTTGATCGCGGTTGCCATGATCGCGTCGCCGGCAATGGCGCGCGAAACCCACGCGATGTCCCGCCACGTCGCGGAGGCGAGCGTCGCCGCGCCGACCGAGCCCGTCTACGTTGACGGTCGCGCCTGCATCCCGGCGCCGCGCGTCGGCTCATTCGCCACTGCGCCCTGGACCGGCAACAATGTCCCCTGCGAACCGGGTCCGTATTGATCGCGGCGCACGCACCGATCGGCCGGGCTGCCCCTTAGCCGCTTGACCGCCGTGGTGCGCCATCTCGACATCTAGCGACGCAGCGAGTAGCCCGCATGAGCGCAGCGATATGCGGGACACCACGCGACAGACGGATAGAAATGCCCCGGATATCGCTTCGCTCATCCGGGCTACGCTTGCTACCGTCAGCAGCGCAAGGGATTGAGCGCGATTTTCGCTTGGTGCAATCGCAGCTCGCCTCCGATCGGATTGCGGCAAGCGCCATCGGCTACCTGCCCGCGCGTCAGTCGCGTGATATCGACAGCCCGGCGAGAAGCGGCGCGTACGCGGTGAGCCTGCGGGATACGAACTCGGTGAAGAGCCGCACGCGCTTCGTCTTGCGTGTCTCCCCCTGTGTGAGAAGCCAGAGCGTCCCGTACATGTGCAGGTCGGTGCCCGGCACCCTCACCAGCAGGGGGTCGGCATCTCCGACGAAGCACGGCAGCGTCGTCATCCCGAGCCCCTGCCGCACCGCGACGATCTGTGCCGCGGCATCTGTGGCCCTGAACGGAACCTCGGCGGCGCGAACCTCGCCCTCGTGGGCCCAGTCCGGGATTCCGTGAATGCTTATGACGATCCACCTGACGGGATCAGGCGCGCCCGCACGCCACGCCGCCAGTCGATCGCGGGATATGTAGATGCCTCCGAACAGCTCCGGTCCCTTCAGGCCGTGAAGATTGAGCGGCAGGGTTTTGCGGTCGTAGACGACGCGGATCGCGACGTCGGCCTCCCGGTTGGTCAGATTTGCCAGCTCGCCGGACGACAAGATTTCCATTTCGATGTCCGGATGCAGACGCGCGAAATCGGCGAAATCCGGCATAAGCAGGTGTGTCGCGAGGGTCGGTGCCAGCGTCACCCGCAGAAGCCCGCGCACGCTCTGGTCGCGGCCAAAGACGCGCGTCTCCAGCTGGTGCGACGACGCTTCCATCTGGTCCGCGAGCTCGAGGACCTCTTCCCCCGCAGCCGTCAGGCGGTAACCCGAAGGCAGCTTCTCGAACATCTGCGCTCCGAGCCGTTCCTCCAGCTGGGCGACGCGTCGCAGCACGGTCGAGTGGTTCACCCCGAGGCGCTCGGCGGCAGCCCGCACCGAGCCTCCGCGCGCGACGGCAAGAAAGTAGCGAACGTCATCCCAGTCGATCATGGTGCAATCCAGCACCGCTGGGGTGCGCCTTCCAAAGCCCGTCTCCAGTACATCGAACAGCATCTCGTATGTGGGTAGCACGGGCGATCATCATAGCCCAAGCCGAATAGCCACGCCGACAAGCGCGGCCCAATTCCGAACGGCGGACACCGATCGTCGCGGCTGGCGTCAGTCGTCCTGCCGGATCGATTTCGCACCACCGATGTGCGCGCTTCCGCACTCAACGCCTGACGCCGGCGGAGCTACGTCGAGGTTCTCGAGGGCCATCTCGTAAATGGGACCCGAGACGCTGTCCGACACGACGAAAGGAGAAGTCATGGGAAAGCTTGAGGGAAAGGTTGCAGTCATCACGGGTGGATCGAGCGGTATGGCGCTGGCGAGCGCCAGGCGGTTCGTTGAAGAAGGCGCCTATGTTTTCATCACGGGCCGAAGGCAGGAGGCGCTCGACCAGGCCGTCAGGCTGATCGGCCGGAACGTAACCGGCGTGCGCGGCGACGCGGCCAATCTCGACGACCTCGACCGTCTGTTCGACACGGTCAAGCGGGAAAAGGGCAAGATCGACGTCCTGTACGCGAGCGCCGGCATCGGCGAAGCCGTCCCACTCGGCGAGATTACCGAGCGGCATTTCGATGCGACCTTCGACCTGAATACGCGCGGCACGCTGTTTGCGGTTCAGAAGGCGTTGCCGCTGTTCAACGATGGCGGATCGATCTTCATGACCGGGTCGGTCGCGTCCGTAAAAGGTTTTCCCGGTTACGGCGTATATGCGGCGAGCAAGGCGGCATTGCGCTCATTCGCGCGCACCTGGCTCAACGAACTGAAGGGCAGGAATATCCGGGTGAACGTGCTGAGCCCGGGGCCGATCGCCACACCGATGCAGGACCAGGTTCTCACCGAGGAGGCGAAGCGGATGTTCGAATCCCTGATCCCGCGGGGAAAGATGGGTCGTCCTGAGGAAATTGCCGCGGCCGCGCTGTTTCTTGCCTCAGACGATTCGAGCTTCGTGAATGGGGTGGATTTGTCTGTCGACGGCGGTTTTTCGGCCATCTGAAATCGAATCAACACCAACACGGATCGGAGAAACATCATGAGCTACGCGATTGTAGGATTCGGTAAGATAGGTCAGGCCCTCGCCCACGCCTTCGCCCGCAAAAACATCGACGTGACCGTCGCCAGCCGCCGGCCGCCCGAGGCGTTGGCGCCGCAGGCTCGGGCGATTGGACCCACGGTCGTCGCCAAGTTGTTGCGGGAAGCACTCGAGGCCGACACAATCATCCTGGCGGTCCCGTTCGGGGAGCATCGCGAGGTTGCGAAGGCCCTGCCGAGCTGGAAAGGCAAGACGGTCATCGATGCGATGAACGCGTTTCCAGTCCCTGAAGAGCTGGACGGCCTCCCGTCCTCCGCCTTCGTCGCGAAGGCGTTCACCGGCGCCAAGCTCGTCAAAGGGTTCAATCACCTGATTGCGGCCACCCTGGCTGCCGATCCGATCGTCGAGGGCGGGCACCGGGTCGTCTTGCTGTCTGGTGACGACGAGGACGCGACCGCTCCTGTGGCGGCCTTGGCGAAGCAACTCGGGTTCGCGCCCGTCAAGCTGGGAAAGCTCAACGAGGGTGGCGCGCTGGTGCACGCACGCGGGCGCAGTTGGGGCCCGCTCATCTTCCAGGATTTGTTCAAGAAGGAGCAGTGATCGGACCCTCGGAAGCCGGGTAGCCCGCATGAGCAGAGCGACATGCGGGATGCGGTGGACGAAAGATTCCCGGATGTCGCTGCGCTCATCCGGGCTACGCTTGCCGTCGTGGCGATCCGCCCTCGCGTAGGACTTACGAGGGCGGTGGTCGCAAACGACGATCTCAATCAAGTGCCTTGATCGGCTCGGACATCGTTATCCGGTTCTTCACGCTAGGACGCTCCTGCATCGCTGCGTACCATGCCAAAAGAGCCTCGCACTCCACCGGCACCGGCACGTTCACCAGTCCCGCGAAGATCAAGCCGCCGATGAGGGTGACATCGGCCATCGTGAATGCGTCGCCGGCAACGAACGGCTGTCGTTTCAGAATGCCGTCAAAGTAGTGCATCCCCCTGAGGGCCTTGTCGCGCTGACGGAATCCCCATTCGGGGTTCTGATAGATCTCGACATGAGGCCCGAGACCTGGCGTGGCGTGGTGAAAATAGACGCTGACGGCGTCGAGCACTTCCAGTTCGGCGCGCTTGCTCATCATGTGGATCACACCCTTTTCGCGCGGCGTCCTGCCGGTCAGCGTCGGCGCGCCAACGAGCGCGTCAAGGTACTCGGTAATAGCCGTGCACTCGCCAATGAAGGTCCCGTCGTCGAGTTCGAGCACCGGCAGCGTGCCGGAGTAGTTCTTGGCGAGGAATTCGGGCTGCTTGTGCTCGCCCTTGTAGAGATCGACCAGTACGAACTCCACTTGCGGCCGCAGGTTCTTCTCGGCCAAAGCGATGCGAACGCGGGCCGGATATGGGCCAGTTGGCCAATCGTAAATCTTCATCAGGACTCCTGTGTCTACCTGTCACTTGGTAGGCTAAATTAGCCTTCAAATCGGGCAGGTCAACGCCTATCTGTCACTTGGTAGATAACGAAGCGGTGAGGCAATGATGAGTTCAAGCTCTCGGGAAGCCATCCTGGCGGCGGCAAAGCGGACCGCGCAGGCCCGCGGCTATGGCGGCTTGAATTTCCGTGATCTCGCGGACGAAGTCGGGATCAAGGCCGCCAGCATCTATCACCATTTTCCGAGCAAGGCCGATCTCGGCGTGGCCGTCGCGCGGCGCTACTGGGAGGACACCGCCGCCCAACTCGAGGCGATGCTGGCAGAAGCGGCCGATCCTGTCCGCTGCCTGCGTCGATACCCCGATGTGTTTCGCAAGGCGCTCGAGAGCAACAATCGCATGTGCCTCTGCAGCTTCATGTCGGCGGAAGTCGACGACCTGCCGGACGCAGTGAAGAAGGAAGTCCAGATCTTTGCCGACGTCAACGTGGCGTGGCTGAGCAAGCTGTTGGTGGCCGCGGGCCTGGTCAGCGCAAGAAAGAGCGAACAGCGCGCCCGCGCCATCTTCGCCGCCGTCGCCGGCGCGCAGCTCGTCGCCAGAAGCCGCTCCGATATTTCGCTCTACGACTCCTTGATCGACAACTATCGCGCCGCCGGCCTGCTGCCGGCGTAGCTCATCCATGGCTCGATGATCGATATGGTGCATCACGCCTCTCCAGCCGATCCGCTCTGCCCGCTTCAGCCGGCGCGCGGGCACGAAACCGCATTCTCGCGACTGAACCGTCCGAGCTTTGCTCTTGGTTTCACCCTCGTTGAGAATAGAGGGCGCAGGGAAAGCCGGGTGCCGATCGCACCCATGGGCCCCGAGCAATGGGTAGAAAGCTCGGGGGTAGGACCACAGGTGTAACCGGAAACAACCCGGCTTTCCCTGCGCGATGGGTTACGGCTTACTTCGTGCTCTCCCCGGCGAGACTTGGCTTGTTTGTCACCGTCTTCGCCACGCGCACCGCGCAATGTGAAGAGACACCTGCCACTTGGGCGTCAGGACCACACGACTTCGCCGTCCGCCTCACGCGCACTCGTCAGTCGCGCATTCAGCGTCCACCGCATCTCGACCCGCGTTCGTGACGATCGCGATCCGCCCCTCGTCTCGGGTGAGACGCGCATATTGAACATCTGAGTTGGGTCAAACGCCAAGCGGAATATTTTCTTATTCGCAGATTGACAGGTTTTGGTGAGTTGCCCGTCGGGGTGATTTGTCGCAGGTGGTGAAGCGGGATTTGATTTGTGTTGAAGGCAAATCCAACCGACACGCCGGAAGTGGCCATCAAAAATCCTCGTCGGCGCTCTGAGTATCGGCCTCCAATAGATCGTATATGCCCATGTTGGTGGCCAAAAGACCGCCATCTTCCAGATGGTCAAGTTCAACGAAACCGGCTCGCTCAAAGATCAGCCAAATGTTTCTCTCTGCCCGCGATAGCCAGAGCTGAATCGCGAGAAGCCTCCGCCTCATCGTTCGACAGCCGTCCTCATCCAGATCACCAGGCCATGCGCCGTCATGAAACAAGCGATGGACAAAGTAATCTCGTTTGTCCTTTATCCATTTGAGATAGGCTATATCTGCGCCTTGCACCCCATGCCGCTCAAGGATCTTAATCAACGATCCGAGCGTAGAGCCTTGCAGCAAAGAGCGCTTGGACAAAGACCGCTCCCAGTGGTCCTTGTCCGACCCAAGGGCCTTTTCCAGCCTAACTCGATCACACGTAAGTTCGCGCCCCAGTTCGTGTCGCAATCTCGCACGATGCTCTGCGAGCCGCCGCCAGTCACTCAACAATTGCGGCGTGTAGCTACATTCATCGGTGTCGATGAGTTTGCCATGCCGATAACACATCCAGATGCCGTTTTCGATCGAACGCAGTTCGTCGATACTTTTGCTACGGCCTGTTCGACGTGCAGCCGGACCGTCCGCTGCCGCATAGATGTGACAGGCCATTCCTGTCTTTGCGATACTAGTCGCCGACTCTGCACTTGGACCGATCGTCGACGCATTGCAATCTGGAAATGAGCAGCGGTGCCCTACCCGCTCGGCCAGCGCCTTGATCACGGTCGCTGGAAAGTCTGCTTCCCTCGCCACTATTCGCCAACCCTAGGATTCGTGCGAAATGAGTGTCTCGTTTCGGCCTAAGGCCTCGGCTATTTTGCCCCCTACTCCCACTCGATCGTCCCCGGCGGCTTGCTGGTCACATCGTACACCACCCGGTTCACGCCCTTCACCTCGTTGATGATGCGCGTCGCCGTCTCCCCCAGGAACTTCATGTCGAACTGGTAGAAATCCGCGGTCATGCCGTCGGTCGACGTCACGGCGCGCAGGCCGACGACGTAGTCGTAGGTGCGGCCGTCGCCCATGACGCCGACGGTCTTGACCGGGAGCAGCACGGCGAAGGCCTGCCAGATCTCGTCGTAGAGGCCGTGCTTCCTGATCTGGTCGATGTAGACGGCGTCCGCTTTGCGCAGGATGTCGAGCTTATCCTTCGTGATCTCGCCGGGGCAGCGGATGGCGAGGCCGGGGCCCGGGAACGGGTGACGGCCGACGAAGATTTCGGGAAGGCCCAGCTCGCGGCCGAGCTTGCGCACCTCGTCCTTGAACAGCTCGCGCAAGGGCTCGACGAGCTTCATGTTCATGCGCTCGGGCAGGCCGCCGACATTATGGTGCGACTTGATGGTGACGGAGGGGCCGCCGGTGAAGGAGACGCTCTCGATCACGTCGGGGTAGAGCGTGCCTTGCGCCAGGAAATCGGCGCCGCCGATCTTCTTGGCCTCGGCCTCGAACACCTCGATGAAGAGGCGGCCGATGGTCTTGCGCTTCGCTTCCGGGTCGGTGACGCCTTCGAGCTCGCCCAGAAACTGTTTCGAGGCATCCACGTGCACGAGCGGGATGTTGTAGTGGTGGCGGAACAGGTCGACGACCTGCTCGGCCTCGTTGAGGCGCATCAAGCCGTGATCGACGAAGACGCAGGTGAGCTGGTCGCCGATCGCCTCATGAATCAGCACGGCCGCCACGGCCGAATCGACGCCGCCGGACAGGCCGCAGATCACCCTGCCCTTGCCGACCTGCGCGCGGATCTTGGCGATCTCCTCCTCGCGGAAGGCGCGCATGGTCCAGTCGCCGGTGAGGCCGGCGATCTTGCGGACGAAGTTGCGGATCAGTTTCGCGCCGTCGGGCGTGTGCACCACTTCGGGGTGGAACATCAGGCCGTAATATTTGCGTTTCTCGTCCTGGATGATCGCGAAAGGCGCGTTCGGTGAGGTGCCGGCGACGGAGAAGCCCGGCGGCATCCTGGTGATGCGGTCGCCATGGCTCATCCAGACCTGGTTCTTGCTGCCTGACGACCAGACGTCCTCGAACAGCTTGCTCTCGGCCTTGACCTCGACGTCGGCGCGGCCGAATTCGCGGTGATGGCCGCCCTCGACCTCGCCGCCGAGCTGCGCGGCCATGGTCATCTGGCCGTAGCAGATGCCCATCACGGGCACGCCGGAGGCGAAGATCAATTGCGGCGCGCGGGGCGAGCCGGCCTCGTGCACCGACTCGGGGCCGCCGGAGAGGATCACCGCCTTCGGCTTCATCTCCTTGAAGGCCTCTTCGGCCTTGTTGAACGGCACGATCTCGCAATAGACGCCGTCCTCGCGCACGCGACGCGCGATCAGCTGCGTCACCTGGCTGCCGAAGTCGACGATGAGAATCTTGTCGTGCGCCGAGGCCACCGAGGGCGTCGACGGTTCGCGGGCTGTGTGCTGGGCTGTCATGGCAAGCAGATACGCGACGGCGCCCGCCCCCGCAACCGCGCTCGAAGGGGCGCCCACATGCTTCTTTGGGCATGGACAAACGGATATAGGTCAGTATTATTGACCTAATTTGGCCGTAAGCCACATGGAGGAAACCAATGCCGGATTTTCACGACCCATCCCGCCTTGCCGCGCTCGGCCACGACTGGATCGCTGCCTGGAACGCGCGCGACCTCGAGCGCGTTCTGGCGATGTATGCCGAGGATGCCGAGATGACCTCGGACCGGATTCCGCCGCTCGGCTTCGGCGCGTCAGGCACCGTGCTCGGCAAGGCCAGCTTGCGGGCCTATTGGAGCGCGGCGCTGGCGAAATTGCCCGAGCTGCATTTCGAGCTGATCGACCTCTATGTCTCGCCCGACAGCGTCGTCGTGTTCTACCAGAATGAACGCGGCAAGAAGATTTGCGAGTATCTGCGGCTGGATGCCGAGGGGAAGATCCGGCAGGGCTCGGCGAACCATCTGGTGCATTAAGCTGCTGCGCCACTCCTGCTCTCCCGTCACCCCCGCGCAAAGGCTTCGCCTTTGTCGCTGGAGGTGGCCGCCTCTTCAGCGGCCCTCGAAGGGCGACAGCCCGGCTCCATCCCCATCCTTCGAGGCCCGCCGAGCGTTGCTTGCGCACCGCTCGACGCGCACCTCCAGCGACAACGGCTTCGCCGTTGCGCGGGGATGACGCCGGCATTTGGAGATGCAGACGCGTAGAGCCACAGAACGTCAGGATCCAGCCCATGAGAATCCCGCCCCTGCCCTTCACCGTCACCGACTGGAGCAACGTCGAGCCTTCAGTGCATCCCGGCGAGACCGGACAGGCCAGGTGGCGCACGCTCAATATCGGCGATCTCCGGGTGCGGATGGTGGAATATTCGCCGGGCTATCTCGCCGATCATTGGTGCGATCGCGGCCACGTGCTGTACGTGTTGAAGGGCGAGCTCGACTCCGAGCTGCGCGACGGGCGCAAATTCAAGCTGACCGCAGGCATGAGCTACCAGGTCTCGGATTTCGGCGACGCGGCGCACCGGTCGTCGACCAAGACGGGTGCGACGCTGTTTATTGTGGATTGAAGAGCAACCCCGTTGTCTCCCGTCACCCTGAGGAGCGCGTAGCGCGTCTCGAAGGGCGACAGCCCGGCTCCATCCCCATCCTTCGAGGCTCGCCGCGCGTTGCTGGCGCACCGCCCGGCGCGCACCTCAGGATGACGACAGTGTTTGCGGAGACCGGCAACGAAGTAGCCGCTAACACGCACTCACCGCCGCCGCGCCACCTTCCTCACCTTCGTATCCGCCCAGCCCAGCGGCTTGCCGCTCTTCGACGGCAGCACGAGTTGCCCGACCGCCTGCCCGGCCTGGTCGAGCAGCACCGAATGCGCCTCGCCGCGCGCATAGAGATGCGCCTCGCCCCATTGGCGCAAGGAGACCACGATCGGGAACAGGTCGTGGCCCCGCCTGGTCAGCACATATTCCTGATAGGCGCTGCCGTCGGAGGCCGCGACCTGCTCGAGCACGTCGAGCTCGACCAGCTTGCGCAGGCGCGTGCTGAGCATGCCCTTGGCAATGCCGAGGTTCTTCTGGAAATCGCCGAACCGGCGCAGCCCGTCGAAAGCATCGCGCACGATCAGGAGCGACCACCAGTCTCCGATCGCATCGAGCGCGCGCGCCACCGGGCAGTCCGCTTTGGCGAATCCGGTCCGCTTCATGGCGGCCAACCTTTCTCGATCACGATTCCGAACTGGTTCTAAAATAGGACTAGACAGCGCTTCGCGCAACTGGTCTCATGATGAGACCAGATTGCGAATTGCGGCGGAGGCAAGATGACGAACCAGATCATGGCTGAGGCCCGGCCGGCCGAGGACCATCACAAGACAAACGACAAGCCCGGCGACACCACGGCTCGTGCTCTGTCGCCCGCCGTCGTGCTGCTGTTCGCCGTCGCCTGCGGGCTGAGCGTCGCCAACATCTATTTCGCGCAGCCGCTGCTGGATACCATGGCGCAGGATCTCGGCATCACGCCTGCGGTGATCGGCGGCGTCGTGACGCTGACCCAGATCGGCTACGCGTTCGGCCTGATCCTGATCGTGCCGCTCGGCGACCTCTGGGATCGCCGACGTCTGATCGCCGGCCAGACCGTGCTGTCGGCGATCGCGCTCACCATCGTCGGCACCGCGCCGAACGCCCCGGTGCTGCTGGTCGGCATGGTGCTGGTCGGGCTGCTCGCCGTCGTGATCCAGGTGCTGGTCGCCTACGCCGCGACGCTGGCAGCGCCGGCCGACCGCGGCCGCACCATCGGCACCGTCACCAGCGGCGTGGTTTCGGGCATCCTGCTGGCACGTTTTGCCGCCGGCGCGCTGGCCGATCTCGGCGGCTGGCGCGTCGTCTATCTCACCTCGGCCGCGCTGACGCTGGTGCTGGCGGCGCTGCTGGCGCGCGCGCTGCCGCGGCATGCGCCGCAGCCGATGGCCGGATCGTCCTACGCCAAGCTGCTGCGCTC
Source organism: Bradyrhizobium sp. BEA-2-5 (assembly GCF_032918025.1). Classification (NCBI taxonomy): domain Bacteria; kingdom Pseudomonadati; phylum Pseudomonadota; class Alphaproteobacteria; order Hyphomicrobiales; family Nitrobacteraceae; genus Bradyrhizobium; species Bradyrhizobium sp. BEA-2-5. Next base: position 3,787,934 of record NZ_CP136629.1, on the reverse strand, counting down.
GACGGTCGCGCTGTTCGTCGAGGAGCAGGTCTTGCGCGAGCGCGCGGTGTTCGCGCTCTTGATCTTCGCAAGCTTCAGCGTGTTCTGGAGCTCGGTCGTGCTGCCGCTCGCGGCACCTCCGCTCTCGCTGTCGCACACCACCATCGGGATGCTCGGCATCGCCGGTCTCGCCGGCGCGCTGGCGGCGCGCAATTCCGGCCGCCTCGCCGACCGCGGCTGGGGGCAGCGCACCACCGGCTTGTCGCTGCTGCTGATGCTCGCCGGCTGGGTTCCGATCGCCTGCCTCAACACATCGCTATGGCTGGTGCTGGCCGGCGTGCTGATGATCGACTTCGCGGTGCAAGCGATCCATGTGACCAGCCAGAGCCTGATCGTCGCCGCCCGTCCCGACGCAGCGAGCAGGCTGGTCGGCGGCTACATGGTATTCTACTCGATCGGAACAGGTTTTGGCGCGATCACCTCGACGATGGCCTATGCGGCCGCCGGCTGGCCCGGCGTCTGCGTCCTGGGTGCCGCGATCAGCGCCTGCGCGTTGCTATACTGGGTCATCGTGGCGAGCAGGACGCCGACGGCAGTTGGTGCGGCGTATGATTGCGGACACTCATGACGTGGATTTCGTCATTCCGGGGCAATGCGTAAGCATTGAACCCGGAACCTCGAGATTCCGGGTTCGTCCTACGGACGCCCCGGAATGACGATCGCTGTCACGCCTTCTTCAGCACCGAGACGAAAAACCCATCCGTGCCGGTGCGGCGTGGCGTCATCAGCAGGCCTTCCGCCGACTGCAGCGCAGCCTCGGCAAAGGCCTCGGCCTTGTCCCACAGCACCGCTGCGGTCTGCTCCGGCGGCTGCATGGAAAACTCGGGATGGCGCGCGACGAGCGCCCTCACCTGCTCGCCGTTCTCCTCCGCCAGCACCGAGCAGGTGATGTAGGCGATGCGGCCACCCGGCTTCACCAGCGGCACCGCGCGCGCGAGCACCTCGGCCTGGTCGCGCAGGCGGATCTCCAGCGCGCCCGGGCGCATGCGCCATTTTGCATCGGGGTTGCGGCGCCAGGTGCCGGTTCCCGTGCAGGGGGCGTCAATCACGACGAGGTCGGCGGACGCCTTGATGTCGGACAGCACCTCCTCCTCGCCGCGCGGCGTGCGCACATCGCAATTGTGGACGCCGGCGCGCGACAGCCGCTCATGGATCGGGGCGAGCTGGCGCTTGTCGCGGTCGGTCGCGATCAGGCGGCCCTTGCCTTGCATCAGGGCGGCGAGCGCCAGCGTCTTGCCGCCGGCGCCAGCGCAGAGATCGATCACCTGCTCGCCGGGCTTTGCCGCCGAGAACAGCGCGGCGAGCTGCGAGCCCTCGTCCTGGACCTCGATGGCACCCTTGATGAAATCCTCCTCGGCATGGATGCCCGGATTGCGCGCGTCGGCGCCGAGCTCGATGCGCAGGCCGAGCGGCGACCACGGCGTTTCCTTGGCACCGAGATGCGACAGCCGCGGCAGCACCTTCTCGCGCTTGCCGCGCAGCGTGTTGACGCGCAGATCGAGCGGCGCGCGGCTCGCCATCGCGGTCGCTTCCGCCGCGCGGTCGTCGCCGAACACCCTTGCCAGATGCGGGTCGAGCCAGTCCGGATAATCGCCCGCGACATGCGCCGGCGCATCCCTGAGCGAGCGCGAGGCCAATGCGGCCTCCTCGGTCGCGGTCAGCGGATCCGGCGCGAACCGGCCGCCGTCGCACAGCGCCTGGATCGTGGCGATGTCCATGCCGCGTTCGAGCTTGAGCATGCCGAGCACGCGCGACCGCGCGCTGGCGTCATCCATCAAATAGGCGGCGGAGGATTGCCGGCGCAGCACGTCCCAGACGAGACCGGCGATCGCGGCGCGGTCGCCCGAGCCGGCGAAGCGGTGCGCGGTGCCCCACTCCTTCAGTGCCTTGGCCGCGGGAATGCGCTGTGCGTCGATGGTGGCGATCAGCTCGATCGCGGCGGAAAGCCGGGCAGCGGGGGTCATTGATCTCTTTCGGTTGGGCGCATCAGATCAGCAGCAGCAGTCTGAGCGCGAAATACAGCCACATGGCTGCCAGCACCAGCGCGCCGGCGAACCAGACGAGCGAGCGCGGCCGCACGTCGTTGGAGGTGACGAACACGCCGGCATGGGCAAAGCGCGCCACGACGAACACCCAGGACATCAGCACGATGAAGAGATCGGCGCGGCGCAAGGGCAATGCCAGCGCGATCAGGACGTAGAACAGCACCGGCAGCTCGAACTGGTTGGCGAAGCAGTTGCCGAACTTGGTGGCCTGGGCCGGCCAGTTCGGCTCGCGCAGCGCGATGTCGGCGATCTTGGTCTCGCCGCTCGTCAGCGCCCTCGTGCGCCTCGTCGCCATGGCGAACAACAGCGCGAAGGTGAGCCCGATCTGGATGAAGACCGGTAGCAGAACCATTTGAACCGACATCAAAATCTCCCTCAGCCGCGGGCGCCCGCCGCCCTCTTAGCCGCCACTCGCGCCCAACACAATGAAGCGTGCGCGGTAACCCGTTGAACCGTGATCCGAGCCCGGGTGACCAACTCCCAGGACCAATGGCGGTTTCAGCCCCTCACGGTTGACGCGATGCGCACCATCTCCCCGATCCTCGACGACGCGGCCCGGGCAGCGGCGTGCTCGGCATGGTGACGGCAAGGCTCGTTGCGTCGGTGCGGCAACTGGCGATCCAGCGACCGTGCCAAGGCGCAAAACCAAACAAAACATCAAACAACGCATCAAACAGAGCATCGAACAAGACGGCGAAATCGTCATCGTTCCGACTTCGCGCCGACCTATGCTCCGGCCGAAAGGAGCGATGCATGCCCCAATTTCGCCTGACACAGATCTCCGACACCCATCTCGCGCGCCGCTTCAAGCCGCTGATCGACAACTTTCATCGCGTCAGCGAGCACATCCACGCGACGCGGCCCGATCTCGTCGTCAACACCGGCGACGTCTCGTTCGACGGGCCGGCCGGCCGCGACGACGCCGAATTCGCGAAGGGCCTGCACGACGCCCTGCCCGTCGCCTGCCGCTACCTGCCCGGCAATCACGACATCGGCGACAATCCGACCGCGATCGGCGCGCCACCGACGCAACCGCCGACCGATGAGACGCGCGGCGCCTTCATCTCGGTGCTCGGCGAGGACCGCTGGCATTTCGACGCTGCCGGCTGGTGCTTCATCGGGCTGAATTCGCTGATCATGAACACCGGCCTCGACAGCGAGGCCGAGCAGTTCGACTGGCTCGCAGGCGTGCTCGACAAGGCCGTCGGCATGCCGGTCGCGCTGTTCCTGCACAAGCCGCTGTTTCTCAACCTGCCCGACGATGCCGAGCGCGCCGAGACCGCGATCCGCTTCGTCCCGCAGCCGGCGCGGCGCCGCCTGATCGAGATGCTCGGCAAGGTCGATTGGCGCCTGGTCGGCAGCGGCCATGTGCACCAGCGCCGCGACTACACGTTCGAGCATGTCAGACACGTCTGGGCACCCTCGGCCGGCTTCGTCATCTCCGACGCGCGGCAGGAGGTGATCGGCATCAAGGAAACCGGTCTCGTCGAATACCAATTCCAGCCCGACAGTTTCGAGGTCCGCCACGTCAGGGCGAAGGGCCAGGTCGATGTCGACCTGGACATGCTGCTCGACAAGGAGCCGGCCTGAGCCGCGTCAGCTCCGCGCCGCGTCGTGCAGGTCCTGCTTGATCACGGTGAGCAGCGCCTGCAGCGAATCCTTGTCGGGCTGTGGTGCCGCCGGCGCGGGCCGTGCGCGAGATACGTGCGGAATGAAGCGGACCGGCGTCGTGTCCGGCCGCTCCTCGACGAATTTTCCGTGCAAGACGTCGTCGCGACGGCCCATGACGAACATGGTCGCCCAATAGCCGGCGGCGAGGAGAATGACCCCGAAAACAATAGCTTCAAAAATCATGGCTACACCTGAAATATAGCTACATTGAATCAATTGCTGCGGGTCTCCGTCAAGCAAATGGGGGCCAAAAGGCCCCCAAATCCCCCGCCATTGTGGCGCTTTTGACACTTTGTTGCGCGGAATGGGAGCTTCCGGGGCTTCTAACTCAGGCCTTGTCCGGCCCGACCCGCACCAGCTGCTTGCCGAAATTGGCGCCCTTCAGGAGCCCCATGAAGGCGCCGGGCGCGCTCTCCAGGCCCTCGGTGACGAATTCCTTGTACTTGACCTTGCCGTCGCGAACCCAGGCGGACATGTCCCGCAGGAAGTCGCCATGGCGTGCGGCGAAGTCGGAAACGATGAAGCCGCGGAAGGTCAGCCGCTTGGTGAGGATCGCGAACATGATCGACGAAGCCCATTTCGGTGCTCGCGCTTCGCGATCGTTATAGTGCGCGATCAGGCCGCAGACCGGCACGCGCGCGAACGGATTGAGCAGCGGGAACACAGCCTCGAACACGGCGCCGCCGACATTCTCGAAATAGACGTCGATCCCCTTCGGGCAGGCCTCCTTGAGCCTGGCGGCGAGATCGGGATCGCGGTGATCGATACAGGCATCGAAGCCGAGCTCCTTGACCACGTAGTCGCACTTGTCCTTGCCGCCGGCGATGCCGACCGCACGTGCGCCCTTGATCCTGGCGATCTGGCCGACGGCCGAGCCGACCGCGCCGGAAGCGCCGGCAACGACGACGGTCTCGCCGGGTTGCGGCTTGCCGATGTCGAGCAGGCCCGTGTACGCCGTCATGCCGGGCATGCCGAGCACGCCGATCGAGGTCGAGATCGGCCCGAGCTTGGGATCGACCTTGGCAAGCCCCTTACCATCGGACAGCGCATGGGTCTGCCAGCCCGCGCGCGACAGCACGATGTCGCCCTTGGCAAAGCCCGGATTGTTGGACGCGATCACCTCGCTCACCGTGCCGCCTTCCATCACCCCGCCGATCGGCACCGGTGCAGCGTAGGACGGCCCCTCGCTCATGCGCCCGCGCATATAGGGATCGAGCGACAACCAGATCGTGCGCAGCAGGACCTCGCCCGCACCCGGTGCCGGCGGCGTGTAGTCCTCGAGCCTGAAATTGGCCGACGTGGGCTCGCCGTGCGGGCGCGAAGCCAGAACGATGCGCTTTCCTTGGGACATGATTTCCTCTTGGGATGATTGGTTCGTGGCGCACACGTAGTCATGCAATCCATCTCCCCGCAAGGGAGATGGATTTGCTGTTTTCGCGTTGCGTTGTTTGAAATGTTGTTTGAAATGACAGCCGTCATGCTAGGCACATTGGCGCCAACGCGATACCGTCATGTCGGGGGTGGTTGGCAGGGCGCAGGGCACCCTGGTGGCGGCAAGTTTATCATGGCGCGCCACCGGCAAACGAAGCGGCCATCGTCAAGTCGCCTGATCCGACCTCCCCATCCGGCACGGCGAAGCCAACGCGGTTAGGCGGCCCTCCATGGGTCGCAACGAGGGCGGCCGCGTAGCTGATCGGCAATCGGTTTCCGGTCGCCCTCGAAACCTGAGCGGTGCAGGACTTCGGTCCGCTTCTCGGGACCACCCGACGGACGTGAGGCTCTCCGAAGCATTGGGGTTACCTCTTGAGAGCCGATCAGCGTCTTCGCGCCGCAATGTCCGTCTGGTGGCGGCCGGATTCACCTTCGGCGAATTGGCAGCCGGTAGACCTATCTCTGGCGCGCGCGCCCGCGGCAAAAACGCGACCTATCAATCTGGCACTTGTCGGACTTTCGATTCGCTGTAATCTCGGATCATGCGGCACTCGCATGTCTGCTACCCAAAAATGGGGCAGGCATCACCATAACAGGAGCGAACCAACGCTTCGGTTTTTGGATCGAGACCGACATGGCCGGCGACGGATCGTATGATACGTTTCCCAAATTGCTGCTGCGAAACACGGCACAATTTGGCGCGCGGCCAGCGTTCCAGCATAAGGACCTTGGCATCTGGCAGAGCTGGACCTGGGCTGAGGTTGCCGAGATCATTCGTAGCTATGCTGCCGGCTTGCATCGCCTTGGCTTGCGGCCGGGCGAGACAATCGCGGTCGTCGGCTCCAATCGGCCGAAGCTTTACTGGACCATGATGGCAGCGCAGACGCTGCGCGCAATCCCCGTTCCGGTCTATTCCGATGCAGTGGCTGATGAGCTCGCTTTTGTTCTCGCTCACGCCGAGGCGACGCTGGTCGCCGCGCAGGATCAGGAGCAGGTCGACAAGGTTTTGTCGGTGTCCGACCGACTGCCGCAACTCAACAGGATTATCTACGACGAACCGCGCGGAATTCGACGGCTACGACCACGGCCGGCTGATCGCAATCGGCGATATCATCAATGACGGCCGCGCCGCGCTTGCAGCCGACCCGGCGCTTGGCGAACGGATCGATGAATCCATTCGGGCCGGCAACGGTTCGGACATCGCGATCATCCTCTACACCTCGGGAACGACCGGCGCGCCCAAGGGCGTCATGCTGTCGGCGCGAGGCTGCATCGATGCTGCAACCGACACCACGCGGTTCGACAAGTTGACCGACAAGGACGTGGTGCTGGCCTATCTGCCGCTGGCTTGGGCGGGCGATCATTACGTCAGTTATGCGCAAGGCCTGGTTGCCGGATTCTGCATGGCGTGCCCCGAGAGCAGCAACACAATCGAACAGGATCGGCATGAGATAGGGCCAACCTTCTACCTGGCCCCGCCACGCGGTTACGAGGCCATGCTGACGCGGCTGATGGTCCGGATGGAGGACGCAGCGCCGATCAAGCGGCGATTGTTCAGCTACTTTCTGGACGTCGCGCGGCGGTATGGCGAGCAAGTCTTGACGGGACGTCCGGTGCCGCTGTCAGGCCGATTGCTCTATGCGCTCGGGCGCTGGCTGGTCTACGAGCCTCTCAAGAACGTTCTTGGCCTGTCTCAGGTGCGCGTCGCATACACCGGAGGCGAAGCGATCGGTCCGGATCTGTTTGCGTTCTACCGCGCCATCGGACTGAACCTGAAACAGCTCTACGGCCAGACCGAAGCGTTCCTCTATGTAACGTGTCAGCCCGATGGCGAGATCTACCCGGATACGGTTGGTCCGCCGGCGCCCAACGTCGCCATCCGCATCGCGGAATCGGGCGAAGTGCAGTTTCGCTCGCCCGGCATGTTCCTCGGATATTTCAAGGATCAGGCAAAGACCGCGGAAGCGATGACGTCCGATGGATACGTCAGGACCGGCGACGCGGGCTTTTTCGACGAGAAGACCGGGCATCTGAAGATCATCGATCGTGCGAAGGACGTCGGTCGATTGGCTGACGGCACGATGTTTGCTCCCAAGTACCTTGAGAACAAGCTGAAGTTCTATCCCAATATCAAGGAAGCGATCACGTTCGGTGACTCCAGAGAGTTCGTATGCGCCATGCTCAACATCGACCCGGTCGCGGTCGCGAATTGGGCGGAACGCAACAACGTCGCCTACGGGTCCTATCAGGAGCTTGCCGGCCATCCGCTGGTCTACGAGATGGTCGCCAAAGACGTCGCCGCGGTGAACCGCTCCCTGGCCGGGGAAACGGTGCTTGCCGGCGCCCAGATTCGCCGCTTCCTCATTCTGCACAAGGAGCTCGACGCGGATGACGGCGAGCTGACCCGCACGCAGAAAGTGCGCCGCCGCTTCATTGCCGAACGCTATGCGTCGTTGGTCACGGCACTCTACAACGGAGCGCATGACGCCGACATTTCCACGGAAGTCACGTTTGAGGATGGCCGGAAGGGCACGATCGCGGCACGAGTTGAGATTCGCGACATGCAAATCATCGGTCCGGCAGAATCGCTGGGAAGAGCAGCATGAGAGCGCCAAACGCCAACGAAATCCTGCTGCAGGTCGAGGGCGTGGCACTGGCCTTCGGCGGCGTCAAGGCGTTGCGGGACGTCTCGTTCAACGTCAAAAAAGGCGAAATTCGCGCCATCATCGGCCCCAACGGCGCCGGCAAAACCTCAATGCTGAACGTCGTCAACGGGTTCTATCATCCCAACCATGGCGCCATCACCTTCAAGGGAAGCACCCGGTCCAAAATGCAGCCGTTCGAGGCGGCGCGCGGCGGCATCGCGCGCACCTTTCAAAATGTCGCCCTGTTCAAGGGCATGAGCGCGCTCGACAACATCATGGCAGGCCGCACCTTGAAGGTACGCCGGGGGCTGTTGTGGCAGCTGCTGCGTTATGGCCCTGCCCTCGCAGAGGAGATCGAGCATCGGCGCAAGGTCGAGGAGATCATCGACTTCCTGGAGATCGAGACAATCCGCAAGGTACCGGTCGGGCGTCTGCCATACGGCTTGCAGAAGCGTGTCGAACTCGGTCGCGCTCTGGCGATGGAGCCCGACCTTCTGCTCCTGGACGAGCCGATGGCAGGCATGAACCTGGAGGAGAAGGAGGACATGTCGCGGTTCATCATTGATGTGAACAACCATTACGGCACGACCATTGCCCTGATCGAGCACGACATGGCCGTGGTCATGGATCTGTCGGACCGCGTGGCGGTGCTTGATCACGGCGTGAAGATCGCCGACGGCACGCCTGATGAAGTGAAGAGAAGTCAAGCCGTCATCGACGCATATCTTGGCGTCGCGCATTGAGGTGCGTCCATGATCGCACTGGGTCAGTTTCTCGAGGTCCTGATCGGCGGATTGATGTCCGGCGTGCTCTATTCGCTGGTCGCGCTCGGCTTCGTGCTGATCTTCAAGGCATCCGGCGTATTCAACTATGCGCAGGGAGCCATGGTGTTGCTCGCGGGATTGGCGCTGGTTCGCGCCCTCGACCTCCTGGTCGCCAACGGCCTTCCGCTTTGGGTCGCGGTCATCCTCGCTATCGGCTTTGCCGCCGTGATCATGGCGGCAACCGCTTGGCTGATCGAGCGATTCGTGATCGGACCTCTCGTCAATCAGGACGGCTTGACGCTGTTCATGTCGACGATCGGCGTGACATTCGTCATCGAGGGCGCCGCGGAGATGATCTTCGGATCGGATGTCTACCCGTTGCGGCTGTTCCCGACCGACGCCTGGTTCTTGTTTGAAGGCCTGTTCCCGGGCGGGATTCTGGTCAACAAGCTGGATGTCTGGGGCGCATTGATCGCGGGCGTCCTGGTCGCCGGCCTCGCGGTCTTCTTTCAGCGCACCAAGACCGGTCGCGCGCTCAGAGCCGTGGCCGACGACCATTTGGCCGCGCACTCGATCGGGATTCCAATCAGTTGGATTTGGTTCGTGGTCTGGCTCGTTGCTGGCCTCGTTGCACTCGTCGCGGCGACCGTGTGGGGGACCAAGCTTGGCGTGCAGTTCTCCATCACGTTTCTCGCGCTGAAGGCTTTGCCAGTCCTGATCATCGGCGGCCTCACCTCCATTCCCGGAGCCATCGTCGGCGGGCTCATTGTCGGGGCCGGTGAGAAGCTCGCAGAGGTATATCTCGGGCCATCCATCGGCGGCGGCATCGAATATTGGTTTGCCTACGTGCTGGCGCTGGCGGTGCTGCTCCTGCGGCCGCAGGGCCTGTTCGGCGAGCGGATCATCGAACGCGTCTGAGGCAAGGAGGTTGTTGTGCTCTATCGCGAAGCCGGCCAGTTCAAGGCGACCTATGCGGAGGATATGGCGATCTTCCCGATCCGGCAGGATCGTATTGCCCTCGCTGTCTTGCTCGGAATTGCTTTCATTGGCGTGCCGCTGCTGGCCACCTTCCGGATCTGGCCGTTCGGCACCGACTATCTGTTGTGGGCCATCCTGCTGCCCTTCCTCATCCTGGCGCTCGCCGCCATCGGGACAAACATTCTCGTCGGCTATTGCGGCCAGATCTCGCTCGGCAGCGGCGCGTTCATGGCCATCGGCGCCTATTCCGCCTACAAGCTGGCGACCGGCGTTCATATCCCGCTTGCCTGGCTTGGCTTTGCGATCGCGATCCCACCGTTGCCCGTGCTGGCATCCATTCTGCTCGGCGGGTTCATGGCGGCGGGTGCCGGAATCCTGTTCGGCATTCCCAGTCTGCGGATCAAGGGTCTCTACCTGGCGGTCGCAACGCTCGCCGCGCAGTTCTTCTTCGATTGGGCGTTCCTGCGGCTCCCCTGGTTCACCAACTACGCCCCGTCGGGATCAGTGAATGCGCCGGAACTGGATTTCTTCGGTATGGTCGTTCGCTCGCCGGTCGAGCGTTACCTGCTGTGCCTGGCCGTCGTGACCGTGATGGCGGTGTTGGCGAAAAATCTCGTGCGCGGCAATCTCGGCAGGCAGTGGATGGCAATCCGCGACATGGATATCGCCGCCGAGCTGATCGGCATCAGGCCGCTCTATGCAAAACTAACGGCTTTCGCGGTCTCTTCGTTCATCATCGGGGTGGCGGGTGCGCTCTGGGCGTTCGTCTACCTCGGTTCATGGGAGCCGCTTGCGTTCTCGATCGACCGCTCGCTTGAGCTTCTGTTCATGGTCATCATCGGCGGGCTCGGCTCGATCATGGGTTCGTTCATCGGAGCAGCGTTCATCCTCATCGTGCCGATCATGCTGAATGTGATTCCGACCAAGCTCGGCCTGCCGCTGTCGACGCAAACGATCACTCACCTCCAGTTCATCATCTTCGGATCCTTGATCTGCTATCTGCTCATCAAGGAACCCCATGGCTTCGCCCGGCTGATATCGATCGGCAAGGAGAAGCTCAGACTTTGGCCGTTTCCCTATTGAGGCAGCGATCGTGCCTTGATCGCAATCGAGTGACGGCCGCCGACAACGGAGAGGAAGGAAGTACCGCAAGGAGGATATCAATATGGCAAGTATTGCACGCAGGTTACTGATACTCGCGACAGCCTTGGGCGGCGCGGCACTTAGCGCACCGGCCGCAGCGCAAAACGAACAGTTCATCCCAATTCTGTCCTACCGGACCGGACCGTACGCTGTGAACGGCGCGCCCTACGCAAACGGCGTCGTAGACTATTACAACCTGATCAATGAACGTGACGGCGGCATCAACGGCGTCAAGATTCTGATCGAAGAATGCGAGACGGGCTACGCGACCGACAAGGGAGTGGAGTGTTACGAGCGTCTCAAGAGCAAAGGACCAACCGGCGCGGCCTTCATCAATCCGCTGTCGACCGGGATCACCTTCGCACTCACCGAAAAGACCGCGGCTGACAAGATCCCGATCATCACGATGGGGTATGGCCGTGCCGATTCCAAGAACGGCGCGGTGTTCGCATACAATTTTCCGTTGCTCGGCACGTATTGGTCCGCGGCCGACATCGCGATCCAGCACGTCGCTAAGGAACTCGGCGGCTTCGACAAGCTGAAAGGCAAAAAGATTTCGCTGCTGTACCATGACAGCCCCTATGGCAAAGAGCCGATTCCAATGCTGCAGGTGCTGGCGCAGAAGTACGGCTTTGAGTTCACGCCGATTCCCGTCACGCATCCCGGCGTCGAGCAGAAGTCGCAATGGCTGGCGATCCGCCAGCATCGGCCCGACTATGTCCTGGTCTGGGGCTGGGGCGTCATGAACAGCACGGCAATCAAGGAAGCCGCCGCCGTCGCCTATCCGCGCGACAAGATGATCGGTGTTTGGTGGTCGGGCGCGGAGCCGGATGTGACGCCGGCGGGCGATCAGGCCAGCGGTTACAAATCGTTGATGCTTCAGCATGGCGCAGGAAAATTCCCCGCGCACGCCGACATAGAGAAGTACGTCTACGCCAAGGGAAAGGGTTCGACAGAACCTGGCAAGATCGGCGAAGTCCTCTACAACCGCGGCATCACGAATGCCATGCTCGGCGTAGAGGCGATCCGCAAGGCGCAAGAAAAATTCGGCAAGCAACCGCTGACGGGCGAGCAGGTCCGTTGGGGGCTTGAGAACCTCATACTCACCGATGCACGAATCAAGGAGCTCGGTTTTGAGGGAATGTTGAAGCCGGTCAGCATTTCCTGCTCCGACCACGAAGGCGCGCGCTACGGGCGCGTCCAGCAATGGGATGGCAAGGGTTGGAAAGTGATCTCCGACTGGTACACGGCTGACGAATCGCTGATCGAACCGCTCGTCGCCGATGTGTCCGCGAAGTATGCCGCGGAGAAGAAGATCAAGCCGCGCGACTGCGCGAAGGAAACCTGACCCCGTGCGAGTGATCCGGGAGGCAGGGTTGCCTGCTCCCGGATCCCAGCCCCTGCTCCGTTTGGAGGTCTGCGCATGTCAATCGCCAAGGTCGTCACCGCTGCGACGGAAGCGGCAGCGCTGATCCTATCGGTCAACAATATCGAGGTTGTCTACGATCACGTCATTCTCGTGTTGAAGGGCGTCTCGCTGGAGGTCCCGCGAGGCGGCATTGTTGCACTCCTCGGCGCCAACGGCGCCGGCAAGACGACGACGCTGAAGGCGGTCTCCAATCTGCTGCACGCAGAGCGCGGCGAGGTCACCAAGGGCTCGATCCTGTTCAACGGCGTCGAGGTGAAGTCCCTGTCGCCAAACGACGTGGTGCGACGCGGCTGCATCCAGGTGATGGAGGGTCGCCGTGCCTTCCCTCATCTCACGGTCGAGGAGAACATCCTGACCGGCGCCTTTACGCGGACAGACGGAAAGCTCGCGATCGCGCAGGACCTTGAACGTGTCTACGCTTATTTCCCCCGCCTCAAAGAGCGACGCAATTCCACCGCCGGCTATACGTCGGGCGGCGAACAGCAGATGTGCGTGATTGGCCGCGCGCTGATGTCGCGCCCGAAGATGATCCTGCTCGACGAACCATCGATGGGCCTCGCGCCGCAGATCGTCGAAGAGATCTTCGAGATCGTGAAGGATCTCAACACCAAGGAAGGTGTGTCGTTTCTTCTCGCCGAGCAGAACACCAATATGGCGCTCAGATATGCGAGCCACGGCTACATCCTCGAAAACGGCCGTGTGGTGATGGACGGCGAGGCGCACGCGCTCGCCGCAAATGAGGACGTCAAGGAGTTCTATCTTGGCGTCGCCGGAGAGAAGCGAAAATCATACCGCGATGTGAAGCACTACAAGCGGCGCAAGCGCTGGCTCGCCTAGCAGATGATGGCATCCCGGAATCCCGAGACCCCGGGTTCGGTCGTTCGGACCGCCCCGGAATGACGGTGCTTGGGCTTACACCCCGCCCGGATAGTTCGGGCTCTCGCGCGTGATCGTCACGTCGTGGACGTGGCTTTCGCGCAGGCCGGCGCCGGTGATGCGGACGAACTGGGCCTTCTCGTGCAGCTCCTTCATGTCGCGTGCGCCGACATAGCCCATCGCGGCGCGCAGGCCGCCGGCAAGCTGGTGCATGACGTGGCCGACCGCACCCTTGTAGGGCACCTGGCCCTCGATGCCTTCAGGCACGAGCTTGAGCGTGTCCTTGATGTCCTGCTGGAAATAGCGGTCGGCCGATCCGCGCGCCATCGCGCCGACCGAGCCCATGCCGCGATAGGCCTTGTAGGAGCGGCCCTGCCACAAGAACACTTCGCCGGGCGTCTCGTCGGTGCCGGCGAGCAGCGAGCCCACCATGGCGATGTCGGCACCGGCGGCAAGCGCCTTCGCAAGGTCGCCGGAGTATTTGATGCCGCCGTCGGCGATGACCGGGATGTCGGACTTCTTCGCCGCTTCCACCGCATCCATGATCGCGGTGAGCTGGGGAACGCCGACGCCGGCGACGATGCGGGTGGTGCAGATCGAGCCCGGGCCGATGCCGACCTTGATGCAATCCGCGCCCGCGTCGATCAGCGCCTGCGCGCCTTCGGTGGTGGCGACGTTGCCGGCGACGACCTGCACCGAGTTGGACAGACGCTTGATGCGGTTCACCGCGTGCAGCACGTGACGGGAATGGCCATGCGCGGTGTCGACGACGATGAGGTCGACGCCGGCATCGATCAGGCGCTCGGTGCGCTCGAAGCCGGTATCGCCGACGGTGGTGGCCGCGGCGACGCGCAGGCGCCCTTGCGCGTCCTTGCAGGCGAGCGGATGGGCGACCGCCTTCTCCATGTCCTTCACGGTGATGAGACCGACGCAGCGATATTGCTCGTCGACGACGAGCAGCTTCTCGATGCGGTGCTGGTGCAGCATCCGCCGCGCCTCGTCCTGACTGACATTCTCACGGACCGTGACGAGGTTTTCGTGCGTCATCAGCTCGGAGATTTTTTGCCGGGGATCGCTGGCGAAGCGCACGTCGCGGTTGGTCAGGATGCCGACCAGCTTGCCCGGCACGTTCTTGGCGGCACCGGTGACGACCGGAATGCCCGAGATGCCGTTCTCCTTCATCAGGGTCAGCGCATCGTCGAGCGTGGCCTCGGGGCTGATGGTGAGCGGGTTCACCACCATGCCGGACTCGTAGCGCTTGACCTGCCGCACCTGGGCGGCCTGCCCTTCGGGATCGAAATTGCGGTGGATGACGCCGAGGCCGCCGGCCTGCGCCATGGCGATCGCCATGCGGGCCTCGGTGACCGTGTCCATGGCGGAGGCCATGATCGGGATATTGAGCGGAATGGCGCGGGTGACGCGGGAACGAATATCGACTTCCGAGGGAAGCACGTCGGACAAGCCGGGCTTCAGCAGCACATCGTCGAACGTGAAGGCTTCGCGGATAGCCGGAAATCCCGTGGCCATTGCCAACTCCTTTATCTGCGGCCCAGCCGCGATGGTCTTACGGATGAACGCCGCCTGCGGCGACGCTCGCTGCGTCACCGTCGAATCGGAGCCCATCGGTGGGGTTGACGCGGGTCGATAGCACGGCCGCGTGACGAATCAAAGTGTTTGCCAGCCATGCACAGGCCTTTTTAGGGGGCCGGTTCAGGGCGCCCGGTAACCCGGCGGCGGCCCATGGCGGCGGATCGCCTCGACCATTTCGCGATGGCGCCGGTCCTCGCGCTTCATGTGGACCGCGATCACGGCATGGGCCGACGGCACCAGCAGCAACACGTGGAAAAACAGCCCGAAAACCGCGCAAAACACGATCAGGACCAGATTGAAGATGGCCGAAAACGGCTGTCCGTTCAGGAGCAGCCCGATCGGCGGCAAGAGAGCGGCGAGGACGTAGATCACGGCACACCTTCCAGAGCGTTTTCGAGCGAAGTGGATACCGGTTCGCGTGAAGAAAACGCGTCAAAACATCAATCCAGGGCCTCCGCTCCGATCCTATCGGAACGGAAAGGCTCTGACACGGGCGGATGCATACCAGCGTCACGCTGGATTTAGGGCGTTTGGCCGGTTCCGCAATAGCGTGGCCGAGGGCAGGATGATATGGCCCCCTCGCCCGCCTTTTTCAGCACAGCTGTCCTGTTTTGATGAACAAGCAACGCGTCATTCCGCTGATCGTGGCCACTGCTCTCTTCATGGAGAACATGGACTCGACGGTGATCGCCACCTCGCTGCCCGCGATCGCGGCCGACATCGGCACCAGCCCGCTGACGCTGAAGCTCGCGATCACCTCCTATCTGCTGTCGCTGGCGGTGTTCATTCCGGCGAGCGGCTGGACCGCCGACCGGTTCGGCGCGCGCATGGTGTTCGCCGGCGCCGTCGGGGTGTTCATGGTCGGCTCGGTCGGCTGCGCGCTCTCGACCTCGGTCACCGACTTCGTCTTCGCGCGCATCCTGCAAGGCATGGGCGGCGCGATGATGACGCCGGTCGGACGCCTTGTGCTGCTGCGCTCGGTCGACAAGAGTGCGCTGGTCAACGCCATGGCCTGGGTGACGGTCCCTGCCCTCATAGGCCCCGTGATCGGCCCGCCGCTCGGCGGCTTCATCACCACCTACGCGTCCTGGCACTGGATCTTCCTGATCAACATCCCGATCGGGCTGCTCGGCATCTTCATGGCCTTGCGCTTCATCGATCCGATCAAGAGCGAGGATCCCGAGCGCTTCGATCTCATGGGACTGGTGCTGGCCGGGATCGGCCTCGCCGGCATCGCCTTCGGGCTGTCGGTGGCCGGGCTCAATCTGCTACCGTGGTCGATCGTCGCCGCGCTGGTCTCCGTCGGCACGATCTCGATGACGCTCTACGTCATCCATGCCCGGCGCACGGGATCGCCGGTGCTGGATTTCTCGCTTCTGAAGCTGCCGACGCTGCGCGCGGCCGTGTTCGGCGGCTTCCTGTTCCGCCTCGGCATCGGCGCGCTGCCGTTCCTGCTGCCGCTCTTGATGCAGATCGGCTTCGGGCTGACGCCGTTCCATTCCGGCCTCGTCACCTTCGCCTCCTCGCTCGGCGCGATGGGCATGAAGACGCTGGCCGCCCGCATCATCCGCACCTTCGGCTTCCGCAATCTGATGACGGTGAACGCGATCGTCAGCGCGTTCTTCCTCGGCGTCTGCGCGCTGTTCACGGTGTCGACGCCGCTGCTGATCATCATGGTCATCCTGGTGGTCGGCGGCTTCTTCCGCTCGCTGGAGTTCACCGCGATCAACACGGTCGCCTATGCCGAGGTCGAGACCGCGCAGATGAGCCGTGCCACCACCCTCGTCAGCGTCAACCAGCAGCTCGCGGTTTCGGCCGGCGTCGCCGTCGGCGCGTTCTCGGTCGAAACCACGCTGGCGCTGCATCACCAGACCGAGCTCTCCGCCGACGTGTTCGCGCCGGCCTTCGTCGTGGTGGCGCTGACCTCGGCGGCATCGAGCTGGTTCTTCTGGCAGATGCCCGCCGACGCCGGCAACGAGATCTCCGGTCGCAAGGCGGCGGAGATCGCGAGCCGCAAGGGCGCCGAGAAGCGCGCCGCCACTGACGCCGTTAAGGCAGCGACCGAGGACACCCAGAACGCGCGCGATCAGCGGCTCGGCTAGTCGATCGAACGAGCCGTCTCCGAGGCACGGACACTGCAAACCGCCGTCCGGTCACGGCCGGGCCTTAGGGGTGGCCGGTCATTCCGCCTGGCTGCCCTCGATCCGGACGTTCGATAAGTTCGTATGTGGGAACGTGGGTCGCTTCCAGCCACGATTCCAGCGCAGCTCCGCAGACCGTGCAGATCGCATCACCCGTATGCGGCACCAAGAACTTCTCTTCGGTGCGTCTGTACTCGGCGCCGCAATTGCATTGAACAATGGTCGCCATGTCAGAAGTATGCGCCCGCGGTTTCCAATTTTCCAGTCCGGCGCGAAACGGCCCCGGTGCGCGAAACTGACGCTGCACCAAGGCCGCCAACCCAGTGGGGGGTTTTCTCCCGGTGGGCTTGGGGGGCATTGGCCGGGAGCAAAGGAATCGACTCCGGCCACGCACCGAGGTTCCAAGCAGT
The DNA here is from genome assembly GCF_032918025.1 of Bradyrhizobium sp. BEA-2-5. NCBI lineage: Bacteria > Pseudomonadati > Pseudomonadota > Alphaproteobacteria > Hyphomicrobiales > Nitrobacteraceae > Bradyrhizobium > Bradyrhizobium sp. BEA-2-5. Next base: position 3,770,772 of record NZ_CP136629.1, on the reverse strand, counting down.
CGCGCCGAAATGTCGTGCTGCGCGCCTTCCGATCAGGATGACATCCGACCACGCACCCTCCTGAGGCAAGCGGTCGGGATGTCCAGCCGCACCGGCTGCGCCACCGCCGCGATCGGTGGCTGAACGCCCCACGGTGCCACGATAGGACGGCCGTTTCGTCCCGGAAAAAAATCTCCGCGAGAGTCTAGAAAGCGAACGGAAGCTGCACCGCCGATCCTGCATAGTCCTGCTCAAGCGGGCACGCGGTGACCCGGCATCAGCAAAAAAACAGGTGGAAGGGAGCGCTCCAGCTACGCTTCCTCAGCGTCCGTGCACCGCGACGCGCGGATTTTCCTTGATTTGGTTTCGCTTGAAAGGATCAGAGCCAGTGAGTGACGTCCACACGAATGAAGTGAGCGACAATCCGAAAGCCGGCAGCTTTAGCCTGCCCCTGTTCGCGCTACCCCAGGCCTTTCAGGGTATCGTTGAACAAAATGCGACACGCGTCCGGGAACAGTTCGAGAAGGTCAAGGAAGCCTCGGAGGAAATCTCCGTCTTGCTCAAGGAGGCATATGCGGTCAACGCCAAGGGCGCCGCGGATTACGCAGCCAAGGTGATCGAGATCTCGCATGCCAACGCCAGTTCGGCCCTCGCGTTCATATCCGAACTCGCCGGCACCAGGTCGCTGTCGGAAGTCATCCAGCTTTCGGCCGATCACGGCCGCAAGAATTTCGAAATCACGACCGCGCAGAATAAGGAGCTCTGGGAGATCGCGAAGAAGGTCGCGACCGAGACCTCCGAGCCGATCAAGAAGAGCTTTGCAAAGACCCTGAAAACACCTTCCTGAGGAGCCCGCCCCCCCCCCCCCCCCCCGCTCCCAGGCCGGCTGGACCAAACGTCTCCGATCAGAAGGGGCGCGGTCCAGCCGACGGTGCGCGGGAGCCGCAATTTCTCACATTGGAGGAGGACCAAGGTGGGCGTCATCATGATCAAATGCCCGCGGACGGGACGTGCGATCAATACCGGCATGAAATCCGACCGCGAGACGTTCCGGTGCAGCACCGTGTTCTTTTCGCGCAGCTACTGCACGAGCTGTCGGACCAATCACGAATGGTTCGCCAGGGACGCGTGGGTCGACGAACCCGAGCTGGAATTGCGCAAGGCGTCCTGACCTCTGCGCTTGCCTAACCCTAATTCAATGGCTTCGTGATCGCTCAGCGCCCGCGCCGCGCGTATGTGCATGAACCTTGTCGCCATTGGTCCACGGTCCGGCGTGCGAACGCCGAGGTCCATGTGGTGGCGCGCCGTGACCGGACGACCTGATCCCTTCCGCGGATACGATGCGGTCGATCCTGCCGCGCATGATCTCGTAGCATTCACAGGCCGCGGTTTCGAGCCGCGGCCTGTCGACCTCGATCGAGCTCCGCCGGTTGGAGCGGATTGCGCCCGAGGCGCGAAGCTTGTGCACGACGTGGGTCACGGTCGTTCGTCGCACGCCCAGCAATTCCGACAGCGTCTCCTGCGTCAACGGCAGCGTGTCGTCACCGATCTGATCGTGAACCTGCAACAGCCACCGGGCCAGGCGGGCCTCCACGGAATGGAGCGCATTGCACGCCGCGATATGCTGGAACTGGACCAGCAACGACCGCATATGGAGCTGTACCGCACTGGCAAGCGCGTGACTGTGCGCGAGCGCGGCGTGAAATCGTGCCGGCGAAATCTGCCACGTCGTGCCCGCGACGCGAACCACCGCGGTCATCGGCGAGCGTATCGACCTGAGTGTCGACAGGATGCCGGCGGCGCCCTCGTTGCCGATCATTGTCGTCGCAACGGCCTGTCCGTTCGGCATGTCCATGACGAACGCGATCAATGCCGTGCAGGGAAAATAGATCTGTTCGACGAGGTCGCCCGACCGCACCAGCACGGCGTCGCGTTCGAGCGATACCTTGCGGAGATGAGGCGCAAGCAAATCAAGGTCGGCGGGCGGCAAGGCCGCCAGAAGGCGATTACCTATGCTCGACCTGCGTTCCATCACGGAAGAGCTCCGCAAGACGGAGGCGCGGCTCGCTGCACAAACCTGCCGTGGCGCCAGGCCGGATACGCAACGAACTGACCGCGCCGGGAAGATAGAATACGCCGCAACGGGAAGAGTTCCAATGGTTCAGGTCGCCCGCGACCGCGCTCGCGTAGCGGGGCGGCGCTCCGGCCGCACCCTATGAGAAATCATGGATTGCCTTCGAGGGGGCTTCGGCGGATGCGTCGCCGCTACTCCCCGCGCGATAACGGCTGTTGCTGCCCGCGAAATCCTGTCGCCAGGACATAGCGCTCCGACAAATCCTGCCGGCTGGCGGCCGGCTTGACGTGGCGGACGGTCGCGAAATCGCGCTTCAGCTGCGCCACCAGCTCGGCATCGGCGCCGCTCTGGAACGTCTTTGCGAGGAATGTGCCGCCGGGCTTGAGCACGTCACAGGCAAACGCAGCGGCCGTCTCGACCAGGCCGACGATGCGGAGCTGGTCGGTCTTGCGGTGGCCGGTGGTGTTGGCGGCCATGTCGGACATCACGACGTCCGCGCGGCCGCCCATCATCACGATCAGCTTTTCCGGCGCGTCATTGTCCATGAAGTCGAGCTGCGCGAAATCGACACCAGGAATCTCGGGCATCTCCAGCAGGTCGATCGCGACGACCCTGCCCTTGCCTTCCGCGGAGCCGACGCGCTTGGCGGCGATCTGGCTCCAGCCGCCGGGCGCGGCGCCGAGGTCGACCACGGCCATGCCGGGCTTCAACAGCCGATACTTGTCATCGATCTCCAAGAGCTTGAACGCGGCGCGCGAGCGATAGCCTGCCGCCTTGGCTTTCGCGACATAGGGATCGTTGAGCTGCCGCTCCAGCCAGAGCTTGGACGACAATTTGCGCTTGCCGCCGGTCTTGACCTGGACGTGCAAGCGGCCGGTGGTGTCTTTCGCCATGATGGTTCTTGCGTCTCGGTGTGTGTGCTTCTCCCTCGCCCCGCTTGCGGGGAGAGGGTTGGGGTGAGGGGCTGCTTCCGCATACTGAATGTGTGGAAGCGGCCCCTCACCCGGATCTTACGCTTCGCGTAAGATCCGACCTCTCCCCCGCAAGGGCGGGGCGAGGTAGCTCAGGCTCTAGCACGCCCGCAGCGCGCCGTCCTCGCGCATCATCTCGACCAGCATGCCCTCGCGCAGGCCGCGGTCGGCGACGCGCAGGCGCGGCAGCGGAAAGGCGCGGCGGATGGCATCGAGGATGGCGCAGCCGGCCAGCACGAGATCGGCGCGCTCGACGCTGATGCAGCTGTTGTTCGCGCGCTCCTCGTAGCTCATGCCGAGCAGCCTGTTGATGGTCGCGGTGAGGTCCCCATCGTTCATCCAGATGCTGTCGATACGGCGGCGGTCGTAGCGCGGCAGGTTGAGATGGATGCCGGCGAGCGTCGTCACCGTGCCGGACGTGCCGAGCAGGTGCATGTCGCGCAGATCCTTGCCGTGCTCGGCCGCGAACGGCGCGACGTGCCGCGCGACCTCATCGATCATTCGCGCATACATATCCCTGGTGACGTTCTTGCCGCCGAAATGTTCGGCCAGCGTGACGACGCCGAGCGGGATCGACATCCACGCCTTGATGCGTGGCGCCGCGTCGAGCGCGTTGGGATCGCGCTCGATCCGCACCAGCTCGGTCGAGCCGCCGCCGATGTCGAACAGGATCGCGCCGCGTCCTCTGGGGTCGACCAGCGGCGAGCACCCGAGCACGGCGAGCGAGGCCTCGGTCTCGCGGTCGATCACCTCGAGCTCGATGCCGGTCTCGGCCGCCACCCGCGCGCGGAAACTCTCGGCGTTGCCGGCGGCGCGGCAGGCCTCGGTGGCGATCAGGCGGAGCCGGCGCGCCTTGCGATAGCGGATCTTGTCGCTGCAGATGGCCAGTGCGGCAATGGCGCGCTCGATCGCGGCCTCGCTAATGCACCCGGTCGCGGAGACGCCCTCGCCGAGGCGGATGATGCGTGAGAAAGAATCGACCACGCGAAAGCCGTCGTGGGTCGGACAGGCGATCAGCAGCCTGCAATTGTTGGTGCCGAGGTCCAGCGCGGCGTAGACGCCACTTTCCGCCGCTGCCGCAACCAACCCTGGCGGGGCTTCGCTGGCCGGGGGGCCGTCGCAAAGCCGCACATGGTCGTTCATCAAAACTGTCTTTCCGCGGGACCAAAAGGCCCGCCGAATAATTATCGTTCACGGAAACTTTAGCAGCGTCAAAGCCCTACGCAAACTCCGTTCACATTGGGTCCATGCCCAATCGGGCGTTGTCGTTAAGGGGGGTGTGCGTTATCTCCTCAGCGCCCCCAAACTCCAGCAAATCCGGGCATTTCAGGTCATTTTCGATGCAAGATCACACGCCGCCTGCCTCCCTCGAAAACGCTATCGCACTGCAAAAATACGGTGTCGGACAGCCTGTTCGACGAAAGGAGGACGACACCCTGGTGCGTGGCAAGGGCAAATACACCGACGATTTCTCGCTGCCCGGCCAGGCCACTTGCTGGATGGTTCGCTCCTCGCATGCTCACGGAATCATCAAGGGGATCGATACGGCGGCCGCCAAGGCGATGCCGGGCGTGCTGGGGGTGTGGACCGGCGCCGACCTTGCCGCCGCCGGCTATGGCCCCTTCACCTGCGGCCTGCCGCTGAAGAGCCGTGACGGCTCGCCCCTGCTCCAGACCAACCGCCAGCCGCTCGCGGCCGACAAGGTCCGCTTCGTCGGCGATCCCGTCGCCTTCGTGGTCGCGGAGACGCTGGCGCAGGCCCGCGACGCCGCCGAGGCGGTCGAGCTCGACATCGAGCCGCTGCCCGCGGTGACCGATCCCGAGGAAGCCGCCAAGCCCGGCGCGCCGCAGCTTTACGACCACATCCCTGATAACGTCGCGCTCGACTACCACTATGGCGACATGGACAAGGTCAACGCGGCCTTTGCCAGCGCCGCCCATGTCACCAAGCTCGACATCGAGAACACCCGCGTCGCCGTGGTCTCGATGGAGCCGCGTGTTGGCCTTGCCTCCTACGACAAGAAGACCGAGCGCTACACGCTTCAGGTGCCGACGCAGGGTGTGTCCGGCAACAAGGCGATTTTGGCGCGCCTGCTCAACGTGCCCGCCGACAAGGTGCGCATCCTGACCGCCAATGTCGGCGGTTCCTTCGGCATGAAGAACATCAACTATCCCGAATACATGTGCATCCTGTATGCGGCCAAGGCGCTGGGACGTCCGGTGAAGTGGCTTGACGAGCGCTCCACCAGCTTCCTCTCCGACAGCCACGGCCGCGCGCAGAAGATCCATGCCGAGCTCGCGCTCGATGCCGAAGGGCATTTCCTGGCGGCGAAGCTTTCCGGTTACGGCAATCTCGGCGCCTACATCACCGGCGTCGCGCCGGGGCCGCTCTCGCTCAACACCGGCAAGAATTTCTCCAGCGTCTATCGCACGCCGCTGATGGCGGTCGACATCAAGACGGTGCTGACCAACACCACGTTGATGGGCGCCTATCGCGGCGCCGGCCGGCCCGAGGCGAACTACTACATGGAGCGGCTGATCGACCGCGCCGCCGACGAGATGGGCATCAACCGGCTGACCTTGCGCAGGCGCAACTTCATCAAGCCGAGCCAGATTCCGTTCCCGGCCTCGTCCGGCGTCACCTATGACAGCGGCGACTTCCAGGCCGTGTTCAACAAGGCGCTCGAGATTTCCGACCACGAGAATTTCGCCAAGCGCAAGAAGGAGAGCAAGAAGGCCGGCAAGCTGCGCGGCATCGCGGTCGGCTCCTATCTCGAGGTCACGGCGCCGCCGAGCCCCGAGCTTGGCAAGATCGTGTTCGATCCCGACGGCACCGTGCAGCTCATCACCGGCACGCTCGACTACGGGCAGGGTCATGCGACGCCGTTCGCGCAGGTGCTGTCTGACCAGCTTGGGGTGCCCTTCGAGAAGATCACCCTCGAACAGGGCGACAGCGATCTGGTGCGGTTCGGCAACGGCACCGGCGGCTCGCGCTCGATCACCGCGACTGGACAGGCGATCGTCGAGGCCTCGGCGCTCGTCGTCGAGAAGGGCAAGAAGGCCGCCGCGCATATGCTGGAGGCCTCCGAGGCCGACATCGAATTCGGCGCCGGCCGCTTCACCATCGCCGGCACCGACCGCTCGATCGGCATCATGGAGCTCGCCGAGCGGATGCGCGCCGGCAAGATGCCGGAAGGCACGCCGGAGACCCTCGACGTCGATCACGCTACCAAGGAGACGGCGTCGACCTTCCCGAACGGCTGCCACGTCGCCGAGGTCGAGATCGATCCGGAGACCGGCGTGGTGCAGATCGTGCGCTACAGCGCGGTGAACGATTTCGGCACGGTGATCAACCCGATGCTGGTCGCCGGCCAGCTCCATGGCGGCGTCGTCCAGGGCATCGGCCAGGCGCTGATGGAGCACGTCCGCTACGACGAGAGCGGCCAGCCGATCACGGGCTCGCTGATGGACTACGCCCTGCCCCGCGCCGAGGACGTGCCGGCGATGCTGGTCGGCGATCATCCTTCGCCGGCGAAATCCAATCCGCTCGGCAGCAAGGGCTGCGGCGAAGCCGGCTGTGCCGGCAGCCTGTCGACGGTGGTGAACGCGGTGATCGATGCTCTCTCCGAGTACGGCATCAAGCACATCGACATGCCGCTGACCCCGGAGCGCGTGTGGCGCGCGATCCAGGAGGCGAAGGCGAGCGCGGCGTAAGGCGCCGTTTCGCCTCACCCACCGCTGTCATCACCCGCCACCGGGTCGGCGCGATGCGCCGCCCGATGACAGGCTCCAGCAGGTGATCCAGCATTCCAGAGGCCGCAGTGATAGAGCCGAGAAGCCGCGGCGTACTGGATTCCCCGCCTGCGCGGGGTATGACACCTGTTGGTGCGGGGCGGTCTTGCCCCTTCCCTACGTCGTCGCCCGCTCGGGTCCAATCACGCCAACGTCTTCAGCGCGCGGTCCAGAAATTCCACCCGGTCCTGTCCCCAAAAAATCTCGCCGGACGGCAGCACGTAGCTCGGCGCGCCGAACACGCCGGCCTTCAGCGCGTCCTGCGTGTACTGCTCGTAGAGCCGGTCGAGCTCGACATCCGACGGAGCGCCCGCGCGCAGGGCGGCCACGTCGAGGCCGGCGCGTTGCGCGGCGGCCGACATGACGTCGGCGTCGGCGAGTGCCTCCTCGCGTTCCCAGATCGCGCGGCCGAACTCCAGCGACAGGCGGTGCGCATCCTTCCCCTGCAGGGCGGCAGCAATGACGAGGCGCACCGCCGCAAGGTCATCGCTGGGAAAATACCTAGGCTCGACGTTGAGCGGAATGCCCCTCACCTCGCGCCAGCGCCTCAGCTCCACCAGCCGATACGCCTGCCGTTGCGGCGAGCGTTTCGGCAGCGGCAGGCCGCCGGTCTGCTCGAAGATCGGACCGAACTTGCAGGGCTTGACGTTGACGCTTGCGCCATGGCGCCGCGCGATCTCAGCAAACGGCGCGCTGCCCATGAAGGTCCAGGGCGAGTTCAGCGACAGATAATAGTCGATGGTGATGGACATCTACGCCGCCGTCTGTTCGCGCGGTTGAACAATCGCGATGTGCCAGCAATGCGCGAGCGGCACGCCATTGCCGAGCACCAGCGCATCGAGCTCGACGAAGCGGTGGCCTTTCTTGTCGTAATTGCCGGTCACCTTGGCGCGCGCGGTCAGCTCGTCGCCGATCTTGCCCGCCGACAGCAGCTGCATGCGGGTGCCGACATGGATCCAGGGCCCGAGGATCGCATTGTCGACCAGCACCTTGTTCATCACCCGCGGCAGCAGGCCGGGATGGCCGAGACCCTCGCGCAGGTAGATCGGGTCGGTCTCGCGGATATCGGCGAGATACTCCTTCGCGGCATCGCCCGACCAGTCGCGCGGGATGGTGCCGAGCCACTTGCCCTCCTCATAGGACGACGCACTGACCGGCTTGCGCTCGGCGACCGCGGCAACCTGCTTGTAGTCGTCGAGCACGAATTTCGGCGCGGACACCGGCAGCGAGGCGGTGCCGGTGGCGCAGAGCTCGCCGCGGCTGTGGAGCTCGATCGTCAGCCCATTGCCGGTCTCCTGGCCGGTCAATTCCGCGATCTCGCCGTCATAGACCGGTTTCACGAAGCGCGCCTCGATCAGGCCGCGCGCGAGGAAATCGCGGCCCCATTTCTCGACCGGCAGGTGCATCATGTAGGCCATCACGTCGACGCCGGGCACCAGCCCGCCGGAAAAGCCGAACTTCCGCGCCACGGTGTCGTCGTGGATCTTGTTCTCCGACAGTTTCGAGGTGTTGTACGCCGAGACGCGGTAGGTCAGCGAAGCCGTCTTCGAATCCATGGGGTTTCCCCTTATTTCCGTTGTTTTTCTCAGGCAATCGTAGTCGAACCGGGCAGCGTGACAAGCCTCTCGTTTTGCTCGCTATTTTCCGCCCGATGGAGTACACGCAGGCCGCGCCTGCCAACCCTGGAATCGATGACTGAAACCCCTGCCCCCACCCGCATCTATGTCGACGCCGACGCCTGCCCGGTGAAGGACGAGATCTACCGTGTCGCGCTCCGGCACGGCGTGCCCGTGAGCGTCGTCGCCGGCAATTTCATTCGCGTGCCGCAGGACCCCTTGATCGAGCGGATCGCCGCAGGTGCCGGCATGGACGCAGCGGACGACTGGATCGCGGAGCGCGCCAGGCCCGGCGACGTCGTCGTCACGTCGGACATTCCGCTGGCGAGCCGGTGCGTGAAGGCGGGCGCCGACGTGATCGCGCCGAACGGCAAGCCGTTCACCGAGGAATCGATCGGGATGACGCTGGCGGTGCGCAACCTCATGACGGATCTGCGCTCGGCCGGCGAAGTCACGGGCGGGCCGAAATCATATTCGCCACGCGACCGCTCGACCTTCCTGTCGACACTCGACCAGACCATCCGCCGGATCCAGCGCCGCCGCGCCGAGCAGGCGCCGGCGAACGGGGGTTAGCGCGATGGCTCCGCCCCCGCTGATCCAATTGAAGGACATCAGGCTGACCTTTGGCGGCACGCCGCTCCTGAGCGGCGTCGAGCTCAATGTCGCGCCGGGTGAACGCGTCTGCCTGATCGGCCGCAACGGCTCCGGCAAATCGACACTGCTCAAGATCGCCGCCGGCCTGGTCGAGCCTGATTCCGGCACGCGTTTCGTGCAGCCCGGCGCGACCGTGCGCTACCTGCCGCAGGAGCCTGACTTCGGGGACCACAAGACCACGCTCGCCTATGTCGAGGCGGGGCTTGCGCCCGGCGACGACCAGCACCAGGCGCGTTATCTGCTCGAACAGCTCGGCCTCAGCGGCGAGGAAGATCCCGCGCATGCCTCCGGCGGCGAAGCGCGCCGCGCGGCGCTCGCCTGCGTGCTGGCGCCCTCGCCCGACATTCTGCTGCTGGACGAGCCGACCAACCATCTCGATCTCTCCACCATCGAATGGCTGGAACAGGAGCTCGACAGCCGCCGCAGCGCGCTGGTGATCATCAGCCACGACCGCCGCTTCCTCACCAATCTCTCGCGCTCCACCGCCTGGCTCGATCGCGGCAGGATCAAGCAGATCGACCGCGGCTTTGCCTCGTTCGAGAGCTGGCGCGACGAGGTGCTCGCGGAAGAAGAGCGCGACCAGCACAAGCTCGACCGCAAGATCGTCGACGAGGAGCACTGGCTGCGCCACGGCGTCTCCGGCCGGCGCAAACGCAACGTCAAACGGCTCGCCAATCTGCATGCCCTGCGCGACCAGCGCCGCAACTATCGCGGCACCGCCGGCAGCGCCACGCTCGCCGCCGCCGAGGCCGAGAAATCCGGCCGCCTGGTGATCGAGGCGAAGGGCATCACCAAGGCCTATGGCGAGCGCAAGATCGTCGAGAATTTCTCCACCCGCATCCAGCGCGGCGACCGGCTCGGCATCATCGGCCCGAACGGTGCCGGCAAGACCACGCTGGTCAACCTGCTGACCGGCAACGATCCGCCCGACTCGGGTTCGGTGCGGCTCGGGGCCAATATCGAGATGGCAACCCTCGACCAGCACCGCGAAAGCCTCGATCCCAAGTCGACGCTGGCGGAAGCGCTGACCGGTGGCCGCGGCGACCACGTCATTGTGGGGGGCAAGCCGAAGCATGTCGTCGGCTACATGAAGGACTTCCTGTTCGCGCAGGAGCAGCGCGGCACGCCGCTCGAAGTGCTCTCCGGCGGCGAGCGCGGCCGCCTGATGCTGGCGCGCGCGCTGGCAAAGCCGTCGAATCTCCTGGTGCTGGACGAGCCGACCAACGATCTCGATCTCGAGACGCTCGACGTGCTCGAGGAGATGCTCGGCGATTACGAGGGCACGGTGATCCTGATCAGCCACGACCGCGACTTCCTCGACCGCGTCGTCACCTCGGTGATCGCGCCCGAGGGCAACGGCAAGTGGGTCGAATATGCCGGCGGCTACAGCGACATGCTGGCGCAGCGCGGCGCCGACCTGAAGCGTGAGACGGCGAAGGCGGATGCCGCGACCGAAGAGAAGAAGGAAGCCAGAGCCGCGGCGCCCGAAGCAGCACCGAGGCGCCGGCTGAGCTTCAACGAGAAGCACGCGCTGGAAACCTTGCCGAAGACCATCGACAAGCTGCACAACGAGATCGCCAAGCAGCAGAAGCTGCTCGACGATCCCGATCTCTATACGAGGGATCGCAAGACATTCGACGCCGCCTCGGCCGCGATCGCAAAGGCGCAGCAAGAGCTCGCTGCCGCCGAGGACCGCTGGCTCGAACTCGAGGTCCTGCGTGAAGAGATCGAACAGGCGTAATTGTAGGATGGGTGGAGCCAACGGGACCGCGCAAAGCGCGGCCCGATGATAAACTCCGCGAAACCCATCCTGTGTGCGCGCAGAAGAAAGTCGATGGGTTTTGCGTCGCTCTACCCATCCTACGAGGTCGGAGAAGAAGGATAAATCATGACCACATCCCTCGCCGCCAAGATCGCCCGCGAATACGGCACGCCCTGCGCCGTGATCGACATGGACAGGGTCGAACGCAACATCGCGCGCATCCAGAAGGCCTGCGACGACGCGGGCGTCGCCAACCGCCCGCACATCAAGACGCACAAGAACCCGACCATCGCCAGGATGCAGGTCGCGGCCGGCGCCAAGGGCATCACCTGCCAGAAGCTGGGCGAAGCCGAGATCATGGCCAATGCCGGCATCGACGACATCCTGATCAGCTACAATCTGCTCGGCGAAGAGAAGATGGCGCGCCTCGGCGCGTTGCAGGCGAAGGCGAACATGACGGTGGCCGCCGACAATTCGACCGTCGTCGCCGGCCTGCCGAAGGCGGCTGCGGCGTCGGGCCGGCCGCTCTCGGTCGTGGTTGAATGCGACACCGGCCGCAAGCGCGCAGGCGTCGAGACGCCGGCTGAAGCGATTGCGCTGGCGCGCGAGATCGCGGCGTCCAAGGGGCTCGAATTCGCTGGCTTCATGCTGTACCCGACCGAGACCGGTTGGGCGGATGCGCAAAAGTTCTACGACGAGGCGCTGGCCGGCGTGCGCGCGCACGGGCTGGACGCAAAAATCGTCTCGACCGGCGGCACGCCGAACCTCGTCAACATCGGCAAGCTCAAGGGCGGCACCGAGCACCGCTTCGGCACCTATATCTACAACGACCGCATGCAGGTCGCGGCCGGCGTCGCCAGCTGGGACGATTGCGCGCTGCATATCTATTCGACGGTGGTCAGCCGCGCCGCGCCCGAGCGCGGCATCCTCGACGCCGGCTCGAAGACGCTGACGACTGATACCGGCGGGCTCGACGGCCACGGCCTGATCCTGGAGCATCCCGAGGCCAAGATCGCGAGCTTCGCCGAGGAACACGGCTTCCTTGATCTGTCTCGCAGCAACACGCGGCCCAATGTCGGCGACGTGGTGCGGATCGTGCCCAATCACGTCTGCGTCGTCGTTAACATGATGGACGAGGTCGTGATGGTGCGCGGTGACGAGATCATCGGTGCGTTGCCAGTGACGGCGCGCGGGAAGTTGCGCTAGCCGCATCCTACGCATCTACCCGTGCATCAGCGCCTGCAACTCGCGATCCAGCGCTGCGCGAAACACCTTGATCGGCCGCGCCAGGCGGCCGGCCGGCGGGCGATGCACGATCCAGGCGCGGACCGCGGGATTGAAATCCGCGATCTTCACGGCCTTGAGCCGGCTACGGATCGGGCTTCGTTTCAGCGCCACCGGCGTCACGAGGCCGATGCCGAGCCCTCGCGCCACCAGCGACAGCCGCAACTCGCTATCGAGCGCCTCAACCGCGATGTTGAACGGCAGATGCGCCGCATCGAAATGGCGCTTCAGCGTCTGGCGGAAGCCGCAGCCGTCCTGGTTGATCACCCATCCGATCCGCGACAGCCATTCGAGATCGACTGACTTCGGCGTCTTCATGTCGCGCGCGACGACGAACACCACCGGCTGCGCGCCGAGATCGTCGGCCACGAGATCGTCGGGCGGCGCGGTGCCGTCAGGCAAACAGATTGCCGCGGCATCGAGCTCGTTGCGGCTGACCCGCTCCATGTGGTTGGGCGACCAGCCCGAGACGACGCGCACCGCCAGCGCGGGAAATTCGCCGCGCACCGCGTCGAGCGGTCCGGTGAGCCCCGCCTCCGACAAAAACGGCGTCAGGCCGAGCCTGAACTCGCCGCGCACCACGCCGTCATTGGCGACGCCTGACTTGAGGTCATCGAGCATGCGCAGCAGCCGGCGGCCCTGCTCATAGGCCTCGATTCCCGCCGCCGTCGGCTTCAGCGGCTTGGAGAGCCGGTCGAGCAGCTGCGCGCCGAGCATCTCCTCGAGATTCTGGATCCGCCGCGTCACGCCGGGCTGGGTCAGGTTCAGCCGCGCCGAGGCCGCGACGATCGATCCGGTCTCCACCACGGCGACGAACGCCACGAGGTCATGCGTGTTCATAACAATCTCGCATATTCTTCATCATCTTATTTGAATTGTAGCATATTAGGCCGATCCCCTAAAGGGGGCCTCGCCACTCCATCGCGAGGCCCCATGACCATCTCCGAAGCCACCAAACTCTCCCCGGCGCGCACCGTCGCCGTGCGTCCGCTGATCTGGATCGGCGCCATCACGACCGGCACCGTCGTTACCAATCTCTTTGCGCCGCAGATCCTCGTCGGCCTGATGGGCCGCTCGCTCGGCATGACCGAGCTGGAGGCCGGCCTGATCTCGACGCTGACCCTGCTCGGCTATGCGCTCGGGCTGCTGCTGCTGGTGCCGCTGGTCGACCTCGTCGAGAACAAGCGGCTGATCCTGCGGACGCTGGCCTGCGCCATCGTCGCGGCGATCGGCACCGCGATGGCGCCGACGCCGCTGATCCTGCTGGCCGCCACCTTCATCCTCGGCGCCTCCTGCGCGGCGATCCAGATGGTGGTGCCGCTGGTGGCGTCGATGGTGCCGCCGGAGCGTCGGGGACAGGCGATCGGCGATGTGATGAGCGGCCTGATGATCGGCATCCTGCTGTCGCGACCAATGGCGAGTTTGATCGCGGACAGCTGGAACTGGCGCGGCTACTATTTCACCTCGGCCGTGCTGATGACGGTGCTCGCCGGCGCATTGGCGCGCACGCTGCCGACGCTACAGCCGGCGGCGAAGGTCAGCTACGGCGCGCTGCTGCGATCGTTCCCAAAACTGCTGCGCGAGGAGCCGGTGCTGCGCGTCCGGTCCTGGACCGCTGCGCTGGTGATGGCCTCGTTCACTGCGTTCTGGGCCGCCGTGGCGCTGCGGCTGCCGGATGCGCCATTCAAGCTCGACGCCAGGGGGATCGCGCTGTTCGCGCTGATCGGCGTTGCCGGCGCTATCGCGACACCGCTGGCCGGCCGCTGGGGCGACCGTGGCCTGGCGCGGCCGATGCTGATCGGCTCGCACATTCTGATCATTGCATCGCTGGCGCTGTGCGCGTGGGCCGGGGTGCTGGAGTCGCGGATCGCTGCACTCGTCGTGCTGAGCCTCGGCACCATCCTGCTCGATCTCGGCATCACCACCGACCAGACGCTCGGCCGCCGCGCCGTCAACCTGCTGCGCCCCGAGGCACGCGGCCGGATCAACGGCCTGTTCGTGGCGCTGTTCTTCATCGGCGGCGCCGTCGGCGCGGCTGCGGCCTCCGCGGCGTGGAGCTTTGGTGGCTGGACCGCGGTGTGCGCGGTGGCTGCAGCGTTCGGTGTGCTCGGCTTGATCACCGACCTCGCGACGAAGACGGGATCAGAATGAGTGGCACGGCGTGGGATGGGTTTCGCTTCGCTCTACCCATCCTACAGTGCTACGATTTCTGCACGAACCATCGTAACGCGCCCTTCCCGGCGGCGACGCCCGTTGCGAACGAGGCCTGCAGCAGGTAGCCGCCGGTCGGCGCTTCCCAGTCCAGCATCTCGCCTGCGGCGAACACGCCCGGCAGCCGCCGCAGCATGAAATGCGCGTCGAGCTCGTCGAACCTGATCCCGCCGGCGCTCGAGATCGCGCGTGCGGTCGGCGCCACGTCCGTGATCCGGATCGGCACCGCATTGATCAGTTCGGCCAGGTCGGCCGGCGGCAGCGCGGCCAGCGAACGGCCGGCGGCGACCGCCGCTTCCTGCAACAAACCGATGCCGACCGGCGAAAGCTGCCCGGCCTTGCGCAGGAAATTGGAGACGGTCTGCTTGCCCTTCGGCGCCGAGAGGCGCGCGACCAGTTCGTCACGCGCGGCGTCGGGCCGCAGTGCCACCGTCAGGGTCGCCGTGCCCTTGGCGAGCACCGCCTCGCGCAATTCCGCCGACAGCGCATAGATGGCACCGCCTTCGATACCGCTGCGGGTGATCATGGCTTCGCCGCGCACCGTCTGTGCACCGACCGTCAGCGCCACGCCCTTGAGCGGCTGGCCCTCGAAGCGATCGCGGAACACATTTGACCACGCGACCGTGAAGCCGGAATTGGCTGCTTTCATCGGCGCCACCGCAACGCCCTTCGCGGTGAGGATCTCCGCCCAGGCGCCATCGGAGCCGAGCCGCGGCCAGCTCGCGCCGCCGAGTGCCAGCACGATTGCATCGGCATTGACTGTGCGCTGGCCGTCCGGCGTCTCGAACAGCAGTCCGCCGCGCGCGTCCCATCCAACCCAGCGATGCCGGAATGCGAACGCAACGCCCGCGGAATCGAGCCGCCGTAGCCAGGCGCGCAGCAGGGGCGATGCCTTGAACGCCTCGGGGAATACGCGGCCGCTGGTGCCGACGAATGTCGGCTGCCCCAGCGCATCGCTCCAGGCGCGTAAGGCATCGGGCGGAAATGCCTCGATCGCAGCCTTCAGATGCGGCATCGCCTCGCGATAGCGCGCAAGGAAATCCGTCAGCGGCTCGCTGTGGGTGAGATTGAGCCCGCCGCGGCCGGCCATCAGGAATTTGCGGCCTGCGGACGGCATCGCGTCGTAGACGGCGACGCGGGCGCCGCCCTGCGCCAGCACCTCCGCCGCCATCAGCCCGGCGGGGCCGGCGCCGATGACGGCTATGGCCGTCAGAGCTTGATCCCCGCCCGGGCCGCGGCCTGCGCGACGTATTTCTGCGTCTGCTCGAAGGCGCCTTGCAGCACTTTCGCCTTCGACATGTCGCTGATCTCTTCGAAATGCGCAGCAACCGCGTCCGGCGTCCATTCGGACTCCGGCAGGTTGATGCCTTCGCTCTCGAGAATCTTGATCACGGCGAAGGAGCCGGCACCGGCGCCCATGATGGTGCGGGTGGGCGCGTCCTCGCTGAGCATATACTCGACCGCCGGCGTGATCGCGTTCGGCTTCATCAGCTGCAGCGCCTGGGGCGGCAGCAGCTCTTCCGTCATGCGGGTCGCCGCCGTGGGCGAGATGATGTTGACGCGGATGTTGTTCTTGCGGCCTTCTTCCGCGAGCACGTTCATCAGGCCCACCATGCCGGACTTGGCCGCACCGTAATTGGCCTGGCCGAAATTACCGTAGAGGCCGGAGGACGAGGTGGTCAGCACGATGCGGCCGTAATTGCGGTCGCGCATGCCGGCCCAGGCCGCCTTGCAGCAATAGAAGGTGCCGACGAGGTGCACGTCGAGCACCTTCTGGAAATCGGCGGCTTCCATCTTGCCGAACGATTTGTCGCGCAGGATGCCGGCATTGGCGCACAGGAGATCGACGCTGCCCCACTCCTTGGTGGCGCGCTCGACCATGGCGGTGACCTGCTCGAAATTCGAGACATCAGCGCCGTCGGCCATCGCGGTGCCGCCGGCCTTGCGGATCTCCTCGACCACGGATTCGGCCGCCGACAGCGAGCCGCCGGTGCCGTCGCGCGCGCCGCCGAAATCGTTGACCACGACCTTGGCGCCGCGGCTGGCCAATCCCAGCGCGTGCGCCTTGCCAAGACCATTGCCCGCGCCGGTGACGATGGCGACGCGTCCGTCGAACCTGATTGCCATGCTGTTGATTCCTGTTCTTTCCTTCTCCCCTTGTGGGAGAAGGTGGCGCGAAGCGCCGGATGAGGGGTTCTCTCCACGGATGAGCACGCGGAGAGAGACCCCTCACCCGGCTTCATCTCGCTCCGCTCGATTTCGCCACCCTCTCCCACAAGGGGAGAGGGTGCACGCCTGAGCGGCATGAAAAGGTTGGGGACTTTTGAGCAGCGATGGATGGCCGGGTCAAGTGTTGCGCTGACCGGCCACGGGGTCAGTTAGACTTCAGGGGCCATCGACCCGCAAGGTTTCAAGGCTTTGAACCGGTGCCCATCGTTCAAGGTCTTGTCCTTCAAGCTCTTGATCAGGTGCCCGTTCCAGCACTCGTGATGCTCCTGGGCGTAGCTGATCGAGCCGATCACAATCAATGCGATGACAACAAGTCCGGCGACGATGTTCTGCACCATGGCTGCCACTCCCGGGACCGCACCGCCTAAAGGCGGCATGATGGACACCGGGGATCAAGGCCGTCAATGCGCTTCTTGGACCATGCGGGTTCGCTCCACCTCTGCTGCTTGCGGAAAAAGGTGGAGCTACTCAACCATCTCCTGGAGCCTTTTCCGTTCCGAATGAATCGGAACGGGGCTCTAGATTCCTGTTCGCTCTAGCTGAAATAGATCAGGCCGAGCCAATCCGCGACCAGCGCCGGCTTGTCCTCGCCTTCGATCTCGACCGTGACGTTGGTGCGGGACTGCAATTCGTTGGGCTTGCGCAGCTTGGCCTCCGCCAGCACGAAGCGGCCGCGGACGCGCTTGCCCGAGCGGACCGGTGAGATGAAGCGCAGTCGGTCGAAGCCGTAGTTCACCCCCATCGTGGTGCCTGCGATGACGGGCATCACCTCGTAGGACATGATCGACAGCAGCGACATCGTCAGGAAACCGTGCGCGATGGTGCTGCCGAAGGCGGTCTCTTTCTTCGCTCGTTCCGGATCGACATGGATGAACTGGTGATCCTCGATCACGTCGGCATAGGTGTCGATGCGCGGCTGGTCGATCAGGTGCCATGAGGACACGCCGATCTCCTTGCCGACCATGGCCTGATAGGCCTGAAGCGTAATCGGCGGCTTCTTCCAGACTTCGTTCACTGGCTGACCTCCTAACCGGAGGTCCGCACCTTCTGCAGCTCCGGAAATTCTTCCTCGCGGAACTCGGCTCCGCGCAACGCATCTGTGCGATTATCGTCATGTTCGAGCCGGCGCAACTGCACCCGGCGGATTTTTCCGGAGATCGTCTTCGGCAGCTCTGTTACCAGCTCGATCTTGCGGATGCGCTTGAATGGCGCCAGCCTTGTGTGCAGGTGCTGGAAGATCGACAGCGCCGTCTCCGGCGTGCGCTCGACACCGGACACCAGCAGAACATAGGCCTTGGGGATGGCGAGCCGGATCGGATCCGGGCTCGGCACCACCGCGGCTTCCGCGACCAGCTCATGCTCCAGCAGCACGCTTTCGAGCTCGAACGGACTGATGCGGTAATCGGACGACTTGAACACGTCGTCGGAGCGGCCGACGAAGGTGAGATAGCCCTCGTCGTCTTCGAACACGACATCGCCGCTGCGATAGAGCTCGCCTTCGGCGCCGGACAGTTTGCCGTCGTCGCTTTGATAGCCCTGCATCAGGCCGGCCGGGCGGTCTGCGCCGAGCAGCAAGGTCACCTCGCCCTCCTTCGCGGCGTGGCCGTCATTGTCGGTCACCTGCACGCGATAGCCCGGCAGCGGCCGGCCCATCGAGCCGACCTTGATCTTCTGGCCCGGCGAGTTGCCGGCAAGCGCCGTGGTTTCGGTCTGCCCGTATCCGTCACGGATGGTAAGTCCCCAGGCCGATTTGACCTGGTCGATGATCTCCGGATTGAGCGGTTCGCCGGCGCCGCACACCTCGCGCAGCGAGACCTTGAAGCTCGCGAGCTTCTCCTGGATGAACAGACGCCATACCGTCGGCGGCGCACACAGCGTGGTGACGCCGCAGCGGCCGATGGTGGCGAGCAGCGCCTTGGCATCGAAGCGCGGCTGGTTGACCACGAATACGGTCGCGCCCGCGTTCCACGGCGCGAAGAAACAGCTCCAGGCGTGCTTGGCCCAGCCGGGCGAGGAGATGTTGAGATGGATGTCGCCGGGCTTCAGCCCGATCCAGTACATGGTGGAGAGATGGCCGACCGGATAGCTGCGCTGGCTGTGCCGGACCAGCTTTGGTTTTGCCGTCGTGCCCGAGGTGAAATAGAGCAGCATCGGGTCGTCGGCGTTGGTCGGGCCATCGGGCGTGAACGCCTCGGGCGCCTTCGTCGCATCCTCGAACGGCAGCCAGCCGTCCTGCGGCTGCGTCGCGCCGACCACGATGCGCACGACATTCTCGGTGCCAAGGCTCGCGAACTTTGCGACCTGATCCTCGGCGGCCACCACCGCCTTCGCCTTGCCGCGATCGAGCCGGTCGCGCAGCTCGTCGGCGGTGAGCAGCGTCGTCGCGGGAATCACGACGACGCCGAGCTTCATCGCCGCCAGCATCGTCTCCCACAGCGGAACCACGTTGCCGAGCAGCAGCAAAAGGTGGTCGCCGCGCTCAAGGCCCTGCGCGCGGAGGAAGTTGGCGACCTGGTTCGAGCGGCGCGACAACTCGGCGAACGAAAGCCTGGTCTCGTTGCCGCTAGCGGCATCGACGATCCACAGCGCCGGCCGGTCGCGGCTGTCGGCATTGTGCGCCAGCTCGGCGTCGAACCAGTCGAGCGCCCAGTTGAAAGGAACCGGATCGGGCCAGCGGAATCCCTTGACCGCTGCCTCATAATCCGTGCGGTGCTTGAGCAGAAAGGCGCGAGCGTCCTGAAATGTGGTCATCTTCTTCCGAGCCCGTTGATTGGCAACCAGCGTTACCGTCAAGCGTAGCCCGGATAGAGCGAAGCGCAATCCGGGGCGGTCGCGCCGGTCGATAAAGCAGTCCCGGATTTCGCTGCGCTCCATCCGGGCTACGAACGGCCCGCTACTTTCCAGCGAGACTCCTAACGTGCTTGATAATTCCGGAAAAATCCACCCCACCCTGCCCGGCTGCGTCGAAAGACTGATAGATCTCCTGCGCATGCTTGCCGAGCGGCGTCGCCGCGCCCGCAGCCTTCGCGGCGTCCTGCGCCAGCGTCAGATCCTTCACCATCAGGGCCGAGGCGAAGCCCGGCTTGTAGTCGTTGTTCGCCGGCGAGGTCGGCACCGGGCCCGGCACCGGGCAATAGGTCGTCAGCGACCAGCACTGGCCCGAGGAGGTCGAGGCGACGTCGAACAGCGCCTGATGCGAAAGGCCGAGCTTCTCGCCGAGCGCGAAGGCCTCGCTGACCGCGATCATGGAGATGCCGAGGATCATGTTGTTGCAGATTTTTGCCGCCTGGCCGGCGCCGGCGCCGCCGCAATGCACGATCTTCTTGCCCATGTTCTCCAGCACCGGCTTGGCCGCGGCAAATGCCTTCTCCTCGCCGCCGCACATGAAGGTGAGCGTTGCGCCCTTGGCGCCGCCGGTGCCGCCGGAGACCGGCGCATCGACCGAGAGCACGCCGTTCTTGGCGGCCAGTGCATGCGCGGCCCTCGCGCTCTCGACGTCGATGGTGGAGCTGTCGATGATCAGCGCGCCTTTGGTCATGGCGGGCACGACCTCGTTCCAGACGCCGAGCACGTGCTTGCCCGCGGGGAGCATGGTGACGACCACATCGGCGCCCTTCACCGCACCGACGCCGCTCTCGGCGATCGCGGCACCGTCGCTCTTGGCCTGATCGCGGGACGCTGCGACCAGATCGAACGCGGTCACCTTGTGGCCGGCCTTGACGAGATTGGCCGCCATCGGGCCGCCCATGTTGCCGAGACCGATGAATGCGACGTTTGCCATGGGAAGTCCTCCGCTTGCGACGTTTCTATTTGCTGTCAGGAAATTTCAACTCGTCGGTGCCGATCTCGGCGAAGTAAGGCGCGAGCATCTCCGGCGTCACCTGTTCGATCCCGGCCGGCATCCATGTCGGGTTGCGGTCCTTGTCGATCACGGCGGCGCGCACGCCCTCGCGAAAATCGTCGCTGCGGAAGACTTCCAGTGCGGCGCGGTATTCCCGCACCAGACACTCTTCCAGGTTCGACGCCGTGCGCGCAAGCCGCAGCAGTTTCAGCGTCACCACCATGCCGCGCGGCGATTTCTCGTTGAGCGTCTTCAGCGTCGCCTGTGCCAGGTCGGAGCCGTCGGCTGTCAGCGCGGCGACGACGTCCTCCATCCGGCCGTGTGCGAACCAGCCGTCGATTTTGGCCTGCATCGCGGCGACAGGGCCAGCCGTCTCGCTAGTCGCGAAGCCTCCGATCAGCCGATCAATCTCGGCCGAACTCGTACCCGGCGCAACCTTGGTCAGCGCCTCGCGCAGCGCCGGCAGCTTTGCGCTCGGCACCACGGCGTCGGCAAATTTGGCGTAGATTGCATCGGGACCGTTCATCGTGGTGCCGGTGAGCCCGAAATAAGTGCCGATCTCGCCGGGCGAGCGGGACAACAGCCAGGTGCCGCCGACATCGGGGAAGAAGCCGAGCCCGACTTCGGGCATCGCAAGCTTGGTGCGGTCGGTGACGACGCGGTGGCTGGCATGGCCGGAGAGGCCGACGCCGCCCCCCATGACGAGGCCGTCCATGAACGCGACGTAGGGCTTCGGGAATTTCTTGATCCGCGCGTTGAGGATGTATTCGTCGCGCCACAGGATCTTGCCGAGATCGCCCTTGACCTTGGAGCTCTCCCAGAGGCCGCGGATGTCGCCGCCGGCGCAGAGGCCGCGCTCGCCGGCGCCTTCCAGCACGATGACAGCGACATCGGGATGGGCCTCGTACGCATCGAGCGCCTTGTCGATGTCGTGGAACATCTCCAACGTCACGGCATTGATCGCCTTCGGCCGATTGAGCCGGATGATGCCGGCAGAACCTTCCTTGCGCGCGATCAGATCGCCTTCGGCTGCTGCCGCATCATTCATCGCGCGCCCTCGATCAGCTTGCGCGCCACGATCAGCCGCATGATCTCGTTGGTGCCTTCGAGGATCTGGTGCACGCGCAGATCGCGCACGATCTTCTCGATGCCGTACTCGCTGAGATAGCCGTAACCGCCGTGAAGCTGGAGCGCGTGGTTGGCGACCTCGAAGCCGACATCGGTGCCGAAACGCTTGGCCATCGCGCACAGCATGGTGGCGTCGGGGTCCTTGCGGTCCAGCGCTGCCGCGGCGCGCCACAGGAAGGTGCGCGCGGCCTCAAGCTCGATCGCCATGTCGGCGAGGCGGAATTGCAGGGCCTGGAATTCGTCGAGGCGTTTTCCAAACGCCTTGCGCTCCTTCATGTAGACGCGCGCCTTGTCGAGCGCCGTCTGCGCGCCACCGAGCGAGCATGCCGTGATGTTGAGGCGGCCGCCGTCGAGACCGGCCATCGCGATCTTGAAACCGACGCCCTCCTCGCCGAGGCGATTGGCCGCCGGCACCCGGGCGTTCTCGAACATCACGGCGCGGGTCGGCTGCGCGTTCCATCCCATCTTGCGCTCATTGGCGCCGAAGGAGACGCCCGGCGTCTTGCCGTCGATGACGAGGGTCGAGATGCCGCCGGGGCCGTCGCCGCCGGTCCTGACCATCGCGACCAGGAGATCGGTGCCGCCGGCGCCGGAGATGAATTGCTTCTGGCCGTTGAGGACGTAGTGGTCGCCGTCGCGCACCGCGCGGGTGCGCAGCGCTGCCGCGTCCGAGCCCGCGCCCGGCTCGGTCAGACAGTAGCTTGCGATCAGCTCCATGGTGCAGAGCTTTGGCAGCCATGTGTGGCGCTGGGTGTCGCTGCCGAAGGCATCGATCATCCAGCTCGCCATGTTGTGGATGGAGATGAAGGCCGAGGTGGTCGGGCAGCCCGTCGCCAGCGCCTCGAAGATCAGCGCCGCGTCGAACCGCGTCATCGCGGATCCCCCGACATCGTCGCGGATATAAATGCCGCCCATGCCGAGCGTCGCGGCCTCGCGCATGACGTCGACGGGGAAATGCTTCTCCTCGTCCCAGCGCAGCGCGTGCGGCGCGATCTTCTCCGCCGCGAACGCGAGCGCCATGTCGCGGATTGCGATCTGATCCTCGTTCAGAGCGAACTGCATGCTTCGCCTCTCGGGACGAGTTTACTTCATCAGCGGGATCGAGAACTCCGCACCCTCCTTGACGCCGGACGGCCAGCGCGAGGTCACCGTCTTGGTCTTGGTGTAGAAGCGGATCGAGTCCGGGCCGTGCTGGTTGAGATCGCCGAAGCCGGACTTCTTCCAGCCGCCGAAGGTGTAATAGGCGATCGGCACCGGGATCGGCACGTTGATGCCGACCATGCCGACGTTCACCTTGGCCGCGAAGTCGCGCGCGGCGTCGCCGTCGCGGGTGAAGATGGCAACGCCGTTGCCGTAGTCATGGTCCGACGGCAGCGCCAGCGCTTCCTTGTAATCGTGCGCCCGCACGACCGAGAGCACCGGGCCGAAGATCTCTTCCTTGTAGATCCGCATGTCCTTGGTGACGTTGTCGAACAGCGAACCGCCGAGATAGAAGCCCTTCTCGTAGCCCTGCATCTTGAAGCCGCGGCCGTCGACGGCGAGCGTGGCGCCTTCCTTGATACCGATATCGATGTAGCTCTTGACCTTCTCGACCGCCTCGCGCGTCACCAGCGGACCGTAATCCGCCGACGGATCGATCGAGGTACCGATCTTGAGCGACTCGACGCGCGGGATCAGCTTCTCCATCAGGCGGTCGGCGGTGGACTTGCCGACGGGCACTGCGACCGAGACGGCCATGCAGCGCTCGCCGGCCGAGCCGTAGCCGGCACCGATCAGCGCGTCGACCGCCTGGTCCATGTCGGCGTCGGGCATGATGATGGCGTGGTTCTTGGCCCCGCCGAAGCATTGGCAACGCTTGCCGGTCTGCGCCGCGCGCTCGTAGATGTACTGCGCGATCGGAGTCGAGCCGACGAAGCCGATGGCCTTGATGTCGGGATCGTCGAGGATGGCGTCGACCGCCTCCTTGTCGCCGTTGACGACGTTGAGGATGCCGGCCGGCAGGCCCGCTTCCATCATGAGTTCAGCGAGCAGCATCGGCACGCCGGGGTCGCGCTCCGACGGCTTGAGGATAAAGGCGTTGCCGCAGGCGATCGCCGGCGCGAACTTCCACATCGGGATCATCGCCGGGAAATTGAACGGCGTGATGCCCGCGACGACGCCGAGCGGCTGGCGCATCGAATAGATGTCGATGCCGGGGCCGGCGCCCTCGGTGTATTCGCCCTTCATCAGATGCGGAATGCCGCAGGCGAATTCCGCGACCTCGAGGCCGCGCTGGATGTCGCCCTTGGCGTCGGGCACGGTCTTTCCGTGCTCGCGCGCGAGCAATTCGGCGAGCTTGTCGTAATCGCGCTGGACCAGCTCCACGAATTTCATCATCACGCGGGCGCGGCGCTGCGGATTGGTTGCGGCCCACTCCGGCTGCGCGGCGCGGGCATTCTCCACGGCGGCGCGGACTTCGGCCTTGGACGCCAGCGCGACCTTGGCCTGGACGTCACCGGTCATCGGCTCGAAGACGTCGGCAGTGCGGCCCGAGGTGCCCTTGACCTCCTTGCCACCGATGAAATGTCCGATTGAACGCATGGGAAAACCTCCCTGAAGCACCTAAATCGCCGCTCCTCGCGGCGGGATCGCTTTACAAACCCTATTGACCCTGCATTTTATAGGATTCAAGTCTGAGATATTGCACCATAGATGTGCGAAAATGCTGGATCAAGGCGCTATCGACTGGGACGACTTTCGCTTCGTGCTGGCCATCGTGCGGGGCGGCTCGGTCTCGGCTGCGGCAAAACAGCTCGGCGTCGACCATGCCACGGTGATCCGCCGCGTCGATCGGCTGGAAAAGCACCTTTCGGCCAAGCTGTTTGACCGGCGCAAGACCGGCTATCTCCTCACCGAGGCAGGCCAGCGCGTCGCCGACAGTGCGGAAGCGATGGAATCGACCATCGTCGCCAACCAGGAGCAGGTCGGCGGCTCGCGCGCCCACCTCACCGGCACGGTGCGGATCGGCGCGCCCGATGGGTTCGGCAGCCACTTCCTGGCCTCGCGGCTGGTCAAGTTCACCGAGCGGTATCCCGATCTCGATTTGCAACTTGTGGCAACTGCGCGGCTGTTCAGTCTCTCCAAGCGCGAGGCTGATATCGCCATCAGCCTGACCATGCCGAAGGAAGGCCGCATCGTCGGCCGCAAGCTGCTCGACTACCGCCTCGGGCTCTATGCCGCGCCAGCCTATCTCGCCCAGGCGCCGGCAATTGCCGCACGCGCCGACCTGCCGCAGCACCGCTTCGTCGGCTACATCGAGGAGCTGCTGTTCACGCCGGAGCTCGACTATCTGCCGCAGGTGTCGCCGCGGATTTCCGCGCGCTTTCGCAGCGCCAATCTGATCGCTCAGCTCAATGCTACGCTCTCGGGCTTCGGCATTGCGGTGCTGCCGCACTTCATGGCGACGGCCCACCCCGAGTTGCAGCCGGTGCTGCCGGACGAGGTGCGGATCTCCCGCACCTTCTGGCTCCTGATGCACGCCGACAGCAAGGATCTCGCCCGCATCCGCGCGGTGGCGGACTACATCTACGAGACGGTGGAAGCCGAGCGCGCGCTGTTCAGCGGGGTGTAGCGCTCACCGACGTTGTCAGACGGATCGGATGCCGCGCGGGTCGGCATCCCGGTTCGAGGCGACGTAATCGACCTCGCCACGCGAGATCCCGATGTCCATGAGCTCCCGGTCACTCAGGCTGCCGAGATCGGCGCGCAGCCGCTCCCATTTGCGCCATTCCTGAATTGCATCCCAAAAGCCCTTGAAGGCGCTCACGATCCGCGGCGTCGATGTGGTCGCCTGGGCTGAACGCGCTGGACTGTAGGTCGTGCTCATTGCTGCACCTCCGGGATACGTCCTTTCCACCCGGACAAGATGCCGCGGCATGCGCTTGCGCGCTTAACAGTCGGCTTACAATTTCCTCATCGGCGGCTTATTCTTGGCACACCAAGCGGTGCCACACGATCGTCCGAGGCACACCCAAGGGATTCGCGGCTTGCGCTATCTCTTCGAGGAGTACGCACTCGACACGGACCGGCGCGAGTTGCATCGCGGAACGGACATGGTTTCCGTCGCGCCGCAGGTATTCGACCTGCTCGACTTTCTGATCCGCAACAGGGACCGCGTCGTCAGCAAAGACGACGTCATCCACGCCATCTGGAATGGGCGCAGTGTGTCCGATGCAGCCTTGACCACTCGGTTAAACGCTGCGCGGAGCGCAATCGGCGACTCCGGTGAGCAGCAGCGCCTCATCAAGACACTGCCACGCAAAGGTTTCCGGTTCATCGGTGCGGTCCGGGAAGAGCGGACGACGGCAAGCGCGGCAAGGGGCGCCGAGCCGATAGAACCGCGGCAGCCTCCCCTCAAGCTCCCCGACAAGCCCTCGATTGCCGTGCTGCCCTTCCAGAACCTTAGCGCCGACCCGGAGCAGGAGTATTTCGCCGACGGCGTCGTAGAAGACATCACGATGGCCCTGTCGCGGTTTCATTGGCTGCTTGTGATCGCGCGCAATTCGAGTTTCACCTACAAGGGCCGGCCCGTCGACATCAAGCAGGTCGGCCGCGAACTCGCGGTGCGCTATGTGCTCGAAGGGAGCGTGCGCAAGGCCGGAAACCGCATTCGTATCGCCGGTCAGCTTATCGATGCTGAAACCGGCGCGCATCTCTGGGCCGACCGCCTTGACGGCGCGCTCGAAGATATCTTCGATCTACAGGACCAGGTGACGTCTACCGTGGTAGGCGCAATCGCACCCATGCTGCAGCGCGAGGAAATCAAGCGAGCCACGCGCAAGCCAACCGAAAATCTGGAGGCATATGACTATTACCTGCGCGGCTTGGCGACCGCTCGTCGGTGGACGAAGGATGCAAACAGCGAAGCGCTCCAGCTCTTCTACAAGGCGATCCAGCTCGATTCCGGTCTGGCGTGCGCCTATGGCATGGCCGGATGGTGCTACATCCAGCGTAGAGCGCGACGCTGGATGATCGATCGTGCGCAGGAAACTGCCGAAGCTACGCGGCTCGGATGGAAGGCCGTGCATCTGGGAGCAGATGACCCGGCAGCGATGTGCATGGGAGCATATGTACTCGCCTTCATAGCGCACAAATTCGATGATGCCATTGCGTTCGTGGATCGCGGACTGACGATCAATCCGAACCTGGCAATGGCTTGGAATCTCGGTGCTTGGGTCAGAGCCTTCAGAGGCGAGCCCGACCTCGTGCTTGACTACGCCGCGCGTGCCATGCGCCTGAGCCCGCTCGATCCGTCGATGTACGCCAACCACGGAGCCGTATCGTATGCGCATTTTCTCTCGGGCCACTACGATATGGCATCGTCATGGGCCGAAAAGACATTGCGCGACAATCCGAATTTCCTGCTGGCCATCTGCATGTTCGCCGCCAGCAATGCGCTCACCGGACGCCTCGAGCCGGCTCAAAAGGCCATCGCACGTGTACGCGAACGCGCTCCCAATTTGCGCATCTCCAATCTGGAAGAGCTGGCGCCATTTCGTCGAGCGGAGGATCTTGCGCGCTTTATCAAAGGCCTCCGCGAAGCAGGGCTTCCCGAATGACCGTGAATGCGCGGCTCGCCCTTGGAGCCGCCGTCGACCCGACCAATTGCGTCGGTCTCCGACGCCAAGGCCCGGTTTGAGCCAGACATCGGAACCTTACGAGTACTCGCCCTAAAGCATGATCCGGAAAAGTGCGAAGCGGTTTTCCGAAAAGATCATGCTCAAACAAGGAGCTAAGGCGCGATGACGATTCAACCTAATCTCATCGCGCTTTAGTTTACCTTCGTCTTTTTCACCGGCGCCTTGGCCGCGGCGGCACGTCCCAGCACCGCCTCGCGGCCCGCCGACAGGATCTCGTCGGACATTTCGCCGCTTCCGGCGATACGCGACATCACGATGGTGCCCATCATCGTCGCCAGCGTCGCGATCGCCTGCTTGCGCGCGGCCTTGCGTGGCATGTTCGGGATATAGTCGGTCATCATCTCGATCATCTGGTCGAGCTTGCCGGCAAAGGCCTTGCGTGTCTTCGGACTCTCGCGGGCGATCTCGGCGCCCAGAGCTGGGATCGAGCAGCCATGGCCGGGATTGTCGCGGTGCAGCGCCGAAAGATAGCCGTCGATGATGGTCGAAAGCCGCTTCTCCGGCGGCGTGTCCGCGGCGAGCTTGCGCCAGTGCTCCATCGAGCGGTCCATGGCATAGCCAAAGGCCTCGATCACCAGCGCCTCGCGGGAATCGAAATGCGCGTAGAAGCCGCCATGGGTCAGGCCCGCCTCCTTCATGAGATCGGCGACGCCGATGCCGTGGGCACCCTTCTCGCGCAGCCGCACGGAGGCCTTCTTCACGATGCGGTCGTGGGTTTCCTGCTTGTGTTCCGGGGAATAGCGCATGCCGCTCTCATGGAATGTTTCTAATCATATAATAGCAGATTTGCGGCCGGAATGCTGCAGTTATTTCGCCTTGTCGGGCACTTTGGGTTCCCCGCCGAGCATCGAAAACGTCGCGGTCGCGTGCAGCGCAAGATTGCCCCTGCCGTCGCGGACGAAGCCCTCGGCGTAGCTGGTCTGGCGGCCGAGCTTGATCACCTTGCCTTCGGCGCTGATGGTGCCCGACCGTGCCGACAGCGGCCGCAGATAGGTCAGCTTGAGGTCGAGCGTCACCGAGGTCTGCCCCGCCGGCAGCATGGTCGAGATCGCGCAGCCCATCGCGGTATCGAGCAGCGCCGCGGCGGTCGCGCCGTGCAGCAGGCCGATGGTGTTTTCCAGGCTCTCATGCGGCTCGAGTTCCATCACGATGCGGCCCTCGTCGACCACCGCCATGCGGAAGCCGATCAGTTTCGCCATCGGCGGCGGCGGCAACCGGCCATCGCGGATCGCGCGCATCGCCTCGATCCCGGACATCGGCAGCGCCGCCTTCGCCACGGGTCCCGGCGCCTGCCATTCCACCACGCGGGCGCGCCGCAAATCGGGCGAATGAAGATCGATGCTTTCGGCGGCAGTCATGACGGCTCCATTTATATGATAATTATAATTCTATAGATCCGTGTCCCTCGGCGCAACCGCCGCACCCGGTCCTTGACAGAGCCATGCTTTGTCCGGGACATGGCCCAAGTCATTCCGAGGCGACGCAAGCGTCGAACCCGGAATCCCGAGATTCCGGGTCTGGTGCTTGCGCACCATCCCGGAATGACTTGTCGATCCAATCCTGCGCCGGGACTTTTTCCATGGACATGCTCAATCCCCACTGCGGCATCGCCCGCGACGACAGAGGCGTCGTCCGCCTGACCATCTGCAACGCCGGCAAGCTGAACATCGTGAGTTCCGCCGTCACCAACGGCGTGCGCGAGGGCTTTGAGCATCTGGCCGCCGATCCGAGCATCCGCGCGGTGATCCTGACCGGCGAAAGCGAGCGCAGCATGATCGGCGGCGCCGACATCAAGGAAATGGCGAGGCTCGACCAGCCATCCGCCGAAGCATTCATCAGCCGGCTGCGCGACCTCTGCGAGGCCGTGCGCCAATTCCCTGCCCCGGTGATCGCACGGATGCCCGGCTGGTGTCTCGGCGGCGGGCTCGAAGTGGCGGCGGCCTGCGACTTCCGCATTGCCGCGCATGATGCGCATTTCGGCATGCCGGAGGTGCGCGTCGGCATCCCCTCGGTGATCCATGCCGCTCTCTTGCCGCGCCTGATCGGCTGGGCCCGTGCGCGCTGGCTGGTGATGACGGCGGAGAACATCGACGCCCCGACCGCGCTGGCCTGGGGACTGATCGACACCGTGGCAAAACCCGGCGGCCTCGACCAAGCCATCGAGCACACCGTGAAGGCGCTGCTCGAATGCGGCCCCGAGGCGCTGCGATCGCAGAAGGCACTGCTGCGGCAATGGGAAGAACTGCCGCTGACGGAGTCGGTGAATCTGAGCGTCAAGGTGTTCGGCGAGTCGTTCCTGACCGACGAGCCGACGCGGCTGCTGCAGGGGTTTTTGGATCGGAAGCGGTAGCCGCCAGCGCTCAGCTCGAGACAGGGATTTCGATCAACACCAGCGTGCCGCGGCCCGGTTCGCTCTCCAGCGCGATCCGGCCGCTGAGCGACGACACGACGGTGTTAAAGGCGATGTGCAGGCCGAGGCCGATATTGCCCCGCTCCCGCCCGGTGGTGAAGAACGGATCGAACACGCGGGCTTGCAAATCCTCGCGGATGCCGACGCCTTGGTCGGCGCAGGCGATCCGCGCCAGCGCCTGATCCGGCTGCGTCACCGTCATGGTGAAGCGTCCGCCGCGGCCGTCGGGATAAGCGTGCGCCGCGGCGTTGAACGCCAGATTGCTGATCACCTGCGCCAGCGCGCCGGGATAGCTGCTCAGAACGATGCCTTGCGGGCAATCGAGTTCGACGATCAATCCCTGCCGGGACAGCAGCGGCCCGAGCTTCGCGATCAGCTCGGACAGCCATCCGCCGAGCTCGAATGTATGGCGGTCCTCGTCGGCCTGATGGACGGCGACCTGCCTGAAGCTGTGCACCATCTCGGATGCGCGGTGCAGATTTTCCGAGGTCAGTCGAAGGCCGTTCTCGATCCGTGCAATGCCCCTTGTCAGGTCGGAGCGCCGGACGGCTGCGCCCTTCAGCGCCTCGCCCATCGCGCGAAGGTCCGCCTCCATGGTCGTTGATGTGGTCAGCGCCAGGCCAAGCGGCGTGCTGACCTCATGTGCGACACCGGCGACGAGCTGCCCGAGCGAGGCCAGCTTCTCGGCCTGCACGAGCTGCGATTGCGTTGCGTGCAAATCGCGCAACGAGGCTTCCGAGCGCTCCTTTTCACGTTTCAGCGCCTGCGCCGTCCGGAACTGCTGGCGCGCGCGGAACTCGCGGGCGGCGACGGCGTAAAGCGACAATGCATAGGCATTGATGACGAGGGAATGATTGATGAAGCGCAAGCCCGGCGGCAACGCCGGCCCGAGTGATTCAGCGATGCATAGCGCAATCCATGTCGTGAGACAGAACACGGCTAGCGGCCCGATCCGCAACGGCAGCATGGTCGAGACGAACAGGATGATCATCATCATGCCCGGCGCGGCAAAGGTGAAGCCCGACGGCAGCACGTGATAAATGCTGGGCAGGATGCAGCCGGGAATGACGCAATAGACGAGGAAGATCGTCTCTGCCCACGGCTTCATCGCGGGCACCGAGAGCAAGGCGGTGAGCGGCAGCAGGACCAGCACGGCGACCCCGCCGCGGATCGCCAGCGTGGTCGCCACGACGTCAGGATAGAGCACCCAATCCCAGAACGCATATCCGGCATAGGTAAAGGCGCCGAGCAGCATCGCGACCTGTGTCCAGCCGATATTGCCCCGCACGTACTGGTCTACAAATCGGCGCTCCTCGACGATGTCGTCGAATCGCAGTCCAAGGCGGGTCAAAAGACGGAGCATTACAATATCAAACGAAAAAGGCCTGGCACTGGAACTTGGCACTGCAAATGGAGCGTCGAAAATGATCTACGACAGCTTGCCCGCGCTGTCGCGTCCTTTTGGCGCATCGGCGACCGCGGCGCGGCATCGCGCCGCGCCCCTCACCGCGCGTTGGCGGGGGCGTGGACAGGCCAGAGGTCGGCGCGCCAGCGGATCGCGATCGCCAGCATCGCGAAGAAGCCCGCGGCGGCATAGAGCGAGCCCGTCGCGGAATAGCCGATGACGTCGATCAGGCTGCCGGCTGCGAGCAGTCCGATCGGCAAGCCATAGATGACCATCATGCGCACGCCCATGACGCGGCCTCGCAGATGTGCGCTCGCGGTGCGCATCAGAATGACGGCGGCCGAGATCATCGACATGCTCTGGGCGATGCTGGCGAGAACGAGGCAGGCCATCGCCACCGGCATGGTCCTGACCTCGACGAAGACCAGCAGCAT
Source organism: Bradyrhizobium sp. BEA-2-5 (assembly GCF_032918025.1). Taxonomy (NCBI): domain Bacteria; kingdom Pseudomonadati; phylum Pseudomonadota; class Alphaproteobacteria; order Hyphomicrobiales; family Nitrobacteraceae; genus Bradyrhizobium; species Bradyrhizobium sp. BEA-2-5. The sequence goes on along the minus strand of NZ_CP136629.1, from coordinate 3,739,305 downwards.
GGCGTACCAGGCCAGCGTCGCGCCGATCAGAAGCCGGGCAATGCGTACCCCGCCGGCCATGCTGAGCGTGATCGAGCCGATCAGCGAGCCCACCGCAAAGCTTGCCGAGAGATAGCCGAGCCCGGTCTGGTCGGTAAGGAAGATGTCGCGCGCGACATAGGGCAACAGGCCGTTGGTCAGTGGAAACGCGGTGAGGTTGGCCAGGAACGCGACGCAGAGCGCGGCGCGCATGCCCGGGCCGCTCCAGGCATAGACGATGCCCTCCTTGAGGTCGCGCAGCAGCTTTGAACCCGGCGCGTCGCCGGCCGCGAGATCGGTCGTGCCATGCGACTTGGGGCGGCTCATGCAGAGCATCAGGATGGCGGCGACGAAATAGAAGCCGGCGATCCCGACGTAGACATAGCCGATGCCGAGCGCCGCGAACAATCCGGCCCCGGTCAGGGCTCCTGCGATGCGCGCCGTGTCCTGGGTCGTGCGCGCAACGCTGATGGCGCCGACCAGCTGCCCGGCCGGCATGATCTCGGCAAGCAGCGCGCCCCGGACGCCGAGATCCGAAGGGCGGATCAGGCCCATGATCGCGACGATGATCATCACGTTGAGCGGGGCGAGATGCCCGGTCAGCGCTAGCGTCATGATGGTGCCGGCGAGCGCCGTATAGGCAAGACGCATTGCGACCAGGAGATCGCGATGGCCCATGCGGTCGCCGATCATGCCGAACACGGGCGCGACCAGTGTTCCGACGAACTGGAGTGAAGCAAGCACGGTGAGCAGCAGCACCGAGCCGGTTTCGACAATGATGTACCAGCCGAGCACCAGCGTCTCGACCTCGAAGGCCCAGGAGGTGAGCAGGTCGGACGGCCACTGGAAACGATAATTGTGGATGCGGAATGGCGCGAGCGCCGAGGTCCGCGTGGTCCCGCTCAAGACGCGATGACGCGTGTCACGGCGTGTCCTGCCCTTTTTCCTTGTTCTTCTGGGTCTTGGTTCTTGGTCGTGCTTGCGGCGCTTTGAATCTGTCTTGAGTCGCTTGGGAAAATGCCCTGTTCCGGCAGCGTAGCGCCGAGGCGATTGGTGTCAATCGAAGCCGCCGCATGCGGCCATGCACGATGGTATCCGCGGCGACGGGATAGCGCAGCCTCGCGAAGCGCAGGCCTACACCGGCGGCACGGCGCGCCGCAGCATGAAATGGGTGGGTATGAAAGCGAGCAGCGGCAGGCCGATCATCAGGCCGGCCAGCCACACCAGCGGCGGCACGAAGCCTTGCGCCGCCCTGTCGCTTGTGCCGAAGACGTAGTTGATGTTGACCGGAGTCGTGCCCGGGTCCGGCCGCGGTCCCGGCATCACAAAGTAGCAGATCAGCAGCAGCGCCCATGCCAGCACGCTCCAGGCGATCAGCGCGCGCTGGTCATAGCCGAGCCGCCAGACCAGGAATAGCAGCAGGAACGGCAGCCAGCCGTGGAAGCCCGACAGGAACCGCAGGAACAGCGACAGGTTCTGGTCGAACATGTAGTCCGTCATTCCGGTGAGCGAGTAGCCGGCGACATGGGCGAGAAAGTCGATCACCCAAAATGTTTGCGGCCCAAGGAGTCCGACGGCGCACATCGAAATCAACAGCGCGCTCTCGGTCCAGATCCCGATCAAGGTGAGGATCAGGCAGACGTCGCAGAAATACAGAAAGTTGGTCGGCCCGTACCAGTAGGTGTACACCGGCACCAGGACGGCCATGAAGGCGCTGAAGCCGATCTTGACGGAGAGCGGAATGCGGGCGGACGGCTGCTCGACGGCGATCACGGACATTGCGGTGGGACTTTCCATTGCACAATCCGCCAGCCCTAGCGCCGGCTCGGTAAACAGACCCGTATTCCGCAACCTTGAATTGATCGGCGTTCGGAATTCGGTTAACGCCAACTCAGCGGTGCCGGTACAGTTTTAGCTGCCCGCGCGCGCGATGATCGTGCTAGCATGCCTGTTCCGAAGCCGCGGAGGACGACATGAACGCCTTCGAAGTTTTCGCGATCTACCTGGCGCCCTTTGTGATCATCGCGATCGCAATCCGGCTGCTGATGCGGCGTTATGCCGTCGACCTGCCGGACGTCCAGAAACAAGCGGGCTCCGCGCCGAAGCGACGATTTCTGCTCGGCGCCTGGCGGTCGGATTAGATCAGCCGCGCGAGCGAATGGATCGACGCCGACGCTCCATCAAACCGGTGAAATCGGTGAAGACGTGACTGGACCGGCCGCAATCCGCACGTCCTTGTAGGCCGAGCGGATGGCACCGAGCACCGCTTCATCAGAGGACGTGACCTCGTAGAACGTGCTGTCGACCGCACGGATCATGATCCATGTGTCGTCCTGTTCCGGGAGAGTGCCGACGAACTGCCCCCAGATCACCTGGGATGCTTCGCGCGCGGCTTTCGAAAGCGCTGCACCGCTGACCACCGTCCCCTTGGCTGCGAACGCCTCGAGCTGATGCTCCCCGGCGACCATGAATTCATCAAGGGCGCGGCCAAGCACCGGATGATGCAGCACGACCGGCGAAACCATCCAGCTGGCCTGAAGAGAGCGCGGAGCGAGCAGATCAATCAGATCGCGAAGATCAAGCGCCAGGGCTCCGTTGCAATCGTCATGGATACGAAGCGTAGTCATGGGCGCTCCTGGATCAATGCAACGCCTTCTAGACCGGCTTGCCTCTTCAAGCGCTTAGGAGCTTGCATCAATTCGTCGGATTGTTGGTAACCAACTTCGCGCCGATCTCTCAACTCGTCATTGCGGGGCGAGCGAAGCGAGAGCCCGGATTCCATCAGAGCAAATAATCCGTCGCGAAATGGATTCCCCGTTCGCGCCGGAGCGGCGAAGCGAGATGCAAAGCTCGGACAGATCATGTCGCGAGAATGCGGACGTGGGACTCACAAGAGGCGCCAAACACTCGGTGTCGTCCCTGCGAAAGCAGGGAGGTAGATTCACATTCGAAGTGCAACACTTGAGCAAAGGCCTCGGCAGGCGTGCGGTAGTCAAGGCATTTGCGCGGGGTGTTGTTGTAGGCGGCGATGAACTGGCGGAATCTGGCGGTCGAGAGGGTTACGAGATCGGTCTTGCGGGGAATAAAGCGGCGCATCCTGCCGATAGCGTTCTCGATGCCGCCCTTCTGCCAGGGGGCGTGGGGATCGCAGAAGAAGGTCTCGATCGAGAGGCGGTGCAGCGCCAGGTGACCGGCGAACTCGGTGCCGTTGTCGAAGGTCACGGTCTGGCGCAGCTCCTGTGGCAGGGTCGCGAAGAAGCCCACGAGATGGCGGGCGACACCGCGCGCGACCTTGCTGGCAAGGCGGATGCCGAGCAGCAGACGCGAGGTGCGCTCGTGCACGGTCAGCACGGCCTGACCGTATTTCGAGAACATCATCAGGTCGGCCTCCCAGTGTCCGGGCACGCTGCGGTCGGCCACTTCGATCGGCCGATTTGCCAAGGAAACACGGCCTTCGATGAAGCTTGCGGGGCTGCCGCCCCTCTTGCCGCGGCGGCCGCGCTTGCTCTTGGCGCGCGGCAGATAGCGCCGCCAGTTGAAATCCGTGGTGCGCCTGAGTTGGGCATAGATGAAGCGGTAGATGGTCTCGTGCGAGATCACCTTGCGCCCGGACTCGCGGGCCAGCCGGCCGGCGACCTGCTCGGGCGACCAGCCCCGGCGAAGGCGTTCCAACACCGCGCGGCGCAGGCCGGGCTCCCGTTCGAGGCGTCCGCCCGTCCAGCGCCGCGCTCGCATCTGGTGCTGGGCATAGTTTGGCTTGTAGCCGACCTGGCTCCCCCGATTGCGCCTCAGTTCCCGAGAGACCGTTGATGGCGAGCGATCCAGAGCTGCCGCGATTTGCCGGACCGAGCTGCCATTGGCCGATAGGCAGGCAATCTCGCATCGGTCGTCCAGAGAGAGCTGCTTGTAAGTCCGCCCCATGGCAACACCTCCTCAAGGAAGTGTTGCACTTCGTTTGCGAACTCAGGGGACCCATAACCACAGGGCGTTGTCGTTACGAAGGCAACTGGCCCCAGCGCGTCATGGATGGGCCTCGGCGAATGGGTCCCTGTGTCTTGGAAGTCTGTCAGGATGGGTTGGGCGGGAAGCCGTTGGGTCCTTGGCGCTTGACGCCGTGAGCCGGCTCGGCCTCCCGCCCGTTCCATTACCAACCTGAACAGTTGCACGAGGCTGCGCCAACAGACCTCGCATCACAGGGACAGGCACCGTGATCATACCCCCTCGTTATGTCGGAATCGACGTCTCCAAGAAGCATCTCGATATCTTTGATGAAGCTGACGGCGTGTCCAGGCGCATCGCCAACGCGGCACAGGCCATCACACAGCAGGTGGCGCGTTGGCGATGCGATGCGCTGGTCGTTTTCGAGGCCACGGGCGCCTATGACCTCGCGCTTCGCGAGGCCCTAAGCCAGGCCGGTGTCCGCTTCGCTCGGATCAATCCGGCTCGAGCTCGCGATTTTGCGCGGGCCAGCGGCCAACTTGCCAAAACCGATCCGATCGATGCACGGATGCTGGCGGCCTTTGGCCGGGTCATGCAGCCGGCAGCCGAGCGGGCCGCCAATCCCGCCCGCAACGCTTTGGCAGGGCTTGCAAAACGGCGGGACCAACTGGTTCTCATGCGCGCGCAGGAGAAGAACCGGCGCAGCGAGGCCGACGACTGCGCCATGGCCGAACGGATCAGTCGGCTCGTTGAGGTTCTCGACGGCGAGATCGCCGAGATCGAGGCCGATATCAACGCATTGACCAAGGCCGAGCCGGAGATCGCGGACGATGCGCGGTTGATGCGCTCACTGCCGGGCGTGGGTCCCGTGGCTTGCATGCAGCTGATCGCGAAGATGCCGGAACTTGGACATGTTGGAGCGAAGCAGATCGCCGCGCTCGCGGGCCTTGCCCCCTTCAACGTCGACAGCGGCGCCTTCCGTGGAAAACGCAAGATCGCCGGCGGCCGAAAGCGCGTTCGTGACGCCCTCTATATGGCGGCTCTGAACGCGGTTCGTCGGGCCGATCCATTCAAGGCCTTCTACGCGCGGCTGCGACAGGTCGGCAAACCAGCCAAGCTCGCTCTCATTGCCGTCGCCAGGAAGCTCCTAACGGTCCTCAACGCCATGATGCGCGACAGAAAGCCCTACCTGCAGACCAAGCCGACATAACAGTTGCCGGCCTTCGCCGGGACGACGTCTGGGAAGCACCGTGGACCCTCATTCTCCCCGATGTCATCACCCGCGCATGCGGGCATCCAGTACGCCGCGGCCTCTCGACTCAAGCATTGCGGCTTCTGGAATACTGGATCACCCGCATGCGCGGGTGACGACATCGCGTGGTGAACACTTGAATCGAGAACCATCTTCCTCGTCGTCCTGGCGAAGGCCAGGACCCATTACCCCGAATGCGAATTGCCTCGCAATACTGGGGCCGCGGCCTTTCCCACAACAAAAGTCGGTGGTTATGTATCCAAGCTTTCGCCAGGCCGACATTGGTGATGGCGGTGATCCTATCCCCAACTCATGCGAACACGACATTTTGTCATGAGAGCCGCAGTTGCAATTTTTGCATTGCATCATATGATGACAATAATTCAATCAAATCCCCGGCATTGAAGGGACTCCTGCCATGGCAACCAGCACCGATCCCGTCGTCATCGTCTCCGCCGCCCGCACCCCGCTCGGCCGTTTCATGGGCGAATTGTCGCCGCTTGCCGCCCACAAGCTCGGATCGCACGTGATCGGCGCTGTGCTGGAGCGCGCCAGGCTCGCACCCGAGCGCATCGACGAGGTCTTCATGGGCTGCGTGCTGCCGGCCGGACAAGGCCAGGCGCCGGCACGCCAGGCGGCGCGAGGCGCCGGTCTGCCGGATGCCACCGGCGCGACCACGGTGAACAAGGTCTGCGGCTCCGGCATGAAGGCGACCATGCTGGCGCACGACATCATCCGCGCCGGCTCGGCCGAGATCGTCGTCTCCGGCGGCATGGAGAGCATGAGCAACGCGCCGTATCTGCTCACCAAGGCGCGCGGCGGCTATCGCGTCGGCCATGACCGCATCATCGACCACATGATGATGGACGGGCTCGAGGATGCCTATGAGACCGGCCGCTCCATGGGCGATTTCGGCGAGGCCACGGCTGAAGCCTATCAGTTCACCCGCAAGGACCAGGACGCCTATGCCATGGAGACGCTCAGCCGCGCCCGCAAGGCGGTCGAGGGCGGCGCGTTCAAGGCCGAGATCGCGCCGGTCACGCTGACCGAGAAGGCCGGCCCGCGCGTCATCGCCAACGACGAGCATCCGCTGAAGGTTGACCCCGCCAAGATTCCCGGATTGAAGCCGGCGTTCCGCGCCAACGGCACCATCACGCCGGCGGCCTCCTCCGCCAATGCCGACGGCGCCGCTGCGCTCGTGCTGACGAAGCGCTCGCTCGCCGATCGGGGCGGCCTGCCTGTTCTCGCCGAGATCAAGGGCCACGCCACTCACAGCCAGGAGCCGCAATGGTTCACCACGGCGCCGATTCCGGCGATCCGCAAGCTGCTCGACAAGGTCGGCTGGGCTGCCTCCGATGTCGACCTGTTCGAGATCAACGAGGCGTTCGCCGTGGTCGCGATGGCTGCGCAACGCGATCTCGGCATTCCCCGCGAAAGGCTCAACATCAACGGCGGCGCCTGCGCGCTCGGACACCCGATCGGCGCCACCGGCGCGCGGCTAATCGTGACGCTGCTGCATGCGCTCGAGGCGCAGAACCTCAGGCGCGGCATTGCCGCGCTCTGCATCGGCGGCGGCGAGGCCACGGCCATCGCGGTCGAGCGGGTCGCGCACTGATCCGGTATGCCGTCATTGCGAGCGACGCGAAGCAATCCATCTCTCCTCGCGAACCGAACGATGGATTGCTTCGTCGCTTCGCTCCTCGCAGTGACGGTTAGTTATGAAAGGCGTCCATGAGGCAATACGACGGCCTGGCGTCTGAGTCCTAAAACGAGGGAACTATGGCATTTTAGCCATGGCTCCCTCGTGCCATATTGCGCATCACGCAAAGCTTTCACCGCAATCGATCCGGAACACAATGATCTCGAACTGGCCTGCTTCCACCCTCGCCCGCCGCAACATTCACTACGGCTGGGTGATGGTCGGCGCGACCTTCCTCGCCGCGCTGATCAGCGCCGGCACGGTCGGCGCGCCCGGTGTGTTCATCGTGCCGCTGCAGAAGGAGTTCGGCTGGAGCACGGCGGAGATCTCCTCCGCACTGTCGATCCGCTTCGTCCTGTTCGGGCTGATGGCGCCGTTTGCGGCCGCCCTGCTCAACCGCTACGGCCTGCGCAACGTGACGCTGGTCGCGCAGCTGATCGTGGTCTCGGCGCTCGTGCTCTCGCTGGGCATGACCGAGGTCTGGCAGCTCATCGCACTGTGGGGCGTGGCGATCGGGATCGGCACGGGCATGACCGCCCTGGTGCTCGGCGCGACCATCGCGGCGCGCTGGTTCGTGGCGCGGCGCGGCCTCGTGGTCGGCATCCTCACCGCAAGCGTCGCGACGGGACAGCTCGCCTTCCTACCGCTCCTGGCGACGCTGACCGAGCGCTACGGCTGGCGTGTCGCGCTTGGGCTGGTCTGCGTCATGCTCGGCGTCGCCGCCTTCGCCGTGCTATTGGTGATGCGCGACCGGCCGAGCGACGTCGGCCTGCGCCCGTTCGGCGACGAGGGAAGCACGCCAATTCCCGCGCCGCCGCCGGCCAATGCGCCGATCGTGGCCGCCGCGCTCGGCACGTTGCGCGATGCCTCGAAATCGACGGCGTTCTGGATCCTGTTCGCGACCTTCTTCGTCTGCGGCGCCTCGACCAACGGCCTCGTCCAGGTTCACCTGATCCCGATGTGCCTCGATTTCGGCATCCCGCAGGTTCAGGCGGCGAGCCTCTTGGCTGCGATGGGCATCTTCGACTTCTTCGGCACCATCATGTCGGGCTGGCTGTCGGACCGCTACGACAATCGCTGGCTGCTGTTCTGGTACTACGGGCTGCGCGGGCTCTCGCTGATCTTCCTGCCCTTCAGCGACTTCTCGTTCTACGGCCTCTCCGTCTTCGCGATGTTCTACGGGCTCGACTGGATCGCCACCGTGCCGCCGACCGTGCGGATCACCGCGCAGAAATTCGGACCGGAGCGCGCCAATCTGGTGTTCGGCTGGATCTTTGCCGGCCATCAGCTCGGCGCCGGCGCCGCCGCGTTCGGCGCCGGCCTGTCCCGCACGGTATATGAGAGCTACCTGCCTGCGTTCTTCATTGCCGGCGCGCTGTGCGTGTTCGCCGCGCTGATCGTGCTGGCGATCGCGCGGCCGCAGCCGAAATCGGCGGCGGAGCCGAAGCCGGTCGCGGCCTGAGGCCGCTGCCTGCGCGACGTCCGCCGGTCAGTACGACAGGATGGTGCGCATCCCGAACACCACGCTGTCCTTGATCCGATGCGTTTGCGTCGGATCGTTGGGATCGACGGCGCCGCCGCCGGGATGGGCGATGTATTGAAACATCGGCTGCATGGTGAAATTCGGGTTCACGACGTGCTGGTAGGTGATCTCGAGGATCGCCTCGTAGTCGCGGATCGGATACGGCGTGCCCGTGAAGATCTGGGTGTCGCGGTCGAGCGCGCGTGCGGCGTCGGAAATCCTGGCATAGATCGCGGCGATGCCGAACCGATCGTCCGGATACGCCTCGCTGAAGCCGGTGAACAGGAAGCCGCCGTCGACATAGGTGCTGATCAGGTTGCGGTCCGACGGGCTGACCGAGGCGCGCATGAAGAACGCAACGCCCTTGTCAGCGTCCGGCCTGGCGCGCGCAAGCAGCTGCTCATAGACCATGAAGATGCCGTTGTCCCGCCGCAGCCATCGCGTGTCGCCGGAGCTGTCGGGATCGGCGAGCGAGAGCCCGTCGGCCGAGAAGCGCTGGTCGGCGAACGAGCCCATGTGATACCAGGCGCCGCCGGTGATGGTCGCCGGCAGCCTGCTCTCGCCGATCTCGAACTTGTATTTGAGCTGGCCGATCCACCATGGCGGATCGTTGACCCGGAAATTGAGCCCGTGGGCGTTCAATATCTGCGGGTCGTCCATGCCCTGCGGCGGCGAAGCCGAACCGTCGAACAGGGCCAGATAGGCGGTGATGCGGTCGGACAGATTGGCCTTGAACCGGATGCCGGGCACGGCAAGTGGCGGCGACGGTCCGCCGGCCGGCAGAATGGTGCCGACAATGCCGGGCCAGCCGAGCGCCGAATTGATGAAGATGTCGTCGTACTGGCTGTCGATGAACTCGACGTCCGAGCCCTGCTGGCCGACGCGCACCGAGAGTTTGCCGCCGAGCAGCTTCTGCTCGATCCAGGATTCATAGAGCCGCGTCGCCGGCAGCGACTCGACGCCGGACACCAGGAACAGGTTGCCGACATAGCTCCGCGACAGCCCGTCGCCGTGGATCTGGTACATGTTGGCGTGGAAGGTCGCACCGGTCCAGCCCATCGCCTTCTCGAGGTCGATGGTGGTACCGAGATCGAGACGGCCGGTATAGGCCGCGCCGTTGCTGACACCGCCGGAGACGTTGGAAAACCCCTCACCGATATAGGTCAGGCTGAACTGGTAGCCGGCCTCCTCGAGTGCAGCCCGCGTATCAGCAATCCGCTCGGCGATCGGCTTGTCTTCGGCATTCGCCGGCGCGCCGAGCGCAAGGGCCGCGGCCACCAACATCGCGCGGGAAAGAACTCTGCACATCGGGAATGCCGCGGTGCGCTCGCACTATTTGACGATGCCGAGCCGCCGCATCAGCAGATAAGCCAGCAGCGCCGACCCAATCAGAAGGCCGGCCGCGACCAGGAACCCGCTGTCGACGTCGGTCAACGGCAATCCCTTGGTGTTCATGCCGAAGATGCCGGTGACGAGCGTCGGCGGCAGCAGCATCATGGTGACGACGGACAAGGCGTGGAGATGCTTGTTGCTCTCCTCCTCGAGCTTGAAGCGCAGCTCCTCCTCGAGCAGGCGGCTGCGCTCGTGCAGTTCGACGATGTCGTGGTCGAGACCGTCGAGCCGCTGCGCGAGCTTGCCGGCCTGCAGCCGCAGCGCCGGGCTGAGATTGTCGGTGTTCTTCTGCTCGAGCCGGTGAAACAGCACGCGCAGGCCGGCGAGCTGGCGATGCAGGCGCACACAGGTGCGGCGCATCCGGCTCAGATTCTTGCGCAGCTCCGATCCGGTATCCTCGGCGAGCACCCGCTCCTCGATCGCATCGATATCGGTGCCGATCTTGTCCGTCATGCGGTCCATGGTGTCGGCGATCTCGTCGACGATCTTTTCCAATAGCGCCGCGACGCTGCCGACGCGATGGCCGCCCTCGAGCACGCGGCGCGTCGCATCGGCGGAGCACAGCGCCTGATGGCGGCCGCTGACCAGGAGGCGTTCGGTCATCGCAAAGCGGAGAAAGCCGGTCTCCCGGGTCGCGGCGTCGATATCCCGCACCAGATCGGAAAACACGCCGTAGACGCAATTGTCGACGACGTGGATCTGCTGGAAATTGTCATTCGACAGCAGCAGGTCCCGCGCGAGCTGCGGGATGTGCATGTTGGCAAACCATGCCCGGGTGCGGACGTCGGTCAGGTTGAAGTGCAGCCACAGCCTTCCGTCATGGCTCGGCTCGATCGGCGCATCGATCGGAAGCGCCTCGGCACGGCCGTCGTGATGCAGGCGGAACGCCCAGACCAGACCGGGGACCGCCTCACGGGTCAGCAGCGACCCTGCCGGAGCGGGAGGTGGATCAGCCAGCATGGCCCGCCCCCAAGGCAATCGGTAACGCAACCGCGCGAAATGACATGTTCAAGACCTCGCCCACGCGCAACGCTGAGCAAGCGCGTCCCCTCGACGCAACATAGGAGGACGCGCCTGTTACAGTTTTATGTCAGCGACCGCCCTACTCGGCCGCAAGACCGGTCGGCGCCGCCGCTTCCGCGGCCTCCTTGTTGTAGTCGTGCACGACGCGGCCGAACGGCAGCGTCAGGTCGGCGAGGAAGTGATGCGCGCCGACGACACGCTTGACCGGGAAATCGGCGACCGGTGCATTGACGTGCGGCACCAAATGCAGCCGGCCGGGTCCGATCCAGGAGCCCTTGACGACGATGTCGGTCAGGTTGATCGCGACCAGCTGGCAGACCTCGAGATGGCCGTCGACGCCGGGGATCATCTTCAGATTAACTTGCGTCTTCGACAGCGTCGCGCGGGTGACGTCGCCATTGCCCGCCATGCTCTCGTGCTTGTAGCCCATCGTGCCCATCGCAACGAGCTGGCCGGCATATTCCAGCGTGCCGGTCAGCGTGTCCTTGACGATCTCGAGCTTCGGATGAGCGTACTTCTTCGGAAAGCCCCAGATCTCGCGGCCGGCCGCGATCGGCGGATCATCGTCGAGATACATCTGGCAGACGAAGTTGACCTCCTCGCCATGCAGGCGCGCGGGGATCACGAGGCCGGACTCGGTGTAGCTGCCGAAGCCGGAGCTGTCGGGCATCTTGATCCATTCGTAATGCACGATCGCCCGCTCGATCGGCTCCAGTGGCTCGGGCAGGCCGGCGCGGATCAACTCCGGATCGGTCTCATAGGTGATGACGAGGAATTCGCGATCGATGAAGCGATACGGACCGGCGGGATAGCTCGGGCCGGCGGCCGGCATCGACGGAAGCTTGAGCAGATCTTCCCTGCGCATCGCAAATAACCTCGTGTTTGAAAAGTTTGCGCGAAAGCTAGCGGCCGAGATTGACAGCGATGTGAGGAATTTCCGTCAGGTACATGACCGCGGTTGCGCTTGCGTGACTCGCGTTTCGTTGATGAGGCGAATGCTAACCATGCAGGCGGGCATGCCGGATGCGCCGAGCGCGGGCGTTGCATTTGTCATCACGGCGTCATCGGCGCGCTGAATTCTCGCCGCAAATTCTGGAGTGTCTGATATGGACGCGCGAACGCCGCATTTCGACGATATCGATCACGCGACACCGGGCTGGCGTCCGGAAGGCTGCGATCGCGTGGCTCTGGTCCTGCAGGGCGGCGGCGCGCTCGGTGCCTATCAGGCTGGCGTCTATCAGGCGCTCCATGAATCCAACATCGAGCCCGATTGGGTGTGCGGCGTCTCGATCGGCGCAATCAACTCGGCTATCATCGCCGGCAATCCGCCCGAAAAGCGGCTCGAGCGGCTGCACACGTTCTGGGATCGCATCACCAGCCGCAAGATCTGGCACTACACGCCGGACGGCGACGTCTTCCGCAAGGCCCGCAACCTCACCAGCTCATGGCTGACGACGACGCTCGGACAACCCGGCTTCTTCACCCCGCATCAGAGCAATCCGTGGTTCAGCCCGGCCGGCGCGCGCACCGCCACCAGCTACTACGACACCACGCCGCTGCGCGAGTCGTTGCTTGAGTTGGTCGATTTCGACCGCATCAATTCCAAGAAGATACGCTTCGCGGTCGGCGCAGTGAACGTGCTCTCCGGCAACTTCATCTATTTCGACAATGCCCATGACGAGATCATCCCCGAGCACATCATGGCGAGCGGCGCGCTGCCCCCGGCGCTGCCGATGGTGAAGGTCGGTACCGATCATTTCTGGGACGGCGGCATCGTGTCCAACACGCCGCTGCAGCATCTGCTCGACCAGGAAGACAACATGAATTCGCTGGTGTTCCAGGTCGACCTATTCTCGGCGCGCGGCGCGCTGCCGCGCGACATCCAGGACGTGATGGCCCGGCACAAGGACATCATGTATTCGTCGCGCCCCCGCTACAACACCGACGTCTATCGCAAGACCTACAATCTGCGCACCGCCCTGCACAACGCGCTGGGAAAAATCCCCGACGGTCAGCTCTCGGACGAGGAGCGCCAGCTCAAGAAGGCAAACGCCCGGCTGCCGGGCATCACGTTGTTGCAGCTGATCTATCAGCAGAAGGCCTATGAGGGCGACGCCAAGGACCACGAATTCTCCGGCACCTCGATGCGCGAGCATTGGGTGAGCGGGCACGAGGACACCAAGCGCTCGCTGAAGCGGCGCGAATGGATCAAGATGCCCGAGAACGGCATGGGCATCGTGATCCACGACGTGCATCGGGAGAGTGAATAAGACATGTCGTTCCGGGGCATGCGAAGCATGAACCCGGAACCTCGAGATTCCGGGTTCGGTCCTGCGGGCCGCCCCGGAATGACGACGTGAAAGCCTTACGGCCGCGTCGACATGTTGCTCGGCGGCCCGGCCTTGCGGATCGGTTCGGCGAGACGGGCGAACTCGCACAGCAGCGACCGCGTCTTCCTGGGATCGATGATCTCCTCGACCCAGAATTTTTCGGCCGAGCGGAACGGCGAGCGCAGCCTGTTGAGCCGCTCCTCGATCTCCTTCAGCTTCGCCGCTTTGTCCTCCGCCGCGTCGATGTCAGCGCGGTAGGCGGCTTCGATGCCGCCTTCCAGCGGGAGCGAGCCCCAATAGGCCGACGGCCAGGCATAGCGGATCGAGAAGCGGTCGGCGGGCTGATGCACGACGCCGGCGACGCCGAAGGCGTTGCGCAGGATCACGGTGCACCAGGGCACCGTGGTCTGGTTGACCGCGGTCATGGCACGGACGCCATGGCGGATGGTGGCCGCCTTCTCGGCGTCGAGGCCGATCATGAAGCCGGGGCAGTCCATGAGATAGACGATCGGCAGATGGAAGGTTTCGGCAAAGTCGACCCAGCGCACCACTTTCTGGCAGGCATCGGCCGTCCAGGAGCCGCCATAGTGAAAGCTGTCGCTGGCCAGCAGCAGCACCGCCCTGCCCTCGAGCCGGGCGAGGCCGATGATGATCGGCTTGCCGAAATTCCTGGCGACCTCGAAGAACGAGCCCTTGTCGACGACGGACTCAATGATCGGCCGCATCTTGTAGACCTGCTTGCGGTTGCGCGGCACCGCATTCATCAGCGCTTCGTCGCCGCGCTCCGGATCGTCGGTGCAGGGCAATGTCGGCGGCAGCTCGTAGACCGATGACGGCAGATAGGACAGGAAACGCCGCGCGCAGGCAAAGGCCTCCTCCTCGGTGTCGACGGCGTGATCGACCGCCCCGGCGCGGGTCTGAATGTCGGCGCCGCCGAGCTCCTCCTTCGTGAGGTCCTGCCCCAGCGCCTTCACCACCGGCGGCCCTGCGACGAACATCGCGGATCTCCGGGTCATGATGGAATAGTGGCTGGCGGCAAGACGCGCCGCCCCCAGGCCCGCCACCGAGCCGAGCCCGAGACCGACCACCGGCACGCGGGCCAGGTTGGCGGTCGTGTACCAGTACCAGCGCGTGCCGCCGATGCCGCCCGGCAGGTTCGCCGCCCCCTTGGTCTCGATGGTCTTGACCGAGCCACCGCCGCCGGAGCCCTCGATGATGCGGACGATGGGCAGACGGAAATCGTGCGCCATCTCTTCCGCCATCAACGGCTTTGCGGAGATCGACGCATCGGCCGAGCCGCCGCGCACCGTGAAATCGTCGCCGACCACGACGACGGTGCGGCCGTCGACGCGCGCGCGGCCGAACACGCAGTTGGCCGGCGTCAGTTGCTTGAGTTCGTTGCTCTCGTCATATTCGGCGATGCCGGAGACGGCACCGATCTCGTGAAAGCTGCCTTTGTCGATCAGCTTGTCGATACGCTCCCGAACAGTCAGCCGGCCCTGGTCATGCTGTCGCTTGACCTTGTCAACGCCGCCCATCTCCCGCGCGAAGGCTTCGCGCCGGGCGAGCTCGTCGAGTTCCGGCTTCCAGTTCATTCACTGCTCCCGTCTTGATGATTTTGTTGTTGTTATGGGCGGTCACCGGAAGCGACTTGCGTTCGATCCGATTGCTGAAGATGTCGCCGTCGGCGCCTTCGAGCAGGCTGCCGAGTGCGGCCGCGAGCTCGACCATTTGCGGCGCCACCTCGCGATGCAGCCGCGGCTCGTCATACATCGCCGACAGAAGACCGATCGTGATGACCACGAAGGTCTGGTACTGCGGCGACCAGATCGGCACCGCGAGGCCGTTGATGTGCGGGCTCCAGAGGCCGCAGGCGACGACATAGCCGCGCTCCTGCAAATGCCGGCGGTTGGCCTCGATGCGCGGCGTCAGCATCTTGGCGCTGTCGGGCAACTCGCCTTCCATCTCCGCGATCAGCGCGTCGCCGACCGCGGGATCGAGCGCGGCCGTGTAGGCGTGGCCGGCCGCGGTGGTCGCCATCGAGATCCGGCTGCCGGTGGCCTCATGCAGGCCGAGCGCGTTCGCCGCGCGGGCGAACTCCAGATAGACGAGATGAAAGCGATCGGGGACGACGAAGCCGACGGTGCCCGGCAACTGCTCGGCCACTTCCTGCAGCCGCTGCCGGATCATGCTGCGCAGCTGTGCACCCTTCATCATCGATGCGCTCATCGCCACCGCGCTCGGGCCGATGCGATATTTCTGATCGCGCGGCAGATAGACGAGCTGGCCCATGCGGGTCAGCGTGTGCGTGAGCCGCGACACCGTCGAGCGCGGCAGACCGCAGCGGTTTGAAATCTCGAGATTGCCGAGCCTGCTATCGTGGCCCTCGAAGCAGCGCAACACGTCGAACGCGCGCGAGACCACCTGGATGACATCACCTTCGCCTGTCTCGCTGGCGAGCATTCCCTGCCTGCTAAGCCGTTCCGAGCGCCTTCCCATCTGCTTGGCTCCATTCCGTCCTGCGGAATAAAATTCCACTTGCAGAAGAAGCTACCTCAGGCAATCTGCCGCCACAACAAAAAGCCGTTCGCCGGATGAAATTTCCGCAAGACGGTATCGGAGAGTGGAATGCCAGAGATCAAGGTTGTGACCGAAGTTGCCGGGCGCGTTTGCGCGCTTCCTGTCGAGACCGGCAGCAGCATCGGCGATGGCGACGAGATTGCGTTCGTCGAAGCGATGAAGATGGAAATACCGGTCACGTCGACTGCAGCAGGCAAAATCAAGTCGATTCTGGTCAAGATCGACGATGTCATCGCCGAAGGCCAGGCGGTCGCGATCGTCGAGACCTGAGATCCCGTCCTTCCAGTCCAGCCGCGACAATCTGTCCGGTGATGCAGCGGCCGAAATCGCCGGCTTGCGCCGGAGGTAGCGTTGCCATCGCCGGATCACGATGCAATCATCCCGCCCGGAAAAGTTTCGCACAGCGAAACAAAGGGAGGAATTATGATCCATCGGCTGATGGCGCTCGCGCCTGCCGCACTTGCCGGCATTTCGATCTTCGCTGCCCTGCCCGCCTCGGCCGAGGACATCAAGCTGCCGGCGACATTGACGTTCACGGCCTATGACACCGGCACGGCCGGATTCAACATCGCCGTCGGCGTCGGCAAGATGATGAAGGACAAGTACGGCACCGACGTGCGCGTGCTCCCCGCAGGCAACGACGTCGCCCGCCTGGCGCCGCTGCGCGCCAAGCGCGCGGCTTCCTCGGCGATGGGCTCAGGCACCTACTTCGCGCAAGAAGGTGTGTTCGAATTCGGCTCGAAGGAATGGGGGCCGCAACCGCTGCAGACCCTGCTCTCGACCGTCGACTGCAATTGCGGCGCGCTCGGCGTGGCGGCCGATGCCGGCGTCAAGGAAATGAAGGACCTTCGCGGCAAGCGCGTCGGCTTCGTGGTCGGCTCGCCGGCGCTGAACCAGAACTCGCTCGCGATGCTCGCGTTCGGCGGCCTCACCCAGAAGGACGTCAAGGTCGTCGAGTTCGCCAGCTACGGCGCAATGTGGAAAGGGCTGATCAACAACGACGTCGATGCCGCCTTTGGCACCACCATCACCGGTCCCGCCAAGGAGGCCGAGACCTCGCCGCGCGGACTGATCTGGCCGCCGCTGCCCGCCAAGGACAAGGAAGGCTGGGCGCGGATGCAGAAGGTCGGCTCGTTCTTCTTCCCGCAGCTTGCGACCTGCGGCGCCGGCATCTCGCCGGAGAAACCGGTCGAGCTCGGCAACTATCCCTATCCGATCTTCGTCGCCTACGCGTCGCAACCGGCCGATCAGGTCTATGCGATGACCAAGGCGATGATCGTGCACTACGACGCTTATAAGGACTCCGCGCCCGGCGCCGCCGGGCTCGGCGCCGACCGGCAGACCAAGAACTGGGTCGTTCCCGTGCATCCCGGAGCGGTGAAGGCGCTCAAGGAAACCGGCCACTGGAGCGACGAACAGGAGGCGCACAACAACGCGCTTTACAAGCGCCAGGAGGTGCTCGCCGCCGCCTGGACGGATTACGGCAAGTCGAACCCGCCGTCGGACGACAAGGCCTTCCTCGATGGCTGGATGAAGGCGCGCGCCGCCGCGCTTGCGAAAGCCAATATGCCCAACGGCTTTGAGTGAGACCCGCCAACGCGCGATGAGATCGGGTTAATCGTCATCGCGCTTCAGCCCGTTTGAGCATGGTGCTTCCGGAAAACCGCTTCGCACTTTTCCGGATCATGCTCTAGGTTATGGGCAAAACGGACAACATTGGGGGATGCGTAATGCCCGAGAACGCCGCGGCTGCGCCTGCGAAAAGAATCGAGTTTGAAGATCCGCATGCCGGTCTCGACAATCTGCAGGAGGCGGAGGTCACGCGCGTGCGCACCCTGCGCGGCGCCTGGCGCTGGATGCTGGTGGCCGCGACCGCGGCAACCATCCTGCTCTGCATCAATCAGCAATTCTCGCTGCGCTTCTTCATCGGCTACACCCAGCTCAACACGGAGTATTTCTATCTCCTGATCGCCTTGATGCTGCCCTTCACCTTCCTGATCTTTCCCCGGATCGGAGCGTGCGCCGCTGAACCGCATTCCCTGGTATGATCTCGCGCTCGCCGTCGCGACCTTCGCTGCCTCGATCTGGCTGATGCTGAACGTTCGCAAGGCGGCGCAATACGGCTGGGAGTCCGACGGCGCCCCCAGGAACGTCATCATTGCCGGCCTCGTGATGTGGGCGATGCTGATGGAGGCGCTGCGCCGCACCGGCGGCTGGAGTCTGCTGCTGAGCGTCCTGCCCTTCACGGTCTATCCGCTGTTTGCGGAAGCCGGCTGGCTCGGGCCGTTCCGCGGCACGCAATCGACCCTGGAGCAGGCGACCGCCTATCACGTGCTGTCGGGCGAGAGCCTGCTCGGCATTCCCATTCAGGCCTTTGCCGACACCGTGATCGGCTTCCTCGTGTTCGGCACCGCACTGATGATGACGGGGGCCGGCAAGTTCTTCATCAACCTCGCCTTCGCGTTGTGCGGCACGTTCCGCGGCGGTGCGGCAAAAGTCTGCATCTTTGCCAGCGGCCTGCTCGGCATGATGTCGGGCTCGATCATCTCCAACGTGCTGACCGCCGGCACCATGACAATCCCCGTGATGAAGAAGAGCGGCTTTCGCGCCTCCTATGCCGCCGCGATCGAGGCCTGCGCCTCCACCGGCGCGGTGCTGGCACCGCCGGTGATGGGCGCCACCGCCTTCGTGATCGCGCAGTTCCTCAATGTCAGCTACGCCGACGTCGCAATCGCCGCCATCATCCCCGCCGTGCTGTACTATATCGGCCTGTTCATGCAGGTCGACGCCTATGCGGCCCGCCACAAGCTGCAGGGCATTCCGCGCGCCGAACTGCCGCGGATCATGGATACGATCAAGGACGGCTGGTACTACGTCTTCGTCATCGCGCTCCTGATCGTGATGCTGCTCTACTTCAAGCGCGAGAGCCACGCGCCGTTCTATGCGACCGCGCTGCTGCTGGTCCTCAACCAGCTCTTCTCCAAGGACACGCGCTGGACGTTGGCGACGATCGGCAGATTCCTCGAGGTGAACGGACGCACCTTCGTGGAGCTCGTCGGCATCCTCGCCGGCTGCGGCCTGCTGATCGGCGCCTTCTCGATGACCGGCGTCGTCTCGAGCCTCGCCAACGACCTCCTGCATATCGCCGGCGACAATCCCTTCCTGCTGCTCGGCATGTGCGCGCTCACCAGCCTCATTCTCGGCCTCGGGCTGACGACGACCGCCTGCTACATCTTCCTCGCCATCCTGGTCGCGCCGGCGCTGGAGAAGCTCGGTCTCAACCGCATGGCGGTGCACATGTTCATCTTCTACTGGGGCATGTTGTCGTCGATCACCCCGCCGGTTGCGATCGCCTCGTTCGCGGCCGCAGGCATTGCAGGTTCACCGGCGATGAAGACGGGCTGGGAATCGATGTGGGTCGGCAGCATCATCTATTTCCTGCCGTTCTTCTTCGTGCTCAATCCGGCGCTGGTGCTGCAAGGGCCGAGCCCCTATCTCGCCGGCCTCGGCCTGATGGGGCTCGCCGCCTTCGGCACGCTGTTCATCTGCGGCGGCATCCAGGGCTACCAGCCCTTCGTCGGCGATCTCCGCGGTGCCGGCGCGCTCGAATGGCCCATTCGCGTGCTGCTCGTGATCGGCGGCTTCGTGGTGGCGACCCCCGGCGGCGGGATCATGCCGCTGTCGCAGATGCAGGTATCGCTGCTGGGGGTCGCGATCCTCGCCCCGACGGTGCTGATCGCGTTGCTGCTGGTCCGCCGTCAGGCGCTGGTTCCGAACCAGTTGCGCGCGCCCTGATTGCGATGCACAACAGGAGGCGATGAAACGATCGCCTCCTCCCGTCACCGCCACCACCACGGCCTGGTCCAGCTCGAAGCCGCCGCTGCTGCGGTTTCTGCACACTTGTCACGCAGACTTCCTGCCGGAGGCCACCGGCGCGGTGGCCGACTACATTCCCGAGCTCGGCAAGGCCGACCCTGCCTATTTTGGCATCAGCCTGGCGACCCTGGACGGCCATGTCTATGAGGTCGGCGACAGCCGGGTACCCTTCACCATCCAGTCGATGTCGAAGCCCTTCGTGTTCGCACTGGCGCTGGATCTGCTCGGTGCCGGCACGGTCGAGAGCGCGATCGGCGTCGAGCCCTCGGGCGATCCCTTCAACTCGATCCGGCTCAATTCCGAGAACCATCCGTTCAACCCGATGGTCAATGCCGGCGCGATCGCCTGCACCGGGCTGATCTACGCCGACAAGGGCGACGGCGCGTTCGAGTTTATCCGCCAGGCACTCGGCCGCTTCGCCGGGCGTGAGCTCGATGTCGACGAGGCGGTCTACGCCTCCGAGAGCGCCACCGGCGACCGCAACCGGGCGATCGGTTATCTCCTGCGCACCAACAGCGTGATCACCGAGAATGTGCCTGCGGTGCTCGACGTCTATTTCCGGCAATGCGCCGTGCTGGTCACCGCGCGGGACATCGCGGTGATGGCGGCGACGCTCGCCAATCGCGGCATTAATCCCGTGACGGGCGAGCAGGTGCTCAGCGCTTACGCGATCGCGCGCACGCTGTCGGTGATGACGTCGTCGGGCATGTACGACTATGCCGGCGAGTGGATCTACCGCGTCGGCATTCCCGCCAAGAGCGGGGTCGGCGGCGGCATCCTGGCCGCCCTCCCCGCGCGTCTCGGCCTCGGCAGCTATTCGCCTCGCCTCGACAAGCACGGCAACAGCGTGCGCGGCATCAAGGTGTGCGAGGCGCTGTCCTCGCATTACG
This sequence comes from Bradyrhizobium sp. BEA-2-5, assembly GCF_032918025.1. Classification (NCBI taxonomy): domain Bacteria; kingdom Pseudomonadati; phylum Pseudomonadota; class Alphaproteobacteria; order Hyphomicrobiales; family Nitrobacteraceae; genus Bradyrhizobium; species Bradyrhizobium sp. BEA-2-5. The sequence continues at coordinate 3,718,784 of NZ_CP136629.1, read as the reverse complement.
ACCTGCACATGCTCAACCGCAGCGACGATGCGCGCAACGCCGTCATCGCCGACTACGACATCGGCAAGAGCCCGTCGCGCCGCGTGCGCCGCCCGCAGGAGCGCGAGATCCTGGCAAGGCACTTCCAGGAAGTTCGCGTGATCGAGCTGGTCGGCACCCTGTCGCTCTCCAATGTCGACTATGTCTCGCGCCGCCTCGCCGGCAGCCCGCGGCCGGAATTCGTGATCTTCGACCTGCGCCGCGTCACCGCGACGACCCGCGCCGGCGCAAGGCTGGTGGCCGAGGCCTTCCAGGAGCTCGCCGAGCTCGGCGTCACCGTGATCCTGTCCGGCATCAAGCGGACCTCGCGCGAATGGGCCACGATCAGCGAGTGGACCAGGCGGCTCGGCAATATCAGGGATTTCTACCTGCTCGACACCGCGATCGAATGGGCCGAAGACCAGATCGTGTATCGGTACGGTGGCTCGATCGATTTTCACGAGACAACCGAGCTCGCCGAGCAGCCGCTGCTCGCCGGATTGAGCGAAGCCGAGATCGCCGATCTCACCGCGCTCTGCACGGTCCGGACCTACCAGCAGAATGAAAAGGTCATCGCCGCGGGCGGTGAGGCCACCTCGCTGTTCTTCCTGCGCAGCGGCGTGGTCCACGTCACCCTGCCGGACGGCATCCGGCTCGCGACGCTGACTGCCGGCATGGCTTTCGGCGAGATGGCGCTCCTGGAGCCGACACGCTCCGCGGACGTGCTCGCTGACATGTCGGCGACCGCCTATGAGGTCGCGATCAGGGATTTCGAACGCTTCCGCGAGCAGCACCCGCGCGCCGGCGAGCGGATCATGCGCAACCTCGCGCAGATCCTCGCCGATCGGCTGATCGTGGCGAATGCCAAGGTCGATCTGCTGACGTCGGGCTAATTCTTCACCCTCTCCCCGCCCTTCGCGGGGAGAGGGTTGGGGTGAGGGGCTGCATCCGCAAAATAACTTCGAGTCAGACTTCGCGGAGATTCCCCCTCACCCGGACCGCATTCCGCTTCGCTGCATGCGCTCCGGCCTCTCCCCGCAGGCGGGGAGAGGCGAAGGACTCCGCGACGCGATCCGCTCAGCTCACCACTTCCGTCACCGGCTGCATGTCGATCTCGAAGGTCTCCAGGAATTTCGAGGTCATGATGTAGAAGCCGACCGAGAGCTGCAATTCGACCAGAGCGGCCGGCGTCAGCTTCGACGCGATCGCCTTGAACGTCGCGTCCGTCGGCTTCTTCAGCTTCACGACCTCGTCGGTAAAGGCGAGCGCGGCGCGCTGCACCTCATTGAAGCAGGACGCCGCCTGCCAATTCTCGAGCGCCTCGTTCTGCTCGTCGGTGACGCCCACATTCTTGCCGATCCGCTTGTGCGCGACGATCTCATACGGGGCCTCGCACAAGATTCCGGTGCGGGTGATCGCGAGCTCGCGCACGATCGGATCTAGCTCGCCCTTGTGCCTGATCGCGCCGCCGAGCCGGCAATACTGCTCAAAGTAGCTTGGCGAATGCGCCATCATGCGAAAGATGTTGGCGTTGCGGTTCTTGTCGAGGATCTCGCGGGTCCGCGGGTTTGCCTTCGCGGGATCGGAGTAGTCGATACGGGCCATTTCCTAACCTTGATCTTGCTGTCGTTTCTGTCGGGTTCCGAAACACTAGAGTCTTTTCCGTTCCGATGAAATCGGAACGGGGCTCTGGATTCTTGTTTTGACGCGTTTTCTTCACGCGAACCGGTATCCACTTCGCTCGAAAACGCTCCGTACGGGCCGCTGTCGCAGGAGCAACACGCGCGAGTCAAATTGCCGCCGCATTCCCAGACAACGCTGTCACAGTCGATATTCGCTGAGTGGGGACTCGTCAAAAGCGAATACTCGACGCGGGGTGTTCCGAGTAAAAAATCCGGCCGTCTTGCGCGCAATTTGCGCAACGACGAGTCACGCCCAAGTCTAGGGAGAGAACGGCATGAAGGAAGCCACCAAGGGGGCGGCCTCGGGAGCGCTTGCGCATATGCTGGCGGTGACGGCGATGCTCGTCATCGCCAGCATCTTTTATTGGCACTAGTATCCGCAAACTATGAGGGGCAAGAGCGAACCTGTTCAGCCTGGTCTCGCGTTCTGACTGGATCGTTCAGCCCCTCATTTCGTCTTTGCGAAATACGGAACCAATCTCCCCGCGAATTGCGTGAAGCGCGCCGCGACCTTGTCACCGATGGCGAGGTTGTTGTCGCCATGGGCCATCATGCGAAAGCCCTCGTCGGCATCGACAAGCACGATATTGTATGGCACGTGCGCCCGCGTCTCCGGCGTCGCGGCGCGGCAGACCAGCGAGGTCGCATACACCGTCCCTGCCCCGCTCGCGCGACGCTCGGCAAGATCCGGCGAACCGCATGCGGCGCAAAAGCTGCGGCGGAAATATTGCCGCGCGCCGCAGCCCTTGCAGGTCTGGTAGACGATGGCTTCAGTGCCCTTGGTCCAGTCCACGATCCGTCCGCTCATCGCACGCGCTCCAGGAACATGCTCACGTGGGACGACAGCACGCCGCCGTCGCCGTGCAGCAGCGCGATCGAGGCATCGCGCACCTGCCGATTCGTCGCCCGGCCCGTCATCTGCAAATGCGCCTCGACCAGATGCGCCATGGCGCCGCCGACGCCGCAATGGCCATAGCTGAGCAGACCGCCATGGGTGTTGAGCGGCATGGCACCGTCGCGGCCGAAATGGCCGGCGCGGACGCGCGCGGCCGCCTCGCCGCGGCCGGCAAGGCCGAGGTCTTCCAGCAGCATCGCGAGCGTGATGGTGAAGCTGTCGTAGATCGCGGCGTAACGCACGTCGGAGATGGCAAGGCCTGTCGCCTGCCTGGCGCGCGCGATGGAGATCTCGGCACCGAGCTCGCTGAGGCCAGGCGCGGCCGTGACATGCTGATGGGTATGCGCCTGGGCGCAGCCGCGGATGCGCACCCCCGCTCCCTGTCCGCTCGCGGCTGATGACGAACGCCGCGCCGCCGTCGGAGACCGGGCAGCAGTCGAGCAGCTTGAGCGGCATCGCTACCGGCTTGGAGGCCATCACGTCGGCAACAGTGATCGGCTCGTGGAATTGCGCGCCGGGATGCGTCAGCGCGTGCTTGCGCATCAGCACCGCGAACTCGGCAAGGTCTTCCTGCGTGAGGCCGTATTCGTGCATGTAGCGGTTCGCGACGAGGCCGTAATAGGCGGGAATGGTCGGGCCGAGCGGCACCTCGTAGTCGGGATGGCCGACCTGCGCCAGCGCCTGGATCGAGGCATCGCGGCTCTGTCCGGTGAGGCGGTTCTCGCCGGCGACGACGAGCACGTGTTTTGCAACACCGGCGTCGACCAGGTGATGCGCGAGCATCGTCATCGCCAGTCCCGTGGCGCCACCGACCTGCACGGCATGGGCGTAAGACGGACGGATCCCGAAATGCTCGGCAAAGACGGTGGCGAGCATGATGTGCGGGGAGACGGTAGAGTAGCCGCAGAGGATGCCGTCGATGTCCGAGCGTTTCAGCCCGGCATCGTCGAGCGCGGCCTGGGCGGCCTTGCTCATCAGGTCGAGCGAGGACGAGTCTTCGTGCTTGCCGAACGGCGTGAGGCCGACGCCGGTGATGAAGCTCATCGTGTCTCTACCTTCTCCATCGTCATTCCGGGATGGTCCGAAGGACCAGACCCGGAATCTCGAGATTCCGGGCTCGATGCTTCGCATCGCCCCGGAATGACGCCGTGGGAACTTCCTATCATCAATACGACTTCGGAAGGCCGAGCACCTTCTCGCCGATGAAGCTGAGGATCAGCTGCGGGCTGACCGGCGCGATGCGCGGGATCAGCACTTCGCGCAAGTAGCGCTCGACGTGATATTCCTTGGCATAGCCGAAGCCGCCATGGGTCATGACCGCCTGCTCGCAGGCGCGGAAGCCGGCTTCCGCCGCGAGATATTTTGCGGAGTTGGCCGCGGGGCCGCAGGGCAGGTTCTGGTCATACTGCCAGCCGGCGCGCAGCACCATCAGCCAGGCAGCCTCCAGTTCCATCCAGCACTTCGCCAGCGGATGCTGAATCGCCTGGTTCATGCCGATCGGCCGATTGAACACGATGCGGCCCTTGGCGTATTCCGACGCCCGCTTCAGCGCGATCTGGCCGAGGCCGACGGCTTCGGCCGCGATCAGGATGCGTTCCGGATTCATGCCATGCAGGATGTATTCGAAGCCGCGGCCTTCCTCGCCGATGCGGTCTTCGACCGGGATCTCGAAATTCTCGAAGAACAGCTCGTTGGAGTCGACGATCTTGCGGCCCATCTTCTCGATCTCGTGGACCTTGATCCTGTTGCGGTCGAAATCGGTGTAGAACAGGCTGAGGCCGTGGGTGGGCGAGCGCACCTCTTCCAGCGGCGTGGTGCGCGCCAGCAGCAGGATCTTGTGTGCGACCTGCGCGGTCGAGATCCACACCTTCTGGCCGTTGACGATGTAGCGGTCGTTCTTGGCGACCGCACGGGTCTTGAGCTGCGTGGTGTTGAGACCGGTATTGGGCTCGGTCACGGCAAAGCAGGCCTTCTCGCGGCCCTCGACCATCGGCGGCAGCATGCGCCTGCGCTGTTCTTCCTGGTGCCGAACACGACGACGGGATTGAGCCCGAACACGTTGATGTGCACCGCGGAGGCGCCGGACATGCCGGCCCCCGACTCCGCGATGGTTCGCATCATGACCGCGGCTTCGGTGATGCCGAGCCCGGAGCCGCCATATTCTTCCGGCACGCAGATACCGAGCCAGCCGGCGTCCGCCAGTGCGCGGTGGAAGTCGGACGGATAGCCGCCCTCCTTGTCCTTCTTCAGCCAGTAGGCCTCGTCGAAGCGCGAGCAGATCTTGGCGACGGCATCGCGGATCGATTCCTGGTTGGCGGAGAGTGCGAAATCCATCTGTCGTGCTCCTATGCCTGCACCGCTTTGGCCGCGCCGTCGCGCACCATCGCCGCGATCTCCTCGGTGGAGAAACCTGCCTCCTGCAAAATCTCCGCGCTGTGCTCGCCGAGCCGCGGCGCCAGCCGGCTCGGCTCGACCTTGGTCTCCGACCACCGTGCCGACGGCGTCATGCTGCGGATCCGGCCCTCGGTCGGGTGATCGACCACGGGGAAGACGCCGGTCGCGACCATATGAGGGTCCTCCAGCAGGCTTTCGAGATCGTGCATCGGCATCACCGGCACGTCGGCCTTTTCGAGGATCTCGTTCCACTCGGCCGTCGTCTTGGTCTGCAAGATGCGCGCAAGTTCGGCGTAGACCACATCGATGTTGGCGGCGCGGCCGGCGAACGTCGCGAATTTGGGATCGGCGCGCAGATCGTCGCGCCCCGTGGCCTTGAAGAAATTCTCCCACTGCTTGTCGTTGTAGACGATGACGCTGAGATAGCCGTCCGAGGTCTTGTACGGCCTGCGGTCGCGCGAGAGGTGGCGGGCATAGCCGCCCTTGTCGAGCGGCGGCTCGAAGGTGAGCCCGCCCATGTGATCGCCCATGACGAAGCCGGCCATGGTCTCGAACATCGGGATGTCGACGCGCTGGCCACGGCCGGTGCGGTCGCGGTGCACGAGGCTGGCGCAGATCGCCCCGACGGCGGTGAGGCCGACGATGCGGTCGACCAGCGCATTCGGCACGTAGCGCGGTACGCCGTCGCCGGTCTGCGCCATCAGCGACGGCAGCGCAGTGGCGCCCTGGATCAGATCGTCATAAGCGGGCTTCGCGGCATAGGGCCCGTCCTGACCGAAACCGAACACGCCGGCATAGACCAGACGAGGGTTGACCTTGGAAACGACGTCATAACCGAGCTGAAGCCGCGCCATGGCCTGCGGGCGGACGTTGTAGACCAGGACATCGGCGTCCTTCAGGATGAGCCGCAGCACGGCCTCGCGGCCGGCGGGCTTTTTCAGGTCGAGGCAGATCGAGCGCTTGCTGCGGTTGGTGTTGAGAAACACCGGGCCCATGCCGGCGTGTCGCATCGGGCCGATCAGCCGGGTGACGTCGCCATCCAGCGATTCCACCTTGATGACATCAGCCCCGTAATCGCCGAGCATCTGGGTCGCATAAGGACCCATCAGCACGGTGGTCATGTCGATGACCTTGATGCCCTTCAGCGGCCCCATCGTTCGCTCCCGGATGTCGTGGTTATGGAGCTAGTAACGGGAGCTTTTCAAAGAGATCAAGCTGCGCCGGGCGTATGGGCGTATGCATGGCTGCGGCCGGGCCGCTTCCGTGCGGCGGAACGCAAGGTGGGCAAAACGAAGTGGATTCACCGCCGCCCTTATGCCGGCTACTGCCCCGTCATCACCTCGCGCGCCTTCAGGAGCTTTTCCAGTTCCGCATTCTGCTGCTCGAGCCGCTCGGCGATGCGCTCCTCGACTTCGGCGCCGGCTGCGCCTGCGGCCTGCTCGATCAGCTGCCTGATATTGTCCCGGAGGATCGCGATGCGATCGTTCACTTCCGACAGCGACAGAGACGTCTCGATTCCCATGGTCCGTTCTCCCGGTGACAAGCACAGGCAGCTTAGCGCGGCGGGAGGCGGCGGCCTATCCCTTAACCGCTTTAGCGACCCCAATCCCTACTGTGCATGGGGTTGTTTTCGATGTTTTCGATTCAACCCAGCCTCGCCGCGATTTAGCCCATGCCTTTGGCCAGCATCTCCCGCAGCGCGGTCTTCAGCACTTTGCCATAATTGTTCTTCGGCAGTGCACCGAGATAGACATAGCGCTTGGGCCGCTTGAAGCGGGCGATCGAGGCAAGGCAATGCGCGTCGAGCTTGCCGTCGTCGGCGGCGGCGCCGTCCGCGAGCACGACGCAGGCGACAACGATCTCGCCCCACTCCGGATCCGGCACGCCGATGGCCGAGACCTCGCGGACATCGGGATGGGTCAGCAGGGCTTCCTCGACCTCGCGCGGATAGATGTTGGTGCCGCCGGAGATGATTACGTCCTTGGAGCGGTCCGACAGCGTGAGGAAGCCGTCGGCATCGAGCCGGCCGACATCGCCGGTGCGCAGCCAGCCGTCCTTCAATGTCTCGGCGTTGGCCTTCGGATTGTTCCAGTAGCCGAGCATCACGGTCGCGCCCTTGACCTCGATCTCGCCGGTCTCCCCGGCAGGCAGCGGGTTGCCGTCCTTGTCGGTGATGCGCACGGTGACGACGCTCTGCGCCAGCCCGACCGAAGCCAGCCGTTCGAGATAGCGCGGATGATCGCTTTGGGCGTGCCAGCCGCGCGACAGCGCCGTGATGGTCATCGGCGACTCGCCCTGGCCGTAGATCTGCACGAAGCGCTGGCCCATCGTCGCCATCGCATCGGTGATGTCGGCCGTGTACATCGGACCGCCGCCATAGACGATGGTGCGCAGCCCCTCGCCGTTCTCGCCGCGCTTCTTCGCGGCATCGACCAGGCGGCGCACCATCGTCGGGGCCGCGAACATCACGACATTGTCGAGCTGGCGGCCGAGGTTGAGCACCTCATCCGGATCGAAGCCGCCGGACTCCGGCACGACGTGGCGACCGCCCATCCGGACGTGCGGGAAATTGTAGAGGCCGGCGCCATGCGAGATCGGCGCGGCATAGAGCGAGGCATCCTGCGGCGTCGCCGGATCGACGTCGGCGAGATAGCACAGCGACATCGCGACCAGATTGCCGTGGCTGAGCATCACGCCCTTGGGACGGCCGGTGGTGCCCGATGTGTAGAACAGCCAGGCGAGATCGTTGCTCTCGCGCGGCAGCGGCGCAGGTGGCCCCTCGCCGCCTCGCATCGTCTTGTAAGCGTCGCTGTCGACCGACAGCGTGGTCATGCCGGCGGGGCAGTCGTCCTTCGCCTCGTTCAACGCACCGATCGTGTCATCGGAGACGAAGGCGAGCTTGGCGCCGCCATTGCCGCAGATCCACGCCGCCTCGCGGCCGTGCAGCTTGGCGTTGATCGGGATCGCGGCGGCGCCGATCCACCAGATGCCGTAGAGGCATTCGAGATACTGCGTGCAGTTCGACGCAAACAGCGCGATGCGGTCGCCCGCGGCAATGCCGTGATCACGCGCCAGCGCCGCCCCGATCGAGGCGGCGCGGCGGGCAAAGGTGGCGTAGTCGGCGTCGAGATCGAAACCGGTCAGCAGCGCCGGCGCGTCGGGACGCGCCCGTGCCGTCGCCGCCAGCCATTCGGCAATGTTCAAGCTACTTCGCCGGCTCCAGGATGGAGACATAGTTGGCGACCGCAGCCCCGCCCATGTTGAAAATGCCGCCGAGCTTGGCGTTCTTGAGCTGCATGCCCTCGGGGGCCTGCCCCGCGAGCTGCATCGCGGTCATCACATGCATCGAGACGCCGGTGGCGCCGATCGGATGGCCCTTGGCTTTCAGGCCGCCGGAGGGATTGATCGGCAGCTTGCCGTCCTTGAGCGTCCAGCCTTCCTTGATGGCGCGGGCACCCTGCCCCTTCGGCGTCAGGCCCATCGCTTCGTACTCGATCAGCTCGGCGACCGTGAAGCAGTCATGGGTCTCGACGAAGGAGAGATCGGACAGCGTCACGCCGGCCTTTTCAAGGGCGCGCTGCCAGGCGACCGTGCAGCCCTCGAACTGGAGGATGTCGCGCTTGCTCATCGGCAGGAAGTCCTGGGCGTGCGCGGTGGCGCGGAAGCCGATCGACTTGCTCATGCCCTTGGCAGTCTCGGCATCGGCCAGCACCAGCGCCGCGGCGCCATCGGAGACCAGCGAGCAGTCGGTGCGCTTCAAGGGGCCAGCAACGTAAGGGTTCTTCTCGCTCTCGGCGCGGCAGAAGTCGAAGCCAAAGTCCTTGCGCATCTGGGCGAAGGGATTGGCGACGCCGTTCTTGTGGTTCTTGGCCGCGATCAGCGCCAGCGCATCGGACTGGTCGCCGTATTTCTGGAAATAGGAGCTGGCGATCTTGCCGAACACGCCGGCGAAGCCGCCGACGGTGTCGCCGTCCTCGGGCAGGTAGGACGCCTTGAGCAGGTTCTTGCCGATCTCGGCGCTAGGGGTGCGCGTCATCTGCTCGACGCCGACGACCAGCACGATCTTGGCGGCCCCTGCGGCAATCGCGCGCAGGCCCTGGTGAACGGCGGCGGAGCCGGTGGCGCAGGCGTTCTCGACGCGGGTCGCCGGCTTGAAGCGCAGCTTCGGGTCGGCCTGGAGCACCAGCGAGGCGGTAAAATCCTGCGGGGAGAAGCCGGCGTTGAAATGGCCGAGCACGATCTCGTCGACGTCGGACGCGGCGATGCCGGCGTCAGCCAGCGCCTCGTTGGCGACCTTGACCACGAGACCCTCGACGGTCTCCGCGTCGAATTTTCCGAATGGCGTGTGCGCCCAACCCACGATGCTGGCGGTCATGGCTGTATCTCCCTGTTCCTGTTCGGAGGGTTATGTAGCGTATCTTCAGGCGGCTTTCAGCGTTTTCATCGCCGTCGCGCACATGGCCGTTATGCCGGCCCAATTGCCGGCGCGGATATCGGCCGCCGGGCACAGCCAGGAACCGCCGACCGCCAGTACATTCGGCTCGGCGAGCCAGGTCGCCGCATTGGCCTCACTGACCCCGCCGGTCGGGCACACCCTGACCTGCGGAAATGGTCCGGCCAGAGCCCGCAGTGCCTTGATGCCCCCGGCCTGCTCGGCCGGGAAGAATTTTGCGACGTCGAAGCCGTAGGACAGCGCCATCATCAGCTCGGAGGCCGTGGCAATGCCCGGCGCGAACGGCAGCCGGCTTGCGGCTGCCGCCGTCAACAGCTCGGGCGTCGCACCCGGGCTGATGCCGAATTTGGCGCCCAGCGCCTCGGCGCGCGCCAGGTCGTCACCATTAAGGATCGTGCCGATCCCGACGATCGCCTCCGGCACACCGGCGATGATGGCCCTAGCCGCGTCGACCGCGACCGCCGTCCGCAGCGTCACCTCGAGCGTCCGCACGCCTCCGGCGACCAGCGCCTTCGCAAGCGGCACCGCGTCCTCGAGCCGCTCGATGGTCAGCACCGGGATCACGGTGGCCTGGCGGATCAGCTCGGCGATCTGGTCCTGCTTCGATGTTGTTGTCATTGCGAGGCCTTGCGGGATGGTGGGAGACGAAGCGCCTTTTTCGGCGGCATGGCGTAGCGCGGAATGATCGCGCCGGGATAGCACACCACGACCCCGGCCAGCCGATGGCCGGCGCGCGCCGCCTCCTCGGGCTCGGCGCCGCCGAGCCGGGCGGCGAGATAGGCGGCGGCAAAGCTGTCGCCTGCCGCGGTGGTATCGACGACCGGCTTGGTAAGCTGCTCCGCCTTCACCTCGCGCGTTCCGCCGGCCGAGCGCACGATGCAGGCCGGCTCGGCGAGCTTCAGCACCACCTCGGGGCTCGAGATACCCGCCAGCAGCGCCGTGTTGCTCTCGCCGGGATAAAGCGGCGCCAGATCCTCGGTCGAGGCAAGCACGATATCGGCCGTCTCGAACGCGCTGCTGAAGGCCTTCCGCGCGATGTTCAGGTCCGGCCAGCCGCGGGCGCGGAAATTGGTGTCGAACGCGAACCGCGTCCCCAGCAGCCGCGCACGCTTCAGCGCCGCCAGCAATCGCTCCCGCCCATCCTCGCGCAGGATCGAGAGCGTGATCGCCGAGAGATAGACGACGTCATAGGTCGCGAGTGAGTTCAGGATGTCTTCCGTTTCGGGCAGATCCATCAGGTCGCGGGCGGCGGCGCTGTCACGCCAGTGGAAGAAGCGCCGCTCGCCCTTGTCGTCGGTCTGGATCAGGTAGAGGCCGGGCAGCTTGCCCGCCGATCGCACGACATGCTTGGTCCCGATGCCTTCGCTCGCCCAGCCCGCGATCATCTCATCGCTCAGGGCATCATCGCCGAGCGCCGTGAAGTAATCGACGTGGATGCCGAGCCGGGACAGATAGACCGCGGTGTTGAGCGTGTCGCCACCATAGGAGCGCGAATACAGCCCGCCGAGCTGGCCGCCAGGGGCCTGGCGCAGCTCGATCATGCATTCGCCGATGCTGGCAACTCTGGTCATCTCGAGCGCCGCGCTAGAGCGCGATGAAGCTTGGTTGAATCATCATCGCGCCTTAGCCCCTTGTCTGAGCATGATCTCCGCGCAAACGCGTTCCGCGTTTGTCGCGAGGGAAAACCGCTTCGCATTTTTCCGGATCATGCTTTAGCCCGCTCTCAGGCGACGAAATTGCCGCCGAGCTCGTCTTCGATGTGAATGCGGATGATATCGTCGAAAGTCTTCTCGGCCGTGGTGAAGCCAAGCTTCAGCGCGCGGTCGGTGGCGAAATCGCGCGGCCAGCCCGAGACGATGCTGATGATGGTCGGATCAGGCACCCGCTTGATCCGCGCGGTAACGTTCTTGCCGGCGACGCGCTCTAGCGACGCGATCTGCTCGCCGACGGTGACGGACATCCCGGGCATGCTGAGATTGCGCCGCGGCCCCATCGCATTAAGATCCATGGTGCCAGCGTGAAGCAGGAAGCCGACGGCCGAGCGCGGCGTGGCGTGCCAGTGGCGGACGTCCTCGGACACCGGCAGGATCGCTTCCTTGCCGGCAAGCGGCTCGCGCATGATGTTGGAGAAGAAGCCCGATGCCGCCTTGTTGGGCAGGCCCGGCCGGATACAGATGGTCGGCAGGCGGATCGATATCCCGTCGAGCAGGCCCTTGCGGGTGTAATCGTTGATCAGGAGTTCGCCGATCGCCTTCTGGGTGCCGTAGCTGAGCAGCGGGGTGTGGAAGAACTCGTCGCCGATCGCATCCGGAAACGGGGCACCGAACACCGCGATCGAGGACGTGAAGACGACGCGCGGCTTGTAGCCGCCGCCGACGAGCCTGATCGCATCGAGCAGCATCCGCGTGCCGTCGAGGTTGATGCGGTAGCCCTTGTCGAAATCGAGCTCGGCTTCGCCCGAGACGATCGCGGCGAGATGGAAGATCACGTCGGGGCGGCCGGCGATCAGTGGCGCCGCGGCCCCGGCATCGGCGAAATCGGATGCGACCACATTGACGGGGATCGAGGCGTTCGCAGGCTTGGCCGGCGCGACCACGTCCTGCAGCGTCATCCGGGTGATCTCCTGCTTGCCGAGGCGGCCCTCGCGCAAGAGACGCTTGGTCAGTTTGCGGCCGACCATGCCGGCGGCGCCCAGAACCAGAATGTGCAAGAGCCTACTCCTTTTCTTGTCTTGTTCGAATTCAGCTGCGGGCCTTGCGCGCTCATTCCTTCACGGCACCCGTCATCGCCGAGACATAATGCTCTACGAAGAACGCGTAAAGAATAACCAGCGGCAGCGAGCCGCATAGCGCCCCGGCCATCAGCGACCCCCAGCGGTAGATGTCACCGTCCACGAACTCGTTGACGATCGCGACCGGCACCGTCTTGTTGCTGGTCGACTGCAGGAAGGTCAACGCATAGATGAACTCGTTCCAGCATAGCGTGAAGCAGAAGATGAAGGCCGAGATCAGGCCGGGAATCGCGAGCGGCACCACGATCTTGATCAGGATCTGCCAGCGGCTCGCCCCGTCGATCAGGGCGCACTCCTCGAGCTCGAAGGGGATGGTCTTGAAATAGCCCATCAACAGCCAGGTCGAGAACGGGATCAGGATCGTCGGATAGGTCAGGATCAGCGCCAGCGGCGAGTCGAAGAGGCCGTACTGATACACGACGGTGGCGAGCGGAATGAACAGGATCGACGGCGGCACGAGATAGGCGAGGAAGATCAGCCCCCCGACGAGATTGGCGCCCTTGTAGCGCAGCCGCACGATGGCGTAGGCCGCGAACACCGATGCGACGATCGAGAGCACCGTGGCGCAGATCGCCACGTACATCGTGTTCCAGAGCCAATGCGGATAGTAGCTCTCGAACAGCAGCTTGTGGAAGTGCTTGAACGTCGGATTCCAGGTCCAGAACGGATTGTACTTGTCGAGATCGAGCAGCTGCTCGTCGGGCTTCACCGACGTCAGCGCCATCCAGTAGAACGGGAACAGCAGAACGACGACGATGATCGTGAGCGGCAGATAGAGCGTCACGAGCCTGCGTGGCACCGACTGCAGGTAGCTCATGCCCTCGCTGTTGTCGACGCGCGACGGCGCCGATATGACGGCCTTGAGATCGACTTTCGAGGCAGGAAGATCAGTCATTGCTTTCTCCCTGCTGCCACTTGCGACGCTGCAGGCCGAACCAGGACACCATGATCGCGGCGAGCAGGAACGGGATCATGGCGCTGGAGATCGCGGCCCCCTCGCCCAGCTGCCCGGCGATGATCGCGCGCTGATAGGACAGGGTTGCCATCAAATGGGTGGCATTGACGGGACCGCCACGGGTCATCGCCCAGATCAGCTGGAAGTCGGTGAAGGTGAAGAGCACGGAGAAGGTCATCACGACGGCGATGATCGGCGTCAGCAGCGGATAGGTGATGTAGCGGAAATTCTGCCACCGTGGCGCCGTCGAGTGTTGCCGCTTCATAGAGCGAGGGCGAGACGGTCTGCAGGCCCGCGAGCAGCGTGATCGCAACGAACGGCACGCCGCGCCAGATATTGGCGAAGATCACGCAGATCCGGGCCCAGGTGGTATCGCCGAGGAAATTGATGTTCTGGGTGATCAGGCCAAGGTGCTTCAGCGACCAGGAAATGATCGAGAATTGCGAGTCGAAGATCCACCAGAAGGCGAGTGCCGAGAGCACGGTCGGAACGATGAAGGGGATGAGCACCATCGCGCGCAGCATCGCCTTGAAGGGCATGTGCTCGTTGAGCAGCAGCGCGAGATAGAGTCCGATCGCGAATTTGAAGGCACTGGCGACGAAGGTGTAGAGCAGCGTATTGAACACCGACAGCCAGAAGATGGAGTCGTCCCAGAGCCACTCGTAGTTCTCGGTGGCGATGAACTGCCCGACCCTGCCGATGCGCGTGTCCGTGAACGACAGCCAGATGCCGAGCCCGAGCGGATAGGCCAGGAAGAAGATCAGGAACGCCATGGCCGGCACCATGAACCAGAAGCCGAGCCAGTTCTTGTTATGGCGGAGCTGATCCCAGGCGGTCGCTTCGCGGATTTCGGTTTTCGCACGTCGCGGCGCAAGGGCGATGTCAGCCATAGGCGATGTCCCGATTGCTCAACGGATTGAGCATGACTACGCAATATTCCAATGATGGCATTCCAATGATGACGCGGGCGGCGGCGCTCCGCCGCCCGCGGCCATCACATCAGCGATAGATGCGCTTCAGCTGGCGCTCGGCATCCGCCATCGCGCCCTTCGTATCCTTGGCGCCGGTGCAGTAGTTGGCGAACATGTCGACGACGATGAAATCGGCGATTGCGGTCGCCGCCTTCTCGCCGACCGTGCCGATACCGGACGCCGGCAGCGCGCGCTTCGAGGCCTGGCCGAACACCGCGTTCTTCGGATCGGCGGTCCACACCGGAGCCGAGTTGTAGGCGTTCAAGGTCTGGGTCAGGTAGCCCTGCGCGCCATCCAGCCACTTCTCGTAGTTCTCCTTCTCCAGCATGAAGGCGACGAAGGCCTTCGCCGCGTTCGGATATTTGGTGAAGTTGAAGGCGAGGATCGGCAGAGCGAGCTGCAGTTCGGTCGGCTTGCCGACCGGACCGACCGGCCAGAGCGCGTGGTCGATATCGTCCGCGAGCTCCTTCTTGCTCGGGTCGTCCTTGGCGGCGATGTAGATCGAGATGCCGTTCGAGGTCAGGAATAGTTCGCCAGACAGGAACGCCTTGTTGTTGGAGGAGTTGTTCCAGGATGCGACACCCGGAATGAAGGTCTCCGACAGCGCCTTGGCATATTCCAGCGCCTTCATCGTCTCCGGCGAGTTGATGATGACCTTGTCGTCCTTGTCGACGGTCCAGGCATTGTGGCCCCAGAGGATGTTGTGCACCCAGGCATTGGCGTCGCCGGTGGCATGGCCAAGCGCGAATCCGGCCGGCGTGTTGTTCTTCTTCAGCGCCTTGCACAGTTCGAGATAGGCCGGGAAGTCGGACGGCACCTGCTTGAAGCCGGCCTTCTCAACCGCCGACTTGCGGTAGGTCAAATAGCCGCCGACGGTCGCGACGGGAATGCCGAGCCAGTCGTTGCCCTGCTTGCAGGTCTTGGCGGCCGCATCGGTCCAGCCGCCATACTTCTGGCCGAGATAATCGGCGACGTCGTTCATCTTCAGCACTTTGGTGGGGAAGAGCTGCGGCAGCGTGTGCAGGCCCCAGGCGAGATCGAGCCCGGAGCCGGTATTGGCCGCAACCGAGGCCTTCGGCTGCACGTCCTCGAAGGATTCGCTGAACACGTTCATCTCGGTGCCGGTCGCAGCCTTGAACGCCGCCACCATCGCGTTGAACGCATCGTCTTCCTGCGGCACGAAGCGCTTCCAGCGCATCACGGTGAGCTTGGCGCCGGGCTCGGCCTTCCAGGGCGCGCTCTGCGCCCAGGCCTTGGCGAAGTCGAACAGTGCCGGCCCGGTCAGCATGCCGGTCGCAGCCAGTGCCGTTCCGCCTTGAAGTAGCGAGCGGCGAGTAAAATCGTGCATCGTCCTTCTCCCTATGATTGTGTTTTTATTGTTTTTGATCTGGCCTGTTGGTCGGCCATTAAGATCGATCGGTCCGTCAGCTGTTCAGTCGTTTCCCCGTCGAATTGTCGAACAGATGAACCAGTGACGGGTCGGGCTTCAGCCGCACCTTGTCGCCCGGGTTGAACTGGTGACGCTCGCGGAAGACCGCGACGACCTGCTCGCCGCCGACCTTGGCGAACACCTGCGTCTCCGAGCCGGTCGGCTCGACCACGATGATCTCTGCCTCGGCGCCGTCATCGGCGATGGTGAAATGCTCCGGCCGCACGCCGTAGACCGCGGGCCGGCCGTCCGAGCCCGCCGGTGCGGTCTTGAGCGGCAGCTTGACGCCGTTCGGTCCCTCGAAATAGGCGGCGCCGTTCACCTTCACATTGCCCTTGAGGAAGTTCATCGCGGGCGAGCCGATGAAGCCGGCGACAAACTGGTTGTCGGGCTTGTCGTAGAGCTCGAGCGGCGTGCCCATCTGCTCGACGATGCCGTCATGCATGACGACGATCTTGTCGGCCATGGTCATGGCCTCGATCTGGTCGTGGGTGACGTAGACGGTCGTCGTCTTCAGCCGCTGGTGCAGCTCCTTGATCTCGGTGCGCATGGCGACGCGCAGCTTGGCATCCAGGTTCGACAGCGGCTCGTCGAACAGGAAGACCTGCGGATCGCGCACGATGGCGCGGCCCATGGCGACGCGCTGGCGCTGGCCGCCGGAAAGCTGGCGCGGGTAGCGGTCGAGCAGCGGCGACAGCGCGAGGATCTCGGCGGCGCGCTTGACGCCGGTCGAGATCTCTTCGGGCTTGGCGCCGCGCAGCTTCAGCGAGAAGCCCATGTTCTCGGCCACCGTCATGTGCGGATAGAGCGCGTAGTTCTGGAACACCATCGCAATGTCCCGCTCCTTGGGCTGGACATTGTTGACGACGCGGTCGCCGATCGAGATCGTGCCGGAGGTGATGTTCTCGAGCCCGGCGAGCATGCGCAGAAGCGTCGACTTGCCGCAGCCGGAGGGGCCAACCAGGACGACGAACTGGCCGTCCTCGATCGGAATCGTCACGCCGTGCAGGACTTCAAAATTGCCGAACGATTTCCGCACGTCGCGGATTTGCACAGACGACATCCACTTCCCTCCCTCAAGTTCCCGACGACGTACGACGAGTGCCGCCACCGCTCTGTTTTGTTCCGGCCGCGCTGGGTGCGCGGCGCTGTTGGACTGGCGTTATTGTCCGCAGTTTATCCGGTTTTGGCAATCGTTCGATTAGCAATCGCTTGGTAGCGCTGTCAATATCAGTTTGTCTGCGACGAACGTCGTGATATGAGCGGCAAATGGCCCGAAAGCGCATCACGCCAGGCAAGATCCGGCTCGCCGAAGTCGCGAAGCTCGCCGGTGTCAGTCCGATTACGGCCTCACGGTTCTTCAGGAATCCGGAAGCACTTTCGGCCGGCAAGCGCGCGCGGGTCGAAAGTGCGGCAAAAGAGCTCGGCTACGTGCCCAATCTCGCGGCACGCGCGCTTGCGTCGCAGCGCACCGAGGTGATCGGTGTCCTGATCCCGTCGCTGACCAACAACGTGTTCTCCGACGTGCTTCGCGGCATCTATGATGCGCTCGACGGCAGCCGCTACAGCATTCAGCTCGCCAACACCCGCTACAGCATCCTGCAGGAAGAGCGCCTGCTGCGTCTGTTTCTGGCACAGAAGCCCGCCGGGCTGATCATTACCGGCATCAACCAGACCGCCGATTCCCGCCGCATCATGGAGACGGTCGATTGTCCGATCGTCCAAATCATGGAGGTCGGTCCCTCCCCGATCGACATGATGATCGGATTCTCGCATTTTGACGCCGCAAAAGCGGCCATCGCCCACCTGCTCGCGCAAGGCTACCGGCGGATCGGATTCCTCGGCGCGCGGATGGATCCGCGGGTGCAGCGCCGGCTCGACGGTTATCGCTCCGCGATGACCGACACTGGGCTGTTCGATCCACAGCTTATTGTGACAACGGCGATCCCAACCTCGGTCACGCTCGGCGGGACGCTGTTTGCCGACCTGCTCGCCAAGGAGCCCGACATCGATGCGGTGTTCTGCGCCAATGACGACCTCGCGCTCGGCGTGCTGTTCGAATGCCGGCGCCGGGAGATCGCAGTGCCCGGGCAGATCGCGATCGTCGGCTTCAACGACCTCGAATTCATGGCCTCGAGCGAGCCGACCTTGAGCAGCGTGCGCACCAATCGATACGAAATGGGCAGAAACGCTGCCGTGATGGTTATCGAGACGCTGGAAGGGCGCCGGCCCGCCGAACCCGTCGTCGATCTCGGCTTCAGTGTCATGGAACGGCAAAGCTCGGCGCGACGCAATTGACGTCGCCCGGCAGCTGCCCGTCATAAGGGACGCGAAAAATGATAAAATGATAGCGCAACCAAGACCCTTCAACTAAGGTCCAATCCATCACACGAAACACCTGTGCGTGATCGGTCGGGTTTGTAATGCACGACGATTTGCGCAAGGTAGAAACGACGTTGAACCAGAGCCCTTGAATGGGCCCACCAGTTTGCATTGCGGGAGAAATCAATGACAAAATCCCCCACCAACGGGCACGACGCCGCAGGCGCGACCAGCAAGGGCAAGGGCCGCAGGCTTCGCTCGCAGGAATGGTTCAACAACCCGCACAACCCGGGCATGACCGCGCTCTACATGGAGCGGTACCTGAACTACGGCCTCACCCGTGCCGAGTTGCAGTCGGGCAAGCCGATCATCGGCATCGCCCAGACCGGCAACGACCTCTCTCCCTGCAACCGCCACCACATCGAGCTCGCCCATCGCGTCCGCGAGGGCATCCGCGAAGCCGGCGGCATCGCGATGGAATTCCCGACCCACCCGATCCAGGAGACCGGCAAGCGCCCGACCGCGGCGCTCGACCGCAACCTCGCCTATCTCGGCCTGGTCGAGGTCCTCTACGGCTATCCGCTCGACGGCGTCGTGCTCACCACCGGCTGCGACAAGACCACGCCCGCCTGCATGATGGCGGCGGCCACCGTGAACCTGCCCGCGATCGTGCTGTCGGGCGGCCCGATGCTGAACGGCTGGCACAATGGCGAGCGCACCGGCTCCGGCACCATCGTATGGAAATCGCGCGAGCGGCTCGCGGCCGGCGAGATCGACTATGAAGAGTTCATGGAGATCGTGGCCTCCTCGGCGCCCTCGGTCGGCCATTGCAACACGATGGGCACCGCCTCGACCATGAACGGGCTTGCCGAAGCGCTCGGCTTCTCGCTGCCGGGCTGCGCGGCGATCCCCGCCCCCTATCGCGAGCGCGGCCAGATCGCCTACGAGACCGGAAAACGCATCGTCGAGATGGTCTGGGAGGACCTGAAGCCCTCGGACATCCTGACCCGCAAGGCGTTCGAGAACTGCATCGTGATCAACTCGGCCATCGGCGGCTCGACCAACGCGCCGATCCACATCAACGCGCTGGCCCGCCACATCGGCGTCGAGCTCTCGATCGAGGACTGGCAGAAATACGGCCATGACGTCCCGCTGCTGGTGAACATGCAGCCGGCCGGCTTCTACCTCGGCGAGGAATATCACCGCGCCGGCGGCGTGCCCTCGGTGGTGCGCGAATTGATGAAGCACAAGCGCATCCATGAGGACGCGGTCACGGTCAACGGCCGCGGCATCGGCGAGAACTGCAAGAATGCGCCGGAGCCCGACAACGACGTGATCTGGACTTACGACAAGCCGCTGGTGAAGGACGCCGGCTTCCTGGTGCTGAAGGGCAATTTGTTCGATTCCGCGATCATGAAGACCTCCGTGATCTCCAAGGAATTCCGCGACCGCTATCTCAGCAACCCGAAGGATCTCAACGCCTTCGAGGGCCGCGCCATCGTGTTCGAGGGTCCGGAGGACTATCACGCGCGGATCGACGATCCCTCGCTCGACATCGACGAGCGCTGCGTGCTGTTCATCCGCGGCACCGGCCCGATCGGCTATCCCGGCGGCGCCGAAGTCGTGAACATGCAGCCGCCGGCGGCGCTGATCAAACGCGGCATCCTGTCCCTGCCCTGCATCGGCGACGGCCGCCAGTCCGGCACCTCGGGCTCGCCCTCCATCCTCAATGCTTCGCCGGAAGCCGCCGCCAACGGCGGTCTTGCGATCCTGAAGACCGGAGACAAGGTGCGTATCGACCTCAACAAGGGCAGCGCCAACATCATGATCTCGGACGAGGAGCTGAAGAAGCGCCATGCCGAGCTCAGGGCCAATGGCGGCTTCAAGCATCCGCCGAACCAGACGCCGTGGCAGGAGATCTACCGCAACACCGTCGGCCAGCAGTCGACGGGCGCCTGCATGGAGCTTGCCACGCGCTATCAGAACGTCGCCGGCACGTTTGGCGTGGCCCGGGATAATCACTAGGCCGCAAACCGTCATTGCCGGGCGCGACCCGGCAAGCCATCGTTCCTCGGAAGATGGATGCGCGGGTCAAGCCCGCGCATGACACGCCAAATCGCCAAAGAAGGAAGAAACGCATGTCAGACCGCCTGAAGGGCAAACGCGCATTCGTAACCGCAGCGGCCGTCGGCATCGGCCGCGCCTGCGCGCTGGCCTTTGCCCGCGAGGGCGCGACCGTGTTCGCGACCGATATCGACGAAGGCAAACTTGCGCTGCTCAAGCAGGAAGGCGTCGCCGAGGTTGCGAAGCTCGACGTGCGCGACACCGCAGCCGTCGAGGCAATGGCAAAACGCGTCGGCAAGATCGACATTCTGCTCAACGCGGCGGGCTTCGTGCACCACGGCACCATCCTGGAATGTTCGGAGGAGGACTTCGATTTCTCGTTCGACCTCAACGTCAAGTCGATGCACCGCACCACGCGCGCTTTCCTGCCCGGCATGCTGGCGCAGGGCGGCGGCGCCATCGTCAACATCGCCTCCGCCGCCGGCGCGGTGAAGGCGGCGCCGAACCGCTACGTCTATAGCGCCACCAAGGCCGCGGTCGCGGCACTGACGCGCTCGGTCGCGGCCGACTTCATCGCCAGGGGCATCCGCTGCAACTGCATCTGCCCCGGCACCATCGAGACGCCTTCGATGCTTGAGCGTGCGGCGGCTGCCGGCCCTCAGGGACGCGAGATGTTCGTTGCGCGCCAGCCGATGGGCCGGCTCGGCACCGCCGAGGAAATCGCCGCGCTCGCCGTCTATCTTGCCAGCGACGAAAGCTCGTTCACGACAGGCGTCGCCCACGTGATCGACGGCGGCTGGACGCTTTAACTCTAACCTCTCCCCGCTCTTCTGCGAGGAGAGGTCGGATTGCGAAGCAATCCCGGTGAGGGGCAAGGCACGACATCTCCGCCAACGCATGTGGAGACAACCCCTCACCCCACTCCTCTCCCCGCAACAGCGGAGCGAGGGAGCCGACTTCCGCCGCGGCAGCATCTGAGGAAAACGTCAAAGGACAAAGCAATGAACAAGATCGATCTCAACGGCCGCGTCGCCGTCGTCACGGGCGGCGCGCAGGGCTTTGGCCGCGCCATCACCGAGCGCTTTGTCGCGTCAGGCGCCAAGGTCGCGATCTGGGATTTCGACGAGCCGCTGGCCGAGAAGACCGCGCGGGCGATCGGCGAGAACGTGATCGCGATCAAGACCGACGTCACCAATCCCGACGCGGTCGACGCCGCGCGTGATCAAACGCTGCGCGCGTTTGGCAAGATCGACATTCTCGTCAACAATGCCGGCATCGCCGGCGTCAACAAGCCGGTCTGGGAGACTGATCTCGAGGAATGGCGCAAGGTGCTGCGCATCAACCTCGACGGCCCCTTCATCGTCTGCAAGGCCATCGTGCCGGCGATGCTCGAGCGGAAATACGGGCGCATCGTGAACATCGCCTCGATCGCCGGCAAGGAAGGCAATCCGAACGCGGCGCACTATTCGGCGTCCAAGGCCGGACTGATCGCGCTGACGAAATCGCTCGGCAAGGAGCTCGCCGCGCACGACATTCTCGTCAACGCGGTGACGCCGGCAGCGGCGAAGACCGCGATCTTCGACCAGATGACGCAGCAGCATATCGACTTCATGCTGTCGAAGATTCCGAAGGGACGCTTCGTGCTGGTGGAAGAGCTCGCCGCGATGGTGGCCTGGCTCGCATCCGAGGATTGCGCGTTCTCGACCGGCGCGGTGTTCGACATCTCCGGTGGACGCGCGACCTATTAGCTCGCCGCTCGCCTCGCCGGCTGCCGCAGCGCCGCGACGAGATGATCGGCCAGGAGTGACGCCGCGTGCGACAGGTTTTGCGCGCGATGTAGCCGTATCTCGGCCCGCGGCAGCTGCGGCATGCCGTCGCGCGCGGTCAGCCGACGCAGCGTCGGCGGAAACGTCCCCGACTTGACCACGGTCACGGCGAGGCCCTGCGCCGCGATCGCCTCGACCGCGGACAGGCCGTGGCTGACATAGGCGAGCCGCCACGGCCGGTTCGCCTGGTCCAGCGCCTGCATCGCCCAGCTCCGGAACAAGCAGCCCTGCGGATAGAGCGCGACCGGCAGCGGATCGAGCTCCTCGACGCGATGCGCGGCGCTCGCGGCCCACACCGCCGGCTCGGTGCGCAGCAACTCGCCCTCGCCGCGTCCCTCAGGGTGCATCGCGATCACGAGGTCATAGGCTTCGCCGAGCCGATCGGTCATTGTCGACGTCAGCCCCGTCTCCATCTCGACATGGATCAGCGGATAGCCGGCGATGAAGTCCTTGAGCAGCGGCGGGACGATCATCGTCCCATAGTCGTCCATCACGCCGAGGCGAACCCGCCCATCCGTGCCGTGCGCGCGCACCCGGCCGACCGCCTCCGCGTTGAGGCTCAGGATGCGGCGGGCATAGCCGAGCAATCCCTCGCCTGCCGCACTCAGGTCGACACTTGACGTGCTGCGGTGAAACAGTTCGGCCTGCAGCCGCTCTTCTAGCCGCTTCACCTGCATGCTGACGGCGGATTGGGTCCGGTTCAGCGCCGAGGCCGCGCGGGTGAAGGAGCGATGCTCCGCCACCGCGACAAAGGCCTGCAGAAGATCCGGGTCCATGATGGGCGCGTTCATAACGATCTGTGATTTAGTTGATCAAATCTATTCCATTCCCTGATTATGTCCCCATCCCTAGATTGTGCAAGCAAAACCAAGGGGCGAACGGAATGGGCGAGATCTGGGGGGTGTTGGCGGCGGTGGCATCGAGCGCGCTCGGCGGCACTTCGATCGGGGCGACGCGGTTTCTGGTCGGCGCCATCGACCCGCTGGCGATCGGCGCGTTCCGCTTCGGCATCGGCGTCCTGCTGCTGCTGCCGCCGGCACTGCTGCAACACCGGAGCTGGCCGACGCGGCACGACTGGCTCGGCGTTGCCGGCCTCGGCCTGCTGTTCTTCGCGCTGTTTCCGATCCTGTTCAACGCGTCGCTGATCTTCACGACCGCCGCGCGCGGCGCGCTGGCTCTGTCGACACTGCCGCTGCTGACCATGCTGGTCGGCGCAGCGCTGGGCGCCGAAGCGCTCACCGCACGCAAAACCGCAGGCGTCCTGATCACCATCCTCGGCGTCTCGATGGCGCTGCTCTCCGGCCTCGCCACGGCGCCACCCGACGCCTGGCGCGGCGACCTCTTGATGGTCGCAGCCGCGCTGTGCATGGCGCTCTACAGCATCTGGTCAAAACCCTATATCCGCCGCTCCGGCCCGATCCCCTTCACCACGCTCGCGATGGCGGCCGGGTCTGTTGTCCTCATAACAGCGTCGCTGCTGCGCGGCAGTTTTGCGCCGGTTGCCGATTTCGGCGCGCCGCAATGGTTCGGCGCCCTCTATCTGGGCGCCTTCGGCGCAGCGCTGACCTTCTATCTCTGGGCCTTCGCGCTGGAGCGGACGACGCCGACGCGCGTCGCGATTTCGGTGACGGTCAATCCGGTCACGGCATCGCTGGTCGGGGCCTGGCTGCTGAACGAACCGCTGCGCTGGAATCTGGCGGCCGGCATCGTCACCGTTTTTGTCGGCATCTGGATCGCGACCACCCAGCCGCCGCTGGCGCACGCGGTCGCCCCCGACATGCGCTGACCTGCGGCAACGCTCGCCAGCAAGGCCTTCAGCGAATCCGTGCTAGCCTGAGGTCCGGTCCCAGCGAACCCGAGGCGGCACGCCATTGAACATCTCCCTCTATGACATCTCCGTCTGGGTATTGCCGGTGGTCATTGCGATCACCTTTCATGAGGCCGCGCACGCCTTCGTCGCGGACCGGCTCGGGGACAATACGGCCTCGCAGCTCGGCCGCGTCAGCTTCAACCCGCTTCGGCATATCGATCCGTTCGGCACCCTGATCCTGCCCGCGATGCTGCTATTCGCGCATTCGCCATTCCTGTTCGGCTATGCCAAGCCGGTGCCGGTGAACTTCCGCAAGCTGAACAACCCCAGGCTCGACATGGTCTGGGTGGCGCTGGCTGGGCCCGTCACCAACATCCTGCTGGCGCTGGCCGCGGCCCTCGCCTTCCATGCCCTGCCCCTGGTGCCCGCCGATGCCGCAAAATGGACCGCGGACAACCTGAAAAACGCCTTCCTGATCAACATCGTGCTCGCGATCTTCAACATGATGCCGATCCCGCCGCTGGACGGCGGCCGGGTCGCAGTCGGGCTGTTGCCGCGGCCGCTGGCGATCCCGCTCGCCCGGCTGGAGCCCTACGGCATGCTGATCCTGATCGGGCTGTTGATCCTGCTGCCGGTGATCGGCCAGCAGGTCGGCCTAAATCTTGATGTTATTTCAACGATACTGCGAACTCTGACCGGCTATGTAATCAACGCCCTTCTCCTCATTACCGGAAACACATAGCCTTGATCTGCGCACGACCCGATCGAAAAACCGGTAGCCATTTTTCCGGGTCGCGCGTTGAGGACAGGAACGCTTCGAGGCCATGGTGGTCAAAGCTGCCGATATGCTGATCGCGCGACGCGCCGACACCCGCGCCCGCGCCGATTTTGCCACCTGGAACATGATGGCCAAGCTCAACGGGGCGTCCGCACTTCCACCCGAGGCCCAGAATTTCCTGGCCATTTACAACAAGCTGCTGGGACAGATGAGCGAAGCCGACGCCGGCGAGGCAACCATCCAGGAGATGTACCGCACCTATTATGTCGAGATGGGCGGCGCCGGCAAAGCGCCGGAGGTTCCGGCGCGCTCGCGCGAGCCCGTCGCCGACAATGGCAACGTCACGACGTTCCGCCGCCTGCCCGCCAAGAAGGCGAGCACCTCCGACCCGAACGCCAAGCGTTCGATGCCGGTGGCACTGATCTTCGCCTGCCTCGTCGTGGTCTACGTCGCGATCCGGTACTACTGGAAATAGCGCCGTCCGCGCTTCACCCTATCCGCGTTTGATGATCGACCTCCGCACGCCGCGGCATCCCGTCGCGCGTCACCGGCTGCGCAACCGCCGTGGCGTGGAATATCGCGCGCGAGCGATCACGCCA
Source organism: Bradyrhizobium sp. BEA-2-5 (assembly GCF_032918025.1). Taxonomy (NCBI): domain Bacteria; kingdom Pseudomonadati; phylum Pseudomonadota; class Alphaproteobacteria; order Hyphomicrobiales; family Nitrobacteraceae; genus Bradyrhizobium; species Bradyrhizobium sp. BEA-2-5. The sequence goes on along the minus strand of NZ_CP136629.1, from coordinate 3,693,797 downwards.
GCGCCCTAGGCGATGCGCCCGATGCCGGGCATAATGCGGAACTCAAAAAGCAAAATCATACTGGAGGGAAGATGAAGCGTTCCATTGCAGCCTCGGTCACGACGGCCCTGGTCATGACCACGAGTTTTGCGTTCTGCGGCGGTGCGTCGGCGCAGACGATGGACAAGGTCGCCAAGGTCGGCGCGCTCGGCGATCAGTCCGGCCTCTATCAGGATATCGGTGGTCCCGGCTCGACGGTGGCGGCGCAGATGGCGATCGAGGATTCCGGGCTGCTGGCGAAGGGCTGGAAGATCGATCTGATCTCGGCCGATCATCAGAACAAGCCCGATGTCGCGGTCAACATCGGCAAGCAGTGGATCGATGTCGAGAAGGTCGACGTGTTCGTCGATCTCGCAGCCTCCAATGTCGGGCTCGCGATTGCCAACCTTTCGAAGGAAAAGAATGTCGTCAACCTGAACTCGGGCTCCGCCTCGTCCGACCTCACGGGCGCGCAGTGTTCGCCGAACACGGTGCACTGGGTCTATGACACCTACATGCTCGCCAACGGCACCGGCAAGGCGCTGACCAAGGCGGGCGGCGATAGCTGGTTCTTCCTCACCGCGGATTATGCCTTCGGCCATGCGCTGGAGCGTGATACCGGCGCGGTCGTCACCGCCACCGGCGGCAAGGTGCTCGGCGGCGTTAAGCACCCGCTCAACAATGCCGACTTCTCGTCCTTCCTGCTGCAGGCGCAAAGCTCGAAGGCCAAGATCGTCGGGCTCGCCAACGCGGGCGGCGACACCACCAACGCGATCAAGCAGGCCGCGGAATTCGGCATCGTCTCGGGCGGCCAGCGGCTTGCCGGCATGCTGCTGTTCATCACCGACATCAACGCGCTCGGCCTCAACGTCGCGCAGGGGCTGAACTTCACCGAGACGTTCTACTGGGACATGAACGACCAGACCCGTGCTTTCTCCAAGCGCTTCATGGAGCGCTTCAAGAAGAACCCGCCGACCATGGTGCAGGCCGGCGTCTATTCGTCGCTGATCCACTATTTCAAGGCGCTGGAAGCGCTCGGCGGCAATCCGCATGACGGCCGCGCCGTGGTCGCCAAGATGAAGGAGCTACCGACCGACGATCCCCTGTTCGGCAAGGGCTCGATCCGCGTCGACGGCCGCAAGATCCACCCGGCCTATCTGTTCGAGGTGAAGAAGCCGTCCGAGTCGAAATATCCGTGGGACTATTACAAGCTGGTCGCCACCATCCCCGCGGACGAAGCCTGGCTGCCGCTCGAGAAGAGCGTCTGCCCGCTGGTGAAGAAGAGCTGAGGCAACGTCATTCCGGGCCGCGTGAAACGACGAACCCGGAATTGAGCAGCGGCACATTCAATGGATAAATGGATTCCGGGTTCGCGACGTGTCGCGCCCCGGAATGACGCCAGGGTCTGATCGCAGCCGGCCGCGGCTCGCTACTTCTTCGGCTTGTTGTAATTGACGTCGAGGCTGAAGGAGAACTGATCGTCGGTCAGGTCAGCCGGCGGCGCCGGGACCGGATCGGACCGGTGGACCATCGAGATCGCCGCGTCGTCAAAGGCGGCATCTCCGGACAATTCCAGCACGGCAACCGACAACACCTTGCCAAGGCGATTCAGCACAAGTGCGACCTTCACCTTGGCTGCCTTGGCCTTGCCGTTCTCGGGAAATTTCTTGTGCAGGTCGAGATAGGCGCTGATCTTCTTGCCCCATTTGGCGGTCAGCAGCAGCTTGTCCTTGCCGATGCCGGGATTGGGCGCCTTGGTCGTCTCCGACTGACGGGCGTCCTCCAGCTTGGTGGGCGCGGCCAACTCCGAGGCTTGCTGCGCTTCCTGCGCATTGGTCTCGACCTTGGCGACCTTGGCCTCCTCCTCCTTCTGCTTCTTCGCGGTATCCTCCGTCACGATGCGATCGGGGTCGTCGGACTCCACGGGCTTTTCCTGAGGCAGGTCGGTGTCCTTCACCTCGGCCTTCTGCTGCGCCATTTCCTGCACGGCCTGCTGCTCGTCAGCCGGCGCGCCGGGCGGTGCAGCATCGTCGGGCACATCCGCCGAGGCAAGCTCGACGGCATATTCCGCGCCAGCGGCGCCGAGACCCTCATCGCCGTCGTCGCCGCGCAAATTGGTCAGCGCCAGCGCGGCACCGCCCAGATGCAGCCCGACCGCCGTCACGGCAGCGATCACCCAGAGCCGCTTCGAGGTCCGCAGGTCGAGATCGGGGTTGGTGGACATCGCGTTCGCCGTCAGGGTTTGGCAGAATCAGCCGGCGCGGCCGCGGGCGCTCCTGGAACGCCCTCGAGCGCGACCAGCTTCACGTGCGTGTAGCCGCCGGCACGCAGCAGCTCCATCACGCCCATCAGTTCGCCATAGGGTACCATCCGATCGGCCCGCACGAACACGTATTTGTCCCGGCTCATGTCGGGCACGGCATCCAGCGAATTGACCAGGTCGACGCGCTTCACCGCGTTCTCTCCGATCGCGAGCGTCAGATCGGGCTTGATGCTCAGATAGGTCGGCTTGTCCGGCTTCTTCTGCGGCGCCGCGCTCGACGTCGGCAGATCGATCGGCAGGTCGACCGTGGAGAGCGGCGCCGCCACCATGAAGATGATCAGGAGCACCAGCATCACGTCGATGAACGGCGTGACATTGATCTCGTGGGATTCCGCGAAATCGTCGTCGCCATCGTTCTCGGAGATCGAGACTGCCATCGCCTACTCCGCCGCCGCGGCGCGCGCATGCGCGTTGCGCGGAACGTCGCCATGGGTGCGGTCGAGATCGCGCGAGAGCAGCCGCCCCGCCGCGCCCGAGGCGCGGCTGACGAGCTCGAGATAGCCCTTCGTCACGCGCGAAAAATGGTTGTAGATGATGACGGCGGGAATGGCGGCGACGAGGCCGATCGCGGTGGCGAGCAGCGCTTCGGCGATGCCGGGCGCGACCACGGCGAGGTTCGTGGTCTGCGACTTCGAGATGCCGATGAAGCTGTTCATGATGCCCCAGACCGTGCCGAACAGGCCGACGAAGGGCGAGGTCGAGCCGATGGTCGCAAGCACGCCCATGCCGATCCGGATACGCCGCTGTTCCGCGCGCACGATCTCGGAAAAGCTGGAAGCCGCGCGCTCCTTGATGCCGCTGTCGCTCGAGATGCCCGCCGACAGGCGCCCCTCGCGCATCGCAGCGGCGATGAACGACGACAGCACGCTGCCCTTGGCGCCGAGCGCGAACTGCGCTTCGGCCAGCGAGCGCGATTCAGCGATCTTGGCCAGCGCGCCGCGCAGCTTGCGCTGCGCTACCGTCAGCTCGACCATCTTGGCGATGAACACCGTCCAGGTCACGAGCGAGGCGAATGCCAGACCGAGCATCACCGCCTTCACGATGATGTCGGCGTTCAAGAACATATTCCACGGCGACAATTCGTGCAGGCCGGTCGAGGTCGACTTCAGCGACTTGCTGTCGCCGCTCGCGGGCGCGGCCAGGGACGCCTCGTTCGCCGTCGGTGCCGGAGCCGCCGCGGCAGGGGCCGGCGCGGCCTGGGCCTGCGGTGCCGGCTGGGCGGCCACCGGCGCGGCTTGGGCAGTCGGCGCAGGCTGGGCTGCCGCCGGCTGGGCCGCGGGTGCGGGCTGAGGCCGGGTCACGGGTGCGGGCTGCGCTACAGGCGCCGTTTGCTGCTGCGCCGAAGACGGCGCGGCCAGCATCAGCATCGCCAGCGAGGCGATCATGGCAGACGCAGCGGGGAACTTGAATGTCATCATCAGTTACACTTCGGCCCAGTGACGGATGAGGTTGTGATAGATACCCGTCAATTTGACCGTTTCGGGATCGTCACGCCCGAGCCGTTCCACCAGCGCCTGTATCGCGGTGTCGAGGTCAAAGATCATGCTCCGAGCTTGATCGTCCCGTATCATGCTCTGAAGCCAGAAGAAAGACGCAACCCGCGTTCCCCGCGTGACCGGCGTGACCAGATGCAAACTGGAAGCAGGATAAACCACGAGATCGCCCGCCGGCAGCTTGATTTCATGGGATCCGTAGAGGTCTTCGATGACGAGCTCGCCGCCGTCGTAGTCCTCCGGCTCCGATAAAAACAGCGTGACCGACAGGTCCGTGCGGATGCGAAGGCCGGTCAGGCGGTCGCCGCGGATCGCATTGTCGACGTGCAGGCCGAAATGATGGCCGTCGCTGGCGACATAACGATTGAACAAGGGTGGAAAGATTTTAAGCGGGATCGCCGCCGAGATGAAGCGCGGGCTAGCCGACAGCGCCGACAGGATGCGGTTGCCGAGCTGCCGCGCGACCTCGCTGTCGGGCGGCAGCTGCTCGTTGAGCTTGACCATCGCGGACGCGGCGCCGGCGGTCGAGCGACCGTCCTCCCATTCGGCTTGCGCCATGATGCGGCGGAAGTCCGCCACATCAGCCTTGCTCAATACGTTGGGAACACAGACCAGCATCTGTCGCCGCGAAGCCTCCGTCAGTAACGCGCAGAAACAACCAGATACGCGGCGCGCCCCGGCGCTTCGAGCACGAACGGCGCCGCGCTCTGGTACAGAGCGTCGTAGTAGCGCTTGTCGAAGATGTTGTTGACGAACAGCTTCATCGTCCAGTGCTTGTCGATCTTTGCTTCGGCAAAGGCGTCGAAGCGCCAGTAGCTCGGGATCGAGGTGCCCTGGTTGGCCGCGAGCAGCGTGCCACCATAGACCTTCGAGCGATACACAGCCTGCCCACCGAGCTCCCACATGTCGGTGAGCTGGTACTTGGTCAGCATGCTGAACGACTGATGCGCGACGTTGGCGAGCGGCAGTCCGACATTGCTGGAGTACAGGATGGTGTTGGCCGGCGGCGCAAGCGACCTCGTCACTGCCGACTGCATCAGCACGAGACCGCCGAACACGCTCCATTTGTCGGTGATCTTGCCGCCAACGCCCAGATCGATGCCGCGGATGCGGTAGGCCGCGCCCGCGGTGATGCAGGAGATGTTGCCGGTCGTCCCGGTCGGATAGGAGCAGCCGAGCGCCGCGGCCGCGGCCGCGTTGTTCACGTTCTGCGATTCACGCGCATTTTCCTTCTCGGTCTGGAACAGCGCCGCCGTCACCAACAGATGACGATCGAACAATTCCCACTTGGTGCCGACTTCGATCGCCTTGTTCTTTTCCGGCCCGAAGATCTGGGTATTGCCGCCGTTCAGCACCGGAGACAGGCCGCCATACGCCGTGCTGGTACCGTCGAACTCGGCGCCGACAGGGTTCGACGAGGTCGCATAGGCCGCATAGACGCTGCCGTTCGGCAACGGCTTCAACGTGAGGCCGAGATTGAAGTTCGGCATCCCGAAGTCGGCCGACTGACTGCCGAATGTGGTCCTGTTGCCCGACGTCAGATATCCCGACGTGTTGATCTTGTAGTCGTCGTAGCGGATGCCACCATTGAGGATCACGAAGTCATTGTAGTTCGCGGTATCCATGATGTAGCCGCTGGTGGTGTCGATCCCGATCTTGGTCGGCATCCCGGACAGCCCCGACGGAATCGGGAATGGAATGTTGGTGTATTGCGGATTGAACACGCTGACGCCGGAGAGCGATCCGCTTCCCGTGAAAGCCGATGTGCCGGTCGTTATTTCCGAGCTCAGGCCGAGATATCTGTCGATCGAGGACCGCTCGTTGTCGTATTCGACGCCGGCCGTCGTCGTGTGCTTGAAGCCGAGCCCGTCGACCGACTTGTAGGTCGCCTCGGTCTGGTTGGCGAACACGTCGGTGACCTGGTAGCGGCTTTGCGGATTGGCGCTCAGCGTATACGCCGTGAACGGAGCGCCCGCGGCCAGCGTCGGCGCTCCCGGCAGCGTGCCGATGTAGTTTTGGGTCGAGCGCGATTCCCGGATCTTGTTGCTGACCACGAGGTCCGGCGTGATCTGCACCTCGGCGTTGATGGTGCCGATGTCCTGCCCGGTCCTGAAGAAGTCGCGGTTGACGAAACCATACCAATTGTTGCGGTTGACGCCAAAATCCGGGAACGGGCCGCCGGCCGTGCTCGCGGTGCTCGGTCGATAATAAGGCACGCCGAAATCCGGGAGTCCGGTCAGCTCGGTGTGGATGTAGTTTCCGGTGATCTTCACCGCGTCGACCGGCTTCCACGTGCCGGCGACGAACGCGCCGTTGCGGTCGTCGGTGACATAGCTGCGGCCGGCGACGCCGGCATCCTGGAACAGTCCGCCGGCGCGGATCGCCAGCGTCGGGCTGATCACCTGGTTGACGTCGAGCGTTACGCGCTTGGTGCGATCGGTGCCGAACGTGGTGTCCATGTTGTAGAAGCTGTTCTGCGTCGTCGCCTGTTTGGTGACGATGTTGATCGCGCCGCCGGTGGTGCCGCGGCCTGCAAAGGACGAGCCGGGGCCGCGCAGAATCTCGATCTGCTCGGTGAAGAAGTTCTCGCGGATCGAGACGGCGGGATCGCGGATGCCGTCGATGAAGACGTCGTTGCGCGCGTCGAAGCCGCGGATGAAGAAGCGGTCACCGAACGCGTTGCCGCCCTCGCCCGAGCCGAGCGTCACGCCCGCGGTCGAGCGTCCGATCTCCTTCAGCGTCGTGGCGTTCTTGTCCTCGAGCACTTCCTTGCTCAGCACCGTGACCGATTTCGGTGTGTTCAGGATCGGCTCGGGATATTTCCCGGAGGCCTGCAAACGGTCGCCCTTGTACGGCGCGGCAGGATCCGCATAGGGATCGCGGTCAGCGGGAAGACCGCCGGCGTTGGGAAACGGCACCGGCGCCTGTTGAGCCTGCTGGTTGTTGCGTCGCGCGGCGCGGCGCAGCGCATTGCGGGCGCGGACCTGGTCCGCCGTGGGCTTTGACGTCACGGGCCGCGGGCGAGCGACCGGGGCATCGACATTCACCGGCGGCAGGTTGGATTGCTGCGCTTCGGCCCCCGAAAACGACGCCACCGCGATCAGGCTCGCGACTGCGGAGACCTTCGTGGCGGAATAACCGGTATCATCAGCCGAACCGATCGCTGCATCGAAGCGCAGCGATCTCGGCGCCTTCACATTGCTCATGTCTTGCTTGCCCCAGAAAAGTCAGCCCGTTCGCGAAATGAAGCTGCGACGAACTGTCTCTTTCGGTTATCGAGCGTGACTTTTTTTGTCAATGCGCCGAGCGCAACAGTTGGCTTGAATCGCCCCAATTCAAAGCGATTCTAATCTACGGTTTGAAATCGTTCTAAACTGTAGTTTTTAAGCGTTCTAATAATCGTTCTAAATCGGTGTCGCCCGTCATTGACCGCCGCTTGCAAGCATGCGTCCCCGATCACTCGGCGCTTGGTGGCTTCATCAGCGAAAACAGCTCGTCGATCGTCCGCTGCGCGACCTGCCGCACGCGGTCGCTGTTCTCGAGGCCGGCGATGTTGACCCCGTTGACGACCGCTTTGATCTCGTCGCGGAAGTCGGTGAGAAAGCGCAGCGGGTCCCGCTGCTCGTTGGCGACGCGCGCGATCAATCCGGTGACCAGGATCTGGCATGCCATCATGCGCCCGTTCAACTCATCCATCGCAGCCCTCGTCCTCTCGCATCGTCGCTGCGCGATATGAACGACATCCCGCGACAATTCAACCGGCTCGCGCACGCTGCAACGGGTGAATGGATGGAGCGAAGGAATCTGCGCACGATGAGATGCGCTATTTCGCGGCGATGCGCTCCGCCTCCTCGCCGAGCGCCTTGATGCGATCCTTGACCTCGCGAAGCGTGGAGAGGCCGCTTTCGACATGCTTGTCCGAGACGTCGCGCAACACGTCGCCGGCGATCGCGTCGCGCAGACTGTCGAGGTCGTCGACGAGGCGGCGCCCGCTCCTGGTCAGGAACAGGCGATTGGCACGGCGATCCCTGGGATCGGGACGCCGTTCGAGCAGGCCATGCTCGACGAGGCGGTCGAGCAGCCGCACCAGCGAGATCGGCTGCAATTCGAGGACGTCGGCGAGATCGACCTGGGACAGCCCCTCCTGCTCGCGCAGGCGGAAGAGCACGATCCATTGCGCACGCGTGGTGCCTCGCGCCTTGGCGCGATGATCGATATAATTGCGCAGCAGCCGGGAACTCTCGACGAGCTGCGCGATAAACTGGCGTTTGAGATCGAGCGACATAGGGGTCCTCGGTGCGTTTCCCAGACGAAATGTTTCTGCTCGTTTCTGACCTAAACCTTTCCAAATGTTTAGGATTCTCAAGCCTTGGTGTGTTTACACATTAAGTGCACGCATATTATATCCGCAAGCTCTGTGAACCGTTTCGATCACCCTTTATTGTTACGTCGAACCCAAAAGTCCGCATGTCAAAGTCACGCACCATCGGTTGGGTTTTGGTGATCGCTGCGGTCGGCGCCGCCGGTTATTTCGGCTGGCAGAAACACACGAGCAACCAGCAGGCGATCGAAGCCGCGCAGAAGCGCTCAGCCCAACGCCCGGCCGTTCCGGTCAAGATCGCACCGGTCCAGAAGACCGACTTCCCGGTCTACCTGACCGGTCTCGGCACGGTTCAGGGCTTCAACACCGTCCAGGTCCGCAGCCGGGTCGACGGCCAGATCATCAGGCTCGAGTTCAAGGAGGGGCAGTTCGTCAAGGCCGGGGACACGCTGGTCTCGATCGATCCCCGGCCCTATCAAGCCGCGCTTGACCAAGCCAAGGCCAAGAAGGCGCAGGACGAGGCAAACCTCGCCAACGCCAATCTGGACCTGCAGCGTTACACCAAGCTCGGCGAGTTCGCGACGCGCCAGCAGCTCGACACCCAGCGCTCCACGGTGGCGCAGCTGACCGCCCAGATCTCGGCTGACGAGGCCGCCATCTTCAATGCCCAGACCCAGGTGGACTACACCACCGTCAAATCTCCGATCGACGGCATTGTCGGCCTCCGACTGGTCGATATCGGCAACATCGTCAATGCCTCGGCCCAGACCGGCATTGTCACGATCACCCAGATCGAACCGATCACTGTGATCTTCACCGCGCCGGAAGACCAGCTGCCCGATATCAAGGCGGCGCTAGCCGTGGCGCCGCCCAAGACCATTGCCCTGACCACCGACGGCAAGCGGGTGCTATCCACGGGAACCCTGGCGCTCATCAACAACCAGGTCGACACGACCAGCGGAACGATCCGTCTCAAGGCGGTGTTCGACAACAAGGACCACGCGCTGTGGCCGGGCCAGTCGGTTTCGACGCGGCTTCTGGTCAGAACCTTGAAGGATGCCACCGTCGTCCCCGATGACGCGGTGCAGCATGGCGCCGATGGCCTCTACGCGTATTCAGTCAATCAGGAGAACAAGGCCGAGCTTCGCAAGATCAAGGTCAGCCAGTCGATCGACGGCAAGTCGGTGATCGACGAGGGCCTGTCGCCCGGACAGCAGGTGATCACCGCGGGCCAGTACAAGGTCTCGCCGGGAACCCAGGTGACAACGGCGGTGGCGAGCTCGGATCCGTCCCAGTCGAAGGTTGCGCAGGAATGAGCGTCGGCGCCGGGATTTCGGCACCTTTCATCCGTTATCCCATCGGCACCTCGCTGCTGATGGCGGGGATCCTCTTCGTCGGTCTCGTCGCCTATCCGCTGCTTCCGGTCGCACCGCTGCCGCAGGTGGACTTTCCGACCATCCAGATCACCGCCAACCTGCCCGGCGGCAGCCCCGAGACGATGGCCTCCTCGGTGGCGCAGCCGCTGGAGCGGCAGTTCGCTCAGATCCCCGGCATCGCGCAGATGACCTCGACGAGCTATCTGGGCACGGCGTCGATCACCATCCAGTTCGACCTCAACCGCAACATCGACGGCGCCGCGAATGACGTCCAGGGCGCCATCAACGCTGCCAGCGGCCAGTTGCCCAAAAACCTGCCCTCGCCCCCGACCTACCGCAAGGTCAACCCGGCCGACGCGCCGATCCTGCTATTGTCGGCGACATCAGAGACGCTGCCGCTGACCAGCGTCAGCGACGCGGTCGACGCCCAGCTTGCCCAGCAGATCAGCCAGCTCTCGGGCGTCGCCCAGGTCTTCATCGGCGGCCAGCAGAAACCCTCGATCCGCATCCAGGTCGACCCGGCGAAACTCGTCGCCAAGGGCCTGTCGCTGGAGGACGTGCGCGCCGCGATCAACATCGCGACCGTCGACAGTCCGAAGGGCAATATCGACGGCGCCACCCGCGCCTATACCATCTACGCCAACGACCAGCTGCTGACGGCGAGCCCGTGGAACGACGTCATCATCGCCTACCGCAATGGCGGGCCGCTGCGGATCCGTGACATCGGCCAGGCCGTCACCGGGCCCGAAGACGCCAAGCAGGCGGCCTGGGCCAATGGCAAACGCGGCGTCTTCCTGGTGATCTTCAAGCAGCCCGGCGCCAACGTCATCGAGACCGTGGACCGGATCAAGGCGACCCTGCCCCGCCTCGTGGCCGCGATCCCGCCCGCGATCAAGATCGAGCTCATCAGCGACAGAACCACCACCATCCGCGCCGCGGTCGAGGACGTCCAGTTCACGCTGTTACTGACCATCTTCCTGGTCGTGATGGTGATCTTCGTTTTCCTACGCAGCTTCTGGGCGACGGTCATTCCCACCGTCACGGTTCCGCTGGCGCTGCTGGGCGCGTGCGCCCTGATGTGGCCGGTCGGCTATTCGCTCGACAATCTGTCGCTGATGGCACTCACCATTGCGGTCGGTTTCGTGGTCGACGACGCCATCGTGATGCTCGAGAACATCACCCGCTACATCGAGGAAGGCGACTCGCCGATGGAGGCCGCCTTCAAGGGCTCCAAGGAAATCGGCTTCACCATCGTCTCGATCAGCATCTCGCTGGTCGCGGTGCTGATCCCGCTGCTCCTGATGGGCGGCATCATCGGGCGCCTGTTCCGCGAATTCGCCGTGGTGCTGGCGATGACCATCTTCGTTTCGATGTTCGTGTCGCTGACCCTGACGCCGATGATGGCCTCGCGCTTCCTGCGCGCCCACAATGACGAGAAACACGGCCGCTTCTACCAGCTCAGCGAGCGCGGCTTCGACGCCATGCTGCGCGGCTATCAGAGCGTGCTCGACCTCGCCTTGCGCTGGAAGTTCACGACGCTGATGATCTTCTTCGGGACGCTGGCGCTGTCGATCTACCTGTTCGTCCTGATCCCGAAGGGCTTCTTCCCGCAGCAGGACGTCGGCCTGATCACCGCCACCTCGGAAGCCAACCAGGACATCTCCTTCGCCGACATGAAGCGGAAGCAGGAGGAACTCGGCAAGATCGTGCAGCAGGATCCCGCGGTGGCGACGGTGGCGATGGCGATCGGCGGCAGCGGCCGCGCCGGCAACAACGGCGCGATGTACATCACGCTGAAGCCGCTGAAGGATCGCGACGCCAACGCGCAGCAGATCATCGCGCGGCTGCGTCCGCAGTTCGACAAGGTCGAGGGCGCCCGGCTTTACATGCAGGCGGCCCAGGACGTGCGGCTCGGCGGCCGGCCGACGCGCACGCAGTTCGAATTCACGCTGCAGGACGCCAATCTTGACGAGCTCAACGAGTGGGCGCCGAAAATCCTCGCCAAGATGCAGACCCTGCCGGAGCTGCGCGATGTCGCGACCGACCAGCAGACGCAGGGCACAACGGTGCAGCTCAAGATCAACCGCGACACCGCCGCCCGCTACGGCATCCAGCCGCAGCTGATCGACGACACGCTCTATGACGCCTTCGGACAGCGGCAGGTCACGCAATATTTCACCCAGCTCAACACCTACCACGTGATCCTCGAGGTATTGCCGGAGCTGCAGGGCGCGATCGACACGCTGAACAAGATCTACATCAAGTCACCGCTGACCGGCGAACAGGTGCCGATCTCGACCTTCGCGACCTGGACCAGCGTGCCGGTACGGCCGCTCTCGATCAGCCACCAGGGCCAGTTCCCGGCGATCACGATCTCGTTCAACCTGGCGCAAGGCGTGGCGCTCGGCCAGGCCACGGAGGCAGTGCAGCGGGCAATGGCCGATCTCGGCGCACCGCCAACGCTGAACTCCAGCTTCCAGGGCACCGCGCAGGCGTTCCAGCAGTCGCTCGGCACCGTGCCGCTCTTGATCCTCGCCGCCCTCGTCGTGGTCTACCTGATCCTCGGCATTCTCTACGAGAGCTACATCCACCCGATCACGATCCTGTCGACGCTGCCCTCGGCCGGCGTCGGCGCGCTCGCAATCCTGATGGCGGCGGGTTTTGACTTCAGCCTGATCGCGCTGATCGGCATCATCCTGCTGATCGGCATCGTGAAGAAGAACGGCATCATGATGGTCGATTTCGCGATCGCCGCCGAGCGCGACGAGCACAAGACGCCGGAGGAATCGATCCGCCAGGCCGCGTTGTTGCGTTTCCGCCCGATCATGATGACGACGATGGCCGCGCTGCTCGGCGGCGTGCCGCTGATGCTCGGTCACGGCACCGGCGCCGAGATCCGTCAGCCGCTCGGCTACGCCATGGTCGGCGGCCTGATCGTCAGCCAGGCGCTGACGCTGTTCACCACGCCCGTGGTCTATCTCTATCTCGACAAGCTCTCGAATGCGTTTGCGAACTGGGGCCGCTCGCCGCGCGCCGACCACGACGCTGACGACGGCGAGCATGGATCGGTCAAGGAGGCCGCCGAGTGACTTGACTTTGCCGGCATCCCGGCACATCCGAAAGATGTTCATTTCGGAGCCGGTATCGTGAAGATTGTCGCAAAGTCGCTCTTCGTCCTGTTCACCGTGTTCGGCATGGCCCACTCCGGCCACGCTCAGACGGCCAAGAGCAAGAACGCGCCCGCTCCGGCAGCTGCTCCCGCCGCTCCCCAGAGCGATGCAACAGCCCCCAACAATTCCGGCTGGATCGTCCGCTGCACCAGCGCCAGCCGCGATGCGCCGCTCGAATGCGCGATGGAGCAGAACGCGGTGCTGACCAAGACCGGCCAGCTCATCGTGCTGGTCAATATCCGCGTTCCCGGCGACACCCGCACGCCGGTTGCGCTGATCCAGCTTCCACTGGGATTGAACCTGCCTGTCGGCGCCAAGCTGCAGGTCGACGACGGCAAGGCCGTCGACGTGCCGATCCAAACTTGCGAGGCGCGCGGCTGCTACATCAATACGCCGATCGCCGCCGATGTCCTGACCCAGCTGAAATCGGGCAAGCAGCTCAAGGTGTCGTTCCAGAATCTCGGCAAGGAAACCATCTCGATCCCGATGCCGCTCGCCGACTTCGCGACGGTCTACGACAAGATCAAGTAGCGCCGCGCAGCGTAGCCGTTCGCTATCGCTCCCGCTTGTAGAGGAACGCGTTGTCCGGCTGCGGCATGCCGATGGTCTTGTAGAACCCGATCGAGTCAGGCGCCGACAACAGCAGGCACATCGATTCAGGTCCGGCGAGGCGCCGCGTCTCCGCGATCAGGCGCTTGCCGATGCCATGTCCCTGGTACCCGCGATCGACTGCAAGGTCGGACAGATAGCAGCAATAGGCGAAATCGGTCAGCGCGCGCGACACGCCGACCAGCTTGCCCGCCTTCCGCGCTGTCACGATCAGATTCGCATTGGCGATCATGCGCTCCATCCGGTCGGTATCCGCCAGCGGGCGCCGCTCGCCGAGGCCCGACTGCCGCAGCACCTCGATGAACTCGTCGACGCCGATCGACGCTTCACGGGCATAGAGAATTTCGTCCATCAACTTAAACCTCTACTGCAACGGGCCGGACCACGCGCGCGAGACCATGGTGGATTACGCCGGGCTAATCCACCCTCGATGCCGTGATGGCACACAAACGACTGACCTCCGCCGGCAGCTGCAGCCGGCAATCTCGTCGGGATTTCAGAGGATGATCACGCCACCGAGGCAGATTGGCTGGGGAACCTGGATTCGAACCAAGACAAACAGAGTCAGAGTCTGTTGTGCTACCGTTACACCATTCCCCAAGATTCGCCCGTGGTATCAACAGCTTAGCTGGATGACTGGACATCTCGGTGCAGCGGGTTCGCCTGCCAAATCAGCGCCCGCGCGAGTGCGACCTTCTACCCGCTTGGTCCCACGCTTGGCAAGCATTGTTGGCGGGGAATGGGCGTAAAATCACCGCCAGTGTGGGACCAGCCATTGGTGGCAGCTTTCCCCGCCAGGTCGTGGCTTCAAAGGTTTCACTGAAGGAATTCAAGAACCACGAAAGGATCGGCGGCGAGGAATGCTCCGACGCTGAACCCGACGAAGCCAAGCGCGACCGCGCCGATCCAGCCGTGATGCGCCCAGCCATAGCTCGCACCGATCAACGTTCCGAGCCCGATCATGGAAACCGCCCACACGACGTGAGCGACGAGCTTGAGTACCTTGATCATCCAAGACGGAACGCACGTCATCAGGAACAGATGATCTCGCCCGCGCAATCCGCGGGCCTCTGCAAATAGGTCGATCTCGCAAGCGGCGTGTTCAACCAGAGCGCCCTGACAAAGCGCCGCACCGCCGTTTGGCACGGCGGCGCAAGAGACCGAACGACCACAGTCAGAGGGGGTCCAGCCGGCCGACCTCAGTACAGCCCGCCCGTCCCTGACCGCATCACGGCCCGATCGGCGTCCGGCGAAATGCCCTGCTGGGTGCCGTCGATCACGTCAGTGCCGGCAACCATCCCGGGATCATTGACCGGTGGTGCCTGGCCCGGCTTGAAGGCTTCGAGCACCACGCCTCTGTTCTGGCCAGGCGCGGCGCGCTGGCCGGTCTTGGCATCGACCAGGACCAGCCGGATGCCGACCGGCTGCTTGAACGGGGTGGCGGGCTTGTCGGCCAGCGCGAGCTTCAGGAAGTCGCGCGCGATTGGTGCCGCGGTATGGCCGGCCTGCGCGTTGCGGCCGAGCGAGCGCGGCTTGTCGTAGCCGACATAGAGACCGACGACGAGGTCCGGCGAGAAGCCGACGAACCAGGCGTCCTTGGCCTCGTTGGTGGTGCCGGTCTTGCCGGCGACGGGTTTGCCGACGTCCTTCAGGGCGGTGCCGGTACCGGCCTGAACCACGCCTTCCATCAGCTCGGTGATCTGATAGGCGGTCATGGAGTCCAGCACCTGCTCGCGGCGGTCGATCAGCTGCGGCTCGGGCTGGTTCTTCCAGCCGCCCGGCGCGTCGCAGCCGCGGCATTCGCGCTGGTCGTGCTTGAAGATGGTGTGGCCGTAGCGGTCCTGGATGCGGTCGATCAGCGTCGGCTTCACGCGGCGGCCGCCATTGGCGAGCATCGAGTAAGCCGTGACCATGCGCATCGCCGTGGTCTCGCCGGCGCCGAGCGCGTAGGAGAGATAGTTCGGCAGCTCGTCATAGACCCCGAAACGGCGGGCGTATTCGCCGATCAGGGGCATGCCGATGTCCTGCGCGAGGCGCACCGTCACGGTGTTGAGCGACTGCCGCAGCGCATTGCGCAGCGTCACCTGGCCCTGATACTTGCCGGTGGAGAAGTTTTCGGGCCGCCAGATGTTGCCCTGCCCCTGGTCGATCTCGATCGGGGCGTCGATCATCATCGTCGATCCGGTGTAGCCATTGTCGAGCGCCGACGAATAGACGATCGGCTTGAAGGTCGAACCGGGCTGCCGGTAGGCCTGCGTCGCGCGGTTGAACTGGCTCTGGTCGAACGAGAAACCGCCGACCATCGCCAGCACGCGGCCGGTATGCGGATCCATCACCACCATGGCGCCGGAGACCTCGGGGATCTGGCGGAGCCGGTACTGGCCTTCGACGGGCTGGCCGTCCTTGTAGAGCGGATCGGCATAAATCACGTCGCCGGGCTGAAGCACCTGAGACACGGCCGTCGGCGTCTTGCCCTTGTACGGGCCGGAGAGCGCCCTCGCCCATCTCACGCCGTCGACCGTGACGATGCCGGTCTCGCGCTGCTTGCTGATGGCGCCGCCGAGCTCGCGGCTCGGCTGGAAGCCGATGCGCGCCGACTGGTCGCTGGTCTCCAGCACCACCGCCATGCGCCATGGCGAGATGTCGGAGAGCGATTTGATCTCGGCGAGCTTCACGCCCCAGTCACTGGTCAGGTCGAGCTTCTGGATGGCGCCGCGATAGCCTTGCTGCTCGTCGTAATTCACGAGGCCGGCGACCATGGCCTTGCGCGCCATGACCTGGATCTTCGGATCGAGCGTGGTGCGAACCGACAGGCCGCCTTCATACAGCTTCTTCTCGCCGTAGCGTTCGAAGATGTCGCGGCGGACTTCCTCCGAGAAATATTCGCCGGCGAAGGTGTGCGCGCCATTGCTGCGGTTGGTGACGGTCAGCGGCTCCTTGCGCGCCTTGTCGGCGTCGGCGGCGGTGATCCAGCCGTTCTCTTGCAGTCGGTCGATCACGTAGTTGCGCCGCTCGACGGCGCGCGCGCGGTTGCGCACTGGATGTAGGCTGGCCGGCATCTTCGGCAGCGCCGCCAGATAGGACGCTTCGGCCACCGTCAGCTCGTTCACCGACTTGTCGAAATAGACCAGCGAGGCGGCCGCGATGCCGTAGGCGCCGAGGCCCAGGTAGATTTCGTTCAGGTACAGCTCGAGGATCTTGTCCTTCGAGTAGGTCTTCTCGATGCGCATCGCCAGCAAGGCTTCCTTGATCTTGCGGGCGAAGGAGACCTCGTTGGTCAGCAGGAAGTTCTTGGCGACCTGCTGGGTGATGGTGGACGCACCCTGCGGGCGGCGGTTGGAGCCGTAGTTCTGGATGTAGGCGACGCCGGCGCGCGCCATGCCGGTGTAGTCGATGCCGCCGTGCTCGTAGAAATTCTTGTCTTCCGCGGCCAGGAACGCGTTGATCACGAGCTTGGGCACGGCCTGGATCGGCAGATACAGCCGCCGCTCCTTGGCATATTCGCCAAGCAGCGAACCGTCGACCGCGTGCACGCGGGTCATTACCGGCGGCTCGTAATCCTGAAGCTGAGAGTAGTCCGGCAAGTCCTTGGAGAAATGCCAGATCAGGCCTGCCACCGCGGCCAGACCAGCCAGGAACAGGATGGTGCCTGCGGTGAACAGGAACCCGAAGAACCGCAACAGAAATTTCATCGACCAGATTTCCGTGGCGAATACGTCGCTCGTTCTGAGCGCGCTGCGTGCCACTTAGGCCGCCCGGTATATCGGTCGCTCCATGGACCTGCAATTCAACACCGGAAATTAAAGCAAGCCAGGCGTCAAACTTATGCCATAGAGCCCGGCTCGCGCCCGCAGCCAAATCGGCAGACCTCGCCGACTGGCGGTGCCCGCGGAGGCTGCATCGATCTTCGCTGCAGCGCTGCGCGATTCGCACGCCGCGCCTGATAGCGCTGCGGTCTCGATACGCTTGCGCGGAGAGCACGTCGCGAAAGAAAAGCGCGGGCCGGACGGATAGATTCCCCATGCGGCCGACGATTTGGGTGCTGCGACATCAGAAACCGGTGGACAGCGCCGGCGCGCCAGTCACATTAAGGATTTGTTAACTATAACTACCGCAAGTTGTTGGCATACACCGACTCGCGACGGGCTGATTTTGATGGCACTGCGCGGATTTAGACGGCCTTTTACGGCTGACCCGAATGTCCTTGGATTTCCAAAACCACCCACATCGGCCATGGGCACAGAAGCCTTGGACCTCGTCTATCAGGCGGCGGATTTGTTCCGCAGCATCGAGGACCGGGCCCGCGCCGGCGAAGCGCGCGCCGAGGCCGCCGAACAGGCGCAGCTCGAAATCATCGCCGCCACCGAGCGCAAATTGAGGGATGCGTCGCGGGCGCTCGAGGAAGCTCGACGGCGCATCGGGTCCCAACAGGAACAACTCGATGCGGCAGAATTCCGCGCTCAGGCCGCCGAAGCCGAGGCGCGCGAAGCCAAGCAATCGCTGGCCCTGGTCGAAGACGCGATCCGCCGGCGCCTGCTGCTGACCAGCGGGCAGAACGACGGCAGGTCGACCGCCGTCGCCTGACCGCAGCGCGGATCAATTGGAGCGGTAGCCCGCATGAGCGGAGCGACATGCGGGGGCTCAACAAGACCCAGATATCGCTTCGCTCATTCGGGCTACGGATTGTCGCTAGGCGTCACCATCAATAACCCGCGGCGAGCCCCGAATTGCGCCGCGGATCGTTCGCCCCATAGAAGCGATTGTTGCCGACCGGCTTGCCGCCCAGCGATGGCCCGCCGATGATGATCACCGCGAGGTGGTTGGCCGGATGCGGCGGGCCGAATTTGTGGCCCATGCCCTCCAGGATCTTCCGCGTATCCGGCGACAGCGTATAATCCTCGAGGTTGGTCGCCTCGGGAAGCCACTGCTGGTGGAAGCGCGGCATGTCCACGGCCTCCTGCGCGTTCATGCCGTAGTCGATCGCGTTGATCATCGTCAGCAGCACGGCGGTGATGATGCGGCTGCCGCCCGGGGTGCCCATCACGATGACCGGCTTGCCGTCCTTGGAGACGATGGTCGGGCTCATCGAGGACAGCGGACGCTTGCCGGGGACGATCGCGTTGGCCTCCCCCTGCACCAGCCCATACAGGTTCGGCACGCCGACCTTGGCGGTGAAGTCGTCCATCTCGTCGTTGAGCAGCACGCCGGTCTTGGCCGCCGTCACCTTGGCACCGAACCAGTCGTTCAGCGTGTAGGTGACCGACACCGCATTGCCGTCCTTGTCGGCAATCGAATAGTGCGTGGTGTTGCTGCCCTCATGCGGCGGAACGCCGGGCTTGATGTCCCTGGACACACCGGCCTTGGCCGGGTCGATCGCGGCACGGATCTTCGCGGCGTAGGTCTTGTCGAGCAGGCGCTCGAGCGGATTCTTCACGAAATCCGGATCGCCGAGATAGCTGTTGCGATCGACGTAAGCGTGGCGCATCGCCTCGATCTGGTAGTGCACCGCCTGCGCCGAATGGTAGCCGAGCTCCTTCAGCGGATAGCCCTCGAGGATGTTGAGCATCTCGCAGATCACCACACCGCCCGAACTAGGCGGCGGCGCCGAGACCACGTGGTAACCGCGATAGTCGCATTCGACCGGGGCCAGCTCGCGAACCCTGTAGTTGTCCAGATCCACCTGCGTCAGCAGGCCCTTGCCGCCCTGGCTCGCGGCGACGATCGCCGCACCGACCCAGCCCTTGTAGAAGCCATCCGTGCCGCGCTTGCTGATCTCGCGCAGCGTCTCGGCGAGTTCATGTTGCACCAGCCGCTCGCCGACCTGGAACGGTTTTCCATTGTTGAGAAAGATCGCGGCCGAGGGCGGATCGTCCTGAAAGTCCTTGGTCGAGGTCTGCAGCATGCTGACGTCGCCCTGGTCGAGCACGAAACCATCCTCCGCCAGTTGCAGCGCCGGCGCGATGACGTCAGCGCGCTTCATCGTGCCGTATTTCTCGCGCGCATATTCCATCCCGGCCACCGATCCCGGTACGCCGACAGCGAGATGCCCCTTGGTCGACAGCCCCGGGATGACGTTGCCTTCCTTGTCGAGATACATGTCGGCAGTGGCGCCCTTCGGCGCGGTCTCCCGGAAATCCAGGAAGGTCTTGCGGCCGTCGGCGAACTGGATGGTCATGAACCCGCCGCCACCGAGATTGCCGGCGGCGGGATAGGCCACCGCGAGCGCGTACCCTACGGCGACCGCCGCATCGACCGCATTGCCGCCCCGCTTCAATACCTCGACGCCGACCTGGGTCGCGAGATGCTGCGCGGAAACCACCATGCCGTTCTCGGCGGCGGCCGGCGCGACCGAGGCTGCGCGACCGGGAACAGCCGACACGATGCCGATCGAGACGAGCGCGGCGACCATCCATCGCGCGCGGGCCATTGGATTTTGCATGGAAGTCTCCCCGGAGAATACCGGCTTGTCGCGGCTTGCGGTGCTATCTCAACGCGTACATCTAGCAGGCCGCACGCGCGCGCACTATAGGCCCGCGCGGTCCCCGCCACTTGCCCGCAGCCGGCTGTGCCGTCTGCCGTAGGTCGCATAGATCACAAGCCCGATCGCCAGCCATACCGCGAGCCTGATCCAGGTGTCGAGCGGCAGGCCGAACATCAGGAACAGCGAGGTTGCAGCGGCAGCCGGGGCCACCAGCCAGATCGCCGGCGCCTTGAACGGACGCGGCAATTCCGGATCGCGCACGCGCAGCACCAGCGTGCCGATCGAGACCACCGTGAATGCGAACAGCGTGCCGATCGAGACCAGTTCGCCGACCAGCCCGATCGGCAACAGCCCGCCGAGAAGAGCGGCCACGGTGCCGGCGAAGATGGTCGAGACATAGGGGGTCTGAAAGCGCGGATGGATCTTAGCGGCAAAGCCCGGCAGCAATCCGTCATGCGCCATGGCGCGAAAGATCCGCGGTTGCGCCAGCAGCATGATGAGGATCACCGATGTCAATCCGAACAGAATGCCGAGCTTGATGAACGGACCGAGCCAGCCGATGCCGATCGCATCGATGCCGACGGCGATCGGATCGGGCACGCTGAGCCGGTCATAGGGCACGATGCCGGTCAGCACGAATCCGACCGCGACATAGAGCGCGGCGCAGATCACGAGCGAACCGAGAATGCCGATCGGCATGTCGCGCTCCGGCGTCTTCGCTTCCTGCGCCGCGGTCGAGATCGCGTCGAAGCCGATATAGGCGAAGAACACCACCGCCGCACCGCGGACCACGCCGGACCAGCCGAACACGCCTGGACCGGCATTCGGCGGGATCAGCGCGCCCTCCGGGTTGCTCGCCGTCACCCAGTTCGCCAGCGTCACCGAGGAAGCCGCGGTGGCGAGAAACAGCGCGATCACGACGAGCTTGACCACGACGACGAAGCTGGTAAAGCGCGCGGACTCGCGAATGCCGACCACCAGCAACGTGGTCACGAACGCGATGACCGCCATCGCCGGGATGTTGATGACCGCACCGGTCGACGACCATGCGCCGGTGTTGACGTCGTAGGCGAGCGGCGCCGAGGTGAATTGCGGCGGCAGGTTGATGCCGAAATCGCGCATCAGACTGACGAAATAGCCGGACCACCCGACCGAGACCGCGATCGCGCCGACCGCGTATTCGAGGATCAGGTCCCAGCCGATGATCCAGGCGATCAGTTCGCCGAGCGTGGCATAGGCATAGGTGTAAGCGCTGCCGCAGATCGGCACCGTCGACGACATCTCGGCGTAGCACAGGCCGGCGAAGGCGCAGGCCACCGCACCAAGCATGAAGGAGAGCGTGACCGCGGGACCGGCATTGGCAGCGGCCGCATGGCCCGTCAGCACGAAGATGCCGGCGCCGATGATGCCGCCGATGCCGAGCGTGACGAGTTGCAACGCCGAGAGCGAGCGCCGGAAGATCGGCGTCTCCGCGTCGCCATCGGCCCGCGCCGCCTCCCGCAACAGGTCCGAGGTCGACTTTCGGTCCCAGAAACCGGCCAGAGCGTCTGTCACGCCGGGTGTCCTCCGCCGCTCGGGTCCGGCGGGACCCGACACGATCGGCGGACTATAACGCGCCTAACGTCCAGTCGTTCGAGCGCCGGGCAAGTGCCGGCGCCCTTATCCACCGCCAAGCGTGGTGCGGCGCCCTATCGGCAGGGATGCCGACGGCCATCACGACCAAGGAAGGTGCCGGACGCTGGATCGAATGAATGGTAACGCGCGCAAGAGGAAGATGGCTCCGCCGCAGGCATGGCACCGTAGGCGTTCGCCGGATTGCCGCCGCGCTGCGCGGCCTCCTGGGCCTCACCCCATGGCGTCAGGGCGCCGCCGTTGATCGCGCTGCGTCCGGGATTTTGCGCGTCGAAATATGCCGGCTCCGACATCTGGGCCGCGACCGGCGCGAACGTCATTCCCACGAGCAGCGCAACGGCTGCAACGGCCTTAAGTCCGGCCATATGACCTCTCCGATGCATCAACTGAAAACTGTCCAAGAGCGGCGGCGTCGCTCTTGTGCCCGCGATTGATATGGTGCCGGCCAAGGTCCGGACCCAGGGACCTTGAGGTCACAATGGCGCGAGCCCAGCGGTCTGCGCGGCACCGCAACCGGAGCCCGAGACATACGTCCTGCCGACGCTTCAGTGGTTGTGCACGTCCGGCCGCGGATCGGAGACGAAGCCGTCGCGGTTCGGCATCTTGATGGCGGCCAGCGACTTGGCGTCGAGCACAGCATTGGCGGGAACAAAGCCGTTGAGGCTGAGGATGTAGGCGGACACCGCGTAGACGTCCTGATTGCTCAGCGACTGCGGCGCGTTCTGCGGCATCGCGCGGCGGATGTAGTCGAACAGCGTCGGGGCATAGGGCCAATAGCTGCCGACGGTGCGGATCGGTTTTGGGCTCGCCAGCGTGCCCTGTCCGCCGACCAGGCGGTCGCCGACGCCGCCCTGCCCGCTGTCGCCGTGGCACGCCGCGCATTGCTCGCTGAACACCGTGCGGCCGCGCTCGACGCTGCCGTTGCCCGGCGGCAGGTTGGAGCCGTCACGGCCGATATCGATGTTCCAGCCGGCGATCTCGGCAGGCGTCGCCTCACGCCCGATGCCAAAGCGATCCTCGGCCTGCCCGGCAGTGGCAAGCATCGCGATCGCACTCACGAGGAACGCCGCCTTGAGCTTAAGCCTGGCCATTGGTCACCTCACCATTCGCATCGATGCGCCAGGGCCAGATCGCGTTGTTGTGGTAGAACGAGTTGAGACCACGCACCTTGACCAATTCCGCCAGCGTCGGCTGCACGTATCCGGTCTCGTCGATGGCGCGGCTCTGGATCACGGCGGGTTTGCCGTCCCAATGCCAGGGCAAGCGGAAGCGCGTGAGCGCGCGCGTCAACACCGGCTCCTGCAATTCGGCCTGCTGCCAGTTCTTACCCTCGTCGAGCGAGACCTCGACGCTCTTGATCTTGCCGTGACCGCTCCAGGCGATCCCGGTAATCTCGTGAAAACCCTGCGTCGTCAGCTTCTGCCCGCCGGACGGCCGTGTGATGATCGACTTGGCTTCCATATAGAAGGTGAATTCGCGCGACGTACCGTCGGGCATCGGGTCGGTGTATTTCGAGGTCTCCTCGCGCGAATAGGCCGGCTCGGCGACGACCTTGAGCCGGCGCAGCCACTTCACGTTCATGTTGCCCTCGAAGCCGGGCAGCAACAGGCGCAGCGGATAGCCCTGCTGCGGGCGCAGCCGCTCGCCATTCTGGCTGTAGACCAGCATGGCATCGTCGAGGCATTTCTCGATCGGGATCGAGCGCGTCAACGCAGCCGCGTCGGCGCCTTCGGCCACGATCCATTTGGCACCCGCCTGAAGGCCCGCTTCGTCCAGCACCGTCTTCAGCGGCACGCCGGTCCATTCCGCACAGCTCAGGAGGCCGACGAGGTCGGAGGCCGTCTTGCCGTAGGGCTTGGTGTAGACCGGATTGCCGGAGCACTCGAGGAAGTGGATGCGCGACTGCGACGGAAAGCGGCGGATGTCCTCCATCGTGAACACCAGCGGGCGATCGACCATGCCATGCAGCACCAGCCGGTGCTCGGCCGGGTCGATGGTTGGCACGCCGCCATGGTGGCGTTCGTAGAACAAACCGTTCGGCGTGATGATGCCGTCGAGCTCCTGCAACGGCGTGCGGCCCGAAGCGGAGATGTATTGCGGTAGCGTCTTCGAGATGTTCTTGACGACAGCCTTCTCGTGAACCGATGGCGTGCCATAGGGCTGGCTTCCCATCGGGTCGCCGGGCGCTTTCATCCATTCCGGCACATTGGGTGGAAGATTATTTCCCTGTTCGGCAAGCGCGGTAGAACCGGCAACTCCCGATATCGCGGAGCCACCGGCCAGTGCTGCACCGGCCTGAAGGAATTGCCTGCGAGACGCCTCTCGCACGCGCTTGTCCGTCGTGTGTTCGCTCATCGACGTTTTCCTCTGACGTTACCAGAGCATGATCCGGAAAAGTGCGTAGCGGTTTTCCGAAAAGATCATGCTTCAACAACAACCCAAAGCGCGATGACGATTCATCGGGCCTTGGTGCAAGCCTAACACCAAAGGGCTGAGGCGAGGCAATGCTCCATCGCGCATAGCCGCATCGACGGCGCGTGATGGCCGTTGTTCGACAGTCTTTGCTTGCGTTCACATCCGTACGCCGGGCAATTGACTGGCTTGCTTCACCCACGCGGTGAACTGGGCTTCGTCGAGCTCGTCGTTCTCGTGAATGTCGAGATAGCGCGTGTGCTGCTGCTTTGACTCGCCCGGCGGCACCGGAAGCAGCGACGCACCGCGAAAGAACGCCACCTTGACGTAGCGCGTGAAGACATGGATGCCGAGGAACCAGCCGTCCCCTTCCATGCCGTAGAGCGGCGAGTTCCACTTCACCGCCTTGTGCACGCCGGGGACGGCACGCACGATGAGCGCGTCAAGCTTGCGTCCGACGTCGCGCTTCCACCCCGGCATCGCGGCGATATAGACTTGCACCGGAGCGTCACCATATCCCTTGGCGATCTGCGGATTGCCGCCCGCGAGCAGACGCGGCTTTGCAGAGCCACGCTTCGCGGCGCTCTTTTTCGCACCCTTCGCCGACGTCTTTCGCGTCTTGCCAGCCATAGTGCCCGCTCTCACCGGTTCACGTCTCGCGCGGCGCAGCGCCCGCCGTCGCGAAACCGGATCATATCGGTTGCGCGTCGGTGTTGTCGTCAGCGAGCGCGCGTGTTCGCGGCGGCGTATCGACGCGCTCGGGTGGCCTTCGTGTGGCGGTCTGGCATCTAGTCGATCACCGGCGGCGTGCCGTGGGTGTGGAACGACTCGATCGTCTTCAGTCCCCAGGCCTGGCCCTTCTTGCGCTCCTCCTCGGTCCACACGATCGGCTTCCAATCGGGCGCGAGGATCAGGCGCGCGCCGGCATTGGCGACCTCGACGCGGTTGCCGCCGGGCTCGTACACATAGAGGAAGAAAGTCTGCTGGATCGCGTGCTTGTGCGGTCCGGTCTCGATGTGCACCCCATGCTCCAGGAAGATGTCGGCAGCGCGCAGAATCTCCTCGCGGCTGTCGAGTGCGTAGGTGACGTGGTGGAAGCGGCCGGGCACGCCGGAATGATCGAGCGAATAGGCGAAGTCGTAGCTCTTGTTCGACATCGTCAGCCACATCGCCGCTTCCCGGCCATCATTGAGCACGATCTGCTCGGTGAGACGGCAGCCGAGATAGGTCTCGAAGAACTCGCGGTTGGCCTTGATGTCGACGGCGAGGCAGTTGAGATGGTCGAGGCGGCGGACATTGACGCCGCGGGCCGGAAAGCGCTGCGCCTGGTTCTTCAGCGCGGGCTTGAGCTCCGGCGGTGCCTGATACCATTCGGTCTCGTAATAGAGCTCGACGATGTGGCCGTCGGGATCGCGGCAGCGGAAGGTCGGCCCCTGCCCCATGTCGCCGTCGATCCAGCCGATGTCGAAGCCGGATCCTTTCAGCGCGGCAACGCGGCGCTCCAGCGCCTGCTGGCTGCGCGCGCGCAGCGCCATGTGGCCCATCCCTGACGTCTTCGAGGCCGTGAGCTTGAGCGAATAGCGCTCGTAGTCGTCCCAGCCGCGCAAGTAGACCGACTCGCCTTGTCGTCCGCTGACGGTCATGCCCATGACATCGACGAAGAATTTCAGGCTCTCGTCGGGCTTCGGCGTCAGCAGCTCCATGTGGCCGAGATGGGCGAGATCGAGGATTGGTTCGGGCTGCATGGACGGTCTCCCTCCGCGACGCGCCGGATCGACGACTTACGGCTGGACAGGTGAGCGGCGCGTTGATTTGTACTAATGTACAAATGATTAGGTCCCGTCAACAAATTACTGGCGACGGCAATTGCGCTCGCACGGCATTCCGTGGACGGAATCACCTCGTGAAAGCGGTCGAGTCAGGAGACCGAGACGGCCTTCTCGCGATCCGACGACAGGAGCTTGCGGATTTCAGCCGATGACACCGGCCGGCTGAACAGATAGCCCTGCATCTCGGAACAGCCGAGCGTGCGGAGCAGGCGCTGCTGCTCCTCGGTCTCGACGCCCTCGGCCGTGGTGGTCATGTCGCTGGCAGCGGCGATGTTGACGACGGCCTGGACGATCGTGGACGACGCACCGGTCCCGGCGAGATCCTTGATGAAGCTGCGGTCGATCTTGATCTTGTCGAACGGGAAGCGGTGCAGATAGCTCAGCGAGGAATAGCCGGTGCCGAAATCGTCGAGCGCGATGCGTACGCCGATCGCGCAGCTGATGCAGGATCGAGAGCGCCGCCTCGTCGTCGCGGATCAGCACGGCCTCGGTGATCTCGAGCTCGAGCCGCGAAGGTGCAAGCCCTGTCGCGGCGAGCGCGGCGGCGACGTTGAGCGCCAGCGTCTGGCTCTTGAACTGGATCGGAGACACGTTGACCGCGACATGAACATACTCCGGCCAGTTCATCGCCTCGCGGCACGCGGTGTTGAGCACCCAGTGACCGAGATCGTTGATCAGGCCGGTGTCCTCGGCGATCGGGATGAATTCGGCCGGCGAGACCATGCCGCGCTCGGGATGGCGCCAGCGCACCAATGCCTCGCAGCAACTGACCTGCCCCTCCTCGAGATGGAGCAGCGGCTGATAGTGCAGCTCGAAGCTGCCGTCGGCGATCGCCTGGCGCAGCTCGAGCTCGAGGCTGCGCCGCGCCTTGGCACGTGCGTCCATGCCGGTCTCGAAGAACCGGTAGGTGCGGCGGCCGTCGCTCTTGGCTCCGTAGAGCGCGAGGTCGGCATTGCGCAGCAATTGATCGATGTCGAGGCCGTCGGCGGGCGCAACGGCGATGCCGATGCTGGCATCGGTGGTGATCATATGCCCGCTGCAGTCGATCGGCCGGCGGATCGACTGATAGATCGCAGCGAGGAGCTGCATGGTCTCGGTCTGATCGCGGACGGCGGTCTGGATCACCGCGAACTCGTCGCCGCCGAGCCGCGCTGCGACGTCGGTGTCCCCAACGCAGCCGCGCAGGCGGTCGGCGATCGCCCTGAGCAATTCGTCGCCGATCAGATGGCCGAGCGCGTCGTTGACGCCCTTGAACTCGTCGATGTCGATGTACATGACCGCGAGCTGCTGATCCGGCCGGATCGCCTTCAGCGCCCGCTCCAGGCGTTCGCGGAACAGCACGCGGTTCGGCAGGTCGGTCAGCGCATCGTAATGCGCCAGATGCGCGATCTTGTTCTCGGTGCGCGTACGCTCGGTGACATCCTCGATGGTCGCCACCCAGCCGCCTTCCGGCAGCGGCTTGTTGACGATCTCGATCGCGCGCCCGCCCGGCGCCTGCGTCAGCTGACGTGTGGCGCGGCCAAGCTTCACGTTGCCGATGATGGCGTCGCAGAAGTCGTCGACATCGCCGTCGAACGAGCCCGTCTCCTGTCTATGCGCAATCAGCCGGTACATCGTGCAGCCGGGCTTGGCGACGTCGGGCGAAAGGCCGAACATCTCGATGTAGGGACGGTTGCAGATGATGATGCGCGCCGACGCATCATAGAGCACGAGGCCCTGCGGAATGTTGTTCACTGCAGTCACGAGATTGCGGCGTTCGGTGGCGAGCCGCTCGTCGGAGATTTCGTGCCGCTTGAGCAACAGGAAGACGATCACGGCCATGATCGCGAATGCCGCCATCAGCAGGCCTTCGCGCTCGCTCCATTGCGCGGTCGCGCTTCCGAGCAGGCTGCCGACCAACAGGCCGGCACAGAACGCCAGCCCCTTGGTCGAGCCGGCATCGGCATTTCCTGACGATGAATTGCGGTGTTCGATGCGCACGCTGATCTCTCCCAGGGCGCGGCATCGTTACGCAGCACAAATGGAAAGGTCGTTACAACTCGCAGTTAGCAATCGGTTACGCGATACCGGGCGACAGCGTATGACAAATCGCGCCCAATGCCCCGAGCTGCCGATGCACTCCTCAGAGATGGTGAATCCCGCCTTAACGGAAAAACCGGGAAACAAACGCGGCTGTGCCGGAAAGCGACGATTCCGCCGCCGATGGGCGCGACAGCGCGTAATCTCGCGGTACGATAGAAACAAATCGTCACCGGGAAGGTGTAGATTTAGCCGATGCGGAACCCCGGCGATTTAACGGTTTTTCCAATCCCGGGCGGGCATATTGGTCCGGACATTTAGATTTTGAGAACGAGCCAGGCTGGAACTGTGACACCCTTCGGACGTGTGATCTCTGTGCGCGGCTCGCAGGCCCGGGTTGGGCTGCTGGCGGGCGGCCAGATGCAACTTTCAGAAATGCGAGCGACCGTCGGCCGGTTCGTCAGTATCCGCTGCGCAAGTTCGGTCATCGTCGCCATGATCACCGAAGTGACGTGCGAGAACCTGCCGGCGTCCGACGAATACATGGCGACCGCCTCGGTCGACCTGCTGGGCGAGATCCTGGGTGGCGACCGCCCCAAATTCCAGCGCGGCGTCACCAACTATCCGACCATCGGCGATGCCGTCGACCTGATCACCAGCCAGGAGCTGCGCACGATCTACGCGCCGACCGGCTCCGACCAGATCAATGTGGGCTTCCTCCAGCAGGACCGCTCCGTCGTCGCCTATGTCGATGTCGAGGAAATGCTGTCCAAGCATTTTGCGGTGCTGGGCTCGACCGGCGTCGGCAAATCGACCGGCGTCTCGCTCCTGCTCAACGAGATCCTGAAGGCGCGGCCGAACCTGCGCATCTTCCTGCTCGACGTGCACAACGAATATGGCCGCTGCTTCGGCGACCGCGCGCTGGTGCTCAACCCGCGGAACCTGAAGCTGCCGTTCTGGCTGTTCAACTTCGAGGAAATCGTCGACGTGCTGTTCGGCGGCCGCGCCGGCGTGCCCGAGGAGCTCGACATCCTCGCCGAGGTGATCCCGCTCGCCAAGGGCGTCTACACCCAGTACCAGAACGCCGACCGGGTCGGTCTCGGCCTCAAGCGCATCGATCCCAAGCAGATCGGCTACACGGTCGACACGCCGGTGCCCTATCGCCTGGTCGACCTGTTGTCGCTGATCGACGAGCGCATGGGCAAGCTCGAGAACCGCTCCTCGCGCATCATCTATCACAAGCTGATCTCGCGCATCGAGGCCGTGCGCAACGACCCGCGCTACGCCTTCATGTTCGACAACGCCAATGTCGGCGGCGACACCATGGCCGAGGTCATCAGCCATCTGTTCCGCCTGCCGGCCAACGGCAAGCCGATGACGGTGATGCAGCTCGCCGGCTTCCCGGCCGAAGTCATCGATTCCGTCGTCTCGGTGCTGTGCCGCATGGCCTTCGACTTCGGCCTGTGGAGCGACGGCGTCTCGCCGCTGCTGTTCGTCTGCGAGGAAGCGCATCGCTATGCCTCCGCCGACCGCAACGTCGGCTTCGGGCCGACCCGCAAGGCGGTGTCGCGCATCGCCAAGGAGGGGCGCAAATACGGCGTCTATCTCGGCCTCATCACCCAGCGCCCCGCAGAGCTCGACGCCACCATCATCTCCCAGTGCAACACGCTGTTCACGATGCGTCTTGCCAACGACCGCGACCAGGCGCTGCTGCGCGCTGCAGTGTCGGACGCGGCCGCGAACCTGCTCTCCTTCGTACCGTCGCTCGGCACGCGCGAAGTGCTGGCCTTCGGCGAAGGCGTCGCCCTGCCGACACGCCTGCGCTTCAAGGAGGTGCCTCCGCACCAATTGCCGCGCGGCGAGGCCACCATCAGCAGCGTTCCGTCCGTCACCTCCGGCCACGACATGCATTTCGTCAGCGCCGTGCTCGAGCGCTGGCGCGGCGCCACCTCGCAGCGCGACAGCCCGAGCGGCGACGCAAACTTCAGCTCTCCGGCGCCGGCGCGCACCATGGCGCCGGCCGATGCCCCGATGCTGCAACCATCGATGGGACTCGATCCGGACCGCTTCTCGCTGTTGAAGAAGCCGCTGCGTTAGCCGAATTCCGCCGAGGCGCCGATGCGCCTTGCGCCCAAGGCGTCATCCACTATGGTCTCGCGTGACGCCGCATCCAGGCGGCACGCCGGAACCATCTCATGACGCAGCCGACCGTAAAGCGCTTCCCGACGCCCGCTCTCGACAAGCTCCCCGAGGATATCCGCACCCGCATCCTGGCCGTGCAGGAGAAGAGCGGCTTCGTGCCGAACGTGTTCTTGACGCTGGCCTATCGTCCCGACGAGTTCCGCGCCTTCTTCGCCTATCACGACGCGCTGATGGAGAAGGACGGCGGCCTCACCAAGGCCGAGCGCGAGATGATCGTGGTGGCGACCGGCGGCGAACCAGTGCCAGTATTGCGTGATCGCCCACGGCGCGATCCTGCGCATCCGCGCCAAGAATCCGCTGATTGCCGATCAGGTCGCGGTGAACTACCGTAAGGCCGACATCAGCCCGCGACAGAAGGCGATGCTCGACTTCGCGATGAAGGTGAGCCGCGCCGCCGAGGAAGTCTCGGAGGCGGACTTCGCCGCGCTTGCTGCCCACGGCTTCAGCGACGACGACATCTGGGACATCGCCGCGATCGCCGCCTTCTTCGCATTGTCGAACCGGCTGGCGAATTTCACCGGCATGCGCCCGAACGAGGAGTTCTACCTGCTCGGCCGCCAGCCGAAATAGAGGACGCCTTGGCGGACTGGAGCGAGATCGTCCTGCGTCTCGGCGCGGCCACCCTTGCCGGCTGCGCGGTCGGGCTCGACCGCGACCTGCGCGGCAAGCCGATCGGCCTGAAGACGCTGGGTCTCGTCAGCCTCTCGACGGCCATGGTCGTGCTGCTGGCATTGCAGGCCGTCGAGCCCGGCAAGTTCACCGACGCGGTGAGCCGCGTGATCCAGGGCGTGCTGACCGGCATCGGATTCCTCGGCGCCGGCGTGATCGTGCGGCAGGGCGACCGCTTCCAGGTCCGCGGCCTGACCAGCGCCGCATGCGCTTTCTTCGCCGCTTGCGTCGGCATCGTCTGCGGCGCCGGACATTGGCCGATCGTCGTCACCGCCGTCGCGCTGGCGTTCCTGCTGTTGACCTTCGGCAAGCGGACCGAGCGGTGGCTGCACCACGCGCTCGGCGGCAGGGAGGATCAGCACCGGCCGGCGGTGGCGGCAGATCAGTCGTCAGATGCCGGCCCGCACCAGCCGGGCAAATAGACCGCGTCCTTGCTGCGGCCGAGCGCCAGTCCCTTCTCCAGCGCCTTGGCGAAATTGTTCTCCACCGTCTTGCGCGGGATGTGTCGGCGCAGGAAATCGGCCCACAGAAATTCGGAGAACGGCGTGGTGTCTTTGGCGAAGCCGCCCATGCGGCGCAATTCGCCGGCAAGGCTGCGAAACGGATCGTCCTTGAGATCCTTGATCGATTTCGGAATGTCCTTGAAGTGGCGCCGTTCGCCCTTGGCGTCGTAGGGATAAGCCCAGCGCTTGTTGTCCATGACGCCCCAGAACACGTCACGCTCGACCATCGTGAGATCGCCGATCACCGTAACCAGGATGTCCTTGACGCCCTCCTCGTGCAGCGCACGCGCCATGTGATGGTGATCGATCACGTAGTAGCGCGAATCGGGGCCGTAGACGACGGGGATCATGTGCTTGCCGAGCAGATCAGCCTGCTTCTTCTCGTCGTGCTCGCGCCAGCGCTTGCGCTTCTCCCTGACCTCGCGCATGCCGACCGTCATCTGCGTCGGCCGGAGCGACAGGATCGGGACAGGTTTGACGTAAGGCTCGCGCGTGTGGGCCATGATTTATGCTCCTTTTTGACCGGCACTCCGGAACGGGTTCCACTATGTCATGAGCCCGCAGGCGGGTGAAAGAGTCCGGTGCGCCGGCATGGCTTCACGAAGCGGTGGGGGGCCGATGGCCAAGATGGTCCGGCCTCGGCTGTCGATGCTCCCGGGCTGTCAATGCCCGGGCGCGCAGCCTCAACCTCCGTGACCGCGTTGCGGCGCAAACTGTGCATGCGCGAAGGTCGAACGAGTGTGTCGACATCGGCTGGGTCATCGCAATGCCGAGCATCCCGCGCTCCGCAGCAGTCGCCTCGACGGCAAGCCAGTTCCTGGAGGTGATCGAAGCATGAATACCACCTCTGCGCGCACCAAGATTTTAGGTGTGAAGTGCAGCGAACATGCTAAACATAACCGGCGACGCGACCGGACTGACAAAAGTGAAGACGCAGCGGCCAATCTCCTCGGATGCCGAGCACGTGGTGCTCAAATTCCGGCCGCGTACCTCGGCGCAGCCGCCCGGCAAGCGCGAGGAGCCGCTCCGATCGACGCGCCCGGCTTCCGTTGCCAACGACCTCTCTCGCTATGAGAAGCCGCGCGAGGAGCCCGACAATTTCCGCCAGCGCATGCTTGCCAACATCGCGGCGCTGGCCTTCACCATCGCGCTGACCGCGATCGGGATCTGGCTCGCGGTCAGCATCGCCGACCTGCGCCGGACCCAGGATTGCGTGCTGATGGGTCGCCGCGACTGCGCGAAGATTACGGTGATGCCGCGCAGCTAGGCTGGCCGGAACCCCGCCCAAAAACCGTGCTTGCGAGGCCGGCCAAGCTCCATTGAACTAACGGCCCTGCTCCGATATACGGGCACACAACTCCGGCACCAGCAATCGGGCATTCCGGGGCAACGCGCCCGCCTCCTCTGAGCCGACCCGGAATTACCCGCAATATATCAAAGGCTTAGTGATGTCCTCCACATTCGATCAGGTCGCCACGATCATCGCTGAAACCTGCGACATCCCGCGCGACACGATCACGCCCGATAGCCACGCCATCGATGACCTCGGCATCGACAGCCTCGATTTTCTGGACATCGCGTTCGCGATCGACAAGCAGTTCGGCATCAAACTGCCGCTGGAGAAGTGGACTCAGGAGGTCAACGACGGCAAGGCGACCACCGAGCAGTATTTCGTGCTGAAGAACCTGTGCGCCCGCATCGACGAACTGGTTGCGGCCAAGAACGCGGGCACGGGCTCGGGCTCGTAATCGCCCATCATGCAGCTCGAGATCTTTCAGCTGATTGATCGGATCGTCGACCTCAACCTCGACGCAAGGACCATTGTCGTCGAGGCGGATGTTCCGCCCGACAGCCATTCGGTGTTCGCGGGGCACTTCCCTGGCTACCCGATCATGCCCGGCGTGCTGCTGACCGAAGCAATGGCCCAGAGCTCGGGCTGGCTGATCCTCGGTCTGACCAAGTTCGAGCGCATGCCCTTCCTCGCCATGGTCAAGGAAGCCAAGATGCGCGGCTTCGTCAGCCCCGGTTCGCTCCTGACCATTGAGGCCAAGATCGAGCACGAAGGTTCAGGCTTCGCCGTGACCTCGGCGAAGGTTCGCGTCGGCAAGGAGCTCAAGTGCAATGCCGAGCTGACCTTCCGTCACATCCCCTTCCCCAGCCCCGACTTGCGCGTGCACATGGATGCGATGGCCACCAAGATCGGGTTTCCGCAGCAGGCAATGAGTTGAGTAATGGCTGAGAAGGAAGTCTGGATCACCGGCGTAGGCCTGCTCTCCTCGCTTGGCGAGGGGCTGGATGCGCATTGGGAGGCGCTCGGCGCCCGGCGCGTCAATGCCGACGAGAAGCGTCTCGCGCCATACGTGATCCATCCGATCGCCCCCGTCAGCTTCGACGGCCAGATCCCGAAGAAGGGCGACCAGCGCCAGATGGAAGCCTGGCAGCGCATCGGCACCTATGCCGCCGGCCTTGCGCTCGATTCCGCCGGCATCAAGGGCAACAAGGACATCCTGTCGAAGATCGACATGGTCGTCGCCGCCGGCGGCGGAGAGCGAGATCTCAACGTCGACCTGGCGATCATGAACGCCGACGCGCAGGGCAAGCTGCCGCCCGCCCTCCTCAACGAGAAGCTGATGAACGAGCTGCGCCCGACGCTGTTCCTGGCGCAGCTCTCCAACCTGCTTGCCGGCAACATCGCGATCGTTCACGGCGTGTGCGGGACCTCGCGCACCTTCATGGGCGAGGAAGCCTCGAGCATCGACGCGGCACGGATCGCGGTCGCCCGCATCGGGGCCGGCCAGAGTGACATCGCCTTGGTCGGCGCCGCTCATAACGGCGATCGCGGCGACCTCTTGATGCTCTATGCATTCGGCGATCTCGCCCTCAAGGACCAGCATAGCTCGGTCTGGGCCCGCAGGAACAATCCGGGCTTTGCCATCGGCTCGGCCGGCGCCTTCCTCGTGATGGAATCGCGCGAACATGCCGAGGCCCGCGGCGCAAAGCCGTACGCCAAGCTGACCAAGGTGGTCGCCGACCTTGCCCGACGCAAGGAGCCGGGCGCCGTGACGAAATCGCTGGAAGCGTTGTGGCCGCAGCTCGGCGTCAGCGGCGACAACGGTATCCTGATCACGGGCGCGACCGGCGCCGAGCCTGCGACTGCCGAAGAGCGCGCATTCCTCAGCCAGCATGCCGGCTTTGCCGTCCGCGCCACCGGAACGACCTTTGGCCACACCATGGAGGCGCAATTCCCGCTTGGGCTCGCGCTGGCCGCGCTGTCGATCTCGCGCGGCGCGCTCTATCCGGCCAACGACCCGACCGGGCTGGAGGTTGAAAAGACCGAAGCGCCAACCCAGATTGTTGTGTTGGGGGTCGGCCACTGGCAGGGCGAAGGCATGGCGCTGGTCGAGGCCGTCAGTTAGAGCATGATCCGGAAAATTGTTTCGGAACATCATGCTCGAACAAACAACTAGAGTGCGATGAAGCTCATCGCACTTTAAGTCCGGCGCAAGCACCGACGGGGAAACCATGACTGCAGCACGCGACAAATTCGGGCGCCCCGTCGTCGTCGTCACCGGCATGGGCATCTTGACGTCGCTCGGTGCCGGCAAGACCGACAATTGGAAGCGCCTCACCGCGGGTGAGTCCGGCATCAAGACCGTGACACGCTTCCCGCTCGACAGTCTGAAGACGACGATGGCCGGCGCCGTCGATTTCGTCACCGTCGACCCGTTCTCTTCGACCAGCCTGTCGCAGCGTCTGGCGGAGATCGCGACCGAAGAAGCGCTCGAGCAAGCCGGCATCGGCAGCAAGGGCGACTTTCCCGGCCCGCTGTTTCTGGCAGTCGCCCCGATCGAGACCGAGTGGCCGCAGCGGCTCGAAGTCGCGCGCGAGGTTCCGACCAAGGACTTTGGAATCATCGAATACCTGGCGACCTGCAGCGGCGGGAAGTTCGCGCACTTTCACCGGCGCTTCACCTTCGGCTCCGTCGCGCTCAATCTCGCCGAGACGTTCGGCACCAAGGGTTCGCCGATCTCGCTGTCCACGGCCTGCGCCTCGGGTGCGACCTCGATCCAGCTCGGCGTCGAGGCGATCCGCCGCGGCGAGACCGATGCCGCGCTGTGCGTCGCCACCGACGGCACCGTGAACCCGGAAGCGCTGGTGCGCTTCTCGCTGCTGTCGGCGCTGTCGACCCAGAACGATCCGCCGCAGGCGGCCTCCCGTCCCTTCTCCAAGAACCGCGATGGTTTTGTGATGGCCGAAGGCGCCGGCGCACTGGTGCTCGAAAGCTACGAGGCGGCGACTGCGCGCGGCGCGCGTATCCTCGGCGTCGTTGCCGGCTGCGGCGAACTCACCGATTCCTTCCACCGCACCCGCTCGAGCCCGGACGGCAAGCCGGCGATCGGCTGCGTGCGCAAGACGCTCGCCGATGCTGGAATGGAGCCCGAGCAAATTGATCACATCAACGCGCACGGCACCTCGACACCCGAAAACGACAAGATGGAGTACGACATCGGCCGTGTTCGGCGAGCTCGCGCAGAAGATTCCGGTCACCTCCAACAAGTCGATGGTCGGCCACACCATCTCGGCCGCCGGCGGGGTGGAGGCGATCTTCTCGCTGCTGACGCTCGAGCATCAGCGCATTCCGCCGACCATCAACTACGACATTCCTGATCCCGCGATCCTGTTCAACGTCGTCGGCAACAAGGCGCGCGACGCCCGCGTGACCGCGGTGATGTCGAATTCGTTCGGCTTCGGCGGTCAGAACGCCTCGCTGATCCTGACCCGCGAACCGGTCTAGCGCCCTCGCATCATCAGATGAAACGTCTGCTCCTTCGCACCAGGGCGCACCTGCGTGACGCCGCGAAGCCCGTGACCGACGCGGCGATCGGCGGGCTGACGATCGGCCTGCTGCGCACGACGCGCTATTTCGATCCCGAGAAGACCGCAAGGTTCTTCGGCCGCGCCGCGCATTTCATCGGCCGCCGGCTGCGCGAGGATCGCATCGGCCGCGAGAACCTCAAGGCCGCTTTCCCGGAAAAGTCACCCGAGGAGATCGAGAAGATCCTGACGGGCGTCTGGCACAACCTCGGACGCATCGGCGCTGAATTCGCGCACATCGACCGCATCTGGGACCACGATCCCCAGAATCCCGACAAGCCGGGTCGCGTCGAATTCTCGGCGCGCAGCAAGCAGCTGTTCGATCAGTTGCGTGACGACGGCAAGCCGGCTCTGTTCTTCGCCGCACATCTCGGCAACTGGGAGCTCTCTCCAATTGCCGCCGCAGCGCATGGGCTCGACGCCACCATCCTGTTTCGCCGGCCGAACATCGAAGCCGCCGACCGCGCCATCGAACACATCCGCGCGGTCAACCTGGGCACCCTGGTGCCGGCCGGCCGTGACGCACCGCTCAAGCTGGCGCAGGCGCTGAAGAACGGCCAGCACGTCGCGATGCTGGTCGATCAGTATTTGACCAACGGCGTTCCCGTCACCTTCTTCGGCCGCAAGACCACGGCGAACCCGATGCTGGCGCGCCTGCTCCGCCAGGTCGAATGCCCGATCCACGGCGTCCGCATCATCCGCCTGCCCGACGGCCGCTTCCGCGGCGAGCTGACCGAAGAGATCAAGCCGGTGTTCGACGCATCCGGCCAGATCGATATTCAGGGCACCATGCAGGCGATCACCGATGTCGTCGAGGGCTGGGTCCGTGAGTATCCCGATCAATGGCTCTGGCTACACCGGCGCTGGCGGTAGGCTCATCCGACTTGTCATTCCGGGGCGATGCGAAGCATCGAACCCTTAGGTGCGCAATTGCGCACCTGAGAATCTCGAGATTCCCCGATGCGCAATTGCGCATCTGAGGTCTGGTGCTGACGCACCATCCCGGAATGACGCCCCGCGTCACTTCCCCGTCTTCACCTTGGTCCAGAGCCGGTTGATGATCCGCTGCGTCGCCGGCTCGCGCGCGGTGATGACGAACAGCTTTGCGAGCGTCGCCTCGTCCGGATAGATGTTCTTGTCGTTCAGGATCTTCGGGTCGACCAGCTTCTGGCTCGCGAGGTTGCCATTGGCGTAGGACAGGAAGTCCGAGTTCTTGGCAGCGACATCAGGGCGGTAGAGATAGTTGATCAGCGCGTAGGCTTCGGCGACGTTCTTGGCGTCGGCGGGGATCGCGAGATTGTCGAAGAACATCTGCGCGCCCTCCTTCGGGATCGCGTAGCCGATCTCGATGCCGGCCTTCGCTTCGGCGGCGCGGGCACGGGCCTGCATGATGTCGCCGGACCAGCCGACCACGAAGCAGATCTCGCCCGAGGCCAGCGCGCTGAGATATTCGGACGAGTGGAATTTACGCACATAGGGCCGGATCTTGATGACGACGTCGGCGGCCTTCTCCAGGTCCGCCTGCTTGGTCGAGTTCGGATCGAGCCCGAGATAGTTCAGCGCCGCGGGAAAGATGTCGTCGGCGGAGTCGAGCATATGCACGCCGCAATCTCTGAACTTGGCGAGGTTCTCCGGCTTGAAGACGATGTCCCAGCTGTCGATCCTCGCATCGGGACCGAGAGTCTTCTGCGCGATCTTGACGTTATAGCCGATGCCCGTGGTGCCCCACATGTAGTTGGCGGCGTAGACGTTGCCGGGATCGTAGGTGGCGAGGCGCTGTGTCACGACCGGCCAGGCATTGGCGAGGTTCGGCAGCTTCGACTTT
This sequence comes from Bradyrhizobium sp. BEA-2-5, assembly GCF_032918025.1. Classification (NCBI taxonomy): domain Bacteria; kingdom Pseudomonadati; phylum Pseudomonadota; class Alphaproteobacteria; order Hyphomicrobiales; family Nitrobacteraceae; genus Bradyrhizobium; species Bradyrhizobium sp. BEA-2-5. The sequence continues at coordinate 3,656,040 of NZ_CP136629.1, read as the reverse complement.
TCGAGCTTCTGGAAGATGTTGGCCTTGATCTGGCGCTGCAGGAAATAGGCGGTGGGGACCACGACGTCATAACCGGACTTGCCGGCCATCAGGCGCGTCTCCAGCGTCTCGTTGGCATCGAAGGTGTCGTAGACCACCTTGATGCCGGTCTCCCTGGTGAAGGCCTCAAGGACATCCGGCGCCATGTAGTTGGACCAGTTGTAGAAGTTGACCGTGCGCTCCTCGGCGTCGGCGGAGGCCGAGAGCAGCAGGACCGTCGCGACCGCGCCGACGAAGCTGACGAGACGACGGTTCTGCTCTCGCATTCTGGCCTACCTCTTGCGGCGGTGAACGGCGTCCGACAACCGCTCCAGCGCGGCGTCGAGCGTCGAGTCTTTCTTGGCGAAACAAAAACGCACCACCGAGGTTACCGGGTCCTGCTCGTAGAAGGCCGAGACCGGGATCGCCGCCACCTTGTAGTCTTTCACGATGCGCCAGCAGAACTCGGTGTCGCTCTCGTTCAGCCCGAGCGGCGACAGGTCCACGGTGAGGAAGTAGGTGCCTTGCGACTTCAGCACGGGGAACCCGAGGCTCTCCAGCCCCCTGGTCAGGCGGTCCCTGCTCCGGGCCAGGTCCTTGCGCATCGACAGGAAGTAGTCGTCGGACTTGCCGAGGCCGTAGGCGACGGCGGCCTGCAGATTCGGCGCGGTGGTGAAGGTCAGGAACTGGTGCACCTTGGCGGCGACGCGCAGCAAGGGCGGTGCCGCGCAGACGAAGCCGATCTTCCAGCCGGTCAGCGAGAAGATCTTGCCGGCCGAGCCGACCTTGATGGTGCGCTCACGCATGCCGGGAATGGTGATGAGCGGGACGTGCTTGTGCTCGTCGAAGGTGACGTGCTCCCAGACCTCGTCGCAGATCGCGATGACGTCGAACTCCTGGCAATAGCGCGCCAGCAGCTCGAGGTCATCGCGCGGATAGACCACCGCGGACGGATTCAAGGGATTGTTGAACAGCACCGCCTTGGTCTTTGAATTGAAGACGCTTTTCAGCATGTCCTCATTCAGCCGCCAGTGCGGCGGCTCGAGACGGACCAGGCGCGGAATGCCGCCCGCCTGGCGGATGATGGGCAAATAGGAATCATAGACCGGCTGGAAGCAGACCACCTCGTCGCCGGGCTGGACCACCGCGAGGATCGCCGAGGTCAGCGCCTCGGTGCCGCCCGAGGTGACCATCACTTCGCTCATCGGATCGAGCGCGAGGCCGTGCCAGTGGCCATAATGGGTCGCGATTGCCTGGCGCAGCTCCGGCAGGCCCATCATCGACGGGTACTGGTTGTAGCCGTTCAGCGAGGCCTCGGCCGCGGCACGGCGGATGTCCTCGGGGCCGGGATCGTCGGGAAAGCCCTGCCCGAGATTGATGGCATTGTTGTCGCGGGCTGCCTGCGACATCGCCTCGAAGATGGTGACGGGAAGGTCGGCAAAGACCTTGTTCAGGGACGTCATGTCAGGGATCAGCCGCCGGTCTTGGTCGGCAGTCCCGCCGCCTTCCAGCCCAGCATGCCGCCGGCCAGATGCTTGTTGTAGGGAAGGCCCGCCGCCTGCGCCGCCAGCGAGGCCGTCACGGAGCGTTTTCCCGAGCGGCAGGCGAACACGACCTCCTTGCCCTGCGGATCAGGAATCGCCGCCGGGTCGAACGTCGACAGCGGCACCACGACGCTATCAGGATAGGCCTCGACGGCGACCTCGTTCGGCTCACGGACGTCGACCAGGAGATAGCGGCCTTCCGCTATGCCCTTCGACACCTCGTCCGGAAACAAATCTTCCACCTTGTGGTCCGCCACGGAAATATCCTCCCGACATGATCTTTGGCGAGCGTCGCGCCGCTCGCCGTTCCGGGCCGCAAAGTCGCCTCTTGCGCGGAGAAAATCAAGCGTCCGAAACGAGTTAGATGCCACGCGGAAAAGCTGGATCGTGGCCCCTAGATCGTGACCTGGGTGCCGACCTCGACCACCCGCCCGGTGGGGATCTGGAAATAGTCCGTGGCGTCGTTGGCGGAGCGGCTGAGCGAGATGAACAGCCGGTCCTGCCACCGCGGCATGCCGGAATGGACGGCGGGCTTCAGCGCCCGGCGCGACAGGAAGAACGAGGTCGACATGATGTCGAACTGCCAGCCCAGCTTGCGGGCGATCGCCAGCGCCTTCGGCACGTTGGGCGATTCCATGAAGCCGAACTTCAGCGTCACCTTGGAGAAGGTCGGTGAGATCTGCTCCAGCCTGACGCGCTCGGACGGATCGATCCGCGGGGTCTGCGCAGTCTCGATGGTGAGAATGACGTTCTTCTCATGCAGCACCTTGTAGTGCTTCAGGCTATGCATCAGCGCGGTCGGCGCGCTGATTGGGTCCGAGGTGAGGAATACCGCGGTTCCCGGCACGCGCTGGGGCGGCCGCTTCTCCAGCATGGCGACAAGGTCGGCGAGCGGGAACTCGAGCTTGCGCGACTTCTCGAACAAGAGCCGGCTGCCGCGCCGCCACGTGTACATCAGGATGATCATGAGCGCGCCGAGCGCCAGCGGCACCCAGCCGCCTTCGAAGACCTTGAGCAGGTTGGCGGAGAGGAAGGTCAGGTCGAGGAACAGGAATGGCGCAATGAGAGCGGCGGCGGCGAATGGCGACCACCGCCAGACCTTCCAGATCACGACAAAGCCCATCATGGCCGTGACCACCATGGTGCCGGTGACCGAGATGCCGTAGGCCGAGGCCAGGGCGCTGGAGGAGCGGAACATGAGCACCAGCACGATGACCGCGATGAACAGGAAGCGGTTGATGCGCGGGATGAAGATCTGGCCGGAATGGGCTTCCGACGTATGGCGAATTTCAAAGCGCGGCAGCAGACCGAGCTGGATCGCCTGCCGCGTCAGCGAATAGGCGCCGGTGATGACCGCCTGGCTCGCGATCACGGTCGCCATGGTCGCCAGCGCAACCATCGGGATCAGGGCCCAGTCCGGGAACATCAGGAAGAACGGGTTCTCGATGCCCTTGGGATTGCCGATCAAGAGCGCCCCCTGCCCGAGATAGTTCAGCGCCAGCGACGGCAGCACGATGAACAGCCAGGCGGTCTGAATCGGCCGCTTGCCGAAATGGCCGAGGTCGGCATAGAGCGCCTCGGCACCGGTGACGGCCAGGAACACTGCGCCCAGCGTCACGAAGCCGATCAGGCCGTGGTGGAGCATGAAGGACACCGCAAGGATAGGATTGAGCGCGTACAGCACTTCGGGATGCCGCACGATCTGCGGCAGCGCCGCGACCGCGATCAGGGCGAACCACACGCACATCACCGGGCCGAAGAAGGCCGCGACGCGCGCGGTGCCGCGCGACTGCACCGCGAACAGGACGACAAGGATCACCACCGTGAGCGGCACGACATAGGGATCGAATGTCGAGGTAACGAGCTTGATGCCCTCGATTGCCGACAGCACCGAGAGCGCCGGCGTGATGACGGCGTCGCCATAGAACAGCGCGCCGCTGATGATGCCGAGCAGCACGATCGCGGCGCCGCCCTTGGTCGCCGCGCGCTGGGCCAGCGCCATCAGCGCCAGCGTGCCGCCCTCGCCGTTGTTGTCGGCGCGGAGCAGGATCACGACATATTTGAGCGTGACCACGATGATGAGCGCCCACAGGATCAGGGAGAGCACGCCGAGCACGGCATGCGCCGTCACCGCGCCTTCGCCGCCGGCGGCCGCAACGACGGCCTCGCGCAAGGCGTAAAGCGGGCTGGTGCCGATGTCGCCATAGACGACACCGATGCTGCCGAGCATCAGGGCCTTGAAGGTGGCGGTTGAATGCGCCTCACCATTGCCGTTTGCCGCCGGCGTTTCCGCCGCGGTGATCGCACTCTCGGATGACATGGGGAAGCTGTGCCTCTGTCTTCTGCCGCACCGCACAATGCCGGGTCGCAGCGCTATACTCTCGGCAGGAATGCATAGGTTAGCCCGGATTCAGGCCTCCGCCATGCATATCACGCATGGATCACGGTCGATCAACATCAGAATCCTGCGCTGGATCAGATAGTTACCTGGGTTCCGACTTCAACCACCCGCCCGGTGGGAATCTGGAAATAGTCGGTGGCGTCATTGGCGGAACGGCTGAGTGCGATGAACAAATGGTCCTGCCAAAGCGGCATGCCCGACTGCGCCGAGGCCTTGAGCGATCTCCGCGACACGAAGAACGACGTCGACATGATGTCGAACTGCCAGCCCTGTTTGCGCGCGATGGCGAGTGCCTTCGGCACGTTCGGCTGCTCCATATAGCCGAAGCGCAGACGGACCTTGGAGAACTTGTCGCTGATCTTCTCCATCCTGAACCGCTCCGACAGATCGACCCGCGGCGTATGCGCGGTCTCGATGGTCAGGATCACGTTGTGCTCATGCAGCACCTTGTTGTGCTTGAGATTGTGCAGCAGCGCGGTCGGTACGAAGGCCGGATCGCTGGTGAGGAACACCGCCGTGCCCTTGACGATGTGCGGCGGCCGCTTCTCCAGGCTCCGGATCAGATCGTCCAGCGGCACCTCGATCCGTCGCGTCTTCTGGATCAGAATTGCGGAGCCCTTGCGCCAGGTCCAGATCGTTCCCGCCATGACGACGCCGAACAGCAGCGGCACCCAGGCGCCTTCGAGCAGCTTGAGCAGGTTGGCGCTGAAGAAGCTCAAATCGACGATGACGAAGGGGACGATCACGGCTGCGGCCGTCGCCGCGCGCCAGTTCCACAACTTCCAGATCACAACGAAGCCCATGATGCCGTCGGCGACCATGGTGGTGGAGACCGCAATGCCGTAGGCCGAGGCCAGATTGCTGGGGGTGTGGAACAGCAGCACCAGCAGCATCACACCGATCAGCAGCAGGCGGTTCACGCGCGGCAGATAGATCTGGCCCGCGTGGGATTCGGAGGTGTAACGCACCTCGAAACGCGGCAGGAGGCCGAGTTGTACGGCCTGGTAGACCAGCGAATAGGCGCCGGTGATCACCGCCTGGCTCGCGATCACGGTTGCGGCAGTCGCAAGTCCGACCAGCGGCAGCACCAGGCTCTCCGGCACCATGCGGTAAAAGGAGTGTTCGATCGCGCTGGGATCGGACAGCACCAGTGCACCCTGCCCGAAATAGTTGATCAGGAGCGCGGGCAGCACGAAGAACATCCAGGCCGACTGGATCGGCTTGCGGCCGAAATGGCCGAGATCGGCATAGAGCGCCTCGCCGCCCGTCACCGCCAGGAACACGGCGCCGAGCGTCACGAGGCCGATCACGCCGTGCGACAGCACGAACTGCACCGCGTAATAGGGATTGATCGCCGCCAGCACGGAAGGGTCGTCCATGATGTGGACGAGCCCCATCACCGCCAGCGAGGCGAACCACACCACCATCACCGGACCGAAGGCGGAAGCGACGCGCGCGGTGCCAGAACTCTGCACCGAGAACAGCACGACCAGGATCAGGATCGTCAGCGGCACGACATAGTGCTCGAGCGCGGGGGTCGCGAGCTTGAGGCCCTGGACTGCCGAGAGGACCGAGATCGCCGGCGTGATCATGGAATCGCCGATGAACATGGAGGCGCCGACCACACCGAGCGCGAGCAGGACCCAGCTTCGCCGCCCGAGCGCGCGCTGGCCGAGGGCCATCAGCGAGAGCGTGCCGCCCTCGCCGTTGTTGTCGGCCCGCAGCAGCAGCAGGACGTATTTGGCGGTGACGACGATCAGCAGCGCCCACAGGATCAGCGAGAGCACGCCCAGGACGATGATCCGCGAGACCGGCTGGCCGTGCGCGGCGCCGCCGACCGCCTCGCGGAATGCGTAGAGCGGCGAAGTTCCGATATCGCCGAACACCACCCCGATGCTGCCGAGTGTCAGGGCCCAGAAGCTGGAGGTGGGTTGTCCTTCCTGAGCTTCGGTAGATGAGACGCTGACAGCCATGGCGAGGTTGGAACGCCCGATCGGTTGATTTGATCCGCGCGGCTATCGACGCTTCCGCTTCACGTGTCAACCGCGCACCGGTGGTAGTTAACGGTAGTATGGTAACCCGGAGCTACGGCTTCAGATTCGGCGGCAGCGGCGGATCTTCACGCATCAGGGTGATGGTCACCCGACGGTTGGCCGCGAGCGAGGGATCGTCCGGAAACAGCGGCTGAGTATCTGCCTTGCCCGAGACGGCGAAAATATGCGACGGCGGCAGGCCTTCACGTTCGAGGATCTGGCGCACGGCGTTGGCGCGGTCGGCCGACAGATCGAAGGCGCCGTAGTCGCTGCGCGCCGGCACGAAGCCTGCGGCTGTATGCCCCACGATCGCAACCCGCAGCGGCGTCGCCTTCAGCGGCGCGGCAAGCTTCTCGACCAGGCGCCGGGTGCGGTCATAGGGCACCTTGGAGCCGTCGGCGAACATCGAGCGGCCGTCCTGGTCGACGATCTCCAGGTTGAGGCCCTGCTTCGTCTCCTCGAACATGATGTGCTTGGACATCTCGGTCAGCTCCGGCATGTCCTGCAACGCTTGGCGCAGCGAGGCCGCGGCCAGCGCGAAATTGCGGTCGACCTTCAGCCGCGCGCCGTTGATCTGGCTGCGCTCCTTCTCGTCCGGCGTCGGATTGGCCGAGGACTCCTCCGGCGAGATGTGCTCGACGTTCTTCAGCTTCGGCCGGGTCGGCAGGCCATCGGATTCGACGATGCCGGAATAGCGCACATTGGTCTGAACGCCGAACGCCTCGCGCATCGAGCCCGCGACGATCTTCAGCTTGTTGGCGTCCTGCGTGGAGAACGCAACCAGCATCACGAAAAACGCCAGCAGCAGCGCCATCAGGTCGGCGAAGGTCACGAACCAGCCGTGACCGCCGCCGTGAGCATCGCCGCGCTTCTTCTTGGCCATCGTAGCTTTTTCCGGCTGCGTTTCCCGAAAGCGCGGTCCGGTCAGGCCGGAACCGGCTCGCCTTCCTCCTGGCGATGCTTCTCCGGCAGGTAGGCCAGCAGCATTTCGCGCACGAGTGTCGGGCTCTTGGAGTCCCGGATCATCAGGATGCCGTCGATGATCAACGTCCGGTTCGTTTCTTCGTCGAGCAGCTTGCCATGCAGCTTGTCGGCAATCGGCAAGCAGATCAGGTTGGCGACAACGGCGCCATACAGCGTCGCCAGCAGCGCGGTGGCCATGAATGGGCCGAGCTTGGAGGGGTCCGACATGTTGGAGAACATCTGCACCATGCCGAGCAGCGTGCCGATCATGCCGAATGCCGGGGCGCAGTCCCCGACGGCGCGATAGATCTTGCTGCCCTCGTCGAGGTGCATCAGGAAGTTGTCGCGGTCGCGCTCCAGATTGTCGCGGATGAAGTCGAGGTCGTAACCGTCCGCGACGTAGCGGATTCCCTTGGCAAGGAACGGCTCGTCAGTCTCGACCTTTTCCAGCCCGACCGGACCCTGCTTGCGGGCGATTTCGGCGATGCGGGCGAGTTCGTCGACGAGGTCGTGGGCCGAAAGGCGGCTCAGGGTGAAGGCAAACTTTGCGCCCAGCGGCAGGCCATGCAGCATCACGCCGAGCGGAAAACGGATCATCGTCGCCGCGATCGAGCCGCCGAAGATGATGATCATGGCGTGTTCGGAGATGAACATGTGCAGGTCGCCGCCCATGAACATCATCACCGCGATGACGATGATGCCAGCCAACAGCCCGGCGCCAGTCATGATATCCATAGGAGACTCCAACGCGTACGCAACCTGCCCGTCCTGGACGGCGCGCAGCCCAGTGCGGGCCGCGTGGAAAACCCTAACGTTAACGCCATTAAGGACGCGTTACCGAATTTGGTAGGGATAACAACGGGTAAACGCCGGCCTTTTCGCGATGTCGTTGAAGATGCTGGCTTTCCGCATGCGATGCCATCGCTGCATGCGTAAAAGGTCTCCCCGTACAACAACGGACATGACATAGGTTTTGGTCAGAGGAAACGAACAAGCGAGCAGGACAGGATGAAGGCGGTCGTCGTCGAGCAATACGCACCCATCGATCAGATCGGGCTGAGGGAGATCGCCACCCCCGAACCCGGCCCCGGACAGATCCGCGTCCGGGTCCACGCTGCGAGCATCGGCTTCGTCGATGGGCTGAAGGTCGAGGGCCGTTACCAGACCAAGGATGCCCTCCCCTTTACGCCGGGCGCGGAATTCGCCGGCGTGGTCGATGCGGTCGCAGGCGGCGTTGCCGGCATCGCGCCGGGCATGCGGGTGATGGGCGCGGCGCGCTCGGGCGCGCTGGCCGAGCACATCGTGGTGCCGCCCGACGCCGTCGAGATCATGCCCGACGGACTGTCGATGGAGGCCGCCGCGGCTTTTCGCACCAATTACCTCACCGCGCTCTATGCACTCGGCGAGCGCGGTTCGCTCAAGGCCGGCGAGCAGTTGCTGGTGCTCGGCGCCGCCGGCGGCACCGGGATCGCCGCCATTCAAGTCGGCAAGCTGCTCGGCGCGCGCGTCGTCGCCGCGGCCTCGACGGAGGAGAAGCGCAACTTCGCCGCAAGCTTCGGTGCCGACGCGGTCGTCGACTACACGAAGCCCGACTGGCGCGACGCGCTGAAGGACGCGACCGCCGGACATGGCGCCGACGTGATCTTCGATCCTGTCGGCGGCGAGATCTCGGTGCAGGCATTTCGATCCATCGCCTGGCGCGGACGCCATCTCGTGGTCGGATTTGCCGCAGGCTCCATTCCCGCGCTGCCGTTCAATCTGCCGCTTCTGAAAGGCGGCCTCCTGATCGGCGTCGATGCCGCCCAGATCGCGCGGCGGGAGCCCGAGGCGCAGGCGCGCGTGATGACGCAATTGTCGGCATGGCTAAACGAAGGCCGGCTGACGTCTGTGGTCGGCAAGGTATTCGCATTCGAGGACTTTCGCGCGGCCTTCACCACCATGCAAACCCGTGCGGCGCTCGGCAAGATGGTGGTGCGGATCGGGTCGTGAGAGAGGCAGCGCTATCGCCTCATCCCACTGTCGTGTCGGCCCGTTCGCTGCCGTCCAGGCCTCCGCGCAGTTGCGCACGAATCGGGAATGATGTCCTGCCACATCCACCACCGTCGTCCCGGCGAAAGCCGGGACCCATAACCACACGGGCGAGTTGTGGAAGACTGCTGTGGCCCCAGCGTCGCACAACAATTCGCATTCGCGGTAATGGGTCCCGGCCCCCGTGCGCAAGTGCGCACTAGGCCAGAACGACGGCGAGCGTGTTGCGCGGTCTGTGAGTCAAACAATCGCATGACGAGCGGCAAGCTGCGGGAGGGCGCCGGCCTCCTGGAGAAGCCGGTCTCGCAAGCCAAGCTTGCCTTGAGGGTCGGAGAGATACGCGACCGTCGCCAAGGTTCGCGAAAATTATCACAGGTTATTGTTGCGCGGTTCTGTGCCGCCTTAGCGTTGCGGAATACGGCATTCGGGGACGAAAAATGCAGGACATGCTGACGCATCTCGAAAAGCTTCGACGCGACGCGGCGGAATGTGCGTTGATCCGCGACCTGGCGACTGACATGCGCAAGCGCGAGCTGTTCAGCAAGCTCGCCGAACATCTCACGGCCCTTGCCGCCGAGGTGGAGGAAACCATCAACGCAGCGCGAAAGGAGGACCAAGTCATCTAGCGAGGTCTACGTCGAGCGTTCGAATGTATCGACACTTGTCGTGACGGCTCGCCACCAGTTCACGGGCTTCAGGGCCGCCGCTTCGCCCTCGCGGGCCGCGACCAGCGCCTTGTCCGACACGACAAACCACGCCGCTTCCATTTTTTGATCGCGCAGCAAGCCGGTATAGGAAACCACGCGATCGCCCGCCGCCGACGAACCGACCGACGAAAATCCGATGCAATTGCCTTGGTGGACGCCGACGATCGCGACCGTCTGGCCGTAGAAGCCGCTATCGGCCAGCGCGGTTCGAAACGTCCCCTCGATGCGGCCATTCGCTTCACTGGTGATCTCGACGATCGAACCGTATTGGATTTTCCACCTACCGACCCCCGTCATCTCGTGCTCCCGACGCCGCGCGCTCCGGCCACGAATGCGCGGGACAACTTGCCCAGGAGATCGACGTTCCTGACAGCGCAAAGGTCCCGGGAGGACATGGCAATTTGCCGGATGGAACCAACGTCGCAACGGCGCATTGTCATTTCACCCATCGGTTGACAGGTAATATGCCGCCAGTATCGGTAGACGTGCCGATGCTGTAGCATTGCTGGTTCGCCGAGGAGCCTATTCGCCGCAATGTGTTGTATTTCAGGATTCTTTGTCTTGGCACTTTTTGCACATCGAGCATCGAGCACCACGTCGCGATCGCGCGGGCGAATTACCACCAAAGAGGCGCGATGAAGACCGACAAGGCTATCTGGTACGTCTCGTTCGCCATGCGAAATCCTGACGCCGGACATCACCGCTTCGCGCGCCAGACCCGTACCTTCACGACCGAGCAGGATGCCAAGGCGTTTGCGCGCACCCTGCTCGTTCAGACGCAGGACGTCAGCGCCGGAACGATCAATCCGCACATACCGAGACGCGTGATCGCGCCGGCCGCGATCACGGCCTGGGCCGGCGACAGCTGAGACTTCGCCTCCGTTGCTCCCTACAGGAAGCGTGAGGGCGCGAACGGGGCGAGCGGGATCTCCGGCGCCTTGCCGCTCAGGAGTTGCGCGACCAGAAGGCCGGTGCGGGCCGAGCCGACCAGGCCGACATGGCCGTGGCCGAAGGCATAGACGATGTCGCGCGAGGCGCGCGCGTAGCCGATACAGGGACGTCCGTCCGGCATGCTCGGGCGATGGCCGAACCACGTTTTGATGCGCGAGGCCGGGATGTCCTTCGGCAATTTCGGGAACATGCTGAGGAGGTGGCTGCGCAGGATCTCGGCGCGCTTCCAGTTCGGCGCGGCCTCCAAGCCGGCGATCTCCACCGTGCCCGCGGCGCGCAGGCCCTTGTTGGTCCAGTTCACCACCATCTTGGCGTCGGATGCCATCATCGAGCTACGCGGGCCCGATTCCGGATTCTCGATCACGACATGATAGCCGCGCTCGGTCTCGAGCGGCAGGGGATCTCCGACCGACGCGGTGAGCTGCCTGGATCGCGCGCCGGCGGCGATCACCGCGGCATCGCAGGCAATCTCGCCGGTCTCGGTGATGACGGCGACGAGCCTGTTGCCGGCAAGCCTGAGGCCCGTGGCCTTGGCGGCGACGCGCTCGGCGCCAATCGCGATCGCGTGCGCGGCAAGCGCCGCGACATAGGCGCCGGGATCGCGGCAGCGGCCGGCCTCCTCCACCACCACGCCAAAGGTGTAGCGCGGATGCAGGTCGGGCTCGCGCTGGCGCATCTCGTCTTCATCGAGCTCCAGCCATTCGATGCCGACGCGCTTGCGGATGCGCCAACCGAGATCGCGGTCGAACGGCGCGCGCGAGGGAAACACATGCATCACCCCGCGCCGCTCGATCAATTCGCCCACGCCTGCTTCCTCGGCGAGCTGCAGGTGCAGCAGCGGCGCATCCTTCAGGAGATCGCGCATCGCCCGCGCGGTGGCCTCGACCTGCGCCGCGGTCCAGCCCGAGAGCAGATATTTGATCAGCCAGGGCAGCGCCTTCGGCAAATAGGACCAGCGGATCGCGAGCGGCCCGAGCGGGTCCATCAGATAGCCCGGCACCTTCCTCCAGATGCCAGGCTCCGCCGGCGGGATCACCGAATGCGACGACAGCCAGCCGGCATTGCCATAGCTCGCCGCCTGTTCGCCGCCGGGTTCGCCCGGATCGATCAGCGTGACGCGATGGCCCTCGCGCAGCGCCTCGATGGCGCTGATCACCCCGACCGCGCCGGCTCCGATGATCGCAACGTGACGGGACTCTTGTTGGGGCATGATCTCCTCGGAAAACCGCTTCGCACGTTTCCGGATCATGCCCTAGGTGGTGTTGACACTTATCGCATCCATAGGACGATTGCAGCGAGCGTGACGATGGCTCGGTAATTTCGGGCGGTCTTTTCGAAGCGGGTTGCGACGCGACGGAACTGCTTGAGCTTGCTGAAGCAGCATTCCACGAGGTGGCGCTGGGCATAGAGATGCTTGTCGAGCGGATGTTTGAGGGCTCGCGAGGGGTTGTTGGGGATGACGGCGATCGCGCCTTTGGCTGCGATGGCCTGGCGCAAATGATCGGCGTCATAGGCTGCATCGGCCATGACGACCTCGGCGGGCAATCCCTCGATCAACGTGGCGGCTTGCGGGGCATCGCCCTTCTGGCCTGCGGTGAGGGTGAACCGCACGGGACATCCCAAACCTCGAACGGCCATATGTATCTTGGTGCTCAAGCCGCCGCGCGAGCGCCCGATCGCTTGATCTTCAGACCCCCTTTTTTTGCCCCGGCGGCGTGCTGATGCGCCCGGACGATGGTGGAATCGACGATCAGATATTCGAAGTCCGGATCATCGGACATCGCCTCGAAGATCCGCAACCAGACACCCTTGGTGCTCCATCGACTGAAGCGCCGGAACACGCTGTTCCAATCCCCAAACGCCTCCGGAAGATCACGCCAGGGAGAGCCCGTGCGAACGATCCAGAGCACCCCTTCCACGAACATCCGGTTGTCGCGTCCGGTCGAACCTTTCTGGTCGGGCCGGCCAATGATGAGCGGCGCCATGCGCTCCCAAGCCGCGTCGCTCAACACCAAACGATCCATCACACCCAAGGCCGCCTCCCAAAAGAAGCCTTGAATCTGATTTGGCCTCAAAAGGGAATCCCTAGAGTCCACAACGCCTAGCTGTTTAGTCCCGGCATTTGCTGGAGCGGATTAAGTTTGAATCGCTCTGGCTGGGAAGTCCAGCATTTGCAGATGTATTCGTAAGGTGTGAGGCCCTTCAGGGTCTTCAACCGCCGAGCGTAGTTGTAGGCGTTGATGAAGTCGGCAAGGTGAGCTTCGAGCTGATCGTGTCGATCGTAATGGCAGCGTTGGACGGTCGCTTCCTTGATCGTGCGGTTCATGCGCTCGACCTGGCCATTGGTTCAGGGATGCTTGATCTTAGTCAGCCGATGCTCGATGCCATTCTCTTGGCAGCGCATATCAAACATATGCGTCACGTATCTTGCCGTCGGACCATCCGCGTAACGCGGCGGGAAAGTGAACTGAATCCCATTGTCGGTGAGAACCGTGTGGATCTTGTAGGGGACGGCCACAATCAGAGCTTCGAGGAAGGCCGCGGCGGAGGTCCTTCCCGTCTTGCTGACCAATTGCACGAAGGCGAATTTACTGGTGCGATCGATCGCGACGTAGAGGTAGAGCTTGCCTTCAGCGGTCTGGAGCTCAGCGATGTCGATGTGGAAATAGCCGATCGGATAAGCCTTGAACTTTTTCTTCGAAGGCTTGCTGCCTTCGACCTCCGGCAATCGGCTGATGCCGTGGCGCTGGAGGCAGCGATGCAGAGATGATCGCGTCAGATGCGGGATGGTCGGCTGGAGCGCATAGAGGCAATCGTCAAGCGGCAGTAGCGTATGCCGTCGGAAAGCGACGATGACTGCCTCCTCCTCGATGGAAAGGGTAGTCGACTTGGCTTCCTTTGGGCCAGTCGGAAGATCAGCGACGGTGTCGCGCTGCTTCCACTTCGCGACAGTCTTCTGGTTGATCCCGTAGCGCTTGGCGAGCGCTCTCAGGCTCTCTTGACTATTTTGTATTGCTCGACGGACCGCCTCCGTCGTGGTGGCGCAGCCGTGTAAAACTTGTCCCATAGCGCATCCTTCGAATCGTGCGATAAGAATGCACCATCAAAGCTTGGGACAAAACACCTAGCGCGTTGCCTGCGGCACAAAGTCCTTACCGACCGACAGCGCGCGCTGATCGACCAGGCAATGGAGGATCGACGGCTTGCCCGAGGCCAGCGCACGCGAGAACGCCGGCGCGAACTCTTCGGTGCGCTCGACGCGCTCGCCATGGCCGCCGAACGCCTTCGCATACATTGCGAAGTCCGGATTCTTGAGCTGGGTGCCGACGACACGGCCAGGATAGTCGCGCTCCTGGTGCATGCGGATGGTGCCGTATTGCGAATTGTCGATGACGACGACGATCAGCGGCGCGTCATACTGCACGGCCGTCGCGAATTCCTGGCCGTTCATCAGGAAGCAGCCGTCACCGGCAAATGCCACAACGATGCGATCCGGATACTGCCGCTTGGCGAGCACGCCCGCCGGCACGCCATAGCCCATCGACCCCGAGGTCGGCGCGAGCTGGGCGGCAAAGCTGTGGAAGCGGTGATGACGATGGATCCAGCCGGCATAGTTGCCGGCGCCGTTGCAGACGATGGCGTCCTTCGGCAGGCGGTCGCGCAGCCAGGTCATCACCTGGCCGTACTGGAACGAGCCCGGCAGCTCGCGCGCCTTTTCGGTCCAGGCGAGATAATCGGCGTGCGCCTTGGCGGCCTCGCCCTTCCAGGCGGGTGCGGCCGCGGGCTTCATGGTCTCGACCGCGGCGGCAAAGGCGGCCGGCGTCGCCTGGATCGCAAGCGCCGGCTGATAGACCCGGCCGAGCTCTTCGGAGCCCGGATGCACGTGGATCAGCTTCTGATGCGGGGTCGGAATGTCGAGCAGCGTATAGGACGAGGACGGCATCTCCGACATGCGGCCCCCGATGAGGAGAATGACATCGGCGCCCTCGATGCGCGCCTTCAGGCCCGGGCTCGGCCCGATGCCGAGATCGCCGGCATAGTGAGAATGGTCGGCATCGATCAGCGAGGCCCTGCGGAACGAGGTCGCGACCGGCAGGTCGAACCGCTCGGCAAAGCGCGCAATGCTCTTGGTCGCCTCATCGGTCCAGCGCGTGCCGCCGAGCACCACGATCGGCGCCGTGGCGGATGCCAGCATGGTGCCAAGACGCTCGAGATCCGACGGCGCCGGCCAACTCGCCGCAGGCTCGACCTTCGGCGCGTCCGCGACGGCGGCGGTCTCGGTCAGCATGTTCTCCGGCAGCGCGATCACCACGGGACCGGGGCGGCCCTGCATGGCGACGCGGAAGGCGCGCGCCACCAGCTCCGGAATGCGGTCGGGGCGATCGATCTCGACCGCCCATTTCGCCATGGAGCCGAACACTGCCTTGTAGTCGAGCTCCTGGAACGCCTCGCGCTCGCGCATGCCGGTGTCGACCTGGCCGACGAACAGGATCATCGGCGTCGAATCCTGCATCGCGATGTGGACGCCGTGGCTGGCATTGGTTGCGCCGGGGCCGCGGGTGACGAAGCAGACGCCAGGCCGCCCCGTGAGCTTGCCATAGGCCTCCGCCATCATCGCCGCGCCGCCTTCGGCCCGGCAGATCATGACATCGATCGGGCTGTCATGCAGCGCATCGAGCGCCGCCAGATAGCTCTCGCCCGGCACGCAGGTGACGCGCTCGACGCCTTGGGCGACGAGCTGATCGATCAGGATCTGGCCCCCGGTGCGGGCATTGCTTTTGGTCATGAGGGCTCCCTGCAAATACTGGCGCGCGTTTGGGCTTCGCGCGGATCGTGGTCCCACGGGGTATGATAGACGGAAATGGGGTGCAAGGCCGAAGCTGCGTCTCGCGGGCGCAGCGGCGCCAAGCCATGCGGTAGGCAATGGGCAACGCTGTTTCGTCATCGATTTCCGCAGAGCGGACGATCGCCGGCAGGATTGGAGCCGCCAGGCGGCAGGCAACGCAGGTGACCGTCGGCCGGCCCCGGCGCGATCTCGCCGCGCTCAAGCGAGACCGATGTCGCCACGCCGGTCTGTGACCCCCATCGGGTCTCGCGCGGCATGATCAACCTGCGCGAGCTTCTTTCATTAACACTCGCATCGACAATGCGGTAGCCCCTGTCATCACGAGGCGCCGACCGACGCGACAGAGCGCAAGCGAAAGAATGCTCGCACGCCACGTCGCCAAGACCGACAGCGCGTGGCCGCCGACACGATTGAAATCAGGAGCTCTCCGCTGCGCGCGATGGCGTGGCACGATCTGCATAAGTCACCACGTCATGTGCACGCTAACAATCATTGGGAGCGCACGCATCTGCTCCCGTAAGATTACGGTGCAGCGATCGGCCGCTTCGCATCTTCGTCGCAGGATCGCGCGGCGTTCACGGCAAATCGCGGCGCTGCGCGACGTTTTCGGCTGCGCTCATCGCGAGCATCGCGCGCTCGACCTTGCGCGAGCGCACGCGGCGCATTGCACGCCCTTCTTGGTGGAACTCGAATCGCCTACCGTTCCACGCAGTCAGAAATTGTAAATCGTGTAGCGCACCTGCGTGGGGCGGCGGTGGAAGGCATTCCGTCGCCGATCAGGTGCACCGTTTCAATTCACCAAGATCATTATCAAGGCTGGAGGCAATGCATGTTGGGGATGAAGAGCGTCGCAAGCGTGGTCGGCTCGGACAGTTCGTATCGGTTGTTCGACGACATGCCGATCAGTGTCATGCTCTGCGAGCTGGACAATTTCAAAATCACCTACATCAACGAGTCCACGCGGCAGAACCTGAAGAAGATCGAGCATGTGCTGCCCGTGAAGGTCGACGCGCTGATCGGGCAATCGATCGACATCTTTCACAAGAACCCGCAGCATCAGCGCCGGCTGCTGTCCGACCCGAAGAACCTGCCGCACAAGGCGCGCATCACCATCGGCGGCGAGACGCTCGATCTCACCGTGACGGCGATGACCAGTTCGCGCGGCCGCTACACCGGGCCGATGCTGACCTGGGAGCTCGCGACCGAGAAGGCGCGGCTTGAAACGCAGACCGAACGGCTGTTGCAGATGCTCGACAACATGCCGATCAACATCATGATGTGCGACACCGATTTCAACATCACCTACATCAACCAGACCAGCCTCAAGACGCTCGACACCGTGAAGCATCTGCTTCCGGTGGCGCCGGACAAGATCCTCGGCAACTCGTTCGACATCTTCCACAAGAACCCGGCCCACCAGCGCCGCATCGTCGGCGATCCCAAGAACCTGCCGCATGCGGCCAAGATCAAGCTCGGGCCGGAAACGCTCGACCTGCGGGTCTCCGGGCTGACCGACAAGCGCGGCAACTACACCGGCGCGATGCTGAGCTGGTCGGTGGTGACAGGCAATGTGAAACTGGCCGACGATTTCGAGAAGGACGTGAAGGGCCTTGCCGGGATGCTGGCGTCGGCCTCGACGCAAATGCAGGGCACGGCGCGATCGCTGACGACGACCGCCGAATTCGTCAATCAGCGCTCGGCGAGCGCGGCGTCCGCGTCCGAGGAGCTGTCGTCCTCGGTCAACGAGATCAGCCGCCAGGTGGCCGAGGCGAGCCGCATCGCCCGCATGGCGGTCGACGAAGCCGAGAAGTCCGACAAGCTGGTCGCGGGTCTCGTGACCATGGCGCAGAAGATCGGCGACGTCGTCGCCCTGATCAGCCAGATCGCCGGCCAGACCAACCTGCTGGCGCTCAATGCCACGATCGAGGCGGCGCGGGCGGGCGAGGCCGGTCGCGGCTTCGCGGTGGTGGCCTCCGAGGTCAAGGCGCTGGCCAACCAGACCGCCAAGGCGACGGAAGACATTTCGGCGCAGATCAACGAGATGCAGGCCGCGACCGGCAACACCGCTACCGCGCTGAAGGCGATCTCGCAGGTCATCGTCCAGATCAGCGAGATCTCGACCGTGATCGCCAGCGCCGTCGAGGAGCAGGCCGCGGCCACCAAGGAGGTCACCGCAAACATCAACGGCACGACCAAGGCGATCGACGATGCCAGCAAGGCCGCGGAGAACGTGCTGGCGGCCTCCGGAGAGCTCGCCAGCAACGCCTCCGAGCTGGAAGTTCAGGTCGACAAGTTCCTCAAGAACGTGCGCGCGATGTAGCGGCGCGCGAAGGACGTGAGCGCGCACCCGCCTCTCCGTGTCATTCCGGGGCGATGCGCGAGCGTCGAATCCGCAGTCTCGAGCCGCAACTTCGAGATTCCAGGTTCACGCTTCGCGTGCCCCGGAATGACGCCAAGGACGCGCCCGCCTACAGCGACCTCGCGATCAGCAGCTTCATGATCTCGTTGGTGCCGCCATAGATCTTCTGGATGCGGGAATCGATGAAGATGCGCGAGATCGGGTATTCCTGCATGTAGCCGTAGCCGCCGAACAGCTGCAGGCATTCGTCGGCGGTCTCGACCTGCTTCTCCGAGCACCAGTATTTCGCCATCGACGCCGTGACCGTGTCGAGATCCCCGGCGATCAGGCGCTCGATGCACCAGTCGACGAAGACGCGTGCGATCGTCGCTTCCGTCTTGCGCTCGGCGAGCGTGAAGGCGGTGTTCTGGAAGTCCATCAGCGGCTTGCCGAACGCCTTCCGCTCCTTGGTGTAATCGGTGGTGAGCTTGACCGCGCGCTCCATCGAGGCGACGGCGCCGACCGCGAGCGCGAGGCGCTCCTGCGGCAATTGCTGCATCAGCTGGACAAAGCCCTGGCCCTCTTCCTTGCCGAGCAGGTTGTCCGGCGGCACCGTGACGTTGTCGAAGAACAGTTCCGACGTATCGGACGCATGCAGGCCGATCTTGTCGAGGTTGCGCCCGCGCTTGTAGCCGTCGGCACCCGCGGTCTCGACCACGATCAGCGAAATGCCCTTGGCGCCGGCTTCGCCGGTGCGCGCGACCACGATGACAAGATCGGCGGCCTGGCCGTTGGTGATGAACGTCTTCTGGCCGTTGATGACGTAGGAATTGCCCTGCTTCTTCGCCGTGGTCTTCACCGCCTGGAGGTCCGAGCCGGTGCCGGGCTCGGTCATGGCGATGGCTCCGACCATCTCGCCCGAGGCCATCTTCGGCAGCCAGCGCTTCTTCTGCTCCTCCGAGCCGTAGTTGAGGATGTAATGCGCGACGATGGCGCTGTGCACGGAGACGCCGGTCGTCATCTCCGGCACCGTGCTTTCGAGGTCTTCCAGCACCGCTGCGTCATAGGCGAAGGTGGCACCCAGACCGCCATATTCCTCCGGCACGCTCGCGAGCAGCGCACCCATCTCGCCGAGCCCGCGCCAGGCGAAGCGGTCGACCATCTTCTGCTCGCGCCATTTCTCGGCATGCGGCGCCAGGTCCTTGGCGAGATATTTCCGGAACTGGTCGCGGAACGTGTCCAGCTCTTCGGTCATCCACGACGATCGGTATTGCATGATATCCTCGCTACGCATTCTTTCTTGACGCGTTTTCTTGACGTGAACCGGTACCCACTTCGCTTGAAAACGCTCTCGTCAGATCAAGAGGCCGCCGCCGGCGACGACCACCTGGCCGCTGATATAATTGGATTCCGGGCTGCAGAACAGATAGACCGCGTCGGCGGCTTCTTCCGGCGTGCCGCCGCGGCCGAGCGGGATCATGCGTGACATGGCCTCCAGCATGTGCGGCTGCACGCCCACCTTGATGTCGCGGCCGGCGACGTCGATGGTCTTCTGCTGCGCCTCGATCGGCTGGGTCAGACGGGTGTTGATGAGGCCGAAGGCGACGCAATTGACGTTGACCTTGTAGCGGCCCCACTCCTTGCACATGGTCCGGGTCAACCCGATCAGCGAGGCCTTGGCCGAGGAATAGCTTGCCTGTCCGGCATTGCCGTAGAGGCCAGCGATCGAGGAGATGTTCACGACCTTGCGGAACACCTCGCGCCCTTCCTCGGCTTCCTTCCTGGCAAAGACGCGGATCGGCTCGGCGGCCGCGCGCAGGATCCGGAACGGTGCGACGAGATGGACGTCGAGCATGGCCTGAAACTGCTCGTCCGTCATCTTCTGGATGGTGGAGTCCCAGGTGTAGCCGGCATTGTTGACGATGATGTCGAGCCCGCCGAACTTCTCCAGCGCGGCGCCGACAAACCGGTCGGCGAAGCCGGCTCCGGTCACGCTGCCATTGACCGCGATCGCCTCGCCGCCCATGGCTCTGATCTCCGCGACCACCGCATTGCCGGGCTCGGCATCGAGATCATTGACGACCACCCGGGCGCCTTCGCGCGCGAGCTTGAGTGCGATCGCGCGCCCGATGCCGCGGCCCGAGCCGGTGACGAGCGCGATCTTTCCTTGCAGTTTTGACATGGTTCCTCCCTTGGACGAGATCTTGTTTTCTTCACCTCTCCCACTTGCGGGGGAGGTCGCACGAGTCCCTGCTTGACGAGACCTTCTCGCTAAAGCGCGATAATGGCTTCCCCGGCGAGCTTTACTTCGCCGTTCTGATCCCTGGTGGTCAGGGCGAGTTTTGCGCGCTTCTCACCGCCCTGCTCGATCAGCTCAGTCACCGTGCCCTCGCAGGTCAGCTTCGCGCCGAGCTGGGTGATCGCGGCAAAGCGGGTCGAGAACGAGCGGATGCGCGACGGCGCCACCGCGTCGGTCAGCGCTTGCCCGAGACAGGCCATCACCAGCATGCCGTGGGCGAACACATCCGGGAATCCGGCCGTCTTGGCAAAGTCGATATCGACGTGGATCGGATTGTGATCGCCCGATGCGCCGCAATAGAGCGCGAGCGTGTGGCGGGTGATCGGCGGAAAGACCTTGTGGACGATGATGTCGCCGACCGATGGAACGCGGGCGCTCATGACGGCCTCGCATTGCGCACCACGACAGTGCGCGAGACATCGGCGACATGGACGCCGTGCTGGTTGGTGACCGGGGTGTCGACCACGATCAGCGTCATCGCACCGCCCTTCTTTTCCGTCACGCTGGTCACGCTCGGCCGAAACGTCAGGGTGTCGCCGACCAGAACCGGCGCGTGATAGACGAAGCTCTGCTCGCCATGCAGCACGCGTGCCAAGTCAATGTCGAGCGCGGTCAGGAACTCGAACGGGTCAGGTGCATCCATCATCTCGAGGCAGAACAGATAGGTCGGCGGCACTGGCGCTGCCGTGAAGCCGGCCGCCTGCGCGGTTGCCTCGTCGCGATAGATCGCGTTCGTCTCGCCGAGCGTATCGAGGAAGAAGCGCAGCCGCCCCGGCTCGACGCGCGCGGTCACGGGCGTAAATGTACGCCCGACAGCGGATTGATCGATCATGACGACCTCAGGCGCGTTCGTAGAGCGTGACGACGCAGGCGCCGCCGAGGCCCAGATTGTGCTGAAGCGCGACCTTCGCACCTTCGACCTGCGTGGGTCCCGCCGTGCCGCGCAGCTGCCGCGTCAGCTCGTAGCACTGCGCAAGCCCGGTGGCGCCGAGCGGATGTCCCTTCGACAGCAATCCGCCGGACGGATTGGTCACGATCCGGCCGCCATAGGTGTTGTCGCCGTCATTGATGAACTTGCCGGCCTCGCCCTCGCCGCAGAGGCCGAGCCCTTCATAGGTGATCAGCTCGTTGTGGGCGAAGCAGTCGTGCAGCTCGACGACGTCGAGATCATCAGGCCCGATACCGGCAGCCTCGTAGACCTTTTTGGCGGCATCCCGCGCCATGTCATAGCCGACCACCTGCATCATGTCGGACGCACCGAAGGTCGCCGGCGTGTCGGTGGTCATGGCCTGCGCGGCGATGCGCACCTGCTTGCCGATGCCATGCTGGTCCGCAAACCGCTCGGACACCAGCACGGCGGCGGCGCCGCCGCAGGTCGGCGGGCACGCCATCATGCGCGTCATCACGCCCGGCCAGATCACCTGGTCGTTCATCACGTCGTCGGCCGTGACTTCCTTGCGGAAGAGCGCGAGCGGATTGTTCCTGGCATGACGGCTCGCCTTGGCGCGCACTTTGGCGAAGGCGTCGAGCGGCGTGCCGTATTTCTTCATGTGGCTGAGCCCGGCGCCGCCGAAATAGCGCAGCGCCAGCGGGATGCCGGGAGCGTCGATCAACTGGTCCGCAGCGGCGTCGAATTCCTCGAACGCGCTGGGGCGATCGGTATAGACGCTGCCGAGCGCGCCCGGCTTCATCTGCTCGAAGCCGACCGCCAGCACGCAGTCGAGCGCGCCGCTCGCGATCATCTGCCGCGCCATGAACAGCGCGGTCGAGCCGGTCGAGCAATTGTTGTTGACGTTGACGATGGGGATGCCGGTCATCCCGACATGGTAGAGCGCGCGCTGCCCGCAGGTGGAATCGCCGTAGACGTAGCCGACATAGGCCTGCTGCACACCACCGTAATCGAGGCCGGCGTCAGCGAGCGCCAGCTTCGCCGCCTCGGCGCCCATCACGTGATACGGCGCATTGGCGCCGGGCTTGACGAACGGGATCATGCCGACCCCGGCAACATAGGTGCGTGACGTCATCGCGTGTCCTCCCGGAAATTACCCACTGGACTATTCATTACCCATGGGTAATATACGGGCGATCTTCCGGAGTCAATGCGACAACAGCCGACGCGATGGACGCCCACTCCCCCTCTTCCAGCAACGAGTCGCCCTGGCTGCCGTTCGAGAGTCGCCGCCGCGCCCGCGACGAGAAGCGCGAGGCGGTGCTGCGCGCCGCCGTGCAGCTGTTCCTGGAGCAGGGCTATCATCGCGTGACGCTGAACGAGGTCGCCGAACGGCTGAACATCACCAAGCCCGCGCTCTATAATTACTTCCGGGGCAAGGACGAGATCCTGTACGAGTGCTGGTCGATCGGCAATGAGCTGGTCGACGAATGCATTGCCGAAACGTCAGCAGGCGGCGGCTCAGGGCTCTACAAGCTGCGCAAGCTCACCGTCCGCTATGCCGAGCTGATGACCGCGGACTACGGCAAGAGCCTGGTCCGCTTCGACATCCGCGATCTCAGCGAGGACAACCGCAAGATCGTGCAGACCGCGAAGCGGCGGATCGACCGCGCCTTCCGCGACTATATCGCACAGGGCGTCGCGGACGGTTCGGTGAAACCCTGCGACCCGAAGCTCGCGGCTTTCGCGATCGCCGGCTCGCTGAACTGGATCGGACACTGGTTCCAGCCGGGCGGCGAGCTGAGCGGACGTGCCGTCGCCGAGGAATTCGCGATCCGTCTCACCGAAGGCATCGCCAAAACAACAACGCAAACGACATCAACGCGCAAAACAACGGCGCTCGAGAAGGCGGACAAACCGCCTCGCAAGGGAAACGCATCAAGGGAGGAGACGAGTGAACATCACACACGGACTGCGGCGCGCGCTGCAGGTCAATCCAAACGGGCTCGCAGTCGTCTGCGGTGAGCGGCGGTGCAACTGGCGCGAGGTCGGCGACCGCGTCGCCCGCCTCGCCGCCGCGATCCGCGGCCTCGGCGCCCAGGACGGCGATCGCGTCGCCGTGCTGTCCTTCAACTCGGACCGCTATCTCGAGCTCTATCTGGCGACCGGCTGGGCGGGCGGCGTGATCGTGCCGCTCAACATCCGCTGGTCTCCGATCGAGAACGAGGACGCACTGCGCGACTGCCGCGCAACGATCCTGTTCGTCGACAAGGCGTTTGCGCCGGTCGGCACGGCGCTGGCAGGCGCCATCTCCAACCTGCAGCTGGTCTATGCCGACGAGGGCGAGACGCCCGCCGGCATGGAGAATTACGAGACGCTGATCGCGCGCAGCGCGCCTGTTCCGGATGCGATGCGCAGCGGCGACGATCTCGCCGGCATCTTCTACACCGGCGGTACCACCGGACGTTCCAAGGGCGTGATGCTCAGCCACCAGAATCTGATGGCCAATGCGCTCAACGCTCTCGGCGAGGGACTGTTTCCGGCGAGCACGACCTATCTGCATGCGGCGCCGATGTTTCACCTCGCCAACGGCGCGGCGATGTATTCGCTGCTGCTGTCCGGTGGCTCCAACGTGATCGTTCAGGGCTTCACGCCCGAAGGCGTGATGGCTGCGATGCAGAACGAGCGCGTGACCGACGTGCTGCTGGTGCCCACGATGATCCAGATGTTCGTCGATCACCCCGCGATCGGAAACTACGACCTGTCGTCGTTGAAGCGGATCTCCTACGGCGCCTCCGTGATCAGCGACGCCGTGCTGATGCGCGCCATGAAGGCGCTGCCTCATGTCGAGTTCACGCAAGCCTACGGCATGACCGAGCTGTCGCCGATCGCAACCCTGCTGCACTGGAAGGAACATATCGGCGACGGCCGCGCCAAGGGACGGCATCGCGGCGCCGGCCGGGCGACGCTCGGCGCCGAGGTCAAGATCGTCGATACCGAGGACAAGGTCGTGCCGACGGGCACCGTCGGTGAGATCGTGGTGCGCGGCGACACCGTGATGATGGGCTATTGGGAGCGGCCGGAGGAGACCGCGCGCGCCGTCGTCGACGGCTGGATGCACACGGGCGATGGCGGCTACATGGACGAGGACGGATTCATCTACGTCGTCGACCGCGTGAAGGACATGATCATCTCGGGTGGCGAGAATGTGTACTCGGTCGAGGTCGAAAACGCGCTGGCGCAGCATCCGTCGGTGCTGCAATGCGCCGTCATCGGGATCCCGAGCGAACGCTGGGGCGAGCAGGTTCACGCCGTCGTGGTGATGAAGAGCGGCGCCAGCGCCACGCCGGAAGAGCTGATGGAGCACTGCAAGGTGCTGATCGCCGGCTACAAATGCCCGCGCAGCGTCGACATCACCGCGACGCCGCTGCCGCTCTCCGGCGCCGGCAAGATTTTAAAGCGCGAGCTGCGCAAGCCGTATTGGGAGAACCGCGAACGGCGCGTGAGCTGAGGGACGGCTCTCAACGTCACCCTCGTCGTTCCGGGGCGATGCGAAGCATCGAACCCGGAATCTCGAGATTCCGGGTCTGGCGCTTACGCGCCATCCCGGAATGACGAAGTCTCATGACGCCATTCGACCGCGAGCGTTGACATCGGAGCGCACGGCCGATTGGATCGGTTCGAGATTCAATCCAGCGAGTTCCGATGTCCGCACCCGATACCAATGCCGACGGCAAGCCCCGCCGCCTGATGCACCGCCGCTCCGTCGAATGTCTCGGCTATCTCCGCGACGACGGATTGTGGGAAGTCGAGGCGCGGCTGGTCGACACCAAACCCTATGCCCGACAGGACAAGCATCGCGGCCTGCAGCAGCCCGACGATCCCGTGCACGACATCCGCCTGCGGCTCGCGGTCGACGACAGCTTTACGATCCGCGAGACCGGCACCACGATGGCCTCGACGCCCTACCCGTCCTGCCTCGACGTCGAGGGCATCCTGCAGCGCTTGGTCGGCGAACGCATCGGCAAGGGCTGGCGCGAACTGGTCCGTCGCAAGATCGGCAGGCTCGAGACCTGCACCCATCTCGCCGAGCTCCTGGGTCCCGCGGTGACGACGCTGTTCCAGACCGCTACCTCGGGCAAGGACCCGCAGGGCCGCGGCACGCTCGACCATCAGCGCGACGTCACCGAGCCGCCGTTCTTCGTCGGCGGCTGCTATTCATGGCGGCTGGATGGACCGGTCGTGGCCGAGACATTCCCGCAGTTCGCGCAGAAGCCTGTCGAGGCCAAGCCGGGTTCGTGAGTGGTGCTCCGCCGCTGACCAAGACGCGTGTATGGCGCGCCGCTGCTGGAGCTCAAATGTAGCTCCTCGTCGCAGCTTTATCCCATTCACGTAGATGATCGAACGCGGCACTAGCTCTCCGGCACGCCGGCCATGCGCATTCCCTCATAAAAACGCTTACGCTTGGCGAGCCATACCGGATTGTCGGACAGGAAGACGACATTGACGTCGTATCGACGAATGCTGAAGTTGGGATCAAGTGCCAGTCCGGCTTTGGCACTGGATTGTGCTTCCTCGAGGTCTCCCATCATGGCCAACGCGCCAGCCAAGTGAAAGTGAGCGAGTGCAAAATTGGGATTAGCCTCAATGCTCCGGCGAAGCCAGTCCAGCGCCTCGAGGTCTGCATTGGTGCAGGACATCAACTTGGCCATGCCGACAACCATGATCCAGAGAAAGGCACGCGTATCGCGAGGGGACAGTCGTAACGCCTCTTGAATATGCCCCTCGACTTCCTCGCCACGCCCCAGCGCATGTTTCCCGAGGCCAATAAACCCATACGCATCGGCCAAATTCCGATCGAGCGCCAGCGCCTGGCGACATTCAGCGATACCCTTTGCAGCGCGGTGTGTCCGAATTTGAACCGCGCCGAGCAACATGTGGGCTCTGGGGTGATTGGGCGCACGCAACAACACGCCATTCAGCGCATTCTCCGCGGCCCTGAAATATGCCGGTCCGTCATCGGCCATGGAGGAAGAACCGATCGCAAAATCGACGTGAGCCGCGGCAACGGCTGCTTCAATATTGTCGGGATCAAGCGCGAGGGCGCGCATGAAGAAATCCCTTGCTCGCGCCATAACCGCAGGCGCTATTCCTTTGTTCAGGACAGCCCTGCCCTGAAAATAGAGATCCATCGCGTCCGGCTGGGGCAACCGTTCTGCCCGTCGCGCTTCGGCCTTGATAAGCTCGGCGTTCAACGTATTGGCGAGCCGGGATACGATCTCATCCTGCATGTCCAGCAAGTCGGCAGCGGGCTTGTCGAAGCGCTCGGCCCACACGTGGGCTCCAGTTTCCGTGTCAGTCAACTGAACGTTCAGGCGAAAGCGGTTGCCGCCGCGTTGCACCGACCCTTCCAGCGCGTAACGGACATTCAATTCGCGACCGATCTCCCTCACGTCCACCGCCTTGCCCTTGAACGTGAACGCGGTGCCCCGGCCGATGACGAACGCGCCGGCGATCCGCGACAGGTCGGTGGTCAAACTGTGAGTCACGCCATCGACGAAATATTCCTGCTCCAAATCTCCGCCAATATTTGTGAACGGTAGAACAACAATGGACAGGTGTGGGATCGAAGATGAACCCGCTGGCTTTCCAGCGTGGTCCGGCATCGACGAGGTCGTGACGCTGGCAGAGGCGGGGCGGTCGGCCTGCTCGCCATCCACGACCAGCATGTAGCCGCGGCGAGGCAAGGTTCTCAGGGCCAATCGGCCCGCCCCTCCCAAGGCCTCCCTGATGTCGCCGATGGCCTGGACAAGAGAGTCTTCCGTGACCTCGCAGTCCGACCAGACCTCATCCAATATCTCGTCCTTATGCACCAGGCGCCCGACGCGTTGCGCGAGGAGCCGCAGCACCGCCCAGGCTTGAGGACGCAACGGCACGATGTCGCCGCGCCCGTCGAGCAGAAATTCGCGAGCCAGATCCAAGGTCCGGTCACCGATCACAATCGAAGGCTGCGATGACTTAAGCAAGAACGCCTCGTTGGGCCATTTCGGAAAATATCGGCAGAATATCGGCGAGGTTTCGGGACCTGGCAGCAATTGTACAGCATCATCTTGCGGCGCGGGATAGCAAAACCGTCCCGAGCAGCGATCCACCAAAAGCGGTCAGCGCCAGGCAGGCCTCCATGATCAGTTCTGTCATCCATACTGCGCTAAGTATTTCAGGTTTCAACCCTTCCCCGGTTGCGGGGACGGACTGGCGATGCGGCCCCGGCGTCATCGACACCGAGATCAGGATCGGCCAATCAATGCCGCACAGCGCGCCGCTTTCGAGCCTGAGCAGGTTTGCCCGGGAGTGTTGGCCCGGCACCAACGAGCAACATGAGAGGGAGTGATCGATGTCCTCTATCCACGCATCCGTAAGATTGCTGCACCTTATTCAGTCGCAGCGCGTGACCGCGGTCATCTATGTCGCCGCGAAGCTGGGGATCGCTGAGCTCCTGCGCGATAGATCGCGGCCCCTTGGCGAACTCGTCGAGGCGACCGGCGCGAACAAGCAGGCGCTCCGCCGCCTGCTGACCGCGCTTTCGACCATAGGCATTTGCACGGTCGCTGAAGAGCAATACGCATTGACCGAACTGGGGGCTTGCCTTGACGGGGCCGCAACCCAGTCCCTCAAAAACTGGACGATCTTTGAAGGCCAGTTTCTGACCGAATCGTGGACCGGGCTGCTGGACTCGATCATGACCGGCAAGACCGCCGCGCAACTGCTTGGCCACGAAAACAGCTTTGATCTGATGGCGTGCGATCCGGAGATGGTCAGCATATTTAATGCGGCTATGATGGAGGGGACCCGTCTGGCGGTTCCGGATATCCTGGGGGCCTACGACTTCGGTGCGTTCGCTCATCTCATGGATGTCGGCGGCGGCTCCGGCGAACTCGTTGGCGCCATAGCCGAGCAACATCCGCACATCCGAGGGACCATTTTCGACCTTCCCCGCTGCGCCGAATCCGCGACTGGCCACCTGAGGCGCAGCGGGCTCAGTGACCGCGTCGAATTCATGGCCGGCGATTTCTTTCAGACGATTCCATCGATCGCGGATGCCATCGTGATGAAGCACATCATTCACGATTGGAGCGATGAGCGCAGCATGGTCATCCTCGCAAACTGCCGAAGGGCGCTCCCCGGAGGTGGCGTGCTCCTGCTTATCGAACGGATCATGCCGGAATTCCCGAGCGTAAGCGATGCGCACAGGGAACAGACGCTGACCGATCTGCTCATGCTTCGCGGGCCTGGCGGTCTCGAAAGAACGGAAAAGCAGTACGCTTGGCTGTTTCGCGAATCCGGCTTTACTCACACCGCGACCTATCCGGCCGGGCGTCTCAGCCTCATCGAGGCAACGGTCACCTGAGCTTTCGAGGTCAGACCATTACTCCCGCGCAATGGAGCAGCGACTGGTTCGAAGGACATCATAGGCAAAAGCATATTTTGGAAGGAACAAGAATGCATCTGCCTGCTGCAAACAAGTCATCGTCGCCCATATTGGAGAACCCGGCGTATAAGGCCGTGTTCGCCAAGGTCGACTGGCGCCTTATACCTTTGCTACTGATCGCCAGCATGGTCGCCTTTCTCGACCGCATCAATATCGGCTTTGCACAGCTTCAGATGAAGCAGACACTGCCATTTGATGATGCAGTCTACGGGCTCGGCGCGGGCATCTTCTTCGTCGGATATTTCCTGTTTGAGGTGCCCAGCAATCTTCTTCTGGAAAGGATCGGCGCGCGCAAGACCCTGTTGCGGATCATGGTGCTCTGGGGATTGGCGGCGACCGCCATGATGTTCGTATCGACGCCGCTCCAGTTCTATGCGGCGAGGTTCTTTCTTGGTGTCTTTGAAGCCGGCTTCGCCCCGGGCGTGCTGCTGTACTTGACGTATTGGTACCCGTCGGTGAGGCGCGGGCAGGTCATCGCGATCCTTGCGTCGGCGCCCCCCATTGTGATGTTCATCGCTGGTCCGCTGTGTGGTTCGATCCTGAAGTATTTCGACGGCGTCAGCGGTCTTTACGGCTGGCAATGGCTGTTTCTGATCCAGGGGCTGCCCGCGCCAATCCTCGGCGTTCTCGTGTATTACCTGCTCAAGGACAAGCCGTTCCAGGCCGGCTGGCTCTCGAAGGGGGAGAAGGCGCTGCTGGACGATGCTTTACAGCATGACGAAGAGAACATCGTGAAGGCGACCTCGGGGACGTTCCGGCAGCTGCTGCGAGACCCGAAGGTCTACCTGTTGTCGCTGGCCTGTTTTTGTCTGCTGGGCGCCAACTACACGATGGTATTCTGGATGCCGACCCTGATCCATAGCTGGGGAGTAAAGGATCCGCTACTGGTCGGCGTCTATCACGCAGTAGCCAACGCTGCGGGTATCGTCTGCATGATACTGATCGGTCGTCACTCGGACAAGCGGCATGAGCGCCGCTGGCACTATGCGACCTGCGTCACGATTGCCGCCGGCGGCTTGTTCTTTCTCATGTTGCTCCACGGCACTTTTGTTGGTTCGATCCTGGCTCTCTCCTTCGCCGTCATCGGGTTTGTGTCAGCGCCGCCGCTCTTCTATGCCTTGACCAGTGAGTACCTCTCAGCAGGCGCGGCGGCCGGCGGCCTTGCCCTCGTCACCAGCCTCGGAAACCTCGGTCCGGCGGTAAGCCCGTCGATCACCGGGTTCATCGTGCGGAACACCGGCGACAACATCTATGGCATGTACTTCGTCATGGCGCTGTACTTACTCTCCGGTGCACTCCTGCTGCTGAGCATGCGGCCCGCAAAGAATGAGTTGCTCCTGTCGAGGAGTTGACCCATCCTGCCAAGATCAAGCCGCCGCAGCGGAATGCTCGACCACAGCCTGCGGCGGGTTGCGGAAGCCGATGGCGATGCGGTTGTAGGTGTTCATCAGGCCGATCGCGATGGTCAGGTCGACGAGTTGCTTCTCGCTGAAGGTGGCGCGCGCCGCTTCATACGCGTCGTCCGGGATCGCGGTCTCCGCCACACGGGTGACGGTTTCGGCCCAGGCCAGCGCGGCGCGCTCCTCGTCGTCGAACAGCGCCTCGGCCTCGCGCCAGACCTGCAGCACCGCAAGCTTCTCGACCTTGACGCCCATCTTCAGCAGGCTGCGGGTATGCGAGTCAAGGCAATAGGCGCAGCCGTTGATCTGCGATATCCGCAGATAGACCAGTTCGACGAGCTGCGCGGAAAGCCCGCTTTGCGTGATGTAGCCATAGACGCCACCGAGCGCCTTGATGCCCGCGGGCGCGACCTTGTTGTAATCGATCCGCACGCTCATTTCTTGTGTCCTTCCTTGTCGAACACGGTCAGCGCCTTGTTGTTGCTGTCGACGACGAACACCGCAAGCAGCTTCGCCGGTTCGGTCGCGCTGGCGTTGCGCCCGAGCACGTGATGCGCGCCGGGCGGCTCGAAGAAGCTGTCGCCGGCCCGATAGATGTGCGCGGCCTCGCCCTCCAGTTGGCTCTCGATCGCACCCTGGAGCACGTAGACATAGAGAAACGCCGATTTGGCGTGATGGTGCGGCGCCGAGAGCTCGCCGGGTGGGAAGTTCACCTCCACCGCGATCAGCGACTTGCCGGGAATGTTCGTGATTGCGTGCTCGAACTTCGGTGTCACCGATTGCGCCAACGCGGGGGTCGCAAGCACGGCGCAGGCCAGCAGCGTCGTCATCAAGGTCTTCATCTGGTGCCTCCATTGCTACCGGATAGATGCGGGCGCATATGGCCAAAAAGAAGCACCAAGAATGAACCGAATTGGTGTACCACGAGCCATGCCGAACCCGCTTCCCATCGCGCTCGACCGCTCGGCCAGGACGCCGCTCTCCGAGCAGATCCGCAAGGCGATCGCAGCGGCGATCGACAATGGCGTGCTGGTGCCGGGCGCCCGGCTGCCTTCCTGGCTCGACCTCGCCGCGCAGCTCGGCGTCGCGCGCGGCACGGTGCGCGCGGCCTACGACAAGCTATCGGACGCCCAGCACATCGTGTCGTCGAAGGCCAACGGCACCACCGTCGCGAGACGGCCGCGAAAAGCCGCCAAGCCCGATGCGCCGATCGCTCCCGGCTCGGTCGTGGAGATGTTTCGTGATCTGAGCGGTCAGGGACACTTCCGGATGGGCGTCCCCGCGCAGGATTGCCTCCCCGCCAAGCTGCTGGCGCGAATCCGCGCGCGCGCCGTCCGGGCGGAATTGAGCGCGGTGACGCGCACCATCGATCCGCGCGGCGAGCTCGAATTGAGACGCGAGATCGCGGCGCACCTCGCGATCGCGCGCGGGCTCGAATGCTCGCCCGCGCAAATCGTCATCACCTCGGGATTCGGCGGCGGGCTCGGCCTCGCGCTGCGCGTGCTCGGCCTCGAAGGCCGCCGCGTGTGGATGGAAGACCCGGGATTTCCATTGACGCGAAAGGGCCTCGAGCTCGGCCGGCTGGAGGTCGTCCCGATCCCTGTCGATGCCAACGGCATCGATGTCGACCACGGCCTCAAACACGCCCCCGACGCGGCACTCGCGATCGTGACGCCGGGCCAGCAGGCGCCGCTCGGCCCGCCGCTGTCGCCGCAACGTCGCACGCAGCTGCTCGACTGGGCCGCCCAGACCGGAGCCTTCATCATCGAGGACGACTATCTCGGCGAGTTGCAGCTCGACGGCCGCGCCGCGCCGGCGCTTGCCTCGCTCGACGGCGCCGGCCGGGTGATCCATCTCGGCTCCTTCAGCAAGACCATCTCACCGACGCTTCGCCTCGGCTTCCTGGTTGCGCCGGAGCCATTGGCGGCGCAGTTCGCCGATGTCGCGACATGCCTGGCCCCCGCTCCCGGACCGGCGGTGCAGCTGTCCACCGCGGAGTTCATGCGCGACGGCCACTACATTCGCCATCTCAGGCGAACCAAGCGGGCCTATTGCGACAACCGCGATGCGCTGACGACGGCGCTACGGAGCTGGAGCAACGACGTGCGGGTTGCCGGCCTCGCCGTCATGCTGACGCTGCC
Organism: Bradyrhizobium sp. BEA-2-5; assembly: GCF_032918025.1. Classification (NCBI taxonomy): domain Bacteria; kingdom Pseudomonadati; phylum Pseudomonadota; class Alphaproteobacteria; order Hyphomicrobiales; family Nitrobacteraceae; genus Bradyrhizobium; species Bradyrhizobium sp. BEA-2-5. The sequence continues at coordinate 3,623,993 of NZ_CP136629.1, read as the reverse complement.
GGACAAGACCGCCGACGTCGAGATCGTCAGGGCACTGCTCGCGCACGGGCTGGCGCCCGCCCCGCTCTCGCCCTGGTATGTCTCACCGAAGCGCGCGCAGCCGGGTCTATTGCTCGGCATAGCAACGGTGCCGGATCGCGGCGTTCCGGCCGCCTGCAAGCGCCTGTTCGAGGCGATCCGCGCCCAAGGTCGCATCCAAGGGGGGCCGGCGCCGCGCCGGATCAGGAAGCCCGCAGCCCGGTGAGCGTCAGGCTCAACGCCTTGAGCCGCTTGCGCGCCTCGGAATCATAGGCCTGGGCATGGGCGCGGGCCTCCCGCTTGCCGTCGAAGAACAGCCCGCTCCGGCCTGCTACATCGTCGTCCTGGACCAGACGCAGGATGGCATCACCGCCCTGCTCGACGGTCGAGATCGGCGTCGCGCCGCTGGCGCGCACCATCGTGGTGTTCATGTAGGTCGCAGGGTGCAGCGAGTTGACGGTTACGCCGGAACCTTCCAGCTCGGCGGCCAGGTCGATGGTGAACATGATCTGCGACAGCTTGCTCTGCGCATAGGCGCGCGCACCGCTGTAGTTCTTCGTGATCATCACGTCGCCGAAATCAATCGGGTGCTGGCCGAGCGACGCGACATTGACGATGCGCGCCGGCGTGCTCGCCTTGAGCCGCGGCAGCAACAGATGCACGAGCAGGAAGCCGGCGAGATAGTTGACCGCGAAGCGCAGCTCGTGGCCGTCGTTGCTGGTCTGCCGCGCCGGCCCCTCGTTTTGCGAACCGATGCCGGCGTTGCTGACGAACACATCGAGGCGTTCCTGGTCGTCGAGCACCAGCTGGGCGAACTCGCGGACCTCGGCGAGGGAGGACAGATCGGCCTGGTAGAACATCGGCTCGCGACCGCTGAGGCGCTTGATCTCGTCGGCGAGCGTCTGCGCCCGCTTGGTATCGCGGCCGTGGATCAGGACCCGGGCGCCGGCCGACGCCAGCTTCATCGCGACGTAGCGGCCGACGCCGTCGGTGGAACCGGTGATCAGCACGGTCTTGCCTGCCATATTCATCGAAATTGCCTTTCGATCGTTCGCCCAGCGCTGTCAGCAAAGATAAAGGCGCCGCGCGGACTTTGCCATGGCATGCCACGGCGCCGGCGGCGCCAAAATAGCGTCCAAGATCACCCCGGGGCTCGGGCCTTCTCCGGAACCCGCATGCGTACATCTTGTCGCGCGGCCGGCGGTCGCGCGGCGCCGCGTCGCGCGTCAAGGAGATCGCGTTCTGATATCCTCGAGGTGAACGACAAATCAGGATCGGTAAAGGACCGGAATGTCCTCGATCATTCCAGACAGGACCTTGCGAAAGACTCCCTCTCTGGAGCCGTTCGGCATGCTGCTGTTGTTCGGCGCGCTGACCGCGCTGCCGATCGTCCTGACGCTCCGTCTGGTTGAGCCCGCACTCGTGCTGCCCGTGCTCAGCCTGTTGTTGTTCGTCCAGGCAGCCATTGCCGCGATTGCGGCGCGCGTGATCCACGTGCGCGCAAGCGTGGCGAACCTCACGCTGTGGGATTTTGCCGGCGCGTTCACCTTCATGGGGTGCGCAGCGGCGATCCTCGGCGAACCGGATCAGGCGGCGCTGTTCTTCGAGGAAGAAGCAGCAATGCGTCCGGTGTCACGACCGTAATCCCAGGCCGGGCCCCTCTGGCAGCCACAAGCTGCGATGTCGGACTGGAACTCAGTTGGAGTGGCCCTGCTTCGACCCGTGACGCGATAAGCGTCGCGGTGGATTTGCCGTCCGCATGACGGCAAGAACCGGTTTCGTCGAAAGGGTCCGCTCCCCGACCTCAAGGGGAACATGACCCATGTCCGAACTATTTTCGCCCGAGTTGTTTTCACTCGACGCCCTCAGCGCATTGCTGCAAGTCGTCCTGATCGATCTCGTGCTCGCCGGCGACAACGCCGTCGTCATCGGCCTTGCCGCGGCGGGCCTGCCGGAGAAGCAGCGCGGCAAGGCGATCCTGATCGGCATCGGTGCCGCGACACTGCTGCGCATCATGTTCGCCCTGGTCACTACGCAGCTGATGCAGGTCATCGGACTGCTGCTCGCCGGCGGCGTGCTGCTGCTCTGGGTCTGCTGGAAGATGTGGCGCGAGCTGCGCGCCGACGCGCACGAGACCACTGCCGAACATGCCGATGGCGCAAAGGGCCAGCGCAAGACGCTGTGGCAGGCCACCACGCAGATCGTCGCCGCCGACGTCTCGATGTCGCTCGACAATGTGCTCGCGGTCGCGGGTGCCGCGCGCGAGCATCCGATCGTGCTGGTGTTCGGCCTCGCGCTCTCGATCGCGATGATGGGCGCGGCGGCCTCCTTCATCGCGCGGCTGCTGCAGAACCACCGCTGGATCGCCTATGTCGGCCTCGCCGTGATCCTCTACGTCGCCATCGACATGACGGTTCGCGGAGCGAACGAGATCGCGAAGGTGGCTCCGGTCTGACACCGAAAGCAAAACGGCGGGCCGTTCGGCCCGCCGTTCTGCAAGTCGACAACGCGTGCTGCCTCAGTGGATTTCCGCCGAACGCTTCAGCGCGTCCTTGAGCTTCTCGAGCGAGAACTCCTTGCTGCGCGCGATGTCCAGGATCGGCGTCTCGCGGCGGCCGCACAGTTCGGCGGCTTCCGGCAGCTTTGCGGCGACGTCGAGCGGGATCACGATGGCACCGTGCCGGTCGGCGTGGACGAGATCATCGGACTTCACGGTCATGCCGGCGACGCGCACTTCGCCGCCAAAGCTTTCCGCATGCACCCAGGCATGGGACGGGCCGATCGAGCCCGCCAGCGCCTGGAAGCCCGGGGCCCATTGCGGGATGTCGCGGATCGAGCCGTCGGTGATGACGCCGAGACAGCCGAGCGCCTTGTGCACGTTGCTCTGCACCTCGCCCCAGAATGCGCCGTAGCCCGCATCGGGGCCGTCGATGTCCTGGATCACCGAGATGCGCGGGCCATGGCCGGTACCGACATATTCGTAATAGTCGATGCGGCGCTTCGACTGTTCCCCGGCCGGGAGCGATGATTTCAGCACCGAGCGGATCGCAACCGTGCGGGCATAGCCGACGATCGGCGGCAGGTCGGGGAACGGACAGACCAGTTGCTTGGTGGTGTAGCCGATCAGACGCCGCTCGGGCGCCACGATCTCCATGGCATTGCAGATCGTCGGCGTGTCGTAGCGCGCCAACGCTTCAAGGACGGAAGCAGGAAGCGGGGCGGAAGCGGATGTCGTCACGGCGTTTCTCTCCTGATTTTTGGCGTCAGATCATGATGCGTTTCCAGGGAAACGCATCATGATCTCATTTCTTTGTTTGAGCATGATCTTTTCGGAAAACCGGTCTCCACTTTTCCGGATCATGCTCGAGCGGGCCGTCTCAGCCTATAGCCGAGATCGCACGCGAACCCAACCGAGGCACGCTCATGGCTGATATTTGCTGGAATGAAGCAACATCACCGTCACCCCCGCGCAACGGCAAAGCCGTTGTCGCTGGAGGAGGCCGCGCAGCGGCCGTCTCGAAGGGTCGACGGCCTCGCTGGTGGCCGTCCACCCTACGAGGCTCGCTGCGCTCGCGCCTCCAGCGACAAAGGCGAAGCCTTTGCGCGGGGTGACGGGTTACGCTGAGGCATCAGTGCAGATGCGTCGGACGATCGTCGTGGTCACTCTCCGCGACCGGCGCCGTATAGGGAGCAGCGGCCTGCGCCGCCATCGGCGCGCCCGCAGCTTGCGTCTGCGCGGCAAGCTGGCGCTCCTGGTCGCGATAGGACTTCCAGCCCCAGGGCAGGCTGATCAGGTAGAGCACCGAGCCCGCCGACAGGATGTGCCAGGGATAGCCGATCAGCAGTGCGACGAAGAACACCACCGATACGAAGGCCGGCAGCACCAGCTCCGGCGGCACACGCATGCGCTTGGTCTTGCCGGAGAACACCGGCAGGCGCGACACCATCAGAAACGCGATCAGAAGCGTATAGAACGCCGTCAGCGTCGCCGGCGGCATCGGTACGCCGAGGAAGGCGATGTAGATCGGCAGCAGCACCGTGATGGCGCCGGCGGGCGCCGGCACGCCGGTGAAGAAATTGGCCGCGAAGGCCGGCTTGTTCGGATCATCCATGGTGGCATTGAAGCGCGCCAGCCGCAGGCCGCCGGAGATCGCGAACACCATCGCGGCGATCCAGCCGGCATTGCCGAGCTCGTGCAGCTGCCAGAAGTACAGCATCAGGCCCGGCGCCACCCCGAAATTGACGAAATCGGCGAGGCTGTCGAGCTCGGCGCCGAACTTGGACTGGCCCTTGATCATGCGCGCGATGCGGCCGTCGATGCCGTCGAGCGCGGCCGCGAACACGATGGCGTAGACGGCGAGCGTCATCCGCCCCTCGATCGACAGCCGGATCGAGGTCAGGCCGGCGCAGATCGCCAGCAGCGTGATGACGTTGGGCACAAGCATCCGCACCGGGATCGGTCGAAACCGCCGGCGGCGATACTCGGTAGAATTCGGATCGAATGGCGTCATGGCCTGACGAATATAGCAAGCGCCGTCCGGCTCCGCCATTGCAGCGGGAACCGGCTGATGGCGCCGCCGAAACAGAGTTAATCGGCGCGGTAAGTCCGGCCCGGATCGGCGTTGCGGAAATCCGCCAGGATCGTCTCTCCGGCGATCGCGGTCTGCCCTTCCGACACCAGCGCCTTGGTTCCGACAGGCAGATAGACGTCGAGGCGGGAGCCGAAGCGGATCAGGCCGAAGCGCTCGCCTGCACCGATCGCCTGCCCTTCCTTGACGAAGCAGACGATGCGCTTGGCAACGAGGCCGGCGATCTGGACCACGCCGATCCGCGCCGTCGGCGTCGTGATGACCAGCGAGTTGCGCTCATTGTCCTCGCTCGCCTTGTCGAGCTCGGCGTTGATGAAGAGGCCGGGCCGATAGGCGATGCGATCCACCCTGCCCGCCACGGGCGCGCGGTTCACGTGGCAGTTGAACACGCTCATGAACACCGAGATGCGCGGCAGCGGCCGGTCGCCGAGCCCGAGCTCGGCCGGGGGCAGCGCCATGGTGATCATCGAGACGCGGCCGTCGGCGGGCGACACAACCAGCCCGTCGCGCACGGGTGTCACGCGGACGGGGTCGCGGAAGAACAGCGCGCACCAGACGGTCAGGATCGTGCCGATCCACCCCAGCGGCGACCACAGCCAGAACAGGACCAGGCTTGCCAGCGCGAAGCCGCCGATGAAGGGATAGCCCTCCTTGTGGATCGGCGGGATCTGCGCGCGGATGGAATTGGCGATCGACATCAGAGCTCGCTTGCGTTTCCCCGCCCCATTTGGCGGGAGAGGCCCTAAATCGACTATTCCGCGGCGGTCGGCAAGGGTTTCTCACCCGCATCAGGGGTGGAATCCTCCGACGATTCGGTGACCGCCGGCGGCAGCCGATTCGGCGCGGTGCCGTCGTCATCGACCTGGGCGAGCCGTTCGCGGGCCGCCTCGGCCTCGCGCTGCCTGTTCCACATGCTGGCATAGAGGCCGTCGGCGGCCAAAAGCCGCGCGTGGGTGCCACGCTCGGCGATGCGGCCCTGGTCCAGCACGATGATCTCGTCGGCGCCGACGATGGTCGAAAGCCGGTGCGCGATCACCAGCGAGGTGCGGTTCTTCGCCACGCGGTCGAGCGCACCCTGGATCTCGTGCTCGGTGTGGGTGTCGAGCGCCGAGGTCGCCTCGTCCAGCACCAGGATCGGCGGCGCCTTGAGAACCGTACGCGCGATCGCGACGCGCTGCTTCTCGCCGCCCGACAGCTTCAGGCCGCGCTCGCCGACCTGGGTGTCGTAGCCCTTCGGCGCCATGCGGATGAAGTGGTCGATCTGCGCCAGTCGCGCCGCCTCCTCGACCTCGGTATCGGTCGCATCCCAGCGGCCGTAGCGGATGTTGTAGCGGATGGTGTCGTTGAACAGCACGGTGTCCTGCGGCACCATGCCGATCGCCGAGCGCAGCGAGGCTTGCGTCACGGTCTTGATGTCCTGGCCGTCGATCAGGATCTTGCCGCCGGAGACGTCATACAGGCGGAACAGCAGCCGCGAAATGGTCGACTTGCCTGCGCCCGACGGGCCGACGATGGCGACGGTCTTGCCGGCCGGCACCTCGAAGCTGATGCCCTTCAGGATCGGGCGGTCCGTCTCGTAGGCGAAGCGGACATCCTCGAACCGCACGCTGCCGGACGACACCGCGAGCGGCTTGGCCCCCGGAATGTCCTTCACCTCGGGATCGCGCGCCAGCACATTGAACATCTTCTCGATGTCGATGATCGCCTGCTTGATCTCGCGATAGACCATGCCCATGAAGTTCAGGGGCTGGTAGAGCTGGATCATCATCGCGTTGACCAGCACGAAATCGCCGACGGTGTTGGTGCCGTTGCGCACGCCGATCGCGCACATCAGCATGGTCGCGGTCAGGCCCAGCGTGAAGATCACGGCCTGGCCGGTGTTGAGCACCGCGAGCGACGTATAGGTGCGGACGCTCGCCTCCTCGTAGCGCTCCACCGATTTGTCGTAGCGCTGCGCCTCGCGCGCCTCGGCACTGAAATATTTGACGGTCTCGTAATTGAGCAGCGAGTCGATCGCCTTGGTGTTCGCCTCGGTGTCGGAATCGTTCATCTTGCGACGGATGCCGATCCGCCACTCGGTCGCGATGTAGGTGTAGTACATGTAGAGCATGACCGTGATCAGGGTCACGACCACGTAACGCCAGTCGAACTGCCAGAGCAGCACCGCCATCAGCAGCGAGACCTCGACGATTGTCGGGATCAGCTGCAGGATCACCATGCGCACGATGACCTCGATGCCCTCGCGGCCGCGCTCGAGCACGCGCGTCAGGCCGCCGGTCTTGCGCTCGAGGTGAAAGCGCAGCGACAGCTCGTGCATGTGAATGAAGGTGATGGTGGCGAGCTTGCGCACCGCATGCATGGCGACACGGGCGAAGATCCCGTCGCGCCACTGCGTCAGCACCGCCATCAGGATGCGCATCGCGCCGTAGCTCATCGTCATCAGCACCGGCGAGGCGATCAGCCAGACCACCCAGTTCGAGGCCGCAACCGGCGCCGAGCCGGTGCCGTTCAGCGCATCGATCGCCCATTTGAAGGTGAACGGCACCGACAGCGTCGCGAGCTTGGCGAACAGCAGCAGCACCACCGACCAGATCACGCGCGTCTTCAAATCGGCGCGATCGCCGGGCCAGATATAGGGCCAGAGATGAACGAGGGTGCCGAGCAGCGTCCCCTTCTCGGCGACCGGCGGCGTGGCCGTGGGCTGTGCGGCGCCGGTCACATGCTGTTGCGGCAGCACCATCAGGCGCCCGCCCGCGCGTTCACGGCGCGGCGGTCCGCTGCCACATCTTTTCCACGGTTTGCCATTGTGCCCGTCATATAGATCGTTTGAACGCGGCGTACAGGCTTATGACGAAAATTGTTCGCGATTCGCGGGAATTTACGGGATTTTTTGGCTCTCAATCCCCATATGGGAGTCTTGACCCTGTTTACGCTGCGGTGCCACAAGGATCATATGAACCAAATCAAGACTGTCTGTGTTTATTGTGGCTCCGGCCCCGGTAACAATCCCCGTTTCGTTGAAGCTGCCGTCGCGCTCGGCAAGAGCTTTGCCGAGAACAACATCCGCTTGGTCTATGGCGGCGGCTCGCTCGGCCTGATGGGCGCGGTCGCGACCTCCGTGCTCGACCACGGCGGCACTGTCACCGGCATCATTCCCGACTTCCTGCGGATGCGCGAGAACGCGCTGACGCGCGTGCAGGAGATGATCGTCACTCCCGACATGCACGAGCGCAAGCGCTTGATGTTCGAACGCTCCGACGCTTTCGTGGCCCTGCCGGGCGGCGTCGGCACGCTGGAGGAGCTGGTCGAGCAGATGACCTGGAAGCAGCTCGGCCGTCACGCCAAGCCGGTGCTGCTCGCCAACATCGACAATTTCTGGGAGCCGCTGTTCTCGCTTTTGAACCACATGCGCATGACCGAGTTCATCCGCCCGACGCTGCCGATCAACGTCCTGATGGCCGACCGCGTTGACGAGATCCTGCCGCGGCTGCGTTCGGCGGTGGCACGCACGCCCGAGGCCGCAAAGGAACTCGCGCCCGAAGTGGCGCGGCGGCTCTGATTGTTCGGGCGCGCTAACCCTATTCCGTCATGCTGAGGAGCGCGGAACGCGCGTCTCGAAGCATGTACAGCCCGGCTGGTGGCCGTTCGCCCTTCGAGGCGCGCTCCGCGAGCGCCTCAGGACGACGGGGTTAGGTAGCCGCCCCCCAACCTCACTCGCTCGGAAACGTCACGGCCTCGATCCGGTTGCCGTCGGGATCGGTGACGAAGGCTGCGTAGTAGCGCACGCGGTCGTGCGGGCGAATGCCGGGCGCGCCGTCGGAGCCACCGCCGGCCGACAGCGCGGCGGCGTGAAACGCATCGACCTCGGCCGTGGTTCTCGCCCGCAGGCAGATGTGCACGCCGCTCTCCGGGGCCACGGGCGGCATCGCCTCGCGCAGATTGATCCAGAACTCCGGATAGGCCTTGCCGAAGCCAACTGTCCGCGGCCGCGTGACGAGGCGGCTCAGGCCAAGCGCGGCCAGCGTCGGCTCATAGAACCGCGCGGCACGTTCGAGATCGCGGACGCCGACGGAGACGTGGTCGATCATGTCTGTCCTCCTCTATCCGTCATTCCGGGGCGGTGCGCAGCACCGAACCCGGAATCTCGAGATTCCGGGTCTGGTCCTTCGGACCATCCCGGAATGACGGCCTAAGCCTCACGCCTGCGCGCCTGACCTCACGAGCTTGTAGATCACCGAATCCATCAACGCCTGGAACGAGGCGTCGATGATGTTCGCGGAGACGCCGACCGTGGTCCAGCGCTCGCCGTTCTCGTCCTCGCTCTCGATCAGGACGCGCGTGACCGCGCCGGTGCCGCCGTTGAGGATACGGACGCGATAGTCGATCAGCGTCAGGCCCTCGATGTATTTCTGGTACTTGCCGAGGTCCTTGCGCAGGGCAACGTCGAGCGCATTGACGGGGCCGTTGCCTTCGGCGGCCGAGATCAGATGCTCGCCGGCGACGTCGACCTTGACCACCGCGAGCGCCACGGTGACCCGCTCCCCCAGCGCGTTGTAGCGCTGCTCGACATTGACGTCGAATTGCTCGACCTCGAAATAATGCGGCACCTTGCCGAGCGTGCGGCGCGCCAGGAGCTCGAACGACGCATTGGCGGATTCATAGGCGTAGCCCGCCGCCTCGCGCGCCTTCAACTCCTCGAGGAGGCGCGTCAGTTTCGGATCGCTCTTCTCGTAAGGGATGCCGGCGCGGTCGAGCTCGGCGATGACATTGGAGCGGCCGGCCTGATCGGACACCAGCACCTTGCGGTGGTTGCCGACCAGCTCCGGCAACACATGCTCGTAGGTCTGCGGATCCTTGAGCACGGCGGAGGCATGGATGCCGGTCTTGGTGACGAAGGCGCTCTCGCCGACATAGGCGGCATGCCGGTTCGGCACGCGGTTGAGCATGTCGTCGAGCGTGCGCGAGACCTTGACGAGCGTTGCGAGCTTCTCCGCGGTGACGCCGATCTCGAAGGCGTCGGAAAACTCCTTCTTCAATTTCAGCGTCGGGATCAGCGAGCAGAGATTGGCATTGCCGCAGCGCTCGCCGAGACCGTTCAGCGTGCCCTGGATCTGCCGCGCGCCGGCGCGCACCGCGGCCAGCGAATTGGCCACCGCCTGCTCGGTGTCGTTATGGGCGTGGATGCCGACGTGATCGCCGGGAATGTGCCTCGTCACCTCGGTGACGATGGTCTCGATCTCGTTCGGCATGGTGCCGCCGTTGGTGTCGCACAGCACCACCCAGCGCGCGCCGGCCTCATAGGCCGCCTTGGCGCAGGCCAGCGCGAAGCTCGGGTCTTCCTTGTAGCCGTCGAAGAAGTGTTCGCAGTCGAGCATCACCTCGCGGCCGGCCGCCTTCGCGGCTGCGACGCTGTCGCGGATCGAGGCGAGGTTCTCCTCCTTCGTCGTCTCCAGCGCGACGCGCACCTGATAGGCTGAGGATTTTGCCACGAAGCAGATCGCGTCCGCCTTCGCCTCCAGCAGCCCGGCGACGCCCGGATCGTTCGAGACCGACCGTCCGGCCCGGCGCGTCATGCCGAACGCGGTGAACCGCGCGTGATCGAACGCAGGCTTTTTGCTGAAGAATTCGCTGTCGAGCGGATTGGCGCCGGGATAGCCGCCCTCGACATAGTCGATGCCGAGATCATCGAGCATCGCCGCGATGACCTGCTTGTCGGCCAGAGTGAAATCGACGCCGTTGGTCTGCGCACCGTCGCGCAGCGTGGTGTCGAACAGATAGAGGCGCTCGCGGCTCACGCGTGGCCTCCCGGGGTCGCGACACCATCGAGCTGCTTCTGCATCGTGGTGTTGGCGAGCCACTCGTCGTTAATAGTGACCGAGTTGCGCTGCTGGGCGACGTAGCCGCGCTTGCGGAAGAATTCCAGCGCGGTGTCGCTGGCATCGACCTTCAGGTTCTTGGCGCCGCGGGCACTCGCGATCTTCTCCAGCGCATCGCACAGCGCGCTGCCGACCCCCTGCCCGACCGCGCTCGGATGCACATAGAGCATATCGATGAGATCGGCGCCCTTCAGCGAGGCGAAACCGACCGGCGCGCCTTGCAATGTCGCTATCAGCGTGAGCTGGCCGGCGAGCTTCTTGCCGAAGGCCGCCTCGTCGGCGGCGGCCATCGCCCAGGCTTCCTGCTGCGCCTCGCTGTAATCGTCGCCGGTCAGGTCCATGATCGAGGCCGCGAAGATCGCCGCCAGCAGCGGCGCGTCGTCGGGCAGATACGGGCGCAAGGCGGGTGCGGAGCGGCTCATCGCGCGATCTCCCAGGTGGTGATCGGCTTTCCTTCGGCATCCTTGCCGTCCTTGATCGCCACGCCCATCGCGGCGAGCTGATCGCGGATCCGATCGGATTCCTTGAATTCCTTGCGGGCCCGCGCCGCGGTTCGCTCGGCGATCAGTGCCTCGACGGCTGTGGCATCGACGCCGCTCGCCTGCTGCTTGCGCCCTTCCCATTGCGCCGCGCTCTCGGCCAGGAATCCGAGCAGCCGCAACGAGCCGGCAAACTCCATGCGGCTCTGTTCGCTGCTCGACGCAGCACTGCGCAGGCCGTGCAGCACCGCCATCGCCTGCGCCGTATTGAGGTCGTCGTAGAGCGCCTCGACCATCGCGGGCGACGGCGCGCCAGGCTCGGCGTCGGCCGCGACCGCGTACCAGTCGTCGAGTGTCTTCGCGGCCTCCTCGGTGGCCTTGGCGGTCCAGTCGAGCGGCGAACGATAATGCGTCTTCAGCATGGCAAGCCGCAGCACCTCGCCGGGCCAATCGGCCAAGAGATCGCGGATCGTGAAGAAGTTGCCGAGCGACTTCGACATCTTCTCACCCTCCACCTGAAGGAAGCCGTTGTGCATCCAGGTGTTCGCCATGCGCTCGCGGTGGAAGGCGCAGCAGGTCTGCGCCACCTCGTTCTCGTGATGCGGAAACACGAGATCGATGCCGCCGCCGTGAATGTCGAAATGCTCGCCGAGATGCTTCCAGGCCATGGCCGAGCACTCGATATGCCAGCCGGGGCGGCCCTGCGCGGCGATGCCGGCCGGCGACGGCCATGAGGGCTCGCCGGGCTTGGACGGCTTCCACAACACGAAGTCGGTGTTGTCCTTCTTGTAAGGCGCGACATCGACGCGGGCGCCGGCGATCATCTCGTCCAGCGAGCGGTTGGACAGCGCGCCGTAGCGCGGCAGCACCGAGTTGGCGGCGTTCATCGCCTGCGGCGAGAACAGCACATGGTCCTCGGCGACGTAGGCAAAGCCGCCGGCGACCAGCTTGTCGATGATGGCGCGCATCTCCGGGATGTGCTCGGTGGCGCGCGGCTGCACGGTCGGCGGCAAGCAGCCGAGCGCGGTGACGTCGTCCTGATACTGCTGATAGGTCTGTTCGGTGACCTTGCGAATGGCCTCGTTCAGCGGCAGGCCGGGGAAATCCCGCGCGGCGCGGTCGTTGATCTTGTCGTCGACGTCGGTGATGTTGCGGACATAGGTCACGTGACCGGCGCCATAGCGATGGCGCAGCACGCGAAACAGCACGTCGAAAACGATGGCGGCGCGGCCGTTGCCGATATGGGCGAAGTCATAGACGGTCGGTCCGCAGACATACATGCGGACGTTGTTCGCATCGAGCGGCACAAAGGTCCGCTTTTCCCGGCTCAGCGTATCGTAAAGACGCAATTCCATGGCAACCCATCCCTCTCGGCCGGGCGTCCAAGGCTCTCAATGCATTTGAGAAAAGACGGCTCCAGCCAGCGAATCGCTAGCTCGTAATCTCGCGGCAAATGGCGCAGATGGCGAGGAGACCGTTCATGGTTCCACCATGTCTCACGGCCCCATTATTGCGTCAAGGGGCTGTTTTCGGGCGGTTCGCCAGCCGCCCCGCACCGAAATCACGTCAACGCCCTCATGGTTAATCATTATTAAGGATTTGGGCGTATCCGGTCGCTAGCGGATTCCCCGCCGTTTCACTGGTGCACCATGCGGCCCATTTCAGCATTGATTGCCTGCACGCTCGTCCTTGCTCCGTCCTTCCTTGTCTCCTCGGTCGCGTTGGCCGACAGCCGCGTCTTCATCGTCGCCAACCAGGCCGACGGCTACGGCATCGACCAGTGCCTCGCCCGCGGCGATCGCTGCGGTGCTTCCGCCGCTCGCGCCTATTGCCGGTCACGTGATTTTGCGCAGGCCACCAACTACCGCCGCGTCGATCCCGACGAGATCACCGGCGCGGTTCCGCGCGCCGCGAATGAAAAATGTAACGGCAACGGCTGCGGCGAATTCGTCGCCATCACCTGCCAGCGCTAAGCCAAGCCGCTGGCCAGACGGGGTTATTGCCACACCGGCGCCCCGGAAACGACGTGACGCTGCCCCGAGAAACGGCTATTGCAGCGGCATTGCCCGCGCGCTTTGGCGTTGATCGCCGCGCGGCGTCGTTTTAATGGCCGGATATGCCCAATAGCTCCCGTTCTCGCTTCTCCCGCTGGTTTCTGAGTTGCGCCGTGCTGGCCGGCATGTCCCTGCCCGCCACGCATGCCCTGGCGCAAGTGCCGCCCGGCCCGCCCGGTCCGGCTCCGCAAGGCGCGGCACAGCCCAATCAGCAGGCCAATCCGATGTGCGGCCGGCTCGAAGGCCAGCTGGCGGCGATCGACCGCGGCGGCGGCTCCGGCGACCCGGCCAAGGACGAGCAGATTCGCCGCTATCAGGACGCGGCAACCCGCCAGCAGGGCGAGCTCGATCGCGTGACGGCGCAGGCCAAGCGCATGGGCTGCGATTCCTCCGGCTTCTTCTCGCTGTTCAACGGCCAGTCGGCGCAATGCGGCCCGGTCAACACCCAGATCCAGCAGATGCGCGCCAATCTGGACCAGATCACCGTCAATCTCGAGCGGCTGCGCGGCGGCGGTCCCGGCGGCTCCAGCCCGGAGCGCGACAACCAGCGTCGCTCGGTGCTGATGGCGCTGGCGCAGAACAATTGCGGCCCGCAATATGCCGCGGCCGCGCGTGGCCCCGGCAACTTCCTCGAGAACCTGTTCGGCGGCGGTGGCGGCGGCAATCCCAACAATCCGCTGCCCCCGCCCGATGCGCAGTATGGCGCCCAATCCGGCACCTACCGCACCGTGTGCGTGCGCACCTGCGACGGCGCCTATTTCCCGATCTCCTTCGCCACCGTTCCGGCGCGCTTCCCCGACGACGAGAAGACCTGCAAGGCGCTGTGCCCTGCCGCGGATGCCAGCCTGTTCACCTACCGAAATCCCGGCGAGGACATCAACCAGGCGGTCTCGATCAGCGGCGTGTCCTACTCGTCGCTGCCGACCGCCTTCAAATTCCGCAGCGAGTTCAACCCGTCCTGCTCCTGCAAGGCGGCGGGCCAGACCTGGGCAGACGCGCTGAAATCGGCCGACGACAAGGCTGCGGCCGAACAGCAGGGCGACATCATCGTCACCGAAGAGAGCGCCAGGAAGATGCAGCAGCGCGCCCAGACCAAGGCCGCCGCCGGCAAGAAGGGCGCGCCCGCCGCCGCAGCTCAACAGCAGCCCGCAGCCGCTGACGCCACGGCACCGGCGGCCGCGCCGGCGAGCGACGGCCAGATCCGCACCGTCGGCCCGACCTTCATTCCCAAGCGGTAAGAAGAGCTCAGCCCTCGAACGCTTCCGCCGACGCGCGCGAGGTGCGCGCCACCAGCGTCTCGTCGGGCGCCGGCAGCGCCTTGCCGAAATCGCGGAACCGGTTGGTGATGGGATAGCGGCGGTCGCGGCCGAAGTTCCTCGCCGTCACCTTCACGCCCGGCGCGGCCTGGCGGCGCTTGTATTCGGCGACGTTGAGCAGATGGTCGATGCGGGTGACGACCTCGCGGTCGAAGCCGGCGGCGATGATCCGCTCCAGCGGCTGCTCGCGCTCGACCAGGCGCTCCAGGATGGCGTCGAGCACGTCATAGGGCGGCAGCGAATCCTGGTCGGTCTGGTTCTCGCGCAGCTCCGCTGTCGGCGGGCGCGTGATGATGTCGGGCGGGATGACCTCGCCCGCAGGGCCGAGCGCGCCTTCCGGCTTCCAGCCGTTGCGCAGCGCCGCGAGGCGAAACACCTGCGTCTTGTAGATGTCCTTGATCGGGTTGAAGCCGCCATTCATGTCGCCATAGAGCGTGGCGTAGCCGACCGACATCTCCGACTTGTTGCCTGTGGTCACCACCATCAGCCCGGTCTTGTTGGAGATCGCCATCAGCAGCGTGCCGCGGGTGCGGGCCTGGAGGTTTTCCTCGGTGATGTCGGGCGGCAGATTCTTGAAGATGCCGGACAGGATGGTCTCGAAGCCGTTCACGGCCTCGGCGATCGGCAAAACCTCGTAGCGGATGCCGAGCGCGGCGGCGAGCTTAGCGGCATCGTCGAGCGACACCTGCGCGGTGTAGCGGAACGGCAGCATCACGCCATGCACTAGGTCGGCACCGAGCGCGTCGACCGCGATCGCCGCGCACAGAGCGGAATCGATGCCGCCGGAAATCCCGAGCAGCACGCCGGGAAAGCCGTTCTTGGTGACATAGTCGCGCAAGCCCAGCACGCAGGCGGCGTAGTCGGCCTTGTCGCCCTCGAGCTGCGCCGTGCTCGGGCCGTTGCAGCGCCAGCCGTCGGCGGTCTTGCGCCAGGTCAGCGTCGTGACGCTCTCCTCGAAGGCCGGCAACTGCGCCGCAAGCGAGAGATCGCCGTTGAGCGCAAAGGAGGCGCCGTCGAACACCAGCTCGTCCTGGCCGCAGACTTGATTCAGGTAGACCAGCGGCAGTCCGCTCTCGGTCACGCGCGCGACCGCGACCGACAGGCGCACGTCATTCTTGTCCCGGGCATAAGGCGAGCCGTTCGGCACGAGGATGATCTCGGCGCCGGTCTCCGCCAGCGTCTCGACCACGTTCTCGTAATCCTCGGACTCCTCCAGCCAGATGTCCTCGCAGATCGGCACACCGATGCGCACACCGCGCACGGTGACGGGCCCTGCGGCAGGGCCGCGCGCAAACAGCCGCTTCTCGTCGAACACGCCGTAGTTCGGCAGGTTGCACTTGAAGCGCAAGCTCGCGATGCGGCCGCTGTCGAGCAGCGCGCAGGCATTGTAGAGCCTGCCCTCCTCGACCCAGGGCGTGCCGACCAGCATGGCCGGACCACCGTCCGCGGTCTCGCGCGCGAGGCTTTCGATCGCGGCGCGGCAGGCGGCCTGGAAGGCCGGCTTCTGCACCAGGTCCTCCGGCGGATAGCCGGCGATGAACAATTCCGGAAACAGCACCACGAGGTCGGCGCCGTCAGCCTTGGCCCTCTCGCGCGCGGCGCGTGCCTTCGCGGCGTTGCCGGTGACGTCACCGACCGTCGGATTGAGTTGCGCCAGGGTGATCTTGATCTGTTGTTCGCTCATACGCTTAAGTTGTCCTGCACAACAGCAAACTTCAATCACCTTCCCGTCATGGTGCGATTGCAGAAATCGCGCCATGGCCGTCGGTGGTGTTTTTTGAGCATGATCTGATCGGAAAACCGGTTCCCACTTTTCCGGATCATGCTCGGGAATCAGAACGCGCCCATGCGTTCGGCGAGGGCGAACAGCCAGAACAGCCCGGCCATGACGAGCGCAACACCGACCGCGGCCGAGCCCATGTCCTTGACCCGGCCGATCTGCTTGTCGTGGTCCATCGTCAGCCGGTCGGCGAGCTTCTCGATCGCGGTGTTGAGCAGCTCGACGACGAGCACCAGCACCACGGTCGCGACCAATTCGACCCGGCGCATCACGGTGGCGCCGACCAGCCAGGCCAGCGGCAGCGACAGCGCCAACGCCACCACCTCCTCGCGAATCGCCTGCTCCGAGCGAATGGCGAATGCCAGCCCGTTGCGCGAGTTGATGGTGGCGCGCCAGAACCTCAGCAAGTCACGGCCCCCAAGTCACTGCATGCCCCAAGTCACTGCCCCAAGTCACAACCCTGCGGCGGCGGGCATGGGTTTGGCCTTGCCGGCGCGCTCCTGCTTGAGGAGCTCCGCGATCAGGAAAGCCATGTCGATGGATTGCTCGGCATTGAGACGGGGATCGCAGACCGTGTGGTAGCGGTCGTTGAGGTCCTCGTCCGTGATCGCGCGGGCGCCGCCGAGACATTCGGTGACGTTCTGGCCGGTCATCTCCAGATGCACGCCGCCGGCGTGGGTGCCTTCGGCCGCGTGGATCGCGAAGAACGACTTCACCTCGGACAGGATGCGGTCGAACGGCCGCGTCTTGTAGCCCGACGTGGAGGTGATGGTGTTGCCGTGCATGGGATCGCACGACCAGACCACCTTGCGTCCTTCCCGCTGCACGGCGCGGATCAGGCCCGGCAGATGGTCGCCGACCTTGTCGGCGCCGAACCGGTTGATCAGGGTCAGGCGGCCCGGCTCGTTGTCGGGATTGAGCACGTCGATCAGCTTCAAGAGCTCGTCGGCCTTCAGCGAGGGGCCGCATTTGAGCCCGATCGGGTTCTTGATGCCGCGGAAATATTCGACATGGCCGTGATCGAGCTGACGGGTGCGGTCGCCGATCCAGATCATGTGGCCCGAGGTCGCGTACCAGTCGCCGGTCGTGGAATCGACGCGGGTCATGGCCTGCTCGTAGCCGAGCAGCAACGCCTCGTGACTGGTGTAGAAATCGGTGGCACGGAGTTCGGGATGGCTTTCGAGATCGAGGCCGCAGGCGCGCATGAAGTTGAGCGCGTCCGAGATGCGGTCGGCCAATTCCTTGTAGCGGCGGGACTGCGGCGAGTCCTTGAGGAAGCCGAGCATCCATTGATGCACGCTGCCGAGATTGGCGAAGCCGCCGGTGGCGAAGGCGCGGAGCAGGTTCAGCGTCGCCGCCGACTGCCGATAGGCCATCAGCTGGCGCTGCGGATCCGGCACGCGCGCTTCCCTGGTGAAGGCGATGTCGTTGACGATGTCGCCGCGATAGCTCGGCAGCTCGACGCCGTTCGCCTTCTCGGTCGGCGATGACCGCGGTTTTGCGAATTGGCCGGCAATGCGGCCGACCTTCACCACGGGGACGGCGCCGGCATAGGTCAGCACCACCGCCATCTGCAGCAGCACGCGGAAGAAGTCGCGGATGTTGTTGGCGCCGTGCTCGGCGAAGCTCTCGGCACAGTCGCCGCCCTGGAGCAGGAAGGCGTCGCCGGCCGCAACGCGCCCCAGGGCCTTCTTCAGGTTGCGCGCCTCGCCGGCGAACACCAGCGGCGGAAAGGTCGCAAGCTGCGCCTCGACGTCGGCCAAAGCCTTGGCGTCGGGATAGTCGGGCACCTGTAGCACCGGCTTGCTGCGCCAGGACTCGGGCGTCCACCGCTCGGACATTAGGTCAACTCCTGAGCAAAAACCGCGACTTGATCACGGCATGACGAAAGCCCGGCTTATACACAGGGCCCCGCTTTCCCGCTAGAAGGATTCCTGCAATCTGGTCAAGCCCTTGCAGGGAAATCCGAATTCGCATTTGGTAGAGCATAGCATGAATGCCGGGGAAATCGCCGTGGCCTCCGCCGCGCTGGACGACGTTTTTAGCGACGACATCGTCGTGCCGGCCGCGGACGGCTATCCGCTCGCCGCGACGCTTTTCCTGCCGCGCGGCACGCGGCGCCAGGCCGTGCTGATCAATTCGGCGACCGCCGTGCCCCGCAAGGTCTATCGCGGCTTTGCCGGCTACCTCGCCCGCCGCGGCGCGGCGGTGCTGACCTACGACTACCGCGGCACCGGCGATAGCCGGCCGATGGCGGCGACCGGCCTCAACAAGCCGAAATCGCTGGCCGGCTTCAAGGCCACGATGGCGGATTGGGCCGCGCTCGACGCCACCGCAGCGGTGAGCTGGATGCGCGAGCGCTACCGCAACCTCCCCTTCGCCTATGTCGGCCACTCCTTCGGCGGCCAGGCACTCGGCCTGCTCGCCAACAATGCCGAGATCCCGCGCGCGCTCCTGATCGCCTCGCAGGCTGCCTATTGGAAGCTGATGGCCTCGCCCGAGCGCTACCGCGTCGTCGCCTTCCTGAACGGCGTCGGCCTGCCACTGGCGCGCACGCTCGGCTACCTGCCCGCCTGGGCCGGCCTCGGCATGGACCTGCCGAGGGGCGCGTTCGAGCAATGGCGGAGCTGGGTGATGCGGGAGCGCTATCTGCTCGATGATGCCACGCTGACGGCGCGCGAAAATTTTCCGAAGTTCAAGGGCAAGCTCCGCGCGCTTGTCATGACCGACGATACCTGGGCGACGCGGCCGGCTGTCGAATTGCTGTGCTCCGCCTTCACGTCGATCACGCCCGAGATCATCTCGATCCGCCCCGCCGACGCCGGCGCAAAAGCGATCGGCCATCTCGGCTTCTTCCGCAGCGAACACCGCGACGCATTGTGGCGCGGCGCCGCGGAGTGGATTGAGGCGGAGGGGTAAGCGCGCGAACGTTCACCGCCGTCGTCCTGGCGCAAGCCAGGACCCATAACCACCGAATTTGCTTGTGAACGGGAACGCGGCCCCAGCCTCGCGGAACAATTGAGATTTGGGGTAATGGGTCCTGGCTTGCGCCAGGACGACGATGAGGATGGTTCTCGCGCGATGCGATGCACCGCTGATGCGTAGCTCGTCTCGCTGTCATCGCCCGGCTTGACCGGGGATCCGGTACTTCAGAGACGCTGGTGCTTGAACCGAGAAGCCTCGGCGTACTGGATCGTTCGCATGCACGGGCGATGACACCAAAAAGAATGAGAGCTTGCTGCTCTTTCCACACGTCGTCCCTGCGAAGGCAGGGACCCATAACCACTGGGCTGCGTTGTTGAAACAGGCTGAGGCTCCAGCGCGGCAAGCCAACTGACGTCGGCGGCTATGGGTCCCTGCTTTCGCAGGGACGACGCCGCATGTATTGCGCTGCCGGTGAGTCATACTTTCGCATTCTCGCGACATGAATCGCCCGAGCTTTGCTCTTCAACTCGGATTCGCGGTCGAGACGATGGGTATCGCTTCGCTCCACCCATCTACCAGTCTCACACCACCTTCCGCGGCGCAGCCGTCGCAGCGTCACCCGTGTTCGGCGTCCCGGTAGGTTCGATCAGCAGCAGATGCACCTCCTCCCGCGCGACGGGTCGGTGCTCGACGCCCTTCGGCACGATGTACATCTGGCCCGGCTTCAACGTCACGGTGCGATCCCGCAACTCGATATCGAGCTTGCCTTTCAGGACCAGAAAGAAATCGTCAGTGTCGTCGTGCTTGTGCCAGGTGAACTCGCCCTTCACCTTCACCACCATCACGTCGCAGGCATTGAATTGCGCCACGGTGCGCGGCGACCAGTGGTCAGAGAATGTCGACAGTTTCTGCGAAAGATCGATCGCGCCGCTCATGATGCCTCCGGGTCCGGGCCAGCCCGCCGGACTCGTTAGCTCAGCCGCGCGACGCACTCAATGCACGCCCCTTAGCCTCTCCGGATATGTACTCGGCCCGTTGCGCCCGTTGATGTCGCAAGGCGCTTCGCCGTTGGCGGCCCGCCGCGCCAGCAATTCCTTTTCGGCCTGATACCAGAGCTGATCCATCTTGCCCGGCGGCTCGCCGGCGTCCTTCCACAATTCGTAGGCGCGGGTCCGGATCTCCTGCTCGGTTGGGCCTCTCATGCGCGGCTCCCTCAATTTGAGACATCAAACTGTTTGAGAGTGGAACGGACAGCATAGCGCAAGGTTCCAAGGCGCGCGAGACGGCCGCGCGCCGATGGCGCGTGGCCTGTGCACAGCGCCGCTGCGCGGGCCATTCGCCGGAAACCGGGTTCGATTTGAGCGCGCGCGAAGAGCGGCCCTGAGGACAAGTCCCGGGTGGATGTGCATGTCAACAAGGGTGCCCTAATTCCCCGCCACGAAGCGCGGCCGTCGGCGCCGGTCTTGCGGAGGCGCGCTACCCCTTCTGAGGTATGAAACCTTTGCCCGCTTCCGCAGACAAACACTCATCAGGATTTTGCCACGAACCTTCCTGGGGCTAGAGACAGCGCCGTCCGCATGTATTTTAAGCGGGCGGCGTTGGGCTGTCAGGCAGGGCACATTCCCCGTTCGCGATCGCCAGGAGAGCACCAGGACGGCAGCGCCGGCCCCGCGGGTTAGGCTACTCCGCCGCCTGGCGAACGTGGCGCGCGGTCGGGGTGCGCATCGTGACGAGCTCTTCGGCCGCGGTCGGATGCAGCGCGATGGTCGCGTCGAAATCTGCCTTGGTCGCCTTCATCTTCACCGCGATCGCGACAGCTTGCGTGATCTCGGCCGCGGCCTCGCCGACAATGTGGCAGCCGAGCACGCGATCGGTTGAGCCGTCGACCACGAGCTTCATCAGCATGCGGGTGTCGCGGCCCGACATCGTCGCCTTGATGGGCCGGAACGTCGTCTTGTAGATGTCGACGTGGCTGAACTGCGCGCGCGCCTCGGTTTCCGTCAGGCCGACCGTGCCGACCTCCGGCTGCGAGAACACGGCGGTCGGGATGTTGGCGTGATCGACCCTGACCTCGCGCTTGCCGAACACGGTGTCGGCGAAGGCATGGCCCTCCCGGATCGCCACCGGCGTCAGGTTGAAGCGGTGGGTGACGTCGCCGATCGCATAGATGCTGTCGACCGAGCTCTTCGAGGAATGATCGACCGCGATGCCGCCATTGGCCGGGTTGATGGCAACGCCCGCGTTCTCGATGCCGAGATTGGCGACGTTGGGGTGGCGGCCGATCGCGAACATCACCTGATCCGAGGCAAGGCTCGAGCCGTTCGACAGATGCGTGGTGAATTCTTCGCCGTGGCGATCGACCTTGGTCACCGTGCAGCCGGTGAGAATGGTGATGCCCTGCTTCTCCATCTCGCTACGGACATGGGTCCGGACATCCTCGTCAAAACCGCGAAGGATGTTGTCGCCGCGATAGATCACGGTGACGTCGGAGCCGAAGCCGGCGAAGATGCCGGCGAATTCCAGCGCGATGTAGCCGCCGCCCTGGATCACGATCCGCTTCGGCAGCTCCTTCAGGTGAAACGCCTCGTTGGAGGAGATCACGTGCTCGATGCCGGGAATCGCGGCGCCATGGTTGGGCGCGCCGCCGGTGGCGATCAGGATGTATTTCGCCGTCACCTTCTCGCCGGTGGCGAGTCTGATGGTGTGGGCATCCTCCATCACCGCGCGGCTCTTGACGATTTGCGCGCCCGACTTCTCGACATTCGTCGTATAGGCCGCCTCCAGCCGCGCGATCTCCTTGTCCTTGTTGGCGATCAGCGTCGGCCAGTCGAACGAGACCTGCCCGATGCTCCAGCCGAAGCCGGCGGCGTCCTCGATCTCGTCGTGGACGTGGCTGCCGATCACGAACAGCTTCTTCGGCACGCAGCCGCGGATCACGCAGGTGCCGCCCATGCGGTACTCTTCCGCGATCATCACGCGGGCGCCGTGCCCGGCCGCGATGCGGGCGGCACGCACGCCGCCCGAACCACCACCGATGACGAAGAGGTCGACGTCGAATTCAGCCATCGCAGTACCTCTTCCTTCCTTCTCCCTCGCCCCGCTCTTGCGGGGTCGAGACGAGCGAAGCTCGCTCTTAGAGGGTTGAGGTGAGGGGCATCTCCACGAGCCAGCTAGTGGAAAGTCCCCTCACCCGGCGCTCCGCCGTAGCCGAAGCTTCGCTTCGGCGTCGCTTCAGTAACGGCCGCCGGCGGCGGCCTGTGCCTCTCCCCGCAAGCGGGGCGAGGTGACAACGTGTTCAGATATCCTTGCCGCGCTTCTTCATCTCGGCCTTGAACTGGGCGTTGACGATCACGCCAAACTGCTGCGCCCACTCCTGCATATATCTCAGCGAATCGTTGATTGCCTTGGGCTCGGAGGTCAAAAGCTTCTTGCCAAGCGGCGACTTGTAGAAGGTGACGAGATCCTTCAGCTCCTGCTCGGTGAACTCGCTGGCATAGATCTGGGCCATGCCTTCGCCGATTTCCTTCTCGCTGCCAGCCAGATTCTTGGCGATGACCAGCGCGACCTCGTTGAGATCCTTCTGGTAGTTCAGGTACTGCTGCAGCAGGCCGGTCTTGGTCTTCTCGATGATGCCCGGAACGGCGCCGGCATACATCACCGAGACGTTCTTCATCGTCAGGATTTCCTTGGCGTATCCGATCGCCGCGGGGGTCGACTGCTTGACGTCCTTGGGCATGGGGGGCAGCTGCGGCTGCTGCGCCATCGCCGGTGCGAGCGCCAGTCCAGCCGCCAGGGCCGCAGCCGACAAAAGTCCCGAAAAACGATTCATTCCAAGTCTCCTTGCTTGCGGCCTCATGGCCGTTCAACAACCCGAATTCCCTGCGCGCCGGCCAGCACGGCGACGCTGCCAAGCCCGATGAACAGGCCGTGTTCGACCACGCCCGGTATAGCGCTGAGCAAACCGGCAAGACGCGGCGGATCGCCGATCCGGCCGAGCTGGGCATCGACGATCCAGTGGCCGCCATCGGTGACGAAAACGTGGCCGCCCTTGTCCTTTCCGGATCAGCATTTCGCCGGACACGCAGGCCTCGGCGAACGCCCGCGCCATCGCGGCCTGCGTTGCGGCGAGCCCGAACGGGATAACCTCGACCGGCAGTGGAAACTTGCCGAGCGTCGGCACCCACTTGGTATCGTCCGCAATCACGATCATGCGATCCGAGGCGGCCGCCACGATCTTCTCGCGCAGCAGCGCACCGCCGCCGCCCTTGATCAGATTGAGCTCGGGATCGATCTCGTCGGCGCCGTCGACGGTGATGTCGAGATGGTCGACCTCATCCAAGGTCGTCAGCGGCACGCCGCAACGTTCCGCATCAGCGCGCGTGGCTTCGGAGGTCGGCACGCCGATCACATTCATGCCCGCACGGACCTTCTCACCGAGCAGCTCGACGAAATGTCTGGCGGTCGAGCCGGTGCCGAGCCCGAGCTGCATGCCGTCGCGCACCTCCTCGAGGGCGCGCGCAGCAGCCTGCCGTTTCAGTGCGTCCATGTCCACGTGCCGATAGCCCCTCGGTTGGTCCGTTACGGGCCGCCATCGGGTGGCCCGGCGGGCGCATATCTAGCGTCGTTTTGCAGGCAGGAATAGCGGCAAGCGGACCAGTCTTTAGGCCGAAACGGCGTCCATCGCGGCCAAAATCGCCGAAAAGCGCTCCTCGACCTCGGCCCGCATCCCGGGATGGGTGAAAATGTAGAACTGGTCGTCGCGGATCGCGGCCAGCACGCGGTCCGCGACCGCCGCCGGATCGAGCCCAGCATCGAGCTGCCGCGCGATCTCGGCGACGACAGCGGCCATCGAGCTTGCCGGATCGAGCTGACGGGTCGGGCCGTACTGCTCCGGGCGATTGCGCCCGCTCTCGCCGATCCGGGTCCGCACAAAGCTCGGACAGAGCACGCTGACGCCGATCCCGAGCGGCCTGAGCTGCATGGCGAGCCCTTCGGACAGGCTGACGACGGCGAACTTGGTCGCCGAATACGGGCTCAAGCCAAGCCCGGCATTCATCCCGGCCATCGAAGCCGTATTGACGATATGGCCACCCTCGCCGTGCCCGCGGATGTGCGGCAGGAAGCTCCTGATGCCGTGCACGACGCCCATCAGATTGACGTCGATCACCCAGCGCCAGTCGTCGACCGAGATCGGGTCAATGCCGCCGCCGGCCGCGACGCCGGCATTGTTGCAGACGACATGGACCGTGCCGAAGGCGCGGAACGACGCCTCCGCGGCGCGATCGACGCTTAGGGGATCGGCAACGTCGCAGACAACGCCATGGACATCCGCACCGCCGGCGCGCAGCGCATCGACGGCCGTGTCCAGCGGACCGGTTTCAATGTCGGCGAGCATCACCTTCATGCCCTCGCGGGCGAAGGCGGTAGCCATCGCAAGTCCGATTCCGCTGGCCGCGCCGGTGACAAAAGCGGCTTTTCCGACAAGTTCCCGCATCTCTGCCGCCCCTATTTCATGACCTGCCCACATCTACTCTTGCATCGCAGCGCCTGGCCCGATAGCCAAAAGCATCATGTCCGCCTCCTCTCCCCCCATCGTCGTCTTCGATCTCGACGGCACGCTTGTGGATACGGCGCCCGACCTGATCACCGCGCTGAACTACGTGCTCGACCGCGAAGGCCTGCCGCCAGTGCCGATGGCCTCCGCCCGCAACATGATCGGCGCCGGCGCCCGCAAGCTGATCGAGCGCGGGCTGGAGGTGGAAGGACGCGCGGTCAGCGTCGGTGACCTTGACCGCTTGACCGCGGATTTCGTCGACTATTATGCCGAACATATCGCCGATGGCTCGCGCCCGTTCGACGGGCTCGAGGCCGCGCTAGACCGGCTCGAGGCAAAGGGCCATCGCCTCGCGGTCTGCACCAACAAGCTGGAATGGCTGTCGAGGCGGCTGCTCGACCAGCTCGACCTGACCAAGCGCTTCGCCGCGATCTGCGGCGCCGATACGTTCGGCATCGCAAAACCCGATCCGACGTTCCTGCGCGAGACGGTGGCCCGCGCCGGCGGCCGGCTGCCCGGCGCCATCATGGTCGGCGATGCCGGCCCCGATGTCGGGGTGGCAAGGCGCGCCCAGGTCCCGGTGATCGGCGTCGATTTTGGCTATACCGACGTCCCGATGACCGAGCTGAAGCCGGACCGGCTGATCAGCCATATGCGCGATCTGCCGGACGCGGTCGCCAGCCTGAACGCGGCATAGACCTTCCGCAACACACTGATATCGCTTGACAATATTCAGCCATGCGATTCCGCCATTAACCATCCTTTAACGAGCAGGGCCCCTGCTGTTGCGCCTCTGTTCCGACGCACCTATGGTCCGCTCCGGGGATTGTGGCTGATTGCCGCAGTAGAGTGTGGATCATGCGTCGTATCATCGTGATTGCGGCCGCCGGGCTGAGCCTGGCTGGCTGCTCCTCCTTCTCATTGGATTCGTTCAAGTCGGCGCCGCCGCCGATGCCGGTACAGCTGGATTCGAACCCGCCCGGCGCCGACGCCGTGACCTCGCTCGGACCGGGCTGCAAGACGCCCTGCACCGTGTCGATCCCGGCGCCGGAGATCAACTTCTCGGTCACCTTCAACATGCCGAAGTTCCAGCCGGCGACCGTTCCGGTCACCGTGACCCGCGTTCCCGGCGACTTCACCACGCCGGCCACCACGACGCTGGATCCGAGTCCGGTGTTCGCCGAGTTGCAACCGGCCGGCCCGCCCCCGCGCGCGGCGAAGAAGCCGATACGGAAGAGGAAGCCGAAGCCGGCTGCCGCAGCGGCTCCCGCCGCCGCTCCGGACTCCGCGTTCCCCGCCCCGAGCGCGGCTGCGCCGGCGCCGGCCGCGGCTCCGTCGCGCTAGCGAAGGCGGCTGCACCGGATTTGCATTGCACAAGAGCCCGGCCCAAAGCCGGGGTTTTTGTATTTGGTGGAGGCACATCCGCGATTGCGATCATGCATCGCGTGATATGCTTCGCCTATCGCTTTGCATGTTGCGGATCATCCATACGATCATCCCTTGGGACGCATTGTGACAACGCGCCAACATGCATAGATTGCGGATGCCGGAGCCGGTCACGGCGCGGCAGGCAGGAAACAGATTGCAAGGCCCGAACTGAATGAACGGATCCACGCAAGCGCATTCCGACACGCTGTTTCGTCCGATGACCGATCCGTTCGGGCGGACCATCAGCTATCTGCGCGTCTCGGTCACCGACCGCTGCGATCTGCGCTGTTTCTACTGCATGTCGGAAGACATGACGTTCCTGCCCAAGGCCGACCTCCTGACGCTGGAGGAACTTGACCGGCTCTGCACGGCCTTCATCGCCAAGGGTGTGAAGAAGCTGCGGCTCACCGGCGGCGAGCCGCTGGTCCGCCGCAACGTGATGACGCTGGTGCGCTCGCTGTCGCGGCATCTGACCACGGGCGCACTCGACGAATTGACGCTGACCACCAACGGTTCGCAGCTGGCGCGCTTCGCCCAGGAGCTGGCCGATTGCGGCGTGCGCCGCGTCAACGTCTCGCTCGACACCCTCGACCCCGTAAAATTCCGGGCCATCACCCGCTGGGGCGACATCGACAAGGTGCTGTCAGGCATCGAGGCGGCGCGCTCGGCGGAACTCGCGGTGAAGATCAACGCCGTCGCCCTGAAGAACCTCAACGAGGACGAACTGCCGGAACTGATGCGCTGGGCCCACGGCAAGGGCATGGGCCTGACGCTGATCGAGGTCATGCCGATGGGCGAGATCGGCGAAGGCCGGATCGATCAGTACGTACCCCTGTCCTTGATGCGCGCGCGGCTCGAGAAGCACTACACGCTGACCGATCTGTCCGACGACACCGGCGGTCCGGCCCGCTATGTCAGCGTCGCCGAGACCGGCGGCAAGCTCGGTTTCATCACGCCGATGACCCATAATTTCTGCGAATCCTGCAACCGGGTGCGCATCACCTGCACGGGGACGCTGCACACCTGCCTCGGCCACGAGGACGCCTCCGATCTGCGCAAACCTCTGCGTGCATCGAGCGATGACCTGCTGCTTGCGGATGCGATCGACCGCGCCATCGGGCTGAAGCCCAAGGGGCACGATTTCATCATCGACCGCCGCCACGACCGCCCCAGCGTCAGCCGCCACATGAGCGTGACCGGCGGCTAGTCTTCAAGCTTCCTCCCGACGCGCGGCCTGTCCCCCGATTACCAAGGCGGGACAACAGTTTGCCACGGCGTCAATTTGTCCATTTTCCGATTGACGACGTTCCACGGCGCTGATTTGGTGAATCAGCTTTCACGCTAGTCTGGCCAGCATAGGCCGCTGCCCTCCGTCGGCTCCTGCCGACGATCCCCGGCAGCCAAGAACGGCTGAAGCGGATTTCGGGGGAGGACGAACGTTTGCAACTGCTCCTGAAAGTGAGCCGTGGCTCCGTGCGCATGCGCGCGGCGGCCAGATGATGCTTGAAGAGATATTCGGCGCGCGGATGGCGCGGCCGTGGAGATCGTGATGCGCCCATTGTTGGCATTAAGTCAGGCCATCGACCAACTCAACGAGAAGATCGGCTACATCTGCAACCTGCTGGTCCTGATCTCGTGCCTGGTCAGCGCCGGCAACGCCATGATCCGCTACGCGTTCAGCTACTCCTCGAACGGCTGGCTCGAGGCGCAGTGGTACATGTTCGCGATCCTCGTGATGTTCGGCGCCTCCTACACCTTCAAGCGCAACGAGCATGTCCGCGTCGAGATCATGTATCTGATGCTGTCGGAACGCGGCCAGCTCTGGCTCGACCTGATCGGAACGCTGTTCTTCCTGATCCCGGCCTGCCTCCTGCTCGCCTATCTGTCCTGGCCGTTCTTCTACCAGGCCTATGCGGTCGGCGAGATGAGCGGCAACGCCGGCGGCCTGCTGCGCTGGCCGATCAAGTTCGTTATCCCGTCCGGCTTCGTGATGCTTGCGCTGCAAGGCGTCTCAGAGGTGATCAAGCGGATCGCCGCGCTGCAGGGCTACGTGACCATCGACGCGAAGTATGAGAGGCCGACTCAATGATCACGCTGGAGATGATGCCGCCACTGATGTTCGGCGGCCTGATCGTAGCGATGCTGATCGGTTATCCGGTGGCGTTCACGCTCGCCGCGGTCGGCCTGTCGTTCGGGTTCCTCTCGATCTATCTCGGCTTCTTCGACCTCAACTTCCTGCAGGCGATCCCGGGCCGCATCTTCGGCAGCGTGCTGTCCAACGAACTGCTGCTGGCGATCCCGTTCTTCACTTTCATGGGCGCGATATTGGAGAGATGCGGGCTCGCCGAGGACATGCTGGATTCGATGGGCCAGCTGTTCGGCCCGATCCGCGGCGGCCTCGGCTATTCCGTGATCATCGTCGGCTTCATCCTCGGCGCCATCACCGGCACGGTGGCGGCGCAGGTGATCGCGATGGCGCTGATCTCGATGCCGGTGATGATCCGCTACGGCTACAACATCCGCTACATCACCGGCGTGCTCGCCGCCTCCGGCACCATCACGCAACTTGTCCCTCCCTCGCTCGTCCTGATCGTGATGGCCGACCAGCTCGGCAAGTCGGTCGGCGACATGTATCTCGGCGCCTGGGGCCCATCGGTGTTCCAGATCCTGCTGTTCGCCGGCTACACCTTCGTGCTCGGCATCTTCAAGCCGAGCCATGTGCCGGCGGTGCCGATCGAGGCGCGCACGCTGACCGGCTGGGCGCTGTGGAAGAAGTGCCTGCTCGGCATCATCCCCTCGGCGGTGCTGATCTTCGTCGTGCTCGGCACCATGATGATGGGCCTTGCGACCCCGACGGAAGCCGGCGCCATGGGCGCGGTCGGCGCCATCGTGCTCGCCGCCATCCACCACAAGGATTTCAGCGCCACCGGCAACAAGGTGCTGATCGTCGGCGTGATCGCCGGCGGCATCGGCACCATCATCGCTATGCTGTACAGCGAGAACTTGATCTTCAAGCTCGCCTTCGCGATCACCTACGCCGCGGTGGTCTGGATCTGCCTCGAGGCCGTCAGGATCCCGGACCTGCGCGACCTGATCAAGCAGGGCTACGAGACCACCATGCGGATCACCTGCATGGTCACCTTCATCCTGATCGGCTCGACCTGCTTCTCGGTGGTGTTCCTCGGCGTATCCGGCGGCACCTGGCTGGAGCACCACCTGACCTCGCTGCCCGGCGGCGTCTGGGGCTTCCTGATCTTCATCAACCTGTTCATCTTCTTCCTGGCGTTTTTCCTCGACTTCTTCGAGATCGCCTTCATCATCCTGCCGATGATCGCGCCGATCGCACAGAAGGTGCTGGCGCCAGTGGTCGGCCCCGACGCGGCGCTGATCTGGTTCGGCGTCATTCTCGGCGTCAACATGCAGACCTCGTTCATGCATCCGCCGTTCGGCTTCGCGCTGTTCTATCTGCGTGGCGTGGCGCCGAAGGAAGTGAAGAGCTCGGACATCTACTGGGGCGCAATGCCGTGGATCGGCCTGCAGGCGATCATGGTGGCGCTGGTGATCGCGTTCCCGGTCGTCGTCACCGGACTGCTCGACAAGCCGCTCGATGTCGACCTCAACAAGGTCAAGATCGAGGTGCCGCAGATCGACCTTCCGCCGCTGGACTTCGGCCAGCCGAAGCAGTAGCCGGCATCAGCGCATTCGGCGCGCCTAGAGCATTCGGTTCTGATTGAATCAGAACCGAAGCTCTGGATTCTTGTCTTGGCGCGCCTTCTTCACGCGGACCGGTGTCCACTTCGCCCGAAAACGCTCTTGCGGGCGCGAGGCACGCCGCTGTTGACGGCACCGGCGCGGCCTGTGAAGACGGGGATACGGATCGTCCTCCAACTCACAGATCGCCGCCATGCCCCAACTGCATCCCGCCCGCTCGCTCATTCGCCCGCTGATGCTGTCGTTTGGTCTGGCGCTCGCCGCGCCCGCAGCGCATGCAGCCGACATTCGCGCGCTGGCGCAACAGGAACAGCAGCCGCTGCTCGACACCCTGCGCGACCTCGTGCAGATCGAATCCGGCAGCAAGGACATCGAGGGTCTGAACCAGCTCGCCGAGCGGATCGCCGGCCAGCTCAAGCAGCTCGGCGGCACGGTCGATATCCTGCAGACCACCGATATCTACCGCCTCGACGACACGCCCGAGAAGATCGGTCCCGCCGTGCAGGCCGTCTTCAAGGGCACCGGCAGCGCGAAGATCATGCTGATCGCGCACATGGACACGGTGTATCTCAAGGGCATGCTGAAGGACCAACCCTTCCGCATCGATGGCGACAAGGCCCATGGGCTCGGCATTGCCGACGACAAGCAGGGCGTCGCCACCATCCTCCACGCCGTGGCATTGCTGCAGAAGCTGAACTTCAGGAACTACGGCACGCTCACGGTGCTCATCAATGGCGACGAGGAGATCTCTTCGCCCGGCTGGCGCAGCACCATCACCCGCCTCGCCGCGGAACAGGATGCCGTATTCTCGTTCGAGGGCGGTGGCACCGACGGCACGCTGCGTCTCGCCACCAGCGGCATCGGCTCGGCCTACCTCACGGTGCACGGCAAGTCGTCGCATGCCGGCGCCAGGCCCGAAGGCGGCGTGAATGCGCTCTATGAGCTGTCGCACCAGGTGCTGCAGATGAAGGACCTGTCCAAGCCCGAGCAGGGTCTGAAGCTGAACTGGACAGTGTCCAAGTCCGGCACCAACCGCAACGTGATCCCCGCCGAAGCCACCGCCCAGGCCGATGCGCGCGCGCTCAAGGTGGCGGATTTCGACGAGCTCGAGAAGGCCTTGCAGGACAAGATCAAGAATCGCCTGCTGCCGGACTCCAGGGTGGACGTGAAGTTCGAGGTGCGCCGCCCGCCGCTCGAGACCACCGACGCCTCGCGCCGCGTCGCCGGCCACGGCAAGACGATCTACCAGGAGCTGGGCCTGTCGCTGAACGTCGCCGAGAGGGCCACAGGCGGCGGCACCGACGCGGCGTTTGCCGCCCTCAAGACCAAGGGCGCCGTGGTCGAAGGCATGGGCCTGTCGGGCTTCGGCGCGCACTCCAACGATGCGGAATACGTGCAGATCAACAGCATCGTGCCGCGCCTCTATTTGACCACGCGCATGATCATGGACCTGTCCGACGGCAAGGTGAAGTAGACCGGCAAGGCCGCGGCACGTTCGCGGGCCGGCTCAGGACGCCGCCGGCTCCGCCTTGGCGAGGCGGAAGCGCAGCGTGAACTGGGCGCCGCCGGACGGCAGGTTCTCCACTCTTACCGTCGCATCGTGATCGTCGACGACGCCGCGCACGATCGAGAGTCCCAGTCCCGCGCCGTCGCTGCGCCGGCGGTCGGCGCGCCAGAAGCGCTGGAAGATCAGGCCCTGCTCGGCGGGCGCAATCCCCGGCCCGCAGTCGCGCACCTGCACCGAACCGTTGTCGTGCACCTCGACATCGACCGAAGTCCTCTCGGCGGTGTACTTGATGGCGTTCTCCGCCAGATTGAAGATCGCCCGCTGCAGCATCTCCGCATTGCCCCTGACCTGCACCGGATTGTCGGTGCCGCGCAACGCGATGTCCTTGTGCTGCGCGATCGCGAACGGGGCGATCGAACCGACCACCTCGGCGCAGACCGCGCGCAAATCCGTGGTCTCCCCGGGATCGAGCACCAACGTGTCGAGCTCGGCGATCTCCAGCAACTGGGCAACGAGGCGGCTCATGGCCTCGATGTCGACATGCAGCTCCCTGGTCCCCTTGGCCGCATCGAGCGTCTCGATCCGGGTGCGCAGGATCGCGAGCGGCGTGCGCAGCTGATGCGCGGCATCCGCCGTGAACTGCCGCTGCACGCGAAAGCCGCCCTCGAGGCGATCGAGCGCCTGGTTCACGGCCGTGACCAGCGGCATGATCTCGCGCGGGATCTGCGCCGTCGGCAGGCGGATATCGGTGCGCGCCGGGCCGATATTGCTGGCCTCCTCCGAGGCCCTCCACAGCGGCGCAATCGCGCGGCGGAAGATGATAATGTCGGTGGCGAGCAGGACCAGGAGGATCGGAATGGTGATCCACCCCACCCGCCGGAAGAAGTTCGAGACGATGTCGTCGATGATGACGTCGCGGTGCGCGAGATCCTCGGCAACCTGGATGCGGACCGTCTTGCCGCCGAGCAGCTTGGTGACGCTGGCACCGGAAATCCGGTTGGCGGACACCGGCAGTCGCGGCGCCTCGCGATGTGACGAGAACAGCAGATGACCGTCGGCATCGTAGATGTCGTAGCGGTATCGGCCGTAGGCGTCGGAATAGAGTCCCTTCAGGCTGTCCGGCAGGTTGAGCTGCACCTTGCCTGCGGCATCGACCGAGAGGTTCTGGCCGAGATCGGCGGCTTGGTCGCGCATCGCTTCGCGATGCAGCTGATTTATCTCCGAATTCAACAGCCATAACAGCAGCAGCGGCAGGAAGATCGCCGCGACCGCGACCGCCACAATGTGCAGGAACACGATCCGCGACGTCAGCGACTTGAAGCGGAACACGCCTACTTCTCCTCCGTCATGAGATAGCCGACGCCCCGAATGGTGTGGATCACCACCCTGGCGCCGTGTTCAGCCAGCTGCTTGCGCAGCCGCGAGACGTAGACTTCCACCGCGTTGGAGGCGACCTCGCCTTCGAGCCCGAAGATGTGGTCCTCGACGTTCTTCTTCGGCACCACCCGCCCCTGCCGGCGAAGCAGGATCTCGAGCACCGAGCTCTCGCGCGCGGAGAACACGTGCGGAGCGCCGTCGACGAACACCTGCTTGCTCTCGGTGTCGTAGACGAGGTTGGCGAGACTGAGCGAGCGGCCGAGCAGCTGGCCGGGCCGGCGCAGGATGGCCTCCAGCCGCGCCACCAGCTCCTCCATCGCAAACGGCTTTGCGAGATAGTCGTCGGCGCCGCTGCGCAGGCCGGTCACGCGGTCCTGCAAGCCGCCGCGGGCTGTCAGCACCAGGACCGGCAGCGGATCGGTCTTGCGGCGAAGCTCCGACAGCACCGACAAGCCATCGCCGTCGGGCAGACCGAGATCGAGGATCATGGCGGCATAGCTGACGCTGCGCAGCGCGTCGCGCGCCTCGGCAACGCTGTTGACGACATCGGACTCGTATCCCGCCGCCATCAGCCCGCTGGCGAGCAGCCGCGACAGCTCGGCATTGTCCTCGACGATCAGAAGGCGCATCGCAGCAATCCAGTCCTCATTCGATCGATTTTCCGCTTGCTGTCGTCAAAACAAGACGCATGCGAAGGTGACGTCTCGATGGCGACACAAGCGCATGTTGCTCCAGCTAGTGTTACTGCCCTGAAAACAGATACCGCCTACCCGCTGAATCAAAATCTACGCCAGGCGCCTTTGATTGCGCCCGTGTAAGGCTGACGTCAGCTAGCCATGATAACATAACGGATTGCACGTTCGCGCCCGGAGATCGAGAACTGGCAGCTGCCGCCACGGCCAGCGATGGACGGTCATGCGTCTTCGCAAGTCGCGCCGCGGCCGTGATCGCGGCATGGAAAAGCCCCGGCGCTTTCGCTCCGAGGCTGATTCCTGTCCAACGTACAGCAATCACGCCTGCGAATGGCGCGCCATGAAGATGTCGTAGCCGACCTCGGCGACCTGGAACCATTGATAGCCGTTGTTGGAGAACGAGGTCAGCGAGTCATAGACCTTCTTGAAGTTGGCATTGGTCGCCGAAACCTCGGCATGCAGCTCCTTGGCGGCCTTGAAGGAAGCTTCCATCACCGCAGGCGGGAACGGACGCAGCTTGGTGCCGCCCGCGAGCAGCTTCTTCAGCGCCAGCGGATTGGCATTGTCATAGCGTGCCATCATGTAGTTGTTGGCGTAGTGGCCGGCCTGCTCCAGCACGCTCTGGTAATATTTCGGCAGCGCGTTCCACTTGTCGAGGTTGACGAAGGCCATCAGCATCGGTCCGCCTTCCCACCAGCCGGGGAAGTAGTAGTGCGGCGCGACCTTGTAGAAGCCGAGCTTCTCGTCGTCATAGGGACCGACCCACTCGGCCGCATCGATGGTGCCCTTCTCCAGCGCCGGATAGATATCGCCGCCGGCGAGTTGCTGCGGCACGACGCCGAGCTTCTGCATCACCTTGCCGGCGAAGCCGCCGACGCGGAATTTCAGGCCCTTGAGATCGTCGACGGTCTTGATCTCCTTGCGAAACCAGCCACCCATCTGGCAGCCGGTGTTGCCCGCGAGCAGCGAGACGACGTTGTAGCTCTTGTAGAACTCGTTGAGCACGTCGCGGCCGCCGCCCAGCATGTACCAGGCCTGGTTGATGCGCATGTTGGGACCGAACGGCACGGCCGAGCCGAAGGTGAAGGTCGGGTCCTTGCCGAAATAATAGTAGGACGCCGTGTGGCCGATTTCGCAGGTGCCGTTCTGCACGGCGTCGAGCACCTGGAGGCCCGGCACGATCTCGCCGGCCGCGAAGGTCTGGATCTGGAATTTGTTGTCGGTGGCCTCCGCGACCATCTTGCACATCATCTCGGCGCCGCCAAACAGCGTGTCGAGCGATTTCGGCCAGCTCGTCGGCATGCGCCATTTGATTTCCGGCATCGACTGCGCGATCGCGGGAGCCGCGAGCGTGGCGGCGCCGGCCGCACCAAGTCCTGTGACCTTGATGAAGTCTCTTCTCTTCATGTGAATCCTGCCCTGTTCGATTGTGTTGTCCGAGCGTCGACTGCTTTCGATCGTCGCGCCGCTTTTCTTTTTGCCGTCATGACCGGTGACCGATCACACGCCGCCTTCGTGCCGAGGCTTCGGATGCGAGCATGGAACATCCCCTTCACGAATGCCAGACGCAAAAAACCCGGCCTCCTTGCGGAGGCCGGGCAATGCGTTCGCGTCGCGCGAACGCTCGTCCAAAAGGCTAGATGCAGATCAGCCGCGCGTGCGCGAGCGGATCATGAAGCTGTCGTAGGTATATTCAGCGACCTGCCACCACAGATATTCGTCGGAGCGGTAGGCCTGCATGGCGTCGATCGACTTCTTGAAGTCGGCGTTCTTCGCCGAAATCTCGGCCCACAGTTCGTTGGTCGACTTGAGGCAGGCTTCCAGCACTTCGTTGGTGAACGGGCGAAGCTGGGTGCCGCCGGCGACCAGCCGCTTCAGCGCGGCCGGGTTCTGCATGTCGTAACGCGCAGCCATCCAGGTGTTGGCGTTGGCCGTCGCGTTGGTGAGGATCGCCTGGTAGCTCTTCGGCAGCGCATTGAACTTTTCCAGGTTGGCGAAGGCATGGACGGTCGGACCGCCCTCCCAGAAGCCCGGATAGTAGTAGTACTTGGCGACCTTGGCGAAGCCGAGCTTCTCGTCATCGTAGGGGCCGACCCATTCGGCCGCGTCGATGGTGCCCTTCTCCAGCGCCGGATAGATGTCGCCGCCGGCGAGCTGCTGCGGCACCACGCCGACCTTCTGGAGCACCTGGCCGGCGATGCCGCCGATGCGCATCTTGAGGCCGGACAGATCGGCAACGGTCTTGATCTCCTTGCGGAACCAGCCGCCCATCTGGGTGCCGGTGTTGCCGCAGGGGAAGCCGATCACGTTCGACTTCTTGAAGAACTCGTTGGCGAGCTCGTTGCCGCCGCCCTGATAGAGCCAGGAATTCTGCTGGCGCGCATTGAGGCCGAACGGCACCGAGGCGAAGATCGCAAACGTCGGGTCCTTGCCGACGTAATAGTAGGAGACGGTGTGGCACATGTCGACCGTGCCATTCGAGGTCGCATCGAGCGCCTGTAGGCCGGGCACGATTTCGCCGGCGGCGAACACCTGGATCTGGAACTTGTTGTCAGTCATCTCGGCGACGTACTTCGCCACCTGCTCGGCGCCGCCATAGATGGTGTCGAGCGACTTCGGGAAGCTCGAAGTCAGGCGCCACTTCACCTCGGGCGAGGACTGCGCGATCGCCGGCGAGGCCACTGCGGTCGCCGCCGCGCCTGCTGCCGACACTTTCAGAAAATCACGACGCTTCATCTTAAGACTTCTCCTTCAGGGGCGTTTCCCAGTGACCGCAAGCAGCTCTCCGGCAGGCGCGTGAAGGCTTGCCGAGGCGCTCTGGTCGGCCCTTTAACACGGAAGGTGGCTTCACGGAAACGCGACAATGGCATGACCGCGCCAATTAAACGAAAGTCTGATGAGGCTGGAAATCAGCCGGAAAATGCGCCTTCAGGCAGCGACGATGACGCCTGGCAGGTGGCCGCGGAGCTGCCGCCGACCGCGCGGTAAATCGCCGCGTGCGGGCCGTCCGGCCCGCTCTCAACCGCCGGGGGTTACCGGAGCAATCAGCGCCGCGTCGTCTCTCGCGCCTTCTTGGCTTGATCAGCCAAATACCGCCCGCGCCGGATCCAGCTTTGCGCAGTTGTCTTGCTGACGCCATACGTCTTGGCGATCACCTCGGCAGCCTCGCCGATCGAGTCGGATTTCTTGGCCATGTTGAACGCAAGCCGGGAGGCCTCTGCGCGCTTCTCCCGCGTCAGATGTTTGCGGTGCTGTTTGTTTGCTTCGCGTGATGCTGCCATGTCGATGGTCGCCTCACGGCCCCTTCCCGCAGTTTGGCTTCACCCGCGGCCGCCTTCCGCTGATCGAAGGATGGTACGATTCGGCCACTCCTGCATAAACATACAGGCCGGAACCGATTCAGCAATCGTCCAAAGGCACCAACGGCACGGGCCTGTGAAGAAAGCCGCCGCGCTCCCGACGCTTCGCGGCCAATCGGCCCAGCGGGACAGCAGCGCAGGCTCAGGCTGCCGCGATGACGCCTTGCAGCTGCTCGCGGACCTTGCCGCCGATGGCGCGGTAGATCGCCGCATGAGGGCCGTCCGGCTCGCTGTCGACCACGGGATTACCGGCATCCGAAGTGGCACGAATCGCCATGTGCAGGGGGATCTCGCCCAGGAATGGCACCTTGAGCTTTTCGGCCTCGTGCCGCGCCCCGCCATGGCCGAAAATGTCCGACTTGGTCCCGCAATGCGGGCACTGGAAGTAGCTCATATTCTCGACGATGCCGAGGACAGGCACGTTGACCTTCTTGAACATGGCAAGGCCCCGCCGCGCGTCGATCAGGGACAGGTCCTGGGGGGTCGAGACGATCACGGCGCCCTTGAGCGGCACGTTTTGGGCCAGCGTGAGCTGGGCATCGCCGGTGCCCGGTGGCATGTCGACGACCAGCACGTCGAGCTTGCCCCATTCGACGTCGCGCAGCATCTGCGTCACCGCCGACATCACCATGGGACCGCGCCAGATCATCGCGGTCTCTTCCTCGACCAGGAAGCCGATCGACATGATGGCGAGGCCGAAACGCCGAAGTGGAATCATCTTGCGCTCGTCGTTCAGCTCCGGCTTGTCGCGCAGACCGGTCAGGCGCGGCACCGACGGGCCATAGATGTCGGCGTCGAGCAGCCCGACCTTGAGGCCGAGGTCGCGCAGGCCCAGCGCCAGATTGAGCGCGGTGGTCGACTTGCCGACGCCGCCCTTGCCCGAGGCGACGGCGATGACGGCGGAGATGCCGGGGATCTCGGCCTGCCGAGCCATCGGCGATTGCCCGCCGGGCGGATGTGGATGGCGATGGGCGGACGCCGGCGGGACGCCGCCGGCCGGCCGCGGCGCCGGTGCCGCCCCGCCCGCCTTACGCTCGGCGGTCAACGCGATCATCGCGACGCTGACGCCGGGAATGGCGCGCACGGCGTTCTCGGCCTGCGCGCGCACGCTCTCCCAGGCGCGGGCCTCGGCGGCATCGACATTGATCGAGAAGAACACCTTGCCGTCGGTGACCGTGATCGCCGACAGCACATTGGCGTTGGTCAAGGCCGTGCCGCGTGGCGACATCACCTTGGCAAGGCAATCGAGAACCTGTTGCTGCGTCACGCTCACCGCGCATCTCCTGGAAAGTTCAAGAGACCGACCCATAGAGCGTTGCAGCGCAAAAGGCTACCTCGCTCCGACGTCGTCCCGCCGCTCGGCCGGCGCGGCCGAGCCGCCTTCCGTGGCGGCCTCGTAATTCAGCTCGATCATGACGCCGTTGGGGTCGTGGACGAAGATCTGCCAGAGATCGCCGCCGGGCACCTCGCGGGCCTCGAACTTCATCCCCTTGGACTGAAGCCGCTGCCGCATCCCATCGAAGCCCTGGCTGGCAAAGGCGACGTGATGGACGACGCCCGAGTCGGGCTTTTGTGCCTCGTCGGTCGCCGAAATATCGACCAGATGCACGACCGCCTTGCCTTCGCTGTACATCCACGCACCGGGGAACGCGAAGTTCGGCCGCGCGCCCTTTTCCAGGCCCAGAATGTCCTCATAGAACCGCACCGTGGCGGAGAGATTCCGGGTCCGGATATTGAAATGATCGAGCACACCGACGCTCATGCCCATGCGATACACTCCCTTTTTTGTGAAGTTCGTTGGTGGGCCAATCCTAGCACAAAACCGCCTTCTGCCATCCCACCAAGGCCGTTGCCCTCCGCTGCACAGGGGGTATGGTGCGGCTCCTTCCATGGACGGAATGCCCCGCCCGCCGCGAATTTGCCGGCAGGCGAAGGGCGATCACCACGGCAAATCACAAGGTACCACAGATGGCTAAAGTCGCTTTCCTCGGTCTCGGCGTGATGGGCTTCCCCATGGCCGGACACCTCGTGAAAAAAGGGGGCCATGAGGTCACCGTCTACAACCGCACCGCGGCCAAGGCGAAGGAATGGGCGGACAAGTTCGGCGGCAAGACCGCAGCGACCCCGAAGGCCGCCGCCGAAGGCCAGGATTTCGTGATGTGCTGCGTCGGCAACGACAACGATCTGCGCGCGGTCACGATCGGCCCCGACGGCGCGTTCGCCGGAATGAAGAAAGGGGCGACCTTCGTCGACCACACCACCGCCTCCGCCGAGGTCGCGCGTGAGCTGGACGCAGCCGCCACCAAGGCTGGCTTCAAATTCGTCGACGCCCCGGTCTCCGGCGGCCAGGCTGGCGCCGAGAACGGCGTGCTGACGGTGATGTGCGGCGGCGCGCAGGACGCGTATTCGGGCGCCGAGCCGATCATCACAGGCGCCTATGCGCGGATGTGCAAACTGCTCGGGCCCGCCGGAAGCGGCCAGCTGACGAAGATGGTCAACCAGATCTGCATCGCCGGTCTGGTGCAGGGTCTCTCCGAGGGTATCCACTTCGCCAAAAAGAGCGGCCTCGACGTCGCCGCAGTGATCGAGACCATCTCGAAAGGGGCCGCGCAGTCCTGGCAGATGGAAAATCGCTACAAGACCATGAACGAGGACAAGTACGATTTCGGCTTCGCGGTCGAATGGATGCGCAAGGACCTCTCGATCGCGATCGCTGAAGCCCGCCGCAACGGCGCCAACCTGCCTGTCACCGCGCTGGTCGATCAGTTCTATTCCGAGGTCGAGAAGATGGGCGGCAAGCGCTGGGATACGTCGAGCCTGCTGGCCCGTCTGCAGCGGTAACACTTCCCACCATCTCGTCATGCCCGGGCTTGTCCCGGGCATCCACGTCTTTGGATCCAACGAGAAGCAAGACGTAAATGGCCGGGACAAGCCCGGCCATGAGAACATGGCATTGTCAGACCCGGCGTGCGCATGTGCACCCGCCCTCGCACAACAGCGGGACCCCCGCGCAAAAGTTAATTTAACTTCCCGTTTACGCTTTTCCTTAGCTCTTTAAGGCAACGCTTAATGATTTAGCGTCACAGATAGACAATGCAAAAAGCCCGCGCGGTTCGTGGGCAGGATTTGTGTTGTTGATGAGTAATCCCGCAGAAAAGCCTGAAGTTGTAGCGCTTCCGGCAGGACCTCAGGTGACGGTGCCGGTGAACAGCCGGCGCGTCGCCGCGCAGCGGGTGCGCGAGGCGCGGGACAAGTTAACGTCGACCAGTGGAACCCGGCCGGCTTTCGACGCCGAGATGCTGCGGCAATACGCCCAGACGCGGCTGTCCGCCTCCTATGTCGTGATGCTGCTGGTGGTAGCCACCGGCGTGCTGTTCGGCCTCTGGATGAAGCCGATCGTGGCCGGCGCCTGGACGGTCGGCATCCTCTGCGTCCATCTCGCCATCATCCGCAGCTGTTCCCGCTTCCTCGCCGAACCGACCTCCGTCGCGGTCACCCGCAAATGGCGGACCCGCTTCGTGCTGCTCGACTTGCTCTACGGCCTGTGCTGGACCGCGATCCTGATCCACCCCGCCGGGCGCGACCTCGCCTCCAAAACGCTGATGATGTTCCTGATGCTGCTGGTGATCGCAGTATCGAGCATGCTCGCCGCCAACCTGCCGATCGCAGCCCTTGCCGCGACCGTTCCGGTGACGGTCGGGATCGCGCTCGACCTCGTGCTCAACGGCGCGTTCGACAATTACGTGCTGGCACTGCTCGCACTTGCAGCCGAAGGCTATTTTGCCCTGCTCGCGCACCGCCTGCATTCGACCACGCTGGCGACGCTGGAAGCGCGCGCAGAGAAGGACGCGCTGATCGGCGAGCTGGAACAGGCCAAGGCGATCTCGGACGAAGCGCGCCACCGTGCCGAAGCCGCCAACGTCGCCAAGTCGCGCTTCCTCGCCCAGATGAGCCACGAGCTGCGCACGCCGCTGAATGCCATCCTCGGCTTCTCCGAGGTGATGAAGAGCGAGATCTTCGGCGCGCACGCGGTGCCGGTCTACAAGGAATATTCCGCCGACATCCATAATTCCGGCGTG
The DNA here is from genome assembly GCF_032918025.1 of Bradyrhizobium sp. BEA-2-5. NCBI lineage: Bacteria > Pseudomonadati > Pseudomonadota > Alphaproteobacteria > Hyphomicrobiales > Nitrobacteraceae > Bradyrhizobium > Bradyrhizobium sp. BEA-2-5. The sequence goes on along the minus strand of NZ_CP136629.1, from coordinate 3,583,249 downwards.
CACCTGCTCAACCTCATCAACGAGATCCTCGATCTGTCGCGGATCGAAGCCGGCCGCTACGAACTCAACGAGGAAGCGGTGTCGCTGGTCGGCATCGTCGCCGACTGCCATCATTTGATGAAGCTGCGTGCCTCGAGCCGCGGCATCACCATCCACGAAGTGTTCGAGCAGGCCATGCCGCGGCTCTGGGCCGACGAGCGTGCAATCCGACAGGTCGTGCTCAATCTGCTCTCCAACTCGATCAAGTTCACCCCGCAGGGCGGCGAGATCTGGCTCAAGGCGGGATGGACCGCCTCTGGCGGACAATATCTGAGCGTCAAGGATACTGGAAGCGGCATCGCCGAGGACGAGATCCCGGTCGTGCTGGCCTCGTTCGGCCAGGGCTCCAATTCGATCAAGTCGGCTGAACAGGGCGCCGGCCTCGGCCTGCCGATCGCCAAGAATCTGATCGACCTGCATGGCGGCACGTTCACGCTGAAATCGAAGCTGCGCATCGGCACCGAGGTGATCGTCACCTTCCCGCCGGAGCGTGTGATGAGTGCGCTGGCGCCGATGACTGAAGAAGCGCCGCCGATGCAGCCGCCGGAGCCCGTCGAGCCCGCGATGGGCGCCGACCGGAAACGCGTGCGCCGCAAGTCGATCATGAGTGCCGGCACCGGATTGTAGAGCATGTCGCGGAAGATCGTGACGCGGTTATCGCTAGAGCCCTTTCCGTTCCGATGGATTCGGAACGGGGCTCTAGATTTTGGTTCTGACGCGTTTTCTTCACGCGAACTGATATCCACTTCGCTCGAAAACGCTTCGGCAATAAACCCAAGGCGTTCGCGCCAGGACCATGCTCGCGACAAAAAGCCGTGGCGTGATGCAGCATCCCACACCAGCCGGCTTGCACTGGCCGCCGAAACCGTTCAACACTTGAACAATGAGCTCAGAGACGCCGTGTATCGCAGTCTGCATGATGGACCCCAGGACGAAGCTCTGCTTCGGCTGTGGCCGCACGCTCCCGGAGATCGCGCGCTGGCACAAGATGGACCGCGCGGAGCGGCTGTCGGTGATGGCGACGCTGCCGGCGCGCATGGCCGAGGCTGGGCTCGAGCGCATGGAGCCGCGTCCGAAGCGCGCGTGATCGGCGCTGCGGCGGGAGTTGCGCCGTGACCCGTATCCTCCTCGTCATCGTGCTGCTGATGGCAACCGCCGGCGCCGTTGTTGCCTACGGCGACCCCGAGCAGATCGCCCGCGCCAGGGAGAATCTGACCCAGATCTTCGGCCGCAGCATCACCGCCTCAGCCTCGACCTCCAGCTCCGCCCCCGCGGTTCAGATCCCGCGCGGCCAGGGCGGCGAATTCACGCTGCGTGCGAAGATCAATGGCGTCACCGCACCGATGGTGATCGATACCGGCGCGACATCGGTGGTGCTGACCTGGGAAACCGCGAAAGCAATCGGGCTGCCGCTCGAGATGCTCGAATATGACGTCGACCTGGAGACCGCGGGCGGCCACACCAAGGCGGCCCGGCTCACGCTCGACCGTCTCGCCGTCGGCCATCTCGTGGAGAAGTCGGTGCCGGCGCTGGTGGTGCAGCGCGGGCAGATGAAGACCAACCTGCTCGGCATGAGCTTCCTCGACCGGCTCGAGAGCTGGGGCGTTCGCGCCGACACACTGAGCCTGACCGGCTACCCCGACGTCACCGGCAGCATCAGCACCTCAAGCCGCCACCGGCGCGCGCGCACGGCCGTCGACTAGCGCGACGGCGCCTGCCCCACCGCTATCGATCGTCGTCGTGGATCGACGACGGGTGCCGGCACAGCGGCGTGACCTCGATCTCCATGAACGGAAACAGCGGCAGGCTGGACAGGATGTCGTGCAATTCCTGCGCGCCGGACACGTCGAAGATGCTGACATTGGCGTAGCGCCCCGCCACCCGCCACAGATGGCGCCAGGCCCCCGTACGCTGCAGCTCCATGGCGCGGACGCGTTCCGCAGCCTTCAGCGCGTCGACCTTCTCGACCGGGAGATCGTGCGGAATCCGCACATCCATTTCGACGTGGAACAGCATGACAAGTGAACTCCTTCTACGACAAGATGGAACGGCGTGGAGCCGCCACGCAACTGTGGCGGCTCCATTGATCCGTCTAACAGATCGTCAGCCCTGCACCAAACCGCGGCTGACGAGGTTGATGTCGTCGGGGTTGACGAGGTCCTTCGCCGTCCAACCGGAGACGTCGTAGTCGCTCATGCAATTGCGGACGAAATCCTGCATGGCGCCGAGGTCGCCGGTGGCGCTCGCGGCCATCAGCGTCTCGACGCGCAGGTTCTCGTAATTGCCCGCATAGTTGCGCTCGTAGAGCTCATGCCGGCCGCCGAACTCGGAGCCGACCGCGTCCCAGAGCAGCTTCAGCAGCTTGATCCGGTCGATCGCGGCATAGCCGTTGGAGCCGCGCACGAAGCGGTCGAGATACGGCCGGATGGCCTCGCTCTCCAGATCGGCCGAGCTCGACGGCAGATAGATCAGGCCGCTCGCCACATGACGCTCGATCAATTCCTTGATCCGCGGATAGGCCATCGGCGCGAACACGCGATAGGCCAGCCCGTAGTTCAGGTTGGGCAGGTTGTAGCCATCGGTTCCCTGCCAGGCGATCGGCGACTTCACCATCGCGTCGGCAATGCCGTGGAATAGATTGCGCCAGGCAATCACCTCGCCCACCGCCGTCTGCACGCCGCGGAAGTCCTTTGACCCGGTCGCCTCGACCGCCATCGAGAACAGGCCGGCGATGAAGTCGAGCTTGATGGCAAGCCGCGTCACACCGTGCAGCGTAAACCGCGGGATGAAGCCCGAGGCCGGGAAGAACTGGTTGATCTTGTCGACGTCGCCATAGATGAAGACATTCTCCCAAGGCACCAGCACCTTGTCGAACACGAGGATCGAGTCGTTCTCGTCGAAGCGGCTGGACAGCGGATAGTCGAACGGCGAGCCGGTCGCCGCCGCGGTGAATTCGTAGGACGAGCGGGCAATCAGCTTGATGCCCTTGGCATCCATCGGCGCCGTGAAGATCAGCGCAAACGACTTGTCCTTGATCGGAATGCCGTAGTGGGCGATGAAATTGTAGTGCGTCAGCGCCGAGCCGGTCGCCACCACCTTCGCGCCCGACACGATCAGGCCGGCGTCGGTCTCCTTTTCGACATGCATGAAGACGTCGCGCACCTCCTCGATGGCGCGGTCGCGATCGATCGGCGGATTGACGATGGCGTGATTCCAGAAGTCCAGACGCTCCTGGGTCCGGGCGTACCACTTTTTCGCATTGCCGGCGTAATCGCCATAGAAGCTTGAATTCGCTCCCAGCGTGCCGAGGAACGACGCCTTGTAGTCCGGCGAGCGGCCCATCCAGCCGAACGCAACCTTCTGCAATTCGGCGATCGCATCGCGGCCCTTGACGAGGTCGTCGGCCGTTTTCGAGCCGAGGAAGAACGGATGGGTCAGCTGTCCCGAGCCGGTGTCGGTCAGGACGCCGATCTGATCCTTCTTCTCATGGAAGCGATCATACCAGCGCGCCACCATCCGCGCTGAATTGCGGAAGGCAGGATGCTGGGTGACGTTCTTGACGCGCTCGCCGTAGATGTAGATTTCCCGGCCGTCCTGGATGCTGTCCAGGAATTCCGCACCGGTATAGACGCTGGTGGTTGACGCTGGCACGTCGGCCCGCAGGGCAGCTGCTGTAGTCATGGGTTTCTCCTCCGCTTGTGTCGTTGGACCGGCGGCGCTTGCCGCACCGGCCCTAAGACCATCTCGTCACGCTCTTGGACGGCGTGACATCGGAGGAAACGCTACGCGCTCACCCGGAGCGGGCGAAAGGTATCACACCATACCGCGCAGACCGGCCCGGCTCGGGCTATGACTCGATAGCACGGACCGGACGGCAAGGATCGTTCGGCCGGCGCAACGCCGCAGCTAATGCAGCACGGCAAGGGAGCGAACCATGGGCAAGGGTTTTGACAGCAGCGCTGTCGCTTTCCATCGCGATGGGGAATTGGCCCTCGACGCCTGTGTCGTGACCATCGGCGCATTTGACGGCGTCCACCGCGGCCATCAGGAACTGCTGCGGCAGACCATCGCGGCAGCGCGGCGCCGCGGCATTGCAGCCGTGGTCTACACCTTTGATCCGCCACCAAAAGTGTATTTCGGCCAGGCCGAGCCGCTGATCTCGCTTCGCGAAAAGCTGGAGCGCATCGCAACATTCGCGCCTGACCACGTCGTCGTCGCCGATTTCAACCAGATCTACGTCCGGCGCACCGCGCTCGATTTCCTCACCGAATTGCAGCTTCTGCGACCACGCGAAGTCATCGTCGGCGAGGATTTCCGCTTCGGGTCCTGCAAGGGCGGCACCGCCCTGCTGCTGCGGCAGCACTTCAACACCCGCATCCTGCCGCCGGTGCGCTGCGGCAATGGCGAGATCGTCTCCAGCAGCCGGATTCGCGCCTTGCGACGATCCGGCCTTGCCGCCGCCGCGGCGACGCTGGAAAACTGGCGAGATATCGTGACCGCGCCACCGGCCAACCGATCCGGTTTGGCCCAACTCGAGGTCGCAAGCCAATGACCGCCATCGATCCGCGAGAGTTGCGCAATGCCTGTGGCCAGTTCGGCACCGGCGTCACCATCATCACGACGCATTGCGAGGGCCGCGATCACGGCATGACGGCCAACGCCTTCATGTCGGTCTCGCTCGATCCGCCGCTGGTCGCGATCTCGATCGCGAAAAGCGCGAAGATGCTGTGCAACATCCAGAAGACCGGCCGCTTTGCGGTCAGCATCCTCGCCGAGGGCATGGAGGATTTCGCCTGGCATTTCGCCGGCAAGCCAAGGCTCGACCTCTGCAACGTCTTCGAGCGCCGCAATGACCTGCCTGTGATCGCCAGCGCGGCGGCATACTTCGTGACTGATCTCGCCGATGAGATCGTCGCCGGAGACCACACGATCTTCCTCGGCCAGGTCCGCGAGATGTCGCTGGAGCCCAGCAAGAAGCCGCTGCTGTTCTTCCGCGGTCGCTTCGGCGGCCTTGCCGACCCGCACCCCGCGCCCGTGACGCTGGAGAATGCCGCTTACGAATTTGTCTGGTGAGGCCAGCAACCGATATTCCCGAAAACGGGGATGCAAGTTTGAGCAAACTGCAAGAAAAGGAGGAAACGACCATGCTGAACGTCAACAAGGACACCATCACCGACCACGTGATCGCCGCGCTCTCGAAGGACATTCCGGATCGCAACCGTCAGATCATGACAAGCCTGATCCGCCACATGCACGACTTCTGCAAGGAGGTCGACCTGACTTTCGCCGAGTGGTTCGCCGCATGCGAATTCCTGCGCCGCGCGGGCGACATCTCGGACGAGAAGCGCAACGAGTTCATCCTGATCGCCGACATCCTCGGCGTCGAGGTGCTGGTCGACATGCTCGATCACCGGGTCACCGACGGCGAGAGCGAGTCGACCGTGCTCGGGCCGTTCTACCGGGAAAACCCGCCGGTGCTGCCCAAGGGCGCCTCCATCATCAAGAAGACCTTCGACAACGCGCAGACCGTCAAGGTCTCAGGGCGCATCAGCGACACGGCGGGGCGACCGATCGAGGGCGTCACGATCGACGTCTGGGAAGACGCGCCGAACGGCCTCTACGACCTGCAGGATCCGGAACAGCCGGCCTACAATCTGCGCGGACGCTTCACGACCGACGCCAACGGCGAATATGCCTTCGTGGCGCTCCGCCCCGAGCCCTACCCGATCCCCTATGACGGCGCCGGCGGCGAGCTGCTGAAATATATGGGCCACCATCCCTGGCGTCCGGGCCACATCCATTTCATGCTTGCGAAGGACGGATATCAATCGCTGATCTCGCAGATCTACGATTCCGAGACCAAGTACCTCGACAACAACTCGGTGTTCGCCGTGAAGCAGAGCCTGATCGGCAAGTTCGCCAAGGCCCCCGCCGGCGCCGACACCGATCTGGTTCTCAACTTCGACTTCAAGCTCAAGAAAGCCGCTGTCGAACGGCTCGTCGCAGCCGAGTAGTACCCGTTACGTCCTGCCAGGCCCATCAGCCTGGCAGGGCTCACTGTGAACTGACCTGCGAGGACATATGAGTCGTGCCGTGATCGAAATCGCCGAACCCGTGGAGCGAGTGCAGGCTCACGCAAAGGACACTGCGATCCGCAGTATCCGCGCCACCATCGTGGAGGCGCCGACCCGCCGCCGGCACAAGCTCTCGAACACCGAGGTCACCCATCAGGGCTACGTGCTGGTGCGCGTCCTGCTCGACAACGGCGTGACGGGCATCGGCGAAGCCTCGACGCTCGGCGGGCCGCGCTGGGCCGAGGAGAGCGTGGAGTCGATCAAGGCCGCGGTCACGAATTATCTGGCGCCGGCGCTGCTTGGACAGCCTGCCCTCGCCTTCGAAGCCAATGCCTTGCGCATGAGCAAGGCCGCCACCCGCAATTTCGCCGCCAAGGGCGCCATCGAGTCCGCCCTGCTCGACGCCGCCGGCAAGACGCTCAGCCTGCCCGCCAGCGCCCTGCTCGGCGGCGCGGTGCGCGAGCGCATGGAGGTGATCTGGGCGCTGGCGTCGGGCGACAGCGGCCAGGAGGTCGAGGAAGCCAGGGAGAAGCTGCGGCGCCGCGAACACCGCCAGTTCAAGATCAAGTTCGGCTTCAACCGGCCGCAGGTCGATCTGAAACGGCTGCAAGCGCTGCGCGCCGGGCTCGGCGACGAGGTGCGCCTGATCGTCGATGTCAACCAGGGCTGGACCGAGGCCGAATGCATCCGCTTCATGCCGGCGCTGGAGGAGCTGGATGTGGCCCTGATCGAACAACCGGTGTCGGCGCTGCAACTGGAAGCGATGGCGCGTGTCGCGGCCCGCACCTCGATTCCGCTGCTGGTGGACGAAGCGGCTTTCACCAAGGAGGAAATCGCGCGCGCGGGCGCGATGGGCTGCGGCAGCGTCTACTCGCTGAAGCTCGTGAAGAGCGGGGGCCTGTTCGAGATGAAGCGCGCCGCTGCGGTCGCGGCCGCCCACGGGCTCGAACTCTATGGCGGCTGCCTGCTGGAGAGCAGCATCGGCGCGGCGGCGCATCTCGCCGCCTTCGCCACCCTGCCGAGGCTCGAATGGGGCACCGAGCATTTCGGTCCGCGAATCCTCGTGGAGGATCTGGTCGTCAACCCGATCAGGTTCGACGAGTTCGAGATCTGCGCTCCTGATGGCCCCGGTCTCGGCGTAGAGGTCGACGAGGACAAGATCCGCGCCGTCGCCCGGAAGGACTAGCCGGATGGCGTCGTTCCCGCGGACAATTGACAATCCACGGACCCACGCCCAGTCTTCGCGTCGGAACCATCGTCTCGATCGTGCGCACATGACCACGCGATATCAAACCCGGCAGGATTTTTCCGCAGCTTCCCCGGAAGCGCGCGAGCAGACGTTCGGCTAGCCGTGACCGATCGCGACGATGTCATGGATCTCAGGCGATTGGTCTATTTCGTCGCCGTCGCCGAGGAATTGCATTTCGGCCGCGCCGCATCGCGGCTTGCGATCGCGCAGCCGCCGCTCAGCCGGCAGATTGCGCAACTCGAGAGCGATCTCGGCGTCATGCTGATCGACCGGAGCCGCAGCCAGATCCGGCTGACCCAGGCTGGCAGCGTTCTGTTGGAACGTGCGCGCGACGTGCTGGAGCGGCTCGACCGGACGCACCGCGAGATCAAGCGGATCGGCGAAGGCTTTTCCGGACACCTGCGCGTCGCCTTCGTCGGCTCGGCGACCTATGGCGTGCTACCGAGCGTGATCCAGGCGTTTCGGTCGGCCTATCCTGACGTCGAGCTCGCGCTGTCGGCGATGAACAACGCCGAGCAGAAGCGCGCGGTGATCCAGCGCGAGATCGATATCGCCATCGCCCGCCCCTCGCTCGACGACGAGGAGCTGAAGTCGGAGCCGCTGCTACAGGAGCCGCTGATCCTCGCGCTCTCCGACACTTCGCCCTTGCTCGATCAAAGGGTCCCGCGGCTGGCGGCGCTGAAGGCCGAGACGTTCGTCCTCTACCCGCGCAAGCCGCGCCCGAGCTTCGCCGACCACATCCTCAACATCTGCCTCGAAGAAGGCTTCATTCCGAAATCGCAGGTGCTGGCCCAAGACTACCAGACCGCGATCAGCCTGGTGTCGGTCGGCGTCGGCATCGCGCTGGTGCCGAAATCGGTCTCGGAGGCGGAGCGGCCCGGCGTCGCCTACCGCGCCTATGAAGGACACAATCCAGGCACTGCCCTGTCGCTGAACTACCGGCGCGACAACCGGATGTCGCATCTGTTCAATTTCCTGAAGGTCGCACAGGACGTCACGCGGCGTCAGCGCAAGCCGTAACGAGCGCCCTCAGGCCGCGACCGCCGCCGGCGCGCGATCGTCAACGCGTGCGATCGCCTCGTGCAGCACGCAGATGTCAGCACCCGGCCGAACGCCGTTCTCCGCAAGGTGCCTGCGGAACGCACGCGCACCGGGGACGCCATGGAAGGCACCGACGAAATGCCGCGTGATCGAATGCAGCCGCGTGCCTTCGGCAAGCTGCCGCTCGATATAGGGCAGCATCGCCGCGAACACGTCCTTCATCGTCGCGTGCGGCGCAGTCTCGCCGAACAGCTCGGAATCGACGGTGAGCAGCCGCCACGGCTCCTGATAGGCCGCCCGCCCCAGCATCACGCCATCGACATGCGCCAGATGCTGCTCTGCCTCCGCAAGGCTGGTGATGCCGCCGTTGATGATGATGGGCACATCCGGCAACGCCGCCTTGAGGCGATAGACCCGATCGTAGTCGAGCGGCGGGATGTCGCGGTTCTCTTTCGGCGACAGTCCGTTGAGCCAGGCCTTGCGCGCGTGCACGACGAGCACGTCCGCGCCCGCGGCAACCACCCCGCGGGCCAGCGTATCGAGCGCGACTTCCGGATCCTGGTCGTCGATGCCGATCCGGCATTTCACCGTGACGGGAATCCGCACCGCGCGCTTCATCGCCGCAACGCCTTCGGCGACCAGCGCGGGCTCTGCCATGAGGCAGGCGCCGAAGCGGCCATCCTTTACGCGATCGGACGGACAGCCGACATTGAGGTTGATCTCGTCATAACCGAACTGCTCGCCGATCTCTGCAGCGGTCGCCAGATCGCGCGGATTGGAACCGCCGAGCTGCAGCGCCACCGGATGCTCGCTGGCGTCGAAGCCGAGCAGCCGCGCCCGGTCGCCATGGATGATGGCGCCGGTCGTCAGCATCTCAGTATAAAGCCGCGCACGCCGCGACATCAGCCGATGGAAGACCCGGCAATGCCGGTCGGTCCAGTCCATCATGGGTGCCACAGAAAAGCGATAGTCTTGCGCTTCCAATGATTTACCTTAAGCTCTCAATGGGATGTAACAAGAACGAGTACCCGCCAAACTTGCCGAATTTGCACACGTTTGTACCCGTTTTGACCTCTCGACGCACACGTATCGCACACCGTTTGGGAAAAGCACACGACCATGGCCACCTTTACTCAGGTGCCGTCGGGAAACTGGCGGGTCCAAGTTCGCCGCAAGAACCGTTATGTGGCAGAGACCTTTCGCCGCCGCAAGGACGGCGAGGAATGGGCGCTCGACGTGGAGCGCAATATTGATCGTAGCGGGTCACCCAAACCGCGCGCTGCCGTGAAAGCGAAGACCTTCGGCGACATCATTGATCTGCACATTTAAGACATGCGCGACGTCGGCCGCCCACCACGCCGATCCAAAGCGGCGGTACTGAAGGCGCTCAAGGAGGAGCTCGGATGCACCAAGATACCTCGGCTGGACCGAGAACGGCTTATTGAATATGGCCGCAAGCGAGCGAAGGAAGGCGCCAGGCCGGCGACCCTCGCAATCGATATGGCTTTCATCAGGACACTCGCGACGCACGCCGCGGCCGTCCACGGAATTGAGGTTTCTGCCGAGGAGGTTCGCCCTCGCGCGCTTCGCGTTGAAGCATTTGGGTCTCGTCGGAAAAATCAGACGAGCGAGACCGGCGGCCAACGCAGGATGAGCTCGACAAGCTCATTGAATACTTCGAGACGAATCCACGACAGGTCATTCCCATGGGCCGCATCGTTCGCTACTCCAATCAGGGTCGCTAGAGCCACGCCCTTGAGCAGTTGCCAGGTATGGAAGTCCACCTCATCTTCGAGGCCGGCATAGCCTGCGACGTCGGTTGCGGCGAGGTTCTCGATCACAATCGAATTGCCGTTCGGCAGGATAAGCCGGCTCCAGACGACCAGCGCCCGCTTCTGGCCAAAAGGGCGAGCGGATCGGCGACAACCTCATGCACAATTCCGATTTCGTGCGCGCGCAGTCCCGTCACTGTCAGGCCACAGAGGATCATCTCGAGCGCCTTGGTCTCTCCAACGATCCTGGGCAAACGCTGTGTACCGCCACCACCCGGAAAGATACCGATGCGCGTTTCCGGAAGTCCGATCGCCGCGACACTGCTCCCGGCGATGCGCAGGTCGCAGGCCAGCGAAAGCTCGAAGCCTCCTCCCATGCACAGGCCATTGATAGCCGCAATGACCGGCTTGTCGACCGCTGCAATCGCATCTGTCAGCGCGTGGAAACCAGGTGGTCGAGGACCAGGCGACGGCGGGGCGCGAGGCGCTCCGCGCTCAATCGCATCCGCGGCCTCAGAGAGTTCCCCAACGTCGTAGTGACGGATGAAGATGCCGGGTAGGCCCCCTGTAATGACAATGACCCGCACCGATGGGGCCATCCCTGCAGCGGCGACCGCATCGAACATCTCGGCCGCCCCGGCGGCCGTCATGGTGCCGAATGGGGGTTAGCGTAGGTGATGACACGGACCGCGTCGCGATCCTGGTTGGAAACAAGAGGCATGGCCTACCCTCACCGCAACCGCTCGCCGAAGAATCACGCGTTGGCGGTGCACCCCTCAGAATGCGCCCGGGTCCCACACCGATCAATCCTGCGCGCGCTAATATTGCCATTGCAGCCGAGCGCTTCATTCCTAAAATCCCGCCTCCCCGGCATGCGTTTCGGACGGGCCTGTACAGCGGAGTAGACGTTATGCCCAAACCGGAAAGCTTCCCAATCGAGAAGATCTACGTTCCCGTGAAAAGAAGGAAGGCAATCAAACCTCAAGTCGTCGAGGAGATCGCTGGAAGTATTCTCGACATCGGACAACAGACCCCCATCTCCGTTCGGCTCGACGGAGACCGCCTCGTTCTGGTCGAGGGACTGCATCGGTTAGAGGCCTGCAAGGCGCTCGGCGAGACGACCATTGTGGGAATCGTGGTCTCTGCGGAGGATGCTCAGCAACGGACGCTCTTGTCCGAGGGACCCGAAGCAGATGCAGAACGCGACAAGATGGCGCGATTGAAAAAGCTGCGTCTCGAGAAGGAAGCTGCAGAAAGTTCGATTACTGCTTTGAACAAGACGGATAAGGAGCGAGCCCGCGCGGCAAGGGGCGCGGGCGAGAACTCGAGAACATCGCCAAGCCGGGCCTCAGGACCGACGCCGAAAAAGACGTTGTCGGAGTGGATCGCGCAGCAAAAGCGCGACGGCGGCCGTTATTGATCGACCGCTTTCGATTCTGCATCCGCCGTCAGCGGAATCTTCATGACGATTGCCGTGGCCTGGACTAGGAAGTATTCACCTCCTCAGCGAAGACTCATGAGATCAATCGCAGCAAGGGCATAGATTTTCGCGCAATCGACAACGTCCTGCTCGTTGGCATAGTCGTCAACGCCAGCTGACAACGTCGGCTGTGGTCCGAAACATGCGGCCGGGACACCCTTGTTCCGCCAGTGACGGGCATCGCTGCCTGGAAGCCGCACGACCAGCTGAGGTGTCTTTCCTCGCACATTGGCAATCACATGAATCAGGCTCTTTGCATACGGGCTATCGGCCGCCTCCCAATTCGCATCCCACTCCTTCGGATACGATAGACGGATTCCCGGAACGGTGCTGGCGATCTTCTGCAGGCGGTGCTTGACGCTTGCAGCAGTGATGCCCGGTGGAAGTCTGAAATCAAACCGGGCAAGCGCGGACGGCGAGATCAGGCTACGCACTTCGCCAGCCTGGATTACGCCCGCGTTGGCCGACAACCGAAGCCCCAGATTTCCCTCTCCGCCGGTCACGCCTTTGAGTTCCTCGGGCAAGGTCGCAAAGACGTCGTTGAAGGTATCGACCTGCGCCATGAAGTTGGCGAGCTTGCCGACGGCGCTTTCGCCGCGCAGCGCGCGGGACGAATGCCCTCCCGGTCCGGTTGCCTCAACATCCACCCAGAGAAGGCCTTTCTCCGCGACAGCGAAATCCATAAAACCGGGACCTTCTGCGCTGATCATAAAGTCGCCGGCAAGATCCGGCCGAACCGCAAGGAGATGCTCGGTGCCGCGTCCGCCGAACATGACCTCGTCGCAAACGGCCGTGAAGCTCAAGCTCCCCGGAAGCTGATCACGATGCCGCGCAAGCACGGTCGTCGCGAGAGCCATCGCGGCGAGACCGCCCTTCAGGTTGCCCATGCCAAGGCCGTAAAGACGACCGTCCTTGCGCGTTAACTCGAGACGCGGCACGCTCCACGCGGACTCGTCGCCCGGCTGCATCGTGTCCATGTGGGCGTTGAAGACCACATGCTTTCCTTCCGCCGAGCCGCTCAGCGTCAGGTGAACGTTCGCGGCGTCGTCGACAACAGCGATCCGCTCGCTTGCCAAGCCCCTCCCCCGGAGAAACGCCTGCAATTCGTCCGCTACTTCCGTCGTCCGCCCCGGCGGATTCATGCTCGGAGCCGCGACCAGCCGACGGCACAGATCGACGAGAGCCTCGCGATCTTCGTCGATCTCACGCAAAATAAGCTCGTTCCAGCCAGACGACGTCATTGCACTAATTCCTTCCTGGTCGACCAGCCAGCCACGACGCGCTCAGGCGCCTTCCCGACGATTCGCTCGTAGACGGCGGGATCGGTTGCACCTTCCGTGCCGATGACCAGCACCACGCTCTCTTCCGTCAACTTGATGGCATGTCGGGCGTCGGCATCGCCTGCGGCCAGAAGTGCTGCAGCCAAACCCGCGACGGCGGACTCACCGGCGACGATCGGATGATCGCCGTACCGACCGTCCGCAAGCAGGCGCATCGTTTCCGCCGCGGATGCGTCGGTGATCGAGAAGAAGCCGTCGGCGCCCGCATCGAGGATCGACCAGGCCAGAAGGGAGACCTCGCCGCAGGCAAGACCCGCCATGATCGTGTCCAGCGAGCCGTGGTCGGCAGTCGGCCGCCCCGCCGCCGCGCTAAGGTAGAGGCATCGTGCCGTCTCGGGCTCAGCCACGTAGAACAAGGGCGACTTCTCGCCGAAACGCTCCCAAAGATAGGAGCAGACGGCTGCAGCGAGGCCGCCAACGCCGCCCTGCACGAAGACGTGGGTCGGAAAAGCACCGCGCGGCATTTGCTCGACGGCCTCCTCCACCATCACTCCGTACCCCTGCATGACGTAGCGGGGAATGTCGGTATATCCCTCGTAAGACGTATCGGAGATCACCTGCCAGCCGTTTCGCGCTGCCGTGTCTGCAGCCTCGCGAACGGCGTCGTCATAAGTTCCGTCGACCACGCGTACTTCAGCGCCGTAGGCAGCGATCGCATCGCGGCGGCCCTGGCTCACCGTGGCGTGCACGAAGATCACGCACCGGCACCCGAAAGTGCGGGCGCCCCATGCCACGGACCGGCCGTGATTTCCGTCCGTCGCACAGGTCACCGTCATGCCGGTCGTGACGTCTTTCAGCGATCCGGCCCCAAGCTCTTTCGTGCTCGGGCGCTTGCCGGCGAGCGCCTCTACTTCGCGCTGCAGGAAGGAGGCCACCGCGTAGGCTCCGCCCAGGGCCTTGAAGCTGCCGAGGTCAAAGCGAGCGCCCTCATCCTTATAGAGGATCGTGCGAACGCCCGCGGCGCTCGCCAGCCCGTTCAGACGCCGCAACTCGGTGGGACGATAGCCGGGCCAGGTGGTGATCTCCTTCCGCGCCTGATCGAGGGCTGCGAGGCTGAGGATATCGCCGCGCCCGCTGTCGCCGTACTTTTCCTGACGAACGGGGTTCGGGTTGGGTTGGAGGGAGAAGTTTTCGCTGAGGATTTTGAACATTTGGTCTCTCAATAACCTAGTGCGACGCCGTCACGACGGGAATCTGCCCCGCCTCTTAGGACCCCGCGTTTCCGGTCGATCCAGATCGCCTGGGCAGTTCCAAGTGGATTGGGGGCCGGCGTCGGGCGGTGCCCGAGAGCGCGAAGACCTTCGACAACATGCGCCGGAACGGTTCCTTCGACGTCCAGCACGTCACCGCGAGCAAAGATGCGCGGTTGGTCGATGGCTTCCTGCACGGACATCTTGTAGTCGAGCAGGTTCGACAGGATCTGGATCTGCCCAATCGGCTGAAAGTGACCACCAGTCACGCCGAAGGAAAGCACGCACTCGCCGTCGCGGGTGAGCATGGCCGGCAGGATGGTATGCATCGGACGCCTGCCGCCCGCGAGCGTATTCGGATGGTCGGGTTCGAGCACAAAGCCGAAGCCGCGATTGTGCAAGAGGACCCCGCACTCGGGGGCGACGATGCCGCTGCCGAAATCGTCGAAGATGGAGTTGATGAACGAGACTGCGGTGCGATCCTTGTCGACGACGGACAGAAACACCGTGTCCTTGTGTTCTGGCATCGCGACCGGAACGACATCGACCAGCCGCGAGTTCTGCGATATCCGGCCGGTAAGGATGTCGGCACGGGCCGAGCTCTTCATGCGTTCGACGGGTACTGGTGCGGCATCGGGATCGCCGACGAAGGCGTCCCGCTCCGCATAGCCGATGCGGGCAATCTCGGATAGCAGATGGTAGCGTTCGACCGATACCGGAGCGAAGTCCGCGACGTTATATCGGTCGAGTAGGTTTGCCATGGCAAGAACAGCAACGCCCGAGCCGTTAGGCGGGCATTCCCATAACTCGTAGCCACGATAGGATGTCGATATCGGCGTCTCGTATCGGGGCCTGAACGCGGCAAAATCTTCAAGCGTGTGAAAACCACCCAGCGAACGAAGCGCCTTCACGATGCTTTCTGCGATCCACCCTTCGTAGAATACGTCCGCTCCCTTTGCGGCGAGGTCCTTGAGGGCGCAAGCGAGCGCCGGCTGCATGTGCAGCTGGCCTGGCTTCGGCGCTTCCCCGGCGGGAAGAAAGACCGAGGTCGTCGCGGCGAGACGCGACAGCTTCGGCACCTGCCTGCTCCAGTCCCGGGACAGTCGCTCGGTGACCGGATAACCGTTTTCCGCAGCCGCGATGGCCGGTGCGAGAAGACGCGCCAGATCGAACGTTCCGTGGTCCTCCGTGAGCCGCGCCCAGGAGCGTACAGCGCCCGGAACAGTAACCGTGTGGACGCTTTCGGGATCGAGCGTTCTGATTCCGGCTTCCGCGAGACTGCCGAGGCTTACCGCAGCCGGTGCAGCTCCGGACCCGTTAAGGGCGATGACCGGCTGCCCTTCCCGTTTCAACAAGACGAAGCAATCCCCCCCGACACCTGTTTGGGTCGGCTCGACGACGGCAAGCATCGCTCCCGCCGCTACAGCTGCATCTACGGCGTTGCCGCCATCGCGCAGCACATCGATCGCGGTCAATGTGGCAAGCGGGTGCGTAGTAGCGGCCATGCCGTTCACGCCGAAGGCTTCCGACCGCCCCGGTGACTCGAAGTTTCTCATGCCTCCCCCCTTCCGGAACTGGCGGCGCCTAAAAGGAAGCGAGGCCAGCATTACGCAGGTCTGTAATGAGCATGGAGGACGGCGCGTGCGTGATGCACAAGGGCGGCTTTGCGTTCGCGGTCGCAAGCTGCGGGGTGAGTCCGCAGGCCCAGAACAGCGGGATCTCGTGTGGAAGCACCTCTCCCGAACCTACCTCCCTGTACCTCTTCGACAGGTCCACTCCGATCAAGCCGGGATCGCCGATATGAACGGGAGCACCATGAACGTTCGGAAAGCGCGACGTTATCTGGATGGCACGAATAGCCTCCCTGGCCGCGAACGGTCGCATCGTGACCACCAGCTTCGCACGGAAGTCACCGGCAGGCATCGTATCTACCGTCGTCTCATAGACGCCAGCCACTTCGCCACGCTCGAGATACCTGAGCGCAATTCCCGCTTCCACCAAGGCGTACTCGAACGAAAAGGAGCAACCCAAAGCGAAGGTCACCAGGTCATCCTGCCAGAGCCGGGATATGTCGGTCACTTCTTCCGCGAGTTGACCATCGCGAAAGACGTGGTACCGCGGCACATCGGTGCGGATGTCAATATCCTTCCCCAGGGTGGGAAGACAGGGATCGCCGATATCCGACCGGGCAATCAGGGGACATGGCTGCGGATTGCGTTGGCAGTACAGAAGGAAATCTTCCGCATGGCTTCGAGGAAGAATGCAGATGTTCGCCTGCACGCGATCCGGTGCGAAGCCGGCCGTGTAGCCGACATAAGCACCGGAGCGCACCGCCTTACGGACCGAGGTGACGTCGCGCGTATCGAAATCAGGAGCCCGACTGTTCATGGCACCGCCTTGGTCGCAGGCACCTCGACGGGCGCGTAATCCGACATCGGTCGAGCCATTGTATTGGTCGCGAGTTCGAGCGAACGTCCGCCAGTTTCACGTCCAAGCAACGCCATGGTAACGGCCTGCACGAAAAGTAGCCCGCCGATCGTGGACAGCACCGCAGCGACGCCCCAGTTGTTGAAGAGATAGACAACGCCGAAGGGAACCACAGCCGTCGTAAGCCTTGCTATTCCAACACAGACAGCGTTGCAGCGCATACGAACCGACGTCGGGAAGAGCTCGGGCAAATAGACCGCCTGGATCGTCGCGAGAAGAAAGTAGATCAACGCGAAGGTGGCGAAGCCGATGCCCACGGCCGCGACCTGTGAAGTGGCTTGGCCGAACAGCACTGTCATGACGGCCGCACCGATAGAGCCGCCGATGATCGCGACGCGTCGACCCAAACGATCGACCCAAAGCCGGGCGACGAATGCTCCCGTTGGCGCGCCGAGGGACATGAGCGCGGACTGGCCGAGGGTCTGATTGATCGGGATGCCCTGCTTGAGAAGGAAAGTCGGGATCCACGAGACGAGGCCATATAGGGCTGCGAACATGATGACCTGTAAAACCGTTCCGAGGACCAGAGGCCGAATGAACGCCTTTTGCCAAATTGACCCGGGTGCAACTGCAGGCCGCCACTCCGGAGCGTCTAGTTCGCCGTGCTCTCTGCGAGCCTCGTGCTCGATAGCAGAAACGACCTGGTCCGCTTCGCTGAACCGCCCCTTGACCTCCAGCCAGCGCGGAGACTCGGGAAGCGCCTTTCGAAGCCATAAGATGACCAGCGCTCCAACGCCGGGGACAGCGAACATAACGCGCCAACCGAATACCGGGATGAGCGCCCAGCTCAGCAGGGTCGACACCAGTAGCCCCATGCTGGAAATCATCGAGAGCGTGGAAACCCAGCGCCCCCGCTGCTGCGGCGGCACGAACTCGGCAAGCGTCCCATAGCCCAGGACGATCTCGGCACCGAGGCCAACGCCGCAAAGGAACCGCAGAAAAACGACCCATTCCATGTTGGGCGCCGCCGCACCGGCGAGCGAGGCCAGACCAAAGATCGCCAAATTCCACTGGAAGGTCACCCGGCGACCGAGCAAATCCGCGACGACGCCGGCCCCGACCGTTCCCAGAAACATGCCCAGGAACGTCGCGGACACGAAGTACGCATTCAGGTCGAGACTGGAAAAGCCGGTTGAGAGAAACACGCCCAGCACTGCGCCGGCTATGTAGATATCGAGGTTGTCAAAGAACATGCCGCCACCCACGAGGGCGACGATACGCTTGTGAACCTTCGAGATCGGAAGGCGGTCGAGGCGTGCCGATACCGAGCTGGCTTGCTGCATTTTCTCCCCTTCTGGATTTTGTAGTTGTTTTACCTATCGCCTTGCGACGCAGTCGATCTCGATCAGAGCGTCCCTTACGAGATCGGTGACGCCGACGCAGGTCCTCGTCGGTCGATGATCCGGGTGAAAAAACCGGGAGTAGACCTCGTTCATCTCGTCGTAATCGCGTTTGAAGTTGGTGAGAAACGCGCGGACGCTGACCACGTTTTCGATCTTCAGGCCGAGGCTCCCCAGTACCCGTTCCATGTTCTTGAGGGTCTGCTCCGTCTGCGATGCGATACCTTCAGGAAGTGGCGAGCCGGGCTCATCGAGATTTCTCGCAAATTGACCCGTCAAGAACACAAATCCATCGGCCTCGACCGCATGGCTGCTCGGCGACATCGACGGGGGTAACCCCGGCACCGTGTGGCGCGTAATCGTGCTCATCATCACCTCGTTCGGAATCTCTCAGGCCCGGATCCGGCGCAAATGCCGTCCGCATCGACGACTGTCATGGAGGTGACAGTATTGCGCTCTGTCGAGAAAAGGCCTCTAAGTGGGGCCGGATCCCGTGATTTTGTTGCGCGCCATGGCACCGACACAAGAACTTCGCTTGAATGACCTTGATCCTCAGGATCTTGCGATCCTGGAGATTCTTCAGCGAAACAACGCAACTCCACAGCGGACGATCGGAGAAATGGTCAACCTGTCCGCGGCTGCGGTGCAGCGACGGATCAGCCGTCTGGAAAAGCACGGCGTCATCCAGGGTAACGTCGCCATCCTGAACCCCGCGTCAGTTGGTCAACCAATTACCGTGCTGGTGGAGGTCCAGATCGAGAATGAGCGGCTTGACTTGCTGGAGGCGTCGAAGGGGAGTTTCGCCTCGGCCCCGGAAGTGCAGCAATGCTACTACGTGACGGGAGAAACAGACTTCGTGCTCGTCGTAACAGTGGGGTCCATGCAGGAATACGAACAGTTGACCAAGCGCCTGTTCTTCGAAAACCACAATATCAAGCACTTCAAAACCCTGGTCGTGATGGACCGGGTGAAGGCGTCGATGGCCTTGATCCTGCCGAAGTAAGGATCGCGAAATCTTGCCGCTCTCATCCATCTCTGCGGCACAGGCAACGCATTGGCCTTCGTGCGCCGCGGCTTCCAGCCGGCAGCGGGCGAGCGCTGCGGCGACCACCTCGTCGCGGCGTACATAGCGAAGGTCAACGGGATGAAAAAGTAAATTCCTGAAGCGTACAGCGAGCGACAGCAATTGAGTGGGAAGTTGCACACCGCGCACGAACCCTTCGGCGCGAGTTCTGCACATGCGAGCGCAAATCTATATCCTCCAGAAAAGGGAGGATCTGCTCTCGTTCATACTTCCTCTTGATCTTCCAGTGCACATGCCGTGCACTCGCAGCCCTATAACCCATTGAAACTCTGAACTCTCACTCCAGTCCATTGTTGAGCCTTCCGGAGCCATCTCATGCCAATCATGCCAAGGCAAACCGTCTAAGCCGCGGTTTGTCTGAAGGGTTTCTTGCCAGCCCGCAATCTCATTAGGCGCCCGATCGACTGTCCGACGCGTCAGCGTCTCGCTGTAGCCACCAGTGCAGCAAGGAGAACACTGGATCGGCCTCCAGGTGATGTTCGAACACCCCTTTAACCTCGGTTCCGATGACCACGGTCTGCCGGGGATCGCCCGGCAGATTACCCACCATGCGTACGCCACCGGCGTGTGGCAGCTCAACGAGCAGCGCGAGATATGGGGCGCACTGCTTTAGCGCCGGGTGGGATGGATGCCACACGCGTTCCCAACTGTAGATGCGGCCAGTCGGCTCGACGTCAGTCCACGTGAGATCAAAGGAATGACAATTGTGGCAAATCCATTCGGGCCCGAACTGCCAGGTGCAGCAGCGATCGCAGCGTTGCACCAGTAGGCGATTTTCACGCAAGCCCATCCAATAGGGTGTCGAGAGGCCGTCCGGCTCGCCCACTGGAATGGGCAACCCGACAGGGAGATAGTGCGTAGGTCCACTCATAACGTTGCCTCCGAACCCAGGATGAGGTTACTGGCCGGCGTCACCATCGGGCCGCCGATCACCAACGCAACATCATTTCGTCGAGCCTGGCTCGTCGACGCGCCACGCACCTGACGAACAGCTTCCAGCACCAGCTCAAAGCCGTGCATGTAGCATTCGGCAAGGTTGCCGCCACTGGTGTTGAGCGGGAGCCTCCCGGATGGAGCGATCAAATTGTCGAAAGTCAGGAAGTCGTTGGCCTTCTCGGGCCTGAAGAAGCCATGCTCCGCCAGCGCCATCACGACACCGCCGGTGAAGTTCTCGTACGCCTGGACCACGCCGACATCTGACGGCCCTACCCCGGCCATGCGGTACAGATCGGGGGCAACTGTGTCGAAGCTCGCGGTAGCGTAGAGCGGCGCGTTGTGCGCCGTCGCGGCTGCACGATGGCCCGAGCCGAAGGCCGCACCGAGTACGTAGGCCGGCTTGGACGCGAAGTCCTTGGCGCGCTCTACCGATACCAGCAGCAAGGCCGCCGCTCCGTCATTCTCCATGCAGCAATCGTAGAGATGGAATGGCTCCACGATCCAGCGCGAGGCATCGTATTTCTCCGCGTGCAGCGGCCTGCCATGCATCACGGCACGCGGGTTGGCCTGGGCATGATGATAGGAGGCGAGAGCAATCGAGCGTAGCGCCTCCTGCCGCACGCCATGCTCGTGCATGTAGCGCTGCACTCGCATGGCAAAGCGCTGCGGGGGCGCCAGCACACCATAGGGCATCAGATAGGACCGTTCGCCGGAAACGGTGTGAATCCCGGCTGCCTGTCCGAAACGGCCATATTGGCCCTGCGCCAATGAACGGAACACCACGACACAATCGGCAAGGCCTGCGACGATCGAGGCGGCCGCGTTGGCGACCGCCGCGCAGCAACCGCCGCCGCCTCCGCCCCATTGCATGGTGGCGGAGCGCAATCGATGCGTGCCCAGCGCTGCAGCCAGCCGTGACGCCTCGCTGCGATCGTCGCTGTAGGAAGAGAAGCCATCGATCTCGCGGGGATCGAGCCCGGCATCCTCGCAGGCCGCCAGGATCGCCTTCAGCGCGAGCTTGAATTCCGGATCGGGAGAAGCGCCATGACGATAATATTCGGTTTCACCGATCCCGATCACGGCCACGCGGCCCCGCAGCGTACGCTCGTCTCGCGCGCGCCCGGTCACGGCTTGGCATCCCGTTGCGAAGCCTGGCTGCCGAAGGCTCCGCCCTTGATGAGGCGCGCGACCTCCGCCTCATCATAGCCGAGCAACTCGCGCAGCACGTTTCCGGTGTGCTGCCCAACGGTCGGTGCCGCGACGGGATCAACGATCGGCGTCCGCGAATAGCGGATCGGCAGGTTGACATTGGGCACCCACCCCACCATCTCGTGCGGGATCCGGGTGACGATCCCGCGTTCCCTCGCCTCCGGTGAGCGGATCGCCTCGCCGACGGTCCGCACCTGGCCACAGGGGACGCCAGCCGCCCGCATCCGCGACTGCCAGTGCGACCAGGGCTGCCGGCCAAAGGCATCGCCGAGAATCGCGAACAACTCCTCGCGCCTGCGGATTCGGTCAGGGCCGGTTGCATAAATCTCGGCCGCCGCGAGATCCTCGCGCTCAAGGACCTGCGCCATCAGGCGTTGGAAGATCTTGTCATTGCCGCAGTTGATATAGAACGAGCAATCGCTCGCCAGGAACACGCCCGACGGACACGTGTCCGGGCTGGTGTTTCCGCTTCGCTTCGGATCGGTGCCATTGAAGAGCGACTGCGTGGTCGCGTAGCCGGTCATCAGGACGGCATTGTCGAACAATGACACCTCGATGGCCTGGCCTTGCCCGCTGCGCTCGCGCGCCAACAACGCGCCAAGGATTGCATTGCTCGCCATCATCGCGGTGCTGATGTCCATCACCGGCGACAAGGCCCGCACCCCTTCCCGGTCGGCGTAGCCGTTCATCGACACGAAGCCGCTCTCGACCTGCGCGATCGGATCGAAGCCGAGCCGGTCCGCAAACGCCCCGTCGCGGCCATAGGCCGACACCGAGCAATAGATGATCTCGGGCTTGATCTTGCGGCAGCTCTCATAGTCGAGCCCGAGCCGCGCCATCACGCTCGCCGAAAAGTTTTCGACGAGGACGTCCGCCGTCGCGATCAGCTCACGCGCAACCTTCAGGCCCTCCGGGGACTTCAGATCGAGAGCAACGCTGCGCTTGTTGCGGTTGGTCCAGAGGAACGGCGCACCGTGCTTGAGATCGGGATGCACCGGGGGATAGCGGCGCAGATCGTCGCCGCGGCCCGGCGCCTCGATCTTGATGACCTCGGCGCCCATGTCGGCGAGCATCATGGTCGCAAACGGTCCCGCGATGAAATGCGAGAAATCGATCACCCGAATCCCCTCGAGCGCCTTTGGCGCGCCGGGAGGACGAGGCGTGTGCTCGGGGAAATCGGCTTCGAGTTGGTCCAGCATCGGGATATCCGTTGGTTTGAGAAATGTTGATCCGAGGACCGCGGCTGTCGTCAGTTGCTCTTCGGTGGCTCGACGAGCGGGCATCCACCCTGGTCGAGCGGCCGGAAGGCTTCCGGCCCGGACAACACGCCGACCTGCTCCAGCAGATCCCACTTGCTCTTCGACGCAGTCGGGCTCTTCACCTTCAGGATATACATGTTGTGAATGGCGCGGCCGTCGGCGCGCACCACGATCGGCCCGAACAAGGCGTCGTCGATCGGCGTCTCCTTCAACTTCTGGATCACGGCCGGCGCGTCATTGGTTCCTGCCGCCAACGCCGCGTTGAGATAGGCCAGCACGGACGAATAGACGCCGGCATGGAAGGCAGTCGGCGATTGCCCATGCTGCCGCTCGCCGAATCTGGCCGACCATGCGCGGCTGGCATCGTTGAGGTCCCAGTAGAACGGCTGGGTGATGATCAGCCCCTCGCCGACCGCGAGGCCGCTCGAACTCGACATCGTTGGTGGTGGTCAGCAGCGCCGCGAAGGTACGCCCACTCTGCTTTAGTCCGAACTCGGCGGACTGCTTGATCAGGCTGACGGTGTCGCCGCCGGCGGTCGCGAACGCGATCACATCGGCGCCCGAGCCTTCTGCCTGTAGGATGAACGACGCGTAGTCCGCATTATTGATCGGCACGTTGACCGATCCGAGAACGGTGCCGCCGCCGGCGCCGATCACCGCCGTCCCATCGCGCACCATCGACTTGCCGAGCGCATTGTCGGTGGCGATGAAGTACCATTTCTTGCCACCGTGACGCACGAGATAGGCGCCGATGGTGTGCGAGGCCGCCCAGGTGTCGAAGGTCCATTGAATCGTATTGGGTGAGCAGTATTTTCCGGTCAGGTCGGAAGACGCCGCACTCGACGCGATCAGCGCCGCCTTGGTGCCGCGCACGACCTCGTTGACGGCGAGCCCGACGGCCGAGTTCGGCACATCAGCGACTGCATCGACCTTCTCCTGATCGATCCAGCGGCGCGCGATTGCGGCGCCGACATCGGCCTTGTTCTGGTGATCGGCCGAGACGATCTCGACCTTGAAATCCGGATGAAGCCGCATGAAGTCCTCGGTCGCCATTTTGGCCGCCGTCACCGAACCTCCGCCGGCGTTGTCCGAATAAGGGCCGGACGCGTCGTTGAGCACACCGATCTTGAGGGAGCGCGCAGCGTCCGCCGACGCGGGCGCACTGGCGCAAGCGGCCAGGAGGGCTATTCCGACAATACGCGAAAGATACTTCATTGTTTCCACCCGTCGTATGTTGTTGTCTTAGAGATCGAGCACGAGCGTGCGGGACTTGGCGCCCGAGCAGCAGATCATGACGCTCTTGTTGGCCGCCTGTTCCTCCTTGCTGAGAAACTGGTCGCGGTGATCCGGTATGCCGTCCAGGACGCGCGTCTCGCAGGTTCCACAGACCCCCTCGGTGCAGGCGTAGTTCGCGGCTATCCCGGCATCCAGCAGCGCATCGAGGATGGTCTTCCCGGCCTCGACCGCGATGGTGCGGTTGCTTCGCGTCAGCTTGACGTCGAAGCCGCCCTCGGTGGCCGGGGCTTCCCGCGCCTTGAAATATTCGACATGCACGCGATCGGCCAGACGATCGGCCGTCGCCGCCTCGAACGCCTCGAGCATGGGCAGCGGACCGCAACAATAAAGATGCGCGTGAGCCGGCGCGTTCCTGACGATCGCCGGCAGATCGAAAACCCGTCCCGATCGCTCGTCGTCGAAATCGACATGGACCCTCGATCGATACGTGCCGAGTTCGTCGAGAAATGCGGCAGCGGCGCGCGTCCTTGCGGCGTAGAACAGGTCCCATCGGCATCCGAGCGCTTCCAGGCGCCGGATCATTGACAGCAGCGGCGTGATGCCGATACCGCCAGCGATCAGGACCGAATGCTCAGCCTCTTCCTGAAGTGCGAAGTTGTTGCGCGGCCCGGAGATCGCGATGATGTCCCCGACCCTGACAGCGTCGTGAATGAAGCTGGAGCCGCCGCGGCTCCCGGCATCCTTGTTGACCGCGATGACGTAGCGATGCCGCTCGCACTGATGGTTCACCAGCGAGTAGCTGCGGATCATGCCGTTCGGCAGATGCAGGTCGATATGGCTGCCGGCTGTGAACGGGGCCAGCTCGCTGCCCGTCCGCGCGATCAGCTCGTAGGAGTGGATCCGCTCGGCCTCGTAGCCAATGCGCTTGACCAGAACCTCCCGGTTGGATGCGCTCACAGCTCGTACCCGAAATCGGCACCGAGCTTCGCCCGCATGAACGGTGCGCCGACATCGACCCAGGAATCCTCCGGCGGCAGCCGCAGCGACACCGCCCGCACCATGAACACGTCGGGGTCCAACACACCCTTCGGCTTGATCGCGTGATCGCGATAGGCGCCGAGCGCCTCCAGGATGAAGCGCCGCGTCATCGCGATGCCGGTATCGCTCGAACAGAGCGTCTCCCTGGTGCGATCGAAAATCGGCGAGACGCCACTCTGGCACGCACCGTCCTGCACCCAGAGCCCCGGCAGGCCCGAGAACCAGGTGGTCCGCTGAGCCTCGTAGTCGAACTGGAAACCTTTCTGCGGGTTGTATCTCGTCCAGTAGCCGGCATACGGCACCGTCACCGGGTGCTGCACGAGCGCGTGGCGGCTGGCGTGGCCACTCTCGCGGCCCTTGTGTCCTTCTGCAAAGACCTGCCGCGTCTTCTCCAGCAGCGGCTCCGACGGATGATAGGAGAACATGATACAGAGCGTGTTCTCGTCATCGATGGGCACCCAGGCATGCCCGCTCAGATCCGGGAACGGAGACAGCGGGGGCACCAGCGTATAGAACGGCAGAAGGAACTGGTTGACCCGCCAATACAACGTGTTGGCATCGTAATTCCGCCGCGCGGCGATGCTCATGCCGAAATCCTGCTTGATGCATTCGAAGGTCGGGCGCAGGTCGCGCTTCTGGATCCAGGCGCTCGTCGTGCCCTGCGCATCCAGCCGTCCATGAAGCAGCGGCGCGTGCGCCGAATCGATCTCGCCCTCGACCGCCTGCAGCCAATTGCACTCCTGGACGCGAACCGAGATGTGCACCTGCTCGGCCGGCACGAGATTCCATTCGAGGTTCGGCAACGCCGGAAGCTCGGCCTGGTCCGGACCCATATAGGTCCAGATCATCCCGTTGCGCTCCTTGCAGGGATAGGCCTTGATCCGCACCCGCTCCTTGAGGCGGCTGCGCACCGGCTCTGCCGGCATGTCAGTCACGGCACCGGTGACGTCGAATTTCCAGCCGTGATAGACGCAGCGCAGCCCGCAATCCTCGTTTCTTGCGAAGATCAGCGGTGCGCCGCGATGCGGGCAGGCCTGGTCGACCAATCCGACGCGGCCCTCGGTGTCGCGGAAGGCGACCAGATCCTCGCCCAGCAGCCGGATGCGCTTCGGTTGCCCGTCCTTGCTGAGATCCGCCGACGGCAGAAATGGAATCCAGTAAAGGCGAAAGAGGTCGCCGAGCGGCGTGCCCTTGCCGACCCTCACCAGGCGTTCATTGTCTTCGCGCGAGAGCATGGGTTTGCCTCCTTCAATTGCGTGTGGCCGGGCCCGTCGCGCCGCCGAGAAGCGTGGCGACACGGTCAGACAGTCCAAGATCCTGAGCGGTCCAAAGCGGATCGGATGCGGTGAGCGGCTTGCGTGGGATCGGAGGCTGCTTGCCCTCCTCCACTAGGCGGACGATCAATTCGATGCGGCGCCGCTCGAGCTCGCGCAGAGCCTCCTCGACGACGGAGGCTTCCGCCGTGCACCCCGGCAGCTCCGGATAGGCAAGTCGAACCCGCCACTGCCCCGGCTCGGTTTCGACCGCCTCGGCCTCAAGCAGATAGGGGATCGACAGCAGCTCACGCAGGTCCAAGTTCAACCTCCCTGAACGATGTCTACGCATCGCGTTTGATACGTATACGTACTACATAGCCGGAGGGCTGGCAAGAGCCGAGGGCGCGATCCATCGCGCGCGGAACAGACTTGGACCGCGGTTTGCCACAGGGTTGAGGACGTCAGGCCAAGCTGCTAACGGCTAAGGCGAATTCGAAACATCGCAGCTGGGATTCAACGACGGCATGGCAGCCGACAAGGGTATGAAGACGAACTCGGCCACAGACATCGCGCGCGACTGGCAACTCGAAGGCGGCGTCGGATTTCTGCTGCGGCTGCTGGAGGCCCGCTACGACGGCCTCTACCAAAGCATGACGCGCCAGAGCGATATCACGCCGCGGCAGTTCGGCGTGCTGATGGCGCTGTATCAGTTGGGGCCCCTCACCCCCTCCGTGCTGGCGGAGCGGATCAGTTGCGACCGCAACACGCTGAGCGAAATGCTCAAGCGCATGGTCGCGCGCCGGCTGGTCTCAAAGAAGGACAATCCGGACGACCGCCGCTCGCTCCAGGTGCAGATCACCGCCAAGGGAGAGGAAGCGCTTCTGGCCGTCATTCCGGCCGCCGCTGAGCTGCAAAACATCATGCTGGCTCCGCTGCGCAAGGAAGACCGCGCGCATTTCCTGAAATGTCTACTTGCGATCGCGAAGGCTCCGCCGCCAGACGCTCCGGCCGATACCTGAGGTCGCCGACGCGCGGCCCTCCTAGGCCGGCGCCTTTCCAAATGTGCCGGCGGCAGCAAGTGCAGCGATTGCGTCGGGCGACAATTCCAGGATCCGCGACAACACATCATCCCGCTGCGCGCCGATCCCGGGAACGCGGCTTCCCATCGGCGTATCGGCCCCGGACATCTGCCATGGCGCATTGACGCCGACGAAGTCGCCGGCGCCATCCGAGACCGTCCCGAACACACCGCGCTGGCGCAAATGGTCATCGGTCAGCGCCGCGCCCGGCGTCCGGTAATCGGCGCAAGGAACGCCGGCGCGATCCAGCGCCGCGATGCATTCAGCGACAGTGTGGCGCTCCGTCCATTTCTCGATCACCTGCATCATGGCGGTCCAATTGGCGCCGCGCGCCGGAATGGTCGAAAAGCGGGGGTCGTTCACCAGCTCTTCCTGCCCAGTCACCTCGCACAGCGCCGCGAAATTACGCGGCGTGACCGGGGCGATCAGGATATCGCCGTCGCGCGTGCGGACCGGCCCATAGGTCGGGCGCGGCGCACGGATCGGGAATTGCGCTTCCTGAAGTTCATAGACCAGCAGATTCAGCATGCAGTCCATCAAGGCTACATCGACGCGCTGTCCTTTCCCGGTGCGCGTACGCTGGACCATCGCGGTCTGGATCGCGGAATAGCCGAAGATACCGCCGAGGATATCGGCCACAAAAATAGCGCCCGGCGCGGGACGCTCCCGGTCGCCGGCATAGCGCATCAGGGAGTGATCGAATCCACTCTCGGCATGCACGATCATCGCATAAGCCGCGCGCTCGGCGGCTGGGCCTGACTGGCCATAACCCGAGATCGAGCAATAGATGAGGCGCGGGTTGATCTCGCGAAGCGTCTCGTAGCCAAGGCCGAGGCGGTCCATCACGCCAGGGCGGAAATTCTCGACGAGAATGTCCGCCTCCGCGACCATGCGATGTACGAGCCTGATGGCGTCGGCATTCTTCAGGTCCAGCGCCAGGCTACGCTTTCCGGCATTGAGCTGGCCGAAATAGGTGCTGTGGCCTTCGCGCAGCGGCGTTCGCAACCGCATATCGTCGCCTTCCGGAGGCTCGATCTTGATGACCTCGGCGCCGACGTCGGCGAGCAGCCGCGCGCAATAGGGCCCCGCCACCATGATCGAGAAATCGAGCACGCGCACGCCGGCGAGCGGCGCCCTGTCGCCATCCTTCTGCATCCGATCTCTCCTATCTCGGCATCCCGAGCGCGCGTTGCGCGATCAGACTGCGCTGAATCTCATTGGTCCCGATGCTGATGACCCACATCAGCGAATGCCGCAGGTTTTGCTCAAAGCGGCCGTTGTCGATCGCGCCCGGCATCTGCTCGGACAGCGCGGCGCGCATGCCAAGGATGTCGAGCGCAGCCTCGCCGAAGCGCTCCATCAGCTCACCGGAAAACACCTTGCTGATCGCGCCATATTCCGGCGGCGTCATGCCGTCGGCGGCAAGTTCGGCGCAATGCATCATCAAGAGCCGGCCGATCTCGATCTCTGACGCCAGGGTCGCCATCCTGTCGCGGATCATTGGATCATCAGCGAGAGACCGATCACCTTGCTTCGCCATTACATGCAAACGCAGCTGCTCGAAGGCGTGCGCGACCTTCAGGACGATCCCGCCACCGACCAGCCCGCGCTCGAAGGCCAGCGCGCCGGTCAACACTTTCCAACCGCCATTGACCCCGCCAACCAGGTTCTCGGAGGGGATGCGGACATTATCGTAGAAGATGTTGGCAAACGTGCCATCATACATGGTAGCAGACGGACGGACCGTGATGCCCGGCGAATCCATCGGCACGATGAACATGCTGATGCCCGCGTGCGGCGGCTTCGTGTCCTTGTCGGTCCGCGCGGCGAGGAACATGTATTTGCCCCACCAGGTGGTGGTCCAGATCTTCTGGCCGTTGATCACCCAGTGATCGCCGTCCCTGGCCGCACTGGTGCGCAGCGCCGCAAGGTCCGACCCTGCCTGCGGCTCGCTGTAGCCCATACCGTGCATCGCTTCGCCACGCAGGATTTCCGGAAGGTATTTCTGCTGCTGCGCTGCCGTGCCAAACATCATCAGCGCATTGGCCTGGATCGCCGCGCCGATTCGCGGCGCCTCGCCCCGCTCCATCGTCTCCATGAAGGCGATCTGCTCCAGCGGCGATCGCGCCTGGCCGCCGAATTGCTTTGGCCATCCAAGGCCGATCCATCCGGTCTCACCGATGTCGCGGGCGAAGCCGGCATCGAACTCACGCTTGGCGAACGGCCTTACGTCGAACGCTTGCTTCGTATCTCCAGTCCAGTTTTGCTCGAGCCAGAGCCGGATCTGATCACGAAACGCATTCCCAGCCGACCCGAGGTCATATTGCGGCAGCCCGACGCCGCCCGCATCCAGCAGCCGCGCTGCCAGCCCGCTCTTGGCATCCGAGGCGCCGCCGAGCGCAACCGTATCGAGATGCACGCGCTTGAAGTGGATCGGCGCCTCGTGCTCTTCGGCATAGCCGATGGCACCGAACGTATGCTGGATCTCCAGCGACACCTGCCGCAGCGCATGACCGGAGAACGCCGATGCGCAATCGGCGAAGTAGCGCCAGCCGCCCTCGCCGCCATCATGCAGTCTGGCGGCATGGTCGAGGATCAACCTGACGCCTTCTAGCGCGATCAGGCAGTCGGCCAGCTTGTGCTGGATGGCCTGGAACCTGCCGATCGGCTGCCCGAACTGGTGCCGCTCCTTGGCATAGTCCACGGCGAGCTCAAAGGCACGCCGCGCCGCGCCGTGAGCGCGCGCGGTCAACATCGCTCTGCCCTTGATACGGAGATGGTCGAGATCGACCGTCCCTGCGGGAATGCGCGTGAGCGGCGCTTCGTTCAGCCGGACCTCATAGAGCCCCCACGCTCCCATCGCGCGAGTTGCGACGCACTCGACACCGGGACCACCAAGATTGATCAGCGCAAGTTGGGCCTGGTCTAGAACGACCAGAAGATGCGTCGCGCCTCCGGCAGCCTCGACAAAACGAAGCGTGCCCTTTGCCTTGAGGTCCGCGACCTCAACCGCTCCTGTGCCGGCGTCCGGATCCAGCGCGCCGAATGAGAAGGCAACGGTCGCCTTCGCGGACTGCAGCCGATCCAGCAGATCCACTGCGACATCGACCTGCGATCCGGAGATCGCAAGATTGGCGAGCGCCGCAGACCACATCGGCGCCGGACAGCCGGCCCGGCCGAGTTCCGCCATGACGATGAGGATTTCGGCGAGCCCGCCTTCGCCGCTCTCCGCACCAAGCGCGGCGACGCCCAGCCCAACGAGCTTGCGCCAGATCGCCGACACCTCTTCCGGCGAGGACGGCGCGGCTAAACCGAGTGGACGCCAATGCTCGTCCAGGAAACCGCGCAAGGAATCGCGCAGCACTCCTGCGACATCGTCATTCGACGCTTCGATCGCCGCCATGGTGAAGCCCCGCGCTATGCCTGGCCGAACCTGGGCTTCCGCTTCTCCTTGAACGACATAGTCGCTTCCTTGTGGTCGGCAGTCTCGAACGTCACCTGCTCCAGCGCCATCGACGCCTCCAGCAGCATGTTGACCCGCTCCTTGACGATCTGGTTGATCGACAGCTTGGTCCAGCGAATGGCCCAGGTCGGACCGTTCGCGAGCTCGACCGCGATCGCGCGGGCCTTGGCCAACACCTCCGCGCGCGGCGCGACATGATTGACCAGCCCGATCCGCTCCGCCTCATTTCCCTTCAGGAGTGTGCCGCGGATCAGGAATTCCTTGGCCTTGTTGATGCCCATCAGCAGCGGCCAGATCACCGCGCCGCCATCGCCCGCGACGAGGCCGACGCGCGAGACATGGGTGTCGCCGATCCGCGCGTCTTCCGCCATCACCGTGATGTCGCAAAGCAGCGCATGGGTAGCCGCAAGGCCGATGGCGTCGCCATTGATCGCCGCGATGATGGGCTTGTCGAGCTCGAGCTGGCGGGTGACTCCGCGGCGGCTAATCATGGGATCATGTACCTCGCCCTCTTCGAGCACATCGCCGCCAGGCCGCTCGGACATCGCCTTGACGTCGCCACCAACGCTGAAGAAGTCGCCGGCGCCGGTCAGCACCACAGCATTAACGGCATGATCGTCGGCGAGGTCGTCCCAGATCGTGCGCAACTCCCGGATCAGCTTCTGATTGATGGCATTGCGCGCCTGCGGGCGGTTCAAGGTCACGGTCGCGACCTTGTCCGCGACCTCGACCGTCAGGCATTCATACTTGGCGTAATTGGACACGTTTGCCTCCATTGTTTCGCTGTTTGAGTTGTTGATTATTGGCAACTCAGGCGCGCGCGCTAGCGGCGCATCCCGGGCTGCACATCCGCCAATGCGACGTGAAGCGACATGGCGCCCGGATCCTGCTCGAGCATGCGTTGCACGGATTCCAGATGCGATCGCAGCAATCGGCTTGCCAGATCGACGTTCCGTTCGCTGAGCGCCGCCAGGAATTGCCGCCGCTTTTCCGCCAGCCGCGCCATCGCGACCCCGCTCGAGGCGACCTTGGCGTAGACGAAGCGCATGTGGATCTCAGTCACCGAGTCCACGATCATCGCAATCACCTTGTTGCCGGTCGAGGCCGCCAGCAGCTTGTAGAACTCGCGCGAACATTCGACCCGGTCGAGCAGCCGGCCCTCCTTCGTCGCAAGCTCCGTCCGCTCGATATTGGCTTCCAATGCATCGAGATCGGCCCGGCGGGCATTGGCACAAGCCAGCTGCACCACGAGGTCGAGGACGTGGACCCGCGCCTCCGACAATTCCCGCACCGAAATCGTGCCGAGGCTCAGCATGTCGCGCATGACCTCGTTCATGCGGCGGGTGTCGCCCTGCTGGATGAAGGCGCCGCCCTTGACGCCCTTCTGCAGCCGGAGCACGCCGGCCATTTCCAGGCTGCGCAGCGCTTCCCGCAGCACGTTGCGACTGACCCCGAGCTGTTGCGCAAGTTCGCGCTCGGCCGGCAGCTTGTCGCCGGGCTTCAGCACGCCGAGCGCCAGTTGCTCGCGAATGCGCTCGCAGATCTCCTCGAATGTCCGTCTGGTGTGAATTGGCTTGAATGTCGGCGCGGCCGGGGGGCCGACCGCACGATGATCGGAGACCCGCTCCCGGCGGCTCGGCGAGGCGGCACGGGAGCGCTGCGGCGCGCGAGGGCTTGACTTGGTGCTCATGCGGTGGATTATTAAATGGATCACCCATTCAATGGAAGCCCCTTTTTTGGGCTTTCCGCAAAGAAAACAAACCGGGAGTTCGTATGAGTTTTTCCGAGGAGCAGGTCGCGTTCCGCGACAACGTGCGCAGGATGGTCGCGAGGCACGTGGCGCCGATCGCCGCCGAGATCGACGAAACCGACCGCTTCCCGCTCGAGCTGGTCAAGCTGTTCGGCGAGATGGGGCTGATGCAGCTCTGGGTGCCGGAACGCTATGGCGGCCCGAACGGCAACCTGACCATGGCCTGCATCGCGCGCGAGGAGATCTCGAAGGTCTCGCCCGCCTGCGCATCGATCGCGGCACTCAACACCATGTTCATCATGCCGCTAATGCATTTCGGCTCGGAGGAGCAGCGCAAGAAATATCTGCCGATCATCGCCGAGGGCGGCGTGGTCACGGCGATCGCAATCTCGGAGCCGCAGGCCGGCTCAGATGTCGCCGCGCTGAATACCCGCGCCCGCAAGGACGGAGAAAGCTATGTGCTGAATGGCCGCAAGCAGTGGTGCAGCTATGGTGTCGCCGCCGACTACATCGTGGTCATGGCGCGAACCAGTGACGGCGCCGGTGCGGACGGCATCAGCGCCTTCATCGTCGAGCCGAAGAAAATGCCGGGCATCACGTTCGGGCGCCACGAGCGCAAGATGGGCTTCCGCGGCGCGCCCAACACGCCGATCTTCTTCGACAATGTCCGGGTCCCCGCCGAAAACCTTGTCGGTGAGGAAGGCAGGGGCTTTCGCGCATCGATGCGCGCGCTCGACCTCAACCGGCCGACCATCGGCGCGCAATCCGTTGGTCTCGCCCAAGGCGCACTGGATGCGTGCGTCGCTTACGCCAAGGAGCGCAAGCAATTCAAAAAGCCGATCGCCGAATTCCAGGGCGTGCAGTTCATGCTCGCCGACATGGCCATGCAGATCGAGGCGGCCCGCGCACTGGTCTACGAATGTGCCCGCGCCGGCGATGCCGGCGACTGGAAGCGGCTCAACGTGCTTGCCAGCATGGCCAAATGCGTCGGCAGCGACATGGCGATGAAGGTGACGACCGACGCGGTCCAGATCTTCGGCGGCTATGGCTACACGATGGACTATCCGGTCGAACGCATGATGCGCGATGCCAAGCTGACCCAGATTTTTGAAGGCACCAACCAGATCCAGCGCGTGGTGATCGCCCGCGAGCTGCTGCGATAGTGCAGATCGATTTCAAGAAGATACAATTACCGGGAGGAACGACCTTGAACCATATCATGAACCAGGCGCTGATAGCCGGCGCGCTGTCGGCACTTCTGGCGGTACCTGCCTATGCTCAGAAAGCCTACGGTCCCGGTGCCAGCGATACCGAGATCAAGCTCGGCCAATCGACGCCGCTGAGTGGCCCCGCATCCGCGTTCGGCGCGGGCGCCGGGCGGGCGGTGGTCGGCTACTTTGAGATGCTGAACGCCAAAGGCGGCATCAACGGCCGCAAGATCAACTTCACGCAGCTCGACAATGCCTACAGCGCGCCGAAAGCGGTCGAACAATCACGCAAGCTGATCGAGGACGTCGGCATATTGGCCGAGGTCGGCACGATCGGTACCGCGCCCAACGTCGCGATCCAGAAGTACCTGAACGCCAAGCAGGTGCCGCAACTCTTCATCACCGCCGGCGGACGCCGCTTCAACGATCCCAAGGCATTTCCCTGGACTATCCCGCTCTATCCCGACTTCGAAACCGAAGGCCGCGTCGTCGCCAAGTACATCCTGACGGCAAAGCCGGACGCCAGGATCGGCGTCCTCTATCAGAATGACGACTATGGCAAGGACTACCTCAAGGGTCTCCGCGCCGGCCTCGGTCCGAAGGCCGAGTTGATCGTTGCCCAGGCTTCCTACGAGCTCGCCGATCCGACGATCGACTCGCAGATCGTCCAGCTGAAGGCCGCCGGTGTCGACACCCTGATCGAGCAGTCGTCGTCGAAGGCAGCCGCGCAATCGATCCGCAAGGTTTACGAGCTCGGCTGGAAGCCGCTGCACGTGATCGGCGGCTCGACCGCATCGGTCGAAACTATCCTGAAGCCCGCAGGCCTCGAAGCATCGAAAAGGCTGGTCACAACGCAATTCCTCAAGCAACCGGGCGACCCAGCCTGGGCCAATGATGAGGAAGTCAAGGCCTACAAGGAGTTCTTGAAGGCGTATGCACCTTCAGCCAATCCGGACGATTATTCTGTGCTCGTTGCCTATATGAACGTGCACGCCGTGGAGCTGGCTCTGCGCAAATGCGGCGACGACCTGACCCGCGAGAACCTCATGAAGCAGGCGACCTCGCTCAATGGCGAGCGATTGCCGATGATGCTCCCAGGCGTCGCGATCAGCACCCGGCCCGGAGACTACACGCCCTTCAGAACTCTGCGGATTGCGACATTTGACGGAGAAAGCTGGTCCTTGACCGGCGCCCCTCTATCGGCCGACTAGACCACACTGTCGGCGAGAGCCACCAAGGCTCTCGCTAGGTCAGGACAACAGCCGGGCCCGGTTAGAGCTGCCCGAGCAGCCATGTTCCATCACCGGAAGGCACTGGTGGTGGTGGGGGGCCGGCGAGTCTGCACAGAGCGTTATCTCTGGAACCTCAGCGGCGGCGCCAATGCGTCACCGGGCCGGACGTCAGGGTCGGGCCCAAAACCTTGTCGGAGTGAGGCACGCAGCAAAAAGTGTGATGGCCATTGATTGCCGGCTCCAGATCCCACTCGAAAAGAGCATAAGCCCTTTTCCAGGTGGGAAATCAGGCGCGGGACTAGGTGGCGACGGGAACCCCGTAGAACTTAGCTGGGTTAGACACCAGTATCTTGTGCTGCTGCTGAACATCAGCGGTATACTTGGCGAGCCCATCGAGGATCTCGCCGACATCCGGGACAGTGGCAGCGTCGTAGAGACCGACATGGGGCCAGTCACTTCCCCACACCATCCGATCGGGCGCGGCATCGATCAATGCTTCGGCAAACGGAACGACGTCGCGGAACGGATAGGATTGCGCCGAAAGTCTGAAGCCGCCGGACAGCTTCACGTAGCAGCTTGAGTTTCGGACAATGCGGAGCACCGCCTGGAATTCGGGGCTGTTAAGGCCGTTTGCCGCGGCGCACCACCCCATGTGATCGATGATGAAGGGTGCCCGCAGTCGAAGCAGTCGATCGACGATTTCGGGATAAGTCTCGCCGCGGGTCGCGACCTGAACGTGCCAGCCAACTTCCGCGCAGCGGTCCGCCAGGACTTCGAGATTCTGCAGGCCGACACCGCCACCGACGATATCGAGAATGCGGATACCGCGCACGCCGGCATCCTTGAGCTCGGCGATCTCTTTGTCGGAGATATCGGGGTCGATCACGGCGACCCCACACAGCCTGTCGGGGTATTCGCGCAATGCCTTGACGAGCAGACGGTTATCGGTTCCGTGCACCGACACCTGCACGACGACACCATACTGCATGCCGACCCTGTCGAGCATCGCGACGAAATCGGCAGGCGATGCCGGCGGTGGATTGAAGTGTCTGCCTGATACGAAAGGATAGTCGACTGCGGGACCGATAACGTGGGCATGCGTCTCCCACGCGCCAGCCGGAACCTTGATCCTCTCCGGAGCTGAAGCCAGTCGCGGAGGGAGACAGTCCTTAATGACACCGTCGAAATGAAGCATCGTCACTGGACCTTTGAATCGAGAATGAAATCGACGGCCGCGCTCGTTGCGACGGCCTTCACTTCATCCAGAAACGCATCGTTGAGTGGAATGCCGGTCTTCAGCCGCTCCGCTCTGCGCGCGAATTCCGGCTCACCGGCGACGATCACTGGGCTGCCCGGATCGACGGCAGGCGTCGCGCGAAGGTGATCTAGGATGTCGCTGACGTCGTCCTCGAATAACCCGCCGGCGCGGAAGAAATCCGGATCCAGCGCAAGGAAGAAATGACCGATATTGTCGGGCGTGCCCGGCTTCGCATCCCGGCTGCGAAACGGCGAGAACGAGCCGCCCGCCAGCGTGCTGCCGAGCAATTGCGCCATCACGGCAAGACCGTAGCCCTTATGGGTGCCGGTTTCGCGGGTGCCGCCCATCGGCATCAATCCGCCGACGTCGCTCTCCATGCAGGTCCGGAAGCCTTCCGTGGCGTCGGTGACCGGCTTTCCGGAGCCGTCGACCACCCAGCCGACCGGAAGCGGCGTCTGATGATATGCGTAGACCTTGACCTTGTTGGCGGCGACCGCGGAGGTCGACATGTCTAGAAGAAACGGATCCCCCCTGCCGGCCGGCGCTGCGAACGCAATCGGGTTGGTGCCGAGCACGGGCGTCGTGCCGCCGGTCGGGAGCACTGCAACGGTACGAGCCGACGACGTGACAAGTGCGATGACACCCTGGCGCGCCGCCATCTCGGCATAGAGCCCGGTCGCTCCAAAGTGATGCGAATTGACGACCGAGACGGCACCGATGCCAATCGCCTTGCACTTGGTGACCGCGAGGTTCATCGCCTCGACCGCGACGGGATGGCCGAGGCCCGCATCGCCGTCCATGAGAGCCGTGGCGGCATTCTCCTTCACGATCCGCGGCTGCGGCGTCATGTTGAGTCCGCCGGCGCGCCGCATCTTGTCATAGAGAGGGAGCATGGACGCGCCGTGAGATTCGATGCCGCGCAGATCGGTTTCGACCAATAGATCCGCGATCACGTTGACCTTGTCCGGCGTCATCCCCCATGCCGACAACACAAGTTCGATCTGCCTCTTCAAAAGCGCGGGCGTGACGTAGACCAGCCGCTCCTTCGCATCCATCTCCTCCGAATCCATCGGCGAATGTCCTTCAGCTCTTGTTCTTATGTGTGCTGGCTCGTTCGGCGGCCAGAAGCCATTGCAGGGCCGCTGGAGCATCCAGCCCCGTCATCGCCCCACCCTGCCGGACCAGGTCCGTTGTGTGGCGATAGCGATCGATGGTCGCGCGGGTGGTCAGGCTCCTGAGCCCGAGCGACTTCAACTGCGTTTCCGCCAGCTCCATCTCCACCAGCCGCCGGCCGGCGTGGGGAGGATGCGTCCTCAGATACATGTCGATGTGGTCGCGCAATGGACGCTGATCGAAATCGCCGAGCAGTTCGATCAGGTCCTGACGCAAGCCGAGTGCCTCCGCGGCCAGCATCGACTCCACGACCAGCGCATCGAGGCCTTTGGCAAACAGGCTCCGGAGCAGCTTCAGGCTCGATGCATCGCCAACCGCGGAGCCGTCGCG
The DNA here is from genome assembly GCF_032918025.1 of Bradyrhizobium sp. BEA-2-5. Lineage (NCBI taxonomy): Bacteria > Pseudomonadati > Pseudomonadota > Alphaproteobacteria > Hyphomicrobiales > Nitrobacteraceae > Bradyrhizobium > Bradyrhizobium sp. BEA-2-5. Next base: position 3,545,726 of record NZ_CP136629.1, on the reverse strand, counting down.
GGCCGATACGGAAAAGCCGAGCGCATTCATCGCCTCCGCGAAGTCCGTTGCCTTCTCCCCTGACGCCAGCAAGGGCGTCCGGATGCCGTGCAGGCTGACGGCGCCCATGATCGCCACATCGACGAACCGCGCACGGTTCGCACCGAGCATTTCGGCGGCCGCAATCACCTGTGGCGGATCGGCGGCGGTCAGGTCGGCAAGGATCGCCTGCTCCCGTAGTACCGGTGCGATTGTTTTGACCACGTCGCGCAGCCCATCGCCGGTGATCGTCAGCAGCACGACGTCGGCCGTGCTCGCCGCGCGCGCGACATCCTCGTCGACGTCGATGCCGAGCTTCTTCGCCGAGGCCGTCGCGCGCGGCGATGCACGCGAGGCAACCTTCAGCTCGACACCGCGATCGAGCAATGCGCTCGCAAAGCTGGTGCCGACCTCACCGAGACCGACGAGTGCAATCGAGGGTGTGCCGGTCATCGTGACGCTTTGACGAGCGGGCATTCGCTTTCATTCAGCGGCCGGAACGCCTGGTCGCCGGGGATCGTATCGATGGTCCGGAAGTAATCCCATGGCTCCTTCGATTCCTTTGGCGACTTGACCTGGAAGATCTGCACCGGATGCGTCATACGTCCATCGGCGCGGACCACGCCATCGCCAAGCAGCGGGTCCTTGACCGGGACCGATTTCAGATATTCGACCACCTTGCGGCCATCGGTGCTGCCGACTTTCTCGACGGCGCCGAGATAGGCCAGCACCGAGGAGTAAACGCCGCCCTGAAGCGCATCGGGGTGAATCCCCTTGTTGCGCTTGGCGAGCTCGGTCGCGAAGGCTCGCGTCGTCTCGTCCTTGGTCCAGTTCATGCTGCCAGCGGCGAGCAGACCCTGCGTAGCGTCAAGGCCCGCCGCGTGTACGACGGCAAGATTGAACTGCGGCGCGACAATCTTGTACTTGTCCGACGTGATCCCGAACTCGCGTGCCTGCTTGATCGCGTTCGAGAGATCGGCTCCGCCGCTGGCCAGCACGATGACGTCCGCACCGGACGACTGCGCCGTAAGAAGATAAGAGCTGAAGTCCGACGTGTTGAGCGGATGACGCACGGAGCCCAGCACGGTACCACCAGCTGCCTTGACGAACTTCGTGACGTTCTCCTCAAGGCTGTGCCCGAACGCATAGTCGACCGTGACGAAGAACCACTTCTTTCCGCCCTGATGCATCACACTCTTGACCAGCGCATTGGCGTTTCCATAGGAGTCCCAGGTCCAGTGGATCGTGTTGGGCGAGCACTTGGAGCCGGTCAGGTCGGTCGCGCCGACGCCAGACGGAACCATCACCCGGTCGAATTCCTTCGTGATCTCGACGGCGCCGAGTGCGACGGCCGAGTTGGCGAAGTCGAATACCGCATCGACGTCGTCGACCTGATACCAGCGACGCAGGATACCAAGGCCGACGTCGGCCTTGTTCTGGTGGTCGGCAAACACGAGTTCGACCGGACGGCCGTTGACCTTGCCGCCAAACTTCTCGATCGCCATCTTGGCTGCCTCGACCGATCCATTTCCGGTCAGATCGGAGAACACCCCGGTCATGTCGGTCAGGACACCGATCTTCACCGTCCCCGATTTGTCTCCGGCCCAGGCACCGGTCGCCAGACAGCAAGCCAGTACACCAAGTACCCTCGCAAGCCCTTTCATTTCAAATTCCTCCTGTTTTCATTATTGGTGAGATCGGTGACCCGATCATCGATGTATTGGAGTTCGCGACGCAGAATCTTCTCTGTCTGGGTGCGCGGTATCGCGAGAACTCGCTCGACGAACCGAGGCAGCATGTATGTCGGCACCTGATCGGCAAGCCGCCCGCGCACGTCGCGCAGATCGAAATCGCAGTCCGTCACGACTACCGCCTTGACCTCTTCGCCCATGATGGGATCCGCAACGCCTACGATCGCGCAATCCCGGACCCCGGGCAGCTTCAGCAAACGGCCCTCGAGCTCCTGCGGCGAGATCATCTCTCCACCACGCCGAATGAGCTCTTTCGTACGTCCATGAAAATATAGATATCCGTCGGAATCGAAGCTGCCGACATCGCCGGTGTGAAACCAGAAGTTCCGGCTCGCCTTCGCTAACTCGTCCGGCTTGTTGTAGTAACCGAGCAGGATTCGGTTCGGTTCGAGCGGCCGAACCACTATCTCGCCGCGCTCGCCGGTCGGGAGCGGATTGTCATCCGGGTCGACGATCTGGACCTGCATGTCCGGCCGCACCCGGCCGTTGGCGCCGAGCTTGTGGTCCCCAGCCGTACTTCCGGATACCCAACCTCCGACCTCGGTCATGCCGTAGAGTTCGTGCACCTTGAAACCGAAGCGGTCCTCGATGGTGCGGGCGAGTTCGGCTGTCGTACCGCCTCCGATCGTAAAGCGCATCATGTGGTCGCGCATCGGTACGGAATAGCGTGCCGCCAGGATCGCGAGTACCGTGCCGACGAACGTGCAACCGGTCGCCTCCACGGCCTTCGCATCCTCGAAGAACGAAGTCGCCGAAAACCGCCGCCGCAGGCCGAGCGATGCGCCCACCGTCAACGCCGACATAACCGCATAGGTCTGTGGATTCGTGTGATATAGCGGCAGATAGACGAAGATGCGGTCCTCCGCGGTCAGTTCGAGGATGCGGGCCGACTGCACTCCAGTCGCCGCGTAACCGCCATGCGCACATATCACGCCCTTCGGACGCCCGGTCGTTCCCGACGTATACAGGATCGTACAGGCATCATGCGGCGCGATGTCGGCGACCTCGCTCTCGGGAAGAGCGGCAAGCTCCAGAAGAAACTTTTCGTCGTCGATCGCGACAACGGGAAGCTCGGCCCGGCCGTCACGAAGATCACCACGCCTCGAGCCCAGCCAATTCTCATCGGCCATGATCAGCCTGGAATCGGATTGCGCCACCAGATAGTCGATGCTGTCGCCCTTCAACTGGTCGTTCAGGCACACGGCAACGGCACCGGCCGCATTGATACCGAACCACGCGACCAGGAACGCGGCGGAGTTCCCCGAGATAAGAGCAACATGATCGCCCTTTCCGATGCTGCGCCCTTGCAGCAGTCGCGCGCATCTGAGCGATAGCGAATGGATTTCCGCAAACGAATACGATCGCTCCGCAGTGACCACAAACGGCTTTTGTGGCGTGACTGATGCCCAGTGTGCCAGGCGTTCCAGGATCATAGCTCGGCCGCGTAGCTGACGACACACTTGGCCAAGGCGTTCTTCAGCACTTCGGAGGAGCCGCCGCCTATCTCATAGGTCTTGGCATCGCGCATGAAGCGGCCGAACGGCGCGTTCACCATCGTGCCGTAGGCGCCGCAGATCTGGACGCAGCGCGCCGCGACCTCGGTTGCTACCTCCGAAGCGAACAGCTTCGCGGCACTGGCCCGACGGATGACGTCGTCATGGTTGTCCAGCGCCCGCGCCGCCTCGTAAACCAACAGGCGCGCGGCATCGATCTTCGCCAGCATGTCCGCGAAGTACCATTGGATACCCTGAAAATTGACAACCTTCTGGTCGAACGCGGTGCGATCGCGCGCGAACACAAGGGCTGCGTCAAACGCGGCCCTTGCAATACCGACCGAAATGCCCGCGGCAAGTGTGCGCGAATAGTCGAGCGTCGTCACCGCCTGCCGGACGCCTTTGCCCTCCTGCCCGACCAGGTGATCCAGCGGAAGCCGCACGTCCTGCAGCCGAACGTTGACATGCGGGCCGTTGCGCAGACCGAAGGTTGCGGAGTTCTCTCCGACATATGTAGAGACCCCGGCGCATTCGCGCGGGACGACAAAGACTGATACGCCGATATCTGTCTGTGCAAGGATCACAAACACTTCGGCGCGTGAGCCGGACGTGATAAACGACTTCTCGCCGTTCAGAACCCAGGCGTCGCCGTCCCTGTGCGCCTTGGTATCGAGCCTGCGAATATCGCTGCCATGCGAGGCTTCAGTCAGGGCGTAGGAAGCGATCAGCCCCTCCGCGAATTGCGGCAGATAGCGCTGTTTGAGGCTCTCCGAGCCGAACGTGTTTAGCATCGTCTGCGCCTGGAAGATCGTGATCAGACAGATCGCGACGGCGGCGCTTCCGTAGCCGATCTCCTCGCAGGCGGCTACGCTATGGGCGTAGCCCAGCTCGCGGCCGCCGAATTTCTTTGGCAGCGAGATCGCGTTGCAGCCAAGCTTTGCAAGATCGCGAACGATCTCGGCTGGGTACAGGTCCTTGGCGTCGATCTCATTGGCCAGCGGCACGATGCGGTGCTTCACGAACCGCCGCACCTCGTCCACGAACCCGACCTCGACCGCCGGCTGCCACATGGTGTTCGGCAAGCCTTCCATCGCGTTTCCTTCGCATTTGTTTTCGCCGAGAGAACAACGCAGATTGTCTTGATCGTCAATAAGATATTTAATATCATATATATGATTAAATGGAGGAAACATGCCACGATCACGATCCGGCAAGTCCTTGGGAATCAGTGTGAAGTCGTCACTGCGCACGTTGCAGATTCTGGAGTACATCGATTCCAGACAGCGGGCCGTGACCATCGCGGAACTGTCGGCAAGTCTCGCATTTCCCCAGTCGAGCACGTCGACGATCGTACAGAGCATGATCAATGCCGGTTATCTCGTCGTTGATCATGATAGTCGGGGAATCCTTCCCAGCAGCCGGGTGGCGGCGTTGGGCAACTGGGTCGAGCCGAGCGTCTCGCGCGCGGACGTTAGATCGCTGATGGTCGCGGTTGGTGAACGCACCAGCCAGACGATCCTGCTCGGCGTCCCGTCTGATCTGTGTGTGCGCTACATCGACGTGATTCCCGGTCGTCACGCGATGCGCCTCGACATCCCGGTGGGATCGCGGCTGCCACTGATGGAAGCCGGCATGGGGCGACTGCTGCTCTCGGAGATGCCAGACCAGACGGTCGAGGAGCTTTGGCAACAGACGAAACGACGCGTCAAGGACGAAGGAGCACAAGGCATCCGCCCCTCCGACGTTTCCAATCTATGGAATGCGAATCCATTCGTCTCGCCGCTTCCCGAAATTATGGAAGAGCTGAAGCAAATCCGACGGACCGGGTTTGCGATTTCGCTGGGGCGGATCTCGCTCGGCGCCGGCATTGTCTGCGTTGCGATGCCGCGCGGACCGCTTGAGCAACCTATCGGACTTGGAATCGGCGGTCTGTCCGAACTGATTTCACGCGACGCCCAGCAGATATTGTCTGTAGTGCGCGATGCGGCCAGCGAATTGGGGATCGCCTTGAAAATGCGCAGCGGGACGACGCGGACATCTGAACAAGAGAAGACCAGGCGTCTGCGAAAATAGCAGGATCAGTCGTCGTACAATGCCCACACGAAGAACCAAAATCTCCGCAGACAGTCAAATCACGGAAGCCACGAGCTATGGCCCTCCCGCAGCGGGCTCGGTCAAGTCGGCGGGACGCGTGCTTCGGATTCTTGAGTTCTTCGACGAAATTCAGCGCGACGCGCGGGTTGCCGAAGTGGCCGAACGCCTTGCGTTTCCGCAATCATCGACCTCCATCCTCCTCAACTGCCTGGTCGAGCTAGGTTACATGGACTATTTGCCGGAGAGCCGCAGCTTCCTGCCCTCACCGCGTGTCACCCTGCTCGGGACCTGGCTGGACAAGGGCCCGGTCAGAAACGGCAGCCTGATCAGGATGCTTGAAGAGCTGTCCCACAAGACCGGCGACACGGTGATCATCGCCGCGCGCAACGGCATCTTCGCGCAGTATATCCACGTGCTGCAGGCGAGGTCCGCGATGCGCTTCCACGTTCCGCCGGGATCCCGGCGGCTGGTGGTCTGGTCGGCGACCGGCTTTTCGCTGCTGACTGCATGTAACGACAGAGAGATCCGCGGCCTCTGCACGCGCACGAACGCGGAAGCAGCGCTCGGCATTCCGCGTATCGACACCAATCAGGTGGTCGAGAATGTCGGTCGCACGCGGCGTGATGGCTACTTCTTCTCGGCAGGACTGGTGACGCCGGGCGCAGGGTCGATTGCCATTCCCCTGCCCGAAGGCATCGACGGATGGAACAGAGCGCTCGCCGTTGCAGTGTCAGGTCCTCTGCAGGACATGACACGACGTCGAGCCGAGATCGTCGCACTGCTCAATGATGTCGTGCAGCGCTATCTCCGGCCAGCTCCGTCGGCCTAGGCGCGGCGCCGACAGCTTCCTGCCGGTCGACCAGCAGCGGCCAGAAGCCTTCTCCGCCGCGCGCGCAGATTACCCGGCCAATTTTTTCCTGCCACCACGGTTCGGCGCCCCATTCGTCGCGCCATGACCACAACCGGCGAGTGGCATAATGCAGCGGGTGCTCCTGCGTAAATCCCATGGCGCCGTGCACCTGATGGCATATGGCGGCAACCTGTCCGGCGGCCTCGCCGCAACGGGACTTTGCGATCGCCACGGCAAACGCATTGTCGCCGAGCAGCGGTACCTCGGAGAGCGCGTCGCCGCCGCGGACGCTGCCGCGAAATGCCCGGCAGCAATCGCCAACATGTGCTGAACGGCCTGGAACTTGCTGATCGGACGGCCAAACTGGACACGTTCATTGGCATAGGCCAAAGCATAGTCCATGCAGCGCTCCATCCCTCCGATCATTTGTTGCACCCGGATGGCCGCGCCGAATGGCATCAAACCCTCTGCGGCGAGGCAGGAGGATGCCGGCGACACGTCGTTCGATGAAAGGTGCAAGCCGTCGAAGTCGATGTCTTCGCGTGGCTCGCAAGCGACGTTCCGTCGCGCCTTGGTCGAGTTGATCTTTGCGGTGGGCACGCGGCAGAGGAACGCCTTTCCGGATGCGTCGCGAGCGAATACCAGCGCGTGCAACGCCTGCTTGCCCCATGGAACGTGGCGCGCGGTGCCATGGAGTGTCGCGCCCCTGGCGCCCGCTACGAGCGTGATGCGATCCAGCGGATTGACCGGCGCAAGCGTCACGGCTCCTTTGATGACCTCCCCGCCGGCATCCGTCCACAGAGCATTGGCCATGATGGTTTCCGCGAGCGGCAGCGGCACCGAATGAAATGCGGACCTACGGATCAGGCTCGCAGCCACGCTCGAAGCCAGTCCGCCCCCGCCCTTCGCATCCGGCACGAGGGCGAGTGGCAGGCCGGCATCGTCCAGAGCGCCCCACAGCGACCCCGGCCAATGACCTGCATCGGCCTCCAGCAGGATCTGCTTGTCGATATGTTGCTGAAACAGGCGGTCTGCCTGCTCGAGTACGATAGCTGACATGTCTTCCATGACGCGCTCCTTCTCACCGCAATCCGAGACTGCGGGCAATCATCCCGCGCAGGATTTCCGGCGTTCCCCCCCGAATGGTGAAGGACGGGGCGTGTAGCAGCACGTGCGCCAGTCCTTGCGAGTATTCGTCCTCATCGTCGAGGCTCGCCTCCATCGGCAGGAGCTTCCGCACGATCTCCGGGACCTCGCGTTCGAATGCCGTGCCGACGTCCTTGACAAGCGCGGCTTCCGTGACCGGGCTCCCGCCCTGCTCCAGAAGCCCGGCGATCGAGGACGACATTCGCCGCAGCGTAGCGAAGTGAACCGCCAGCCGACCGATCTCGACGGCCTGGCGTTCATTCGGTTCGTGTCCCACCTTGTTGATCAGTTCGACGAGCAGGCGGATATCGGACATGAAGCGGTCCGGACCGGCCCGTTCGAACGCCAACTCGCCGGTGACACGCGTCCAGCCTTCACCCGGCTTACCGATCATCATGTCGTCCGGAACGAAGCAGTCCTTGAAGAAAACCTCGTTGAACTCGTGTCCGCCCGACAGGTTCATGATCGGCCTGATCTCGATACCCTTCGACGTCGTATCCACGATGAACTGGGACAAGCCGGCATGGCGATCCTGGCCGGTTGGCTCGGTGCGGACCAGCACAATCAGGTAGTGGACGCGGTGTGCGTTCGATGTCCAGATCTTGGCGCCGTTGATTACCCAGCCGTCTTCGACCCGATCTGCCCTGGTTCGAGCGGCCGCGAGGTCCGAGCCGGAGTCGGGCTCGCTCATGCCAATGCCGAAATAGCACTCGCCCGACGCGATTCTGGGCAGGATCAATTCCTTCGCACGTTCGCTGCCATGCTTGAGGATCTGAGGACCCGACTGCCGATCGGCGATCCAGTGTGCTCCGCCTGGTGCCCCGGCTGCCAGCATCTCCTCGGCGACGACGAAACGCTCGAGGTTGGAATACTCGCCGCCGCCATATTGCCTCGGCCAGGTCATGCCGATGAAGCCCGCCTTCGCTGCGCGCCGGCTGAATTCCGGATCGAATGTGGACCACGACGTCCGGTGTGCGGCATAGCGTCGATTGGCCCGTTCATCCTCAAGGAACACGCGAACCTTGCGCCGCATCGCATCGGCTTCCGGCGGAAGCGTCAGGGATTCGAACCGAAATGCGCGCAATTGAACCTCCTTCAGATTATCTCGCTTAGCGCAACGCGCCTGGCGTCTCACTTGCTCCTGACGCTGTTGGCGGACGCCTGCGCAGCGTCCATTCGGATCTCTGCCAGGATCTCGGCCGTATGCTCGCCCAGGCGAGGCGCATGCCGGCGAAGGCGGAACGGTGCTGAGCTAAAGGACACCGGTGCCCGGATCGATTTGTACGCGCCTTCCGACGGATGTTCGGCGCGCGCGAACATTCCGACGGCCCTCATGTGCTCGTCATCGGGCAAGTCGGCGAGGCCGAGCACAGGCATGCAGGGAATGCTGACGTCATCGCAAAACGCAACCCATGCGGCGGTGGAGCGCCTGGGAGCCTCTTGTTCGATAATCTCGTAAAGCGTCTCCAGATGAGACGCCCGCTCGACCAGCGGGAAGAAACGGACGTCCGATTTCAGCTCGGGACGCCCGATAAAATCGAAGAAATCGCGCCAGTTCCGATCCGAGTAGGGAAGGATGCACATGTAACCGTCGCCGGTCCGAAACGGCTTCCGCCGCGGGCTGACGACACGGCTATAGCCGGGACTTCCAAGCGAGGGCTCGAAGGCAAAGCCGAGCAGATGCTCGATATAGGCGAATTCCGCCGTGGTCTCGAACATCGGCACCTCGATGGCCTGGCCGCCGCCGCCGCGCTCACGCTGGAACAAGGCCGCCATCACCGAATAGGCGACTGCCTGCCCCGATAGCTTGTCGCACAGCACGGTCGGCATGAATGCCGGCTCGCCTCGCGCGGCAAGGTGCAGCGCGGCAAGGCCGGAGCCCGCCTGGATGATGTCGTCATAAGCGGCCTTGTCGCGATAAGGTCCCTTCTCGCTGAAACCGTAAGCGCCGCAATAAATGATATCCGGCTTGATCACACGAACCGCCTGATAGCCAAGTCCGAGCTTATCGATCGCCCTGGGACGGAGCGAGTGCACGAAGACATCGGCCGTCGCAATCAGCTTGTGCAGTGCAGCCATTCCCGATGGCTGCTTCAAGTCAAGCACGACGCTACGCTTGTTGCGGTTGAGATGGAGAAAGCCGCCGGCCATGCCCTCGCTGCGATTGGGACGGTAGGTGCGAAAGGAATCGCCTTCCTCGCTCTCGATCTTGATCACGTCCGCACCGAGATCGGCCATGATGTGGGTCGCAAACGGCCCCATGATCACATTGGTCAGGTCGATGACGCGGATTCCGCCCAACGGGCCATCTGCAGGGGTCGTGTCCATCCCGAAACTCTCTCATTCAGTTGGCCGCGTCTACCGGCACGCCACGCGGGATGTCCAACTTCTACGTGATCGCAGAACGATCAATACGCTTCGGCGTGATCCAGGCATTTATCACATATGCGATTGATTATGACCGTTCGTTCACTTGCTGGCCGGGCCGCGATCAAACATAGTTTTGCTCAACGACAATAAACGACCGGGAGCGAACGATGATGCCGACGAGCCGCCGCGGATTTGCGCATGCAATTGTAGGGGCCATTGCACTGGCGGGCCTTGCAAAGACCGCCCCGGCCTCCGCCGCCGAGAAATGGGATCTCTACATCTACAATCCCGTGGCGACGGTTGCAGCGGCCAAGGGCATGAACGCCATCATCGAGCAGATCGAGAAGGATACCGCCGGCGAGCTGACGATCCGGCTGCACCTCGGCGGATCGCTTCCGATCAACACCACGACCATCACCCAGGCGGTCAGCGACGACGTCGTGCAGATGGGCGACGACGGATACTTTCTCGGCAACGTGCCGATTGGCGGCGTCCTGCGATTGCCGCTGCTGATCCGCTCGCTTGATGAATACAGGAAAGCCGCCGACATCATGGCGCCGTACCTGGAAAAGGCCTTCGAGAAAAAAGGCGTGCTGGTGCTCGGGCAGTACCTTTATCCTTACCAGGTCGCATTCTCGAGCAAGAAGCTGATCTCGCTCGCAGACATCAAAGGGCAGAAGATCCGCGTGACCTCGCCCGAGCAGGGCGAATTCATCAAGCGGCTCGGCGGCGTGCCGGTCACGCTTGGCGCGCCGGAAGTCCCCTCGGCGCTGGATCGCAGCATCGTCGACGGCGTGCTCACCGCCAACACCGGCGGCGGAAACACCTGGAAGGACCTGCTGAAATTCAACTATCGGCTGGGCATCAACTACTTCAATTCCGTCATCATCGTGAACAAGGATCGCTTCAACAAGCTGTCACCGGAGATCCAGGCCAAGGTCCGCAAGGCGATCACAGACAACATGCCGCTGATCACCAAGGCCATGGCGGACGAGGAAGACGGTCTCAGCAAGAAGTTTGCCGAGGGCGGGATGACCGTCACGCCGGAACAGCCCGGCGATATTGACGCCGGCACCAAGGTGATCTCGGCATTCTGGGATGAATGGGCAAAGTCGAAGGGCCCGGATGCCGCGGCAGCGCTCAAACAGGTTCGTGCGGCTCTCGGCCGGTAATCAATCATGGCCGGCGGCATCGAGATCAAGGACGTGGCGCCTGACGGCGCCGTCCACTTCATCGACAACGTGTCATCGGGCCCGGGCCCGGTCGAGAATGCGTCCGAGGCGATCTGCGCCCTGTTTCTGGTTGCCATGATCATCCTGATCGGAGCGGAAGCGATCGCGCGCAACGTATTTTCGACATCGCTTCAGATAACCGATGAGATCGGCGGGTATCTTCTAGTCGCGACCACCTTCCTCAGCATGTCGGTTGCCGAAGCGCATGGCGCGTTTCACCGGGTTGAGCTGATCCAGGCCCGGCTTGGACAGTCCGCACGGATCGTTTCGCAGATCATCTTTGACCTGATGTCGCTGATCGCCACCGCTTTCGTCACCTGGCAACTGGGGCGCCTCGTGATGAACTCCTGGCGCTCCGAGGACGTGGCTCCCACGCCGCTGCAAACGCCGCTGTGGTTGCCGCAGACCACGATGGCGCTCGGCATGCTGCTCCTGTGCTTCGCCCTGGTCCGCACCATTCTCGTGAAAATCCGCCACCTTCAAGGGAGCACGCAGCGATGACTCCCGGCGTCGAACTGATCCTTGTCCTTGCGATTTTCGTCGGCCTGCTTTGCGTTGGCATGACGATCCCGTTCGCAATCACCGTACCTTCCGTCATTTATCTGCTGCTGCACGCCGGTTTGCCCGGGCTGAAAGGCATCGGCCTCGTCAGCTGGGGCAGCATGAACAGCTTTACGCTGAGCGCCATCCCGCTGTTCATCCTGATGGCCGAGATCCTGCAGGAGAGCCGGTTGAGCCTGCGGGTCTATCACGGCCTGTCGAAGCTGGTCTCGTGGATTCCTGGGGGCTTGCTGCAAACCAACATCGCGGGATGTGCGATCTTTGCCGCCATCAGCGGCTCAAGTGTCGTCACGGCTGCATCGATCGGACGCGTCGCGCTGCCGGAACTTCGGAAGCGCAAATACAGCCCCCGCTTATCTGCCGGCTCTCTGGCCGCAGGGGGCACGCTCGGCATCCTGATCCCGCCGAGTATTGCCATGATCGTCTATGGCACCTTCACGGAGACCTCGGTCGCCAAGCTGTTCATGGCCGGCGTCATGCCGGGCCTGCTGCTGACCGCGATGTTCATGACTTACATTGCCCTGCACGCCTGGTTCAAGCCGGGGATCGCACCCGCTGAAACCGGCGCCCGATCGGTCCGCGAACTGCTGTCGGCCTTGCTCGACGTCATTCCGTTCATGGTGCTGATCGGCGGCACGATCGGGAGCATCTATTCCGGCTTGGTCACGCCGACTGAAGCCGCTGCCGTCGGCTGTGTGCTGGCGATGATCATCGCGATGTTCTGGGGTGACTTCAGCGTCGCAATTCTCTGGCGCGCATTACAGACCACCGTGCGCGTGTGCGGCAACATCCTGTTCATCGTCTATGCCGCCTTCCTGTTCTCTTACGCCATCAGCTATGCCGGCGTCGGCGAGCAGATCACCCAGTTCCTGGTCGATCTGAAGCTCTCGAAGCTCGAATTCTTCTTCGCTCTGTTCGTGCTCTATACGGTGCTGGGCTGCCTGGTCGAAAGTCTCGGCATGATCGTGGTGACGGTGCCCCTTCTCTATCCCGTTCTGGTCCAATACGGCATCGACCCGATCTGGTTCGGCGTCATCCTCGTGCTCTTCATCGAGATGGGCCAGATCTCGCCTCCCATCGGCATCAACCTTTTCGTGATCCAGAGCATCTGGACCGGCAAGCTGAGCGACGTCGTCACGGGCACGATTCCGTTCCATTTGATCATGTTCGTGCTGCTCGGTCTGCTGGTGATCTTCCCTGAAATCGCGATGTGGCTGCCTTCGCAGGCCGCTGTTGTCCCTTGACGAGATGAATAGATGTACGCAGCACCGGAAGTAATCCAGACCGAAGTCTTCGCCTGCCTACCGGACAAGTTTCGTCGCAAGGACCCTGACAACGCCTGGGCAGTCGTGAACCGCCGGGGACTTCCGACTGATTCCTTCATCGAGGGACCGTCTTTCGATCGCAACGGCAATCTCTATATCGTCGACATTCCGTATGGCCGGGTCTTCCGCATTTCCCCGGCCGGCGAGTTCACGCTGGTCGCAGAATATGACGGCGAGCCGAACGGCTTGAAGATCGCACGCGATGGTCGGATATTCATCACGGACTATCGCCACGGGCTCATGATGCTCGAGCCGGATAGCGGCAAAGTCACCAACGTGCTGGACCGGCGCTGGTCGGAGCGCTTCAAGGGCGTCAACGACCTGGTGTTTTCCAGCAATGGCGACATCTATTTTACGGACCAGGGGCAGACCGGCATGCACGACCCGACCGGTCGCGTCTATCGTCTGCGCGTCGACGGAACGCTCGACTTGATCGTCGGCAACGTGCCGAGCCCGAATGGGTTGGTGCTCAATGGCAGCGAACACATCTTGTATGTCGCCGCAACGCGCGGCAATGCGATCTGGCGGATACCGCTGATGCCGGACGGCACGGCATCGAAGGTCGGCATATTCCTCCAGTTGTCCGGAAGCCTGGGCGGCCCCGACGGCCTGGCGATGGACGAGCAAGACAATCTTGCCATCGCTCACGCCGGCCTCGGCACCGCTTGGATATTCAGTCGCCTGGGCGAGCCACTCTATCGAATCCGCTCCTGCAAGGGCCTCGCCACGACCAATGTGGCCTATGGTGGTCCCGACAACAAAAACCTCTACATCACGGAGTCGGAAACCGGCTCCATTCTGGTCGCGCGCCTGCCCGTTGCGGGACGGCTGATGGCCTCGCATCGTTAGCCGCTCAATGAGGATGGCAGCGTATTGAGGTCACCTCGCGCTTTGGCGTCCCATCACCGACTTTGATGCACAGATATCATCGAGTGGCGGACGGCGCCTGTGTCAATCCGTTGTCGATTGAAAACGCCGGGCGGCACGTCCTCGGACCAGCCAGTTGCTTGCTCAGGGGCATTCGATCCGTTGCCATGGCCATCGACAGCGTAGTTCGTCGGGCTGCCGCTGAAATCGAACACGGCGGTGAAGCGCAGGATGCTCAATGGCACGGTCGGATCGGCGCCGTATTCACTCGTCTTGGCGATCGTTCGGGATCGGCACGAGCATTGCGGATGAGCAGCAGTCGATCCCCCCAACAATGCAACCAGGCTGCCCCTGAACTTCCAATCGCTCATGATGAATGGCGGCGATCTCGACCCCGCTCATCGATCTGCCCTGCTCGATCAACTGCGCGAGGTCAGACCGTATTTCGACTTCCGAGCCGGATAGGAAATCGAGCCGAAACCACGTCATTTTCCATGACACCGAAACGAGCTTTGAGGCCGCTGCCTGTATTGGCCGACTATAGATTTTTGTTGATCTCCTGATGCACACATCGTGCACACGACGCCCTCTAGTCGATTGAAACACGTGAACTCTCACTCCAATCCATCACCACCCAGCTCGGGCAAGCTCCGCCAAACAGCTCAAATTGGTGGAGGTTCAGGGAGAGCCGGTTTCCGCCGATGGCAAGCTGATGATGCGCGGCGCGCCGACCTCCCGGGGCAGTGGCGCGCCGAGCACAAGCGACAGCTGATGCGAGGCGTCGGTAAGCCGGGCCGCCAACGCCCCGAGATCGGCGCGACGTATGCGTTCGACGGGGCCGCTGACCGTCATGGCCCCCACCAGTGCTCTGTCGTGGCCGAAGACAGCGGTGGAGAGAGAGGCCGTCACGGCGTCGTAAATTCCGGAGCTGACGAAAATTTGCACGCCGTCATCTACCCGGTCCGCCCAACGGGCCATCCTCAGCACTTGTCCTGTCGAGGTCAAATCAAGCGGCGCGAGATTTGTGAGCCGCGCGACGTCGCGTACTAGTTGCGGCGAATCCACCCGAAACAGGCAGAGCCGGCTGTCGCGTTCGCGCACGTGAAACGCGCTGCTCTCCAACGTCTGCTGGCTTAGCCGCTGAAGCACCGGCAGCACATGCTGTTCGAGATTGAAATTGGCCCGATAGGTGGTGCCGAGCTGGAAAGTCTTCGCACCAAGTGCGTAGCGGCCGTCGCTGAGGCGGACGACGTAGCCGGCTTCGTCCAATGATACCAGCGAACGCATCACCGTTGGTTTCGCCAAACCCGTGATCTTGGCGATGTCGGCCAGGCTGCGCGAGCCGGCTCCAGCGAAGGTATCCAGGATCGCCAGTGCGCGTTGCACGGTGGCGACCCCCTGCGTCTTCGGCATCGAAATCCCCTGTTCCGCCGATTCTGGGTTGACCTCGGCGCATCACCATTACACTATGCGTAACGGCGTTCCATTTTCAATGGGGGTTCGGTATGGCCGTAGGGTTCAGGATCCATTCCCGCAAGCGCGCTGTCGCGGACGAATGGATCAAGCGGGCTCGCGCCCTTCCGGTCGCCAATATTAGTGATGTGATGTCACGTATGGCCTCGGGCGGCGCGACGCTGCGGCCGATGCATGCGGCCGGTGGCATGGCTGGTCCCGCTCTGACCGTGAAGACCCGCCCCGGCGACAATCTGATGGTTCACAAGGCGCTCGACATGGCAGTTGCCGGCGACGTCATCGTGGTCGATGCGGCTGGCGACCTCAGCAACGCAATCTTCGGAGAGATGATGCTCGCGCAGGCGGCCCGGCGCGGCGTCGCCGGCATCGTCATCCATGGCGCGATCCGCGATGCGGCTGCGATCCGGGCGAACCCGCTGCCCGTATTCGCAGCGGGTGTCACCCATCGCGGTCCGTACAAGGACGGTCCGGGCGAGATCAACGGGCCGATCGCGATCGGCGGCATGGTCATACAACCCGGCGATTTGGTGTTGGGCGACGACGACGGCGTCCTCGCGGTCGCCGTCGACGATTGCCGGGCGGTGATCGAGGCCGCCGAAACCAAGCAGGCTGCCGAGACCAAGCAGATGGCGGCGATCGAAGCCGGTACGCTCGATCGCAGCTGGGTCGACGCCTCGCTCCGCCGTCTCGGCTGCGAGATGCCTGAGGTTTAACGATGGCCGGGCGTACAATCTCCGAGAAGATCCTCGCTCGGAAATCCGGGCAGGATGCGCAGGCCGGGGACCTCGTGGTCTGCGAGGTCGATTGCGCGCTCGGTACCGACGGTTCAGTCCCGATGGCGCTCGATTATTTCAAGGCGATGGGCGGGAAGAACGTGCACGATTCTGCGCGATTGGTCTTTGCGCTCGACCATTACGTGCCGCCCGCGAGCCCGCAAACGATCGAACTGCATCGCGTGATGCAAGACTTCGCCAAACGCTTCGGCGTCACCCTGCATGAGGCCGGCGAAGGAATCGGCCACCAGCTCATCGTCGAGACCGGCCGCGCGCTGCCGGGCAGCCTGGTCGTTGGAGCCGACAGCCACGCCGTGACATACGGGGCGCTGAATTGTTTTGCGACCGGGATCGGCTCGTCCGACCTTGCCGCAATCATGCTGTGCGGCCGGATGTGGTTGCGCGTCCCGGACTCGATCCGCGTCGTTCTGACCGGAGAACTGCCGAGCGGCGTCTATGCGAAGGATATCGCGCTGGCGCTCGCGGGCCGACTCGGCGCCGACGGTGCGGCCTATCAGGCGCTCGAATTCGCGGGGCCCGGCCTCGCCACGCTCACGCTGGAGGACCGCCTCGTCCTGAGCAATCTTGCCGTCGAGATGGGGGCGAAGACCGGCATCTTCCCGGCCGATGAAGAGACCGTCGCGTATCTGGAAGGTCGCACCAGCCAAGCCTTCGAACCGATCGCACCGGATCCGGATGCCAGCTACAGCCGGACCGTGGAGATCGCGCTCGACGCACTCCCGCCGCAGATCGCATTGCCGCATCTGGTGGATCAGGTCGTGCCACTCGAGAATGCGGCCGGCACGCCGGTGCAGATGGTCTATCTCGGCACCTGCACGGGCGGCAGGCTACGCGATTTCCATCAGGCCCGTGCCGTGCTCGAGGCGGGTGGAGGCGTCGCGCCCGGCGTCCAGCTCGTGGTCACGCCGGCATCGCGCGAGGTCCGCGACGCCATGGCGGCCGACGGCACGCTCGACGCCCTGGTCGGCTTCGGCGCGACGGTGGTCGAGCCGGGTTGCGGCTCCTGCTGCGGGACCTGCGGGGTGATCCCGGCAGACGGAGTTTCAGTGATCTCGACGGCCAACCGCAACTTCAAGGGTCGCATGGGTAACGCCAAGGCATCGATCTACCTCGCCTCCCCGGCTGCCTGCGCAGCCACGGCAACACGCGGCGCGGTGACTGATCCCCGCGAGGTGTCGCGATGACAGCTCTACGGGGACGCGCGCGACTGGTTGGCGACGACGTCAACACTGACTCGATCATCAGCTCGACCCGCAAGCGAGAGAGCCTCGATCCCGCTGTTCTGAAGCAATTCCTGTTCGAGCATGTCGACCCTGCCTTCGCAGCCTCTGTACAGCCCGGAGACATCCTGGTGGCGGGCAAGAATTTCGGTTGCGGTTCGGCCATGGAGGTCGCCGTCACGACAGTGCTCGGCGCCGGCATTCCGGCGGTGCTGGCTCGAGGATTCTCGCGGACCTACTACCGCAACGCCATCAACAACGGCCTGCTGCCGCTCGTCTGCGATACCGCCGGGATTAGTGAGGGCGACATCCTGATCTACGACGGCACCGGCGCGATCCGCAACGAACGTAGTGGCGAGACGCTCAGCCCGGATCCTCTGCCACCGATCATGCTGGCGATCCTGCGCGCGGGTGGCCTCGTTCCCTACATGCGTCAGAACGGTGACTTCAAGCTATGACGGCCACAGAGACTTCCTCCGCCATCGCCTCGACAGGTTACCGTCTTCGGCTTCCCGGTCCAACCGAGGTGCCCGAGCGGGTGCGGCAGGCGATGGCCCGGACAATGGTCAACCATCGCGGTCCCGAATGCCGGGCCGCGATCGGCGAGGCGGAGAAGATGATCCGTCCGATCCTGGGGACGACAAACCATGTCCTGTTCTTTGCGAGTTCCGGAACAGGCGTCATGGAGGCCGCGCTCGTCAACGTGGCGGGGCCCGGCAGCCGGATCCTTGTGATCGAGCATGGTCAGTTCGGCGAGCGTTTCACCGCCATCGCCAAGGCCATGAACATCACGGTCGACACGGTCGCGATCGAATGGGGCCAGGCGATCGATATCGCCGCGGTGGAGGCCCGGTTGCGCGAGCACACCTATTGCGCCGTCGTCGCCGTGCACAATGAGAGCTCAACCGGGATCGTGGCCGATCTCGCCGCGCTCGGCGCGCTCGTGCGCGACCGGCCAACGCTGCTGATCGCAGATTCTGTCAGCGGTCTTGGCGGCATCGAGATGCGGCAGGACGAATGGGGCGTCGATATCGTGGTCTCAGCCTCGCAAAAGGCCTTGATGTGCCCGCCCGGCCTCGCACTTGCCAGCGTGAGCGCCAAGGCATGGCGCGTGATCGGGCAGGACAAGCAGCGATCGACCTTCTATTGGGATTTCCGTCGCGCGCTGAAATCCGCAGAGCAGAACGAGACCGCATTCACGGCGCCGGTGAGCCTTATTTATGGTCTGCGAGAGGCTTTGACGATGATGCATGAGGAAGGCTTCGCCAATGTGCTCGTGCGCCACAAGAAGCTCTCAGCCGCGCTGCGCGCCGGCGGCGCGGCGCTCGGATTAGCAGATTTTTGCCGCGATGAGCCGCGCTCGAGCACGGTCGTGGTCTTCAAGGTCCCAGACGGGCTCGAAGGCGGAGCCATCGTCCGGCAGCTCTACCAGGATCACCGCACGGTGATCGCAGGCGCCCGCAACCGTCTCTCTGGCCGTGTCATCCGGTTTGGCACGATGGGGGCTTTGAGCACGGCGACGATTCTGACCGACCTTCTGCATCTTGAAGACTCACTCACGAAGCTCGGCTTGCCGATTGAACCAGGCGCCGGGCTCAAGGCGGCCACCGTGTACCTCGCTGCCACCACATGAGCGACGACTGAACCGATAAAGGCGAACCATGATGAGATGTCCTGCCTCCGTCCTCGCCCGAGTCGTGGCGCTCGCGGTATCGCTGTTCGCGGCCGGGCTGGCCGCGGCCCAGCAGAGCGTCGTGCTCTATTCGGCCAACGACGACACCGTGAACAAGCTTGTCGCCGAAGGCTTCGCCAAGGCGACCGGGATCAAAGTCGACGTGGTCTCGACCGGATCGGGTGTCCTTGTACGCCGTGTCGCCTCCGAGTCCGCCAATCCGCAGGGTGACGTGATCTGGGGTGTCAATGCGACGCTGCTGCGGCTGGCGAGTCCACATCTTCAGGCTTACCCGGCCACGGGCCGCGAAGCCGTGCCGGCCCAATTCCGCGATCCAAACGACCTTTGGCTGGGCACCAACATCCAGGTCGTTGTAATCGGGCAGAATACCAAGGCGATCGACAAGGCCAGCGGGCCCAAATCCTGGGCCGACCTCCTCGATCCGAAATGGAAGGGCAAGCTCGCTTTTACCGACCCGGCCAATTCCGGTTTCTCATATGCCGCCGCGACCACACTTCTGTCGCTGTGGGGCGCGGATAACGCCGCCTGGACGAGGATGGACGGGCTGCTCGCCAATGCGAAGGTGCTCAACCGCTCGACCCAGGTGTTCGACGGGATCGGTAGCGGCGAATATCCACTTGGCATCACCCTCGAATATGCCGGCTTCCTGTGGGCCCATAATGGCGCGCCAGTGAGCGTCACCTATCCGGCCGAGGGCACATATGCGGGCGTCGAGGGCGCGGCCGTCCTGAAAGGCGGACCCAACCCCGAGCCCGCCAAGCGGCTGGTCGACTACCTGGCCAGCAAAGAAGTTCAGGAGATGTTGCTTAAGGCGACCTTCCGGCGACCTGCCCGTCAAGATATCGAGCTCGAGGCAGTCGCACCCGGGATGCTGCCGTTCCGGGCGATCAAGGTGCTGCCTTATGACGATGCCAAATGGGAAGCAGCCCGGCGCGACACCCTCGCGCGGCTGAAGACCACGATCCAGAACACGCGCTGATCCCATGACCAGGATCCGGATTGAAGGCCTGACCCGCACCTTCGGCGCGGTGCGGGCCGTCGACAACATTTCGCTCGACATCAGGCACGGCGAGCTGTTCACGCTGCTCGGGCCTTCGGGCTGCGGGAAGACGACGCTGCTGCGCATGATCGCCGGCTTCGTCGATGTCGAATCCGGATCCATTTCCTTCGACGACCGGCGCATCGATGCCCTGCCCGCGCATCGCCGCGACAGCGGCATGGTGTTTCAGAACTACGCGATCTTCCCGAACCACACCGTCGCCGAAAACGTGGCCTACGGGCTGAAGGCCAGGAAGGTCCCGGCTGCCGAGATTGCATCGCGTGTCGACAAAGCGCTCGAGCGGGTGCGCCTAGCAGGTTACGGTCCACGCTCGCCACACCAGCTTTCCGGTGGCCAGCTGCAACGCGTGGCGATCGCCCGCGCGCTCGTGATCGAACCTGCTGTGCTCCTGTTCGATGAGCCTCTTTCCAATCTCGACGCGCAACTGCGCACCGAAATGAGAATCGAGGTCCGACAGCTCCAGCAGGCGCTCGGCCTCACTGCGATCTACGTGACGCACGATCAGGAGGAGGCGCTCGCCATCTCGGACCGCATCGCCGTCTTGCGTCGCGGCAAGATCGAGCAAGTGGACACGCCCGAACGCATCTATCGGATGCCGCAGACTGCGTTCGTCGCCGAGTTCCTCGGTTCGACCAATATGGTGCCGGGCATCGCCGGCGCTTTCGACGGCCGCAACACCCCTGTCGCGGCGGCCGGAACGGAGTTCTCAGTCAGAGGCGAGGTTGCATCACCGGGCGCACCGGTGTTGCTGTCGCTCAGGCCGGAGGCCCTGCGGCTGGGAAACAGTTCCGACGGCCCGCTCGTTCAGGCACGTCTGGCGCTACGCGAATTTCTGGGCCCGATGCAGCGTCTCCACGCAACGTTGCCAGACGGCACCCAGCTTCGGATCACAGCGCTCGGCGGCCAGGTACTTGATGTCTTGCCCGGCGCTCCGCTCACCCTTGCCTACGATCCTGCCCAGATCACGGCGTATCCGGCGCCATGAAACGCTTTGCCACCATCGTGGCGCTGGCGGCGCTGGTGCTGCTCGCGGTCTTTCTGCTCTACCCACTGGCGCTCGTTCTGGATGCGAGCATACGGATCGACGGCACGGGCGGGCTGACGCTCGGGAACTATGCGGCGATTGTGAAGAGCCGCTACTACCTTGGCAGCATCGGCAATAGTCTGCTTTGCGCCACGCTCGCGACGGCCTTCACATGCGCGATCGGAATTCCGCTCGCCTTCTGTCTTGCCCGGATCGACATACCGGGCCGCGCACTGCTGCTGACGCTTGCCTCCCTCCCGCTGGTCCTGCCCTCCTTCGTCAGCGCCTACGCGCTCGTGCTGCTGTTCGGCCATGCCGGCGTCATCACTAGCGCCTTGCGCGGAATCGGCATCCCGATCGGCTCGATCTATGGCCTACCCGGCATCGTCATCGTGTTCACGTTGACGCTCTATCCCTACGTCGTCATGCCCGTGCTGGCCGGCTTCCAGGCCGTCGATGCCTCGATGGAGGAGGCAGCCCGCAATCTCGGCGGTTCACGGTCCTATGTGATCCGCACCGTGCTGCTGCCGATCGTGATGCCGGCGATACTTGCCGGGGGAATTTTGGTGTTCATTGAGGCGCTGGAGAATTTCGGCGTGCCAGCGGTGCTGGCTGAGGACCGCCCGTTCCTGGCCGTCGACATCTTCAAGCTGTTCGCCGGCGAATCTGACGCCAATCCGGCTGCTGCGGGTGCGCTCAGCGTGCTCCTGATTGCCTGCACGGCGCTCGCGCTTCTCGTTCAACGGCACTATCTCGCCAAGCGCCGCTTCTCAACCAATGCCCGCAGTGCGACCGCGAAGCTGCCGATGACACCGGGACTGCGGCTGGTGGCTACGGTCGTGAGTTGGGGCATTGTGATTTCCTCGCTGCTGCCTTTCGCAGCCGTGTTGATGATCTCTCTCCTGCGCTTCCGTGGCCCCGTGCTGACCTGGGAGTTCGGATTGGGCAATTACGCGACCTTGTTGTCGGGCTCCTATCGGCCGCTGCTCAACACGCTGACGCTCGCCAGCATCGCGGCCATCGCCACTATGCTGATCGGCGCTCCGATCGGCTACGTGGTGGCCCGGCACCGCACGCGCCTGTCTGGGTTGCTCGATTTCGTCGGCATGGTGCCGTTTGCGGTTTCCGGCACGATCCTGGCGATCGGGCTCATTATCGCGTTCAACAGCGGGCCGTTGATCTTGACCGGCGGCTGGCTGATCCTAGTCATCGCCTATGTCGTCCGCAAATTGCCCTTCGCGATCCGGTCGTCCTCGGCAATTGTGCATCAGCTCGATCCCTCGCTCGAGGAAGCCTCAATCAATCTTGGGGTCTCGCCGAGCAAAACCTTCGCGACCCTGACGGTGCCGTTGATGGCGAGCGGCCTTGTCGGCGGCCTCGTGCTGGTCTGGATCACCGCAGCATCCGAGTTGAGCGCAACTATCGTGCTCTATGCGAGCGGCTGGGTCACCACGACCGTCGTGATGTACCATGCCATCGAGGGCACCGGCGCGGGACTCGCGGCCGCCGCAGCCGCGGTGCTTATCCTGGTCACCGCAATCCCGTTGCTCCTGATCAACCGACGCATAAGCAAACACGAAACGACCGTGATCTGACGGCAGGTGAGGACGGCATGAACGACGCAACCCAAGCGCTCCCGAATTTCCGCAGCGACAACGTCGCACCGGTCAGCCCTGAGATACTGCGAGCGATCGAGGCGGCCAATCGTGGGCCAGCCGCCGCTTATGGCGACGACGATTATTCGAAATTGCTGAATCAGCGCTTCTCGACGCTGTTCGAGACCGAGGTTGCGGTGTTCCCAGTCTCGACCGGCACGGCCGCCAATGCTTTGTCGCTCGCAACCTGCGTGCGGCCCTATGGCGCGATCTATTGCCACAAGGAGGCACATATCGACACGGCGGAAGGCGGCGCGACCGAAGCCTTCACAGGTGGCGCGAAGCTCCTCACGCTGCCCGGCCGGCATTTTCGGATCGAGCCGCCAATCCTGCGCGAGGCGGTTACCGGGGCGGCTTGGGGAGTCCGCAATCGCGCGCAGCCCGATGCGGTGTCGATCACTCAGGCCAGCGAATATGGGACGGTCTACCCTCTCGCCGAGATCGCCGCGATCGGCGAAATCGCCCGTGACAAGAATCTGTCGCTGCACATGGATGGCGCCCGGTTCGCCAACGGCTTGGCGCGGCTCGGCTGTAGCCCGGCCGATATGACCTGGCGAGCGGGCGTCGACATCCTGTCGTTTGGAGCAACCAAGAACGGGGCGATGTCAGCGGATGCGATCGTGGTCTTCGACCACAACCTTGTTGAACCCCTGTCCTATCGGCTTCGCCGCGCCGGACAGACCGCGTCGAAGATGCGTTATGCGTCCGCGCAGCTGCTCGCTTATGTCGAGGATCGCCTTTTTCTACGACTCGCGGCAAAGGCCAATTCCGTGGCTGCCTACCTTGGAGCAGGTCTTGCTGCACTGCCTGACGTTCGGCTCGTTGCTCCAGTGGAAGCCAATTTGATCTTCGCAAAGCTGCCCGCACTAGCCATCGACCGGCTCACGGCAAACGGGTTGCAATTCGCGCGACGAGGCGACGAGGTGATCCGGTTCGTCGCCCGCTTTGACAGCACCGAGCAGGAGGCCGATGAGGTCATCGCCCTCGTCCGTCGCGCGGTCACGGGACCAACATCGGTTGGCTTGTGACACCTGCGCGCGCCCTGTTGATGAACATAGAAGAGCAGTGTGGCGGACAAAGCGTAGCCCATGCGAACAGGGAGCGACCCAAACCCCGCACCAACTCTTATCGTCGACTGTAGTTGGTTCAGCTTCTCCCGACCGGCCGAATGCCGTGAGGAACACTAGCGTCCTCGCCACAATGCGCGAGCCAGAGGCTCGAGCACTCTCGAGCCATCACCGCTTTTCAGCCGTCACACATCAATTCAAGGAAGCCCCTCAAGATTTGACGACAATAGATTTTTCTTGATCTCTCGGTGCACACGTCATGCACACGCAGTCTGCTCACCTTTTGAAAAACTTGAACTCTCGCTCCATCCATCATGAGCTGGTTTGCGCAAGCTGCAGCCAAATTGCGGCAGGTCGCCCCGAACTGCAGAAAATTACGGGGCGGGCGCCGGTTACCGTCACGGCTTCGCCGACCTACACACACAGTTCGTGTTCTGTCCGGCTTAACGCAATCTGCAACAACGGCTATCAATCGCTGGCTTTGCTCAGCTCGTCGTCGCTGCACTTCGCTTGAAGGGTTTGTTCTCTGCGATGAACCTGGCCGCCAGCACGAGAGCGCCCATCGAGAACTCCTTGCCATGCGCGGCGATCATCCGCTCGGAAAGCTCGGCCAGCTCCTTGAAATACTGATCTTTGCTTTCGGCTTCGTTTGGCGATCGAGTAGACGTCATGGTATCCCTCCTAATGATCGCGGAAGACTTTCGCCTTTGGTGCGAGCCCGCTATTTGAAGATGTGGGAGGGAAACGTGACGATCGCCGCCTCCCCGTTGTCCGTGCCGAATGCGAGATGCTGGCCATCGGCCGACCACCGAAGGGCGTGGATAGCGCCCCGGCCGGGTGGCTTGACGAGCAGTTCGTCGGATTCGCCGATCTTGGCGACAACCACCATGCCGTCCGCGTATCCTGCTGCAATCAGCTGACCCTCGGGGTGTATATCCACTGCCTTCACGAGTACGGGTCGGGCACGGCCTGTCGCAAGGCTGGCCGGCCGTTCGCTGTCGTCGCTGAGGCTCGCAATATCCCATGCGATCATCCGATAAGCTCCGCTCGTGACGAGAACGCGGGAATCCGCACTCCACGACAGAGATGCAGTACTCCCGGGATAGCTGGACATCCGGACGATCCGGGCATCGGCAAGACGGACCAAGACGACACCTGTCCCCACGACCGAAGCGGCTAACCAGGATCCGTCCGGGCTCCACGCCAAATGAGAGATCGGGCCGAGCTCGAATGAAGCCGCCGGCCCTGGTCGTGCCCCGAAGGCACGAACGAGCAGACAATTATCGGCCCCGACCGCAAAGCGCCGACTATCCCTTGATACGGCCAGTGCCGATGCGTGCCCGCCCGCTCGCTCCTGGAGCCAACCGACATCGCCATTTGGATTGTAAAATATGACCGATCCGCCGGAGGCGGCCAGAATGCCGCCAGCCTGAACCGGGGCGACGAGATCAATTGGGGACCCATGGTCCGCGATCAGATGCGTGACGCCGGATGCCGACACGCGAAGCAACCGGCTGTGATCACTTGCGACAAAGCCCGACGTCCCGATCAAGGCGAGGTGAAGCGGAGCATCGCTGATAACGACCTTCGTCAACGGGGGCGCCGGTTTCCGCCGCGGCGAGATTGTGGCCCGGCCCCCGTCCAGCGCGACACGACAGCGATCTTGCGGCGGCTCAATATCGGTCAACGGAGCGATCGCCAGAGCGCCATCGGCGAGCGCAAACGCAACTCCGTCTTCCGCGAAGGCCAAACTGGTGACGGGCGCCCCTACCGTCCAGCGTCGCCCAAGCAAATCATAAAGCGTTGCAGTGTCTGCTTCCATCGTATCCATCGAACATCTCACCTGCCGGCGGCAATCCGCCTGTCAAGATCTTCAAGGCGTCGTTCCAGTGCGGCGCATTGAGCGTCGCATACTGCCATTCCGGCAGTTGCGTTTTTCAGGCGCGCCCACGCTTCCTCCAGCGCCTCGGCGAGCGCATGCGAGACGCCCGTCGCGGCGATCTCGCGCTCAATCTCCTGAATCTCGAACTCCGCCCCACCGCCGAGCTGAAGGTTCAGAAGGTTGCGTGATTGAGCAGCCGACATCTCCTGAACGACGACCAATCGTTCCTTCAGCACTTCGACCAGGGTTGGAGAATCGTCACTCATCGGCCTGCCTCGATCTGAGCCAGGATCCGCTGCAGGCCTCCGACACCAGATACAAAATGTTGCTGCGCGTCATTGATGTGAGATTGCAGGGAGTCCCACAGATCGACCCTCAGCAACCGCGCAGGATCGCCGGCCATCGTCTCGATAGCCTGAAGGCCGAACTGATGCCGCAAGCCGATCCCCTTCAAGACGAATTCCGAAAGCTCACGCGCATGCATTTCGATGAACGGACGCAAGAGCGGATGCGCACTGTAACTGATGCCGCGCTTCGAGAGTTCGACCTCGATGAGCACGATGAAATGCCGAACCAGCAGATCCTGGCTTTCGCCGAGCAGCTGCACCACGAAAGTGACGTCGCGGTCCGCGCGCGCAACAATCTGCGATGCGAGCGCCGCCGCGGTCGCCGGCCCCTCCCCGCCGTTCTGTTCATGCCAGACAGCCGCCATGTGTCACCCCGCCCTCAGGTTCGGGAACGGTATTGGTGCAATTTGCGATACAGCGTAGCGCGCGAAAGCCCGAGCTTCTCGGCAGCGGCGGCAATGTTACCGCCAGCATTCGCGACCGCCCTCTCGATGGTGCGGCGTTCCACCTCGTCGAAACGCGCAATCTCGTCGCCTTCCGATCCCGTCGAGCTATGCCCCGCCTGCACGGACACCGAGGAGGGCTGAACCGACGCCATTTCCACGAAATCCTCTGGCAAGTCCCGGGGAGCGACGATGCCGGTGATCGTCATCAGCACGAGATTCTCGACCAGATTGCGCAGTTCGCGAACGTTCCCGGGCCAGCTATAGCGACGCAGCAACTCCATCGTCGCTGCCTCGAAGTGTAGCGGTTGGGTACTATAGGTCTCTGCAAACTGCCTGTTGAAATGATCGATCAGAATCTCGACATCGCCCAGGCGCTCACGGAGCGGCGGTATGGTGAACTTGACGACACCGATCCGGAAGTACAGGTCCTTGCGAAAACGCCCTTCCGCCACCTCCTGCTTCAGATTCCGATTGGTCGACGCCACGAGCCGGACGTCTACAGGTCGTGCCTTACTGTCACCAAGCCTGTACACCGCGCGCTCCTCCAGCACACGAAGCAAGTAAGGCTGCAGCTCCATCGGCATTTCACCGATCTCGTCAAGGCTGAGCACCCCGCCATTGGCAAACTCAAACCGTCCAGGCCTCCCCTCGCGCGTAGCGCCGGTATAGGCGCCCGGCGCATGTCCGAATAATTCGCCGCCGAGGAGTTCCTTGGAGACCGCACCGCAATTGAAGGCAATGAACGGCTCCTTGCCGGTATTCTGGCTGGCGGCGTGAACCAGACGGGCGAACAGTTCCTTGCCGACGCCGGTCTCACCCTCGAGCAGGATTGCCGTTCGTCCAAGCGCTGCCCGCTCAATCTTCTCGATCGTTTGCAGTAATGCGTCACTGCAGCCAACAATCGCTTCCCTGGCCGAAACAAGTGCGGCGCGGGCTGCTGGCGACATCTGGGATCGGGCAAGACTGGCGCGTGGCTTCGCTGCGAGCACGAGCATCGCGCCCTTTACGACGCCGTCGACCACGAGCGGCTCGATCCGCTGCTCGCGCAGTTCCTCGGGCAGCCCCTTGGCAAGGTCTTTCGCGAGAAAGCCTTTGTCGTTTGGCAGAAGCTGCCTCCCGATGCTCAAGTCTTGCGATTGCGCAATCCGGTGCCAGCGAACTGACGCCATGTCGTTATGGTGAACGACCCGGCCGAACCGGTCGAGAATAACGACCCCGTCAGCACTGTTCATCCCCGGCATTCGGGAAATGCTCGCCTCAAGCAGCCGCATTCTCTCGATGCGGATCTTTTCCGAGAGCGCCAGTTCGATGTGATGGGCCGCGACCACCGCCAGGGCCACATTGTGCCGGTGAAAGATTGCTTGAGGTCCGGAAAAGTCGACGATGCCGATGATGCTGCCGTCTATCGGACTGCGAATGGGGCTACCGACGCAGGTCCACGCCTTGATGCCCTCCGAGAAATGCTCGGCCGCATGGACATGAACCGGCTTTCCAGTGACCAGCGCTGTGCCGATGCCATTGGTGCCGGTGACCGCTTCGCCCCAGGCCGCGCCTGCTTCCAGGCGAATATCGTGCCCCGCATCAATGGTCCGCCGATCGCCCCCGACCTCCAGCACGACGCCGTTCCCGTCGGTGATGACCACCATCGTCGCCGCGTCACCAAGCACCTCGGCAATACGGCGGAAGGTCTCGGCGCTCGAACCAAGCAGATCATCATTCTTCAAACGAAGTTCATAGAGATCGTCCGGCGAGGCTAGGAGATGACTGCCCTTGCCACGAGCATCAACCCCGGACTTGACGCTGCGCTGCCATGAATCCTCGATGACGCTTCGCACCGGAGCGTTCTCGCGCCTCAGGTCCCCGAAGGTCAGGAAGTTTTCCCATGCCTTGTTGGTTTCGCCCTCATCGTATGGCCGCCCCTGCTCCGCGTCCGAAGCTTTGTAGCCTTCCAGGGAAAACGGCGGCTTGGCCATGAGCGTTTCCGTCAGCATTGGAGCACCATACGTCCGTTGGCAAACAGCAACCCGATCGGCAAACACAAACTGAGCCGGAGCCGACCGGGATCGCTTTCCCTGCAGGCTCAGCTCACGCAGATCATTCGACGCTTCTGGAGATCGCGTCCAGGCCGAGACGACCTGAGATGACCTGTTCCAGGTGAGCTTCCGACGTCTCGTCGGGCACACTCACTCCCTCAAGGTCGGCCAGGACCCTGTACAATTCGTCGTCCAGCGGCTCGAAGATCCCGTTCTCGCGCGTCGCCAGAGCGAAGTATCGCGATTGGCCGTTGCCGCGCAGTTCGCCGACAAAATCGAGCTGCCGTCCCGATGCGAGATCGGCGATCACGACGCGACCGTTATGGCTGATCCGCACATAGGGCTCGGCCTCCTTTGGACGAGCCGGCGGCGTGGACCAGAGCTTGCCCGACGGCTGCGGTTGCGGAGGAGGCGTAGGATTGCGCAGCTGCTGCCAACGCCCGAGCGTCAGATGATTGGCAAGCGCGTTGATCGTCGTGCGGTTCTTCTGAAGGAAGTCCTTGGCCGCCAGTTCTTCACGGTGCGGACCGTCGCGCTTGGAGATAATATAGACCATGTCCCTTTTCCTCCCGCCCGGCTGATCGGATGAGCCTGGAGGCTTGTTACACTGCCTCCTTCGGCTCATGCCGGGACTTTCAAGATTGTAACCCGTTCCGGATCGTTGTCACGGTGCAATCAATCATTCGATCGCGAACGTCACGCCGTTGCCACCATCTGGCGCGTCACCCCCGCCTTGAAGACGTAACCGGACAGTGCGGCCCCCAGGCACGGCGCCACAAAATAGAGCCACACCTGTGACAGCGCATCGGAGCCCGCAAACAATGCAGGCCCAAACGAGCGCGCCGGATTGACCGACGATCCCGACACAGCAATGCCGGCGAGATGGATCGCGACCAGCGTCAGACCGATCACCAACCCGGCATAGGCAGACGCCGCTCCGTTTTGCGTCGCACCAAGGATCACCGTCAGAAACAGGAACGTTGCCGACGCTTCGAACACGAACGCGGATAGAACACCGTACTGGCCCCAGCCATTCTGGCCAAAGCCGTTCGCCGCGACGTCGTAGCCTCCGACCTTGCCTTCGGCGATGAGGTACAGCACGGCCGCAGCCGCGATTCCCCCGACGAACTGCGCGACGATATAGCCCGAGAAATCCCGCGGCGACATCCGCCCGGCGACGAGCATCCCGAGGCTGACCGCCGGATTGAGATGAGCACCGGAGATATGTCCGATAGAATAAGCCATTGCGACCACGGTCAGGCCGAATGCGAACGCGACGCCCAGCAAGCCGACCTCGGCCCGCATAAAGATTACGGTCGCACAGCCAAAGAACACCAGCGCGAACGTACCGATAAATTCCGCAACATACTTCTGCATAACTCCCCCTTCCTGGTGATGGATTCGATATCGAGGTTTCTGTCCCTCTGGTCGCGGCCCGCGTCGTCTCCTGAGACGACGCGGTGAAACGCGGACCGCGCACACAGTCTCATGCGCGTCCAAGTTTCTCAGCCCCACCGCCCAGTGCGGGCCCCTGTGTCGGGTCGATATACTCCGGCACGTCGGCAATCAGCGTGTTGGTGGTCAGCACGAGGGTCGCGACGGAAGCTGCGTTTCGAAGCGCCGTATAGGTCACCCGGACGGGGTCGACGATGCCGGCCGACACCATGTCAATGAATACGCCGTTGGCGGCATCGAACCCGACGCCCGACCGGGAGCTCTGCAGATCGGCCACGACCTTCTCCGCATCATGGCCGGCATTTCGTGCAATGAAAGCGGCCGGACGAGACAGGGTTTCTCGCACTAGCTTGATTCCCTCACCCAAGTCGCCATTGATGTTGCCGAGCGTACGCGTCACCACCGGCGCACACTGCGCCAACGCCGTGCCGCCACCGGGCACGATGCCCTCCTCGGCCGCGGCCCGCGCCGCACTGAGCGCATCGTCAATCAACTGGATCGTCCGCTTCTGCTCCACCGGAGTGACGCCGCCTGCGAGGATCACGGCAGTCCCGCCCGACAGCTTCGCCAACCGCTCCTTGAGCTTGTCCTGTTCGATGTTAGGCGGAGCCAGATCGTGCTGCTTGGCCACCTGCAGGCGCCGCGCCGCGATCGCCGCATCGTCGCCGCCGCCCCGAATGATCACCGTTTCCCGCGCACTGGCCCGCACCTGCCGTGCGGTGCCGAGATCGGCCAGGCTGGCCTCTTCCAGTCTGCCGCCAAGCTCGCGCGCAATGACCCGGCCACCGGTGATGATGGCGAGATCGTCCATCATTGCCTTGCGCCAATGACCATAATCAGGCGGATTGACCACCAGGATCTTGCCGCGATTGTCATCGCCGAGCAGTGTGACGACCACTTCCGGCGCAATCTCCTCGGCGACGATAACAAGCGGCCGCCCGGTCGAGGCGACCGTCGCGCGCACCGCCGCCAGCTCGGCCGGCGTTTTGATCTTCAGGTCGGTCAGGAGGATGTAGGGCTGATCGAGCACCACCTCCATCTTTTCGACATCCGTCACCATGTGGTGGGAGATGTAACCGCGATCGAACGACATGCCTTCGACGACTTCGAGCGTCGTGCTCGTCGTCAGCCCGTAGTCGGAACTGATGATGCCATCCTTGCCGACGCGCTGGACCGCCTCCGCAATCAGACCGCCCAGATGGGCGTCGGTTGACGCGATCGTCGCCACCGCCTCCAGCGTCTTGCGATCCGATACGGCAATTGCGGAGCTCTTCAAAGCCTCGACAACGACCTCAACAGCCCGGTCGATCCCTTTGCAGAGATCGACCGCCTTGGCGCCCCGCTCTAGTGCTGCAACTCCTCCCTGGATGAGGCCATTTGCAAGCACCATGGCGGTGGTCGTGCCGTCGCCGGCGACCTCATTGGTATGCATCGAGACCTCGCGCACCACCTGCGCACCCATGTTCTCGAAGCGATCAGGCAGTTCGATTTCAGAGGCGATGGTGACGCCATCGCGCGAGACGATGGGCGTGCCGATCGGCCTGTCAACCATCGCGTTCATGCCCTTCGGACCGAGGGTCGATTCGACCGCTGCTGCAAGCTTCTGGACCCCGCGCGCAAGAGCACGGCGGGCTTCGATATGATGTAGCAATACTTTCGGCATTGGCTTCACTCCCAAGCGGACGGATCTTGTTGTCTGGTTGGGCGGACTTGCTGACCGCTCCGGTTCTTGGCGCTTGCGGGCAGCGCGTTAAACGCGCCCCCACGCTTTAAGCTTCTCAAAGGTCACGGGCTGCCTGATGGAGCAGCACAGCGGCTGCTACAGCCGCCGCACGGTGACGGCGTCGGTCCGGGATTGTCGTCGACGAGTTCGCGACGACGGACGGCTAGCAGGCCTCTGCACAATGAGCTGTTGAATTCCATATTGATGCGCACTCCCCGCAACCGCTGCAGATAGGATGCCAGTTCGTGCCGTTTGATGGGGGCCCCCTCGTAGGTGACAAAGGTGCGATCCTCCGGGAGGCAGGCCAGGCCTGTTTCGATCAGAAGCTCGCGGTAGCGGGGCTTCTGTCGCGCGACGTCCGGCGAAGCAAACTCGACCTCGTCAAAGCTACACAGACTCATCCGGCAGATCGCCGGATCTTCATAACCTATCCCCCGCAAGGCCAGGATCATGACCTCCTGGCGCCGCTCGAACGCCTTGCGGCGGAACTTATCCCGCAATTCGTCAAGCGAGCCTCCAGGTGCGAACTCCTTGAGCGCATCGGCAAACGACATCCCTTCGCGGACGCCGCGGTTGATCTGCTCCGCGACCATGTGGTCCCGAAGCTGTGGCCGCGCCTTGCGAACCCACGGCAGCGACGACACCGCCCGACGCATGTCGTCGGCCATGAGGAACGCGAAGTTCGCCGAACACCAGAAGGTCGGCAACCGAAAGACGATGTCGACATCGCCATCGTCATCGACGGTAACATGCTCGACGAATCCAAGCTCGGTCACAGACTCGTCGAGCTCGGGGTCTGTCACCAACGCGAGGCGCTGCCACACCTCGCTGGTTCTTCGGTCACACTCGTGGAGCAGTGCGTTCATGTGATGTCATCCCGCCGCGGTCGCGTAGGCACCCTTCGCAAGCTTTGCCTTCTGTGCCTCGACATCCACGCCATAAAGCCGCGCGGCGTTGAGACCGAGGATCTTCTTCTTTGCCTGCGGCGTCAGATCGACACCGTGCTCCTGCTTCAGATCCTCGGGCAGCTCGAAGTTCCAGAACTTCTCGACCAGCCATCGAGGCGTCCAGATGGCGTAGTCGCTGCCGAAGAGAATCTTGTCCTCGCCGACCCAGAACAGCAATTCGCTGATCACTTCCGCGAAATACCGTGGACGTCCGTGAATGAACGGCAGCGCGACCGCAAGGCCGCCATAGACGTTGGTCTCCTGGACGGCGATCCAGCAGAAGTCGTCGAGCCTGGGCAGCCCGCAATGCTCGATGATGAAATTCAGGCCCTGAAAATCGGTCGCCGCGTGATCGACGTCGTGAACATCGAATGCATCCTTGTCCAGCGGGATGATGGTCGGCCCCTTGTGGACGTGGATGTTCGTGATGCCGAGCTTCTGGCACAGTTCGAAGCAACGATAGGCGTTCGGATCGGTGAGCTTCCAGCCCCGCGACTCGCCCTTCCACTCGGCGGTGTAGAGCTTGACGCCCTTGATGCCGAACGTATCCTTCATGTAGTGGATGTATTCCAGCGCCCGCTCACCGTCGCGCGGATCAAATGCGCCGTTGACGATGAAGCGGTCCTTGTACTTCTTCGCCATCTCGGCGTTGCGGTCGATGGTGTTGAAGCCGTTCTTGTAGAATTCCGTGAGGTAGGTCGACTGCACGATGGCCATGTCGTCCGGACCGTCGACGAACAGATCGCGGTACATCTGCTCTGCGCTGTATTTCTCGAATTGCTCCTTGGGCCAGAGCTTGTCCTTTGGACTGAGCGAGCTGTGGTAGGCGTAGAAGCAATCAATGAACTGCTTGCCGTGAATGTTGAGCTGGTTCGCCGGACTGCCGTCCCAGAAGTGGGTATGACCGTCGATGACGAAGACTTCCTCGCCCGTGGGAGTTATGAACATGATGATCTCCGAGAATTTGATAGGCGCTATTCGATCAATCCACGCATCGTAGCTGCGCGAACACTTTGGAAACGGCGGGACCACACCGTTGAGGATGCGGCCCCCAGTGAGGGAGCTTCACTCGATGTATTCGAAGACCTCGTCCATGTTTCCGAACAGCGTCACCGTATTGTCGTCGATGCGCACCATCCGGCCGTAGTGGGTCGAGGTATTCACTTCGAATATCTCGGCCGTCATGTCCTTTCCGAGGATGTCGCTGATCTCATCCATCTTGAAGATCAGCTTGCCCTCGCCGTCGATGCGGATCAGGGCCGGCTGGTAGGTCACGGTCACGTTCGGCTTTTTGCCCATGAATTCAGCGATGGCGCGCGCTTCGACGCTGTCGTTCATGGTGACGCCGCACTGATGGGATATCGTCTGTTCAAAACGGAGATCTCCCATCTTCTGGAAGATGTTCTGGTTGGTCGCACTTCTTGAAGCAATGGACATTGCAATTCACTCCTTGGGAAGGACGAGACCGAGCTCGCCGAGAATCTTCTTGATGCGTTCGACCGACTGCGCGCGGACGTCGGCGTACTGCACCGGCTTCGAATGTGGCTGCGACCAGATCGGCTGCAGTCCGGCGGCCGCCTTGCCGGCCAGCGCCACGTGCTTGTTAACCCAGCCCTGGAACAGCTTCTTGTTGTGTGCGGCGTGCTGATTGTCGCTCACCAGCAGATGCATCAGGTCGATCGTGTTGGCGAGATTGCGCTCATAGTCGGCCTCGGCCGCCGAAATGACCGCCGGCGTGATGAAGTCGCCGTTCGGCGAGCCGGCCTGCATCAGGAATCCGCTGCGGAACAGCTCGCCGACCAGCGGCTCGAACACGATGTTGGTGGCGAAGTACTGCTCGAGATAGTCAGCCGACCCCATGATCGATTCGATCGCCTCGCGGGTGCCCTGCCAGCCCTTGTCCTCCAGCCACGCCCGCTTGCCGGCCATGTCGTCGAAGCCCGGAATGTCCATTCCGATCTCGGCGAGATAGAGCGTGATGTCCTGGGCCAGCCGAAGCTTATAGGACGAGTTCGTCAGGGTCGCATTGTTGATCATCTGGGTGTAGCCGTAGCGCTGAGCTTGCATCAGCGATGTGCCGAGCCCGAACTCGGTGTGTTTCCACGCACCGAGGTGGTTTTGCAGGATCTTGACCCAGGCCTTGTCGAAGCCCTTCGGCGCGCCGGACTTTCGGCCGTTGGCGATCACCGATTGCACCATCGTCTCGATCTTGGACTGGCGCTGGTAGTGGGTGCGCTCCCACTCCTGATCGGGCGCACGGAAGGTATGCCAGTTCGAGCTCAACGCGGCCGTGTTGTCCTTGGTGTAGGCCCCCTTCCCGTTGGGGAAGGAGATGATCCAATCCTGCAGCAAATAGCGTTCCGGATCGGGCTGAACGTCTACGGTCACGTCCTCATAGTGCGTCGCCCGCTTGCTGCGGGGCTCGAAATACCGGTACTTGCGGCTGTCCGAATCCGGAAACACCGCAGCGCCTGCTGCACCGGATTTCGCTGGAACGCTTTGAACGGCAGTCATGGTCGTCTTCCTCCTCCCTTGGTGGGCTCTGTAAAAGGCACGGTCGCTATTCGAAAACCTCAGTTGTTGGCTGGTGTGAACTTGTCGAAGAAGATGCGATCCGACTCGACGTCGTTCATCTGCAGCACGGGCACCAGCGCCTCGATCATCGGCGACGGTCCACACGCATAGACGTCGACGTCTTCGCCATATCTCGCGTTGCGAAGGTGCGCTCCGACGGCTTCGTGCACGAAGCCCTTTGCTCCACTCCAGGCCGCATCATCGGCCGCATGGGAGAGCACCGGGATGAACTTGAACTCCGGATGCCTGGCGGCGAGTTCTGCGAAGCGATCGAGGTAGAAAAGATCGTTGCGCGTCCGTGCGCCATAGAAGAAGTGCACCGGACGAGCCTCGCCAGACTCGATGTGATCGTTCAGGATCGACCACAACGGCGACATTCCCGATCCGCCGCCGACCAGGACTATGGCTCCGGCTCTGTTTTCTCGCCGGAAACAGGTCCCGTAGGGTCCGCGGATTCCGACCGCGGTTCCGACGGAGAGGTCTCCGTCGAGCCGGGAAGAGAAGCGTCCGTTCGGGTATTTTTTGATGATGAATGCGAGCTTTTCGCCCTCGATCGGCGAATTTGCCATGGAAAACGAGCGCGTAATCGTCTCTGCCCCCGGGAGCGTGATGTCGACATATTGACCCGCCCAGAACTTCAGAGGTTGCTCGAGCGATATCTCGAGGAGCCGGATGTCATGGGTCAGCGCGGAGACGCTCGTGACTGTGCCCGTGAAGTCCCTCACCGGGATCGATTTCGACAGCACCTCCTCGTCATAGTTGAGGAGCTCCACCTCGAGATCCGAATAGGCCAAGGTCCGGCACAGCAGGATGTAGTCCTGGCCTCGCTCCATCTCGTTGAGGGCGAACGTCGAATATTTCTTGAGCTCTACTTCGCCTCCGGTAAGGACGCATTTGCACGCCGAGCACTGTCCCTCCTTGCAACCATGCGGCAGTGCGATGCCCTGGCGAAAGGCGGCGTCAAGAACGGTCTCGTTCTCCTCGACCTCGAATTCTATGCCTACCGGTTGCAGGCGAACGACATTAGCGGGCGTGCCCATAGGGCCTCCTCAAACCAAGACTTGCGTATCTTCCGGAGAATGATCGGAAGGAGCCGGCCGGAGCCGGCCCCTTCTGTCTCGGCTAGTTGCAGGGATTGATGGTGAATCCCTTGCGATACTCGGCGAGATGCTTTTCCCGGTCGGTCGGGCTCATCTCCCGCAGCGTAAGCAGCGGGCTCTTCAGGATGTGGCCGCGGACGTCGTCGAGCGTCCACATTTCCTTCTCGTCGAAGCGCAGATGCGGCTGGGCGACCAGGGTCTTGCCGTCCGTGCGCACGAAGCCGAGATCCTTGATGGCGTCGGCGATATCCACATTGTGGTAGACGCTTTCCCATTCGCGACGGCCGCTGAACCGTCCCATCGCCGGGGTCGGGCGTCCCTGGTATTCGCCGGCGAAGGCTTCGACGGCCGTCCAGCGATCGAGCTCATGGGCGAAAGTGTAGAGTTTGCCGTCGATCTCGCCGGTGACCATGTCCTCGCGGATCAGGCAGGGCACCAGGCACGACCAGCAACGATGCGGATAGACGTAACCGACATCGCTGTTGAAGAGGATGTTGGTCTGACCGCGATGCGACAGCTTCTCATACCACTTCCAGAAGTCTCCGAACTGCGCATACCAGCCCGGATACTTGTGCTCGAACCACTCGAAGTCCTTGTCGGTCTGCGCCTCGATGCGCCAGAAGTTGGCCGACCAGCCGACCGCGAAGAACTGCGCGACCTTGTGGACATAGTGCTTCTCGGTCAGACGCTTCCAGGCAGTCTGAACGTCGTCATGATGGATCTTGATGCCATACTTCTCGAGCGGCAGCATGTAGGTGCGATAATAGTCCTCGAAGATCCAGCGGTGCCACATCTCCGCATAGGACTCCTTGGTCTTGTCGCGGTTCGTGGTGCCGTACTCGATGAAGGTGCCGATCGCTGCGTCGACGATGGCGTGGTTCTGCCAGAAGGCATAGCGCATGTCGCGCTCGAGCAGCAGATGGTTCTCCGGCTCCTTCAGCATCGACATCAGCATCGAGTGGCCGTTACCGATGTGCCGGCTCTCATCCGACTGCACCGACAGGAAGACCGTCGGCAGCGCGTAGTCACCGTTGCGGGCCGCTTCCGACGGCATGGCGACGAACAACGTGTTGGTGAACGCGGTCTCGGCGACCACGGTCAGGTACACGTTCGCAGAGGTGATCGCATCGCCGGTGATGAAGCCCTCACCGAACTGCCTGCCGATCGTGGTGGCGTAGCATTTGCCGAACGCCTCCTCGGTGATGTCAAAGCCGGCCGGATCGATGTAATTCTCCATGTACCACTTCTTGAGATTCATCTGGATCGTCGAGTGACGGAACTCGTCGACCATCTGCATCGTGAAGCCGGTGCGAAGATCTTCGCCTGGAGCGAGGCGGCCGACCATAGCCATGGACCTGGCGGCGGAAATTTCCGGGAACGGGATTATCGCCAGGAACAGCTTCATCCACTCGACCCAACGCGGCTCGACGTTGCGGAACATGTCGCCGCGCAGCGCAGCATCGAGCGCACCGTAGACGCGGTTGTCCTTCTCCTCCTGCATCGGGAAATAGGAGCGGAGGACCTGCTTCATCGGATCCTTCGGCGCCTTCGCGATCTTGTAGTCCGTGGGAAAGGTCATCGCTTCCTGGACGTAGGAAGGATTCCATCCGAGATCTGCAATCTTCTTTGCAGCATCACCGACGGATATGCCGCGCTGGGCGGTGATCTTGTTGAGTGTTAAAGTTCCAGACATCTCGTCTTTCCTCCTGATCGGGTCAGAAACCACATCGATATTCCGCCTGCCTGGACCTTCGCGGACCGGGCAGTGCTTACCCGTGCGTTACGGGCCACCTCGCGGCCGCTTGCACGGCCGGACGTTTGATATCGGCAAGGGTCTCGGGAACGACTATGGTGCACCGCAACGATGATCAGGCGCGATCTTTCGAACTACGGTCCTGCGATCGCTATACTTCATCCCACACATGATGCGCCCTCAGCCAAGCGTCCCCTTCCCTCGTTCTTGTCGCGGCTCACCCCAGACGGAGCAGTCGGCGTTGTTGTGATCAGGAGCTTTGCAATGGGCGTGCCAGCGCATCCGAGGCGCTCGCCAACTCTCTTTCCGAGGTATCGACGCGTGTATGGCGTGGGCGGACGCGTTACACGGGCCCGGCCTGCTGCCGGAGGCGATGCAGATTGCGACGGAAATTGCAGAATGAGAATTCCGACAGCGCAAAGGGATTGGTGCAGCAATGTTTGCGTTGCAAAGATGGAAACGGGCTTGGATGCCGATAACGCTTCGTTGGGATCAGTAACGACCGCACGTTAGGTCCAGCGATGTTTCGGGACCTCGAACCTGGGCGGCTCTTCCAGCCGATGCACTGCGCGGGAACACTTGCCCATACGCATGCGCCAATCAGCAGGAGGTCTCCGCAACGGCCGGGCACTTTACCTGCTCCGCCCTGGAGATCCAGCGATCGCAATAGAGCGCGTAACAGTCATGACCGCAGAACGACAGCCCGGTGCTGAATTCCTTGAGATAGTGGGCGCCGATTGGCTCACAGCAAAGCATACAGAGGATTCTCGGGCGCAGCGCCATGCCGTTCACCAGAATGAACCTCATATAGCGCCGCTCAATGCGAAGAAATGATGTCACTCTCGCCCCCAATTCAGCCGACCCGGAACGACGAAGCGTCTTGCAGGCGGCTCCCAGCACTTCCTTTAAACGGTCAACTCATGCTTCGCGGCTCCCTGCCGCATAGTTCGTGCAACGGCCGTGCCAGACCGTCCGGAACCTCCGACAACAGCTTCTTGAACGCCGTGATCACCGGCGATCCCTGATGACCGCGCCCCGTCAACTTGAGAGCGTCCACGACGCAAATTGCGACAAAGATGCAAATTGAGACTCGCGGCGAACTGCAGGTGGCGTTCTTCACCTCAGGGTTTGCGATGCAGCATGAAAAGTCGGTTTGGATGCCTAGAGCCGATTTTGGTCGATTGGCTGCTTTCGGCCAGACTAAAAAAGGTGCTTCCGATGAGCTTTCAAAGCCACCTCCAGCGCGCCCAAACGAACGAGAATTTGTTTGCCGTGTCAGGAGACGGGCCGGTGAAATCCACCACGAGCAAATGCTCGCGGTGGACGAGGCTCGGGTTCACGGAGTTAAAACTGCGCGTCCATGAATCTTGCCGGCATTGAGATCGTGCAAGGCCTTGTTTGCATCGGCGAGACGATACTCGGCGGTTGCCAGTTCAACCAGACCGCGGTCTGCGAGCGCCATTAACTCCGTCAGCTCGGCCCATGTGCCGACGAGATTGCCGATGATGTTCTTCTCGGTGATCACCATGTCGACAGTCGGGATGCGGATGTCCTCGCCGTAACCAACAACGTAGTAACTTCCCA
This sequence comes from Bradyrhizobium sp. BEA-2-5, assembly GCF_032918025.1. Taxonomy (NCBI): domain Bacteria; kingdom Pseudomonadati; phylum Pseudomonadota; class Alphaproteobacteria; order Hyphomicrobiales; family Nitrobacteraceae; genus Bradyrhizobium; species Bradyrhizobium sp. BEA-2-5. The sequence continues at coordinate 3,506,189 of NZ_CP136629.1, read as the reverse complement.
TCGAACGGGTCATCGCCAGCCCCTTCGATGTCGTGCCCTTCTCACCGACGAAATCGATTACCGCCTCCGCGCCGTTTCCGGCAGTCAGAGCCAGAACGGCAGCCACTTCGTCGCCGTCGGCTTTCACCAGATGGTCGGCACCTGACTTTTCGGCCAGCTTCAGCGACGCTTCGGACTTGTCGACGACGATAATATCGGCGGCGCACATTGCTTTGAGGCACTGGATTGCGATGTGACCCAATCCACCTGCACCGATAACGACGCAAGATTCGCCGGGCAAAAGGTGACGCGTAGCCTTCTTGACGGCGCGATAGGCCGTGAGCCCCGCATCCGCGTAAGGCGCCACCTCCTTGGGGGCAAGCGTCCGCGGCAGCGGCACGATATTCCGTTCCGAGGTGCAGAGGAATTCTGCATAGCCGCCGTTGCAATCCAGACCCGGAAATGTGCCGGGGCCATGCATGTCGAAGCCGCGACGACAGGCGAGACACGTCCCTCCGGTGATCTTCGGATGAACGATGACGGGGTCTCCCTTTTTTAGTCCCTCGACTTCTTTGCCGACCTCCTCGACCCAACCTGCATTTTCGTGTCCCATGATGATGGGGAGGAGTTTGTCGCCGGACGGATCCATGTGCGGCTTCCAGAACTCCTTCGATGATATGGATATCGGTCCTGCATACGCCCGCGCCGCCGATTCGGACGATAACGTCAGTCGATTTCGTCAGCTTGGGATCAGGTACGTTTTCTTCGATGACCCAGCGGTCGTTGGACAGCTTCTCGTCATACGCTCTCAATACTTGGGCTTTCATGTTCTCCTCCGTCTGCCCAGCGAACCTTGCGCTCGCCGTCGCGGAGGCGCCTCAGCATTTTTCGTGCCAGCACAATTGCTATTGCAGCGCGACGCAGGATGCGGGGAGCCCGTCGGGAAACTTGCCCCGATCAAGACGGTGCCCGGCCCAACCAAATTATCGAAAACAACCCCATGCAAAGCAGCTTCGCCCTTGCAAGGAGCCCAGCGCAGAGGCGGTCAGGATTGTACCGGCTACCCGGGAAGTCGACAGATATCCGGGTGCAGCAGCGGCGCCTCCTTGATCCAGATTTTCGCGCCCTGCGGGCCCACGGTCGCTTTCAGGTCGACGCCGCTGGGTAGCCGACCCCAGCCCTGCGGCTGCAGCGTCTCGCCCCCGATCGTTAGTCCCCCCGATAGAACAAAGAACTCGAGCCCGCGCGCGTTCGCAAGGCTGATGACTTCACCCGGCCGCCAGTCTTCAAGGCGGACCTCTTCGTGGCCGTCGTCAAACAGCACGCTGACGCTGCTTGCACCGGGGCGCGGCGCAACGTGTTGGCCCTCACCTGGCTGACGCACGACCTGGGTCCGGTCCTCGACCCGGAACTGCCAGAGCCGCACGAAGATGGTGCAGCCGTCCTTCGAGGCAGGAACATGTGACGTCCCCGGAGGGTTGCGGAAGTAGCTGCCCGCGGGATAGTCACCATGCTCATCCTGAAAGGTACCTTCAAGGACGACAATCTCTTCTCCACCGCCATGCGTATGACGCGGGAAGGCGCTGCCGGGAGCATAACGCACGATCGACGTCGCGCGCGCGACTTCGCCGCCAATGCGGAACAGCATGCGCCGATCCACGCCGGCCGACGGACTGGCCACCCAGTCCAGCTTCGAGGCGTGAACGATAACGGGCTTCGACAGATCATCGTTGATGCGCATCGTTACTCTCCCTCAGGCGGCGCCATCCGAAACCCACCGCTTCGCCATTTCGGATCTCTTGACCAGTGCAGGTCCCAAACCAGGACACGTTCAGATCCCCGCGAGCGGAACGCCACTCGCCGCATTCTGCGGTCGTCGTGACGCGATCAGCCGCCGCGCCTCGTCGGCTCGACCGCTGCGCAGCAAGGCGCAGGTCACGGAATATTCCAGCAGGTCGCGCTGGGCGCGGCTGCCTCCAACCCTTTCATGGGTTGCCAGGACGGGCCTTAGCTCATCGACGACCCGTGTCCAGTCGCCCCTGGCCAAACCATCGAAGCCGCGCGCGATGGGCACCACCATATCCGCGGCGGGTCCCTTCGGGTTCTCGATGATCCTCGCCAAGGCCTCCGCATCGCCAGCCATTGCAAAGGCAAGCGCGCTGTGCATGTCGGCAAAGATGATCCCCGAATTGGGAAACCACTTCGCCGCATACTGGCTGATCTCGCTCCAGAGTTTCGGATATCGCGGCTCGCCCGCCATCTCGGCGCGCGCAAGGAACGAGGCGCAATCCGTGAGGACATTGATTTGCGGCCCCCACGAGCCACCCGGATGCAGCGCCTCACGATAGATCCTCCAGGCTTGATCCCGCCTGCCGGTCTCCAGCGACCACAGGGCAAGATGCCAACTGATATGGCAATGCAGTTGCCCCTCGCGTGGGTAGGCGGCGTTCCATTGCTCGAGATAAACCAGCCCCTCCTCGCGCTGTCCCTTCTCATAGAACAGATGGGCCTTGATATGCGCAGCGTGAGCGTTGCGGGGACAACCACGAAGTGCGGTCTCGATATTCCTGAAACCACTGTCGAACCTGTGCAGCTCAATTTCAGCAAACGCGAGCACGGTTCGAAACCACCAGTCATCGCCATAATGGGTTGCAAGCGGCTCCAGCATCGCCAGTTGCTCAACCTCGCGGCCGGACTTGCCCGAGAAGCCGATCAAGCCGAAGACACCGGTGGCCGGTGCCAGCACCATGGCATCGCGCGGCCAGTGCTTCATATGTTCGGCGATCGCCGAAACCGCCGCAGCGCCTTGACCACTCAGGATCTTGGCAAAGATCGCAATATGACCTTGCTCGCGCGAAGTCGTAGCCGGCGCTAGCGCGATCGCGCGTTCGAGCGGCGCTTTGACTTCGTTGCCGCGACCGAGCAGTTGCAGGGTTCGCGCAAGCGCGATGTGCGCCAGAGCGAAACCTTCGTCGGCGACGATCGCGTCGCGGAATGCCTGGTCAATTCCCGATCCCGCCGAGAGCAGCTTGTCGACGCCGGCGACATATGCGTCGCGGGCGGCGGCAGAGCTTGTGCTCAAGGGGTTACCGTACCGGTCTTCAAGAACGCGCACCCGATTTCCCATCGAACTCTCGGTCATTTTGATGACACTCCCTCCATGGAAACCTGCTTGGCCTTGGCTTGCCGCCGGCGGCGCTCATCACCCAGCTTGAGCAGCCGCTCTCGATCCGCTGGATTTACTCTTCCATACCGGGGCCGCCAAAGGGAACCCTCCTCCTTCCACGCAAATGGCGCTTTCACAGTCGTTCGCGGCGCCGTCGCCGTGTCGAAAAGGCCGAGCGCCTGGCGCATGATTTCGCGCTGCATGTCCGGTCGCCAGGGATGCCCGCAAGGATTGCCCAGCGGGAAATCCGTGAAATAGAACCGTGGCACGCCGCAGTGCTCCACGACATCCTGCGCCGAGCCGACAATGACCGTCGGAATGCCGTTCGCTTCCAGATGCCGGGCCACCAAGCTTACGGTCTGATGACACACGGGGCAAAGGGGGCAAAGGATCGCAGCATCCGCCCCGTCTTTTCGAACCCGTGCCAGGATTTCAGGTGCATCCTCCGCGTTCGTTTTCCGTTGGCTGTATTCTGTCGGCACGCCGTGAAAGTGCCGGGTCAGTCCGACGAGGGCGCCTTCGCCGACCAATCCGAAAGCGGCTTCTACCGGCAAGAAGCTGCCCGGATCATTGGTGTGGGTCGACTCCTTGTCCCACGCAACATTGTCGGTAAACAGCTTCCCGGGCGGCGGCGAAACCACACCCGACCATACCCGTTTGACGCCGTCAAAATCCGGCGGACTGGCCGTCGTAATCAGTGCGATACGCAGGTCCGATGATGGTTTGGCAGGTTTGGTGAAAGGGACATCATCAAAGGTCGCCCAGACATAGTTGTTGTCGTAACCCAGGGCACGGTAATATTGGCGCGTTCGCTCCATATATTGAACTGGGGTTTCCGCTACGCTCATGTGGATTCTCCTCGAGACGCTAGCTTGGTCGTGCGGCGGGCCGGTATGAAAAGCCGATGAGTGCCAGCAACGCGGCGACGAGTGGTGCGAACGACAGCATCAGGACGGTCGACCAGCCGAAGGACGACAGCAGCCCGCCCGAAAGGAAGGAGCCGACCGTCATCGTTCCGAAGACCACGAAATCATTGAGCGACTGAACGCGCGCCTTTTCCCCGGGACGATGGCACTCCAGGATCATCGCGGAGGCGCCGATGAAGCCGAAGTTCCAGCCGATCCCGAGCAGGCTCAGCGACGCCCAGAAATGCAAGACATCGATCCCGAGCAGGCCCACCGACGAAGAGGCCGCAATCAATACCAGCCCGACCGCGACGATCGCGGATGCGCCGAAGCGCGTGATCAGGAGGCCGGTCCAAAAACTCGGGGCGTACATCGCGATGACGTGCCACTGCAAACCGAGATTGGCCGATTCCTGAGGCAGCCCGCAGAGCTTCATCGCCAGCGGGGCTGCGGTCATGAGGAAATTCATGAGCAGGTAGGAGACGACCCCGCAGATCACGGCCAGGATAAAGCGCGGCTGCCGGGCAATGACAGCGAGTGGCCTTCCGGCGTGGAGATGCGTTGCAGTCAGCGGAGGAAGCTCAACGCCCGCCAGAATGACCGCGGAGAGCGCGGCAACCACCGCCTGGCCGACAAACGTCGCGGCAAAGAGGTACGGCGCCCACAGATTCATGGTATGCGTCACGAGCTGTGGACCGATCACACCGGCGAACACACCGCCAGCCATCACGGCCGAGAGCGCGCGCGGACGCCGTTCAGGTGCTGCGCAATCGGCCGCCGCAAAGCGGAACGAGAGCACCACGGCCGCGTAGACGCCGCCAAGAAGGTCCCGGCGCAGAATAGCGGGAACGACGCGTTGAGTACTGCCAGGAGCGCAATCAAGCCCGCGAGGACGCCGCTGCCTGCACCGAGCAGGAATGTCGCGCGCCGGCCACAGCGCTGCGCGACAGCGCCCGCCGGCAGCGTGCACATAGCCATGCCGACGACAAAAACCGAGACCGGCAGCGTCGCAAGTGCCTTGGTGGGCGCCAGCATGTCGCCGACCACGGCCCCGGTTGCGTAGACGACCGTGGAATTGGCGCCTGCGAGGGCCTGGGCGACAGCCAGCCTTGCGACATTGCTGCGCTCTCGGCGAATGGCGGTCGGCGCCTCATGGCTGGGAACGGGAAAATTGAAGTTCACGCTGCGGCTTGCTCCGCCGTTAGATGTCCGTCGACGGGACGTCGCCGATCGGACCGGTGGCCGGTCCACGGGCCGTGGATCACCGCGTCGGAGTTAAGGAGAAATCGCTGGACTTTTCCTTCTACAGATTGCCAATTTATGTCGATGAAACGTCACATTTCGCCAGGGAATGCTGGCTGGAAGACGGTCGATGCCCCGCACGGTCTCGGATCACCGAAGCCTTTGATCGTTCGGGTGCAGTCTCTTCCCGCGAGGAGCTACTTCGCCGAACACAGTCACAGCTGGAATCAGCTGGTCTACGCGATCTCAGGCGCGCTCACCGTGAAGGCGGATGGACGGCGCGTCGTCATTTCTCCGGAACAGGCCGTCTGGCTGCCCGCCGGTACGAAGCATTCGGTCGGCTCCCTGATGGGAGCGGAATTCCGGAGCCTCTGGGTCGCCAATGCTGCCAGCCAAGGCATGACTTCGGGCACGACCGTCATCCATGTGTCCCCGCTCCTGCGGACGCTCATCGTGGAAGCCGCGTCGCTGAAAGGCGAGGATCGTCGCTACGCCGCTCGCGTTATCGCGCTCATCCTCGATCAGTTGCGGCGGGCGACGCCGATCTCGGCAGCGTTACCTTGGCCCACCCACCCGGGCCTGCTGGCCCTCTGTGAAACCCTCTACGCCGATCCAGCGAATCCTCGCCGCGCCGAGAGATGGGGGCGTGAGATCGGCATGTCGCCGCGAACCTTGACGCGGCACTTCGAGCGCGAAGTCGGCATGAGCTTGCGTGCATGGCGTCAGCGTCTCCGCCTGCTCAAGGCTATCGAATTGTTGGGCAGCGAACTGCCGATCACGGAGATCGCGTTGCGTCTGGGTTACTCATCGGCCTCCGCATTCATATTCATGTTTCGCTCTGAAATGCGCGTTAGTCCCCTGCAACATCGACGCAGTCTGGGCCAAGCTGCCAGCAGAGGGACTCCATCAAGGCGTCGATCCGGATCTCAGGATTCGCCCCGCCGAGCGCGCTGACCCTTCAGCCGTAGGGACTCGTTGGAAACCGCAGTTCAGTTCGGAACAGGCGAAATACGGTCGTCCGGACCCGGGGGAGGCTCGCTTGTGCGCGACTCTCAATGACGAGGTAGGCGCGAGCCGTCCCTGCCCCGTCATCCAGCGAAAACGACGACCATGATCGATCCCCAGGTTGTCAGCAGAATATTGGAGATCGGATAGGCGGGCGTGTAGCCAAGCACCACCACGGAGCTGCCCGAGCGCTCCTGAATGGCCGCCATCGCGGCCGTGACCGTCTGTGCGCCAGTCAGTGCACCGAGCAGGAGGATCGGGTTCATGCGCAACACGAAATGGCCGAAGCAGAAGCCGACGATCTGCGGCAACAGGGTCACAAACATGCCACCCAGCAGCAGGCCGACGCCCGACTCCCGTATGGCGGAGAGGAAGACCGGACCGGCATGGATCCCGGTCAGGCCGACGAAGGCAGCCAGTCCAAGCGATGTCATCAGGCTGATGGCGCCATCGGGGATCCGGCCGAAATACGGCAGACGCGTACGGAGATAGCCGACAAGAAGTCCAGCGAGCAGCGTACCGACGCTGGTGCTCAGCGAGATCGTGACGCCACCAATCGAAAAGCTCAGGAGCACGCCAACGAGGCCGCCGAAGAAGATCGCGAGCCCCAGCACCACGAAATCGATGCTGGTGCTCGGCGCAACGATGACGCCGATGCTCTTGGCGGCATTCTGCACCACCGATTCAGGACCGACGATGCGAAGCATATCGCCGCGCTGCAGGACAACGCCGGCCGCGATGGGGAGGGCTTCATCGCCGCGGCTCAACGAACGCAAGTAGAGGCCGCGTGCCCAGCTCTGTTCCGACGCCTGCTGCAGACTGCTGCCTGCAAGCTCCGGGTTGATCAGGAACACGTCCGCCGAGATCACGGGGATGTCGAGCAACTCGCTGTCCTCCACCTCCTCGCCGCGCGGTTCGATCAGTTCGACGATGGTCTGGCGCGGCGCCGACAGCGCGATGATATCGCCGGCCGCGAGCACCGTTGCAGGCTCCGCCTCCAGGATGCGCTCGCCGCGACGAATGCGGTGGATGAACACGCGCTGCCCGGGGACGTGAGCTTCGGCGGCCGCAACCGACAATCCGGCGATCGCCGCGTGAGCTTCCAGCCGGTAGGCACGCATTTCGAATTTGCGCCAGGCCGATGCCAGCCCGGGCTTGGCGCGCGTGATGCCCAGGGCCTGCTCCAGCTTGAGCGCCTCCGCCTTCAGATCGATTTTCAGCAGCGCCGGAACGACAATGGTGCAAAACGTGATCACGCCGGCATAGCCGAAGATGTAGCAGACCGCATCCGCGACCGCGATGTGCGAAACAAACAACGCGCGCTGTGCCTCGGACACAGGCAGGGAATTGACCGCGTCGGTCGCCGTACCCATTGCAGCGCTCTGGCTGAGCGCGCCCGACAGGAGCCCGGCGGCAAAGCCGGGGTCGAGCCGCAGCACGCGTGCCACGACGATCGCCGCCGCAAGACCGGTGAAGCTCACGACAACGGCCATCAGCATCGGCTTCAGCCCGTCGCGCTTCATCGCCAGCACGAATTGCGGGCCGACCGAATAGCCGACCCCGAACAGGAACAGCAGGAACAGGAACGATTTGGTCATGCTTGAGACGGGCACATGCGCGAAATCGCCGACCGCGAGTCCTGCGAACAGCGCGCCCGTCACCGGGCCAAGGCTGAAAGCGCCGATCCTGAAGCTCCCGATCCAGTAGCCCGCCGCGATCACCAGGAACAGCGCGAGCTCCGGATAACGAACGAGAAATTGCGCAAGCCAGGTCAACATTGTCGGGCCGCGGCTAGGTCATCATCATCACCAGCACCATGCCCCAGATCGTCAGCAGCGTGTTTCCGACCGCGTAGGTGACGGTATAGCCAAGGCCGGGAATCTGACTTTTGGCGCGGTCGTTGATCATGCCCAGCGAGGCGGTCGTGGTACGCGCGCCGGAGCAGCATCCGAGCAGGATCGCGTCGTGGAAGCGGAACACGTATTTGCCGACAAACATCGCCAGGATCAACGGCACGGTAGTCACGACGACGCCCCAGAGGAACAGGCTGAAGCCGAGCTTCTGCAAGCCGGCGACAAATCCCGGGCCCGAGGAGATTCCGACGATGGCAATGAAGACGTTCAGGCCGACCGAGTTCATGAACCACACCGTGGGTGACGGGATTCGGCCGAAGGTCGGATGCACGGATCGGAGCCAGCCGAAGAACAGGCCGGAGATCAGCGCGCCGCCGGAGGTGGACAGCGTGAGCGGCACGCTTCCGATCTTGTAGACGAAAGCGCCGACCAGGGCGCCGATCGCAATGGCCGCCCCGATGAAGGCGACGTCGGCGACGTCGGTTGCGCGGTCGGGCCGGCCCAGCAGCTTTGTGGTGGCGGCGACATCGGATGTGCGGCCCACCAGCGTGAGGATGTCGCCCCGATTGATCTTGGTGTTCGGCAGGATCGGAATCTCGACCGCGATCGCGCCCCGGGCGATCTTGCGCAGAAATACGCCGCGAGCGCCCGGTTCCTTCGCCAGTTGCTCCAGCGTCTTGCCGTCGACGTCCTTGCTGGTGACGTAGACATCGACGCCTTCGATCGGCACTGCCAGCAGTTCGCGATCGTCAACCTCCTCGGCCTGCTCGCCGATCAGCTGCACCAGCACATCGCGGCGCCCGGCGACGGCGACGACATCGCCGGCATAAATCACAGTGTCCGAAGTTGCCTCCACGACCTTGCCGGCTTGCCGGAGCCTAAGGACGAAGATGCGATGATCGGGAAGCAGCGCCTCGGCCTGCCCGACCGTCTTGCCGGCGACGGGTCCGCGCTCATGAACGCGATAGGCGCGCACATCGAACTGGTGCCAGGCCGTCCCCGGGCCGCCCAGCTGCTTCTTGCCGCCATGCTCCTCCTCGTATTTCTTGCACGCGGCTTCGAGATCGATCCCGAGCAGCGCCGGTCCGAGCAGCGCCAGCACGATCGCCGACCCAACCGTGCCGAAAATATAGGTCACGGCATAAGCGACCGGCATGGCATCGAGCAGCTTCTTGGCTTCGTCGGCGGGCAGACCAAGGCGATTGATGGCGTCGGTCGCGAGCCCCATCGACGCGGAAATCGTCTGTGAGCCGGCATAGAGCCCGATGGCCGATCCGACGTCGTAACCGGCGAGCTTGGCGCCGAGATACGCAGACAGCAGGCAGAAGACACAGACCACCGCCGCGAAAACCGCCTGCGGGACGCCGTCCTGCGCGATGCCGCGCACGAATTGCGGTCCGACACCGTAACCGATTGCAAACAGGAACATCAGAAAGAAGAACGGCTTCAGCGGCCCTGATATGGTGATCCCGATCTGGCCGATGATGACAGCGGCGATCAGCGTCGCGGTGACCGCGCCCAGACCAAGGCCCTTATAGGTGAAGGATCCGAAATAGTAGCCCAGGGCCAGCGAGAGGAAGATCGCAATTTCGGGATAGGTGCGGAGCGTCTGGAAGAGCCAATCGATCATGATGTCACCCGTTCATGCTGTCCCCGGGCCTCGGCGTGCGCCCGCTTCGATCTCGTGCAGGGGTGCCGAAAAGGGCGAGCAACCGTATCGGTCGACATCAGACGGCGGTTGGCGAGCAGGATGTTGATCTATGTCAACCGCAGCTGCGGGAACCTTGCGATTTCACTATCTTGCCGACACTACGCACGTGCCGCGCACTCGCATCGTGAGCGACTATCCGTCGCAGCATCGCATCGCCTGCGCGTGAACGTTGACATAGATCAAGGCTCACAACCGGTCGCCGATCATGCTGCGCGCGATTGCGCAGACAACAGAGGCTGTCGCCTCCATTCCAACAGCATGCATCGCCCCGGGAGTGTCAAATGGCCGATCTTCTGACCCTGAAGAAATTCGAGGCGCTGAGCCCCTTCGAGATCAAGGACGAGCTGATCAACCTCGCCAAGAGCAATTCGAAGCGGAGCCAGATGCCGTTCCTGAACGCCGGGCGAGGCAATCCCAACTGGGTGGCGACGACGCCGCGCGAAGCCTTCTTCCTGCTGGGACAGTTCGCCATCACCGAGAGCAAGCGGGTGATGGAGCACCCGGCGGGCATCGGCGGCATGCCCCAGGCAAACGGCATTGCCGGGCGGTTCGAGGCCTGGCTCAAGCAGCACAAGGACATGCCGGGCGCGAGCTTCCTGACCGAGATGCTGCCCTTTGCGGTCAAGAAATTCGGCTTCAACCCCGACGCCTTCGTCCACGAGCTGGTCGATTCGATCATCGGTGACAATTACCCGGTGCCGGACCGCATGCTGGTGCACAACGAAAAGATCGTGCACGAATACCTGATGTGGGCGGTTTGCGGCGAGCCCCGGCCGGCCGGGAAATTCGACATCTATGCGGTCGAGGGCGGCACGGCGGCGATGTGCTACCTCTTCAAGTCGTTGAAGGCCAACCGGCTGCTGGTGCCGGGCGATACGATCGCGCTGGCGACGCCGATTTTCACGCCCTACATCGAGATGACGCACCTAGAAGACTACGACCTGAAGGTCGTTCAGATCAGGGCTCCGCAGGAAAACAAGTTCCAGTTCACCGACGAGGAAATCAAGAAACTGGAGGATCCGAAGATCAAGGCCTTCTTCGTCGTCAATCCGTCCAACCCTCCGGGGATGGCGTTGAGCAAGGAAACGGTTGCCAAGCTGGCCAATCTGGTCAAGACCAAGCGCCCCGACCTGATGATCCTCACCGACGACGTCTACGGCACCTTCGTGCACGGGTTCCGTTCGCTGCTCGGCGAACTCCCGCACAACACCATCGGCGTCTACTCCTATTCGAAGTATTTCGGTTGCACGGGATGGCGGCTCGGGGCCATCGCCATCAACGAGGACAACATCTTCGACAAGATGATCGCCAGGCTCCCGAACGAGGCCGTGAAGGCACTCGACAAGCGCTACGGGCCGCTCACGCTCGAACCACGCAAGCTCAAGCTGATCGACCGCATCGTCGCCGACAGCCGCGACGTGGCGCTCAATCACACCGCGGGCCTGTCATTGCCGCAGCAGGTGATGATGAGCCTGTTCTCGCTCGCCGAGATGATGGACGTGAACAAGGCCTATCAGGCGGCCTGCATGGAGATCGTCAACAAGCGCCTGTGGTCGATGCTCGACGGCCTCGGGCTGGCCGACAAGCTGAGCCCGAATCCGAACTACGATGCCTACTACGCCCTGATCGATTTCGAGTTCTGGGCCCGGAAGAACATCGGCGACGATGCGGTTGAATACCTGAAGAAGAACGTCCATCCGCTGGACCTGGCGTTCAGGCTGGCCGAAGCCCACGGGATCGTGCTGTTGAACGGCGGCGGTTTCGATGCGCCCGAATGGTCGCTTCGCGTGTCGCTCGCGAACCTGCCCGACGATGTCTATGACGATATCGGGCGCGGCGTTCGGACCATCGCCAGAGGCTATCGCGACGCCTACGAGGCAGCGAAGGGCGGAGCCGCAAAGCGCTGACGGCGGTGCCTGCCGCGCATCGAGCGTTTGGATCGGTAGCGCCAAAGCTAAGGGAAAGGCCCCGGCAGAAAATGCCGGGGCCTAAATTACATCCATCCAGGACGATCAGTATCTCGCGACGACCGGCCCGCCGAACCGATAGTTCAGGCGTATCGTCAGCAGATCCACGTCCTGTCCGATCCGGTTGGCGGCGCCGGCCACGATGGGATTGACCACCGAGAACGTGTTGTTGGCATCGCCCATGAAGAGACGGTCGTATTCGAGCCCGACGGACCAGTTCGGAGTGAAGCCGTATTCGAAGCCCACGCCGATCGTGCCGCCCCAACGGGTCGACGTTGCCGACGCCACCCCGATTCCGCCGACCGTGGTCCAGATGTCATAGCGATTGCTGGTGACCGCTGCACCGCCCTTCACGTAGAACAGCGCGGCATCCCAGGCCCAGCCGAGTTGGCCGGTGAAAAGGCCCAGTCCGTCGGTCTTCGTTGTCGTCGAGAACCTCGGATCGATCAGGCTGAGGCGCGAGCTCTTCAGGTCCGCCCAATCACCCTGTCCTTCCAGGCCGAAGACGAACTGGCCGGCCTGCCAGCGATAGCCGAGCTGTCCGCCGAAAACGCCACCAGAGCGTGAGCTGCATCCGTCGGCCACGACACCACCGACGGCAGGGATGAAGTCCCAGCAGGTGCGGCTCTCGCCCCAACCGCCGTTCGCACCGATATAGAAGCCGGTCCAGTTGTAGACCGGCGGAGGGACCGGCACAGGCGCCGCCTTGACGGCCATGTCAGCCGACAACGCCGGCGTGGCCATGCCGATAATCGCGGCGACAGAAAGCAAAAATCTCTTCATGGAATGATCTCCGGGTCTCTTCGCGTTAATCGAGAAAAGCAGTCCTTGCGTTCGCCCAATCGGGGCAGTGGTCGAAGCCTAGATGTGAGTCACGAAAAGCCACGTGCCAAAATGGCAACACTCAAGGGCAAACGAACAGCGTGCTCGGGCTCCGCGTTCAACTTCGGTGCAGCACGAAGCTCGCTCTGCCGAAGAGGAGCCGGCTCACTGTTCGACGAGCCAATCGGCAATGTTCTGCGAGGGGATCAATTGCCTGGGGAGGTGCGGATTGATGGTGCCGGCAAACACGACCAGCCCTTCGTCCAGTTTTGACCGTGCGAACGCCTTGGCTTCCGATTCGCTGGCAAATGTCCTGGTCTCGCGAGGACTGCGCGCCCTTCGAGCCAGCAGACCACGTCGGCGAATTTCATAAGTGACATACCAGATGGCCGACACCGCGACACCGGGCGAGAGCGAACAGCCCTAGCAACACACCATCCGGCCAGCGGCCGCGCCTTGACCTTGGTCAAGGGCCCGGACCGTAAAAATACGGGCACCGCGGTCCGAAGCAGTTCGATCAGAAGCGCGAGTGAACCGCGACGAGCCTGCCGACCGTTGGCACCGCCGGCTTCACCTCCGACCCGGGAAGAACGAGGATGCCGTCCGCTGCCTGCGCGTTCGCAACAACGATGATCAGCGCCAGTTCTTTTGCATCGCATTCATTACGGTGTCTGTCTTGTGCGACTTGCAGTACTTGCCGATGACCTTGCCGTTTCGCTCGACGTAGCGAAAATCGACGACAGTCAGGTTCTTCGATGCGCTGAAATAGCCCGACATCCAGGAGCTGACCAGCATTTGTCGTTCCTGATCCGACTCCAGCAATTGCTTGCAGGTAATGAGGGACAGATCGACGACGACCTGCGCTTTGGCCACGACGCTCGTGGCGAGGAGTGCAACGGTCGCAATTGCAAGAATCGATGGTTTCATTGTTATCTTCCAACCCTGTTTGATCACTGGCCGGCCGTAGAGCGCTCAAGACCGGCCATCACGGTCTGAGTGGGATTGGTCGCGCACCACGCCTTCACGCTTGCGACATTCCGTGCATACGCGTTGAGATCGACGAAGACGTATCCCTTCTTTTGATTGAACCAGCCACTCATCCAGGCAGAAAACACGGACGAATCGCCCGGGGACATGGCGAGGTATTGCGAGCAAGTTATCCGCGCCATATCGATGCTCGTCTGCGCTTGCAGCGGGCCCGACAACGCCGCACCGGCAAGAGCCAGGCATACAGTGATTTTGTTCATTTCGATTTCTCCCAAGCTCCGTGCACAGTGATTTCTATCCAGCAATCTGCGCCCTCACTGACAGACAAGGACCGGAGTCTTCGCTTGCGTCAGCACCTTGTTTGTCACACTGCCGATGAGGAGCTTGGAGAGCCCGCTGCGCCCGTGCGATGACATAACGATGAGATCGCAGCCCTTATCCTCGGCTGCTGCGATGATGGCTTGATGGGGGTGCCCGCTCTCGACCTGGCTTGTCTCGCAGGGAACGCCGGCCTCCCTGGCCGCGTGTGCGGCGCGATCCAGCGCGCTCGTGGCCTCTTCCTTGCGTATCTCGGCAAATCTCGCGAGCAAATCACGGTACCGCCCTCCTATTTCCGAGAGCGGCTCAACAACGAAGATGACCGATACTTTGGCTCCGAGAGATTTCGCCAGCGCCAATCCCTGCTTCACCCCTTGCTCCGCCAGTTCCGACCCATCTGTCGGAATGAGAATGTGCCGGTACATGCCTTCACCTCCCGGTTATCTGGATGACGTATCGCCGCCCGCCAAATGCAGGCTGAACCTGAGCCTCGGACCTGGCCTTGAGATAGATCAATCCATCGCTCAGCGCAGCGAGATCGTAAGCCCGCCCAGATTGGCGGCAAATTCCAGCCCTGCCTTCGGTCCCTTGAGCGCCAGCACCACCCCGTGTTCATTTCGCAGGCTCACCCCGCCCACGCCCCCAGCCCATGCGCCGCCTGCTCCGACCAGCGCGTAGCTGCCGGCGAAATCGTTGACGTCCCTGATGCCTGAGGCGGTGCCCTCCAGCCAGGTCACCGACGCACCGGCAGTCACGCCGAGGCTGAAGCCGGACGCGATGAACCGATAGTGCCGCCCGCGGTAGGTCAACGTGCCGCTGCCGCCGCCGCCGCCCACGACGAGCGCGGCCTTCACGAACTTGACCTGAACGTGGCCGACGGCCTGCGCGAAGCATGGCGCGACCGCCAGGACCGTCGCCGCAAGCGCCAGTATGACGGAACGGATCATGGATCGCGTCACTGCAGTCCCCTCCTCGCTCAGGGATTTGTCGGATCCGCTTTCTTCCAGGTCTGATCCGGATCGAAAACGATCATGCGCTTGGCGAGGAAATCGGTGCGTGAGCCGAGGTCCTTCTGGTAGACGGTGCCGGCGTGATTGACCAGGAAGGTCATGACGCCGGAATTTCCGTACTCCGCGGGCCAGGCGATCAACGCGAAGCCACCGATCATCTTGCCCTTGACCACGTAGTTGAGCGCGCCGCCCGGCGCATCGGACCCCTGCCCTTTGAGGATACGGAAGTAGTAGCCGTGATACGGCATGCTCTGCTCGCCGACCTTGTAGCCTTCCGCGGCGGCCTGGGCGGCCAGCTCGCCAAGCGGGCTTGGATACTTGTCGTCGCGCCAGAACAACCCGTCCGTCTTGCCCGGCCTGCTGACGATGCGCTGGGCATAGGCGCCCACACCCTCGCCGCGATCCTTCTCTGCGTATTCGTTCTGTGCGTCGACATAGGCAAGACAGGTCTGGATCGCGGCCAGCTCGTTGCGGCCGATCCTGCGGTAGAGGATTTCGCGACGTCCCGCGGCGGCGTCGAAACTCCAGCCGTCATTGTTGTTGACGAGCGGGATCGGGAACGGGAAATCGTCCCTCCCCAGAATCAAGATGGCTTTCTTGTTGCCGTCAGCCTTGATCGAATGCTTGGCGTCGTAGGCAGAAAGAAAGCTCTCTCGCGCATTGGCGTCGGCGACATCGTCGCCCGACTCGATGATATCGGCGGCATCGCGGCCCAGCACCTTCAGCATCGCCCGACTGGTGCCGGTCTTGACCGCGGTTGCCAAGGCAGACGCCGCGTCTTCCGGATTGGGGAAGCCTTGCTGCGCGCGTGCAGGAGACAGCAGCAAGGCGAGTGCTGTTGCCGCGGCCACGCCGATCGAGGCGATACGATCCAGTCGCGAGTATGAGGGGCCTGTCATCGTGATGCCTCCGACGGGAATGGAATCTTCGCGCCGGCGGCAAGCCAGTCGTGGTAGCTGCGGAACTTGATCCCGAGCTTGTCGTAATAGACCCTGAGATAGCCATCGGCGCCGCGCGTCACCGCCGCCGGCATGATTTGCTCGACCTCCTGCGCCATGACGCCGACATAGGCCTTGTCGCTACCGATATAGCTGAAGCGATAGTAGCCGAGCCCGTTGCCGAGATGGCCGAGCAGGACGACATCATGCTTCAGCGCGATGTCGGAACGTCGTCCACCGCCACCGCCGCCGCGGAAGCCGCCACCTCCGCCACCTCCGCGGAAGCCGCCTCCGCCGCCGCTGAAGCCACCGCCACCACGGCCGGCAAAACTTGCGCCGCCGCCGCCGCCGCGTGGCATGCTGGCCATACTCGATCGCCCGCGCGCCGATGCCGCCGCAGCTGCCCGTCCGGACGATACGTTCATGGCGCCGCCACGACTGCCACCGCCACGATTCGCCGCAGCCGCGCGGTTACCGGCAGCGCCGCGGTTGGCGGCCTTTGCGCGATCGCCACCGCCCCTGTTGCCGGCACCCGCGCGGTCGCCGCCCTTGGCGCGATCGCCTGCACCTGGACGGTCACCACCCTTCGCACGATCTCCGCCGCGGTCGCCTCCACGGTCTCCAGCGCGATCGCCCGCACGATCTCCGGCGCGATCACCCGCACGGTCGCCGCCGCGGTCTCCTGCCCGGTCACCTGCGCGATCTGCACCCGGGCGATCGCCGGGATTGAGAACCTGCTGACCGTCACGGCCGCGAAAGTTCATCCGATCGCTGGCACCGGCCCGATTGGTGTTGC
The DNA here is from genome assembly GCF_032918025.1 of Bradyrhizobium sp. BEA-2-5. NCBI lineage: Bacteria > Pseudomonadati > Pseudomonadota > Alphaproteobacteria > Hyphomicrobiales > Nitrobacteraceae > Bradyrhizobium > Bradyrhizobium sp. BEA-2-5. Next base: position 3,489,490 of record NZ_CP136629.1, on the reverse strand, counting down.
CGCCGAAGCGCTGCTGGACGTTGCTGTTGTTGTAGCGCACGCCCTGACGATGTGTCGGATTATGCTGCCAGCCGGCGTTGATGTTTGTGGCCCGGTGATTGACGTAGACGTTGCGGTTGCCCCAATTGCAGCCGCCGCCCCAATAGTTGCCCCAGCGTCCGATCGCCCAGGCCGTACCGAACGCGAGACCCGCGGCGATTACGCCGGCGCCGATATACGACGGATATCCGAAGTAATAGGGAGGATACTCCGCATAGGGCCACGACCCATAGACCGTTGCCGGATCATAATACGGCACGTAGATCGCTTCGGGATCCGCCGACTGAATCACGACGACCTGCTTGTTCTCCTGGGTCTGAACGCTGACCTTCTGCTGCTTCGTCGTAACAAGCTTCTTGTTGTCATAGGCCTTGGTGCGCAGGCGCTGGATCGCGTCCATCACGTCCGGCTGCTGGGCAAGGAAAGCATCGCCCAGATTCTTGGTCCAATCGATCTTGTCGCTCATCATGGCGAGAACGTCCGCCGTGCTCGCGAGCGCCCTGACGCTGTCGTCCCAGGGCTGCTTGTCGACCTCAGTCTTCAGCGCATCCCCTTTCAGACTCTTGCGCTCCTTGACCCACCGATCGGCCTGCACGACCTCGAGCGGATAGGTCGACGCCGCCAGCACGTTGGCGAGCAGCGAGTCCGGGTAGAGCGCGATCGGCGCCACCAGGGCCTCCAGCTGTTCCGGCTTCAGGAGCTGATCGGTCGGCTGGGTTGCCGCAGCCGGCTGGCTAGCCTGGGCGGGCGGGCTGGTCTGGGCGGGCGGCTTGTCAGCCGTTTGCGCGAATGCGGCAACGGACGTCACCGAGACCAGCACAACCGCGAGCAGAGTCTTGCCCCAACGGACCATCGCGACCTCCATCGACACCAACGGTCGACAGCATCGGCCACGATCCCCTCCCCTCCTTGATCGAGATCAAGGAAACTGTCCTTCGGCTCAGCTTTCGATTTGGCTTCCGGCCTGGCCCGGCTGTCGCGACGCAAGGTGGATGCGGCGGTCGTGAATCAGGTTCTCGAGCCGATGGGCGGCAACGTTCACCGCCGTAACGGCACGCTCGGCCTTGTCATCCGCGACCGGCTGCTCGCGCTGCGTACGCAGCACCTGATCGATTTCGCGCTCGATCTCTTCGAGGTCCGACACACGGTTAGCCATCCGAATTCGTCCTGCCAGTGCATAAAGCGTGTCGAGCGCCTCCTTCCGGCTCGGTGTCTCGCTCGAGCGGAGAAACTTCCACGCCGCCGCGAGCACCGACGCAAGCCCGCCTGCGATCATCGGCGCCAGGAAGATCGCATTGCCCCATTGATCGAGAAAGCTCTCCCTGGTTCCCTCATAGACCGCTGCCGCCCCGGGATGCACGGGAATGTAGGCACCTGCATCGGTATCGGGCGTGGCGATCTGGGAGAGCGCCGGCAGTTCGGCGAGCAACTGTCGCCGCGCGTTCATGATCGACTGAGTCAGGTCGCTGATCACGTCATTCCCAAGCTTCTTCTGTGCCACCAGATAAAACGACGTCTGCAGCGTCGTCAGGTCATCAGCAGGAATGGGCGGCGAGCCGCGCAGGGTTCCCTTGGGTACGTCGAAGCTTTCATAGGCGCGCTCTTTCTCGGCGATGGCTCCGGCGGACTCGATGGCGATCATCACCGGGCCGGCTCGCGTGGTGCGCGCGAAGACATTGCGCAGCAGCGCAAGGTACTTTTCGGTCAAGGGAATGACGAGCAGGATTGCTCGTACTTCCTTGGTGTCGAGCGCCCGGCGCGCGTCCGCCGGGGCGAGCGGCTTGAACGTCACGCCCGCGCGCGTCAGATCGTATTCGTCGGTCAGCACCTTGATCAGCTTCTGATTGGCTTCGGCACCAATCACCCCGATCGTGGCGCGTTTCAACTCCGCCACGTCAGATATCGCAGCGCCGGGCGGCGCAACCAACAGGACGGTGGCATGGGCCAACACGATAACGGCCTGGGCCTGCGAGAGATCACCGACGTCTCCACGGACGACCGCGAGGTCTACCTTTCCGGACGCGAATGCCTTGGCGGACTCGAGCGGTCCCGGCGTCTGGACCAGGCTGAGCCGGACTGGCGCTTTCGACTGGGCGAACTTTCCTGCGATCGCCGAGACCAGTCTGCCGGCCTCGCCGTCCAGCGAACCAACCGCGATCGTCAGGGTCGTCGGCCGCTCGTACCAGCGATAGGCGAATAGGCTCGCGCCTCCAACCAAAAGCACAAGCCCGGCCACCAGGGCGATGCGCAATGACCTCGGCAACCTGCTGGGATCCACGGCGCGCTACCCAATCGGTCCGGCGTCAGCTGACAACGGTCCGGCGGCGCTGAGCCAGTGCGGGGACCGGACGCTAGATCTTGCAACGATGATAGTTGACCTCCATCCCATCGATGCCCGGGAACTGGCGCGTAATGGTATCGTCGTCGACGGCCTTAAGGAAGAACTGCACATTGGATACCATGATTCCGGACGCACAGCCGACGATGATGTTGATGGTCTGGCCGTCGTCCTTGCGCGATTTGATCTTGCAGTTCTCGAACTTGCTCCGGAGGCGATCGGGCTCGGCGATGAATCCGCCGCCATAGACGCCTGAGAAGTTCGTGAAGGTCAGCTGGTTCGCCCTGCCCTTGTGGGCGAACACTTTTCGGCATTGCTCGGCGCTCGTGGCCCAGGCACCCGTGAGATCGAAAGCGTGCGCGTAACCCGGCAATCCGAAGATCATGCCCGTCGCCACGATTGCGCGAAACTTGCAGTTCGGTTTCATATGCCGTCTCCCTGTTCGCGCCCGTCAGTGACCGCTTAACACCAGCGTCTTGATCGGCAGCAGCAGAGCTTGAATCCGAAGCAGCAAGGCATGAACAAGTGCAGTCGCGTCGACGGCGTGCAGGGCAAAGCCTTTCAACGTGCCGGTTTTCGGATCGGAAATCTCGTCATGGTTGCTGGTGTACGCATTGACGATGCAACTGCTGCCCGGTGTCACGCCGTCAAGGCCGCCCTTGTAAAGCGGCTCCAGGAACACGAGGATCGAACCTGGCTTTTGCAGGCTCTGCGGGTCGATCAACAGCTCGGTGGCCCGAAACTGGCCGGCGGCGATGAAATCCTGCACGCTGGTGACGACCAGCGGAATGATCACCCAGGGTTTCGACATGCAGGTGGCTTCCGCGACCATGCCAGGCTTCATCACCTGGGCCTCGATCTGCCCGAATCCCGCCTGCAACTTGTTGCGGCCCGCTTCGTCCGGTATCAGGATTCCGGCCGGCCGCATGATCTGGGCGACGAGGTCCCCGGGGCGAACGAGGAATTGCTCGACGCGGCCATTGACGCCGGCACGGACGAAGGTCTTGTCGAGATCCACTTGCGCCTGCGCCCGCGCGGCCTCGGCGCTCGCCTTCTCGGCCGGCAACAGCGTGGAGACCCGCAACGTCGCCGATTCCTTGACGGCGCTGGCGGCATCGACGCCGGACTGCCGCTGATCAACCAGCACCTGCAGCTTCTCGATATCGCGCTGCGGCACGATGCCGGGATTTCGGCGCTGCAGCTCGATCTTGACGTCCAATTCGTCCTTTGCCTGCTGCAAGGAGGCTTTCGCCTCCCCGATCTGAGCGTCCGCCTTGACGACGTCGGCCTGCGCCGCGATCAACGACGCATCGACCTCGGCGATCTTGCGCGTGGCGGTTTCGAGCGCGGCCTTCTGCTTCGAACTGTCCAGCGTGAACAGAACGTCGCCCTTCTTCACTGGCGCGGTGAAGTCGACATTGACCTCGACGACACGACCGGAGCCTTCGGGCAGGATCGGCACGGTCCTGAAGTAGATCGCCGCGGAGGTTGTCGAAGGATGAAAGTAGAAGATCATCGTGATCAGCGAAATCGTGAGCATCAGGCAGCCGGTGATCCCCCATCTCAGTTCGTACCAGACAGAGAAGAACGTGATCTCCTTGCCGAACCGCTTGCCTTGCCGATAGCGGCGGTAGAGGTAATCCGGCAGGATCGTCACCAGCGAGCAGATCATCAGCTCAAGCATGGTTGTGCACCTCTTGCTTGGCGGGCGTCCGGACGTCGGGACCGCCGCCAGGTACGGATTCAGCTTCCGGTTCGGCAGCGCCCGGCGTGGCGTCTGCTATGCGCTCGACGGAATCGGCGATGCTGCGCATCGGCGTGCCGAAATCCGGCAGATCGATGAGTGCCAGCAACAGGCCGGCGACCCAGAAGATATGCATGTGAGTGAAAAGCGATATCAGCCCGAGGACGGCGACGATCTCAAACTGAAGTTTCTGGCTCTTGTGCGCCATGCGCTCCGGCAGGCTGTGCAGCTTCCAGTACAGAGTGCCAACCCACAAGACCGTGGCTACGAGGAAAATGCCCATCACCACCATCAGGGCGTCCGACCCATCGGCGCCGGGAATGAAAAACGGCAGATGATGGGGGGCTGCCGGATGCATCTGTTCGCTCAAGCCAAGTCTCCCGGTCGCAATAACACCGCAGGCGAATCTTGATTGACACTGCTGACGATCCTATCGCGCTTGCTTGATCTGGATCAAGGAAGCCGGTCGGCTCATCCCTACCGTTCCGGGGGCAAGGTGGAAGATCGGGCTTAGGAGTCCCCAGCCATGCGAGACAAAATCGATGACCTGATCCCGAAGGCGCACGAGATCCAGAAGCAGGCAGCGCTGAAGGAAGCGGAGAAAGCCGAGGAGCACGCCAAGCGTGCGGCCGCTATCGAAGCCGAGAAGCGAGCGTTGATCGAGCGGCTGAGCAAGCCCTCCGGACTCAGCGAGGACGAGAAGGTCAAGCTGGCGTCGACGGTGATTCAGCGGGCGGTGCGCAACGGGCTGAGCGAAGTGCAGGTCTATCGCTTCCCCAATACGCTGTGCACCGACAAGGGGCGAGCCATCAATCAGATGGAGTCCGGCTGGGAGAAGACGCTGACGGGTATCCCCAGGGAAATATATCAGCTTTGGGCTGACTACCTGCAGCCGCGCGGCTACCGCATCCGCTATCAGATCGTCGATTACCCCGGCGGCATGCCCGGCGACATCGGCATTGTCATTGCCTGGGGTGATTAGTTGAAACGATGGACGGATATCCATGGCGAAAGACAAGCCGACTGGGAAGATGAAGCGCAAGGACTACGAGGAAGAGCTGCAGAAGCTGCAGGCCCAGCTCTGCCAGCTCCAGGATTGGGTGCAGGCGAACAAGCTCAGGGTCATCATCTTGTTCGAGGGACGCGATGCGGCCGGCAAAGGCGGAACGATCAAGGCCTTGACCGAGAAGGTCAGTCCGCGGGTGTTTCGCGTCGTCGCGCTTCCGGCGCCGTCCGATCGGGAAAAGACGCAGCTCTTCTTCCAGCGCTATATGGAACAGTTTCCCGCCGGCGGTGAGATCGTGATCTTCGACCGGAGCTGGTACAATCGCGCGGGGGTCGAATATGTCATGGGCTTCTGCACGCCCGCGGAGCACAAGCGGTTTCTCTCGCTCTGTCCCCAAATGGAGAAATACGTGATCGACGGCGGAATTATCCTGGTCAAGATCTGGCTCGAGGTCGGAATGGACGAGCAGGAACGCCGTTTCAGGGCCAGGATCGATGATCCAGTACGACAATGGAAGCTGAGCCCGATGGATCTCGAATCCTATCGTCGCTGGTACGATTATTCCCGCGCGCGCGACCTGATGTTCAAGGCGACGAGCTCGGAGCACGCGCCCTGGAACGTCATCCGTTCCGACGACAAGCGGCGGGCGCGGCTGAACTGCATTTCGTTCCTGCTCAAAACAATCCCTCACGGACGGGTCAGGCGCGACAAGGTCAAGCTCCCCAAGCGCTCCAACAAGGGGCGCTACAATGATCAGGCCGGACTGCGCGGAATGAAGTTCGTCGAGGAACGCTACTAGAGGTCCAGGCCGCGAAGGGCGCGGCCTGGACCTCTCCGGACCTATTTCAAACGGATGGAAACCCCGCCCACGGCGGCCGAGACTTCGGCGCCCACCTTCGGACCGCTGAGCTGCAGGATCACGCCATTGGCGTTCTGCAGTTGCACGCCGCCGGCGCCCGCGGCGATCGCCCCACCGGCGCCTGCGGCACTGTAGGAACCTTCGATCGAGGCAGGCCCTCTGAGATTGAGGGCGCGCCCGACCAGTTTGGTGGTCGAAGCGCCGATCGTGAAGCCGACGCTCATGCCCGACACCGTGAACGGATAGTGCTTGCCGCGCAGCGTCAACACGCCCTCGCCGCCTCCGACACCAACGATGAATCCACCCTTGGTGAAGATGACGGCGACCGAGCCGGTTTCAGCCAGTGACGGCGCGCTGAAGCCGGCCACTCCAATCGTCAGCATAGCAAGAGCTCCAATCAAACTCACTTTTCTCATCATGTCCCTCCAGGAACCGGTTGCGTTACGCCTTGTTGCGCAAGACTCATCGCCGCAAGAATGCGAAGACGCCTTGCGGAATCTCCCTCGTTTATGATGCAGCCTTGAACTTCGGCGCGGCCGCTCGCGGCTTGCCCATCCTGGCCAATGCCTCGGTGGTCACGAGCTTCAAGCCCTCCGCCGCGTCGTAGCCGTGGATCTCCTTCACATCGAGCTTGCGCATGAAGTCGATGGTTTCCTGCGTGATGACCTGGCCCGGCACCATGATCGGGAAGCCCGGCGGATACGGGATCACGAAATTGGCGGAGACGAGCTCTGGCCCGGCCTTCAGCCGCCGGTCGATCTCGGGATCGTCGAGGCGGATATGCTCGCACCCTGCCACGTCATAGGCGGCATAGAAGCCGGTGCGGATGTCGCCCTCATTCGTCTTCGTGCCGGCATCGCTGCGATAGGCGTCGTGGAAATGCGAGAAGTTGGGCAAGTCGGGGACGTCCTTCATCAGGCTCTTGACCCGCATGTCGAAGTCGACCCTGGCGTTCGCGCCGCCCTTGGCCAGGCCGCGATCGATTTCGCCGGAGATTTCGGCCAGCACCCGGACAAGATGCGCGACGTCGCTGCGGGTGTTGTTGATGTTGGACTGGACCAGCACCGAGTTGCGTGAGGTCTTGTTGACCTGGATGTTGTACTCGTTGGCGAGGATGCCCTTGAACTGGGTGCCGTCGTACCCCGCCGTGCCGCACACCAGCGTCATCCGGGTCGGATCGAGGCAGAACTCGTCCTCGTCCAGGCTCTTCAGGGCGCTCGCCCAATTGGTACCGGCCGCCAGATAGTCGGTGAACCCGCTTTGGCGATATTCCTTCGGCACCATGGCGTCCGCGCCGAGAACGCGGAAATACCTCGAAATCAACGGATTGGTGTTGACCGCATTGCGGATGGCGAACGCGATCTCCATGGCATTGGCCACCAGTCCATAGCCCTCGAGCTCCATCTGCCGGCGCGAGACGTCGAGGCTGGCGATCAGCTGCTGGTTCGGGCTGGTCGAGGCGTGCGTGAAGACGGCCTCCTTGAACTGCTGCTCGACCGTGTGGAATTCGACGTCCTTGACCGAGAGCATGGAGCCCTGCCGGATCGCCGACATCGATTTGTGGGTCGAGTTGGTCTGATAGACGCGCAACCGGATCTGGCGCGGATCGGGAATCAGCCGCGTCTTGAGCAGCACCTCGTCCGACGGGCTCTTGCCGAGCTCGGCCTGTTGTTTCTCATAGGCCGCGACCGACTTCGGATCGTGCATCCAGGCCTCGATCTCGTTGGCAGCCCCCATCGCCGTGCGCCGGCGCAGGAAGGGCGAGAAGCGCGCGAAGCCGAACCAGGCTTCGTCCCACAGGAAGATCAGGTCGGGCTTGATGGCGAGGCATTCCTCCATGACCCGCCGGGTGTTGTAGATGTGGCCGTCGAAGGTGCAGTTCGTGAGGTCCAGCATCTTGACCCGCTCGAGCCGGCCGTCCGCCTTCGCGTTCAAAAGCGCCCGCTTGATCGTCTGCAACGGCACCGCGCCGTACATCGAATATTCCGTCATCGGGAAGGCCTCGACATAGAGCGGCTGCGCCCCTGCGAGCACCATTCCGTAGTGGTGCGATTTGTGGCAGTTGCGGTCGACGATCGCGATGTCGCCCGGCGCGAGCAACGCCTGCACCGCCATCTTGTTCGAGGTCGAGGTCCCGTTGGTCACGAAGAAGACGCGGTCGGCGCCGAGCGCGCGGGCGGCCTTCTCCTGCGCCTTCTTGATGTTGCCGGTCGGCTCCAGCATGCTGTCGAGGCCGCCGGTGGTGGCGCTGCTCTCGGCCAGGAACAGGTTCGGGCCGTAGAACTCGCCCATGTCGCGGATCCAGTCCGACTTGAAGATGGATTTGCCGCGGGCGATCGGCAGCGCATGGAACGTCCCGATCGGGCGTTGTGCGTATTTCTTGAGGTTGTCGAAGAACGGCGTGTCGTAGCGATCCTGCACGCCCTCCAGAATTGAAAGGTGCAATTCGAGGATATCCTCGACCGAGTAGAATACCCGGCGCACCACATCGGCTTCGGGATTGCCGGCCAGCTCCTCAACGTCGCGATTGGACATGAGGTAGAGATCAAGCTCGGGACGCACCCGCTTCAGGATATGGGCCAACCGGAGCGCGGACGCATCGGACTCTTCGTTGAGCCCCATGGCACCGGTCATGGCACGAAGCACCGGCGCATCGTGTCGCGAGCGCAGCGCAAAGCCTTCATTGATCACCACCGCCGCAATGTTGGGGTTCAGCATTGCCGCACAGAAGGCGTCCTCGAGGTTGCCCACGACCACGGGCTCATAGATGAAGGCGTCGACCGGACGCCGCAGCTTGCGCCACTCCGACAAGAGTCCCGGCCAGTTGCTGGCCGGCACCCCGGTCACGATCAGGGTCTCGAAGTAAGGACGGCGCGCCGCCGATTGCCCCAGAGTTGGCGGAAGCAGATCAGGAACGTCGCCATTGCCCTCGTCCTGCGTGCTCCAGTCACCTGCATGCTGGCGGAAGGATTTTGTCTGAAGTGCCTGGGCGATCCGCGTCGCGAGCATATGCGAGGTGGCGGCGTCGCCCGCCGCCGCGGCTTCCTTCAACGCCGCCATCAAACGAAGGCCCGGATAGCCGTGAAACTCCTCCGTCACCGCAAGCGCCGTCAGCGCGGCGTCATACGCCGCACGGTTGCCGCCCCTGTTCCACACCTTCGCCGCCTCAACCAGATCGCGCCAATTGTCGGCTCGTCCGCCAGGCCCGGAGAAGAACTGGTCGATGCGCTGCTGTGCCGGCTTCGCGTTGTTGGCCATGAGTGTCTCCTGATCTCGTGATCTCAGCGCTGGTTCTGTCCAATCGTACAAACGGGGCCCACTGCGCCCTTTGATCCAAGTCAAGCTGCAAGCCGGATTGAGACAGCCCCCAAGCGCGCATGATCGCGACGCCTTGCGACGCAACAAGGCTGGAATGTCGCGGCGGTCCGTACGGCACGCTAGCCGCTTGCCTGCGGCTTCCTGTTGCTCAATACGCTGTCGAGCGTACGCGTCCAGTCGCCGCTATCGGTCTTGTCGGCAAGACCATCCGCCCGAAGCAGATCCCGCAACTGCGCGTGCGCGCCCACGATGCAGAATGTGATCTGGCGCGATGCGAGTTCCTGCTGAAGGTCGTGCAGCATGCGCGAGCCCGCAAGGTCGATGAACGGCGAGGCCGATAGGTCACAAGCCACCAGCTTGACGTCGGGCGACATCCGAAGCGCCGCCAGCACCGTTTCGAAGATCGTCTCGGCATTGACGTAAAGGAGCGAGGTCTCCGGGCGGAACGCGATGATCCCGGTCAGGGGCTCGACGTCATCGTGTCGCGCCCGGTCGGAATAGCGCCCGCTGCCGGCTTGACGGCCCAGAAACGCGATATTGGGCTGCGACGCCCGCAACAGCAGCAGGAAGATCGAGGCGACGGCCGCCAGCAGCACGCCCTGCAATATCCCGAGGAACAGCACGGACACCAGCGCGATGATAGCGGCATAGAAATCGATCCGGCTGATCCGCCACATTCTGGCGAGCGCCGCAATATCGACCAATTTGTAGACGGCTGAGAAAACGATCGCGGCCAGCACGGTCTTCGGCAGATTGGTCAGGAGGCTCGTGAAGAACAGCAGGCAGAGCGCGAGGGTTGCCGAACAGAACACCAGCGCCAGCGGCGTGCGTGCGCCGGCGGCGTCATTCACGGCCGACTGCGACAACCCGCCGGCGACGGGATAGCCATGCCCGACAGCCGCGGCGAGATTGGCCGCGCCGAGTCCCAGAAACTCTTGCCTGACATCCAGCGGATAGCCGTGCTTTGCCGCAAAGCTTCGCGCGGCGGACACCCCTTCGACATAGGCCAGCACGAGGCATCCGGCAGCGATCGGAAAGAGATCGTCAAATTCGAGCAGACCAAATGTCGGTAACGACATCGTTGGCAGCCCGGTCGGGATCGGCCCGGTCACCGGCAGTCCCATTTGCGCGAGCCCGAGCGCGGAGACCATCAGGATCGAGAGCGCGACCACCACCAACCCAATGGGCTTTCCCGGCAGTCTCTTCTCGCCAAGCAAGAGCAGCACCGTCGCAGTCAGACCGACGCCGAGCACCAGCGGCCTGGTGTCACCCAGCTGGCCGGCAAGCTTGATCACGCGGTCGAAGAAGTTGTGACCGCCTCCAGCGACGCCGAGCAGGCTCGGCAATTGGCTCATGATGATGGTGAGCCCGGCGCCGGCCTTGAAGCCAACCAGTATGCTGTCGCTGACCAACCGCACCAGCACGCTGAGCTTGAACAGCCAGGCAATCAGGCAGAGCACGGCGACGCTGAAGGCCACGAGACTGGCAATCTGCCCGTAACGCGTGGCATCGCCGCCGGCCAGTATGCCGACGGCGCCGGCGATCATCAGCGAGATCGCCGACGTCGGCCCGACCGCGAGTTGCCGGGACGAGCCCAGCAGGGCGTAGCCCACGCCGCCGAGCAGATAGCCATAGACGCCGATCTGCGGCGGTAGACCCGCGAGCCCCGCATAGGCCAGCGACACCGGAATCGCGTAGGCCGCCAACGTGACCCCGGCGATTGCGTCCGCCCCAAGCCAGGATGCCCGGTAGTCGGCGAGCCAGTTCGCCGGCGGAAACCAGCGCACCCAACTCGTCTCTGCCTGGATCGACATCAAGCCCGCCGTGTGACGCCACAATGTTCGCATGTGGTTGCGCCGGCGGGCCCGATGCGCGTTGATTCAGATCAAGCCTCGCAGTCCTCGATGTGCTTCTGATCTTGCGCGGCTCGATCGTCGTGACCTGCAGATTTGCCAGATGACTGCCGGAGCGCATGGCATGCGTCAGCACCGCTTACGGACCTTCGCAACCGCAGCGCTGCTGTTGCTTGGCATGATCGCTCCGGCGCGCACGGAGGACCGAGACACATCCCAGCGCATCCAGGAAGAGATCTGGGCGTTGCCAACCCCGCTGCCAATGTTCGCTTATCTGGTCCGTCCGCTCGGCGACGGCCCTTTCCCACTGGTCATCATGAACCATGGCGTGTCACTGAACGCCAGGGATCGCAGCTTCTTCCCGCTGGTCGAATTCCGCGATGCCGCAATGTGGTTCGCGCGGCGCGGCTATCTCGTGGTGGCGCCGGTCGGGACCGGCTATGGCGCGGCGGCCATCGATATTCCCGAACGCGGTCTTTATGGCCCGTTCTTCTCCAAGATCGGCAAATGCACCAATCCGAATTTCCTCGATCCGGGCCTCGCCGTCGCGCAGGTCGATCTCTGGATCATTGAGTACATGGCCGCGGAGAAGCGCATCGTGCCCAACGACGTCATCGTCGTCGGGCAATCGGCGGGCGGCTGGGCGTCCATCGCCTTGTCCAGCCTCAATCCGCCGCAAGTCAGGGCGATCATCACCTTTGCGGCCGGCCGCGGCGGCCGTGTCGACGGCAAGCCGAACAACAACTGCGCGCCCGACAAGCTGGTCGAAGCCACCGGCATGTTCGGCCATACATCGCGGGTGCCGATGCTGTGGTTCTACATCGAGAACGACACATTCTTCGGCCCGGCCCTGTCGAAGCGAATGCACGAGGCCTTCACGCGCGCCGGCGGTCGTGCCGAGTACCATCTTTTGCCGCCGTTCGGCGACGAAGGGCATTTCCTGATCGGCTCACCCGATTCCATTCCCACGTGGTCGCCCCTGGTCGAACGATTTCTCGACAAGGTTCGCTAGGCGGCCGTTCCCGCTGGAGGAGCATCCATGGTCCGATATGGTGCCTTGGCGAAGTTGGCGCTGTTTGCGGCCGGCATCAGTGCTGCCCACGGTCAACAGACGCCCTCACCACCGGCTGCGGCGAAAGACGGTGGCGAGGTGGCCCCGCGGGGCGCGCGCGCGGCGCGAGACATCAAGTATGGCGAGTGGAAGAAGCTCTGCTTCAATGCCGCCGGCGCCAAGACACTATGCCGGACGACGATCACGGGCACCTTCGGGACCGGACAGACGGCCGTTCGCCTCGATCTGATCGAGCGAGAGGACGGCAGCAGCCGCGTCCAGCTATTCCTGCCGGTCGGGATGTATCTGCAGGCCGGCGTCAAGCTATCGGTCGACCAGAAGCAAGTGTATCGCCTGCCCTATACCTGGTGCGCGACCAACATGTGCATCGCGGCGGATGTCGCCGATCCCAAGCTCCTCGAGGACATGGATGGCGGAAAGACGCTCTCGATCGAGGTCGTCGACACCAGCATTCTGACGATGACGACATCGGTGCCGCTCGACCGCTTTGCAAGCGTGCGCAAGGGCGCGCCCGCGCTGACACTCGATCAGGTCATCGATGAATGATTGAGACCGGCAGCCGCTAGACCACGCCAGCCAACAGCCGTTCAATCGGCTGGATCAGCGAATTGGCGGTGAATGGCTTGGTCAGATAGGCCACGCATCCCGATGCCATTGCCGCCATGCGCGTCGCCGGATTGTCATTTCCGGTGATGTAGATGACAGGGATTTCGATGCCCTGATCCGCCAGGCGGTGCCGCAGTTCGATCCCGGACCCATCGCTGAGATTGATGTCCAATATCAGACAGACCGCGCCGTCAAAGCTGCCATGTCTCAGTAGCGCGCTTCCGGTCTCGAATAACTCGGATGCAAATCCACATTGCCGCAGAAGCCGTCCGATCCCACGGAGCATGGAGGGATTGTCATCCACGACGAAAACGAGTTTCGCGGTCGGCAAATCCTGAAGCCTCACTCTATCGCTGAATGACCTTGGCCCGCGTGTGGATAAAGGGCACGTCAAGCGGCTACCGGCGCGCAATATTCTCGCGGCCAAGATCGGAGATACGCTGCGTCACAGAGCTTTCATATTGTACCATGGGACAGGAGGAGCAGAGCTGCCCGGCAGATCAAGCCTTGACCTCGCCACCGGACGCGCGCGTGCCGAGCTGCTCCGCGATCGAAACCAGCTCGGCAAGCGACTGCACCTCCATCTTCTCCATGACCTGGTGACGATGCGCCTTGATCGTGCGTTCGGTCGTGCCAAGCTCGTGAGCAATCTGCTTGTTGATCCGGCCGCACACAATCAGATCGAACACCTGCCGCTCGCGCGGGGTCAACTTCGCCAGCAGCGCGCGCAGCGAATCGAGCCTGGTTCGCCGGCCACGGGCCAGTTCGTGCCGCGCAAGGGCGCGATTGATCGCCTCGATCAGCTGTTCCGACGCGATCGGCTTGGTCAAAAAATCTTCGGCACCTGCCTTGATCGCCTGGACGGTGGTCGCGGTGTCGGCATGTCCGGTCAGGAATACGATCGGGAGCGTCGACCCCAGCTCGTTGAGGCGACCCTGCAGCTCGGGACCACTCATTCCGGGAATGCGGACGTCCAGCAGGATACAGCCGGCCCCTTCGTCGTCGGGCAATTGATCGAGCAATTCCCGGGCCGATGCGTAGGTGACGACGCGATAGCCTGCGAGCTTGAGCCGGCGCTCGAGCGCTGCGCGAAACGAGGCGTCGTCGTCGACTATGTGCACGTAAGCGTGCATTGCTGCTCCATCGCCGGATGATCGCCGCTACCTGTAGAATGTCCATCAGCGGCGATCTGAAAATGCTGCGTTCGTCGCAAATCGAACCTTGCAATCAGGCAAACAAGACCCAAACGCGCTACGCGGCCAGCGGCAGCGAAAGGTGGAATACCGCCCCTCCTCCGGACTGATTCTCGGCCCAGAGCTGGCCGCTATGCGCCAGAACGATCGTCCGTGCGATGGACAGGCCGATGCCCATGCCCTGCTCCTTTGTGGTGAAGAACGGATCGAAAATGTCGTTCAGCCTGTCCTGCGGAATTCCCGGACCGGAATCGCAGACGGAAATCACCGCCGACGCGTCCCCATTGACCTCCGTACGGCCGATGATGGTGCGCCCGTAGGGCATTTTGGCCATCGCGTCCATGCTATTGACCACGAGGTTGAGAATGACCTGCTGCAACTGCACCGGGTCGCCCTTCACCCGCAAGGTCTGCGGCGAGGTCTGCAGGTAGATCGCGACGTTGCGTGTCGAGGCCTGCAGCTTGAGGAAATCGAATGCTTCCCGCATGGTCTGGTTGAGGTCGATATCCTTCTTCTCAAACGGCGCACGCTTGAGCAGGCTGCGCATCCTGCGGATCACCTCGCTTGCACGCAGATCATCGCGCTTGATGTCCGAAATGATTTCCCGCACCTCTTGAAGGTCGGGCGTCGGCGAAGCGAGGATCAGCTCCGCGCTCTCGGCATTGGTCAGGATCGACCCCAGCGGCTGGTTGAGCTCATGGGCGATCGAGGACGAGAGCTCACCGGCAGTGGCCTGTCGATTGATATGGGCGAGCTCGGACAGGCGACTGCGGGCTTCGACCTCGGCACTCCGCCGCATGTGACGCTCGTGGAGCAGGAACGCAATCAGGGCGGTTTGAACCAGCAGCGCCATTGCCAGCGCAACGGCCCGCCAGCGGTATTTTTCCAGGAAGGACGGTTCACGAAAGTGAATTTCGCTGCCTTTTGGCAGACTGGCTTCGCTGACGTTCCAATGCTGCATCTGCCGCCAGTTGAAGATCGGCTTCACCACGTCAATGACCGACGGCGGGAGGCTTTCCGGCGTCTCGCCATCCAGAATGCGCAGCGCCCTGCCTGCAGCCTCGGCACCGATCAGGGATGGGACGATAACAAATCCGCCGATGCCGCCCGGTTCGAGGAACGTCTCCGCCGCAACCACGATGGGACGATTTGCCTTCGCTGCGAGAAAAGAGAGCGCATCCGAGGGCGGATAGTAGTTGCCTTTGCCGTCGCTATAGAGGCCGGTGTAGATGATCGCACTATGGTCGGGAAGCGCTGCGACCCGCTCAACGATCTCCGGCATCGGACGTCCGATGATCTCGATGATGTCGAGGCCCGGAATGCCGGCCGCTGCCTGGTCATTCCAATTGCGAAACAGAACCTGCCGCTCCCAGTCCGCGCCAACGAGCACGACGGTCTTGAGCTCCGGCACCACGGCGCGGGCAGCCGTGACGGCATCCTTGAGTTTCAAGTTCACGATGCCGCCGGTAACATAGGCCGGCGGCTGCAATCGCTTGAAATCGGCCTCTTCGACCAGCGAAAACACGATTGGCGTGTCGGGCCAGAGCTGCGGGCGCCAGCGGAGCGCAAGCTCAAGCGCAGCCGCGCCAATAGTGACCACCACGCCGATCGGCCGATTGCGATATTTCGCCTCGAGGAATCGCCGGAAATCCTCCTGATAGGCCTCGCCGCCGAAGCGATTGAGATCGAGGCTTTCGGTGTAGACGGTGGTCGGCGCGTGCCCGTGAGCGCTCACCGCATCCCTTAAGCCAACGAACACCTGGTAGTAGAAGGGGCCGCGTCGATCGGACTGGTCCAGCACCAGCATGGAATGCGGGCGTGTTTGTTGCGCCCGGAGATCAGCCGGTACCAACAAAGCAGCCAGCAGGATGATCAGTCCAGAGAGCCGAATTGCACTGCTCATAACGTTCGGAGCCGGAGACCAACAGGTTCAAAACCTAGCACCCGGTTGTCGCCGAGAAAATTGAAAAGTAATCTAAGACTGTGCGCACCAATTTACGAACAAATTGCCGCATTTCACGCACCCTGTCCTTTAGGACAATGACCTCAAGACCAATAGAGACTGGCCGGGCCCTGTCGTAGTCATTGCGCGCGGATACGCATTTCGAGCCGCCCCGGACGCTGCATCAGTCGTTACCCAAGAGAGTTAGTCCATGTTCGCTCGCGTCAATGCCAGACCCGCCAATGTGCCGAGCATCCTCGGTGGGGTGACCGCCCGGCACGCCAACTGCATCACCAGCGAATTCCACTACAGGAAAGGCACCGAGATCTACGGGGAGAAAGAGCCGGCCGAGTACGTCTATCAGGTCATTTCAGGGGCGGTCCGCAGCTACAAGCTGCTGACCGACGGCCGGCGCCAGATCGGCGCGTTTCACCTCCCGGGCGACATTTTCGGCCTCGAGAATGGCGGAGCTCATCGCTTCACGGCGGAAGCCATCATCGACACCACCGTTCACCTGATCAGGCGGACCAGCCTCGAACGCGTGGCCGATTCCGATTTCGCCCTGGCTCGCAACCTGCTGGTCATGACGACCAGCAACCTGCGGCACGCCGAGGAGCACATGCTGCTGCTCGGCCGCAAGACCGCGCTGGAGCGGGTTGCCGCGTTTCTGCTCGAAATGGATCGCCGGCTGACCGGAGTTGGCGTCGTCGCCTTACCGATGTGCCGGCGTGATATTGCCGACTATCTCGGACTGACGCTCGAAACCGTGTCACGTGCGCTATCCAAGCTGCACGCCTACGGCGCGCTCAACTTTCTTGGCTCGAACCAGCGCGAGATCATGCTGGTCGACCGCGACCAGCTGTCCAGGCTGGACAACTAGCCGACGTCAGGGGGATTTCGTCAGCGCATCCTGGCGCTCGATGGTCTTTTGCAACACTTCGAACAAGACCGCGGTCGACCACCCGAACATGAGAATGCCGTTCATGGCCGCCATCGGTCCGATCAACAGCCACTGCTTGACCGGGATGATGTCGCCATAGCCGAGCGTGGTGTAGTTGACGAAGGCAAAATACAGCAGATCGCTGCCGGCGGGCGCGGCGCCGAGCACCCAATAGGCCAGGCTCCACACCACGATCTCGAGCGTGTGAGCCAGCATCAGCGCAAGCGCGGTTGCGACCATCACGCCGCTGAGCTGTAGCCCCGCCCGGCCGGCCGCGCTCAAGGCAATGTTGCGAAGCAACCCGATGGCCGCGACCGTCCACAGCGAATGGATCGCGATGTTGATCGCGCTCACCGCCGATCCCACGAGGAACTGAAGCAGCATTATCGCTCTCCCGCCAGCCGGGCGCGGTCGTCTCGGATCCATGCCGTGATCAATTCCCAGGCGACCGCGAAAATGATCGGCCCGATGAACAGTCCGACGATGCCGTGGGCCAGCGTGCCGCCGATCACGCCGACGAAGATCACGATGGTCGGCGTGGTCAAGCCCCGCCCCATCACCAGCGGCTTCAGCACGTTGTCGAGGACGCCGACGACCAGGAAGAAGAACGTGAGGGCGAGTGCGGTCGTGAAATCCTTGGCCGACCAAAGCCAGATGATGACCGGAAACAGCACGATTGCCGCCCCGATCTGCACGATCGCGAGCAGCATCACGACAAACGCCAGCAGCCCCGCACTCGGGATCCCCGCCAGCTTGAAGCCAATGCCGGCCAGCAGCGATTGCAGGACGGCGACGCCAATGACCCCGCGGGAAACCGCCCGGATGGTCGCACCTGCAAGGTCGAGGAAGTGCTCGCTCTGCTCCGGCACGATGCGGGACAGGAAGCTCCGGCACGCCGGTGCAAGCTGCAAGCCATAGGGGAACAGAAACCCTGCCACGACGACCGCCAGCAGAAACTTCAGCATCCCGATCCCGGCATCGCTGGCAAACGCAAACAGGGTCCCGGCCAACGGCTTCAGTTGCGGCACGACCTCGCGCAGCACGGCACGCAGATTGGTCGACGCCCGATCCCAGATCTCATGGAGTGGGCCGCCGATCAGCGGCCAATCCTTGATCGCGGCCGGCGGCGACGGCACGACAACGTGGCCGGCGCCGAGTTGTTCGGCGAGCTCCCTCACCCCCTCTACCGCTCCGATTCCGAGCCAGGTCGCCGGCCCGATGACGACTCCCAGAGAGATCAAGGTCAGCACGAGCGCCGCGATGCCGGCATGGCCGCCGAGCATTGCTGCGAGCCAGGTGAAGACCGGATAGAACGCGACCGCGAGCACGCCGCTCCAGGCCAGGATCGGCACGAACGGGCTGACCAGGACGAACGACCAGTAGATCAACAGCGCCAGCAATCCGAGGCGAATTGCGAGCTGGATGAACTCATCTCCGGTCACGAGTTGGCGAAGGGTTTTCAAGAGCGTGCTTTCGATCGAGCATCAGCAGCTACGCGGGAAGCGATGCCATCGCCTTGCTGCGCACGGCTTGATTCAGATCAAGCGTGACGCGTCCGGACTTTCACCGAAGTAGCGGCCCGGTTCGGGGGCAAGAATTGGGGGCCGCTCCGACTTCGCCCGGATGCGTTCGCGGTCGGGATCACGAGCGCGATCGCGCCCCATCAGGCGGCGGCCTGCCTATCCGCGGCAATTGTCCCAGGTGGAGGATCAATCGTCCGCACCGCCCTCTTGCCACTTTGATTCAAATCAAGCTTCGGGCCGGCCGCGGCTGACAGGCTCGGCCTGCTCATGGATCGGAAAGCCGCTCTCGATTTGGCTGCCTTTCGGTCACGACTGCCTGTGTCACCCCGATGTGGAGGACGTCATGAAGAACACCAAGACCCTGCTGGCCTTGATCCTGCTTGCGAGCATGGTCGGCATTGGCGCGAGCCAGGCGGCCCCGCTGCCGACCAATGTCGCGGCCATGAAGGGCATGGTCGAGAGCAACACCGCCCTTCAGGTGCGCTGGGGCGGCTGGGGCGGCTGGCGTGGCGGCGGCTGGGGCTATCGCGGTTGGCGCGGCTACGGCGGCTGGGGAGGCTATCGTGGATGGGGCTATCGAGGCTGGGGCGCCGCTGCCGCCGGTGCGATCGTTGGCGGAGCCATCGCGAGCTCGGCCTACTATGGCGGGTATCCCTACTATGGCGGTGGATACGGCTATGGCGGCGGCTATGGCTACGACTATTGTCCGCCGGGAGGAGGCTATGGCCATTACGCTCGGCCACGCTACGATTATGGATGGTAGTGCCGCTTTTGCGTGACAGGCCGGCCTTCGGTGATGTCACCGAAGGCCGAGCAGCGAACGCCGATAGCCGCTCTCGCGCGCTTCATTCCTGCACACGAAGCCACCATCGAAGCCCCTGGCATAGCGGCTTTGCCCTTTGAGGTAGTAGCGTCCGCGCCGAAAATCGAGCCAGACCACGCTATCGCCGGGGCAATGCCGCTGAGCCTGGGCTTCATAGCGGAAAGGCGTCAGCGGCAGCGCGGCCGTCTGTTGCGCGCAGCAAAACAGGAAGGTCGCGGCGCAGGCCCCGACGCCCAACCTGGCCGCCAGACGGTCTCGACGTCCGCTCGATTTTTCAGCTAATTCGAAGTGCATTCATTGCCGCCGGGAATCATCCGTGTCGTGCTGAAGACGATAGCTCATATTGTCAGAGCTTCGCGGGCGGAGCACCTCAGAACGACGATTCCAGCATCACGCACGGCCAACAAGAGGCGCGCTCAGGACGATAGCAATCCAAAGGCGATCGCCGCGCTCGACAGCATCCCGGCCGTCACGACCACGACCTTGAAGGCAATATCGCCGTCGGCCGCTTCAAGCCAGCGACGCAGCCAATTGCGAGCGCCCGCCGGCTGGCTTGCGCCACGCACTCCCCGAAATCTGTCGCTGGCATACCCCATGGCTGCGATTGTAGATCGCGGTGAAACGGAGAGACCAGTGCAGCTTGTGCCAAGCAGTCAGGGTCACGTGCGACGGCTTGACTGACCCAATTGGGCTATACGAGCCGACTCGGCCCAAGGCCCACTCAACCAGCGCTCTAGCTTCCCTTCGAGCCGCCGGCGTTCCGCATCGGCCGCTCCTCCTCCGACGCGCTCTTCGAGGGCGCCGCGCTGCACATGGAGCTACTTCTTGATTCCGCGGTCGCCGTGCGAGCGGTGCGATCAAACGGATTCCGCTCCATGACCTTCAGCGAAGCGAGCTCCTCCTTGTTCAAATAGGAGATCTTTCCCGGCGGAGTCATGACCATCCTGCCGATGGCCGACGGAGGAATACGGAGCTTGGCCGACAACCTCGCAAGCTTGATCGTGTCACGAATCGTTCGACTGTCCTCGTTGCCGTGTAAATTGGAAACCGAATGGACGCCGATCCTGGCATTTGACGCCACATAACGCTTCCTGCTCGCCAGGAAAATGAAAGCGCATGCCGAGTCGCATTCTCCGGAAACGTAACTGGCGATTTGCTTCTGGTGCGCGAGCATGGCGATTCGGAAGCCTTCGTAGAGGGACCCACCTCGGGAATCGAGATCGAGGCCAACGACCCGGCGCTCAGTCGCCAGATATCCGCGAAAGCGGACAAAGTCCCCATCCCGAATATCTCCGCTGAGCTTCAAGACATCTCCAAAGCACCCCCGGACACGGGAGAACTCCATCGCGAGACAGTTCGTCGAGGTCAGCACGACCGCGATGCTCAAAACGCATCCCGCAATCCGCATCGGGCGAATTGCAGGCGCTCGAGAATGAAGCCGACCCGTTGCGACATCGCTTCGGGGTGGCAGCAACCCATGCGTGGCGCTCCGGCCGTTTGCGTCGCCGTCGATAAATGTCGCGCGGAGGACCCTCAAAGCGTGTTTCCAGGCTGCCACGGCGCTCCCCATTGGACCCGGGACCTCCCACTATAAACAGAGCATCGACGCGCATCGTGGGTTGATCTGAATCAAACCCAATTCAGCAAGCGCGCAGGCGGCAGCGCCATTTTGACGTCTAGAGAGCGACGCTGACCCTCAAGCGCACGCTCTGTGCCGAGAGCGAACATCATCTACCGGGACCTTAGGATCAGCCGGTCCAATCCAGCATCGGGTCACCGACAATCTTCACCTTAAGTCGTTCAGTTCATTTGTTTCTTTTTGCCCCCGATCCTTGAGGGGACTGGACCGCCTGAGGAATCCCATTAGGCTCGAAATGCGCGATCAATCCACGCTCCACGCGAACTGCTGGTCGCCAAGGCAACCTAACGCGGGATGCGGCGTCTCGAGGGTGCAGCGTCCCGGAAAGCCGCCGCTTGCGCCCCATGGCTTGAGCTACGGCCGCTCACACGCGCCGGACAACGATGTCCGCAACGCTTCATCTTGTGTAAACTCTCACGGCATCCCGATCGATTTGGGAGAACAACAATGAAAGTCTTCTTGCTCGCCTGCGTGGCCGCCGTCGTCGTGTCGGCAATCGGGGCCCTGGCGCTGAACCGGGTGCAAGAACCGGTCGCACAGGCCTTTGCAACGACGGGCGTACGGCTATAGCAATTTCGCGTTCAACGGCTGCGCGCGCCCTACTCCGCCGCGGTGACGGAGGGCTGGGGTCGCGCATCGCGCGCATTCTCTTCTTCAAGCCAGAGGTTGTGGTGCTCCCTGGCCCAATTGACATCGACGGTGCCGCTTCCCATCGCCTCGAACGCGCCTTCCATGCCGATCGTGCCGATATAGATGTGCGCCAGCATCACTGCCGTGAAGAGCATCGCCACGATGGAGTGGACGATCTGGGCGAGCTGCATCCCTTCGATGCCCGACAGGTAGAACGGGAACATCAGCGCGTAGCCGGACGCTGCGACGAGCCCGCCGCCGATCACGACGATCCAGTAGATCATCTTCTGGCCGCCATTGAAGCGGTAGGCCGGCGGATGGTCGTGCCCGACGATGCCGCCGCCACGCTTGATCCAATCGACATCCACCTTGTTCGGGATGTTGCCGGCGATCCACATCAGGAAAATCAGCACGACGCCGATGGTGAACGGGAAGCTGAGATAGTTATGAACGTATTTGGCCCATTGCGACCATTCCGAGAACGCCTCGAAGCCGATCAGCGGCAACAGCAACGGCCGTCCGAACGTGATGTTCAGCCCGGAAATGGCCAGGACGATGAAGCAGCTTGCCGTCATCCAGTGCACGAACCGCTCGAAGGCGGAAAAGCGCACGATGGTCCGGCCGGAACGACCGCTCTGCAGCCGCACCATCCCGCGGCTGAGATAGAAGATGACCAGCGCCGCGAGCATGCCAAGTATGGCGATGCCCCCGATCCAGCGCAGCGTCACGTTCCGGAACTCGCGCCATTCACGGCCGGCCGGCTGTTCGAGAACGCCCGAGCGCTGGTCGGGAATGCTGACGCGTCCCTGCACCCGGTTCAGTTCCTGCAGGAGCTGTTGCTCCTTGACCGCGCTTGCAGTCGGGTTGACCTGCTGGGCTACGGACGGGGAAGCCGCGGAGACGAGCAGCAGGAGTCCAGCCACGCCAAGGACGAGCCGAACAAATCGTGCAAAACACGCCATAAGGTCCTCCCGATATCGACGCGACCCGCGCCAGGTCGTCGTCAGGACTCGATTGTCTCGCGATATGCGGTCTTCCAGCCCCATGCGCCCGAGCCATAGCCGCGCTTCATGACGCGCTCCTTGTAGATCTGCGCGATGATCTCGCCGTCGCCCGCAAGCAACGACTTGGTCGAGCACATTTCGGCACACAGCGGCAGCTTGCCCTCGGCCAGCCGGTTCGCACCGTATTTCTCGTATTCCTCCTTGCTGCCGTCGGCCTCCGGACCGCCGGCGCAATAGGTGCATTTGTCCATCTTGCCGCGTGAGCCGAAGTTCCCGACCTTCGGGTATTGCGGCGCGCCGAACGGGCAGGCGTAGAAGCAATAGCCGCAACCGATGCAGAGGTCCTTGGAGTGCAGCACCACAGCATCGGCCGTGGTGTAGAAGCAGTTCACCGGGCAAACGGCCGCGCAGGGCGCGTCCGTGCAATGCATGCAGGCCATCGAGATCGAGCGCTCGCCCGGCTTGCCGTCGTTGATGGTGACGACGCGGCGCCGGTTGATGCCCCAGGGCACCTCGTGCTCGTTCTTGCAGGCGGTGACGCAAGCGTTGCACTCGATGCAGCGATCGGCGTCGCAGAGAAATTTCATCCGAGCCATGTGCGTGCTCCTCTCAGGCTGCGACGATCTGACAAAGCGTGACCTTCGGCTCCTGCATGCCCGTCGCAGGATCGTAGCCGTAGCTCGTGATCGTGTTGGCGCTTTCACCCAGCACGATCGGATCGGTGCCCTTCGGGTAGTTGCCGCGAAGATCCTTGCCCGCAAGCCAGCCGCCGAAATGGAACGGCATCCAGGCGACGCCCTTGCCGACGCGTTCGGTGACCAGCGCCTTCATCCTGGCACGTGAATTGTTCTCGGCACCGCTCACCCAGACCCAGCCGCCGTCCTTGATGCCGCGATCGGCGGCATCGGCCGGGCTGATCTCGATGAACATGTCCTGCTGCAATTCGGCGAGCCATGGATTGGTGCGGGTTTCCTCGCCGCCGCCTTCGTATTCGACGAGGCGTCCCGAGGAAAGGATCAGCGGAAACTGCTTTGCGATCCCCTTTTCCACCGCCGCCTTCTGCACGGAGAAGCCGATATTGGGCAGGCGGAACTGCTTGGCATCGGGCAACGTCGGATATTTCTCGACGAGGTCGACGCGCGGCGTGTAGATCGGCTCGCGATGGACCGGGATCGGGTCCGGCAAGCCGAACGCATTCATGCGCGCCTTGCCGTTGCCGAAGGGCACGCAGCCGTGCTTCAGCGCGACGCGCTGGATGCCGCCGGAAAGGTCGAGCGCCCAGGATACCGCATCCGGATTGGCCGGATTGATCTTGTTGATCACGGCCATTTCGGCTTCGGTCAGATCCGTGTCCCAACCAAGCTTCTTCAGGCTCGCCAGCGTGAACTCGGGATAGCCGTCCTCGATCTCCGATCCCTTGGAGAAGGATTTGTCGGCGAGCAGGCTCACCTTCCGCGTCGTGCCGTCCGGCAGCTTTTCCTCGCGCTCGATACCGAAGCGTGGGCGGAACGCGCCGCCGCCATCCATGACATGCAGGTTGTTGTTGTAGAGCAGCGGCGAGCCGGGATGCTTCACCTCGGGCGAGCCCCAACACGGCCAAGGCAGGCCGTAATAGTCGCCGCCGACTTCCGGATCGTCCTTCGGCGCGCGCATCGTCACCAGGTCGAACTTGTGCTGGTTCTTCATGTGCGCCTTGATGCGCTCCGGCGACTGGCCGCAATAACCGGTCGACCAGCTTCCGCGGTTGATCTCGCGCAGCACGTCCTCGGCGACGGGGAGATTGTTCTCGACCTTGATGTTCTTGAACATCTTGTCGGCGAAGCCGAACTTCTTCGCGAGCAGATAGATGATCTCGAGGTCGTCCTTGGATTCGAAGATCGGCTTGACGATCTGCTCGCCCCACTGCATCGAGCGATTGGAGGCGACGCGCGATCCCGTGCATTCGAACTGCGTGGCGACGGGCAGAATGTAGACGCCATCCTTGCGTCCCGCCTCGACCGCCAGAGACGCCCACGTCGTCGGGTGCGGATCCGCGATCACCAGCAGCTCCAGCGCCTTCAGGCCCTTCAGCGATTCGGGAATACGGGTTATGCTGTTGCTGGCATGGCCTTGCACGAAGACGGCCTTGACGTTGTCCTTCTGGGCAACCTGCTCCTTCGGCAACGTCACCGCTTCGAACCAGCGGGTCAGCGGAATGCCGGGGGTTTCCATGATTTGCTTGGAATCGAACCGCGACTTCAGGAAGTCATAATCGACCTCCCAGACCCGCGACCAGTGCTTCCAGGCTCCTTCCGCAAGGCCGTAATAGAACGGCAAGGTCACGATATCGAGGCCGACGTCGGTCGCGCCTTGCACGTTGTCATGGCCGCGCAGGATGTTGGCGCCGGCGCCCGCCTTGCCGACGTTGCCGGTCATCAGCAGCGCGATGCAGCTCGCGCGCACATTGGCCGTGCCGACGGTGTGCTGAGTCTGCCCCATGCACCAGATGATGGTCGCGGGCTTGACCGTCGCGAACGTCTTGGCGACGCGCTCGAGCTGCGCGGCGGGCACGCCGGTGACGCGCTCGACCTCTTGCGGATTCCACTTCTCGACTTCCTTGCGCAGGTCGTCGAAACCGTAGACGCGCTGGGAGATGAACTCCTTGTCCTCCCAGCCGTTCTTCAGGATGTGCCACATCATGCCGTACAGGACGGGAATGTCGGTGCCGGGACGGATCCGGACATATTCAGTGGCATGCGCCGCGGTGCGGGTCAGCCGCGGATCGAAGACGATGAAGTTCGCCTTTTGCAGCTCCTTGCCCTCGAGCAGATGCTGCAGCGAGACCGGATGCGCCTCGGCCGGATTGCCACCCAGGATGACCTGCGTCTTGGAATTGCGCATGTCGTTGATGCTGTTCGTCATCGCGCCGTAGCCCCAGGTGTTGGCGACGCCGGTGACGGTGGTGGAATGACAGATTCGCGCCTGATGGTCGGTGTTGTTGGTGCCCCAGAACGCGCCGAGCTTGCGGAACAGGTAGGCTCCTTCGTTGGTCATCTTGGCCGAGCCGAGCCAGTAGACCGAATCGCTGCCCGACTTCTCCCGGACCTGAAGCAGCTTGTCGCCGATCTCGTTCACCGCGGTGTCCCACGACACGCGCGTCCACTGCCCGTTGACGAGCTTCATCGGATAGCGCAGCCGGCGATCGCTGTGCACGAGCTCGCGCACCGAGGCGCCCTTGGCGCAATGCGAGCCGCGGTTGATCGGCGAATCCCAGCTCGGCTCCTGCCCGATCCAGACCTCGTTCAAGACCTCGGCCGTCACCGTGCACCCAACCGAGCAATGCGTGCAGATGCTCTTCTTGACGGTGGCGCCGGCCGCGAGCGGGCCGGCAGCGGCCGCTTCCGCCTTGCGCACGCTGACGACCGGCATGGCTCCCAGCGCTGCGAGAGCGCCGCCGGCAAGACCGGACTTGCGCAGGAACGTGCGGCGGTCGAGGCCACCGGCCTGATCTGCAGGGGAGCTGGCGGCGGAACCCTGGCGCGGGGAACGCTGGTGTGTTCGCTTGATAAGCACGGCAGCCTCCCTCTCAGGCCGGATAACGATTGACGCGGTAGAACGTCTTCACATCGTCGGATTCCCTGTAGCGCGCCTTGCGCTTCTCATCGTTGTTCTCGCTGTCCGCCTGCGCGGACCCGACCAACGGCGTCGCAAGCGTCGCGCCGACACCGGCCGTGCCAAAGCCGACCTTGCGAAGGAAATCGCGGCGTCCGACTGTGGTAGTCCTATCTTCACTCATCGCATCTCTCCTGGACCCGCGGATGCGGGTCAGTTGGCGAATGTGAATGCTTCCGTCTCGATTTCGATGAAGGTGCGGCCGAGCGCACCGACCGCTCGATAGAAACGGGCGTCCCCGGCGCTCTCGATGTCGGCGAACAGCCGCCCCATCCAGGGCGACACATGTTTTTCGAAGAAGGCGCGCTGCGTGTCGAACGGCGCCGGGAAACGCCCTCCCGCGAAGCCTGCCATGATCTCGCACAGGATCGCCGCGTGATCTTCCGGCTCGGAATTGTTCGCGATGCGCTCGATCCCGGACGCAGCCAGGTCGCCGCGCAGGCGCGACAAGGGCCGTTCGTTGAGAAAGCCGGTCAGATAATAGGAGGCATAGGGCAGCAATTCGCCGCGGCCGAGCCCGACGAACAGGTCGAAATATTCGCGTTCGACCTTCGCCGCGACTGCATTGGCGGCGGATTCGGCCAGCGCGGCATGCGCGCGCCCAAGCGGCGTCGCATCGGCGGTCAATGCAGCCAGTTGATCGAGCAGTTTCTTCGATGGTGCGGCCGACAACAGTGTCGCGAGCAGCAGATATTCCTGCGCACGCGCGACATCGACAGAATCGATCGGCGCTTCGGAGAGGAGCGGCTCGCCGTACAGATCAGGCCGCAAATTATCGCGCGATATGCCTGTGGCGGCTTCGACAGCGATCACCCGTTGCGCGGGCACCTTGCTCCAGTTCGAAACAGAGGGCTGGCTGATCCCGATTTTGCGCGCAAGCTCTGCAACGCCGCCGGCGGCGTCAATGGCTCGCTCAAGGCCAGCATCGCGCACGTGGACCTCCATCCAAGTCCCGGGTGCTGATTTTGCTTTTCTTACAAAGCGCTAGCGAAGCCTAGTCCCGGCCCAACGGGGGGTCAATCAGCTCGCATAGTCTGAAGCTATGGCCTTTCGTCGCGGTCCCTAGCGAGGCAGCGCACTGCCGTGCGTGCGG
Source organism: Bradyrhizobium sp. BEA-2-5 (assembly GCF_032918025.1). Lineage (NCBI taxonomy): Bacteria > Pseudomonadati > Pseudomonadota > Alphaproteobacteria > Hyphomicrobiales > Nitrobacteraceae > Bradyrhizobium > Bradyrhizobium sp. BEA-2-5. The sequence continues at coordinate 3,462,217 of NZ_CP136629.1, read as the reverse complement.
CGCTCAACCGACACCCGTTCGCCGTCGGAGCTTTCGGCGAGCGTTCGTTGCGTTGCAGCAGGATCAGGTGCAGATCCCGTGGTCGCGGCTTCTTCGGTGGCGATGCCCGGCAACTCGACCTCGCGCAATTCCTGCGACGAATCCGCGACTTCAACCGAACGCGCAGGCGGCGCCTCGGCCGGCTTGCCGAGGCCGCCGACGATCCTGTCGATGAGCGCGGTGAGCTCAGCCTCGGAGCAATCCAGCGGGCCAAAGCCCGGCATCGCGGCCGGATCGTTGAAGTCCCAGGCGTTCTCGGCAAGCCCGACAAAGTCGCGGATGACGGGATCGGCGCTCCAGGCGCGACGAAGCGCCGCACGCGTCAGCTCCTGCGGAATTCCCTTGCGCAGGAACGCCGTGATGTCAGTCGCCGACGTAATCGAGTCGATCGAAGGCAGGCTCGAAAGGTCGAACTCCGCGTCGTCGTCTTTGACGGCCGGCGGCGGCGACTGCATGTCGTCGCGCATTGCCGGGTCCGGTTGCGTGGCGTTCGCCTTTGCCTCCTGCTTGCGGCGGGACCAGCGCGCCAGGAACTTGTCCTCACTCATTCGTGTCCGCCTTCATGCTGCCGGCGCGCGAGCGCCTCCGGATCGGCCTGCCGTCGCTTGCGCTTGAAGAACTCCCGTTCGACGTGGTGCTCGGCAATGAAGCTTTCAATCTGCTCACGCAGCATCTCCGGCATGGGAACGGCCTCGACCAGGTTCGCACCGGCCTCCGTGAACGCCTCGCCCTCCGAAGGATCGGCGGTCGCGGCAGCCACCGAATAGGGCCAGGCGCCTTCCGCCGGCGACAAGACGGTCCAGATGGCCGGACTGCCCGAGGCGAGATTGTCGCGATAGCGCGCCGTCTCGGAACCATAGAGATCGACCGTGGCGCTGCCGGCATAAAACAGCGTCGTCCCGTTCTCTTCGCGAAGCACCGTCCAGGGTTTGGTGTCCGGCTCGTCGGGCAACACAGCGACAGCGCGCCAGACAAAGTCGGTCCACGGCGAATCCGCCTGGTGCCGCTCGACCACAACGCCGACGGGGACGCGCACAAGCGGCAGCGCCGCAGGGCTCATGTCGCCATCTCCAGGTGCTTCACCGGCAGCCCGGTCAACAGATTCTGTGGCTTCATCCGGAGTTTCTGATCCGCCGTCATCGACAGGATCAGGTAGACCGGTTCGCCCCGCGTCTCGTCTGCGGCCGCGCTCGTTTCCGCAAACGTCAGGCGGAACAAGGAGAGCACACGTCCGGCGCTGCGGTCGTCGAGCTGCTCGCCGTGCCACAGCCGGTCGCCGAGCCTCGTGGCGTCGGCATCGAGCCCGACATACCAGGTGAGCCGTGCCTCATGCAGCGCGCGCAGCGGCTCGATCATGACTTCGATGCCGAGCAGATGGGAGACCCAGCGCGTCATCGCCTGCGCCAGGGCAACCGGCCCGCGGCCGCCGGCCGTCAGGTCGAGGGCCATGTCGAACTGATCGCTCCGGCGCCAGTAGTCGCCGGCATTGTCCTCGCGCAAGACGTCGAGCTCAGCATCGGTCACCGCCCCCAGCATCGACATCAGCGAGAGCACCGGGGTCGGAGTCTGTCCACCGACGACCTCTTCATCGCCGAGCAACAGGGCCTGCTCATGCGGCAGGATGCGTTGGGTCCGGAAGAACAATTCGGCCGCCCGCAGCACGAACGGGTCGTCGCAGCCGTCGAGCGCGTTCCGAAGGATCACGTGCACGAGCTGGTTGACGAACAGCGGCGGCAAATCGTTCGTCCCGGACCGGACGGTTGCAAGATAGGCCTGCTCCAGCGTCGGATGCCGCACGAGGAGGTCGCGGAAGGCAAGCACGAGCCGCCAGTTCTCCCGGGCATCCGCATCGACAATCGCGTCAATCTCTTCCGCGCCGACCGGCCTGCGGGGAGCCGCGAGCAGTGCGTGGTGCAGCCGCCGCTCGACCGGGCATGCTTCGTCCGGCGGAATCAGCTCCGGACGAGCAAAATAGGCCTTCAGGAACTCGTCGGTGACGCAAAGCCCACCGCCCTCGTCGCGATCGAGCAGGTGATGACCACAGGCGATCCAGAAATCGTTCATCGGACGGTCGGCTCCCGGCCCAGATCCGCAAGCTTGAGATCGCCGTCAGGCTGGACCTCGTCCTCGATTTCCATGAACGAGAACGCCTTGCTGTGCCCCTGGCCTTGCCCTTGCCGGAGTTGCAGCCGGCGGAACGACTCGCGGACTTCGCCGTCGCTCGAGGTGCGGTGCACTGCAATGAGAGAGCTGATCGGATGGCTGCAGAGCGACTGCGCGAAAGCGACCTCCTCTTCCGCGGCCGTCTTCGCCGCCGCCATGTCCGGCGCACCGAAGCGATCGACGAGTTGCCTGGCAAGGAGATCAACCAGGCTGCGACGATCGTCTTCGGTTGCCGGAACGATCTGCGCCAGCGTCGACCAGCCCCAGGACTGCACCCCGAGGAAACCGCCGCGAAACGCCGCGCGCGCCTTGCCGGTCAGCTTCGTCGGATCCTGATCCCAGAAGCGGAAAGCGCCTGAGACGGCCCATTCGCCCGGTTCCGCCGCCACGTCGAACACGAAGGTGTCGGAGGGATCGAGCGCGATGGTGCGCAAGAGCTTCACAGGCGCGGTCCTCCGAGGGCCGGATCGAGCCAGGACGGCGTTCCGAGCGCCTTGACGAGTACGCTGCGTTCAATCCTGTCGGCACCAATGCGGCGCGTGAGGAGATCGCCGCCGTCATCGATCCGCAGCACGGTTCGCCGCTCGCGGGGAACCCGGCTGAGATAATCGCGCGCGAGGCCGCCAAAGCCATCGGTCTGCCAGCTATCGATCGCCCGCATCAGGTGCCGGGCAAAGCTCTCGGTCATCTGCACGGCTCCCGCTTCGCCAAACCCCTCCTCATCCAGCGCGGACGCGAGCGGATGGACGCCGGGTCCCTGATCGGCCATTGCCACCGTCCGGATCATGGCGCCGAACACCAGCCAGGCAGGCGGCTCGTCCTCGCGCGCGGACCTCGGCCATCCCATCCGTCCGCCGCCGACCAGCCCACCGTCGATCACAACGGTGTCGGGCCAGCCGATCGCGACCGTCTTGTGCGGCGGCGCATAGGCGCGCAGAGCGTCGGTGAGCGCGACCATGCCCGCATAGAAGGCGCGCCGCGCGGTGGCCAAGGGCTCGCCCGGCTCGAGCACCACGGCGAATTCGGCAAGATCGAACCGGCCGACGCACACCAGCGTGCCGGCACCGCCTTTAGGTGCAATGCGGCAAGCGTGAGCAAAGGCGTCTCCGCTCTCACGCAACCGGACGAGCGTGAATGGCGGCGGCAGATGGATCGCTTCCGCCACGGAGACCCGGCTGGTTCGGGTCGACCGCAAGGTCCTCCACTTTCCTTTTCTTCCCGATAGTGAATATCTATACGAGGTGAAGGAATGGCGCGAGTCCGTAAGACGGCGCCGCACCCGCGGAGGGGTTAACCTGGAGCAGCCGTCGAAGACCGTCCTGATCTGCTCGTGCGAAGACACGATGCCCCTCGACGTGGCTGCGATCCGGCGTGGATGTCCCAACTGCGAGATCAGGAGCCATCGTCATCTCTGCGGCGCGGAGCTCGAACATTTCCGCAACGCCGCGAAGGCCGATGGCTCGCTGACCGTCGCCTGCACGCAGCAGGCCGGCCAGTTCACCAATGAGATGGGCGAACGCGCTGGCCCGATCAGCTTCGTCAACATCCGCGAAACGGCCGGCTGGTCCCGCGACGGCGCGAAGGCGGGCCCGAAGATGGCGGCACTGCTTGCGGCGGCGGTTCCCGCGCCGGACTATCCGCTCGTCACCTTGTCGAGCGAGGGCGTGATCCTGATCTACGGACGCGATGAAGCCGCGATCGAGGCCGGCCGCCTGTTGGCGGACCATCTGGACGTCACGGTCATGCTCAGGAAGCCGGCGGACGTCGTGCCGCCTGCCGCAGCCGTGTTCCCGATCGTGAAGGGCACGATCCGCAACGCACGGGGGCATTTTGGCGGCTTCGAGCTCACGATCGACGACTACGCCCAGCCACGCCCGTCCTCACGCGCCCGCTTCGAGTTCGAAGCCCCGCGCGACGGCGCGATCTCGCGCTGCGATCTCGTGCTCGACCTCTCCGGCGAGCCGCCTCTGTTTCCCGCACACGATCTGCGGGACGGCTATCTCCGCGCGGATCCGGGAGATCCCGCGGCCGTGCTGCGTGCGGTGCTTGCGGCCCGCGATCTCGTCGGAAGCTTCGACAAGCCGAGATATGTCGACTTCACACCCAGTCTGTGCGCGCATTCGCGCTCGAAGCTGACCGGATGCCATCGTTGCCTCGATTTGTGCCCGACCGGCGCGATCACGCCGGACGGCGACCATGTCGCAATCAACGCGGAGGTGTGCGCAGGCTGCGGGCAATGCGCGGCCGCCTGCCCCACGGGAGCGGCATCCTACGCGCTGCCACCCGCCGATACCCAGTTGCAGATCCTCCGCGCCATGTTGCGCGCCTATCGCGAGGCCGGCGGAACGCATCCGGTCCTGCTGCTGCATGACAGCCAGCACGGCACGCCGCTGATCGATGCGCTCGCCCGCCATGGCGACGGATTACCGGCCAATGTGCTTCCCCTCGTTGTCAACGAGCTGACGCAGGTCGGCCTGGAAGCCATCATCGGGGCCTTCGCCTATGGCGCGGCCGCCGTGCGGCTCCTCCTGCGCGCCAAGCCACGACACGACGTGACCGGTTCGTTGCAGACGATCCGGATGGCCGAGACCATTCTCGCCGGCCTCGGATTTGACGGCCGCCGCGTGAGCACGATCGAAACCGACGATCCCGACACTCTGGCCGAGCAGCTGACGGGGATTGGCCCCCTCGCCGGTCTCGACAATCCCGCGACTTTCCTGACGGTCGGCAAGCGCGGCGATCTGCTTCGCTTCGGCTTGAGCGAACTGCATCGCCTCGCCCCCAAGCCGGTTGACGTGATCGCCTTGCCCGAGGGGGCACCGATCGGTGCGATCACCGTCGACATCGGCGGATGCACGCTGTGCCTGTCCTGCGTTTCGGCCTGCCCAACCGGCGCGCTCCGCGCCGATCCGGACCGCCCCGTCCTCAAATTCGTGGAAGACGCCTGCGTGCAGTGCGGTTTGTGTCAGAGCACCTGTCCTGAAAAAGTCATCCGGCTCACCCCGCAGATCGATTTCCGGGCAAGACGCGCGCCGGCGCGGGTGATCAAGGAAGAAGAACCGGCCCTGTGTATTCGCTGCGGCACGGCCTTCGGCGTCAAGAGCACGATCGACCGCATCGCAGCCAAGCTCGAGGGCCGGCACTGGATGTATCCGGCCGGCGACCGGCGGATCGAGGCGCTGAGGATGTGCGCGGACTGCCGCGTCATCGTCATGAGCGAGCAGCAATTCGATCCGATCCAGGACGTTCCGGAACGCGCGCCACCACGGACGACGGATGACTACCTGCGTCAACGCGAGAACAAGGACTAGCCGCATGCCTCGATTCATGAAGGTTCTGTCGACGTGCCTTGTCACCACGGTCCTTGGCGGCACAGCCGTCGTGGCCGCCACGCTTACCAAAGCCGAAAAGGTTGCACTCAAGCAGGCGGTCGTCGCCTGCAAGGCCGAGGCGAAGGGCAAGAAGATCAAGTGGCTGTCCCGCCGCAAATACGTCAACCAGTGCGTCGTGGCGGCGCTCAAGGAACATCCCAGCATTAATATCGCTCACATGCTCAAGGAGAACCCGGAGCTGACAAAAATTCCAGTGGAGCAATGGCCGGGATATTAGAGCCTCATATCGCGGCGTGACGCCTTCGCTTGAGGACGCCGCAAGGCGGCTAGCGCCAATCGGGCTATTTCGACGTCGCGCGCGCCAGGAAGTCCGTGAGCGCGCGGCGATCTTCGGCCGAGCCGATCTGCTGCTCCGGCATCTTCGTGCCGGGCGTATAGGCGTTCGGCCCGATCTCGAACAATTTTGAGACGGTCTCCGGCGTCCAGACGATGTCCATCCTCTTGAGTGCGTCGGAGAAGCGATAGCCCGGCAGCGAGGCGATCCTCCGACCGAACAGGCCGGCAAGCGTCGGACCGGCACGCTGCACCTCCGTCTCCGACAATGTGTGGCAGGCGACGCAGGCCCTGAAGACTTCGGCGCCGTGGTCGCCGGCAAAGCCGGCGAGCGGGTCCCCCGGCGTGCCCACCACGTTCGATCCGGCCGCCGCGCCGGTCAGTGCATTCCAGCGCCTGATCTTGCCGTCGGCGCCGCCGGTCAGGAGCGTCACGCCATCGGGCAGGAATGCCACCGACCAAGCCGGCCCGCCCAGCCCGGCGAGCGTGCGTAGCACGCTGCGCGCCTTGCGATCGACGATCGCCACCGTGCCGTCAATGGCCGCCGCGGCGATCAAGGCGCCGTCATGCGAGACCGCCAAGGCGACGATCGGCGTGGCACCGGCCATGACCTCGCCGCTTGCCTTGCCTTCGGCGGACATCATGCGCAGCTTGCCGTCCGCTGCGCCGGTGACGATTTCGCCGTCAGGCGAGATGGCCACGGCATTCAGCGGCAACGGCACCGTGACGACCTCGGCGCTGCCGTCCGGCAGGCGCCAGATCCGCACCGTCAGATCGTAGCCCACGCTCACCAGCGATTGTCCGTCGGGGGCAAAGGCCACGCCATTCACGTTTTGCGAGTGACCTTGCAGCACGCGCGAGCCCCCGTCGGACAACGACGAGAGCCGCACGGTATGGTCCCACGAGGCCGATGCGAGCCTCGATGCATCGGGCGAAACGGCGAGCCCGACGATGGGTCCCGTATGGTCTGCGAAGACCCGGTCCGGCTGCGGCCGGCCCGACGTCCAGATCGCAATCCGGCCGTCCGCACCCGCCGTTGCCATTCTTCCATCGCCGAGGAAGGCGACCGCATTCACCGCACCCGAATGGAATCGAAGGACCTGCTCCGCAAACTCGGTTGCCAGCGACCATCGGATCGCCGCAGTGTCGAAGCTGCCCGACAGAACCGTCCTGCCGTCGCCTGAAACGGCGATCGCGCGGACAGGTCCGCCGTGTCCGGCCAATTGCGCTTGCGCGGGTTGCAGCGCAAGAAGCAGCGATGCCGTCACAAGGAACGTGGCGAGACGCAAAATCAAATCCATGGCCGTCGGAGACACTCGCAGCGAAGCCCCCGGGCCATTCTGCCCGTTTTTGCTGCCCGGCCAAAGTGCTCCCCTGGCGTCCATCGGCCCCACCGGCGATCGTTCTGGAAATCTGGCGTGTCTGTGGGCGACGGGCTTGGCCCCTGGCAACAACGTGCCCATTTCACCAGTAGTCAACAAGGGAGCTCGTATTCGGTTCGGGGTGCGACAAGCGGCGCCTTGAAGGGCGGCCCACGCGGTCGCAGTCTTGGCAAAGGCGCCTCACAATCGAGGTCGAACATGCAAATACATCCGAAAGCATATCTGCAGTTCATCTCGCGCTTTTGGCACTTTCGCGTATTGCCGCCGCGGGATCGCAATCCCGCCACCCGGGACGCGTCGCCACTGCTGATCTACATCGTTGCCGTCTTAGCGCTCCTTCTGGCAATCCTGATAGTCGATCGCCACCGTGCGCCGTTTCAGTTCCCGGGACATGTCGACGATCCCGCTGGGATCAACCCGATCTTCATGAGCTTTTGAAATACCGCCCGCGAGGGGACAGTTGTGCACGCGGACAAATCGTCCGACGCGTCGGGCCGTTCAACGCCAGACGATTTCCGGCCCGCTCGTCCCGAACCGCAATGCGTTCGGATGCGACGGCACCATTTCTCTCTATTGCTGAGTTCCCCTCGGAAACACCAGCGATCGATCGTCGAAATCTTCGACCGGCAGTTTGTCTTGTTCTTGCACAGCGGGCATCCCCGCCGCTGACGTGTGGCTGACGGACGATGGATGCGATCTCGGGACATTCGTCGCAGCCAGAAAAAGCGCGAGGGCGGTCAGGCCGGCGATCATCAGGAGCTTCACGCGAACCTCCGTTGGTTCTGAGAAATTCCTGACTAGTGCAGGACTCGACGTCTCCCTGTGAGATCGCTCACAACTCTCCTTTTGTTGATCATCGCTGGAGCCGATGCCCTCCGGCTCCAGCCCCTTCCCAACGCGCCTATGGCAAATCCTTCGGGCGCGGCCACAGGCCGCCTTCGGACCAGGATTCGGATTCATCGGGCGACAACGGATCCGCGCCACCGCCGGTTCGTACGGGATCGACATTGAGCCATCGGCGCAATTCAAGCTTGCCGATCTGGTTGCGATGGACTTCGTCGGGACCGTCGGCCAGTCGCAGCAAGCGGGTTGTCGCGAGCGCCGCCGACAGGAAATGGTCGTTATTGGTTCCACCTCCACCAAAAACCTGTATCGCCCAATCGACAATCGTCTGCGCCATGGTCGGCGCGACAACCTTGATCATCGCGATTTCCTGCCGTGCGGCCTTGTTGCCGACCGTGTCCATCATGTAGGCCGCCTTGAGCGTCAGCAGCCGCGCCTGCTCGATCTTCATGCGCGCTTCGGCCAGGCGTTCGAGCGTCACCGTCTGCTCGGCGAGAGGCTTGCCGAACGCGACGCGTTTCAGCGTTCGCCGGCACATGCGCTCAAGTACACGCTCGGAAAGCCCGATCAACCGCATGCAATGATGGATGCGTCCAGGTCCCAGCCGTCCCTGCGCAATCTCGAATCCGCGCCCCTCGCCAAGCAACATATTGGTGGCGGGCACGCGCACATTGGTAAACATCACCTCGGATGCGCGATCCGGTACGCCGTAGAATCCGAGCACTGGCAGCGCACGGACCACATGCACTCCGGCTGTATCCTTCGGCACCAGGACCATCGATTGACGCTTGTGACGGTCCGGATTCTCCGGGGCCGTCTGCCCCATGAAGATGATGATCTTGCATCGCGGATCCGTGGCGCCGGTGGTATACCACTTGCGGCCGTTGATCACGTAGTCGGCGCCATCGCGCACGATCGAGCTGGCCACATTGGTCGCGTCCGATGAGGCGACGTCGGGCTCCGTCATCGCAAACGAAGACCGGATTTCGCCCGCCAGCAACGGCTTCAGCCAGCGCTCCTTCTGCGCGTCGGTGCCGTAGCGCAAGATGGTCTCCATGTTGCCCGTGTCCGGCGCACTGCAATTGAACACCTCGGGAGCCAGATGCGAACGCCCCATGATCTCGCAGAGCGGGGCATATTCGAGATTGGTCAGCCCGTCTTCGTGAGCGGGCAGAAACAGGTTCCACAAACCGGCCTGTTGCGCGAGGGGCTTCAGCTCTTCGACGACCGGGTGGATAGCCCAGGGACCAAGCCGCTCGGCTTCCTGATAGTATCGCCGCTCATTCGGGTAGATGTGCTCCGTCATGAAGCGCTGGATCCGCCCGGCCAGGTCCTGGCTGCGTTCGCTCTGGGTGATATCCACGTAGGCTCTCCTTACCGGCTGCGCGTGCCGTCCCTGAGTGTGTTTCGGGTAATCTTCCCGGATTCCGTCTTCGGCAGATCGTCCAGCACGCGAATGTCGACCGGGCACTTGTAGGCCGCCAGTCGCTCGCGGCAAAAGTGCGAGAGCGCGGCGACGTCGATCGTGACGCCGGGCTGAGCGGAGACGAAGGCCACGACCGTCTCGCCGCGATAGGAATCCGTAGCGCCGACGACGGCGGCCTCACGCACGCCTGGAAAGCCATAGAGCACGTCTTCCACTTCACGCGGCCAGACCTTGAAGCCGGAGGCGGAGATCATGTCCTTCTTGCGATCCACGAGATAGAACCAACCTTCCTCATCGCAGAAACCAACGTCCCCGCTGTGCAGCCAGCCTTCCGTCAGCACCTCATCGGTTTCCGTGGGCTTTTTCCAGTAGCCCGCCATCACGCCCAGGCCGCGCACGACCACTTCGCCGTGCTCGCCTGGTCCGAGCGGGCGGCGCTCGTCGTCAACGATGATCGCATCGACGCCCGGCGTCGGCTTCCCGATCGACAGCGCGCCCGACTTGGGATCGACCGGAATCCGACCTTCGTTGGGCGCAAGATGGCTTGCAGACGTCAGTTCGGTCATTCCATACGAAGTACGGATCGCTCGCCCGAACCGTTCGGCAAAAGCAACGATGACCGACGGCGCAATCGGCGCGCCGCCGGAATAGATATGCACGAAGCTTTCGAAATGGCGCTGCGTCGCGCCAGCCTGGTTCATCAGCGCGATGAACGCGGTGATGGCGCCGACGATGAATGTGGGCCGCCATTCGAGGAAGGCGTCGAGCGCGACCTGCGGCTGGAAGCGATAGGTCAGCACTATCGCCGCACTTGCGGCAAAGGCCGCAATCATCTGGATCTCGAAGCCGGTGATGTGGAACAGCGGCGCGACTGCGAAGATGCGCGACGTCCCGTTCAGCTCGAAATGATCGCGACAGATCAGGGCAGTCGCCACCAGATTGCGATGCGTAAGCATGGCGCCCTTGGGAACGCCCGTGGTTCCGGAGGTATACAAGAGAAGGGCGATGTCGTCGGAAGTCAGAACTGGTGCCGGTGGTGCGGGTGCATTTTCGGCGAAAACCGTCGCCAGCGCCTGGGCCGGCGGAGCTGCGCCCGGCACGGGCAGCACGCGGACGTCATTTCGCGTCTGGAATTCGCGGGCGCCGGTCCAGAACACCAGTTCAGGATCGACCGAAGCAGCGGCCGGGAATACGTTGTCCCACTGATCGTCGTGGCAGATCACCGCCTTCGGTTCGCAGTCCCTGAATAGCTTGAAAAGTTCCGGCGTGCGGTACATCGGGTTGAGGCTGACGACGATCGCCCCGAGTTTCCACGCTGCCACGCTGACGATGACGAATTGCGGCACGTTCTGAAGAATGACCGCGACGCGATCGCCCCGCCCGACCCCTTTTTGCGCGAAGCGGGCCGCGAGCCGGTCGCTGAAGCGATCAACATCGGCGTAGGTCAGCGTCGCATCGAAATAGAACAGTGCCGGCGCCTCGTCCGGCGCGGCACGAAACAGATCGAGAGCCGTCCGCTGTCCAGGATCGGGCGGAGCGATCGACGATTCGCCGAGCCGCGCGCGCAGCCGGCCCGCGGCTTCCTCGTAAGCGCGCGCCCGCGACACAGAATCCAGGCCGACCGTCATCGCCGCTCGCCACCAGGGTCGTAACGATGGCAGCCCCGTCCGGTCCGGCGGCCGCTATGGTCCGCCGCCGCCACCTGGCGCAGCAGGAACCGTGGCAAAAGACGTTCGCCGCCACTACTCATTGGCACTTTTTCCTCGATAGACCGAGCCGAGACGCGCATGCGGAAGCGCGGCACGGCTTGCAAGGGGCGGCTGGGCCGCCCCACTCTCTTTTGCTTGAATAACAACGCGCGTCCGACGGATGTGGAGGCGCACCATCACCTGCGCTGCGTCGACGTCGCGAGCCCGAATCGCATCCATGATCAGAACATGCTGGGGATCGGAGAATGGCAGTCCGTCCTTGGCATAGGTTTCGTTCACGAACTGCCGCCGAAAGTGCTGCGTACTGTTCCAGAACCGCTCGACCATGGCGAGGAGCTGGGGCATCCCCGCGCGCGAATAGGTGCGTAGATGAAACTCGCGATCAAGCTGGATATATTCCTCGAGCGTGCTCACGTGCTCGAGTTCGCGCACAATGCGGTCAAGCGTTTCAATATCCTCGTCGGTCAGATTTGGAACGCTTTCACCGATGGCGAGCGGCTCCACCGCTTCGCGGATCTTGTAGATCTCGATCGATTCCTCCGAATTGACGTCCGCAATCCAGGCGCCACGGTTCGGCGCCATCGCAACGAGGCCCTCGTTTTCGAGCTGCTTGAGCGCCTCGCGCACGGGAATGCGGCTCGCCCCGAAATGAGCCGCTAGAAGTTCCTGGCGGATACGCATGCCCGGACGCATCTCGCCGCTCAACACCGCGCTGCGAATCTCGCTTGCGATTCGCTCACTCATCAGGCGGCCGGCGCCCGGATCATCTTCAGTGCCGTCGCGCGCCACGTCCTTCCAATGCGGAGACCGCTGTTCAGCACTCATGAAAGGCTCTTTTCATCAATGAATGGCCGCATACATGATCTTGTCCGAGGTCGCATCAGCCCGCGCCATTTCCTCGACGATACGCCCGCCACGAGCGACCAGGATCCGATCCGAGATAGCCAGAATTTCCGGCAGATAGGAGGAAATAACGACAACCGCCTTGTTCTCGCGCGCGAGCTTGCGAATCGCCTCGTGGATTTGCGGAATGGCGCTGACGTCGACACCCCGAGTCGGCTCGTCGAAGATAACCACTGAAGGTTCCTGGGCCAGGGACTTTCCAACCACGACCTTCTGCTGGTTGCCGCCGGAATACTCTACAATTTTCAGCGTTCGCTTCAATGCCGAAATCGAGAGCGCTGAGATCCATCGATCGGCGATCCGCTTCATCTCACGCGTGGAATAAAGGAACCGCTTGACGCGCGGCGATGACAGATAGCCAAGATAGATATTCTGATCCACAGTCATCGTTTCGAAGAACCCATCGACCTTGCGGTCCTCGGTGATGTAGGCGATGCCGTCGCGCACCGCCTGCCGCGGCACGCGGTAGCGGACTGGCTTGTCCCGGAGATAGATCATCCCGCCGCGCAGGAAGTTGCGCTTGCGCGCGCCGCTGATGATCTGTGCGATCTCGGAACGCCCAGCCCCGACCAGCCCGAAGATGCCGACGACTTCTCCGTTGAAGACCGAGAACGACATGTTCTTGACGATGCTGCCCATCGTCACGTTCTCGACCGAAAGCACCTTCTCCCCCCGCGACGCGTGAGGCTTCGGCGCATCCGGATCGGCGCCGTGGGTCTCGTACTGCGCCGCCGTTTCCTTGCGGCCAACCATCATCCGTACCAATGAATCGCGGGTAACCTCCTTCGCAGGTGCCGTGGCGACCAGCTTCCCGTCCCGGAGCACCGTGATGCGATCGGCGATGTTCAGGGCCTCTTCCAGAGCATGCGAGATGAAGATGATGCCGGCGCCCTTCTCCTTCAGAGTGTTGAGAAGATGGAACAAGTGCTGCGTCTCTTCAGGGGTAAGCGATGCGGTCGGCTCATCGAAAATGAAGACATTGGCGTTGTGGCGAACAGCACGCACGATCTCGACCATCTGCCGCTTGGCCGTTCCGAGGTTCTCCACCAGTACCAGCGGGTCGACATTGAAATTCATCGATTGCAGCGACTGGGTCGCCGCAATGTTGATCTTGCTATAGACCGTGACCCACTTCTCCATGCCGAGTTCAAGGTTCTGCGCAACGGTCATCGAAGGCACCAGACTGGATTCCTGGTAGACCATCGCGACGCCACCCTCGAGTGCCTCCTTTGGTGACGCGAACGAAACCTTGCGCCCCTGGATCAGATAGTCCCCGGAGGTCAGCGTGATCGCGCCGGCAATCGCCTTGCAGAGCGTCGACTTTCCCGCGCCGTTCTCGCCCAGCAGCGCATGGATTTCCCCCGGCCGCAGATCGAAATTGACACCGTCGATCGCGTGCAGCCCGCCGTAGACCTTGCTGCCGTTGACGATCTGCAGCAGCGGCGTCCCAGCCTGTTGTTCCGCCGGCATGGCATTCATCCTTCTTGCGCGCCGCGACCGAGCGGCAGTTCGACGAGACAATCGCGCCCCTTGGACACCGCCAGCACGCGGGCGCCGATCGGGCGAACGGCAGTGACTCCATGGACCCGACCATCGACACGGCTGTGCAACGTCTCCGTCGCCACGCCCTGGGCGTCGAGATGAGCGACGAGGCCGTATGAGCGCGGCGGCGCCCAAGGTTTCTGGATGCCGAGTTTCTTGATGCGGCCGATCTGGGTCGGCTCGCGCGGATTGAGGCGACCATCCAGCACCGGCCCGATCCAGAGGTCGGGCGGCACCGTTCGCATCATCTCTTCGCAGAAGCCCCGTTCGCGCAGGACGAATTCGGTCAACTGCGTGCGAAGCGCGAGGAAGGCCATCCAGATTTCACCGTCGGCGCCTCGAGCGAGACGCGCCGGATAGCCGCTATAGTTCTTGACGATCACACGCTTGGCGTCTCCCGCGCGCGACAAGGCGGTCAGACAGTGGGTCCAGGATTCGGCGACCCAAACCTCCTTTCCGTCGCCGGACACGACGACGCCAAGCGGCCATGCGAGCCCATCCGCGCGCACGCTCGCACCACCGAGCGAGGGATTGCAGGCGATGAGGCGGCCCGACGGGGCGCGGTTCTGCATCAGGTCGGTCAGCCAGAGTTCAGACCGGTTGCTTCGCGAGCCGTCGGTCAGGTAGATCGTGCCATCCGGTGCGACCGCCACCGACAACGGACAGGCAATCTTCTCACCGGCGACACTTTCGAGCTGGCCGACTGTTTCGCCAGACGGCGACAACGCCACCAGACCTACGCCGGAGACACAGGCAAGCAGCCGGCCGTCCGGCGCACACGCAAGTCCGCCGACCGGGCCGCCAAGCGTCGCGAACACCGCACGGGTGTTGAAATCGTCCCCCGTGCAACGCAGGATGCGTTTCCCGGTCGAGACATAGAGCGCGCCGTCCTGCCCGAGCGCGATGTCGTCCGGCCGCTCGATCCCGTCGCCGAGCTGGCGGGCCTGATCGAGCCGCTGGTTGGGGGAGAACGCGCCGTCGAGCACGGGAATGCCGTGAATCTCCCGGTTCGGAGACAACACGCGATCGATGATATCGCCAATCAGAGACATCGCTCAGGCCTCTCCCCAATAGGACTTGTGCGCTTCCCAGGTCGGGTCAGCGTCCGGCAAGCGAACTCGGCCGATACGGTTGTTCTCCAGACCACCGATATAGAGATAGCCCTTGTGTTCGCGGACGGACGTGATGGTCGGATGCGAAAGGCCGCCTGGATCCCACAGCGATTCCGTCACCACGCCGTTGTCGTCGAACTTGATCACGCAGCCGTAGTTGATGCCCGGGCACAGCCACTCGTCCGGCGGAATTTGCTTGACCATGCGAGTGCGAAAGACAGGATTGCGCATGGCAAGATCATAGACCGGCGTGCGCAGGCCGACGAAGGCGAGCCAGTACTTGCCATCGGAAGCGCGGTTGATGTTGTCGCAATAGCCCGGAAGATTGTCGATCAGGATTTCGCTGGTGCCCGCCTTCGGGCCGGCGATCCAGTAGCGGTTGATCTGGCACAGCCAGGTGCTGGCCCACAGTACCGACTGACCGTCATGCGAAATGCAGATGCCGTTGGGAAACGTCAGGTTCTTGAGGACGGTCTTGGTTAGGCCGGTCTTGGGATCATGGCAGATCAGCCGTCCGTTGCCGCGCCCCTCGAATCCGTCCAGCGCCCAATCGGTCAGTTCGTAGCGGGTCGAGGCTTCGCTGAAATAGATCTTGCCGTCGGGCGCCACGTCGAGATCGTCCGCGAGATAGAGTCGCGAGTCGTCCTTAAGGCGCGTGCGCGTGCGCGTCGTGCGATCGGTCACCTTGAAGACCGTGCGATCGGGCTTCACGCCGTAGACGCCCATGCCGGCGATGCAGACGAGGAGGTTCTGGTCCCGGTCGAACGCCAATCCGAGCGGTCGGCCGCCAATGCGTGCGAATTCCTCGCGGACGGTATAGTCCGGTGCGAAAAAGCGGATGATCGAGCCGTTGCGGTTGACCGTGTAGAGGTTGTCCTTGCGGTCGAGGATGACGTCCTCCGGGCCCTCGATCATGTTGAGCGCGATCGCTTCCGCGTTCTTCAGACGATCGTTCTCCGCGAACGGCGTGCCGCTGCCGCGCTCGACGGACGGCGGCGGCTCGAAATCAACCCAGCTCGGCGTCACATAGACCTTCTGCAGCACCTTGCCCTTGTTCTTGACCCACTTCACGTTGAAGCCGACCGCGAACAGCAGAATGACACCGATGACGGCCGTCGTCAGGTTGCCGGAGATGCCCAGGCGCACCATGCCGCTGGTGAGCATGAAGATGATCGCCGCGCCCATGATGGCGCGCGCGATGGTGCCGCGCCCGCCGGAAAGGCTGATGCCGCCGAGAACCACCGCGGCGAGCGCGTTGATCTCCCAGCCAACGCCGGTGTCGGTGCCCGAACTGCTCTGCCGGGCGGCATAGAGGGTTCCCGCCAGTGCCGCGATCGACCCCGACATCACATAGGCCGAGAACAGCACGCGCTTGACGTTGACGCCAGCGTGGCGGGCCGCCTTGCGGCTCGACCCGACGGCCATGATGTGGACGCCGGGCTTGATGCGGGTGAGAAAGAAATGCGTGCCCACCACAAGCAGGATCAGCACCAGCATGTTGAAGGGAATGCCGAGAACCTTGCCAGATCCCATGAAATCCCACGCACTAGACCCGTTGTCGATGCTGGCGAGTTCGTTTGTGAACGCGACCGTCACCTTGTTGTAAGCGGCGCGAACGATGATGAGGACAACCAGGGTCGTCAGGAACGGCCGGGTCTTGCCGTAGGCAATCAAGCCGCCGTTGATTGCGCCCATCACCGCGCCAAACAGGATGACAAGCACGATCGTCACCGGCAGCGGCAGCCCGAGAATGAGATACAGATAGAGCGTGAGGAAGTTCGACATCGCGAACACCGCGCCGACGGATAGGTCGATGCCGCCGGACAGCACGGAGAACGCCATCGCGACCGCGACCATGCCCTGCTCCGCGAAATTCCGCATCAGCTCCAGAAGGCTGCCCGCCGTCAGGTAGCGTGGAATCATCACCGCGAAGGACAGGAAAACCGCGATCGTCAGCGTGAATGGAATGACCGGCTCCATCCACCGCTTCTCAAGCAGTTCGCCAAGGAACAACTGGGGCGAATGGCGATGCCAGGCTCGTTGCAGGCTTTTCATCAACAGACTCCGGCGGGTTCGGCGCGGAGGGCAGCCGAACGGCGGGACGACGCAGAGGGTGGGGATCGGCAACTCCGGCCTGCCCGCGCCGCAGAGGGCGCGGGCGCCGGAACGTCTACTTTACGCCCTTCGGGATGCTAAAGCAGTACATGCGATCGTCCTTCGACTTCACCCAGGCGGGGGTCGTGTAATAGGCGATGTTCTTCGAGCCCGGCTTGTCGCCGCTCTGCAGAAGCGCGATCACCGCGTCGGCGATGGTCTGTCCCTGCACGTCGGCGCGATACGACAGGTTCGCGGAGAACGCACCTTGCTCCAGAAGATCGCAATCGGCGGGCTGGCCGTCGCTGGCGACAAACACCTTCACCTTGTCGCCCATATTGGCCGCCTTGATCGCCTGCGCCGCGCCCGCAGTCTGCGGTCCCCAGACGCTGAGGATCCCGCACAGCTTGGGGTGCTGCTGCAACACTGTGGTCGTGATATCGCCGGCCTTGTTGGCGTCCCAGCTCGTCGGCTGCGACGACACGACCTTGATCGAGGGATCGGTCTTGAACGCCTCCATCGCGCCGTTCTTCATGTCGAGCGAATAGGCCGCGGTCGCCTCACCTTCAAGGATCGCGATCTCGCCCGAGCCCTTTCCGCCGCCGCACTGATTGATGACTTCGCGAGCGATCTTAGTGCCGAGATCCTTGGCATCGACACCGACATAGGCGTCGGTCAGCGTATTCGACGCCATGTTGACCTGCACGACATAGATGCCTGCGTCCATCGCACGCTTCAGTTCCTTGGCCAGCAGCGTGACGTTCGGATTCTGCACCACGATCACATCGGGCTTGTCGTTGATGTAGTCGCTGACGGTCTGAAGCTGGATGTCGGACTTCATGTTGGCGTCGCGGGTGACGAGCTTGATGCCGTAATCGTCGAAACGATCCTTCATGACGCGCGTCCATTCGGATTCCAGAACGCCCATCCAGACCGGCGACCAGGCCACCGTCTTGCCCTTGAGCGCCTTATCGAATTTCTCGCGCAACTGGTCACGCGGCCCGGCCGCCTGCGACGGGGCCGCCACCAGTGCGGCGGTTGCCACCATCGCGGCCAGTCCGATGCCGGCGAACGCCCTTCTGTGCACAGCTTTCGTCATGTCAATTCCTCCCCTGTTATGTCGGCCGACTGTTGCGGCCCGTTGGTTGATACAGAGCTTCAATCGCCCTGCTTTGACGTCTCTTCATCGCGCGGGTGCAGCCGAGAATCGAGCAGGATCGCGATTAGCAGCACGATTCCCTTGACGATGTTCTGGGTCTGCACGTCCATGTCCATGATGGTCATGCCGTTTAGCAACACGCCAATCAGCAGCGTTCCGGCAATCACGCTCATCACGTTGCCGCGGCCGCCGACGAGGCTCACGCCACCGAGCACGACGACCATGATGACATCAAAAATGATGGTGGATTCCGCGACCTGGAGGTGCATGAGCGCCGTCTGCGCGACCATCACAACACCGCCGACATAACCGATCGCGGCGCACAGCGCGTACTCGATCATGGTCAGTGGACGGGTCGGCAGACCGGTCTGACGCGCAGCGTCCGGATTATCGCCATGGGCGTAAACGAAACGCCCGATCACGGTGCGCGACAGGAAGACATGAACCACGACCGCGGTGGCGGCGAAGATCAGGACCGAGATCGGCACGCCGCCCCAAATGTTTCCGCCGAGCCGCAGGAATTCGTCATGCCCCTTGGAAAGATAGACGACATAGTGCTGCACCGCTGTCGTGCGTACGATCCCCAGCACCGCCAGACTCGAGGCCAGCGTCGTGAGCAGCGGCGGCATCTCGATCACCGAAATGAAAAACCCGTTCAGGATGCCTATACCGATCGCCATCACGAAACCCACCAGCAATGCTATCGGCGTCGCGTAACCCGAATTCATCAGGATGATTGCGATTGCGGTGGAGGCGGCAAAGGAGGCGACCTGGGACAGGTCAAGTCCACGCCCGATCACGACCACTGCCATGCCGAGCGCGAGGATGCCGAGAATTGAGATGTTGCGCGCTAGCGCGAACAGATTGCCGAGAGTCGGAAAGCCCTTCAGGAAGATCGAAAAAATGACGACCAACGCCGCGCACATCACCAGCACGGCTGTCGTCTGCGTCAACATCGGCCCGCGCGCGCCCGAACTGCCGGTCACCGGGTCCTCCCAGGATTGATTTTATTGTGGGTCGAAATTGAACAGAATGTATCCAGAAGTCAATCTCCGTATCCAAGATTTGGACAGCAACCAGTTCGACCCAAGGATGCGCTTACACCTGAACATCAATTAACTATTTGCAAATACTTAGATATACGCACAATCGGCTGCGCCCAATCGAAGCGCACTTTCCTCAGTTTGATCAGCTTTCTTGAAGCCGACGCGTCGATATTGGATACATTTAGGCCTGAGTGCTTGCCGCCTGAGGTCGACTGGGCCTCACAGCGCCATCAGCCGTGGCGAGGGACGAACCGACGACGTAGCGGCGGTCGCTTCCTGGCCAAGGCCTAAAGATCGTGGCGAAAGAGAATGCCGCGACCGCGCGTTGACGCCGTCTTCCCATCGAAGCCGCGCCAGGTGGAAACCCGAGTGACCTGACGGCCGGTTTAAATTCAGTCTCGGCGCGCCCATATGCGTGACAGGTTCGCAAACACTGACGGCACCAGATTGTCCGAGCAATTGTCGATGTTCGATGGGCCCGCCGCAGGACCGGCGGGTCTGCACTACGCGCCGGATTTCATGTCCAAAGCGACCGAGGGCGAACTCATCAGCCACATCCGGGCACTTCCGCTTGCCCCCTTCCAGTTCGGACAGTTCGAAGGCAAGCGCCGCGTGGCTTCGTTCGGTTTCCGGTACGACTATGGGTCGCGCCGACTGGAATGTGCCGAACCGATCCCCTCCTGGTTAAGCGGCATCGTCGCTGCGATCCAATCCTTCGGCGGCGCGTCGACCGAGATCGGGCAGATCCTGTGCACCGAATATGAGGTCGGCGTCGGCATCGGCTGGCACCGCGACAAGCCGCATTTCGACAGGATTGTCGGACTGTCCCTGGGATCCGCATGCAAGTTCCGCTTCCGACGCCGGACGGAAAGCGGATGGGAGCGGTTCACGCTCGATGCGGCGCCCCGATCGCTCTATCTGATGACCGGTGATGCACGGCAGATATGGGAGCACAGCATTCCGCCGGTCGAGGCCCCCAGATATTCGATCACCTTTCGAACCATGGCGCGGGGCGCCAAAGCGTCGCGATGACCTTGGATTGCCGGTTCAACCGCGTATCGCCGCATCAACCCCGATCGAGCGCTACTTCGATCCGACCGGAAGACGCAATCATGAACGGAAGGTGCGACCAACGCCGCGCGAATGGTTGATGGGACGGGGCGGACGAGCTTGGGAAGTTCGTCCGCCGAGAGATCGCGCGCCCCCGGATGTCGATCGCGGGGAACGCATCGGGCGTCTCACGCCGCTTTCGCAGCAGCCTTGTCGGCCGGTGCCGTTTCCATCGCGCGCATATAGAGATCGAGCAGCGATTCGCGCTCGTCGCGCTCATCCTGATCCTGCTTTCGCAGTTTGACGATCTCCTTGAGGATCTTCACGTCGAAACCCTCACCCTTGGCTTCCGAAAACACTTCCTTCTTTTGCTCGTTCAGTTCCTGCAGTTCAGCATCGAGGTTCTCGATCCGCTCGACGAAGGAACGGATCTTGCCGCCGGGAATGGTGATGTCGGACATGGTGCCTCTTTGCTGACTGAGGTCGTGAAAATGACCGCAAAGAAATGACCAATGTCTTAAGCTTCATCGATCCTGTAGCGCATCTACCCCGCGACTTGCCGCGGTATTTCAGATCGCGATCCAGCTGATCACGGCCGCGGCCGACGTCCAGAGCGTCCATCCAAGGCCAAGCAGGGACATCACCGCGGCCGCCATTGCCACGGCCAACAGCAGACCATCTTGCTGCAGGTAAGCGATCGCGATCAGGACGACCACAATCCCGGGAATGACGTTGACCAGAGGCAGGGGCCAGCCCGCCAACAGACCCAACAGGAACACGACCAGCCCAACAAGCCGGTCAGTCACGTCATGGCGCGCGTTCCAGCGCGGCCGGCTGATGTTCTCGATCGCGCGCAGCAGCGGACCCGCCCTGACGGTGAAGCGCTTGAATCGCTTGAAGTCGAACGGCCGCTTCGACAGGAAGCGGGGAAAAGATGGAGCACTGTGCCCCAACATCATCTCGACCGCCGGAAACAGGAGGGCCAGCGTCGCAATTGTGGCCACGCCGGGGACGATCACAAGCAGCCCCAGCAACAGCAGGAGCAGCCCGAACGAGCGCCTGTCCAGATGGCTGAGGAGCCATTCGAGGTCGATGGGGCCGTCAGGTGCTTGCGCGACGAGTTCTTCGAGGAGTTGGGAAGTACGGGTAGGCGCTGAGGGGGGAACGGGCAAATGAAGCATTACCCGGTAACATGGTCGAACTCCGTATCGATTGCAACGAATGCCAGAGGCGCCTAGGAAGCATTGATGGACAACGATTCCGACCAGGCGTGGCACGGCCATGCGCCGAACAGCCCCCTGCCCGCCGGTCGCCGCCGCTGGCCGTGGTTTCTTCTGATCGTCGTCGTCGCCCTTGTCGGCGCCGGCAGCGTCTACGCTTGGCCCGAAGTCGCGGCATTGGTCCCCGCCATAAGCCACGAATCGTCCGGCGGAGCGATGACGACGAGCGACAAGGAGGCGTTGCCAACTCTCCTCGCGGCCCAACAGAAGCTCGAGGAAGACCTCGCCGCACTCGATCGGTCGGTAGCCGACGGCCAGGCGCAGTTGAAGGCCATTACCGACCAGTTGGCGGTCCTGACCTCGAAGGTCGAAGAGTTGCAGCATCTGCCCTCGCCGGCAGCGCCGCCGCCACCTGTTACGGCCGAGGTGCCGCGTGCCCCGATAGCGCCAACTACCCCGCAGCCGAGAAAACCGCCGCCTCGGGCCGCCAAGCCTTCGGGTCCCATTTCGATTGGCGGCGCACCGCTCAATGTCGCGCCCGGCGGCATGGCCCGTTGAGCTCAGAAATGCCCCAAACCGTATTCCGATATTTGGCTTGGGGTTTGATCCTGGGCCTCTTCATCGTCACCGATACAACGCTGGCATTTCGTCCCCACACGTTGATATCGCCAAACGCCGATCGCTTTGCGGCGCTCTTCATTGTCGGAGCCGTCTTTTCGCTCGCCTATCCGAAGCATGTCCTGCCAATCCTGCTGGCACTGCTTGCCGTCATTGTCGGCTTCGAACTCATTCAAAAGCTGCTCGCCGGCAGGCATGGCTACATAAAAGACATATTCGTCAAAGGCGCCGGCTGCTGCGCAGGCGTTGTCGCCGCCACTGCCCTGAGACGCGCGCTTTCAGCAATGTCCAAGCCGACAGGTACCTCCTGACGTCCTGCGCCGCCCTCCTATGGAGCTCAGGCAGCGGCAACCTCGTGGCCTGCCATGACCTCCAGCGCTCTCAGAATAGCGGAATGGTCCCAGCTCTTGCCGCCGAGGGCGGTACAGGCGTTGAACAGCTGCTGGGCGGCGGCAGTGCTCGGCAGCGACAAGCCGAGTGAGCGAGCGCCTTCGAGCGCGAGGTTGAGATCCTTCTGGTGCAGCTCGATGCGGAAGCCCGGATCGAAATTGCGCTTCACCATGCGCTCGCCATGCACTTCGAGAATCCGCGACGAGGCGAAGCCGCCCATCAGCGCCTTGCGCACCAGCGCTGGGTTCGCGCCGGCCTTGGATGCGAACAGAAGCGCTTCGCTCACGGCCTCGATCGTCAGCGCGACGATGATCTGGTTGGCGACCTTCGTCGTCTGGCCGTCGCCATTGGCGCCGACATGCGTGACATTCTTGCCCATCTTTTCAAACAGGGGCTTCATCGCATTGAACGCGCGCTCCCGCCCGCCAACCATGATAGTCAGGCTGGCCGCCTTTGCGCCAACTTCGCCGCCGGAGACCGGCGCGTCGAGATAGTCGGCCCCGAGCGCATCGATCCAGCGTGCAAACTCCTTCGTCGCCAGCGGAGAGATCGAGCTCATATCCGTCACGATCATGCCTTTGGAGATACCCTCCGCGACGCCGCCTTGACCGAACAGCACGGCTTCGACATGCGGGGTGTCCGGCACCATGATGATGACCGCATCCGCCTCCTGCGCCACCTGCCTGGCAGACTTCGCAAGCGATGCCGCCGGCCGCGATCAACTCGGGCGCAACAGGTACGACGTCGTGCAGGAACAGACGATAGCCGGCAGCCAGGAGGTGGCCGGCCATCGGACGTCCCATAGTGCCAAGTCCGATGAATCCGATGTCTTTCATTGTTGTTGCTCCCTGTCAGCCGGGTGAAGGCGTTTTTCCGGCGAGCGACTCTCGGCTCGCGTGAAGAAAACGCGTCAAATAAAATTCCAGAGCTCCGTCCCGATTCAATCGGAACGGAAAAACCTCTAGGTCACGAAAGTCTGTGCGGCGTGCCAGCCGAGGCTTTCGAGCGTGGTCGTCCGCGGCTTGTATTCGCACCCGATCCAGCCTCGATACCCGATGCTGTCAAGATGCTTGAACAGATAGGAGTAGTTGATTTCGCCGGTTCCCGGCTCATAACGCCCCGGATTGTCGGCGAGCTGGACATGCGCGATCCGGCCGAGATGCTTCTGCATGGTGCGAGCGAGGTCGCCTTCCATGATCTGCATGTGATAGATGTCGTACTGGATGAAGAGGTTATTCGACCGCACGTCCGAGATCAGCTGCACCGCCTGCTCGGTGCCGTTGAGATAGAAGCCGGGAATGTCGAGCGTGTTGATCGGCTCGACCAGCAGCTTGATGCCGTGCTGGGCGAGCGCGCCGGCAGCGAAGCGCAGGTTGGACACGAGGACTTCCTGCAGGTCTGCCCTATCCGTATCGGCTGGCGCGATGCCGACCAGGCAGTTCAGCTGCCGGCAATCCAGCGCCTTTGCATAGTCGATTGCGCGCACCACGCCGTCGCGAAATTCATCGACCCGATTGCGCAGAATCGCAATGCCACGCTCGCCGGCGGCCCAGTTGCCGGCCGGAAGATTATGCAGCACCTGGGTCAGCCCGCAGCGCGCCAATTCCTCGCGCAACGCGCCCTTTTCGAAGTCATAAGGAAATAGATACTCGACTGCGTTGAAGCCGGCGGCCTTGGCGGCAGTGAAGCGGTCGAGGAACGGCATCTCGTTGAAGAGCATGGTGAGGTTGGCGGCAAACTGAGGCACGGGTCGTATCTCCGCTTGAAGCGCTGAAAGATGTCGTCAGGCCGGCAACAATGTGCCGGATCGTGATGCGCTCGGCACGTCATCGAGCGGGAGGTCCAGCACCTCCTCGAACTCGACGACGTTGTCGATCTCGCTGCCCATCGCGATGTTGGTGACGCGTTCGAGGATGAATTCGACCACCACGGGCACGCGATGCCTGGCCATCAGCGCGCGTGCTGTCGCGAAAGCCGCCTGCGCGTCGTTCGGATCGGTGACCCGGATCGCCTTGCAGCCCAGTCCTTCCGCGACGGTCACGTGGTCGACGCCGTAGACGCCGATCTCGGGTGCGTTGATGTTCTCGAAGGAGAGCTGGACTTGATAGTCCATCTCGAAGCCGCGCTGGGCCTGGCGGATCAGGCCGAGATAGGAATTGTTCACGACGACGTGGATGTAGGGTAGATTGAACTGCGCGCCGACCGCAAGCTCCTCGATCAGGAACTGGAAGTCGTAGTCGCCGGAGAGCGCGACGATGTCGCGATCCGGGCACGCCGCACGCACGCCGAGCGCGGCGGGCAGCGTCCAGCCGAGCGGGCCGGCTTGGCCAGCGTTGATCCAGTTGCGTGGATTGTAGACATTGAGGAATTGCGCGCCGGCGATCTGCGACAGGCCGATCACGGTGACATAAGTGGCGTCGCGGCCGAACGCCTTGTTCATCTCCTCGTAGACGCGCTGCGGCTTGATCGGCACGTCGTCGAAATGGCTCTTGCGCAGCATCGAACGCTTGCGGTCGCGACAGGCGGCGGGCCAGGCTTGCCGATCGCGTAGCCTCCCGGACCTCCGCCACTCCCTGGCGACGCTCACGAACATTTCCAGCGCAGCCTTGGCGTCCGAGACGATACCGAGGTCCGGATTGAAGACCCGTCCGATCTGCGTCGGCTCGATGTCGACATGGACGAATTTGCGGCCCTTCGTGTAGGTCTCGATTGAGCCGGTATGCCGGTTGGCCCAGCGATTTCCGATGCCGAGCACGAAATCGGATTCGAGCATCGTGGCGTTGGCGTAGCGATGGCTGGTCTGCAAGCCGACCATGCCTGCCATCAGCGCATGATCGTCAGGAATAGCGCCCCACGCCATCAGCGTCGGAACCACCGGAACGTTGACCGCTTCGGCGAAGGCGACCAGCAGATCCGAGGCATCGGCATTGATGATGCCGCCGCCGGCGACGATCAGCGGCCGCTCGGCCGCGTTCAGCATCTCCAGCGCCTTCTCGATTTGCTTGCGCGTGGCAGCGGGCTTGTAGACCGGCAGCGGCTCATAAGTCTCGTCGTCGAACTCGATCTCGGTGAGTTGCACGTCGAGCGGCATGTCGATCAACACCGGCCCCGGCCTGCCCGAGCGCATCACGTGAAAAGCCTGGCTGAACACGCGCGGCACCAGCGCGGGTTCGCGCACCGTCACTGCCCATTTGGTCACGGGCTTTGCGATCGACTCGATATCGACCGCCTGGAAATCTTCCTTGTACAGCCGCGCCCGGGGCGCCTGTCCGGTGATGCAGAGGATCGGGATGGAATCGGCGATCGCGGAATAGAGCCCGGTGATCATGTCGGTGCCGGCCGGCCCCGAGGTGCCGATGCAGACGCCGATATTACCGGCCTTGGCCCGCGTATATCCTTCCGCCATGTGCGAGGCGCCCTCGACATGCCGCGCCAGGATGTGGCGGATCGAACCGCGCTTCCTGAGCGCCGAGTAAAGCGGATTGATCGCGGCCCCGGGAACCCCGAATGCGCACGTGATCCCTTCGCGTTGGAGAATGCGCACTGCTGCATCGACTGCTCGCATCTTCATGTGATGATCCCGCTTCGCTATGAGTTGGCCTGAGCAGGATCATCAGGCCCGCGAGCATCGATCTCAACGCAATCGATTGGAATTTCCGCGCTGTGGCAACGCTCGCGATTTCTTGCGCGTCTTCAAACGATTAGCGTCAGCGTAGAAATGGAAATTGTTGCGGACGGAATTGCAGCCAGCCTTACGCCTGCGCTTGCTGCGTGCGGTTTCCACGAAGTTCGGCCGTGAGTTCGGCTGCGATCCGGTGCACGATCGTACCGATCTCGGGCAAGCGTTCGTTCGTCAGCCTGTCCGCCATGCCGGATACCGAGATTGCGGCATATGGCTCGTTGCAATCGTTGAAGACGACGGCGGCCACGCAACGCAGGCCGAGGCGCGCCTCTTCATCATCCACCGCATAACCCAGACGCCGCACGTTCTCCAATTCCTTGAACAGCTCGCCGGGCCGCACGATCGATTTTTCCGTCAGCCGCGGCATGCCCTGACGACGAATGATCGCATTGACGTCGGCGTCGGAATAGGTAGCCAGCACCGCCTTCCCCACTCCGGAGGCGATCATTGCGACGCGGCCGCCCACCTTGGTCAGCGAGCGCATGATCTCGCGGCTTTCCATGCGGGTCAGCACGATGATGAACTCGTCGTCGACCACGGCGAGATTGGCCGTCTCGCGGGTGAGATCGCGCAGCTTGCGCAGATAGGGAATCGCCTGCGCAGCAAAATTCCGACGGCGCACAAAGGTCGAGCCGACCACGAAGCTTTGCGCGCCGATGTGCCACTTGGATTCGTCGCGGTCGAACTGAACGAACCTGCGGTTCTCGAGCGTGGTCAGCAGCCGATGTACGGTCGAGGGCGACAGGCCGGTGCGGATCGCCAGATCGGTCAGCCGATAGCCTTCATCATCCTCTGCAAGTGTCTCCAGGATTTGCATGGCGCGATCAACGGACTGAACGCCGCCGTCGCGCGCGTCCGGCTCCGGCTGCGCGCGAAGATCGGGATCGGACGGCTTGCGTCGGATCGGCTCTCTTTTCATCACGACCTGCCCCTAACCGGTTGCGGTTCAGAACGAAATTGCTCGTCGAGAACGAGCGCCATAATTGGCATATGGCATACCAAAATGCCATGAAGTCAAGGTGCCAGCACTCGCGAATAGGTCAGTATTTTTGCCATTCTTCCTAGCAAATGGCTCGATTCTTTTGTTTGACATCTGGGATAATGTATACCACGATCCATTTCACAGCGACCCAGTCAAGCAACCGGGAGGACGATGCCATGTACGTCGGGGACATCCTTCGCGCCAACAATGTGCACGTGGTGACGATCGGCTCGAACGAAACCGTGAGCATTGCAGCGAACCTGATGTACGCGAGCAATGTCGGCGCCCTCGTGGTCAGGAACGCCTCGCGCAGCAAGGACGCCGCCGTGATCGGAATGTTCAGCGAGCGCGACGTTGTTGCTGTGATCGCCGAGCGCGGCACCAATGGTCTTGCGATGAAAGTCGCGCAGTTCATCTCGCCGCGGCCGCTGCTGTCCTGCAATTCGCAAGATGCGCTCACGGATGTCGAGCGCCTCATGGCCCGTCATGGGATCCGCTATGTCCCCGTCATCGACAACGGCCGGCTCGTCGGCGTCGTGAGCATGCGGGACATCACCCTTGCTTACGAGGAAGCCGCCTGCGCGGCCTGACAGACTTACCCAAGGCCATTGCTGCTCGGTTCGAGCCGCTGCGGCTCCTGCTGTGTCCCCACTTTGCTTGCGAGGATCTGATGAGAATCTGCATCTACGGCGCCGGTGCGATCGGCGGCTATCTCGGTGTCGAATTTATGCGCGCTGGTGCCGATGTCAGCCTGGTCGCGCGGGGTGCGCATCTCGCCGCAATGCGGCAGAACGGCCTGAAGCTCCTGATCGGCGACGAGGAGCGTGTCGTGCATCCTCGCTGTACCGATAACGCCGCCGAACTCGGCGAGCAGGATTACGTCATCATCTGCCTCAAGGCGCATTCGATCACCGGGGTCATCGAGCCGATGCGGCCGCTGCTCGGCGATCGGACCCGCATCGTCACCGCCGTTAACGGCATTCCCTATTGGTATTTCCACAAGCACGGCGGACGGCACGAAGGATCGACGCTCGAGAGCATCGATCCTGGCGGTCGGCAGTGGAACGAGCTGGGCCCCGAGCGCGCCATCGGCTGCATCGTCTATCCCGCCACCGAGATCGAGGCGCCCGGCGTGATCCGCCACGTCTACGGCAGCAACTTTCCGCTCGGCGAGCCCTCCGGCGAGATCACTGATGACGTGCAGCATCTCGCCGACCTGTTCGTCACCGCCGGGCTGAAGGCGCCGGTGCTCGACCGCATCCGGGACGAGATCTGGCTGAAGCTGTGGGGTAACGTCTGCTTCAACCCGATCAGCGCCCTCACCCACGCGACCCTCGACGTGATCTGCAGCAATCCCGGCACGCGCGCGCTGTCACGGGCGATCATGCTGGAGGCCCAGGCGATCGCGGAAAGCCTCGGGGTCAAGTTCCGCGTTGACGTCGAGCGCCGCATCGAGGGCGCCCGCAAGGTCGGCGCGCACAAGACCTCGATGCTCCAGGATCTCGAGCGCGGCCGCCCGATGGAGATCGATCCGCTCGTCACGGTGGTGCAGGAGATGGGCCGGATGACTGATATCGCGACGCCCGCCCTCGATGCGGTGCTGGCGCTGGTCGCGCAGCGCACCAGGCTGGCCGGCCTCTATGACGGGGCGGCCGGCGCCGCAGCAGCAGAAACGCTGGCGGTGGCGTGATCCCGATGGCCAATGTTACGCGCTGGGTCCGCTTCCGCCACCATGCCGAAATCGGCTTCGGGCAACTCACCCCGTCCGGCATCTCCGTGCACGACGGGGACATGTTCGGCGACCCGCGACCGACTGGACAAACGCTGGCGCTGGATAACGTCGAGCTGCTGGCCCCCACGCAACCGAGCAAGGTCATCGCGCTTTGGAACAATTTTCACGCGCTTGCGGAGAAGCTGAAATCACCTGAGCCCGCCGAACCGCTGTACCTGTTGAAGGCGCCGACCAGCGTCACCGCGCCTGGTGCCGTCATCAGGCGTCCCTTGGGCTATGATGGCAAGACGACCTACGAAGGTGAACTCGGCATCGTCATCGGCAAAAGCTGCACGGCGGTCGCCCCCGAACACGCCGACGCCTTCATCTTCGGTTACACCTGCACCAACGACGTCACCGCCGCGGACATCCTCAATCGCGACCCGACCTTCCCGCAATGGGCGCGGGCCAAGGGCTTCGATGGATATGGCCCCTTCGGCCCCGTGATTGCGTCAGGCCTCGACCCCGCACGCCTTATGGTCCGTACCATCCTCAATGGCGCGGAGCGGCAGAACTATCCGATCTCGGACATGATCTTCAGCGCTCAGGAGCTGATCAGCAGGATCTCCCATGACATGACCCTGCTGCCCGGCGACCTCATCTGCTGCGGAACGTCGATTGGCGTCGGCGTGATGAAGGAGCCGGTGAACACGGTCACCGTCGCGATCGACGGCATCGGCGAGCTGACCAACGAATTCCGTCAGTAGGCTGCGGCGGGACGATAACCCGACGCAGCCGGCCCAAACGACGATTATCTGCTTTAGGAGCGTACATGATCTCCACGAATCCGGCATCAGCGCCCGGCGGCTTCCGCTGGCTGCAACTGGCGATCGGAATTGTCTGCATGGCGATGATCGCCAATCTGCAATATGGCTGGACGCTGTTCGTTGATCCGATCGACGCGAAGTTTCACTGGGGTCGTCCAGCCATCCAGCTCGCCTTCACGATTTTCGTGATGACGGAGACATGGCTTGTGCCGGTGGAGGCCTGGTTCGTGGACAAATACGGCCCCCGCATTGTCATCATGTTCGGCGGCCTGATGATCGGGTTGGCCTGGGTCTTGAACTCATACGCCTCCTCTCTCGTCACACTTTATGCGGCAGCTGTCGTCGCGGGCATTGGCGCCGGCGCCGTCTACGGCACTTGCGTCGGCAATGCGTTGAAATGGTTTCCGGACCGGCGCGGCCTGGCCGCAGGAGCAACCGCCGCCGGGTTTGGCGCCGGTGCGGCCCTCACCGTCGTACCGATTGCCAACATGATTGCCGCCGGCGGCTACCAGAGCACCTTCCTGACCTTCGGGATCGGACAAGGCCTCATCGTCATCCTGCTGGCCTGGTTCGTCCGGCCACCGCATGGCGTCGAAGCCCCCAGGAAAAAGCGTCTCAATCTGCCTCAGAGTGCGATCGACTACACTCCGCCCCAGGTGTTGCGCACCCCGATCTTCTGGGTCATGTACCTGGTGTTCGTCATGGTGGCTTCGGGCGGGTTGATGACCGCCGCGCAAATCGGGCCGATCGCCCATGACTTCAAGATCGCGGACACGCCGGTCACCCTGGCGGGCTTCCAGATGGCGGCGCTGACCTTTGCCATCTCGCTCGATCGCGTCTTCGATGGTTTCGGCCGTCCGCTCTTTGGCTGGGTGTCCGATAACATCGGCCGCGAGCACACGATGTTCATCGCGTTCGCGACTGCGGCGCTGATGTTGCTGACGCTGTCCACCTACGGTCACATTCCGGTTGTCTTCGTGCTGGCCACGGCGATCTATTTTGGCGTCTTCGGCGAAATCTACAGCCTGTTTCCGGCGACGTCGGGCGACACATTCGGCGCCAAATACGCAACCACCAATAACGGCATGCTCTACACGGCGAAGGGCACGGCGGCGCTGCTCGTGCCGCTCGCGAGCATCATCTCTTCCCAGCTCGGCTGGCAGGCCGTGTTCATCGTCGCGGTCGCGCTCAATGCCACCGCTGCCCTCACCGCGTTGTTTCTGATCAAGCCTATGCGGCGCGCGTTCATTCTCGGCAGTGAAGCGACGGCAAGCGCCGCAATCGCTCGCGCAAAGGTCTTTCCCGGTGAAGGCGGTCGACTGGAGGCACCCGTGTCTTACGACCGTCTCGAGAAGGCGCCATAACAAGAGACCCATCGGCCGGAGCGCAAGCGATTGAGCGACGAATGGACGGATGTGCGGGCTCGGACCGCCCTGCGGCGAATCTTCGGCGCCGCCATCGCGAGCGCCGATCCAAGGATCACGATTGCCGACGCCCTGCCGGCAAAGCCGAAGGGCAGATGCATCGTTGTCGGCGCGGGTAAGGCGTCGGCGGCAATGGCGGCGGGCCTCGAGGCGGCATGGCCTGACGTCGAGCTTTCAGGTGTCGTCGTCACGCGCCACGGCCATTCGGTTCCAGCCGGCCGTATCGAAGTGCTCGAAGCGTCTCACCCCGTGCCGGATGACACGAGCAAGGCCGCGGCCCTTCGCATGCTGCACGCCGTCGAGGGGCTTTCAGCAGACGATCTCGTCATCGCCCTTATGTCCGGCGGTGGCTCGGCGCTGATGACCCTTCCGGCATCTCCGATGACTCTCGCCGACAAACAAGCGGTAAACCGGGCATTACTCGCGAGCGGGGCGACGATTGCGGAGATGAATGTGGTGCGCAAGCACCTGTCGGCGATCAAAGGCGGTCGGCTGGCGCTTGCAGCGCGCCCTGCGCGCCTCCTCACCCTCGTGATCTCAGACATTCCGGGGGACGATCCGGCTGCGATCGCCTCCGGCCCGACGCTGCCGGACAGCAGCACAAAAGCCGATGCGCTGGAGATCGTAGGCCGGTTTGCCATCGACTTGCCGGAAGCGGCGCGGCTTGTGCTTGAACAAGCTGACGAGACACCCAAGCCCGGCGAGATCGATGCTGATGTCCGCATCCTTGCCGCTCCATTCCATGCGCTTGACGCTGCGGCCAACGCCGCCCTGGACGAAGGCCTGACGCCGATCATTCTTGGAGACGCGATCGAGGGCGAGGCACGGGAACTCGGAACCGTGATGGCCGGCATCGCCCGGTCGGTCGCGTGGCATGCACAGCCAGGCCCTGCCCCCGCGGTGCTGCTGTCGGGAGGCGAGACGACGGTTACGATCGGACGCGGCCCGGCGGGCCGCGGCGGCCGCAACACCGAGTTTTTGCTTGGTCTTGTCATAGCCCTATCAGGTACGTGCGATATCTGGGCCATTGCGGGCGACAGCGATGGAATTGATGGAACGGAAGATGCGGCTGGCGCTTTGATCGGTCCGGATACGCTGCGGCGGGCCGCCGCGAATCTGCTTGACGCACGGGCGCACCTGGCTGCCCATGACAGCTATACGTTCTTCGACCGCCTTGGAGACCTCGTGCGCACCGGGCCGACGCTTACGAACGTCAATGATATCCGTGCCGTGCTGATCGCAGCCGGCCAGCCACCGACGAGGTGATCCATGCGTCGTCATCGACGAGCCAAGATCGTTGCAACCGTTGGTCCAGCGAGCAGTTCCCCCGAGATGCTCGAGGCGCTGCTGCTGGCGGGCGTCGATACGTTCCGCCTGAACTTCAGTCACGGAACGCAGAGCGATCACGCACGCATTCACGCGGCGATCCGAAAGCTGGAACAGGACGTAGGCCGGCCGATCGGCATCCTGGTGGACCTCCAGGGCCCGAAGATCCGCGTCGGCACCTTGCGCGATGGCAAGATCGCCGCAGTGGCCGGCGAGACCATTCGATTCGTCTTGTCCGGATCGGAAGGCGACCGAACCGCAATTCCGCTCCCGCATCGGGAGATCTTTGCCGCCGTTGCCCCCGGCCATGACCTTCTGATCGACGACGGCAGGGTCCGCGTTCGCGTTACCGGGCTCGGTGACGATTTCATCGAAGCCAAGGTGATCGTCGGTGGCACGATCTCGAATCACAAGGGCGTCAACCTGCCCGGGACGGTCCTCGATCTTTCACCGCTTACCGCGAAGGATCGCCTCGATCTGGAGTTCGGCCTGAAACTTGGCGTGGATTGGGTTGCCCTGTCGTTCGTGCAGAAGCCCTCGGATATCATCGAGGCGAGAGGCCTCATTGGCGACCGCGCCGGTCTGATGGCCAAGATCGAGAAGCCGGCAGCTCTCGAACGAATCGACGATATCATCCAGCTGTGCGACGCCATCATGGTTGCGCGGGGAGATCTCGGCGTCGAAATCCCGCATGAGGACGTGCCTGGGCGCCAGAAGGAGCTGGTGCGGGCCTGCCGTCTCGCGGTGAAGCCCGTGATCGTCGCAACCCAAATGCTTGACTCCATGGTGGCAGCGCCGACGCCGACGCGCGCGGAAGCCTCCGATGTTGCGACCGCCATCTATGATGGCGCCGATGCCGTGATGCTGTCGGCGGAGTCCGCGACAGGCCGATATCCGCGCGAAGCGGTCGAGATGATGGACCGCATCATCCGCAGCACCGAACAACACAAGATGTACCGCTCGATCGTCGAGGCGACCCAGCCCGGCGAAGAGCAAACGCCACCGCATGCCGTGGCAACGGCGGCGGCCGATCTCGCCTCCGTCGTTCACGCCGCAGCCATTGTGGCCTATACGTCGAGCGGTACCACGGCGGCACGCGTCGCGCGCAAGCGGCCGAGCCGACCGATCCTCGCCATCACCCCAAGCCGCGAAGTGTCCCGCCGCCTGTGCCTGCTTTGGGGCGCTCACAGCGTGCTTTCCGACGACGTTCAGAGCTATGAGGAGATGGTCGAGCGCGCAACTACATTCGCGCATGCAGAGCAGTTTGCATCAAGCCGCGATCTGCTGGTCGTGGTGGCCGGCATTCCCTTTGGACAAGCGGGAACAACCAACAATCTACGGGTCGTATCGCTCCCCTGAGAGAACCGTCGGCCCGGGCGATTGCATCATTGGCGCACCGTGGGGCAAGATGAACGCAACGGTCGCGCGCCTCCCGATCGCCTAGGTCAGCATCGAGATGATCGACTGAAGCTGATCGGATGCCGACGTCACGAGCCCGTCGAACGATGTCTGGCCGTGAGCCGCGGCTCGCAGGATGCATTCCGCAACAGCGGCCTTGAGACCGAACACGGATTGATCCGCCGGCACGCTTGCCATGACCGCATCCAACGCATCGCGCATCGTCTGGATCAGTTCGGCGCTGTACTTCATGGCTATCCTCCGCAGGCTCAAAATAGGCCGGCCGTACGGGGTCGCCACTCACAAGCGCGCGATTCCAAATTGCCTTTTCGTAATGGAGTGAAAGCCGTGTGAACTGGTGAGCTAGAGATCTCTCTCGGCAAGCTTGCGAAACGCGTCGGGCACCGAATGAACCGCCTCCAGCGCCGCTGAACCATATCCGATCGCCTCCCAGCCAAAGCGATCGCGGATCCTGTCGATCGCACGGTCCGCCGCCCAGCGGGCCATCCCTGTCGGACTTCCAGGCCGAAGCGCTTCGTCCTCCAGTCCGAGTGGAAGCTCCAATGCAAGATCCCAATGCTCCTCGAGATGCGACACCGAGATCGCCAGCAGCGAGATGATCTTCTCGCCGGGATGGTCGGCAAGAGCAGCGCGCACGAGATTCTCGGCGAGCCGGGCCAGGACGATGGTCGTGCACACCGGCGCATCGAGCGTCATCGAGCGCGTCACCGACTTCAGGTCGGCGAAGCGGACGCGCACCGTCACGGTTCGTCCAGGCCGTGACTTCGCCCGAAGCCGCGTGGCGACGCGGTCGGCGAGATGAAGCAGCGTAGGCCGGATGACTTGCTCGATCGCAGGCTTTCGGCCAAGTGCAGATTGTGCTCCTGCCGATCGCGCGCGCCGGTGTGGCTTGAGCTGTCGCGGATCGCGATTCCAGGCCAGCGCGGCGAGTTTCTCGCCCGCTGCCGGACCGAGCAAGTGCGTCAGCGACCGTTCCGACAATTTGGCGAGCTGACCGATCGTCGCGACGCCGATCGCGTCC
This sequence comes from Bradyrhizobium sp. BEA-2-5, assembly GCF_032918025.1. Taxonomy (NCBI): domain Bacteria; kingdom Pseudomonadati; phylum Pseudomonadota; class Alphaproteobacteria; order Hyphomicrobiales; family Nitrobacteraceae; genus Bradyrhizobium; species Bradyrhizobium sp. BEA-2-5. The sequence goes on along the minus strand of NZ_CP136629.1, from coordinate 3,427,464 downwards.
AACCGGGTCCTGGTGACCGGCCCTACCCCCCACATCAACTCAACCGGCAATTCGTGAAGGAAGCTCAGCTCGGCATCGGGATCAACGACGACAAGTCCGTCGGGCTTTGCGACCTGCGAGGCGATCTTCGCCAGATGCTTGGTGCGGGCGACGCCGACCGAGATCGGAAGGCCGAGCTCGGTGCGCACGCGCCACCGGATCGACGCGGCTATTTCAGCAGGCGTTCCGAACAGGTGAGTGCAGCCGGCAACATCCGCGAACGCCTCGTCGATCGAAATTCGCTCGACCAGCGGCGTGAAGTCGCCGATCACCTTGATGGCCGCATCACCCAGCCGCTGGTAATCGCTGAAATGGCCGCCGACGAAAACAAGTTGCGGGCACAGTCGGCGCGCTTCCCGTCCCGACATGCCGCCATGCACTCCGAAGGCCTTGGCCTCATAGGACGCCGCAAGCACAACGCCGCCCCCGACCGCGATCGGCTTGCCGCGCAGCGACGGCTCGAGCAGTTGCTCGACCGATGCGTAGAATGCATCGAGGTCCGCATGAAGGATGGTGGCTGCGGCTGCCATCTCGACCCGCTCATCCCTGACCTGACCGAAGCCGCCCGTCCCCGGACGTGGAAATTGCCGATAGAACAAAATAGGAACATTCTCAAATCGAGTCAATCCAGCCCGTCGCCGCCGCCGCGAACGACGCCAAATGGTCAACGCGCGTTACCACCCTGCGCGCGCTTGCCGTGCGAGGGGTCTGCCGGCGCTTGCTTCAGCCGGCTTCGCCCGTTCGCCCCCGATCTCGGTCCGCGGGAGATCGAGTGGAGAGTTGCTGCGAGGCATCAATGCGAGGCACGTCGGCGGAGCGTTCGAGATACCGCACCGGCTCACTCATCAGCCGGCTGACTTTGCCGCGCAGGGCTTTTTCGGGTAGATATTTTGCAATGACCGACCAATCCCATCAGGTGGACTTCCAAGCTGCGGCCCACCTTTACAAATGGCCTTCCCTCAACAACTCCAGGCGAGAGGATCGCGCGCCCTATATGGTCGTCAACGGAACGCTCGACCAATGCATTCGGGATTTCATGGGCAAGCCCGAGAAGACGCGACATCTTTACGAGATCCGGACCAAGTCGCAGCCTCCCCTCGTCCCCGACGTGCTGTCACCCGAGCATGTGATCGAGCTCTCCAGGCTTCGCGAGTTTCTCTGAGGCGCGCAGCGAACGCGATCCCGACGCGTGTCGTTTGCGGGCCGACTTATCCATCTGTCGTAAGTCTGGTGCCGGATTGTTTGCCCCTTGGCGAGCCGGTACACTTGCTTGACTCCCTGACCGACCGACGTCCGCGCCGGCATGATTGACCCGCTTCGACCCCGCTGAGGCTCGCACGTCGCCTGCATGGGAGCGGAACGGCGGCACGGCCAGTTAAGGAGCATCGCGAGGCGCCGCATGAAGTTCAATCTGGCGATCTTGAGTGTGCTGGCCGCAAGGCCCGGGCAACGGATCGCGATCGACGAGGTCAGCCGCGAGGTCAAGCGCATGATCGCGGCCGGTGATGAAGCCACGCAGTCGAAGCGGCCGTCCGAACTTGGCGATGCCGACGTCTTCCAATCGGGATGGGCATCGATCAACGATGCGGGCCTGCAGATCACCGATTCGGGACTCTCGCTGTGGCGCTCGCTTGAAGCCGCCCGCATCGCACAAGGACTCGATCAACAGGAAACGGAGCGATTGGACGCTGTTGCAGCCGACACGCGCCATTACGTTGCGGACACCGCGATCGGCCGCCCCGGCGACGTTGATCTCGAGCTCCCCGGCATGACGCGCGAGAACCGCGACGACCGCCAGCCGTCCGGCGCAGGTCATTCGGCTACTGCTCCCGACATCCCCTCAACGGACTCTCCGATCGTCCCTGCGCCTGCATTCGGCTCCTTTCAAGAGGCGAACCGCATGGTGGCTTCGCGGCTGTCCGGTCTGGTCAGCTTCCTCGGCACGATCAAGCCGAAATTCGCCGGCACGCGGCGACGGCGATCCGCGGAGGATGTCAGGGATCGTCGTGCCGATCGTCGAGGCGGATTGACGGGGCTGGCGGTGGCCTGCCTCAGCCTGATCTCGGTCGTCGCTTGCGTTGCCGCCGCGATTGCACTTGGTCAGCTCTCCTCGCTGAAGTCGGACATTGCCGCGTTGCGGCGGGAGATCGCCCCGCTGAGGGAACGACTCGCAAGACTCGAACAGGTCGAAGTCGCAAAACGCGAGGCCGCCCAGCAGCAAGATGCGCAAGACAAGGCCGAGGCAGAAAAGAAGCTGCCTGACGGCGCAGGCGAACAGGCCGCGCTTAGCCTCTCGCGCGAAGAGATTCAGTTGATCAGGGAGTACATCAAGGCCGCGCCTTCGGCCGGCGCAGCCGTCGCGCCGATCAACGTCGGCGATCCCATCACCGGCGGAATGATTCCGCTGCCTTCATCGCTGACGGAAAAGCTGCCGCGTCTTGTCGGCGCGAGATTTGCGACCCGCAACGGCGCCATCATCATCAGCACGCGAAACAGCCGCCGCATCGATGCCGTGCTGCTGCCGAACTAGATCGTGGCGAGGTCAAGTCGCAGGGGCGAGCTGCCAAAATATTGAAAACAACCCCATGCAAAGGAGCCGGACGGCAAATCGAAGGTATTATTTCACCATTCAGGAATCGTGCAGACGCCCGTGAACCGCTATCAGCCTAGGGTTGATTGTTCGGCGGCCGCTCGATGAAGCGCCGGCTGCCGTTGAGAAGCTCGAGATTGTTGGCGATGACGGGGTTGCCCGGATCGAGCGAATAAGCCTTCTCGAACTTCCGCCGCGCGCCGCTCAGGTTGCCGCGCAGCATGAGGGAATAGCCCTGATCGTTGAGGATCTGGACGGTCTCCCCGCCAAGCCGGATCGCCTGCGCATAGGCCTGATCAGCAAGATCGAAGCGGCGCAACTTGTCGTAGCTTGCCGCGAGCCCGACCCAGGCCGTCACGTCCTTCGGCGCCTTCTCGACCGCATCCTTGAAATAGCGCTGCGAGATTCCGTAATTGCCGCGGTTGTACTGCTCGAGTCCCATCCGCACCGGTTCGTCGGACGGATAGTATTTGACGTCGGTCGGCTCCTGCACAGGGTCGCCGCCCGGCGGATCCACGGGCGCGACGATTGCCGCCTCCCGCGTTGTGTAGTCACAGGCCCCAAGGCCGGTCGCCAAGCCGCAACAGATCAACGCCGGCGCGAGACGATGCAATCCTCGCCCCGTTCCCCAAGTCCAGCGCATCCCCCGCACCATTCGAAGATCCATCGCAAAACTACCTACGAAAACAGACGGCACGACCGAAATACCGAGGTCTGCCGAAACCTAACGTCGCACTTCCCTTCCGAATCCCTGCCCAGGCACCTGGCCGACGCTGCAAGGACATTACCTGCCGCCTCCGCCTCCAACCCCGACGGCCACCGATCCTCCGGTCCCGGCTCCCAATCCGGTCGTGTTGACATTCTGAATCGTGGTGACGGGCGGCGGCTGGCCCATCGCTTTGGTCGGATCACCCATGTCGGGGAGCTGATCCAGCGGGCGTTGCTGAGTGCCATAGCGCTGCACGGCACCGTTTGTACGCCGCGCGTCATACGCGATCCGGCGATCGCCGACATAGGCCGGCCACGGGTGGATCGTGTGGGTGACGGCGTTGACCTCCTTGGCGTTGCCGGCGCTCATCGTGATGGTGTCGGAACGCTGCACGTAGCGGTCCATCTCGTCGTGTCCGTAGAGGCCGTAGCAGCCGCCGAGCAGGAAGGGCGCGAGCAGAGCGAGGTATCTGACGGTCATCTCTACCTCCCTAGTTCAAGGTCTTCACGACCGGCTGGTTCGCACCGACGGCCGGTGGCAGAGCCGGTACAACGGCGTTCGGCGCGATGATGTGACCGTAGGGCCCCTTCACATCGCCGCCCGAATTGACGTAGTCGTCGTAACGCTTGCGCACTTCCATCTGGCCATTGAGGAAGAAGTCGACGTCATTGGCCGGCAGGCGCGAATCGAGCGGCGATGCCAGTTGCTGGCCGGGCGCCGCCGGCGCGACGAGGCGCGGCGTCACGATGATGACCAGGTCGGTCTCCTGCTGCTGGTACGACTTGCTGCTGAACAAGGTCCCGAGAATCGGCACCGAGCCGATCCAGGGCAGTTGCGAGACGTCCTGCCGGTTGCGCGTCTGCAGCAGGCCGGCGATCGCAAAGCTCTGGCCGTCGCGCAATTCGACCGTGGTGCGCGCGTCACGGCGGGTCAACGCCGGGATCGTCGTTCCGGAGATGCTCACCGCGTTGGTAAAATCGAGCTCGCTGACCGAGGGCTCGACGCGGAGATTGATCACTCCGCGCGACAGCACGGTCGGCACGAAGGCAAGTTCGACACCGAACTTCTTGTAGTCGATGGTCACGGTCGGCAGCGCGCCCGGGACCGGCGACGATGCGACTGGCACCGGGATCTCGCCACCTGCCAGGAATCGCGCAGCATCGCCCGAAAGCGTGGTCAAATTCGGCTCCGCCAGCCGGCGGGCCAGCCCTTTCGTTTCCAGCGCGGTAATCAGAAGGTCCACCGAACTGCCGCTGCTGGTTCGAAGAATGCTAGTCAACAAGCTTCCGAACGGAGGTGCGGCCACGCCGCCGGCCGAGCCAATGAGTGTACCCGCAGTACCTAGCAGCGGAATGGTGCCCGGCGGGGGCCCCACGTTCGGCATGTTAACTCGGCCGCTGTTCGGGTTCAGCACGCCAGCCCCAGTATTGGCAATATTCGACCCGCTGGCGTTTGCTGCATAAAGGTTCACGCCGAGATCGCGTCCCGCCTCGCGGTTCACCTCGAGGAAGCGCACCTCGAGCATCACCTGCTGCGGTGCCGCAACACTCATGGCATTGACGACGATGGCGTCCTTGGGAACGCTGCCCTGGGCAATTGTCATCGCCCGCTCCGCGGAAACCGCATCGGTAGCCATTCCGCTCAGCACAACCTGCCCTTCGGAGGCGGACACGCGAATGCCGCGCGTGCCGGTGCCGGCCTGGATATTCTGCTGCAAATTGCCGATATCGAGCGTCACCTCGACATCGAGAATGCCGATCTGCTTCATCGAGCTGTCGAACAGGATGACGTTGGTGGTGCCGGTCTTCTTGCCCTGGACGTAGATGAGATGGTCGCTCAGCGACTTCACGTCGGCGATTTCGGGTGAGCCCGCCACGATCGACGAGAACGCCGTATCGACCCTGAAGGTGCGCGACTTGTTGACGGTCACCCTGACGCGCTGGACGTCGCTCATCTCGCTGACGAAGACGCCGCTGGATGACGGCGCCCGCCGGTCCGCGGCGGCTGCAGGATCGGCGAAATGAAACAGGGCGATCGCAGCGCCAAACGCCATCGCGCTCAGGGCAACCAGCCCAAGTCCCGCATCAACCGAAACGCGACTTCCCATCATGCCAATCCCCTTCGCCGCGTCGCCGCGACGATCCCCGTAAATCTACGACCTCGGCGTCCCGATCACTCCCGTTCGTCCACCACGCCGTAGAGCTTACAGTCTGTCCGACTACAAATAGTTACTCGCGAAAATTCCCACTTCCCCGCGCACCGAGCACTCACCCGGGTCGCAAGGCCGCTAATGGCGGCTGGTCAATCATCCCCCGCCACGCGCCTCGATTGCAAGGAAAGAGGTCCGCCCGGCCGCGGCAACGCCGGAGAAAACTGCCCGATGTTGCCAGCGCGCACCACTTCGGTAGCCTGCCTGGGCTATTGCCCGGCCCGCCCATCGGGCCGAGCCGCCCCGGCGGCCGACCAGGCCGGCGCTTTCGATCGGCCGCGCCGAATCGGGCTCTGCTCAGAATGGAATCGTGGTGGACGCGCTCGGCGCGTTCAATGACGTGCCCCAGATCGGCATGATCATGGCGAAGCCCGACTGGGACGCCGTCACCGTCAGCGCCGAGGCGCCCGCCGTCGTGGTCACCGTCGGCGTCAGACTGGCACCATACAGGAAGGGAGCAACGGCCTGCTTCTGCGCGGGCGTCAGATAGTCACCGGTACAGCTGGATGGTGAATTGGACGCCAGCACGGCGGGGGTGTAGCAGGTGATCATATTCGCCCGGGCCCCGGCATCCGCAAGCAGGCGCAACGATTGCATCGTGATCGCGTATCGTCCGAAATCAAAGACGGCGAAGATCAGGGTGAACAAGGGCACGGCGATGAGGCAGAACTCGAGAGCCGCGACCCCGCGCTGGTCGAGCCTTTTCATCACTGCACCAGGCGCACGGTTTGAACATTGGGCTTTGCCGCCCCATCCGACGTACACTGACTGTTGTCCAGGGTCGTATTGCCCTGGAAAGTCACCGCATAGGCTATGACCTGATAGCAACCGGTGCCCGGGGCACTCGACGAGCTGTTGCCTCCGTATGTCACGGGTGCATTCGGGATATAGACCGTGCCATTGAAATAGCTGGTGGAGGTGCCACTGATATTGACGCCTTGCTTCGAATAGCTCTCACCATCGTAGAGCAGAAGATCCTTCATCAGGGCCAACACCGATGCTGACAAGACCGACGGCCCGGTAGGCGACTTCATTGCCGTAAGCTGGATCGTGGGATTCCCCGTAAATTTGAGCGATGTACCACTTCCGAAAAATATCAAGGTAGCCGTTCCCGTTATGGTCGGATTGCCGTTGATAGTGATGTTCCCCGAAAAATAGTACGTGCCGTTTAATGTAGTGGTGGGGCTGAACGACGGATTGGTATTGTAACAGCTGCATGTCTCGTATGGCTGCGGTGCGGCGTTGTTGATGTTGTTCGCAAAATTTGACGTCTTCAACGCAGACAGCGCCGTGTTGACCGCACTCAGCGGATCCGGGATTGGCTGCTGATAGGTTTGCACGCCCGTGCATTGACTTCCGCCTGTCTGGGAGCAGCCGCCGACCGTGTAGCTCGGCGCATTCACCGAGATACCCGAATTGCCGATGAAGCCGATCGCGTTCGACGCGCTGCTGTCCGACGAAATACCGCACGTTGCCGACGAGACCGTAGCGCTTCCCTGGAAGGTGACGGGGTCCTTCAACGCCAGCACGCATGGAGGTTTCGCCAAGCTGTCGAGCTTGGCGACCGCCGTCGCGGCGATAGTAACCGTCGACAAGCCAAGCACCTGAGCCAGATATCCCGGCTGCTGCTGGCTGAGGGTGGCTTGAACGTACGTTCCCGCCACCCCGTTCCACGACGTCAGCGAGGCGACCTGGACGGTCCGCGTGACGCCACTGATCGCCACACATCTGGAGCCGGGATAGGCGGTGTCGCCGGAATTGCAGAACGCATTCTGAGCCGCCGCCTGCTTGCCGCGGTAATCATACGTCTGGGTGTTGTTGCAGGTCGTGCCCGGCTGCGGGGCGCTGTCGCACGCGAGCCGCAAGGCGCCGGCATAGGCCGCCGCATCAGCCGCACCTTGGGCGCGTTGCCGAGTGACATACCAGGATCCGGCTTCACCGCCGAGAGCCATCATTCCGATCAACGGGATCAACGCAATCACAGTTGCGAACGCGGCCGAGCCGCGACGGCAATGAAGCATGTTACGCATGGAACACCTCATTGAAACCGTTCCGAATAAGTCAGCGTGAACGAGCAGGGATTGCTATTGCCACTGGTGCACAATGCCGATCTCATCACCATCGGGTTCAATGTGATCGTCGTTGAATACACGTAGTACTTCGGCTGGGACGGATCGGAATTCGTCGAATCGCAGACCGCATTGCTCTCGCCGCAGATGAGCTGGATGCTGGGTATGGGGTAGCGCGAATCGGCCTTGGCGAGCGCGGCCGCCGCCCAACTGGAGGCGTTCGTGACGTCGCCGGGCGGGGAGTACTGGATGGATTGTCCGAACCCGCGCAGTGCCGCGAGCGCCTGGATGTATTGAAAGCCCGCCAGCGCAAGATCGGCAAGCGGCAGCAGAATAACCAGGAACAGGAAAGCGAACACGAACAGCATCTCGAACGCGACGGCGCCGCGTCGATCCGCAATCAGGGAGCGTTTGCCGCTCATTCGGCTTTTCCAGCTCTGCATGGCCGCTCACCAGACATAGGGAATCAATCTCCAGCGCGACGCCTCGTAGCTGGAATATTCAGGAAGCGTGCGCCGAAGCACGTCCTCCTCGTAGTGAATTCGCCAGACCTGGATGCAGATGTGCAGAATCAGCAGGCCCACGGTCATCCAGCTCAGATGCTGCAGCACGACACCAAGGAACACGATCTCTTCCGACAGATAGAGCGGATGCTTGATCCACCGGTACGGCCCGGTTTGCACCACCGAACGCGCCTGTGGCACCAGGCTGAACGACCGCCCCAGATGGCGGACGGTTGCCAGGATCATGATCATGCCGATCAGCACGCAAATCGTCGACACGAGGTTCGGCAATGTCCCCTCGGTCTTGGGGAAAAACGTGATCGTCCACGGCCAATACGTGCCGACGAAGGCCGCGATCCTCGGCAGCAGGCCTTCGGCCTGCGCCTTCGCAGGCCCTCGGGTCAGGATCAGCAGCGCCAGCATCAGATAAAACACGGCGACACAGAAGCTCGACACCAGCGAAGGCCAAGGCTCGTCTGCCGCCGTCCCGAGCTTGAACGTCACGACAAGTCCCAACAGGAAGAACCAAGCGCTGCCCAGCAATCGGGTTATCCGATCGTAAGCCAGATTCGTCGGCAGGGTCATTGCAGTTGCACTCATGGCTTACTTGCCGATGTTGGAGAAGGTACGAATGAGGTGAAGGAACGGGCTTCCGCCCAAAATGACGAACATCGCTGGCAGCAGGAACAGCACCATAGGAACGGTGAGCTTGGCGCCCAATTTATGTGCCCGCTCTTCTAGCTTTGTGATGCGCTCCCGCCGCAGGTCGACCGCGATGCTGCGCAGCGCCTGACTGAGCGGCGTGCCATATTGCAGGCTTTGGCTCACCATGGTGCCGAAACGACGGAGGCCATCCGACGTGGAAGCAAGTTTCTCGAATGCATCCGCGCGGTTCGGTAGGATCCGGAGATCGTCAAGAAGCCCGCGCAACACATGGTTGATCGCAGGATTTGTCTCCCGCATCTCGTCTGCCACACGTTCAATTGCGCTCTCAAGGCCCATCCCCGCTTCACTGCAAACAACAAGCAGATCGATCGTATCTGGCGTCCCGAGCCGGATCGCCGCATCGAAACGCCGCTTCAGGACCAGCAAGATCAGGCGCGGTCCCATGATTCCAATGGCCACGCCAAACAGCGTGAAAACCACCACATCGCTGAACGGTCCTCCGAGAATTTGCGCGATAGTGAAAGCTGCGATCGGAAACACAAATGTGCTAACCATCTTGAAGCCGATCCAGATCGGCAGCATTCGATAATGATTGAATCCTGCCGACTGGAGAATCATCCTCAGCTGGTCGAGATTTTCCTGCGCGTAGAAGCGCCGGTAGCGCGTACCGACCGCCGAAAGCCAGCCGATCAGGTCCTTCGACGAGCTCGATCGGTCGGGAATGCCCAGCACGGCGTTCGAGACGCGCGTGTTCAAGGCGCGAAGATGCATCTCGCGGATAATCAGCAGGAAGGTCGCAGCCGCGACTGCGATGGCAAGGATGGCAAAACCGAGACCAGCCGTCATAGCGACGTTTCCCTTCTGACCATCCAACGGATCACGAAATGCCCGATCAGCACCGAGCATGCCGCATAGGCGAGGAGCACGTTCCCTTGCGGATCGAACAACAGAAGGTCGACCGACTGCGGATTGATCACGTAAAGCAGGCCACCGACAACGAGCGGCGCGAAGGTCAGCGCGCGCGATGAAAAGATCACCTCGCCCGCCAAGGCCTTCGCACGGGCCGCCAATGCAACTCGCTGGCTCACGGTCTCGCCCAGCGTCTGCAGTGTTTCCGCGAGGCTGCCGCCGGTCTTCAATTGCACCGCAAGGGTCACCGCAAACATTGCGTATTCCGGCACCAGGGTTCGCTGGTAGATGCCTTCCACAGCCTCCTCAGGTGATCTGCCGAGATTCAATTCGCTACAGACGATGGCAAACTGCCCGGACGTCGGTTGCGGCATTTCGCGGGCGATGGTGCGGAATGCTTCGTTGACCGGCAATCCCGATCGGACCGTACTCGTCACCAGTTGGACCGCGTCTGGAAGCTGCTGGAAGAGCTGGCTTGCGAAACGCCGTTGCTGCCATCCGAACAGACCACGCACGACGAGGACGGCGACGATCCCAGCCGCAATGGCAGCGTACAGGCCAGGAAACTTCAGAATTTCGTTGACATAGAGGATTGCCGCGGCTGCCAGCCCCCCTGCAAGCAGCACGTAGATTGGTCGTACGACGTACATCATATCAGGGTGGTAATTGGCGAAGCGCTGGAGCATACGCCAACGCGACGTCTTGGCCGCGCGACGGATGGACACCAAGGCTGCTGCTTCGGCCGTCGGCAGAGCGATCTCGAGCTGGCGCTCCATCCGCCTCTGGCGCGCGTCGAGCCACAGGGTATTTATCGTCGCACCTAAGAGAAGCACCAGAACGATGACCAAGGGCGTCGACATCAGATCTGCCTCATCGCTTCTGCCCAGGCCCGATCAAGCCCATAGTAGACGAGACGGCTTTTGAATTTCGGGACCGCATTGGTCGAGCGATAAGTACCGGATATCCGCCCGTGCACGTCCTCGTCCTTGTATTCGAAGAGCGCAATATCATTGGTGGTGATCACCTCGCCCTCGAGGCCGATCACTTCGCTGACCTGCACGATGCGGCGTTGGCCGTCCCGCATGCGCTCGACCTGCACAATCAGATCCAGGGCGGCGACGATCTGCGATCGGATTGCGCGCGACGGCAGATTGACCTGCCCCATCTGCACCATGTTCTCCACGCGCGTCAGCGCGTCGCGGGTGCTGTTGGCGTGCACGGTGGAAATCGATCCATCATGACCGGTGTTCATCGCCTGCAGCATGTCGAACGCCTCGGCGCCGCGCACCTCACCGACGACGATGCGGTCCGGACGCATACGAAGTGCGTTCCACAGAAGATCACGCTGCGTCACCTGGCCGGTGCCTTCGAGGCTGGGCGGACGGGTCTCCAGGCTGATCACGTGAGGCTGCTGAAGCTGCAGCTCCGCCGCGTCCTCAATCGTGACGATGCGCTCGCTATGGTCGATGAACTGACTCAAGGCGTTCAGCAGCGTCGTCTTGCCGGAACCGGTGCCTCCGGAGACCAGGACGTTGAGCCGGCAGCGGGAGGCGATCTCCAGCAGCTGTCCAAGCGCGGCGGTCATCGAGCCGTTTTCGATCATCCCGGCGATGTTCAGGCGCCGGTTCGGAAATTTTCGGATCGAGATGCAGGGGCTATGGATCGCCAACGGCGGCAGGATGATGTTGACACGGCTGCCGTCCGGCAGACGGCAGTCGACCATCGGGCTGGATTCATCCACCCGCCGGCCGACCTGCGAGGCGATCTTCTGTGCGACCGAGGCGATATGGTCATTGTCGCGAAACCGGACCGCCACCCGCTCCAGCTTGCCGGCCCGCTCGACGTAGACATTGCTCGGCCCGTTGATCATGATGTCGTTGATCGTCTCGTCGAGCAGAAGCGGACGCAGCGGCCCGTAGCCGGTCATGTCGTCGGCGATCTCCTCCGCCAGGAAGAGCTGCTCGCGGCCCGACAGCTCCAGCCGCTCCTGGTTGGCGATGCCGTGGATGATTTCCTCGATCTGCCGCCGCAGGACGTCGCGGGGAACGGTCGCTGCCACCGAAGGCTCGATCTGCTCGATCACCCGTTCGCGCAGGGATGCCGACATCACCGGATGGTGGGAAGGCTCTTCATGCTTCGGCGCCGATGCAAACAGGCTGGATGCCGGGGACGCAGCGCTCGGTTCCGCCGGCGGCAAGGGTGGCGGCGCCGGCCGCGCGCTTGGTGCCGGAGCCGGGGCGTCCGGCACCGCTGCGGGCATCCGCACTGGCATTTCGTCTGCGCGCCTGCCGAACTTTTTCATAGCCCGAGCCACCTCTTCCACCCGGCCCTTTTCTTGGCACCGACGCCGGTGATTTCCCGTACGATCGGGGCAAGGTGGCGCCGCAGCCCGGATACGTGCTTCAGAGCCGGAACGCCGAGGTTGACCGCCTGGGTCATTCCCTTGCCGAGATCCGGGATCACCATGTCCGGCTCAGCGCCCAGCGCCTTGACGATCGTTGCTCTCGGCAGACCGCCGGCGCGGTCGGCACGATTGAGCAGGGTAAACACGCGATCCTTGCCCGCGATGTTGGTGACGGCGTTGCGCAGCGCGTGGGCGTTGCGCAGGCCGGTTACTTCGGCCTCCAACAGCACCAGCACATGACGGGACATCTGAATGACCGGATAGATCGATGCCGGGAACGGCACCGGCACATCGACGACGACGTAGTTGAACCGCTGACGGAGCAGGCCGAGCACGTGCCGCACGCCGGCTTCGGTGATGTCGAGCTTCGCATCGAGCTCCTCGTCGCCGGAAATCAGGCAGACCCGATCGTTCACCTCGATCGCGGCCCGCTCAAGAAACAGCGTGTCGGCCCGCATCGGGTTTTCAAGGGCGATGCGGAGGCCGGGTCCAGGACGAACGCCCAGCATCACCGCGGTCTCGCCGCCCTGCAGATGCAGGTCGAGGAGCGCCACCTTTGCCTTGGTGGTTTCGGCCAGTTGCAGCGCGAGGTTGATCGCGACACTGGTCGCTCCGGCGCCGCCCTGCGCGCCACAGATCGACACCACGTGCCCGCCGCGGTCATTCTGGGCCGGCGCGACGTCCCCGATCAGCTTGGGACGCAGCTGGTCGAGCACCATATCCCTGGTGATCGGCGTCGGAAGGTATTCAGTAAGGCCGATCTCCATCAGCTCGCGGTAGAAGACGATCTCCCTGTTGTCGCCGATCAGGGCCACCTTCACATCGGGCGGACAGACACTGGCGAGGCGTTCCAGTTCAGTGAAGGGATCATCGATCCCGCTGATGTCGGTCACCAGCGCGTACAGATCGGTGTCGGTCTCGAGCATGCGCGTCGCATGGCGGATGGTACCGCGCCGGATCACCAGATTGCTGCCGTCGAGACCCTTGCGGAGGGCCGCTGCGCTCAGCTCGTCGTTGACGAAGCAGACGATGCGGTTGCGCGCGACAAGAGACGTCGTCTCTTCGGGTTGTTCCACCACTGCCATGTTCGCACTCATCAACGTTTCTCCGGTCCCTTGCCGACGTCACTCGCTGCCGCTGTGGTCTGACGATCGAGTTCGGACGGCACGTCGCAGCCCGTGCGGGCGTCGTCGTCAAAATCCTGTCTCCTGACCGAGTATTGCTTGACCTCGCTGCCGGTATAGATCGCGACTGTCGTGCTCTGGCCGGCAACTGCACTCTGACGCGCCAGCTCCGGCGATACGTCGCAGCTGGACGTTACGCTTGTGTCGGCCTTGTCCCACTGCTCGGCCGCAGCGCGGATGACGAGCGACAGCGTTCCGAGCTGCTTTGCGACGGCCACCTTCTTGACCTGATCCGGCTTGAGCTCCAGTGACACGGTCTGCGCCGTCTTGCCCGGGACGGCATTGGTGATCGGACGGCCGCCTTGCGCAATCTCCTGGTCGATCGCGATCACGCGCACATTGGACAGAACGGTTTCGCTGACGGCTCGCTTCACCGGCGCGGCCTTCTCGAACACCTGGGTCAGCACCACATCGACATTGTCGCCCGGCCTGATCAGACCGGACACACCGGTCTCCTCGTCGACCTTGATGCTGATGGCACGGCTGTCCGGCGCCAGCACGCTGGCAAGGAAGCCGCGATCCTTCGGACGCAGGATGTCGTCCAGTGTAATCGCGCTGCCGGCGTCGACGAACTTGCGAACCAGCGAACCGGGCAGCCCGGCCTTGGAGTCAGGCGTTTCGAGGATCGCCCCCGCGGGGACACGGTTCGGTGCCGTCTGGCGCACCGCGAAATCTTCGTCCCGCGCCAGCGTTCCCTTCGATAGCGGGCGTGTCGCGACAAAGTAGCCGACCGTCGCGGCCGCAGGTACGGGCGCAGGCTTCTCTTCGACTGCCTGCGCAACAACCGGGTCACTGGGGCGGTTCAAATTATAGGCGATCATTCCAAGCGCCGTAGCCGCAAGCAGCAGCACCATGATGACCGAGACGCGGAGAGCGGACGACATGTCAAAATCCTTTGCTCAAAATGGCCCAGATACCGCCGCATGCGATGGCGACCCCGTAGGGAAGCGGTGCATGTCGCAAATGACGCCAGCGCTCGACCGCGTAGACCCGGCGCATCAGCGACGATCCGGCGGGCGCCAGCTTCGGTTGTGGCAGACGGCGCATCATCAGATGCACCACGGCCAGAACGCCGCCGGCCAGTGCAGTTGCCGCCAACAGTCCAATCACGCCGGTCAGCGGCAGACCGATCGCCAGGGCAACCAGCAACTTGACGTCGCCACCACCGATCGCTCCGCGCTGGTAGATCACGAAGAGCGCCAGGAACAGGATTGCGGCAACGATCAGCGACTGGCCGATCTGCATCGGACTGGCCAATTGGCCGACGATCCCAAGGAACGCCAGCGCCAGACAAATTTCGTTTCGGATCAACCGCGTCGCGATATCGATCGTTGCGACATAAACCAACAATGCGATTTCCAGACACGAGGCCGTGGACGCAATCCAATTCATGAAATAATCGCCTCAAAAAAAGGCGGGGGGCACAAAATAATGTCCCCCTCCGGGGCGCCGTCCTCTGGACTTAAGCGCTAACCGCGTTGGTAACTGCGGTGCTAATCGTGCTGATCGAGTCGCTTAGAACCTTGCCGATACCGGTTGAAGTGCTGGTACCGAACGCAGCGGCAACCGCGGCGACGACGCAAGCGGCGACGATCACGTACTCGAACGACACGACGCCGTTCTTGTCCGAGCGCAGACGCTTCAGCCCTTCCACAATCTTGATGTAAGGCTGCAACATGGGGAAGCCTCCTTTCAGGCTTGCACATCCGGTTGACACTGTTGACAGAGAAAACCTGCCAACAGCGTTCAATCTCCGGAGTTAAGCGCTGACCGCGTTGCTGACCGCGGTGCTGATCGTGCTGATCGAGGTGCTCAGAATCTTGCCGATACCGGTTGAAGTGCTGGTACCGAACGCAGCAGCGACCGCGGCGACGATGCAAGCGGCGACGATCACGTACTCGAACGACACAACGCCGTCCTTGTCCGAGGCGAGACGCTTGAAGGCTTCGGTGGTCTGGATATACAGCTTCAACATAGGAAAATATCCCTTTTACGATGAAATTTACGCGATACGTTGGCGGGGGCAAAATCCGGGTGCCAACTAGCATTTTCTTATAATGCGTCGCGAGAAACCTGTCGATTGGTAATCGTTTATTAACCCTACTGGCGTAGCCGCGCACACCCTCTCCTCGGCAAGGCGCTCCGACGACAACGCACGAAACCCCTTAAATTGTAGGACTTTCGACATTTCACACCATTTCAACTTCGCTGCTCCGTGCGAATACGGTGACGGCGTCGGACGCGACACTGTCGCGACAACGACCTCGGAGGTGACGGTGTCACAATCCGGTTCCATTCCCCCCGATAGCTGTTCGCAGGATTGCTCGTCTCAGTAGCAGGTCCCGGAATCCCCTCCGAGCCGGCCGCAACTCTCCCCGTTGGATTGCCGCCACTGCGTGACCGCCAGCGGCGGCGGCTTGCTCCCGTCCGCCGGCGCGGCCGATAGCCTGCTGCGCTCCTCTTCGAGCAGCTGCGAATGAAGTTTCTGGATCTGGATGTTGCGCTCGAGCAGCGACATCGTTCTTGTCTGAACCTGCTCGGCCAGCGCCTTGCGCAGGGCGTTCTCGCGGTCGAGCAGTTCGGGAAACGGCAGCAGCGGACGTACGAGGTCGGTCGCCTTGATCACGCAGGACGCCCGCGCCACGGCTTGCGCGATCTGATCCGGAAACGCGCTCCGGCATTCCGCGAGCGCGCCGCTCAGGTTGACCGTTGCCGCCGTCGGTGTCGGTACCGGTGTCGCCTCCGGTATCGGTACCGGTATCGCTGTTGCCGCTGGTGTCGGCTCTGTGGCCGCTGTCGCCGTCTCCGTTATTGGGTCCGGTGCCGGTCCCGCCTCCTTCTCGATGGCCTGGCGAGGGGCACCGCAACAGGACAGCAGGATGCAGAGCGAGAGAACGACCAGGCATCTCGCGCGCCTTGGCCAATACTCCCTGGCGCCCGCCTCGATCGGGCGCCCGACTACGATTTCGATCACGGCAGGCCCCATCGTGAGGCCCCCACCCTGCCTCCTGCTGATCCGAACATCACATCGAGCAATGGGTCGATCGCGACGGTTCGTTAGCGATGCGTACGAGAGACTGGTTCTGTCGGCGCGACAGACGCCGCGCCGCGCATCCACACCCGCCGGCTAACCATCTGCGTAATGTGGGACGCAAGGCTGTCCTTCCTCCGGCGAAATTGGTATCGACCAAAACCTGCATCTGCAAAAAAGTGGTATCTCGAAATATCGCGCCGACACGAAATGATGCCGCTACATTGCATTGATTTTAGATGTAGTTTTGTCGGTGACGCAACAGTCGGCTGGAGAGTAGCGGCGCGGCGCGCCTCTTGGCGCCTATCGCGGCGTTCGTCCGACGCCATCTATTCTGATACTGTGGAGATCAGGATCGGCGTCGCGCGCACGCGCTCGGACCGCCTATGCCACCGAATCGCCATGGCAGCCAGTTTTTCTGCGCTGGCGAATGCGCCGCCGGCGCGAAGGGCCGCATCCTTGTTCAACGACAACCGTGTTGTTTGCGTGGCCGGCCAGCCGCGCTGCTTTCGACCGTTATGTTATCAACAGGCGCACGATTCGCATGGGACCCGCGTTGGCGAAAATTTCCGCTTTTTCGCGGCCTAGCCCTTGCTCTAGGATCAGTCATTTCAATTCGGGCGCTTACCCACGATGCGCCCGTGGAATTTCAGAACCACAGCATACAGTGACTGATCCGGGCGTCATGGGGATTTGAGATGGCCGATCGCATTGCACTTTTCATCGATGGCGCGAATCTTCACACCACGGTCAAGAACCTCGGTTTTGAAATCGATTTCCGGCGACTGCTCTCGGAGTTCGGCAAGCATGGACAGATCGTCCGCGCCTACTTCTACACGGTCGTGAGAGACGACGACGAGTTCAGCAGCCTTCGGCCGCTGGTGGATTGGCTCGATTACAACGGATATGCGGTCAGGAGAAAGTTAGCCAAAACGCACGATGACGGCGAAGGGCGGCGGCGAATGAAGCGCAGCATCGGCATCGAGCTCGCGGTCGACGCATTGGAAATCGCGCACCGCATCGACCACGCGTACCTGTTCTCCGGCGATGGTGATTTGCGCGCCGTTGTCGAAGCCGTCAGGCGGGCTGGTGTCCGCGTGACGGTCGTTTCCAGCATCCGAACAAAGCCTCCCATGATCGCCGATGAGCTTCGCAGGCAAGCTGACGTCTTCCTCGAACTCGAAAGCCTCAGGGCATCGATCGAACGTCCAGCGCACCCGATCGCGCCCGAGTGAAATCGCGGGCGCCTCTTCCGGCGGGGAAGCAAAGCAGCTCTGCTTGTCCGTAAATCACCGAATTGCGCGAGTCGGGCGCTGACATCACTATCCCCCAAACAACGAAACGAAGGGTAACACCCACGTGGAGGTCGGTCGGCTGCCTGTTGCTGTTCTTGGCGGCGACGAGCGCTGCGATCGCCGAACCTTCCCGGTTCACCTGCGACACGCCGCGGGGCAAACGGATCGAGCTCGGCCCGTCAGGCAAAGGCGGTGACGCCCAGTGGATCGATGACGACCTCGATACGGTCCGGCCCGCCGTCGTGATCGATGGCGACACCTTCACGGTCACCTGGGGGACATCTGTCGCGGCAGAAGGCAAGGGAGGAGCCAAGCTCACGACCTACGTCTTTGCGGCCGCCCGCCGTACCGCCGCGTCGATCTTTGCGACCCGCACGGACGACACCACGGCCGAGATCTTCCGGTTCTATTTTGGCGACAGGTCGCTCTACAAACTAACGAGCCGACTGGGAGGCCCCTCCGCGGACACCAAGGCCGCGCCCTTCGTTGCAACCTACCTGGCGACCTGTCGCCAGGAGTAGCCGGCTGCCGCCAACCTTAAGACGGGCTTAACTGATCTTTCATGTTCCGGTCCCCGGTGTTGCGGCTCGGCACCAGTTCGCGCGATCACAGAACGCCATATAAATCACTGAATTTTAATAAAAATGTTTAGATTTCCGCTCACGGGGGACTGATGGCTCGGTCCGCCACTTAGGGCGCCTGTGTGGCTGAAATGTCATAGGTCGCGGAACTGTCCTTTGTTACCCTCCGGAGGATTCTACCTAATATTTTTGTGAGTAGGGGCTGAGATTATGAAGTCGGCATACACGGTAATTGCGTGCCTATGCTTGGCGGCAACGCCAGCATGTGCCGAGGTTTTTTCTATTAATGATGCTCTACGCCAGGCCATGCAGACCAACCCGGGTATCGGCGAGGCTTCGGCGAACCGGCGGGCGACGGAAAGCGAGCTGCGGCAAACCCAAAGCACACTGCTGCCGCAGGTGCGCATTGACGCCAGCTACGGCCCGGAAAAATTCGATCAATCGCCGGGCTTCATCACCCCGAACATTCAGGCAGCGCCGACCGTGGGGTCAGGCCCATGGCGCAATGGCAGCCAGGAATCAGTCGTGGTGCGCCAGCTGCTGTGGGACGGTTTTTCGTCGATCTATGACGTCTGGCGCCAGACCGCGCGGGTCAATGCCGCTGCCTCCCGCGTCAAGGAGAGAACCGAGCTGCTGGCCCTCGACGCCGCCGAAGGCTACATCGACGTCACGCGCTACATGCGGCTGGTCAGCCTTGCCCAGCAAAACGTCGCGAATCACGAGAAGATATTTTCGAACGTGAACTCCCGCTTCTCGGGCGGCCGGGCCGGCGAAGGCGATCTGGAGCAAGCCCGCGAGCGCGTCGAGGCCGCCCGTGCGGCACTTGCCGAATTCCAGCGCAGCTTGGATGACGCCAGGGCGAAGTACCGCAAGACGGTTGGCCTCGAGCCAATCAACGTTCGTTTCCCCGCCCCTCTCGCGGGATTGCCGCACAGCCGCGACGAAGCGCTGGCGACCACGCTCCGGTTCAATTCGACGATCGCGGCGGCACAATCCGACGCCGACGCCGCCAAGCACGCGTTCAAGGCCACCGACGGCACGTTCGGTCCGAAATTCTATCTCGAGGGACGGGCAACCCATTACGACAACTCCTACCCTTACGTGGCGGCCCCGGGAACTCCCGCCATCACGCATGAGGACTACAGTGGGAAGGTTGTCATGTCGTGGGACATCTTCCGCGGCGGCCAGGACGCGTGGAATCGGTCAGAGAAGGCCGAGCGCTACACCGAAGCCACCATGCGCCACGCTCGCCTGCAACGCGACGCCTATGAGTCGATCGACAAGGCGTGGAATGCCCGTACGATTACGGCCACGCGCATCGGTGCTCTGACCCGTGAGCTAGAAGCAGCCAGGAAGACCATCACGGCCTACCAGAAGGAATACGAACTCGGTCAGCGCTCCCTGATCGATCTCTTGAACGCGCAGAACCAGTTCTTCAACACGTCGGTCTCGCTCACCTCAGCCCGCGGCGTCGTGGTCTTCGCCGACTACCAGCTGCTGGCCGCGATGGGGACCCTGATCGAGTACCTGAAGGCTCCGCCGCCGGTCGATGCTGCGCCGACGGACATGCTTTCGATTGGCCTGCCCCGCTACTCGTTCCCGACCCTTCGCGTGAACCTCCCGCAAACCGGGTCCGAGCCGCTGCGCGTCGCCGTTCCGGCGCCTGTCGCCCGTCCTGCCAAGACCTATGCGGCAGCAGCCCAGCCGAAGGATGTTGGCTTTGCGGACCGCTTCACCGGTGCGACGACGACCGCAGCGGTGCCCGGTTCAGCGGAATGGATGCAGCAGCAAAAGACCGCTGCGGACGGCCCGAACGTCATTTACGCGGACCCTTCAGTCACGGCGAACGCGAGCTCCTATGCGTCGACCAAGCCCCACTGGCTGCTGTCGGCCTTCCCGAGTTCCGCTCGGTAGCGACCGCCAACAACCTCAGGACAGGACTGCCGGAAGGGCCCCAAGTCGGGGCCCTTTCGATTCCTTATTAATCGTTAAGATAAGTTTCGCTGAATTTGTTCGCTATTTGTTGTAGTCTGCCCGAAATCTAATGCGATTGCTGCATTTCCATTTTGCTTGTCGAGGTTTCAGTTGTTGTTTCGCACCCCCAGCGCGGCGGCCGACGCCGTCCGCCCCTCGCCGGATGACTCAACCTCAAAGCCTGCCGCGACAAACAGGCCACGTGCGCTGGGCGACGATCCCCTCACCGCGTCGTTGACTTATCTCGCCGCCCATCACGGCCGCGCCGTGAGCCGCGAAGCTCTCCTCGGCGGACTTCCGATCACGGACGGACGCTTGTCCGTTTCGCTCTACGACCGCGCGGCCAGACGCGCCGGTCTGGAGACCGAGGCCGTCAAGCGCGACATTTCAGACATTCCCGCGCTGGTCCTGCCGGCCGTCCTCGTCATGAAGAACGGCTCTGCGCTGATCCTTCTGGGTGTGGACCCGGCGAACAAGTCGACCAAGGTCGTTGATCCGGAGACGCCGAACAGCCCGCGCGTCGCCGACATCGCCTCGCTCGCCACGGACTATACCGGCTATGCGTTCCTGGTGAGAAGCGCGCCGCAGGCCGATGCGCGCGCCGTCGCCGCAGGCGACATCCCCAAGAGCCACTGGTTCTGGTCGGTGGTGAAGACGCATTGGCGCAGCTACGGGCACATCGCGGTCGCGGCCTTTCTGACCAACATCCTCGCGCTGGCGACACCGCTGTTCACGATGAGCGTCTATGACCGCGTCATCCCCAACGGAGCGATCCCCTCCCTGATTGCGCTCTCGATCGGCATGGGGCTCGGCATCGTGTTCGATTTCATCTTCCGCATGGTCCGCAGCCGCATGATCGACGTGACCGGCAAGACGATCGACGTTGTGCTGGCCGCAAACATCTTCGAGCACGTGATGTCGGTGAAGATGGCGCAGCGGCCGACTTCGGTTGGCATCCTGGCCAATCAGCTCCGCGACTTCGACTCGGTACGCGAGTTCTTCACCTCCGGAAGCGTGGTTTCGGCGACCGACCTGCTGTTCGCCATTCTCTTCGTTGGGGTGCTGTTCCTCATCGCCGGACCGCTGGCCTGGATCCCGCTGATCATGCTGCCGCTGGTCATGCTGATCGGCTTCCTGCTGCAGCGCCCGCTCGATCGCGCCATCAAGCGGCTGCAGGCCGAATCCGCCGCACGGCACGGCGTGCTGGTCGAGTCGCTGTCCAGCCTCGAAACCGTCCGTGCGACCGGCGCCGAGGCCCGCATGCAGACCTTGTGGGAACGCTCGGTTGCCGCGACCGCCCGATCCGGCGAGGACGTTCACTTCTGGTCGTCGATGTCGCTGACGAGCGCGAGCACGGCCCAGCAGATCACGAGCCTGCTCCTCGTTATCGTCGGCATTTTCCTGATCCTCGACGGCAAGCTGAGCGTCGGCGCGCTGGTCGCCGCAAACATGCTCGCCGGCCGCGTTCTGGCGCCGATCGCCGGGATCGCCTCGGTGATCACCAAGGGAACGCAGACGATCACGGCGCTCAAGGCGATCGACCGCATCATGTCGATCGAGCGGGAACGCTCGCCGACCCGGTCCTATGTCGCAAGGCGAATCGAAGACGGTAAGGTCGCCTTCGAGAACGTGTCGTTCGCCTACCCCAACGCGCCGGGTAACGCGCTCGAAAAAGTCAGCTTCAAGATCGAGGGCGGAGAGAGGGTCGGCATCATCGGCAGGGTCGGCTCTGGCAAGACCACGGTCGGCAGGTTGCTGCTCGGATTTTACGAGCCGAAGGAAGGCCGCATCCTGGTCGATGGCGTCGACTCGCGCCAATACGATCCCTCCGACCTGCGCGCCGGCATCGGCTTTGCGATGCAGGATACCGACCTGTTCTTCGGCAAGCTGCGCGACAACATCGCCCTTGGCAAACCGGAAGCGACCGACGAGGAAGTCCTGCTTGCCGCGCGGCTTTCGGGCGTCGAAAGCTTCATCGCCGGCCACCCGATGGGGTATGACATGCCCATCTCGGAAGGCGGCCGCAGCCTGTCGGGCGGCCAGAAGCAGGCCATCGGACTCGCGCGCGTTCTGATCCGCAAGCCTCGCGTGCTCTTTCTCGACGAGCCGACGGCGCACTTCGATATTCGCAGCGAACAGGAGTTCCTTGAGCGGCTCAAGGGCCTCAATGATGATCGCATGACCATCATCATTTCGACCCATCGCCTGTCATTGCTGAACATGGTCGATCGCTTGCTGCTGTTCGACAATGGCCGCCTGGTTGCCGACGGCCCGCGCGACAAGGTGCTCGCTTTGCTCCAGGGCCGGCCGGCGTCCGCGGCCCCGTCGCCGGAGAATACAATTCAGCCGAAATCCGCATAACGAGCAAATACATTATGGCGTCTTCCGATTTCACATTTGCAAATGATATCCGGTCCGCGGCGCTGCTGCGCACGCCGCGCACCTCCCGCATGCTGTTGTGGACGTCGTGCGCGCTGCTTGCGACGTTCTTGATCTGGGCTCATTTTGCCGTACTGGACGAGGTCAAGCGCGGCAGCGGCCGCGTCGTGCCGTCGCGGCAGATGCAGGTGGTTCAATCGCTCGAAGGCGGGATCGTCGGCGACATCCTGATCCGGGAAGGCGACATCGTTCAGCAGGGCCAGTCCCTGATGCGGATCGATGATACGAAATTCGCTTCCGAGTTCGGCGAAATCCGCGAGCGCCGCGCGGCGATGGCGGCGCGGGTGGCGCGCCTCGACGCCGAGGCGCGCGGCCGAGCCGAGATCACCTTTCCGGACGATCTCGAAAAGATGGTTCCCGCCGCCGTCGCGACCGAGACCAGCGTGTTCAAGATGCGGGGGCAGAAGGTCGCGCAGGACATCGACGTCCTCAACCAGCAGGTCACTCGCCTCACCGGCTCCCTCAAGCTCCTCGAGCGCGAGCAGACCCTGACGCGCAGGCTGTATGAGCAGAAGGTCGTGCCCGAGATCGAGATGCTGCGACTTGATCGGCAGGCAACCGAGATGAAGGGACAGTTGGCCGAAGCGCAGTCGAAGATCGCGAACATCACCGCGTCGTTCCGTTCACAGGCCGACGAGGACCTGGCCAAATCGCGTGCCGACCTCGCCGTGCTCGACGAGAATATCAAGTCCGCCCAGGACCGGGTGCGCCGCACGGATCTGAGGGCGCCGGTCCACGGCATCGTCAACAAACTGAACATCAGTACCATCGGTGCTGTCGTACAGCCGGGCGCCAACCTGATGGACATCGTGCCACTGGACGACACGCTGTTGGTGGAAGGCCGGATTCGTCCGCAGGACATCGCGTTTATCCGTCCCGACCAGGACGCGGTTGTGAAGATCAGCGCCTATGATTCCTCGGTCTACGGATCGCTGAAGGGCAAGGTCGAACGCATCAGCGCCGACACCATCGTCGACGACAAGGCGGAAAAGACCGAACGCCAGGAGACCTTCTACCGGGTCATGGTGCGTACCGATAAGAACCACCTCGGCACCGAGCAGCGTCCGCTGCCGATCATTCCGGGCATGGTGACCACCGTCGAGGTCCTGACCGGCGAGAAATCCGTGCTGGACTACATCGTGAAGCCCGCCCGCCTGCTGCGTGACGAGGCCCTGCGCGAACGCTGATCGGGACCACGGATTCCGTGGTTAACCGATCGTAACCTCGGTTCGTTCAATTTCGAACGAACCGGCAAACCCCGGATTGACCGCCTTTTCGACATTCGAGGTGGCACCCCCCTCCACTTAACTCCGCTTAAGCGGCCAAAGCGCCAGTCTGCGTCCCGATAACAGCGGGGACGCAAATCGACGCAAAGACGTCGACGGTCCCCGACATTGGGGACGTCATATGAAGTCGCTGAAGTTTGCTTCGTCGGCGGTCATGGCCGCGGCTGCACTGACAATAGGTCTTTGCGCCACGCCTGCCGCGTTTGCCGCGGACGAGCTCTCTCTCGGAAAACCCGCCGGCGAGCTCGCGCCCGCTGCGGACGCCGCGTCGAACCGCCCGCCTGCCACCTTCTTCACCATCGCCGACGTCCTGGCCAAGCTCGACCGGCAGCGCGGCCGGGGTCCGAACGCCATTCGCACCGCCTCGCTCACGCCGCCAAATACCGCGACCGACGCGGTGCCCGCGGCAAAGCCGCTTCCGCCTGTCGGCGCCGAGCCGTTTGGCCTGTTCACCTTCCGCGCACCGGAAAACGGCCTGTGGCGCAAATGGCGCGGCCTCGAATCCGATCTCGCAAGAGAGCAGAGCGTTCTCGAGCAATGCCGGGAGAGCGCCGCCGGCTGCCCGTCGCAAGCCGCGCAATTCCTTCGCCTGATCGGCGCGGTCAAGTCCAAATCCGGACGCGACCGGCTGGATGAGGTCAACCGTGGCGTCAACCAGGCGATCCGCTATGTCAGCGACTTCGCCCAGCACGGCGAGGCCGACCGCTGGACTGCACCGCTCGCCACCTTCGCGACCGGCAAGGGCGACTGCGAGGACTATGCGATCGCAAAATACATCGCGCTCAGCGAAGCCGGCTTCCCGCGCGAGGATCTGCGCCTGGTGCTGGGCCGCGATCGCGCGATCCGCCAGGATCATGCCGTGCTGGCGGCGCGCCTGGACGGCCATTGGCTGATCCTGGACAGCCGCCGCTCCGAACTGATTGATGACGGCGAGCTCGGCAACTTCACACCGATGTTCGCGATCAACGACCGCGGCGTGCAGCTGTTTGCAGCCCCCTATGCCAAGCGCCTCCCGCTCGGCGACGAGCTCGACGCGGCGCCGGCGGCCGCCAATGCCGCGGAGACGGAATGGACGGGGGTGCAGTCGCTTGATGCAGCGAGCCCCCTCACCGGCTTCCTGCCCGTGCTGATGTGATTGCCAGCGAGTAGACGACAATTCAATCAAGAAAAATCCGCGGAGTAGTCTCCGCGGATTTCTGATTTTGCTGCGAGCCTGGCCTAGAAAATATGAACGTTCGCGGCCGCCGGCACGCCAGTGCTCAGATGTGCGAGATCCACCTTGTCGGAGCCAGTGCCATTCGCCGAGTACCAGAGCTCATGCGTCGTATTGTTGAAGAAGAATTTGTTCGTGCTTCCACTTTCGCTCCAGGCGCTGGCGTTGTTCTCGGTCCCGCCGGTGACTGCCGATGACGTGAACTGACCAGCCGTAAGGGCGTTTGAAACGCCCGTCGGAAGGCTCAGACCGGCCACATCGAGAAGCAGTGTATCACCGCTGTTGAAATCACTGATGATTTCGTGGGCGCTGAGATTGAGAACAAACTTGTCGTCCCCACCATTGCCAGTGAGCGTCTCGTTGGTTGGTCCGGCGACAATGACATCATTGCCGGCCGTGCCCAGAAGGGTCGTGGTGCCATTGATGTTGATATTGATGGTGCTCGACGCCGTGTCGCCGTCACCGTCAATCGTCGACACGTTGAAGCTCAGGTCCTCGGAGACGTTCGTGGTCGACGAAACTCCGACGCCAACCAAGTCGACCTTGCCGCTGCCTGTCACGTCCGTGAACTGGACAGCGTAGAGCTGCAGGCCGGCCGGCGCTGTGGGCGTCGACCATTCGGTGGCGACCGTGGTGTGGGTGGAAGGATCGAAATCACCGGATACCGATGTGATGGAGGCGGCGTGCACTCCGTCCCAATAAGTGACGACGTAATGGATTTCGTCTCCGCCCTTGTAGTTGGAGAACGTGTAGTTCGCGACCGATTCGTTTGCCGGCGGATGGAACGCCGCGTTGCCGACCGGACTGGCGATTGCGCCGCTCGTGAAATCGAACAGCAGCTTTTCATTGGGGTCGAAGTTATTGTTGTCGACGCCCCAACCGTTGGTTGATCCGTTCACACCGCCTTGGCTGCCGCCGGAGGTCGTTCCCGAAACAACCGCCAGTTGATCGGTGTTCGAAGAAAGAATCTGCTCTTCCGAAGGTCCCGATCCAAAGGCGGATGAACTGCCGACATTCTGGATCGTTGTCTCCGTGAATGGCTGAAGCAGTGTGAACAGGTAGTGACCGGTTGTGTCATCCAGATTCAGCGTGAAGATATTATTCGCTGCCGATGGGGCCGCACCGATATAGGCCGTCAAATTCTGTCCAAGTGCGTCGATGGAATAGTGCACGGCCTGGCCATTGAACGTCAGGCCGGCCGGCGCCGTGTTTCCAGTCAAGGTGAAGTCATATGCGCCAAAACCATCGGCGCCGGAGAACACGGGTAGGTTACCGAGCACGGACATCCCCGCGTAATCGGCAATGATTCCATGCTCGATCGTGCCGAAACTCGGGCCGTCGTCGAGGAAGCTGATATGGGTGCTGATGTCGGCGGTGGCCGTCACATGATCGCCATCGGCGTCCGTCAACGTCACCGTCGCGCCGATCTTGCCGGCCGTCATCGTCAGCAGATCGTTCGGACTGGCGGTGCTGTTGTGGTGGAGCGAGAGATAGTCCGCCACATAGAGTTGACCGGTGATCGGATCGATGGCGATCGCGAACGCCGTTTGGCCCGTCAGGCTGGGGTTGGCGGCATCGTTGCCCACAGTACCGATGATCCGGCCGCTGGCATCCAGCGACAGCGCGATCCCTGTGCCATCCGTCAACGTCAGGCCTGACGCAGCGCTGAGGACGCTCAACGCATAGGTCGTAGACCCCGCGCCGTCAGAGCCGAAGCTGCCTCCGGCCACCGTCAGGATGCTGCTCGCGCCCGTCGAGGCAAAGCTGAGCGCACCGTTGTCAAGTGACGCTGCCGACACATCGGTGTCGACGCCCTTGTTCGCGACCGTGCTGAACAGCGCGGCGACAGTGCTGGCGGCACCGTTGAACGTGATCGCAGTCGAGCCGAGCACGTCGCTCGCGCCGCCGGTGGTCTGCAGGCCGGGAGTTCTCGTCCACGCCGATCGTAGCTGCGCTGACCGTCGCTGTCGGCGCCGTCGGGCCGCTGTCCTGGATTGTGAACACGCCGGTGCCGAGGTCGAGCGGCGTCGACACGCTGTCACCGTCGGCATCGACGATGGTCTGCACCACCTGCAGCAGGTTGGCGCTCGAGAGCGTCAGCGTCGCTGCATCGTCCGAATTGTTCGGATCGGAGTGCCAGACGTTGTTGACCTGGGTGAAGGTCACGATCCCGGTTGCGGGATCAATGGTGATCGTGAAGTAGGTCGTCGCGCCAACCGAACCGGTGATGGTGTTGCCGGACTGGTTCAGCAGAATCTGCGCACCCTGTCCGATACCATCGCCGTCGCCGGCAGTCTTGTCGGTCGCATCGAGCGCATAGAGGCCGGAGGCCACGTTCGAGCCCGTCAGCTTCAGCGTATAGGTCGTCGAACCAGCACCGTCGCTGCCGTAGCTACCGCCGGTGAAGTTGTCGGAGAAGTTCGCCGTCACGGTGTCGAGCCCGGTCGGCGCCGTGCCGCCCGCGGTGTCGCTGCCAACAGGACGCGTCTCGTCCAGCACCAAGGTGTCGGTCGGACCGGTCACCGTGCCCGCGGTCGGGCCGCTGTCCTGGATCGTGAACACGCCGGTGCCGAGGTTCAGCGGCGTCGTCACGCTGTCACCGTCCGCATCGGTGATGGTCTGCACCACCTGCAACAGATTGGCAGCCGACAGCGTCAGCGTCGCCGCATCGTCCGGGTTGGTCGGATCGGAGTGCCAGATATTGTTAAGCTGGGTGAAGGTCACGATGCCGGTCGAAGGATCGATCGTGATCGTGAAGTAGTTGGTGCCGCCGACCGAGCCGGTGATGGTGTTGCCGACCTGGTTCAGCAGAATCTGCGCACCCTGTCCGATACCATCGCCGTCGCCGGCGGTCTTGTCGGTCGGATCGAGCGCATAGAGGCCGGAGGCGACGTTGGCACCGGTGAGCTTCAACGTGTACGTCGTGCTGCCAGCACCGTCGCTGCCGTAGCTGCCGCCGGTGAAGTTGTTGGAGAAGTCTGCCGTCACGGTGTCGAGCCCGGTCGGCGCCGAGCCGCCGGCGGTGTCGCTGCCGACAGGACGGGTCTCGTCCAGCACCAAGGTGTCGGTCGGGCCGGTCACCGTGCCGGCGGTCGGGCCGCTGTCCTGGATCGTGAACACGCCGGTGCCGAGGTTGAGCGGCGTCGTCACGCTATCACCATCGGCGTCCGTGATGGTCTGCACCACCTGCAGCAACTCAGGGCGCGTCAGCGTCAGCGTCGCCGCATCGTCCGGATTGGTCGGATCGGAGTGCCAGATGTTGTTGACCTGGGTGAACGTCACGATCCCGGTCGTCTCATTGATCGTGATCGTGAAGTAGGTCGTGCCGTTCGCCGAGCCGGTGATGGTGTCACCGACCTGGTTGAGCACGATCTGCGTTCCCTGTCCGATACCGTCGCCGTCACCGGCGGTCTTGTCGGTCGGATCGAGCGCATAGAGGCCGGAGGCCACGTTCAAGCCCGTCAGCTTCAGCGTGTAGGTCGTCGATCCAGCACCATCGCTGCCGTAGCTGCCGGCGGTGAAGTTGTTGGAGAAGTCCGCCGTCACGGTGTCGAGCCCGGTCGGCGCCGTGCCGCCCGCGGTGTCGCTACCAACGGGACGGGTCTCGTCCAGCACCAAGGTGTCGGTCGGACCGGTCACCGTGCCCGCGGTCGGGCCGCTGTCCTGGATCGTGAACACGCCGGTACCGAGGTTGATCGGCGTCGCAACACTGTCGCCATCCGCATCGGTGATGGTCTGCACCACCTGCAGCAGGTTCGCGGCCGACAGCGTCAGCGTCGCGGCATCGTCCGGATTGGTTGGGTCGGAGTGCCAGATGTTGTTGACCTGGGTGAACGTCACGATCCCGGTCGTCTCATTGATCGTGATCGTGAAGTAGGTCGTGCCGTTCGCCGAGCCGGTAATCGTGTCGCCGACCTGGTTGAGCACGATCTGCGCACCCTGCCCGAAATGGGTCGGGTCGGTGTCGGTCGGATCCAGCGCATAGAGGCCGGAGGCCACGTTCAAGCCCGTCAGCTTCAGCGTATAGGTCGTCGACCCAGCACCGTCGCTGCCGTAGCTGCCGGCGGTGAAGTTGTTGGAGAAGTCCGCCGTCACGGTGTCGAGCCCGGTCGGCGCCGTGCCGCCTGCGGTGTCGCTGCCAACGGGACGGGTCTCGTCCAGCACGAGGGTGTCGGTCGGACCGGTCACCGTGCCGGCGGTCGGGCCGCTGTCCTGGATCGTGAACACGCCGGTGCCGACGTCGAGCGGCGTCGTCACGCTGTCGCCGTCCGCGTCGGTGATGGTCTGCACCACCTGAAGCAGATTGGCAGCTGACAGCGTCAGCGTCGCAGAATCGTCCGGATTGGTCGGATCGGAGTGCCAGATGTTGTTGACCTGGGTGAACGTCACGATCCCGGTCGTCTCATTGATCGTGATCGTGAAGTAGGTCGTGCCGTTCGCCGAACCGGTGATAGTGTCACCGACCTGGTTGAGCACGATCTGCGTACCCTGCCCGAAATGGGTCGGGTCGGTGTCGGTCGGATCCAGCGCATAGAGACCGGAGGCCACATTCACGCCGGTCAGCTTCAGCGTGTAGGCCGTGTTGCCCGCACCATCGCTGCCATAATTGCCGCCGGTGAAGTTGTTGGAGAAGTCCGCCGTCACGGTGTCGAGCCCGGTCGGCGCTGTGCCGCCTGCGGTGTCGCTGCCAACGGGACGGGTCTCATCCAGCACGAGGCTGTCAGTCGGACCGGTCACCGTGCCGGCGGTTGGGCCGCTGTCCTGGATCGTGAACACACCGGTGCCGACGTCGAGCGGCGTCGTCACACTGTCGCCGTCCGCGTCGGTGATGGTCTGCACCACCTGCAGCAGACTGGCAGCCGACAGCGTCAGCGTCGCAGAATCGTCCGGATTGGTGGGATCGGAATGCCAGATGTTGTTGAGCTGGGTAAAGGTGACGATACCGGTCGTGGGATCGATCGTGATCGTGAAGTAATTGGTGCCGCCAACCGAGCCGGTGATCGTGTTGCCGACCTGGTTCAGCAGAATCTGCGCGCCCTGCCCGATGCCATCGCCGTCGGCAGTGGTCGTGTCGGTCGCATCGAGCGCAAAGAGGCCGGACGCCACGTTGGCGCCGGTGAGCTTCAGCGTGTAGGTCGTGTTGCCCGGACCGTCGCTGCCGTAGCTGCCGGCTGAGAAGTTGTTCGAGAAGTCTGCCGTCACGGTGTCGAGGCCGCTCGGCGCCGAGCCGCCCGCTGTATCCGTGCCGACGGGACGGGTCTCGTCCAGAACCAACGTATCCGCCGCCGCGATCACCGTGCCCGCGGTCGGACCGCTATCCTGGATTGCGAACACACCGGAGCCGAGGTTGAGCGACGTCGTCACGCTGTCGCCGTCGGCATCGGTGATGGTCTGCACCAATTGCAGGATTTCCGGACGCGACAGCGTCAGCGTCGCGGCGTCATCCGGGTTGGTCGGATCGGAGTGCCAGATGTTGTTGAGCTGGGTGAAGGTCACGATACCGGTCGAGGGATCGATCGCGATCGTGAAATAATCGGTACCGCCGACCGAGCCGGTGATCGTGTTGCCGACCTGGTTCAGCAGAATCTGCGCACCCTGCCCAATGCCATCGCCATCGCCGGTGGTCGTGTCGGTCGCATCAAGGGCGTACAGGCCGGACGCCACGTTGGCGCCGGTGAGCTTCAGCGTGTAGGCCGAATTGCCCGGGCCATCGCTGCCATAGCTGCCGCCGGCGAAGCCGTTCGAGAAATCCGCCGTGACGCTGGCAAGGCCGGTCGGCGCCGTGCCGCCCGCGGTGTCGGTGCCGACAGGCCGCGTCTCGTCGAGCACGAGCGTGTCCGTTGCGCCGGACAGCGCGCTCGCCGTCGGGCCGCTGTCCTGGATGGTGAACACACCAGTGCCGAGATCGAGCGGCGTCGACACGTGGTCGCCGTCCGCATCGGTGATGGTCTGCACCACCTGCAGCAGGTTGGCCGCCGAGAGCGTCAGCGTCGCTGCATCGTCCGGATTGGTCGGATCGGAATGCCAGATGTTGTTGAGCTGGGTGAACGTGACGATGCCGGTCGTCTCGTCGATCGTGATCGTGAAGTAGGTGGTCCCGCCGGCCGAGCCGGTGATGGTGTCACCGACCTGGTTCAGCAGAATCTGCGCACCCTGCCCGAAATGGGTCGGGTCGGTGTCGGTCGGATCCAGCGCATAGAGCCCGGAGGCGACGTTGGCGCCGGTCAGCTTCAGCGTGTAGGCCGTGTTGCCCGCGCCGTCGCTGCCATAATTGCCGCCGGTGAAGTTGTTGGAGAAGTCCGCCGTCACGGTATCGAGGCCGGTCGGCGAGGTGCCGCCCGCGGTGTCGGTGCCGACAGGCCGCGTCTCGTCCAGCACAAGGGTGTCGGTCGGGCCGGCCACCGTGCCCGCCGTCGGGCCGCTATCCTGGATCGTGAACACGCCGGTGCCGACATCGAGCGGCGTCGACACGCTGTCGCCGTCCGCATCGGTGATGGTCTGCACCACCTGCAGCAGGTTCGCGCCCGACAGGGTCAGCGTCGCGGCGTCATCCGGATTGGTCGGATCGGAATGCCAGATGTTGTTGAGCTGGGTGAACGTGACGATGCCGGTCGTCTCGTCGATCGTGATCGTGAAGTAGTTGGTGCCGCCGGCCGAGCCGGTGATGGTGTCACCGACCTGGTTCAGCAGAATCTGCGCACCCTGCCCGAAATGGGTCGGGTCGGTGTCGGTCGGATCCAGCGCATAGAGACCGGAGGCCACATTCACGCCCGTCAGCTTCAGCGTGTAGGCCGTGTTACCCGCACCGTCGCTGCCGTAGCTGCCGGCCGAGAAGTTGTTCGAGAAGTCCGCCGTGACGGTGTCGAGGCCGGTCGGCGCGGCGCCGCCCGCAGTGTCGGTGCCGACAGGACGGGTCTCGTCCAGCACCAACGTATCCGCCGCCGCGATCACCGTGCCGGCGCTCGGGCCGCTGTCCTGGATCGTGAACACGCCGGTGCCGACATCGAGCGATGTCGACACGCTGTCGCCGTCGGCATCGACGATGGTCTGCACCACCTGCAGCAGATTGGCGCCAGACAGCGTCAGCGTCGCCGCATCGTCCGGATTGGTTGGGTCGGAGTGCCAGATATTGTTGAGCTGGGTGAATGTCACGATCCCGGTCGAGGGATCGATCGTGATCGTGAAGTAATTGGTGCCGCCGGCCGAGCCGGTGATGGTGTTGCCGACCAGGTTCAGCAGAATCTGCGCGCCCTGCCCGATGCCGTCGCCGTCGCCGGTGGTCGTATCGGTCGCATCAAGTGCGTACAGACCGGACGCCACATTCGCGCCGGCGAGGTTCAGCGTGTAGGTCGTGTGGCCCGGGCCGTCGCTGCCATAGCTGCCGGGCGTGAAGTTGTTGGAGAAGTCTGCCGTCACGGAATCAAGGCCGGTCGGCGCCGTGCCGCCCGCGGTGTCCGTGCCAACCGGACGGGTCTCGTCCAGCACCAGGGTGTCGGTCGGGCCGGTCACCGTGCCGGCGGTCGGGCCGCTGTCCTGGATCGTGAACACACGGGTGCCGACATCGAGCGGCGTCGACACGCTGTCGCCATCCGCGTCGGTGATTGTCTGCACCACCTGCAGCAGGCTGGGGCTCGACAGCGTCAGCGTTGCCGGATCGTCCGGATTCTTCGGGTCAGAATGCCAGATGTTGTTCGACTGCGTGAAGGTGACGATCCCGGTCGACGGATCAATCGTGATGGTGAAATACGTCGTCCCGCCGGCCGAGCCGGTGATGGTGTTGCCGGACTGGTTGAGGACGATCTGCGCGCCTTGTCCGATGCCGTCGCCGTCAGCAGTGGTCGTGTCGGTCGGATCCAGCGCGTAGAGACCCGAGGCCACGTTCGAGCCGGTGAGCTTCAGCGTGTAGGCGGTATGGCCGGGTCCGTCGCTGCCGTAGCTGCCCGACGTGAAGTCGTGGGAGAAGTCCGCCGTCACGCTGGCAAGCCCGCTCGGTGCAAAGCCGGCCGGCGTGTCGCTGCCAACCGGGCGCGACTCGTCCAGCACCAGCGCTTCCGCCGGGCCTTCCTTCTCGATCACCGTGCCGGCCGTCGGACCGCTGTCCTGAATTGTGAACACGCCGCCACCGAGGCTGATCGGCGTTGTCACGCTGTCGCCGTCCACGTCAGTGATGGTCTGCACCACCTGCAGCAGGCTGGAGCTGGAGAGGGTCAGCGTCGCGGCATCATCCGGGTTGGTCGGATCGGCATGCCAGATGTTGTTGACCTGGGTGAAGGTCACGATCCCGGTCGTCTCGTTGATCGTGATCGTGAAGTAGGTCGTGCCGTTGGCCGAGCCGGTGATGGTGTCACCGGACTGGTTCAGCACGATCTGCGCGCCCTGCCCGAAATGGGCCGGGTTGGTGTCGGTCGGATCCAGCGCATAGAGGCCCGAGGCCACGTTCGTGCCGGTGAGATGCAGCGTGTAGGCAGTGTTGCCGGCACCGTCGGCGCCATAGCTGCCGCCGGTGAAATTGTTGGAGAAGTCCGCCGTCACGCTGGCGAGGCCGGTCGGCGTCGTGCCGCCCGCGGTGTCGCTGCCCACAGGGCGCGTTTCGTCCAGCACCAGCGTGTCGGTCGCGCCGGTCACCGTGCCCGCCACCGGACCATCGTCAAGGATCGTCAGATGCGAGCCGACATCGACGCTCGCACTTGCCGACTGATTGTTGTTGTCGGTCACGGTGGCGGTCAGCGTGATCAGACCCGATGCCAGCGTGATCCCTTCATTGAAGTTGCCCGGTGTTGCCTCATGAACCGCGCGCAGATCGGTCAGCGTCACATGACCCGCGGTGTCGACCGAGACCGTGAGGACCAGATCGCCACTGATCGCCGTGCGCCCTTCCACGACGCCGGCCGCGTTGACCGTCAGCAGGACGTGCTGACCGGTCGCCGAATCGATCAGACCGGAATCTTCGTTCGGTGTCGTGACCGACAGCGCATAGGTCAGCGACTGCTGGCCGCCCGGCACCGTGACGTTGAACGACACCTGCACAGACGCGACCGTTGCCCCTGCGGGTCCGAGCCCCGAACCGGCGACACCATGGTTGGTGGCCGCGGTCAGGAAGCTCTCGTCGACGATCAGCGCCGACAGGGGATTGCCGGAAATGATCGGAGGCGGAGCACTGTTCAGCACGAAGCCGGTCGGGGGCACAGGGGTCACGAGGTTCGGCAACTCTTCCTGCGGCGCCAACACGTTGGTCGGCACAGGAGCTAACGGATCAATCGCGAACGGGCGGAAATCCGCGCCGCTCGCCTGCGCGTTGCCGTTCGAGTTGCCGCCATTGTCGGCCGCCGGCAACACGGAGGCGTCCGTGGTGATCGGAAACAGACTGGCGAATTCCTGGACCGAGACCTCGCGCCCCGGCGCCATCTCGATGGTGACATTCTTCAGCCCATCCGCACGGGAGTCGAAGAACGGCTCAACCGTGACGGTCGACTGGTTGTCGAACAGGATGATCAGCTTTTCGCCGACGTGAACCAGCGTGATCTTTTCATTGGCGATCGACGAAAAGTCGACCTTCACCTTCTGGTCGTATCCAAGATTGACGACCACCGCCTGATCGGTCAGCGGCTTGGTCAACTTGTAAATTCGTACGGGAGCCGAATTGGTGGAATTGCCGGTGCCGGTTGCCTGAGCGACCTGAAACGAACCCTGCATTATCAACTCCGCAAAATGCGATTAGAGGAAAAGTTGTAGAAAAATTTAGTTTTAGGCTATTGTTAACCCTCCCCGCGGTCAAGAAATGTATTTGGTTAATCAATGCTTTCCGTGGAAGTGTGGTAAAGATCGGACAGGTCGAAGCTGAAAGAACAACGGCTTAGCCGGATTAACTTGGCCAAAGGCAGTATTTCCCCGGCCCCGTTCGTCCTTCCCGGCGATTTGGAGCAGCAGTCGATGCGGGTGATTCTTCAGGCGTGTGCCGCTGTCTTGATTTGGGGCTGTTTCGGCGCGGCGGCCGCGCAAGCCCCTGCACAACCTGTCCCCCGGGAGACCACGGTGGAGCGCCAGGTTCGCGCCCTGGCCAACCGGGACACCCAGATTGGTCTCTATCTCAACGTGTTACCTGATTGCACGTCGGGGCCGCTGCCGACCATCCGCCTGGTCACTGCGCCGGCTGCCGGAAAGGTTGTGGTGAAGTCGGCGAAGGCGAAGGCCACCAATTACAAGGCCTGCCTGGCGCTCGAAGTGCCGGCCTATGTCGCCTTCTACAAGGCGCCTCCGGAATTTCTCGGCGATGACGCCCTGACCATCGAGGTCAAGTATCAAGGCGGTCGAACCGAAATTCAGAAGATCACCGTCAAGGTGAGTGTACCAGGCGGGCAGCAGAAGATCTGATGGTGTTGCGGGCGATCTGAGGCCCGCGCGCCGACCAATCGCCTTACAGCGGCTCGCCCTCGGCTTCGTCCTGCTGCAACAACACCTCGCCCGATGCGGAGGCCGGCTGGCTGAGCGAAGCTCGATCCTCGTGGCAATCGCTGATTCGGCGGGCAACCACCCGGTCGGTCCGCGGCGCCTGACCAACATTGGTCTTGTTGACCTCGGTATAGGCCTCGTCGCTGAGAACCGTGATGACGGTGCTGACCGGCCCGAGATAGTCGCAGCGGTTGGAGAAGACGTATTTGTTGTTGATCTTTTCCGGCCGCGAAGAGTGGCAATTTCCAACGGACGGAGATGAGAAGGTCGCCTTCATCGCCTGCGTCGGATCGACACAGCGCGTCATTTCGCGCTCGAGCAGCGTTTGCCGGACGTTCGAGGACGTGGCGATTTCCAGCGTCCGCACGAAGCGCCACATTCCTTTTCGGAAGGTCGGCCCGCTGAATCCCTCCTCCGCCATGGCGCTCGGGGAGGCGAGCACGAACACGGAAAGCGCGGTCACGACGCCAAGCGCGGACGCGAAGATCTTCGACGGGGCGAAGCCCTCACGCGATGTCATTTATTGAATCCCTAATCGGCCGATTGACGCGGATCGCGTGACTTCGCTTGAAGCACGTCCAACCTCACATCATTCAGGAGCATTTCGTGTTAAGACCCCGTAAATGCTTGGTCTTTGCTCGAAGCTCTCTCGAGCTCTTGCGCCAAACACGGTGAATGCCTGGTTGCTTCCAGGCCGGGGCAGCTTCGGCGCGAAAGGAAGCGCAGCGTCCGCGCCGTCGGGGACGAATGGACGCCTCGTCCGCCGCCACCCGCCGTCGATTGCCAACTAATGCTGCAAAGCCGCCGCAGCGGACTTGTCAGCCTTGGCCTCAGACTTGGCCTCAATCCTGGCCGCGCTACCGTCGTCGCAGTCGCCGATCCTTGTCGCGACGACCGTGTCGGTCCGGGGATGCTCTCCGGTGCTGATCTCGTTCAGCTCGGTATAGGCCTCGTCGCTGCGCACGGTGATGACGGTGCTGACCGTCCCCATGTAATCGCAGCGGTGTCCGAAGGTGTATTGATTACCGACCTTCTCCGGCTTGTCCGAGACGCAGCTTCCGATCGATCCCGAGGCAAAGGTCGCCTTCATGGCGTGGGTCGGGTCGACGCAGCGCGTCGTCTCCGCGTTGACCACCCGATACTTGAAGTTTTTGTTGGCGGTCCTGACCACATCGAGCGTTCGCACGAAGCGCCACAGACCTTTGCGGAAGCTCGGGCCAGAAAAGGCTTGATCGCCCTGAGCCGGCGCTGCCGCCGCTGCCCGGCCGTTCGCCGGTTGAGGAGCCTGAGTCTGCGCATGAGCTGCCAACGCAGGCAATGAGACAATCATCAGGGCCAGTAGCGAACGTGCAATGCCACCACGGAAGTCCATTCCCACCCCCGATGTCCGTCCGAATGCGTTCGTGATGCGATCCGGTCAGCTCATTGAAGCAATCTCCGGAACACGACTCAATACATCACACCACTTGCAGGCCAATTGTGGCCGGTAAAGGTGCATTAACGCTACGGGCAGCTTGCAGCCGAATTCAGACCCACTGCAGCAAACTTGCAACACCTGACACGCCATTCGCGATGGCGCCGGCGGATCTCCCCCACCGCAATGGGCAGAGAGGTTTGACCTCAGAGTTTTTTTTTGCTCATTTAGCGCGAGATATTTTCTTCAATTACTTAGCCTATCGCTGGACGAGGGGGCACTGATGCGTATTCGGTTTGGCTACACGGTCGCGGGCATTTTGGCGTTGGGTGCAATGTCGTTCGGCAACTCCGGGCCGGCGGGGGCGGCGGACCTTGGCCTGGTCACAAAAGCACCGGTCGGCACCTGCACCGAGATCGTCTTCACCTGCGAGAACGGCCATCAATATCCGCTGTGCCCCCGCGCCGTGTCGGTCGAGGGCGAAGTGGTCACGGCCTCCCTGCTCACCGGCCGTGGCGGCATCCATGTGCGGCACGTTCCGATGGGCGTCGGCTATCGCTATGCGGGCCGCGGCGTCTGGCTGGACGGCTTCCGGGAAAACGCGCTGCTCAACTTCGGCAAGCGCCACCAGGTGGCGTGCACCATCGCGCATTCATGAGCGCGCGCTCTGCGTCGCTCCAATGGGCGTGACGCAGAGCACCTCAAGCAGCCGAACTCTCCTCACCCCTTGGTGCGGAGCACGACGCGCGACGAGCGCGAGAACATATACGCCTTCGGATTGACGTAGACCGGGCAGTAGTCCTGCCACTGGTACAGCTGCCAATTCCATTTCCAGCAGCCCGATGCGATCTGGGGCTCTTGCACGTAGTCCAGCCGGTACGGCGGATCGCCAAACGGATAGTAGTCGCCGCATCGCGCCGCCGTCGAAGACAGAACGACGATTGAAGCGGCCGCGGCAATGATCACAGAAAATGACTTGTTCATAACGCCCCTCGATCGAATGACGTGACCGCGCGAGAGTGCCAAATCCGCCGGTCGTTATCAAGGTGGGGGCCGCCTGCCCCCAACGCCAACCGGCCGTCTACACCGCGCGATTCTGCGTCGGCGCGCGGCCGCCGCCATCGGCGACCAGCACTGCACCCGTCACGAAGGACGCCTCGTCGGAGGCCAGGAACAGGCAGCACGCGGCGATCTCGGCGGGCTCGGCCATCCGTCCCAGGGCAATGCGTCGTTCGACGCCGCGAATCTCGGCATCGACGGTGGTGCCGTTTTGGCCCGCGAGCAGCTGCATTTCTTGGGCGCTCATCGGCGTGCGCACCCAGCCCGGTGCCACCGCATTGGAGCGGATGCCGTCGGCGCCGTGCGCGTAGGCCAGCGAGCGCGTATAGGCGACGACGGCCGCCTTGCTGGCGGCGTAGCTTGCGCTGTCCGGGCTGGCATTGAACGCCGCAACCGAGGCGACGTTCACGATCGCGCCGCCGCGCTGCCGGAGCAGCGGCAGGGACGCGCGACAGACACGCATCGTCCCCGTGAGGTTGACGTCAAGCGTTTTGGCCCACACCTCGTCGGAGACGCTGGCCGGCTGATCCGGCACGATCAGGCCGGCGGCGTTGACCACGATGTCGAGCCACGCTCCGCAGGCGGTGACGGCCTTTGCGATGTCGTCCGGCCGGGTGACGTCACCATGGATTGCCTGCCCGCCGCACTTCACTGCTGCGGCCTGCAGCTCGGCGTCCCCGAGGCCGAACAGCACGACGCGCGCGCCGCTCAACGCCAGCAGCGCCGCCGTCGCCCGACCGATCCCCGTGGCCGCGCCGGTCACCAGCGCCGTCTTTCCGTCGAGCCGCGGCATCAGGGCATGATCCGGAAAAGTGGATCCCGGTTTTCCGAGAAGATCAT
The DNA here is from genome assembly GCF_032918025.1 of Bradyrhizobium sp. BEA-2-5. NCBI lineage: Bacteria > Pseudomonadati > Pseudomonadota > Alphaproteobacteria > Hyphomicrobiales > Nitrobacteraceae > Bradyrhizobium > Bradyrhizobium sp. BEA-2-5. The sequence continues at coordinate 3,388,601 of NZ_CP136629.1, read as the reverse complement.
GCGCATCTAGACTCCCCACTGCCGTTCGACGGCAAATCCGGTCTCCGGCAGCGTCGAGCCGCCGTCGACGACGATGGTCTGCCCGGTGACATATTTGGCCTCGGCGGAGGCGAGATAGAGCATCGCGCAGGCGATGTCGTCTGCGCTGCCCATTTGCCCCATCGGGATAAAACGCTCGAGCTTCGCCTTGTTCTCCGGCGCGCTCATGGTGCCGCGGCCTGGCTTTTCGATGAAGCCGGCCTCGACGCCGTTGACCGTGATGCCGTCGCGCGCGAGCTCGAAGGCGGCGCCGCGGATGAATGCGTTGACGCCGGCTTTCGCCGCCGAGTAATGCGCGCCGCCGCCCATCGCGACGCGCGCTGAGACCGAGGATGTCACGAGGATGCGCCCGAACCTGACGGCACGCATGTGCGGAATTGCGGCCTGCGCGAGCCAGATGCTGGCGTTGAGGTTCAGCGCCAGCGTATCCTCGAGCTTCGCTTCATCGAGCTCCTCAAGCGATGACCACGGGCAACCGCCGGCATTGTGCACGACGATATCGAGCCGGCCGTATTTGGCGGCGACACTGTCAATCATCGCCCGCAAGCTGCCGCGATCGAGCCGGTCGAACGGAAAGCAATGCGCCGCCCGTCCATCGGCCACGAGTTCGCGCGCCAATGCCTCGGCCACATCAAGAGTCCGGTTGGCGATCACCACGGTCGCGCCCGCCTGGGCGAACCTTCTCACGATGGCGGCGCCGATCCCCCTGCCCCCGCCGGTGACGATCGCGATGCGGCCGCCAAGATTGAACGGAGGCGCCTGCATCAGATCGCTCCCGCGCCGCGCAGCAAGTCGATGAACTGCGCCAACACCCCCGTGTGCGTGTCGACGTCGCGCGCGGACGTCGCCGGACACATCAGCAGCATGGTGTGGAACGGGGTCACCAGAAGGCCCTCGTTGATGTAGAACGCATGCAGCAAGGTCTCGAGATCGGGTTGCCGGCCAGCAATGACGTCGGCGCCGCTGCGTGGCGGCTGCGGCATGAACATGATCTCAGCGCGCGCGCCGATCTGCGTGACGTGCCAGGGCAGACCGGCCGCCGCGATCAGGCGGCGCGCTTCCTGCGCGAGCCAGGTCGCGGTTCCGATCATCCGCTCGTAGTTCGCAGAGGTCAGCACCTTCTCCAGCACCGCGCGCATGGTCGCGACCGTCAGCGCGTTGCCGGCAAGTGTTCCGCCGAATCCGAGATGCGCCGACTGCCGTTCCCGCGGATTGACGTGGGGGACGATCTTCCAGAGCCGCTCCGCGATCTCCTGGCTGAGCCCGAACACGCCGGCGGGGATGCCGCCCGCGATCGCCTTGCCCGCAACGAAAATGTCGGGCTCGAGCCCATGGCTCTTCATGTAGCCGCCCGGTCCGCAGGACAGCGTGTGGGTCTCGTCGATGATGAGGACGGTGCCGGCGCGGCGGGTCAGCTCTCGCAACGCCTGGTGAAAACCAGGATCGACCGGGATCATGCCGAAATTCGTCATCAGCGGCTCGGTCAGCACGCAGGCGACGTCGCCATGCGCAAGCGCCGCCTCGAGGCCCGCGACATCGTTGAACTCGACGACCCTGCTCACCGCATCATGATCGATGCCGTTCGGATGGATCATGTTGCGCAGGCCGACCCGGCCGTCGCGGATCTCGACATGCGCCTCCTCGACGCCGCCATGGTAGCAGCCGGAGAACACCAGCACCTTGCGCCGGCCGGTGATCATGCGCGAGATGCGGATCGCGGCACGGTTGGCGTCGGTCGCCGACGTCGTCAGCGTCCAGTATTTCGGGCCGAAGCGTCGCGACAGTTCGGCGCCGACCCAGATACTGTCTTCCGTCGGCAGCATCATGGTCGCGCCACGCTTGAGCTGAGCGAGCGCCGCCTCAGTGACCGCCTCGGGCGCGTGGCCGCACATGCCGCCGGTGTCGCCAAGGCAGAAATCGATGTAGTCGCGTCCGTCGATGTCCCTGATATGCGCGCCCTGCGCCTCCTCGGCATAAACCGGGAAGCCGCCGGCCCAGCGCCGCATCCAGTGCGACGGGCCGCCGTAAAGGTAGTGCTCCGTTCCCTCCTGCCAGGCCGCGGCTGAGCGCGGATGCAGCGCGCGAAAGCGCTCCTGCTCGGCATCGAGCAATCGGTTCAGAACGCCGGCGCGTTCGGCAGCCAAAGATGTCATAGCGCGATCCAGGCGGTCTTGAGGTCGGTATAGGCGTCGAGCGCGTGCAGCGACTTGTCGCGTCCGAAGCCTGATTGCTTGAAGCCGCCGAGCGGCACCGTGATGTCGGCGCCGCCATAGGCGTTGACGTGCACGACGCCGGCCTTGATGGCGCGCACCATGCGATGCGCCGTCGACAGACTTGCGGTCCACACCGCCGACGCAAGTCCATAGGGGGTCGCATTGGCGAGCGCTGTGGCATCTTCCTCGCCCTCGAACCGCGTCACTGCCAGCACCGGGCCGAACACTTCCTCGCGCCAGACCTGCATCGACGGCGTCACGTCGGTGAGGATCGTAGGCGCCATGAAGTTGCCGCCGCTCTCGACGCGGATCTGCTCGCCGCCGATCAGCCGCTTCGCGCCCTGCGCTTCCGCATGGGCAACGGCATCCAGGTTCTTGCGCAACTGCGGCTTGCTCGCGATGGCGCCGATATCCGAGGTCAGTTCGAGGGGATCACCGACGCGGAGCTTGGCGGTTGCGTCGCGCAGTTCGGCCATGAAGCGATCATAGATCGCGGACTGCACCAAGAGCCGCGATCCGGCCACGCAGACCTGGCCGGAGTTTCGGAAGATGCCGTTCGCCGAGACCTTGGCCGCATGCTTGATATCGGGCGCATCGGCGAACACGATGTTGGGCGACTTGCCGCCAAGCTCGAGATGGACGCGCTTCAGGTTCGATCGCGCCGAGCATTCCAGGAGACGCCGGCCCACCGCGCCCGAGCCAGTGAAAGCGAGCACATCGACATCCATGTGCAGCGCAAGCGCCTCGCCGGCGGATGCGCCGCGGCCGGTGACGACGTTGAGCACGTCGTCGGGCAACCCCGCCTCGGTCGCGAGCTCGGCAAGTCGCAACAGCGTCAGCGACGCCAGCTCCGGCGGCTTGACCACGACCGAGTTTCCGGCGGCAAGCGCCGGGCCGATCTTCCACGCTCCGATCATCAGCGGGAAATTCCACGGCACGATCACGCCGACGACACCAAGCGGCTCGCGATGCACGAGCCCGAGCACATCACCTGAGGTCGGGGCGATCTCGCCATAGACCTTGTCGATCGCCTCGGCGTAGTAACGGATGGTGCCGGCGACCGAGAGCGGCTCGGCCTTATAGGCCATGCTAATCTCGGTGCCATTGTCGCGCACGCCGAGCACCGCAATCTCGAGCGCGTGCCGCTCGATGAGATCGGCGAACCGCAGCAACACCTTCTTGCGCTGCGCCGGCGCCGCGCGTGACCAGCTGCCCTGCTCGAAGGCCTGCCGCGCGTGTCTCACTGCGGCGTCGACATCGGCCACGTCGCCGTCAGCGATGCTGGTTAATACCTGGCCGTCGATCGGCGACACGACATCAAGCCGCGCCTCGCTGATCGCCGGCGCCGGCCGGCCGCCGATGAAGAGCTGCTGGGCCGGAATGACGGCCGCGCGTAGTCGATCGATCTGGGCTTGCTGCATGCGAGATAATTGTGACAATGACAAAAGCGGCTTCCGAGCGAGACCGCTGGCACGGCGCAATCCTCGCCAAATCAAGGCCTTGGCAGCAATCAACCGATAGGTGGATGTCACGGCAAGGCGCGTCCCCATAGCGTGATCGCACGATGGCCGAGCGCTCCGCCTGCGTTATGCAAACCGGTTGTCACCATCCCTTACGCCTGCCGGTGAGCCCAAGGTCATGCCTGAGATGACGCAGCCCCGCATTCTCCTGATCGGAACGGGAGACACCAAGGCCGACGAACTGCTGTTCATGAGCGAGTGCATCGCGCGCGCCGGTGGCCGAACCATCATGATGGACATCAGCGTGCTCGGCGATCCGCCGTACCGGCCCGCACATGACAAGCACGCGGTGGCGGCGGCCGCACAAACCACGATCGAGGCGATCGCATCGAGCGGCGACGAGAATTCCGCGATGTCACTGATGGCGGTTGGCGCCGCCAATCTGGCGCGCGCGCTCGCGGAGCGCGATGCCATCGACGGCGCGATCGCGATCGGCGGCACGATGGGCACCGACCTTGCGCTCGACGTCGCGCAGGCGCTGCCGCTCGGCCTGCCGAAGCTGATCGTCTCGACCGTCGCCTTCTCGCATCTGATCCCGCCCGAGCGCGTCGCCGCCGATCTGATGATGATCCTGTGGGCCGGCGGTCTCTACGGCCTCAACGGCACCTGCACCGCCGTGCTGTCGCAAGCCTGCGGCGCGATCGTCGGCGCCGCCAGAAGCGCAATCAGGCCGCGCAAGGACCGGCCGGTCGTTGCGATCACCTCGCTCGGCAAGAGCTGCCTGCACTACATGGTCGAGCTCAAGCCGCAGCTCGAACGGCGCGGCTACGAGGTCGTCGTCTTCCACACCACCGGCATGGGCGGCCGCGCGATGGAATCGATCGCCGCGCAAGGTGGCTTCGCCGCGGTGCTGGACCTCAGCTTGCAGGAGGTCGCCAACCAGCTCACCGGCTCGGTGGTCAATTCCGGCGCTGACAGGCTTGAGAACGCAGGAAGAGCCGGCATTCCACAGATCGTCGCGCCCGGGGCGATCGACATGGTGGATTTCCCGGCATGGCTTGGGGTTCCGAACGAGCTGTCGGATCGCCCGTTCCACGCGCATAACCGGCTGCTTGCGTCGGCAACGTCGGGATCCACTGATCGCCAACGGATCGCACGCGCGATCGCCGAGAAACTGTCCCAGGCCAACGCTCCCGTTGCCTTCGTGCTGCCCACCGGCGGCATCCAGCAATGGGATCGCGAAGGCGAAACCTTGCACGATCCTGACGCCCTCGCCGCCTTCGTCGAAGCCATGCGGTCGGCGATCAGGGCGCCGGTCGAGCTGCACGAGATCAAGGATCACATCAACAGCGCCGCATTCAACGAAACAGTGCTCGGCATCTTCGACCGATGGGTCGCTGCCGGCATTGTCCCTCGCGGCCGCACCACGGTTGCCGCATGAGGAGGCCGCGTGCCCAGGCGCTGGTGCTCGACTTCGGCGGGGTGATCTCGAAGACATTGTTCGAGACCCACGACCTGACCGAGCGCACGCTCGGACTCGCCCCATGCACACTGAAATGGCTCGGACCGTTCGCGCCCGACAGCGATCCGCTCTGGACTTCCATGCAGCGTGGCGAAATTTCTGAGCGCGACTACTGGCTGACCCGCAGCCGCGAGGTCGGGCGCCTGGTCGGCGAGGACTGGCGCGACATGGAGACCTTCGTGAAACGCGCGCGTGGCGCCGATCCCGACACCGTGATCCGCCCCGAGGCAGCGCGCGCGATCACCCTCGCCGCCGATGCCGGGTTCCGCCTCGCCATCCTGTCGAACGAGCTCGACCTGTTCTACGGCGCCGATTTCCGCAGCCGTCTCTCCATCCTCAAGCGCTTCGACACCATCGTCGATGCCACGCATACCGGGATCCTGAAGCCCGACCCCCGCGCCTATCAAAGCGTGCTGGACGAACTGGTGCTGGAGGCAGACAATTGCGTCTTCGTCGACGACCAGCGCCGCAACATCGCAGGCGCCGCCGCGTGCAACATGCGCACGGTGCTGTTCGATGTGCGCAATCCTGCCGCGTCCTACGGCGAGGCGCTGCGGCATTTCGGGCTGCGATTCGACTAAAGCGTTTTCGAGCGAAGCGGGTACCGGTTCGAAAACGCGTCAAAACCAGAATCTGGAGCCCCGTTCCGATTCCATCGAAACGGAACAGGCTCCAGCCGGACAGAGGGCGACCATGCGCGACAGAAACTTCCTGGTTGAGAACAACGCCAAGCCGATCTGGCACCCGATGGCCCATCCTGCCGAGATGCGAGCGCAGCCGCCGCGGATCGTGATGAAGGGCGAAGGCGTCGAAGTCACCGATATCGACGGCAAGACCGTAATCGATGCGGTCGGCGGATTGTGGAATGTCAATCTCGGCTACAGCTGCGATCCGATCAAGCAGGCGATCGCGGACCAGCTCAGCGCGCTGCCGTACTATTCGGGCTTTCGCGGTACCTCATCCGGCCCCTCGATCGAGCTCGCCTACGAGCTCACCGAATGGTTCAAGCCGGAAGGCATGGTGCGCGCTTTCTTCACCTCGGGCGGCTCGGACTCGGTCGAGACCGCGCTGCGGCTCGCGCGGCAATACTGGAAGATCAAGGGCCAGGCCGACCGCACCAAGTTCCTGGCGCTGAAGAAGGGCTATCACGGCACCCATTTCGGTGGCGCCTCCGTCAACGGCAACGCCAATTTCCGCCGCAACTACGAGCCGATGCTGCCCGGCGTGTTCCATATCCCCGCGCCGTCGACCTACCGCAATCCCTTCAACGAGACCGATGCAGCAAAACTCGCGCAGCTATGCGCAGCGGCGATGGAGGAGGAGATCGCATTCCAGGGCGCCGACACCATCGCGGCCTTCATCATGGAGCCGGTGTTAGGGGCCGGCGGCGTGATCGTGCCGCCGGACAGCTTCATGAAGCTGGCGCGCGAGATCTGCGACGGTCACGGCATCCTGATGATCGCGGACGAGGTCGTCACCGGTTTCGGGCGCACCGGCGCATGGTCGGGTTCGCGGCTCTGGGGCGTAAAGCCCGACATGATGACGATGGCCAAGGCGATCACCTCGGGCTATTTCCCGCTCGGCGCGACGCTGATCGGCGAGCAGGTCACGGAAGCCTTCGAGGCCGACACGACCGCGTTCGGCTCGATCGGCCATGGCTACACCTATTCCGGCCATCCGGTCGGCTGCGCCGCGGGCCTTGCGGCGCTCGCCGAGACTCGCCGCCTCAAGCTCGACGAGAATGCCCACGCGCGCGGCGAGGACCTTGCGCGGGCGCTTGCGGCGCTCAAGGCAAAGCATGCGCTGGTCGGCGACGTCAGGGGCAAGGGTTTGATGGCCGCACTCGAGCTGGTCGCTGATCGCGACAGCAAGAAGGCCGCCGACAAGAAGACGATGGCGAAGGTTGCCGATGCCGCCTACGAGGCCGGCGTGATGCTGCGCGTCTCCGGCAACAATCTGATCCTGTCCCCGCCCCTGATCCTCACGGCAGCGGATGTGAGACGGATCGCCGAAGGAATCGACGCCGGCCTCTCAGCGGCCGGTTGACAGCGCACTGACGCAAGCCATGGCGCGCTCGAACAGGGCGCCATTAGCCTTGTCGCGGTCGAGGCAATCGGCCAGCGATATGGCCGACATCGTCTGATCGGTGCAGAAGATGCGCATGAAGTCGGCCGCCAGCGCGACCTTGCGCGTCTCGGATTGGCGCTCCCAATCGTTGCTGCTCAGATAGAGCAAGGACGCGTCGTCAACGCTGCTCTCGGCCACCGCGCCGGCAGCAACCGGCCCTGCCGCCAATAGCGCTAGCAGCGCGCCGGCCACCGCTCCGATGCAATGCACGCGGCCTCTCATTTCGTCTCCCTGGCATTCACCATCGGCGGCACGTCGAGCGCGGGATTGCGATCGAAGAAGTTGAACGGACGCAGCCGGAAGCCATGCCACAGGCCCGGCATGACCGGCCAATCCTCAGCGCGCGGCACGTGGCGGAAGCCGACTGTGTACCACAGCACGAGGTCGCGGTCCTCGATGGGCCGCTTCGCCGCCGTCCATTTCGGCAGGCCGTCGACCTCGGGGTTTCCGTTCGGATACATGCCCGCGGCGTAGCGCTCGTCCTTGGCGTAGGCCGAGGTCCACAGCGTGTAGGCGCTGAAACCGGCGCGCAGCTGGATCGGATCGTCCTTGGCGAGCAGCGAGACGTCGGAGTGACCGGGCATCAGCTGATAGCTCGTGCGATAGCCGCGGCCGTTGGTCTTGCCCGTGCTCTCGATCCTGAACTGCGCCGCGTTCAGCGGCATGGTGATCGGACCTTCGGTCGCAACCGGCCTGGTGTCGACCTGCCAGAGGCTCTTGCGCTGGCCCTGCTCCAGCCGGCGGACATTGAAGCGATCCTCGACCAGCCGGTTCGAGGTGCCGTCGACGTCCATGTCGATCCGGAACGTCATGTAGTGATCGTGATTGACCGCGAGCAGCCGTTCCTCGACCAGCGTCCCAAAGGCGGTGTCCTGCGCAGCCGTCGGGTCGCTCAATGTCTTGCTCGCGACGCCCTTGGTCGCATCGATGCCGTAGGCGCCGAGCCGCACATCGATATTGCCGGCACGGTCGAACACGTAGTCCACCAGATAGTCGTAATTGCCGACCACCGGCGCCATCCGCACCACCAGCTCGTTGTTCGGCCGCACCTCGGCGGTGTTGTTGATCAGCTCGCTGTGGCGCCAGATCGGATCGCCGGTCGGGCGCTCGAAGATGCAGACCGCGCCTTTGGAAACGACCGGCGCACCCTTGGTATCCGAGATCGTCAGGTCGAGATAATGCGCGCCTTCGGGACAATCCACGCCGCGCTGCAATTCGCTGGAAAGCACGCCAAAGCCGTACTCGCCGATGTCCATATAGGCGCGGAACGACCAGGTCGGCGCCGGGTCCATGTAGGGCACGAACATCTCGCTCGCCGATATCTGATAGGCGATGTCGCGGAGCGTGCCGTGGTCATCGTAGCGAATCAGCGACAGCACGGCGCCGACGCGCGGCTCGAGACGGACATGGAATGACCAGTTGTCCCAGCGGACCTGGCCGCCCTCCACCTTCACGTTGCTGCCTTCAGGCGCTGCGATTTCGATCGGCTTCGGTGGCTTGCGATATGTTCCGGAGTCGGCATAGGCGTGCGAGGGCGTCTGCGGCGGTGGCGGCACCACGCCGAGATCGGTCACCGACAGCACCGTTTTGCTCTTGAGATCGACCTGGGCGAACAGGTTCTCGATCGGCTTGCCCCAGAGATTGTTGGCGGCGCCCGCGGTGTCGACACAGGGAACGTTGAGCAGGCGGCGGCCTTTCAACGCCGGATCGGTCACTGGACCCACGGTCAGCGGCAGGCACAGCACGTTGCGGAAATCGGTGATGCCGCGCTTGGCCATCGCGGCGATCCAGCGCGGGTCCTGCTTCGGCAGATCGCCGGCGGAGATCAGCTCGTCGATGGTCAGCGCAGCCTCATGATCCCTGACTTCCTGCCAGCCGAGCAGGCTGCGCGCGGCGAGATCGACATGGGCCTCGTAGAGATGCCCGCCGCTCAGCAGCGTCGCGCTGGCCCGGCGCGTGAAGGGCTGTCCGGGCTTCCACGCCCGCACCTCGTCCTTGGGATCCTCCTCGACCGACATCGAGACGACCCGCGCCGAATCGTCGAGCTTGCCGGCGCCGCGCAGGATATCGGAGACCGAGCGGATTTCGTCGGTGGTGAGCCCGTCCATCGGGTGCGTTGCGGCCGCCTGCGGCCACATCCGCCGCTCGGCCTTCGCCGGCAGCGGCGCCGCCAATGTCGCGACCATCAGACCGGCCACTGCCCACACGCCGTGCCGGGATATCAGAGCCATTCCGCCCTCCACTCAAAGCCAGAACTGTCAGAATACAAGCAACGGTGGCGACGTGAAGGCCCGCTTCTTCATCCGGTAACCTGTTCCGACGCCGCCGGCAGGATCGCGGCCGCGGCCGGGCGTGGTGCGGCGCGGTGTACATCGAGCAGCCGCACGCCGATGCGATCGCGCAAGGCCGGCCAGAGGCCGCGCGGCGCCACAATCATCACCACGACGGCGATGATGCCGAGCCCGACCAGATACCAGCCGCCGGACAGGCCGAGCGGTCCGGTCATCAGCTCGCGCAGGCCGAAGAAGATGATGACGCCGAGGATCGGGCCTTCCAGCGTTCCGATACCGCCGATGATCACGATGAACATCATGTACACGGACCAGTTGACGTCGAAGGCCGCCAGCGGCGCGATGAACAGATTGCCCATGAAGTTGAGCGCGCCGGCAAACCCGCATCCCGCCGCCGAGAGCACGAAGGCGACAAAACGATTAAGCCGGACGTCGACGCCGACGCTCATCGCCGCAAGGTCATTGTCGCGCACGCTCATCAGCCCGAGCCCGAAGCTCGAGGTCATCATCCTGTACAGCGCCGCGATGGTCACCAGCGTCAGGCCGCCGGCGAGCCAGAACATCGTCGGCTCGAACCAGTCGAAATCGATCAGCCTGCTGGTCGCGAGCGGCACGCCCGACGTGCCGCCGACGGCCTGCGACTTCATCGTGAACGCGCCGATGATCTCGGCGAACACCCACATCGCGATCGAGAAATAGGCGTCGCGCAAACGAAACAGCGGAAAGGCGATGATCGCCGCAACGGCGCCCGCCACCAGCGGCGCGACCGGCAGCACCCAGATCGGCGTGACCTCGAGCCAGCCCGAGGTCAGGAACAGCGCATAGGCGCCGAAGGCGATGAAGACCTGGTGGCCGAGTGACACAAGCCCGGCATAGCCCGCCAGCAGGTTCCACATCTGCGCCATCGTCAGCAAGAGCAGGCACTCGGTCGCGAGCCGCAGAAAACCCTCGTTCAGCACCAAGGGCGCGCCGGCAATTGCCGCGACGAGCAAGATGGCAGAGGCCACAAGAATGGTCCGTGTCGGCATCGGAATCACACCCTGCTCGACACGAGACCCGACGGGCGGATCAGCAGCATGATGAAGAACAGGTGGTGCGCATAGAGCAGCCCGGCATTCGGATCGATTTTCAGCCCGATCAATTGCGCCATGCCGAGCGCGATACCGCCGAGCAGCGCGCCCCAGAACGAGCCGAGCCCGCCGAGCACCACGACCTCGAACGCGATCAACAGCCGCTCGGCACCCGAGAACGGCGTGAAGCTCGAGCGCACCGCAAGCAGCACGCCGCCGATCGCGCCGAGCGCGAGCGACAGGCCCATGACGTAATTATAGACCCGGTCGGGCTTGACCCCGGACAGCCGGACGATGTCCCGGCGGTCAGCCGTGGCGCGCACGATCCGGCCGAACTCGGTATGACGCAGCACGAGTTGCAGCGCCATGAACAGCAATGCGGCGAGCACCAGGGTGAGCAGCGGCATGATGCCGATGTTCAGCCCGGCGACCTCGAGGCTGGCGCGAGAGAGCTCGCCAACCTGGAGGCTGCGCACGTCGGCGCCGAACACCTCGACCATCACGTTGCGCAGGATCACCGACACGCCGAAGGTCAAAAGCAGCGGCGAGAGCGGATCGGGCGAGGTCACGACGCGGTTGACGATGGCGGCCTGATAGAGCCATCCGACCGCAAAGGACAGCGCAATCACCGGGATCAGCATCAACAGCGGCGACGCCTGCGGAAACAGGTTGGCCAGCAGCACGGCGCAGAACGCGCTCAGCACCATGAACTCGCCATGCGCGATGTTGACGACGCGCATCACACCGAACACCAGCGCGAGCCCGATGCCGAGCAGCCCATAGAGCCCGCCAAGCAGGGCCCCGTTGATCAATGTCTCAACCCAGATCATGTCGTTGCCAATCCTGGCTAGTTACCGAAATAGGCGTGCGTCAGCTGCTCCGGCTGCAAGCCTTGCGCCGGGCCGGTCAGCGACACCCGCCCCTTCAACAGGCAATAGATCCGCTCCGAGGTCGCGAGCGCGCGCTTGACGTCCTGCTCGACCAGCACGACGGCGGTGCCCTCGCGGCGGATGTCGGCAAAGGAGCGGTAAATTTGCTCGACCACGACGGGGGCGAGCCCGAGCGAGATCTCGTCGCACAACAGGAGCCGCGGGTTCGACATCAGCGCGCGGCCGATCGCCGCCATCTGCTGCTGGCCGCCGGAGAGTTGGCCGGGAAACATCCGCCGCCGCTCCTCGAGGATCGGAAACAGGTCGAATACCCGCCGCAGGGTCCAGCTGCCTTTGCGCCGGTTGACGCTGCCCATCAAGAGGTTCTCCTCGATCGTCAACGAGTTCGAACAGCAGGCGGCCCTCGGGCACCATGATGAGGCCGAGCCGCGACACCTCTTCGGCCGGCATCTGCGAGATATCGATGCCGTCGAACTGCACCGCGCCGCGACGCTCCTCGTTGAGACCGACCAGCGCCTTCAGAAACGTCGACTTGCCGGCGCCATTGGCGCCGACCAGCGCCACCGCTTCACCGTCCGCGACGGTGAAGTTCATGTCGAACACGGCTTGCAGATCGCCGTAGAAGATCTGCAGGCCGTTCACATCAAGCAATGCCATCGGCCTTCAATCCCATGTAGATCTCGCGCACCACCGCGCTGTCCATGACCTCGGCCGGCGGTCCCTCCAGCACCTTGCGGCCGAAGTCGAGCACCAGAATGCGATCCGACACCGCGCGCAGCGCGTGCGGGATGTGCTCGATCCAGATCGTGGCATGGTCGGCCTTCACCGACTGGATGATGGCAACGAGGCGCTCGACCTCGGGCTCGGTCAGCCCGGCGGCGATCTCGTCGAGCAGGATCAGCTTCGGCTTCGAGGCCAGCGCCTTGGCGAATTCCAGCCGCTTGCGGTCGATCAGCGGCAAGGCGCCGGCGAGCCTGTCCGCCTTGGCGTCGAGCCCGGCGCGCTGCAACACCTCCATGGTCCAGCTCGATGCCGCCTCGCCGGTGAAGCCCGCGCCATAGGATGCCGCGACCAGCGCGTTCTCGTAGACCGACAGATGCGGGAACGGCTGCGGGATCTGGAACGCCCGCCCGAGCCCCATCCGCGCCCGGCGATGCGGCGGCAGGGCTGATATCTCCCTGTCGTCGAGCATGATCGAGCCGCCGTCGGCCGTGAGCAGGCCGACGATCAGGTTCAGCAACGAACTCTTGCCGGCGCCGTTCGGGCCGATCACGCCGAGGCACTCGCCGCGCGCCAGCTCGAAGCTGACATTGTCGGCGACCACGATCTCGCCGAAGCGCTTGGCCAGCCCGCTGACGCGCAGAAGCGGTGCCATCTCAGGCCAGCTTGGAGAGCAGCTGGAGATCGGCCTGCTTCGGGATGAACGGCGCCGTTCCGTTGTGCACGATCAGGAGCTCGTATTTCGACTTGCCGCCCTTGGCCTTGCGCCATTGCCCGCCGGACAGCGAGGTCACCGCGACGTTCTTGATCGGGCTGTCCTTGAACTTGACCCGGCCGACCACGGTCTCCATGTCGAGACCGGCGATCGCATCGCGCAATGAGTTCTTGTCCTTGGGATCGCTGTTCTGCAACGCCGCGAGCCCGACCTCCCACAGCGCATGGGCGTAGCCGATCGGCTGCGTCCACTGCTTGCCGGTGGTCTTTTCCCACTCCGCGGCGAGTTCGGCGGCGCTCTGCCCGGTCAGCGAGGACTTGAATGGATAAGCCGGCGTCCACCACACCTCGGTCGACATGCCGTCGCCGCGATCGCCGAGCGCATTCACCGCGGCCGGGAACAGGAAGGCCGCCGCCACCGTGCAGATCTGCGGCTTGAAACCGGCCTGCGCCGCCTGATTCCACAGCGTCACCCAGTGATTGCTGAAGGTGAAGCCGGAGACGATGTCGACGCCGTTGTTCTTGAACAGCGCGATCTGGTTGGTGAAGTCGTCGGTCGCGATCTGGAATTTGCCGGCCGAGAATTCCTGATAGCCGGCCGCCGAGATGCCTGCCGGCAGGCCGAGCTTCGGATCGGAGAATGCCTGGCCCGGCGGGTTATCGATGTAGAGCGTGCCGACCTTCTTGTTGGTCTCCACCGACTGCCACATGCCCAAGAAATTCTTCGCGACGTCGTCGGCGCCCCAGAAGAAGTGGTAGCTGTAGGGAAAACCCTTGTCCGGCGCCGACTTGCGCGGGAACATCCAGCCCTGCCACGGCACCATGGTCGAGATGGTGGGAATGCCGCGGGCGTCGGCGAGCTCCTGCACCGGCGGCTGGGCGTCGCCGTCCTCGATCAGGATCAGGTCGCACTTTTCACGCAGCACCAGCTCGCTCGCGATCACCGACGATCGATTCGGATCGGATTGATTGTCTTTGAACACCAGCTCGACCTGATAGGTCTTGCCGCCGATCTTCAGACCATCCTTCAGCCGCGCCTTGATGCGCTCATGGATCCAGGGATCGGGCTCGGCGAACTGCGCGCGGACGCCGGAGAGGCAGCCGACCCAGCCGATCTTGATGGTGTTGCCGGCGGCCCGCGCGACATTGACCAGTGGCACGTTCATCGCCGATGCGAGACCGGCGGCACCGGCCACTTTCAGCAGCGTACGCCGGTCGAGCCGGCCTGACGCCGTATTGCTCTTTGTCTCAGTCATGTCCCTCTCCCTCCACAACCAATGAAGATGCCTGACCGCGGCTCACGCAGCCGATCGCTGGATCGCCGCACGGCTCACCGCGGCGAATTTGCACAAGGTGTTTTCGATGATCCGGCGCGGGATGCCGCGCACGATGAAGACGAGCCGCGAGCGCCGGTCCGCCGACGGCCAACCGGCAAGCGTGATCGGCGGATGGAACACGTGCTGCACGCCATGCACTACGATGGGCGCATCGGGCTGCTCGGCGACGTGCACGATCGCCTTGAAGCGCAGCAGGTCCTCGCCTCTGAGCGCCGCGACATAGTCGAGCCAGCGCGCGAGTGCCTCGCGCTGGATCGGCTCGTCGATGACCAGGCTGTAGGATGACACGCCGGCATCGTGCGCGTGATGGCTGTGGTGGCCGCACGCCTCGCCTTCGCAGTGATGATCCCCGTGTGGCGAGTTGGCCGCCTGCGATGCCAGATCGAACCAGCGCACGACATCGGCGGAGCGCGCCGCCGGATCGAACAGCCCGGCATCGAGGACCTTCGCCGGATCGACGATCCCGTTCTGCACTTTCGTGCGCGTCGCGACCGGATTGATCGCCACAAGCTGCGCATCAAGCCGCGCCAGTGCGTCCTCGGCGGCAAGGTCGATCTTGGTCACCAGCAACCGGTCGGCGACGGCGATCTGCCTGACGGCCTCGCCATGGGCCGCAAGGGTGTGCGCACCATTAACCGCATCGACGGTCGCGACCACGCCGTCGATCCGGTAGCGACTGAGGACATCAGGCGCCGTCATTAGTGTGTGCAGCACGGGCACGGGATCGGCGAGCCCGGTGGTCTCGACCAGCACCCGGTGGAACGGCGGGATCGTGCCGTCAGCACATCGCGACGCAAGGTCGGCCAACGTCTCGATCAGGTCCTCGCGCACCGAGCAGCAGATGCAGCCATTGTCGAGCAGCGCCAGGCGGTCCTCGCTGCTCTCGACCAGCAGATGATCCAGCGCCACCTCGCCGAACTCGTTGATGATGGCGACGACGCCGCCAAGCTCGGGCTGGCGCAGCAAATGGTTCAGCACCGTGGTCTTGCCGCTGCCGAGGAAGCCGGTCAGCACCGTGACCGGGATCTGATCCGCCGTTGCCATCACGCGCCCCGCTCGTAGACCTTGCAGCCCTCGAAGAAGGTCATCTCGACCCGCGTATCGGCCAGTTGATCCGGCGGGATGTCGAAGATCATCTGGTCGAGCACGATCAAATCGGCGGATTTGCCCACCTCGATCGAGCCGATCGACTGGCCGAGGCCGGCCGCGCGCGCGGCATCGATGGTGTAGATGTCGATCACGGTTTTGAGGTCGAGCGCCTGCTCCGCCCACAGCGACTTGCCGGGAAAATCCCCGGTCGGATTCTGCCGCGTCACCATGCCCTCGATGCCCTGCCAGGGATCGGGGATCGGGATCACCGGCCAGTCCGAGCCGCCGGCCATCAGTGCGCCGGCCTCTTTCAGATCCCTGTTGGGCCAGAAGCGCTGCGCGCGCTCCTCGCCCATCGCGGCCTTGTGCGCCTCGAGGAAGATGGTCGGATACCAGATGATCGGCGACAGATCGGCGGCGACACCAAGCTCTGCGAAGCGCTTGATATCGTCGGGTGCGATATAGCTCGCATGCGCGATCTGATGGATCAGATGGGTCGGGCCGTTGAAGCTGCGCACGACATCAATGGCGTCGAGCGCCTGCGTCACCGCGGCATCGCCCGCACAATGGATCTTCGCGGCAAGGCCGAGCTTCTCGCAGCGCCCGAGCCAGCGGATCAGGTCCGGCACGGTCAGCATGGTGGCGCCGCGGAAGCAGCAGCCGCGCACGGGATCGGTTACATAGGGCTCGTGGAAGGCCGCGGTCTTGGCGCCCGGCACGCCGTCGAGGAACACCTTCACATAGTCGGGCTTCACATGGGCGCCGCGGTAATCCTCGCGCAACGCAAACAGCTCCTCGCCGGCCTTGCCGAACATGAAGCCCGGCTCGACCACCGGCATCGCGCAGACCGCCCAAGCGGTGAGCTCGCCGCGGTCGTCGAGCCCCTTCAGCGCCGCCATGATCGGCTGCATGCTGGCGGCGTCGATGAAGGCGGTGACGCCATAGGCATTCAGCACCGAGATCGAGCGCGCCACCGCCGCGCGGTCCATCTCGGCCGTGTAGTGACCGGAGGCCGCGAGCGCCCGCTCGACCAGGCCGGAGGCAGCCTCGATCATGATCCCGGTGAGCGTTCCGGACTTGAGGTCGCGGCCGATCTCGCCGTCGGTCGGATCAGCCGTGTCGGCCGCAACGCCGGCCAGCCGCAGCGCCGCCGAGCTCGCCCAGCGATTGTGATAGGTGTCGTCGCGCAATACGACGGGATGACCGAGGCAGGCTGCGTCCAGCAGCGCGCAGGACTCCGCGTTGTTCATCTCGTTCAACAGATTGTTGCCGAACTGCCCGCCGACGATCCAGGCGCCCGGCGCAGCCGCTGACGCGGCCTTGTGCAGGGTCTCGGCGATCCTCGGAATGCTGTCGGCGTTGGAGAAGCGCAGCTCGTAGAGATCGGCCTGTCCGCCCATCATGATGTGATTGTGGATGTCGACGATCCCCGGCATCGCCATGCGTCCGCCGAGATCGACGGTCGCCGTCCCCTCGCCGATGAGCGCCGCGACGTCGCGTTCCTCGCCGACAGCGATGAACCGGCCGGCCTTGACGGCCGCGCATGTCGCCCAGGGCTGCCCGCGGTTCGACGTGTAGATCCGGCCGTTGCGGAAGACCGTGTCGGCGAATGTCCTGTTCATACGGATCAAACTTCTCGATTGGGAAAGCCTGGAGCGATCAGCCTCTCACCGTGCGGTGCACAAGGCCGAACCGCGCGCGACGCCGGCATGATGGCCAAACGTTCGGCATGTCGGCATTTGGAACAATCCACCGTCCGGTGGATGCTCCGCCGCCTGCGGCGATACGGGCGGCGGCACGGCATAGAGCGACATCACTTTTTTCGAATTGAGCAGCAGGCTCCGCTTCACCTCTCCCGCTTGCGGGAGAGGTCGGCGCGCGCAGCGCGACGGGTGGAGACTCTCTCCGCAATGTGACTCGCGGAGACAGCCCCCGCCCCCGCCCTCCCCCGCAAGCGGGAGAGGGAGGGGCGGCACCGCCCTCGCGGTCGCTCTTCGACGCAATCCCTTATCACTTCAGAAGCCCAGCGCGAGGCCGTCCCTGCGGTGGTCGGAGGCCCCGAACAGAACGCCCCTCGCATGGTCGATGCGGATCGCCTGGCAGCCGCCTATCGGCTCTTCCGAAAACCGCGCATCGTGGCCGCGGGCGCGAAGGTCGTCACGGACTTCAGATGATATCGTCGTCTCCAGCGACAGCGCGCCGTCGAAGGCAAAGGAGCGCGGCGCCTCGGCCGCGGCCTGGATGTCCATCTTCATGTCGAGGATGTTCGACAGCAGATTGGCGTGGCCCGCGGCCTGGTAGTGCCCGCCCATCACGCCGAACGACATCACGGTCTTGCCGTCCTTGCGCAGCAGGCCCGGAATGATCGTATGCATCGGCCGCTTGCGCGGCCCGAGCGAATTGGGATGCCCCGGTTTGGCGCGAAAGCTCCAGCCGCGGTTGTGCAGCAGGATGCCCGATTTCGGCGCGAAGATGCCGCTGCCGAACGGATAGAACAGCGAGTTGATCAGCGAGACGGCGTTGAGATCGCGATCGACCACCGTGACATAGACGGTGTCGCGATGCTCGATATCGTCCCAGGTCACGGGCGCGGACGCGCGGCTTATGTCGATCTTGTCGCGGATTCTCCCTATATAGTCCTCGGCAAGGAATGCGGCCGGATCGACCTTGCTGGTGGCGGGATCGCAAAAGAAGGCATCGCGCGCGCGGTAGGCCGCTTTGGTGGCTTCGGCCAGCAGATGGATGCGATCGGCCTCTCCGAGCTTGCCGACATCGAAGCCGGCAAGCGTCCGCAGGATCATCAGCGCGGCCAGGCCCTGCCCGTTCGGCGGACACTCGATCACGTCGTGGTCGTGGTAGAGCGCCGAGATCGGGCGCACATAGTCGGAGGTCTGGGCGGCGAAATCGTCGCTGCTGTGGGCGCCGCCCAGGGCGCGCAAGATGGCCACCATCTCGTCGGCGGCCTCGCCCGCGTAGAAAGCGTCGCGCCCGCGCTGCGCGATCCGACGAAGGGTGCGGCCGAGCGCGGGTTGCGTACGGATGTCGCCGACCTCAGGCGCCTTGCCACCAGGCAGGAACTGCGCCGCCGCATTGCCGTCGATCTCGATCCGGGCCCGGAAGCGGCGCCAGTCCTCCGCGACGCGCGGCGTCACGCAAAAGCCCCGCTCGGCAGCCGCGATCGCCGGCCGGAAGATCTCCTCCAGCGACCTGCTGCCGTGATTGGCGATCAGCCGGCACCACGCATCGACCGCGCCCGGCACGGTGACGGCCTCGGGCGCAGTCGGTGGAATGTCGCGCGCGCCGCTTGCGGCAAATTTTTCGGCATCGGTTGCGGCCGGCGCGCGGCCCGAGCCGTTCAGCGCGATCGGCTCGCCGGCGTCAGGCGAATACAGCGCGAAGCAGTCGCCGCCGATCCCGGTCATCTGCGGCTCGACCACGCCCTGCACCGCGACCGCCGCCACCGCGGCATCGACGGCATTGCCGCCGGCCTTCAGCATCTCGACCGCGGCCAGCGTCGCCTGCGGGTGCGAGGTCGCGGCCATGCCACGCTCCGCAACCGCCACCGAACGGCCGATGGCCATGAAATCGCGCATGTCGTTTCCTTCAATGCTGTGAGCGGCCGCCGCTCGCCAACATTGTCGAAAACGACACCGGTCCTCGCGGAGGACTCTCGTTTGGCCACCAGGCAGGCAGCAATCCACCTAACGGTGGATCGGTGAACACGGACGAGGGTTGTCCCGCCAGACGCTTCTCGGACGCGGCGGATTGATCCGGCGGCAACCCGGCAAAACCTGTCAAACCTGCACGTGAGGAATTCTTTCGGCCTATCTGAATAGTTGCGTGCTCGGCGGCAATTCTGTGGTGGGTAACTGGTTGCCAAGCCCGGAGCGCGATGGCACGCTGCCATGATCAATTTAGCTCATGTCGATTGCCAATGCCGATGTCATCTCTCAAAGAGTTTCATGGCGCCAGGCGAAGTCGGTTCGGTTGCGGGGCTGGTTGGTTACGCATTGCCTCGTCGCTGGTCTCACTGTCATGCTGCGCCGTCGTTCACGACGTGCGTGCGGCGTCGCCCAATGAGGAGTCGAGCCGACAGGTGACGGCATCCGAACCGTCGGCTCAATCCGATGCCAACGGGAGTGTATTGCCAGATGCGGACCGAGCGTCGCCCGACGCTCTGCCGACGACGCCCAGCGAGAAGCAAGCTGAGCAGGTATCCACGGCCAACATTCTCGACCCGCTCAAGGTCGCCCCGGACAATATTGATACAGTTCTGGTCCTGGATGAATGCTTTGTTGCAGAGGCATGCATCGACCGGTTCCTTGGCGCGCTCTACACGCGAGCGCCGAAGACCGACTGGATCGTCGTGTACGAAAAAAAGGACGTGATCATCAAACGGAAGCGCAAACTGATCACCGTCACGCGCAGCATCCCGAAGCGGGTCGAAAATGACTTCGGATGGAAGGACCCCAAAGCCGCGGATAAAGCCGGGATGCCTCTGATGGATTACGTGATCGGGGGGATGGATCGAGCCTTCAAGCAAAAGCTGTTCTATATGCTCCATGCAGCGGAGCAGGCCGGACTGGCACCCGGGATCACGAGCGGATTCCGCGATGACTACCGCCAATCGATTGCAAGCGGGCTGAAGGCCGCAAATGACAAGTCTTATCACGGCGGCAGCTCGCGTGGTGGCTATGGTCACGGGCTCGCTGCAGACGTCGTCAGCATGAATGGCGGGAGCAAGGAGGAGCGTGCAACCGAGACCAAGCGATTATGGAAATGGATCGACGAGCACGAAAAGCAGTTCGGAGTTGGACGTCCCTACTTGAATGGAGACCCAGCGCATCTCGCACCGGTCGATGGTCGGGAATATGCTGCTCATCGCACGGTATCAAGGCACACAAAGCTGGCCGGCAAGCGACATACCCGAATTGCAGCATCTTCCAGGCATGGCGTAACGACGCGCGCAAAGTCAAAGGCAGCGTCGAGGGCCACGACGACGAGACTCAGCTCGCGCCTCTGATCGGCCTGCCCCTCCTGCGCTTCGTGCGCTCCGGCGCGCCCCAGCTCAGGGGGTGAGCCGGGGCTGGACCGCGGCTTCGGAGGCCGTAGCGGCCAGTCTCCACCCATGACGTTATGCCTCTCTTCGGACTCTCATCTACCAGGAACCGCGATTGCTGCGCCGCGCTACTACTTCTGCGCTGTGGAGCCTGCTTGCCGCTGAATCTGTTACTCGGGGCTAGTCCAGAATGGCAATTGCCGCGTGCGCTTGTCGATTTATGATGTCCCTAGTCGTGCGGATTGGCCGACATTTGCCCACACCCGACCATGCACCTCGCGCGATCAGGGATCGCCGCTTCGGCCCACGGAGCGACGGTCCCGCCCAATTCCGGATGCGACAAAATTAACCCGATGGGCAACTCAGCAAATCCTGTCCAATCCTTCGCGCGAAAGATATTTCGCTTTATCCGAATCGAAGTTCGATCACCCCTATGCGCGGGTGATGACACCGAAGAAGGGTACGCAATAGCGGTGCGCCGTCTCGCGCCAGAACCTTCCTCACCGTCGTCCCTGCGAAAGCAGGGATCCATGACTACAGGCAGTCATTATTGAGCGATGCCCGAACGACGAGTCCCGTTCACAACATCCGCCGCGGCGTATGGGTCCCTGCTTTCGCAGGGACGACGTGCTGGAAGAGCCGCGGACTCTAATCGACAGCCCGCGCCTCAATGCGGCCGCGACATCATCGCCACGACGGCGGAGCGGGTCTCGACGCCGAGCTTTTCGAAGATATGGATCAGATGCGTCTTCACCGTCGCGAGCCCGATATTCAGGCACTCGCCGATCTCGCGGTTGGTTCGGCCGCAACACAACAGCTCGACGACCTCCATCTCGCGCGAGGTCAGGCCAAAGCGCGCCGGCTCGTCGGCATTCGACGACAGGCGGCTGGTGAGGTTGAACTCGAGATAGTCGTGGATCTTCTCCGCAATGTGCATGCTGCCGTCGGGGATCGCCCAGCCCGGCGCCCACAGCACGCTCATCCCGGCGACGATGCGGTCGTTGCGGCGGAAGTAGAACTCGATCATGTCGGCGACGCCGCATTGGCCGGCGAAGGCGCGGTAGGTCGCCGCCTCCCGGGTCGCGCATTGGTCGAGCGCTGTGCTCAGCCGCGCAATCGGCCGGTTGCTCGCGGAGCGCGGATGCAACGGATCGAGTCGGTTCATGCCGGCAAGATACTGGTCGTGGAAACTCGGCGGCACGTTGCTAGAGAGCACGAAGCGGTTGAGGGTCAAATTGCCGTCGACCTCGTAGAACGCGGTCGCCGACCCCTCGAGAATGCCGCGCGCGAACTGAACGGCCTGCGTGGTTGCCGGATCCGGTCGGCCCAGAAGCGCGATCATGACCTACCTCCCGATGTTTCCCGATGGCGAACGTCTGCGCGTCGCGTAGCCGTCACGCTGGGGCACGCGCAAGCCATAGTCAAGCAAATTGCGGGCCAAACGCACGAAGCGCACATCCGGGGAAACGGTTACGCCGAAGTAACCCAACGGCCCCCTCCACCATCCGGTTGATTGCGAGCGACGCGAGCCATGCGGAACTTTCGCACATCATCCGATGTCATTGCTGGATCAAAAATGAATTCGCGTCGCATCATGGCCGCCTTCCCGTCGGCGGCCGACGAACAGGTCACGCTCGCCAACTGGCGCCAACATCCCTTCAACGAGTGGGCATTCCGCAATGTCCGCGAATTGCTGCCCACCGCAAACATCGCGCGCGCCGCAGCGCCGGCGCCGCTGTCCTTTGCGCCGCGCTATCTCGACGACGTCAGTTTCGCCAACCCGCGCAGCGAGACAGTCGGCGTCGGCGAGGCGCTGCGCGCCAGCCACACCGACGGCATCGTGGTGTCGCATCGGGGACAAGTCGCGTTCGAATGGTATGCCCATGGCCTCACGCCCGATACCCCGCACCTGATCTTCTCCGTCAGCAAGTCGGTCGCCGGAACGCTCGGCGGCATCCTTGCCGATCACGGCAAGCTCGAGCCCGACGCGCCGGTGACGCGCTACATCCCAGAGATGGAAGGATCGGTCTATGGCGGCAGCTGCACGGTGCGGCATCTGCTCGACATGAGCGTCGGCATCCGCTTCGACGAGGATTATATGGCGCGCGACGGCGACGTCATGAACTACCGGCGCTCAACCGGCTGGGAGCTGCCCGATCCGGCGATTCCGCCGAGCAATCTGCGCGACTATCTGCGCACGCTGCGGCCGAACGGCGCACCGCATGGAGAGACCTTCCACTACGTTTCGACCAACACCGATGTGCTCGGCTGGGTCTATGAGCGCGCCTGCGGCCTGTCCTACGCAAAGATCCTCTCGCACTATCTGTGGCAGCCGATGGGCGCCGAGCACGACGCCTACATCACCGTCAATTCACGCGGCGCAGGCCGCGTCGCCGGCGGCATCTGCGCGACACTGCGCGATCTCGCCCGCTTCGGCGAGACCATGCGCAATCACGGCATCAGCAACGGACGACAGGTCGTCCCCGGCTGGTGGATCGACGACATCAGGCAGAACGGCAATGCCGAGGCCTGGTCGCGCGGCGACCTGACGAAAGTGTTTCCAAACGGCAATTACCGCAACAAGTGGTACACGCTCGATCGACGCGAAACGCCGTTTGCCGCGGTCGGCATCCATGGCCAGTGGATCTACATCGATCCGACCAACGAGACCGTGATCGCGCGCGTC
The DNA here is from genome assembly GCF_032918025.1 of Bradyrhizobium sp. BEA-2-5. Lineage (NCBI taxonomy): Bacteria > Pseudomonadati > Pseudomonadota > Alphaproteobacteria > Hyphomicrobiales > Nitrobacteraceae > Bradyrhizobium > Bradyrhizobium sp. BEA-2-5. The sequence goes on along the minus strand of NZ_CP136629.1, from coordinate 3,365,384 downwards.
TCCTCGCAGCCGCTGCCGATGGATCTGGATCTCGATCACATGTGGATGCGCGGCTATCGCGCGATCGCGGCCAGGCTTGCCGGCAAGGCCTGACCGGTTGCGACAGGGGGACATCATGGGACCATCGATCAACCGCCGCCGTCTGTTGCAGATCGGCGCGGGAGCAAGCCTCGGCATCGCGATGCCGCGCGTCGCACGCGCCAGCACAAAGACGATCACGGCCGTCATGCACGCGCCGCTGCGCGCCACAGACCCGATCATGACGACGGCGTGGACCGCGCGCAACCACGGCTACATGATCTACGACACGCTGTTCTCGACCAATTCGAAATTCGAGATCAAGCCGCAGATGGTCGAGGCCTGGGAGGTCTCCTCCGACGGCCTGACCTACACCTTCCGCCTGCGGCCCGGCCTCAAATTCCATGACGGCAGCGCGGTGACATCGGCCGACGTGATCCCCTCGCTGCAGCGCTGGGCGAGGCGCGACACGATGGGCCAGAAACTGTTCGAATTCGTCGCCGAGCTGAAGGCGATCGACGAGCGCACCTTCCGCATGGTGCTGAAGGAGCCGTGCGGCTTCGTGCTGGCGGCGCTCGGCAAGCCGACCGCCAACGTGCCCTTCATCGTGCCGGCGCGGATCGCCGCGACGCCCGCCGACCAGGCCATATCAGATCACCTCGGCTCCGGACCATTCCGCTTCGTGACGGCGGAATTCCAGCCCGGCGTCAAGGCCGCTTATGAGAAGAACCCGGACTACGTTTCCCGCGACGAGCCGTCCGACGGCACCGGCGGCGGCAAGGTGGTCAGGATCGGCCGCTACGAATGGATCAGCGTGCCGGATTTCCAGATCGCGACCAACGCGCTGATGAACGACGAGATCGACTATTTCGAGGTGCCGCCGCACGACCACCATCCGATGCTCGCGCGCGCCTCCAATGTCGAGCTGACCGATTACAACACGTTGGGCTTCTCCGGCATGTGCCGGATGAATTGGCTGGTGCCGCCGTTCGACCGGCCGGAGATCCGCCAGGCCGTGCTGCACGCGGTGAACCAGAAGGACTGGCTCGACACCCAGATCGGCAATCCCGATTACTACAAGATCACGCCGGCGATCTTCGTCGCCGGAACGCCGTTCGAAAGCGCGGTCGGATGGTCGACCAAGGCGGACACCGCGAAAGCCAGGGAGCTGCTCAAGCAGGGCGGCTACAAGGGCGAGCCGATCACGATCCTGCACGCGACCGACGCCCCGATCATCACCGCGCTCGGCACGGTCACCGCGGAGGCGCTGCGTTCGATCGGCATGAACGTCAACCTGCTCGCGATGGATTGGGGTTCGGTGGTGGCGCGGCGCGCCAAGCAGTCGATGCCGGCCGAGGGCGGCTGGTCGCTCTACCATTCGACCTGGGCCAGCGCCGACCTCGTCAATCCGATCGGCAACGCCTGCGTCAACGGCAAGGGCAAGAACGGCGGCTTCTTCGGCTGGGTCGAGGACACCGAGCTCGAGCGGCTGCGCGACAGCTTTGCCCGCACCGCGGCGCCGTCGGACCAGAAGGCGCTAGCCGACAAGATCCAGGCACGCGCCTACGAGGTGGTCACCCACGTTCCGACCGGGCAGTACAATCAACCGGCCGCGACGCGCAAGGCGCTGAAGGACATCGTCCGCGCACCGGTGCCGCTGTTCTGGAATGTCGACAAGACAGGCTAGCGGTGCCTATTCGATCGGCGGCCGCCGCGTATGCCAGTCCGTCACCGACTGGAACGCGGCGCCGGCGCGGACCAGCACGTCCTCGGAAAGATGCGGGCCGACCAATTGCATGCTGAGCGGCATCTGGTCCGAGGCCATGCCCATCGGCAGCGTGATGGTCGGGCTGCCCGAGAAATCGAACACCGCCGTGAAGCGCAGAATGCTCAGGAGGACGTTGGGGTCGGCGCCGTATTCGCTCATCTTGGTGAGCGTCGGGATCGGCACCGGCATCGTCGGGATCAGAAGCAGGTCGATATCTTCGAACATCGCGGCGAGGCTGCCGCTGAACTTCAGCCGTTCATGATGGATGGCCGCAATATCGACGCCGCTCGTCGCCCTGCCCTGCTCGATCAGCTGCGCGAGGTCGGGTCCGTATTCCGACTTCCGTGACGGGTAGGTGTCCAGATGCGCCTCAGCCGTCTCGACCGAGCACATCGCAATCCACTGGCTGACCAACTTCTGGTAGGGCGGGAAATGCACCTCGCGGATGTCGGCGCCGAGATCGGCGAGCGTGCGCTCGGCTTGCACCAGCGCGGCGACGACCTGCCGATCGATGCCCTCCTGGGTGTACCTGCGGTCAACACCGATCCTGAGGCCCCTGATGCCGTCGCCCGCTCCAGCCAGATAGTTCGGCACCGGAGCCCGCAAGGCGGTCGGGTCGTTGATATCAGCGCCCGCGATGACGCCGAGCATCGCCGCGGCATCCGCAGCGCTCCGACACATCGGCCCGACGTGATCGAGCGAGTCCGCCAGCGGGAAGACGCCGTGCCGGCTAACCCGCCCCCAGGTCGGCTTGATCCCGGTCAACCCGCAGGTCGCCGACGGAAAGCGGATCGAGCCGCCGGTGTCGCTGCCGATCGAGCCGTAGCAGAGCCCCGCCGAGGTCGCGACGCCCGATCCGGTCGACGAGGAGCCAACCCAGTAGTTCACATTCCACGGGTTGAGCGGGGCCTGAACGGCCGGATGGTGGCTGGTATAGGCTCCCTCCGTCATCTTCAGCTTGCCGAGCGTCACCGCGCCGGCGACTTCGAGCCGATCCACGATCGTGGCATTGAAGGACGGTACGAATTTGGCGTGGATCGTGGTGCCGCCCGCGGTCGGTGCAAACGAGGTGTAGCAGAGGTCCTTCAGCCCGATCGGAACTCCATGCAGCGGGCCCCGCCAGACGCCCTTGGCGATCTCCGCATCGTACTGCTTGGCCTGGGCCATCGCTCGCTCCGCAAGGACCAGCGCATAGCCGTGAAACTGTCCGTCCAGCTTCGCAATCCGGCCCAGCATGGCCTCGGTGATCTCCGAGGGCTTCACCTCCTTGCGGCGAATGAGCTCCGAGATCTCGGTGATGGATTTGTAGTGCAATGAATCCGCTGACATCTGACGCCCTGCTGTTGTCGGAATATGCCTGTCCGGACCGCCGCCGCGGGCGGCGATCTCGCGACGTTGCTGACGGCGCGCCCCGCCTAGAACTGGACGCCGCGCGTCAACGCGCCGTCCACCACGAGGTTGGTCCCCGTGATGAAGCTCGCCGCCTTGCTGGCCAGGAACACGGCAGCGTTCGCCATCTCCTGCGGCGTCCCCATCCGGCCGGTGGGATTGAGCGCAAGCGCCGTCTTGTAGAGTTCGGGATTGTTGTCCTTGATGGTGTTCCAGACACCGCCTTCGAAATAGGTGTTGCCCGGCGAAACCGTATTGGCGCGGATGCCCTTGTGTGCGAGCTGATTGGCGAGACCCTGCGTGTAATGGATGATGGCGGCCTTGAAGGTGCCGTAGGGACCGCTGGCAAAGTCGACCTCGCGTCCCGACACGCTCGAGATGGTGACGATCGCGGCGGCGCCGCTCTTCTCCAGATATGGCATCGCCGCGTTGACGAGGCGCACCGTCCCCATCATGTCGGTGGAGAATTCCTTCTCCCAGCTCTCCTCGTCCTGCCCGATCGACAGTGCGCTGACATTGGCGACTACGACATCGATGCCGCCGAGCTTGGACGCCATGTCGGCGACCCAGGCCTTCAGGGCCGGCCCGTTCGAGACGTCGACGGCACTACCGAACGCCGCAACGCCCTTGGCCTTGAGCGCTGTCACCGCAGCGTCGACGTCGCCCTGGTTGCGCGCACAGATGCCGACATTGGCGCCCTCGGCGGCGAACGTGTCGGCGATCGCCCTGCCGATGCCCTTGGTGCTGCCGGTAACGAGAACCTTTGCTCCCCTGAGTCCGAGATCCATGTCCATTCCCTCCATCAATTATGCAACGCACTGATCTTCACCGCATCGCGCGGTCGATCACAGTAACAGCTGTGCGCGAACGTTGTCCGCGTTGACCTCCTCACCGGCCAGCGATCGCGTGATCTTGCCCTTCTCCATGATGTAGCAGCGCTGCGCGATCTCCAGGATGGTGTCGAGGTTCTGCTCGACGAACACGATCGTGGTCCCGAGCTCCGCCCGGAACGATTTCAGCGCCTCGCAAATATGCTGCACGATCGACGGCTGGATGCCCTCGGACGGCTCGTCGAGGATCATCAGCGCCGGATTGCCGATCAGCGCGCGGCCGATCGCAAGCTGCTGCTGTTCGCCGCCGGACATGGTGCCCGCGATCTGGCGCCGGCGCTCCTTCAGGCGCGGAAAATACTCGTAGACCAACTCGGGCAGCTTCTTGCCTTCGGGCCCGCCGATCAACTCGCCGACCTGCAAATTCTCCTCGACGCTCATTTGCGGAAAGACGTCGCGGCCCTGCGGGATGTAACCGAAGCCGGCGCGCGCTCGCGCATCGGCCTCGAGCTGCGTGACATCCTGATCCATGAAGCTGATGGTGCCGCGCCAGGTCTGCAGCAGTCCGATCAGGCACCGCATCAGGGTCGACTTGCCGACGCCGTTGCGGCCGATCACGCCGACAATCTCGCCGCGCGAGACCGACATGCTGACGCCCTGCAGGATCGGCGTCGCGCCGTAACCCGCCCAAAGCCCCGACACCTCCAGAATGCGATCAGTGGGCATGGGTCTTACCCAGATAGATTTCCGCGACCTTCTCGTCTTCCAAAATCGCCTCCAAGCTGCCGCGCGCGAAGATCTTGCCAAGATGCAGAACGGTAACGCGCTGGGCGACCTGACGCACGAACGCCATGTCGTGCTCGACGACCAGGACGGTCATGCCCTCGGCATTGAACGACTTGATCAGCTCGCCGGTCTTGAAAGTCTCTTCCGGCCCCATGCCGGCAGTCGGTTCGTCCAGCAGCAGCAGCTGCGGCTGCAGCGCCAGCGCCATCCCGATCTCCAGCCATTGCTGCTGGCCGTGCGACAGCGCGCCGGCGAGCTTGCCGCTATCGTCAGCCAGATTGAGCAACGCGAGCAGCCGCTCCTCTTCAGCACGGCATTCCGCGCCCAAAATGCGTTCCTGCAGCGCGATCTGGATGTTCTGCCGCACCGGCAGCTCCTTGAACACGCTCGGCGCCTGCATCTTGATGCTCATGCCGCGTTGCACCCGCGCGTAGGGCCGCTCGGCGGTGATATCGATCGAGTCGAAGAAGATGCTGCCCGTGGTCGGCGGATAGAGCCCGACGATCAATTTGAACAACGTGCTCTTCCCGGCCCCGTTGGGCCCGATCAGGCAGTGCACCTCGCCGGCATTGACCGTCAGGTCGACGTCGGAGACGGCGGTCAATCCACCGAAACGCTTGGAGACACCTTTCACATCGACCAGCGCCATAATTCAGGTCTCATCCGATTGCAGGCGGGCGGTATCGGCCAGCGCGGGGGCTTCGTTGCGGCGCCGACGCTTGGTCCACCAATCGACGACCAGCTTGCCGATGCCGAGCACGAAGCCCTGCGGCGCCAGCATCACGGTGGCGAGCAGCAGCACGCCCATCAGCACCAGCGCCGCCTGCTGGCTGTAGACCGTGATGGTCTGAAAGCCGAACAGCAGCAGGAACGATCCGACCAAGGTCGCAGTCAGATCGTTGCGTCCGGAGAACGCAACCCACACGATCGGCATCGCCGCCGCCGGCAGGCCGATACTGGATGGCGTGATGAACTGCCCCCACGACGTGTACAACGCGCCGCTCAACCCTGCGAGGCCGCTGCCGATCACGAAGGTCAAAAGCTGATACTTGCGGACGTCATAGCCGAGCATCTCGGCGCGCTGCGGATTTTCCCGCGTCGCCACGATCACGTTGCCGATGCTCGAGTTCACCAGCATACGCAGCGCGATGTAGACGATGACGATCAGTGCGATCATGACGTAATAGAGCGCCGAGCCCTCGATGTCGAAGTTGCCGACCGTGAGCGGGTCCATCCCCTTCATGCCGTTGAAGCCGTTCAGCCGGGCCGGACCGATATGCCATTCGGGTCCCGCGGTCTGCCCGAGGAAGAAGGCAAGCACCAGCGTTGCCGACAGCGTTACGATGCCGAAGAAAATCCCGCTGATGCCGCCCCAGATCATGAAGTAGCCGAGGATCCCGGCCGCGATCATCGCGATGACCACGGAGAGAGCCAGCGCGGCGATCGTGGTCGTTCCCCCTCCCATATTGATGGCGAGCACGCCATAGCCGTAGCCGGCGATGCCGAAGAAGAAGGTCTGGCCGAACGACAGCATGCCGCCGTATCCCCACATCAGGCAGAGACCGAGCGCCATGAATATCCAGATCAGGAAGTAGGCGAAATTGCCGACATCATAGGAATCGGCGAACAGCGGATAGATCAGCGCGCCCGCCAACACGGCGAGGAAACAGGACCAGAAGATCTTCCCGCGTCCGAGCGTCTGCGGGCCCTCGAGCAGCTTCAACATCAGAAATTCCCGTCTAGCGCCCACGACGAACCAGCACGCTGGATAGTCCCTCGGGCAGCACACGTATGATCAGGATGACAGCAAACAGCATGCCGATCTGGCCGATGATCTGCCCGTAGCTGGCATTCAATGCCATTCGGATCATCGCCAGGAACACCGCGGCCGGCGCAGTTCCAAGCAGGACATCGGCGCCGCCGATCACGACGGTGACGAAGGCCTCCATGATGAAGGTCGCGCCCATGGTCGGCACCAGCGTCATGGTCGGCGCATAGAGCGCGCCGCAGAGCCCCGCAAGCGCGGTGCCGATGCCGAAGCTGATGGAATAGATCCGCCCGGTGCGCGCGCCGAGCGCCTTGGCCATCGCCGCGTTCTGCATCGTGGCGCGCGCGATCACGCCAAAGCGCGTCTTCATGAAGATGATGTAGAGGCCCGCAAGGACCGCTACCGCACAGGCAAACAGCACCAGCCGGTAGGTCGAGAACGTGTAGCCCCCGATCGCGAAGCTTCCTTCCGGCGTGCCGATACCCCGCACCGCGGACCCGACGATCAGCAGCATCGACTGCGTCACGATCAGGCTGAGGCCCCAGGTCGCGAGCAGCGAGTTCGAGCGGTCGCTTGTAGAAGCGCCGCACGACGAGGTACTCGACGATCATGCCGATGATCCCCGCGGTCAGCGCGGCCAGGATCTGCGCGATCGGAAGCGGCACGCCGAGATTCACGAGCCCCACGGTGACGTAGGCGCCGCACATGATGAACTCGCCATGGGCAAGATTGATCACGCCCATCATGCCGAACACGATGGCCAGGCCCGCCGCCGACAGGATCAGGAACGCGAAGACATCGGCGAACTGATAAAATACCGAGAAGAGTTCAGCCGACATTCCGGTCTCCCTGATCGCGGCGCCGCATCATTGCGGCGCCGGCTCGCCTCAAAGCCGCGATGCAAACACGAGCAAGATTCGTGCCCGTGCGCATCACGATTTGCTGGGAAGATGACTCGGCGTGTACTGGTCCTTGTCGTTCTTCTTGGTGAGGTCGCACCCGATCTCGCCAAGCCAGTAAGGCTGGATCGTGCCGTAGTCCTTCTCCACCGTCACCTCATGCTTGGGCCCGACCGAGATCAGGCGCATGCGGTGCGACATGTGCTGGCTCTTCGGGTCGATGCAGACCTTGCCCTCCGGCGCGTCCATGCAGACGTCGCCCAGCGCGATCACCTTGCGGATCTCCTCGCGCTTGGTCGACTTGGCCTTCTCGACCAGCGCCTTGTACATGTAGAGCGCGTTGTAGGCGTTGTAGCCCATGTCGTTGATGTAAAGCTCATCGGGGAATTTTGCGTGCCAGCGCTTCTTGAAGTTGTTGGCTTCGGGGGTATCGATCTCCTCGAACCAGTTCGCGGTCGCATGCATGTTGTTGAGCGCCGGTGGCTTGAACCGCTTGTGCTCGAAGCCGAGCATGATCTTGATCGAAGAGCCCATCGGCAGGTTGAGGTTGGCCGCGGCCGCCTGCTCGAAGAACGAGTCCTGCGCCGCGCCGACATTGATCGTCAGCAGCAAGTCCGGTTTGGCCTTCTGGATGTTCTGGATGCTCTGCGAGAATTGCGACACGCCGAGCGGGATGAACTCCTCGCCGGCCATCTTGCCGCCGTTCTCCTTGACGATCTTGCGGACCCACTCCGCCGAGATCTGGCCGAAATTGTAGTCGGCTGCGATGACATAGACCTTCTTGCCGAATTTCTGGACCATCCACGGGATCAGGGTCGAGAACTGCTGCTCCGGCACCGCGCCCATGCTGATCATGCTGGCGTCGCAGACACCACCTTCATACTGGTTCGTATAGAAGTACGGCGTGGTGGTGCGATCGACGATCGGGCGCAATGCCTCGCGCGATGCAGAGGTGATGCCGCCGATCAGCACGTCGACCTTGTCGCGATTGAGCAGCCGGCGGCCGAACTCCTGATAGCGGGCATTGTCACCCTGGGGATCAAGGTGAATCAACTCGATCTGCCGGCCGAGAATGCCGCCGCTCTTGTTGATCTCCTCGACCGCCAGCTGCGAGCCGTGCAGCTTCGGCATGCCCATGAAGGCGAGGTCGCCGGAGACGTCCTCCAGCAAGCCGACCTTCAGCGGCGGCTCCGCCGCCTGGGCGGCACCTATTGCCGCCGTCCCGAGCATTGCACCAAGCAAAGCCATTCCGACTATACGCCCCGAATACATCGTGATGTCCTCTGTCGTTGAAGGATGTTTGAAGTCACGCCTTGAGGTAATTCTTCAGGATCGACGCTCCCATCGTGTATTTCGGATCGACCATGTTGCCGAGACGCACCCGGCCGGCCTGGGTCAGCAGCATGTAGGCATCGATCTCGTCGAAACCGTAGTCCGCCGCCATCCAGCGGCAGAGCTCGCGATAGGCGATACGCGCAGCGTCCTCGAGCGGGCGTGCGCTGCCGATCGTCATGATGAAGTCGCGCGTCTCGAGCCGCGGCCAGGCGATGGTCCAGCCCTTGATCAGGTCGACCTGCACCGTGGTCACGGTCGGATGCTCGATGGCGACGCCGCAGAGCTCGCCGTCGCCCTGCGCCGCATGGCAGTCGCCGAGATAGAGCAGCGCGCCTTCGGCATGCACCGGCAGATAGATAATCGCGCCCGGTGCGACGTCGGGCAAGTCCATGTTGCCGCCGTGATAATCGGGCTGCAGCGACGAGATCGCCTCGATCTCCGGCGAGGTGCCGATGGTGCCGATGAAGGGCTCATAGGGCAGCGTGATCTTGTCGTTCCAGCGCACGCCGTTGCGGTCGACATGCAGCTTCCTGACGCGTTCCGGCAGCGGCGGATTGAGCAGCGCCGTGGATGCGGTCCCGACCAGGCCGCCGAATTCCGGAATGATGCAGGTCGTTCCGGCCGGCTGCGCGCCGCGGGTCTCGACGTCGCGGATATAGACGGCGAGGCAATCGCCCTTCCTGGCGCCCTTGACCGCGATCGGCCCGCATTGCGGATTCAGGTAGGGGAAGTTCAGTTTTGCCGTGGGACTGTCGCTTTCGCTGGTGAGCACGCCGCCGAAGGCGTCTTCGGTCTCGACAACGACCACCCCGCCCGGATCGATCGACAGGGTCGGCTTGGCATAGGGCCCATAGACGTAATGGAAGCCGCCCTGCTGCTCGATCGTCAGGCTATGGGTTGTACCGGTCGCGCCCTTGGCAAGGGCGCGCTTGGCCATGATGGAACTCTTCAACCAATCTTCGGTCATGCGGTCGGCTCCTCAATTCAGATCGCGGGATGGCGCTTGTGCCAGTCGGTGACGCGCTGGAAGGCATCGCCTGCGCGAACGAGGCTTGCTTCGTCGAAGTGACGGCCGACGAACTGGAAGGCGACAGGCCCGCCGTTCGGCGCGAAGCCGCCGGGAAGCGTCACGGTCGGGCTGCCGGTCATGTCGAACGGACAGGTGAAGCGCAGCAGCCCGGTAATCAGCGACGGGTCCTCACCCAGCGCCGCCATCTTGGCCAATGTCGGCGCAGCGAACGCCTGGGCCGGGAGGGCGATCAGATCGACCGTCTCGAACAACAGCCGCACCGCGCCGCGGAATGCTTCGCGCCGCAGCACGATCTTCTGATAGTTCATGCCGGATTGCGCCCGGCCGAGATCGAGCAGGCCGGCGAGCGCCGGACCATATTCGTCCTTGCGTGCGGGATAGGTCTCTTCGTGCGCGACCGCCACTTCGATGCCGCACAGCGGGAACCAATCCTCGATCACGGCCTTCGGATCAGGGAAGGTGATGTCCTTGATCTTCGCACCCAGATCGGCGGCAACGCGCAGCCCTTCGCTGAGCACCTTGCCGGCAGCCTCGTCGGTTCCCTCGCTGGTCCAGCGTCGATCGACCCCGATCGTCACGCCGCGCAGATCGCCGGACAGGCCGGCGAGATAGTTCGGCACGGGCAGCGGCACGGAGGTGGTGTCCTTGGGATCCTGGCCCGCAATCACGGTGAGGATCGCGCCGCAATCGGCCGCGCTGCGCGCCATCGGCCCGATGTGATCGAGCGTTGCCGCGAGTTCGAACGCGCCATAACGGCTCACCCGTCCCCAGGTCGGCTTCAGCCCGGTGATGCCGTTGGCGGCCGATGGAAAACGGATCGAGCCGCCCGTATCAGTGCCAAGCGAACCGAAGCAAAGCCCCGCGGCGGTGGCGACACCGGAACCGCTCGACGATGCGCCCGACCACAAATCCGCATTCCACGGATTCTTCGGCGGATCGATCTTCGGATGATGGTCGGCATAGGCGCCCTCGGTCTGCTGCAGCTTGCCGAGGATGACAGCGCCGGCATCCTTCAACCGCGCGACGACCGTGGCATCGTCGCTCGGCCGGAAGTCCCGGTGAATGGTCATGCCGTGCGCGGCCGGCGCGCCCTTGGCCCAGCACAAATCCTTGACGGCGATCGGCACGCCGTGGAGCGGTCCCTTGATCCTGCCGGACGCGATGTCCTTCTCGGCTGCAGCCGCTTCGGCCAGCGCCGCCTCGCCCATCACATAGGCGTAGCTCTTGAGCTTGCCGTCGAGCTGCTCGATCCGCCCGAGCATCGCCTTGGTCACCTCGACCGGCGAGAGCTTTTTGGCCTGGATTTGCTGCCCGATCTCAATGAGCCCGAGATAGTGAAGATCCGTCGTCGGCATCGTTTCTCATCCCCGCACTTGACATGACGCAAGCGCAGGCACTGCCCATCACCGCGCATGCGCCTCCGGCTTGGCGGCACGGACGTGTCGCCAATTTGTTTAGCGGCAAAAGCAAAAAGCCACCCGCCCCTCCGAAACGAAGGTGACGAATGGCCCAAATGCCGCGGCTATGAACTATCGCATGGGTCCGGAGTCGAACGGAGCACTCTGCGCGGCGATCGGGACGTCATCGGCCAAATCGACGCACGCAAGGTTCGACAGGAAACCCTGTAGGAGAAAATTCTAAGGAGGTGTGCAGCGCGTTGTCAACGAGGCTGGCTGCACAAATTTCGCGAGGTGCATGCGCAGCAAATCGGCATGACCTCTTGCACCGACCTCTGCGAAGATGATTTCCTTGATGCGTTGCGCCGCCGAAAGTACTCAATGACCAAGCCCTCCATTCCAATTGGCATCATCTGCTCGCAGCACGGGCCCTATCAGGCCATGGGACGCGAGATCCTGAAGAGCGCCATGATGGCGGTCGACGAAATCAACAATCAGGACGAATTCGACTTCGCGATATCTGCGCATGTCCGCGATCCCCGCGGAATCATTTCGGAGTACCACACGGTCTGCGACGACCTCATTCGCAACGTCGGCGTTGAGCACATCATCGGCTGCTACACCTCAGCCTCGCGCAAGCAGGTGCTGCCGATCGTCGAGCGTACCGACCGCCTGCTCTGGTATCCGGCGCGCTACGAGGGGTTCGAATGCTCCGACAACGTCATCTATGTCGGCGCCTCACCCAATCACAACGTGCTGCCACTGGTGCGTTACGTGCTCGATAATCTGTCGCGCGAGATCTTCTGTGTCGGCTCCAACTACGTCTGGACCTGGGAAACCAATCGCGTCACCCGCGAGCTGGTGACGGCGGCCAAAGGACGCATTCTCGCCGAACGCCTGCTCGAACTCGGTGAGAGCGCGGTCACGCACATCGTGGACGAGATCGTGCGGCGCCGGCCGCCGGTCGTCTTCAACACCTTGGTCGGCAGTTCGAGTTATGACTTCATCCGCGCCTTTCATGCGGCGACTGCCGCGGCCGGCCTCGACATCCCGATGCTGAGCTGCAGCCTGTGCGAGCCCGAGCTCAAGATCGCGGGTCCCGCATCGGCCGGATGCATCACCTCGTCGGCCTATTTCGAAAGCATTCGCCTGCCCGAGAACCGGGCCTTCGTGGCGCGCTGGAAGGCGCGCTACGGCGAGCACAGCAGCCCGTCCGTCGACGGGCAATCCGCCTATGTCGCGGTCTATCTGCTGGCCCGCGCGCTGCAGCGCGCCGGCACATCCGATATCGGCGAGGTGCGGCGCGCCGCCGCCGGCCATCGCTACAATTCGCCGCAAGGTCCGGTCTGGATCGACGGCAGCAACAACCACTGCGTCCTGACGCCGCGGCTGGCCGTCTCGAACGCCGAAGGACAGTTTGACATCTTCTGGGAAGCTGAAGCGCCGGTTAGACCGGATCCTTATCTGACGCAGCTCGACATCGCCGCCAGCCCGGCAAGGGATGGAACGTTGCCGAATGCGCCGCATTTGCGGGTCGTGAAATGAGCAAACCGTCGTCATTTTCGCTGCGCGGGCGCAAGGCGCTCGTCGCCATCAAGGATGAGCGCGATGCCTCGATCGTCAGGCGCCAGTTCGAGCGCCTCGGAATCGAGATCGTCACATGGGAGCCCGGCGCCAATATCGACTGCCGCCCAGACGTGACGCTGATCGATGACGAGTTCCTGCCGCTCACCTCGCCGGCACAGCGGGCGTCGCTTGGACGAAGCCCGGTCATCGCCCTGCTCGGCACCGAGACGCCGAGCCGCCTGAAGCTCGTGCTCGACCTCGATCCGGCGTCATTCCTGGTGAAGCCGCTGCGCTCGGCCGGCATCTATGCCGCGCTCGTCCTGGCCTTCGAGCGAAGCGAGCGCACCAGCGAGCTGAAGCAGCAGGTGCTCAAGCTGGAGCAGCGGCTGCGATCCCGCCGCGTCGTGCTTGCCGCGGTCCTTCAGGTCATGCACACCCATGCACTGGCCGAGCCGGCTGCGTTTGCGCTGATCCGCCGCGCCGCCATGGAGCAGCGCAAGACGATCGAGGAACTCTCGGCGGAGATCACCGCAAAGGGCTCCCTGCCCCGGGCAACCGGATAGCTCCTGCGACTATTTCTTCAGTTCCGCGTAGAGCTGCATCACCCGTTGCGGCAACGCCTCGATGCGCGGCACGCGGAGCGCATAGCGCTCGCCGAAAATCCGATCGAGCTGGGGAAACCTGTGCTCACCGATGCCAAAGGCAAAGATATCGGTGCCGCGCCGCCGCAGCTGCTGGGCGGCCCGGCGCGCGTCCTCGACGAGATATTGCGCATCCGGCACGTCGACGTCGGACGGCTCGCCGTCGGTCAGAACCAGCAGCACCTTCCGGAACGCCCGTCGTTCCGCGAGGTAGCCGCCGGCATGGCGCAATGCTGCACCCAGCCGGGTGGAATGGCTGCTGCCCAGGCCCGCAAGACGTGCGCGAACCACGGCGTCCATCGGCTCCGCAAAGCCCTTGATGCGCAGGTAGCGCACGCGCTCGCGGCCGTCGGAGCTGAAGCCGTGCACCGCGATCGAATCGTTGGCGGCCTCGACCGCCGCCGCCATGATCGCGGCCGCCTTGCGTTCGACGTCGAGGACCGTCCGGCCGCGGCGGTCACGGTCGGCGGTCGATTGCGACAGATCCAGCAGCAGCAGGATGGCGAGATCGCGCGGTCCCGGCGCATCGCGCTGGTAGACCCTGGGCTCGCTGATGTTGCCGGTGCGCCGCTCGATCGTCAGGGCGATCGCCGCGTCAATGTCGAGCGCGTCGCCGTCGCGCTGGCCCTTGTGTCTGATCCGGCGGCCGATCGACGCGTCGCGTGTCAACTCCGTGATCCAGCGCATCGCCTCGGCGTCCGTCGAGGAATCGAAGGGCTGCGCGGAAACGGCGGCATCAGCTTCCAGAATCGTGGTCCAGTCCGGCCGCTCGGTACGCGCCGCGTAGTCCCATTCCGGATAGGTCGCGACTGGAAACCCGTCCAGCAGCGTGACCGCGGCGGCCTTCGCGCGCAGCGTCTCATCCGGCTTGGCGTCGTCGTCGGCCGATTGGCCACCCGCATCGTCGCGTCGCTCGATCCGTACGGAATCGACGGCAAGCTCGATCGTCTCGGCCGGACTGTCCGGCTGGTCGCCGAAATCCCACAGCGCCAGATTATCGTCGCGATAGGCGGGTTCGACGACGTAGCTCTTGGCGTTGAACTGCAGCCGCATCTGCCCGATGTCGTTGCCGAGCAAGCCACCGATCTCGCGGCTGATGGCGGGATCGGTCCAGCGGCCGGCGGCGGCGGCAAACAGCTGACGTCCCTTGGTCACCCAGGCATCCGGATCCTGATAATCGGGATCGACCAGCGCCCGCGCCAGCCGCATCATCAGTCCGGCTGCGGTTGCCTGGCCGGCTGGCGTCGCGCTGTGAAATGGCAGCCACAGCCGGCGCAGCCCGGGCATCTCGCGAAGCGCCAGCGTCTCGACCCGGGCATCCTCGATCAGCGAGACCAGCGCGATCTGCAGCGCCTTCAGTCGCCCCACCGGAAAGCGGGCGGTGGAGTGCACCAGATGCGCGCCGGCATGCGCGACCGCCGCGAGATAGACGGCCTCCGCTGCCTCGCCTTCGAAGCCGGGAAAGGTCTGCGGAAGACCGATGAGGCCGGCGGCAAGTGAGGTCCGCCGCGGCACCGGCGTCGGTGCAACGGCAAGCTTGCGGAAACGCGGCTTTCTGTTCCACAACGCAATCGTGGTTGCAGCGAGGCGCTTCTCCAGCCGCGCGAAATCATCCCCGCTCCGGCCGGCTGCGAACAGCTGCGCCGAAAGCTGATCGTCGAGCGCGAAATAGGCGCGGCGGCGCGATGCGCGACCGCCACTGGCGCGCAAGCCAGTGGAGACCCACGCCGCAAACTCCTCGCCGCCGGCATGCGCCAGAAACTGCCCCAGCCGGCCGATCGCGAGGCCCGCCAACTCCGGACCGCTAGCTGCCAGTTGGTCGAGCGCGGCGAGAACCGCGGCGAGTTCTCCTGCACCTGCAAGCCGCGGCAGCACCTTGGACAATTCGCTCAGCAACGCATGGGCGACGCGGCTTCCGGCACTGCAGCCGATGTTCCGGACCGCGCGGCCGATCGCGATCAGATCATCGGCCGATCGCTGCGGCGGCCATTGCTCCGATAGACGCAGAAAGCCCTGCACCACGGCTTGACCGAGATTGGCCTCGAACAGGGCGTGCGCGGCATCGTCCCAGACCGCCAGATCATCGAACCAACCAGTTCGCTGCAGGGCAGCCCGCGCCGCCTGCACGGCCGCAGCTACATCGTCATGGCCGCGCAAGAGGGCCGCAAGCCGACGTCCGGACCGGAAGCTATCGAGCGAACTGATTTGCGCGACCGCCACCTGCAATCTTCCACTTACCCACAGGCCGAGATCACGTCGCGCAACGTGTTCCTGGTGTCCGCATCATCGGTCAAGGGAACGACGATCGTAGTCTCGCAGGCCTTTTCGAGGCTGATGCCGCATCCGATCAGGCGGCCGGCATTGACCAGCATCCGGGTCGAGGCGCCTTCGTCGAGCCCCTGACCCTTCAGGTTGCGGCTGTGCTGGGCGATCTTCACCAGGAGATCAGCGAGGTTCGGCTCGATACCGGCTTCGCGCGACACCACCTCGGTCTCGGCTGGCCGGTCCGGATAGCCGAAATCCAGCGCCGCGAAGCGCTGCTTGGTGGATTCCTTGAGGTCCTTGATCGCGCTCTGGTAGCCCGGATTGTAGGAGATCACGAGCTGGAAGTCGGAATGGGCGTGGATCAATTCACCACGCTTTTCCAGCGGCAGCACACGACGATCGTCGGTCAAGGGATGGATCACGACCGTCGTGTCCTGGCGCGCCTCGACGATCTCATCGAGGTAACAGATCGCGCCAAGACGCACGGCGGTCGTGAGCGGCCCGTCGCTCCACACCGTGCCCTCCGCATCGAGCAACCAGCGCCCCACCAGATCCGCCGCCGTCATGTCCTCGTGGCAGGCGACCGTGATCAGCGGGCGGCCGAGCCGCCACGCCATATATTCGATGAAGCGGGTCTTGCCGCAGCCGGTGGGGCCTTTCAGCATCACCGGCATGCGGCTGGCATAGGCTGCACCGAACAGTTCGATCTCATCCTTGAGCGGCCGGTAATAGGGTTCTTCCCGGATGCGGTACTGGTCAAGCAGCAAAGCGGGATTGGACAAGCTCACGCCTCCCATGATCGCGCAGGCAGCCGTTCGCAACCGGTCGATATCACGATGCGAGCAGCTCCTTGAGCTTGCTGTCGATGAAGTCGACATCGACCGGATTGGTCCCCGGCCCGCCGGCGAAGTGGCCCCAGATCGACGGTACCGGCACGAACTTGGCGTTCGGCATGTTCTCGACCTCGAACTTGCTGTCCTCCGGCGGGAAATAGAGATCGGTCTGACCCGGCATGACATAGGCCTTGGCCTTGATCGCCCGCAGCGCGGCCTTGAAGTCGCCGTTATAGATTTCGTTGTCGCTGATGTCGCCGTGCTGCCAGGTCCACAGCATGGTTAGCAGGTTGTTGGGATCCTTCGGCAGGAAGAAGCCTTCCCAGAACGCCACCAGGAAATCCTCCAGCGACGAATAGCCCAGCGTCTTGATGTCGAGTTGCTCGCGATAGAAGGCCTGCGAAAAGCCCCAGCCGGCATAGACACGCGCCGCGGCGCGCAGGCCGCGGGCCGGCTTGTCGGTGTACCAGCCCTCCTTCCACGCAGCATCCGCCGTGAGTGCCGCCTTCACGCCTTCGAGGAACACGAAGTTGTGGCGCGAGCATTTGGCCGAGCCGCAGAACGGCGCCAAGAGGTCCATCATGTCCGGATAGAGCGCGCCCCAATGGAACGTCTGCAACGCGCCCATCGACCAGCCGACGACGAGACGGATGTGCTTGATGCCGAATTTCTCGGTCACCAGCCGGTGCTGGGCGCGCACATTGTCATAGGCCGTCACCTGTGGGAAACGCGGTCCATTATACGGTTCCGGCGTGTTGCTCGGCGACGACGACAGCCCATTGCCGAGCATGTTCGGAATGATGATGAAGTACTTTGCCGGATCGAGCGCCCTGCCCGGTCCGATCAGCCATTCATTGTCGTAGTGCTGGCCGGAGTACCAGGTCGGATAGACGATGACGTTGTCCTTGGCCGCGTTGAGCTGGCCATAGGTCTTGTACGCGAGCTTGCAATCGCGAATGGTCGCGCCGCGCTGCAAGGTCAAATTGCCGAGATCATGGATCTGATAGTCGACGCTCATTGATATACCCTTCTTGCTTGATCGAGCTGATCGCTTACGCCGGACGCGCCACCTTTTCCGTGGAAGACTCCACCCGTGCAATCGCCCCGTACACAATGCCTGCGACCACCGCGGCGGAGATCGCAGTGGACAGTCCCGGCATCAGGTTTTCAACCGCAAAGGCACACAGCGACCCGATGCCCCAGGCGATGAACGGCTTCGCACGCCAGTCGACGTCCGCGCGCGCCTCGGCTCGCAGCAGGTACTGATCGACCAGGATGATCGCGCCGATCGGCGGCACCAGGATGCCGAGCAGCGACAGCCACTGGATGAAGAACGCCCAGACATTGCCGGCAGCGACCAGGATGCCAAGCGCGCCGAGCACCACCGCCATGAGCCGCATATTGGTCCCGAGGATGCGCGACCAGCCGGTGGCTGCGTTGTACAGGCAATGCGAGCAGACCGAGCCGAGATTGGCATAGAGGAAGATGAACGCGAGGATGCTCAGCCAGGTGAGCTGCTTGCCGTTCATGTAGCCGAACATGTTGTCGACACCGAACGGGTTGGCGTTCGGCACGGCGAGCGCCGCCGTCATCACGCCGCCGACCAGCATTGCCACCAGATTGGCGAACGGAAACGCGCTGAACGTGGCGAACAGCGAGGACCGCGTGCTCGGCGCCCAGCGATTGAAGTCCGCCGTCACCGTGCCTGCGTCGATGAACAGCGCGAGCACCACCGTAAACCCGACGCCCATCGACATGCTGGCGACGCCATTATTGCCGGTATAGCCGAAGATCGCCGCCGACGTCGTGGTCGAGGCGGCATCGGCCGCGACCCAGAGGCCGAGCACGACAAACATCGGCACTGACGCCAGCCCGATCCAGTGCAATCCCTTCACGCCGACGAAGGTAATCCCGATATAGAGCACGCCCGCGACGATGGTCATCGCCACATAGTTGAGGCCGTAAGTCGAGGAGATCAATGCGCCGGTGATGCCGGTCTGCACCGCATACCAGCCGAGCAGCAGCGTCGACAGCAGGCCCGACGCCAGCACATAGCCCTTCTTTCCGAACACGATGCTGGCGATCAACGCGAAGTTCATGCCTCGCCTCGTGCCGATCAGGCCGAGCGCGCCGACATAGGCGAACATGATCAGATTGCCGACGATCATCGCCACCAGCGCATTCTTAAATCCCATACCCAGCACCAGCAGCGATCCGGTCATCGCGCCGGTGATGATCATCGGAAAGCCCAGCCATACCATCGTGACCGAGAAGGCGCTGCGCCGGGCGCTCATCGGCACCGGCTCGTGCTCGAATTCATGGCCGAGAAGATCGTCGATCTGCCCTTCGGTCTGCTGAACCAGCCCGCTATTCGATTGGCCGCTCATGATGTCCCCCTGTTTCCTTCGCGAGGAAGTGTCCGCCGTTGCATCGAACCACGCCGGCGCGAAACATCGCGCCGGCGCCGATCATCGATGTCACTCAACGATGTGCGACTTTCTGGTTCGGAATGCCCTCGATCGGGCATTCGTCGGTTCCGACGGTCGGACGGGTCATGGCCTCGACCATTTCCCGTGTCCCCTCGGGGTCGGTGATCCAGTTCTTATAGAAGGTGTAGGGGCAGACCGCGTGGCCGCGATCGCTGTCGCCGGAATTGATCATGCCGGTGTAGCCGCGGTGGACCAGCTTGTAGAGATGATTCTGCGACTGGCCGTTGCGGCGCGCATCGCGGATGAGCGACACCGAGAGCTGGGCGTATTGGATGCCGTAATCCTCCTCGGTACCGCACTCGCCGAGGGTGCGGCCGTCGAAGCCGATGATCGCGGAATGGCCGAAGTAGGAATAGACGCCGTCGAAGCCGGCGGCATTGGCGACGGCGACATAGACGTTGTTGGCCCACGCCATGGCCTTGGAGATCATGACCTGCTGCTCCTTGGCCGGATACATGTAGCCCTGGCAACGCACGATCAGCTCGGCGCCCTTCATGGCGCAGTCGCGCCAGATCTCCGGATAATTGCCGTCGTCGCAGATGATCAGGCTGACCTTGAGCCCTTTCGGCCCCTCGGACACATAGGTGCAATTGCCGGGATACCAGCCCTCGATCGGCACCCAGGGCATGATCTTGCGGTACTTCTGCACGATCTCGCCCTTGTCGTTCATCAGGATCAAGGTGTTGTAGGGCGCCTTGTGCGGATGCTCCTCGTGGCGCTCGCCGGTCAGCGAGAATACGCCCCACACCTTGGCCTTGCGGCAGGCCTCGGCGAAGATCGCGGTTTCCTCGCCTGGCACCATGGATGCCGTTTCGTACATCTCCTTGGAGTCGTACATGATGCCTTGCGTGGAATATTCCGGGAAGATCACGAGGTCCATGCCGGGCAGGCCGAGCTTCATGCCAACGATCATGTCGGCGATCTTGCGGGCGTTATCGAGCACCTCGGCCTTGGTATGCAGCCGGGGCATCTTGTAATTGACCACTGCAACGCCGACCGTGTCGTTGCTGCTCGATATGTCTCCATGCAACATGTCTCGACTCCCTTTCCTGAACGATAAGTCCCGCTACACGGCCATGTGCAGCTGGATGAGATCATCGGTGAGCTCACCGATCGCGCCCTTGGCGACGACGCGTCCCTTTTCGAGCAGCGCGAAGCGGTGAGACGCGCGCCGCGCGAACGCGACATTCTGTTCGACCAGCACGACCGTGATGCCGCGCTCGCGATTGAGACTGACGATCACGTCCTCGATCTGCTCGACGATGTTTGGCTGGATACCCTCGGTCGGCTCGTCCAGCAGGATCACCTTGGGCTTGGCCAGCAGCGCACGCGCGATCGCAAGCTGCTGCTGCTGGCCGCCGGAGAGATTGCCGCCATAGCGATTGAGAAAATCCTTGAGGACCGGAAACAGCTCGAGCACCCATTCCTCGATTCCGTTGGCCGATTTCGCCGCGAAGGTTCCGAGCGTCAGGTTCTCCCGCACGGTGAAGCGCGGCAGAATCCCGCGGCCCTGTGGTACGTAGGCAATACCGGCCTTGGCGCGCTGATAGGTCCGCAGCGGCGAGATGTCGGCGCCGTCGAGCGACAGCCGTCCGGTGCACCGGTCCATCAGGCCGAGGATGCTGCGCATCAGCGTGGTCTTGCCGACGCCGTTGCGGCCGAGCACCGAGAGGAATTCGCCATTGCCAACCATCAGGTTGATGCCCTGCAGGGCGCGGCTGTTGCCGTAGAAGGCGTCGACGTCGGTCAGCTCAAGCATGGCTGATGCCTCCCGATCCGAGATAGGCGCGGCGCACTTCCGGATGCGCTTCCACTTCCGCCGCGGTGCCCTCGGCCAGCATCTGGCCCATATGCATCACGGAGATGATGTCGCCGATCGCCTTGACGAAGCCCATGTCGTGCTCGACCACGATCAGCGTGTGCTTGCCCTTCAGCCGTGCGAACAGTTCGGCGGTCTTGCGGGTTTCCTGCGCCGTCATGCCCGCGGTGGGCTCGTCCATCAGGATCAGCTCGGCGTCTTGGGCGACCAGCATGCCGATCTCCAGCCACTGGGTCTGACCGTGCGACAGATAGGCGGCCGGCCGGTCGAGCTGCTCGGTGAGCCCGACCAGCTCGGCCAGACGCTCGACATGCTCGCGTCCTGAATTGCCGATATTCCAGCGCAAATTGCCAAGCACGGAGGTGCGACGCGCTCGCGCCACTTCAAGGTTCTCGCTGACCGTGAGCTCGCGGAACACGCTCGGCACCTGGAATTTGCGGCCGACGCCGGCGCGGGCGATTTCGTATTCCTCGAGGTCCTGCAGCGCGGTGCCATCGAAGCTCACTGTGCCGGCGCTCGGCTTGACCTTGCCGCAGATGATGTCCAGCGCCGTGGTCTTGCCGGCCCCGTTCGGCCCGATCAAGCAGCGCAGCTCGCCCTTGCGCACGCTCATATTGAGACTGTTGAGCGCCTTGAAGCCGTTGAAGCTGACCGAGACATCGCGTAGATCGAGATGGGAGCTCATGTGCTGCCCTCCGTCTGGCCGACGCCTTGCGCCACGCCGCCCGCGGCAGCGTGCCGCCGCAGCGCGATCCAGCGCAGCACGACCTGCGCAAGGCCGGCGAGCCCCTTCGGCAGGAACAGCACCACGAGCACGAACAGCGCGCCCATCACCAGCGTCCAGGTCTCCAGGAATGCTGCGGACTCCGACAGCGCGCCCTGCATGCCCGCCACCAGCACCGCGCCAAGGAACGCACCGACCAGGCTCTGCCGGCCGCCGACCGCGCACCACACCACCACCGAAAGCGAGAGCTGCACGCCGAGGAAGGTCGGCGAGGCAAACTCCATCACCACCGTGTAGAGCATGCCGGCAAGGCCCGCGATCGCCGCCGACAGCGCGAACACGAAGATCTGGTAAAGCGCGACGTCATAGCCGAAGTAGCGCACCCGGCTCTCATGGTCGCGGATCGCCTGTACAATCAGGCCGGCCTTGGTTCTTGTGAAGGCAAAGGCGACAAGCAGGCTGAGCAGGACACAACTGGCCACGAGATAGTAGGTTGCGCGGCCATAAGCATCGAACGCGACGCCGAAGATCTCGAGCTGGGCGAGATCGGTGATGCCGTTGAAGCCGCCGGTGTAGCTCTGCTGGTCGATGATCACGAGATTGATCACCACCATGGTGGCGAGCGTGATGATCGAGACATAGACGCCGGTGACGCGCCCCCGGAACATGAACCAGCCGAGCGCCGCCGCAACCAGCGCCGGCACGATCAGGCCCGCGGCGATCGCGAAGGTCAGCGACCGGAAGGGCTCCCAGAACCACGGCAAATGCTGGACATTGTTCCAGACCATGAAGTCCGGCAGTCCGCTCGCTCCGGTATGCACCGGCACGGTCTTGAGCTTGAGCGCCATCGCCATGGCGTAGGAGCCGAGCCCGAAGCTCATCGCCTGGCCGAGGTTCAGGATGCCGCCGAATCCCCAGGACAGCCCGAGCGACACCGTGAGAATCCCCAGCACCAGATAACGCGCGACCTTGTTGAGCAGGAAGTCGTTGTTGAGCAGCACCGGCAGCGCGAACACCACGGCGCAGACGATCAGCAGAGGCGCAAGCTGCGCGATCAGGCGCTGCAATCCGCTGGAGTTGGGAACATGCGACGGCATAGATGAGCGATCTGTCTCAGGCCCGCACGCGTGCGGTGAAGAGCCCCTCGGGGCGGAAACGGATGAGCACGACGATGGCGAGCAGCACGATCGCCTTGGCCACCGTGTCGTTCTGCAGGAAGGCAATGCCGCCGGAGAGCTCGCCGAGGATGAAGGCGCTCGCCACGGTGCCGGCGAGGCTCTGCACGCCGCCGAGCACCACCACCATGAAGGCATCGACCACATAGCCGGTGCCCATATCGGGCGACACGCTCTTCAGCGGCGACACCAGCGCGCCGGCCAGGCCCGCCAGTCCGGCGCCATAGGCGAAAGTCAGCGCATAGACCCGTTTGGCGTTGATGCCGAACGAGGCAGCGACGGAACGGTCCTGGATGATCGCGCGTAGCTTCATTCCGACCGTGGTGCGATTCATCAGCAACCAGGTCGCCACGAACAGTGCGATCGACACCACGAACAGGAACACCCGATAGGACGATACCGAGATGCCAAACACGTCCATGCTGTCGGACAGCGCCGGCGGCAGTTGCACGTAGCGCAGTTCGCTGCCAACCATCAGCCGCACCGCCTGCTGCAGCATGATGCCGACGCCCCAGGTCGCAAGGATCGTATCCAGCGGCCGGTTGTTGAGCAGGCTCAGGACATAGCGCTCGATGACCCAGCCGAACACGGCGACCACGAAGAAGATCGGCACCAGGCTCGCGAGCAGGCCGAGCCCGAGATAGGTATGGAACACCCAGGCCGCGTAAGCGCCCAGCATCACGAACTCGCCATGGGCGAGATTGATGATGCCCATCGAGCCGTAGATGATCGACAGGCCTAGCGCGACCAGCAGCAGGATCGATCCGATGCTGAGGCCGGTGACGATTTGTTCGATGAATTGGTCCACGTCGGGATCCGCTTTCGATGTTCGCGTTGTGCGCCCTGCCCCTCGCGCCCGTTCGAGCGACAGGCAGCATTCGTTTCGGGACGCTGGCCGCCGGCGCCGCACGCCGACGGCCTTCGTCAGCCCCCGTCGTCAGCTCTTCTCGACCAGGCCCTTCTCGGTGCATGACTGTCCGGGATAGGCCGCGTAAGGCACCGGCTTCAGCCACTCCTTGGCCTCGACCAGAATCTCGAACTGTCCGTTCGACTTCGCCTGCGCGATCTTGGGCCACAACCAGGTGTGCAGGTTCTCCGGCTCGATCCGGACCTTGCCCTGCGGTGCAATCACTTCCTGGCCCTTGACCGCGTCGCGTATGTTCGGGGGCGTGAGATCGCTGGTCGCGAGCTTCTCGACCGCCTGCTTGAACAGGTAGGTCTGGAAGTAGCAGGCCTCCGACACGAAATGCGTCACCTTGTCGGCGCCCCAACGCTTCTTGTAGGCCTCGACGAACTTCTCGTTCTCCGGCGACTTGTGCACCATGAAGTAAGGCGCCGAGGTGAAGTGACCGGCGGCCGCCTCGCCGCCCATCGCAGCGACTTCGTTCTCGGAGGTCGTGAGACTCGCCATCGGCATCTTCTCGGGATCGAGGCCGGCCGCCTTGTACTGACGATGCAGCGCGACCACGGAATCGCCGACCACGGTGGAAAAGATCACGTTCGGCTGCGTCGAGCGGATCTTGTTGATGACGGAAGAGAATTCGGAATGGCCGAGCGGCACATATTCTTCCGCCACGACCTCGCCGCCGAGTTTCTCAAGCAGCTTCTTGCAGTAGTTATTCTCTTCCTTCGGATAGATGTAGTTGGAGCCGATCAGGTAGAACTTTTTGCCGAACTTCTTGACCAGCCAGGGCACGAACTCGTCCTGCTGCTGGTTCGGCGCCGCGCCGGTGTAGATGACGTTATTCGAGCACTCGCGGCCTTCATAGAGCGTCGGATACCAATAGAGATTGTTCTGCCGCTCGAACACCGGGAGCACCGCCTTGCGGCTCGCCGAGGTGTAGGAGCCGAACACGCTGACGCATTTGTCGCCGACGACGAGCTTGCGAGCCTTCTCCGAGAACGTCGCCGGATCGGACGCGGGGTCCTCGACGATCGGCACGATCTTGCTGCCCTTGATGCCACCTGCGGCGTTGATCTCCTCGATGGCGAGCAGAGTCGCCTTGTTGAGCGATTCCTCGATGATCGCGGTCGTTCCCGTCAGCGAGAACAGCACGCCGACCTTGATCTCGCCGCCAGCGGCAAAAGCGAGGTCGGCGTTCTTGATCCAGATGTGCGGCAGTCCGGCGCCGGCAAACGCGCCAAGCGCCGCGGTATTCCTCAGCAAAGTCCGCCGTGAAATGCTCATCCCTCGCTCCCTTCAGGACTGAAAAAACAAAAAGCCCTCCCGATGCGCGCTTACGCGAGCATTGGGAGGGCTTTGTTGCCGGTTGTGTCGAAGGCGGCGCTGTCGCCGCCGGCCCCGCTATTGGGGCTTACTGTTGATGATCGTAGCCAAGCAGTTCGAACGAGTCAACAATCGCCGCGGCGACTGCACTTGCCGACACGCGACGATCCATCGCCTGTCGTCTGATGAAGCCATAGGCTTCGGTTTCCGGCATCTGCCGCGTCGCCATCAGGATCGCCTTGGCGCGCTCCACCGTGCGCATCGAGCGCAGATTGTCATCGAGCTTCTCGATCTTGCTGCGAAGCCGCCGTTCATAACCAAATTGACTGCGCGCCAGCACGAGGCTCGACAACACGGCATTTTGCGTGAACGGCCGCGGCAGCACGGCGTTCGGCGTCGCATGACATAGCGCATCGGCGTGAACGGTTTCCGTCGCCGGCAGGATCACAACCAGCGCCGAGCGCGCGTCGCCGGGAATCCACGGCAGGCGCCGCGCCAGGTCAGGAGAATATTCGCAGTACACCACGTCGGCATCGGCCGGCACGCTCTCGGGCATCGGCCAGACCTGCCGCACCCGCATCCGGAACCGCTGCAACTCGCGCAGCAACATGCCGACCTGATCGTCGACCGGCGCGACCACCACCGCCGACAAATCGGCAAGTTCCTGAACCATGGTCTTGCGTCCGCCGACGTCTCGGCTCAGCGACGGCTTACGCGACATTTCGTTCATTGGACGCTTCCTGTTTGCGTTGCACGACCATATCCGATCAGGAACGGATCCGCATGCACCGGCTCCTTCGACTGGCTGACGACATCGAACTGTCCCTGGCGGTTGGCGCGCCCGATGCGGGTCCAGAGGTCGGTATGACCCGACATCGGGTTGACGGTGACTGCACCTTGCGGTGCATCAAAGCTGGTGCCGAACACCATCGAGCGGAGCACTTCGGTGTCGAGTGAATTGACCTGCTCGAGCGCCTTGGCGAACAGATGCAGCTGGAAGTACGACGCCTCGGCGCACATATTGGTCGAGATATCGGCGCCGAACCGCTTCTTGAAGCGCTGCACAAACGCATTGTTGGCGCTGCCCTCGACGCCCTGGAAGTACGATGCCGCCGTGACGTGTCCCTCGCCGACGTCGAAGCCCATGGCGGCGATTTCCGCTTCCGTCGTGGTCAGGCTGGCGATCGGCACCTGCTTTGGATCGAGCCCGACATTGGCATAAGCCTGATAGAGGAACACCGTGCCCTCCCCGACGACGGTCGAGAAGATCACGTCGGGCCTGACACGCTTGATATCCTGGATGATCGGCACAAAATCCTGCCAGCGCGCATAGACATTGACATAGCGCTCGCCAACGACCGAGCCGCCATTGCTCTTGAGCAGCTCCCGCATCACCCGGTTGGACTCGCGCGGATAGATGTAGTCCGACCCCACGAAATAGAACCGTGTGCCGAACGTATCCATCAAATAGCGGCACAGCGCGAGGCTGTTCTGGTTCGGCGAGGCGCCGGTGTAGATGACGTTGGGCGACGCCTCGAACCCTTCGTAAAGCGTCGGATACCAGAGCAGACCGTTCAGCCGCTCGACCACCGGCATCACCTCCTTGCGGCTCGACGAGGTGTAGCAGCCGAAGATCGTGCTGACCTGATCCTCGATCATCAGCCGCTTGGCGTAGTGACCATAGGCGGCCGAGTCCGATCCGGGGTCGTAGGCAACGGGAACCAGCTCGCGGCCGCAGACGCCGCCCGCTTCATTCACCTCTTCGATCGCGAGTTGCGTGCCCTGATACTGGGTCTCCTCGATGACCGACATGAAGCCGGTTCGCGAGAACAGCACTCCTATCCGCCACGGAGCGGATGTCGTTTGGGTAAGGTTCGACATGATCAGGCCCTCGACAGAATTGGAGGGACGAGAGGGATTATTGTTCTTGTTGCTCTCGAACAGCATTGCCGGCTGCGGAAGATTGCATGCCATCTGCCGCGAGACAAGGACCCTGGCCGCTCATCCTGTCGGCGAAGCTGACGCGAAAGCAGGCAGACTTGTGTCATCCGCGACGGATCACAGGCGCAGCGCTCGACGGACCACCTATCTCCGGTAGCTGCACCGCCGATTTCCCGTATCAAGGCATGTCCGGCCCGGTCACCGCGCGTCCATCAACCGGAAGGTTGAGAGAGCTGCGACGAGATTGCTCGTTAACCTGCATCCCGATCGCGAGATGCCGCTGAACCACGAACAACTCCCGATCAGGGGGATCCCATCAGCGCAGGCTGGGCAGATCGAGCCCGTTGGCGCGTGCGCATTCGATCGCCGTGTCGTAGCCCGCGTCGGCGTGGCGCATGACGCCGCTGGCCGGGTCGTTCCAGAGCACGCGCTCGATGCGCCTGGCAGCTTCCGGCGTGCCGTCGGCCACGATCACCATGCCGGCATGCTGCGAATAGCCGATGCCGACGCCGCCGCCATGATGCAGCGATACCCAGGTCGCGCCGCTGGCGCAATTGAGCAGCGCGTTGAGCAGGGGCCAGTCGGACACGGCGTCCGAGCCGTCCTTCATCGCCTCGGTCTCGCGGTTGGGGCTGGCGACCGAACCGCTGTCGAGATGATCGCGGCCGATCACGATGGGGGCTTTCAGTTCGCCCCGCGCCACCATCTCGTTGAAGGCGAGGCCGAGGCGATGGCGATCACCGAGTCCGACCCAGCAGATCCGCGCCGGCAGTCCCTGGAACTTGATGCGTTCCTTGGCCATGTCGAGCCAATTGTGCAGATGCCTGTCGTCGGGCATCAGCTCCTTGACCTTGGCATCGGTCCTGAAGATGTCCTCGGGATCGCCCGAGAGCGCAGCCCAGCGGAACGGTCCGATGCCGCGGCAGAACAAGGGGCGGATATAGGCAGGTACGAAGCCGGGGAAATCGAAGGCATTCTTCAGGCCCATGTCCTGCGCCATCTGGCGGATGTTGTTGCCGTAGTCGAGCGTCGGAATGCCCTGCGCGTGGAAATCCAGCATGGCCTGGACATGGTCGACCATCGACGTTTTCGACGCGCGCTCGACTGCCTTCGGATCGGAAGCGCGTTTCGCCTCCCAATCGGCCAGCGTCCAGCCTTTCGGCAAGTATCCGTTGATCGGATCGTGCGCGCTGGTCTGGTCGGTGACGACGTCAGGCTTGACACCACGGCGAACCAGCTCCGGAAAGATTTCCGCGGCATTGCCGAGCAGGCCGACCGAGACCGCCTTCTGGCTTTTGACCGCTTCAGCAATGATCGCGAGCGCCTCGTCGAGCGTTGCGGCCTGGCGATCGAGATAGCCGGTGCGCAGGCGCATCTCGATGCGGCTGGGCTGGCATTCGATCGCGAGCATCGAAGCACCGGCCATGGTCGCGGCCAGCGGCTGCGCGCCACCCATGCCGCCAAGGCCGGCGGTGAGGATCCATTTGCCGGCCAGGCTGCCGCCATAGTGGCGCCGACCGACCTCGACAAAGGTCTCGTAGGTGCCCTGCACGATGCCCTGGCTGCCGATATAGATCCAGGAGCCCGCCGTCATCTGGCCGTACATCATCAGGCCCTTGCGATCGAGCTCGTTGAAATGGTCGAGCGTTGCCCAATGCGGCACGATGTTGGAGTTCGCGATCAGCACCCGTGGGGCGTCGGCGTGGGTCCGGAACACGCCGACCGGCTTGCCGGACTGAACCAGCAGCGTCTGGTCGGCTTCGAGTTTGCGCAAGGCCGCAACGATCCGGTCGAAGCTCTCCCAGTCACGCGCGGCTCGGCCGATGCCGCCATAGACGACGAGCTCGCTCGGGCGTTCCGCGACATCAGGATCGAGATTGTTCATCAGCATGCGCAAGGGCGCTTCCGTCAACCAGCTCCTGGCGCTGATGTCGCTACCGCGGGGCGCGCGGATGGTGCGGTCGTTGTCCAGTCGGCGGTTCATGACGGATGCCCCTGTCGGCTAAGCAAGTTTTGGAAACGGGTCGGATGAGAGAACCGCGATCGCAGCGGCAGGCAGCGCGTCGGCTTCGACCAGCGATGCGGCCCGCGCAAGATCGTCGGCCATGTAGCGGTCGGCGGCGAGTGCCGGCACCTGCTCGCGCAATGCGGCGAT
Source organism: Bradyrhizobium sp. BEA-2-5 (assembly GCF_032918025.1). NCBI lineage: Bacteria > Pseudomonadati > Pseudomonadota > Alphaproteobacteria > Hyphomicrobiales > Nitrobacteraceae > Bradyrhizobium > Bradyrhizobium sp. BEA-2-5. The sequence continues at coordinate 3,336,329 of NZ_CP136629.1, read as the reverse complement.
GACGGCAGCAAGCGGCCTGCTGGTCGCATGCGGCGCGCGCAGCGTGATGCCTTGCGCGGCGACCAGGAGCTCGATGCCGAGAATGGCGGCGAGATTGTCGGCCATGTCGGACAGCCGCCGCGCGGCGTGCGCTGCCATCGAGACATGATCTTCCTGGTTGGCACTGGTCGGCGTCGAATCGATCGAGCAGGCGAGCGCGCGCTGCTTGTTCTCGGCATAGAGCGCGGCGGCCGTCACCTCGGCGATCATGAAGCCGGAATTGATGCCGGGATCGGGCGTGAGAAACGGCGGCAGGCCGAAATTCAGCGCGGGATCGACCAATGTCGCAATGCGCCGCTCGCTGATCGCGCCGATCTCGGAGAGCGCCAGTGCGATCTGATCGGCAGCGAACGCCACCGGCTCGGCGTGGAAATTGCCGCCCGAGACGATCTCGCCGGTCTCGACCAGGACCAGCGGATTGTCGGTCACGGCATTGGCCTCGACGGTCAGTCCGCGCGCGGCTTGCGCGAGCAGGTCGAGCACGGCGCCCGCAACTTGCGGCTGGCAGCGCAAGCAATAAGGATCCTGCACGCGCTCGTCACCTTCGAGATGCGATTGTCTGATGTCGCTGCCGTCGAGCAGCGCGGTCAGGGCCGCGGCCACAGCGATCTGCCCATCATGGCCGCGCAAGGATTGGATCTCGGGACGAAACGGCACCGTGGAGGCCATCGCCGCATCGACCGACAGCGCACCGGTCACCAGCGCGGCGCACGCCAGGCGATGCGCACGCAGCACGCCCGATATGGCGTAGGCGGTCGAAAATTGCGTGCCGTTAATCAGCGCCAACCCCTCCTTGGGGCCGAGCGTCAGCGGCGCAAGGCCGGCAACCGCAAGCGCTTCGCGGCCCGGCACGACTTTGCCATCATGGATTGCCTGCCCCTCCCCGATCATGACTGCGGTCATATGAGCGAGCGGCGCCAGGTCGCCGGAGGCACCGACCGAGCCCTGCTGCGGCACCAGCGGATAGACACCGCGCGCCAGCATGCCCTGCAACTGCTCGATCACCTCGCGGCGCACGCCGGACGCGCCGCGACCGAGCGAAATCACTTTCAACGCCATCATCAAACGCACGATCGGCTCGGGCGTGTTCGGACCAACTCCGCAGCAATGCGACAGGATGAGGTTGCGCTGAAGCAGCGCGGTTTGATCAGGCGCGATGCGCGTCGATGCCAGCTTCCCGAAACCGGTATTGATGCCGTAGACGGGAATGTCGATCTGCGCCGCCTTCGCCACGATCTCCGCGGCCGCCTCGACGCGCGGCCAGCACGACGGATCGAGCACGATGGACGCACCGTCAAGCACGCGCGCCAGGACGTCGAGGCCGACGGTTCCGGGCGTCACGACGACAGGCGCATCCCGATCGGTCATCGTCCCCTCCACACCCGGCGGTACAGCGGATTGAAGCCGATGCGGTAGACCAGTTCGGCAGGCCGCTCGATGTCCCAGATCGCGAGATCGCACCATTTGCCGGCCTCCAGCGTGCCGGCCTCGCCGAGGATGCCGAGCGCGCGCGCCCCTTCCCGAGTCACCCCTATGAGGCATTCGGCGACCGTCATCCGGAACAACGTTGCACCCATGTTCATCGCCAGCAGCAGCGAGGTGAGCGGCGAGCTGCCCGGATTGCAATCGGTCGCAAGCGCCATGTTCACACCGTGGCTACGAAACAGCTCGACCGACGGCTTGTGCGTCTCACGAATGAAATAGAACGCGCCGGGCAGCAGGACCGCCACGGTGCCGGCCTTCGCCATCGCCACGACGCCAGCTTCGTCGGTGTGCTCGAGATGATCGGCTGAGAGCGCCGAGAATTTTGCGGCCAGCGCCGCGCCGCCGAGATTGGACAGCTGATCCGCATGCAGCTTGACGGGCAGTCCGAGCGCACGCGCCGCCTCGAACACCCGTGCCGTCTGCTCTCCGGAAAACGCGATCCCCTCCATGAACCCGTCGACGGCATCGGCAAGGCCGGCCTTGGCCACGGCCGGCAGCATCTCGTTGCAGACCAGATCGATGTAACCGTCCTTGTCGCCATTGGCCTCTGGCGGCAGCGCATGCGCTCCGAGAAACGACGTGCGGATCGCGACCTGCCGCAGGCGGGCGAGGCTGCGTGCCGCCGCCAGCTGCCGCATCTCGGTCTCGGCATTGAGCCCGTAGCCGGACTTGATCTCGATCGTGGTCGCGCCCTCGCCGATCAACGCATCGAGCCGCGGCAGCGCGCTTGCAACGAGATCGGCCTCGCTCGCCTTGCGCGTCGCGGCCACCGTCGACACGATGCCGCCACCGGCACGCGCGATCTCCTCATAGCTCGCGCCCTTCAGGCGCAACTCGAATTCGTGCGCGCGGTCACCGCCATAAACGAGGTGGGTGTGGCAGTCGACAAGCCCGGGTGTGATCCAGCGCCCTCCGCAGTCGGTCAGTTCAACAGCGTCCGCATCCCCGGGAAAATCCGACTGCATGTCGGCATAGATGATGCGGCCGCCGCGCGCGGCGATCACGCCCTGTTCGATCTCGCCGAGATCGGGGCGGTCGGCCCGTAGCGTAGCGAGCCGGGCATTGTGCCAAATCCGGTCGAAGCGCTCTGCCATGCAACGGCCCCTTCGTGGGATGCTTGACTTATATGTCTAGACATATAATCGTGTGGGAGTTCTGTCCAGCCGGCATGGAAACATGACACGACTGCATTTCGCCTCGGCGCTCCTGCCCTCGGGCTGGGCCAATGACGTGCAGGTGGCGATCGCCGCCGGCGCGATCGCGGCGGTGACGCCGGGCGTGGCGCCGGCCGCCGGCGACGAGCGCCATCAAATCGCGTTTCCGGGATTGGCGAGCCTGCACAGCCACGCGTTCCAGCGCGGCATGGCGGGACTCGCGGAGCTGCGCGGCGACAGCACCGACACCTTCTGGACCTGGCGCGAGACGATGTATCGCTTTGCACTGGCGATGACGCCGGACGACGTCGCGGCTGTCGCGACGCTGCTCTATGTCGAAATGCTCGAGAGGGGTTTTACTCGTGTCGGCGAGTTTCACTATCTGCATCACGATCGGGACGGCGCGCCTTACGCCAACCTCGCCGAGATGGCCGTGCGCATTGCTGAGGCCGCCGGCGCCTCCGGCATCGGGCTCACGCTGCTGCCGAGTCTCTATGCCCACAGCACGTTCGGCGGCGCGGCACCGCATGCCGGGCAGCGCCGCTTCATCTGTTCGGTCGATCAGTTCGCCGCGCTGATGACCGCCTCGCGCGAGGCTATCCGAGATCTACCCGGCGCCAACCTCGGCATCGCTCCGCATAGCCTGCGCGCCGTGGCGCCGGATGAGCTGGCGGCGATCATCCCGCTGGCCGGGGCGGATCCGATCCACATCCACGCCGCCGAACAGGTGCGCGAGGTGGAGGATTGCTTCGCCTGGTCGGGACAGCGACCGGTGCAATGGCTGCTCGACCATGCGCCCGTCGATCAGCGCTGGTGCCTGATTCACGCGACTCACATGACGGAGCAGGAAGTCACAGCGCTCGCCCGCAGCGGCGCGGTTGCTGGCCTTTGCCCCGTCACCGAAGCAAGCCTCGGCGATGGCATCTTTTCGGCGCGCGAATTCCTCGCCGCGGGCGGCCGGTTCGGCATCGGAACCGATTCCAATGTGCTGGTCGGCGTCGCCGACGAGCTGCGCCAGCTAGAATACGGTCAGCGGCTGAAACACCGCGAGCGCAATGTGCTCTCGGGGCGTCCGGGCACATCCACCGGCCGTGCCCTGTTCGACCAGGCACTGGCTGGCGGCGCGCAAGCTCTGGCACAGACCAAGGCCGGGCTCGCGCCCGGCGCGCGCGCCGACATCGTCAGCCTCGACACCGCGCATCCGTCCCTCGCGGGACGGTCGGGCGATGCGGTTCTCGATGGCTGGCTGTTTGCAACCGGCAGCGACGCGATCGACTGCGTCTGGGCCGGCGGCGACAAGGTGGTCGCAGGCGGCCGGCACCGGCTGCGCGACAAGGCGCGCGAGCAGTTCAATGCCAGCGTGCGGAGGCTCGTCGCATGAGTTCTCGCCTCCGACCAGCCCAAATCGAATGCAGCCGGCAAGCCGACGCTTTACAAGCGGATCCGGCTCGACATCGAGAAGCGCATCCTGACCGGCGAGTGGCCGCCCGGCCATCGCATTCCGTTCGAGCATGAACTGGTCGCTCGCTACGGCTGCTCGCGCATGACCGTGAACAAGGCGCTGTCGGAGCTGGCACAGGCCGACCTGATCGAGCGGCGGCGCCGTGCCGGCTCGTTCGTGCGCCGGCCGCAGCATCAATCGGCGGTGCTCAAGATTGCCGACATTCGCGCCGAGATCACCGCCCTCGGCCGCGGCTACGGCTACGAGTTGATCGAATGCCAGCGCCGTACCGCGACATCGGCCGATCGCGCCCGGCTCGGCGTCAAGACGGCGGGCAAGGTGGTCGCGATCACCTGCCGCCACAGCGCCGACAACGTGCCCTTCGCTGTCGAGGACAGGCTGATCGATCTCTCCACGGTCCCGGAGGCTGCCGACGCGGACTTCGCCCGCGAACCGCCGGGATCATGGCTGCTTCACCATGTCCCATGGACCGAAGCCGAGCACACGATCAGCGCCATCGTTGCAGACGATCGCACCGCGAAGGCGCTCGACATTGCCGTCGGCGCGCCCTGCCTCGTGATCGACCGCTACACCTGGCGCAGCGCGCGCACGGTGACGGCGGTGCGGCTGCATTATCCAGGCGAGACGCACCGCCTGGTGGCTCGCTTCAAGGGAGGCTGAGGACGCCTTGCGCGGCATATTTCATGCAATGCATCATGGGCCATCGTCCGCCGACATGCTTCATGCGGCACCGCCGCGACTGACGTGAAGACATCAACTGGGTTCAATCCATCGTTCAAGGGGTCGACAATCATGCGTTCCTTCAAGCTATTGCCCGCAATCGCAGTGTTGCTCGCGTCCACCGCCGCGTTCGCCGACGACGTCAAGGTCGGCGTCGGCATCTCCGGATGGACCGGCTTCGCGCCGCTGACATTGGCGAAGGAGGCCGGCATCTTCAAGAAGAACGGCCTCGACGTCACCATCAAGAAGATCCCGCAGAAGGACCGCCATCTCGCGATCGCCTCCGGCGACATCCAGTGCGCGGCGACCACCGTCGAGACCTGGATCTCCTGGAACGCCAATGGTGTTGCGACCAAGCAGATCTTTCAGCTCGACAAGAGCTATGGCGCCGACGGCATGGCCGTGCGCAACGACGTCGCCGCGATCAAGGACCTGAAGGGCAAGACCGTCGCGGCATCCGCACCCGGCACCTCGCCCTATTTCGCGCTGGCCTGGATGCTCAAGAAGAACGGGCTTTCGGTGAAGGATGTCACCGTCGTGAACCTCGAGCCGGCCGCGGCCGCGCAGGCTTTCGTCTCCGGCCAGAACGATGCCGCGATGACCTATGAACCGTACCTGTCGACCGTACGGGCCGCGCCCGACAAGGGCAAGATCATCGCCACCACGCTCGACTACCCGATGGTCATGGACACTTTCGGCTGCACGCCGAAGTTCCTGACGGAGAATCCCAAGGCCGCCAAGGCGCTCGCCGACAGCTATTTCGAGGCGCTCGAAATGATCGCCAAGGACCAGGCCAAGTCCTACGAGATCATGGGCGCGGACGTGAAGCAGACCGGCGAGCAGTTCGGCAACTCGGCGAAATATCTGCGCTGGCAGGACAAGGCTGCGAACCAGAAATTCTTCGCCGGCGACTTCCTGACATTCAACAAGGAGGCCGCCGACCTCCTGCTCGAGATCGGCATCATCAAGGCCGCGCCGAAGGTCGAGGACCTCTACGACGCGAGCTTCATCAAGTAACGCAGCAACCATTTCGGCCGGTCCCGCCTCGCTACACAGCGGGCGGGACCGCCGCATAAGATACGCCCGGATCATTTTGATGCGTCCTCTCGAGCCCACGACATCAAGGCAGCGCGTGGCCTACGGCCTCGCGTTCTTCGTGCTGTTCGTCGCCTTCTGGTCCTGGGCGACGTTCGGCGGCCATGTGTCGAAGACGTTCCTCGCCAATCCGCTGACCATGGTGCAGGAGGGCGTTGAGCTGCTCACCAAGCACGGCTTCCTGTTCGACATCGGCATGACGATCTGGCGCGTCGTGGGCGGCTTCGCCCTCGCGGCAATCATCGCGGTGCCGCTCGGCGTGCTGATGGGAGCCTACAAGCCGGTCGAGGCGTTCCTCGAGCCGTTCGTCTCCTTCGCACGCTATCTTCCTGCCTCCGCCTTCATTCCGCTCCTGATCCTGTGGGCGGGCATCGGCGAGCTGCAAAAGCTGCTCGTGATCTTCATCGGCTCGGTATTCCAGGTCATCCTGATGGTCGCGGTGACCGTCGGCGCCACGCGGCGCGATCTGGTCGAAGCCGCCTATACGCTGGGCGCTCGCGACCGCGGCATCATCCGCCGGGTGCTGCTGCCCTCCTCGGCGCCCGAGATCGCCGAGATCCTGCGGCTGGTGCTTGGCTGGGCCTGGACCTACGTCATCGTCGCCGAGCTGATCGGCTCGTCCTCCGGCATCGGTCACATGATCACCGACAGCCAGGCGCTGCTCAACACCGGCCAGATCATCTTCGGCATCATCGTGATCGGATTGATCGGCCTGATCTCGGACTTCCTGTTCAAGGCGTTCAACGCCTGGCTGTTTCCCTGGAAGCTCGCATGACGATCCTCAAGATCGAACGGGTCTCGCGCACCTTCCCCGCCCGCCACGGCAACGCGCCGACCAGGGCGCTGGAACCGACCGACCTCGTCATCGGCAACAACGACTTCGTCACCATCCTCGGTCCCTCCGGCTGCGGCAAGTCCACGCTGCTGCGCATCGTCGCCGGCCTCGACCGCCCGACCAGCGGACGCGTCACGCTCGACGGGCGCGAGGTGACCGGACCCGGCGCCGATCGCGGCATGGTGTTCCAGTCCTACACGCTGTTCCCGTGGCTCACGGTGCGCGAGAACATTGCCTTCGGCCTGCGCGAGCGCGGCGTGGCGCAGGACGAGCGGAACAAGATCGCCGATGCCTTCATCCGCCAGGTCGGACTGTCGGGCTTCGAGAACCATTGGCCGAAGCAGCTCTCCGGCGGCATGCAGCAACGCACGGCTATCGCACGGGCGCTCGCCAATGATCCGAAGATCCTCTTGCTCGACGAGCCCTTCGGCGCACTGGACAACCAGACCCGCGCCCTGATGCAGGAAATGCTGCTGGGGATCTGGGAGCGCGACCAGAAGACGGTGCTGTTCGTGACCCACGACATCGAGGAAGCGATCTTCCTCGGCAGCCGCGTCATCGTCATGAGCGCGCGCCCCGGCCGCATCAAGGCCGAGATCAATGTGGACCTGCCGCATCCGCGCTCCTACAAGATCAAGACCACGCCTGAATTCGTCCAGCTCAAGGAGCGGCTGGTCGAGGAGATCCGCACCGAGGCGCTGAAAGTTGCCGAACAGGCCTAATGATCAGCCACGCTCTAGAGCCTTTCCCGTTCCGATTGAATCGGAACGGGACTTTAAACTCTTGTTTTGACGCGTTTTCTTAACGCGAACCGGTATCCACTTCGCTCGAAAACGCTCTAATGGCTGATCATCCAGGGACGTGCGGTAGGAAAGCCCTTGGCGCCGCTTTTGGTCTTGGTCATCAGTCGCGCCGGCTTCTTCTTTCCGGTGGAGCAGCAGCCGCAGCCTGGCCCATGCGCGGCCTTGTACTGATCGAGCGTCTTCGGCGCGTGCCGGCTCTGCTCGTTGGTAGCGTGCGCCTTGCGCTTGTCCGAGGGCATGCAGAAGAACGCCGGCGCAGTCAGGATCACACGCGGCGACGTCGCCTCGCATTGCGGGCAATCCTGCGGCAGGTCGCATTCCGCCATCGGCCGCATGTCGGTGAAGGAACCGCAGTCGTTGCAGAGATATTCGTAGATCGGCATTTCCTTAATCCTTGCGCAGTCGTGCGTGACATCCGGCGATGGATGCGGGGCGGCCGGAACGCAGCCGTCCCGCACCCTTCGCGCAGGGATCACCTAAAGGGTCACTTGTCAGGCGAGATCGGCATCTGGATATCGCCGGCGATGTGCTTGATGGGACCGGCCGCCGATGGCATCACGTCGAAGTCGAAGATCTCGGTCGGCAGCCACAGCGTGGCGCAGGCGTTGGGCACGTCGACCACGCCGGAGATGTGGCCCTGGCACGGTGCAGTACCGAGGATCGAATAGGCCTGGGCGCCGGAATAGCCGAACTTCTTCAGATACTCGATCGCGTTCAAGCAGGCCTGGCGGTAGGCGATGTGGACGTCGAGATAGTGCTGCTTGCCGGCTTCATCCACCGAGATGCCTTCGAAGATCAGATAGTCCTTGTAGTTCGGCGTGATCGGCGAGGGCTTGAAGATCGGATTCTTGATGCCGTATTTCGACATGCCGTCCTTGATCACCTCGACCTTCAGATGCAGCCAGCCGGCCATCTCGATCGCGCCGCAGAAGGTGATCTCGCCGTCGCCCTGGCTGAAATGCAGGTCGCCCATCGAGAGACCCGCACCGGGCACGTAGACCGGGAAGTAGATCTTCGAGCCGCGCGAGAGATCCTTGATGTCGCAATTGCCGCCATGCTCGCGCGGCGGCACGGTGCGCGCGCCTTCCGCGCCGATCTTGGCCTTGGCATCGCCCTTGGCGCGGCCGCCATGGGCGGTCGGTGCGAAGGGCGGATTGGCAAGGCCGGGCACACGGGTCGGATTGGTCGAGATCAGCTCGGCCTCGCGCTTGTTCCACATCTCCAGCATCTTCGGATCGGGCAGACAGCCGATCAGGCCGGGATGGATCAGGCCGGCGAAGTTAACGCCGGGCACGTGGCGGGACGAGGTGTAGAGGCCCTTGATGTCCCAGATCGACTTCTGCGCCAGCGGGAAATGATCGGTGAGGAAGCCGCCGCCATTCTGCTTGGAAAAGAAGCCGTTGAAGCCCCACAGGCTCTCCTTGAGCGGCCCCACGTCGAGCAGATCGACGACGAGGAGGTCGCCGGGCTCGGCGCCCTTGACGCCGATCGGGCCGGAGAGGAAGTGCACGATCGACAGGTCGATGTCGCGCACGTCGTCGGCGGAATCGTTGTTCTTGATGAAGCCGCCGGTCCAATCATAGGTCTCGATGATGAAGTCGTCGCCGGGATTGACCCAGGCTACGATCGGGATATCGGGGTGCCAGCGGTTGTGCACCATGTCGTTTTCATAGGCCGACTTGGTGAGATCGACCTTGATCAGTGTCTCTGGCATCGAGAGGCTCCCCTTTACTACGGTTGGTTAGACGGACAGATATTTCGAGACCTGCGCGGCATCGACGGCATCGCGACGATCGTCACGGACGATCTCGCCGTTCTCGATCACCAGCACGCGGTCGGCAATGTCGAGCGCAAAGCTCAGGACCTGCTCGGATACGACGATCGAGAGGCCCTTCTCGTCGCGGATGCGCTTGAGGGTGCGCGCCATCTCCTTGATGATCGACGGCTGGATGCCTTCGGTCGGCTCGTCCAGCAGCAGCACTTTCGGCTTGGTCGCGAGCGCACGCGCGATCGCGAGCTGCTGCTGCTGGCCGCCGGAGAGATTGCCGCCGCGACGGCCCTTCATCTCGAGCAGGACCGGAAACAATTCGTAGATGTCGCCGGGCACCTCGGAGCCGCCGGAAACGACGAGCCCGGTCTCGATGTTCTCCTTCACCGTCATGGTGGAGAAGATCATGCGGCCCTGCGGCACATAGGCGAGGCCCTTGGCGACGCGCTCGTAGCTCTTGAGGCTGCCGAGCTCAGCGCCGTCCATGGACACCGAGCCGCTCTTGGCCGGCAGGATCCCCATCAGCGACTTCATCAGCGTGGTCTTGCCCATGCCGTTGCGACCCATGATCGCGACGATCTCGTTGGGCGCGACCTTGACGTTGAGGCCGTGCAGCACCTCGCTCTGGCCGTAGGCGACGTGGAGATCGGAGATTGCCAGCATCGTCCCGGTTCCTCAGTGGCCCAGATAGACTTCGATGACCTTGGGATCGTTCTTCACCTTCTCCATGGTGCCCTCCGAGAGGATCTGGCCCTGGTGCAGCACGGTCACCTTGTGCGCGATGTCCTCGACGAACTTCATGTCGTGCTCGATCACCAGCACCGAGCGGTTTTGGATGATGCGGTTGAGCAGCTCGGCGGTCTTGGCGCGCTCCGACACGCTCATGCCGGCGACGGGCTCGTCCAGCATCAACAGGTCCGGGTCCTGGATCAGCAGCATGCCGATCTCGAGCCACTGCTTCTGGCCGTGGCTGAGCTCGTCGGCATAGGTGTTGAGCTTGTCCTTGAGAAAGATCATCTCCGCGACCTCCTCCACCCGGTCCTTCACCAGCTGGTCGCGCTGAAAGGTCAGCGAGCCGAACACCGTGCGACCGCGCGGAAACGAGATCTCGAGGTTCTCGAACACGGTGAGGTCCTCGAACACCGACGGGGTCTGGAACTTGCGCCCGACGCCGGTCTGCACGATCTCGTTCTCCTTCATCTTCGTGAGCTCCTTGCCACGAAACTGAATCGAGCCCGAGGTCGCCTTGGTCTTGCCGCAGATCAGGTCGAGCACCGTGGTCTTGCCGGCGCCGTTGGGACCGATGATGACGCGGATCTCGTTCTCCTCGACATAGAAGGAGAGATCGTTGACTGCCTTGAATCCGTCGAACGAGACGGTCAGTCCGGAGACCGCGAGCAGGAATTCCTTCGGCTGATGTCCGACGAGCATGATGGTCTCCTCACTCTGCCGGTGCGCCGTCGGCGATCAGGCCGGCCGCCGATTTCGATTTGCGTGATGCCAGCAGGCGGTCGATGCGCGGCTGCACGTAGTCGGCCCAGAGCCCGGACAGGCCGTTCGGGAAGGCAAGCACGACTGCGATGAACAGCGCGCCGAGGCCGAACAGCCAGAGCTGCGGGAAGGATTCCGACAGGCTGGTCTTGGCGAAGTTCACCAGGATGGCTCCCCAAACCGCGCCGAAGATCGACGTCCGCCCGCCGACGGCAGTGTAGATCACCATCTCGATCGACGGCACGATGCCGACGAAGGACGGCGACATGAAACCGACGTTGAGTGCGAACATGGCGCCGCCGATCGCGGCGAAGATCGCGGCCATGCAGAAGGCGAAGATCTTGAAGTTGGCGACGCTGTAGCCGGAGAAGCGGACGCGGTCCTCCTGCTCGCGCATCGCGACCAGGATGCGGCCGAGCTTGGTCAGGCGGATGAACTGTGCGATGCCGATGCAGGCGAACAGCAGCACCACCTCGACGAAGTACAGGATGACCTTTGCGTGGTCGGGCCGGATGTCCCAGCCCTTGAGCGTGCGGAGGTCGGTCATGCCGTTGATGCCGCCGGTGTAGCCCTGCTGCCCGACGATCAGGATGGTCAGGATGGCGGCGACCGCCTGCGTGATGATCGCGAAGTAGGTGCCGCCGACGCGGCGCTTGAACATCGCAGTGCCGATGATCAGGGCGAAGACCGCGGGAACCAGCAAGATCGCCAGCAGCGTGACCGGGAGGCTGTGAAACGGCTGCCAGAACAACGGCAGCGACGTGATCTGATTCCAGTCCATGAAGTCGGGAATGCCGGGCGTCGACTGGATCTTGGTGTTCTCGACGCTCGAGGCCTCGAGCTTGAGGAACATCGCCATGCAGTAGCCGCCGAGGCCGAAGAACACGCCCTGCCCCAGGCTCAGGATGCCGCCATAGCCCCAGCACAGCACGAGGCCGAGCGCGACGAAGGCGTAGGTCAGGTACTTCGCGACGAGGTTGAGGCGGAACACATCCAGCGAGAGCGGCAGGATGAGAAACAACAGCACCGCGAGCGCAAGGAAGCCGAGCAGTTCGGAGCGATTAAAAAAGCGCGAGTTGATGATCATGACCAGCCTGCTTGTTTTTATTTGCGGACTTTGAGGGCGAAGAGACCCTGCGGCCGCAGCATCAGGATGCCGACGACAGCGAGCAGCGTGAGCACCTTGGCCATCGAGCCCGACATGAAGAACTCGAGGGTCGATTGCGTCTGCGAGATCGAGAAGGCCGAGGCGATGGTGCCGAGCAGGCTGGCAGCGCCGCCGAACACGACCACCAGGAACGTGTCGACGATATAGAGCTGACCGGAGGTCGGCCCGGTGGAGCCGATCATGGTGAAGGCGCTGCCGGCGACGCCCGCAATGCCGCAGCCGAGTCCGAACGTATAGCGATCGACCTTCTCGGTGTTGATGCCGACCGCGCCGGCCATGACGCGGTTCTGCACCACCGCGCGGACCTGCTTGCCCCAGCTTGACCAGAACAGCACATAGGCGACCGCGATCGTGATCAGGATGGTCAGCGCCATCACGAACATGCCGTTGATCGGGATCTGGATCGAGTCGGTCGCCTGCCAGGAGCCCATCATCCATTGCGGCAGCTCGACGCCGACCTCACGCGCGCCGAACACGGAGCGATAGGCCTGCTGAAGCATCAGGCTGAGGCCCCAGGTGGCAAGCAGCGTGTCGAGCGGGCGCTTGTAGAGGTGCCGTATCAGCACCCACTCCACCAGCATGCCCAGTGCGCCGGATGCGATGAAGGCCAGGATCATCGCGAGGAAGAAGTAGCCGGGGAACAGCCAGGGCGCGACGTGCTGCACGGCGTTCGACGTCATCCAGGTGACGTAGGCCCCGAGGATCATGAACTCGCCATGGGCCATGTTGATGACGCCCATCTGGCCGAAGATGATGGCAAGTCCGAGCGCCATGAGGACATAGACGGAGAACAGGATCAGTCCGGCAAAACCCTGCATCGCAAGGATGGCGCCGAGATCGCTGATCGAATAGTCGCCGAACATCTGGTCCTCCGTCATTCCAAGGGGCACGCGCCGCCGGTCAAGCGACGCTCGTTCCGTGGCGTGGGCGCTGACGTCCAGGCCGCGATGCGTTGTGGAGCTTCGTAGCCCGGGCGGGCGGTCGCGATACCCGGGACGGTCCCGCAGATCGCCCCGCTCATGCGGGCTACTGGCTCACTGGTAACCCTTCGGGAACGGATCGGGCTCGACGAGATCGGCGGTCTCGTAGATCAGCTCGAACTGGCCATCGAGCTTGGCGCGACCGACCCGGGTCTTCGACCAGAGATGATGGTTCTCGTGGATGCGGACGTAACCTTCCGGGGCCCCCTTGAACTCGACACCGGGCGACGCCGCCGCGATCTTGTCGACGTCGAAGGAGCCGGCCTTCTCGACCGTCAGTTTCCACAGCCACGGTCCGAGATAGGCAGCCTGGGTGACGTCTCCGATCACGGTCTTCTCGCCCCACATCTTCTTGAAGGCGGGCACGAAGGCCTTGTTGTTGGGATTGTCGAGCGACTGGAAGTACTTCATGCAGGCGTACGCACCCGCAATGTTCTCGCCACCGATGCCGTCGATTTCGTCCTCGGTGACCGAGATCGTCAGCAGCGGCTGCTTGGCGAGGTCGATGCCGGCGGCCTTGAGCTGCTTGTAGAAGGCGACGTTGGAGCCGCCGACGACGTCGGTGAAGATCACGTCGGGCTTGGTCAGCTTGATCTTGTTGATGACCGAGTTGAACTGAGTGCTGCCGAGCGCGTAGTACTCCTCGCCGACGACCTTGCCCTTCAGGACGTTCTCGACGTGCTTGCGCGCGATCTTGTTCGAGGTGCGCGGCCAGATGTAGTCGGAGCCGATGAAGAAGAAGGTCTTTGCGCCCTTCTCCTTGGCGATCCAGTTCAGGCCGGCGAGAATTTGCTGGGTCGCTTCCTGGCCGGTGTAGATCACGTTCTTGGACTGCTCGAGGCCTTCGTAGAAGGTCGGGTAATAGAGCATGCCGTTATACTGCTCGACGACCGGCAGCACCGCCTTGCGCGAGGCCGAGGTCCAGCAGCCCATGATGGCCGCGACCTTGTCGTTGACCAGCAGCTTCTTGGCCTTTTCGGCGAAGGTCGGCCAATCGGAGGCGCCGTCCTCCTGGATGAACTTGATCTTGCGCCCGAGGACGCCGCCGGCCGCGTTGATCTGCTCGATCGCGAGCTTTTCGGCCTCGATCGAGCCGGTCTCGGAGATCGCCATGGTGCCGGTCGCCGAGTGCAGGATGCCGACCGTGACCTCGGTATCGGTGACCGCGAGACCCGTGGTGTTGACCGCCGAGGTCGCAGGGACGTCGGCAAATGCCGGACGGCCCAGCATCGAGACGGCCGGCAAAGCGGCCATTCCCATCAAGAGCTTGCGCCGGAGCGGAGACTTCAGGCCTGGTTTTGTTTCGTCTGACATGAGCACCCCATCTGGTTCGAGAACGCTTATTGATCAGGCGAGGATTGCTCACTTTTGTGCAGCGCACTGATACGTGAGATCGCGTATACTGCACCGCAAAATAGCGACGTAGGTTTTGGTACGGGATTTGCCCGCGATCAGCGCATCGTGGACCAGGAGTTCAAACGAGTGGCAGGGCGGCAGCGAATAGACCGCGTCAGGCGCCAGTACAACCAATGGGTCGCCAACCAGACTCTGGAAGACTACGCCCTGCGCTTCACCGCCAAGAGCGCACGCCGCTGGTCCGCCGCCCGCGTCGCCAACACGGCGCTGGGCGCGATCTCGTTCCTGGCGATGGAGGCGATCGGCGGCACCATCACGCTGAACTATGGTGCGATGAATGCCTCCGCCGCGATCCTGGTCGTCAGCGTCATCATCTTCCTCTGCGGGCTGCCGATCGCCTACCATGCGGCCAAGTGCGGTATCGACATCGACCTGCTGACGCGGGGAGCCGGCTTCGGTTACATCGGCTCGACGGTCACCTCGCTGATCTACGCGTCCTTCACCTTCATCTTCTTTGCGATCGAGGCCGTGATCCTCGCGTCCGCGCTCGAGATGTGCTTCGGGATTCCGCGGCCGGTTGGCTATCTCATCAGCGCCGTCGTCATCATCCCGCTGGTGGCCTACGGCATCACGCTGATCAGCCGCTTCCAATTGTGGACGCAACCGCTATGGGTGGTCCTTCACATCATTCCGTTCGCGGCGATCGCCTGGCACAACCCGCACTCCTTCACCGAGTGGCGCAAATTCGCCGGCGATCATGGCGATCCCGCAGGGAATTTCGATCTGTTGCTGTTCGGCGTTGCGGCCTCGGTGGTGTTTTCCCTGGTGGCGCAGATCGGCGAGCAGGTCGACTTCCTGCGATTTCTGCCACGCGACCGCCGCGCCTCGAGGGTTTCGTGGTGGATAGCGCTGATGAGCGCAGGACCGGGCTGGATCGTGCTGGGCGCGCTGAAGCTCCTGGCCGGCTCGTTTCTCGCCTTCTTCGCGCTCAGCCACGGCGTGCCGCCTGAGGAGGCCGCCGAGCCGGCGCACATGTATCTCGAAGCGTTCCGCTATGTGCTCTCGCAGCCCGAGCTCGCACTGGCGTTGACCGGCACCTTCGTGATCCTGTCGCAGGTCAAGATCAACGTCACCAACGCCTATGCCGGCTCGATCGCCTGGTCGAACTTCTTCTCGCGTTTGACCCACAGCCATCCCGGGCGTGTGGTCTGGCTGGTCTTCAACGTCATCGTGGCACTGCTGTTGATGGAGATCGGCGTCTACAAGGCCCTGGAGCAGACGCTAGCGCTCTATTCGAACGTCGCGATTGCCTGGGTCGGCGCGCTGGTCGCCGATCTCGTCGTCAACAAGCCGCTTGGATTGCGGCCGCAGCAGATCGAATTCAAGCGCGCGCATCTCTACGACGTCAATCCGGTCGGCGTCGGCGCGATGACGATCGCAACGATCGTCTCCATCAGCGCCTTTTACGGCCTGTTCGGACCTACCGCGAAGGCGCTGTCGGCCTTCATAGCGCTCGCAGTGGCCTTCCTCGCCGCGCCGTTGATTGCCTGGGCCACGGACGGCAAGTACTATATCGCACGCAAGCCGAAGCGGAGCTGGCAGAACCTCGAGGCGATCCAGTGCTGTATCTGCGAGCACGCGTTCGAGCCGGAGGATATGGCCTCCTGCCCCGCTTATGCCGGTCCGATCTGCTCGCTGTGCTGCTCACTGGACGCGCGCTGCCACGATCTCTGCAAGCCGCACGCTCGAATTCAGGCGCAGGTCTCGGAGACGCTGGGCAAGCTGATGCCGCAACCGATCTACGCCCGGATCAACTCGCAGCTTGGGCATTATCTCGGCGTGTTCGCCGTCTCGGCCGGCCTCGTGGCGCTGGTGCTCGGCCTGATCTACCTGCAGACCACCGCGGCCGTGCATGCCAACGAATTGCTGTCCGACGTGCTGTGGAAGGTGTTCTTCTCGCTCAGCATCATCATCGGCGTGGTTGCCTGGCTGTTCGTGCTGGCACAGCAGAGCCGCCGCGCCGCCGAGGCCGAGACGCGGCGGCAGACCACGCTGCTGATCCAGGAGATCGACGCGCACAAGCGCACCGACGCCGAGCTCCAACGTGCCAAGGAGGTCGCCGAGTCCGCCAATTTGGCCAAGAGCCGCTACGTGGTGGGCCTGAGCCATGAGCTGCGCTCGCCGCTGAACGCGATCTCCGGCTACGCGCAATTGCTGGAGCAGGACGACAGCCTGCAGGTGCGGCCGCGCGACCAGGTCCGCGTCGTCCGCCGCAGCGCCGACCACCTGTCCGGCCTGATCGACGGCATCCTGGACATCTCCAAGATCGAGGCCGGGCGGCTGTATCTGTCGCGCGATGAAGTGCGTTTGAATGACTTCCTCGATCAGCTCGTCGGCATGTTCCGCCTTCAGGCCGCGGCCAAGGGCATCGATTTCGTGTTCAGGCGGCCGGCGTCGTTGCCGCGCGTGGTCTATGCCGACGAGAAGCGGCTGCGTCAGGTGCTGATCAACCTGCTCTCGAACGCCATCAAGTTCACCCAGGCGGGCAGTGTGCAGTTCGTGGTGCACTATCGCAGCCCCGTTGCCGAGTTCGAGGTGATCGACACCGGCCCCGGCATCCGGGGCGACGATCTCGAACGCATCTTCGCACCCTTCGAGCGCGGCGCGCTCGGCGTCTCGCAGCCGCAGACCGGCACCGGGCTCGGCCTGACCATCAGCCGCCTGCTCGCCGGCGTGATGGGCGGCGACATCAAGGTCGTGAGCACCGTCGGCACCGGCTCAACGTTCAAGGTCAAGATCCTGCTCTCGGAGGTCACCAATCCCCGGCGCATCGCGCCGGTCGATGCTCCCGTGTACGGCTATCACGGTCCGCGCAAGACGATCCTGATCACCGACGACGACCCGACCCACCGCGACCTGCTGCGCGAGGTGCTGACGCCGCTCGGTTTCATCCTGCTCAGCGCGCCGGACGGCGCCGGCTGCCTCGCGCTGGCACAGCATTGCCGGCCCGATCTGTTCCTGCTCGACATCTCGATGCCTGCCATGGACGGCTGGACCGTGGCCGAGGCCTTGCGCGCGAGCGGCCATCACCAGGCGCGCATCCTCATGGTGTCGGCAAGCGCGTTGGAGGCCCACGGCGCTCCGCTGGCGCAACCCTTCCACGACGGCTATCTGATGAAGCCGATCGACATCCCGCGGCTCCTGGAGACGATCCGCCAGCTGCTCAAGATCGAATGGCAATATGAGGCCGAGCCGGCCCCGCCTCCACAGTGGAAGCCCGAGAGTGGTTCGCGGCCGCCGGTGAAATATGTCGAAGAGCTGATCAGCCTCGGCCAGCTCGGCTATGTCAGGGCGATCCAGCTCAAGCTCGACGAGATCGGCAATGAGTGTCCCGAACATGCCGACTTCGTCGGCCAGATGCGCACGCTGATCGACCGGTTCGATCTCGATCAATATATGGCGACGTTGAAGATATTGCACAGTTATGACCATTGAACAAAAGAAGCGCGACGTCGCGCTCGTTGTCGATGACTCTCCGGAGACGCTGCGGCTGCTCACCGACGCGCTCGATGGCGCCGGCATGACGGTCATGGTGGCGCTCGACGGCGCCGCGGCGATGCGCATCATCGACCAGATCACGCCCGACATCATTCTGCTCGATGCCGTGATGCCCGGCATCGACGGCTTCGAGACCTGCCGCCGGCTCAAGCGCGATGCCGGTCTCGCCAACGTCCCCGTGATCTTCATGACGGGCCTTGCCGAGACCGAGCACATCGTGCGCGGGCTTGAAGCTGGCGGTGTCGACTACGTAACCAAGCCGATCGTGATCGAGGAAATGCTGGCGCGCATCCGCGTCCATCTCGGCAATGCCCGGCTGACCCAGAGCGCACGCACCGCGCTCGACGTCTCCGGCCGGTATCTGCTCGCGGTGAACAGCGCCGGCGCGCTGCTGTGGGCGACGCCGCAGGCACAGCGACTGCTGTCGGACACGCTCGCCGACGCCGCCGACAATTTCGCGCTGCCGGATCCGATGCCGCAATGGCTCGAGCAGGCGCAGAAAGGCGCTGCGGGAAAGAAGACTGCGACCGTGGCACCTTTCCCCGGCAACGAGCAGCTGCGGCTGCAATATATGGGCAAGCTCGGCCCGAACGAATTCCTGCTGCGTCTCGCCAAGGACACCAGCGGCGATATGCCGGCCGAATTCACCAGCGAGCTCGGCCTCACCACCCGCGAGGGAGAGGTTCTGGCCTGGCTCAGCAAGGGCAAGACCAACCGCGACATCGCGCAGATTTTGGGTCTCAGCCCGCGTACGGTCGACAAGCATCTCGAGCAGATCTACGCCAAGCTCGGCGTGGAGAACCGGACGGCCGCCGCCGCGATCGCGGTCAACGCCAGGCACCGCAAGTCCTAGCCTGCTGCCTCCACTGCCCCGGGGACGCGTCCTGACATGGCCAGTCGCCCCAGACCGTGACAGGATGGGCTGACACGTTCATTCCGGCGGAGAATAGGCATGGATCGTCTGGCGGCGATGGAGACATTCGTGCGGGTGGTCGAGACCGGCTCGTTCTCCGGCGCAGCGCGGCAGCTTCGCGTGGGCCAGCCAGCGGTTTCGAAATCGGTCGCGCAGCTCGAGGAATTTCTCGGGGTCAAGCTGCTGACCCGCTCGACCCATGGCCTCACGCCGACGGAAGCGGGGCTTGGCTATCTCGAGCGTGCCCGGCGCGCGCTGGACGAGGCTGCGGAAGCCGAACTGGCGGCGCGTGGCGCCGGGGCCGGCCTCAAGGGCCGATTGCGGGTCTGTGCGGCCGTCACCTTCGCACGCATCCATCTCATTCCGATGCTGCCGAGGTTTCTCGCGCAGCATCCCGAGCTGGACCTCGAGGTCGTGCTCGATGACCGTCAGATCGACCTCGTCCAGGAGGGCATCGATGTCGCGCTGCGGATGGGTAAGATGACGGATTCGACGCTGACGGTGCGCCGTATCGCGCGATGCCAGCGCTTCGTGCTGGGCACGCCTGCCTATTTCGACCGCGCCGGCACGCCGTCGACACCGAGCGAATTGAGCCGGCACCAAGCCGTCGTCTATCTTCGCGAGGGCAGCGTGTGGTCGTTTCAACGTGACAGTACCGAACTGGCCGTCACCGTGCGGAGCCGGTTGCGGGTGACCGCAGCCGAAGGCGTCCGTGCTGCGGTGCTCGCCGATGCCGGGCTCACGATCGCATCGGAATGGATGTTCACCCCGGAGCTCAAATCGGGCGCCGTGCGCGCGGTCCTGCCGGAATGGAACCTCCCAGCCCTCGATCTCTGGGCCGTGCTTCCGACCGGACGTGCAGCGACCGCCAAGGCACGCGCATTCGTGAGCTTCTTCGAGCGCAGCTTCAATGCATGACGTCATCGGCCGCTTGAAACGGTGGATGCTTATTCCCAACAGGAATAAGCGCTAGTCCGACGGCAGCGCTACCCGGCGTGGCCACCTCCTTTAGCTTGCAGCGTGTGAGTTCAACAAACCGGACGGCGCCGCCGTCCACCGCGCAGAAACCGAGGAGAACCGTTATGTCGCTGCAAGCCAGGCTCAACGCTTTCAAGGCCGATTTCGAAGCCGGAAAGCCGCCCTACAACGTTCCGCGACCAGTCATCGATATCATGCACCGCGCCACCGCGGAGCTGATCGCATCCGGCGCCGCCCAGCGCGCCAGGAAGGCTGGCGATGTCGCCCCCGCCTTCTCGCTCCGCGATCCCGAGGGCAACATCGTCAACTCGACCGATCTGTTGAAGCGCGGCCCGCTGGTGCTCAGCTTCTACCGCGGCGTCTGGTGCCCGTATTGCAACATGGAGTTGCAGGCGCTCGAGGCGGCCAAGCCGGAATTCGACAGATGCGGCGCCGCGCTGGTGGCGATCTCGCCGCAGACCGCGCCGAACAGCCGCAAGTCGGTGCGCCAGAACAAGCTCTCCTTCCCGATCCTGTCCGACGTGAACGGTCAGGTCGGCGAGGCCTTCGGACTGCGCTTCCACCTGCCCGACTATCTGGTCGAGCTCTACAAGCAGCTGAAGAACGATCTGCCGACGTTCAACGACGATCCGAGCTGGACGCTGCCGATGCCGGCCCGCTACGTCATCGGACAGGACGGTGTGATCCTCTACTCCGAAGTCAACCCCGACTATACCCGCCGACCCGAGCCCGAGGACATGATCGCTGTCCTCCAGCAGGCGACCGTGAAGGCATGACAGCGCGCAGACTGGCCGGTGGCGAGTGACCATCGGCCGCCTTCCTCTCGCAGGCTACGCATGTGCGGCCGGCGTACTCCCCTCCGGATCGGCGGGCGCGCCGGCGCCGGCCAACACATCCACCCCGGAGTGCTGCGACTTTCGCCACTGCGCCGGCGTCACGCCCATGTGGCTCTTGAAGGCGCGCTGAAAGGCGGCTTCCGATTGATACCCGACCATCTCCGCCACGGCGCCGGTCGAAAGCGACGATCCCTTCAACTCGTTCGCCGCAAGCGTCATCCTGATGTCGGTGAGCAGATCGCTGGCCGATCGCCCGAGCTTGTCCTGGAACTGCCGCGCCAGCGTGGCGCGCGACATGTTGCAAAGCCGTGCGAGCTCCGGCAGCGACCACGCTCGCGCAGGCTCCTTGAACATGGCGGCCACGGCCGGCGCGAGCCTGGGATCACCGACCAAGGCGAGAAGTCCCCGTGACGTTGCGTCGGTCTCGCTCGCAAGCCGCAGCACAAGCGCGAACATTGCCGTGGACAATGCATTCAGCATGGCGCGGCCGCCCAGATGATCGTCGGCCGTTTCGCTGCGCATCAGCGACACGAGCCCGGCGAGCTGCGCAGCCGTCCCCTTTCCCGCACGCGCGCCGGCATGCACGACAAGACGCGGCGGAAGATAGCCGCGCAACAGACGGTCGTGGGGCGGTGTAATCGCGAAGTGCCCGCACAACAGGTCAAGCCGTTCGTCCGATCCGAGGTTTTCGCTGATCGTGAAATTCTCCGCCGCCCGGTTGCGCGCCGGCAGCGGTATCGCCCCGCTACCGTCGTGCATCACGTGTCGCGGGTTGCCGGGAAGCAGAAGGATGTCGCCGGCCTTCAGCAGCAACGGCCGTCCGCCAGCGGCGGCGTCCAGGATCGCCGAGCCGGCGAGCACCGCATGATAGGGGATCTCGTTGGTTAAACCCGGGCCCTGCTCGATACGCCAGGGGACGCTGTAGCTGCAGCGAAGATCGAGCCGCCCGCGCACCGGCATCATCTCGAACAGCCGGCTCAGCCAATCCATAGCCAAATCCCCCTGAAGCAGTATGTGAGACGATTGAGCATATAAACGAGCAATATGAACATTCAATGTCTCAAAGCTCGATCCTATTGTCACTCCGCAATCGTTCACCACCCGCAACAAGGAGTGCCACCATGTCGCGTCTCTCAACCCCCAATCTCGAAACCGATACCGGCCCGTCCGGCCAGATCTACGCCCAGATCAAGAAGGCGATCGGCGGCGTCCCGAACACCTACGCGGCGATTGCCGCCCACGGTCCGGCCGCGCTCAAGTCGATCCTCGCGGCCGATGCCGTGCTGACTGGCGGCAGCCTGCCCCGGCGCGACCTGGAGGTCGTCAAGCTCGTGATCAGCGCTGCCGGCGGCTGCGATTATTGTGTCGCCGCGCACTCGCATCTCGCCAGGATCGCCGGCGTGAATGCCGATGTGCTCAAGCAGATCCGCGACGGCGCGCCGACCAGTGACGCCAGGCGCGATGCGCTCGTGCATTTCGTGCGCAACCTCGCGCAGTCGAGCGGCACCGTCAGCGACGAGGATTTCGCCGCGATCAAGTCCGCCGGATACAGCGACGCGCAGCTGGTCGAGATCAGCCTGGCGTTTGCGACCACGGTCTTCACCAACGTCTTCAACCGCATCAACGACACCGACATCGATTTCCCGGCGGTCGCCTGAAGCGACCGGGCGATGTCACGCAAAAGGATTACGACCATGACCACGCTTGCCAACACCACACAAAATCCGCTTGTCCGCGCGCTCGACAGGTCCGGCCTGCTGGCGGAGGATCTCGACTATCACGTCGTCCGGGCCGCGATGGTGATCATGTTCCTGTTCTTCGGTTACCAGAAGTGGTTTCCGTACGAATTCGAACGGCTGGTCCCGTTCATCAGCAACGGGCCGCTGATCTGGTGGCTGTATCCAGCGTTCGGCCACGCCGGCGCCAGCTACTTCCTCGGCGCCTCGGAATGGACATTCGGTTCGCTGCTGCTCGCGGGCTTCTGGGACAAGCGGCTCGGCGTGCTCGGCGCCCTCGGCTCGACCGGAACCTTCATCGCGACGGTCACCATCATTCCCTTCATGCCCGATGGCTGGGACGTCGCCGCCGGTGGCTTCCCCGCGATGACCGGCAACGTGCCGTTCCTGATGAAGGACGTCGTTCTGCTCGCCGTCTCGCTCTACCTGCTGCGACAGGACGTGGTCCGTCTGATCAGGCAATAGCTGATCGCGATTGATCGCCGGTGGGCCTCGGGCGTGCCGGCGATCGCGCGTGGTATTGAGCAGACGCAGCGTCTCTCTCGAACACAACGACATCGCAGTCACTATTGTTGCCCCGGGGTCCGGGGGCCCTTGCCCTTGAAGGCCGAGCCATAACCCATTGCCGAACTTGCATAATGCGTTGAAAATCGGCCACGCGCTCCGCGCGATCGGCTGCGCTGTCGCCCGCTTGACGACCCATCGCCGCTTCCATGCACGAATGATCCATAGCTCTCCGGCCATGAACATAGTTCCGCCGCGCGGTCTGCGCTAAAAAGGAGCGCCGGTGTTGTTCTGGGGTGAGTTGATGAAGAAGAACGACGTCACATGCCCGCGTTGCGGGGCTGGATTCCGACGCCTTGAGCTGGCATCCAGGTCAGGAAGTGAGGGCGAATATCGCTGCCCGGTTTGCGAGACGACCCTCGAGCAGTTCGATGGCGACAAGCTCGTCGCTTACCGCCTGACCATTCAACCCTCAATTCGCGGGTTGAAGACCTAGCGGCCCGGCTGGATGGAATGCCGCCGGAGCAAAATCTGGATCACGATCTCCGCTTCAGGACATAGCTGTCCATGATCCAGCCATGCCGCTCACGCGCCTCTCGTCGTGCGGCGACGATGCGAGGGCCCACCTCTGCCAGTTCCCCCGCCATGATGATCTGATCGGGCATGCCGAGATAGGCGCCCCACCAGATATGCAAACGATCCGGATCGAGCGACTGGAACGCCGTACCGCCGTCGAGCATCACCACCACGGTATCGACACCTTGCGGCCAGCCGCCTTCGCGCAAGCGCCGCCCCGTCGTGACCAGAAACGGCTCGCCGATGTCGTTGAGCGGCAGCGCATGCGCCGCGCAAAGCGCCTGGATCGAGGTGATGCCGGGGATCACCTCGATCGATGGCAACGGATCGAGCCGTCGCGCAATCCGCAGGCTCGAATT
The DNA here is from genome assembly GCF_032918025.1 of Bradyrhizobium sp. BEA-2-5. NCBI lineage: Bacteria > Pseudomonadati > Pseudomonadota > Alphaproteobacteria > Hyphomicrobiales > Nitrobacteraceae > Bradyrhizobium > Bradyrhizobium sp. BEA-2-5. The sequence goes on along the minus strand of NZ_CP136629.1, from coordinate 3,312,513 downwards.
CGTAGAGCGAGGGATCGCCCCAGATCAGCAGGGCGACGCGTCCCTCCCCGCCGAGATGGCGCGCGATTTCCTGCGACCACGTCGCGGCGATCGCATCGTGCCAATCGTCCACGCCCTTACGATAATCTTCTTCGCCGGCGTCACGCACCGGCAGGTCGAACTCGGCAATGCGTGTGCGGTCATTGGTCAACGCTTCTGCGCAGATGGTGCGACGCAACTCGGCGAGATCCGACTTCGCCGTCCCCTTGCGCGGGATCAGGATCAGGTCGGCGGCATTGATCGCGGCGGTCGCGGCGAAAGTGAGCTGCCGGGGATCACCACAACCGATGCCGATCAGGGACAGCGTCAACATGGCCGCGTCACCCTCGTTCCGGTGCCAGCGCGCCGAACAGGATCACGGCAGCCGCCGTGGCCGCGCCGGCCTGCATGAGCCGGTCGGCCAGCGCTGTGATCGTGGTGCGAAGCAGCCGCTCGTCGGCGTGGCCGAGCGATTCCGCCAGCAGTGCGGGCGTGTCGGGCGCGAGGCCATGAGCGATCAGCCTTGCGGCCAATGCCGGAAAGGTGCGCCGGCCCATATAGACCACGGTCGTGGCCTCGGGATCGGCCAGCGCCGCCCAGTTCAGGTCCGCGGGCAATTCGCCCGTCACATCGGCGCCGGTGACGAACTGGACTCGGCGCGAGGTCAGCCGGCGCGTCAGCGGAATGCCGGCCTGCGCGGCGGCAACCGAGGCCGAGGTCACACCGGGAATGATTTCGTAGCCGATGCCGGCCGCGCGCAGCGCTTCGATCTCCTCCTCGAGCCGACCAAAAATGCCGGCGTCGCCGGATTTCAGCCGCACCACCCGCACGCCGGCGGCGGCATAATCGACCAGCAGCCGGCTGACATGGTGCTGCTTCGCCGACAGGCGGCCGGCGCGCTTTCCCACCGCGACGAGATTGGCGCCGGGTTGGGCGAGATCCAGAATCGCACCGGAGGCGAGGTCGTCATAGAGCACGACGTCGGCCTCGCGCAGCCGCGCAGCGCCCCTCACCGTGAGCAATTCGGGATCGCCGGGGCCGGCGGAAATGAACGACACGAATCCTTTCACCGGTCCTCCGCGATCAGATGAAAAAATGTACCCGTCGCACAGCCGCGCCGCGATCCGGTCTCCGCAACGATCGTACCGGTCGCATCACGCACCACCGCGAGCGGCGTGTCGGGCTGCGCGATGATCGTCGAGTAGTGAAACTCGTGGCCGCGCAGGCGTGCGCCTGGGCCGTGTCCGGGCATCGGTGCGGCGAGCTCGGCAAGACGATAGCCCAGATGCATGCGGCGTTTGGCAAAGCTGGTCTCGAGGCCGAGCAGGCCCGTCATCTCATGGCGGAGCCCGTCGGCATCGGTGAGGCTTGTGCCCAGAACCATATAGCCTCCGCACTCGCCGTGCACCGGCCGTGTCTCGGCGAAGGCGCGGAGCTGCCCGAGAAATCGCCTGTTGGCCGCAAGCCGGCCGGCATGCAGTTCGGGATAACCGCCGGGCAGCCAGCACACATCGGCATCCGCGTCGGGGCCTTCGTCGGCAAGCGGCGAGAACGTCACGATCTGTGCGCCGGCCGCGCGCCAGGCTTCCAACATGTGAGGATAGACAAAGGAGAACGCCGCGTCGCGCGCCAGCGCGATGCGCTGGCCGGGCGGCGTGATGACCAGGCTGGGTACGGCGGATTGCGGCGACCAGACCTCGGCCGATTTCAGCACGGTGTCGAGATCGATATGCTCGACGACAAAGCGCGCGGCTTCGTCAATCAGACCGTCGATCTGAGCCTGCTCTTCGGCCTGCACCAGTCCGAGATGACGCTTCGGCAAGGTGATCTCGGCGTGGCGGGGCAGCGATCCTAACACCGGGATGCCCGCGCCTGCCATCGCACTCCGCACCAGGGCGTCATGCCGTGCGCTCGCGACGCGATTGAGGACGACGCCTGCAAGCCGTACGCCGGCGCGGAAATCACGCAATCCCGCCGCCACCGCCGCCGCCGTCTGCGCCTGACCGGAGGGATCGATTACCAGCAACACCGGCCACCCCATCATCTCTGCGATGTCGGCGGTGGCGCCGGTCCCCGAGACGCCACGCGCCGCGACGCCGTCAAACAGTCCCATCGAGCCTTCCGTCAGCACGAGATCGGCATCCGCGCCGCGGCCTGCCAAATGCGCGATGGCTTCGCGCGCCATCGCCCAGCTATCGATGTTGACCGACGCGCGTCCGGTGGCGACCGCGTGAAAGGCGGGATCGATGTAATCAGGCCCGCTCTTGAGGCATTGCACCCTCACGCCGCGATTGCGATAAGCGCGCGCCAACGCCAGGGTCAGCGTCGTCTTGCCGACACCGGATGCCGGCGCAGAGATGACGAGCCCCGCGGTCATTGCGATGATTCCGGCGACGCTTCCGGAAAACGCGGCACCGCCCCGACCGGGCGGTAGCGGCGGTCGTAGTCGGCTGCATAGAGACGGCTCTCGGCGAATTCGTCCGCCCCGAGCGTCTTGCCGACCAGAATGAGCGCAGTGCGTTCGAGCTCGGGGCCGACGGCGGTATCGAGCGTCGCAAGCGTCGCGCGGACGATGCGCTGGTCCGGCCAGCTCGCGCGCCAGACGATCGCGACCGGGCAGTCCGCGCCGTAATGCGGCGTCAGCTCCGCCACGACCTTGTCGAGCAGGTGGATCGACAAATGGATCGCGAGCACCGCGCCGGTCGCGGCGAATGCAGCGAGCTTCTCGCCTTCAGGCATCGCGCTCGCCCGGCCCGGCGTTCGCGTCAGCACCACCGATTGCGCAAGGCCCGGAAGCGTCAGCTCGGTCTCCAGTGCCGCTGCAGCAGCCGAGAAAGCGGGCACGCCCGGCGTCACCGAACAGGGAATGCAGCGCGCGCAGGCGGCGAAGCTGCTCGCCCATCGCCGACCAGATCGAGAGGTCGCCGGAATGCAGCCGCGCGACATCCTTGCCTTCCGCATGCGCGGCGGCGATCTCCGCGATGATCTCGTCGAGCGAGAGCGGCGCGGTGTTGACGATGCGTGCACCGGGCGGGCAATGCGCCAGCACACCCTCCGGCACCAGCGAGCCGGCATAGAGACAGACCGGAGAAGCTGCGATCAGATCGCGGCCGCGCAGCGTCAGCAAATCGGGCGCGCCCGGGCCGGCGCCGATGAAATGCACCGTCATGCGCCGTCTCCTTCGGCGATCGCCGCGATGGCCATCCGATCCTGTGACGCGGTCCTGACCGAGATCAGGCGCGCACCGCGCCCTGCTGCAGCGATCGCCGCAGCTTCGGCGACCGAGCCCGTTCCGAATCTTGCCTTGATGAACTCGGATTGCGTTGCAGTCTTGATCTCGGCCAACGTCTCCGCGGGAATGCCCCGGATCGGTATTCCCAGTTGCTGCGCCAGCGCTTTCAACGCCGCCGCATCCGCCTTGTCACTCACTGTCGCAACGGCTGCAAGGCCGTCGGAACCGCCGGCCGCGTCGAGCGCGTCGCGCAAGGACGCGACACTGGTATTGCGCCTGAATCCGAGGCCAGCGACCTTCATCGGAGCGCGCTCCATTGCACGATCGGCCGCGCAGCCTTCCAGGCGCGATAGCGGCCCAATGGCTCGGCCTGCGCGATCTCGAGGCGCGTCAACTCGCCGCCATGACGCTGGTGCAGATCGCAGAGCAGCGCCTCGGTCTCCAGGGTCACAGCATGCGCGACCAGCCGCGTGCCCGGCGCAATCCGCGACCAGATCGCATCGAACATCGCGGCGTCGAGGCCGCCACCGATGAACACGGCATCAGGCGCCGCGAGGTCCGATAAAGCGCCGGGCGCCTCGCCTTCGATAATGGTGATCCGATGGGTCAGGCCGAAGCTCGCTGCATTGCGGCGGATGTTGGCGGCGCGTTCGCGGCGGGCTTCGACGGCGATCGCCGTCCCACCACAGAGCGCCCATTCGATCGAGATCGAGCCCGAGCCCGCGCCGACATCCCACAGCCGCTCACCGGGCCGCGGCGCAAGCGCCGACAGCGCAAGCGCGCGGACCGGCCGCTTTGTCAGTTGCCCGTCATGCACAAAGAGCGCATCGGCAAGTCCCGAGCTGCGTGCGATTCCCTGCTGTCCCCGCGCCTCCAGCGCGATTGCGACCAGGCTCTCGCTTGAATCACCCGCATACGAGTTGGCGCGATGCTGCGTGACGGACTCACGCGGTCCGCCAAGCGCCGCAAGCGTCCATATTGCCGACGCCCCCCAACCACGCTCCGTCAGCCAGCGCGCGAGATCGGACACCGCCTTGCCGTCGCGCAGCAGGCAGATGATCCGCGCATCGCGCACGAGATGCGGCAACAGCCGTTCGAACAGTGCGGCATGAAGACCGAGACAGACAGCATTCTCGATACGCCAGCCCAAACGCGCCGCCGCAAGCGAGAATGTCGACGGCGCGGGGTGCGCGATCCACTCGCCGCCATCGAGCATCTCGGCGAGGCTCGCGCCGGCGCCATGCCAGAACGGATCGCCGGAGGCGAGCACCGCCGTCGGCCGGCCACGGCAGCTCAGCACGATCCTTGCGTCGAACGGCACCGGCCAGACACGGCCGCGGTCGGCGATGCCGGCGAGCGCGAGATGCCGTTCGCCGCCGAAAACTGTTTCGGCGTCACGGAGCGCCTTTCGGCTTGCCTCGGACAGCCCGGCAAGGCCATCTTCCCCGATACCGATGATTGTCAGCCAGGGATCAGACATGACGCGCGCCCTCATTCTGGGCGGAACGGCCGATGCGAGCCTGCTCGCCGCTGCGATCGCAAGCGCGGGGATCGACGCCGTCTATTCCTATGGCGGCCGCACCCGCGCGCCGGCCGACCAGCCGCTGCCGACCCGCATCGGCGGCTTCGGCGGCGCGAGCGGCCTTGCCGACTACATTCGCCGCGAAAATATCACCCATGTGATCGACGCGACGCATCCCTTCGCGGCCGAGATGAGCCGCAACGCCATCGCCGCCTGCGCGCAAAGCGCAACGCCGTTGCTCGCGCTCGAACGCGCGCCCTGGGACAAAGCCTCCGGCGATCGCTGGATCGAAGTCGCAGACGTCGTCTCCGCGGCCGCGGCCTTGCCGGACAGCCCCGCCTGCGTATTCCTCGCGATCGGCCGCCAGCACATCGCGCCCTTCGGCGCACGGCCGCAGCATGCCTATACGTTGCGTTTTGTCGACCCGCCCGACGAAACGCCGTCGTTGCCCAACGCGGACGTCATTGTGTCGCGCGGACCTTTCATGCTCAAGGGGGAGCTCGCGATGATGCGCGCGCGTCACATCGCGTGGATCGTCGCCCGCAATTCCGGCGGCGACGGCGCGCGCGCCAAGATCGAAGCAGCGCGCATGCTCGGCCTGCCCGTGATCATGATCTCGCGGCCGCAACTGCCCGACAGACCACGGGTGGAAAGCGTGAGCGACGTGATGCAGTGGCTCGGTCATCGCACTTGCCTCGGCGCATAGACCCAGCGGCCGACGCGGCGCGTCTGCGAATTGCCGACGATCACCAGCGTGCGCATGTCAGCCATTTCAGGCCGCGCGTCGCGCAGTTCGACCGTCTCGATCCGCTGCCCGGGCGTGCTGACGGAGCGCGCAAAAATCACGATGCGCTCGTCGCAGCCCGCCTCGCGCAAGATCTCAAGCGCGCGGCCAAATCCCTCCGGCCGGCTCGCCGAGCGCGGATTGTACATCGCGATGGCAAAATCGGCTTCCGCCGCGAGGCGGAGGCGTTTCTCGATCACCGCCCACGGCTTGAGATTGTCGGAGAGATTGATCGCGCAGAAATCATGACCGAGCGGCGCACCGGCACGCGCGGACGCCGCCAGCATCGCGGTGATACCAGGCAGCACGCGGATCGGCAGCGACTGCCATTGCGGCGCCCGTTCGAGCGCCTCGAACACGGCCGAGGCCATGGCGAACACGCCGGGATCGCCCGAGGACACCACGACGACGTGGCCCCCTTCCGACGCGAGCCGCAACGCGTCAGCGGCGCGCTGCAACTCCACACGATTATCCGAGGGATGCAGCGTGAGCCCAGGTCGCGGCGGCACCCGCGCGACATAGGGCGCGTAGCCCAGAATGTCGGTCGCGGCTGCAAGCGCCGCTGAGACTTCCGGCGTCACCAGCGCCTCACTGCCCGGCCCGAGGCCCGCGATGGTCAGCGTGCCCGTCATTGCGCGGCCTCCCTGCGCCGTCCTTGCCCATGCACCAGCACGATCGCAAAATACGGACACTCGGCCTTGCCGATATCCGCAAGCCGTGCGACGCGCTGATCCAGCATGGTGCCGCGTTCGACGAGCCACGCATCATCGAGGCGCCCCGCGGACGCCAGCGCGCGGCGAATCTTCGGAAGATTGCGACCAGTCTTCATCACGACCAGCGCGTCGGAGCTGCGCATCCGCTCGGCGAGCTCCGGCTCCGGCAGCGTGCCCATCAACACGGTCGTCACGTCGTCGCCGAGCGCGATCGGCTGTCCGACGCCGAATTCCAGCAGCCGACCATGCCCGGAATGCCGGCGATCACCTCGATCGCGACGCGGCCCTGCAGGCGCGTGTGCAGATGCATGAAGGAGCCGTAGAAGTAGGGATCGCCCTCGCAGAGCACGACGACGTCGACCGCGCGCGCCAGCCGCGCCAGGCGTTCCGCCCATTCGTCGTAGAAGCTGGCGAGCAGCTGCACGTAGTCGGGACTGTCGAAGGCGATCTCCGTGGTCACTGGATATTCCATGGGATATTCGGTGACGTCAGCGGCGAGCAATCCTTCGACGATGCGGCGCGCCTGGCCCGGCCTGCCCTTTTTGCGGAAATAGGCGACATGCTGCGCCTTGCGAACCGTGCGATCGGCGCGCACGCTCATCAGATCAGGATCGCCGGGGCCGAGACCGCAGCAGATGATGCGTCCCATGGCTATTCGCTCCGGCTCGCCAGCGCGTTGACGGCAGCAACCGTGATGGCGGAGCCACCGAGGCGGCCTTCGACCGTCAATGCCGGGACCGGCGGATCGGCCATCAGCGCGGCTTTCGATTCGGCGGCACCGACAAAGCCGACCGGACAGCCGATGATCGCCGCAGGCCGCGGGCAGTCGCGATCCTCCAGCATGTTGAGCAGATGAAACAGCGCGGTCGGCGCGTTGCCGATTGCGACGATCGCGCCATCGAGATGCGGCCGCCACAGCTCCAGCGCCGCGGCCGAGCGCGTGTTGCGCATGGATTGCGCGAGCGCAGGAACCTTGACATCTCCGAGCGTGCAGATGACCGCATTGGCCGCGGGAAGTCGTGCGCGCGTAATGCCTTCCGAGACCATGCGCGCATCGCACAGGATCGGCGCGCCCTTTTGCAGGGCCGCGCGCGCGAGCGTCGCCATGCCCGATGTGAAGCGGATATGCGCCTCCAGGCCGACCATGCCGGCGGCGTGGATCATGCGCACCACGACCGGCTCCTCGTCGGACGTAAAGCGGGCCAGATCGGCCTCGGAGCGGATGGTGGCAAAGGACTGGCGATAGATCGCTGCGCCATCGGTCTCGTAGACGTGCGGCATCAATGGCCTCCCGTCAGCACGGAGGGATTTGCGACGAGGTACGAACTGGTCAACCCTCGGAGGACCGGCGCATCCCGCGTCGTGCCGCGGCGGATCAGATCAAAGCCGTCAATTGTCGCAACGAGGGTGACATCCAAAGGACCGGAATGGGCACAGCCTTTGGCGCAGCCAGAGACGTGAAGCCGCGCATCGGGTGGGATATGCCGCGCGAGCGCCGACGCCAGCATACGCGTGTCCGCATGCGCATCGCCGCAGCGCGGTGCGCCGCTGCAGGCGACCACGCGCAGCCTCGGATCGCCGGCATCAGTCACGAGGTCCGCCCCACCGGGCATCCCGCGCATGCCCTCCACCAGCATCATCCGCCACGGCGTCATGCGGAGAGCCCGCGCGCTCGCAGCGAGATCGCGGAGTGTCTGGTGCGGCATTTGCCCGAAGGCGACGCCAACCATCGCGCCGATTGGATAGATGCCCGGCACAGGACTCGACGATTGGCCCACGGGCTCGGCATCACCGCGAAGCGACTGCGGCAGGCTCGCGCCGCCGGCGAGATGAGCCGCCATCCGTCGCCGCTCACCCCTGGTTCCGCCGGAGGTGACAAACCATTCGGCCAGCGCCAGCGCGACCTGCACAGCCTCGCTCCGCATGACCGAAAGCCCGCGCTGTGCGCCATCGGCACGTACCAGCAGTTTACCGTTGCGATCGCGCTCGATCCTGATATCGGCGGACGCCCCCACCAGCATCCGCGCATTGCCATCATCGATTGCGAAGCCGAACTTGGTTGGAAGATCAAGCGAGGCGCCGGCAAGCCCCTGCTCAAGCTCGGTCGCAAGCGAGCGTGTCTCGTCGGCGGCTGTCCAGAACGGCGTCACCAGAATGTTGCGCTGCGCTTCGGTATTCGAGTCCGTGTCCAGCAACCCGAGCTCGGCGAGCCCATCGACCAGGCGCGGATAAGCTTCATCGCTGACGCCGCGGATCTGGAGATTGGCGCGGCTGGTCAGGTCGATCAGGCCGTTGCCGTATCGCGCCGCCAGCTCGGCGATTCCCGCTGCCTGCGCCACGTCCAGCCGTCCGCCGCGCGGGCGAATGCGCACCACGAACCCGTCGCCCGACAGCATCGGGCGCAGCGCGCCGGGACACCAGCCTTTGACTGCGCCCGCGCTCATGAGGCCTCCCGCAGCGCCGCCGCGATCGAATTGCGGCGGGTTCGCCAGAGTGAGGCTTCGTGCAATCTCATGAAGCAGGTTTCGATCGCAGCCAGCGCCGCCGGATTCTGGCGCGCCATGAAGGCCCGGACGTCGTCGTTGCCGAGCGTGGCATCGTAATAGAGGTCGAACAGATGCGGCGGCACGGCGCCCGCGAGATGCGCGAAGGCGGCCATGTGCTCCAGCGTCGCGGTGATCTCGGCGGCGCCGCGAAAACCATGCCGCATCATGCCGGCGATCCACGCAGGGTTGGCGGCACGCACCCGCACCACCCGCGAGATTTCCTCGGTCAACGCCCGGGCATGCGGCTGATCCGGCCGCGTCGCATCGAGGTGATAGAGCGATGGGGCTTTCGTGCCGAGGCGCCGGGCCGCCGCCGCGATGCCCGCCTCGTGCGCGGCATAGTCCGCCGCCAGCAGCAGATCGGTCTCCGGCAAATCCTGGGTGTGAACAAAACCGTCCGCAGCCGCGAGCCGCGCCTCGATGCCGGCGCGATCGGGCCGCATCTCGCCGTCGGATGCGAGAGCCCACGACGATGCCGACAGCCAGGCTTCGCCGGCCGCCTCGCGCGCCTCCTCGGTGAAGACATCTGACAGCGACGCAATGCCAACGCCATAATGTCCGGGGCGAGGACCGAACACGCGCGCGATGCGCTGCCGGTAAGGATTCTCGTCCGCCTCGTCGCTGCGTTCGGACAACGCCTCCGCCGCGGCTTCGAACAACTGGGCCAGCCCTGCGAAGACATCGCGGAACAGGCCCGACACGCGCAGCGTGACGTCGATGCGTGGACGGCCGAGTTCGGCCGGCGCGACAATGTCGTAGCCGGTGACGCGGCCGGAGGCGTGATCCCAGCGCGGCGCAAGGCCGGCCAGGTGCAGCGCCATGGCGAACTCCTCACCCGCCGTGCGCATCGTCGCCGAGCCCCAGAGATCGACGATGAGGCCCTTCGGCCAGTCGCCATGATCCTGCAAGTGACGGCGGAGCAGCTCTTCCGCAAGCTTGATGCCTTGCGCATGCGCCGACGGCGTCGGCACCGCGCGCGGATCGACGGCGAAGAGATTGCGCCCGGTCGGCAGCACGTCCTGACGTCCGCGATAGGGCGAGCCCGATGGGCCCGGCGCAACGCGCCGGCCTGCCAGCGCGGCAAGCAGCGCGTCCCGCTCCGCTTCGCCGCACGCGCCGCGGCCGAACACGTGCAGGCCGTCGCCGAACTGGCTCTCCTTGAGATCGCAGACGAAGCGATCGATCTGCGGAATGGCCTCGGCCGCCGAGACCGACGCGGCGAGACCGAGATCGTCTTCCAGCCCTGCGATGCGTGCTTCGTCACGGATCGCCGCGATCAGGCGCTGGCGGCGGGCGGGATCGAGACCATCGGCGGTCGAATATTCATCGAGCAGCCGCTCGAGCCGGCGCAGGCCTTCCGGCACCGCGGATGTTTCCAGCGGCGGCGGCAAATGGCCGATCGTGACAGCGCCGATACGCCGCTTGGCCTGCGCGGCCTCGCCGGGATCGTTGACGATGAAGGGATAGATGACGGGAAGATCGCCGGTCAGCGCTTCCGGCCAGCAGCTCGATGACAGCGCCACGGACTTCCCGGGCAGCCACTCCAGCGTGCCGTGCGCGCCCATGTGCAGGACGGCGTCACAGCCCTGCTGCCTGAGCCAGAGATAGAAGGCGACGTAGGCATGGCGCGGCGTGCGGGCGAGATCGTGATAGTCGGCGTCGCGCTGCCCCACCTCACCGCGCTCCGGCTGAACGGCAATGACCGATTTGCCGCAGCAGATCGCCGCGAAATGAAATGCGCCGTCACGGCAATCGGGATCGTCCTCCGGCGCGCCCCATGCGCGGCCGACATCATCCTGCAGTTGCCGCGGAAGTCCGGAAAGCGCTGCACGGTAGTCGGCGACGTTCCACGTCAAAGTCCTGCGCAAAAGAATGTCGCCCAGCGACGCCACCGGCTCAACATCAAATCCCGCAGCTCCGAGATCGGACAACAACGCTTCGACCGAAGCCAGCGCGTCGAGACCAACGGCATGCGCGATCTGGTGCGGCCGGCCGGGATAGTTCGACAGCACGATTGCGAGCCGCTTCTCCTGTGCGTGCTTGCTGGCAAGCCGATGCCAGGCGGCCACGCGTGCGGCAATTGCAGCGACGCGCTCGGTATCGGGTCGATGCGCAAGATGCGCGAATTGCAGCTCAGGATCGCGCTCACCAGGCGACTTGAAGCTCACCACGCCCGCGAACAGGCGGCCGTCGACTTCGGGCAGCACCACATGCATGGCGAGGTCGCCAGGCGACAGGCCGCGAAGCGACAAGGCCCAATTCTCGCGCCGCGCGGTCGACAAAGCGACCTGGAACACCGGGCATGATGCGGCGTCGAACGGCGTCGTACCGTCGTCACCGGCCGCGGAGAACGCGGTCGCATTGACGATGGCCGCTGGAGCGCATTGCGCGAACTGAGCGCGCAGCCAGTCGGCCACGCCCGCCGCCTTCAGCGAGGTGACGAAGACACCGTGGGCATCAAAGCCCTTCTCGCGCAATGCATCGATCAATGCATCGACCGGCGCCGTATCGCCTGCCGCGAGGTAGGAACGATAAAACGTCACCAGCACGCGCGGCCGGCCATCCGGTGCCGGCAACGCCGCGACGACACCGCGCCGGGGATCGTAGACGCCGATCTCGGGAAGATCGATCTCGCCGACCACAGGCCCGGCATAGAGTCCGGACGCCAGCGCCAGTTGCGCGATCACGGCCTGCGCGGCAACGGGGCCGCCCTTGTCGCACAGCACCTTCAGACGGCGCAACGTCGAGACCGGCAAGGTCGAGAATTCATCCAGCCGCTGATCGTCGCGGCCATCCGCCGGCAGCACGACGAGGGCGATGCCGCGCTCCTTCGCCAGCCGATGCACCGAGGCCAGCCCGTAGGGCCAGTAGGACTCGCCGCCGATCAGCCGCACCAGGATGCCGCGCGCCTGCGACAGCGTGCGCTCGACATAGGTGTCGACCGACAGCGGATGCCGGAGCTCGGCGAGATTGGCGAGCCGCAGCGACGGCAGGCTGCTCCCGCCGCGCCGCCAGCCGGCCGCGAACGCCGCAAGATCGGAATCCGAATACGAGAGCACCACGAGATCGGCCGGGTCCTGGCCGATGTCTCTTGGCGTCGCGGTCTCCTCGAGACCACGGCTCTCGCGGAAAACGACGTGCATCAGATACCAAGTCCTGACCTGATCGCGGCCTCGTCGATATCGCCATGCTCGCCGATCACGACGAGCTTCGACTGCCTGATACCCGCGCCCCAGGGCCTGTCGAACTGGTGGCGCACGCGCTCGCCGACGGCCTGCAGCAAGAGGCGCATTGGCTTGCCCGCGACCGCGATGTAGCCCTTGGCACGCAGCACGTTCTGCTCGCGCGCCAGACGCTGGACCGAGGCGACCAGCGCATCGATATCCGCGACCTCCGGAAGATCGATCACGACGGAGGCGAAATCGTCGTGCTCGTGCTCCTCCTCGCCGTCATGATGCGACGGCCGCGCCGCGAGGTCGTTTTCCGCCGCCGCCCCGAGCCCGAGGATCACGCGTGCGTCGATCGTGCCGTCGACGACGGGCAACATCGGCACCTCGCGCGGCATCTCGGCCGCGATCACCTCTTTCGCCGCCTTGATCCCTTCCGCCCCGGCGAGATCCGCCTTGGTCAGCAGCACGATGTCCGCGCAGGCGATCTGGTCCTCGAACACTTCCGACAGCGGCGTCTCGTGGTCGAGATTTTCGTCCGCGGCGCGCTGCGCTTCGACGGCAATCGGGTCCGGCGCGAAGCGGCCCGCCGCGACGGCCTCGGCATCGGCCAGCGCGATCACGCCGTCCACGGTGATGCGCGAGCGGATCTGCGGCCAGTCGAACGCTTTGAGCAGCGGCTTCGGCAGCGCCAGGCCCGAGGTCTCGATCAGGATGTGATCGGGCCGCACCGGGCGCGCCAGCAATTTCTCCATCGTCGGAATGAAATCGTCGGCGACGGTGCAGCAGATGCAGCCGTTGGCGAGCTCGATGATATTCTCCTCCGGACAGTTCGCATCGGCGCACGACTTCAATATCTCGCCGTCGACGCCCTCGCTGCCGAACTCGTTGACGAGCACGGCGAGTTTCTTGCCGTTCGCATTGGCGAGCAGATGCTGGATCAGCGTGGTCTTGCCGGACCCGAGAAAACCGGTGACCACCGTCACCGGAACTTTTGCGAGCGAATTCATTCGGCGGCCTCCGGCACGACGGCAATGGGGGGAATGCGGGCAAGCGACTGCTTGCGGAAGATTTCCGGCCTGCTGCGCCAGGGCACGAGGCCGTCGGGCGCAGCCGCATAGGCGGAGGCACCGGCGATCACATCCGCGGCATTATCGGCGGACAGGCGGCCATAGACATAGGACCAGCGGCCGGGCGCGCTGAGCGCGACCGAGCAGCCCTGGCTGCAGGCCGACAGGCATTCGACGGGAACCACATTGACGCCGTCGGGCACGCCGGCGTCGAGGATCGCGCCATGCAGGCGTGCACCGGGCGCGAGCTCACCTTCCGCCGGCGTCTGGCCGGCGCGGCAGGTAATGCAGACATGAAGTGTAACGCTCATCGCCCTTCCTGGATTGACAGCGGGTAGCGATGAGGCACACGAACCGATTTTGGACAGGTTCGTTCCCCGTCGCGGAACACCCCGTCCGCCGGTCCAAAACTCGTCGCGCTGGCAGGTCTCCCGGCTTGCGGAGCAGGGCTTTGCCCTTCGATCCCCGCCTTCCCGATTCCCGCGGGAATCAGTGGCTTCGGGCATCTCTCCGGTCACGGTCGCGGGGGCGGCTGCATTTTGGACCCAAATCTTGCCGATTCGGACCCTATCGCATTCCCTCTTCGCCTGTCATAGGACAGGAACCAACGCCGCACCACCATTCGTCCAAGCCTCGCACTTGTCAAGCCGAAGGAACGTGATGATTTCAGATGGAAACGACGCTGAAGACGGCGCCGTCGGCACCGATCTTTCGCTGGACACGCGCCACGCGGAGAAGATGGCGAAGAAGAAAGCCGCCCGCGACAAGATCATGGCGACCAAGAGCGGCGAAAAGGGCCTGATCATCGTCCACACCGGCAGCGGCAAGGGCAAATCCTCCTCGGCGTTCGGCATGATCGTCCGCTGCGTCGCCCATGGCTTCCCCTGCGCGGTGGTGCAATTCATCAAGGGCGCCTGGGACACCGGCGAGCGCCGCCTGCTCACCGGCCATTTCGGCGATCTCTGCCAGTTCCACGCGATGGGCGAAGGCTTCACCTGGGAGACGCAGGACCGCACCCGCGACATCGCCGCCGCGCGCGCCGGCTGGGAGAAGGCCAAGGAGCTGATCCTCGATGAGAGCTTGCGCATGGTCGTGCTCGACGAGATCAACATCGCGCTGCGCTACGATTATCTCGCGATATCAGATGTCGTCGACTTTCTGACCACGTCAAAGCCGCCGATGACGCATGTCGTGCTCACCGGCCGCAACGCCAAGGACGAGCTGATCGAGATCGCCGATCTCGTCACCGAGATGACGCTGGTGAAGCACCCGTTCCGCTCCGGCATCAAGGCGCAAGCCGGCGTCGAGTTCTGAGACTCTTCGGCGATGACGCGCGCATTGATGATCCAGGGAGCCGGTTCGGACGTGGGCAAGTCGCTCATCGTTGCCGGCCTTGCGCGTGCCTTCACGCGGCGGGACTTGCGCGTGCTGCCCTTCAAGCCGCAGAACATGTCGAACAACGCCGCCGTCACCGTCGATGGCGGCGAGATCGGCCGCGCCCAGGCGCTGCAGGCGCTCGCCGCCGGGGTCGAGCCGCATACCGACATGAACCCGGTGCTGCTGAAGCCCGAGACCGATGTTGGCGCTCAGGTCATCGTTCACGGCAAGCGCATCGCCACGGCGCGGGCGCGTGACTACGCGGCGATGAAGCCATCATTGATGGGCGCGGTGCTGGAGAGCTTTGCGCGCCTGAAGCAGCGCGCCGATCTCGTGCTGGTGGAAGGCGCCGGCAGCCCGGCCGAGGTGAACCTGCGCAAGGCCGACATCGCCAATATGGGCTTTGCGCGCAAGGCGGACGTGCCGGTCGTGCTGGTCGGCGACATCGACCGCGGCGGCGTCATCGCGCAGCTCGTCGGCATCAAGACGGTGATCGACCCCGACGATGCGGCGATGATCCGTGGATTTGTCATCAACAAGTTCCGCGGCGATCCCACGCTGTTCGACGATGGCTACAGGCTGATCGAAGAGCGCACCGCCTGGCGCGGGTTTGGCGTGCTGCCCTGGTTCGTCCGCGCCGGCGAACTTCCGGCTGAAGATGCGCTCGGGCTCGGCGAGGCGCGCAAGCCGGGCCAGTGCAAGATCGCGTTCCTTGCGCTGTCGCGGATTGCCAATTTCGACGATCTTGATCCGCTCAAGCTCGAGCCGGGCGTCGATCTCCTCATGGTGCGTCCGGGCGACGCCATTCCCGGTGATGTCAGGCTCGTCATCATCCCGGGCTCGAAATCCACGCGAGGCGATCTCGCCTTCCTGCGCGCGCAGGGCTGGGACATCGATCTTCTCGCGCACCACCGCAGGGGCAGCCATGTGCTCGGCCTCTGCGGCGGCTATCAGATGCTCGGGCACAGCGTCGCTGACCCTGACGGCATCGAGGGGCCCGCCGGTGAAACGCGCGGCCTTGGGCTGCTCGATGTCACGACCACCATGACCGAACAGAAGACGCTGACGCGCGTCAGCGCGGTGCATGAAGCGACCAGCCAGCCGATCAGCGCCTACGAGATCCATATCGGCCGCACCGACGGTCCGGATCGCGCGCGTCCTTTTGCATCGCTTGACGGCGCGCCGGAAGGCGCCATTTCGAGTGACGGGCGCGTTCACGGCAGCTATCTGCACGGCCTGTTCGCCTCGGACGAATTTCGCAAGGCCTTCCTCGCGCAACTCGACATCGCGGCGGCTGATCAGCCCTACGGCGCCAGGGTCGAGAGCGCGCTCGACACGCTTGCCGGACACATCGAGACCCATCTCGATGTCGAAGGCCTGCTCGCGCTGGCGCGTTAAAGCGAGATGATTCCTGGGTCGAACAGCGACGGCGCTGTACCCCCTCTCCCCGTTCTTCACGGGGAGAGGGTTGGGGTGAGGGGCCGTCTCCGCATATCCGGTGATAGCTGCGTTCGCGGAGACTCCCCCTCACCCGGAACGCATCTGGCGATGCGTTCCGACCTCTCCCCGCACGCGGGGCGAGGCGACGCTGAGATCGTCGCTAGACCGAAGACAACACGGCGGAAAGGCGAGACCATTCGGCCTCGCTGCCCGGCAAGCCGAGCCGCAGCCATCCCGGCTTTTGCTGGAAGACCCGCGACCAGATCTGCGCACGCGCAAGCTTCTCCTGCGCGACCAGCGCATCGTCGGTCTGGTACAGCCGGAACAGCAACGTGCCGCCGACCAGCGTCCAGCCCTGCGATCGCGCCATTGCGTCGAGCCTGACGCAGTCGTCGGCCAGCCGCGCGGCCGTGGCCTTGGCCCAGTCGTGAGCGAGCAACGCGCGCCGTCCGGTCGCAATCGCGGCGCCCGAAACCGGCCATGGGCCCGCCATCGTGGCAAGCGCGGCGATGTCCGCCTCGCTGCCGATCGCGAACCCGAGCCGCAAGCCGGCAAGTCCGTAAAACTTTCCGAAGGAGCGCAGGATCAGGAGCCCCGCGCGTCCTGCTTCCGATGCAAGGGACAGGTCAGGAACGGCATCCGCAAAACTCTCGTCGATGACGAGCCGGCCAACGCGCGGCAGCAGTGCCAGCAACTCGCGCTGGTCATGGCGTCGTCCGTCGGGATTGTTCGGGTTGACGACGACGGCAATGTCCGCACCCGCGAGCGCGGCGAGATCGGACACCTCGGCGACGTCCCAGCCGGCGGCCGACAACACCGCGGCATACTCATTGTAGGTCGGCGCCAGAATCCGCGCCCGCCCCAGGGGCGCCAGATGCGGCAGCAACTGAATGGCGGCCTGCGCACCGCCCATCGCCACGATCGACGCGTCGGTCGCATAGGCCTGCCGCGCGGCGTCGTGCAGCGATTCAAGATCGGATCGCGACGGCAACGCGCTCCAGTGCCGCGGCTCGACTTCGACCAAGGGATACGGCACCCGATTGATCCCGGTCGACAGGTCGATCCAGTCGTCCGCAGCGCCGCCGAAGCGCTGCCGGGCGACATCAAGATTCCCGCCGTGCTCACGCATGCGCCGCTCCTTCATGCCAGCGCCAGGACCAGCAGCGCCCCGGCCAACAGAATCATGGCGTAGCGATAGAGTTTCAGCCCGGTGAGGACATCAGCGCCAGCCGGATCGCGCGCCCCCTCGTTCAGCCAGGGCTCATCGGCGATGTGACCTTGATAGATGCGAGGACCGCTGAGCCGCACGCCGAGCGCGCCGGCCATCGCGGCTTCCGGCCATCCGGCATTCGGCGAGCGATGCCGCTGCGCATCGCGCAACACGCATGACCACGCCTGCGAACGGTTCGGCGCGAGCAGCACGAACAGAAGCCCGGTCAGCCGCGCCGGAATGAAATTGACGACATCGTCGATACGCGCCGCCGCCCAGCCGAACGCTTCGTGCCGTTCGTTGCGATGGCCGATCATGGAATCCAGCGTGTTGATGGCCTTGTAGCCGAGGATTCCGGGCAGGCCGAACAGCGCGCCCCAGAACACCGGCGCGACGATACCATCGGAGGCGTTCTCCGCAAGGCTCTCGATCGCCGCGCGCGCGATGCCGGCTTCATCGAGCATTGCCGGATCACGCCCGACAATCTGCGCAACCGCCGAACGTGCGGCCGCAATGTCGCCGGATACAAGAGGGTTGGCCACCGCGGCGACGTGGTCATGCAGCGAGCGCACGGCAACCAGCGGCCACGTCAGCACACCGACAAGGACAACGCGCACCCATCCGGATGCGAGCACAGACTGAACGGCCCAACCGAGCCCAATCACCAGCGCGATCACCGAAACGGCGGCCGCGACGCCAGCCACGCGACGAAACGCCGGCGGATCGGAGGCGCGGTTCCAGGCGCTATCGACGAGATGGATCAGCCGGCCGAGCCAGGTCACGGGATGGCCGATGCGGGCAAACAGCCACGCCGGCCAGCCGATCAAGGCATCCATCGCCATCGCCACCGCCATCGCTCCCGCAAAACCCACTTGACCCTCTCCTCGCCGCGGTCCCCTGATGCGCAAGACATCGGCCGAGCGCAAGCCCTCCGTGACGGATTTCGGCTTTGTCTTTCTCCGCGATTGGTGGTTAGAGCGTTTCCGAGCGAAGTGCGTACTGGTCGCACAGGAGATGATATGGCCGTCATTCTGATCACGGGGGGAGCCCGGTCCGGCAAAAGCCGGCGCGCCGAACTTCGTGCGCGCAGCTTTCCGGGACAGCCGATCTATATCGCGACCGCCGAGGCGCTCGACGCAGAAATGGATGAGCGGATCGCCAGACATCGCGCGCGGCGCGGCAGCGACTGGATCGAGCGCGAGGTGCCGCTCGATCTGGTTGAAGCGGTGTCCGGGACCGATGGCGCTGGTGCGAGGCTGGTCGATTGCCTGACGCTCTGGCTATCCAATCTGCTGCATGCCGGGCGCGACTGGTCGCAGGAAGTGACTCGGCTGGCGGATGCGCTGTCGCGCCAGCGCGGCCCGGTCGTGCTGGTCACCAACGAGGTCGGTCTCGGCATCGTGCCGGACAATGCATTGGCGCGGGCTTTCCGCGACGCCGCAGGAATCATGAACCAGACTATCGCCGGCATCGCGGACGAGGTTGAGTTCGTCGTTGCGGGCCTGCCGATGAAGCTTAAATGAAGTCCGAGATCGATCCTGCCAAAGGCCCCGCAATGGTCTCATTCGATGATACGTTTCGCCGGCAGCTGCACGAGCTGTTCGTGTGGCGGCGGGACGTGCGGCGGTTCCGAACCGATCCGCTGCCGGATGGCACGATCGAGCGGCTGATCGAGATCGCCTGCCTGTCGCCTTCGGTCGGCCTGAGCCAGCCCTGGCGGTTTGTCATTGTCGACGACGAGGCACGGCGCCGCGCTGTCATCGACGACTTCAAGGCCTGCAACGCCGATGCGCTGCGGTCCTATTCGGGCGAGCGCGCCGCAAAATATGCCGCATTGAAATTATCAGGCCTCGAGGAGGCGCCGGGCCATCTCGCCGTGTTTGCCGAGAAGACCGACCGGATCGGCCACGGCCTCGGTCGCGCGACCATGCCGGAGACGACCGAATATTCCGTGGTCGCCGCGATCACCGCGATGTGGCTCGCCGCGCGCGCCGAGGGCATCGGTCTCGGCTGGGTGTCGATCCTCAATCCGGAACGCATTCATGGCGTTCTGGAAATCCCGGACTCCTGGAAATTCATCGGCTATCTCTGCATCGGTTACCCACAGACCGAGTGCGACCGTCCGGAGCTCGAACAGGCCAAGTGGGAATCGCGGCGAGGTCCGGATGAATTCACCATCCGACGCTGACCGCCTCCCTGCCGGCGACTGCGCCCCAAGCTGTGACGCGCACTGGCGCGCCGACATCGCCTCGCTGGTCTTTCCCGTGCCGGAGCACCGCGCCATCTGCGCCGTGCATCGGGGCGCGTTTCGCACGCTGCTTGGCACCGATCCGACGGTGGACGCATGTCTCGCCCATTTCAGGCGGTTTGAACCAGCCTTCAAGGCAGCCGCACACGCCAAGATCGAGCGCAAGCGCATTCCCCTTGGAACAAATTTGCATCTTACCAGTCGCGACATCACCCGAAAGCTGCTAGAAGCCGATCAAATCGAATGTGGAGAACGACCATGAGCCAGTCCCGGACCGCGCAAACCCAGGTTACTCAAGCTCAGGTCACGCATCTGCCAATCGCTACCCGACAGGTTGGACGGCTTGCACAGTCGTTGATGGCCATGACGCTCGGCCTGTTCATCGTCGGCGTGGTCGGCTTCTCGCACATCGACGTGATCCACAACGCCGCGCATGACGTGCGCCATTCCAACGCCTTTCCCTGCCACTGATCTCGTTGGCATGAGCACGTTTCGCTCGATCGTCTTCTCGTCGGTCATTGCCGGGTTCATCGTCGGCCTGGTCGTCACGGCGGTCCAGCAATTCGGCACCGTTCCCCTGATCCTCAGGGCCGAGGTCTACGAGAAGGCGGCCACGCACAAGCACGAAGCCGCCGCGCCACCGCAGGCGATCCTCGTCCATGATCATGCCGATCATGATCATGGCGCGGAGGCCTGGGAGCCGCGCGATGGTTTGGAACGCAACGTCTATACCGCGGGGGCAAACATCCTGACCGCGATCGGTTTTGCGCTTCTGCTCTGCGGCTTCGTCGCGGTTCGCAGCGGCGCGACCGGCGAGCAGATGTCGTGGCATGAAGGCTTGATGTGGGGCCTCGCGGGTTTTGCCGTCTTCACCATTGCTCCGGGCCTCGGACTGCCGCCTGAATTACCGGGCGTTCCCACCGCTCCATTGCTCTCGCGCCAGATCTGGTGGGTGACGGCGGTGCTGGCGACCGCAGCCGGCCTCGGGCTGATCGTGTTCCGGCGCTCGGTGCCGGCCGCCATCGCCGGCGTGGTCCTGATCATGCTGCCGCATCTGATCGGCGCGCCCGAGCTGGAGCATGTCGAGACCAACGTGCCCTCGTCGCTGTCGCACCAGTTCGTGGTCGCCGTCACGCTGACCAGTCTGGTGTTCTGGTCCCTGCTGGGCAGCCTGACGAGCGCCGCATTCGCCTATTTCGACCGGCAAGGCCCATCGCAAGGCTCATCCGCTCGCGGGTGACAGCCGCTGCCTGAAAAACGCCAGGATCTCATCGCGGGCCGCGATGGTCGGCTGGCCGGCCTCGTCGATCAGATGCACGGTCACGACGCTGTGCGGTGTCGTGACGAAATTCCGGAAGAACGGCGGCACATCGCGATTCGCCGCGCTGTCGGGAAGCACCCGCCCGATGAATCGATCGCCGAGCGCCTCGCGATAGGCCGCAAAGCGCTGCGCCATGCAGAACTTGTCACCCTCAAAGCGATAGGCCAGCACGGTCAGGTCTTCGCGCTCCAACCGCTCGCGCACCGCTTTGACTTGCTCCGGCGCGATCTCGATGCCCGCCGGATCGTTCAATGGCAATGACGGCTGCGAAAGCACCGGCGCCAGCATCGACGGCTCCAGCATCATGGTGAGCGCGAAATTGCCGGTAAAGCACATCCCGATGGCCCCGACACCGGGACCGCCGCATTCGCCATGGGCAAATCGGGCCAGCGCGCGCAGCCATTGCGTCACGGGACTGGACTGGTTTGCGGCCATCGCACGAAACTCCGCGCTGACGCAGGCGCGCTGAAACACCGCGGCACCCTGCTCTGCGCTCGCAATAGCGCCGTCGCGACCGAACAGCGACGGCATATAGATGGTGAATCCGGCATCGCGAACCCAGCGGGCGAAGCGCGCCACATGCGGGCTGATGCCCGGCATCTCCGCCATCACGATCACCGCAGGACCTCCGCCGCCAACATGGACGGCCTTGCCGGCACCATCGAGGGTAATCTGGCGGCGCTCGAAATCCTCGAGCGGATCGTCCTGGGTCATCGGCCGGTTCGGCATCGGCGGTCCTCCTGATCGGGATCGGCAGCGTCTTGGCGTCAGAGTTGCGATTTTTCCACCCGGCAGCTAGTGTCAAAAATGACATTGATCGCGGATTTTATGACATGACCAGGATCGCGGTTGTCGAGATCGACGGCTGCCTCGCGTCGGCGGCCGCCATCACCCACGACGTGCTGGCCACCGCCAACCGGATCAGTACGACGAAGCGCACGCGCTTCGAGGTGACGACGCTGCGTTATGGGCCGAGGCGGCGCGCGGGCCGATTGCGCGGCGCCGACCTCGTCATCGTGCCCGGGCTCGGCTCGGCATCGGCCGATGCACTGGAGCGGAAGCTGGCGACACCGGCATGTCGGCACGCCCGCGACATGCTGGTCACGGCGTTCGAGAGCGGCGCGATGCTCGCCGCGTCCTGCGCCAGCAGCTTCTTGCTGGCGGAGACCGGCCTGCTCGACGGCAAGCGGGCGACCACGACATGGTGGTTCGCGCCGCTGTTTCGGCAACGCTATCCGAAAGTCGAGCTGATGACGGAGCGCATGGTGGTGGCCGACTGGCCGATCGCAACCGCCGGCGCGGCGATGGCGCAGATGGACCTGATGCTCGCGGTGATCGCGCGTTTCGGCAGCCCGGCGCTGGCCAAGGGCTGCGCCAATTACCTGCTGCTTGGCGAGCGGCATTCGCAGGCGCCGTTCATGGCGATCAATTATCTTGCCGGCCAGGACCCCAAGGTCGCTAGGGCCGAGAAATGGGTGCGCAGCAACATCGCGCGCGACTTCACGATCGGGGACGTTGCCGCAGCCGTCGCGCTGGCGCCGCGGACATTTGCCAGACGGCTCGAGTTCGATTTGCGGCGTGTCGCCCATTCAATTCGTGCAACGCATCAGGATCGAGACGGCGCGGTCGTTGCTCGAGACCACGCGCCTGTCGGTCGAAGAGATCGCGGGCAAGGTCGGATATGCCGAGCCCTCGACCCTCCGCCGGCTGATCCGGCGCGAAACGCGGCATTCGCCGCGGCATTTCCGCTCAGGCGGTTGATCTGCAACGACGCCGCATCCGCGATAAATCATCACGCCGAGAGCCACGCGAAGGCGCGGCGCAAGAATGCCGGCGCATCCTTTTCGACCGGCGTGCCATGGGCCATCAGCACCTTTTCGGCGGGCCACGCCAGAATCCTTTGCAAGGCCGCACGCGCCGCGCGGCGGCCGGTGAAGGCAACGCGGAACTTGCGCGGCACCGACGGCTCCGGCCCGACCATCAGGTCGAGTTTTGCGATCGTCGCCCGCCAGCCGGAGACCAGTTCGTGAGGGATTTGCTGCAGCAAGTCGGTGAACAGCACGGTGCCGCTTTCGACATGGAAGAACACCACCTCCGTGGTGATCAGGTTGCCGCGCATCACCACCTGATCGATCTGTCCGACCCAGTCGAGGCTCGGCGCATCCGCGAGATCGGCATCGAAGCCGAGGTCACGGCGCCGCTTTCGCAGGCCAGGCGGGGCGTGGAGCACAGCGGCCGGATAGGCCTGCTTCCACTCGGCGAGGAACAGATGATGCAGCGAGTTGGGCGCCACGATGTGCCTGACCTGGCCGAGTGCGTTGACGCCGGCCTGCAATTCCTCCGTCAACCGGACCGGCGACCAGATGAAAAGGCCGCCGTCCGCCAGCCTGACGACGGCCATCCGGGTCGGATAGTGAAACCCGGCGACCGCGAGGTTCGGCCCCCCGGCCATCCAGATGTCGTGGCCGAACTGCTGCAATACCGCCATTTGCGATGAACCTTGACCGTCGAGCGCCGCACGCTGCCGCCGGCGTTGCGGGTTCATTTACCATGCCCGGCGTGACCGGCCGCGGACAAGGCCAATGTCGATCATCGGTTCCGATTGCGCCGCGGCCAATTGCAACGATCGGGTTTACGCAACCTTAGACGATTTGATCCAAATGTTGTGCGTGCACGACGCGATTGGGATGAAGCGGCCGATGTCGCAAAAGTCGGACCTCGAGGGACACAGGCTGGCCTTCGCTGATGACGCCGCGCGTCACTTCGCGGCGGATGACGCGGATCGTGGCGCTGCGATGCCGCGCGCAACCATCAGCCGAACCTCGAATGCGTCCACAGCTCAGCCGCAGGCGGCACTCGCGCATTCACCGCGGTACGGCGCGGGCGCGCTGGTCTCCGCGCTGCGTGAGGCCGACTGGCTCACGGCTGATCGTGTCACCGCCTTCACCCGCGTATTTCTCGTCCTGTTCATCGGCTGCATCGCGATCATCCCATGGGCTGCGCCGACGATGGATGTCGGCCATGATTTCGCGGCGTTCTGGACCGCGGCAAAGCTCGCGCTCGAAGGCCGCGCCGGCGACGCCTATGGCGACGCAGGCCGCGCCGCTGTAGCCGCCGTGCTCGGTCAGAACACCTACGCACCGTTCTTCTACCCGCCGACGTCGCTGTTGTTCTGGATGCCCTTCGCACTGGTTCCCTTTGCAACGGCGGCCGTCATCTGGATCTTCGCGACCGGCGCCGCCTATGCAGCCGCGGTGAGAGCCATGCTCGAGCGCGGCTCCGTCGTTCCCGCGCTCGCCTTTCCCGCCGTGTGGGTGTGCGCGCTGTTCGGACAGAATTCCCTGTTCTCGGCGGCCCTGCTCGGCGGATCGGCCGTCACGCTGGACCGCTACCCGGTAATCGCCGGGGCGTTGCTCGGGTGCTTCAGCTACAAGCCGCAGATCGCCCTGCTCGCGCCGCTGGTGCTGATCCTGGCGCGGCGCTGGCGCGCGCTCGCTGCAGCGGCCGCAACGACGCTCGCGCTTGTGCTGGCGGCCACCGCCTTCTTCGGCATCGACCCGTGGATCAAGTTCGTTGCCGTTCTGCCGGAGGCAAGCGCCTGGAGCCTCGGCGGCGGACCCGGTTTCGAGAAGTTCGCCAGTCCCTACGCCGCGGTCAGGCTGGCCGGCGGATCCAGCAGCACGGCCTGGCTCGTCCAGGTGATCGCGGCCGCAATCGCGATCGCCGTCATGATCCTGGTGCTGCGAAAACGTCCCGGCGGCGCCGCCGAGATCGCGCTGATGGTGGCGATGACCGGCCTGTGCGTGCCGTCGCTCGGCAACTATGAGGTCGTGATCCTGGCGATCCCAGGCGCGTGGCTGATCGCGCAGGCGCTTGCGCAGGGCTGGCTGCCCTATGAACGCATCGCCCTCGCGGCGCTTTATTTGACGCCCTTCGCCATGGTGCCTGCGGGCGCCAACGGCCTGCAACTGGCACCGATCGCCGCTGCGGCAGTTGCCATCCTTGTCGTGCGCCGCATCAGGCATCTGCCACTGCTGGATGCTGCGGCCGAAATCGCCAATCACTGATTTGCCCGACGGCGCAAGTCCCCGCGGCAAAAATATGGCCGCTGACAGCGCAACACATTCAATGTCGTACCTGCGAACGCAGGGACCCATAACCACAAAAGCCGGTTGTCACGGCGACGCTGGGACGACGAGTCCTTCCACAACACCTGCCGCGGCGTATGGATCCCTGCTTTCGCAGGGACGACACCGAACAAGCCGTTTGACAGTTGAATCCGAAAACCAATGTGGCTCATAACCGCCGCAACGCGACGAACCCGCGTCCGCTGCTATCCAGCCGGCGTCAGGATCGCCTCTCGCGCCGCGCGCCAGCTCGCCTCGTCGGGTGCGCACAGCAAGCCGCCGGTCAGATTGACCGGCCGGTAGGGTGATCCGTCGAAATGCGCGCTGTAGCCGCCGGCCTCGCGATGCAACAGCCAGCCCGCGGCATGATCCCACGGCATCAGCTTGTTGTAGAACAAGAGGTGGCAATGTCCGGACGCCGCCATGCGATACTCATGCGCGGCGCATCTGAGCCAGGCGCTGCCGCCGAGCCTCGAAAGATTGCCGGCGACAATCGTGCGCAGCGGCTCGGGCAGGAAGTTGACGCCGACGATCGCATCCATCTGCTTGACCGACACGGCGGGAGCCACCTTCAGGTCATGCCGCCCG
Source organism: Bradyrhizobium sp. BEA-2-5 (assembly GCF_032918025.1). Lineage (NCBI taxonomy): Bacteria > Pseudomonadati > Pseudomonadota > Alphaproteobacteria > Hyphomicrobiales > Nitrobacteraceae > Bradyrhizobium > Bradyrhizobium sp. BEA-2-5. Next base: position 3,287,150 of record NZ_CP136629.1, on the reverse strand, counting down.
CCGTCCGGCATCGCAAGCCACGCGCCCTCGCCGCGCAGCGCAAATGCAGTGTCGTTGCTGACCGGATCATGGATCGCACCGAATACGATCTCGCCGCGCATGGTGGCGGCCACCATGGTGCCGAACAGCGGCAGGCTCGAGGTGAAGTTCCGCGTGCCGTCGATCGGATCGATGATGAAGGCAAGCTCCGCGGTTCCGAGCTGATCGAGCGCGGCCGGATCACGCGCGGCGCCCTCCTCGCCGATCACAACTGCATTCGGAAACGCCCGCAGCAGCGCCGCCGATATCGCCTGCTCGGCAAGCTCATCGGCTTCGGTGACGACGTCGAATGCCGATGTCTTGGTGCGGACCTCGATCTCCCGCACGCGGCGGAACCGCGGCATGATCTCGCTGCGGGCGACTTCGGCAAGGATGGCTCCGATGTTCAGCGCGTCGGCATGGGACAGTTTCACGCGGCATTCTCCTGCGTTGCTCCGGCACCCTATCGTGGAATTGTGACTGCGTGGCGGTCAGCGGCGCTGGTTATACACGTCGATGCACACTGCCCCCAGCAGCACCAGGCCCTTGATCACCTGCTGGTAGTCGATGCCGATGCCGAGGATGGACATGCCGTTGTTCATCACGCCCATGATCATGGCGCCGACCACAGCGCCGCCGACGCGCCCGACCCCGCCATAGGCCGAGGCGCCGCCGATGAAGCAGGCGGCGATGACGTCGAGCTCGAAGCCGAGGCCTGCCTTCGGCGTCGCGGTGTTGAGCCGCGCGGCGAAGACGAGGCCGGCGAGCGCGGCGAGCACGCCCATGTTGACGAATGTCAGGAACGTCAGCCGCTCGGTCTTGATGCCCGACAGGCTCGCCGCCTTGGCGTTGCCGCCGACCGCGTAAATCTGCCGCCCGATCACGGTGCGGCGGGTCACGAAGCCGTAAAGCGCGATCAGCGCGGTCATGATGACAAGCACGTTGGGCAGGCCGCGATGCGAGGCGATCAGATAGGTAAAATAGAGCACCGCGCAGGCCAGCAGGATGCTCTTGCCGAGGAAGAACGCATAGGGCTCGACCTCGATGCCGTGCGCCTGCTCGCGCGCCCGGCTCCTGGCGGTCGCCAGCACCAGGACAAACGCCAGGACGATACCGATCGCGAGCGACGTCGGATAGAGCGTGCCGGCGCTCGGGAACAGTTCGGGAATGAACCCCGACGACAATTTCTGGAAGGTCGCCGGGAACGGCCCGAGCGACTGGCCCTGCAGCACTGCGAGCGCAAGCCCCTTGAACACCAGCATGCCCGCAAGCGTGACGATGAAGGACGGGATCTTGAAATAGGCCACCCAGTAACCCTGCGCGGCGCCGATGGCGGCACCGACCAGGAGGCAGGCGATGAACGCAAGCGTATAGTCGACCTTGTAGGTCACCATCAGCACCGCGGCCACGGCGCCTATGAAGCCTGCGACCGAGCCGACCGAAAGGTCGATATGGCCGGTGACGATCACCAGGAGCATGCCGAGCGCCATGATGACGATATAGCTGTTCTGCAGCACCAGGTTGGTGAGGTTGAGCGGCTGCAGCAGCGTGCCGCCGGTCACGACCTGGAAGAACAGCATGATCGCGATCAGCGACATCAGCATGCCGTAATTGCGCAAATTGTTCTTGATGAAGCTGGAATGCCCGGGGACCTCAGGAAGTGATACCGTCTTGTCGGTCATGGTGCCCCTCCTCCGGCGCGTGCCGCCCTCTCGTCGGCGCCGCGTCCGGACATTCTGACATTGCGCATGATGGCGCGCATGATCTTTTCCTGCGTCGCCTCGGGGCCCTTGAATTCCCCGACGAAGGCGCCATCGTTCATGACGCAGATGCGGTCGCAGATGCCGAGCAGCTCGGGCATCTCCGAGGAGATCACCACGACGCCGCGGCCGGCCTCCGCCAGCTCGTTGATGATACAGTAAATCTCGTACTTGGCACCGACGTCGATGCCCCTTGTCGGCTCGTCCAGGATCAGCACCTTGGGGTCGGTCATCAGCCATTTCGACAGCACGACCTTCTGCTGGTTGCCGCCCGAGAGTTGGCCGGTCTCCTGGTAGACGTCGGAGCAGCGGATGCGCATGCGGCTGCGGTAGTCGCTGGCGACCTTCAGCTCGGCGATGTCGTCGATCACGCCGCGCTCCGACACCTGGCGCAGGCTCGCCACCGTCACGTTCTTGCGGACGTCGGCGGCAAGGATCAGCCCGAGCTGCTTGCGGTCTTCGGTGACATAGGCAATGCCGGCATCGATCGCGGCCGGCACGCTGGACAGATCGGCCTCGCGTCCATCGAGGCGGACCTTGCCGGAGACGTTGGTGCCCCAGGAGCGGCCGAACAGGCTCATGGCGAATTCGGTGCGGCCGGCCCCCATCAGCCCGGCGATGCCCACGACTTCGCCGCGCCTCAGCGTAAAGTCGACATTCTTGATCACCTGCCGCTCGGTATGCAGCGGGTGATACACCGACCAGTTCTCCACCGTCATCACGGGTTCGCCGATCTCCGCCTTTCGCTCGGGAAAGCGGTGCGCGAGATCGCGGTTCACCATGCTGCGGATGATGCGATCCTCCTGGATCGGCTCGGCATGACAGTCGATGCTGTCGACGGTGCGGCCGTCGCGCAGCACCGTGATGTGGTCGGCGACCTTGGCAACCTCGTTCAGCTTGTGCGAGATCAGAATCGAGCCGATGCCCTGCTCGCGGAATGTCATCAGGCGTTCGAGCAGAGCGGCGCTGTCGGCTTCGTTGAGGCTCGCCGTCGGCTCGTCCAGGATCAGCATGCGCACACGCTTGGACAGCGCTTTCGCGATTTCGACCAGTTGCTGCTTGCCAACGCCGAGATCCGTGATCAGCGTATCCGGCGGCTCCCGCAAGCCGACCTGCGCCAACAGCTCGGCGGTCCGCCGATGCACCGCGTTGCGGTCGATGACGCCGAACCGCGACGGCGGATGCGACAGGAAGATGTTCTCGGCGATCGACATCAACGGGATCAGCGCCAGCTCCTGATGGATGATGATGATGCCGAGCGCCTCGGAATCGTTGATGTCGCGGAAGCGCCGCTCCTCGCCTTCGAAGATGATGGTGCCCTCGTAGCTGCCATGCGGATAGACCCCGCTGAGCACCTTCATCAGCGTCGACTTGCCGGCGCCGTTCTCGCCGACGAGGGCGTGAATCTGCCCGGCCTCGACCTGGAAGTTGACGTCGCGCAGCGCCTGCACACCGGCAAAGCTCTTGCTGACGTTGCGCATCTCCAGCATTGCGGTCATCGGATCGTGTCCCGCAACGTCGATCGTCCCCGGCGCGGTCCGCCGCCGCTTGCCGGCGATCCGCCCTAGAGCCTATTCCGTTCCGATTAAATCGGAACGGGGCTCCATATTCTAGTTTGATGCGTTTTCCTCAGCCGGTACCCACCCCGCTCGAAAAACGCTCTAGTCGAATTGCGAGCGCTTGTAATAGCCGCTGTCAATCAGGACTTTCTCCCAATTGGTCTTATCCACCACCACCGGCTTGAGCAGATAGGACGGCACGGTCTTGACACCGTTCTCGTAGGTCTTGGTATCGTTGACGGTGACCTGCTTGCCGGCGAGCGCGGCGTCGACCATGTCGGCTGTCACCTTGGCGAGGTCGCGGGTGTCCTTGAAGATGGTCGAATACTGGTCGCCGCGCAGCATGGCCTTGATCGATGGCACTTCGGCATCCTGGCCCGAGATGATCGGCATCGGCTGGCCGGCACTGCCATATCCGACGCCCTTCAGCGAGGAGATGATGCCGATCGAGATGCCGTCATAGGGCGACAGCACGGCATTTAGCTTCTTGTTGCCGTAGTAGGCGCTGAGCAGATTGTCCATGCGCGCCTGCGCGGTGGCGCCGTCCCAGCGCAGGGTCGCGACCTTGTCCATACCCATCTGGCCCGATGCGACGACGAGCTTGCCACTGTCGATATACGGCTTCAACACGCTCATCGCGCCGTTATAAAAGAAGTAGGCGTTGTTGTCGTCGGGCGAGCCGCCGAACAGCTCGATGTTGAAGGGACCCTTGCCTTCCTTCAGCCCGAGCCCCTGCTCGATCGACTGCGCCTGCAAGACGCCGACCTGGAAATTGTCGAAGGTCGCGTAGTAGTCGACGTTCGGCGTGCCGCGGATGAGGCGATCATAGGCGATCACCGTGATGCCTTTTGCTTTCGCCTGCTTGAGCACGTCCGACAGCGTGGTGCCGTCGATCGCGGCGATCACCAGCGCTTTCGCGCCTTTGGTCACCATGTTCTCGACCTGCGAAAGCTGGTTCGGAATGTCGTCCTCGGCATATTGCAGGTCGGTGTTGTAGCCGCGCTCCTTCAGCACCTTGACCATGTTATTGCCGTCGTCGATCCAGCGCGCCGACGACTTCGTCGGCATGGCGATGCCGACGGTCGCCTTGCTCTGGGCGAGCGCGTCGCGATCGGACACCGTCGCGGCAAGACCGGCCAGCGCAAGCGCGAACAAGGTGGTCTTCAATTTGAACATGCTTCACTCCCTTGCTTTTTTGAGTTGGGATTCCAGTTGCCGTGGACAGCGTCAATCGACGGCTATCGTTCGTGGGCCGGCCGCGGATTCTACGGCGGCGTCGGATCGGCGCCGAGATCGTCACGAACCGAAATTGCGGAATGTCGATCGAACCCGTCAACAGCGCCAATGCTCACTCCGCATGGTCGGCCATGTCGATCCCGCAATGCCGGGTTCAGCCGGGCGTCATGTCGTGGGGCGAACGAGGCGCAGGAATGACGTGGAGGATCATGAGGCGCCGGTCTCCCGGAATCGTTGGCGAGCGCCAGCGTCCGACAGGACGTCTGGCGGTGCGCCGTCGTTTTCTGCACCCTTTGGTTGATGTTGCCCCTACCATACGGACGCAGGCACCGACTGGCCATTTATTTAATTATCCGAAGAAATTTCTCGGAGACGTGGAGGGTCGCGGGAGTACCACCCGGAATCACTGGCAAATCCCATAGCCCCCAGGGTGGCGCGGCACTGCTCCTGGCAACCTTTGGCGGGATTGTGCCTTCACCCTGCCATGGATGCAAGCACCATTTATTTCAGCACCAGAATAAATTGGTCGGAGCTGCCCGGCCGGCGCAGCGACCTTCAGGCGTCGATGTCGGAGAGATCGTCAACAACCAGCAGAGCCTCGGCAAAATCGTCGTCGCTGAAATAGGCGCTGCGGGTGATGACGACGGGGATGCCGGCGCGCGCTGCGGCGGCGAGGCCGTTGCCGGAATCCTCGATTGCGACGCAATCTCCCGGCCCGAGTCCGAGCCGGATCAGGACCTCGGTGTAGACGTCCGGCGCCGGCTTCTTCCGCGGCACGTCGTCGCCGGCAACGATCGCCTCGAACTGATCGGCCCAGTCCAGCCCGAGCGAAACCGAAAGCAGGGCATCGATATTGCCGTGCGAGGTGGTCGTTGCGATCGCGAGGCGCTGGCCGCGGCTGCGCGCGCCGGCGAGCCAGGCCCTGACGCCCGGCCGCAACGGGCAGCCGCCGGCGGCAATCAGCGCGGCGTAGCGTGCGGTCTTGATCCTGTGCAGGTCAGCGATCTCGGCGAATGTCAGCATTGGGACCGCGTTGCGCTGGTCGAAGGCGCGGATGCGCTCCTTGCCTCCGGCCACCCGAAGCAGCCGCGCGTAAGTGACCTGGTCCCAGAACCAATCGAGGCCGGCTTCGGCAAAGGCTTCATTGAAGGCGCGGCGGTGCACCTCCTCGGTTTCGGCGAGCGTGCCGTCGACATCGAAGATCAGGGCGCGGGCGCTCGCGATGATGTCGCGCATCCCGGCGGTCCGGATCACGGCGAGCGCCTCGTTCATCGTCCCTCGCCCGGCGCACCGGCGCCTTTGACGAACACCCGGCTGGCGAGCACGTCGCCGGCCTCGATCGACATCACGTCGTCGGCCGTCAGCGTGCGGTCGAGCTTCGCCACGATCCGGTTGGCCTGGCGCAGCCGGATGCGATCGAGCGCATTGCGGATCGAGCGCGCATTGGAGAACAGCGGCTGTTCCTTGCGCACGGCGATGTAACGGATGAAGGCCTCGCGCGCTTCCGGGGAGAACCGATAATTCTGCTGCTGCAACATCAGCTCGGCGATCCAGAGCAACTCGCCGTCCGAATAGTCCGGGAAGTCGATGTGATGCGCGATCCGGGAGCGGAAGCCCGGATTGCTCTGGAAGAATTTCTCCATGCGGTCGCCATAGCCGGCGAGGATCACGACGAGGTCCTCGCGCTGGTTCTCCATCACCTGGAGCAGGATCTCGATCGATTCCTGGCCATAGTCGCGCTCGTTGTCGGGACGATGCAGGTAATAGGCCTCGTCGATGAACAGTACGCCGCCCATCGCCTTCTTCAGGATCTCCTTGGTCTTCGGCGCGGTGTGGCCGATATACTGGCCGACGAGGTCGTCGCGCGTCACGGAGATCACCTGACCGCGCCGCACGAAGCCGAGGCCGTGCAGGATCTTGGCCATGCGCAGCGCCACCGTGGTCTTGCCGGTGCCGGGATTGCCCGTGAAGGACATGTGCAGCGTCGGCAACGTCGTTGCCAACGCCATCTTCTGCCGGATGCGTTCGACCAGCAGCAGCGAGGCGATCTGGCGCACGCGGTCCTTGACCGGCTTGAGCCCGATCAATTCGGAATCGAGCTGGTCGAGCACGTCGCCGATACCGAGGTCGGCGAATTCATGCCGGAGGTCGATGGTCTCGAGCGGGGTCTCGCGGATTTGTTCGCTGATCTGTTCTTGCGCTTGCGTCATTGTCCTCTCGCCTGGAAAAGCTCCGTCGCCGCGGCGGCGACGACGGAGAAGTGCATCCGGACCAGACGGTCGAGGGAGCAATCCGCCTGGTTTGCAAGCCGGACGCGGTTACTGATCTGCGTAGCGTTCGCCCTCGGGGCGGCCCGCTGCGTAGGAATGGGTCGCGTAACGCAGGTTGCGTCCGGCAGCCTCCGAGCGGTCGAGCCGGAAGCCCGGCTCCTCGCGCGGCCGGTTGACGATGAAGGAGATGCGTACGGACTCCCAGCCATGGCTGGAATCGAATCCCGAGACGCGGATGTAGCGGTCGCCATACACCCTGCGGCATTCGGCGAGCTCCATCATCACGCCGGCAGCGTCCGCGAGGTCGAACATCGGCAGGCCCCACATCTCCCAATAGGTGTTGCGGGGATGCGGATCGTCGGTGAACTCGATGTTCACCGCCCAACCCTTGCTCAGGCAATATTGCACCTGCTTGGTGATCTGCTCGTCGGTGAGATCGGGCAGGAACGAGAAGCAGCCTTGGGTAACGCGCATGAGTATCTCCTCTCAGACCGCCATGCTCGGCGTGGGAACGAAATCGGGGGCGTCGGTCGACTCGTAATTGAAGGTCACGTCCTTCCAGACTTCGAGCGCCGCCTTTAGCGGCGTGCAGGTCTCGGCCGCCCTGGCCAGGATCTCCGGGCCCTCGTGGACGTAGTCGCGGCCCTCGTTGCGAGCGAGGATCATGGCTTCCAGCGCCACGCGGTTGGCGGTCGCGCCGGCCTGGATGCCCATGGGATGGCCGATGGTCCCGCCGCCGAACTGCAGCACGACGTCCTCGCCGAGCAGGTCGAGCAGCTGGTGCATCTGGCCGGCATGGATGCCGCCGGAAGCCACTGGCATTAGCTTATTCAGGCTCGCCCAGCTCTGGTCGAAGAACACGCCGTGCTCGAGCTTCATCGGGTTGAAGTCCTCGCGGCAGATGTCGTAATAGCCGCGCGTGGTGTTGGGATCGCCCTCGAGCTTGCCGACCACCGTGCCGGCATGGATGTGATCGACTCCGGCGAGCCGCATCCATTTGGCGATGACGCGGAACGACACGCCATGGCTCTTCTGCCGCGTATAGGTCGAGTGACCGGCGCGGTGCAGATGCAGGATCATGTCGTTGCGGCGCGCCCACTTCGCCATCGACTGGATCGCGGTGTAGCCGATCACGAGGTCGATCATGACGATGCACGAGCCGAGCTCCTTGGCGAACTCCGCGCGCTCGTACATGTCCTCCATGGTCGCCGCGGTGATGTTGAGATAGGTGCCCTTCACCTCGCCGGACGCGGCCTGCGCGCGGTTGACCGCCTCCATGCAGTAGAGGAAGCGGTCGCGCCAGTGCATGAAGGGCTGCGAGTTGATGTTCTCGTCGTCCTTGGTGAAGTCGAGCCCGCCCTTCAGCGCCTCATAGACCACGCGGCCGTAGTTGCGGCCGGAGAGGCCGAGCTTCGGCTTCACGGTGGCGCCGAGCAGCGGCCGGCCGAACTTGTCGAGCCGCTCGCGCTCGACCACGATGCCGGTCGCCGGCCCCTGGAACGTCTTCACATAGGCGACCGGCAGCCGCATGTCCTCGAGCCGCAGCGCCTTCAGCGGCTTGAAGCCGAACACATTGCCGATGATCGAGGCCGACAGGTTTGCGATCGAGCCCGGCTCGAACAGGTCGAGGTCATAGGCGATGTAAGCGAAATACGAGCCGGGCGAGCCCGGGACCGGATCGACGCGATAGCACTTGGCGCGATATTTCTCCGCAGCGGTGAGGCGATCGGTCCACACCACGGTCCAGGTCGCGGTCGAGGATTCGCCGGCCACCGCAGCAGAGGCCTCGATCGGATCGACGCCCTCCTGTGGCGTGACGCGAAACAGCGCGATGACATCCGTGTCCTTCGGCGTGTAGTCGGGCTCCCAATAGCCCATGCGCTTGTATTCCATCACGCCGGACTTGTAGCGATCCTTGCCGCGCACGGTGATCGACTGCTGCATATTCATCGAAATCTCCTGTGGTTCGTCGCCATTTGCTCAGGCGGCCTGGGTCATCTTTCCAATTTGCGGATCGAGCGCGCCGGCGCGATAGCGGCGGGCCATCTCCGGCAGTGCAACCACCTTGATCCTGGCGGCATTGCCGGCCGTGCCGAATTGCTCGAAGCGGTCACGGCAGAGTTCGCGCAGCGCATCCATCGCCGGCTTCAGGAATTTGCGCGGATCGAACTCGCTCTTCGACTGGACGGCGACCTTGCGGAAGGCCGCGGTCATCGCCAGCCGGCAGTCGGTGTCGATATTGACCTTGCGCACGCCGCTCTTGATGCCGCGGACGATCTCCTCGACCGGCACGCCCCAGGTCTGCGGCATCTCGCCGCCGAACTGATTGAACATGTCCTGCAGCGGCTGCGGCACCGAGGAGGAGCCGTGCATGACGAGATGCGTGTTCGGCAGCCGGCGGTGGATCTCTTCGACCACCCGCATCGCCAGGATGTCACCATCGGGCTTGCGGCTGAATTTGTAGGCGCCGTGGGAGGTACCCATCGCGATCGCCAGGGCGTCGACCTTCGTTGCGCGGACGAAATCGACGGCCTGGTCGGGATCCGTCAAGAGCTGATCGTGGCTGACCTTGCCCTCGACGCCGTGGCCGTCTTCCTGCTCGCCGCCGCCGTGCTCGAGCGAGCCGAGCACGCCGAGCTCGCCTTCGACGGAAGCGCCGACCCAATGCGCGAGATCGACGACGCGCCGGGTGATCGCGACATTGTAGTCGTAATCGGCCGCGGTCTTGGCGTCGGCCTTGAGCGAGCCGTCCATCATGACGGAGGTGAAGCCATGGGCGATCGCGGACGCGCAGGTCGCTTCGTCATTGCCGTGATCCTGGTGCATGCAGAGCGGGATGTGCGGATGCATCTCCTCGAGCGCGTCGATCATCTTCGCCAGCATGATGTCGTTGGCATAGGACCGCGCGCCGCGCGAGGCCTGGATGATGACAGGTGCATCGCAGGAAGCCGCCGCCTCCATGATGGCGAGGCCCTGCTCCATATTGTTGATGTTGAAGGCCGGAACGCCGTAGCCGCGTTCGGCGGCGTGGTCCAGCAACTGCCTCAGGGTTATCCGCGCCATGGTGGCGTCCTCCTTTCAATTCGCTCGTTGAATGAGCTGTTTTGCTGCAGCAGCGATTGCCGCGGGTGTGATGCCGAATTCGCGGTACAGCACGGGCGCCGGCGCCGAGGCACCGAAGCTGCGCATGCCGACGAACTCACCGTCGGCACCGATCCAGCGCGCCCAGTCGCCCTCGACCGCAGCCTCCACGCCGACACGTGGGCCGCTGCCCAGCACCTGGGCGCGATAGTCGCTCGGCTGCTGGCGGAACAGGTCGAAGCACGGGGCCGAGACGACCGCGGCCTGTACCCCGTCTTCCGCCAGCAGCTTTGCGGCTTCGAGCGCGATCGCCACCTCCGAACCCGTTGCAATCAGGGTGACGTCACGCGCGAAGGCCGGCTCGACGAGAACGTAGGCGCCGAGCGCGACCTGGTTGTCCTTGCTGCCGTCGCGAACCGTCGGCAGCGCCTGCCGCGACAGGCAGAGGATCGACGGCGAGGTCTCTGCCTTCAGCGCACAGTCCCACGCTTCCGCTGTCTCGACCGCGTCGGCCGGGCGGAACACCAGGACGTTCGGGATTGCCCGCAACGCCGCGAGATGCTCGACCGGCTGGTGCGTCGGGCCATCCTCTCCTAGTCCGATGGAGTCGTGCGTCATCACATGGATCACGCGCAGCCGCATCAGGGCCGCAAGCCGGATCGCCGGCCGGCTGTAGTCGGAAAACGCGAGGAACGTGCCGCCATAGGGAATGAAGCCGCCATGCAGCGCGAGGCCGTTCATTGCTGCAGCCATCCCGTGCTCGCGGATACCGTAGTGGATGTAGCTGCCGTCGAGCGTTTCCGGCCGCACCGAAACCTGCGACTTCGCCAGCGTCAGGTTGGAGTGCGTCAGATCGGCCGAGCCGCCCAGCAGGTTGGGCAAGGCCTCCGCGATCACGTCGATGACCTGCTGCGAGGCTTGGCGGGTGGCAAGCTTCGGCCGCTCGGTCGCGAACCGCGCCAAGAGCTTTGCCATCGCTTCGGCATAGGCGCAGGGCAATTTCCGGTTCAGCGCATCATGGAACGGAGACCGCTCGGCCTTGTCGCCCTTGCAGGCGCTGCGCGAACGCTCGATCCAGGCCCGCCGCGCGTCGCGGCCGCGGCCGCCGAGGTCGCGCCACTCCGCCAGCACCGCATCGGGAATTTCGAAGGCCGGATACGGCCAGCGCAGCGCGGCTCGTGTCTTCGCCACCTCATCGGCACCGAGCGGCGCGCCATGCACCTTCTCGCTGCCCTGCCGGTTCGGTGCACCGAACCCGATCACCGTGCGGCAGGCGATCAGCGACGGACGATCGCTCGATCGTGCCTGCCTGATCGCCGCGGTGATCGCCTGCGGATCGTGGCCGTCGATGCGGTTGACGTTCCAGCCGCTGGCCTTGAACCGCGCCGCCTGGTCGTCCGAGCAGGACAGCGAGGTGGCGCCGTCGATCGAGATGCCGTTGTCGTCGAACAGCACGATCAGCCGGCCGAGCCCGAGATGGCCGGCAAGCGAGATCGCCTCCTGGCTGATGCCTTCCATCAGGCAGCCGTCGCCCGCGACGACGTAGGTGAAGTGGTCGACAAGGCCGTCCCCGAAGCGGGCGTTCATCAGCCGCTCGGCAAGCGCCATGCCGACCGCGGTCGCAATCCCCTGCCCCAGCGGACCCGTCGTGGTCTCGACTCCCGGCGTGTGGCCGTATTCGGGATGGCCCGGCGTCTTCGAGCCCCACTGCCGGAACGCCTTGATCTGGTCGAGCGTCATGCTCTCGTAGCCCGTCAGATAGAGCAGCGCATAGAGCAGCATCGAGCCGTGGCCCGCCGACAGCACGAAGCGGTCGCGGTCGGGCCAGTTCGGATGCGCCGAGTCGAATTTCAGGAAGCGCGAGAACAGCACGGTCGCTACATCGGCCATGCCCATGGGCAGCCCGGGATGGCCGGACTTCGACTGCTCCACCGCGTCGACGGCGAGGAAGCGGATGGCATTCGCCATCTCGTCGTGGCTGATTTCGGGGCGGCTGGCAACGGACGCAAGTGCGGTCATATCGTTCGCCTCTTTCGCTCGATCAGCTGCATGATCAGCGGCGTCAGGATCAGCTGCATCGCGAGGTCGAGCTTCGCGCCCGGACACACGATCGAATTGGCGCGCGACATCCAGCTCTGCGGCAGCATCGAGAGCAGATAGGGGAAGTCGATGCCGCGCGGGTTCTTGAAGCGGATCACGACCATCGATTCGTCCGGCGTCGGGATCCAGCGCGCGATGAACGGGTTGGACGTGTCGACCGTCGGCACGCGCTGGAAGTTGATGTCGGTCTCGGTGAATTGCGGACAGATGTAGTGGATGTAGTCCGGCATCCGCCGCAGGATGGTGTCGGTGACCGCCTCGGTGGAATAGCCGCGCGCGCTGCGGTCGCGGTGCAGCTTCTGGATCCATTCGAGGTTGATGACGGGCACGACGCCGATCTTGAGATCGGCATAGCGCGCGACATTCACCTTGTCGGTGACGACGGCGCCGTGCAGGCCCTCGTAGAACAACAGGTCGGAATTCTCCGGCAGCCCCTTCCATTCGGTGAAGGTGCCGGGCTTGGCGCCGTAGAGCCGCGCTTCCTCCTCGTCGTGCACATAGTGCCGCGTCGTTCCGGTGCCGGTCTCGGCATAGTCGCTGAACAGCTGCTCCAGCTCCTCGAACAAATTGGTCTCGGGGCTGAAATGGCTGAAATGCTTGTTGCCGCGCTCGGCCTCTTTCGCCATCTGCGCGCGCATCTCGGCGCGGTCGTAGCGGTGGAAGGCGTCGCCCTCGATATAGGCGGCGACCTTCTCGCGGAAAAAAATCTGCTCGAAAGTCTTCTTGACCGAGGTGGTGCCGGCGCCGGAGGAGCCGGTGATGGAGATGATCGGATGCTGACGTGACATGCGGTCCTCCTCAGCGGAACAGGCCGCGCCGCGCGAACAGCGGGGCATCGCTGCTCTCGAACAACGGCTCGACGGTCAGGTGGATCGCATCGACGTCGCGCACGGCGCGCGCCGATCCCATGATCAGCGGCACGCGCTGATGCGGCGTGCGTGCCGACAGTTCGAGAATGCGCGACCGGCCATTCGACGCGGCGCCGCCCGCCCATTCCATGATCAGTGCGATCGGATGCGCCTCGTACAGCAGGCGCAACCGGCCTTCGCGGTAGCCCTGGCGCGCATCGGAGGGATACAGGAACACGCCGCCGCGGGTGAGGATGCGATAGGCTTCCGCGACCAGCGAACCGATCCAGCGCATGTTGAAGTCCTGCCCGCGCTCGCCGTTCACGCCGGCGAGGCAATCGTCGATGTAGCTGCGCACCGGGCCGCTCCAGTGTCGCCGGTTCGAGGCATTGATGGCGAATTCCGACGCATCCTGCGGCACGCGCAGATCGCGCGCGGTCAGGACGAACTCGCCACTTCGCGGGTCCAGCGTGAAGCAGTCGACGCGCTGGTCTAGCGCCAGCACCAGCACGGTCTGCGGACCGTAGATGAAGCAGCCGGCGGCGCATTGCGCCGTGCCGGGCTCGAAGAAGGTCGAGATGACGTCGTTTCCCTTCGGCCGGATCGAGAAGATCGTGCCGATCGAGATGTTGTTTTCGAGATTGGCGGATCCATCGAGCGGATCGATCGCGACGCAGAGCGGCGCGTCGGGATCGAGCGTCTCGGGCAGCTCGACCTCCTCCGACAGCACCGCGGCGACCGGCGCGGTGCGCAGCGCGTTCCGCATCAGATCGTCGGCGACGATGTCGATCGTCTTCTGGCGATCGCCGTCGGGATTGACGCCGCCGCTCTCGCCGCCGATTCCGGCGAGCGGCCCGGCGGCAATGATGTGCGAGAGCTCGATCGCGGCGCGCGCAAGGGCTTCGATCACCACAACGGTCGCGGCACGCAACGGGTCGTGTTGCGTCGGCCACTCCAGATGGGCATGCAATGCAGGACGAATCTCCACCGGCCTCTCCCTATGATCGCGCCCTCTGTCCCGAGGCTTCGAGAGGCGACCTCAGGGGAGTCGCCTTCGCCCTATCAACGCGCGAATTGCCCAATTAGGGAAATTTTATTATCTTTGGTCCGGGCAAAGTATTTCTTATGGAGCTTGTCATGGCCGGCAACTTCTCGCGGGATCTCACCATCCGCCAGCTGCGCGCACTGTCGACCTTGCACGAGGCCGGTTCGATCACGTCGGCCGCCAACCGCTTGAACCTGACGCAGCCCGCGGTGACGTTGCAGCTCCGCAATCTGCAGGCGCTCGCCGGGTTGCCGCTGATCCAGCGCACCGGCGACGGCATGGCGCTGACGGATGCCGGCGCGCATGTGCTGACGCTGGTCGAGCGGATCGAGGCGGCGCTGAAGGATTGCGAGCAGTCGCTCGACATGATCGCCGGCCGCAGCGGCGGCCGCGTCGCGATGGGCGCGGTCTCCACCGCGAAATACTTCGTGCCGTTCGCGATCGCGGCGTTCTCGCGCCGCTTTCCCAAGATCGAGATCAAGCTGACCATCGGCAACCGCGAGGAGATCCGCGAGGCCATGCACGGCTACGACCTCGACTTCGCGGTGATGGGTCGGCCACCGGCCGACGTCGAGGTCGAGATGAAGCCGCTCGGCCGGCATCCGCACTTCATCGTCGCCGCGCCCGATCATCGGCTGGCGCGGCGGCGGCACGTCGCCCCGTCGGAGCTCGCCAACGAAACCTTCATCACTCGCGAGCAAGGATCGGGCACGCGGATGCTGATGCAGCAATATTTCGAGCGGGTCGGGCTGGAGCCGAAACTCGGCATGGAGATGAGCAGCAACGAGACCATCAAGCAGGCGGTTATCGCCGGGCTCGGCATCGCCTTCATCTCCCAGCACACGGTGTTCCATGAGCTGGAGGACGGCCGGCTGGTGGTGCTCAAGGTGAAGGGCCTGCCGATCGTCCGGCAGTGGCACGCGATCAGGCGCGCCGACAAGATCCTGCTGCCGCCCGCGCAAGCCATGCTGGATTTCCTCGGCAAGGAGGGCTGGCGCTATCTGCCGAATTCAAACTAGCGCGCCGGAGCCGCCGCGACGCGAAAAATCGAGCTGGTACCGTATGTTAACCATTGAAGTTCCGGCAAGCGCATGTCACACCTTGAGTGCGGTCAGTGGCGGACCGTATCCCTGCGAGGGAGGATGAACTGCAGAACCAGTCCCCGCCGATGCCTGACTTCAAGGCGTTATTCGAGGCGGCGCCCGGCCTTTATCTGGTGCTGACCCAGCCCGACTTCCGCATCGTGGCAGCAAGCGACGCCTATCTGCGCGCCACCAAGACCGAGCGCGCCGCGATCCTCGGGCGCGGGCTGTTCGAGGTGTTCCCTGACAATCCGGACGACCCGGCCGCCGACGGCGTGCGGAACCTGCGCGCCTCGCTCGAGCGCGTGGTCCAGTTCCGCCGTCCCGATACCATGACGGTGCAGAAATACGATATCCGCAAGCCCGAGTCGGAGGGCGGCGGCTTCGAGGAACGCTACTGGAGCCCGCGCAATACGCCGGTGTTGGGGCCGAACGGGCAGTTCACTTACATCATCCATCGGGTCGAAGACGTCACCAGCTTCATCCAGCTGAAGCAGCGCGGTGCCGAGCAAGACGAACTGACCGACCGGTTGCGCGAGCGCACCGAGCAGATGGAAGCGGAAATCTTCATGCGCGCCCGCGAAGTCGAGGCCGCCCGCGAACAGCTCGAGGCCGAGCAGAAGCTGCGCCAGGTGCAGAAGATGGAAGCCGTCGGGCAATTGACAGGAGGCATCGCCCACGACTTCAACAATATGCTGGCCGTCATCACCGGCCTGATCGACATCCTTGCCGAAGCCGTCGAGCACGATGCCGCGCTATCGTCGGTCACCAAGATGATCAGCGACGCGGCGTTTCGCGGCGCCGAAGTGACCAAGCACCTGCTGGCCTTCTCGCGGCAGCAGCCGCTGCAGCCGCGTGAAGCCTACCTCAACACGCTGGTGCAGGACACCGCGCGGCTGCTGCGCCCGTCGCTCGGCGAGCAGATCGAGATCGATACCGCGCTCGAGCCCGATGCCTGGTCGGCCTTCATCGATCCGAACCACATGGCGACCGCGCTGCTCAATCTCGCGGTCAATGCCCGCGACGCGATGCCCGATGGCGGCAAGCTGATGCTGGAGACCAGCAACGTCATCCTCGACGAGGTTTATGCCGTCGCCAACCCCGATGTGCGGGCGGGTGAATATGTGATGGTCGCGGTCAGCGACACCGGCGGTGGTATCCCGGCGGGAATCCGCGACAAGGTGTTCGAGCCGTTCTTCACGACCAAGGACACCGGCAAGGGCACCGGCCTCGGGCTCAGCATGGTGTACGGCTTCATCAAGCAGTCCAACGGACACCTCAAGATCTATTCCGAGGAGGGCCACGGCACCTCGATCAAGCTCTATCTGCCGCGCAGCAGCGGCGACATGATCGACGTCGAGCCGCCTCCTCCGGTCGACACGCGCGGCGGCAATGAATCCATCCTGGTCGTCGAGGACGATCCGCTGGTGCGCAATTACGTCAGCGCCCAGCTCGAGCAACTTGGCTATCGCACCATGGTCACCGCCAACGGTCCCGAAGCACTGGCCGCGGTCGACAAGGGGTTCGTCTGCGACGTGCTGTTCACCGACGTCATCATGTCCGGCGGCATGAACGGCCGGCAGGTCGCCGATGCCGTGATCGCCAAACTGCCCTCGGTGCGCGTGCTCTTCACCTCCGGCTACACCGAGGACGCGATCATCCACCACGGCCGTCTCGACCCGGATGTGACGCTGCTGCCGAAGCCCTACCGCAAATCCGATCTCGCGCGGATGATCCGGCAGGTGCTGGCCCAGCCACCGGCGGCGGCAATGGGCAAGTGACGCGGGGCGTCACGCGTCTCCGTTCTGCTTCTTGATCTGGTCGGCCGGCACGGCGCATCCCGACAGGAACAGTGCCGCACAGGCCCTGGCGCGGGCCTCGATCTGCGCCCGCGACGGCGGCGGCCTGTGGCCGTACATCACGTCGCGTTGCGGCTGGAACACGAGCATGCCGAGCAGCATGCCCGCAGCGGCCTGCGGGTCGTCCACCGCGATCCGTCCCCGCCGCTGCTGCACGCCCAGCCACGCAGCCAGCGCGCCAAGGGTCCGCTGCATCGCCTTCTCGTAGAACATCTCGGCGATGTCGGGGAATTTGTCGCTGTCGGCCAGGATGATGCGCTGGAGCGCGATGACCTCGGCATCGAGTATCAGCTCGCCACAGGTCGAGAGTGCGGCCTCCAGGGCCGCCGCGATATCGCGGCCGTCGCAGGCGGCAAGATTTACGGCGGATATGAACCGGTCCATCCGGTCCGTCACCGTGCCCTCGAACAGCGCCAGCTTGGTCGGGATCAGCCGATAGAGTGTCTTGGTGGAGACGCCGGCGCGGCAGGCCACGTCGGCGATGTTGGCCGCGGCGAAGCCGCGCTCGGAGAACTCGCGCCGCGCGGCGTCATAGATCAGCGCGCGCGTCTCGTCGTCGGAACGCAGCTGCGGCCGCCCGCGGCCGCGCCGCGGCGGTGCGTCTTGCTCAGTCTGATCCTTGTCATTCCGGTTCATCCGCGAGCCATGCTTTTAAATGATGCCTGTCATTCTATTGACACTCCCAATATGGGCTTTATTTTGGAAAACATCAAGTTTCCTAATTAATCCCGCGGACGTCGGCCGGAATTGGCAAGACTTTCCAAAAGGATAGACGGATCAGGAGCACCGCCATGAGCCAGCATGAGACGTCATTCAGGGCCGAGAGCCAGGTTCCGGCCGAGACCGCCAAGCAATTGATCGCCAACCCGGAAGCCGCCAAACCGCCCGCCGCCAAGGGCAGGCTTCGCCGCCTGCTGCTGGCCGGCGCGGCGCTCGCCATGCTCGCGGGCGGAGCCTGGTACGGTTGGGACTACTGGACCGTCGGCCGCTTCCAGGTCTCGACCGACGACGCCTATGTGAAGGCCGATAACACGACGATCGCACCAAAAGTCTCCGGCTATCTCAGCGCGGTGCTGGTGGGCGACAATGAGCATGTGCGCGCCGGCCAGATGCTGGCGCGGATCGACAATCGCGATTTCAGGGTCGCGCTGGATCAGGCCAAGGCCGATGTTGCCGCCGCCGAAGCCGCGATCGCCAGCAAGCATGCGCAGCTCGATGTGCAGCAGTCGGTGATCGAAGCGGCACGTGCGACCCTCGCCGTGGACACCGCGACGCAGACCTTCGCGCAGCAGGAAAACAAGCGCTACACGGATCTCGCCAGGACCGGCTATGGCAGCGTGCAGAACGCGCAGCAGGCTCAGGCGCGCGACGCCGGCGCGGACGCCGCGATCGCGCGCGATAACGCCAACCTCATCTCCGCGCTCCGCCAGGTCGAGTTGCTCAAGGCCGACATTGCCCAGGCGGTCGCGGCGCAGGCGCGCGCAGCCGCGCTCCAGCATCAGGCCGAGCTGAACCTCGGCTACACCACCATATCAGCCCCGATCGACGGCGTGGTCGGCAACCGCACCCTGCGCACCGGCCAGTTCGTCCAGGCCGGCACGCAGTTGATGTCGCTGGTGCCCGCGTCCGGCGCCTATGTGATCGCGAACTACAAGGAGACGCAGCTCACCAATGTCCGCAAGGGTCAGCCGGTCGAGATCGCGGTCGACATGTTCCCGGGACAGGTGGTGCGCGGCCATGTCGACAGTCTCGCGCCCGCCAGCGGCCAGGAGTTCGCGCTGCTGCCGCCAGACAATGCGACGGGCAATTTCACCAAGGTGGTGCAGCGCATCCCGGTCAAGATTGCGCTCGATGCGACCGCGGTCGAATTGCGGCCCGGCATGTCGGTCATCCCGACCATCGCAACCTTGTCGCAACCCGGAGAGGCGCCGCGCTCCGGCGCCTCACCCAAGCTCGCTGTCGCCTCATTCAAATAGGTGATGTCATGTCCGATCTCGCGCTCTCCTCCCCGGCTGCTGCGCCCCGCGCGGCAGCGGCAGCTGCCGATCCCAACCGCGCCAGCATGGCGGTCTGGATTTCCATCATCGCCGCCATGATCGGCGCCTTCATGGCGATCCTCAACATCCAGATCACCAACGCCTCGCTGCTCAACATCGAGGGCGGCATCGGAACCGGCGTCGACAACGGCTCCTGGATCTCGACCTCCTATCTGATCGGCGAGATCGTGGTGATCCCGCTGACCGACTATCTCAGCCGGGTGTTTTCCTTCCGCAAGATCATCATCGGCTTCGCCACCCTGTTTGCGATCTTCTCGGTCGCCTGCGCCTTCACCCATGATCTGCCGTCGATGATCGCGATGCGCGGCCTGCAAGGCTTTGCCGGCGGCGTGCTGATCCCGATGGCCTTCACGCTGGTCCTGACCAAGCTGCCGAAGCCGCAGCAGCCGGTCGGGCTCGCCATCTTCGCGCTGTCAGTCACCTTTGCACCGGCAATCGGCCCGACCATCGGCGGTTATCTCACCGAGACCTATGGCTGGCGCACCATCTTCTTCGTCAACGTGATCCCGACCGCCGTGATGGTCATCACGCTCTATTTCACGCTGGAGCGCCAGCCGATGCAGCTGCATCTGCTCCGTGAAGGCGACTGGGCCGGCATCGTCACCATGGCGATCGGCTTGTCGGCGCTGCAAGCCGTGCTCGAGGAAGGCAACAAGGACGACTGGTTCTCCTCCCCTTTCATCGTCAAGCTGGCGATCGTCGCAGCCGTCAGCCTGACGCTGTTCGTCGCGATCGAGCTCAGAATCGAAAAGCCGCTGATCCGGCTGCGCCTGCTGACGCAGCGCAATTTCGGCTTCGGCACCGTCGCGATGACCATGGTCGGCTTTGCGCTGTTCGGTTCGGTCTACATCCTGCCCGCCTATCTCGGCCAGGCGCAGGGCTACAACTCCGAGCAGATCGGCAACGTGCTGGCCTGGACCGGCCTGCCGCAACTCGTGCTGATCCCGCTGCTTCCCAGGCTGATGCAGCGCTTCGATGCCCGCTTCATTGCCTTCACCGGCATGATCCTGTTCGCGGTCTCCTCCTTCATGAACATCGCGATGTCGCTCGATTACTCCGGCGACCAGTTCTTCGTCCCGAACATCGTCCGTGCGGTCGGCCAGGCGATCATGCTGGCGCCACTGTCCGCCGTCAGCCTCGGCAGCATCGCGCCGCAGGATGCCGCCGCGGCCTCCGGCATCAGCAACATGTTCCGCAATCTCGGCGGCGCGATCGGAACGGCGACGCTCGCGACGATCATCACGAAACGCGAGCAGTTCCATTCCAACATCATCGGACATTCGGTCGACCTCGGCCGCGAGGAAGTGCGCACCCGGATCGCCGAGGTCACCAACTACTTCCTCAGCCACGGCATCTCCGATCCGGCGACCGCGCATCACCAGGCGATCGTGGCGCTCGGCAATATCGTGAAACGCCAGGCCCTGGTGCTTGGTTTCAGCGACACCTTTGCCGTGATCGGCATCGTGCTGGTGTTCGCCGCGATCGCGATCCTCCTGACCGGCAAGCCGAAGAACGCCGCTGGCGGCGGCGCGGCGCATTGATCGCTTGTTGATCTCTTGTTGATCTCTTGGGCGACGGCCGAAGGTCGTCGTCCGCTCAGCTTGCTTCGCGCAGCTTGAAGCGCTGGATCTTCCCGGTCTGGGTCTTCGGCAGCGCCTCGACGAAGGCGATCGCGCGCGGATATTTGTACGGCGCGATCTCGCCTTGACGTGATCCTGCAGCAGCTTGACCTCGACCTCGTCGCAGCGCGCGCCCTGCTTCAGCACGATGAACGCCGAGACGATCTGCCCCCGCTCCTCGTCGGGTGCGCCGATCACGGCGCACTCCGCCACATCGGGATGGCCGAGCAGCGCGGCCTCGACCTCGGGACCGGCGATGTTGTAGCCCGCCGAGATGATCATGTCGTCGGCCCGCGCCACGAACGACAGCCGGCCGTTCTCGTCGCGGACGAAGGCATCGCCGGTGATGTTCCATCCGTCGCGGACATATTTGGTCTGCCGGGAGTCGGCGAGATAGCGGCAGCCGGTCGGACCACGCACCGCCAGCTTGCCGACCTGGCCCGCCGGCAGCTCGTTCATGTCCTCGTCGACGATTTTGGCCTCGTATCCTGAGACTGGCGTGCCCGTGGTGCCGCCGACGGCGCTGCCGGTGCGGTTGGTGATGAAGATGTGCAGGAGCTCTGTGCTGCCGATGCCGTCGAGGATCGGCTTGCCGGTCTTCCTGGTCCAGCTCTCGAACACCGGCGCCGGCAGCGTCTCGCCGGCCGAGACGGCGAGCCGCAGCGACGACAGATCGGCGCCCTTGTCCATCGCGGCCATCATCGCCCGATAGGCGGTGGGCGCGGTAAAGCAGATCGTCGCCTTGTAGGTTTCGATGATCCGGATCATCTCGCTCGGCGCCGCATTCTCCAGCAGCGTCGCGGT
Organism: Bradyrhizobium sp. BEA-2-5; assembly: GCF_032918025.1. Taxonomy (NCBI): domain Bacteria; kingdom Pseudomonadati; phylum Pseudomonadota; class Alphaproteobacteria; order Hyphomicrobiales; family Nitrobacteraceae; genus Bradyrhizobium; species Bradyrhizobium sp. BEA-2-5. The sequence goes on along the minus strand of NZ_CP136629.1, from coordinate 3,265,812 downwards.
GGCGCCGAAGCGCAGCGGGAAGATCGCGAGCCCCCCGAGGCCGAACGTAAACGCAAGCGGCGGCGAGCCGACGAACACGTCGTCGGGTGTGACCTTGAGCACTTCCTTCGCATAGCCGTCGGCAACGATCAGGAGATCGCGGTGAAAGTGCATGGTCGCCTTGGGCTCGCCCGTCGTGCCCGACGTGAAGCCCAGTAGCGCAACGTCGTCGCGGCCGGTCTTCACCGCATCGAACTTGACCGGCTTGTTCAGCGCGATCCGGTCGAGCTCGGCGTCGTGGTTCTGCGTGCCGTCGAAATTGACGACCTGCTTGAGGAATTTGCTGGTCTTGGCGCAGGCCACCAGTTCATCCGCGATGCGGCTGTCGGTCAGCGCCAGCGAGATCTCGGCCTTGTCGACGATCTTGGCCAATTCGCCGGCGCGCAGCATCGGCATGGTGTTGACGACGACGGCACCGGCCTTGGTCGCCGCGAGCCAGGCCGCGACCAGCGCCGGGTTGTTGCCCGAGCGGATCAGCACGCGATTGCCGGGCTTGACGCCGTAATTCTCCACCAGCGCATGCGCCAGGCGGTTCGACCAATCCGTCAGTTCCTTGTAGGTGCGCTGGCGGCCATTGCCGATCAGCGCGATGCGATCGCCCATCCCCTGCGCGACGATGCGGTCGGTCAGCTCGACCGCGGCGTTGAGATAGTCGGGATATTTGAATTCGGGCCGGTCGAGCACGAGCTGCGGCCATTGCTCTGATGGCGGCAGGTTGCGCCGTGCGAAATCGTCGACATGCCCGGATGGGCCGAGCCCGGGAAATTCACCTGACATTCGATCGCCCCTCGCTTTCCATCCAGAAAGGCCAAGACCAATATCGAGAAGACCAACATCAATATCGAGGACGCCCGGCAGCGTTCTAACCGCCAATCATTTTATACTTAAAATAGTTCGGCGCAAGGGTGGAAATCGCGGGGCAATCGCCCGCCGATCCTTCACAACCTCAGATTTGCGTAAGCTGCTTCAACCGCGCGACCATCGCCGAGCCCGGGTCGGCGAGCGGCGCGATCGCGGTGAAATGATTGGCGTCGGGCACAACGCCGAACCGCGTTGCAACGCCCGCTTTGCCCCAGACATCGACGACGGTCCGGCTCTGCCGGTGATATTCCGCGCTCTCGGCGCCGCCGACGACGGCATCGAGCGTTGCGCCGGCAGGCGGCGCCCAGAACAGCGGGCTCGACGCCCGTGCTGCGGCGCGGTCGAGGCCAAGCGCCTTGTTGATGGAGGTGCCGACCAATGGCTCAAGCTCGAACAGGCCGGAGATCGCGTAAGCAGTCCTGACCAGGTCCTTCGGCAGCAACGCATCAAAGGCCGGCCAATCGGTCGCGAGCATGCATGCGGCAAGATGTCCGCCTGCGGAGTGTCCCGACACGACCAGCGGCCGGTCGAGCCTGGCCAGCTCGCGGCACGCCGCACGCATCTCGCCGATGATGTCGCCGACCGTAACATTGGGACACAGATCGTAGCTCGGCACCGCGACGCTGATGCCGTGGCCGTTGAGCCCTCGCGCGCAGTGGCTCGATGACGAGCCGTCGAGTGCCTGCCAGTAGCCGCCATGGATGAAGACCACGAGCGGCCCGTCACGATCGCCTTCGAACAGGTCGATGACGTTGCGGCTGCCCGGACCATAGGTCAGCCGCCGCGGCGGATGCTGCTCGCGATAGGCCGCGGAGTCCCTCGCCCAGCCGGCCATCAGCGCCGGATTTTCCGGCACCCGCGCCCGGTTGTTGTATTCGACCTCGTAATCGACCTCAGTCACGGCTTAAGCGTTCCTCGCCTTGGCGGAGCGCTGCGCTGAGCCCTTGGCCTTGGCGAGCAGCCGCATCAGTTCGCGGATATCCTTCGGCGAGAGATCGCCGAAAATATCGGCGATCCACTTCTCGTGCTCGGCGGCCATCTTGCGGAACTCGGCGCGTCCGAGCTTCGTGAGGCGGATCACCTGGACGCGGCGGTCCGTCTCCGAGGTCCGCCGGTCGAGATGACCGGAGTCCACCAGACGCTCGACGAGGCCGGTCACATTGCCGTTCGACACCATCATGCGCTTGGAGACATCGGACAGCGTCATGCCGTCAGGCGCCTTGTCGAGCTGCGCCATCAGGTCGAAACGAGGCAGCGTGACGTCGAACCGCTGCCGCAGCCGGCCGCGCACCTCGCCTTCGATCAGCGTCGTGCAGGTCAGGAGCCGCAGCCACAGCCGAAGCTCGGTGCCGTGATCGTCGGGCAGTTCGACGGCTTTGGTTTCGGAATCGAGGATCATGCGGCGATCGTGCCTCCGCGGCGGGTTCCGGTCGGACCAATTGTTTTGAGCTTCAAGCAATTCGCGGCGTCCCGCAAGGACAATTGCGAATCGTGCCTGATCCGTCTGGGCAATCCTGCAATTTCTTTATACTTCAAGCAATTGGCGCGGCGCTTGCATGGGCAGCGCCTGCATGATGCGCGACGATCGCCCTGACGCGATGCCACATCGCTTGCAGCGGTTGCGCGCGTCAGACTAAGCTGAGGCCAATTGGGCCGAAGCCGAAACATCAAAGCAGTGGTCGGGGGAGAGACATGAAACAATTGACGAAGCTCGCGGGATTGGCGGCGCTGCTGGGTGTCGCCGTCACCCCGGCGACCGCGCAGGAGAAGATCAAGATCGGCGTGCTGGTCACAACGTCGGGCCCGGCCGCGGCGCTCGGCCAGCAGGTCCGCGACGGCTTTGCGCTCGCGATCAAGGACCTCGGCGGCAAGATGGCCGGCCGCGATGTCGAGATCGTCAACGCCGACGACGAGCTCAAACCCGATGGTGCCGTAGTCAAGGTGCGCGGCCTTCTTGAGCGCGAGAAGGTCGACTTCGTGGTCGGACCGATCTTCTCCAACATCCTCCAGGCGATCCACCGGCCCATCACGGAATCGAAGACCTTCCTGATCAGCCCCAATGCCGGGCCGTCGACCTTTGCCGGCAAGGACTGCAACCCGTTCTTCTATGTGACCTCGTATCAGAACGATCAGGTGCACGAGATCCTCGGCAAGGTCGCGCAGGATCGCGGCTACAAGCGCATGTACCTGATGGTGCCGAACTATCAGGCCGGCAAGGATTCGGTGGCCGGGTTCAAGCTGGACTACAAGGGCGAGATAACAGAGGAATCCTACACGCCGCTGAACACGCTGGATTTCCAGCCTGAACTCTCCAAGATCGCCGCGCAGAAGCCGGACGCGCTGTTCACTTTCATGCCGGGCGGCATGGGCGTCAATCTCGTGAAGCAGTACAAGCAGGCTGGCGCCACCGTGCCGGTGCTATCCGCCTTCACCGTCGATGAATCGACCCTGCCGGCGCAGCAGGACGCCGCGGTCGGCATGTTCGGCGGCGCGAACTGGGCGCCCAATCTCGACAATCCCCAGAACAAGAAGTTCGTTGCCGCCTATGAGGCCGCTTATAACATCGTGCCCGGCACCTACGCCTTTCAGGCCTATGACGCCGCGATGCTGATCGACAGCGCGGTCAAGGCGGTGAAGGGCGATCTATCGAACAAGGACGCCGTTCGGGCAGCGCTCAAGAAGGCCGACTTCACCTCGCTGCGCGGCACCTTCAAGTTCAACACCAACGGCTATCCCATCCAGGATTTCTACCTGACCAAAGTCGCCAAGCGTCCGGACGGCAAGTTCCAGACCGAGATCGTCCAGAAAGTGTTCTCGAATTATGGTGACCGCTACGCCAAGGACTGCGCGGCAAAGTAAGCCACTCAAAGCGTTTTCGAGCGAAGCGGACACCGGTTCGCGTGAAGAAACGCGTCAAACGGAGATATGGAGGAAGCATGAGCATGAAAGACGAGATCGCCGGCATCACCCGCGCCAATGAAGGCATCCAGGGCATATCCTGGAGCATCCTCGGCCAGACCTACGTGCCGAAGAGCCGCACCGAGCATTCATTCTCCTGGCACGCCACCTTCCCGCCGGGCACCTTCGTTCCTCCGCATATCCACCCCGACCAGGACGAGTACCTCTACATCCTCGAGGGCAAGCTCGACTTCATGCTCGACGGCGCCGACGAATCCGCAACTCCAGGCGATCTGGTGCGCCTGCCGATGGGCAAGCCGCACGGCATCTTCAACAAGTCGCAGCAGCCGGCCAAGACGCTGTTCTGGGTGTCGCCGACCCGGAGGCTCTTCGACCTGTTCTGGGGACTTCACAACATGAAGGAGCAGAAGCCGGAGGACGTGGTGACGATGGCCGCCGAGTTCAACATCCACTTCCTGCCGCCGCCTCCCGCGTAGGCGGGGCACCGGCTCTATCCCCTCATCCTGAGGAGCGCGCCTGAGCGCGCGTCTCGAAGGATGAGGCCACCGGCAGGCCTCATGGTTCGAGACGGCGCTGGCGCGCCTCCTCACCATGAGGGTCTGCGATACGAACCTTGGGAACGTCCTCCCCTTCAGCAGTACCTCCTACTGCCGCGCCACCACGCGCGCGGCAAAGCCGGCCTTGGCGGCATAGCCGCGGACGATCGCCTCGCGGGCTTCGTAGTTGAGGATGGTGTCGACGTCGGTAAAACCTTGCGGCGCAAGCTGCTCGACGGCGTCGATGACGCCTTCAGGGCCGCCGCGCCGATTGGAGCGGACGATCTCGGCCGTCATCGGCAGGCGCTTCCGCTCATAGGCCGCCAGCGCCTGCCGCGGATGCTCCGATCGCGCCAGCATGTCGGCCAGGCAGCGCGCGTCGAGGATCGCCTGCGAGGCGCCGTTCGAGCCGACGGGATACATGGGATGCGCGGCATCGCCGAGCAGCGTGACGCGCCCGGACGACCAATAGGGCAAGGGATCGCGGTCGCAGGTCGGATACTCGTAGAATTCGGGCGTCGCGTTGATCAGTCCGGTGAAGTCGACCTGCGGGATCGTGAAGCTCGTGACATAGGGCGTCATCTCGTCGCGCCGGCCGAGATTGGACCAGCCCTCGCGGCGCGGCGGCGGCGAGGTGCCGTCGCCGATCCGCACCAGCACCGCCCAATTGGTGAGGCGGCTTGCCGGGCTCGATCCTTCCGCGATCGGATAGATCACCACCTTGGCATTGAGACCGCCGGCCACGATCATCGAGCGCCCGGTCAGGAACGCCGGCCAGTCGGTCGCGCCGCGCCACAGCATCAGGCCATTCCAGCACGGCCCGCCCTCGTCCGGAAACAGCGTCTGCCGCACTTTCGAATGGATGCCGTCGGCGCCGATCAGAATGTCGCCGCGCGCGGTATGCACATGGGCGCCGCTGCGGTCGAAGAAATAGGCCGAGACGCCGCCCTCATCCTGGGTGAAGGAGCCGAGCCGGCAGCCGGTGTGGATCGCATCCGCGCCGAGCCGATCGATCACGGCCTGATGAATCACGCTTTGCAGGCGGCCGCGATGGATCGAGAATTGCGGCACGTCGTGGCCGGCATCGAGCCCGCGCTTCTCGTGCCAGACCTGCTGGCCATGTCGCGTCAGATAGAACAGCTCATAGGTGCGGATCGCCACCTTGTCGAGCTTGTCGAGCAAGCCAAGCCCGGCCAACTCGCGCATCGCATGCGGCAGCGTGTTGATGCCGACGCCGAGTTCGCGGATGGTATCGGCCTGCTCGTAAAGCTCGCAACTGATACCGCGCGAGCGCAGCATCAGCGCAGTGGTGAGGCCTCCGATTCCGCCTCCGACGATAATCGCCTTCATCGTCCTCACCTCCACTCACAACAGGACGCTTTTACGCTTTGGCCTAGGGTCGCATGCCCGCTCGCCCGGCCGCAAGCAGGTTTGTCGTCTGGGACTTGGGCGCGCCCGCGATGATTGGGCTTAGGCTTAACATTACTTCAGCGAACTCCAATTTATCCCCGTCACCCTGAGGAGCGCGGAACGCGCGTCTCGAAGGGTCGACGGGCCACCAGCGGGGCCGTTCATCCTTCGAGGCTCGCCCAGCGGCGCAAGTGCGCGGCAAGGCTCGCACCTCAGGATGACGAAACTGGTAGGAGCGCATTCCCGTCACTCCGGCACCACCGCAATCGCCTGGATTTCCACCTTGGCGCGATCCTCGATCAGGCCGGCAACCTGGATCGCGGTCATCGCCGGAAAGCGCCGGCCAATGATGTCGCGATAGACCGTGCCGATCTCCTTCAGCCGCGCGGAATATTCCTTGCGGTCGAGCAAGTACCAGGTCATCGACACGATGTGCTCGGGCCCGGCGCCGCCGGCGGCGGCAACCGCGACGATGTTGCGCAAGGTCTGGCCGATCTGCGCGACGAGATCGTCGGTCTCGAACACGCATTGTCCGTTCCAGCCGATCTGGCCCGCGATGAAGAGCTGTTTGCCGCGCGCGGCCATGCCGTTGGCGTAGCCGACCGGCTTGGCCCATCCTTCCGGTTGCAGGATCTCGATCATCTCAATTGCCCTCGAAGGCCGGTTTCTGCTTGGCGGCGAACGCCTCGAAGGCGCGGCGGAAATCGCCGGTGACCATGCAGATCGCCTGCGCCTGCGCTTCCGACTCGATCATCTCGTCGACGCCCATCGCCCATTCCTGGTTGAACATCGTTTTCGTCACGCCATGCGCGAACCACGGCCCATCCGCGAGCGAGCGCGCCAGGTCTTGCGCGGCGCCGGCGAGCTCCGCCGGCGGAACCAGACGGTTGTGGAAGCCCCACGCAAAACCTTCCTCGGCGCTCATCGCACGCCCGGTGTAGAGCAGGTCGGCCGCATGGCCCTGCCCGATCACGCGCGGCAGCAACCCGCACGCGCCCATGTCGGCGCCGGCAAGGCCGACGCGGGTGAACAGGAACGCGGTCTTGGCCTGCGGCGTCGCCAGCCGCAGGTCGGACGCCAGCGCCAGCATCGCGCCGGCCCCGGCGCAAATGCCGTCGATCGCAGCGACGATGATCTGCGGGCACTTGCGCATCGCCCGCACGACCTCGCCGGTCATCCGCGTGAAGGCGAGCAGGTCCGGCATCGCCATCCGCGTCAATGGCTCGATGATCTCGAACACATCGCCGCCGGAGCAGAAATTGCCCTCGGCGCCGGTCAGCACGATGGCGCGGACATCGGAGGCATATTTGAGGTTGGTGAAGAGATCGCGCAGCTCCTCATAGGACTCGAACGTCAGCGGGTTCTTCTTGTCCGGCCGGTTCAGCGTGATGGTCGCGACACGGCCGCTCGCATCGACCTGCCAGCGGAAGTGCTTTGCGGGATAATCCTTGAACGGCCGGAGCTTTGCTTTCATCTCGGACATGACGTGTTCCTTCACCCGGTAAGGACTTCGCCGCCGGCGACCGCGACGGCTTGTCCGTTGATTGACGATGCGCCCTCGGCGGCAAGCCAGAGGATGGCGTCGGCGACCTCCTCCGGCGTCACCAGCCGCTGCATCGGATTGACCTTGGCAAGCGCGGCGCGCGCCTCCTGCGCGCTGCGGCCGGTCTTGGCGACGATGTTCGCGGCGGCATCCGCCACCAGCGGCGTATCGGTGTAGCCGGGGCAGACCGCATTCACGGTGACGCCGCGCCGTGCATATTCCAGCGCCAGCGAGCGCGTCAGGCCGATGACGCCGTGCTTGGCCGCGACATAGGCGGAGACGTAGGCGTAGCCGGTAAGGCCCGCGGTCGAGGCGACGTTGATCACCCGCCCGCGGCCGCGTTGCGCCATGCCGGGCAGCACCGCGTGCGTGACGAGGAATACGCTGGAGAGATTGCTTGCCAGCATATCCGCCCACAGCACGGCGTTCGTCTTGTCGAACGGCGCGCTGCCGGCCTTGCCGGCATTGTTGACGAGGATATCGATCGGACCCGCCTCGGCCTCAATCTGCGCGACGCCTTTGGTCACCGCAGCCTCATCGGTCACGTCGATCGAAACCACGGCGCCCGAGTGCTTGCCGAGCGATGCCGCGGTCGCCTTCAACGCATCGATCCGGCGTCCGGCGATGCTGACGCGCACCCCGGCCTCCGCGAGTGCGATCGCCGTCGCGGCACCGATGCCTGAACCGGCGCCGGTCACCAGCGCATGGGCGTTGGGCCAGAAGCGTGTCATGCCTTCCCTCCCGCCGCGGCGCGCTCCAGATTGGCCTCATATTGCGATTTGCCCGACAGATACTGCTTCGGCCAGGCGATCTGCTTGACGCCGATCTTCGCAGCCTCATGCAGCGTCCAAGCCGGATCGGCGAGATGCGGCCGCGCGATGGCGCAGAGATCGGCGCGGCCGGCGGCGATGATCGAGTTGGCGTGATCGGCCTCCGAGATCGCGCCGACCGCGATGGTGGCGATGCCGACCTCGTTGCGGATCTTGTCGGCGAACGGCGTCTGGTAAAGCCGGCCATAGACCGGATGGTCGTCGGCCCAGACCTGCCCCGAAGAGCAGTCGATCAGGTCGGCTCCCACCTCCTTGAACAGCTTGGCGAAGGCCAGCGCATCCTCGGGCGTGTTGCCGCCCTCGGCCCAGTCGTGACACGACAGGCGGACTGACATCGGCTTGTCCTCCGGCCACACCGCGCGGACGGCTCGGAACACCTCCAGCGGATAACGCGCGCGGTTTTCGATCGATCCGCCATAGTCGTCAGTGCGGCGGTTGGTCAGCGGCGACAGGAAGCTCGACAGCAGATAGCCGTGCGCGCAATGCAGCTCCAGGATATCGAAGCCCGCGGCCGCAGCGCGCCTGGCTGCGGCGACGAACTGGTCGCGCACCTCGTCCATCTCGGCGCGGCTCATCGGCTCCGGGATCTGGCCGTCGGGCAGATAAGGCACTGACGAAGCCGACACCAGCGGCCAGTTGCGGTCCGGCAGCGCTTCGTCCATGCCTTCCCAGGCGACGCGCGTTGAGCCCTTGCGGCCGGCATGGCCGAGCTGGATGCCGATCCTGGCGTGCGAATTCTGGTGCACGAAGTCGACGATGCGCTTGTAGGCCGCCGCCTGCGCGTCGTTCCACAGGCCGGCGCAGCCGGGCGTGATCCGGGCATCGCGGCCAACGCAGGTCATCTCGGTAAAGATCAGCCCGGCGCCGCCGATCGCGCGCGAGCCGTAATGGACCAGGTGGAAGTCTGTCGGCACACCCTCCTTCGCCGAATACATCGCCATCGGCGAGACGATGATCCGGTTGTGAAGCGACAGGCCGCGGATGTGGAACGGCGTCAGCATCGGCGGCGTGACGCGGTCGTTGGTCGCGGCCACACCGCTGCGCTCCGCGAACCAGCGCTCATAGCCCTCGAGCCAGGTCTTGTCGCGCAGCCGCAGGTTCTCGTGGCTGATGCGCTGCGAGCGGGTCAGCAGCGAATACATGAACTGCTCCGGCTCCAGCGTGTCGGCATAGCGCGAGCCGACCACCTCGAACCATTCCATCGCGTTGCGCGCGGCGTTCTGGATCCGCGCCACGTCGACCCGGCGCAGCTCCTCGTAGGCCTTGAGCACCGCGGGAATGCTGTCCCGCGTCGTGCCGTGGATCTTGAACTGGTTGGTGAGCTCGATCGCATCCTCCAGCGCGAGCTTGGTTCCCGAGCCGATCGCGAAATGCGCGGTGTGGGCCGCATCGCCCATCAGCACGACATGGCTGTTGCCGTTGAACGCGGTCCATTTGTCGCAGATCAGCCTGGGGAACGACAGCCAGGCCGAGCCGCGCAGATGCCGCGCGTTGGAGACCAGATGATGCCCCTCGAGGATTTCCGCGAACACATTCTCGCAGAACGCGATCGAGTCGCCCTGCTCCATCTTGTCGAGACCGTGAGCGAGATAGGCCTCCTCGGTGGTCTCGACGATGAAGGTCGCCGCGCCCTCCTCGAACTTGTAGATGTGCGCCTGGAACCAGCCGTGCTCGGTCTTGCGGAAGTCGAAGGTGAAGGCGTCGAACGGCCTGACGGTGCCGAGCCAGATATAGCGGTTCGGCCGCATCAGCATGTCGGGCTGGAACGTCTCGGCATATTTGACGCGCACCTTCGAATTGACGCCGTCGCACGCCACGATCAGATCGGCGTCGGGAAATTCGAGATCGGAATTCACCTCGCGCTCGAAGATCAATTCGACACCAAGCTCCTCGGCCCGCGCCTGCAGGATGTTGAGCAGCCGCTTGCGGCCGATGCCGACGAAGCCGTGACCGGTGGTGCGCATGCGCCGGCCCTTGATCAGGACCTCGATGTCATCCCAGTGGTTGAAGGCCTGCTCGATCGTGTCAGCAGTGACCGGATCCCACTTGCGCATGTTGTCCATGGTCGCATCTGAAAACACCACGCCGAAGCCGAAGGTGTCGTAAGGCCGGTTGCGCTCGACCACCGAAATGACGTTCGCGGGATCCAGCATCTTCATCAGGATGCCGAAATAAAGCCCGGCCGGCCCGCCTCCAATGCAAACGATACGCATGGCGTTCTCCCGTTGGCTTCGGCGGGTTGGGGGTGCCGACGAGGCACATTCCCCCTGGAGCCGACGGTGGATATTATTTTATACTTAAAATAATTGTCAAGGGAGTTGGCGCCGCACCCCACGCTGTCGTCCCGGCGCAGGCCGGGACCCATACGCCGCAGCAGATGTTGTCGACGGGACTCGTCGTTCCAGCAACGTACAACAATGACAATCTGTGGTTATGGGTCCCGGCCTGCGCCGGGACGACACTGAACTTGTTGCTGCTGATTTGCCCGTCGAAGGCGTGGCAAGGTGGCGGATCGCGTTGCGTTGATCCGCCCTACGCCGAGGACGTACCCACTGCGCCCTCAATGCACTGCGGCGTACAGGATCTTGTCCTGCGTCGCGTCCGCCGCGTCGAACTCGGCGACGATGCGGCCGGTGCGGGCGACCAGGATGCGGTCGGAGACGGCGAGAATCTCCGGCAGGTAAGACGAGATCACCACCACCGCCTTGCCCTCGTCGGCGAGACGGCGGATTTCGCCGTGGATGTGCGGGATAGTGCCGACGTCGACGCCGCGCGTCGGCTCGTCGAAGATGATGATCGAGGGGTCCTGCACCAGCGTCTTGGCCAGCACCACCTTCTGCTGGTTGCCGCCGGAGAGCTCGATGATCCTGGCCTTGCGCTGCAATGCGCTGATCTTGAGCCGGTCGACCCAGTAGCTGGCGAGCTTGCTGCGCCGCGCGCGCGACAGCAGGAAGCTCCAGCCTTTTCCGGTGGCGAGGCTGCCGATATAGACGTTGTCGTCGACCACCATGGTCTCGAAGAAGCCGTTGGCCTTCCGGTCCTCGGTGATGTAGGCGATGCCGTCATTGATCGCCTGCCGCGGCACGCGGTAGCGGATCGGCTTGCCGCGCAGCCGGATGGTGCCGCCATTGACCAAATTGCGCTTCAGCGCGCCGTAGATGATCTTGGCGATCTCGGTGCGGCCGGAGCCGATCAGGCCGGCGATGCCGACCACCTCGCCGGCATAGACCGAGAACGACATGTTCTTGACCGCCATGCCCATGGTGACGTTCTCGACCGTCAGCACCTTCTCGCGGCGTTGATGGGTCTTCGCTCTTCCGCCATAGACCGCCTGCGCCACCTCGCGGCCGACCATGTGCTGCACCAGCGCGTCGCGGGTGAGCTGCCTGGCCGGCGCCGTGATCACCAGCTTGCCATCGCGCAGCACGGTGATGCGGTCGGCGATTTGCAGCGATTCCTCCAGCGCATGCGAGATGTAGATGATCGAGACGCCGCGGGCGCGCAGGTCGCGCACCAGATGGAAGAAGTGGACGATCTCCTCCGGCGTCAGCGACGCGGTCGGTTCGTCGAAGATGATGATGCGCGCCTTGTTGTAGATCGCGCGCGCGATCTCCACCATCTGCTTCTTGGCGGTGCCGAGCAGCGCCACTGGCGTTGCCGGATCGACGTGGAAGTTGAGCGACTGCAACAGCTGCTGGGCCTGGATGTTCAGGGTGCGGAAGCGCGTCAGCAGCTTCTCGTTGCCGAGCTCGATGTTCTGGGCGGCGGTCATGGTCGGCACCAGGCTGGTCTCCTGATAGACCATGCAGATGCCGGCATTGAGCGCGTCGCGCGGCTGCTCGAAACCGGTCGGCTTGCCGTCGAGCAGATAGTCGCCGGAGGTGAGCTGGATCGCGCCCGCGATCGCCTTGCACAGCGTCGATTTGCCGGCGCCGTTCTCGCCGACCAGCGCATGCACCTCGCCGGGATAGAGGTCGAAATTGACGCCCTCGATGGCGTGGACGCCGCCATAGATTTTCGAGCCGTTGGTGATCCGCAGCACCGGCTCGCGGGCTGCGGAGGTCTCTGCCGTCTTGGCGCCGGGGGCCGCCTGCATCACACCGTCATTCATCGCAGCTCTCCCGTAGTGCGCAGCAGGCGTCCGGCGCCGCGCGCCGCGATCACGACGCCCGATGGCGTGGCGCAGGCGGCGGTGATGCCATGGAAGCGGCCGCCGGCGCGGCTGTGCAGGCTGTCGGTCGCATCGCCCTCGGCGTCGAGATGCACCAGCAGACCGTAGGAGCGCGGCGGCGCCCACGGCTTCTGGATGCCGAGCGCCTTGACGCTGCCGATCTGCATCGGCTCGAGGCAATCGCTGCCGCCGGCGAGCGCCGGCGCGACCCAGTAATCCGGCGGCATCGTCGCCATCATCTCCTCGCGGAAATCGTCTTCCTTGAGTACGAACTCGATCAGATGGGTGCGGCGGGCGAAGATGCCGAGCAGCATGCCGCCGTGGCCGTCCGGATGCAGCCGCGCCGGATAGCCCGGCATGTTGGCGGCGACGGTCTCGCGCGGACCAAGCCCGTTGCCGCCGAGCGCGAACCGGCTGAGGCGATGCGCCCAGCTCTCGGTGAGCCACAGGCTGTTGCCGTCGGCCGAAACACTCACGCCATAGGGATAGGGCAGATCGCGCAGCAGCACCTGCGGATTGTCGAGCCCGGCGCCGCAGCCGATAAGCCGGCCATTGGCGCGCTTCTCCATCAGGTCGTGCCGCCATTCACCCGGGCGCCGGCCGGCGCTGCCTTCGACGGCATAGATGCGGCCATCGGGCGCCGCCGTCACCGACAACAGCCCCGTGAGCGCGCCACCGCCGGCGGCCTCCAGCCAGCGCGGATCGGGCTTCGCCGGATCGATCGCGGCAAGGCCCCTGCTCGCGACGCAGACCAGCAGGCGGCCGTCCGGATGCAGCGCGAGCCCGCCGGCATCATCCTCGAACTCGGCGACGACTATACGTATCGACAAGTCATTGCCGCCGAGCTTCAGCACCCGGCGTCCGACCGAGACATAGACCGCGCCGTCGGCGGCGGCGATCACGTCGTCGACGCCGGGCAGCGGCTCGCCGATCGGGGTGGCGGTGTCGAGCCGGTCGTTCGGGCTCAGCGCGCCGTCGAGCGGCGGGATCGCGTTCTGGCCGCCGTCGCGGTCGATGACGCTGCGGACGTCGCGCAGCAGATGATCGAAAAATCCCATTACGTCGTCACCCTGCTCTTTGCGCCCCAATAGGCATCGTAGCCGGTCCAGCTGTCGTCGACGCCATCGAGCTTGATGCGGCCGATCCGGTTGTTCTCGAGCCCGCCGAGATAGAGATAGCCCTGGTGCTCGCGCATCGAGGTCAAGGTCGAGTGCGAGATGCCGGTCGGGTCCCACCACGATTCCAGCGCCTCACCCTTCTCGTTGAACTTCAGCACGCAGCCATGGTTGAGCGCCGGCGCCAGCCACTCGTCGGTCGGCACCTGCTTCACCATGCGCAGGCGGAAGCCGGGTTTTCGCGCGGCAAGGTCGAATGTCGGCGTGCGGATGCCGACCAGCGCCAGCCAGTAGGTGCCGTCGGAGGCGCGGTTGATGTTGTCGGGATTACCCGGCAGCTCGTCCATCAGCACCTCGGTCTTGCCCTTGTTCGGCCCGTCGATCCAGTGCCGGAACACCTTGCACAGCGAGGTCGACGCGATCAGGATCGATTTGCCGTCATGCGAGACGCAGATCCCGTTCGGGAAATAGAAGTGATTGATCACCGTGCGCGTGGTCCTGGTCGCGGGGTCGTAGCAGACCACACGGCCGTTCGGCCGTCCCTCGAGGATGTCGAGGGTGTTGGTGGTCATCTCGTAGCGCGTGGTGCAGTCGCTGAAATAGATCTTGCCGTCGGGTGCGATGTCGAGGTCGTCGGCCATGCGCAGGCGGGAATCGTCATTCAGCTTGTACCAGGTGCGGTTGGTCTCGTCGGTGACCTTGAAGATGCGACCATCGGGTGCGACGCCGTAGACGCCCATGCCGGCGACGGCGACGATCAAATTCTCGTCGCGATCGAACTGCATGCCGAGCGGCCGGCCGCCGATATGGGCGAACACCTCGCGGGTCTCGAAGTTCGGCCCGGAGAAACGGATCACATTGCCGTCGCGGGTCGAGCCGTAGAGCCGGCCCTGGCGGTCGAGGATGACGTCCTCGGGCCCCTCGACCTGATCGACGCCGATCGCCTGCGCATTGATCAGCCGGTCGTTCTGCGCGTAGGGCGAGGTCGCGCCGGGCTGCACCGCCGGCGCCGAGGCGAGCGGCACGAAGGCCGGATTGACATAGATCTTCTGGATCGCCTTGCCGCGGTTCTTCGACCATTTGACGTCGATGCCGACGGCGGCGAGCAGGATCATGCCCGTCACCGCCGAGGTGACGTAGCCCGGGATGCCCATCCGCACGAGGCCGTTGATCAGGAGGAAGATGATCAGCGCGCCGATCATCGCCCGCCACACCGTGCCCTTGCCGCCGGCGAGCGACACCCCGCCGAGCACGACGGCGGTCAGCGCCTGGAATTCCCACCCCACGCCGGTGGTGGAATCCGTCGAGGCTTGCCGCGCGGCGTAGAAGATGCCGCTCGCCGCGCACAGCGTTCCCGACAGCACATAGGTCATGAACAGCATCACGCGGACGCGGATGCCGGCGTGGCGCGCCGCCTTGCGGCTGGCGCCGATCGCGGTGAGATGCCAGCCATAGCGCGAGCGCGACAGGAAGATGTGGCAGATCAACAGCACCACGAACAGCGTCGCCGCATTGACGGGAATTCCGAGCACGCTGCCGCCGCCGATGAAATCCCAGGCGTCGCTCTCGACCGAGTTGGTGGCGAACACCTGGGCGTAGCTGGTGTTGAGCAGGTTGACCGAGGCGCGCAGGATGATCAGCGTCACCAGCGTGGTCAGGAACGGCCGCGTCTTCAGGAAGCCGATCAGGAAGCCGTTGATGCTGCCGAGCAGCGCGCCGACCAGAAGCGTCGCCGGCACCGCGAGGCCGACCGGCCATTCGCGCACCAAAAGGAAGTACAGCGCCGCGAAATTGCACAGCGCGAAGATCGCGCCGACCGACAGGTCGATGCCGCCGGTGACGAGGCAGAAGCCCATCGCGAGCGCGACGAAGCCGAATTCGGCGAACAGCCGCAGCAGCGACACCGAGTTCTGCACCGAGGCGTAATCGGGAATGGTGAGCGCGAAATAGGCCCACAGCCCGATCATCACGGTGAAGGGAACCACCGGCTCGAACCACTGTTTCAGCAACAGCTCCGACAGCAGGAGCCGGGGTGAGAACCGCCGCACCGACGCGGCAAAGGAATCAACGGCCATCGACATCGCCAAAGCACCCTCTTGATTGAGCACGATCTTGCGGAGAGCCGGCTCACACTTCCCGGATCATGCTCATGGTCATGACGCGATCGGCCACCGCATCGCGACCTCGTCCCTTGATGAACACGCTCTCCTTGAACGCTGCGCGTCGGTCGGAGGGAAACCGGCTCCACCTTGCCGGATCGTGCTCTTTGATACAGCCGGCGCGGGAATGCCCCCCGCGCCGGCTGTCCGCGCCTTGTTAATTTTTCTTGGGTAGCGCGAAGCAGTTGGCGCCCGAGGCGTTCGACTTATCGAGCCAGATCGGACGCGTGTAATAGACGAGATTGCGGCTGCCCGGCTTCTCGCCTGATACCAGCAGGGTTTCGGCGGCGAACATCAGGTCGTGGCCCTGCTCGGTCGCCTTGTAGCTCAGGAACTTGTAGAAATTGCCCGAATTGACCTGATCGCAATCCAGCTGCGAGCCTTCACCCGAGGCGAACACCTTCACATCGTCGATCTTGCCGGCATTGCGGATCGCCTGCGCGGCGCCCGATTCCATGATGCCCCAGAACCCGATCGAGGCGCAGAGGTCGGGATGCTGCTGGATCACCGTCGCGGTGACGTTGAGCGCGGTGTTGGCGTCCCAGTTCGCGGCCTGGTTCGAGACCACCTTGATGTTCGGATCCTTGTTCAGGACCTCCATGATGCCGCCGACCTGATCGACACTGGCGGCCGCGGTCAGTTCGCCCTGCACGATCTGGACCTTGCCCGACTTGCCGGAGCCGGTGCCGCAAGCCTTGACGGCTTCGTTCGCCAGCATCCTGCCGATCTCGCGCCAGTCGGCGCCGACAAAGGCGCCGGACTTGTAGTTCGAGGACATGTTGATCTGGATCACATGCGTGCCCTGGCTTTCGGCGCGCTTCAGATCCTTCATCAACAGCGTGACGCTCGGATTCTGCACGATCAGCACGTCGGGCTTCTGATCGACCAGCGCGGTCAAGGCCTGCTGCATCGCCGACGGATTGTTGTTGGGATCGCGCACGACATATTTCATGCCGCGCCACTCGGCCTCTTCCTGCACCACCCGGCCCCATTCGTCGGACAGCGGCACGCCGAGCGCGATCGGCAGATAGGCGATCGTCTTGCCCTGCAGCGCCTTGTCGTACACCGCACGCAGCTCGCGGGCGGTCTTGGTGCCTTCCTCCTGCGCCGATGCCGCAAACGGCATCGCGGCCAGCGTCACGCCGGCTAGCAGGATCGTCCAGAATTTCGTCGTCGTCTTCATCGTCTCCCTCCACAAAGCAATTTCTTTTGATTGATTCATTTGGCGCGGCGGCCGGCTCAGTCGCCCTGTTTCAGTCGCCTTGCCGCGCGGTCTCCTCGTCGCGGGGATGCAGCCAGTTGTCGAGCACGATGGCGGCCAGCAGCACCACGCCCTTGATGATGTTCTGCACCTCGCTGTTGACGTCCATGATGGTGAAGGCGTTGAGCAGCGTGCCGATCAGGATGCAGCCGACCACGACGCTGAACACGCTGCCGCGGCCGCCGATCAGGCTGATGCCGCCGATCACGACGACGAGCACGACATCGAAGATCATGGTGCCCTGGGTGATCGCCATCTGCATGCTGCCCGTGGTGCCGACCCAGACCAGGCCCGCAATCCAGGCGAGCAGTGCAACCAGCACGTGCTCGAGCACGATCAGCGGCCGCAGCGCGACGCCGGTCAGCCGCGCTGCCTCCGGATTGTCGCCCTGCGAATAGATGAAGCGGCCGATCGAGGTGCGCGACAGGAACAAATGCATCGCGATTGCACAGGCCGCGAACACCAGGATCGGAACCGGGATGCCAAACAGCCGCCCGGCGCCGAGATACATCAGGCCCGGCGCATCCTTCGGCGCATAGACCACCCAGGCCGGCGCGATCCAGAAGGCGAGGCCATAGATCACGAAACCGGCAGCCAGCGTCACGAACAGCGCCGGCGCCTCGACGAAGGCGACCATCACGCCGTTGACGACGCCGATCAGCACCGCGACCGCCAGCGCCAGCAGCACTGCCGTGAAAACAGGCATGCCGTTCTGCATGTAGATCAGCGCGATCGCCCAGGACCCCGCCATGATCGCGACCTCGGAGAGGTCGATGCCGCGGCTGATCACGATCAGTCCCATCCCGAGGCCGAGCACGCCGAGGATAGAAATACTCCGCAACAAATTCAGGAGATTGGAGACGGTGGCGAAGCCGTTCAGCGTCAGGCCGAACACGATCAGGAGCGCGATGGTGATCAGGAGCACGATCTGCTCCTGACTCGGCTTCGCAAACATTGCTCCCAGGCGAGATGATGCCGCAGGGACAGCAACGCCGCGCGATGGCGATTGCACGCTCATCGTTTCCTCCAGGTATTATTTTGCTTGAGACTTTAAGAGTGCCGATTAGTATTCGTCAAATGCATTCGACGGATACGGATTGATCATTTCCATGCATGTACGCGACGTCGATCTGAACCTGTTCGTCGTGTTCGACGCGATCTATTCCGAGGGCGGCGTCAGCCGCGCCTGCTTCCGTCTCAATTTGACCCAGCCCGCGGTGAGCCACGCGCTGAGCCGGCTGCGCGCGATGTTCAACGATCCGCTGTTCGTGCGCCGCAACCACGTGATGACGCCGACCCCGCTGGCGCGGCAGATCATCACCACGGTGCGCCAGGCGCTCAACGGCCTCGAGACGACGCTGACCCACACCCACCGGTTCGATCCGGCGCAGACGCCGAAGCGGTTCGTGATCGGGCTGCGCAACAATCTGGAGGCGCCGATGCTGAGCGCGCTGATCAACCGCATCAGCACGGTGGCGCCGCTGGTCGAGATCGCCACCGTGCGCAGCGAGCGCAACAATCTCGAGCGCGAGCTTGCCGCCGGCACCCTCGACGTCGCGATCGATACGCTGTTGCCGCTGTCGGCGGAGGTGCGGCGCGAGCAGATCCTGACCGAACATATCGCGGTGTTCGCGCGGCGCGGCCACCCCGAGCTCGGCACCCGGCTCGACAAGAAGGCTTATTTGCGCATGGAGCATGTCTGCGTGACATCGCGGCGCAGCGGTCTGTCGTTCGAGGATTTTCAGCTCCAGCGCCTCGGCCTGACCCGCACTGTTCGCCTGACCTGTCAGAATTTCGCAACCGCCTGCCACGTCGTGAGCCGCAGCAACATGCTGCTGACCGCCTCGGAGAGCGCCGCCTCCGTGCTGGAAGATCCCGGGCTGCTGCAGTGCTTCCCCTGCCCGTTCCCGATCAGTCCGCACGTCAATTATCTCTACTGGCACGCCACCGCCGAGGACGACACCACCAATCAATGGCTGCGCGAGCAGTTGCGCGCCGCCGCGGCGCTGCTGGCCGGCAGCCAGTTCGGCCGCAGGAACGGGCGCGCGAAGATGCGACCCCGCGTGGGATATCCGGCGCCGGCCAGCCTCGCCGCCGAATAGCCGCGTCAGCCCACCACGCGGATCGGGTCCGAGCCGTCCCAAGTCGCGGCCACGGTCCTGATCTTCTCGAAGAACCGCCCCTTCGATCCCGAGACGTCTGAGATCTCGATCACGGTGCCGGCATGGCCGGCGGTGTCGAAATAGGCGAAGCGTCCCTTGGGGCCGCCGATCTGGCCTTCATGACCGACTGTGAAGCCTGCCGCGATGGCGCGGTCGTAGAGCGACTGGTAGTCCGTGCTCCAGTACGACATGTGCTGCAGGCCCTCGCCGTGGCGCGCCAGAAAATCCAAATACAGCGAAGGCGCGTCGTTGCGCTGCTGGATCAGCTCGATCTGGAGATCGCCGGAATTGGCCAGTGCGATGCTCATCTCGACGGCGGAATCCTGGCCGCGATGGCGGAACCAATCGGTCTTGACCGAGCGGATCAGGAAGAATGGCCCGACCCGCAGTGTCTCGGTCCAGAACTTCAGCGCCGCATCGATGTCGCGAACGACGTAGCCGTTCTGACAGACCTTGCCGAACAATGCACTCATGCGCCCTCCCCGCCGCTCACAAACCGCTGAGCCCGCTATCGACCGCGAGGGTCTGCGCGGTGACGTAGACGCTTTCGTCCGAGAGGAAGAACAGCACGGCATAGGCGATCTCCCATGCGGTCGCCTGGCGGCCGAAGGGAACATGGCCCTTGCCGCGGCTGGGGCGCCCGGCGCCGGCCTCGCGGCCATTGGGCGTATCGACGAGGCCGGGATAGACGAGATTGGCGCGGATTCCGCGCCGCGACCCGAGATGGGCGATGTTGCGCATGAGGCCGCCGAGCGCGGCCTTTGAGGAATCGTACACCGCCATCTGCGAGCCGGCCTTCAGCGCGGCGATCGAGGAGATGAAGACGATGGCGCCGCCATCGTCGAATCTCGGCAACGCGGCGCGGCAGCACAGCATGGGGCCGCGGACGTTGACGTCGTAGATCCTGTTCCACTCGTCCGGGCTGATCGCGTCGAGCCCGACCTTGCCGAAGGTGCCGATGTTCAGCACCATGCCGTCGAGCCCGTCCATGGTGCGATGCGCCTCGTCGATCATCCTGATGACGTCGGCTTCCTTGGTGACATCGGCGGCGATCGCGAAGGCGCGGCCGCCATCAGCAGCGATGCGCGCAACCGTGTCCTCGGCCGAGGCGCCGTTGAGGTCGGCGACCGCGACCCTGGCACCTTCGCGTGCGCACAGGATGCTCATGGCCCGGCCGTTGCCGATCGGGTCCGTGGCGGCGTCGAAGACGCGCTGGCCGCCGCCGACGATCAGGATGCGGCGCCCTGTCAGACGCCCCCTGCCCGGCGCTTCGCCCAGCGATTCCGCGCTCGGCGGACGGACATAACGGTCCGGCTTTGTGTCTTGCTTGGCCTCTTGCGAAATCTCCGACATCCCATCAGCCCTGTTTCTTGCCGCCGTCATAGACCTTCATGCCGGCTGCGGGGTCGAGATCGGTTTCAGTCGCCTCGGTGAGGCGGGCCATCATCATGTAGAAGCCGAGCGCGACGATGGATTCGACGATCTCCTGGTCGCTGAAGTGCTCGCGCACCGCGGCAAAGGCCGCATCGCCGACGCGGACCTTCTCGACCACCTCGCGGCCGAAGCGAAGCAGCGCGCGCTCGGCTGCGTTGAGTGCAGCATCGTCGTAATCTGCGCGCTCTACGGCATCGATCTGTCCCTGCGTGCAGCCGACGCCGAGCGCGATCGGCACGTGCTGGCGCCATTCATAGGCGCCGCCTTCGAGCTGCGCGGCCTGGAGGATCAGCAGCTCGCGGTTGACGGACGAGAGCTTCTGCTTGTGCAGGATCGAATTGCCGAGCCGCATCGCCGGGATCATGTTGGCCTCGGCGTGGGCCATCATGCGGAAGATGTTCAGCTTGACCGGCATGCGGTCGAACGAGGCGCGGATGTCGCCGCTCGTCGTCTCCGGATCAATCAGGGGCAGCCTTGCCACGCGTTTCTCCCTTTTTTCGCTTGTTCGTTGTTCTTGCCGTCGCTCGACCAGCTAATGCACCGGGCCGGCCGAGATCAAGCCGACCCGCTCGACATTGCCCGAATTGCGGGGTTCAGCCATGCGGTTCCGCGCTTGAATCCGCGTCCACGGGCAGGCATAAGGAGCGACAACTCCCTTAAAAAATCGCCTTGGCCCAAGGATTTGAGAAGGATTTACCATGCCAGCCTATCGCTCCCGCACCACGACCCACGGCCGCAACATGGCGGGTGCCCGCGGCCTCTGGCGCGCCACGGGCATGAAGGACGCCGATTTCGGCAAGCCGATCATCGCGGTCGTCAACTCCTTCACCCAGTTCGTGCCCGGCCATGTCCATCTCAAGGACCTCGGCCAGCTCGTGGCCCGCGAGATCGAGCAGGCCGGCGGCGTCGCCAAGGAGTTCAACACCATCGCGGTCGACGACGGCATCGCCATGGGTCATGACGGCATGCTCTACAGCCTGCCGTCGCGTGAGCTGATCGCCGACAGCGTCGAGTACATGGCCAACGCCCACTGTGCCGACGGCCTCGTCTGCATCTCCAATTGCGACAAGATCACGCCCGGCATGCTGATGGCCGCGCTGCGGCTCAACATCCCCGCCGTGTTCGTCTCGGGCGGCCCGATGGAGGCCGGCAAGGTCGTGCTCAAGGGCAAGAAGCGCGCCGTCGACCTCATCGACGCCATGGTCGCGGCGGCCGACTCCAAGGTCAGCGACGACGACGTCAAGGTGATCGAGCGCTCGGCGTGCCCGACCTGCGGCTCCTGCTCGGGCATGTTCACCGCCAACTCCATGAACTGCCTGACCGAGGCGCTTGGGCTCGCGCTGCCCGGCAACGGCTCAGTGGTCGCCACCCATGCCGACCGCAAGCGCCTGTTCGTCGAGGCCGGCCACACCATCGTCGATCTCGTCCGCCGCTATTACGAACAGGACGACGCCAGCGTGCTTCCGCGCAACATCGCCAATTTCAAGGCGTTCGAGAACGCGATGACGCTCGACATCGCCATGGGCGGCTCGACCAACACCGTGCTGCATCTCTTGGCCGCCGCGCGCGAGGGCGAAGTGCCGTTCACGATGACCGATATCGACCGCCTGTCGCGCAAGGTGCCGGTGCTCTGCAAGGTCGCGCCCTCGGTGCAGGACGTCCACATGGAGGACGTGCATCACGCCGGCGGCATCATGGCGATCCTGGGCGAGCTCGACCGCGCCAAGCTGCTCACGACCGACGGGCCGACCGTGCATGCCGCAACGCTCGACGATGCGCTGAACCGCTGGGACGTGGTGCGGACCACAAGCGACAAGGTACGCAACTTCTATTGCGCCGCGCCGGGGGGCGTGCCGACCCAGGAAGCCTTCAGCCAGGACCGCCGCTTCGACGAGGTCGATCTCGACCGCGCCAAGGGCTGCATCCGCGACGCCGCGCACGCCTATTCCAGGGACGGCGGCCTCGCCGTGCTCTACGGCAACCTCGCACAGGACGGTTGCATCGTGAAGACCGCCGGCGTCGACGAGAGCATTCTGAAGTTCTCGGGCCCGGCCCGCATCTTCGAGAGCCAGGACGCATCGGTCGAAGCCATCCTTGGCAACAAGGTGAAGGCCGGCGATGTGGTGCTGATCCGCTATGAGGGCCCGCGCGGCGGCCCCGGCATGCAGGAGATGCTGTATCCGACCAGCTACCTGAAATCGATGGGCCTCGGCAAAGCCTGCGCGCTCGTCACCGACGGCCGCTTCTCCGGCGGCTCGTCCGGCCTGTCGATCGGCCATCTGTCGCCGGAAGCCGCCGAAGGCGGCCTGATCGGCCTCGTCGAGGAAGGCGATATCATCGAGTTCGATATCCCGAACCGCAAGGTCAACCTCGCGGTCGACGATGCCGAGTTGAAGCGCCGCCGCGCAGCGATGGAGGCCAAGGGCAATGCGGCCTGGAAGCCGGCGGCGTCGCGCAAGCGCGCCGTCTCGACCGCGCTGAAGGCCTATGCGGCGTTCGCCAGCAGCGCGGCCAAGGGTGCGGTTCGCATCCTGCCGGAGTGATCGGCAACCGTTCGGCCACAGCCGCTTCACCTCTCCCACGGGAGAGGTGAACTTCCGATGCCGATTCGGCTCGGCTTACCCGCGGTGGTGACGAGGCGCCGACGTCAGCTCACGTGCAAGTCGGCCGCCTCGATCCGGATGCGGTCGGCATGCAGTGACCAGTCGCACAGCGATTGTTCCTGGCAAAACTTGACCTTGGCCATCTCGGTGGCCTGGCCCTCGCTCGAGGCGTCGATCTCAAGCGCACCCTGGCAAACCTCGCGCTCGCGGCCATTGCCGCCGAGCACGTCTTTCATGAAATGAACGACGAAGCGTGACATGGAACCCTCCCTGCTGCACCGGCAGAGCCCGGGGGTACCACGCTAGCACTAACACGAAAGGGTGGTGAGTTAATTCGGCTGGTACGTGTGCGACTGTTCGCAGCGGGAAGACTACGCGCCGGCCTGCGGCAGGCTGGCGGCAGCGATCGCGACGATCTGTGCAAGACGGCGGCCGATTTTGGCGGGCGCGTTGCGGAGCAATGACTGGACCTGTCGCATGAATGTCTTCCTTCCGTGCCCGGAATGGTCGGGCACAGACGGAAAATGGCGATTTCGGGCTAAGCCGTCGATATCTCAGGGAAAATAACAACGGACGTGTTGCGAGGCGGTCGTTCGGCAGTGGGTTTATTGCCTCGATCGAGGCTGCAACGAAGGAGATTTTCTCCGGTGTTTTTGCCCGCGCAACAACGCTCGCACGGCTGGCCGCTTGCGTGAGGGACGCACCCGCGGAACAGTTCCCTCCCCCGCGGTATATCTCTCCCGCAGGGCCGGCGCCTGCACGATTTCTGAATATTGGAAATGTACCCCTGAGTTGCCCGACGCGTCAAGTTGCCTGCTCGAACGCCGGCAGCCGCCAGCTCCTTTGCATGGGGTTGTTTTCGATATTTTTGGCCGCGCGCAGCCGCGGCCCCCGCAAGGGCAGGCCTGACCCTACCCCGGCATGAACCCGAACGCCTTCTCGAACCGTCTTGCGTAGACCGGCCAGACTTCGGGATTGATGATGCGCGGCGGGCGCTTGCCGTCGAGCACATCAAGCACCTGCTCGGCGGCGATGCGGCCCATGTTCTGGCGCGCCTCGATGGTGACCCCTGCCGTGTGCGGGCTCGCCAGCACGTTGTCGAACTGGAGCAGCGGATGCTCCGGCGGCGGAGGCTCCTTGGACCAGACGTCGAGGCCGGCACCCGCAATGCGCTTGTCGCGCAGCGCTTCCTCCAGCGCCTTCTCGTCGTGGATGAAACCGCGCGCCGTGGTGATGAAATAGGCATGCGACTGCATCAGCGCGAACTCGCGCACGCTGATCATATTCCGGCTGCCCTTGTTCAGCGGGCAGGAGATCGAGACGAAATCGGCGCGGCGCAGGAGCTCGTCGAGCTCGACCTTCTCCCCGCCCCGCTCCGCCATCTCATCCGCCGTGAGATAGGGATCGTAGGCGATCACCTTCATGTGCAGGAGGCCCCTGCACAGCTCGGCGATGCGGCGGCCGACATTGCCGAGACCGACGATGCCGACGGTCTTCTCCTTCACCTCGTTGCCGACGAGTTCGTTGCGGTTGACGTCGCGCTCGCGGCGCAGGCGGCGATCCGACTGGATGATGCGCTTGGACAGCGTCAACATCATCGCCAGCGCATGCTCGGCAACAGAATGGGCATTGCCGCCGGACTGGTTGACGACCAGCACCCCCGCGTCCGTGCAGGCCTCGACGTCAACAGGATCGAAGCCCGCGCCATTCGACGACACGATCAGAAGATTCGGCGCGCGCTTCAACAACTCGGCATGGGCATGGAAATGCGGCGCCAGCTCATCGCGGGCCGCACCGATCTGATAGGCATGCGCGTCGGCAAGGACGGGCGCGAACGTCGCCTCCGGCGTCTCGTTCTCCAGACGATCGAGCCGGACGTCGGGCCGCGCCTTCAGAATGTCGATGTAGATCGGATTGGCAAGGTATTTGACGTAGAAGACGCGCTTGTTGTTGACGGTCATGTCTTCGGACAGCTTTCAGTTTGGGAAGCCATAGAATCGTGCGGGATTGTCGACGAGGATGCGGTGCCGGGCCGCCGCATCCGGCGTCCATTCCTGGAACAGCGTCAGCAGATGGCCGGCGTCGGGCATTTCGCCCTCGACCCGCGGATGCGGCCAGTCGCCGCCCCACACCAGCCGTTCAGGATTGGCTGCGACCAGTGCCTCGTGGAACGGCCGCGCATCGGGATAATCAGGGGCTCGCTGGCTCAGGCGATGCGCGCCCGACAGCTTGGCCCAGCACCAGCCTTCGTCCACCGCACGCAAAAGGCTCTGAAAGCCCGCGGTGTTGATGCCGGCGGCAGCATCGGTGCGGCCCATGTGATCGACCACGACCGGCAACCCAAGCGCCTTCAGCGTCGGGATAGTGTCAGGCAAATCCTTCACGTCGATCCAGAGCTGCAGATGCCAGCCGAGCTCGGTCATCACGCCCGCGTGCGTCTCGGCAACGCTCAAGGGAATGCCGCCGCGATAGTGCAGCTGTCCGCCGCGGAAGAAATGGTTGAAGCGCAGGCCGCGGACGCCGAGCACATGCCATTGCCGCAGCGTGCCTGCCGCCACATCGGCATCGGCCACCGCGACGCCGCGCAGCCGCGCAGGCTCGCGCTGCAACGCGTCCAGCATCGCCGAATTGTCGTGGCCGTGCGCGCTACCCTGCACCAGCACGCCGCGGGCGAAACCGAGCACGTCGAGCATG
The DNA here is from genome assembly GCF_032918025.1 of Bradyrhizobium sp. BEA-2-5. Taxonomy (NCBI): domain Bacteria; kingdom Pseudomonadati; phylum Pseudomonadota; class Alphaproteobacteria; order Hyphomicrobiales; family Nitrobacteraceae; genus Bradyrhizobium; species Bradyrhizobium sp. BEA-2-5. The sequence goes on along the minus strand of NZ_CP136629.1, from coordinate 3,240,075 downwards.
CCGAGATAGGTCGCGAGCGGCGCGTCCGGCGGCGTGTAGCTGCGATCGCCGGCATAGGGGAAGCGATCGGCCGGACCAAATACATGCGCATGCGTATCGCAGGCCTTCGGCGGTAGCTTGTCTCTGGGCGGCGTCACCGGACGCGGCGGCAGGCAGGCGGGAATCTCTGACGCAGCCATGTCCTATTCCGCCTTCATGCCGGCGGCCTTGATGATCGGCCCCCATTTGTCGTAGTCGGCCTTGATCTTGGCGGCGAACTTGTCCGGCGTGGAGCCGATCGGGATCGCACCGAGCTTGCCGAGACGCTCCTTCACGGCATCGGTGTTCACTGCCGCGACGAAATCATGCGAGATCTTGACGACGAGGTCGGCCGGCATGTTGCCGGGTCCGAGCAGCCCCCACCACACCTCGGTGTCGTAGCCCGGCACGGTCTCCGACATGCTGGGCACGTCAGGCAGGAACGGCGCACGCGAGCCCGTCGTCACCGCGAGCGCGCGAACCGTGCCGGCCTGCAGCTGCCCGACCGATTCCGGTCCGTTGTTGAACGACAGCGGAATTTGCCCGCCGAGCAGATCGTTGATCGCGGGCGCACCGCCCTTGTAGGGGATCGCACTGATCTCGATCTTGGCGAGATTGTTGAGCAGCTCGCCGGCCAGATGGGTCGAGGTGCCGTTGCCGGCATGGGCGAAGGACAGGCTGCCGGGCTTCGCCTTCGCCGCCGCGATGACGTCGGCGACCGATTTGAACGGCGAATCCGCGCGCACCAGCAGCACGTTCGGCGACGACGCCAAGAGCGAGATCGGCGAGAAATCCCTGAACGTGTCGTAGGGCAGCTTTGGATAAAGGAACGGATTGGTGGCGTGGCCGCTCGCCACCATGATCAGATTGTAACCATCGGGCGCGGAGGTTGCGATCGCCTGCGAGGCGATCACCCCGCCGGCGCCCGGCCGGTTCTCGACCACGATTGATTGCGTCCAGGTCTTCGACACCGCTTCGGCGAGCGTCCGCGTCAGCACATCGACGCCGCCGCCGGGCGGATATGGAACGAGAATGTGAACCGCCTTGGCCGGGAACGGCTGCGCGGACGCAAGGCCGGCCACAACCATGGCCGCCGCTGCAATGGCGGTCCGCCAGACCCATCCGGCCATCGACGCCTCCCGTCCCTTGATCGCTACCGTCCCTTTTTCGTTACGCCTGTATCGCACGTTGGCTCGGCGCCGCGATGGCCGAATTCCGCAGATCGCGTTGCGGCCGCGACATGTTGACAATCGCAGGCACCGCGTCAAGTTTCGTGCGGCAAGCGGCCATCAGCGTCGCGCGAGCAGGGAGAACAGGATGGCGGCCGCGGAACAAGCCTCGTCCAAAGATAAAGGCCAGTCGGCGACCAGCTGGCACGGCATCGTGCTGCAGACGCTGAAGCGGAACGAGATCAAGCTCGTGCCCTATGTGCCCGACCGCGTGCTGACGCCGCTGATCAAGAACCTGCACGCCGATACCTTCTTCACCACCTTTGCCACCGCCCGCGAGGAGGAAGCGGTTGGCATCGTCTCCGGCGCCTGGATGGGCGGACGGCGCGGGGCGGTGCTGATGCAGACCTCCGGCTTTGCCACGCTGGCCAACGTGCTGGCCTCGCTCGCGGTGCCCTACCAGATCCCGCTGATCATGTTCGTGTCCGAGCGCGGCACGCTCGGCGAGTTCAATTACGGCCAGTCGCTGGTCTGCCGGACCATGCGCCCGGTGCTCGATTCACTGGCGCTGGAGCACCACACCATTACCCGGCTCGACGAGCTCGAATTCATCACGGACCGCTCGATCAAGCAGGCCGTCACCACGCAGGCGCCGGTGGCGTTGATCCTCAACCCGCTGCTCACGGGCGGCAAGGTCTTCGACAAGTGAGGCCGCTCATGAACGCGCGCAACACCAAGGTCATGAACCGCTTCGACGTCACCTCGCGCCTCGTCGCGAAGCTCAAGCACGAGGAAGCCGTGATCGGCGGCATCGGCAACACCAATTTCGATCTCTGGGCCGCCGGCCACCGCCCGCAGAATTTCTACATGCTGGGCAGCATGGGGCTCGCCTTTCCGATCGCGCTCGGGGTGGCGCTGGCGCAGCCCGGTCGCCACGTCTTCGCACTCGAAGGCGACGGCTCGCTGCTGATGCAGCTCGGCGCGCTGTCGACCATTGCAGCCCTGAAGCCGAAGAACCTGACGATGATCGTGATGGACAACGGCATCTACCAAATCACCGGCGCGCAGCCGACACCGGCCGCCGGCCATGCCGACCTCGTCGCGATCGCGCTCGCCAGCGGGATCGCGAACAGCTCCTGGGCCGCCGACGAGGACGATTTCGAGCGGCTGATCGAACAGTCGAAACAGGCCTCCGGCCCGACCCTGATCGGGGTGCGCATCGACGACAAGCCCGGCACCGGGACGACGCGGCGCGATCCCGTGCAGATCCGCGAGCGGTTCATGAACGGGATGGGGGTACGGCAGCTGCTCTAGATAAGAAGGCGCCTGCAACCTACGTATCCGTCACTGCGAGATGCTCGCGACAAAATTGCAGAGCTATTTTTGCGCTGAAGCGGCGAAGCAATCCATCATTCCACACATGCGGAGAGATGGATTGCTTCGCTGCGCTCGCAAATGACGGCTGTGGCCGCTCAATTCAACCTCAACTCGGTGATGTGCCGCGGATCCGGCGCGAGCTCGCCGCGTTCGACGCGCTTGACGATGTCGGTCAGCGCGGCATTGGCGTTACACGCGATGCCAAGCTTCCCGCCTTCGCGGACCACGAGGCCGTTGAGGAATTCGATCTCGGTGCGGCGGCCCTTTTGCATGTCCTGGCCCATCGAGGGACGCTGTGCGGATGAAGTGCGCTTGGCATCCTTGAAGCGCTGCTCGTCGCAAACGCGCGCTGCGGCCTCATCCCCCTCGCCGGCGCGGGCGATGGTCTCCGGCGGCAGGTGCAGGATCTCTTCCAGCTGATAGCCCTGCGCCTGGCCGACGCGGATCGCCTCGCTGCCGAGCCGCGTCGAGAAGCGGCGCAGCGGCTCGCTTTGCAGCACCTCGCCACCCGCCAGACCAGTACAGGCCGAGAGCCCGTTGCCCATCACGTTGGCGACGAGCTTGGACCAGCGCTCGCCCCAGAGATTGGAGGTGACCTTGGTGCTGTCGGAATAACCGACCAGGCGGCAGACTTCCTCCGCCCGCGCCGTGATGCGGCCGTGCACCTCGCCGGCGCGAAACACGGTGTGCGCTGCGCCGCCCTTGCCGGCTCCGCGGTGGATATGGCCCGGCTCCGGCAGATTGACGGTGATGCTGCTCGCGATGCAGCCGAGCGTCTTGCCCCAGCCGACGATGCCGGCGATGGTTTCCTCGTTCATGCAGTTCTGCAGCGACACCACATAACCGTCCGCCGCCAGATATTGCCGGATCAGCATGGTGGCCCAGGCGGTGTCGTAGGACTTCATGCAGACGAAGGCGATATCGACCGGTTTTTCCTTTGCCAATTGCTGCGCGTCGGTGACATCGAGTGCGCGCACCGGCACCGAGAATTCCGCGACGTCCATCGCATGCGTGACACGCAGGCCGTGCTTGCGCATGTGCTCGACATGCGCGGGCCAGGGGTCGATGAAGGTGACGTCCTCCCCCGCCTGCACCATATGCGCACCGGCGTAGCCGCCGACAGCACCCGCGCCGACGATCGCGATCTTCCGACCCATGCTTCCATCCCCTGCTCTTGATTGAGACGAACGCTGGCTGCGTCCATCCGTTGCGGACCAGTCTAGGGGATCGCGGCGTCAGGCCAACCGGTCCTTTCATGAAAAAGCTGGGCGGTGCCATGCCGGTAATCATGGGACCCGCGAAAATCCCCGCGGACGATGGGCCCGCGAGGATGTTCGTAGTCAGAAGTCTCGACGCGATCAGTCGATGATCTTGACGACGCGGCGGGTGCGCGGCTCGACGATCACGCGGCGATCGTTCACGACCGCATAGCGATACTCGGTGTAATTCGGCACGGGACGGAGCACAACGGTGGGCGGCAGCGGCTCGCCGACGACAACGCGTTCACGCACCACCACCGACGGCTCGTTGCGCGGGATCGAGGTGATCACCGCATTCGGGATCTCGAGGCCGGCGCCGACCGCGGCACCCACCGTGCCGCCGACGATCTCGCCGACGGGCCCCGCGATTTCGCCGCCGGCCCGCGCACCGTTCGCGGCGCCCGCCGCAGTCGTGGACTGCGCGAAGGCCGAACCGGATGCGAGCAGCGACGCTGCAGCGACAAGGGACACAGCAAAACGCTTGTTCATGATTCTCCTCCTCCGAATTGATCGATGCCCCCTCAACATCGCAAGCGACGAGAACGTTCCGGTTCCAACGCTGCAACTCGCGCAACTCCAGTTCCGCGCGCAATTCGCTTGATTCCGGCACGAACGAAAATGCCGCTCCGGACAATGTCCGAAGCAGCATTCATCCTGGGTTCAGATTCAGAAATCGCGCAGAACAGACCGCGCGGCGCGCCGTTCATTCCGGCAGCCTTTGATCGGCTCGCCGTCTTGGAGCTCGCCGTCTTGGCGGCCGTGCAGCCGCTGGCTTGATGCGGATTCGCATCGTCCCGCCCTTGGACTCGATCTCGAACGCGTTGGTCCTGCGCACCAGCTCGCCGAGGGTGCGGAAGCCGTAGGTCCTCTGATCGAAATCCGACGCGAAATTGGCCAGCTGCCGTCCGACCTCGCCAAGCGTGACCCAGCCGTCCTCGCTCGCCATCTGGCTGATGACCTTCTTGATGATCGGCGTGGCGGCCTCGGGCGGCTGCAACGGCTGGGCCCGCACGGCCGCATCCTGATTGCTCGGCGCGCCGCCGCGCAGGTTCTCGGTGTAGACGAATCTCCGGCAGGCCTGCCTGAAGCTTTCCGGCGTCTTCTGCTCGCCGAACCCGAAGACGTCGACGCCCTGCTCCCGGATGCGGGCGGCGAGACGGGTAAAGTCGCTGTCGGAAGACACCAGGCAGAAGCCGTCGAACCGGCCGCTGTGCAGCAGGTCCATCGCGTCGATGACCAGGGTTATGTCGGACGCATTCTTTCCCGTCGTATAAGCGAATTGCTGTTGCGGGATGATGGCGTGCTTCGACAGAATGTCGGCCCAGGCCCTGGAACGCACGTTGGAGAAGTCGCCATAGATGCGTCGGACGCTGGCCTCGCCGATCTTGGCAATCTCCTCGAAAAGTCCATCCGCGATCTTCGCAGAGGCATTGTCGGCGTCGATCAGGACGGCCAGACGGGGCGAGCGAAGTTCCGACGGCATGGCATTTCTCGGCTGGGACAGGATGAATGGACAATTACGCAGACAGCCGCGGAACCGGCGCAGCCGTCGTATCGGAGCACATCGCGCGTCCCAAGCATAGGCGGCATCGCCAAGACGTCGCGGCGATGCCAGCCTTGAGGCGGCGAGGTCAGATCACCTCGCCCAAGTCGATCGCCCGCCTGGCGAACTCGATGGCCTTCTCGGCGGTGATCGCGTCCGCTGTGGTCGTCGCCTCGTCGCGCACCGACGGCGGCGAAGCGATCCGGATCTTCTTGCCGTTCGAACGGCGGATAGTCGCGCGCCAGCGATCGACATCGCGCCGGTAGGCGTCGATCACAAAATCCCGATAGGTGACGCCGCTCATCAGCGGCTGAATCGATGCCGCTTCGACAGTGAGCGGCCGGCTTGCGATGTCGCGCACCATCTCGACAATTGTCTCGACGGCATGCTCACGCGCGACGCCGGTCGCGTCCCTGAGCAGATAGTTCACCGCCGCGCCGATCTGCGCCCTCGCGCGATCGTCGCTCGCAAAATCCAGATCGGCCTGAACTGACATATGGGGAAAACGCCTCCGCCCGACGCAACATCGGATACCTCCAGGCATCCGGCACCTTGCAACCACGTGACGTTTAGTCAGCTCCCCATTAAAGCCGGATTATCCGTTAGCCCCCGATTTCTCGGATGCCGTTAACCGGCTCTTGATGCCGCTTCGCAGGATGCCCGACGCGGCAAGATGGTCGGCCGGATCACGGAAGGTCCGGGCTACGCGCCGATGTGTCCGCGGGCCCGTCCGGTGCCGCAGCCCCGCCCGCGCCGTCAATTCGTGCGTGATCAGCAATTGACATATCACTGCTATCCGTGTGACATTTTATTAAAAGGGGCCGACAAGAGCCCATCAATCTCTACTTGGGGAGGCAGCAATGACCATTTCCGACGTCACCGCGGCAGCCGGAAGCCGGGCTCCGGCCGTTGCGCGAACCGCGCAGGCGCAGCAGGTCGCCGATATCGCGGCGCGGCTCGAACGCCTGCCGCTGACCTCCTATCAGCGCTGGATCTTCGGAATCATCGCGACCGCGTGGTTTTTCGACAGCATGGACCTGGCCGCGCTCACCTTCGTGCTCGGCTCGATCCGCCAGACCTTCGGCCTGTCGACAGCGGAAGCCGGGCTGCTGTCCAGCATGAGCTTCCTCGGCATGTTCGCGGGCGCCGCCTCCGCCGGCCTGCTCGCCGACCGCTTCGGCCGTGCCCGCGTCTTCCAGGTCAGCATGATCTTCTGGGGACTGGGCAGCCTGTGCTGCGGTCTGTCCACCACGGCGACCGCGCTCGGCGCATCCCGCCTGCTGCTCGGCTTCGGAATGGGCATGGAGTTTCCGGTCGCGCAGTCGATGGTCTCGGAGATCATGCCGGCGCGCAACCGCGGCCGCTACATCGCGTTCCTCGAAGGATTCTGGCCGCTCGGCTTCATCGCGTCGGGCCTGCTGACCTACTTCGTGCTGCAGGTCGCCGACTGGCGCTGGGTTTTCATCCTGCAGGCGATCCCGGCCGTGTTCGTGCTGGTCGTGCGCCGCTACGTCCCGGAATCGCCGCGCTGGCTCGCCTCGCACGGCTATTCCGAGCGGGCCGAAGCGACCGTGCGCAATATCGAAAGCAGGGTCCGCGACCGTCTCGGCGGCAAGGACCTGCCGCCGGTGCTGCGCCAGGCGGCTGCCCCCGTCTCCGAAGTGACGGGCCTGAGAACGCTGTTTTCGGGCATCTACGCCAAGCGGACCACGATGTTGTGGACCCTGTGGTTCTTCGCCCTGCTCGGCTTCTACGGCCTGACCACGTGGCTCGGCGCGCTGCTGCAGGCCAAGGGCTTCCCGATCACCAAATCGGTGTTCTACACCATCCTGATCTCGCTCGCGGGGATCCCCGGCTTCCTGGTCTCGGCGTGGCTCGTCGAATCCTGGGGCCGCAAGGCGACGCTGGTGATGAACCTGCTCTGTGGCGCGATCGCCTGCCATTTCTACGGCTCGGCGGCGGACCAGACCCAGCTCATCATTGCCGGCCTCTGCATGCAGTTCTTCCTGTTCGGCATGTGGTCGGCGCTCTACGCCTATACGCCTGAACTGTACCCGACCCATGTCCGTGCGACCGGAACGGGCTTTGCTTCCGCGGTCGGCCGAATTGGTTCGCTGATCGGCCCCTATGTGATCGGCGTGATCCTGCCGGCGGCCGGACAAGGCGGCGTGTTTGCGCTCGGCGCCGGCGCATTCGTGGTGGCGGCGCTTGCGGTGCTGTTGCTCGGCGAGGAAACCCGCGGCCGGACGCTGGAAAGCATTTCGCACTGATGGGCGCGCGGCGCGCCGTCCGATTCGACGCGGCGCCGATCGACCGGCCTTGTCATTGCCATCGAGCGTGTGAGATATCTGCTGTACAGCAGCACTCACGATCCTGATGGTAAATTCGAGCAAACGATCCAGCACGGTGCGCGCGCGCACAGCAGGGAGCCGCCGGCCGGCACGGCAATCCTCCGCCGCCGGCGACAAGCCGCGCGGTTCCGCGCCGGCCCCTCTTCCGCAAAGCGACGTCACGCTCACCGATCGCGCCTATGCCGAGCTGGAAGAGCTGATCGTGACGCTGCAACTGCCGCCGGGCACCGCGCTCTCCGAGCTCGTGCTCGCCAAGCGGCTCAACATCGGCCGAACCCCGATCCGCGAAGCCTTGCAGCGCCTGTCGCGCGACGGCCTCGTCAACATCCTGGCCCGCCGCGGTGTGCTGGTGTCCGAGGTCGACCTCAGGGCCCAGCTGCGCCTGCTGGAAGTGCGGCGCGAGCTGGAACGGCTGATGGCGCGCGGCGCCGCCGAGCGCGCCACCAGCGAGCAGCGCACGCAGTTCTCCGAGATCGCCGCCGGCATGCGGCGCGCGGCGGAGAAATCCGACGACCTGCTGTTCATGCGGCTGGATCACCAGTTCAACACACTGATCTCTGCGGCGTCGCGCAACGAGTTCGCCTCCCGCGCCATGGGCCTGATGCATGGCCTGTCGCGCCGGTTCTGGTACCAGCATTACAAGGAAGCGGCCGATCTGCCGCTGGCGGCGCGGCTGCATGCCGACGTCGCCGAAGCCGTCGCCGAGCGCCGCGTCGACGCCGCGGGCGCGGCCTCCGACAGCCTGATCGATTACATCGAGAGTTTTGCCCGTTCGACGCTGTAAGAGCGTTCAGAGCTCGACGACTGTGCGGATCGACCGTCCGCGCCGCAGCGCCTCGAAGCCGTCATTGATGCCGTCGAGCGTGCAGCGGCCGGTGATCAGTTCGTCGAGCTTGAGCCGGCCGTCGAGATAGGCCTGCGCCAGCAAGGGAAAGTCGCGCCGGGGCCGCGCGCCGCCATAGCTCGAGCGGCGAAATCGCTTCTCGCCCATCAACGCGCCCCAGCGAAAACTCACATCCTGCGTGACGTCGATCTTGCCGAGCCAGATCACCTCACCGCCCGGCCGCACCGCCTCCGCGGTCTGCCGGAACGCCTGCGGATGGCCCGCCGCCTCAAGGATGACGTCGGCTCCCCGGCCGCACGTCGCCTGCTTTGCGAACTGGACCGGATCCTCGCGGGCCGCGTTGACGACGTGCGTGGCGCCGAGCTGCCGCGCGAGGCCAAGCTTTGCATCGTCGAGGTCGACCGCGATAACAGCACCGGCGCCGGCAAGCCGGGCGCCCTGCACCGCTGCCAGCCCGACCGCGCCGCAGCCGGTGACCATCACGGTATCACCGTGACCGATGGCGGCGACGTTCAGCGCGGCGCCGACGCCGGTCATGACGCCGCAGCCGATCAGGCACGCGCGGTCGAACGGGATGTCGTTCGGCACGACGATCGCCTGCTGGGCCGGCAGCACGACATATTCCGAGAACGCGCCGAGGAACATCAGGTGCGCCAGGTTGCGGTCGTCCGCGAGCCGCGCCTTCGACGCGCCGTCGAAATGCACGCCTTCCGCGCCCCGCGCGAGATAGGTCTCGCACAGGATCGGCTGCGCGCGGTCGCAGTGAAAGCAATGCCCGCAATGCGGATTCCAGGACAGGATGACGTGATCGCCGACGCTGATGTCGCGCACCGCACTGCCGATTTCCTCGACCACGCCTGCCGCCTCGTGCCCGAGGATCATCGGCAAGGGATAGCGCAACGATCCGTCGATGACTTCGAGATCGGTGTGACAGAGCCCCGCGGCACGCACCTTCACCACGACGTCGGTCGGCATGGGCGGCGCAAGCGATACGCGCTCGACGGAAAGCGGCGTTCCGCCTTGATGCAGCACCGCCGCGCGACAGGTCAGGGTCATCTCAAGAATTCTCTGCCGGGGGCATCAGCACGGGGGCTCAGGCCGTCTGTCCGGAGCGCAGCGCCGCGACCGCCTCGTCGAGATCGGCCGAGGAGAGCTCCCATTCATTGTCGAAATTGGCGACGACGCGCCGCATGAAGCTCTCGTGTAACGCTTTCGCAACAGCGGCATCGTGCAGATGGTCATAGAGCAGCGCGAAGGCCAGTTGTGCCGGCTCCGGCCCCTCGTAGCTCCATTCAAAACCGTGTTCGGTGAGACGAAGCTGGTCGTAATGCGGTGACAGCGGCTTGCCATCGACCAGCACCGAAATGCCGTCGATGGTGCGGTCCCCGGTATAGCTCGCCATCGGATCCTCCCTGTGCTGCAGCATCATATCAGGAACTCGGTCAGGATCCTGGCGGGCGCATCTTGAGGTCCTTCTTGACGACCTCGGGGAAGATCCACATCGCGACGGTTGCGAACACACCGAGGAAGGCGACCGCATAGCTCGGTCCCTGCTGTCCCAGATAGACCATGAAAAAATACCCGCAGGCTGCCGTGGCGAGGCACGCCAGCGACAGCATGAGCTTGATGTGGCTTGGCATCGAGACCTCCCTTCAGGTCATCCAGTTGTGAAACGACGGTGCCGCCACGCGGACCAGCAGCGCAAGCGCTACGATCATGGCGCAACAGGACAGCCGCAATCCCGCGCGTCCGTCGCGCCACCATTCCGGCAGCGCCTGAAACAACCCGGGCAAGAACAAGAACAGCACGCCGCCCACGACAACGACGGTGGTCCAGCGCAATTCGGCCAGCGCGAATGCCAGCGTGCCGGCGAGCAGCATCACCCATAGTGCGGTCGTGATCGTCACTGGCAGGACTGCGCGCCCGCGCAGCGGGTACATGCCGGCCAGTTGCAGGAAGCCGATGCAGCATACGCTCCACAGCAGGCCGAACCAGGCGAGGCCTGCGAGATTGGGTTCAAGCTGCGGCATGCGGCACCGATTGCTCCTTTGCCACGACCCGCGGCGTCCGCGCCGTCCGGCGCATATCGGTCTTCACGTGGCGCGTGCTGTAGCCGTTGAAGATGTGACCAAGCAGGCCGCGATTGAGGTCGGAGGTGCCGAACACATAGTCCATCACCGGGAAGGTCAGGTTCATGTTCCGCTCCATCATGATCGACTGGTTGTGATGGGCGGTATGGTGCCGGCGGATGGTGTTGACGAAGGGCATGTTGCGCACGAAGGCATTTTCCTCGACGTGGCAGCAGAAGTGCATGAACTCGTAGATCAGGTACATCGAGGTCGTCGTGGTGATCAGCAGCCAGCCGGTGTTGGCCGAGATCACAAGGCCCGCGATGATCGCCGGCGGGATCGACATCAGGGTAAACACCACGAGCGCATAGGGCGGGAAGAAGGTGACGCGCCAGTCGTGATGATCGGCGAAGCGCATCTCCTCCTCGGTGAAGAACTGATGGTGCATCAGCGTATGGCGGCTGTAGATCGCGCGCAGCAGGGGCACATTCGAGGGCCGGTGCATGACGAAGCGATGCACCGCCCATTCGAAGAAGTTTGCGATCAGGAAGATTACGGGAATGGTGAGGTATTCCCACCATTTCACGTCATGCACATTGGCCAGATAGACGTACAGCGCCGTGAAGCCGATCGTGTAGATCAGCACGACATGCAGCCAGCCATTGTACCACCCCACCACGCGCTCGCGGTAGGTCGCGCGATATTTGCGCTGGCGGTCGGTCATCCCTGTTGCAGCCAACTCCATCGCGAGGTCCTCCGTCATTCTGATCTGATATATCAGTAGCACATCAGGTGCGGAAGGCAAGCTTCGTCAGCCGCGCGCGGGTCCGGAAAAGAAGATGGTGCGCGGAACCCGCTCAGGACCGATCAGGGAAAGCCTGGGGTGGTCTCGAGAACGGCCAACAACAAAAAACCGCCCCGGACGGTGTCCGGGGCGGCCATAGTATTCGACAGATTCAGAAGCTCAGAGCAGCCCTGCCCCGCGCGCCCACTTGTACTTGGCGCCGAGCACCTCGACCGGCAGCTCCGTCGAGTAGGCGTAGGCCGGAATGCCGTTCTGGTAGAGATATTCGGCGGCTTCCTCGACCTCGACGTCGCCGGCCAGAGACGCGACCATCGGCTTCACAAAACCCTTGGCCTCCATCTCCTTCTTCACCTCGACCATGTTGCGGGCGAACACCATCGGCGGGGTGACGATGGTGTGCCAGTAGCCGAGGATCAGCGCATGGATGCGCTCGTCCGACAGGCCCAGCTTCACGGTGTTGACATAGGTGATCGGCGGCTCGCCGCCGGTGATGTCCACAGGATTTCCGGCCGCACCGAACGGCGGAATGAACTTGCGGAAGGCCGCGTCGAGATCCGGCGGCATCGACATCAACGACAGGCCGTTGTCGACGCAGGAGTCCGACAGCAGCACGCCCGAGCCGCCGGCGCCGGTGATGATCAGCACGTTCTCGCCCTTCGGCGTCGGCAGCACCGGCACGCCCCGGGCGAATTCGAGCAGCTGGCGCAAGGAGCGAGCACGGATCACGCCGGACTGCTTGAACACGTCCTCGTAGATGCGGTCGTTGCCGGCGAGCGCGCCGGTGTGCGAGGACGCAGCCTTGGCACCGGCCGAGGTGCGGCCGGCCTTGAGCACGACCACCGGCTTCTTCTTGGAGACGCGTTTTGCCGCTTCGGCAAAGGCGCGGCCGTCCTTGAGGTCTTCGCAGTGCTGCGCGATCAGGTTTGTGTTCGGATCCTGCTCGAAGAAGGCGAGCAGATCGTCCTCGTCGATATCGGACTTGTTGCCGAGACCGACGATCGCCGAGACGCCCATTTTCGCTGAGCGCGAGAAGCCGATGATGGCCATGCCGATGCCGCCCGACTGCGACGACAGCGCCGCATGGCCCTTGACGTCGTAAGCAGTACAGAAAGTCGCGCAGAGATTGACGGGTGTATAATAGAAGCCATAGATGTTCGGCCCCATCAGGCGGATGTCGTACTTCTTGCCGACCTCGACGATCTCGGCCTGCAACTCCGGCGCGCCGGCTTCAGCGAAGCCCGACGGGATCAACACCGCGCCCGGGATTTTCTTCTCGCCGCACTCGGTGAGCGCCGCAGCCACGAACTTGGCGGGGATCGCGAACACCGCGACGTCGATCACGCCGGGCACGTCCTTGACACTCTTATAGGCCTTGTAGCCGAGGATCTCGGTGGCCTTGGGATGGATCGGATAGATCTCGCCCTTGTAGCCGCCGTTGATGAGGTTCTTCATCACGGAATTGCCGATCTTGCCGTCCTCGGCGGAGGCACCGACCACGGCGACCGCCTTCGGCTGCATGATGCGGTTCATCGCCGCGACGATCTCTTCGGTCGGGCGCGGCTTCGGCTTCGGCTTGAAGGCGAAGTCGACGACGATGCGCACATCCGCGGCGGTCGCGCCCTTCGGCGTCGCGAACACCGGGTTGAGGTCGAGCTCGACGATTTCGGGGAAATCGGTGACGAGCTGCGACACCTTGACGATGACGTCGGCGAGGGCGTTGCGATTCACCGGCTCGCTGCCGCGCACGCCCTTCAATATCTCATGCGCCTGGATGCCGTCGAGCATCGAGAGCGCGTCCTCCTTGGTCGCCGGCGCGAGGCGGAAGGTGATGTCCTTGAGCACCTCGACCAGCACGCCGCCGAGGCCGAAGGCGACGAGCTTGCCGAACGAGCCGTCGGTGATCGAGCCGACGATGACCTCGGTGCCGCCGGCCAGCATCTGCTGCACCTGGACGCCCTCGATCTTGGCATCGGACTTATATTTCTTGGCGTTGGAAAGAATGGTCTCGTAGGCCTTCTCGGCCTCTTCGGTGGTCTTGAGACCGACAATGACGCCGCCGGCTTCGGTCTTGTGGAGAATGTCCGGCGAGACGATCTTCATCACGACCGGGAAGCCCATGGCCGAAGCCATCTTGCCGGCCTCGCCTGCCGACTTTGCCACGCCCTCCTTCGGCACCGGAATGCCGTAGGCGTCGCAGACCAGCTTGCCCTCCGGCGCCGTCAGGCTGGTGCGGTTGTCCGCCTTGACCGCATCGAGAATTTTGCGGACCGCATCCTTCGAATTTGACATTGGCTTCCTCCTGGGACAGATTTCGTGGCATTTGGTATGCCAAAAACGCAATTGTCAAGGTCGGTCGAGGTCCAAAAAGATCGAAAAATATAGGCAGCTTGACATTCTGGTATTTGGCATGCCAAAAATCTAAGGTAATTTCTTCTGCTAAGAAGACGTCTCCAAGAGGAGGAGACGAGTTGTGCCAGAACCGAAACAGACCAAGGCGTCGCCCACCATGGCTGACACAGATATCGCCATCGTCCGGATCGCGCCGGAGAGCAGCTTCAAGAACAAGGCGTATGACGCCTTGAAGGAAGCCATCCTCAAGATGGACATCTACTCGACGCCCGAGCCGGTGATGCTCGACGAGCGCGCATTGTCCGAGAGGCTTGGCGTCAGCCGCACGCCGATCCGCGAAGCGATCGCGATGCTCGAGCAGGACGGTTTCGTGAAGACAGTGCCGCGCCGCGGCATCATGGTGGTGCGAAGGACCAAGAGCGAGATCGTCGACATGATCCGCGCCTGGGCGGCGCTGGAGAGCATGGCCGCGCGCCTCATCACCACGACCGCGCGCAAGAAGGACATCACTGCGCTGCGCGACTTCTTCAAGGACTTTAACAAGGACCGCCTGCCCGAGGATCACGTCGAGGAATACTCCCGCGCCAACATCGCCTTCCACCAGGCGCTGATCTCGCTGTCGGAATCGCCGGTGCTGGTCGATCTCACCAACGACCTCCTGCTGCACGTGCGCGGCTATCGCCAGCTGACCATCGGACGCAAGGACCGCACCGCAACCTCGCTGCCCGAGCATCTCGGCATCATCGAAGCGCTGGAAGCGCGCGACACCGAGCTCGCCGAGAAGCGCGCCCGCGATCACACCCTCGGCCTCGCCGCTTACGTCGAAGCGCACGGCCAGGAACTGTTCACGTAACCACTCAAGTTCACACGCTTCAGACGACAATCAGATCGTCCGAACAAGAACGACCAGGGAGACAAGGCCCATGCTGAATACCGCGACCAAGTCCGAAGCACCGGGCACCGAGCAGGAACTGACGGATGGCTTCCATCTCGTCATCGACGCGCTCAAGCTGAACGGCATCAACACCATCTATAATGTGCCGGGCATCCCGATCACGGATTTGGGCCGCATGGCGCAGGCCGCCGGTATTCGCGTGATCTCCTTCCGCCACGAGCAGAACGCCGGCTACGCCGCAGGCATTGCCGGCTATCTCACCAAGAAGCCCGGCGTCTGCCTGACCGTCTCGGCGCCCGGCTTCCTCAACGGTCTCACCGCGCTCGCGCATGCCACCACCAACTGCTACCCGATGATTCTGGTCTCGGGCTCCTCCGAGCGCGAGATCGTCGATCTCCAGCAGGGCGACTACGAGGAGATGGACCAGCTCGCGATCGCGAAGCCGCTGTGCAAGGCGGCCTATCGCGTGCTGCACGCCCAGGACATCGGCATCGGCTTTGCCCGCGCCATCCGCGCCGCGGCCTCGGGCCGCCCGGGCGGCGTCTATCTCGACCTGCCGGCCAAGCTGTTCGGCCAGGTGATGAACGCCGAGGCCGGCCGGAAGTCGCTGGTCAAGGTGATCGACGCTGCGCCCGCGCAGATCCCCTCGCCGGCTTCGGTGAAGCGCGCGCTCGACGTGCTCAAGAGCGCGAAGCGTCCGCTCATCATCCTCGGCAAGGGCGCGGCCTACGCGCAGGCCGACGAGGAAATCAAGACCTTCGTCGAGAACAGCGGCGTGCCGTTCCTGCCCATGAGCATGGCCAAGGGCCTCCTCCCCGACACGCATCCGCAGTGCGCCGGCGCCGCCCGCTCGACGGTGTTGAAGGACTCCGACGTCGTCATGCTGATCGGCGCGCGGCTGAACTGGCTGCTGTCGCACGGCAAGGGCAAGAGCTGGGGCGAAGCGCCGAAGAAGTTCATCCAGGTCGACATCGAGCCGAAGGAGATGGACTCCAACGTCGAGATCGTCGCGCCCGTCGTCGGCGACATCGGCTCGTGCGTGTCGGCATTCCTCGACGCCATGGGCGCGAACTGGACCGCGGCGCCGTCCGACTGGCTCTCGACCGTCAGCAAGAAGCGCGAAGAGAACGTCGCCAAGATGGCGCCGAAGCTCATGAACAACAAATCGCCGATGGACTATCACGGTGCGCTCGGCGTGCTGCGCGCGATCATCGCGGAACGTCCGGACACCATCCTCGTCAACGAGGGCGCCAACACGCTCGACCTCGCCCGCGGCGTCATCGACATGTACCGCCCGCGCAAGCGTCTCGACGTCGGCACCTGGGGCGTGATGGGCATCGGCATGGGCCAGGCGATCGCGGCCGCGCTCGAGACCGGCCATCCCGTGCTCGCAGTGGAAGGCGACTCGGCCTTCGGCTTCTCCGGCATGGAGGTCGAGACCATCTGCCGCTACGACCTTCCGATCTGCGTCGTCATCTTCAACAATGACGGCATCTATCGCGGCACGGACGTGAACAACGCCAACGCCGACCCGGCGACGACGGTGTTCGTCAAGGGCGCGCGCTACGACAAGATGATGGAGGCCTTCGGCGGCGTCGGCGTGAACGCGACCTCGCCCGACGAGCTCAAGCGCGCGGTCAACGAAGCCATGAAGTCCGGCAAGCCGACGCTCATCAACGCGGTGATCGATCCGGCCGCAGGCTCGGAGAGCGGCCGCATCGGAAACCTCAATCCGCAGAGCGTTCTGCAGAAGAAGAAGTAACAGGTCCCCCTAACCCATCACTCCCTGCGGGTGCAGGGGCATATAAGTACGGAGCAAACATTATGACCAAAGCGCTCGAGGGCGTTCGCATTCTCGACTTCACCCACGTCCAGTCCGGACCGACCTGCACGCAGTTGCTGGCATGGTTCGGCGCCGACGTGATCAAGGTGGAACGCCCGGGCGTGGGTGACATCACCCGCGGCCAGCTGCAGGACATCCCGAACGTGGACAGCCTGTATTTCACCATGCTCAACCACAACAAGCGCTCGATCACGCTCGACACCAAGAACCCCAAGGGCAAGGAAGTCCTCACCGAGCTGATCAAGAAGTGCGACGTGCTGGTCGAGAATTTCGGCCCCGGCGTGCTCGACCGCATGGGCTTCCCCTGGGAGAAGATTCAAGCCATCAACCCGAAGATGATCGTCGCCTCGATCAAGGGCTTCGGACCCGGACCGTACGAAGACTGCAAGGTCTACGAGAACGTCGCGCAGTGCACCGGCGGCGCCGCCTCCACCACCGGTTTTCGCGACGGCGTGCCGCTCGTCACCGGCGCGCAGATTGGCGATTCCGGCACCGGCCTGCACCTCGCGCTCGGCATCGTCACCGCGCTCTATCAGCGCACCCACACCGGCAAGGGCCAGCGCGTCACCGCGGCAATGCAGGACGGCGTGCTCAATCTCTGCCGCGTCAAGCTGCGCGACCAGCAGCGCCTCGCCCATGGTCCGCTTAGGGAGTACAGCCAGTTCGGTGAAGGCGTGCCGTTCGGCGACGCCGTGCCGCGCGCCGGCAACGATTCCGGCGGCGGCCAGCCCGGACGCATCCTGAAGTGCAAGGGCTGGGAGACCGATCCCAACGCCTACATCTACTTCATCACCCAGGCCCCGGTCTGGGAGAAGATCTGCGACGTGATCGGCGAGCCCTCCTGGAAGAC
Organism: Bradyrhizobium sp. BEA-2-5; assembly: GCF_032918025.1. Classification (NCBI taxonomy): domain Bacteria; kingdom Pseudomonadati; phylum Pseudomonadota; class Alphaproteobacteria; order Hyphomicrobiales; family Nitrobacteraceae; genus Bradyrhizobium; species Bradyrhizobium sp. BEA-2-5. The sequence continues at coordinate 3,222,703 of NZ_CP136629.1, read as the reverse complement.
CGATCCGAACTACGCCAAGCCGGCGGCGCGCCTGCCGCGGCTCAACGAGATCTTCGGCCGCATCGAGCAGTGGACGATGACCAAGACCAAGTTCGAGGCGATGGAGATCCTCAACAAGGACGACATCCCGTGCGGCCCGATTCTGTCGATGAAGGAGATCGCGGAAGACCAGTCGCTGCGCGCGACCGGCACCGTGGTCGAGGTCGACCACCCCACCCGCGGCAAGTACGTCTCGGTCGGCAATCCGATCAAGCTGTCGGACTCTCCGAGCGATGTGCAGCGCTCCCCGCTGCTCGGCGAGCACACCGACGAGATCCTGCGCTCGGTGCTCGGCTTCAGCGACCACCAGGTCGCCGAGATCCACAAGTCCGGCGCGCTCGACCCGCCGCAGAAGCAGGCCGCGGAGTAAAGGCTCGCACTCAAGCAAGACACGAATGGCCGCGGGAACCGCGGCCATTTTTGCTTGGAGCAGACCTTCAGGAATTGTCCTGTCCGGGTTTGCTACGTGGCCCTCATAGCCAGATTGGGACGGCACTGCCGTCCCGGCAGGTCCTCAGAACCTCAATTCTTTGCCGGTCCCGCTGTCGTGAGCTTCTCCATCACATCGCCAACGGTGAAGCTCGCCGCCTTGGCACGCGGTGGAAATTCTTTGAAGCTCTCGACGTACCTGGCGACGATCGCTTGCGCAGGCACTAGCAGAAACGCGCGGTGGGCGTGCCAGTCGCCATACAGCATGCTTGTCGGGCCCCGCTCGAAGGGGTCGGCGCGCAGATTGTACAACATAGGCGCACGCAGCTTTGTGAACTGACCCTGCCAGACGCCGAGAGGAGCTTGTGGACTTACTTCGGTGTGTTGCTCCATGAACGTCGCCTTCCAGTGCCCCACCCGCAGAGCCATCAGATCGCCATCGTCGCTCCAATAGAGGAACTCCTTGCGCGGCAATTCCTTGGCGTCGCCCTTCAGGAAGGGAAGCAGATTGAATCCGTCGAGGTGAACCTTGAATTGCTTGCCGTTGAGAGCCGTCCCCTTCTTCGTCCGTTCGACGAGATCGGTATCGCCGTTGGCGGCCGCGAAGGTCGGAATGAAATCCTCGTGGGCGCAGAGATCATTGACGATCGTTCCAGGCTTGATGACGCCGGGCCACTTGATCAGGCAAGGGACGCGGAAGCCGCCTTCCCAGTTGGTGGCTTTCTCGCCTCTGAATGGCGTTGTGCCGCCGTCGGGCCACGTGAAGACTTCAGCCCCGTTGTCCGTTGTGTAGACCACGATGGTGTTGTCGGCGACACCGAGATCGTCCACGAGCTTCAACAACTCGCCGACCATGCCGTCATGCTCCACCATGCCATCGGGATAGACGCCGAGTCCCGTCTTGCCCTGCGACGCTGCCTTCAGGTGCGTGAAGATGTGCATTCGCGTTGAATTGAAATAGCAAAACCACGGTTTGTTGGCCCGATGTTGTCGGTTAATGAAATCCTTGGCAGCCGCGAGGAATTCCTCGTCGATCGTTTCCATGCGTTTGGTGTTTAACGGGCCGGTGTTTTCGATCTTGCCGTCGGCCGTTGACTTCAACACACCCCGTGGACCGAATTTCTTGCGGAAATCGGGATCTTTTGGATAGTCCGGGTTCTCCGGCTCCTCTTCGGCGTTGAGGTGATAGAGATTGCCGAAGAACTCGTCGAAGCCGTGCGCGGTCGGCAGATGTTCGTCGCGGTCACCAAGATGGTTCTTGCCGAATTGTCCGGTGGCGTAACCATACGTCTTGAGCACGTCGGCGACGCTCGGATCGAGCGGTCCAAGTCCGAGTTCGGCACCAGGCAGTCCTACCTTGGTAAGGCCGGTCCGGATCGGCGTCTGGCCGGTGATGAAGGCGGCGCGTCCCGCAGTGCAACTCTGCTGCCCGTACCAATCTGTGAAGGTCGCTCCCTCCCGACCAATGCGATCGATATTTGGCGTGCGATAGCCCATGACACCCATATTGTAGGCGCTCACATTAAACCAGCCGATGTCGTCCCCCATGATGAAGAGAATGTTGGGCTTTCTTGCAGCTCCGGAGGCCGGGCTGGCGGGCGACGCCTGCTGGGCTTGGCCGAGTGCTTCCGACGTGAGCGCGGCCGCCGCGACCAATGTTGACGTCCCCAACAGCAAACGTCGGCGATCAAGGTCGCCTACGGATACGGCTTTCGGCGACGGTTTGTCCTCAGTGCTCATTATCTTGCTCCGATCTCACACGCGAGTTGCGGGAAGGCAGTGAGACCAGCTTAGGGCAACGAGCGAGGTTACGGATGTGCAGTTTGTGCCATACAACCCGGGCGGGCATCGCGCCTCAACTCAACGGCGAACATCATGCGTTTTGGCAGCGATATCAGCGTCCGGTCCTGGATCAGTGGCGACATCGTCAGCGCGAGCCGCTATCGGCCGCGAGCGACCTGACATGTCAGCCCGCTGACCCTTCCAGCCCCAACTTCCACAGCGGCGGCAGGTCGGCAAACGGCGGCGTGGTGTGTGCGATGACGATCGCGGCGCGGTGGCCGTCGGGATCGATCTTGCTGTTGATCGCCTCGACGTGCGCCTACACCGCGTCGAACCCGACGCCGAGGATGCCCGCGATCCCCTCGTTCGACTTGCCTTGTCCGAGGTCAAGTCGATGCGGAGAGATAGCGGCGTTGGCGACTTGCGCGGTCCGCTGGCGCTCGGTCCGGTGACCCGGCAAGCAGACGTCTCATCTAACGATTGATGACCCTGGTCCCAGTATAAGGACCACCTAGACCAAGGCTCGACCCGTTTTTCAGGGTGCTGGAGGGCGGCGGGCTGGCATTAAAATACTGCGGGCCGGTCGCCGGATTAGCTCTTGCTCCGCCGGTCGTTGGTGCTCCCCCAACCGCAAGGTTGCCGGAGGGGGCCACTGCATAACGATAATGACTGCCGACACCTTGTGCAGAGACATCGGTAGTTACGGCAAAAACGCCCAGCATCAGGGCACCTGCAACGGCGACAGCTCTCGCGAACATGAGAAGCTCCCCTTCTGATCGGATAAACAAGCACGTGAGTTCCGACGTTTCAACGTCGTTGATGGCCGCGGGAAACCGCGGCCATTTTTGCTTGCGTCGGCTGGTCGTGTGCTTCTCTCCCGACACGGACGTTGATCGAGGCCCGGCAAGAGCCGGTGCTCATTGCCAGCCGGGAACGCCACGCATGTCGGGCAGCTGGTGGGCGATGCCCTTGTGGCAGTCGATGCAGGTCTTTTCCTTGGTGAACAGGAAGCGCTGGTGCGCGACCGAGGCCCGCGGCGACTGCTTGGTGATGTCCATGGAATCGGCGCTATGGCAGTTGCGGCATTCCAGCGAATCGTTGGCCTTGAAGCGCGCCCACTCATGCAGCGCGAGCTCGAGCCGCTTGTCGACAAACTTGTCGCGGGTGTCGATGACGCCGAACAGGTGGCCCCAGACCTCCTTGGAGGCCTGCATCTTGCGTGCGATCTTGTCGGTCCAGTTGTGCGGCACGTGGCAGTCAGGGCAGGTCGCGCGCACGCCGGAGCGGTTGGAGAAGTGGATGGTCGATTTCAGCTCGGTAAACAGATTTTCGCGCATCTCATGGCAGCCGGTGCAGAATTTTTCGGTGTTGGTCAGCTCGAGTGCGGTATTGAAGCCGCCCCAGAAAACAACGCCGGCGACGAAGCCTGCGATCACCAATACGCCGAGCCCGAACACCGTGCTCGGCCGCACTAGCACTTCCCACAACTCGCGCGCGAAGGCCCATGCGCGTCGGAAGAGCCCCTCCTTTGAGGTTTGCGGGTCGGCCGCCTTCATCGACGGCCGCCCGGAGCCGCGCGGCTCAACATGGTGTCGATGTCGACGAAGTTGTTGCTGACGGGCGGATTGCTCACGCTCTGCGGTACGTGACATTCAGTGCAGAAAAAACGGCGCGGCGAGACCGAGCCCAGGAACTGGCCGTCGCGGTCCATGAAATGCGTGATCGACACCATGGGTGCCTGCGATTCAGCGGTGCGCGCCCGCGCATGGCAGGACAGGCATTTGTTGCCGTTGAGGTCGACCTGGTAGCCGTCGATCGAATGCGGAATTACCGGCGGTTGCTCGGGATAGTTTCTGACCTCACGCTCGGACGTGTTGCGCGTCGGCATCATCGGCGGAGCCGGGCCTTCACTATCGAGCGGCGTCGGCCCGCGCAGCCCGGAATTGAGCGATTGCGCCGCCAATGTGCCGGTGCCGGCCCCTATCGCCAGGACAAGCAGAACGACGCGCAGATTCCTGATCATGACGGCAGCACCTTCTCGATGCGCACGGCGCATTTCTTGAAATCGGTTTGCAGCGAGATCGGATCGGTGGCGTCCAGCGTTACCTTGTTGATCAGCTTGGATTCGTCGAACCACGGCACGAACACGAGGCCGCGCGGCGGCCGGTCGCGGCCGCGCGTCTCGACGCGGGCGCGGATGAAGCCGCGGCGGGAGACCACCTTCACCTCATCCCCGCGGCGGAGCTTGGCTTCCTGGGCATCGTCCGGATGCATGAAGCAGACGGCCTCGGGGAAGGCCTTGTAGAGCTCGGGCACGCGGCGCGTCATGGTGCCGGAATGCCAGTGCTCCAGCACGCGGCCGGTCGAGAGCCAGTAGGGATATTCACTGTCGGGCGATTCCGCCGGCGGCTCGTAAGGCAGCGCGAAGATGCGCGCCTTGCCGTCGGGATGGCCGTAGAACTGCACGTCGGTGCCCTGCTTGACGTAGGGATCGCTGCCCTCGCGGAAACGCCACCTCGTCTCCTGGCCGTTGACCACCGGCCAGCGCAGCCCGCGCTCGCCGTGATAGGCATCGAACGGCGCGAGATCGTGGCCGTGGCCGCGGCCGAAGCTGGCGTACTCCTCAAATAGCCCTTTCTGGACGTAGAAGCCGAACGCCCTGGATTCGTCGTTGAGATAGCCCGGCTCGATGTCGGTGACAGGGAATTTGTCGACCTGGCCGTTCCTGTAGAGCACGTCGAACAGCGTCTTGCCGCGATACTCCGGCTTCTTCGCCAGCAACTCCTCGGGCCAGACCTCCTCGATCTTGAAGCGCTTGGAGAACTCCATGAGCTGCCAGAGGTCGGATTTCGATTCGCCGGGCGCCGAGACGAGCTGATGCCAGAACTGGGTGCGCCGCTCGGCGTTGCCATAGGCGCCTTCCTTCTCCACCCACATCGCGGTGGGCAGGATCAGGTCGGCGGCGAGCGCGGTGACCGAGGGATAGGCGTCCGAGACCACGATGAAATTGTCGGGGTTGCGGAAGCCCGGATAGATCTCCTCGTTGATGTTGGGGCCGGCCTGCAGGTTGTTGTTGACCTGCACCCAATAGGCGTTGATCAGGCCGTCCTTCAGCATCCGGCTCTGCAGCACGGCGTGGGCGCCGTTCTTGTCGGGAATGGTGCCTTCGGGCAGCTGCCAGATGTGCTCGGCGTGATCGCGATGCGCCTTGTTGGTGACGACCATGTCGGCGGGCAGGCGGTGTGAGAAGGTACCGACCTCGCGCGCGGTGCCGCAGGCCGAGGGCTGGCCGGTCAGCGAGAACGGGCTGTTGCCGGGCGCGGAGATCTTCCCGGTCAGCAGGTGGATGTTGTAGACGAGGTTGTTGCACCAGACGCCGCGGGTGTGCTGGTTGAAGCCCATGGTCCAGAACGAGACCACTTTCGTCTTGGGATCGGCGTAGAGCTCGGCGAGCGCTTCGAGACGGTTGAGCGGCACGCCCGACATTTCGCTGCCTTTTCCAGCGTGTACTCGGAGACGAACTTGACGAACTCGTCATAGCTCATGTCGGTGGCGTCGTTGGGCTTCGCTGCGCCCGTCGCCTTCTTCTGCAGCGGATGCTCGGGCCGCAGGCCGTAGCCGATGTCGGTCTGGCCGCGTTTGAACACGGTATGCCTGGCGACGAAGTCCTTGTTGACGCGGCCGGTCTTGATGATGTGGTTGGCGATGGCGTTGAGGATGTAGAGATCGGTCTGCGGCTTGAACACCATGCCGATGTCGGCGAGGTCGAATGAGCGATGCTCGAAGGTCGAGAGTACGGCGACGCGGACATGCGGCGCAGAGAGCCGGCGGTCGGCCAGGCGCGTCCACAGGATCGGATGCATCTCCGCCATGTTGGAGCCCCACAGCACGAAGGCGTCGGTGGCCTCGATGTCGTCATAGCAGCCCGGGGGCTCGTCGATGCCGAAGGTCCGCATCATGCCGGCGACCGCCGAGGCCATGCAGTGGCGGGCATTGGGGTCGATGTTGTTGGTGCGGAAGCCGGCCTTGAACAGTTTGGAGGCGGCATAGCCTTCCCATATCGTCCACTGGCCGGAGCCGAACATGGCGACGCCGTTCGGTCCGCGCTTCTTGAGCGCCGCCTTGAACTTCTCGGCCATGATGTCGAACGCCTCGTCCCACGAGACCGGGCGTGAACTCGCCGTTCTTGTCGTACTTGCCGTTTGTCTTGCGCAGCAGCGGCTGCATCAGGCGGTCGTGGCCGTACATGATCTTGGAGAGGAAGTAGCCCTTGACGCAGTTGAGGCCGCGATTGACCTCGGACTTGGTGTCGCCATGGGTGGCGACGACGCGGTTCTCCTTGGTCGCGACCATCACCGAGCAGCCGGTGCCGCAGAAGCGGCAGGGAGCCTTGTTCCAGTCGAGTTCGCTGGCATCGCGTTCGGTGACGAGGTTTGCCGCGACCGACGCAACCGGCATTCCACCGGCCGCTGCGGCGATCGCGGCGGCCTCCAGCTTCAGCATCTGGCGGCGGTCGAGCTTGGTTTCGGTCATGGCTGGCCTCCCGGCACTTCAGCAGACGTCGATGGCGTGAAACACCAGCGAGGCGGAATGGACGTGCGGTAACAGAGCGATCGTGTTCAGCGTCGCGCCGAGCGCACCGGCATCGGGTGCATCGACCACCACGACGAGCTTGCCTCTGGGGTCGCGGCCGAAAATCTCGCAGCCGGAAACGGCGAGGATATCGGCTTCGACCGCATCAAGGCGTTCGGGCCGCGCCTGCACCAGGATGCTGGCGATCTCGCCCCCGGGTGGCGCCACGACGCGCTCCGCTGTCAAAGCGCGGCCGGTAATCAACATACGGCGATTGATCGCGGTCTTGCGCACAACGATGTCTCTCCCTGTCAATGCGGCGGGGGCGGACCGGGAGGGCCGGCCACCATTTGGTAGATCCAGACCGCGAGGCCGTATGACCCCACCGTCGCGACCGCGAGCCCCGGCATCAGGATGGCGGTCAGGAACAGGAAGGCGAAGATTTCCATTCGCGTTCGGCGACGCCGTACATCTGCGTCGCCGTCTGCGACCGCCATGATCGTGTCTCTCACTTGGGACGTTGGGGGGACGGCATCCGGGCCGCTGCCTTGGACGTCAATCTAGAGGGCGGCGCGGCGCCCGACGTTGATTCAGATCAACAAACTGCACAATGGCCTCGCGCAGCATATCCCGGGCCGGCAGCACGATGATGCTCCGCAATCGATCGCGCGTCGGCCCCGCTCACCGCCCTCGGCACCGCCGCCCGCGCTCAACCTTCGAGGCCGAGCTTCCACAGCGGCGGCAGGTCGGCGAAGGGCGGCGTGGTGTGGGCGATGACGATCGCGGCGCACCAACCGCTCGATCGTCTTCCCCGGCTTCTTCGATACGGCACGCGCCCGCTACGACGCGACCACGGGCAGGTGTTCGGCGAGATCGGCTACGGGCTATCGCTCCCATCGCGCACGAGCCGTTCGCCGGCCTCGCCTGGGCCCACCTCAGCACCGACAGTTTTGCCGAGACCGGCGGAATCGGCGCCGCCGCGTTGGTCGGCGCCGGCAGCAACCAGGATGTCGGCTACTCCTCGTTCGGCGCCCGCATCGCCACCAGCGTTGCCCTCACCAACGGCATGCAGCTGACGCCGCGCGCCTCGGTGGCCTGGCAGCACGCCTTCGGCGACGTGATCCCGACGGCGGCGCTCGCGTTCCAGAGCCCGGGAACCGGATTCACCGTGGCTGGCGTGCCGCTGGCGCGGAACGCAGCGCTGATCGAGGGCGGGCTCGGCCTGCGGGTTACGCCGCAGGCCAGCATCGGCATTGCCTATGTCGGCCAGCTCGCCGACCGGGTCCAGGATCACTCGGTAAAGGCCAGTTTTAGCTGGAAATTCTGCCCCGGCGGCGCCACCGGGCTCCCTTCCTTCCACGCCAATCCGGAATGCCGATCTGCCGATTTTGCTGCATTGCACAGTCGTGCATGCTGCTATGCAAACAAACGCGTTGTTTCTGGCATCTGGTATACATAGTTTGGCTGCAGATGATGAGCCGGCCCATTGCTGGCCTCCAATGAAAGGGGACACCAATGTCCAAGACCACTGTACTGACGCTCGCGCCCTCCTCCACCCTGTTCGGCCGCCTGCTGGCCTCGATCGACCGCCTGCTGATGAAGAGCGCGGAGATCTCGAATCGGAACGGCGACCTGCCGCGCTTTGGCCTCTAAGCCAAGGGATTTCCGGCGCTCTCCGCCGGATGCAGCTTTCGTCGCAAGATGCGACCTGACATTGAACCTTCGACCAATGGCCCCGATTTTCGGGGCCATTTCCTTGCGCGCTGAACTAGTCTCCCGGGGTGCCCGGGCTGAGTCCTGTGCGGCATAAGCGCGCGCTGCCCCTGCGACAGCTTGAACCTTGGCATATCGGATACCAAGATGGCTCTCGCGCGCTCATAAGCAACGACAAGGGGCGCACTGGGAGGATCTATGTCGGACATGGTTCAGGCAACTGCGGCCCCTGCGGCCGCGCGTGTCAGCGACACCTATCGCTGGACGCAACTCGCGATCGGCGTCGCCGCGATGGTGATGATCGCCAACTACCAATATGGCTGGACGTTCTTCGTCCCCGACATCCAGAAGACGTTCGGCTGGGATCGCGCCTCGATCCAGTGGGCCTTCACCCTTTTCGTCTTGTTCGAGACCTGGCTGGTGCCGATCGAAGGATGGTTCGTCGACAAATACGGCCCGCGCATCGTCGTGCTGGTCGGCGGCGTGCTCTGCGCCATCGGCTGGGCGATCAACGCGCAGGCCACCTCGCTCAACGGCTACTATCTCGGCATGATCATCGCAGGCATCGGCGCCGGCGGCGTCTACGGCACCTGCGTCGGCAATGCGCTGAAATGGTTTCCGGACAAGCGCGGTCTTGCCGCCGGCATCACCGCGGCGGGCTTCGGTGCAGGCTCTGCGCTGACCGTCGCGCCGATCCAGGCCATGATCAAGGACAGCGGCTTCCAGACCACCTTCCTCTATTTCGGCCTTGGGCAAGGCATCATCATCTGCATCCTCGCCTTCTTCCTGCTCGCGCCGAAAGCGGGCCAGGTGCCGAACGTGGTGGCGAATGCCAATATCATCCAGACCCGCCGCAACTATCAGCCGACCGAGGTGCTGCGCCAGCCGATCTTCTGGCTGATGTACTTCATGTTCGTGATCGTCGGCGCGGGTGGACTGATGGTCACCGCGAACCTGAAGCCGATCGCGGTTGACTGGAAAGTCGACAGCGTGCCGGTGACGCTGATGGCGGTGACGATGACGGCGGTGACCTTCGCGGCCACCATCGACCGCGTGCTCAACGGCCTGACGCGTCCGTTCTTCGGCTGGATCTCCGACATGATCGGCCGCGAGAACACCATGTTCATCGCCTTCGGCATGGAAGGGTTCGGCATCTGGATGCTCTACCTCTGGGGCCACGATCCGGTATGGTTCGTGCTGCTCTCGGGCTTCGTGTTCTTCGCCTGGGGTGAGATCTACTCGCTGTTCCCCTCGACCTGCACCGACACGTTCGGCGCCAAGTTCGCGACCACCAATGCCGGCCTGCTCTACACCGCGAAGGGCACCGCCGCGCTGCTGGTGCCGATCGCCAACTACATGCAGCAATCGTCGGGCACCTGGGACAGCGTGTTCATCATCGCGGCCGGCGCCAACATCCTGGCTTCGCTGCTGGCGATCGCGGTGCTGAAACCCTGGCGCAAGGTCGTGGTCGCGAAATCGGCTACGGCTTAAGCAACCGCCCTCCATCACAACCTGCAAAGCGCCTGGCCAAAAGCCGGGCGCTTTTCATTTTTGCCGGCCGCGAGACGCCGTCGGGACCGGCACGTCGGAGGGCAGATTTGCTGCGTTGCAGCAGAATGAAGGGCTTGCTTTCTGGAATATAGTATACCAACTTCCGCCGAGCGCTTGCGACGATACGCCACAATAATTGCGACACTCGGTCACAAGACCAGCGCGCTCGGGAGGACTTGATGGTTTCCAGCAATACTGCCGTCACACAAGCTCAACCTTCGTCCAGCGGCTTCCGTTGGCTCCAGCTCGGCATGGGCATCGTCTGCATGGCGATGATCGCCAATCTGCAATATGGCTGGACGCTGTTCGTCGATCCGATCGACGCCGCCCATCATTGGGGGCGCGCCGCGATCCAGCTCGCTTTCACCATCTTCGTGGTCACCGAAACCTGGCTGGTGCCGGTCGAAGCCTGGTTCGTCGACAAATACGGCCCGCGCATCGTCGTCATGTTCGGCGGCGCGATGATCGCGCTCGCCTGGGTGTTGAACTCCTATGCCGACTCGCTCGCCTTGCTCTACACCGCCGCGGTATTCGGCGGCCTGGGCGCGGGCGCAGTGTACGGCACCTGCGTCGGCAACGCGCTGAAATGGTTTCCCGACCGTCGCGGTCTCGCGGCAGGTGCGACCGCCGCCGGCTTCGGCGCGGGCGCCGCGCTCACGATCGTGCCGATCGCGAGCATGATCGCCTCGAGCGGTTATCAGACTGCGTTCTTCGATTTCGGCATCGGACAGGGATTGATCGTCTTCGTGCTCGCCTTCTTCATCCAGCCGCCGCGGATCTCGATTCCGCCGAAGAAGAAGCAGCTCAATCTGCCGCAGACCAAGATCGACTTCACCCCGCCACAGGTGCTGCGCACCCCTGTTTTCTGGGTGATGTATCTCGTTTTCGTCATGGTCGCCTCGGGCGGCCTGATGACCGCGGCGCAGATCGGTCCGATCGCGCACGACTACAAGATCGCGAATAGTCCGGTAACACTCGCCGGCTTCCAGATGGCGGCCTTGACGTTCGCGATCTCGCTCGACCGCATCTTCGACGGTTTCGGGCGTCCGTTCTTCGGCTGGATCTCCGACACGATCGGCCGCGAGCCCACCATGTTCATCGCCTTCGGCACCGGCGCGCTGATGCTGCTCACGCTATCCACCTGGGGTCACAACCCGGTGGTCTTCGTGCTCGCGACCGCGGTCTATTTCGGCGTGTTCGGCGAGATCTACTCGCTGTTTCCCGCGACCTGCGGCGACACCTTCGGTGCGAAGTTCGCGACCACCAACAACGGCATGCTCTACACCGCCAAGGGCACCGCAGCGCTCCTGGTGCCTGCCGCAAGCATCGTTGCCGCCAGCTATGGCTGGCAGGCGGTGTTCGTGATCGCGGTCGCGCTCAACGCCACCGCAGCGCTGATGGCGCTGTTCGTGATCAAGCCGATGCGCCGCGCCTTCATCAACGGCAACGAGGCTGCCGCCGCGGAAGAGACCGCGACGAGCGCCAAAACGGCTTGAATCAGGACGGCCTGAACTCTCAATTTTCCTGCTGAACGGACAGAGGCGCATTTCGGTGCGCCTCTTTTCTTTTTGCCAAAGACAGGGATGCCAGATACCACCGCGTCTGGTGCGGCGGATCGCCTGCGCCGCCCACGGTCGCTCACAATCGTCGAAAATGTCAGTAAACCTGCCTATTTAAGCTGTTTCCTGATGGTAGATTCCGTGACAGTCGCGTTGACAATTGGCATTTTGTATACCAGACTCCGGTCAACGATAACCAAGGAGGTTGCCATGCAAGTCGGAGATATCCTGCGCAAGAAGACCCCCCGCGTCGCCACGGTGCGCATGAACGAGACCGTCGCGATTGCCGCGCAGCTGATGCGCGCCAACAACATCAGCGCGCTGGTGGTGAAGGACGTGGTCCGCTCCGAGGGCAACACCGCGGTCGGCATGTTCACCGAGCGCGACGTGGTGCGCGCCGTCGCCGAGCACGGCGCGGCCGGCGCGAGCATGAAGGTGTCGCAATTCGTCTCGGTGCAGCAGCTCGTCTCCTGCACATCGAGCGACACGCTCGAGCACATTCGTCATCTCATGACCAAGCACCACATTCGCCACGTGCCCGTCATCGACAACTACAGCCTGATCGGCGTCGTCAGCATGCGCGACATCGCCGCCGCGTTCGACGAGGAGACCGCCGCGTCGAAGAAAGACGCCGTGCCGGCGTAACAAGCGCCTGCTTTGCCTTGCTCTCAGCCGGGCGCTGCGTGTTCGATCACGAGCGCCTGAACAGATGACGAAAGATTTCTGTCCCGCCCTCGCCTGACCGCCGCGGCCCGTCATTTCCGCATGGGCGCGCCGCAGGTCGCCGGTAGACAATTGCCGGACAGGACTGCATCCTTCCGCCCGACATCCATAACAACACCGTGCGCCGCCGTCCGCGCCACGGAAAATCCTGATGGAAACGAGGGCAGAATGATCAAGACACGTTTCACCGAGATGTTCGGCGTCGACCACCCGATCGTGCAGGGCGGCATGCAGTGGGTCGGCCGCGCCGAGCTCGTCGCCGCCGTCGCCAATGCCGGCGCGCTCGGGTTCATCACCGCGCTGACCCAGCCGACGCCGGAGGACCTGACCAGGGAGATCGCGCGCTGTCGCGACCTCACCGACAAGCCGTTCGGCGTCAATCTCACCATCCTGCCCGCGATCAAGCCGCCGCCCTATGCCGAATACCGCGCCGCCATCATCGAGAGCGGCGTCAAGGTGGTCGAGACCGCCGGCAACAAGCCGCAGGAGCATGTCGACGAGTTCAGGAAGCACGGCGTCAAGGTCGTGCACAAATGCACCAGCGTGCGCCACGCGCTTTCGGCCGAACGGATGGGCGTCGATGCCATCTCGATCGATGGATTCGAATGCGCCGGCCACCCCGGCGAGGACGACACCCCCGGCCTGATCCTGATCCCGGCCGCGGCCAACAAGATCAGGATCCCGATGATCGCCTCGGGCGGCTTTGCCGATGCCCGCGGCCTCGTCGCGGCGCTGGCCCTGGGCGCCGATGGCATCAACATGGGCACGCGCTTCATGGCCACCAAGGAGAGCCCGATCCACCAGCTCATCAAGGAGAAGATCGTCGCCAATGACGAGCGCGAGACCGAGCTGATCTTCCGCACCATGCGCAACACCTCGCGTGTGGCGAAGAACGCGATCTCGAGCAAGGTCGTCGCCATGGAGAAGGAGGGCGCGAAGTTCGAGGACATCCGCGAGCTCGTCGCCGGCGCCCGCGGCAAGATGGTCTATGCCACCGGCGATTCCGACGAAGGCATCTGGTCGGCCGGCCAGGTGCAGGGCCTGATCCAGGACATCCCGAGCTGCGCCGAACTGGTCTCCCGCATCGTGCGCGAGGCGGAAGCGATCATCCGCGAGCGGCTGGAGCGCATGACAGCTGGTGCCAAGCGTCAGGCCGCGGAATAAGCGTTTGGATCGCGCGCGGCTCTATCTCCTCATCCTGAGCAGCTTGCGAAGCAAGCGTCTCGAAGGATGAGGCCACAATCGGGCCTCATGGTTCGAGACGCGAAGGCGCGCTCCTCACCATGAGGATTCAGACCGAAGGGGATGCCCCCATGAAAGCCTATGTCTACGGCCCTAACGGCCCTGAAATCACCGACGTCGCGAAGCCCGTGCCGAAGGGCACCCAGGTGCTGGTCAAGGTTCAAGCCTGCGGGCTGAACCGCGCCGATCTCGGCATGACCAAGGGCCATGTCCACGGGGCGGCCGGCGGCATCGGCACCGTGCTCGGCATGGAATGGGCCGGCGAAGTCGCCGAGCTTGGGCCGAATGCCAAAGGCGTCAAGGTCGGCGACCGCATCATGGGTTCGGGCGGCGCGGCCTTTGCCGAATATACGCTGGCCGATCACGGACGGCTATTCCACGCGCCCTCGAACATGAATTTCGAGGAGGCGGCCACCCTGCCCGTCGCGCTCACGACCATGCACAACGCCGTCGTCACCGTCGGCGGGGTGGAGGCGGGCCAGAGCGTGCTGATCCAGGGCGCGAGCTCCGGGGTCGGCCTGATGGCGATGCAGATCGCCAGGCTCAAGGGCGCAAAGCTCGTGATCGGCTCGTCGACCGATGCGATGCGCCGCGGCCGGCTGAAGGAGTTCGGCGCCGATCTCGCGGTGGACTCGAAGGATCCCGGCTGGGTCGATCAGGTGCTGCAGGCGACCTCAGGCGAAGGCGTCGACCTGATCGTCGACCAAATCTCCGGACCGGTCGCCAACCAGAACCTCGCCGCGACGAAGATCAAGGGCCGCATCGTCAATGTCGGCCGGCTCGGCGGCACCCACGCCGATTTCAATTTCGATCTGCATGCGGCCCGCCGCATCGACTATGTCGGCGTCACCTTCCGCACCCGCACCATCGAGGAGGTCCGCGAGATCTTCGAGGAGGTCCGCAAGGACGTCTGGGGCGCGGTCGAATCGCGCAAGCTGCAGCTACCGATCGACAAAGTCTACAAATTCGCCGATATCGGCAAGGCGTTCGAACACATGGAAGCCAACAAGCACCTCGGCAAGATCGTGGTGACGCTGTAGCAGCAGACTCGGCAAGCGTCATCGTCAATGCGAGCGAACGGCGGATGAGCGAAGCGCAAGTATGCCTCCTCATCCGCGCTTGCCACGTGCTCTGCCCTGGCTCTTTTCGCGTACGGTGTTCAGCCGACCGGTCCGGGAATCCAATAGTCCCCCGCAAGCGGGCTGACCTTGACGCCACTGATGACTCCGAGCTCCAGGCTTGGATCGAAATAGCGCATCGTCCGCTCGTTGAGGTCGATGATGCGGCCAGGCCTTAATGGCCCCACGTCATTTATCTTGACGATGACCTTCTTGCCTACCGCCTCGACGAGGGCATATTTCGGCCTCGCGCCAAATTGGACCCCACCAAACTTCCGGCGCAGACTCGTCTTGATGGCAGCCGCCCAGACCGAGAGATCATAGCGCTCGCCGGAGGCTGTGCTTGGACCGCCCTCCTCCCTGCCGGGCTTGAACGGATTGTACATGGATGCCGCGCCAACGATTGCATCCCCACACGCGGCGTTGACGACGGCACTTGAATGAACCGCAGCGTTCTCACTTCGCGCAGCGGTGCCAGAAATGGCGAGCGCAACCAGGGCGCCGCAGATTGCGGCGCTCGAGCCGAACAGCATCATAACTCCTTGATTGATTTTCTTCGATCGTCCGGTTCCCGATGCCCGCGCAAAACATCGTCGAGCGAACGCGATGGCGTTAACTCGTGCCAATTCTTTGCGGATTCGTGCCAGTTCCGGCGGCGGAACCATTATGAGAACCGGGGTGGTTCTCACACCGTGTCTTCAGTTTCTCACCCGACTAAAACAGAGATTGCGTCAGCAAAATGACTGAATGGAGCTGTCTTCGACAGCGCGTGAAGAGTGTCGGCGTTATCTTCCGCGCCCGCTCGATCGAGCAGATCCGCGCGATCTTCGGCGAAGGTGCGCATAGCAAAGCGGCGCGAAGCAAGTGCTCCGCGCCGCTTGACCGTATGATTATCGTATGATTATCGCGACGTTCCCCCTCGCCCCGTCGTGGCGGATTGAGCCGTCTGGTTCGGCGTCACGATATTGAACCAGAAGTCGAACGTGTCGAGATACGACACGAGATCGCGCAGCTTGGTCTGATCTCCGCTCACCTTCACCGCGCCGGACGAAACGGCATCATCAAACCTGGTCTGCTGCAGGATGATGCTGTTCAGCGTATCGCGCGACAACGCGACCGTCGCATCGGCATTGTTGGACTTCATGTTCGCCGTGTGGTTCAGCACTCCGTTCTTCAGCTCGACGAAGTAGTTGCCGTCCTTGCCGAACTCGAAGTTGAGCTTCGCATGCGCGTTGCCGGCCTTCTCCGCGTTGAGGCGAACTCCGAGATAGTCGAAGAACAAGTCCGCGGACATCGCGCGCACCGTATCGGGGCTCGCGGTGTTCGGCGTCGGCAGCTTCGCGACACCGTTGCGCAGTTCCTGGGCGCCGGTCAGGTAAAAGTTGCGCCACGGCCCGGACTCGGCCTGATAGCCGAGTTGCTCGAGCGCGTCGGCTTCGAGATTCTTGGCGGCCTGATTGTCGGGATCGGCGAACACGACGTGGTGGACGGCTTGAGCCACCCAGCGATATTCGCCCTTGTCGTAGGAAGCCTTGGCCTTCTTCAGAACCTCGTCGCTGCCGCCCATGAACTCGACGTACTTCTTGCTCGCCTCGACCGGCGGCAGTTCGTGCAGTGTGGCCGGGTTGCCGTCGAACCAGCCAAGATAAAGAACATAGGTGGCGGCCACGTCATGATAGATCGAGCCGTAATAACCGCGGTTTGCCCAGACATTGGCGAGACTGTCAGGCATTTTGAATCCGTCGGCGATCTCACGCATCGTCATGCCGTGGTTGACCATGCGCAAGGTCTGGTCGTTGATGAAGCGGTAAAGGTCGCGCTGGCTCTCCAGAAGTGAAACCACCTTGTCATTGCCCCATGTCGGCCAGTGATGCTGCGCAAACACCACATCGACCTTGTCGCCCCACATCACCAGCGCCTGGTTGAGGTATTTCGACCAGGGAAGCGGCTCGCGAATTTTGGCGCCGCGAAGCGAATAGGTATTGTGCAGC
This sequence comes from Bradyrhizobium sp. BEA-2-5, assembly GCF_032918025.1. Classification (NCBI taxonomy): domain Bacteria; kingdom Pseudomonadati; phylum Pseudomonadota; class Alphaproteobacteria; order Hyphomicrobiales; family Nitrobacteraceae; genus Bradyrhizobium; species Bradyrhizobium sp. BEA-2-5. The sequence continues at coordinate 3,205,984 of NZ_CP136629.1, read as the reverse complement.
GTGTGGGTCGCGTCCTCGGCGGATTCCATCGCCTTCTTTTCCTCGATGAACCACATCATCTCCGAAGGCGCTTCCGAACCGGGCGCCATGAGGAACTCGTACGTCAAGCCGTCGATCTTCTCTTTCTGTCCGGTTTCCTTGATGATGTTGGTCGGCGCGATGAGCGTCACCGTGCCTGCCGAGGTCGTGGTGCCGAGACCCGCGCCGACCTGACCTTTCGGATCCGCCTTGAGCAGGTTGCCGTACATGTAGCTGGCGCGCCGGCTCATCGCGGTGCCGGCCATGACGTTCTCGGCGACCGCGGCCTCCAGGAATCCATCCGGCGCATAGATCTTGACCTTGCCGGACTGGACGTCGTCCTCGCTGGTGACGCCCCGCACACCACCATAGTGGTCGACGTGGCTGTGGGTGTAGATCACGGCCTTGACGGGTTTGTTTCCGCGCTTCGAGCGGTACAGGTCGAGCGCCACCTTTGCCGTCTCTGCCGACACGAGGGGATCGACGATTGTAATGCCCTCGCTGCCCTCGATGATCGTCATGTTCGACAGGTCCTGATTGCGAACCTGATAGATGCCCTCGGTCACCTCGAACAAGCCGGAGATGTTGATCAGCCGGGATTGTCGCCACAGGCTTGGGTTGACCGTATCGGGGGCGGTCGCGTCGCTGATGAAGCCGTATTGCTGCGGGTTCCAGATGGCGTTACCCGCGCTTCCCTTGATTGCCTCGGAAGGCAGCGCGGCCATGAAGCCTTTGTTCGCCGCGTCGAAATCAGAGGTGTCGCTAAACGGCAGCTGTTTCAGCAAGACCGAATTGGCCTGCTTGGTCGCATCGGCCGCGCCCTTGCGCAAATCTTGAGTCTGTGCCGCGGCCGTACCGATCAACCCCGCGCTGACAACCCCGAGGATTGACGCCTTCGCGAAAACGCTCCTCATGTGGCCTCTCCCTTTACATTGGATATTGGTCCACTCCCTGAGCACCGAGAGCATCGTCGCCAAACATCTCCCGGGGGAATCGTTCCTCCCGTAGTTGCTGCGTCGAAACCTGTCCGGCAGCATCTGTCCGCATGGCTGTGCGCTCTCTGGCACAAATTGCATACCAACACGGCAGGCCGAGCCGCCAGAAAACCTCTGGCGAATTCACGCGCATGAGCAGGCGTGCGCCACGACCGGCGGGTTTGACGGTGAGGCGCGGCGCACCGGTCATGTCGCAAGAGCGCTGTTTTGCCGCACAGTGATCGCGTCCTGGCGATGGCGAACTGTTCGCATTTTACGCGAATGGAAGACCGCCCGAAGGCGGTTCCCTGTTGTGGAAGCGGAGCCATCGGCTACGGCCGAATTCGGTCCCTGCGAGCGCTACGACTGGTCCGACTTCGCACCCGGTCTGACCTGTGTGATGGCGACGCCGGAGATCGCTAGCAGTCCGCCGACAACCAGTTTCGGGGTCACGCTGTCGCCAAGGAACAGCACGCTCGAGATCAAGGCGAACACCGGAAGCAGCAGACCGAAGGGCGCGACGCGAACCATCGAGCAACGGGCGATCAGCCAAAACCAGAGGCCAAACCCAATGATTCCGCCGATGAAGACCGTGTAGGCGAGCGCCAGCCAGCCCCGTTCGCCTGCCGTCACGAGGCTCGCCGCCTGTCCATATTCGAGCAGCAACGACATCAACATGACCTGCGGCACCGTGAGCAGCGACGACCATCCCATCAGCATCAAGGGATCAAAGGGGCCATAGCGTTTCGTCAACACGTTGGATACCGCGAAGGCGAAAGCTGCTCCAACCACAAGCAGCAGCGGAAGCACGTTTGCCGACAGCTCTGGCCCGGCTGCCAGCACGGTCACGCCGACGAATGCAAGCACCACTCCGGCACAGGTGGCGAGTGACGGCCTCTCCGCGAGCAGCGGCCAGGCCAGCAGGACGGTGAAGGGCGTGGCGAGTTGGTACGCGACCGCCGACATGCTTCCCGAGCCGAGCCCAAGGCCCACATAGAAGAGCCCGAAATTCAGTCCACCAAGGAAAAGCGAAACGGCCGCGACAGGGCCGAGCTGTCGGCGTGTCGGCCTTCCGACGAACGGAATAAGGAGCAGCGTAATGGCCAGAAAGCGCAGTGCGAGGAAGAAGAGGGGCGGAAACTCCGCAACGCCCACTTTGATGGCCACGAACTGATAACCCCAGATCAGGGGAACGGCGACCGCGCAGACGATCTGGATGGCAGACATGGCATCTTTCCTTTCAAGACCGATCGGTCCATATATCGGCACGCTGATCCCGCGGACGTACAGTGGACATCAAGGGTCATTCGAACAGTTGCTTATTTGATGAAGCGAGCGAGGAGCGCGTCAGCGGTGGCTTGCGACGTGGTACGTGCCGGAGCCGTCTTGGCGACCACGCGCAGCCCCCAAAGGAAACAGATCAGAATTCGGGCGGCACTCGAAGGCTCGACGCCATCGGCCAATCTGCCCACGGTCTCCGCACGGGAAAATGCGTCCGCCACCCTTGCCTCCATGGTTTTGAAGAAGCTCGCGAAGCGACGACCAACCTCGGCATCCGCGCCAGCCAGCTCCATCGCCGTCGCCACCAACAGGCAGCCGCGCCGGCCATTGGCACCGCACGCGCGTTCGACGTAGCCGGCAAGGTAGGCCCGCAGGCCGTCGACCGGGTCGTTTCGGGGATCGAATTCGACATCCATCCGCGCCAAGGCATCCGCGATGTAGCGATCAAGCGCGCGCAAGAAGAGCGAATGCTTGTCACCGAAAGCGGCGTAGAGGCTGCCCCGCGACAGCCTGGTCGCACGAAGGAGATCGGGCAGCGCCGTGGCGTGATAGCCGCGCGACCAGAACACATCCATCGCGCGTTCGACAGCGGCTTCCATGTCGAAACTTCGCGGCCGGCCACGGGGCGACTGAACGGGGATTTGGCGGCTCATTGCCGATATATAGACCAATTGGTCCATATATTGCAAGTGCCGGCTTCGGATTACAACCCGGCGGTCCGTAGGATGGGTAGAGCGAAGCGAAACCCATCAATTGCCCGCACGGCGAGATGATGGGTTTCACTGCGCTCTAGCGAAACACGCCGCGAGAACGCGGATGTTTAGTTGACACGTCGCGCAACACATCCAGGTCGTCCTGGCGGAAGCCAGGACCCATTACCCCGAATGCGAGTCATGACGCGACGCGGTTGCCACAGCTCACTTCAACCACACAACCCTGTGGTTATGGATCCTGGCTTCCGCCGGGACGACCGCGTGATTTTGGCGCAAGGATGCAATTGCAACTGAGTGGCGATTGCGCGTGGCGAACGACACTTGATGTTCACCGTTGGCCTGCTAAACCGCCGCTCATGAGTTCTTCGAACACCAGCGCACCCTCCACCAAAACCTCGGTCGCCGCGATCTCGATCTTCGCCAGTGGCGGCATGGCGGCGGCGAAGTTCGCGGTCGGGATCGCGATCGGCTCGCTGGCGCTGATCTCCGAGGCCCTGCATTCCTCGATCGACCTGGTCGCGACCATCATCACCTGGGCAGTGGTGCGGGTGTCCGACAAGCCCGCAGACGACGAGCACCACTACGGCCACGGCAAGCTGGAAAGCGTCTCCGCGCTTGGCATCATCGCTTTGCTCTATGTGCTGGCCGGCGGCATCCTGGTGCAGGCCTATAGCCATCTGCGCGAAGGAACGCCGCCGCCGTCGATCTCGGCCATTCCCTTTGTCGTGCTGGTGCTCGACATCGCCGTCAATCTCTGGCGCGCCCGCGCCCTGCACCGCGCCGCGCGGGAGACCAGGAGCCAGGCGCTGGCGGCGGATGCGCTGCATTTCGCCTCCGACGTGATGGGCTCGTTCGCCGTGATCGTGGGCCTGATCCTCGCCGGTCTCGGCTTCTGGTGGGGCGACGCGGCGGCGGCTGCGGCGGTTGCCGTGATGATCGCCCTGCTCGGGCTGCGCATGGCGCGGGAGACGGTCGAGACCCTGCTCGATCGCGCGCCCGAAGGCGCGCAGGAGAAGGCCACCGCCGCGATCCGCGGCGTACCGGGCGTGATCGACGTCGACCGGCTGCGCGTGCGCATGGTCGGAGCGACCACGTTCATCGACATCATCGCAAAGGTGCCGCGAACCTATCCGATCGACCGCGTCGAGGAGATCAAGCGCAGCGCGCAAATCGCCGTGGACAAGGCGTTCGGCGACGCCGACCTCACCTTCACCGCCGTCCCCGTCGCACGCAACAACGAGACCGTGCGCGACCGCATCATGGTGATCGCGCACAATTCGGGCCTCGCCGTTCACCATGTCACGGTGCACGATCTCGGCGCCAAGCTGACCGTCAGCATCGACCTCGAGGTCGACGCCGACATGCAGCTCGAGGCGGCGCACGGCATCGCCCACGAGCTCGAGCGCGCGATCCGCGAGGATTTCGGCGAGGACGTCGAGGTCGACACCCATATCGAGCCGCTCGAGCCGGAACTGCCGTGGGGAACCGACGCCGCGCCCGACCGCGTGGAAGCCATCAAGGCGGCGCTGACCGGCTTTGCCGATGGCGGTGAGATCCACGACATCCATAATGTGCGTGTCCGCAACACCGACGCCGGCGAGATCGTCAATTTCCACTGCCGCGCGGCACCGTCGATGAGCGTGATCAAGGTGCACGAAAGCGTCGACGAGATCGAACGCAAACTGCGTCGTGCGTTCCCCACCGTGAAGCGTGTGATCAGTCACGCAGAGCCGACGCGCGCGTAATTCTACGGAGCCGTTCCTGTTTCGGACTCACTTTGCGTCGCATGATTCTCTCCGGGACAAGAATTTTTTCGCATTAACGAATCGTTGACTCTCGACAGTCCCGGAAATCTGGATTCAAATGATCATGATTCGGATGCATCGTGGGGAGCATCCGAACCGGGTAAAAAATCAGCTTAGAGCGGGGGTCTCAGGCATGGCGCGCGCGCATGCAGCGAACGCATGCGTCCAATCCGATTCGATCAAGGGATTGGCGCAATCGATCGCGAAACCTGCCTATCATCGGCTCCTGATCGCGGAGCCGGCGCTGCGCCGCGCCGTGCCGACACTCATCATCGCATTCCTGATCACGATCTGCCTCGGCGCTTTCGTGCAGGTGGTCGACCAGACGCGGCAGAAGCGCGGCGCGACGAAGCGCGACCTTGCCGCGCTGTCCGACATCCTTGCCGAACGTCTCGATCGCCTGACCTCGGTGCGGCGCGACCGGCTCGCCAACATCGAGCGGATGCAGGAACTGCTGCCGGACCTGATCCCGTCCTGGGGCATCGCCTATGGCCGCCACGTCATCATCACCAGCGCCGATCACCGCGTGCTGGCGCGCGTGCCGGTCGATGGCGCCGGCGAGAACGACCGCATCCTCGACATCGTCTCCACCGCGCAGCTGCTGGTCGCGCCCGGCCAGCAGGGCACGGTCAGCGACATGACGCTGCCCGGCGGCACGGGCGCGCTGGCGATCTCGCAGCTCGTCAAGTCGCTGCCCGGTCAGGTCGTCGTCATCCAGGAGCGCAACGAGCCGATCTGGGGCTCGGACGCCGCGCTCTCGGTCACGCTGTCGGCGACCACCGGCTTCGTCGTCCTGATCCTCGGCTTCGCCTTCCACTGGCAGTCGACCCGCGCCCGCGAGGGCGACATCATCAACGACGCCGTGCGCGGCCGCATCGACACCGCGCTCAACCGCGGCCGCTGCGGGCTGTGGGACTGGGATCTGTCGCGCGGCCGGATCTTCTGGTCGCAGTCGATGTTCTCGATGCTCGGCCTCGACGGCCGCCACGAGCTCCTCACCTTCGGCGAGGTCAACGCGCTGGTGAAGTCCGACGACATCGACCTGTTCGCGATCGCCGACCAGCTCATCTCCGACGAGATCGACCACATCGACCAGACCTTCCGCATGCAGCATGTCGACGGCCACTGGATCTGGCTCCGCGTGCGCTGCGAGCTCAGCCACGCCGCGGCCGACGGCGGCCTGCACCTGATCGGGATCGCCGTCGACATCACCGAACAGAAGAGCCTCGCGGAAAGGACCGTGGAAGCCGACCTCCGCCTGCGCGACGCGATCGAGACCATTCCGGAGGCCTTCGTGCTGTGGGATGCGAGCGATCGCCTCGTGCTCTGCAACTCGCACTTCCAGCGTCTGCACAGGCTGCCCGATACGGCCGTCATTCCCGGCACCTCCTACGAGACCGTGCTCGAGGTCGGCCGCATGCCGGAGGTGCGCACCCGCCACAACGAGACCGCCGCCCAAGGCCCGGGCGCGCGCACCTTCGAGGCGCAGCTCGACGACGGCAGCTGGCTGCACATCAGCGAACGCCGCACCAAGGACGGCGGCTACGTCTCGGTCGGCACCGACATCACCCGCATCAAGGAACACGAGCAGAAGCTGGTCGACAACGACCTGCGCCTGCGCGCCACCGTCATCGACCTGAAGCGCTCGCAGGCCGCGCTGGAGCGCCAGGCGATCGAGCTCGCCGACCTCGCCGAGAAGTACCAGCGCGAGAAGACCCGCGCCGAGGAAGCCAACCAGACCAAGTCGAAATTCCTGGCCAATATGAGCCACGAGCTGCGCACCCCGCTCAATGCCATCATCGGCTTCTCCGAGATCATGGGCAGCGGCCTGTTCGGCACGCTCGGCTCGGACAAATATGCGGAATACTGCCACGACATTCTAACGTCGGGGAAATACCTGCTCGAGGTCATCAACGACATTCTCGACATGTCGAAGATCGAGGCCGGCCGCATGAAGTTCGACATGGAGCCGCTCGATCTCTCCGGCATCCTCGCGGAGTCGCTGCGCGTGGTCTCCGGCCGCGCCGAGCACAAGGGATTGTCGCTGGAGTCGGATATCGAAAGCACCATCTCCGTCGTCGCCGACCGCCGCGCGACCAAGCAGATCATCGTCAACCTGCTCTCCAACGCCGTGAAGTTCACGCCCGAGCACGGTCGTGTGCTGGTGCGCGGTCAGATGCTGGATGACTCGATCGTGCTGATGATCGCCGATACCGGCATCGGGATCGCGCCGCATTCGCTGGCGCGGCTCGGCCGCCCGTTCGAGCAGGTCGAGAGCCAGCTCACCAAGACCTATCACGGCTCGGGCCTTGGCCTGGCGATCGCCCGCTCGCTGGCGCAGCTCCACGGCGGCTCGATGCGGCTGCGCTCCAAGCTCGAGGTCGGCACCGTCGTGCGCGTGACCCTGCCGCGCGATCCGCGGCCCCTGCAGACGAAGCTGCCGGAAGCGGCCTGACGCCCCCACTACTTCGCAAGCACCCCTTCCAGCAGCGCGGAATCACCCAGCACGGCCAGCGTCTCGCGAGGCGTGAGATGGCGGACTACCTGGTCGAAGCTGTCGCTTGCCTCGATCCGCGCACGCGCCACCGCGACGTGAAGGTCGATCTCGCCCGGGCCGCCGCGCCGCACCGGCGGCAGCGACGAGAGATGACGACGCAGCAAGTCGGAATCTTGCCGCAACGTCGCGAGCGCGGGGGCCGATGCGAGTGCCGGCGACGATGCCAGCTCATTGGCGCGGACCAGCACGCGTGGCGGCTTAGCTTCCTCCGGCGTCACGAACAGCGCGCGCATCGCCGGCCTGGCGGTCCAGGCCCCGATCGGGATCGCAAACAGCAGGCCGACGATCACCGGCGACATCCACAGCAGCAGCGGCAGCGACACCGCCCAGGCGCTTATCGCCATCGCAACACCGCAGGCGGTGGGGACACCGTACTTGCGATAGAGCTCGCGCCGCTCGACCGCGCCGTCGTCGCGCCGCTGCGTCTGCCAGCCGGCATCCCGGCCGAGCAGGATCTCGACGACCGCAATCGACTGGAACACCATCATGACCGGCGCGATCATCGCCGAGATCAGCACCTCGGCGATCACGCCCGTCAGCGCCCGGAACCCGCCGCCGAATTGCCGGCGCACGTCCGACCGCGTCAGCAACAGGAGGAAGCCGAGCAGCTTCGGCACGATCAGCAGCGCCATGGTGAGGCCGAACACCCAGGCGGCGAGCACGGGATCCTGTGCCGGCCAATTGGGAAACAGCGAAAAGCCCTTCGGAAAATATTCGGGCCGAATGAAGCGCGCCTGCAACGAGATCAGGATTCCGAGCAGCAGGAACGACAGCCAGAGCGGCGCGGTGATGTAGGAGCCGATCCCGGTCATGAAATGCAGCCGCGAGATCCAGTGCAGCCGGCGCGTCCTCAGCACGGCGAGATGCTGCAGATTGCCCTGGCACCAGCGGCGGTCGCGCGCGGCAAAATCCAAGAGCGACGGCGGCACCTCCTCGAAACTGCCGCCGAGCGTCGGCGCCATGTAGATCCCCCAGCCGGCGCGCCGCATCAGCGCCGCCTCGACAAAGTCGTGGCTCAGGATATGTCCGCCGAACGGCTTGCGTCCGGAGAGTTCGGGCAGCCCCGCCTGCTGCGCAAATGCTTCGATCCGGATGATCGCGTTGTGTCCCCAGTAATTTCCCTCGGAGCCGTGCCACCAGGCGACGCCGGCGGCGATCATCGGTCCGTACAGGCGGCCAGCGAATTGCTGGACGCGGCTGAACAGACTGCGCGCATTGACGATTATGGGCAGCGTCTGGAGCAGCGCCGCCTGCGGATTGGTCTCCATGGCGTGCGCCATCCGCACCATGGTGTCGCCCGACATCAGGCTGTCGGCGTCGAGCACGATCATGAACCGATAGGCGCCGCCGAACCGCGTGATCCACTCGCCGACATTGCCGGACTTCCGCGCCGTATTGTCGGCGCGATGCCGGTAGAACAGCCGCTGCGCGCCGCAGGCCTCGCACAGTTCGAGGAACGCCCGTTCCTCGGCGATCCAGATATCCGGATCGCGGGTGTCGCTGAGCACGAACCAGTCAAAGCTGTCGCCCTGCCCGGTCGCCTCGACGGACTCGTAGATGGCGCGCAGGCGCGCCATCAATTGATGCGGATTCTCGTTGTAGGTCGGGAGCAGGACCGCGGTCCGGCTCGCGAGCTGCGGCAAGGGACCATCGTCGCGGATCGGCAAGGCATTGCCGTTGCGGCGAAGCAGAACGAAGAAGCCGGCGATCGCCGAAGCGAACGAAAACGCGATCCAGGCGAGCAGCGCGACGAACAGCACCAGCACCATGCCCTCCATGATCGTCACGCCGCCGACCTGGACGACCATGTACATCTCGTAGGCGCCGGCACCGGTCAGCGCTACGGTCAACATCAGGACGAACGCGCGGCGCATCAACATGCCCGCACCGACCGACACCGGCGTGCTCACCGCATGCGGCGGCCGGCCGAGATCGGCCGCCGACATCGCAAGCGGGCTCTCTTGTGGCAGGAAGCCTTCGGCCGCCGCGGCGACGTCGGACTGAGGCGACGTGACTATGGCGCCCATCGATAGACCCAGATCTCGGAGAGCGGCTTGTCATCCTGCGCCAGATGCGCACGCAGCTCGATCGGGTCCTTCCTGACGGCGCATTGGAAGCTGAGCCGCCATCCGCCGGTATTCGGATTTGGCTGCGTGACGACATTCGTGATCTCGGACTTCTCGGCCGTCACGACGCCCTTGACGCTGCCGGGATCGATCCCCTTCAGATTGTCCCCGAACAGGTCGAGCACGAACAGCTTGCTGTTCTCGCCATGCGCGCCGATGCCGCTGCGCGTGAAGCGCGCGAGCGAGTGCGGCTTCGGCGCATCCGGCCCCCAATGCAGGCGATAGGTGAAATTGGTCTCGCTCTTGGCCTTGGGCGGCGCCTTCGGACGCCAGAATGCGGCGATGTTGTCGTGGACCTCCTCCTTGGTCGGGATTTCGATCAGCACGACCCCGCCCTCGCCCCAGTCCCCGACCGGCTCCATCCAGAGACTGGGCCGTCTCTCGAAGCTGGATTCGATGTCCTGATAGGCGAAGAAGTTTCTCTCCCGCTGCATAAGCCCGAAACCGCGCGGATTGAGATCCTGAAAAGTGCTGATCTGAAGATCGCGGGGGTTGCTGAGCGGCCGCCAGAGGCTTTCGCCCTTGCCGTTGAAGATCGCAAGGCCGTCCGAATCGTGCACCGACGGCCGGAAGTCGTCGACCTCGTTGCGATCGTTGGGCCCGAAGAAGAACATGCTCGTCATCGGCGCAAGGCCGGCATGCTCGAGATCGGCGCGCGGATAGAGCGATGCCTCGACATCGAACACCGTGGTCGCTCCGGGTCTGATCGTGAAGCGGTAGCTTGCCGCGCAGCTCTTGCTGTCGAGCAAGGCGTGAATGACCAGCGAGGTCGCGTTGGGCACCGGGCGCTCGAGCCAGAACGCCTTGAAGAACGGAAACTCCTCGCCCTTGGCCTCGCCGGTATCGATCGACAGGCCGCGCGCCGACAGGCCGTAGGTCTCGTCCTTGGCGACCGCGCGGAAATAGCTCGCGCCGAGGAAGACGCAGACCTCGTCATAGTAGTTCGGCTTGTTGATCGGCGCGTGGATGCGAAATCCGGCAAAGCCGAGGTCGGTCTCGGTGAAGTCAGGCACGGTCTCGCCGAACGAGAACATATCCTTGCTGTACTTGACTTCGCTGACCTTGCCGTCGGCGACCTCGAAGATCTTGACCTTGTTCTTGTAGAAGAAACCGCGGTGGAAGAACTGCGCTTCGAACGGCAGCTTCGCGCCGCGCCACAGCGCGCGCTCGGGCGTGAAGCGGATCGAGCGGTACTGGTCGTAGTTGAGATCCGTCAGGCCGTTCGGCAATTTCTCGTCCGGCGCCTCGAACGACTTGCTGGCGAGATTGCGCGCAAGCTCCCTGACCATGCCTGGGTTGAAGGGTGCGTCCGTCGCGCTCCCTGCGGCGGCGGCTTGGCGCTGTGGCAAGAACATGAGTGTCGGCAACACGGCCGATCCGTGGAGTAACTGGCGACGATTCAAAGCAGCTCCTGCTCGCTGACCGGGACGCCGCAATGCAACCGCCGAGCCGGCGCTGAGTTCCATCTTTGCTGCGAGCAAGCGAAGATTGTCCGCCGGCTGAACACCAGGACTTGCTTCAACGCAACCACACAACGCGTGGTCGGTTGCTGCCGTGCCGGAACCGTGGCGGAAAGGCTACGCCGAGAGCTACGCGCTCTCGAGCGTCGGCGCGACCTCGCGTGCGACCTGCACCAAGGCTGCGATCAACGGCGTCATCGGATCGCGCTGCGGGATCACGAGGCCGATGCTGTAGTCCACGACCGGATCGACGATCGGAATGCTGCGCACGGCATCCGCAAGGCCGAGCGTCTCGGCGAGCTTGGCCGGCATCACGCTCGCCCAACGCCCCGTTTTCACATGCGTGAACAGCACCAGCAGCGAGTTCGAGGTCAGCGTCGGCGTCGCCTCCGCGCCGACCGAGCGCAAGGCGCGGTCGATGATGCGGCGGTTCTGCATGTCGGGCGTCAGCAGGCACAGCGGCACCTGGCCGACCTCCTTCCAGGTCACCGTCTCGCGGTCGCCGAACATCGCATCCGGCGCGGTCAGCAGGCGATAGCTCTCGTTGTAGAGCGGAATGGTGCGCACCTTGCCGATCGGCTCGTTCTCGATGTAGGTGAGCCCCGCATCGACCTCCAGATTTTCGAGCAGCCCCAGCACCTCGGACGAGGTGGTGGACTGGATCCGGAAGCGCACCTCGGGATGGCGCGCCCGGAACGGTGTGGTGAGCGAGGCCACCATGCCGAGCGCGGTCGGGATCGCCGCAATCCGGATCTCGCCCGACAGCTTGTCCTTGAGGCTGTTGATCTCCTGCTGCATCGCGCGGGCATCACCCACGATCCGCCGCGCCCAGTCGAGCGCCCTCTCGCCTTCCGGAGTAAATCCCTGGAAGCGAGACCCGCGCTGGACCAGCATCACACCGAGGATCTCCTCGAGCTGCTTGAGCCCGGTCGACATCGTCGGTTGCGTCACGCCGCAGGCCTCCGCCGCGCGTCCGAAATGCCGCTCCTTCGCCAGCGCCAGCAGCAGTTCAAGCTTGTCGATCAAGGTTCAGATCCCTTCGGAAAACGGTGCCCCAAGCGGCAGCCCGACACGTCCATAGGTAGCACGATCGAGGTGCGATCCCGAAATCCAAAGAGCCACGGAAGTGCGTGATTCCAGAACATTATTACGAAACCGCATCGATCCATTCGGCAACGCTATTAATCGCGTTGCGCAATCGCCGCATGAGACAGCTTTATTGATGTTTCGAAGAATTCCAACTCTCATGTGCGAAGCAAAAAACTGATCGTGAGAAGCGCTGATGACGGTGGGATACGAACCTTGGGACAAGGCGCGCGGCGCTGAAATCATCGCCGAGCATGCCGGGCTTGAAGGCGCCACGCTGGTGATCCTGCACGCGCTGCAGGAGGCCTTCGGCTACGTGCCGGAGCCGGCGATCCCGATGGTGGCGGAGGCGCTCAACCTGTCGCGCGCCGAGGTGCACGGCGTCTTCACCTTCTACCATGATTTCCGGAAGCAACCTGCCGGACGCCACGTCCTCAAACTGTGCCGTGCGGAAGCCTGTCAGGCCGCGGGCGGCGATGCGCTGGCTGCGCGCGCCGAGGCAAGGCTCGGCGTCTCGCTCGGCAACACCACGGCCGACGATCGCGTCACGCTGGAGCCGATCTACTGCCTTGGCCTGTGCGCGACTGCGCCGTCTGCGATGCTCGATGGCCGCCTCGTCGGCCGGCTCGATCAGAAGCGCCTCGATGCGCTGGTTGCGGAGGCGCAGCGATGACGATGCGGATCTTCATTCCCCGCGACGCCGGCGCGGTTGCCGTCGGCGCCGACGACGTCGCCCTCGCCTTCGAGCAGGCCGCGGCAGCGCGCGGCATGCCGGTGGAGATCGTCAGGACCGGCTCGCGCGGCCTCTACTGGCTGGAGCCGCTGGTCGAGCTGGCGACGCCCCAGGGCCGCGTCGGATTCGGCCCGGCGACGCCGGCGGACGTTCCATCCCTGCTCGACGCGATGGCCGGCAATGGTCAGCACGCGCTGCGGCTTGGTGTCACGAACGAGATCCCCTGGCTGAAGCGCCAGACCCGCCTCACCTTCGCCCGTTGCGGCGTGATCGATCCGCGCTCGCTCGACGACTACCGCGCCCATGGCGGCTACAAGGGCCTCGCGCGGGCGCTGACGCTGACCTCCGACCAGATCCTCGCCGACGTCACGACGTCCGGCCTGCGCGGCCGCGGCGGCGCAGGCTTTCCCACCGGCATCAAATGGAAGACGGTTGCCCAGGCCAAGGCCGACCGCAAATTCATCGTCTGCAACGCCGACGAAGGCGACAGCGGCACCTTTGCCGACCGCATGATCATGGAAGGCGATCCGTTCCTGGTGATCGAGGGCATGACCATCGCCGGCATCACCGTCGGCGCAACCAAGGGCTACATCTACATCCGCAGCGAATATCCGCACGCGGTGGAGGCGATGAACGCGGCCATCGTGGCGGCCCGCCGCGCCGGTTTGCTCGGCAAGCGCATCGGCGGCTCCGCCCATGACTTCGATCTCGAAGTGCGCGTCGGTGCCGGCGCTTACGTCTGCGGCGAGGAGACCTCGCTGCTGGAAAGCCTCGAAGGCCGCCGCGGCATCGTGCGCGCCAAGCCGCCGCTGCCGGCGCATCACGGCCTGTTCGGCAAGCCGACCGTGATCAACAACGTGCTGTCGTTCGCCGCCATCCCCTTCATCCTCGCCGAAGGCGCCAAGGCTTATGCCGATTTCGGCATGGGCCGCTCGCGCGGCACGATGCCGATCCAGCTCGCCGGCAATATCCGTCACGGCGGGCTGTTCGAGACCGCCTTCGGCGTGACGCTCGGCGAGCTCGTCGACGATATCGGCGGCGGCACGTTGACCGGCCGCCCGGTTCGCGCCGTGCAGGTCGGCGGGCCTCTTGGTGCCTATTTCCCCCGCGCCCTGTTCGACACGCCGTTCGACTACGAAGCCTTTGCCGCCCGCGACGGCCTGATCGGCCATGGCGGCATCGTCGTGTTCGACGACAGCGTCGACATGCGCAGGCAGGCGCGCTTTGCCATGGAGTTCTGCGCCATCGAATCCTGCGGCAAGTGCACGCCCTGCCGGATCGGCTCGACCCGCGGTGTCGAGACCATCGAGAAGATCATCAGGGGCGAGCGGGTGAGCGAAAACCTCGCGCTCGTCGAGGACCTCTGCAACACCATGAAATTCGGCTCGCTCTGCGCGCTCGGCGGCTTCACGCCCTACCCCGTGCTCAGTGCGTTGAAGCACTTCCGGGAGGATTTCGGCGGAGATCTAGGCCCCGCACCGGCCCGGCTGCAGGCCGCGGAATAGCAAGGAAATCACGATGTCGCTGATCCAGGAAACCGATTTCGGCACGCCCAAATCCAAATCCGAGACGATGGTGACGCTGACCATCGACGGCAAGGAGGTGACGGTGCCTGAGGGCACTTCCATCATGCGTGCCGCGATGGATGCAGGCCACCAGATTCCAAAGCTCTGCGCGACCGATATGGTCGACGCGTTCGGTTCCTGCCGTCTCTGCCTCGTCGAGATCGAGGGCCGCGCCGGCACGCCGGCGTCCTGCACCACGCCTGTGATGCCCGGCCTCGTCGTGCACACCCAGACCGAGCGGCTGAAGCGGCTGCGCAAGGGGGTGATGGAACTCTATATCTCCGACCATCCGCTCGACTGCCTCACCTGCGGCGCCAACGGCGATTGCGAGTTGCAGGACATGGCCGGCGCAGTCGGCCTGCGCGACGTGCGCTATGGCTATGAGGGCGAAAACCACGTTTTCGCCAAAACGGACGGCTGCACCAACGACAATTGGATGCCGAAGGACGAGTCCAACCCGTACTTCACCTACGATCCCTCCAAGTGCATCGTCTGCTCGCGCTGCGTCCGCGCCTGCGAGGAGGTGCAAGGCACTTTCGCGCTGACCATCTCCGGCCGCGGCTTCGACAGCCGCGTCTCGCCCGGCATGAGCGAAAGCTTCCTCGGCTCGGAATGCGTCTCCTGCGGCGCCTGCGTCCAGGCCTGCCCGACCGCGACGCTGACGGAAAAGTCCGTGATCGAGATCGGCCAGCCCGAGCACTCCGTGGTCACCACCTGCGCCTATTGCGGCGTCGGCTGCGCCTTCAAGGCCGAGATGCGCGGCGAGGAAGTGGTGCGCATGGTGCCCTATAAGGACGGCAAGGCCAATCGCGGCCATTCCTGCGTCAAGGGCCGCTTCGCCTGGGGCTACACCAACCACAAGGAACGCATTCTCAAGCCGATGATCCGCGAGCGCATCGAGGATCCCTGGCGCGAAGTGTCCTGGGACGAGGCGTTCTCGTTCGCCGCCGCCAGGATGCGCGGCATCCAGAAGAAATACGGCCGCGACGCCATCGGCGGCATCACCTCGTCCCGCTGCACCAATGAAGAGACCTATCTGGTGCAGAAGCTGATCCGCGCCGGCTTCGGCAACAACAACGTCGACACCTGCGCCCGCGTCTGCCATTCCCCCACCGGCTACGGCCTCGCCACCACCTTCGGCACCTCCGCCGGCACGCAGGATTTCGACTCGGTCGAGGAGACCGATGTCGTGGTCGTCATCGGCGCCAACCCGGCCTCCGCTCACCCCGTCTTCGCCTCGCGCCTGAAGAAGCGGCTGCGCCAGGGCGCCAAGCTGATCGTGATCGATCCGCGCCGCACCGAGATGGTGGAATCGCCCCACGTGAAGGCGCTGCATTTGCCCCTGATGCCCGGCACCAACGTCGCGGTCATGACGGCGCTGGCGCACGTCATCGTCACCGAAGGGCTCGTCAACGACGCCTTCGTGCGCGAGCGCTGCGACTGGAGCGAGTTCGAGGAATGGGCCGCCTTCGTCGCCCAACCGCAGAACAGCCCGGAAGCCACCGCCATCCTCACCGGCGTCAATCCGAAGGACCTGCGAGAGGCAGCCCGCACCTACGCGACCGGCGGCAACGGCGCGATCTATTACGGCCTCGGCGTCACCGAGCACAGCCAGGGCTCGACCACCGTGATCGCGATCGCCAACCTCGCGATGGCAACGGGCAATATCGGCCGTCCCGGCGTCGGCGTGAACCCGCTGCGCGGCCAGAACAACGTTCAAGGCTCCTGCGACATGGGCTCGTTCCCGCACGAGTTGCCCGGCTACCGCCACATCTCGGGCGATGCGGTGCGCGAGCAGTTCGAGGCGTTGTGGAACGTCAAGCTCAACCCGGAGCCCGGCCTGCGCATTCCCAACATGTTCGATGCCGCGGTCGAAGGCACCTTCATGGGCATCTACGTGCAGGGCGAGGACATCCTGCAATCCGATCCCAACACCTCGCACGTGGTGGCGGCGCTGTCGGCGATGGAATGCGTCATCGTCCACGATCTCTTCCTGAACGAGACCGCGAACTACGCCCACGTCTTCCTGCCCGGCTCGAGCTTCCTCGAGAAGGACGGCACCTTCACCAACGCCGAGCGCCGCATCCAGCGCGTGCGCAAGGTGATGACGCCGAAGAACGGCATGGCGGACTGGGAGGTCACCATCGGCCTTGCCAAGGCCATGGGCTTCGAGATGAAGTACAGCCATCCGTCCGAGATCATGGACGAGATCGCAGCGCTGACGCCGACCTTCGCCGGCGTCTCCTATGCCAGGCTCGACGAGCTCGGCTCGGTGCAGTGGCCCTGCAACGAGAAGGCGCCCGAGGGCACGCCGGTGATGCACATCGACGGCTTCGTCCGCGGCAAGGGCAAGTTCGTCGTGACCGAATATGTCGCGACCGACGAGCGCACCGGCCCGCGCTATCCCCTGCTGCTCACGACGGGTCGCATCCTCAGCCAGTACAATGTCGGCGCGCAGACAAGGCGCACCGAGAACGTCGTCTGGCATCCCGAGGACCGCCTCGAGATCCATCCGCACGACGCCGAGCAGCGCGGCGTGCGCGACGGCGACTGGGTGCGGCTGAAGAGCCGCGCCGGCGAGACCACGTTGCGCGCGGAGATCACCGACCGCGTCGCGCCGGGCGTCGTCTACACCACCTTCCACCATCCGGACACGCAGGCCAACGTCATCACGACCGACTATTCGGACTGGGCCACCAATTGTCCCGAATACAAGGTCACGGCGGTGCAGGTCTCGCCCTCGAACGGCCCGTCCGACTGGCAGAAGGCTTATGACGCGCAGGCGCGGCACTCCCGCCGCATCGCACCGGTGGTGGAAGCCGCGGAGTAACGATGCGCGAGCCCGTCCACCAATCGAGGCGGAAAGTCTGGCGTGACGGCGTCTTCAGCGACGGCGCGCGGCTGATCCCGGAGGAGACTCCGCTGGCGCTGACCTATAATGGCGGCACCTACGCCGTCATGATGGGAACGCCCGAGGACCTGGGCGACTTCGCCGTTGGATTCAGCCTGAGCGAAGGCATCGTGCAAGCGGCCGACGAGATCGAGACCCTCGACATCGTCGAGCTCGATGACGGCATCGAGCTTCGGATGTGGCTCAGGCCTGACAGGGCCGAGCGGATCGCCGAGCGGCGGCGCAACATCGCCGGACCGACCGGCTGCGGCCTGTGCGGCCTCGATTCCATCAGCGAGGCGGTCCGGCCGGCCGCGGTGGTGCGCGCCGGCCGCGTATTCTCGCCGCGCGAGATCATGGCGGCGATGCAGGCCATCGCGCCCTTGCAGTCGATCAACCTGCAAACCCGCGCCGTTCACGCCGCCGCGTTCTGGTCCCCCGCACGCGGCATCGTCGCGCTGCGCGAGGATGTCGGCCGTCACAACGCGCTCGACAAGCTCGCCGGCGCCCTGGCGCGCAGCCGCGCGGATGCGCGCGGCGGCATGGTGCTGCTGACCAGCCGGGTCTCGGTGGAGATGGTGCAGAAGACGGCCGCGATCGGCGCGCCGCTGATCGCCGCGGTGTCGGCGCCGACCGCGCTTGCGGTACGGATGGCGGATGCCGCCGGCATCACGCTCGCCGCGATCGCTCGCGCCGATGGATTTGAAATCTTTACGCATCCGGAACGCGTCACAGGCGCGGTGGCCGGCAAGGAGTCCGCTTATGTCGTCGTCGCCTGACAAACTGGTCTATATGGCGAACCAGATCGGAAAGTTCTTCCAGAGCCAGGGGCGCGACCGCGCCGTGCAGGGCATTTCCGAGCACATCTGGAAGTTCTGGGATCCGCGGATGCGCAAGCAGATCTTCGCCCATCTCGACGCCGGCGGCACCGGCCTCGATCCCGACGTCCGCGATGCCCTGCAGAAGCTGAAGCAGCAGGCGTAGGGCGCTTTTGCAGGCTCAGCTCCGCACCGTCACCCCGCACAATGGCTTTGCCATTGTCGCTGGAGGAGGCCGCAAAGCGGCCGTCTCGAAGGGCGACGGCCCGACTGTGGCCGCTCATCCTTCGAGGCTCGAAAGAGCTCGCACCTCACAGAATGTGAATATATGGCGGAGGAGCGGCGCCAAACATTCAATGTCGTCCCGGCGAAAGCCGGGACCCATAACCACCGAAGGCCATTGTTGCGCAGGGCTGGGGCCACAGCCTTCCTCAACAATTAAACCCTGTGGTTATGGGTCCTGCTTTCGCAGGGACGACGTCGGACATGTTGTCCCGGCTTCAGTCCCGTCATCCTTCGAGGCTCGCAAGAGCTCGCAGCTCAGGATGACGGGTCGAGCATCGCAGTCGGATCAGGCCCCGCCCACGATCGCGTTGAAGACGCGGCGCACCTCGCTCTGGGTCTCGCGCAGGCGGGCTTCCAGTGCGGAGAAATCCGGCGTGTCCCCGGCCCGCGCCATCACGCGCAGCAGGTCCTCGCCCGCGGTCTCCGGATTGAACTTGCCGGTCACGCAAAGCCGCAGGATCTGCGTCAGGTCGTGATAGAGCCGCGCCGCGGCACGCAAGATCTCGGTCTCGGACTGCGCGAGCACACCGAGCCTGGCGGCGTTGTCGAGCACCTGCAGCGTGGAGACGCTGAGGATTTCCGGCTTCACCGGGGCATGCACGAGCTGGAGATATTGCGCGATGAAGTCGATGTCGACCATGCCGCCGGCCGCATGCTTGATATCCCAGCAATCGGCCTCGCCCTTTTCCTGCGCGATCGCACGCCGCATGTCGGCGACGTCGGCCGCGGCCGATGCCGCATCGCGCGGCCGGGTCAGCACGCTGCGGATGATCGTCTCGATCTTCTCGCGGAATTCGGGCGACGCCGACACCACGCGGGCGCGCGTCAACGCCATGTGCTCCCAGGTCCAGGCCTCGGTGGCCTGGTAGTCCGCGAATGAAACGAGACTCGAGGCCACCGGGCCGGCGCGTCCCGACGGCCGCAGGCGCATGTCGATCTCATAGAGCACGCCGTAATTGGTGCGCGTCGTGAAGGCGCTGATCAGGCGCTGGGTGAACCGCGCGAAATAATGCGCGCCGTGAAGCGATTTCGGTCCATCGGAGTCCGGATCGTCGCTGTCGAAATCGTAGAGCAGGATCAGGTCGAGATCGGACGAGGCCGTCATCTCGCGGCTGCCGAGCCGGCCCATCGCGATGATCGCGGTCTCCTGCCCCTTGATCCGGCCGTGTTGGGCGGCAAAGCGATCGGCGACGAGGCCATGCACCGTGTGCACGATTCCTTCGGCGACATCGGCAAAGGCGGTGCTCGCCTGCTGCGCCGAAACCGTGCCGGACAGGATGCGCGTACCGATCAGGAACAGGCTCTCCTGGCCGAACAGGCGCAGGCGATCGAGAAACTCCTCGTAGGAGTCCGCGTCTCGCACGGTGGCCGCGAGCCGGCCCGACAATTCCTGCCTGTCGGGCATGGCGCCGAAGAAGCGCGGGTCGATCAGACCATCCATGAGCTGCGGCTGCCGCGCCAGCATCTCGCCGAGCCGCGGCGCCGCCCCCAGCACCAGCGCCACCAGCGCGACGAGATCGCGGTTCTGGCCAAGCAGCGTGATCAGCCGGCCGCCCCGCTGCAGCGCGCCGAGGAAACGGTCGAACGCCGCCACCGCATCGTCCGGCTCCTCGGCATTCGCGAGGCCGTCGATCAGGCCGGGAATGAATTCGAGGAACGCGGCGCGCGTCGCCTCGACGCGTAGCGCGCGATAGTCGCCCTCGATCCATTGCTGCACGGTGCCGGCAACCGCAATGGGCTTCTTGAAGCCGAGATTGGCGAGATGCTCGATCAGGCGGGCGTCCTCGGGTCCGGCGCCGTAGTCGATGTCCGGCAGCTTCGCGGTGCCGGTCGGATCGTCGCCCTCGAACAGCTTGCCGTAGTGGTTCTGCACGATCTTGAGCTGGCCGAGCAGGTCCCTGGCGAAGGCCTCGCGATTTTCGTAGCCGAAGAAATGCGCAAAACGCTCGACGTCCTCGGGCGCTTCGGGCAGCGTATGGGTCTGCTCGTCCGCGATCATCTGGAGGCGATGCTCGACCCGGCGCAGGAATTCGTAGGCCGTCGTCAGCTCGTCGCGCGCCGCAGAGGTGATCCACTTGCTGGAGGCGAGTACATCGAGCGCCTCAAGCGTCGGCCGCACCCGCAATTCCGGATGGCGGCCGCCCGCAATCAGCTGCTGAGTCTGCGCGAAGAACTCGATCTCGCGGATGCCGCCGCGCCCGACCTTGACGTTATGTCCCTCGACCGCGACCTCGCTCTGGCCACGATAGGTCTGCATCTGCCGCTTCATGTCGTGAACGTCGGCGAGCGCGGCGAAGTCGAGATGCTTGCGCCAGACGAAGGGCGCGATCTCTGCCAGAAGCGCTTCACCCGCCCTGGGATCGCCGGCGCAGGCCCGCGCCTTGATCATCGCAGCGCGCTCCCAGGTGCGGCCTTCCCGCTCGTAGTAATGCAGCGCGGCGTCCGTCGAGATCGCGACCTGGGTCGAGGCCGGGTCCGGACGCAGCCTGAGATCGACCCGGAACACATAGCCGTCGCCCGAGCGCTGCTGCAGCATGCGCGCCATCCCCTGCGTCACACGGACGAAGAACGGCTGCGGCTCGATGTCCGCCGCCAGCGTTGTCGCATCGGGATCGAAGAACACGATCAGATCGATGTCGCTGGAATAGTTCAGCTCGCCCGCGCCCATCTTGCCCATCGCGAGCACGATCAGCCCCGAACCCGCTTCGGGGTGATCGGGATCGGCGGCGGTCATCCGGCCGCGAGCTACTTCCTGCCGGAACAAATATCGCAGCGCCGATTGCACCGAATTCACCGCGATGTCGGTGAGCGCCGCCGTCACCCGCATCACCGGCCAGACACCGCCAATGTCGCACAGCGCGATCAGCAGCGCGGCCTCCGCCTTCATCCGGCGAAGCAGACGCATCACCTCGGCCTCGCTGCCGGCGGCGAGCACCTCGCGCGACGTCGTCTCGATCAGGCCGGCCAGATGCTGTTCCGGGTCGCATGACAGGATCCGGATCAGCCGCGCGGCGTCGGCGCGCGCGAGCTCGAACAGGTAGGGCGAGAACTCGGCGATTCCGCGCAGGATGTCGCGTGCGAACGGATGTTCGAGCAACGCATTGAGCGCGCCCGATTGCGCCGGCTCGAGCTCGGCGAACCAGTCGGTCAGGCGCTGATCGGCGGATACGGGCGCGGCGACACGCGGTCCGTCCGCGAACCGCGCGGCCAGACGATGTCGATCCGCGTTTCCCGGCGCGGCGGCATTCATGCCGCCTTCTGTGGCACATCCTGCGTTTGAGCCGCAAGCCTGTCACTGCCGCCCGCCCGCGCGGGCAGCACCAGGGTGGCGATCAGCCCCGGATGGGCATCGCCGAGCCTGAGCTCTCCGCCATGCAGCGTGGCAACAGCCGAGGCGAGGCTGAGGCCGAGGCCGGAGCCCGGCAGCGTGCGGCTCGCCTCCAGCCGGACGAAGCGCTCGACGACATGCTTGCGGTCGCTTTCGGGGATCCCGGGGCCGCGATCGGCGACGCTGAGCAGCACCTGATCGCCTTCGCGCCGGGCCTCGATCAGGATCTCCCGCGCATCCGCATTGAGCGGCTGCACGCTCACGTCGGGCTTGCCGTATTTGATCGCATTCTCGACCAGATTGGCGAGCGCCTGGCTGATCAACTCGCGGTTGGCATGAACCGGCGTCGGATCGGCCTTCACCTTCAAGGTCATGCCGTCGTCCTCCGCCAGGGGTTCGTAGAGCTCGTGGATGCCATTGGCGACATCGGCGGCGTCGAAATCATCCATGTTGCCGCGCGCCTGTCCGGACTCGGCGCGCGCGATCATCAGAAGCGCGTTGAAAGTACGAATCAGCCCGTCGGATTCCTCGATAGTCCGCTCCAGCGCGGCGCGGTAATCGGCCTCGCAGCCTGATCTCGCCAGCGCCTCCTCGGCGCGATTGCGCAGCCGCGTCAACGGCGTCTTGAGATCGTGGGCGATGTTGTCGGAAACCTCCTTCAGGCCCGCCATCAGCGCCTCGATCCGCTCGAGCATGGCGTTGAGGTTCTCGGCGAGGCGATCGATCTCGTCGCCGCTGCGGCCGACCGGCAGCCGGCCGGACAGATCGCCCGCCATGATGCGCTTGGTGGTGCCGGTCATGGCGTCGATGCGCCTCAGCACCCTCCGCGCGACGAAAATGCCGCCGGCGAGGCCAAGCACGACCACGATCAGGACCGACCATTGCGCCGCCTTGGCGACGATGCCGAACAGGCGCCGCCGCTCGGCGAGGTCGCGGCCGATCAGCAGGCGGAAGCCGTTCTCCAATTCGGTGACGCGCACCAGCGCGCGGTGATCGGTCTTGTCCTGGTCGTCGAGCCGGCGATAGGCGGTCTCGGTCCAGCCCTGCGTGCTCATCACGCCCGGGGCCAGCGAGCCGACATTGCCGGCGACCGCCTGCCCGGTCGGGGTGGTCACGAGATAGAGGTTCGCGCCCGGGCGCAGCGCCCGATTGCCCATGGTGCTCAGCAGGCCGCGCAGGCCGCGGCGGTTGTAGATGTCGGTGATCTCGCTGATCTCGGCATTGACCGTCTGCGTGATCTCCTCGGTGATCAGCCGCCGCGTGTTCCAG
Organism: Bradyrhizobium sp. BEA-2-5; assembly: GCF_032918025.1. NCBI lineage: Bacteria > Pseudomonadati > Pseudomonadota > Alphaproteobacteria > Hyphomicrobiales > Nitrobacteraceae > Bradyrhizobium > Bradyrhizobium sp. BEA-2-5. The sequence goes on along the minus strand of NZ_CP136629.1, from coordinate 3,183,076 downwards.
GCGAAATAGGCCAGCAGCGAGGCCGCGAACATCGCGAACAGCAGCAGATAGACCAGCGTCAGCCGGAACGCCGTGGTGCGGACGAGTTTACCGAATGCCGTCACGGATCATGTACCCGGCGCCGCGGATCGTGTGCAGCAACGGGCGCTCGAAACCCTTGTCGATCTTGGAGCGGAGCCGTGAAATGTGCACGTCGATCACGTTGGTCTGCGGATCGAAATGATAGTCCCAGACGTTCTCGAGCAGCATGGTGCGCGTCACCACCTGGCCGGCATGCTTCATCAGATATTCGAGCAGGCGGAATTCGCGCGGCTGCAGCGTCAGCTCGTCCTTGCCGCGGGCGACGCGATGCGACAGCCGGTCGAGCTCGAGATCGCCGACCCGGTAGAGCGTGTCCTCGGCCGGGCCGCCGCGGCGGCGCGACAGCACTTCGACACGGGCCAGGAGCTCGGCGAACGAATAGGGCTTCGGCAGATAATCGTCGCCGCCGGCACGCAGGCCCTTGATGCGGTCGTCGACCTGCCCGAGCGCGGAGAGAATCAGCACCGGCGTCGTGCTGCCCTTGTCGCGCAGTGCGCCGATCAGCGACAGGCCGTCGCGCTTGGGCAGCATGCGATCGACCACCAGAACGTCGTAATCGCCGGACTCGGCCATCGACAGCCCTTCCTCGCCATCGGAGGCGAGATCGGCGATATAGCCGACTTCGCGGAATGCCTTGACCAGATAGTCGGCTGACTCACGGTCGTCTTCGATGATCAGGATGCGCATTTGCGGAGCGATTGCGGTCACGGAAATTGGCCCTCTGTCAGCATGACGCGGCCGGCCTGCACATGCAAGACGACCGCGCATATTCTCGATTGCTTGAAAAAAGTGGGCGGTGAAGCTGGGGGACCTCACCGCCCTGAGACCTTCCGACAGAGGGGGGCATATTCCATCGAAAGGCAACGTAGGGAGCGAGCAAGGGGCCCGCCCCCCGGAAAGCGCCGTCGGCGGGGGCGACTGATGCCGGCGACACCTTCCAACTCATAGATAGTTATCCCTTCGCCAGCGGCACTGCCACAAAGCGCGACGAACCGCCGCTCTTCACGCGCATCAGGACGCTGTTCTTGTTGTCGGTCCGCGCCGCGTTGATGGCGTCACGGACTTCGCCCGCGGTGGCCACGCTCTTGCCACCGACTTCGAGGATCACGTCGCCTTCCTTGAAGCCGCGTTCGGCCGCGGCGCTCTTCGGATCGACCTCGGTGACGACGACGCCTTCCTTGCCGGCGCCGGCCACCGAATTGGCGGGGGCCACGGTCATGCCGAGCTTGGGCACGTCGGTGCCGCGATTGGCACCCTTGCCGCTGTCCTTGTCGGTGTCGGCCTTGGCCTCGACCGTGTTCGGCAGCTGGCCGAGGGTGAGGTTCACGACCTTGTCCTGGCCCTTGTGCAGCACGTTGAGCTTCACGGCATTGCCGGGCGCGAGGCCGCCGATGGTGCGGGCGAGCTCACGGGCGTCCTTGACGGATTCACCGTTGACCGCCGTGATCACGTCGCCGGACTCGATGCCCGCCTTGGCGGCCGGACCGTTGGCCTGCGGCTCCGCCACCAGCGCGCCTTCGGCCTTCTTCATACCGAGGCTGTCGGCGATGTCGGAGGTCACGGGCTGGATCTGGACGCCGATCCAGCCGCGGCTGACCGAGCCCTTGTCCTTCAGCTGCGCGACCACGCTCTTGACGGTGTTGGCCGGAATCGAGAACGCGATGCCGACGCTGCCGCCGGACGGCGAGTAGATCGCGGTGTTGACGCCCATCACCTCGCCGTTGGTATCGAAGGCCGGGCCGCCGGAATTGCCCTTGTTCACGGGCGCATCGATCTGGATGAAATCGTCATAGGGACCGTTGCCGATATCGCGGCCGCTGGCCGAGACGATGCCCGCGGTCACAGTGCCGCCAAGACCGAAGGGATTGCCGACCGCGAGCACCCAGTCGCCGATGCGCGGCTTGCTGTCGGCGAGCTTGGCGAACGGGAAGTTCGAGCCGCCCTCGACCTTGATCAAGGCGAGGTCGGTGCGCTGGTCGGTGCCGATCACCTTGGCGGTGTAGGTCTTGCCGTCATCGGTGGTGACCTCGACCTTGTCGGCGCCGTCGACCACGTGGTTGTTGGTCACGGCATAGCCGTCGGCCGAGATGAAGAAGCCGGAGCCCTGGCCCGTCACCACGCCACCGCCACGCGGTCCACCGCGCAGGCCCGGGGGCAAGCCATCGGGACCGCCGAAGCGGCGGAAGAAGCGCTCCATCGGCGAGCCCGGCTGGAACGGCGAGGCGGAATCATCGCCGTCATCGTTGCTCGCAATCTTCTCCTTGATGTTGACCTTCACCGAGATCACCGACGGCTTCACGCGCTCGACGATATCGGCAAAACCGACCGGCTGCTGAACCTTCTTGACCTCGTTATTGACCTGCGCATGCGCGGGCGTCGTGAACAGATCGGCGGGGTTGTGCGAGGGGCTGAAGCCATAGGTGGCGGCACCGAGGCCGGCCACGACCGACGCCATCAGCGCGAGTTTGCGGGCAGAGAACAGCGAGCGCTTCGGCGCCTTGTAGGACGGAAGGGTCGAGAGGTCGGGACGATCGGTCATGTCTTGAAATCTCCAGGGCCAGAATCATTGGTGCCGGGGCAAGCACCTGATGGGTCTGAACATGGGGTCACCAGCCTTACGGCGCGCTGGCTGCGGAATTAAACTTTTGTAATTGAAGCGGCCGCCGCTGCGGCAGAATAGCGCAGGTAAATAAAGGACTTAAAAGGGAACTAAAGCGGCTTGTCCGGCGCGGATTCGGCCGCCAGCAGGCGTTCCAGGCGCGCCCGCTCGTCGGACGTCAGTCCAGGAGCGGAATCGCCCCCGCCCGCCGCCGGATTTGCCTTGCGCCGGCCGAGCCGCCAAAGCGCAAAACCGCCCAGCAGCAGCGCCAGCGGCGGGGTCAGCCACAGCAGCAGCGTGTGCTCGTTGAAGCGCGGTTTCAGCAGCACGAACTCGCCGTAGCGCGCCACCAGGAAGTCGAGCACCTGGGAATTGCTGTCGCCGGCGGCGATACGCTCGCGCACCAGGAGCCGCAGGTCGCGTGCCAGCGGGGCGTCGGAATCGTCGATCGACTGGTTCTGGCAGACCATGCAGCGCAGCTCGTTGGAGAGCTCGCGCGCCCTCGCCTCCTTCGCCGGATCCGCCATGACCTCGTCGGGCAGCACCGCCCGGGCGGGCATCGCACCGTGCATCAGGGTCGCCGCAAGCACGGCGGCTGCAAGCGCGCGCGACCGCATCACTCGGCCGCCTGCAATGCGCGTGCTGCTTTGGCCGGCTTCGGCGCGCCGACACGCAGGCGACGATCGGAGAGCGAGAGCACGCCGCCGAACGCCATCAGCACCGGCCCCCACCAGATCAGCAGCACCATCGGCTTGTAATAGATGCGCACGGCGATCGCGCCTTCGGCGGTGGCGTCGCCGAGCGAGACGTAGAGCTGGCTCGCGCCGCGCGTCAGCAGCGCGGCCTCGGTCGTCGACGAGCCGCGCGTGGTGAAGCTGCGCTTCGACGGCGTCATCACGCTGACCTTCTCGCCGTCACGTGTCACGGTGAATTGCGCGACCATCTCGCGGAAGTTCGGCCCCTGCCGCGGGTTCAGCCCGTCGAGCTTCAGCTCGTAGCCGGCGACATGAGCGACGTCGTTCGGCTTCATCGTCGCGATGTATTCGCTGTTCCAGGTGGTCTCGCAGACGATCCCGATCAGCGCGACGCCGAGGCCGGCATGCGCAAACGCCGTGCCCCAGGTCGCGCGTGGCAACCCGCGCGCGCGGCGCAGCGAGAGCGACAACGGAATCCGGAACAGCGCGATGCGCTCGGCGAGATCGCACAGCGCGCCCATGATCACGAACACCGCCAGCCCGATCGCAAGCGGCGCCAAGGTCGCGCCGCCATAGGTCCACGCCAACACCAGCGCCATCGCAACCAGCGCGACGATGCCGGCCACCATCAGCCGCTGTGCCGCGCCGAGCAGATCGCCGCGCTTCCACGCCAGCATCGGCCCGAACGGCACCGCGAGCAGCAACAGGGCAAACAGCGGGGCGAAGGTGAGATTGTAGAAGGGAGCGCCGACCGACATCTTCTCACCGGTCAGCACCTCGAGCGCCAGCGGGTACAGCGTACCGATGAACACGGTCGCGCAGGCGGTGGTGAGCAAGAGATTGTTCAGCACCAGCGCGCCCTCGCGCGAGATCGGCGCGAACAGGCCGCCCTGCTTCAACGAGGTGGCGCGACCCGCGAACAGCGCAAGGCTGCCGCCGATGAACAGGCAGAGGATCAGCAGGATGAACACGCCGCGGGTGGGATCGGTAGCGAAGGCATGCACGGAGGTGATGACGCCCGAGCGCACCAGGAAAGTGCCGAGCAGCGACAGGGAGAAGGTCAGGATCGACAACAGTATCGTCCAGACCTTCAGCGCATTGCGCTTCTCCATCACCAGCGCGGAATGCAGCAGCGCGGTGCCGGCGAGCCACGGCATCAGCGAGGCGTTCTCGACCGGATCCCAGAACCACCAGCCGCCCCAGCCGAGCTCGTAATAGGCCCAGTACGACCCCATGGCGATGCCGAGCGTCAGGAAGATCCAGGCGACCAGTGTCCACGGCCGCACCCAGCGCGCCCAGGCCGCGTCGATCCGTCCCTCCATCAGCGCCGCAATGGCGAAGGAAAACGAGATCGAGAAGCCGACATAGCCGAGATAGAGCATCGGCGGATGCACGGCCAGACCGATGTCCTGCAGCACCGGATTGAGATCGCGCCCCTCGATCGGCGGATTGGCGATGCGCAGGAACGGATTCGATGTCACCAGGATGAAGAGATAGAAGGCGCTGGCGACCCAGGCCTGCACGGCCAGCACATGCGCGCGCAGCGACAGCGGCAGATTGTTGCCGAAGCTCGCGACCAAACCGCCGAACAGCGCGAGGATCGACACCCACAGCAGCATCGAGCCTTCATGGTTCCCCCACACGCCCGTGATCTTGTAGAGCAGCGGCTTCGTCGAGTGCGAGTTCTCGTACACGTTGGCGACGGAGAAATCCGAATTCACGTGCAGCATCACGAGCGCTGCGAACGACACACCGACGAACAGCAACTGGGCGAGTGCGGTCGAGCGCGCGACGTTCATCAGCGCCGCATCGCGCCAGCGCGCGCCGACGATCGGCACGATGGACTGGATCAGCGCGAGCCCGAGCGCGAGCACCAGGGCGTAATGTCCACTTTCGGCAATCACCGCACGGCTCCCTGTGTCGGCGCCGCGGAGGCGCTCGGCTTCGCACCGTAATCGTCCTTCCAGTGCCCCTGCTTCTTCAGGGCATCGGCGACCTCCTTGGGCATGTAAGTCTCGTCGTGCTTGGCAAGGACGGTATCGGCCTTGAACACGCCGTTGGCGTCGAGTGCGCCTTCGGCGACCACGCCCTGCCCTTCGCGGAACAGGTCGGGCAGGATGCCTTTGTAGGCGACCGGCAGCTTTGCGTTGCCGTCGGCGACCTCGAAGGTCACCGCGAGATTGTCGCCGCGCTGCAGCGAGCCGGGCTGCACCAGCCCGCCGAGGCGAAACCGCTTGCCGGGCTCGACGTGCTTCTCGGCGACCATGGTTGGCGTCGAGAAGAACACGATGGAGTCGCGAAGTGCGTTGAGCACCAGCGCGGCGATCGCGAGCACGACGAGCGCGCAGCCGATCAGTGTCAAACGCCGTTGCTTCCTGGTCATGTTCCATCCTTGCGCATGACATCCTCCGAAAACCGCTGCGCACTTTTCGGCATCATGCGTTATCCATCCAGCCCGAGATTCTTCAGCCCTTCATTGAGCTGACGCAACCGGTCCGCATCGTTGGCGACCGCCTGACGGGCATCCGCGAGTGCGCTCATGGCCTTGTCCCGCTCGCCCATCACGAGATAGGCGCGCACCAGGCGCAGCCAGCCCTCGACATCGTCACCGTTCTGCTTCAGCCGCGTGGCCAGACGATCGACCATGCCTTTGATCATGGTGCCGCGATCGGCCTCGCTCATGTCCCGGGCCGCGGCCACCGCACTGTCCGGCAGCGCCGGTGCGCTCACGCCACCGGGCGAGCTGACGCCGCCGGGCGAGCTGCCGCCGACCCTCACGAGCGCGGCCTGCACCAGCGGCCGCCACGGCGCGTCCGCCGGCGCCTTCGCCAGCATCTTCTGCCAGAGCTCCGCGGCATCAGCCTTGCGGCCGTCCTGCTCGGCGGCGAGGCCGAGGAAATAGTTGGCCTTGGCATCGTCGCCATTCAGCGCGACCGCGCGCTCGAATTCCGCCTTGGCGTCCGCGGTGACGACGCCGCCGGCAGTCCCCATCAGCGCCTCGCCGAGATCGGCGCGGCGATCGGCGCTGTCGCCGGCATAGGTGATGGCGTTGCGATAGGCGCGGACGGCGTCATCGTAGCGGCCGAGGCGCGACAGCACCGGCGCCAGCACCGTCCAGCCGCGGCCGTCGGTCGGGTTCTTTTCCAGATGCGCCTCGACCTGGGCGACCAGATTGGCGAGCGGCTGGTTGGCGTCGGCCACCCGGCCGCGCTCGGCGAGCGGGAAGTCACCGAGGCGCGGCGAGCCGAGCGCGAGATAGAAGCTTGAGGCAATCACAGGCAATCCGACCAGGCCGACGATCGCGGCAGTGCGCCGCAGATTGAGGCTGCCTTGCACCGGAGCCTCACGTCCGCCCTGATCGGCGGCGGCCAGCAGCCGGCGGCTGATCTCGATCCGCGCGGCATCGGCCTCGGCGGCACGGATGATACCGGCGGCCATGTCGCGGTCGATTTCGGCGAGCTGGTCGCGGTAGACCACGACCTCGCTGCCACCGGTATCCGTGCGCCCGCGGCGGCCAAGCGGCCAGAGCACGGCGAAAATCGCCGCGACCGTCATCAGCGCGAACACGAACCATAGAGTCATCAAGCGGTTCCCGGATGGAACGGCGGCTTCCGGCAAGCCGCCTTAGAATCGCTTTACACTACCGGCGGCGAGCCCGGCAATTGACAATTACTGGATCGGCGGAAGGTCGAAATCAGGCGGTTTTCGGTGCCGTTCCGACGGGATTGCAACGGTGTCTCCTGGCGAAGGCGCGCGCTGCCAAAATATCGAAAACAACCCCATGCAAAGTAGCGGGGCGGTCGCCGGCGCTCGATTGATGGTTGACACGTCGGGCAAATCAGTGCCACACTTCCATTATTCCGAAATAACGCAAATGCCCATCGTCCCGCCTTGGCGGGTCGGCTTGCCGTCGAACATGCTCGCGAATTGCGCGATCTCGCTACCCCGCGCGGGAAGATTTGCGCTCACCGGTCACGGCGTTTTCGGCGGCCCGGCTCATCAACGAGGCGTAATCGTCGCCGAACAGCACCTGGCAGAAGCGGATCGCGGCCTGCACCTGCTGCTGTCGGAAGGCCCGGACCCGCGCGTCGCCGCCGCGCAGCGACTGCACCAGCCCCTCGGTCGACTGCTCGACATAATGTTGCAGGTCGGAGAAGGTCCGCAGGGTCACCTCGTTGATGGCGAGCTCGCTGGCATAGGTGCGGCACACCGCGACGAAATCGATCAGCGCGGCGGCGTCCTCGACTTCGGACTGGTCGATCTTGGCGCCGGCCGTGATGTCCTTCTCGGGGCGCTGGCGCAGGATGCGGCGAACGCGGCCGGGAACGCTGTCGATCTCGGACTGCAGCGCATTGGAAATGTCGGCGCGGATCGACGTCAACTGCTTGCCCCAGGCGGAATCGTTGCGCAGGTCGAGCTCGGTGCGCAGGCCGCGCACGCCGTCGTGCAGCGTCTTGAGATGCTCGCCGACATAATCGAAATGCCCGCGCCTGATGTCGGTGCGCAGGCAGGCCGCGACGAACGACAGGTCGTGCAGCGCGATGGTGACGGCGATACCGTACGGCGTCGCCGCAACCCGCAGTTCGTCGTCGGACGCGGCAATCTTGATGGCGAGGCGGATGATCTGCCAGGGGGCGGTGAGCCGCTGCGCAATCAATGACAGCGCAAACGGCAGCATTTGCGGCGTCTGCAGCGACGGCAGCTTGAGCGCTTCCGTGGCGGAGGCGATCTGGGAATCGGCGAACACGCGGATCTGGCTCGGCAGCCGGCTGCCCAGGGTTTCCAGCGCCTCGCGGGCCTGCAGGACGAGGCCGATCGGCAGCAGGTCCTCGACCACGTTTGGCGGACCGACCCGCGACAGCGCGCGTTGGCGATCGTCCTGACTTGGCCCCGCGATCTTGAGGATGGCGTCCGCGGCCGCAAGCTGGAACTTGCGCGCGGCAGTTTCCATCGGACCGCTCTCCGTGGCCGCGGCGAGCGCCGCCTCGAACGCGCGAGCCGCCTCGGGCGCGCCCTCGCGGGCCAGCCATTGCCAGATCGGCAGCAGCGAGGCGCGCCGGAGCTGGCCCGGCCGGGTCGGGAAATTGGTCTCGGCGAGGAATGGCTCGAGCGGCCGGAACAGGAGCCGCGCCGGATCATCGCTGCGCGGCTGGATCTGCTCGTCCTCCTCGGCCCCGCGCACGATCTTGCGCAGCTGTTCGAGGACCAGATTGGCGACCGCGACGTCGTCGCCACGTTCGACGGCGCGCTCCAGCTCGCGCATCAGCAGCGCCTGCGATTGCGGCGGAAGCTGTGCGAGATAATCCCTCAGCCGCTCGGTCGATTTCTGGCTCATGCGCCCGGTCGTGAAAGCTTGGTGCCCGGCAAAAGCCGCAGCCCGTCCGCCCGCTATGATAGAGGTCGGCGCGTTAAGAAGCCGTTTAGGAATAATAGCGGCGCCGAAGCGAGAACAGGGACGCCCGCTTTCAGGGGCGAAGCAGACACGCGGACCGGACGTCAGCGATATCGCCTTGTCCCAAGGCGGGCCTCGTCCAACTTTCCTCGCAGGTCGCATCGGCTCGCCTGGCGCTCCCCGAGCGTCGAAATTTGGTTACGCGGTTCAGACTTCCACTTTTGCGACCGGAAATGGGCGGTTGATCCGAGATTCCACGGGAACCCGCAGTCCCTTCGAGATGTAAGCATTGGTTCGATAGTGACCCGCCAGCAATATCCGCTGCAGGATCGCTTCATCGGTGATGACGGGGCGCATGTCGTCCCAAAGTGCATCGCCGATCGTGGCCGTGTCATGCAGTTCATCAGCAAGGCGGATGAGGATGCGGTCACCGGATTCCCAACAGGTGTCATCGGCAGTGCCGTGGACCGATGCGCGCAGTTGCGCTTCGGTCAAGCCTGCATTGTCGGCAAAATAGTGAACGCGCAGGGTCCACTCAAAGGCATTCTGACATCGCCCTGTCACCCGCAGAAGAAACACCTCGCGCTGGCGCAGAATGATGTGGCTTGGATCAAGGTAGGCGACGGACCCGAGACGATACGATCAGGTTCTTCCGCTTGTGGTCCCACGCGGAAGTCACCCTCACGTCCGATTTCGGGCTGCAAGCAGACGCGCTTGGGAAGCCCGGTTGATCCGCGCGGTTCAAATGCCGAACGAGTGCCTCATCTGCCTCAGCATCGCCATGACGGCGTCGGTGTACCTGCCATTGGTGAAGTACTGATCGACTTGCGATGCGCTAGACAGCGCGATGATTGCAATTGCGAAGCCTTTGAGCATGGCCTCTCCTTCGGAAAAGAAGGGTCCAAGAGAATTTCGGAATTCGCTGCCGCTGATCGCGACCTACCTGCAATGGTGGGATAATGGCAGGAATTGGTGGTCGATCGATAAACGAGGTCCAAAAAAATTGATGGGCCTATAAATTCTAGCACTGTGAACCGGGTCGGCGACGATGGCGTAGGTACTTTAGCGCCTGCCTCGGAAAGCGGGTACGCGGGACTGTCCCCCCTTGAGGATATTTAACCCGGGTGTTTTTCAGGTTTGGTTCTTCTGCCCATGCATTGCTTACTGTGAGGGGGCGGAGGATCGCTTCTGCTCTCGTATGGTCGATGCGGCGCGCACACCTGAGGGCGTCTCGCCGAAGTGCCGGCGGAACGTGCGATTGAAATAAGAAACGTCACCAAAGCCGGCTGCATACGCGATATCTATGATGGCCAAATGCAGATGGTGTGGGTCAGTCAACATCGCGAAGGCACGCTGAAGCCGGCATCCTGCAAGGTGCTCGGTGAACGACTTTCCGGTCCCCTCGTCGAGCAATTTTTGCACGTATCGCCGCGACATGCCGATCGCTCCAGCGACCTTGTTCAAATCGAAATTGGGATCGCTGGAGCGTCGCGCGACCTCCGCCAGGATCGCCTGCAGCTTTGCTGCCTTCACACCGCGCTCCCTAACGATGTCTGCTGCTTGGTTGGTCGGCCCGAGCGTCGCAGCTACAAGATCGAGGAGATGGACGCTGACGGTGGCGGCCAGTTGTGATGACGGAGGTTCTTTAAAGGATGCGAGCGACCGAAGGTAGCGGTTGACGAGGCTCAGCGCCGGTCCGGAACGCACTGGCCGACCTGATAGATCTTCCGGGTTGGCAACCAGAGACCTAAGGGCGGCAGCCTGCACGGTTACGAATTTGACGCTCCCCCCACGCGGCCCAAATACTCGCAGCGTCCTTCCCCGATCGACCAAACAAGCGGAGCCGACGTCATAGGCATGCTCTTGGCCAGCATTTGCAAATTGGACCGGTCCGGCCTCGACGAGGTTCAGTCCGAATTGTTCACGGCTATCCTTGAGGTGGTGTTTGTGACGAATAAACTCCACCGGCGTCGTGACAAGGCGACAAACGCCAACCGCACCGAGCGACAAGTAGGTGACTTCGATACGTGGGCGGCCACCGCTGTGGTCTATCACGTCCAACGCGAGGTTCAGCCGCGCAAACTCCTCACGAAACGTCGAGAACCGCGTGCGCTCCGGAAGCATCTCGGTCGACCACCGCAAAAGGTGAGATGACGTTGGCATCTCGACCTCCCGTCTTGGGGCAGCCCCTCGATAAATCATTACAAAGGGCACGTCAGTTAAGCAATCGTAAACGATATGGTCCGTTGTCGGCGCTTGACCGACACGACTAAGCGCACCTCTTTTGTCCGCTTCTGACGCTAAAGCGCGATGCGATTAGGATAAATCGTCATCGCGCTTTAGATCGTTGCTTAAGCATGATCTTTTCGGAAAACCGCTTCGCACTTTTCCGGATCATGCTTTAGTGTTGTGTCTTTGATGTGTGATTCACTCAGCGTCATTCCGGGGCTCGCGAAGCGAGAACCCGGAATCTCGATCCACAACCTCTGGATTCCGGGTTCGCGACTTCGTCGCGCCCCGGAATGACAGACTATCAGAGATACAATACTACACCGCCGGCAGCATCAGCACGGCCCGCAGGCCGCCGATCGGCGCGTTGTTCAGGGCGAGATTGCCGCCATAGAGGCCGGCGAGATCGGTCACGATCGACAGGCCGAGCCCCGAGCCGGGTTTCGAACTCGTCGAGCCGCTGGCCGCGCCGCGACACCTGGGCACGCTCGGCTTCCGACAGGCCGCGCCCGTCGTCGTCGACCACAATGCGCAGCCTCGGCCCGGCGCCCGAGGCCTCGGGCGAGACCACGGTGACCTCGACGGACACCTGCGAAGCCGCCCATTTGCAGGCATTGTCGACGAGATTGCCGACCATCTCTTCCAGATCCTGCCGCTCGCCGCGAAATTTTGCCGACGGATCGGCCCTGGCCTCGACGACGATGCCGCGATCGCGATGGATCTTCTCCATGGTCCGCCGCAGCGCCTCGATCACAGGTGCGACGTCGGTGATGGTGCTGACGATGGTGGCACGGGCGGCGATCCGCGCACGCTCGAGATGATGGGCGACCTGGTCGCGCATCAGACCCGCCTGCTCCATCACCTTGGCCGCGAACGGATCGGCCAGGTGGGCGCCGGCCTCGTTGACGATGACCGAGAGCGGCGTCTTGATCGCGTGGGCGAGATTGCCGACATGGGTGCGCGCGCGCTCGACGATCTCGCGATTGGCATCGATCAGCGCGTTGGTCTCGCGCGCCAGCGGCGCGATCTCGACCGGGAATTCACCCTCGAGCCGTTCCGCCCGGCCGGAGCGGATATCGGCGATCGACTCCGAGATGCGCTTGAGCGGTGCGAGACCGAAGCGGACCTGGAACACGGTCGTCAGCAGCAGCACGATGCCGAGCGCAGTGAAGGTGCCGCCGAGATAGTAATCGAAGCTTCGCGTTTCATCGAAGATCTCGGTGGCATCGCCGGCGACGCTGACCAGGAACTTGCCGTCGGCGCCGAGATCGACCGGCCGCTCCACCACGCGCAGGCTCTGGCCTTCGGGCCCGTCGACATAGCCGAGGCGGACCCCGGCGGCGGTCAGCTCGGCGCCGTGCTCCTCCAGCTTCGGCAGCTTCTTGTCCCATAGCGAGCGCGAGGAGCGCACCTCCGGCTTTTCGGTGTCGGTGCGCGTGATCTGCCAATACCATCCGGACAGCGGCAGCTCGAACAGGGGCTCGCCCAGCGACTGGAACTGGCGGTCCGGCGGCTCGTCGGGGGTCGCGACCTCGGCGATGAGGGTGCGCAGATAAAGATTGAGCCGCCGATCGAAGGCGCGCTCGGTGGCGTCGCGATAGACCGACGACAGGATGACGCCCGTGATCGCCAGGATCACCACCACCCAGGCGGTCGCCGAGACGAACAGGCGTGTCGCAAGCGAGCTGCCGCCCATCAGGGCACGAGCTCGAACATCGCGTCAGCGGGCCGCGACAAGGCGAGTTCAGACATGGCGAATCCAGTCCTCCTGGCGCGGATCATGCCAATGCCCGCATCGCGATCAAGCACCTTAAGAGCATGATCCGATTGAATAGGACATGCTCTTATCCTGTTGTTTGGTCCGCGCTTTCTTCACGCGAACGAACCGGCGTCCACTTCGCTCGAAAATGGTTTAGGTCGGCGGCGACAGCATGTAGCCGAGGCCGCGGACCGTCTGGATGATGTCGACGTCGAGCTTCTTGCGAATACGGCCGACAAAGACCTCGATGGTGTTGGAGTCGCGGTCAAAATCCTGGTCGTAGAGATGCTCGACCAGCTCGGTGCGCGAGACCACCCGCCCCGAATGGTGCATCAGATAGTCGAGCAGATTGTACTCGTGCGAGGTCAGCTTGATCGGATTGCCGTTGACGGTGACCCGCTTGGTGCGGGTATTGAGCGCTACCGGCCCGCAGTTCAGTTCGACCTGTGCATGGCCGGTCGAGCGGCGCAGCAGGGCGCGAATGCGCGCCAGCACCTCTTCAAGGTGGAACGGCTTGGCGACATAGTCGTCGGCGCCGGCATCGAAGCCCTGCACCTTGTCGCTCCAGCGGTCGCGTGCGGTGAGGATCAGGACCGGCATGGTGCGGCCGTTGCGGCGCCAGGCCTCCAGCACCGAGATGCCGTCCTTCTTCGGCAACCCGATATCCAGCACGACCGCATCATAAGGCTCGCTGTCGCCAAGGAAATGCCCCTCCTCGCCGTCGAACGCGCGATCGACCACATAGCCGGCGTCCGTCAGTGCGGTGGTGAGCTGGCGGTTCAGATCCGGGTCATCCTCAACGACGAGCAGACGCACTTTGGCCTCCGAGAGTGAGCATTACGACATTCCGGCACCAAATGAGGCTTCCGGCCGTGAACGGCTTATGAATGGACCCGCAAGGCGCCGCTTATTTTTTTCGTCAGGTGCACCATCCCGGGAACCCGCGCAAGCACCCCTGGTTCCCTCCATGAGATGCGCGCGAAGTGAGATTGGGTTTCAGTCTTAGGTATTTAAATACCCACACTTGAAAGCAATTGTTGCTGGCAACCTTCAAGCGGACAGAGCACGAGCAACATGTCGGGTCATTTGCAGTCGACCGGCAAGTTAACCTTCGACGACCATTTCCATGTCGCTGACACCGGCGATGCGCTAATTCAACCGCGGCGCGCCCAGCGCACATGGACCGGGAAGAACGCGTTGCTTGTTTCAAAGATACGGAGGTTCGGCGTGATTGCGGGCTGGCTTGCGCTTGCGTTGATCGCCTTCGTGACACTGTCCCCGATCCAGGACCGTCCCTCGCTATTCCATCCGCAGATCGAGCATTTCGCTGCTTTCGCCGTGATGGCGCTGGCCTTCGTGCTGGGCTACCCGCGGCGCACTGCGCTGATCGTGCTCCTTGTCATCTTCAGCGCGTTCACGCTCGAAGCAATGCAATTCCTGACACCGGACCGTCACGGCCGCCTGATCGACGCGATCGTCAAGGTGGCGGGAGGTCTCGTCGGCATCGGCGTCGGTCGCTTCATGCTGGTCGCGCTGCGCTACCAGCTCGGCCGGCTGAGGTCGGACGTGGAACAGTCCGCGAACTGAGCGGCCGGCGCATTGCGCTCAATCGCGCTTCGGCGCTTCCGCCGACTTCGTGTCGTCTTGCGCCATGCATTGCTGAAAGAAATGCAGCCGATCGCCATTCATCGGCACGGCCCCCGGTCGCTTGTAGGGGTAGACCATGTAGGCCGCGCGCAGGCAGCGCTTTGCGGTCTCGGCGGCCGGTGCGGCGACGGCGGCACGCGATGCCAGCAGGAGCGCCAGCACGACACTGAACCGGACGGACACCCCGCTCACGGTTTCTCGCATTCCGAGTAGAACACGCCGTTCGCAGCCGCCAGCCGCTGCAGGCAATGCCGCTTGTCGGTGACCGCGCCCTCGACCGTGAAATCGTAGGCCTGCGCCTTCAGGATCAACGCGTAACGTCCCGGCGGCAGCGGCGCGTCGTCGCGCGGCAGGACCTCGAACATCTGCGGATCGTCCTTGAGCGGCGCCGCGCGGAACGGGATCGAGATGTTGCGGATCACCCAGGTATCGTCGCCCGGCGAGACCACCGGCTTGCCGGTCGCGTCGAACGTGGTCTGCTGGCTCACATGCGCGATCAGACGCACATCGATCAGGTCGGAGGCGCCGCCGGCACCCTCGCGCCGGAACACGATGAAGCGGAGATGTCCGTCCGGCAGCGTGGTCTCGCTCGGCCTGGTGATCGCCGCCGAGATCGCCACCCGCGGATCCGGCGCACGACCCTGGATCAGCTGCAGCTCGTAGAGCTTGCCGCCGCTCTCGGCGTAGACGCCATACGCGGTCGGCAATGGCCGTCTTGGCGCCGGCGGCTCGGCCGCAGCGACCGGCGCCGGGACGGCCGCGACCACCGCCGGCCTTTGGGTTTCAGGCGGCGCCGATGCCAGCGTGCCGGCAATCATTGCGCGGGCCGCGGCCAATGACACGCCGCGTTGCTGCAGCAGGACAACGGCCGCGATCAGCCCGAAGAACGCCAGCATGACAACGTAACGAAGTGGCGCCGACGACGACCATCGCGGACCGCGCGCCACCGCAGGCTCGACGCGATCGAGGGTCGTGACAAATGCCGCCTCGGCATCGATCCGCGGCGGTGCCTCGATCCGCCGCGCAGCGCCCGCCGCCTCGAGGAATGCGGGCAGCGCCCGCGCCGGCGGCACCGCGAATTTCTCGATCACATTGCTCTTGGTGTGCGCTTCGACGCCTTCGATCGCCACTTCCAGCGCCTGCATCAGACGGTGCTTTTCCGTCGGATCCTCGTGCGCGAGTTGCTGCAGCTTCTGCCGCGCGAGCTCGTAGACCGCGCTGCGCAGCTGCTGCGGGTCGGCGCTCACGGAATCGATGGTTCGCGCCAGCACCAGCGCGAACTCCACCTCGGGGTGTGCAGGACCGATGTCCCTGAGCGTTCTCTGGGCCGGCGTCGGCGTCATAAATGTTAGTCTGGCTTGCCCATAATGTTACAACATTCTATGTGGATTTTACTGTTAACACAAACCACCAAGCCGGCAGATGACGCCACGGTTTGACCGTCCCGATCCGAGCAGCAGCAGGATTCTTTGACCCGTTCTCTGCACATCATGGACCAGTGGTTGTTCGCGCCCAAGCGGGACCGCCGATCCTGGCCGGACGTTCTGCTCCTCGCGGGATGGATCGCGCCGGTCGGCTTCCAGATCGGCCGTCACGTGATGTGGCGCGACGAGGTCCGCGCGCTCACCATTGCCCTGAACGGCGACGATCCGGTCGCCATGCTGAGAGGGTTGCATGGCGAGGGCCACCCTGCCCTTTGGTACCTTCTGCTGCGCGGCGCGCATGCCGTGTTCGATCGGGTCGAGGTGCTGCCCGCCGTCGCCTTCGTGGTCGGGGTCATCACGGTCGCACTGCTGATCTTCCGGTCACCATTCCCACGACCGTTGGTCCTGCTGCTGATCACGGGCCATGCGCTGTTATTTGAGTATGTCGTGATGGCCAGGAACTACGGCATCTCGGCCCTGTTCCTGTTCGCGATCGCGGCCTGCTATCGGGCCCACCGCGACCGTGGTTTGCTGCTCGGTGCGCTGCTATTCCTGCTCGCCAACACCAACGTCGTCGGCGCGATCATGGCCGGCGCATTCCTGCTGTTCTGGCTGCTCGACCTGCTCGAGACCGATGGCTGGCGCTGGTCGCCGCCTCTCACCAATTTCGCGATCAATGCCATCATCGCGACGTCAGGCGTCGTGATCTGCGCCGTGACGATGCTGCCGACCTATAATGACGCCGCGGCCCGGGACTGGTCGCACGAGTCACCGCTGGCGGCGGCAATCCTGTCCCTGGTGAACCCCGGCGCGACGTCGCTGGGCGCGCTGTTTGCCAATCTGCTGCCGGGGGTCGCGGGATCGGTGCTGCTGTTCGGCGCGACGCTCGGGCTCTTGCCGCGGCGACCGGCCTTCCTCGCCGCCATCGCCGCCGTGTTGCTGACGTCGTTGTTCTTCGCCGTCGCCGCCAACGGTGCCTACCGACATGCCGCGGTCTGGCTCAGCTTCCTGATCGCGCTTTACTGGATCGGCTGGAGCCGGGTCACCGCGCCAACCGGCTCTCGGGCGTGGCTCGACCGGCGCTTGCCGGCGATCGGACGCGTGTCGCTCCTGCTGGTGCTCGCGATCCAGACCGCCGCCGGCATCAACGATTTGCGCAACGCGGTGACCGGCATGGTTGCGAGCCGCAGCGCCGATCTCGGCCGCCTGATCGCCTCGCGCGCCGATCTCACCAATGCACTGATCCTCGGCGAGCCGGAATGGCTGGTCGAGGCGCTGCCCTACTACGTCAAGAACCGGACTTATCTGGCGCGCGACCACAAATTCGGCAGCGTCGTGATCTTCTCGCGCAAGGGCAGGATGGACAGCGATCTCGGCGAGACCCTGCGCCTCGCCCGCGAGCTTCGCGACACGACCCGCGCGCCCGTCATCATCCTGCTGGCCTACCGGCTCGACGACATCACGCCCGACCGGATCTACGACGAAGGCAAGGACTGGCGGACGTTCCGTGCCTCAGCGGCGCAGATCCGCGATTTCCGCGAAGCGACCACGATGCTCCGCCGCTTCGGCCCCGCCAAGACCGACGAGAGTTTCGACGTCTACCTCCTCAACTAGGCGATCGATCAACAACGACAAAAAAGGACCGCGCGATGGCGCTGATGGACAGCAAGGTCGAAGCCGGCAAGCCGCCGGCCGCAAGCATCCGGCAGTATCTTGCCATCCTGCGGCTCGATCACAGCACCAAGCACATCTTCATCGTTCCCGGGATTGTCCTCGCCTGGCTGTTGCGCGGCCCGAGAGGCGAGCATATCGCAAGCGCGATCGTCCTCGGCCTCGTGGCCGCGATCTGCATCGCGTCGGCCAATTATGTGATCAATGAATGGTTCGACCGCGACTTCGACCGGCATCACCCGACCAAATCGCAGCGCTCCGCGGTGCAGAGCGCGATGGACGGCAAGATCATCGGGCTAGAGTGGCTGCTGCTGGTTGCGCTCGGTCTCGCCTGCGCATCTGCGAGCAGCCGCCTGATGCTGTTCGCAACCGGCATCTTCGCCCTGCAGGGCGTCGTCTACAATGTCCCGCCGCTCCGCAGCAAGGACAAGGCCTATTTCGACGTCATCTCGGAATCCGTCAACAATCCGCTGCGGCTGTTGATCGGCTGGGCGATGATCGACCCGACCTCGTTGCCGCCGGGCTCGGTGATCCTGTGCTACTGGTTTGGCGGCGCGTTCCTGATGGCGGCCAAGCGGCTGTCCGAATATCGCGAGATTGCCGCGTCCCACGGCAGGGAGCTGCTGGCGCGCTACCGCGCGAGCTTCGCGCACTATACCGAAGTGTCGCTGACGGCCTCGTGCCTCAGCTATTCGCTGTTCTCGGTGTTCTTCCTCTCGGTGTTCCTGGTGAAGTACCGCATCGAGTATGTCCTCGCGATGCCGCTGGTGGTGATGCTGTTCACCACCTACTTCTCGATGTCGACGTCGCCGGGTTCGTCGGCGCAGAAACCCGAGAAGCTCTATGGCGAGCGCGGCCTGATGCTGCTCGTGCTGGCGCTGGTTGCCGTCTTCCTGGTAGCAAGCCTTGTCGACATGCCGTTCCTCGCGCGATTGGCCGAACAGCACTACATCACATTGAATTGAGCCTCTCGCGGCTTGATCGATATTTGAGCATGATCTCCGCGCAAACGCGTTCCGCGTTTGTCGCGAGGGAAAACCGCTGCGCACTTTTCCGGATCATGCTCTACGCCGGCGCGGATGCGCCTTCTGATGCCAGGCCCAGGCCGAGCGAATGATGTAGCCGAGATCGGACCGGCTGGCCTTGAAGCCGAGGCCGCGCTCCGACCTGGAGGGATCGGCCACCAGGATCGGCGGATCGCCGGCCCGGCGCTCGCGCACGACGCTCGGCACCGCTTCACCGGTCTCGGCGCGGATCGCATCGAGCACCTGGCGCACCGAATAGCCGGTGCCGGTGCCGAGATTGAACACGCCGCCGGCGTCACCCCTCAGCAGCAGCTCGAGCGCCGCGATATGGGCGCTCGCGAGATCGTCGACATGAATGTAGTCGCGCACCGCGGTGCCATCAGGCGTGTCATAATCTTCGCCGAAGATCGCAAAGTCCGGCACGTGCCCCAGCAGCGCCATCAGCGCGCGCGGAATCAAATGCGTCTCGGGATCGCGAAGTTCGCCGATGGTGACGGAGGCGTCGGCGCCGCAGGCATTGAAATAGCGCAGGCAGACCGAGTTGAACCGATAGGCCGCGCGATAGTCGGCCAGGATCTGCTCGATCATGAATTTGGAGCGGCCGTAGGGATTGACGGTCGGACCTGCGGCACTCTCGGGAATTGGATCGCGGCCGGCGTTGCCATAGACCGCGCCGGTGCTGGAAAAAACCAGGCGGTCGCAGCCCGCCTCACGCATGCCGCGCAGCAGGCCGAGCGTGCCGGCAACGTTATTGCTGAAGTACTTCTGCGGATCCGCCACGGACTCGCCGACCGCACTGAACGCAGCGAAATGCATCACCGCAAGCGCTTTGTGCTCGCCGATAGTGGCGGCGATCTTGTCGTGGTCGGCGACGTCGCCGATCACGAGCGGCCCCCATCGCACGAAATCACGGTGACCGGTGGACAAATTGTCGTAGACGACCGGCAGAAACCCGGCCTCGGCAACCGCCTTGGCGCAATGGGATCCGATATATCCCGCGCCGCCCGTGATGAGGATCGAACCCCTGCTCGCCATTTGAAACTGTCGTCCTCGCGCGACAAATCCTGCGTCTCAACTGACGCAACGGCCGCATGGGTACGACATTCCGTCCGAGGCGGCAAAATGACGATAGGAATAGCGTTAAGACCGAACGGATTTGCAGCCGAAGCGACGGTTAGCGCGACCCGAGCGGCACGTTGGTCCGTTGCCCGACCGGCGGCCCGTGCCGCGACGGTCTCCCGTAAGGGTAAGCCGGTGTTGCCGGCGGGACCGGCCGGGTCGCCTGCGGCCGCGATGTCGGAACACCACCGCCCGGTCCATCGATCGAATAGCGCGTTGCGCCCTGCGTGGTCTGTCCGGTGCCCTGTGCAAGCGCCGGGGCGGTGGCGACGACCAGCGCCGCTGTTGTGACAAGGCCGGCCAGCTTCATGTCGATGCCTCGATAGGTTGGACCGGGATCAACCGTCGATGCCTCCAATCGTTCCGGTAATGTCGTCGCAGCGCGCTGACGATCGTCGCTGATGCGAAAAATGGCGCGGCGAAATGTCTCGCCGCGCCACGTTCGATCGATGGGGCTCGTTCAGAAATTCAGGCGCCGGCCTGCACAACGCCGGCCCAGTGGTCGGGGTTCGCCGGGGTCTGCATCCTGACCCAACGATAACGCGCCTGCGACCAGCTGCGGATCTGCGCATTCAGATTGTCGAGCACGATGTCTCCACCCTTGGCGCGGACCACCAGCACGAGATGATGCTCGCCGGAGGAGGTCACGACCTCGCTCAGCAGAAGGTCGCGCATCGGCCAGCCGCGCGCCAGCAGTTCGTGGCGCTTGCTGACCGCGTAGTCGTTGCAATCGCCGCGCGCCGGATTGATCAACCATTCCTCGCCGGCAAGGCCGCGCTCGTTGCGCTGCGGCGCGATGCTGCGATTGACCGACGCGTTGACCTCGATCAGGTCGGCGATGCGCTGCTTGGTCAGGCGTGTGGCGCCGCCGCGGAACACCATCCGGGCGCGGGTTTTCGGCTTGCACTCGTCGGCATAGCGCATGCAGAACATGGTATAGGCCATCGGCGCCAGCGTCGGCTCGCTGAAGCGGATCTTCTCGATCACGCCGCGCAGCGGCAGCGGGAAGCCGACCATTCCAGCCTGGGTGTTCTGTGCGCTTGTCCCGAGCGCAAGGACGGCCAGAACCAGAGCCATCACTCTCTTGACGTTGTACATTCTTCACTCCCCACAGTGACGGGAAGCATGTACGGGAAATGTCTTGAGCTTGGGCTCAAGCGCGCGGCGGCATTTGCTTCAAATGCGAGGGTGCGCGTACGCAATTTGTTAACCAGGGCAGGTTCCCGCGCCGACCAGCTCTAGGCTGTCAAATGATAACGCGCGAAGATCAACAGATCGCAGCGTTGTTGTGCTTTTTGGCTCTTTCCCCGGTTTCCGCGGATGCCGCCATCAGACGCCGTCATCAAATCAAGGGCTGTTGCAGCGTGGAACTGCTTGCTTCCATGCCGGCATGGTTAGCCTGACGTGAAGCGGCCGGCGCGCTCTGTTAAATCGTCACCCGTTGCCTGGGCGCGATCCCGCACCAGCTCATGACGAGATCGGCGAGCATCTTGATCTCGAGATCCGCGGGGGTGCCGCCGGCGAAATCGGCGACCGATTGCCCCAAGGCGACGGCGCGAACATAGGCCGAGCGGCTGCCGATCATCGGCCCGATCTCTTCGTCGAGCGTATCCAGTTCCTCGATCAGTTGCTGGCCTTCGAGCGTGCGCTGGTCGACGCGGTTCGGCACGATCATGGCACGGAGCGCCGTTCGCCGCGTGGCACGCACCTCCCGCACGATGTCGAGCGTCCGCGCGGTGGCCTCGATGTCAAGGCCGGACGGCGTGCACGGCATCAGCACGATATTTGCGACCGCGAGCACGGCGCCCAGCACCCGATCGTTCGGCGCGGAGTCCACCACGATGATCTGATGCGGGATCTGGCGCATCAGCTTGGCCCATTCGGCGACCGGCCGGGTTTCCGGATCAAGCTGGTAGACGGGGAACGACAGATTGCCGGGCTCGGCCCAGTGACACGCGGACGCCTGCGAGTCGGCGTCGACCAGTCCCACCACGCCCGTGCGCCGATCCAGTTCTGCGGCCAGCAAGACCGCAAGGGTCGTCTTTCCGACCCCGCCCTTGCGCTGGGCAACCGAGATGACAAGCGGCATCGCAAACTCCTGGCGTTATCCCCCGTGCGTGCGCGGGAGGACACCTTCATCAACGAGCGTCAGCATCCGCGGCAGACAGACCCGCTTTGCGTCGTAATTGTCCCGCACGAAGCTGCGCGCCTTCATCCGCATCTTCTTGAAGGCCTTGGGCCGTGACAGCACCGAGACTACCTGATCCGACAGCGCATCAATATCAAAAAACGGCACCAGCAGGCCGTTGCCGTCCGAGATGATATCGCGAAGCGGGGCGGTGTCGGATGCCACCACCGCACATCCCGCGCTCATCGCCTCCAGCAGCGACCAGGACAGCACGAAGGGATAGGTCAGATAGACGTGCACCGAGGAAATCTGCAGCAGTTCGAGATACGGTTTCCGAGGAATCCGGCCGAGGAAATGCAGCCGGCGAAGGTCGATGTCCGACTTGATCTCGTCGAGGAACATCGACTTCCAGCTCGAACCCTTGGGTGGGTTCGCGCCGTAGGATGTCCCGCTGCCGCCGACGATCACAACCTGCGCATTCGGCCGCGCGGCGAGGATCCTCGGCAGGGACCGCATGAAGATATGGAATCCGCGCACCGGCTCGAGGTTGCGCGAGACGTAGGTGATCACTTCGTCGTCCGCCGACAGCGTCGCACCGTTCGGAAGCTGAAACCGCGCGACCGGGTTGGGCTTCACCTCGTCGGTGTCGACGCCCTCGTGGATCACCTCGATCTTGCTCTGAAACTCGGCGGGAAAGGTCGACCTCTGCCATGGCGTCGGCGAGACGCCCGTGTCGCATTCCGTGAGCGCCAGCAGCGTGGTCGCATTCTTCAGATGGAGCGCGACATTGCCATCAAGGCCGGTCATGGGAAATTCGGGATCGAAGCCGACGTCCCTGCCCTCGGCACCGTAGTAGAATTCGCAATAGAGGATGATCCGCGCGCGCGGAAACATCGTGCGCAGCGGCAGCGTCTCGCCCCAACCGGGATGCGCGAAGATTAGGTCGGGCACGAAGCCCTGCCCCGACAGCGACGACAGCGCGTACAGAACCTCTTCGGCACGCCGCGATTCGACATCGAAGCGCCGGGCAAACGGATGGACGACCGCGGAATCCGTCTTGGTCGTCGAATATTTGAGCAGCCGGATATCCGGCGTCGTGCTCGCGGTCGATGAACCGACCGCAACAACCCTGTTGCCGGGCTGCTCTGCGAGCGCACGCGCAATGTGGCGGTACTGGGCCGGAAAGTTATTGTGGACGAACAGGACGTTCATTGGCGGGCGAGCGCGCCCCCCGGCCGCGCGGTCTTCGATTGGGGTCAGGGTCTGCATCATCACCGGCGGTATGTCATCGATTGGCGGGCAAAACTATCTTACCGGATTAACATTAAGCCCCCTTCTATCACACAGATTTTTGGGGCACACTGCGGGAGACTTATCAATCCATTCCGTTAGGCTCGCAGGCGACAATGAACGAACAGATTCAGCAGAAAACCATTGATCTGGCACGGGGTCTCTTCCTGGTTCGATACAATGGCGCAGATGATAAGGTGTCACCTCCGGTGGTGCGCGTATACGCGGATCGCGCCAGTCTTAACAATTGTAATATCATTACCGGACCGGACGTGGTCAATGGAACCCTGTTCGCGCCCGAGACCGCGCTGGTCGTGTCGGTCGCCCGACCGAGCCGCCTGATCGTCGAGGTCACGGCGGGGCGCGTCGGCGGGTCGACCGCCGCCAATATCAAGATCGAGCCGCTGACCCAGGGACAGCCGGCTGAGCAGCCGGCCGGCCAGCCATTCGACATGTTCGAGCCGGAGGCTGGACCCGGCAAGTTGAGCGACCTCAAGCTGCTCGCGCATGTCGCGGGTCTGGGCGACGTGACCGTCGGCTCGAATGTCTGGATTGCCGGACCGTCCGCGCCGGCCCGGATCGAGGGAATTTCCCTCGAATGGCCCAACAAGCCGCACGATCTCCACCTGCAATACGCCGTCAAGTTCGCCAGGCCGCAGCGGGGCGACAACCAGTTCGTTCCTCTCGGAACCTTTGCCGGAACCCGGGGACGCGCATTGGCCATCACGGGGTTCTCGCTGGAGGCCTCGGGTCCCGGCGCGGATCGCTACGCCATCGCGGCTGAAACCATCTTCCTGGGAGCTCCGACCCTGCGGGTCACCGGGAACCGTATTGTGGTGTCGGGTCCTTCCGGACGGGAACCGCTGGTGGGCCTCAAGCTCAATCTCGAGGAGCGCCGGGTGCAGGCGGCCCCTCTCGCGCCCCAGCAGCCGAGGCGGGTCGAACCCGCCACTCCGATGCCGCACCAGGACGGACCCCGCCTCGAGGGACGGGTGCGCGTGTTCCGGAGCCGGCAGGGCGCCGTCAAGACGGCAGGCTGACCATGCGGGCAGATAAGGGCGCCACTTGACCGCCGACGCGCGCAGGATCGCCTTTACGTCCAAAACGCTCCACCACGTCGATCTCGAGCGGGCCGCTGTCGGGGCGCTCGAGGCGCGTGATTTCCGCCTGGCGTTCGCGCTCGCCGACCGCCGCTGCCGGATCCTGCCGCATCCGGGCGCCCGCGCCCATCTGCTGCGCGCGGAAGCGCTGTTTCATCTCGACCTCAGGGATGCGGCCATCGCCGGCGTCGCGAGGGCGCTCGAGCTCGAGCCGGACGATCTGGTCGCTGCCCGGCGAATGATGGCTTGGGGCGACGACCTTCAGCAGATCGAGGCGGCGCGAAGCGTCACGCGGCGTGACGACGATCCGGATTCGGTCAGGGCCGCCCTGCTGCTGCTCGAACAGAGCGGCCAGGACAGCTGCGCCCGCATCGACTTTCTGGACGAAGAGGTGAAGGGATGGGTGACGTGGCGCGGGCCGGGCGACCCGCACCTTTCGCTGGCGCAGGCGGATCAATCCAGCACGATCCAGCTTCCCGCCGATCCACGCCACAGATTCGCGCGTGACGGGCGACAGGCTGCGAGCTTCCGTCTGATCCGGCCCGCGTCCGCGACCTCGCAGCGCCTGCAGATCACGCAGGCGGACCGGGTGATCGCAAGTGTTCAACTCCCGGCCAACCGCGTTCCGGATCACCGGGCCGCACCACGCCGGCCGGCTCGCCTTCGAAACGGCGAACCTTCTCCGCTCACCATCATCATCCCGGTATATGGGGATCTCGCCGCAACGCGAGCCTGCATCGACAGCGCGTTGAATGCGCTCGCCTGCACGCCGGGCTCGACCATCGTCGTCGTGGACGATGCGTCGCCCGAGCCCGACATCAAGCGCCTGCTCAACGAGCTCGCCGCCGAATTCCGCATCCGGCTCCTGACCAACGAGCACAATCTCGGCTTTGTCGGTGCGGTCAACCGCGCGCTCGGCGAGACCGGCGCCGGCGACGTCGTGCTGCTGAACTCGGACACGATCGTGCCGAAATACGCGCTGCAACGCCTGCGCAGCGCGGTGCAATCGACGCCGAGGGTGGGCACGGCGACCCCGCTGTCGAACAACGGCGAATACACCAGTTTTCCAATCCCGAACCGGTCAAATCCCCTGCCCGCGGCCGGCGAAATCGAATTGCTGGGCGAACTTGCAGGCAGAGCCAATTCCGGGATTGCGATCGACATCCCCAACGGCATCGGGTTCTGCCTCTACATTACCCGCGAATGCCTCGACGCCGTGCGCGAGCTCTCCGACGACTTCTATCGCGGCTATCTCGAAGACGTCGACTTCTGCCTGCGCGCGGCGGAGGCCGGCTTCCGCAACGTCTGCATTCCTTCGGTCTTTGTCGGACACGAGGGCTCGCGCTCGTTTCTGGGCGAGAAGCGTTCGCTCGTGATGCGAAATCTTCGCGTTCTCGAACACCGTTACCGGCGCTATGCGACGGACTGCGCCGCATTCCTGCTTGCCGATCCACTCCGCGATTGCCGCGCGGCACTTGAGCTCAAGCTGCTCGCGAGCCAGCAGGTCGCCGCCGGCCCATCTGTCATCCTCTGCGGCTCGTCGGCCGGCCGCGCAATCGCCATCAGGCGCTGCCGGCAGCTGACTGCAGAGGATCAGCACGGTCTGGTCGTGCAGATCCGCTCCGAGGGACAACGCCAGCTGGCTACGGTGTTTGATCCGGATGGCGGAGCGCCGCAGTCGATCGCACTCGACGTTGCGACGCCTGAGGATCGCGAAGCTCTTCTGAGGTTTCTCGCCGATCTCGGAATCCGGTCGCTCGAGATTGCGGAGCCGAACCGCATTCCCGGCGCATGTCTGGCGCAGCTCACGCAACACTTTGCCTACGACCTCCTGATCACCGACACCGCGCTTGCAATGCGCGCGGCGGTCGGATCGGGCGTTCATCCGGACTGGACAAGCCTGGTCGCCGAAGCGCGGCGCGTGACTGCGATCGATGACGACGGCGCAGCCTTTTCGGAAGCCGTTCTCGGCCTGCAAGTCGTGAGGCTGAGCGACCCGCCCGTGCCGCCGGCGCTGTATCCCGAGGTGAGCGGCCCCGCGCGTCTCGGCCTGCTGGTCCTGCACACCAGCGCCGCGGAATTTCGCTTCATACGAGCGTTGAGCGATCAACTGGCCGACGCCGACGAAGACATCGAGATCGTCGTGCTGGGGAGTACGCTCGACGATCTCAAGCTGATGCAGCGCACGAATGTGATCGTCACCGGCGATATTGCCGTCGACGACGTCGCCACGCTCATCGAAGGTCACGGCATCACGAAATTGGTTCTCGACATCGGCGAACCAGCATTTGGTCATCCATTGGTGGAAGCGCTACTGGCAACCGGGCTGCCGATCGCCGCGACGGAATGGAGCCCGACGCCTCCGGGGCGTGGCCGCAGCACGGACCTGAAGCTGCAGCCAGGCTTTGATGCCGATGCAACGATTGCTGCCGTACGCGACTGGGCGGTCGAGGACGTCCTGCTACAACCCGATCGGAGGAGCGGTCGACACCGGCGGCAGGTTGGCACGCGGCTTCCATGATCGCGGCGGCCATGCGAGCGAGGAGAACGGCGTCGAATCCAGCCCCAGCAGCGGGCTGTAATAGGGATCGTCGAGCAGCACATCTCCCCATTTCGCGCGCAGGATCGACAACTCGCGCCTGAAGCGTGCCCTGCGATCCGGCGCGGAATCGCGACCGCGGCTTGCCGACTCCAGATGAACGAGTTTCGCGTCCGGCGTGAACACGATCCGCTTTCCGAGCTGGCGCAGCTTCAGGCACAAATCGATATCGTTGAAGGTGATCGGAAAGCGGATCTCGTCCATGCCGCCGACGGCCACGAAATCGCGCTTGCGCATCAAGAGGCACGCGCCCGTCACCGCCGAGCATTCGTGCGCCACCTGAAGCAGATCGCCATAGCCGGGATCACCATCCATCCGGTCGTTGAAGGCGTGCGCGGCCGAGAAATTGGCCCCCAGCACCACTCCACCGTGCTGCACGACGCTGCTCGGCCAGAGCAGCTTTGCACCGACGGCTCCGACATCGGGAGCGGCGAGCCGCCACAGCATCTCCGCCAGCCAGCTGTCGTCGAGCGCCTCGACGTCATTGTTGAGAAAGCAGATGTTCTCGGTATCGACGCAAGCGACGGCGGCGTTGTTGATGAATGCGAAGTTGAAGGGCCCCTCGACCGAGATGACGTCGATTTCCTGCGAGAGGCTCTCCAGATAGTCCAGCGTTTCCGGCTCGGTCGAGCTGTTGTCGACGACGAGGATCCGGGCGTTCGTCTCATTTGCCGCTGGCATGACGGTCTCGATGCATCGCTTGAGCAGCTCGGCGTGATTTCTGGTCGGGATGATGATGGTGGTGCGCTCGTTCCAATCGACGGCGCGCTTGACCCGAGCGGCTGGAAGAAGACCCGCTTTTCGCGGCTCGACATTGGCCTCGATGCCGGCCCTGGCAAAATACGCCTTGCTTGCGGCGACCAGTTCGGCGGTGGCGGCCGCTGCATCGATCCGCGGCAATGCCGCAACCGATCCCGGAAGATGATAGGTTCGATCCGGCTCCGCGCAGCAGAGGAAGATGTCGTAGAGCGACGTCGCCGATCGCAGCGCTTCCAGGGCACGTTCCCGGCGCACCGCAAAACAATACGCCCCATAGCCCTGCTCGAGCGCGCGCTCGAGATCGAACGCCGAAAACGCCAGCGGCCAGACAGCGCCGGCGCCCGCAGCAACTTCGACGTCGCCATAGACGAGATCGCAGCCGGGTTCGGACGCGAATAGATCGGCGAAGCGCTGCAAGGCGTCGTGCGTGAGGATCGTTCCGCTCAGACAAAACACAAAGAACGCGCCGCCGGCGGCATCGCCCTCGACAAACTCGCGCGCTGCTTTTGGATCGAATTGACTGAACGCCCGCGCCGGCAGGGACACCGCCGACCAGGCGGAGTGCTGTTGGGCTTCGAGGCTTTCGATGCTCTCGTCCACCCTGACATCGCCGATCAGGACGACTGCCGCCTCGGATGCAACATCAGACTGTTCGGATTGCGTCGTCGGCGAGAAGCGCTCTTTCCAGCCGCGATAGGCGTGAAACGGCAGCGAGGCCGGCAGCACCCGGTCGAACAGCTCTCCACGAAGCCGCTCGCTCTCCCAGCGCCCGAGATCCGCGAGCGTCTGCTCCAATCCGCGATCGAAAGCGACGAAGGAAATCGGCTCCGAGATCAGGCTCCGTCCCGAAATCGTCCGCGCGGATAGTCCACGCATGCGACCGTCCGCAAAATGCTCGGGCAGATGAAAATCGATCCGGCGGCCGACGCCGAACTCGCCGCCCCGCGCAACGTTGGTCCACCCGGTCGGCTTCACGGTCATCACCGGACGTTGCGCGATCAGGATTTCGATGTCCTCGTCGATGTCCTGAGCAAGCCAGCCTTCGAAGCGCAGACCTCCGACCCACTCGATATCACCGATCCGGTGCCATCGCGCTTCCGGCGCAGCGACATCGCAGCGAATTGGAGCACCGACGGGAGTGCCGATATTTGCCAGCCTTGCCTCAATGATCCCGGCGTTCGCGCTGACCTGATCCTGCACGTTGAAGGTAAAGCCAAATCGAGCGTCACCGATCCCGGCGTCGGCAAGCTCTGTTACGAACTCGTCACACAATGATGACATGT
Organism: Bradyrhizobium sp. BEA-2-5; assembly: GCF_032918025.1. Taxonomy (NCBI): domain Bacteria; kingdom Pseudomonadati; phylum Pseudomonadota; class Alphaproteobacteria; order Hyphomicrobiales; family Nitrobacteraceae; genus Bradyrhizobium; species Bradyrhizobium sp. BEA-2-5. The sequence goes on along the minus strand of NZ_CP136629.1, from coordinate 3,154,276 downwards.
ATGGCTCGCCGTCGACGAGCAGGTCGACGGTGTAGCGTCGGCCGAGATCGGCGCGATCATAGACAAACCCGGAAAACGTCGTGCGATCGGATCTGGAGAACTGCGTTTGCAACGACGCGTATTCAGCTCCTGAGGGCTTCTGCTTGCCAATCGTCTTCATGCTCATGTCCACCCTCAAACGGCAGCTCGATTGTCGGTCGATTTCAAGTTGAGAATGTGTCCATGGTGCGCCCGAGGTGACCAGCGGGCGCTCAGCTGCACCGAGGCGATCACCGTTTGCACAAAAAGCCGCCGACCTCCAACACAAACTATCCGCTATAAAACTTGGCGTTATCGGCGCCAATTGTGCTAGTGCTAACTCCTCCTCTCCACACTGATCGACGAGCGGATTCATGAAGATTGCAATGGTTGGAACGGGATATGTAGGTCTCGTATCCGGAGCGTGTTTTGCCGATTTCGGCCACCAGGTCGTTTGCGTCGACAAGGACGCCGGCAAGATCGAAGCCCTGAAGCGCGGCAAGATCCCGATCTACGAAACTGACCTCGATAAGCTCGTCGAGACCAACGCCGCGGCCGGACGGCTGACCTTCACGACGGAGCTCGCGGGCGCGGTCGCGGATGCTGATGCCGTGTTCATCGCGGTCGGCACACCCTCGCGCCGCGGCGATGGCCACGCCGACCTGTCCTACGTCTACGCTGCCGCCAAGGAGATCGGCGCGGCGCTCAAGAAGTTCACCGTCGTGGTGACGAAGTCGACCGTGCCGGTCGGCACCGGCGACGAGGTTGAGCGCATCATCCGCGAGACGAACCCCGCGGCCGACGTCGTGGTCGCCTCGAACCCCGAGTTCCTGCGCGAGGGCGCGGCGATCCAGGATTTTCGCCATCCCGACCGCATCGTCGTCGGCACCGAGGACGATCGGGCCAAGAGGGTGATGGGCGAAGTCTATCGCCCGCTCTACCTGAACCAGGCGCCGATCCTCTATACCGCGCGACGCACGGCTGAAATGATCAAATACGCCGCCAACGCGTTCCTGGCGACCAAGATCACCTTCATCAACGAGATCGCCGATCTCTCGGAAAAAGCCGGCGCCAATGTCCAGGAGGTCGCGCGCGGCATTGGCCTGGACAACCGCATCGGCACAAAATTCCTGCATGCAGGCCCAGGCTTCGGCGGCTCTTGCTTCCCGAAGGACACCCGTGCGCTGTTCAAGACCGCGCTCGACCACGACGTCCAGCTGAAAATCGTCGAGGCCACGCTGACCGCGAACGACAACCGCAAGCGCGCGATGGCGCGCAAGGTCGCCAACGTGCTCGGCGGCGAGCTGCGCGGCAAGACCATCGGCGTGCTCGGCCTGACCTTCAAGCCCGATACGGACGACATGCGCGAGGCGCCCTCGATCCCGCTGATCAACGGCCTGATCGACTTCGGCGCCAAGGTTCGAGCCTACGATCCCATCGGCATGGAGCAGGCGCGCAAGGAATTGCCCGAAATCGAGTACTGCAAGGATGCCTATGAATGCGCGCGCCAGGCCGATGCGCTTGTCATCGTGACCGAGTGGCGCCAGTTCCGCGCGCTCGATCTCAAGCGCATCAAGCAGGAGATGAAGCATCCGGTCGTCGTCGACCTGCGCAACATCTACCGTCCGGACGAGATGGCCGCACACGGCTTCACCTACGACAGCATCGGTCGGCCGCGTTGAGCGCTCGCGCCCGGCGGCGATAGCCGCCGGCCGGATCCTGGAGCCTTGGTTCTGATCAAATCAGGACCAAGGCTCTCTTCTTGTCTGACGCGTTTTCTGCACGCGCACCGGCATCCGCTTCCGAAGCCGCCTTAAGCGTGGGCGGGCGCGCCAAGCTGGACAAATGCATCCAGTTCGCGCGCCAGCGCTTCCTGCCAGGTCGGCATCGCCACGCCGAACTGCGCCTTCAGCCGCGACAGATCCAGCCGCGAATTGCCCGGACGCACCGCCTTGGTCGGAAAATCGGCCGCTGCGATCGGAGCGATGTTCTCGACCGCCAGCGTGACGCCGCGAGACCTCAGCCCGCCGACAATGGCGGTTGCGAAGCCATGCCAGCTGGTTTCGCCGGCGCAGACGAGATTGACGACACCTCCCCGGCGCACGAGCTGATCGTGCAACGTGGTGAGGTTCGGCAGGACGATGCCGGCGACCGCACCGGCGATCGCTGATGCCGTGGTCGGCGCACCGATCTGATCGGCCACGATCCGCAGCTCCTTACGCTCGCCCGCGAGCCGCGCGATGGTGCGCAGGAAATTCGTGCCCTTTGCGGCATAAACCCATGAGGTGCGCGCGATCAGATGCGCCCCGCCTGCCGCCTGGATCGCGACATCGCCGGCAAGCTTGCTGGCGCCGTAGACCGACAGCGGTTCGGTCGGGCTGTCCTCGCGCCACGGCCTGTCGCCCGAACCATTGAAGACGTAGTCCGTGGAGAAATGCACCAGCGGCACGCCGTTCGCCGCAGCCCATTTGGCGATCGCTTCAGGTCCCTTCGCGTTGACCAGGAACGCCAGCTCGCGTTCGTCCTCGGCGCGATCGACGGCGGTATAGGCCGCCGGATTGATGATGAGATCGGGCTTCAAACTCTCAAGTTGGCTCGTCAGCATCTCCGGCTTCGACAGATCGAACTCCGCGGTGGGTGGCGCGATGATCGTGCCGTGGCTTTCCAGCAAAGGCTTGAGCGCACTGCCAACCTGGCCGCGTGTTCCCGTCAACAAGATCCGCATCAGATTTGTCCATAGGTCGGAAGGTTGCTGGCGTCGGCGAGGAGCGGCGCGTCCGCATCCTTGGCCGACAGCTGTGGCTTGTCGACGCCCCATTTGATCCCGATCGCGGGATCATCCCACCGGATCGAGAGCTCGTCCTTGGGGCTGTAGAAATCATCGCATTTGTAGAAGAAGTCGGCGGTCTCCGAGAGCACCACGAAGCCGTGGGCGAAGCCGCGCGGCACCCATAATTGTCGGCGGTTCTCCTCGCTCAATTCGACCGCGACATGCTTGCCGAAATTCGGACTGCCGACGCGCACGTCGACGGCAACGTCCAGCACCTTGCCGCGCAGCACGGAGACGAGCTTGCCCTGGGTGACCGGGTTTTGCAGATGCAGCCCGCGCAGCACGCCATAGGCCGAGCGGGACATGTTGTCTTGCACGAACGGACGCGTGATGCCGTGCTCGACATAACGCGGAGACTGGTAGGTCTCGAGGAAGAAGCCGCGCTGGTCGCCGAACAGCTTCGGCTCGACGATCAGGACTTCAGGAAGCTCGGTCTTGATGACGTTCATCTAACATTTGTTCCAGTTTGACGCGCTTGAAATGTTAATTTCCATCTCATAACAAACTTGTGCAGCGCACGCTATATGTTATGTTCTGATAGTCAAATTGTGAGGGACCATGAAAGGCATTATCCTTGCCGGTGGCACCGGCTCGCGCCTCTATCCGGTGACGACAGTCGTCTCCAAGCAACTGCTGCCCGTGTTCGACAAGCCGATGATCTACTATCCGCTGTCGACGCTGATGCTGGGCGGAATCCGCGATATCCTGATCATTTCCACGCCGCAGGACAAGCCGCTGTTCCAGCGCTTGCTCGGCGATGGCAGCGAGATGGGTGTTCGGTTCGCCTATGCCACGCAGGAGACCCCGCGGGGCCTTGCCGACGCCTTCATCGTCGGACGCGACTTCATCGGTGATGACTCTGTTGCCCTTGTGTTAGGGGATAACATTTTCTACGGCCACGGCCTGCCGAGCATGCTGTCGTCCGCCTCGATCCGCAAGAAAGGCGCCACCGTGTTCGGCTACGTCGTGAACGCGCCTGAACAGTACGGCGTGATCGAGCTGGACGGCACCGGCCGGGCATTGTCGATCGAAGAGAAGCCGAAGCGGCCGAAATCCAACGTCGCGGTCACCGGCCTCTACTTCTATGACAATGATGTGGTCGACATCGCGGCGGGCATCAGGCCATCGCCGCGCGGCGAGATCGAGATCACCGACGTCAACAAGGCCTATCTCGAACGCGGCGACCTCTATGTCGAGGTGCTCGGCCGCGGCTTTGCCTGGCTCGACACCGGCACCCATTCCTCGCTGGTCGAAGCCAGCCATTTCGTCCAGATCCTGGAGCAGCGTCAGGGCCTGCGCATCGCCTGCCCCGAGGAGATCGCGCTGCGCCAGGGCTACATCTCGCTCGAAGCCTTCGCGAGGGTCGCACAGAAGACCGCCAAGAGCAGCTACGGCGAGTACCTGCTGTCGGTCTACCGCTCATTCCACGGCGAGCCGCGCGCGGCGGAGGTATTCAAACATGCGGTTTAAGGGATCGACGATCTTCGTCACCGGCGGCGCCGGCTTCATCGGCTCCGCCGTGGTCCGCCACCTGCTGCGAGACACCCACGCCCGCGTCGTCAATATCGACAAGCTGACCTATGCGGCAAACCTGGCCTCGCTGCCCCGCGCCGCCGAAAGCCTGAACTACACTTTCGAGAAGGCATGCATCTGCGAGGCGCAGAACCTGCGTCGGCTGTTCGAGAAATATCAGCCCGATGCGGTGATGAACCTTGCCGCGGAAAGCCATGTCGACCGCTCGATCGACGGCCCCGGCGAATTCATCCAGACCAACATCGTCGGCACCTTCACGATCCTGCAGGAGACGCTGCGCCACTGGCGTTCGCTCTCGCCCGAGAAGCGCGACCGCTTCCGCTTCCTGCATATCTCGACCGACGAGGTGTTCGGTTCGCTCGGCGACGAAGGGCTGTTCACCGAGACCACGGCGTATGCGCCGAACTCGCCCTATTCGGCCAGCAAGGCGTCGTCCGATCATTTGGTGCGGGCCTGGCGTGAGACCTACGAGCTGCCGACCCTGGTGACCAACTGCTCCAACAATTACGGCCCCTATCACTTCCCGGAAAAGCTGATCCCGCACATGATCATCAAGGGGCTCGCCGGCGAGCCGCTGCCGGTCTATGGCGACGGCAAGAACATTCGCGACTGGCTGTTCGTCGAGGATCACGCCAAGGCGCTGACGCTGGTGCTGGAGCGCGGCGAGGTCGGCGAGACCTACAATGTCGGCGGCCGCAACGAGCGCACCAACCTGCACGTGGTCGAGAGCATCTGCGACCTGCTCGACGAGGTCGTGCCGGCCGCGGCAGGCCCGCGCCGCCGGCTGATCAATTTCGTCGCCGACCGCCCCGGCCACGACCGCCGCTACGCCATCGACGCCACCAAGCTCGAGACCGAGCTCGGCTGGCGCGCCGAGGAGAATTTCGAGACCGGCATCGCCAAGACCGTGCGCTGGTATGTCGACGAGCAACCCTGGTGGCGCGCCATCCTGGAGGGCGGCTACAAGGTGGAGCGCGTCGGCCTGAACCAGTAGTCGCCGATCACGGCGGATCATCAGCGACGGTGACAGCGCCGACCATCGTGGGACTTGCGGAACATCTCTCGGCCGGAATATGTCCGGCCGATCGGGTGCAGGGATGCAGGCCTCGGCGATCATGACTTGGCGTCGATGAGTTGGCGTTGATGAACTGCAACGCGGCCTGAAGATGCAAGGACGTGCTGGCATCAGACACGTCCAACGCCCCCGGTGAGGAGAAATTGTCCCAGGGGCTGCAACATGGAGGAGACCTCAATTGCTACCAAGAATGTCGCGGGAAGAAGCGGAACTGTTCTTGTCGTTTGTGAGAAATAGCCGCGATTACGTCGAATTCGGAACCGGCGGAAGTACGGTCATCGCATCAAAGCATGTCACGAACTCGATACTGTCCATCGATTCCTCACAGGACTGGCTGGATCAGGTCGATCGTGCTTGCGCCTCGGCTCGTACGAAACCTCATTTGACGTTCATCGACATCGGACGGACCGGCGATTGGGGTTTCCCGGTTGACCCGTCAACAAAGCCGCGTTGGCCGGACTATCACTCGACCATCTGGAAAACGCCGCAAAGCGCCGATGCTGACCTGTATCTCGTCGACGGTCGTTTCAGGGTCGCATGCTTCGCCCAGATCGTCCTGCACTGCAGCCCGACTGCAATCATCGGCATGCACGACTTCAGCTCTCGCCCCGCCTATCACTGCGTAAGGGAGATCGCTCGCGAAATTGCGACGGCCGGCGACATGTCGTTCTTCATGCCGCTTGCGAAAAGAGATGCTGCCGAAGCCATATTGCAGTCGTTCAGCGGAGAGCCGTCCTAACCGGCGAGCTCTCCCGACCGACGTCGAAGGCGACGTTGCACCATGGCTTGCCGCCTGAGCGTTCAGGGCGGCAATGCCCCGACAAAGCAGCCGGATCCAACCTCAGGAAGGCAGCGTTTGCGCGCATAGCGCGTCGAAGGATGCAGCGAACTCGGCAAAGACGCGCTCCTCGGCGGGCGACGCAAATTCAACTTTGCCCGACTGGTCAATTCGCATCGACCCCGTTCCCAAGGGAGCCGTCTCGGGACCGCGGTCTTCCCGAAGAGAGAGCATCCGCTTGATCTCGGTCACGTACAGCTTCTCGTTCTCTGTCGCTCGCGATATATCCCGTTCCAACACTTTCTCGACGGAGTCCCCGCGTTGCATGAATCCGCGGGCAATCAGCTTGTTCAGATTGGCGCGGATCCTCTGCGCGGGCGACAAGGTCGCCATATGCAGCAGGAAAAATCCGAACAACGGCGCGGGCGCCTTCTTTCCCTTGGCGATCTGGCAGTTGTGATTCACCTCTCCCGAGAAAGGCGCGGCAGCCGAGCGGATCAAAGGCTTGCCCCAGGTGAGGCCATTGCGGAGCGTGCCCAAATCGGTACCGCACAACATCCTGTCGCGATAGGAAGGCGCGTTGTACAGCCAGGTCGATGGGATAAACGCACCACCTTCATTGTCGTTCAGGTGACGCAATATCGAAGCGTCGCTCGTGAAGCGCTCGCCATCATAGAACGCCAGAAACTCGTCCGTATCCAGGAAGCAATGGAAATCGGAAGAAGCCGACAGGCTGGCGTACAGTTCCTCGAAGTTTTTGGGATTGTGCAGATTGTTGTGAAATCCGCCGAAGCTCGCGATCAGCAAGTCCGGCCCCAGCTCTTCGTAAACCGACAAGACCTTGCTGTCGGCAGATCCATTGTCGAAAATGATCAGGTTCGCGTCGCCCACGATCTTCCTGTGATGGTCCACCCAATCCGCAAGGAAAAACGGATCATCCTTGGTCTTGAGGACGATCTTGAGCGCTCCACGGCTGCTCCGGATGCGATCGCAAATCGCCGTAGATTCATTTTCCCATGCAACCAGCTGCATCAAACACGGTCCCTGTGCGTTGCAATCAACATCGACTGGTTTTAGCCAATCTAAGCTCATCGCGCAGAAAAAGTTTGGCCCATCATTAGCCGCACTGTCAGTTGATCATTAGGGCGTTTTTGAAGAGAATCAACAGGATGTTTGGGAAAACAACGGCGAGCGCTCGAAGATGCTGACACGACGATTGTTCCTGGCCCTGGGCTCAGCTGGAGCCCTTAGCTATACGGTTACGCGCGCCCTCGCCGCCAAGCAGGTAGCTGCGCGCACGGACCGGCCTCTGGTGGGCGCGCTCCGGTGGGACGCCTGGTATGCTCCCGGATCAACGCCAACCAAGGCGGTTGAAACATCGCTCTCTCCCCAGCAGTACCATTGGCGAGTTCCATTCTTTGCGAAGGAAACCACCGGAAAGAGCCGCAGTGAGGTTGCCTTTCCGGAGATCACGCAACAAACGATCGACAAGGAAATCAAGCAGGCCGTATTCGCAGGCATCGACTACTGGGCCTTTGTCGCCTACGGCTCCGCCGATCCGATGTCGAGGGCTCTGAAAGTCTTCAGGGAAAGCCCGATCAAGAACGAGATCTCGTACTGCATCTTTACCGAGTTCCCTCGATGGGGCTCCCACGACAAGGTAAGCCCGCTGATTGACGAACACGTCAAGCTCATGGGCGACAGCAACTACCTGAAAGTAGCGGGCGGAAGACCGCTGTATTTTCTCGGCTTCATACATGTTGCCGACGTTGAGAAGCGATGGGGCGGGATCGAGAACCTTCGAGCCCAGATCGAGCAATTCAGAGCGCGGGTAAAGGCCGCGGGACACGGAGATCCGTACCTGGTGCTCACCGGCGACAAGAAACTGCTCAATGAACAGGGCGCCTTTCTAACTGCCGATGCGGTCAGCTCCTATGCCGGCGTTTACGGCAGCGTCCGTGGTTCGTATGCCGACCTCACGCGCGGCGCAGAGCGCGACTGGAATGAACTAGCCAAAAGCCGCCTTCCCGTCATCCCCACCGTGATGACCGGCTGGGACCGCCGTCCACGCATCGAACGCCCAGTGCCCTGGGAAGCCAAGCAGCGCCCGGGCGTGGGAATGGAAAACTTCTTCATTGCGCCGACCGGGCTGGAGCTGTCGGATCATCTGCGTCGCTCGATCGAATGGAGAGCTGCCCAGCCGGGTGAGATGAAGTCTCCTGCGATCCTGATTTATGCCTGGAACGAAAACGACGAAGGCGGATGGCTTGTCCCCACCTTGCCCTGCAAGACCGAGCGCCTGGAGGCCTTGCGCAAGGTCCTGAAAGACGCCCAATCCACGCAAAGGCCAAACCTTTGCTAGCTCCGATGTTGTGCGGCTGACGCCGTGAGCTTGTTCAGCCGTGATCTGGCGTCAGCCGCGTTGTGCTAGCGCCATTCAGCCGGGACCGTCCATTGGTTCAGCTCCACGGTCCTGTGCTCGGCAAGATAAGGCGCGTAGAGCTGCCGCATCCAGAAGCGGAAGTTCGGGTAATTCCTGATCAGCTTGTAGAAGGCGTCCCCCATGTTCAGCGGACTGAGACAGGTCCCGTTCTGTGGCTTGGACGTCATCGCGCGCAACGAATAACTTTGCATGCAAGCCCGCGTTTCGCTTTCGGCCACCGAACTTAGTCCGCGGAAGCTGTTGGTCGCATGCAATCGATACATGTACTGATCGGATTCCACGTATTTCGGCTCGACGATCGTGATCGCTCGCAGCGCGAATTCCCAATCGTGACAATATTTGAGGTCCGCGAACCACCCAGCCTGCCGCAATAGTTCGGCGCTCAACACAAAATTTCCCGTCGAGGCGGCTATCTGCGACTCCAGGAAGGACCACGACAGTGGGCGATCGGAGCTTACCGCTTGACTCGTTGCGTATCTGAGACGCGCCGGAAACTGAAAGCTCTTGATGGACTTCCCGTTCTCGTCGATGGGTTCGATCGCGGAGAAGCCGAAGAACAGCTTTTCAGCGCCATGGCGGCCGACAAATGTCTCGACCCGCTCCTTCGAAAAGGCGTCGTCCGAATTGAGCAGGAAGAGCATCTCGCCCGTTGCAAGGGACAGCGCGCGATTCCAGGTAAAGTGCGCTCCCATGTTGGTGGGATTCTTGAGCAATTTGCATGATGCAAAACGCTTTGCGAACGACTTCCGCTTCAGAACCCTTTCGGCCAGCTGGAAGCTGTTGTCCGGCGAATTGTCGTCGACGATGATCAGCTCGAGTTTGGGATAGGTCTGGTCGAAAACCGTCTCGAGACAATGCTCGAGATAGGCCTCGTGCTTGTAACAAGCAATCACCACGCTGGCTAACATAGGACTCTCAACTCAATGCCGAACGACCAGGGAATGGCTTGATCCAACCAGCAGGTTTTCTCCTTCGCCAACCTCAAGCATCGAAAGCCTGTACTCTCCGTCCGGCAGTCCCTTAAGCATGAAGCTGACCTCGAAGCCGAAGCAGCACTCGCGAGCGGTCGCCTTCATATACTCCGTGACGTCCATTCGCTCGTGCCAATCGATGACGAGGCAGTACCCGCTCTTGCCGGCGTTCGTCTCTCCTTCCGGAGACAACACCAGAAACGAAATGCGGTTTCTCAGGGGCTCGAAGCCATCCTTGGCAAAAACCCACCCTCGGACCAGCACTCTGTAGCGCGGGTCCACCACCACGCGCTCCTCCGTTTGCGAATTGATGTTCTCGATCACAAACATGGAGCCATCCGGACTTGCGATGGCTCCCTCGATTTCGACCGGCAAGCCCTCGCGAATGCTCTGGAATCCGGTGAGCGCGACTTCATTGCGCTGCAGATTGGCGAGTACTTCGACATGAACTGCAGCACTCTTGATCGTCTGCTCGAGCTCCGACCTGCTCAAGCAGTCCAGCAGTGCGGAGTTCGCGCGCAGTTCTGCCGAGATCGAACTCGCCGGCAGACACACGTCTGACGACGTCGAGATAGGCACGGCCGAAACGCGAGTCCGGCTCCAGGTGGGCTCCCTCGGCCCACTCGTTCCACGAATTGATGAACACGATCGGCTGTTCGAAAGAACTCCGGCGCGCCCGCTCGGTCGCCTCACGAAGCCAGACTTCGAATGCCTCAGGGCTTGATCTGACGAACACATGTCCACGCGAGCCCTTGCGCGGCGTGTTGTCCCAGCGCGGCATCACGGTTGGAAAGAACGGAAACTCATAGACCTTGCCGAGCGTCGAGCGCATGGCTTCAAGATAGTCGTAGAGCTTGCCGGAGAAATCCGGCGGCGTCTCGACCTCCGCCCGGCTCAGCTCCCGCGCATTGACGGTATGGGGCGGGAATTCCACGGCGGCATCGCAATGGAATTCTCGTGGATCAAACTCGCCGAAGGTCATCGCATTGCAAATCAGCAGCTCGCCGATGCCGAGTTGCCTTGCACGCACACGCCAGGTCTGGAACAGGCGCTCCTTGTCCGGGATCAGCGAGGGACGGTAGACGAGAAGGATCTTGCGACCGTCGACCGTGATGTAGCGATCATCCAGCAAGATATCGGCCATATCGTCGATGAAGCGGACATCATCCTCGAGGGAGTGGTTCTGACCGAGCAGGAGTTCGGTATCAGAACCATCCCATCGCCGTGACCAGTTTTCGTTCGCCCAGCAGATGCAGAACGGAATGTTCGGCTCTCCGTCCTCCAGCAATAGCCGCAGCGGCCGCTCCAGCAATCTTCGCCCCTGAAACCAGTAGGCGTAATAGCAAAAGCCATGAACGCCGTAACGGCGAGCCAGGTCTGCCTGTTGCTGGCGAGTCTCGACCAATCTCATGTCGTAGAAGCCGAGATCCGCGGGCAACCACGGAGACTGGTGCGTGGGAAACTGCGGACGCATCTGGGAGACGTTGGTCCATTCGGTGAAGCCAGGACCCCACCAACGGTCGTTCTCCGCGAATGAATGGAATTGCGGCAGGTAGAAGCAAACGTAGCGCACCTCCTTCACGGAGGCGGCGCCTGCCATGGCGGCAACCAGTTTCTTGTCGTTGTTCGGAAACAGCAGATCGTCGTAATCGTCGGTCGAAAAGCCGAGGGCGACGACCACCTCGTTCGACTCGAGTTTCTCGAACAGCGGTATTTCGTAATATTCGCCGTCGTTCAGGCTGATGCGCAGGTAGATCTGCACAGGCTTGCCTTCCAGCAGCGTATTTTTCAGGGCGCGAGCCAAACGACGGCGCATGCCTGGCGTGGACAGGTTGACGCGAAATCCGGGACGCCCGATCACTGTGTGCGGACCGACGCTGGCCGGCACCGACCGGCCCGTCCGTCCCTCTTCGACACAGTGGGAAGCAACAAAGAGCGATATCGCAACGGTCGATGCAGGCGATTGCGCATCCACGATCCAGCCGGAGATCACTCGCCCGGACTGCTCCAGGATCGCACCACGCAGCCTCGGTCCCGACTGGAGATCGCGGACATCGGGATCCAGGAATACGCTCTGCGATTGATCGTCCTGCTGAACCGGACTGGCAACGGGCAACATATCCTTCGTATCCCTGACGCTCCGTTCCACCATCTTGTTCATCGCTTCTCAATCTCCTACCAACGTCTAACGCTGGTTCCAGTTTCTTTATCAGCCGTGCGGAAGATCGATATCCCGAGATCGCGTTGCCGTTCGAGCCTGCCCCGGATCGTGACCTGATGCTTATCAGTCAACTTCACACAACCACAATGAGTATTTGTTGGCGATGGCCACATTAACGCAATCTCTCTGTCGTCGATATGAAAGCCATCGTTAGTTCTGCCCAGATTGTCACGCGAAGCTGCCTGCTTCGCCGCCTTCGCGCCTAAAAACAAAGCCGCGGCTCAGCATCTGCGACCGCGTGCGAAGCTCGCCTCCAACAATCTCAGCCAACGCTCTCGCCCATTGCCTGCAGACGACGTCGCGCGCCTTCGTTGTTCTGCTGTGCCGCTTGTCGATACCAGTGCAACGCCTGATCGCGATCCTGCGCGACGCCGTCGCCGGCGCGCAGTGCATCGCCAATCGCGAGTTGGGCTTCGACCATGCCCTGCTTCGCCGCGGCCTCGAACCATTCGGCCGCCTTCGCCGGATCGGCATCGCGCCCCTGTCCCCGGCCGAGCATCACGGCAAGGTTGTATTGCGCCGTCGTGTGCCCCTGGCGCGCCGCCGCCTCGTACCACGTGACGCCCTTGGCCAGGTCCTGCTCGACGCCCTGCCCGGTGCAATACATCACCGCAAGCTTGAACTGCGCCGCGGCATTGCCGCCGTCCGCAGCCTTGACGATCCAGCCGGCGGCGGCCTGCGGATCCTTGAGGCCGCTCTTGGGATCGGAATACAGCAGCGCCAAAGTGTGCTGGGCTTCGACGTGACCGGCGCCTGCCGCACGTTTGAACCATTGGGCTGCGGCCGGAACATCGACGGCGCCGCCGGATCTTCCCATGTGAAGCCCGCCCAGCTGAAATGCCGCGGACGGATGGCCGGCCTCGGCAGCGTCGGCCAGCAGCGCACGTGCCTGCGCAAGACGCTCCGCGGACGGTTCATCCTGGATAAGAAACATCGCATAGGCCATCTTCGCATCGGCATCGCCGCCGTCGGCCGCCTTGCTAAGCCACTCCGCCGCGCGCGCTTGATCGCGCGGCACGCCGTTGCCCGCCGAGTAGAGCCGACCGAGTTGCACGCCTGCGGCGCTAATGCCTCCCTCGGATGCGCGCTCGAACCACTTGATCGCAGTCGCGACATCGCGCGCCACGCCCCTGCCATTGAGATAGAACACCGCAATGTTGTGAGCCGCCGTGGCATGGCCGCCCTCCGCCGCACGCTCGAACCATTTCGCAGCCTGACGGATGCTGGGCGGAACGCCGGTGCCGGTGGCATAGAAGCGTCCGGTCAAGAACTGCGCCTGCGTATCGCCGCGCTCGGCCGCCTTCTCGTACCAATACGCCGCCTCGCGCAGATCCGGCTCGGCGGCAGTCCCGAGCGCATAGAACTCGGCGAGCGCCTGGACCGCCGGCAGGTAGTCCTTCCGCGCCGCCTTGCGCAATGCGGTCTCGGCCCTGTCGAGATCCTTGACAGCCCCTTTGCCGCTCAACCGCAGCAGTGCAATGTTGTAGAGCGCGATCGTATCGTCATGGGCAGCGGCGCTCTGGAACAGCCGTGCGGCCTCTTCGACATTTTCGGGAAGCCCAGTACCCTTGAGGCACATGAAAGCCAGCGCAACCTGTGCGCGAACGTGTCCCTGCTCGGCGGCCTTGTGATACCAGATCGCGGCCTGCGCGAAATCGACGGGAACGCCGCGGCCCTGATAATACACATCGCCGAGCGCGAATTCGCCGGACGCCGCTTTCTGCTCGGCCGCGGCCTGATACCAGCGCAGGGCAGCAGCGTGATCCCGCACGCACCCTTGCCCGTTGGCGTACATGTTGCCGAGAATCGATTGCGCCTCCGCCTTGCCGGCTTCCGCCGCCACCGACATCCAGAGGAATGCGGCATCGACGTCCTTGGCCACGCCGATCCCGTTCGGGAAAACCAGATCGTGGAGGTTGATCGCCTTGTCGCCGAGACGGGCCGCCGTGGATTGCCGCCACATCTCGGGCCTGTTCGGTCCGAGCGTGGCCTTGACCCCGTTGAGATAGATCAGGCCAAGCTGGAATTGCGCATCCAGATGTCCTTTCAGCGCGGCGCGTTCATACCACGCGACCGCGTCCGGAATGCTGCCGATGACGCCCTCGTTCCTCGCATAGAGCAGCCCGATCCGGTAATCCGCCTCCGGGTTGCCCGCCCGCGAGGCAAGCCGCCAAAAGCGCAAGGCTTCAAGGTATCGCCCGTTCTCGTAAGCCTCCAGTCCCCGTTCAAACTGCTTTGAGTCTGAACGGGAGGAGTCGGGGCGGAACAACTCGAGCAGGGATCTCGCAGACTCCATCATGGCTCGCGCATCGCTTCCGTCATGCCGCGCAGCATGTCGCTGAGCAGATACATCGCCACCGAACGGGTGCCGACATTGACGTCACCCTGCAGCGTCATGCCGGGGATGAGGCGGAAATTCTTCGGAACATTGGTGAAGTTGGTCTGGTCGACCGAGCATCGCGCCTTGTAATAGGCGTCGACGGGCTTTCCGTCGTCGTCAGTGGTGAAGGCGCCTTCGCTGATCCAGCGTATCTTGCCCTGCGCCGTGCCGTGCTCCGCCGCGTTGAAGGCATCGACCTTCAACGTGCAGGGGTCATTCGGCCGGATAAAGCCGACGTCGCGGGACAACACCTGAATCTCCGCCTCGAGCCGCGTCTTGAGCGGCATCAGCGTGATGAAGGGATCACCCGGCTTCAGCACGGATCCGACCGAGAGCTTGGCGAGGGTGAGGACGACCGAGGGCTCGGCAGCCGTCCACCGGACCAGGTCCTGATGCTTGATGGCCTTGTCGTAGGATGCCCGGGACGTATCCAAATTGTTGCGCGTCGTGACCAGATCCTGGCTCAGCTGCGCGTTCCATTGCTCGATGAAGGCCTTGCGATCGGCCCTCAGCGAGTCGAGCTGGTGTTGCGCCTCCAGCAGCGTGTTGTGTGTGTTGTCGATCTGACGCAGTAACTCCAGGCGCGTATCCTGCGACAGATACAGGTTCAGCTTGGAGCCGCTGCCGCTTTCGGCAAGGGTCGAGCGCATGTCCTCGATCTTGCCGGCGATCTCGGCGCGTTGACCATATCGCTCGTCGTCCTTCTTCGCCTTCAGGATCGTCGCCTCGGTCTGGCTGATCTTGGAATCGTAGCTGGTCACCTGCGCGCCGTACTGGGCGATGCGCTGGTCGTAGAGCGCCTTCTGCAAGGCGTTGTACCGGGCGGCATCGGCATCCTTGGCGTCGCCATACGACAGCGGCTTTCCGGACAATTCGGCCTCGTCACGGGCAACCTGCGCCTCAAGGCTCGCGATCTGCAGCTTGTACTGGGTGACATCGGCCGCGGTGAAGGTCGAGTCGAGGGTCGCAAGCAATTGTCCCGCGTCGACCTGCTCGCCTTCCCGAACATCGATCGTCTTGATGATCGAAGGGTCCAGGGCCTGCAGCACGTTGATCTGATCGACCGGAACGATCTTGCCCCGGACGCTGGTGATCACACGATCGAGGCGCGTCAGGCACATGATCGCCACGATGGATACCAGCAGCGCCGACAGCACGAACAGCGTCGCGCGGGCCATCATCGGCTCGGGCGCCTCGCGGATGGCGTCGGTTTCGGACTGGAACTGGCGAACGGTCGCGAGCGAAGCTTGGTTAGGAGACAAGGGTCGGACTCCTGAAGTTAGGCTTGTCGTTGCGGCCCGTCGGAACAAGATGCGTGTTCTGCTGGTACCAGAGCGAGCTGTAGATGTCGTTTCGCTCCAGAAGTTCCTCGTGGCGACCGATATCGTTGACCACGCCGCGATTGAGCACGAGGATCGCGTCGGCCTTCGTCAGCGACGACAGGCGATGCGAGATGATGATCAGCGTGCGGCCATGCGCGATCCGCGAAATGTTCGCATTCACGATCGTCTCGCTCTCGGCATCGAGCGCGCTGGTCGCTTCGTCCAGGATCAGGATGGGCGGATTGACGATCAGCGCGCGCGCGATCGCGAGGCGCTGGCGCTGCCCGCCGGAGAGGTTGGTGGAGCCCTCGTAGACGTAGGTCTCGTAGCCCCGCGGCAGCTTGTCGATGAATTCCTCGGCGCCGGCCAATCGCGCCGCCCTGACGACGTCGTCGAAGGTCGCGTCCGGCTTTGCCGCAGCAATATTCTCGCGGATCGTGCCGCTGAACAGGAAGTTCTCCTGCAGCACGACGCCGACGTTGCGCCGCAGATGGTCGACATCGTATTCGCGAACATCGATACCGTCGACCTTGATCAACCCGCCATAGTCGGAGTGCAGGCGCTGCAACAGCCGCGTGATCGTGGTCTTGCCCGAGCCGCTCTTGCCCATCACGCCGAGCGTCGTGCCGAGCGGAATCTCGAAGGAGATATTGTTCAGCGCCGGCGACACCGCGCCCTTGTACTTGAACGTGACGCCGGAGAACTCGATCAGACCCTTCAACGGAACCCGCACGCCATGGCCGGAGCGTCCCTCCTCAGGCGCCTGATTCACCAGATTGCCGACGATGGTGACCGCCGTGCGCGCCTCGTCATACTGGTTGATGAGCTGGGCCATCTTCATCAGCGGGCCGGCAACACGCTGCGACAGCATCAGAAAGGCAAACAGCGCCCCGACATAGACCGGATCGCCGCTCGATACGGCGAGGTAGACGCCGAGTGCATAGGGAGCGCTGACCGCCAACCGTTCCAGCGGACGGACCAGCGTCTGGATCGCGTTTCCAGTCATGCCTTCGGCAAGACGCGCCTTGGCGGCGCGCGCAACGAGCACATCCCACATGTGCCGCTGGCGCGTGTCGAGCGCCAGCGATTTGATGGTCCTCATGCCGTTCAGGCTCTGGATCAGAAACGCCCCCTGCGCGCCTTCGGCGGCAAGAACCGCCGAGGAGCTCCTCCGGTACACGGGCAGCATCAGGATGAGCCAGACCACGATCATTGCGGCAAAGCCCAGGACCATCAGCGTCATGATCGGGCTGAAGAAGAACATGACGGGCAGGAAGAAGATCAGCGTCGTCGAATCGAGGACCGTCCCGAACAACTGCCCGGTCAGGAAGCCGCGGATCCGGAACACTTCGCGGATGTCCCGGGAAATCAGGCCGACGGGATTCTGCTCGAAATAATCGATCGGCAGATTGAGCACCTTTTCGAACACGTAGGTCGACAATTTGACGTCGAGGCGTGCCGTCAAGCTCTGAACGAGGTATTGCCGCAGGAACGAGAACGCCGTCTCGAACAGGATGATCACCAGCATCGCAACGCACAGCACGTAGAACGTATTGTACGCCTTGTAGAAAATGACCTTGTCGGACAGCAGCCTCCAGAACATGATCGGTGCCAGCCCCATGAAGCCCAGGACCAGCGCCGCGATCGCGACGTCGCGCATGATGCGCCGTTCGCGGAACACCAGGGCGACGACAAAACCGAAGCTGAACGGCTGCGTCTCGTCCGAAATCTCATAGTCGCGCTTGGCCATGACGACGTCGCCCGACCAGATGTCCTCAAAGCGCGGTTGATCGATGACGAGCAGCGCGTCCTCGCTCGCATTCGGATCCTGCAGAACCACCCGGGAGCTGTTCTCGTCGCCTTCGAGGCGCAGCAGCACCATGTGGCTGCCGTCGCGCAGCCGAACAATGGCCGGCAGCGCCCTCTTGAGATGGCTCAGGCCCTTCCAGTCCAGCGTGACGGCCTTTGCCGTCATGCCCGAGGAATTCGCGCACTTCAAAAGCTCGGCCAGCGTGACTTCCTGATCGCCCAGGAGGTTGTCGTGGATCAGCTGGGACGGGGTCAGATGCAAACCATGCTGTCTTGCCACGATGACGAGACAAGCGAGGCCCGAAGGTGGCAGCGCCTCCACCGAAGGTGCGCCGACGAGCGAGAGGTGTTTGGTCATGGATGCCTCGAAGTTTCGACTGCGCAAGGTCCGGTCCCCAGCGAGATATAACTTATCACTGTTAGTTCGCTAACGCAGCATTTTCAGTGCGTCACCCGAAAAAGATATGTTTCACGGCAGGCCGCGAAGCCAGTTTCGAGCACGTTCTCGTGCGACTTAACCAGGGAACCTTATAACATTGTTTAACATCGACAAGTCACGAGTCTGCGGTCACCGTCTCCTGGAAGTCGAATCCGCAGGCCTCCAGCTGTGGCCTGATCCGCTCATCCCTGGCCTCCGGCATGAGCGCCAATGCGCAGATCTCAAAATTCCCGCTCCGAACGGACACCGTCGGGAAGCCGGCGCTGAGCAACAGGTTCCCCATCCGCTCGGTCGAAAAGCCGGTCTTGTGCGCCATGTAGTGGCGCCCTTGCTCGATCGCGCCGGAATGCCCGTAGATCATGTCCAACGGCCGGATCGGACCTGCCGGCGAGACATAAGCGATCGCGCCGAGGCCGCGCGTCAACATGTGCTGAGCGACCGCCTCGAGGTCAGGAGACATGATCAGTGCGAATCCGTCCGGCTTGAGGACTTGGCGGAACTGGACGAATGTGGGGTGAACCTCATGGGCATAGAGATGCTCCATGACATGGGAACACCAGATCGCGTCGAACGAGGCCGCCGGGAACAATCGGGCAAGATCGGTAATCGACCCGACGACGTCGGGGTTCACGCCGCCGTCGACGTCTAATCGAATCTCGTCCCATTCATGCGATGTCAGGAGCGGCTGGATGCGCTTGGTAACCGTCGATCCAGCGCCGGCATTCAGCATTTTTTTCTTGGCCAATTCGAGAGCTCCGCGGGTTCGTTAAGCGGCTGAGTTCTGCAGCGATCGTTCGTCTTGACCAAAGGTGCCAGGGCCGCAGATAGCCATCGGCCACAACTCCGTTGCGTCAAGCGAGCGGCACGGCTTTACAAAAGCTACGTGGTCCGAATGTGACGGACTAACTTCTAACATCCATTGGCGGAAATGCCCGGGGCGGAACTTGTGATCGATTTGATACATCTGACGCGGATCGGTCGACAAGGTTCCAATCGGGATGTGCGCATGCGCTTCTCCTGACGCGACCCGTCGAACTCATCGCAGGTGCTCATGATCATCAACCGCAGCGTATTCGATCATTCAATCAACCATTCCTGACGGGCCATGCCGACGATCAAAGAAAAAGCGCCGCCTCAACCTCTGTTGGGGCGGCGCTTTCGCTTAGTGCAGACCTAGGATCTTACAGCTTGGTCGAGTTACCATCGTTGAAGATCAGGTATTCGATGTTGCTGATCTGGGTCACCTGACCATTGCTGAAGGTGATGTCCATAGAACCGTTCGATCCAGAGCTGATGTCGCTCACGTCGGTCGAAGCGTGATCCAGGAAGGTCAGGGAGTCCTTGTTGCCGCCACCGCCATCGATGGTGTCGCTGCTGGTGGCGTTGTTCAGGTAGAAGTAGTCCTGACCGGAGCCGCCAACCATCGAGGCCGTACCGGTGTCGGAGCCGACGAACGAGTCCTTGCCGTCGCCGCCGATCAGGGTCTGCGTGCCGGAGCCGGCAACCAGCGTATCGTTGCCGGAACCGCCATGGAGCGTGTCGTTGCCGGCACCGCCATAGAGCGAGTCGTTGCCGGCACCGCCATCGAGCGAGGTCGCGTGCGACGCATCGCTGCCCGAGTAGAGCACGTCCTTGCCGTTGCCGCCGGACTCAGCAGCAGTCTGGGCACCGCCGACAAGGAGATCGTTGCCGTTGCCGCCATGCAGCGTGTCGATACCGGAACCGCCATACAGCGAGTCGTTGCCGGCGCCGCCGTCCAGGCTGTCGTTGCCCGCACCAGCGTACAGCGCATCGTTGCCCTTGCCGCCATCCAGCGTGCTGGAATTGCCGGCGGTGCTGCCGGACGCCAGCACATCGTTGCCGTTGCCGCCGCTCAGCTGCGACGAGCTGCCGCCGTAAAGCGTGTCGTTGCCGGAGCCACCGTTCAGCGTGTCGGCACCGGAGCCGAACAGCAGATCGTTGCCCTTGCCGCCATCCAGCGTGCTGTGGCCGGAGACGTTGTCGACCAGCACGTCGTTGCCGGAGCCTGCATCGATCGAGTCGTGACCGGCACCGCCGAAGATAGTGTTGTTGCCGGAGCCGGTGAGAACCGTCGTGTCGCCGGTGTTGTTGATGAACACCTGATCGTTGCCGTGGCCGGTCGCGACCAGCACCGGGGTGCTGCCGTTCACCGTCAGCGTGACGTCCTGGTTGGTGTCCTCAATGATCGCCTTCAGGTTGGCGTCGGTGTTAACAGTGTTAACGGGGTTGGTTTCGATCAGAACATTGGCGTTCGGATCCGGGTTGGTGATCCCAGCCCCCTCCTGCACCGGAATCGTCGCGCCGTTGTCCGGGCTGGTGTATCCGATCCCCGCGTTGATCAGATAGTCAAGAATCTGTTGCTGGGTCGAATGATCGATCGTGGAGTTGATCGCCGCTTTGAGGTCGGTCTGGTCTAGATTGTAAGTCGCCATCGATGTAGCCCCTGCTTGGGATACGAGGATTCAAGCCGCTCGCCCACACTTAAGCTGTTGATTCACAACTGGTTTGTTGCGATGCAACCCAAATGTGGACCCAGGTTACGAACTTGTTAAGTCCATTGTTAAGTCCGCTAGGCCGGAGTGTCAATCAGCAATGCGCTGTTAACACCTGGTTCCCTGAGATTTATGTGAGACTTAGCACTACTTCGGATGCACTATAACATTCAACGCAGGCCAATCGCCAATGTTAGCCGCGACGCAAAAAAGGGTAGCGATTATACGGGGTTTCACGGGGGCCCGGGACACCGCGGGAGCGCGGAATTTCACTGATGCCGTGAGCGCTTCGACGCGATTTTCCGATCTGAAAAAAATATTTCTGCATCGCATGAGACGTTTTGCAAAAAAGCGTCAAACTTCGCTGCCGGCGCCCCACCGACCAGTGTTATAACGCCGTTTGGCAGCAGTTTGCGGGCTCGATCAAGCGAGATCCATGGAATCACCCGCAGAATCAGCGCCGTTCGACCGCGGGATCAAAACCTGGCGCGCGCCGATCAGACACCCTGATGTAACAAATTAACACCAGATTTGCCGCAATATGTTAGCGACGCCGCCATGGAACCGGCGGGACGATGCCCGATCGCGCGCAGAACTCCGACCTGCGACGATCATCCACCGGCGGCGCGTGCGTAGATGGCCTCGAGCAGCCGGCAGTTCTCGTCCGGCACGTAGCGCTCGAGATAGGCGGCTCGTGCGGCCCGTCCCCATCCGGCGGTCAGTTCGGCGGCGCCGAGAACCTCACTGATCCGCTTTCGGAGCGCGGCCGCGTCGCCCGGCGGCACCAGCGCGCCGGTCTTGCCGTCGCTCACCACCTCGGCAAGTCCGCCGATCTCGGAGGCGACGACAGGCGTGCCGCGCGCGAAGGCCTCGACCACGACCATCGGAAATCCTTCGTACCATAGCGACGGTACCACCAATGCCCTCGCATTCGCCATTTCCCGCAGCACCTCATCGCGCGAGAGCCCGCCCAGGAAGGTGACATGATCGGGCGCCCGAGCCTCCAACGCAGCACGCTCCGGTCCCTCACCCACGACGCGCAAGGGCACACCGGTCCCCGCAACGGCCTCGAGCAGCACGCCGACGCCTTTCTCGCGGCTCAGCCGTCCAACATAGAGCAGCCCGCTGCGCGGCGCCGTCGGATCGGGCGCCCCCGGATCGGCCATGAAGTTCGGCTTCACGTCGATCCGGTCGGCGTCGAAGCCGGCCTGCGTGAACAGGGTTTTGGCGAACTGCGTCAGCGCGATCAGGCGCAGACCGGGACGCGTCCAGGTGCCGCGGCGCTGGTGCTGCGCGATCATGTAGGCCGAGGCGATCGAGCCCGGAAGCGATCCGCGGTAGCAGCGGTGCACGACGCCCCAGAGATGTCCGCGGTCCAGACACTTGTGGCAAATGCGGCCATCGCGCAGCAGCATGCCGCCGGTGCAGATGCTGCGATAATTGTGCAGCGTCACCACCGCGGGTACGCATTTTTGCCGACAGAGATCGAATATCGCGGGCGACAGCAGCGGGAAGAAATTGTGGACGTGGACGACGTCAGGGCGAAAGCGATCGATCGCCTCAGCCACAACCCGCTTTCCCTCCGGATTATCGGCGATCGACAACGTGGTCGTGATGCGCGCGGCGAGCGAATTGATCGCCGCGTTGCTGACCGTGAGCGTTTCAACGCCGTGTCCAGCGGCGCGCAGCAGGTCGACTTCCGCTTCAAACACGACGTCCTCGCCGCCGCGTCCCTGATACCTGTTGTGAGCGACCAGGATCTTCATGATCCGGCCGGGTCTGAAAACCAGCGCAGCTCGGTCACCAGGCTTTGGCCGCCCGCGAGCGTACCGCAGCCGATCAAGGTCGTCGCCGGCACCCTGAGATCGAAGGACGGCGAATACCACCCGGCCGGCATGGCCTCGTCGCCCCGATACGCAATCCAGCTGAGGGCCGCCGGCAGATCGAGCTCGCCGCGCCCGCCCGGCCAAGCGAGCTGCGCCTTGTGCCCTTCGAGCTTGCATTCGACGTCGGGACCGAGATGCCAGCTGAGGCTCGCCGGCACCGCGAGCCCTTCATCAGCAAGCACGACATCGGTGACGACGAGCCGCGCCATCTGACGCTGCAATTGCGCCGAGCGGCGATGCACGACACCTGCTTCGTCGCGATATCCCGAATGCTCCGCGACCCAGCTCGCATCCGCATCGCGATCGTCCAGGCCGCTTGCTGCGACAAGCCGGCTCTGCGCATGCCGTGTCCAGAGAAACGGCCCGCCCGACACCGACTGGTCGCGCGCGAACAGGCAGAGCGTGTTGTGCGCCAGCGTGGAGCGGAAGTAGGCCCGCCATCGCGGGTCGCCATGGTAGCAATAGGTGCCGGGGTCGGCCAAGATCTCGACACCGCCGATCCTGCATTCGAGCGACAGCGCGTCCGCATGGGCGTGGGCGGCAATGCGGCCGAAGCCATGGGGGCCGTGGTCACAACGGCACCACACCGCGCGCTCGGAATCGATCAGAAAGGTCTGTCCCGCCCCCTCAAGCAAATGCGGGCGGCGCTTGGGCCGCCCGGCGATCGCACGGGCCCCGATGCCGTCGGTGAGCACAAAGCTACGCAGATCGGGCTCCGGCGATTGGGGCCACCATGGCAGAGCGCCGAACAGGCGCGCGCCGCTGCTGAGCAAGCCGAGCCAGCGATTGCCGGCGTGATCGTCGAGCAGCAGGCCGATGCCGTCGTCGCCATCGCCCTGCCGCGGCGGATGACCGCGATCGTCCAGCATCGCGGCAATGACGTCGCTCATGCGGCACATCGTAGTCCAGACCGCATCGCCAAGCGGATGTCCCGATGCTTCACCCTGCACTGCCGCCGCCAGCAGCAGTTCGAGAACAAAGCCATGATAGTCGGTCGCGAGCTCGCTGTTGCTGCCGCAGGCAAGCGTCTGAGCAACGGCTTCGTGTGCCAGTGTGGCGGCCGATTGCTCGCGCCATCGCGCACTGTCCTGGAAAAACGGAAACACGCAAGCCGCCACGAACTGCCCGGCAGCCTCCGCGATGAGGTGGTTGTTGGCCGAGGAGCCACGGCTTGGGAACTGTGACAGCCAGTATTGATGCGCATAGAGCTGCGTCAGGAACAGATCATTGTCCTCGAACAGCGCAGCAGCACCAGGCCAGGTCTGCAGCAGCTGGCGCACCCAGGCCCACGAGATCAGCCGCACGCCAAGCTCGATGCCGCTGATCCAGTGCGGGCCGCGCGGGAACGGATTTTCGCGCCACCAGCTCATCAGATGCTCGGCAGCGCGCCTGGCATAGCGCTCGTCGGAGGTCAGGTAGTACGCGGCCGCGAGCACCGTGAGATGGTGGTGACGCGAAGGCTCCCAGATGTATTTGATGTTTCCGACCGCGGTTTCGTCACGATAGGGAACAGCGAATGCGTGCACGCCGGCCGGCACCCGCTTGCCGCTTCTGGTATCGACGAACCAGTCGGGCCGTTCGCCGAGGGCCCCATGATCCCTGGCGAAAATCCGCCAGTGCCCGGCGAGAATCCGGTCGGCGCTGTGGATCAGCCGTTCGGCGGCCTGTCCCGGGGCGTGGGCCGGCAAAGGCAGCGGCTTCAGGCGCGGCTGCCGCGGGCCGGCAGCGAGCCTGGCGCCGGCACGCCGTGCGATATCCGGCGGAGTGATCCGCCAGAGCAAATGCAGCACCTGGTCATTCACCCGTCCCGCAAGCTCGGACGGCTCCATGCGCTGCAGCCTGCGCAGATACCAGGCCGGATTCATCTCACGCCGTCGAGGCGCGCGCGACGCCCTGCTCTGCCGCGCCGGCCGTCAGATCGATCGGCATCCCGGCGGCCGCGCTTTCCTGGACGGCAAGCGTTGCGCGCGTGGTCGCCAGCAGCGAATCGAGCGCGATCGGCATCGCAGCTCCCGATGCGACCGCCGCGATGAAGGCATCCAGCATCGGCCGCTGGCCCTTGTCGAGCCGCGCTGTCTTCGCCGTGCGCTGTCCGGCGTGCCAGAGCTCGAAGCCCGAGAAATTGTCGAAGGCGGCAAAACCCGTGCTTGCCGATATCTCGAGCGCTTCCTTCGGCACCCGCGGATCGCCGCCGGTGAGATAGCTGAGGCTTGCGACCGAACCGTCGGCAAAATCGAAGGTGGCGACGAGATTGTCGACGTCCCTGCCCGCCGTGCTCGCGGAGACACGCACCGGCTCGGCGCCGACCCACCAGCACAACACGTCGATGAAATGGCCGCCCTCGCCGACGAAGCGGCTGCCTTCGCTCTCGGCCTGCAGATACCAGGACGATTTCTCCAGCGGCCCGGCGATGACGCGATATTGCAGGGTCTGCGGTCCTGCCGGCGCGAACGCCGCGCGCATGCCCTGCAGCAGCGGCGAAAAGCGGCGGTTGAAGCCGACCATCAGCCGGTTGTTGCCGGTTTCCCGGATCACCTGCTCCAATCGATCGAGCGAGTTTGTATCGATCGCCAAGGGCTTTTCGACAAACACGGCCTTGCCGGCGCGCAGCGCCTGCGTCGCGAGGTCGGCATGGGAGGCATGGCGCGTTGCGATCAGCACGGCGTCGATGTCGTCGGCGCCAAGCACCGAGGCCGCGTCCGTCGAGGCACGCGCGAAGCCGAATTTGCGGACCGCCGTGGCGCCGCTGAGGCCAGTATTGGTGGCGACCTCGACAAGATCGACGCGCGGGCTGCTCGCAAGCTGCGGCAACAGCATGCTGGAGGCATAGTTGCCGGCGCCGATGACGCCGAGCCGCACCCGGCCGCTGCGCAGGGCAACCGCCGGACGATAGATCATCTGCATCGCGCGGAGAGCGGCGTGCGGATAGGCGAACACCACGCCGAGACCGACCTCGCCGCGGCTCATGCGCTCGAACGCCGACGTCGCCAGCTCCAGCGGCACCGTTTCGGAAATCAGCGAGGAAAAATCGAGCCGCCCGTCGGCGAGCAGCGCGACGATCGCTTCCATATTGCGCTTCTCGGTCCAGCGCACATGACCGATCGGATAGTCGATGCCGCCCTCCTCATAGAGCGGATCGTAGCGGCCGGGGCCGTAGGAGCGCGAGAAGCGCACATCGAGCTCCTTGTCGTAGAATTCGTTCCACGGCAGGTTCAGCGTGCATTTGCCGATATCGACAATGCGCCCGCGGTCGCGCAGCAGCGCCGCCGAACGCGATGCGAGATCGGGATCGTCGCTGCTCGCGGTGATGAACACGCAATCGACGCCGTTGCCTGCGGTCAGCTGGTCGATCCGGGCGCGGAATTCCGCCGCGGCATCATCCGATGCGACGGCGCAGACCGCGGCGCCCGCAGCCTCCGCCTGGCGGCATCGCGCCTCCAGCCGGTCGAGCCCGGCGACCACGACACCGGCGCTGCGCAGCAGCCGCACCATGATCTGGCCGATCAGGCCAAGCCCGATCACGCAGGCGGTCTCGCCGAAACGGATCTCCGACTGGCGCATCGCCTGCAGGGCGATCGAGGCGATCGTGGTGAATGCGGCCTGGTCTAGCGCAGCGCTGTCCGGCAGCGGCACGCAGAGGTTCACCGGTACCCAATTATATTCGGCGTGGGTTGCATATTGATTGCCGCCGCAGCAGACGCGCTGTCCGACCGAGAAGCCGCCGACGCCCTCGCCCACTTCCACGACGGTGCCCGACAGCGAGTAGCCGAGCGGCGTGTAGGAATCGAGGCGGTTCATCACCTTCTGATAGGTCGCAGCCAACCCCTGCTGACGGACCGAGCGCATCACCTTGGCAACCTGGTCAGGTCGCGCGCGCGCCTTGCCGAGCAGCGACAGGCGGCCTTCGGTGAACTTCATCATCTCGGTGCCGGTCGACACCGCCGAGAACGCCGTGCGCACCAAAACCCCGCCGGGACGGCAGCGCGGCGCCGGCACATCGATCAGCTTGAGCTCGCCGCTCTTATAGTTTTGCGCGATCTGCTTCACAGTCGGTCAATCGCCTCAAGTTAACAGCGCTCCTTGTATCGCGCCCAACGCCCGCAATGAAGCTAAGAACATCGTCATAATTATCTTATTGCCGGAGACTTAACATTGTTATCATTCCAGCAATAGGACCGGTTTTGGCGAGATCTCGACTTCGCCGTTGGCGACAGGCCCTTCGCCGCCGTCGAGGCCCTCGTAAAGGCTAAAACGCGGGTCGGCCCGATAAACGGACCGGCCTTTGGTGGTCCAGAGGATCAAGCCGTTACGGCCATCCGGCATGCGAAGCTCGACGCGCCAGGTCGTCGGCGACGTCCTGCCTGCTGCCACGACGCTTGCACCGACCAGCCAGGACTGGATCGTGCGGTAGGCAATTCCGCTCGGCAGCAGCCCGCGCGCCGGGTCCCATAATTTTCCGAAGTCGCTGCCGCCTCCGGCAAACTCGTACCAATAGAACCGGTCGACGCCGCTGATCCATTTCAGGATGTAGGCGCGTGCCAGACACCCGTCCGGATTGTCCTCATAGGACGACCAGCCGGCCTCGGTGTCCCAGATCGGCCTCGCGGACAGGTCGTGCGCGGCAAGGATTTTCTTGAAGCGCGCAATGATTCCAATCACCGCCTCGGGCTCGCTCGTATAGCCGTGAAAGGCGAACACATCGGCATATTGTCCGCCGCCTTGCGCCATGAAGGCCTGTTGCCAGCGATATCCGTCCGGCGTGCCGTTGGACGGCGGTGTCAGCACGGTCAGGGTGGGATCGCTGGCTTTGATGATCTCGTAGGCCCGCTTCTGCAGCTGGACCATGGTCGCGATGTTGCCCGAGTAATATTTGGGATCCTCGGGCTCGTTCCAGATTTCCCAGTATTTGATGCGGCCGGCGGCGCGCGCCACGGCCGCGCGCACCCAGTCATCCCATGACGCCAGGTCGGCCGGCGGTGAGCTTGCGCCGGGCGTGAACGCCGGCGGCGCATCCTTCACCGACGCGGCCCAGCGCGGCGTATAGGCGAGATTGAGAACGATCTCGACGTGCTCGCGCTCCGCCGCGGCAAGGATGGCGTCGAAGCGCGCCCAATTGTAGATGCCGGGCGCCGGATTGATCTGCGCCCAGTAGATCGCACCCCACAGCCGAACGCCGTCGAATTTGAGCTCGGGCCAGGGCTGCGACTTTGGCTGTGACTGCCCGATCGCGTTGATCGTCATGCCGAAAAGCGTCGGAGGGATCACCGCGTTCACGCGGCTCGCAGTCAGCGCATTGTTTGACGTCGAACTATTCCACTGCAGCGGCCATTTGTAGGCCAGCGGCAGCAGCGCGCTCAAAACCAGCGCAATCAATGCCCTTTGGCCCCAATCCCTCACTCTGCCTGCCATGTCCCTGTCTCGTCGCCGTCACATCGGTGCCGGGATTGCATAGTGGAAGCCGCGCATGTTAATGCCGATGTTAGTCGGATTGTGATGTTGTTAGGTCAATGGTATAGATCATCTCAGATGTCGAGAGCTGAACCATCACCGCGGCGGATCCTGATCATCGTCGAGAACCTTCCGGTTCCTTTCGATCGCAGGGTGTGGTGCGAAGCAACGTCGCTGCGCAAGGCGGGCTATGAAGTTTCCGTGATCTGCCCGAAGGGGCGCGGCCATGACGAATCCTACGAATGCCTCGAGGGCATTCACATTTATCGCCATCCGATGCCGGTGGAAGCGCGTGGGATCGCCGCCTACCTGATCGAATATCCGGTCGCGCTGTTCTGGGAGACGCTGCTCGCGATCAAGGTGGCGTGGAAGCACGGCTTCGACGTGATCCAGGGCTGCAATCCGCCCGACCTGATCTTCCTGATCGGCCTATTGTTCAAGCTCGGCGGCAAGCGCTTCGTGTTCGATCATCACGACGTCAATCCCGAGCTCTACGAAGCAAAATTCGGCCGCAGGGACTTCTTCTGGCAGCTGCTGCGGCTGGTCGAATATCTCACCTTCAAGACGGCGAGCATCTCGGTCGCGACCAACGAATCCTACCGCGAGATCGCGATCACGCGCGGCGGCATGCCGGCCAACCGGGTTTTCGTGGTGCGATCCGGCCCCAATCTCGACCGGGTGCGCTCGCGGCCGGCCGATCCGGCCTGGCGCCGTGGCCGGCGCTACAGCGTCGGCTATGTCGGCGTGATCGGCCAGTCGGAAGGCATCGATCTCTTGCTGCAGTCGATCGGCCACATCGTGCACGATCTCGGCCGCACCGACATCCAGTTCAACATCGCCGGCACCGGGCCGCAGTGGAATGCGGTGGTCAAGCTCTGCGAGGAGATGCAGCTCTCCGACTACGTGAACTTCACCGGCGCCATCGCGGATGAGGCGCTGTTCACGATGCTCTCTACCGCTGACGTCTGCGTCAATCCGGACCGCGTCACGCCGATGAACGACATCTCCACCATGAACAAGATCATGGAGTACATGGCGCTCGGACGGCCGATCGTTCAGTTCGACGTTCGCGAAGGCCGCCGCTCGGCGCTCGACGCCTCGCTCTATGCCGCGAAGAACGACCCGAAGGATTTCGCCAGCAAGATCATCGCGTTGATCGACGATCCGTCATTGCGGCAGACGATGGGGGCATTTGGCCGCAACCGCGTCGAGCGGGCCCTTTCGTGGACGCATGAGGAGCCGAAGCTGCTCGCGGCCTATGAGGCGTTGTTCGCCGGGAAGGTCCCCGCGCAAAGCCGCGCACCGCGCGCGCATGCCCCCGCCGAGCGGCCGACCTCGCAACCTTCCAGCGCGAACGCAGCCGCCGGGCGGGCATCGTCTTGAACGCGCAGCCGCCTCACTCAAGTCAAACGCGACGCGGCCGCGGCCACGCGCACGTCCTGGATTGTTGAAGGTCGAAGCATGAACGTCAGCATTTTCGGCCTCGGCTATGTCGGAACCGTTTGCGCCGCCTGCTTCACCGAGCTCGGCCACCAGATCATCGGCGTCGACAAGAGCGTTGCGAAGGTCGACCTGATCCGCGGAGGCAGATCGCCGGTCGTCGAGCCGGGCATCTCGGACAAGGTGGCGCGCGCGGTGGCAACCGGTCAGCTGACCGCGACCACCGACGCCACCGAAGCGATCGTCAACAGCGACATATCGATGGTCTGCGTCGGCACGCCCTCGTCCGGCAACGGCAACCTCGACCTGACCGCGATCCGACAGGTCGCGATCGAGATCGGCCGCGGACTGCGCGCCAAGAACGCGCCGCATACCGTGACGATCCGCTCCACCGTGCTGCCTGGCACCACCCGCGGCACCGTCGGCCCCCTGATCGAGGAAGCCTCCGGCAACAGGATCGGACGCGATTTCGACCTCGCCTTCAATCCCGAGTTCCTGCGCGAGGGCAGCGCCATTGCGGATTTCAACGCGCCGTCCAAGACCGTAGTCGGCGCTTTCAACCAGGAAACCGCCGACCGCGTCATGGCGCTCTACAAGGATCTGCCCGGCGCCAAGATCACGCCGCCGGTCGAGACCGCGGAACTGGTAAAATATGTCGACAACAGTTGGCATGCGCTCAAGGTCAGCTTTGCCAACGAGATCGGCACGATCGCGAAGACGCTCGGCATCGACGGGCGCGACGTCATGAACATCTTCATGCAGGACACGAGGCTCAACATCTCGCCGGCCTATTTGCGGCCGGGCTTTGCCTTCGGCGGCTCGTGCCTGCCCAAGGACGTCAAGGCGCTGAAACACCTTGCGCACAGCCGCGGGCTGTCGACGCCGGTGCTCGAGAGCATCCTGCCGAGCAATGACATGATCATGTCGCGCGGCGCCGACTGGATCCTGTCGCATGAGGGCCGCCGCATCGCGTTCCTCGGCATCAGCTTCAAGGCCGGCACCGACGATGTCCGCGACAGTCCCTTCGTGAGGCTGGTGAAGAGCCTGCGCGGCGAGCGGCGCGACATCCGGATCTACGACCCCAATGTGCAGCTGTCGCAACTGATCGGCGCCAACCGGGATTTCCTGATGCGCAATCCGGAGCTGGTCGGCCTGTTGAACGACGACGTGACGGCGACCATCGAATGGGCCGACATTATCGTGCTGACGACGGCCGATCCGCGCTTCGTTGCGGCGCTGACGGCGACCCGTCCCGACCAGGTCGTGCTCGAACTGTCGGAGATCGGATTGCCCGAACAGGTGCGCGCCAAAGTGAGCGGCTTCCACTGGTAGGGAATATCATGGCCACCATGGGCCAGACCCGCGAGCGACCCGAAATCCGCTTTCACGACGAGATTTCGTCGGGGTGGGAGATGCTGCATCAGAGCCGCACCTTCAAGGCACGGACGGCCGCGATGTTCGGCCTGCTCGGGAACGCGGACCTCAACGGACAGCGCTGGCTCGACGCCGGTTGCGGCACCGGAACGCTGTCCCGCCTGCTCGCCGCACGCGGCTGCGACGTCACCGGCGTCGACGCATCATCCGAGATGATTGCGGCGGCTCGCGGCCACAGCGCCGACGGCACGCTCGCCGGGCGGCTCACATTCCAGCAGATCCCGACCATCGCAAGCCTGCCGTTTCCCGATCGATCCTTCGACGGCGCGCTGTGCGCGAGCGTGCTGGAATATGTTCCCGACGTGGCGCAGTGCCTCGCCGAGATGCATCGCGTGCTCATGCCCGGGGGGCGGTTGCTGCTCTCGATCCCCAACCGCGGATCGCTGCTGCGACGGAGCTACAAGCTCGCGCATGCGGCCTCTTCACGCGTGTCGGCGCGGCCGCTGTTTCGC
Source organism: Bradyrhizobium sp. BEA-2-5 (assembly GCF_032918025.1). Classification (NCBI taxonomy): domain Bacteria; kingdom Pseudomonadati; phylum Pseudomonadota; class Alphaproteobacteria; order Hyphomicrobiales; family Nitrobacteraceae; genus Bradyrhizobium; species Bradyrhizobium sp. BEA-2-5. Next base: position 3,123,284 of record NZ_CP136629.1, on the reverse strand, counting down.
TATCTCGCATTCTCCAGATTCGACACCTCGCCGGCGGCCATGCAGGGTCTGCTCCGACAACATGGCCTCACGATGCTGGGGAGCAGCTTTGCCGGCTCCCCGCTGCCGCCGGCACTCGATCGCCAGCCCGCAGTGGGCACGCTGATCAACATCCTGGCCCGGCGCGACGACTGACGTGCAGGCGGATAGCTGTCTCACGCCTTGATCGCCATCAGCGATTTGGTCATGCCAAGATAGCGTTCGCGATAGATCTTCGCGTCCGGAAACGTTTCGGTCATCTCGCGCCAGTCGAACAGATGCCAGTCGGGCGCGGTGCGCTTGAACCAGAAGCGATTGAACCGCTCGATCAGCGCGATCTGCAGCCGCCTCGGCAGCAGGACGATGATGCCCGGCAGCCAGGTATGGCTTTCGATCGGAAAGTACCGGTACGGCGTCTGCACGTAGAAGGACTTTGCGACCCGCGAGATCTCGCCCGCAAAACGGTTCTGATGCTCGCGCGCGATGCTCTGAAACGCCGCTCCGTCCTCGATCGTGACGACATCCTGCTTCGGCCCGGTGACATGCTCGATCACCGACGAGCAGAAGCAGAAGTCGAACGCCTGATCGTCGAACGGCAAGCGCTCGGTCTCCCGCAGCAGGACCGTCTTGAAGCCGAAGCGCTCGCGCGCGGCCTTGAGATCGTCGGTCGAGATGTCGCAGACCGTGATGTCGGTATGGCGCGGCAGGATCGCGCGAATGTGCCGGCCGGTGCCGCCGCCAAGATCGAGGATTTTCGCATCGAGCGGCAGGTTTACGGTGCGGACGAGGAATTCGCCGCGCCGCTGGCGCGCTGCATTGGAAAATCGGGCTTGAATCGCACCCAGCAAGGTCAGTCTCCTGCTACCGGTCGGTTCGCTCTAGCACGGCATGCGCGATCCCTCACGCTACGATGCATCGATTTTCTTGTCGCGCTCACTTGATGGCCTCGAAGAAGATCGACTCGTCCGGCCGGTTGTCGAGCCGGTCGATGTCGGGACAGACGCCCTCGCGATAGGCACGGGTGTGGGTTTGCGAACAGCCGGCGTCGCGGAACAGCGCGGCGAGCGAGGCGCGGGTAAAGCCCCAGTGATGCGCGAAGGCGGCCTCCTTGCGGCGATCGATCTCGAATACGCCCTTGAGGAAAGCCTGCGGCGCCGCCGGATCGTAGAGCGCGACGATCCGCTCCATGTCGGGGACGACGATGCGACATACCCCGCCAGGCGCCAGCACCCGCGCGATCTCGCGCGCCAGCCGCTCGATCTCGTCGGGAAACAGGTGCTCGAAGACGTGCGCGCTGAACACCGCCGAGAGGCTGCCGTCCGTGAACGGCAGCGGCCTGGTCAGGTTCATGTGGCGGAGCCCGGCAAACTTGCCCTGGCGATGCTCGGCATAGCGGGCATCGCTGAGGAGGCCAGCGAGATGCAGCGATTTCGCCGCGAACGGAATCCGCGCGATCCACAGGTGCATCGTGATGTCGGTATTGATCCAGCCCGCGATGCCGCAATTGAAGGCGCCGATATGCAGCTTTTCGAGCGAGCCGCCGCGCGCGTCGCCGGTCATGTCCGCTCCCGCGCCGAATTGGTCAACACAACCGTGATCACCGACGCCGCGCTGGAGGCCACCATCGCCGCGATCGCGCCCATCACCTGCCAGGCCTCGGCCGCGAATGGCAGGACGCAGCACAACGCGACGAGGCCGGCAATCCGGCTCAGCATGAATCGCTGCGGCTTGCCGGTCGCAAACAGCGGCAGCGCGAGGCCGAGCCACACCGCGTCGAGCGCCATCGCAGCTCCCATCAAGGTGAGGCTGCCGGTGCCGATCTCATAGCTCTGTCCGTGGATGACAAGCGCGAGAATGCGCTGCCCGAGCAGCACGACCACCGCGCCATAGGCGGCGGCGATCGACCCGAGCAGCAGGGCATTTTCGCGCGCGGCAGCGGCGACACCGCTGCGCCGGCCGACGCGCAGTTCGGCCGCGATTTCCGGCAGGCGAACCGAGAACATCGTCGCGCAGAACTGGCTGAGCGGTGCGAACACCAACAGCAGGATCCGCAGCGACGCGCTCGCGTCCAGCCCGATCAGGAAGCCGCACACCGGGATCAGCCCGATGCTGCCGATCCAGTAGGTGAGCGAGGTCGCGACGAACCAGCGCCCGTTCCGAAACAGCCGCCGCAGCGAGCCGCGGAAGATTCTGGCTTGCGGCCAGGCCAGCTCGCTGGTGTGGGCCAGCAGCAGGCTGCCGGCGAGCGCGGCCGAGATCGCGATGCACGCCATCGCCGCGGCGGCGCCGGTGAGCTTGAGGGCGATCATCAGCCCGGCCGAGACGACCAGCGCCACGCAATAGGTCAGCGAGGACACCAGCGCGCGCGGCAGTCTACCGTCGAGATAGCAGATCCGACGGAACATGCTCTGCAGCCGAACCGCCGGGATCGCAAGCCCGGTTGCGATCACGAGCCCGCCGGCGTCCCCTCCGACGGCGACGATCATAAGGCCCGCACTCACCAGCAGCAGGCCGAGCGCACCCGCGACGAGCAGCGACGACAGATAGAGGCCGAGCCGCAGTTGCGGCCATAGGGATTTCGGGATCCGGTGCGCAGTCGCCGGCAAGCCGTCGTCGAACAGACCGCGCAGAAACACCGCCTCGATCAGGATCGAGAGCGACCAGGCGACGCTGAACCTGCCGAAGGAATTGATATCGAGCACATTGGCGAGCACGATCGTCAGCACGAAGGCGGAGCCGCTCAGCAGCGCCTGATCGATCAGGCCGAGCGCGACATTGCCCCCGGCGCGCCGCAGCCGGCGGAGCAATCCGCTCACGGCACCGGCGACCCGGGTCTGAGCCGCCACCCGGTCCAGCCTGTCGGTCAACGCACTCACGCCTCACTCACCCGCAATCTGTTGAAAGTCCGCCGCGGCGCCATTTGCAGCCTGGCCTCCGGGCCGAAATAGCACCAGAACACCAGCACGCAGCCGAAATAGTTGTGCAGCAGCTGGCTGGAGTCATTGGCCGACGCGATCACGACGAACAGCAGCATCGCGAATGGTGCCAGCCAGTACATCCCTGTCCGCTCGAACGCAAAGACGATCGTGTTCCACAACGCGCGCGCCAGCAGCAGCATATAGAGCGCACCGCCGAGCAGGCCGAACTGGAGAAAGGCGTCGAGATAGGAGTTCTCGAACGAGCCGAACTCGGTGTTCCACGGAGCCATGCTCGTCAACTCGTTCACCGGCGAGTTCGGCAGTTCGTTGAAGAATCCCGAAAACCCGTAGCCGAGCCAAGGGTGCTGCCAGAAGAAGTGCGGCCAGACCGACCAGAGGAACGAGCGGCCGGTCAGGTTTCCGCTGCGGCCGACCAGCCCATACAACTCGTCGCTCGGCAGGGCGAACACGACGAGCGCAACAAGAGCAAGGCCAAGCCAGTAGATCGAGGCAGCCCCCCTGTGCCCGAGCACCACGAGCACGAGCCCGAAGGTCACGGCAAGCGCCGTCAACATGCTGATCAGCGGACCTGCGGCGCCGGCCGCGGCGAGCGCAAACAGATGACATCCCATCAGCAGCAGCGTCCAGCCGAACTGGCGCCGCGGTCCTGCCAGCATGCGCACGAAGCAGATCAGCACCATGAGACCGAAGAAAGCGCCCGCGAGGTTCTTGTGGCCGAACACGCCGGCATAGGCCTGGGTTCCGAGCACCGTCGGCCGGTGCAGCGGGTCGTAATCCCATTGCGAGCCGATCACCGGAAACAGCAGGACGTGAACGATCAGCACCACGATCCCGATCCGGAACAGCGTATCGACGAGGCGATCGACCGGGCAGCTGATCACGACCCATGCCGAGAACATCGTGGTCAGGACATACATCGCGAACTTGATCGACGAGCCGGCGGGGTCGGCGCTCAGCGCCAGTGATACCAGAGCGAAGGCGATGAACGTCAGATAGAGATGCGACTGCAGCATCAGCAGGCCGAAGCGATTCCGATCGATCGCAATGTGCAGCATCAAGAGGATGTAGAGCAGCAGCCATGCGCCGCGGAACAGCGTGGATTCCCCGGCCCTTTCCGCGAACGAGATGCCCTCGATGAAATTGAACAGGAAATAGATGCAGCCGAGCACCATGACCAGATAGGCGTGCAGAAAGAGATCGGTTCGCAGCCACCATCTGCCGATCATTGCACGGCCTCCTGCCGGGCCGGCGCCCTCAAGAGATGATCGACCGCGGCCGTGAAGCGCGCCGCGGCGTCGGCAAGCGCGTCGCGTCGCACGCTCTGCCGGGCCTGTCGCGACATCGCCTCCCAGCGCGCGGGATGTTCGAGCAAGCCGCGCGCCGCCTCCACCCAAATCTGTTCATCGAGCGCGCAAACATAGCCGTTATCCTGGTCACGGACCAACTCGCCGCCTGCCCCGACATGGGGCGACACCAGGCAGGGAACACCGCACTGCAGGGCCTCGTTGCACACCAGGCCCCACGGTTCCAGCAATGAGGGCAGCAGCAGCAGCCGCGACTGCAGAAAAGCGTCCGATATCGCCTGCCACGGCAGGTAGCTGTCATGGCAGACGTCGATGCCGGCACCGCCGAGCCGCGCCAGCATGCGCCGTTCGGCGGCGCCGGACCCGACCACACGCACCTTCAGCCCTGGCACGATCCCACCAAGCGCAATCGCGACGTTCTCGAAGAAGATGGCGTTCTTGGCGTCGTCATTGAGGCGGGCGCACCAGAGCAGATGAAATGGACGGTCGTCCAATGCCGGCACGACCGCCGGCGGATCCCATGCCGGCACCAACGGCACCACGAACAGATCGTCGGCGCGCACGCCTTCGCCGCGGAAATACGCCCTGCCCTTGTCGCTGCAACACACCACCGCGCCGCACTGGCGCAGCAGCCAGGGCCGCACCAGACGGTGATAGGCGGTGTTGGGCATGGTCTCGCGCCAGCCGTCGATCGTCAGCGCGAGCGCCTTGCCGTTGGCGCGCGCCCATGCCGCGCCGGCCAACATCGAGGGGTAGAGACCGTTGACGAACAGCAGGTCGGGCGCGAGCGCATTCAAGGCGCGCCCGATCCCGATATTGACATGGGTGTGACGCGACCGCGACAGCGGGATCGATACACCCGGCACCGTGCGCGTGACGTAGCGCGGCGTGAACGAGCCGGCCCACGAGCGATCGGCCTCCTGCGGTGTACAGGACAGCACGGCAAGATCCAGCCCTCGGCTGGCCAGCTCGTTGTAGAGACGGTTGGTGTACGGTGTGATCATGTTGTTGAAGACGACCACGCGCGGCGCCATGGTTTACCGATCCCGCGGCAGCGCCTGCGCCTCGTCGCGCCGGCAGAGCGCCCCGCAATGATAGGTCGCAAGCCGGGTCGCGAACGCCGGGCCGACCGACAACAGCGACTTCCGCACAATGCTTTTGGCGAGCCCCCTCACCCGCGACGAATGGAACGCGTGAACCGGCAGGCTGTGGTCATAGGTGCCGAAGCCCGTGACATGGAGCCCCGCCGTCTCCAGCACCAGGCGGAACGTGTCGGGCGTGTAGAAATTGATATGGCCGATGTCGAGCGTCGATTGCAACGCCCGGCGATTGGTCCGCGCATGCAGCTCGCACGGCACCTCGACATAGACGAAGGTCCGCGCGACCCGGGCGAGCTCGTGCAGGAATGCGCGCGGTTCAGGCACGTGCTCCAGGACGTGGCTGGCATAGACGAGGTCGAACGATCCGTCGGCGAACGGGATCGTCGCGCCGTCATAGCTGGACCAGCGAAACGGGGCTGAAGCGGCGCCGCCGATCTCCAGGTTGGTCGCGGGATCGATCACGTCGATGCCGGTGAAGTCACGGCCGATGCCGATCGCCGACAGCCGCGCCAGCACGGCGCCGGTGCCGCAGCCGACCTCGAGCACATTGCCGACCTTCGCGACGGCTGCGCCGAGCAAGCCGGCGATATGATCGGCCTTGTCGACCGCGCAGACGCGGCGCCAGTCGCGTTCCTGCGCCGAATAGAGGCCCTCGTAGTGCGCGTTGTGCTGTCCGACGCTGAATTCCATCGTCATGGCCTAGCACTCGCCTCCGGCGGCATTCGGGCAGGCTCGTCGAGGCGGTCGTTCGATTTGTGCTGCCAAATGCGCCGTTCCGCCGGCGAGCGGCGATCGAGATCGTATCCAATGTCGGCCATGGTGCGGGTCAGGATATCGACGTTCCGTTGCGGGACAGCTGCGAGGCCGGCCAGCAGCTTGTCACGGTGCGCCCAGCCCGGTCCCTTCAGGAGATCGATTGCCTCGGTGTACAGTTCGGTCTTCACGAGACGCGCGAACTCAGCGACCACGTCGGACGAAAGGTCAGGCGGCAGCGCGTCGAACATTGCGAGCGCCATCGCGCTGCGCTTGACCACGATCCAGCCCTCATTGGGTCCGAGCCGGTACGACATCCGCAGCAGGTCGAAATTGGCGTCGCTCAAGCCCTGCCGAATATTGCGAAGCCAGAACAGCACGAGCCAAAGATAAGGATCGGCCGGCGCGCAGCCGAGCGATTTGCGGACCGCTTCGTCAAGCTCGCCCATCCGGGCGTCGACCTGCGCGCCGGATGCGAGCGCGTTCTCGGCGAGCCGCAGCCGGATCACCGCCACGCTGCGATCGATGGCCGGCATGCAATCCTTCTCCGCCACGGCGCGCGACAGCAGCGGACCGAGGTCGTCGAGCTCGGCGTCGCTGACCGGTACGTTGCGAAGGATCAGGTCCTTTGCGCCGTCGAGCCGGGTCTGGTCGACAAGGGCCGGCAAGGTGGTCGTGCCCCAGGCGACGGACGAGCACGCGACCGCGGCCAGCACGCCGCGCGCAAGCCAGGCGGCTGCGCGCCCAGGCATCCCGCCGTGCGTCTCACTCGGTGTAGCCATATCGCCCATAATGCGAGTTGTAATAGTAGTTCTTGCCGCCATAGCCGCTATAGCGGCTCATCGCGGCGATATCGGCCTTGTTGAGCACGACGCCGAGCAGGTTCTCGTTGACCGCTCGCGCACTGCGCAACGCGCGCTCGACCACCTGCACCTGGGTCTTGCCCCATTCCACGATGAAGACGAAGGAATCGACGAAGTGGGCGGTGATGCGGACATCGACTACCGGCGTGAGCGGCGGGAAATCGACGATCACGTAGTCATAATGGCTGCGGGCCCCGTCGATGAAATCCCTCATCTGATCGGAGGCCAGTACGTCGTGCGAATGGGCGATGCGCGATCGCGTGGCCCCAGGCAGGAAGGCGAGGCCGGTCTCGGGATCGCGCCATAGCGTGTCCTGCAATGTCGCATTGTTCGACAGCACGTCGAGGATGCCGCGCTCGGCAGTCGCGGCGACCTTGCGGCTGAGCGAGGGATTGCGCAGATCGCAATCGATCAGGAGCACGCGGGCCCCGCTCTGGGCAACCAGTTGCGCAAATACGAAGGCCAGCGTCGACTTGCCCTCGTTGGGCAGCGCCGAGGTCAGCCCGAGGATCTTTGACGGCTTGGTGACGTTGAGGTCGGCATTGACCTTGATCGAGCGGATCGCTTCCGAGAACCGCGAGAATGGCGAATCGATCGCCGCCCACAGCACCGGCTCGTCGCCGCGCCGGATCGTGCGCGGACCGATCGGCAGATTGGGACGACCGGCGACCGGCGCCTTGATCTGGCCCGGCGAGACGCGGGGAACGATGGCGACGCAGTCGGCCTCGAGGATCGTCTCGACCATTTCAGCGGTGCGGAACACCCGGTCATAAAGGTCGCGCAACACGCCGAGCCCGAGCCCGGCGATCAGGCCGCCGAGCGCCGAGAGCGCGAGCACGACCAAGGTCTGCGGATGGCTCTTGCTGAGCGGACGCGAGGCACGGGTGATCACCCGCGCCTCGCTGACCGGGAACGACTGCTGCTGCACGTTTTCCATGTAGCGCTGCAAGAAATTGTCGTAGAGCGAGCGATAGGTCTGCGCAGAGCTCTCGAGCTCGCGCAGCGTGACCTGCGCCTGGTTGGTCGACTGCGACTGCGACACCGAGTCATTCACGGCGCGCTCGATCTCGTTTTGGCGCTGCAGGGCGATCGCATAGTCGCTCTTGTAGCTTTCGGCGAGCCGCTTCAGCTCGTCCACAATCGACGACTGGATCTCGCGCATCTGGTTGCGCAGGTTGACGGCGGCCAAGTGATTGTAGCCGTAGCGCGACGACCAGTCGGCCTCGCGGTTGGCCAGCTCGAGATATTGCGAGCGCAGCTTGGTGATGACCTGGTTGTTCAGGGTATCGGCCACCGTCGCATCGGGGACGCCCCCCTTCACCACCGCCTCGATGCGGTCGAGCTTGGCCTTGGCGTCGGTGACCTGCGACTTCACGTGGAGCAGCTGGGTGTTGAGCTCGCCGAGCTGCTGCTCGTTGAGCAGCTTGCCGCTGGAGGTGACGATGTTGTTGGTCTTCTTGTAGTCGAGCACCGCGCGCTCGGCGTTGGATGCCTGCGTGCGCAGCTCCTGGATGCGGTCCTGCAGCCAGACGCTGGCGCGACGCGTCGCCTGATACTTGGAATCGAGCTGGTCGACGATGTAGGCGTCGGCGACGGCGTTGGCGATCTGCGCCGCGCGCTCGGGATCGAGCGAGCGGAAGCTGACCTCGATCACATAGGTCATGCCGCGGCGGCGGACATCGAGCTGCTTCTGGAACGTGCGGACCGCGCGCCGGGTCCGGTCGAACTCGGTGGGCGGCGCACCGCCGGCGAGCAGGCCGGACACGAAATCGAGCACGGCTCCTACCGCGCCGGCCCGCGAGCCGACGAATTCCGGATCCTCGTTGAGCTTGAGGTCGCGGATCACCGCGAGCGCCACATTCTCCGACTTCAGGATTTCGACCTGGCTCTCGACCGCGGCGGAATCGACCGGGGCCTCGCTCACCGGCGATTGCTGCTGGAAGGCCTGGAATTTGCGCGTGTCGATGATCATCGTGGCAAGCGCCGTATAGCTCGGCGCCGCCGTCATCAGATAGCAGATGCCGCCGAACAGGCAGAGCGCGGCGGTCCCGAGGATGACCCAGTATTGCCGGAGCAGATAGGTGACGAAGGCGTCGAAGGTTTCCGCCAGCGACGGCAGTTCGGCCGGACGATTTCTCAGATCGACAGACGGCGAAATCTGGTTGCGCTGAAGCATTTCGTCCTATCGCCGCGCCGGCAGGATGGATCCTGCCCTCGCGCCCTCCAATGATCCTGGGAAGCGTCCCGCCGCCGACACCGAAGCGCGTTGCTGCAGAAAGTTCTCCATTGGCGATCGGACGTCCGCTCAGGGGGTGACTGTCGAAATGAGGGTGGTGCCGGTGCCCGTGGCCGTACCGGTCGTCGTGCTGCCAGAACTGCTGACCGACGAGGTGAAGCTGAAGATGCCGGTGTTCACGCTGTTGCCGTCGATGGCCTCGAGCGTGCCGCCGCCGGCGCCGCTGGCGACCAGCGCGCTGGTCTGGCCGCCGGATGCACCGGCGCTGCCCGCGCCGCCGGCGCCGGTTGCGGCGGTGCCGCTGTCACCCGACGCAGCGGCAAACGCCATCACGGTGTCGAGATCCTTGGTGTCGGCAATCGCCTGCTGGATGCGCGTCGCGTAGGGCTGGTTGCTGCGGACCACGATGCGCGCGGCCTGGGCGAGGCCGGCGGCGATCGCCGTCTTCTGGTCCTTGCTTGCCTTGGCGAGCAGCGCAATCAACGGATCGAGCGATGTCGGATCGTTGAGGGCGAAGTCGCGCGCCCGCGAGGTCAATTCTACGCCCGCATTCGGATATTGGGTCAGCAGTTGCTCCGGGCTGGCCTTGAAATTGGCGACCGCCTGGGACAGTTGGATCAGCCCGCCAGGAGTTTCCGCCAGCGCCGCGCCACCGGGCATCGCGAGCGCCAACATCACCACCAACATCGTCAGGCGCGGAGCGGAAAAGCCGCCGGATCGCTCAAATGTGAACACAGCTATCTCCCTAACGAATACTAACAGTTCGTTAGCATAGTCACAGTTATCGCGCCAATTAAATAGCCTCGCCAGCCGCGGCCGGGCGTTGGCGCGCGAAATCAGCGTTAACCGGCCGCCCGACCGTCACACGGGCGTCACGGTCGGAGCCGCCGCCGCCCCTGCCCGAGCGGAAGGATTGCGACAGGCCCGCCCCGAGCAAGGCCGCGATTACAACGGCATATCCGGTGATCTGGAGCGAGAAATCGATCAACGAATGAAGCGCGCCGGCGGCCGACGCGCAGAGCGCCGCGAGCGGCACGATCACGTCGCGGCGACGTGTCCGCACGCCATGCGCGAGCACGCCGAACGCTGCGAGCAGCGCGATCATGGCGGCGCCGGCCATTAACATTCCGCCGTCGGACGCCAGTTCGAGCCAGCTGTTGTGCGCCCGGTTCCAGGTCCCGCGCAGCGAGATGTCGTCGGTGCGATAGGCCGGATAGACCCATTCGAAGGTCCCGAAACCATCGCCGAACCACGGGTGATCCCAGATCATCCGCAACGTTGCGCGATAGGTCGAGAACCGTCCCTCATCCGACAGGCCCATCGTGCTGAAGCGCGTGCCGACACCGCCGCCGAGAAGCTGCAGCAGTGCCAGCGCGACCAGGCTGCCGACCCCGAGCGCCACGATCATGCCGTAGCGGCGCGGCACCCGGTTGCGAAAGAAGATCGCGGCAGCCGCGACCGCAGCGAGCAGCGAGATCCCGACGCCGCCGCGCGAGCCGGTCAGAAACATCGCCAGCAGGCAAGTGAGCCAGCCGAACGCATGGCCGGCGAGCCGGCGCCGCGCCGGCATATCGAGGCGCGCGATCAGCCGTGACAGGCCGGCACGGCGCGGCGGCCAAAGCCGCTCGATCAGTTCGCAGCCGAACAACAGCCAGATCAGCGCGCAGCAACCGTAATAGATGCCGGCCGTGTTGCGATTGACGAAGGGAGATGTCAGCCACGCCAGGTGCGCCTGCTTCTCATGCAGCAGGTAGATCCGGGTGGGATCGATCGCGAAAGTGATGATGCCGCAGATCGCATAGACCAGGCCGGCCACGGCCACCGCCCGCAACAACCCGCGGGCCAGTCCGCGGTTGGCACCGAGCACGACGCCGATGGCGAAGCTGAGCAGGCAAACGATTCCGACGCCGATCGAATAGAACGGCTGACCGCGCGCGATCGACACGGCCGGCGGCAGCTCGGCAGGCAGCAATTTGCCGGCCTGCGCCCATAACGCGTTCGGCGCCACACCCGACCAGGGCCGGAGCGCGGACTGTTCGTGCAGCACCAGCATGGCAAGCGCCGTCAACAGCACTGTCACGGCGAGGATCGCGAGCTGACTGCCGCGCAGGCGCATCGGCAACACCCCGAGCAGTGCAATCCCGAGCAGGATCGACCAGATCGCGGGCGCAACTGTACCGACCGAGCCGAGTGGCAGCGGCGCCAAAGCGACGACGGCGCAGAACAGCCACGATGACCAGCGCACCGGCCACGGCATCGCCTCGCTTGAGCCGGAAGCTAATCGCAAACGTGTCATGAAGCCGGCCGTGCCGGCTCACGCCCCAGTATCAGGGCGCAAGCTTGATCGAATTACGAAGTAAGGTTGCGTTGTAGGCGGCCACGATCGGATCGTTCACCGTTGCGGTCACGAGGCGGATCTGCTGCATCACCTTGGCGTCCTCGACGGATGCCGCGTTCGACGCATAGAGCACGTCCTTGTTGCGCAACTGGAAACGCGTAGCCAGGAAATAACCGGCCGGATCGCGGAAATTGATGTTGTAGACGACCGGGATGATCGGCCCTGAATATTTGCTGACGTCGACGCCAAGCTTGGCGGCCACTTCCGGCAATTCGCCGCGATAGACGAACACCGAGGCCGGATCGGCCGAGGAGTCGTTCAGGCCGCCCGCCTTGGCGACGGCTTCGGCGAGCGAGATGCGCCAGGCCTCAAAATTGAACTGGCCCTGCGCGCCCGAGGCGCCGAAGGCGACGAAGGTCTGCGGCTCGCGGTAGACATAAATGGTGTCACCGGGATGAGCGTAGATGTTGCTCTTGGGCTCGTAGACCAGCTGGCCGAACGGCACCGTGGTGCGCTTGCCGTCGCGCTCTAGCATGACCCATGTGTCAAAACCCTGCCCTTTCGGGCCGCCGGCGCGCGTGATGGCGTCGAGCACGTGCTCACCCGCGGCGTTGGCGGGGAAGCGATTCGGCGAATTGACCTCGCCGAGCACGGAGATCAGCGAGGTGCGCTGCTCGATCAGGGCGACCACGGCCTGCGGCTCGATCGCGCGGTTCTTCAGCGCATCGACGATCGAGCGCTGCACTTCGGTCGGCGTGTGGTTCTTGGCGCGGATCGCGCCGGCATAGGGCACCGAGATGTTGCCGTCGGTATCGACGTTCTGGTTCGGCAACGTGATGTAGTTGCCGGGACGCACGCCGGCCTCGACCGGAATGAACAGGCCGCCTGCGGCCGCTTCGAAGATCGTGACGCTGACCACGTCGCCGACGCCGAACCGGATGTCCTTCGGCGGCGGGCCCTGGATGCCGCCGGCGAGCTGCGGCGCGAATGATGCCAGCACATTCTCGATCTGCGGTGTGATCCTGACCATCGCATAGGGCAGGCTTTCAGGATCGCGCTGCCCGGCCACGACATCGGAGCTCGTCGGACCGTTGGTCGGCATGTAATGGCAACCGCTGACACAACAGGCGGCCGCAAGCAATAACATTACCCGAATGAAATTCGCACGCGACATTTAAATGCTCCGGCCGTGCCGTAACACGCCGACTATCACAATCACAAGGTTACGCGATATATTGCGATGCAATTGATAAATAATGTTAACGAGGTGAGGCAATTCGGCGACACCGGCGCACCGCGGTGAGACAATGCCCCGCGCGCCGTCACTCCGGCTTTGCTTTCGTCCAATCTCCCCGTTATCTGTGAATGAGATGGTTTGAGTTAACCAATTGAGGGTTCGATGGCCCGCAGGAAGCTACCCGCGATCGCGTTGGGAATGGTCGCCTTGCCGCTGATAGACGCCCTCGGCGGCTCCGCCGTTTCTGCCGCAGAACTAAGCGTTTCCCCAGCGCCGCGCACCGTGCAACGGGTCAGCGGCAATTGTCAGCGGCTGCAATATTGTCGTGGCGACGTCTGCCAGTGGAAGCGGGTCTGCTGGCACGGCTGTCCCGATCGCTACTCTTGCGCGCCGCTCTACGGCGCCTATGGACCGTATGGCGGCCGCGATTATTGGGCTGCCTATAGTTACGGCGATCTGCGCCCGTTCTGAATGTTAATCGACTAACAAAACCACAGGCCATTCGAGCGCCGGCCGGCACCGCGCCGGCGGCTCTGCGACGTGCGGGTTAACCCCGGCTTAGGCCCGGCCCGATATCTTGGGGGCGCAGGGTTTGGTTATGTTATTTGTTTTCCTTGGCAATTTGATCGGCGGCACCGTTCTCGGGCTGCGCCAGCACTGTCTGGTGCTGGCGCCGGTGGCGCTCGCGGAACTCGCGCTTCTGGCCGCCATCGGAGTCGCGCGCCTGTCGTGGTCGGAAACCGCGCTGCTCATGATCGCTGCGATCGTAGCGCTGCAAGTCGGATATCTGGCAAGCACCTTCGCGCCGCTGTTCTGGTCTCGCACCTCGACGCCACGTCTCGCCCTGCGCCGTTCGCAATAGCAGGGCATAACACTGCCCCCTTTTGGCGTGCCCGATTTCCGTTGACGTCGCGGCAGGCCCGGGGCATCCCGCTGCCTTGCGTCTCATCCTCTGCAGGACCTCCCCCTCTCGTGTGGAACGTCACGGCCTTCATCTGCATCTTGATCGGGACGTCGCTTCCGCTCGGTCTCATCGACGCATCGCTCGCGAAGGGTCTCGTCGGCGCGGCGACGTCGCTCGGGCTGCTCGCAAGCCTCGTGGCGATCCGTCCAGGCGAGCTGTCGTTCCTGAAGTCGGTTGTTGGCCCCGCTGTTGCGGCGGCGCTTCTGCCGGTGCTCTGGATCGTCCTGCAGATGCTTCCCCTGGCGGCCCTGGCGCATCCGGTGTGGAAGTTCGCCGGCGAAACGCTGGGAGCACAGCTCAGCAACAGTATCACGATCGACACCGGCGCAAGCCTCGGCGCGCTGCTGATCTGGCTGTCACTCATGTCGGTCATGATCACCGCCGCCGCGATCGCGATCGACGCCCGCCGCGCCGATATGGTGGCCCGCGCCATTGCAGCAACGGCGGCCGTCGCAGCCCTGATCCTGCTGCTATCAAGCGATCCGGTCAAAATCTGGCCTGGCGCTGCGCGCGATGAGACGGCAAACGGATTCCTGGTCGTCGTTCTCGTTGGCGTTCCGCTCAGTGTTGCGCGCGCGCTCGACGTCGGTGGACACGCCGATGGCCGCACCGCAGCCCAATTGACACGGCTGCGCTGGCTGCTCGCCGCCGGCGCGCTGCTCTGCGCCGCCAGCGCCTGCTGGGTTGGGCGGCGCGGCGCCGCGATCGCGATCGCCGCGGGCATCGCCCTCGTCCTGATGACCTTCGCCGCGCGGAAACTTCATCTGCACCGCTGGAGCAGCGCTGCTGCTGCGACAGCGATCGCGCTGATCGCCCTGGCGACGGCGATCGGCAACCGTCATCCCGACGTACCGCTTGCGGTCGCCTTTGTTCATGCACCGTCCGAGTTCGTGCAATCGACCCACAATCTGCTCGCCGACCTGCCCGCGCTCGGCAGCGGCGCCGGCACCACGGCAACACTGGCGTCGACCTATATGGACTGGCAGGGCGCCACCACGCGCCCCGTGGTTGCGACGAGCGCGGCGGCCTTGATCGCCCAGTTCGGTTCCGCCATGTTCTGGACTTTAGCCGCGGCTATCATCGTCGGCATCGCAGCGTTCACGGCCGGTGCGCGCAATCGCGGCCGCGACTGGTCCTACCCTGCATCGGCAGCAGCCGTCCTGCTGACGCTGCTGCTAGCCAGCTTCACCTTGCCGGAATTGCCGGCGCTGCCCGGAGTGATCGTGTTGGGAGCCGTGATCGGAACAGGACTGGCACAGCGGATCAGCCGTTCTCGGTTGCAGGCGGGCTAGACGCCAGATGCGCAGCTTCCTCCAGCGTCTTGTCGGCCAGACCGGCGATCTCGAACATGAGGGCGACGAGACCTGCATCTACGCCGTCGGCGATATCCACGGTCATGCCGACCTGCTGCACGAGATCTGCGCCCGCATCGATGCCGACATCCGTCGGTTCCGGCCGGCGCGACCGATCCAGGTGTTCCTCGGCGACTATATCGATCGCGGACCGGATTCGCGCGATGTCATCGCCATGCTCGATCAACGCCGCCGCACCCGCAGCATGGTCTGCCTGCTCGGCAATCACGAGGCCTGCCTGCTGGAGTTTCTCGTCAATCCCGACATGCTCGCGCAATGGCGGCAGTTCGGCGGCTTGCAAACGCTGATGTCCTACGGACTGACGCCCTCGCCTAATCCCGACGCTTCCGAACGCAGGGCGCTCGCCCGGCAATTGATCCGCCAGATGCCGCCCGCCCATCTCGCCTTCCTGCGCTCGCTGCCGCTCTGTTATGTGCACAAACGCTACTTCTTCGTCCATGCCGGCGTCAGGCCCGGCGTCGCACTTAACCAACAGCGCAAGGAGGATCTGCTCTGGATCCGCGACGACTTCCTGATCTCGGAAGATGATTTCGGCAAGGTCGTGGTCCACGGCCACACGCCGGTGCATGAGGCCGAGCTACTGCGCAACCGCATCAATGTCGACACCGGCGCCTATGCGACCGGCCGCCTGACCTGCGTCAAGCTCGAGGGAGCCCGACGAACCCTGCTGATGACCGGCAACCGGGCCGCGCGCCATGGCTAGCACGATGACTGGTGCAATCGGCCGGAATGCGAGGCGCCTCTCGCCGGCCTTCGTGCCAGCGGCCGCTGCGATCGGCGCGGCGACGCTGGCCTTGTCGGCCTGGTGGCTCGCCGCCGATGCATTGCGCGGCAGACCGGCGATCGCCGCAGAGGTCGGCATGGTCCGAGGCGAGCTGTGGCTGCGCGACGGCTGGAGCCAATTGCAGACGTCACCGGAGGCGGCCGAAGCCGCGTTCACGCGCGCGCTTCGCCTGTCGCCGATGGACGCCGGCGCCTGGTTCGGCCTCGCCTCGGCAACCGGACGGTTCGACTGGCTGAACCCGACCGCGTCGAAGGCGCTCAAGATGTCCTACTATACCGGCTTCAACCGCAGCGACCTGATCGCGCCGCGCCTGATCCTTTTAGCTCAGGTCGACACCACGCGCGATGTCGAATTGGTCGACCTGCTGCAGCGGCAGATCCGCCTGATCCTCACCCGCGCGCCGGAGCTGAAGGGCGCGATCGGGCAGGCCTATCGCGTGGCCGGCGACGCCAACCGGCGCATCATCGAGGCGGAATTCAAGGACGCCAACCAGAGCATTCCGGAGTAAGGCGCGCCTGGCGTCAGATACCCTTGTGACGCAACACCGCGCCGACCGTTCGCAGCAGGATGCGCAGGTCGAGCACGAAGCTCCAGCTCTTGATGTAGATGAGGTCGTGCGCCACGCGCAGCTGCATGTCCTCGATCGCCGGGGTCGCGCCGCGCAGCCCCTGCACCTGCGCGAGACCGGTGATGCCGGGCTTGACGTGCTGGCGCTCCGCATAGCTCGCGATCAGCTTCGAATATTTGTCGTCATGCGCCAGCGCATGCGGCCGCGGCCCGACCAGCGACATGTCGCCGCGCAATACGTTCACCAGCTGCGGCAGCTCGTCGATGCTGCGGCGACGCAGCGTCGCGCCGATCCCGGTCAGCCGCGGATCGTTCGGGCGGGCCTGCGTGATGACATCGCCATCCTCGAGCACGTGCATCGAGCGGAATTTGAGGATGGTGAATTGCTTGCCGTCGAAGCCGTTGCGGCGCTGCCGGAACAGGATCGGCCCCCTGGAGTCGAGCTTGATCGCAATCGCCGTTCCGATCAGCAGCGGTGCGAACAGCACCAGGAGGCCGCTGGACGCCACGATGTCGAACAGCCGCTTGCCGGCGCGCTCGAGCGGAGTAAGCGGCGCGCGCTGCATTTCCAGTGTCGGGATCGGGCCGGTCGCCACCATCCGCAGCGCCAGGAACCGCTCCGCGGTCCGGTCCGGCAGCAGCCGCACCGGCAGCGGCGATGCCCGCAGCTGATCGCACACGAACTGGATGCGCGGCTCCTGCTGCCAGGGCATGGCCAGGACGATCTCGTCGGCGCCGCACTCGCGGGCTGCACGAATGGCTGACGCGACGGCGGCCCGGTCGTCGGCGTCGTCGGACGGTCCGGGGAGCTGAACCCGTCGCACCTCGCTGAGGCCGAAATCGCGCAGCAGGCTCGCTTGCCGCACCCGGGACAATTCGTCCGCCATCCCGACCACGACCGCGCGCCGCGTGGCCAGCATGCCGCGGTCGATCGCGCGTTGCAGCGGCGCCTGCAGCAGCATCCGTCCGCCGACCAGCCCGAGGCCGCCGATCAGGCCAAATGACAGCACCGATCCGCGCGAAACGCCGGAACCCACCTTCAAGAGGAAGATGATCAGGGTCATCAGCAGAACGACCAGCAGCCATCCGCCGAGCAGGCTGCTCCAGCGCCGGTCGAGACCGGCCAGCACCTGCGCATTGTAGAGGCCCTGCGACTTCGCCACGAACATGTGAAGGATGGCGGCGAGGACCCCGATCCCTAGAAAACCCTCGAAGCTGTTGCTATAAACCGTGTGGTAGTAAAAGAGGTGATAGGCCGCGCCGCCAACGATGCTGGACAGCACGACGATTATCATCTCGAACGCGACGGCAAACGCCTCGAGGGAGGCGAAAGCGAACGAGAAGGCGCCGAAGTTAACCGGTACCTTCGCCAATCGAGCGTCCGAAAGGTCGGTCATCGGGAATTAACATTCGTGTTAACAATTCATATGTGTATTATCAGGCAGGTCGTGAGCTCGCAAGACCTGCTGCTAATATCGGATAGAGAGCGCGCATGAGTTCATCGGCTGGCGAAACCGAGGCCGCGCTGGTGGCCCTCCTCCATCTCATCCGCCTGATGGGCGCCGAGCTCGTCGCGGGCCAGCACCGCGACGACGTCGAGGTGCTGGTCAAGGCGATCGAGACAAAGCTGCGCGCGGCCCGCTTCCCGGCCGACATGCCGAATGAGGACATCGTCAGGGGTCTGGACCTTGCACAGGCCAGACTGCGTCCGATCTTCGAAGAGCTGCGCGCAAGGTCGGAGAAGGCACACCTGAGCGACCAGCTGCTGCTGGCTCCCAGGCCTTCACGCATCCACTAACGGATAGCTTACGTCAGCTTTGGGCTTCACCACGGCGGGGCAAGCCGCTCCCGCCGCCGGACCTGAGCGCAAGCTTTTCCTCGATCTTCATTTTCTCGAGCAGCAAGTCGGTCACGATCCGGCGCAGCCGTTCATTTTCCAGCCGTAATTCATCAATACGGTTATGGACAGGGGGGATCCCATCTCGATCATCGGTGCGAGCGGCGAATTCGGTAACAGTACCATTCGCCTGATGGCCACGTGCGGCCTCCTGCTTGCGCCAGCGATGAAATGTCATCACGCTAACGCCCAGCACCTTGCACGCTTGAGCCTGGGACTGCCCCCGCGCCATGAGCTCCTCGGCCTGTTTGACCTTGGAACTGATCTCCTCAGTAGAATGACGCCTCATTGGTCATCTCATTGCCCCCTAGATTAGCAATCATCGCATGGCCTATAAGCTATGTAAATGCAACAGGAAATTCAAATTGAGGGTTTCCCGGGGGCCTTTCGGGAGCCTCGAACTTGCCGGTCGGCAGCAACACATAGTGCGAAGAAACGCCGAAGCTGCAAGGTATTGACTGGAATATACGGGGAATATTCCTCCGCTGAAAGGGCCCGATAAAAAAAGTTATACGACTTTCTGTGTATGAGAGTTTGATCGGGATAACTGGCGCACTGTTTGCATTCTCAAACGGGAATCAAATGAGAATATTCAATCGGTCTCTCGACAGATTGTGAGTGCGCCATGCCTCGCCGCGATAATCGCCCCATCGGTCAAGCGCAACTTTCACAAATTTCTAACAAATTAATCCCGCGACTTTCACGTCCGGCCGCTTGCGGGCGTACACGCCCAGCAGTAGTTACTAGGACGTTAGGCGTCATGAGGGTTTCAACATATTTGAGGATTATTTTAACGAGACCTAACGCTCATATCTCGATCCACGAATTATCAATTAAGCGCTTTCCCACCCGAGGCCATCAGGCGGAACCACGTCCGCCCGATAATCCGCGAACCATTCTGTGCTGACGCTTGTCGGAGCCAGTCTCTGATCAACTTTTTTGCGAGGATCGACACCATGGCGCGTCTCAAGGTCTTCGAGGGGAACCAACCCGCGTCAAGCGAGGCGGCCGACATCCTGGAACGCCTCGTCGCAGAGAATTGCGAGCTCCGGCATACCGCGGTCGAACTGGTCTTGCAGAATTGGATCCTGCGCGAGCGTCTGTCCGATGTCGGGGCACGCAAGTCCGTGCCGCTGGAGCACTGACCGCCCCCGCCCTCACGACCGTCCGCAGCAACGTCCGCCAGCTCGCCTAAACGAGCATTGGGCCAGCGCATCATTCAATTTAAAATTGAAATGTCCGCAACTGCAGACGCGCCGGCATGCTCGCCGGCTTGGCGAGGATGTGGCCGCATATTCTGCCGATGAGAAAGAGGCTGACGGACTTCAGCTGTGAACCCGGCGCAGCGCGACGCGCGGGGTATTCTGCTCACGAGACATGCCGAACGAACGCGACGAGCCCGGGCGTTCCTGGATTTCACGTAACTCAGCGATATCAAGCATCAGCGCAACGACTTCGTTGCGCAGCGATTGATTGGTCGCGAGCAACGCCTCTTCGATCGGCTGATGCAAATGTTGAACTTTGTGCTGCTTCATGGCGCGCCCTCGCTCTGCGGTTAAGGGTATGAGCGATGTGATTGAAGTTTCGATGACAGGGTTATTCCGCGCACATGGAAGGCGGTTAATGGGGCAGGTTTGCGACCAACATGGCTCCGAGTTAAATTTTCTCAATCAGGTTCCACAACCTGATCGCGAAGCGCTCGATCGGCGGCCTTTGATGTGTCGTACGGATGAGTTGGCAGCGGCAGCGATAAGGCGCGCGGCTGGACAACGCGGCTCGATGTGGGTCAGAAGCTCTACCAAGCGCATGATATTGCTTGGTGATCGTTGATGGCTGCCGTGTCGTGCAACCGAACGCGCATTGTCCGGCTATCACAATGTCGCCGTGTTACAGCGATCGCGCTTCAAGGGACGCGCTCAGGTGCACACAAGATATTCCACCAAAGCTGCTCCGTAGACGCAAAATCTGCTGCTGCTACGTCCATCAAGGATCGCAGAGTGTTTCGACCGGTTGCGAATATTGAAGCGACTGACGGGTCCTGAAGCGCTCGAGCAATCCAGCGAAATGAATTCAACGCTGGACATCGGATCAAGCGCGATTTCGCCTCCGCCGGACCCAGCCGCGCTAACGCTATTCTAATTAAAATGAGCGGGACCGAAGCGTCCGGCTTGGACAGAGGGAGCGAACGCCTTTCGCGCGCTTGTCGCTGCATTCGCACGCGCTTGCACAGTCCCCACGAACAGCAGCGACAGCGAAGATTCGCCATAAGCATTGCTAATTCGCCACGCGTCGCGATCGCGCGCTATTTCGATTTAGGAGGCGTATCGTCGTCCATCCTGCCACCATTGGCGACGCACTTGTTGAAATAGTCCCGCTGGGCTTTGGCACCGCCCCGCGCGCTCCCGGAAGCGGGATTGCCGGGCTGTAGCGGCGGAAATGCCTTCGCCACCAAGGCATCGCAGGCGCGCGCCACCTGCACGTCGATCGCATGCGCCGGAGCCATTGCGCTGGAGATCATGATCACGGCTAAGGCGATCGCAAAACCCGAGATAACTCGCATTGCCACACTCCGTTCCAAACTGAATCAGTTTTTTTCTCGAGCCCGGATTCGCAAGGAGCGCACTAAAGCATGATCCGGAAAAGTGCGAAGCGGTTTTCCGTCGCGACAAACGCCGATCGCGTTTGCGCGAAGATCAGCTCTGACCGCGAGCTGGAACGCGACGACGATTCTCGCGGCGCTTAGTTCCGATCGACGTCGTGATAGGCCCGATACCAGGCGACAAACCTGGCAATGCCATCCTCGATCCGCGTCTGCGGGCGGAAGCCGATTTCACGCTCCAGGTCGGAGACGTCGGCCGACGTCTCCAGTACATCTCCCGGTTGCATCGGCAGCAACTGCTTTTCGGCCTGCCGCCCCAAGCCCTGCTCGAGCAGCGCCACCACATGCATCAGTTCTTCCGGCCTGCTGTTGCCGATATTGTAGACCCGCCACGGCGCCCGGCTCGAACCCGGATCGGGATGCGCTCCCGACCAGTTGACATCGCTCTCCGGCGCGCGGCCGATCAACCGCACCATCGCCTCGACCACGTCGTCGACATAGGTGAAGTCGCGCCGCATGTTGCCGTTGTTGAACAGCTGGATCGGCTTGCCCGTGGTGATCGCGTCGGCGAACGCATAGAGCGCCATGTCCGGCCGATACCACGTCCCATACACGGTGAAAAACCGCAGCCCGGTCGCCGGTACGCGATAGAGATGGCTATAGGAATGGGCGATCAGCTCGTTGGCCTTCTTGGTCGCGGCGTACAGGCTGACGGGATGGTCGACATTGTCGTGGACCGAAAACGGCAGCTTGGTGTTGGCGCCATAGACCGACGATGAGGACGCAAACAACAGGTGCTTGCACGCGGTGTGCCGGCAGCCCTCGAGGACGTTGAGGAAGCCCTCCAGATTGGAATCCGCATAGGCGTGCGGGTTCTGCAGGGAATAACGCACGCCGGCCTGCGCGGCGAGATGTACCACGATCTCGAAGCGATAACGCTCGAACAGCGCCTTCATGCCGGCTCGGTCGGCGAGGTCGAGCTCCACGAAGGTGAAGCCACGGTGCTGCTTGAGCAGATCGAGGCGCGCGCGCTTGAGCGCCGGGTCGTAATAGTCGTTCAGATTGTCGATGCCGATGACCGGCTGCCCTGCCCGCAGCAGATGCTCCACCAGATGGAAGCCGATGAAGCCGGCGCAGCCCGTGACCAGTAGATTGCCTGCGATCACCACGTCTTGCCTGTGCCTTTCGCCTTGCGCCGGACCATTCGAATACGCCGTTACACGGGGCAGCCGCGGCTGCCTTCGCTCTGCGCGCCGCTAGGCGTCAGTTGCTGGCGGCCGGAGGCTTGTAGTCCGGAAAGCGGCTCAGGACGGCGGCCTTCATGAACTTGAAGTGCGCGATCTCGGTCGCCAATTCCTTCAGCCGGCGCTGGCCGTTGGAGATCTCGGCGTCAAACAGGTCCTGATGATAGTTGTCAAGCGCCTCGCGTTCCAGATATTCGTCGGTGCCGTTGCCGAGGGTCACCGCGGCGCGGGCCAGAACATCATCGACACGGCGGCCAAGACCGGATTGCTCGCTTTCGGCCGCCCGCAACGCGGCCTCGATCGCGGCCATGATCGATCCGATCCGGGCGCGATCGGTCTCGGCATCGCGCTCGGCCGAGCGTGCCTTGAAACCTTCCTCGCCGCGCCGCGATTTGATCAGGTCATGCGCGCGAGACCGCAAAAACAGCTGAAACATCTGTCAGTATCCGGTTCGGGCCCATTCAGGCAGCTCAGGTCGAAAATCGCCCGGTCTTAGTTAAAAAAGGGTGAATTGCCCTCGTGCCCGGCCCTCAGGTCGGCTTTCCACTTGATCCAGGCCTTGTCGTGCTTGTCATAGAGTTCGAGCCACCGTCCCTCACCGGCTGACGGCACCAAGCCCGTTCCCCTACCGTCCCCGTCCGCCAATACCGGCAGCGAGGAGTCCAGGTCCTCGAACTCCGACGTCTCCTCAAGCGTCAGCCCGACCAGCACGCGCCGGCCACTGACATCGACGACATACCGCCTTGGCGAATGCCCCCTGAGATCACTCATGACGTGAAAGTTCCCTTGCGATCCGCGGGGCCGGCGACGAGATCAGGCGCACGCTGGCACGCAACCAACCCGCCTGCCGCAACGGACACAGATATGATGACCGATTGCATGTTGCCAGCCAACCCCAACTCGCCGCACACCGTCGCGCTACCTCGATCGAACTACTCCGCTAGAACGCGCGACGCATGTGGCCGAACGCGCTGACCGGTTCCCGCCTCGACGATTTCGCGGCTGATGGCGCCACATACGGTGCATAGATCCGATATTGCGCGCGGCGCTTGTGCGACCTCCACGAGCGCGAAGCGAAACCGGAGAAGAAGCCTGCGACGAACACCGCCGCGAGAATGAGAGCAGGAGAAATCATCACAACCGTCCACGTTCGCCCCGATGTTATTAACATTCGAAGTTGTGACGACATCATGATTGGACGCGCCGAAAGATTGTTCAGCCGCTGGAATTTTTGTGCAATCGAACGACGCAACAATAATCAGGCGTCGACAATAATTGTTCTCGCGAGAGAACGTCTCAGGAGAACCACCAGAGCATGAATTTCAGGAACATCGAGCTGAGAAGATAAATCCACCCCGCCATAGCCAGCACCGTCAGTCCGACGAAGGCACCTGAAACGCTTTTCTCCTTGAGGCGCGCCAGCAATGAGTTTTTTTCTTCTTGCGAATAGAACATCTCAGGCTCAAGACGTATCTGATTCAAATCAGCTAGCAGTCAATTTCGATGATCTCGTGACGCGTTGCCACAGCCATTCGCCTTGCGCATCACAGATCATCGCTGCAAATCGCCGCCAAGCCGCACGCCATCGCGCAGTGGAAATTCCGTTCGACACGGTCAGGAATTCGACGTTGGCGATCGCGGCGGCCCGCGCGTCGGAATTTCCATGTCGTGTCCTGGTCCGATCGACGTCACGTACGTCGATCAAGACGGTCGTGCAGCTTGACCATGCGATGTGGCCCGTATGCCGGCGCGATCGACCGAACGGATTCTTCCCGGGAGCAATCTGCCCGCTTCGCCTCGCCTCTCAGTTTAACAATCAAGTCCTCGCACGCGACCAACCAATGATAATCGCCTCACACGCGGAAAAAGGCGAACCAGACAATGCCGAGGATCAGGACGGCCAGTCCTGTCGAGGCCGTGAGCAGCGCGAGAACCGAAGGTCCAGGCTCGGCCTGGCGCGCCTCGGTCGGGGTTTCGACGATTTGGCCGTGTCGTTCCGTTGCCATGGCAACCTCTTTGCTTAAGTGCCTGTAATTCCGGCGTTTGCCGCGCCCCTTCGACAGCCAACGCGTGATCGGGAGCGATGTTCCGAGCGCGTTGACGGCTGGGCCGACGGCAGTCTCGCCCGCCGCGTCAAACGGGCGCAGCGCGAGGACACGGTTAACGCCGTTGCGAGATTCACCGGGCCGTGTTGTTTCAAACTGGGGTTCCCGGTGTTATCCTTGACCGGTCCGTCGGTTGCGTAATCGGAGTTTCCCTGGAGTTTCCCCCATGGCCCCCCGCGCCAATTGGAAGGGTTTTCTGCGTTTGTCGCTCGTGACCTGCCCGGTCGCGCTCTATCCGGCCACCTCGGACACCGAGAAGGTCTCGTTCAACCAGATCAATCGCAAGACCGGCCACCGGATCAAATACCTCAAGGTCGACGCCGAGACCGGCGACGAGGTGACCTCCGAGGACATCGTCAAGGGCTACAAGGTCGACACCGACACCTATATCGAGGTCACCAAGGACGAGCTGGACGAGATCGCGCTCGACTCCACCCACACGATCGAGATCGACGAGTTCGTGCCCAAGGCCGACATCGACAACCGCTATCTGATCCGCCCCTACTACCTCGTGCCGGACGGCAAGGTCGGCCACGATGCCTATGCGGTGATCCGCGAGACCATCCGCAGCCTGAACAAGGTCGCGATCGGCCGCGTGGTGCTGACCAATCGCGAGCACATCATCGCGCTGGAGCCGCTCGACAGCGGGCTGATGGGCACGCTGCTGCGCTACCCCTACGAGGTCCGCAGCGAAAAGGAATATTTCGACGACATCCAGGACGTGAAGCTCACCAAGGACATGCTCGACCTCGCAAAACACATCGTCGAGAAGAAGTCCGCCGACTTCGATCCGGAGGAGTTCGAGGACCGCTACGAGCAGGCGCTGATCGACCTGATCAACCAGAAGCGCAACGGCATCAAGGTCGCCAAGCCCGCGGCGAAGACCGGCGGCAACGTCATCAATCTGATGGACGCGCTGAAGAAGAGCATCGCGAACGAGAAGGACGCTGCTCCCGCGGCGAAGGTCGCCAAGGAGACCGTCAAGGGCAAGAGGCCGAAGAAGCGCGTCGAGGGCCAGCGCGAGATGCTGCTGCCGATCTCGGGCAGCGGCAAGCGCGAGCCCAAGGAGGCCGCCAAGCCCGAGCCGAAGAAGGCCGAGAAGACAACACGCGCCCAGGGCACCGCGGCACGGAAGAAGGCAGGCTAGCGCACGACCGCAAGATGAGCCCGGTCCACAGCGCCTGAGATGTCCCGGTCGAGATGCCCTGGTCGACGCCGTTTGATGAACCGATCGCTCTGCATCGCGGCGGCACACTGGTGACGCTGCAGCACGCGGCCGACTACATCATGAAGCTATCGGAAGACGCTCAGCAGGAAACGCGCTGGCAGATCGCGGTCGAGCATCTGATCAATGCGGCGGAACAAGGTGCCGGCTGGTTGATGTTCGCGCGCATCGCGATGCTGCGCGCGTTGAATGGGGACGACTGAATCCGGAAAATGCCGAACTGCCGGCAGCGCTTACTTGAATGCCGAACTGACGGCATTGAATTGACCGCTTACACTGGTGCCGATGCCCCTGACGCCGGCGACGATCACGATGCTGATGCCACCGGCGATGATGGCGTATTCAATGGCCGTCGCCCCGACCTCATCACGCAGAAACCTTGCCATCAACGCGCGCATGAAAAGCTCCTGTCCGACGCTCGCGGCTTTTTCTCCCGCGCCGTAGTAATATGCCTGCCAAACTAGGCCGCATTGGTTGACGGCCCATTGAGGGAAAGGATGAACGATCGCTTAAAGGTTGCAGGGAATTTCCCTGCTAGTTCTACCTGCATCAGGGTGCCGTCGGGCGAGACACCGGGCCGCGGCCGGAGCGCTTTCCAGCGAAGTGGACACCGGCTCGCGCAAGGAAAACCCGTCAAAACAAGTATCTAGAGCTCCGTTCTGATCCTGTCTGACCGGAAATAGCTTCAGTCGTAAACGCATATCAGAACTACCTGATCCGGCCTCGGCCACGCTTTACCGGTGCCGCGGAATCCTGTTCCTTTATCGGACAGGCGACAACGAGGCCGGAACGAACCGGCCGCATGCAAAGGGAGTGACCGTCATGAAGCTCGGGACCGCGATCGCGGAAATCATGAGGCGCGAGGGGATCGAGATCCTCTGCGGCTATCCGGTCAACCATCTGATCGAGCACGCGGCGAAAGCCGAGATCCGCCCCGTCATGGTGCGGCAGGAGCGCGTCGGCATCCACATGGCGGATGCGATCTCACGCGTCACCTCGGGCGAGAAGATCGGCGCCTTCTGCATGCAGCATGGCCCGGGCGCCGAGAACGCGATGGGCGGCGTCGCGCAGTGCTATGGCGAATCCGTACCCGTCCTTGTGCTGCCGATGGGCTATGCCCGGCGGCTGGCGAATATCGACCCGAACTTCAATTCCAGCCAGGCGATGAAGGCGTTTTCAAAATCGTCGGAGCCGATCAACATCGCAGCCGAGGTCTGCAACATCTTTCGGCGGGCGTTTACAAAATTGAAGAACGGCCGCGGCGGGCCCGTGATCGTCGAGATCCCCTCGGACATGTGGAACGAGGAGGTGCCGGAACCGCTCGACTACACGCCGGCGCTGCGCACCCGCTACGGCGCCGACCCCGTACATGTAAAGGAAGCGGCCAGCCCTGCTCGTTGGCGCCAAGCGGCCGGTCATCTATGCCGGACAAGGCGTCCATTACGCACAGGCGTGGCCACAACTGAAACGGCTCGCCGAGCGGCTGGCGATCCCCGTCACCACCAGCCTCGGAGGCAAATCGTCGTTTCCGGAAACGCATCCGCTCTCGCTCGGCTCCGGCGGCCTTGCGGTGCCGCGCGCGGTTCCGAAATTCCTGAGCGAGGCCGACGTCATCTTCGGCATCGGCTGCTCCTTCACCGAGACCAATTTCGGCATCGCGATGCCGAAGGGCAAAGCCATCATTCACTCCACGCTCGATCCCAATCATCTCAACAAGGACGTGGAAGCGAAGATCGGCCTCGTCGGCGACGCCGCCCTCGTGCTCGACGCGCTGCTGGAGGAGATCGGCAGGAGCGTGACGTCGGACCGCAACGCAGGCGCGGTCGCCGAGGAGATCGCCGCTTCCCACAAGGAGTGGCTCGCCAAGTGGATGCCGAAGCTCACCCACAACGACGCGCCGCTCAATCCCTACCGCGTCCTGTGGGACCTCCAGCACACCGTCGACATCGAGAACACCATCATCACCCACGATGCCGGCAGTCCGCGCGACCAGCTTTCTCCGTTCTGGAAAGCGGTCGCGCCCCTCACCTATCTCGGCTGGGGCAAGACGACGCAGCTCGGCTACGGCCTCGGGCTGGCGATGGGCGCCAAGCTGGCAAGGCCCGACAAGCTCTGCATCAATGTCTGGGGCGATGCGGCCATCGGTTTCACGGGCATGGATTTCGAGACGGCGGTGCGCGAACGCATCCCGATCATGTCGGTCCTGCTCAACAATTTCTCGATGGCGATCGAACTGAAGGTGATGCCGGTCTCGACCGAAAAGTATCGCTCGACCGACATTTCCGGCGACTACGCCGCGATGGCGCGCGCCTTCGGCGGCTATGGCGAGCGGGTGACCAGGCCGGAGGACATCGTGCCCGCGATCAAGCGGGGCATCCAGAAGACGCAGGAAGGCGTCCCGGTGCTGCTCGAGTTCATCACCAGCAAGGAGACCGAGGTGTCGCGGCCGGGCACGTGAGGGCACCTCACACGCCCGCTCTGCCACTTGATTTGACCGCGCCAGCGCAGGCAAGCTCCCTCCGGTGCAACTTCGGAGGGAGAGATGGCGCGCATCCTGGTGCTGGGGGCCGGCTTTGCCGGGCTATGGGCCGCGCTCGGCGCAGCCCGCAAGCGCGACGAAATCGGTGCGCGGGCAGTGGACACCGAAATCCTGGTCGTCGATCGCAACGCCTATCACAACATCCGGGTGCGCAACTACGAGGTCGATCTCGGCGATGTCGCGCTGCCGCTCAAGGACCTGCTCGATCCGGTCGACGTCAGGCATAGGGTGGCCGAAATCGCGGCGATCGATCCGGCGACGCGCGCGGTCACGATCAAGACCGGCGCGGGCGCGGAGGTTCTGAGCTACGACCGGCTGGTGCTGACCACCGGCAGCGAGTTGGTCCGCCCCGCCATCTCGGGCCTTGCCGCCCACGGCTTCGATGTCGACACGTATGAAGCAGCGATGCGGCTCGACGCGCATCTGGCGGCGCTCGGCAAACAACCGCCGTCAGAGGCGCGCGCGAGCGTCGCGGTCATCGGTGCAGGGTTCACCGGGATCGAGGTCGCGGCCGAGATGCCGGCCAAGCTGGCGCACGCCGGCATCACCGGCGATCATCGGGTCATCCTGATCGATCCCAATCCCGTGGTCGGCGCGACCTTCGGCGCGCATGGCCGCCCGGTCATCAACGAGGCGCTGGCCACGCTCGGCGTCGAGATGCGGCTGAATGTCCGGGTCCGTGCCGTCGGCGCCGACAGCATCACGCTCGATAGCGGCGAGATCATTCCGACCAAAACCGTGGTCTGGTGCGCCGGCATGCGCGCCAGCCCCCTCGCCGCCTCGCTGCCGGCGAGGCGCGACGCGCTCGGCCGGATCAAAGTCGACCACACCATGCACGTCGAAGGCCTTGCGGACGTCTTCGCCGCCGGCGACGTCGCCGCCTGCCTGATCGACGGCGAGCACCCGACCGTGATGTCGTGCCAGTTCGCGCGGCCGATGGGCCGCTTCGCCGGCCACAATGTGGTCGCGGACCTGTTCGGCGAAAAGCTGCTGCAGCTCAATATCGACTGGTATGTGACGGTGCTCGATCTCGGCGCCTGGGGCGCGCTCTACACCACCGGCTGGGATCGCGAGGTGCACACCACAGGCGCCGCCGCCAAGCTCACCAAGCAGACCATCAACCGGCAGCGCATCTATCCGCCACGCAACGGCGACCGCGCCGCGCTGCTCGCGGCGGCCGCGCCGACGATCCAGACGGCGCCGCCGACGAAGTCATAAGAGAAGCCACGCCGTCATTGCGAAGAGCCCGCGACAAAATTGCAAAGCAATTTTGCGCTGAAGCGACGAAGCAATCCATCCATCCCGAGTGGTATGATGGATTGCTTCGCGGAGCCTGTCATCCGGCGGCGCTTCGCGCCTACCGGGTGGCTCGCAATGACGGCGAGTACGTCTGCTACTGCGACAGCTTCACGAAGTTCGGAAACTTCATCTGGCCTTCGGCGATCGCCTTCGGCCAGACCGTGATCTGCTTGCCGCCCTGCCACTGGAACACGAGGCCGGTCACCGCGCCCGGACCGGACTTGATGCCGTGGGTGAACTCGTCGTTCTTGCCGTAGAACTGGATCTTGCCGATCGTGCCCTCGAAGTCGGTCTTCTCGAGCTCGGTCACCATCTTGTCCGGATCGGTCGAGCCGGCGCGCTGGATTGCCTCGGCGATGATGTAGACCTCGTCATAGGCGGTGTAGCCGGTATAGGCCGGCGGCGTGCCGAACTTGGCCTTGAACGCCGCCGCAAACGGCTTGGTCTTCGGCGTGACCGCAACATCGGGCGTTGCCACCGCGAGCGAAGGCACGCCCTCGGCGGCGCCATTGGTGTCGCCCCAGAAGGTCGGGCTCAGCGCCTGCGCGCTGATGCCGAACATCGGGATTGGCACCTGCTGGTTCTTCCACTGCACGGTCGGCTGCACGCCGACATGGGAGATGCCGGTGACGATCACGTCGGGCTTGGCGGCTTCCATCTTGTTGAAGATCGGCGTGAAGTCGGTGGTGTCGGGCGAGAAGCGAATGTGCTCGACCACCTTCAGGCCCGCTTTCGGCAGGCAGGCCTCGTAGCCGACGTCGAGCGGCTTGGTCCAGGCCGCGTCCTCGCTCATGATCGCGACCGACTTGAACTTGAGTTGGTCGACCAACAGCTCCTTGGCCGCATCGCAGACCAGCTGCGCCTGCGCGGCCGAGGTCAGGTAGCCGTGGAAGGTGTACTTGTTCTTCTCATAGTCGTTGTGGATCGCCTTGGTGATCTCGTTCGAGGCGGCGCCGGGCGTGATCAGCGGCATCTTCAGCCGCGCAGCCCACGGCTCGAGCGCCAGCACGACCTCGCTGATATAGCTCGCGATCACGGCCGAAACCTTGTCCTCGCTCACCGCGCGCTGGAAGGCGCGCACTGAATCGGCCGACGAGCTCTTGTTGTCGTAGGTGACGATCTCGATCTTGCGGCCCATCACGCCGCCCTTGGCGTTGATCTCGTCGGCGGCGATCTGCGCGCCGCCCGGCGTCGCCGCACCCGCGATCGACTGCACTTCGGCAATGATGCCGATCTTGATCGGGTCCTTGGACTGCGCATAGGCCGGCGCCGCGAGGCAGAGCGCGAGCGCCGAGGCCAACAGGCTGACGCGGGTCGTGGTTGAATATGCTGTCATCATGATCTCCCTTGCTTTGCTTTCTTGTTGTTAATGATCGAACGTCACAGAAAGTCCTTGCCGGCCTCCGCGGCGAACCGGCCCGGATCGCCTTCCCAGACGATCCGCGCGTGCTCCAGCACATAGACGCGGTCGGCATGCGGAAGCGCAAACGTCACGTTCTGCTCGCCGAGCAGCACCGTGATCTTGGTGGTCTGGCGCAGCTTCTCCAGTGCCTTCGACAGCAGCTCGAGAATAACAGGCGCAAGCCCCAGCGTCGGCTCGTCCAGGATCAGGATCTGCGGCTGCCTCATCAGCGCGCGGCCGATCGCCAGCATCTGCTGCTCGCCGCCGGACAGGGTCTGCGCCATCTGGCCCTGGCGCTCCTTCAGGATCGGAAACAGCTCGAACAGCCAGGCGAGTTGCTTGGCCCGCGCCGCGTCGTCGAGATGCTGGCCGCCGAGGTCGAGATTCTCCCGCACCGTCATCTCGCCGAACAATTCGCGCGATTCCGGACATTGCACGAGGCCGGAGCGGGCGATCTTCGCAGGTCCCGTGCCGCGCAGTGGCTGCCCGCCGCGCAGGATCTCGCCGGTATACGGCAGGAAACCCGAGATGGTGTTGAACAGTGTGGTCTTGCCGGCACCGTTGAGGCCGACGACGGAGACGAACTCGCCCTCATGGACGTGGATCGAGACGTTCTCCAGCGCCTGCGCCTTGCCGTAATGCACGCTGACATTCTCGACCTGCAGCAACGGCACCTTGTCCTTGAACGAGGTCTCGGGCCGCGCATGGGTCTCGATCGCGCCGCCGAGATAGACCCGCCGCACGGTCTCGTTCTTCATCACGTCCTCGGCGCGGCCGGTCGTGATCTCCTCGCCGAGATACATCGCGAGCACGCGGTCGACCAGCGCCGCGACGCTCTTGACGTTGTGGTCGACCAGCATCACCGCGCGGCCCTCGTCGCGGAAGCTGCGGATCAATGCGGAGAAGGTGCCGACCTCGGCGCTGGTGAGACCGGCGAAGGGCTCGTCGACCAGCACGACCTTGGGGTCGCGCGCGATCGCCTTCGCCAACTCCAGCCGGCGCAGGTCGGCGAACGGCAGCGTCGGCGGACGGCGGTCCATCACCGCGCCCAGTCCGACGCGCTCGGCGATCCACTTGGCGCGCTCGGTCAGCGCCTTGTCGGGAAACAGCATGAACAGGCTGTCGGGCAACAGCGCGACCATGATGTTCTCCAGCACGGTCTGCCGATTCAGCGGCCGCGAGTGCTGGAACACCATGCCGAAGCCCTTGCGCGCGATCTTGTGCGCAGGCAGCCCGGCGACGTTCTCGCCTTCGAACAGCACCTCGCCCGCGGTCGGGCGCTCGATGCCCATCACGCTCTTCATTGCGGTCGACTTGCCCGAGCCGTTCGGCCCGATCAGGCCGAGGATCTCGCCGGGATGCAGATCGAACGACAGGTTCTTCACGGCGGTCAGACCGCCGAATCTTTTGGTCAATCCGCGGACGGTGAGCGTTGCTGTGGTCACAGTCTGATCCATTTAAGAGCGCGCCTCGCGTGACAGGGCCGCTCCGAGGAAACCGCCGGGGAAGAACAGGACGACGAGCAGCGCCACCGCCGAGACGATGAAGGTCGCAAGCTCGCCGGTCGGGCGCAGGAATTCGCCGGCGACGATCAGGAAGATCGCGCCCAGCGCGGCCCCCAGCACCGTGCGCCGGCCGCCGAGCACGGCGGAAACGATCACGTTCACGCCGACCGCGACGTCGACCACTGTGCCGACCGAGGCGGTGCCGAAGTAGAACACGAGCAGCGCGCCCGACAGTCCCGAGAAGAAGGCGCTGACGATGAAGGCCGCGAGCTTGTGCTTGACGATGTTGAAGCCGAGCGCGCCGGCCTGCACCGGGTCCTGCCCGCTCGCCTGCAGCACGAGACCGACAGGCGATTGCGACAGGCCATAGAGGATGGCCGCGCTCACGGTCATGAAGCCGAGCGCGATCCAGTAATTGGCACCGGCATTGATGGTGATGACGTCGGGGATGGTGAGCCCGATCTCGCCGCCGGTGAGATCGGCGAACACCACGACGAAGTTCTGCAGCATCAAGACCGCCACCAGCGTGGTCAGGCCGAAATACGGCCCCCTCACCCGCAGCGCCGGCAGCGCCAGCACGAAGCCCGCGACGACCGAGGCCAACGCGCCGAGCAGGATGCAGAGATAGACCGACCAGCCGAACTGGTTGTTGAGGATCCCTGCGGTGTAGGCGCCGGTGCCGATCAGGAAGGTCGGGCCGAAATTGACCTCGCCGGCGAAGCCGAACAAGAGGTCCCAGGCCATCGCGAACACGCCGAAATAGAACGCGACGGTCAGCAGCCCGAGGATGTAGCCCGAGACGTAGAACGGCAGCGTCGCGGCGATCACCACGCAGACCAGCGAAATGAAGAACAGGCGCGAGGAAAAGAAGCTGGCCATCTCAGCGCCTCCCAAGCAGGCCTTGAGGCCGGATATACATCACGAACACCAGAAGCAGCAGCGCCGGAATGGTGCGATAGGCCGGCGAAATCATGTAGGCCGTGATGGTCTCGAGATAGCCGACGACGAAGGCTGCGATCAGCGAGCCCGACACGCTGCCCAGGCCGCCGAGCACGACGATCGAGAACGCGCTCGCAGTCAGCGGCCCGACGCTGTAGGAGCTGACGCCGAGGAACATGCCGAGCAGCACGCCGGCGATGCCGGCGAGAATGCCGTAGATGCCCCACACCACGATGTAGATCTGGGTGAGCTCGAGCCCGAGCAGCGTGACGCCGCGCGGGTTCATCGAGGCCGCCAGCACCGCCTTGCCGGTCCTGGTGCGGTTCACCAGCAGCCACAGCAGGCCGATCACGAGGCAGCAGACCAGCGCGGTGAAGATATTGTTGCGCGGCGTGCGGTTGCCGAAAATATCGACGACGCCCTCGACGATCGGCAACACCGTCTTGGCGTTGTTGGTGAAGAAATAGGCGATCAGCTCCTGGATCATGATGCCCCACAGCAACGTGCCGGTGAGGACGAAGATTTCCTTCTCCTCGTTGGGGATCCGCCTCGAGTTCTGGATCGGCTTGACGACCGCGAAATAGGTCGCGAACGACACGATCAGCGCGACGCCGACACCGAACAGCGCGCCGGTGTAGATGTCGAGGTGCAGCACGCTGGCCGCGGCCCAGGCCGCGACCGCTGCGGCCACCATGATGGCACCGTGGGAGAGGTTGAGGACGCCGGAGACACCGAAGATCAGGGTGAAACCGGTGGCGCCGAGCGCATAGAGCGCGCTGATGGCAAAGCCATCGATCAGGATTTGTAAGGCAAGCATCTCAGATTGGCCGCGGCAGCAGGGCTGCCTGTTGTGGAGGACGCGGAACTGAATAGGGATGCTCCCGGGAACAGCCCGGGAGCATTGCCATCAGCTAGTTGGTGGTGAGCTTGATGAAGCTCGGGAACTTGAGGTCGCTCTTGGCGACCTCCTTCGGCCAGACCGCGACCTGCTTGCCGCCCTGCCACTGCAGCATCAGTCCGGTGATCAGGCCCTTGCCGTACTTGATCGAATGGGTGAACGGATCGTCCTTGCCGTAGAACTGGACACGTCCGATGGTGCCTTCCCAGTCGGTCTTCTCCAGCGCATCGACCATCTTGTCGGCCTCGACCGAGCCGGCGCGCTTCACCGCATCCGCGATGTAGTAGACCTCGTCATAGGCGGTGTAGCCCGCATAGGACGGATAGTTGCCGTAGCGCTTCTTGAAGCCCTCCGCGAACGGCACCGACTTCGGCGTCACCGCGACGTTCGGGCCGGACACGCCCTGATACAGCACGCCTTCCGCCGCGTCGTTGGTGTCCTTGCCGAAGGTCTCGTTGGTCGCCTGCGAGGAAATGCCGAACATCGGGATCGGCACCTGCTGGTTCTTCCACTGCACCGTCGGCTGCACGCCGACATGCGAGATGCCGGTGATGATCACGTCAGGCTTGGAGCCTTCGACCTTGTTGAAGATCGGAGTGAAGTCGGTGGTGTCGGGCGAGAAACGGATATGGTCGACGACCTTGAGCCCGATTTTCGGCAGGCACTCCTCGTAGCCGACATCGAGCGGCTTGGTCCACGCGGCATCCTCGCTCATGATGACCGCGGTCTTCATGTGCTTCTGATCGACCAAGAGCTCCTTGGCGGCGTCGCAGACCGACAGCGCCAGCGCGGCCGAGGTCAGGTAGCCGTGGAAGGTGTACTTGTTCTTCTCGTAATCGGCGTGGACGCTCTTGCTGATCTCGTTGGAGGCGGCGCCGGGCGTGACGAACGGTGTCTTCAGGCGCGAAGCCCAGGGCTCGAGCGCCAGCACCACTTCGCTGATGTAGCTCGAAATGACGACATTGACCTTGTCCTCGTTGACGGCGCGCTGGAACGCACGCACCGAATCCGCCGAGGACGAGTGGTTGTCATAGCTGACGATCTCGATGGTGCGGCCGTTGATGCCGCCCTTGGCGTTGATCTCGTCGGCGGCCAGCTGCGCCGCCTGCGGGATCGATGCACCGGCAATCGCCTGCGCTTCGGCGATCACGCCGATCTTGAGGGTGTCGGCAGCCAGCGCTCCGCTGGGCGCCGCAGCCAACAGGCCCAACACGGCCGCTCCTGCAAGTTTCTGCATCGCATGCACGGGGAGTCGCGATGTTCTTGTCACCCTGTTTCTCTCCTCTTGTTCTTCGGCTGCTTCGAGCTCTTGGGGCGCGACTATAGCCGCGACAAAATGCGCAGCAAGTGAAACTGCGTGCAGATCGCCATGCATGGACGGCGACTAAAGTAGTGGGTCGGCGCGGTGCGGCTGAATAAATTTGAGGCAGAGGGGGAATAAAAGGTCGTGGGGCGCCGATCTCTCAGATCGTCGTTCCCCGCTGCGCAAATTACGCAGGGTGAGCGAAGCGGAGAGAGCTGAACGAAAAGCAAGGCTCGGGCAATTCATCGCGAGAACGCGGATTGTTGCCCGCTGGTCGTGCGACAAGCTCAGTGTCGTCCCTGCGAAAGCAGGGACCCACAACCACGGTTGCTGATTGTTACGCGATTTGGAACGACGAGTGCCATTCACAACATCCGCCGCGGCGTATGGGTCCCGGCTTTCGCCGGGACGACATTGGTGAATGAGGCGACCGCCCCTACTCCGCCATCTCCGCCGGCGGGTGGGCGGCGGGACCGGCGAGCGGGCGCTCTTCCATCGTGATCATGCAGATCGAGGCGGTGGTCAGCAGCACGGCGGCGGCGCCGAACACGTAGCGGAACGCATGGATCATGTCGGCCATCGGGATCGCGCTGACAGTGCTGGCGGAGGCGGCATGATGCTCGCCGGCGAGCGGGATGTCGGCACCCAGCGCGATCAGCAGGATGGCTGCGAAAGCTGCGACCGTGAACGAGGAC
This sequence comes from Bradyrhizobium sp. BEA-2-5, assembly GCF_032918025.1. Taxonomy (NCBI): domain Bacteria; kingdom Pseudomonadati; phylum Pseudomonadota; class Alphaproteobacteria; order Hyphomicrobiales; family Nitrobacteraceae; genus Bradyrhizobium; species Bradyrhizobium sp. BEA-2-5. The sequence continues at coordinate 3,087,158 of NZ_CP136629.1, read as the reverse complement.
ATCAGCGAGCGGAAGAAGTTCAAGGCGCCGGTGATGGTGCCGACCTGCGGCCGCGCGACCGAATTCTGCACCGAGACCACGCAGACCGGAAAGGTGGTGCCGAGGCCGAGCGCGAACACGCTCATCAACAGCAACAATCCCCACAGCGGAAGCGTCGTCACCGCCATGCCGACGGCGCAGATCGCCGCCACCGACGTGCCGATGATGGCGACGCGCTTGTAGTGCTTGGCCCGAGCCATCGTGCGCCCGGCGACGGCCGCGCCGATGGTCGAGACCGCCGCGAGCGGGATCAGCGCAAGCCCCGCCTCGCTGGCGGTGAGATGATAGACGGATTCGTAGTAGAGCGGCAGCTGGACGGTGAGGCCGACCATGGCGCCGAGCGCACAGCCGCCCGCCCCCATCGCGAACGGCACCACCGAGCCGCCGAGCAGCGGCAGCGGCAGGAACGGCTCGTCCGCGCGCCGGGCGTGCCAGACGAAGGCGCCGGCGAGCGCGATCGAGGCGCCCACCATCGCGGTGATGGTCGGCGACAGCCACGGATAGCGCGTGCCGCCCCAGGTCAGCACCAGCATGAAGACGACGGCGGAGGCCATCAGCAGCACGCCGCCGAGCCAGTCGACCTTGCGCTTGCGGTGGAACACCGGGATCTTTTTCATCTTCGGCAGCAGAAGCGCGATCGCAGCGGCCGAGAGCGGAAGGTTGATCCAGAAGATCATCGACCAGTGCAGATGCTCGGCGAACACGCCGCCGATGACCGGGCCAAGAATGCCGCCGACCATCCAGACGCTGGAGAAATAGGCCTGGTATTGCCCGCGCTCGCGTGGGCTCACCACGTCGGAGATCACGGTCTGCACGACAGGCATGATGCCGCCGCCGCCGAGGCCCTGAAGTCCGCGCGCCAGGATCAGCATCGGCATGTTCGGCGCGATCGCGCACAGCACCGAGCCCGCGACGAACAGGCTGAGCGAGATGATGATCATGACGCGGCGGCCATAGATGTCGCTGAGCGTGCCGAACACCGGCGCGACCGCGGTCGAGGCGAGCAGATAGGCTGTGATCACCCAGGAGAGATTGGAGACGTCCTGGAACTGCCGCCCGATGGTCGGCAGCGCGGTCGCCACGATGGTCTGGTCGAGCGCTGCCAGGAACATCGTCAGCATCAGGCTGATGACGATGGTGCGGACCTCGTCCGGATTGAGCGGGGCCGGCGGCGCCAGCGGCGGCGCTTCGCTGAGTTCGAACACCTCGCTGGGAAGGCGGGAAAGCTCGTCGGCAATGTCGTCAGGCAATGTCGCTTGGTCGGCAGGAATCCGGCTCTGCCGTTCATACTTGTTCATTTGAGGCGTAATGCTGCTGCGCGGGGGCGTCCCGCGATGGAATCATTCTCTGCTTTGCAATTTATGCAGCAATTGAATGCTGAGGCAGGCACCCCAGCGCATGGGTGCATCCCGCCGCGATGTTCTCGCGGTGACGTGATCGCGGACGCGGCGACGACGTCACGCTTTGGTCGTCTTGCCCAGCATTTTTGGCCGCTTCTTCAATTGTGCCCGTTTCGGCAGCAACGCCGGCCATCGCACGATATGATCCTCGAGATCGGCGTCGTTGACGTCGAGCTCGGTGCCTTCCACCCGGCCGCGCACGGAGACGCCGGCCTCATGCACGGTGTTGGGATCGCCCGAAACCAGCGGATGCCACCAATAGAGGTCGCGCCCCTCGGCGACGAGCTTGTAGCCGCAGCTCGGCGGCAGCCAGTTCAGGCTGCGGACATTGGCCGGGGTCAGGCGGACGCAATCCGGAACCTTGTCGGAACGATTCGGGTAGTCCTTGCAGGCGCAGCTCGCCCCGTCGAGCAGCTTGCAGCCGACATGGGTGAAGTAGATCTTGCCGGTGTCCTCGTCTTCGAGCTTGTTCAGGCAGCAGCGGCCGCAGCCATCGCACAGGCTTTCCCATTCGGACCTCGACATCTCTTCCAACGTCTTGGTTTTCCAGAAGAATTCTTCCTGGTCCGACGGGCGCTTGGGCGGTGCGGTCATGATATCCCTGGAATGGCGGTGCAACTCTTCTTGGGATGCCGGCAACGCTTGCGCAAGGGGGTGGTATTGCGGAGTCGAAAAAGCCGGTGGGCAGCGTTAGGGCTCCCATTAAATTCACAAGCCGCGCCATTGGTTTATGGCAGCCGCTCGGATAGAACAACGAACGAGTCCCCATCGACGCAAAAGCGCCTTGGGATTGCCGCAACATCGAAGCAAGACGCTGCCCTGTGCCCGGTTTGGGCGCCCGCAGCGCTGTCGAACTGATCAAGGGTCCGGTCCTTTCAGATCATGCCGTCGCATTGGAAGCAGAGGGTCCGGAATTTCTTCCTCGACCTCGATGCGCGTATCGACTCCTCGCTGTTCTCCTCGGCCAAAGGCATTCGCGAGCTCTACGAGCGCTATTCGACCTTCATGGACCGGTTCTATGTCGGGCGCTGGAAGCGCTGGGTGTTCATCGAGCCGCTGTCGGAGGCCGCGACGCTCGGGCTCGGCGGCCTGGTCGTGATGCTCACCCTCGCCATCCCCGCCTTTCGCGAGACCGCGGACGAGGACTGGCTGAAGAAATCCGATCTCGCGGTGACCTTCCTCGACCGCTACGGCAATCCGATCGGCAGCCGCGGCATCAAGCACAACGATTCGATCCCGCTGGAAGATTTTCCGGATGTCCTGATCAAGGCGACGCTGGCGACCGAGGACCGCCGCTTCTACGAGCATTTCGGCATCGACATCGCCGGCACCGCGCGCGCGCTCGTCACCAACGCCCAGGCCGGCGGCGTGCGCCAGGGCGGCTCCTCGATCACCCAGCAGCTCGCCAAGAACCTGTTCTTGAGCAACGAGCGCACCATCGAGCGCAAGGTCAACGAGGCCTTCCTCGCGATCTGGCTGGAATGGCGCCTGACCAAGAACGAGATCCTCAAGCTGTATCTCGACCGCGCCTACATGGGCGGCGGCACGTTCGGCGTCGACGGCGCGGCGCATTTCTACTTCAACAAGTCGGCGCGCGACGTGACGCTGGCGGAAGCTGCGATGCTGGCCGGCCTGTTCAAGGCACCGACGAAATACGCCCCCCACATCAACCTGCCCGCCGCCCGCGCCCGCGCCAACGTCGTGCTCGACAACCTCGTCGATGCCGGCTTCATGACCGAGGGCCAGGTGTTCGGTGCCCGCCGCAACCCGGCCTTCGCCGTCGACCGCCGCGACGAGGCTTCGCCGAACTATTATCTCGACTACGCCTTCGACGAGATGCGCAAGCTGGTCGACACCTTCCCGAAGTCCTATATCGAGCGCGTCTTCGTGGTGCGTCTCGCCATCGACGCCAATGTGCAGAAGGCGGCCGAGGACGCGGTCGAGAACCAGCTGCGCCAGTTCGGCCGTGACTATCACGCGACGCAGGCTGCGACCGTCGTCGCCGATCTCGACGGCGGCATCCGCGCCATGGTCGGCGGCCGCGACTACGGCGCCAGCCAGTTCAACCGCGCCACCGACGCCTATCGGCAGCCCGGATCCTCGTTCAAGCCCTACGTCTACACCACGGCGCTGCTGAACGGTTACACGCCGAACTCGATCGTGGTCGACGGCCCGGTCTGCATCGGCAATTGGTGCCCGCAGAATTATGGCCATTCCTATTCCGGCTCGGTGACGCTGACGCAGGCGATCACGCGCTCGATCAACGTCGTGCCGGTGAAGCTGTCGATCGTGATGGGCGGCAAGGAAGGACCGAAGGCGGGCCGCGCCAAGATCGTCGAGGTCGCGCGCCGCTTCGGTCTCAAGGCGCCGCTGCCCGACACGCCGTCGCTGCCGATCGGTTCGGACGAAGTCACCGTGCTCGAGCATGCCGTCGCCTACGCGACCTTCCCCAACCGCGGCAAGGCGGTGACGCCGCATGCGGTGCTCGAAGTGCGCACCGGCACCGGCGACCTCGTCTGGCGCTGGGACCGCGACGGTCCAAAGCCGCGGCAGGCGATCCCAGCTTCCGTTGCCGCCGACATGGCCGGCATGATGAGCCACGTCGTCAGCGAAGGCACCGCACGCCGCGCCGCGCTCGACGGCATTCCGACCGCGGGCAAGACCGGCACGACCAATGCGTATCGCGACGCCTGGTTCGTCGGCTACACCGGCAACTTCACCTGCGCGGTCTGGTACGGCAACGACGACTACTCGCCGACCAATCGCATGACCGGCGGCTCGCTGCCGGCGCAGACCTGGCACGACATCATGCTCGCGGCCCATCAGGGCGTCGAGGTCCGGGAGATCCCCGGCGTCGGCATGGGCCAGAAGCTGCCGCCGCAGCCGGCGCAGGCCAATGCCCAGGCCAACGCGGCGCCCCGCGTATTGGAGACCAAGCCGGGTCCGCCGCCGGTGCTGACCAAGCGCGGTGCCGACGTCCTGGTGCGCGTCGAGAAGCTGCTCGATGATGCGGCCAGGACCGCCGGCAAGACCACGCTGAACGAGCCCTCGAAGACCGGCAAGGCCGAGTCCTCGAGCGCGCTGGCGTTCCCCGAAAACTACGTTGCCGCGGCCGGGCCGGACGGCGCGACACCGGCAGCGCCACGCAAGAACTGACGTGCGGCTCCTCCTCACCACCTTGCTGGCACTCGTCATCGCCACGGCCGTCGGCCTCGGCCTGACCTACGCGACAGCGACCCGCGGCACCGAGATCGGCACGCTGACCATCGGCGCCTGGACCGCGCGGCCGCGCACCGGCACCGCCGACGCCGACCCCTATTCGCGCGCCACCATCGTGCGCAACGGCGAGCTGCCGATCGGCACCGGCGACGGCGTCGCCTTCACCGCCACCACCGACGACAAGAAGAAGGCGCTCGACGGCCGCTGCGATGTCGTCGTCTCCGGCGTGACGCCGCCGGCGCGGTTCTGGACGCTGACGCTGTACGACCGCAAAGGCCACCTCGTCGCCAATTCGCTACAGCGCTACGGCTTCACCAGCCAGGAGATCGTCCGGCAGTCCGACGGCTCGTTCGAGATCCGCATCGCCTCGCGCTCCCGTGCCGGCAACTGGCTGCCGACCGGCGGCATCGAGCGCTATGCCTTGATGCTGCGCCTCTACGACACCCCGGTCGGGGTCGCAACGCGCACCCAGCGCGATGCGCCGATGCCAAGCATCACGACGGCGGGCTGCTCATGATCCGGCTCATGTTCACCATCGTTGCCGGCGTGGTGCTGGGCCTCGTGGTCCATCTCGTCAGCGTGCTGGCGCTGCCGCGGATCGCGACGCAGGATGCCTATTCGCGGCTGACGCCGATGACGAAGGTGAACGCCGTCACCCAGCTTCCCCTCGCCGACCCCAACACTTCGCCGATGCCGTTCATGGATCCGGCCTTCGCGCTGGCGATCTGCCGCTACGATCTGTCGGGCGGACCGATCAAGCTGACGGTGCCGGTGAGCCAGGCCTACACCTCTGTTTCGTTCTACACCCGCAACGAGATCGCCTATTACGCCATCAACGACCGCTCAGCGGGCCGCAAGGTGATCGAACTCGACCTGATGACCGAAGCGCAGCACAGCGAGCTGCCCGAGGACGAAGAGGTCACCGCGGCCGACCGGCTGATCATCGATTCCCCTGCTACCACCGGCCTGATCCTGATGAAGGCGCTCGCCCCCGAGCCCGGCCTGATGCCGCAGGCGCAGGCCTCGCTGGCCGCCTCCTCCTGCAAGGTGCAGACCGAGCCGGTCGCGGCCAAGCAGGAGGCGCCGCCGCCGCTGCCTGTGCCGGCCCCGCCGCCCACCGCCCGCAAGCGCTAAAGCATGATCCGGAAAAGTGTGAAGCGGTTTTCCGAAAAGATCATGCTCAAACAACAAGCTAAGGCGCGATGACGATTCAACCTAATCTCATCGCGCTTTAGTTGGCTGCAAGCGCGTGCCGGCCGCAGCGGCAGGTCTCGTAGTCGACGGGATCGTGGCTGTTGACGATCATCACATCGGCGCCATGCGCCGCCTTCAATTGCCGCAGCCGCTCCTGGTTCTGGATGCGCGTCGCGCGATCCATGTCCGCCCGGCGCTGGAACATGCCGAGCACCAGCGGGATCCGCGGCCTGGCATCGAGCTGCGCGTGGTGGAAATAGGCGTCGCCGGCGTGCAGCAGCCACCTGTCCTTGTCGCGCACCGCGATCCCGCAATGGCCGAGTGTGTGGCCCGGCAACGGGATCATCAGGATGTCAGGCTCGCGGTCGCCGAGCGCGCGCACGCCCTTGAAGCCGAACCAGTCCTCGCCGTCGGCACCATAGAACGTCCAGTCCGGCCCGTGCTGCCACTGCGCCGTGATGTAGCGCCCTATCGGCGGCGCGACCTGATGCGTCACTGCCATGTCGTACTCCTTGCGATGGACGTGCACCTTGGCCATCGGAAAGTCCGGTACGCCGCCGGCGTGATCGCGATCGAGATGCGTCAGCAGCACATGGCGCACATCGTCCGGCGAGAAGCCGAGCGCCTTGACCTGCCGCACCGCCGTCTCAGCCGGATCGAGCCGCGGCGTCGTCTGCCGCACCCATTTGCGTCCGAGCCGCGGCGGGTCGCCGATGTCGTCGAGCCCGATTCCGGTGTCGACCAGCGCGAGGCCATCATTGCTCTCGACCAGCAGGCAATGACAGACCATCCGCGCCCGCTGGAAGATGCTGCCGCTGCCGTTCACGAGCCGCTTTCCGATCGGGCACATCGTGCCGGTGTTGAGATGGTGGATGCGCATGACAGGTCCTCCGCTGTAACAGGCGCAGACTTGCCACTCGCGTTTCCATAGGTAAAATATTGTCTTTCTATCCATGTGATAGGATACACCTATGGATATCCGCGAACTCCGCTACTTCGCCGCGGTCTACCGCGAGCGCAATCTGACCGCCGCAGCAAAGCGCTGCTTCATCTCGCAGCCGTCGATCTCGGCGGCGATCACCAATCTCGAGGCCGAACTCGGCACCACGCTGTTCATCCGGCACAAGAAGGGCATGGCCCCGACCGCCTCAGCCGCGCAGTTTCACGGCATCGCCCGCAGGATCATCGACGAGGCGGACGCGGCGCGAAATCTCTTCCGCAAGCCGGCGACGCGGCAGGCGCTGACGCTCGGCCTGTTGCGGACGCTCGATCAGGCCCGGACCATCGCACTGCTGAAGCCGCTGACCGCTAACACCGATCTTGCGCTCCGGCTGGTCGGCGCCAGCGAGAAGGCCGACGCGCGGATCGTCGCCAAGACCATGGTCGGCGCCGGCGAGCACTTCATCCCGCTGTGGAGCGAGCGCTATGTCGCGGCACTGCCGCCCTCGCATCCCCTGACGCTGAAGGAGACGCTACGGACCACCGACTTCGCAGGCGTTCCGATGATCGATCGCTGCCATTGCGAGCAGCAGGAATTCTTCAAGCGAGCCTCTCCGCCGCGCAAGCCGGTGGCGATCGCGGAATCCGAGGAATGGGCGATGGCGCTGGTCGCAGCCGGGGTCGGCGTCGCGATCGTCCCCGAGGGCGTGGCACGCGGCAATCCTGATGTCGCGATGCGCGCGATCGATATCGACGTGACGCGCCAGGTCGGCCTCGCCTACCCCTCGGCCCACCCGCCTTCCGATGCGCTGAAGGAATTCATTGCGAGCCTGCCGCGGCAAGCCAACAGTCGCCGGGCCAAATCGACAGCGAAGAAGGCGAAGCGCGCCTAGCGTCCCGAATCCGAAGTTCGCATCATTTGCCGCACCTTCGGAGCGAACTTCGGATTCGATAAGGACACTAAAGCGCGATGAGATTAGGTTGAATCGTCATCGCGCCTTAGCTCTTTGTTTGAGCATGATCTTTTCGGAAAACCGCTTCGCACTTTTCCGGATCATGCTTTAGCAAACTTATGATTCTAGTGTGCTTTATGAATGCGAAGTTCGTGAAAGTGGCTGCCGCGAAATCGCACGAACTTCGCATTCAGCACACTAGCCCTTCGTCACCACGGCCTGGCCCGTCACCGGCGCGGAGATAAGGGGCGCATTGGCCGTGAGCCGGGCGAGTTCGTTGATCTGGCGTTCGGCATCGGCAGCCATGCCGTCGGGTGCCTGGATCACCAGCCGCTCCAGCGCCCAGCGATAGGACGAGATCCGCCGCTCCAGCGCCTGCTGGACCCATTGCACGATCAGCGTGTTCTCTTCCATCCGCGCCACCGCGTCAGCGCGCTCGCGCGGCGACACGTCGGCGATCATGTGGAGGCTGGCATTGCGCTTGCGATCGAGCTCGATCACCTGGATCGCGGTGGCGAAGAACGGCTCGAAGCGGGTGATGTCGTCGCGCACCTCGTCGATCAGCAGCGAATAGCGCGAGGCGAACGAGCGGTGCGGCTCGTCGATCAGCGTGCGTCCGTACATGGTGCGGTCGAACACGACCTTCTGCCGCCAGGGCGAGGGCAGCGCCTTGTAGTCGCCGAACACGCTCTTCCAGGCCGGCCGCGACAGCGGCGGCTCGATCATGGGATAGGCGAGATCGCGAAGCTGGCGCTCTTCGTCGGTGAGCTGGAATTGCGAGGCGTTCTTGCCGATGCTGCCGGTCGCCTCGGCACCGATCCAGCGATGCATGTCGTCGCTGCGCATGTCGGCGCGGGTGCGGCCGAAATCGCCGCCGCTGCAGCCGGCGAGCGCCGAGCCCGCCAGCAGCAGGATCAGCGCCGGGAGTGACCGCCGCGCGACGGTCCGCTGCACAAGCTCCGGCATTGCCCGATGTCCGCGATCAGGAGCGGCGTCGGCGACGGCGGCCCTGCGCAGTGCCCTGCTCCGGTCCGCGACCACCGCCGGTCTCCTCCGTCGTTCGCTCGATCCGGACGACGGGAAGGATCAGTACGGTCCCCGTGCCTTCGCCGGCAGCACCGGCCATGCTCGGCCGCCGTGCAGCCGCATCCGCCGGAAACTCAACGATGGTGCCCATGTTCCGTTCTCTCTGGCCCCGCACGGACATGATTTGCCCCGCGCACGCCGAGTTAAGAACGCGCATGGTTAATGACATCTTAAGCCGCCGGTACGGACGGTTACGGATATGGCGCTGTGCCTTAATAGACACGCGCAAATTCGAGCATTCACCTTCACGGCTTGTTTTCCTTAACTGCCTCTTAAAACAGCCTGCGTAGGCTCGCTGCCACAAGGTTTTCAAACCGAAGTTCACTGGCAAGTCGCGTACGCCCGAGATGAGCGCAGCTCCGCTATTTCCTGGTTTCGATGGGCTGATGACGCTCTCCCGTCGCGAGGGCGTCGACATCCGCCCGACGCTGCTGCGCGTCCTGACCGACCTCTATGTGCAGGCGAGCGCCCACTCCGCCGATGAAGAGCGCCAGTTCGTCGAGCTGACGACGCGCCTGATCGACGAAGTCGACGACGCGACGCGTGCCGCCGTCCGCGCGCGGCTTGCGATCTATCCGGCCACGCCCGCCCGGATCATGGACAAGCTCGGGCTGCGCCGCGTCGGTCCCGACCAGCCGATGCCGGCGGCCGCGGCAATTCCCGCGCCGGCACCGTCCGCGCTGCCGGCCAAGATCCCGACCGAAGCCGAGCTGCGGATGGCCGCGAGCCTTGCCATGCGGCCGAACGATGCCGCCGAAATCTCCGACATGTTCTTTGCCGCGAGCACGAAGGAGCGCACGCAGATCCTGCACAATCTGCAGGAGACGCCGCTGAAGGCCGCGGCGCGAATTCCGGCGGCGCGCGCCGCGCGCGCGATCCATATCCTGGAGATGGCGGCGTTTGCCGAGGACCCCGATAACTTCATGCTCGAACTCGGCGAGGCGCTGATCCTGCCGTCGCGGATCGCCGCGGACGTCGTCAACGATCCCGGCGGCGAGCCGCTCGCCTGCGCGATGCGGGCGCTCGACGTGTCGAGCGCCGCGTTCCAGCGGATCCTGATGTTCCTCAATCCGGAAGCCGGCTCCTCGGTCAATTACGTCTATCGGTTGTCGCGGCTCTACGACCGCCTTGCCGAGCGCTCGGCGCTGGTGATGCTGGCGGCCTGGCGCGGCTCGACCATGGCGGTGGCCCGCGCCAAGTATCGCTCGTCGCTCTATGACGATGAGCGCCATCGCGTGCGCGCGGCATCCTCGCAGACGCGCCCCGCGCTGCAGCCTGGCAGCGCGTCCGCCATTCGCAACCAGAAGTCCGGAAGTTAGCCCTTCGCGAGATCCAGAAAATGCCGTCCGGCACGGTCTTCGGTCTCGACGATCCAGGCGTCGGAATCGAAGCGGATCTCCTTGGTCAGCCGCTCCTCGATAGACGGCTCGGATACCGGCTGTGGTGCGATCGGCACGAAGAGCCGCTCGACCGGGCGGCCGTCGTCATAGACGGTCTGCGGCGCCGGCGCGTACAGCATCGCATTGCCGTCGAGCAGCGACACCTTGACGAACACCGCACCCGCCTCCTCGGCGCCGCGGCGTCGCACGGCGCCGAACACGCCCTCGGTCTGGCAGCGGCGCAAGTAAGCCGCCACCCAAATGTTGGATTTCAAACGCATGAGCCGACCTATAGGCCAGCGGCGCGATCACGTCCAATTGTCACAGATGTCGTCACGCCGCGGCGGGTTGACCGAACCAATCGTCACCCATATCCTTGCATCCGCGGTGCAAGCCGCGCCCGGGTCCACGGGAAGGGTTGAACCCACTTGCATCAATTGAGCGGCCAACCAAGCCTTTGTGCAGCCGGTTTTGTGGACCATCGGCGATGATGCACGGAGGTTTCCATGGACCGATCGCCCGCGCGATTGAATCTCGAACATTTGAAGAAGCAGGCCAAGGAGCTCATTCGCCTTTATCGGCGGCAGGCGCCAGAGGCGTACGCGCGTTTCCGGCACGCGCTTCCGCCTGCGGCCGGGCGCAGCGACGCTCAAATCGCCGCGCTTGATCTGCGGCTGCACGATGCGCAGTCCTGCGTGGCGCGCGATCTCGGCTTCGCCTCCTGGCCGGACCTGCGGCGCTATGTCGACGCACAATTGCCGCCCGGTAAAAGCAAGGCCGATCGCGTGCGGCGATGGCTGCAGCTGGTCTATGCCGCGGACGTCGCCGGCACCACCGACCGCGCCAACCCGCGCGTTGCGGCGCGGATGCTCACCGAGGATCCCGGCCTTGTCGCCGACGATCCCTATCTCGCCTGCGCCATCGGCGACGCAGAAATCGTTCGGCGTACGGCAATGAGTGATCCGACATGGGTCAACCGTCCCGGCGGTCCCCTCAAACTGCCGCCGCTGGTCGCCGTGACGCATTCCAGCCTGTTGCAGCTTCCGGAATTTCAGGCGCAGCTGCATCGCTGCGCACGCCTGCTGCTGCAGGCCGACGCCGATCCCGACCAGCACATCAGCAGCCGCTGGCCGCCCGGAACGCTCGACGGGCCCGATGACAGCAATCCGCTGTCGGCATTGTATGGCGCCGCCGGCCGCAACCACGATCTCGAGCTGACAAGACTGTTGCTCGAGGCGGGCGCCAATCCGAACGACAATGAATCGCTCTACCACTCGCTCGAAGGCTGGGTGACGACAGGGCTGCTGCTCGAGCATGGCGCGCGGATCGCCGGCACCAACGCCATGTACAAGGTGCTCGATGACGAGAACGTGGCGGCGCTCGAACTGCTGCTGCGGCACGGCGGCGATCCGAACGAACCCGCCCGCAACGTGCCGCTGACCGATTGCGGCTCGCCGCTGATGTGGGCGATCCGCCGCCGGCGGTCGCGGAAATGCATCGCGACCTTGCTCGACGCCGGCGCAGACCCGCACATCGCGACACCAGGCGGGCTCAGCGCTTACAGATACGCACTGCAATTCGGATTGACCGAGGTCGCCGAGCTGCTGCGCGAGCGGACCGGCGATGAGACGCTTGCCGATGATGAGCGGTTCGTCGCGGCATGCAGCAGCGGGGACGAGAGCGAGGCGCGGCGAATCCAGGTCAGTCGGCCCGATCTTCCAGATTCACTTTCGCCGCAGCAATTGCGCTTGCTTCCGGAGCTCGCCGCGGCAGGCGGCGATGATGCGGTGCGGCTGATGGTCGAGCTCGGCTGGCCGATCACGGTGCGCGGCGGCGATTGGGATGCGTCGGCGCTCAATCATGCGGTGTTCCGCGGCAATGCCTCGCTGACCCGCTTCCTGCTCGAGCACGGCGCAGAATGGACCGAGCAGCACGGCTTCGGCGACAACGCGTCCGGAAGCCTGTCGTGGGCCTCCTGCAACGAGCCGGTCAGTGGCGGCGACTGGATGGGCTGCGCGCAGGCCCTGCTCGATCACGGCATGCCGCGCGCTATTCCGGATCGCGACGATCCGGAATGGGTGCTGGTGGCCGGCCGCAGGAAGCTGTTCTCCGACGAGGTCAGGGACGTTCTGCTGGGCAACGCGTCCTAACCCGTCAGGGCCGAGCTTGTCCCGGCCATCTTGGCTTCGACAAGCCTCGAAGACGTGGATGCCCGGGACAAGCCCGGGCATGACGACTACGCATTCAATGCCTTCGCAGAGAGGCTACTCGATCGAATGGCCGATCATCGTGCTGAGCTCGCGCACCAGGCGATCGGACATCTGTCCGGTCACCGGCAGCTTGCGGGCGCGCTCGAACTTCGCGATCGCGTGCTGGGTGTCGGCGCCGATCGTGCCGGTCGGCTTGAGCTGGCCGTAGCCATACTCGGTCAGCGTACGCTGGACCGCGGCGATGCGTTTTCCGGCCGGGCTCAAATGCGCGGTCGGGATCGGTGCCGGCGGACGAACGACGCTGGACGGTGCGGCGGCCGGGGACGGTGCTGCGGCCGACGGCGCGGCGGTCGATTTCAGCACCAGATTGGCCATCGGATCGACAGGCTTGGCCTCGGCCTTGGGTTCTGCCGGCTTGGCTTCGACGGACCTGGTCTCGGCCGGCTTGGTCTCCACCGGCTTCACGTCGACGGGCTTGCTCGGATCCATGGCGGCGGGCTCGGCCGATCGGGCTGCGGCCTCGGCCGGACGCGGGCGCGGCATCGGGCTGGTGGCGGCAACCGGGGCCGGCGGCGGCAGCGTCACCACCGAACCGCCGAACATCGGCGACGGATGACGGCCGGCCTGCAGGAACAGCGCATTGATCAGGATCGCAACGATGGCAGACGTCGCCAGCACGCCGGCAACCAGATCCTTCGGACTGTGCAGCATCAGGCGCAGGACGAGGCCACGTTCCTCCTCGGCCGCGATGGCCACTGCCTTGGCGCCGCGGCGACGGCGCGGCGTTTCATCGTCATCCAAGGTCTGTCTAGGCACTCTTCTTCACCTGATGGGTTTGCTCTTGTAGTCCGGAACGCAGCGCGGGCTTCAGGGTCGAGACATTGCTGGACGGCTCGAGGGCGGCGGGCGGGGTGAACGCCAGCGGCAGCGCGACCGACACCGTGGTGCCCTCGCCCACCTTGCTCTCCACATTCATTTCGCCGTGGTGCAGGCCGACCAGCCCCTTCACGATCGAAAGTCCAAGACCGGTGCCTTCGTGACGGCGCTGATAGGTCCTGCCGGCCTGGAAGAACGGCGCGCCGATGCGCTTGAGGTCGTCGGGCGCGATGCCGACGCCGGTGTCGGAGACGCGCAGCACCAGCCGCGATCCCTCGACGCCGCGGCTGATACGGAGACCTGGCCGCCGCGCTCGGTGAACTTGATCGCATTGGCGACGAGGTTGAGCACGATCTGCTTGAACGCACGCGGATCGCCGTTCACGATCGGCAGATCGTCCGGCACGCGGGTGACGAGGTCGATGCCGTTCTCCCGCGCCTTCAGCGCCAACAGATTGCAGCAATGGAGCAGCGAGGCGCGCGGTGCGAACGGCTCGGACGCAATCTCGAAATTGCCCGACTCCATCTTCGACATGTCCAGGATGCCGTTGACGACCGACAGCAGATGCTGGCCGGAATCGTTGATGAGCTGGGCGTATTCCTTGCGCTGGGCCGCCCCCAGCACTCTGCTCCTGCGCGATCATCTCGGAGAAGCCGATGATGGCGTTGAGCGGCGTGCGCAGCTCATGGCTCATGGTGGCGAGGAAGCGGGTCTTGGCGGCATCGGCCTGCTCGGCCACGTTGCGCGCCTGTTCGAGCGCGTGCTCCTGCACCTTGCGATCGGTCACGTCGCGGATCACGGCGACGACCTCGGCATCGGCGGCGGCCTGATCGAGCGGACGGCAGCGCATCTCGGCCCAGATGAATTCGGCGACGACATCGCCCCGCGCACCGTCACGGCGCACGCGGAACTCGACGCTGCGCGAGTCACCGCGCGCGGCGTCCGACAGCGCCGTGAGATAGGCCGGGCGATCGGCGACATGAACGCGATCGAACAGGCCGTGGCCAAGCAGCCGCGATGCCGGCACGCCGAGCATGTTCTCGGCCGCGGGCGAGATGAACTGCACGGCCCCGTTGCGCTGATGCCGCGAAATCACGTCGCTCATGTTGCGCGCGAGCAGGCGGTAACGCTCCTCCTCGCGCGACAAGAGCGCGACACTGGTGCGTGCGAGCGATTCCGCGCCGAAGGCGAGCCCCGCCGCGTAGAAGATCGCCGACACGACGCCGAAACCGACCAGCGTGCTGTTCGAGGCAACCGCGGGATCGACGACCGGCAGCACATGATAATGGCCGAGCGCGCTCAGCAGCGCCGCGCAGATCATCGCCAGCGCGAACGCAAACGCCACCACGCGCCGCGAGGCCGACAGCGCCGCCTCGATCGGAACGACGACGAGCCACACGGCGGCGAACGAGGCGATGCCGCCGGTCGTCGCCGCGATCATCATCACGAGGCCGGCGAGCGCCAGCGACGACAGCACATGCGCGCCTTCGTAGCGTCCGGTGCGCGAGAGGAACCAGGCCAGCATGATGGGCGCGATCAGCCAGGCAAAGGCCGCGACCTCGACCGCGCTCGGCGCACCGCGCATGGCGAGATAAACCGGGAATGCGGCAAAGGCGGCCAGGCTGCCGAGCAGCCGCGGCGCCATGAAGGCACGATGGCGCGCTCGCATCAGCGCATCGTAGCGCGCGGAGGGATGCAGCAGCGCATCGAGACAATCGCGGATGATACTCAAAACTGTCACGGGTCTCGCGCTTCGGCTCAATCGTCTCTTGGAAGACGCGCCGGAACGCCTCCTTCGTGATTGCAGGTCAACGTGTCAGAGCGAACTTAAGCGAACGCTAAGGCTGGGCGGCCTGCCGCCAAACACCGTGCATTGGAGTGGGTTTGACCCGCTATTCACCGGCCATTTGTCGGGGATGGTGAACGGCTGGTTTCCGGATGCGACATTCTATGGTTTCGAAATGGTGGACGCGGCGGATTCTGCGCATCCGGCGCGCGTCGGCCGCCATCAATCGAAAATTTACGGCGAATCAATTCAGGCGAATTTTCCGCGATTTTCCGGCGAATTTACTTCAATGCAGATACTTCCGATTTATCGACCGATGCTAACCCTCAAGGCCAATAGCGGCACCGACCGCGCAAGAAGCAAGACAAGACAGACGACCGGGATCGCGCCATGTTCTTCCTGCTGCGTTTGGCATTCTGGCTCGGGCTTGTGCTCGTGCTGCTGCCGAGAGACAAAACACCCGAGGCGGACAAGACGCCGCAGATCAGCGCATCGGACGCGGTGTCGGCCGCGACCGCGACGATCAACGACATGGGTCATTTCTGCAAGCGCCAGCCGGCCGCCTGCGAGGTCGGCGGACAGGCCGCGACCATCATCGGCCAGCGCGCGACCGACGGGGCGCGCAAGCTCTACCAGATCATCACCGACAAGAAGCCGCCGGACCACACCGGCTCGATCGGCAAGGACGATACCGATTCAACCACCGCGTTCCGCGACACGCTGACCGCGGAGGATCAGTCGATCGAATTCCGCCTGCCGCCGACGCCGTGAGCGGAAACCAAGCGCGGTCGAGCGAGGCAGGCACCGGTTCGTGTGAAGAAAACGCGTCAAAACAGCCGGGAACCGGTTCCATTTTCATCGCTTTCGCGGCCCGCCTTCCTATATAAGCCGTCAAGGACAGGACGCGGGCCAGCATGACGACGATCGACGAAATCAGGGACAATTTCGAGCTTCTGGACGAGTGGGACGACCGCTACCGGTATGTCATCGAGCTCGGCCGCACCCTGGAACCGATGCCGGAAGCGGAACACTCCGCCGCCAACAAGGTGCAGGGCTGCGTCAGCCAGGTCTGGCTGTCGAAGCGGATCGAGCGCGATGCCAACGGCGAACCGCGCCTGATCTACATCGGCGATAGCGACGCCCACATCGTGCGCGGCCTGGTCGCGATCGTGCTGACGCTGTTTTCCGGGCAAACGCCCAAGGAAATCCTCGATACCGACGCGATCGCCGTGTTCAACGAGTTCGGCTTTCGCGATCACCTGACGCCGCAGCGCTCCAATGGCCTGCGCTCGATGGTCGAGCGCATCCGCAACGATGCGCGCGAGGCGCTGGCGTCCGCCGCGTAGATCTCTACTTCCGCTTTCGCTGCTGCTGTCCGAGGCCCATCTGCTTGGCCAGCTGCGAGCGCGCCACCGCATAGTTCGGGGCGACCATGGGATAGTCGGCCGGCAAGCCCCACTTCTCGCGGTATTGCTCCGGCGTCATGTTGTACTGCGTGCGCAAATGGCGCTTCAGCGACTTGAAGCGCTTGCCGTCTTCCAGACAGACCAGATAGTCGGGCGCGATCGACTTCTTCAGCGACACGGCCGGCTTGGCGGGCTCGCTCGGCGTGTCGCTGCGTCCGCTCGACACCCGCAGCAAGGCGGAGTGCACCTGGCTGATCAGGTTCGGAATCTCAGCCGCCGGCGTCGGATTGTTGCTGAGATAGGCCGACACGATGCTTGCCGTCAGCTCGACCGGCGTTTTGCCTGACGTATCGGACATGGCTCAATCTTCCCCGTGCTATCGACAGCCCGGTGCCCACCGGACAGTATCCATGCGCAGCAATACATTAATGGAATCGCGTACTACTTTGCGAATATGCACGAATTGCAGCAAATCTGACAACAACGGCCGCGTTTCCGGCTTCGGGCCGGCCGGTCGCAAGTATTGGCGCGGATCTAAGGCCGCTGCTCCAGATGCGACCGGAGCTCGTCGATCGAGGCAAAGCGCATCATGCCTTCCGGCATCTGCGCCTCGATCGAGCCGTCGGAATAGAGCGAATAGGCCATGCCGTCGACGACGCCGGATTTGAGCACGGTCACGGGCGGCTGCTCCTGGGGCGGCGGCGGATGGCCCGATGACGGCGAGGCGGCGCCGGCCGACTGGGCCTCGCCGAAGGTCGATGGCGTCCGGGGGCCGCGCCGCGGGGCGACGTCGACCGACCGCGGCCGGTCGGCCTTCGGCCAGGCATCGTCGAAGGTTGCCGGCGCCGGTTCGCCCGAACCGCCCGGATTCGGGCGTAGTTCCGGCGACAACAGATCCGGCGTGAGCGGCTCGGCGGCACGCCCCTGGTTCCGCTCACGCTCCTTGCGCGAGGAGGAGAACAGCAGATTGCGCCGCTTGGGCGGCGCAGCACTATCTGCGGGCGCGGCGGCCGGTGCAGGCGGCGGCACCTCGCCTGATGCGCCGCGCGAGGCGATCTCGTCGTGCCAGGGCGGCGGCGCCGCGGGAGCGGATGGCGGGAACGCTGGAGCCAGCGGCGGAGGCGCCGAGACCTTCGGCTCAGGCGGCGGGAACACCGGATCGTCGGGAGTGCCGCGCGGGGAAGTTGCAGATGGCGAGCCGGACCGCAGACCCACGGCAACGACGGCATCAAGCCGGTCGCCCATGGCCTGGAGTTCGCGAAGGATGGCGGCAAGGGCCAGAACAATCACGCCGGTACATGCGCCGGTCACGCCTGTTGCGATCAACGTGCCGCCGACGCTGAATTCCTTGTAGGGAATTCCGAGGCCGACCGCCGCCAAGCCCGCCACGACCAGGCCCGCGCCGACGACCAACAGACCAACCTTCATCGAACTAACCCCCGGGAGACCCGACCGAAAATCGGCGCGGGCCACCAACGCCACGATACCGTCATATTGCCCACACCGCCAACCGCCAATTGTAGACAGAGTTCCCTAAAATCCGGCTTAACCAAGCCGCGATGCGTTGCTTCACCGCGGTCGCAGCGGCCGTCAGCCAGCCAGCTCCCGTAGATTTACTGGCTACGAATTGCTGCCAATTTATTGCAACGCATCTGGGAAATTACGCCACAATTACCAATTACTCGGAAACGGAACTGCGCTATGGATGCCGGGGAATGAGGCCCTAAAGCGCCAATCTGGGCCACAGGCACGCCGGTATCACTAGCTATGTCATCGATTACGACGTCTGCCCTCGAGGCGCCTGCGCGGCGCTCGGTGGAGAAGACCTGCGACGATCTCGCTGTCCTCGTCCTCGGCGTGGTCGCCGTCATCGCAGGCTTGACGTTCCGCGACTACGGGCTCGGCTGGGACGATTACACCCACGCCGAATACGCCGACCTGCTGCTGCGCATGTTCGGTTCCGGCTTCAAGGACACCGCGGCGCTCTCCTTCGCCAATCTCTACATGTATGGCGGCGGCTTCGACATGGTCGCGGCCCTCCTGCACAAGGTCATCCCGCTCGAACTGTTCGAGACGCGCCGCCTGGTTGGCGCCATCGTCGGCGTGATCGGCCTTGCCGTGACGTGGCGGCTCGGCCGCCGCATCGGCGGACCTCTTGCGGGTCTTGCCTCGCTCCTGCTGCTCGCGCTCTGCCCGATCTTCTACGGCCACATGTTCATGAACCCGAAGGATGCGCCCTTCGCGGTGGCCATGATCATCCTGATGCTCGGCCTCGTCCGCCTCGCCGAGGAATATCCGCGGCCGTCGCCGCGCACGGTCCTCATCGTCGGCCTGGGTGCCGGTCTTTCGATCGGCTGCCGCGTGCTTGGCGGGCTCGCATTGATCTACGCCGTGGTCGGCTTCGTCCCGCTCCTGATCGAGGAATTCCGCAAGCAGGGCCCGCGCGAGGCGACCCATCGCTTTGCCCATGTCGTCTATGTGCTGCTGCCCGGCCTCGTGCTCGGCTATCTCGTGATGGGCCTGATCTGGCCGTGGTCGATCATGGAGCCCGGCAATCCCTTCGACGCGCTGACCTACTTCTCGCATTTCTTCGAGAAGCCGTGGAAGGAGATGTTCGACGGCGCGATCGTGTCGGTGCCCGACATGCCCTGGTCCTATCTGCCGACGCTGTTCGCACTGCAGCTGCCGGAGGTGATGCTGGTGCTGCTGACCGCCGCCGTCGTCATCACCTTGATGTCGCTGTCGCGCTACGACGTCACCGCAAAGCGCAAGTCGATCATGCTGATGCTGACGCTGGCGGCGACGCTGCCGCTGGTGATCGCGATGGTGAAGCGGCCGGCGCTCTATAACGGCATCCGCCACTTCATCTTCGTGATTCCGCCGATGACGGTGCTGGCCGGCGTCGCATTCGCGCGCGGCATGGACTGGCTCGGCGAGAACCGCCGCGCCTGGCAGCCCGCGGCGCTCGCCATGTTCGCGTTCGGCCTCGCGCTGCCGCTCGCCGAGATGATCCGGCTGCACCCTTACCAATACACGCATTTCAACCACATCGCCGGGACCGTTCGCGGCGCCGACGACCGCTTCATGCTGGACTATTGGGGCCTCGCCTTGAAGCAGGCCTCCGACGAATTGCGCGAGCAGCTCGTCGAGCGCCAGGAAGTGCCCCCCAGCAACCGCAAATGGAAGGTCGCGGTCTGCGGTCCGCAACGCCCGGCCCAGGTCGCGCTCGGCCCCGACTTCACCATCGGCTGGGATTCCAACGCGGCCGATTTCGCCATGACGCTCGGCGAGTTCTACTGCAAGGGCCTCACCGCGCCCGTCATGGTCGAGATCAAGCGCGACGACGTGGTGTTCGCCCGCGTCTACGACATCCGCGGCCGCGGCATCTCCAGCCTGCTGTCGATCCCGGCGCCGTAAAGCATCACGCTGCCCACTGACGATTGCCGTTCCGATCGTGGGCCGCATGCCGACATGACTGTCACGCCGTTACCCTGTCTTGCTGCGGTCCGGCGGCGGCGCTACGCTTGGACCAAGCAATAACGCCATCAATGGAGCAATCGGCTATGTCGCCAGCGGAAGCGCGCCTCAGGGAAGTGCCGTCGAACATGACGGAGGCGGAGTGGCAGCAACGGGTCAATCTCGCCGCCTGCTATCGCCTCGTCGCGCTGTACGGCTGGGACGATCTGGTCGACACCCACATCTCGGCGCGCGTGCCCGGTCCCGACCATCACTTCCTCATCAACCCCTACGGACTGATGTTCGAGGAAATCACGGCCTCGAGCCTCGTCAAGGTCGACCTGCACGGCAACCAGCTCTCCGAGAGCGAATACAGCATCAACCCGGCCGGCTTCACCATCCATTCGGCGATCCACGAGGTGCGCGAGGACGCGATCTGCGTGCTGCATCTCCACACGCTCGACGGCACTGCGGTGTCGAGCAGCGCCGAAGGCCTGTTGCCGCTGAACCAGACTGCCCAGCTCGTCACCCACGACCTCGCCTATCACGACTATGAAGGCATTGCGCTCGACCACGACGAGCGGCCGCGGCTGCAGAAGGATCTCGGCGACCACAACCACATGCTCCTGCGCAACCACGGCACGCTCACGGTCGGCCGCTCGGTCGCCTCCGCCTTCGAGCGCATGTATCACCTCGAGCGCGCCTGCTCGATGCAGGTGGCAACCCGCGCGCTCGGACCGATCGCCTATCCGGTCGACGACATGCGATCGACAAGAACACCGAGCTGCTGTCGAACCGCGACCGCGCCGAGCTGCGCGCCACCAACCTCGTGTGGCCGCCCTTGCTGCGCAAGCTCGACCGCGTCAATCCCGGCTACCGTGATTGAAATTTCATAATCTTCGGGTAGGCTAACGGCCAACACCCTCTGCACGATCGGAATCAAAACGCCGCCCAATTCCGGGCGGCGTTTTTACGTGAATTGCCCTCGCGCTATTTAGCGTCGGCGAATGCCGCCAGGATGCGGGCCCAGGAGCGGATGCCCTTCTGGAAGCTGCGCAGGTCGTATTTCTCGTTCGGCGAGTGGATATTGTCGTCGTCGAGGCCAAAGCCCACCAGCAGCGAGTCGAGGCCCAACGTGCGCTTGAAGTCGGCGACGATTGGAATCGAGGCGCCGGAGCCGATCAGCAGCGCCTCCTTACCCCATTCGTCGGTCAGCGCGCGGCGCGCGGCTGCCAGCGGCTTCATGTTCCAGTCGAGCGCGATCGCCGGCGCGCTGGAATGGTCGGTGAACTCGGCCTTGCAGTCGGCCGGCAGGCGCGCCTTCACATAACCGCGGAACGCCTTTCGGATCTTCTCGGGATCCTGTCCCTCGACCAGGCGGAACGAGACCTTCGCCGACGCCTCGGCCGCGATCACGGTCTTGGAGCCTTCGCCGATATAGCCGCCCCAGATGCCGTTGATGTCGCAGGTCGGACGCGTCGAGGCCTGCTCGACCAGGAGCCTGCCCTTCTCGCCAGCCGGGAGCGACAGCCCGACCGGCTTGAGGAAGGTCTCCGGCGTCAGATTGAGCTGCTTCCACTGGGCCAGAATGTCCGGCGGCAAATCCATCACGCCGTCATAGAAACCCGGGATGGTGATGTGACCGTTCTCGTCATGCAGGCCGCCGAGAATCCGCGTCAGCACCCGGATCGGGTTCATCGCGGTGCCGCCGAACACGCCGGAATGCAAATCGCGGTTGGCTGCGGTGATCTTCAGCTCTTCATAGAGCAGCCCGCGCAGCGAGGTCGTGATCGCCGGCGTGTTGCTGTCCCACATGCCGGTGTCGCAGACCAGCACGTAGTCAGCCTTGAACTCGTGCTTGTTGGCCTCGATGAAGGGCACGAAATTCTTCGAGCCGACCTCCTCCTCGCCTTCGATCAGGAAGGTGACGTCGACCGGCAGCGAGCCCGTCACCTTCTTCCAGGCGCGGCAGGCCTCGACGAAGGTCATCACCTGCCCCTTGTCGTCCTCGGCGCCTCGCGCGACGATGATCTTGCGGCCGTCGGCATGATCCGCGACAACGGGCTCGAACGGCGGACGGTGCCAGAGATCGAGCGGATCGACCGGCTGCACGTCGTAATGGCCGTAGAACAGCACGTGCGGCCGCCCGTCGCTCGAGCCGTTCAGCTTGCCGACCACGGCCGGATGGCCGGCAGTCGGCCGCACTTCGGTCTTGAACCCGAGGGTTGCGATGTCCTTGGCGAGATGCTCGGCCGCAGCCTTGCAATCATCCGTGAAGGCCGGATCGGCCGAGATCGACTTGATCCGCAACAACGAGAACAGGCGCTCCAGGCTGTTGTCGAAATCCGCGTCGATGCGATCGAGGACGGGCTGCAGCTTGGCGTTGGACATCGCGGATATCCTTTTTGTTGGACGTTGCGCCAGGTTGTAGCGCGCCGGCCGCGGGAGGCAAAGCCGGTCTCCGGTTTCGGTCGACCGGCGCGATGCTATCTGCGCAGCAATCCACCGAGAGCGCCGCGCACCAGCGCCCGGCCGATCGAACCGCCAACCGAACCACCGAGCGATTTGCCGAGATCGGCGGCCACGCCGCCGATCACCTTGTCGGTCACCGAGCGCGTGACACTGCGCGCGATCACCTGCCCGGTCGACATGCGGCCGCGCTTGACGTTGGTGCCGAAGATCGTGGACGCGATCGAACCGATCTGGCCGAAGATGCCGCCCCCCTCGCCGCCAGCGCTGCCGCCGGCCGGCGCCGCCGTTCCGGCGATGCGCTTCTGGAGCATCTCGTAGGCGGATTCGGAATCGACGGCGGTGTCATATTTGCCCTTCACCGGGCTCCTGCTCATGATCGCCTTGCGCTCCTCGGGCGTGATCGGTCCGATGCGCGCCGACGGCGGCCGGATCATCACCCGCTCCACCATCGAAGGCGTGCCGTTGCCCTCGAGGAAGGACACCAGCGCCTCGCCCTTGCCGAGCTCCGTGATCACCTTGGCCGTGTCGAGCTTCGGGTTGGGCCGGAAGGTCTGGGCTGCAGCGGCGACCGCCTTCTGGTCGCGCGGCGTGAAGGCGCGCAGCGCATGCTGCACGCGACCGCCCAACTGGGCCAACACCTTGTCCGGCACGTCGATCGGATTCTGCGTGACGAAATAGACGCCGACGCCCTTGGAACGGATCAGACGAACCACCTGCTCGATCTTGTCCATCAGTGCCTTCGGCGCATCGTTGAACAGCAGATGCGCCTCGTCGAAAAAGAACACCAGTTTTGGCTTCGGCAGATCGCCGGCTTCAGGCAGTTCCTCAAACAACTCCGACAGCAACCACAACAGGAAGGTAGCGTAGAGCCTGGGGCTCTCCATCAGCTTGTCGGCAACCAGAATGTTGACGATGCCGCGGCCGTCGCGGTCGGTGCGCATGAAATCCTTCAGCGTCAGCGCCGGCTCGCCGAAGAACTTGGCGCCGCCCTGATTCTCGAGCACCAGGAGCTGACGCTGGATCGTTCCGACGGTCGCCTTGGACACATTGCCGTAGCCTTGCGCGGCCTTACGGATCGGCGCCAGCGGATCCTCCTCGTCGTCGGCGGCCTTCTTGCTGCCGTCCGGGGCGATCGCATCCAACAGCGACCGCAGATCCTTCATGTCCAGCAATGGCAGACCATTCTCGTCGGCAACACGGAATGCGACGTTGAGAACGCCTTCCTGCACGTCGTTCAGGTCGAGCATCCGCGCCAACAGCAACGGCCCCATTTCGGTGACGGTGGCGCGCACGGGGTGGCCCTGCTCGCCGAACACGTCCCAGAACACGGTCGAGAACTGGTCCGGCTGAAATTTGAGGCCTATCTCGCCCGCGCGCTTGAGGATGAAGTCCTTGGCCTCGCCGACTTCCGAGATCCCAGACAGGTCGCCCTTGATGTCCGCCGCAAAGACCGGAACACCGGCGCGCGCAAATCCTTCCGCCAGCACTTGCAGCGACACCGTCTTGCCGGTTCCGGTTGCACCCGTGACGAGGCCGTGGCGATTGGCGAGCGCCAGCGTCAGCCATGCCGTTTCCTCGCCCTTGCCGATAAAGATTTTCTCATCGGTGTCGGCCAACTTGTTGTCGGACGTCGCCATCGCTTCGCCTCTTAACGCGATTTTAAATCGGCTCGATCCATTCGAACCGATGACATCATATTGCATCTTGCAGGTCGATTGAAACCATCGGCGCGCACTGATGTATATTGTCGCTGCACCAGTTCCTCATACTTTATTCCCGGCCAAGTGACGAAAGGCATTGCGCATTGCGACAAGATGGTGTGAATCCGCCGCTCACTCTTGCAGAGGTGCAACACTCCCGACGCGATTGAAAAAGAAAACGAACTGAAATGCGCGGATCGCTTGTATTTCGTGACACAGGCGCTCAAGATAAATCTTCAAGAATGATCCGGCAAAAACCGGTTGAGGCGGGGCAATATGGACGAATTGGTTGGGCAGCTGGCCGCGAAGGCCGGCATCGACGGTGCTGTCGCTGAAAAAACCATCGGCATCGTTCTGGGTTTCCTCCGTAACGAGGGACCTTCCGACAAAGTTCAGGCTCTGATCGACCAAATCCCCGGCGCCGAAGCGGCAATCGCCGCCTCCAACAACAGCGGTGGTCTATCGCGGTTGATGGGTGGCGGTCTGATGGCTGTCGGCACCCGGCTGATGGCGCTTGGATTGAGCATGAGTGAGATTCAGAAGGTCGCCCGTGAACTTTTCCGCTACGGGCGAGACAAAATCGGAGCGGATCAGATGGGCAAGATCATCGCTGGGACTCCTGGCCTCAGCCAATTCGCCTGAAGCATTCTCCCAAACGCCATTGCACGTGCGCTCCCTTCTACCTGCATACGAGTATCATGACATACCCCCTCTCCGAGATCGAAGGCCTGTCCGCCTATTGCGCCACCAAACTGAAATCGCAGGGTATCCGCACGACCGACGCACTGCTTGAAGCCGCCCGCACCGTCAAGGGACGCAAGGCGCTCGCCACCAAGACCGGGATCAGCGAACAACAACTGCTGGAATGGGCCAACGTCTCCGACTACATGCGCATTCCCGGCATGGGCAAGGCCAAGGTGGGCCTGGTCCGCGCCGCCGGCGTCACCACCGTGCGCGAGCTCGCCCACCGCAACCCGTCGCGGCTCGCGCAGAGCATGAAGGACGCCAATGTGCGTCGTAAGCTCGTCCGCGTGATGCCGTCGGAGAAGTCGGTCGAGCTGCTGATCGAAGAGGCACGCAAGCTGCCTCCCAAGATCACCTATTAGCCTGTCTTAACGGCATTCGGCCGCCGGCCGCGTCACACGTCATCGCCACACCTTGACTTGCCGCTGCGGTCAGCGCAAAGCCACCGCATGATGGCGAGCAAGCCGATAGCATCGACGGTGACCGGCCCGGCCGTATCGGCGGTGCTGCCGGCGCTGTTGTCGCGGCCTTATCCGGCCGTGATGGGCATCCTGAACGTGACGCCGGACTCGTTCTCCGACGGCGGCCAGTTCGCCGCACCCGAAGAGGCGCTGGCGCAGGCCCGCAAGCTGGTCGCCGATGGCGTCGACATCATCGATATCGGCGCCGAATCCACCCGGCCCTACAAGGGCGCCCGGCCGGTCACCGCAGAAGACGAACTGGCACGACTAAAGCCGGTGCTGGCCGACGTGGTGGCGCTCGGCGTGCCCGTCTCGATCGACAGCATGAAGGCGCAGGTGGCGGCCTTCGCGCTCGACCAGGGCGCGGTGATCGCCAACGACGTCTGGGGCCTGCAACGCGACGCCGACATGGCGCCGCTGATCGCCGCAAGAGGCGTTCCCGTCGTCGTCATGCACAATCGCGAGCAGGCCGATCCGGCGATCGACATCATGCAGGACATCGCCGCGTTCTTCACCCGCTCGCTCGCGATCGCCGCGAGCGTCGGCATTTCGCCCGACAAGATCGTGCTCGATCCCGGCATCGGCTTCGGCAAGACGGCCGAGCAGAGCATGACCGCGCTGGCGCGGCTGCGTGAACTGGACGTGTTCGGCTTGCCGATCCTGGTCGGCGCCTCGCGCAAGCGCTTCATCAGCACGGTCGTGCCGTCGGAGCCGCAACAGCGGATCGGCGGCTCGATCGCGGCGCATCTGATCGCCGCGCAGAATGGCGCCCGCATCATCCGCGCGCATGACGTCGCCGAAACCGTTCAGGCGCTGCGCGTGGCCGCAACAATCGAGAGCAAGCAATGACCGATACGATCTTCGTCACCGGCCTGTCGATCCATGCCCGCCACGGCGTGATGGATCACGAAACAGAAGTCGGCCAGCGTTTCGTCATCGATCTCGAACTCTATACCGACCTGTCCGAGCCGTCGCGCAGCGACCGGCTCGCGGACACGGTGTCCTACGCCGACGTGGTGGCGACGACGACGGCGGCGTTCAAGAACACCAATTACAAGCTGCTGGAGCGCGCGGCCGGCGCGGTGGCCGACGCCATCCTGTCGAACTTCCCGCGCGTCCGCGCCGTGAAGATCACGGTGCACAAGCCGCATGCGCCGATCGCCGCGATCTTCGACGATGTCGGCATCGTGCTGACACGCTCGCGGCATCCCTGAGATGGCGAGCGTGCTGATCGCGCTCGGCGGCAATGTCGGCGATGTCCGCGCGACGTTCGGCAAGGCGATCGCCCATATCTGCGGCATGGCGCAAGGCGCGCTGATCGCACGCTCCTCGGACTATGCCACCCCACCCTGGGGCGACGAGGAGCAGGATCCCTTCATCAACGCCTGCATCGAGATCGAGACCGGTCTCGATCCGCACGCGCTCTTGTTCGTGCTGCAGAAAGTCGAGCAGAAATTCGGCCGCGTGCGAACCAAGGAGCGACGCTGGGGCCCGCGCACGCTCGATCTCGACATGATCGCCTATGACGACGTCAGCTTGCAGAAGCCCGACCTGACGCTGCCGCATCCCCGCCTGTTCGAGCGCGCCTTCGTGCTGGTGCCGCTGGCCGAGATCGCGCCCGACCGCGTGATCGCCGGGCGCCGCGTCGCCGATGCGCTCGCCAAGGTCTCTACCGACGGTATTTTCCGTCTAGCGGACCTCGATTAAAGCCAAACCATCGCAAACAACCGTTTGGCTTGGCCGCCCGCCCGTGGCAATTTCCGGCCAAATCAAGGGGCCCCGCGCGGGCCGGTGAAGGACGATTTGGGCGGATGACGACCTCGACTGACGATTTGGCTCTGGCTTCGGATTTTCGACCTGCGACCTATGAGGACTGGCGCAAGCTGGTCGACGGCGTGCTGAAGGGCGCGCCGTTCGAGAAGCTGGTCGGCAAGACCTATGACGGCATCAAGATCGATCCGCTCTATCGCCGCGCCACCAACACAAACCCGCTTGCCGGCCGCGCCGCCGCTGCGCCCTGGCAGATCCTGCAGCGGGTCGATCATCCCGATGCCGCACAGGCTAATGCGCAAGCGCTGCAGGATCTCGAGAACGGCGCGACCGGCCTCGAATTCGAGTTCGCCGGCGGTCCCGGTGCGCGCGGCTTCGGTCTTGCCGACGCCAGCAAGAAGACGCTGGCGCGCGCCTGCGGCGGCATCCATCTCGATGCCGGCATCATGATCGCGCTCAATCCGGTGATCGGCCGCGAGAACGCCGGCGAGACCTTTGCCGACATGGTCGAGGCCCGCAAGCTCGACCCGGCCAAGCTCGATCTGCATTTCAATTACCAGGCGCTCAGCACCATGGCCGTGCGCGGCGCCGCGGCCATCGCCTGGCCCAACTACGAAAAGTCGTTCGGCCAGGTCGTCAATGGCCTGATCAGGCGCGGCTTCAAGGGGCCGTTCGTGCTGGCCGACGGCCGGCCGGTCCATGACGCCGGCGGTTCCGAGGTGCAGGAACTCGCGTTCACGCTCGCGCTGGGCCTCGCCTATCTGCGCATGCTGGAAGGCGCCGGCATCGATCTCGATGCGGCGCGCGCGGGCATCTCGTTCCGCCTCAGCGCAGATGCCGACCAGTTCCTGACCATGGCCAAATTCCGCGCGCTGCGGCTGCTGTGGGCACGCATCGAGCAGGCCTGCGGGCTTGCGCCGAAGCCGATCTTCGTCAACGCGCAAACCGCCTGGCGCATGCTGACGCAGCGCGACCCTTACGTGAACATGCTGCGCGCGACCATGGCGACGTTCGCGGCAGGACTGGCCGGCGCCAATGCGATCACGGTGCTGCCGCATACGCTGGCGCTCGGCCTGCCCGATCCGTTCGCGCGGCGCGTAGCGCGCAACACGCAACTCGTGCTGCTCGATGAATCCAACCTGGCAAAGGTGTCCGATCCCGCGGCAGGCGCAGGCGGCATCGAGACGCTGACGGCGCAGCTTTGCGAGGCCGCATGGGCGCTGTTCCAGGAAAGCGAGAAAGCCGGTGGCATCTTCGCCGCGCTCGAGCAGGGGCTGCTGCAAAACAAGGTCGCCGCGACGCGATTGCTGCGCGAGACCAATGTGGCGAAGCGCCGCGACGTGCTGACCGGCGCCAGCGAGTTTCCGGATCTGCGCGAGGCCGCCCCCGCGGTGCTGGATGTGAAACCATCAGCGTCGGCGTCCCTCGCCGGCACCAAGGTGAAGTTCGACGCCCTCGCGCCGATCCGGCTGGCGGAACCGTTCGAGGCGCTGCGCGACAAATCCGACGCGGCGTTGAAGGCACGTGGCGCGCGGCCAAAGGTGTTCCTGGCCAATCTCGGCACGGCCGCCGATTTCACGGCGCGCGCCACCTTCGCGAAGAGCTTCTTCGAGGCCGGCGGCATCGAGGCTATCGACAGCGAGGGTTTTGCCGACGCGGCGGCGCTGGCCGCGGCCTACAAGGCCTCGGGCGCAACGATGGCATGCATTTGTTCCTCGGATAAGGTCTATGCCGCCAGCGCCGTTGAGGCCGCCAGGGCCCTTCAAGGCGCCGGTGCAAGGCATATCTATCTGGCAGGGCGGCCCGCCGACCAGGAAGCGGCGCTGCGGGCGGCCGGCATCGGCGAGTTCGTCTTCGCCGGCGGTGATGCGCTGGCGACATTGCGCGACGCCTATCGGCAGATGGAGCAGACATGAGCGCAGAGGCACCATCGACACCCGTTCTGACCGGCGGCTGCCAGTGCGGCGCCGTCCGATTTGCCGTCTCGGCGGCACCGACCCGGATCAGCATCTGCCACTGCCGGATGTGCCAGAAAGCGTCCGGGGCGCCATTTGCCTCTTTCGCCGACATCGATCGCAACGACTTCAAATGGACCCGCGGCAAGCCCGCCGCGTTCAGGTCCTCCTCCATCGCCGAGCGCGGCTTTTGCGCCGCTTGCGGCACGCCGCTGAGCTTCGGCCGCATCGACGGCGACCGGATCGAGATCATGACCGGCGCCTTTGATCGCCCCGACCGCGTGATCCCGACGCGGCAGTTCGGCACCGAATCCCGCCTCGGCTGGGTGGTCGGCATCGCCAACCTGCCGAGCCAGACCACGCAGCAGAATTACGGACCGGAGAAGATGGCGACCATCGTCAGCCATCAGCATCCGGATCATGATTGAGTTAGAAGCTACAGCGATTGATCGAACGCAATCGCCAGTTTGAGGAAGCCCAGGAATGACCCGCATTCCCAATTTCGCCGATGTCGCCTTCCAGCCCGTGGCCAGTACGGCTCCGGTTGCGAGCGCCGAGCCGTGGCTAACGCCGGAGGGCATCCTGGTGAAGCCCGCCTATGGCGAAGCTGATCTCGCCGGGCTCGACTTCCTCGAGACCTATCCGGGCATCGCGCCGTACCTGCGCGGCCCCTACCCGACCATGTATGTCAATCAGCCCTGGACGGTCCGGCAATATGCCGGCTTCTCCACGGCGGAGGATTCCAACGCGTTCTACCGCCGCAACCTGGCTGCAGGGCAGAAGGGCCTCTCGGTCGCGTTCGATCTCGCCACCCATCGCGGCTATGACAGCGATCATCCGCGCGTCGGTGGCGACGTCGGCATGGCCGGCGTCGCCATCGATTCCATCTACGACATGCGCACGCTGTTCGCAGGGATCCCGCTCGACCAGATGAGCGTGTCCATGACCATGAACGGTGCGGTGCTGCCGATCCTCGCGCTCTACGTCGCCGCCGCCGAGGAACAGGGCGTGCCGCCGGAGAAACTCTCGGGCACCATTCAGAACGACATTCTGAAAGAGTTCATGGTGCGCAACACCTACATCTATCCGCCGGCGCCCTCGATGCGGATCATCTCGGACATCTTCGCCTACACCTCGCAGAAGATGCCGAAGTACAATTCGATCTCGATCTCCGGCTATCACATGCAGGAGGCCGGCGCGACGCAGGACCTCGAGCTCGCCTACACGCTCGCCGACGGCGTCGAATATCTGCGTGCAGGCCTTGCCGCAGGGCTCGACGTCGACCGTTTCGCTCCGCGGCTGTCGTTCTTCTGGGCGATCGGCATGAACTTCTTCATGGAAGTCGCCAAGATGCGCGCCGCGCGCCTGCTCTGGGCGAAGCTGCTGAAGCCGTTCAACCCGAAGGACCCGCGCTCGCTCTCGCTGCGCACGCACAGCCAGACCTCTGGCTGGTCGCTGACCGCGCAGGACGTCTTCAACAACGTGATGCGCACCACGGTGGAGGCAATGGCCGCAACACAGGGCCACACTCAATCGCTGCACACCAACGCGCTCGACGAAGCGCTGGCACTGCCGACGGACTTCTCGGCGCGCATCGCCCGCAACACCCAGCTGTTCCTGCAGCAGGAGAGCGGCACCACCCGCATCATCGATCCCTGGGGCGGCTCGTATTACGTCGAGCGGCTGACGCGCGACCTCGCGGCGAAGGCCTGGGGCCACATCCAGGAGGTCGAGGAGCTCGGCGGCATGGCGAAGGCCATCGAGGCCGGTCTGCCGAAGCTGCGCATCGAGGAAGCCTCCGCCAAGACCCAGGCACGCATCGATGCCGGCAAGCAGGCGGTGATCGGCGTCAACAAGTACAAGCCCGAGAGCGAGAAGCCGATCGACGTGCTCAAGGTGGAGAACTCCACCGTGCGGCGGCTGCAGATCGACAAGCTGGCGCGGCTCAAGAAGGAGCGCAACCAGAAGGACGTCGATGCGGCGCTCGCCGCGCTCACCCGCTCGGCGGGCGAAGGCAACGGCAATTTGCTGGCGCTGGCGATCGACGCCGCTCGCGCCAAAGCCACCGTCGGCGAGATTTCGGACGCGATGGAGAAGGTGTTCGGCCGGCACCGCGCCGAGATCAAATCCATCACCGGTGTCTACAAGCGGGAGGCGTCCAGCATGGGCAACCAGGTCGAGAAGGTTCAGGCGCTGATCGACGGGTTCGAGGAGGCGGAAGGCCGCCGCCCGCGCATCCTGGTCGCCAAGATCGGCCAGGACGGCCACGACCGCGGCCAGAAGGTGATTGCGTCTGCCTTTGCCGATATCGGCTTCGACGTCGACATCGGGCCGCTGTTTGCCACCGCCGACGAAGCCGCGCGGCAGGCGGTCGAGAACGACGTCCACATTCTCGGCGTCTCCTCGCTCGCCGCCGCCCACCTCACCGCAGTGCCCGAACTCAAGGCCGCGCTGAAGAAGCAGGGCCGTGACGACATCATGATCATCGTCGGCGGCGTGGTGCCGCCGCAGGACTACGACGCGCTCTACGCCGCCGGAGCGGAGGCGATCTTCCCGCCGGGCACGGTCATCGCGGAGGCGGCTGAAGAGCTGATCCGCAAGCTCAACGCCCGTCTTGGACATAGCGAGGCTGCGGAGTAGCGCTGCCGTATCCCCTCTCCTTTCAGGAGCTTTCCATGCGCGCCGCTCGCTCGATGACGCCTGTCCGCATCGTGGGTCTTGCCGGCGTGCTCGCTTGCCTCTGCCTTCCCGCGCGCGCCGCCGATCCCAAGGCCGATCCGAAGCCCGACGCCGCGATCAAGAACGCAAGCATCGAGGCCAGCGTCTATCTCGACGACAAGATCAAGGGAGATAGTGCGCTGGCGGCCGATTGCCTCGCCGAAGGCCGGAAGTGGATCGAGAAGAATGCGGCGGAGGCGGCTTCCGCGCGGAAGGATGAGCCCAAGCTCTTCAAGGATCGCGGCGGCTACTCGTTCGAACGCAAATACTCCGAACGCTCCGTCGTCGACGGCCGCTATGTGAGCGTGCTGCGCGATGACTACATGGACACCCACGGCGCGCATCCGAACTCCGACGTCAACACCATCCTGTGGAATACGACGGCGAAGAAGCGCATCAGCATCCGCCCCTTCTTCACCGAGACCGCAGACAACAGCCCGACCCTGACGGCGATGCGCAAGGCCGTCGTCAGCGCGCTGAACGCCGAGAAGAAGCGGCGCGGCGCCGGCGAGACCGCGACCGCCTGGTGGTACAAGGAGCTGAAGCCCACCCTGCTCAAGATCGGCGCCGTGACGCTGGCGCCGTCGACCGTATCAGGCAAGAGCTCCGGCCTGACTTTCCACTACCCGCCCTATGCTGTCGGCCCCTACGCCGAAGGCGAATATGTCGCCTTCGTGCCGTGGGAAACGCTGAAACCCTACCTGACCGCGGAAGGCACCCGCATCTTCGGCGGCACGCGGCCGAAGGGCGACGCGGACGATCGAGACTAGAACATGACGAAGTCAGGTTGAACCGGTCTCGAGGCAAGGCGCGGCACCTGCCATATGCCCCAGGGCGAGCGTGCGTCTGCGCGATTTCGGAATATTGGAAAAATATCCGTGAGTTGCCCGACGTGTCAAGTAGCCGGGTCGAACGCCGGCCACCGCAGGCTACTTTGCATGGGGTTGTTTTCGATATTTTGGCAACGCGCCTCCCCCCTCCCGCGAGTGACCCGCAAGCGCGAGAGAGAGTGCACCACCGCCTTTGCGGCCATTCAACCTCATCACCTCATGTCCGAGGCGTCATCAACAAGCCGCGCCGGTGCCGATCCGCGTTCCCCTCGCCTGCCATGGCCAGCCGTTGTAAACCAACACCATGACCTCACCGAAGCCTGCCGCTCCCGACATCAGCGCCCTCGCCAAGGACCTCCGTGACGGCCACCGCGCCGCGCTGGCACGGGCGATCACGCTGGTCGAGAGCCGGCGCGGCGATCATCAGGCGCTTTCGCGCGAGCTGGTGCAGATGCTGCTGCCCGACACCGGCAAGGCGTTTCGCGTCGGCAT
The DNA here is from genome assembly GCF_032918025.1 of Bradyrhizobium sp. BEA-2-5. Taxonomy (NCBI): domain Bacteria; kingdom Pseudomonadati; phylum Pseudomonadota; class Alphaproteobacteria; order Hyphomicrobiales; family Nitrobacteraceae; genus Bradyrhizobium; species Bradyrhizobium sp. BEA-2-5. Next base: position 3,054,073 of record NZ_CP136629.1, on the reverse strand, counting down.
CACCGGCTCGCCCGGCGTCGGAAAATCCACGACCATCGATGCGCTCGGGACGTATCTGATCGAGCAGGGCCACAAGGTCGCGGTGCTCGCGGTCGATCCGTCCTCGGCACGCAGCGGCGGCTCGATCCTCGGCGACAAGACGCGGATGGCGCGGCTGTCGGCCTCGAGCGATGCCTTCATCCGCCCCTCGCCGTCCTCGGGCACGCTCGGCGGCGTCGCGGCGAAGACGCGCGAGGCGATGCTGCTCTGCGAGGCGGCCGGCTTCGACGTCGTGCTGGTGGAGACCGTCGGCATCGGCCAGTCCGAGACCGCAGTCTGCGACATGACGGATTTTTTCCTGGCGCTGATGCTGCCGGGCGGCGGCGACGAGCTGCAGGGCATCAAGAAGGGCCTGGTCGAACTCGCCGACATGATCGCCATCAACAAGGCCGACGGCGACAATCTCAAGCGCGCCAACATCACCGCCGCGGATTATCGCGGCGCGCTGCACATTTTGGCGCCGAGATCCGAGCATTGGCACCCGCCCGTTGTCACCTATTCGGCGCTGACCGGCGCCGGGCTCGACCGGCTCTGGCAGAAGATCCTCGACCACCGTACCGCGATGAACGCCTCGGGCGAGTTCGCCGGCCGCCGCCGGGACCAGCAGGTGAAGTGGATGTGGTCGATGCTGGAGAGCCGGATGATGGCGCGGCTTCGCTCTGATGCCGCGATCCGCGCCAAGGTGAAGAAGATGGAGGCCGAGGTCGCCGGCGGCCGCATCTCGCCCGCGGTCGCGGCCGAACAGATCGCGGAGATGCTGCGTTGAGCGGCAGGCTGCGCATCCTCGTCACCGGCTTCGGGCCGTTTCCGGGTGCGCCGTTCAACCCGACCATGCCGTTGGTGAAGCGGCTGACCGCCCTGCGCCGCCCGGCCTTCGACGACGTCGCACTGTCGAGCCATATCTTCGACGTCACCTACGCGGCCGTCGACCGCGAATTGCCGGAGCTGATCGCAAAACACCGCCCGCAGGCGCTCTTGATGTTCGGGCTCGCCGGCCGCACCGGCTATCTGCGGATCGAAAGCCGCGCCCGCAACGCGGTGACCACGCGCTTCCCCGACGCCGGCCGCCAGCATGCACGCAAGGGATCGATCGAGGGCGACGCCGATGCACGCATGTTCGGGCCGCATACTGACAAATTACTGCGCGCCGCGCTGGCGACCGGCATCGACGCGCGCCCCTCGCGCGATGCCGGCGCCTATCTCTGCAATTACCTGAGCTGGCGCGCGATCGAGGCCGTGAACGACGACAATGACTTGTGCCTCGCGCAATTCGTCCACGTTCCGCCGCTCGCCCATGACGGCACGGCTGCACCCGGCAAATCATCGATCACGCTGGAAGCGCTGGTCGATGCCGGCGAGGCCATGCTGATGGAGATGGTGAAACTGACCCGGCAGGCCTCGCGCGCGTGAGCGTGCGGATCGGGCGGTGCAAGTGCACGCCCTTAGTTGGCATCCTCCAACTCACGCGTACGCAAGCTGCGCATCATTTCAATGAATTCAGGCTCCGCAGGATCGATCTTGCGGAATCTGTAGGGTTCGAACCCAATCATCGGAGGAGGTAGCGCGACGCCTGCCAGCCCGACAGTCAGACTCCCCGTCCAGGTCGTCCCGATGAAATTGACGCGGTAGATGCGCCCCTTGTGCAGCAAATGATGGATCGCCACTACCGGCCCAATGGCTCCTTTCTTCGGGCCATTGTCGATGCAGACAACCAGGTCTCCCACGTCAAACACCGGTCTCTCCTCTCAAGCCAGCGGGCGAGCAATAGTCCAGACGCGTCAACCGTAGACCCCCAGCAAATACTAAAATTGGATCGAATGACGAGGTCTGCAGCGGCCATTCAGTGTCGTCCCGGCCATCGCCCGGACGACGCCTGGGAAGGAACCGTGGGCCCGCATTCTCCCCGGTTTCATGCCAGCGAAGGCGGGGCATCCAGTACGCCGCGGCTTCTCGGCTCTATCACAACCGTCTCTGGAATACTGGATCACCCGCCTTCGCGGGTGATGACACCGGGGAACGCCTCTTTGACAACGTGAAGCGGTTGCACCCGCGATTAACCCTACCGCCAACAATCGGCCCGCTGCGAGGGCGTGTTCACCATGCCGCGCCGCCTTTCGCGCTACCACTCGACCCGCGAACGTCACCGCTCGCGAATGTTGCGAGGGCCTTGCCCATGGACGTCAACCGCCGCCATCTGATCGGAGCAACCGCCGCCGGCGCGGCCGGCGCGCTTGCGATGTCGCCTGACGCTGCGCGCGCCGCCGCGCCATCGACCGGCTCGCTCGGCCGCGACGTCACGCAATATGGCGTGCGCCCCGGCGGCCCCGACGACCAGACCCGCAATCTGCAGCGCGCGATCGATGATGCCGCACGGGCGCAGGTGCCGCTGGCGTTCCCGCCCGGCGTCTACCGCACCGGCCTGTTGCGGCTTGCGCCCGGCAGCCAGCTGATCGGCGTGCGCGGCGCCAGCCGACTGGTGCTCAACGGCGGCGCCTCGCTGCTGGAGGGCGAAGGCGCCGGCGGCATCGTCCTGATGGGCCTGACCTTCGACGGCGGCAACGTGCCGCTGCCGAACCGGCGCGGCCTCGTGCACTGCCTGTCCGGCAGAGACATCCGCATCACCGATTGCCGGTTCACCGGCAGCGGCGGCAACGGCATCTGGTTCGAGCAGATGTCGGGCGACGTCAGCAACAACGTCTTCACCGAGATCGCGACCACGGCGCTGGTGTCGTTCGACGCGATCGGCCTGATGGTCTCGCGCAACACCATCATCGGCACCAACGACAACGGCATCGAGATCCTGCGCACCGCGATCGGCGATGACGGTACGCTGGTCGCCGACAACCGCATCGAGGACATCAAGGCCGGCCCCGGTGGCTCCGGCCAGTACGGCAACGCCATCAACGCGTTTCGCGCCGGCAACGTGATCGTGCGCGGCAACCGCATCAGGAATTGCGACTATTCGGCGGTGCGCGGCAACTCGGCCTCGAACATCCACATCACCGGCAACAGCGTCAGTGACGTGCGCGAGGTCGCGCTCTATTCGGAGTTTGCGTTCGAAGCCGCCGTGATCGCCAACAACACGGTGGATGGCGCCGCCGTCGGCGTCTCCGTGTGCAATTTCAACGAAGGCGGCCGCATCGCGGTGGTCCAGGGCAACATCATCCGAAACCTGCTGCCGAAGCGCCCTGCAGGCACCGACCCCAACGACGGCGCCGGCATCGGCATCTATGTCGAGGCCGACAGCACCGTCACCGGCAACGTGATCGAGAATGCGCCGTCCTACGGCATCGTCGCCGGCTGGGGCAAATATCTGCGCGACGTCGCGATCACGGGCAACGTGATCCGCAAGGCGCTGGCCGGCGTCGGGGTCTCGGTCGTGCCGGGCGCGGGCACCGCGCTCGTCAACAACAACATGATCTCGGAAACGCCACGAGGCGCCGTGGTCGGGCTCGACCATGCCCGCCCGATCACGCCGGATCTGTCGGCAGGCGGCGCCCAGCAATATGCGCAGCTCGTGGTCGGCGCGAACGCGGTGCGGCGCTAGATCCGGAAAATGCGAAGCGGCTTTTCCTCGCGACAAGCGCGGAGATCATGCTCAAAAAAAGCGCTAAAGCGACCGCCTACAGCGCGTTGCGCAGCAGCGGGTAGCGTCGCTGGATGGTGTCGAGATCGAGCACCGGCGGGGGCATCGCCGGAGGGGGCATCTCCAGCGGCGGCGCGTCGGCAACGGTGGGCGGCTCCTCGAGGACCTCGGCGACGGTCTCCAGCGCGGCAGCGACCGCGGTCATCGCAGCCTCCGCCAGGACTGCCGCCTCAGACCGGCGCTCCGACATCGGCGAGATGTCAGGCGGCGGCAGTTTCGAACTGCCGCGGCCGAGCCAGGACAGGTCGATCGGCGAATTGTCGAGCGAGGCTTCGCGGGTCAGCAATTCGCGCCAGATGTCGACCGCGGCGCGGGCTTCCCTGATGTTCTCGAGAAAGGCCTGCTCGCTGTGATAGCGCCGCCAGCGCCCGGTATCGAACAGTTCGGTAAGGTGCTCCAGCCTTTGCTCGGCGAGGTTGCACCAGCGTGCAACGATCTCCTGGCCTCTGGCCACGTCGGTCCGATGTGTCATTCAAGTTGCCCGCGGGAAAAGAAACGGACGCAGACGCAACCGAACCGAATCAACTGGACGTGACGCCGATATTCTGTGGAAAAGGTAAATAAAGTCTAACTAAATTCTTAATCGCGAACGGGCGATCGAAGAAGTCCGCTCTACTACGGAGTTTCTCGCTCGAACTGCCTCAAGTCATCGACTTGCCGTGGTGGCGATGCGCACCGCTCCTGGGGCGGAATGATCCACAGCAAACCGCCGCCGCCGTTGCGCGCATGCCCATCCCATCCCTCCGCGATCGGTCGGCGCCATCGTGCCGCGCACCGTCGAGTCCGTCATGCAAGGGTGCCCCCAAAAGAAAAGACCCGTCCGGGGGGACAACCGGACGGGTCAAGCCATATGGGCGCTTGGGGTGGATGGGCGCTCGCGCCTGATATAGCCGGGGAGGGTTAAACCGCTCCCACACACATAAGTCGTGACAGGAAGGCGGACGTTCAAATCGCCGGCGATTTTTTTAACCTTCTCGCGCCGCGGTTCCATCGCACCGTTGCACGCGTTCGGCGTCGAAAATCACTGCGCAGCACGGCGATTTGCAGTGGAATCCTCTGATGCGATCGACGGCGCGGGTTCAGTCGACGTGCGGCTCACGGAAGTGTTATTGCCGTCCGCCTGCTGTGCAGGCTGCGACGGTTTGTCCGCGGCAGAGGCAACGGGAGCTCTGGTCGCCGCCATCACCGCGGCAAGCGCATCCACCTCCCCTGCACCGAACAGATCGTCACGTCCAGGCGTCCCGAGATCGCGGGCAGAGGTGGTGAGGATTTTTCGCACCTCGGCGGGCTTCAACGCCGGATTCCGTTCCAGCACCAAGGCCGCAATGCCGCTGACGAACGCAGCCGAAAACGAGGTGCCCGACATCAGCTGGTACTTGCCGTCAGGCACCGGCACGAGAAGGTCGGCGCCCGGGGCCGCCAACGCGATATGGCTGCCGCGGTTCGAGGCCGCCATCAGCCGTTCGCCGGCATCGGTGCCACTGACCGCGATCACGTCGGGATGGGCGGCCGGATACAACGGCGGCGATGTCGCGCCGGCATTACCGGCCGCGGCGACCAGCACGACGTCCCGTGCCACAGCGGCGGCCACCGCACGCTCGACAAGTGCGTCCTTCGGTCCGGCGAAGCTCATGTTCACGATCTGCGCGCCATGCGCCACCGCGTAGTCGAGAACTCCTGAGGATCACATAGGACGTGCTCCCGGCGCCGCCCGCGACCGCACCGAAGGCGCGGATCGCCAGGATCCGCACTTCCGGCGCGCTCCCCGTGAGCCTGACACGCGCCGCAATCGCGCCGGCAATGGCGGTGCCGTGGGCGTTTGGAGCATCCTTGCTGCCGAGCGCATCGAAGGCATCGGCGACCGTGTTCGCCAGCTCCGGATGAGCGACATCGACGCCGGAGTCGATCACGGCAATGGTGACATTCATCCCGCGCGCCAGCTTGTGGGCCGCGGTCAGATGCAGTTGTGTCTGGGCATATTGCGCCGGATCGCCGCCGCCCGACGCCTTCTGGTCCTGCAACGCGTAACGGTAGTTGGGCTGCACGGAGCGCACGCCGGCATCGCTTGCAAGCTCGCGGCTCGCCATTTCGGCCGAACGATTGCCCAGGATGCGGAACAGGCCGATCGTCGCCCCCAGCAGCGCGACATTCTGCGAGGCGATCCGCCTCACCCCATGACGGCGCGCGAGTGCATCTGCCTCCGCCGCCGTCAATGCACCGTCGATTTCGGCCACGAGCTCATTCGGCACGGTTCGCACGCTCGACGCATCCTGCGCACGCAAACTGCCGCCACCGCCGGCCCTGCCCTTCCGCGCTGCGGCCTTCCCGCCGCCGTTGCCGGCAACCGGCCGGTCGGAACATTGGCCGCGATCACCGTCATCGCAATTGGCGGAGAGACGGGGCGCGGGGCGCACGGGGGGCGGCACGCGCGGTCGCGGCCCATCGTCGGTCCACGACGTGGCCGGGCCGCGGTCCACCGATGGCGGCATGCGGCCAACTGGGCCGCCGAACCCGCCGGCGGGATTGCCACCAAGCCTTCCGATGCCGGGATTGGCCCGCAACCCGGGCGAGACCTGTGGCGCGCCACCGGTCGGCGATCGCATGAAATTCTGGGCGGAGGCGGAGCCGGCAACACAGACCAGCAACAATGCTGCGGCCGCGGCGATCGCGTGGTTCGTCGATCTGGTCCGGCCGTTGGCGGCCATGGTGACCTCAACTCGGCGCAGAACCGTCAGCTGCCGGTTACGGCGTTTCGACCGCGAGGCTGACGATCTTCTCCTTCTGCAAACGCGCAATCAGCGCAGCGACGCTGCTCTTGTCCATTGCGCGGAACTGCAGCCGGAACATCCCGCCCTTCCCGTCGAGGATCGAGGCCTGGTAATTGTCGAGCAGCGACGTGATGTCGGCGACCCTGGCATCGGGCGTGAAACGCACCAGCAGCCGGGTCGGCGTCGCCGCCACGCTGGCGCCGAGGTCGCGGGTGATCGGCGCACTGGGCGCGACCGGCGCACTGCGCTCGGCGACATCGAGCGACGCCGTCTGAAACAAAGCCGGCTGGCTGCGCATCAGCACCGCGCCGATCACGCCCGCCTGCAACAACACCACGACCGCACCGAGGCCGGACGACCACGCCAGCGTCCGCGGCGACAATTTCGAAAAGAACTCCGAGACAGAGGCCGACATGCGCGCGCCCATCGACGGCTTGTGCTCCGGCTCGGCGTCGATCGCGGCGAACAGCTTCTGCATCGCCCGCGCCGACGGAGCCCCGAGGCTCTCGTTGAGGCCGATGGTCTCGGCATATTCCTCGCGAATGACGGCATATTGCCGGGCGAGCTCCGGATCGCTCGCGAGCGCGTCCTCGACGCGGCGCGTGTCACGCGCGTTCAGCGTGCCGGCCGCGTGCCAGGGCAGCAGCATCTCGATATCGTCAGGCTCTTGCACCTTTGTTCTCGCAGCCATCATGGCCAGCCTCGCTCAACGCCGGCTGCCTTCAGCAGTTCGGCCAGTTTCTTGCGCGCATAGAACAAGCGCGTCTTCACAGTGTTCTCGGGAATTCCGACGATTCCGGCCACCTCTTCCACGGACTTCTCGTGGTAGTAGACGAGATCGACGATTTCCCGGTGTTCCGGCGAGAGGCTGGTCAGACACTCCCGCAACGCCTCACTGGTGTCCTTCTTCTGCACCACCGTTTCCGGATCGTCGGACGTGTCCTCGATCGCGTTCGCGGCTTCTTCGTCCAGTTCGAAATCCTTCCTGCGCCGGAGCGCAGACAGGGCCTTGAATCGGGTGATTGCCAGCAGCCAGGTGGAAACTGCCGATCGGCCCTCGAACTTGCCGGCTTGACGCCAGACGTCGAGAAACACCTCGCTGATGAGGTCTTCCGCCGCCTGCTCGTCCCGCACGAGCCGCAGTCCGAACCTGTAAACCCTGACATGGTGCCGCCCGTACAGCACCTGCATGGCGAGCCGGTCACCTTGGGCGATCCTGGCGATCAAGACCTCGTCGGAAGCCGCCTGTGTCGCGCTCAATGGCCGTCTCGCAAAGTTGGTCTGAAGGGGGGGGTGCGTGGTTCGACGCGAGAGCCAAGATTCTTCACATTACGGCAATGTCCGTACTGCATGTGTGATCTATGCCACAGTCGGCGCTTCCAATGAGGAAAAATCAACCGAGACTCGATAAACGGTATCATGATAGTGAAAACTCTCGCGGACAGGCACCATCCGGCGCGACCATACCAAGGCTTTATCGGCAAGCCAGCACCGTCACGAAGTCCGCCGCGGCGCACGCTTGCCGTACATCGCTCCCGCCTCGCCTCCGCGAACGGATTCCCCTTACGAAACAAGGGCGATGACCGGGTTACACCGGGGTGGATTCGGTTCCAAAGGATACCAAACCTAAAGGCTTGCCACGTAGATTTTCGCCGGATTTCACCAATGGCGGGACCATGGGCAGCGCTGCGTCGTCACTTCCCAGCCCGATCGCGGGCGCATCGGAAAGCGGCCGTCCAAGGCTGACGGCCGAGCGGCTGGCCCGCCGGGCCAAGCAGCGCCGCCAGATCCAGTCGATGATCGCGGCCTGCTTCGTGCTCGACGCCGTCGTGCTGCTGATCTACGCGCATGGCAACACTACATCCGTTTGGGTGGCAGCGGGCTACGCGCTGACGGGCCTGTCTTTGGTCGCCGTCTATGTGGTGCTCTCCGAGCGCGGCTTTCACGAGCGCTTCCGCGACCACTATCTGGTCGCGCCGCAATCGGCGGTCAACATGGTGAACCTGCTGGTGTTCACCTACATCGCGCCGGAAGTCGGCGTGCTGTTCCTCTGCAACCTGTTCGTGGTGTTCGGCTTCGGCGCGCTGCGCACCTCGGCGCGGCAGACCGCGATCGTCTGGACCGTCATGGTGCTGGGCCTCGCCGCGCTGTTCCTCGGCACCGACAAGGCGATCGGGATGCCGACCGCGACCCGGATCGATCGCCTCGCCACCATGCTGGTGTTCGCGCTGACGATCGGGCGCTGCATGTGCCTCGGCATCTTCTCCAGTTCGATGCAGCAATCGCTGTATCAGAGCGGACTGAAGCTGAAGGAGGCCTATCGGCGCATCGAGGAGCTCGCGGAGCTCGATGAACTGACCGGCACCTCCAATCGCCGCAGCATCATGCGCACGCTCGAAGAGGAGATCGCGCGCTGCGCGCGCAACGGCAGCTCTTGCGCGATCGCGCTGATCGATCTCGACTGGTTCAAGCGCATCAACGACGCCTACGGCCATCCCGTCGGCGACGAGGTGCTGCGCACCTTCGCAATCACCATTTTCGCCAACATCCGCCCGGCCGACAGTTTCGGCCGATACGGCGGCGAGGAATTCCTGCTGCTGCTGCCCGACCTGTCGCAGGATCAGGCGATGCGCGCGCTCGAGCGGTTGCGCGGCATCGTTGCCGATCTCGACTGGAGCGCGTTCTCTCCGGGCATGCGGGTGACCATTTCCGCGGGCGTCGCGACGCTCAAGCCGCGCGAAAACTCCGATACGTTGCTCGCCCGCGCCGATGGCGCGCTTTACGCAGCCAAGGCCAGGGGACGCAACCGCGTCGCCAGCGCCTGAGATCCTCCATTTCCTCTTCGGCGCCGGAGAAGCCGTCGCCACTGCTCCAGGACAGAGTCATGAGCTTGAAGCCCGAGACCGCCCCCGAAAGTCTGCTCGACGAGCTGCAGACGACGCTCGCGCACGGCACCGTTGCGCGCCGGGTCGAGACGCTGCGCCGCGTCACCGATCTCTTCATCAACGGCTCGGTGAACTATTCCAACGAGCAGATCGTGCTGTTCGACGACGTTTTCCAATGCCTGCTCGAGCACATCGAAAACTCGGCCAAGGCGTTGCTCGCCGACCGCCTCGCCCCGATCGACACTGCACCGCCGCAGACCATCCGCACCCTTGCCTTCGACGACCTGATCGAGGTCGCGGGCCCCGTGCTGACGCTGTCGCCGCGGCTCGACGACGACACCCTGATCGAAACGGCGCGCAGCAAGAGCCAGGCGCATCTGCTCGCGATCTCGAACCGCAAGACGCTGAGCGGCGCCGTCACCGACGTGCTGGTGCTGCGCGGCAATGACGAGGTGATCCAGAGCGCGGTCAACAATCCCGGCGCGGAGTTCACCGAGCGCGGCTTCACCCGCCTGGTCAGCCGCGCCGAGGGCGATGACAACCTGTCGACCTGCGTCGGCCTGCGCCCGAACATTCCGCGGCATCTCTATCTCAAGCTGGTCGCCAAGGCCTCGGACGCGGTCAGGCAGCGGCTCGAGGCTGCCAATCCGCAGCAGGCCAAGGAGATTCCGATCGCGGTGAAGGAAGCGACGCGACGCGCGCGCTCGGCGCCGGCCGCCGTGACGCCGGACACCACGATCGCACATGCCTTGGTCAAGTCGCTCTACCAGGACGGCCGGCTCGACGAATTCCAGCTCGCAGCCTTCGCCGAGGCCGGCAAGTTCGACGAGACCAACGCCTCGCTCGCCGCGCTCGCCAACGTCTCGGTCAGCGTCGCCGAGAACATGATGATCGAAACCCGCGCCGAGGGCGTCATGATCCTGGCCAAGGTCTCGGGCCTGTCATGGTCGACAGTGCGGGCGATCATCAACCTGCGCGACGACATCTCGGGCGGCGAGCCGACCGATCTACAGGCCTGCAAGGACAGCTATGAGGCGCTGCGCCCATCGACCGCGCAGCAGGTGCTGCGCTTCCACCGCATGCAGCAGTCCGCGCCAGCGGCCTGATTTCCCGTAGCCCGGATGCAGCAAAGCGCAATCCGGGGACCTGTATCCGCGGATGAAGCTGCCCCGGATTTCGCTCCGCTGCATCCGGGCTACGAAGCTCTCTTCCCCTTTCCCCTGAAAGGGGAAGGTCGGGATGGGGGTCAGCCGCAGGCGACGCTGCCCTTGGAGAGAACTGATCCCCACCCGCTTTGCTCCGATGAGCAAAGCGACCTCCCCTTTTCAAGGGGAGGTTAGGGCGCAGCCGGATTTCGCGGAGCTGTTATCGGGCGCGACCCGTTGGCTCCAGCCCGACTACGATTGCTCAATATCGTAGCGCCCGGTTTCCCATCAGCGCGCCGACGCTCGCGACGATCGCGGTCGCCAGCGTGTACCAGGTGGCGACGAACAGCGGCGAGTCATCCGTGCAGTGCGACGCGTAGACGGTCGCCGCCAGCCCCGCCGAGAGCAGGCCGGCTATCGCGCCGGCGACCGCCGGCCGCGCCGGCGCGCCCTGCCGCAGCCCGTACAGCGCGCCGACCAGCAGCGGCAGCGACATCGCGGGGATCGCGGTCATGCAGGCCATCGAATTTTTGCCGATCAGCCGCGTCATCATCGGCGTACGCTGCGGCATCATCATCTCGCCGCTGATGGCGGCGACGAGGATGCCGGCAGGAATCAGCAGCCACCAGCCGAAGCCGCGCAGCGAGGCCTCCGGGCGCGACAGATGCAGGCTGACCGCGATCGCCGAGGCGGCGAGCGCCAGCGTCACGGCGAATTTCAGGTCGAAGAACGGATTGTGCATCGCGCTCATCACGTCGGGCCGCACGCCGAGTTCGGCGAAGAAGATCAGGAGCGAGACCGGCGCCGCCGCCAGCAGTGCCAGCATCAGCGCAAGACCGATCGGACGCGCGCGATAGGCATTGTCGGCGGCAAGGGTTCGAATGAGTTGATCGGTATCCATGCTCATCGATCCCGTAATTTCGCAGTGAGGCTCGCAAGTCCGCGATGCAGCGCGACCCGCACCGCACCCTCGCTCATCGAAAACTTCGCCGCCGTATCCTTGATCGAGGCGGCCTCGACCGCGATCGATTGCAGCACGTCGCGCTGACGCGCGGGCAACGCCTGCAACTGGGCGCTCACCTCGCTCGGCGAGGCCGTCGGTTCCGGTGTTTCCCCGGGCAGCGTCTCGGCGAAATCGTCGATGTTGACGAACACGCGCCTGCCGCGCCGGCGGAGCGCGTCGATCAGCTTGTTGCGGCCGATCGCAAACAGCCAGGGCGCGAAGGGGGCCTCGCTGTCCCAGGTGTGCCGTTTCAGATGCACCGCCAACAGAATCTCCTGCACGATATCCTCGGCCTGGTCGACCGGTTGTCCCGCGCGCGCCAGGCCGCGGCGCGCTGCGGCACGGAGCACCGGCGTGATTGCCTTCAACAGGCGATGATAGGCCGCGTCATCGCCAGCCATGGCCGACCGCATCAGGCCGGTCCATTCGTCCTCACGTCCGCGCACGCAGGCTCCTGAATTGCAATTCGGCCGATCTTTCAGTTCGTTACGCGGCATGCCAGATGATCACGAATTCGTGATCTCCATCCACCGGCAAGACCGCGCCGAGGATCGGCCTCAAAGAATCGCTCCGGCGGGTTTCCAGACGTCACGGCTCATAACACCGATCGGTCCGACAAGCATCGGTGCTGCTGCCGTCGATGGGCCGCTGGGAAGAAATTGCCCAGCTTTTGCCCCCGGATGCCCGAAGATTCCCTTTTTCTGCCCCGGTGTGGACACGCAGCGGGGTCTCTTTTCGCCCTTGGGCGGGCGACATGGGGAGATCATCAAAATGAAGATCAAAGCCGGCGGGCGCTTGGCATTGATGGTTGCGACAGGACTGACAGGCCTTTTCGTAGGTCTCGCCGGTCCGCTGGCGGCGCATGCGGCCGGTTCGGACGCATCGGCATCGAAATCCGACAGCGCAACGACCGAGAAGTCCGCGCAACAGAGCTCCCGGCATGGCCGGCGCCATGCGCGTCGCCAGTCCTCCAAGACGGCCGACAAGTCCGAGAGCAAGAAGGCCACCAATAACGACGCCGGCAGGGTCACCTCGGCAGGCATTCCCGCCACCGTCGCCAACGCCAATGCGGAGCTGACCTCCGGCGACGACAATGCGGCGGCGACGCCGGTGAAAGCCAATGTGTTGATTGCCGCGGCCGACAAGCCGGCAGACCAGTCCGACGGTAATGTGGTCGCATCCGACCAGCTCAACGAGGTCGACCGCGCCCTGCAGCAGGAGCAGCCGGCGGAACAGCCGCAGCCGGCCCAGCCGCAGACCGCTCAACAGGAGACACCACCCGGGCCGCCGCCGACGGTTGCCGTGGCTGCACCCAAGCCGGCCCCGGTTCTGGCGAGCAGCGACAGCGCGAGCTGGGACCAGACCTCGCTGATCGGGAAGATCTTCATCGGCTTCGGTGCCCTGCTCACGGTGGCCTCCGCCGCGCGCATGTTCATGGCCTAGCGGAGGCGCCTGCGGTGCGGCGCGGGGGGCGCCGCACCGCAGCCCAAAGCCTCGCTTCAGCCACTTGAAGCGCATCCCGTCAGCGGGCACATTGCCCGGCAAATCAGGCACGGGGTTTGCGTCCATGGCTATGTTCGAATTCATCATTGTTGAAAGCAAGGGACCGGTCGGCGTCATCAAGCTGAACCGGCCGAAAATGCTCAACGCACTCTCCTTCGGCGTCTTTCGCGAGATCGCCGCGGCGGTCGACGATCTCGAGGCCGATGATGCCATCGGCTGCATCGTCGTGACCGGCAACGAGAAGGCCTTTGCCGCCGGCGCCGACATCAAGGAGATGCAGCCCAAGGGCTTCATCGACATGTTCTCGGAGGATTTCGCCGCGATCGGCGGCGACCGCGTCGCGCGTTGCCGCAAGCCGACGATCGCGGCGGTTGCCGGCTATGCGCTGGGCGGCGGCTGCGAGCTCGCCATGATGTGCGATTTCATCATCGCCGCCGACACCGCGAAGTTCGGCCAGCCCGAGATCACGCTCGGCACCATTCCCGGCATCGGCGGTACCCAGCGCCTGACGCGCGCGATCGGCAAGTCCAAGGCAATGGACCTCTGCCTCACCGGCCGGATGATGGATGCGGCGGAAGCCGAGCGCTCGGGCCTCGTCAGCCGCATCGTACCCGCTGACAAGCTCATGGACGAAGTGATGGCGGCAGCCGAGAAGATCGCCGCGATGTCGCGCCCTGCGGCCGCGATGGCCAAGGAAGCGGTGAACCGCGCCTTCGAGACCACGCTCGCCGAGGGCATGAGCGTCGAGCGCAACCTGTTCCACTCGACTTTCGCGCTCGAGGACCGCTCCGAGGGCATGGCTGCGTTCATCGAGAAGCGCAAGCCGATGAACAAGAACCGTTAACCCATTCGGCTCCGTTGCAATGCCGCGGTGACGAGCGCGCGATAGGCGCGCTCGGCGAAATGCGTCGGCTTGTCGAGACCGAGCCGCGCCAGGCATTCGCGGTCGGCGGCATCGGGCGGATGCCGCATGCCCTGCCACAGCAGGCCGGCGAGTTGCAGCGGCGTGTGCTGCGCCTGCCGCAAGATCTGCAAAGCCGGAATCAGCCGCTGCTCGACATCGGTGAAGTCGCTGCCGAACGGGAATGACGGCAGCAGCCCGGCGTCGCGCGCGGGCCTCAGCGCAGCACTGATGCGCTCGGGATAATTTTCGCGATGCGCCGCAGGAATCTCGTAGCTGCGCGGCAGCTTGCCGGCATCCTTGGCCTGCCGCATCAATTCACCCTGGAAGCGGGAGTCCGAGACCTGCAGCATCGCGGCGATCACGTCGGCATCGGATTTCCCCCTGACGTCGGCGACGCCATATTCAGTGACAAAGACATCGCGCAGATGCCGCGGGATGGTCTCATGTCCATAGGACCAGCGAATGTTCGACTGCGCTTGCTTGGCGGACTGACGGGTCGCCTCCAGCGCCAGCACAGAACGTGCGCCCTCGAGCGCGAATGCCTGCGCCACAAAATTATACTGGCCGCCGACCCCGCTCACGACCTGGCCGTTCTCGAGACCGTCCGAGATCGCAGCGCCGAGCAGCGTCGCCATCATCGCATTGTTGACGAAGCGCGCATCGACCCGGGCGCGACGCTTGCCGTCCTCGTCGCCGAAGATCTCGTTGGTGAAGGAAACCGGCATCATCTGGATTCGCGCCAGCTGCTCCGGTGCCATCTCGCGCAGCGCCCGGTAGAATGATGGCGGGCCCAGGAAGAATGCGCCGTGCAGGATCACGCCGCCGACCTCGCGCTTGAGGATGCCGGCGTCGATCAACCCGAGGAACGCCTCGAACAGCATCTCGCTGACGCCGTAGAGACCCTTTTCGAACGACCCGGTCCCGGCCGCGGCGAGTTGCCCGGTACCGGGCGCAAGGCGCCGCATGATGCCGTGGAATTGGGCGTTGTCGCGATGGCGGACCACGAGCCCCTGCGCCAGCGCGTCGCCGACCTGCCCGATGCCGATCTGCAACGTGCCGCCGTCGCGGACCAGACCAGCGGCGTGCAAGCCGATCGCATATTTGGTGTCGCTGATCGGCTCGGACGGCGGCGCGAACAGCGAGAAATCGGTCTCGGGACTGTCGAGCACCGCGGCGAATTGATCCGCCGGCAGGTCGCCGGCGCCGGGCATGAACGGCAGCTCGGAATTGACCTGGCCGATCAGCTTGAACGACGCCCGCCCCTGCGCACGGGCGCGCAGCACGTCGAGCGTGGTGTCGGTGTTGCAGCTCAGGCTGTAGCGCGGCACGCCGTCAACCATGCGCTTGGCAACGAGCTGAGGCACGACATTCAGTCCGCGCGCCAACAAATATGACGCCGCATGGGTGTAGTTGGCGGAAATGTAGTGCTGTTGCGCGAATGGCTGGTGCAGCCACTGCCCCGCGAGGAAGAAGAACTCGATCACCTTGATGTTGGGCGGAAGTGCGCCATGATGCAGCGCATCCGCGTAGGCGAGATCCGGATAGCCGTCGAACAGGCGGTCGATCACCGGTCCGATGAAACGCCGTTCGAGCAGGCTCTTCGGCTTCGGCTTTTCCAGCGTCAGTGCGGAGAACAGCGTCAGGTTGATGGAGCGGTCGGCCACCGCCCGCGCATACAGCGCGTTGACGATGTGATTGGCCTTGCCGAGGCCGAGCGGCAGCCCGACCACCAGTTCGGTTCCGACGTCACGAATGATGTGCTCCGCGATCGCCTCGGGGTCGGAGAAGAATATCGGCATCAGCAATGGACCCGGACGAGACGGTGGATAACCGGCATCGTTGAATCGACGGCCGGCGGTTCAAACTTATACTTCATATGACCGATACGTGCGCCTGTGACGAACCGGCAACAGACAAGAACTGAAATGATGTGCAGATGTCGCGCGGCGGTTTGTCTGTGGCGGCACCGCCCCGTAAACAGGTAGATGTGTCGGCGGCGTCGGCGGGGGCGCACTGCCGGAGTTTTGGTTTGCGGGATCACATGGTTGAGCGTGCCGCGAGGGTCGGCGACGTAGCGAGGCGCGTGCTTTTGTCGGGCATCGGCCTTGGCGTGCTGGCATGTGCGCTGCTGACGGAGACCGCGGCCCGCGCCGAGAGCCTGCCGGAGGCGCTGGCCAAGGCTTACCAGACCAACCCGCAGCTCAATGCCGAGCGTGCGCGCCAGCGCGCGACCGACGAGAACGTGCCGCAGGCGCTCGCCGGCTACCGGCCGCAGATCGTGGCCGGCCTGTCGGTCGGCCTGCAGGCGGTGCGCGATCAGCTGCCCGGCAATGTGATCCAGACCGCAACGCTGAAGCCGTGGCAGATCGGCGTCACCGTGACGCAGACCCTGTTCAACGGTTTCCGCACCGCCAACAGCGTGCGGGCCGCCGAACTCCAGGTGCAGTCGGGCCGCGAGGCCCTGCGCAATGTCGGCCAAGGCGTCCTGCTCGATGCGGTCACCGCCTACACCAACGTGCTCGCCAACCAGTCCCTGGTCGAGGCGCAGCGCGCCAACGTCGCCTTCCTGAAGGAGACCCGGGCAATCACCGAACGGCGCCTCAATGCCGGCGACGTGACGCCGACCGATACCGCCCAGGCCGAGGCGCGACTGAACCGCGGCCTTGCCGACCTCAACGCCGCCGAGGTCAATTACGCGATCAGCCAGGCCACCTATGCGCAGGTGGTCGGCAACGCGCCATCCCAGTTGCGCCCGGCCGAGACCATCGACCGACTGTTGCCGCGCAGCCGCGAGGATGCGATCGCGCTCTCGCTCCGCGAGCATCCCGCCGTCACCGCGGCAGGCTTC
Source organism: Bradyrhizobium sp. BEA-2-5 (assembly GCF_032918025.1). Lineage (NCBI taxonomy): Bacteria > Pseudomonadati > Pseudomonadota > Alphaproteobacteria > Hyphomicrobiales > Nitrobacteraceae > Bradyrhizobium > Bradyrhizobium sp. BEA-2-5. Next base: position 3,037,332 of record NZ_CP136629.1, on the reverse strand, counting down.
GACGTCGACGTCGCCTCGACCTCGATTCGCGTCGCCGAGAGCAGCCTGATGCCGAACGTCTCCGTGCAGGGCAGCGTCAGCCGCAGCCGCGACACCGACACCACGCTCGGCAGCTTCGGCACCGATCAGGCCTCGGTGATCGGTCAGGTGACGCAGCCGATCTATGACGGCGGCACCGCCGCATCGCAGACCCGGCAGGCCAAGGAGGTCGCGGCGCAGAGCCGGCTGGTGCTGGATCAGGTCCGCAATCAGGCCAAGACCGCCGTGGTCAGCGCGTGGGTCGCCAATGAGGGCGCCAAGATCGCGGTGTCGGCCTCCGAGTCCGAGATGAAGGCTGCGGAAGTTGCGCTGGCTGGCGTGCAGAAAGAAGCCGCGGGCGGCCAGCGCACCACGGTAGACGTGCTCAACGCGCAGCAGGATCTGATCACCGCGCGAGCACGGCTGATCGGCGCGCAACGCGACCGCGTGATCGCCTCCTACACGCTGCTCAGCGCCATCGGCCATCTCGACGTCAAGACGCTGAACCTGAACACGCCGGACTATCTGCCCGAGGTGCATTACCACCAGGTCCGCGACGCCTGGCACGGCCTGCGCACGCCGTCGGGGCAATAGGCATTGCGGAACCGTTCGCACCGCGAACGGGCCCTTCCCGCCCGCTCTCTCCGCCGATAACCTCCGCCCCCGCCGGCAACCCATAATGCCGACGCGCGTATGACGCGCATAACAGCCGAGCACACAGGGAGACGTCCAATGCTGACGCGACGCGATATGATGCTGGCTTCCATCGCAGCGGGAGTGACCATGACCAGCGGCAACGCATTTTCCAAGGCAGCGCAACCATCAACCGCGGTGAATTTCGACGTGCCTGCAGGGGCGTGCGACTGCCACACCCACATTCATGGCGACCCCCAGAGATTTCCGTTCTTCGCGGGGCGCGTCTATACGCCGGAGCCGGCGAGCCCCGAAGAAATGGCGGCGCTGCACAAGGCGCTGCATATCGAGCGCGTGGTGATCGTGACGCCGAGCGTCTACGGCACCGACAATTCCTCCACCTTGTTCGGCATGAAGGCGCGTGGCGCGACCGCGCGCGGGGTCGCCGTGATCGACGACAAGACCAGCGAGAGCGATCTCGATGCCATGAACAAGGCCGGCTTCCGCGGCATCCGCATCAATCTGGCGACCGGGGGCATCAACGACCCCAATGTCGGCCGCGCTCGCTTCACCACGGCCGTCGAGCGCATGAAGGCGCGCGGCTGGCATGTGCAGCTCTACACCAGCCTCGCGATGGTCTCCGCGATCAAGGACCTCGTCGCTACAGCGCCGGTGCCGGTCGTGTTCGACCATTTCGGCGGCGCCGAGGCCGCACTCGGCACCGGCCAACCGGCATTTGCCGACCTGCTCGCGCTGGTCAAGTCCGGCAAGGCCTATGTCAAGATTTCCGGCGCCTACCGCGCCTCCAAGCTCGCGCCCGATTATGCCGACGCCACGCCGCTGGCGCAGGCGCTGATCGCGGCCAATGCGGACCGCATCGTCTGGGGCACCGACTGGCCGCATCCGGATTCGGTGACGCCGCAAGGCAGGAAGGTCACCGACGTGACGCCGCTGTATCAGATCGACGACGGCCGCCTGCTCAACCAGCTTCCGGTGTGGGCGCCGGATGCGGATGTGCGCAAGAAGATCCTGGTCGACAATCCGGCGCGGCTCTACGGGTTCACCTGAGGCTGTCCTTCGGCCGGCGCGAGAAGTAGGAGATCAAGACCGGCAGCGTGATCAGGATCACGAGCGGCGCCAGCATCATGCCGGTGACGACGACGACCGCGAGCGGCTTCTGCACCTGCGAGCCGATCCCCTCCGACAGCGCCGCCGGCAACAGGCCGACGCCCGCGACGACGCAGGTCATCAGCACGGGACGGAGCTGAAGCTCGCCGGTGCGGACCACCGCGCTCATGCGGTCCATGCCCTCTTCGATGAGCTGGTTGAACTGCGACAGGATGATGATGCCGTCCATCACGGCGATGCCGAACAGCGCGATGAAACCGATTGCCGCGGAGACGCTGAACGCCGTGCCTGTTATCAGCAGGCCCAGCACGCCGCCGAAGATCGCCATCGGGATCACGCTCATCGCGAGCAGCGTGTCGGTCATCGAGCCGAAATTGAACCAGAGCAGCACGCCGATCAGCGCCAGCGAGATCGGCACCACGATCGACAGCCGCCGGATCGCGTCCTGGAGATTGCCGAACTCGCCGACCCACTCCATGTGCGAGCCCGGCGGCAGCTGCACCTGCTCGGCGATCTTGTCCTGTGCCTCGCGGATGGCGCTGCCGAGATCGCGCTCGCGCACCGAGAACTTGATCGGCAGATAGCGCTCCTGCTGCTCGCGATAGATATAGGCCGCGCCGGAGATCAGGTTGATCGAGGCCACTTCGGAGAGCGGGATCTGCGTGATACCGCCGTTGGCGTTCGCCACCCCGATCCGCAAGTTCTGGATCGCTTCCGCGCTCTTGCGATATTCCGGCGCAAGGCGGACGATGATCGGGAAGTGGCGGTCGCTTCCGGGCTCATAAAGGTCGCCGGCGGTGTCGCCGCCGATCGCGACCTTGATGGTGGCGTTGATGTCGCCCGGTGCAAGGCCGTAGCGCGCGGCCTTGGCGCGGTCGATGTCGATCTGGATGGTCGGCTGCCCGAGCGAGGTGAACACCGCAAGGTCGGTGACGCCCTGTACGGTGGCCAGCACCGATTTGATCTTGTTGGCGGTGTCGGTCAGCGCCTGGAGGTCGCTGCCGAACAGCTTGATCGAGTTCTCGCCCTTCACGCCGGAGACGGCTTCGGAGACGTTGTCCTGGAGATATTGCGAGAAGTTGAACTCGACGCCGGGAAATTTCTCCTGCAACTGCGCCAGCAATTGCGCGGTCAGCACGTCCTTGTCGTGAGTATTTGGCCATTCGCTGGCGGGCTTGAGCGGCGCGAAGAACTCGGCATTGAAGAAGCCGGCGGCGTCGGTGCCGTCATCGGGACGGCCGTGCTGCGACACGACGGATTCGACCTCCGGCCGGGCGCGGATCACCTTGCGCATCTCGTTGACGTAGCTGTTGCCTTCCTGGAGCGAGATGGTCGGCGGCAGCGTGGCACGGATCCAGAGATTGCCCTCCTCCAGCTTCGGCAGGAATTCGAGGCCGAGGAAGCGCGCGAAGATGATGGTCATGACCACGAGGCCGGCCGCGCCGGCCATCACCAGCTTGCGGTTGGCGATCGCCCAGTTCAGCACCGGCAGGTAGATCGCGTCGAGCTTCTTGACGATCCAGGTCTCGGTTTCCTCGACATGCGCGGGCAGGATGATCGCGGACAGCGCCGGCGTGACGGTGAAGGTCGCAAGGAGCCCACCGGCGAGCGCATAGGCATAGGTGCGGGCCATCGGCCCGAAGATGTTGCCCTCGACACCGGACAGCGTGAACAGCGGCAGGAAGGCCGCGATGATGATCGCCGCGGCGAAGAAGATCGAGCGCGAGACGTCGGCGGCCGCCGACAGGATCGCGTGGCTCTTCATCCCCATCACCGTGTCCTCGGAGATGTGGCTTCGCTCGTCTTCCGACAGCGCGGTGGTTTGCGTCAGGCGGCGGAAGATCGCCTCCACCATGATGACGGTGGCATCGACGATCAGGCCGAAATCGATGGCGCCGACCGACAACAGGTTTGCCGATTCCCCGCGCAGCACCAGGATGATCACGGCGAAGAACAGCGCGAATGGAATAGTGGCGCCGACGATCAGCGCGCTGCGGAGATTGCCGAGGAATATCCACTGCAACAGCACGATCAGCAGGATGCCGACCACCATGTTGTGCAGCACGGTGTGGGTGGTGAGATCGATCAGGTCCTTGCGGTCGTAGATGCGCTCGATGCGCACGCCGGGCGGCAGAATGGTGGAGTTGTTGATTTGCTGAACGAGCTGCTCGACCCGCTTGATGGTCGGCGAGCTCTGTTCGCCGCGGCGCATCAGGACGATTCCCTGCACGATGTCGTCGGTTTCGTCGAGGCCGGCGATGCCGAGACGCGGCTTGTGGCCGACGGTGACGGTTGCGACGTCCTTGACCAGCACCGGATTGCCGCCGGTCTGCGCCACCATGGTGTTGGCGAGGTCGTCGATCGAGCGGATCAGGCCGACGCCGCGCACCACGGCCGATTGCTGGCCGATATCGACGGTGTTGCCGCCGACATTGACGTTGGAATTGCCGACGGCCTGGAGCAGTTGCGGCAGCGTCAGGCCATTGGCGACCAGCTTGTTGAAGTCGACCTGGAGCTCGTAGGTCTTGCTCTTGCCGCCCCAGCCGGTGACGTCGATGACGCCGGGCACGGCACGGAAACGGCGCTGGAGAATCCAGTCCTGAATGGTCTTGAGGTCGAGCACGCTGTAATTGGGCGGGCCAACCAGGCGATAACGGAAGATCTCTCCGATCGGGCTGAGCGGCGAGATTTGCGGCTGCACGTTGCCCGGCAGCGGCGCGAGCTGCGCCAGGCGGTTCAGCACCTGCTGCAACGCCTCGTCATAGGTGTAGGCGAAGGAGAACTGGAGTTTGACGTCGGAGAGGCCGTAGAGCGAGATGGTGCGGATGGTCGTGAGGTTCTTCAGGCCCGCGACCTGGGTCTCGATCGGGATCGTGATGTAGCGCTCGATCTCCTCCGCCGACAGGCCCGGACTCTGCGTCACGATATCGACCATCGGCGGGGTCGGATCGGGATAGGCCTCGATGTTGAGCTGGTTGAACGCGATGAGGCCGCCGATCAGCACGGCGGCGAACATGCCGACCATCAGGAAGCGCCGGTCGACGGCGAGGGCAACGAGACGATCCATTCAGGTCGGCGCTTTCAACTGGAAGGGAGTTTTCTTATTGAGCGTGATCTCCGCGCAAACGCGTTGCGCGTTTGTCGCGAGGGAAAACCGCTTCCCGCTTTTCCGGATCATGCGCTTAGGTGCCTGATGCGGCGCGGTCGATGAAGAGGCTTCCCTTCGTCACGATCTGCTCGCCCGGCTTGAGGTTGCCGGCCACCTCGACGAGGTCGCCATTGATGAGGCCGGGCTTGATCTGACGCAGCTCGATGGTCTTGTCGTCGGCCCTCGCGACCCAGAGCCGAACCTGGTCGCCCTCGTAGATCAGCGCCTGCTTCGGCACGCCGACCGCCGGGTGATCGCCCTTCGAATACAGCGTCACATTGGCGAACATCTCGGGCTTCAGCCGCTTGTCGGCGTTGTCGATGGTGGCGCGAACCAGGAGCCGGCGCGAGGTCGCGTCGATCGCCGCGGCGACATAGTTGACCCGGGCGTTCAGCGTCTTCCCCGGCAGCGCCATCACGCTGAAGGTGAGGTCCTGGCCGACCGCGACATTGTCTGCGTCGGATTCGCGCACGAAGGCGGTGAGCCAGACCGTGGAGAGATCGCCGATCACGAAGACCGGGTCGCTGGCGCCGGTCGAGACATACTGGCCGGGACCGGCCTTGCGCTGCACCACGGTGCCGCCGATCGGCGCGAACACCGTCGTCTCCGGATTGAGGCGGCCCTTCTGCCGCAGCGTCGTGATGTCGTCGTCGCCGAAGCCGAGAATGTGCAGCTTGTTCTGCGCCGCTTCCAAAAGCGTCTGCGCCGAGCGCGCATCGTTCTGCGCTTGCACCAGCGCCGCCTGCGCCTGCTGATAATCCTTCAGCGGGATCGCCTTGCCCTCGGACAGATCCTTGGCGCGCTTCTCCTGGATCTGCGCCAGGTCGAGCGCCGACTGCGCCTTGTTGAGGCCGGTCATCGCCGCGATGTAATCGTTCTGCGCCTGCACGGTGTCGGCCGCCTCGATCACGAACAGCGGCTGGCCCTTCACCACGGCATCGCCCGGCCGCACCATGAGGCGCGTGACGCGTCCGGTATAGGGCGAGTAGACCGGGGTGGAGCGGTCCTCATCGATGCCGATCTTGCCCTCGGTCACCAGCTCGGAGCGGAAGGTGTGCTCGCTCACGGTCTGGAAGGTCAGGCTGGCCCACTCGGCCGCCGACGGCGCATAGCGCGCGCCGCCCTTGCGGGACTGGCTGGAGACTTCCGAAGATGTCTGCTTTTCCGAGCCGAAACGCGTGTAGCCATAGGCACCCGCGCAGGCAACCGCCAGCAGCGCCGCGGCCACGACCAGGCGCGGGCGGCTAAAGCTCTGCATTCTCTTGGTAAACTCTTTCACCATGCGGTCCGCGGGGTCGATCGTTGCAGCATCCGGCGGGACGGCCCCAGCGGTGCGCTAATAGTGCTGAATTGGCGTCTCAAACAACCTAAAAATCGCCCTTCGGCGACGCCTGTCGTTAAAGTTTGCATAGCCTGAACGGCAGCTGAATGTCTCATCCGGGAAACTCCGGGGCAGGAAACTCCGGAGGGTGGCTGCCGAGGGGCATGGCCGGACGGGACCAATGGGCCGGGGTCCTGGACAGCACGGCGGCATGCCGGACCGAGCTCAGCGTACCAAAGCCGGACGGCAGCCGTTCGATGAAGGGCTGCACCGCATCCGCCTTCAGGTCCTCCGTCGCAAGGCCTCCTTCGAGGCGACCGAGATTCCACAACCATCGCCCGGTCTGCGCCAGCGAGACGCGCACGTGCCAGCTGCCGCCTTCGCGGGCTTGGCGCGCCCTGGCCATCATCGCGCCGAACGCCATCAGATAGCCGGTGGCGTGGTCGAGGATTTGAGCCGGCAATTCCCTGGGAGCATCGATGCCGGCGGCCTGGCCCTCGGCGTGATTGAAGCCGGTCGTCGTCTGCACCAGCGAGTCGAAGCCGCGCCGCTCGGCCCAGGGGCCGGTGTGGCCATAGGCCGACAGCGTGACATAGACGATGCCAGGATTGATTTGCGCTGCGTCCTCCGGCGCGAAGCCGAGCCGCGCGATCGCCTGCGGACGATAACCCTGCGAGAGAATATCGGCCTGCGCCACCAGACCCTGCATCACGCCCCGCCCCTCTTCGCTCCGCAGCTCGAGGAAGGTGGTGAGCTTCCCGCGGCTGGTGTCGATGGTGAGCCAGGGAATGGCGGGCAGCTCCGGTCCTGACACCAGCAGCACGTCCGCGCCGTGCGCAGCGAGCGTGCGGCCGGCGACGGGGCCCGCGATGACGCGAGAGAGATCGAGCACACGGATTCCGGCCAGCGGCCGGTTGCCCGCGGGCCACGGCTTCGGTGCGGCCTCGCCGATCTTCTCGATCGAGATCAGCGGCAGTTTTGCCAGTTCGTTGGCATGCGGCGTCGCCGACCACTCGTCGTGCGAGCGCATCAAGGCGACGACGCCGCCGGCGGCGTAGGCCGCGGTCTCGAACGCCTCGCCGTCCCATTGCAGCAGCGCGGCCTGGACGTCGTCACGTTCAGCGTTGCAGCCCAGCACCTTGCAGACGGCGTCGCGGTGATGCGGGAAATTGGTATGCAGGCGGACGAAGCGGTTGTCTTTGATACGATAGACGCCGGCGATCGCGTCCCAGGCCGGCGGGGGCGGCTTGTCGTCGACGCGCAAATAGCGCTCGGAACGACATTCGGCGACGGCGTGGCGGATGTCGACCGCGACATCCTGCTGCTCGCCGCTGCGGGCCTTCCAGATCTCGGCCGCGGCGAGGCCGGCTGCTGCGATCGGCGCCTGCGCTGCGGCTGCGACCCGAAACGACGACGGCAGCTGCGGCTCGCTGCCGGTCAATGTGACCGCATCGAGCGCGGCCGGCGCGCCGCCGGCGCCGGTCCAGACATCGGAAAGGATTTCACGAATGTCCTGCATGCGCATACCCGTTTGCGATTATTCTATGCCCGAGCATGATGACAAAAAGGCGGTGCCCGATCCCAACCGTCATTTCCGGTCCTGCTTCTATCCAGCTCTGCCTGACCCACACAGGAGTTGCAATGGCCGCCATTGATCCCCTCACCGCAGGCGCCGTGTTCATCGCGACGGCGGCCACCGACGCGGTCTATGTCATGTTCACCTCGGCGGTGATCGCGCGCAAGCGCGTTCCTGCGGCGAACTGGAGCGCGATCTGGTACCTGCTCTCCTCCTACGCGGTGATCAGCTACACCGATAACGCGTTCTATGTCGCGTTCGCGGCGATCGGCTCCTGGGCCGGCGCCTATGCGTCGCTGACCTTCCTGCACCGCCCGCCCGGCGGTCCGCCGGTGGGCGCCGCGGTGGAGTAGCATGCAGCGGCTGAGGAAGTCATCCGTCGTCGATGCAACATGGGGCCTGTCCGACAGGGACCGGTTGTAAGCTACGTGTCAGCATTGGCGTGTAGGCTACACGTTCGCATTCGCGCGACATAAGTCGATGAACCGATTGGATGGACAATGGCGCGTTCGCGCCGCAGGGACTCAGGGGTCCCATACGCCGCAGCGAATGTTGTAGGCGGGACTCGCCGTTGCAAGAGTGCATAACAATTTGCTTCGGTGGTTATGGGTCCCTGCTTTCGCAGGGACGACGATGAGGATGGTCCTCGATTCAAGTTGCCACACCACGCGGCGTCATCACCCGCGCATGCGCGCATGCGGGTGATCCAGTATTCCAGAGACGGCCGTTATTGAGCCGAGGGGCCGCGGCGTACTGGATCGCTCGCATGCGCCCCCCCCGGGGAGAATGAGAGTCCACGGTTGCTTCCCCGGCGTCGTCCCGGCGAAAGCCGGGATACGCCGCGGAGGATGTTGTGGATGGCACTCGTCCTTGCAGCACCGCGTAACCATTTGCAGCGGTGGTTATGGGTCCTGGCTTTCGCCAGGACGACGTTGGGGATGGAGCTGGTTCAACAGCTGCCGTCATTGCACGACAGCTAATGGAAATCGCGGGAGGGCGGCAGGATGCGGACGTTGCGGGGGTGGCGGATTTTTTGCGGCGAGTTGTCGCCGTGATCGCGGCGGTCGTCGTTGAGCGGCTCGATCAGCGCGGGGCCCGCCGGTACCGGATGCTTGCGGCTCAAGGATTTATTGGCGAGGCCGATCAGATCGTGCGAGCGGTCGACCATGCGCTGGGCGATGAGATGCGTCACCTTCTCGGGGCTGCTCTGGATATAACCCTCGACCAGGATGAGGCGCGCGCCCATCACCTCCTTGCGGTACTGTTCCATGATCTTGGGCCACACCACGACATTGGCGATGCCGGTCTCGTCCTCCAGCGTCATGAACACGACGCCGCTGGCGCTGCCCGGCCGCTGCCGGACCAGGACCACACCGGCACAGCGGACGCGGCGCCGGTTGTTGCTCTGGTTGATTGTATGGCAGGCGACGACGCGCTCCTTCGTGAAGGTGTCGCGCAAAAATTCCATCGGGTGGCCTTTCAGCGATAGCCGGATGGTCTGGTAGTCCGCGACCACCTGCTCGGCGCGCGGCATCGCCGGCAATGGCTTTGCGCCTTCGTCCGGCTGCTCGCGCGCGGTCGCCGCCTCGAACAGCGGCAGCGGCACGTCGTCGGGCAACCGCCGCACCTGCCACAGCGCTTCGCGGCGATCGAGCCCGAGCGAGCGGAACGCGTCGGCATCCGCCAGCAGGATCAGCGCGCGCTTGGGCAGGCCGGTGTCGCGGGCGAAGTCCTCGAGCGAGGTGAAGGGACGACGGTTGCGGGCGGCGACGATGCGGTCGGCCCAGTCTTCTTTTCCAACGCTGTCATTCCGGGGCGATGCAAAGCATCGAACCCGGAACCTCGAGATTCCGGGTTCACGCTTCGCGTGCCCCGGAATGACAGCTGAAGCTTCCTCAACCGCTCCTCGTCCTCATCCAGCCAGTGAAATCCATCGATCTGGCGGAAGCCGAGCCGCACCGCGCAGTATTTCCCGTCGCGCTCCTCCAGCGTGTTCTGCGCGAAGCTGTAGGACACGTCGATGTCGCGAACCTCGACGCCGTTCTTGCGGGCATCGCCGACGATCTGCGCCGGCGCATAAAAGCCCATCGGCTGCGAATTCAAGAGGCCGCAGCAGAAGGCGTCGGGATGGTAGTGCTTCAGCCACGACGAAATGTAGACCAGTTGCGCAAAGCTCGCGGCATGGCTCTCAGGAAAACCGTAGGAGCCAAATCCCTTGATCTGGTCGAAGCAGCTTCTGGCGAAATTGGGGTCGTAGCCGCGCGCCACCATGTTGCCGATCAGCTTTTCCTCGTATTGGCCGATGGTGCCGACGTTGCGGAAGGTCGCCATCGAACGGCGCAGACCGTTGGCTTCCTCGGACGTAAAATGAGCAGCCTCGATCGCAATGCGCATTGCCTGCTCCTGGAACAGCGGGACGCCGAGCGTCTTGTGCAGCACCTTATAGAGCTCGTCCCTGTCGCCGTGCTCCGGCGACGGCGAGGGGTAGCTCACTTTCTCGAGCCCGTTCCGCCGCCGCAAATACGGATGCACCATGTCGCCCTGGATCGGCCCGGGGCGCACGATCGCGACTTCGATGACGAGATCGTAGAAGGTCCGCGGCTTCAGGCGCGGCAGCATGTTCATCTGGGCGCGGCTCTCGACCTGGAACACGCCGAGCGACTCCCCGAGGCACAGCATGTCGTAGACCCTGGGATCGTCCTGCGGAACGCTCGCCAGTGCTCGCCCTTGTGGTCCGCAATCAGGTCAAAACACTTGCGGATGCAGGTCAGCATGCCGAGCGCCAGAACGTCGACCTTCATCATGCTGAGCGCGTCGACGTCGTCCTTGTCCCATTCGATGAAGGTGCGGTCGTCCATCGCCGCGTTGCCGATCGGCACATAGGTGTCGAGCCGGTCCTGGGTCAGCACGTAGCCGCCGACATGCTGGGAGAGATGGCGCGGGAATTCGATCAGCTCGGTCGCAAGCTCGACCGCGAGATTGATCATCGGATTGTTCGGATCAAGCCCGGCCTGCCTGACCTGCATGTCGTTGAGGCCCTTGCCCCAGCTGCCCCAAACCGTGTCGGCGAGCGCGGCGGTGACGTCCTCGGTCAGGCCCAGCGCCTTGCCGACGTCACGAATGGCGCTGCGCGGGCGATAATGGATGACGGTGGCGATGATCGCGGCACGATGGCGGCCGTAGCGGCGATAGACATATTGCATCACCTCCTCGCGCCGAGAATGCTCGAAATCGACGTCGATATCCGGAGGCTCCAGCCGCTCCTTGGAGATGAAGCGCTCGAACAGGAGATCAACCTTGGTCGGATCGACCGAGGTGATGCCGAGCACGTAGCAGACGGCCGAATTCGCCGCCGATCCCCGCCCCTGGCACAGGATGTTCTGGCTGCGTGCATAATGCACGATGTCGTGCACGGTGAGGAAGTAATGCGCGTATTTCAGCTCGGCAATCAGCGCGAGCTCCTTCTTCAGCGTCGCGCGCAACTTGCCGTCGATCTTGCCGTCGAAATATTTGTCGACGCCGGCCCAGGTCAGATCCTCCAGATGTCCCTGCGCGGTCTTTCCCGGCGGCACCGGCTCGTCGGGATATTGGTATTTGAGCTGGTCGAGCGAGAAAGAGATGCGCGCAGCAAAACGCATGGTTTCCGCGATCGCGTCCGGCAGATCGCGGAACAGCCTGATCATTTCTTGCGCCGGCTTGAGATGCCGCTCGGCATTGGCCTCCAGCTTCCGTCCGATTGCATCGATCGTGGTCTTTTCCCGGATGCAGGTCAGCACGTCCTGGAGGGGACGGCGCGCGGGATGGTGATAGAGCACCTCGTTGGTCGCAAGCAGCGGCACGCCGGCGTCAGTGGCGAGGCCATGCAGCCGCGCGAGGCGGCGCCTGTCGTCACCGCGATAGAGCAGGCTTGCGGCGAGCCAGACGCCGTCGGCGGCGCTTGCCTTCAGTTGCGCAAGCAGATCGAGCGCATCGGCAGCCTCGAACCGATGCGGCAGCGCCAGCACCAGGAGCTGACCCTCGACGAAGTCGAGGAGGTCGGCGAGCTTCAGATGGCATTCGCCCTTCTCGATCCGCATGATGTCGTCGCCGCGCTTGCCCCGGGTGAGAAGCTGGCACAGACGGCCATAGGCGGCGCGGTCGCGCGGATAGACCAGGATGTCGGGCGTGCCGTCGACGAAGACGATGCGCGCGCCGATCAGCAGCTTTGGCGGATGGGCGACCTTCTCGCTGTCGAGCTCCTTGTAGGCCCGCACCACGCCGGCGAGCGTGTTGTGATCGGCAATGCCGATCGCGGGGACGCCGAGGATGCTGGCCTGATGCACATAGGCGCGCGGATCCGAGCCGCCGCGCAGGAAGGAGAAGTTCGTGGTGATGCCGATCTCGGCATACGCAGGCGTGGTCATGCGAAGAGACCGTGCACATACCAGTTGGGGGAAACGGGCTTGCCTTCCTCGTCCCGCAGCTCGCTCTCGTAGAGACCGTCGCGAAAGATCCAGAAGCGCAGACCTTCGGCATCCTCGATGCGGAAATAGTCCCGCGTCAGCTGCTTGCCGTCCTGCTGCCACCATTCCATGGCGATGCGCTCGGGCCCCTCCACCCGCACCACCGCATGCAGCGCGCGGCGCCAGGTGAATTGATGCGGCGGACCATCCGGCACGGTCGCGAACGGCACCTTGATCGGTTCGGGCCGCTCGAACAGCCTAAGCGGACGCAGCGGCGGTTCGCCGGCGACGCGCTCCGGCCAGGCGGCGGCGCCCGCCGCGGCCAGATGATGCTGCGCCGGCAGCGCCAGCGCCGATCGCTCGGGGACGTGGCTTTCGAGCGGCAGATGCACGACGACGCGCTTTCCCCCGATGCGCGCGGCGATGCGGTCGATCAGTGCCGAGAGCTCGTCATTATCGTGTATGGTGGCGTCGAGATCGCGCTGCTGCTGTACCACGATCTCGGTACGTCCTGCGGCGAGGCGAATGAGATCGAAGCCGAAGCCGGGATCGAGGGGATCGGCGAGCGCATCGAGGCGTTCGCGGAACAGCCGGTCGATCACGGCGCTTCGCGTCACCGGACGTCCGGTCTCGACCGTGATCGCGCGCACCACGCCGTCGGTGCGGAAGAAGCTCGCTTCCAGCTGCCGCGCACCCTTGCCCTGCTTGTCCATCGCCGCAACCAGCATCTTGGCGAGGCTTGACAGCGTCATCGCGATCATGGTGTCGGTCGCGATCGGCTCGGCGAAGCGCTTTTCCACGATGTAATCGGGCAGCGGTTTGCGCGGATTGATCGGCGCATCGCCCTGTCCCAGCGCGTGGCCAAGCAGGGTGGTGAAAGCCGCACCGAACCGCGCCGAGATTTCATGCGGCGCGCGCGAGGCGACATCGCCGATGGTCTTCAGGCCGGCGCGGCGCAAGCCGGTCGTGACAGCGGCATCGGCACCGAGCGCCGACACCGGCAGTGGACCGACCGCCGCTGCTTCCTCGCCATCGGCGACGATCTTGCCCGAGGCGGTGCGCGTCAGCGTACGCGCCGCGATCGAGGTGCCGGCAATCGCCGCGCTGACGGCAAAGCCGCGCCGACTCAGCGCCCCCGTCACGATCTGCAGCAGCGCGCGCTCACCGCCGAACAGATGCGCGCAGCCGGTGATGTCGAGGAACAGCCCGTGCGGCGCGTCGAGCGCCACCAGCGGCGTGAAGCGGTCGCACCAGTCGGCGACATCGCTGAGCGTCTTCAGATCGGCGGCGGGATCGGCATCATAGACCGTGAGCTCCGGACAGATCGCCCGCGCATTGGCGAGCGGCAGCCCGATCGACAGCCCGGCGCGCACCGCGGCCTCGTCGACGGCATGCAGCAGGATCGCATTGTGGTCTTTTGCGACGACGACGCTGGGGAGTTCTGCTTTCTTCGCCTCTCCCGCTTGCGGGAGAGGGAGCCCTGCCACCTCCCGTGCATCAGCTTGCGAGGCGATGTCCTGCGCGAGCTTGCGTTTGATGCGGTCGATGGGCAGGCGCGGCAGCCACAGGCTGAGGATACGTCGACGGTTCACTGAACTGGCACTCATCACAATTCCATTCCATGATCCACCGGCCGCAGGGGCCATGACGATTGCGCAAGAGTTCGGCATCGAAGCGCGGCGCGCCCCACACGCTCGCGGCATTGCCCGGCGGCGAATGCGCCGCGCGCACGATCCAGCGCGTCTCCGCGGTCGAGGGGATCGCCGTCGCCGCGATCCGCAGCACCAGCGCGGTGACGCCGGAGGCTTGCGCGGCCAGGGTCAATTTGCGGCTGGCGACGAGATCGAGCTGGCGCGCCTCGCCCCAGAGCTCGAGCACGACGGCGCCCAGCGCGTCGCAGGCGAGCGCATCGGCCGAGGTGCGCAGCGCGCTCTCGACATCGGCGGCGCGCACCATCACCACGCGGCGCGGATCGAGGCCGAGCTCTTTGAGCCCACTCATCGACAGCGCGCCTGTTTCCACTTCCGAAAAATCCTGCCGCACCCACAGCAGCGGCTTGCGTGCCGACAGCCGTCCGGCGAGCCCCGCGATGAAGCCGGTCGCCGCGCCGCCTTGATGGCCGGCCGCGAACACCTCGTGCAATGCGGCCGGCGCAAGCCCGCCGCGCAGCATCGCATCCGCGATCGTATGGCCGAGCGCGACGCGGTTCGGCATCGCCGCATCCGATGGCGCCTCGATGCGCGCGATGCTGCCGCGCAGAGACGCAAGCGTACCCATGCGTGCGCCGTTCATATGCGCCGCTCCTTCAACTTGAAAATTTGAGGTCGTCACTGCCTGAACAAAGAACCAGCGGCTGGCTCATTTGTTCATGATATGTTCTAATATAAAGCTAACAGGGCCCGCGGAGTCAATCGGATTGGTGAGCTCATCGATTCATAAGTGGAATCAATGGGATTCAGCAGCCGCCGAACCGGACGGGCCCTGATCTTCCGCAGTGTCAGGCACGCAGGCCCCGAAAATGGCGGCGTGACGGAAACGGAGCAATCGCATGCGCATCATCGTGCTCGACAACGACACCGATTTCGAGGGCTGGCGCAAGGCCGCGCGGCGATTGGCGCTGAACGATGTGAAGCCCGCGGAGATCACATGGACCGTACGCAGCGACGACGAATTGTCGTCGGCATCCTGCATGAATGAATTGCCGGATACGCCGCAGGCGCGGTTCAATGTGTCGGCCAAATTCGTCGAGCTCGCAAAGGCCGCGATCCTGCATCGCAGTGACGAACGCTTTGCCCTGCTCTATCGCCTGCTGTGGCGGCTGCGCAGCCATCACGATCTGCTCAGTGCGACCGATGATCCCGATGTCGCCGAGGTCCACGCGATGGCGCGCGCGGTCTATGTCGATATCGACAGGATGCATGCGCATCTGCGCTTCCGCGAGATCGGCCGGGAACGCGAGGCGCATTACGTCGCCTGGTTCGAGCCTGAGCATCATATCGTCGAGCTCGCTGCGCCGTTCTTCGCCAAGCGATTTGCCGACATGCCCTGGTCGATCCTGACACCGGACCTCTGCGCGCATTGGGATGGGCACGCGATCTCGATCACGCCGGGCGTCGCCAAATCCGAAGTACCGACCGAGGACCGGCTCGAGGAGGCGTGGCGGCGTCACGACAACGGCCGCTTCAATCCCGCACGGCTGAAAGTGATGGAGATGCCGCAGGCCTATTGGAGGAACCTGCCCGAGGCTTCGATCATTAAGCCTCTGATCGAGGACGCCGAGCGCATGACCAGCGGCCCCTTCATCGCACGCAAGGCGGCCGAGCCGCAGAAGCGGCAGGATACGCCGATGCCCCGCAAGCAAGTTCAAGGCAAGCAAGTTCAAGGCAAGCAAGTTCAAGTTCAAGACAGGCAAGCTCACTACACGATCGCGGCCTTGCGCGAGGAGGCCGCCGATTGCCGCGCCTGCCCGCTGTGGAAAGACGCAACCCAGACCGTGTTCGGCGAGGGACCGCAGAGCGCAACGCTGATGCTGGTCGGCGAACAGCCCGGCGACAAGGAAGACCTCGCCGGCCATCCCTTCGTCGGTCCCGCGGGGCAGATGCTCGACCGTGCGCTGGAGGAAGCCGGCGTCGACCGCAGGAAGGTCTATGTCACCAACGCGGTCAAGCACTTCAAATTCGTGCCGCGCGGAAAAATCCGCCTGCACCAGAAGCCGAACACACCTGAGATCCGAGCCTGCCGGCAATGGTACGAGCGGGAGCTCGCCACCATCAAGCCGGACCTCGTGATGGCGCTCGGTGCCACCGCGGCGCAGAGCGTGCTCGGCAAGATCACGCCGATCAACAAGAACCGCGGCCATCTGATCGACCACGACGGAACCAAGGTGCTCATCACCGTGCACCCGTCCTATCTGTTGCGGCTGCCGGATGAAAAAGCCAAGGCGCTGGAATATCAGCGCTTTGTCGACGATCTGAAAATCGCCGCACACCAGTTGCGCAGATCGGCCGATGCGGCCTGAGTTCCGCAAAACCAACGGAACCGAGGAACCACATCGCAACGAGAAATTGTTCTAAACGCGGACAAATACCTACAACCTTGAATTGATCCGTGGTAAGGTAGCGTGTTCCGCAGGTATCGGGCGTCATGTTCACGCCATGACGTACCCTGAGGCGGGCGCGCTGCACGGTTTGCTAGCCCCGATCGTGCGGCGCGCCACCTCATCTCTCAATCCCCCTCCCTCATTCGCAACCTTCCCGCTCGCAGGCGCCTGCCGAATTCTCCGGCGGCCACGCCGGCCCGATCGGATGCCGGTGTGATTGTCGTCCGCACAATGTCTCGTCCTGCGAAACGCAGGCCACAGCTTTCCGTCGCGATCGGCGATCCCTTGTTGCTGAAGATTGCCACGAGGCCGCCAAGCCACGTGCGCGCTCAATGCGTTGCACAAAACTTCGGCTCGATGTCCACCGCCACGGGAGACCGGCGCGTCTCGCGGGGCGGATTTCAATTGCTTGTCATATGCATCGATCAAAATCGGGGGCATTGGGACAGGAGTTTACCATGAGCGATATGGCGTTACCCGGCTCGATCGAGCCCGCCCTGAAGAAGGGTCCGGACCTCGACAAGGGCTTTCATCCTCTCACCGGGATTATCTATTTGGGCGTGGTTGCGGCCGCGCTGCTGTTCGTTGCCTACAGCATCTATGCCGATGTCGACGCCACCGGCACGCGCATCACCTCGTTCCTGCCGTATATCCTGCTGTTCGTCGCGCTGCTGATCGCGCTCGGCTTCGAATTCGTCAACGGCTTCCATGACACCGCGAACGCGGTCGCCACCGTGATCTACACCCGCTCGCTGCCGGCGCATGTCGCCGTGGTGTGGTCGGGCATGTTCAACCTGATCGGCGTGCTGCTCTCCAGCGGCGCCGTCGCGTTCGGCATCGTCTCGCTGCTTCCGGTCGAGCTGATCCTGCAGGTCGGCAGCAGTGCCGGCTTTGCCATGGTGTTCGCGCTCTTGATCGCCGCCATCATCTGGAATCTCGGCACCTGGTGGCTCGGCCTGCCGGCCTCGAGCTCGCACACCCTGATCGGTTCGATCATGGGCGTCGGCATCACCAACGCGCTGCTGCGCGGCCGTGACGGCACCTCAGGCGTCGACTGGTCGCAGGCGACCAACATCGCGAAGGCATTGCTGCTGTCGCCGCTGTTCGGCTTCGCGCTCGCCGCCGGCCTGCTCTATCTCCTCAAGATCGCGCTGCAGCGCGCGACGCCGGCGCTGTTCGGCGAACCGGTCGGCGACCAGCCGCCGCCGTGGTGGATCCGCGGCATCCTGATCCTGACCTGCACGCTGGTCAGCTTCTTCCACGGCTCCAACGACGGTCAGAAGGGCATGGGCCTGATCATGCTGATCCTGATCGGCACCGTGCCGACCGCCTATGCGCTGAACCGCGCAATGCCCTCGAGCCAGATCGAGCTGTTCACGGCGCACTCGACCGCGGCCAGCAAGGTCATCGAAGGCAAGGCCGCCGGTTACAACGTGATCGGCAACCCGCGCCCGGCTGTGACCAACTATGTCGCGCAGCACCAGATCAACGAAGGCACCTTTCCGTCGCTTGCGTTGCTGGTGCGCGACATCGGCCAGCAGGTTGCCCAGTATGGATCGCTGGCCAAGTTCCCGGCTGACGCGGTCGGCAACACCCGTAACGACATGTACCTTGCGTCCGAGGCGATCCGTTTCCTGATGAAGGACAAGGAAGCCGAGCTGACCGCCGCCGACATCGCCACGCTGAACGAGTACAAGGGCTCGCTCGATGCCGCGACGAAGTTCATCCCGAGCTGGGTGAAGTTCGCCGTCGCCATCGCGCTCGGCCTCGGCACCATGGTCGGCTGGAAGCGTATCGTCGTCACCGTCGGCGAGAAGATCGGCAAGACCCACCTGACCTACGCGCAGGGCGCCTGCGCCGAGATCACGGCGGCCGCGACGATCGCGGCGGCCGACGGCTACGGCCTGCCGGTCTCGACCACGCACGTGCTGTCGTCAGGCATCGCCGGCACCATGGCCGCCAACGGCTCCGGCCTGCAATGGGCCACGATCCGCAACATCGCGATGGCCTGGGTGCTGACGCTGCCGGCCGCGATGATCATCTCGGGCGTTCTCTACTACGTGTTCTACCACCTGTTCTGACGCCCCACGCTTTCGGCGTAGCAACGCGCCGGACAAAGGTCCGCACTCCGGTGCGGGCCTTTTGCTTTGGACCTGCAGCCCTGCTCGTCGCTCAGGCGGCGCAAGCCTTCGCAACCTCGGCCAGCAGGCCGCGCGCCCATCTGTGCAAGCCGGATTTGGCCGTCCTGGCGCCCCAGTACATGTCGATCGAGATCGGCACGCGGAACGGCAGTGCAGCGACATGGAGGCCGCCGTGCATCGCCCGCGCCAGATGATACGGGATGGTCGCAACGAGCCTGGTGCCTGTGATGATGCGCTCCAGACTATCGTGGTTGGGAAGGCTGACCACCGCCTCGATCTCGATCTTCCTCGCCCTCAGCGCCGCGAGATAAAGCGGCTGCCACTCACCGCTGTGGGTGATGAAGACATGCTCGGCCCTGGCATAGGCCGATAGCGCGATCCGGCCCCGCGCGAGCGGATTGGCTGGATCCATCACGCAGACATAGTGATCGGCGAGGATGTTGCGCCGGAAGAAGCCTTCGCCGGCGATCCCGACCGGACCGAGCACGATGTCGCACTGGTTCTGCTTGAGATGGACGTCGCCATGGCCCGCGGCATCGAGCAGGACGAGACGGACCCGCGGCGCGCCGGCACGCAGCCGCGCGCTGAATTGCGGGATCAGGGTCTGGCGTTCGTGATAGTTGCAGGAGATCGTCACGCTGCCCTGCGCCGTCGCCGGATCGAACTCCGCCGGTGATGCAAGCCCGTCGATCTCGTCGATCATGTCCCGCGCCCAGGCAACCAGCGCCGCGCAGCGCTCGGTCGCCGTCACGCCATTGCCGCTGCGAACGAACAGCGGGTCATGCAGCGCGCCGCGCAGCCGCTCGACCGCATAGCTGATGGTGGACTGGTTGACGTCGAGCCGCTTGGCCGCGGCGGAGAACGACTGCAAGTCATAGACCAGCACAAGGGTCCGCAGAGTCCCGATGTCGATCGGATCGATCGAGGAATTGGCCGCCACGCTATACCTCCCGCATTGCTGGCGGCCCAGCCTAGCACAAGGTCATGGGATATTTCGATGGAGCAAATCAATTCCATCGAATTGAGCGATCGTGTACCCGGGACTAGCCTTGGCGAAAAAGCGCTCCCGGGAGGACCAATGACCAGCGCCGTGCCTGTCGTCACCGATATCGCGTATCAGGATCTGCTCGACGACCCGTATCCGATCTTCCGCCGCCTGCGCGAGATCGCGCCGGCGGTCTTCGTCGCGCCCGCGAAGCTGACGCTGGTGACGCGTTTCGACGACATCATGCGGATCGAGCGCGATCCCGAGACCTACTCGGCCGACAATCCGGCCTCGCTGGTCAACAAGGTGATGGGGCCGACCTTCATGCGCAAGGACGGCGCCGAGCATGCGATCGGCCGCAGGGCGATCGAGCCCTCGTTCCGTCCGGCCACAATCAAGGAGTATTGGGCACCGCAATTTACCGCGATCGCGGCGGCGCTGATCGACGACCTGTCCGCGAGCGACGAGGCCGATCTGTTCTCCGCCCTTGCCGCGCCGATGGCCTCGCTCAGCCTGATGGCGATGATCGGCTTTCGCGCGATGCCGTGGCAGACCCTCGCCGAGTGGTCGCAGGCGCTGATCGACGGCGCCGGAAACTATACCGCCGATGCCGAGATCGAGCGTAAGGCGATGCAGGCGAGCGCCGAGGTCGATGCCGCGATCGACGCGGTGCTCGACGATCACCGCCGTCAGCCGAATCCTTCGATCCTGTCCTCGATGATCAATGCCGATCCGCCGATGCCGATCGAGGGCATCCGCGCCAACATCAAGGTGATCATCGGCGGCGGCCTGAACGAGCCGCGCGACGCGATCCTGACGCTTGTGCTCGGCCTCCTGGAAAACCCGGCGCAGAAGGTCGGCGTGCTGGCGAAGCCCGAGCTGTGGCCGGCCGCGCTCGAGGAAGCGGTGCGCTGGATCTCGCCGATCGGCATGTATCCGCGCCGCGTCACCCGCGACGTCGATCTCTCCGGCACCACGCTGCCGCAAGACCTTCAGATCGGCCTCTGCGTAGGCGCCGCGAACCGCGACGGCAGCCGCTTCGCCGAACCCGATCGCTTCGACGTGACGCGGCCCAAGCAATCGCATCTGGCATTCGGCGCCGGACCGC
This sequence comes from Bradyrhizobium sp. BEA-2-5, assembly GCF_032918025.1. Lineage (NCBI taxonomy): Bacteria > Pseudomonadati > Pseudomonadota > Alphaproteobacteria > Hyphomicrobiales > Nitrobacteraceae > Bradyrhizobium > Bradyrhizobium sp. BEA-2-5. The sequence continues at coordinate 3,016,733 of NZ_CP136629.1, read as the reverse complement.
ATTTCTGCGCCGGCACCTGGGTGTCGCGGCTCACCGTCGGCAGGATCGTGGCGCCGATGCTGTTCGCGCGCCTGCGCAATCTGCGCCTCCGCGCGGAGGCGCCGCCGGTCGTGCGCGGCTGGGTGTTCCGCGGTCCGGTGACGCTGCCGGTCAGATGGGATGCGTGAACTTCACGCCGCCAGCGCGTTCTCCACGATCTTCACGAAATACGACGTGCCGTAGACGATCGCCTCGTCGTTGAAATTATAGGCGGGGTGATGCAAGCCGGCGCTGTCGCCGTTGCCGCAGAAGATGAAGGCGCCGGGCCGCGCTTCCAGCATGTAGGCGAAATCCTCGCCGCCCATCAGCGGCGCCATGTCGTGCACGCTGGCTTCGCCCGCGACCTCACGCGCGATGCGGCTCGCAAATTCGGTCTGCGCCTCATGGTTGACGGTGACGGGGTAGCCGCGTTCATAGGTCAGATCGATCTTGGCGCCGGTCATCTTCGCAACGCCGTCGACCACCTCGCGCACGCGCTTCTCGATGAGGTCGCGCACCTCGCGGGTCAGCGTGCGCACAGTGCCGCGCAGCTCCGCGGTCTGCGGAATGACGTTGCGGGCGTTTCCGGCGTGGAATTCGCAGATCGAGATCACGGCCGATTCAAGCGGATCGACGCTGCGTGCGACGATCGACTGCAGTGCCGTGATCACCTGCGCACCGACCAGCACGGAATCGACGCATCTGTGCGGGCGCGCGGCGTGGCCGCCGACACCCTCGATCATGATATCGACCTCGTCCGTCGCCGCCATGATCGGACCCGGCCGGATCGCGAACGAGCCGATCGGGATGCCCGGCCCGTTGTGCATGCCGTAGACCTGGTCGATGCCGAAGCGCTCCATCAGGCCGTCCTTGACCATGGCCGCGCCGCCGGCACCGCCCTCCTCGGCCGGCTGGAAGATCACCACGGCATCGCCGGCAAAATTGCGGGTCTCGGCGAGATAGCGGGCGGCCCCCAGCAGCATCGCAGTATGGCCGTCATGGCCGCAGGCGTGCATCTTGCCGGGGATCTTGGAGGCGTAAGGCAGATTGGTCTGCTCCTCGACCGGCAGCGCGTCCATGTCGGCACGCATGCCGATCACCTTGAGTCCCTCGCCCTTGGCCGGCCCCTTCTTGCCCTTGATGACCCCGACCACGCCGGTCTTGCCGAGCCCGGTCACGACCTCATCGCAGCCGAACTCCCGCAGCCGGTCCGCGACGAATGCTGCGGTGCGGTGGACGTCGTACAGCAGCTCGGGGTGCTGGTGGATGTCCCGTCGCCAGGCCTGGATGTCGGGCTGAAGGTCGGCGACGCGGTTCACGATAGGCATGAGAATTCTGGCCTCAGAGGTTGGACGTAAGTCATCTCTAGCATGCAAGAGCCGGTCCACCCAAACAGATGTGGCATGCTCCGGATTGGGTCCGGCGGCACGGCAAATGCAGAGCCGGCCGACCGGAAATCGTCGAAAGCGCGTTGCCGTGCATTCCGGCTTGTCGCAGTGCGACCGGGCATTCATGATCCTGGGATGGAACAAGACCGCTCAGACTTCCTTCCGGTTGAAATCACGCTCGCCCAACTCGCAGCCTGGTCGGATATCTTGCCTGCCGGGTGCCGCGTCCTGGGAGCCAACCTGTTCCTGGACGTATTCTTGGGGGATGCGGGAGCCATTTACATGCTGGAACTGTCGGCGGGCTCGATCAACAAGATTGCCGACTCGGAGGAAGCGTTCCGCCAACGTTGCGTTGATGATGCAGATGACTGGCTGTTGCGCGCATTGGTCGATCGGTGCCGCTCGGCAGGACTGATTCTTGACCCTTCCCGGCGCTACGCCTTCACGACACTCCCCCTGTTCGGCGGCGAATACACGGTCGACAATATATGGATGTGCTCCTGTCGAGACTGGCTCGCCTTTACAGCAAAGATCTACTCGGAGACCAAAGACTTGCCGGACGGGTCTACCGTCAGAATCGTTGTCACCGACTGACCCGACGCAAACGAACGCATCCGACCAAAGCCTAATAGTGCGAGAAATATCCGGCGCGGATACTACCCCAGGTTTTCCGCACCGAAATCCTCTCGCCTTCCAACAGGGAGCGGCTACATGACGCCGGATCAGGCGGTGTTGTTTTCCACCATCATCCTGCTGGTGCCGATGGGATACTTCCTGCTGGCGGCGCCGGCGTTCCTGCTTGTGAAGCTCGACGTCCCACCGGTCACCCGGCTGCTGCGCGGCATGTTCAACGCCTACTTCCTGGTGCTGGCGGTCGCCGGCGTGATCGGCACGCTCGCCTTTGCCACGGCCGGCCGGTTCGCCGTTGCGCTCGGCATCGCCTTGATCGCGGGGTTCGCGGTGCTGGCGCGGCAATGGTTTCTGCGGCGGCTCGATGCCGAGGCAGACGCGCGAGACGCCGGCGATCCGACCGCGGTGCGGCGGCTGCGCCAGCTGCATTGGGGCGGCATGCTGTGCAACGCGGTGCAGGTGTTCGCTCTGGTCGGCAGCATCCCCTACATGGCGCCGCTGCCCTGATCGCGGTTTGCTCGCTCGTCCGGCTGCGGTTCCCGGCTGTCCGCTATGCGTCACGTTTCCGATGCGGATCGTACTTCGACAGGACGTCCTTGAGGTAGTCCCGGCTTTTCCATTCCGGTGCGGGCGGCTCGTACCCGGGCCGAGGCACATACAGATTCGCCGGTACGTCCGCTGAGGCGCCCATCAGGTCCGGAACGTAGCGCGGGCAATTTGGAAAGATCTCGCATTTGACGCGCACGACGACCTTCGCGCCATGATGCCCGGCAAGCGCCTCCGCGCTATCGTGGATCGTTGCCTTGCCTCGGATGCGCGTGCGAAACGTCTTGCCGTCGAGCCGTACAAACAGCAACCCGATGTTCGGGTTGCGGTGAATATTGCCGAGCGTGCGATACATGTTGTTGCCGTCGTATTCAGGGAATTCAAGCGTATCGGGCCCGGTGATCTTCACGAAGCCGGGATCGCCGGACCGCATCGAGCAATCGACGTTGTCCTGATAGCTGGTCGCGATGAAAAAGAATCGTGTCTCCTCGATGAGCTTGCGGTCCTGTTCCCAGAATTCGAAATGCAGGCGATGCTTCTCGAGGCCGTCGGCGACACGACGACCGTCGAAGCGGTCCTGCAACTCACGCATTCCGTCGTGATAGAAAGGGGCGCGGACTGGGTCGGCCACAGGAATCCTCCGGCAAGTTGAGCAATCGACGTTGACGTAGCCGGGATTTTCCTTGGCAGTTCACCCGGCCAGCAAGGCGAAAGACTATTCATTCGGCATGGGCGTGGAAAGCCATCCAGGTCCGGAGCGGGTGAAAAGGCGTCGATGACGGCCGTTCCCTACCCTGATGTCAGCATCTGGCTGCGGATCTCCTGCGCGGTGCGGCGCAGCGGCAGCAGGAATTTCTTGCGCGCGCCGGCTTCGCTCACCGTCCCCGAGATCGTGTTGACGCTGAGCGCGGCGACCACCGCGCCCGCGGGATCGCGCAAAGGCACCGCGATGCCGCAGATCGCCGGATCGAGCTCACCATCGATCCAGGCATAGCCGTCGCTCTCCACCCGCGCGAGCAACTCGCCAAGACGCTCCGGATCGGTGACCGTGCGCGGCGTGACCTGCCTGAAGCCCCCGGTCGCGAGATAAGCCTCGCGGGTGCCGGGCGGCAGCGCCGCGAGCATGACGCGGCCGAGCGAAACCAGATGCGCGGGCAGCCGGCTGCCGACGCCGAGATTGGCGGAAAGAATCCGCCGCGCCGGCAGGCGCAGCGCATAGACGATCTCATCCTCGTCGAGCACCGCCATCGCACAGGACTCGCCGATCTCGTTGCGCAGGTTTTCCAGCGCACGCTGCGCATGACCCCAGTATGGCAGCGCGTTGAGATAAGACAGCCCGAGCCCGAGCGCGCGCGGCCGCAGGCTGAAATAGCGTCCGTCGGAGGCGCAATATTTCAGCGCGATCAGGGTCGCGAGGATACGCCGCGCGGTGGCGCGGTTGAGGCCGGCAGTATCGGCAGCCTCCGCCAGCGTGTGCCGCCCCGGCGGCTTGCCGAGTGCCTCGATGATCGAGAAGCCGCGCGCAATCGCGCGCACGAAGCCGTCACTCTCTTTGCTCATGGCGGGCGCCTAGCTGGTTCCGTCATCGCGCTCACGACATCGCAGCCCGCATGGCTGCCTGCACATGACGCGACCCTGCGCGCTTGTCAGGGGCTCCCGACCGCGCTAGCGTCAATTCATACAGCGAATGAATTGTTCGCCTGGCGAACCAAATAGCAGGAGGATGCACGATGGCGCAAGCGGAAAGTTCTGCGGCCACCCCGTTCGAAACCGATTTCTGGAAAGACGCGAAGCTGCGCAAGGTGTGGGACGACATCGTGCCCGGCGAGCCGCGCAAGACGCTGCCCTACAAGCTCACGCAGGAAGCGATCGCGCTGTACTGCCGCGCGGTCGGCGAGACCAATCCGCTCTATCTGGACGAAGCAGCCGCGAAGGCCGGGCCCTATGGCGGGCTGATCGCGCCGCCCGCGATCCATATCCTCTTGATGTTCGCCTGCACGCCGGCCGACGACTGGATGCGCTCGCCGGGCACCGTCAATGCCGGACAGTCGTGGAGCTACAGCATCCCGGCCCGCCCCGGCGACACCATCACCCTGCAGGCTCGCGCGCTCGACAAGTTCATTAAGCGCGAGCGGCTGTTCGTGGTGCACGACAACGTCTTCTTCAACCAGCATGGCGACGTGATCTGCTCGGGTCGCGGCCAGACCATCCGTCCGATGTAAGGAGGATCACCATGACCACGGCGAATTTCGAATCTCTCAAGGCCGGCGACACCATCGACGGCCCGGCATTCGCGGTTTCGCGCGAATCGATCCGCCTGTTCTGCGATGCATCGCTCGACTACAACCCGCTGCATCTCGACGACAACTACATGAAGGGCGATTTCGGCAAGACCAATTTCGGCGGCATCATCATGCACGGCATGAACAATTTCGGCCTGATCTCGCGCATGCTGACCGACTGGGCGCTTCCGGCCGGCGCGATCCATCGCAGGCTCGAGACGCGCTGGCTGAAGCCGGTGAAGCCCGGCGACACCATCCGCCCGGCCGGCACCGTCAAAGCCAAGCAGATATCGGCCAAATCGCGCTGGGTATTGGTCGACGTCGCCGTACAGAACCAGCGCGGCGAGACGGTCGCAGCCGGCGAAGCGATGCTGGAGTTTCCGCCGAACGCGAAGGCGGGCTAGCGGGACGCAACTCGGGGGCTCCCACTTCGCCTCTCCTCCGTGCGGGGAGAGGCCGGAACGCACCGTCAGATGCGCTCCGGGTGAGGGGGAGCCTCCGCGGACACAGCTATCGCCGCATTATGCGGAGGCAGCCCCACACCCCAGCCCTCTCCCCGGAAGAACGGGGCGAGGGAGCGTAGCGCCGTCGCGGCGCGACCCCACTCAACAATCAAAAGAATTATTCGGAGGTTTCGATGCAGGATGCGGCCCATTCGCGGCTCTATGGACGGATCGCCTGGCGCCTGATCCCGTTCCTGCTGGCGTGCTACACGGTTGCGATCATCGATCGCTTCAACATCGGCTTTGCCAAGCTGCAATTCCTGCACGACCTGCAGATCGACGACGCCGTGTTCGGGCTTGCCGCCGGCATCTTCTCGGTCGGCTATGTCGCGCTCGAAGTGCCGAGCAATCTCCTGCTGGTCAAGGTCGGCGTCCGCAAGACGCTGCTGCGGATCATGGTGCTGTGGGGCGCAGTCACCGTGCTGCTCGCGCTGGTGCAGAACCAGTATCACCTCTATCTGCTGCGCTTCCTGCTCGGCGCCGCCGAGGGCGGGTTCTTCCCCGGCATCCTGTATTATCTGACGCTGTGGTTCCCGGATCGCGTGCGCGGCCGCATGACGAGCCTGTTCGTGATGGCGGTGCCGCTCGGCGGCGTCATTGCAGGACCGTTGTCGGGCCTGATCATGGACCACATGCAGGGCGTCCATGGCCTGCATGGCTGGCAGTGGCTGTTCATCCTCGAAGGCGGGCCGGCCGTGCTGCTCGGCATCGCCGCCTATTTCTACCTCGCCGACGGACCGCAGGTCGCGAGCTGGCTGAACGCCGACGAGCGACGGCAGGTCGCAAGCGACCTCGCCCGCGACCGCGCCGCCGTTCCCGGCACCACGCGGAGCTTCGCGGCGGCGCTGCGCGAGCCGCGCGTCTATCTGCTCTCCTTCATCTACTTCGCGTTCTTCTGCTCGCTCAACACCATCCTGTTGTGGACCCCGACGCTGCTGAAACGCGTCGGCGTGGCGACCACCACCGAGATCGGCTGGCTGAGCGGCGCGATCTCGGTTGCGTCCGCGATCGGCATGGTGGCGATCGGCTACAGTTCCGACCGCACACAGGAACGGCGCTGGCACGTGGTCTGCTGCGGCCTCGTTGCGGCGACCTGCTTCATCGCCTTGCAGGCCGCGCAAGACAGCGTGCTCCTGACCGTGACGCTGCTTGCCGTCGCCTCGATCGGCATCTTCGCGATCCTGTCGCTGTTCTGGACGATTCCGAACGCGATGCTGGAGGGCAGCGCCGCGGCCGGCGGCATCGCGCTGATCTCAGCGATCGGCTCGTTCGGCGGCGCGGTCTGCCCTGCCCTGATCGGCTGGATGAATGTCGCGACCGGGAGCATCTACGCACCGCTCGCCCTCGTCGGCGCCCTGCTCGGCATCGGCATGCTGACGCTGATCGTCTGCGTTCCCCGCGCGAGACATGAGGTCACACTGGCCGAACCGAGCCGCCCCTGAGCATCCAGCGCACGCCCGGCGCGTTCCGCCGGGCTTGTGTCGGCCTGCTGCGTCTGGATAGAACCCGGTTCTGACTCTGTCAGAACCGAGGTCTATTTTCTTGTATTGACGCGTTTTCTTCACGCGAACCGGGCTCCACTTCGCTCGAAAACGCTATAGAAGGGGCCCAACAAAAGACGCTTGCCGGGAACGAGGACATGCCGCGAAGGCTCGAGGGTGATTTCGACTACATTATTGTCGGCGCCGGTACGGCCGGCTGCATCGTCGCCAACCGGCTCTCGGCCGATCCGAACAACCGGGTCCTCATTCTCGAAGCTGGCGGCGACGACAATTGGATCTGGTTCCACATCCCGGTCGGCTATCTCTTCGCGATCGGCAATCCCCGCTCGGACTGGATGTTCAAGACCGAGGCGGAGCCCGGCCTGAACGGCCGTTCGCTCGCCTATCCCCGCGGCAAGGTGATCGGCGGCTGCTCGGCGATCAACGCCATGATCTCGATGCGCGGACAGGCTGCCGACTACGATCATTGGCGCCAGCTTGGGCTGACCGGCTGGGGCTATGACGACGTGCTGCCGCTGTTCAAGCGGCTGGAAGATCACTTCCTCGGCGCCAGCGAGCATCACGGCGCCGGCGGCGGCTGGCGCATCGAGGCACCGCGGCTGTCATGGGCCGTTCTCGACGCCGTCGGTGACGCCGCCGAGGAGATGGGCATCAGGCGCATTCCGGATTTCAACACCGGCGACAACGAAGGCACGAGCTATTTCCACGTCAACCAGAAGCGCGGCCGGCGCTGGTCGTCGGCGCGCGGTTTCCTCAAACCCGTGCTGAACCGCAGCAATCTCAGGCTCGAAACCGACGTGCTGGTCGACCGCCTGGTCATCGAGAGCGGCCGCGCCGCCGGCGTGCTGTTCCGCCAGGGCAATGAGACCGTGGAGGCGCGCGCCAGGGGTGAGGTGATCCTCTGCGCCGGTTCGATCGGAACCATGCAGGTGCTGCATCGCTCCGGCATCGGACCGGCCGACTGGCTGTCGCCGCTCGGCATCGACATCGTGCTCGACGTACAGGGCATCGGCCATAACCTGCAGGACCACCTCCAGCAGCGCGCGATCTACAGGGTCGAGGGCGTCCGCACCCTGAACGAGACCTATTACAACCTCTTCCGCCGCGGCCTGATGGGCCTCGACTACGCCTTCCGCCGCCGCGGTCCTCTGACCATGGCGCCGTCGCAGCTCGGCATCTTCACGCGCTCGGACGCGACGCGCGCACGCGCCAACATCCAGTTTCACGTGCAGCCGCTGTCACTCGACAAGTTCGGCGATCCCCTGCACCGCTTCCCCGCCATCACCGTGAGCGCCTGCAATCTGCAGCCGACCTCGCGCGGCACCGTTCGCTTGCGCGCGGCGACACCTGATGAGAAGCCGATCATCGCGCCGAACTACCTGTCGACCGACGACGACCGCCAGGTCGCCGCCGACGCCATTCGCACCACGCGCAGACTGATGAAGCAGAAGGCGCTGGAGAAATATCATCCCGAGGAATTCCTGCCCGGCCCCTCGGTCGGCGACGACGATGCCTCGCTCGCCAAGGCTGCCGGCGACATCGGCACCACGATCTTCCATCCCGTCGGCACCGCAAAGATGGGCACGGCGAACGATCCCATGGCGGTGGTCGACGAGCGGCTGCGCTTCTACGGCCTCGGGAGCTTGCGCATCGTCGATGCCTCGATCATGCCGACCATCACCTCGGGCAACACCAACACGCCGACGGCGATGATTGCCGAAAAGGCCGCGGCGATGATCCTGCAGGATGCGCGATAGCAGAACATGACCGAGCCGCAGCGTCTCTTTGTTGGCGATGACGGCGCGAACATCGCAGTGTCGCGATGGGGCGAGCCTGCGTCGGACAAGCCGCCGGCACTGCTGCAGCACGGCACAGGCTTTGTCGCGGAGGTGTGGACCGAGGTCGCAGAGGCGCTAGCGGCCGATTACACCGTCTACGCGCTCGACCGCCGCGGCCACGGCCTGAGCCACAAGCCGCCGGCCGATCGCTATCACTTCCGGGATTTTGCCGAAGACGTCCGCATGGTGGTGGAGCGCCTCGACCTCCATGACATCTACGGCATCGGTCACAGTGCCGGCGCAACCGACCTGCTGCTCGCAGCCAGACTGATGCCCGGTCGCTTCGCGCGCCTGCATGTCACGGAGCCAACCGCGATGGATCCGCGCGCGCCGCGCGCCGGCGGCCTCAGCGAGATCGCGAACGGCTCGGTGCAGGGCGTGCTGCGCCGCCGGGCCGAGTTCGACAACGCCGACGACCTGTTCCGGCGGCTGCGCGCCGCGCCGACCTTCGCAACATGGACCGAACCATCGTTGCGGGCCTATGTCCATCACGGCTTCGCAAAGCTCGACGACGGCAGCGTGCGCTTGCACTGCACGCCCGAAATCGAATCCGCGATGCTGCTGCCGATCTTCCAGGCCATGGAGCAGATCTATACCGGCGATGGCCGCGGCAATCCGTTCCCGTGGTTCTCCGACATCGCCTGCCCGGTCTGCATCGCGACCGCCGAACAGTCATGGCCGATCTACAAGGAGATGGCAGGCCGCGCCGCGGCGCTGATCCCGCATGCGAGCCGCTGGACGTTCGACGGCGTCGGACATTGCGTCGCGCAGGAAGCGCCGGAGCTGATGGTGGCAGCGCTCAGGGCTTTTGCAACACGAACCGGCTAGATCAACGGCTGCGCCTGGAGCTCGATTTCGCCGGACGTGGACATTCTCCGGTCCGCTGTGTTGCGCGCGGCGCCTTGGCTTGCGATCGCGCTTCCTGAACCAGCCAGTCCCTGAACTTCTGTGTCGCGGGATCGACGCTGCCGGCCGCGCCATAGCAGAAATAGCATTCACCCGGAAAGTTCAGCTCCGGGAACGGACTTGCCAGATCATGGCTCGCGATCGCCTCTCGCAGGACGTTCTGCGGCGCTACCACCGATCCAAGTCCATCCTTGACTGCCTGTATTGCCACAAACAGGTGATCGAAGCGGTGACCGCCGGCCACGAACGCATCGGTGATGCCCACGTGCTTCAACCATGCCGCCCATTCCTGGGGCCGGGTCATCGACTCGATCAGATGATGGCTTTTGACGTCGGCGGCCTTTGCGAGCGGCTTCCGCGCCAGCAGTTTCGGCGACGTCAATACCGCCAGGTCCTCGCGAAACAGCAGGGCGCGCTCGCTGAGACGCGAGGAAGTCACCGCCGCCTCCCCGCGCGTCACGACAAGGTCATGGGCCGAGAAATTCGGCAGCTGCCCCGTCATCCTGGTTGATACCCACACATCTGTGCGGGGGTTTTGGGCGCGATAGCGATTGACGCGCGGCAGCAGCCAGTACATCGCAAAGGTCGCCGGCGCCTCAATCGTGACCGTGCGGCGCTCGCGCTGGCGCTGCACATAGGCGCAGGCACCGGCAATATCCTCCAGCGCACGCCCCACCTCGCGCGACAGCACAAGGCCGAAGGGTGTGAGAACCAGCCGTCGGCCCTCCAGCGTGAACAGCGCCTGTCCCAGCCAGCGTTCGAGCAACTTGACCTGCTTGCTGACCGCGCTGTGGGTGACGCCGAGCGCGTCCGCAGCGGCGCCGACCCCGCCGGTCTCCGCGACGACGGCGAACGTCCGGAGCGACACCAGTGGAAGATCGCGCAGCTTCATGGGAATGGAAGTTACATGAACCGGTAAATTATTCAATTTTTATTCCGACCGCCGCTTCCTAGGATCGCTCCGAAGCCGCTTATCGGCCCTGGCCGGACAAGGAGCCATCATGATCGAAGTCAACGGGCGGACCTACAGCAAGCCCACACGCCCCACCGTCGTTATCTGCCTCGACGGATGCGACCCGCGCTATCTCAATTTCCCCAACGCGAGGGAGGTCTTCCCCAATATTTCGCGGATGATGCGAAGCGGGTTCGCGGCCCTCGCCGATGCCGCGATGCCGACCTTCACCAATCCGAACAACGTCTCGATCGTGACCGGCGCGCCGCCGGCGGTTCATGGCATCTCCGGAAACTATTATCTCGATCGCGAGACCGGCAAGGAAATCATGATCGTCGATGCAATGCCGATGCGGGCGACGACCATCCTCGCCGAGATGTCGCGCGCCGGCGTTCGCGTCGCTGCGGTGACCGCCAAGGACAAGCTGCGCAAGATGCTCGGCCACCGGATGGAAGGCGGAATTTGCTTCTCGTCGGAGAAAGCCGGAAGCGCGACCATGGCGGAGAACGGCATTGCGGATGTCGAAGCCCTGGTCGGGCGGCCGACGCCCGACATGTACAGCCCCGACCTGTCGCTGTTCGTCCTTGACGCCGGCATCAAGCTTCTTGAGCAAGATCGCGCCGAGCTGCTCTATCTCTCGCTGTCCGATCTGGTTCAGCACGCGCACGGTCCGGGCGAGGCGGCAGCGGATTTCTTTCACCGCGCCGTCGACCAGAAGGTGGGCCGCATCGCCGAGCTTGGCGCCGTGGTCGGGCTGATTGCCGATCACGGGATGAACGACAAGGCGAACACGGACGGAACCCCGCGCGTGATCTTCCTCGAGGACGAGCTGAACCGGCGCTTCGGCCCACGTGCGGCGCGGGTGATCTGTCCGATCACCGATCCGTTCGTGAAGCATCATGGCGCGCTTGGCTCCTTCGTTCGCGTCTACCTGCGTAAGGGGCTCGACCTCGCCGAGGTCATGGAGGCGTCGGCGGCCATTCCGGGAATTGCGCTCGTGCTCGACGGGCCGAGCGCCGCGAGCCGCTACCAAATGCCGCTCGACCGCGAAGGGGATTTCGTCACGATCGGCGACACCCACACGACAATCGGCTCGACGCGGGCGGAGCACGATCTCAGCGGACTCGACGGCCACCGCCTCCGGTCGCATGGCGGACTGAGCGAGCAGATCGTGCCGTTCATCCTGTCGCACCAGCTGAACGATGCCTATCGCAAGCTCGCGAAGACCAGGCGCATGCGCAACTTCGACATCTTCGAGTTTGCGCTGAACGGCGCGCAATAAATCAAAACAAAAGCACAGGAGGACACGCCATGCTCGATACTGGGCAGGCCTTTGCACGGGCGCTCGCAACCGAAACGGCTGCGGCGCAGATGTATCGGCGCTACAAATGGACGGCGCTGCTCGGCGTCTCCTTTTGCTACCTCTTCTACTACCTCGGACGCCAAACCTTTGGCTTTGCCATCCCTGGCATTCAGAGGGAGCTCGGACTATCCAAGGAGATGCTCGGGTGGGTCAGCGCATCGATGCTGTGGGCCTACGCGCTCGGCCAGTCGATCAACGGCAATCTCGGCGACAAATGGGGTGGCCGCGTCATGATGCTCGCCGGCGCGGTCCTCTCGTTCGCGGCGAATTGGGCGACGAGCCTGTCAGGCGGCTTCGTCGCCCTGCTGCTGGCGTGGGGCCTCAACGGATATTTCCAGGCGATGGGATTCGCGCCGGGCAGCCGGCTGCTCTCGAACTGGTGGGGACACCGGCATCGCGGCTTCGTCTATTCATTCTATGTCGGCATGTCCGGATTTTCGTCGGTCCTCGCCTATTTCGTGCCGATCATCATTCTCGGCACGCTCGGGCTCGACTGGCGGTGGATCTTCCGGCTGTCGGTGTTCCTGATGTTGTTCGGCGCCGTCGTCATGTTCCTCGTGGTGCGCGAGCGGCCCGAGGATCTCGGCCTCAAAGGGCCCGCCGACGAGAAGTCGCCCGATGAGGCGGACGGCGACAGCGAGGTCGACACCAAGACCAGCGGCGCGCGCTATCGCGCGGTGCTCTCGAACTGGCGGCTCTATGCAACGGGCCTGTCGATCGGATTTCAGAACGCCGCGCGATACGCCCTGCTGGTCTGGGTCCCCGTCCATTTCCTCGGGCCAAACTGGAAATCGGCTGCGACGGTCATCGATCCGGTCTGGATTACCGTCGCACTGCCGGTCGGGATGGCGCTTGGCGCGTCGACCAACAGCTGGATTTCGGATGTTCTGTTTAGATCACGGCGTTATCTCGCGATCATCTCCTACATGGTGATGGCCGCGATCATCGCGCTCGCGATGGAGCTCGTGCCACACGGCAGCCTGGTCGGGATCGCGGGCCTGTTCCTGTGCGGCTTCTTCGTGTTCGGCCCGGCGTCGTCGTTCTGGGCGCTATGTCCCGACATCTTCGGCCGTCGCCTGGCCGGAACCGCAACCGGCGTCCTCAATTTCATTTCGTACGCCTGCGCCGGGATTGGCGAGCCGTTGATCGGGCGATTCATGGATCACACCGGCAATACGGCGATCATCTTTCCGACCGTCGCATGCCTGTGCGCAGCGAGCGCCGTCTCGGCGCTGCTCATCAGGCGATAGGGGCTGAACGCCCGCCAAAAAGAAAATCGCCGTCCCATTGCGGGGACGGCGCAGGCTGCTCACGCAGTGCCAAAACGGCTAGTGCTTGCCGTAGTTCTCGGCGTGATGCCGGCTCGCCTCGGTGTGGTGGTACTGGGCATGGGGCCGTTCATCTATGTCGCGGGTCGATTCCATGTTGCGGCACGCATAGTCGCATCCGTCGGAAGCGGCAACGCCCTCATCGGCTTCCGCGCGCGCGCGTTAAGGCGTGAATGTATCAATTGCATCTAGCCGTAGTGATCGAGCTCGCTCAGGGCAATTCGGACCTCTCGCGCGAAATCGACCAACGACACGATGAAAGCCACAACGGAGACAATGAAGAGGATGGCGACGCCCCGCTCGTGTTGGATGTGAAGGAACGCACTCACAAAGCCGACGACGATGACAATGCTGATCGAGATGCTTCCCATGATAGACCAGAAGATCGCACGATTGATCATGGTGGCACGCCGAGCAAGACGCGGCAGGTCTGCCTTGAGCCGGCATCTCTCCTGATCCTGATCCGAAATTTGGTTCAGGTAAATCGATCTGTCGATGATCCGGTTCAGGCGGGAAATCAGCACCGCGATAAAGGCCGCCAATGCGCCGAGCAGAAATGCGGGCGCCGCCGCTTGAGAAATCACCTGAGAGAGCTGACCGACCGACGGCGTATCCGGTAACATCGACTCCACTTTCGGGTTAGCGCGGCTGAAATCAATCGGCCGAGCATTGGCAACCTGGGCCGTGCGGCCTGACAATCACGACGCCCGCGTATCGAACCGGCGTCGGCGAAAATTGCCGGGCGGCGTCCGAACGGCGGGCATCGGCAGCCACCGGCACGGTTGCGGCCCATAGTGGCGTGATCTCGGCACAATCGAAGGCGCCAGCAGCGCTGCTATTTTGTCGCGACCCGTCGGGTCGGCGCCACGGTGCCGGCAGGAGCCATCGGCGAGATCGAGAACGTCAACCACGCGTTCCATCCTGCCGGGCGATTCTCTGCTGCAAATTCTCCATACCCTTTGAGATTCAGATAACCCTGCATGTCACCTACGGGAAACAGGAAGCCGATCTGCGGACCAACGCCAAGCACGCGGGACCGGAAGCCTCCCAGGAGAGGGTGCTGGCCGAAATCGTCGGTGATCTGCTGATAGGCATATCCAACCAGGCCAACGAAAACCTGCTTCGACAGGAACTGGGAGGCGCCCCAATCCAGATGGAAGTCGACCCCGTTCTGGTACTGGGTATCCGGATTCTTGAAATTGTAGGTGAAGCCCGCGACCGCGGAAAATTCGTGGCCCGCCTGCTGGTTGAAGTAGGTGTAGCCGCCGCCGGCATCGATGGCCGCGTGACCGATGCCGAGATTGGCAAGGCTGCTCGGGCTGTATGCTCCGACCGGGATGTCTCCTGTTACATAGCTCATGAAATTGTGCACCCCGGCGTTCCACTTCAGCGTCGCCTGCGGGTAGAGGTCGCCAACTGATGTGATCGAATCGCCGAAGCTGCCGGTGCGGGTTGTCGCCAGCGGACCGACGGCCGCCGTCAGCGTCCCCGCAAGATCCGCGCTCGACCGTCCGAACAGCCCGGTCACGCCGATGGCAAGTTGGCCACCCAGCACCGGCGTTGCGAACGTATAAGTGGGATTGAGAAGGATGAGATCCGCCTGCGCGTTGAGATGCAGATTTAGATCGACGTTTGCCGCGGCGGGGATTCTGCCGACCTGGATTTCCCTGGCGGCCGCGGCATTGCCGAATGCACTTACGCTGGTGTGATAGTAGACCTCCGCCATCGACCAGCCGGGGACCTGCGGGGTCGCAGCGAGGCTGCCGAAGCGGCCGGGAAGCCAATATGAGACGCCGGCCTCGTCGGCACGCGCGGCTTCAGACGAGCATGATGCCACGATCATTGTCATGGCGATGCCGACATCCCTGAGTGTCTTGCCTCGCCCGTTTGGTTGCCGCCTCTTCGAAAGATCATGACGCCGCATTTCGCACCCACCCCACCTTTGGCGCATCGCAGAACGATCTGGTCCGGCTTGCGCGAGCGTACGATTCGCGACCGCAAATCGAAGCACGTTGGTTCGTGCCGGCCCCGGCGGAGCCGGCACGAAGCCGGGTTCTCAAGCCCCGACCTTCTTGACGGCAGGAACCGTCCAGGTGCCGTTGATGATCGACGGGTCGGTTTCCTGCGGCCAGTACATGCGCAGCATGAGTATGAAATCTCCCTCCGGCGCGGGAAGCCAGTTGGATTCCTTGTCCTTCCCCGGCGAGTCCTTCTGGATGTAGAGATCGGTGGAGCCGTCAGGATTCTCCTTCAGGTTTTCCCGCGCACTGATCGAATATCGGTTGAGCGGATTGTTCACGAAGAAGTAGCTGCTGTCGTACATCGTGAGCGACCAGAATCCCTCGGCCGGAGGCAGGTGGCCTTTGGGAAACCGCATGACGTACTTGTTCGCACCATTGTACTTGCGGTCGTCCGCATCCTTTTGCGAGGTCGGGTAGACCGCATCCTGCGGACGATTGGCACCAAGCCCAATCGCGGTCACCAGGGCTCGCATCAGGTAGTCGGTGCCGTAGATGCCGGTTTTCGTCGTGAACGCAAAGCCGTTCTCGTCCTTGACCGCCTTGTTGACCTTGAACTGAAGCATGATCCTGTCGAACGACACCTCCGGAACGCGCTTCAGAAAGTCCGCCTTCAGCTTGCTCTCGTCGAAATCCTGTCCGGGAACGATGCCGATGCGAGCAAATTTGGCGAGCTGGGGCGCGTCTGCTACATATGGCGGATTGGCTTTCATCAGCTCGCACAGCAGCTTGAAATATGACACCGCGTCCATGCGATTGACCTGCTCACGGACAGCCGTCTTCATGTCGATGGAAGCATCGACCTTGCCTTCAGGCGGTGTGTAGGGCTTGCCGTAGGAGCTCAGCGGGACCAGCTTGCATTCGTCCTGCAGCTTGTGCACCTCGGCGTAGTCTTCGGACGTGCCGGTGCAATAGATGCGGCCGAGCAGCCACACGATGCTGGTGGGCGACTTGTATTCCTTGACGCCGGACGGCAGCGTGCCCTTCCATCCGGGGCCCGTGATGGCGTAGGTCTGCGCGCCGGTGCCGGTCGTCCGCTTGCCCGGCACCTGGAATACCGTCGTCCAGCCATCCAGCATCGGCATCAGGAAATAGCGCCCTTTCATGTCCGGGATGCTGAGGACCCACGGTTCCTTCCCGACGTCGAGGAAGGACGTGGTGTAGAGCGTGTCCGCGTTGGGCGCAGTGACATCGCGGAAAGACGCATCAGGGTACTTGCGCAGCTTGATGATCTGGCCCATCGGCGCGCGCGTGCCGACCGGTGTTGCAACGTTGGTGATGACACGGCGCGTCATCTCCATCGTCACGAGCGGATAGCCGAAGATGTAGGCGTCGGTCGCGAGCCAGAAGTCTTCAAGGCCCTGGCCGAGGCTGCATCCTGATCCCGAGCGCCGCTCTCATATCCTTGAAGACTACTGCGATCGCCTCGATGATGAGCTGGTCGGGATGAGCCTTGCAGTGCTGGATCACCTCGTGCTCGGCCTCACGGGACTTTTTGATATCGAGGTAATGCTTGCGCGCGAGGCCGTTGTACCAGCCGCTGTACCAGGCAGTGAGAAGATCGGCGTCTCCTTGCCACGTTCCGGCGAGCTGTGCGCATGTCAGCTTCTGAACATCCAGATAGCCTTCGGCATTGGCGTAAGCGCTGAGGTCGGTCTGCGCATGCGCTGATTGAATGCCGGCGATGATCAGCGATGCTGCAATCATAGCGGTTCGTCCCACGATCCTCTCCTGTGAGCTCGTATGTTCGGCTTTAAATCGGGCCGACCTTGCATGGTCGGCCCGGAGGCTGCGACGTGGCCGGTCGCGTTGCTCAGTAGCAAGGCGGATACGGATAGAACCCGCACCGCGGGGCGTAATAGGGATAAGCAGCCGCGGCGCCAAGGGCGGCTGCACCTGCGACTGCAGCGCCGCGATAATAAGCCCCTCGCCACGCGGTTCGACGGGCAACGCCGGCAAAGGACAGCGGCGTGAATGGGCGACCGATGATGTCGATGAAGATCGACGCCGGTCCATCAGCTCCCGCAAGGTCACCTTCGAGCAGATCGACATCGAAAGTCAGCTTGTCGCCGTCGAGCTTGGGCGATTTCAGGACGACGACGGCGTCGGCTACCGACGATCCGTCTTTCCTGAACCCGGACACGGTGGCGTTTGGAGGATCCTTCGCGAAATTGTCGGTGCCATTGCCCCAATCCTCGACAATTCGCGATGTGAGATCGTGACCGGCTGCCCGCACGGGCCGATCGGCGAACACGATCGCATTCGGTGAAACCCCAGTCAGCACGAGTTTGCCGTCCTTCAAGCTCGCACCGCGCGAATTGAGGACGAACAGCGATGGCACGACTTCCGGCTTTGCCTGACCGATCGACTTCTCAAGCGGGACGTGCGGTTTGGTCTCGGGTGCAGATTGGGAAAGCACCTTATGGGGAGCGGCAATCAATCCGGCGACGCAGAATACCAGCAGAGCTGAGCGAAGGGTCATGGTTGTGATCTCCTTTGGCGCCCTTGGGGGAGCGCCGCAATTATTTCGGCAATCAGCTTCGCTACGCATTTCGCGCCAATTCGGATCGCGCGTCTTGCCATTTCGCGCCAATGATACAACTTCTCATCGCCCGGCGGCGTGAGATCTCTTGCGATGGTTCGCCCCACTCGGCCGATCGGAAAGTTGCTGCTGCCTGTAGGCGATGGGTTGGATTTTCATCAAACGCACGAAAGTGCGGCTGAAGCTGCTGGCATTACTGTATCCCACGAATTTTGCGATTTCCGACAGGCGCTTGCTTGAGTCCCCGAGCAGGCGGCAGGCGATGTCCAGGCGAACTTCGGCGAGCATTTCGCTGTGGCTGGTGCCCAGGCGACCAAGGTGCCGCTGCAACGTGCGCGAGCTGATCTTGAGGGTGTGAGCGGTACTATCCAGAGTTGCGTCACCGTGTCGCAGCGACGCGACAATGGCCGCGCGGACCGCCTGGGCTGAAGGCAATCGGACAGCTCTCATCGGTTGGTTTGAGGCGTGAGGCCCGTGCTCCTGCAAGAGAAACGACGCATCAGGATAGAGCAGCTTCGGGGATCAATCTGGCCATCAGCCGCCAAAATTCTCGTCAAGCGAAATTCGCGAATGCGTGTCGCGTCGGCTGCTCGATAAAGACAACGCAAGAGGAGTTCCGGTCTGCTAAGCTGCAATCGCGGCAAAACTTCTTGGGCAGGTAGTAATGACCGTCATTCCATTGATCCGTTGTCAATTTTTGATCCCATTCGCTGAGCTTCATTCCGAAACTGGCGGGCCTACGGCGGCACTCCTCGCCAAATTTCAGCTTCCGACGTCTTTTGAAGAGAAAGCGGATCATTATGTACCTTTGCTGCCGGCTGTTCGGTTCGCGACGGCCGCTCAGCAAAAGCAGGGCCTGTCAGAAATCGCCTTTCGCGCAGCCCAGCGAACCTCGTTTGAACATTTGAGCGAAGCCATGCGCGCGCGCGTGCGCCATGCGCCGACCCTGTTGGTTGCCTTGCAGCAAACCTGCCGGTGGGCACCGTGCGAGGATACGATCCTCCAACTATGGCTCGAGCCAAGCGGCGAGAACTTGAAGATTTGCAGCAAGCTCATTGGAACGGAGGGCATTTCCCATCTTGAGATATCCCAGTGGCTTCAAAACATATTCGTGCTGCACATCGTCCGTCAGTTCGCCGGGGCGAACTGGTCTCCAAAGGTGATTGCATTTGAAGCGCCCTATACGCCGAGCCCGGAGGTCCGGTCGCATTGGCCGAACACGCGGTTCCTGTCAGGTCAGAAGGCCTCATGGATCGAGGTGCCGGTAAAACTCCTCAGTCTTGCAAATCCCTCAAATGACTTTCGGCCGGCGCCGTCCGATCACGAGCCGCAGTCATTCGGCAAGGACGTCGTCAGCGCATTGAGGCTGAGCTTGCCCTCCTACCTTGACCAAGGAGGCCTCACGATAACGCAGGCGGCCGAGATGATGGGAGTGAGCACCAGGAGTTTGCAACGGAGGCTTTCGCTCGCTGGGCTGACATATTCGGGTCTGGTTGAGCAGGCTCGCTTCAACAATGCGGCCAAGCTTTTGGGCGCCACTGAAATCAAGATCATCGACGTGGCACTCTCATCGGGCTATGCCGACCCGGCTCATTTTACGCGTGCCTTCCGCCGGATCTCCGGCTGCACCCCGCGGGAGTTTCGGGTGAGATCGAGGAACGGACAAGCTGCGATCGATCAGCGCGCCTCCCTGCCCAATGACAATCGCGCCTAGGAAGGTTTTCGCCTTGAACGCGCCGCTACGTAACAGCGCAGGGCGCTCGGCCTTCGGATTGATCCTGAGGGCGGCGTCATGCGCGGTGCTTATCATCCCGGTTGCCAAGGCCCTTGCCGCAAATGATGACGGCGTTGCCAATGCTTCGGTGCCGAACATCTACCTCGACCTCAGAACGATCTACGCACAGGTACCGGCGGGGTCGCTCGCGTTCGGCTTTGGACATCCGACGCTGTTCAATACTCAAACGCTTGCGGCATCGGGGAGCGCGGTCTTTCCGGCCGGCGTGCCAGCCGCGAAATCTCTCAACATGGATTTTCCGCTAACGGTCGATGTCACCGATAGCGTGTCGCTCTATGCCGGCGTCTCCGGCAGTTCGACGAACTTCGGGAGTACCGGCTTTTCGTCCTTTCAGGTCACAAGCTGGAATATCGGCTTCCAGGCGGACCTTTATCAGCAGAACGGCGGGACCTTTCCTACCGTGACGCTGCAATCGACCATCACACAGTCGATTCCCAATGGCCCGCTGGGCACAACCTCCTTCAACAACATTCTCGAATTCGACTATGCGCTCGATTCCGATGAAACCCGAGGCTTCCTCGGCGGTGTCCAATACACCCGAACCGACGCCGGCAGTGCGCTGGGGAGGATCAATCCGAACACGATTGCTTATGTCGGCGGCTACTATCAATGGCCGAACGATTGGAAATTTACCGGCCGCGTGGGCGTGCAATCCTTCGAGGGCGCGCAACTTATGAACGTCGCCTCGATTCAGCCTTTCGCGCAACCGATCGTGCGGCTAGATCTCGACCGCATGGACGATAATGACAACCGATTGTTTGGCCTCACAGCCGAAATCATGTGGGTGCCGAAGCCCGCCTATCAACTGACGTTCAGAACGCCTCTGTATGCCGTCAAGAACTAGCCGGCGTCCCGGCGCACGAGCAAGCAAGCACCGAGACCATCCGACGAGGGTGCAAACGCCCCCCCCCCCGGCCGGACGGGCAGATCTGCCTCGTGTCGCCTTGGCTGTGTCCTCTGCGGCCATCACCGGGTCGGCCATCGGCCCGTCGGCATGCGGCGCCAATCGATGCAGTGACACGGCCAAACAGTCATGGCGTCGGCCGTCACCTCGAAAAGCGAAGCACGCCGATGGCAACCGATCGTCAGGCTATCATTGTTCGTCGAACAGCTTCGCCGAGGAGACCGGCGCGCGTTCCGGCTGGATCGTCAGCCGATAGGCGATCAGGTTGGTGCCATCGAATGCCTCGAGCAAGTAGTCGCAAACGGGACAGTGATACTCACCTTTGGCGCCAGGTTCTGACCATAGCTCCAACCGCCGGAAACCTGCGCCACAGCACGCGCACGTTACATCCGCTTTCCGCACGTTGATCCTCTTGGCTGCGTTCTGCAGGACGTAAAAACACCAGGTGAACTCGGCAAAGAAACGATGGCTGTCGCCTGACTGAGGCGAAAGCAAATGCCATGGAACTCACGTTCGCATTCCAGGCAAGATGCTACGCGGCAAAGTACAGATTGTGCCTGGGGTTGATGACAGCTGCCTGACCCTTTTCGAACGCGCGCCCTGCTGCATTCCGTTGATCTACGTCAATCTCGCGAGGCGAAATTGTCGCAGTGTCGCCGCTCGCAATATTGTCCGATAGGGAGGACACGCCATGCTTCGTTGTATCCTCGCCGCTCTGGCGGCTCTGGTTCTCGTCGCTGTCTGCCTGATTCCTGATGACGCCTATGCCCGTCGCGGAGGAGGCGGCGGCTTCCGCGGCGGCGGAGGCGGCTTTCACGGCGGCGGGATGCGTGGCGGTGGCATGCATGTAGGCGGCGGACGAGTTCACGGTGGAGGATATCGCGTTGCAGGGCGTCCGGGCTATCCCGGTCGACCGATTGCAGGGCGCCCCGGCCGCCCGGTCGCCGGCTATCCCGGCTACGGCAGAGGCTACTATCGGCCGGGCTGGGGTTATGGTGCTGCTGCCGTCGGCGCTGCAGCCGCAGCCGGCGCGTATGGCGCCTATGGCTACTACGGCAACCAAGGCTGCTACTACAATGAATACGGGCAAATGGTCTGCCCGCAGTATTGATCCGGCTGAGCCGCAATGGATGGACATGCGGTTGCACCGCACCGGCTCGCTGTCGAGTTCCGGTCAGGCATCGGCATTTCCATGTTGAATGGATCGACCGCAAAGGGACGCCACGATCGCCATCGTGGCGGTCCCTTGAATTTCGCTTTTCCAGGGAGACGGCTCGATGGAGTACGACGCCTTCACCGACGCGAGCCTTAAGATGATGTACGAGGCTGTTCGCGGCGCGCTCGAAGCCGACGATGAGTTCGAGGCAAACGGTGAAGATCCAAAATTCCGGGTCCGGTCGACGGCCGAATGGAAGCGGCATGCCAGCAATCTTGAGGCCGAGATTCTGAAACGGGGGCTCCAGATCGACATTATCGACTGGACGCGCGGTCAGAGCGAGCTACCGCTGTAAAGCCATCAGGGGTCCGCGTGAACGCGACGAGGAACACGCGCCCTCGTCCGGATCGGTGCCGGCAACGCTCGCCGCTGGTCAAACCGGGCCGTGCGATCCCGGTGGCACCATGTACAGGGTCATGGCGAAAATCGCATAGATGAGCACGAGCAAGGCACCGATAAACCATGCCGACCGTCCGCTGTTGGTGATGAAGCAGGAAGTCACGGAGGCGATCATGACCATCGTCACGGCCCCCGGCCAAAACTGCAAATCCATCGGCTTCGGACCGACGACGTAGCTCAGAAGCACCAGCGCCGGCGCGACGAACAAGGCGATTTGAGACGCGCTGCCGAGCGCGATGCTGACGCTCATATCGAGACGGTTCTTGCGCGCCGCAGAAAACGCGACCGCCATTTCTGCCGCGGCGCCGACCAGCGCGACGATGATGAAACCGACGAACGCCGGGCTCAATCCGAGCGTCTCGCCCGCTTTCTGCACCGAGCTCACGAATATTTCGCTGACCAGTGCAACCAGCACCGTGACGACGAGAAGGGTACCTAACGCAAGTCCGATCGGCCAGCCGGCGCCGCCGGTTTCGCCATGCTCCTCGCTTGCGAACAGCTCCTTGTGTGTCTTGAGCGAGAACAGCAAGCCGAGCCCATAGGCGCATATCAGCAGCACAGCGAGGCCCGTACTGAGAGCCAGCGCCATGGCCTCGCCGCGCGCCGGATCGAGGTCGGCAACAGCCGAGGGCGCAAGCAGCGCAATCGTGGCCATCAGCAGCAGCGCTGCGTACATCCTCCCGCCGGCCCGATTATACTCCTGAACGTGATGGCGGAGCCCGCCGAGCAGGAATGATGCGCCGAGCATAAAGAGTGAATTGGTGACGATGGCACCGGCGATCGATGCCTTGACCAGCATGTACTCTCCGGCATGCAGCGCAGCGATCGCGATGATCAGCTCGGTCAGATTGCCCAAAGTTGCGTTGAGCAGGCCTCCGACTGCATCGCCGGTCTTCTCTGCGACGCTCTCCGTCGCGTGGCTGAGCAGGGCGGCCAACGGCACGATGGCCAGAACAGCGAGCACAAACAGCGCGGTGTGGGCGGACGGAGCCGCCGTCTCGACCGCCAGCACGATCGGTACGAAGACCAGCATCCAGAGCAGTGGATTATGTCGAATTTCCTTGAGCAGATGGTGCATGGTACCGCCCGGTCGAAACGAGGTCGACGGCAGTTTCTGAACACTGCGATCCGCTGAACCTTGATCTAGCTCAATCCGGCGCCACCGTCGCGCCGGTCACGGGTTGAGCCGACAAGCCGATCCGGAGCCTCACGGAATTTCCCGAACGGTCAGAAGCGCGTCCATATTTTCCGGCTCCCTCTCCCGTTTGACCTAGATCAACCCGTGGCCGACATGATTGTGGTTGCTCTCGCGGACATCCTTGATGACCAGCTCAGGAGCTCACAATGACGAGGAACGCAGCTGTCGCAGCGATTGCATTCTTGGTGACGACCTCGTCTCTCGCTTTTGCAGCAGAGACATCCACGACAGTCGGAGCCGCGCAACCCAGTGCAGCCGATCTGAAGAGCCTGACGGACATGCGTGTCGGCATCGTCAAGGCTGCCCTGCAGCTGACACCCGATCAGGAGAAATACTGGCCGGCCATCGAGGATGCCATCCGTGCGCGAGCGAAAAACCGGCAGGCTCGGTTGGAGCGAATTGCCGAACTCCAGGACAACGGACCGATGGAGGCCCTTGGCGGAAGCAATCCGGTCGAAATGATGCAACGCAGAGCCGACCGGCTGATTTAGCGCGGGACCGATCTCAAGAAGCTCTCCGATGCCTGGGAGCCGCTCTACAAGACATTGAGCGATGATCAGAAGCGAAGGATGGCATTCGTGTCGTTCGCCATCATGCGCGGCGTACGAAACGCGATCGAGCAGCGTGGCGGTCCGGACGACGAGGACGAATAAGGCCAACCCGACTCAAGCGAACAGCCCGCGCTGGTTGGTGCGTGAAATGGACGCCCGACCAACGCGAGCGTCACGCGCACCTGCCAAAAAGAAAACGCCGTATTGCAACCGTCCATCTATGTTGCGGCGATTCCATGTCGTGGCGCGCATAGTCGCTTCGCCGGAAAGCACCGCGTTCATCAACCCGGTCATTCCGGCGGCGGAAAGCGGTCGAAGGTCGGCAGCTCATGCGCATCCACCATCCAGCGCAGCCGCTCCGCGACCTGGATATGCATCGTGGCCGGCACCGCATCGGGATCGTCATAGGTGCCGCTCTGGATGTCGATGAACCCGGGCAGCATGTTGCGATTGGTATAGAAAAGTCCGCTGCCGCATTTCGCGCAGAAGTGCCGCCGGCCGTGCTCCGAGGATCGGTAGATCCTGGGCTGCCCCTTGGTCACCTTGACCATGTCCTCGGCAACCATGACCCAGCCGACCATCGGTGCGCCGGCGTGGCGCCGGCAATCGGTGCAGTGACACAAAGCATGGACGACCGGTTCGCCGGTCACCTCGTAACGGATCTCGCCGCAGTGACAGCCGCCGGTGACGTCAGCCATGTTTTCCTCCGCTCGATCAGTGGGTTGTCGGGCGGGTCGATAACGTCGCAAGCACCAACGCTTCAATTGCGCATCTTGCCCTTGCGTCGAGCTGTCGCGCGGTCCCCTGCGCCCGCCGATCATGGCGGGCCGGCGTCGCACCTCACGAAATCGTCATCCCTGCCATCGGCCCCGCCCAGGCCTCGGGAATAAAGCCCCACCCCCGCCGATCACCTCCCCGGAAACCCAATCCCTGGGCCCACGGGAGACTGCCATGAGCGGACACGATCACGACCATCGCCATGAGGAAAAAGGCGTCAGCCGACGCAAGGTGCTCGAATGCATGACCTGGGCCGGCACCGGCGTGCTGTGGACCGTCACCGGCGGCGTGCCGCATTCGCTCGGCATCGTCGGCTCGGCCGCGGCTGCGGAAGCTGCACCCGGCATGACCTTCATGCAGATCAGCGACAGCCATGTCGGCTTCGACAAGCCGGCGAACCCGAACGCCATCGGCACGCTGGAAGAGGCCATCAACAAGGTCCGGGCGATGCAGGTCAAGCCATCCTTCATGATCCACACCGGCGACATCACCCATCTGTCGAAGGCGTCCGAATTCGATGACGCCGATCGCATCATCTCGCAGGCCAAGCTCGACGTGCACTACGTGCCGGGCGAGCACGATTTCATAGACGAGGAGGTCAAGCTCTACAAGGAGCGCTACGGCCGCGGCACCAAGGGTCCGGGCTACTATTCCTTCGATGCCGGCGGCGTGCATTTCATCGGCCTCGTCAACGTCGTCGACCTCAAGGGCGGCGGCCTCGGCAATCTCGGCAACGAGCAGCTCGAATGGCTGGAGAACGACCTCAAGGGCCGCTCGAAGTCGACGCCGATCGTGCTGTTCGCCCACATCCCGCTGTGGACGGTCTATCCGCAATGGGGCTGGGGCACCGAGGACGGCGCCCGTGCGCTGGAATACGTCAAGGGCTTCGGCTCGGTCACCGTGCTCAACGGCCACATCCACCAGGTGATGCAGAAGGTCGAGGGCAACGTCACCTTCCACACCGCGCGTTCGACCGCCTTCCCGCAGCCGGCGCCGGGCTCCGCCCCCTCGCCCGGCCCGATGAAGGTGGAGGATGCCAAGCTGCGCAGCATGCTCGGCGTCGCCAGCATCAACTTCAAGCAGAACAGCCAGCCGCTGGCGATCATCGACACACCGCTGCAAGGCTGAGGGACAAGACCGATGAGTTCGATCAATCGACGCGACTTCGGGATCGCCGTGGTCGCGACCATGCTGCTGCCGGTCACGGCGGCCCGCGCCGAAGATACCGCGGTTCACATCGACAACTTCTCGTTCACCCCGCCCCAGCTTGAGGTGAAGGTCGGCACCACCGTGACCTGGACCAACCGCGACGACATCCCGCACACCGTGGTGTGTGCGGGAAAATTCCGCTCCAAGACCATGGATACCGACGGCACCTTCTCGTTCACCTTCACGGAGCCCGGCGAGTACAAGTATTTCTGCTCGCTGCATCCGCACATGACAGGCAGTGTCAAGGTTGGGTAACGTGACAACCCATACAATCACAACCATGCCCGGCCGGTGGCCCTCCGCTCCCGGCCGGGCACGAGCCGTCTCTCGACATGCCGGGCAGGACACGATGGTTGTCAACGCGTCGCAAGACGATCCCGAAAAGGCGCGACGCTTCCGCGAGGCCGCGCTGCCGTATCTTGACGATGCCTATACGCTGGCCCGCTATCTGCTGCGCGATGCCGCCGACGCCGAGGATGCGGTGCAGGAATGCTATCTGCGCGCCTACAAGCATTTCGACAGCTACCGCGGACCTGCGATGAAGCCGTGGCTGTTCGCGATCCTGCGCAATGTCTGCCGGGCCGAATATGCAAGGCGCAAGACCGCCCCGACCGCGGTCGAGGAGTTGCCCGAAGGCGGCGAGCAGACCCCGCTGTGGAATGAAGCCCCGGAGACCCCGGAAAAGCAGCTGCTGCGCCGCTTCGACGGCGAGACCGTGCGCAAGCTGGTCGCGGCGCTTGCCGAGCCGTTCCGCGAGACCTTCGTGCTCAGGGAAATCCAGAATCTTTCATACCGCGAGATCGCCGATGTCGCCGCCGTGCCGGTCGGCACCGTGATGTCCCGCCTCGCGCGCGCCCGCGCCATGCTGCGATCGGCCTGGCTTGCGGAACAGGAGCAAGCGAAATGACCTGCGAGGAAGCCGAAGTGCTGATCCACGCGCTGATCGACGGCGAACTCGACGCCGGCCATGCGCGCGAAGTTGAGGCCCATGTCGAGGGGTGCGCACATTGCGCCGCGCTCATGAAGGAGTATCAGGAGATCCGCCAGGCGATCGCCGAGAGCGATTTGCGCTACAAGGCGCCGCTCGAGCTGCGCCGCAAGATCGAGAAGTCACTGCCGCAACCACAAGCGCAGGCGGCGCCGACCCGGCGCTCGGTGCTGCGCGGCTTTGCGCTGGGCTCCGCGGTGTCGGCGATGGCAGCGACCGGCCTTGTCGCGATCGTGCTGCGCAACGATGACGAGCAGCGCATCGAGAACGAGGTGGTGTCGGCGCATCTGCGTTCGCTGCAGGCCGGCCACCTCACCGACGTGATCTCGACGGATCAGCACACGGTCAAGCCCTGGTTCAACGGCAAGCTCGACGTCTCGCCGCCGGTGATCGATCTCACCGCGCAGGGCTTCACGCTGATCGGTGGCCGGCTCGACTACGTCAACGCCCGCGAGATCGGCGCCGTGGTCTACAAGCGGCGCCAGCACGTCATCAACCTGTTCGTGGCGCAGACCGCGAACACCGAACGCAAGACGGCGAAGATCTCGACACTGCAGGGCTTCAATATCCGCCGCTGGAGCGACCGCGGCCTGAATTACTGGGCAGTCAGCGATCTCGGCGCCGACGAACTGAGCGAGTTCGGCGACAAGTTCGAGGGCGCGATGCGCGCGAACAAGGAGGGGTGAGTCTTGTAGCCCGGATGGAGCGCAGCGTAATCCGGGGACGGTCTTACCCGCTTTGAGAACCCCGGATTTCGCTGCGCTCCATCCGGGCTACATCGTGAGGCCTACGCCGACTTGCGCACCGCGTTGTCCACCAGCGTCTTGCCGAGCGACCAGATCGCGCCGGGGACCTTGTGGCTGCCGGCGATGACGTCGTCGAAGGCGCGCTCGATCCAGCCACAATCTTCCTCGGTGATCGTGAGCGGCGGCAACAGCTTGATGGTGTGGCTGCCGTGACCGGCGACCTGGGTCAGAATCTTGTGATCCTTGAACAGCGGCACGGTAATGAGCTGGCAGAACAGGCCCTTGTTGGCGGCCTCCAGCACGTTCCAGGAGGCGCGCAGGCGCAGCGACTTCGGCGGGCCGAACTCGACGCCGATCATCAGTCCCTTGCCGCGCACTTCCTTCATCAGCTCGTAGCCGGGCACCATGCGCGTCAATGCGAGGCGCAGCTCGGCGCCGCGCTTGGCGGCGGACTCGATCAGCTTCTCCGACTCCATGACGTCGAGCGTGGCGATGCCCGCGGCCATGGCGAGGTCGTTCTTGGAGAAGGTGGAGCCGTGCACCACCGCACGGTCCATCTGGTTGAAGATCTTGTCGAAGATGCTCTTGCGCGTCAGCACGGCGCCGACCGGCACGTGGCCGCCCGACAGCGACTTCGACAGCAGCACCATGTCGGGCTCGACGTTCCAGTGCTCGACCGCGAGAAAGCGGCCGGTGCGGCCCATGCCGGTCTGGATCTCGTCGGCGACGAACAGCGTGCCGTATTTCTTGCAGAGCGCAGCCGCGCCGGGCAGGAACTCGTCGGTGGGCATGTTGACGCCCTTGCCCTGGATCGGCTCGACGACGAAGGCCGCAACCTCGCGCGAGGCCAGGGCCTTTTCCAGCGCAGCCAGATCGTTGAACGGGACCGGGGTGCAGCCCGGCAGCAGCGGCTCGAATCCGGTGCGGAAGTTCGAATCGCCGGTCAGCGACAGCGCGCCGTAGGTCAGGCCATGGTAGCCGTGGGCGCAATAGACGATGCCGGGGCGGCCGGTCGCGCCACGCGCGAATTTGATCGCGGCTTCGACGCATTCCGCGCCGGAGTTGGCGAAGAACGCCTTGTCGAGATAGGGGACGTATTTCAGCAGCCGCTCGGCCAGCACGCCGGCGAGCGTCGAGACGTCGAACTGGACGAGGTTGGGCAGGTCGGCATCGAGCACGCTCTTGAGCGCATCGCGCATGACAGGATGATTGCGCCCGATCGCGAACACGCCAAAGCCGGACAACAGGTCAAGGTAGCGAGCGCCCTCGCGATCGTAAAGGTACTGCCCCTGCCCCTTCTGGAAGCCGACATCGTAGCCGATGGTCTTGAGAACCCGGACGAACTGCTCGTTCAGGTGACGCGTGTGCATGGCACCGCGCTGCCCCTCGCGCTCCACAAAAATCTCGGAAACGTCTAAATTGGAACTTACCATTCGTCACATACGTCGGTTGATGGCCATCTCGTCAACTTAAAACGCTCGCTAGCGGCGTTTTGCCCCCCGCTCGGATCGTCCAGTTAAGCACAGGTTTGGACCATGTTGCACTGCCCAAGAACTTTCGCGCGTACAATAGCCTTTTCAGGTTTATTTTTGGCCACCGTATTATCACCGGCACTTGCAGCGGACCCGACCGGCGACTGGAAGGTCGCTGACGGTGTCGCCACCATCCGCGTCGCCCAGTGTAATGGCAACATGTGGGGTGCGGTGTCTTGGGAAAAAACCCCGGGCGGCAAGGATAAGAACAATCCTGATCCTGCGAAGCAGAACAGGCCGACGCTGGGCATGGCAACCCTGATCGACATGAAGAAGAAGCCCGGCGTCGATCAGTGGGAAGGACAGGTCTACAACGCCAAGGATGGACAGCTCTACAGCGCGACCATCACGCCGGCTGGTGCCGATCAGCTCGAAATCAAGGGCTGCGTGATGGGCTTCCTCTGCGGTGGCGAGACCTGGACCCGGGTCGGCCCGCCAATCCCGGTGAGCGCCGCCGGCAATCCGGCGACGAAGGGCACCCAGCCCAAGTCGACAGCACCGCAGAAAACCACCGGTGCCGTGGCGCCGGCCACCAAGCCGGCTCAAAAGCAGGTTCCGGGCAACGCCAATGCGCACGCCGACGCCGTGGGCGATATCTGCCTGCTCCCGGACATCGCGCGACCGACGCATTAGCGGAAGTCGGCGGGGAACACCGTCCGCTGACATCGCGGCTCGGCGGCGCATGCCGCCAAGCCGGTTCGAAAGCGAATCGCCAGCGCGTCAGGTGACGTTGTTGGCGATATCCTCCTCCTTGACCTCGCGGGGTTTGCCCATTAGGGCCGGCTGAAACAGCAGCACGGCGGCAAGCGTCGTCACCAGCGAGAGTGCCAGCAGCTTGCCCATGCTGGACGTGCCGGGATGGCTCGACAGCCACAGGCTGCCGAACGCGGTTGCCGTCGTCAACGCGCTGAAAAAGATCGCACGCGTCAGGCTCGACTGCAACAGATTCGTCCTGCCCTGCCGCCACGCCACGACATAATAGATCTTGAAGGCGACACCGACGCCGAGCAGCAACGGGAACGCAACGATATTGGCGAAGTTCAGCGGCAGCCCGATCAACACGCAGATCTCGAGCGTCACTGCGCCGGCAACCAGAAGCGGCACCAGCGTCATCAGCACGTCGACGAACCGGCGCAGCGTGATCCACAGCAAGAGCCCGATCACGACCAGCGCGTAGATGCCGGCGTGGATGAAGGCCTTCACCACGGTGTCGCCGGATTTCAGGATCGAGACCGGCCCGCCGATCGCGGTCGGCTCGGCCGCGAGCACGGCGTCGGCAAAGCGGCGCAGATTGTCGTTGTCGTTCGGATCGCCCTTCGGCTCCACCTCGACACGCATCAGGCCGTCCTTGGTCTTCCAGCTGTTGACGAGTTCCGGCGGCAGATTCTGCAGCGTGACGGTCTGGGCCTGCAGCGTATTGCGGAGCTGGTCGAACACGATCTTCATCGGCGTGACGAACACGTCCTGCGCCTTGTTGCGGGTCGCCTGGTTCGAATCGGCAAGCTTCTGCAGGGCGTCGGCGAGCCGGCGCGCGGCCACCGCGCCCGGCCCCTTGCCGTCGCCCGCGGTTTTGCGCAGGCTGTCGACCGAACTCTTCAGCGACTCGACATTCTCCTGATCCGACGGGGCCGGATCGACCGAATCCGGGTTGAGCGCGGGGCCGAGCGTCTTGGCCGCCTGCGCGATCAGCTTCAGCTTGGCCGGCTGGTCGTCGGGCACGAAGCTGTCGAGCGACATCACGCGCGACACTTCCGGCAGCTTCTCGAGCTTGGCCTCGATCTTCTTGGCGTCGGCTTCCGAGCGCGTCATCACGTTGATGGCATTGGCACCGGTATTGGGGTCCTTGCGCAAATCGAGGAAGGTGGCGATCGATTCGGCCTTCGGATTGCGCAGGTTCATCGGGTTGAAGTCGAACTTCATGAAGTAGAGCAGCGGCAGGCCGCCAAGCGCGAGCAGCAGCGTGCCGCCGACGATCAGCACGCGATGCTTCTCCAGGAAGTGATCGAGCGGGGCCAGGAAGGCATAGCCGACGGGCTCCGGCTCGCCGGGCGGGTTCAGAAGCTTGAGCAGCGCCGGCAGCACGGTGATGCTGGACACGAACGCCACCAGCATGCCGACGCCGGCGATCTGCCCGAGTTCCGAGATGCCCTTGTAGTCGGTCGGCATGAAGCAGAGGAAGCCCGCCGCGGTGGCCATTGCAGCCAGCGACAGCGGCACCGCCGAGCGGCGCGCCGCGTTTTCCAGCGCCAGCGTCAGATTGTCGTTCTTGAAGCGCTCGGAGCGGTAACGGACGCTGTACTGGATACCGAAATCGACGCCGAGGCCGACGAACAGCACCGCGAACGCGATCGACAGCAGATTGAGCGAGCCGACCATCATCAGGCCGGCCGCGGTCGTGATCGCAAGGCCCACGAAGAGATTGACGAACACCGCAAAGATGATCTTCGCCGAATGCAGCGCCAGCCACAGGATGAGCAGCACGACGAGAACGGTGCCGACGCCGTTGACGACGGCTCCCTCCTGGACGGTCGCGTATTCCTCGTTGGCGATCGGGACCGGGCCGGTCAGGCGCACCCGCGCCTGGTATTTGTTGGGGAAGTCCAGATCGGCCGCGGCTTTCCGGATCGCGTCGGTCGCGTCCTTGCCCGGCTCCAGCGCGTTGTAATCGAGGATGGGCTTGAACTCGATGAAGGTGCGCTTGTCCGAATCCTTCAACGGCTCGTCGCTGACGAGCTCGCGCCAGGAGAAGCTGGCATTGCCCTTGTTGAGCACGGTCTCGACGGTCTGCGCGATCAGGTTGAAGGGCCGTTCTGTGTTGTCGAGCTTGACCTGGCCTCGCTTGACGCCGGCAAGGCCGGTTTCCAGCGCGCCGGTCAGGCCGCGGATCGAGGGATCGCCGGCCATGATCTCGATCAGGGGCGCGGCGGATTCGAGCTGGCCCGCGACCTTGCCGACTTCTTCGGTCGGCAGAAACAAGAGGCCGTTCTTCTCGAAGAATTCGCCGGAGCCGAGCGCGGTGATCGCCTCGAAGTTCTTCTTGTCGGCCTGCAGCTTCGCGGTGAGTGCCTTCGCGGCCGAGCTGGTCAGCTCCGGCGTCGCAGCCTCGACCACCGCCAGGATCAACCGCTCGCGATCAAACGCTTCCTCGAACTGGTTGTCGCGCTTGCGCCAATCGAGATCCGGCGAGATCAGCTTGTTGATGTCGGTGTTGATCGAGAAGTTGCGGGCCGTGTAGAAGCCGGCGCCGATCGACAACAGGACAGAGATGATCACGACCGGAAGGGCAAAACGCGTACAGGTTCTAACAACGGAGACGACAATATTTGTCAGCACTTCGTTTCTTTCTAATCTCGGGGAAGCATGGCCGAAAACGCCCGCTCTGTAGCGGAGTTCCCGGGACCGATCTAATGTTGTTTTGGTTGTCTTCCTCGACGGGACGGCGAGGAGGTTCCAAACCACAGGAACGGCCACGAATGGCCGGTATAAACCGCATCAGTGGGCGATAAAGTGACGAACAAGTGAGGGAGACGGACGGTCGCAGGCGTCGAAACCCATACCACGTTACCTCTACTGCCCCTCGTCCGTGACCACGCCCCCATCGAACCGCTACCTTTTTGCCACAAATCGCTGTATTTCCATGCGCTTGGGGCGCAGATCCCGTCCAGGAACTGTGATGGCTCGGACATTGCAACTGACGTTGCGACGTCCGACCTGTGGAGTGCGTTGCCGAAAAGGCCGCAGGGCATTGAACGAGATTGGTGCAATTTGCGTAACGGACGTCCGATGGAAGTGTATCTGGCGCAACCGCGCGGCTTCTGCGCGGGCGTGGTGCGTGCGATCGAGATCGTGGAACGGGCGCTGGAGAAATACGGCCCCCCGGTCTACGTGCGCCATGAGATCGTGCATAACAAATACGTCGTCGAGAGCCTGAAGAGCAAAGGCGCGATCTTCGTCGAGGAACTCTCCGAGGTTCCGCCGAAAGCGGTGACGGTCTTCAGCGCCCATGGTGTCGCCCGCAGCGTCGAGGAAGAGGCCGCCGCGCGCGATCTTCCGGTGCTCAATGCCACCTGCCCCCTGGTCACGAAGGTTCACAATCAGGGGAAGCGCTACATCGGCAAGGGCCGCACGCTGATCCTGATCGGCCATGCCGGCCACCCCGAGGTCGAGGGCACGATGGGCCAGGTCCCCGGGCCCGTTCTGCTGGTCCAGAGCGTCCAGGATGTGGCGGAACTGAGGCTGCCGAGCGATGCGCCGGTGGCCTACATCACCCAGACCACCCTGTCGGTCGACGACACCAAGGATATCATCGCGGCCCTGCAGGCCCGCTTTACAGACATTCAAGGTCCGGATATCCGGGATATCTGCTATGCGACACAGAACCGCCAATCTGCGGTAAGGGACTTGAGCAAGCTGGTCGACGTGATCCTGGTGGTGGGCGCTGCCAACAGCTCGAACTCGAACCGGCTTCGCGAAATCGGCACCGAGGCCGGCGTCGCGAGTTATTTGATTGCCGACGGCAGCGAGCTCAATCCGGATTGGCTCAAGGATGCGAAGGCCGTCGGCATTACCGCGGGCGCTTCTGCGCCCGAAGTTTTGGTCGACGATGTGATCGAGGCTCTGCGGCGGATCGGACCGGTATCGGTCTCGGTCGTTCCGGGCCGAGAAGAGAATATCGAATTCCGGCTGCCAGCCGAACTGACCGCGGGCTGATCTGAACCCACATCCCTTTGATAAGTGCAGAAAGAAACGTGTAATGGCCATCCCCTTCTTCAAGGAAATGCGTATCGGCGGCTATTTGCTCAAGCAGAAACTGCTTGGCCGCAAGCGCTATCCGCTCGTGCTGATGCTGGAGCCGCTGTTTCGCTGCAACCTCGCCTGCGTCGGCTGCGGCAAGATCGACTATCCCGACGCGATCCTCAACCGCCGCATGACGGCGCAGGAGTGCTGGGACGCCGCCGACGAGTGCGGTGCGCCGATGGTCGCGATTCCCGGCGGCGAGCCGCTGATCCACAAGGAGATCGGCGAGATCGTGCGCGGCCTCGTCGCGCGCAAGAAGTTCGTCTCGCTCTGCACCAACGCGCTGCTGCTCGAGAAGAAGCTCGATCTGTTCGAGCCTTCGCCGTACCTGTTCTTCTCCGTGCATCTCGACGGCCTGCGCGATCACCACGACAAGGCGGTGTCGCAGAAGGGCGTGTTCGACCGCGCCGTCTCCGCGATCAAGGCGGCTAAGGCGCGCGGCTTCACCGTCAACGTCAACGCCACCATCTTCGACGGCCATCCGGCCGAGGAGATCGCGAAATTCCTCGACCTCACCGTCGAACTCGGTGTCGGCGTCTCGATGTCGCCGGGCTACGCCTATGAGCGCGCCCCGGACCAGGAGCACTTCCTCAACCGCACCAAGACCAAGAAGCTGTTCCGCGACGTCTTTGCCATGGGCAAGGGCAAGAAGTGGAATTTCATGCATTCCGGCCTGTTCCTGGACTTCCTCGCCGGCAACCAGGAATACGAGTGCACGCCGTGGGGCATGCCCGCGCGCAACATCTTCGGCTGGCAGAAGCCCTGCTATCTGCTCGGTGAAGGCTACGCGAAAACCTTCAAGGAGCTGATGGAGACCACCGACTGGGAAACCTACGGCACCGGCAAGTACGAAAAGTGCGCCGACTGCATGGCCCATTGCGGCTACGAGCCGACGGCTGCGACCGCAGCCCTCAACAACCCGCTGAAGGCGATGTGGGTGTCGCTGCGCGGCATCAGGACCACCGGCCCGATGGCGCCGGAGATCGACATGTCCAAGCAGCGCCCGGCGCAGTACATCTTCTCCGAGCAGGTGCAGAAGAAGCTCTCGGAGATCCGCCGCGACGAGGCAGCGGCCGCCGCCGCCAAGCAGCAAGCGAAGGCCTCGACCGCCGCCTAAAGCTCGATGTGAGCGAAAGCAGAAACATGAAAGCCCCGGTTCAGCGAACCGGGGCTTTTTTCCTGGATCAGGATGCCGCCTGCTTTTCCAATCTCGTGCGCAGAAGCAATTTCTCGATCTCGGCGGCGCGCGGCGCGCTGAGTGTGCCACGCTCGATCCCGAGCGGGACATTGCGCAGGGCGAGCTCGCGATACAGCGCGCCGGAGGGAGGAAAGCGCTCATCCAGCGCCCGGAGGTGCTTGAGGATCGTTCCGACGTCGCCGCGCGCCACGCAGCCGCCCATGCCGTTGGCGAGGCCACCGTCGAGAACAGCCGCGACAGTCCCGCGCAGCAGCGGCATCATCGCGCGCAACGCGTCGGCCTCGCTGGCGCCAAAGCTCTTCCAGAGCTCGACGCCTTCCTTGAGCAGCGCGATCAGGAACGGACCGACGTAATATGCCGACGCATGATAGAGCGCCCGCGCACCGGCCGGCAGCGCCAGCGGTTCACACCCGATGCGGGTCGCAAGCAATTCCAGGTCGCGCCTGAAGTCGCCCTCTGCCTCGATGCCGACGGTGCATCCGCGCAACCCCTCGAGCGCGACGTCGGGATTGGCGAACATCTGCATTGGATGAAATCCGCCGGTCGCGGCGCCTGCGGATTTGGCCTGAGCGAGCGCGGCCAGTTCAGTCGCGCCGCTGCAATGAACCACGCGGTGACGCGGCTCCCAGCACAAGTCGTGGCAGACCGGCAGGATCGCGTCATCGCTCACGGTGAGGAAAACCATGTCGCAGCTGTCGACGACCTGCTGCGCGTCCGTCATCGGCCTTGCCGACGGGATGCGGGATCCGAGCCGCTGCGCGGCATCGGCACCGCGGTTGTAGAACGCCGCGACATTCAGCCCCGCGCGGGCGAACGCCGGCGCGAGCGTTTGCGCCACGCGGCCGGCGCCGATGAAGCCGATCCGCAACGCCGCGAACGCCGTGCTCATTGCGCGTAGCTTCCGTCGATGCGGTCGAGCCTGCGCCGCAGCGCCGGCCATTCCAGCAGACCGTACCCGGCCTGCAGATTTTGCGCCGCTTCATTCAGCACCGGATTGGTGTCGCGCTCATTGTCCAGTGTGATCTCGGTGCCGGCAAAGCAGGTCACCGTGTTGCCGATCGCCATCTCGGTCGGCACATGCAGCGGCTGGCCGCAGCCGAGCGCGTCGACCTGGATCCGGCAGGCCTGCTCCAGCCAGTAGATCGCATTGAACGCCTGCGGAATTGTGTTGCCGCAAACCAGCAGGCCATGATTGCGCAACACCAGCACGTTGTTGCGGCCGAGATCCGCGACGACCCGGTCGCATTCGTCCCGATCGATCGCCGGCCCCTCGAAATCGTGATAGCCGATCCGACCGTGAAACCGCATCGCCGTCTGCGACAGCGGCAGCAGCCCCTCGGCAAGCGTGCTGACGGCGGTGCCTGCCCTGGTGTGGGTATGCAGGACGCACTTCACGTCAGGTCGCGCGCGATGGATCGGGGCGTGCAGATAGAAGCCGGCCACGTTGACGTTGTAGCCATGGTCGGGCTGCAGCAGGGCGCGGCCCTCGATGTCGATCTTGACAAGGCTCGACGCGGTGATTTCCTCGTACAGCATGCCATAGGGATTGATCAGATACTGATCGTGATGGCCCGGGACCTGTGCACTGATGTGGTTGTAGATCAGGTCGGTCATTCCGTAGAGCGCCACCAAGCGGTAGCACGCCGCAAGATCGACGCGGGTTGCCCACTCCTGTTCTCCCACGACGGCCCGGATATCGTTGACGGCACAAACTTCGATCTGACGCATAACTTGGCCCCTCAGTGACGGATGACGGAGGCGCGCTCGACGATACGGCTGAGGTCTTCCGACGATGGAAGCCCGCCGAATACCTGTATCCCGTCCGCGCCAAGCCTGGATCTCACGAACAGACCGGCGGCAGCGGCGTCGCCATGCCTCAGCATCTCGGCGGCCTGCAGCGCATGTGCCATGCGGGTGACGAGCGCTCTCGCGTGCCCGTCGTCCGGATATCGTGCACGCAAGCGATCGGCGCGATCGTCCGTGCTTCGGTCATAGACCGGATTGAGGCCCCTGCTCGCACGCAACTCGTCAACGAATGCGTCCCGGCAATTCGCATCGCGTTGCATGGCGCGCAAAACGTCCATGCACATCATGTTCGAGGTGCCTTCCCAGATCGAGTTCAATGGCGCCTCGCGATAGAGCCGGGCCATCGGATTCTCCATGATGAAGCCGTTGCCGCCATGCACCTGCAGGCATTCATAGGTGAAGGCCGGCGCGCGCTGGCAGTTCCAGAACTTCATCACGGGTGTCGCGACCCGCCAGCAATCGCTCGTGTTCGCTTGTCTGCAGGCCGTCGGTTGCACGCGCGACCCGAAACGCGCCTAGCATCGCCGCCTCGCTCTCGAGCGCGAGGTCGGCGAGCACGTTGCGCTGCATCGGAAGCTCGGACATCGGCTTGCCGAAGGCGGTTCGGGTTTGCGCGTGGTTGAGGGCGAGGCTCAGCGCCTGGCGCATCAACCCCGCGGAGCCGACCGCGAAATCGAGCCGCGTCAGATGGGCATGCGAAAGGATTTCCGAGATGCCACGGCCCTCTTCGCCAACCAGGATCGACCACGTATCGTGGTACTCGATCTCGCTCGATGCGTTCGAGCGGTTGCCGCATTTGTCCTTCAGGCGCTGTATGTAGATACGGTTGGCGCTACCGTCCGGCAGCAGGCGCGGCACGAACAGGCAACTGACGCCGGACTGGGTGCGTGCCAGCGTGTAGAAACCATCGGCCACCGGCACCGAGAAGAACCATTTGTGGCCGGTGATCGCATAGATCTCGCCATGCGCGCCGCGCTCGACGAAGCGCGCGGTGGTCTGGGTCTCGCGCAGATCGGAGCCGCCCTGCTTTTCGGTCATGGCGTAACCGATGACCGCGGCGCGCTTGGCCTCGATCGGAAGCCGCCGCGGATCGTAGTCCGCCGCCAGCGTTCGCTCCCGCCACAGGTTGAATTGCGGCTTGCCGGAGAACCCGGCGATCGCGGCGTACGCCATTCCCGTGGGGCAGCCGACGCCGTTCTCGATCTGATTCCAGAGATAGCTCAGCGCCGCGCGCGCCAGATGGCCGTGTGGTTCGCGCGTCGACCAAGCGAGGCTATGCACCTCGCTCCGGAACGCCAGCGCCATCAATTGATGCCAGGCCGGATGAAATTCGACCCAATCATTGCGGTTGCCATACCGGTCATGGGTCAGGAGCTTCGGCTCGTGCTCGTTGGCCAGCCGTGCCGCCTCCTGCACGGATTCGCTGCCGGCATGGGCTCCGAGCGCGGAAAGCTTGTCTTTCGCCCACGGCGCGATCGTGGCGATCAGGCCACTCAACGCGCGGTCGTCGTCGAATGCATTGAAGCCGCGCGCGGGCCACGCCTGATTGCGCACGTCATGGGTCGCAAACCGAGCGGCTTTCGCTTCAGCGACGGCAACCGGCCGGGCGCTCGCGTTCATGCGGAGACTCTCGATACAGGGGTGAGTTCAGGCGTCGCGTGGCGAAACAGCATGCGCGCGGAAAGCCCCGCGATCGATTGCGCGATCGCCTTCGCCGCGTCGGAATCAGGGGCCGCTTCGGGCGCAAGGGGACCAACCAGCGCCTCCATGAAGGCGCCGGTCACGCAGGATGCCGCGACGTTCGCGTCAATCTCGACGAACTCGCCGCCGGCGATGCCGCGCCGGACCAGCCTTGCGATCTGATCGGCCAGGGCCGCCCGGTATTTCAGGCGCGCCGCGTCGATCTCGGGTTCACAGGGCTCGGCGATCAACGCGTAGGCCAGGCGGCGGCCGCGCATCGCCCGGACCGAGAAGGTGTAGATCGCATCCACCAGACATTGGGACACCGAGCCTTCCGCCTCGACGATCGCGGCGACCACGGCCACCTCGCGCTCAGACACCAGGCCGAGCACCTGCGCGTACAGGTCCGCCTTGGAGTCGAAGTAGCGATACACGCTGCCGGTGGCCACACCGGCCCGTGAGGCGATCAGGGCGATCTGGGCGTCCTTCCAGCCACTCAGCGCCACGGCCTCCCTGGCGGCATCGAGAATGCGCGCTTTGGTTTCGACCAGCTGGTTGAGACGAACCGCAGCAATTGCCATAGTGAACCTTAGTTCATGAATAAAGGATCATAGTTCACTCTCGGACGAATAGGCCGTAGCTGTCAAGTATCGAGCAGGCGCCCTGCGGCCGTAGGGCCGTTCCCGGGGCGCCGGCGCGCTGCTGGCGTAGAGGCTGGAGGCGCGACCCACGGACGCGAGGAACAGCGATACGGGGGTCTCACCGCACAGCCGACGCGCAAGTCCCCGCTGACCGCGCGGAACCGGAACAGCGTGGGATCAGACGAAACCTTCACGCACCAAAGCAAAAGGCCCGATCGCGATGCGACCGGGCCTTTGTTTTGAGCTTGATACGCCGAGAAACCCATTCCCGGGCCGGCGGAGGATCAGGCCGCCTTCGCCGTGATCAGAACGTCTTCCACCGGCATCAGCACGTTGTTGCCGAGCAGGAAGCCGCGGCAGCTGCGCAGCGAGCGCAGCGCGCGGTTGAAGTCGATGCCGGTCGAGACCAGCGCATGCAGCGTCCGTGGATTGCGCGCGATGCCGCGCAGCACCTTGCGCAGGTCGATGTCGCCGTTCGGCTTCACCGCGGATTTCGCAAGTTCCGGTAGCGCCCGGTGCGCGGGATCGCTGATTACGCGTAGCGCGGCAAACGGAATGCCGGCCTTGGCCGCATAGGCCGCCGCGATATGGCTCTCCATGTCGACTGCGGCTGCGCCCGTCATCGACCGCAGGGCGGCCTTGCAGGCCTTCGCCGCGATCACCTCTTCCACGCCGGCGAGACTGCCGCGGACGATCCTGCGGCGCTTCAGCGCGGCGCTGGCGATCATCTCTTCGTTCAGCGCGGATGCGGCCAGGAAGCGGGTATCGCCCGACATCACCTCGGTCGCGACCACGACGTCGCCCGACTTGAGCGACGGATCGAGCCCGCCGGCCACGCCGAACGAAATCACGCCACGGAAGGTGGTCGGATCCAGCGTCGCCAGCAATTCACGCAGTTGCTGTGGATCGCTCGAACTGCAGATTACGATCATGCCGGGGCCTGCCGCGATGCGGGCCTCCTGGACCAATCCAGTCACAATCAATACCGGCCGAGGATCAATTCTACTGCCCACGGTCTCGGCGGCCCCCGCCTCAACAGTCACATTCCGACCCCTACCACCCTGCTGTTGGTGTTCCGCAAGTTCCGATACCGCGCCAACGCCCACAGCGGAAAGAACTTTGGGTAACCATGATAACGCAAGTAAAATACCCGCGGAAACCCCGTAGCTGTGTATCGCCGCTCGTCCCACAGCCCTTTTTCCGTCTGTGTTGCCTTTAGGTACTCCACCCCCCGCGCAACAGCGGGATTTTCGACTTCTCCGGCCGCCATCAATCCAAGCAAAGCCCATGCCGTTTGCGAGGAGGTCGACGGCGCAACTTCATAACCCTTGTAGTCCAGCCGGTAGCTGACCGCGTCCTCGCCCCAGCCGCCGTCCTCGTTCTGGATCGAGGCCAGCCAGCCGACCGCCTTCCGAATCATCGGGTCGTCGCGATCGACCCCTGCGACGTTTAGCGCCGAGAGCACCGACCATGTTCCGTAGATGAAGTTCATGCCC
The DNA here is from genome assembly GCF_032918025.1 of Bradyrhizobium sp. BEA-2-5. NCBI lineage: Bacteria > Pseudomonadati > Pseudomonadota > Alphaproteobacteria > Hyphomicrobiales > Nitrobacteraceae > Bradyrhizobium > Bradyrhizobium sp. BEA-2-5. Next base: position 2,975,984 of record NZ_CP136629.1, on the reverse strand, counting down.
CAGCGGCCGTACCAGGAGCCCTCGGCAAGCTGGGTACGGCGCAGATAGGCGACGCCGTCGGCCATCGTCTTGCTGCTTTCGACGGTCTCACCGAGTTGGCCCAGCATCGAGATGCAGCGCGCGGTGACGTCCTCGGTCGGCGGATCGAGCAGCGCGCCATGGTCCGAGAACGGGATGTTGTTCAGGTAATATTCGAGATTGTTGACGTCGAAGGCCGCCCAGCCGCCGTCGTCGCTCTGCATGCCCTCGATCCACTCGCGGCCACGCGCGATGGCCTCGTCATATTCCCTGGTTCCGGTATGACGCCGCACGCGATCCATCGCCATCACGACCACCGCGGTGTCGTCGAGATCGGGATAGTGGTTGTTGTTGTACTGGAACGCCCAGCCGCCCGGGCGGACGTTCGGCGCCTTGACCGCCCAATCGCCCTTCAGCTCCAGCACCTGGCGCGGCTTCAGCCAGTCGAGGCCCTGCCTGGCCTTGGCAAGGGTAGCGTCGCCGCCCGCTTCCTGCAGCGCATGACAGGCCAGCGCGGTATCCCACACCGGCGAGACGCAGGGCTGGCAATAGGCCTCGTCGTCGTTGATCACGAGCAGCTTGTCGATGCCCCGCCGCGTGATCGCGCGCGGCGGAAAGTTCTCGTCCTTGCCGAGCGCGTCATACATCATGACGATGTTGGCCATCGGCGGATAAATCGCGCCCATGCCGTCCTCGCCGTTGAGCCGCTCCTCGATGAAAGCGAGCGCAGTATTGATCGCGCGCTTGCGCAGGCTCTTCGGAAATAGCGGCTCGATCACGCGCAGGATCGCATCGAGCGAGCGGAACAGCAGGAACCAGGCCATGCTCTGGTGCGGCGCCTTCGCGGTCATGCCGATCGAGCGCGGATCCTGCAGGAACAGCTCGTCGATGCCGACGCCCTTCGGATTCTTCGCGCGCGGCTTCAGCGCGGCGATCACCATCAGCGGCACCATGGTGGTGCGCGCCCAGTAGGAAATCTTGTTGAGGTGGAACGGCGACCAGAACGGCAGCAGCACGATCTCGATCGGCAGCACCGGCACCGCGCGCCAGGTCACGACGCCGAACGTCGCCAGCAGGAAGCGCGTGAAGACGTTGCTGCGCACCGCCTCGGGCATGGATCGCCTCGCGCGCGCGCACCATGTGCGGCGCATCGACGGAGTCGCCGATCATCTTGAGCGCGAAGTAAGCCTTCACGCTGGCGCTCATGTCGAACTCGCCGTCGTGCACCAGCGGCCAGCCGCCATGGGCTCCCTGCACGCGACGCAGGTAATTGCCGATCTTGGCTTCGAGCACCGTGTCAACGGGCTCTGCGAGATAGTGGCGCAGCAGGACGTACTCGGCCGGAATCGTGCAGTCGGCCTCGAGCTCGAACACCCAATGGCCGTCGGACTGGCGATAGCCGAGCAGCGCTTCGGTTGCCTTGGAGATGCTCTTCTCCAGCGCGACCGGGTCGACTGCAACGCTGTGATCTCTCGCAAGCATTTCGCTCGATATCCTCTTCATCGCGGGCCGGCTGATCGAAAGCCGCGGCCGCTCCAGAGCTGATCCGATTGCACCGGATCAGCTCTTGTCCTTTTGTTCAGTCGCGTTTGCTTCACGCGAACCGGTAGCCACTTCGCTCGAAAACGCGCCAACAGGTCGAATCTAACGTCTGGCCAGAACCAGATCGGCAGCGCGATCGCCGGACCGGACCGATCCCTCGATGGTTGCAGGCAATCCCGTAGCAGTCCAGTCGCCGGCGAGGAACAGGTTTTTCAGCGCAGTGACCGGCCCCGGGCGCAGGGCATTCTGGGCCGGCGTGGCGGCAAAGGTGGCGCGGCGCTCGCGCACGATCTGCCAGGGAGGCAGGTCGCCGGAAACCCCCAAGGCCTCGCAGATTTCCTGCCAGATCGCCAGCGCGAGCTCCTCGCGCGGCATGTCGACCAGACGGTCGCCATTGCTGATCGTCACGGAAAGCCGGTTGGGGAACGCGAACAGCCATTCCACCACGCCGCCGATCACGCCGAGGATCGGCGCCGAGCCCGGCGGCGGTGTGATCAACGCGGAAATGCGCGTTCACGATGGCGCGGAATTCGGTCGGCGTCTTCAGGCCCGGCAGCAGGCTGGCGGCCGCGCGCGGCGGCACCGCCATCACGACGGCGTCGTCGGCTCCCAGCGCGACCTTGTCGCCATTACCAAAATCAAGCTCAGTGATGCGGCCACCCGACATGCCGAGCGCACGCAATTCGTGACTGAACCGGACGCTGTGGCCGCGCTCCTGCAAGAACTTCACGGCAGGCTCGATCAGCACCGCGCTGAGACCGTCGCGCGCGATCAAGGGACGGCAGGCCTGCCCTCCCGCGAGCAGCGTCTCGCGCACGATCGCTCCCGCGAGCCCCGCCGAGCCCTCGGGCGGATCGACGTTGAGCGCCGCGAGCAGCAACGGCTGCACCAGACGGTCATACAGCGTGCCCTTGCAGGGAATGGTGTTGCCGACCAGCGCGCCGGTGCCGGCCCAGGCCAGCGGCGCTAAGGCAAGATAGTCGCGCAGGCTGGTGTCCGGGACGCGGCGCGTCTCGTCGAACACCCACAGCGGCAGGCGGGAATCGCCGAGGTCGAGCTGCCAGCGCCGGCCGCTGGCAAGATCGACGAACGGAAACTGCGCGCTCTCGGGGCCGACGAGACCCGCCTCGGTGCCGATCGCGCGCGCATAGGCGCGCGCATGGCTGTTGCCCGACAGCAGCAGATGATTGCCGTTGTCGATGGTGAGATTGGTGGCACCGTCGAAATAGGAACGGCAGCGGCCGCCGGCCTGGTGCGTCGCCTCGTGCACGGCGACCTTGAAGCCGGCATTGGCGAGCCGCACAGCGGCGGAGAGGCCGGAAATTCCAGCACCGATGATGTGAACGGTCTTTTGCATCAGATGATCGCGTAACGAAGAAGGATGCCGATCTTGGCGGCCTTCGACACACGCACCGGCTCGCGCGGCGCGGTGAAGCCGCGCGCGATCAGCAGGTCCAGAATGGAATGATAGTATTTCGACATGATCCGCGGCGCGCGCACCGCGCGGCGCTTGTTGCGGTTCATGATCTCGTCCGACTTCTCGAAATGCACCTTCGCGCGCTCGGCCAGCGGCGCGCACACTTTCGGCAGCGCGCGGTCGGCGGTGACGCGGGCCGGATCGTTATTGGTGATGCCGGCATGCAGCAGCGCCTCGCGCGGCAGATAGAGCCGGCCGAGGCCCGCATCCTCGTCGATGTCGCGCAGGATGTTGGTGAGCTGCAGCGCGCGACCGAGATGGTACGCGAGCAGGATGCCGTCTTCCTCGGGCATGCCGAACACCCGCACCGACAGCCGCCCCACGGCGCTGGCGACACGGTCGCAGTAGAGATCCAGCGTCGCCATGTCGGGCGCGCGGATGTCCTGCGGCACATCCATTTCCATGCCGTCGACGATGGCGAGGAAATCCTCGCGCTTGAGCCCGAAGGTCTTCACCGAGGCGACGTAGTCCTTCAGCCGCGGCGGCGGATGGCCCTGATAGAGCGCGTCGATGTCGTCGCGCCATTGCTGGAGTGCGGCGAGCCGCTCCTCCCGCGGGCCGTCGGAATCGGCGATGTCGTCGACCTGGCGGCAGAAGCTGTAGATCTGGAACATCGCTTCGCGCTGGTCACGCGGCAGGATGCGCATCGCGGCATAGAACGAGCTGCCGGACGCGGTGCTTCCGTAATTTGCGTTGGCCGCCGCCTCAACGCTCATGCGCCAGCCGCCGATTTGGAGACCGCACGCCGTCCGGTCGCACGCCGCGCCGTCTCGCCGGCGACGCCGCCAAGGCTCTGCAGCAGCAGTTCGAGCGGGCTCAGATGCACGCGCTCGCTGAGCGGATCGCGCACCTTCAGCATGTTGACGATCTTGTCGGCGAATGCCTGGATCACGGAGATTTCGAGCCCCAGCCTGAAATCCTTCACCTCGGCGGCGAGCGACTTGCTCTGGTCGAGCAGCGCCTCGGTACGCACGGCGAGCGCCTGCAGGCATTTGAGCAGGGCCGGCTGCGACTTCGTCTCGCCGAGCATCTCGACGGTCGCGCCCGCGGCGACCAGGGCATCGCGCGGCAAATAGACACGATTCAGGTTGCGGTAATCCTTGCCGCAATCCTGCAGGTGATTGTTGATCTGGAGCGCCGCGCAGAGCGCGTCCGATGCGGCCCAGGTCGAGGTGCTCTCGCCATGGACGTCGAGCATGAAGCGGCCGACGGGCATCGCCGAGTATCGGCAATAGTGGATGACCTCGTCCCAATTCTCATAGCGCAGCTTGGTCACGTCCATGCGGAACGCCACCAGCACGTCGAGCGCGTGCCGCGGCGGCATGCCGCGCTCGGCGAAGGCGCGGCGCAGATTGACCGCTTCCTTCTGGGTGTCGCCATTGCCAAGCAGCTCGGCCTCCATGAGGTCGAGGTAGCGCAGCTTCTCCGCAGGCTGCAGGGTCGCGTGGTCGGCGATGTCATCGGCGGTGCGGACGAAATTGTAATAGGCCAGGATCAGGGCGCGATGACGCGGATGAATGATCCAGGACGCGACGGGAAAATTCTCGTCGCGGTGGGTCTTTCCGGATCGCAGGTCGCTCGCGGTGGTCATGGGAAATTTGGGCTACACTGGTCATGGCACGACGCAGGCGCGAAAGGTCAGCGCATGCGGGGGATTTGCGAGCCCCATATAGGGGAATATGCCACCAAAACCAATGCTGTCCGTGACCGCCAGCATATGAAGCCCGTGGCCGGCACAAATGCCGAGCACGGGCCTTGCGGCGATCCATGGGGCCCGAACCGGCCTTACTGGCCGTGGGTCTTCAGCACCTGGTCGCAGGCGGCGCTGATCTTGCTACGGTTCTGCTGCAGGCAGGCGAGAATGGTGAAATCGCCCTGATCGATCACGGCGCGGCAGTGACGCTGCACGTCGCGCGTGCAGGCCTTCTGCTCATCGGGTGTCCCGCGCGTCTGCTGGGCGAAGGCGCTGGACGAGAGCGGGATCGACAACAGGGCAAGAGCCAAGAGAAATTTACGCATCGTATTCCTTCATTTCCGACAGCAGAAAATCTGTTCCCGAAAAGCGCTTCGGCATGGCCGGGACGGATTTTGGGGATTGCAGACGCCACGTAACGCGGCAATGGATTGACGACAAGCACCGCTAAATGCGGCTAAATTTGCGGCGCTGTAAACCCCTACATAAGTAATTGATTCGCAATGGCGATTCGTGCCATCACTTTGTCGCGTTCGGCTATTGCGGATAGTACTTGCGCAAAGCTACATGCCGTCACGAAGCGACGGTTTCTGATTCTGTTCGATGACAATACGGGCGCCGCGCGCCGTTTCTGTCGTTTGAACCTAACATTCTTCGGTGACACTAAACCTTCGATGCGGCGAGACGCTTTCTTGCGTAGGAAGCGTTGATTTTGATGGGAAAATTCACAATGAAACGGTTTGGTTCCAGCCTTTATGGTCAGGCTCTCAGGGCTGTGGGCGTCGGCGCCGCACTGATGCTCTCTGCCTCCGCCGTCCACGCCCAGGCCAGCGGGCCGTTTGCCGGCTTTGCCGGCTCGTGGACCGGAACCGGTACGGTCGCGCTGTCCAACGGCACGACTGAACGGATTCGTTGCAAGGCGGATTACAAGGTCGCACCGTCGGGCATGAGCCTGAAGCAGGCGCTGCACTGCGCCTCCGACAGCTACAAGTTCGACCTCACCAGCGACGTGACGAGCCAGGGCGAGCGCATCTCCGGCAATTGGAGCGAGTCCAGCCGCAATATCTTCGGCAATCTCCAGGGCACCGCCGGCGGCGGCCAGATCGACGTGTTCGTCGAGGCGTCCGGCTTTGCCGCGAACCTGAACCTGCAGACCAACGGCTCCAAGCAGGTCGTGCAGATCGACTCCAAGGGTGAGATCCGCGGTGTCTCGATCACGATGACGAAGAGCTGACGCTCCCGGCCGATTGCGCCCGCGAGATACAAAAGGCCCGGTTCCGAACGCTTCGGAACCGGGTCTTTTTGCTGCAGCTTTTTGCTTGTTCGCCGATTAGGCCTTTTCGATCGGCGCAGGCTGGCCGCCCCTGCCGTGGAGCTTTTGCGACAGGTTGATCAGGAACATCGCCGTCGGCCGCAGGATGAAGAGGTCCGCGACGAGGGCCATGACCATCGAGAAGGCGCTGAGCCAGCCGAACAGCCGCAGCGACGGCAGGTCCGAGAACACGGTGACGACGAGGCCGCAGGCCAGCACCACCGTGGTCAGGATCAGGGCCGGGCCGACCAGCACGGTGGCCCGCTCCACCGCGAGCGCCGAGCCGACGCCCGGCTTGCTCTCGAGCCTCAAGCGGTTGAGGAAGTGGATGGTCGCGCTCAAGCCCAGGCCGAACGACACCGTCAAAGCCACCACGCTGGCGAATTGCAGCCCCTCCCCGAGCACCCACAGCACCGTTCCCGACATCACCACCGGGAAGATGCCCGGCAGGATGCAGGCGAACATCACCACCCAGGAGCGGAACGCGAGGCCGATGAAGATCGCGACCAGCGCGAATTCGATGGTGAGGCCGTGGTTCAGCTTCTCGATCATGCTGGCCGAGTTGCGCGCAGCGATGGCGGCAAGACCCGTCACCGCGATCTCGTAGCCGGGATGCTTCTTGCGGACGGCGTCGAGCTCGTGGTCGAGCTTGTCGACGATCGGCAGGAGCTGGCTGGAATCCTTGTCCGGCACGCGGCCGGCGACCACGACGGCATCCTGCTGGGCATCGATGAACCGCCGCACCAGATGTTCGGGGATGACGTTGACATATTCCTTCAACGTCGCGACGTCGGCGCTGCCCGCCTTCTCTGCCAGCCAGCGGCGCAGCGTCTCCAGCGACCAGACGTTGCCGACACCGGCCGTCTTCTCCACCGTCGCATGCACGTCGGCGATGGTCTGGAGCGTCTCTGGCGAATAGAGCGATTCGCCCTTGGGGAACTGGATCAGCACGTTGACCGGGTTGGCGCCGGTCAGCTTGGCATCGAGCCGGTCGACGCGGCGACCGCCTGGCGCTTGTCCGGCACTTGGTCGGCGAGCCGGTAGCGCGGCTCAAGATTGGCATAGATGACGCCGAGGCCGCCGACGAACAGCACCGCGATCAGGCTGAACAGGCCGGGACGGCCGACCATGCGCACGGCGATCCAGTAGCAGAAATTGCGCAGCGCCTGGACGCCGGCATCTGCGCTCTGGAACTTGACGGCGAACACCTTCTCGTTGCGCACGAGCAGCACGCCGAACACCGGCACCAGCGACAGCACCGCGACCAGCGCGATGATGGTGGCGGCGAGCCCGGCCTCGCCGAACTTGCGGATCAGGTCGGAGTCGGAGAATTGCAGCGCGATGAAGGAAATGCCGGCCGTGCCGTGCGTCAGCACGCAGGCGGGTCCCACCACCAGCACCGCGTTCTTGAACGCGGTGAACTTGTCCTGGCCTGCGATCAGCCGGTCGCGCGCGGCGAAGGTGAGCTGCATCGAGTCCGAGAAGCTGATGACCATGATGAGCGGCGTCATCACGTTCAGGAACATGTTGAGGTTGAAATTGGCCCAGCCGAGCGCGCCGAGCGCCAGCAGGATCGCGATCATCGGTGGGAATGCCGCCGCGACCATGAACGAGATCTTGCGGAAGAAGATGATGGCGATGATGCAGCCGGCGAGAATGCCGAGGATGTTGTAGGTCAGCCCGTCGCGCTCGACCGCGTTGCGGATCTCGAGCTGCATCACCGGAACGCCGGACAATTGCGCATTGAGCCCGCTGCCGCCGAGATCGTCGGCCATGATCTTCCTGATGTCGCCGACCACCTTGCTGAGCTTGTTGCTGCCGACCACTTCAGGATCGAGCGAGAGCACGATCAGCGCCAGCGTGCCGTCCTCCGACAACAGCTTGCCGCGGATGATTTCGTTGTTTTTGACGGTCTCGATGAACTTGTTGTACGCCGCGCCCTCGGGAAGTTCATTCGGGAACAGCGCCGCCGGCAGCTTGCCGGGGGCCGGCGCCTGACGCGCCGAGAACAGCGAGACCAGTCCGCGCGTGCCATCGACCAGTTGCAGGTCGGTGACGAAGTCACGCAGCTTCTCGAGGTTGCTGCGCTCCAGGAGGGTCTTGCCCTCGACCACGACGAGGACGTCGAACTCGGTCGCCGGGAAGCGCTTGGTCACCGCCTCATATTGCTTGTAGTCCTTGGAGTCGGAGCGGAACAGCTGCGACAGCGAATCGTCGATCTTGATCCGGTGGATGCCGAACACGGCGCCGATCAGCAACAGAACGAGGACAATGCAGGACAGGATCGGCGCCCGCATCGGGATCAGGCCGAGACGTTCGATCCCGAACGCGATGCTGAGGCCCGACCGCGGCTCTTCGATCTTCTCGACGTGGACCTGACTTTCGGAATTCTTTTCGAGCATGCCCTGTCCAGTTCTGAAAACGGCTCAATCTGTCTAGCTTGGGTCTAGGGGCGCGAATGAGGCGGGTGAGCGCAACTGATCGGCGCTAGTCCTTGAAAACACGCGAATATTGACCGGCGCCGGTTTTACCTGCCCGACCCTTTGCTCGCAAGCGCGAGGGGCGAGGCAAATCGACAGGGAACCGCCGATCCCCGCCATTAAGTATCTGATTTGTCACACCCTGGTAGCGCATTCCTCGACGATCCACCGCCGCTTTCATCTTTCAACGCGACCCCTGTGATCTGGCGTGCCAGGCCCTCGCGCACAAGCCACGAAATCCTGAATGCGGCCTCCGCATAGCTCAGCCCGGCACGGTGGATGTTCGACACGCAATTGCGTTCGGCATCGGTGCGGCCGGGCTTCGGTGCGAAGGTCAGATAGGCGCCGAGACTGTCGGGCGCGGACAGGCCGGGCCGTTCGCCGATCAGCATCGCGACCATGCGTGCCCCGAGAATGGCGCCGATCTCGTCGCCGAGCGCGACGCGCGCGCCGGACGCTGCGATCACCGCGCCGGCGTCGATCTTGTCGGCCGCCAAGCGCGGCACGAGATGCCGGATCAATTCGACGGCATGCACATTGACCGCCGTCGGCGACAGGCCGTCTCCGATCACGATGGCGCAGGGGCATGCGGTGATGGCGCAGGTCTCGAGCGACCGCCGCGACGCAGAATCCAGCATGCGCCCGAGATCGGGCCGCCGCAGATAGTCGCGCCGGCTGTGCGCCTGGCTCGACACCTCAAGCGGCGTGATGCCGAGGCCGGCAAGACCGGCCGCGATCCCTCTGACATCGAAGGCGGCGTGGACAGCGTCGCGGGCGCGGGCATGGTCGAGCGTGAACGACAGCAGCGCATCGGTCGGCAGGCTGGCCCCGGACCGGCCAAGGCCGACGCGCGCCGGCGTGAGCTCGCGCAGATCGGCAAGCGAAGGGGACAAGGGCGCCGGCGGTGTCGTCATGCTGCTATTCGGCGGGGACAGAAGCCTCGCGCAGCCGGATCGAATAGTTCGAGGCGTTCTGCTTGCCGCTGGAGGCCGCGCGCGCAAAGGTGATGAGATGGTGCGCGATCAGCGTGCAGCCGATCAGGCCTTCGATGTCGCCGCGCTTGATGCGTCCCAGCGCGAACTTCCAGAACACGCGCCTGTAGTCGCCGAGCACGCCGACCTTCCAGAAGATGTTGCGCAACATGACGAGGCCGCGCCGGATGTTCGGCCAGGTCTTCATCTCCGGGCTGACCGGCACCTTGATGCGATTGGCATAGGTGTAGTTGCATTGATGCAAATAGCGCGCGAACAGCCTCTTCGGCTCGTAGGCAACTTCCATGCATTTGCGCCACGAACTGACCACGTCCTCATAGGGCAGCAGGAACTCGACATTGGAGTCGCGGCCCTCGTCATCGATCAGCCGCCCGGCTTTTTCGAGCCGATCCCACAGCGGCGTCTTGGGCAGCGCCTGGAGCAGGTTGATGGTGAGCAGCGGAATCCGGGACTCCTCGACGAAGGCGAGTAGCGCTTCCGAGGTGTTCGGCTTGTCGGTATCGAGCCCCATGATGATGCCGGACACGACCTCCATGCCGTAGGAGTTGATAGTGTGCACGCCCTCCAGGATCGGGACCATCATGTTGTGGTCCTTCTGCATCGCCTTCAGCGCATCAGGATCGGGCGTCTCGATGCCGCAGAAGATGGTGACGAAATAGGCCTCGCGCATCTTCTCGAGGATCTCGGGCCTCTTGGCGATGTTGAGCGTCGCCTCACAGGCGAGCCGCACCACGTAGCCGGTCCGCTTCTGCCATTCGATCAGATGCGGCAACAGGTCCAGCGCCGCCTTGCGGTTGCCGATGAAATTGTCATCGACGAAATAGACCGTGTCGGTCATGCCGCATTCGCGCAGGCGATCGAGCTCGGCGATGATCTGCTGCGGCGACTTGATGCGCGGATTGCGGCCGTAGAGGCCGGGAATGTCGCAGAACTCGCACTGATAGGGACAGCCGCTGGAGTACTGGATGCTGCCGAGGAAATACTTCTTCACGTCGGCGAGCTCGTAGGCCGGAATCGGAAACTCCGTCATCGGCAGCCGGTCGACGGTCGTCAGCACCACCTGCTCTTCGGGACGGCTGGTATCATCAGCCAGACGCTTGATCAGTTCATTGGTCGCATCGCCGAGCTCGCCGACGTGGAGGTAGTCGAATGAGGGATAGTAGTCCGGGCAAGCACTCACCGACGGGCCGCCGATCGCGACCACCAGGTCGAATTCATGGGCGCGGCGGCAGATGTCGTTCATCTGCTGGCGCTGGATGTGCATGCCGCTGACGAAGACCGCTTCCGCCCATTCGAATTCCTCCTTCGTCGTCCGGCGCAGGTTCTCGTCGATGAAACGCACCGGCCAGTTCTCGGGAAGGTATGCGGCGATCAGCAGCAGGCCCTGCGGCGGCATGAACGCCTTGACGCCGTCAGTGAGGGGGTAGGCGTGCTCGAAGGTCCCAAAGGACGACGTATAGCGCGGAAAGACGCAGAGGATACGCCGAACTGTCTTTATGCCCTCAGCTCTCATCAATCGACCCCGAAGCACCCGCAAATCTAACCATGGCGTGGAACGCTGGGCCAGAAATTCTTCAACATTGTGGCACTTACTAACGTCACATCGGCGAGATAGTTGCTCTGCAGAATTTCTGCTATCCCCCTCAGGTCAGCAGCCTGACAGCGAGATCGGGCAACCGCCCCGCATCGGCAAGGAGGCGGAAGTCCTGCCCGGCAAGGCCGACGCGCGCGAGCCAGTCGTCGAATTCGGGGGCCCGCTTCAGGCCGAACAGGTCGCGGACATAGAGCGCATCGTGAAACGATGTCGACTGATAGTTCAGCATGACGTCGTCGGCGCCGGGGACGCCCATGATGAAGGTGACGCCGGCAGCGGCGAGCAGCGTCAGGAGGTTGTCCATGTCGTCCTGGTCCGCCTCAGCATGGTTGGTGTAGCAGATGTCGACCCCGAGCGGCAGGCCGAGCAGCTTGCCGCAGAAATGATCCTCCAGTCCAGCCCGGATGATTTCCTTGCCGTCATAGAGATATTCCGGGCCGATGAAGCCGACCACGCTGTTGACGAGGAGCGGGGCAAACGCGCGGGCGACCGCATAGGCGCGCGCCTCGCAGGTCTGCTGGTCGACCCCGTGATGGGCGCCCGCCGACAGCGCCGAGCCCTGGCCGGTCTCGAAATACATCACGTTCTGCCCGACGGTGCCGCGCCGCAGCGACAGCCCGGCCTGCTGCGCCTCTTTCAGGAGCGCGAGGTCGATGCCGAAACTGCGGTTGGCGGCCTCGGTACCGGCGATCGACTGGAACACGAGATCGACCGGCAGCCCCTGCCCGATCAGTCCGAGCGTGGTCGTGACATGGGTCAGCACGCATCCCTGCGTCGGAAGCTCGAGCCGCGTGATGATGTCGTCCAACAGCCGCAGCAGGGTGCCGATGACCTTCGGATCGTCGCTTGCAGGATTGATGCCGATGCAGGCATCGCCGGCCCCCAGCAAAATGCCGTCAAGGATTGAGGCGGTGATGCCCCTGGCGTCGTCGAACGGATGGTTCGGCTGGAGCCGCGTGCTCATCCGCCCCTTCAGCCCGATGGTGTTGCGGAAAGCGGTGGTGACCTCGCATTTCCGCGCCGCCAGGATCAGATCCTGGTTGCGCATCAGCTTTGACACTGCGGCCGCCATCTCCGGCGTGATGCCGGGCGAGATCTTCTTGATCGCTTCCCCGCCGGCGGCATCCGACAGCAGCCAGTCGCGGAATCCGCCGACGGTGAGCGACGACACCGGCAGAAAGCCGGCAACGTCGTGGCTGTCGAGGATCAGGCGGGTGACTTCGTCATCCTCATAGGGGATGACAGGCTCATCGAGGAATTGCTTGAGCGGAACATTCGCCAGCACAAGCCGTGCGGCGATCATCTCCTCCGCGCTGTCGGCCGCGATGCCCGCCAGGCGGTCGCCTGAACGCGGCGGCGAGGCCTTGGCAAGCAGGATGCGCAGATCGTCGAATGCATAATTGGTGGCGTCGATGGTGTGACGATAGAGCATGGGAGGTTCGTCGCGGGCTGGGGCAGCACAACCTAGCACCTCTTTGCGAAAGGCGTGCCAGCGGTTTCGCCCCGCGTGCCGGCGCCGTTGGCGATGACGGCGGCGCATCATCGGCGCCGCCGCAAGCCGCGGGCACCCGGCAGACTCAAAGCTGCCGATAAGGCATTGGGATTATTTACAGATTTTAACGGTTGCGGCTGCACAAAACTCGCGCGTTAAGAAATTGTCCATGAAAATTTTGCATAAGCTTTAATCGGCCGAAGGTACTCCCCGGCCTCTTGGAGTGCCCCGCAATGCCCGCCCCCGTCACATCCCCCGTCTCCATGTCCCGGCCGCCAATGGCATCCCGATTCTCGCTTGCTGCCAGGCTGTACTCGACGTTTGCGCTGATTGCGGCGCTGACCGCGGCCATCACCTTCCTGTCCGAATACAATGCGCGGCGCAATGCCGATCTGACCGAGGCCGTCGACCTCGCAAGCCGTGCCGCACTCAATGTCGAGCGGGTCAATTCGCTGGTCTATGCCGTGGTGATGGAATCCCGCGGCATCTACATGTCGACCGATCCGGCGGCCGTGAAGAAATACGGCGACGGGCTGCTGGCGTTCAACGAACGCATTCTCGGCGTGGTAAAAAACTGGGAAACCCTGGTGCAGGCCGACGACGCCGCCCAGTTCGCGGTGTTCAAGAAGCGCATCGAGCAGTTCGTCGAGTTCCGCAAGGAGCTGGTGCGCCGCGGCGTCGAGATCAATGCAGCCGCGGGCCGCGAATGGGGCGACAACGACGCCAACCGCGCGGTGCGCTCGGCGCTGAACAAGGACCTCGAGGCGCTGTCCAAGGTCTATGCCGAGCGCAGCAAGAAGCTGGCGCGGGAGACCGACACCAACCGCACGATGGCGCTGGTGCTGACCGGCCTCGGCGCCGCGGCCTTGATTGTGGTGGTACTCGGCGTGCTGATCATCGCCCGCTCGGTGGCCCGGCCGCTGTCGCAGATCACCACGACGATCAAGCACGTCGCCGAGGGCACCGACCATGTCGAAGTACCGCATGTCGGGCGCAGCGACGAGATCGGCGCACTGGCACGCGCCATCAAAATCTTCCAGGAAGCGATGGACGGCAATCGCAGCCTGAACGCGCAGGTCGTACAGGATTCCGAGGCGCGCGACGCGCGCGGCCGGCATATCGAGACCTTCGTCGAAGCGTTCCGTGGCACGATCGGCGAGGTGCTCCGCGCGGTGCACGACAACGCCGCGACGATGCGTCAAACCGCGCAGACCATCGCAACCGTCGCGTCGGACGCCAGCGGCCGCGCGGTGGCGGCGGCAGGCGCCACCGAGCAGGCCTCGCACAACGTCACGGCAGTGGCGGGCGCGGCCGAAGAGCTCTCGGCCTCGGTCGAGGAGATCGGCCGCCAGGTCAAGCGGTCGTCCGGCGCAGTCGATCAGGCCGGTGCGCGCACCGATCGCTCGATCAACGAGATCGAGGGCCTCGCCGCGGCCACGCAGCGCATCGATGGCGTGCTCAGCCTGATCCAGGCGATCGCCGAGCAGACCAATCTGCTCGCGCTGAACGCCACCATCGAGGCCGCGCGCGCCGGCGATGCCGGCCGCGGCTTCGCCGTCGTCGCCCACGAGGTGAAGGCGCTCGCGGGCCAGACCGCGAAGGCCACCGCCGAGATCAGCGAGAACGTCTCGATGATCCAGGCCTCGACCCGCAACTCGGTAGCCGCTGTGCGCGAGATCGGTCAGGCGGTGCGCGAGATCAGCAACGTCACCGCGAACATCGCGAGCGCGATCGGCCAGCAGGACGCGGCGACGCGCGAAATCTCCGCCAATGCCCAGATGGCCGCCCAGGGCAACGAGACCCTGGTCACCAATGTCGGCTCGCTCCGCGATGACATGGACCAGACCAGCAAGGCGGCGGAATTGGTGCTCGCGGCCTCGAACGATCTGACCACAACCGCCGAGACGCTGTCGCGCGAGGTCGAGCAGTTCTTCCGCAACCTGCGCAGCGACGCGGCCGACGGCCTGCAGCGGACCGGAACCTGAGCGGCGATGTGGCGGGGCCCTGCGACAGGGCCCCGGCAATCCGGATGGTTAAGACTCTCCCAACGCACGGACACAAATTGCCTCCGCTTCGGGTCGCATTTCTCAATTTGATGCCTCCATAGAAAAGCGTCGCTGCGCGAGGGCGCGGGGAAGTGGAAGCGAGCAATGAACGGGCTTTTGCCAAAGCCGAAGGCAGTGCCGACCAAACGGCTCCTTACACTCGGGATCGGCCTCGTTCTCTGCTTTTCGGCGATCTGCGCATCCATTCTCTGGGAGATGGCGGGCAAGGACTATCGGCATGCGAAGGAAGGCGCGACCAACCTCGTCGCCTCAATCGCCAGCGAGATCGACCGCAACATCGACCTCTACGACCTCTCGCTCCAGGCGGTCGCCGACGGCGTCAAGCTGCAGGAGTTCGGCAAGATCAGCCCGGAGCTTCGCCAGGTCGTGCTGTTCGACCGCGCCGCCACAGCCAAGGATCTCGGCTCGATCCTCGTGCTGAATGCGGCGGGGGACGTCACGCGCGATTCCAGGACGTTGACGCCACGGGTCGCAAATTTCGCCGATCGAGACTTCTTCCGGGCGCATCAGACGCGAGCGGACAGCGGCCTGTTCATCAGTGCTCCGTGGATTACTCCTGATGGCGAATATCTGATCAGCCTTAGCCGTCGCATCAACAATGACGATGGCTCCTTTGCCGGCGTGGTCGCGGGCAGCATGCGGCTCAGCTATTTCCACAATCTGTTTCGCAAGCTGAACTTCGGCTTCGGCGACAGCATGGCGCTGTTCAACAGCGATGGCGTCATACTGATGCGCGCTCCGTTCGACATCAGCAAGATCGGGCAAAGCATCAAGGACTCTCTGGTCTTCAAGCAGTTTCCGGCACGGCAGTCCGGCTCCTACATCACGAAATCGATCGTCGATCATGTCAGCCGGCTCTATGTTTTCCAGGCGGTCGGACACAATCGCCTGCTCATCGCCGAGGGTCTTGCGCTCGACGGCATCTATGCCGACTGGTGGCAGCAGCTCTGGCTGATCGGCAGCGTGGTGGCAGCGCTCTGCGGCTTCTCGATCGTCCTGATGTTCTACCTGGTGGCCGCTCTCAAACGGCGGGCCGCCGCGGAAGATCGGCTCGCGCACCTCGCGAGCACGGATGCACTGACCGGCCTCGCCAACCGTCGCCGCCTCGACGATACCCTTGACGTCGAATGGCGCCGTGGCATGCGCGCAAAGGCGCCGGTCTCGCTTCTGATGATCGACGTCGATCATTTCAAGATCTACAACGACACGTACGGGCATCAGGCCGGCGACGCCGTGCTCACCACCGTGGGACGGTGCATCGCAGGCAGCGCCAAGCGTGCAACTGATCTCGGCGCCCGCTATGGCGGCGAGGAGTTTTCGGTGTTGCTGCCGGGCATCGGCAAGGCGAGCGCCCTGGAAATTGCCGAACGGATCCGCGCCAAGTTGGCGGCCGCGCGGGAATCCGAGCCGGAGTTGCCGACCGTCAGCATCGGATTGTCCTGCCTCGTCCCGGACCACGAGCGCACATCGCGCGATCTGCTCAAGGCCGCGGACCTTGCACTCTATCAAGCCAAGCGTGAAGGCCGCGACCGCGTCATCGTCAGCCCGATCGGGTGGGACAAATCGGGCAAGCGGCACGTCGCCTGATCGCGATTGCATTGGCGCGGTCGAGCGCGCCGCGCACCCATCCCGTCTCACTCCACTGGCAACACGTCGACCGCAACGGCGAGCTTTTGCTTGCGCGCGCCGACGATGACGCCATCGACCGGCGAGACGTCGGCAAAGTCGCGGCCGATGGCGAGAATGATGTGGTCACTCCCGACCATCAGATCGTTGGTCGGGTCGAACCCGACCCAGCCGAGCGCGCTCCGCACCACAACGACACCCAGGCATGGGTGGCGTCGGCGCCTTGCAGGCGCGGCCGGCCCGGCGGCGGAATGGTGCGCAGATATCCGCTGACATAGGCCGCCGGCAGGCCGAGCCCGCGCAGCCCTGCAATCATCACATGGGCAAAGTCCTGGCAGACGCCGTGGCGCTTGTCGAAGACCTCGTCGAGCGGCGTCGAGATCACCGTGGCCTTGGGGTCGTATTTGAAGTCGTTGCGGATGCGGCGCATCAGGTCGGCCGCCCCGGTGAGGATGCCGCTACCGGGCACGAAGCTCGCGGAAGCGTAGGCCGTCACGGGCCGTAGCACCGGCACCAGTGCGCTGGCAAAGACGTAGCCGACCGGCGAGGCCGCATCGAGGCTCAACGCTTCGAACGCATTGTCACGCACGTCTTCCCAGGGCGGACTGGCGGCGGCGCGCGCCGGCGGCTGCCGCGACACCGAGACCCGCGAGCGGGCATCGATGCGCAGACTGCGATGCGCGGTCTCGATCAGGACGCTTTCAGTGAGCGTGCCGAAGAAGTCGCGCCTTGCGGTGCGTTCCGCGGGCCTCGGACGGATCTCGACCGAATGCGATATCAACTGCTGCCCGTCCCCGCTAATCGGCTCCAGCCGCAGCGTGCAGCGGGCGAAGCTGACGGGATGCTCGTACTCGTAGGTGGTGACGTGACGGATGTCGTAGATCACGCCAGCCCCGTCAGCTTTTCCGGCCGGCTGGCATTGGGACCGTGCGGGAAGTAGTGCTGCCCGATCGCATCGGCCAGGCTGAGCAGATCCTGCTCCAGCGCGAACAGGGTCTTGACCTCGAGCTTCTCGGCATCCGCGGTCGCGAGCATCGCCTGCATCGCCACCGCGAGCCGCTGCGGCTTCTCGATCAGGCCGTGCTCCTTCAAGCTCGGCAGCGCGGCAATGTGCTCGTTCAGCGTCGTCACCTGGAACGCCACCGACCGCGGATTGTAGCCGTCGAGCACGGCGAGGTCGCGCACCGGCGCGAGCAGCGGCTGCACCAGATAGCGCGAGCGATAAGTGATCTGGCAATCCACTAGCGTCAGCAGGATGTCGAGATCCTCGTCGCCGGCCTCGTCATAGGCGAACTGGCGGGTGAAGCGCGTGGTGTTGATGGCGCGCTCGATGCGGCGGCCGATGTCGAGGAAGCGCCAGCCGGCGGCGCGGTTCATGTTTTCCTGCGCAAGGCCTGCAAAGCTCGCCAGCTCCTGCAAGGTCAGCTCGGCGGCGCTCAGCACGCTGTCCTCGTCCTCCACCTCGATGGCGAGGCGCTCGGCCATCTCGGTGATCACCTGCCAGGCATCGGGCGACAGCCGCTCGCGGAGCGAGGTCGCGGTGCGCTGCGCGGATCGCACCAGCGACAGCGCCGAGCCGAATTTCTCCTCGCTCTGCAGCGCTTCGAGCGCGACCTTGGCGAGATTGGCGCGCGCGGTCTGCGAGGCCGCGCCCCAGGCGACCAGCATGCGCTGGATGCGCTCGGCCGAATGCATCGCCGGCGCCGAGCCGTTCGAATTCGCGCGCGCAGGATCGCGCAGCGGCGTGCACAGCGCGCGGATCAGCCGGATGGTAGCCTCGGCGCGCTCGAGATAGCGGCCGAGCCAGAACAGATTATCGGCGGCGCGGCTCGGCAGCACGCCGGCGATGCGGCGGATGCGCACCTTGTCGGTCGCCGGCAGCAGCGTCGCGGTCGGGACCTGCTTGTCGGAGACCACCCAGACGTCGGCGGCGCGCGCACCGTCGCCCATCGAGACCGCGCGCGCATCGGCCTGCTCGGCGATCCGGCAGAACCCGCCGGGCAGCACAGTCCAGCCGCTCGGCGTCGCCGCCGCGAACACCCGCAACACGAACGGACGCGGCGCGATGCGGCCGTTCTCCCATACCGGCGTGGTCGACAGCCGCACGAGCTCCTGACCGACATAATCGATGCCGCGATGACTGATGGCATCCTTCAGGCGGTCGCGGTCCGCGGCCGACAATTCGCCCGGGAGCACCGGTCCGTTGCCGGGAAAATCCGCAACGCCGCGGCCATAGGCGCCTTCGATCGCGACCTCGTCGAGCCGCGCCAGCACCTCGTCGCGCGCCGCGCGCTGGCCGCACCACCAGGTCGCGATGTGCGGCATCTTCAGGTCTTCCCCGAGCAGGCGGCGGCTGAGCGCCGGCAGGAAGCCGAGCAGCGCCCGCGCCTCCAGGACGCCCGAGCCCGGCATGTTGGCGACGACGACGCCGTCCTTGCGCAGCACGTCGATCAGGCCGGGGACCCCGAGCCGCGAGGAGGCATCGAGCTCGAGCGGATCGAGCGAGTTGGAATCGACCCGGCGCAACAGCACGTCGAGCCGCTTCAGGCCGGCCACGGTGCGGATGTGGACGCGGTTGTCGCTGACCGCGAGGTCGTCGCCCTCGACCAGCAGGAAGCCGAGATAGCGCGCCAGCGTCGCATGCTCGAAATAGGTCTCGCTGAAGCTGCCGGGGGTGAGCACGCCGATCCGCGGCTCGTCGCGGTCGGCGCGCGCACGAAGGCTGTCGCGGAACGCCTCGAAGAACGGCGCGACGCGCGGCACGTTCATCGACTTGTAGAGGTCGGAGAAGGCCCGCGAGAGCACCAGACGGTTCTCCAGCGCGTAGCCCGCGCCCGATGGCGCCTGGGTGCGGTCGCCGAGCACCCACCAGCGGCCGTCGGGGCCGCGGCCGACATCGGCGGCATAGAGATGCAGATAGCGGCCCCCCGGCGGCTTGATGCCGCTGACCGCGCGCAGATACTCGCTGCTGCCGGCGATCGCAGCGGCAGGGATGGCTCCGTCGGCAACGAGGCGGCCTTCGCCGTAGAGATCGGCCAGCACCATCTCCAGAAGCTGCGCGCGCTGCGCGACACCGGCGGCGAGCTGGCGCCAGTCCGCCGCGTCGATGATCAGCGGCAGATGGCTGAGCGGCCAGATCCGGTCGGAAGTGTCGCCCGGCGCGCGATAGGTGACGCCAGCCTCATGCAGATGGCGATCGGCGGAGGCGAAGCGGCGCTCGATATCGGCCGGCGACAGCGCGGCAAAGGCGTCGAAGAAGCGGGCCCAGACCGGCCGCGGCGCGCCGTTGTCAGCAATATACTCGTCGGGAATGCCGGGCAGCCGGACATAGTCGCGGGTCCACTGCGCCATCCGGCGCTGACCGGGACGGGCCCTACTTTCCTGACTGCTGCCTTGACTATTGCCTTGGCCACCCGATGCGGTCATTCCACTTCCCCTTGACACAATTATTGCAGGAGCGGGGTCCGCAAGTCGAGGGTCAGCGGAAACTCATTTGTGCGTTCCTCGGGCGGCGGTTGCATCGGACCTGGGGTGTGGCCGTGGTCCTGGAAGCGCGCCAGCCGCCGCGCCTCGGCCTCGTAGGTGTTGACGGGCTTGGTGTCGTAGCTGCGCCCGCCGGGATGGGCGACGTGATAGACGCAGCCGCCGAGCGAGCGGCCGTTCCAGGTATCGATCAGATCAAACGTCAGGGGCGCGTGAACGGGGATGGTCGGGTGCAGGCCGGAGGCCGGCTGCCAGGCCTTGAAGCGGACACCGGCGACCGCCTCGCCGGCACGGCCGGTCTCGGTCATCGGCATCCGTCTGCCGTTGCAGGTGATGACATGGCGCCCCTCGACGAATCCGGTCGCCTTGACCTGAAGCCGCTCGACCGATGAGTCGACATAGCGCACGGTGCCGCCGGCCGAGCCCTCCTCGCCCAGCACGTGCCAGGGCTCCAGCGCCTGGCGCAGCTCGAGCGTCACGCCGCCATGATGGACGCGGCCGAAGGCGGGGAAGCGGAATTCGAGCTGGGCCAGATACCATTCCGGCTCGAACGGGTAGCCGAACTGCTTCAGCTCGGTGAGCACCTCCAGAAAATCGTCCCAGATGAAGTGCGGCAGCATGAAGCGATCATGCAGCGCGGTGCCCCAGCGCACGAACCTGCCGGCCTGCGGCTCGCGCCAGAATCTGGCGATCAGCGCCCGGATCAGGAGCTGCTGCGCCAGCGACATGCGCGGATCGGGCGGCATTTCGAGGGCGCGGAACTCGACGAGGCCGAGCCGCCCGGTCGGCCCCTCCGGCGAATAGAGCTTGTCGATGCAGATCTCGGCACGGTGGGTGTTGCCGGTGATGTCGACCAGCAGATGCCGGAACAGGCGGTCGACCAGCCACAGCGGCGCCTGGGTGCCCGGCGGCGGCACATGCGAGAGCGCGATATCGAGCTCATAGATGCTGTCGTGCCGGGCCTCGTCGATGCGCGGCGCCTGGCTGGTCGGGCCGATGAAGAGGCCGGAGAAGAAATAGGACAGCGACGGATGCCGCTGCCAGTACAGCACAAGGCTTTTCAGGAGATCGGGGCGGCGAAGGAACGGGGAGTCCTGCGGGCTCGAGCCGCCGACCACGACGTGATTGCCGCCGCCGGTGCCGGTGTGACGGCCATCGACCAGGAAGCGGTTGGCGCCTAACCGCGTCTTGGCGGAGTCCTCATAGAGGCCGAGCGTGATGTCGACGGCGTCGCGCCAGCTCTTCGCCGGCTGGACGTTGATCTCGATGACACCAGGGTCGGGCGTCACCTTGATGACCTCGATGCGCGGATCGAACGGCGGCGGATAGCCCTCGACATGGACCTGCAGCTGCATCTCCTCCGCGGTGGCTTCGAGCGCGGCGACCAGTTCGAGATAGTCCTCGATGCGCTCGACCGGCGGCATGAAGGCGCAGAGCACGCCGTCGCGGAGTTCGACCGACATCGCGGTGCGAACCGGCAGCGGTTCGGGAATCTCCTTCAAGGCCTGCTGCAGCTCGTCAGAAAGCGCATCGCGCGGCGCCATCGGATCGCGTTCGACGACGTAGGGATAATCGTCCGGTGGCACATATTCGAGCGAGGCGATCGGAAGCCGCAAGCCCAGCGGCGAGTCGCCGGGCGACAGGAATAGATGGCTACGCCGGATCTTCCAGCGCTCGCTGCGCCAGCGTGCCGGCACACGATCGCCGAGCGGGCTCCAGCGCTGGATCGGCAGCACGTAACCTTTCGGCGTGGTCAGCCCCTCATCGAACACCCGCGCCATCCGGGCGCGTTCTTCCGGATCGGTCAGCTTGGAATTCGCCGGGCTGACATTGGCCGGCAGGCCGGCCTCACGCTGCAGCCAGAAGGCGGGGTCTTCATAAGCCGGCATGGCATAGTCGGCGCCGAGACCAAGCTTGGTTGCTGTTACTTCGACGAAACGCTGGGCCTCCGCGATCTCGGCCTTCCGCGAGTTCTCGATGCCGGCGATGAGGTCGGCGTTCTTCCAGATCGGCACGCCGTCCTTGCGCCAGTAAAGGCCGAAGGCCCAACGCGGCAGACTCTCGCCCGGATACCATTTGCCCTGGCCGTAATGCAAAAGGCCGCCCGGCGCGAAGCGCGTGCGCAAGCGGCGGATCAGATCGTCACCGAGCGCGCGCTTGGTCGGGCCGACGGCGTCGGTGTTCCATTCCGCCGCCTCGAGATCGTCGACCGAGACGAAGGTCGGCTCGCCGCCCATCGTCAGGCGCACATCGTCT
The DNA here is from genome assembly GCF_032918025.1 of Bradyrhizobium sp. BEA-2-5. Lineage (NCBI taxonomy): Bacteria > Pseudomonadati > Pseudomonadota > Alphaproteobacteria > Hyphomicrobiales > Nitrobacteraceae > Bradyrhizobium > Bradyrhizobium sp. BEA-2-5. The sequence goes on along the minus strand of NZ_CP136629.1, from coordinate 2,953,953 downwards.
TTCCCCAGGTCGGCATCGACCTGCTCGCCGAGCCGGTCGAGCCGCGCCCAGGATTCATCGGAGAATGGTTTGGTGATGCGCGGCGCCTCGCCGATGCGCTTGACGCTCATCTCGAAGCCGAACTCGACATTGGCAACGCCCGCGGTGCCGGTCATCGGCGCCGCGGAGCGATAATGCGGCGTGGCGGCGACCGGGATGTGCCCCTCGCCTGCGAGCATGCCGGAGGTCGCATCGAATCCGATCCAGCCCGCGCCCGGCAGATAGACCTCGGCCCAGGCGTGCAGATCGGTAAAGTCGTTCTCGACTTCGGGCGGTCCCTCGATCGGATCGATGTCGGGACGGATCTGGATGAGATAGCCGGAAACGAAACGCGCGGCGAGGCCGAGATGGCGGAACGTCTGGATCAGGAGCCACGCCGAGTCGCGGCAGGAGCCGGAGCCCGCGGCAAGCGTCTCCTCCGGCGTCTGGATGCCGGCCTCCATGCGGATCACGTAGCTGATCTTCTTTTGCAGCTGCGCGTTCAGCTCGACCAGGAAGTTGACGGTGCTGTCAGCCTGGCGCGGAATCTCCTTCAGGTAAGCCGCGAGCAACGGCTCGGGCTCATCGGTCTCGAGATAGGGCGCGAGTTCGGTCTTGAGATCGCCGGGATACTCGAACGGAAAACTGTCGGCATAGGGCTCGACGAAGAAGTCGAACGGGTTGACCACGGTCATCTGCGCCGTGAAGTCGACCTCGAATTTCAGCTCGGTGGCCTTCTCCGGGAAGACGTAGCGCGCGAGCCAGTTGCCTTGCGGATCCTGCTGCCAGTTCACGAAATGATTGGATGGCGTGACCTTGAGCGAATAGCTCAGGATCGGCGTGCGCGTATGCGGCGCCGGCCGCAGGCGGATGGTCTGCGGGCCAAGGTCGATCGGGCGGTCGTATTTGTAGTGCGTGACGTGGTGTAGTGCGACGTAGATCGACACGGGGTGCGATGCTCCAGCAGCTTTTTTGAGCAGAACACCGCTGCCGGTCGACATCAAGCACTAACAACGGGCATGGGGTGCCCAAGGTAAGGGCGTGATCCGTAGCCCGGATGGAGCGAAGCGAAATCCGGGGTCTTCATCCGCAGGAAGAGTCCCGGATTGCGCGGAGCTCGTCATCGGGCGCGCATTCGCGCGACCCGTTGGCTTCATCCGGGCTACGCGATAGCTAGCGGCCGATCGCGCCGGATACCTGCGACGCGAGTTGCTCGGCGAGCATGTGATAGCCCTCGGGGGTCAAATGCACACCATCGGGCTGATGGGGGAGTCCACCCAGCATCCCGTTAGGGAGCATGATCACCGCGATGCCGCGGGCGCTGAGGCGACTTTGAATATCCGCTGTCCGGTCTGGGCTGCCCTTGCGTCGATCATTGCCGCCTGGCTGCAAAATAACCGCACGGGTCCCGTTCGGGACGGCGCGGTCCAGGCGTTGCAGCATCCCTTCCGTGGTATCGCCGTTGATGCCGGCGTTCACGACACGGACGTTCAATCCCTTCGCCCGCAAGATCGCTTCGAGCTGCGCGGGATAGGCCTGGTTGCGCGCCACGCCCTTGCCGTAGGTATTGCTCGCGCCAAGCGCGACTATGGTTGCGGCGTCAGCCGAACCGACGCCGAGGCTCAAAGCGGCGAGAAATGCGATGCATCCGACAATTCCCAACCGACGCGCACGCATGCTTCCTCCGCCCCATCCGTAGCTCCGGATGGAGGGGCAGCGTAGTCCGGGAAGCTGCATTCGCCAACGTACTTCCTCGTCGTCCCTGCGAAAGCAGGGACCCATACCGCGTGATCCTATTGATGAAAGAAGGTGGCGGATGCCTTGCACACACTACGGCCGGTGGTTATGGGTCCCTGCTCCGTGCGCAATAGCGCACTCGGCAGGGACGACGGCGGAGTGAAGGGCTAGATCGTGGCTCTAAACTACATTGTCGCGCCGAGCACCCAGGGCGCGAACTCGGCGCCGCCGAAATCGAAGCTCTCGCTCTTGGTCGGCTGTCCCGAAGCGGTCTTGAGGACGAGATCGAAGATGCGCTGGCCGCACTGCGCGACGCTCTCCTCACCTTCGAGGATGGTGCCGCAATTGACGTCCATGTCATCTTCCATTCGCTTGTACATGGGCGTGTTGGTGGCGAGCTTGATCGAGGGCGCCGGCTTGCAGCCGAACACGCTGCCGCGGCCCGTGGTGAAGCAGACCAGATTGGCGCCGCCGGCGACCTGCCCGGTCGCAGCCACCGGATCGTAGCCGGGCGTGTCCATGAAGACGAAGCCCTTCTTGGTGACGGGCTCGGCGTAGCGCAGTACCTCCACGAGGTTGGTGGTGCCGGCCTTGGCCATCGCGCCGAGCGACTTTTCCAGGATCGTGGTGAGACCGCCGGCCTTGTTGCCGGGGCTGGGATTGGCGTTCATCTCGGCGCCTTCGCGCGCCGTGTACTCGTCCCACCAGCGCATGAGATCGACCAGCTTCTCGCCGACCTCGCGGCTGACGGCGCGGCGCGTGAGCAGGTGCTCGGCGCCGTAGGTCTCCGGCGTCTCCGACAGGATCACGGTGCCGCCATGGCGCACGATGAGGTCGCTCGCTGCGCCGAGCGCGGGATTGGCGGATACGCCGGAATAGCCGTCCGAGCCGCCGCATTGCAGGGCCACGGTGAGCTCGCTGGCCGGCACCGTTTCCCGCCTGACCTTGTTGGCGTCGGCCAGCGCCTCGCGCACGAAGGCAATGCCCGCCTCCACCGTCTTGCGGGTACCGCCGACCTCCTGAATGTCCATCGCGCGCAGGCGGCCGGCGAGCTTCTGCTCTTCCATCAGACCGCCGATCTGGTTCACCTCGCAGCCGAGGCCGAGCACGATGACATGGGAGAAATTGACGTGCCGCGCATAGCCGCCGAGCGTGCGGCGGAGCAGCGCCAAGGGCTCGTTCTGCGTCATGCCGCAGCCGGTCTTGTGGGTCAGCGCGACCACGCCGTCGACGTTGGGGAAATCGGCCAGCGGGTTGTCGCCGGTGAAGGGATTCTTCTTGAAGACGTCGGCGACGAGGCTCGCGACATGCGCGCTGCAATTCACCGAGGTGAGGATGCCGATATAGTTGCGCGTGGCGACGCGGCCGTCCGGGCGGCGGATGCCTTCGAAGGTCGCCGGCAGGTCGAAGTTCGGCGTCGGCTTGACGTCAGCGCAATAGGCGTAGTCCTTGGCGAAATCACCCATGCCGCAATTGTGCACGTGTACGTGCTGGCCCGGCGCGATCGGCACCGTGGCAAAGCCGATGATCTGGCCGTAGCGCTTGATCGGCTCGCCCTCGGCGATCGGCTTGATCGCGACCTTGTGGCCGGAGGGGATGCGATCGACCGTGGTCACGCCATCGGCGACCTCCAGCCCCGGCGGCAGGCTCGCGCGCGCGATCAGGACGCTGTCGTCGGCGTGCAGGCGGATCACTTGTGCCGAGGCCATGGGAGCTCTCCTTGGTGTTTTCTTCACCTCTCCCCGTCCTTTACGGGGAGAGGTCGGATCGCGTCAGCGATCCGGGTGAGGGGCGAGGCACGATGTCACTTACAACGATGGTGCTCGCCGGATAGAGGCCCCTCACCCCAACCCTCTCCCCGCATCCGCCTTCGCCCGAAGGCGGGCTTCGGTGGACAAGAGAGCGGGGCGAGGGAGCAGAGCTAACATCGCGGACAGAGCTCAGGCCTTGCCGCCTGAATCCTTGCGGGTCGCGTTGACCTGCATCTTGGCGTAGGTCGTCATCAGGCCGACCTCGTTGGACAGCGTCACCAGCTTGAAGCCCATGTTGATGGCGCGCGCCGCGCCTTCCGCGCCGCTGCAATGGATGCCCGGGTTCAGACCGCGCTTGCCGCACTCCTTGATGATCTTGTCGTAGATCGCGAGGATCTCTGGTTCGGTACGATCGAGCTTGGGCTCGAGGCCGTAGGAGAAGCCGAGATCGGACGGGCCGATATAGACCCCGTCGATGCCTTCGACATCGAGGATCGCTTCCATGTTCTCGACCGCGGTCCGGGTCTCCATCATCGGCAGCAGCACGATCTCGTCGTTGGCCGTCTTCTGGTAGGAGCCGGCAGTGCCGTACATGCCGGCGCGGATCGGGCCGTTGGAGCGGACGCCCTTCGGCGGATATTTGGAATACGAGACGAGGTTCCGGGCTTCCTGCGGCGTGTTGACCATCGGGCAGATCACGCCATAGGCGCCGCCGTCGAGCACCTTGCCGATGATGCCGGGCTCGTTCCAGGGCACGCGGACCATCGGCGTGATCGGATGCTTGTCCATGGCCTGGAAGCACTGCACCATCGACAGATAATCCTGTACGCCATGCTGCATGTCGACGGTGACGCTGTCGAAGCCGCATTGCGCGATCATCTCGGCCGAGAAGCCGGAGGGTATCGCAAGCCACGCGTTGACGACCGCCTTGCCCGATGCCCAGACTTGCTTGACCTTGTTTGCCATTGATCGCGTTTCCCTTTGCGGTTTATTGGGGGACGAGCCTTCAGCTGGTCGCCCGCTGGATAGAGACTTCGCTGACGCCGACCTCGCGGGCGGTGTTCACTATTGCCGCCCAGGTGTCATCCGGCAAGGGGATGCCGTTCCGGGTCCGCTCAGCGCGGGTCTTTCGCTCCGGATCGCCCGGAATCAGCACCGAATCCGTGCCCGCGATCGGCTTGGTGGCGCGGATGAAATCGGTGTAGCGGGTGATTTCGCCGTCGAAGAAATTGCTGGTGTCGATCACCTTGGGGTCGATGTAGAACGCCATCATGCCGTTGGCGAAGCGCCGGTCTGACGACGTCGCGCCGGTGCCGGTCAACGCGCCACCGAGCAGTTCGCAGATGAAGGCAAGACCCGAGCCCTTGTGATCGCCGAAGGCGCGGATCGCGCCGGTTCCCTTGGTGTGGTCGCGCGGTCCGTCCGGCGTGTACGGACCATACAGCACGTGCGGATCCTCGCTCAGCGTGCCGTCGGAATCCACGAGCGCGCCCTTCGGCAGCTTCTTGCCACCGCGGCTCGCGACCAGCACCTTGCCCTCGGCGATGACCGAGGTCGCAAAATCCAGCACGATCGGGTCCTGGCCCTCGCGCGGGATGCCGACGCAATACGGCGCGGTCGACAGCCGCTTCTCGACGCCGCCGAACGGCGCGACCAGCAGCGAGCCCGCGGCATTGACGAAATGCATGGAGATGAGACCTTCGGCGGCGGCCATCTCGGCCCAATCGCCGACGCGGCCGATATGACCGGCGTTGCGCAGCGCGACCGCGGCAAGCCCGGCCTTCCTGCATTTCTCGATGCCGATCCGGATCGCCTGCGGCGTCACGGTCTGGCCGTAGCCGAACTTGCCGTCGATCACCGCGAGCGAGGGCGTGTCGAGCACGACCTCCGCGCTCTGATTTGGGACGACCGAGCCGGTCTTCTGCCAGCGGATATAGACGGGAACGCGGATCACGCCATGGCTGTCATGGCCGGTCAGGTTCGCTGTCGTCAGATAGGTCGCGATGCGCTTCGCCTCTTCCGGAGAGGACTCCGAATGGGAAAACACCTCGGACACGAAGTTGATGAGGTTATCGACCTTGATGGTGACCATGAAAAACCAGCTCGCTCAGTAAAGCACAGGACGTTGTCAGGCGTGGGTCTTGGCGTGGCCGCCGAGATAGGCCGCGGCGATGGCTTCATTGCCCCACAATTCGTCGGGCTTGCCGCCCAACACGATCCGCCCCGTTTCCAGGACGAAGCCGTGATCGGCGACCGAGAGTCCCATGCGCGCATTTTGCTCGACGAGCAAGACCGTGGTGTCCTTCCTGATCTGCGAAATGATGCGGAACACCGCCTGCACGATGACAGGCGCCAGCCCGAGCGACGGTTCGTCGAGCAGCAACAGCCGCGGCTTGGCCATCAGGCCGCGCGCCACCGCGACCATCTGCAGCTGGCCGCCCGACAGCGTCCAACCGAGCGCGTTGGAAAAGGCGCGGATGTCCGGAAACAGGTCGAACATCGCGTCGGCCTCGCGCGAGATCTGCGACGCCGACACCTTCCGGTTCGACGCGCCGAGCATGATGTTCTCTTTCACGGTGAGGCCCGGAAACACGCGGCGGCCTTCCGGCACATGCGAGATGCCGAGCCGGACGATCGCTTCCGGCCCGAGGCCCGCGATCGAGTGGCCGTCGAACATAATGTCGCCGGAGGCGGGCTTGGCGAGGCCTGAGATCGCGCGCAACGTGGTCGACTTGCCGGCGCCGTTGGCGCCGAGCAGCGTGACCACCTGGCCCTGCTCCACGGCGATGGTGACGCCGCGCAGCGCCTCGATCTCGCCGTAGCGGACCACGAGATTGCGGATTTCGAGCAGCGGCATCATTCGCTCCCGAGATAGGCGGAGACGACGTCGGGATGGCGCAGCACCGCCATGGACTCGCCATCCGCGATGCGGCGTCCGAAGTTCAGCACGGTGATGTGCTGGGCGGCTTCCGAGACCAGCGTCATGTCGTGATCGATGATCAGGATCGTGAGGCCCTGGGCTGCGATGCGCTTGAGCAGCTCATGCAGCTCGAGCTTCTCGGTCGAGTTGAGGCCGGCCGCCGGCTCGTCGAGCAGCAGCAGCGTCGGGTTCGACGCCAGCGCCCGCGCGATCTCGATCAGGCGCTGGTGGCCGTAAGAGAAGCTCGAGATCAATTCGTTGGCGCGGTTGCCGAGCCCGACGAAGGTCAGCGCCTCCATCGCGCGCTCGGTCAGCGCGTCCTCGCCCTTCCCGATCATGGTGTTGCCGGGCCGTTCGGCGCCGATCTCGACATTCTCCAGCGCGGTCATCGAACGGAACAGGCGGATGTTCTGGAAGGTGCGTCCGAGGCCCGCCGCCGTGCGCTGATGCGGCGCCATATTGGTGATGTCGGTGCCGTCGAGCACGATCCTGCCCGCGGTCGCCTTGTAGAGACCGGACAGCACGTTCAGCGTCGTGGTCTTGCCGGAGCCGTTGGGCCCGATCAGCGCGTGCACGCCGCCGCGCTTCACCGCGATATCGACGCCGTCCACCGCCTTGAGGCCGCCGAAATGCTTCGAGAGCCCGGTCACTTCGAGCACGATGTCGCCGCCTGACGTCGCCGGCTTGAGCTGCAAGGCCGCCGCGGCCGGCGGCGCCTTGGTGTGCGCACGCCAGCGCGTGAATGCGTCCGACACAAAACCCCAGATACCGTCGGGCATGAAGCGGATGATCAGGATCACGAACAGGCCATAGATCGCCAGATAAAGTCCGGGCACGCTCTTGAGGAAGCGCAGCCATTCCGGGATCAGGATCAAGAGGCCCGTACCGATCACCGAGCCGATCGGCGAGGCCACGCCGCCGAGCAGCGACATGGTCAGGAACACGATCGATTCCGCGAACGAGAACTGATCCGGGCTGACATAGGCGAAGCCGCCGGCGAACAGACCGCCGGCCAGACCGCCGAGCAACGCGCAGAGCCCGAAGGCGTAGATCTTGGTGCGGAACACGTCGATGCCGTTGACGCCCGCCGCAAGCTCGTTGTCGCGCACCGCGCGCATGGCGCGGCCGAGCTTGGTGTCCGGCAGATGCCAGACCAGATAGCCGACGATCGCGAGCATCGCGACGCAGAAGGCCAGATAGCTCTGCGAGGACTGGAACAGCTCCGGCCGGCGAATATTGGCAACGCCGTCCGGCCCGTGGGTCACGCCGATGGCGTTGATCATCACCAGCGTCACGATCTGCTGGAACGAGATCGTCACCATCGCAAGGTAGTGCCCGCCCAATCTGAGCGTCGACATGCCGAGGAACGCGCCGGCGATCAGCGTGATCGCGCAGGCGCCAACCAGGCAGAGCCAGAAGTTCAGATGCAGATCCGCGGTCCCGAGCCCGACCGCATAGGCGCCGAAGCCGAAGAACGCGGCCTGCGCGAGGTTGATCTGGCCGCACAGGCCGAGCACGACCGACAGCCCGAACACCGCGATCGAGAAGGTCGTGGCCTGCAGCAGGATGTTGAGGATGTAACCGTCGAACTGCATGCCGGCGGCGAGCGCCACCAGCACCGCGGCGCCGATGAAGTACGGCAGATGGCGGATGATCAACGGCTTCGAGCGCACGGCCGGCGCGGGGATCATGTTGTCGGTGGCGCTCATGCTTTCTCCGCGACACGTTCGCCGAAGATGCCCTGCGGCCGGAACACCAGGAAAGCGATCAGCACCAGGAAAGCAAAGCCGTCCTTGTATGGCACCGAGATGTAGGCTGCACCGAACGTCTCGATGACGCCGAGCGCGAGGCCGCCGACGATGGCGCCGGCGACGTCACCGAAGCCGCCGATGATGGTCGCGGCAAACGCCTTCAGCGCAATCGTCGAGCCCATCTGGATCGAGACGAACAGCACCGGCGCGACCAGGATGCCGGCGAGACCGCCGAGCACGGCCGAATAGATGAAGGTGATCATGATCATGGTGGAAACGGAAATGCCGAGCAGCGAGGCCATTTCCTTGTCCTGCGAGGTCGCCTGCAGCTTCTTGCCGAGCAGCGTCTTCTCGAAGAACCAGAAATTGAACAGCACCAAGAGGATCGTGACGCCGATGATCAGAAGATACTGGCTGTCGAGATAGACCGGGCCGAGCTGAATGCCGGGCGTATCGAACCAGCCCTGCAGCACCTGCGGCTGCGGGCCATAGATCGCAAGCACCGAATTCGACAGCAGGATCGAGGCACCAATGGTGGCGATGATCACGGGCAGATAGGTGCGATTGCGCAGTGGATAGTAGACGCCGAGATTGAAGATGACGCCGAACAACGCCATGCCGGCGAGCGCAATCAGGAACGACAGCCAGTAAGGCCAGCCGAGATCGACCGAGAACACCACCATCAGATAGGCGGCCACCATCGAGAACTCGCCTTGCGCGAAGTTCACTACGTTGGTGGCACGGAAGATCAGCACGAAACCGAGCGCGACCAGCGCGTAGACCGCGCCAATGCCGATTCCGGTAAAGAGCAGTTGGAGGACGAGATCCATGACGAGCGCTCGATCTGAGAATTGTGTCGCGAACGAACGGCCTCTCCGAGGCGACCCGGAGAGGCCGAACCGCTATCAATCGTTGAAGTCGATATGCTTGTCGTAGACGATCTTGCCCTTGTCGTTCTTCACGACATTGTAGCCGTGCAGACCGTCGCCGTTCTTGTCGAAATTGTACTCGCCCTCGGCGCCGGCGAACTTCTGCGTCGCAAGGATGGCGTCGCGGATCTTGTTCGGATCGGTCGAGCCGGCCTTGTTGATCGCCGCCGACAGGATGGTGATCGCATCGTACGGCCAGGCGCTCTGGTTGTCGGGCGCGGTCTTGTAGGCATCGCGATAGGCCTTGCCGAACGCCTTCGCGGCATCGCTCGAATCCTCGGCGAAGTCGGCGACACCGTAGGTGTTGAACAGCGCGGGGCCGGCGAGCTTGGTCGAGGAGACCGCCACCACCGAGGGCGAGCCGACCCAGGGGATATTGACGCCGAGTTGGCGCAGCTGGCGGGCGAAGATGCCGAGATCGTTCTCGAAGGTGAAGTAGGTGCCGAGCACGTCAGCGCCGGACTGCTTCACGGCCAGCACGACCGGGGTGAAGTCCTGACTCTGGTTGGCATAGCCTTGGTCAAGCACCGGCGGCGCGCCAAGCTTGGTCAGCGCTTCGGACAGCGCCTTGCCCCCTGCGGTACCGAAGGCGTCGGTGGAATGCACGATCGCCCATTTCTTCTTGCCGAGCGTGTTGACGCCGAAGTCGGCGATCACGCGGCCGGAATAATTGTCGTTCGGACGGAAGCGGAACAGCCAGGGATTGCCGGAATGGGTGAGATCGGGATTGGTGCCGCCGATCATCACAGGCTTGCCGACCTTGATTACGTCGGGCGCCATCGCCTGCACCTGGGTCGAACGGATCGAGCCGAGGAATGCAACGATGTCGGATTGCGCGGCGAGCTTGGAGAATGCCAGCACGATTCCCGGATTGGTGGTCTGATCATCCTCGATGACGAGCTCGACCTGCTTGCCGAGCACGCCGCCGGCCTTGTTAACCGCGGCCAGCGCCAGCTTGGCGCCGTTCTGGGCCCACAGCCCCTGCTCCGCGGCGGGTCCGGTCACCGGCACGCACATGCCGATCTTGATCGTCGCACCCTGCGCCCAAGCGCTGCGCATCAGCGCCGGTGCAGCGAGACCTGCCGCCAAACCGGCGGAAAACTCACGTCTCGTCAGTTTCATTCCATCCTCCCTGTGATGCGCCGAGCTTGCTGTCGGCTGCGTTGAGACGAGCGGACGCGTCGATCTGTCGGCCCATCCGCAGCCATCAAACGGCGCGACGAGCAAACGTGAGCGCCGCTGCAGTGCACAAGACGTACAACGGCGACCATCAATCTGGCGTTTGATCCAGCTAAACATGATTGCACATTGCACGCAATAGTCAAAAGTTCGCTGGCAGAGGTGCGTAAATGCCTGCTACGAGCGACCATGACGCGATCACGTGATAGTGTGGCCAGCGGGCAGCCATTCCATGTCGATTCCACGAGCGAAATCGCAAACCAGACGAAAACAGCCGGCTTACGCGCTGATCAAGAGCGCATTGGCAAAGCACATCCGGGCCGGCGACGTTCCACCCGGAACGGTCCTCTCCGAATCGGCGATCGCGACCTTGTTCGGCTCCAGCCGCTCTCCGGTGCGGCAGGCTTTCGAACAGCTCGAGCATATCGGTCTGGTGCGCCGGTTCGATGGTCGCGGCGTCATCGCCGGCAAGCGCAAGGTCGACCCTCGGCGCGTCCCGATCACACCGGAAATGTTCGGGCTGACCGACGGCCCCGTCGACGCCGTGCGCAGCGACGCCTGGGATACGCTCTACTACAAGCTCGAACGTGAGATCATTTACCGGTCGCTGTTCGGACGCTTCCGCGTCAGCGAGCTCGCATTGGCGCGGCATTTCCGGGTGGGGCGCACGGTGGCGCGCAACCTGCTGCTGCGTGCGCAGGCGATCGGCATCCTCGAGAAGGGCGCCAAGGCGCACTGGTACGTGGTGCCGTTGGACGAGGATCGCCTCCGCGACATCTTCGAGGTGCGCGCAACGCTCGAGCCGCTGCTCCTCAAATCCGCGACGGCGACGATTCCTGCCGCCCTGCTCGACCGGATGGCGGAGCGGCTGCGCGAGGGGATCCAGCACCGCGACCGCGTCGGCGTCGGCGAACTCGATGAGATCGAAGGCGACCTCCATATCCGCTGCCTGGGCTACGGCGCCAATCGCGAGATGATCGAAGCGCTCAAGCGCACCCATTGTGCGTTCGTGATCGGCAAGCACATCCAGGTCGCCCTGACCGCGCCGCAGATCGATTCCTTCATGGACGAGCATCTGGTGATCATCGAGGCTTTGCGCGCGCGGGACGGCGACGCGGCGGCAGCCATCTTGCGCCGCCATATCGAATGGTCCCACTCGAAGGTTGCGGGCTGGATTGCCGAATTCCGCGCCATCAACGTGATTTCGCGCGTGCCCTACATGGCCTGAGGGCGAATGCCGCGCATGATCGCAGCTACTCGTCAGCCTCGACTTCGGCGTCATCGGACGAGCCCATTCCGGCCAGGCTCGCTTCGAGTTCGCCGAGCATCTCCTGCAATTCGGCAAGCTTGCGTGCGCCGAACCGGCGCGTGATCTCCGCGTAGATCGCTTCGGACGTCGGCGCAACCGCCTCGATCAGCTTCAACCCTTTGGCGGAGATCGAGACCACCGCGCGCCGCGCGTCGTTCTCCGCCGCCTTGCGCTCGATCAACGCGCGGCCTTCGAGATCGCGCAGGATGCGCGACAGGCTCGGCCCGAGCAGGAACGCCGTGCGCGCGAGTTCCGTGACCTCGACCGCCTCGATGGAAGCGAGCGCGCGCAGGATGCGCCATTGCTGCTCGGTCAAGCCGTGCTCGCGCAGCGAGGGCCGAAACTGCCGCATCACCGCCTCGCGCGCCCGCAGCAGCGACATCGGCAGCGAGCGCGAGAAGTCGCGCATCGGGGTCCGTCGCGCCGCCGCGTCGTCGCCCTGCCCGGGCTGAATGTCGTTCGAATTTTTGCGCGCCATTACCTAATCCTGCGCAACAAATTTTTGCGTCGCAGCATGCCCTGATTCAGTTTGCGGGAATTCACTTAACATGTTAATCATCTCCCGGCATCCACTTTTGTGTAGCACGCATGGCCCTCTCCAAGGACGATATCCGCGGTGCAGCCGAACGGCTCGACGGCGCGGAAAAGACCCGCAAGCAAATCCGCCAGCTCTCGCTGGAATACCCCCGCATCACCATCGCCGATGCCTACGCGATTCAGAAGGCCTGGGTCGAGGTCAAGATCGCGGAAGGGCGCATCGTCAGGGGCCACAAGATCGGCCTGACCTCGAAGGCGATGCAGAGCGCGCTCAATATCGACGAGCCGGATTCCGGCGTGCTGCTCGACGACATGTTCTTTGCCGATGGCGGGATCGTTCCGACCGAGCGCTTCATCGCAACGCGCGTCGAGGCCGAACTCGCCTTCATCATGAAGCATCGCCTGGCCGGGCCGAACTGCACAATGTTCGACGTCCTCAACGCCACCGATTTCGTCGTGCCGGCGCTGGAGATCCTGGATACGCGCATCGAACGCGTCGATCCGACCACGAAAGCGACGCGAAAGATTTTCGACACCATCGCCGACAATGCGGCGAATGCCGGCATCGTGCTCGGCGGCCGGCCGATCCGCCCGCTGGACGCCGACCTGCGCTGGATCGGCGCGCTGTTGTTCCGCAACGGCGAGGTCGAGGAGACCGGCCTTGCCGCCGGCGTGCTCAATCATCCCGCCGCGGCCGTGGCCTGGCTCGCCAACAAGATCGCGCCGCTTGGCCTTGCGCTGGAGCCCGGCCAGGTCGTGCTCGCGGGATCCTTCATCCGTCCGATCGAGACCCGCAAGGGCGACACAATTCAGGCCGATTATGGCGCCTACGGCTCGGTGAGTTGCTACTTCGCTTGACGCCTTCAGCAGGAGCGCTGCATGCCGCATTTCACGCTTGAATACTCCGCCAATCTCGACGATGTCGTCGACATGGGCGCGACGGTCGAACTGGTCCGCAAGGCCGCGGTCGAGACCGGCATCTTCCCGCTCGGCGGCATCCGCGTTCGCGCCGTCAGGTGCGAGCACTATGCGATCGCGGACGCCCGCCAGGATTACGGCTTTCTCGACATGGTGCTGCGCATCGGCGAGGGCCGCGATCTCGAAACGCGCCGGAAGGCCGGCGAGCAAATCTTCCAGGCGCTCTCGAAACATCTCGATCCCGTCTTCGCCGCCAGCAGGTTCGCCCTGTCGTTCGACATGCAGATCAATGACAAGGACACCAGCTGGAAGCGCAACAACATCCACGACGCCCTGAAGGTGGAGACGGTCAATGGATAAAGCCGCCGCGAAATCGTCAGCCGACGTATTCCAAGCCAACCGCGATCGCGCCGGCCCGCTGCTTGCAAGCTTGAAAGCCGAAGGCATCGGCCATGTGATCGACGGCAAGATCGTGCCGGCGGCCTCCGGGCAGACCTTCGAGACGAAATCGCCGATCGACGGCACGGTGCTGGCGACCGTCGCGCGCGGCAATGCCGAGGATATCGACCGTGCCGCGACTGCCGCGTCCAAGGCCTTCAAGTCCTGGCGCGACATGGGACCGGCGATGCGGCGCAAGCTGCTGAATCGCGTGGCCGATGCGATCGAAGACAATGCCGAGGACATCGCGGTGCTCGAATGCATCGATACCGGCCAGGCCTGTCGTTTCATGGCCAAGGCCGCGATCCGCGCCGCCGAGAATTTCCGCTTCTTCGCCGACAAATGCGCGGAGGCGCGCGACGGCCTCAACACGCCGAGCGACGAGCACTGGAACGTCTCGACCCGCGTGCCGATCGGCCCCGTCGGCGTGATCACGCCGTGGAACACGCCGTTCATGCTCTCGACCTGGAAGATCGCGCCAGCCTTGGCTGCGGGCTGCACCGTCGTGCACAAGCCGGCCGAATGGTCGCCGGTGACCGCCGATCTGCTGGTCAAACTCGCAAAACAGGCCGGCGTGCCCGACGGCGTGCTCAATACCGTCCACGGCTTCGGTGAAGAGGCCGGCAAGGCGCTGACCGAGCATCCCGCCATCAAGGCGATCGGCTTCGTCGGCGAAAGCGCGACGGGCTCGGCCATCATGATGCAGGGTGCACCGACCCTGAAGCGCGTGCATTTCGAGCTCGGCGGCAAGAACCCCGTCATCGTGTTCGACGACGCCGATCTCGACCGCGCTCTCGATGCCGTCGTGTTCATGATCTACTCGCTCAACGGTGAGCGCTGCACCTCCTCGAGCCGCCTGCTGATCCAGCAGAGCATCGCCGAGAGATTCGTGGAGAAGCTGGCCGCGCGCGTGAAGGCGTTGAAGGTCGGCCATCCGCTGGATCCCGCCACCGAGATCGGGCCGCTGATCCATGAGCGGCACCTCGCAAAAGTCTGCTCCTATTTCGACGTCGCGCGCCAGGACGGCGCGACGATCGCGGTCGGCGGCAAGGCTTATGACGGGCCCGGCGGCGGACATTATGTCGAGCCGACGCTGGTGACCGGCGCGCATGGCAAGATGCGCGTCGCGCAGGAGGAGGTGTTCGGCCCGTTCCTGACCGTGATCCCGTTCCGCGACGAGACGGACGCGATCGAGATCGCCAACGACACCCGCTACGGCCTCACCGGCTATGTCTGGACCAACGACATGGGCCGGGCGCTGCGCGTGGCCGATGCGCTGGAGGCCGGCATGATCTGGCTGAACTCGGAGAACGTCCGCCATCTGCCGACGCCGTTCGGCGGCATGAAGGCCTCGGGCATCGGCCGCGACGGCGGCGATTACTCGTTCGACTTCTACATGGAAACCAAGCACGTCTCGCTGGCGCGGGGCACGCACAAGATTCAGAAACTGGGAATTTGATTGCACGTCGTTCCGGGGTGGCGCGTAGCGGCGAACCCGGAACCTCGAGATTCCAGGTCTGGTCCTTCGGACCATCCCGGAATGACGGACACAAATTGAGGAAACACCGATGCCCGTTCCGACACACGTTTTCGATCCGCCGTTCAACATCATCCGCAGCAGCCATGCCGTGCTCGACGTCACGGATCTCGACAAGAGCGCCGCCTTCTACGAAAAGACAGTCGGCCTCCACATCGAGGACCGCGACGACAAGTCGGTGTATCTGCGCGCCAGCGAGGAGCACCAGCATCACTCGCTGGTGCTGCGCAAGGCGGCAGCGCCGGCCTGCGCGCGGCTCGGCTTCAAGGTCGGCAACGACAAGGATCTCGACAAGGCAGCCGCCTTTCTCTCCGAGAACGGCCTGGCCTACGCCTTCGTCGATCAGCCGTTCCAGGCCCGCACATTGCAGTTCACCGATCCCTTCGGCTTCCAGATCGAGCTCTACGCCTCGATGGACCGGCGGCCGCATCTGCTGCGCCGCTACGACCTCTACCGGGGCTGCCATCCGCAGCGGCTCGATCATTTCAACGTCTTCGCTGCCGAGGTGCAGGACACGATGGAATTCTACGCCCGGCTCGGCTTCCGCCTCACCGAATACGCCGAGGAGGACGGCCCGAACGGGCGCATCGCCGCGGCCTGGATGCATCGCAAGGGCAACGTCCATGATTTCGCCATTACCAACGGCAAGGGTCCGCGCCTGCACCATTTCGCCTATTGGGTACCGACCGCGATGAACATCGTGCATCTCTGCGACGTGATGGCCTCCTCCGGCTACCTCAAGAACATCGAGCGCGGGCCGGGACGCCACGGCATCTCGAACGCGTTCTTCCTCTATGTGCGCGATCCCGACGGACACCGCCTCGAGCTCTACACCAGCGACTACTTCACGGGAGATCACGACCACGAGCCGCTGCGCTGGTCGCTGCGCGATCCCCGCCGCCAGACGCTGTGGGGCGCGCCCGCCCCGCGCTCCTGGTTCGAGCAGGGCTCGCCGTTTTCGGGCCAGGCCGTGCGCGAGCCGAAATTCGTGGCCGACGTGCTGGTAGCGGACTGATACGAGATACTGTTCACCCGTCGTCCCTGCGAAAGCAGGGACCCATAACCACCGACCCACGTTGTTGCGAAGATCGTCGCCCCGCGTGCCATAATGTGAAGCCTGTGGTTATGGGTCCCGGCTCGCGCTTCGCTTGGCCGGGACGACACCAATGATTGGATTGCCGATGACTGCCCCTCGCCTCGCCACCTATTCCGTCAACGGCGCCACCAGCTATGGCGCGGTCACCGACACCGGCATCGTCGACCTCTCGTCGCGCTTCAAGGACTATCCGACCTTGCGGGAAGCGATCGCCGCCGGCGCGCTGAGCAGGCTCGTGGAGGACGCCGCCAGGCGCGCGCCCGACCACGCGCTCGACGCAGTCGCGTGGAAGCCGCCGGTGCCCGCGCCGGAGAAAATCATCTGCATCGGCGTCAACTATCCCGACCGCAACGCCGAGTACAAGGACGGCCAGGACGCGCCGAAATATCCCAGCATGTTCATGCGCTCGCCGCGCTCCTTCGTCGGGCACGACACGCCGCTGGTGCGCCCGCGCGCGTCCGCGCAGCTGGACTATGAGGGCGAGATCGTGCTGGTGATCGGCAAGCAAGGCCGGCACATTCCGGAAAGCGCCGCGCTCGATCACATTGCCGCGCTGACGCTCTGTAACGAGGGCTCGGTACGCGACTGGCTGCGCCACGCCAAGTTCAACGTCACCCAGGGCAAGAACTTCGACTCCAGCGGCAGCCTCGGCCCGTGGCTCGTGCCCTACACCGGTGAAGCGCAGATCGCCGATATCCGTCTGACCACGCGGGTGAACGGCGAGACCCGCCAGGACGACCGCACCTCGCGCTTGATCTTCGGCTTCCGCTACCTCGTGAACTATATCTCGACCTTCGCAACCCTCGTGCCCGGCGATATCATCGTCACGGGCACGCCGACCGGCGCGGGCGCACGGTTCGATCCGCCGCGGTACCTGAAGCCCGGCGACGTCGTCGAGGTCGAGGCCGAGGGCATCGGCCGCTTGTGCAACGGCGTCGTCGACGAAGCCACCTAACCTCACAAGCAAAGTGGACAGTGCCATGACCTCAACATCCGGCGGCGAAGCGATCGTAAGCGGCCTGGTCGCCCATGGCGTCGACACAGTATTCGGCCTGCCCGGCGCGCAGGTCTACGGCCTGTTCGATGCCTTCCACCAGGCGCAGCTCAAGGTGATCGGCGCACGGCACGAGCAGGCCTGCGGCTACATGGCATTCGGCTATGCGCGCTCCAGCGGCAGGCCCGGCGTGTTCAGCGTCGTGCCCGGCCCCGGTGTGCTCAATGCCAGCGCGGCACTGCTGACGGCGTTCGGCTGCAACGAGCCGGTGCTGTGCGTCACCGGCCAGGTGCCGACGCAGTTCCTCGGCAAGGGCCGCGGTCATCTGCACGAGATGCCGGATCAGCTCGCGACCTTGCGCACCTATGTGAAATGGGCCGACCGGATCGAATATCCCGGCAACGCGCCGACGGTCGTGGCGCGCGCGTTCCAGGAGATGATGTCGGGACGGCGCGGCCCTGCCTCGGTCGAGATGCCCTGGGACGTCTTCACCCAGCGCACCCAGGTCGCCCCCATCAAGCCGTTCGATCCGTTGCCGGCGCCGCAGCCCGATCCGGACCGTATCAAGGCAGCTGCCGACCTGATCGCCGGCAGCAAGGCACCGATGATCTTCGTCGGCAGCGGCGCGATCGAGGCGGGCGAGGAGATCCTCGAACTCGCCGAGATGATCGATGCGCCCGTGGTCGCCTTCCGCAGCGGCCGCGGCATCGTCTCGAATGCGCATGAGCTCGGTCTCACCATGGCGGCGGCCTACAGGCTGTGGCCGACAACCGATCTGATGATTGCAATCGGCACGCGCCTCGAGCTGCCGACGATGTCGCGCTGGCCCTACCAGCCCGCCGGACTGAAATGCGTGCGCATCGATATCGATCCGGTCGAGCTGCGGCGCTGGCCGGCCGATGCTGGTGTGATCGCGGACGCCAAGACCGGCACCGCCGATCTCGTCGCCGCCGTGCGCAAGGTGGGCTACCGCAGGACTTCCGGCCGCCGCGCCGCGATCCGCGAGGCAACGGCCGCGACCGAGCAGGAGATCCAGCGTATCCAGCCGCAGATGGCCTATCTCAACATCCTGCGCGAGGTGCTGCCGGCGAACGCGATCGTCACCGATGAACTGTCGCAGGTCGGCTTCGCCTCCTGGTACGGCTTCCCGGTCTACCAGCCGCGCACCTTCATCACGTCGGGCTATCAGGGCACGCTCGGCTCGGGCTTTCCGACCGCGCTTGGTGCCAAGGTCGCCAATCCCGACAAGCCGGTGGTCGCCATTACCGGCGACGGCGGCTTCATGTTCGGCGTGCAGGAGCTTTCGACCGCCGTGCAGTTCAACATCGGCGTGGTGACGCTGGTGTTCAACAACAACGCCTATGGCAACGTCCGCCGCGACCAGCGCGAGCGCTTCGACGGCCGCGTGGTGGCATCGGACCTCGTCAATCCGGATTTCGTCAAGCTCGCGGAGTCCTTCGGCGTGGCGGCCGCGCGCGTCACCGCGCCGGAGCAGTTCAAGGCCGTGCTGGAGAAGGCGCTGGCCCATGGCGGGCCTTACGTGATCTCGGTGGAAGTGCCGACGGATTCGGAAGTTAGCCCCTGGGCGTTCATCCATCCGGCGCGGAATAACTGAGCCAAACGCTCGTCATTCCGGAGCGATGCGCAGCATCGAACCTCAAATGCGCAATGCGCACCGGGGAATCTCGAGATTCCGGGTTCGCTTCGCGCCCCGGAATGACGACGCTAAGCGCTCTTCATGCCGCGTTGCAGCCGTGACGCGGCGATCACCAGCAGGCCTGCGCCTGCGACCGACCAGCAGGCGACCGGCGCCCAGTGCAGCAGCGGCGCATAGTCCGGGATTTTTTGCAGGCCGCCGGCGACTGCCGCCATCCGCGCGAAGGCGCCGAGAGCCAACGCGGAGAATACGAGCCCCGTGACCTTGCCTTCCGCGCCGGTCGAGCCGATCGCAAGCGCGGCCGAGACTGCGCTCATCAGCATGCAGCCCCACGCGGCTCCCGCCATGAATTGCGCCACGATCAGGACGTTGAGACTGCCGGCGATTTCGGCGGCGATGATCGCAAAGGCGCCGAGCAGGCCGGCCGCGCCCATCACGATCAGGCCGCCCCGGTGCTTGACGACGAGGCTCGCCGGAAACATCGCGATGTTGAAGCCGATCCAGAACACCGGCATCAGCCATTGCAGTTCGTCCGGCTCGGCAAAGCGCAGATAGAACGGCGCGCTGTTGATGGCGAAATGCAGCTGATAGCCGAGCGACAGCAGCACCATCGATCCGATCAGGAACATCGGCACCGCGCCGAGCCGCTTCGCCGGGGGCGCCAGCCGCGCCGGCTGCGCCTCTGCCGCGATACGGCGCTCGACGCCGGAGAAGGCGAGCGCCGTCAGCAGCAGCACCGCGCTCGATATCACGAATGGCAGCCGCGCATCGTGCTCGCGCAGCACTACGCCGAGATAGGGCGAGACGGCGCCGGCGACGCCATAGCCCAGCATGGCCAGCGCCGCGAGGAACGGCACCTGCGGCATGGCGCGGTACTTGCCGAGCAAGGTCAGCGGCGGCGCGCGCAGGGCCGATGACGTCACGGCCCAGATCACGATCAGCACAATCAGCCAGACCTTTGCACCCGGCCCGGTGCCGGCGACGTAAGGCAACGCGATGAAGGCGGCGCAGGAGATTGCGGCAAGGATACCGACAAACAAGCCGAGGCGGCCGACCAGGCTCGAGATCCTGTCGGCAGCCATGCCCATCGCCGTGTCGGTGACGGTAAAGATGCCCTGGTCCAGCATCAGGATGAGGATCACGGCCGACGGCGCAAGGCCGACATCCGCTGCGAGCTTCGGCAGGTAGACGACATAGGTCGTCCAGCCCAGCGTGAACACGAGTTGCAGCACGGCCAGATAGACGCCGGTGCGGTTGACGGCGCGGTCAGCCTTGGTGGTCATCCGCCAAGTCTAGACCACCCGGCGCTTTAGCGCACCTTGCGGAAGGTCAAATTGATGCGCTGGCGGCCGAGCACGCTGTGCTCGCCATCGGCGAGCGGTGCGACGCCGTGATAAAATAGCCGTGACGGGCCGCCCCACACCGCAACGTCGCCATGTACGAGCCGGAAGCGGCGCGGCTTGTCGCTGCGCGCCAGGCCGCCGAACAGGAAGGTCGCGGGCAGGCCGAGCGAGACCGAGACGATCGGCGCCGCATAGTCCAGCTCGTCCTTGTCCTGGTGCAGCGACAGTTTTGCGCCGGGGACGTAGCGATTGATCAGGCAGGCCTCAGGCGCGAAGCCGTTGAAGCCGGCTTCGTCAGCGGCGCCGGCGGCGAGCCTGCGCAACACCTCCGGCATTTCAGGCCAGGGTTGTCCCGAGTCGGGATCGATCGCATCATAGCGATAGCCGCTGGGATCGGAGACCCAGCCGACGCTGCCGCAATTGGTCATTGCGACCGACATGCGGTGGCCGCCCGGCGTGATCAGATGCCGGAACGGCGCCTGCTTGACGATGGCGCGCAATGCCGGGATCAGCTCGGCCTCGAACGGCCGGACAAAGCCGCGCAACAGCACCGCGCCATCCGCGATCGTCTCGTGCGACGGCCTTGCATCGCCAATTGTCTCGAACAGATCAGCGGCCACGCCTCTCTCGCGCTCACTTCGCGTCGTGGAAGATCACACCAACGGTGTGGCGATGGCCGGAGCGAATCCGGCTGACGCCATGGCGCAGATTAACGCGGTAGGTGCCGCGTGTCCCCTGCACCGGGCGGTGATGCACAGCGAAGGCGACCGCATCACCCTGCGCGAGCGGCACGACCTCGGCGCGGGACTGCATGCGCGGGCGCTGCTCGGTCAGCACGAACTCGCCGCCGGTGAAATCGCGGCCCGGCTCGGAGAGCAGGATCGCGACCTGGAGCGGGAACACGTGCTCGCCATAGAGGTCCTGGTGCAGGCAATTGTAGTCGCCGTCCCCGTATTGCAGCAGCAGCGGTGTCGGCCGCGCCTGTCCGGCCTCATGGCAGCGCTTCAGAAAGGCCGCATGGCTTTCGGGATAGCGGATGTCGATCCCCATCGCCTCGTTCCAGCGATTGGCTGTCGCGGTCAGCCGCGCATAGAGCGCCGGCCGCAGCTCCGCGATTAAATCCGGCAGCGGATAGGAGAAGTACTTGTACTCGCCGCGGCCAAAGCCGTGGCGGCCCATGACGATGCGGCTGCGGAAGTGCGCGTCATCGGGATAGAGCGCGGCGATGGCATCACATTCCTCAGGCGTCAGCAGACTGTTGAGGACGGCGCATCCCTGCCCGTCGAGGTCGGTCGTGATCCGGTCCCAATCGAGCCCGTCGACGCGGGCCGGGATGCCGGTGGGTAGGCGGGTGATGGTTTTGGCTGTTGCTGTCATGGGACGGAATCTGGCCCCTGATTGCGGGAGTCGCCACCCGATTTCCGATCGAAAGATGCAGAGAACGTCACCGCAATTACGGTGTCGTCTCGGCGAAAGCCGGGACCCATAACCACCGTCGCTAGTTGTTGAAATCGCTGGGGCCACAGCGTGCCAACCACAACGCCCCGTGGCTATGGGTCCCTGTGTCTTGGAAGTCTGTCAGGATGGGTTGGGCGGGAAGCCGTTGGGTCCTTGGCGCTTGACGCCGTGAGCCGGCTCGGCCTCCCGCCCGTTCCATTACCAACCTGAACAGTTGCACGAGGCTGCGCCAACAGACCTCGCATCACAGGGACAGGCACCGTGATCATACCCCCTCGTTATGTCGGAATCGACGTCTCCAAGAAGCATCTCGATATCTTTGATGAAGCTGACGGCGTGTCCAGGCGCGCGCAGGAGAAGAACCGGCGCAGCGAGGCCGACGACCGCGCCATGGCCGAACGGATCAGTCGGCTCATTGAGGTTCTCGACGGCGAGATCGCCGAGATCGAGGCCGATATCAACGCATTGACCAAGGCCGAGCCGGAGATCGCGGACGATGCGCGGTTGATGCGCTCACTGCCGGGCGTGGGTCCCGTGGCTTGCATGCAGCTGATCGCGAAGATGCCGGAACTTGGACATGTTGGAGCGAAGCAGATCGCCGCGCTCGCGGGCCTTGCCCCCTTCAACGTCGACAGCGGCGCCTTCCGTGGAAAACGCAAGATCGCCGGCGGCCGAAAGCGCGTTCGTGACGCCCTCTATATGGCGGCTCTGAACGCGGTTCGTCGGGCCGATCCATTCAAGGCCTTCTACGCGCGGCTGCGACAGGTCGGCAAACCAGCCAAGCTCGCTCTCATTGCCGTCGCCAGGAAGCTCCTAACGGTCCTCAACGCCATGATGCGCGACAGAAAGCCCTACCTGCAGACCAAGCCGACATAACAGTTGCCGGCTTTCGCCGGGACGACGCGTGGAGCGAGTGTTAGCTGACTTTCTCGGGCGCGACTTGCGACGAAATCAACCCCGCACCGGCAGCGTCACCACCTCGTAGCCGTGCTTGATCGTGCGCTTCAGCACGGGATCCTCCAGCTCGAAGTCGAAGCGGTCGGCGGGGCGGATGCCGCCTTTGGCGGCGAAGGTGCCGCCGAACATGGCGCAGCCGTCGGGCAGCGCGCCCTGATCGAAGCCGCGCGCGATCAGGTCCTTCACCGGCAGCATGTGATCGAGCGTGCCTTCCTGGTAGAGCACGCGCTGGCCGCCGATCACCGCCCAGGAGCGCAGAACCAGCTGGTCCCAATGGCCGATCACGTCCTCGAGCTCCCAGAGCTCCGATGCCATGGGCTTGTCGCACATCTGCTTGGACACCGTGACGCTGTAGGCCTCGACCTTGCGGTCGGTGTGGTCGGAGCCGCAGCCGACGAAGATGCGGTCCTGCCAGCCGATCAGCACGAACTCGACCTCGCCACTGGAATCCTCGCCGCAGACCTCGATGGCATCGGCGAAGGTAAGCCGGCGCGCCGAGCAGCGGTAGTAGATCGGCGTGGTCGCGGGCCGCGCGATGCCGAGCGCCTCGAGCTCGGCGATATGCTTGTCGCGCGCCACCGGATCGCGGCCTGTCCAGCCGGCGATCACGGCCTGCCTGATTTCCAGCGTCAGCGGAGTGGCGACGCCCTTGTCGTCGACATTGAAGGTGAGATCAAACACGGATCACGGTCTCCATTCCGGCAGCGAGCTCGAAAATGCGCCGATCCGAACCGCCCGCGGCGGCGAGCATCAGGCCGACCGGCGCCTCGCCCTCGCGATGCGCGGGCAGCGAGATCGCGCAGCCGTCGAGCACATTGATCAGCGTGCAATTGCGCAGCGCGCGCAAATTCTCGGTGGCGAACGCCTTGTCGTCGGAGAGGCTGGCGATCGTCGGCGGCAGGTTCGCCGTGGTCGGCAGCACCATCGCATCATAGGGCGCGATCCGCTTCTCGGTGCGGGCGATGAAGGAGCGGCGCGCGTTGAGCAGATCGATATAGTCGGCGGCAGGAAAGCCCTCGCCGCGCTGGATGCGCACGGCGACGCGCGGATCGTAGACGTCGCCCTTGCTGGCCAGCAGGAAGCGATGCCAGGCATAGCTTTCGGCGGCGGCAAAGCCGCCCTTGGCGTTCATGACGCCGACATCGAGCAATTCGGGCACCTCGATCCGCTCGATCAAGGCGCCGGCGCGCGACAGCGAAGCGAGCGCGCGCTCGAAGGTTTTTGCGACGGCATCGTCGAGGTCGTCGAGCGCGATCGTGGTGGGCACCGCGAGCCGCATGCCCTTGACCGGGCGCGGCGTGACCGGCGTCACCGGCTGATCCGCCAGCACCGCGTCGAGCGCGGCGCAGCAGGCCACCGAATTGGCCAGCGGGCCGATGCTGTCGAGCGAGAACGAGAGCGGCACGGAGCCGTCGAGCGGCACGCGGCGCTGCGTCGGCTTGTAGCCGACGATGCCGTTGAAGGCAGCCGGAATCCGGCAGGAGCCGCCGGTATCGGTGCCGAGCGCACCATGCGCCATGCCGTCCAGCACCGAAACGGCCGCACCCGAGGAGGAGCCGCCGGGCACGTGACCCTCGCTCCGGTTCCAGACGCCCTTCGGGGTGCCGTAATGTGGATTGATGCCGATGCCGGAATAGGCGAACTCGGTCATGTTGGTGCGGCCGATCACGACGAATCCGGCCCTGCGCAGCCGCGCCACCGTTGCGGCATCCTGCTCGGCGGGCGGGGAATCATCGAGCGCGCGCGAGCCGGCGCGCGTCACCTGGCCCTTGATGTCGAACAGGTCCTTGATCGAGATCGGAATGCCGGCATAGCGCGACGGCGCCGCCTTGGCCTTGCGCAAGCCGTCCATTGCGTCGGCCGCCGCCAGCGCGGCGTCCTTGTCGACATGGATGAAGGCGCGCTGGCCTTCGCCGGCGGGATCAGCGATCCTGGCGATGCACTGCTCGACGAGCTTGCGGGCAGAGGTCGCGCCGCTGGCGAGATCGGCGGCAAGGGAGGCGAGTGTCGGATTCTTGGGCATGGCTTTCACTTCACGGCTTGCACTTCATGGCTTGCAGTTAATTGTCGCGCGAACCGGGGCCGATTTCCAGCCCGCCGGCCCCTCACCTCGCATCACTTCAGCCCGAAATAGGCGCGGTGCAGCTCTTCATTGCCGCTCATCTCGGCAACCGTGCCGGAGAAGCGGATCCGCCCGCCTTCCAGCACGAATACGCGGGTGGCAATCTCAAGAAAACCGATATTTTGCTCAGCGATCAAGAGTGCCAGTCCGCGGCCCTGCAGGCTCGACAAGGCGCGCAGCACCTCCTTGACGAACAGCGGCGACAGCCCGGCCGAAGGCTCGTCCATCACCAGCAGCTTCGGCTCGGCCGACAGCGCCTTGGCGATGCCGAGCATCTTGCGCTGGCCGCCGGACAGGCTGGATGCGGGGTCGCGGCGCTTGTCGCGCAGCACCGGGAACAGGCCGTACAGTTCGTCGACCCGCGCCCCCGGATCGGCATGGCCCAGCGCCTGCGCGCCGACGCGGATGTTCTCCTCGATCGACAGGTCGGGAAACACCGCAAGCTCCGACATGTAGGTCATGCCGCGCTTCATGCGGTCCGACGAGCGCATCCTGGTGATGTCCTCACCGCCGAGCTTGATGTGGCCGCTGCGGGCTTCGATCAGGCCAACCAGCGACTTCAGGAACGTGGTCTTGCCCGCGCCGTTGGCGCCGAGCAGCAGCACGGTCTCGCCGGGGCGGACGTCGAGATCGACGCCCCACAGCACCTGCATGGTGCCGTAGCCGGCATCGACGCCCCTCGTGTCCAGAAGCGGCACCGCGTCAGTGGGCATGCTCGCCTCCCAAAAATACCTCGATCACCTGCGGCTCGCGTACCGCGGTCGCCAGCGTGCCCTCGAAGATCTCCCTGCCCGCATTGAGCACGATGACGCGGTCGGTGATCTGCTCGATGAAGCCCATCAGATGCTCGACCACGATGATCGCCATGCCGGTCGCGGCCAAGGCCTTGATGCGGCCAGCGATCCAGTCGAGCTCTGCCGGGTTGAGGCCGGCCGCGAGTTCGTCGAGCAGCAGCAGCCGCGGCCGCGTGGCGAGCGCACGGGTCAGATCGAGCATCTTCTGCTGTGCGCTGTTGAGATCGGCGGCCGGACGGTCGGCGACCTCCTTCAGCCTGAAATCCTCGAGCAGTTCGGCGATCGACGGCGCACGGGTCGCGCCGCCATAGGCCAGCGCCACCTGGATGTTCTCGCGCACCGTGAGCGACAGGAACGGCTTCGGCACCTGGAAGGTGCGGTTGATGCCGCGATGAACGAGCTTGTGCGAGGCGACGCCGCCGGCGGACGCGCCGTCGAACACGACCTCGCCGCCATCAGGCGCATAGAGACCGGAGATCACATTGATCGCCGTGGTCTTGCCGGAGCCGTTCGGGCCGACGAGGCCCAGGATCTCGCCCGGCACGACGTGAAAGCTGAGGCCATCGAGTGCGTGGAAGCCGCCGAAGCGCTTGACCAGCTTCGAGACCTCAAGGATCGGGGTTTTCTCAGGGGACATGCCACCCCCTGCGGGTTGCCAGCGACACCAGTCCTGCGGGCAGGAACAGCACCAGGCCCATGATCAGAAGGCCATAGATCAGTTGGAAATATTGCGGCGTGGTGAAGCCGATCAGATTGTAGATGCCGTAGAGGATCAGCACGCCGACGATCGGTCCGGTGATGGTGGCGACGCCGCCGAACAGCGCGAACACGATCGCGAAGATCGAGAATTCGCCGGAGAACACGTTGTCCGGATAGAACACCGAGACGTACCAGGCGTAGATGCCGCCGGCGAGGCCGGCCACCAGCGCCGAGGCGAGCCAGGCAATCACCCGCATCTTCACGATATTGACGCCGGCCATCGAGGCCGACACCGCGTCCTCGCGCACAGCCTGCAGCGCCAGCCCGAACGGCGAGTTCTTCAGATAGACCACTGCGCCGACGGTCAGCGCCATCACGACGACCGCGGCATAATACGCATGGCTCGGGTTGAACGTGCCGGTGAGCGACACGCCGTAGGGCCCCTTGGTGATGCCCTCCAGCGCCGGATTGGCGACGAAGTGCAGCACCGCGAGCGAGGCCGCGAGATTGGCGATCGCGAAATACGCACCCGACAGCCGCAGCAGTGGCGTCAATAGCAGGCCGAGCGCAACCGCCACGACGCCGCCGACCAGCACGGCGAGCGGCGCCGGTGTATGCAGATGCATCACCATGATGGCGAAGCCATAGGCGCCGGCGCCGAAGAAGCCGACATAGCCGAACGGCAGATAGCCGGTGAAGCCATAGATGATGTTCACGCCTTGCGCGAGGATCAGGAAGATCACGAAGTTGAACAGCAGCAGATGGTTTTGATAAACGCCGGGCAGCAGTGCGAACACCACCACCAGCGGCGCAAGGATGAACAGCAGGTGTTTCGAGGCGTTATGCAACGCGCACCCGCCTTCCGAGCAGACCGCTCGGACGCAACAACAGGATCACGATCAACAACACATAGGGCAGCAAGTCGGCCCAGGAACTGAGATAGGTCTGCACCAGCATGTAGCACAGGCCGTAGACGACACCGCCGAGCGCAGTGCCGAGTGGATTGCCGAGCGAACCCAGCACGACGATCGCAAACGACGTCACGGTCGCGTCGGCGCCGAACGCCGGCGTCACCGAGCCGAACATGAAGGGCGCGAACACGCCGGCGACCGCCGCGATGCCGAGCCCGATACCGAACGCCGCCGCCGAGACGCGATCGACATCGATGCCGGTCGCCAATGCCTCGTCGCGCCGTGACATCACCGCGCGGGTCAGGGTGCCGAGCCGGGTGTGGTAGAGGTAGAGGTAGACCAGCGCGATCGCAATCAGGCTGGTGATGGCCGCGATCACCCAGGGTGCGGGAAAGCCCTGGCCGAAGATCTGGATCGGCCCTGCGCCGCCCGCCTTGCCGCCGAACCACTTCACCTTGATGGTCGTGAACACGGTGCCGAGCAGCCGGCTCTGGATCGAACGCTCGCTGGTGCCGGCGAAGATCGTGGTGACGGCTTCGATCACCTGCGACAGGCCGAAGAACAGGATGATCGACAGCATTTCCGGATTGGCCGAGCCCTGCAGCCGCGGCACCAGCACCCAGTACAGCAGCACGCCCACCAGCACGAACACCACGAAGGCGAGCGGCACCGCGAACAGCGGGTCGATGCCGGCGAGGCCGACCACGCCGAGCGCAATGAAAGCGCCGAGCATCAGGATGTCGCCATGCGCAAGGTTGACGATGCGCATGACGCCGAACACGAGATTGAGACCGATACCGACCAGGCTGAAGTACAGCCCGAACAGCACGCCGGCAACGAGCGCATAGGTCATGCTACCGCTCGCCGCCGAAGGTTACGCCTGCCGCACTCACCTGCATCACGGCGCCGGATAGATCGGCTTGCCGGTGGCGGTCTCGTGCGGATAGATCGAGACGAACTTGATGTGGTCGTGCTCGTCGACCGTGAGCTGGCCGAGCGGCGTCAGTTCGCCGATCTGACCGCCGGTCTCATCCAGCGCGAAGGTGCCGTCCAGCGTCTTGAGCTGGCCGCTGAGCGAGAACACCGCGCGGCGCAGCTCCATCTGGTCGAGGCTGGTCGCAACCGACAGCGTCTTCTCGATCACCAGCGCCGTGGTGTAGCCGGCCACCGCGTTGAAGCCGAACTCCATCTTGCCGTCGTTGTACTTCTTGGTCCAGGCGGCGCGGAAATCCTTCATGTTCATCCCGAAATTGACGGGATAGTCCAATTCGGACGGCGGCACATAGGTCCAGATGTGCTCGAGGCCCTTGGCGCCGACATTCTTCTCGAGCAACTCGGTCTCGAGGCCGGCATAGATCGCGAACAGCATCTTGAACTTGGTGCCGACGTCCTGGACGTTGCGCAGGAAGGCGATGTCGTTCGGCGCATAGCCAAAATGGATCACCGCGTCCGGATTGGCGTTGCTGATGTTGTTGATGATGACGTTGTAGTTGGTGGTCTCGGTCGGAACGCCCTGGTCATAGACGATCTCGATCGGCGCACCGGACTCCTTGACGAACTTGCGGAACGCGTTGGCCTGGGTGCCGGTGAACTCGTTGGTCGAATAGAGGATCGCGACCTTCTTGATGCCGAGGCCAGGGCCGTCATGGCTGATGAAGTCGGCGACCGGCTTCGGCCACACCGTCGACACCGGATCGGCCATCAGCGCGATGTAGGGATTGTCCTTGGAGAAGAAGCTCGCGCCGGTGCCGGTCTGGTCGAACAGGAACATCTTGTGATCGCGCGCGATCGCAACCGCGGGCGCCGTCAGCACCGATCCGGAATCGGCGACCAGGAGATCGACCTTATCCTGGGTGACGAGCTGATTATAAAGCGTCGAGGCGGTCGCGGTGTTGCTCTGGTCGTCATAGGAGACGAGCTTGATCGGGATCTTCTTGTCAAACGCCTTCACGAACACGCCGCCCTCGGCGTTCTTCTGTTCGACCCACAATTTTAGCGAGCTGTAGACCGGCATCGAGATCGAGGCGTAGCGCCCCGACGACGCATAGAGCGTGCCGATCTTGATCTCCGACGGTGCGTCGGCGGCCATCGCCTGCGTGGCAAATGCGAGGCTGGCAGCGAGTGCCGCGCCGATGATCCTCAGCATGATATGTTCCTCCCGGCTATCTTGAACGTGTCTTGGACGTATCTTGGACGCGGCCCTTCTACGCGCCGGATCGGAGCGACACAAGCATCGCGGCCTTAGCAATTGTGCGAGGGGCGGAATATGCGGCATGCGCGGGACACAGGCCGCTGCGCGGAGCATGGATGGACCGTTGACGGGCCTTGGTTCAATGTCGCATCAAGACTGTAACGATTTCGGGAGGAGACATCAGACATGGCCGAGCCAGCGCGCGCGACCGAAGCCAACGCCGGAGACCCAGCATTTCTGGGACGGCACGAAAGCGGGCGAATTACGGCTGCAGCGCTGCGACGCCTGCGCGCATGTCTACTTCCCGCCGCGCCCGTTCTGCCCCTCCTGCGCCTCGCGCAAGGTCTCGGTCTTCAAGGCGAGCGGCAAGGGTTTCCTCTACAGCTACGTGATCAACCATCGCCCCGCCGCGCCGGGCTTCACGCCGCCTTACGCCATCGCCGTGGTCGAGCTCGACGAGGGCCCGCGGATGATGAGCAACATCATCGACTGCCCGCAGACGCCGGAGGCGCTCGAGCTCGACATGAAGCTCGAGGTCGCTTTCCAGGAGCTCGACGACAAGATCACCCTCCCCGTCTTCCGTCCGGCGAAGGGGTAAGCCCATGCGCAAGAACCAGGTTGCCGTCGTCGGCGCGGCCGAGACCACCGAGCTCGGCGTCATCCCCAACGCCTCGCAGCTCCAGCTCCATGCGGACGCCGCTCTCAACGCCATCGCAGATGCCGGGCTGAAGCTGTCCGACATCGACGGCTTTGCCACCGCGGTCGAGACGCCGCAGCAGGTCTGCCACTATCTCGGCATCAAGCCGACCTGGGTGGACGGCACCTCGGTCGGCGGCTGCTCGTTCATGCTCCACGTCCGCCATGCCGCCGCAGCGATCGAGGCGGGCCTGTGCAAGACCGTACTGATCACCCACGCCGAGAGCGGCAAGTCGATGATCGGCAAGCTGCCGCGCTCGACCCCGCCGGACAGCCTCAACGGCCAATTCGAGGCGCCCTATGGCGTCTACGGTCCGCCCAGCATGTTTCCGATCCCCGTGCTGCGCTTCATGAAGACCTGGGGCATCACCCACGAGCAGCTCGCTTCGGTGGCCGTGGTGCAGCGGGAATGGGCGGCGAAGAATCCGCGCGCGATGATGAAGGACCCGATCACGGTCGCCGACGTGCTCAACTCGCGCATGATCGCCTATCCGTTCCGCCTGCTCCAGTGCTGCCTCGTCACCGACGGCGGCGGCGCGCTGATCCTGACCTCCGCGGACCGCGCGAAGGACTTTCCGCGCAAGCCCGTCTACATCATGGGCACCGGCGAGAGCGTGGAGACGCCGATGGTCAGCCAGATGGAGACGTTCAATTCCTCGCGCGCGTTCAAGACCGCGGGTCCTCTCGCCTTCAAGGAAGCCGGCATCGCGCATGAGGACGTCGACCATCTCATGATCTACGATGCGTTTGCGCATCTGCCGCTGTTCGGGCTCGGCGACCTCGGCTTCATGCCTTATGAGGAGACCGGCAAGTTCATCGCGGACGGCAACACGCGTCCCGGCGGCAAGTTGCCGCTCAACACCAATGGCGGCGGATTGAGCTACATGCATTCAGGCATGTACGGCATGTACGCGCTGCAGGAGAGCGTCCGCCAGATGCGCGGCATCGCGCCGGCGCAGGTGCCGAACGCGAGGATTTCGGTGTGCCACGGCGTCGGCGGCATGTTCGCCGCAAGCGGCACGATCGTGTTTACGAACGAGAGGTAATTTCTCGTCGTTCCGGGATGGTCCGAAGGACCAGACCCGGAACCTCGAGATTCCGGGTTCGCACTTCGTGCGCCCGGAATGACGGTCCCAACCAGGAGAGCCGACATGGCGAAATCACTGCAAGACAAGGTCATCATCGTCACCGGCGCAGGCCGCGGCATCGGGCGCGAGATCGCACTGCTGTGCGCGGCGGAGGGCGCGAAGGTCGTCGTCAACGATCCCGGCAGCGCCGCGGATGGCGCCGGGTCGAACGCAGCTCCGGCCGAAGAGGTGGTCGAGGAGATTAAGAAGCGCGGCGGCACGGCGGTCGCCAATTTCGAGTCGGTGGCGGAGGCGATCCCCGCCAGCAAGATCGTGAAGACCGCGACCGATCATTTCGGCCGACTCGACGGCGTCGTCAACAATGCCGGCATCCTGCGCGACATGATCTTCCACAAGATGAGCGTGGAGGCGTTCGAGGCCGTCATCAAGGTGCATCTGATGGGCTCGTTCTATGTCAGCCACGCCGCGGCCCGCGTCTTCCGCGAGCAGGAGTCGGGCTCGTTCGTGCATTTCACCTCGACCTCGGGCCTGATCGGCAATTTTGGCCAGGCCAACTACGCCGCCGCAAAGCTCGGCATCGTCGGGCTCTCCAAGTCGATCGCGCTCGACATGGGCCGCTTCAACGTCCGCTCCAACTGCGTCTCGCCCTTCGCCTGGACCCGCATGATCGGAACCATCCCGACCGAGACCGAGGCCGAGAAGGCGCGCGTCGAGAAGATCAAGCAGATGGGGCCGGAGAAGATCGCCCCGCTCTGCGGCTATCTGCTCGGCGATTCCGCCAAGGACGTCACCGGCCAGATCTTCGGCGTGCGCATGAACGAGATCTTCCTGTTCAGCCAGAACCGTCCGATCCGCTCTGTGCAGCGGAGCGAAGGCTGGACGCCGCAGTCGATCGCCGAACACGGCATGCCGGCACTGAAAGGCTCGTTCTACAAGCTCGACCGCTCCGCCGACATCTTCACCTGGGATCCGATCTGAATTTGATCTGATCTTCCGATCCGATCTGACATTTTTATGAAATCGTCGCCTCCGCGAAACAGCGGGGGCGCCACACTCTTTGGTTGTTTCATCATGGCGTGCCCGCATTGTGCCAGAATTGCGGGGGTATGATCGTCCTCCCGATAACAAAAAAGCCTGGGAGGACTTTCGTGACTAATCCAAGCAACATTCAGAAACACGAGGGCGACGGTGCGAAGGCGTTCGACCGTCGGACAATCTTGCGCGGCGCAACCGCGCTTGCTGCAACCGCGATGGCGGCATCCGATGCCGCAGCGCGCGACTTCGGTTCCAACGCGGAGCCGCAGCGCTATCCCGATCCGGACATCGTTGTGATCGACGACAAGCGCTTCAAGGCCAAGGTCGGCAACACCGCGATCAAGCGGCTCTACACCGGCTGCCTGTGGGCGGAGGGTCCGGCCTGGAACGCGCAGGGCCAGTATCTAGTCTGGAGCGATATCCCGGCCAATCGGCAGTTGCGCTATCTCGATGATGACGGCCACATCTCCGAGCAATTCCACAAGCCGTCGAACGAGGCCAACGGCTCGACCTTCGATTTCGAGGGCCGCCAGATCACCGCCGAGCGCACACGCCTGGTGCGCTACGAGCACGACGGAACCGTCACGCCCTTGGCGGAGCAGGCCAATGGCAAGCAGCTCAACGGGCCGAACGACATGGTCGTGCATCCCAACGACAAGTCGATCTGGTTCACCGATCCCGGCTATGGCGCGATCTCGATCTATGAGGGCCAGCTGGCCAACACCGGATCGAAGCAGCCTTACCAGAAGGAAGCCGTCTATCGCATCGACGCTGCGACCGGCCAGATCACCAAGGTCGCCGACGAGCCGTTCAAGCCGAACGGCATCGCCTTCAGCCACGACTACAAGAAGGTTTATGTCTGCGACACCGGCACTACGCACTATCCGAATGCTAAGAACATCGTCTGGCAGTACGACCTCAACGGCGACAAGCTCTCCAACCCGCGCACGCTGATCGACATGACGCTGGACGGCAAGTCAGGCTTCCCGGACGGCCTGCGTGTCGACGTCGACGGCAATATCTGGGTCGGCGCCGGCTGGGTCGGACCGGGCTATGACGGCGTGCAGGTGTTCGCGCCCGACGGCCAGCGGATCGGCCAGATCCTGCTGCCGGAGACTTGCGCCAACCTCACCTTCGGCGGCAAGAAGCGCAACCGCCTGTTCATGACGGCAAGCCAGTCGCTCTACGCGGTTTATGTGGAGACGAAGGGCGCACATAACTGCTGATCTAACCGTCGTCCCGGCGAAGGCCGGGACCCATTACCACTACAGTTGGTTGTAAGAAAGCTGGGGCCCACATCGTTCACGACACTCTCGGTCGTGGTTATGGGTCCCGGCCTTCGCCGGGACGACAGCGTAGCTAGCCGCTATTCCGCAACCCCGCCGAGATGCCGTTGATGGTGAGCTGAATCCCGCGCAGCACCTGCTCGTCAGGGTTCTGCGCGCGATGCTCCTTCAAGAGCTCGACCTGCACGTGGTTGAGCGGGTCCATGTAAGGGAAGCGGTTGCGGATGCCGCGCTCCAGCAGTGGATTGCCCTGGAGCAGCCGGTCCTGGCCCATGATGTCCAGGAGCGTCTCGATGCAGGAATGCCATTCGCGGCGGATGCGGCCGAAGATCTTCTCGCGCAAGGCTTCGTCGGGCACGAGCTCGGCATAGCGCGAGGCGATCGCGATCGAGCTTTTCGCAAGCACCATGTCCATGTTCGACAGCAGCATGCGGAAGAACGGCCATTCCTGGTAGAGCTCCTTCAGGAACGGCATGCCCTTGTCGGGATGCTCGGCGATCCATTGCTCGACCGCGCTGCCGAAGCCGTACCAGCCCGGCAGCATCAGGCGGCATTGCGCCCAGGAGAACACCCAGGGGATGGCGCGAAGGTCCTCGATGGCGCGGGTCTTCTTGCGCGAGGCGGGGCGGCTGCCGATGTTGAGCGTCGCGATCTCGTTGATGACGGTGGAAGCCCAGAAATAATCGACGAAGCCTTCCGTTTCGTAGACCAGGCCGCGATAGGCCTTGAACGCGAGGTTCGAGAGCTCATCCATCGCGACCAGATATTCGCGCCGCGGTGCGCTCTGGCGCGGATGCAGGAGGCTTGCTTCCAGCGTCGCCGCGGCGAGGATCTCCAGATTGTTGCGGCCGACCTCGGCATTGGAGTATTTCGACGAGATGATCTCGCCCTGCTCGGTGATGCGGATCTGGCCGTTCACGGCGCCGCCGGGCTGCGCGATGATGGCGTCATAGCTCGGCCCGCCACCGCGGCCGACCGAACCGCCACGGCCGTGGAACAGGCGCAGCCGCACGTGGTGGCGCTCGAACACCTCGACGAGGCCGATCTCGGCCTTGTAGAGCTCCCAGCCCGAGGTGACGAAGCCGCCGTCCTTGTTCGAGTCGGAGTAGCCGAGCATGACCTCCTGCACGCTGCCGCGGCTGTCGACCAGACGGCGGTAGTCGTGCAGCGACAGCATGCGATCCATGATGCCGGATGAGGCCTGCAGATCCTCGATGGTCTCGAACAGCGGCACGATGTTGACGGCGCTGCGGCCGGAGGGATGGACGAGGCCGACCTCCTTGAGCAGCACGGCCACTTCCAGCATGTCCGACATGCCCTTGCACATCGAGATGATGCATTGGGAGATCACCTCCGGCCCGAACCTGGCGTGCGCCTCGGCCGCGGCTCGGAACACGGCGAGCTCGCTCTGGGTCTCCTCGGAATATTTCACGAAGGGCGAGGCCAGCGGCCGTGCATTGCGCAGCTCGCCGAGCAGCAGGCTGACGCGCGCGTCCTCGCCGAGCGCGAGATAGGACATGCCGGGATTGGCGGCGTCCATCAGCTCGGCGATGGTGCGCTCGTGCACGGCCGAGTTCTGGCGGATGTCGAGCCGGGCGAGATGGAAGCCGAAGCAATCCACCGCGCGGCGCAGCAGCCGCAGCCGGCCGCGGGCGATGACGCGGGCGTTGTTGGAGATCAGCGAGCGGTGCAGCACGTCGAGATCGGCCTGCAGCTCCTTGACGCTGGCATAAGGCGCCGCTTTGCCGACCGGCCGGCGTGTGATCTCGACCTCCAGCCGAGAGGCTGTCGCCGCAAGCCTCGCATAGATGCCCGAAACGGCCAGACGATACGGCTCGCCGCTGCGATGCGGCGAGGTGTCGGGCGAACGCTCGGCGAGGCTCCGCAACTCGTCCGAGACGTCGGCGAGATGCGCCGCCAGCGACAATTCGGCGCCAAGCGCATGCAGCTCCTCGAGGTAGAAGTTGAGCGCCTGGCTCGACTGCAGGCGCAGCGTGCCGCGCATCACCTCCGCGGTGACGAAGGGATTGCCGTCGCGATCGCCGCCGATCCAGCTTCCCATCCTGAGGAAGGATGCGAGTTCGCCGGCCTCGCCGCCCTCCTTGTTCAGGCGGTCCTCCAGCGCGCAATGCAGCCGCGGCACCTCGCGCAGGAAGGTGTAGTCGTAGAAGGACAGGCCGTTGGCGACCTCGTCGAGCACGGTCAGCTTGGTCCGGCGCAAGAGATTGGTCTGCCACAGCGTCAGCACCTCGCGGCGAAGCTGCTCGTCGCTGGCCCGCCTCCTCCGCGGTCAACGCGACCCGCTCGCGGCGGTCGAGCAGGCCGGCGACCTCCATCTCGCGGTCCATGGTGCTCTTGCGGCGGACTTCGGTCGGATGCGCGGTCAGCACCGGGCTGACCAGCGCGGTCTTGAAGAAGTTGCGGAGATCGGCCGGGCTGATGCCGGCCTGACGGGCATGCACCAGCGTCTGTTCCAGCGTGCTCGGCCGCGGTGCCCCGCTCGGCCCGCGGCTGCGCATCTGGCGGATGTTGTTCTGGTCCTCGGCGATGTTGGCAAGGTGCGAGAAATAGCTGAAGGCACGGACGATCCGCACCGTCTCGGAGGTCGACATGCTGTCGAGGATCTGCTCCAGCTCACGGCGGGCGAGCCGGTCCTCGTCGCGGTGGAACCGGATCGAGGTCTGCCGGATGCGCTCGACCAGGTCGAACACGTCGGCGCCCTCCTGATCGCGCACGGTGTCGCCAAGGATGCGCCCGAGCAGGCGAATGTCGTCCCGGAGCCGCGCATCCTCCTCCTGCGCGGTCGCTTCCAGAAGGCTGGCCTCTGCGGCACGCTTTGCGCGGATTTCCGCCTCGGACGGCATGGTCTGGGGAGGCATTACCTGGGGAGACATGGCTTGGCTACTCCAGAGGCTGCCCGGCTCCTCCCGAGTGTGCGCTTTTTTTGCCGCAGCGCAAGATGAACTTGGTGGCGGTGCACACATCCACCAACGTCGCCCCGGCGCAGGCCGGGACGACGTCGAGTTTTGCGGCCTAGATTCTCCGTCCGGCCTGCTCCCAATAGGGATCGCGCAGGCGGCGCTTGAAGATCTTGCCGGAATCTTCGCGCGGCAGCCCGCTGCGGATCTCGATGTGCTTGGGCACCTTGTAATCGGCGAGCGAGGTCTTGAGCTGGGCGCGGACCGAGGCGATGTCGAGCGTTACGCCTGCCTGCGGCTCGACCACCGCCATCAGCGCTTCGCCGAATTCAGCGTCGGGGATGCCGAAAACGGCGCAATCGTGCACGCCGGGCACGGCGTGCAGCACGGCTTCAATCTCGGCCGGGTAGATGTTGACGCCGCCCGAGATCACCATGTCGCGCTTGCGGTCACAGATGAAGACGTAGCCGTCCTCGTCGATGTAACCGACGTCGCCGGAGGTGATGAAGCCGTCGCGATCGATCTCGGCGCGCTTCTCCGGCTTGTTGTGATAGGTGAAATCGGGATTGCCCTTGATCCGCGAATAGATCTCGCCGATCTGGCCCTGCGGCACCTCCTTGCCGTCCTCGCCGATGAACCGCAGCTCGGCGCCCGTCGAAATCCTGCCGACGGTGCCGGGCTTCTTCAGCGCATCCTCGGAGGTCGCGAAGGTCACGGCGCTGGATTCGGTCGAGCCGTAGAATTCGTAAATCACCGGCCCCCACCATTCGATCATGGCGCGCTTGACGTCGGCCGGACACGGCGCGGCGGCGTGGATGACATGGCGCAGCGAGGACACGTCGTACTTGTTGCGCACCGCCTCCGGCAGCTTCATCAGGCGGATGAACATGGTCGGCACCATGAAGATGGTGTCGATCTTGTATCGCTCGATCGCCTGCAGGAATTCCTCCGCCTCGAAGCGCGGCATCAGCACCAAGACGCCACCGAGCTTGCCGGCACGGATGCCGAATGAATTCGGCGCGGAGTGATAGAGCGGGCCCGGCAGCAGCGCCCGGGCGCCGGGCTTGAGCCCATAGATCATCGCGCGCATGGCTTCCGCATTGGCGGTTTGCTCCGGCGTCGGCGCGTTGCGGCGGACGCCCTTCGGATGGCCCGTCGTGCCCGACGTGTAGATCATGTTCATGGGCTGCGGCACCACCGGGCCGTCATAGGGCCGGTGCTGCGCGAGCCAGGATTCGAGACCGATCGCGAAGTCCGGCGGCGTCAGACGATCGGGATCGATCTTGTAGGTGGACAGGATCTCAGGCGGCGTCGGCACGCTGAGCACGGTGACGCCGGGCGGGATCGCGCCGCGCAGCGGATGCAGCATGTCGGCATGCGCGATCAGCACGGACGTGCCGGAGTCCTCGAGGATGTAGTTGATCTCCTCCGGCTTGAAGTGCCAGTTGATCGGCACGCCGTAGGCGCCGAGCCGCATCGCGGCGTAGGCGGCTTCGAGGAAGGCGATGTCGTTGCGCATCAGCATGCAGACGCAATCGCCTGGCTTGACGCCGAGCTTGGCGAGGCCGCTGGCAATACGGTCGGCGCGCTCGGCGACCGCAGCGTGATCGCGCCGGCGACCGCCGCTGACGATGCCGAGGAAGGGCTGGGACGTTTCCATTGTCGTTGTCCGATCTTTCGTCGGGTTAAATGTCATTCCGGGGCGCGTGAAGCGCGAACCCGGAATCTCGAGATTCTCAGG
This sequence comes from Bradyrhizobium sp. BEA-2-5, assembly GCF_032918025.1. Lineage (NCBI taxonomy): Bacteria > Pseudomonadati > Pseudomonadota > Alphaproteobacteria > Hyphomicrobiales > Nitrobacteraceae > Bradyrhizobium > Bradyrhizobium sp. BEA-2-5. The sequence goes on along the minus strand of NZ_CP136629.1, from coordinate 2,915,943 downwards.
TGCGCAATTGCGCACCATAGTTCGATGCTGCGCATCGCCCCGGAATGACGGCGGTCGTTACCCCGCATCCGCAAACCTCGGCGCGCGCTTCTCCAGATTGGCGCGGACCGCCTCGGTCTGGTTCGGACTGCCGATCAGCTTCTGCTGCTCGACGGACTCGGCGAGCAGCGCCGGGCCGGGATCGACCGAGAGATTGTTGAGCATCCGCTTGGCCGCCCGGATCGCATCGGGGCTCTTGCCGGCGATCTCGCGCGCGGCTTCGAGGGCGCTCGCGCGCGGGTCGTCACAGATGCGCGTGGCGAGGCCGTAGGGCCTCCTGGGCGGAGAAGATGCGGCCGGTGTAGGTGAGATCGCGCAGGATGTCGTCGCGCACGAGCGAGGCCAGGATTGGCGTGCCCGCCATGTCGGGCACGAGGCCCCATTTGATCTCCATGATCGACATCCGCGCGTCCGCCGAGAGAAAGCGCATGTCGGCACCGAGCGAGAGCTGGAAGCCGCCGCCGAAGGCGACGCCATGCACGGCCGCGATCACAGGCACCGGAAGCTGGCGCCAGCCCCACACGGCGGCTTGCGGAAAGTTGGCCTGGCCGTGGGTGCGCTTGGTGAGATCGCGATTTTCGCCACCCGGAATTCCGTTGCCGCCCTTCTCCTTCATGGCGGCAAAACGCCCCATGTCGAGCCCGGCGCAGAAAGCGCGGCCTTCGCCCGACAGCACGACCACCCGAACGGCTTTTTCCCTGGAAAGTCGGTCGGTTGCGGCCACCAATGCCTCGAACATCGCAGCGTCGAGCGCGTTCATCTTGTCCGCCCGCACCAGGCGGACATCGGCGATACCGTCCGAAATCGATATCGAAACGCGATCTTCCATTGAAATCTCCTCCGCTGTTCCTTGTTGGCGCTTTACAGAAAGGCCGTTGTCCGCTTTTAGTCAATCGACCAATTAACTGACAACCCCCGTGGAGGAAACGATGTTCTCTGATCAGCTTCTTGCCGGGCGGCGCATACTGGTAACCGGTGGTGGCACCGGTCTCGGCAAGTCCATGGCCTCACGGTTCCTGCAGCTCGGAGCGGAGGTGCATATCTGCGGCCGCCGCAAGAGCGTCTGCGATGAAACCGCCACCGAGCTGATGGCCGAGCATGGCGGGCGCGTGGTCAGCCACGGCGTCGATATCCGCAACGCCATGGCCGTCGACGAGATGATCGAGGCGATCTGGACCACCAGCGGCCCGCTGACCGACCTCATCAACAACGCCGCCGGCAATTTCATCTCGCGCACCGAGGAGCTGTCGCCGCGCGGCTTCGATGCGGTCGCCAACATCGTCATGCACGGCACGTTCTACGTGACGCATGCCGTGGGCAAGCGCTGGATCGCTTTGAAGCAGCCCGGCAACGTCGTCTCCATCACCGTGACCTGGGTGCGCAACGGCTCCCCCTATGTGGTGCCGTCGGCGATGAGCAAGTCGGCGATCCACGCCATGACGATGTCGCTGGCGACCGAATGGGGCCGCTACGGTATCCGCCTCAACACCATCGCACCCGGCGAGATCCCGACCGAGGGCATGAGCAAGCGCATCAAGCCGGGCGATGAAGCCGGCGCGCGCACCAAGGCGATGAACCCGATGGGCCGCGTCGGCACCATGGAGGAACTGCAGAACCTCGCGGTGTTCCTGATCTCCGGCGGCTGCGACTGGATCAACGGCGAGACTATCGCCATGGACGGCGCCCAGGCGCTCGCCATGGGCGGCAATTTCTACCAGCTCCGCGACTGGAGCGACGACGACTGGACCAAGGCGCGCGAGTCGATCAAGGCGCAGAACGAGAAGGATCGCGCGGCGCGGGGCTGAAGCAACGGCTCGCGCAACAAACGCCGCTGTCGTCCCTGCGAAAGCAGGGACCCATAACCACCGCTCAAAGCTACCGAGCACGCTGGGGCCACAGCGCGCTCGACAACTCGATCCCGTGGTTATGGGTCCCGGGTCGCGCTTCGCTTGCCCGGGACGACGGTGTGGATGGATCGTGCACAACCCTCCGTATTGTTTTTCCCGCGCGATGCCGCCACACTCGGCGCAACCAAAACAAGACGTCACGGGGGAAACATGTCCGACGCGCCGAAACTGACCAACCTCGCCGACATGGTGCGCGAGCGCGCGAAGAGCCGCGGCAACGCCATCGCCTATGAATTCGAAGGGCGCACTACCAGCTTTGCCGAGTTCGACGTCACGACCAACAAGGTCGCCAACGCCCTGATCGCGATCGGCGTGAAGAAGGGCGATCGTATCGCCTATCTCGGCAAGAACAGCGATCTCTATTTCGAGCTGCTGATGGGCGCGATGAAAGCCGGCGTCGTGATGGCGCCGGTGAACTGGCGGCTCGCAGGGCCCGAAGTCGCCTTCATCGTCGAAGACTGCAGGGCGCCGGTGCTGTTCGTCGGGCCCGAATTCATCACGCAGGCGCGCAACATCCGCGACAAGCTGCCGAGCGTCCGGGCCATCATCACGACCGAGGGCGGCGCGCCGGAATGGCCCGACTTCGTCGCGTGGCGCGATGCGCAGAGTGGCGACGACCCGAGGGTGCCGATCGACACGAGGGACATTGCGATCCAGCTCTACACCTCGGGCACGACGGGCAAGCCGAAGGGCGCGATGCTGTCGCATGCAAACTTCCTCAACCTGGTGCAGACGGGCAATGCCGAGGACAAGCCCGAGTGGAACCGGTGGTCGACCGACGACGTCTCGCTGGTCGCGATGCCGATCTTCCACATCGGCGGCTCCGGCTGGGGCGTGATGGGGCTCTATCATGGCGCCCGCGGCGTGATCGCGCGCGAATTCGATCCGACCAAGGTTCTGGATTTCTTCGAGCAGTCGGGCATCACGAAGCTGTTCATGGTGCCGGCGGCGATGCAGTTCGTGGTGCGGCAGCCGCGCGCCAGGACGGTGGATTTCTCGCGGCTGAAATACATGCTCTACGGCGCCTCCCCGATCCCGGCGGCGCTGCTGAAGGAGTGCATCGAGGTCTTCAAATGCGGCTTCGTGCAGATGTACGGCATGACCGAGACGACAGGAACGATCGTGGCGCTGCCGCCGGAGGATCACGTCGAGGGGCTCGAGCGGATGCGCTCGGCCGGCAAGGCGCTGCCGGGCGTCGAGATCGCGATCTTGGACGTGGACGGCAAGCCGCTGCCGCCGCGCCAGGTCGGCGAGATCGCGACGCGCTCGGGCTCGAACATGGCGGGCTACTGGAATTTGCCGGAGGCAACCGCGGCGACGTTGCGCAGTGACGGCTGGCTGCGCACGGGCGATGCCGGCTACATGGACGAGGACGGCTATCTCTACATCCACGACCGCATCAAGGACATGATCATCTCTGGCGGCGAGAACATCTACCCGGCCGAGGTCGAGAGCGCGCTGTGCGATCATCCCGATGTCGCCGAGGCCGCCGTGATCGGCGTGCCCGACGACAAATGGGGCGAGGCGGTGAAGGCGGTGGTGGTGATGAAGCCCGGCAAGGAAGCAAGCGCCACGGACATCATCAACTTCACCCGCGAGCGCATCGCCGGCTACAAGACGCCGAAATCGGTCGACTTCATCCCGACGCTGCCGCGCAACCCGTCGGGCAAGATCCTGCGGCGGAGCCTGCGCGAACCGTACTGGGCGGGCAAGGACCGGCAGGTGAATTAGCCTCCTCTGTCGTCCCGGCCTTCGCCGCGACGACAATGGAGAGAGTCATCACGTCTTCTTCATCTTCTCCCGCATCGTGCGCCACCGCTCCTGCGCCTCTTTCGGCCAGACCTCTTTCCGATCGTAATACTCGGCGAATACTTTTGCGCCCGGCGGGAACGTCACCCAGGGCTGCTTCGAGGAGGTGAAGATGTGCGCATCCGGCGGGCACTGGCCCGGATCGTCCAGTGTGCCGACGCGGACAAAGCGCACCGCCGGTCCCGCGCCCGGATAATTGCTCCACACCGCGACCTTGCAGATGGGGCAGCGCGCGATCTTCTGCCCCTTTCCGCTCGCCGACGGCGTGTCGACGATCTCGGGCTCGGCCGCGATGTGCTCGACCCGCTCGGCCTCGTACATCGCGTTGAGCGCGTGCACCGTGCCGGTCTCGCGCTGGCACCAGGTGCAGTGGCAGGCGTGCACGATCAGCGGCCTGCCGGTCAGGCGGTAGCGGACGTTTCTGCAGGTGCATCCACCTTCGATGCTCATGCCGCCTCCTCTGCGTTAGTGCTTGCCGGCTCCCATATAACCGAACAGGAATCCCGCCACTTTCCGCATCTGGATTTCCTCGCTGCCTTCGGTGATGCGATATCGCCGGTGGTGGCGGTAGATGTGCTCGAACGGCTTGTGGCGTGAATAGCCCATGCCGCCATGGACCTGCATGGCGCGATCGGCGGATTCGCAGCAAAGGCGGTTTGCCCAGTAGTTGCACATCGAAACGCGGTCGGAGAGCGTACGCTCGATCTGCTCCTCGGTGAGTTGGTCCATCTCCCAGGCGGTCTTGCGGATCAGAAGGCGCAGCATCTCGGCTTGCGTCGCGAGCTCGACCAGCGGGAACTGGATCGCCTGGTTCTCCGCGAGCGCCCTGCCGAACGGCTTTCGCTCGCGCGCGTATTTGACGCTCTCGTTGATGCAATAGACCGCAGCGCCCAGCGAGCTGGCCGCCTGGCGGATGCGGTTCTGGTGCACGAAGCACTGCGCCAGCGACAGGCCGCGGCCGACCTCGCCGAACAGCGCATCCTCCGGAACGAAGACGTCGGTGAAGCTGACGCGGGGATGATCGGTCGGCATGTTGAAGGTCCACATGTATTCTTCGACCTTGACACCGGGCTGCTTGGCCGGGACCAGGAAGCAAGTGATGCCGCGGGCATCGCCGTCATTGCCGCTGGTGCGCGCGAACAGCGCGCAGTGCGTGGCGACGTGCATCCCGGTGGTCCACATCTTCTCGCCGTTGATGATCCAGCCCTTGACGTTGTCGCGGGTGGCCGGCTCCGCGCGCGTTTCCATGTGGGTCGCGTCCGAGCCGTGATGCGGCTCGGTGAGGCCGAAGGTGATGCGGTACTTGCCCTTGATCGAACCGTCGATCATCGCCTTCTGGTCGTCGCGGCCGTAGCGGTCGAGCATGGTGACGACGGGGAAATTGCCGACGATGGAGTGCTCGTTCTGGAGATCGTTGTGCAGGCCAAGCCCCTTCGCGGCGAAGTGCTCGCGGATCACCGCCATCCAGAGGTTGGACCCGTCCTTGCCGCCATATTGCTTCGGTACCGGAAAACGCAGATGGCCGGCAGCGTCGGCGAGATCCTTGGCCTTGCGCAGCAGCGCTTCCCATTCGTGGCGCGGCAGGCCGCCATTCTCGAAATCAGTACGTGCCCATTCGCGGCGGTGGTCGAAGAAACGGATGTTGTCGTCGGCCTCCTCCAGCGGCTTGATCTCGCGTTCGATGAAACGGTCGAGCTCTCCGAGATAGGCTGTCAGGTCAGCCGGCAGATTGAAATCCAAGGCGGTCTCTCCCGGAAATATTGTTGATTCTGATTTTGCGTCTAGACGCTGTCGCGTATCCGCGTTCGGGTCGATTAAGGTGAGAAGCCTGTCGCCAAGTCAAGCAGGCGAGCGAGGCTTGCACGCGCGGTCGCCTTGCGTAATTGGATGGCACGGAACGACGCGCAGGCGCTAGGATATCAGCAATATTCTTCGCCGCAGAAAATCGACGGGAGCATACATGGAGCTGAAATTTTCCAAGGTGGAACGCAAGGGACCGATCACGATCGTCACGCTGTCGCGGCCCGAGGTCTACAACGCGCTGCACACCGATGCGCATTTCGAGCTTCAGAAGGTGTTTGACGATTTCTCCGCCGACCCCGAGCAGTGGATCGCGATCGTCACAGGCAGCGGCGACAAGGCGTTCTGCGCCGGCAACGACCTGAAGTGGCAGGCGGCGGGTGGCAAGCGCGGCTGGGACAAGGGCGGCTTTGCCGGCCTCACCTCGCGGTTCGACTGCGACAAGCCGATCATCGCTGCGGTGAATGGCGTTGCGATGGGCGGCGGCTTCGAGATCGCGCTGGCGTGCGACCTGATCATTGCGTCGGAGAACGCGACCTTCGCCCTGCCGGAGCCGCGCGTCGGCCTCGCCGCCCTCGCCGGCGGCCTGCACCGCCTGCCGCGGCAGATCGGGCTCAAGCGCGCCATGGGCATGATCCTCACCGCGCGCCATGTCGGCGCCAAGGAAGGGCTCGAGCTCGGCTTTGTCAACGAGGTGGTGCCGCAGGGCGAGGCGCTCGCGGGCGCGCTGCGCTGGGCCGAGATGATCGCCAAGAATTCGCCGATGTCGATCCGGGCCTCGAAGCAGGCGATCCAGAAGGGGCTTGGCGTGTCGCTGGAGCAGGCGATCGCGGAGCAGCGGGACTATCCGGCCGTGAAGGCGATGGTCGCCTCGCAGGACTACATCGAGGGCCCGAAGGCGTTCTCGGAGAAACGGCCGCCGAAATGGCTCGGGCGGTAATCGCTCTGTCCACTCGTCGTCCCGGCGAAGGCCGGGACCCATACTCGGCGGCCAGTGTTGTGAACGGGATCGTCGTTCCGGCCGTGCGCAACACCCGATATTTGTGGTAATGGGTCCCGGCCTGCGCCGGGACGACGTCGGATGTATCGCGGCCTGTTGAGCGCCGCGATACCCATCAGCGTCATTCGCGTGTCGTGATGGGTTTCGCTTCGCTCTACCAATCCTACTTGGTCGCCAGCTCCCGCTTGTAGGACGCGTAGCTCGGCTGATCGACGGCGAGCTTGTCCATCGTGGTCGCCCACAGATGCTCCGAAAGCCCGGGCGTTTTCAGATCGACCTCGCCACCCGCGATCTTCTCCGACAGCACGCGGTTCAGCTCCATCAGCGTCCCGTCGGTGCCCAACAATTGCCTCAGCCGCGCAGCTTCGGTCGCATCACCGGCCTCGGCGAGCGCGAGCTGCCGCGTCACCAGGTCGAGCGCGTTGATGCCGACGCGCAGCTTGAAGCCGTTGTGCCCCTTGATCGCGGGCGCGATCTCGCTGCGCAGGAAATCGGCGACGGCCTTGATCAGTTCGGTGGGTGTCGGTTCGTCCTGCATCTCAACGACCTCTCGGTGCGAGTAGCCTAAGCAGATCGATCTCGGTTTCCGACGCGCGCCGCCCGATCATCGCGCGCTCCATCGAGTGATCCGGGCCGCTTCGGAATCGCTGCATCATGCCGCCGCACATGATGCCCCAGCGCAGCGTGCCCATCACTTCCCAGAATTTCACGCGCGCGGGATCGACCTTTCGGCCTGCGGCCTCATAGCCCGCGAACAGCTCCTCGCGTGTGCCGAAACCGCCGACCGGCTTGTCGATCTCCCCGAAGCGCCAGGAGTTCACACAGACCCAGCCGAGATCCTCCATGGGATCGCCGAGATGGGCGAGCTCCCAGTCGAGCACGGCGCGCACACCGTCCGCGCCGATGATGAGATTGCCGTTGCGGAAATCGCCATGCACCAGCGTGGTCTCGGCCGCGGGACCGGGATCGTGGTCGCGCAGCCAGCGCAGCGCCAGCTCGAACACCGGGCGCGGCCAGTTGAAGCTGTGATACTCGCGGGCGAGATCCTCGATCTCCCGGGTTGCGGTCAGGCTGCGCAGCTTCGGCAGTTTGGCCTGCGGCAGGCCATGGATGCCGGCGATGACGCGGCCGAGCTGGCGGGCGAGGATCGGCCGTGCACCGGCAAATTCCTCGTCGCGCAAAATTTTCCGCGCGATGGTCTCGCCCTCGACCCGCGCCATGATGAAGCCGCGGCCAAGGCCGTCCTCCGGCCTCAAGACATGCATCACCTTCGGCGATGGCAGGCCCGCGTCATGCGCGAGCTGCATCAGCGTCGCCTCGGCATCGAGGCCGGCGGCGCGGCCCGGCGCGGCACCGTAGCCCGGCGGCGCGCGGCGCAGGATCGCGCCGATAGTGCCGTTCGGGTGCACGATATCGAACGTCCAGGTCTCCTGGCTGGCGCCGCCGGAGAGCTTTGCGGCACCGGTGACGCCGGTTGCGCCCGGATGAAACGAGGCGACGCTGCGGGAGAGTTCGGCCTCGATCATTTGCCCTTGAACTGCGCGGGACGCTTCTCGAGAAACGCGGTGACACCTTCCTTGAAATCCTCGGCGCTACCGGCAAGGCGCTGCGACTCGAATTCGAGATTGAGCTGATCCTCGAAGGAATTTTCCGGGCTGTCCCAATAGAGCTTGCGGATCAGCGACAAAGCGATCGTCGGGCCGCTGGCGAGCTCGCGCGCGAGCTTCATCGCCTCCTCCATCAGCACGCCGTCATCGTAGACGCGGTTGACGAGGCCCCATTCCAGCGCCTTCTCCGCCGGCAGCCGCTCCCCCATCAGCGACAATTCGATCGAGCGCGCCCGGCCGACGAGACGCGGCAGGAGCCAGGTCGAGCCGCAATCCGGCACGAGCCCGATGCGACGGAAGGCTTGCAGGAAATAGGACGAGCGCGCGCACAGGATCATGTCGCCAAGCAGCGCGAAGCTCATGCCGGCGCCGGCGGCGGGACCGTTGACCGCGGTGACGATCGGACAGTGCAGCTTACGCAATCGGCGCAGGAACGGATGGAACGCGGTCTCTAGCGCCGCGCCGGCATTGCTCTTGCCGGGCTTCTGCTGGTTGCGGCCCTGGAGATTCGCACCGGTGCAGAACGCGCGGCCCGCGCCGGTCAGCACCACGCAGCGCACCTCGTCCTTCTTCTCCTCGATCGCATCGAGCGCCTCGGCGAGACCGCCCAGCATGTCCACGGAGACCGCGTTCATCACCTCCTGATGGTCGAGCTTGAGGATCGCGACCGCGCCATCGAAATCGAGCGTGACGTGTTTGAACTGCATGGTTTCCTCTTCACGTTGTTTCGCCGGTTTGGTACCGCGGTAGGTCGATCCTTCGACCCATATTTGATTTTTGTGCCGGGCTTGTCCATGGTCGGCGGCAAGCCCATCCGTGAACGCGTGATTAGCGCGCACCAAACCAAATGGAAACCCCAATGAGTGGCATTTTCGACCTCTCCGGCCGCGTGGCCGTGATCACCGGCGGCAATGGCGGCATCGGGCTCGGCATCGCGCAGGCGCTCGCGGCCCAAGGCTGCAACGTCTCGATCTGGGGGCGCAACGCGGAAAAAAACGCCAACGCCGCGGCCTCGATGAAGGCCGGCCCCGGCAAGGTCGCGACGCAATTCTGCGACGTCAGCGATTCCGCCTCGGTCAATTCCGCGATGAAGGCGACGCTCGACATTTTCGGCCGGGTCGACGGCTGCTTCGCCAATGCCGGCATCGGCGGCGGCGGCCGACGCTCCTTCATCGAGCGCACCGAGGAGGAATGGCGCACGATGTTCGCGACCAATCTGGACGGCGTGTTCCACGCCTTCCAGGCCGCGGCACGCCACATGACCGACCGCGCCGAGGCCGGTGACAAGTTCGGCCGGCTGGTCGCGACCTCGAGCCTCGCCTCGCTGTTCGGCACCGCGCGCAACGAGCACTATGCCGGCACCAAAGCGGCGCTGAACGCGCTGTGCCGCGCACTCGGCGTCGAGCTGGCGCGCCACGGAGTCACCGCGAATGCGATCCTGCCGGGGTGGATCAAGAGCGACATGACGGCAGGACTCATGGCCAACGACAAGTTCGTCGCCAACGTCATGCCGCGGATTCCGATGCGGCGCTTCGGCGAGGCATCGGATTTCGGCGGCATCGCGGTGTATCTGATGAGCAAGGCGTCGTCGTATCACACCGCGGATTGCTTTGTGATCGACGGCGGGTACACGGCGTTCTAGCCCAGCCCTTCCCGCATCAACGGTGTCGTCCCGGCGAAGGCCGGGACCCATACGCCGCGGCGGGTGTTGTGAACGGGATTCGTCGTACCGGCATCGCACCACAAATGACATCGGTGGTTATGGGTCCCGGCCTTCGCCGGGACGACATCGAGTTTTTTGCGCCAGTTCTGAATCATACATCCGTATCCTCGCGGCGCCGCTGAGTCCGAGTCTTGCGTTTACTTGCCCTCCTCTCACACAGGGCGCAGGAAAGCGCACCTGGGGGCGCGCATCTTGGCGCGAGCCCGGAACGACGAGTGGAGAGTGTAACCGCGCGACGCCGCGTCGCTTCCGTCCCGGCAGAACTGCTGCTAGCGTTTGAGCCGCAAGGGACGCAATGAGGCGGCTTTTAAACAGGCAGGGAGGATATTTCAGATGTTTTCACACGTGATGGTTGGCACCAACGATCTGGACAAGGCCAAGGCGTTCTATGATGCGCTGCTGAGCACGCTCGAGGTCCGGCCGGCCAGGGTCGACGGCCATCGCATCTTCTACATCACCAAGACCGGCGTGTTCTCGGTCTCGAAGCCGATCAACGGCGAACCGGCGACCTGCGCGAATGGCGGCACGATCGGCTTTGCCTGCAGCTCCCCGGAGCAGGTCGACGCCTGGCACGCCGCCGGCATCGCCAATGGCGGCAAGCCTTGCGAGGACCCGCCGGGCGTACGGGAAGGGTCTGGCGGCAAGCTCTATCTCGCCTATCTGCGCGACCTCGACGGCAACAAGATCTGCGCGATGCACCGGATGAGCTGACCGGCGCCCGCCGGAATCTTTTCACGCTGTACGCGGCGGCGTTCAAACAACGTTTGAAACGCCGTCGCGAAATTCCACGATGCGGTAGAGGTGATCGGAAAATCGGTACTCGCGCTTCGCGTCGCACGCGTCTATTGTCCGCCGCGAAACGCGCCTTCGCGAGGGAGAAAAGAAAATGAAGCATGCCTATGTGCCGCGCACCACGAACTACACGCTCAATCCGGGCGACGAGCTCAATGACCTGCGCATGTCGGACAAGGTCCGCCCGCTCTATGACCATGTGAAGCAGTTCATCCGCGACACGGTCGACCCGATGTCGGTCGAGTTCTATCGCGCCGGCGAGAAGAAGACCAACCGCTGGAGCTTCACGCCGAAGCAGCTCGAGGTGCTGGAGAAGGCCAAGAACAAGGCCAAGCAGGAAGGTCTCTGGAACTTCTTCCTGCCCGATGACGAGACCGGCCAGGGCCTGAAGAATCTCGACTACGCCTATATCGCGGCCGAGCTCGGCAAGAGCCCGCTGGCCTCCGAGACCATGAACTGCTCCGCGCCCGACACCGGCAACATGGAAGTGCTGGAGCGCGTCGGCACCAAGGAGCAGAAGGAGAAGTGGCTGAAGCCGCTACTCAATGGCGAGATCCGCTCGGCCTATGTCATGACCGAGCCGAACGTCGCCTCCTCCGACGCCAAGAACATCTCGACCACGGCCAAGCTCGTCGGCGACGAATGGGTCATCAACGGCGAGAAATACTACATCTCAGGTGTCGGCGATCCCCGTTGCAAGATCCTGATCGTGATGGTGAAGACCAACCCGGATGCAGCGCCGAGCAAGCAGCAGTCGCAGATCCTGGTGCCGCGCGACACGCCCGGCGTCGAGGTGCTCGGCCCCATGTATGTGTTCGGCCAGGACCACGCCCCGCGCGGCCACATGCACATGCGCTTCAACAATGTGCGGGTGCCGAAGGAGAACATCCTGCTCGGCGAAGGCCGCGGCTTCGAGATCTCGCAGCTCCGCCTCGGACCGGGCCGCATCCATCACTGCATGCGCACCATCGGCAAGGCCGAGAAGGCGCTCGACCTCATGGTACAGCGTGGCCTCACCCGCGAAGCCTTCGGCAAGAAGATCGCCCATCTCGGCGGCAACATGCAGATCATCGCGCAGGCGCGCTGCGAGATCGAGGCGATGCGGCTGATGGTGCTGAAGGCCGCCAAGGCGATGGACGTGCTCGGCAACAAGGAGGCCCGCGTCTGGGTCTCCATGGTCAAGGCCATGGTGCCGGAGCGCGCCTGCAAGATCATCGATCAGGCGATCCAGATGCATGGCGCCACCGGCATCTCGCACTGGACCCCGCTCGCCGAAATGTACCAGGACGTGCGCCACCTGCGCTTCGCCGACGGTCCGGACGAGGTGCATTGGATGGTGGTCGGCCGGCACGAGCTGAGCATGGCGTAGTCGCTTCTTCTCCTTCTCCCCGCTTGCGGGGAGAAGGTTGGGATGAGGGGCTCCCCTGCACGGGGCGGTGAATGCTGAACTCGCGGAGAACCCTTCACCCGAATCGCATCTAACGATGCGATCCGACCTCTCCCCGCAGGCGCGGCGAGGTAAGGGAAGAGCGCTCCAAGGAATAAACAAGCAAGTCTGCAAGGCGGGTTCGCGCGAGCGTGTCCCGCCTTTTACTTTGCTGTCCGGTCGCGGCGGGTTACGCTCCCCTAACCCGCCCTCCGTTTTCGGACATCCCATGGAATTCGCCCCAAGCGACCTCACCCAGCGCGAACGCTACAAGGTGCTGACCTCCTTCGTGCTGCCGCGGCCCATCGCCTGGGTGACGAGCACGAGCGCGGACGGCGTGGTCAATGCCGCACCGTTCTCGTTCTTCAACGCCTTCTGCGAGGATCCACCGCTCTGCATGTTCGCGGCGAACCGCAAGCCCGACGGCCGCGAGAAGGACACCCTGGTCAACATCCAGCGTCTCGGCGAATTCGTGGTCAACCTGACCGACGAGCCGCTGGCGCGCGCGATGCATGAGACCTCGGGCGACTTCCCGCCCGAGATCGGCGAGCCCGAGTATCTCGGCCTGAAGCTGGCGCCATCCACCAGCATCGCGGTGCCGCGGCTGGCCGACACGCCGTGGGCGATGGAGTGCAAGCTCTGGAAGCTGATCGACGTCAACGATGATCGCCGCCTGATCATGGGCGAAGGCATCCACTTTCACATCCGCGACGAACTCTGGGATCCCGAGACGATGCGGGTGCACATGGAGCGCTATCACCCGATCGGCCGCATGTTCGCCGACCGCTATTGCCGCACCGATGATCGCGTGGTGTTTCCGGCGGCGGAGGGTGCAAAGACGAAATGACGAGGACAAGACAATGAGCGAAACATTCCGCGACAACGAAGCGCAGAGCCGGTTCGAGCTCGCCGTCGACGGCTCAACCGCCTTCGTGGTCTACCGCAAGACGCCGGACACGATCACGCTGGTTCATACCGAAGTTCCGCCGGAGCTCGGCGGCCGCGGCATCGGCTCCAAGCTCGCACGCGCGACACTCGACGCCGTGCGTGCGCAGGGCATCAAGCTCGTCGTGAAATGCGAATTCATCCAGGGCTTCATGAAGAAGCATCCGGAGTATGACGATTTGCTGGGCTAAGGCGTAGGGCAGGTTAGCAAAGCGTGTCTTCTCGTCATGGCCGGGCTTGTCCCGGCCATCCACGTCTTTGCGGCTCGTCAAGAAACGTGGATGCCCGGCACAAGGCCGGGCATGACGAGTTTCACGGGCGGGCCGACGGCAGTCGGCGATGCTAAGACGCCACCGGCTCGCCGAGCTTGTCCTGTGTCCTGGTCTCGAAATCGCTGGCGTCGTGGCGTTCGTGGAGCTGGCTGGCGGGATCGCCGGAGATGCGGTTGACCATGCGGCCGCGCTTCACGGCCGGACGCTTGGCGATCTGGTCGGTCCAGCGCTGCACGTTCTTGTAGTCCTGCACCGAGAGGAATTCGCCGGCGCCATAGACCAGCCCCTTGGCGAGCGCGCCGTACCAGGGCCACACCGCGATGTCGGCGATGGTGTATTCCTTGCCCGCGAGATATTCGTTGTCGGCGAGGCGGCGGTCGAGCACGTCGAGCTGGCGTTTGACTTCCATCGCGAAACGATCGATGGCGTATTCGATCTTGAACGGCGCATAGGCGTAGAAATGGCCGAAGCCGCCGCCGAGATACGGCGCGCTGCCCATCTGCCAGAACAGCCAGGAGAAGGTTTCGGCACGGGACTTGACGTCGGTCGGCAGGAACGCGCCGAATTTTTCAGCCAGATAAACCAGGATCGAGCCCGACTCGAATACCCTGATGGGCTCCTTCCCGCTGCGGTCCATCAGTGCCGGGATTTTCGAGTTCGGATTGATATCGACGAAGCCGCTGCCGAACTGATCGCCGTTGCCGATCTTGATCAGCCAGGCGTCGTATTCAGCGCCCTTGTGGCCGAGCGCCAAAAGCTCCTCCAGCATCACCGTCACCTTCACCCCGTTCGGCGTCGCCAGCGAATAGAGCTGCAAGGGATGCTTGCCGACCGGCAGCTCCTTCTCGTGGGTCGGGCCGGCAATGGGGCGATTGATGCTGGCGAACTGCCCGCCATTCTCCTTGTTCCAGGTCCAGACTTTGGGCGGCACGTAGGCAGGAATGTCATTCACGTCGTTGGCTCCCGATTCATGTTCTTGCCAGGTGGCGCGGCGGCCGCCGTGCCCATCCCCATGTCCGCACTAGATGGTGGGCTCGCTCGGCTTTGCCCAGCCCGCGCCATCGCATTTTCTACCTTGCGGAATGCGCTGCGAGCGATGCAGCCAAGCCGCGCGTGCACGCAAGACCGCCGGTGCCGAAACCCGCTTGGCTTAGCCGACCGTGATGCGCTAGCGTTGCAGGGGCTGACGCCAACAAGCACAAGAAGCAGCCGCCGGGAGAGAACCAGTCCATGAAATCGCCGATCTGCGACATGCTGGGCATCGAGTTCCCGCTGCTCGCCTTCAGCCATTGCCGCGACGTCGTTGCCGCCGTCAGCCGCGCCGGCGGCTTCGGCGTGCTGGGCGCGACCGTGCACACGCCTGCGACACTCGAACGCGAGCTGGCATGGATCGACGCGCATGTCGACGGCAAGCCCTACGGCATCGACGTGCTGATCCCCGAGAACATCTCGACCGCGGGCGAGAAGGACGTCACCTGGAAGAGCCTGGAAGCGCGGGTGCCGCAACAGCATCGCGACTATACGCGCGATCTCCTGAAGAAGTACGACATCGAACTGACCACCACCGAGGTCGCCGACGACCAGCCGCAGCCGTTCGATGCGAAGACGGCGCTTGAGCTGCTCGAAGTCTCTTTTCGTCATCCGATCCGCCTGATCGCCAACGCGCTGGGCGTGCCGCCGACGGCGATGATCGAGATGGGCAGGAAACACGGCGTCCCCGTTGCGGCACTGGTCGGCGCCAAGGAGCACGCGCTGCGTCAGGTCGCAGCCGGCGTCGACATTCTCGTGGTGCAGGGCACCGAGGCCGGCGGCCATTGCGGCGAGGTCTCGACCATGGTGCTGGTGCCGGAGGTGATCAAGGCGATCAAGAAGATCCGCGATGTGCCGGTGCTGGCGGCCGGCGGCATCATGACGGGACGGCAGATGGCCGCCTGCATGGCGATGGGCGCGGCCGGCGCCTGGACCGGCTCGGTGTGGCTTGCGACCGTCGAGGCGGAGACGACGGAGATCTTTCGCGAGAAGATGATCGCGGCCTCCTCCCGCGACGCCGTGCGCTCGAAGGGCCGCACCGGCAAGCCGGCCCGGCAGCTCCGCTCGGTCTGGACGGATGCCTGGGACCGAGCGCCGGAGAGCCCCGGCGCGCTGCCGATGCCGCTGCAAAGCATCATCAGCCGCGACGCCTTCCACGCCATCGACCGCGCCGCGGCCGGCGGTAACGAAAAGGCCCGCGATCTCGTGAGCTACTTCGTCGGCCAAGGCGTCGGCCTTATCGACAGCGTGAAATCGGCAGGCGCGGTGGTGCAGGAGTTCAAGGAAGATTTTGCGGAAGCCGTCGAGCACATGAATGCGCTGGTGGCGGAGTGATTGCTACACCGTCATTGCGAGCGAAGCGAAGCAATCCATCTCACCCAGCGGAAGTATGGATTGCTTCGTCGCTTTGCTCCTCGCAATGACGCCAATAATAACCATCGAGTCCAAGACCGCAGAGTGAAACAACAAGAATGTCGAACAGCATCCCCGAAGACCGCATTCCCGTCATCGTCGGCGTAGGCGAAATTGTCGATCGTCCGAAGGACATCACCGCCGGCCTCGAGCCGCTCACGCTGCTGGAGGAGGCGCTGAAGCGCGCCGAAGCCGACAGCGGCGCCAGGCTACTGTCCGACGTGCAGTCGCTCGACGTCGTCAACTTCCTGAGCTGGCGCTATCGCGATCCGGAGAAGCTTCTGGCGCAACGGCTCGGGATCGCGCCCGCGCATTGCTATTACGGCCCGGTCGGCGGCGAGAGCCCGATCCGCTACATCCACGAGGCGGCAAAGCGCATCGCGCGGGGCGAGTGCAGCGTCGCGGCAGTCTGCGGGGCGGAGGCGCAATCGACCGCGACCAAAGCGCAGCGCGCCGGCGTGGAGCTGCCATGGACCCCGTTCGCGCATGACGTCGAGGAGCCCAAGCGCGGCGCGGCGTTCCAGAAGCCGCTGGCGGTCAAGCTCGGCGTGTTCCGTCCCGTCACGGTCTATCCGTTCTATGAGGCGGCCTCCTCCGCGCATTGGGGCCAGACGCCGCGCGAGGCGATGAAGGAGTCCGGCGAGCTGTGGTCGACCTACGCCCGCGTCGCCGCCGAAAATCCGAACTCGTGGCTGAAGAAGACGTTCACCGGCGACGAGATCACCACGGCCACGCCCGACAACCGGATGATTGCCTGGCCGTATACAAAGCTCATGGTTGCCAACCCGAGCGTCAACATGGGCGGCGCCCTGCTGCTCACCAGCCTTGCCAAGGCGCGCGCGGCCGGGATTCCCGAGGACAGGCTGGTCTACCCGCTCGGCGGCGCCTCGGCCGAAGAACCGCGTGATTACCTGATCCGCGACCAGTTCGTCGAAAGCCATCCGCAGAACGCGGTGCTGAAAGCCGTGATGGACCTCGCCGGCGGCGACGGCAGAAAGTTCGATGCGATCGAGCTCTATAGCTGCTTCCCCTGCGTGCCCAAGATGGCGCGGCGGACGCTTGGCTTGGGCGCGGACGTGCAGCCGACCGTGACCGGCGGGCTCACGTTCTTCGGGGCGCCGCTCAACACCTACATGACGCATGCGGCCTGCGCGATGGTGCGCGCGGCGGCGCCGGGCTCGGCCTGCTCTACGGCCAGGGCGGCTTCGTCACCAAGCATCATGGCCTCGTGCTGTCGCGCGCGGCGCCGAACGTCGCGCTCAAGCAGGACACCAGCGTTCAGGCGGAGGCCGACCGCAACAGGCGCAACGTGCCCGACTTCACCGCAGAGGCAGCGGGCAAAGGCAAGGTCGAGGCTTTCACCGTGATCTATCGCGGCAATGGCGAGGTCGAGCACGGCGTCACCATGCTGCGCACCGAGGACGGCCGCCGCACGCTCGGCCGCATCCCGGCAAGCGACACGGCGACGCTGGCCTATCTGCAGGACATGGACCGCACGCCGGTCGGCACCACGGGCAACATCGTCACCGCCGGCGATGGCATGCTGGAATGGCGGGTCGGGTAGGTCTCAAAGCTCGCTCTTAGAGCGTTTTCGAGCGAAGTGGATACCGGTTCGCGTGAAGAAAACGCGTCAAAACAAGAATCTAGAGCCGTTCCGATTCCATCGGAACGGGAAAGGCTCTAGCGCGTAGCCCGGATGGAGCGCAGCGCAATCCGGGGTGGCTCTGTCCGCGGATAGACCTGCCCCGGATTGCGCGGAGCCTGTCATCGGGCGCGCGTTCGCGCGACCGGTTGACTTCCTCCGGGCTACGAAAGACCGCAGGGATTTACCCCTTCACGTCCTGCTTTTCGGACGCCGTGGTCGGCTTGCCCTTGGCGCCGGCACCGGTGACGCGGACATGATCGCCGTCGGCGAGTCCGTCCGGCGGGGCTGTGATGATGCGGTCGTCGGGTGCGAGGCCGGTGGCGATCTCGATCTCCTTACCGAGGTCGCGGCCGATCTTCACGGGCTTGAACAGCACCTTCTCGTCCGCACCGACCGTCGCCACACGCAGGCCGCTGCCGTTGAAGATCAGGGCGCTGGCGGGGATGCTGAGCGGCGCGGAGTCACGCTGGAGGCTGAGCTTCACGCTGGCATAGCCGCCGGGCATCAACTCGCCTCTGGAATTGTCGAGCCCGAGCTGCATGCGCGTGGTGCCGGAGGCGACATCGACTGCCTGCGATGAAGCCTCCACCGTCGCCTGAAAGGTCCGGTTGGGATATTCCGGCAGCGTGATGATCGCCTTGGCCCCGATCTTGATCGCCGGCACGTAGTTCTGGGGCACGTTGACGTAGACGCGCAGCTTGGTGATGTCCGAAATCACGAACATCGCCGGGCCCGAGCCGCCGCCGGCATTGATGAGCGCGCCGACGTCGGTGTCGCGCGCGGTAACGACGCCGTCGAACGGCGCGGTGATCTTCTTGTAGCCGGCGAGCGCTTCCAGGCGCTCGACATTGGCCTGCCCCGAATTGACGGCCGCCTTCTTGTTAGAGAGGTCGGCGGTGCGCTCGTCGATCTCCTGCGCCGAGACGAAGTTGGAGGCGACCAGCGTCTTGCGCCGGTTCAGCGTTGCCTCCGACAGCCTGGCGCTGGCCTGCTGGCTGGCGAGGTCGGCGCGGGCTTGCAGCAACTGCTGATCGAGGTCGGGCGCCTCGATCTCGGCAATCACCTGGCCGGCCTTGACGCGCGCGCCGATGTCGGCGCTCCAGCTCTTCAAATAGCCCGACACGCGCGCGAAGATCGGAGCCCGGTAGTAGGCTTCCAGCCGGCCCGGCAGCTCGATGGTGGCATTGAGGTCCTTGGCATTGGGCAGCGTCACCGCCACGCTGGGAACGGCCTGGTCGTCGGTCCATTCCTTCAGCCGTGTATCCTGCTCCTCGCGGGCACGGATGCCGGTGCCCACGACGAGGCCTGCCGCAATCAGCGCCACCACGCCGAAGATGCCCAGTTTCCGGTGCGACACCGGGGAGCGGGGTTCAGTGGGCGACATGCGGAGTCTCCAATGAGGCGGCGGCTTCGGCGCCTTGTTTCTTGTGAACCATGCTGAACACCACGGGAACAAACATCAGCGTGGCGAAGGTTGCAAAGATCAGGCCGCCGATCACGGCCCGGCCGAGCGGTGCATTCTGCTCGCCGCCCTCACCCAACCCCAGCGCCATCGGGGCCATGCCGATGATCATGGCGAGCGCGGTCATCAGCACCGGGCGGAACCGGACGAAGCCGGCTTCGAGCGCAGCGGCGATGGGATCGCCGAGTTCCTCGTAGCGCTCGCGGGCAAAGGAGATCACGAGCACGCTGTTGGCGGTGGCAACGCCCATGCACATGATGGCGCCGGTGAGCGCCGGCACCGACAGCGTGGTCTCGGTCATGAACAGCATCCAGACGATGCCGGCGAGCGCGGCCGGCAACGCGGTGATGATCACGAACGGGTCGGACCAGGACTGGAAGTTCACGACGATCAGGAAGTAGATCAGCACCACGGCCCCGAGCAGGCCGAACAGGAGGCCGGTGAAGGCGCTGTTCATGGTCTGCACCTGGCCGAGCAGCACCACGGATGAGCCCTTCGGTACCTCCCTGGCGGTGTCGGCGATCAGCTGGCGGATGTCGGCGGCAACCGCGCCGAGATCGCGGCCCGAGGTCGTGGCAAAGATCTGCACCATGGACTGGATGTCGTATTGCGAGACCACCGCGCTCGACGTCGAGCGCTTGATGTCGGCGATGCCGCCGAGGATCGGCGACTGCGCATTGCTGGCCGCGGTGATCGGCAGGGTCTGCAGCGCACTGAGCGAGTCAATCTGGTATTGCGGCGTCTGCATCACGATCGAGTAGGACACGCCGTTGTCGGGATTGAGATAGTAGGTCGGCGCCACCTGCGAGGAGCCGGCGAGATTGACCACGAGGCTGTTGGTGACGTCGCGCTCGGTCAGGCCGACATATTGCGCGCGGGTGCGGTCGACATCGATGTTGAAGGTCGGGTTGTTCGGCGACTGCTGGATGCGCGCATCGGCAACGCCGGGAATCTTGCGGACCTTCGCCAGCAGGCTGTTGGCATAGGCGAAATTCGCGCTGACATTGGCGCCGCGGATTTGCAGGTCGATCGGCGCCGGCGCGCCGAAATTCAGGATCTGGCTGACGATGTCGGCCGGCAGGAACGCGAAGCTCACGCCGGGAAACAGGCGCGGCAATTGCTCGCGCAGCACGCGGACATGCTCTTCGGTCGGCCTATGGCCTTCCTTCAGCTTGATCTGAATGTCGCCGTCCTGCGGGCCGATCACGCCGGTGTTGTTGTACGTCATGTTGATGCCGGAGATCGGCATGCCGATGTTGTCGGTCATGGTCTCGATTTCGCCCGGGATCAGCTTGCGCACCGCCTTCTGCACGTCGGCGAGCTGGTTCGCGGTCTCCTCGACGCGGGTGCCGACCTGGGTGCGGACATGCATCAGGATGTTGCCGGCATCGACGGCCGGAAAGAAATTGCGGCCGAGGAACGGCACCAGCGCGAAGGACGCGGCGACGACCGCGAGGAAGCAGCTCACGAACACCGTGCGATGACCGAGCGCCATCGCGAGCAGGCCACGATAGCCGCCGCGGATGCGCTCGAACCGCGCCTCGAAGCCGCGCTGGAACCAGACTAGCGGATTGCGCGACTTCGGCGGCCCGCCCTCGTGATGGACATGCGCCTTGAGCAGATAGTTCGCCATCGTCGGCACCAGCGTGCGCGACAGGATGAACGACCAGATCATCGCGAACATCACGGCTTCCGCCATCGGCACGAACAGGAAGCGCGCGACGCCAGTCAGGAAGAACATCGGCACGAACACGATGCAGATGCACAGCAGCGAAACGAAGGCCGGGGTCACGATCTGGTTGGCGCCGTCGAGGATGGACTGCTCGACCGGCTTGCCCTGCTCCAGATGGTAGTTGATGTTCTCGATCGTGACCGTGGCGTCGTCGACGAGGATGCCGACCGCGAGCGCGAGGCCGCCGAGCGTCATGATGTTCAGCGTCTCGCCGATCGCCGACAGCATGATGATGGCGCCCAGCACCGACAGCGGGATCGAGACCGCGATGATGATGGTCGAGCGCCAGCTGCCGAGGAACAGCAGGATCATGACGCTGGTGAGCAGCGCCGCGATCACACCCTCGAAGGCGACCCCCTGGATCGCGCCGCGGACGAACACCGACTGATCACCGATGAAGCCGATCTTCAGTGCGTCGGGCAGCTGATCCTTGACGTCGATCACCTTCTGCTTGATGCCGGCGATGATATCGAGCGTCGAGGTCGCGCCCGCCTTCAGCACCATCATCAGCACCGAGCGGTTGCCGTCGACATGAACGATGTTGGTCTGCGGCGGATTGCCGTCCCGCACGGTGGCGACGTCGCGCACATAGACCATGGCGCCGTTGACGGTCTTGATCGGCAGATTGCCGAGTTCCTCGATCCGAAGCGGCGAGTTGTTGAGCTGGATGTTGTACTCGAACTGGCCGATCTTCTGGGTGCCGACCGGTGTGATCAGGTTCTGGGCGGCCAGCGCATTGGCGACGTCCTGGCCCGAGAGGCCGCGGGCCTGGAGCGCGGTAGGATTGAGATCGATCTGGACCTGGCGCTGCTTGCCGCCGAACGGATAGGGAATCGCCGCGCCCGGCACCGTGACCAAGGGCGTACGAAGCTGGTTGATGCCGATATCGGCGAGATTCTGCTCGGTGAGCCCGTCGCCCGACAGCGCCACCTGAATGATCGGCACGGTGGACGCCGAGTAGTTCAGGATCAAGGGTGGCGTCGCGCCCGGCGGCATCTGCTTGAGCAGCGTCTGCGAGATCGCGGTGACCTGCGCGTTGGCGGTGCGGATGTCGACGTTGGGCTGGAAGAAGATCTTGATGATGCCAAAGCCGTTGTAGGAATTGGCGACGATATGCTCGATGTCGTTGACCGTGGTCGTCAGCGCGCGCTGGAACGGGGTGGTGATGCGGCCGGACATCTGGTCCGGCGGCAGGCCTGTGTACTGCCAGACCACGCCGATGACGGGAATACGGATATCCGGGAAGATGTCGGTCGGGGTTCGCAGCGCCGCGAGCGGTCCGATAATCAGCAGCAGCAGCGCCAGCACGACGAATGTATAAGGCCGGCTCAGGGCAATACGGACCAGAGCAATCATAAAAGAAGCGTTCCCGAAATGAAGCCCGCCCAGGCAGAGGAATCGACATTGCAAAAGCCGTTCCGCAGCGGCCGATTTACCCGATGCCGGGCAAAACGCCAACCCGCGGAGCCGCGGCGGCTTTCACTTCCTCGGCATAGTGCATGAGGCGGCGCGCTCCGATCGCGCGCGGATCGTCGTCAAAAAGAGGCGGCTCTGCTGCGAATGCGAGCCGGCCGAGGATGCTATTTCGGCCGACGCGAGGTTAACGCATCGCTGCCCTGCGAAAATGTAGAACGTGGCGGGCCGGGTCAGCCCACCACGTCGGCATCGGTTAGGCGAAGGATGGCGGCCGCCCGAGCGGCGGCGCCGGATCAGGCGGCGCGGACGGCGTCGAGGAACTTGCTCACCTCGAGCTTGAGGCGGCTGCTGTCGCCCGAGAGCGATTGGGCCGCCGACAGCACCTGGCTCGACGCTGAGCCGGTCTCGGTCGCGCCGCGCTGCACGTCGGTGATGTTCGACGACACCTGCTGCGTGCCCTGCGCCGCCTGCTGCACGTTGCGGGAGATTTCCTGCGTCGCCGCGCCCTGCTCTTCGACCGCGGCCGCGATGGCCGACGAGATCTCCGACAGACGCTCGATGGTCGAGGAGATCTCCTTGATGGCGCCGACCGAGTCGTTGGTCGCGGCCTGGATGCCGGAAATCTGCTGGCCGATCTCGCCGGTCGCCTTCGCGGTCTGCTCGGCCAGCGCCTTGACCTCGGAGGCGACGACGGCGAAGCCGCGGCCGGCCTCGCCGGCGCGCGCCGCCTCGATGGTGGCGTTCAGCGCGAGCAGATTGGTCTGGCCGGCGATGGTGTTGATCAGCTCGACGACGTCGCCGATCCGCGCGGCGGCCTTGGAGAGCTCGCTGACCCGCTCGGTGGTGGCGCGCGCCTGGCCGACGGCATCGCCCGCCATCCGCGCCGATTCCTGCACCTGGCGGCTGATCTCGCCGACCGACGAAGCCATCTCCTCGGTCGCCGAGGCGACCGATTGCACGTTGGTCGAAGCTTCCTCCGACGCCGCGGCAACCGACGTGGTCAGTTCCTGCGAACGCCGGGCGGTCGACGACAGCGTGGCCGCGGAGGCCTCGAGCTCGGTCGAGGCCGATGACACGGTCTCGACGACCTCGCCGATCATGACCTCGAAATTGCGGGTGATGGCATCGACGCGGCGGCCACGCTCGATCTTGGCCTCGGCGTCCGCCGCGGCGGCTTCGTCGGCGGTCTTCTTGGCGATCAGCGCCTCCTTGAAGATCTGGAGCACGTCGGCCATGGCGCCGATCTCGGTCTTCTCGCCCTGATGCGGGACGTTTGCGGTCAGGTCGCCGCGGCCCAGCGCCTGCATCGGGCTCACGATCGAGGCGATGCCGGCCGAGACGTCGCGGATCATCAGGAAGCTGACGCCGACGCCGACGATGATGGCGGCGCCAAGGATCATCGCAAGCAGCATGACGGCCGACGCGTAGCTGTTTGCCGCCTCCTGCGCCGCCTTGTCGGCACCGGCATTGTTGAGCTCGATGTCCTTGTTCAGGACCTCGTCGGCCTGGAGCCCGATCTTGTTGACGGTCTTGGAGTTGAGCTCCTGCGCCTCGCGCGGGAGCTTGCCGGCCTCCTTGCGCGACAGCGCCATGACCTCCTCGGTGCCCTTCTTGTAACGGGTCCAGGCATCGACCCATTGACCGTAGAGCGCGCGCTCCGTGGGGGTCGCGATCAGCGGCTCGTAGATCGCGCGGACCTTGAGGTTAGCGTCGACCACCGAGGTCAGGGTCTTTTCCTGCGCGAGCTTGTCGTCCAGCGCCTCGGCAAGCATGTGCTGGCGAACCACGTTGCGATACGTGATGACGCTGGCGCGCAGATCGCCGAGCGCACGCACGCTCGGCAGCCAGCTCGTGGTGATGTCGACGGTGTTGGCATTCATCGACCGCATCTTCATGACGGCGAGCAGGCCCATGCCGGTCATCGCAACCAGCAGGAACGCAACCACGGCAATAATCTTGGCGCGGATCGAGAATTTGGCGAACATCGTGGGGTCTCTTGATATCGGGCTCGCGAAGCCCGATCGAATGGCTGGGGGCGTGGCGGGACGCCGCAGACATCAAAGCCAGCCCCCCTCCTTAAGTAGGGTTAATTTGGTTCCCCGTTGAACTACGGAGGCGCTCATCTACGGCGTGGCATGATGCGCGCCAGCCGCATC
Source organism: Bradyrhizobium sp. BEA-2-5 (assembly GCF_032918025.1). NCBI lineage: Bacteria > Pseudomonadati > Pseudomonadota > Alphaproteobacteria > Hyphomicrobiales > Nitrobacteraceae > Bradyrhizobium > Bradyrhizobium sp. BEA-2-5. The sequence continues at coordinate 2,891,770 of NZ_CP136629.1, read as the reverse complement.
AAGGCATCAACGCCAGCGCATCCGAGAAAAACTCCGGCCCGCCGAAATTGCCTGATTTCAGTGCAAGCACCATCTCGCCTCTCCCGGCGCCGACCGCTCGCAGCACCGGCACGCCGGCGGCGATTTCCGCACCGACCAGGAATCCAGGAATGCGCAGGCGATCGACCACGGCGCCCGAAGTTTCACCACCGGCGACCACCAGCCTGTGCACGCCCGACTGCACCAGACCATCCGCGATGTCGGCCATCGCCTGCTCGATGGCATGCCCGGCTGCATCACGACCATGACGGGATTGCACAGCTGCCACCTGATCCGGGGTCGAGCTGCTCGCGATCAGGATTGGCCCCGCCCCGAGCCGGTCTCTGGCCCAGGCGAGCGCACGCTGCGTTTCGTCCTTGCCGGCGACCACCCGCTCGGGATCGAGGTGCAGGACCGGCATCACCTTCTCGGCGTTGGCGATCTGGCGCAGGGTCGCCTGCGAGCAACTGCCGGCAAGGCACGCCGCCGGGCCGCCGACCGGCGTCGCCAGCATCGCATCCGCGGTGTCCGATTTGGCTTTGCTCGCGGCGACCAGCGCTCGCGCCAGGCCAAGCCCGATCCCGGAAGCGCCGACCGAAAGACGGTGATCCAGCGCTACCTGCCCGATGGTCTCGAGGTCGCGGTCGAACACCGCATCGACGATGGCGGCGCCGATGCCGCCTTGCGTGAGCTCGGCGAGCTTTGCCCGGACGGCGTCCGCGCCACGGCTCAGCGTCGCCAGATCGACCAGGCCGACCTTGGTCGTGCTCTGGCGCGCCAGCACGCGCACCAGATTCGAATCGTGCATCGGGTTGAGCGGATGGTCCTTCAGCGGGCTCTCGTTGAGCGGCACGGCACCGACGAACAGGTTGCCCTGGTAGACGGTGCGGCCAGTCTCCGGGAACGCCGGCGTCACCAGCACGACGGCTTCGCCGCAATCGGCGCGCAACGCGTCCATCACCGGGCCGATATTGCCGGCGTCGGTGGAATCGAAGGTCGAGCAGATCTTGAACAGCACGTGGCGCGCGCCGCGGCCGCGCAGCCATGTTTCCGCCGCGCGCGAGCGCGACACCGCGAGGCCGGCTTCGATCGAGCGGCTCTTCAGCGACACCACGACGGCGTCGACCTCGGGCAGCGCGAGATCGTCGGCGGGCACGCCGATGGTCTGCACGGTGCGGAGGCCCGCGCGCGTCAGCGTGTTGGCGAGATCGGAGGCGCCGGTGTAGTCGTCGGCGATGCAGCCCAACGCAAGTGTCACGACTTCACTCCAGCGTAGGGCTTGAACCAGGCGAGCCCATCGGTGGTCTTGCCGCGCGGATTGTACTCGCAGCCGACGAAGCCGGCATAACCGAGCCGGTCGAGCTCTGCGAACAGGAACGGATAGTTCAGCTCCTCGCCGTCAGGCTCGTTGCGCGAGGGGATGCTGGCGATCTGGATGTGGCCGATGATCGGCATCATCTCGCGCAGCCGCATGGTGACGTCGCCATGGATGATCTGGCAGTGATAGATGTCGAACTGGAGCTTCAGGTTCGCAAGCCTCAGCTCCTGGATCAGGTCGCGCGCGAAGCCGAAATCGTTGAGGAAATAACCGGGCACGTTGCGCGCATTGATCGGCTCGATCACGACATCGATACCGTGGGGTGCGAAGAATTCCGCGGCATGGGCGACCGATTTGCGAAACGCGGCGACGGCCCTGGCATCGCTGCGGTCGGCGATGCCCGCCATCAGATGCACCCGCTTGACGCCGGTCGCCTGCGTATAGGGCAGCGCGGTCTTCAGGCTTTGCTGCAGGTCGGCGAAACGGTCCGGCAGCGCCGCAAAGCCCTTCTCGCCGGCGTTCCAGTCGCCCGGCGGCAGGTTGAACAGCGCCTGGGTCAGACCATTGCGCTCGAGCCGCTCGCCGATCGCTTCCGCCGGATGCTCGTAGGGAAAGAGAAACTCGACGGCGGTGAAGCCCGACTTCGCCGCCGCGTCGAAGCGGTCGAGGAACGGCACCTCGGTGAACATCATCGAGAGATTGGCGGCGAAACGGGGCATCGGAGTTCCTCTTGCTTATTTGTCACCGGGCAGCTTGACGCCGGTGACCTGCGCATACATCCGCGCCACCGAAGCATCGTCGTCACGGCCCATGCCGGCGGCTGACGTCATCAGAAACATCTGGAGCGCGGCGGCGGAGACCGGCACGGGGAATCGGGCGGTGCGTGCCATGTCCTGAATGATGCCGAGGTCCTTGACGAAGATCTCGACCGCGCTGCGCGGCGTGTAATCGCCGTCGAGCACGTGCGGCATGCGGTTCTCGAACATCCAGGAATTGCCGGCCGAAGCCGTGATCACTTCATAGACCTTGCGGATGTCGAGGCCCTGCTTCGCCGCGAACGCGATCGCTTCGCTGGCGGCGGCGATGTGCACGCCGGCGAGCAATTGATTGATCATCTTGAACGCAGCGCCCTGCCCGGCGGCATCGCCGAGCTCGTAGAGCTTTGCGGCCATGGCATCGAGCGCGGGCCGCGCCTTAGCAAAAGCGGCGGGACTGCCGGAGGCGAGGATCGTCAGTTCGCCTTGCGCGGCGCGCTGCGCCCCGCCGGAGATCGGCGCGTCCAGATAATGCCGTCCGGTCGCCTCGAGCTGCTTGGCCAGGCGCCGCGCCACGTCGGGATCCATGGTGGCCGAGGAGACGAAGACGCTGTCCTTCGGCATGGTCTCGGCGGCCCCATCCTTGCCGAACAGGATCGCCTCCGTCTGCGCGGCATTGACGACGACGCTGACGACGATATCGGCCTCCCTGGCCGCTTCGGCCGGAGTCTTGGCCCCCGCGCCGCCATCCTTCACGAAACGCGCCACCGCGTCAGCCGAGACGTCGCAGCCGGTCACGGCGTGGCCGGCGCGCTTCAGCGAGGTCGCCATGCCGTATCCCATCGAGCCGAGGCCGATGACGGCGACACGTGATGTTGCGGAACTGGACATTTGGCGATCCCTGAACATTTTTAGTTGTTTGAGCATGACCTTTTCGGAAAACCGGCTGTCACTTTGCGCCAGCGCGGCCTTCCGGGCCCGGTTCATGCTCGTTGCTGCTTGCCTATCACGGCTTGGCCGCGCTGCCAAAGCGTGAGACAAAGCGGAAAATGGATAGCGCCAAAGATGGCGCCAAGAGCTAAACCGGAAGAGCGAAACCGGATGAGCGAAACAAAGCTTCGTGAGGATATCTGCCGCTTCGGACGGTCCCTGTTCGAGCGCGGACTGACGCCGGGCTCCTCCGGCAATATCAGCGTCAGGATGGACGACGGCGGCTGGCTGGTGACGCCGACCAACGCCTCGCTCGGCTTCCTCGATCCGGCGAAAATGTCACGGCTCGACGGCAACGGCCGGCCCGTCTCCGGTGATGCCCCGACCAAGGAAGTGCCGCTGCACAATGCGCTCTACGACACGCGCGGCAGCGCGCGGGCCATCGTGCATCTGCACTCCACCCATTCGGTCGCGCTCTCGATGCTCCCCGAGATCGACCCGCGCGCCGCGCTGCCGCCGATGACGGCCTATTACCTGATGAAATGCGGCGCCACCGCGCTCGTGCCCTATTACCGCCCCGGCGATCCCGCGGTGGCGGATGCGATCAAGGGCCTGGCGGGGAAATATTCATCCGTCCTGCTCGCCAATCATGGGCCCGTCGTGTCGGGCGATACGCTGGAAGCGGCGGTGTTCGCGACCGAGGAGCTGGAAGAAACCGCAAAGCTCTATCTGCTGCTGCGCGGGCTGAACCCGCGCTATTTGTCGCCCGACCAGGTGGCTGATTTGACCAGGACGTTCGGGCTCGTGCTGCCGGATCACCCTCACTAGATCAAGCGGAGGATCGATATGCGAAGGACAGTCATGATGAGGTTCACGGGCTTGGCGTTAGCGGCACCGTTTGCCGTCGGCCTTGCGGCGTCGGACGGACGGACCGAAGAGACCTTGCAAGGCATGCTGGCAACCCAGCTGCGCGCGCAAGGCTATGCCTGCGACAAGCCGCTCAAGGCCGAGCGGGACGACAAGCTCTCGAAGCCCGACAACGAGGCCTGGACGCTGACCTGCAGCAACGCGACCTATCGGGTCAGCCGCGTGCCGGACCTCGCCGCCAAGGTCGAGAAGATCGACGAGGGCAAGTAGGCTGCGGGAGTGCGGAGCACTATCCTCCGCGTCATTGCGAGGAGCGAAGCGACGAAACAATCCATCTTTCCTCGCGTGGGGGAGCTGGATTGCTTCGCTGCGCTCGCAATGACGGTGAAATCACAGCCCCAGATACGCCTTGCGTACGTCCGGATTGCCCTTGATCTCGCTTGCTGCGCCTTGCATCAGCACGCGGCCGGTCTGCAGGATGTAGGCGCGGTCGGCGATCTCGAGGCATTCGGCCATGCGCTGCTCGACGATCAGCACGGTCATGCCGGCGTCACGGATGCGCTTCACCGCCTGGAAGATCTCGTCCACGAGCTTCGGCATGATGCCCTGCGAGGGCTCGTCCAGCATCAGAAGCCGCGGGCGTGTCATCAGTGCGCGGCCGATCGCGAGCATTTGCTGTTCGCCGCCGGAGAGCGTCTCGGCGCGCTGGTCGAGCCGTTCGCCAAGTCGCGGGAACAGCTTGAAGACGAGATCGAGCGGCTCTTCGCGGTTGGCTTCGCCACGGTAGAGATAGCTGCCGAGACGCAGATTGTCGCGCACCGAGAGCCGCGGAAACAGCCGGCGGTTCTCCGGCACGTAAGCGATGCCGGTCGCCGTGATGTGGTGTTGCGCCATGCCGTCGAGGCGCTTGCCGTCGAACGTCACCGTGCCGGAGCGCGGACGCTCGGCACCGGCGATGGATTTGAGCAGCGTCGACTTGCCCGCGCCGTTGGCGCCGGCCACGCAGACGATCTCGCCCTTCTGGACCTCGATCGAGACCGCGGAGATCGCGACGAGGCCCTGATAGGCGGTCGTGACTTCACGCACCGACAGCATGACGATCTCCCAGATATGCGCTGATCACCTTGGGATCGCGGACGACGTCTGCGGGCTTGCCCTCGACCAGCACCTTGCCGAGGTCGAGCACGATGGCGCGGTCGACCAGCGGCATCACGATCTCCATGACATGCTCGACCATCAAGACGGTGATGCCGGCATCGCGCACCTTGCGCACCAGCGCCACGCCGGTCTGCGCCTCGGTCGGGGTCAGGCCGGTGAGGACTTCGTCGAGCAGCAGCAGCTTCGGTTCGGTCGCGAGCGCACGGGCGACTTCGAGACGACGCTTCTCGGCCGGCACGAGGTCGCTCGCAAGCACGTCGGCGCGCGCGGCAAGGCCGGTGAATTCCAGCACTTCATAGGCCTTCTGCCGCGCAATGCGCATCTTGGTGTTGCGGATCAGTGCGCCGACGATGACGTTGTCGATAACTGTCATGGTCTCGAAGCTCTTGACCACCTGGAAGGTCCGCCCGATGCCGCGCTGGCAGCGTTCGGCCGCCGGCATGTGGGTGACATCCTCGCCGTCGAATAGAATCGAGCCCTGGGTCGGCGGCAGCACGCCCGCGATGAGGTTGAACAGGGTCGACTTGCCGGCGCCGTTCGGGCCGATCAGGCCGACGATCTCGCCACGGCCGACCGATATCGAGACGTCGCTGTTGGCGATGAGGCCGCCAAAACGCTGCCAGACGCCGCGGGTTTCAAGGAGCGGGGTTTCCGGAAGCGCCGTCATCGTGCAGCTCCCTTGCGCAGGGAGAACACGCTGACCAGGCCGCGCGGCAGGGCCAGCGAGATCAGCACGATCAGCGTGCCGTAGACGATGAGGTCGACGCCACGCCCGGAGCCGCCGATATAGGAGCGCGTCAGCTCCGTCATCGGGATCAGGATGGCGGCGCCCAACACCGGCCCCCAGAGGGTGCCGATGCCGCCGAGCACGGCCGGCAGCGCCATCAGCAGCGAAAACTGGAACCCCATGACGCTCTCGGGATCGATATAGGCGAGAAACTGCGCATAGAAGGCACCGCCGATGGCGACCAGGAAAGCGGAGACGGCAGCCGCGCCCATCTTGGAATTGAACACGACGACGCCGAGGCTCTCGGCCGCTTCCGGATTGTCCTTCACCGCACGCCACCAGAAGCCCCATTTGGAATCTTCCAGCCACCAGGTGACGAACCAGGCGAGGCAGCACAGGCCCAGCGCGAAATAGAAGTACGGCAGCTTGGTGCGCAGAAACTGGAATTTCAGCCAGCTGTCGCCGCGGATCGGAATGGTGATGCCCATCGCGGCTCCCGCCCATTCCCAGTTCTGGAACAGGAGCAGACCGATCTCGGCGATGACGATGGTCGCGATCACGAAGTAATGGCCGCGCAGGCGGAAGAAGGGATAGCCGAGTCCCATCGCGATCAGGGCGGCAATCACGCCGCCGCCGAGCATGCCGAACCAAGGCAGCACGCCGAACTTGGTGAACAGCAGCTCGGTGGTGTAGGCGCCGATGCCGAAATAGAGCGCGTGTCCGAGCGAGATCTGTCCGCAATAGCCCGACAGGATGTTCCAGCTCTGCGACAGCGCCGCATACATCAGCGTCAAGATCAGGATGTTCTGGACGTAGACGTCCTTGACGAACAGCGGCGCCAGTGCGGCGATCCCGCGAGGCAGGCAGCCACGATCAGGTCACGCCTGCGGCGTTGAGCGAACTCGTTGTCCATCACATCGACCCGAACAGTCCGCGCGGCCGGATGAAGACCACGAGCAGGTAGACGGCGTAGATGCCGACGGATTTCAGCGAGGGAGGCAGCACCAAGGCCGTGACCGCCTCGACGAGGCCGACGATGATGCCGCCGGCGAAGGCCCCGAACACGCTGCCGAAGCCGCCCAGCGCCACCGTGACATAGGCGATCAGCGCGAAGGACGCGCCGACATCGGGATAGATGTAGAAGAACACCGCCATGATCGCGCCGGCGAGACCGACCAGCGCGGCGCCGAGGCCCCAGCCGAACGCGAACACGCGGTTCTTGTCGATGCCGACGAGCGCCACCGCACCGGGATCTTCGCGGGTGGCCTCGATCGCGCGGCCGAAATCGGTACGGTGGATGAAGAAGTACAGCGCGACGAAGGCCGCGATCGACAGCATCGCGCCGATCAGCTGCGGCTCCGGCAGATAGATGCCGGCGATCGACACCGTCTTGCCGCCGACCCAGGAGTTGGTGACGCTGCGATAGTCCGGGGTGAAGAAGAACTGCGCGAGCCCGCGCATGACGATGGCGAGACCGAAGGTGGTGAAGATCTGCACCATGCCGGCATTGGCCTTGGCCCGCATGGCGAAGCGAACAATGAGCAGGTAGATCACCGCTCCGAAAACGAACAGCGCCGCGGCGACCAAGGGCGCCGACAGCAAGGGGTCGATGGCGAAGAACGCGAACAGAAAGAAGGACAGGTACATCGCGAGCATCAGGAACTCGCCATGGGCGAAGTTCGTGACGTCCATCAGGCCGAAGATCAGCGCGAGGCCTGCGGCGATCAGTCCGTAGAGCAGCCCCATCAACAGGCCGCTCGCCAAACTCTGGATAATGGTCTCGGCTGTCACCGCTGCGCCCCGGTCAACGCATCATTCAAGCGTCGTCCTGGCGAAGGCCAGGACCCATAACCACAAATGCACCGGGAGGAGAGACAACAACCAATCATCGCAAAACGCCTGCCTGGGTTACGCGACGAGTGCAAGCACTCGCGCGGGGGTCCCGGGTCGCGCTTCGCTCGCCCGGGACGACGTAGGGAAACTGAGAGACCGATCAGCTGTTCATCGGCCAGATCGCCTCGGAGACCGCGGCCTGTTCCGGGAAGATCGTCACGAAGTTCTTCGCGGAGTATTGCAGCAGCACCGGGTCGGCGTCGTTGTTCTGGCCCATCTCGTCGAACTTGACGCGCTTCCAGGGCATGATGGTCTGATCGCCCGGGATGTCGGTGGCGGCCAGCGCATCGCGGATCTTCTCGCCGTCGGTCGACTTGGCCCGGTTGATGGCGTCGGCGAGGATGATCAGACCCATGAACTGGCGCGAGGAATAGTCGTTGAAGTCCTTGCCGGACTTGGCGCGGTACATCTCGTTGATCAGACCGACCATCGGACGCTTCTGCGCGAGGTCGAGCGAGAAGGTGCCGCGCGAGATCACGCCTTCGAGCTTGTCGCCGACGGCATCATAGAGCGCCTTCTCGGAGAAGCCGGCGTCCTGCGCCACGATCGCATTCGGCTTGTAGCCGAGCTCGGCCATGGTCTTGACCAGGAGGATGCCGTCGGTGGTGTAGCTCGAGGGCATCAGCACGTCGGCATTGGCGGTCTTGAGCTGCTGCACCTCGGCCGAGAGCGAGGGCGAGTTGGCGCGATACTTGATGTCGGTGACGATCTTGTAGCCGCGCTCGCCGGCGATCTTGGTCTGGGCGTTGCCGGAGTCGGTGCCGAAGATGGTGTCTTCATGGAACAGCGACAGCGTCTCGATCTTGGTGCCCTTCTTCTTCATGGCATCGAAGAAGTCGAACATCGCGGCCGAGTACATCTCGTCATGCGGCGCAGCGCGGAAGTAATATTTCAGGCCGCGGCGATGCAGGCTGGGCGAGGAATTGTCGGCCGACACGAACGGGACCTGGTAGCGTTCGCAGATCTGGCTGACGGTGACGGCGACGGCGCTCTGGTAGGTGCCGATGATGGCGCAGACCTTCTGCTGCGTGATCAGGCGCTCGGCCTCGGCGCGGCCCTTCTGCGGGTCGGCCTGGTGGTCGGCGAACACGAGACGGATCTTCGCACCGCCGAGGCCCGGCAGGCCTTCGCCCTTCGCCAGCGGCAGTGCGAAGTCATAGTTCTTGTTGATGATGTCGGCCGCGGTTTCGAACGCGCGCTGCGCGTCGACGCCGATCTGCGCGCTGGCGCCCGACAGCGGATAGATCACGCCGATTGCCACTTCACTGGTCTGCGCGCGCGCGGCCATCGGACCGAGCGCCGCGGCGGCAGTGGCACCCAGCAACACGTTACGCCGAGAGATCGTCATCGAAATTTCCCCTTGGTCAGCTTGTTATTATCGATGTGACGCTTGTAGCGCGCAGTAAAGCCTCAATGAATTGCACGAATTGCCTATTCAGAGCACAGCGAGCTGCTTGTTCCTGAGATCCGTCACCAGCATGAGGCCGGGCGAATGCGTGATGGCGAACGGGAGTTTTGCGATCACCGATTGCGGCGTCACCCCGCAGGCCCAGAACACCGGAATCTCGTCGTCGGCGACCGGCACCGGATCGCCGTAGTCGGGCTTCGCAATGTCCTTGATGCCGATCAGATGCGGATGGCCGAGATGCACGGGCGCACCGTGCACGGCGGGATAGCGTGAGGTGATCTGCACCGCGCGGATCGCATCGGCCGGCTTGAACGGGCGCATCGACACGACCATCGGACCGGCGAACGGCCCCGACGGGCTGCACGCGATACTGGTGCGGTACATTGGCACACGCAGATTGCGTTCGATGTGACGGATCGGCATGCCCTCCTCGAGCAGGGCCTCCTCGAACGAGAAGGAGCAACCGAGCACGAAGGTCACGAGATCGTCGCGCCAATACTTCGTCACGTCGGTCGGCTCGTCCACGACCTCACCGTCGCGCCAGACGCGGTAGCGCGGCACGTCGGTGCGGATGTCGAGATCGGCGCCGAGGGACGAGATGTGCGGGCTACCGACATCGGACATGCCGATGATCGGGCATGGCTTCGGATTGAGTTGGCAGAAGCGGTGAAAGGCGCCGGCGAGTTTTTCCGGCAGGATCGCGAGATTGCCCTGGACGAAACCGTTGGCGAGACCGGCTGTGGTGGCCGAGGCCACGCCGTCACGGCAGGCGCGGCGCGCTTCGACGCTCGCCAGCACTGGCTCCCCCTGAGATCGCTGCACTGCCGCAAAAACAGTCATGGGATTCTCCTGCCCATAATCTCGACAAGGACAAACCAACACCAAGCGTGATATAATGTCTAATCGTCGTTTCTAATCAATATCGATAAATCCAATTTATCGATCGGGAACATCCTTCCAATGCTGGACTTCAGGTCGATCGAGACGTTCCTCTGGGTTGTGAAGCTCGGCAGCTTCCGTGGCGCCGCCCAACGGCTCAACACCACCCAGCCGGCGATCTCGCAGCGCATTGCACAGCTCGAGCGCGAGATGGGCGTGAAGCTCCTGAACCGCGATCATCGCGTGGCCTCGCCCACCCCCAGCGGGCGACAGATGATGGTCTATGCCGAGAAGCTGATCGGCCTGCGCGCCGCGATGATGGCGGAGATCGGCGACCGGTCGGCGATGCGCGGCGTGATGCGGCTCGGCGTCGCAGAGACCATCGTGCACACTTGGCTGCCGCGGCTGGTGAAGAGCGTGAACGAGGTCTATCCGAACCTGTCGCTGGAGATCGAGGTCGACATCACGCCGAACCTCACCGGGCGCCTGCTCGCGCAGGAGATCGAGCTTGCTTTCGTGCTTGGGCCGGTCTCGGCGTCCGGCGCGCACAACCATGTGCTGTGCGACTACCCGATCGGTTTCCTGGCGAGCCCGGCGCTCGGCCTCGGCGACGGCCCCGTGGCGCGGCAGGACTTCGCCCGGTTTCCGATCATCACCTTCCCGCGCAAGACCAAACCTTACGAGGTCGTGCGCGAGGTGTTCGACCGGCCGGAGCTGCCGCCGATCCGCCTGCATGCCTCCGCCTCGCTCGCGACGGTCATCCACATGGCCAATGAAGGGCTTGGCATCGCGGTCATCCCCGCGGCGATCGTCGAGAACGAGCTTGCCGACGGGCGCTTGTTGCTGCTCGACACCGACCTCAAGCTGCCGCCCCTCACCTTCACCGCGAGCTGGCTCGCCTCGCCCGATGCGGTCGCCATCGAGCGTGTCGCCAATCTCGCCCGGCAGATCGCACAGGCGAGCGTGGCGGTTGACGGCGCGGGAGTGGCGCGTCATTGAACGATTGCCGGATAATCGAACGTCATTCCGGGATGGTCCGAAGGACCAGACCCGGAATCTCGAGATTCCGGGTTCGATGCTGACGCATCGCCCCGGAATGACGAAAATAAAAATGGACTGACGACATGAGCCGAGCCGCCACCAATCTGCAAATCGATTCCGCCCGCCTCTGGGGCTCCATCCACGAGACCGCGCAATTCGGCGCGACCGCCAAGGGCGGCGTGCGGCGGCTGACACTGAGCGCGGAAGACAAGCAGGTGCGCGACTGGTTCCGCAAGGCTTGCGAAGACGCCGGACTGGAAGTCCACGTCGACGCGGTCGGCTCCATGTTCGGCCTGCGCAAGGGCCGCGACATGTCGAAGCCGCCCGTCGGCATCGGCTCGCATCTCGATACCCAGCCGACCGGCGGCAAATATGACGGCATGCTCGGCACGCTGGCGGCGCTCGAAATGGTGCGCACGCTCAACGATGCCGGGATCGAGACCGAGCTGCCGATCTGCGTCGTCAACTGGACCAACGAGGAAGGCTCGCGCTTCGCACCTGCGATGATGGCCTCCGCCGCCTATGTCGGCGACTTCACCACCGACGACATTCTGTCGCGCAAGGACGCCGAAGGCGTCACGGTGGCGCAGGCGCTGGACACGATTGGTTATCGCGGCGACGCCCCGGTCGGCCGCCAGAAGTTCACCAGCTTCGTCGAGCTGCACATCGAGCAGGGTCCCATTCTGGAAGCGGAAGGCAAGACCATCGGCGTGGTCGATTCCGGCCAGGGCGTGCTCTGGTACGACGGCAAGATTTCCGGCTTCGAGAGCCATGCGGGTTCGACCCCGATGCCGCTGCGGCGCGACGCGCTGGCCACGCTGTCGGAGATCGTGCTGGCGATGGAAGCCATCGCCAAGAAGCACGGGCCGAACGCGGTCGGCACCATCGGCGAGGCCGTGATCGCAAATCCCTCACGCAACGTCATTCCCGGCGAGATCGCCTTCACCATGGACTGCCGCAGTGCCGACGGCGCCATCATGGATGCGCTCGATCGCGACCTGCGTGCGGCCGTTGCCGAGATCGCAACGCGGCGCAAGGTCGAGGTTCAACTCGATCTCGTTTGGCGCAAGGCACCGACGCATTTCGATCCCAAGCTGGTCGACGCGGTCGAGAACGCGGCGAAGACGCTCGGCTATTCCTCCCGCCGCATCACCTCCGGCGCCGGCCACGATGCCTGCAATCTCAACACCGTCATGCCGGCGGCGATGGTGTTCGTACCCTGCAAGGATGGCATCAGTCACAACGAGCTGGAGGACGCCACGCAGACCGACTGCGCTGCGGGCACCAACGTCCTGATGCATACCGTGCTGGCGATTGCCGGCGTCGCGTCCTGATCGTCGTTTCTCCTCATCGATGGAGGCTTTCGTGCGCGCAGTGTTTGTCGACGCCAATGAATCGCTTGCTGTCATCACGGAGCGCCTGGAAAAGCCCGGCGATCCCCGGATGCGGATCAACCGCAACCCGGACATCAAGTCCGAGGACTATCCGGCGGTCCTCGACGGCGCCGAGATTGCGATCGTCGACCACACCGCGCTTCCCACCGAGGTGGCGAGGAAATGCACGGGGCTGAAGCACGTCGTGTTCCTCGGCACCGGCGCGCGCAGCTACATGAACCCGGAGGAGCTCGCCGAGCTCGGCATCTCCGTGCATCTGATCAAGGGCTATGGCGACACGGCAGTCGCCGAATCCGCGATTGCGCTGATGTGGGCTTCGGCCCGCGTCATCGCGATGATGGACCGCGAGATGCGGGCCGGCAACTGGCTGCGCGAGGACGGCATGCAGCTCACCGGCAAGACGCTCGGCCTGATCGGGTTCGGCGGCATTGCCGCCGAGGTCGCGCGCATCGCGACCGGCTCAGGCATGAAAGTGATCGCCTGGAATCGCTCGCCCAAGAGCTATCCTGGCGTCGAATTCACCGATCTCGATACGGTGCTGGCGAAGAGCGACGTCGTGTCGATCCATCTGCTGCTGAACGACGAGACCCGCGGCCTGATCACGCGCGACAAGATCGCGAAGATGAAAAAGGGCGTGGTGCTGATCAACACCGCGCGCGGCGCGATCGTCGACGAGCAGGCCATGATCGACGCGCTGAAGTCCGGCCATATTCGCCATGCCGGCCTCGACGTCTTCAACATCGAGCCGCTGCCCGGCGATCATCCGCTGACGAAATTGCCGAACGTGACGCTGTCGGCGCATTCGGCCTTCCGCACGCCGGAGGCGAGCGAGAATTTGATCCACGCGGCGTGGGAGCATTGCCGCAGGATCGTGAAGGAGTAATTTCACCGTCGTCCCGGCCAAGCCAACGGGTCGGCGCGAAGCGCCGCCCGATGACAGGCTCCGCGCGAGCCGAGACCCATAACTACTGCTCCACATTGTCGCAAACGCTGGGTCCACAGCGAGCCCTAACACAAGTCCCTGTGGTTATGGGTCCCTGCTTAGGGACGACAGTGGCCGTAGGGTGGCTAACTCGCCCTACGCAGATTGCGAAGCAATCAATGACGACGTCGTCCTGGACAAGCGAGCGTAGCGAGCGCGATCCAGGACCCATTGCCACCGGCCTGCGTCATCGCGCAGGGCGGTGGTCAGAACCAGCAACACAACAAGCACTCGGGGTAATGGGTCCTGGCTTTCGCCAGGACGACCCCGTGAGTGACTGCGCAGCCTAATCCACCATCTCTGCGACCGCCTTGCCGCACGCCGTGGTGTCGGCATTGCCGCCGAGATCGCGCGTGCGCAGCGTGCGTTCGCCGAGCGTACGCTCGATCGCGCCGACGATGGCGCTGGCTGCCTGCTTCTCGCCGAGATGCTCGAGCATCATCGCGCCGGACCAGATCGCGCCGATCGGGTTCGCAATCCCCTGCCCCGCAATATCGGGCGCCGAACCGTGCACCGGCTCGAACACCGAGGGGAAATCGCCCTCGGGATTGATGTTGCCTGATGGCGCGATGCCGATGGTGCCGGTGCAGGCCGGGCCGAGATCGGAGAGAATGTCGCCGAACAGATTGGAGCCGACCACGACATCGAACCAGTCCGGATGCAGCACGAAGTTCGCCGTCAGGATGTCGATGTGGTACTTGTCCCACTTCACGCCCGGAAACTTCTTGGCCATCGCCTCCACGCGCTCATCCCAATACGGCATGGTGATGGAGATACCGTTCGACTTCGTCGCCGAGGTCAAATGCTTCTTGGGCCGCGACTGCGCGAGTTCGAAAGCGAATTTCAGGATGCGATCGACGCCGGTGCGGGTCATCACCGTCTGCTGGGTCACGAACTCGCGGTCGGTATCGGGGAACATGCGGCCGCCGACCGAGGAATATTCGCCTTCCGTGTTCTCGCGCACCACCCAGAAATCGATATCGCCGGGCTTACGGCCCGCCAGCGGCGACGGCACGCCGGGCATCAGCCGCACCGGGCGAAGGTTGACGTACTGGTCGAACTCGCGGCGGAATTTGATCAGCGAGCCCCACAGCGAGACGTGATCCGGGATCTTGGCCGGCCAGCCGACCGCGCCGAAATAGATCGCATCATGCTTGCCGATCTTCTCCTTCCAATCATCGGGCATCATCTGGCCGTGCTTCTCGTAATAGTCCCAGGACGAGAAGTCGAAATGGTCGAAATGCACGGAGACGCCGTGCTTCTTCGCTGCCGCCTCCAGAACGCGCAGGCCCTCCGGCACGACTTCCTTGCCGATGCCATCGCCGGGAATGACCGCGATCCGGTATTGCTTCTTGCTCATCGAGAACACCCTTGTGATTTGCCCGGCCGGCAATGCCGCCTATTCTGATGGCCCTGCAATGGACCAAACTTCGCGCGAGCGCAACGCTGCAGTGCAGTGTTGACCGCGGCGCGACCCTGCCCCACCAAATTCGCCGGCACCCCACTCCTCATACCAAGCGAGACATCCCATGGATCTGCATCTGCGTGGCAAGCGCGTCCTGATCACCGGCGCGTCCAAGGGCATTGGCGCGGCCGCCGCCGAGGCGTTTGCCGAGGAAGGCGCGCATCTCCTGCTCGCCGCCCGCAATGGCGAGGCGCTGAAGGCGCTGGCCGACCGGCTCCGTTCGGCGCATCAGATTGATGCGGCGGTCAGCGTCGTCGACTTGCGCAAATCGGAAGATCTGGCGCGACTGGCGAAAGAAGCCGCCGACATCGACGTACTCGTCAACAATGCCGGCGACATCCCCGGCGGCTCGATCGACAAGATCGACGAGGCGACCTGGCGGCACGCCTGGGAATTGAAAGTGTTCGGCTACATCAACCTGACGCGGCACATCTATGCGCAGATGAAGGCGAAGGGCGGCGGCGTCATCGTCAATGACATCGGCGCGGCCGGCGAAAAATTCGACGCCAACTACATCTGCGGCAGCGCCGGCAACGCCGCGCTGATGGCGTTCACGCGCGCGCTCGGCGGCAAGAGCCTCGCCGACAACATCCGCGTCGTCGGCATCAATCCCGGGCCCGTCGGCACCGACCGCCACGTCACCCTGCTCAAGACGCGGGCGAGGCACCAGTTCGGCGACGAGAGCCGCTACAAGGAGTTCCAGAAGAGCCTGCCGCTCGGCCGCCCTGCGCATGCGCGGGAGATCGGCGACCTCATGGCGTTCCTGGCGTCGGATCGCTCCGGCTACACATCGGGCGTGATATATACGGTGGACGGCGGGCTCACGTCGGGGTGGGGCTGACGGCAGCTCTCCACGTCATTGCGAAGAGCGACAGCGACGAAGCAATCCATTGCTCTGCATATATGCGGACCGATGGATTACTTCGCTTCGCTCGCAATGACGTCAACTCGCCGTCCGCTCGAACAGCTGCCGGATCAGCGTCGTGATGCGGCCCTGTGGCGCCAGCATCTGGTTCATGATGGAGAAATGATCGGCGCCGGCGATCTCCTCATAGGTCACCGGCAAGCCATAACGGGCGCGATGGCCGGCGAAATCGGCGGTCTGCTTGCGCAGCAGCGGCAATTCGGCGCTGCCGACCACCAGCGACAGCGGCTTTGCCGTGCCGCCTTCCGCCATCATCGGCGAGTTGCGCCGCGACGCCGCTTCGTCGAGCTTGAGCTTTTCGTTGAGATAGGAATGCCTGATCGGCTCGAGGTCGTAGATTCCCGAGATCGCCATGCCGGCCCGGACATGGCCGTTCGACAGCGCCATCGATGTCAAATGTCCGCCGGCCGACCAGCCCGACACCACGATGCTCTCGGCAGCGGCCCCGAGCGCGGGCAACCGCCCGGCCAGAAAGTCGATGCCGGCATGGATCTCGGCGACGATGTCATCGAGCGTCGCATCCGGCGCCAGCGTATAGCCGATCAGCGCGACATTGATGCCGTGGGCCATCGGCCCCTCGGCGAAGATCGTGAACACTTCCTTGGCACGGGTCTGCCAATAGCCGCCGTGGATGAACAGCAGCGTCGGCGCGCCGTCGCGGACTTTCAGGAAGTCGATCCGGTTGCGCTCGCGCGGGCCGTATCTGAGGTCGAGATGGCCGGCGTGCTTTTGCCGCAGCGCCGCCGAGCGTTGCTCCCAGCCCGCAGCGATCTCGGCGCTGCCCTTGACGGCAACGCCATTGTTCAAGCCGAGGTCACGCTCCTGCTGGCTCATCGCGCGCCAGTCCAGCGCGGAAAACAACGCTGCCATCCCTGCCCCTTCGGTTCTCGTCGCATTGCCACGACGGCAGGAAATGTTCTACAGCACAAGCAAACAGAAGGCATAGGAGCAACGGCGCATGGCTGATCAGGGCTTGGTGAAGGAAACGGCGTGTGCCGTCGTCGACAAGCTGCGGTCCGGCGACGTCTCGCCGCTCGAGCTCCTGGATGTGCTGGAAAAGCGCATCGGTGAGGTCGACGGCAAGGTCAACGCGCTGCCGATCCTGTGCTTCGATCGCGCGAGGACCAACGCGAAAGCGCTGATGCAGAAGCCGGCCGGGGCGCGCGGGCTGCTGGCAGGCCTGCCGGTGCCGATCAAGGACCTCACCGACGTCGCGGGCGTGTTGAACACGCAGGGCTCGCCGATCTTCAAGGACAACATCCCCGCGAAATCCGACCTCATGGTCGAGAACCTCGAGGCGAACGGCGCGGTGGTCTACGCCAAATCCAACACGCCGGAATTCGGCGCCGGCGCCAACACCTTCAACGAGGTGTTCGGCGCGACGCTCAATCCGTGGGATACGACGAAATCGGCGGCGGGCTCCTCCGGCGGCGCGGCCGTGGCGCTCGCAACCGGCATGGCCTGGCTCGCGCAGGGCTCCGACATGGGGGGCAGCCTGCGCAACCCGGCGGCCTTTTGCGGCGTCGTCGGCATGCGGCCGAGCATCGGCCGCGTCGCGCATACCCCGAAGTTCGGCGTCGACCGTACCCTCGGCGTGCAGGGCCCGATGGCGCGCAACGTCGAGGATCTCGCGCTGCTGCTGGATGCCATGAGCGGCGACTATGCGGACGATCCGCTGTCGCTGCCCGCCCCCGCGACCTCGTTCCTCTCGGCGGCAGAGGCCGGCAAGAAGCCGAGGCGCATCGCCTATTCACCCGATCTCGGCATCACGCCGGTCGATCCCGAAGTGAAGGCGATCACGCGCAAGGCCGCGGAGCGCTTCGCGGAAGCCGGCGCGATCGTCGAGGAGGCCCATCCCGACTGGCGCGAGGCGCATGAATGCTTCCACGTGCTGCGCGCGTTCGATTTCGCGATCACCAAGGCCAACCTGCTGCGCACGAAGCGCGACATGCTCAAGCCCGAGGTGATCTGGAACATCGAGGAAGGCCTCAAGCTCACCGTCGATCAGCTCGCGCGCGCCGAGGCGCAGCGCGTCGGCATGACTGCGCGGGCGGTCGAGTTCTTCGACAAGTACGACCTGCTGCTGGCGCCCGACGACGATCGTGCCGCCCTTCCCGATCGAACACCGCTATGTCGCCGAATGCGCGGGCAAGAGATTCGACAATTACGTCGAGTGGCTCGGCATCGTCTACGCCATCACGCTCGCCTGCTGTCCCGCGCTCTCGTTGCCGTGCGGCTTCACGGCGTCGGGCCTGCCGGTCGGTCTGCAGATGATCGCAAAGCCGCGTGCCGAGGCGCAGCTTCTGGCCGGCGCGAAAGTGCTGGAGGACATTCTGGGCGTGCGCGGCACCACGCCGATCGATCCCCGTCCGCCGAAGTAAGGCTTTTTCCTCATGGTGAGGAGGCGCGCAGCGCCGTCTCGAACCATGAGGCCCGGTCTGTGGCCTCACCCTTCGAGACGCTTGCTCCGCAAGCTCCTCAGGATGAGGTGATGAATCTGTTGATGCGGCCCTAAGACGCGAAGCCTACGCCTTATCCCCCGTCGCCTTGAGCGCCACGGTGAGTGCCGCCTTGGTCTGCTCGACGATTTCGTCCAGCAACTCCTCG
Source organism: Bradyrhizobium sp. BEA-2-5 (assembly GCF_032918025.1). Taxonomy (NCBI): domain Bacteria; kingdom Pseudomonadati; phylum Pseudomonadota; class Alphaproteobacteria; order Hyphomicrobiales; family Nitrobacteraceae; genus Bradyrhizobium; species Bradyrhizobium sp. BEA-2-5. The sequence goes on along the minus strand of NZ_CP136629.1, from coordinate 2,873,403 downwards.
CGGCTGATCTGCGCGGACTCGCCGGTGAACAGGCCCTGCTCGGCCAGCATCACCACCCCATGCAGCGCGGCCCAGATCTTGAGCGCCTGCCGCTCGCGCAAGTAGCCGACCGCCGGGGCCTCCAATGACTCGATCAGCAGTGCCAGCGTTTCCATCGCCGCGGTGTGCAGCTCGCTGCCCTTCGGCGCGCAGGCCATGGTGCGCGACGCGAACATCAACCGGTAGATGCCGTGGCGCTCGAGCCCGAAGGCGAGCGCGGCCTGGGCAAAGCGCGACAGCTTCGAGCCCTTGCTCGACTGCTCGATCGCCTCGCGCATGATCACGTTGAACTGCCGGAATGCCTCCGCCGTGACCGCCGCGAGCAGCGTCTCGCGGTCGGCAAAATGCCGGTATGGCGCCGGCTGCGAGACACCGAGCTGCCTGGCAAGCGCCTTGATGCTGATCGCCTCGGGACCACCGAGCTCGACCTCGCGTAACGCGGCCTGGATCAGGGCTTCGCGGAGGTCGCCGTGGTGGTAGGTTTTGAACGGCTTACGAACGATTTGTCCCATTGCGGCAATGATCGCTGAATTTTCGCTTGACGCGCAAGCACGACGATAATGTAATATACTATAACTTGGTGATCCGGTTAAGAGGCCGGCGCCCAAGCAGGCTAGAACCTGCATAAACTGGAATGAGGAACCCGGCGCAACCCACAATGCGCCAGAGCCGAGGGAGGTGCTTGCATGTCCAAGCTCAGAATCCGCGTCGACCAAGACAAATGCCAGGGCCACGCCCGCTGCAAGGCCCTCGCGCCGGAGCTCTTCGAGCTCGACGAATACGGCAACGCACACGAAGCCGGCGACGGCGCCGTCCCGCCGGGGCTCGAGGACAAGGCCTGGCTTGCGAAAGCCAACTGCCCGGAAATCGCAATCGATGTGATCGAGGAGTAGCTCCGGCCAAGGATGGCTGCGCGCCGCCCGTTGAGCCGACCAGCGTTTGATCGAACGAGAAGGAAACGAGCTGATGTCCGATTCCCCGTCCGCAAGTTATCTGCCCGAACATCCCCCGGTCTCCGACTGGGTCCATGATTTCGACCACACCGATCCGGTCTGGACCGACGACCCGTTCCCGATCTGGGAGACGCTGCGCGCGGCTTCGCCCGTGGTGCACACGAAACGCTTCCTCGGCTGCTACCTGCCGACGACCTATGAAGCCGTGCGCGAGATCGCCAACGACACCGAGCACTTCTCCTCACGCCGCATCATCGTCCGCGATGTGCGCCCCGAGGTCACCGCCCGCGCACCGCCGATCACCTCCGATCCGCCGGAGCACAAGCCCGCCAAGCAGGTGCTGCTGCCGCCGTTCACGCCGGACGCGATGAAGCGGCTGGAGCCGCGGGTGCGCGCGATCTGCAACGAGCTCATCGACGAATTCATCGCCGATGACCATTGCGACGCTGCCGCACGCTACAGCAAATACATCCCGGTTCGGGCGATCGCGCACATGCTCGGCATCCCCGAGAGCGACAGCGATCTCTTCATCAACTGGATTCACATGATCCTCGAGCTCGGCATCAAGGACGAAGACGAGCTCATGAACGGCGTACGCGAGATGACCGGCTACTTCGTGGCCCATCTCGAGCAGCGCAAGCTTGAGCCGGGCGACGATCTGATCTCGCAGCTGCTGCGGGCCAAGGGCCCCGGCGGCCAGCCGCTCACCGACGAGCACGTGCTGGGCTCGCTGCGCCTGCTGCTGATCGCCGGCATCGACACCACCTGGAGCGCGATCGGCTCCTCGCTCTGGCATCTTGCGAAGACGCCGGCCGACCGCGAGCGGCTGATCGCCGAGCCCGGGCTGATCCCGACCGCGGTGGAGGAGCTGCTGCGCGCCTATTCGCCGGTGACGATGGCGCGCGAGGTGGTCAAGGAAACCACGGTCTCGGGTTGTCCGGTGAAGCCCGGCAACATGGTGCTGTTGTCCTTCCCGGCCGCCAATCGCGACCCCAAGATGTTTCCGAACGCTGACAAAGTCGTGATCGACCGCCGCGAGAACCGCCACGCCGCCTTCGGCCTCGGTATCCATCGTTGCGTCGGTTCCAACCTTGCGCGAATGGAGATGCAGGTCGCGATCGAGGAATGGCTGAAGCGAATCCCGGATTTCCGGCTCGATCCGGCCGGCAAGGTCACCTGGTCGGAAGGCACGGTGCGCGGTCCGCGCCAACTCCCTGTCCTGTTCGGCAACAACGCCTGAGGAACCGGACAGCGGTTACATCACGTCACCCAATGAGGTAGCTTGCCCCGGAATCGAACCGACGAGTCCGGGAGCAATGCCATGTCCGAACAAACCGCTCAGCCCGCGAGCGATCATCTCGACATCCACGACGTCGAGCGGCGGGTGAAAGCGATCTTCATCGGCTCCATCGGCAACCTCGTTGAATGGTACGATTTCTACGCCTATACGGCGTTCGCGCTCTATTTCGCGCCGGCGTTCTTCCCGCACAGCGATCCGGTGGTGCAGCAGCTCAATGCCGCCGTGCTGTTTGCCGCGACCTTCCTGATGCGCCCGCTCGGCGGCTGGCTGTTCGGCTTCATCGCCGACCGCTATGGCCGGCGGCTGTCGTTGACGCTCTCGGTGGTCTTCATGTGCTTCGGCTCGCTGATCATCGCGCTGACGCCGACCTATGCCACGATCGGCTTCGCCGCGCCGGTGATCCTGGCGCTCGCCCGCGTCATCGAGGGCCTGAGCCTCGGCGGCGAATACGGCGCCAGCGCCACGTATCTCAGCGAAGTCGCCGACCCCAAGCATCGCGGCTTCTATTCCAGCTTCCAGTACGTCACGCTGATCGGAGGCCAGCTCACCGCGATCATCGTGCTGCTGCTCCTGCAAAAGGTCTTCCTCACACCGGAAGAGCTGAAGGCCTGGGGCTGGCGCATCCCCTTCGCGATCGGCGCGCTGCTGGCGATCTTCGCCGCGGTGATGCGGCGCGGCCTGCACGAGACCGAGGCGTTCGAGGAGGCCAGGAAGGTTTCCAAGCCGACCGGCTCGATCGTCGGCCTGTTGAACTATCCGCGCGAGCTCTTGCTGGTCGTCGGCCTCACCGCCGGCGGGACCGCGGCGTTCTACACTTTCACCACCTACATGCAGACCTTCGTCAAGCTTTCGGTCGGGCTGACCGAGGACCAGACCACCTTCGTGATCTTCGGCACGCTGATTTTCGCGACCATCCTCCAGCCGATCTACGGCGCGATCTCCGACAAGATCGGCCGCAAGCCGCTGCTGATTTTCTTCGGCGTCGCCGGCACGCTCGGCACGATCCCCATCCTGACCGCGCTGAAGGAGACGAAGTCGCCCTTCATGGCGTTCATCCTGATCTGCGCCGCCTGGCTGTTCGTCGCCGGCTACACCTCGATCAACGCCGTGGTGAAGGCTGAATTGTTCCCGACCAACGTCCGCGCCCTCGGCGTCGGCCTGCCCTATGCCATCACGGTCTCGATCTTCGGCGGCACGGCGCCGGCGATCGCGCTCTATTTCAAGAGCATTGGGCACGAGGAATGGTTCTATTTCTATCTAAGTGGCATCATTTGCCTGTCGCTGATCATCTATTCAACCATGCGCGATACCAAGCGCGACTCGGCGATGCATCGCCACGAATGATGGCCTGACGCGATGACCGACGATCACGAACCGCCCGAGAGCAAGCTGACGCGCAGCAAGCAGCGCTGGGCGCGCGAGGGCAAATTCCTCACCGGCAAGGTCACCCGCCCGGAGGAGCAGCGTTTGCCGCCGGGCCAGCATCTGACGGCGGACTGGCCGGTGCTCGATCTCGGGTTGATGCCGAACATCTCGCGCGAGCGCTGGCGGCTCGACGTCTACGGCGCGATCGAGCAGACCATCTACTGGACCTGGCAGCAGTTCATGGCGCAGCCGCAGACGCAGTTCGTTTCCGACATCCACTGCGTCACGACCTGGTCGCGCTACGATAACCAGTGGGAGGGGCTTGCCACAAGCGAGCTGCTTGCGGCCTGCCAGCCGCGCGAGGATGCGCGCTTCGTCGTGCTGCATTCCTATGACGGCTACACCACCAACCTCCCACTGGAAGACTTCGCCGCCGAGGACGCGCTGCTCGCCCATAGCTGGTCGGGCCAGCCCCTGAGCGAGGAGCATGGCGGCCCGGTGCGGCTGGTCGTGCCGCATCTGTATTTCTGGAAGAGCGCCAAATGGCTCCAGGCCATCGAATTCCTGACCGAGGACGCGCCGGGCTTCTGGGAAGTCCGCGGCTATCATAAGCGCGGCGATCCCTGGGCCGAGCAGCGCTATTCTGGCGACTGACACACCAACAAGATGATGGAGCCTTCCCGTGCCGCACGAACGCTTTCAATTCACCGGTGTTGGCGGCCATCAGCTTGCTGCCGCACTTGATACGCCCGACGGGCTGATCAAGGCCTATGCGCTGTTCGCGCATTGCTTCACCTGCGGCAAGGACGCGCTGGCGGCCAAGCGCATCGCGGTCGCGCTCGCCGCCAAAGGCATTGCGGTGCTGCGGTTCGACTTCACCGGGCTCGGCTCCAGCGAGGGCGACTTCGCCAATTCGACGTTCTCCTCCAACGTCGCCGATCTCGTGCGCGCGGCCGATCATCTGCGCGAGACGCACAAGGCACCCGCGATCCTGATCGGCCACAGCCTCGGCGGTGCCGCGATCCTCGCGGCAGCAGGACAGATCCCCGAAGCCAAGGCGGTTGTTTCCATCGCGGCGCCGTCCGATCCCGTCCATGTCACGCATTTCTTCAGGGACCGGATCGAGGACATCCGCACCCAGGGCGAAGGCGAAGTCTCGCTCGCCGGCCGCCCCTTCCGCATCAAGCGGGAATTCCTCGACGACGTCGCCGAGCAGAACTTGATGGCGCAGGTGAAGCAGCTGCACAAGGCGCTGCTGGTGATGCATTCGCCTGTCGACGACACCGTCGGCATCGACAATGCGACGCATATCTTCAGCGCCGCCAGGCACCCCAAGAGCTTCGTCTCGCTGGCCGGCGCCGATCATCTCTTGAGCGGCAAGCAGGATGCCGCCTACGTCGCCGACGTGATCGGCGCCTGGGCCGAACGCTACATCGATATCGCGCCGCAGCCGGCGGCAGATACCGGCACTGCGCCACGCAACGTCGTCGTGCAGGAGACCCGCGCCGGCAAGTTTCAGCAGATCGTCACGGCAGGTCCGCATCGCATGCTGGCCGACGAGCCGGTCGCCGTCGGCGGCCAGGCTTCCGGCCCCGGGCCGTACGACTTCGTACTGGCCGGGTTAGGTGCCTGCACCTCGATGACGATGCGGATGTATGCCGACCGCAAGTCGCTGCCGCTCGATCGCGTCACCGTGACGCTGACGCACAGCAAGATCTACGCAAAAGACTGCGAAGAATGCGAGACCCGCGACGGCATGCTCGATCAGATCGAGCGCGACATCACGATGGACGGCGCCCTCGATGCCGAGCAACGCAAGAAGCTGATGGAGATCGCCGACAAGTGCCCGGTGCACCGGACGCTGACGTCGGAGATCCGCATCGTCACCAAGGCCGCGGAATAAGCCTGCAACGCAGCGAGACGGTCCGAGCCGTAACAGCATGTCAGCGGCATCGGCCCTCGCGCCCGCGGGCCGTCGCAGGGGCGCGCTGAAAAATATCGAAAACAACCCCATGCAAAGGTGCCGGCGGCCGCCGGCGTTCGACAAGGCAACTTGACACGTCGGGCAACTCAGGGATATTCTTCTACTATTCCGAAATCATGCGAACGCTCCTCTACCCGCGCGCCGCGCGCTTGCCGGTCAGGCTATTCGCCATGGTCCGCACCGCGGCGCCGATCTCGTTCTCGCGCCAGGCGGCGAAGCCCAGCAACAGGCCGTGATCGCGCGGCCGTTCCAGCGCGAGGCTCGACAGTGCGCGCACCTCGACGCCGGCGGCGACCAGGCGCGTCGCGGCATCCCGGTCCGCACGGCCATCCTTGAAACGGGCAATCAGCTGCATGCCGCCCGGCGGCACCTCGGCCGTGAGTACCGCATCGAGATGCCGCGTCAGCGCTGTCGCAAGATGGTCCCGGCGTGACCGGTAGATGCGCCGCATCCGCCTGACATGGGCCAGGAAATGCCCGTCGGCCATGAAGCCGGCCAGCGCCTCCTGGACATGCACGGAGGCGATCAGCCCGAGATGGCGCTGCGCGATCTCCATCGTCCGTGCCAGCTGTGGCGGCACCACCAGATAGCCGATGCGGATATCGGGCGTCATCGCCTTCGAGAAGGTGCCGACATAGAACACGCGGCCATGGGCATCGAGCCCCTGCAAGGCCGGCACCGGCCGGCTGTCATAGTGGAATTCGCCGTCGTAGTCGTCCTCCACGATCCAGGTCTTGCCGGGCTCGGCTGAGGCCAACAGCTCGGTGCGGCGCGCGACCGGCATCACGCGCCCTGTCGGGTGCTGATGTGACGGCGTGGTGAAGATCAGCTTCGGCGCGCCCGCCGAGCGCGTCCGCATCATGCCCCATTGATCGAGCCTGACACCGACGACGTTTGCACCGGCCGCACGAAACGCCGCCGCGGCGCCGGGGTAGCCGGGATCCTCGGTCCACACCGCATCGCCGGCGGCGATGGTGGTCGCGGCGATCAGCGTCAGCGCCGCCTGCGCCGTCGGCAGCACCAGGATCTGATCGGCCTCGGCGCGCACGCCGCGGCTGACTTCAAGGTAGTCGCATAGGGCTTCGCGCAGGCTCGGCCGGTTGACCACGGTCTGCTCGTTGAAGCGGCGGCGCAATGCGCTGCGGCGCAGGCAGCGCGCCCAGATCTCGTGCGGAAACTCGCGCGCATCCGCAAGCCCGGGCCGCAGCGGCCGGAAATCGGCCTGGTAGGACAGCGGCCAATCCGTATCGGAGAGCTGCAAGGCCCAGGGCGACAGCAGCGGCTTGCGGGCGGCATCACGGCGTGGCGCAGGCAGAGCCTTGGCGAAGCGCGCCTCGATATCGTCGGTCACAACCGGCCGCCGCCGCGCCGCGACCCGCAGATACCCTTCGGCGGCGAGCTGCTCATAGGCATGCGTTACGGTGTTGCGCGCCACCTCGAGCTCGGCCGCAAGGCTGCGGCTCGACGGCAGCATGGCGCCGCTCCGGATCCGGCCGCTCGCCATCAGCACGCGCAGCTGCTGGGTCAACTGCGCGGCCAGCCCGGCGTCGTCCGACCGCTTCAGCGCGAGCAATTCGGCGAGGATCAATCTGGCTCCATTGTTCTCCAATATCTGGCTCTTTTGAGAGAGCCAGTATGATCCTATTCACAAGCGGTATCGCCTGCAAGGATTCTGCCGTGAACCAGTCACTCTCCCCCGCTAGGGCCGCCGCCCTGTTCATCGTCGTGGTGCTGGCCTGGGGCATCAACTGGTCGGTCACGAAATCGCTGGTCGAGGCGGTGCCCCCGCTGTGGACCGCCTCGATCCGCAGCTGGGTCGCCCTGATCGCCCTGCTGGTGATCCTGCGCGCCAGCGGCAATTTGATCATTCCGCGGATCGCCGATGTCCCGGTCGTCCTCAGCGTCGCGCTGCTGCACATGACGCTGTTCTCGATCCTCGTCGCGGCGGGCCTGCGCTTCCTGCCCGCGAGCAAGGGCGTCGTGCTTGGCTACACCACGCCGCTCTGGGTCGCACTCGCCGCGCCCGCCGCGCGCACCGAACGGCTCGGGATGCTCAAGCTTGTCGGCGTCGCGCTCGGACTCGCCGGGCTCTGCGTGATCCTCAACCCTGCGTCGCTGGACTGGAGCAATCTGCATGTCCTCGCCGGCGCCGGCATGGTCATCCTGGCCGCGATCTCCTGGGCCGCGAACATCATCTATATCCGCGCGCATCGCTGGACCGCATCTCCGCTCCAGCTCCTGCTCTGGCAGGTGCTGGTGGCGACTTTGGTGCTGACGACGTCGGCGCTGGTCACCGAAGGCGTGCCCGAGGTAAATTGGTCGCCACACCTCCTGCTGCTGTTTCTCTATTCGGGCCTGATCGGGACGGCGCTGGCCTATTGGGCGATGTCGATGGTCAACAAGAGCATCTCGGCGCTGACGACGTCGCTCGGGACCACCGCGACGCCGCTTGTCGGCATCGTGACCGCGGCACTCTTGCTCGGCGAACCGATCGATCTCTCGCTGGCGATCGCCGCGGCGCTGATCGTCGGCGGGATCGCGCTGAGCTCGCTCGCGGACGCACCGTCGCGCAATTCAGTCAGGCCGTCGCAAGCGGCCTGACCCGCAGCGCGCCGCGTAGGCCGGCGCCGGTGCCGAGCATGATGCCGGCGATCGCGACGAGGGACGACAGTGACAGCGTCGACAGGCCCGTGAGCCCCTGCCCGATCGAGCAGCCGAACGCCATCACGCCGCCGACGCCCATCAGCGCCGCCCCGCTGCCTGAGCGCAGCATATGCTGCGGCGACCGGTAGCCCTCGAGCTGGAAGCGCCCGGTGACGATGGCCGTGATCAGGCTGCCGGCGAACACGCCGAACACGGTGACGATGCCGAAATTCAGCGTCGAGCCGGTCGACAGCATCACATATTGCAGGGCGTCGGCGATCGGCGCGATGAAGGTCAGCGACGTCAACGGCACCGGATTGAAATCGTCGGCGCCGAGATAGCCGGTCGCGTACCAGCCCCCCGCCACCAACAGGCCCACGATCAGGCCGGCCGCGATCTGCCCGAATGATTTTCGGAACGGCGCATGGGCGAAGGCGAAGATGATCAGGACAGCTGACAGCACCGAGGCGGCGAGCATTCGTGCCTGCACCGCGCCGAGACCGGCGTTCACCAGCAGTGACGGCACCGAATTGGCGGCGACTGTTGCCTGCGAGGCCTGCACCATTGCGATGCGCGCCGGCGCAATCAGGCCCTTCAGCGTTATCTCGGCGAAAATGCCGAGCACGATCACGACCACGAAGGAGCGGAGATTGCCGCGGCCGAGCAGGACCAGCGCCCGCGAGCCACAGCCGTTCGACAGCACCATGCCGTAGCCGAACAGCAGGCCGCCGAGGAAGAGCACAGGCACTGAGAATGACTGCTGCAGGTAGATCGACTTGCCGAGATCGACCACGCCCGCCGCCGCCAAAAGCTGCGAGGCCGCGATCGCGACGCCCATCGCAAGCGCATAGGTGCGCGCCAAGCGGCCGTCGCCCTCCGCCCACCAGCCGCGCAGGCCGCTCATCATGCAGAAGCCGCTGAGCAGCCCGACCGAGCCATAGATCAGGCCAATGATCAGGGCGGCGAGGATAACGATCGTGCCTGGGTCCATGCGGGTTCTCTCGGCTATCCCGTCATGACGGTCGCAAAATCACGCGATCGCGCGACGAGCCTGCCACGGCAACAAACGCCGCCTTGGCCTGTTCCAGCGGATAGACGGCGCTCGCCTTGATCGGGAACGGTTTCAGATGTCCGCTCGCAAAGCCCGGATCAAGGTCGCGCAGCACCGCGCCCGTGGCGGCCGACGACAGGCCGAGCGTGTCGATGCCGACATAGGTGTGCTGGCCGCGATAAAATTCGAGGATGTTGAACTGCACGATGCGGTCGACCGCGGCGATCAGGATCTGGCGGCCGCGCAACGCAAGCGATTTGTGCGCGGCCTGGAAATAGGGATCGCCGACGGTGTTGAAGACGATGTCGGCGCCCTTCCCGCCGGTCAATTCGCGTACGCGCGTGGCAACGTCAACGGCAGAGGCGTCAATCACCTCGACCGGCGTGTTGCTGTGCCCCTCATAAGCTTCCGTCCTGCGCACCACGCCGATGACGCGCGCGCCCTGCCAGGTCGCGATCTGAACCGCGGCCTGTCCGACCTTGCCATTGACGCCCATCACCAGCACGGTCTCGCCGCTCTTCGGCACGCCTGCGCGGCGAAAGCCTTCCATCGCGGTGACGAAGGGCACGCCGATGCCGGCGGCCTCCTCCCAGGACACCGTCTTGGGCTTCTCGACCACGGCGTCGGCCTCGACGACGAGATGGCTGGCATGGGTGCCGTCGCGGCGGATGCCGAGATCGCCGGACGAGCCGAACACGTCGCGTCCGATAAATTCAGCGGGACCATCGATCACGACGCCGGCGTAGTCGCGACCACTGGTGCGCGGGAACACGGCATACGGCATCAGCCCGGTCGCGGCCTTGACGTCGGACGGATTGACGGCCGCGGCTTTCACCTCGATCAGGACGTTGTTGTCGCCGCGCGAAAGTGCATGGGTCTCGACCACCGGCGCCACCGCCGCCGCGTTCTCCGCCTTCGTCAGCAGGCGGACGCCGCGGGCGTCGACAGGAAGACGATTTGCTTGCGGGGCCGGCGGCATCAGCGTTCCAGTCTCGGTCATGGAGCGCGCCGCAAGGCACGCGGATGGTGGCGGCCGGATGGCCTCGGGCCATGACTAATCGACTGACCAATCAATTCAAGGGGCTTGTTTGCGGTCGGCGGTGTCAGAGCTTCGGCGGCGGGGCCGTGCCCAGGATCGCCTCAATCGACAGGCCGAGCCCAAGCAGCCTGGTATCGCTACCGACCGGACCGTCGAGTTCGACCCCAACCGGCAGGCCATCGGGCGTCATGCCGGCATAGAGCGACAGCCCCGGAAGGCCGGCATTGCTGCCGGGATCGGTGTTGCGGATCATGGTGCCGAAGGTCGGCACCGGCGCGCTGCCATTGACCGACATCTCGCCGGACCCGCTCTTTTCGTCGATGACCGGTGCAGGCGCGATCGTGGTCGGAAACAGGATGGCGTCCAACCTGTTGTCCGCGATGTACGCGGCATAGATCGCCTGCAGCGCCGGCCGCTGCACCTTGATCGCATCATCATAGGCGGCACCGAAGGCGTCCGCCGTGATGGCGCCGAAAGCGCCGACGACGTCGGGACTGGCGACGCCGGCCGCGATGTCGGACAGCGTGATCCCCTCGATCCCGGAGGCGGCAAGCCAGGCCGGAATATCGGCGATCGGCTCATGCAGCGCGACCACGAAGGACACCTTGCCGTTCTGCTCGAACAGATCGGGCATATCGACATCGACCAGCACCGCGCCGGCGGCCGTGAGCCGGGCGCAGGCTGCGCGAGCGACGGCCTCGACATCGCGATCGAGGCCGTTCCAGAAACAGCCGGGAGTGCCGAGGCGCACGCCGCGTAGCGGGATGCTCGCTGCGAGCGGCGTGCCTGATATCACGGCATCGAGCAGCGCGACATCGGCGACCGTGCGTCCCATCGGACCGACGGTGTCGCGGGTATGGCTGATTGGAACCACCTGGTTGTCGTCGTGATAACGCCGCTCGGCGCCGCCATTGCCGACTGAAGGCCGAAGGCCCACGGTCCCGGTCAGCGCCGCGGGCACGCGGGTCGAGCCGCCGGTGTCCGAGCCGAGGCCGCAGGTGGCGATGCGCGCGGCGATCGCCGCAGACGTTCCGCCCGACGACCCGCCCGGGATCCGGCTCGTGTCGTATGGATTCCGCACCGGCCCCGCGAACGGCGCGAGATTGGTGCTGGTGATGCCGAACGCGAGCTCGTGCAAATTGGTCTTGCCGATCACGATGGCACCTGCGTCGAGCAGCCTTTGCAGCGACGGCGCGTTGCGCGCAGGCCGCGCGTGTTGCAGCGCCGGCGTGCCGCCCGATGTCGGCAGATCTGATGTGTTGATGTTGTCCTTCACGACGATGGGGAGACCGGCCAGCGCGCCGGTCCGCGTCCCGGCATCGACCTCGCGCGCCGCGGCGAGCCCGCCGTCACGGTTCAGCACGATGAAAGCGTTGAGGTGCTTGAGCCGCTCCGCACGATCGAGCGCGGCCTCGACGACGCTGACCGCCGTCACCTTGCCGGCGCGGATATCAGCCACGATCTCCGCAGCGGTCGTTTCATTGGTGTCGGCCATACCCTGCGCCCTGTTGGATTGCAGGGATTAGGCTATTCTTTCGGCCGCTTGTCGTAAACACGTTTCGCCTTGCCGAGTGAACGCTCCAGCGTCTCGGGCGCAACGACGCGGACGCGGGTGGAGATGCCGATCGTGTTCTTGATGAAGGCGGAGACCTTCTCGGCGTGAACAACCAGCCCTTGGCCATCCCAGCTCTCGGGCCGCGCCTCCGCGATAATGGTCAGCTCGTCCATGCGGCCTTCGCGAGTCAGTTCCAGGATGAAGTGCCCGCCGCACCAGTCGGTCGCGAGCAACACCTCCTCGATCTGGGTCGGAAACAGGTTGACGCCCCGCAGGATGATCATGTCGTCCGAGCGGCCGGTCACCTTCTCCATCCGCCGCATGCCGGGCCGCGCCGTGCCCGGAAGAAGTCGCGTCAGGTCACGGGTGCGATAGCGGATCACGGGAAAGGCTTCCTTGGTAAGCGAGGTGAACACCAGCTCGCCCTTCTCTCCGTCGGGCAGCACCGCGCCGGTCTCGGGGTCGATCACTTCGGGGTAGAAATGGTCCTCCCAGATGTGCAGGCCGTCCTTGGTCTCGATGCATTCCTGGGCGACGCCGGGGCCGATCACCTCGGAGAGACCGTAGATGTCGGTCGCGTCCATGTCGAAGGCGTCCTCGATCTCGCCGCGCATCGCATTGGTCCAGGGCTCGGCGCCGAAGATGCCGACCTTGAGCGAGCTCTGGCGCGGGTCGAGCTTCTGGCGCTTGAACTCGTCGAGGATCGCCAGCATGTAGCTCGGCGTCACCGTGATGATGTCAGGGCGGAAGTCGTTGATGAGCTGCACCTGCCGCTCGGTCATGCCGCCGGAGATCGGCACCACGGTGCAGCCGAGCTTCTCGGCGCCGTAGTGCACTCCCAACCCGCCGGTGAAGAGGCCGTAGCCATAGGCGTTGTGGATGATCATGCCGCTGCGCCCGCCGGCGGCACGGATCGAGCGCCCCATCACCTCCGACCAGGTATCGATATCGCGCTGGGTATAACCGACCACGATCGGCTTGCCCGTGGTGCCGGAGGAGGCATGCACGCGCACCAGCTTTTCGCGCGGCACGGCGAACATGTCGAACGGATAGTTGTCGCGCAGATCGGTCTTCACCGTGAACGGAAACTTTGCGAGATCGGACAGCTCACGAAAGTCGGACGGATGCACGCCGGCCTTGTCGAAGGCCTTGCGATAGTGCGCGACGTTGTCGTAGGCGTGCTTCAGCGACCAGGCCAGCCGCTGCTTCTGCAGCGCCATGATCTCGTCGCGCGAGGCGCGCTCGGCCGCATCGAGCTCGGCGTGATAACCACTGTCCTTGACCTTGAGCTTTGCCGTTGCCATCGACGTTTTCCCCTGAAGCCTTTATGCCTTGATGTCCGTGTCGGGCAGCCAGCTGCCCGGTATCACGCGCGAATGTCCGCGGAATTCGGCAATCACGCTGTCGCCGGCAGTGACGCTCACGTCGTAGATTCCCGAGCGGCCGCTGCGCGAGATCTCGCGCGCGGTCGCCACCAGACGGTCGCCGAGCTTGCCCGGCCTGATGAAGGTGATCTGCCCCTGCGCCGCGACCACGCGCTCGTTGTGCGAGTTGCAGGCGAACGCGAAGGCGGAATCGGCGAGGGTGAAGATGAAGCCGCCGTGGGCGATGCGCTGGCCGTTGACCATGTCCGGCCGCACGATCATCGCCATCACCGCCTGCCCCGGCTTGATCTCGACAAGCTCCATGCCGAGGCCCTTGCTGGCGTCGTCCTCCTTCCACATCGCGTCGGCGCAAGCGCGGGCCAAATCTTCCGGCGTCAAGTCCTCGGGCGATAGCGTGGCCTTCACGTTCACATCGAACTCCCTGCGCGTGGGCCCGTTGCGGAGGGCCTCTTGGTGTCAAGCGTCAGTGTTGGGCGCGACGCACGAGGCGTCAACGCTACTTCCGTCATTCCGGGATGGTCCGAAGGACCAGCCCCGCTCGAGATTCCACAATGCGCAATTGCACATTGGGGTTCGCTTCGCGCCCCGGAATGACGTCAATCCTAGACGTGGTCGTAGTCGACCACGACCTTCTCGGAGCATGGCTTTGCCTGGCAGGTCAGGACGAAGCCGGCCTTCAACTCCCACGGTTCCAGCGAATAGTTGATGTCCATCGGCGCCTCGCCCTCGACCAGCTTGGCACGGCAGGTCGAGCACATGCCGCCCTTGCACGCGAAGGGCAGATCGACCCCGGCACGCAGTGCAGCATCGAGGATCGCTTCGTCCTCTGCGACCGGCACGTCGCGCCGCTTGCCGTCGATGATCAGCGACGCGATCGCCTTCGGCGGCGCGTCAGGCGCAACGGCTTTCTTCGGCCGCGGCTTGCCGCCGAATTCGGAGACGAAGCGCTCGACGTGGATACGTTCTTCGGCAATGCCGAGATCGCGGCAGGTCGCCTCGATCTCCTCGCTCATGCCAAGAGGGCCGCAGATGAAGACGTGATCGACGCTCCCCGCCGGCACCAGCGAGCGCAGCAGCACCCGCACCTTCTCGCCGTCGAGCCGGCCATGCAGGATCGGGATGTCCTGCTCCTCGCCGGAGATGACGTGGAAGAGCGAGAGGCGATCGATGAAGCGATCCTTCAGCTCCTCGAGCGCTTCGAGGAACATGATGTTGTCGGTGGTACGGTTGCCGTAGAACAGGAAGAAGCGGCTGTCCGGCTCGCGGGCAAGCACACCCTTCACGATCGCCAGGATCGGCGTGATGCCGGAGCCGGCGGCAAAGCCGACATAGGTCCGCGCCTCGCCCGGCGCGTGGGCGACGCCGAAGCGGCCGGTCGGCGTCATCACGTCGAGCTCATCGCCGCATTTCAACTCGTCCGCCGCCCAGGTCGAGAACGCCCCGCCATCGACCTTCTTCACGGCGATGCGTATCTCGCCGTCGTCGGGGCCTGAGCAGATCGAATAGGAGCGGCGTACCTCCTCGCCGTCCATCGTGGTGCGCAGCGTCAGATACTGGCCCGGAGTGAAACGGTAGTCGCCTTGCAGATCGTCGGGGATCGCAAAGGTCATCGAAATCGCGTCCGACGCCTCGCGGCGAAGGTCGCTGACGGACAAGCGGTGGAATCGTGGTGTCGACATGGTCAATGACACTTGAAATAGTCAAAAGGTTCGCGGCAGGACTTGCAGCGCCACAGCGCCTTGCAGGAGGTCGAGCCGAATTCGGAGAGCAGCTCGGTGTTCTCAGAGCCGCATTGCGGGCAGGCCACGGCCTGCGCGCCGAACAGCGCGCGGCGCGAGGAGCCCGGCAGCGGCGGCGCGATACCATACTCCTTCAGCTTGCGGCGCCCGTCCTCGCTCATCCAGTCGGTGGTCCACGCCGGCGACAGCACGGTTCGCACCTTCGGATGACGGAAACCGGCGCGCTCCAGCGCCAGCTCGATTTCCAGCGCGATCATGTTCATCGCCGGACAACCGGAATAGGTCGGCGTGATCGCGACCTCGACATGCCCGTCGTGGACCGCGACATCGCGCAGCACGCCGAGATCGGCGATGGTCAGCACCGGGATCTCGGGATCGACCACCTGCGCGGCCGCGCTCCAGGCGCGCCGGCGCAGATCGGCATCGCTGAGCGCAACGCTCACCATGTCAGCCCCGGGAAGGTGCGCTGCGTCGATTGCAGCTCGGAGAGGAGATGGCCGAGATGTTCGCTGTGCCGACCCGTACGGCCGCCCTGCTGCATCCAGTCGCTCTTCGGCAACAACAGCGTCGCCTCGTTGATGATACCGGTGACCGTCGTCAGCCAGCGCGACTTTAGCGTCGCCGGATCGATCGCAATGCCGGCGTCAATCAGGCCGCGCTCGCTGTCGTCGACCGCGAACATCTCGCCGGTATAGGCCCAGAGGTCGTCGATCGCGCCCTGCGCGCGGCGGTGGCTCTCCTCGGTGCCGTCGCCGAGCCGGACGATCCATTCCGACGAATGCCTGACATGATAGGCGCTCTCCTTCTCCGACTTCGCCGCGATCGCCGCGAGCGTCGGATCGGACGAGGCCATCATCGCGCGCCAGTAGAGATCGGCGAATGCCGCGTAGAAGAACTGCCGCACCATGGTGCGCGCAAAGTCGCCATTCGGCTGCTCGACCAGCAGCAGATTGCGGTACTGCCTGACGTCACGCAAGTACGCGAGCTTGTCCTCGTCGTTGTCCTTGCCTTCGACCTTGGCGGCGTAGCTGTAGAGCTCGCGCGCCTGGCCGATCAGGTCGAGCGCGATGTTGGAGAGCGCCATGTCCTCTTCCAGCATCGGCGCGTGCCCGCACCATTCCGACAGCCGGTGGCCGAGGATCAGCGCATCGTCGGCGCGGCGCAGCGTGTAGAGCACCAGCGGCGTTTCGGAAACCTGGATGTTGGCGGTCCCCATGTTCTCATATCCTGCATCAACACACTCGAGCCTCATCCTGAGGAGCGCCGAAGGCGCGTCTCGAAGGATCGGTCGCTGTCACTGCACGGGCCTCATGGTTCGAGACGCGCTCCGCGCTCCTCACCATGAGGGGGAGCGAAAATCACATATGCCCCACTTCCTCGGGCACCTCGTAGAATGTGGGGTGACGATAGATCTTCGATTCCGCCGGCTCGAACATCATGCCCTTCTCGGCGGGATCGCTCGCGGTGATCGCGCTTGATGGCACGACCCAGATCGACAGGCCCTCGCCGCGGCGGGTGTAGATGTCGCGGGCGGCTTGCAGCGCCATCGTCGAGTCGCTGGCATGCAGCGATCCCACATGCTTGTGCGCGAGCCCGTTGCGGCTGCGAATGAAGACCTCCCACAGCGGGGTGTTCGGCGTGGCCATGGCGGTGCTCCCTTATTCTGCGGCTTGCGCGAGCTGGCGGCTCCTGCGCTTCTCGGCATAGGCCATCGCGGCCTCGCGCACCCAGGCGCCCTCCTCATGCGCCTTGCGGCGCGCGGCGAGACGATCGCGGTTGCAGGGGCCGTTGCCTGCCAGCACCTGCTTGAATTCGTCCCAGTCGATCGGGCTGTGCTCCCAATTGCCGTTTGCGTTCTGCTTCATGCCGGGATCGGGAATGGTGAGGCCGAGATATTGCGCCTGCGGTACGGTGGCATCGACGAACTTCTGGCGCAGCTCGTCATTGGAGAAGCGCTTGATCTTCCACCTGGTCGAGGTGTCGCTGTGCTGGCTCGCGCCATCCGGCGGGCCGAACATCATCAGCACCGGCCACCACCAGCGGTTCAGCGCGTCCTGCGCCATCGCCTTCTGCTCGTCGGAGCCGCGGCACAGCGTCACCATGATTTCGTAGCCCTGGCGCTGATGGAACGACTCCTCCTTGCAGACGCGGATCATCGCGCGCGCATAGGGACCAAAGGAGCAGCGGCACAGCGGGATCTGGTTCATGATCGCCGCGCCGTCGACCAGCCAGCCGATCGTGCCGATGTCGGCCCAGGTCAGCGTCGGATAATTGAAGATCGAGGAATATTTCGCCTTGCCCGCGAGCATCGCGTCGACCAGCTCCTCGCGCGAGGTGCCGAGCGTCTCGGCCGCCGCGTAAAGATAGAGCCCGTGGCCGCACTCGTCCTGCACCTTGGCGAGCAGCGCGGCCTTGCGGCGCAACGTCGGCGCACGGGTGATCCAGTTGCCTTCGGGCAGCATGCCGACGATCTCGGAATGGGCGTGCTGGGAGATCTGGCGGGTGAGCGTCTTGCGATAGGCCGCCGGCATCCAGTCGTTCGGCTCGATGCGTTCCTCGGCATCGATGCGAGCCTGGAACTGACTGGCACGGGCCACATCCTCGACGCCGCGATCGTCGCCGTCGGATGAGTTGAGCGCCTGCGTGTACATGGCCGACCTCCCGGTGTGTTGTTGGAAGGGAATATATAACACAAATTTTCAAATGCAAGAAGTTTTTGTAATATATTCAGACGCCCTCGAAACGGCGCGCCACTGCCCCGTTGGGCTTCGGCAGCGGCCCGTCCTCGTTGGTTGCATGGTCGTCAAGCCATTGTTCCGACGGCGAAAGCAACCCGCGATAGACCTCGCCGCAGAGTTTCCGCGCCGCCCTGCCCGGCCAATCCTTCGGCAGCAGCTGATACGGCAGCAGCGGATCGCGCAGCACGACGCGGCGGTAATGGTGGATCAAGAGAATGCGCGCGGTGAAGGCGTCGGCGTCGCTCAGTGTCTCGCCGCGGATGATCGAGCCGTGCAGCGGCTCGAACGTCTTCATGAATTTCAGATAGGCATCCGCGGTGCGATCGAGCGGCCAGCTCGCGCTGAGCAGGCGACGCCCGCTGTCATCCTCCGCCGAGACTTCGAGACGGATGGCGCGCGACGCTTCATCGGGGATCGGCACGCCCGACGGCGCGACCCAGACGCCCGGCAGCGGACTGCCGAAGCCGGCATTGCGCAGCGCCTCACGCGAGGCGTCGCGGTCCTCGCCATTGCCGATCAGCAGCAGCTCGAAGCGGCCGGTCCAGTCCGATGGCGGCGGATCGTAGATGTGGCGCGTAGCAGCTTCAAAGGTCTGCCTGCCCTTGTCGGCCAGTCGATAGAAACTGTTTCGCCCGACCTTGTTGCGCTCGAGCCAACCATCGGCAGCAAGCCGCGACATCGCGGTGCGGACCACGCCGCTGTCGATATCCAGGCTTTCGAAGAATTCCAGCAGCGTCCCCAGCCACACCGAGCCGCCGCGCGGCACGATGGCATCGCCGAACACGGTGATGACGATGGAGCCGGTGCGCGAGGGCTCGCGCTTGAGCTGGTCGATGATGCGGGCAAGCGGCTGTGGC
Source organism: Bradyrhizobium sp. BEA-2-5 (assembly GCF_032918025.1). NCBI lineage: Bacteria > Pseudomonadati > Pseudomonadota > Alphaproteobacteria > Hyphomicrobiales > Nitrobacteraceae > Bradyrhizobium > Bradyrhizobium sp. BEA-2-5. The sequence continues at coordinate 2,854,755 of NZ_CP136629.1, read as the reverse complement.
ATGCCCAACGCATAGCGCGTTTTGTCGATTCACGACAATGTAGCCGCTCTAGCTTCTCCCTCGCCCCGCTTGCGGGGAGAGGGTTGGGGTGAGGGGGAGCCTCCGCGAGGGAGGTGACAGACGTACTCGCGGAGAGTCCCCCTCACCCGGATTGCTTCGCAATCCGACCTCTCCCCGCAAGCGGGGCGAGGTGAAGAGAGACTTTCGCAAGACCTAGCGATTGGGATCCGGATAAACGAAGCTGCGCCAGCCGCTGCGATCGAACGGGAGCCACTGGCCCTCCTTCTGCGCGAGCCGCTCGGCCACGGCATAGACGACGGCAGGATGATGGCCCATGCCGCAATGGCTGCTCTCCACCTCGATGCTCTCGGTCATCGACGAGGCCTGCTCGCGACAGCCTTGCCAGGCGCAGACACCGTCGGTGCGGCTGAAGATAGCGGTGGTCGGCACCGGCGGCGGACTGGCGAGCGAGCCGCCGAAACGGGAATCCTCCTCATCGGCGCGGCGCCCGCTGGCCATCTCGTAGACGCGCCAGGCGTTGGTCGAGCGCGGATCGCCGGCGAAGGGACTGCCGAGCGTGATCACCTGCCGCACGCGCTCCGGCATCATCTTGGCGAGCTGGCGGGCATAGAGACCGCCGAGACTCCAGCCAACCACCGAGACCTTGCGGCCGGTCGTCTCATTCATCTCCTGCAGCAGATCGACCATCCCGTCCTGCACGCCGGCGCGGAGCCCGAGATTGCGGCCCTGGCGCCAGCCGCTGACGGCGTAGCCCTTGCTCCTGAGAAAGTCGCGCAGCGGCCGGGTCGACATGTCGGAGGCGATCAGTCCGGGCAGCACCAGCACCGGATGCCCATCGCCGCGCGGCGCGAGGCTGAGCAGCGGCAATGCACCAAGAAAGGCGCCGAGCTCATGAATGGCGCGGCCTTCCAGAAACATCAGCGTCCTGGACGGCGGGCGTAGCGTCTGCGCAGCAACGGACATTTCAGCTCCTCTTCCGGCAGGCAGCCGGCAATGGGACCAACGGGGATGGGTCAATAGAATTGACGCAAACCCGGCGGAATCGTTCCGCAACGCAACAATCTGTCCTGAAAAGCTAGGGAACCGGACACTTTCGTGCAAGCGGTCTAGGTCACACTTGCCACAACTAAAGTGACGTTCGTGCCCAATCGGTCACAGCAGCCGCAGCGTGTACTCCAGGGTGTAGAGCGCGAGACCGGCGAGACCGCCGATCAGCGAACCATTGAAGCGGATGTATTGCAGGTCCTTGCCGACATTGACCTCGATCAGCGAGATCAGCTGCTCCATGTCCCAGCTCTTCATCTGGTCGGCGATGAAGCTCGAGACGCCGCTCTTCTGCTCGGCGACGACGGTGCGCAGGATCGCCACCAGGCCCTTGTTGATCTCGCCGCGTAGTTCGGCATCGCCGGCGAGCGCCTCGCCGGCCGCGACGAACATGCCGGCGAGATGATGCTGCAGCACCTGCGTCTCGCCGCTCGCGCTGCGCTCGATGAAGTCCTTGACGTTGGCCCAGATGGTGCGCCCGAGATTGGCAAGCTCGGGCCGCGCCATCAAATCGCGCTTGAGACCATCGATGCGATCGGCGAACGCCTTGTCGCTGCCGAGCCGGTCAACAAAGGACAGCAGCATGCGGTCGAACTCGCCGCGGAACGGATGCTGCGGGTCGTTGCGCACTTCCTCGAAGAATTTCGTGGCGGAGGCGATGATCCGGTTCACCACGAACTTGTCGGCACGATAGAGCCTGAGCAGCGTCGGCATCTCGGCGCGGACCTTGTCGCGGATCACGGCCATGGTCTCCTGCTGCGTCAGCGTCTGGTGCAGCACGCGCAGGATGTCGTCGAGCAGGCCGCCATGCTTGCCCTCCTGCACGAAGCCGCGCAGCGCGCCGGCCGCGAGCGGCGCGAGGTCGATCGAGAGCACCTGCGTCGTGACGCGGCGGCTGATGAACTGCATCAACCCCGAGCTCTCGGTCGCCGCGAATGCCTCGGGCAGCATCCGCAGCACGAAGCGGGCGAGATCTTCGGAACGCTTGCGGTCGCGCAGCCAGTCGGCGATGAACGAACCGAAATCGATCTCGCGCAGCTTGGCCTCGACCGGCCCGGATTCCAGGAAATTGTTCTGGATGAATTCGCCGAGCTTGTCGGCGATACGGGCCTGATTGCTCTGGATGATCGCCGTGTGCGGGATCGGCAGGCCGAGCGGCCGCTTGAACAGCGCGACCACCGCATACCAATCGGCGAGACCACCGATGGTTGCGGCCTCGGCAAACGCGGCGATGAAACCGAACACCGGATGCACCGGCAGCAGCGCCTTCGCTGCGATGAAGATGATGAAGGTTGCCGCCAGCACGCCGGTCGCCAGCCACTTGACGCGCCGCAGCTCGGCCGCGCGTTCGACGTCGACAGGCGTTGCAATAAGGGCGGCGGGAAGGGTCATGGGGTTTCGCAGGGGTGACGAACGAAGCATAGCATGGCCCCACCGTCGTCATTCCGGGGCATGCGAAGCATGAACCCGGAATCTCGAGATTCTGGATCGCCGCTTCGCGTCGTCCGGAATGACGATGGATACTTGAGTTATGAAGGACACCGCCAAAAAAGAAGGCCCGCAAAATGGCGGGCCTTCGAAAAGGGCAGTTGGTCAGCGCGGCCGCGATCAGGCGGTCTTGCCGTAGACCTTGGCGAAGTTGTCCTGCGCGGTCTTCGCACCGTCGGTGACGAGCTTGCCGAGATACTCGGTGGTGGCCTTTGCACGCGAGACGAACACTTCGCCGCGGGCACGGAGCAGGCTCGACTGGATCTCGACGGCTTCGCTGATCGATTTTGCCGACGCCAGCTTGTCGATGCCCGAGAAAAACGCCTCAGCGTCCTCGTAGATCGCCTGCTGGATGTTGCGGCTGATCTTGCCGGCCTCGGTCACCGAACCGGCAACAGCGGACTCGATCACGTTGGTCACCTTCTCCGAGCCGGCATAGGCATCGGCAGCGCGGGTCTTGGCGGCCTCGGCCTGCTTCTTCACGAACTCACGGGCGGCTTCCGGAACTTCCAGGTTCTGAAGCTTGGTGAACGCCTCGGTGACGGGCGCGAAGGCTTCCTTGACGCTGTTCAGCACGGAATTGGTTTCGGTGGTCATTGGGGGTCTCTCCATCCTCAGGTTTGAGCTATGGGCTCACCCCGTCCGGTTTGGCCCGGGGCAACGGTGTTATGACACATCCCATGATGCATCGCAACATAGATGTTGCAGCGCGATATCACGAACCTGTGAACAGCACGAAGATCCGGCAGATTGCCTAGAGAACCAGCAGAAAACGGTTTCTAATTACCACTGACCGCGTCGGGCACCCCATACGCCTCCATCTGGGCCTGGACCTGCGCGATGTTGTGACCGAGCACGACGATGTCGTGGGTCTTGCCGTCAACATCCCGGACATGGTCGCGCAGCAGCGCCTCGGCCTTGAAGCCGAGGCTTTCGAACAGGGCGATCGCCGCCTGCTGGTCGACGGTCATCTGGACCGAGAGCTTCTCCAGGCCGGCGCCGAGCGCAAGTGCAAAGGTCTCCTGCGAGAGCGCCTTGCCCACTCCCTTGCCGCGGACATCGGGCGAGACCACCATCCGGATCTCGCCGACATGCGGCGACCAGGAATGCGGATCGCGCACCAGCGTGCCGCAACCGACCACCCTGCCCTCTCTCACCGCGAGCAGGCTCTGGATCGCGCCGCGCTCGATCTCCTTGCCCCATGCCGACAGGACCTTCGGCTCGCTGATGTTGCGCGGCAAGAACAAGAGATCATGCGTCGGCAGCTTTTGCGCGAAGGCCAGCACCGCGGCCTCGTGGTCCCGAATCATCAGGCGAAACTCGATGTCGCCCGCTTCGGTCTTGACGCGGCGCGGATAGGAACGTTGTTCGGTCATGTCGATCTCTCTCAAGTCGACCCTTCTTAGGTCGATCTTTTGCCCAGCCAGGAATCCAGTTTCGGCCACAGTCGCTTCACCGCGTTGGCGCCCGCGACGAGAGAGACGTGACCACCCTTCAGGATCACCTCCTCCTTGTCCGCCGAGCCGACCTTGGCGATCAGATGCTTGGCGGCCTCATACGGCACGATGTGGTCGTGCTCGGCGACCGCATGCAGGATCGGCACCGTGATATCGTCCAGCCGCGCCGCCCGGCCGCCAACCGACATGGTGTCGTTGAACAGCTTGTTGTCCCACATCAGGTCCTTGGTGATGGCGCGGAAATACTCGCCCGCCAGCGGCAGCGTGTCGGTCGCCCAGCGGTCGAACATGCGGTAGGACTTGACGAACTCGTCGTTCCAGATGTTCTCCCAAAGCTGGATCTGGCTGACGACACGCGCGGCCGGCCGCAACATGTCGAACGATTGCAGGATCAGTTCGGGCGGCATGTTGCCGGTGCTGTCGATCAGACGATCGACGTCGAAATAGCGGCGATCGGAGAAATTCGAAAACAACTTCATCTCGCGGAAGTCGATCGGCGTGGTGAAGCAGATCAAATTCTTCATCGGCCCATCCTTGTGGATCGAGCCGTAGAGCAGCGACAGCACGCCGCCGAAGCAATAGCCGACGACGGAGACGTCCTGCTCTCCGGAATCGGCCTGCACGCGGCGGATGCAGTCCGGGATGAAGTCGAGGACATAGTCCTCCATGCGCAGCGATTTCTCCTCCGGCCGCGGCGCGCTCCAGTCCAGCATATAGACGTCGTAGCCGCGCCTCAGCAGGAACTCGATGAAGCTCTGGCCGGGCACGAGGTCGAGGATATAGCCGCGGTTGGTCGTCGCCATCACGATCAGCACCGGCACGCGGTAGATCTCGTCCGACATCGGCCGATAGTGGTAGAGGCTCATGGTTCCGCGCGAATGCAGCACGTCCTTCGGTGTCGAGCCGAGCGAAGGGTCCGAGGTCGAGAAATACTCCACGCCCTTGATGCTGCGCTGGATCGCGCGCTGCACCTCGGACTGGATGCGCTCGGAGATCGAGGCGAAATCAAAGGGGGTGGGAGCATTCATTTGCTGCCTCCCTCCGCCGGCGGCTGCTTGGTGCGCGGTGGCCGCGGCGTTGCGCCGTGGCCGTCGTCCGGCGCCAGCGAATTGTGGTGCACCTGCTGCAGCAGCGTCTTGATCTCGTTGAGCTGGTTCTCCATCGACTGCAGGCGCTCGGCCATGCCGACGAGTTGGGCGCGGCTCGGCAGGTTCATCGCCAGCAGATATTTCTCCATCAGCTCGCCGAGCTGCTTCTGTGCGCCGGCCGCGGCGCCGCCGGCCTGGTTCATCACCTTGGAAAATTCCGGCGAGCTCATGAGCTGGTTGCCGAAGGAGTTGAACCCCTTCTCCATCTCGCCAATCATCGTCTGCCAGATCACGGCAGGGTTGTTGCCCTTGTCGGCCATGCGGCGCTCCTCCACACCAATTTCGAGCGCTTGCCGCGCTTCCATTTGTTTCTGCCATACGACACTGTTGCTGCTGATCGGTCAACTGCGCGGCGCGACCAGCGACGCCGAGGCTCTTCTGCGCTGCGTCAATCCGTGGCATAGAGGTTCCTGACCGCGACACCAGCAGGGGACGCCCGTGACCACGCTCGCCCATCAGCCGCCGCAGATCGTCCGCGCCAATGGCATCGACATCTGCTACGAGATTTTCGGCAGCGACAATGCCGAGCCGCTGCTGCTGATCATGGGGCTCGGGGCGCAGATGATCCATTGGGACGACGGGTTCTGCGAGCAGCTCGCCGCGCGCGGCTTCCGCGTCATCCGCTTCGACAACAGGGACATCGGCAAATCCTCCCGCCTGAGCGGCGGCAAGCGGCTGACCGCGCTCGAACTGCTCAAGCTCCGCTTCCTGAAGATCCCGGTCGCAGCACCCTACAAGCTGGCCGACATGGCGAGGGACACGATCGGGCTGATGGATGCGCTCGGCATCCGCACTGCGCATCTGGTCGGCGCCTCCATGGGCGGCATGATCGCACAGGAGGTGGCGCTGTCGTTTCCGCACCGCGTGCGTTCGCTGACATCGATCATGTCGACCACGGGCAATCCAAAGATCCCGGGGCCGACCCGCGAGGCGACCGCGGTGCTGATGGCACCGCCACCGAAGAGCAAGGAAGAGTATTTCGTCCGCTTCGGGCAGACCTGGAAGGTGTTGCGCAACGGCTCGTTTCCCGAGGACGAGGCGCTCGATCCCGAACGCGCGCGGCGCACCTATGAGCGCGGGCTCAATCCGGCCGGCGTCGGCCGGCAACTCCGTGCCGTGCTGGCCTCCGGCAGCCGCAAGGAGCGCCTGCATAGCGTGAGGACGCCGACGCTGGTGATCCACGGCACGGTCGATCCGCTGGTCCATCCCGAAGGCGGCAAGGACACGGCGGCGTCAATCCCGAATGCCAAGCTGCTGATGATCGAAGGCATGGGTCATGCCCTGCCGATGCGGTTCTGGCCCGAGATCATCGGCGCCATCGACAAGCATGCGCATGGCGCGGCGGCGAAGGCGGCGTAAGGCCTGAGCGTTTTCGAGCGAAGTGGATACCGGTTCGCGTGAAGAAAACGCCTCAAAGCCAGAATCGAGAGCCCGTCCCGATTCAATCGGAACGGGGCTCCGGTATCTTCCGGTAACCATGTGAGCCAGGAGTGCGTTCTTCCGGGCGCGGCATGGACGCTGTAGAGAGCGCTATCCAGCGCTCAGCCACCGGGAGCAACCAGATGAAGACCCCTCTCCGGCCACAGACAGCCGTCGCCGCTCTCCTCCTCGCGCTCGCGTCTTCATCGGCAATCGCGGCCGCCAACGAAGCGCAGCAGGAGGCCAACCGCAAGGCGGTGCTCGCCTTCTACGAGAAGGGGCTGAACCAGAAGGACGCTGACGCGGCGCTCGCCTATGTCGGCAACCGCTATGTGCAGCACAATCCCGGCGCGGCCGACGGCCCGGAAGGCTTCCGCAAGTTCATCGGCTTCCTGCGCGAGAAGTTTCCGAACTCGCACAGCGAGATCAAGCGCTCATTCGTCGACGGCGACTACGTGATCCTGCACGTCCACGCCGTGCGCGAGCCCGGCACCCGCGGCAATGCGATCGTCGACATCTTCAAGCTCGAGGACGGCAAGATCGTCGAGCACTGGGACGTGGCGCAGCCCGTTCCGGAGAATCCCGCCAACAACAACACGATGTTCTGAGGCATCGTGATGGCTTGTGCTCGGCCACTGGCATGATCAGGCTGGCGAGCGCGCCGGGATGCCGGCTAGAGCTTGATCCGGAAAAGTGTGAAGCGGTTTTCCGAAGAATCATGCTCAAAAAGAGCTAAAGCGCGATGACGATTCATCCCAATCTCATCGCGCTTTAGTCCTTGACCGCGATCCAGATCACATGGCGGACACCGCGGCCTCGGCCGGTGGCGCGGACGGCAATTTCGTTGACCGCGAACCCGGCCCGGGACAAGGATTTCGGGAACCTGGCGTTCGGACCGGACGACCAGACGGCGAGCACGCCGCCGCGCCGCAAAGCCGTGTGTGCGATCTTGAGCCCGGAGACATCATACAGCGCGTCATTGGCCTTGCGGGTGAGACCTTCAGGCCCGTTATCGACGTCGAGCAGGATGGCATCGAAGCTGAGCGGTTGGCGTTCGATCACGCTGGCAACATCCTCCTCCCGGATGCTCACGCGCGGATCGTTCAGACTGTCGCCGAAGACCTCCGCCATCGGACCTCGCGCCCAGGCCACGACCGCGGGCACGAGCTCGGCGACAACGATCTTCGCCTTGCTTCCGAGCACAGCGAGCGCCGCGCGCAGTGTAAACCCCATGCCGAGGCCACCGATCAGAAAATGCGGCCGTGCGACCTTCTCGATCTTCTTCGCGGCGAGCGTCGCCAACGCCTCTTCCGAGCCCGACAGGCGGCTGTTCATCAGCTCGTTGGTGCCGAGCATGATCGAGAATTCGCGGCCTCGCCGCATCAGACGCAATTCACCCTCGGTGCCGGGAATGCGCGCGGTATCGATCTTTTCCCATGGAATCATGCGGCGGCTTGTATCACGGCCGGTGCCCCCAAATCACCCATGCGTAGCCCGGATGGAGCCAACGGGTCGCGCGAACGCGCGCCCGATGACAGGCTCCGCGAAATCCGGGAGCCGGCCGGTCCGCATCTGACGCTGTCCCGGATTACGCTTCGCTCCATCCGGGCTGCGAAGGCACGGGCTAGCCACCTGCCCAGACGTCGAGCACGTAGCGGTTCCTGGTGCCCATTTCCTCGATCCAGCGCGCGGCGGCGTCAGTGTCGACACCGGTGCGCTCGCGGTAGATCGACATCAGGGTCGCCTTCACATCGGGCTCCATCCTGCCGCCGTCGCCGCAGACATAGATGATCGCGCCCTGCTCGATCAGCTCCCACACCCGGTCCTTCTGCGCGGCGACGAGGTGCTGCACATAGGTCTTCGGACCGTCGGCGCGCGAGAAGGCGGTGTGGAGTTCATTCACGCCGTCGGCGGCGAACGCCTTCAGCTCGTCGGCATAGAGGAAATCCTGATCGGGATGGCGGCAGCCGAAGAACAGCATGGCCGGCCCGAGGACGGCTCCACTCGCCTTGCGCGCGGCGCGCTCCTGGAGGAAGCCACGGAACGGCGCGAGCCCCGTACCCGGTCCGATCATGATGATCGGCACGGCAGGATCATCGGGCAGCCGGAAGCCGGCCTTGGTCTCCTTGATGGTGGCGTGGACGGTGTCGCCGGCGCGGCGGCGCGCCAGGTAGTTCGAGCAGACGCCCTTGTAGATGCCGCGCCCGGAACTTGCTGGCGCCTCCACCACGCCCACGGTGACACTGCAGCGCTGCGCCTCGCCGGCCGGAGATGACGAGATCGAGTAATAGCGCGGCGCCAGCAGCGAGAGCATTTCGAGATAGACGTGGAACGGCAATTCGCAGGCGGGATATTCGAGCAGGTCAAATACCGATTTGCGCTTCGCCAAGACGTCGGCGCGATAGCGCGCGGCCGAGGCATCGTCGTCCCCGACATAGGCCATCAGCTTCGGCTTGGTGACCGGGCAGCGAGTGTGCTCGGCCATGATCTGAATCTGCTTGCGCGTCGCGACCTGCTGGAGTTCGACGAACTCGCTGAGCAGACGGCCGACCGACACGGCCTCGCCGACCGGCAATTGCGCACGACGGCCTTCGGCGACCTGCAATCTGATCTGGTCGGCCGGCAGGAAACCGAAGCGGCGGGCCACCGAATCCACCAGCCTCGGATCGTTGCGCGGAACCACGCTCAAATGATCGCCGACGCGATATTTCAGGCTGGCCGGCAGCTCGACCTCGATATGCCGGGTCGAACGCTCCGACGGATGAGCGCCTGCCTTGGTCTGCAGCTCGTTATTGGCGAGCACCTTCATCGCCACCGCGCCACCCTGCGCGACGATGGTGTTGACGGCGGTCACCGCCACCGGCTCGATCGCGTAGAGCGGATCGTCCTCGGCGGTGCGGGTGAAGTTCCAGTCGATACCGAACTCCTTGGTCGCGACCTCGGCCGCCGCCGGGAACCATTTCTGAAACTGGCCGTCGAGATCGCTACGCGCATCGCCCTCGCCGCGCGGATAGACCGCCCGCGCACCGTGGGCCGACAATTGCTCGTCGATGAAGCGCGGCACGGATTGATAGGTCGCCGCCCAATCGCTGTTGCCGCAGCCGAACACGGCGTAACGCACCTTGGCAAAGGCATCCTTCGGCAGGTCGCCGCCGAGCCATTTGACGAACTGCGTCGCATTGTCAGGCGGTGCGCCGTTATAGGAAGCGCAGATGATCAGCACGCCGCCCTCCTGCGGCAACTTGCCGACATAGTCGTCGAGCGGCCCGAGATGCACGGCAAAACCGTTGATCTCGGCGAGGTCCGCCATGCGCGTCGCCAGCTCTTCGGCCGTGCCGAGATTGGAGCCGTAGAGCACCAGCATCGGCGTGTTATGGCCGGGCCGCGTCGTCGGCTGCCGAGGCGCCTTCGGCGCGGCCGCAACCGCGCCCGTGCCGCCGGCGAACGCGCCGCGGTCCTTGTCGGCGCGCGGACGCACCTTGATCTTGAAGCCTTCCGGCTTGATCGTCAGCGTTTCCTTCAGGTGCATCTGGTAGCGCTGGTGGTCGATCAGCTTGAAGCGCTGGAGGATCATGCCAAGCGCGAGCGCAGCCTCGTGCATGGCGAAGCCACGGCCGATGCAGGCGCGCTGGCCGTTGCCGAACGGCTTCCACGCATTGATCGGCCGTTTCGCTTCCGCCTCGCGGCTGAAATTCTCGGGATCGAACACGTCCGGGTTCGGCCCCCAGACAGAGGGATCGCGATGCAGCGCGGTCACCAGGATGGTGGTGAAGGTGCCCTTTCTGAGCTTGTAATTGCCGCCACCGATGGTCTCGTCCCTGAGCGGCGAGATGCCGTAGGCCGGCGCCGGCGGCCACAGCCGCAGCGCCTCCTTCAGGATCTGCGTGATGTAGGTGAGCTGCGTCACCTGCTGATAGGTTGGCTTCGCATTGACATCGGGGCCGAAGACGCGATCGACCTCGTCATAGGCCTTCTTGAGAATGTCGGGGTGCTTGAGCAGCGCATAGAGGGTGTAGGACAATAGGCCGCTGGTGGTCTCGTGGCCCGCGATCAGGAACGTGTTGATCTGGTAGCGGATATTGACGTCGTCGAGCTGCTCGCCGCTCGCACGGTCGACGCCGGTCATCATCGCGGCGAGCATGTCCTTCTTGTCGTCGATGCCCTCCGCGATCCTGCGACGCTCGGCGATGATCTCGTCGACCATCTTGTTCATGAAGGCGACGTCTTCGGCGAGCGTCCTGCGGCGCTTCTGCATCCAGAGCTGCTCGAACGGCAGGCCGCGCGTCATCATGATGGTTTCGAGCGAGCGCACCAGCGATTCGACGAAGGGATGGTAGTCGCGCCGGTAGAACGAATTGAAGCGATAGTCGAAGCCGCACAGGCCGATCGTGTCCAGCGTCAGCGCCGTCATGTCGTGGACGACGTCGATCTCGTCGTCGGCGTTGAGCCGCGCCCATTTCTGGACCAGCTGCTCGGCGATATCGACCATGCTTCCGTGATAGGACTGCATGGCGCGGTTGCCGAACGGCTGAAGCAGGATGTTGTGCGCCTTGCTCCAGTTCGGCTCCTTGGTATCGGCCGTGAACAGGCCATCGCCGCCGACCGCGCGCACGCGCCGCAGCGCGCCGCGCACCGTCTTGTCGAAGCGCTTCTCATCGGAGAGCTCGTCGACGAGATCGTGGCCGGAGACGACCACGATCGGCGAGCCCATCATATCGAGCCAGAAGATCGGACCGAGCTCCTTGGCGAGCCGTGTCAGGTGCTGCACGGGCGCAGCCGAATCCAGCGACAGCATGTTGCCGACCACGGGCTGGGTCGGCGGATGCGGAATCGGACTCAGTCTGTTGCCGGACGCCATGTTGAGATTGCCCCCTCTAACCTCAGTCATTCCGGGATGGTCCGAAGGACCAGACCCGGAATCTCGAGATTCCACAATGCGCAATTGCGCGTCGGGTTCGATGCCGCGCATCGCCCCGGAATGACGACGTCGTCGTCAGCCAAACCGCCTTCTACGCCATTCGATCAGCTTGGCGCTGACCTCTTCCGGCTTCTCCTGCTGCGTCCAATGGCCGCTGTCCTTCACGAGATACTTCTCGAGGTCGGCGATCAGCTTCTCCATGCCGTCGGCCGCCGAGGGCGGCAGCACCGCGTCGTTCTCGGCCATGATCATCAACGACGGGACGCGGATGTGATGATCCAATCCCTCCGCGCGCTCCCAATTGCGCGTAAAATTGCGATACCAGTTGATGCCGCCGGTGAAGCCGGTTTTCGTGAACGTGTCGACGAACACTTTCTTCTCCTCCGCCGACAGGATCGGCGTGCGCGGATCATGCTTGGCGTCGTAATTTGCGATCATCTGCGGAAACGCCAGGTTGAGCCGCGCCGAGGCGCCGACGCCGGCGATCGGCTGTTCGGGTGGCGCGTCCGCCGGCCGCGGCAGCGGCTTGCGCATGAAGGCATCGAAGGTCTGTTCGACGCGGCTGCCGAAAATCCTGTCCGGCTCGCGCGCGGGATCCTGGAATTGGACGATATACATCTGGTCGCCGAAGCGCTGGCGGAACAGCGCGATGGGGTCGATCGGCGCGCGGTCCCAATGCGGCGTGTTGACGCCGACGACACCGGCGACGCGCGAGGGGTGACGCAGCGGCATCTGCCAGACGACGAAGCCGCCCCAGTCGTGGCCGACGAAAATCGCCTTGTCGATGTTCAGGTGATCGAGCAGGCCGACGAGATCGCCGGTCAAATGCTCCATGTCGTATTCCTCGACCGCCTCGGGCCGGTCAGTCGCGCCATAGCCGCGCTGGTCCGGCGCGATCACCCGGATGCCGGCCTCGCTCAGTGCCTTGATCTGGTGGCGCCAGGAGAAGGCGAGCTCAGGCCAGCCGTGACACAGCACCACCGGCGGCGTGTCGGTCTTGGGGCCTGCTTCATAAAACCCCATGCGGATGCCGTTCGTCTCGGCGAACTGCAGCGGTGGCATTTCAATCATCGACAGGGATCCTTATTCGGCTGCGCCCTTGATGTCCGCAGGCGGGGGAGCGAACGCCGCCTCGAGTACATCGAACTCGAGCGGCAACATATCGCACATCACCTGCACATGCGGAATGATGTTGGCGCCGACGATGAAACCGAAGTCGAGCTGGTCGCGATAGCTCTGCACGGTGATGTTGAGGGCCTGCCCGTGCGTCGAGATCGACACCGGGAAGATATGCAACAGCTCGGCGCCCGCGGCATAGAGCGTCTGCCGGGGCCCGGGCACGTTGGACACCGTGATGTTGGCGGCCGGCGGCAGCACGTCGGAAAGATTCGAGCGGCTGTAGAGCAGCGCCAGGATCTGCACCATGATCGGCGCGCCTAGCATCGAGATGTTGGAGACCTGCGGCATCAGGGCGCGCAAGGGATGCGACATCTCCTTGGACTTGGTCGATTGCGCGATGATGGCCTCCAGCCGCGCCTTGGGATCCTCGAGGTTGGTCGCGATCGCGCAGATCATGCCAAACACCTGGTTGTTGGCCTCGGTGTTGCCTTCCTCGCGCAGCGAGATCGGCACACCTGCCGTCAGCGACTTGTTCGGCAGCGCGCCCTGGCTGATCAGGTAGCGCCGGACCACGCCGGAGGCGAGCGCCAGCACCACGTCGTTGAGCTTGCCGCCGGCCTGCTTGGCCAGGGCCTTCGCCCGCGACAGCGGGATCGACACGCCGGCAAAGCTCCGCTCCGACGAGATCGTCTTGTTGAGCATGGTCGGCGGCGACGACATCGCCTGCAGGCTCTCGCGCGATCTCGGATCGGCGACCTTGGCGACGACGTCGGACAGGCTTTTGATGACCGTCGGCATGGAGCCGGCGAACTGCACCGCGCTCTCGATCTGGTACATCGCGTTGTCGAACAGGATCGAGCCGATGTCGCTCTTGCCGGAACGCGGCAGCTCCAGGCTCTTCTGCGCGGCGGCGGCCGCCTCGAACGGCTGGGTCCAGAGTTGCTGATAGGCATCGATCAGATTGGCCGCGATGTCGCGCGGCTCCTGCGCGACCTTCTTCGCGCTCGGCGGCTCGATCTCGCGCGGCACCGGCGTCAGGTCGTAGATCATGTTGGTCAGGGCAGCGCCGGCGCCGCCGTCGATCGCGGCATGATGCATCTTGGAATAGAGCCCGACCTCATTGTCCTTCATGCCCTCGAACACGTAGAACTCCCAGAGCGGGCGGGCGCGGTTCAGGAGCTTGGCGTGCATCCAGCCGACGATGCGTTCGAGCGTGGCGCGGTCGCGCGGTTGCGGCAGGCTGGCGCGAAAGATGTGACGGTCAATGTCGAACTGATCGTCCTCGACCCAGGAGGGATGATCGATATCGAGCGGCGCCTTCTCCAGCCGCGCCTTGAGGATCGGCGCCATGTGCAGGCGCGAGACGATCATTGCCTTGAAGTCTTCGAAGAAGTCGCCCCTATAATCGTCGGGCAGGCGGAAGATCGCCATGCTGCCGACATGCATCGGCATCTCCGGCGTTTCCAGATAGAGAAACGACGCGTCCAGCGACGACAGCTTCTTCCCGTCGCTCATGATCTCCTCCCGAGAGCCTACTTACGCGGGCGCCTTGGGCGGCGCTTCTCGTCGTTTGGTCAGGATAGTGCCTGTTCTGGCGGCCCGTATGCAATGGCAAACGGCCCCGCCCGGTCAAATGGCCGGAATTCCCCCTCCGGTTGCGCCAGGCGGTCCGCCACGGCCCATAGCGCCGCGGGGTTCACCCCGAGCCCGATGTGGCTCGCCAAATGCACCTCGATGTTCTCGGCGGTGGCCGACGGCCGCACGCGCGAGGTCCGCCAGTTCACGATGCCATCGGTGCGGGAATAGATCGAGGTCGTCGGCACCGGCATGTCGCCGGCGATCGCGGTGCGGATCTCCGGGATGTCGTCGACACCTTCGCCGGACAGCAGCTCATAGAGCCGCGTCGCATTGGTGGCGCGGATGTCGTCGGCGAACGGGCTGCCCAGCGTGATGATGGAGCGCACCAGCTCCGGCATCTGCAACGCCAGGTCGCGCGCATAGACGCCGCCGAGGCTCCAGCCGATGATCGAGACCTTGCGCCCCGACGCCTCATGGACCCGCTTCAGCAGATCGCGCAGCGCAGCCCGCCTGCTGGAAATCCCGCCGAAATTGCGGCCCATGTTCCAGGCATAGGCGTCGTAGCCGAGCTCCTTGAGATAGCGCCGCATCGGCACCATCGACAGGTCGCTGGCGAGAAAGCCCGGCAGCGCCAGCACCGGATGGCCGTCGCCCCTCGGCGCGCGCATCAGGAGCGGCGACAGCAGCAGGCTCGCATTGAGTTCGAGCACGCCGCGCGCCTCCGCCAGCATCAGGAACAGGCTCGGCGGGCGCAACCGGCGTTCGGTCCCATCAACGCTCCTGTCCATGTCGGTCACTATTTCTTCTTGCTCGAGCCGCCGAAGCCGGCCATCGCGGCGAACATGTCCTGAAACCGCTCGGCGATCTTGGGATCGAAGGTGAACCAGCTCTGGATCAGGGACTCCGGCGAGACCTTCTCGATGTTGCTGAGAACCTGCTGCTGCAACTTGTCCATCACCGCCGCCTGCATCGGCGCCACGTCCGGCAGACCGAAGAACTGGCGAGCCTCGAGGGGCGTACAATCTATCTCGACGTTGACTTTCATATCCGCCTCCTCAAATGCGCCTTGGCCCGCCATAGTATCGCCGGGACGGGGCGAGTTGCGCAAGCGAGCCGTACCTGCCCGGGGGGCAGTCGGCCTCAATCATCCGTTATGGTCAACCAAACCGTTTGGAGCCCTTGCTCCAAACTGGTTGGAGCGGCCGGCATAAGCAGGGCGCGCCGGTGATCATTCCCGTGACCGACAAGCGGCACTCCGAAAGTCGAATGTCACGCGTTCGCGCCAACAGCCTACTCTCCAATCCGGTTCATTGCGCTGCACCCGCGCGGACGGGTTAACCCTTTGGCAAATCGCGCTTGCGCGGCCGGTAAACTCTGGCAACATGGATCAATAATACCAGCCGGACAAAGCAGCCGGCGGACAAAAACGGGGACGCGGGATTACATGTCGGTACGTTGGAGCTTGTTTGCGGCGACTATCGCCGCACTCGTCGCCTTTGCTTTGCCGGCATCGGCCCAGACGTTGAAATATGCCAACCAGGGCGAGCTGAAGTCGCTGGATCCCTACACGCTGAAGGAAACCACGACGATCGCGCACCACGCCCACGTCTATCAGGGCCTCACCGCGCGCGACAAGGACCTCAAGATCATTCCGGCACTGGCCGAAAGCTGGGAAACGCCGGAGCCGACCCGCTGGCGCTTCCATTTGCGCAAGGGCGTGAAATTCCACAACGGTGATCCCTTCACCGCCGACGACGTGCTGTTCTCCGCCGACCGCGTCCGCGCCAAGGGCTCCAACTTCCTCAGCAACGTCCCGGCCGACGCCAAGTTCAGCAAGGTCGACGACTACACCGTCGACGTAACGCTGGACTCGCCCAATCCCATCCTGATCTCGCAATGGGATAGCTGGTACATCATGGACAAGAAGTGGGCCGAGGCGAACAACGTCGTCGATCCGACCCCGGTGGCGGCGACCACGCCGAGCTACGCCTCGCTGCACGAGAACGGCACCGGTCCCTTCATCATCGAAAGCCATCAACCCGGCGTGAAGACGGTGTTCAAGGCGTTTCCAGGCTATTGGCGCAAGCCCGAGCATAATTTGAAGGAAATCATCTTCACCCCGATCGCCTCCGACGCCACCCGCGTCGCCGCGCTGCTTTCGGGCGAAGTCGACGTCATCGAGCCGGTGCCGATCCAGGACATCTCCCGCGTCGATTCCAGCGGCGTCGCGACCGTCATGACCGCGCCGGAAATTCGCACCATCTTCATCGGCATGGATACGGCTCGCGACGAGCTGCTCTACTCCAACATCAAGGGCAAGAACCCCTTCAAGGACGCCCGCGTCCGCGAAGCCTTCTACAAGGCCATCGACATCGAGCTGATCAAGACGCGCGTGATGCGCGGCCTGTCGACGCCGTCGGCTCTGATGATCGCACCCGAGCTCTATCCGCTGTCGAAGGAATTCACCCGGCCGAAGCTCGATCCTGATGGTGCCAAGAAGCTGCTGGCCGACGCCGGCTATCCGAACGGTTTCGAGGTCACCATGGACTGCCCGAACGATCGCTACGTCAACGACGCAGCGATCTGCCAGGCCGTCGTCGGCATGCTCGCGCGCATCGGCGTCAAGATCAATCTGCTGGCGCAGCCGAAGGCGCAGTACTTCGCCAAGGTGCTCAAGCAGGGCGGCTACCAGACCTCGTTCTACCTGCTGGGCTGGACGCCGGCGACGTCCGACTCGCACAACGTGCTGCACGACATCCTCGGCTGCCGCGACGATCCGAAGGATGCCACAAGGGGCGAGGCCAATCTCGGCGGCTACTGCAACAAGGAGTTCGACGCCATCACCGACAAGGTGCTGGTCGAGACCGACACCGCCAAGCGCAACCAGCTGATCAAGCAGGCCTACGAAATCGGCATGAAGGACTGGGCCTACATTCCGTTGCACCAGCAGGCGCTGGCATGGGGCGTATCGAAAAAGGTCAACTTGACCCAGCGCGCGGACAACCAGGTGCTGCTCTACTGGGCGACCAAACAGGGTGAATAGTGGTTTTGGCGAATTGGGTCCCGGAAGCGCAGGCTTCCGGGACCTCGCGCTTTCCGGCCGCGCAAAGCCGCGCGCCGAATGTCAAAAGCAGTGAAAGGTAGAGATGCTGGCCTTCACTCTTCGCCGCTTCCTGCAGGCGATCGGCGTGATGCTCGCCGTAGGCGTGATCGCGTTCGCGATGTTCCGCTTCGCCGGCGACCCGGTGAACCAGATCGTCTCGATCGACACCTCGGCCGCGCAGCGCGCTGAAATCCGGCACTCGCTCGGCCTCGACGATCCGGTGCTGGTGCAGTTCGGCCGCTACTTCATCAATGCGCTGCAGTTCAAGTTCGGCGTGTCCTACCAGTTCCGCCTGCCGGTCTCCTCGCTGCTGGCGGAGCGGCTGCCGGCGACGCTGGAGCTTTCAATCTGCGCGACGCTCTTCGCGATGGTGTTCGGCATCCTGATGGGCGTCTATTCGGCGCTCAAACGCGACACCGTGCTGGCCAAACTGTTCCAGGCCGTTTCGCTTGTAGGCATCTCGCTGCCGACTTTCCTGATCGGCATTCTCCTGATCTATCTGTTCGCGGTGACATTGGGCTGGTTGCCCTCGTTCGGCCGCGGCGAGGTGGTCAAGCTCGGCTGGTGGACGACGGGCCTGCTCACGCTGTCCGGACTGAAGGCACTGATCATGCCCTCGATCACACTCGGCCTGTTCCAGATGACCCTGATCATGCGGCTGGTACGCGCGGAGATGCTGGAAGTGCTGCGGACCGACTATATCCGCTTCGCACGTGCCCGGGGACTGACCACCCGTGCCATCCATTTCGGCCACGCGCTGAAGAACACGCTGATTCCGGTGATCACGGTGGCCGGACTTCAGTTTGGCTCGGTTATTGCATTTTCCATCATCACCGAAACCGTGTTCCAGTGGCCGGGCATGGGACTTCTGTTCGTCCAGGCCGTGCAAAATGTCGATATCCCGATCATGGCCGCCTACCTGCTGATGGTCTCGCTGATCTTCGTCACCATCAATCTGGTGGTCGACATTCTCTATACCGTGGTCGATCCGCGCCTGCGCTCGACCATCGGTCGCGCCGCATGAGAGGCTGACCGATGTCCGATGCCGTCGTCCCCCATCCCTCCCAGGACCACCAGGCCCCTGCCGGCTGGTTCAGGCGCGCGCTCGACAGCGACGTCTTCTATTCGTTCCGTCGCTCCAGGCTGACGATGGTCGCCGCCGTGATCACGCTGCTGTTCTTTCTGCTCGCAATCTTCGCGTCGTGGCTCGCAGTGCAGAACCCGTTCGATCCGGCGCAGCTGCAATTGATGAATTCGCGGATCTCGCCGCTGTGGACCGCCGACGGCCAGAGCCCGTTCCTGCTCGGCACCGACGAGCAGGGCCGCGATGTGTTCTCTGCCATTCTCTATGGCATGCGCATCTCGCTCGCCGTCGGCGTCGCCGGCGTGATCTTTGCCGGCGCGCTCGGCATCGCGCTCGGCCTGATCGCCGGCTATTTCGGCGGCGCAGTCGACGGCGTGATCATGCGGATCGCCGATGTGCAACTCACCTTCCCCGCCATCCTGATCGCGCTGCTGGTCAACGGCATCGCGAAATCGATCCTCGGCAACCGACTCGACGAGATGAGCACGCTCGGCGTCCTCATCATCGCGATCGGCCTCAGTTTCTGGGTGCAATATGCCCGCACGGTGCGCGGCTCCGTGATGGTCGAGAAGAACAAGGACTACGTGGCTGCCGCGCAGCTGATCGGCCTGCCTGCGCCGAAAATCATGCTGCGGCATGTGCTGCCGAACACGATGGGCCCGATCCTGGTCATCGCCACGATCAACCTTGCGCTCGCCATCATCACCGAGGCGACGCTCTCCTTCCTCGGCGTCGGTCTGCCCGACACCATGCCATCGCTCGGCACGCTGATCCGCATCGGCAACAACTACCTGTTCGCCGGCGAATGGTGGATCGTCGCTTTCCCCGGCTTTGCGCTCGCCGCCCTGATCCTCTCCATCAACCTGCTTGGCGACTGGCTGCGCGACGCGCTCAACCCGAAGCTTCGATGACCAAGCCTGTTCTTTCCGTGCGCAATCTCGTGGTGGAATTCGTCACCCGCCGTGCGACCTTGCGCGCCATCAACGGCGTGTCGTTCGACATCGCCAAGGGCGAGGTGCTGGGCGTGGTCGGCGAATCCGGCGCCGGCAAGTCCGTCACCGGCCTCTCGGTGATCGGCCTGATCGATCCGCCCGGCTGCATCGCCGGCGGCGAGATCGAACTCTCGGGCACGCGGATCGACCATCTTCCGCCGGAGGAGATCCGCCGCATCAGGGGCAAGCGGATCGGCATGATCTTCCAGGATCCGCTGACCAGCCTCAATCCGCTCTACCGGATCGGCGACCAGATCATCGAGACCATTCGCACCCACAGCAATCTGAGCGAGAGCGCCGCGCGCAGGCGCGCTATCGACCTGCTCGCCGAAGTCGGCATTCCCGCGCCCGAAAAGCGGATCGACGGCTATCCGCACGAGTTCTCCGGCGGCATGCGCCAGCGCGTGGTGATTGCGCTTGCGATCTGCGCCGAACCGGAGCTGATCATCGCGGACGAGCCGACCACCGCGCTCGACGTTTCCGTGCAGGCCCAGATCATCTCGCTGATCAAGCGGCTCGGGCGCGACCACGGCACAGCGGTCATGCTGGTGACCCACGACATGGGCGTGATCGCGGAGACCTCGGACCGCGTCGCGGTGATGTATGCCGGCCGCATCGCGGAGATCGGCCCGGTGCAGGATGTCGTGAGGAACCCGCTGCATCCCTACGCCAAGGGCCTGATGGGCGCGATCCCGACGCTTGCGGGCGAGGACAAGCGCCTCGTGCAGATTCCCGGCTCCATGCCGCGGCTGTCGGCGATCCCGCGTGGTTGCTCGTTCAATCCGCGCTGCGCCTTCGCCTTCGATCGCTGCCACGTCGAACGCCCCGAGCCGATCCGGCAGGGCACGCAATCCGTCGCCTGCCACCTGTTTGAGCCGGCGAAGGAGACGGCGGCATGAGCGGGACGTTGATCGAGGTCAGGAACCTGCGCCGCGTCTTCGACGTCTCCAAACCGTGGCTCAACCGCGTGATCGAGGGCGGCCATCTCGAATTCCTGAAAGCCGTCGACGGCGTCTCTTTCGACATCAAGCGCGGCGAGACGTTTGCTCTGGTCGGAGAATCCGGCTCCGGCAAGACCACGGTGGCGCGGATGGTCGTCGGCCTCCTGCCGCCAAGTTCCGGCGATGTCCTGATCGACGGCGTCTCGATGACCGATCCGCGGCAGGGCCAGGCGCGCCGCTGCGTCGCCGCATTCAGATGATCTTCCAGGATCCCTATGCAAGCCTGAACCCGCGCTTCCGCGTGGATGCCATCATCTCCGAGCCGATCCGCGCCTTCGACCTGATCCAGGGCGAACGTGACATCCAGGCCCGCGTCGGCGAATTGCTCAGCCTCGTCGGCCTGCATCCCGACGACCGGCTGAAGTTTCCGCATGAGTTTTCCGGTGGCCAGCGCCAGCGCATTGCGATTGCGCGCGCGCTCGCCTCCGATGCCGAGTTCATCGTCTGCGACGAGCCGACCTCGGCGCTCGACGTCTCGGTGCAGGCGCAGATCCTGAACCTGATGCGCGACCTCCAGGACAAGTTCGGCCTGACCTACATGTTCATCAGCCACAATCTCGCCGTGGTCCGCCACATGGCGAGCCGCGTCGGCGTGATGTATCTCGGCCGCATCGTCGAGATCGCGGAAGGCAGAGAATTGTTTGAGAACCCGCGGATGCCCTACACGAAGATGCTGCTCGGCGCGGTTCCGGACCTTGCGATGTCCGGCCGCCAGCGCATTCCGGTCAAGGGCGAGATCCCGAACCCGATCAATCCGCCCCCAGGCTGCGCCTTCAATCCGCGCTGCCCGCTCGCGTTCGATCTCTGCCGCAAGGAGACCCCGGAACTGATCGACGGCGTCGCCTGCCACGCCGTCAACACTCCCGCCGCCGTTCCGGCATGATCACGCGGATGGGAGCGGCCATGTCCACCAAGCGGTTGGCATACCAGCCGGCCTGTGATCAAGTGCGCCCGCCAAAGAGGCCCAACAACAAACCGACGAACGGTCAATCGCCATGAGCAACATCAACCCCGATCCGTTCACAACCAGGCCCGAGATCGAAGGCACGTTCGGCGTCGTCGCGACCACGCACTGGATCGCGACGGCCGTCGGCATGGCCATCCTGGAAAAGGGCGGGAATGCCTTCGATGCCGGCGTCGCCACCGCCTTCACGCTCCAGGTGGTCGAACCGCATCTGAACGGTCCCGGCGGCGACGTACCCATCATCGTCCACGACGTGAAGCGCGGCCGCACCGAGGTGATCTGCGGTCAGGGCCCGGCACCCGCGCGCGCCACCATCGCACATTACAGAAGCGAAGGCCTCGACATGGTGCCCGGCACCGGCCTGCTCGCGGCCTGCGTTCCCGGCACTTTCGAATCCTGGATGATGCTGCTGCGAGACTACGGCACGATGCGCGTGCGCGACGTGCTGGAGCCCGCGATCTCCTACGCCCGCGACGGCTATCCGCTGGTCGAACGCGCCTGCGCCACGATCCAGACCGTCGAGCAGCTGTTCCGGAAATACTGGACTACATCGGCCGACGTCTATCTGCCCAACGGCGAGGTGCCGAAGCCCGGCACCATCTTCACCAACAAGAAGCTCGCGGAAACTTACACACGCATCCTCGATGAGGCAGAGAGCGCCGGCGGCGATCGCGTGGCGGAGATCGAGCGCGCGCGCAAAGCCTGGTCGCAAGGCTTCGTCGCGGAGGCCATCGACAGATTCTGCCGGACGCAGGAGGTGATGGACGTCAGCGGCTCGCCTCATCGCGGCGTGCTCTCGGCCGACGACATGGCGCGCTGGCAGCCGACGGTCGAGGCGCCGCTCACCTACGACTATGGGCGCTACACCGTCTGCAAGGCCGGCGTCTGGAGCCAGGGCCCCGTCACGCTCCAGCAGCTCGCGCTGCTCAAGGGCTTTGCGCTCGACGGGCTCGATCCCGCAGGCCCCGACTTCATCCATCTGCAGATCGAAGCCGCCAAGCTCGCCTACGCCGATCGCGAGACGTTCTACGGCGACCCGAAATTCACCGACATCCCGATCGAGACGCTGCTGTCCGATGCCTATAACAACGAACGGCGCAAGCTGATCTCGAAAGACAAGGCTTCGCTCGACTTCCGCCCCGGCTCGCTCGAGGGCTTCGGCGGCGTCGTGAAGTTGCGACACGCCGAAGGGCATCGCGAAGCGGTCGGCGCCATGGGCGCCGGCGAGCCGACGGTGGGGCGCTTCGGCGAGGTGCGCGGCGACACCGTGCATTTCGACATCATCGACAAGGCCGGCAACATGGTGTCCTCGACGCCATCGGGCGGATGGCTGCAATCCTCGCCCATCATTCCGGAGCTCGGCTTCTGCCTCGGCAGCCGCGCCCAGATGTTCTGGTTGGAGGAAGACCATCCCGCTGCGCTTGCGCCGGGCAAGCGGCCACGCACGACGCTGTCGCCGACCATGGCATTGCGCGATGGCGAGCCATACCTCGCCTGGGGCTCGCCCGGCGGCGACCAGCAGGACCAGTGGATCACGCAGTTCTTCCTGCGCCACGTTCATTGCAACCTGAATCTCCAGGAGGCGATCGACGCGCCGGCCTGGCACTCCGAGCATTTCCCGATCTCGTTCTGGCCGCGCACCGCGCGCCCCGGCGTGCTGGTGCTGGAGAATCGCGTGCCGAAATCGACCATCGACGAATTGAAACGCCGCGGCCATGTGGTTGAGATCGGTCCCGATTGGTCGGAAGGCCGCCTCACCGCGGCCTCGCGCGTCGGCGTGCGCCGCCGCGCCGCCGCCAATCCCCGCGGCATGCAGGGCTACGCCGCAGGACGCTGACACAAGGTGATCGCCACAGCATGATGACGTCCGGTCGGATCGCGGAGCGAGCCCCAAACTCCACCTCGCCCCGCTTGCGGGGAGAGGTCGGATCGCATCGAAGATGCGATCCGGGTGAGGGGGACTCTCCGCGAACTCGATTTGTACCATCTTCGCGGAACAAGCCCCTCACCCCAGCCCTCTCCCCGCGAAGAGCGGGGAGAGGGAGAAGAGACGCGAGATGACCTGGTCGATCATCGCCCGCGACAGCGCCACCGGCCAGCTCGGCATCGCCGTCGCGACGCGGTTCTTCGCGGTCGGCGCGCTTGTGCCGCACATCGCACCCGGGATCGGCGCGGTGGCGACGCAGGCGCTGGTCAATCCCTATTACGGCATCGACGGCCTCGCGCTGCTGCGCGGTGGCAACAGCCCGCATGAGGTGATCGCGGCGCTGATTGCGCCCGACAGCGGCCGCGAGAGCCGGCAGGTCCATGTCATCGACGCCAGGGGCCGCATCGCAGCGCACTCCGGCAAGGACTGCATCGACTGGTTCGGCCATATCGCCGGCGACGGGTTCTCGGTCGCCGGCAACATGCTGGCCGGACCCGCGGTGCTCGACGAGACCGCGCGCGTTTATGCCGCGAACGAGAAGCTGCCGTTCGCGGAACGGCTGATTAAGGCGATGTTCGCCGGCGAAGCGGCCGGTGGCGACAAGCGCGGCAAGCAATCGGCGGCTCTTCTGATCCACGGCGCAGAGGAATGGCCGGCGCTCGATCTGCGCGTCGACGATCACACCGATCCCTTGCGCGAGCTGGAGCGGCTGGAGGCCGTCAGCCGCGAGCACTGGGTTCCGTTCCGGAGCTTCATGCCGACCCGCGACAACCCGGCCGGAACCAGCGATCGCGCCACGATCGACGCCGGCATCGCAGCGGCAACCACGAGCCGCGAATGACGGCGTGCCCGCTGATCGAGATCGAGGGCCTGCGCGTCACCTTCCACGGCGACGACGGCCGCGTCACCCACGCCGTCGACAGCGTCGATCTCAGTGTCGCCCATGGCGCCACGCTTGGCCTCGTCGGGGAATCCGGCTGCGGCAAGAGCGTGACGTCGCTGGCCATCATGGGCCTCTTGCCGAAGCAATCCGCCGCCGTCTCCGGCACGATCCGCTTCGACGGCTTCGACCTGCTCGACGTGCCTGATGCGACGCTGCGCGACCTCCGCGGCAACCGGCTGGCGATGATTTTCCAGGAACCGATGACCTCGCTCAACCCGAGTTTCACGATCGGCGATCAGATCATCGAAACGATCCTGCGCCATCGCGGCGGCTCGCGGCGCGCGGCGCGCGAACGCACAATCGAGCTGCTACGCCGCGTCCACATCCCATCGCCCGAGCGGCGCATCGACGAGTATCCGCACAAGCTTTCCGGCGGCATGCGCCAGCGCGTCATGATCGCGATGGCGCTGGCCTGCGACCCGCAGCTTCTGATCGCCGACGAGCCGACCACCGCGCTCGACGTCACCCTGCAGGCCCAGATCCTGGAGTTGATGCGCGAGCTGAAAGCGGCGAGCGGCGCCGCGATCATCCTGATCACTCACGATCTCGGCGTCGTCGCCGAGGTCTGCGACGAGGTGGCGGTGATGTATGCCGGCGAGATCGTCGAGCGTGCACCGGTGGACGAGCTGTTCTCGGCGCCGCAGCATCCTTATACGGTCGGTCTGCTCGGCTCGATCCCGCGACTCGACCGCCGCACCAGCCATCTCGCCACCATCGAGGGCATGGTGCCGAACATGGCGAACCCGCCCGCCGGCTGCCGCTTTGCCGCCCGCTGCCCGTTCGTCGAGGATGCCTGCACCAAATCGCCGCCGCCGCTCGCGCTGCTGAGCCCGACCCACGCCTCGCGCTGCATCCGCGCGCCGCTGGAGCGGCTGGTGTCATGACTGCGCTGCTCGAGGTCGAAGGGCTGGTGAAGCATTTCGTCGCCGAACGCTCGCTGTTCGGCCGGCCGACCGCCCATGTGAAGGCGGTCGACGGCGTCAGCTTCTCGCTCGACGCCGGCAAGACGCTGGCCCTCGTCGGCGAATCCGGATGCGGCAAGTCCACCGTCAGCCGTCTGGTGCTGCGGCTGATCGAGCCGGATGCCGGACGTATCCGCTTCGAGGGCCGCGACCTCGGCACGCTCAATGCCGAGCAGCTCCGCGCATTCCGCCGCGACGCGCAGATCATCTTCCAGGATCCCTACGCCTCGCTCAATCCGCGCATGACGGTCGGGCAGATCCTGACCGAGCCGCTGGCGCTGCACGATCTCGTTCCGGCGCCGCGACGATCCGAGCGCGTTGCCGAGCTGCTGCGGCTGGTCGGGCTCGAGCCGCGGCTGGCGCGGCGCTATCCGCATGAATTCTCCGGCGGTCAGCGCCAGCGCATCGCCATCGCGCGCGCGCTCGCGGTCGAGCCGAAGCTGATCATCTGCGACGAGCCGGTCTCGGCGCTCGACGTCTCGATCCGCTCGCAGATCCTGAACTTGCTGAGCGAGCTGCAGGACCGGCTTGGCCTCGCCTACATTTTCGTCTCGCACGACCTCGCCGTGGTCAAGCACATTGCCGACCACGTCGCGGTGATGAATCTCGGCCAGATCGTCGAGACCGCGGAGGCGGACGCGCTGTTCGCCGCGCCGCGCCATCCCTACAGCCGGGCGCTGCTGTCCGCGATCCCCGTGCCTAAACCGCGGGCAAAGAGCAGCCGGATTGTGCTACAGGGAGAGATCCCCAGCGCGCTCAATCCGCCGCCGGGATGCCGCTTCCACACCCGCTGTCCCTATGCGATCGCGCGCTGCCGCAGCGAGGTTCCGCTATTGCTGGCGGATGACACGGGCCACGCCACGGCCTGTCACCGCATCGCGGACCTGCCGCCCGCCGAGAGTATCGTCCCCTCTGACGGTGGCTTCTCGCCGTCGCTGGAGAAATTGGTGGCGGCCTTCAGCGGAGCCGCGGAAGGGACCGGGCGCGGCGGGGTTGGTCATTTCGGGACGGTGCCGTAGGCATGAAAATGGGGAGCTGTGTGATGAGGATGTTTGGTTTGGCGGCAGCCGTTGCCGCCCTGCTGCTATCGCTGGCGGCCGGCGCCCAGGCCCAGACCACGCTGCGGATCGGTCTTGCCGAGGACCCCGACGTGCTCGACCCGACCATGGCACGCACTTATGTCGGCCGCATCGTCTTCTCCGCGTTCTGTGACAAGCTGTTCGACATCGACGAGAAGCTCAACATCGTGCCACAGCTGGCGTTGTCCTACGAGACATCGGCCGACGGCAAGGCCATGACGATCAAGCTTCGGCCCGGCGTCAAATTCCACGACGGCGAACCGCTCGATGCGGAGGCAGCCAAATTCTCGCTGGAGCGGCATCTGACCTTCCCCGGCTCGTTCCGCAAGCCGGAGCTTGCCAGCATCGACCACGTCGAGGTCGTCGATCCCCTTACCATCAAGCTGGTGCTGAAGACGCCCTACTCGCCGCTGATCGCCCAGCTCACCGACCGCTCCGGCATGATGGTCTCGCCCAAGGCTGCGAAGGAGGCCGGTGACAAGTTCGGCCTGCATCCGGTCTGCGCCGGTCCCTACAAATTCGTCGAGCGCGTCCAGCAGGACCGCATGGTGTTCGAGAAATTCGCCGACTACTGGAACAAGGACAACATCCACATCGACCGCGTCGTGTTCCAGCCGATCGTCGACGCCACCGTGCGCCTCGCCAATCTGAAATCCGGCGCGCTCGACCTGATCGAACGCGTGCTGGCCACCGACATCAAGGACGTCCGCGCCGATTCCCGGCTGAAGGTCTCGAGCGCGATCGAGCTCGGCTATCAGGGCATCACCCTCAA
Organism: Bradyrhizobium sp. BEA-2-5; assembly: GCF_032918025.1. Taxonomy (NCBI): domain Bacteria; kingdom Pseudomonadati; phylum Pseudomonadota; class Alphaproteobacteria; order Hyphomicrobiales; family Nitrobacteraceae; genus Bradyrhizobium; species Bradyrhizobium sp. BEA-2-5. The sequence continues at coordinate 2,827,736 of NZ_CP136629.1, read as the reverse complement.
CATCGGCAAGGACAAGGCCAAGGGTGCCCTCAGCCAGTCCGCCAAGGTCCGGCAGGCGCTCGACCTTTCCATCGACCGCGAGGCTCTCAACCAGGTCGTGTTCAACGGAGAGTTCACGCCTGGAAACCAGTGGCTGAGCCCGGATCATCCTTACTACCAGAAGGACTTTCCGATCCGCCCGCGCGATGTCGCAAAGGCCAAGGCGCTGTTGAAGGAGGCCGGCGTGACGCCGCCGGTCAGCGTCGATTTCATGGTGCCGAAGGGCCCCGAGACCGAAGCCACCGCGCAGGTCATTCAATCGATGGCGGCGGAGGCCGGCTTCGACTTGAAAATCCGGGTCACCGAATTCGCGACCTCGCTGAAGCAGGCCGAGGCCGGCGAATACCAGGCCTATATGCTGGCGTGGAGCGGCCGCATCGATCCGGACGGCAACTCCTATGTCTTCCTGCACAAGGATGCGCCGCAGAACTACAGCGCCTGGGCCAGTCCCGAGGCCGACAAGGCGCTCGACGACGCCCGCCTCACCACCGACATGGCGCAGCGCAAGGCGATCTACGCCAAGCTGACCAAGCTGGAACAAGAGGACGAGCCGCTCCTCTATATCTACCATCGCCGCATCATCATCGCACACACGACAAAGCTCGACGGCTACAAGCAGATGCCCGATGGGCTGGTGCGCGTGGTCGGGTTGAAGCTGAAATGATCACGCCGGTGTCCGGGACACGAGCATCGCCATGCTGAACTTCCTCGCCCGCCGGATCGCGCAGATCGTACCGACGCTGTTCTTCGTGTCGGTTCTGATCTTCTCGCTGCAGCAATTGCTGCCGGGGGATCCCGCGCTGGTGATGGCCGGCGAGGAGCGCGATCCCGCGGTGATCGAGCAGATCCGCCAGCAGTACAAGCTCGATCAGCCGGTCCCGGTCCAATATGTCTACTGGCTCAAGGGCGTCCTGACAGGCAATTTCGGCGAGTCGCTGCGCAACAAGATGCCGGTGCGCGAGCTGATCGCACAGAAACTGCCGGTGACGCTGCAGCTCGGATCGATGGCGATCCTGATCGCGTTCTGCATCGGCATTCCCGCCGGCATCGTCTCCGCGGTGAAGAAGGGCACGGCCTGGGACTATGGCGCCAATCTGTTCGCGCTGTGGGGTATCTCGACGCCGAATTTCTGGCTCGGAATCCTCCTGATCTTCCTGTTCTCGATCAAGCTCGGCTGGCTGCCGGCCTCGGGCTACGTGCCGCTGACCGAGGACTGGCGCGCGAGTCTCGCCGCCACCATCATGCCGGCCTTCGTGCTCGGCAACGCGATTTCCGCGATCCTGATGCGACACACCCGCAGCGCCATGCTCCAGGTGCTGGAGAGCGACTATGTCCGCACCGCTCGCGCGAAGGGTCTTTCCGAGCGCTCGGTCATCCTCAAGCACGCCATGCGCAATGCGCTGACGCCGATCATCACGCTCGGCGCGCTCGAGCTCGGCACGCTGCTGTCGGGCGCGGTGCTGACCGAGCAGATCTTCTCCATTCCCGGCTTCGGCAAGCTGATCGTGGACGCCGTGTTCAATCGCGACTACGCCGTGGTGCAAGGCGTGGTGCTGACCACGGCGACGATCTACATCACGCTCAACCTGATCGCCGACATAGCCTACATCCTCGTCAACCCGCGGCTGAGGGGCTGACCAGATGACGGACGCGACACTCACCACTGCCGCTTCGCTTGCCGTCGCCGAAACGCTGGAAAGCCCGGCGCGGCGCGCCTGGCGGCGGCTGATCCGGCGCAAGGGCGCCGTGATCGGCCTCGCCGTGATCGCGATCTTCATCCTGCTCGCCGTGTTCGCGCCGCTGATCGTTCCCTACGATCCCATCGCGACGAGCTGGAGCCTGGTGCGCAAGCCGCCGACGGCAGCGCACTGGTTCGGCACCGACGAGCTCGGCCGCGACATCCTGAGCCGCGTCGTCTACGGCGCGCGCGCCTCCCTCCTCGCGGGTCTCATCTCGGTCGCGATCGCGCTCGGCATCGGCGTGCCGCTCGGCCTTCTCGCCGGCTATCGCGGGGGCTTCACCGACGCGCTGATCAGCCGGATCACCGATGCGATGCTGGCCTGCCCCTTCCTGATCCTGGCGATCGCGCTCGCGGCATTCCTCGGGCCGAGCCTCGGCAATGCCATGATCGCGATCGGCATCTCGGCGACCCCGATCTTCATCCGCCTGACCCGCGGCCAGGTGCTCGTCGTCAAGGCCGAGGACTATGTCGAGGCCGCGCGGGCGCTCGGCAATCCGCCATGGCGGATCGCGTTCTCCCATATCCTGCCGAACATCCTGCCGTCGCTGCTGGTGCAGGCGACACTCTCGATCGCCGCCGCCATCATCGCCGAGGCCGCATTGTCGTTCCTGGGCCTCGGCCAGCAGCCGCCCGCTCCGTCCTGGGGCAGCATGCTCAACGCCGCGCAACGCTTCCTGACGCAGGCGCCCTGGATGGCGATCTGGCCGGGCCTCGCGATCTTCCTCGTGGTTCTGTCGCTGAACCTGCTCGGCGACGGCCTGCGCGACGCACTGGACCCGAAGGCGCGGTGACTGCAAACTGAGCGCGGCCATCCCTCTCCGTCATCCCCGCGCAACGGCTTCGCCTTCGCGGGATGACGGGGAGAGTTGCGTGACACCAAGTTCGCGTCATTGCGAGCGAAGCGAAGCAATCCACCATCACCGAGCGTGCGGCGCTATGGATTGCTTCGTCGCTTCGCTTCTCGCAATGACGACGAAAGCTAAAGCGCGATGAGATTAGGATGAATCATCATCGCGCCTTAGCATATTGTTTGCGCATGATCTTATCGGAAAACCGCTTCGCACTTTTCCGGATCATGCTTTAGATCACCACTTCCCTTAGCACCCGGCGGCAGTCCATCTCATATTCGAGATCGACCACCGGCGGACGCGCGAAGTGCCAGGTCAGGCCGGAGCGCAAGGCGCCGCGGCGGACCAGTTCGTCGACCAGCGCGTGGTGGAAGTCGTGCACGGAATAGGCCTGCACGCCGGTCGTGTCCTTCCAGCCGAAGCCGAACTCCGCCAGACGGCGCTCCATCTCGCCGGCGGTGAAGCGGACCTTCTCCCGCCACGCGCCGGGACTGGGATCGCGATAGCAAACGATGCGGTCCGGATAGCTGGCGGTGCCGCCGCGTGCCTCGGCGCCGCCGGCGATCACGAAGGACGGCGACGTCGTCGTGCTCGGTCGCGTGAAGGAGAATGCGTAGAAGGACGGCTCTGACGGCGGATCGATCTCCGGACAGACATTGCTGCGCGCCACCGGATTGGTGGTGCCGTCGAAGATGCCCCATTCGGACAACGTCTTCACATAGTGCAGGTTGAACGCACGAAAGCCTTCCTCGCTGAAGGCCGCCGGCGAGCGCAGCTCGCAGGCACAGAATGCCGTCAGCGGCCGGCCGGCATCCCGGATATAGGCCGCGATCCGCGCAAAACCTTCCGCGAGCGGCAGCAGGCGATCGAAGCGCACCCGCTCGATCTCAAAACCCGCGTTCGCCTGCGCGCCGCTTGAATATTGGAACACGGCCGGAATGAACCGGTAATTGCCCGCCGCAAACTCGCTTGCCATGCCTGTTTCCTCCGGATTTCCTGAGGCGAGTTACTTTCTGCCCGCCCTCGGCAAAGGCTATCACGAGACAAAGAAAAGGCGGCAGTGGCTTTCGCCAGTGCCGCCTTCCCTGCGAGCATGAGCTTGGAGGGCTCAGGTCGGTTTCAGCGCGCCGCCGCGACGGTCGAGCTCGTAGTCGGCGATCTGCTTGGCGCGATCGGAATGGGCCGCGGCCTGATGGTCGGTCGCGATCACCGTGTAGACCGCCGGCAGCACGAACAGCGTGAACAGCGTGCCGATCGACATGCCGGCCACGACGACCAGACCGATCGAGAAGCGGCTGGCCGCGCCTGCGCCGGTCGCGGTCAGGAGCGGGATCAGGCCGGTGACCATGGCGGCCGTCGTCATCAGGATCGGCCGCAAGCGGATGCGGGCCGACATTTCGATGGCAGAGCGGCGGTCGAGCCGCTCTTTGACCTGGAGCTCGTTGGCGAACTCCACCATCAGGATGCCGTGCTTGGTGATCAGGCCGACCAGGGTGAGCAGACCGACCTGGGTATAGATGTTCATGGTCGCCGCGCCGAAGAACAGCGGGATCAGCGCGCCGACGATCGCCATCGGCACCGAGATCATGATCACCAGCGGGTCGCGGAGGCTCTCGAACTGCGCGGCCAGCACCAGGAAGATGATGATCAGCGCGAAGCCGAAGGTGATCGCGAGCTGATTGCCTTCCTGCACATATTGCCGGGAGTCGGCCAGATAGTCGTGGCTGAAGCCCTGCGGCAGGTTCTTGGCTTCACCCTGCAGGAACTCCACCGCCTGGCCCATCGAGACGCCGGGCATCGGCACCGCCTGGAAGGTCGACGAGTTGAGCTGGTTGTAGTGGGTCAGCGCGTTGGGATCGACGCCGGTCTCGACCGAAACCACGGTCGACAGCCGCACCAGCTGCCCGGTCGCGGTGGGAACGTAGTAATCGTTGAATGCCTCGGGCGCGAGCCGCTTGGCGCGCGGCACCTGCGGGATCACCTGGTAGGACCGACCCTCGAGATTGAAGCGGTTGATGTAGTTGCCGCCGAGCAGCGTCGCCAGGGCGCCGCCGATCGACTGCATGGTGATGCCGAGGTCGCTCGCCTTCGAGCGATCGACCTTCACCCGGACCACCGGCTGGTTGAAGTCGAGGTCGCTGTCGGTGACGATGAACAGGCCGCTCTTGCGCGCCGCATCCTTCAGCTTGTTCATCTGGTCGAACACCTGTTGGAATCCGGCCGTCGAAGAGATCACCATCTGCACCGGCAGACCGCCGGGGCCGCCGGGCAGCGGCGGCAGGCTGAACGCGAACGCGCTGATGCCCTCGATCTTGGACAGCTCCGCCTGAACCAGCGGCTGCAGCGCCTGCGCGCTGCGCTTGCGCTCATCCCACGGCTTGAGCAGCATGCCAGCGATGCCGCCCTGCGGGCCGTTGATGCCGTTCAGCACGAAGCGCAGGTCGGTCTCGGGGAATTTCGCGAATTCCTTGTCGAGTTTTTCGCCGTAGAAATCGAGATAATCGATGTTGGCGTATTTCGGGGCCTTGGTCACTGCGAACACGATGCCCTGGTCTTCCTCGGGCGCCAGCTCCTTGGAGGTGTGCATATAAAGGAAACCGACGAGGCCGAGGATCGTCACGGCGAACAGCGCCGTGATCGGGCGGTAGTCGAGCGAACGGTCGAGCTGACGGCCATAGGCGCGCGTCAACGCGCCGAACACGCGATTGACCAGCCTGGCGAACCGGCCCTCCTCCGCGCTCTTGAGGAGCATCGAGCACATCATCGGCGACAGCGTCAGCGCGATCACGCCCGACACGATCACCGAGCCCGCGAGGGTGAAGGCGAATTCGCGGAACAGCGAGCCGGTGAGGCCGCCGAGGAAGCCGATCGGCGCGTACACCGCCGCGAGCGTGATCGTCATCGAGATGACGGGGCCCACGATCTCGCGCGCACCTTGCAGCGAGGCCTGAACCGGTGTCTTGCCCTCCTCAAGGTGGCGATGGATGTTCTCCACCACGACGATGGCGTCGTCGACGACGAGGCCGATCGCCAGCACCATCGCAAGCAGGGTCAGGAGGTTGAAGCTGAAGCCCAGCGCCAGCATCAGGGTGCAGACACCGATCATCGACAGCGGAATGGTGACGACGGGGATGATGACCGAGCGCAGCGAGGCCAGGAACAGGAAGATGACCACGATCACGATGATCACGGCTTCGCCCAGCGTCTTCTCCACCTCATCGATCGAGGACTGGATGAACTTGGTCGAGTCGTAGGCGACCTTCATCTTCATCGACGGCGGCAGATTCCGCTCGAGTTCAGGGAACAGCGCGCGCACGCCCTTGACCAGCGTCAGCGGGTTGCCCTGCGGCGTTGCCTGCACGCCGATGAAAATCGCGTGCTCGCCGTTGAAGGCAACACTGGCGTCCGTGCTCTGGGCGGCAAGCTCGACGGTGGCGATATCCTCCATCCGCACGAAGCCGCCGTCCTTGGCCTTGACGATCATCCGTTTGAACTGATCGATGTTCTGAAGGTCGGTATTGGCCGAGACGTTGGAGACGATGAAGAAGCCCTTGGTCTGGCCGGCGGCCGCCTGGAAGTTGTTGGCGGCGATCGCGGCGGCGACGTTGTTGGGCGACACGCCGCGTCCGGCCATTCGGGTCGGATCGAGCCAAAGACGCATCGCGAAGGTCTGGCCGCCGAGAATGTCGGCCGAGGCGACGCCGTCGACGGTCGACAGCACCGGCTGCACCACGCGCGTCAGATAGTCGGAGATCGCCGAGCCGGACAGCTCCTCGGACGAGAAGCCGAGATACATCACGGCCGTGGTCTGGCCGGTGGTCTTGGTGACGATCGGGTCGTTGGATTCCTTCGGGATCAGGTATTTGACCGAGTTGACCTTGGCCAGCACCTCGGTGAGCGCCTGGTTCGGATCGAAATTCAGCTTGATATAGACCTGAATCGTCGAAGTGCCGAGCACGGAGGACGAGGTGATGTAGTCGACGCCCTCGGCGGAGGCGACTGCCTGCTCGATCGGCGTGGTGATGAAGCCCTGGATCAGGTCCGCGGACGCGCCGGGATAGACGGTCGTGATGTTGATGACCGTGTTCGACAGCTTCGGATATTGCCGGATCGGCAGCACCATCGCCGCGCGCAGGCCGATCAGCAGGATCAGCAGGCTGACGACGACCGACAGAACCGGGCGCTTGATGAAAATATCGGTAAGGGCCATCGCCAACTCGATTCGTGTTCTGCCGGCTTGCGGCAAGATGTGGCGGAGGGCCGATGGCCCTCCGAGTTCGATGAATGAAGATCAGTAGCGCGGCGGTTCGGCGGGAACCGGCGGCGGCGGATCGGTCGAGATCGCAACCGCCATACCCGATTGCAGCTTGAGCTGGCCGAGGGCGACGACCTTGTCGCCCGCTTTCAGGCCCTTGAGGATCTCGACGCGACCCTCGACCCGGTTGCCGGTCTGCACAAAGGTGCGCACCACCGAGAGGCTGGTCTTGCCGTCCGCTTCCTTTTTCTCGGCGATCACGAACACCGAGTCGCCGTACAGGGTGTAGTCGACAGCCGTTTCCGGGATGGTCACGACCGGCGGCTTCCCGGGCAGCACCACCGTGGTGGTCACGAACATGCCGGGCTTGAGGATCTTCTCCGGATTGGCGATCGTCGCCTGCACGCGGATGTTGCGGGTGTCGGTCGCGATCTGCGGCTCGATCGTGGTGATCTTGCCCTCGAAGGTGCGGCCCGGATAGGCATCGACCGAGACGCGTACGGCCTGGCCGACCTTGATCTGCGAACTCTGCTTCTCGGTGACGGTCAGGTTGGCGTACAGCACCGACAGATCGGTCAGCGACACGATCTGCGTGCCGGCCGTCAGATACTGGCCGACTTCGACCTTGCGCATGCCGAGATCGCCGGAGAACGGCGCGCGCACCAGCTTCTGCGAGATCAACGCTTCGGTCTTGGCGATGCCGGCCTGCGCCTGGTCGTAGGAGGCCTGCGCGGCATCGACGGTCGCCTGCGGACCGAACTGGCGCGCGGCCAGTTGCTTGGCGCGGTCAAGCGACAGCTGCGCGACGGTCGCCTGCGCCTTGTAATTGGCGAGGTCGCCCTGCTCCGGCGCGTCGAACAGTTGCACCAGCGGCGTGCCGGCCTCCACGTGGCTGCCGGCGGTGAACAGGATCTCGGTGATGCGGCCCGGCACGTCGGTCGTGACGTTGACCTGGTGCACGGCGACGAGATCGCCGACGGCGGTCAGCAGGTTCGGAATCACCTCGGTCTTCGCCTCGACGGCCGACACATTCGCCGGCGGCGGCTTATTGTTGGCAAAGAACTGCGCGATCATGTGGCTGCGGAAGGCGTTGAAGCCGACCAGCGCACCGACGAGCAGGGCCAGCAACAGGCCTACGATGATGAACCAGCGCACCATGCGGACGGGACGCTTGGCTTGTTTCTCCTTGATCGGTTGCCCCGAGATGTGGCTTTCGGTCTGAATATTCATGTCATGCACTTTCTGCAGTTACCGACGGTCCTGCGATCGGCGACGGCTGGCGGCCCAAATGAGTTGAAATTGCGGCTTCGGTAAGTCCGATGCCGCGAAGGATGAATTGGCAAAGCTGGCGCTCGGCCGCGGCGGCATCGCCGTAGGGGAGACACGGTGTCGCAGGCAGCTGGGTCAGCGCACCCATCAGCACGGTATGGTGCGCAAACCAGAACAGGTTGAGCGGCTCGTCGCCGATCTTCGTGGCCTCGCCGGAGGCAATCGCCCGCTCGAGCGAGGCGGCGAAGGTCGGACCGATCAGCTTGCCGACCTTGTCGTAGAGCAGGCGCGCAAACTCGCCGTCGTCGAGATGGCTCGTCACCATCAGCCGCATCCGCTGCGCCTCTTCCTGATCAGGCGCATCACGCAGCTGCATGAAGTGACCGACCATGCCTTGCACCAGCTCGACCAGCGTCGCAGTCGAGGGCTCCTGCCCGAGCAGATGCGCGAGATCGGGATCCGCCTCGCACTCCTCGGCAAGGATCTCTGCATAGAGCGCGGCCTTGGACGGGAAATGCTTGAACAGCAGCGCCTCGGAAATGGCAGCGGCGGCCGCCACGCTCTTCGTCGTGGTGCCGGCAAAGCCGTTGCGGGCGAAACACCGCTTTGCGGCGCTCAGGATCAACTGACGCCGCAAGTCACTCGTCATGCGTAAGGTAGACATTTGGGTCGTGAGTAATCACTCACTTTACCAAAAGTCAAGGTTCTATTGCACCGCGAAAGCCACTTTAAATAGGAGTGTGGCCGATCGACCCTCTGATCCGGTTCACGAGGTAGGTGCCGTCGCGGCTAGACAGCACGCGCTCCAGATTGGCCCCGTCGATCTTTGCGCTGGCGAACCGCGGCCCCGCCGTAACGTCTTGCAAAGACGAGGCAAAAGCCTCGACCTCAGCCATCGTGCTGATCGCCCGGCTATCACCGATTCCGCAGGCTTTGGCAACACCGACCAGGTCGGCAGGCCCGCCGGTGTGGCTGGCCTGGCCGCCGGTCTCGCCATAAGCCTCATTGTCCAGCACGATGATCGAGAGATTTTTGGGCTGCTGCAGGCCGATGGTGGCAAGGCTGCCCATCCCCATCAGCATTTCACCGTCCCCGGTGATGACCAGCACCGGCAGCTTCGGCTGCGCCAGAGCGAGGCCGAGCCCGATCATCGCGGCGCCGCCCATGCCACCCCACAGGTAGAAATTGCGGGCATGGTCGCCGGCGGCGGCGATGTCATAGGTCGAGGCGCCGAGGCCGCCGACGGCGAAGGCGCCCTTGCGATCTTTCAGCAGTTCGGAAACGACGGCACGACGGTCGAGGAGATTGGCCTTGCTCATTTGGTGAAAACCTTGGCGCCGATCAGGCGCTGCGACAGAAGGACGGCAGTGGGCGTGCAGGCGTTATAGGCCTGCGCTGCGCCGGCCTCGACGACTTCGCGGACCTCTTCAGGGTGCGAGGCGCGCAGCACCTTGATCCCGGACAGTTCGAGAATCCCCTGCGTGGTCGATCCCATTGGCACCTGCCACGGATTGAATTCGCCCCACTCGCCACGCATGGTGACCAGCGTGAGGAACGGAAAGCGCAGGATCGGGATCAGCGACAGCATGTTGATGCAATTGCCGACGCCGCTCGATTGCATCAGCAGCACGCCACGCTGTCCGCCGGCCCAGGCGCCGGCGAGCAGCGCCACCCCTTCCTCCTCCGTCGTCAGCGGAATGCCGCGCATCGAGGACGACCCCAGCACCCGCTCGATCAGCTGCGAATGGCCGGCGTCCGGCACGTAGGGCACCTGACGCACCTCGAAGCGCTGCAATATCGAGAAGATCTCCTCGGGCCAGGAGGCCGCAGTGTCGGCACGGGCATGCATTGGCGTTTCCGGTCTTGTTGTTTGGTCGCGACTGTAGAGGGGCGCGCGCGCTTCATCAAAGCGCAAAACCGCATATGGCTCTGCGATTTGCTCGCACCACGCGGCGCCCGGCGCGCTGTTCCCGGCGCCTAGCAAATTGTGTTGCGCGGCCGCCGCCCGCGGCTTACGATAGTTGCAAATGAAACTAATTGGGCTGGATGCGCCATGAACGGACACGCGCGAGAACTGGCTGACGGCTTCGACCTCGAGAAGCTGACGCCGGAGTTCTACGACAACCCCTATCCGACTTATCGTGCACTGCGGGAGAACGAGCCGGTCAAGCGCCTGCCGAACGGCACCGTGTTCCTGACCCGCTACGACGACCTCGTCACCACCTACAAGAACACCAAGTCGTTCAGCTCGGACAAGAAGCGCGAGTTCGCGCCGAAATACGGCGACACCCCGCTCTACGAGCACCACACCACCAGCCTCGTCTTCAACGACCCGCCGTCCCATACCCGCGTGCGCCGCCTGATCATGGGGGCGCTGTCGCCGCGGGCGATCGCGAGCATGGAGGGCGACCTCATCAAGCTGGTCGACGGCCTGCTCGACCGGATCGAGACCCGCGACCGGTTCGAGCTGATCGGCGACTTCGCCTCGGCAATTCCGGTCGAGGTGATCGGCAATCTGCTCGACGTGCCGCACGACGAACGCGAGCCGCTACGCGACTGGTCGCTGGCGATTTTGGGGGCGCTGGAGCCCGTGATCGGCAAGGAGACGTTCGACCGCGGCAACAAGGCGGTGACGGATTTCCTCGCCTATCTCGAAACGCTGGTGGCGCGGCGGCGCGCCAAGCCGGGCAATCCCGAGCGCGACGTGCTGACGCGGCTGATCCAGGGAGAGGAGAACGGCGAGCGGCTGAGCGAGAAGGAGCTGCTGCACAATTGCATCTTCCTGCTCAACGCCGGCCACGAGACCACCACCAATCTGATCGGCAACGGCCTGGTGACGCTCACCCAAAATCCGGATCAGAAACAACGGCTGATCGCGCAGCCCCAGCTGATCAAGACGGCGGTCGAGGAGATGCTGCGCTACGAGAGCTCGAACCAGCTCGGCAACCGCATGACCGTGGAAGAGACCGAGCTCGGCGGCATCAAGCTGCCGGCGGGCACGCTGGTGACGCTGTGCATCGGCGCGGCCAACCGCGATCCCGCTCAGTTTCCAGACCCGGAACGCTTCGACATCGCACGCGCGCCAAACAGGCACCTCGCCTTCGCCACCGGCGCGCATCAATGCGCCGGCATGGCGCTGGCGCGGCTGGAAGGCGCCATCGCGATCTCGCGCTTCCTCAAACGCTTTCCGAACTACGCGCTCGACGGCGCGCCGGTTCGCGGCGGGCGGGTGCGCTTCCGCGGCTTCCTCAGCGTGCCCTGCAGCATCAGCGCATAAGACGACACATTTGGCCGGCGACAGACTTCCCTGTGGAGGAACTGATGCCCAAATCAACTGCAGGCGCGATTTGATGTAATCTCTCGGGCGCTGCAGCGGGAGTGACGCATGATGAATGCATCGGTCATTGATTTCATCGCAACAGAAGCACGGTTCGGCGCCCATAATTACGCGCCGATCGGGGTCGTCCTGTCGCGCGGCGAAGGTGTCTGGGTCTGGGATACCGAAGGCAACCGGTATCTCGATTGCCTCTCGGCCTATTCGGCGGTCAGCCAGGGCCACTGCCACCCCAAGATCCTGGCGGCGATGATCGAACAGGCGCACAGGTTGACGCTCACCTCGAGGGCCTTCCACAACGACCAGCTTGCTCCCTTCTACCGCGAGCTCGCGGAACTGACCGGTTCCCACAAAGTGCTGCCGATGAACAGCGGCGCAGAGGCGGTCGAAAGCGCGATCAAGTCGGTCCGCAAATGGGGCTACGAGGTGAAGGGTGTGCCGGACGGCCAGGCCGAGATCATCGTCTGCGCCAACAATTTCCACGGACGCACGCTGGGCATCGTCGGCTTTTCAACCGACCCCGAGACACGCACACATTTCGGGCCGTTCGCGCCGGGCTTCAGGATCATCCCGTTCGGCGACGTCGCGGCGCTGGAGCAGGCAATCACCCCAAACACGGTCGCCTTTCTGGTCGAGCCGATCCAGGGCGAAGCCGGTGTCGTCATTCCTCCAGCCGGCTATTTCGGTACGGGAGCTCTGCACCGCCAACAACGTGATGCTGGTGCTCGACGAGATCCAGACCGGGCTCGGCCGCACCGGCAAGCTGCTCGCCGAACAGCACGAGGGAATCGAGGCTGACGTGACGCTGCTCGGCAAGGCCCTGTCCGGCGGCTTCTATCCAGTGTCGGCCGTGCTCTCGAACAACGACGTGCTCGGGACCTTGAGACCCGGTCAGCATGGTTCGACCTTCGGCGGCAACCCGCTCGCCTGCGCGGTGGCGCGCGCGGCGCTGCGCGTGCTGATCGACGAGGGAATGATCGAGAACGCTGCGCAACAGGGCGCGCGCTTTCTCGCCGGCTTGCAGGACATCCGCGCCAACGTGATCCGCGAGGTTCGCGGGCGCGGCTTGATGCTGGCGGTCGAGCTGCATCCCGAGGCCGGCCGCGCTCGCCGCTACTGCGAGGCGCTTCAGGGCAAGGGCATCCTCGCCAAGGATACCCATGAGCAAACGATCCGCATCGCTCCGCCGCTGGTGATCACAAGCGACCAGGTCGATTGGGCGCTGGAGCGGCTCGCGGCGACCCTCACGCAGGACGTCTCCTGACGGTTCCCCGCGCCGGAAGACCGTAACGCCGGCCGTAGCCACAACGAACGAATCCGACGTCAGTGCGTTGAAGCACTGCGGGCGACTGTTGAAAGGAGAGCTACGCTCATGCTTTCCCGTCGCGCTTTGTTTGTTGTCTTTTCGATTGGCAGCTCGATGCTCGTGGCGAACGGCGGCGCGTCCGCCCAGCCACACGGAAAAGGTCCACCGGCGGCAAGGCCGGCTGCACCGGCCGCAATGGCGCGTCCCGCCGCGCCGATGGTACACGCCGCCCCTCCCGCGATGGCCAGGCCGCCCGCAATGGCGAGACCGCCTGCAATGGCTCGGCCACCCGCGATGGCACGGCCGGCAGCACCCGCGTTCCACGCCCCGCAGCGACCGGCGATGGCGCCGCGCCCGGCCCCGCATTTCGCCGCCCCGTCTGTGCGCCAGGCCCCCCATATCGCCGCGCCGCGTGTCGCAACGCCACGCCCCGAATTCCGTCGAGGAGCACCGCAGCGTCAAGCTCCGCATATCGCGGCGCCATCACGCCCGAGCCCAACTTCGCGCTTGAGCGAGCGGCCGTCGCCGACGGAGCGCGTTCAACAGCGCGCGCAGCAGCACCAGCAAATGATCCAGCAACGCCAGCAGGCGGCGCAGCAGCGGCAGCGTGACGCGCTCTCGCGCCAGACCACCGAGCGGCAGACCCGGATCGATCGCCTGCAGCAGCGCGTGCAGCAATTGCAGTCGCAAAAGGTCCAAGGCGCACGCGCGCAACGCGTCCATGACCGTGCCCTGCAGGCGCAGAACCGCCTGTTGCAGCGCGAGCAGCGTGCGCAGCAGGCCGACGTTACCCGCCGGCAGAGATTGGCGCCGGCAGCGACGGTTGGCGCTGCGGTCGCGACCACGGCCGCGACGCAGGCGGCTCAGCGCGAGCGATTTGCCGCGCGCTTCCGCGAGCAGGCAGGTGCGCAAGGCCAAGCAGGGCTTGCGGCGCGCCAAGGCGGCTGGGCGCCCCGGCATGCCTGGCGCCGCGGCAGCCACGCGGCCTTCGTGGCGTGGCTTGGGCCGGTGTTCTGGCCCTACGCCTATTCGGACATCTTTGACTACACGTTCTGGTCCTATGCCTACGAGCCCGGCTATTGGGCCTACGCCTATGACGACTTCGTCGACACCGTGTTCTGGGACACCAACAGTCCCTACTCCGCCTATGCCAGCATCAATCCTGGCGACTATCCGGCGACCACAGGCCGCGATCGGTCCCGTCAACGCACCGACACGAGCCCGCAGGCAATCAAGCAGCTCTGCGGCGAACCGGACAAGGGCGTCACGGCCTGGCCGCTTGCCGACATCGCGCGGGCGGTACGGCCGGACCAGCAGCAGCGCGCGCTCCTAGATGAGTTGAAGACGTCAGCGGCAAAGGCCGCCGATATCTTCAAGGACTCCTGTTCGGACAGCTATGCCATGACGCCCACCGGCCGTTTGCGGTCGATGCAGAACCGCATCAGCGCGACGCTCGAGGCGATCAAGATCGTGCGGCCGGCGCTGGAGAATTTCTACAGCTCGCTCAGCGACGAGCAACAGGCCCGCTTCAATGCGCTTGGTCCGCACGTCGGCGAGCGTTCGCCACAGCAGCAGGAGGCGACCGCGCAAACCGGCAATTGCGGCGATTTCGAAATCCGACCTGGCCCACCTGCCGATCAACCGGATCGAGGCCTCGCTTCATCCGGCTGGCAAGCAGAAGGAAGCGCTCGATCGCCTGAGCGATGCGACCACAAAAGCCATAGCGGACCTGCAGGCGGCCTGCCCGAACGACGTGCCGCTGACGCCAGTCGGCCGGCTGGAGGCGATGCAGCACCGGCTCGAGGCCATGCAGAAGGCCGCGAAGCTGATCGAGCCTGCACTGGACGAGTTCTATGCGATGCTGAGCAGCGAGCAGAAAGCCCGCTTCAACACGCTGCAGCGGGTCGCGAGCCCCTGAGACGGCCGGCCGGCCGCTCCGGATCGCCGGGCGCGCCACAGAATGCCAGTCCCCCATCTTGCCTTTGCGGCCGGCGCGCAGCAATGTCTGGTACCGGCATCCCGAAGCAATGCCGAATGACGGGGCGGGAATGAAGCGCGGCTGGATGAGCACTGGCGAGCTACGCGAGCGCTGGGGCGATTCCTTGTTGACGGTGCTCACTGTTCTGCTCCTGGTCATGATTTTCGTGGTGGCGCCGTTGCAGGCGTTGGGCCTGTTCGAATTCCAGATTTTTGAGCTCCTGCTCGCGCTGGTCCTGGTCGGCGGCGTCTTCCTGATGTCGGGCAGCACGCTGGCGGTCGTCACGATGCTGGTCGCGCTCGTCATGATCGTCACGGGCGGGATCCTGAGACTACGCTCACCTTCAATTTTCGATCTCAACTTGTTCGCCGCATCCTGGCTGCTCGTCGGCCTCACCATGGCGGTGACGGTGGCGCGCGCGACGTTCGCGCCAGGCCGCGTCACCTATCACCGTGTGATCGGCGCGGTCCTGCTCTATCTCACGGTCGCCGTGATCTTCGCGGCGCTCTACACCTTTGTCGGCACGCTGAGGCCCGACGCATTTCCCGGCATGAAGGTGGAAGACAGCCCGACATTGGCGAGCCGCGTCCTCTATTTCAGCTTCGCCACGCTCACGACGACAGGTTATGGCGACGTCGCTCCGTTGCACCCGATCGCGCGGAGCCTGTGCAATCTCGAGGCGATCTTCGGCCAGCTCTATCCGGCAACGCTGCTGGCACGGCTCGTCACGCTGGAAATCGAGCACCGCAACGAAGAGTCGTAATGAGGCACGAGGCGCGCATGCAGCGCTGCGCCCACCTGCCGGCGTCCTAGACCACTGTCCTGTGCCGCGCGATGCAGGTGCGCAGCACCTCGTCCATCGGCTTGCCCCACCAGTCGTTGGAGAATATCTCGATCTCGGAATAGCCGGCGAAGCGCTGCGCTTCGACCGCTTCGCGCACCGACTTGATGTCGATGACACCGTCGCCCATCATGCCGCGGTCGTTGAGGATGTCCCTGGTCGGCACCAGCCAGTCGCAGACGTGGAAGGCGAGCAGGCGATCCCGGCCGGCGCGCGCGATCTGCCCCATCAGCTCCGGATCCCACCAGATGTGATAGACGTCGAGCGCGACGCCGAGCATGCCGCTGCGATCAGGATCGAGCCGGTCGCAGATGTCGAGCGCCTGCTTCGTGGTGTTCACGCAGGCGCGGTCGGCTGCATAGGCCGGATGCAGCGGCTCGATCGCCAGCGGCAGCTTTGCCTGTTTCGCATAATCCAGCATCTCCGCGATGCCGTCATGCACCTGCGATCGTGCCAACGCGATATCCTTGGATGCCGCGCTGCCCGGCCGCGAATATTGCGGCAGGCCGCCGACGACGAGGACGATGCAGGAGGCGCCGAGTGCTGCCGCCTCGTCGACAGCACGGCGATTGTCGTCGCGCGCTTCGCTGCGATGCGCGCCATCTGCCGTGAACATGCCGCCGCGGCAATAGCCCGACAGTTCGAGGCCGGCCTCGCGCACGGCGCGCGCGGCGCGATCGAGACCGACGGCAGCGACCTGGTCGCGCCAGGGATCGATGGCGCGGATGCCGTGCTTCGCACAGGCCTCGATGATCGCGACGAGGTCACCCTGCTTGCGGACCGTCGCCGTGTTCAACGACAGCCAGCGGTGATCGGACGAAAAGTCGCGCATCAGGATTCGATGCCGCGCGTGGTCAGGATCGTCGTCATCCGGCGCGTAGCTAGCTCCGGATTGGCGAGCAGGCCGGCCTTGTCAGCCAGCCGGAACAGCTCGGCCAGATGCAGCGTGGAGCGCGTACTCTCCTGGCCGCCGACCATCGTGAAATGATTCTGGTGGCCGTTGAGATAGGCCATGAACACGACGCCGGTCTTGTAGAAGCGCGTCGGCGCCTTGAAGATGTGACGCGACAACGGCACGGTCGGGCCGAGCACGTCGTGGAAGCCGGCCTCGTCGCCGGCCGCCAGCCGCGACAGCGCATAGGACGCCGCCGGCGCGATCGCATCGAAGATGCCGAGCAGCGCGTGGGAAAAACCCTGCTCGTCGCCGGCGATCAGCTCGGCATAGTTGAAGTCGTCGCCGGTATACATCCTGATGCGCTTGTCGAGACGACGGCGCATGTCGATCTCGCGCTGCTTGTCGAGCAGCGAGACTTTCACGCCGTCGACCTTGGCGGCGTTGCCATTGATGATGGCAACCGCCGTGTTCATCGCCTGATCGAGATCCTTGGTGCCCCAGTATCCCGTCAGGGCCGGATCGAACATGTCGCCGAGCCAGTGGATGATCACGGGCTCGCGAACCTGCGACAGCACGCGGTCATAGACCTTGGCATAATCGTCGGCGTTGCGCCCGAGCTTGGCCAGCGCGCGCGACGCCATCAGGATGATGCGGCCGCCGACCTTCTCGACTGCCGCAATCTGCTCCTCATAGGCGCGGATCACGTCATCGAGGCTCTTGGCATCATCGACTGCAAGATGGTCCGTGCCCGCGCCGGAGAACACCAGCGCATTGCCCCTGGCCTTTGCCGCCTTTACCGAGCGCTGGATCAGTTCGAGCGAGGTCGGCCAGTCCAGCCCCATGCCGCGCTGCGCGGTGTCCATGGCTTCGGCGACGCCGAGGCCGAGGTCCCAGACGTGCTCACGAAACGCGATCGTCTTGTCCCAGTCGATCGCCGCGGCTAGCCAGGGATCGACGTCGGCGCGCGGATCGGCCACCACATGCGCGGCCGAGAATGCTATGCGGTTCAGCGTACCCTCGAGCTTCGCCGGAAAGGTCCGCGACGCCGCCAGGCGATAAGTCTCCAGGCCGCCGCCAGCGGTCGGCAGCTTCAGCGACAGCGATGACATCGGTCGGACAGGCTTGTTCATGACAAAGTCCCTTCTCAGACTGATATCGGGGCGACGTCGATCCAGCGCCGCTCCTTCCAGCTCTTCAACGCGCATTCGGCGAGCTGCACGCCCTTGACGCCTTCAAGGAGCGTGAACTTGTAGGGCGCATCCTCGTAGACGTGGCGGATGAACATCTCCCACTGCTCTTTGAAGCCGTTGTCGTAGGTGACGTTGTCGGGCAGCTTCTGCCAGTCGCCGTAGAAATCGTGCAGACGCTTCTCGTCCGGATTCCACACCGGCCTCGGGGTCGCCTGCCGCGCCTGGATCATGCAGTCGGTGAGGCCTGCGACCGCCGAGCCGTGGGTGCCGTCGACCTGGAAGGTGACGAGGTCGTCGCGATAGACGCGCGTCACCCAGGACATGTTGATGTGGGCGATGATGCCGCCTTCGAGCTGGAAGGTCGCGTAGGCGGAATCGTCCGCGGTCGCCTTGTACTTCTTGCCCTGCTCGTCGTAGCGCTCGGGGATGTCGGTATTGCCGATGCAGACCACGCTCTGGACGTTGCCGAAGAGGTTGTCGAGCACGTAGCGCCAGTGGCAGACCATGTCCAGGATGATGCCGCCGCCGTCCTCGTCGCGGTAATTCCAGGACGGCCGCTGCGCCTCCTGCCAGCCGCCTTCGAACACCCAATAGCCGAACTCGCCACGCACCGAGAGGATGCGGCCGAAGAAGCCGGAATCGCGCAGGAAGGCGATCTTCTTCAGGCCCGGAAGGAACAGCTTGTCCTGCACCGTGCCGTGCTTGATGCCCTTCGAATTGGCAAGCTTGACGACTTCGAGCGCTTCCTCAAAGTTCGTCGCGATCGGTTTTTCGCAATAGACGTGCTTGCCGGCATTGATGGCCTTGGTCAGCAGCGAAGGCCGCGCCTGCGTGGTGGCGGCGTCGAAGAACACGGTGTCGCCCTTGTCCGCGAGCGCGCGATCGAGATCGGTGGTGTGGCGTTCGATGCTGTAGCGTTTTGCCAACGCGCCGACCTTCTCTGCGCTGCGGCCGACCAGGATCGGATCGGGCATCACGCGATCGCCGTTCTTCAGGCGGACACCGCCCTGGTCGCGGATCGCGACGATCGAGCGGATCAGATGCTGGTTGAGCCCCATGCGGCCGGTGACGCCGTTCATGATGAGGCCGAGACGTTGGGTGGTCATGCTGCTTGCTCCTGCGAAACGCGTGATGTTGGCCGCTTGAGCGGCTGCATGGTCGACCAGTTCGGATGGATCGAACTGGCAAAGCCCGGCGCGGCGGCGATCGATCCGGTCAGCAGATCGCCGTCATGGATCGCGAGGCGGACCTTACCGCCCTCGCGCGTGTAGAGATCGGGATGCGCGGTGAGGAAGGCGTCGGCCTCGTCAGCCGGGGTGTCGCCAAAGCCGTCGACGTAGTGATGGCCGTTGCGTTCGGCATGGGTCACGCCGAGGAAGGCACCGAGCGCGAGGTCCTGCTGCACGGCAAGACCGGCCTGGCAAGTGAGGTCCTCGCCGGTGACGAAATACCGGCCGCCATCCGCGCTCCACACCGCCGCACGGGTGGCGTTGATGATCGATTTGTAGACGCCCTTGCACGATTTCGAGGAGATGCCTCGATAGCCGAGCGCGCGCGCCTGCGGGAATGCATCATAGGAATCGTCGGCTTCGTCGATGATGAAGCCGTGCGCCGCCAGTTTCCCGAGCGGCGAGGCTCTTGTTATATCGCGCGGCATCGGCTGCTCGATATAGAGCAGGTTTGCCCTGATCGGCTGCAACGCCGCGTCATGGTCGAGCCGGTCGACCAGCGCGTTCAGCGCGACGAGGTCCGCATATTGCTCGTTGGCGTCGAGTGTGATCCTGGTTGCGTAAGGCAGCTTTGCGAGCTCGCTGCCGATCCGCGTCAGCCGCGCCGCGTCGGCCGTAGGATCGCCCGACAGCTTGAGCTTGAAATAGCGCGCACCTGCGTTCTCGTTGCGATCGGCGACACCGCCCTCGCCTTCGACCTTGTCGTCCATTCCGACCGTGTGCCTGACGGCGACACGGTCAAGCCGCTTGCGCGTCGACAGGAACCGCGCGATGGCCGCATCGTCGAGATCCGCCGTCAGTCGCGCGTCCATGCCGGCGATGTTGCCGGCCATCCCGTCGAAGAAGCTGGTCTCGGCTGCACGAAGCAGCGCATCGAGGATCGCCTTGTCGATCTCGGCCGGGCCAAAGCCGGCGGCAAGCGGCGGAATGTCTTCGGCGGCGCAGGCTGCAACCTGCGGGCCGATACGTTCGGCATGGAGGCCGAATGCTGTGTCAAAGCCCTTCGCCAGGTAGAGCTCGCGTGCAATCGCAAGCGAGCGGCGAAGCCCGTCAAGCGACTGCGCTTCGGTCAGACGCGGCCGCTTGTCGAACCATTTCGGCGCCAGCATCTCGGCGCCGGCGCCAGTGGCGCGCCCCTTGCCTTCCACCTCGATCTCGACCTGCACGAACATCTGCGTCGACGCGGTGATCGTCACCGCGCCGAAGCGGAACGGCCGGGCGAACACCAGCGGCCGTTCGAAGAACGCGATATCGTTGACCTTGAGGCGAAGCGGCATTGAAGGCTCGGGTGTTAGTCCAGCGACCCCTGTGTGAAGAAGTGTTTGCGGATGCGCTGCACGAGCTCGGTGAAGACAGGATCGGCCATCGCATCGAGCGAGCGCGGGCGCGGCAGCGGCACGTCGTAGATCGCGGCGACCGCACCGGGGCGCTCGGTCATGACCAGAACGCGGTCGGCGAGGAACACGGCCTCGGGAATCGAATGCGTGATCAGCAGCACCGTCTTCTTCGTCTCGCGCTGGATCCGCATCAATTCGACATTCATGCGCTCGCGCGTCAACGCATCGAGCGCACCGAACGGCTCGTCCATCAGCATGATCCTGGGATCGTGCACCAGCGCGCGGCAGATCGAGGCGCGCTGCTGCATGCCACCGGAGAGCTGCCAGGGCAGCTTCTTCTCGAAGCCTTCGAGCCCGACCAGCTTCAAGAGCGACTTGGCGCGCGCGAGATATTCCTGCCGCGGCAGCCGCTTCATGTCGATCGGCAGCATCACGTTGGCGAGGATGTTGCGCCATGGCAGCAGCAGCGCGTTCTGGAAGACGATGCCGACATTGCCGTGCGGCCTCGTCACCTTCTCGCCTTCGACCAGGATTTCGCCCGTCGTCGGCGGCAGCAGGCCCGAGATCAGCTTGAGCAGCGTGGATTTGCCGCAGCCGCTCGGACCGACCACGACGAAGAACTCACCGTCGTTGATGTGGAAGTCGAGCGGCCGCAGCGACGGCACGTCGCCGTCGCGCGTCCGGTAGGTCTTCGACACGCCTGACAGCTTGATGCCCGCCGCGCGGTCCGACACCAGCCGCAGATGCGCGGCGGGCTGGCTGACGGGGGTTGGTTTCGTCGCAGGATTCATCGCAGCCCCCTCCACCCGTCGTCCCGGCGAAGGCCGGGACCCATATGCCGCGGCCTTTCATTCGGGCACATGGGGAGAGACCTCTCGCAACAACTGGAGCCGGTGGTTATGGGTCCCCTGAGTTCGCAAACGAAGTGCAACACTTCCTTGAGGAGGTGTTGCCATGGGGCGGACTTACAAGCAGCTCTCTCTGGACGACCGATGCGAGATTGCCTGCCTATCGGCCAATGGCAGCTCGGTCCGGCAAATCGCGGCAGCTCTGGATCGCTCGCCATCAACGGTCTCTCGGGAACTGAGGCGCAATCGGGGGAGCCAGGTCGGCTACAAGCCAAACTATGCCCAGCACCAGATGCGAGCGCGGCGCTGGACGGGCGGACGCCTCGAACGGGAGCCCGGCCTGCGCCGCGCGGTGTTGGAACGCCTTCGCCGGGGCTGGTCGCCCGAGCAGGTCGCCGGCCGGCTGGCCCGCGAGTCCGGGCGCAAGGTGATCTCGCACGAGACCATCTACCGCTTCATCTATGCCCAACTCAGGCGCACCACGGATTTCAACTGGCGGCGCTATCTGCCGCGCGCCAAGAGCAAGCGCGGCCGCCGCGGCAAGAGGGGCGGCAGCCCCGCAAGCTTCATCGAAGGCCGTGTTTCCTTGGCAAATCGGCCGATCGAAGTGGCCGACCGCAGCGTGCCCGGACACTGGGAGGCCGACCTGATGATGTTCTCGAAATACGGTCAGGCCGTGCTGACCGTGCACGAGCGCACCTCGCGTCTGCTGCTCGGCATCCGCCTTGCCAGCAAGGTCGCGCGCGGTGTCGCCCGCCATCTCGTGGGCTTCTTCGCGACCCTGCCACAGGAGCTGCGCCAGACCGTGACCTTCGACAACGGCACCGAGTTCGCCGGTCACCTGGCGCTGCACCGCCTCTCGATCGAGACCTTCTTCTGCGATCCCCACGCCCCCTGGCAGAAGGGCGGCATCGAGAACGCTATCGGCAGGATGCGCCGCTTTATTCCCCGCAAGACCGATCTCGTAACCCTCTCGACCGCCAGATTCCGCCAGTTCATCGCCGCCTACAACAACACCCCGCGCAAATGCCTTGACTACCGCACGCCTGCCGAGGCCTTTGCTCAAGTGTTGCACTTCGAATGTGAATCTACCTCCCGGCCTTCGCCGGGACGACAGTCGGCGGTGATGGCTCACGAATTGCTCTTCGGCAGATAGTCGTTGGTGTAGAAGGCCTTCGGGTTGTCCTTGGCCTTGGCGTCGAGACCGCCATATTCGACCATCAAATTGACGGAGTCCGTCATGTTCTGGTCGGTGACCTGGAACGGCCGCTTGCCCTTGGTCTCCGCAGTCCGGTAGAGCGGAATGGTCAGCTCGAAACCTTGCGTCAGCGTATCGATCTTGCCGCCCTTGGGGTTGGCATCGAGGATCGCCTGCGCCGCGGCCTTCGGCTCCTTCTCGGCAGCTTCGACTGCTTTCGTCGTCGCCGACATGAAGCGGCGGACGAGATCCGCATTGGCCTTCACATAGTCGGAATTGGCGATGACGCCCGACGACACCATGTTGATGCCATAGTCGGCGAACTTGATCGGATAGACGTCCTTGCCGGTGGCGTCCTTGATCTTCATCGACTGGTCCATGACGTAGCCGAGCAAAAGGTCGGCTTGGCCATTGATGACGGCGTTAAGCTTGGTCTGGCCGTCGCCGGCGACGGTCTTGAAGTCGCTCTCCTTCAGGCCGGTCTTCTTCAGGAGCAGCGGCCAAATCTGGGTCATGGAATCAGCGGGAGTGATCGCCACCGTCTTGCCCTTGATGTCCTCGGGCTTCCTGATGTTCTTGTCGGCGAAGCCCATCGCGGACATCGGGCTGGTCTGGAGCAGCACGCCGGTCGCAACCACGGGCGCGCCCTTGATCGCGGCGCGCATCATGGTGGGAACGTCGACATAGCCGAAATCTGCCGTCTTGGCAGCGACGGCCTGCGTGGTCGCAGCCGAGCCGCGGCCTTCCTGGATCTCGAGCTCGATGCCTTCGGCCGCGTAGATGCCCTTGGCCTTGCCGTAATAGAACGGCGCGTGCTCGCCATAGACGTACCAGTTGAGCATCAGCACGACCTTGTCGGCCGCGGATGCAGGGGCCACCGCAAGCGCGGTCCAGGCCAGCGCGGCGCCTGCGACCGCAATCAAACGCTTCATGGTTGTTCTCCCTTTATTGTCCGCGGTCCTTGCTTGGACCGCTTGTCCGTTTGCTGCGCTAGGAAGCGAAGATGATGTCTTCGCGCTGGCTGACATGCCAGGGAATGACCAGCTTCTCGATCCGATCCACGATCCAGAACAGGATCACGCCGAGCAGCGCGAGGATCACCAGCGCCGCAAACATCGTCGGCAGGTCGAACGTGCCGATCGAGCGCTGCATGACGTAGCCGATGCCGGAATTGGAGCCGACGAACTCGCCGACGACGGCGCCGACCACGGCCAGCGTCACCGACACTTTGAGGCCAGAGAAGATCGCCGGCAGCGCATGCGGCAGGTTCACCGCGCGGAACACCTGGAAACGGCTGCCCTGCATGGCGCGGGCGAGATCGACCATGTCAGGATCGACCGATTTGAAGCCCTGCACGGCGGACACCACCACGGGAAAGAAGCCGAGCAGGAAGGCCGAAATGACTTTGGGAATGATGCCGAAGCCGAACCAAACCACGAACAGCGGTGCGATCGCGATCTTGGGCACGGACTGCGAGAACACCAGCAGCGGATAGACGTAGCTCTCCACCGTCTTCGAGCCCGCGATCAGCATCGCCACGGGAATGCCGAACAGCGCCGAGAGCAGGAAGCCGCAGACGGTCGCATAGGTGGTCGGCCAGGACTGGCGCAGCAGTTCCGGCCATTCGCTCCACAGCACCGCGACGACGTCGCCGGGCGAGGGAATTTGGTAGGCGGGAATATGGAACAGGCGGATCGCGAGGTCCCAGGCCGCCACGATGACAACCAAAAACAGGAACGGACGTACCCACGCCGCATTCAGCACCTTCGACAGGCCCGAAGGGCTCTTTGCCTCCGCCACGTCACGCTCCCTTTGCAGTCTCTCTGTTCGTTCAGAAATTAACCCGTTGGATAAATACTGTCCAGCCCCAAGCGCGCGGCAAAATCGCGCCGAAATACGCGACTTTCGTCAGGCGAGAATTTTTGTCGGATGAGACTTCGTAGCCCGGATTGCGCTTCGCTCCATCCGGGCTACGGGCATCAGTGATGAGCGCGAACGTGCGCCTCACACCACGCGGTGCTCGGCCGCGCGCAGCACCGGCATCGCGCCGCCGAACGCCGCCGTGGATTTGCCGGTCAGCGCCGCCAGCACCAGCGCGGTCATGTGCTCGAGGCGCTCGTCGCGGGCGTCCTTCTTCAAGAGGTCGCGACCGAAGATCACGCTCAGCGTAGCGCTGTTGGAGAGATAGAAGAAGCTCAGCGCCGCGATCGAGATATAGAGCTGCACTGGATCGACTGCGACCTGGAAATCGCCGCTGTCGACGCCCCGCCGAACCACGGTGCGGATCATCTCGACGAAGGGCGAATGCATCGACTTGACCTTGGTCGAACGCTTCAGGTGTTTCGCCTTAGCGAGGTTTTCGGTGTTCAGCAGCGACAGGAATTCGGGATTGCGCAGGAAGTAATTCCAGGTGAACTCGATCAGGCGGCGGATCGCCTCGGGCGGATCGAGATGCTCGAGATCGAGCCCGCGCTCCTCGCTGCGGATCTTGTCATAGGCGCCTTCGAGCACCGCGAGATAGAGCTCGTCCTTGTTGCCGACGTGATAGTACAGCATGCGCTTGTTCGCGCCGGCCTTCGCCGCGATGCGGTCGACGCGCGCGCCGGCGAGCCCATGGGCGGAAAACTCCTGCTTGGCAGCTTCGAGAATGCGCAGCCGCATCCCCTCGGGATCGCGTTGCCATCTCTGAATTCGCTTTGCCTTGGCCAAATCGATCGCCCGTGATGCTGAATTGATGAATGTAGCATGACGAACGACGTTTGAGAACGAATGTTGTCGTGACGGCCATGCGGGAATATTTCTCGCAACCACCCTCCTCGTCATTCCCCGGTGCGCAATTGCGCACCTGAAGGCGTGCGCAGCACGAACCCGAAATCAATCGGACAACGTGTTCCGTGGGTGAATGGATTCCGGGTTCTCGCTTCGCGAGCCCCGGAATGACGAGAAATTCAAAGCCTGCAGTTGCCTACGACACCCGCCGCCGGGACGACGCGCGGATAAAGCGCAGCCTAGTCTGGCTTTCCTTGCGAAGGCTGCACCAGAAGCGTCAGCACGCCGCAGGTGCCGTTGCGCACCGTCATCACGCGCGTGCCGGGCTTGCGGCCGGTACGAACCTCGGAGACGTCGACACCAGCGGCGATCAGCCGCGCACGCGTGGCGTCGATGTCGGCGACGCGCCAGCAGATGCCGCGCAGCCGGTCCGGCGCGTCCGTCTCCGATTTGCCCGGCCGGTGCGTCACCTCGACGATGAGGTCGCCGCAGCGGAAGAACATCAGCTGGCCCCAGTCCTGGTGCGAGCGGTCGAGCGCGAGATCGAGCCCGAGCCGCGCACCATAGAGCGCGGCGGCGCGTTCCGGATCGGCGGTCGAAACCACCACGTGATCCATCGCGGTGATCGATGCGGTCGTGGTGCGGACCGACAGCGGCCGCTCCTGCTCGCGTTCCAGGAAGAACATGCGCACGCCGCGCGTCGCATCGGTCGCGGCCCGCGTACGCTTCCACGACAGCGTGGCGCCACTGATGTCGTCGCGGCTCTCGACCTCCGCGACGGGTTCGGGCTTTAGCGTCAAGCGGTCGAGCCTGCGGTGTGTCTTCGCGATATCGCTGGTGCGGAAGCACAGGCTCGCAAGCCCCTCGCCCTGGGTGGCGAGCGCGCTGCGGACGCGCTGGGCTGCATCGTCGTCGCCCTGCGGCGCCACCAATTCCAGCGTGGTGTTGTCGAGCGTGAACAGCGTGCGGTCCGCGCCGCCGCCGCTGTAGCGCCAGGAAGGCGACCGCGCGAACAGCGTCTCGTAGGCCGCGCTGGCAGCAGCGATGTCGCTGGTCAGGACGACGACGTGATCGAGACCGATAATCATGGCCGCAACCTCCCCGAATCTGCCGTCATTGTGTTTCTCCCTTAACCCAGCCCGGAACCACGGACTGCCGCCAGCCGTTATGCCGCATGCCAGAAGGGCCCGGCACAGCCATCATCTCTACCTGTAAACCAGGCAGGGTTGCGAATATTTTCAGCGATATCGGCCGATCAGCAATGCTAGTCTGGAACCGCCGGCCGGGACCACACCAAGCCACGACGGAAAGCCAATGCAGGCTCTCTTCATCGGACAGACCTATATCGACGTCGTCTTCATCACCGACCACATGCCGACCGGCGACGAGAAGCACGTGGCCTCGGACTACGCGGTCTCCTTCGGCGGCAATGCGGTGACCGCGGCCTTCTGCTGCGCCAAGCTCGGCGTCCCGCCGGACCTGATCGCCACCATGGCCAATGACTGGCTGGGGCGCATGTTCCAGGACATGTGCGCCAAGTACGGCATCTCGCTGCACGGGCGCAAGGTCAACCAGTCCTCGCTCTCCTTCATCATGCCCAAGGACGGCAAGCGCGCCATCGTCCGCTGCCGCGACGACGAGCACATCCACCCCTTCCCGATGCTCAATCTCGGCGGCTGCCGCGCCCTGCATGTCGACGGCCACCAGCCGGACGCCGCGATCCACTACGCCAAGGTGTGCCGCGAGGCCGGCATCCTGACCTCGCTCGACGGCGGCGGCCTGCGCACCAACACGCATGAGCTGCTCGAGTATATCGACGTCGCCATCGTCGCCGAACGCCTGTGCGAGCAGATGGACCTGACGCCGGAGAAGATGCTCGACTACCTCAAGGCCCGCGGCTGCAGGATCGGCGGCGTCACCATGGGCGAGAAGGGCCTCTTCTGGTACGACGAGACCGGAACGGTGCAGGTGATGCCGGCGATGCCGATCCCGCGCGAGCGCGTCATCGACACCAACGGCGCCGGAGACGTCTTCCACGGTGCCTATGTCTATTCCTACCTCGCCCATCCCGGAAAAAGCTGGCGCGAGCATTTCGATTTCGCGCGCGCCGCCTCGACCTTCAAGATCCAGCGCCTCGGCAACGAGGCCGGCCTGCCGACACTGGCGGATATCGCGGCGGTCAAGCAGGAGTTTCGCGCCGAGGCCTGATAGAGGTGAATGGGGCTAGGCCATGGGGCGCGTCTTCGTCGCCGGCAGCATCAACATGGATGTGGTGGCGACCGCCGATCGCCATCCGAAGGTCGGCGAGACCGTCGCCGGCCGCCAGGTGCTGTATTTTCCGGGCGGCAAGGGTGCCAACCAGGCGGTCGCTTCGGCCAAGCTCGGCATACCGACCACGCTGATCGGCCGGCTCGGCACCGACGCGTTTGGCAAGGAGCTGAGAACGTTCCTCGTCGCACAAGGTGTCGATCTCGCCTTCGTCAAGGACACGGACGGCACGCATTCGGGCACGGCGATCATCACGCTTGCGAACGCCGACAACACAATCGTCGTTGTGCCAGGCGCCAATGGGCTGGTCGATGCCGATGATGTCGCGGCCCCCATCCTCGCGAGGGGTGACGTCGCCGTCAGCCAGTTCGAGATTCCGCTGCCGGCCATCGCTGCGTTCTTCCGGCGCGCCCGCGCTGCCGGGGCCACGACGCTGCTCAACCCGGCACCGGCGAAAAAGGCCGACAAGGCTCTGCTCGATCTCGTCGACATCCTCGTTCTGAACGAAACCGAACTCGGCTACCTGACTGGCACGGAGCTGCGAGACGGCGACACGCCGGAGCGCTTCTCCGAGGCGGCCAGGACCTTAGGGCAAGGCAAAATCGTTTGCGTCACGCTCGGAAAGCGCGGCGTGCTGGCGCTGGTCGAGGACCAACCGCTGCTCGTGCCGGGACGCGAGGTCAAGGCCGTCGACACCACAGGCGCTGGCGATTGCTTCGTCGGCGCCCTCGCCTCACAGCTCGCCATTGGCAAGCCGCTCGGCGACGCACTGGCTTACGCCAACGCCGCCGCCTCGATTTGCGTGCAACGGATGGGGGCCGCGCCGTCGATGCCGACGGCGCAGGAGGTTAGCGCCGTTCTTTCCACGCGTCGTCCCGGCGAAGGCCGGGACCCATAACCACCGGCTACAGTTTGGGGCACCCGCGCAGTAACTGCGTTCGTCTCCGCCAATGATCGCCGCGGAGTATGGATCCCGTCTTCGCCGGGACAACGATTCGACTACGTCAGCGCACTCTTCAAATCGAAGCTCGCATCCGCCGCCTGCTCCGGCGTGATCGAGCCGCCGGCACCGAGCAGCCGGCGGCCGAACATGTGATCGCCGGCACGGTTGATGGACTCGATGCCGAGCAACCTGTCGCCGTGATAGCAGAACGCCGAGAACGCCTTCTTGGCGGGATCACCGCGCAGCACGACGCGGTCGTAGCCGGTGGTGAGCCCTGCGATCTGGAGCTTGTCGTCGCCCTGGTCGCTCCAGAACCACGGCAGGCCGTCATAGACCTCGGTCTTGCCGGTCAACCGCGACGCCACGCAGCGCGCATGGTCGGTCGCATTCTGCACCGATTCCAGCCGCAGCGATCCGCCGAAGCGCGGGCTGGCGAACAGCGCGCAATCGCCGATTGCGGAAATGTCTGGATCGGCCGTCGCAAGATATTCGTCGACGATGATGCCGGCCGCGACCGGCAGCCCCGCCTCCGCGGCAAGCTCGATGTTCGGCAGCACGCCGACGCCGACCACGACGAGGTCGGCCGGGATGTGCGTGCCGTTGCTCAGGCTGACGCCGGTAACCTTGCCGCCATCGGCCTCGATCGCCGTGACCTGCACCCCGAGATGAATCCGGATGCCGGCCGCGCTGTGGCGGGATTGCGAGAACTCGGAAATCTCCGCGGTCACCGCGCGCGCCATCACGCGCGGGGCGAGCTCGAGCACGTCGACCTCGAGGCCTTTGATCCGCGCGGTGGAGGCGAATTCGAGCCCGATGAAGCCGGCGCCGATGACGACGACGCGCATGCCGGGCGCGATCAAATCGCGCAGCGCCTGGCTCTCATCCAGGATGCGCAGGTAGCGGACGGCGTCGAGCTTGGCGTTGGGGGTATCCAGCAGCCGGTTCCGCGCACCGGTCGCGAACACCAGATGGCCATAGTCGAGCGACGTGCCGGAGGCGAGCGCCACTTTCCGCGCATTGCGGTCGATCGCTTGGGCGCGATCGGTGATCAGGTCGATCTTGTTGTCCTGGTAGAACTTGTCGGGCCGGAACATCAGGGTCTCGGGCCCGCCGGTCCCCTTCAGATAGGCCTTCGACAGTGGCGGCCGCTGATAGGGCAGATGCGCCTCGTCATTGATCAGGCAGATGCGCTCCGAAAAGCCGGCCTGGCGCAGCGATGCCGCAACCTGGTAGCCGCCATGGCCGGCGCCGACGATGATCACCGAGCCTGTCATCGGAACAACCCAAATACGCGCGAGCAGGAGTGACCCATGCCGTTTCCTCTTGTCGATGTTAGCTTGCTTGCCCCGTCCCCACAGCGCTCGTGTCTGCGTACCGAAGGCACATGCCATTTGGCCTCATGGCTCGCGCGGACGCAAGGGGGTCCCAGGCAATTCTGGCGCACCCGCGGCGTCGGACCGGATTGCCACGGCTCCCGCCAAGGCCTTAAATGTCCGGAACCAACAAGCCCAAGGTCTTCAATATGCCAGCACCCGCCCCCTCCGCCACTGACCCCGCTTTGCTCCGCATCGACGGCGCCATCGCGACCATTACGCTGAACCGGCCGGCCGCGTTCAACGCGATCGACATGACGATCGCCAAGAAGCTCGAGCAGCTCAGCGCCGAGGTCGAAGCCAACAAGGACGTTCGCGTGCTCGTCCTCGAAGGCGAAGGCCGCGCGTTCTGCGCCGGCGGCGATCTGCAGACGATCGGAGCCGCCGCCGAAGCCAACAACATCGCCCCCGTGGTCGGCGAGATGCTGCACCACTATCACGCGTTCATCGAGATCGTCAGGCGCATGCCGAAGATCTCGCTGTCCAGCGTGCACGGCTCGGCCGCCGGCGCCGGCATGGGCCTCGCCTTCGTCACCGACCTCTGCATCGCCGCCGACGACGCCAGGTTCACGCCCGCCTATGCCAAGATCGGAGTGTCGCCGGACGGCGGCTCGACGGTCGGCATCGTCGGCACGGTCGGCTCCCGCCGCGCGCTGCAGATCTTTCTCGCCGAGGACAATTTCACCGCGCAGCAGGCCTATGAATGGGGCCTGGTCGCCAAGACCGTTCCCGCAACCGAGCTGAAGGCGGCGACGCGGCAGCTTGCCGAACGGCTGGCGCAGAACCCACCGGCCGCGATCGCCGGCACCAAGTCACTGGTGTATCAGGCGGCCACCACACCAACCAAGCAGCAGCTCGACGCCGAGGAACATAAGATCATCACGACCATGCATACCGACGATTTCCGCGTCGCCGTGAAGAAGTTCACCAGCAAGTCGAAGTAGAGGTTTGGCTAGTTCGGGCAGATGTACCCCGTGCCGCCGGGTGCCTTGAAGCAGCCGACCGATTCCGGGATCACCTGCTTGGGCAGCCACAGCACGACCTTCGGAAAATAGATCGTGAAGCAGATCGTGACCAGGAACACGACGTAGATCGGCAGCGCCGCCCGCAACGCTTTTGCGAAACTGATGCCGACGAATTTCGAGGCCATCAGCAGCACGAGCCCGTAGGGCGGCGTGATCAGGCCGAACGCCAGCGTAGCGATCAACACCACGCCCATATGCACGCCGTTGATGTCGCCGGCCTGGGTCAGCGCGTTGACCAGCGGCATGAAGATGATGATGGTCGGCACCGGCTCGATGAAGTCGCCGACCACGGTGAACAGCAGCACCATCAAGAGCATGATGAGGTGCGGGTCGTTGCCGGCGATCGAGGTGATCCAGTCCGCGATGTAGATCGCGCCGCGCAGATAGGCCAGCATCCAGCCGAACGCGTTCGCCGCGCCGATCGTGATCAGCGGCAGCGAGAAGATCAGGCCGGCCAGACAGAAATCATACGGGATCTTCTTCAGGTGCCCACGGTTCAGCGCCGGGATCACCACGACGATGATGTAGGCGACCGCGACGACCCCGGCCTCGGTCGGCGTGAACCAGCCGGTCAGGATGCCGCCCAGCAAAATCACCGGGATCATCATCGGCAGCGCCGCGTCACCGGCGGCGAACGCTACCTGGCGCAGCGGCGCGCGCGGCTTGCGCAGGCCCGAGGGACCGAAGAAGTAGCAGTAGATCATCAGTCCGAAGCCGATCATCAGCCCGGGGACCACGCCGGCCATGAACAGCCCGGCGATCGAGACATTGCCGACCGCGCCATAGACCACCGCCGTGATGCTCGGAGGCACCAGCGCTGCGATCGTCGACGCCGAGGCGATGATCGCGGCGATGAAGGCCGGCTCATAGCCTTCCCGCCGCATCGGCCCGCCGAGCGCCCGGCTCATGACCGCAACGTCGGCGGTGGTCGAGCCCGACATCTCCGAGAAGAACATGCTGAAGACGACGACGACCTGCGACAGCCCGCCCCTGATGTGCCCCACCAGCGAAACCGACAGATTGGCGATGCGGACCACGACATTCGCCGAGCTCATGAGCTCGCCGACCAAGAGGAAGAACGGGATCGCAAGCAGCGCCTCGGAATCGACGCCGTCGAAGATCTTCTGGATGATCGCCGCCAGCGAGACGTCTGATAGCACTGCGCCGACGAACACGCCGGCCATCAGCGAGAACGGCACGGGCACGCCGAGATAACCGAAGAACAGGAAGCAGAACGACATCAGCGCAAGCACGACCGGTGCGCTCACGGCTGCACTCCCGTCGTCGCGCGGGTATCGATCGCAGGAATCGGAAGGTCGTCATCCGGTGGCTCCGGATGGTCGAAGCCATTGCGGATCCCGTTGATGAGCTGCTCGATCGTGAACAGGCCGATCAGGATGCCGGACAGCGGGATCACCGCATAGAGCGAGGCGATCGGCGTACCCGACGGCAGGCGGAAGCTACCGAAGCCTCGGAGGTAATTTTGATAGCCATACCAGACCAGGCAGAAAGCGACGCCCAGCACCACCAGACGGATGACGATCTCGACGAACAGCCGCGACCTGCCATGCATCGCTTCGGAGATCGCGGTGAGATAGAGATGGTCGTTGCGTCGTGTCGCGACCGCGGCCCCGATGAAGATCGCGTAGATGAACAGCGTCGAGGTCACCTCCTGCAGCCACAGCCAGGGATGACCGATGGTGCGGGTGACGATATCGGCGGTCACCGAGAGCGAGAAGCCGAAGCACAGCAGGCCGCACAGCATCATCAGGATCAGCTCGAGCCGGTCGAGCGCCCGCCATTTCAGATACCGCTGCCGTTGCAGCACCAGTGTGTCGGCGATGGCCATGGCTCGCGCTCCGCGTCAACCTCGGGCTCTAGTTGATCGCGCGGATCAAATTCTTGATCTTCTCCGCATGCGGGCCGAGATCCTTGGCGAGCTTGTCGAGATAGGGATCGGCGATCGCGGTAAAACTCTTCTTGTCCACATCCTCGACCACCTTGACGCCGAATGACTTCAGCTTTGCCGCTGCGGCCTTTTCCAGTTCGAACGCCTTGGCAGGCTCCTTCGTGCTCACCTCGGCGGCCGCCGTCGTCACCCAGTTCTTCTGCTCCGCTGAAAGGCTCTGCCACAGCTTGTCGCTGATGAACAACAGCGCATTGTTGGCCTCATGCTCGGTCATCGAGAGCACCGGCGCGACTTCGTAGTGCTTGTTGACGAGGTAAACGTTCACGCTGTTTTCCGCCGCCTCGACGACGCCGGTCTGCAGCGACGTGTACACGCTGCCGAACGGCATATGGACGGTTTGCGCGGCGTAAGCCGGGAAAATCGTATCCTCCGTGGCCGTCGCCTGAACACGAATTTTCACCCCCTTGAGATCGTTGACTTTATGGATTTCCTTCCTGGCGTAGATGCTCCTTACGCCTTGGCTGCCCGTCGCGATGACATGAAGGCCTTGCGACGTGTCGTCAATCATCGCCTTGATCGCGTCAATCACCTTCTGATCCGCAAGGGCCTTCACCACATGGTTGGCGTCGCGGAACAGGAAATGCAGCGACATCACACCGGCCTGCGGCGAGATAGTCGCGGTGTTCGCCGATGAGATGATCGCGAATTCGATGTCTCCGGATTTCACGAGCTGCAGCAGCTGCGGCTCCTGTCCGAGTTGGGCGCCCGGATATTGATCGACGATCATGGTCCCCTTGCTCAACTCCTTGAGCTTGGCGGAGAACATGTCGTAGGCCACGCTGTATCCGGTGTTGAGCTGCTGATCGTGCGCGAAGCGGTAGTGCTTGACTTCCTGCGCGCCAGCGCGCGGCGGCAGCAGCAACGCTGCCGCCGCCATCGCAATCCCGACGATCCTGGCTGAATAGCCCATCGCGACGTTCCCCCTGTTTTTAATTGAGGGGATCATCCCATCAGTCGCGCAGGATTGTCAATAAAACAGAGGTAATCTGGTCGTCGAGGCCCAAGCGGGCGCTTCGCAGTCGGAAATTATCGACAATTCGACTGCGATGCCAATCGAGACCGAACTACTTCCCCTTGGCGCGCATGAAGTCAAAGTCGCAGCCCTCATCGGCCTGCAGGATGGTGTCGTTGAAGAGATGCGCGTAGCCGCGCTTGGCCCAATCGGGCGTACCGGCCGGCGCGAGCGCGGCGCGGCGCTTCTGCAATTCGGCCTCGTCAACCAACAGATCGATGCTGCGCTTTTCGACATCGAGGCGAATCATGTCGCCGTTCTCGACCAGCGCCAGCGGCCCGCCGACGGCGGATTCCGGCGTGATATGCAGCACGATGGTGCCGAACGCGGTGCCGCTCATGCGCGCATCCGAAATGCGCACCATGTCCTTGGTGCCGCCGCGCGCGAGCTTCTTCGGGATCGGCAGATAGCCGGCTTCCGGCATGCCCGGCGCGCCCTTCGGGCCGGCATTGCGCAGCACCAGCACGTCGTCGGCGGTGACGTCGAGATCGGGATCGTCGACCCGCAAGGTCATGTCCTCGACCGACTCGAAAACGACTGCCCGCCCGGTGTGCCGCAACAGTTTCGGGCTCGCGGCCGATTGCTTGATGACGGCACCGCGCGGCGCGAGATTGCCGTGCAGGATCGCCATCGCGCCTTCGGACTTGATCGGGTTCGCCTTGGAGCGGATCGCGTCCTGCCCCGGTACATCCTCGGCATTGGCGACGACCTCGCGCAAGGTCTGGCCGGTGATGGTTTTGGCATCGAGATCGATGAGATCGCCGAGCTGCGCCAGCAGTTTCGGCACGCCGCCGGCGTGATGGAAATGCTCCATGTAATGCTCGCCCGACGGCTTCAGATCGACCAGCACCGGCACCTCGCGGCCGATCCGGTCGAACACCTCGATATCGAGCCGGTGCGGCGAGCGATGCGCCATCGCGGTCAGATGGATCAGGCCATTGGTCGAGCCGCCGATCGCCTGGAGGACGACCTGCGCATTTCTGAAAGAGGCCGGCGTCAGCAACTCGCTGGGCTTCGGCCCCTTCGTCTTCGCCATCTCGGCGGCCACCTTGCCGCTCGCCTCGGCGAGACGGAAGCGCTCGGCATGCGGCGCCGGGATCGTTGCGCTCATCGGCAGCGACAGGCCCATGGCTTCGATCATGCAGGCCATGGTCGAGGCCGTGCCCATCACCATGCACGTGCCAACCGATGGCGCGAGGCGCCCGTTCACGGCCTCGATCTCGACGTCGTCCATGTCGCCGGCGCGATATTTGGCCCAGAGACGGCGGCAATCGGTGCAGGCGCCAAGCACCTCGCCCTTGTGATGGCCGACCACCATGGGCCCCACCGGAATGACCACCGTCGGCAGATCCGCGCTGATCGCGGCCATCACCTGCGCCGGCAGCGTCTTGTCGCAGCCGCCGATCACGATCACCGCATCCATCGGCTGGGCGCGGATCATCTCCTCGGTGTCCATCGCCATCAGATTGCGCAGATACATCGAGGTCGGATGCGCAAAGCTCTCGGCGATCGAGATGGTCGGGAATACGAACGGCATCGCGCCGGACAGCATCACGCCGCGCTTCGCCGCTTCGATGATCTGCGGGACGTTGCCGTGGCAGGGATTGTAGTCGCTATAGGTGTTGGTGATGCCGACGATCGGGCGCTCCAGCGCATCGTCGGAATAGCCCATCGCCTTGATGAATGCCTTGCGCAGGAACAGCGAGAAGCCGGCATCGCCATAGCTCGTCAAACCCTTGCGAAGTCCGTCGGCCATTTTCTTCTCGTCCCGTGGTTGTTCGGCCGCACTTAAGGAGCGGCAGGAATTATTGTCAATATGAGATAATCTGGTCGCGGCTTGTGGCTGGTCTGCGGCAAAATCGCCCCCATTATTG
Source organism: Bradyrhizobium sp. BEA-2-5 (assembly GCF_032918025.1). Taxonomy (NCBI): domain Bacteria; kingdom Pseudomonadati; phylum Pseudomonadota; class Alphaproteobacteria; order Hyphomicrobiales; family Nitrobacteraceae; genus Bradyrhizobium; species Bradyrhizobium sp. BEA-2-5. The sequence goes on along the minus strand of NZ_CP136629.1, from coordinate 2,792,195 downwards.
ACAATAACCGTGGCGCCATGCTGACCTCAGGCACCGATCCGAAGCCGAGAGCGCATGACAGCCGAGCCCACATTGCCCGAACTCCAGGCCCCCTCGCGCGAGGAGGAACAGGCGGAAGTGATCCGCCGGCTGGAGGAGGACATCATCTTCGGCCGCTTCGCGCCCGGTTTGCGGCTGGTCGAGGATACCCTGATGCAGCGCTACGGCGCGAGCCGGCATTTCGTCCGCCAGGCGCTGTTCCAGCTCGAGCGCCAGGGCATCGTGCTGCGCGAGAAGAATGTCGGCGCCACGGTGCGGTTCTATTCGGCCGAGGAAGTGCGGCAGATCTATGAGGTGCGCGAGATGTTGACGCGCCAGGCCGCGCTGATGATCGCCCTGCCCGCGCCGCAAAGCCTGATCGACCAGTTGAGCGAGCTGCAACGGCATTACTGCATCAAGGCCGAGGCGCAGGACATGCGCGGCATTCACGAGACCAACGATGCGTTCCACCTCGCGCTGTTCTCCGCCTGCGGCAATCCCTATCTGGTCCGCTCGCTGCAGGACTACATGAACCTGACGCTGCCGATGCGCGCCAAGAATCTCGCCGACAGCGAGGGCCTCGCATTGTCGCGCCGCCAGCACGAATTGATGATCGAGCTCCTGAAGGGCCGCGACAGCTGGGCGCTGGCGCAGCTTTGCGTCGATCACATGCAGTACAGCAAGGCGGATTATCTCGTCCGCATCTCCAACAACAAAAAGCCGCAATAGCGCGATACGCGGCGGCCTGCGCGTGAAGGAGACGGCGATGCGCTATGTGGCTCTATTCCTTGGATCGCTGGCCGTGCAGCTTGCGCTCGGCGGCGTCGGCGAAGCGGCCGATCCGCGCGCGACGCAGCTCACCTACGAGCCCTGGACCAAGACGTGCCTGACAGAGGCGAGCTGCTTCGTCGGCGCCGCCGCGCGCGGTCAGTGCTCGCCATCGGGCGGCACACTCAGCGTCTCGCCGCAGAGCAGCAAGCGCGCGATCGTGAGCGCCAATGTCGGAACGCGGACCATGCTGGAAGGCACGATCAGCCTCCGCATCGATCAGGACGAGCCGATCCAGATCGCCAGGCCGCATTGCTACACGCTCGGCTGCGGCGGCACGCTCGAGGCCGATGGCGAAATGATCGAGCGGCTGAAGCACGCGCAGACCATCGCCGTCGAAGCCAAGAACCTCACCGGGCAGACCATCAGCCTCGCCTTTCCCCTCACGCACTTCGCCGAAACCTTTGACGGGCCCGGCAGCCCGCCCAAGACATCCGGGCAAGGTTCGAAGGACGCGCAGCAGCACACCGAATCCGTGAAGCAACTGCCGCAATGCGAGGATTGATCACTTCTTCCAGTCGATCACCCTCTCCTTGTCGGCATCGAACTCCATGCTGCAGAACGTGCCGCCCTGGAAATAATCGCCGACGGGATCCGGCTTGAGCTTGGCCTGCTCCGCCATCGCGTGCTCACGGAAATCTTCGGCGCGGCCGGTCGGGCGATAGCCGAGCTCGTAGGCGCGGTGATTGTCCCACCAGGCGCGTTCGTTGAAAGAGGCGCCGTAGAAGACCTCGAAATGGATGTCGGGATGTTCGAGCCCGATGCGGCAGAGCTGCACCAGATCATCGGGCTTGAGCCAGATCGCGAGCCGGCGCTGGTCGAGCGGCATGTCGCCGAAATTGCCGATGCGCAGGCAAGTCACCTTGAGGCCATGCTTGTCGGCATAGAGCGCGCCGACGGCCTCGCCGAACACCTTGCTGACGCCGTAGCGGCTGTCGGGCCGCGCAGTGACGTCCGTGCCGATCTTGTGGTGGCGCGGATAGAAACCGACGGCGTGGTTCGACGAGGCGAACACCACGCGCTTGACGCCCTTCTTGCGTGCGGCCTCGAACAAATTGTAGCCGCCGATGATGTTGGACTGGAGGATGTCGTTCCAGGGACCTTCGACCGAATAGCCGCCGAAATGCAGGATGCCGTCGACTCCCTCGCAGATCGCTTCAACTTGAGCGAGATCGGCGAGGTCGGCGGCCTTGAACGTTTCGTTGGCGCCGAGATCGGCGGGCGGCTTGAGGTCGGACAGCAGCAGGTCCGGATAGAGCGGTGGCAGCAGCTTGCGCAGGCGCGTTCCGATTCCGCCCGAAGCTCCCGTCATCAAGATGCGCGGCATGCCGACCCTCTTCTTTCCTGATTGCTGCGATCGAATTGCGGTCGCAGGCCGACAATGATAGCAAACCAGGCGCTCAAGGAAACACCATCGAAACACAACAACGAGAACAGCAAATGTCCGATGTTCATTCCGCCGGCTGGCGTCCCGCGACCTGCTATCCCGATCCCGCGATCCGCGCGCTCGATCCCCGCTTCGAAAAATACTGGCTGAAACTTTCGGCGGTGGAGCGGCTGACGACCGGCCTGCGCTGGGCCGAGGGTCCGGTGTGGTTCGGCGACGGGCGTTATCTCTTATGCAGCGACATTCCGAACCAGCGCATCCTCAAATGGGAGGAGGAGACCGGCGCGGTCAGCGTGTTCCGCAAGCCCTCCAACTTCGCCAATGGCAACACCCGCGACCGTCAGGGTCGGCTGATCACCTGCGAGCACGGCGGCCGCCGCGTGACCCGCACTGAATACGACGGCAGCATCACCGTGCTGATGGACTCGTTCGAGGGCAAGCGGCTGAACTCGCCGAACGACGTCGTCGTGAAATCCGACGGCTCGATCTGGTTCACCGATCCCACCTTTGGCCTGCTCGGCAATTACGAGGGCTACAAGGCAGAGCCCGAGATCGAGCCGAACGTCTACCGGCTCGATCCCGCGACCGGCAAGGCGACGATCGTCGCGGAAAGCGTGCTCGGTCCGAACGGGCTGTGCTTCTCGCCAGACGAGAAGATCCTCTACGTCGTGGAATCGCGCGGGGTGCCGAACCGAAAGATCCTCGCCTATGATGTTTCGGCCGACGGCACCACGATTTCCAACAAGCGCATCCACATCGATGCCGGCCCGGGTACGCCTGACGGCATGCGCTGCGACATCGACGGCAATCTCTGGTGCGGCTGGGGCATGGGCGATCCCGAGCTCGACGGCGTCGTGGTGTTCGCGCCCGACGGCGTCATGATCGGCCGCATCGCGCTGCCCGAACGCTGCGCCAATCTCTGCTTCGGCGGCGTCCAGCGCAACCGCCTGTTCATGGCGGCGAGCCAGTCGATCTATGCGCTCTACGTCAACACCCAAGGCGCGCTCGGCGGGTAGTTTTCCTCGTCGTCCCGGCGAAAGCAGGGAGGTAGATTCACATTCGAAGTGCAACACTTGAGCAAAGGCCTCGGCAGGCGTGCGGTAGTCAAGGCATTTGCGCGGGGTGTTGTTGTAGGCGGCGATGAACTGGCGGAATCTGGCGGTCGAGAGGGTTACGAGATCGGTCTTGCGGGGAATAAAGCGGCGCATCCTGCCGATAGCGTTCTCGATGCCGCCCTTCTGCCAGGGGGCGTGGGGATCGCAGAAGAAGGTCTCGATCGAGAGGCGGTGCAGCGCCAGGTGACCGGCGAACTCGGTGCCGTTGTCGAAGGTCACGGTCTGGCGCAGCTCCTGTGGCAGGGTCGCGAAGAAGCCCACGAGATGGCGGGCGACACCGCGCGCGACCTTGCTGGCAAGGCGGATGCCGAGCAGCAGACGCGAGGTGCGCTCGTGCACGGTCAGCACGGCCTGACCGTATTTCGAGAACATCATCAGGTCGGCCTCCCAGTGTCCGGGCACGCTGCGGTCGGCCACTTCGATCGGCCGATTTGCCAAGGAAACACGGCCTTCGATGAAGCTTGCGGGGCTGCCGCCCCTCTTGCCGCGGCGGCCGCGCTTGCTCTTGGCGCGCGGCAGATAGCGCCGCCAGTTGAAATCCGTGGTGCGCCTGAGTTGGGCATAGATGAAGCGGTAGATGGTCTCGTGCGAGATCACCTTGCGCCCGGACTCGCGGGCCAGCCGGCCGGCGACCTGCTCGGGCGACCAGCCCCGGCGAAGGCGTTCCAACACCGCGCGGCGCAGGCCGGGCTCCCGTTCGAGGCGTCCGCCCGTCCAGCGCCGCGCTCGCATCTGGTGCTGGGCATAGTTTGGCTTGTAGCCGACCTGGCTCCCCCGATTGCGCCTCAGTTCCCGAGAGACCGTTGATGGCGAGCGATCCAGAGCTGCCGCGATTTGCCGGACCGAGCTGCCATTGGCCGATAGGCAGGCAATCTCGCATCGGTCGTCCAGAGAGAGCTGCTTGTAAGTCCGCCCCATGGCAACACCTCCTCAAGGAAGTGTTGCACTTCGTTTGCGAACTCAGGGGACCCATCACCACCGATGGATCTTGGCCTGGCACGCTGGGGCCGCATTCTTCGCAAAACGAAGGCCTGTGGTTATGGGTCCCGGCTTTCGCCGGGACGACGATAAAAACTTCTACCTTCCAAACGGCTGACGCCGGAGCGGTGATCCGCCCCGGCGCCAGAATGTTGTCTCTCGTGGCTCAGCTTACGCCGCGTTGTAGCCGGCGACCGCCTTGGCCTCGAGATATTCTTCCAGACCGTAGCGGCCCCACTCGCGGCCGTTGCCGGACTGCTTGTAGCCGCCGAACGGTGCGGTGCGGTCGTTGGGCACGCCCTGGAGGTTGACGTTGCCGGCGCGGATCTGGCGACCGACGCGGCGCGCGGTTTCCACGGTGTCGGCGGAGACGTAACCTGCGAGGCCATACGGCGTATCGTTCGCGATATTCACCGCATCGGTTTCGTCCTTGGCGCCGATGATGGTCAGCACCGGTCCGAAGATCTCTTCGCGCGCGATCGTCATGTCAGGGGTGACGTCGGCAAAGATGGTCGGGCGGACATAGAAGCCCTTGTTGACGCCCTCGGGCAGGCCCGGGCCGCCGGCGACGAGCGTTGCGCCCTCGTCGATGCCCTTCTTGATCAGGCCCTGGATCTTGTCCCACTGACCGCGGTTGACCACGGGGCCGATGGTGGTGCCTTCGGCGCGGGGATCGCCGGCCTTGGTCTTGTCGGCGACGGCCTTCGCGATCGCGGCGACTTCCTTCATCTTCGACAGCGGCACGATCATGCGCGAGGGCGCGTTGCAGGACTGGCCGGAGTTGTTGAACATGTGCATCACGCCGCCGGTCACCGCCTTCGTGAGGTCGGCGCCTTCGAGGATGACGTTCGGCGACTTGCCGCCCAGCTCCTGGCTGACGCGCTTCACGGTCGGCGCCGCGCGCTTGGCCACGTCGATGCCGGCGCGGGTCGAGCCGGTGAACGAGATCATGTCGATATCAGGGTGCTCGCTCATGGCGGCGCCGACCTCGGGGCCGAGACCGTTGACGAGGTTGAACACGCCCTTCGGCACACCGGCTTCATGCAGGATCTCGGCGAAGATCAGCGCCGAGGTCGGGGTGAACTCGCTGGGCTTCAGGATCATGGTGCAGCCGGCGGCCAGCGCGGGCGCGACCTTGCAGGCGATCTGGTTCAGCGGCCAGTTCCAGGGCGTGATCATGCCGACCACGCCGATCGGCTCGCGCAGCACCATGGCGGTGCCCATGGTCTCCTCGAACTCGTAGTTCTTGAGCACGTCGAGCGTGGTCATGAGATGGCCGAGGCCGGCGCCGGCCTGGAGCTTTTCCGCCATCGGCAGCGGCGCACCCATCTCGTCGGAGACGGCAGCGCCGATCTCCTTGAGACGGCCCTTGTAGACCTCGATGACCTTCGACAGCAGCGCGACGCGCTCCTCGCGGCTGGTCTGGGAGAAGGTGGCAAAGGCGCGCTTGGCGGCGGCGACCGCCTTGTCCACGTCGGCCTTGGAGCCCAGCGCAACCTCGTACATCGCCTCTTCCGTCGCCGGATTGACCACGGCGGTGGACTTCTTGACGGCGGGATCGACCCAGGCACCGTCGATGTAGAATTGCATGCGATTGACCATCGGAAACCTCTTGTACGGGGCGTATGGAATGGGGAACGAAAGCGTTCGGCAGGCATCCTTGCACGAAAGCCCGGCGAATTGAACCCGCCATATGCGGGACGCGGCTCGTGCGCGCGAACGGCATATAATGTCGCTATCGCGCAGGTGGCAAGGTTGGTCTCGTCGCCCCGGCGAAGGTCGGGGCCCAAAACCACCGCCGGCAATTGGTAAAGGGTGCTGTTAGAACGAGTCGCGTTTACTTGCTGCCAGTTGTGGTAATGGGTCCCGGCCCCCGTGCGCAACTGCGCACTAGGCCGGACGGCGATGTGGGGCTACACCGCCATCTTGCGATGCCGCACCGGGGCGCCAACCGAGACGCTTTCGGCCGCATCGATGATGGCGTTGGCATCGATGCCGTAGTGCCGATAAAGGTCCGCGATGCTGCCGGTCTGGCCGAATTGCTCGACGCCAAGCGCCTCGACGCGGTGGCCGCGGACGCTGCCGAGCCAGCCGAGCGCGGAGGGATGGCCGTCGATCACGGTCACGATGCCGCAGTCGCGCGGCAGCGGCGCCAGCATGCGCTCGATATGACTCAAATGCTGCGCGCCGCGGCGATCACGGCGCAAATTCCGCGCGGCGGACCAACCCGCATAGAGCCGGTCGGCGGAGGTTACCGCCAGCAGACCGACGTCGCGGTGGCTCTCGCCGATCAGGCCGACCGCCTCGATCGCCTCCGGCGCGACGGTGCCGGTATACGCAATGACGATGTCGCAGTTCGGACCCGGCTTGCGCATCCAGTAGGCGCCGTCGGTGATGTCGCGCTGCAGGTCCGGGGTCATGATCCGTTGCGGCTGCTCCAGCGTCCGGGTCGAGAGTCGCAAGTAAACCGAACCACCCTTGGCGCCCTCCCGCTGCATGTGGCAAAAGCCCCAGCCCATGATCACGGCGAGCTCGTCGACGAAGGCCGGCTCGAATGAGGCGAGCCCGTCCTGCGCCATGCCGATCAGCGGCGTCGCGATCGACTGGTGCGCGCCGCCCTCCGGCGCGAGCGTGATGCCGGACGGCGTCGCCGCCACCATGAAGCGCGCATCCTGGTAGCAGGCGTAGTTCAGCGCATCGAGCCCGCGCTCGATGAAGGGATCGTAGAGCGTGCCCACCGGCAGCAGCCGCTCGCCGTTGATCTGGTGCGACAGGCCGAGCGCCGAGAGCATGATGAACAGGTTCATTTCGGCAATGCCGAGCTCGAGGTGCTGGCCCCTCGGCGAATATTCCCAGGTGTAGGCCGATGGGATCTTCTCCTGCCGGAACAGGTCGTGGTTCTCCGCCTTCGCGAACAGGCCGCGGCGGTTGACCCAGGCGCCGAGATTGGTCGACACGGTGACGTCGGGCGATGCGGTGACGATGCGCGAGGCGAGTTCGCTGTCGCCGCGCGCCAACTCGTGCAGCACGAGACCAAAACCCTGTTGCGTCGACATCTGCGCCGAGGCCTTGAAGGCCAGCCGTTCCGGCACATCGATTTCAGGCGCGGACAGGCGGCGGCGCCCCTCGCGGTTGAACGGCGCCTCGGCCAGGAAAGCCTCGAGCTTTGCAGGCTCCTGCGACAGGCCCTCGAACTTGTCCCATTCATGCCCGGGCCGGATGTTCTGGCTCTCGCGGCGCGCCACTTCTCCATCTGCGCGACCGTCATCAGGCCGGCGTGGTTGTCCTTGTGGCCCTGGAACGGCAGGCCGACGCCCTTGATGGTGTAGGCGATGAAGCAGACGGGGCGATCATGATCGATGGAGTCGAACGCCTCGAGCATGCTCGCCATGTCATGGCCGCCGAGATTCGACATCAGCGCGAGCAGCTCGTCGTCGCTGCGGCGCTCGATCAGCGCCGACACCTCGCCCTGGTCGCCGATCTCGTCGTGCAGATGCTTGCGGAAGGCCGCGCCGCCCTGGAAGCACAGCGCCGCGTAGAGCGCGTTCGGGCAGTTGTCGATCCAGCGCTTCAAGGCTTCGCCGCCGGGCTCGGCAAAGGCATCGCGCATCAGCCGGCCGTATTTCACGATCACCACGTCCCAGCCGAAATTGCGGAACATGGTCTCGAACTTTTCCCAGAGCCCCTCGCGCACGACGGCGTCGAGCGACTGACGGTTATAGTCGACCACCCACCAGGTGTTGCGCAGGCCGTGCTTCCAGCCCTCTGCCAGAGCCTCGAAGATGTTGCCCTCATCCATCTCGGCGTCGCCGACGAGGGCGATCATCCGGCCTTCGCGGCGGTCCTTCATCCAGCCATGCGCCTTGACGTAGTCCTGCACCAGCGAAGAGAACAGCGTCTGCGCGACGCCGAGGCCGACCGAGCCGGTGGAGAAATCGACGTCGTCGACGTCCTTGGTGCGTGACGGATAGGATTGCGCGCCCTTGAAGCCGCGAAAATTCTCCAGCTTCTCGCGGGTCTGGCGGCCAAACAGATACTGGATGGCGTGGAACACCGGGCTCGCATGCGGCTTCACCGCGACGCGATCCTCGGGCCGCAGCACGTGGAAGTACAGCGCGGACATGATGGTCGCGAGCGAGGCGGAGGAGGCCTGGTGGCCGCCGACCTTGAGGCCGTCCGCATTGGCGCGGACGTGGTTGGCGTGGTGGATGGTCCAGGACGACAGCCACAGCGCCTTGCGGGCCAGCGCGGTCAGCATGTCGAGGCGTTCAGGCGCGATTCCCATGGCAATGCTCCGGGCGATATGCCGGAATGTTACTGCCGCAAGCGGCCGCGAAAATCTCAATTCCACGCGACAGCACAGGAAAAATTGGGATAAATTCCCACGATCCGACTTCAACTGACGAGTTCATCCCAATGCCCGCCCTCGATGCCATCGACCGCAAGATCCTGAGTCTGCTCCAGAACGACAGCCGGATGACCATGCAGGAGCTCGCCGACAAGGTCGGACTCTCCGTCTCGCCCTGCCACCGCCGGGTCAAGCTGCTGGAGGAGCGCGGCGTGATCTCGCGCTATATCGCGACCGTGGACCAGAAGGCGCTGGGACTGCATGTCAGCGTCTTCATCTCGATCAAGCTGGCGCGGCAGAAGGAGGAGGACCTCAACCGCTTCGCCCGCGCGATCTCGAAATGGGACGAGGTCCTGGAGTGCTATCTGATGACCGGCAACCGCGACTATCTGCTCCGCGTCGTCGCCGCCGACCTCGCCTCCTACGAGACGTTCCTCAAGACCAAGCTGACCCGGCTCGACGGCATCGCCTCGATCGAGTCCAGCTTCGCGCTCAGCCAGGTGAAATATTCGATCGCGCTGCCGGTGTGAGGGCGTTGGTTGGTCACTCGAATGACGCCGACCCCACAGTGTCGTCCCGGCGAAGGCCGGGACCCATACGCCGCAGCAGTTGTTGTGAGAGGGACTCGTCGTTGCAGCATCGCTTAACAATTTGCATTTGGGGTTATGGGTCCCTGCTTTCGCAGGGACGACATTGAGTGTGTTGCGCTGTCAGTGGCATACCTTCGCACTCTCGCGACATGAATCGTCCGAGCTTTGCATCTCGTTCCGTTTTGCAAAAGAGGCTTGCGCCGTCGGGCAACTCAGTGATTGGCGCTGGCGCCCTGCCCGGCTGGACGGCCTCGCCGCGACAACCAGGCTATGGCGCAATCCATATCCCAATCACGATGATGGCCAGTGAGACGGCAATGACCAGCATATCGGTGGTGAGCCAATCGGGCATTCCGTTTGATGGCTGCTCGCTCATGTCCGCGACTCCTTCTGTTCGCGTCGAGCCAATATGCTGGAGCGGACCGGCGCGAACGAGGATGAACTGGTTCACATAAAGCTAGGAAAAAGCTGCAAATTCCGCGTGTTTTAGCGCGCTCAAGTTGCGCCACACGGTCGATCTGCCGCGCAGGTTTCTGAACATGTTCGACAACGCCGCCGCTTCGGCACAGTCACCATCGTCGTCGTTCAACGCGCTGCGAGAGGCGGCTGAACGTCACCGGATTGTCGGCGCAACTCGGCGCCGACCTGCCGCCACGCGACAGGCCGCGCACGGCCGACGAAGTGGTCGAGATAGTGGACTCGCCGTCCCGTCCTGATCCTCACAGCACCTTGCGCTCTGCGAGGTTCTTCATCAGCGCGCCGATGCCGAACGTCCACGGCTCGCACTCGTCGCTGGTGCGCATGCGGTTGACGAGCTTGCCGAGCTGGGGCGCGGAGATCGTGACGATGTCGTCGCGCTTGTGGGTGAACCCCTGCCCCGGCGCATCGCGATCCTTGACCGGTGCGAACATCGTTCCAAGGAACAGCACGAAGCCATCAGGGTATTGATGGATCTTGCCAATGGTCTGCGCGACCAGATCGGTCGGATCGCGGCTGATCTTGCTGATCGAGGAATGGCCGTCGAGAACGAAGCCGTCCGTGCCAGTCACGGTCAGGCCGACATCCATCTTCCTGACATCGTCGAGCGAGAAGGTCTGGTCGAACAGGCGCAGCAGCGGACCAATTGCACAGGACGCGTTGTTGTCCTTGGCCTTCGACAGCAGCAGCGCCGAACGGCCCTCGAAGTCGCGCAGATTCACGTCGTTACCGAGCGCCCCGCCGACGATCTTGCCATGGCTGGAGACGAACAGCACCAGTTCGGGCTCCGGATTATTCCAGGTCGATTTCGGATGCAGGCCGGCGTCCATGCCGGTGCCGACCGACGACAGCGTCGGCGCCTTGGTGAAGACTTCAGCGTCGGGGCCGATGCCGACCTCGAGATACTGGCTCCAGGCGTTCTGATCGATCAACACCTGTTTCAGGTGCATCGCCTGGTCCGAGCCCGGCTTGAGCTTGGACAGATCGTCGCCGATCAGACGCGTGACCTCTTTCCGGATTGCTTCGGCCGAAGCCGGATTGCCCTTGGCCCGCTCCTCGATCACGCGCTCCAGCATCGAGATGGCGAAGGTAACGCCGGCGGCTTTCAGCGTCTGGAGGTCGACCGGCGCGAGCAGATGCGGCCTGGCCTTGTCGCGGCGGTCGGGCGGGGTGTTGGCAAGGATCGCCTCGAAATCGCCGATCCGCTCGCCGCGCGTGGCGCGCAGCGCGGCCGCGGGATCGCTTTCCTCGCAGAGCGCGCTCACCGTCGGAAACCGCGCCGTGACGTCGAACACACCGTCTGCCCGCACCGCGACGACGGCCGGCCCGCCGGCCTGCGGCAGCCAGACCCGCCCGACCAGCGTGCCAGCGGTGCCGTCCTCCGGCAGGACGTCTTTTGGCGTGAGCGATATCATCGGCACATCTCCCTTTTTGGCTTTGTCGGCTTGTTAGCACAGTCCGCCCGGCGGCGTGAAACAGCGGTCATGGCATTGTCATAGAGGGGTAACATCGCCCGTCAATGCTGCCGTCCGATCCATCTAACACACTGAAAGACGGACCTTCATGACGACCTCCGCCCTCACCGACGAAGCCTCCCGGGATGAAGCCTTGCGGGACGAAGACTTGCGGGATGAAGCCTTGCGCGCCCGCATCCATCAAGAGATGGCCGACAGCCTCGACGAGGAACTCGAGCTCGAGCTCGACGACATGAGGCTCGACGAGCTCGACCATGACGGCGCCGCCGGCAGGCCGTCGATCGACCGCAAGTTCTATTTCCGGGAACTGCTTCGCCTCCAGGGCGAGCTCGTCAAGCTCCAGGACTGGGTGCAGAGCGAGAAGAAGAAGGTCGTGGTGCTGTTCGAGGGCCGCGACTCCGCCGGCAAGGGCGGCGTGATCAAGCGCATCACCCAGCGCCTCAATCCCCGCATCTGCCGCGTCGCGGCGCTTCCGGCGCCGAACGAGCGCGAGCGCACGCAATGGTATTTCCAGCGCTACGTCGCGCACCTGCCGGCCGGTGGCGAGATCGTGCTGTTCGACCGTAGCTGGTACAACCGCGCCGGCGTCGAGCGCGTGATGGGCTTCTGCTCGGAGGACGAGTATCAGGAGTTCTTCAAGTCAGTGCCGGAATTCGAGCGCATGCTGATCCGCTCCGGCATCATCCTGGTCAAGTACTGGTTCTCGATCACCGACGACGAGCAGCAGTTCCGCTTCACCATGCGGATCAAGGATCCCCTCAAGCAGTGGAAGCTGAGCCCAATGGACGTCGAGTCCCGCAGTCGCTGGGAGGCGTACACCAAAGCCAAGGAGACGATGCTGGAGCGCACCCACCTGCCCGACTCGCCATGGTGGATCGTCGACGCCGTCGACAAGAAGCGCGCCCGGCTCAACTGCATCTCGCATCTATTGAGCCAGATCCCCTATCAGGCGGTCACCCACCAGCCGGTGGTGCTGCCGCCGCGAATGCGCAACCCGGACTATCACCGCGGCCCGATCCCGCAGGAGATGTACGTGCCGGGACGATATTGATTCTGGGCACGAGCACGCTCTGTCCTCCCCGCTTACGGGCAGGGCAATCGCATTTGGAATGAACCAATTCTTCCGCGCCGTCACGGCCGGGCTTGTCCCGGCCATCTACGTCTTTTCTTTGCGTGGAAACGAAGACGTGGATGCCTGGGACAAGCCCGGGCATGACGAGTTTGCGGGAACTCCGATTGCCTCAAACGGCCATATGCGATTGCCCTCCGCTTACGGGGGAGGATCACTAAATCGCGATTGTAGATTGTGAGGCAGCTCACTGGTCCTTTTGCGCCCTCCCTTTAAACCAGAGGTTGCTCGCAATTCGCGGGCTAGAAGGAGGCGTACGCTATGTTGAAAGAACATCTTGAAAGCAAAAGCTCGGCGACCGACCAGCCTGAAAGCTATAAGGGTGTTGCGACACATGCTATCCAAACCCTTGACCTCAGTTGGAGCGCGCCTATTCGTTACGGCGATTGCAAGCTGTCCGGCTTCTTGAACGGCACCCTGAACAACGGCCCCACTCTCAGGCTTCGTTCTGACGGAACAGCAGAATTGCTGGCAAAATTTTTCTCGACCGACGACGGTGATGTTTGGGTTATCGATCGTCTCGTTCTTTTGGATATTCACGGGACGGTGCTTTTTCAATTTCCACACCTTTCAAGTCCAGAAACCCAGACAGACAACCAAGTGCTCGATTGGGTAGCCGAACTGAGCTTCCCCGCCGTTTTCTTTTCTTCGGTCACAGGGGCGAACATGACCTATCGTTGCTAACCCCTAAGGGCGCGGTTCGCGGCTTATTCGACCTCCCCCACAAGCGGGAGAGGTGAAGTCCGGCACGTAGGCGACCGCGCCCTCGCCTACCAATGGTGCAGGCGCGCGCACTTGCTGGCACCGGATACCGACGCTAGGCTTCCCCCGATCTGGTGCAGGGAGGCCCGCTTGACTCAATCCGACGACATCAAAATCTCCGAAGATCGCCGCGACGCGCTGCGCTATGCGCTCGGGATCGGCAGCGGCGCGGCGCTCGCGGCCGCGATGGCAACGCCGGCCTCGGCGCAGACGCCAGCCGACAACACGCTGGATCGCATCCGGGCCAACAAGGTGCTGCGGATCGCGGTGCTGCCGGGCGAGCTGCCCTATTTCAACAAGGACCTCGCCTCGGGCACCTGGTCCGGCTTCTCGATCGAGATGGCCAACGATCTGGCCAAACTGCTCAACGTCAAGCTGGAATACGTCGAGTCGACCTACGGCAATTCAATCCTTGATCTGCAGGCCAACAAGATCGACCTCGGCTTCGCGCTCAACCCGACGCCGCAGCGCGCGCTGGTGGTCGATTTCACCAATCTGGTGTTCCCGCATCCGTTCGGCGCGATGCTGAAGAAGGGGCTGGAAGCCAAGACCTGGGCCGACATCAACAAGCCCGAGGTCAAGATCGCGGTCGACGTCGGCTCGGCCAACGAGGCGGTGGCGCGCCGCTTTGCGCCGAACGCCACCATCAAGTCGCTGAAGTCGCGCGACGAGGTGATGTTGGAAATGTCGTCGGGCCGCGTCGATTGCGTGGTCAACGCGCTGGTGCTCGGGCTGACCGCGATCGCCAAAAACCCGAACCTCGGCACCTACAAGATCCTGGCCTCGCCGTCGGTGACGATCGCGAGCGGCACGGCGGTGCGGCGCGAAGCCGACAAGCGCTGGCGCGATTTCCTCTCAGTGTGGATCGACTACAACCGCGGCATCGGCCAGATGCGCGAATGGTTCGTGAAGGGCCTCGGCCTCGCCGGCGTCAAGCCCGAGGATGTGCCGGTGGAGTTGAGTATTTGAGGCGATTGCCGAGACGGCAGTGATTTCCCTCTCCCGCTAGCGGGCGCTTGCGGGGGAGGGCCGGGGTTGGGGGTGTCGCCACAAGCGACGCCCTATGTATGGAGAGAGCCCCCACCCGGATCGCATCTAACGATGCGATCCGACCTCCCCGCAAGCCGGAGAGGTCAAGCAACTCACACCTTGTCGTAGGTCAGCCCGCGCTCCAACCGCCTGGCCACCAGCGTCGACGGAAACAGGATCGCAAAATAGATCAGCGCCACGATGGTGTAGACCTCGAGCGGCCGGTAGGTGTCGGCGTTGATCAAGGTCGCGTTGTAGACGAGATCGGGTACCGCGATGATCGAGACCAGCGAGGTGTTCTTGAGCTGCGTGACCGACTGGTTGACATAGGGCGCCATCATCGGCTTCAGCGCTTGCGGCAGGATCACGAGCCGCATCAGGCGCCAGCCGCGGAAGCCGAGCGCCTTCGCGGCGTCCCACTGGCCGACCGGCACGCTCTCGATCGAGCCGCGCACGATCTCGGCATAGAACGCGCCGCCATAGAGCGAGAGCACGCTGACGGCGGCGACATGCGCCGGGATGTTGACGCCGATCACGACCGGAAACGCGTAGTAGAACCAGATGATCTGCACCAGCAGCGGCGTGCAGCGGAACAATTCGATATAGGCGATCAGGAGCCAGTCGATCACCGGAATGCGCCGCAGCCGCAGCATGCCAACGATCAGGCCGATCAAGGTCCCGAGAATAATGGTGCCGATGGTGTAGGCGATGGTCCAGGCGAGCCCGAGCCAGAACAGATGGCTGTACTTGGCAAGGATGCCGAAATCCCAGACGTAGTTCATCCTGCCCCTCGGTTGCCGCGCGCTTGATCGCCAAACATCGCAGGCGGCCTCGCACGAGTCACGCGATATACCGGTCTGGCGAAAATGCTCGCACCTCGAACGGCGGCGCATCGCCCGCGATCATCGCCGCAATTGCGGCGCCAGTTCCGGGGCCGGTGGTGAAGCCGATATGCTGGTTGCCGAAGGCGAGCCAGAGCCCGCGATGTCGCGGCGCCGCACCGATCATCGGCAGGCTGTCGGGCAGCGTCGGCCGCGCGCCGCGCCAGCGCTCGCCGACCGCATCGCCAAATTCGACCACGCTGCGCGCCATCGGCACCACCGCCTCGAGCTGCGAAAAATTCGAGGGCGCGTCGCGCGCGGTGAGCTCGACGCCGCTGGTGACGCGAACGCCCGATTCCATCGGCGTCATCAGAAAGCCGCCCTCCGCATCATGGATCGGCCGCAGCAATTTGCGTGCCGGGTTCGGCACGAAATGCTGGTGATAGCCGCGCTCGAAGGCCAGCGGCACGCGATAGCCGAGCGGCCGCAGCAGTTCGGCCGACCACGGCCCGAGCGCGACCACGACATGGCGCGCGGCGATCTCGCCGTCGGCGAGCTGCACGCGCCAGCCGTCGCCGTGCGGCTCGATCCGCCGGACCCCGGATTGCCTGATCGTGCCGCCGCCAGCGGCGAGCATCTGCGCGTAGGCCTTGACCACAGCTCCAGGTAAATCGACCGATGCCGTCTGCGTGTGCAGCAGGCCGACGCTATAGGCAGGGATGATGTTGGGCTCGAGCGCGGAGATCGCCTGGCGATCGAGCACCTCGCTCCTGATGCCGAACTCGGCGAGCGCTGCCTGCTCGGCCTGGGCGGCGGCGAGCCCGTCGCTGCGCCAGGCCTTGAGCCAACCGGTTTCGCGGATGCGATGGCCGGCGCCGGCCTGCACGATCCAGTCGCGATGCAGCTTCAGCGAGGTCCCGATCAAACCGTGCAGCGCGGCGGCGCGCGGCCTGGTCTGCGATGGCACAGCGGCTGCAAGGAAGCGCATCACCCAGCCGGCATTGGCGAGCGCCCACGCAATGTTCCAACGCAGCGCCGGATGCGCGTTGGTCAGATATTTCGGCAGGTTCTTCAGCAGCGACGGCGTATTGAGCGGCAGGATCGAGCCTGACGAGATGATGCCGGCATTGCCGTAGGAGGTTTCGCTGCCGGGCTCGCGGCGATCGACGACCATGACGGAGAGCCCGCGCCGCCGCGCGGCGAGGCCCGCCGAGACGCCGACCATGCCGGCGCCGAGCACGGCGACATCGACCCGCTCTGTTGGTTCGCCCTCGCTCATGGCGTCACATCAAGGTCAGGCCGCCATCGACCGGCAGCGTCGCGCCGGTGACGTGGCCCGCTTCCGGCGACAGCAGGAAGGCGACGACGGCCGCGACCTCGTCGGGCTCGGCCAGCCGCTGCATCGGATTGGCCTTCGCGACGCGCTCCCAGGTCGCGGTATCAAGCGCGCCGAACAGGCCGGGATCCTTGCGGGTGTAGCCCGGCATCACGGCGTTGGCGGTGGCGCCTGACGCGGCGAGCTCGATCGCGAGCGACTTCACCAGCACCTCGAGCGCGGCCTTCGCCGCAGCCGATCCCGGATAGGTAGCGCCGGGCACGAAGCGATGCGGCCCGAAGCTCGACACCGCGACGACGCGGCCTTGCGCGCTGCGCGTGAGGTCGGACAGCGCCGCCGCCGCGATTTCATGGAAAGCCGCAGCCATCACCGCGAAGGCGCGCTCCAGCGCCTCGCGCGGCAGGCTGGGGAACTCGCGCCGGTCGGCAAAGCCCGCGGCGTGCACGATGCTGTCGATCGGCCCGAACGCGGCCCGCGTTGCCGCGACCAGCGCGGTGCCGGCGCCGGCTTCGGCGAGATCGCCGGTGCTCACCTCGACCTTCGCGCCCTTGCTGCGGCATTCCTCCGCAACCGAATTCAGCCGCGCGAGGCCGGCGGCCTCGGTGCCCTGTCCGTGCAGCATCAGGGATTGATCGGGGCCGGCGAGCCGGCGCGCGACTGCGGCGCCGATGCCGGAGCCGCCTCCCGTGATGATCGAAATTCGCATGAGTTGCGTGCTGTCAGTGCGATAAGAGACGGCGAACTATAGGTTCGGCGTCACGAAATGCAAACCGCGCCCATCGACGTGAGTTTAGCGCCGCGTTCAACGCCAAATCAGCGCCACGGCTCGACCAGGATCTTGGTGTGCATCTCGGGATTGGCGAGATCGGCGAACGCCTTGGCGACGCCGTCGATGCCGACTTCGGCGGTCACCATCGCGGCGGCATCCACCTGCCCTTCCGCGATCAGGCGCAGTGAGCTGGCGAACTCCTCCGGCGTGTAGCCGAGCACGTACTGGACGCTCAGCTCCTTCATGATACCGAGCATGGGCTCGCTTCTGTCGGCTTCCATGCAGACGCCGACCACGATGATGCGCGCATCGCGCGGCGCGCCTTCGAACACCTGCTGCAGCAGGCCGGGTATGCCGACACATTCGAAGATGATCGCCGGCTTCAGCGCCGGCAGCATGGCCCGGAACGGTGGTCGCGCCGCCTTCTCCGCCTCCGACATCTGCGCGTGCTCGGCCCAGGTCGCATAGGGCAGCGTCCTGGCGGGATCGACCACCACATCGGCGCCCATCTTCTCGGCGAGCTGGCGCCGCGCCGGCGAATAATCGGCCGCAACGATCGGTCCAAGCCCCCTGATCTTCAGCGCCGCAATCACCGCCAGCCCGACCGGTCCGCAGCCGATCACCAGCGGCACCTCGCCGCCCTGGATGTTGGCCATCGCCACCGCATGGACGCCGACCGCCAGCGGCTCGGTGAGCGCGGCATGCTCCGGCGCAAGCCCGTTGGGCACTTCAAGCAGCAGCGCTTCGCTCAGCAGCATCGCCTCGGCGTAGCCGCCGACATTGTCGTTGGAATAGCCGATGCCTTCGATACCCTGCGGCGTCAGCAGCGCCGGCAGCGAGCAGACTTTCGTCCCGGGCTTCAGCTTGCGCGTGGTGTTCGGGCCGTAGTCGAGGACCTCGCAGCAGAACTCATGGCCGAACACGACGTCGCGCGACAGATCCATCGGCGTGCGGCCGGGCAGGAACTTGCTCATCTCCACCATGCGATGGGCGTGCTGGCGCGCATGCAGGTCGGAGCCGCAGATGCCGCAGGCGAGCGTCCTGACCAGCACCTGGCCGGGGCCCGGCTTCGGCTCGGCGATCCGGTCGACGACGATCTCTCCGTTCCTGAAAATCGCGGCCCGCATATTCCCTCCCGCGTGGGTTTTGTCCCACTCATTTTGACGCGTATTTCGTGCCGCGAAATGCTGTCGCGGATCAAGTCCGGGACAGGCTTTCGCTGCAGGAGGCTATAGCACGGAGGGTCACCACGTATAGCGCATAACGCCCTTGCCGGCGTAAGACTGTGTCACGTTGGAGAATTCGCCCTCGAAGGTCGCGGCGGCCGACCAGCCGCTCCGCCACTTCATCTCGAGGGAAGCCGTGGTCAGCGCCGAGTCGCTGGCCTGCGCCGCGCCGTTGACCACGAAGGCCGCGCCGGGCAGCGTCTGGAACACCGCACCAACGGCGCGGTCCGGATTGAAGTCATGCGCCCAGGCAACGCGACCGCGCAGCGTGAAGATGCCGCCATCAACCGCGAACGATTTGTCGGAGCGCAGGCCGAGTTCGCTCCTGACGTCGGTGACGCTCTTCGCGGCATAATTCAGCGCGAAGGCGCCGCCGCCGGAGACCACGCTCTCCGCATAGGACGGCAGTTCGAAGCTCGTGAACTGCGCCGCCGCGTAAGGCGTCAGCCCGATCCACGGCGTGGCAGTGCGATAGCCGCCCTCGAGCCGGCCAGACCAGGCATTGGCATTGAAGTTGGCGCGCAAATGATCGGCGCCGGCCGCGGTGACGATGCGATCGGTGGTGACATCCTGCCAGCCATAGGCGAGCGCCGCGCTCAAGTACGCCGCGCCGACGCTGTGGCGGACGAACGCGCCGGCCTGGAACAGATCCGAACGGCCCCAGCCGAGACCGTTGACGCTGAAGCTGGTGGCGCCGCCGGCGAGCGCAAAGCCGGCGATGGTGTTCGGCGAGAAGCGGTAGTCGGCGCCGACCGCGGTGCCATAGAGGCTGCTGCTGGTATTGTTCGAGCCCAGCATCGCATTGCCGCTGGTGGTCTGCGAGCCGCCATAGCCCGCCGCCCATACGCCCCAGCGCTGCTCGAAATCGACCAGCCGCGGCGGCGCCTTGGTGTAGATCGCGGCCAGCGCATCGCGCGGCTCACTCTGGCGCGCCGCATAGGCGAGCGGCGTGCTCTCCTCGGCGAACGGCGTCGCCCCCGCGCCGCCGCCAAACCCACCATCGCGCCCGGCAACAAATGGATCGGTCAGCAGACCGAGGAACAGGCCCATCGCGTTGACCGTCGCCTGCTGCGATCCGGTCGCGCCCTCGCCCGAGGCCTGCGTCAGGCCAGCCGGCGACAGTCCGGCGAACACCGCGTTGATACCGCCATTGGCGTTGAAGAAGTTCTGCAGCGTGGTGGCGACGTTCTGCTGATTGACGTTCAGCTTCGACTTCGCGCCGTAATCGAGCGTGAAGTTCAGATAGGCGTTGCTCGCATCATAGCCGAGCGTCGCGACGAGGTTTGACGGCAGCCCGGTTGAATCGACGCCGACGAACGTGCCGTTGCGGCCGGCGGCCGCCGACAGGATAGTGTATTGCTTGGCGATCGTACTGCCGGCGGCGACGCTGACGCCGACCGATCCGGCCAGCGTCGCACTGCCGCTCACCTTGGCCAAGGCGGACGCCGTCGAATTGAGCCCGACGAGGTACAGCGCACCGGACTGGAAGGCGAGGTTGCCCGCCACGTTCAGGGATGTGCCTGGTGTCGCGTTGCCGGGCATCAGGATGCCGCCGCTTGCAATCGTCGTGTTGCCGGCGGTGCCGATGCCGGAGAGCGCGCCGCCGGCATTCACCGTGGTGAGGCTCGACGAGGCGATCGAGCCATCGACCTGAAGAATGCCGCCGTTGACCGTCGTGGTGCCGGTATAGCTGTTGACGCCGGACAGCGTCAGCGTGCCGCTGCCGGTCTTCTCGAAATTGGCCGGACCAATGCGGCCGCAACCGCAGGGATCGGAATCCGCGATCACGCCGCTGACGATAGTGGAAAGATTGTTACCTCCGACGACGAGCGTGTTGCCGCCGCCGATATAGTAGGTGCCGGAGCCCGCGATCGAGCCTGCTGTGATGCGGCCGTCGCCGTTCGGCCCAAGGCTGCCACCGAAGTCCACATAGCCAGTGCCTTGGGTGATGAACTGTGCAGCGCTGCCGGTCGAATTGCCGAGGAACATGACGCGAGCCCCACCCTCGGTCGTGACCGTGGCGTTGCCGGCCGTTGCGAAGACGTCGAAGACCAGCGTGCCGCCGAAGCGGTTGGTGATCGTCGCATTGCCCGCGGTCGGCGCCTCCGTCAGGCTGAGACCGGACGTGCCGAAATAGGTCAGGCCGCTGTTGTCGATCGTTGCGTTCGCCGCAGTGCTGTTCTGGTAGAAATTGGTAAAGCCGGTGGCCGTCGTTGTGATCGTCGAGGATGCGGCCGACGAGAACTCGAAGAACAAGGTCCCGCCGCCGTTGTCGCCATTGGTAATCTTGGCCTGACCCGCATTGGTGTACCCCAGGAACACTGTGCCGGCACCATCATGATTGTGGATCATGGCCTTGTCGGCCGTGCTGGCGTCCGAGCCGCCAGGAGGCCCAAGCGCATCGCCAAATACCAAGGTGCCGCCATTGCTATTGTCAAACTTGGCATTGCCGGCAGAACTGGTGTCGCGAAAGATCGTGAGCGCACCATTGGTGTTGCTCACCATGGCATTGCCCGCTGTGCTACTGTCGCGAAACTCCGTGATGCCGAAATTCTGGTTGACGATCGTCGCCGTCGACGCCGTGGTGGAATTATAGAACGTCGTGGTGGCGATCCCGTTGAACCCGTCGTTGACGATCTTGGTGATGCCCGCGGTGTTAGCATTGACGATGTCGAACTTGCCGTCGACCGCGACCTCGCCGACGATCGAGGCGATGTGGCTGGCGTCGCCGAGTTGCAACGTTGCGCAATCGCAGATCGTGGTGCCGCCGGTGTAGGTGTTGGTGCCGAGCAGCACGACGCGGCCGAGGCCGCCCGAATTATCCAGCACCGTCAGCTTGCCGGGGCCGTTGCCGTCGGTGAGATTGGCGTTGATCGTGAGCGTGACGCCATTGGCGTCGATCGCGCTGCCGATGGCCGACGTGTTGATCTTGAAGTTGTTGCTGAATGTCAGGTTGCTGAGGCCGTCGGCCTGAAACGAAGCATTGTCGAGCGTGACGGTGCCTGACCCGACCGAACTGTTGTTGCTGACGACGACGGTCGTATCGACCACCAGCGTGCCGCCGGAATAGGTGTTGGCGCCGGAGAGCTGCACGTTGGAAAACGCGGACGCCGACGAGTCGATCAGGCGCAGAACCCCGGCGCCGGTACCGTCGGCAATCACGCCCTGGAGATTGACCTGGGCGCCGTTCGCATCGACCGTGCCGCCGGCCGCATTGACCGCGATGTTGTTGGCGAAGGCAATGCTCGAGACCGTCGGCGACTGCATCTGGAACGTACCGCCATTGAGCGTGATGGTGCCGGTGCCGACCGAATCCGCATTCGTCACCTGCACGGTGCCGGCGGAGATCAGCGTGCCGCCGGAGTAGGCATTGGTGCCCGCGAGCACCAACGTGCTGTTGCCGAGCTGCTGCACCATCGCCGGTCCGCCAATGCCGTCGGTGAGATTGGCGTTGATCGTGATGGTCTGGCCGTTGTTGGCCTGGCTGATCAGGCCGCCGGTCGGCCCGGACAGGCTGAAGCCAACCGGGTTGCCATTGATCGTGTAGGACTGCGAATTGGCGGTGAAGGTCCAGGACCCCGGCAGCATCAAGCCAGGCCCGATCGTGACCGTCGCCGATCCCGATGAATCGAAGATGGCTGATTGGTTCGGGAGGATCGGCGGCGCGCCGGCCGACGTGGTCGACCAGTTGGTCGGGAGTTCGTAAACATCGGTGCTCGTCGAGCTGCCCGTGCCGCCCCAGGTGTAACTCTGCGCTCGTGCCGAACCGGTCGGCAACGCGATTGCGCTGGTCAGGGCGCAGAGTGCCAAGGCCATCGCAGCGCGAGACGACCGACCACCTGACAGGAAAAAGAACGAACCAAAATGCACGTACCCGACCCCCAAACGCTCTGCGGCGCTCTTGGGGCTAGGGTTAGCACGCAGCGAACCGTGAGGTTGCCGATCGTTTCCGAAATCCGGTGATTCAGCGACCCGAGATCAAAGATTTCGGCCCGACTGTTGTACCCGCGCAACGCTAGTTGAAGCCGGTTTCGCAACCGACGCACGATTTCGTCCGGACGCTCAGGCGTTCGGCGACGGCTCGCTGGCCACGGTCAGCAGCTGCGACCGTCGGACGCGCTCGCGATGCGCGGTGTAGAGGCCCGAGGCGACGATGAAGCCGGCGCCGAGAATGGTCCAGATGTCGGGCACTTCGCCGAAGATGAAGAAGCCCAGAATACTGACCCAGAGCAGCTGCGTGTAGGAGAAGGGCGCCAGCACCGAGGCATCGCCGTAGCGGAACGCCAACACCACGATCCACTGTCCGACGGTGGACGCAACGCCGATCAGGATGCCGAACATGATGTCGTGCCAGCTCGGCGTAACCCAGACGAACGGCACCAGCGCGCTGACGATGGCAACGCCGACGATCGACGAGTAGGTCATCACGGTGATCGGGCGCTCGCTGCCGCTCATCATGCGCGTCAGGATCAACGTGGCCGCCCAGGCCAGCGCCGAGACGATCGGGAAGATCGCTGCGGGATGGAACGCGCTTGTGCCCGGGCGCAGGATGATCAGCACGCCGATCAGGCCGAGCGCGGTCGCGAGCCAGCGGCGCATGCCGACCTTCTCGCCGAGGAAGACGATCGAAAGCGCAGTGACGAACAGCGGCGCAACGAAGCCGGTGGCGGATGCCTCCGCGATCGGCAGGAAGCCGAGACCCGTGATGAAGAACAGCGAGGAACCAAGCAGCGCCGCCCCGCGCATCACGTGAAGACCGGGACGGCTGCTGCGCAGCGCGAACAGCGGCGAGCCCGGCAGCATCGCCGGCGTCATGATCATCGCGAACACCAGGAAGCGGATCCAGGCGATCTCGATCGAGGGCAGCGTGGAGGAGAGATATTTTGCCGTGACGTCGGAGGTGCCCAGGAACACCGTCGACAGCAGGATCAGCGCGATGCCCTTGAACGGCCGGTCGGTACGGGCGGGCGCCTTGCTTGTCGCTGCGGGCGCGGTCTTTGCGGGCAATGAAAGGGGAACGCTGTCCAGCCTGGCGGCCACGGCTGCGGGGGGCGGTGTCACGGCAATCTCGAAGGCAAAATAAAGGGAATCTGCTGCTCGTACACAACGCCAATTCCGCTGCGAGAACAATGCCCGAAAACGGGACTCCGATATGCGCCAGCGCGCGCGACCGCCCGCCGCAGGTCGCATGCCGCCGCAACTGCAACAGTTTGTTAAGAACTGTGTGGAGCGGAACGCCCTCAGAGCATCGGCAGCGAGCGTGGCTTCGGCCCGCGCGGGAACGCGGCATCGAGCGCAGCGAGTTCATCGCCGCTGAGCTTCAGAGTTCCCGCCGCCGCATTCTCCGACGCGTGTTCCGCGTTCGACGCCTTCGGAATCGCGAGCACCGACGGTAGCCGCGTCAGGAAGCTCAGCGCCACCTGGCGCGGCGTTGCCTTGTGCGCCTGCGCGATCGATTGCAGCACCGCGCCGGCCCTGCTCGACGACGAGGGAAAATCATTGTGACCGAACGGCGAGTAGGCGACGACGGCGACGCCGTGCCGCTCGCACCAGGGAATCACGGCGTGCTCGATGGCGCGCTCCTGCAGATGGTAGAGCACCTGGTTGCAGGCGATCTTGCCTTCACCCGCGACATCGAGCAGTTCGTCGAGATCCTCGGTATCGAAATTACTTACGCCCCAGGACCGGATCTTGCCCGCGGCGATCAATTCGTCGAACGCCGCGACCGTTTCGGCGAGCGGAGTGGTTCCGCGCCAGTGCAAGAGATAGCAGTCGAGCCGGTCGGTCTTGAGCCGCTTCAGCGAGCGCTCGCAAGCGGTGATGGTTCCGCGGCGCGAGGCGTTGCTGGGCAGCACTTTCGAAACGAGGAACACCTCGTCGCGCCGGCTCGCGATCGCATCCGCAATGACGAGCTCGGCATCGCCATACATCTCGGCGGTGTCGATATGGGTCATGCCGGCCTCGATGCCGCGCTTCAGCGCAGCGACGGCCGCCTTGCGGTCACCGCGATCGAGATACCAGGTGCCCTGCCCGATCACCGAGACCTGCGGGCCGCTGTCGCCGAATTTTTTCGTCTGCACGATCGCCTCGTTCCGCGTGTTCCCTTGTGGCTCCGCGCAAAGATAGAGGAAAGAGACGATCGTGTCTCCACGGTGTCGTACCTGCGAACGCAGGGACCCATAACCACAAAAGTCAATTGTAGAGGCCGCTGCGGCCCCAGCGTGGTCCAACAACGCGGATTTGGGGTTATGGGTCCCGACCTTCGCCGGGACGACAGCTGTATTGTGACGCGCGCTCACGCGTCTCTCGACGCGCATCAAACGTTGAGATTCATCCACACCGCCTTCGGCTCGGTAAAGTTGTCGAGCGCGGCGGTGCCGTGCTCGCGGCCGAGGCCGGAATCGCGCTCGCCGCCCCACGGCAATCGCACGTCGGTGTAGCCATAGGTGTTGATCCACACCGTGCCGGCGCGGGCCTTCTTGGCGAAGCGCTGCACGCGGCCCATATCCGCGCTCCAGACGCCGGCGGCGAGGCTGTAGGCGGTGCCGTTGGCGATGCGCAGCGCATCGGCCTCGTCCTTGAACTTGATCACGCTGACGACGGGGCCAAAGATCTCCTCCTGCGAGATGCGCATCTCGTGCGCGACATTGGCGAACACAGCGGGGCTGATGAAATAGCCCCGGTCACCGACCCGCGCACCGCCGGTGGCCAGCAGCGCGCCCTCATGCTTGCCGATTTCGACATAATCGAGGATCGAGCGCATCTGCTTCTCGGAGATGACAGGACCGAGCGCGGTGGCGCGATCTGCGGGATCGCCGATCCGCAGGCTTTCTGCGCGGGCGACCAGACGCTCGACCACCTCGTCATAGGCGTTCTCCTGCACCAGCACGCGCGAACCGGCCGAGCAGACCTGCCCGGCGTTGAAGAAGATGCCGGCAGCCGCGGCCTTGGCGGCGGCTTCGAGATTGGCATCGTCGAAGATCACATTGGCGGACTTGCCGCCGAGCTCGAGCGAGACGCGTTTGAAGTTGCCGGCGGCGCCCTTCATGATGCCGCGGCCGACACCGGGCGAGCCGGTGAAGGTCACCTTGTCGACATCGGGATGATTGACCAGCGCGTCGCCGACGACGCGGCCGGGCCCGGTCACGATGTTGAGCACACCCTTCGGCAAACCGGCCTCGAGCGCAAGCTCGCCGATCCTGAGCGCCGACAGCGAGGTCAGCTCGGCCGGCTTCATCACCATCGTGCAGCCGCAGGCGAGAGCCGGCGCGAGCTTCCACATGCCGATCATCAGCGGGAAATTCCACGGCACGATCGCGGCGACCACGCCGACCGGCTCGCGCATCGTATAGGTCAGCGCGTCGTCGCGCGCCGAGACCACATCGCCGCTGATCTTGTCGGCCCAGCCGGCGTAATAGGTCAGCGTGTCGATGGCGGCGGGAAAATCCTGGCGCAGCACACCCGCAATCGGCTTGCCGGCATCGAGGCTTTCGAGCGCGACAATCTCGTCGGCATGCTGCTTCAGCAGCTCGGCCCATCGGAGCAGGATGTGTCCGCGCTCGGCCGCGCGCATGGTGCGCCACGGCCCCTCGAAGGCGCGGCGGGCGGCCGCCACGGCACGGTCGACATCCGCCTCATTGCCTTCGGCGACGGCAGCGATCACCTGCTCGGTGGCGGGATTGAGCGACTTGAAGGTGTTTCCGGACAACGAACGGACGCGGGCGCCGTCGATCAGCAGCAATTCGTCCCTGATGGTCGGGGCGCGGCGGTCACGCTCGTAGTCATATGCAACTGACATCATATTTCCTCCTGGTGTTGTCACTCAAACTAGGAGGCTTTGACCCGCAGTAAATATGATATCTTGTGCCTATTGGCACGCCAGTATATGAAGTCACCTTCATAAGTGGTGACCACGATGCTGCAGATCGAGATCGAGACCGTCTGGCGCTTTCGCAAAGAAAACAGCCCGCAGACCGCGGTCGTGATGCTCGGCATCCTCAACGAGATCAGGAAGACCGGAAAGATCACCAGTGCCGCCAACAACGCGCAGCTGTCGTATCGTCATGTCTGGAACCTGATCGAGCAATGGACCGGGTTCTTCGGCGTTCCGCTGGTTGAAACCCACCGCGGCAAGGGCTCAAAGCTGACGCCATTCGGCGAGAAGCTGGTGTGGGCCGGCGAGCGGATGCAGGCGCGGCTCGGGCTGCAGCTCGAAAACCTCGCGCAGGAGCTGGTCACCGAGATCAAGCCGTTTCTCGAGCAGCGACCGTCGGTGATCCGGGTCCATGCCAGCCATGGCTTTGCGGTGTCCAAGCTGCGCGAGTTCCTTGACCGCGCGGGCGGCGTCGGCGTCGATCTGCGCTATGTCAGCAACCAGAACTCGCTGGTCTCGCTGGCGCAGGGCGCCTGCGATCTCTCCGGCGTGCACCTGCCGCGCGGCGAATTGCGCGCGCAGGGCATCAAGGCCTGCCGCGAATGGCTCGATCCGCGCGAGGACCGCGTCATCAATTTCGTGACGCGCGAGATGGGCCTGATGGTCAAGCGCGGCAACCCGCTGAAGATCACAACGCTGAAGGACCTGGTCGAGCGCAAGGCCCGCTTCGTCAACCGCGACCACGATTCCGGCACGCGGCTGCTGTTCGATCAATTGCTGGCGCTGCACAAGATCCCGGAAGGGCGGATCAACGGCGCCCAGCACATGGAATTCACCCATGCGGCGGTCGCCGCCTATGTCGCGAGCGGCATGGCGGATGCAAGCTTTGGCGTCGAGGCCGCGGCGCGGCAGTTCGGGCTCGATTTCATCCGCCTGCTCACGGAAGATTATTTCTTCGTCTGCAAGCGCGCCTTCCTCGAGACCGAGCCGATGCAGCGCGTGCTCGACATCATGAAGAGCAGCGAGTTTCACAAGGCGGTGGGCGCCCTTCCCGGCTATGTCGCCTCACATACCGGCGCCGTCAGCGGCGTGAAGGAGTTTCTCGAGAAGCTGCATTCGGACCGCTGATCAGCCAGACCCGGTGAGCAGCCGACCTAATGGCGGGACGCGCGCCAGGCGCGACGACGAGGATCGACAGCCAGGGAAAACATCTAGCCGAGCCCACCGATGTCGGCGACCAGCACCGAGCCAGTCACCGACTCCGTAATGTAGAGCCGGTCGCGGTTGGCGCCACCGATCGCGACATTGGTGCAGTTCGGCCCCGCGCAGGACTTGATCCGCGCGATCAGTTCGCCGTTCGGCGCGAACACGAAGACATGGCCGAGCGAGGCATGACCGACGAACAGGCGGCCCTTGGCATCCATGGTCATGCCGTCAGGACCGCTGGTGCCGAACAGCGAGCAGAAGCGGCCGACCTTGGACACGCTGCCGTCCTTCATGAAGGGCAACCGCCACACCGCGTTGTCGCGCGTCATCGCGACGAACAGCACGGTCTCGGTCGGATCGAGCACGAGACCATTCGGGCTGATGCCGGTGTCGATCAGGCAATCGAGCCGGCCGTTCGACGCGAGTCGATAGACGCGGCCGCTCGGATCGTGCAATCCGGTCTGGCCCTGATCGGTGAAATAGATGTCGCCGTTCGAGGCGAGGTGGAGATCGTTGCAGCCGCGGAACGATTCCGAATTGCGCGAGCGCAGCAGGGGCGTGACCTCGCCCGACCTGGCATCGAGTTCCATCAGCCCGTGCCGATAGTCGGCGATCAGGATGCGGCCCATCGCATCGATCTTCAGCCCGTTCGGCCAGCCGTCATACTCGGCAACCTGCGACCATGACTTGTCAGGCGCGATCCTGAAGATGCGGCCGAACGGGATGTCGACGATGTAGAGATTGCCTTCGGCATCGAACGACGGTCCCTCGATGAAGCAGTCGGTCACCGCGCCCGGGCGGTTGGCGTCGGCCCATTCGCTCGCCACCCTGCGGCGGAATTCGGCCGGCACGGCGGAGAAGATTTCAGTCGCGATCAGTTTCGGCGGCGTTTCCAGAAACATCATTGTTGGCTCACCCGTTGGCGGAACGGGGCGGACCATAGATGCTTGCGCACGTCATTGCGAGCGCAGCGAAGCAATCCACCTATCCGCCTGAGCGATGGCCGGATGGAAGGGCTCTTGCAGCGACGTGGAAGGCTTCTGTCACCGCCTGCTATTCGACCGGCTGCACCGGGCCATAGGCTTCCGAGATCATGTAGCCGGACAGCGTGCCGTAGGCCGCGGTCCATGCGGCGGCCACGTCAGGCGTCCAGGCTTCGCCGAGCCCCTTCTCCAGCGTCCACAACAACGCGCCGCCGACCACCGGATAATGCTCGGGCTTGGCGCCGTAGCCGACATGCCGCTTGGCCAGCGCACTCGCGGCCGGCAGGATCGTGTCGAGATTGCTCAGCCCATTCACGACGACGGCAAGCGTCGTCATCAATTTCTTGCGCTGCTCCTTCATGTCGACCGGAAACATCGCCTTCACGGCGGGCGCGACTTCGAACAAGCGGTCGTAGAAAATGACCGCGGCCTGCTCCGAGATCGGCGCGACCTTACCAAAGCTGTCCTGAACCAGCTTGATTTGGGCCGGATTCATTTCAATTCTCCTCGGTCATGAAATGAGTTCTGAAACGATTTTTCAAAACGCGAGCATTGGTAACCGAAGCCGGCGCTTCGGTTCAAAGCGGAAGCGCTTGCCGTTGACGTGATCATCACGCGGCCTCGACGAAGCGGTGGCGCTCGTAGAGGAATTCGAGCACGCGTTG
Organism: Bradyrhizobium sp. BEA-2-5; assembly: GCF_032918025.1. Lineage (NCBI taxonomy): Bacteria > Pseudomonadati > Pseudomonadota > Alphaproteobacteria > Hyphomicrobiales > Nitrobacteraceae > Bradyrhizobium > Bradyrhizobium sp. BEA-2-5. The sequence goes on along the minus strand of NZ_CP136629.1, from coordinate 2,763,180 downwards.
GCGGCACTTCAGATAGGTGGCGTTGGTCGCGAGCTCGAGCCGCTTGCGCGGCCGCGCCAGCGGCACCTCCAGCACCTCCCCGATGCGCGCGCTCGGCCCGTTCGTCATCATCACGATGCGGTCGGACAGCAGCACCGCCTCGTCGACGTCGTGGGTGATCATCAGAATGGTGTTGCCGAGCTTCTGATGCAGCGCCATCACGGAGTCCTGCAGATGCGCGCGGGTCAGTGCGTCGAGTGCGCCGAACGGCTCATCCAGCAGCAGCACCTTCGGCTCCATGGCGAGCGCCCGCGCGATGCCGACGCGCTGCTTCATGCCGCCCGAGATCTCGGAAGGACGCTTGTCCCTGGCATGAGCCATCTGCACGAGGTTGAGATTGTGCATCACCCAGGCGTCGCGCTCGGCGCGGGACTTGGTCCTGGCGAAGACCTTGTCGACGCCGAGCCTGACGTTCTCGTAGACGGTCAGCCACGGCAGCAGGCTGTGGTTCTGGAACACCACGGCGCGGTCGGGCCCCGGCGAGTTGACCTCGCGGTTTTCCAGCAGCACGCCGCCCGTGGTGGCGCCGGTCAGCCCTGCGATGATGTTGAGCAGGGTCGACTTGCCGCAGCCGGAATGGCCGATGATCGAAACGTACTCGCCCTTCTCGATCGTGAGGTTGATGTCCTTCAGCACCTCCGTGGTGGCGGCGCCGCGGGTAAAGACCTTGTCGATGTGGTCGAGTTTCAGATAAGCCTGCATGACGTCCTCCTCAGTTCTGCGCGGTGCCGCGGGTGACGAACTTGCCGAGGCCCGCGATCAGGCGGTCCAGCACGAAGCCGACGATGCCGACATAGAACAGCGCCAGGATGATCTCGCTGATATGCGAGGAGTTCCAGGCGTCCCAGATGAAGAAGCCGATACCGACGCCGCCGATCAGCATTTCCGCCGCGACGATCGCAAGCCACGACAGACCGATGCCGATACGAAGGCCCGTGAAGATGTAGGGCGCGGCCGCCGGGATCATGATCTTTGCGAAGAATTCGAGCGGATTGAGCTGCACGACGGCCGCGACGTTACGGTAATCCTGCGGGATGTTGCGGATGCCGACAGCGGTGTTGATGATGATCGGCCAGATCGAGGTGATGAAGATGACGAAGATCGCGGAGGGCTGGCCGTCGCGGAATGCCGCGAGCGACAACGGCAGCCAGGCGAGCGGCGGAATGGTACGCAGGACCTGGAACAACGGATCGAGCCCGCGCATGGCCCAGACCGACTGCCCGACCAGCACCCCGAGCGCGACGCCGGCGATCACGGAGAGCGAATAGCCGAAGGCGACGCGCTGGAGACTGGCGGAAAGATGCCAGAACAGGCCCTTGTCGATGCCGCCATGGTCGAAGAACGGATCGAGGATCAGCTCCTTGGTGTCCGTGAACACCTTCGACGGCGGCGGCAGTGCCGAGCCGGCGCGGCGGCAGACCAGCTCCCACACCAGCGTGAGCAGCGCGATCACGACCAGCGGCGGCACCACGCGCGCCGCGGTCTCCTTCGCCATCCTGGCGTAGGCCTCGGCGCGCGGCGCGCGCTTCAGCGTCATGGTCACGACCGGCGCCGCGACAGTGGCCGGCGGGATCGCCACCGCCGACACTTCGGTCTTCATGGCAGGCATCGACATTGAACGAAAATCTCCGTGGTCAAAAAAGGAGAGCCGCGCTGCTCGCGCGGCTCGCTCAAATCAGACGTCAACACGCTTGATGGACAACGACTTCAGGTAGGCGGCGGGATCGGCGGGATCGAACACCTTGCCGTCGAAGAAGGTCTCCTTGCCGCGCGAGGTTGAGGCCGGAATGTCGGCAGCCGCGACGCCGAGGGACTTGGCGGCGTCCTTCCAGAGGTCCTCGCGGTTGACCTTGGCAATCAGCGCCTTGGTGTCGAAGTTCGGCTCGTACTTGCCCCAGCGGATGTCCTCCGTGAGGAACCAGAGATCGTGGCTCTGGAACGGATAGGAGGCGTTGTCGCTCCAGAACCGCATCTGCTGCGGCGAATTCTCGACCACGCGGCCGGTGCCGTAGTCGAACTTGCCCTTCATGCGGTCGGTGATGTCCTCGACCGGGCAGTTGATCCACTGCCGCTTGGCGCAGATCGCCGCGGTCTCCTCGCGGTTCTCGGCCTTGTCGGCCCATTGCTGGGCTTCCATCACCGCCATCAGCAACGCTTTCGCCGCCTTTGGATATTTGTCGACGAAGGCGGCGCGCATGCCGAAGGATTTCTCCGGATGCTTGTTCCAGAGTTCGCCGGTGTTGACCGCGGTATAGCCGATCTTCTGATGGATCAGCTGCAGGTTCCAGGGCTCGCCGACGCAGAAGCAGTCCATGGTGCCGACCTTCATGTTGGCCACCATCTGCGGCGGCGGCACCACGATGGTCTCGATATCCTTGTCGGGATCGATGCCGCCGGCGGCGAGCCAATAGCGTATCCAGAGATCGTGGGTGCCGCCGGGGAATGTCATCGCGGCCTTCACGGCCTTGCCCGAGGCCTTCTTCTTCTCCAGCGCGGCCTTGAACGGCGCGGCATCGACGCCGAGCTTCAGGTCGGCATATTCGCTCGCGACGGAGATACACTGGCTGTCGAGATTGAGCCGCGCCAGGATGTACATCGGCGTCGGCTGGTTGTTCTGCGTCACCTTGCCGGCCGAGATCAGATACGGCATCGGGGTGAGGATATGGGCGCCGTCGATGCCGTTGCCTTCTGAGCCGAGCACGAGGTTGTCGCGCGTCGTCCCCCACGACGCCTGCTTCTGCACATCGGTGTCGGGCATGCCGTATTTGGCGAACAGCCCCTTGTCCTTGGCGACGAAGAGCGGGCCGGCATCGCTGAGTGCAATGAAGCCGAGCTTGGCGCCCTTGACCTCAGGGCCGGCGTCCTGCGCGAAGGCGCCGGCGGGAAAGTTGAGCTTGGCCGCGGCGAGCAGCGCGGCGGCGCCGCTGGTTGCCTTCAGAAGCTGACGGCGGCTGAGGCCGCGGCTTGGCGGCTTGGCGGTGGGCTTGGTCATCGGTCGTCCTTTGCGTCGTTGCGTTGCGGTGTTGCGTCAGTGCGTCGAGCGCCGTCCTCCGGATGGCGACGCGCGCAGGGCGCAAAAAGGCGTGCACCGGGAAGGCCCCGGTCTGGCGGCGTCAGAAATCCGATGGGGTAGCCTCGAGGGACGGCTTCAATGGCGTCGGCTAATGACTATTCAAGCCTTGTGCCAATCTACCGCAGTGCAAAAATCGATTTCGCTGCAAAGCCTTGCGTAACATGTCGCAGCACGCGCGAGTTTTCCACGCGCTGCCAAAATTTGCGATTCGCCCAATCCTTGTGCGGCGCACAAGGATTGGGCAGAAGCGTTCAGAAACCGATCAGGCGTCTTCGGTGACCTTGGTGCCGAGCGGCGCGGGCGCCATTCCGCCGCCGGGCTTCACGTGGAATTCGTAGGTCATCAGGCTCCACGGCCCATCCGATCGCTGGCCATCGGGCATGACAGGATCGGTGCGGCGCTCGACCTTGGCGATCAATTCATCCTTCACGCCGAACACGACGTCGGAATCGATGTACTTGTCGCCTTCGACGAAGACATGCGTGATCAGCGGCTCATAGCCCTTCGCGTTGACCAGAAAGTGCACATGCGCCGGGCGCATCGGGTGGCGACCCGTCTGCACGATCATTTCGCCCACCGGCCCATCGGTCGGGATCGGGTAGCTGCACGGCAGGATGGTGCGGAAGAAGAAGCGGCCGTCGCTATCCGTGATGAAGCGCGCCCGCGCCGACGGACCTTCGGTGGCATAGCTCGGCTTCTGCGAGTCGTAGAATCCGTCATCGTCCGCGTGCCAGATATCGACCGGCACATTGGCCAGCGGCTTGCCCTTGAGATCGGTAACGCGGCTCTGCACGAACATCTTCTCGCCGGTGAGATTGTGCCGAGATGTCGGTGCCGTGCGCGGTCACCTTGTGCTCGCCGACATAGAACGGACCGAGCACCGTGGTCTCGGTGGCGCCCTCGCGGTCGCGGTGGTTCACGGCGTCGACCAGCATGGAGACGCCGAGCACGTCGGACAACAGGATGAACTCCTGGCGCGTGTCGGTGCATTTCTGCCCCGTCCGGGTCAGGAAATCGATGGCGTATTCCCATTCCTCGAAGGTCAGGCCGGTCTTGCTCACGTAATCGTGCAGCGACTTCACCAATTCCTGCAGCAGGAATTTTGCCCGCGGGTTCGGCGTCTGGTCGAAGCTCCGAACGACGGCTTCGGTGAGTTCGGTCTCGTTGAACTGCGTCATCTCGGCGTTTCCCTTGACGGATACCTTGGCAGATACCTTGGGCCCCTTCGGGGGCGCGATTGCAGAGGTGACGGTACACCACCAGCCCAAGGCCGGTAAGCGGCAGCGGATTGGTGCAGCAGACACTTTTCGGCTATCAAGGCTGCCTTGCAAGCCGGAGAAACCCCTGATGCTAGCCCCCACGCCTGCCTCGCCCGAATCCGCGGGAATGTCGACCACTGCCCTCGACCGCGTCGATGCCCATCTGAAGAACCGGTACATCGATGCCGGCCGTTTCCCCGGCACGCAGCTCCTTGTTTATCGCCGCGGCAAGATCGCTCACAGCTCGGTGCAGGGCTTTGCCGACGTCGAGCGCAAGGCGGCGGTGAAGGACGACACCATCTACCGCATCTATTCCATGACCAAGCCGATCACGTCGGTCGCCTTCATGATGCTGGTCGAGGAAGGCAAGGTCGCCATCGACGAGCCCGTCGCCAAATACATTCCGGAATGGAAGGATCTCGGCGTGTTCGTCGCCGGCACCTACCCGGCTTTCCTGACCCGGCCGCCGTCCCGGCCGATGCTGATCGTCGACCTCTTGCGCCACACCTCGGGCCTCACCTACGGCTTCCAGCAGCGCTCCAACGTCGATGCCGCCTATCGCAGTGAGAAGATCGGCGAGGTCGAGAAGTCAGGCACGCTCCAGACCATGATCGAGGGGCTGGCGAAGATTCCGCTGGAGTTCTCGCCGGGCGACGCCTGGAACTACTCGGTCTCGACCGACGTGCTCGGCTACCTCGTCGGCAAGATCTCGGGAATGCCTTTCGAGCAGTTTCTCAAGCAGCGCATTCTCGATCCGCTCGGCATGACCGACACCGATTTCCACGTGCCGGCCTCGAAGGCGCATCGCTTCGCCGCCTGCTATTCCGCCGATCCGCAGGGCGGATTCAACCCGCTCGCCGCCGAGCGCAAGGGCACGCTGACGCTGCAGGACGATCCGACCACCAGCTCGTTCCTGGCGCCGCCTTCGCTGATCTCGGGCGGCGGCGGACTTTGCTCGACCGCGGCCGACTACCTGACCTTCTGCCGGGCGTTGCTCAATGGCGGCGAGCTCGGCGGCGTCAGGCTGCTCGGCCCGAAGACGCTGAAGCTGATGACCTCGAACCATCTACCCGGCGGCGTCGACCTGCCGGCGATGTCGCGCTCGCTGTTCTCCGAGGCCACCTATAACGGCATCGGATTCGGCCTCGGCTTCGCCGTGACCATGCGCCCCGCCGAGACGCTGATCCCCGGCAGCCCCGGCGAATACAATTGGGGCGGCGCCGCCACGACCTCGTTCTGGATCGACCCGGCCGAGGAGCTGATCACCATCTTCATGACCCAGGTGCTGCCCTCCAGCGCCTACCCGATCCGGCGCGAGCTGCGCAGCATGGTCTACGCCGCCATCACCGAGAGCAATCTCTGACACGACGTCATTCCGCGGCGCACACCTCGTTTGAGCATGATCTCCGCGCGAACGCGTTCCGCGTTTGTCGCGAGGGATCATGCTCAAAGCGCCGCGGAACCTCTCTGATATAAAACTATTTCCTTTGGCGAATTTTGCTCGCCTCCCCTAAGCTCGCAGCGAATGGGCACCGACCCGGGGACTTCGTGCCGAAACTGACATTGCCGGTCCGGCTCGCCCTCCTGGTCGCGGGAACGATGTTGCCGCTGATCGTTTTCGCGGTCGGGATCGTCTTCCACAATTATCAGCGGGATCGCCAGGCGGCCACGCAGCGCGTGCTGGAGACGGCGCGCAGCATCCGCTTGCTGCTCGATGCGGAAATGCAGCGCATGACCGGCGGGCTGCAGGTGCTGGCCCTGACCAACTCGCTGCGCAACAGCGACTTCGACAACTTCCGCCGCGTCGCGGTCGGCTTCATCGACCAGTACGGCAAGGATGGCGTGGTACTGGTGGCGGACCGCGCCGGACGCCAGGTGTTCTCCTCGCTGACGCCGGACACCGCGAGCCTGCCGCCGCGCAACAATCTCGAGATCCTCGAGAAGGTGTTCGCGACGCGGCAGCCGCAATACTCCAACCTGTTCTTCGGCGCGGTGAAGCAGCGGCTGATCATCACCGTCGAGGTGCCGGTGATGCGCGACGGCGAGGTGCTTTACGATATCTCCTTCAGCCCGCCGATCGAGGTGTTCCAGGCCATCATCGAGAAGCAGCGCCTTAACCAGGACTGGACCATCTCGATCTTCGACAGCGACGGCGTCAACCTCGCGCGGGTGCCAAATCCGCAGGCGACCATCGGGCAGCGCGCCTCGCCATCGCTGTTTGCCGAGATGTTCCGCCGCGGCGAGGCGACGCTGCCGACCGTCTCGCTGGAGGGCGTGGCGCTGATCACCGGTTTCACCCGGTCGCGGGTCACCGGCTGGACCGTCGCCGCGGGGATCGCGGAGAACTCGCTGGTGGCGCCGCTGTGGCGCTCGCTGGCGATCACCAGCGTGATCGGCGGCGTCCTGCTGCTGGTCGGGCTCGGCTTTGCGGTGCGGATGGCAACCACGATCGCGCGCGGCGAGATGCTGCACGACCTGCTGATCGAAGAGCTCAACCACCGCGTCAAGAACACACTGGCGATCCTGCAATCGATCGCCACGCAGACCTTCCGCAGTGCAAGCCGCACCGAGCGCGACAAGTTCGAGGGACGGCTCGGCGCGCTGGCCGAAGCGCATAATCTCCTCTCCACCGACAAATGGCAGGGCTCCGACTTCCAGGACGTCGTCAGCCGCGTGCTGCGGCCCTACCTCTTGAACACGTCCGCGCGGGTCAGGATGTTCGGCCCCCGCGTGCCGCTGTCGCCCCGGCTTGCCTTGGTGTTGTCGATGATCCTGCATGAGATGGCGACCAACGCCGCCAAATATGGCGCGTTGTCCAACGACACCGGCACGGTGACGCTGGACTGGGAAATCCTCAACGAGGGCCCCGGATCGAAGCTGCGGATGATCTGGACCGAAACCGGCGGCCCACAGGTCACCGCGCCGGTCCAGCGTGGCTTCGGCTCACGGCTGATCGAGCGTAGTGCCCGCGACCAGCTCGGCGGCGAGGCCACCGTGGATTTCCTGCCCCACGGCGTCGTCTACACCGTGACCAGCACCCTCGAAATCGACGGCTGACCGGCTAGGCGCGGCCGATCCTGCGACATCTTGGCACGCAAGTTGCTATGATGGGCGGGTTCGGCCGGCCAGAAACAGGGGGAAGTCATGTCGACCATCGCAGCGGAAGCGACAGTGGCGCGCAAGCCGCTTTACACATCACTGTTCGTGCAGGTGCTTGTCGCGCTGCTGTTCGGCATCGTCATCGGCATGGCCGCGCCCGATTTCGCGATCGGGTTGAAGATATTCAGCGATGCCTTCCTGAAGCTGATCTCGATGATCGTGGCGCCGATCGTGTTCTGCGTCGTCGTGCACGGCATTGCGGGTGCCGGCGACCTCAAGAAGGTCGGCCGGGTCGGCGTCAAGGCGCTGGTCTATTTCGAGGCGATGACGACGGTTGCGCTCGTGGTCGGCCTGCTGCTCGCCTATCTGTTCGGCCCCGGCCACGGCATGAACATCGACACCTCGACGCTGGATGCCAAGGCGCTCGGCAACTATGCCAGCAACGCGCAGAAGCTGAAGGGCGAAGGCATCGGCAGCTTCCTGCTCAACATCATCCCGACCACCTCGTTCGACGCGCTGTCGCGCAACGACGTGCTGCAGGTCTTGTTCTTCGCCATCATCTTCGGCGTCAGCCTGGCACTGGTCGGCGGCGAGAAGGGCGAGAAGATCTCCTCCTTCATCGACGCTGTCTCGACCGTGCTGTTCCGCGCGATGGGCCTCATCGTGCGCTTCGCGCCGATCGGCGTGCTCGGCGCCGTCGCCTATACGGTCGGCAAATACGGCGTCGGTTCGCTGAAGCAGCTGCTGTCGCTGGTCGCGCTGTTCTACGTGTCGGTCGCGATCTTCGTGCTCGGCGTGCTCGGCGCCGTGATGGCGCTCGCCGGCATCAACATACTCAAATTCCTCGGCTACCTGCGCGAGGAGCTGATGATCGTGGTCGCCACTGCATCGTCCGACGCGGTGCTGCCGCAGGTGATGCGCAAGTTGGAGCGTTTCGGCGTCAAGGATTCGGTGGTCGGCCTCGTGATCCCGACCGGCTATTCCTTCAATCTCGACGCCTTCTCGATCTACCTGACGCTCGCGGTCGTGTTCATCGCGCAGGCGACCAACACGCCGCTGTCGTTCGGCGACCTGATGCTGGTGCTCGGCGTGTCGCTGATCACCTCGAAAGGTGCGCATGGCGTACCCGGCTCGGCGATCGTCATCCTGGCGGCGACGCTCAACGCCGTGCCGAGCATCCCGGCGATTGGCCTCGTGCTGGTGCTCTCCGTCGACTGGTTCATCGGCATGGCGCGCGCAGTCGGCAATTTGATCGGCAACTGCGTCGCCACCGTCGTGGTCGCGGCATGGGAAGGTGACCTCGACCGCGACAAGGCCCGTCGCGTGCTCGAAGGCGCCGAGGCGGTTGACGTGACTGCGGGCTGAGCCGTACGTCCCAAGCCGAGCAGCGTCCCGCGCGGGCGCTGGCTTACTTGATCAGCCTCAAATACGGCGGCAGTTGCCGGGCCGTCGTTTGTTCCAGCACGGGCTCATCCGAAGCGATCATGTCACAGTGGGCCTTCAGCTCGGAATCCGTTACCTTGTGGAGCTCCATCCGAAGCTCGAGGATGGCAAGGGACAACAGCCGCGCCGTCTCCGTGTTCGCCCGGTCGGTCAGGAACGCCTGACATTCCTCCAGCGTTGCGAGCAGCGCCAGCAACCGTTCTTCCGTGTTTGCGACCGGCATATCTTCAACTCCCGAAGCCGCGAGGTAGAGTCGAGGCGTTCCCCTCTTTCGCTTCATTGGCCCCTCCCGCCAGAGTTCGCCGGCTTGTCGTAGGCACACATTTGTTCCAGATGATTGAGAACTTTTGGGCAATTGTCCAGCAACATTCCGAAAGCCCGACTTGGACTTACGTCAAACTCTTGCAAATCGGATGATTCAGTCAAGCACCTGCCGGCCACTTCTCGACCTCAGGCTGCACTAGCTGGGGTTGCATCCGTGCAACGACGCCCGTACAATATAGTGGCCCGTAGAACTACGGGCGCTGTGCATTGACGCCTATTATGCATGTGCGCAAAATCTGTGTCGATCAAACTCGCGCTAGTTGTGGTTTGGTCAATATTTTGCCAAATGTAGAGGGCGGGGTGTCGACAGACACCTTGGCGCGGTCGACTTCAGGTAGTCGACCGAGTCGGTACTAGGGTGTTTCCTTGCGCTTTTGCGTTTGGATACCATCCCGCGATCTTCCTGGATTTCGTAGTTCAGACGAACTGGCGATCCACTCGAGCTTAACGCGGTACATCATGAACGTGTCCCTGACCCAACCGGGCCAGGGATTCTCGATTTGAAGGACGGGTCACAAGAATGAACAGATCAGCAGCAAAGAAGATGAAGCAGCGCAGTGCCGGCAAGCCGGACATTGAGCTTGGCAAGCGGATCCGTCTGCGGCGCGTCGAGATGAAGATCTCGCAGGCCGAGCTCGGCGAGAAGCTGGGTGTCAGCTTCCAGCAGGTTCAGAAATACGAGAAGGGCGTCAATCGCGTCGGCGCGGCTCGGCTTCAGCAGATCGCCTCCGCCCTCGATGTGCCCGTGACCTTCTTCTACGACGGCGACAACAAGGCCCGCGAAGTCGAGAGCCTGCTCTTCCTCGACAGCGCCTTCAGCCTCCGCCTGCTGCGCGCCTACAGCAAGATCAAGGACCAGACGGTGCAGCGTCAGCTCGTCTCGCTGATGGAATCGATCGCGGCGAACGAAGACTGAGCGCGGATCGGGTCGCGGCGCCGCGAACGCGATCCCACCACACCGCAACGGCCGGTCGCCGGCCGCTGCGGCCGCACACGCCGGTCGGGCCAGGAGGATGTAAAAGCGCTGCCATCGCCGATGGCGGCGCTTTTTCTTGAGGCGCGGCTGTCTTTCAAGATTTTGTGATCCAGGCGGATAGCTTCAGTCCTGGCCGGATGCGCGGTCATGAAGCGGCGACGAGCATCGCGTCATGATCTCATCGCTCCACCTGAGCATGATCTTCGCGCGCGTCGCCGCGCATGCGCGCCGCGCTTTTCCAGCTCGCGCTTCGACTGCCCATCTCGCGCAGCGCATGCGCGCGCAATGCGTCGCCATTCTGTCGCGCGGCCAATTGTCGCCCGCGCATCAGGCGACCTCAGAACTCCCGCATTTCCTCAGTTGAACCGGCGCCGCCAGAACCAGGTGCACGAGCCTGTCTTTTTTGCCGCAGCAACGAAGTGGCCCGCACGAACGTTTTCAGGCTTCAACCAAGGAGATCTCGATGAATATCAAGCTTGCCGTTATTGGACTCGCCGCGCTTGGAAGCGCAGCGTTGATGTCCGGCGCGGCATCCGCGATGCCCAACGGGCTTCCGCAAGCCGGTCACATCGCGGGCGAAACGTCCAATGTCGACAAGGTGCGCCAGGTCTGCGATCGCTGGGGCCGCTGCTATTGGCGACCGGGCGCATACGGCTACTACGGACCGCGCCATCACGGATGGCATCATCGTCCGCAATTCCACCATCGCCCGCATCATTACGGGCACCGCCCTCATCACGGCGGACATCATGGTGGCCATCACGGCGGCGGACATCACGGCGGACACCATCGCTAATCATCAGCGAGGGGGCTTCGGCCCCCTCACCCTTCCGCGGCTAAAGCATGATCCGGAAAAGTGCGCAGCGGCTTTCCAAAAAGATCATGCTCAAACAAAGAGCTAAGGCGCGATGACGATTCAACCTAATCTCATCGCGCTTTAGAGCGCTGCCAGCACCGCCTTCGCGACATCCGCCGTGCCGTTGTTGCCGCCGAACTCCATCGGCTTGATGCCGCCGGCATAGACTTGGTCCACCGCGCGCTCAATGGTCTCGCTCGCCTCGGCCGCGCTCTCGATGCCGTGCTTGTCGGCGAGCCAGTCCAGCATCATCGCCGCAGATAGGATCATGCCGGTCGGATTGGCCTTGCCCCGTCCCATGATATCAGGCGCGGTGCCGTGGCACGGCTGGAACACCGCGTACTTGTCGCCGATGTCGGCGGAGGGCGCCATGCCGAGGCCGCCGATCAGGCTGGCGGTGATGTCGGAGACGATGTCGCCGAACATGTTCTCCATCACCATCACGTCGAAATCCCAGGGACGTTTCACCAGCGCAGCCGCGGTCGCATCGATGTAGAGGTGGTCAGCTCTGACGTCGGGATGACGCTTCGCAATCTCGTCGAAGATGCCGCGGAAGAAGGCAAACGCCTTGAACACGTTCGCCTTGTCGACGCAGGTGAGCATTCCCGGCTTGCCGCGGGCCCTGCGCCGCTCGGCCAGGCGAAACGAGAACTCGAACAGGCGCTCGGACGTCTTGCGGGTGATCACCATGGTCTCGCGCGCGTCCTCATGGGTAACGACGCCCTTGCCCATCGAGGCGAACAGGCCTTCGGTCGATTCCCTGATGACGACGAGATCGATGCCACGCTGGTCGGCGCCGACGATCGGGCTCGGCACGCCCGGAATGAGCCGCGCCGGACGCACGCCGGCATAGAGATCGAAGATGAAGCGCAGCTCGATCTGCGGCGCGATTTCGGTGTTGTCAGGGTAGCGCACCGACGGCAACCCGCAGGCCCCGAGCAGAATCGCATCCGCCTCCTCGCACAGCCGGATCGTGCTCTCCGGCATCGACTTGCCGGTTTCCTTGTAATGGCCCGCGCCGGCCGGCGCCTCGGTGAAGCGGAATTTGAGACCGGCCGGCGCCTCGATCTTGCGCAGCACGTCGAGCGCCGGCGCCATCACCTCGGGGCCGATGCCGTCGCCACCGAGGACGGCGATGTGGAGGGCGTCGTTGGCGGACATGGGAATCTCCGGAACACAACAGTCATTCCGGGGCGATGCGGAGCATCGAACCCGGAATCTCGAGATCCCGGGTCTGGTGCTGCGCACCATCCCGGGATGACGGTGAGTTGATCTACGGCGTCAGCACCGCGCGGCCGACCAGCTGGCCCTTCTGCAGATTGGTCAGCGCCTCGTTCGCCTTTGCCAGCGGCATCGGCGTGACCGGGATCGCCGGAATCTTCTTGGTTCGCACCAGCTCGAGCAATTCCTGCGTCTCGCGCAGATTGCCGACATAGCTGCCCTGGATCGTCACCGCCTTGATCGGAATCAGCGGCAGCGCCCAGGTCGCGCCGCCGCCGAACAGGCCGACGATGACGAGCTTGCCGCCCTTGGTCAGGCAGTCGAAGCCGAGCTGCGTCGTCGCGGCATTGCCAACCAGATCGATCACGGCACGGATCGGCTGGCCGGCCTTCTTGACGAGTTGTTCCAGCGCGTCGGGCGCCTTGCCGTCAACGGTCGCGAGCGCGCCGGCGGCCTCGGCCGCCTCGCGCTTCTTCGCGTCGATATCGACCATGATCGCACCCTTGCCGCCCATGGCCTTGAGCAGCGACAGCGCCATCAGGCCGAGGCCGCCCGCGCCGAACATCACGATCGGCGTGTCGAAATACTGCTCGACCTTCTTCAGCGCGCTATAGGTGGTGACGCCCGAGCAGGCATAAGGCGCGGCCGTGACGGGATCGAGCCCCTTGAGGTTGAGCAGATACTTCGGATGCGGCACCGTCATGTGGTCGGCGTAGCCGCCGTCGCAATAGACACCGAGTGCATTCGGCTTGATCGCGCACATGTTCTCGTCGCCACCGAGGCAGGTCGGGCATTTGCCGCAGCCGAGCCAGGGATAGGCCAGCGCGACATCGCCGACCTTGAGGCCGCCCTTGTCGGCGTCCTTGACGTCGGGCCCGAAGGCCACGATCTCGCCGACCGTCTCATGGCCCATCGTACGCGGCAGCGAGACGCCGCGGTCCTTCAGCGACAGCGGCTTGCGGCCGTGGCCAAGATCGTAACCGCCTTCCCAGATGTGGAGATCGCTGTGGCAGACGCCGGCGGCCTTCACCTTGATCAGCACCTGCGTGCCCGACGGCTGCGGCGTCGCCTCATCGACCTCCTGCAGCGGCGCCTTGAAATCGGCAACCTTGAAACTCTTCATTGCTGTTCTCCCGTAGCTTGTTCTTGCGGCGGACCTTGCCACGCCTGCCCGTCCGGGACAAACGCTCATGATCCCATTTTCGAGCGAGCCGCCATGCAGCTCGCCTGAAGGCCAAGGCCTATTCAGACCAGCGGATGATGGCAAGCCGCGAACTGGCCGGGCGCAACCACGCGCAGTTCCGGCACTTCGCTGGCGCAGCGCGCGTCGGCGCGCGGGCAGCGGGTGCGGAAGCGGCAGCCGGACGGTGGTGCAATCGGCGACGCCGGCTCACCGACCGGCACGCTCTGGGTCGGGCGGACATCCGGATCTGGCACCGGGATCGCCTGCAACAACAGCCCGGTATAGGGATGTGCGGGTCTTGCGAACAATTGCTCCGACGGCCCGACCTCGCAGAGCCGGCCGAGATACATGACCGCGACGCGATCGCTGACCGCTTTGACCACCGCGAGGTCGTGCGCGATGAACAGCAGCGTCAGACCGAAGCGCGCCTTCATCTCCTCGAGCAGGTTAAGGATCTGCGCGCGGATGGAAACGTCGAGCGCCGAGACCGGCTCGTCGCAGACGATGAACTCCGGGTTGAGCACAAGTGCTCGCGCGATGCAGATGCGCTGGCATTGACCGCCGGAGAATTCGTGCGGAAGGCGTCCGCTCACGAGCGCCGGATCGAGGCCGACCGCCGACAGCACGTCGCTGACCCGCCGCCGACGTTCCTCGGGATCCTTCACGCCCGCGATCACCAGCGGCTCGGCGACGATGTCGCCGATCCGCCGCCGCGGATTGAGCGAGGCAATCGGGTCCTGGAAGATCAGCTGCACGCGCCGGCGCATCTTGCGCAGTGGCTCGCCCTTCAGCGTGGTCAGATCGTGCCCGTCGAACAGCACCTTGCCGGAGACGGCCTGGCGCAATTGCAGCACCGCCCGCCCGAGCGTCGACTTGCCGCAGCCGGATTCGCCGACCAGCCCCAGCGTCTCGCCGCGCGCGACCTCGAGACTGACATCGGAGACGGCATGGATGGTCTTGCCCCCTACCGAATATTCGACGACGAGGTTTTCCACCTTCATCAGCGGATCGGGGGCTGCCTGCAGCATCATGCGCCGACCCCCGCGGTGATCGGATGGAAGCAGGCGTAGAGATGCTCCGGCGTTTCAGCCCGGCTGAGCTGCGGCTTCTCCGTGCCGCAGCGCTCCGCGGAGTAGCGGCAACGCGGCGAGAACGAGCAACCCTTGAGCGGCCGGGTCGGGTCGGGCGGCCGCCCCGAAATCGCCGGCAGCGGCGTATGCGGCGCGACGTCGAGCTTCGGCAGCGCGGCGAGCAGCGCCTCGGTGTAGGGCATCCGCATCTGCTTGAACAAGGCAGGCGTCGACGCGCGTTCGACGACGCGCCCGGCATACATCACGGCGACCTCGTCGGCACGGCCGGCGACGACACCGAGATCGTGGGTGATGATGATCATCGCCATGTGCCGGCGGCGCTGCTCGCGCGCCAGCAGATCGAGGATCTGCGCCTGGATCGTGACGTCGAGCGCGGTGGTCGGCTCGTCCGCGATCAGGAGCTTCGGCTCGCAAGATAATGCGATCGCGATCGCGACGCGCTGGCGCATGCCGCCGGAGAGCTGGTGCGGATATTGCGCGAGCCGCTGCTCCGGCGCGGGAATGCCGACGGCCGCCAGCAGCTCGATGCTCCGCTGCCGGGCCTCGGCAAGATCGAGCTCGAGATGTTCCACAATCGTCTCCATCAACTGCGTGCCGATCGTCAGCACCGGATTGAGCGAGGTCATGGGATCCTGGAACACCACCGCGAGGGAGCGGCCGCGCAGCTTGCGCAATTTCTCGGCCGGCAGTTTCGTCAGATCCTGGCCGTCGAACATCACGCGCCCCGTCAGCTTTGCCTTCTTCGGCAGCAGCTGAAGCACCGCGCGCGACAGCATGGTCTTGCCGCAACCGGATTCGCCGACGATGCCGAGCGTGCGGCCGGCCTCCAGCGACAGATCGACATGATCCACGGCGCGCAGATTGCCGCGCGGGGTCGGCAGCTCGACCACCGCACTCTCGACCGATAGCAGCGTCCGGCTCATAGCGCGCCCTGCCTGGGATCGGTCAGCGCACGCATCGTATCGCCGATCAGGTTGAACGAGAGCACGGTCAGGAACATCGCGATCGCCGGAAGGAAGGCGAGCCGCGGCGCGACGTCGAGGCTCTCGCGGCCCTCGCCGATCATGCTGCCCCAGCTCGCCATCGGCGGCGGCACGCCGAGACCGAGGAAGGACAGCGCCCCCTCGACCACGATGGTGACGGCGACGCCGAGCAGGAAGAAGGCGAGCAGCGGCAGGATCACGTTGGGCAGCAGCTCGCGCAGGAGGATACGCGCGTGGCTGGCGCCGAGCGCTTCGGCGGCGATCACGAACTCGCGCCGCGCCAGGGTCAGCGTCGCAGCGCGCGCCACGCGCATGAAGGCGGGAATGCCGAGCACGCCGAGGATCAAGGTGAGATTGGGAATGGACTGGCCGAGATAGGCCGTTACGGCAAGCGCGAAGATCAGCGGCGGAAAGGCGAGCAGCACGTCCATGCTGCCGACCACCAGCGTCTCGAACCTGCCGCGGAAATAGCCGGCGAGCATGCCGAGCGCGCCGCCGATGGTAACCCCGATCATCGGTGCGCAGAGGCCGACGATCAGCGAGATGCGCGCGCCATAGATCAGCCGCGACAGCTCGTCACGGCCGAGACCGTCGGTGCCGAGCCAATGCTCGGCGGAGGTGGGCGCCCGCCGCTCCAGCATGTCCATGTCGGTCGGGCTCGGAAGCGGCAGCAGGTCGGCAAAGATCGCGACCGCGAACACCAGCGTCATCCAGCCGATCGCGATCCAGAACAACATGCCGAGCCCGCGGCGGCGCCGGGCCGGCGTCGCACCGGCCTCTTCCTCGAGGCTGAGCTCAAGCGTGGCCATGGCGAATCCTCGGGTCGAGCACGGCGTAGAGCATGTCGACGATGAAATTGACGATGACGAAGCCGCAGGCGACCAGCAGCACCACGCCCTGGAGGATGACGAGGTCGCGGGTGTAGATCGCGCCGACCAGCAGCCGGCCGATGCCCGGCAAGGCGAAAATCGACTCGACGATGACGGCGCCGCCGAGCAGACGGCCGATATTGATGCCTGTCACCGTCACCAGGGTCAGCGACGAAGGCTTGAGCGCATGCACGAACAGGATGCGGGATGGCTTGAGGCCTTTTGCTTTGGCGAGTGCGATATAGTCCTCCTGCAAGGTCGCGATCATGTCGGAGCGCAGCACCCGCATGATGCCCGGCCATTCCGCGAGCGCGAGCGTCAGGGCCGGCAGCACGAAGAAGCGCAGATTGCTGAGCGGCTCCTCGGAGAACGGCACATAGCCGGTCGCGGGCAACCAGTGCAGCTCGACCGCGAACAGATAGATCAGCAGGATCGCGGTGAGAAAAGACGGCATCGACAGCATGGCGAAGGCGCTGCCGGTCATGAGGCGGTCGAAGGCGCCGCCGGCCTTGGCCGCGCAGGCGATTGCGAGCGGCACGCCGATCGCAAGCCCGATCAGCTCGGCCAGGATCATCAGCTCGAACGAGACCGGGATGCGTTCGCTGACGGCCTGCAACACGGTCTGCCCGGTGCGGAAGGATCGCCCGAAATCGCCCTGCAGGATATGCCACAGCCAGCCGAGATAGCGCAGCCAGAGCGGCTGATCCAGGCCCATGTCACGCCGCAGCGCCGCGACATTCTCCGGCGTCGCCTGATCGCCGAGGATGACGAAGGCGAGATCGCCTGGCAGCAGCGAGGCGATCAGGAAGGTGAGCAGCGAGACCGCGATCAGCACCGGTACCAGGTACAGGAGCCGGCGCGCGACGAAGAACAGCATGAAAGGCTATTCCTTCCAGGCGTAGGAGACGTCGATCACGCCGTTGTAGATCTTCGGAAAGCCCTTCAGCTTCGAGCTTGACAGCGCGTAATACGTGTTCTGGAAGGTCCAGAACCAGATCGCCTCCTTGTTGATCAGGCGGCTGATGGCGCAGTAATCCTCGGTGCGTTTGGCGGTATCGGCGGTGGTTCGCGCATGCTCCAGCAGGCGGTCGAGTTCCGGGTCGGAGAAGTTCGCCAGCGCCAGCGGGCTGCCGCTGCGGAAATTCGCGTACATCTGCGGATCGGGATCGGCGAGATCGACGATGCGCCACGGCGTCAGCTGGAATTGTCGGGTGAAGGCGCGCGACGGAATGGTGGCCTGATCGACCTGCTCGATCTCCATGTTGGCCCCGACGCGCTTCCAGAACTGCTGGAGCACCTGGCCGATGGTACGGCCGCGCGGCGTCGCCGAGACGATCATCTTGAAATCAACCGGCTTGCCGTAGTCCTTGAGCAGCGCCTTGGCCTTCGCAGTGTCCTCCGGCAGCGCGCCGTCGTCCTTGCACTTGACCCAGGAGCCGTCGCCATAAGGATTGCTCGCGGGCCGGCTCAGACCGTTGCTGATCGCCTGCGACATCTTCGGACGATCGATCGCCATCACCAGCGCCTGGCGCACGCGGACGTCGTCGAACGGCGCGACCTTGGTGTTGAAGGCGTAGACCTGCGCGCCGGAGCCGGCATAGGAGTGAACCGTCAGGCTCTTGTCCTTCTGCGCCTTCATGATGTTGTCGGCGTCGTTCTCGTCGTCCCAGATGATGTCGGCCTCGCCCGATTGCAGCGAGGCGAAGCGCGACTGCGCGTCAGGCAGCGGTTTCAGGATGATGCGGTCGAGATAGGGACGGCTCTTGTCCCAGTAATTGGGATTCTTCTCAAGTACCATGCGATCGCCCGCGGTCCAGGATTTCAGGATATAGGGACCGGTGCCCACGGGATTGCGATTGTAGTCGTCACCCCTGGTCTTCCAGGCGGTCGGAGAATGCATAACATTGTTGGAGCTCTGAATGGATTGCGTCGCCGGGAAGTTCACCGCCGGGTCGCTGAAATTATAGCGCACCGTGAGGTCATCGATGACGTCCACGCTCTTGACGTTGGTGATGTAGAACGCACAGCGGCACTTGTTGGCGGGATCCTTCTGCCGGTCGAAGTTCTCCTTGACGGCCTGCGCGTTGAACGGCGTGCCGTCGTGGAATTTCACGCCCTGGCGCAGCTTGAAGGTCCAGCTCTTGTAGTCGTCGGAATGGGTCCAGGACACCGCGAGCTTTGGCGCGGCCTCGCCCTTGTCGTCGAGGGTGGTCAGCGTGTCGAAGATCGCGGCGGCCGCGGTGTTGGCCGAGGTATCGTAAACGCCGACCTTGAGCGGATCGAAGCCCGGAATGTCCAGTTCCTGGCCGACGGTGAGCGTGCCGCCCTGCTTCTGCGCATGGGCCGGTGCAGCGAACGCCGCTGCACCCAATCCCGCCACAAGAAATATGCGCGCAACCGTGTGCGCGCGCCCGACCGGCTTCATCAATGCTCCCTCCCAGGTGGGCGACGTCCGGTGTTCCGGATCGTCGTGTGTTGGGCGGCAGATTGTCCGGAATCGCCGCGCGCGACAAGACCGTAATACGGATGAAAAAGCCGCAGGCTTAATGACGCGCCG
Organism: Bradyrhizobium sp. BEA-2-5; assembly: GCF_032918025.1. NCBI lineage: Bacteria > Pseudomonadati > Pseudomonadota > Alphaproteobacteria > Hyphomicrobiales > Nitrobacteraceae > Bradyrhizobium > Bradyrhizobium sp. BEA-2-5. The sequence goes on along the minus strand of NZ_CP136629.1, from coordinate 2,744,207 downwards.
TCTTTGCCGGTTGCGCTGCGAAGCCCGCGATCTGATCCTCGGAGAGCCCGATCTCCTTCAGATAGGACAGCGTGTGCTCGCCGAGCGTCGACATCCGCTTGCGCGCACCGACCGTGGCGCCGGACATGCGGAACGGCAGATTGAGCACCTTGAAGCTGCCGCCGCCGTCCGCAACCTCGGCCAGCGCGCCGCGATGGGCGATTTGTGGATCGGCGAGCGCCTCGCGCACAGTGCGATAGGCCGATGACGGCACGCCATACTCGTTGAGCGCGGCAAGGCAGGCCTGCGTGCTGACCGAGCGCGACCACGCCTCAACGCCCTCCATCAGGCCCGCCCAGTTCTCCCGCCGATCGGAATATTTGGCGAAGCGCGGATCGGATACCCAATCGGGACGGCCGATCACCTGCATCAGGTTCTGGAACGTCTTCTCGCTGGCGATCGCCACCATCACGTAGCCGTCGGTGGTTTCGATCGGACCGAACATCGGGCGCTGGGTTTGCTTCACCTCGAATTGCGACCACTGCAACTCGTTCAGGGTCAGGCTGAGCATCGATTCCAGCATCGAGACGTCGATGTGCTGGCCCTTGCCGGTGCGCGTGCGCTGATAGAGCGCCGAGGCGATCGCGCCGAAGCCGTAGACGCCGGTGACGACGTCGGCATGGTAGATGCCGCAATAATCGGGACGGTTGCGGCCCGGCTGGTAGGCCAGATGCGCCATGTCGTAGCCGGAGGCCGCATGGATCACGGGCGCGTAGGCCGGCAGCTCGGCCGAGGGGCCGGTCTGGCCGTAGCCGGAGATCGAGCAGTAGATCAGCCTCGGATTGATGTCGCGGATAGAGGCGTAATCGAGCTTCAGCCGCCGCATCACGCCGGGACGGAAATTCTCCACCAGCACGTCGGCGGTGGCGATCAGCCGGCGCACGGCTTCGACGCCGGCCGGCGACTTCAGGTCGAGCACCAGGCTGTTCTTGCCGATATTGAGCTGGCCGAACGCCGTCGAGCAATTGTTGCGCAGCGGTGGCCGGGTCCGCATCGTCTCTCCGCCGTCCGTCTCGATCTTGATGACCTCGGCGCCCATGTCGGCGAGCATCCGCGTGCAATGGGGGCCGGCGATGGTGGTCGAGAAATCCAGCACACGAAGGCCGTCGAAGCTCCGTGTCAAATTCCCCTCATCGTCAGCGGCTATGGTCGTCGGCAAGGCTTCCTCCACCTTCGTCATTGGTTGTTCGGCGTCGCGTGACCCTAAAGTGAGCCGCCCTGGCAGGAAAGCGTCTCGTCCAGACCGGGAGCGCGGGCCGTCTTGCATTTTACTCAAAGGCAGATTGGACCCGATCTTGCATAGCCATGTCACGGGCTGGAACGAGGGCGCTTGTTGAAGGTCTTATTCGTCACGACGGAGATGGACGATTTCGTCCGCGTGGGCGGGCTCGCCGCCGTTTCCGCTGCCCTTCCGCGGGCGCTCCGCCCCTGGAGCGACGTCCGGATCATGCTTCCCGGCTACCGGGATGTGGTCGAACAGTTCACGCATATTGAAATCGTTGGACAATGCCGAGCGCTCGCGGAGATGCCGGCCTGCTCGCTCGGCCGGGCCGCGACTAAGGACGGCCTGCCGGTCTATGTGCTGTTGTGCTCACAGCTCTACGACCGGCCCGGCAATCCCTATGGCGACGAGGCCGGACGCGACTGGCCCGACAACGACATCCGCTTCGGCCGCTTTGCCTCCGCCGCTGCCGAACTTGCAGCCGGGATGCTGGACAAGAATTGGGCAGCGGACCTCGTACACGCCAACGATTGGCAGGCCGCGCTCACACCGGCCTACCTCGCCTGGCGCAACGCGCGGATTCCGTCGATCCTGACCATTCACAACCTCGCCTATCAGGGCCTCTTCCCGAAGGACTCGCTGCGGCGGATCGGCGCACCGGAGAGCTCCTTCCACATCGACGGCGTCGAGTTCTACGACCAGGTCTCCTTCCTCAAGGCCGGGCTGGTCTACGCCTCGCACCTCACCACGGTAAGCGCGACCTATGCCAGGGAGATCACGACCGCGGAGCTCGGCTGCGGCCTCGAAGGCCTGCTTCGCGTGCGCTCGGATGCAGCCGAGCTCACCGGCATCCTCAACGGCATCGACGAGAGCTGGGACCCGCGCTCCTGCGCCCAGCTCGCCCAGCAGTTCGGCGCCGGCGACTGGAAGGGCAAGCAGGCCAACGCCGACTATGTCCGCCGCCAGTTCGGGCTTGCGGTCTCGCGCGGCCCGATGTTCGGCATCGTCGCGCGGCTCGTGCACCAGAAGGGCATCGACCTCGTGCTGTCCGCGGCCGACGAGATCGTCGACGCCGGCGGGCAGATCGTGGTCACCGGCTCCGGCGAGCCCGCCATCGAGGATGCGCTGGTGGCCGCGCATCGCCGCCGGCCCGATGCGATCGGCGTGATCATCGGCTTCAACGACGCCCAGGCTCGCCGCATCTTCGCCGGCAGCGACTTCACGCTGATGCCGTCGCGCTTCGAGCCGTGCGGCCTCAGCCAGATGTATGCCCAGCGCTTCGGCTCGCTGCCGATCGGGCACCAGACCGGCGGCCTCGCCGAGACCATCACCGACGGCGAGACCGGATTCCTGTTTTCGAAGCCGTCGGCGGAATCCTTCCTTGGCGGCGTCAGGCGCGCCTTCGACGCCTACCGCGCCAAGGACCGGCTCAACGCCATGCGCTCCAGCGCGATGGCCAAATCCTACAGCTGGGACCTGTCGGCCGCCTGCTACGGTACGCTGTACAAACGGCTGGTCATGCCGCGCGTGATGGCGTAGGCGGCCCGCCTCGCGGGCTTGTGAAGCCCGGCGGCTGTGGGATCCCACCGGCCCAGTAACAATCGGGTCATTGCACCGAACCTTTCAGGCGATCACATCGCCCCACGACTGGACGACGACGCATGCGTGAAATTGCGAATGATGACTTTTGGCCAAACGCGATTGCGATGGAGGAACATCATGGACGTCAACGAAGAGCGCCTCAATTCATTCATGGGAAAGATGATCGGCGATGTCGGCGCGGCGATGAACGCCTCGCTGATGCTCCTGGGCGACAAGCTCGGGCTCTACAGGGCTCTCGCGCAGGGCGGGCCGATGAATGCCGCGGCCCTGGCCAAGGCGACGGGAACATCCGAGCGCTACATCCAGGAGTGGCTGTCGGCGCAGGCGGCCTCCGGCTACATCGAGTACGACAAGGCATCCGGAAAATTCTCGATGCTGCCCGAGCAGGCGCTCGCGCTGGCCGACGAGGACAGCCCGGTCTTCCTCGGCGCCGTCGGAAGCCTGGTCGGCGCGACCTTTCTCGATGAGCCAAAGATTACCGACGCCTTCAAGACCGGCAAGGGCGTCGGCTGGAACAGGCGCAGCGAGTGCCTGTTCTGCGGCACCGCCCGCTTCTTCCGTACCAGCTACAAGCACTATCTGGTGCAGGAATGGCTGCCGGCGCTCGAGGGCGTCGTCGACAAGCTGAAGAAAGGCGCTGTCGTCGCCGACGTCGGCTGCGGGCACGGCGTCTCGACGCGATTGATGGCGGAGGCGTTTCCGAAATCAACCTTCTACGGCTTCGACTATCACGACGGATCGATCGAGGCGGCGCGGAAGTCCGCGCGGGAAGCGGGACTGTCGGACCGCGTTCATTTCGAAACGCACTCCGCCAAGACATTCCCGGCCAAGGGCTATGACCTGGTGTGCTTCTTCGACTGCCTGCACGACATGGGCGATCCGGTCGGCGCCCTCAAGCACACCCGCTCCACCCTCGCCGACGACGGCACCTGCATGCTGATCGAGCCGTTCGCCAACGACCGGCTGGAGGACAACCTCAATCCGATCGGGCGCGTCTACTACGCCGCCTCGACGATGATCTGCACGCCGGCGTCGCTGGACCAGGAGGTCGGGCTCGCGCTCGGCGCGCAGGCTGGAGAGGCAAGGCTGCGCGAGGTGGCGCGCCAAGGCGGCTTCTCGCGGTTCCGCCGCGCCGCGGAAACGCCGTTCAACCTGATCTTGGAAGCCCGCCCGTAAGACGTGGCAACCGCGCAATGCGATTGGGCGGCGGCACCACGCCGCCCAACGCTGCAATGCTGATGTGGCCCCGCGGCCGCTCATTGCGGCCTACGTCCTCGCCGCTCTGCTACCAGTCCTGTTGCGATTGCCAGAAGTACTGGCCGCCGCGCCGGCGCGGATTGGCGGCTTGCGGATTACCGTAAATCTGGGGATTGCTGTATTGGGGACTGCCATACGGGGTGCCGTATTGGGTGCCCGACTGGGGATTCCAGCTGCGCTGACTGAAGAAGCCGAAGCCGTCGTCCCCGCTCGCCACCATGTCGTCGTTCATCATGGGCCGGGTCGGCTTGCGCGTGATGAAACCGCCCTGCGGCTCGTTGCTCAGCACCGCGACGAACTCGGTGCGGTAATTGGTCTCGCTGCTCAGGGGCTCATCCGAGACGACGATCGACGAGCGCGGCAACGGCAGTCGGCGCGATGCGATCCAGCACATCCTGCGGGATGGTGACACGGTCGAGCGCATTCCTGGCGTTGTCGCCGTCGTCGATCGACACCTCGGTCCAGCGCAGGCCGCCCGCGTTGTTGCGCGCCATCGCCGTGAAGATATGCGTGCCGAGCGGCTGGTCGGGATTGCGGATCGTGACGGGAACCTCGATGCTGGTGTCGAACACCTCGCCGCCGCCATCGGGCGCCGGCTTGTGCGTGTTCCGCCGCACGTAGAGCTTCTGCGTCGCGCGGCTGATGTAGACCGAGACCGGCTCGCCTGCGAGCTTCGCGTCGGTCGCCGCCTTCTGGCTATCCGCTTTCTTGGTCTCGGCCGCCTTGGCGGCGTCCTTGGCGGCGGCTGCGGCGTCGAGCTTCGGCTTGGCGTCGCCCTGGGCGGCCTCGAACTGCGTGGTCGCTTCCGCGGCCTTGGCCACCGCCTTCTGCTTAAGATCCTCGGCGCGCGCCTTGGCCTGGTCGGTCTTGGCCGCGGCGAGCGTCTTGTCGGCCAACGCAACCGCAGCGTCGGCACGGGTCTTGATCTGTTGCAATTTGCGCAGCGACGCCGGCGTGAACAGTGCGGCTTCCTTGGTCGCGGCCACCGAGGCCTTCTTCGCCTCGTCGGCCGCCTTGGCGGCATCCGCGGCTTCGCGGCTGAGCTTATCGGCGCGCGCCGGCGCGGCCGCGATGGCTTGCGCGTTCGGCACGAACAGCGCCGGATGGGTGAAATCGACCGGGGCCGCGTCGTGCGGCGAGATGATCACACGCATCCCGATATTCGTCTTGTCGAACAGATTCTCGGCAAAGCCGAACGGCATGCGCACGCAGCCGTGCGAGGCGGCATAGCCGGGCAGCGGTCCGCCATGCAGGGCAATGCCGTTCCAGGTGATGCGCAGCATGTTCGGCATCCAGGCATCGTCATACATGGTCGAGCGATGGTCCTTGTCCTTCTCGACGATGGCGAACACGCCGGCCGGCGTCTCGCGGCCCGTGGTGCCGGTCGACACCGGCGCGCGCATGATCCAGCCGTCGGCGTCGTAGAAAGTGACCTGCTGGCTCTTGATCGACACGATCGCCATGATCGGATCGCCGGCGGTGCGCGGCGCGGTCGCCTCGACGGCCGCCGCGGTACGCTGCTCTTTCGCCGCGACGCCACCGGTCAGTGACGCAAGTGTGACCATCGCTGCGAAAGTCACAAAGGCGGGTTGGCCCCAACGCCGCATCGCTCCGGTGGTTTGCGCCGTCGTCGTTCGATGTACCATGCCGCTCCTCGGTCGAAATGCCTGCCCGCGCTCCGTCAATCCCGTACCAGACCGCGATTTTGGATTGATTAATCGCCGCCACGGTCCAACGCGCGAACTCGCTCCTGGGGACCATCGGACTCGTTCCAGCAGCAAATCACTTATGTATTCACTCATATATGACGGCACATGCAGGAGGAAGGGTGCCGCGCAGCAAAACGGGCCCGTAGCCGCATCCCGGGTCTGGTCGGCGGCGGCCAATGGTGCCGCGGTTGCGCCCTGCCATCATGCCGTCCGCCGCGTCTCCGGCATCACCAGCCAGATCACGAACAGCCCGAACGCGGCGATCCCGGCTAGCCCCATGAAGGCCGTGCTGCTGCCGAACTTGTCGCTGACATAGCCGCCGAGCACCGTGCTCAGCGATGCGCCGATGCCGGTCGCAGTCCCCACGATCCCCTGCGCCAGGTTGAAATGACCGCTGCCGAAGGCGACGTCGGCCACGATCAGCGGAACCATTACGCTGAAGATCGCCGCGGTGATGCCGTCGAAAATCTGCACGATGACCAGCAGATAGGGATCACGCACGGTTGCAAACAAAAGGCCGCGGACCGCCAGCGCGACGAATGCGATCAGGAGCAGCGGCCGCCGGCCCCGGATCTGGGCTATGCGGCCGACCGAGGGCGAGGACAAAGCGACGATGGCCTGCGGCACAATGATGCAGGCCGCGATCAGGACCGGCGCCCATTGGCTCGACCGGGTCGTCACCACGCCCGCCATCAAGGGCAGCATCGCGGCATTGGCAAGCTGGAACAGCATCATCGCGCCGGCGAAGATCAGCAGCGGCCGCTGCCGCACCAGCGCGAACACGCTGGTGGCGCGCTTGTCGGGGACTTCCCGTTTCACCTCGCCATGGGCCTGGGCGATGTCGATCTCGCGCTCGCGGATCCGGGCCAGCGACAACAGCGTCGGGATCGCGAGCAGGAAGGTGACCAGGAACACCGAGCGGCTCGACAGGAGATAGCCCGCGGTGCCCATCACCGCCGCCGCGACGCCGTTGCCCAGCGAGGCGAACCGCGCGTTGCGGCCGAGCCGCTCGCCGATCGCGAGCGGGCCGACGAGGCCAAGGCTGATCGCGGCGATCGCCGGCCCGAGCACGCAGCTCGCGAGCGCGTGCAGCGTCGCGGCGAGCGTCACCACGGGAAAGATCGGCCAGAGCGCGTAGGCCAGCGCGCTGGCGCCGATCGCGGCCACCGCGCAGCCCGCGACGACCCGCTCCGAGCGCGCCGCATCGACGATCGCCCCGCCGGGCATCTGGCCCAAGAGGCCGATGATGCCGCCGATTGACAGCACGAGGCCGATCTCGACCTGGGTCCATTTCTGCGTCGTCAGATAGACTGCGATGAAGGGACCGAAGCCGGTCTGCACGTCGGCGAGGAAGAAGATGAACCAGTCGAGGCCGCGCTGACTTTCCCGCGACGGCCCGCGCGATTCCTCCGGAGTGGGCTGATCGGGGACAATTGACACAACGTTGGTGCTGCCGGCTGATCGCTCGCCACGACCGTCGCCAACCGTCTCTAAAGAAGAGTTCGGACGCGCGACCAGCTCTACCCCCCTAATGTTCGTAATCCCATGGATGCAGGCTTCCCGCCGCGCCCAGCACGATCAGCGGCGTATCTTCCTTGTACTCGGGCGCAGCGCTCACCTGCTGCTTGTTGAGGTCCAGCGTGATGCTGTCGCTCTTGCTGGAAACACCGGCGAAGCGCAGCGCGTTCCAGTCCACCACGATCTTGCGGCTGCCGACGCCGAGAAAGCCGCCGAAATCGATCGCCGCGGCCCGCACATGGCCGGTGCGATCGACGATGACGTCGACGATGCGGCCCATGTCCTCGCCGGCGGCGCTGCGAACGTCGCGGCCGAGCACGCCGTGCGCATCGCGCGCGCCGATCACGGTCACCGACGGCGGCGGCGACGGTTCCTTGGACGATTCCTTTGAGGGTTCCTTGGCTTGCTCCTTCGGCGCCGCAGAGGCTGCTGGCGGCGCTTGGGCTGCCGGCGGCGATGGTGCAGGCGCCGGTGCTTCGTCATCGGCGGCACGGACACCAGCGCATGCCAGCAGCGCCGCTGCGACCAGCATCATGATAATCCTCGGACGCATGTTACTCTCCCCGCGATTTCCCTAGCGCACGCATGTCGCGTGACGACGCTCAATGCGTCAGCACGATCGACACCTGGATCTGGCCGCGCGTGCGCAACACTTCCAGCGACACCTCGTCGCCATGGCGGCGCAGCCTCAGATCGACGCTGGAAGCGCCAAGCCTGAGGTCGCGCAGCATCACCTCGTTGAGGAACGCCGGCAGATGCGGATTGCGCAGGCGAATCTCGCCGCGCGCCACGTCGAACTCGAGGCCGAGCGCCGCCTCCAGCAGCGTGAACGGCGTCGCGCTGGCCCAGGCCTGCGGCGCGCAGGCGACCGGATAGAGCGTCGGGCCGCGCCGCTTCTCGCGCCGGAAGCCGCAGAACAATTCGGGCAGCCGGCGCAGATCCATATAGGTCGCGGCATCGAACAGCCCCTTGAAGACATGCGCCACCGAATGCTTGAGGCCGTAGCGCGCGAGCCCGAGCGCAATCAGCGCATTGTCGTGCGGCCAGATCGACCCGTCATGATAGGACATCGGATTGTAGCGCACCTCGCCCTGCGCGACGGTGCGGATGCCCCAGCCGGAAAAGAACTTCTGGCTCATCAGGTCGGCGGCGACCCGTCGCGCGCGGTCTTCCCGCACCATGCCGGAAAATAACGTCTGGCCGGCATTCGAGGTTCGCACCTTGCAGGGCCGCTTCTCGCCGTCCAGCGCAAGCGCATAGGTGCCAAGCTCCTCGCACCAGAATGCTTGCTCGAACCGCTCGCGCAGCCGCTCGGCCTCGGCGTCCAGCTTCGCGGCCTTGTCGGCAAAGCCGAGCTTGCGCGCCGCGCGCGCGGCAAGCTGCTTGGCAGCAAAGACGTAGCCCTGGACTTCCGCAAGCGCGATATTGCCCTCAGCAAGCTGTCCGTCGGCATGGAAGATCGCGTCGTAGGAATCCTTCCAACCCTGGTTCGCCAGCCCCTTCTCGGTCGCGCGCTGATATTCGACGAACCCGTCCTGGTCAGGATCACCAGGGCCGTCGATCCATTGCAAGCCGGCCTCGACCGCGGGCCACAGCTCGCGCAGCGTGTCCAGATCGCCGGTGCGCTCCAGATAGAGCCCGGCGAGCAGCACGAACAGCGCGGTCGAATCGACGCTGCCGTAATAATGCGCGAAGGGCACCTCACCGAGCGCCGCCATCTCGCCGCCCCGCATCTCGTGCAGGATCTTTCCGGGCGCTGCGTCCGCGAGCGGATCGACCGCCGTGGCCTGGAAATGCGCGAGCCGGCGCAGGACGCCCTTGGCGACCCGCGGATCGACCCAGAGCATCTGGAGCGCGGTGATGAGGCCGTCGCGACCGAACGTCGTCGAGTACCAGGGAATGCCGGCATAGGGGTATCGCCCCTGCGGCGTCTCGGTCATCAGCATGTTGAGGTCGGCCATGGCCTGGCACAGCACCTCGTTGAAGATGTTGTTGGAGGTCTCGATGCTGGCCGCGCCCATGGTCAACTGCCGCATCTCGCGGCGGTGCGCCAGCAGCCCCGGGAAGAACCGCACCGGCTTCTGCATGATCGGCTTGTTGCAGGAGACCGCTACGAACAGCGACGTCACCCGTCCGGGCTCGAGATCGAAATGATAGGTCGCCGCGTTGACCGACAACCGTGTCGGCCGCGGATCGAAATGCAGCGCGGTGATCCGCGATTGCTCGTCGAGCCCGACATATTCCAGCACGACGTCGGTCGGGCCGAGCAGCTTGCTCGAGCCGATCCCGCGGCGCGGCCGCCGCTCGCCGCGGACCTCGAACAAGTCGGCGAAGTCGTTGCCGAACAACAGCGTCAGGTCGACGCTGCTGCGCTGGTCGCCATGGTTCTGCACGCCGATGCGCTGATAGGCCGTGCCGCGCCACAGGAAGATCGTGCGCACGATGTGCAGCAGGTCCTTCTGCAGGGTCAGACGGTCGTCGCGATAGATGTCCGGATTGGTGAGATCGACGGTCAACGCCGAATTGTCGTCGCGCAGGTTCGAGCCGAGCAGCAGCGGCTGGAGATCGTCGAGCACGAGTTCGAGTCGCGCGAGGTAGCGCGTATCGTGATGGAACAGGCCGTCCGGCCCGCCGGCGGATGCGCCGATGTCGCCATGGCTGTCGAGCACGATGAAAGTGTCGTCGTGCTTGAGCGAACGCCGTGGCCGCGCCGACGGCCCCGTCATCGGGATATAGAACGGCGATTCGGCGACGTGCTCCGTGATGCGAGCGGTGATGATCTGCGTAACGACGTCAGCTGCCATCTGAACCTCTGGCGACTTGCTTGGCCCGTATCCTGGTTCGAACGAACGCACCGGAACGCACAAACGCACTTGACGACGCGGGGTCAGGCCGCGCTGGTGGAAAGGCGGCCCATCTCACGCGCGACCAGATCGCGGTAGGGGCCCCTTCCCTTCACGAGGATGTCGGGCGGACCGTCCTCGACGATCCGGCCGCCCTGCAGCACAACCACGCGGTCGAAATTGCGCAGCGTCGCCAGCCGATGCGCGATCGCGATCACGGTGCGGCCGCGCATCAGGCGCGACAGCGCCTCGCGGATCGCCTCCTCGGACTCGCTGTCGAGCGCGGCAGTCGCCTCGTCCAGCAGCAGGATCGGCGCATCCTTCAGGAAAGCGCGCGCGATCGCGATGCGCTGGCGCTGGCCGCCGGACATCTTGACACCGCGGTCGCCGACCATGGTGTCGAGGCCGTCAGGCAGGCTCTCGACGAAGTCGCAGCGCGCAGCGATCGCCGCGCGCAGCACCTCGTCGTCGGTCGCGTTCGGCCGGCCGTAGCGGATGTTCTCCAGGATCGAACGGTGGAACAGCGAGATATCCTGCGGCACGACCGAAATTGCCGCGCGCAGGCTCTGCTGGGTGACGCGCGAGATGTCCTGGCCGTCGATGGTGACGCTGCCCTCGTCGACGTCGTAGAAGCGCTGGAGCAGCGTGAACAGCGTCGACTTGCCGCCGCCGGACTGCCCGACGAGGCCGACGCGCTGGCCCGGCTGGAGGCGCAGGCTGAACCGCTCGAAGATCTTCTCGCCGCCGGGATAGCCGAAGGTGACGTTGTTGAAGGCGATCGCGGCGCCGCTCTTCACCAGCGCCTCGGCCTCCGGATGGTCCTTCAGCTCGTGCGGCTGCAGCAGCGTCGCCAGCGCCTCGGTCAGCCGCGCGACATGCTGGGTGACGTCGACCAGCGCGACCGCGAGATCACGGGTGGCGCTGAGGATCGAGATGCCGAGCGTGCAGACCAGCACGACGTCGCCGGTGGTCGCCGCGCCCTGCTGCCAGAGACTGAGCGCCCAGGCCAGCATTGCGATGGTCAGAATCACGGTCACGCCGGCGTGAATGAGACGAAGCTTCTCGAGGTAGCGCAGGGAACGGCCGCGCGCGACGAGTTCCCGATTGACGGTCGCATCGAAGCGTTCGTGCTCATAGCCGAGGCCGCAGAACGCGCGTACCAGCGGCAGGTTGTTGATGACGTCGACCATTTCGCCGTCCACGGCAGCCGCCCTGTTGGCGAAATCGTCATGCAGCGGCCGGCCGGCGGCGGCGATGCGGAACATGGCCACCACCATGGTTCCCGCGATCAGTATCAGCACTGCTGACATTGTCACGCTGACTGTTCCAACCAGGGTGATCGCCGCGAAGGTCGCAATGCAGGGCGGCAACACGTTCCAGACGAACATGTTCTCGACGGTGAACACCGCATTCGACGTCGCCGTGATGCGGCTCGTCAGCATGCCGGGCATCCGGTCCGAGAAGTAGCTCGGCGCATGCCCGGTCAGATGACGAAATATGTCCCGGCGAAGATCGCCGGTGATGCTGACAAAGGTAAAGCTCGCCGTCCAGCTCGCGATCCGCCACAGGAAGTTGTCGGCCGCGATCAGCGACATGAGCAGAATGAATGCCAGCCATACGCCGTTCGCAGCCGACGGCCCCGCCGACAACGCATCGACCAGATTCTTCACGCCGTATTGCGTGCCTACCGAACAGGCAACCGCCGCAACCACGGCTGACAAAATCACAACATGCGACGGCAGACGCCGGCGCAGATAGCGCAACACAAAGGGAAACGGACGATGCGCGTATCCTGACAGATGGTCCATGACGTCCTGCAAAGCTGTTGAAGGTGAACGAGAAAGTTTTAGTCGAAGCTCTCGCGCACGATGACGTGAAGGGCGGCGGTGGGATTCCTTGATGCAGCCATCACTGCGCAACAATTTTGCAACGCTGGCATAGGCAAAAACCTGTTGGAGCGTGATGGCATCAGCAAGACCACAGTGTGATGGAAGAAAGAAGCGACAGATCTCCCACATCTAAGGAACCTCGCACGTGCGAGAACGTTCCCGTCTTTGGCATGTCGGTGCCATCTGAGGGCTGAGGGTAGTTCATTCCACATTACAAAGAGGAGATGGTGAGATGCGCATCGCGCAGGTAGCTCCGTTGACGGAGGCTGTTCCACCCAAGCTGTATGGCGGCACCGAGCGGGTGGTGCATTGGTTGACGGAGGAGCTGGTAGCCCTTGGACACGACGTGACATTGTTTGCCAGCGGCGACTCTCAAACCTCCGCGAAGCTCGATGCGACCTGGCCGAAGGCACTGCGGCTCGACGGCTCGGTCCGCGATCCCAATGCGCTCCACATGGTGCTGCTGGAGCGGGTGCGGCAGAAATGTGACGACGAGGAGTTCGATTTCCTCCACTTCCATCTCGACTATTATCCTTGGTCGCTGTTCCACCGGCAGCCGACGCCATTCGTGACCACGCTGCACGGACGGCTCGACCTGCCGGAGCATCAGCCGGTCTTCAACACCTTCTCCAAGATGCCCGTCATCTCGATCTCCAACGCGCAGCGGCGGCCGGTGCCGCAGGCGAACTGGGTGACGACCATCCATCACGGCCTGCCGGAGACCCTGCTGACGCCGAAGCCGGCGAAACAGGAATATCTCGCCGTGCTCGGCCGCATCGCGCCGGAGAAAGGCGTCGACCGCGCCATCAAGATCGCGACCCATTGCGGCATTCCGCTCAAGATCGCGGCCAAGGTCGATCGCGCCGACCAGGATTATTACGACGAGCTGATCCGGCCGATGATCGAGAACAATCCGCTGGTCGAGTTCATCGGCGAGATCAGCGATCACGAGAAGTCGGACTTCCTCAGCGGCGCGCTGGGCCTCCTGCTGCCGATCGACTGGCCGGAGCCGTTCGGCCTCGTCATGATCGAATCCATGGCCTGTGGGACGCCGGTGGTCGCCTTCAACCGCGGCTCGGTTCCGGAGATCATCGACGATGGGCTGACCGGCTTCATCGTCGAGGACGTGATCAGCGCGATCTCCTCCGTCGGCCGCCTTGGAACGCTCGACCGCGCCGCGATCCGCAAGCAGTTCGAGACGCGCTTCACGGCGCGGCGCATGGCGCTGGACTATCTTGCGGCCTATCGCAGCCTGATGGAAGCCGAGCCGCGCTTCAAGCTGGTGGCCAGCGCGGAGTAGCAGTTGCAGCGGCCGATCGAATGATCCGGCGGGCCGGCCGGCACCATCCGTGCCGGTCCGTCGGGTCGTTCGATTGTCAATAATACCGTCGTGTGCGGCGGCAACTCTCACGCAGCAAAACAATCCGCTTGCGCGCGTCGCGCGATTGCTGCGACGCACCAGCGATGACAAGGATTCCCCATAAGTTCGGCTGATATCGCCTTTGCGAACGCCGAATTACGTGCTCTTATGCGCCGCGCTTGAGCAAAAATAATAAGCGAGCGGACGGAGCAACCGTGCCGTGATCGCGCAGGGGGGGAACGCCATGACAGGGGACCGCAAGCCGTCGGCCATTAATAATGCCGCATCGTCCAAAGCCTCACCAAAGAAGCTGAACCGCCGCAAATTCCTCGCCAAGACCGGCGGCGTGCTGGCGGCAGGCGCGTTCGGCGCCGTTCCGCTGCGCGGCTGGGCGGCCGACCCGATCAACATCGGCGCACTCTATCCGACCACCGGCAGCATGGCGCAGATCGGCGTCGGCTGCGTGGCTGCGGCCAAGCTCGCGGTCGACATGGTCAACGAGGCCGGCGGCATCAAGTCGCTCGGCGGCGCCAAGCTCAACCTCATCGTCTCGGACGTGCAGAGCGACACCACGGTGACGCGCACCGAGACCGACCGCCTGATCACGGGCAACAAGCTGTCGGCGATCCACGGCTGCTATGCCAGCGCGCTGACCTTGATCGCGAGCGAAGTCTGCGAACGGGCGAAGGTCCCGATCATCACCGGATCGAGCTCCGACCAGCTCAACAAGGGGCGCACCTACACCTTCACGCCGTTCGCGCGCGCCTCGCAGTTTGCCAAGGCGCAGCTGCAGATGGCCAAGCTGGTCAGCGAGCAGGCCAAGGTCGCCGTCATTTTCGAGAACACCGCGTTCGGCACCTCGACCTCGAACGGGCTGAAGGAGCTGGCGCCGGGCGAAGGCGTCGAGATCGTGATGTTCGAGCCCTACTCGGCCGGCTTCACCGACGCGAGCCCGCTGATCAACAAGGTCAAGGCCTCCGGCGCCAACACGCTGTTCTCACTGTCCTATCTCAATGACCTCATCCTGATCGTGCGCACCGTGAAGCAGGTCGGGCTCAACATCGCGATCAACGGCGGCTCCGGCGGCTTCGTGATGCCGGACTTCTACAAGAATGTCGGCAATGCCGCCGAGGGCCTGCAGGGCGTCGCGCACTGGAACCACGACGTCAGCGACGACGCGCAGAAGGTGAATGTCGAATTCAAGAAGCGCACCGGCGAGTTCGCGTTCGAATATGCCGGCGGCCTGGTCGCGCAGACCTTCATGCTGGCCGACGCGCTGGAGCGCGCCGCCTCCGCCGACCCCAAGAAGGTGCGCGAGGCGCTCTCGACGCTGGATGTCTCCTCGGGCTTTGCTGCGATGGCGCCGGGCGGCAAGGTGAAGTTCGGGCCGGACGGCAAGAACGTCTACGGCCGCCCGGTCGGCGTGCAGTGGCAGAACACCGATCTCGTCAGCGTCTTCCCGAAGGAAGACGCCCGCGCCCCGCTGATGAAGACCTGAACCGCGGTCGCATCGCATGTGGGAGACACTGGCCCAGGCCGTGATCAACGGCCTGCTCATCGGCGGCATCTACGCGCTTGTCAGCATCGGCGTCACGCTGATCTTCGGCGTGGTCAAGATCGTCAACTTCGCCCAGGGCGAGTTCGTGATGATCGGGATGTATATCTCGTTCTTCCTCGCCACCCAGTTCGGCATCGATCCGCTGGTTTCGCTCGTGGTCTCGATGCCGGTACTGTTCCTCGCCGGCGTCCTGATCCAGCATTTCCTAATCCGCAGGGTGCTGGGGCCGAACGACATGCCGCAGATCTTCCTGACCTTCGCGCTGTCGCTGTTGCTGCTCAATCTCTCGCTGATGTTGTTCAGCGCCAACTACCGCACCGTCCACACGTCTTATTCGGATGCGGCGTGGCACATCGGCGGGCTGTACATACCGGTAGCGAAACTGATCGCCTTCGCGGTCGCAATGGCGCTGAGCGGGCTGCTGTGGGTGTTCCTGCACACCACCGATCTCGGCCGCGCCATGCGCGCCGCATCGCAGAACCGCGACGTCGCGATGCTGATGGGGATCAATCCGAACCGCGTGTTCGCGGTGGCGTTCGGCACCGCGCTGGCGCTCGCGGGCGCCGCCGGCTCGCTGCTGATGCCGTTCTATTCAGCCTATCCATTCGTCGGCCAGGTGTTCGTGCTGATGGCGTTCGTCGCCGTCGTGATGGGCACGCTCGGCAACGTGATGGGCGCGCTGATCGCAAGCCTGATGATGGGCGTCGCGGAATCGCTCGGCATCCAGTTCGTCGGCGCCGATTCCGGCCTGATCGTGGTGTTCGCGCTGCTGCTGCTGACGCTCGCGTTCAGGCCGAGCGGGCTCGGCGCCAGGAGGGGCCGGTGATGCAGACGTCCAGCAACATGAAATGGCTGTGGCTCGCGATCGGGGCCGTCGTCATGCTCGCCATGCCCCAGCTCGTCACCTCATCATTCGCGATCGACATCTTCATCCGCATCCTGCTGTTCTCCTTCATCGGCGTCGCCTGGAACCTGATGGGCGGTTACGCCAAGCAGCTGTCGCTCGGCCACGCCGCCTATTTCGGGCTCGGCGCCTACACCTCGACCATCATGCAGGTGAACTACGGCATCTCGCCCTGGATCGGGATGATCGCGGGCGGCGTGGTCGCGATGCTCGCAAGCCTGCCGATCGGCTGGCTCTGCTTCCGCCTGCGCGGCCCCTATTTCACCATCGCCACCATCGCGACCGCCCAGGTGCTGATGCTGATCTTCCTCAAGTTCCGCGACTTCGCCTGGGGCGCCGAAGGCACCACGATCCCGAACCTCGGCAGCGCGCCGCTGATGATGCAGTTCGAGGAGAAGTCGTCTTACTATTACGTCGTGCTCGGCCTGCTCGTGGTCGGGCTGTGGATCACCCACAGAATCGAGAAATCCTGGATCGGCTACTATCTCGTCGCGATCGGCGAGGATGAGGACGCGGCCGAGGCGATCGGCGTCAACGCGCCGAAGGTCAAGCGCGACATCTACATGATCAGCGCGTTCCTGACCGCGCTCGCCGGCACCTTCTACACGCAATACATCTACTTCA
Source organism: Bradyrhizobium sp. BEA-2-5 (assembly GCF_032918025.1). NCBI lineage: Bacteria > Pseudomonadati > Pseudomonadota > Alphaproteobacteria > Hyphomicrobiales > Nitrobacteraceae > Bradyrhizobium > Bradyrhizobium sp. BEA-2-5. The sequence goes on along the minus strand of NZ_CP136629.1, from coordinate 2,727,682 downwards.
TCGATCCTGCGACCGCGTTCAGCTTCAACGTCTCGATCGAGGCGGCGCTGGTGTCGATCGTCGGCGGCATCGGCACGCTGTGGGGTCCGGTGATCGGCACCGTGCTGCTGGAGACCACCTCTGCGCTGCTGCAGAGCTGGCTCGGCAGCTCGGTCGGCGGCATCCAGCTCACGGTCTACAGCCTGATCCTGATGGCTGTCATCCTGTGGCGGCCGACCGGACTGATCGGGTTCGCGACCGACATCTATCACCGCACCGCCCGGCGCAAGCCGGCGCGCGCCTGAGGTCGTCGCGATGGCAGAAGCACTGGTCATCAAGGGTCTCAGCAAGCGCTTCGGCGGCCTGCGCGCCGTGCAGGACGTCAGCTTCACGGTGCAGGAGAACGAGACGGTCGCGCTGATCGGGCCGAACGGCGCCGGCAAGACCACGAGCTTTCATTTGATCACGGGATTTCACCGGCCGGATTCCGGCTCGGTGCTCGCCTTCGGTCACGAGGTCGTGGGGCTCAAGCCGCATGATGTCTGCGCGCTGGGCCTTGCCCGCACCTTCCAGGTGGCAAAGCCGTTCGGCGCGATGACCGTGCTCGCCAATGTGATGACCGGCGCGTTCCTGCGCGACCGGCATATCGCGGCCGCGCGCAACAAGGCGCTCGAGGCGATCGAGTTCGTCGGCCTCTCCGCCAAGGAGCAGACCCCGGCCAAGGACCTCACCACCATCGACCAGCGCCGGCTGGAGATGGCCCGCGCGCTGGCAACGCAGCCCAAGATCCTGCTGCTCGACGAGGTGATGGCCGGACTCAACCCGGCCGAGATCGACCAGGCGGTGGCGCTGGTGAAGAAGCTCTCTGCCAGCGGCCTCACAATCGTGATCGTCGAGCATGTGATGCGCGCGATCATGGCGGTGGCCCGCCACATCGTGGTGCTCGACCACGGCCAGAAGATCGCCGAGGGCGCGCCGAAGGAGATCGTGGAGAATCCGGAAGTGATCCGCGCCTATCTTGGCTCCTATGTGCATCCGCCGGCGCAGGGAGACGCCCATGCTTGAGCTCTCCCGCATCAGCGCCAGCTACGGCTCGGTCCCTGCCATCACCGATGTCAGCATCTCCATTGGCGAAGGCGAAGCCGTCGGCCTGTTAGGCGCCAACGGCGCCGGCAAGAGCACGACGCTGCGCGCGATCTCCGGCCTCGTCAAGCTGTTCGGCGGCAAGGTCACGTTCGACGGCGTCGACCTCGCCACGCTGCCACCCTACCGAATTCCCGAGCTCGGCATCGCGCATGTCCCGGAAGGCCGCCAGGTGTTTCCGGAAATGACGGTGCAGGAGAATCTCGAGATCGGCGCCTACACGCCGAAGGCCAAGGCGGATCGCGGGCGCACGATGGAGCTCGTTTACAGCATCTTCCCGCGGCTCGCCGACCGCAGAAAACAGCTCGCCGGCACCATGAGCGGCGGCGAGCAGCAGATGGTCGCGATCGGCCGCGGGCTGATGCTGAAGCCCCGCCTGCTGATGCTGGACGAGCCCTCGCTCGGCTTAGCTCCCGTGATGACCGACGTGACCTTCGAGAAGATCGGCGAGATCCACAAGATGGGCACCTCGATCCTCTTGGTCGAACAGAACGTCAGCCGCGCGCTGTCGCTGGTGCAGCGCGCCTATGTGCTGGAAAGCGGCAACGTGATCTTGCAGGGCACCAGCGCCGAGCTCGCCAACAATAAGCAAGTGCAGGCGGCGTATCTCGGGATTTGAGACCGCGCCCGAGGGCGCCCCCTCCTGTCATTGCGAGCGAAGCGAAGCAATCTGCTTCGTCGTTCCGCTTCCTCGCAATGACGCAAGCACATCTGGCCATCCCGTCATCCCGAGGTGCGAGCGCGCCTCGAAGGATGCACGGCCACCAGCCGGGCGGTCGATCCTTCGAGACGCGCGCAAGAGCGCGCTCCTCAGGATGAGGGGTGTCGTTCTGAGTATTTGTCCGTTACGTCACCGCCGCCCGCTTCGGCTCCACGATCTCGAACATCCGCGGGAATTCGTCCATCAGTCCCATCAGCTCGGCGAGGCGCATCGGCTCGCCGGCTACCATGATCTCGCCGGCGCCGACGGCGTCCGCGAACGTGGTCAGCTTGGCGATGACCTCATCCAGCACGCTGCGCGCCAGCGTGAAGCTTGCCTGCGCATCGGCCGCCTGCGCACCCCTAACGTAGGTCAGGGCTGAATTCTCCAGATTGAGCACGAACGTCTCGCCGGTGTCGGAAAAGCGCCAGTTCAGGACGATGTGCTTGCCTTCCGCCTTGGGACCGTTGAGGCGGATGCCGAGCACGTCCCAGAGCTGGGAGGTGCGGAGCGCGGCCAGCGTTTCGCGCGGCATCGACGGACGCGCCGGCACCTTCGGCATGCCCTGGCGCAATTCCTGCGCGCCGAACAGATAGGCATTGCGCCAGGTCGCGCTCTCGGCGGCATAACCGAGCTGCTCCAGCGTGTCGGCGAGGAGCGAACGCGCGGCCTGATTATCAGGCTCGGCGAACACGAGATGGCTGACGGCCTGCGCCACGAAGCGGAACTCGCCCTTGGCAAAATCCGCCGCGGCGCGTTTCAGGATCGCGTCCGCGCCGCCCATGTACTCGACATACTTCCTGCCCGACTCGACCGGCGGCAGCGGATCGAGATTGACCGGATTGGCATCGTACCAGCCGAGATATTTCTGGTAGATCGCCTTCACATTGTGCCGGATGTGGCCGTAATAGCCGCGGCCGTGCCAGGCGCCTTCCAGGCTCTTCGGCAGCTGGATCGTCTCGGCGATTTCGGCCGCGGTCAGGCCGTGGTTCATCAGGCGGATGGTCTGGTCATGCGCGAACTTGTAGAGGTCGCGCTGCTGCCGGATCATCGTGCCGATGCGCTCGCGTCCCCACACCGGCCAATGGTGCTGGCCGCACATCGCCTCGGCCTTGCCGTCCCAGAGCCGCAAGGCCTCGCCGAGATATTTCGACCAGGCCAGCGCGTCACGCACGTCGGCGCCGCGGAACGGCAGCAGATTGTGGAAATTGTGCGTGCAGTTCTCGGCGAGGTTCAACAGCCCATAGCGCGGAACGAAGAAGTGCATCTCCGCCGGTGCCTCGCTGTTCGGCGCCATCTGGAATTCGAATGCGACGCCGTCGATCACACGCGTATCGCCGGTCGCCATGATCAGGTCCGTTGGACGCAGCAGCGCGACGGAGCCCGCCGCCATCGACTTGCCGAGGCCGCAATCGACCTGCCCGCGCGCGCCCTTGGCCAGAAGGGGTCCGAACTGATATTGCGCCCGGCGCAGCATCGCAGGTCCTGCGATGATGTTCTCGGAGACGGCGTGCTCCATGAACAGGTTCGGCGCGATGATTGGCACGCTCGCCGCCAGCATGGCGTCGTCCAGCACGCCGCGCGCGCCGCCCCAATGGTCGGTGTGAGTATGGGTGAAGATGATCGCCGCGACCGGCCGCGTGCCGCGGTGCTTGAAGTAGAGATCGAGCGCGGCGCGGGCGCCTTCGATCGAGGTCAGGGTGTCGACGACGATGACGCCGCTGTCGCCCTCGATCAGCGTCATGTTGGCGATGTCGAGCCCGCGTACCTGATAGACGCCGGGCACGACCTCGAACAGGCCGTGCTGCATGTTGAGGCGCGACTGCCGCCACAGGCTCGGATCAACGGTCGCGGGCGCTTTCTCCTCGGACAGGAATCCGTAAGGCTCGAGACTCCAGACCACCCTGCCCTGGGCCGAAGTGACGCGTGCGTTCTCGAGGGTGCCGAGAAAGCCGCGCGCGGCGTCGTCGAAGTCCCTGGTGTCGGCGAACGGCAGCGCCTTCAGCGTCGCCGCGTGCTGCGCGATGACCGGCGCGGATGCCGCCTTCGGACCTTCGTGCGACGTTTCGCTTGCGGTTGTCTGGGCCATACTCAAGCACTCCCTCGATTGGCGGAAATCGGTTCCGATCGCGCTTCCCTCAGCGGAATTGCACGCCCTCGAACTGGCCGCTGCGGCGCCAGCCGTCGATATATTTGAAGTAGGCCAGCGCGCCCGAGGGATGGCCGACATTGAGCTTGGCCGCGGGACCGGGCTCACGGCCCTCATTGTTGTAGTAGCCGGGCGTGCAATCCGGCCCGCCGATCATCCGGCCGACGCCGGTCAGCAGCAGCTCGACCCAGCGATCCTCGGCTTCCCTGCTGACCTCGATTTCCTTGAAGCCGTTGTCCTGCGCGTGGCCGACCATCAGCGCGATGGTGCGCGCCGCTTCGGTCAGATTGTGCGGCACGTTGGAGATCAGATTGGCACCTTGCGTCGGCTGCACGAAGAATACGTTGGGGAAACCGTGCACGTGGATGCCGTGCTTGGTGCGCATGCCCTCGGCCCAATGCTCCGACAGCTTGACGCCATCGCGGCCGTTCAGATCGAAGCCCGCGCGACGCTTGTACTCGGTACCGACCTCGAAGCCGGACGCATAGATGATGCAGTCGAGCGCGTATTCCTTGCCGGCGACGACGATCCCGTTCTCGGTGATCTCCTCGACGCCCTTGCCGTCGGTATCGACCAGATGGGTGCCCGCCGTGTTGAACGCCTGCAGATAGGCGTCGTGGAAGCAAGGGCGCTTGCAGAGCTGGCCGTACCAGGCCTTGAGATTCCTGGCGGTGTCGACGTCGCGGACGATGGTGTCGACCCGGTTGCGGATTTCCTCCATCTTTTCGAAGTCGGAATCCTCAAACGCGGCCCGCATGTTTTCCACGCTGCGCTGCTCGCGCGGCAGCAGCATGATCTTGGCGCGAATCCGCTTCGACAGGTCGGTCCAGCCGTCCTGCACCAGATCTTCCTCGGCCGATCCGCCGGCCTGGTTGGCGGTGAAATTCTCCAGCCAGCGCTGTTGCCAGCCCGGCGTCGCGATCTCGGCAAACCAGTCGGGATCGATCGGCCCGTTGCCGCGCACATCGACCGACGATGGCGTGCGCTGGTATACGTAGAGCTCCTTGCAGGCGCGCGCGAGGTGCGGAATGCACTGCACCGCGGTAGCGCCGGTGCCGATGATGCCGACGCGCTTGTCGGCGAGCTTCTCCATCAGCGCGCCTTTGGGATCGCCGCCGGTGTAGTCGTAATCCCAGCGGCTGGTGTGGAACGAGTGGCCCTTGAAGCGCTCGATACCGGGAATGCCGGGCAGTTTCGGCACGTGCAGCGGGCCGGTACCGATGCCGACATATTGCGCCGTGAACGCGTCGCCCCGCGTGGTGCGGATGATCCAGCGCGATTGCGCGGCGTCCCAATCGAGGCTCGTCACTTCGGTATGGAATAGCGCGTTGTCGTAGAGATTGAATTGCCGGCCGATCCGCTGGCAGTGCGCGAGGATCTCGGGCGCATGCGCGTATTTCTCGGACGGCATGTGGCCGGTCTCTTCGAGCAGCGGCATGTAGACCATCGACGCCGTGTCGCATTGCGCGCCGGGATACCGGTTCCAGTACCAGGTGCCGCCGAAATCGCCGCCCTTCTCGACAATGCGGACGTCCTTGATCCCGGCCTCGGTCAGCCGCGCCGCGGTGGCGAGCCCGGCAAAGCCGCCGCCGATGAAGGCGAAGGTGACGTGATCGGTCTTCGGCGCGCGCTCTGTGACCGGCGTGTAGGGATCATCGAGATAATGCGCGAGCTGGCCCTTGATCTGGAGATACTGGTCGTTGCCGTCGGGACGCAGCCGCTTGTTGCGCTCCTCCTGATACTTCAGGCGCAGCCGCTCCTTGTCGATCGCGGCGGGCTTCGCGTCTCGGGCTTGCTCGGTCATCGTCATCGGAAGGCGCCTCGCTCCAGCGGTTCCTTGTCCTATTCCCGGCAGATAAACCGATATCAACACGATTTGCAAATTCATTCCGATATATTGACAAATATGGCAGTCTGAGACCAATATTCCGTATGACAGCATCTTCCCATGCCGAGGCTCAGGCGGACCCGTCCTTTGCGACCACCCTGGCGCATGGCCTCGACGTGCTGGCGGCGTTTCGCCGTCATCCCGGCTCATTGTCGAACGCCGAACTCGCGTTGCATACCGGCCTGTCGCGGCCGACGGTGTCGCGGCTGACCTACACGCTCGAGCAACTCGGCTATCTCAGGCGCGACAGCAAGGGCCGCTTCGTGCTCGGGCTGGGCGCGCTCGCCGCCGCCTATCCTGTGTTGTCGGCGCTGAAGGTGCGTCAGCTGGCACGTCCGCTGATGCGCGACTTCGCGACCTATGCCGGCGGCACGGTGTCGATCGCGATGCCGTTCGGGATCGACTTCATCTATGTCGAGACGTTGCGCACGACGGATACAGCGCCGCACGTGCCCGACGTCGGCTTTGTCAGCACGCTGGCGCCGACCGCGGTCGGGCGTGCACTGCTGTCGCTGTTCACCGAGGACGAGCTCGGCGCCTATGTCGCGCGCGTCAAGGCCGAGCGCCCCGACGAGTTCGACTACGTGCAGAAGCGCACCTTGCCCGACATCGAATTGTGCCGCGAGCGCGGCTTTGCCGTCTCGCTCGGCGAATGGCGGCGCGAGATATTCGGCGTCGCCGCCCCGCTCTATCGCACGCCGACCGGAGAATGCCTGTCGGTCAATTGCGGCGTTCCCTCCTTCCGCTTCAGCGCCGAGCAGATCGAGCGCGAATGCGGGCCGCGCATCCTCGGACTCGCCCGCAGCATCCGCGCGCTGGTGGAGGAAGGTTAGGCGGCGCGCTGGCGGCACGGGCCGCCTCGCATCATTGCGAACCGACGACGGCCGCGGTCACGCTAATCATGCGATGCCGGCCCGCTGTCGCGATAGGCCCACAGGCATTCGCGCGGCAGCGCGACCTGTGCCTCGACGCCGACCTGATGGCGCGCGGCGGTGCCGAGCTCGATCGCCTCCAGCCGTTTGCCGAACAGCTCGATGCCGTAGGCGGTCTGGGTGCCCTGATATCTGCGGTCGAGCACCTTGGCCGAGAACGTGTTGGCGCCGTCGGGGCGGCCGATCGCGATGTTCTCGGGCCGCAGCGCGATCCGCACTTTCTCGTCGGGCTTGAGCGTCTGGCACAGCGCGACTTCCCCCTGCCGGCCGTTACCGAAGTCGACCACGCCATAGCGGCCGTTGCATGTGACGAGCGTGCCTGCGAGCTCGTTGGTGGCGCCGGTGAAATTGGCGACGAACAGATCGGCCGGACGATTGTAGATCACGTCGGGCGTGTCCATCTGCAACAGCTTGCCGTCGCGCATCACCCCGATCCGGTCGCCGAGCACGACCGCCTCGGCCTGGTCATGGGTGACGTAGAGCGCGGTCATCCCGGTCTGCTTGAGGATGACGCGAAGGTCGTCGCGCAGCCGCAGGCGCAATTTGGCATCGAGGTTCGACAGCGGCTCGTCGAGCAGCAACAGTTGCGGCCGGTACACCATGCTGCGCGCCAGCGCGACGCGCTGCATCTGGCCGCCCGACAACGCCACCACCGGCCGGTCGGCATAGTCGGACAGTCCGACCAGCGCCAGCGCCTCCTCGACCATGCGGGCGGCATCGGTGCGCCCGATCTTGCGGTGCTTCAGCGGATAGATCACGTTCTGCCGCACCGTCATATGCGGCCACACCGCGTAGGACTGGAACACCATGCCGAGATCGCGCGAACGCGGCGGCACGAGGATGCCGCTTGCCGGCGACGAGACCACGCGCCCGGAAATGCTGATCTCGCCGCCGGTCGGATGCTCGAGCCCGGCGACGCAGCGCAGCGTCGTGGTCTTGCCGCAGCCCGACGGCCCCAGCAGCACCACGATCTCCCCGGCCGGCACGCCAAAGCTGACGCCGTCGATGGCCGGGAGGCCGATCGAGAACTGCTTCCTGAGATCGGTGACTTCGAGCGTCGCCGTCATCGCTGCACCATCAGCCTATTGCCGGTAGCCAAACGTCTTGTCCCAGTCCGCGACCCACGCCGCATGCAGCTTCACATACTCGTCGAACTTCGGATACCAGAGCTTGACCACCTTTGGATCGAACCCCTCCGGATATGCCGGCGGCGTCTTCAGGGATGTGAGATTGCCGAGCTCCTTGATCATGAAGGTCTGCCCTTCCTTCGACAGACACCAGTTCAGGAACAGCTTTGCTGCATTGGGATGAGCCGCCGTCTTCGGAATGCCGGTCGCGTAGGGATTGACCGGAGCGCCTTCAGGCGGAAAGAAGATCTCGATCGGCGCGCCGTCCTTCTTCTTTTGGTAGATCACATTGTAGAGCAGCGGCGCGATCGCGATCTCGCCGCGCACCAGCGCATCGGCCGTCGGCGCGCCGGAGGGATACAGCACCGGATGGGTCGCGGCCTGCTTGGCCCAGTAGTCTTCGCCGAGCACCTGGCGCTCGAACATGATCCGCGTCCAGGTGGTGCCGCCGGACTGCGCGAACACCTGCCCGATCAGCTTGTCATATTGCGGCTTGGTCAGGTCCATCCAGGATTTCGGCGGGTCCTTCACCAGCTCGGTATTGTAGGCGATCGACCAGGCGATCGTCGCGCGCGGCCAGTATTTCGGCGAGATCAGCGCGTGCGGATCGTAATCGGCCGCGTTCGGCGGCGCGTAATCCTGGAACAGGTCTTCCAGCGGCTGCATCAGCGCGCGGTCGGAATGGTCGACGACGTCGGCGATCAGCTTGCCGGCCGCGGCCTCCGTCTTGACGCGGGTGATCAGCTGGCCGCCGGGCGCGCGAACCATCTCGACCTTGATCTCGGGGAAGCGCTTGTTGAAGGCCTTGATGACCTGCTGCTCGATCTCGGCGAAGTTCGCGGTGTAGTAAACGAGCTTGCCTTCGGACTTGGCCGCCGCGATCAACTCCGCCGAGCCGAACTCCTGCGCCTGTGCCGCAGGCGCCAATGCAAGCGTCGCCACGCTTGCCAAGGCCAATGTGGTGAAGGTTCGTCTATCCATCGCAATCCTCCCCTTATTCGTTGTTATCCGGTCCGCGCCACGTTGCCCTGCGCTGATCCGCGCGACAGCCAGTTGGCGCCGCCGATCAGGACACCGAGCAGCACCGTCTGCACCAGGCTGAAGGCCGCGGTCTTGCCGATATTGCCGCCTTCGTAATAGTCGAGCAGCAGCACCGACATCACCATGGTGTTGCTGGTGTAGAGGAACAGCGACGAGCCGAGCTCGCGGATCGCCAGCACGAACAGCAGCGTCATCGACGCCAGCACGCCCGGCCGCGCCAGCGGCAAAACGATCGTCCTGATGGTGCCGAGCATGCCCTTGCCGCAGACCCAGGCCGCCTCCTCGAGCTCGCGGTGGATTTGCAGGAACGAGGTCGACAGCGCCTTCACGGTGTCCGGCATGAAGCGCGCAATGAAGGCCAGCGCGAGAATCCAGATCGTGCCGTAGAGCCCGCCCGGCACGCCGATCCAGGCCCAGAGATAGGCGACGCCGACCACCAGCCCGGGAATCGCGACCGGCAGCGTCGAGATCAGGTCGATGGCACCGCGGCCGCTGACGCGGGTGCGATGGATGGTGTAGCCGATCGCAAAGGCAAGCGCGCCGCCGACAACAGCCGTGATCACGCCGACCTCGACCGCATTGTAGATCGACCGCATCGTCAACGGATTGTCGAAGATGCTCTCGAAATGCGTCAGCGAATATTGCCGCATGTCGAACAGGCTCGCGACATCGCGGATGAACATGAACTTGCGGAACGCCGCGACGATCAGCGCCAGCGACGGCAGCACCACGACGATGAGGAGGTAGACGATCCCGATCGCGAAAGTGAGCCAGCGCCATGGACCGAGATCGAGGCTGCGCGGCCGGAACGCCTTGCCCGCGACGGTGGTATAGCTGCGTCCGCTCAGCAATTTCTGCTGCAGATAGACCAAGAGCCCCGTGACCACCATCAGAATGATCGCGACCGCCGCTGCGGTGTTGTAGAGCGGCGGCGACCAGTTGGTGAGCTTGAAGATGTAGGTGGTGAGCACGTTCAGGTTGGTCGGCGCGCCGAGCACGGCCGGGATGCCGTAGATGCCGAGCATCACGATGAACGACAGCAGCATGCCCGAGACAATCGCCGGCATGATCAGCGGGAACGTCACCGTGAACAGGGTCGCGACCGGGCTCGCGCCGGAGATTTCCGCGGCCTCCTCCAGGCTCGGGTCCATGTTGCGCAGCGCCGACGAGGTGAACATGTAGACATAGGGCGCGTAGTAGATGCCGAACACGAACACCAGGCCCCACATCGAATAGAGATCGACGCGCAGGTCGGAGCCCATCCACTTGAACATCGTGTTGATCAAGCCGGTCTTCGGCGAGCCGAGAATGGCCCAGGCCACGCCCGCGACCAGCGGCGGCGCGAACAGCGGCAGGATGCTGGCCGCCGCGATGAAGCCCTTGAATGGCGTGTTGGTGCGCACCACGATCCAGGAGAACAGGAGCCCGATCGCGACCGCGATCACCGTGCCGCCGCCGCAGGCGATCAGCGTGTTGAGCAGCGCTTCGGCGACGTTCGGATTGGCCAGCACGGCGAGGAAATTGGCGATCGACAAATGGCTCAGGCTGAGACGGATACCGTCGACCACCGGATTGGTGTCGGTGAGCGCGCCGAGCAGCAGCATGAAGACGGGATAGATGACCAGGAAGGTCAGGATCGCCAGCAATGCCGCGACCCAGAGGCCGGTGAACGCGCGGCGGCGAGTTCCCTCGCTGGCGCTTCGCATGGCTTCGCTGCGCCGGTCGGCCTGTCCGTGCAATGCGCGTTCCCTCTTGCGGCCCGATCTGACGCCGGGCCTGCTTGTATACCAAGGGTAGTCGATCGGGACTGTGACGCAAGCTATCCGAAAGTCGCTTCCGTGCGATTGTGTGACACACCACGGGAACACGAATTCGGACTGATCGCGCTCGCACGCTGCATCCACCGCCGTCGTCCCGGCGAAGGCCGGGACCCATAGTCCGCGGCGGATGTCTTGAACGGGACTCGTCGTTCCAGCATTGCCCGACAAACAGCATCGGTGATTATGGGTCCGGCCTGCGCCGGGACGACGATGCGGGTGGGCGCAATTCGAGATGCCAAAACAGCCACTCGGTGTCATCACCGCGAAAGCGAAAGCGGGTGATCCAGCATTCCAGAGACGCCAGTGCTTGAGCCGATGGGCCGCGGCGTACTGGATCGCCCGGTCGAGCCGGACGATGACAGATGTGGATGGGAACGCAGTTGCGTCGCCACAGGCTGCCGGAACGCCGGCCCTGAACGATCCGGGCCGGCGTCGGCATCCTAGGCAAGGTAATTGCCTTCGAGTGCCGGCATGATGTCGAGCACTTCGAAATAGTGGTCCCAGAACCTCGTCTCGCGCAGGTGGTCGCAGAACCACGCCCAGGCCGAGAGGTCATCGGTCTCGCAGATCATGACGTCGGTCGCCCTGGTCGAGAAGGCCTCCGGCTCGAACCAGCGCACCTTCAGCTCCGGACGGCGCCGGAGCAAAGGAATGACCTCCTCGTGCAGGAAGGCGAGGCGCTGCTCGGTCTTCAGATCGAGCCAGTGCCGCGTGGTCTTGACCATGACGAAGATATGAAACCTGTGCGGATCGTCCTCGTGCTCGGGAAGCACGGGAGACGAGGTCGTTTGCAGTGTCACCATTGATCGGTTCTCCTTTCACGGCCATAATGTGAGTAATTGCTCATATTCCACAACTCGCGTTTTGGGAGATGCCCGCCATGCCGCCGAAGCGGCGCACAAAGGCCCGCAAACAGCCGCTTCAGCAGCGTTCGCGGGAAACCGTGGCGGTGATTCTGGAAGCGGCGGCTCGCGTTTTGGAAGCGCGCGGGCTCGAGGGATACAACACCAACGCGGTCGCCGAGCGCGGCGGGATCAGCGTCGGCTCGGTGTACCAGTACTTCCCGAACAAGGACGCCCTGACGCTGGCTTTGATCACGAGGTTCGAGGACGCGCTGCTGGCGAAAGTACGAGATGCGGTTGCGGCATCCGAGGGCAAGAGCCTGACGGCGTCGCTCAACCTGATCGTTCGGGCGCAGCTCGAGGCGCATGCCGAGCGGGCCGGGCTCAATCGCATTCTGGAGGCCGAGGAGGATCGCCTGCGCCCGGCGTCATCGGGCACGTCAGCGGCCGGCGAATTGAAGGAACTGGTCGCCGACCTGCTGGCGCGGCATCGTCGTGAGATCGCAAGGCCAGTCGACGACGACGCCGTCGAGGATCTGATCGTGATCAGCCGCGCCATGGTCGACCACGCGCTTCAAAACGACCTCTCGCAGGCTGCGGCCACCCGGCGGGTGCTGCGCGCCATCGAGGGATATCTGTTCGGTCCGCGGCCGGACTCTTGACGCTTCCGGCAAGGCCGCTTCGCATACGCATCATGCAATGCCGCGGCTGGGGAACGGGATGCCGGCGTAGTACATGGCGGTCCCGGAGACATTTTCAGGCATGCTCGAGAAGACCCCGACCACCGCGGCAGCGACGCCGATCACCGATGGACTGCCGGATGGATTGCCTTGGGAACGCCGCCGCTGGGCGGTGGCCGCGATCTTCACCGCGCTGGCGATGGCCTCGCTCGATACCGCGATCGCCAACATCGCCCTGCCCGCGATCGCGAGCGATCTGCATGTCAGCCCTGCGGAAGTGGTCTGGGTGGTCAACGTCTATCAGATCGCGCTGGTAGCGACGCTGCTGCCGCTCGGCGCGCTCGGTGAAATCGTCGGCCATCAGCGGATCTATCTCGGCGGCCTGCTGCTGTTCACATTGGCGTCACTCGGCTGCGCGCTGGCATGGTCGCTGCCGAGCCTCTTGGTCGCACGCACCTTGCAGGGCCTGGGCGCGAGCGGCATCATGAGCGTCAACACCGCGCTGGTGCGCTTCGTCTATCCCGGACGGCTGCAGGGCCGCGGTTTCGGCCACAACGCGCTGGTGGTCGCAACCGCCTTCACCTTCGGTCCCTCGATCGCCTCCGCCATCCTGGCGATCGGCCCGTGGCCCTGGCTGTTCGCCGTCAACATTCCCTTTGGCGTCGTCGCGTTGCTGATCGGCATGAAGACGCTGCCGACGACGCCGCGCGCCACCCACGCTTTCGATTTCACCGGCGCGGCGCTGGCCTGCGCCTGCCTCGGCCTGTTCATCACCGGCATCGGCAGCGCCGCGCACAAGGCCGCGCCGGTGCTTGTCATCGCCGAGCTTGTCGGCGCGCTGGTGATCGGCTGGATACTGACCCGGCGGCACGCCGACCATCCCGCGCCGATGCTGCCGATCGACCTGTTCAGCCGGCCGATGTTCGCGCTGTCGGCGGGGACCGCGGTGTGCTCCTTCGCCGTGCAGGGCCTCGCCTTCGTCTCGCTGCCGTTCTACTTCGAGGATGTGCTCGGCCGCTCTCAGGTCGAGACCGGCTTCTTCATGACGCCCTGGCCGCTGGTGGTCGGCATCATGGCGCCGATCGCCGGCCGGCTGTCGGACCGCTATCCAGCCGGCATCCTCGGCGGCATCGGCATGCTGCTGCTGGGACTTGGTATGGTGCTGCTCGCGACCCTGCCGGCCGAGCCCAGCGTCACCAACATCGTCTGGCGCACGATGATCTGCGGCATCGGCTTCGGCTTCTTCCAGACCCCGAACATGAAGGCGATCATGTCGAGCGCGCCGTCGCATCGCAGCGGCAGCGCCAGCGGCATCGTCGCGACCGCGCGGTTGACCGGGCAGACCACCGGCGCCGCCCTCGCCGCGCTCTGCTTCGCGCTGGCCGATCGTGAGGGCGCCACTGTAGCGCTGGCGCTGGGTGCCGGATTTGCCGCGGTCGGCAGCGTCATGAGCTTCCTGCGTTTGGCGGTCGCTTCGCCGCAAAAGTCATGACAGGTATGCAGCGCGCACAGTCCGCGGCCAAACACCACAGCATCAACTTTCTTTCGCGCTGCGAGCGCATTTTCTTGATTTGAACCGTTCCAGTTTCAAGGCCAACATCGTGCTGCAGTCCGGTCGGAGGATCGGACCATTCAGGGGATCGCGATGGCAAACCTCAAGATTAACGGCAAGACAATCACTGTAGACGTCGAGGACGACACGCCACTGTTGTGGGCTATCAGAGAGAACGTCGGACTGACGGGGACCAAATACGGCTGCGGCATTGCCCAATGCGGCGCCTGCACCGTGCATATCGACGGGGTCGCGATGCGCTCCTGTGGCGTGACGGTGAGCGAAGCGGCGGGCAAGAAGATCACCACGATCGAGGGGCTCGCCTCGGGCGATACGCTGCACAAGGTGCAGGAGGCCTGGATCGCCCAGGACGTGCCGCAATGCGGCTATTGCCAGAGCGGCATGATCATGGCGGTCGCGGCGCTGCTGAACGAGAAGCCGAAGCCGACCGACGCCGACATCGACGAGGCCATCACCAACATCTGCCGCTGCGGCACCTTCCAGCAGGTGCGCGAGGCGATCCACGCTGCCGCGAACGCATAAGGACGCAGCGATGAACCAGCACGTCATGCCAAAGCTCAATCGCCGCGCCTTCGTGATCGGCACCGCAACCGCCAGCGCCGGCCTCGCGCTCGGCCTCGATCTGCCCTTCGGCGGCCCCGCCGTGGTGCGCGCCGCCGACGGCTCGCCCGAGATCGGCGCCTGGGTCGTGGTCAGGCCCGACGACACCGTGGTGATCCGCATCGCCCGCTCCGAGATGGGCCAGGGCTCGCTCACCGGTCTCGCCCAGCTCGTCGCCGAGGAGCTCGAATGCGACTGGACCAAGGTCACGACCGAATACCCGACCCCGGGCCAGAGCGTCGCGCGCAAGCGCGTCTGGGGCGATTTCTCGACCGGCGGCAGCCGCGGCATCCGTTCGTCGCAGGACTATGTCCGCAAGGGCGGCGCCACCGCGCGCGTGATGCTGATCCAGGCGGCCGCCGATGCGTGGAAAGTGCCGGCCACCGAATGCACGGCCGCGAACAGCGTCATCACCCATACACGCTCGGGCCGGACCACGAGCTACGGCAAGGTCGCCGAGGCTGCGGCGAAGCTGACGCCGCCAGCGGACGTCAAGCTGAAGGATCCGAAGGACTGGAAGCTGATCGGCAAGGGCGTGAAGCGGCTCGACACCGTCGACAAGACCACCGGCGCCATGATCTACGGCATCGACGTCAAGCTGCCGGGCATGCTGAACGCCGCGATCAAGGACTGCCCCGTGTTCGGCGGCAAGCTCAAGAGCTTCGACGAAGCCAAGATCGCCGGCATGAAAGGCGTCAAGAAGGTGGTCAAGGTCGGCGACACCGCGGTCGCCGTCGTCGCCGACACCTGGTGGCACGCCAAGACCGCGCTGGAGGCGTTGCCGATCGTCTGGGACGAGGGCGACAATGCCAAGGTCTCCAGTGCGTCGATTGCGAAGTGGCTGGCCGAGGGGCTCGACGACGCGCAGCCGGCCTATGTCGGCAACAAGAACGGCGACGCCAAGGCGGCGATCGCTGGTGCTGCGAAAAAGGTCGAGGCCGTCTACAGCTATCCCTACCAGAACCACGCCACCATGGAGCCGATGAACGCCACCGCGATCTACACGGCGGACAAATGCGAGGTCTGGTGCGGCACGCAGAATGGCGAGGCGGCCTTTGCTGCCGTGCTGGAGGCTTCCGGCCTGCCGGCCGAGAAGTGCGACGTGCACAAGGTGATGCCAGGCGGCGGCTTCGGCCGGCGCGGTCAGACCGACTATGTGCGCCAGGCGGTCATGATCGCCAAGCAGATGCCGGGCACGCCGATCAAGCTGTTGTGGTCGCGCGAAGAGGACATGGCGCAGGGCAGGTATCACCCGATCACCCAGTGCAAGATGACCGGCGCGTTCGATGCCGACAACAATCTGATCGCGCTGCACTACCGCCTGTCCGGCCAGTCGATCCTGTTCTCGCTTCGCCCCGAAGCGCTGCAGAACGGCATGGATCCCGTCGCGTTCCAGGGCGTCGCCCAGTCCGGAGACGCCGCGTTCGGCTATTCGGTGCCGAACCTGTTGATCGAGCATGCGATGCGCAACCCGCACGTTCCGCCGGGCTTCTGGCGCGGCGTCAACGTCAATCACAATGCGATCTACATGGAATGTTTCATGGACGAGCTGGCTCAGGCCGCAGGCCAGGACCCGCTCGAATTCCGTCGCAAGCTGATGGGCAATCACCCCAAGCACCTCGCGGTGCTCAATGCCGTGGCCGAGAAGATCGGCTGGGACACGCCGGCGCCGCAGGGCGTCTATCGCGGCATCGCGCAGGTCATGGGCTACGGCAGCTATGTCGCGGGCGCCGCCGAGATCTCGGTGACCGACGGCAGCAAGATCAAGGTGCATCGCATCGTCGCCTCCACCGATCCCGGCTACATCGTCAATCCGGCGCAGGTGGAGCGGCAGATCGCGGGCTCTTTCGTCTATGGCCTCTCCGCGCTGTTCTATGGCGGCTGCACCGTCAAGGACGGCAAGATCGAGCAGACCAACTTCGACACCTACAACTCGATGCGCATCAACGAGATGCCGAAGGTGGAATCGGTGATGGTGCCGAGCGGCGGGTTCTGGGGCGGCGTCGGCGAGCCGACCATCGGCGTCGCGGCGCCGGCCGTGCTCAATGCGTACTTCGCCGCGACCGGCAAGCGCATCCGCAGCTTCCCGCTGCGCAACCAGAACATCAGCTTCGCCTGATCAAACCGGAAGCGGCGGCCCGACCGGCCGCCGCTTCCCTTTACGGATTCTCGTGCATGGCCGTCACGCGTCATCGGACGCGCAGGGATGTGATCCGTGGCGCCGCTGCCGTCGCAGCGGCTGCCTTGGCGCGTCCGGCGTTGGCGCAGGCGGCGCCGCGCATCGCGGTGATCGGCGGCGGCTTCGGCGGCGCGGCCTGCGCGCGGGCGCTGCGGCGGCTCGACACAAAGCTTCAGGTCACCCTGATCGAGCCGAACAAGACCTACATCTCCTGCCCCTTCAGCAACGAGGTGATCGCAGGCCTGCGCGAGCTTCCCGCACAGCAATTCAGCTATGACAAGGTTGCTGCCGACGGCATCACGGTCGCCGCACAGGCGGCCACTAAGGTCGATGCCCAGGCGCGCAGCATCGCGCTCGCTGACGGCACGACGCTGTCCTATGACCGGCTGGTGCTGGCCCCCGGCATCGACATGCGCTTCGACGCCCTCTCCGGCTATGACGAGGCAGCGGCCGAGAAGATGCCGCACGCCTGGAAGGCCGGCGCGCAAACGCTTTTGCTGCGCAGGCAACTCGAAGCGATGGACGATGGCGGCCTCGTCGTGATCGCGGTGCCGGCTGCGCCGCTGCGCTGCCCGCCCGCGCCTTACGAGCGCGCAGGCCTGATCGCGCATTACCTGAAGACGAAGAAGCCGAAGTCGAAGATCCTGGTGCTCGACGCCAAGGACAATTACTCGCAGCAGAAGCTGTTCGAGAAAGCCTGGGCGGAGCTCTATCCCGGCATGATCGAACGGATCGCGCTGTCGCAAGGCGGACGGGTGACGTCGGTCGATCCGGCGACCAATGAGATCGTCACCGACTTCGGCAACTACACCGCCGCGGTCGCCAATGTGATCCCGCCGCAAAGGGCCGGCCGCATCGCTGACATCGCCGGAGCCGCCGACCACACCGGCTGGTGCCCGATCGATCCCGTCACCTTTGCTTCAAAGCTCGTGCCCAACATCCACGTCATCGGTGATGCCGCGATCGCCGGCGGCATCCCGAAATCCGCCTCCGCGGCGGCGGCGCAAGGCCGCGCCTGCGCGGCGGCGATCGTGAGCGCGCTGGCCGGCAAGGCGCCGGAGACGCCGCGGCTCGATGGTGCCTGTTACAACACGGTCGCGCCGGGCTACGCCTTCTCGTTGAGGGGCATCTATCAGCCCAAGGAAGATCAGTACGCCGAGGCGGAGGTGACCACGAGCCCGGTCGACGCGCCGCGCGAGGTGCGCCAGCAAGAAGCTCACCAAGCGCTCGACTGGTTCAAGAGGATCACGGGAGATGCCTTTGGCTAGGCTCGCCCTCACAATGCTTCTCGCCGCGGGACTGTTCGCGGCGTGCTGGCCCGCCGACGCCGAGGAGCTACGGCCCTACACCGTCGTGGGCGATGCGATTCCAGCCTCGCTGACGGGAACCAAGGGCGATGTCGCGCGCGGCCGCGCGCTGATCGTCGAGCGTTCCTCCACTTGCATCCTCTGTCACAGCGGCCCATTTCCCGAGCAGGCGTTCCAGGGCGACCTCGCGCCGAACCTCGCCGGCAGCGGCAGCCGCTGGTCGGAAGGACAGTTGCGGCTCCGTCTGGTCGATGCGTCGCATCTCAACGCGGCGACGATCATGCCGTCCTACTATCACGTCGAAGGGCTCGTGCGGGTCGGCACCTCCTGGCGCGGCAGGCCGATCCTGTCGGCGGAGCAGATCGAGGATATCGTGGCTTACTTGACGACACTGCGGAACTAGGACCAAGCGATGGCGAATTCGGACCACACCACACGCCGGACGTTTCTGAGCCTGACTAGCGGCGCCGCCGCGCTGGTGATCGTGCGCCCCGTGGACGCAACGCCGGCGATGCTGTCGGCCGCGGTCCGCAATGTCGTCGGCGAGGCCGATGTGCACAGCGGCAGGGTGAAGCTCGACATTCCGCCGCTGGTCGAGAACGGCAACACGGTGCCGATGACGGTGAGCGTTGCAAGCCCGATGACGGCCGACGACCACGTCAAGAGCATCCACGTCTTCAACGAAAAGAACCCGCAGCCGAACATCGGCAATTTCTATCTCGGCCCCTCCTCCGGCCGGGCCCAGGTCTCGACCCGGATCCGGCTCGCCGATACCCAGAAGGTCGTCGCGATCGCGCATCTCTCCGACGACACGTTCTGGTCGGCAACCGCCGACGTCGTGGTGACGCTCGCCGCCTGCACCGAGGAGGCGATCTGATGCCGTCGGCCCTGATCAATGTTCCGGCCAAGGCCAAGCGCGGCAGCGTCATCGAGATCAAGACGCTGATGTCGCACATCATGGAAACCGGCTACCGCCACACGGCCTCAGGCAGCGTTGTGCCGCGCGACATCATCACGAGCTTCATTTGCCGCTTCAATGGCAAGGAAGTGTTCCGCGCCGATCTTTATCCCGCGATCGCGGCCAATCCGTTCATCACCTTCTTCACGACGGTAACCGAGAGCGGCAAGTTCGAATTCGAATGGATCGGCGACAAGGGATTTTCGGAGACCACGCAGGCTTCGATCACGGTCGAATGAAGATTGCCGTCTGCATCGCGCTGCTGACGGCGATGGCGGGCGCCGCGCTCGCGACCGAGATCCCGCGATCCGAACGCCGCTCCGGCTACAGCTTCATGAGCGCGGACAGCAAGGCAATGCAGGACGACGACACCGCCAATCCCGGCATGCTGTTCGTGCTCGACGGCGAAGCGCTGTGGATGCGCAAGGCCGGCGCCGCCAACAAGGCCTGCGCCGACTGCCACAACGACGCCCGCGTCAGCATGAAGGGCGTCGCGGCGCACTATCCGGCCTTCGACAAGGCGCTGGGCAAGCCGGTCGACCTCGAGGGACGGATCAACCTCTGCCGGACCAACCACCAGCAGGCCACGCCCTTCGCCTATGAAAGCCGTGAGCTGCTGGCGCTGACCGCCTATGTCGCACGGCAATCGCGCGGCATGCCGATTACGGCCGGCGGCGATCCGGAGCTCGCGCCCTTCGTCGAACAGGGCCACGCGCTGTTCATGCAACGGCAGGGCCAGCTCAATCTCGGCTGCACCAGTTGCCACGATGATAACTGGGACAAGAAGCTCGCGGGCAGCGCGATCACGCAAGGACAGCCGACCGGCTATCCGCTCTACCGCCTGGAATGGCAGACGCTGGGATCGCTCGAGCGGCGGCTGCGCAGCTGCATGACCGGCGTCCGCGCCCAGGCCTATGACTACGGCTCGCCCGAGCTGGTTGCGCTCGAGCTCTATCTGATGTCGCGGGCGCGTGGCCTGCCGATGGAGACGCCGGCGGTCAGGCCCTAGCGCCAACCCTCAGGGTGAGGAGCGCGAAAGCGCGTCTCGAACCATGAGGCCCCAGTCGGGCCTCGCCCTTCGAGACGCTTGCTGCGCAAGCTCCTCAGGGTGAGGAGATGGAGTTACTGCGTAGCGGTCAGCGCTCGGCGAAGGCCTTTTCGACCACGAACTGGGCCGGCTCGCCATGGTTGCCCTCGGCGAATCCGCGTTCGCCCAGGAGCACGCGGGTGTCCGCGACCAGCGCCGGGCTGCCGCAGATCATGACGCGGTCATGCGCGGCTTCCAGCACCGGCAGGCCGATATCGCTGAACAGCTTGCCTGACGTGATGAGGTCGGTGATGCGGCCGCGGTTGCGGAACGGATCGCGGGTCACGGTCGGGTAGTAGATCAGCTGATTGCGAATGTACTCGCCGAGCAGCTCGTCCTTCGGCAGATGCTCGGTGATCATCTCGCCATAGGCGAGCTCCTTCACGTGCCGGCAGCCGTGCAGCAGCACGACCTTCTCAAACCGCTCATAGGTCTCGGGATCCTTGATCACGCTCAGGAAAGGCGCAAGGCCCGTGCCGGTGCCGATCAGGTAGAGGTTGCGCCCCTCTTCCAGATTGTCGATCACCAGCGTGCCGGTGGCCTTGCGGCTGACGATGATCTCGTCGCCTTCCTTCAAATGCTGGAGACGCGAGGTCAGCGGGCCGTCCGGGACCTTGATCGAGAAGAACTCCAGCGTGTCCTCGTAATTGGCACTGGCGACGCTGTAGGCCCGCAGCAGCGGCTTCTCGCCGACCTTGAGCCCGATCATGGTGAATTCGCCGTTGCGGAAGCGGAAGGTCGGGCTGCGGGTGGTCCTGAACGAGAACAGCGTGTCGGTCCAGTGGTGGACGCTCAAAACGCTTTCCTGATTGAAATTGCTCATCTCAGTTTCCTTGACGCGCGGGCCAGATTGGCAGCAAAATCGTTTGTACACGATCATTCGTATACTAATGAATAATCCTGCTTGATCCCGCGGTCAAGCCACGGGCACAATGGCCGGCGAAGGCGTTGAACCAAAAGGAAAAACCATGGCGCACGATGCACCTCAGGCGACCGGTCCGAGCAAGCTCGTGATCCGGAATATCGGCCTGATCCTGTCCGGCGCCTTGGAAAAGCCGATCCTGGACGGCGACACCATCGTCGCCGAGAACGGCAAGATCACCGCGATCGGCCGCTTCAAGGACGTCAACACCGAGGGCGCGACCACCATCGTCGATGCCCAGGGCACCACGGTCGCGCCGGGCCTGATCGACAGCCACGTCCACCCCGTCGCGGGCGACTGGACGCCGCGCCAGAACCAGACCAACTGGATCGACAGCTACCTCCATGGCGGCGTCACCACCATGATCTCCGCCGGCGAGGTTCACATGCCCGGCCGGCCCCGCGACGTCGTCGGCCTGAAGGCCATGGCGGTGTTCGCCCAGCGCGCGTTCTGGACCTTGCGTCCCGGTGGCGTGAAGGTTCACGCCGGCGCGCCGGTGATCGAATGCGAGATGGTCGAGGAGGATTTCAAGGAGATGGCTGCCAACGGCGTCAAGCTGCTCGGCGAAGTCGGCCTCGGCGGCGTCAAGGACGGCCCGACAGCACGCAAGATGGTCGGCTGGGCCCGCAAATACGGCATTCAGAGCACGATCCACACCGGCGGCCCGTCGATCCCCGGCTCCGGCCTGATCGACAAGGACGTGGTGCTGGAGGCCGACACCGACGTCGTCGGCCATATCAATGGCGGCCATACCGCCCTGCCCGATGACCAGATCCGCTGCATCTGCGAGGGCTGCAAGCGCGGCCTCGAGCTCGTGCACAACGGCAATGAGCGCTCGGCCTTGTTCACGCTGCGCACCGCGCGCGAGATGGGCGATCTGCACCGCGTCATCCTCGGCACCGATGCGCCGGCCGGCTCCGGCGTGCAGCCGCTCGGCATTTTGCGCATGGTCTCGATGCTGTCCTCGCTCGGCGATCTGCCGGCCGAGATCGCGTTCTGCCTTGCCACCGGCAACACTGCGCGGATGCGGCAGCTCGATTGCGGCCTGATCGAGGTCGGCCGTTCCGCCGATTTCGTCATCATGGACAAGGCGCAGCACTCGCCGGGCAAGAACATCCTGGAGAGCGTGCAGCTCGGCGACCTCCCCGGCATCGGCATGACCATCATCGACGGCATCGTGCGAACGCAACGCAGCCGCAATACCCCGCCGGCCGGGAAGGTGCCGGAGTTGGTGGCGAAGTGAGGTGCGCCAAGCCGTTGCGCGCGGGTGACGGGATGAACAGCGGTGCAACATATCCGGTGTCGTCCCGGCGAAAGCCGGGACGACACTGAGTGTTTGGTGCCGCTCGTGGGTCATACGTTCACTTGCTCTCAGGGCGATAAGATAACTGGATCGGTGCTTGCTCAACCCCTTGAGCGGGCTGCCAGATCGCGCGCCCGGCGCCGCGCGGCTTTGCCGCGCCGGCGCCGTCACCGAACCTTGTTTTCAGCTGTCACCGTTGAGGTGTAGTCTGCCCGCAAGCGAACCTTAGCCGGCAGCACTCGCAAGAGGCATTTTTCGATCCGGATTTAAGTTCTTGCTGCTGTATGCCGCCGTGCCGTGTCGATCCACATCACACAATCTGGAGGCAGCCGATGACGATGAGGCCAGATCCTACGTTCCACGCGTCGCCGAAGCTCGCGATGGAAGCACCTGCGGAGAACTTTGCCTACACGTTGCTGCTCAGTCCGGACTTCTCGAAGCCGGATGCTCTCGCGGTCATCGACGTCAAGCCGGGATCGCCGACCTATAGCCAGATCGTCCACACCGTGACGATGCCCAACAAGGGCGATGAGTTTCATCATTTCGGCTGGAATGCGTGCTCCTCCGCCTTGTCGCCGCTCGCCGGACACGCCTTCATCGAGCGGCGCTATCTCATCATTCCCGGGCTGCGCTCGTCGCGCATCTACATCATCGATACCAAGCCCGATCCGACCAAAGCCAAGATCCACAAGATCATCGAGCCAGAGGAAGTCTTCAAGAAGACCGGCTACTCGCGGCCACACACGATCCATTGCGGGCCGGACGGCATCTACGTGAGCACGCTCGGCGGCGGCGGCAAGGACGGTACCGACGGCCCTCCCGGCATTTTCATCATGGATTGCGAGACCTTCGAGGTCCTCGGACGATGGGAGATCGACCGCGGTCCACAGACGCTGCATTATGATTTCTGGTGGAATCTGCCGCGCGACTACATGGTGACGAGCGAATGGGCCTTGCCGCCGCAGTTCGAGAACGGGATCGTCCCGGAAGATCTGCTCGCGAACAAATACGGACATCGTCTCCACTTCTGGGATCTTCGCGCACGTCGCAACTTCCAGACCATCGACCTCGGCGCCAATCACCAAATGGCGCTGGAGGTACGACCGGCGCACGATCCGGTTCGCGAGTACGGCTTCGTCGGCGTCGTGGTCGACACCACGAATCTCGAAGCATCGATCTGGACGTGGTGGCGAGAAGGCGGGAAGTTTCACATCGAGAAGACGGTGACGATCCCGCCCGAGCCTGCATCGAAAGACCAACTCCCGCCGCTGCTCCAGGGATTTGGCGCCGTGCCGCCGCTGGTGTCCGACATCGACCTGTCGATGGATGACCGGTTTCTCTATGTCTCGTGCTGGGGCACGGGTGAAATGCGCCAGTACGACGTCAGTGATCCGCGCAAGCCGAAGCTTGCGGGTTCGGTCCACATCGGCGGTATCGCGCGCCGCACGCCTCATCCGAACGGCAAGGCATTTGCGGCGGGTCCGCAGATGGTCGAGATCAGCCGCGACGGCAGGCGCGTTTTCTGGACCAACTCGCTCTATTCCACCTGGGATGACCAGTTCTATCCGCAAGGCATTCCCGGCGCCGAGGTGATGGCGAATGCAAGCCCGGGCGGTGGGCTCGAACTGGCGAAGGACTACTGGGTCAGCTTCCCCGACGGCTACCGGGCGCACCAGATCCGGCTCGATGGCGGCGACTGCTCCACCGACTCGTTCTGCTATCCGTCGGTCTAGAGCGTTTTCAAGCGAAGTAGGTACCGGTTCGCGTGAAGAATACGCGTCAAAACAAGAATCCAGAGCCCGTTCCGATTCGATCGGAACGGAAAAGGCCCTGACGTGGGCCCGGCCGACTGGACTCCGGCCTGGCTGTGGCTGGCGGTCATCGCGAGCGGCCTCTACCACGGGATCAACCCGGGCATGGGCTGGCCGCTCGCCGTTTCTGCGGGATTGATGCAGAGGAGTTCGCGCGCACTGGTGACCGCGCTTGGCCCGCTCGCGATCGGTCATTTGCTGGCGATGCTGCTGGTGATCCTTCCGTTCGCGCTGCTGATCACCCTCGTCGAATGGCAGCGCACGATCCGGATCGGCGCCAGCCTGCTCGTCATCCTGTTTGGCATCTATCGGCTGATCGACCGGCGCCATCCGCGGGCCCTGGCCCGAATACCGCCGACGCAACTTGTCCTGTGGTCATTCGCGGTGGCGATCGCCCATGGCGCGGCGCTGATGCTGGTGCCGATCTATCTGGGGCTGTGCCGCGAGGCTGAAGCCGACCAAGGCCATGCGGCTGCCAACAGCCTGATCGATACCAGCCTCACCATGGCCGTGCTGGTCTCGATCGTCCATGCCGGCGCGATGATCGCCGCCGGCGGATGCCTGGCATGGCTGGTCTACCGCTACCTCGGCCTGAAATTCGTATCCCGGAGCTGGTTCAACCTCGACACGGTTTGGGCGCTCAGCCTGGTGCTGGTGGGCGCCGTCGCGCTGGCGCTTGGCCTGGAATCGTAGGGTGGGTAGAGCGAAGCGAAACCCACCATCTCGATCCGCGGAACGAAAGCCGATGCGTTTCGCTGCGCTCTACCCCATCCGACAATCTGCCTGCGTAACGCTGATAGATTGCTTCACCGCAACTTGCCGAGCAGCGCGATCAGCGTCTCGCGCTCCTTGGCGTCGAGCGGCGCCAGCGTCTCCCTGGAGATCACCAGCGCATTGGGCGCGGCCTTGTCGGCCATCTGCTGGCCGGCGCGTGTCAGGCTCACCAGCAGGCGGCGGCCGTCGTCGGGATCGGGCGAGGTCTCGGTCAGGCCGCGCGCGGTGAGACGATCGATCACGCCCTTGATGGTAGCGACGTCCATCGCCGTCAGCCGCCCGAGCTGGTTCTGCGAGCACGGCCCGGTCTCGGCCAGTTTCGACAATGCCGCCCATTGTGTCGGCGTCAAATTGGTGCCGATGTCGCGGGCGAAGATCACGGCGTGGCGCTGCGACACCTGGCGCAGGATGAAGCCGATCTGCTCGTCCAGCACGTATCCCGGCTTGGTCGCCTTCCCGTTTCGCTTCGGTGCCGCACTCCTCGCCATTGTCCACCCCGCCCTCACAACGACAGATGCGCGTCGCGGATATCAGGACGCGCGTCGAGCTCGGCCATGGTGCCGCCGAAGCAGATCCGGCCGCGCTCGATGATGTAGGCGCGGTCGGAGATCAATCGCGCGAAATGCAGGTTCTGCTCGGAAACGACGATGCTGACGCCCTCCTTCTTCATGGTCAGGATGGCATCCACCATCTGCTCCACGATCTTCGGCGACAGGCCTTCCGAGGGCTCGTCGAGCAGTACCAGCGAGGGATTGCCCATCAGCGTGCGCGCGATCGTCAGCATCTGCTGCTCGCCGCCGCTCATGCGGCCGCCCGGACGGTTCTTCATCTCACCCAGATTGGGAAACAGCGCGAACAGCTTTTCGCGATCCCATTGCGGCGCGGCTGCCCGCTTCGGCTGCTTGCCGACTTCGAGATTCTCTTCAACCGTCAAATCGGTGAAGATGCGCCGCTCCTCCGGAACGTAGCCGAGCCCCTCGCGCACGATCTCGTGCGTCGGCAGATCAGAGACGTCCCGGCCCTCGAACATCACGCGGCCGGAGCGGTTCTGGACGAGGCCGACGATCGAGCGGAAGGTCGTCGACTTGCCCGCGCCGTTGCGCCCAAGCAATGCCACGACCTCGCCGTCACCGACCTCGAAGCCGATGTCGAACAGGATATGGGCCGGACCATAGAAGCTGTTGAGGTCCTTTACCGTCAGCTTCATGCCGATGTTCCCTCGCGGTGGCGGGCATCGTAGACGAGGCCCTCGCCGAGATAGACTGCCTGCACCTGCGGATTGCCGCGCACCTCCGCCGGCGAGCCCTCGGCGATCAACGTCCCGCGGTTGAGCACGATGATGCGGTCGGCATGCTCGAACACCACGTCCATGTCGTGCTCGGTGAAGAGCACGCCGATGGATTTCTCGCGCGCAATGCTCGCGGTCAGCCGCATCAGATCGACGCGCTCGCGCGGCGCCATGCCCGCGGTCGGCTCGTCCATCAGCAGCAGCTTCGGCTGGTTGGCGAGCGCGACCGCAAGCTCGAGCCGCTTGAGATCGCCATAGGCCAGCTCGCCGCAGGGACGGTCCGCGTAGCCGCCCATGCCGACCAGCTCGAGCAGGCGGCCGGCCTCGTCTCGAGCGTGGCGGGCGGTCGAGGCCCACAGATTGAACAACTGCCCGCCATGCGAGACCAGCGCGACCTGCACGTTCTCGCGTACCGTCATGGTTGGGAACGTCGCCGCGATCTGAAAGGTGCGGCCGACGCCCATGCGCCAGATCACGCGCGGCTTCTTGCCGGTGGTCTCCGCGCCCAGCACGCGGATGCGGCCGCTGTCGGGAATGTTCTGGCCGTTGAGCATGTCGAAGCAGGTGCTCTTGCCGGCGCCGTTCGGACCGATCAGCGCCAGGATCTCGCCCGCGCGCAGCGAGAACGAGACGCCGCGCACCGCATGGATGCCGCCATAGGATTTGGTCAGGCCTTCGACCGCCAGCAATGTGGGAACCATGCTCATTCGGCGCTCTCGATGCGGGAGGTCAGCAAGGGCGATACCGACGACGAGGATTTGCGCCGGCGATGCATCAAGGCTTCGAGCATGCCGACGATCCCCTTCGGGAAGACGACGACGATCAGCATGATGAAGCCGCCGAGCACGAGCTTCGACAGATCGGTCTGGCTCACCAGCCAGATGTTCAACGCCTTGTAGACGATGGCGCCGATCACGGCGCCGGACACCGTCTCGACACCGCCGAGCAGCACCATGACGAGTGCGTCGACCGACAGCGAGATGCCGAGATTGTCGGGGAACACGCTGCCCTTGAGGTAGGCGAACAGCGCGCCGCCGATGCCGGCGGTCGTGCCGGCAATCACGAAAGCGGTCCACTGGATCCGCTTGGCATCGATGCCGATCGCTTCGCTGCGAAGAAGCGAGTCGCGCGTCGCGCGCAGCGCGTAACCGAACGGCGAGAACACCATGATGCGGAGAATCACCACCGCAAGCGCGGCGATGCCGAGCGCAAGCCAGTAGAAATGCGACGGGCTCGCCGCCCAGCTCGACGGCCAGAGACCCAGAATGCCGTTGTCGCCGCCGGTCACGCTCACCCATTGGAATGCGATCGACCACACGATCTGCGCGAAGGCGAGCGTCAGCATCGCGAAATAGACGCCCGAGAGCTGCACCGCGAAGAAGCCGAACACGGCGGCCCCCATGCAGCCGAGCAGCGGGCCGAGCAACAGACACACGATCATCGGCAGCCCCGCCATCTTGGCGAGGAAGGCGATGCCATAGGCGCCGAGCCCGAAATAGGCCGCATGACCGAAGGACGCGAGGCCGCCGACCGACATCAGGAAGTGCAGGCTGACGGCGAAGATCACGAAGATCGCGATCTCCGAGCCCACGGTCAGCAGATAATTGCCCGCGACGAAGGGCAGCGCAGCGGCGAGGACGAGCACGGCAATCGCGGCGAACCGTTCGTTCGACGTCAGCGGGCGCCAGGGATTGACGGTGAGGCCAGGCGTCTTGCGCGCGGCCGCCTCCGGCTTGCCGAACAGGCCCCAGGGCCGCACGATCAGCACCACCGCCATCACCAGGAAGACGAGAATGATGGAGATCTTCGGGAAGATCAGGATGCCGAAGGCGTTCAGCTCGGAGACCAGCACGGCAGCGACGAAGGCACCGACGATGCTGCCGAGGCCGCCAATCACGACCACGACGAACACCTCGACGATGATGCGCAGATCCATGGCGTGATGCACGGCATCGCGCGGGATCTGAAGCGCGCCGCCGAGGGCTGCGAGGAAGACGCCGACCGCGAACACTGACGTGAACAGCCATTTCTGGTTGACGCCGAGCGCCGCGACCATGTCGCGGTCCTGCGTCGCGGCGCGCACCAAGACGCCCCATCGCGTGCGCTGGAACAGCAGCCAGAGAATGCCGAGCACGACGGGGCCCAGCACGATCAGAAACAGATCATAGCTCGGAATGTTCTGGCCGAAGAAATCGATGGCGCCCCTGAAGCCCGGCGCACGGCGGCCGACGAGATCGTCGGGTCCCCAGATCAGCACCACGAGGTCCTCGACCATCAAGGTCAGGCCGAAGGTCGCGAGCAGCTGGAACAGCTCCGGCGAATGATAGATCCGGCGCAGCAGCACCATCTCGACGATCACGCCGATCATCGCCACGGCCAGCGCGGCCAGCACGATGCTGCCCCAGAACCCAAACGCACCCGAAAGCCGCTCGGTGAGCGTAAAGGCGATGTAGGCGCCGATCATGTAGAAGGCGCCATGCGCGAAATTCACGATCCGGGTCACGCCGAAGATGATCGACAGGCCCGAGGCCACCAGGAACAGCGACGCTGCGCTGGCGAGACCGGTCAGAAACTGTACGACATAAAAGGCCATCGGCGGTCCGGGTTGGAGTTTCTGTTCACCTCGCCCCGCCTGCGGGGAGAGGTCGAAACTCAAGCACCAGCTTGAGTTTCGGGTGAGGGGGGACTCTCCGCAAGCACGCTTGTGGAGACAGCCCCTCACCCCGCCCCTCTAAGAGCGAGCTTCGCTCGTCTCGACCCCGCAAGCGCGGGGAGAGGGAGAAGAAGGACATCAATCCTTCGGGCGCAGCTTCGCGACTTCGGCATCGCTGGGCAGATAGTCCGCACCCTTGCGATAGGCGGTGTCGACCATCACGCCCTTGCCGTCCTTCAGCGCGGTCTTGCCGACATAGGCACCGAGCGTGGACTGGTGGTCGATCTTGCGGAAGGTGATCTCGCCGAATGGCGACGGCACGGACAGCCCTTCCGCCGCGGCAATCAGCTTCTCCGGATCGGTCGAGCCGGCCTTCGCGAGAATGGCGGCCGCCGACTTGATGGTCTGGTAGCCGACGATCGAGCCGAGACGCGGATAGTCGTTGTATTTGGCCTGATAGGCCTTGAGGAACGCGTCATGCTCGGGCGTCTTGATCGAGTACCAGGGATAGCCGGTGACGATCCAGCCCTCCGGCGTCTCGTCCTTGAGCGGGTCGAGATATTCGGGCTCGCCCGTGAGGAACGAGACGACCTCGCGCCCCTTGAACAGGCCGCGGGTGTTGCCTTCGCGCACGAGCTTCACGAGGTCGGCGCCGAAGGTGACGTTGAGGATCGCTTCGGGATTGGCGGCCGCAACCGCCTGCACCACCGGACCTGCGTCGATCTTGCCCTGCGGCGGCCATTGTTCGTCGACCCACTGGATGTCGGGACGCTTCTCCGACATCAGCTTCTTGAACACGGCGACCGCCGACTGGCCGTATTCGTAGTTCGGCGCGATCGTGGCCCAGCGCTTGGCCGGCAGCTTCGCCGCCGCCTCGACCAGCATCGCCGCCTGCATGTAGTTGGAGGGACGCAGGCGGAAGGTGTACTTGTTGCCCTTGGACCACGTGATGGCGTCCGTCAGCGGCTCGGCCGCGAGGAAGAACACCTTCTTCTGGTTGGCGAAGTCCGAGACCGCAAGGCCGATGTTGGACAGGAAGGTGCCTGCGAGCATCGCAACGCCCTCGCTCGAGACGAGTTCGTTCGCCGCGGTCTGCGCGTCCGCCGGCTTGCCGCCATCATCCTTGGAAATGACGACGAGCTTCTTGCCGTTGATGCCGCCTGCCGCATTGATCTCCTCGACCGCAAGCTGCCAGCCCTTGCGATAGGGCTCGGTGAACGCCGGCAGCAGCGAGTAGCTGTTGATCTCGCCGATCTTGATGTCCTGCGCCATGGCCTGCGTCGTCATGGCGCTCGTTGCCATGGTCGCGACCGCGATCGCCAATCCCGCCCCTACGAAATAACCACGCATCCCGTCCTCCAGTTTTTCTTCAAAGAGATTATCGCAAACCGTCTTCGCCCTTGATCTCCGCGACCGTCAGCCCGCCGACGCGCGGCAGCGGACGGCCGCTGTCGGTGACGGCGACCGCGACCATGATCTCGTTGGCGCGCGGCGCGTCGTTGATCTGCACTTCCATGCCGTCGAAGTGACTGCGCACGAAGGCAGCATCCTTGTGCCCGAGCGGAATGTCCAGCGTCGTGCCCGGCCCGCTACGCTTCTTCGAGGATGGAATCAGAGCGGCGCCCTTGCCCAGCACTTTGCGCACCGGCGCGCCCATCTTGGGGTGGAGGATGGCGGCGGCATGCTCCAGCTCGCCGTTCTCGCCGACCGCGGCTGCCTTGCCGTAGCTCTGCGCCTTGGCGCCATCGATGCCGAGCGCGGCCACCGCGCGCTTCGAGAGCAGTTCGCCGAGTTCCTCGCCGATCACGATCAGCGGCGACAGGTCCTCGACATAGCGGCCGGCAAAGGGGTTTTCGATCACGGCGATCGCGGCAGCACGCCTTGTCGGCGGTGCGATGGTCTTGCCCATCTCCAGATGGGTCTCCTCGACCACGGTGACGATCTTGCGAATGACGGCGCTCATCTTGCCTTGCTCCCGGTCATGCCCGCAGCATGTGTTCTGTCGTTCTTCTCTGTAGCGCGTGCGACGCCGGCGCTCCGTTCCCAATTGCACCGACAAGCCGCGTTTCGCCCAGTAGACGCAATGCCGCGCCCTCGATCAATCCCGACATCAGGAGGTCGCGCGCCCGCGCCGCCCCCGCCTCGAGCGCCTGTTCGACCTCGTGTTCCGCCAGCCGCCCGACATCGCGGGTCACCAGCCGCGCGCCGAGGTCGCTGTCGGGCTGCAGCTCGCTCGCCTGAACGCGCAGGATCGCGGGATGATTGGGCAGATCGACGGCATTCGCGATCACCGTCGCCGCCGCATCGGCCTGCGATGCGGTCGCCGCCAGCACCGTCACGGCATCGGCGATGCCGAGCGAAAAGCTGCGGCCGTGGCGGCCGCGGGTCGCGATGCCGCGGACCGGCGTGTCGGCATCGACCGTCATGGTGCGCATCACGCCATGGCGGTCCGGCCGGTCCATCAAACCGACGGTGAATTGTTCGCCGTCGCCGAGATGCAGGGCAATGTCGCCGCCGTTGTTGACATAGGCACTGTCGAGCGTTGCGGCCTCAAGCATCGCGCCCAAAATTTCCTCGGCGACCGAGCCCGCAACCGCTGCCATCGGCGTGATGAAGCAATCGGCGGCAAACGGCGCGACCGCCGCATGCATGCGCTGTGCGACCACACCTTTCAGCGTGCACCCGCCCGGAGCGGCTGCGCTGCGCAGTTCGGCCAGTTCCGCGCAGAGTTCGTCGAGCAAGCCGGTGAAGCGCTCGACCGCGGCCTGATACGCGGTACGAATGTCAGCATCGCCGCCCTTGGCCTCGATAACCAGATCAATCGGACCGTCCTGCAAATGCAGCCGCTTGCCGTCAGGAAGAAGCGCGATTTGCGGGAGCCTGGAGCGTCTTCCGTTCCGATGGAATCGGAACGGGGCTCCAGATTCCTGTTTTGACGCGTTTTCTTTGCGCGAACCGGTATCCACTTCGCTGGAAAACGCTCTGGTCATGCGCGCCGCCCGGGGAGATACGGCATCGGCCGGACCTCGGCGCTGTCCCGCAGCGACGACAGCGGCCGGACATAATCCATGTGGCCGCCGAGCGCGGCGTAGTCGGACAGCTTCATCGTGAATTCGATCGGCGCGACCAGCGCCGGCGTCGGCACATAGCCGAACGCGCCTGACGGCATCTGCGTCACATCGACCATGTAGGTGATGCCGCCGCCGGGCCAGACATAGACCGGCGCGCCGCCGCTGGTGACGCGCGTCAGCGCATCCTTCACCGAACGCGTCAGCCGCACCGGATTGTCGGTGACGCCGGCGCGCAAGGAGCCGCCGGCCCCGGCCATGAACAGCACGGTGCACAGCGCGGGCTCGCAGTTTTCCTGGATACGTTCGACCGAGAACTTCAACTCGGCCGGCATCTCTGTCTCGATTGGCTTCAAGGCTTCGTCGAGCACGTAATACGACGAATGCTCGCCCGTGGTGGAGACCATCAGCATGGTCAGACCGGGCTTCGCTTCCTTGGCATCGAACGGCCCGAGGATCGACAAGGGATCCGAAATGTTGGTACCGCCCCAGCCCGTGCCGGGATCGGCGACCTGGAAATAGCGGCCGGGCGTCGAGCGCCGTCCCTTCATCTTGATGCCGGTGTCGGCGATGTCGAGCAGCTTGCCGGCCTGATGCTCCGAGAGCACGCCGGTGATGTGGTCGTCGACAACGACGACCTCGTCGACCTTGCCGTGCCATTGCTTGGCGAACATGCCGATCGTCGCCGAGCCGCAGCCGACGCGCATGCGCTCTTCTTTCATGCCGTTGACGATCGGCGGCCGCCCGGCCTGCACCACCACGGTGGCGCCACCGTCAATGGTGAGCTCGACCGCCTTGCAGTTGGCGAGGTCCATCAGCGTGTCGCAAGTGACGCGGCCTTCCTTCTTGGAGCCGCCGGTCAGATGATGCACCCCGCCGAGCGAGAGCATCTGTGAGCCATATTCGCTGGTCGTGACGTGGCCAACCGCCTCGCCCTGCGCGCGGACGGTCGCGGTCTCCGGACCAAGATAGCGATCGGTATCGATCTTCACCTTGATCCCGCAATAGGAGAAGATGCCCTCGGTGACCACGGTCACCATGTCGACGCCGTCGACCTCAGCGGAGACGATGAACGGCGCCGGCTTGTAGTCGGGATAGGTCGTACCCGCGCCGATCGCGGTCACGAAGGTCGAGGGTTCGTGGACGATCTTGCCGTCCCAGTCTCCGCTCACCTGGAACGGGACGAGCTTGCCGCCATGCGAGACCGTGCGCTCCAGGATCACATGCGGATCGACACGGACGAGCTTGCCGTCGTGATTGGCGTAGCGGTCGCAAGCACCCGCTGCGCCCGGCTTGATGTAGCACATCACCGGACAAGCATCGCAGCGGATCTTGTCGCCGGCGGCGACGGTCATTGTGTCAGCCATCGTGACCAAGCCTGGACTTGTTGCGGCGGTCGATCATACTGCCCTCCGCCTCCCATGCATATCGTTCGTATACGAATGATCCTGCGCGCGAGCCCGGGAGCTGTCAAGCGGCCTTTGCAATCAAACCCTGCCCTTCGCTTGCGCACCCTGTTCATAAAGCGGGCACGCGCTGCAGCGCGGCATGCCGCCGCTTGCACGTTTGTATACAAACGTTATCCTCGTCAGCGATCCGACGCTGACGTTGCAGCGCAAAACATCAGGGGAGAACCGGGGCAATGCGCCTGACCGTGAACGGCAGGAATCATGATGTCGACGCCGCTCCCGACACCGCATTGCTTTACGTGCTGCGCAACGACCTCGAATTGAACGGACCGAAATATGGCTGCGGGCTCGGCGAATGCGGCGCTTGCGCGGTGCTGATCGACGGCGTCGCCGCGCGCGCCTGCGTGATTCCGATCGAAGGCTGCGCGGGGCGCAGCATCGTCACGCTCGAAGGCCTCGGCAGCCGCGAGCATCCCGATCCCGTGCAGGATGCCTTCATCGACGAGCAGGCCGCACAATGCGGCTATTGCCTCAACGGCATGATCATGACCACCAAGGCCTTGCTGGCGCGCAATCCAACTCCGTCCGAGCATGAGGTACTGGAGGCGCTGCGCTACAACCTCTGCCGCTGCGGCGCGCATATCGAGATCGTCCGCGCGGCGATGCGCGCGGCCGGTCACGCGCTCGAGGCGCGCGATTGATGGTCGACGCACGGGCTCCCGAGCAACGCCGGCGCGGCTCGCTGTCGGTCGTCCGCCCTGCGGTGCTGGGCGCGGAAGGCGCGTTCGAGACCTTCATCACCATCACGGCCGACGGCACGATCAATGCCTATAACGGCCATGTCGATCTCGGCACCGGCATCCGCACCGCCCTTGGCCAGATCGTCGCCGAGGAGCTCGACGTTTCCTTTGCGCGCGTCGTGGTCGTGCTCGGCGACACATCGGTGGTGCCGAACCAGGGCGCGACGATCGCCAGCGAAACCATCCAGATCACCGCCGTGCCCCTGCGCAAGGCCGCGGCGCAGGCGAGGCACTTCCTGATTGCGCGCGCTGCCGAGCAGCTGGAGCTGCCGGCGAGTAACCTCACGATCGAGGACGGCCTGATCCGCGGCCACGACAACCGCAGCATCACCTATGGCGAGCTGATCGCGGACGAGACCATCCGGCTCGAGCTCGCGGAAAACGTTCCGGTCAAGGCCGTGAGCGCCTATTCGGTCGTCGGCAAGTCGGTGCCGCGCGTCGACGTGCCGGCGAAGGCCACCGGCGAGCTCGTCTATGTCCACGATGTGCGCTTGCCCGGCATGCTGCACGGCCGCGTGGTGCGGCCGCCCTATGCCGGCGTCGATGCCGGACCATTCGTCGGCACCAGCCTGCTCGCGGTCGATGAATCCTCGGTGCGTGACATTCCCGGCCTCATCGCCGTGGTGCGCATCGGCGACTTCGTCGGCATCGTCGCCGAGCGCGAGGAGAATGCGATCCGCGCGGCAGAGCAGCTCGAGGTGAGCTGGAAGCCGACGCCAACCCTCACCGACCTTGCCGACGTCGAAACCGCGCTGCGCGCCAATCCATCGACACCGCGCACGCTGATCGACAGGGGCGACGTCGACGCCGCGATCAAGGCGGCCGACAAGCCGATGCAGCGGACTTATCTCTGGCCCTACCAGATGCACGGCTCGATCGGCCCGTCCTGCGCGGTTGCCGATTACACCGAGGGCGCGATCCGGGTCTGGTCGGGCACGCAGAACCCGCACGTGCTGCGCAGCGATCTTGCGCTCCTGATCGAACGTCCCGAGAGCGAGATCGAGGTGATCCGGCTGGAAGCCGCCGGCTGCTACGGCCGCAACTGCGCCGACGACGTCACCGCCGACGCGCTGCTGCTGTCACGCGCGGTCGGCCGGCCCGTGCGCGTGCAATTGACACGCGAGCAGGAGCACGCCTGGGAGCCCAAAGGCACCGCGCAGCTCATCGACGTCAATGGCGGGCTCGATGCCGACGGCGGCATTGCCGGTTACGATCTCGCAACGCGCTATCCCTCGAACGCCGCGCCGACTCTGGCGCTGCTGCTGACCGGCCGCATCTCGCCCGAGCCCGCCGTGCTTCAGATGGGCGACCGCACCGCGATCCCGCCCTACGACTACGACCACATGCGTGTCGTTGCCCACGACATGCCGCCGATCGTGCGCGCCTCCTGGTTCCGCGGCGTCTCGGCACTGCCGAACACCTTTGCGCATGAATCCTACATCGACGAGCTTGCGGCGGAGGCCGAGGTCGATCCGATCGAGTACCGGCTGCGCTATCTCAGGGATAAGCGCGCGATTGATCTCGTCAACGCGGTCGCCGAGCGCGCCGGCTGGACACCGCGCCCGGTGTGGAAAGAGCCTGAGGCGGACGGCGATATCGTGCGCGGCCGCGGCTTTGCCTATGCGCTCTACGTGCACAGCAAGTTTCCCGGTTACGGCGCGGCATGGTCGGCATGGATCGCCGATGTCGCCGTCAACAAGGCGACCGGCGATGTCAGCGTGACCCGCGTCGTCGCCGGCCAGGATTCCGGATTGATGATCAATCCGGAGGGCGTACGGCACCAGATCGAAGGCAACGTGATCCAGTCGACCAGCCGCGCGCTGATGGAGGAAGTGTCCTTCGAGCGCGGCGCGGTGACGGCGCGGGAATGGGGTGCCTACCCCATCATCAAGTTTCCTGAGCTGCCCAAGATCGACGTCCTGATGTTGCCGCGTCAGGATCAGCCGCCGCTCGGCGTAGGCGAATCCGCCTCGGTGCCGAGCGCGGCGGCGATCGCCAACGCGATCTTCGATGCCACCGGCGTGCGCTTTCGCGAGCCGCCGTTCACGCCCGAGCGCATCCTGAAGGGATTGCGCGGCGAGCAACCGGTCGCGCCCGCCCCGCTCTCGCCGCCTGCGCAAACCGCTGACCGCAACAGATGGCAGAATCCGTTTGCAAAGCGCGGCGGCGTGCTCGCCGGCATTGCCGCACTCTGCGCAGCGGCGATCGGCATCGGCGCGGCCGTGCTGCCGTGGCGCGCGATCGCACCGATCGCCCGGCCCGACGCCTCGGTCTATTCCGCTGCGACGATCGCCCGTGGCAAGGAGCTTGCAGCGCTCGGCGCCTGCGCCGTCTGCCACACCTCGGAGCACGGTGTCCTGAACGTCGGCGGTCGGCCGCTGCAGACACCGTTCGGCACGATCTACGCGACCAACATCACGCCCGACGTCGAGACCGGTATCGGCGCCTGGTCCTATCCGGCCTTCGAGCGCGCCATGCGCGACGGCATCCATCGCGACGGACACCACCTCTATCCGGCGTTTCCGTACACGCACTTCGCCAGGACCAGTGATGCCGACCTGCAGGCGCTCTATGCCTATCTGATGGCGCAGGCGCCGCGGCGCGCCGAGACGCCGGCGAATACGCTTGCCTTCCCGTTCAATTTTCGGCCGCTGCTCGCCGGCTGGAATGCGCTGTTCCATCAGAGGCAGGCATTCCAGCCCGATCCATCGAAGTCAGCGATCTGGAATCGCGGCGCCTACCTGGTCGAGAGCCTCGGCCATTGCAGCGCCTGCCATTCGCCGCGCAACGCGCTCGGCGCCGAGCAGCGCGAAGCCTATCTCGCCGGCGGCTTTGCCGAAGGCTGGGAGGCGCCGGCGCTGACCGCGCTCTCGCAGGCGCCGATCCCGTGGAGCGAGGATGAGCTTTTCGCCTATTTGCGCACCGGCGAGTCCCGCCTGCACGGCGTCGCCGCGGGCCCGATGGCGCCGGTCGTGCAGGAGCTCGCCGCGCTGCCCGACCAGGACATCCGTGCGATGGCGGTCTACCTCAACTCGTTCAACGACACCACCGATCGGCCGGCCCACGATGCCATTGCCGCGAAGCTCGAAGCCGGCACCGTCGTCACCACCGCGGCCTCGGCGGGGGCGCGGATCTATCAAGGCGCCTGCGCGGTCTGCCATGAGGTCGGCGGCCCGCCGCTGTTCGGCAGCCGGCCGTCGCTGGCGCTGAACAGCAATCTGCACAGCAACGTGCCTGATAACCTGATCCAGGTGATCCTGCACGGCATCGCCAAGCCGGCCGTGACCGATCTGGGCTACATGCCGGCATTCAAGGACAGCATGAGCGACCGCCAGGTCGCCGAGCTCGTCACCTTCCTCCGGCGGCAATTTGCGCCTGATAAGCCGGCCTGGGTCGATGTCACCGCCACCGTCGGCCGTATACGGCAGACCATAGCGCGCTGACCTGCCATGTTCCGCCCGATACCCACTGGGCGGGCGGCGCCCGGCAGGCTAAGGTTCCCGCATGACCGTGACAGATATCGCGACCCGGACCTACAACCACGGCTGGCGGCTCGACCCGATCGTGCGCAGCCTGCTGGACACCGATTTCTACAAGCTGTTGATGCAGCAGATGATCCGGGAATGCTATCCGGACACCCGCACGACCTTCTCGGTCATCAACCGCTCGCGCCATGTGCGACTCGCCGAGATCATCGACGAGGGCGAGCTGCGCGCCCAGCTCGATCACGCCCGCACCATCCGCTTCAGCAAGAAAGAGCTGATCTGGCTTGCCGGTAATACCTTCTACGGCAAGACCCACATGTTCTCGGCGGACTTCATCCGCTGGCTGGCGGAATTCCGCCTGCCCGAATACGAGCTGCGGAAGGTCGACGGCCAGTACGAGCTGCATTTCCACGGCCCCTGGACCCACACCACGATGTGGGAAATTCCGGCGCTGGCCATCCTCAACGAGCTGCGCTCGCGCGCGGCGATGAAAGACCGCGGCCGTTTCGAGCTCGACGTGCTCTACGCCCGCGCCAAGGCCAAGCTTTGGACCAAGGTGGAACGGCTGCGCAAGCTCGAGAACCTGCGGCTCTCCGACTTCGGCACCCGCCGCCGTCACGGCTTCCTCTGGCAGCGCTGGTGCGTGGAGGCGGTGAAGGAAGGCCTGGGCTCGTCCTTCATCGGCACGTCCAACGTGCTGCTCGCGATGGACAACGATCTCGAAGCGATCGGCACCAACGCGCATGAGCTGCCGATGGTCGCGGCCGCGCTCGCCAGGGACGACGAGGAATTGCGCTGGGCGCCCTACCGCATTCTCGACCAGTGGCGCCAGACCTATGGCGGCAATCTCCTGATCGCACTGCCCGACGCCTTCGGCACCAAGGCCTTCCTGCGCGATGCGCCCGAATGGGTCGCCGACTGGACCGGCTTCCGCCCCGACAGCGCGCCGCCGATCCAGGCCGGCGAGGAGATCATCGCCTGGTGGGACAAGAAGGGCCGCAACCCCAGGGACAAGCTGCTCGTCTTTTCCGACGCGATGGACGTCGGCTCGATCGAGGAGACCTATCACCACTTCACCGGGCGCGTGCGACTCTCCTTCGGCTGGGGCACCAACCTCACCAACGACTTCGTCGGCTGCACGCCGGACGGCTCGTTCAACCTCGATCCGATCTCGCTGGTCTGCAAGGTCTCGTCGGTCGACGGTCATCCGGCCGTCAAGCTCTCCGACAATCCGGAGAAGGCGACCGGCCTTCCCTCGGAGATCGAGCGTTACCTGCGCGTGTTCGGCAATGTCGGCCGTGTTCGCACCGCAGTTCACGTCTAAACCGGCACAGATATCACTCCATCGACTGACCTGACGAGTTTCGCATGCCCGCGCCAAAACCGCCTGCTTTCGAGACCCTGAGCCTGCATGCGGGCCAGCATCCGGATCCCGTGACCGGCGCCCGGGCGGTGCCGATCTACCAGACCACGTCCTACGTGTTCCAGGATTCCGATCACGCTGCAGCGCTGTTCAACCTGGAGCGCGCCGGCCACATCTATACCCGCATCTCCAATCCGACCACGGGCGTGCTCGAGGAGCGGCTTGCGGCCCTGGAAGGCGGCGTCGGCGCCATCTGCACCGCGAGCGGCATGGCCGCGCTGCATCTGGCGATCGCGACGCTGCTCAATGCCGGCGACCACATCGTGGCGTCGAGCTCGCTCTATGGCGGCACCATCAACCTCTTGGCGCACACGCTGCCGCGCTTCGGCATCACCACCACTTTCGTCAAGCCGCGCGATCTCGACGCGTTCCGCAGCGCCATCAAGCCGAACACCAAGCTCGTGATCGGTGAGACCATCGGCAATCCCGGGCTGGAGGTGCTCGACATTCCCAAGGTCGCTTCGATCGCGCATGACGCAAAGATTCCGCTGCTGATCGACAACACCTTTGCCACGCCCTATCTCAGCCGCCCGATCGGGCTGGGCGCCGACATCGTCATGCATTCGGCGACCAAATGGATCGGCGGCCACGGCATCGCGATCGGCGGCGCGATCGTCGACGGCGGCCGCTTCGACTGGCGGGCGTCCTCCAAGTTCGGCGTGCTGACCGAGCCCTATGGCGGCTATCACGGCATCGTCTTCGACGAGCAGTTCGGCACGGCGGCCTTCATCATGCGCGCGCGCACAGAGGGCTTGCGCGATTTCGGCGCCTGCCTGTCGCCGACCAACGCGTTCCAGCTGCTGCAGGGCGTGGAGACGCTACCCGTGCGCATGGACCGTCACGTCAGCAACACCCATGCGGTGCTGGACGCCCTCGCCGCCAACAAGGCCGTCGACTGGGTGCTGCACCCCTCGCTGGAGACGCATCCCGACTATCAGCTCGCAAAGACCCTGCTGCCGCGCGGCGCCGGCTCAATCGTCTCCTTCGGCATCAAGGGCGGCCGACCGGCGGGGCGCAAGTTCATCGAATCGCTCCGCATGATCAGCCATCTCGCCAATGTCGGAGACGCCAAGACGCTGGTGATCCACCCGGCCTCGACCACGCATCAGCAGATGGATGCCGAGCAGCTCAAGGCCGCCGGCATCGGCGAGGAGCTGGTGCGGCTGTCGGTCGGCATCGAGACGGCAAGCGACATCATCGACGATCTCGCCCAAGCGCTGCGCGCCTCGCAAAGGACTTAGGGCCATGCAGCTTTCCGTGAACGGATCAGACACCTTCATCGCGACCGGCGGCAAGCCGTTCGATCCGTCGCTGCCGGCGGTGGTGATCATCCACGGCGCCGGCTTCGACCATTCCACCTGGGCGCTGCACACGCGCTGGTTCGCCCATCACGGTTTTGCCGTTCTCGCGCCCGACCTGCCCGGCCACGGCCGCTCCGCCGGCAAGCCGCTGCCGACCATCGCGGAGATGGCTGACTGGATCGCCGCGTTGATCACGGCCGCCGGCGCATCGAAGGCCCGGCTGATCGGCCACTCGATGGGCTCGCTGATCGCGATCGAAACCTCGGCGCGGCATCCCGACAAAGTTTCAGGCATCGCGCTGATCGGCACCGCCGCGACCATGACGGTCGGCCCGGATCTCTTGAAGGCGGCCGAAGCCAACGCGCAGGATGCAAACGACATGGTCTCGATCTGGGGTCTCGGCTTCAAGGCCGAGCTCGGCGGCAGCCTCGCACCGGGCCTGTGGATGCATCAGGGCGCGCAGCGGGTACTGCAGGAGGCGAAGCCGGGCGTGCTGTACAACGACCTCAACGCCTGCAACGCCTACCAGAACGCACTCACGGCTGCTGCCGCGGTCAAGGTGCCCGCGACCTTCGTCCTCGGCGAACGCGACATGATGACGCCGGCCAAGGCCGGCAAGACACTCGCTGCCGCGACGCCGAACGCCCGCACCGTCGTGCTGCCGGGTGCCGGCCACATGATGATGGTCGAGCAGCCCGACGAACTGCTGGCGGCGTTGCGGTAATATCCTCGCGCTCAACGCTCACCCCTCATCCTGAGGAGCGCGGAACGCGCGTCTCGAAGGATGAGGCCACAGTCGGGGCCTCATCCTTCGAGACGCCGCGGAGCCTGTCATCGGGCCGCGCTTTGCGCGGACCCGTTGGCGGCTCCTCACCATGAGGGTCTGATATCAAGGCGCACCCCTCAGCCGGCTCCGATGCTCTCGCATTCGAAGTGCCCTTTGCTGCCATCACCCCAAAATATCGAAAACAACCCCATGCAAAGGAGCAGGGCGGCCGCCGGCACCCGGACAAGCAACTTGACGTGTCGGGCAAATCAGCGATATCTTCTATTATTCCGAATTTCTGCGAGCGTCCCGCTGCCTGCGCAACAGTGTACGCGTCCGTCGCGATCGCGGCCGAAAATTCTCACCCACCATGCCACTGCAAGGCGACTTGGCGGATAAGCACGCGAACCGTATCAATGACCAATGGCGGGCCGCGTTCCGGTGAATCGACGCGGGTCCGGAGGACGTGGAGATGATCGACAATCACGAGCCAGGGCGTGTACTCATAAATCGAAGCGGCTCGGATCACACGCGTTGGGTGTCTGCTATGGCCCTGACAGGAGCGCGAAAGCGGACATTGTCGAAAGTCCGAGAGGGGCCATGAGCAGAACTGCAAGTAGCTGCCGTTACGCTCACCACGTGTAGCGCACGACGCCCTTGCCGGCGTAGCTGCGGGTGACGTTGGAGAACTCACCCTCGAAGGTCGCCGCCGCCGACCAGCCGTTCAGCCATTTCTTCTCGACCGCGGCGGTCACCAGTGCGGAGTCGGACGCCATCGCTGCGCCGTTCACGACAAAGCTGGCGCCCGGCAGCGTCTGGAATGTCGCGGCGATGCTCCGATCCGGATTGAAGCCGTGTGCCCAGGCGGCGCGGCCGCGCAAGGTGAGGATGCCGTCCGGCATGGCGAAGGATTTGTCGGCGCGCAGGCCGAGCTCGCTGCGCGTATCGGTGACGCTCTTCGAATTATAGGCCAGCGCAAAGGTGTTGCTGCCGACGATCGCCTGCTCGGAGTAGGTCGGCAGGTCGAAGGTGGTGAACTGCCCGGCCGCATATGGCGTGATGCCAAAACCCTGCGCGACGAAGCGATAGCCGCTCTCGACACGCCCCGACCAGGCATTGGCATTGAACTGCGCGCGCAACTGATCGACGCCGGCCACCGTGACGAAACGATCGGTGGTGATGTCCTGCCAGCCATAGGCAAGCGCGCCGGTGATATAGGCCGGCCCGACATTGTGCCGGATG
Organism: Bradyrhizobium sp. BEA-2-5; assembly: GCF_032918025.1. Taxonomy (NCBI): domain Bacteria; kingdom Pseudomonadati; phylum Pseudomonadota; class Alphaproteobacteria; order Hyphomicrobiales; family Nitrobacteraceae; genus Bradyrhizobium; species Bradyrhizobium sp. BEA-2-5. The sequence goes on along the minus strand of NZ_CP136629.1, from coordinate 2,685,432 downwards.
AAGCCGCCGGCCTGGAACAGATCGGACCGCCCGGTGCCGCCATTGGCGACGCTGAAATTGGTGCCGCCGCCGGCGAGTGCGAAGCCCGCAACGGTGTTCGGCGAGAACCGGTAGTCGGCACCGACGGCCACGCCATAGACGCTGCTCCGGGTATCGTTGGAGCCGACGACCGTATTGCCGTCGGTCCGTTGCGATCCGCCGAAGCCGGCCGCCCACACGCTCCAGCGCTGCTCGAAGGAAGGCTGCAGCGGTGGCGCCTTGGTGTAGAGCGCAGCGTAAGCGTCGCGCTCGCTCCTGGCGCGGCCACTGCCCTTGGCGGCATAGGCCATGCTCTCGTCGGCATAGGCATTCGGACTTCCGCCCCCACTGATGGGATCGCCGCGCCCGGTGATGAAAGGATCGCTGATCACGCCCATGAACTGGTTCATGGCGTTGAACGTCGTCTGCTGCGCGCCGGTGCCGATCTCGCCGGACAGCTGCGTCAGGCCTGCCGGCGTTAATGCGCCAAACACCAGCGGAATGCCGCCGGTGGTATTGAAGAAATTGATCAGCGCGTTGCCGACGTTCCGCTGGTTGACGTTCAAGCCGCTGCCGAAGTCCGGCGGCGTTGGACCGTTCGGCGGCGTAAAATTGAGCGCAAGATCGAGATAGGCGTTGTTGCCGTCGTAGCTCAGGCTCGGGGTAAAGCCCGACGGAAGGTTGGTGTTCACCAGCGAACTGAATGTGCCGATCACGCCGCCGGTGGCATTGACGATCGTGTATTGTTTGGCGACGTAGGTGCCAGCCGCAAACGTCGCGCGCACGGTGGCGCCACCGAGCGTCGCCGTGCCTGCCACATTGGTGCGGTCGGCGCTCGCCGGCGAGACCTCGACCAGGTAGCTCGCAGCCGACGTGAACACCAGATTGCCCTGCACGGTCAGCGTGCCGATCGAGTTGCCGGGCGCCAGCGTGCCGCCATTGATCGTGGTATTGCCCACCGTGCCGCTGCCGCCGAGCGTAGCACCGGCGTTCACCGTCAGGGCCGAACTGGCGATCGAGCCGTCCACGATCAAGGTGCCGCCGTCGACGGCGGTCGCACCGGTATAGGTGTTGACGCCCGCGAGCGTCAGTGTGCCCGTCCCGGTCTTGGTGAGCGAGCCGCCGCTGCCGCCGCCGAAACCTCCATCCTGCAGAACGCCGGAGAATGTGGTCGCCAGGTTGTTGCCGCCCGCCTGCAGGTTCTTCGAGCCGAGGCTGATGGTGCCCGCACCCTCGATCGAGCCCGCCGTGATGCCGGCACTGGTGAGCAACGACAGATCGATGCTCCCGCCCGCGCCGTTGATGAGCCGCGCCGTGCCGCCCGTGCTCGTATTGACGAACCGAAGGCTGCCATTGTTGGTGATGGTGGCGTTGCCGGCCGTGCTGGTGTCGAAAAAGCGGAGGAAGGAGTTGCTGGTGATGGTGGCGTTGTCCGCCGTGCTTGTGTCGGAGAAGAGCACGACGAAGCTGCTGGTGATGGCGGCGCTGCCCGCCGTGCTGCTGTTGGAGAATGTCAGGCTGCCGTAGCTGGTGACGGTGGCCTTGCCGGCGCCGCTGGTGTTGAGGAAATTGACCATGGCGCCGGCGTTGTTGGTGATGGCGGCGTTGCCGGCAGTGCTGGTGCCGTTAAAATTGAGGCGGCCGTTATTGGTGATGCTGCCGCTACCTGCCGTGCTGGTGTTGAAGAACTGGGTGAGGTTATTGTTGGTGACGGTGGCGTTGTCGGCCGTGCTGGTGTCGCGGAATCCCAGGGTACCGCTGTTGGTGATGGTGGCGCCGCCGGCCGTACTGCTGTTCCTGAAATTCAGGAGGGAGCCGTTGGTGATGGTGGCGCTGCCCGCCGTGCTGCCGTTGCGGAATTCCACAATTCCCAGGGTGTTGGCGATCGTGGCGCTGCCCGCCGTGCTGGTGTCGGCGAAAAACAGGACGCCGCTGTTGGTGATGGTGTTGGCGATGGAGGCGCTGCCCGCCGTGCTGGTGTTGAAGAAACCAACGGTGCCCTGGTTGGTGATGGTGGCATTTCCGGCGCTGCCGGTGCTGGCGAAATTGACCGTTGCGCCGGTGTCGTTGATGATGGTGGCGCTGCCGGCCGAGCTGGCGCCGGCGAAACCGACGCTGCCGGTAACTGTGTTGGTGATGGCGGCGCTGCCGGCAGTGCTGGCGCCGTTGAAGTTGAGGCTGCCGTTGTTGGTGATGCCGGCGCTGCCTGCCGTGCTGGTGTCGAAAAACTGCGTAAGGGCGTTGTTGGTGAGAGTGGCGTTGCCAACGGTGCTGGTGCCGTGGAAGTTGAGTACGCCCGCGCCGTTGTTGGTGATGACCGCGGTGCCGGCCGTGCTGCTGTCGTTGAACTCGATACCGAAGTTGTTGGTGATGGTGGCACTGCCGGCCGAGCTGTTGTTGAAGAAGGACAGGTTGGCGAGGGAGTTATTGATGGTGGCGGTGCCGGCCGTGCTGGTGCCGAAGAACTGGATGATGCTGTTGTTGGTGATGCCGGCGTTACCAGCAGTGCTGGTGCCGTTGAAGTTGAGGGTGCCACCGCCGTTGTTGATGATGGTGGCGTTGCCGGCGCTGCTCGAGCCGTTGAAGTTGAGAATGGTGTTGTTGGTGATGCTGGCGCTGCCGGCCGTGCTCGTGTTTGCAAACGAAAGGCCGCCGGCGTTGTTGGTGATCGTGGCGTTGCCGGCGGTGCTCGTATCGGCGAATCGAAAATTGTAGTTGTTGATGATGGTGGCGTTGCCAGCGCTGCTCGAGTTGAAGAAGTCGAGGTTGCTGTTGTTGGTGATGGTGGCGTTGCCGCCCGTGCTCGTGTTGAAGAATTGAAGTTGGGCGCCGCTGTTGATGTTGATGGCGGCGTTGCCGGCGGTGCTCGTATCGAGGAACCGAACGGTGCCGTTGTCGGTGATAGTGGCGTTGCCGGCGGTGCTCGTGCCGGAGAAAAGAAAGATGGCGTTGTTGGTGAAGCTCGGTGCAGATGCGGAATTGTTGACGATGCCGGTGCCGGTGACGGTCAACGTAGTACCATTCCCCTGAAGGATAAAACTGTAGGCCGGCACGCCTGCGCCGAACTGGATCGTGTTGATCGATGTACTGGCGCTGATGGTCACCGAGGTGGGGGCGCCATTGTTGGCGAAGGTCGCGCTGCCGTCAGGAACGGTCGGCGTGGAGCTCCAGTTGACGCCCGTGGTCCACTCACCCCCGGGGCCGTTCCAGGTGCCGTCGACGGCTTGCGCGGCGTCCGGGGCAAACATCGCGATGACGCCGAGGCACGTCGATGCGAGCAGCGCAGCGCGCAATGCACGCCTGCACGCCCGGCGCTCCGATCGCAGCATCCTGCCGTGGTCGGCCACCGGCAGATCCTGAGCTGACGCCCGCCCCCTGAAAACGACAACCCTTGAGGAGACCACGATGGAAATGAACGCGGACAATTGACGCTCAAGCATTCTCGCTTCCCCGAGCAAACTTTTGAAAAACCAGCCAACGCGGGAAATATAGGCAAGGCGACAGACTCGGGATGTAGCCGGGTTGCAACAGCAACCGATGACACCATTTGCTGAGCGACGCTTGCTCCCAGCGCGGACCGCGAAACGACCTGAACAAATCTCCAATTCCCCCAGCCAATCCGCGACTTGCAATCTTTGGCGCGACCGCACTGAGGTCTGCGGCCGGAGAGGTTGAGCCGCGGGAATGAGACACTGGATCAACAGAATGAGACGCCTTGCAAACCGAGAGCTCGCGCGGCACGCTGAGCACAGAAATCAAATGGAGAGTTCCTTGAAGCGGTCGGCGACTCGGATGCGTGGCAGGATGCCGTCTCAATTCCGCTTGGACCTGTCAGTCGCGCCGGGCAACGCGCGCGAATTCGATCTCTGGCGCGGCGGCATGTCTCCTCTATTCGCGCTGGACGCCGCGGATGCTGAGGCGCGCTCCTCCTTCGCGGTCCAAATGACCAGCTATCAGTTTGCGGACGTCGCCATCGTCTCCGGCCGTTCGTCGGCCGCCACGTTTGAACGGACGGCGCCGTTGATCGCGCGTAGCGGCGTCGACAACATCTCGCTCGTTGTCTACGCGGAAGGCGGATGTGCGTTCGACGCCGAGGGACGCGCCGCCGAGGTTCGCGCCGGAGACGTTTGTTTTCTCGACCTGTCGCGCCCCAGTTCCCTGCGCTCTCCCAACTACGAGAGCCTCACACTCATACTGCCGCGCGATGCGCTTCAACCGTACCTCGCCGACCTCGACGGCCTTCACGGACGGGTGCTGCAAAAGAAGAATCCGCTGAACGCGATGCTGGTCGGTCATCTTCAGACGTTGTTCGCGGAAGCCTCGGCGCTGAGTCTGGCGGATGGCCGCGCGGCGGTGAACGGAACCGCGGCGCTCATTGCCGCGTTCGCGGGACCGTCGGCCAACGGTCGGGACGTGATCGCGCGGTCCGAATCCGCCGCATCGATGGTTAGCTTCCGGCGATTTATCGAGGCGAACCTGCATGACCCGGAACTGGGACCGGAGTTCATATGCCGCAAGCTTGGCGTATCGCGCGCGAAACTTTATCGAACGTTCGAACCGATGGGCGGCGTTAGCTCTTATATCCAACAGCGTCGATTGGGGCGCGCGCATCAATTGATCACAGATCCGGCGCACGCCCACCAGCGCATCGGCGTCATCGCTGCTCGGTGCGGTTTCGGCAGCATCTCGGTGTTCAGCCGCGCTTTTCGCCAGGCCTTTGGCCTGCCTCCCACGGAAATGCGCGAAGCACTTGAACGCGCCGAATTTGCCGATGTCGTGTTTTCCGGCGAGGCCGGTTTCGGGACCATGAGCCGCTGGCTTCTCGGCCTCGACACAGGTGGGCGCTGAACCGCCCTCGCTTTCCGCTTCCAGCGGCGCGGTTGCCAGCCCGAAAAGTTCGGCGTCCGCTCCAGGGTCACAAGCGGTAAAGCTCAGGACGACCACAAGATTTCCGCTTCGCCCCCCAAGACCCGACATTTTGCGCGTTTATGGGCACACGCCCGGCCTGGTCGGTCCACACGGATCGTGCAGCCAAAAGCGCTTACGCGCACGGCCACGCAGGCGATCGGAAAGAATTTCCAAACGGCTGCTTGCGGCACGCGTCGGACGGCGAAGGCGCTGTTTGGCGGAAGATGCCGCGACGCCGAACGCCCGCACCGTGGTGCTCGCTGGTGTCGGCCACATGATGACGGACGAGCAGCCCGACGAGCTGCTGGCGGCGCTGCGGTAATATCCTCGCGCTCAACGCTCACCCCTCATCTTGAGGAGCGCGTAGCGCGTCTCGAAGGATGAGGCCACAGTCGGGGCCTCGTGGTTCGAGACGACCGCGGAGCCTGTCATCGGACCGCGCTATGCGCGGACCCGGTGGCGGTCTCCTCACCATGAGGGTCTGATATCATTCGAAGTGCCCTCGGCCGCCACGGCCGCTGGGACGTCGGAGACCTTCCTTGGAAGGTGAGCGCCCCCAAAATGTCGAAAACAACCCCATGCAAAGGAGCAGGGCGGCCGCCGACACTCGGACAAACCACTTGACGCGTCGGGCAAATCAGCGATATCTTCTATTATTCCGAAATCCCACGAACGCCCCGGCGCCACCGCAGCAGCGCACGCCTCCGTCGCGATTGCGGCCGAAAATTCTCACCCACCATGCCACTGCAAGGCCGATCGGATATCTGCCTCGAACGCGGTATCGGCGCGTACCCATTCCGCCTGTCCCGCCTTCAGGCCGCAAGCAGCAAACGCTTCGGCCTAGCGCTTCGTCTTGTGAAGCACCATCCTGCCCTTTGAAGCAATGCCACCCCACCTGGCAGACCAGCCGACTTCCGAGGTCGAGGGGCGTTCGGTGCGCGTCTGATCCCAGGCGCCCTGCAACGCAAACAGGGCGCCCTGGGGATCGGCACATCGAACGATCCAGCAACCATCGGGCAACTCGATCGGACCCTGGAGGACCCGGCCTCCGCCGGCATGAACGCGCTTGGCGGCCGCGCCGATGTCGTCGACATTGAAGTAGTAGAGCCAACAGGGCTGCGACACGCTCGGAAGCTTGGTGAGCATGCCGCCGATCGTCTGTCCGGCCACCGAAAACAATTCATACATATCTGCCGGATCGGCTCCAGCATGGGCCTTCTGCCAGCCAAGAAGCTCGTCGTAAAAAGCAAAGATCCTGTTCCGGTCTTCGGCCAGCAACTCGTGCCAGCCCACGCGCCCGGGCTCGTCCAATCCGCCGGGTTGCGGTTGGCCATATGTCAGTCCCGTGACCAGCGCAAACGTCGCTCCTTGCGGATCGGCGACCACTGAAATTCGGCCGATATTGCTGTCGGTCGGCGATACCAGGATGGCGCCGCCAAGACGGCGGATCTGCGCGGCCTTCGCATCCATGTCATCGACGGCGACATAGCCGACCCATCTCGGCGTTGCACCCAATCGCAGCCCCTCTTCGGGGAGCTCCATGAGACCAACCACCGGCGTGTCGCCTGCAGCAAGCACCGTATAGGCCAGCTCCGGCATCGACGCATCTTTCGTCGCCCAGCCGACGACCTTGCCATAGAAGGCAGCTGCCGCCCGCATGTCCGTCGTCAGGAGTTCATACCAGGCGAAGCGTCCGGGCTGATCGACCAAGCTAATTTCCCTGTTCAAGCGGGCCGGCAATTGCGCACTGCATCAAACCGCCCCCGCGCAATCCGCTCACGGGCGCAGATATTCGGCGCCTTCGATGAAATTGCAGCGATATTGTTCATGAAGGTGAATGCAACCCAGCCCCATTACATGCAACCCAGCCCCATGACATTTCGTGTACCCCCAAATCTTGCCTGCCTTGTTCGCTCGGGGTAGGATCACGGCTTACGGAGATCCTTCTTCCAACATTGGAGGATGCGGCCATGCAGCGGGCGAAGCAAGCTTCGAAAAAGAAGCGAATGACCAAAGCCGCCATGCCGGCGCTGGGAGTAGCCGGTCTAACCTTTTCGCTGGCGGGAAGTGCATCGGCTTCGGCCGTACCGACCGTGGACGTTCAACACAGGCCGAGCTTCGCGCCCGGCCAAGTGACCGCGCTCAGCGAGGAAGAACTCGCCGACGTCAACCTCGCCACCTTCCATCTCAATCTCATCGACCATGGAAGCGTCGCGGGCGGTGTGCTGCTCGCGCGGGGATGCGGTGGTTGTCATGGCTGCGGAGGCGCCAGAGGTTGCGGAGGCGCCAGAGGTTGCGGAGGCTGCAGAGGCTGCGGCGGCTGCAGAGCGTGCAGAGGCTGCCGCTGCGGCGTCGGTTGCGGTGGATGTGGCGGCTGCGGCGTTGGTTGGATCGGGGTAGGCGTGCCATTGGTGTCATGCGCAGGGTGCTGTGCATCGTGGGGCCGCTGCCGCTGGTGCTAGGACGCAGCGCTCCCTGACTAGGTATGGACACGTCGCGATTTCATCGGCCGGGCCCGCGAACGACCCGGCCATTTTCTTGCCTTCGTTGCAACGTTCGGCGCGCCTGGCTGGTCAGCTTGCCGATGGCGGGCGAGTGTGATCCAACTTATTTCGAAGAATGGTCGAGCTCGGCGCACAAGTTGGGCGGGGCGGCGGTTTGTCGTGCGCCGGCAACCGGCAGTGACGGGAACAGGATCGGCGTGCTGACCCGATGACAGTCAATCGCAAGAGCCGCGCCGCGAGGCAGACCCGCAAGGGCGTTTTGCGCTTCGCGCCGAACTTCACCGCCTATGTCATTCCTCCCAATGTGGTCTGTCTCTATTCCGAGAATCGCAAGTTCTTCCTGCACGGCGAACTGTATTGTGCGGTAGCCACGGCGATCGGAAAAAATGGAAAGGCTGCGCCAGAGATCGTTCGCCAGCTTTCAAAGAGTTTTCCCGCCGACAAGATCGAGGAAGCGATCAGGCGGTTGTTGGAGCGCCGATACGTCGTTGGTGGAGCATCGCATACATTCGCAGGCGCCGTTGATGGGTATTGGGCGAGCCTCGGCCTGCCTCCCGAGGTTGCGGAACAGAATCTCCGCGATTGTCCCGTGCGAGTGGAATCGATCGATGTCAAAGGCGCCAGGGAACTGAGCACGGCCTTGAGCAAGCTTGGCGTTCAGATCGCCAAGCGGTCGCCGAGGCTCATCATCACGCTGGTGAATGACTATCTCGATCGAGGGCTCGCCGAGCTGAACGGGGTGCGCGTCGCCGATGGGACGCCGTGGCTCCTGGTGCAGCCGTCCGGTGTGATTCCGCTGGTGGGACCTGTGTTCAAGCCGGGCGAGAGCGCCTGCTGGACCTGCCTGTTCGATCGCATGATACGCAATCGGGAGATCAAGGGATTTCTCGACCGCGGACCGGCGCAAGCGGTCGCCGTATCGCCCCTGGTCCACGACACCGTTGGACAGACCGCAGTTCACTTCGCTGCCGTGGAGATCACGAAGGCGATTGCCTCGGGTTTTCGCACCGACCTGCGCGATCACATTGCAAGCTTCGACCTGACTGGTGCCGTCATCGCCAAGCACTATGTCGCGAAACGCCCGCAATGTCCCACTTGCGGCAGCAAGAAGCTGCAGAGCGCGCGCCGGGCGGCAACCCCGATCGAGATTGCCGAGGGCAGAAAGCTCATAGCCACCAGCGGCGGATACCGCACCGTGACGTCGCGAACCACCGTCGCGCGGTTCCGCAAACACGTCAGTCCGCTGACCGGCGTCGTTTCGCGGCTCGAGCGGATCGAGGCCGATCTGCCGATGAATACGAATTTTTTCGCCTACCACAACTTCTCCGCGCCGGCCTGGAACGTTGACCAGCTCAGATCCGGACTGAGCGGCGGCAGCTTCGGCAAGGGCTCGACAGCCGAGCAGGGCGAGGCCAGCGCGCTGATGGAGGCGATCGAGCGCTATTCGGGCATTTTCCAGGGTGACGAGATCAGGACGAACCGCCGCTTTGCCGATTTCGCTCCCGGTGACGCTCTTCTTCCCAACGACGTCCAGCTTTTCAGCGACACGCAGTTTCGGAACAGACATGCCCCGCAGCCGGACAATTCACACCCGGTTCCCGAGCCGTTCGATCCCTCGACAAAAAACGAGTGGTCGCCGGTCTGGTCGTTACGCGACAAGCGCTTCAAATTTCTTCCGACCGGCCTGCTGTATTTTTTCTATGGCGGCTTCCACACGGATTCCAACGGATGTGCGGCCGGCAACACCCGTGAGGAAGCCATCGTTCAAGGCTTCCTCGAACTGGTCGAACGCGATGCCTACGCCATCTGGTGGTACAATCGGCTGCAGCGGGCCGAAGTCGACCTCACGCAATTCGACGATTCCTATGTGCGGGATCTGCAAGCCCAGCTTGCCGATGCGGGGCGCAGGCTTTGGGTGCTCGACATCACCAGCGATCTCGGCATTCCCTCCTACGTGGCGATCACGCACTGGATGCAGAACGGACACGAAAATATCGAGTTCGGCTCCGGCTCGCATTTCGATCGCCGCATAGCCCTGCTGCGTTCCCTGACGGAGCTGACCCAATTCATGTCGATTGGCATGATGGGCGGCGGAAGCGGCGAGAAGCCGACGCTTGACGGCGTTACGCCGCTGCGACTTGACGATTATCCCTTCCTGATCCCCAGCGACGATCCGATCGTCCCGCCGGCACCGGGCCTCAAGGTTCACGACAATACGAGCGACCAGGTCAATGCCTGCATCGAGATTGCCACCGGTGCCGGACATGATTTCCTCGTGCTCGACCAGACGCGGCCCGACGTCGAAGTCCCCGTCGTCAGGGTGCTCGTTCCGGGCTTGCGGCATTTCTATCGCCGCTTCGCGCCCGGCCGGCTTTACGATGTTCCGGTGAAGCTTGGATTATTGGACCGGCCACGACCGGAAAGCGAACTCACTCCGTTCCTTCCACACACCTGAAGGTTGGCCTCCGTGCGCGTGCTCCGGAAAAAGCCGACCAGGAAGATCGCACCAGTCATCACCGCCCGATTGAACGGTCGCTTTTCCCTTCATATGCAGGCGGACGGAAGCATCGCCGCTGCCCTCGGCCACTATACGGTCAATCTGGGACAATTCAGCACGGCGGCGATCGACCGTGCGGGACATCTCGCCTCCGGCCTGCCGCTCGCCTCCTTTGCCGGCAAAAGCGCCCTCGCGAGGCAGGTTCATGCCCTGGTGCAGCGACTGGCGCGGCACGGGCTTCTCGAATACCGCCTATCCTCTCCGCGCGAAAAGCAGGACCTCGTGGTCATCGAGCCGCAGGTCGCCGAATACTGGCCGCAACCTGCAAAGCTGGGGAACGGTGATACCATCGTGTTGTCGCGCTTCGCCTATCTGCGCCGGCGCGGCAACGAGATGGTGCTGGAATTGCCGCGCGCCGGGGCACTGTTCCGGATTTGCGATCCCGCCATCGCTGCCACCCTCGCGGCCCTGTCGCAGCCCCAGAAGATCAGCAAGCTTCGCCGCCACGCGACCTCCTTGAACCTCGATCTGCTCGGATTGCTGCTCGACAGCCAGATGCTGATCAAGCTCAATGCGAAAGACGGCGACGGCCTTCGGGTGAATGAAGGCGACGGCAATCTCGTTCTCTGGGATTTTCACGATCTCGTGTTTCACACGCGGAGCACGGAGGGCCGGCATGCCGATCCAGTTGGCGGCGCGTTCACCCATGCGGGCGTCGTTCCACCGCTGCCTGCGATACGTCCGCGTTGGCCAGGCGAGAAGTTCGCCCTCCACAAGCTCTCCACGCCGGAGCCGATCTCGCCCTTCGCGAAGCTGTTGCGTGAACGCCATTCGATACGGGATTTCGACGACCAGCACCCCGTCACGCTCGCCGAACTCGCACAGTTTCTCGACACCACCGCCCGCGTGCTATCGGAATGGAAGAACGGCGCGAATTTTGACGGCGGTCCTGAAGTCACCTACAGCGCGAGGCCTTATCCATCGGCGGGCAGCGCTTACGAGCTGGAATTGTACCTGGCAGTCTCGAACTGCGAGGGGCTTGCGCGCGGATTTTACCACTACGATGCGGGTGGTCACGCACTGGTCGCGATCGGCGCTTCCGCCCAGCAGCTCCAGGCGCTCTCGACGGCGGCCGAGTTTGCCATGGACGCGCCCGGCCCGCCGCAGGTCCTGATCACGATCGCTGCGCGTTTTGGGCGGGTATCCTGGAAATACAGCTCAATCGCATATTCGCTGATCCTGAAGGATGTCGGCACCATGATCCAGACATTCTATCTGGCGGCGACCGATATGGGCCTTGGCGGCTGCGCCATCGGCACGACCAACATCGATCTGTTTGCGAAAATCACCGAGCTCGAATTTCATGTCGAGAGCCCGGTCGGTCAATTTGCACTCGGACGCGGAAAGGCACCGCCGGCCGCAAGCTAGAAGGCCAGCCGCGTTTTTGGGGGCTACGGTAATAGCCTCGCGCTCAACGCTCACCCTCATCCTGACGAGCGCGGAACGCGCGTCTCGAAGGATGAGGCCACAGTCAGGGCCTCGTGGTTCGAGACGCCGCGGAGCCTGTCATCGGGCCGCGCTTTGCGCGGACCCGTTGGCGGCTCCTCACCATGAGGGTCTGATATCTGCGCGCGCCGCTCACTGCTTTGCGGGCTTGCGCTCGATCGGGTGGATGTCGATCGCGCGCAGGCGGCCGAGACGGAGCACGTCCATCGACAGCGTGCGGTCGATGCGGCTGTGATCGAGCACGCGGATCAGATCGTCGACGCCGTTGATCTCGACGCCGTCGAGCCTGATCACGACGTCGCCGGGCAACAGGCCCGCCTTGGCCGCAGGTCCATCCGGCTCGATCTGCATCAAGAGCGCGCCCATCTTGTTCTCGACGCCGGCCAGCACCGCATGCCGCCGCGGGACCGGCGCGGTCTGGCCGGCAACGCCGATATAGGCGCGGCGGACATAGCCGTGCCGGATGATCTCCGACAGCACGAACTGCGCGGTGTTGCTGGCGACCGCAAAGCAGATGCCTTGCGCGCCATTGATGATGGCGGTGTTGATGCCGATCACCTCGGCATTCGACGATACCAGCGGGCCACCCGAATTGCCCGGATTGAGCGCAGCATCGGTCTGGATCACGTCCTCGATGGTGCGTCCGCTCACCGAACGGATCGAGCGCCCGAGCGCCGACACGACGCCGGCCGTCACGGTCGATTCGAAGCCGAGCGGATTGCCGATCGCGATCACCAGCTGGCCACGGCGCAGGCTCTTGGAGTTGCCCAGCGCGGCATAAGGCAGGTGGCGCACGCCGTTGGCGCGCAGGAGCGCAAGATCGGTGTCGGGATCGACGCCGAGCACCTGCGCGTCGCCGACATGGCCCTCGACGTCGCGCAGCCGAATTTCCTTCGAACTGCCGACCACATGGCTGTTGGTGAGAACGAGCCCATCGGGCGAGATCACGATACCCGAGCCGAGCCCGCCGCGCTCGCGGCCGTTAGGCACCTTCGGCCCGGTCTCGACGCGCACGACCGCGGGACCGACACGGTCGGTCACGTCGATCACGGCATTGGAATAGGCATCCAGCAGAGCCCGGTCATCGACCTGGGTTGCGACTTGGGCAGCGTCAGCCGTTCGCGGCGACGGCGTGTCACCGGCGGTATCTGAGGTAAAATCCAGCATGGCGAGAGTCCTTTGGTCTCCAAAGATGGTGACCGGCTCCCGGCGCCGCAAGTGGTTACCTGCCCTGTCGGCTAGGTTGCCCGCCGTAACGTGCCGCCGCGCGCCTTGACCGGATCGAGCAGCGACCAGTCTCCATCCGGAAGGACGTGGCCCTTCGGAAATGGCGCGCGCAGCTCGAGCCCAAGCGAGCTCAGCACGCGGTCGTCACGGTAGTAACATTGCAGCACGACGCGAACGAGCGTTGCTGCGGCGACGCCGCCGCCGGTACGAAACTCCTGCGCCACCGCATCGCGCCTGGCATCGTCGAGCTCGGCGAGCGGCTTGCCCGCGAGATCAGCCAGATGATCCAGCGCCTGCGCGACCAGCGCGGTATCGCGGCCGAGCGTTGCCAGCACGTCGGCCTGGATCGCGGGGTCGTCGGCGCCGGGCACCTTGTACTCGTCGCTGGCGGGAATCATCATTGCGGCGACGGCGCGGAGGTCATCGCGCTGGGCCGCGGTCAGTTGTTTTGCATCGGACATGGACGGTCTCAATCGAACAAATTGGCGAGGCGCTGCTTCATCTGGTCGGCGATGTAGAGCGCGAGGGCCTGAATGGTCGACGTCGGGTTCACGCCGCCCGAGGTGACGAAGATGCTGCCGTCGACGATGAAGAGGTTCTTCACGTCGTGCGAGCGGCCCCATTCGTTGACCACGGAACGTTCGGGGTCGGTGCCCATCCGCGCGGTGCCGAGCAGATGCCAGCCGCCCCAGGGAATCGGATTGTTGATGCAGATGTCGGTCGCGCCGGCGGCCTCGAGAATCTCCCGGCCGCGCGCCAACCCGTGCTCCATCATTTTCCGGCTGTTCTCGCTGATCATATAGTCGACCTTCGGCGCGGGGATGCCGTGGCTGTCCTTCAGCACCGGATCGAGCGTGACGCGGTTGTGCTCCTCGGGTAGATCCTCGCAGATTGCCGACACCGCGAGCCGATGACCGTTGAGCTTACGGAATACGCGATGATGGTCGGCGCCCCATGGCAGAATGCCCTTTTGCTCGCTCGCGACCGCCTCGAACACCGGCCCCGCGCCGCGGCCGAACTGGATGCCGTAGCCGCGCACGAAGCCGCGCGACAGGTCAGTGTCGTAAAACTCCTTGCTCCACAGACAGGTCGGCGGCGCGCGATTGCTGTCGGTCGGCTCCTTCACAAATCCGTAGATTTGAGCATAGGGATGGAACATCAGGTTCTTTCCGACGAGGCCGGACGAATTTGCAAGCCCGTTCGGGAATTTGCCCGACACCGAATTGAGAAGCAGGCGCGGCGTGCCCACGCCGTTGCAGGCGATGATGACGACATGCGCGGGCTGAAACTGCTCGACGCCCTCCTTGTCGTAGTAAACGACGCCCGAAGCCATGCCGTTCTCGTCGGTGCGGATCTCGCGCACGCGGCAATGGGTGCGCAGCTCGACGCCGGCGCGGACCGCATGCGGCCAGTAGGTGATGTCGGTGGAGGACTTTGCGCCTTGCGCGCAGGCCGGCGTGCAATGGCCGAGATTGATGCAGCGTGCCCGGCCCTCATAGTCCATGGTCGCGACCGTCGTGTCGGACGGCCACCAGTGCCAGCCGAGCTTGTTCATGGCCTTGCCGATGATGGCGCCGGACAATCCGAGCGGCTGTTGCGGCATCGGCGGATGCGTCAGCGGCGAGAGTGGATCGCCTGACAGGCCGGACGTCCCCATCATGCGGTCGTTCTCTTCGAAGAACGGGGTCAGCGCGTCGTAATCGATCGGCCAGTCGTCGGCGACGCCGTCCAGCGTCTTCACCTTGAAATCGGAGGGATGCAGCCGCGGCCAGTGCGCGGTGTACATCACGGTCGAGCCGCCGACCGCATTGTAATTGACGACCTTGATCGGGGAGTTGTCGTCGTTGATCGGGTAGTCCTCGGGCCGGCCCCGGACGTTGGGGCTCGACGACCATTCGCCGTAGAATTTGGCCTCCCAATCCCGGCCGGTGCTGGGATATTCCGCCGGATTCATCCAGCCGCCCTGCTCCAGGCAGAGGATGTGCATCTTGGTCTCGGCCAGCGACCACGCCACCGCCGCGCCGGACGCGCCGGCGCCGATGATCAGGACGTCCACGGGCTCTTTCATTCGGATTCCTTGTTCTTATGTTCCCGTCATTCCGGGGCGATGCGCAGCATCGAACCCGGAATCTCGAGATTCCGGGTCTGGTGCTACGCACCATCCCCGAATGACAAACCCACAACTTCAATTGACAATTCTCACCGGCAAGCTTCGTATACCGCGGATGAAATTGGAATAGAGCCTTTGCGGCGGGCCCATCATCTCAAAACGCAGATCGCGCGCCAGGACCTCCTCCCAGAGGATGCGCAGTTGCTGCTCGGCCAGGCGATCGCCGACGCAGCGATGGACGCCGGCGCCGAAGGCGAGATGCTGGCGCGGCTTGGCGCGGTTGATGATGAATTCGTCGGCGCGCTCGATCTTGTCCTCGTCGCGGTTGCCGGAGATGTACCACATCACGACCTTGTCGCCCTTCTTGATCCGGCGGCCGGCAAGCTCGACATCGTTGCGTGCGGTGCGGCGCATGTGCAGCACCGGCGTGTGGTAGCGGATGGTCTCGGACACCAGGTTCGGGATCAGCTCGCGCCTCGCGCGGACCAGCTCGAACTGCTCCGGGTTCTCGCACAGCGCCATCAGCCCGGCCGACATTGAATTGCGCGTGGTGTCATTGCCGCCGACGATCAACAGCCCGATCGTGCCGATGAACTCGCGCGGCTCCAGATTCCGCGTCGCTTCAGAATGCGCCAGCATCGAGATCAAATCGAAGGTCGGCGGCGCATCGACCCGCGCGTCCCACAGCTTGCGGAAATATTCTCCCATCTTGACCAGCTCGGCGGTGCGTTCAGCCTCCGAATGCACCACCGCGTCGGGAGATTCGACGTTGGCGATCGCGACATCCGACCACCAGGTCAGCTTGGCGCGGTCTTCAGAAGGGAAATCGAACAGCGTCGCCAGCATCATGTTGGTGAGGTCGACCGAAACCCGCTCAGCCCAGTCGAAGGTCTCGTTGCGCGGCAGCGCATCGAGCACGGCTGCGGTGCGCTTGCGGATCAGGGCGTCGAAATTGGCAAGGTTCGACGGCGCCACGATCGGCGCCACGGTGCGGCGCTGCGCGGTGTGGCCGGGCGGATCCATGCGGATGAAGCTCGGCCGCTCCTGCCCCTTCGGCTGGTCCGCGACCTGGATACCGCCAAGCTCGGAGGCCGACGAATAGTTCTGGTGATCCAGCTCGACCGCGAAGATGTCGTCGTAGCGCGTCACCGACCAGAAAGAACCGTAGGCCGACGCCTCGCAATAATGCACGGGATCGTCGCGGCGGAGCTGCGCAAACAGCGGCCGCCAGGTGTCATCCTGATAAAGCCGGGGATTGCTGACGTCTGTCGACGTCGGCCTGCGCAGCGCCTCTCCCATCGCTTCACTCCCGCTGGTTCCGTCGCCGCTTGGCGGGCGATCGTTGTGTCGGACCGACGATAGAGGGAATCCCGCGGCCGAGTAAAGCCGCGGGGCGGACAGTCCGCCGCGCGGAATGCGCGCGGGCCGACGCACCCGGCAAATCCCGATAGCTGCCCCGCTGTTCGATGTTTGTCGGCAGCAGGAAGACCGGTTAGCCTTGCCGGCAATCAATCCATCAGGGAGCAACGACAGGTGGCCGCATCGCGCCAGGACAACAGCCCCGAGACGGCTGCGCCGGACTACGACGTCATCATCATCGGCGCCGGCCTGTCCGGCATGTACCAGCTCTACCGGCTGCGCGAGCTTGGCCTTAGCGCGCGCGTGTTCGAGGCCGGCACCGGCGTCGGCGGCACCTGGTACTGGAACCGCTATCCCGGCGCACGCTTCGATTCCGAGAGCTATTCCTACGGCTACTCGTTCTCGAAGGAGCTGCTCGAGGAATGGGAATGGTCGGAACATTTCGCCGGCCAGCCCGAGACCTTGCGCTACTGCAACTATGTCGCCGACAAGTTCGACCTGCGCCGCGACATCCAGTTCGAGAGCCGCGTCACGTCCGCGATCTACCAGGACGACAGGCGAAGCTGGCGGATCACGCTGGAGAGCGGCGCGCAGCACTCCTGCCGCTTCCTGATCACCGCGATCGGCCCGTTGTCGACGCCGACCCTGCCGCGGATCGAGGGCCGCGATGATTTCAGGGGCCGATCGTTCCACACCGCGCGCTGGCCGAAGGACAAGGTGGATTTCACCGGCAAGCGCGTCGCCGTGATCGGCACCGGCGCGACCGGCATCCAGGTCATCCAGACCATCGCCGGCGAGGTCGGTCATCTCAAGGTGTTCCAGCGCACCGCCAACTGGGCGGCGCCGCTGCACAACGGCAACATCGACTCCGCGACGCAAGCCAGGATCAAGGCCGGCTATCCCGAGATCTTCGCGCGTTGCAAGGAGACCTTCGCCTGCTTCGTGCATACGCCCGATCCGCGCGGCGCGTTCGAGGTGAGCGAGGCGGAGCGCGAGGCGTTCTACGAGAAGCTCTATGGCGAGCGCGGCTTCGGCATCTGGCAGGGCAACTTCAAGGACATCCTGATCGACCGCAAGGCGAATGCCACCATCAGCGATTTCGTCGCGCGCAAGATCCGCGAGCGCGTGAAGAACCAGGCGGTCGCGGAGATGCTGATCCCGAAGAACCACGGGTTTGGCACGCGGCGGCTCCCGCTCGAGACCTTCTACTACGAAGTCTACAATCGCGACAATGTCGAGCTCGTCGACATCAAGGCGACGCCGATCGAGCGGATCACGCCGGAAGGCATCCGCACCAGCGACAGGGATTATGCCTTCGACATCATCATCTACGCCACCGGCTTCGATGCCATTACCGGCAGCTTTGACAAAATCGATTTCCGCGGCGCGCACGGTGCACGGCTGAAGGAGAAATGGACGCACGGCCCGGAAACCTATCTCGGGCTGATGGTCGATGGCTTCCCCAACATGATGATGCTGATGGGCCCGCACACCGCGCTTGGCAACATCCCGCGCAGCATCGAATACAGCGTGGACTGGGTCACCGGGCTGATCCGCTTCGCGAAAGCGAAAGGCCTGACCTTCCTCGATGCCACGCCTGAGGGCACCGCCGACTGGACCGAGCATGTCAAAGCGCTCGGCGTCGGCCTGCTCTCCAACGAGGTCGATTCCTGGATGACCGGCATCAACCGCAACGTCGAGGGCAAGCAGACCCGCATCGTCGCCCGCTACAGCGGCAGCGCACCGGCGTATCGTGAGAGATGCGACGCGGTGGCGACGAAGGGGTATGCGGAGTTGCGATTGGGCTGAGCTTGGGGTCGCTCTCTCGGTGACGCGAGGCGCCTGCCCCATCCACCACTGTCGTCCTGGCGAAAGCCAGGACCCATAACCACCGCATTCGATGATGAACGGGATCGCGGCCCCAGCGTCGCACGGTAATTGAGATTTGGGGTAATGGGTCCTGGCTTTCGCCAGGACGACATCAAGTTTACGGCTCGTGGATTGAAGCGCCCTGCGCAGCCCTACCACGCATCGATACATGGTCGCTTGCGGTGGGTCCTCGGCTCGGGCTTCGGCACCGAACGCAGGCCCGCCATGATCCACCGCCGGGTCTCGGCGGGGTCGATGACGTTGTCGATCTCGAACACGGAGGCGATCGAGACCGCCTTGCCGTTGGCATAGAGCTCGGCGACCTTGTTGCGGTAGTAGGTCTCGCGCTCCGCGGGATCGACGATCGCCTCCATCTCCTTGCGGAAGCCGAGGCGGACATAGCCCTCGAGCCCCATGCCGCCGAACTCGCCGGTCGGCCAGGCCGCGGTGAAGAACGAGGCGTGGAAGCCACCGCCGATCATGGACTGCGCCCCGAGCCCATAGCCCTTGCGCAGCACGATGCCGAACAGTGGCACCGTGAGGCTGGCGCCCGTGACGAACATGCGCGAGACGTGGCGCACGATCGCGGTCTTCTCGGCCTCCGGGCCGACCATGAAGCCGGGCGTGTCACAGAGCGAGACGATCGGCAGATCGAAGGCGTCGCAGAGCTGGAGGAATCGCGCGGCCTTGTCGCCGGCATCGGCATCGATCGCGCCGCCGAGATGGCGCGGATTGTTGGCGATCAGGCCGAACGGCTTGCCCTCGATACGGATCAGCGCGGTGATCATGCCGACGCCGTAGTCGCGGCGCAGCTCCAGCACGGAGTCCTTGTCGGCGACGAGGTCGATCACGCTGCGGATATCGTAGACGCGCAGCCGGTTTTCCGGAATCGCACGGCGCAAGAGCCGCTGGTCCGGCGCCTTCCAGTCCTGCACCGCGCCCTGGAAATAAGACAGGTATTTCTGCGCGACGGACGTCGCTTCCTCCTCGTCCTCGACCAGGATGTCGATGACGCCGTTCGGCGCCTGGAACGAGACCGGGCCGACCTCGGCCGGATGATAGACGCCGAGCCCGCCGCCCTCGATCATGGCCGGACCGCCCATGCCGATCGAGGCGTTCTTGGTGGCGATGATGACGTCGCAGCAGCCGAGCATCGCGGCATTGCCGGCGAAGCAATAGCCGGAGACCACGCCAACCACCGGCACGAGGCCCGAGAGCCTCGCGAACTGCACGAAGGACGGACCGTCGAGCCCGGTCATGCCGAGCCGGTCGGTATCGCCGGGCCGGCCCCCACCGCCTTCGGCATAGAACACCAGCGGCACGCGCCAGTCTTCCGCCAGCGTCAGCATGCGGTCGATCTTCTTGTGGTTCATGTGGCCCTGCGTGCCCGCGAGCACGGTGTAATCATAGGAGATCACCATGCAGCGCGCACCATCGGCGCCGAAATCCTTGGCGTTGACGGTGGCGACGCCTGATATGAGGCCGTCGGCCGGCGTGTTCTTGATGAGGTCGTCCAGCTTGCGCCGGCGGCGCTGTGCCGCAATCGCAAGGCTGCCGTACTCCATGAACGAGCCGTCGTCGACGAGCTGGGCGACGTTCTCGCGCGCGGTGCGCTGGTTGGTGTTGCGGCGGCGCTCGACCGAGGCCGGACGGTTCTCGTCGAGCGTATTGGCCTGGCGCGCGATCAGCTCGGCGAGATCGGGACGGATGTGGTCGAGATCGATCGCGGCCTCCTCCGCCGCGTGATGGCCGTCGACCTCGACCGGTTCGAGGAACAGGATCGGCTCGCCATGCATCAGGGTGACGCCGATGCCGCCCGCGATCCTGGTCACCCGGCCGCCATGGGGCGCGGTGACGAGATGCTCCATCTTCATCGATTCCAGCACCGCGATCTGCTGGCCGGGACGGACCAGATCGCCCTCCGCGACCTCGATCGCCACGATGGTGCCCTGCAGCGGCGCGGGCACCGGGAGCGATCCTTCGGGGGCTGCTTCGACAGCAACGGCCTTGGTCGCAGCCGCCTCGCTCACTGCGATCAAGGGTGCGGCGAGCTCCTGCGCAGCGCCGACTAGCGCCGCCACATGCGTATCGATGAAATTGGTGCTGATCTTGTTCCGCCCAAAGCTCTGATGCGCCAGGATGGCACCGAGGAACGGGATGTTGGTGGCGACGCCGCCGATCCGGAATTCGCGCAAGGCGCGCGATGCCTTGTGCACCACGTCGGTCCATTTTGAACTCGGCGAATAGACGATGACTTTTGCCAGCAACGAGTTCGAACGCGGCAGAGGTCCGGTAGCCGGAATAGCCGAAGGTATCGACGCGAACGCCGGGGCCGGACGGCAGGTCGAACACGGCGAGCGTGCCGCCGGTCGGTTTCGTGATGCCCTTCTCGTCCATCACCTCCATGTTGACGCGGAGCTGCATCGCATAGCCGCGCGGCAGGGGCACCGCTGATTGCGCGAGGCCGAGCGAGGCCAGCGTGGCACCGGCGGCGACCGCGAGCTGGGCGCGGACGAGGTCGAGCCCGAGCACCTCTTCGGTCACGGTGTGCTCGACCTGGAGCCGCGGGTTCGCCTCGATGAAGGCAAACGCGCCCTCACCTTCGCCGGCTTCGTCGTCGACCAGGAATTCGAAGGTGCCGAGATTATCGTACCGCGCGGCGGTCGCGAGCTGCTTCGCTGCCTCGATGATGCGCGCACGCATGCCGTCGCTCAGCGAGGGGCTCGGCGCCACCTCGATCAGCTTCTGGTGACGGCGCTGGATGGTGCATTCGCGCTCCCAGAGATGGGAGATCGCACCATGGCGGTCGCCGATGATCTGCACCTCGATGTGGCGCGCCTGCCGGATCAGCCGCTCGGCATAGACGCCGTCGAAGCCGAACGCCGCCCTGGCCTCGGACTGGCAGCGCGCATAGGCTTCCGCGAGATCGGGCGCGTTCTCCACCACGCGCATGCCGCGACCGCCGCCGCCGGCCATCGCCTTGATCATCACGGCGGCGCCGGCGCCGAGCGCGGCGAAGAACGCCTTTGCCTCGTCCAGACTGGTCGCGCCCGAAGTGCCGGCAATGATCGGGACGCCGCATTTTTTTGCCAGCGCCTTTGCCTTGGCCTTGTCGCCGAACAGGTCGAGCGCCTCCGGTGACGGGCCGACGAAGGTGATCTTCTCCTCGGCGCAGCGCCGCGCGAGCTGCGTGTTCTCGCTGAGGAAGCCGTAGCCCGGATGTAGCGCGTCGCAGCTTGCGGCCTTGGCCGCCGCAATCACCGCCTCGATGTCGAGATAGGCCCGCGCGCCATGGCCGGGAATCTCGCGCGCCTCGTCGGCGGCGCGGACATGGAGCGAAGCCGCATCATCGGCGGGATAGATCGCGACCGTGGCAAGGCCGCTTTCGCCGGCGGCGCGGGCAATCCGGATCGCGATCTCACCACGGTTGGCAATCAGCAATTTCTTGAAGGACATGATCGGTTCCGTAAGTTGCTTACCTCGCCCCGCTTGCGGGGAGAGGTCGAAGCCGAAGCGAAGCGTAGGCTTCGGGTGAGGGGGACTCTCCGCAGGCTCGCTCGTGGAGACTCCCCCTCACCCGAAATTCGCGCTGCGCGCAAATTTCGACCTCTCCCCGCAAGCGGGGCGAGGTGAACACAGCGCGGCATCCCGTCAGCATTTGTACCCCTAGCGATCCTTCATGGTCGGATCGAGCACGACACGCAAGGACTCCCCGAGCGCATTGAACGCCAGGGAGACGACGAGAATGGCAAGGCCCGGCGCATACATCTGCTCCGGCGCAATTTCCATGTATTGATAGGCGCGCGCCAGCATGGCGCCCCAGCTCGGGTCCGGCGGCTGGATGCCGAGGCCGAGGAACGACAGGCTCGCTTCGGCCAGCAGCGCAGCGGCGAGCAAGAGCGTCACCTGCACGATGACCGGTTGCAGCGTGTTCGGCAGCACGTGGCGCCACAGCACATGCCAGGTCGGCGCGCCAAATCCCCTGGAGGCATCGACATAGAGCTCCTGCCGCACGATCAGCGTGCGGGCGCGGACGATGCGCGCCAGCGCCGGAAACATCGTGATGCCGACCGCGATCATGCCGTTGGTGAGCCCGATGCCGAGCGCGCCGGTGACGGCGATCGCCAGCACGATGGCGGGGAACGACAGGAAGGTGTCGATGATGCGGCTGATGATGTCGTCGATCCAGCCGCCGAAATAGCCGGCGATGAGGCCGACCGGCAGCCCGATCAGGACCGCGACGCCGACCGCAAGCAGGCTGGCATAGACGGTGGCCGGCGCGCCGTAGATCAAACGGGAGAAGATGTCGCGACCGAGATCGTCGGTGCCGAGCAGATGGGCCGGCCCCGGCGGCGCCAGCATGTTGTTGACGTCCTGCGCGGTCGGCGCATAGGGCGCGATCCAGGGCGCGCCGATTGCGACGACGACGAGCACCACGAGCACCAGAATCGACAGCGCGGCGCGGAGGTCGCCGGCGAGCCAGCGCACAAAGCGCCGCAGCCGCGTCGGCCGCGCCGGTGCCTTCAGGGGAGCGAGCGCCATGTCGGTCATTGCTCGATCCTCGGATCGACCGCGGCGCACAGCAAATCGGTGATCAGGTTCACCGCGATGACAACGACCACCATGGTGAAGACGACGCCCTGCACGATCGGGAAATCGCGCTGGATCGCGCCGCGCACAATCAGGCTGCCCAGACCGGGAATGGCGAACACCGCCTCGATCACCACGGTCGCCGCCAGCATGCGGTTGACTAAAAGGCTGATGATGGTGAGCAGATTGACGCCGACATTCTTCAGGCCGTGTTGCCAGAGGATGCGGGACATCGACAGCCCCTTGGCATGCAGGGTGCGGACATATTGCGACGACAGCACCTCCAGCAGCGCCCCGCGCAGCTGGCGCGCGACCTCGGCCATGCCGTAGGCCGCGATCGCGACGCCAGGCAGCAGCGCATGCCTGATCGCATCGACCGGCGAGGCGCTGAAGGATTTTGCGCCGGTCGCCGGCAGCCAGTTCAGCTTCAACGAGAATTCCGCCACCAGGATCATCGCCAGCCAGAAGCCGGGCACCGCGACGCCGAGTGAGGCCAGCATGCTGATCAGCTTGTCGATCCAGCCGCTCGGCTTGATCGCGGCCATCACGCCCATCGGGATGCCCGTGACCAGCGCCAGCGCCAGCGCGATCACGACGATCAGCAGCGTGTTCGGAAACGCGCGGCCGATCGAGTCGGCGACCTTCTCGCCGGTCAACAACGATTGCGAGAGATCGCCTTGCGCGACGTTGCCGAGCCAGGCGCCATATTGCACCAGGAACGGGCGGTCGAGACCGTAGATCTTCCTGATCTCCGTGATCCGTGCGTCGGTCGCGTTGTCGCCCGCCAGCGTCACGGCGATGTCGCCGGGCACCAGCTTGAGCAGCGCGAACACCATGAAGGTCGCGAGCAGGATCACGGGCAGCGCCTGCACGAGGCGGCTGCCGACGACCTTGACCGGTGACCGTCGCGCCATCGCCTAACTCCCGAGCCAGACGTCGTCGTATTTCGGCTTGCCGAGCAGGTTCGGCCGATAGCCCTGCACCTTCTTGTTCATGGCGACCAGTTCGAACTGGAACGCCAGCGGCGCGACGAAGGCGTTCTCCATCACCAGCCGCTGCACGGTGGAGAACGCCTTGCGCCTGGTGTCGATGTCCTCCGAGGCGCGCGATTCCTTGATCGCGGCCTCGAGCTCGGCCGGCACCGGCGCGCGGCCGCCATTGTAATAGGCGTCCTTGGTGAACATCAGCGAATAGGTCAGGCTCGGGTCGGGCCGGCCGGTCCAGGCCGAGAGCAACCCGGCGCCCTTCTTCTCCGGACCGAAGAAGGCGGCAGAGGCCTCCGCGACCGGGGCGTTGACGAAGCGCGCGTTGATGCCGGCCTTGCGCAGCTGCTCGATCAGGATCTCCTGGCGCTGCACCGAATCCTGGTCCGGATAGCCGCCGAACTCGATTGGAGTGCCCTCCTTGAAGCCGGCCTCGGCGAGCAGCTTGCGTGCCTTGTCGGGATCGTAGGGATAGAGCTTTGCGACCTCGGCGTCATAGGCCCAATGCGCCCTCGGCAGGTTCATGTAGGCCGGCTCGGCGAGGCCGGCGAGCGCGGCCTTGACGAAGGATTCGCGGTCGATCGCGAAATTCAGCGCCTGGCGGACCTTGATATTGTCGAACGGCGGCTTCGCCCAGTTCAGGAAGATCTGGAACACGTACAGCGTCGGGCCATGCACCACCTTGACGCTGGAGGCGCGCTCGATGATCACCTTCTGCCGCGGCGGCAGCTGGTAGATCAGGTCGTTCTGCCCGGCGGTGACCGAGCGGGCGCCGGTGGTGAGCTCGGGAATGATCGAGATCTCGATGCCGTCGGGAAGCGGCCGTTCCGGCTTCCAGTATTTCTCGTTGCGCTTGACCATGATCTTCTCGCCGTCGGCCCAGCTGACGAACGAATAGGCGCCGGCGCCGACCGGCTTGCGCGTCACGACGCCGCCCTCGGCCGCCTTCAGCGCGGTCGGCGACACCATCATGCCGGCGCGGTCGGAGAGAATCCCGGGCAGCGCGGTATCGGGCGTTTTCAGCTTCAACGTCACCTGCTGCGGGCCAGTGACCTCGACCGCGGCAACCGACAGCAGGTCGGCCTTGATGTTCGACTTCGCATCGCTGCGGTTGCGCTCGAGATTGAACTTGACGGCTTCCGCATCGAGCGGCGTGCCGTCATGGAAGGTGACGCCGGCGCGGATGTTGAGCACCAGCGTGGTGGGGTCGGTGAACTTCCAACTCTCGGCAAGGCCGGGCTTCGGCTTCAGCGTGTCGAACTCCCATTCGGTCAGCGTGTCGTACATCGTGAACAGGAAGGCGTGGTCGGAGCCGGCGCCGCCGGTCGCGGGATCCAGGCTCGACGGATTGGCGGGCGCCGAGATGCGCAAGGTGCCGCCCTTCTTCGGCGCGCCTTCCGCGAAGGCGCGGCCGCCGAGCGTGGTGGTGGCGAGTGCGCCCGAGATCAGCGCCATAACCTCGCGTCGTGTCGTCATCATCATGGCGTTTCTCCGGTGTTCTTAGTTCGATGAAAAATTCGGGCGGTCGGCGAAATGGCAGGCCACCCAGTGATCAGGCTTCAGCTCGCGCCACTCCGGCACGCGGTCGGTGCAGAGCGGCTGCGCGTGCGGGCAGCGGGTGCGGAAGCGGCAGCCCGAGGGCGGATCGATCGGGCTCGGCACCTCGCCCTGCAGCACGATACGGCCCTCCTGCCGCATCGTGGACGGCAGCGGCCGCGGCTCGGCCGACAGCAGCGCGATCGTGTAAGGATGCAGCGGCCGCTCGGCGACCTCTTCGGTCGGCCCGAGCTCGACGAACTGGCCGAGATACATCACCGCAACGCGCTCGCTGATGTGCGAGACAACGGCGAGATCATGGGTGATGAAGACATAGGTCAGCCCGAGATCGCGCTGCAGATCGGCAAACAGATTGAGCACGTCGCCGCGGATCGACATGTCGAGCGCGGCCACCACCTCGTCGCAGACGATCAGTTTGGGTTTCAGCGTCAGCGCGCGGGCGATCACGACGCGCTGCTTCTGGCCGCCGGACAGCTGATGCGGGTAGCGCGCGCCGAATTCCTGCGGCAAGCCGACGCGCTCGAGCGCCTGCCGTGCCTGCCGCTCGCGCTCGGCACGGCTGCCGACACGTGCGAGCTCCAGCGGTTCCAGCACCGAGGCCAGAATGGTCATGCGCGGATTCAGCGCGGCGTTCGGGTCCTGGAAGATGATCTGGTAGTCGCGGCGATGGTTTTGAAACTCCCGGCGCGGCAGCGCCAGCGGATCGATGCCGTCATGCAGGATGGCGCCGGCGCTGGGATTGAGCAGGAACACCAGCGCGCGGCCGATCGTGGTCTTGCCCGATCCGGACTCCCCGATGATGCCGAAGGTCTCGCCGCGGCGGACGTCGAAATTGACGCCGTCGACCGCCTTCACGGTGGCGCGGCGGTCCGAGGTCTGGAAGCGGACCTGAAGGTCGCGCACCGAGACGATGGCGTTGCGGCGGGGCTCGGCACCGGCTGTGGTCATTGCGTCGCGACCTTCGCAGCAACCGGCGCCGAGGGCGGATGCAGCGCGCCCGGCAGATTGAGCTCGGCAAAGCGCCAGCAGCGCACTCTTCTGCCGCCGCCGGCGTCCTGCAATTTCTGCTCGGCCTCGCAGCCTTTCGTGGCATGCGCGCAGCGGGCCCGGAAGCGGCAACCGTTCGGCATCTCCGCGATCGACGGCACCCGGCCCGGGATCGACGGCAGCCGACCGTGGCGCGGGCTCAAATGCGGCAGCGAGCGCAACAGTCCCGACGTATAGGGATGCAGCGGCCGCACCAGCGCCTCGTCGACGGTGGCGTCCTCGATCACCTCGCCGGCATACATCGTGATCATCCGCGTGCAGATCTCGGCGACGACGCCGAGATCGTGGCTGATCAGCACCAGCGCGGTCTTCGAGGTCTCGCTGATGTCGCGCAGCAGCTCGAGGATCTGCGCCTGCACGGTGACGTCGAGCGCCGTGGTCGGCTCATCCGCGATCAAAAGCTGGGGCCCGCAGATCAAACTCGCCGCGATCATGACGCGCTGGCGCATGCCGCCGGAGAGCTTGTGCGGATACTCGTCGATGCGCCGCTCGGGCGAGGCGATGCCGACCCGGCGGAGCATCTCCAGCGTTTTGGCGCGTGCCTCCTCATGGGAAACGTCGGTATGGACGCGCAACGTCTCGGCGATCTGGTGGCCGACGGTGAAGACCGGGTCGAGCGCGCTCATCGGCTCCTGGAAGATCATCGCGACCCGCTTGCCCCGGATCGCGCGCATCTGCCGCGCGCTACAGGAGGCGAGATCGACGCCGTCGAACAGGATCTTGCCGTCGAGGCCGGCAAAATTGCCCGGCAACAGCCGCAGGATCGACAGGCCGGTGATGGTCTTGCCGCAGCCGCTCTCGCCGACGATGCCGACGCGCTCGCCGGGCGCGATGTCAAAGTCGATGCGGCGCGTCGCCTGCCAGACGCCCTGCGCGGTCTTGAAGCGGATGCCGAGCCCCCGCACGGACAGCAGCGGCCGCGCGCCGTCGCGCGCCCCCTCCGCCCTGCGCTGTGCCGGCTGGCCTGCCTCCATCAGCCCGCCGCCCGCTTCTTTTCTTTCACCAGTTCCTCCTCCATCAGCATCTCGGTGCCGATGATGCCCTCGCGGGTGAGCTCATCGAGCTCGGCGTCGGAGAGCCCGAGCATGCCGCCGAGGATCTCGCGGTTGTGCTCGCCGAGCGTCGGCGGCACCGAGCGGATCGCGAACGGCGCATCGCTCTCGCGAAATGGCATCGACGGCTGCGGATGCCGTCCGATGAACGCACGGTCGACCTGCTGGATGAAGCCGCGGGCGTGGAGCTGCGGATCCTCCAGGAGATCGATCGGCAGCCGCGCCACGCCGGAGGCGACACCTTCGGTCTGCAGCGCGGTCATCGCCGCATCGGCATCGCGCGCCGCGGTCCAGGCCGTGATCGCAGCCTCGATCTCGGCCTCGATGGCGCGGCGGCCCGCGGCCGTCTTGAGCGCCTCGTCCGCTGCCCAGTCCTCGCGGCCGAGCAGCCGGGCGAGCTTTGGCCACATCGCGTCGTCGGACACCGCGACGACGATCCAGTTGTCTTCTCCGGCGCAGCGAAAGCAGCCATGCGGCACGAAATCGGGATGGCGGTTGCCGTATTTGGTCGGCGGCCTGCCACTGGTCGAATGCGCCACGATCCAGGGCGCGGCGAACGGCATCATGCATTCGATCTGCGCCAGATCGATGAACTGCCCCTGCCCGGTCAGTTTGGCGTGGATCAGCGCGGTCAGCACCGCGGCGGCGCCGTTAAGCCCGCCCACGGCGTCGCCGAACGCGGTATGGCTCATGACCGGCGGACCATCGGGATCGCCGACCACGCTGGGCAGGCCGGAGCCCTGCTCCAGGGTCGAGCCGTAAGCGCGGCAGTCGCGATGCACGCTGCCGGCGCCGAACGCCGACATCGACATCATCACCAGCTTGGGATTGATCTTGCTCAGCACGTCGTAGCCGAGGCCGAGCTTGGGCAGCACCTCGACCGAATAATTGTCGACCACGAGGTCGGCATCGGCGAGCAGGCGCTTCGCCAATTCAAGCCCCTTCGGCCGGGTCAGATCGAGCGTGATGCCGCGCTTGTTGCGGTTCATGATGCAGTAGCGCACCGACTTCTCGTACATCTGCTCCAGCACATAGGCCGGACGGCGGTCGACGCCGCGCCACCAGTCCGGATACTGGGTCGCCTCGATCTTGATGACGTCGGCGCCGAGATCGGCGAGCGTGCGGGTACAGATCGGCCCGGCCCAGCCCATCGAAAAGTCGACGACGCGGATGCCCTCGAGCGGCAAGCGATCGGTTGCAGCGGGCTTGGGCGCCGGCACGCGCGGCGCCGCCTCGCGCCTCGCCTGCTGCTCGCCGAGATCAGGCACCCGGCCGCCGCGCAGCGGCGGCGTTGCCGTCAGCCGCTGCATGGTGCCGGCGGAAAAGCCGGTCTCGTCACCGAGGGTGATCGGGACGATCGCACCGCGGGCGCGCTTCTCCTCATCGGCGATGAGATCGGAGATCTCCGGCACCGGCACGATCGGGATCTTGCGCCTGAGGCCTTCGGCAAACCACTCCTGCGCGGTGCGCTGCTTCAGCTTCGGCAATATCCTGTCTTCGATCTCGGCGACATGGCGCAGCCGGTCGACCCCCATGACCAGTGTCGGATCGTCGCGCAGTTCGTTGAGCCCGAGCATCTCGCAGAACGCGCGCCACTGCGCCGGGGTCACCGTGGTGACGCCGAGCCAGCCCTGCTTGGTCTCGTAGATGCCGACCGGAAAAGTCGGCCAGAACCGGTTGACGCCGATCCGCCGCATGATGTCGCCGCGCTGGAACGCCTCGAACATGATGTATTCGGTGACGGCGATAGAGGCCTCGAACAGGCTGAGATGGTTTTCCCGCCCGCGCCCGTCCTGCATACGGCCGAGCACCGACGATGCGGCGGCGATGAAACCCCACAGCCCGCCCAGAATGCCGATCTGGAAATCCGGCGCGTGCATCGGCGGCCCCTGCTCCGGACCGACCAGCTTCACCAGTCCGGTCAGCGCGCGGATCGTGGAGTCCGTCGCCGCGAAATTGGCGTAGGGACCGCGATCGCCGAACCAGGCGAGGTCGAGATGGATCAGGCCAGGATTATCCCGCTTGATCGCGTCGAGATCGATCTCGGGACAATCCGCCGCGGCGATGCCGCGCCCGTCGAGCAGGATGTCGCAGCCGACAATCAGCTCCCGCAGCGATGCCGCGCCCGCATCGCCCGTGCCGAGCACGACACTCGACTTGTTGAAGTTGAGAAACGCGAACCACGCGCTCCGGCCTTTGGGCGTCAGCGGCGCGGTGCGGCGAAGCGGATCGCCGTGCGGCGGCTCGACCTTCTGCACATCGGCGCCGAAATCGGCAAACAGCCGCGCGCAATAGCTCGTCGCCGCAGCACTTCCGATCTCGACAATCCGCAGATGCGACAACGCGCCCATCAGGCTTCCTCGCGACACATGACCAGCCGGTGACAGCGGCTGATTCAGTTTTTTGTTGAATGAACTTGAAGCCGCGCGACGAGTGTGATGCAAGTGGAATTTTCTTCCGCTTGACGGAATTAGCGAGCGTATGACCGAAGTTGCTGCTCGGCGCTAAGCGAAGATTGTGCAGCTAATTGCAGGTGAGCTGCGCTTCGAACCAGTGTTGCACTGAGTTCGACAGTCGCGGCCATGCGCGCAAGACATGCGCGTATGAGGCAGCGCCCGCGCGGGTGATGCCGCGCAGTTCCTGCTCAATGGCGGGAAGATCAACACCGAGGCACCGGCCGGCCTTGGCGACGGTGCGACCATCGACCACAAGCTCTGACATCAGCGACGCATTGCCGCGTGCGAACAAGAGGTCGAGCGGATCGGCATCGAGAATCTGATCACGCTCGAGGCGGTCGAGATCGATGCTGACGAAATCGGCCGGCGCACCGACCGCGAGCTCGCCGGTGCCCGGCGCGCCGGTGGCGCGGCGGCCGTTGCGGATCGCGAGCGTGAAGAATTCCTGAGCAGTCCATGTGCGCTTGAAGCCGAGACCACCGTGCATCATCTGCACCAGCCGCATCTCGCGCAGGATGTCGTCGTCCTCGTCCAGCGCCAGCCCGTCGACGCCGACAGCGATGGCGCAGCCGCATTCGTGCGCGGCGGCAATCGGAGCGAGCCCCGAGCGCAGATGCATGTTCGAGCTGAAATTGGTGACAATGCGCGCACCCGACGCCGCGATCATCTCGAGCTCGTCAGGCCGAGCGTGGATGCAATGCGCAAGCGTCAACCGCTCCGAGAGGAAACCGATGTCGCAGAGATAGCGGACGATGCCGCCGGGGAAATTCCGATCGGCCCAGGCGCGCTGGTACACGGTCTCCAGCAGATGCATGTGGATCCGGCGGCCGGTCCGCGCCGAATTCTCCGCCACCGCTTCCAGCAGCGGCTTCGAGCACCATTGCACGCCGGCAGGCCCGAGCTGCACGTCCACCATCGGCCCGCCAATCGCCGCAGCGATCGCGTCGGTCAGCTCGATATAGGCCTGCGGCGACATCCGGGCGCGCACGAACAGCTGTTCGATCGTCTTGCGGTCATCGGCCGGAAGACCTGACAGCACCGCTTCGCTGTCGCCATAGACAATCGGGTTCTGGTCGCGCACGGCGATGGCAAAGGCGATGCGGATGCCGACATCGCCGGCGGCGCGCGCGATCGCCCTGGCTTCATCGAGCAACGGCATGGTCCCGCTCGGGCGCGTGTAGTGCACCATCATCGCCGCGCAGCCGGCCCTGGCGGAACGCGCCAATGCGGAGGCCGCGGTCAGATAGGGATCAACAGGCGTGCCCAGCGCGGTGCGCAGGATCCAGCTCTCCAGGGGCATGCCGACCGCACCGAAGGACGATGCGGTGGCGCGGGCGTGGTCGTGGGCGTTGACGAAGGCCGGGAGGATGAGGGAACGCGGGCCTGTCGCCGGGCGCGCGGTTTCGGAAATATCGGCGATGATGCCGGCGTCGTGACGGAGCAGGACGTCGTTGCGGATCTCGAGGTCAGAAGCGGAGAACAGACGGGTTGCTGTGACGTCCATCGACCTTCTCCACTTGGTCGTCATTGCGAGCTCAGCGAAGCAATCCCCCTCTCCGCTAGGGGAAAGCTGGATTGCTTCGTCGCTTCGCTCCTCGCAATGACGCGTAACCTCAATTGGCCGTATACACCAGCTCCCGCTCCGCGCGGGGCGGCAGGAACTCGCGCGAGAACACCTCCGCCGGCGTCGGCGTCCGGGTGAGCTGATAGCCCTCGACCACGATGCCGATGGCGCGTGCCATGCGGTCATCCTTGATGTCGCCGATGCCGATCTCCTTCATCTCCGGCGAGACGATCAGCTTCTCGAAGGAATATTGCAGCCGGCGCTTCTCGACGTCGGCGTTGATGAGGTTGTCGTAGTTCATCGCCGCCTTCATGCCGGCATTCTGGTCCTTGGCAACCGCGATCGCGCCCTTGTTGATGGCACGCACCAGGCCCGCGACCGCCTTCGGGTTCGAGGCGATCAGCTTGCGGGAGACCATCACGCCATTCGAATAGAGATCGAGGCCGTACTCACCGAACGAGAACCATTTGAAATCCTTGTCCGGATCCTGGCGGTTCAGCACCAGGTTGAAATAGCTGGTGATGTTGAAGACGAGGGCTGCATCGATGTCGCCCTTGATCAGCATCGGCTCCTGCAGGTTCGGCGCCATGTTGGAGATCTTGATCTTCTCGCCATCGAGACCGTTCTTGCGCGTGAACACCGGCAGGAGGCGCGTCGTCGGCGTGCCCTGCGCGCCGCCGAGCGTGTGGCCTTCGAAATCCTTGATGGTGTTGATGCCGCTGGTCTTCTTGGCGACGATCGCGAACGGCGGCTGATTCCACATCATGTAGACCATGACGGGCGCCTCCTGCGGCTTGCTCGAGGCATTCTGGATGATGGCATTGACGTCGCCGAAGCCGGCGTCATAGGCCCCAGACATCACGCGCGTGACGGTGGCGCCGGAGCCCTCGCCCTGGTCGATGATGACGTTGAGGCCTTCTTCCTTGAAGAAGCCGTTGTCCTTGGCATAGAAGAACGCCGCGTCGCTGCCCTGCGTCTTCCAGCCCAGCGTGAACTTGATCGTGGTTTCCTCGGCGCGCGCGGGACCGGCGACCAGGGCCAATCCCAACAGCGCGGCGCTTACTTTTCTCAGCATCGAGATCTCCTTAAGCTTCATTGCTTGACGGTTGACGAAGTGTCTCAAGTGGCGATCACGTCGTTCTTGCGCGTCGCCCAGCCGGTGACCCGCCCCTCGATCAGCGAGAACACCACATAGAGTGCGACGCCGAGCCCGGCGAGCACGAACAGGCCGGCGAACACCAGCGGCACGTTGAAATTGGAGGACGCGGTCATCATGACGTTGCCGATGCCGCGGTTCGAGGCGACGGTCTCCGACAGCACCGCACCGACGAAAGCGTATGAGATCGCGACCTTCAGCGAGGCGAAGAAGAAGGGCATGGTCCTGGGCAGGCCGACGTTCCAGAGGATGTCGAGCTTGCTGGCGCCGAGCGCCTTCAGCACGTCTTCAAGCTCGGGCTCGGTGGTCGCAAGGCCCGTGGCGATATTCACGACGATCGGGAAGAAGCAGATCGACAGCGCGGTCAGCACCGCCGGCACCGTGCCGGAGCCGAACCACAGCACGAAGATCGGCACCACCGCGACCTTGGGGATGGAGGAGAAGCCGATCAACAGCGGATAGCAGGTGTCATAGGCCGTCTTCGACACGCCGATGATCGCACCGAGGGCGACGCCGAGCGCGACACCGAGGACGAAGCCGAACATGGTGGTCGCCAGCGTCTGCACGATGTGCGGCCACAGCACCGGGAAGCGCTGGTACAACGTCAAGAACACCTGCGAGGGTCGCGGCAGCACGAGATCCGACATGCCGGTCATCAGGCAGAACAGCTCCCAGGCGACGAAGAACAACACGATCAGCCCCGCCGACCACGCTTTCTGCCTGATGTCTGACGTGGACATGGTCAGGCTCCCTCTCGAGCCGCGCTGCGCGCATCCTCGATGAAGGTCCGCAGCTTCTGGTTCAGCGCGACGAATTCCGGCTCGAAGGTCATGGCGACGGTGCGCGGGCGCGCAAACTCGACACGGCTGTCGTCGAGGATGCGGCCGGGACGCGCGCTCATCACGCAGATGCGGCTGGCGAGAAAGCCGGCCTCGCGCAGATCGTGGGTGACCAGCAGCACAGTCGGCTTGTGCGTCATCCAGAGGTTCTGCAGGATCGCCCATAGCTCTTCGCGGGTGAACTGGTCGAGCGCGCCGAACGGCTCGTCGAGCAGCAGCATGCGCGGTTCGTGGATCAAGGCGCGGCAGAGATTGGCGCGCTGGAGCATGCCGCCGGAGAGCTGCCAGGGGTAATTGCTGCCAAAACCCTTGAGGCCGACCTGCTCCAGCAGCGCGTTGGCCTTGTCGCGGAATTCGGTCTTGCGCAGCTTCCGGAAATTCGCGCGGAACGGCTCGACGATCTTCAGCGGCAACATGATGTTCCGCTCGATGGTCATCCATGGCAGCATGGTCGGATTCTGGAAGGCCATGCCGACCCGCATCGCGCGCGCCGCGACTTCGCGGCCGCCCACGATGACGACGCCGCTGGTCGGCTGCACGAGGCCGCTGACGAGACGCAGAATGGTCGATTTGCCGCATCCTGATGGGCCAACCAGTGCGACAAACTCGCCGTCGGCGATCCGCAGCGTGGTT
This sequence comes from Bradyrhizobium sp. BEA-2-5, assembly GCF_032918025.1. Classification (NCBI taxonomy): domain Bacteria; kingdom Pseudomonadati; phylum Pseudomonadota; class Alphaproteobacteria; order Hyphomicrobiales; family Nitrobacteraceae; genus Bradyrhizobium; species Bradyrhizobium sp. BEA-2-5. The sequence goes on along the minus strand of NZ_CP136629.1, from coordinate 2,651,557 downwards.
GTCGACAGTGCCGGCACGGCGCGGGCGCCGCGGCCGAAGGTCACGGAGGCGTCCGACAGCTCGATCGCGGTCGGCGCGGATCCGGCGGCCATCGGCTCGCCGGCAAATTCGGAGTTTGGTTGCATGCGCATCACGAGCAAAGTGCATGCAAACTGGATGCCAGCGGCCGCCGCGTTGAAAATCAAGGGGATCGCGCATTCCGCGCCCAAATGGCCGGATTCCTTTTGGGCAATCCGTGGCTCAAACTGCATGCAATTCGAGCGCCCGATTGCTTTGGCGGTATGATAAAGAGGCGTTCGAAGCAGCTTCGAGAGGGATTCGCGGCAATGGCGGGGCGCGCCGACAGCGGCAAGACTTCTGAATCGTCGGACAAGGTCAGCGTGATCTGCCGCGCGCTCAGGCGCGCGATCATCGAGCAGGCGCTGGAGCCCGGCGCAAAGCTGCCGGAGGATGCGCTCGGCGAGCGTTTCGGCGTCAGCCGCACCATTGCCCGCCATGCCCTGGGCCAGCTCGCAGCGGAAGGTCTCGTCGAGCTGCGCCGCAACCGGATCGCGGTGGTGGCGACGCCGAGCTGGCAGGAGGCGCGCGATGCCTTCGACATCCGTATCGAGCTCGAACGGCTCGTCGTGCGCCAGCTTGCGGGCAAGCTGACCAAGGCGCAGATCGCCGAGCTGAACGCCCATGTCGACGCCGAGGATCGCGCGCGCGGCGGCACGGATGCGGTGTCGATCCGGCTCGCCACCGAATTCCACATCCTGCTCGCGCACATGACGAACAGCCCGATCCTGGTGCGCTATGTCAGCGAGGTCGCCTATCGCTGCTGCCTGACGCTGTCGCTCTACAGCCGGCCGCATTCCAGCGAATGTGCCATCAACGAGCACCGCGCCATCATCGCCGCGCTCGCGAAAGGCGACGTCGACAAGGTGATGGGGCTGATGCACAGCCACCTGGATTCCGTGGCGACCCGCGCGCTGGTCGCGCCAAGCCCGCAGCGCGGGCGCGATCTGCTGGATATTCTGGCGCCCTATGCCGACGAGGCAAGCGGCGAAAAGATGGTGAAGCTGCCGAAGGCGGCGCGGCGCTGATGCTCTCACCTCGCCCCGCCTGCGGGGAGAGGCCGGAGCGCATCGCAGATGCGATCCGGGTGAGGGAATACAGGTCCATCCGCGGCCGATACTCGCGGATGCAGCCCTTCACCCCGACCCTCTAAGAGCGAGCTTCGCTCGTCTCGACCCCGCAAGAGCGGGGCGAGGGAGAACTGGCACCGCTCCCTACGCCTCGATCCCCCGCTGCACCAAAATCCGCTCGGCGCTGTCGTTCCACACGTCCATCTTCACGATCTGGCCGCCCCGGACGACGAAGCGATCGACATAGCGATTGCCCTCGAATGGCGTGCCGTCCAGCCACTCGCCGTAGAGCGTGCCGACGCTGTAGACGATTGTCTCGTCCGCACCGGGGCAGACATCAAAGCGGTCCATCTTCTTCTTCACCCAGCGATAGCGCCTGGCGTTGAAGCCGGTCGGCCCGCGCGGATGGTCGAATTCGCGCCCGCCGGTGAACGTAATCACGGTGCCCGGCTTCATATAGGCCGCCGCGGCATCGGGATCGGGGATCATCGACGCCGTGAGATAGGCTTCTACGATCTCGGCGTCGGTCATCGGGCGGGCATCGGCTTTGGCGGGTGCGGACATGGGGGCCTCCGGAGATAATCAGGACTCTACAATCTGACCGCCAAAGTGTATGCATATTTTTTAGACAATCGAACCATAGAACTGCACACAATCTGGTGCTGCTGGTTCCCTGCCCTTCCGCTAGGCTCAGACCATCCTGATGTTTCCTGACCGATGATCGCGACACCTGCCTTCGACCTGGTCTTCCGCAATGCCGTGACGCGCAGCTCTGCCGCCGCGGTCGATATCGGCATCGCCGGCGGCAGGATTGCCGCGATCGCGCCGCGCCTCGTGTGCGAGGCGGTCGACGTCGACCTCAACGGCCGCCTTGCCTTGCCCGGTTTCGTCGATACCCACATCCATCTCGACAAGGCCTGCCTGCTCGGCCGCTGCGGGCACGATCACGGCAGCCTCGGCGAGGCGATCCGCGCGGTGTCGGCGATGAAGCGCGACTTCACGGTCGAGGATGTCTATGCGCGTGGCGGCAGGGTGATCGAGCGCGCGATCACGGCGGGCACCACGCGCATGCGCACGCATGTCGAGATCGACCCGCGCATCGGCTTGCGCGGATTCGAGGCGGTGAAGGCGCTCAAGCGCGACTACGCCTGGGCGGTCGACCTCGAACTCTGTGTCTTCCCGCAGGAGGGCCTGACCAACGATCGCGGGGCCGAGGAGCTCTTGGTCGCGGCGCTGCACGACGGTGCCGAGGCGGTCGGCGGCTGCCCCTATGTCGACTGCGACCCGAACGCGCATCTCGGGCGCATCTTCGATCTCGCTGAGGAATTCGACGTCGACGTCGACCTTCATCTCGATTTCGATCTCGACCCCTCCTGGTGGCACCTCGACGAGGTGTGCCGCCAGACCGAGCGGCGCAACTATCACGGGCGCGTTGCGATCGGGCATGCGACCAAACTTTCCGCGCTGCCGCCCGAGCGGCTGAAGGCGGCGAGCGCGCGCCTCGCCGAGGCCGGCGTTGCCGTCACCGTGCTGCCCGCGACCGATCTCTATCTGATGGGGCGCGAGGCCACCCACAACGCGCCGCGCGGGCTGACCGCCGCGCACCGGCTCGTCGCCGATGGCGTGCTGTGCTCGGTCGCGACCAACAACGTGCTCAATCCCTTCACGCCGTTCGGCGACGCCTCGCTGCTGCGGATGGCAAATTTCTACGCCAATGTCGCGCACGCCTCGGCGATTTCGACACCTGCCTCGATCTGGTGACCGAGTTGCCGGCCCGGCTGATGAACCTTGGCGATTACGGCATCAAGGTCGGCAATCCCGCCGACCTCATCGTGCTCGATACCGACAGCGGAACCAACGCGATCGCCGAGCTGCCCGACGTGCTGATGGGCTTCAAGCGCGGCCGCAAGACGTTCGAACGGCAGCGGCCGACGCTGTTCCGGCCTGACACAAGGTTCTCCCCGTCACCCTGAGGAGCCGCGAAGCGGCGTCTCGAAGGGTCACGGTTTGTGCATGCGTTCCCTCCCCGTCATTGCGAGCGTAGCGAAGCAATCCAGCGCACCACTCGGGGAAAGATGGATTGCTTCGTCGCTTCAGCGCAAAATTGCTACGCAATTTAGTCGCGAGCTCCTCGCAATGACGGGGCTGCATTGTCGCCTTGCCCTGGCGCGAATTGACGTCTTCGCCGATCCGTTGTTGGTACTCCCCAACAGCAACAAAGAGCCGGGCAGGAAACCATGAGCAAATCCACCACAATCAAAAGCGTCGAGACGCTCGCCTGCGATGCCGGCTGGCGGAATTATCACTTCGTCAAGGTGACGACCACGGACGGGCTGGTCGGATGGAGCGAATATGACGAGGGCTTCGGCGCGCCCGGCGTGACGGCGGCGATCGAGCGGCTGTCGGCGCGGGTGGTCGGCAAGAACGCGTTCGAGCACGAGCGGATCTATGTCGAGTTGTTCGCGGCGACGCGTCCCGCCGCCGGCGGCGTGGTGGCGCAAGCCCTCGGTGCGATCGAGAATGCGCTGCTCGATGCCAAGGCGAAGTCTCTCGGCGTCCCTTGCTACGAGTTGCTCGGCGGCAAGATCCGCGACCGTATCCGGGTTTACTGGTCGCATTGCGCCACCTGGCGCATCAACCACCCATCCTGGTACAAGCCGCCGATCGAAAGTCTCGACGGCGTCAAGGCCATGGGGCGCGAGGTCCGCGAGAAGAAGTTCACCGCGATGAAGACCAACATCTTCGTCTACACCGACGGCAAGCCGCAAGGCTGGCGCCCCGGCTTCGGCTCGCCGTTCCAGCCCGAGATCAATATCGATCGCACCGTGCTGCGCAATCTCTGCATGCATCTGGAGGCGATCCGCGACGGCGCGGGTCCTGACGTCGACATCCTGCTGGACTGCAACTTCAACGCCAAGACCGAAGGCTATCTGAAGATCCTGCGCGCCATTGCCGACCTCGACATGTTCTGGGTCGAGATCGACAGCTTCAATCCGCAGGCACTCGGCTATATCCGAAGGCAGAGCCCGCACCCGATCTCATCTTGCGAGACGCTGCTGGGCCTGCGGGAATTCCTGCCCTATTTCCACGAGCAGGCGATGGACGTCGCGATCATCGACACGCCCTGGAACGGCGTCTGGCAATCGATGAAGATCGCGAGCGCTGCGGAAGCCTTCGAGGTCAACGTCGCCCCGCACAATTTCTACGGCCATCTCTGCTCGATGATGAACGCACATTTCTGTGCCGCGGTGCCGAACCTGCGCATCATGGAGATCGACATCGATCGTCTGTCCTGGGACCGCGAGCTGTTCACGCACGTGCCTGAATTCGTCGACGGCCATCTCGTGATCCCGGATCGGCCGGGCTGGGGCACCGAGCCGAACGAGGAAGGCCTGCGCGCGCATCCGCCGAAGAACAAGGGCGGGCTGTTGAATTATGGATTGAAGAAGTAGGTCTCTCTACACCGTAGTCCCGGCCTAGTGCGCAATGGCGCACGGGAGCCGGGACCCATAACCACCGCTGCGTGGTGTGTTAAGGATTATCGCCCCAGCGGAGCAAAACAATGCGCAGCTGGGGTAATGGGTCCCGGCCTTCGCCGGGACGACGCTTCCTCAATCACCGCGACCTCAATTATCCTCCCGCACGGCCGTGAACGCGCTGTCGATCACGTCGCCGATCGGCTGCCAGGCATTGCCGTCGAACTGCACCAGGCGCATCTGCTTAATCGGGCGGAAGTCTTTCGGGCCGGTATTGATCACGATCCCGGGCAGCGCGATCGGGCTCTGGTAGTCCTTCAGCGACGCCGCCTGCCGCATGATGTTCTCGCGCGACAGATCGTCGCCGCACTGGCGCAGCACCTGCATCAGCGTGTCCGCGGCGGCGTAGCCGAACACGGCGTAGATGTCGTCCTTGTCGCCGTCGGGATAATACTTGTCCATGAAGGCGAGCCACGCCTTGATCTGCGGATCGTCCTTCCAGGAGGCATCGCCGGCATCCTTGAGGAACGAGGTCGAGATCACGCCGAGCGAATTCTGCAGACCTGCTGGCCGCAAGGCGCTGGCGATCGAAGCCGACGCATTGTCGAGGATGAACACCGGATGCCAGTCTAGGTCCGCGGCGACGCGGATCGCGCGCGCCGCGATCGCCGGCGCGCCGTCGAACACCAGGATGTCGGCGCCGGAGTTCTTCAGGATTCCGATCTGGTTCTGGATCGCGGTCTCCGACGCGTCGAAGGCGAGATCGGCGACGATCATCCCGGCGGTGTCGCCGAGCCCTTCCTGCAATCCCTTGAACAGGTCGCGACCGAACTGATCGTTCTGCCAGAGCACCGCGATCTTGCGGGAGGGATAGGCCGCTTGAATGTAATTGGCGTAGATCCGCCCCTCGGCGCGGAAGGTCGGCTGCCAGCCCATGGTCCAGGGAAAGGTCACAGGATGCGCCCACGCCTCGTCGCCGGAAGCGACGAACAGCTGCGGGACCTTGTTCTCGTTGAGGTACTTCCGGACCGCGAGATTGCTCGGCGTGCCGAACGAGCCGAACATCAACAGCACGCCCTGCTTCTCGACGAGATCGCGGGTCTGCTCCATCGCGATCTTCGGATTGGAACTGTCATCGACCGAGACGAACCTGACCTTGCGGCCGTTGATGCCGCCATGCTCGTTGACCATGTCGAAATAGGCCGCCTCCGCCCGCCCGATGGTCGCGAACGCCGCGAGCGGCCCGGTATAGGGCATGACGTTGCCGATGCGGATCTCGTTGCCGGCCGCCGTCTGCGCCTGCTGCGCGCGCAACGGCGCCGCCGCAAGGACAGCTGCGAGGACGAGGGATATCGAAAGCGCCGTTTGTCTTTTTGTTTGCATCAACATCGCCACAAACGCCGGTAGCGGGCCGGCGCTCCTCCCGAGCGAGCGGAGTTTATCGCCCAAGCCAATGCCGGAAAAATGAAATGTTGATGGCGGAGGCCGGCCTCAGCGCAATGTTATGTCGAGCCAGCCCAGCGGGTTGACCGCGACGCGGTCGCCGCTGTCGACCAGGACGGTCGTGGTTTCGGCCTCAATGATCGCGGGACCGGCCAGCGAATGGCCCGGCCTGAGATCGTCGAGCGCGTAGACCGGCACCTCGCGCCAGGCACCGAACCAGGCCTGCCGCTTGCCGCGCGGCGCGCAAGGTGCATCCGAGCTGGCCTTTCCGGCATCAACGCTGCCGCGCGCCACCTTGCCGACCGCGGCGACGCGGGCGTTGACGAACACCACCTCCTGCCCGCGCGAGGCATAGGTGTAGAGCTCCTCGTGGCGGCGATGGAAGCGCTCCTCGATCTGCGCCACCAGGTCCGCGGCGCCGAGATCGAGGTCGCCGAGCGGCACGTCGATCTCGAACACCTGCTCGCCGTAGCGCATCTCGGCCGAACGCTCGATGGCGATGTCGCCCTTGAACCAGTCGCGCAGCCGCCCCGCGGCCTGCTGTTCTAACCCTGCGAACAGCGCCCGGACTTCGTCGGCGGAAATCCGGCCGGTGCCGTAATGGGTGCGGCTGACCTCGTAGCGCAAATCGCTGGTCAGCATGCCCCAGGCCGATAGGACGGAGGCGACCGTCGGCACGATGATACGCTTGATCTCGAGCTCACGCGCGACCTCGGCGGCGTGCATGCCGGCGGCGCCGCCGAAGCTGAGCAGCGCGAATTTGCGGGGATCGACGCCGCGACGCAGCGTCATCAGGCGGATGCCGTCGGCCATTTTCAGATTGATCATCTTGTAGATGCCGGCGGCGGCCTCGATCCGCGACAGCTCGAGCGCTGCGGCGATACGATCGACCGCAGCCTCCGACGCTGCGCGATCGAGCGGGCGCGCGCCGCCCATGAAGGCGGCGGCATCGAGATAGCCAAGCACGACATTGGCATCGGTGACCGTGGCAGCCGTGCCGCCATTGCCGTAGCAGGCCGGGCCCGGCACCGAGCCCGCACTCTCCGGCCCGACCCGCAGCGTGCGGCCGCCGTCAACGCTCCCGATCGAGCCGCCGCCGGCCGCGATGCTGGCGATGTCGAGGCTGCGCAGCGCGATGCGCTGGCCGGCGAGCATGCCGTCCGCCGACAGCGAGGCCTGGCCATCAGCGATCAGCGAAATATCGGTCGAGGTGCCGCCCATGTCGAACGGCACGAGATCGGGAATCCCCAGAAGATCCGCGCAGCGGCGGCTGCCGGAGATGCCGCCGGCCGGCCCCGACAGCACGGTGCCCGCGGCGAGCCGCGAGGCCTCCTCCACCGGCGCCATGCCGCCATGCGACAGCACCACGAACAGCGAGCCCTTGAAGCCGGCCTCATGCAGGCTGCGCTCCAGATTGGTGAGATAGCGCCGCACCGTCGGCGCGACATAAGCGTTCACGATCGTGGTCGAGACACGCTCGTATTCCTTGATCTGCGGCAGCACGTCGCTCGAGCGCGACACGCTGACGTCGGGCAGCTCCTTCGCCAGCTGCTCGACGGCGGCAAGCTCATGTGCCGGGTTGAGATAGGCGTGCAGAAAGCAGACCGCGACGGAATTCGCACCCGAACGTTTCACCTCGGCGATGACGTCGCCGAGCGCGGCGGCATCGAGCGCAACCGCGGCGCTGCCGTCGGCCTTCAGCCGCTCGCGCACGCCAAAGCGACGCTCGCGCGGCACCAGCGGCTCGGGCGGCGGCGTGCGCAGATCGTAGCGGTCCGGCTTCAGCCCCTCGCGCATCTCGACGACATCGCGGTGTCCGTCGGTGGTCAAGAGCGCAACCTTCGCGCCCTTGCGCTCGAGCAGCGCATTGGTCGCGACCGTCGTGCCGTGCACCAGGCGATCGGTCGCGGCGAGCATCGCTGCGCGCGTCACGCCGAGGCGGCGCGCCAGCTCTTCCAGTCCCGCCATGACGCCGATCGACTGATCGGCCGGCGTGGACGGCGATTTCGCGAAAACGGTTCGCCCGGTTTGATCCGTCGCAACCAGGTCGGTGTAAGTGCCGCCGACGTCGACCCCAATCGTGTACATCGCTGCCTACACCGCTTTCGAAACCAAACCTTGCGCAAGATCGCGCGCCCGCGCTTCCGCCGAGCGCTTCTCTGGCGGCCCCCAGCCGCCGCCGCCGGAAGAGCGGATCTCGAGGCAATCGCCGGGGCACAGCTCGATGCCGACTTCCTTGGTCTTCAGCACGCGCGGCGCGCGGCCTTCCGAGAGCAGCCGGTAATGATGCGGCTCGCCGTCCTTGCCGCCGAGCATGCCGCAGGGACCATGGCGCGCGCCATCACCGGCGGTGTTGCCCTTGGCAGGCTTTTGCGTCTCCAGCACCATGTCGAGCGCGACGCCAAGGCCGCCGCGATGCTGGCCGTCGCCGCCGGAATCCGGCCGGAATTCGTGCTGGCGGAAATGTAGGGGAAAGCGCACTTCGGCAACCTCGATGCTGCCGAATTTCAGCCCGCCGACCGAATGCCACTCGCCGATCGACGAATAGCCGTCGCCGCCGGGCGAGGCGCCGCCGCCGGGCCGGGCCTGGAACATGTGCCAGATGAAATTGCGTCCGGTGCGCGGATCCTCACCCTGGATCGCGATGCGGAAGCGGCGCCCCCAGCCGCCCATCACGCGATCCGGACAGGACGCCGACATCGCCTTGATGATGGCTTCGACGATCTCGTTAGATGGATGGCTGGTGCACAAGGTGACGGGACGGCCGGGATCGGCCCAGACAATCGTGCCCTGCTTCGCCACCACCTTCAGCGGCCGCAGCGCGCCGGTGTTCTTGGGAATGTCGGCGTCGATCAGATAGGCGAAGGCCATCGCGACCGCTGCCTGCATGTTGGCGTGCGAGGAATTGACGAAGCTGGTCGACTGCGGATCGGAGCCGGTGAGATCGACCTCGATGTCGCTGCCCTTCTTGGTCACCTTGGCGGCGATCTTGATGTCGGTGCGGCCGTGGCCGTCATCGTCGAGCAGGGCTTCGCCGTAGAACACGCCGTCCTTCCAGGTCGACACCACGGCGCGGGTCTGCTGCTCGGTCGCGTCCAGAATCGCCTCGATCGCGGCTTCGACCGTGTCCGCGCCGAATTCGCTGAACAGCTTTGCGACACGGCGCTCGCCGAGATGCGCGGCCCCGAGCATCGCCGCGAGGTCGCCGCGGAATTCCCTGGGATTGCGGATGTTGAGCGCCAGCAAGTCGAGCAGATCCTCGCGCGGCTTGCCGGCCTCGTAGAGCTTGATCGGCGGAATGCGAATGCCTTCCTGATAGATCTCGGTGGCGGCCGGATTGTAGGCGCCGTGGGTGGCGCCGCCGATGTCGCTCTGATGCGCGCGTACGATGGTCCAGAGCAGCCGCTTGCCGCCATCGAAGACCGGCACGAACGCGGTCAGGTCGGGCAAGTGACTGCCGCCATGATAGGGGTCGTTGAGCAGCAGAACGTCGCCGGGTTTGATGTCCTTGAAGCGCTCCTCGATAGCAAGCGTCGCCCAGGACAGCGCGCCGACATGAACCGGAATATGGTCCGCCTGCGCAATCAACCGCCCGTCGGTGTCGCAGATCGCCAGCGAAAAATCGCGGCTGGAATTGAGGATCTGCGAATAGGAAGTGCGAAGCATGGCTTCGCCCATCTCCTTCACGATCGACGACAGGCGGTGCTGGACGACGGAGCGGGTGATCGGATCGATCTTGGCGGACATCTTGGCCTTCTTGGCGCGAGCGACTTGCGCAGGGAGGATCGAGGAACCGGTCGACCGGAACCGGAATTCCCTCTTATAGCCAGTGGCTTGCCGATCGCAAATCGGCTGGCTCGGCCGAAACGGATCATTCCATCGATCAGCAAGTCGTGATCGACGAGAATCTTCGCCCCTGCGACGGAATAGAACTCACGCTGCTGCGTCCCACCCATGCAAGCCGGCCCCCGAGGCCGGACCGTTCGGCTTTCCCGACAACTCCCAGGGTGAACGCAAATGCCTCCTCGATTCCTTAAGTCCGTCCTCGCCCCGCTCGGCGCGTCCGTCGTGCTCGCCCTCGCCGCCGCAGCGGCCGCGTCCGCACATGACGACCATCATCCGGCGCAGGGCGCGCAGACCGCAGAGGAGAGCGCCTTCCTCGCCGAAAACGATGCCGCCATGACGAAGATGATGAACGACATGGCGGTGAAGCCGACCGGCGACATCGATCGCGATTTCGTTGCCATGATGAACCCGCATCATCAGGGCGCCATCGACATGGCCGTGCTTGAACTGCGCTACGGCAAGAACGAGCAGCTTCGGCGAATCGCGCAGGAGATCATCGTCGACCAGATGCAGGAGATCGCGGCCATGAAGCTCGCGATCGGCGACCCGATTACGGCGTCCGTGCCGGCCCCGACGCAGCAGACCCCGGCGCCCGCCGCTCACGATCATATGAACATGTCCCACGGAATGAAGAACTAGGAGTTTCGAGCGATGAACCGTCAAATCCTCAAGAGCCTGCTGGCCACGACCGTGCTGGCGATGTCGAGCCCTGCTTTCGCCGGACAGGCGCCGGGCGCTGCGTCCTCGCCCGACATTCCGGTCGGCCATCATGACCGTGTCTACGCGGCCGAGCAGTTCTCGAACACGGTCTCCGTGACGGATCCCGTCGACAACAAACTGCTCGGCGTGATCAGGCTCGGTGATCCTCAGCCCGGCAACTTCAGCCCGCTCTACAAGGGCCAGGTGCTCGTCCACGGCATGGGCTATTCGCCCGATCACCGCACACTCGCAGTGGTCTCGATCGGCTCGAATTCGGTGACCTTCATCGATACGGCGAGCAATGCCATCAAGCATGTCACCTATATCGGCCGCTCGCCGCATGAGGCGTTCTTCACGCCTGACGGCAAGGAAGTATGGGTCACGGTGCGCGGCGAGAATTACATCTCGGTCATCGACGCGCAGAGCTTCAAGGAAACGACGCGCATCGAGGTGCCCGCGGGACCCGGCATGCAGATGTTCTCGCCGGACGGCAAGTACGGCTATATATGTTCCTCCTTCAATCCGGAGACCGACGTCGTCTCGGTCGCCGAGCACAAGATCATCGCCAAGGTGAAGCAGGAAAGCCCATTCTGTCCGAACATCGCGGTGACGCCGGAAGGCGACCAGGTCTGGTTCACGCTCAAGGACATCGGCAAGACCCAGGTATTCAACGCCAGGCCGCCGTTCGATCCAATCAAGACGATCGACACCGGACCGATTACCAATCATGTCAATTTCGCGAAGACGCCTAAAGGCACGCTCGCCTATGTCACGATCGGCGGCACCAACGAGGTCAAGGTGTGCCGAACCGACGACTTCTCGCAAGTCGCGACCATCCCCGTCGGCAATCTGCCGCACGGCGTCTGGCCGTCCGGCGACGGCACGCGGGTCTATGTCGGGCTGGAGAACGCAGATGCGCTGGCCGCGATCGATACTGCGACCAACAAGGTCATCGCCAATGTCCCAATCGGGCAAGCGCCGCAGGCGATCGCCTATGTGCCGAATGCCGCGCCCGATCCCGATGACCGCCAGAACCTGCAGGCCCTCGGCGTCGCCGGCCAGGTCGCGCACCTCGCGCTGGCACCGAAAAAGGAAGCCAAGGGCGAGAAGCCGCCGACCAGCGTATCGCTGTTCGATCAAGGGCTGATCCAGGTGCTGCAGGCTTCCGTGACCGGGCTCGAGCCGAAGCAGCGCTACGTGTTGGGATTGGCCGAACACGCCGACGGTGGCGGCATGGTGGAGCCGCTGGCAGCCTTCATGACCAATCCGGCCGGCTCCGCCATCGTCAACGCGGCCGGTCCGATCCGGCAGATCGTGCAGAGCGCGGCCAGGACCGAGCGGCGTTACCTCGTCATCGCATCCGGCGAGCCGGCGAAACTCGGCGCGGTCGTGCAGGTACAAGCGCCATGAGCGACATGCTGCACCTGGTCGAGCCGCTGATACCAGCCTTGCGGCGTTATGCGCGGGCCCTGGTCCGCGATCACGCCGCGGCCGACGACCTGGTGCAGGACTGCCTGGAACGTGCCGTCATCCACTGGGAGCAGCGGCGGTCGGACAATCCGCGCCCGTGGCTGTTCGCGATCCTGCATAATCTCGCCATCAACCAATTTCGCCGCGCAACGGTGCGCGGCGTTCATGTCGCGATCGACGAAACCAACGAGGATGCATTCGGTCAGGAAGCGGCGCAGGAGCACAAGGTGATGTATCGCGACGTCATGGCGAAGCTCGCCAGGCTTCCGCATGACCAACGTGCGGTGCTGCTGCTCGTCGGCGTCGAGGATTTGTCCTACGCCGATGCCGCGAAGGTGCTCGGCGTGCCTGTTGGCACGGTGATGTCCCGCCTCGCGCGCGCCCGCGAGCGGCTGCATCACGAACTGGAGGAGACGCCGGGCGACCTGGATCATAATATCGTGCAATTGCGGAACAAGACATGAGCAACCGACCCATTACAGAAGACGATCTGCATGCCTATGTCGATCGCGCGCTCGAGCCGGAACGCGAGGCTGAGGTCCGCGTCTATCTGGACAAGCATCCGGACGTGGCCAAGCGCATCGCCGCCTACTCCGATGAGCGTAACCTTTTGCGATCGGTGCTGCTGCCGATCGCCGAGGAGCCACTGCCGCCGCGGCTCAACCTCGCCAGGATGATCGAGAGCCCACGCCGCCGCCCCTCGTCGTTGCGCTGGGCCATCGCAGCGATGCTGATGCTCTCGCTCGGCGGCCTCGGCGGATGGGTGATCCGTGGCGCGACACAGGCACCGGTCGGCGGAATTGTGGCGCTCGCCGAGGAGGCCAGCGATTCCTACAGAGTGTACGCCTCCGATCGCACGCGGCCGGTCGAGCTGCGCGACAGCACCGAGCTTGTGCAATGGGTCTCCAACCGGTTGCATCAACCGGTGAAGCTGCCAGATCTCACCAAGTCGGGATATCGTTTGATGGGCGGACGGGTAGTGCCGACCGCACATGGTCCTGCGGCCATGTTCATGTACGACGACGATCGCGGCGAGCGGCTTGTGGTTCTCACCCGCCCGATGACGTCGGACCAGAACGCACCGATGGCGCCGCATTCGGGCAGTGACGTCGCGGGCTTCTCGTGGGCTGACGGCGGTACGGGCTACTCCCTGGTGGGGCCACGCGGAGTGGATTCCCTGCGGCCGCTCGCCAACGAAATTCGCAAGCAGGCGCAGACGATCTAGGCAGGCCTGGTGTAGATCAGGAACAGCACGGTCCCGATCGCCAGCGCGCCGGCGATGAACAGCAGCACCGCGGGCAGCCCGAACAGCGCCGCGACGCCCGCGGTGCTCGATTGCAGCAGCGCTGCGCCAAGGAAGAACGCGAGGTTGACCGAGGACAGCGCCTTGCCGGTGTTCTGCGCGGCGACAAGCTGGCGCGTCATGCCGTAAATCAGCGGCTGCGCCGAGGTCGCGAGCCCGATCAGGATCAACAGCACCAGGTCATATTGCGTCGGCATCACGGCAACGCCGAAGAGGTTCGAGACCGGGAAATGCGGCGCACCGGCCGCCATCAAGACGAGCAGCAGCGCGGCGATGGCGTGCGTCACCGCCACCATGGCGCGGCGGTGCCCGAACTTGCGATCGAAGGCGCCGATGCAGGCCGGGCCGACGATCATCGCCAGCGTGAACAGGCCGAGCACATTGCCGGCCTCGATCCGGCTCAGCCCCTTCTCGTCCATCAGCCACGGGCCACCCCACAAGCCGCGCAAGGTCAGCGACGCGCCGAGCGACACCAGCGACAGCGCGATCAAGCCGCGCAGCCCGCGCGACATGCCGAGCCGCAGCACCTCGGCCATCTGGTGCAGCGGCGAGGAATCATCCGCATGCGCCGCCGGCTGCCGCGGCACCAGCGCGAACACCGCGATCAGCACCACGATGCCGAAGCCGGCCGAAACCCAGAAACCGGCGCGCCAGCCGAACTGGTCGACGACGAAGGCGAGCGGGCTCGACGACAGCAGCATGCCGATATTGCCGATCGAGAGGATCGCGCCCGACCACAGCCCGAACCGGGCCGCCGACAATTGCTTGGCCGCCAGCGTCATCGGGCACATCAGCATGCCCGAGGTGGCAACGCCCAGCAGCAGCTGGCCAAGCACAAAGCTCGCAGGCCCCATCGCCAGCGCCGAGACCAGCGTTCCGAACACGGTCCCCGCGAGCAGGCTCAGCGACACCGGCCGCACGCCAAACCGGTCCATCGCCGCCCCGACCGGAATCTGCGCCGCCGCAAAGGCGAAAGGATAAATCGAGGTGAGGCTGGCGAGGGCCTGCGGCTAGGTGCCGAAATCCGACGCCATCAGATCGAGGCTGATCGCCGGGATGGTCCGCAGCAGCGTCGACAGCATGTGGCCGGAGGCCAATGCCAGAAGCGCAAGCACCAGGGCGCGGAACCCGATCCCCGCCTCTTCCTTCGTCACCACGCCGTCCACGAATTGCCTCTTCCCCGAGCGGTTTGGCGACGGGCGTAACATTATTGGGCAGCGCGTGCCAACTTTGGCGGCAACGCGATCTTGGCACCCCAGACGCCGTCATGGCCGGGCTTGTCCCGGCCATCCACGTCTTGCTTCACGCAGGGCCGAAGACGTGGATGCTCGGGACGAGCCCAGGCATGACGAGTTCGCTGAGATTTTCGTCGCCCTTACTGCTTATGGAACACCAGCGTGCGCAGCTCGATGCTCTCGCGCGGCGCGGCGTCCGCGGGCGTGGTGGGATCGACGAACGCGGTATGCGGCCCGAACCGCGTGCGGCCGTCGGTGGCAGAGTCGTAGCATTTCAGCAGGATCGCCTCGTCCGGCGTCATCTCGGGAATGTAGAACCAGCGATGGTTCGGATTGTACTTCACCGAGTAGGTCTCGCCGCTGCGGTTGGGATAGATCAGGTCCGAAGCAATGAGATCCTCCGGCGCGACGGTGGTGCCGTCGGCCATCGCGAGCGGTGAATCGCGCAGCGGGCCGCGGATCGGACGCCACAGATTGATCACCTGGATGCGGCCCTTGACCAGCTGCTCGGCCTCGTCGGGCAGGTGCTCGAACACGCGGTTGCGGCCGGAGACGGCGGTCTGGTCGACATGGACGCGGGTCGCGGGCTGGCGCGGTCCGCCGCCGCGGATGTCCGCCGCACCCTCGACGCGCTTGCGCACGGTGTGATCGAAGATGAAGACACGATCCGCCTTCAGCGTCGCCTTCAGGAAGGCTTCGACGGCGGGATAGTAGACGTTGCGGACTTCGTTCTCGTCGTAATAATCCTTCACGCTGGTCGGATGCTTGACCAGCGCAAAGCCCTCGCGATCGAGCGAGAAGCTGTCGGCGATCAGGCGTCCGTCAAAGATCGGAACATTGTGGGCTTCGGGCAGCGCGGTGGATTTGGGTTCGCCGGGCGGCGGATCGAAGGCGTAGGTCCGGGGCTTGCCCGGCGTCGGCGCGAGATAGTTCAGTTCAGCGGTCACAAACGGCAGCGACTCGATGCGAGTTTGTTGAAGGCCCATGGTGATCTCCCGGACTCGATTGTTCGTCTGTTTGATCTTGGCGGCGCCGGGCGGGGTGGCAAGGCCGTGGCGAAAATAGCAACGTTGCGGTTTTGGAATATGCCAAACGGGGAAAATCCTTGCCGCGCGGCGGCCCGCGGACGAATGGATATTTTGAATCACGGGTTCGTTAGCGGTGCAATGGTGCGGAGTTGAATCGCTTCCGCGCAGACGGTCCACGTCTACCGCTTGCAGGGCCGCCGCAGGTGCGCTGGCAAAATATCGAAAACAACCCCATGCAAAGGAGCTCGCGGCTGCAGGCCTTCGACAGGGTAGCTTGACACGTCGGGCAAATCAGGAATATATTTCCAGTATTCCGAAATCTTGTAAGCACCGTCGTCCTGGCGAAAGCCAGGACCCATTACCATTAAATTTGATAATGAGCAGGATCGCGGCCCCGGCGTCGTGCAACAACTGCCATCCGGGGTAATGGGTCCTGGCTTTCGCCAGGACGACGTTGAATGTATCGCTTGCAAATTGCCTACAGTCCCGCGCCCTTCCCGACGGCCGCACCAAACGAGCGGTCGACGATGTCGGCGGCGTTGATCTTCTGCCGGATCAGGCCCCAGCGGTCGTAGAGGTCGATGGTCTTCTGCTCGTCGGCGACCACGCTGTCGTCGATCGGCGCGATGCGGATCTTGGCCCGCGTCAGCCAGTTCAGCGGCACCGCGGGCGGGATGTTCATCAGCCTGCCCCAGGTGGCGGCGTAGCCCTCGACATTGTTCTGCGACCATGCGCGCGCGGCCGCCAACCGCCGCACGAAATCCTCGAGCTCGGCGCGCTTGCCCTTGATCGCATCGGGGGTTGCGACCTGGAAGCCGAGGCCGGGCGTGATGCCGTCGGCCGTGATGATGCGGCGCGATTTGAACAGCACCTCTTCCTGGCTGACGTACGGCTCCCAGGTCGACCAAGCATCGACCGAACCTTGCGTGTAGGCGATTTTGGCATCGGACGGCGCCAGGAATGCGATCTGCACGTCGCTCGCCTGCCAACCCCTGGATTCCAGCGCCGCCAGGATCAGCTGATGGCCGATCGAACCGCGGCCGGTTGCGATCTTCCTGCCGCGCAGATCGTCAAAGCTCTTGATCGCGGAGTTTTCCGGCACCACGACCGCGAGCCCGTCGCGCGACTGCCGCACCGCCGCGATCGCCTTGACCGGAATTTTGGCGGCCGCCGCGAAGGTGAACGGCGCGTCGCCGACCAGGCCGGTATCGATCGCGCCTGCCGCAAGCGCCTCCAGCAGCGGCGCGGCTGCGGCGAACTCCTTCCACTCGATCGTGTAGGGGACGTCCTTGAGCACACCGGCCGCTTCCATCACGGCCTGCGAATTGCCTTTCTGGTCGCCGACGCGCAGCGTGGTCTGCGCGAAGGCCGCGTCGATGGCGGCGAGCGCAAGCGCTGCCGCAACAATGAGACGGATCATTCGGCGGCAATTCCCCGCTGCTGGTCCCGCGCTTCGATCAGCTTGCGCGTCAGCGGGATCAGCTCGCGGCCGTAGTCGATGGCATCGGGCAGCGGATCGAAGCCGCGGATCAGGAAATGGCTGACGCCAAGATCATAATAATCGGCGAAGACCTCGGCGACCTGCTCGGGCGTGCCGACCAGCGCGGTGGTGTTGCTGTTGGCGCCGGTGAGCTTTGCGATCTCGGTCCACAGCCGCTTGTCAATGCGCGCGCCCTGGTCAGCCAGCGCCAGGAGCCGCTTGGCGCCGTCGGTGGCGTGGTTTGGCCGGCGATAGCCGGTCTGGTCCTGGAGCGCAGTTGCGCGTTCGAGGATGTGCTCCGCCTTCTGCCAGGCCTTCTCCTCGGTCTCAGCGAGGATCGGCCGCACCGACAGGCTGAAGCGCGGACTCGGCCGCCCGTGTTTCGCAGCCGCTGCGCGCACCCGCGCCGTGACGTCGCGCACCTGCGCATAGGACTCGCCCCAGAGCGCAAACGTGTCGGCATACTTGCCCGAGACCTCGATCGCGGCATCCGAGCCGCCGCCGACGAAGGTGTAGATGCCGCCCTTCTGCAGCGGCTTCACCTGGGAGAAACCGTTCTCGACGGTGTAATATTTGCCGCTGTAGTTGAACGGCTTTTCGCTGGTCCATTCCAGCCTGACCACGTCGAGGAATTCGCTGGTGCGGGCGTAGCGTTCGTCCTTGTCGTCGAAGGTGTTGCCGTCCTGACGCAGCTCGGCGGCATTGCCGCCGGTGATGACGTGCAGCGAGACGCGGCCGCCATAGAGCTGGTCGAGCGTGGCGAGCTGGCGCGCCAGCAACGTCGGCGCGGTGAAGCCCGGCCGCTGCGCAATCATCACCTTGAGCTGTTTGGTGATGGTCAGCACATGCTGGGCAACTTGCAGCGCATCCGGCGTGGTGGAATGAAACGCGAGCAGCGCGCGGTCGAAACCGGCAAGCTCATGTGCTTTTGCCACCGTCTCGATATAAGCGGGATCGAGGATCGGTCCCTGGCGCACGATGGTCTCGGAAGCATTGCTGTTGGCGATAAAGCCGATGAACTCGACCGACATGACGGGAACTCCGTTGTTGTTGGCTGTTGTTTTCAGACGCCCAGCGCGGAGCGTCCGGCGGAGACACGGGTGGCATCGTCCTGCGGCGTGTGCACGCGCCCGCACAGGACATCGCGATAATGCCGCTCCAGCGGATTGCTGCGGGATAGGCCGTGATTGCCGGTCAGCGACAAGGCATCCTCCACCACTGCCGCGGCGTTGTTGGTCACCGTCAGCTTGATGATGTTAGACTCGATCGCAGAAAGCGGGAAGCCGTTATCGAAATCGGCGGCGAAGCTGTCGATCAGGCGCGCATTGACCGCAAGCCGCGCCTCGATCGCGCCGACCACCTCCTGCATCCGTGGCAAGGTCGCAAGCGGCGCGCCGAGGCTGGCGGGCACGCGCTGCTTCAGGAACTGGACGAACCAGTCGCGCGCCGCACGGGCAATACCATCATAGATCGCGGCGACGAAGATCGCGTGCACGGTCGCCTGGGTGACGTCAGGAACCTTCCAGTCGTCGGGCCCGCGGACGTCGATCTCGTAATCCAGCGGAAACACCACGTCGTCGAAGATCACGGTATGGCTGCCGCTGGCGCGCAGGCCGTGATGGTCCCAGGTCTCGACGATCCGCGTTCCCGGCAACCCGGCGGGAACCAGAAACAAGCCGACACGGGTCTCCGGCTCATCGGTCTTTGCCCAGACCGAATACCATTTCAGGATCGGCGCGCCGGTCGAGTAGATCTTGTGGCCAGAGAGCCGCCAGCCGGTCTCGGTGCGGCGGGCCACTGTCGCCGGCAGGCCGCCCCGCGCGGGCGAGCCGAGTTCGGGCTCGACCCGCAAAGCGTTGATCAGCGCCACACCCTCGACGGCTTCCTTGGCGAGCTTGCGCGACAGCCGCGCCGGCCAGGTCGGGCTGCGCGCCATCACCAAATGATTGATGTAGTGCATCGACAGCACCAGCGCGGTCGACGGATCGGCCTTGCCGATGATGCCGAGCACACGCGCGGCGTCGCGGGCACCCGCTCCGCCGCCGCCGAGCGCTGCCGGCACCGTCAGCGCCAGCAGGCCTTCGCGCGACAGATCGGCGAAATTCTCGAAGGGAAAGCTGGCGTCGCGGTCGTGCGCCGGCGCGCGCGCAGCAAACACAGCGGCGAGCAGCAACGCGCGCGCGATGTACTCCGGCTCGTTCGCCGGCGGCAGCTCCCTCGCCGCTGATGTCACCATGTCGCCTCCAGTCCGAGCAGGCCGAGGATCTGCTTGCGCAGCTCCGCCAGATAGGGATCGCCGCGATGCCGCGGGTACGGCCGGGCGACGGCGATGTCAGCCTTGATCCGCGCCGGCCGATCGGACAGCACGATGACGCGGTTGGCGAGCACCAGCGCCTCCTCGGCATCATGCGTGACGAGGAGCGTGGTAAAGCCCTTGCGCTGCCACAACGAGACCAGCTCGGCCTGCATGGTGATGCGGGTCAGCGAGTCGAGCTTGCCGAGCGGCTCATCCAAAATCAGGATCTTGGGATCGTTCACCAGCGCCCGCGCCAGCGCCACGCGCTGCGCCATGCCGCCGGAGAGCTGGTGCGGATAGGCATTGCGGAACGACGACAGTCCGACGAGATCGAGCGCATCATCGACACGCTGCCGCTGGCTCTTCAGAATGCCCTGGGCTTCGAGGCCCAGGGCGACGTTGTCCCACACCGTGCGCCACGGAAACAGCGTCGGATCCTGGAACACAACGACCCGCGACGGATGCGGGCCACTGATGCGCACTTCATCCTCGCGCAGCGTGCCCGCGCGCGGCTTCTCCAGTCCCGCCACCAGCCGCAGCAAGGTCGACTTGCCGCAGCCGGACGGGCCGAGCAGCGCGACGAACTCGCCCGGCTCGATCGCGAGATTGACATTATCGAGCACCGGAAGCGTGGCGCCATCGATATCGAAGGCGTGGCTGATGCCTTCGATATCGAGCTCGGCGCCGACCGCCGGATAGGTGATCGCCTCAGCTGCGGACTGCACTACCATTTGACGACGCCCTTCTGCCAGACCAGCAGACGGTCGCGGATCGCAAACAGCAGCGTGATCGCGCCGGAGCAGAGCAGCGACATCACGATCAGCGCCGCATACATGTTGGCATAGGCAGCCCAGCCCTGCGCCCATTGCAGGTACCAGCCGAGACCGGCCTTTACGCCGATCATCTCGGCGACGACGAGCACGGCAAAGGAGGCGCCGAGCCCCATGAACAGCCCAACGAAGACGTGCGGCAGCGCGGCAGGGATCGCGACCTTCAGCACCAGGAAGGACGGTTTTTCCCCGAGCGTCCGCGCGACATCGTAATAAGCACTGCTGACACTCGCGACGCCCGACCATGTCAGCACCGTGACGGGAAAACCGGTCGCGAGCGCGATCAGAAAGGTCGACGCGCTCCAGCTCGAGGGGAAGGTGAAGAACGCGATCGGCAGCCAGGCGGTTGCCGGCAGCGGCCCGATGAAGCGCAGCACCGGGTGCACCCAATAGCCGACCGCGCGCGACCAGCCGATCGACACCCCCGTCAGGAAGCCGACCGCAGCGCCAATGATGTAGCCGCCGAGCTGCAGCTTGACCGAGGCGAACAGGCTGTCGAGCAGCTTCGGCAGATCGTCGGTATAGACCTCGATGATCGCCTGCGGCGGCGGGAAGAACGGCAGCGGCAGCCAGGCAAACTTGGCGGTCGCGACCTCCCACAGCGTCAGGAACGCGCCGAGCGCGATGAGCCAGGGCGCGCGCTGGCGCAGCGCCCTGCCCGGCGCCGCCGAGATAATCCGCGCTGAATGTGCCGAACAGGATGAAGGCAGCGACAACGATCGCGCCGATGCCGAGCGATCCGGTCCGCGACCAGTCGCCGACATCGGGCCAATAGAGGCATGAGAGGCCGAAAGCGAGCCAGACGAGGCTCGCCGCAAGGCCCACACCGTAACTGCCGGAGAGGTCCGCGAGCGTGATCGCTGCCCGCGGCGCGGCCGCGGCAGTCGCGTCAGACACTGAATACGTCGACATAGATCCGCTCCGCGAATTTCGCCGTGTCGGTGCTCTGCTTGAACACCTGCACCGTCTTGAGGTCGTCGGCGTAGCCCTTCAGCTCGCGCTTGAGCACTTCGCCGGTCGGATGATGATGGTGGGTGTGGTAGCGCACCATGCCCTCGATATCGGCGAGCGTTGCGGCCTTCGGTGCGTAGGGCTGGAATGACTTTGCCGCGACGGCCGGATTCTGCGAGGTGAACATGGCGGCGTCGAGCAGCGCCTGAGTGATCGCACGCGCGACCTGGGGTTCTTCGCGAACCAGCGAGCCGCGCAGGCCGACGATGCAGCAGCTCTTGTCGCGATAGTCGCCATCGAGGTTGGAGGCGACCTCCCTGTACTGGGTGTCCTTGAGCCAGAGATAGGCAAGCGGGTCGGACGACAGGAAAGCCTGCACCTCGCCCTTCTGGACCGCAACATCGAGCAGATTGCCGGGATAGGCGCGCCAGTCGACGTCCTTGTTAGGATCAATGCCGAGTTTTGCCAACTGGATCGAGAAGAAGTTCTTGTCGGGACCAGCGAGATCGCCGACCGCACCGATCTTGCCCTTGAGATCGGCAAGCTTGTTCACGCCGGAATCGGCGCGGCTCAGCACGCGCATGCAGCCGCCATGGGTGCCGGCGGCGATCTTGACGTCAAAGCCCTGCTCGAGCGGTTTCAGCCAGCGCAGCGCCATGCCGAGACCGGCATCGCTCTTTCCGGTCGCGATGGCCTCGAGCAACTGGTCGGTCGAACCGGAATAGTTGACGAGCTCGACATCGAGATTCTGCTTCTGGAAGAAGCCGTGCTCGATCGCAACAGGCAGCGGCGCAAGGCACACCGCGCCGGCATTCCACGAGAGCTTTAGCTTGCGCGGGGCGCCGGTCAGAGCCGGCGCATCGGACGCGGTCTTGCAGATCGGGAATTCGGAGAAGTCGATCGCCGGCGTGATCGCCCGTGGCGCGAAGGCCTGCGCGCTATACGCCCCGATCGGCGCGGCAAAGGCCGCGGCAGCGCCCGCACGCAGCAATGTGCGGCGATCCATCACCGTCTTCTTGTTATCCGTCGACATCATCACTCCTGCATTTCGGCAAGGCTCCGCCCCGCGCGCAAAACGTCTCCGTTTGCGCACCCCGTCGTTCGAAGCTCATGGTTTTAGAAAAAGCGGATTTCTCCGGCGCTATTGCATTCAAAGCAACCCGCAAATGATGCGGCGCGACAAGTTCATCGTCAATGAAATGGAATTTCGAATGTTGTCGGCGCCGCAGCTGAACTCTCCACGATCGCATCGCGCGGCGATGAAAGGATTTTCACGATCGTCCCACACGGAGATGCGGCGCGATCACCCGTGACTGCATCAAATTTGAGCGTTTTGCGGTCGCATGCGCGATGTCTTCTACGCGCGGCATGCCTGACGAGATCATCCTTGCCGCGCAGCCGCCGAATTCAGATTTCCGTTTCGTTGACGGCGAACGGCTTGCTCATAGACTTGGTCGAACGCTGCCGCGCGTTCCGCCGAGCAGCGAATGAATTGGGAAAAAAATTCCAATGCGCAAACTGACCCGCTCGGGCCTTGCCTATTCTCTCACCCGCCGCACCGCGGCCGCGCTGATCGCGGCCGCGATCACGCTGTCGACGTCGGCCGCGGCACTCGCGGGCGACGCGATCGTGCTGCGCGTCGGCGACCAGAAAGGCGGTAAACGCTCGCTACTCGAGATCTCGGGTTATGCGAAGGACCTGCCTTACAAGATCGAATGGTCGGAATTCCCGGCGGCAGCTCCCATTCTGGAAGCGCTCAACGCCGGCGCGCTCGACGTCGGCTACACGGGCGATCTGTCTTTCCTCTCCGTCTATGCAGCGGGCGCGCCGATCAAGGCGATCGGCGGCACGCGGTCGGATGCCAAGACGCAGGCGATCCTGGTTCGTCAGGATTCACCGATCAAGTCGGCCGCCGACCTCAAGGGCAAGCGCCTCGCTGGTACGCGCGGCGGCTGGGGCCAGTTCCTGATCAACGCGACGCTGGAAAAAGCCGGCAGCAGGATCGAGGACGCGACCTTCGCGCCTCTCGGCCCTGTCGATGCCAAGGTGGCACTGGTGGCGGGGTCAGTCGACGCCTGGGCGGTGTGGGAGCCCTATGTCTCATTCGCGACGTTGAAGGACAAGGCGCGCGTCATCGCCGACGGCGACGGCCTGACGCCGACCATCACCTTCATCGTCGCCTCCGACAATGCCATCGCCACCAAGCGCGCCGCGGTTCAGGACCTCGTGCAACGGCTGAACAAGGCACGGCTGTGGTCGCTGGACCATATTGCGGAATACGCCAGGAGCACGGCCGAGCTGACCAAGCTGCCGGAGGACGTGCTGCTCGCGGCCTACACCGCGCAGCGCACCAGCCCGATTGTGATCGACGAGGGCGTGGTGAAAGAGGTGCAGGAAGCCTCCGACCGCTCGACCCGCTACGGCATCCTGCCGAAGACGCTCGACGTCAGCAAAGCCGTCGACCGCAGCTTCACGGCGAGCGCGAACCTGAACTGACGCGCGCCTGAACTGGAGCGCTCTTTCCTCACCTCCCCTTGCAAAGGGGAGGTCGGATTGCGCGCAAGCGTAATCCGGGTGGGGATCTGCCTCCACAAGCGGCCGGCGTCCGCGGAGAGCAACCCCCACCCCGCCCTCCCCCTTTCAGGGGGAGGGAGATGAGCGGCGGTGCTCACCTCACAACGCACCACAATGGAGACCTCCGATGTCCGGCCCGCTCCATCTCGCACTGATTGTCACAGCACACCTGCTCTGCATGACCTTGTTGGTCGCGCTGTCGGTTTGATAGCGTCCTCTCCGGGCCAGCCCCAGGGAGAACAACAATGAACCTATCAATGAAGGACCGCGTCGCGGTGGTTACCGGCGGCAGCAAGGGCATCGGGATCGCGGTGGCGCGGCGGTTTGCCGAATCCGGCGCCAGGGTCGCGATCCTCGCCCGCGGCGCGGCCGATCTCGCTGCGGCGCGCGAGGCGCTCGCCAGGGATGGCCTCGTGGTGCGCGATTATGTCTGCGACGTCGCGAAGGCCGCCGACATCAGCAAGGCCCACGACCAGATCGTTGCCGATCTCGGCAAGATCGACGTGCTCGTCAACAACGCCGGCACGGCACGCACGCTGGCGTTCGAGAGCATCAGCGACGAGGCCTGGCAGGAGGACCTCGACCTGAAGCTGTTCGCCGCGATCCGCTTCAGCCGGCTGGTGTGGCCGGGCATGAAGCAGCGCAAATGGGGCCGCATCATCAACGTGCTCAACACCTTTGCAAAGGCGCCGGCCGGCAATTCCGCGCCGACCTCGGTGTCGCGCGCCGCCGGCATGGCGCTGACCAAGGTCATGGCCAATGAAGGCGGCGAGCACAACATCCTGGTGAATGCGCTCTTGGTCGGCCTGATCATGAGCGATCAATGGGTCAAGCGGCATGCTGCCCAGGCGCCGAACACGGATTTCGGGGAATTCGCCAAGGGCCTTGCCAAGGGCACCCCGCTCGGCCGCATCGGCACGGCGGAGGAGTTCGCCAACCTCGCCTGCTTCCTGGCCTCGGAGCAAGGCTCCTACATCACCGGCACCGCCATCAATGTCGATGGTGGCCGCTCGCCGGTGGTCTAGAGCCCCGGTCCCGGTTCAACCCGGTCCGGAGCTCCAGATTCTGCTTTGGCGCGTTTTCTTCACGCGAACCGGTGTCCGCTGCGCTCGAAAACGCTCAAGCGGGCAACCAACGGCAGGAAGCGACGGCTCAAAAGCAAAAGGCCTCCGTCACCGGAGGCCTTTTCGTCTTAAACGGCGTCCTTGGCGGCCTTGACCGGACGGGCGCGGACGATCTTCCGGGCCGGCTTGGCCTTGAACATCATCTCTTCACCCGTGAACGGGTTGGTGCCCTTTCGCGCCTTGGTCGCGGGCTTCTTGATGACCACGAACTTGGCGAAGCCCGGCACCAGGAACAGGCCGTTCTTCTTGAGCTCCTTGTGACCGACGTCGGTCAGCGTCTCCATGACGTTCTTGACGTCGCGCTTGGAAAGCTCTGTGGTGGTCGCGATCTTCTCGATCACTTGCGACTTCGACAGTTGGGTAGCCATGGTTGCTCCATTGATTCTGGAGTGGGCACGATATGGCGGAAAATGCCGAGAAAAACAGTGTTTTCTGCACTTCCCACCACAATATCGCTGTGGACAGCCTCCGAATCAGGGATTTTTCCAGTGTTTTTTCAAGTCAAGGCGCTTCCGACCCCTAAAATTACAGCGTTTGCGCGGCTTCGGGGCTCCCGAAACAGTCCCTCGAGAGAATCACCAGACGCAACTCGCGCGGCCCAAACTGCGACAATGCGGCGCTCGATCCGGGTTGCGAAGCGCTGCCGCGCGCCACTTCAGGTTTCGGAAACGATCCTCCAAAAGGCCGAGGCATTAGAAAATGACTTGGGTTCCCATTCCAAGCTAACATCGCCAAATGACGGCCACGACCGATCGGCTGGCCGCCCGATGCAAGCCTTTATGCAAGTTCTGGAGACCCGCGTATGGATTTGAGCCGCCTCGAGATCAACCGCCGCACGGCCCTTCTGACCTCGGCCGCGATTGCGGCCAATGTCATCAATCCGATGCGGGCATTCGCGCAAGAAACCCCGCGCAAGGGCGGCGTGTTCAACGTCCATTACGGCGCCGAGCAGCGCCAGCTCAATCCCAGCATCCAGGCCTCGACCGGCGTCTACATCATCGGCGGCAAGATCCAGGAGAATCTGGTCGACCTCGACGCCAACGGCCAGCCGGTCGGCGTGCTCGCCGAGAGCTGGGAGGCGACCCCGGACGGCAAGACCGTCACCTTCAAGCTGCGCAAGGGCGTCACCTGGCACGACGGCAAGCCGTTCACGTCTGACGACGTCGCCTTCAGCGCGATGAACATGTGGAAGAAGATCCTCAACTACGGATCGACGCTGCAGCTGTTCCTCACATCGGTCGATACGCCCGATCCGCAGACCGCGATCTTCCGCTACGAGCGGCCGATGCCGCTGAACCTGTTGCTCCGGGCCCTGCCCGACCTCGGCTACGTCTCCGCCAAGCATCTCTATGAGAGCGGCGACATCAGGCAGAACCCGACCAATCTGGCGCCGGTCGGCACCGGCCCGTTCAAATTCGTCAAATACGAGCGCGGGCAATACATCATCGCCGACCGCAACCCGGACTATTGGCGGCCGAACGCGCCCTATCTCGACCGCATCGTCTGGAAGGTGATCACCGACCGCGCCGCCGCGGCCGCACAGATGGAGGCCGGCGAGCTGCACTACAGCCCGTTCTCGGGCCTCACGATCTCGGACATGGCGCGGCTCGGCAAGGACAAGCGCTTCATCGTCCAGACCAAGGGCAATGAGGGCAACGCCCGCACCAACACGATCGAGTTCAACTTCCGCCGCAAGGAGCTGGCCGACATCCGGGTCCGCCGTGCCATCGCGCACGCGATCAACGTGCCGTTCTTCATCGACAATTTTCTGGGCGATTTCGCCAAGCTCGGCACCGGCCCGATCCCGTCGACCTCGACCGACTTCTATCCCGGGCCGAACACGCCGCAATACCCCTATGACAAGGCCAAGGCGATCGCGCTGCTCGACGAGGCCGGCTTCAAGGCCAGTAGCGGCAACCGCTTCTCGCTGAGGCTCTTGCCGGCGCCGTGGGGCGAGGACATCTCGCTGTGGTCGACCTTCATCCAGCAGTCGCTGGGAGAAGTCGGCATCCAGGTCGACATCGTGCGCAACGACGGCGGCGGCTTCCTCAAGCAGGTCTATGACGAGCACGCCTTCGATCTCGCGACCGGCTGGCACCAGTACCGCAACGACCCTGCGGTCTCGACCACGGTATGGTACCGCTCCGGCCAGCCCAAGGGCGCGCCGTGGACCAACCAATGGGGCTGGGAGGACAAGACCGTCGA
This sequence comes from Bradyrhizobium sp. BEA-2-5, assembly GCF_032918025.1. NCBI lineage: Bacteria > Pseudomonadati > Pseudomonadota > Alphaproteobacteria > Hyphomicrobiales > Nitrobacteraceae > Bradyrhizobium > Bradyrhizobium sp. BEA-2-5. The sequence continues at coordinate 2,624,470 of NZ_CP136629.1, read as the reverse complement.
TGCCACCATCGACAACGCCGCGACCGAAGTCGATCCGGTCAAGCGCAAGGCGCTCTACGCCGATTTCGTCAAGGAGGTGAACACCGAGCTGCCGGTCTGGATGCCGATCGAGCAGATCTTCGTCACCGTGATCACGGCCAAGGCGCGCAACCATTCCAACACCCCGCGCTGGGGCTCGACGAGCTGGCACGATCTTTGGCTGAGCGCATGAGGCTGCGCGCCCTTGCTTCTCCCTCGCCCCGCTCTTGCAGGGAGAGGGTTGGGGTGAGGGGCTGTCTCCGCAAGTGATGCGGGTGGATGGTCCGGTACCCCCTCACCCGGATCGCATCTAACGATGCGATTCGACCTCGAAGACCGAGCTTCGCTCGTCTCGACCCCGCAAGCGGGGCGAGCTGACCGAGCGGCCGACGCTGGTTCAAGTCAATGACGGCGACCGGTGGCCACTTCCTTCGAAAACGCTATAGATAAGGCATGCGTATCCTGAGCCTTGCGGGGCGGCGGCTCGCCGCCTCGATCCCGACCCTGTTCCTGATCCTGATCGGCGTGTTCCTGCTGCTGCAGCTCGCGCCGGGCGACACCGTCGATGCGCTGATGGCGCAAATGGGCGGCGGCGACGCCGCGACCGCCGAGGCGCTGCGCAAATTCTACGGGCTAAACCTCTCGGTTCCGGCGCAGCTCGGGAACTATCTGTGGCACCTGGTCCGGCTCGACCTCGGCTTCTCCTCGATCTACGGCAAGCCGGTGGCGACCGTGATCCTGGAACGGCTGCCGCCGACCATCCTGTTGATGACCGCGTCGCTGTCATTCGCGTTCTTCTTTGGCCTCGTGTTCGGCGTGATCGCCGCGCGCGGCGTCAACCGCTGGCCGGACACGATGATCTCCACCCTCGGCCTGATCTTCTACGCCACGCCCTCGTTCTGGTTCGGGCTGATGGCGATCGTGGTGTTCTCGGTCTATCTGCAGTGGCTGCCGCCGGGCGGCTTCGAGGACATCGGCACGGTGCAGACCGGGATCTGGCGCGTGCTGGATATCGCGGCCCATCTGGTGCTGCCGACGCTGACGCTCGGGCTGATCTTCCTCGCAATCTATTTGCGCATCATGCGCGCCTCGATGCTGGAGGTGCTGAACCTCGATTTCGTCCGCACCGCCCGCGCCAAGGGGCTGGACGAGACCCATGTCATCACCCGCCATGTGCTGCGCAACGCGCTGCTGCCAATGGTGACGCTGATCGGATTGCAGGCCGGCACCATGCTCGGCGGCTCGGTCGTGGTGGAGAGCGTGTTCTCCCTGCCCGGCCTCGGCCGCCTTGCCTATGAATCGGTGGTGCAGCGCGACCTCAACACCCTGCTCGGCATCGTCTTCGTGTCCGCACTACTCGTCATATCCGTGAACTTCGTCGTCGACCTGCTCTACGCGCGGCTCGATCCGCGCATCGCGGCGGAGGGCTGACGATGGATGCCGTGAAGCGCTACTTCCGCAGCCCGGCCGCGGTGATCGGCCTGATCCTGCTGCTGCTTGTCATCGCGATGGCAATCAGCGCGGGTGTCCTCTATCCGCGCGATCCGCTCGCCCTTGCCGGCCGGCCGCTGATCTGGCCGTTCTCCAACCCGCGCTTCCTGCTTGGGACCGACAATTCCGGCCGCGACATCGCCGCCCAGATCTTCTACGGCGCGCGGATCTCGCTGCTGATCGGCGGCGTCGCCACCGTGATCGCGATCCTGATCGGCATCCTGGTCGGCGCCTTCGCCGGCTATTACGGCGGCTGGGTCGACAATGTCTTGATGCGGATCACCGAGGCGTTCCAGACGCTGCCGAACTTCGTGCTGCTGCTGGTGCTGGTCGCGGTGTTCGGCTCGACCCTGACCACGGTGACCATTGCAGTTGGCGTGGTGTCGTGGCCGGCGCCGGCACGGCTGACCCGCGCCGAGTTCCTGTCGCTGCGCAACCGCGAATTCGTCCAGGCCGGCAAGACGCTCGGCATGAAGGACGTCCAGCTCATTCTCGGCGAAATCCTGCCCAACGCGCTGCCGCCCGTGATCGTCTATGCCAGCGTGGTGATGGCGGTCGCGATCCTGCTGGAAAGCGCGCTCGCCTTCCTGAGGCTGTCCGATCCCAACGTCGCCTCCTGGGGCAATCTGATCGGGCTCGGCCGCGACGTGCTCCGGGTGCAGTGGTACGTCTCGGCGATCCCCGGCATTGCGATCCTCGTCACCGTGCTCGCGGTGTCGCTGGTCGGCCAGGGCCTCAACGATGCGCTCAATCCGAGGCTGAAGAGCCGATGAGCGAGACGGTCCTTTCGCTCGACGCCCTGACAGTGCGCCTGCCCAAAGGCGCCGACCGGCCGCATGCGCTGTCCGACGTCTCATTGTCGATCGCCTCCAACGAGATCCTCTGCGTGGTCGGCGAGTCCGGCTCCGGCAAGTCGATGATGGCGAACGCCATCATGCGGCTGCTGCCGAACGAGGTGACGATCGAACGGGGCCGGATGATGTTCGACGGCCGCGACCTCTGCGCCGCCGATCCGGCAGAGATGCGCGATGTGCGCGGCGCCGGGATCGCGATGATCTTCCAGGAGCCGATGACCGCGCTCAACCCGCTGTTCACGGTCGGCGACCAGATCGGCGAGATGTTTGCGATCCACACCGCTCTCTCGAAGGCCGAGATCAATGCGCGGGTGCTGGCGCTGCTCGAGGACGTCCGCATCCCCGACCCCAGGGCTGCCGCAAAAGCCTACCCGCACGAGCTGTCCGGCGGCCAGCGCCAGCGCGCGATGATCGCGATGGCGCTGGCGCTCGAGCCGGCCGTGCTGATCGCCGACGAGCCGACCACCGCGCTCGACGTCACCACGCAGGCGCAGATCCTGAAGCTGATCCGCAATCTCCAGCGCAACCGCAACATGGCGGTGCTGTTCATCACCCATGATTTCGGCGTCGTCGCCGACATCGCCGACCAGGTCGTGGTGATGCAGCACGGCTCGATCGTCGAGCAAGGCGCGGCCGACAAGGTGCTGAACGATCCGCAGCATGCCTACACCAAGCAGCTGATTGCGGCCGTGCCGCCGCTGAAGGCGCCGCCGCCGCGCATCCTTTCCGGCAAGGATATCCTGACCATCGACGGCGTCTCCAAGACCTACCGCACCGGCGGCTTCCTCGGCCGCGGCGCGCGGATCACGGAAGCCGTCAAGAACGTGTCGCTGCATCTCCCGCGCGGCGCGACGCTCGGCATCGTCGGCGAATCCGGTTCGGGCAAATCGACGCTCGCGCGCTGCATCGTGCGGCTGATCGATCCCGACACCGGGTCGATCGTGCTCGACGGCAAGGACTGGGCAAAGCTCGGCCGCGACGATATCAGGCGCGAGACCCGCCACATCCAGACGGTGTTCCAGGATCCGTTCGCCTCGCTCAATCCGCGCCGCAAGGCGGCCGAGCTGGTGGCGCAGGGACCGATCGTGCACGGCACCGATCGCGCCACCGCGATTGCGGAAGCGCGAAAGCTGTTCGGGCTGGTCGGGCTCGATCCGTCCGCCGGCGATCGCTACCCGCACGAATTCTCCGGCGGCCAGCGCCAGCGCATCGGCATCGCTCGGGCACTGGCGCTGAGGCCGCGCGTGCTGATTGCCGACGAGGCTGTATCAGCGCTCGACGTCTCCGTGCAGGCGCAGGTCTTGAGGTTGCTCGCCGGGCTGCGCCAGCAGCTCGGCCTCTCGATGCTGTTCATCACCCACGATCTGCGCGTCGCAGCCCAGATCTGCGATCTCGTCGCCGTCATGAAGGATGGCGCCGTGGTCGAGCAAGGGCTGACCGCCGAGGTGTTCGGCAGGCCGCAGCATTCCTATACGCAGGCGCTGCTGTCGGCGATCCCCGGCGGCGCGTTCGCGCGCGAGCACGGCACCGCAACCGAATAGCCGGGCACGCGCGGCCCTACTCCGCCGCTTGTGGCTTGGGCTCCTCGCGCAGCCGGAAGCGCTTCAGCAATCCGGATACCGTGTCGCGGAAGCCGCCATATTCCAGCTCTGAATAGGGCAGCATCGCAGCACCGGACCAGCCCTGGCTGCGCATCTCGATCGCCTTGCGCTGCGCGCGCTGGCGGACCTCGTCCCACGCGAGGTTGTCAAAGAAATCGGTATAGGACTCCGAGAACTTCCCGTCCCGGTCGATCGAGAAGCCGACGCAGGAAACGATCGGCAGGCAGTACATCCCCGTCACCGGGTGTTGAGCGGCACCGGCATGAGCGGCATCACATGCGAGCCGCGCGCATCGCCGCCCACGAAGTGCGCCTTGGCAAAGGGCGAGATGATTTCTTCGGGCGCCGCGAAAATGCCCTGGTTCCTGACGACCGCGACCGGATCATCCTTGCCGGTGTACTTGCCTGCGATGGAGTGCAGGCGCTGCGCCGAAACGGCGACGGCGACCTCGCCATACGTTTTCGAGACGATGCGATCAATGCCGAAGCGCTCGTTGTCGCGAAGCAGCGCCGCAATGTGGTAGCCGTCCGCGGGCGCATCGAGTTCGATCACGCTGTCGCCGGCCGTGTTGTCCATATCGATGATATGGAAACGGAAGCCCTTGATCATCGGGGGCAGCATCAGCCCGGCGCAATACATGGGATCGGCAAAAGCCAGATAGAGCGGCAGGTTGTAGGCGCCGGGGCCGCATTTGTCTGCGGCGAACACCATGAAGGACTCCGCGGGTCTCGCGCCCGAGAGGTTGTGGTCGAAGCTGAGTTCGGCGACGGCCGGGCCCGCGCCGCGAACGTTTCCGGAAGGGGCGTCGACAAGAAGATCCTGGCCGGCGCCGTAGAGCCCAGAGGTCTTCGCAACCGCAGTGGCCGCGAGAAACGTCTTCCAGGCGAATTGGTGGACTTCGGAGCTCCCTTCGCCCCGCGTGTGCGTCATGATGATCGCAATATCGTCGCCGGTATGGCGCACGAAACCGTCGATCAGGAGACCGTTGTCGATCGCTTTCGCGACCTCCCCTTCGACTGCCGCCATCATGCGCGCAGATGGTTTCGTGTGGCCCCCAACGGAGCCAATGTCAGCCTTGATGACCGAAATGGTGAGTTTCATGAGCATCCCTCCGACCGCAGCGCAGCGCCTTCGCCTCGGCGCTCGCTGCGCCGGGGGCGACGGCGCGCTCATTTGCGAAAAGAACGTCGTGTGGTGCGACAGGTTCCCTGAGCAAATTCCTTGCGGAACTATGGCCCCTCCGTCACCGCGTGTCGATACGGGCTATCGACGCATCTGGAATAGCTCGTCATGCTCGATGGGGTTACCACCCACCCTATGAAGCGCGGTTGAGAAAGATCGGCAGGCCCCGCTTGTTGGAATAGAGAGGACGGTACCGCTCGGTGTTGTACGCGCTTGCGACGTCCAATTTGCGTGGCCCGAGCTTGGCGTCAGGGATCGGCACGAGGTCGTAGCGGCCCTCGACCAGCGCCGACATGAGGCCGGTTTTGCCTTCCAGGATCGCATCGTAAGCCATGTTGCCGAACGTCAGCGCCACAAGCTTGTCGATGAAGTCCGGATCGCCTGACCGCAGGTCGTAGGTGAGGTCAGAGACGATGGTCTCCTCGCCGGTGCGCCGCTTGATCTCGTCCGCGAACGCTTCGGCCACGCTCGCCTTCCTGCGGTGACCGTAGGCGTCAGGCTCGCCGAATTCCTGCACCTTGTAGCCCTCCCACTCGGCGCCCTCGCTGAGCACGATCAGCGCGTAGTTGCTTGGGTTGCCGTGCTTGTCATCGAGGAGAAGCTGGATCAGCTTGTCGAGATTGACCTTGAACTCCGGTATGGCGCATCGGATCGAGGTTGCGTATGCGGTATAGAGTGCCGTAAAGCCGGCATCGCGACCAAAGACGCGGAAAATGCCGATTCGTTCGTGCGAGCCGACGGTGGTGCGCTGGCGCTGGATGGCATCGCTGGCACGGGTGATCGCGGTCGAGAAGCCGATGCAGTATTCGGTGTTGCGAACGTCGTTGTCCATCGTCTTCGGGATGGCAATGATCTTGACGCCTCGCCTGTTGAGCTTGTCCGCGTAGCTGAGCGTATCGTCGCCGCCGATGGCGATCAGATGTTCGATACCGAGCCCCGCGAGGTTCGCGAGCACCTCGTTGGTGAGGTCCCACGTCGTGGTTGCGATGCCGCCCTTGGTGCTCTGGGAAGCCGGAAAGTCGCGGCCCGCGAGATGATCGGGCAACTTCTTCATTTTGGAGGGATTGGTGCGGCTCGAGTGCAGCACGGTGCCGCCGCGCCGGTCGATCACGCGCGTGTTTTCGCGGTTCAGCGGGATGATGTAATGGGACTTACTCGACGGGTCGTCGAGGTTCAGGTGCGTGAGGGCCTCCCAGCCTCGGCGGAGACCGACAACCTCGATGTCGTCCTCGCTGCCGCGATAAGTCACGCTCTTGATCACCGCGTTAAGGCCGGGGACGTCACCGCCTCCCGTGAGAATGCCAATGCGCTTCCTCGCCATGCCCACCTCCCAGGGTTGCTATCTGGCAATAACGCCTGCGTCGCGTCGGGGTTTCCACAACGCTATCCGCCAACGGCGGAATCCTCGTGATCACGGCACCCGGCCGAACCTGCTTGGCCCCGCATTCTTCCAGCGACGTTCTCCGACCAGCCCCCACCTCGGGCGGCTCGCCCCTCCATGCCCTTTATCTCGCGTGCGCGGCGCGACGTTGCTCCGCGTTCACCGCGAACGGCGCGAAGCGAGGAAATACTCCGCCCATCGCAGCAACTCGAAACGATCGCCCTTGACCAGCTCCTGTGCATCGCGGCGCCGGTAGAGCACCAGCATCCAGGGAGCGAGCTTGCGCAGCAAGCCATGCGCCATGTACTGCACCGGCTCGGAGAATGGCAGCGCCAGTTCGCTTTCCGGCACGCCCCGGACTGCGCGTGCCAATTCGCGGCCGAGCGGGATCGTCAGCGCGACGGCACGGCCGTTGCAGCCGGTCCAGCCATAGGCGTTGGGACCCAGCCGATGCATGCGCGGCAGGAAATCCGCGGTCATCCCGACATAGCCGTTCCAGACATAGTCGAAGGAGACCTCGCCGATTTGCGGCCACAGGCGCTGCAACCGCTCGGTCACCCGTGCCTTCAGCCGCCCGGTCCTGTCGCCCGGACCGAGCACAGCACCGCCGGTGACGAGGCGGTTGCGGGCGTCGTAGCGCGCGAAATACAGCTCGCCATGGGTATCCGACATCGCCTGCCGGCCGGGGATGATGGTCCTGCGGACATTGTCCGACAGAGGCTGCGTCGCCATCTGCCAGGACAGCACCGGCATCACCTCGGTCGCGATTTCGGGCACCAGTGATTTCGCGAACTCCCCGCTATAGGCATTGGTGGCGACCACCAGCGAGCGGCCGGAGATTTCACCCTTCTCGGTCTTCACCACCCAGCGATCGCCGCGGCGCTCGAAACTGAGTGCAGGCGAACGCGCATAGATCCGCGCACCGAGGCCGACCACGGTCCGCGCAAGGCCCCGCGCCAGCGCCAGCGGATTGACGTGACCGCCGGTCCTGTTCCAGAAGCCGCCGTACCACGCATCCGAGCCGAGCATGTCCTTGGTCTGATCGCGCGACAGCAACTCGACCGGCGCGCCGAATTTCGACCATTGCTGCACCCGCCGCTCCGCGATCCTGATGCGGCCCGGCGAATGCACCGGCTGCACCCAGCCGGCCTGCTCCTGCTCGGCCGCGATGTTGTAGCGCCTGACGACGTCGAACAGATCAGCGGCACTGTCGCGCAGCATCGCGACGAAGCGCTCGCCGGCCGCACCGTGCCTCGCGATGATGTCATCCGGATCGGGGCGTGACAGCGTCGGGATCACCTGGCCATTGTTGCGCCCGGAGGCGCCCCAGCCCGGTTCGGCGGCCTCGACGATCGCGACGTCGACACTGACCTCGCGCAGATGCAGCGCGGTCGATAGACCCGTGAAGCCGCCGCCGATGATCACGACATCAGCCTGCTGCGCGCCGGTCAGCTCGGGACAATCAGGGCCGGAGGGCGTCACTGCCGCCCAGAGCGAATTGGGCCAGCGCACGGCATTGCTGTTCATCATGATCCTTTCTTGCGGGCGCCCGGTCATTCTGGTTAGCTAATTCTACTCTCCTATTCCAGCCGGGAAGACAACAAGTGGCCCTCAAGAACGTCATCGGTATCGACCACGCCGTGGTCATGGTGAAGGACCTCGACAAGGCCGCCGAGAACTACCGGCAGCTCGGCTTCACGGTGTCGCCGCGCGGCACCCACAGCGCGCATATGGGCACCGGCAACTACACCATCATGTTCGATCCCGACTACATGGAGCTGCTGGGCGTGCTCGCCGCGACCGAGCAGAACGCGCCGGCGCGCGCGTTCCTCGACAAGCGCGGCGAAGGCATCGAACGCATCGCGTTCACCGCGGTGGATTCTGCGCTAGGTGCCGAGGAGATCCGCGCACGGGGCCTGGCGCCGATCGGCCCGACCGATTTCGAGCGGCCGGTGACGCTGCCTGACGGCACGGTCTCGGCGGCGAAATTCCGCACCTTCATGTGGCCGACTGCGGAAGCGCCCGGCGGCGTGCGCATCTTCGCGTGCCAGCACAAGACGCGCGAGACCGTGTGGATTCCCGAACTGATGCAGCACGCCAATGCGGCAAAACGCCTCAAGCAGGTGCTGATCGTCTCGCCCGATCCCGCAACCGATGCCGCGCATCTCTCCAGGATGATCGATATCGCCGTCAGGCACGATCCCGACGGTGCTGTTGCCGTGCCGTCCGGCGGCGACCGCGCCGACTTCGTGTTCCTGACCAGGGACCAGCTCGGCAAGCGCTATCCCGGCGTATCGCTCGACGGCCTGCCCGATCGCGGCGGCGCCGGCCTCGTGATCGCGGCCGATCTTGCCGCGACCGAAAAGGCGCTGGGCTCAGCCGGCGTGAAGAGCGGCAACAGCATCACCGTGCCGCCGGCTTCCGGCAACGGCACCCTGCTCGCTTTCGTCAAGGCATAGCTGCCATACCATGCGCGGCGCAGCGTTATGCAACGTCGCCGCGCATGTGGGACTAGGCACAGAAAGTTGAGGCGCTAGTATCTCTCCCAAACAAGAACCGTCCCAGGGGAGAGAAACATGTCGCATCACCTGATCTCGCGCCGGCAGATGCTGGCCGGCACCGCCGCGGCCGGCGCGGTTGGACTGACCGGATTTCCGGCCCGCGCCGACGTCAACTGGAAGAAATATTCCGGCACCACGCTCGAGGTGATCCTCGCCAAGGGGCCGCGCGGCGACAATCTGCAAAAATACATCAAGGAATTTACCGAGCTGACCGGCATCAAGGTCGAGTCGGAGCAGATCCCCGAGCAGCAGCAGCGCCAGAAATGCGTGATCGAGCTGTCCTCGGGCAAGCCGAGCTTCGACGTTGTGCACCTGAGCTATCACGTGCAGAAGCGGCAGTTCGAGAAGGCCGGCTGGCTCGCCGACATGTCGCCCTATCTCAAGGATCCGAGCATGACGCCGCCGGATCTCGTCGAGAGCGATTTCTCGGCGGCCGGGCTGCAATATGCCCGCAACGACAAGGGCCAGATGCTGTCGCTGCCGTGGTCGGTCGACTATTTCATCCTCTACTACAACAAGGAGCTGTTCCAGAAGAAGGGCGTCGAGGTCCCGAAGACGCTCGAGGAGATGGCAATCGCGGCCGAAAAGCTGACCGATCCGAAGGAAGGCATCTACGGCTTCGTCGGCCGCGGCCTGCGCAACGCCAACATGGCGATGTGGACCAACTTCTATCTGAACTATGGCGGCGAATTCCTCGATGCCAAGGGCAACATCCTGACCGACGGCCCCGAGGCGATCGAGGCCACCAAGCTCTATCAGCGGCTGCTGACGAAATGCGCGCCTCCCGGCGTCGCCGGCTTCAACTGGATGGAGTCGATGGCGTCCTTCACGCAGGGCAGGTCCGCGATGTGGATCGACGCCGACGGCTGGGCGCCGCCGCTGGAAGATCCCGCCGCCTCGCGCGTCGTCGGCAAGGTTGGCTACACGCTGGTGCCCGCCGGTCCCAAGGGCAAGTTCTCCTCGACCTATGGCGACGGCGTCGGTATCGCCGCGGCGAGCAAGAACAAGGAAGCCGCCTATCTGCTCTGCCAATGGGTGGTCTCGCGCGGACAGGGCGCGCGCCTGCTGCAGGCCGGCGGCGGCGTGCCGTTCCGCAACTCCATCGTCGACGATGCCGAAGTCGCCAAGGGCGTGAAGACCAAGGAATGGCTGCAGTCGGTGGTTGACTCCGCCAAGATTTCGAAGCTCGGCCTGCCCGTCATCATCCCGGTCGCCGAATTCCGCGACATCGTCGGCGCCGCGCTGACCGCGACGCTGTCGGGCGCCGACCCCGCCACCGAGCTGAAAAAAGCGCACGAGCAATTCCGCCCCATCCTGGAGCGTAGCGAAAAAGCGTGAGTGTGGTGACACAAGCTTCGCCGGCGGCGGCCGATAACGCCGCGCCGGCACGTGAATGGCGTCCGCCGTCCTACTGGCCGTTCGTGATCCCGGCGCTCGTCGTGGTGCTGGCGGTGATCATCTTTCCGTGGGTGTTCACGATCTGGATGAGCCTGCAGGAATGGAAGGTCGGTTCGCCGACCGTCTTCGTCGGGCTCGCCAACTATCTGCGGCTGCCGACCGATCCGCGCTTCGTCGAGGCGGTCGGGCACACGCTATCCTACACCGCGCTGTCGGTGCTGCTGCCACTGGTCTTCGGCACGCTGGCGGCGGTGGTGTTCCACCAGAAATTCGCGGCGCGCGGCTTCCTGCGCGGCATCTTCATCATGCCGATGATGGCCACTCCCGTGGCGATCGCGCTGGTGTGGACCATGATGTTCCACCCGCAGCTCGGCGTGCTCAACTATCTGCTGTCGCTGGTCGGGCTGCCGGCGCAGCTCTGGGTGTTCAACCCCGCGACGGTGATCCCCTCGCTGGTGCTGGTCGAGACCTGGCAATGGACGCCGCTGGTGATGCTGATCGTGCTCGGCGGCCTCGCCGCGATCCCGAACGAGCCTTACGAGAGTGCGCAGATCGACGGCGCCAATTTCTGGCAGGTGTTCCGCTTCATCACGCTGCCCCTGATCATGCCGTTCCTGTTCATCGCCGGCATGATCCGGATGATCGACGCGGTGAAAAGCTTCGACATCATCTTCGCGATCACGCAAGGAGGACCGGGCTCGGCCTCGGAGACCATCAACGTCTATCTCTACAGCGTCGCCTTCGTCTATTACGACCTCGGCTATGGCTCGGCGATCGCGGTGGTGTTCTTCCTCCTGATCGTGGCGCTGGCGGCGCTGCTGCTCTACTTGCGCAAGCGCCTGCTGTGGACCTCACAGCTCGGGAGCGAGGCATGAACCCGCGCTACATCCTCGGTCGGATCGGACTGTGGCTGTCGGTGTTCGTCATCGTCTCGCCGGCGATCCTGTTCTTCCTCTGGATGGCCTCCCTGTCGCTCAAGTTCGAGATCGACAACGCCTCCTATCCGCCGGTGTTCTTCCCGGAGCATATTGCCTGGAAGAACTATGCCGACGTATTCGCCTCCAACCGCTTCCTGACCTATTTCAGCAACAGCCTGATCGTGACCGGCTGCGCCACGGGACTTGCGATGCTGGTCGGCGTACCCGCCGGCTACGGCATCGCGCGGATGGCCGCGCATAAATCGGCGATCGTGATCCTGATCGCGCGCATCACGCCCGGCCTGTCGTATCTGATCCCGCTGTTCCTGCTGTTCCAATGGCTCGGCCTGCTCGGCACGCTGGTGCCGCAGATCATCATTCATCTGGTGGTCACGGTACCGATCGTGATCTGGATCATGATCGGCTATTTCGAGACCACGCCGCTGGAGTTGGAGGAAGCCGCGCTGATCGACGGCGCGACGCGCTGGCAGGTGTTCCGCCATGTCGCGCTGCCGATCGCGAGGCCCGGGCTCGCGGTCGCCTTCATCCTCGCGGTGATCTTCTCCTGGAACAACTTCGTGTTCGGCATCGTGCTGGCGGGGCGCGAGACCCGCACGCTGCCGGTCGCGGTCTACAACATGATCTCGTTCGATCAGCTGAGCTGGGGCCCGCTCGCCGCCGCCGCATTGATCGTGACCGCGCCGGTGCTGCTGCTCACCGTGATGGCGCAGCGGCAGATCGTCGCCGGGCTGACGGCGGGTGCGGTCAAAGGTGGCTAGTCCCCGAGCGCCTCCAGCACCGCGGCTGAATCAGCGACCCAGCCGAAGATGCCGCCCTGGGCCTTGATCATCTTCAGGCCCATCTCGTGAAACTCGGGGAAGTAGGATGCGCAGCCGTCGGAGATGACGACGCAGCGATAGCCGCGGTCATTGGCCTCGCGCACGGTGGTGTTGACGCACACTTCTGTCGTGACGCCGCACACCAGGAGATTCTCGACGCCGTGCTTCTCCAGGACATCGCCGAGCTCGGTGGCGTAGAAGGCGCCCTTGCCCGGCTTGTCGATCACGATTTCGCTGTCGAGCGGATAGAGCTCGGGAATGATGTCGTGGCCGGCCTCACCGCGAACGAGGATGCGTCCCATCGGCCCGGGATCACCGATGCGAAGGCTCGGCGCGCCGCGCTCGACCTTCGCCGGCGGGGCGTCGGAGAGATCGGGCAGATGCCCCTCGCGCGTGTGGACCACCAGCATGCCGCTCTCGCGCGCCGCCGTCAGCACCGCGCCGATCGGCTTCACCGCGCGTGCAAGCTGGCTGACGTCGTTGCCGAGCGTTTCACCGAAGCCACCGGGCTCCATGAAGTCGCGTTGCATGTCGATGATGAGAAGCGCGGTGGCGGGCCAGTCGAGCGTAATCGGCTCGGGCTCCGCCGCGATCGTACCGCTTGAATTCGCCATGACCCACGCCTTGAATGCGAGAAGACCCGCGCCTGGTTAAGCAAACCGCATGCCATGGCGCAACAATGGTGCTGGCATGATCGTTGCTAGCCTAAGGCAGGATCGAACGAAGCACCCAAGCGTCTCAAACAAGCGGGAGGACAGCATGAATGGACTTGGCGGTCTCAACAAATCACCCAACGGTGTGGTGATCGGGCTGGTGCAGCTACAGCTGGCCGTGGTTGCGACCAAGGCCGATCTGGCACGACAGACCGAGCGCATCGTCTGGATGGTCGGCAAGGCACGGCGCAATCTCGCCACCATGGATCTTGTCGTATTCCCGGAATACTCGTTGCACGGCCTCTCGATGGACATCAATCCGGAGATCATGTGCCGGCTCGACGGGCCCGAAGTCGCGGCTTTCAAGCAGGCCTGCATCGACAACAAGATCTGGGGCTGCTTCTCCATCATGGAGTTCAACCCGCACGGCAACCCCTACAATTCCGGCCTGATCATCGACGATCACGGCGATATCAAGCTGTACTACCGCAAATTCCATCCCTGGATTCCGGTCGAGCCGTGGGAGCCGGGCGATGTCGGCATTCCCGTGATCGACGGACCGAAGGGCGCGAAGCTCGCGCTGATCATCTGCCACGACGGCATGTTCCCGGAAATGGCCCGGGAGTGCGCCTACAAGGGCGCGGAGATCATGATCCGCACCGCGGGCTACACCGCGCCGATCCGCGACAGCTGGCGCTTCACCAACCAGGCCAACGCGTTCCAGAACCTGATGGTGACGGCCAATGTCTGCATGTGCGGCTCGGACGGGTCGTTCGACTCGATGGGCGAAGGCATGATCGTCAATTTCGACGGCAGCATCATCGCGCACGGGACCACGGGACGGGCCGACGAGATCATCACCGCCGAGGTGCGGCCCGACCTCGTGCGCGAGGCACGGATCAACTGGGGCGTCGAGAACAACATCTATCAGCTCTGGCACCGCGGCTATGTCGCGGTGAAGGGCGGTGCGATGGATTGCCCGTACACGTTCATGCAGGACATGGTGTCCGGCCGCTTCCGCCTGCCGTGGGAAGATCAGGTCAAGATCACCGACGGCACGTCCTGCGGCTTTGCTGCGCCGACACGGATGTTCGGCAAGACCGCGAAGGCCGCCGAGTAGCCGGCCCTTTGATGTGAGCATGATCTCTTCGGAAAACCGCTGCACACTTTTCCGGATCATGCTCTACTTGAAGAAATGCACTAGACCGATGCTCAAGGCCAGCAGCAACAACAGCGACAGCGTGACGGCCGCCGTCACCCGGCCGCCGACCGTCGAGAGCACCCGCACATCGACGCCGAGCCCGAGGGCTGCCATCGAGACGACGGTGAGGATCGCCGCCGTCTTGGTCACCGGCGCGATCGCGATGTCAGGCACGAGCTGGAACGAGCGCAGCGCGGCCAGCACCAGGAAGCCGATGATGAACCAGGGCACCAGCTTGAACGGGCTGATCGAGGCGGCCTTTGAAGTGCCCTCGCTGGCGGCGCCGGCCTTGCGCCGCCGCGCCACCAGCAGCGAGAGGCCGATCACGATCGGGCCCGAGCATCAGGACGCGCATCAGCTTGACCAGCGTGCCGATCTGGGTCGCGACGAGTCCGGCCGGCACCGTGGCGGCCAGAACCTGCGGTACAGCATAGACGGTGAGGCCCGCGAGGATGCCGTATTGCGTGGCCGACAATTGCAGCAGCGGGATCAGGAGCGGCAAGCCAAGCACCATCATCACGCCAAGGATGGCGGTGAAGGAGATCGAGGATGCGATCTCGTCGCCATCGGCCTCGATCACCGGCGCCACCGCCGCGATCGCCGAGTTGCCGCAGATCGAATTGCCGCAGGCGATCAGGATCGCGAGTTTGGTCTTGAGCCCGAGCATCCGGCTGAGGCCATAGCTCACCGCCAGCATGATCACGACGGTCACCGCGATGGCGCCGATCAGGAGCCCGCCCGACGCCACGATCGCGGCAAAGCTGATGGAGGCGCCGAGCAGCATCACCGCGACCTCAAGCAGCTGCTTGGCGCTGAAGGCAATGCCCGATCGCCAGCGCGCCGACGGCTCCCAGGCGGTGCGCACCGCCATGCCGAGCAGGATCGCGACGACGAGGGCCTCGATATAGGGATGGTCGAAAACGCGCTCCTCGGCGGCCTGGATGCCGAGCGAGATGACGGTGACCGCCCCGCAGAGCAGAATCCCCGGAATGAGCTGGAATATGCGCCGCAGCGCCCCCTGCTTCTGCCCCTGGTCTTGTTCTTGTTCCGGCACAAAATCCTCTTTTCGGAGAAGATTTTATGCGCCAAGGCACACCTCTTGGCTAATATATTTTCGGACTGCCCCGATAGAGAGAAGTTATGTCCCTCAACCTGCATCTGCTCCGCCTGTTCGCGGCCGTGGCGAGGACCGGAAGTTTCTCCCGTGCCGCCGACCTCCTGCACATCAGCCAGCCCGCCATCTCCAAGGGCGTGCGGGATTTCGAGCTGCAGGTCGGCTGCCGGCTGCTCGACCGCACGCCGAAGGGGGTGCGGCCGACCCGGGAGGGCGCGGCGCTGGCGCGGCACGCCGAGACCCTGTTCGCGGCCGAACGCGCCGCCGAGGACGAATTGCAGGCGCTGCGCAATCTCGACAGCGGCTCGCTGCGGATCGGCGCCAGCACCACGATCGCGACCTACATGATCCCGGAATATCTCGGTGTGTTCCACCGCGCCTTTCCCGGCATCGATCTGCACGTCGTGAGCGCCAACACCAGCGATATCGCCACGCTGATGCTGGGGCACGAGATCGAGATCGCGCTGGTCGAGGGGCCGGTCGAGGACGAGAATTTGATCAGCGAAGCCTGGCGTACCGACGTGATGGCGCTGATCGCAGGTCCGGATCATCGCTTCGCGGCGGTCCAGGGGCCGATCGACATCCGGTCGCTGAACGACGAGATCCTGATCGTGCGGGAGCCCGGCTCAGGCACGCGCGAGGTGGTCGCGCAGGCGCTGGCTGCCCACCACGTCGAGCCGCAGCGCACGCTCGAGATCGGCAGCACCGAGGCGATCAAGCAGGCGGTGGCGGCCGGCGTCGGCGTCGCCATCGTGTCGGTCGCAACGATCGACGATCAGGTGAAGCTGGGAAAGCTGAAGGTGATCCCGATCAAGGGCATCCATATCGAGCGCACGCTCTGGCAGCTGAAATCGCCCGGCCGGCTGGACGTGCCGGCGGCGGTGGCGTTCGAGGGGATCATTCGGGAAGCACAAAGGGCCAGGACGGCCCCGCGCGGACCTGCGGCTAGAGCGCGGCGAACAGACCCTGCGCCCAGGCAACGGCATGCTCGAAGCTGAACACGCCGGGCTCGAAATAGACGGCCCGTGCCAGCACGATGCCGACCACCAGCACCCAGAACACGCTGGTGCCCGCGGTCTTCAGCCATTTCGACACGCCCTCGCTCGCGATCGAAGGATCGACCGCGGGGACCGGCTCGCCGAAGGGATCGAATGCGGATTGGCTCATCGTCGTAACCATCAGGAATACCCTGAGAATGTCGCGACGACGGGGGCGGAAGCAAGGGTAGTGGAATGCCTTTTGCGGCGGTGACTTGGAAGGACGTTTTCCGGCTCGAAAGCGGGGGAGCATTTCCTTCTCAACGCCCCCTGTGGGCATCAACTATCGGTCACGCGCCGCGGCGCCACGCGTGGCAGCGTGATCCGCATGCGTGTCCCCATGCCCGGCGCACTGTCGAGATTGAGCTCTCCGCCCAGCCGGTTCGTGACGATGTTATGAACGATATGGAGACCGAGCCCGATGCGGCCGATATCGCGGCGCGTGGTGAAGAATGGATCGAAGGCCTGCCGCAGCACGTCGTCGTCCATCCCGCAACCGTTGTCGGCGAACAGGATCTCGACCTGATCCGCGCCTGAGGCGCGCAGCCGGATCGTGATCATGCCGCCCTTGCCGTCCGGGAAGGCGTGCGCCACCGAATTGAGAAACAGGTTGGTCAGCACCTGCCCGTACGGGCCGGGATAGCTGTTCATGGTAAGACCGGGCGGGCAATCGACCTCAAGCGCGAGGTTGTTCTTCGGCAAGGCCGGACGCAGGCTCGAGAGAACCTGCTCGGTCACCGCGCCGAGATCGAACTGGCTCCGGTCGAAGTAGCTGCGATCGACGGCCACCTGCTTAAACGATTGCACCAGGTCCGCCGCGCGCTTGAGGTTGCCGACCAGCAGCGACGAGGCGCTTTCGACGACCTCGATGAAATCGCTCAGGCTGGATCGCTTCAGCTTGCCGCGCGCGGCCTCGGCAGCGAAGTCGGCGCATTTCTGCTCCAGCACCGAGGCGACGGTGAGACTGGTGCCGACCGGACTGTTGATCTCGTGCGCGACGCCGGCCACCAGCCGGCCGAGCGCCGCGAGCTTTTCCGCCTCGATCAGCGACGCCTGGGTCTCCTGCAGATGGTGCAAGGCCTTCTCGGCGGCGTCGCGCGCGGCGCGGATCTCGCGTTCGCTGCGCTTGCGATCGGTGATCTCTTCGGCCGCAACGTTGACGCCGACGATGCTCCCGTTCGGTTCGCGCTGCGGATGCCAATGCGTGATCCAGCATCGCTCGTCATTGTGGCCGGGGCGCTGGCCGTAAACCTCCACGTCGGTGACGGGCTCTCCGGTCTCCATGATCGATTGAACGATACCTTCGACGGCCGAAGCCAGTGCGGGCACGCAATCGTGCACCGTACGCCCGAGGTGACCTTCGACCGAAATGCCGCAGATCTCGGTGAGACGCTGGTTGATCTGAAGGTAACGGCAATCGGGAGAGAGATAGGCAAGCCCGATCGGCGCCGTGTCATAGATCAGCTGCAGCGCCGGTTGCTTTGGGAACTGAACGTCCTGGACGGACGACCTCATGTTCACTACCCCCCGTTGCGTCAAGTCTAGCGCTTCGCGCCCGACCCGCAAATAGGCCAGCTGAGCCGGAAACGGTGGTCTGATCTGTCCGGATTAGGCACGAGGGGGCGCAGCGGCCCCTGGACCGGTGCCTGCGGCGTGCTGACGCAACGTGGACAGCAAGCGCTCCTCGGCCAAGGCCTGCGAAGCGCGCAATTTTAGCTATTCACTAAACCGTGCGGACGAAAATTCTCGACGAACCGCAGCAGCACCCGCGCGCCGGCATCGGCATCGGCGAGCTCGACATGCTCATCCGGGTGATGGCTGATGCCGCCGCGGCAGCGAACGAAGATCATGCCGACATCGGCAATGTCGATCATCGCCATGCCGTCGTGCCCTGCGCCGCTCGGCAGCTCGAACACGGCATAGCCCTCGGCCGCGACCGCCTCGGCGATCTGGGACTTCAGCCATGGCGCGCAGGGCACGCTGCGGTTCTCGTGAGTGACGTCGATCTGCAAGGCGAGGTCGCGGCGTTTTGCGATCGCCTCGATCTGCCGCACGATGTCGGCGACGGCGCGCTTGCGATGCATGTCGTTCTGCGAGCGGATATCCATGGTGAAGGACACCTTGCCCGGGATCACATTGGTGGCGCCCGGCATCGCGTTGACATAGCCGACGGTGCCGACGAGGCCTTGTTCGTCGGACCTGCAAAACTGTTCGATCGCAACGATGCATTCGGCAGCGCCCGCCAGCGCATCGCGCCGCAGCTTCATCGGCACCGTGCCGGCATGGCCGGCGACGCCGGTGAGGCTGGCGGCCAGCCGGGTCGCGCCCGAAATCGCGGTGACGACGCCGACCGGCAGCGCCTTCTCTTCCAGCACGGGGCCCTGCTCGATGTGCAGCTCGACATAGCCGAGCAGCTCGCGGCGGGCGCGCGCCGCCTTGCCGATATGATCGGGATCGAGCCCGAACTGGATCAGCGCATCGCGCATCGACGTGCCGGCGCGGTCGCGCGTGTTGAGCACACTCTCGTCGAAGGTGCCGGCGACCGCGCGGCTGCCGAGCAGGGTCGAGGCAAAGCGCACACCCTCCTCGTCAGCAAAGCCCACGATCTCGATCGCAAACGGCAATCGCCTGCCGCGCCGGTTCAGATCGGCGACGCAGGCGATCGCGGTGATGACGCCGAGCGGGCCGTCCCATCTGCCGGCGTCGCGCACGGTGTCGTAATGCGAACCGAGCATCAGCGCAGGCAGCCCCGGCCGCTCGCCCTCATAGCGGCCGCAGACATTGCCGATGGCATCAAGATGCGCGCTCATGCCGGCCTCGCGCATCCAGGACAGGATGAGATCGGCCGCCTTGCGATGCTCGTCGGTGAGGAAGATTCGCGCCAGATGCTCCGGCGTCTCGGAGATCGACGCGAGCTGATCGATCCGCGCCACGATCTCTTCGCCAAGGGAAGACGATTTCGATGACGGTTTTATCTCGCTCATGCTGTTTCCCATCAGTCCAACGCGGCCGCCGGAGCTCGCTTCACTCGTAGCAGGCCCGATCCGATTCACCAGCCGGCAATTGGCGCGTCGTGCCCAGGCCCCGCCCGGGCTCGCACCGGCTGTCCGGCGGTTAGCGACTGCTTAACGGCATTGCATACAACAGCGATCGATCGCTCATAAAATAGGCAAGCCGATCTCAATCAGCTTCCGAGCTTTCTGGGACCAATCACCATTCTCACGTACATTCAATCATTTACGGAGGACTGATCGCCAAACATGCTCTGGCATGAAGCTTGCGACACTTCCCCCAAGCTCCGCCGTCAGGCGGTTGCGACAGGGACAGGCGGGCCGGACCCGCCGGAGGGAGCGAGCGATGGATTTTGGCAGGATTTCAAGAAGGCATTTATTGCAGGGGAGCGCCGCACTGGCGCTCGGCAGCACGCTCGGCATTCGTGGCGCGGCGGCAGCGGAAACCACGATCGGCTTCATCTATGTCGGGTCGCGCGACGACTACGGCTACAACCAGGCCCACGCCCAGGGCGCGGCGGCGGTGAAGAAGCTTCCCGGCATCAAGGTCGTCGAGGAAGAGAAGGTGCCGGAGACCGATGCAGTCGAGAAGACCATCGAGTCCATGATCAATCTCGACGGCGCCACGCTCATGTTCCCGACCTCGTTCGGCTACTACAACCCGCACGTCCTCAAGATGGCGGGCAAGTTTCCAAAACTGCGCTTCGAGCATTGCGGCGGCCTGTGGTCCGACAAGGACCCGAAGAACGCCGGCAGCTATTTCGGCTATATCGACGAGGCGCAATACGTCTCCGGCATCGTCGCCGGCTATTCGACCAAGAGCGGCAAGCTCGGCTTCGTCGCCGCCAAGCCGATCCCGCAGGTGCTGCGAAACATCAACGCGTTCACGCTCGGCGCCCGGCTCGCCAATCCGAAGGCGACCACGCAGGTGATCTTCACCGGCGACTGGTCGATGCCGGTCAAGGAAGCCGAGGCGACCAACAGCCTGATCGACCAGGGCGTCGACGTGCTGACCTGCCATGTCGACGGACCGAAGACCATGGTCGAGAACGCCGCGCGCCGCGGCGCGCTTGTATGCGGCTATCACGTCAACCAGTCGCCGCTGGCGCCGAAGGCCTATCTCACCGGCGCCGAGTGGAATTGGGAGGCGCTCTACCCGAAATTCGTCAAGATGATCACCGCGGGCGAAGCGATCCCGAACTTCTATCGCGGCGGCCTCAAGGAAGAGATCGTCAAGGTGTCGCCCTATGGCGAGATGGTGTCGGCGGAAGCACGCAAGCACGCCGACGACGTCAAGGCCAAGTTCATGTCCGGCGAGTTTACGATCTTCAAGGGCCCGCTGGTCGACAACAAGGGCAAGACGGTGATCGCGTCCGGCACCGATCGCGGCCAGCAGGATCCCGAACTCGAGAAGATGGACTATCTCGTCGAGGGCGTGATCGGAGCCACCGCGTGACGACCGAGACGGCGGAATCGGTGGAGGCGGCCGGCATCGCTCCGGCCGCCGATCCCGGATTCCTCCAGCGCCACGGCGCGCGCATCGAATACATCGTGATCCCGGGCGCGGCGCTGGTCGGCGCGCTCGCGGTGTTCGGCGGCTTTGTCGCGCTCTACGGCAAGAACCCGCTCGATCTGTATTTCTACATGTATTACGGCGCGTTCGGCACCGCCTTCTCCTGGCAGAACACGCTGACCCGCGCCGCGCCGCTGATCCTGACCGCGCTGTGCACGGCGCTGCCGGCGCAGCTCGGCATGGTGATCATCGGCGGCGAAGGCGCGCTGCTGATCGGCGCGCTGTCGGCGACCGCGGCGGCGCTGGCGCTGCAAGGCGCGGCGCCGACCGTGGTGCAGATCGCCATGGTGATCGCGGGCATGATCGGCGGCGGCCTCTGGATCACGCTGTCGGGCGGCCTGCGGCAATATCGCGGGGTCAACGAGACGATCTCGAGCCTGCTGCTGGTCTATATCGCGCTTGCCGTCCTCAACCATCTGGTCGAGGGGCCGATGCGCGATCCGGCGAGCCTCAACAAGCCGTCGACGCGCGAGATCGGCGCCGCCAACATGATCGGCACCATTCCCGGCACCGACGTGCATTGGGGCCTGGCGTTCGGCCTCGTCGCGGCCGTTGCCGCCTACATCCTGATCTATCACACCACCTTCGGCTTCGCCGCGCGCGTTGCCGGCGGCAACATCCGGGCGGCCAAGATCGTGGGCCTCAGTGTCGGCAAGCTGATCCTGACCGTCTGCTTCCTCGCCGGCAGCTGCGCCGGGCTTGCCGGCATGATCGAGGTCGCGGCGGTGCAGGGACGCACCAACGCCAATCTTGCGGCGGGCTACGGCTTCACCGGCATCCTCGTCGCGTTCCTGGCGCGGCAGAATCCGCTGGCGATCATTCCAGTGGCGATCCTGCTCGGCGGCATCTCGGCCTCCGGCGGCCTGTTGCAGCGGCGGCTCGGCCTGCCCGACGCTTCGGTGCTGGTGCTGCAAGGCATCATCTTCGTGTTCGTGCTGGCGAGCGACGCGCTCTACGGGCGCATCGGCTTCCTGAAGGGAAAGTCCTGACATGGCGGACGCATCGCTCGGGCTCTGGACCGTTCCGCTCGCCGTATTCGGCGGCGCCATCCGCGTCTCGACGCCGTTCCTGTTCGTCAGCCTCGGCGAATGCATCACCGAGCGGTCCGGCCGCATCAATCTCGGCCTCGAGGGCACGCTGGTGATGGGCGCGATGAGCGCCTATGGCATCTCCTACCTGTCGGGCTCGCCGTGGTTAGGGGTGCTCGCGGCCGGAATCACCGGTGCCCTGTTCGGCGCGCTGCATGCCGGCATCTGCTCGCTGCCGCGGGTCAACGACATCGCGGTCGGCATCGCGCTGATGCTGCTCGGCACCGGGCTCGCGTTCTTCCTCGGCAAGCCGCTGATCGAGCCGACCGCGGCCCGGCTGCCGGCGATCGATTTCGGCTGGTGGAGCGACGTGCCGCAGCTGCGCGCGGCGCTGCGCATCAACGTGCTGTTCCTGATCGGCGTCGCGATCGCACCGCTGCTCTATTGGGCCTTCAGGACCACGCGCTGGGGCCTCTTGATCCGCACCGCCGGCGAGAGCGCGGATGCCGCGCGCGCGATGGGCCATTCGGTGCTCTTGATCCGGCTGCGCGCCACCATGGTCGGCGGCTTCCTCGCCGGCATCGGCGGCTCGTTCCTGTCGCTGTTCTATCCCGGCAGCTGGAACGAAGGCCTCTCCTCGGGACAGGGCATCACCGCCGTGGCGCTGGTGATCTTCGCGCGCTGGGACCCGATGCTCTGCCTGTGGGCCTCGCTCGCCTTCGGCGGCGCCGCCGCGCTCGGGCCCGCGCTGCAATCGGTCGGCATCACCTCCGGCTATCATTTGTTCAACGCCGCGCCTTACATCCTGACGCTCGCGATCATGATCATCACCTGCTCGCCGAGACGCACGCTGACCGGCGCGCCCGCCGAATTGTCCATCACCCGATAGCATCTCGCGAGATCATTTCATGCCCGAGCGCTTCATCAAGTCCGAGCCCTATGCCTGGCCCTACAATGGCGACCTGCGGCCAGAGAATACCGCGCTCATCATCATCGATATGCAGACCGACTTCTGCGGCGTCGGCGGCTATGTCGACAAGATGGGCTACGACCTCTCGCTGACGCGGGCGCCGATCGAGCCGATCAGGAAGCTGCTCGCGGTGATGCGCGCGCAGGGCTTTCACATCATCCATACACGCGAGGGGCACCGGCCCGACCTTGCCGACCTGCCCGCCAACAAGCGCTGGCGCTCGCGCCAGATCGGCGCCGGCATCGGCGATCCCGGCCCCTGCGGCCGCATCCTGGTGCGCGGCGAGCCGGGCTGGGAGATCATTCCCGACCTCGCGCCGCTGCCGGGCGAGCCTGTTATCGACAAGCCCGGAAAAGGCTCGTTCTGCGCCACCGATCTCGAGCTGATGCTGCGGCTGCGCGGCATCGAGAACATCGTGCTGACCGGCATCACCACCGATGTCTGCGTCCATACCACGATGCGCGAGGCCAATGACCGCGGCTTCGAATGCGTGCTGGTCGAGGATTGCTGCGGCGCGACCGACAAGGGCAATCACGATCACGCGCTGAAGATGATCAAGATGCAGGGCGGTGTGTTCGGCGCGGTGACCAGATCGGCCGACCTGATCGGGGCGCTGTCGTGATCATCGGCGAGCCGCCCGCCCCTTCTGGCGCGTTCGGCGTCGACGCCATCGCCATGACGATGCGGTTCGGCGATTTCGCAGCGCTCGACAATGTCGAGCTCAAGGTGCGTCCAGGCTCGTTCCACGCCTTGCTTGGTGAGAACGGCGCGGGCAAGAGCACGCTCGTGAAATGCATCATGGGCTATTATCACGCGACCGAAGGCGACATCATTGTCGGCGGCCGGCAGCAGGCGATTGCCAATCCGAGGGACGCGCATGCGCTCGGGCTCGGCATGGTCTACCAGCACTTTACCTTGGTGCCGGCGATGACGGTTGCCGAAAATCTGGTGCTCGCGCGCGACGACGTTCCTGCCGTGGTCGACTGGCGCAAGGAGAAGAAGGAGCTCGAGGCCTTCCTGGCGCGGATGCCGTTCAAGGTGCCGCTCGACGCAAAAGTCTCCGACATCTCCGCCGGCGAGCGGCAGAAATGCGAGATCCTCAAGCAGCTCTATCTGAAGCGCCGCTTCCTGATCCTGGACGAGCCGACTTCGGTGCTGACGCCGGGCGAGGCGGACGAGGTACTTGGCATGCTGCGCGGCATGGTGGTCGCGGGCGAGCTCACCATCCTGATGATCACGCACAAGTTCCGCGAGGTGATGGCCTTTGCCGACGAGGTGACCATCCTGCGCCGCGGCAAGCTCGCCGGCAGCGGCCGGGTCGCCGAGCTGACGCCGGACGAGATGGCCCGGACCATGATCGGCGCCGAGCAGCTGACGGTGCAACCGCCGCGCACCGGCGAGACCGGAGCGGCCCGGCTCGAACTCGACAGGCTCACCGCGCTTGACGATGCCGGCGCGATCGCCGTGCACGGGGTGTCGCTGACCATGAAGAGCGGCGAGATCGTCGGCATCGCCGGCGTCTCCGGCAACGGCCAGCGCCAACTCGTGGAGGTCCTGGCCGGCCAGCGCGAGGCCGAGAGCGGCACCATCCGCGTCCAGGGCGAGACCTATGCGGCGAGCCGCACTGAGATGCGGCGCTACAGGATGTCGCTGCTGCCGGAAGAGCCGCTGAAGAACGCCTGCGTCGGCGGCATGAGCGTCGCCGACAACATCGCATTTCGCGAGTTCGATCGCGCCCCGTTCGCGCGCGGCGGCTGGTGGCTGAACCGTGCCGCCTTCCGCAACGACGCCGAGCGCAAGATCAACCGCTACAAGATCAAGACCCGCACGCCGGAGACGCCGATCGCGGCACTGTCGGGCGGCAATGTGCAGCGCGCAGTGCTGGCGCGCGAGCTCTCCGGCGACGTCGAGGTGCTGATCGCCGCCAATCCCTGCTTCGGACTCGACTTCGCGGCCGTGGCGCAAATCCACGCCGAGATCATGGCCGCCCGCAACCGGGGCGCTGCGGTGCTGTTGGTCAGCGAGGACCTCGATGAGTTGCTGGAGCTGTCGGATCGGCTGGTCGTGATGTTCCACGGCGCGTTCGTGCATGAGGCCCGCGCCAGCGAGGCCGACCTCACCGAGATCGGCCGGCACATGGCCGGGCATTGAGGGCTCTCCCTCACCCGGAACGCATCTGGCGATGCGTTCCGGTCTCTCCCCGCAGGCGGCAGGGCAATCGCATATGCAAAGCTTGGTGTCGTCCCGGCGTAGGCCGGGACCCATAACCACAGAACCTTGTTGTTGAACAAGGCCGTGGCCCCAGCTCGCTTTTATCACCACGCCCTGTGGTTATGGGTCTCGGATCGGCGCTCCGCTTCGCTGCGCTTGTCCGGGACGACGAAGTTCTTTTGCCATATGCGATTGCCCTGCCGCAGGCGAGGCGAAGCGGCCGCGGCTCGCTAACGACCGCGCTACCCGATCTCGAACGCGTCCGCGGCGAGATGCTTGAGATTGGCGTGCCAATGCTCGGCGATCTGAAGCCGCGTCGGCACCCAGACGTGCTCGTGCGTCTGGATGTAGTCGAGAAAGCGCATCAGCGCGGCGGCGCGGCCGGGACGCCCGACGACGCGGCAATGCAGGCCGATCGACATCATCTTCGGCGAGGTCGCGCCTTCGGCATAGAGCACGTCAAAACTGTCTTTCAGGTAAGTGTAGAACTCCTCGCCGCCGCCAAAGCCCTGCGCGTTGATGAAGCGCATGTCGTTGGCATCCAGCGTATAGGGAATCACGAGATGCGGCTCGGTGCCGGCTGCCTTGATCCAGTAGGGCAGATCGTCGGCATAGGAGTCGCAGAGATAGAGGAAGCCGCCTTCCTCCATCAACAGCCGGTTGGTGTTGATCGAGGAGCGCCCGGTGTACCAGCCGAGCGGCCGCGAGCCGGTCGCCTCGGCATGCACGGCAATGGCGCGAGCGATCTCCTCGCGCTCCTCGTCCTCCGACATGTCCTTGTGCTCGACCCAGCGCAGGCTGTGGCTTGCGATGTCCCAGCCCGCCTCCTGCATCGCGACAACGACGTCCGGATTGCGCCTCAGAGCCATCGCGACGCCGAATACCGTGGCCGGCAGCTTCCGCTCGGCGAACATCCGCCACAGCCGCCAGAAGCCGGCGCGCGAGCCATATTCGAACATCGATTCGATGTTGGCGTGGCGCTGGCCCGGCCAGGGCTGCGCGCCGAGCACGTCCGACAGAAACGCCTCCGAGGCGGGGTCGCCGTGCAGGATGTTGTTCTCGCCGCCCTCCTCGAAATTGACGACGAACTGCACCACGATCCGCGCATTGTCGGGCCATTGCGGATGCGGCGGATTGCGGCCGTAACCGCGGAGATCGCGAGGGTAGCGGGCCTCGGTCACATCAGATTTCCTCGAAGCGAATGTTCTGCGCGCCCTTCCACAACACAGTCTTGCCGAACGCGGTGAGATTCTCCAGGCCCGAGGTCAGCGTGATGAAATGGTTGCCGGCGAGCTGGCCCATCTTGCTCGCGAAATGCACGCCGCCATAGGCGAGCAGGATCTCGGTCTCGCTGATGCCGCCCGGGTAAAGGATGATCTGGCCGGGCGCGGGATAGCTGGTGTGGTTCTCGTAGCCGACGCCGAAATCGAGGTCGCCGAGCGGCATCCATACGCCCTCACCGCTCCAGCGCACATGGATGATGTGGCTTTCGAACGGCAGTGCCTTGCGGAACGCTGCGACGGTCTTGGGCGCGAGCTGCTCCTCGAAACGGGCGTCAAAGGTGAACTCGCCGGCGCGGACAATCAGTTTGCTCATCGATCTCTCGTGGGTGGGCCAAGAAGTGATGTCCCAACCATTGCCGCCGGCCCGGGCCGGACGCAAGGCCGATTCCGGCCCCGGAAGCCGGTTTTTCGCCGCGCTGCGGCCTCCAACGCAGATTTGAGCAGAGTTGCATTGCGCCGCGCCTTCCCGTTTGCGAGCCTGCGAGGGTACATCGAACAGGGTGACTTTGATGACAACAAGCAGTCTGCACGGACATGTGGCACTGGTGACCGGCGGATCGCGCGGCATTGGTGCTGCGATCGTCAAGATGCTGGCGGATGCCGGCGCCGCCGTCGCCATCAATTATCGCGAGCGCTCGGCCGAGGCGGAGACGCTGGCAAAGGGCATCACCGCCGCCGGCGGCCGCGCCGTCGCGATCGCCGCCGACGTCTCGGAAGCTGCCGCCGTGGCCGCAATGGTCGAGCGCGTCACGGCCGGGCTCGGGCCGATCGACATCCTCGTCAACAATGCCGGCATCGCCATCACGCGCGGCATCGACGATCTCACCGAAGACGATTTCGACCGTACCATCCTGGTCAACCTGAAATCCGCCTTCCTGTGCACGCAGGCCGTGCTGCCGTCGATGCGATCTAGGAAGTGGGGCCGCATCGTCAACATCTCCTCGGGTGCGGCGCGCGGCGCCGGCTCGATCGGCCCGCACTACAATGCGTCCAAGGCCGGCATGGAAGGCCTCACGCGAGGCTATGCCGCGCGGCTGGTGAAGGAGGGTATCACCGTCAACGCAGTGGCGCCGTCGCTGATCGAAACCGACATGATGAGGGGACAGAGCGAGCTCGTCAGCCGGATCCCGGTCGGCCGCTTCGGCACAGCGGAAGAGGTGGCACAGGCCGTGATGCTGCTGGTCAACAATCCCTACATGACCGGACAGACCATCGCGATGAGCGGTGGCATGGCGTTCAATTAGGACGCGGGCTCATCAGCGCGCAGCCATAGCCTGATCGACGCGAGTTGAACGAAGGCAAGGTAGTTGGCGGCGAGCTTGTCCTAGCGCGTCGCAACCCGGCGGCAGTTCTTGATCTTGTTGAAGAAGCGCTCGACCAAGTTCCGGGCGCGATAGAGATACAGGCTGAAGCGGATAGGCTCAGTTGCATCGTGGCGGGATGTTGGCCCATGCACCCTTCTCGACCGCAAGGCAACATGCCCGGCCAAGGAATGCTTTGGCGACGATGCGCCCGAAAGCGGACGCGTCATGGTCACTTTGAGTTTTGTCGTTCGTGACCCATTGCCGAACTGAAAGTCACTCTTTGTCCAACCCCGCCGCCCGCCCCGGGCGCGCGGCACGGCGGTTCGAGACGGCCAAATCGCCGTCATCGGGCTCACCGCTCAATCAGGGTTGGCCACATCCTGCGCAAAACACCGTCCTTGATCACATAGCGGTGGAAAAGCGCGGCCGCGGAATGAAGCAGTGCCACAACGACGATGATATTTGCGATCAATCCGTGCCACGCATTGACGCTACGCATGAATTCGTCACCGCCGAATTTCGGAAAGTGCAGAATATTGAACAGTGGGAAACCGTGCGCAAACACATTGGCGATACCTAGTGCGACCATGATCACGAGCAGCAGATCGATCAGCCGGTGCATTGCCACTGCCGTCACATGGAGGACGCCGCGGTTAATCGGCGGCAATCTACGGCCGCGTGTGGCGCGCCAGAACATTCCGAAGATCACTACGCTCGCGAACGCAAAACCAAACAGGACATGCACGGACCAGATGTCGACCCGAAGCGGGCCCCGCTGCAGAAGGTTAGTTGTCCTACCGATCAGAAACTGGATCGCGACGAGAATTGCGGTCGCCCAGTGCAGCGTGATCGTCGTGCGGTCATAGACTTCCGGCTGACTTCCAGATGTGTCGGTCACGGCGCGGCTCAATCCGCTTCCGATGAGGCGTATTTTTCCTCGAAAGCCCACACCTCCTGAAAACCAATCAACGAGCTGAACACGTTGAAGTCATAGAGCGGCTCCTGCACCGGCTTGTCTTCGGCCAGCGCACTATAGACGTTGTTCAGAGCATAAGCGGTAGCGAGCAGGCCCGCCGTCGGATAAATAGCCATCCGGTAGCCGATTTCCCTAAGTTTATCCTGACTGAGAATGGGGGTCCGACCCCCGTGCAGTTGGTTCGAGACCAGCGGCACGCCCAAAGCCATTCCGATCTTTCGCATCTCCGCTTCCGATTCCGGACTCTCGATGAAAATAATGTCGGCCCCGGCTTTAGCATAGGCTTCGCCGCGGCGGATCGCTTCATCGAGACCAAGTTGCGTGCGAGCGTCCGTGCGCGCGATGATTAGGAAATCTTTCGACGAGCGGGCATCGTTCGCGACGGTCAACTTGTTGACCATCTCCTTGGCAGAGATCACGTGCCGGTTCGGCGTATGCCCGCATTTCTTAGGGCTCTGCTGATCTTCAAGCTGGATCGCTGCGGCTCCAGCCTTCTCGTAGCCGCGGACCGTATGATGAACATTCAGCAGACCACCGTAACCGGTATCGCCATCGGCGATCAGCGGCTTGCGCACGGTTTGGGCGATAACCTGCACGCGATCTAGCATCTGCGAATAGGTCGCTAGACCGGCATCAGGCAGTCCGAGGTAGGACGCCGCGACCCCATAGCCTGTCATGTAGAGGGCGTCGGCCTTGGTGCGATCGGCGAGCTTGGCGGAGACCAGATCGAAGACACCGGGACAGGTCACAAACGGCTTTTCCTCGATCATCTTTCTCAGGGTTTTGGACGTCATCGTGATCTCCTCAACTGATTTTGGATGATGAGGTGGGCTGCGATCGTCACGATTGCCGGAGGCGGCCAGCGCAGCAGTCCTCCTGCACGGAAGCATTCAACAGATCGCTCATGGCCTCTATTGCTATCCGTCAATAGCTATTTGATAGTAGCAATATGAAAATTCAACGCCGGAACCGCGACATCACGCAACTGCGAAAACAGTTGATGGACGCTTCCCGCCGGCTGCGTCGTGAAGCCACCGCGGACGATCGATCCTGGGCGCGGTTGCTCGTGCTGGGTGCGATCGACCGCCACGGCGAGTTGGCCACACCTTCGGTGCTCGCGGCTGACGAAGGCATGCGCTCTTCAAATCTTGCTGCAGCGCTGCGCTCCCTCGAAGCGCGCAAGCTGATCGTGCGGACGCCGGACACCAAGGACCGGCGCAAAGTCAGGCTCCGGCTTAGTTCAGCCGGGCAGCGATTTCTCGATGACAGCCGCGCCCGCGGCGAGCACTGGCTCACCGAAGCCATGGATGCATGCCTCACGGCCAGCGAGCGCTCGGACCTGATCAAAGCCGGAGCCTTGCTCGACCGCGTCACGGCTTATTCCAAAGCGGCAACGCGGCGCAGCCAAAAATCGTGAGATTCCGTAGGACTGATTTCAGTTTGAATGTCGCAATTGGCCCATAGCTGACGGTCTTTGGATGACCAACGGGAATGACGGCTCTCCGAAGTGAACCGGGAATCCATGGGTTCGGTCGCTATCGGCGGCTTTTGACCCCAAGCGGTCGCGGCATCATCGCGCCTGCGGTACGAATGAGTGAGCTGATCGAGGCATGAGAGATCGCGTCTCTGGGTTTGGCAAGTGTTCGTTTCATCGGCACGGAACGATTGATTTCGCCGAGTGGGAACACGTTGCCAAGAAGCCACAGCGATTGAAGGGAATAGAAATTGGAGCCGTCATTCTCGTGGCGGCGCGCGCGCTCACGGCTTATTGGTTAGGGATCAGATCGGGCAACATGAATCATTTCCAGCCCGGCAGTTTGTTTCAGACGCTGATTGATTAGAGCTGGAATTGGCACGAGCCCATTCCAGAAGCCATGGAGCTTCGCGAAATGAATTTCGATAATCAGACCAGATCTAGTTATTCGAACCACACACATTCAGCATCAGCGACCTCCGCCGATGAAACGAATAAGGGCCAGGACGGCGAGACACGCTTTGGATTTAGAGCAACGGACTTGATCGTATACCCTGCGCACGGCGTCGGCCAAATTGTAGCGATTGAGGAACAGACAATGGCGGGGGCTTGCCTCGAGTGCTTTGTCGTCTATTTCGCGAAGAGCAAGATGACGCTACGCGTTCCGACGAGGAAGGCGGCAAACGTCGGAATGCGCCAACTGTCCGATCCCGTTTCCATCGAGCACATGCGACGAATTCTGGGGCAGGCGCCGCACAAAGCGCGGGGTAATTGGTCCCGGCTTGCCCAAGAATACGAAAGCAAGATCAATTCGGGCAATATTATCGCTATCGCGGAGGTCATGCGCGATCTGTATCGGCCCGCGGTCAATGCCGAGCAGAGCTACAGCGAACGACAACTGTACGCTGCGGCAGTCGAACGCCTGTCAGGAGAAGTGGCGCTTGTTAGCGGCATTACTGAAGCAGAAGCCGTCAGGGAGCTTGAAAGCCTCATAATTGCTGAGGTCAGGCGGAGCGCATAGAGACCAGTCGGACATCCTCGGAACGTCTGCGTCCGGGTCCTGGCCGACGTTCCGGCGCCCCTGGCCAGATATGGTTTCCTAGGATGGCCGTTCGACGAAGGCGACGGCCTTATTGCTGTAGGTCCATATCGCGCCGTCGCGTTTGCTGATCCCGAGAAAGGCGGTCTTTGTACCGGCATATTTCATGTCCCGATTGCCCCCGTCGATGCCGTAGGCCCATGGGTCGAGGCACAGGAACTCGGTGATCTTGCCGTCGGCTCCCGATGTGCGGTGCCCGACGATGCCCACATAATGAGCGCCGCCGAGGGAGGCCCTCACCGGCACCTTGTTTTCGAGATTCTTGATTGTCCAATCCACCGCTTTGCTGGGATCGCGGCCCGCGCTCACCTGGTCGCGCGCCGTCGGTTCGGCCATTTTCCAGCCCATGTAGCGGACAAACACGATCTTGATGATCGAACCGCACCAATATTCATTGTTAACTGCCTTGAGGAAACCGCCATTGTTCTGGTTCCACGGCAGCTTGCTCTTCTTGTAGTTTTCCATCGACGCGTCAGCGGTCGCCGCCAGGGCGGGAAGGGTGTGCAGCTGTTCATCCACCAGCATTTCATAGACGCGATGGCGGTTGTCCAATTCGTCGCTGGCGTCCTGATTGCTGTAGAACTTGCGATAGGCGGTGGGTGCCTTGGCCACCGTCGTGACGGTGTGGAAATAGTGCCAGATTAGATCGGTTTTCCACGAGGAGTCGCGGACATGGGTGTCGGGCATGGAGAGGGTCCATATAAGGCATTCGGCTGCGGCGGCTTCGCGGTCTTTTCCGCTTGCGGTTGGACCAGCCGCGCTGAATGGTTAGTCCCCGCTGGATTGATGACGGTTCAACGTGGACTTTGGTGGCGCCAGGACCGCCCTGCCGGATTTCGACGCTCCCTCCTGTGTTTTGCTTCGGCGGTTCCTATCGTTCGCTGCTCACTGGATACTTGTTCAGGTCTCGGGCGGAATTTTTGCCCAGATACTCGTGAGTGTCTTGGGCATTGTACTTCTGGTGGGCATCGCCTGGTTGGCAACTTGGTACCGCAGCCTACCGATGCTCTTCGCGGTACCGGAGACCTCCGAGAGCGACAAGCTCGAGTTCGGACCCAAAGACCGCGCTAGTCTTTGAAGGGCATTAACTAGGGCTCTCGTGTCAGCTTCAGGTCAAGCGCGACCGTTTCGCCCGGTCTCAGCAAAATCCGGCATGCACCTCACAGCGGACAGTTTGGCGGTCGGGTGCATTGATCGCGATGGGCCATCAGCAACAGTTCAGCCTTGCCTCATCCCGGGTAGCTCTCAAAACCGGGCTCGACGGGCCTCCGGCTCCCAGGCTCCGGCCCAATTCGCGGGACCAACAACCCGGTGACGAAATACCCAAACCGGCATAGCATCCGCGCATTGGAGGCGATCATGTTCAACCCAACTCAAATTGTCATCCAAGCGTTTGTCGATCAACTTAAAGGTACATACGGCCAAATCTACGGAATCCTCGAGCCCGCCTATCCGGACATCATCGGTTTCGTTGGGCGCCTCGCGTTGGAGAATATCGCCAATAGCGATGCGGCCTACCACGACATGAACCACACCATCATGGTGACGTTGGTGGGACAGAACATTTTACTCGGGAAGCATACGAGCGAAGGCGGCGTCAGGCCGCGCGACTGGCTCCATTTCATGATTTCGCTCTTATGCCACGACATCGGCTATGTACGCGGGGTATGTCGAGGCGACCGGGACGGACTTTATGTTTGCAACGAAAACGGTGATCGCGTCCGGATATCTGCTGGAGCCACGGACGCATCCTTGACCCCCTATCATGTGACACGATCCAAGCTCTTCGTCCGCGAGCGTTTCGGCAAGGTGAGCTTGACCTCCATCGACACAAAAGAAATCGAGGCAAACATCGAGCACACGCGCTTTCCGGTACCGGGGAAAGAGGAGCATACCAGTACGGCAGATTATCCCGGCCTGCTTCGTGCCGCGGATTTGATCGGCCAATTGGCCGACATTGACTATTTGCGGAAGACGTCAGCCTTGTTTGCCGAATTTCAGGAGACTGGCGCAAGCGAGAAACTCGGATATCAGACTCCCGACGATCTACGTGCAGCGTACCCTGCTTTCTTCTGGAAGGCCGTCTGCCCCTATATCGGCGACGCACTTCGATATCTGCGGGTCACGCAGGAAGGTAAGCAATGGATCGCCAACCTTTATGCGCACGTGTTCTCGGAGGAGCACCGGGGAGCGATTACTCGAGCATAGCCGGGTGGACCAATCCATGGAAATCTTAACGTGTGGATCCGACAGATGGTCCGTCACGATTCTAGCGAGAATGACTGGCCATGCCGTCTTGACCGGCTCGCTCGATTGCCTTACGCCTCACGCCATGAACCGCTCGATCCTGATCGCCAATCTCTGGTGGCTCGCCGACTGACAGGCGGGCCGAACGCGTTCATGCATTTCGGGGCCGCCGCATTGGGCGGCCTTTTTCTTTCACCTCATCCAGCCCGCATGCGGTGTCCCCATTCAACCGAATGGAGATAAGCCGTGACCAAACCGATCATCCTCACCGGCGACCGCACCACCGGGCCGCTGCATCTCGGCCATTACGTCGGCTCGCTTCGAAGCCGCCTCGCGTTTCAGGACAGCCATGAGCAATACCTGCTGCTCGCCGACATGCAGGCGCTGACCGACAATGCGCACGACATCGGCAAGGTCCGCGGCAACGTCGTCGAGGTCGCGCTGGATTATCTCGCCGTCGGCATCGATCCCGAACGGACCTCGATCTGCCTGCAGTCGCAACTTCCGGCGCTTGCGGAATTGTCGATGCTCTATCTCAATCTCGTCACCGTCGCGCGGCTGGAGCGCAATCCCACCATCAAGGACGAGATCCGCGCCCGCGGATTCGGACGCGACATCCCGGCGGGCTTCCTGTGCTACCCGGTGGCGCAAGCCGCCGACATCACCGCGTTTCGGGCCACCGTCGTGCCGGTCGGCGAGGACCAGGCTCCCCTGATCGAGCAGACCAACGAGATCATCAGGCGCGTCAACGCACTCGCCGGCCGTGCGATCCTGCAGGAGGCCGTGGCCGTCATACCACGCGCGGGACGGCTGCCGGGCGTCGACGGGCGCGCCAAGATGAGCAAATCCGCCGGCAATGCGATTGCTCTCTCGGCCTCGCCCAAGGACATCTCGGCCGCGGTGCGTGCGATGTTCACCGATCCCGATCATCTGCGCGTCGGCGACCCCGGCAAGATCGAGGGCAATGTCGTCTTCCTCTATCTCGACGCGTTCGACGACGATCGCCACGCCGTCGAGGAATTGAAGGCGCGCTATCGGCGTGGCGGTCTCGGCGACGCAGCCGTCAAGCGGCGGCTCGAGGACATCCTGCAAGCCCTGATCGCACCGATCCGGACCCGGCGCGCCGAGCTGGCGGGCGATCGCGACCATGTCGCTGACGTGATCAGACGCGGAACCCTGAAAGCCCGGGAGATCACCGAGAGCACCAAGCGCGATGTGATGGCGGGACTCGGCTTGTTCCAGCTCTGAATGCGCTGTCATCAAACCATGGCAGGAACTGTGCTTGCCTGTAACAGTTGTCCGCTTGGCGAAAACCGGATTTGGAGCTTGTCGTGATCGATCCGAAAACGCTTCTCGAACGCGCCGCGCAATTGACCGATCAGGCCAAGGGCGAGGAAGATGCCGGCATCCGCGAGCGGCTGCTTCGCATGGCCGACCATTACCGCGACCTGGCCGCACACGAGGCCTGGGCGAACGAGAACCCGCCATCGGTCGGCGCGATCACCAGTGCGCTCAGCCCCCGCGCACATTGACCTGCTCTTCGTCAGCTCACGCGAATGCGATAGCCCAGTGACTGCCGCGCGCCCGGTGCAATGTGCATCAGGCCGGGCTTGTCGGTGAACTCGCCGTCGAATTCGACCGGGCTGGCGAAACCGTGCCACGACTCGATGCAGAGGAACGCCGCGCCGCCGACCTTCGACCAGATGCCAAGTTCGCGAAAGCCGCGCCAGGACAGCTCGATCGCGGGTCCCCGACCGGCTGCAAAGCGGACCCACGCGCTCGCAACCTGATCGAGGATCATGGCATCGTCGTCGAACAATTGCTCGGACAACGCCAGCACCCTGCCCCTGATCGGACTCGGCTCGGCTTGCTGCCGCATCAGCCCGCCCTCAAGCCGCCGGATCGGCGCCGGCTCATCCTTCGCGAAGGTCAGCGCGTAGGCTTCCTTCCGCCCCCCCGGAAGGAGCGGCCAATTGAAGGCGGGATGACCGCCGAGCGACGCGGGCAATGTCTCCTTGCCGGTGTTGACGATGTCGAAGGCGACATCGAGATCGGCGCCATCAATGGTATAGGTGACCTCGAGCCTGAACGCGAAGGGATAGCGCGCACGCGTCTCCGTATCGTCGGTGAGCGCAAGCTTGCAGGATCGGTGCCCTTGCTCCACCCAGGCAAAGCGGCGATCCCGCGCAAAGCCGTGCTGCGTCATCGGATAGGTCGTGCCGTTGTGGCGCAGCGTATCGTTCTTCAATCGGCCGACGATCGGGAACAGGATGGGCGCATGACGCGGCCATTGCGGGCCGGCCTGCCACAACAGTTCGGTCCCGTCGGCATTTCTGAGCGACGACAATTCGGCGCCCTGCGCCGAAATGGTCGCGGCGATTCCATCGCCGCGCAGCGTGTGACTGTCGCTCATGCCTCGCCTCGCCGGGTTGCGCTATGCCCCGACAGGAGATGTTCGAAGCCGGCGAGGCCGTCAACCCCAAAGCAAATGGGGCCGCCCTTGCGTCGCGGCCCACGCTTCGGGCCTAGCCGGTAATCTTGGAGAAATCGGGCTGGCGGCGCTCGGCAAAGGCGGCAAAGGCCTCGCGTGCTTCCGCGCTCATCAGCCGTTCCTGGAAGATCTCGCCCTCGCGCGCCATCTGCGCGCTGATCCTGGCGGGGTCGCGCATCAGCGCCTTGGTGTGCTGGAGCGAGCCGAACGGCCGCTTCGCCAGCGCGTCCGCCGCCGCGCGCGCCTTGGCGCGCAGGTCCGCGAGCGGCACGACCGCGTTGGCGAGGCCGATCGAGACCGCCGTCTCCGCCTCGACCGGTTCGCCGAGCGCGAACATCGCATAGGCCCGCGCATAGCCGATGCGCTGCGGCAGCAGATAGGTCGAGGCCGCCTCCGGCACCAGCGCCAGATTGACGAACGGCGTGATCAGCCGCGCGGTCGGCGCGAGGTAAACGAGGTCGCAATGCAGCAGCATGGTGGTGCCGATGCCGACCGCATTGCCCTGCACGGCGGCAACCAGCGGCCGCGTCGCCTTGGCTAGCCCGGCGAGGAAGCGCGTCACGTGGCGCTCGCCCTGCACGCCGCGCGACACCGCCGCGAAATCGGCGAGATCGTTGCCTGCGGTAAAGCTGTCGCCGTCGCCCTGCAACAGCACGGCGCGGATCGCAGCATCGCCCTCCGCGCGCTCGAGCGCATCGGCCATCGCGCCATACATCGCGTTGGTGATCGCGTTCTTCTTGTCCGGGCGCGCCATCGTCACGGTGAGGACGCCACCGTCCAGCACTACGACCACTTCACTCATGCTTCACTCCTGTTGCTCGGTTCGTGTTTGACGCGCCTTCTTCACGCCAACCGGTAGCCACTTCGCTTGAAGACGCTCTAGCTGTCTTTGTCTTTCGGAAACTTGTCTTGCAGGCTGGTCAGCCAGCGCGACACCACCTCGATCTCCGCGTCCGAGAAGCCGTCCATCAGGCGGCTATTGATCGCCCTGGTCCGCGTTGCGGCGCGCTTGCCGAGTTCCTGCCCCGCCGCGGTCAGATGGAGCCGCTGGCTGCGCCCGTCCTCGCCATCGCGCCGGCGCTTCACGAGACCTGCACGTTCCATCCGGTCGGCGAGGCCGCTCATCGCCGACGGCACGATGTCGAGCGCCTGCGAGACGTCGCCGATCAGCGCGCCGTCATTGCGCCCGAGAAAGAACAGCACGCCGGCCTGGGCCGACGTCAGATCGTGGATGGCCGTCTCCTGCTCGATGGCGCGCTGCAACCGGCGATAGCCCACGGTCAGGAGAAAGATCAGCCGGTGTTCCGCTTTCATAACGCCGTTATATATTTCGTATGCGAAATATCAAGATATTTCGTGCACGAAATATCCGGCGCTGCGGCGAACTCCACCCTCCCTTTGCCGCGGCTTCGAAACCTTGATGTTCCCCGGAAAGTTTCAGCCGGGATATCGACCGAAACGAGCTCCTGCCGTCGGATTGATGCGACATTTTG
Organism: Bradyrhizobium sp. BEA-2-5; assembly: GCF_032918025.1. Classification (NCBI taxonomy): domain Bacteria; kingdom Pseudomonadati; phylum Pseudomonadota; class Alphaproteobacteria; order Hyphomicrobiales; family Nitrobacteraceae; genus Bradyrhizobium; species Bradyrhizobium sp. BEA-2-5. The sequence goes on along the minus strand of NZ_CP136629.1, from coordinate 2,587,063 downwards.
ATCGCGTCGCCGCATCGCTGCGCTGCAGCCAGCAGAAAACGCTTGATCGACATCGATCAAACGGGAAATCTTTGCATCCGGGAGCCGCGTTGCAGCTCTCGCGGGGTCACGAGAGTGTCATGACGTTAGCGGCAAGTCCGGCCAGGGAGCGTGTTGTCCGCCCGAAGCGGCCACGCCATCTCAGCGAAGCCATGCGTTGTGAGACCGCGTTCCGCCTGATCCTGTCCGAATGCCTCGAGGAAGTCTCGACCAATCACGAGGCCATGAGCTCCGGCGATCCCGCCGCGCTGCACCAGACCCGTATCGCGCTGACGCGGCTGAAGGCGGCGATCGCCTTCTATGGGCCGATGGTGGCGGACGCCGAATGGACGCGACTGAAATCCGAGTTGAAATGGCTGAGCGCCCATCTCGGCGCCACGCGCGACCTCGACGTCGCGATCGAGAACAGCAAGGGCCTGCCTGAAGAAGGCATGCTCCAGACGGCGCGAACAGACGCGTTCGAGGCGCTCAAGGAGGCGTTGCAAAGCGATCGATACTGGCGATGGTTCGACGGCATGTGGGACTGGGTCGGCAGCGGCCCCTGGACCACGCGGCAGGACCCCCGCGCCGCGCAGCGGCGAGCCGTGCCGGTTGCGGTGTTTCACGCGCGGCGGCTGGCGCGATGGCATGGCAAGCTGTGCCAGAAGAGCCGCGGGCTGCAAGGCATGGGCAAGAACAAGCGCCACCGCGTCCGTCTCGCCAGCAAGCGGCTGCGTTACGCGATCGAGTTCTCGGAGGGCGGCTTGCCCCCCGACGAATACGCGTCATGGCGGATCATCCTGAAGCATCTGCGCAAGGGACAGCAATTGCTCGGCGAATTGAACGATGACGAGGTCCGTCGCGGGCTGCTCGAGAGCGCCGATGCACCCGCGCAACGCGCCCACGAGCGCAAGGCCAAGCACCAGCGCGTCCACGAGCGGAAGCGCAAGAGCCGGCTGCTGCGCCACGCCGCGGCGGTCTATCGAAAAATCTCCGACTGAGTGCACATCAGCGAAGCCTCGTCGGCGCGCGGATACCGCTCGCGTTGAGGACCGCACATTGGAACGATGTATAAAACATCATTTGTTGTACTTGTAACATCATTACTTGGTGTGTATAAATGACATCCAAATTGACGCGACTCTCACATCGACGGCCATTAATCGATGATCACCGCGGCGCAGCTACGAGCGGCCAGAGCCTTGCTCGGCATCGACCAACGGCAGCTCGCCGAGCTGTCCGGACTTTCGGTGCCAACCATCCAGCGGATGGAGGCGAGCGAAGGTACCATTCGCGGCAACGTCGACTCGCTCGTGAAACTGATCGACGCGCTCGGCACAGCCGGCGTCGAGGTCATCAATGAGGGTGCCGTCAGCAACGGCGGCGGCCGCGGGGTGCGATTGAAGGCCGGATCAGGCTCACCGACGGTGCAGACATGATCCCGGCGGTCACTCAGCAGATCTGGTGTGTAGCCGCCCTGCTGGGAACGACCGCTCTCGCGATTGCAGCGAGCAGATCGCGCCAATCGACAGCCATCGTCTACGGCACGACCTTTTCGATTTCGCTGGTCGCCTTGGCCGGGGCCCTGCTCGCGCTCATCTCCCGTACCAGCGCGACAGAACTGGCTCTGCCGATCGGCTTGCCCTGGCTGGGATCGCATTTTCGCCTTGACGCGCTCGCCGCATTCTTTCTCGTCGTGGTCAATCTCGGCGGTGCGGCCGCAAGTCTTTATGGCCTCGGCTACGGCAGCCACGAATCCGCGCCGCAGCGCATCCTTCCCTTTTTCCCGGCGTTCCTGGCCGGCATGAATCTCGTCGTGCTCGCCGACGATGCGTTCACCTACCTCTTGTGCTGGGAATTCATGTCGCTCGCGTCGTGGGCGCTCGTCATGGCGCATCACCGTGACGCGGATAACGCCCGCGCAGGCTACGTCTATCTCGTGATGGCAAGCTTCGGAACGCTGGCTCTGTTGCTTGCCTTCGGCCTGCTGGCGGGAGCCGGCGGCAGCTACAGCTTTGCGGCCATCCGCGCTGCTCAGCACACCCCGTCCGAAGCCGCACTGGTGCTCGCGCTGATGCTGCTCGGCGCCGGGTCGAAAGCCGGCCTGATCCCGTTGCACGTGTGGCTGCCGCTGGCTCATCCCGCCGCGCCGAGCCATGTCTCGGCGCTGATGAGCGGCGTGATGACGAAGGTTGCGATCTACGGATTCATCCGGATCGTATTCGATCTGCTCGGGCCGCCAAGCTGGTCGGCGGGTGTCGCGGTTCTCATCCTCGGCGGCGCCACCGCCGTCATGGGGATCCTCTACGCGCTGATGGAGAAGGATCTCAAGCGCCTGCTCGCCTACAGCACGATCGAGAACATCGGCGTCATCTTCGCAAGCCTCGGCCTTGCGCTGGCATTTCAGGCGAACGGCCTCGGCCTCGCGGCGGCCCTCGCCTTCACGGCCGCATTGTTCCACGTTCTGAACCATTCGTTGTTCAAGAGCCTGTTGTTCTTCGGCGCCGGCGCGGTGCTGGGAGCGACCGGCGAGCGCGACATGGAGAAGCTCGGCGGCCTGATCCATCGCATGCCGAAGACGGCGTTCGCGATGCTGGTCGGCTGCGCCGCGATCTCGGCATTGCCGCCGTTCAACGGCTTCGTTTCGGAATGGCTGATGTTTCAGGCCGTCCTGCAGAGCCCCGATTTGCCGCAATGGCTGCTGAAGATCATGGTGCCCGCGGTCGGCGCCTTGCTGGCGCTGGCCGCCGCGCTCGCCGCTGCATGCTTCGTCAAGGCTTTCGGCGTCACGTTCCTCGGCCGCGCGCGGAGCCCGGCCGCAGAAGCCGCCCGCGAGGTCGATCGCTGGTCGCTCGCCGCGATGTTCAGCCTCGCCGCACTCTGCTTCCTCGCCGGCATTGTGCCGGGCCTGGTGATTGACGCGCTTTCGCCGGTTGCGCAGGCCGTGATCGGCCACCGGATGCCGGTTCAGCTGGACGACGCCTGGCTCTCGATCGTTCCGATTGCGGAGAGCCGCAGTTCCTACAACGGATTGCTCGTCTTTGCTTTCATCACCGCCGCGGCGTCGCTCGCGGCGTATTTTATCCATCGCTTTGCGTCGCGCGCGATCCGGCGCGGACCGGCCTGGGGTTGCGGCTTCGCCGATCCGACACCGGCAGCGCAGTATTCCGGCGTGAGCTTCGTGCAGCCGATCCGGCGCGTGTTCGGCACGCTGGTGTTCCAGGCCCGCGAGCATGTCGACATGCCCGCGCCGGGCGAGATGCGGCCGGCCCGCCTCAAGGTCGATATGCACGATCTGATCTGGGAGCGGCTCTACACACCCGTGACTGAGGTGGTGTGGTTTTTCGCCGACCGGCTGAACCAGCTCCAGTTCCTGACCATCCGCCGCTATCTCAGCCTGGTCTTCGCAACCCTCGTCACATTGCTGCTGGCACTCGCGATATGGTCGTGATCTCGGACATCCTCGTTCAGTTGGGTCAGATGACGCTTGTGCTGCTGCTCGCGCCGCTGCTGACCGGCGTCGTGCGCAGGATCAAGGCCCGCCTGTTGCGGCGGAAGGGACCGTCGATCTTCCAGCCCTACCGCGACCTGATTCGCCTGATGCGCAAGGACGTCGTGCTCGCGGACAACGCATCCTGGCTGTTCCGCGTCACGCCCTATGTGACGTTCGCTGCCATCTGGGTCGCGGCGGCGCTGGTCCCGACCTTTGCGACCGGGCTGCAATTCAACTGGAGTGCTGACCTGATCGCGATCGTCGCGCTGCTCGGCAGCGCCCGTTTCTTCCAGGCGCTCGCCGGCATGGACGTCGGAACCGCCTTCGGCGGCATCGGCTCCAGCCGTGAGGTAATGATCGCCTCCCTCGCCGAGCCCGCGATGCTGATGATGGTGTTCTGCGTCGCGCTGATTGCCGGCTCGACCCAGTTATCGACGGTCGCGACCTTCATGGCGTCGTCCGAAGTCGGACTGCGCGTCTCGCTCGGCATGGCGATGATCGCCCTCATCATGGTGGCGCTCGCCGAAAACGCCCGCATCCCGGTCGACAACCCGGCGACGCATCTGGAGCTGACCATGGTGCACGAGGCGATGATCCTCGAATATTCCGGGCGTCACCTCGCCATGATCGAGTTCGGCGCCTTCCTCAAGCTGCTGCTCTACATCTCCCTGATCATCTGCGTGTTCTTCCCGTGGCAGATCACCACGGAAGGCGCCGGGCCGCTGTCCTATCTGGCGAGCGTTGCCGCCTACATCCTCAAGCTTGCGGTCGCGAGCTTCCTGCTTGCCGTGTTCGAGACCGCGATCGCCAAGATGCGCGTGTTCCGGATTCCGGAGTTCTTGGGCGCGGCGCTGATGCTCGGCCTGCTCGGCACGCTGCTTCGGTTCGTGTCACGGGGCTTCTGATGCATAACCTCGCCTTCGACATCGCCCATCTGCTCGCCGGCGGGCTCGTGCTGATCAGCTTCATGATGCTGTACCAGGACCGCCTGTATGCGCTGCTGAACATCTTCGCACTTCATGCCGTGGTGCTCGCAGCTTCCGTCGCCTGGCAGGCCTTTATCCAGAATGCGCCGCATCTCTACGTGACCGCGGCCATCGCACTGGTCTTCAAGGCGATCGTCATCCCGGTGGCTTTGCATCGGATCATCAAGCAGCTCGGCATTCATCGCGATATCGAGACCGCGGTGAGCATCGGTCCGACCATGCTTGCGGGCATGGGGCTCGTCGCCCTGTCCATGGTGCTGATGCTGCGCGTCACCGGCGCGGCCGATCCGCTGGCGCGCGAGGACCTTGCCTTCGCGCTGTCGGTGGTGCTGCTGGGGCTCCTGATCATGGTTACGCGACGCAACGCCGTGAGCCAGGTCGTCGGCTTCATGTCGCTGGAGAACGGGCTGGTGCTGGCGGCAACCGGAGCCAAGGGCATGCCGCTGGTGGTCGAGATCAGCGTCGCCTTCTCGGTGCTGATCGCTTTCATCGTGATCGGGATATTCCTGTTCCGCATCCGCGAGCGTTTTGACACCGTCGACGTCGGCGCGCTCGATGAATTCAGGGGGGAGCGCCGGTGACTGTCGCGTCGGATGCCGTCACCTGGGTTCTTTTGATACCGATCACCGCCGCGGCGGTGCTGGCCGCGCTGCCCGGCTACCGGTTGACCGCGGGTCTCAACATCGTGGCCAGTCTCGGCACCTTGCTGGCAGCGCTTTCGCTGCTCGTGGTCGAGCGCCCGCAACCCGGCCAGTACCTGCTGATCGACGATCTCAACATCGTCTTCATCGTGCTCAACACCTTCGTGGGATTCACCACGAGCGTGTTCAGCGCGAGCTATATCGCCCATGAGCTCGAGACCGGACGGCTGACGCCGGGCTATCTGCGATTTTACCATGCCATGTATCAGGTGATGATGTTCGGCATGAACCTCGCATTCGTGTCCAACAATATCGGCCTGATGTGGGTCGCGGTCGAGGTGGCGACGCTGACGACCGTGCTGATGGTCGGCATCTACCGCACCCATGAGGCGCTGGAAGCCGCCTGGAAATACTTCATCCTCGGTAGCGTCGGCATCGCGCTCGCGCTGTTCGGCACGATCCTGGTCTATATGGCGGCGCGCCCCGCGGTGGGCGAGGGGCTGGACGGCATGGTGTGGACGGTGCTGATCAGGCGTGCGGCGACGTTCGATCCGGCGTTGCTCAACGTCGCCTTCGTTTTCCTCTTGCTGGGCTACGGCACCAAGGTCGGCCTCGCGCCGCTGCACGCCTGGCTGCCGGATGCGCATGCCGAGGGCCCTACGCCGATTTCGGCGGTGCTGTCCGGTCTGCTGCTCAATGTCGCGCTCTATGCGCTGCTGCGCTTCAAGATCCTGCTCGCCGCCAATCCGGATGCGATATCGCCGGGCCCGCTGATGGTGACCATGGGCCTGATCTCGGTGATCTTCGCGGCGCTGATGCTGTACCGGCGCCGCGACATCAAGCGGATGTTCGCCTATTCCTCGATCGAGCATATGGGCATCATCGTCTTCGCCTTCGGCATGGGCGGCCCGCTCGCCAACTTTGCCGGCCTGCTGCACATGGTGATGCACAGCCTCACCAAGTCGGGAATCTTCTACGCGGTCGGCCACATTGCGCAGGTGAAGGGCACGCAGCGGATCGCCAACATTCGCGGCCTGACCGAGTCGCATCCGGCGCTCGGCTGGAGTTCTCGTGATCGGCGTGGTCGCGATCGCCGGCCTGCCGCCGCTCGGTATCTTCATGAGCGAATTTCTCATCGTCAGCTCCACCTTCGCGCGCCAGCCGCTGCTCGCCATCCCGCTGGTGTTCGGCCTGCTGCTCGCCTTCGGCGCGCTGATCCTGCGCCTGACCAGCCTTGCGTTCGGCGAGCCGCGCGGCAATGCCGCGCCGGCGGATGCGTCCTATTTGCCGATGTTCGCGCATTTCGCGCTGGTGCTGACTGCGGGCATCTACCTTCCGGGACCGCTGGTCGTCTGGTTCCAGCACGTCGCCAACCTGCTGGGTTAGCGCGAGGGAGAACGGGATATGCCGAGGTTGATCGATCTGATCCGGGCGGGCCACAGGATCGAACGGCATCATCCATGGCCGCGCGCCGTGGTGGACGGCGATACCTGGCGCACCACAGCTCACGCATTTGCGGATGGCGGCCTGAGCCTGCTCGGGCTGTGGGGTGAGCCATCGCGCGTGCACATGGCCGTCCTCGACGAGCGCACGTCCGATATCGGCGTGATCAGCCTGGATTGTCCCGATCGCCAATTTCCTTCGGTTGCGGCCCATCATCCGCCGGCGCTTCGATTGGAGCGCACGTTGCATGACCTCTTCGGATTGCAGGCCATGGGCATACCGGATTCCCGCCCCTGGCTCGACCACGGCCGTTGGCAAACGCGCTTCCCGCTCGGCGAACGTCTCGATGCATCGGTGGACGCAGCGCCTTATCAATTCCTTTCGGCCGAGGGGGACAGCCTGCATCAGATCGCCGTCGGTCCGGTGCATGCCGGCATCATCGAGCCAGGGCATTTCCGCTTTACCGCGAGCGGAGAGACGGTGGTCCGCCTCGAGCAGCGGCTCGGCTACACCCACAAGGGCGTCGAAGGGCTGATGGCGGGGAGCACGATCGAGCAGGCCGCGCGGCTCGCCGGCCGGGTCTCCGGCGACAGCACGGTCGCCTATGGGCTGGCGTTCGCGCAAGCCGTCGAGGCCGCGCAGCGGATTGCCGTGCCGCCACGCGCGCTGTTGCTGCGCGCGCTGATGGCCGAACTCGAGCGGCTGGCCAATCATCTCGGCGATATCGGCGCGATCTGCAACGACGCGTCGTTTGCGCTGATGCAGGCGCATTGCGCCGTGCTACGCGAATCCGTGCTGCGCGCGGCCGACGCTGCATTCGGCCACCGCCTGATGCGCGACCTTGTCGTGCCCGGCGGCGTCGCGCGCGATATCGCCGGCGATGGAGCCGACGCGATCCGGGCCGCGCTCGACCAGATCCGCCGGCATTTCCCGGCGCTGATCGAGCTCTATGACAACACGGCGTCCTTGCAGGACCGCACCGTCACCACGGGCATCGTTGCTCCAACGCTCGCCCGGCAATTCGCCGCCGGGGGCTATGTCGGGCGCGCGAGTGGCCGCGACCATGACGCCCGACGCAAGCCCGGCTATCTCCCCTATGATGGCCTCCGCTTCGAAGTCCCCGTCCTCAGCGACGGCGACGTCAACGCCCGGGTCTGGATCCGGATCCGCGAGGTTGAGCAGAGTCTTGCGCTGGCGTACCAGATCCTCATCGGCCTCGAGGCCGGCCCGGTGCAAGTGCCGTTGCACAATGCGGCAGAGCCCTGCGAAGGCATGGCGCTCGTCGAAGGTTTCCGCGGCGACATCCTGGCCTGGCTGCGCCTGAACGGCGATCGGATCGAGCGATGCCACCTGCGCGACGCCTCGTGGTTCCAGTGGCCGCTGCTGGAAACCGCGATCGAAGGTAACATCATTGCCGACTTCCCGCTCTGCAATAAATCGTTCAACTGTTCCTATTCGGGGCAGGATCTCTGAGAGTTTGAGGCGATGCGCAAACTTCTGTTCCAGAGCCTGTTTCGCCAGCCATTGACGGAACAGGCGCCGCGCCCGGACGACGCTGCGCTCGCGGAGCTCGCGGCCATGGTCGGCCGCACCGCACGACGACGCCTCGGCCGCAGCCTCTCGATCCGCGAGGTTGATGCAGGCTCCTGCAACGGATGCGAGCTGGAAATACACGCGTTAAGCAATCCGTATTACGACGTCGAACGGTTTGGAATCCGGTTCGTCGCCTCGCCCCGTCACGCCGACGTGCTGCTGGTCACGGGTCCGGTCACGAAGAACATGCGCGAGGCGCTGGAGCGCACCTACCGTGCGACGCCGGATCCCAAATGGGTCGTCGCTGCGGGCGATTGCGCCAGGGATGGCGGATGCTTCGCCGGCAGCTACGCCGTGGTTGGCGGGGTCTCCGCGGTTATTCCGGTCGATCTCCACATTCCGGGTTGCCCGCCTTCGCCGATCGCCATCCTGCGGGGCCTCGTGAGCTTGCTCGAGGCGGTTGACTCCGGGGTCGCGGCAAGGTGAAAGCGCGGAAAGAAGCGAGCACCTCCGCCCGCACCATGGACGAGGCGCGCTAGCCGCTGTCGCGCAGCACCAGCTCGAAGCCGAGATCGACGCGGCGCTCGCCGCCGCGCTCCAGCGTCAGCGTCGCCGCGGTGCGGCCGATCGCGTCGCCATGCACGCTGATCGTGCTCAGCGTCGGCGAGATCAACTGGCCCATTTCGAGATCGCCAAGCCCGATCACGGCGACCGGTTGCGCCGATGCAGGCCCGTCGCGCAGCAGCCCAGCCTTGCGCAGCCCGGACATGAAGCCGATCGCATGCGCATCGTTGGCGGCGAACACCGCGTCGACACCGGGCAGGCGTGCGTGCGCCGCCACGCTGCCGGAATCCTTGCGGTCCAGGATCAACCGGCGCGGCTCGGCAAGGCCGCTGGCCAGCGCCTCGTCCCTGAAGCCGAACCAGCGGCGCGTGCCGCGCGGATCGTCGCCGCCGATGAAGGCGAGCTGCTTGCGGCCCTGCGCGACCAGATGCTTCGCGACGGCGACACCGGCCTTGTAATTGTCGAAGCCCGCGACCGCGTCGATCGGGTTTGCCGGCAGATCCCAGGTCTCGACGATCGGAATGCGCGCATTGCGCAGCAGGCGGCTGCCCTCCTCGGTCGCCGGCGAGCCGACCATGATGATCGCCTCGGGCCGCCGCGACAACAGCGCCGCCAGCATGCGGTCCTCGCGTGCCGCATCATAGCGCGACTGCGCCAGGATCACGGAGAAGCCGAGCGGCTCGAGCTTGTCGGACAGGCCCTGCACCGTGTCGGCGAAGATCGAGTTGGCGATGGTCGGCACCAGCACGCCGACCGAATTGGTCCGCGCGCTCGCCAGCGCGCCCGCCACCAGGTTCGGGACATAGCCGAGATCGCGCATCGCCCGCTCGACCCGCGCCCGGGTCTCCGGGGCGACCAGGTCGGGCATCCGCACCACCCGGCTCACCGTGATCGAGGAGACGCCGGCGCGCTTGGCCACCTCTGAAAGGGTGGGCGCGGCACCGGCCGGGCCGGTCCCGGGGGCGGTCAGTTCGGAGCTCATGGGCTGGAGCCTGCACGATTCCGGGTTGCCAAGCCATGATGTTAGCGCTAGCATCACCTCATGTTAGCGCTAACATGAAACAAAAAGGGAGAAACGGCATGATTTCGGACGAACAGGCCCAGGCTTACAAGCGCGACGGGGTGATCGTGGTCCCCGAGGTGCTCAACCAGGAGACCTTAGGCAAGGTGCGCACGGTCCTCGCCGAGCTCGTGGCCGGCGCCGCCAGCGTGAGCGAGCACACCGACGTCTACGACCTCGAGCCGGGCCATTCGCCTGACAATCCGCGCGTCCGCCGCATCAAGGCGCCGCACAAGGTGCATCCGATCTTCGACGAGATCGTGCGCAGCCCCGCCGTGATCTCGATCCTCACCAAGCTGATCGGCCCCGGCCTTCGCCTGCACGGCTCCAAGCTCAACATGAAGTCAGCGCAATACGGCTCGCCGGTCGAGTGGCATCAGGACTGGGCATTCTATCCGCATACCAATGACGACATCCTCGCGATCGGCGTGCTGCTCGACGATTGCGACATCGAGAACGGCCCGATGCTGGTGACGCCGGGATCGCACACCGGCGCCACGATGTGGGATCATCACGGCGAGGACGGCCACTTCGCGGGCCTGATCGATCCGGACCAGATCCAGGACGACATCAAGCGCGCGGTGCCCTGCATGGGCAAGGCCGGCAGCATGTCGTTCCATCACGTGCGCGCGCTGCACGGCTCGGCGACCAACACGTCGAACCGGCCGCGCAACCTGCTGCTCTATGAAGTGGCCGCCAGCGACGCCTGGCCGCTGATGGGCGTCAAGGACTTCGACGAATTCAACAGCCGCCTGCTGGCGGGCCCTCCAGTGGTCGCGCCGCGGCTCACCGACGTGCCGGTGCGGATGCCACTGCCGCCGGCCAAGCGACAGGGATCGATCTACGAGACCCAGTCGGCATCGAAGAAATCCTACTTCACGCGCGCCGCTTAAGACCGACCACAATGCCCGCGGCCAGGCCGCGGGCATTGCCGCTTTCACGAGCACGATCCGCCGCGACAACTGCGGAGATCGTGCCCGATCAAAACGACCATAAAAACCAAAACAACGGGGAAACGAATGACCGAGATGGCAAGAGATGGCGCTCGCACATCGCGCCTGCGTGTGATCCTGGCCGCAAGCATCGGCTCCGCGCTCGAATGGTACGACTTCTTCCTCTACGGCACCGCAGCGGCGCTGGTGTTCGGCGAGCTGTTCTTTCCGAAGAGCGATCCGGTGGTCGGCACGCTGCTGTCGTTCCTGACTTTCGGCGTCGGCTTCGTGGTGCGGCCGTTCGGCGGCCTTTTGTTCGGCATCCTCGGCGATCGCTATGGCCGCAAGCCGGTGCTGGTCTCCACACTCCTGATGATCGGCATCGGCACCACCGCGATCGGCTTCCTGCCGACTTATGGGCAGATCGGGATCTGGGCGCCGATCCTCCTGGTCGCGATGCGCGTCATCCAGGGTCTCGGCGCCGGCGCCGAGTATGGCGGCGCGGTGATCTATCTGGTCGAGAACGCACCGCCGAAGCATCGCGGCTTCTGGGGCGGCTTCGCGCCGCTCGGCGTCTCCGTCGGCAACCTGCTTGCGGCCGCCGCCTTTGCGCTGGTCACCATGCTGCCGCGCGAGGATTTGATGAGCTGGGGCTGGCGCCTGCCTTTCCTGGCGAGCTTCCTGCTGATCGTCGTCGGCATCTTCGTCCGCATGCGCATCACCGAGACGCCGGTTTACACCGAGGCGGTGGTCGCGCGCGGCAAGGTCGAAAGCAATCCGGCGATGGAAGCGTTGCGCCGGCATCCGCGCAACTTCTTCGTCGTGCTCGGCGCCCGCATGGCCGAGAACGGGCTCGGCTATTTCTTCCCGGTGTTTGGGCTGAGCTACGTGATCACCACGCTCGGCGTGCCCAAGGCGGAGGCGCTCAGCGCGCTGATGCTGGCATTCACGGTCGAACTGTTTGCGATCCTCGGCTTCGCGGCATTGTCTGACCGGATCGGACGGCGGCCGGTCTACATGTTCGGCGCGCTGGCCGGCGTGGCGCTCGCCTTCCCGTTCTTCTGGATGGTCGGCACCAAGGAATGGATCATGATCGCGCTCGCCTTCATCCTGGCGCGCGCGGTGGTAACGGCGGCGATGTTCGGGCCGCAGGCGGCGTATTTCGCCGAGCTGTTCCCGCCGCAACGCCGCTTCGCGGGCTTTGCCTTCGCCCGCGAGCTCGGCTCGCTGCTGTCGGGTGGTCCGGCGCCGTTCGTCGCCACCGCGCTGGTCGCAGCCTATGGCACCTGGTGGCCGGTCGCCTGCTACGCGATGTTCCTGTCCGCCTGCACCGTCGTTGCGATCTGGATCGGGCCCGAGACCTACCAGGAGAACATCGCCGCCGACGAAGGCGAACATGCCGAGCTGCCCACGGCGATCCCGGCGCGGGCCTGATCGGTGGCGCAGCAACTGCGTGTCCTGCAGTCGCTCTGGGCGATGGAGCGGCGGCTGGCGGATGAGGGCGAATGGCCGCTGCAAACCCAGCTCGCGATGATCCGCGATGCCGGGTTTGACGGCGCCGGCGTGCGCTTCATCGATCCTGTCTTTGCGCGCGAGGTGACGAGCTTCCTTCGCGCGCATGGCATGATCTGGCAGGCGCAATGCTACCCGAGGACGGTCGACGACCTGAAACCGGTGCTCGAGCTGGTCGCCCGGCTCGGCGCCGATCATGTCAACCTGCAGCCGGACGTTCGGCCGCGCCGGCTCGCAGATTGCATTCCGCTGCTCGAAGGCTGGCGGCGGCTTGCCGCGGAGGCCGGCGTTGCCGTGCATGTCGAGACCCATCGCGACCGCATGACGACCGACCTGTTCTTCATGCTCGACCTGCTCGACTGCTTTCCCGATCTGCGGCTCACCGCCGATCTCTCGCATTATCTGGTCGGCCGCGAATTCGCCTGGCCGGTCGACGACGTCAACCATGCGATGATCCATCGCATCCTCGACAATGCCTGGGGCATCCATGGCCGTATCGCGAGCCGCGAGCAGGTGCAGATCTCGCTCGGCTTTCCGCAACACCAGGGCTGGGAGTCGCTGTTCATGGGTTGGTGGGACTACGGTATCCGCTCGTGGCGGAAACGTGCCGGTCCCGACGCCACCCTGACCTTCCTGTGCGAGCTCGGTCCCCCGCCCTATGCCATCACCGGGCCCGACGGCAGGGAACTGTCCGACCGCTGGCAGGACGCGCTGGTCATGAAGGACACGATCCGCGCGCTTTGGGATCGTATCGCGAACGAGCCGCAAGGCCCGTTCCCGCATTGATTCAAGCAAGCCGCGGCGGCATCCTGAACGCCACAATCCGGAACGCCGCGAGGACCCGTGCGCGACCGCTGGGCTTATCCGCTTCGATGCCTCGTCGCCGTCTCGGCGATGGCAACCTTCGCGCATACGAAGGCGGCCGCGGCAGAGTTCGCCCTGAATGTCGCGACCCTGCCGCGCGTCGCGACCATCGACCCGCGCTTTCAGTCCTACAACATCGAGATGGTCGAGGTGACCGGCGGACGGTTCTGGAAGCGCTACGCAACCGCCGCCACGCGCCGGCGAGCAGAAACGGAGCGGTTCGCAGCTCGCGCTCCGATCGACCTGCACGATGGCAGGCTGCACAAGCTCGCCGCCGCGCTCTCTCCCGCCTATCTGCGCGTCAGCGGGACCTGGGCCAACAGCACGTTTTTTTCGGATTCCGAGACGCCACCGGCTGCACCGCCAGCCGGCTTCAACGGCGTGCTGACGCGACGGCAATGGCGGGACGTGATCGAGTTCTCGCGCGCCGTCGACGCTCCCATCGTCACGTCCTTTGCGATCAGCGCGGGCGCGCGTGACGCTGCGGGGCAATGGAGTCCCGAGCAGGCCCGGCAACTTCTCGCTTTCACGCGATCTGCTGGCGGGCGTATCGCCGCGGCCGAGTTCATGAATGAGCCCGATCTGCCGGCCATCGGCAGTGCCCCTGACGGCTACGATGCCGCGGCCTACGGCCGGGATTTTGCAGCGTTCCGCGGCTTCATGAAGGACACCGCGCCCGACGTGACGATCCTCGGCCCCGGCACGATCGGCGCCGGCGCTGAGGCCCAAGCGCTTTTCGCCGCATCAGCGGCAGGCATCGACGCGGTCTCCTACCATCACTATGGCGCGCTGTCGGCGCGATGCGGCGGTGATCGCAGGGCAAGGCAGGCATTGTCGGACGAATGGTTGGCGCGAACCGGCAACAGCCTCGCCCTCTACGAGACGCTGCGCGACCAGCTTGCACCGGGCAAGCCGATCTGGGTGACCGAGACGGCCGAGACCGCGTGCGGCGGCAATCGCCTGGCCGCGACGTTCACCGATACGTTCCGTTACCTCGATCAACTCGGATGGCTGGCCAAGGCCGGCGTTCAGGTGGTGATGCATAACACGCTTGCCGCGAGCGACTATGGGCTGCTGGACGAGCGCACGCATCTGCCGCGGCCGAATTATTGGGCTGCGCTGCTGTGGCGGCGGTTGATGGGCACCACCGTGCTGGATGCCGGTATCGCGGAGCGTCACGGCTTCCATGTCTATGCGCATTGCGCGCGCGACATGCCCGATGGAGTGGCCCTGCTCGTCATCAACAATGATCGGCGGATGCGGCACAAGCTCACGCTGTCAGCCGCCTCGCAACGTTACACGCTCGCGAGCGAAAAGCCTGCCGACGGCAACGTCCAGCTCAATGGCGCGACGCTTTTGCTTGGAGCCTCTGATCGCATCCCCGCGCTGGACGGCAATGCGACAGTCGCCGGAACGATCGTCTTCGCACCGGCAACCATCACGTTCCTGACCGTCACCGACGCCGGCAACGCCAATTGCCGGTAGCGGCCCGACGTCGCCTTACGCCGCGTCGCGGCTGGCGTCGGAGGATTCCGGCCGACGCGCCACCAGATGGCCGAGCATGATGGCGGTCATCAGCCGTTCCATCTCGAGCCGTGCGGTGACATGCGACATGGTCGGCCGGCTACCGAGTGCGAGCTGGCTGGCGTCGTCGACCGCCGTCAGTCCGCGCGGGTAGAATTCGCGGAAGATCACGCGTTCGGCCAGGCCATCGACCAGGCGGAAATTCAGCGTCTTGGCCAATTCGCTCAAGGCTTCGCCGACCAGGCGCTTGTTGCGTGACCCGAGCGTGGAGAGACGGTTGCGCAGCACCACCCACTCGAATGCCGGCTGATCGTGTGCGCTGCGCTGGCGCCGCGCTTCCTCCACCATCTTCGAATAGTGGCTGATGCCGGTCACCTTGAAGTCGTTCGGATCGACGGTGCCGAGCACGTCGAAATCGAGGAAGCTGTCGTTGAGCGGCGTGATCAACGTGTTCGCCAGCGAATGCGTGAACGTCGTGAGATAGGTGTCGTGGCCGGGACAGTCGATGACGACGAAATCGTGCGACCGGCCGAGCCGCTCGACGATCTCGGCCAACGCGCTGCGCCCGAGCGTCTCGACCTCGCTGCTCCTGCCGCTCACCGATACCGGACGCTTGAGTGAAAGCAGGACGAAACAGAATTTAATGAATGACTCGAATTTCCCTGATTCGACGAATCTCGACAAGAGTCGCTGCTACATTGTCGTGATCGAAATCAAGAAGCTGCGACATCATTGTCACAGCTTCTTCGAGCACGTATCGTGAACGCAACTAACGTCCCTGAAACACAGCCGAGCGACGCTCCACGAAGGACTTGATGCCCTCGGCCGCATCTGATGTGTTGAGCACGCGTTCGCGGATCTGCGGGATGATCGCAATTGCCGCCTGCTCGCCGGCTTCGATGAACTTGCGGCCCGCCTCCTTGGTTACCTGGATTCCAAGCGGCGCATTGCGCGCGATGATCTCCGCGAGCGCCATTGCACGCTCGACCTGCTGGCCCGCGGGCACGACTTCCTGCACGAGACCGATCCGATGCGCTTCGGCGGCGGTGAACTCGTCGCACAGCAACAGGTGATACATCGCATCGCCCCACCCGGCGCGGCTGATATAGCGGAAATGCGCACCCGCCAGCGGCGCGATGCCGCGCTTGGCTTCCATCTGGCAGAAGCGGCTGTCGTCCGCGGCGATCACGATATCGCCGGCCAGCATCATCTCGATGCCGACGGTGAACACGATACCCTGCACCGCCGTGACGATCGGCTTTCGGCAGCGCTTCGACAACCCGAATGGGTCGACGTTGCCCTCCGGCAGCGGCTTGCGCGTCGCCGTCGGACCGAAGAATTTCGGCATGTCGAGACCCGCGGTGAAACTGCCGCCGGCGGCGCAGAGCACGCCGACCCAGAGGCCATCGTCATTGTCGAGCAGCGTCAGCGCGTCGGAAAGCTCAGCCATCATCTCCGGACTGAAGGCATTCTTCTTCGCGGGATTGTCGATGATGATCTTGAGGATGTGGTCGTGCCGCTCGTGGCGGACCCGCCCTTCGCTCGCGCTGCCGGACATCAGTTCCTCCCTGCTTTGTGACTGGATAATTTCTGGATGATGGTTGTCATCCAGATACATGATGGTCATAATCCAGAAAGAGAGTCAAACAGGGGACAGGCGAGATGGGCCATTCCCAGGCCGAAAAGGCCAGGAGCCGTGAGCGTATTCTGAACGAGGCTGCGACGCAGATCCGCGGCAAGGGCCTCGACGCGCTCAGCATCGGCGGCCTGATGCAGCAGGTGAAGCTGACCCATGGCGGTTTCTATGGGCACTTCGCCTCGCGTTCCGACCTGATCGCCGCGGCGCTGGAACAGGCGCTGGATGCAGGCGAAGCGTCGGCTCACGCGGCGCGCGATCCCGACAAGCCGATCAACATCAACACACTGGTGCGGAGCTATCTCAGCCGCGCCCATCGCGACTCGCCCGGGTCGGGCTGCGCGATCGGCGCGCTGATCTCGGATGTCGGCCGCGCCGACGCGCAGTGCCGCGCGGTGATGGAGCCGCACATCGAATCCTTCATCGCCAAGGTCGCCGAGACGTTCGGCGACGATGACGACGGCAACGCAATCCTCGCGGTGAGTGCGATGGTCGGGGCGCTGGCGATCTCGCGCGTCCTCACCGACCAGAAGCGGTCCGACGCCGTTCTGCGCACGGTGCGCGACAGCATCGTCGCGATGGCATCCGACGAATGATTTCGCCCGCGCCGCGGGCACCTTGATGGAGCAAGCCATGAACGACCGATCCGCCCTCGAGCCGACCGCCGTGCAGGGAAGCGTGCTGATTGCCGGCGTCGGCGCATCGAACGGCCTCGGCGCGGCGATTGCGCGTCGCTTTGCTGCCGGCGGCTATCCCGTCGCGATCGCCGGCCGCAACGCCGACAAGCTCGCCGCGACGGCGGCCGAGCTCGCCGCAGGCGGCGCAACGGTCGCGCATGTGGTCGGCGACGCCTCCACGGCGGCCGATGTCGCGCGCTTCGTCGCGGCGGCCGAGAGGCTCGCACCGCTCGCGATGGCCGTGCACAATGCGGGCTCCAACCGGCCGGCACCGTTTCTGAAGGTCAGCGAGCAGCGCTTCGAGGAACACTGGCGCGAACATGCGCTCGGCGGTTTCCAGCTGGCACAGGCCGCGATCCCCGCTTTGCTTGCGCGCGGCGGCGGCACGCTGGTGTTCACCGGCGCCAGCGGTTCGCTGCGCGGCAAGGCCAACTACTCACCGTTCGCCGCCGCAAAGGCCGCGCTGCGCGCGCTGGCGCAGAGCGTGGCGCGGGAGTTCGGGCCGCAGGGCATCCATGTTGGCCATGTCGTGGTCGATGGCGGTATCGAGGGCGACCGCCTGCTGAGCATGCGCCCACAATTGAAGGACGAGCGCGGACCGGATGGCATGCTCAACATCGCGGCCATCGCCGACGCCTATTGGGTGCTGCACCACCAGCATCGCAGCGCTTGGACGCTGGAGCTCGACCTGCGGCCGTGGGCGGAGCAGTTCTGAACGCGCTGCGCCGCCCTCCTCACCGCGAATATAGGTTGCGATCGGCCGGAATCTTGTCAGCTTATGCGGCAAGGTCCGTCGAGATCGCACCCTGTCCCGGGAGAAGGCCATGTCGCAGCCCACGCCGATCCTGCACCATTTCGATCAATCGCCGTTCTCCGAGAAGATCCGCATCATCTTCGGATTCAAGAAACTCGCCTGGAATTCGGTGCGGATCTCACGGATCATGCCGCGGCCCGACCTGATGCCGATGACCGGCGGCTATCGCCGCACGCCGACGATGCAGATCGGTGCCGACATCTATTGTGACACACAGATCATCATCCGCGAGCTGGAGCGGCGCTACCCGACGCCGACGCTGTTTCCGGCAGGCAATGCCGGCATGCCCTGGGCGCTCGGCATGTGGACCGACCGGCCGTTCTTCCAGAACACGGTCAACCTCGTGTTCGGCTTCATCGGCGACAAGGTCCCGCGGGATTTCATCGAGGATCGCGAGAAGTTGCGCGGCGGCAAGTTCGACGTCGCCGCCATGACCGCGGCGCTGCCGCAGATGCGCGACCAGTTCCGCGCCAATATCGACTGGATCGAGGCGCAACTCGGCGACGGCCGGCCGTGGCTGTTCGGCGAGTTCAGCCTCGCGGACGTTAGCGCCTACATGAACGTGTGGTACGCGCGGCAGAGTCTCGCCACGATGGACGAGATCATGACGTCCTTTCCGCGCGTTGCGGCATGGGAGGAGCGCATCCGCGCCATCGGCCACAGCACGCGCACCGAGATGTCGTCGGCCGACGCGCTCGAGATCGCGGCGAAGGCACGGCCGGAGTCACCTGTGTTCGGCGACCCCACGGACCCGAACGGTCGCAAGCCCGGCGACGTCGTTGCCGTGATGCCGGATGACTACGGCAAGATCCCGGTGCGTGGCGAGATCGTCTCGCTGTCGGCGCAACACATCGCGATCCGCCGGTCGGATGAGCGCGTCGGCGAGGTGGTGGTGCATTTCCCGCGCGCCGGTTTCCTGGTGGTCCCGGGCTGATTGCCGCAGGCTGCTCCCAATCGGGCCTGGAAACGCTGCGTTTCGCGGCGTGACCTTGCCGGGCCCCTGAACCGGCAATAGCTCCCGTTTATCTCCAACAGAAGGCTCCACAGCGCAGGCTTGCGGATAGATCCGCAGCAACCCGACCTTTCGGCCTGCGTGCGATGGGTGGCCCGTGGTGGATGCTCCGCCACGCCGACAACTGGACTGACCATGACGACCTCCGTCGAATTCGGGCTTGATACGTTTGGCGACGTGACCAACAACGCCGCCGGCACGCCGCTGCCCCATGCCCAGGTGATCCGCAACGTCGTCGACGAAGCGGTGCTGGCCGATCAGCTCGGGATCGATTTCATCGGGCTCGGCGAGCATCACCGCTCCGATTTCGCGATCTCCTCGCCCGAGACCGTGCTCGCCGCAATCGCATCGCGCACCAGGCGAATCCATCTCGGCTCGGCCGTGACGGTGCTCTCCTCGGACGATCCGATCCGCGTATTCCAGCGCTTTGCCACGCTCGATGCACTCTCGAACGGGCGCGCCGAGGTGATCCTCGGCCGCGGCTCGTTCACGGAATCCTTTCCGCTGTTCGGCTTCGACCTGAGGCAATATGAAGAGCTGTTCGAGGAGAAGCTCGATCTGTTCGCCGAACTGCTCAAGCAGCAGCCGGTGACCTGGCAGGGCAAGCTCCGGCCACCGCTCAAGAGCCAGTCGGTCTATCCGCCGGTCGAGAACGGCACGCTGAAGACCTGGATCGGCGTCGGCGGCAGCCCGCAATCGGTGGTCCGCGCCGCGCATTACGACCTGCCCCTGATGCTCGCGATCATCGGCGGCGATCCCTCGCGCTTTGCGCCCTACGTCGATCTCTATCACCGCGCCTTCAGGGAGTTCGGCCGCCCGTCCAAGCCGATCGGCGTGCATTCGCCCGGCTACGTCGCCGAGACAGATGCGGAGGCGCGCGAGGAGCTCTGGCCCGACTACAAGGCCATGCGCGACCGCATCGGCAAGGAGCGCGGCTGGCCGCCGATGGGGCGCGACGAGTTCGTGACTGAGGCCGAGCACGGCTCGCTCTATGTCGGCGCGCCGGAAACCGTTGCCCTCAAGATCGCGTCGACCGTGAAGACGCTCGGCGCGGCGCGCTTCCAGCTGAAATACTCGGCGGGCCCGCTGCCGCATGAGAAGCTGATGAAGAGCATCGAGCTCTATGGCAGCAAGGTTGTGCCGATGGTGCGCGACATGCTCGCCGCGTGAGGCGCCAGAACCGGCAATCACAAAGCAAAACCCCCGGCGTTTTGGCGCCGGGGGCTCTGTTAGCTTGCAGTCAGATCAACCGGTGTTACCAGTTGCGCTGGGCGCGCAGCAGGAGGCTGTAGGTGTCCTGGTCCTTCAGCTCGTAGGTCGCAGCCGGCTTGGCGATCGTGGCGCTGCCCGGGAAGGCGACCGTACCAGCGAAGCTCTGGTCCAGACGGGTGTAGGTGAAGTCGGCCGAGAAGGTCAGGTTCTTCACCGGCGTCCACTGGGTCTGCGTGCCGAGCTGCGCGATGCTGTAGTCGGGGTTGCAGGACGTCAGAGCCGAACCAGCACCGAAGAAGTTGCTGAGCGAGCCACCCACGCCGTTGCCAGCCGGGCCGCAGAGGTAGCCCTTGGCGGTGCCGTTGTAGTTAACCTGGGCCCAAGCACCGTAGATGCTGGTGTTCCAGTTCGGGTTCCAGTTGTGCACGTAGGCACCACGGAAGCCGTAGGTCGTGATCAGCTGCTGCTGACCGCCCGTGACGAACACGCTGTCCGGAGCACTGCCGAAGCCGATGCTCTGGTAAGCACCAGGAACGTTCGTGCCGCCGAAGATGGTGTTCGCACCAGCGGAGCCGGCGAGATCCTGGATGTTATAGCGGGTCGCACCGTTGGTGTAGACACCCTGCAAGTTGATGGTGTCGCCAGGTCCGGTCGGGATGTTCTTGATCGACAAGGCCAACGAACCAGCCCAGCCCCACTTGTCGTCCGGATGACCGGTCAACTCGGTCGCGCCGTAATAGGCGACGTGGTTGTCATGCGCGGCAACCGACGCCTGGAACAGACCCCAGGCCTGGTCGACACGCAGCATCGCGACGAGATCCGGAGCAATCGTGCCGGCATAGTCGCTGACGCCGAACGTGTTGACGTTGCCGGGAACGCCGAAGTTGACGGGCGCACCGAGGTTGGCCACACCAGCCTGGTAGTAAGCCGACTGATCCTGAGCCGACAGAGACAGCGACACGCCGTTGCCGAACTGCGCGGTATAGGTGAACTGGTTGACACCAGTGACCGTGCCGCTGCCGCCGACGAGACCGTCGAAGTTGTTGCCGGGATAGTTGGTCCAGGGAGCCGAGAACTGCGAGACCGCCTTACCGATGGTGAAACCGGCGAACTGGATGAAGGCGTAGTAGACGCCGACCGTGCCGCCTGCAACCGCGCCGGAGTTGGCGTTGTTCGGAGCCGAAACCGCGCCGATCGGCGAGTAGACGGTCGCACCGTTGCCCTGACCGGCATAGGTGTCCGAGGTCCAGGAGAACGTCGCATCGAAGAAGGTGCGGACGACGCCGTATTCGGTCGCGGTGCGCGTGTCGATGTTGAGATCCTCGCGCGAACGCCAGGTGTAGCCGTTGGTGAAGCGGTTGTTCGCACCACCAGCACCCGAGGTGTTGCCGGTGTGGTCCGAGTTGGTGTTCGCCAGGACTTCGGCGCGCAGGTAACCACCCAGCTTGATGCAGGTGTCGGTGCCCGGGATGTAGTAGAACCCGGCACCATACAGGGAGCAGATCTTCACGTATTCGACCGCCTTGGCCTTCACGGGGAGATCGGCTGCCTGCGCTCCGCCCACGGCGATCAGACCCGCCGCTGAGCCGAGCAAAAGGCTCTTAACCAACTTCATGTTAAACCTCCAAGTTGCTCTTCAGGGAAGGTTCCGGATCCGCCGGGTAAAACACCCTCAGGTTGGTTCCCTTTGTCCCTTAAAATCCCCGCTTAGTCCCTTCGCGCCTTCGGACACACCCGCATGAACGCGAGGGACTTAAGCGAAAGACCTAAACGGGACGACCTCGGGATGCCCCCCTCCGTCGTAGTTCCATATGAGACAGAAGGCCCCCGATCACGCAACAAAAGACCGCTCGGTTTGCGGCGAGTTGCGGCTGTTTTCGGGCAAATGTTGCACAAATATCACGGGCTTTTGAATTGCGGCATTTCCGCAAGTCATTGAAATACAATACGAATATTTCAGTTACCGCTATCGGGCACAAGATTGGGCAACACCGCGCGGAACGGTGTGCAAAACGCGTAGTCCTACTGAGAAAGCGAAAGCTGAAGCCGGCTTCGGCAGCACTGATTCCGGTATCCCGGGCACGACATTTCGGCCCAAAACGCCGAGATTTGAACAACATAACCCGCCCCGAATACCGTCGACTCGCGTCTGGAAGGGGGCTTTCCGATGGCTCGGAGCAGGCCGAATGACGGCGGGCGGTTTGCCACGCATGTGCAGTAACGATGCTACATGTCACTGGGATGTCAGCGCGCAGAATCGGTCGATTTGTTCTCCGCAGCCGCAGCGCGCTGAAACATCTCTACTGTACGCGGTGCATCCGCAAGGCTCGTCTCCGACGGAGCCGCGTCGCGCTCACTCGTCCAAAATGTCCAGGAGATCCTCGATCCGCTCGAAAGGCGGCTCGTGTATGTTGTCCGAATAGAACACGCGATCGCCATCGCGCTCGAGCGAACGTGCTCTGGATTTGGGCAGCCTCCCGGGAAGGAACGTCGCCGCGACGGCCTCCGGGCCGACATCGAGCCTCACGATCCCTCGCCGCTTGCAATCGATCCTGAGCCTCGCCGCGGCGAAGAAGTCCCGACCGGCCGACGGCAGCCTGCCGAAGCGTCGCGAGGTCTCTTCCTCGAGATCTTCCAGATCGTCTTCGCTCCGGCACCTCGCGGCACGGCCATAGATTTCAAGCCGCACGGATTCCGATTGTACGTAGCTCCTGGGCAGCAAATCCGCGAGCGGAAGGTTGAGATCGGGTACCCACAGATCGGCGGACCGGTCGTTGGTCTTCTCCGAGGCTTGCTTGAGAAGGTGGCTGTACAGCACCGGACCGAAAACCTGCACATGGCCGGATTGCCGTTCCGAAAGCAGATCCCCGGCGCCTCTGAGGTCGAGATCCCGCTCGCTGATCGCGAAACCGGCGCCCGGTCTGCTGAACTCCTCCAGAACGGCCAAACGCCTCCCGGATTGTTCCGAACTGGATTCGGTCAGCATGTATGCGAAGGCGCGCGTCCCGCCGCGTCCCACCCGGCCTCTCAGCTGGTGCAGCTGGGCAAGGCCGAACTTTTCCGGCCAGCACACCACGATGGTGTTGGCGCGGGGAATGTCGAGGCCGCTCTCGACGATGTTGGTCGCGAGCAGGACGTCGGCACCGCCCTCGACGAAGCTCATCATCCGGTCGTCGATCTCGTCGGCAGGCAGCTTTCCGTGCAGACAGACGATGCGCAGGTCCGGCGCCACCGCCTGCACCCGCGCCAGCATCGGATCGAGATCATGGATGCGCGGACAGATCAGGAAACTCTGCCCGTGGCGGCGCTGCTCGCGCAGCAGCGCGTTGGCGATGGCGGCATCCGACAGCGGCGCAATCCGGGTCGCGACCGGAAGCCGGTGCACCGGCGGCGAGGCGATCACGCTGAGCTCCCTGAATCCCGCAAGGCCCGCCGCTAGCGTGCGCGGAATCGGCGTGGCACTCATCCACAGCGTATGGACGCCCTTCGCCAGGCCTGAAAGCTTCGCCTTCTCCGCCGCCCCGAAGTGCTGTTCCTCGTCGATGATGACCAGACTCAACTTGGCGAACTTCACGTCCTTCGATGCGATCGCCTGCGTGCCGACCACGACCTTCATCTTGCCGCTTCGCAGGCCCTCCTTGGTCTCCTTCATCTCCGGAGACGACGTCGCCCGCGACAGGCTTCCCACTTCGATGCCAAGCGGGGCAAACCGTTTGCGGAAGGTCGCGACGTGCTGCCTTGCCAGCACCGTCGTCGGCACCGCGATCGCCACCTGCTTGCCCGACAGCACCACCGCGGCCGCCGCGCGCAGCGCCACCTCGGTCTTGCCAAAGCCGACGTCGCCGCAGACCACCCGGTCCATGGGATGACCGGATGCAAGATCGTCCAGCACGTCGCTGATCGCCTGGGCCTGGTCGATCGTCGTGAAGTAAGGGAAGCGCGCGACGAACTGCTCATATGCGGGACCGGGAGCGACCAGCTTGGAAGCGCGCCGGCGGCGCCGTTGCGCGATGTGTTTGGCAAGCGCCTTGGCGGCAGTCTGAATTTCCTGCTCCGCCTTGGTTCGGCGCGTCCACCACGTACTGCCATCGGCCCTGTCCAGTGCCAGCTTGCCGAGCTCCGCGGCATACGGCCAGATCAGCGCAAGATCGGCCGGCGGAACGAGGACGGCATCGTCCCCCGCGAATGCCAGCCTGATCATCTCGCGCGATGATCCCTTCCCCACATCGAAGGTCTGCAAGCCATCGAGCACGGCAAGGCCGCGCTGGAGGTGGACGACCACCGTGCCCTGCTCGGGCACATCGGCATGGTCGAAGGCCGCACTCCAGGCGCGCGCCATCGGCTGCGGATGATGCGCGCGGCTGCCGAGCACGTCGGTCGCCGTCACGACGACGAGCGGCTTGCGCCCTGAGCCGATGAAGCCGGTGTCGAAGTCGGCCAGCAGCGCGCCTGCGCCGCCTCGCCCCTTCGCCGCCTCGTTCCAGTTTGCGAAGCGCTCCGCCTTGATCCCGCTCATTCGCTCCATCGCGCGCAGGTCATCCTCGACCGCCGCGACAAACAGCAGCCGCGATCCGGCGCGCTCGGTGTCGGCGACAAATGCGCGAAGCGCTTTCCGCGACGAGGCGACCTTCGAGAAGTCGGGCGTGGCGGTGAAAGCTGCCTTTCGGGGCAGCGAGCTCATCCGTCTGGTCAGCCGTTTCCAGTCAGCGGGCCCCAGATACTCGCGCTCCGCCTCCCTGCGGCCGGCCGCCTCCTTGATCGTGCTCAGCCAGCTATCAGCGTGGCCTGACACGCCCGCGTCCGCGATCCAGCGCGCACGCTCACAATAATCCAGCAGCGCCGCCCGCTGCACCCGCTTGCCTCCCAACGCGATCCGTTCGGACATGGGGTCGATGTGCAGTTCCTCCGCGTCGAACACGACGTCGTGCTCGTCCGGATCGACACCGGCGATTCTGCGGATCACGCCACCGGAATGCTCAATTCTGAACGGCCCCAGCGCGCCCGCGGGAAATACCTCGAACGTCATTCCGTGGAACAGAGCGCTGCCGGGATAATCCGCCTCTTCGTCGAGATCGTATCCCAGAGCTTCCAGACGATCCTTGAGTTCCCGCTCGGAGTAGCCCGCCCCCACCTTCAAGCTGATGCTGAGGCGCGCCGAACTGGCGGGCAACGGCAACCGCTCCATGATCGCCTCCGCCGTCGATACCAGGAAGACCGGCTTCTTGCTCCGGGCGAGGCGCCTCAACACCGAACTGCGCCGGCCGGCGATCTCTCGTGACGGCTCCAGCCCGTCAAAGGGCAGGGTATTCAGCCTCGGGAACACCAGCACCTCGAGCGAGGGATCGAGCGAATGCAGCACGCTGCCCAGGCGCTCGGCCCTGTTCTCGCTTTCCGCAAGGAAAACGATGCCGTCCCGCCCGGACTTCTTCCATTGCTCGAGAAGATGGAGCGCCAGCATGCCAAGCGGTGAGGAAGACGAGATCCCGGAACGCGCCGATCCCTTGCTTTTCTTCTTCGCGCCAGCAGCAGCGCGGGCCTTCTTGGTATTCGCCACGTCAGATCCGTCGTTATATCGTGATTACGATCGCCCGGTGACCTGCGTCTCCGGACGACTCGGGGCTTGTCGCCCGCCGCCATGGAAACCAAAGCGGCACAGATTTCCAGCTAGCCGGCCCAATCCGCCCGAAATGGCGGCGGGGGCGGCCGGCAAAAATCGATTCCTCTCTTGAAATCAATGGCTTGTTTGGTGGCTGGGGCGGGAGGGATCGAACCTCCGAATGGCGGAATCAAAATCCGCTGCCTTACCGCTTGGCTACGCCCCAACGCACCGATCGAAGGCCACGTCGGTCTATAGGGTGAGTCCCGCCATTTCAACAGGGCGGCGATCGAAAAGGCACGAAAGCCGCAGGATGATGACGGTACTCTTATTATAAGGCGACTTATAAGGCGACGCCGCGGTGGCCGAAACAGACCGTACGATGTCCGTTCGGACTGTTGAGAGGCCGCCGGTTTCATGGGATGACAATTTGCAAACGCCTCGTCGGGAGTAACGCCATGACCTACCGTGCGCCGATCAACGATATGCTGCTGTCGCTCAACCATGGCGCGGGCCTCAAGGCCGCCGTGGAGGCCGGCCATTACGGCGATTTCGACGCCGATCTCGCGGCCGCCGTGCTGGAGGAAGCCGGCAAGTTCGCTTCGGACGTGCTGGCGCCGCTCAACAAGATCGGCGACGAGCACGGCATCAAGCTGGACGACGGCAAGGTCACGACCGCACCCGGCTGGCCGGATGCCTACAGGCGCTGGACCGAGGGCGGCTGGAACGCGGTGTCCGGCCCGGAAGATTTCGGCGGCCAGGGCCTGCCGCTCGCGATCAACGCCGCCTGCACCGAGATCTGGAGCGCCGCCAACGTCGCCTTCGGCCTCTGCCCGCTGCTGACCGCCTCGGCGATCGAGGCGCTGGACACGCATGGCAGCGACGAGCTGAAGAGAATCTATCTCGGAAAACTCGTCTCCGGCGAATGGACCGGCACGATGCAGCTGACCGAGCCGCAGGCCGGCTCCGACGTCGGCGCGTTGCGCACCCGGGCCGTTCGGCAGCCCGACGGCACCTATCGCATCAAGGGGACCAAGATCTTCATCACCTATGGCGAGCACGACATGACCGACAACATCGTGCATTTCGTGCTGGCGCGTCTGCCGGATGCGCCCGCCGGCACCAAGGGCATCTCGCTCTTTCTCGTCCCCAAGTTCATGGTGAATGCCGACGGCTCGCTGGGCCAGCGCAACGACATCTATGCCTCCGGCGTCGAGCACAAGCTCGGCATGCACGCCTCCCCGACCTGTACCATGACCATGGGCGATCATGGCGGCGCGATCGGCTTTCTCATCGGCGAAGAGAACCAGGGCATGCGCTGCATGTTCACGATGATGAACCAGGCCCGCCTCGGCGTTGGACTCGAGGGCGTCGGCGTTGCCGAACGCGCCTACCAGCAGGCCTTGTCGTATGCGCAGGAGCGCCGGCAAGGGAAAGCTATCGGCCGCAAGGGCGACGAGATGGATGCGATCTTCGTGCATCCCGACGTCAAGCGCATGCTGATGCGGATGCGCGCAGACCGCGGCCGCGCGCACCATCTGCTATGCGACCGCCGTTGCGATCGACGTCTCGACGCGCGCCAAGGACCCGAAGGTGCGCGCCGATGCGGCAGCACGCGCGGCGCTGCTCACGCCGATGGCCAAGGCCTATTCCACCGACATCGGCAACGAGGTCGCCTATCTCGGCGTGCAGGTGCATGGCGGCATGGGCTTCATCGAGGAGACCGGCGCGGCTCAGCACTACCGCGATGCCCGCATCACCGCGATCTACGAGGGCACCAACGGCATCCAGGCGATCGATCTCGTCACGCGCAAGCTCGCAGCCAATGGCGGCGCGTCGGTGTGGTCGCTGCTCGACGAGCTCGCTGCCGTCATCAAGCAGGTCGAGACCTCCAACGATCCGGCGTTCGGCACCACGGGCGCCAAGCTGCGCGACGCGCATGCCGCGCTGGAGCGCACCAGCAAATGGCTGCTCGAGCGCCTCGCCTCGGCGCCGAACGAGGCACTGGCCGGCGCAACGCCCTATCTGCGGCTGTTCGCCGCAACGGCCGGTGGCTGCATGCTCGCCGGCGAGGCGCTGGCCGCCAAGGCGAACGGCGAAGCCGAGCCGCAGCGCTACGTCACGCTGGCGCGCTTCTTCGCCGAGAACATCACTGTGCAGGCGCCGTCGCTGGAAAAGACCGTGACCGAAAGCGCCGAGGCGGTGACCGGCGCGGATGCGGTGCTGGCGGGGTAGGATACCTTCCACCGTCAGCGAGGTGAGGAGGCCCAACGCGCTGTGGTCGCCAAAGGCCCTCCTCGCTCGTTTGATGCACACGACGTGCGGCATCACAGCTGTCGTCCCTGCGAAAGCAGGGACCCACAACCACAGCCTTCCGTTGTTGAAACGAGCCGTGGCTCCAGCTTTGCAAACCATTCGGCGCTTCGCTTGCCCGGGACGACATCGAGTTTTGCGTCTACCGCCGAATCGCACGTCTTGTCAGCGATCCGCGCGAAATTCCTCCGGGCCGTCGAGCAAGTCACGCTTGCGGGCGGCCTGATCGAACTGGCTGGCGGAATGATCTGCCATTGCGTTGATGGCCGTGCCGGCCAGGTTCTGCGCACGTCGCCGTTGATCGTCGTGCCTCGATCGAACATCCCGATCCACGGCTCGCCGACGACAGATCTCATCGGAGATACGTTCCTGGAGGCATCCGTTGCCTCGATAAGATCGCCGCGTCATCCTGCACGATCCTTCCAGCAGGATCGGTACGGGCTAAGTCCCCCGTGTGCCGCCTGCTTGCTGTGGCGATTGCCCTGGCGCCGAAGGTCTGGACGCCGGGAATTTGGGTTTCCGCGGAGGGGCCGCGATCAATCCATCCCGTATCGCTTGCTTGCGGGCAAGCTTGCGGGCTCGCCGCACGGCCTCGGATTTCTCTCGAGCCCTTTTTTCTGACGGCTTTTCGAACGATCTGCGGCGCTTCATCTCTCTAAAGACGCCCTCGCGCTGCAACCTCTTCTTTAGAACTCGAAGCGCCTGGTCGATGTTGTTGTCCCTGACAAGAACTTGCAACGGATCACC
This sequence comes from Bradyrhizobium sp. BEA-2-5, assembly GCF_032918025.1. NCBI lineage: Bacteria > Pseudomonadati > Pseudomonadota > Alphaproteobacteria > Hyphomicrobiales > Nitrobacteraceae > Bradyrhizobium > Bradyrhizobium sp. BEA-2-5. The sequence goes on along the minus strand of NZ_CP136629.1, from coordinate 2,558,486 downwards.
TCTCTCGCGCTACAACGCACATTGAATGAACACTACAATGGCCCGCTCCATCAGTGACAGAGCGGGCCGCACTACCATTCCAGTACATCCGTGGAACGGCAGCCGACCAACAACATCGCGGAAGCTTCAGCCGCGGTGCTGCAAGCACGCGTCCTCGCTTTCATCCGACGATGTCTTTGGAAAAAGGTCCCGTGGAACCGATCTACAAGGCTCAAGGCCAGTCGATCTACGAAACCTATGCACTTATCTCGGCTATGCAAGACGCAGTCGCTGATCATGAGAATTATATCCGACGGCTCAGCCACGCCGAGATCATGGCTGAACGGCGATGGCGGCTTGACCGTGAACGCGGAGCCGGTTCCCTAAAATCTTCACCGTTGCCGAGTAGCAAATTCGCTCCAACAGGCGCAGAGTACGTCGCTGCCGGATGACTATTGAGCGCCGGCACCTGAGAGCCTGGGCAGCTCCCGCCACCAAAGGGAGCCGAAGATGGCAACCCGCTACTATTTCGATATCCGCAACGGCGAGCAACTCTATGCCGACAAACAGGGCATCGAGCTACGCGACGAGGAAACTGCCGCGCACGAAGCGATGCAGTCATTGCTCAGCATAGCCAAGGAGAACCCGCCTTTGGACAAACACAGTCTATTGGCGTTTGAGGTCCGGACGGACGAAGGGCCGCTATTTCAGGTCAGTCTCAGTCTCGGCATCACAAGGTGCTAGCCGCTGCGCTACGCAGCCAGACTCAAGAATCCAGCCGGCAACTGCGCCAAGCGATGGCCACCTCAAGCACGGGCCCATCGCCGTCCCGGACCTCGATGGCAATCTGATGGAAATTGTGACCGCGAAAGGAATCCCGAATGACGTCGGCCAAGGCGCGCGCAGCCTCCTCCTGAACCGCACCGAAGCTGGACATCTCCATGCCCTCTTCGTCGATCGCCAGGCCGCCGCCATCACGAAGATCGAAATAATAGCGCGTCATCGGCATGGTAATTTGCCCCGGCTCTCGATTGTTCCTGCGAAGACCGAGGAACGTGGCCGGTGAGGACAGAGGCGCGCGAGCCGTCCGGGTGAGTCATGACCGCAAAAGCGAGAGAGTTCCTTGATTTCTGGATTGAAACAGCGTCCACGCTGCCGAGCGATATGGAACGCCGGGTGCCTCGCAGGACGTTGCCGAGTTGGCGCACCGGTGCGTCGAGATGGCGGGACAGCAAGGCCTGACGGAACAGGATCTGCGTGAGGCGGCCGGCGATATCACTGACTACATCAGGATCAGACTGAAGGCGGCGAACAGGAAGGAGGCCGATCGTCCCAAATAGTTCGGGCAACGACCAAGCTTCGCGACCTGAACGTAGCGGCCGAAGCCGCGAAACAACAGGTCCGCTTCAGCAACGTATCAGCGACGGACTCGAAGACGTGCGTGATTGCGCAGCTTAGCGCACGATGCGCTTGACCCGCTTGGTTCTCTTGGCAGCCACAGATGCCGCGCCTGCGGGTGCAGCGCCAGCCTGCGCGGCCGCCTCGGCGTCACGCGCTTCACGGAGAGCCCGCAGGCGCACCATGTTCTTGCGCACGGCGATCGCATCGCGCTCGACCTCAGCGATTGCCTGCGCACCGGCCTCGGCGGCAAGCCGCTGGCGCTGGGCCTTGGCCAGGCGCTCGGCAGAAAGTTCTTCCGGCTTCTTGGCCATGAGCGAATGAGCCCTTTGAAAAGCAGCGTGACCCGCTCAACCCATCAGAGGATCGAGCGGGCCGCGGCTGTCATCCCAGTACATCCGTGGAATGACAGATCGATTCAAGCCAGCCGAAGATCTTCGGCGCTGGTCTTGCCACGCATTTTGTCGATCTTGAGTTCGAACGACAGCTTCTGGCCCTCGGCGAGACCGCCAAGTCCGGCCCGCTCAACCGCGCTGATGTGAACGAACACATCGTTGCCGCCATCGCTCGGCTGGATGAAACCGAAGCCCTTTTGGCCATTGAACCACTTGACTGTACCTGTCGTCATTCTCTTCTCCAAAGCGGACGCACGTGAATTCGCGCTTGGTTCCGCATCATCCTTCAACCGACGATGTTCTTTGGAAAAGGGCCGCTTTGACCATTCAACAAGGCACAACGGCAAATCGAACGCCGCAAGCATACACACTTAATCCGCTAGGGCAAGTTCGGAAGCGCCCAAGCTGCGCAACGCGCACGCCGCGCTGGAGCGCATCAGCAAATGGCTGCTCGAGCGCCTCGGCGCCGAACGAGGCACTGGCCGGCGCAACGCCCTATCTGCGGCTGTTCGCCGGAACGCTCGGCGGCTGCATGCTCGCCGGCGAGGCGCTGGCCGCCAAGGCGAACGGCGAAGCCGAGCCGCAGCGCTATGTCGCGCTGGCGCGCTTCTTCGCCGAGAACATCGCCGTACAGGCGCCGTCGCTGGAAAAGACCGTGACCGAAAGCGCCGAGGCGGTGACCGGCGCGGACGCGGTACTGGCGGGGTACGACGCCCTCCCTGGCCATAGGCCGCGCCGCATTCACAGCCGTCGTCCTGGCGAAGGCCGCGACGACACCGAATGTGTTGCACGGTCAGTTCGTCATACATCCGCGTTCTCGCGACACGATCTGTCCGAGCTTTGCGCTTCGTTCCGCCCTCTCCTCAAGCAGAGGGCGCAGGGAAAGCGGAGGTGCCCGACTCCGCCGTCATCGACGATTCCCGACCGGGAGCGGACATCCATGGCTCCGCTGAAAGACCCGATCACGAAGCCCGTAAAAACCCGTGTTGTTGACACTGGAAAACACAGCTACAGGTTCCATGAATTGCAGGTTGAGCGGCTTGGTTTGCGTGGGACGATTTACCTTGTGGATGATGACCCTGAGTTCAGCGGCGCTGCCCAGCGTCTGCTGGAGCTGGCAGGCTATCATGTCCAATCCTTTCCGTCAGCAGAGCGGCTGCTGGCGCAGCAGCTCCACCAGAATAGGGTTGACTGCATACTGCTTGATGTTCGCCTGCCGGCAATCACTGGCCCCGACTTGCAGCAGCAGCTGATTGCGCAGAACGTCGAGCTCCCGATCATCTTTCTTTCCGGGTACGAAGACATACCGATCACGGTTCGTACCATCAAATCTGGCGCCGAGGATTTTCTGAGGAAGCCGGTCACGGCCGAAATTCTGCTTTCCACGATCGAACGTGCAATTGATAAGCACAAGACCTCCCAGCAGCGTCGAGAAGAAAAAGCGATTCACCGCACCAACGCGGCCAAGCTCACTCCGCGAGAGCGCGATGTGTTCGAACGGGTCGTTGAGGGCAAATTAAACAAGCAGATCGCAAATGAATTTGGTTCGACCGTGCGCACCATCAAGGCGCACCGTCAACGAGTGATGGAGAAAATGCAGGCCCGATCGCTTGCCGAACTCGTCTTGATGGCCGAGCAACTCAAGCCGAGCTGATTTCGATCTCATTCCGGCAGACGGCCATCCTCTTGAGGGACGAAGATGATTACAAGGCAAATCACGTCGCCTCACGAAGACGAATTTCCTCTGGTGATTCCTCTCATGCCCGCAACGCGCGAACATCGCCGCGCGGCCATGTGGGTGGTGGCCGCGCTGTTTGTCCTCGCCGCCTGTATCGCGCCGTTTGCGAGCGTACAGATCGGCAGGGTCGACGCATTTGTTCCAGTCCTGCAGACAGTGCTAAGCGCCGCCGATCTGCTGACCGCTACGCTGCTGTTCGGACAGTATTCTGTGCAACCTCGGCGCGGACTATTGGCCGTCGCCGGTGCATATCTCTTCAGCGGCGCGTTTGCCTTCTTGCAGACACTGAGCTTTCCCGGTGGTTATGGCCCAAACGGAATACTCGGCGATGGCTTCGATACACCGGCGTGGTTTTTTGTTTTCTGGCACACCACGTTTCCACTGAGCATCCTGGCATACACGCTTCTCAAGGATAAGACGGAGCGAGGCGCCGCCGCCCGGTCGACGAGAGCGAGCATCATAGCGACAATATGCGCCGTCCTCACCACCGTTGCTGCACTGACGTGGACCGTGACAGCGTGGGTGAACCACTTGCCGAGCTTCTACAGCGGGAGCGTTACCCTGCAAACGCGGTTCGGGAGCCAGATCAACATTGCGCTCTGGCTCGTGGGCGCGGCAACGTTGGCGGTCTTGTTCAGCCGCCGACGCACAATTCTGGACATGTGGCTGATGGTGACGCTTGTCGCCTGGATGCCGAACTTTCTCGTAGCGGCGGTCGCCAGCTCCGTTCGCTTCTCTGTCGGCTGGTACGCCGCGCGCGGCTTCGCGCTGGTAGCGAGCTGCATGCTGCTATGCGTCCTGCTAACGGAGCTGATGGTGCTGTACTCCCGTCTGGCCAGCGCGCTAATTCTCCAGCGGCGAGAACGGGCCAATCAGCTTATGAGCATCGACGCTGCGACGGCCGCAATCGCGCACGAAATCAGATCTCCCCTCGGCTCGATCACCTTGAACACGAGCATTGCGCTTAATCAGCTCGCCGCCGAGCCGCCCGACCTTGAGGAGATCGACGTTGTCCTGAAGGACATCGAGCGCGCCAGCCTGAGCGTTGACTCGACGATCACGAGCATCCGCAGTCTGTTCAAGAGCGCCTCCAATCGCTCCAGGATGCAGATCGAGGATGTGGTGTGCCAGGTCTTGCGTTTGATGCAACATGATCTGCAAACTAACCAGATATCCGTCTCGACCAGCTTTTCCGATCACCCTCACGCAGTCACGGGCAATCGGGCTCAATTGCAGCAAGTGGTGTTGAATATCGTGAAGAATGGCGTTGAGGCCATGGCGTCGATACCAGTTGATCAACGAAAGCTAACCGTTTCGACCCGTATCGACCAACGCTGGATCGTTCTGAACGTCCGGGATGCCGGAGTTGGCATACCTCAGCACACCAACGTCTTTGATGCGTTCTTCACGACCAAAGCCGATGGGATGGGATTGGGTCTCGCAATTTGTCGCACGATCATCGATCGGCATGGGGGAATGCTGGCGCTTGTTGCGACAGGCAGCCAAGGCACGGAATTTGAGGTCAGGCTGCCGATCGCGTAGCCTAGCGCGAACGGGGCATTTTAATACCGAGAGCCCGCTCGGCCGCAGACATGACCGTGGACTGCGGGCTCGTTTGGCAGAAATCCTTCACGGTCTTTGCAGCTTGCGCGAACTGATACAGGTCGACCACGGTGTTGTGCACGCTCGCGTTGTAATACCCGCTGAGCCACATGGTGACACCGGCAAAATCCTGGAAGTCGAGCCTGGCCAGCTCGCGGCAGGTCATCCTGCTCATGTCGACGACCAGCTTTTCTTCCGCCTTGCCGGACGCATTCGACAACAACAAAACCGTGATTGTGATCAGCAGCTTTCTCATATCACCCCCAATATTTGTTCGGCTCCGCATCCGGTCCGACGTCTGCTCGGCTGCCGTGCTCCCGAAATCCATTATCGTTGGACCGGCTCCTTGATCTAAATCAAGCGAGCGACGGCGCAGGTGCTCCAGACTGGTCGCGACCTTAGGGAGGACCGGCATGAACAGGAAAAGACTGCGCGCATTGCTTCGCGCTTCGGGGGTGGCTGCATCGATCGCCATAGCTGCAACGCCGATCGGTCACGCGCGTGCCGATGACTCCACGACGTTGCTGAAGGCGATGGCGGACTATACGGCCGCCCAGAAATCGATCACCGCGACGTACGACAGCGACATCGAGATCATCACGCCCGAACTCCAGAAGATCCAGTTCGCGAGCTCCGGTCAGTTGAAAATGACCCGGCCCGACAAATTGAGGGTCAGACGAACCGGTGGCTATACCGATGTCGACCTGGTCTATGACGGCAAGACCGTCTCGCTGTACGGCAATAACGCCAAGGCCTATGTGCAGGCCGACGCACCCGGCACGGTCGAGCAACTTGTGGAGGCGATTCAGGCGAAAACGGGAGCAGCGATGCCCGGCACGGATCTGCTGCTCTCGAATTCCTTCGACGTACTTACGTCCGACGTCATTGAAGGGCATCATATCGGGCAGGGTGTCGTCGATGGCGTCGAGTGCGAGCATCTTGCGTTCCGCACGCCGGACACGGACTGGCAGATCTGGATCGAGACCGGTCCGCAACCGATCCCCCGCAAATATGTCATCACCAGCAAGACCGTGGCTGGCGCGCCGCAATATACGTTGCGGATCAAGGACTGGAAGACCGATGCAATCGCTGCCGCGGACATCTTCTCGTTCAAGCCGCCGGAAGGCGCGACGAAGGTCGGACTCGATTCCGACGTCATGATCGAATTTGACGAAGTACCTGCGGGCACAATTGCTGGAGCCAAGAAATGACCAACCCACTTCGCAAGACGCTTCTGCTTCTCTTAACCGCCGTCACATTCTCGGGCACGCTGCTCTGGAATGGCAAGGGCCATATCGAGCAAGGGCTGGTTTCCACCGCGGAAGCACGGGTCGGACGACCGTTGACGCCGATGAGCTATGCCGGGGTCGCGCGCCGGACCACGCGGCGCGCCGTCTACGGCACCGCAGCCGCTGGAGCAGTAGCAGCCGGCACCTATGTTGCCACGCCGGGGTGCGTGCAGGTGACCAACGCCTATGGTCAGGTCGTGACCAAATGCTGATGCAGCCGCGCGCGCGAGCCCAAAACATCACCCCACTCCGAGCAAAGTGGGCCGATCCCGCGCGGTACTGGTAGCAAGTCCCGCGAGACCGGTTTGCGCTGCGATCCGAAAGAAGTCATTCACGAGAACCTGTGGGAAGATAGCATGTCCATAAAATTGTTTCTGGCTTCCGCGGCGGTCGCGATTTCAGCCGTGACACCCTGTCAGGCCCAGGTCGAGTTGAAGACCTACGCGAACGCTGACGGCTATGTTGATGTTCAGGCGCTTACATGCGCCCAGCTTGCCAACACCTTCCAGGAGGATGCCGATTATCTGACGGTTTGGTACAGCGGTTGGTATAATGGCCTCGCTAAGAAGCACTTGATGAAGGTCGATCGCGCGAAGGATCTGGAGCACCAGATCATCGTTTATTGCAAGGCGAACCAGGACAAGAAGGTCATTCAGGCCATTGACGTTGTCTTCAACGAGTATCGTGCCAAGAACGGCATCAAGATGAAAAAGTGAGAATGCCGGACGGGTGCCGATACAGGTCCAGACGTTAGCTTCCGACGGAAGCTCGCCTCCGGAGGTTATTGAACATCCGGCGCTGCTGGCCTGCGTCGTGGACGGCCCATCTCACACCGGTCCAGGAGAAGGCCCTCGCGCCGATGAGCGTCGTCTTTGCCTTTCGCGCGCCACCGGCAAGCTGCCGCGCGCAAGCAGCATTCAACCGCCCCGACTTTTCGCCTTGCGTGGAACTCGCCTGGCGCGCGTCCGAACACTTGCTTTTGCCGCTGCCGGCTCCGTCGGGCGCGTGATCGGAAACGTCTCCCGCATATGTGCTGCCAGCATTGCACAGTAGTCAGTCGCGAAACGAGGCAACGGACGCCGCTTGTCCCATGAGATGGTCAGGGGCTCCTGCAACACGCGGCGTCTGTGCGTGAGACCGACAATCCTTAATCCGTAGCGCCAGCACTGAAGCTGGGAGGGAACGATCGCGACGCCGTGCCCCGCCTCGGCGAGTGCCAGCAAGGTGTGCGGACTGCGACTCTCGAACATGATCTTCGGTTTCAGTCCCGCCATACGGCTTGCCGCATCGAAAGCACGGCGAAATCCGAACCCGCTGTCCAGCAGCAGCAACGGAAGTTCGGCAAGGTCAGCGATCTCGATTGTGCGACGGGGACCAAGCGGCATCGACGGATGGCAAGCAGCCAGTAACTGCACAGATCCAAGCGGAAGGCTGCCGAAGTGCTGCTCGTCCAGCTTGACGGCGTGCAACAAATTCTGGCCGAGATGAACTTCCCCGCGTTCGAGCATCGCCAATATCTCGCTGCCCGTCCCCTCCCTGATCCTGATCTCGACCCTGGGATATCGCTCCGCGTACCGGTGCAGAAATTCCGACAGCACGCTTTCGATGTGTTGCGGCGAGCCGGCGATCCTTAGGACCCCGGTATCTCCTTGACGAAGCAGCTGAGCCTGCTCCTTCAAGGAATTGACGCTGTTGAGCAGCAGACGGCAGCCCGCAATCAACTGCTCGCCTTCGCCGGTCAATAGAAGCCGGCGCCCGACGCGATCGAAGAGCTGCAAGCCGAGCTCCCGTTCGAGACCGATGATTTGCCTGGATAGAGCGGGTTGGGCGACACGCAACCGCAAAGCGGCCTTTGAGACCGTGCCGAGCTCGGCCACCGTCAAGAACGTGAGGGCCTGTTGAAGAGTCATACCCGCTTATACCATTCAAGCATAAGGTTCGAGAAAATATATGTATTGGACGTATTTCGAAGCCTCGTGGAGAGTCCTGCCAGGCTGCGGCTTGTGGCACCGCCACGGCATCGGAGGAAGCTCCCATGAGTTCTGGAGGCAAGATGGCTCTGGTCATGTTGAGTTGTACCGCTATCGGCGCTCTTGGCGCCGAAGCACTGCATGGCGAAGCCAGGCCGCCCGCCTATCTGATCGGGCAAATCGAGGTCACCGATCCCGATGGTTATGCCAGGGAATATCTCCCGAAGGCGAAGGAGATCATCAAGGCGCATGGCGGCAAGCTGATCGCGGCTGCCGGCGCGGCGGCAACCGGTTCGCAGGTCGTTGCCGTTGATGGAAATCCACCCAAGCGCGTCGTCATCTATATGTATCCGACCATGGAGGCGCTTTGGGCCTGGCGACACGATCCAGCCTACGTGCAGGTTCGGGCGGTCGGCGAGAAATACGCCAGGTACCACACATTTGCGGTCGAAGGCTCTGCCGCCAATTAGCCCTCATCCCGCCGTCGGTCGCGGCGACGTGCAACGTGTGCCACTAGTTTCGAAACACGAGGCAGCGCCCGCCGACTGCCTCCAATCGGGCGCACAGCTGGTTAGCTCGCTCGCGGGTCGTCTCGGCGACCGGGAGCAGATACCAGGTGGCCGAGCCTGGCCCGGCCATGCGCGATCTCAGAACGAGCGGTGCGCGATCGCCGAGCACGGATGCAAATCGTTTCTGAAGTTGCTGGTAGTCGGCGAGCACGCGCGATTGCGACGGGCCACCGGCCAATTGAAGTCCCCAGGGCCCCCACGCAGCTTGCTGCGCGATTGTCACGGACTCTCTTGGGCCCGCGGGAAGCGCCCGAACGAGCATGCCGCGCACGATGTCACCGCAGGCCATGGCCGCGTCGATGTGGACCCGATCCTCAAGCGAACCCTGCGCCCATTCCTCGGCGGACTTGCCGGTAATGATCCTGACATAGGCGCGCGTTTCGCCCGGCAGGCTTCCACGTCCCGCCAGCCAATCCTGAACGCGCCGTGGACCACCATTATAGGCGGCCGCCGCAAGGCCGAGATTGCCGAACTGCGCGCGCAGCTCGCGGAGCCAACGCGCGGATTCCTGCAAGGCAGGCAATGGCTCGAACGGGTCGACCAGACCGCGCCACCGTGCGGTACCGGGCATGAACTGGGCGATCCCCTGGGCACCGGCCGAACTGACCGAATTGGGATCGAAATTGCTTTCCTGCCAGATCAGCCGGACGAAGAAATCCGGCGGCAAGCCGTTCTCCAATGCAGCCTCTTCCAACGCCTTGCAGTATTGCTGCGGCCCATCGGGCCTTGGACGCAAAGGTATCGGCGCCGGCGACGGAACGGATGACGATTGCTGATCGGACGCCGACCGATCGGCCCCGGCGTTGGCATCCGGACGAGACGTTTCCGTTTGCGATGTTTCTGCCTGCGCCGGCTCTGCGCGCTGCGCGGCGGGCGTTACCGCTGGATTGCCGAGAGGCTGGGCGCTCGCGACGGGGACAAACAGCAGCAGGCAAGCCGAGCCGATAACCGCTCGTGGAATCGATCGATGAACCCGCCGCGGCCCGAAAATCGACTGCATAAAGCGATCATCAAATTGGATGCATTCGTCGGAATCATATCATCGGCGCCGCCCGGGCGGGCAGAAAATTTGCTGGCTAGCGGTCGGACAGGCTTCCAACGATCGATGCGCGGCGGGACAGTTCGATCCAGTTGCCATCGGGATCGAGGATCATGGAGATCCGTGCGACCTCGCCGAGCGTCACCGGCGCAAGGCCTTCCCGCACGCCCTTGGCGCGCAGCTCGTCATGCACGGCATCGATGTCGGCGACCTGCAGTGTGATGTAGCGCCAGCCGCGCGCCGGCCGGATCGGATCGACCGTGGCGGCAGCGTCTTCCTTGAGCAGCATCAGGCTGTCGCCGAGGCGAAACGCCGGACCGCCCGACCATGATTGCTCGGCGAAGCCGAGGATGTCGCCGTAGAACCTGCGATGCGCGGCGAGGTCGCGCACCGCCAGCATGACGGCGATCTGGGTGATGCCGTCATGTCCGGGCGCGACCAGGCAAACGCTGTTGCCATCGGGGTCGGCCATGCGTTGCGGTGCGTCGACGCCAGCGCGCGCAATGATCAGCTCGCGATAGCCGCTCGGCGCCGCGTCCGGCAGCCGCTCGACATGATGGTTGAGCTTGATGACCGAACCCTGCGCGTCGTGCCGGTACTGCTTCTGCCCGCGGCGGATCGGCTGCACATGATCGAAGCGCAGCCTGGCATCGTGCTGCCAGAACCGCAGCATCGGCTCGAGGTCGTTGGAGGAAAGGCCGACGTCGATCACGTTCTTTGCCAGTTGCATCTGCTCCCGCCTTCGGATGAAGTGCACCACGATGGATTAGCTATGCGAGGATCAAGTCACCAACGCAAGCACCGCGATCACTGTCGCAGGTCGGCCGGCTCGCCGCCGCGCCCGCCTGAAACAGTCAATCCAGTGAGGACCGATATGCAAGCAGGCCTCGTTCAGACCTTTCGCGCTTTTGCGTACAATAACGCCTGGGCCAATCATCGCCTGCTCACGGCCTGCGCCGGTCTCAGCCAGGCGGAGTTCGCCGCGGCGCGGACCGGGTTCTTCCCGAGCCTGCAGGCGACACTGAACCACATTCATGTCATCGACCTGTTTTATATCGACGCGCTCGAGGGCGGCTGGCTCGGGCCGAAGGCGTGGGCCAATGAAGTGCCCTATCCGTCGGTGGCGCAGCTGAAAGACGCCCAGCGCGCGATCGATCAGCGGCTGATCGTGCACTGCGATGTGCTGACGGCTGAGCGGCTCGATGATGTGGTGAAGATCAATCGCGACACGAGCGTGCAGACTGAGCGGCGCGACCGCCTCTTGATGCATCTGTTTCAGCACCAGATCCATCATCGCGGCCAGGCCCATGCGATGCTCTCGGAGACCACAGTCAAGCCGCCGCAGCTCGACGAATTCTTCGCCGCCGGTGAAGCGCCGCTCCGCGCGGCCGAGTTCAGGGATCTCGGCTGGAGCGAGGCCACCGTGTGGGGCGGCTGAAGGCGAGGTTCCGCCCGCCATCGGCGATGTGGTTCCTGATCCGGAACGAGGTCTTGAAACCCGGCGCCTTCACGCTCACCTCTGGTGAAACGTGGGGAACTCTATCAATGCCTTTCGCCAATCACCGGGGCCAGCGTATCCATTACACCGTCGAGGGATCCGGGCCGCTGATCGTGCTGCAGCACGGTCTCTTGCTCGACGCCGCGAGCTGGAAACAATGCGGCGTGGTCGACGCGCTTGCCGATCGCTTTCGTGTCGTCTGCGTCGATTCGCTCGGACATGGCCTCAGCGACAAGCCGGCCGATCCGGCGCTTTATAACCAGGCGCAGCGCGCCGGCGACATCGTTGCCGTGATCGACGATCTCGGCGACGAGCGCGCCCATGTGGTGGGACACTCGATGGGCGGCTGGGTCGCGGTCGGCGTCGCCCGATTTTTCCCGGCACGGCTGGCGTCGCTGGCGATCGGTGGCTGGGACTTTCTCACCGGACTGCCGCGCGGCAATGCCGGCCCGCTGACCTATGGCGCCTTCATCACCTTTGCCCGCCGCACCGTGCCGGAACTCGCCGAATGGGTGACGCCGGATATCGAAGGCGGCGTGCGCGCCTGCTTCAATGCGCTCGGCCAGGTCGATGGCGCAAAGGACGCGGTGCTGTCCTCGCGCGTGCCGGTGCTGCTGTGGAACGGACAGGACGACGGACCGCATGCGCCGATGCAGCGCTTCGCCGCGGAGAACGGCCTCGATGCGATGTCGGTGCCCGGCGATCACCTCGGCGCGCTGTTTCAGCACGGCGCCGCGATCGGCCGGGGCATCGGTTCGTTCGTCGGGCGAGGTTAGACCGGCATCCCTGCGAGCAGCTTGTCGAGCGTGATCGGATAGTCGCGCACGCGAACGCCGGTCGCGTTGTAGACCGCATTGGCGACTGCGGCGGCGACGCCGCAAATGCCGAGTTCGGCGACGCCCTTGGCCTTCATCGGCGACGAGATCGGGTCGGTCTCGTCGAGGAAGATCATCTCCTGATGCGGGATGTCGGCATGGACCGGCACCTCATAGGCAGCAAGGTCGTGATTGATGAACAGGCCGTGCCGCTTGTCGACGACCAGATCCTCCATCAGCGCCGCGCCGACACCCATGGTCATCGCGCCGATCACCTGGCTGCGCGCCGCCTTGGGGTTGAGGATGCGGCCGGCCGCGCAGACCGCAAGCATCCGCCGCACCCGGATTTCAGCGGTGTCGGCGTCGACGCCGACCTCGACGAAATGCGCGCCGAAGGTCGACTGCTGGTAGGTTTTCGCGAGATCGCCATACTCGATGGCATCCTCCGCCACGAGGTCGCCGCCGCCGGCGGCCTGCGCCAGCGGCACGCTGCGATTACCGGAGCGGACCACGCCGTCGGCAAACACCGCCTCCGCGGAATTGAAGCCGAGCTTCTGCGCAATGGTCTCGCGCAGCTTGGTGCAGGCGGCATAGACGCCGGCGGTGGAATTGTTGCCGCCCCACTGCCCGCCCGAGCCGCAGGACACCGGAAAGTCGGAATCGCCGAGCCGCACCGCGACCTTGTCCAGCGGCACGCCCATCATCTCGGCGGCGGTCTGCGCGATGATGGTGTAGGAGCCGGTGCCGATGTCCGTCATGTCGGTCTCGACGGTCACGATGCCCTGCTGGTCGAGACGAACGCGTGCCGCCGATTTGGCCACGAGATTGTTGCGGAAGGCCGCGGCGACGCCCATTCCGACCAGCCAGCGTCCGTCGCGGACCGCGCCGGGTTTCGGGTTGCGCTTGTCCCAGCCGAACCGCGCCGCGCCATCGCTCAAGCACTGCACCAATTGCCGTTGCGAGAAGTGCCGCTCCGGATGCTCGGGGTCGACCTGGGTGTTGTTGCTGATGCGCAGCACGACCGGGTCGATGCCGAGCTTGTCGGCGAACTCGTCGATCGCGATCTCGAGCGCCATCATGCCGGAGGCTTCTCCGGGCGCGCGCATCGCATTGCCCTCCGGCAGATCGAGCGCCGCAAGCCGCGTCGCCGTCATCCGGCTGGCGCCGGCATAAAGCAGCCGCGTCTGACTCACCGCCATCTCGGGCTCGCCGTCCTTGACGTTGCCGGACCAGCTTTCGTGGCCGATCGCGGTGATCTTGCCGTCGCGCTCGGCGCCGATGCGGATGCGCTGGATCGTCGCCGGACGGTGCGTCGTGTTGTTGAACATCAGCGGACGTTGCAGCGCGACCTTGACCGGCCGGCCGGCCGCGCGGGCGCCGAGCGCGGCGAGCAGCACCTCGGCGCGCAGGAACAGCTTGCCGCCGAAGCCGCCGCCGATATAGGGCGACACCAGGCGGACATTCTCCTTGGGGATACCAAGCGTCTTCGCCATGTCCTCAGCGCCCCAGGCGATCATCTGGTTGGAGGTCCAGACCGTGAGCTTGTCGCCGTCCCAGGCCGCGATCGAAGCATGCGGCTCCATCATCGCGTGGCCTTGATCAGGCGTCGTGTAGGTGGCATCGAGCTGCACGGGTGCACCAGCGAGGGCGGAGGCGAAATCGCCGACGGCGGTATCGGCCGGGCCGCCGAATGACGGGTGCGGCGTGATGCCCTTGTCCCGCTCCGCGGCGAGATCGAACTTGCCGTCGCCCTTGACGTAGTCGATCCGGACCAACTGCGCCGCGGCCCGCGCCTGCTCGAAGGTCCCGGCGACGACGATGGCGACGGCCTGGTGATAATGCGCGATCTCGGGCCCGCCGAGCAGCGGTGCCGCATTGCGCTCGCCCTTGCCGAGCTTGCCGGCATTGCCCGATGTGACGATGGCGAGCACACCCGGTGCAGCCTTCGCCGCCTCGAGATCGATCGAACCGATCCGCCCCTTGCCGATCGCCGAACCGACCACGTAGCCATAGGCCTGGTTGGCCGCGACGTCGTGCCGCTCATAGGCGTAAGGCGCGGTGCCGGTGGTCTTGAGCGGCCCCTCGATCCGGCTGGTCGGGTGGCCGATCACCTTGAGTTGGTCGATCGGATTGAAGGTGGCGGGATGTTCAAAACGCATGATGTCAGGCCCTCATCTTAAGCCTTGGATCTCAAGCCCTGGCCTCGCGCAGCACCGCCGCCAGCGTTCGCTCGGCGAGCGGCAGCTTGTACGCATTGTCCTTGGTCGGCTTCGCATCGGCGAACAGGCGCGCGGTGACGGCCTTGGCGCCGTCGGGCAATTTCGCCTCCGCCGCCTCGACGCGCCACGGCTTGTGCGCCACGCCGCCGAGCGCAACGCGGCCGGTGCCGTCGCGCTGCACGATCGCGGCAACCGAGACCAGTGCGAAGGCATAAGAGGCGCGGTCGCGCACCTTGCGATAGGCCTGCGCGCCGCCGACCGGTTTCGGCAGCACCACCGCGGTGATCAGTTCGCCCGGCTCCAGGCTGGTTTCGATCTCCGGGCTGTCGCCGGGCAGACGATGCAGCTCGGCGATCGGAATGCTGCGCGTGGTGCCGTCGGGCCGCACGGTCTCGACGACGGCGTCGAGCGCGCGCATCGCCACGGCCATGTCGCTCGGATGGGTCGCGATGCAGGCGTCGCTCACACCGACCACCGCATGCTGGCGGCTGAAGCCGCCGATCGCGGCGCAGCCGCTGCCGGGCTTGCGCTTGTTGCAGGGCAGATTGGTGTCGTAAAAATAGGGACAGCGCGTCCGCTGCAGCAGATTGCCCGCGGTCGTCGCCTTGTTGCGCAACTGGCCGGAAGCGCCGGCGAGCAGCGCGCGCGACAGCACGCCATAGTCGCGCCGCACGCGGATATCGGCGGCGAGATCGGTGTTGCGCACCAGCGCGCCGATCCGCAAGCCGCCGTCCGCAGTCTCCTCGATGCGGTCGAGCGCCAGGTCGTTGACGTCGATCAGGTGCGCCGGCGTCTCGATCTCGAGCTTCATCAGGTCGAGCAGATTGGTGCCGCCGGCGATGAATTTGGCGTTCGCGGTGCCGGCGGCGGCTGCGGCCGCCGCGCCCGGCGAGGCGGCGCGCTCATAGCTGAATGATCTCATGCGCTCCTCCCGGCGACCTCGCTGATCGCCTCGACGATGTTGGGATAGGCGGCGCAGCGGCAGATGTTGCCGCTCATGCGCTCACGGAGCTCGGCATTGGTCAGTCGCAGCGGCGCATTCAGATCCGCCGTGACATGGCTCGGGATGCCGGCCTTGACCTCGGCAAGCACGGCGACAGCCGAGCAGATCTGTCCCGGCGTGCAATAGCCGCACTGAAAGGCGTCATGGTCGATGAAGGCCTGTTGCAGGGGATGCAGCCCGTCCGGCGTGCCGAGCCCCTCGATCGTCGTGATCTCGTCGCCCTGATGCATCACGGCGAGCGTCAGGCAGGAATTGATCCGCCGGCCGTCGACGAGCACGGTGCAGGCGCCGCATTGGCCGTGATCACAGCCTTTCTTGGTGCCGGTCAGATGCAGGTGCTCGCGCAGGGCATCGAGCAGCGTGGTCCTGGTGTCGAGCTCGAGTTGGTGGGTTTCGCCGTTCACGTCAAAGGATACTCTCGTCATCACGGGCGCTCCGGTCGGGGCAGATTGGGCGGCCGCAGGCGGGGGCGTCGCAATCGACGACGCCGCAAGCGAGGCGGCTCCAACAATCAACAGATGGCGCCGCGATAGTTCCAAACGTCCGGAGATCTGCATGCCGCCGCTCTCCTCAAGTCAGCCGGACACGGAACCACGACAACGACGTGTCGGGGTCTGCTCGGCCTGTCAGCAAAGGGGGAATGCCGCGAACAGCGGAATGTTTCTCGCGGGGAAGTTAAACTCGTCGCGAGCGTCACGGGCGCGGCAGGCAGGCAGCATCGCCGTGCGCGTCCGGCCTACGACCAACGTCCCCTGCCCGGTATCGCAAGCTCCGGTTATCTGCATTGCGCCGTTCTCATGCTCGCCCACGGGGAAAAGCGGCCCGGAACACGCTGGAGCTCTTGGGGCTTGCACCGGATCATGTAGGATGGCGGCACGACCTCCGCCGGCGACGTTGCCGGCCGACCCTGGGACCGCTCGATGACCGCGCATGTCATAGTGACCGACGAAGCCGCCACGCGCGTGATCCGGCTGCGCAGGCCCGAGAAGAAGAACGCGATTACCCAGGAGATGTTTCGCGCGATCAGCGACGCGATCGACAAGGCGCAGAACAATCCGAAGATCCGCTGCCTGATCATCACCGGCGGCTCCGGCGTGTTTACCGCGGGCAACGACATCGAGGACCTGCTCGCGCAGGGCACCTCGACCGGCGAGACCCCGCCGGCCTCCGACCTCGTCAAGTTCCTGTATTCGCTTGCCCACAATGTGAAGCCGATCATCGCCGCCGTCGACGGCGTCGCGATGGGCATCGGCACCACCATGCTGTTTCACTGTGACTATGTGCTCGCCAGCAAGACCGCACTGTTCTCGACGCCGTTCTCCAATTTCGGCCTGGTGCCGGAAGGCGCCTCGAGCCTGTTGATGCCGCGCATGATGGGCCACCAGCGTGCCTTCGCGATGCTGGTGATGGGCCGCACCATGTCGGCCGACGACGCCCGCGTCGCCGGCTTCGTCAATACCGTGGTGGCGCCGGGACATGCCGAGGTGGAGGCGCACAAGGTGGCGCGCGAGATCTGCGCGCTGCCGGCCGAGGCGGTGGCGATCTCGCGGCGCCTGATCCGGTTGCCGCCGGAGGACGTCACCCGCCGCATCGAGCAGGAGAACCATCTGTTCAGCGAACGGATGCGCTCCGAGGAAGCAGTCGAGGCGTTCAAGGCATTCATGGCTCGCCCGAAGGATTGAAACGAAGCGTCGCAAAATTGTAGTGGCGCGGCGCCATGATCCCGTGCTCCATGGACAGGTCATGAGACAGCCCCGCCTTTCCCCTCTCGCCGCGCTCTGCGCGTTCGGACTGGCCGCAGCAAGCCCCTGCCCGGCACAGGCCGCGGAGCCGGTGAGCCTGCGCATTCTCGCGATCAACGATTTCCATGGCAATCTGCGCCCGCCACCGGGCGGCATCCGCATCAACGACCCCGCTCACGCGACCAGGAAGATCATGGAGCCCGCCGGCGGCGCCGAGCGGATGGCCACCATCGTCAAGCAGCTGCGCGAGGGGCGCAAGAACACCATCTTCGTCGCCGCCGGCGATCTGATCGGCGCGAGCCCCTTCCTGTCGGCGATGTTCCACGACGAACCCTCGATCGAATCGCTCTCGATGATGGGCCTTGCGATCAGTTCGGTCGGCAATCACGAATTCGACGAGGGCAAAACCGAGCTCTTGCGAATGCAGAACGGCGGATGCCATCCCGTCGACGGCTGCCAGGGACCGCATCCCTTCACGGGCGCCAAATTCCGCTATCTCGCGGCCTCAACGATCGACAAGGCGACCGGCAAGACGGTGTTTCCGCCCTACGAGATCAAGCAATTCGACGGCATTGCAGTGGCCTTCATCGGGCTGACGCTGAAGAACACCCCGAACCTGGTGTCGCCGGCCGGCGTCGCGAGCCTCGACTTTCGCGACGAGGCCGAGACCGTCAATGCGCTGGTCCCCGAGCTGAAGGCGAAGGGCGTCGAGGCGATCGTGGTGCTGATCCACGAAGGCGGCTTTCCGACCGGCGACTATAATGAATGTCCAGGGATCTCCGGGCCGATCGTCGACATCGTCCACAAATTCGACCGTGCCGTCGACGTCGTGGTCAGCGGCCACACCCACCGCGCCTATGTCTGCGATATCGACGGGCGCCTCGTCACCAGCGGCGACAAATACGGCACGCTGGTCACCGCGATCGATCTTCAGCTCGATCCGAACAGCCATGACGTGATCAGCGCCAGCGCCGCCAACACCATCGTGCGGATCGCCGGCACGGCCAAGGATCCCGAGCAGAGCGCGCTGCTGGAATCCTACGACCGGCTGGCCGCGCCGATCGCGAGCCGCGCGGCAGGCTCGGTCACCGAAACGCTGTCGCGTACGCCTGCCGAAACTGGCGAGAGCCCGCTCGGCGACATCGTCGCCGATGCACAGCTGCTTGCAACCAGCGCCGAGCCGAATGGCGGCGCGGTGATCGCCTTCACCAATCCCGGCGGCGTGCGCACCGACATCGTCAAGCGCGAGGACGGCGCGGTGACCTATGCCGATATCTTCGCAAGCCAGCCGTTCCGCAACCAGCTCGTGACGATGACGCTGACCGGCAAGCAGCTCAAGGACGCGCTGGAGCAGCAATGGGCCGATCCGAAGCGGCCGCGCGCCCTCCAGGTCTCGAAGGGGTTCTCCTATGCGTGGGATGCGAGCAAGCCCGATGGCGCGCGCATCATCGCCGCACGGATGTCGCTGGACGGCAAGCCGATCGACCCGGCCGCGAGCTACCGCGTCACCGTGAACAATTATCTCGCCGAGGGCGGCGACGGCTTCACCGTGTTCAAGCAAGGAACCGCGCAGCAGTTCGGCATCTACGACGTCGATGCGCTCTATGCCTACTTCAAGGCCAACAGCCCGGTAGGCCCGACGGCAGGCAAGCGGATCGAGCGGATCAATTGAGCGAGGTCCAGGGGTGACGTACGCAGCCCCTCACCTCATTGCGAACGGAGCGAACCAATCCATTGTCTCCGAGCATGCGGCATGGATTGCTTCGCTCCGCTCGCGGTGACGCGGAAAACGCCCAGGCTTTGGAAGGACGGGAACAGGGATGATGTCGGCCCTTTCCGGAACGCCGCTAACGGCCTAGATTAGGGCCTACTCTTGCATGATCTTGGTCGGAAAACCGCTGCGCACTTTTCCGGATCATGCGTCCTCGCACGCGCATCGATTGCGCCGGGAATTTGCATGACACTGCTTCTGACGCATTCCGCCTGTCTCGACCACCTGACCCCTCCCGGACATCCCGAACGCCCCGACCGGCTGCGGGCGGTCGCCGAGGTGCTCGGCGAGGATCGTTTCAAGGCGCTGGTGCGCGATTCCGCGCCGGAAGGCGACCTCGACACCGTGCTGCTCTGTCACGGCGAGCACTATGTCAGCGAACTCCGCCACATCGCGCCGACCTCGGGCAAGATCTATATCGACGGCGATACCTCGATGTCGCCGGGCACGTGGGAGGCCGTGATGCGCGGCGTCGGCGGCGCAGTCGCGGCGACCGAGGCGGTGATGGCGGGCGAGCACCGCAACGCCTTCGTCGCGATCCGCCCACCCGGTCATCACGCCGAGATCGGCGCCGATGGGCTTCTGCTTCTTCGACAACGTCGCCATCGCGGCACGCCACGCACAGCGCAAATACGGCATCAAGCGCGCGGCCATCGTCGATTTCGACGTGCATCACGGCAACGGCACGCAGGACATCTTCTGGTCGGACCCGACCGTGATGTACTGCTCGACGCACCAGATGCCGTTGTTTCCAGGCACTGGGGCCGCCGGCGAGCGTGGCGAGCACGACACTGTCGTCAACGCGCCGCTGGCGCCCGGCGACGGCGGCGCCAAGTTCCGCTCCGCTTTCGAGAATCTGATCCTGCCGCAGCTGGAGAAGTTCTCCCCCGAACTCGTCGTCATCTCGGCGGGCTTCGACGCGCATCACCGCGATCCCTTGGCCTCGATCAACCTGACGGGCGAGGATTTCGGCTGGGTCACGCGCAAGCTGATGGATCTCGCCGACAAGAGCGCCGGCGGCCGCGTCGTCTCCGTCCTGGAAGGCGGCTACGACCTGCAGGGCCTGAAAGAGTCGGTGGCATCTCACGTCACCGCATTGATGGACGGGTAAATCCCCGCCACAATACGTCCGCAAAAATTCGATTGATTCTGCGCCGGGGCGAGCATGGCCTGCGACAGGTCATGTTTGGACGACAAGATCAGGTTGCGATCTGATCCACGCAATCGGGAACGCAAGAATGGCCGAGAATACCCAAGCCGACGTGAAGAAGCTCACCTTCGAGCGCGCGATCGAGGAACTCGAAACGATCGTGAAGCGGCTCGAAGACGGCAAGGTCCCGCTCGAAGAATCCGTGACGATCTATGAACGCGGCGAGGCCCTGAAGCGGCGCTGCGAGGAGCTGCTGCGTCAGGCCGAGGCGCGCGTCGACAAGATCACCACCGATGCCTCGGGCCAGCCGACCGGCACCGAACCACTCGACGTGCAGTAGCGCCACCGACCACCTCGATCGTGCGGCGCGATGTCCGCCACGGCGGGCAATTGTTGCTGTGCATTTCCAGCCACCCGTAAACCCCCGGGGCTACCCGCGCGGGTCGGGTACGGCTGCGAATCAGGCCGAGCCGCCCCGGCCGGCTGCCGTCAAATTAGGCGAATTGGAACCCGGCTCCCACCCAGGCATTGAAAAGATTAGGTTTTTTAGCGCGCCGCATAGGAACCCTGCGCCCCCTATCGGGTTGGCTTTGGCTGCGGCTTTGGTGTAATGCTTCCAGTTCTATGGGCATTTGAGAGTGGCGGGCAGCCCGACTTTTCGGGCGGCATGCATCTCAAATGGTTCGACAAAACTGAACCGGGACGGGTGAAGCGCGACCAAGGTGATGCATATCACGTGGTCCAATCCGGAGTGAATCTAGGCTTACAACCAGGCACCGGCCTGCCGGGGCGGCACCGAGTGTCTGGCATTCGCTGCGCGGTGTGCGCGCCATCCCATCTCGCGTCGGGCGGTTCGTTCCGACAGGCAAAATTGGAAATTCGCTGTGACCACATTTAGTAAGACGCCGCTTCTTGACACTATTCACACGCCGGATGACCTGCGCAAGCTGAAGGTCGAGCAGGTGCAGCAGGTCGCCGACGAGCTGCGGCAGGAGACCATCGATGCCGTCTCGGTGACCGGCGGTCATTTCGGCGCGGGCCTCGGCGTGGTCGAGCTCACCACTGCGATCCATTACGTGTTCGACACGCCACGCGACCGGCTGATCTGGGACGTCGGCCATCAGGCCTATCCGCACAAGATCCTCACCGGCCGGCGCGACCGCATCCGCACCCTGCGCACCGGCGGCGGCCTGTCCGGCTTCACCAAGCGCAGCGAAAGCGACTACGATCCGTTCGGCGCGGCGCATTCCTCGACCTCGATCTCCGCCGGCCTCGGCATGGCCGTGGCGCGCGACCTCTCCGGCGGCACCAACAACGTTATCGCCGTGATCGGTGACGGCGCGATGTCGGCCGGCATGGCCTATGAGGCCATGAACAATGCGGGTGCGATGAACTCGCGCCTGATCGTCATCCTCAACGACAACGACATGTCGATCGCCCCGCCGGTCGGCGCCATGAGCGCCTATCTGTCGCGGCTCTATTCCGGCAAGACCTATCGTACGCTGCGCGATGCGGCCAAGCAGATCAACAAGCGGCTGCCCAAGATCCTCGCCAACCGTGCCAACCGCGTCGAGGAATATTCCCGCGGCTTCATGATGGACGGCGGCACGCTGTTCGAGGAACTCGGCTTCTATTATGTCGGCCCGATCGACGGCCACAACCTCGACCATCTTCTGCCGGTGCTCAAGAACGTCCGCGACATGGAAGAAGGCCCGATCCTGGTCCACGTCGTGACGCAGAAGGGCAAGGGCTACGGCCCAGCGGAAGCGTCCGCCGACAAGTACCACGCCGTCGTGAAGTTCGACGTCGCGACCGGCACCCAGGCCAAGGCCAAGCCGAATGCGCCGGCCTACCAGAACGTGTTCGGCCAGAGCCTCGTCAAGGAAGCGCAGAAAGACGACAAGATCGTCGCCATCACCGCGGCCATGCCGTCGGGCACCGGCGTCGACATCTTCAACAAGGCCTTCCCCGACCGCACCTTCGATGTCGGCATTGCCGAGCAGCACGCGGTGACCTTTGCCGCCGGTCTTGCGACCGAAGGCTACAAGCCGTTCTGCGCGATCTACTCGACCTTCCTGCAACGCGGCTATGACCAGATCGTGCATGACGTCGCGATCCAGAGCCTGCCCGTCCGCTTCGCGATCGACCGCGCCGGCCTCGTCGGCGCCGATGGCGCGACCCATGCCGGCTCGTTCGACAACGCCTATCTCGGCTGCCTGCCCAACATGGTGATCATGGCGGCGGCGGATGAGGCCGAACTCGTGCACATGGTGGCGACCCAGGTCGCGATCGACGACCGTCCGAGCTCGCTGCGCTATCCGCGCGGCGAAGGCCGCGGCGTCGAGATGCCTGACGTCGGCGTTCCGCTCGAGATCGGCAAGGGCCGCGTGATCCGTCAGGGCAGCAAGATCGCCCTGCTCTCCTTCGGCACGCGCCTCGCCGAATGCGAGAAGGCCGCCGACGAGCTTGCCGCCCACGGCCTGTCGACCACGATCGCCGATGCTCGCTTCATGAAGCCGCTGGACACCGAGCTGGTGCTCAAGCTGGCGCGCGACCATGAGATCCTGATCACGATCGAGGAAGGCTCGGTCGGCGGCTTCGGCTCGCATGTCGCGCAATTCCTGACCGACCAGGGCGCGCTCGACAGCGGCATGGTCAAGTTCCGCTCGATGGTGCTGCCCGACGTGTTCCAGGATCACGACGCGCCCGCCGCGATGTACGCCCGCGCCGGTCTCGACGCCAAGAGCATCGTTGCCAAGGTGTTCGAAACCCTCGGCAAGGACTACAAGGCCGAGACCGTCAAGCTCGCCTGATCGCTGCGGGCGGCGCTCACTGGAGCATTTTCGGTTCTGATTGAATCAATCAGAACCGAAGCTCCAGGTTCTCGCTCGAAAACGCACCAGCCCCGGCAAGTCCATGAAGATCTATCTGGCAGGCCCCGACGTTTTCCTGCCGGACGCGGTCGAGATCGGCCGGCGCAAGGCGGAGGTTTGCGCCTATCACGGGCTGACCGGGCTGTATCCGCTCGATAACAGCATCGATCCCACCGCCGCCGGCGCCTCGCTCACCATCTTCAAGAGCAACGAGGCGATGATGGAGTCTGCCGACGCCATCATCGCCAACTTGACGCCGTTTCGCGGCCCCAGTGCCGACGCAGGCACGGTTTACGAACTCGGCTACATGGCGGGACGCGACAAACTGTGTCTCGCCTATTCCAACGATCCCACGTCCTACGCCAATCGCGTGGCGCGGCTCAGTCAGGTCGTGCCGGCATCCGACGGACGCCTGATCGATGCGGAGGGGCTGACGGTGGAAGAGTTTGGATTACCGGATAATCTGATGATGATGCACGCGCTCGACCTGCACGGCAGCCCGCTGGTGACCCCGCGCGAGCCGTCGGCCGACCTCTGGCACGACCTCACCTCCTTCGAGGCGTGCGTGCGGCTCGCTGCCGCGCAGCGCCGGCAGGCGGCGAAGTGACCAGAGCGGGCGACAACGACAACGACGCATCCGCCGGCAAGCGCATCGACGTGCTGCTGGTGGAACGCGGCCTGTTCGAAAGCCGGGCGCGGGCGCGCGCCGCCATCGACGCCGGCCTCGTCACCGCCGACGGCAAGCAGATCGCGAAGGCGTCCGAGATCGTCGCACCGGGCGCGGCACTCTCGGCGGAGCCGGCACATCCCTACGTCTCCCGCGGCGGCGTCAAGCTCGCCGGGGCGCTGGAGCGCTACCCGATTGAAATCGAGGACCATGTTTGCCTCGACGTCGGCGCCTCCACCGGCGGCTTCACCGAGGTGCTGCTGGCGAACGGTGCAAGCCTGGTGTTCGCGATCGATGTCGGCAGCAGCCAGCTGCATCCCTCGCTGCAGGGGCATCCGAAGATCGTCTCCATGGAGGCAACCGACATCAGGAGTTTCGAGGGCAAGCGCCTGCCGGCGCGGCCCGATGTCGTCGTGATCGACGTCAGCTTCATCTCGCTGAAGGCGGTGCTGCCGGTGGCGCTGTCGCTCGCGGCCGCGCCGATGAGCCTGCTGGCGCTGATCAAGCCGCAATTCGAGGCGGCGCGCAAACACTCCAAGCGCGGCGTCATCCGCAATGCGATGGTGCACCAGGAGATCTGCGCCGATATCGCGGCCTTTGCCGCTTCGCTCGGCTGCACCGACATCGAGATATTCCCCTCGCCGATCACCGGCGGCGACGGCAATGTCGAATTCTTCCTGGGCGCGCGCCGTGGTTGAGCTTCTTACCATCGACCATGTCGGTCACCGCGGCGACGGCGTCGCGATCGAGGGATCGCAATCGATCTTTGTGCCCTATGCGCTGGCCGGCGAAATGGTCGAGGTCGACGACGTCCCGGGCAACCATCCCGACCGGCGGCGGCTGCTGCGGGTCGTGCAGGCAAGCCCCGAGCGCATCGAACCGTTCTGCCCGCATTTCGGCGTCTGCGGCGGCTGCGCGATCCAGCATTGGGCGACTGAGCCGTATCGCGCCTGGAAACGCAACATCGTGGTGGAAACGCTGGCGCAGGCGAAGATTGCGGCGGAAGTCGCTGCGCTGATCGATGCCCATGGCGCGGGCCGTCGCCGCATCACGTTGCACGGCCGCATGGGCAGCCATGAGGTCCTCAAGGTCGGCTACGCCGCGGCAGGTTCGCACGACATCATCCCGGTCGATCGCTGCCCGATCCTCGATCCTGCGCTCGACGGCGCGCTCGAGGCGGCCTGGGCCACAGCCGAGCCGCTGATCGCGACCGGCAAGCCGCTCGACATCCAGGTCACCGCGACCGCCAACGGCCTCGATGTCGACGTGCGCGGCTCCGGCCCGCTGCCGACCCCGCTGGTCACGGCGCTGTCGCGCGTCGCCGAGCAGCATCGCCTGGCGCGGCTGACGCGGCACGGCGAATTGGTGCTGCAGCGTGCCTCTCCCGAGATTGCGATCGGAAAGGCGAAGGTCGTGCTGCCGCCCGGCTCGTTCCTGCAGGCGACCGTCCAGGGCGAGGAGGCACTGGCCGCGCTGGTTCGCGCGCATTGCGGACGCGCCAAGCATATCGCCGACCTGTTTTGCGGCGTCGGTCCGTTCGCGCTGCGCCTCGCGGAGAAGGCGCGGATCGCGGCCTTCGACAGCGACACGGGTGCGATCACCGCGCTACAGAAGGCCGCGCAATCGACGCCGGGGCTTGAAACCGATCAAGGCCGAGCCGCGCGATCTGTTCCGCCGCCCCCTGGTGCCGCCGGAGCTGCGCGACTTCGACGCGGTGGTGTTCGACCCGCCGCGCCAGGGCGCGCAGGCGCAGGTCACCCAGCTGGCGACGAGCAAGGTGCCGGTGATCGTCGCGGTGTCCTGCAACGCCGCAACGTTTGCGCGCGACGCGAAGATCCTGATCGACGGCGGCTACAGGATCGCGGACGTCACGCCGGTCGATCAGTTCCGCCACACGCCGCATGTCGAGCTGGTGGCGCGATTCGCGCGCTGACAGGACGCAGCGACTATCGCTGAGCGCGGGCAGTCTCGCTATAATCTGCGCTCCATGTCCGACGATCCGCTGCTCGCACGCATCATTCCCGTTCTCGCCGCCGTACCGGGCGTCGCCGCCATCGTGCTCGGCGGCTCGCGGGCGCGCGGCACGGCGCATGACACCTCCGACACCGATATCGGCCTCTATCATCGGGATGGCGCCGCGCCGGATATCGATCGGTTGCGCGAAGCTGTAACGGGTCTGGTCGACGATCCCGCTGTTGCGCATGTCACGCCGGTCGGCGAATGGGGACCGTGGATCGTCGGCGGTGCCTGGCTCACGATCGACGGCCGCAAGGTCGACCTGCTCTACCGCAGCATCGATCGGGTCTCCGCTGTCATCGATGCTTGCCGGAACGGCGAGATCAGCATGCACTATCAGCCCGGCCATCCGCACGACTTCTGCTCGGCGATCTGGATGGGCGAGGTCGCGCTGTGCCGTGCGCTGCACGATCCCGACGGCCTCGTCGCGGCGCTGAAGGCGAGGACCGTGCCCTACCCGCCGGCCTTGCGCGATGCGTTGGTGCGGCGCTTTCAATGGGAAGCCCAGTTCAGCATCGAGAATGCCGAGCTCGCCTTGCCGCGCGGCGACAGCACGCATATCGCCGGCTGCGCCTATCGCGCGCTGGCCTGCATCGCGCAGGTGCTGTTTGCGCTGAACGGGGCGTATCTGATCAACGAAAAGGGCGCGCTGGCACAGGCCGCGAATTTTCCGGTGACGGTTCGCGAACTGTCTGGACGTGTCGCGCAAATATGGCAAGAGATCGGCGCGGCCGAGCACGCCGCCGCGTTGCAGATGCTGCGCGCGATAGAGAGTGAGCTCCAGAAGATCTGTAGGGCGAGTTAGAACCGCAGGATGGGTAGAGCGCAGCGAAACCCATCATTCGCGCCGCGGATATGAATTGATGGGTTTCGCTGCGCTCTACCCATCCTGCGAGATTTCCATGATCGCTACCGTCCCCAGCGGTCCGACCAGATCTTCTCGCCAATCAGGCAGTTGACGCGCGGCTCCTTGTCGGCAACGCGCATCACGGGGCGCTCCGGCGTGCGGCCGGCGACTTCCATCAGCAGCTTGGTGCGGATCGCTTCCTTGAACTTGTCGCGATCCTTGATCGTGATGACGAAGGAGCCGGGACCTCCGATGACGCAGTCCTCATAGTATAAATCGAGATTGTCGATATCCATGGTCGAATAGGACGGCTCCTTGACCATGATCGGCAGGCCGTTGATGACGATGCCCTTCTCCAGGGCGGCATCGCGCGCCACCGTGACCGGACCGCCATTGTTGTTGGGACCGTCGCCGGAAATGTCGATGACGCGGCGCAAGCCGCGATGCGGATTCTCCTCGAACATCGGGATCGCGAAATAGATCGCGCCGGAGATCGACGTGCGCGAGGCGCGGCGCACCGGCGTCTTCATAATTTCGGCGGCGACCGCATCGGCGGATTCAGGGCCGTCGATCACCCGCCAGGGGATGATCATCTTCTGATCGCTGGAGGCCGCCCACTCGAAATAGGTCACCGCGATCCGGCCGTTCGGACCTAACTTCAGCGCCTGCAGGAACTCCTTCGACTGGATTGCCTGCGCATAGCCCTCGCGCTGGACCGCGAGCTCGTCCATGTCCATGGAGTAGGATACGTCGACCGCGAGGATCAACTCGATGTCGACGCTCGGTGTGGATTCCTTTTCAGCCAGGCGATGGCCGGGCTGGGTTCCCGGGCCGGGCGCGGCAACACCGGCCACATCGCCGCTGGCCAACATGCCCGCGACAAGCACCGCTCCGATCGAGACATACCAGCGCATTGCGGCCCTCCCGTCGTATGAGTGTCATGGTGACACGCAATTCAGGCGGCGAAAAGCGCAGATATCAGCTGTCCTTCACATTCAGGTTAGACGCCCACACTCAAGTCAGACTTCGCTTGTCTCGAATGCGGCGACGCGCGCCGTGCCGTTGCCGCAATGACGCCGTGCAAATCGAACGGTTCCAAGGCGCGCCTGAAGACGGTATTCTTACGGGGCAATCGCGAGGGAGTGCGATGCCGGACACCGTCACCAAGCCGAAAACCAGGACAAAGACCAAGGTCGAGCGGCCGCGGCTGCACAAGGTCATCCTGATCAACGACGACTACACGCCGCGCGAGTTCGTCACCATGGTGCTGAAGGCCGAATTCCGCATGACGGAGGATCAGGCCTACAAGGTGATGATCACCGCGCACAAGCTGGGTGCCTGCGTCGTCGCGGTGTTCACCAAGGATGTTGCCGAGAGCAAGGCGACGCGCGCCACCGACGCCGGCCGCGCCAAGGGCTATCCGCTGCTGTTCACAACCGAGCCGGAAGAATAGCGCGCCAGCGCCAGATTGCCACAGGCCTTGCCGCCAATTTTAGCGATCGCGGCGACCGGTGCTTTAGGGATCACATGGCATGAACGCGGCATGTCCGTCGCGCTGCGCCAACAACTGTCCCTGCGGAAGACTCGCCCGGAGACCTCGTTCGGGCCATTTCGCCCGTTGCCCGCCCTGCCTTGGCTCGTCATGGCGGCGGCGCTGCGGATCGTCGGCTACGGCAATCTCGGCCTGATCGTGCCCGCGCTGGCGCTGGCCAACGCTTGCGTGCTGCTCGCCTTCTTCGCGACGGCACGGGACTCGATCCAGGCTTCCGGAGGTCGATCATCGCTTGGCGAATTGACGCTGGCCGAGCAGATCAGACTGTCGCTGTCGATCCTGTGGCGGATCGTGCTCGTGATGATCGTGGCGTCACTCGGCGCCGCCGCGATCGGCTTCTCGTCGTTTGCACCGTATCTCTTGTCGGGCCTCGACGGCATGGCCTTCGATCAGGTCACCCATCTCGGCCGGTTCTGGAGTGCGGCGATCGCGGCGCTGGTGCTGCTGATCATCGTCAATGCGGAAGGCAATGGCGGCCGCGTTGCGCTGGTTGCCGCCGTCAAGGACCTTGGCCGGCACGCGCTCTGGCTTGGCGCGGCGGTGCTCGTGCTGGGCACGATCAACGTTGCGCTGGGCTACGGGCAGGCGCTTGTGCGCACCGCGATCTGGCACTTCTGGCAAATCTCGATGGTGGACCAGCCGCTCAAGAACCTGATCTACGTCGTCTTCATCTTCGGCTTCGCCATGCTGCGGCTGTGGATCACATTGTCGATCCTGACCTTCGGCCTGAAGCAGTCTTACGCCCGCGGCGGCTAGCTCGCGGCAGCGACCGGCGCCTCGTCGTACAGGCCGTAGACCCGTTCGGCCTTGGCAAATCCCGCGATCGGAAACTCGCCGAGATCGCTCCAGCCGCCGTCGCTGATGCCGGCGAAGCCTTCCGAGGCCACGATCGTGCGGCCGAGCCGGCTCGCGATCTTCTCCAGTCGCGCGGCGAGATTGACGGCAGGGCCGATGCAGGTGAAGTCGAGGCGGTTGCCGCCGCCGATATTGCCATAGAGCACGCGCCCGAGATGCAGGGCGACGCCGAAACGGAAGCGTTCGACGGCATCGCCATTGGCGAATTGGAGCGCCTCGACACTGGCGCGGGACTCGCGCGCCGCCTCCAGCACCTGCGCGCAGACATGCGCGGCATCGCCGACATATTCGTCGATCGGAAACACCGCGAGCAGGCCGTCGCCCATGAACTTCAAGACCTCGCCGCCATGGGCGAGGATCGCGCTGACCTGGCAGTCGAAATAGCCGTTGAGGATCTCGACCACGGTCTCGGCCGGCAGCCGGTCCGACAGCGCAGTGAAGCCGCGCAGGTCCGAGAGCCAGATAGCCGCCTGCATGGTGTCGGTATGACCACGGCGGATCTGGCCGCCGAGGATGCGTGCGCCGGCGCGGTTGCCGACATAAGTGTCGAGCAGCATCTCCGCGGTGCGGCGCAGGGTGATGATCTCGATGTAGCGTGCCAGCGGCACGGTGATCGAGCGGATCGCATCGAGCTGCTCCTCGGTGAAGCCGCCCGGCTGCCTGGTGGTCCAGCTCGAGGCATTGACGAAGCCGTCGGTGTAAACCAGCGGCATCGCGATGTAGTCGGTGACGCCCTCGGCCTGCAGGTCCACGACAATGGGAAAGCGTTTGCTCGCGGGGTCGTCGAGGCGCGCGCGTACTTCAACGCCCTGCCTGAACACGATCGACAGCGGGCTGACGGCAAAGTCCGGGGAATCCAGGATGTTGTGATCGACGGTGCCGGTTTCGACTTCGCTACCCGGCTTCCAGAAGAAATGGCGGCCATAGATCTCCGGATGCAGCGTGCGCACGAAGACGCCGATGCGCCACAGCGGCAATCCGGCCCGCACCAGCCGCTCGCAGCATTCCGCCATCATCTGCGGCGGGGTCGGCGCCGACCGCGCGCCGCCGATCATCCACTCGATGATGTCCCGAAGCTCCGACGCGTTCATGGCATTCCCCCAGGGCGGTCTGGCGACCGCCACTATATAAGGGATCAGCGCCCGGTCTGCCCGCGGTCGCGCAGAAAATGATCGGCCAGCACGCAGGCCATCATGGCTTCGCCGACGGGAACGGCGCGGATGCCGACGCAGGGGTCGTGGCGACCCTTGGTGAAGATCTCGGTATCAGTGCCCTTGCGATCGACGGTGAGACGCGGCTGCAGGATCGACGAGGTCGGCTTCACTGCGAAGCGAACCACTACCGGCTGTCCGGTGGAGATGCCGCCCAGCACGCCGCCGGCATGGTTGGACAGGAAGCGCGTGCCGTCATTGCCGGTGCGCATCTCGTCCGCGTTTTCCTCGCCGGTGAGCTCGGCCGCGCCGAAGCCGGCGCCGATCTCGACGCCCTTCACAGCGTTGATGCTCATCATCGCGGCCGCGAGATCGGAATCGAGCTTGGCATAGATAGGCGCGCCGAGACCTGCCGGCACGCCGTCGGCGACGACCTCGATCACCGCGCCGATCGAGGATCCGCTCTTGCGGATGCCGTCGAGATAGGTCTCGAAGAATGCGGCCTTGTCCTTGTCGGGGCAGAAGAACGGATTCTTGGCGATCTCGTCCCAGTCCCACTTGTCGCGATCGATTTTGTGCGGGCCGATCTGCACCAGCGCGCCGCGCACCCTCACATCGGGCAGGACTTTTCGCGCGATCGCGCCGGCGGCAACGCGCATCGCGGTCTCGCGTGCGGAGGAGCGGCCGCCGCCGCGATAGTCGCGCAGGCCGTACTTGGCTTCATAGGTGAAGTCGGCATGGCCCGGACGAAACTTGTCCTTGATCTCGGAATAGTCCTTGGAGCGCTGGTCGGTGTTCTCGATCAGGAGTCCGATCGGCGTGCCCGTCGTCACCTGCACACCGGTCTCCGGATGCGCCATCACGCCGGACAGGATTTTCACCTGATCCGGCTCCTGACGCTGCGTGGTGAAGCGCGACTGGCCCGGCCGCCGGCGATCGAGATCACGCTGGATGTCGGCCTCGGTGAGCGGGATCATGGGCGGGCAGCCATCGACCACGCAGCCGATCGCGACCCCATGGCTCTCGCCGAAGGTCGTGACGCGGAACATATGGCCGAAAGTATTGAAGGACATGGCGTGTCGTAACGCGCGGAGGCAGCGGGGTCAAACAGCCAGGCTGTCATTCCGGGGCGCCCGAAGGGCGAACCCGGAATCTCGAGATTCCGGGTTCGATGCTCCGCATCGCCCCGGAATGACGGGATGCTTAGCTATATTGGCGCAGCCCCTGCTCACCGAACACGTAGACCGCCCCCTGCTCGATATAAAGTTCGGCGGCCGAGGCCGGCGTCTCAAGGCCGAGCGCCACCATCAGCGCCCGCGCCGTACCGCCATGGGCAACCGCGACCGTGTCTGCCGTCACCGAGCGATACCAGTCGGTCATTCGCACCTGGACGTCGACATAGCTCTCGCCTCCGGCCGGCGACACCGTCCACTTCTCGGCCAGGCGGCGGGCATACAGTGCGGGGTCCGCAGCCTGCGCCTGCGCCAGGGTCGAGCCCTCCCACGTCCCGTAGCCGATCTCGCGCAGCCGCGCGTCGAGGGTGTAGTCGCCGGGCGGCAGGCCGAGCTCGGCGCGCACCAGCTCCATGGTCGCCCGCGCCCGGATCAGCGGGCTTGCGACGAACGGCACCGTCGTCTTGTCGCGGCCGTCGCGCGCCAGGAGATCGGCGAGGATGCGCCCGGCATGCGCCGCCTGGGCGCGGCCGCGCTCATTGAGGGCGATGTCCTGCACGCCCTGGAGCCGGCCTTCGGCGTTCCACGAGGTCTCGCCGTGGCGGATGTAATAAATCGTCGGTACCGGCATTCCCGTAACGGCTGGTCCCTGCTGTGCGAGAGGTCGGCCGCCTCAAGGCTTCCACGCTTCGAATTTTTTCGGATCGGAGGTACACCAGCACTTCGGCTGGCGACAAGCCCAAATCGGCCGCAGCTTGGGCGGTATGCGCGCAGATCGGCGCAGACGGAATAGCCACGCCGCCAGGGTGTTATGTTGGACAAGGCGGCTATCGCCGAGACCATCGAAGACTGGGATGCATGACCGCGTTTCGTCAAAGTGTCGAAGCCATGATACCGGCGCTGCGTCGCTATGCGCGCGCGCTGGCGCGTGACACGGATATCGCCGACGATCTGGTGCAGGATACATTGGTGCGCGCGCTGCGTTCGGAACGCCTGTTTCTCGGCGGCGACGTCAGGAGCTGGCTCTATACGATCCTGACCAACCTCAACAAGAACCGGCGGCG
Organism: Bradyrhizobium sp. BEA-2-5; assembly: GCF_032918025.1. NCBI lineage: Bacteria > Pseudomonadati > Pseudomonadota > Alphaproteobacteria > Hyphomicrobiales > Nitrobacteraceae > Bradyrhizobium > Bradyrhizobium sp. BEA-2-5. The sequence continues at coordinate 2,526,112 of NZ_CP136629.1, read as the reverse complement.
CTCACTGGCAAGGCGGCCGGCGTTCGTGCCGCTGCTCGACAACAATGCCGACGCCAGCGGGACCGAGGCCGAAGGACGTGACATCGAGAGGGCGCTGGCCACCCTCGTCGAGGAGCAGCGTTCGGTGCTGCTCCTGGTGATGCTGGAAGGCATGAGCTATCGCGAGGTCGCCGACATCCAGGGCGTGCCGATCGGCACCGTGATGTCGCGCCTGGCACGCGCACGGGCCCACGTTAAAGCCTCGCTGGAGGGTGAGCGCCCGGCGCTCAGGCGGGTGAAATGAGAATGTGCGCGATGGCCGGCGTTATGCATGAACGATTTTCGAACAAGATTTGGCAGAGACCACTGATATGACCGACCCGAACATTCCCGTCACCGAAGACGAGCTGCACGCTTACGTCGACAATGAGCTGCCGGCCGAACGCCGCGGCGATGTCGAGGCGTGGCTTGCCGCACATCCCGACGACGCGGCGCGGGTGCAGTCATGGCGTGCGATGGCCGAGACACTGCATGCGCGCTACGACACCGTGCTGGACGAGGCGGTGCCGAAACGGCTCGAGCTCGAGCGGCTGGTGCGCCAGCCGCGCCGCTGGGTCTATGGCGCGGTAGCAGCGACGGTCATGGCCTTCGTCGCCGGTGGCGGCGCCGGCTGGATCGCGCGCGGCGCCTCGGCGACGCCGTCGGCCTTCCAGAGCTTCACGGTCGATGCACTCGATGCGCATCGGCTCTACGTGGTCGAGGTCCGGCATCCCGTCGAGGTGCCGGGCAGCGAGCGCGACCACCTGCAACAATGGCTGACCAAGCGCTGCGGCTGGGACGTCCGCGCGCCGGAGCTGACCGGGCTGAAGCTTGTCGGCGGCCGGCTTCTGCCCGGGGCGAGCGGTCCGGCGTCGTTCCTGATGTATGAGGGCGCCTCGGGTGAGCGGTACACGATTTACACCGCCAAGGTGAAGACCGAGGCGACCCAGATGCGCTATGCCGTGCAGGGCAGCGATGGCGCGCTGTTCTGGGCGGATCGGGGGGTCGCCTATGTCGTCAGCGGCGGCACCGATCGCACGCGCCTGACCCAGGTCGCGCAGGCCGTCTACGATCAGATGGAGAAGAGCGGCGGCTGATCTCCGGTAAATTTACGGAAGATCAGGCCGTCAAAATTGCGTCATTTCGAGTAAGTGAATCCAGCCTCACTCAGTGTCCCAATTCCGACATCGAAAACTTCGATTCGCGTCATCGACGCGTCTCATTATCGCACCGGATGATCACGCGAAAATGAGCAGCGTTCGATCCGCCGATCGACGCGGGCGGCCTCGATTGGGGCTTTTGGTACCGCGCTGGTCCCCCTCTCGAGGCCGCACCCCTTTCCGCCGTCCCATCCGCACGCCGCAGATGGGACTTCCGGCGGCCGGTCATCTTTTGACGCGCCCGCAATGCCCGCGTCTACCCCGATAGAGTCCGGGGTAGTTGCAGTTTCGCGTCTTCGCGTCTTTTGGGGCACGCTCTCGGCGGTCAGCCGAGATCGCTACGCGGATTGTAGGGTTTTTGATCCCCCCACGTCTGCATCAATGCCTCAAGCTCGGCATCGTTCCCGTCGGGAAGGATGATGCGGGTCGTGACGTAGAGATCGCCGACGGCGCCCGCCTTCGACAGCCCCTTGCCCTTGAGGCGGAAGGTCCGGCCGCTGGAGGTGTTCTTCGGGACCGAAAGCTCCACGGCATTGCCGAGGGTGGGCACGCGGACCTTGCCGCCGAGCACCGCCTCATACAGCGTCACCGGCAGGTCGATCCTGAGGTCGGCGCCCTCGACCTTGAAGAACGGGTGCGGCGCGATGTTGATGGTGATCAGGAGATCGCCGGGCGGATGGCCCTGCGCGCTCTCGCCCTGCCCCCGGAGCCGAATCTGCTGGCCCTCGGTGACGCCGGCCGGAATCTTGACGTTGAGCTCCTTGCCCGTCGGCAGCCGGACGCGCTTCTCGCCACCCTTGGCCGATTCCTCCAGCGACACCGTCATGGCGACCGACAGATCGAGGTCGACACCGACCCCGCCGCCGTCAAACTCGAACGGACTGGCCCGGCCCGCGCGGCCGCCACCGCCGCGAGCCGCATTGCCGAACATGCTGTTGAGGATGTCCTCGAAGCTGCCGCCGCCCATGCCGCCGCCGGCCCCGGAGCGGAAACTGTACTCGAAGCCGCCCGGACCGGCACGACCGCCGGCCCCGCCGCCAGGAAAACCCTGGAAGCGCGGCTTGCCCTCGGCATCAATCTCGCCGCGGTCAAACTGCTTGCGCTTGTCCTCGTCGCCGAGGATCTCGTTGGCCGAGTTGATCTCGGCGAAGCGCTCGGCGGCCTTCGGATCACCCTTGTTGCTGTCCGGATGATGCTTCTTGGCCAGCTTGCGATAGGCGCTCTTGATCGCGGCAGCGCTGGCGCTCCGCGGCACCCCCAAGACCTCATAGGGGTCGCGCATTCGTCACGTCTCCTTCACGGGAAAAATCAGTCCTGGCCGGGAACCCGTCCGGGCCCACTTCGCCTTCATGTGGGGGCTCAGTGGCATTTTTGCAACTTAGCCCGGCTTCGCCGGAATTCTCAGGATTTTCTCCAGGGCTTCAGGCTATGGATTTCCCACCGCCCTTGTCCAGCCTTGCATGCGGCACCCTGCAGCCAGCTCTCGGTGGCTCCATTGACGTAGCTGGCAAGGAAATCCCGGCACGTCTTGCCGTCCTCGCCCGCATAGGACTGGGCGATCGGCGTCACCGAGCCGCGCGCCCCGGTCTCCGGATTCTCCCAGTGCTGGCTGGAATCCTTGTCGCCCTTGCTGAGGACGTCGGAGGCGGCATTGCGCGCGAAGGCGAGATCGGTCTCTGTCGGCATCACCGCATTGACCTGGGTCGGGCTGATCGAGCCCGTCACATCCTTGTCGTCCAGCTTGGCGAAGGCGTCGCTGCGCGACAGGCTGCAGCCGCTTGCGCCGACGCCGATCAGGATCAATGTCACCACCGCGCCTGCGGGGTGGATCGCCGATAGGCCAACGCGATCCCATGCCCTATATAGGGCTAGTAACGCGCTTTCAGACGCGGGCGGATGCAAATCGGGACTCCAGACATGACCGACACGACCTCGATGAAACACCAGACACCCTTAACATCCGGTGATTTCACCGCCGCCGACGAGCCGTTCGCCCTGTTCGCCGAATGGTTTGCGGAGGCGGTCAAGTCCGAGCCGAACGATCCGAATGCCATGGCGCTCGCAACCGTCGACCCTGACGGGCTGCCGGACGTCCGCATGGTGCTGATGAAGGGCTTCGATACCGAAGGTTTCGTCTTCTACAGCCACATCGCCAGCCAGAAGGGCCGCGAACTCGCCGCAAATCCTAAGGCAGCGTTACTGTTCCACTGGAAGTCGCTGCGCCGTCAGGTCCGCATCCGCGGCAACGTGACGCCGGTGACCGACGCCGAGGCCGACGCCTATTTCGCCACCCGCCCCAAGCAGGCCCAGATCGGCGCCTGGGCAAGCAAGCAGTCGCAAGAGCTTGAGAGCCGCTTCGCATTCGAGCAGGCCATCGCCAAGGTTGCGGCCAGATATGTCATCGGCGAAGTGCCGCGGCCGCCGGGCTGGAGCGGCTGGCGCATCACACCTTCGCGCATCGAGTTCTGGCACGACCGCCCGTTCCGCCTGCACGACCGCATCGAATTTCGCCGCGACGGCGCCGGCAGCGCCTGGTCGAAGGTGCGGCTCTATCCCTGAAAGCTGCGATCGTCATGGCCCGGAGAAAGCGCGGAGCGCATCTTCGTGTAAGATGACCCGGCCAGCGACGTCTGATCCCAAGTCATCCCAAGTCGTTCGAAGGCGTGAATGCCCGGCACGCCGCCGCGCATGACGAAAACGAAAGAAACCGTCGATGCCCCACCCGTCCAATGCGCCGCGCCGCACGCTGCTCCTGACCGGAGCAAGCCGCGGCATCGGCCACGCCACCGTGATCCGCTTTTCCTCGGCGGGATGGCGCGTCATCACTTGCTCGCGGCATCCTTTCCCGGAGGACTGCCCGTGGGACGCGGGGCCCGAGGACCACATCCAGGTCGATCTCGGCAGCCATGACGACACCGTGCGCGCGATCTCCGAGATCCGCAGACGGCTCGAGAACGATGAACTGCATGCGCTGGTCAACAACGCCGCGATCTCGCCGAAAGGTCCGGGCGGCTCCCGGCTCGGCTCGGTCGACACCGACCTCGACACCTGGACGCATGTCTTCCATGTCAACTTCTTCGCGCCGATCATGATAGCACGCGGGCTGATCGAGGAATTGAAGGCGGCCAAGGGCTCGGTCGTCAACGTCACCTCGATCGCCGGCTCGCGCGTGCATCCGTTTGCCGGCGCCGCCTATGCGACGTCGAAGGCCGCGCTCGCCTCGCTGACGCGCGAGATGGCGTCCGATTTCGGCCGCATCGGCGTCCGCGTCAACGCGATCGCGCCGGGCGAGATCGACACCTCGATCCTGTCTCCGGGCACCGAGAAGATCGTCGAGCAGCAGATCCCGATGCACCGCCTCGGCACGCCCGACGAGGTCGCCAAGATCATCTACGTGCTGTGCACGGACACCTCGTCCTACGTCAATGGCGCGGAGATCCACATCAACGGTGGTCAGCACGTCTGAGCTTGGGAAGAGCCGTATTTCGGGGAGGGAAGTTTTGAGGCGATCCCGGCCGCCGCCGCGGCCGTCATTGGGATTGCTTCACTTGCAGGCGTAACAAACGCAAACGAGGCTTCTGCCTCCGAGGCTTCGGCCTCTAGTCTGCGTAAAACCGACGCGACTTCTTCTTCTCGGGCTGCCGCAGCGCGACGTCGTTCAGCGCGCTGGAGCATTCGTCTTCGTCCTCGCCATCCAGCAACGCAGCGCCACAGTAACGGCAAAGTCTCGGCGAGATCGCCTGCACCTTGCCTGCTGCGCGGTCCTGTTGATAGCGCGCAAAGTCGATGACGTTACGCCGTGGCGTTATGATCTTCTCAACCATTGCTGTCCTCCGGCTTCGAGGCGGGCGTTATCGCAGACAAGTTTCGCGCAAACGTTCAGCCCACCGCTCAAATTTTACCGGAGGAATTAAGGCAGGAAGCGCGTCCCAAAACGCGACGCGTGGAACCGGCTTACAGCCACTTCTTCCATTTGAAGATCCAGTACGGGACGACCGCGGCGACCAGCATCATCACCAGCGCCATCGGATAGCCGTGCACCCATTCGAGTTCCGGCATCACCTTGAAGTTCATGCCGTAGACCGAGGCGATCAGCGTCGGCGGCATCAGGACGACGGCCATCACCGAGAACAGCTTGATGATGTTGTTCTGCTCGAGATTGACGACGCCGAGCATGGCGTCGAGCACGAAGGTGATCTTGTTGGAGAGATAGGAGGCGTGGTCGGTCAACGAGGCGACGTCGCGCTGCATGGTCTTGAGCTGCTCGCGCATGTCCTTCGACCATTTCACGCCCTCGACCACCGCGGACAGGAACGTGACGACGCGACCGATCGACACCAGACTCTCGCGAACCTTCGAGGTCAAATCACCCTTGCGGCCGATCGAGATCAGGATCTGGGAGTATCTCTTTGCCTGTCCATGGCGCGCGCTCTCGGGCTCGAAGATGTCGTGCGAGACCTGATCGATCTCGGCGCCGCAACGCTCCAGAATGTCGGCGCAGCGGTCGATCACCGCATCCAGCAGCTCCATCAGCACCTGCTCCCCGGTGATGCCGGGGGAACAGGCGCGCGCCAGCTTGTTCTCGACCAGCGCGAACGGTTTCGGCAGGTCGTAGCGCACCGTCACCAGCCGATGACCGGTGAGGATGAAGGTCACCGCCGTGGTCCGGGGCATGTCGGTATCGGAGTGGCACATCAGCGTCGCAGTCATGTAGCGCGCGCCGTTCTCCATATAGAGGCGGCTGGAGATCTCGATCTCCTGCATGTCTTCCCGGGTCGGCACCGCGATCCCCGCGAGCTTCTCGACCGCCCGGTCCTCCTCCACGGTCGGATTCACCAGATCGACCCAGACCGCACCCTCGGGCAGCGCGCCGAGGTCGGTCGCCGTGGCCTTCTTGAGCGAGAACTCGGACGGAACGAACACCGACAGCATCACGAACTCCACGAAACAGGGCTGGCAGGACCCGCCGACTTAGCGCGATTCTGGGGGGCGCATCATGACCGGGGTATTAACCGGGCATCCATACTTGTGGCGGCCAGGCGGCAGCGACGTGACGCCGACTCGTCGACCGTTGCCTGTTTGCACAAAAACCAACCTGGCGCCAGAACAGTTGCGGCAAAAAAGCCACAGACAGCGTCCCGCGATGCGGGAAAGGCATCTAAAGTCTGGGAATAATGGCACGTTTCGGCAATAATGCCGCTAATGGAATCGTGGCGTTTGGGGCGTAATAGTGGCGCTTTCGGGCGCGGATTTTCGATTGGAATGTAACCATGTCGTCGCTGAAAGTTATGTTTGGGATTTTTGCCGCCGGCCTGATGCTGTCGGGCTGCATGCAGGCCACTCACTATGAGGCAACCAACACCGCGAACTTCAAGCCGCGTGACAAGGAACTCCTGGCCAAGACCACCTACGTCAAGACCCCGGTCGCAGAGCCGTTCCGCCGCGCCATCGTCGAATACCACCGCAAGGAATCGCCGGGCTCGATCGTGGTCGATTCCGACAACCATTACCTCTATTACGTGCTGGAGGGCGGCAAGGCGATCCGCTACGGCATCACCGTTGGCGAAGAGGCCATGGCCTGGTCGGGCATCGCCAAGGTGGGCAGCAAGACCGAGTGGCCGGCCTGGCACCCCACCCCCGGCGAAATTTCGCGTCTGGGCGTGCCGACCTATGTCGCCCCCGGCCCGGACAATCCGATGGGCTCCCGCGCGCTGTACCTCTATTCGGGGGGCAAGGACACGCTGTTCCGCATCCACGGCACCAACCAGCCGGAATATATCGGCGCCTCGATCTCCTCAGGCTGCATCCGCATGACCAACGAGGACGTCATCGACCTCTATGATCGCGTCAAGGTTGGCACCCTCGTCGTGGTGCTCGAGCCCAAGCACGGCGACTCGCCGTACAAGCCGCAGATGGCGCTGCAGGGCGGCGGCGGCACGACCTACTGATCCAATCGCAACCGCGATCAAAAGCGCCGGCTTTGCCGGCGCTTTTTTGTTGGCTGCGGCCTGGTCTCGGCGCTGCGGTCGGGTGCGGCCGCATCATCTGATTTTGTGGCGTCCGGCTTGCTGGTGTCAGACTTGCCGTGGTCAGCTTTGGATGTATCCGCCTTCGGCGCGTCGGATTTGGCCGCGACCTCGCGCGGCGGCGCCTCCTCGGGACGTTCCGCCGGCAGGAGCGGGGCGACCTGCGGCAGAGGATCCCAGACGTTCCACTGGCAGATGCGGTAGTCGTTGCGGCGCTGCGCCAGATCGAGATGGATGTGGTCCTCATGGTACCAGTCCGAGCCCGGCCCGAGCACCGTGGAGAAACGGGCGCAGACCGAATGCAGCACGGTCTCGCGCAAGGTCCGCGGCACGCTGCGGTCGGTCAGCGAGATCGACTTGCCGTCGGCGAGACCGAAGGCGCGCACGTCGAGCGCGTTGGCGCGGCCATGCTCGGAGAGCTGCGCGCCGGCGACGCGATTGCGGCCGCGGCATTCGAACGAGTTCGAAATTGTCGAGATTGCTGATCCCGCCCCCGAGGCTCTGCGCGAGCGGCGCGATATCGGTGCGGATCCAGTCGGCGACCGCAGCGGCCATCTTGCAGCGAAGGATGGCCGCCGGCTTGACCGTCACCTTGCGCTTGTCCGGCAGCACGACGGCTTCCAGCCGCACCAGATCCTCGCCGCCGCAGGCGCCGGGGCCGCGGATGTCCGGGATCGAGGGCGCGATCGCAATGTCCTCGGTCAGCGCCTGCCGGCAGGCCGAAAGCTGCGGCGCAGCGGGCTCGGCCGGCTTCGCTGCCTCAACCGGCTTGGCCGACTCGCTGGGCCCGGCCGCCTCAGCGGGCACCGCAGGCTGCGTTTTGGCTGCGGCGGGAGGCTCCGCCGGCGCCTGAGCCGGGCGCGGCTTCGGCAGCGGCACCGCTGCGCGGCGGGCTGCCTTGTGCGGCCTTTGCGGCCGGGTGCCGAACAGATCGTCCCACGGAAAGCTGGGCGCGCGGCGGGCGGCCTCGGCGGGGCCTGCTTGCATGCCAAGGCAAAGCAGCACAGCGGCGGTAACCATTGCCGCGCCCCCGCGACGAAACGCGCCAACAGGCCATTTTCGGCTTGCTTTCTCCGCGCTAAAGTTCATGTCAGTTCCATGATTTTACTGCCGGCCGTCCAAGATGCCGGCGGATCATGCGTGAGGATCGAGGAGGGATTTGCGTATGCTTGGTTTGATGCAAGATTGGCCCTTGCTGTGTCACAAGATTATTGAGCACGCCGCCAAATATCACGGTACCCAGGAAGTCGTGACGCGCTCGGTCGAGGGACCGATCCACCGCACCACCTACGCCGAGATCCACAAGCGCGCGCTCAAGGTCTCGCAGATGCTGGAGCGCGACGGTATCAAGCTCGGCGACCGGGTCGCAACGATCGCCTGGAACACCTGGCGTCATCTCGAGGTCTGGTACGGCATCATGGGGATCGGTGCCATCTGCCACACGGTCAATCCTCGCCTTTTCCCGGAGCAGATCGCCTGGATCATCAATCATGCGCAGGATCGCATCGTGATGACCGACATCACCTTCGTTCCGATCCTGGAGAAGATCGCAGGCCAGCTGCCGAGCGTCGAGCGCTACGTGGTGCTGACCGACAAGGCGCACATGCCGCAGACCACGCTGAAGAACGCGGTCGCCTACGAGGACTGGATCGCCGAGGCCGACGGCAAATTCAAGTGGAAGGAGTTCGACGAGAACACGGCAGCGGCGATGTGTTACACCTCCGGCACGACCGGCGATCCCAAGGGTGTGCTGTACTCGCATCGCTCCAACGTGTTGCACGCGCTGATGGCCAACAATGTCGACGCGCTCGGCACCAGCGCGTCCGAGACAATGCTGCCGGTGGTTCCGCTGTTCCATGCCAACAGCTGGGGCATCGCCTTTTCCGCGCCCTCGCAGGGCACCAAGCTGGTCATGCCCGGCGCCAAGCTCGACGGCGCCTCGGTCTATGAGCTGCTCTCGACCGAGAAGGTGACGCACACCGCCGGCGTGCCGACGGTGTGGCTGATGCTGCTCCAGCACATGGCCGCCAACAATCTCAAGCTGCCGGATCTGAAGATGGTGATCTGCGGCGGCTCGGCGATGCCGCGCTCGATGATCAAGGCCTTCCTCGACATGGGCTCCAACGTCCGTCACGCCTGGGGCATGACCGAGATGAGCCCGATCGGCAGCGTCGCGGCGCTGAAGCCGCCGTTCACCGAGCGCACCGGCGAGGAGCGGCTCGACATCCTGCAGACCCAAGGCTATCCGCCGTTCGGCGTCGAGATGAAGATCACCGACGATGCGGGCAAGGAGCTGCCCTGGGACGGCAAGACGTTCGGCCGCCTCAAGGTCTCCGGTCCCGCGGTGGCCAAGGCCTATTACCGCGTCGACACCAACATCCTCGACGAGGAAGGCTTCTTCGACACCGGCGACGTCTCGACGATCGATGAGGACGGCTACATGCGGATCACCGACCGCTCCAAGGACGTGATCAAGTCCGGCGGCGAGTGGATCTCCTCGATCGACCTCGAAAACCTCGCAGTCGGCCATCCGGCCGTGGCGGAGGCCGCAGTGATCGGCGTATTCCATCCCAAATGGGATGAGCGGCCGCTTTTGATCGTGCAGCTCAAGCAGGGCCAGCAGGCCACACGTGAGGACATCCTGAAGTTCATGGACGGCAAGATCGCCAAATGGTGGATGCCCGACGACGTCGCCTTCGTCGAAGGTATTCCACATACGGCCACCGGCAAGATCCTGAAGACGGCGCTGCGCGACCAGTTCAAGGATTACACCTTCCCGACCGCCGCGGCGTAGGCAGGCTCGCATCCTCCCTTATCCTCCCTTGGAGGGGGGATCGGTTCGCATGGAGCGAAGCGGAATGCGGACCGAGGTGGGGTGACGGTCCCTCCGTTGAGACAGGTGCCCGTGCTGAGGATCACGCCACCGCGCCGCTCATTTCATTCGCGTCGCCCCTCCCCTCCAGGGGAGGGTGAACAGCACCGCCCAAATCCCTTGAATTCGCCGCAGGTCCGTGGTCTCACACGACTGATCGCGGCGGCCGAGGTCGCCTGAGGACATCTCAACCGGCAGATTTTTCGCCGATGGCCCGCAGGTTTTCCGCTCCCTACCAGTCGGAGCCCGTGTCCAGCCTGGCGACCTGGGCGCGCAACCTCGCCATCTTCTCGGTCGTCGCGGTGGTGGTCTCGATCCTGATCGTCCGCTTCGGGTTCCTGGAGGTCAAGCCGGCGCTGGCGACCTTCTTCGGCGCGCTAGGCCTGGCCGGCCTGTCGATCCTGCTTGGGCTGGCCGCCTTTGCTGCGATCTGGCAGAACGGCACCCGCGGCATGGGCCGGATCCTGCTCGCGCTCGTGATCGACGCGGCGATCCTCGCCTACCCGGCCTACCTCATCTATCAGTATCGCAAGCTGCCGTCGATCTACGACATCACCACCGACCCGATCGATCCGCCGCGCTTCGACGCGATGGCGCGGCTGCGCACCGGCGAGGGCACCAACACCGCGGTCTATGCCGGCCTCTACTCGGCGGAGCAGCAGCGCGCGGCCTATCCCGATATCGAAACCGTCGAGCTCGAAACCCCGGTCGACCGCGCCTATGAGCTGACGCTGCGGCTGGTGAACCGCCGCAAATGGATCGTCATCGACGAGCGCGCGCCGCAGCCGCCGCGCCGCATCGGCCGCATCGAGGCGGTGGCGCGCACGCCGATCATGGGTTTTCGCGAGGACGTTTCGATAAGGGTCGTGCCGGATGGCGACGATTCCCGGGTCGACATGCGCTCCGCTTCGCGCAATTTCGACAGCGATCTCGGCAGCAACGCCGCGCGCATCAAGAAGTTCATCGAGGACCTCAACAGCGCGGCCGAGAACGACAATGCCAAGCCGGCGAAGAAGGCGGCTCCTGTCGCGCCAAAGGCACCGCCGGCGAAGACGGTGAAGAAGTGACGCGCTAGCGTCATTCCGGTTCATCGCGCACGATGAACCCGAAATCTCGAGATTCCGGGTCTGGTGCTTCGCACCATCCCGGAATGACGAACTAGGCCAATCGGTACGTCCCGCCGATCACCGGATCGCCGTCGGTCGCCACGACGCCGCGCGCGACCAGATCCTCCAGATGCGCCAGCACCGAATAGCCGGCGGCATTGGCGAGGCGCGGATCGAGCCCGATATAGATCGCCCGCACCATGGTCGGAATGTCGGCCTCGCCCTTGCCGAGACGATGCAGGATCGACGCCTCGCGCGCCCGGCGATGCCGCGCCAGGAAACGGACGTAGCGCGGGCCCTCCGGAATCTCCGGGCCGTGGCCGGAGAAATACAGCTGCTCGGGCCGCTGCTCCAGCCGCTCCAGCGAATCCATGTAGTCGATCATAGAGCCGTCGGGTGGCGCCACGATGGAGGTCGACCAGCCCATCACGTGATCGCCGACGAAATTGAACTTTCGCTCGGGCCAGGCGAATGCCAGATGATTGGCCGTGTGGCCGGGGGTGGCGACCGCCTCCAGCGCAAAGCCCGCCCCCTCGATGACGTCGCCGTGCTTGACCTGCACATCGGGCCGGAAATCGCGGTCGACGCCGGATTCCGGATTGTGCTTCTCGCTCTCGAAACGCGGGCGCGAGGCGCGATGCGGGCCTTCGGCATAGACCGGCGCACCTGTCGCCTGCTTGATGCGCGCGGTGTTCGGCGAATGGTCGCGATGGGTGTGGGTGACGAAGATATGGCTCACCGTCTCGCCGCGCACGGCATCGAGCAGCGCAGCCGCATGCGCCTCATCGTCCGGACCGGGATCGATGATCGCGACATTGCCTCGGCCTACGATATAGCTGACCGTGCCGGTGAAGGTGAACGGGCTCGGATTGTTGCAGAGCACGCGCCGCACGCCGGGGCGGACCTCCTCGACGATGCCGGGCTTCAGCGGAAAGTTGCGGTTGAACGGGACGTCGTCATTGTCGGACATCTGGAATTTCACTCCGACGTCATTCCGGGGCAGCCCGACAGGGCTGAACCTCAGGGGCGCAATTGCGCCTCGGGGAATCTCGAGCTTCCGGGTCGATGCTGACGCATCGCCCCGGAATGACTGTGAAAGGATTTACGAAAACGCCTGAATGCCCGTGATGGCGCGGCCCAGGATCAGGGCGTGGACGTCGTGGGTGCCCTCATAGGTGTTGACCGTCTCGAGGTTATGGACGTGGCGCATCACGTGGTACTCGATCGAGATGCCGTTGCCGCCGTGCATGTCGCGAGCGGTGCGGGCGATATCGAGGGCCTTGCCGCAATTGTTGCGCTTGACGATCGAGATCATCTCGGGCGCGAACTTGCCCTCATCCATCAGGCGGCCGACGCGCAAGGAGGCTTGCAGGCCCAGCGCGATCTCGGTCTCCATGTCGGCGAGCTTCTTCTGCACAAGCTGGGTCGCGGCGAGCGGCTTGCCGAACTGCTTGCGGTCGAGCGTGTACTGGCGGGCGCGATGCATGCAGTCCTCGGCGGCCCCCAACGCACCCCAGGAGATGCCGTAGCGAGCGCGGTTGAGGCAGCCGAACGGGCCCTTCAGGCCGGAGACGTTGGGCAGCAGGGCGTCTTCCGGAACGACGACGCCGTCCATCACGACTTCGCCGGTGATCGAGGCGCGCAGGGACAGCTTGCCCCCGATCTTCGGCGCGGAAAGGCCCTTCATGCCCTTCTCCAGCACGAAGCCGCGGATCTGGTTGTCGTGCGCGGCCGACTTGGCCCAGACCACGAACACGTCGGCGATCGGCGCGTTCGAGATCCACATCTTGCTGCCGGTGAGGCGATAGCCGTCCGAAACCTTCTCCGCGCGGGTCTTCATGCCGGCGGGATCGGAGCCGGCGTCGGGCTCCGTCAGGCCGAAGCAGCCGACCCACTCGCCGCTGGCGAGCTTCGGCAGGTACTTCTTGCGCTGGTTCTCGTCGCCATAGGCGTAGATCGGGTACATCACCAGCGAGGACTGCACCGAGTTCATCGAGCGATAGCCGGAATCGACCCGCTCGATCTCGCGTGCGACGAGGCCATAGGCGACGTAGCTCGCATTCGCGCAACCATATTCCTCGGGTAGCGTGATGCCGATCAGGCCGAGCTCGCCCATCTCATTGAAGATCTCGCGGTCGGTCTTCTCTTCAAGATAGGCCTTGGCGACACGCGGCATCAGCTTGTCCTGGGCGTAGGCGCGGGCGGTGTCGCGCACCATGCGCTCGTCTTCGGTCAGCTGCTCGTCGAGCAGGAACGGATCGTCCCACTGGAAAGAAGCCGCAGCCGGCTTGTCCTTGGCCTGAGGGCGCACGCTCATGAAACGTCCTTTCGCGTCGTCTATCGGAAATTGGCGGATAAATTAAAGCGCTATGCTGCGAAGCGCAATTGGTGATCCTCTCACCGTCATTCCGGGGCGCGAACTAGCGCGAACCCGGAATGACTAATGTCAGGTCTCCAGCTTCTCGTTCGACACGATCTCGATGCCGAAGCCCGACAGACCCTTGTAGTCGTGCACCGAGGAGGTGAGATGCCGGATCGAGGTGACGCCGAGGTCGCGCAGGATCTGCGCGCCGACGCCGACCTCGCGCCACTGGCGGTTGCGGTCGGCCTCCGCCGTCTTCTGCTCGCCAACCGGCTCGACCGGAACACCGGCGGCACCATCGCGCAGATATACCAGCACGCCGCGGCCGGCGTCCTTGAAGTGCCGCAGCACGGCTTCCATTCGCGCCGGCCCGGTGAACAGGTCTTTGACGATGTTCGGCTTGTGAAAGCGCGTCAGCACGTTCTTGCCGTCGCCGACGCCGTTATAGACGAAGGCGACGTGAGCGATGGAATCGAACGGCGAGCGGTAGGCATAGCCCTGCAAGGGACCGATCGGGCTCTCGGTGACGAAGGTCGAGACCCGCTCGATCAGCTTTTCGCGCGCCTGGCGGTAAGCGATCATATCCGCGATGGTGACGTGCTTGAGCTTGTGCTGGGCGGCGAAGCGGGCGACCTGCTCGCCCTTCATCACGCTGCCGTCGTCGTTCATGAGCTCACTGATGACGCCGACCGGCGGCAGGCCCGAGAGCTTGCAGAGGTCCACGGCAGCCTCGGTATGGCCGGAGCGCAGCAACACGCCGCCATCCTTTGCGATCAGCGGGAAGATGTGGCCGGGCCGGGCGAAGTCGTTGGCGCCGACATTGGGATTGGCGAGCGCGCGGCAGCACGAGGCGCGCTCCTCGGCGGAGATGCCGGTGCCGCCATCGGGCTTGTAGTCGATCGAGACCGTGAACGCGGTGGTGTGCGCGGAATCGTTGTGGGCGACCATCGGATCGAGCCGCAGGCGGCGCGCATCCTCGGTCGTCACGGGAGCGCAGACGATGCCGGAGGTATGGCGGATGATGAAGGCCATCTTGTCGGCGGTGCAGAGCGAGGCTGCGACGATCAGATCGCCCTCGCCCTCGCGGTCCTCGTCGTCGGTGACGACCACGAGCTCACCCCGGGCAAAGGCCTGCAAGACTTCCTGGACGGTATCGGCCATTGTCCTGACATCTCGCTATATGCAGGCAGTGGATTAGCCGGGTTCCGATGTCAGCGCCAGTATCATTATGCAACCCGCCATGCGTCCGGCAGGGATACCAGGGCGCTTCACCTCTCCCATAGGGAGAGGTCGGATTGCATCGTCAGATGCAATCCGGGTGAGGGATTGCGCTCCCTCGTGGGACCTAAGCCCCTCACCCGCGCTCTCAGCGCGACCTCTCCCCGATGGGGAGAGGTCGAGAAGGCTCGCCTACGGCAGCACCTCGCGCCGGTCGCTGAGCTGGGCGTCCAGCTCGGCGCGCTTGTCGTCGAGCAGACCAGCGTCGGCCGCCTCGATCACGGAGTAAAGCTCGCCGGCGTCGCTGAGCCGGGTCACGGTGACGTAGCTGGCGCCGGCCTCGTAGAGCGCCCCGACGTCGGCCAGGAGGTCGGCCGTGGCGACGATCAGCGCGGTCGGATTGAGCGCGCGCACGTGGCGGACCAGCTTCTCGTTGGTGGCGCCCTTCAGCAGCGAATCCGGCACGCTGAGGATGATCATCTCGGACTTGCCGATGCCGGCATGGAGCAGCGTATCGACATTGCTGATGTCGCCGTAGATCACGTGCAGGCCACGGTCGGACAGCGTGCGGAATACCAGCGGGTTGAAATCGATGACGCTGATCTGCTCGAGCAGCGACTGGTTCTGCCGCTCGATCTGGCTGATCAGCGCGCTCGCGGCACGGAAAAAGCCGAGGATGACGACGCGGCGGGCCTCGCCATGGCCGCCCTCGTGCCCGTCCTCGCCGCGGCCCTGGCCTTCCTGGTCGAGGTCGCGCAGCCCGATCCGCTTCAACGGACCGATCAGGCCGCGCACGATCTGGTCGCTGCGCCCCATCACGAAGGTCGAGAGCACCGCCAGCACCACGAAGGCGAAGGAGGCGGCATTTGCCGTCTCCGCGGCGATATGGTGGTCGGCGATACCGGTCTGGATCACCACCAGCGAGAACTCGGAGATCTGCGCGAGGTTCAGCGCCGGCAACAGGCTGGCGCGCAGGCCCTGCTTCATCAGGTAGAGCGGGGTGAAGGTGGTGACGAGGCGGCTCACCACCGTGAACGCCGCGATCATCAAGGCAAGTCCGATCACCGAGAGGCCGGGCACGGGGATGGTCATCCCCAGCGCGACGAAGAACAGCGTGATGAAGAAGTCGCGCAGCGTGGTGACCTTGGCGGTCACGTCGAGGGCGTAAGGGAAGGTCGAGAGCGACACACCGGCTATCAGCGCACCCATCTCGCGCGACAGCGAGAGCCGCTCGGCGGTCTCGGCAACGAGGAAGCACCAGGCCAGCGCGCCGAGCAGGATCAACTCGGGCCGCCGGGCGATCTGATGGAACAGGCGCGGCAGCACGTAGCGGCTGACCAGAAGCGCGGCGGCAACCAGCACAGCGACGCGGCCGATCGAGAGCAGGATGACGCTGACCTGCAGATTGGCCAGGCTCGGCTGCACCGCCAGGAACAGAATCGCGAAGATGTCCTGGAGCACCAGAACGCCGAGGGTGATGCGGCCCGGCAGCGTATCGAGCTCGCGTTTCTCATAGAGCACCTTGACGATGATGACGGTGCTGGACAGCGCGCAGGCGACGCAGAGATAGACCGCATCGAACTTGCCGCCGCCGATCGCAAGCCCGATAGCGGCAAAGAACGCCACGCCGATCAGGCAGCCGCCGATCAGCTCGCCTGCACCGGCGAACAGGATGACCTTGCCGGCACGGATGATCTTCTTCAGGTCGATTTCGAGCCCAATCATGAAGAGCATGAAGATCAGGCCGAGCTCGGAGATGACGCTGATCGATTCCTGCGAATGGACCCAGCCGGCGCCGAATGGACCTATGCAGAAGCCGGCGATAAGGTAGGCCAGGATCAGCGGTTGCCGGGAGAAATGGGCGAGCAGGCCCAGCATCCAGGCAAACAGAATACAGAGCGTGATATCGGGAATCAGTTCATGCATGCGTCAAAGACTTCCTGTTGCCGCAACCTAGAGGGCCGGGCGTGAGGATCAACCGAGCAATGTGTCACATCCGCGCAGGCGGCATTTTTCTCGCAGTTTTGCTCTGCCTGCTCACCGTGCGCATGTCAGAGGCGCTAGCACAATCCTCGGCAGGTATTGAACAAAATTTCGCGAACTCGTTGACGGCGGTGCCATCGGAGGGCCTCACCGCCTCCGGTGCATTCTACGTGCCGGTGTATTCCAGCGTGTCGATGAGCCAGGGCAAGCTCAGGGCCGATTTTTCGGTGACGCTCAGCGTGCACAACGCTTCCGAGACGAAGCCGCTGGTGCTGAAGCGGATCGCCTATTTCGACACATCAGGCAAGATGGTGGAGAGCTACCTCAAATCGCCGGTCGCGCTAAAACCGTTTGCGACCGTCGAGGTCGCGATCGCCACGACCGATACCCGCGGCGGCACCGGCGCGAATTTCGTGGTCGATTGGGCGGCCGCCGGCGAGATCGCGGAACCGGCGGTCGAGGCCCTGATGGTCGGCAGTGTCGGCGCAGGGCACTACGCCTTCATCAGCCAGGGCCGGCCGATCCGGCCGGTCGGCAAGAACTAACCTCATGGAAAGCCGCTTGCCGCGGCCTTCTCAACGATAACAACACGGAGCGAAACATCCATGTCCACCTCAGCCCGGTTCGACTTTGCACCGCTGCTCCCGGCCGGCCGGCCTGCCCCGGCCGCACGCTGGACGGGGCTTGCCAAGTACAGCTTCGTCGGCGGCAACAACGATTCCGAGCAGGTCCCGGTCGACGGGCTGCTGGAGGCGGTCAACGCCGTGTTGAAGCGCGAGGGCAGGAATCTCGCGACCTACAACCTCGCGCACGGGCCGCAGGGCTATCTGCCGCTGCGCCAGTTCCTGACCGAGAAGCTGAAGCGCGACGCCGGGATTGCCTGCACGCCCGACGAGATCATGATCGTCTCCGGCTCGCTGCAGGCGCTCGACCTCGTCAATCACACCCTGCTCGCCAAGGGCGATACCGTGCTGATCGAGCAGGAAACCTATCAGGGCTCACTGAACCGGCTGACACGGCTTGGCGTCAATGCGGTCGGAATTCCCCTCGATCGCGAAGGCATCAGGATCGATGCGCTGGCTGCAGCACTCGCCGATCACAAGCGGCGCGGCATCACGCCGAAATACATCTACACCATCCCGACGGTGCAGAACCCGACCGGCTCGATCCTTCCCGAGAGCCGCCGCGCCGAGATGCTGAAGCTCTCAAGGGAATACGGCGTGCCGATCTTCGAGGATGATTGCTATGCCGATTTGATCTGGAGCGGCGAACGGCCGCCGGCGATCTACGCGATGAGCCCGAACGGCGGCGTGATCCATATCGGCTCGTTCTCGAAGTCGATCGCGCCGGCGCTGCGCGTCGGCTTCATCGTCGCGCCCTGGGAGGTGATGTCGCGGATGCTGTCGCTGAAGACGGATGCCGGGTCCGGCGCGCTCGAGCAGATGGTGCTCGCGGAATATTGCGCGCCGCATTTTTCGACCCATGTGCCGCGCCTGACCAAGGGCCTGCGCGCCAAGCTCGACACGCTGATGGAAGCGCTCAACGAGCAGTTCGGCACGGCCGCCGAGTTCGAGGAGCCCAAGGGCGGAATCTTCCTCTGGGTGAAGCTGCCCGACCAGGTCGATACGCTGAAGCTGTACCAAGCCGCGCTTGCCGCCGGCGTCTCGATCAATCCGGGGCCGGAATGGTCGACCAACAAGAGCCATTCCAGCTCGCGGCTGCGGCTGTGCTTTGCAAGCCCCACGCATCAGCAGATCCGCGAGGGCGTCGCCGTGCTGGCCGAGGTCTGCCGCAAGGAATTCGGCGTGCCGGCCCGCAGCGCCAATGTGGAGAAGTGCGGCTAACGACTTCGAATAGGTGGTCCAAGCGGCAAGCTGGATTGCTTCGTCGCTACGCTCCTCGCAATGACGGCTAGTTGCGTCGTCGTTGAAGCGAAGCAATCCATGTTTCCACCTGCCCTCACCTCACCGAAAATGGCGCCTGATAGGGCCGGCCGAACGGCACGCCGTTGACCACGGTCTGCACCGGCTTCAGCAGCAGATTGCCGTCGCGCTTGTTGTTGCGGGTGTCGACGAAGGAGACCGGACCCTCGACGAGGTCCATGATCGCGACATCGCCGGGCGCGCCACGCTGCAGCGTGCCGATCTTCGGGGTCCGGTTGATGATCCGCGCCGGCACCGAGGTCGCCATCGCCACCACCTGATCCAGCGACGAGCCCATCGCGAGGAACTTGCTCATCACGTTCGGCAGGAACGGGATGCCGGGCGAGTTGCCCGAGAAGACATGGATGTCGGAGGAGATCGTATCGGGCGCGCAGCCGGCGGGAATCGCGATCTCGGCCACCGTGAAATCGAAGCTGCCGCCGCCATGGCCGACGTCGAACAGCACACCGCGCTGCTTGGCCGCGAGCGCCGCCGGCAACAGCTTGCCCTCCTGGACGATATTGGTGAAAGCGCCCGACACGTTCGGCGCACCGGAATAGGCATGGGTCAGGATATCGCCCGGCCGCAGCAGATTGAGGATGTCGGACATCAGCTCCCTGGTCTCGACGCCGCCGATATGCACCATCATCCGCGCCGGCCAGCCGCACATCTCGCAGGCCCGAATGCCGCGCTTCAGCGGCTCGAGACCATGCTTGAAGATGACGTTTTCCGACATCCGCACCTTGACCCCGATCAGGAAGTCGGGGTTCTCGGCCAGCGCCATCGCACAGGCTTCGACTTGGGCGTTGTCGATGTTGTAGAGCTCGGCCACCGGGAATGCCGACAGGCCGTTGTTGGCGATGTGGACGAAGGCGTAGATCCGCGCCCGCGATTGCGCCACGATGAAGCGCCGCAGCGCCGCGAGGTTGTTGACGCCGGCGTCGCCCGCCGAGACCACCGTCGTGGTGCCCTGGAATTGCACCAGCTCGTCGGCGGGAATGCCGATCGCCGATCCGTACGGGTAGACGTGGCAGTGCAGATCGACCAGGCCCGGCATCACGAGCTTGCCCGAGGCGTCAATGGTCCTGGTGGCGCGAGTAGCCGGGATCTCGTCTTCGATCGCCTCGATGATGCCCCAGCGGATGCCGATGTCGCGCTTGCCGCGCAGCGACTGGCTGGGATCGATGACATCGCCGTTCTTGATCACGAGGTCGAACTTGTCGTCCGGCCCCATCGCCGCAGCGGCCGGCCCGGCGAGGGCTGCGGCAGCGGCCGATCCCGTCACTTTCAAAAAATCCCGGCGTGAAAATTCGCTCACGGCAACGTCCCCCCGAACATTGATTTTTATGGCGCGATGATGCGTCGGACGCAGCGGTTAGGCAAGGCCGGGAAAGCCGCCCGTGCGCTCGCTCATCGGTTGTGCCTACCAACACGCGACGGCAGCAGCGTTCGAGGCAGTTGCTGAACAAGCGTTCAGAAAACTCCTCTGGTTCCTCAGGAACGTTTCAATCTCCGTACGGTTTTCTCTTCGCTTGTTTGAGGAGGATGAGATGAAAAAGATTGGCTTTGTTCTCGCGGCGGTTGGTGCGCTTGCGGTGGCCGTTCCGTCGATCGCGAGCGCCGAGACGGTCGTGATCAGACATGGCGGTCATCATCACTGGGACCGCGGCTGGGGCGCACGCGCCGAAATGCGCCATGACCGTGGCTGGCATCGCGGTTGGCATCATGGCTGGCATCACGGCCATGACCGGACGGTGATCATCAAGCGTCATCACTACTAAAGACCGACACAACGGAAAATGGCTCCTCACGGAGCCATTTTTTCTTATCTGCTTCCTCAGGGCCAGCGGCCTCAATCCCACGCCGGCGCAAACCCCGGATTGACGCAGCGCATGTCCTTGCGCAGCGCCGCAATCGCCTTGCGGTCCTCGTCGTCGAGCTTGACCTTCAGTGCGTCGAGGTTGGCCTTTTGGCTTTCGGCGCGCGAGGCTTTCGGAATGGCCGCCACGCCATCCTGATCGAGCAGCCATTTCAGCGCCACCTGTGCAGCGGTCGCATCATGCTTGCTGCCGATTTTCGCCAGCGTCTCGTCGGTGGCGAAGCGGCCCTGGGCGAGCGGACAATAGGCCACCAGCGGGATCGATTTCGCGGCGAGATATTTGCGCACCGGCGTCTGGTCCAGCATCGCGTGATATTCGATCTGATTGCAGGCGATCGGCGCCTTGATGTCCTCGACCACGGTCTTGAGCAGCGCGGTGGTGAAATTGGCGACGCCGATCGCGCGGGTGCGGCCTTCCTCCTTCAGCTTCATCAGCGTCTCGAAGACGGCAGGCAGCTTCATGCTCCTCGACGGCCAATGCACGAGATAGAGATCGACATGGTCGAGCCTGAGCTTCTTCAGGCTGGCATCGAAGGCGCGCCGGATCGCGTCAGGGGCGAGGTTCTCGTGCCAGACCTTCGTGGTGACGTGCAGTTCCTTGCGCGCGACATTCGAGGCCGCGATGGCCGAGCCGATCGGCTCCTCATTGGCATACATCTCGGCGGTATCGAGGTGGCGATAGCCGATCGACAGCGCGCTCTCGACTGCGGCGCGGCAGGCATCGCCCTGCATGCGGAAGGTACCGAGGCCAAGCTTGGGCAGGCTGATGCCCTGTGTTTTCAGATTTTCCATGGATAGCTCCTGACGCGTGGGACGCCGATGCCATCGACGACGTCACGCCAGCAAATCGTTTCCTGGGAATGAAATTGGCAGGACTGCCGACACGCAGTCTGCCCGCAAACCGGCCCTTCGGGCAAGACGCCGGCAATCAAGATGTCGCGACGGGATCAGAGAGGGCGCTAGTGTCCCGAATCCGAAGTTCGCATCATTTGCCGCACCTTCGGAGCGAACTTCGGATTCGATAAGGACACTAGCAAACTTATGATTCTAGTGTGCTTTATGAATACGAAGTTCGTGAAAGTGGCTGCCGCGAAATCGCACGAACTTCGCATTCAGCACACTAGATGTGCTGCGCCATGATCTGACCAGGCCGCGCGTCCGGCCGCGGCTCGATATCGACCGACCAGAGATCGTGGTTGTCGACGTCCTTCAGCGTCACCGTCATCACGCCGGTCTTGCCGTCGATGTCGACGCGGCCGAAGAATTGCAGCCCGAAGCACGGCGCGAGATTGTCGCCCTGCTCGGCCGAGCAGCCCTGCTGATACATCGCGACCGGGCCAAAGGTGTCGTCGAGCTCGCCCGGCCCCCAGCTGCCGGCATGCAACGGGCCGGAGACGAACTCCCAGAACGGCTCGAAATCCTGGAATCGCGCTTTGTTCGGGTCGTAGTAGTGCGCGGCGGTGTAGTGCATGTCGGCGGTGAGCCAGACGATGTTGCAGATGCCGGCGCGCTTGATGGAGGAGAGCAGATCGGCGATCTCGTGCTCGCGCCGGTCGGGCGGCCCGTCGCCGAGCGCGACGGCGTCCAGGCTGATCAGGCCGATCGGCAAGTCGGCCGCGATCACCTTCCAGACAGCATCCGACGCCACCAGTTCCCGCTTCAGCCAGGCAAGCTGGCTCTGGCCGAGGATGCAGGCCTGGTCCGGATCGCCCTGCTTGTTCCAGCTGGAATCACGATAGGAGCGCATGTCGATCATGAAGACGTCGAGCAGCGGGCCGTAGGCGATCTTGCGATAGACCCGGCCATCGCGCTCCGGCATCAGCCGCATCGGCATGAATTCGTGGAAGGCGCGGCGCGCCCGCGCCACCAGGCGCGAGCTGCCGTCCGCCTCATAGCCGGTCGCATCGGTGGTGCCGGTCGGCGACCAGTCATTGGTCACCTCGTGATCGTCCCATTGCGCGAACATCGGCACCTCGGCGTGGAAGGCGCGGAAGTGATCGTCGAGATGGTTGTATTTGTAATTGCCGCGAAACTGATCGAGGCTCTGTGCGACGGCGGATTTCTCCTCGGTGACGATGTTGCGCCAGATCTCACCGTTGGAGAGTTTCTGCTCCGACGGCACCGTGCAATCGGCGTAGATGTGATCGCCGGAATGGATGAAGAAGTCCGGGCGCTCGCCCAGCATGGTGCGGTAGCTGCGCAGGCCGCCGCGCGCGGGGTCGATGCCCCAGCCCTGCCCGACGACGTCGCCGGACCAGACGAACGAGACGGGACGCCGGTCGGCCGGCGCGGTTCTGAAATGGCCGACCCGGCTTTCGCCTGATGTGCCGTCGCGGTCCTCGAAGCGCACGCGATAGAACAGGTCCTGGCCCGGCGGCAGGCCGTTGAGCAGCAGCTTGGCGGTGAAGTCGCGCTCGGGCAGCGCATCGGCGGACGCGGCGCGCAGGATGCTGGCGAAGCTTTCGACCGCGGCGCATTCGACGTGCATCCGCGCGGCACGATCGGCGCGGGCCCAGATGACAGCGGAATCGCTTGCGACGTCGCCGGACTGGATGCCCGCGATCGCCGGCCGATCCGCGGCGCGGCTCAGATATGGTTTGGCCAGCGCGCCGAATCCCGCCAGCGCGGCGGTCGACGCCGAGCGCACCAGAAGCTGGCGCCGGGTGAGGCCTCGCCGCCCCGCGGAGATCGCTGTCGGCATCGAATAACCTTCGTCGAATCGCAACGAAGGTTTTGCCTGCGCTCCTTGACTCCGGCCTTACGGTTTCTTGACTCTCCGCCGACGGTTTTGCGACGGCGGGATGACTCGGTTACGTCGATTGGAACGCAGCACGCCGAGCATTCGATCTAAACCCGTCATCCTGAAGCGCGAGCGGAGCGAGCCTCGAAGGATGACGGGCTTAACATTCTTGTGGATGCGCACGTGGATCTGCGCGAGAGCGCCGCCTCACCGATGCCAGTTGCAAATGCCGCCGGTGCGGCACGGCCAGGTCTGGATCCGTGTGTCGCGGGCCTCCGCATCGAGCGGGTTCGAGTGGCGGCGCGCGAGCTTGGCGCGGGCGGGCACGCGCACTTCCGCGCGCTTCTTCTCGTGCGGTGCGGTCACCCTGGTGGTCCGCACGGCTTTCTTCGGCGCGACTTTCGGCTCCTCGACCTGCGGCTCGACATTTGCATGCTGATCGGGGCCATGGTCGGTCTTCGCCTCGACCGGAACGGGCTCGAACTGCGTCGGCGGGCCAAGCCGCTTCGGCGACAGCACCGCCTTGGAGAGATCGAGGCTGAAGAATTCGCTGGGGCCGTACTCGTCGGCCAACGCCACGCCACCCCAAGTCAGGCACGCGGCGCAAACGATTGCAACAAAACCGTTTTTCAGGACCATCAAACGGCCTCCTGAAATCACTCGAACAGACAGCCATCATGTAGGGGCTCGGCCGTACGAATCCAGCCACCGCTTGCAGGCAGGGTTACCGGTCAACCAGGGCGGCCGTGGAAAGTTCCCGGTCGCCGCCTGGAGCCCTCTCCGCTCCGATGGAATCGGAACGTGGCTCCAGATTCTTGTTCTGACGCGTTTTCTTCGCGAACCGGTAGCCACTTCGCTCGAAAACGCTCTGCCCTATTCGGCCGCCTGCGCCAGCGGCTGGCTGATCGCGCGCTCCAGCCGCGCGCATTCGGTGCGATAGCGGGCGACGTTGCCCTCCTTGATGTGGCCATAACCACGCACGAGGTCCGCAGCCTTCGCCAGCGCCACGAGGCGCGGCAAGTCGAGCGGCTTCCTGCCGTCGAGGTGACGCAGGATCATCGCCGAATACTCGACCGGCAATGCGCGCTCCATCTTGCGCTCGGCGGTATAGCCGAAGATGTCGAAGGCGGTGCCGCGCAGGCCCTTCAGCTTCGCGAGCATGCCGAACGCGGTGAAAATCCACGGACCGAATTCGCGCTTCTGCAGCCGCCCGGTGACGGGATCGCGCTGGGCCAGCAGCGGCGGCGCCAGCAGGACCTTCAGACCGGAATTGCCTTGGAATTGCTCCCTCAAGGCCTTGCTGAACTCGCCGTCGGAATAGAGCCGCGCCACCTCGTACTCGTCCTTGTAGGCCATCAGCTTGAACAGGCCCTTTACGAAGGCCTCGGTCAGGTCCTGCGAGCCCGGCGCGGCCGCCGCCTCGGCGGTGCGGACGCGCGCGACATCGTCGAGATAACGCTTGGCGTAGGCCGCATCCTGATAGTCGGTGAGGAATTTGGCGCGGAACGCGATCGCCTCATCGAGCGTCTTCTTGGCCGGCGCGGCGCCGGCGCTCTTGAAGCGCGCGGCGCTGACCACGCGTTGCAGATCATGTGCGGCGAGCCGGCCCCATGAGAAAGCAGTCTTGTTCATCTCGATCGCGGCGCCGTTGATCTCGATGGCGCGCAGCAGGGCCTCCAGCGACAGCGGGATCGCGCCTTTCTGGAAGGCGAAGCCGAGCATGAAGGGATTGGTCGCGATGCTGTCGCCCATCAGCGCGGCGGCAATGCCCGTGGCGTCGATGATGTCGAGATCGCCTGGCGTCACCGCGCCGTTCAGCGCATCGCGCATCGAGCTGGCTTCGAAGTCGATATCGGGATCGATCACGAAGCTCGCGGTCGGCAAGAGATCGGCGTTGACCACGGCGCGGGTAACGCCGCGCTCGGCGCGGCTCAGGGCCGGCACGCTGGTGGCGACGACTAGGTCGCAGCCGAGGATCAGGTTGGCATTGCCCGGCGCGATGCGAACCGTGGTCAGCATGTCGGAGGCGGGCGCGAGCCGCACATGGCTCATCACCGCGCCGTTCTTCTGCGACAGGCCGGTGAAATCCAGCGCCGAGCAGCCGCGGCCGTCGACATGGGCGGCCATGCCGAGCAGCGCGCCGATGGTGATGACGCCCGTGCCGCCGATGCCGGTCACGAGGATGTTGTAGGGATTGCTCAACGCGGCCGCAGGCGGCGTCGGCAAATCGGCGAACAACGCCTTGGGATCGGCCGCGGTGCGGTCGGCCTTGCGCAGCTTGGGATCCTGCACCGTGACAAAGCTCGGGCAGAAGCCCTCGACGCAGGAAAAGTCCTTGTTGCAGTTCGACTGGTCGATCTGGCGCTTGCGGCCGAACTCGGTCTCGAGCGGCTGCACCGAGACGCAATTGGAAGCCTGCGAGCAGTCGCCACAGCCTTCGCAGACGAGCTCGTTGATGAAGGCGCGCTTGGCGGGATCGGGATACAGCCCGCGCTTGCGGCGGCGACGCTTTTCGGCGGCGCAGGTCTGGTCGTAGACGATGACGGTGAGGCCCTTGATGTCGCGCAGCTCGCGCTGCACGGCATCGAGCTCGCGGCGGTGATGGATGGTCGCGCCTTGCGGGAAGTAGTTGCCTTGGGGATACTTGCCCGGATCGTCCGAGACGATCGCAAGCTTCCTGGTGCCTTCAGCCGCGACCTGGTGCGCGATCTGCGCGACGTTGAAGGCGCCTTCGGCCGGCTGGCCGCCGGTCATCGCCACGGCATCGTTGTAGAGGATCTTGTAGGTGATGTTGATGCCGGCGGCCGATGCCGCGCGCAGCGCCAGCAGCCCGGAATGCGTATAGGTACCGTCGCCGAGATTCTGGAAGATGTGCTGCTCGCTCGTGAAGGGCGACTGGCCGATCCAGTTCACGCCCTCGGCGCCCATATGCGAGATGGTCTGGGTGTTGCGGTTCGGCACCGACAGGGCCATGCCGTGGCAGCCGATGCCAGCCATGGCGCGGCTGCCCTCGGGCACGCGCGTCGACGTGTTGTGCGGGCAGCCCGAGCAGAAATACGGCGTACGCTGCAGCTTCGCGGTGCCCGTGCCCTCGGCCGGGCGATCGAACGCCTCGAGTTTTGCCAAACGCTGCTCCAGCACCGGGCTATGATGGCCGAGCTTGCGCAAACGCGCCACCAGTGCGGCCGCGACGATGGTCGGTGTCAGTTCGCCCTCGCTCGGCAGCAGCGGCGCGCCGCGCTCGTCGCGCTTGCCCGTGACGGTCGGGCGCCTGGACGCGTCGATATTGTAGAGGATGCGCATCAGCTGGTCTTCGATGAAGCCGCGCTTCTCCTCGACCACCAGCACGTCCTGAAGACCTTCGGCGAAGGCGCGCGCGCCGCGCGCTTCGAGCGGCCAGGTCAGCGCCACCTTGTAGATGCGCAGCCCGAGCGCCTGCGCATCGGCATCGGTGATGCCGAAATCGGCGAGCGCCTGGCGCAGGTCGAGATAGGCCTTGCCGGTCGCGACGATGCCGAGCCGCGCCGGCTTTGAATCGAGCACAATGCGGTCGAGCTGGTTGGCGCGGGCGAAGGCCGCGACGGCCTCCATCTTGGGCCCGTGCAGCCTGCGCTCGGCTTCGAGCGGCGGATCGGGCCAGCGGATGTTGAGGCCGCCGGGCGGCATCTCGAAATCGTCGGGCAGCCTGATCTGGATGCGTTCGGGATCGCTGTAGATGGACGCCGAGCTCTCCACGGTCTCGCTGATCGCCTTGAAGCCGACCCAGCAGCCGGAGAAGCGCGACAGCGCGAAGCCGTAGAGGCCGAGGTCGAGATAGTCCTGCAGCGTCGCGGGATTGATCACGGGGATCAGCGCCGCGGCGAACACCTGCTCGCTCTGATGCGCCAGCGTCGAGGACTGGCAGCCGTGGTCGTCGCCGGCAAGCGCGAGCACGCCGCCGTTCAGCGAGGTGCCGGCCGCATTGGCATGCTTGAGCGCATCCACCGAGCGGTCGACGCCGGGGCCCTTGCCGTACCAGATGCCGAACACGCCATCGACCTTGGCGCCAGGAAACAGGCCGACCTGCTGGCTGCCCCACACGGCGGTTGCAGCTAGGTCCTCGTTCAGGCCGGGCACGAAGGCGATGTCGTGCTGCTGGAGGTGCGACTTCGCCCGCCACAATGCGTGGTCGTACATGCCGAGCGGGGAACCGCGATAGCCCGAGATGAAGCCGCCGGTGTTGAGCCCCTGGAGCCGGTCGCGTTCGCGCTGCAACATGGGCAGTCGAACCAGAGCCTGCGTGCCGGACAGAAAGATTCGTTTCGTATCCAACCGGTACTTGTCGTCCAGTCCAACTTCCATCAACGCCATCAGTTTCCCCGTCAGTCAGCCACGCCGGTCCGAACCGGTCTGATTATCTTCCGAAATGATCATGCATCAGCATGCACTGATTTTGTTATGCATGAACAGCTCCGTTCCATGGCCGCAGCACATATCTCATGTTGCGCATGCGAGGCCTTGTCGCTCTGCGAGGCCTTGTTGCTCTGCGAGGCCTTGCCGAACCCCGGCATCTTTGAAACGGTGGCGCGCAAAGGGAGACCAAGGATGATTACAGTCGAATCCGCGTTCACGACGGAAATCGTGGAGAACGGTGATCTGCTGGTGGGTCCCTGGCGCAGCCCGAAGCAGATGCTGCAAGCGCAAACCTACGACGCGCACGCCTCGATCCACGACGACGCAACCGCCCAGAAGCTCGGCTTCAAGGGCGGCACCATCGAAGGGCCGACCCATTTCAGCCAGTTCGCGCCGCTGTGCGAGCGGATCTGGGGCCGCGCCTGGTTCATGACCGGATGCCTCTCGGCGCATTACCGCAACCCGGTGTTCGAAGGCGAAGAGGTGCAGGCCCAGATCGAGAAGCCGAAGCCGGGCCAGACCGTTTGCACGATCGCGATGGTCAAGCGCGACGGCACCGAGGTGCTGCGCGGCACGGCCTCGATCGACGGCGACGGCAGCGAGACGGCGCTCAGTCACCGGCTCGGCGAATTGAAGCCACTGACCGATCCCGTGATCCTCGCCGACATCAAGGTCGGCATGAAGACGCCGCGGCAGGCGATCAAGATGGATTTCGACCAGAACATGGGCGATCTCTATCCGTTTTCGCTGGCCGACAAGCTCAGGGTGATCACCGAGCCTTCGGACTATTATTCGCTGGAGCACAATCCCTGGGGCAAGCCCATCATTCCGATGGAGATGCTGAGCGTGCTGTTCCAGTACCGCGCGCGCGAGGACCGGCTGCCGGTCCGCGGCCCCGCGGTCGGGCTGTTCGCCGACCAGGAGATCCGTGTTTTGCGCGGGCCGCTCTTTCCCGGCGAGACCTATTGGGTCGAGCGCGAGGTCGCGGCGCTCTCCGGCAGCAAGCGCACCGAGAGCATGTGGGTGCGCTCGACCGTGTTCGATGCCGACAACGCGGTGGTCGCAACGATGCTGCTCAACGGCGCCAGCATGAAGGATTCCTACGCCAACTACGAAAGCGAGCACAAAGCCCTCTACGGCTGAAACAACAGCCGTCTCTCCCGCAAGCCGCCGAAAAAGGACAACAATAATGGCCCGCCTGCCCTATCTCGAAGCCGATCAGGTCGCCCCCGAATATCGCGACATGCTCAAGCGCAATACCAATCTGCACAAGCTGCTGGTGAACTCGCCGGACATGGCGCGCGCCTTCAACGGCGTCGGCGGCTATATCCGCTTCAAGAGCAAGCTCGATCCCAGGCTGCGCGAACTCGCGATCCTGCAGGTCGGCTGGCTCGAGCAGTCGGAATACGAATTCACCCACCATGTGAAGATCGGCAAGGAGTTCGGCGTCACCGACGAGGATATCCAGGGCCTGATCGCGGAGACCAAAGGCCAGCCGTCGAAGCTCGAGCCGCTGGCGAAAGCCATCCTGAAGGGCGCCCGCGAGATGGTGCGCGAGCTCGCGATGTCGGAGGCGACCTTCGCCGAGATCAAGCGCGAGCTGTCCGACGAGCACATGACCGACCTCGTGCTGACGATCGCATTCTACTGCGCCGTGGTGCGGGTGCTCGCCACCATGCAGATCGACAACGAGCCTTACTACAAGGAGGTACTGCAGCAGTACCCGCTACAGGGAGTGAAGTGACATGCGCCTGCAAGATCGCGTCGCTATCGTCGTGGGTGCCGGCCAAAGTCCCGGCGAAGGCATGGGCAACGGCCGCGCCACCGCGCTCACCTTCGCGCGCGAAGGCGCGAAGGTGCTGTGCGTCGATCACAATCTGGCATCGGCGCAGGAGACCGTCGACCTGATCGCGGCCAAGGGCGGCACTTCAGTCGCCTTCAAGGCCGACGTGACCAAGGCTGCCGACATCAAGGCGATGGTGGCCGACGCGCAATCGCGCTGGGGCCGGATCGACGTGCTGCATAACAATGTCGGCGTCAGCCTGTCCGGCGGCGACGCCGAGCTGCTGCAACTGACCGAGGAAGCGTTCGACCGCGTCGTCGCCATCAATCTGAAGAGCTGCATACTCGCCGCGAAGGAAGTGATCCCGATCATGCGCGCTCAACGAAGCGGCGCCATCATCAACATCTCCTCGATGGCCGCGATCACGACGTATCCTTATGTCGCCTACAAGGCCACCAAATCCGCGATGATTGCCTTCACCGAACAGCTCGCCTATCAGAACGCGGAATACGGCATCCGCGCCAACGTCATCCTGCCCGGCCTGATGAACACCCCGATGGCCGTCGACACCCGCGCCCGCGAATGGCACAAGACCCGCGCCGAGGTCGAAGCCGAACGCGACAGCAAGGTGCCGCTGCGCAGGAAGATGGGCACCGGATGGGACGTCGCCAACGCCGCACTGTTTCTGGCGTCCGACGAGGCGAACTTCATCACCGGCGTGACGCTGCCGGTGGACGGCGGCGCGAGTGTGCGGCGCGGTTAATCGAGACGATTAACCTGTGTGACAATTTGGGATTAATCACTGTGACGAAATCACGCGTTATTGCGCCGCAACGATTCGAAAAAATTGAAGTATTCCAATGACACGGCGATGTGACGACGCGTCCACATAAATCGAAATCCTAACTCGTTGTGGTCGCACGAAATTCATCTGCGCTCTGTATCTCGCTCGCCAAGAACTTCTGGAGTGCCTGGACCGATGAGCGAAGAATTCGAACTCAGACCCGATCAGTGGGATGCGCTGAAAGCGTTGCGGGCTCCCGCAGCAAACCCTTCACGGCTGAACCGCTTTGCCGTCGAGAGCCTGATCACGCTCGGCTATGTCGCCGTGCGCGGCGATTCGTTTGAACTGACGCCCGCGGGCCGCAAGGTGCTGGTCCGCGGTTCATCGCTTCTGCTGCTCGATATCGCAGCCTGACCTCTTCAAAATAACACGAAGGTTACACACGCGGCATCATGCCGCGTGTGCTTTTCCAGGGATAGTCGTCTCGCCGTGGTGCGTCAGCGGCTTCATGCCGGTGACGGTCCGCAGCAGCACATAGAACACCGGCGTCAGGAACAGGCCGAACACCGTGACGCCGATCATGCCGGAGAACACGGCAACGCCCATGGCTCGCCGCATTTCCGAACCGGCGCCGGTCGAGAGCACCAGCGGCAGGACGCCCATGATGAACGCCATCGACGTCATCAGGATCGGACGCAGCCGCAGCCGGCTCGCCTCGATCGCGGCCCGGATCGGCGTGCGGCCTGCGAATTCGAGCTCCCGCGCGAATTCGACGATGAGGATCGCGTTCTTGGCGGAGAGGCCGACCAGCACGATCAAGCCGATCTGGGTGAAGACGTTGTTGTCGCCCTTGGAGATCCAGACGCCGAACATCGCTGCCAGGAGGCCCATCGGCACGATCATGATGATCGAGAGCGGCAGGGTCAGGCTCTCATAGAGCGCGGCCAGCACCAGGAACACCAACAGGATCGCCAGCGGGAACACCCACATGCCGGAATTGCCGGCGATGAACTCCTGATAGGTCAGGTCGGTCCATTCGAAGGCAAAGCCTGGCGGCAGCACCTCTGCGGCGATCCGCGTCGCCGCCTCCTGCGCCTGGCCTGATGAAAAGCCGGGCGCGGCCGCCGCGTTGATGTCCGAGGACAGGAAGCCGTTGTAGCGGATCGCACGCTCCGGACCCGCGCTCTGGCGGATCGTGAGCAGGGCGGACAACGGCACCATGTCGCCCGAGGACGAGCGCACCTTCAACTGCCTGATGTCGTCGGCGCGCGCGCGGAACGGCGCGTCGGCCTGCACATAGACCGAATAGGTGCGGCCGAACTTGTTGAAGTCGTTGACGTAATAGGAGCCCAGGTAAATCTGGAGCGTGTTGAACACTTCCGTGACGGGGACGCCAAGCTGCAGCGCCTTGGTGCGGTCGATGTCGGCGAACAGCTGGGGCACGTTGACCTGGAAGCTCGAGAACACGCCGGCGATCTCCGGCGCATTCTGCATCGCAGCCATGAATGCGTTCGTCGCTTCGTTCAAGGCGTCATAGCCGAGACCGGCGCGGTCCTCGATCTGCAGCTTGAAGCCGCCGATGGTGCCGAGGCCGTTGACCGGCGGCGGCGGGAACATGGCGATGAAGGCTTCCTGGATGCCCGCGTACTTCTTGTTCAGCTCGGCCGCGAGGGCGGGACCGCTGAGCGAGGGATCCTTGCGTTCGTCGAACGGCTTCAGCGTCGAGAACACGATGCCGGCGTTGGACGAGTTGGTGAAGCCGGAGATCGACAGGCCCGGGAATGCCACCGAGCTCTCGACGCCAGGCTGGGTCAGCGCGATGTCGCTCATCTTGCGGATGACTTCTTCCGTCCGGTCGAGCGTCGCGCCATCGGGCAGGCGGGCGAAGCCGACGAGGTACTGCTTGTCCTGTCCCGGCACGAAGCCGCTCGGCACCTGCTTGAACAGCACGCCCGTCAAGCCGATCAGCAGCACATAGAGGCCCATCACGGCGGCCTTGCCCGAGATCACCTTGCCAACGCTGCCGCTGTAGTTCTCGGAGGAGCGCGTGAAGGCCTTGTTGAAGCCGCGGAAGAACCAGCCGAGGCTCTTTTCCATGACCAGCGTCAGCTTGTCCTTCGGCTCGTTGTGGCCCTTGAGCAGCAGCGCCGACAGCGCCGGCGACAGCGTCAGCGAGTTGACGGCCGAGATCACGGTCGAGATCGCGATCGTCAGCGCGAACTGCTTGTAGAACTGCCCGGTGAGGCCGGAGATGAAGGCCAGCGGCACGAACACCGCGATCAGCACCATGGCGATTGCGATGATCGGACCCGACACCTCGCGCATCGCCTGGTACGTGGCATCGCGCGGCGACAGGCCGGACTCGATGTTGCGCTCGACATTCTCGACCACGACGATGGCATCGTCGACGACGATGCCGATCGCGAGCACCAGGCCGAACAGGCTCAGCGCGTTGATGGAAAAGCCGAACACGTGCATCACCGCGAACGTGCCGACGATCGACACCGGCACGGCCAGGAGCGGGATGATCGAGGCGCGCCAGGTCTGGAGGAACAGGATCACCACCAGCACGACAAGGGCGATGGCCTCCAGCAGCGTGTGGATGACGGCTTCGATCGAGGAACGCACGAACTGGGTGGGGTCGTAGACGATCTGGTAGGACACGCCCTCGGGCATGTTCTTCTTGATCTCGGCCATGGTGGCGCGAACGTTGTCGGAAATCTGCAGCGCGTTGGAACCGGGCGCCTGGAAGATCGGGATCGCCACCGCCTGCTTGTTGTCGAGCAGCGAGCGCAGGCCGTATTCGGAGGCGCCAAGCTCGACGCGCGCGACGTCGCGCAAGCGTACGACCTCGCCGCGTGCGCCGGTTTTGACCACGATGTCGCCGAACTGCTCTTCGGTCGATAGCCGTCCCTCGGCGTTGACGGAGAGCTGCAGGTCGATCCCCTTGACGTTCGGGGAGGAGCCGACCACGCCGGCGGCGGCCTCGACGTTCTGCGCCTGGATCGCGCGCACGATGTCGCTCGCGGTCAGGCCGTGCTCGGCGGCCTTCTGAGGATCGACCCAGACCCGCATCGAATAGTCGCCGGCGCCATAAAGCTGGACGTCGCCGACGCCGTCGATCCGCGCCAGCCGGTCCTTGACGTTGAGCACCGCATAATTGCGCAGATACGTCATATCGTAGCGGCCGTTCGGCGACAGCAGGTGCACGACCATGGTAAGGTCGGGCGACGACTTCTTGGTGATGATGCCGAGCTGGCGCACCACGGACGGCAGGCGCGGCTCGGCCTGCTGCACGCGGTTCTGCACCAGCTGCGTCGCTTTGTCGGGGTCGGTGCCGAGCCGGAACGTCACCGTCAGCGTCATCGCGCCGTCGGTGGTCGCCTGGCTCGACATGTAGAGCATGTTCTCGACGCCGTTGATCTGCTCCTCGATCGGGGTTGCCACCGTCTCCGCGATCACCTTGGGATTGGCGCCGGGATAGGTCGCGCGCACCACGACCGAGGGCGGCACCACGTCCGGGTATTCCGAGATCGGCATCGCGAACAGCGAGATCAGCCCCGCCAGGAAGATCAGCACCGACAGCACGCCGGCGAAGATCGGACGGTCGATGAAAAACTTCGAGAGATTCATGGCTCCGCCCCCGCGCGCAGCGCCTAGCGCTGCACGACGTGCTGGTTGGTTTCAGTGGATGCCTGCTGCATGCTGCGCGCGCCCATTTCGGCGACTTCCATCTTCAGAAGCGCACCCGGACGCACGCGCTGTAGTCCGTTCACGACGATGCGCTCGCCGGACTTCAGGCCCGAGGTGACGATACGAAGCCCATCGACGGTGCCGCCGAGCGTGACTGGCCGGTAGACGGCGCGGTTGTCGTCGCCGACCGCCATCACGAACTTCTTGTCCTGGTCGGTGCCGATCGCGCGCTCGTCGATCATCACGACTGCCTGCTGCTTCGGCTGGCCCATGCGCACGCGGGCGAACTGGCCGGGGATGAGGCGCCCGTCCTCGTTGCGGAATACCGCGCGGACACGGATGGTGCCGCTCTGGCCGTTGACCTGGTTATCGATGAGCTGGATGTGGCCCTTCGCGGACAGGCCGCCCGACGTGGTCATCTCGACCGGGATCTGGTCGAGCTCGCCGCGCCTGCCGGAGGCATCCGCGATCGAGTTCAGCGCGCGCAGCACGAGCTCTTCATCCGCATCGAACGAGGCGTAGATCGGATTGACCGAGACCAGCGAGGTCAAGACCGGGGACGCGGTACCGGCGGCGACGAGATTGCCGACGGTGACCTCGATCTTGCCGACGCGGCCGTCCACGGGGGCGCGCACCTCGGTGTAGTCGAGATTGAGCTTTGCGGTCTGGAGCGTCGCCTCGGCCGCCTTCACATTGGCGATGGCTTCGCGGTTGGCGTTGTCGCGCTGGTCGAAATCGCGCTTGGTCACGATGTTGTTGCCGACCAGCTGCGCGCCGCGCTCGACTTCGCTGGTCGTGAACACGACGCGGGCCTTGGCGGCCTCGAGCTGAGCCTGGGCGCGATCGACCTCGGCCGCGTACGGCGCGGGGTCGATCTTGAACAGGATGTCGCCGGACTTCACCAGCGCGCCCTCGGTGAAGTTGGTCGAAAGGATCGCACCGGCCACCCGCGGCCGGAGCTGGACACGGTCGACGGCTTCGAGCCGGCCCGAGAAGTCATCGAACAGCGTGGTCGACCGCGGCTGGATCACGGCGACGGTGACCGGGACCGCCGGCTCGGGAGCTGCGGCAGTCGCGGTCGCCTGTGCGGCATGAAAATAGTGGCCGGTCGCGATCGAACCGGCCACCGCGAGGCCGCCAAGGATCACGATACCGCCGACGACACGTCGGAAGCGGCCGGAACGGGGATTTTGGATTGACGAGGGCATTTGCGCGCTCCAGATATGTAGTGTTCACTACAGATGTGGAGCTGGATGCCGGTTCGCAAGATACTTATGTATCGAGCACTATGAATTTCTTATCTCATTCATGGGGAAATGGGAAGTCGCGGAAAAACATCACGTGCAACAAGAGGATAAGCCAGGGACAATCCGTCATAGAAACGGCACCCGGCTTACGGAGCAACGAAAAATGGGAATGGGACGCCCCCGCGCTTTCGACGCGGACGCCGCGTTGGACCAGGCGATGGAAGTGTTTTGGCGCCATGGCTATGAGGGCGCGACCATTGCCCAGCTCACCGAGGCCATGGGCATCAACCCGCCCAGTCTCTACGCCTGCTTCGGCAACAAGGAGGGCCTGCTGAAGGCCGCGCTCGACCGCTACACCGAGAAGCGCGACGCCTGGATGGAAAAGGTTTTGGGCGCCTCCACCGCCCGAGAGGTGGCCGAACGATTTCTGATGGAGCACGCGGACGCCCAGACCGATCCTGCCAATCCGCCCGGCTGCCTGCTGGTGCAAGGTGGCATCGCCTGCGGCACCGGCTCCGAGAACGTTCCCTTCGAACTGGCCGCGCGCCGCGCCCAGAACGAGGACCAGTTGCACGAGCGTTTTGTCCGCGCGAAGGCCGAACGCGACCTGGGCGAAAGCGCCGATCCGGCCACCCTTGCCCGCTATCTCTCCGCGGTGACATCAGGCATGTGCGTGATGGCTTCCTCGGGTGCCGACCGCAACGCGCTGCGCGAGATTGCAGCGGTGTCGCTGAAGGCGTTTGATGAGCAGGCGAAGGGGTAGAGCGGTTGAAGGGGTAGAGCGGTTCACGTCAAGCGCCTGCGGCCCCAACGACGTTGGGAGTGACCGGCGATGAAGCATTGGACCGGCTGGCTGCCAGGTCTCACCACGCTGCGTCGATATCAAGCGGCGTGGCTTCCACACGACATCGTCGCCGGGCTTGTGCTCGCGACCATGCTGGTCCCGGTCGGCATCGCCTATGCGGAAGCGTCCGGCCTGCCCGGCATCTACGGGCTCTATGCGACGATCATCCCGCTGCTGGTCTACGCGCTGTTCGGGCCGAGCCGCATCCTTGTCCTTGGGCCGGACTCGGCGCTTGCGGCCATCATCCTCGGCGTCGTCGTTCCGCTGTCTGGCGGCGATCCGATGCGTGCGGCAACCCTGGCCGCCATGATGGCGGTCGTCTCTGGGACGATATGCATCGTCGCGGGCATCGCGCGGCTGGGATTCCTGACCGAGCTTCTCTCCAAGCCGATCCGCTACGGCTACATGAACGGAATAGCCCTGACCGTGCTGATCAGCCAGCTGCCAAAGCTGTTCGGCTTTTCCATTGAAGGCGATGGACCTCTGCGCAGTCTCTGGGCGGTCGTCGGAGCAATCGTCGACGGAAAGACGAATTGGGCGACCCTCGGGATCGGCCTTGCGACGCTGGCGGTGATCCTGCTGCTCGCCCGGAACAAGCGGTTGCCCGGCATTCTGATTGCCGTCGTCGCGGCGACGGTCGTCACCGGGGTTTTCGATCTCGGGGCCCGCTTCGGCGTGACCGTCCTGGGTTCGCTTCCCCAGGGCTTGCCGGGATTCGCCATTCCCAGGATCGGCTATGGCGACGTCGTGCAGGTGCTGATCGGCGGCAGCGCCGTCGCGCTGGTGTCGTTCGCCGATACCAGCGTGCTGTCGCGCGCCTATGCGGGACGATTGGGCGATCGCGTTGATCCCAATCAGGAGATGGTGGGACTCGGCGCGGCGAATCTGGCGGCCGGCTTCTTTCAGGGTTTTCCGATCAGCAGCAGCGGATCGCGCACGCCCGTTGCGGAAGCTGCCGGAGCGCGCACGCAATTGACCAGCGTCATCGGCGCGCTGGCCATCGCCTTCCTGCTGCTGATAGCGCCGAATTTGCTGCAGCACTTGCCCAACGCAGCATTGGCCGCCGTCGTCATCGCTGCTGCGCTCGGCCTGTTTGAGATCAGCGACCTCAGGCGAATCTACCGCATTCAGCAGTGGGAGTTCTGGCTATCGATGGTCTGCTTCGTCGGCGTAGCCGTGCTCGGCGTGATTCCGGGAATAGGCCTCGCCATCGTGCTCGCGATCGTCGAATTCCTGTGGGACGGCTGGCGGCCGCATTCCGCCGTGCTGGGCCGCGCCTCCGGCGTGAAGGGCTATCACGACATCACGCGATACCCGGATGCGCGCCAGGTCCCCGGTCTGGTGCTGTTCCGATGGGATGCGCCGCTGTTCTTTGCCAATGCCGAGTTCTTCAAGGAACGCGCGCTGGATGCGGTGGCAAAATCCCCGACGGCGGTGCGCTGGCTGGTGGTCACGGCCGAGCCGGTCACCAGCGTGGACGTGACCGCCGGCGACATTCTCGCCGAGCTCGACGAGGCATTGCACGCACAGAAGATCGAGCTGTGCTTTGCCGAGCTCAAGGACCCCGTCAAGGACAAGCTGAAGAAATTCGGCCTGCTGGCGCAGCTTGGCGAGAACAACTTCTTCCCGACCATCGGCGTTGCCGTTGCGCGCTACCTCGAGATCAATGCTGACGTGACCTGGGAGGATTGGGAAGACCGGACTGAAGCCTAAAGCGCGATGGGTTCAATCGTCAGCGCGCTATAGCACTTTTGTTTGAGCATGATCTTTCGGAAAGCCGCTTCGCACTTTTCCGGATCATGCTTCCCAGCCATCCGGGCGCGTCACCACATCGTCTGCCGCGCGCGCTCCGGCCATTCCCGATCGTATTTTTCGCCGCCGACCGTGTGCTCGCTCATCTCGGCGAGAATCTGGCCCGGCGTCGGCAAGACCTTCGGATCGACCCGCTTGTCCGGATTCCAGAGATCGGAGCGCACGATCGCGCGCGCACACTGGAAATAGATCTCCTCCACATGCATCACGATCACCGTGCGCGGTGCCTTGCCTTCCATCGTGAAGGAGGCGAGCAGCTCCGGCTCGGCCGTGACATAGGCGCGGCCGTTGACGCGCAGCGTGCTGCCCGAGCCGGGAATCAGGAACAGCAAGCCAACGCGGGGATCGCGAACGATGTTGCGCAGCGAATCACAGCGATTGTTGCCGCGGCGATCCGGCATCATCAGCGTCTTCGCATCATGGATGCGCACGAAGCCCGGCAGATCGCCGCGCGGCGAGCAATCGAGCCCTTCGGGGCCTGCGGTGGCAAGCGACACGAACGGCGACTTCTCGATGAGCACACGATAGAGCGGCGTGACGTGGTCGGCGACTTTCACGGTCGAGGCGTCATTGGTGGCGCCGTAGATGGCTTCCAACTGTTCGACCGTTTCGATCACCGTCATTCGTGCTCTTCTCCCTTTGCTGCCTTTCGACGCATTTTCTTGACGCGAACCGGTATCCATTTCGCTCGAAAACGCTCTAGTCGTCCCAGCGTTCGCCCTTGATGATGCGGACAAGCTGTCGCGCATGATAGTCGGCGGTGCCGGAATTGACGATGGTGAAATCGGGCGTCGACGTGCTCTCGTCGACGGTGCGGGCCAGCCGCTGCTCGAGAAGGCCGTCGCTGCTGCGCGCCCGCATTGCGAGCCGCGCGGCCAGCACATCCGGCGGCGCCGTGACCAGCACCACGACAGCATTGGCATAGTTGCGGCGCGCCGCGGCGATCACGGTGCGCGAGACGTTCGCGATCACGGTGCGTCCGGCGCCTAAATCGTCGTTGATCGACCGCGACAGCGCGTAGCGATGGCCGTGCGCTTCCCAGTGCATGGCGTAGTCGCCGGCGGCTACCGCGCGCTGGAAGCTTTCCGCGCTGACCTCCTCATTGTCCTCCGACGCCGAGGCCTGGCGGGTGATCAGCCGACGGGGAAACACGACATCGCGATCATCGCCACAGGCCGCCTTGGCGAACCCCAGCAGCGTATCCTTGCCGGCACCGCTCGGGCCGACCACCAGGATCAGCCGGCCGGGACCGATTCCGGCGCGCCGATCGGCGACGACGGACGCATCGGTCATGCGACCCTCCCCCCTTCGCGCCAGACGCTGCGGACGACGGGAACGCTGCCGGCAACGTGCACGCGGATCAGGTCAGCGCGCTTGCCGGTCGCGATCTCGCCGCGGTCGGTGAGGCCGACCGCTTCGGCGGGCGCTTTCGTCACGGTGCGTACCGCCGAAGCGAGATCGATCGCCGGCACATGCTCCGGCAGTTGCAGCGCGCCCATCAGGAGGCTCGAGGGGATGTAGTCCGACGACAGGATATCGAGCAGGCCTTCGCGGGCGAGATCGACCGCAGCGATGTTGCCGGAATGCGAGCCGCCGCGCACGACGTTGGGCGCGCCCATCAGGATGTCGATACCAGCCTGGTGCAGGCCGCGCGCGGCCTCCAGCGTGGTCGGGAACTCCGCCACCGCGACCTTGTCGTTGACGGCGTCGACCACGTTCTCGTCGGTGGTGTCGTCGTGGCTTGCCAGCGGGATCTTGTACTGATGCGCCAGCGCCACGATCTCGCGCATGTTGTTCGCCGCATATTGCTTCTGATACTCGAAGCGCTTTGCGAACAGCTCGTCGAGCTCGGCATCGGTCTTGCCGCCGCCCTTGCCGCGATAATAGTCGCGCAGCTTGACCTCGTCGCGAAACTGGCGCTGACCCGGCGTGTGATCCATCAGCGACATCAACTTGACGTCGGGACGGTCGATCAGCTCCTTGGCCTCCTCGACCACGCTCGGCATCGGGATCTCGCAGCGCAGGTGCAGGAAGTGGTCGGCGCGCAGCAGGCTGGCGTCGCGCGCAGTCGTGATCGCGGCGGCGAGCACGCCGGCGCGGCCGTCGACTTCCTCGGCGCCGTCCTCGCGCCAGACCCGGAGCGAATCGAACACGGTGGTAATGCCCGAGGTCGCGAGCTGGCCGTCATAGGAGATGACGGCGGCGACCGGATTCCAGAACACCTTCGGCCGCGGCACGTAGTGCGCTTCGAGGTGGTCGGTGTGGAGCTCGATCAGGCCGGGCATGATCAGGTCGCCGCCCGCGTCCTCGGCACCCACAGGCGCCCTGCCCTCGCCGATCTCGGCGATCCTGCCATCAGCGATCGCGACCCAGCCCTGCTCGATCACGCGATCGGCGAGGACCAGCCGGGCGTTGCCGATGATGGTGTCTTGCTTGGCGGTCATTTCAAACGGTCCTTCAGGCAGCAGCCGCGAACGAGGTCACGTCGACGATACGGTCCGCAATCAGATGACGGATTTCGTCGTCATGGACAATAGCGACCATGGCGACGCCCTGACGCTTCTTTTCAGCGACCAGTTCGACGACGACGGCGCGATTGGCGGCATCGAGCGAGGCGGTGGGCTCGTCCAGCAGCAGGATCGGCAGGTCCGAGATGAAGCCGCGCGCGATGTTGACGCGCTGCTGCTCGCCGCCGGAGAAGGTCGCGGGCGGCAGCTGCCAGAGCCGCTCGGGGATGTTGAGACGATGCAGCAGCTCGCCGGCGCGCGCGCGGGCCTCCTCGCGCGCCACGCCGTTGACGATCAACGGCTCGGCGACGACGTCGATGGTGGCAACGCGCGGCACAGCGCGCAAAAACTGGCTGACATAGCCGATCGTGGAGCGGCGGATGTTGAGCACCTGCCGCGGCTCGGCGGCGGCGAGATCGATCACCGCGCCGCGATGGCGGATGCCGATGCGGCCGCTATCGCAACGGTAGTTGCCGAAGATCATCTTCAGGATCGACGATTTGCCGGCTCCCGACGGCCCCGACAGCACGACGCACTCGCCGGGATTGACGTGGAACGTCACGCCGCGCACCACCGGCAGCTCGATGCCGCCTTGCAAGTGCATCGTAAAGGTCTTCTGGGCATCGGCAACGTCGATCATGGCGGTCATCGAAAAGCTCATGGCGGGAGAATCGAGGAGACGAGGAGTTGCGTATAGGGTTCGCGGGGATCGTCGAGCACCTGGTCGGTGAGACCGGTCTCGATGACGCGGCCGCCCTTCATCACCATCACGCGATGCGACAGGAGGCGCGCGACCGCGAGATCGTGGGTGACGATGATGACAGCGAGATGCAGCTCGGCGACGAGACTGCGCACGAGATCGAGCAGGCGCGCCTGCACCGACACGTCGAGGCCGCCGGTCGGCTCGTCCATGAACACCAGCCGCGGCTCGGTGACGAGGTTGCGGGCGATCTGAAGACGCTGCCGCATGCCGCCGGAATAGGTCTTCGGCGCGTCGTCGATGCGGCCGGTATCGATCTCGACCCGCTCCAGCCAGGTCGACGCGGTCTCGCGGATGCGGCCGTAGTGGTTCCACCCCACCGCCATCAGCCGCTCGCCGACATTGGCACCGGCCGAGACCGCCATGCGCAGACCCTGCGCGGGGTCCTGGTGCACAAAACCCCAATCGGTGCGGAACAGGAAGCGCCGCTCGGCTTCACCGAGTTCAGCGAGATTGCGCAGCACGCCGTCGCGCATCCGGTAGGACACATGGCCGGCGCTCGGTGCCAGCTGGCCCGACAGCATCTGCAGAAGCGTCGACTTGCCCGAGCCGGACTCGCCGACGATCGCCAGCACCTCGCCGGGATAGAGCGCGAAGGAGACGTCGCGGCAGGCCGCCAGCCGGCCGTAATTCTTGGCAAGCCCCTCGGCCAGCAGCAGCGGCTCGTCGTTCTCGAGGCTCGAGAGCTCAGACATGCGCCTTCTCCTTGTGCGGCGCTGCGCTCTCGGTGCCGTGATGGCCGGCGGCCTGGCGGCCCTCGCAATAATCGGTGTCCGAGCAGACGAACATCCGCCCGCCCCTGTCGTCGGTGACGATCTCATCGAGATAGGAATTTTCCGCGCCGCAGAGCGCGCAGGGCGCGTTGAAACGGTAGGGCTCGAACGGGTGATCCTCGAAATCGAGCGAGACCACCTGCGTATAGGGCGGGATCGCGTAGATGCGCTTCTCGCGGCCGGCGCCGAACAATTGCAGCGCGGGAGAATTGTCCATCTTGGGATTGTCGAACTTCGGCGTCGGGGACGGATCCATCACGTAG
Source organism: Bradyrhizobium sp. BEA-2-5 (assembly GCF_032918025.1). Classification (NCBI taxonomy): domain Bacteria; kingdom Pseudomonadati; phylum Pseudomonadota; class Alphaproteobacteria; order Hyphomicrobiales; family Nitrobacteraceae; genus Bradyrhizobium; species Bradyrhizobium sp. BEA-2-5. Next base: position 2,483,968 of record NZ_CP136629.1, on the reverse strand, counting down.
CGCGCGTTCACCTTCACCGGATAGGCGTAGGCGGTCGCGATATGGCCGAAGCGGGCAATGTCCTCGTAGAGCTTCACGTGCATCAGGCCGTACTCGGCGAGCGCGTGCATGCGCCGCGTCTCGGTCTCGCGCGGCTCGAGGAAACGCAACGGCTCAGGGATCGGCACCTGATAGACCAGCACCTGGTTTTCCCTGAGCGCCGTCTCCGGGATGCGGTGACGGGTCTGGATCACCGTCGCCTCCGCCGTCGCGGTCGTCGTCGCAACGCCGGCGGTCTTGGCGAAGAACTTTCGGATCGAGATCGCGTTGGTGGTGTCGTCGGAGCCCTGGTCGATCACCTTGAGCACGTCTTGGGGACCGAGGATCGCGGCGGTGACCTGCACGCCGCCGGTGCCCCAGCCATAGGGCATCGGCATCTCGCGGCTGGCGAACGGCACCTGGTAGCCGGGAATGGCGATCGCCTTCAGGATCGCACGGCGGATCATCCGCTTGGTCTGCTCGTCGAGATAGGCGAAATTGTAGGCGGGCGCGTTCATTCCGCGGCTTCCTTCATGGCATCAGGCGCATTGGCATCCGCGAACTCCTGCCGCAGCTTGCGCAGCAGGCCGAGCTCGGACTGGAAATCCACATAATGCGGCAGCTTCAGATGCTCGACGAAGCCTGTCGCCTGGACGTTGTCCGAATGCGACATCACGAACTCCTCGTCCTGCGCGGGTGCGAGTGCCTCCTCGCCGAGCTCGCGGGCACGCAGTGCGCGATCGACCAGCGCCATCGACATGGTCTTGCGCTCGCTCTGGCCGAAGGCAAGGCCGTAGCCGCGAGTGAAGCACGGCGCTTCGGTCGCAGAACCCTTGAACTGGTTGACCATCTGGCACTCGGTCAGCTCGATCGAGCCGAGCGGCACGGCGAAGCCGGCGTCTTCCGCGATGAATTCGACCTCGACCTCGCCGAAGCGGATCTCGCCGGCGAAGGGATGGTTGCGGCCATAGCCGCGCTGGGTGGAATAGCCCATCGCCAGCAGGAAGCCTTCGTCGCCGCGCGCCAGGTTCTGCAGGCGCAGGTCGCGATCCGCCGGGAAGTTCAGCGGCTCGCGGGTGAGATCGCCGACCGGCGTGTTGCTATCTGCCTGCGGTGAGGATTCGATCAGGCCATCGCGGCCGAGAATGTCGGTGACCCGCGGCGTGGCGGCCTGCGAGGCGTCCGCGGTTGCCGGCTGCTCCGGCACAAAGCCTTCCGCGAGCTGCGGGTCGAGCAGGCGATGGGTATAGTCGAAGGTCGGTCCGAGGATCTGCCCGCCGGGAATGTCCTTGAAGGTCGAGGACACACGCCGTTGCACCCGCATGGCGCCGGTGTCGACCGGCTCGCTGGCGCCGAAGCGCGGCAGGGTGGCGCGGAAGGCGCGAACCAGGAAGATCGCCTCGATCAGATCGCCGCGCGCCTGCTTGATCGCCAGCGCCGCGAGCTCGCGATCGTAGAGCGAGCCTTCGCTCATGACGCGGTCGACGGCGAGGCCGAGCTGCTCCGAGATCTGTGCCAGCGTCACCTCGGGCACGTCGCGGTCGCCGCGCCGCTTATGCGCGAGCAGGCGATGGGCGTTCTCGATGGCGCGTTCACCGCCCTTGACTGCGACATACATCGCTTACACTCCGCTTGCGATCAGCCGCGTGGTGCGCGGGATCGCCACAATGGCATCGTCATGGACCAGCACGACATCGATGCCGCGCGGGAACAGGGCTTCGTTGATCACAAGCCGCTGGAACAGGTCGCGCGGCTTGAGCATCGCCTGCAGCACGGCGCTGCCGTCGATGCCGGGTCCTTTCAGCTCGAAGGCCGGCCCCTGCGATAGGCTGTCGACCTGCAGGATCAGCGTGGTCGAGCGGTCAGGATACTCGCTGCTGCCGAACGCAAAGCAATCGAGCGCCGGCAGGCTCGCGGCATCGCCGATCAAAGCGAAGCTCGCGATCGAGGAATCGGAGACCACCGGCGCGCTGGCGTGAAACTTCAGCCAGCGGGCGACGTCCGGCGTCGCCGACATCGCGGCGTCGAGCCAGATCGGCGTGTCGTGATCGAACAGCGTCAGCGCGATCGCGGCCGAGCCACGCATCATGCCGGCTGGTGTTCCCACGCTCGCGGCGACGCGCTGCACGCTGCCCGGCCGCGCCATGGCGTCCATGACGGAGCGAAAGGTCGATTGCGCCGACAGCACCTTGTCGGCAAAGCCCGGCGGCAGTTCCGCAATCGTGGTCATGATCTCAGCCCTCACCGCGCACCATGGTGTAGAAATCAACCTTCGTCGCGGCGGTTTCCGCTGCCTTGCGGCCGCGTTCGGCGTTCATGGCGACGCGCAGCGGCGCGATCACCTTGGCCTCCACCTCGCCGGACAACTCCGCCGACTGCACCATGGCGTCGCACAGCGCGATCATCTGCGCCTTCCGCGCGTCGCGGCCGAGCGTGTAGCCGAACCCAACCTCGCCGCTCGCAAGCCGCACCGCGGCACGCGACACCGTCGCCTCGCCGAGATTGAACGGCGCGCCGTCGCCGCCGACCCGGCCGCGCAGCATGACGAGGCCGTTTTCGGGCTCGCGCAGGTTCTCATGCGCGGGCACCGCGATCGCTGCCAGCCTGCCGGCGATGTCCGCAGCGGCGGCGTGCGCCAGCACCGTCATCGCGGCCTTGCGCTGGAGCTGTTTGCTGTTTGGTCCGGTCGAACTCATGGGCAAACCTTTGGGCAACTTTGCTTGCATCAAGTTGTCTATGATACTAGACAACTTGATAGCGGAGCGCCATGACTGTTTCGTGACAAACCAAAGATTTCTGGTATCACCGCGCCATGAGCATGCAGGAAAGTTCCGGCGTTGCCTTGTGGCGGCAGGTTGCCGACGGCATCGAACGCGGCATCGCCGACGGCCGCTTTGCGGCCGGCGACAAGCTGCCGGGCGAGATGGAGATCGCCGAAACCTATCGCGTCAACCGCCACACCGTGCGGCGCGCGCTGGCGGCGCTCGCCGAGCGCGGCCTGGTGCGGGCCGAGCGCGGCAGCGGAACCTATGTCGAGGCGCAGAAGCTCGCCTATCCGCTGCGCTCGCGCACGCGTTTTTCCGAGATCGTCGGTGCGGGCGGCCACGAGCCGCGCGGCCAGTTGATCGATGCGAGCAGCGACACCGCCAATCGCGAGCTCGCGCGGGAGCTGGGACTGAAGACCGGCGCGCCTTTGATGCGGATCGAGGCGATCCGCCTCGCCGACCGCACGCCGATCTGCGTGTCCACCACCTGGCTGTCGGCGGAACGGTTTCCGGACGCCGGCAGCGTATTCGCCAACGTCCGCTCGATGACGAAGCTGCTCGGCCATTACGGCGTCAAGGACTACCACCGCGCCTCGACCCGGATCACCGCGGCGATCGTCGATGCGACCGACGCCGCGCGGCTCGACCTGCCGCTGGGACGGCCGGTGCTGGTGGTCGACGCAACCGACGTCGACATGCTGGACCAGCCGCTGGTGACCAAGCGCTCGCGCTTCGCCGCCGAGCGCGTGGAGTTTCTGGTCGAGAATGGTTGACGACTGAGCACTTCTCCCTCGCCCCGCTCTGGCGGGGAGAGCGTGGGGGTGAGGGGCCTGTCTCCGCGAATCCGGAAGCTGTGAGTCCCCGGAGAGTCCCCCTCACCCGGAATTTGCTTGCGCGAAAATTCCGGCCTCTCCCCGCACGCGGGGAGAGGCGAAGAAGAAGCTACACCACCGCACGCTGCCCGATGATCGCAAAGCGCAGCTTGCCCGAGATGAAATCGATCGCGGCCACCGCAACCAGGATCATCAGGATCAGGAACGAGACCTTCTGCCATTCCAGCACGCGGATCTGCTCGGCGAGCTGGAGGCCGATGCCGCCGGCGCCGACGATGCCGATGATGGTGGCCGAGCGCGTGTTGGATTCGATGTAGTAGAGCACCTGGCCGGCGATGACGGGCAGCACCTGCGGCATCAGGCCGAAGCGGATCTCGTGCAGGGCACTGCCGCCGGAGGCGCGGATGCCCTCGACCTCCTTCTGGTCGGCGCCCTCTATCGCCTCCGAGAACAGTTTGCCGAACGCACCGAAATCCGACACCGCGATCGCCAGCACCCCGGCAAACGGCCCGAGCCCGACCACGTTGATCCAGACCAGCGCCCAGATCAGCGTATCGACGCCGCGAATCGAATCGAGGAAGCGCCGGACCGGGAAGCGAATCAGGTTCGAGGGGATGATGTTGCGCGCCGCCAGCAGGCTGACCGGCAGCGCCAAAACCGCGGCAAGCGTGGTGCCGAGCACCGCGATCGACAGCGTCTCGCCGAGCGCCTGCATGTAGAGCGGAAACGACGAGCCCGGATTCGGCGGAAGCATCAGCATGGTGATCCAGCCGAGCTGGCCGAGGCCCGCGATCAGCCTGGACGGCGAGAAGTCGAGATCGACCAGGCCGAACACGAAGATCGCGAGCGCCGCCGCGATCATGGCCGGCATCGCCAGCCGTGCCGATGCGGGACGTTCGAAGACGCCGGGGTACTTCGCGCGCAGTTCCGTGGTGTCCGGCCTCGGCATCTGGCTCATCGACGGGTCTCCTTGCCGAACAGGCGGCCACGCAGCCAGCCGGTGCCGATGTCGATGAGGAAGACCGTGACGATGATGGTCAGGAGGATCGCGCTGACGTCGGAATAGTAGAACTTGCGGATCGCAACAATCAGCTCCATCCCGATGCCGCCGGCCCCGACAAAGCCCATCACCGAGGCTTCTCGCACATTGATCTCGAAGCGCAGCAGCGCGTAGCTGACATAGCCCGCGATCACCTGAGGCAGCACGGCAAAGCGCATGCAGGACAGCCAGCTTGCCCCGGTCGAGCGCACGCCTTCGACCGGCCTCATGTCGGCATTCTCGACGATCTCGGAGAACTGTTTGCCGAGCGCGCCGGTCGAATGGATGGCAATCGCCAGCACGCCCGCCATCGGTCCCAGACCGAAGGCGATGACGAAGATCAACGCGAACACGATGCTCGGCACGGTACGGGCGAATTCGAGCAGACGGCGGATCGTGAAACGTACCCACGGGCCCGGCGACGTATTCTGGGCCGCGAAGAAATTGAGCGCGAAGGCAAGCACGGCACCCGTCAGCGTGCCGACATAGCTGATCAGCAGCGTCTCGCCCAGGAGCTTCAGCCATTTGTGCCAGCCCCAGAACCATTCGCCGAGGTCGGTCCAGACCCGCTGGCCATTGTCGAGCGTGAAGATGCGATCGAAGTAGCTGACGAAATTGCCGAAATGGGCGAAGAAGGTGCGCAAGTTCACTTCGGCGCCGAACGCCGCGATCACCAGCACCGCACAGAATGCCGCCGTTGCCAGCGCGGCCTTCAACCGCTTGCGTGCGACGGACTTGCGGTAGGCGTCCTCCAATGTCGCCAGTTGCTGCGCTGGAAGAATGGATACGGCGGTCGCCATCGACGCGTGCCAGTCCGGTTCGAAGTTGAGTGGAAAGGGCCGGGCTATACGCCCGGCCCTCGTGACGTCAGGCGTGCGATCAGCTCGCCTTCTTGCGCAAACCGTCGACGAACTTGATCAGCTCGATGGTGCCGTCCCAATCCTTGGTGGTGGCGGGATGGAAGCCCTTCTTCTGACCGTCGGACAGACGGTCGAAGGCGGCTTTGTCCTTGGTCGGGGCGTCGAAGAAGGCCTTTGCGATCGCGGCCTTCAGGTCCTCCGGAAGATCGGTGTTGTACGCATAGGGGCCGTTGATGATCAGCGCCGACTTGTGGATGATGCGGAAATCATCCTTCTTCATCGCCGAGCCGTCGGCATTCTTCAGCATGCCCTTGGTCAGCATCTGGGCGAGCGTGGAATCGTCCTCGTTGGTCCACTGGTTGGCGGCCACATCAACGGTTCCCTGCGACAGCGCCAGGACGGCGTTCTCGTGGCTGCCGGTGAACACGACCTTGCCGAAATAGCCTTCGGCGTTCGCGATGCCCATCTTGTTGAGTTCGAAGCGCGGCACGTTGTTGCCGGACGTCGAGTTCGGATCGACCAGGCCGAGATTCTTGCCTTTCAGGTCCTCGACCGTCTTGTACGGGCTCGACGCCTTGACGAAGAACACCGAGTAATAGCCGGTCGAACCGTCGGCGTTCATATCGTTGGCGAACGCGTCGGTCTTGACGCCGGTCAGGCGCGCGCGAGAGAACGAGGCCGAGCCGTAGCTGGCGATGTGGATATTTCCGGCGCGCTGGCCTTCGATCACGGCGGCATAGTCGTTGGCGACGCGCAGCGTGACCTTCGTGCCTAGCTCCTTCGACAGATAGTTGATGAAGGGCGTAAAGCGCTCGGTGACGCCGGAGGCATTCTCGGCGGGAACGACGGCGAGAGTGATCTCCGGGTATTTTGCTTTCCAGTCCTGCGCGGAGGCCGAACCGGCAAATGCCAGCGCGGCGGCGCCAGCCAGAATGATGCGACGAGTGAACATGACTACCCCTCTTTTGTTGTAGTTGCACCTGTTGGCCGGGCAAAATGCCCGGCCTCCCAGATTGAAAAATGCGCGACGCTCAGGCCGCGGCTGCGGTGCCGAGTGCCGGCGCAGTTGCACCGTCGGGCGCGGGCAGCGGTGCTGCGCCGATGACGTCATTGGCCTCGAGGTCATAGAGCTCGCGGGCGATATGGTCGGTGAGCGCCGCGGGGGCGCCGTCGAACACCACGCGGCCCGCGGCCATGCCGATCAGGCGGTCGCAATAGCTGCGGGCGAGATCGAGCGAATGCAGGTTGCAGAGCACGGTGATGCCGAAATGCTTGTTGATGCGCAGCAGCGCATCCATCACGATCTTGGTGTTGCGCGGGTCGAGCGAGGCGATCGGCTCGTCGGCCAGAATGATATCGGGCTGCTGCACCAATGCGCGGGCGATCGCCACGCGCTGCTGCTGGCCGCCCGAGAGCTGATCGGCGCGCTGGGCGGCGAGCGAGGCGATGTCGAACTGTTCCAGTGCGGACATCGCCAGCGCCTTGTCCTGCTCGGGCCAGGCCTGCAGCAGCGACCGCCATGACGGAATCTGGGCCAGCCGCCCCATCAGCACATTGGTGAGCACGTCGAGCCGGCCGACCAGGTTGAACTGCTGGAAAATCATGGCCGAACGGGCACGCCACTGCCGCAGCTCCTTGCCGCGCAACGCGGTGACGTCGAGGCCGTCGAACAGGATACGGCCGGAGGTCGGATCGGCGAGACGGTTGATCATCCGCAGCAGCGTCGACTTGCCGGCACCGGAGCGGCCGATCACGCCGACAAAGCTGCCCGGCGCGATCGAAAAGGACGCGTTGTCGACTGCGGCTTTCGTGCCGAAACGGCACGTCAAACCTTCCACCACCAGCATGTAATGCTCCAACCGCGCCTCGTTGGGCCATCGCTATCCCCGGCGTTTTACAGTTATGTGACGACAGCGCTGCGGTGCGGCGATCGTCCACACCCCTCCCTTGTCGCTCCCTTGCCGTCATCCCGACGTCATGATGTTGTCATCAAGCGCCCCGATGACGAGCACGCATCCCCGGAAGCCCAAGATTCTTTAAGATTTGCGGAGGCCCCGATGGCCGGAAAAACACTCTCGGTTGTGCCGACCGTCGACCCGACAGCGTCGGTGCGCGAGAGCAAGCTCGGCAAGTATACCGAGGTCGGCGCGCGCACGATCCTGCTTGAAGTCAGCATGGATGACTATTCTTACGTCGTGAACGACAGCCAGATCACCTACACCACCATCGGAAAGTTCTGCTCGATCGCGGCGATGACGCGCATCAATCCCGGCAACCATCCGATGCACCGCGTGACACAGGCGCACTTCACCTACCGCTCCAGCGCCTATTTCGAGGGTGAGAGCGACGATGCCGAGTTCTTCGACTGGCGACGTGCGCATCACGTGCATATCGGCCATGACGTCTGGATCGGGCACGGTGCGATCCTGTTACCGGGCCGGAACGTCGGAACCGGCGCTGTCGTCGCCGCCGGCGCGATCGTGACCAAGGACGTTCCCGCATACACCATCGTCGCCGGTAATCCGGCGCGGCCGGTGAAGCGGCGCTTCTCCGAGACGATCGCCGACCGCCTCGCCGCGCTCGCATGGTGGGACTGGGATCACGAGACGCTCCGCCGCGTCCTGCCCGACTTTCGCAAGCTCGCGGTCGAGGAATTCCTCGACAAGCATGAGGCCGAGGCCGTATCCCAATCACAAGCCAAACAACGGAGCGCCGCATCGTGACGGACATTTTCATCGAGGGCGGGCGCACGCTGGTTGACGGCGCCTTGGTCGAGACCTCGCTGCGGACCGCAGGCCGCGACATCGGCGCGCTCGACGCCGAGCAGGGTCGCGCCGCGCTGCACATCGATGCCAGCGGCCTCCTGGTGCTGCCCGGCATCATCGACCTGCACGGCGATGCGTTCGAGCGGCAGATGATGCCGCGCCCGGGCGTCGACTTCCCGACCGACGTGGCGCTGATCGACAGCGACCGGCAGGCGATCGGCAACGGCATCACCACCGTCTTTCACGCCACGACCTGCTCCTGGGAGCCGGGCCTGCGCAGCGCCGACAATGCGCGCGGCCTGATGGAGGCGATCGAGCGGCAGCGTCCGCAATTCGCCGCCGACACCCGCTTCCATCTGCGGCACGAGACCTACAATCTCGACGCCGAGGCCGAGATCGCCCAGTGGCTCGCCGAGGGCCGCGTCGACCTGTTCGCCTTCAACGACCACAGCAACGTCAAGCCGAAGAAGCGCAACCAGCTGGCCGAGCGCACCGGGCTCTCCGTCGAGGCCGTCAACGACATGCTGGACCGGGTCGTGGCGCGCCGCCCCGAGGTGCCTGCCTCGATCGCGCGACTGGCCGCCGCTGCGCGCGCGGCCGATATCCGCATGCTGTCGCACGACGACAACAGCCCGGCGATGCGCCAGGAGTTTCGCGCGCTGGGCGCCACGATCGCCGAATTCCCCGTCAACGAGGAGACCGCGCGCGACGCTGCGGCGGCGGGCGACTTCATCGTGTTCGGCGCGCCCAATGTGGTGCGCGGCGGCAGTCATACCGGCTGGACCAGGGCATCCGACATGATCGCCAAGGGGCTCTGCTCGGTGCTGGCGTCGGACTATTATTATCCCGCACAGCTGCTCGCCGCGTTCCGCCTCGCCGCCGACGGCATCCTGCCGCTCGCCAGGGCCTGGGACCTGATCTCGTCGGCGCCGGCCCGCGCGGCCGGGCTCGCCGACCGCGGCGTGCTCGCCGCGGGCCGCCGTGCCGACATCATCGTCGTCGACGACAAGGTGCCGCTGCGACCGCGCATTGTCGCCGTGATCGCGGCCGGACGGCTGGTGCATCTGGCGGACGCGAGCTGCCTCGTTCATTCGCTCGCACCGCGCAAGACGGTTGCGGCGGCGTAGCTCGGTCCCATGGCCAATACTCCGCGCTACGCGATCTACCATGCGCCGTCACCCGACAGCGCGCTGCACCGCTTCGGTTCGACGCTGCTCGGCTACGATGCCGTGTCAGGCGACGAGTTGCCGTTTCCCGAAGGCGTCATGCCCGACTGGCGCGAGGTCACCGAAGATCCGCGCAAGTATGGATTCCACGCCACGCTGAAGGCGCCCACCGCGCTCGCCGACGGTCGGAGCGAGGCTGAGCTTCTCGATGCCTGCGCCGCCTTCGCCGGTCGCGCGCGGCGCATTCCGGTGATCGAACCGGTGGTCGATGCCATCAGCGGCTTCATCGCGGTGATCCCGGCTAGCCGCTCGGATGATCTCCAGCAGCTTGCCGCCGATTGCGTCCGTGAATTCGACTCCTTCCGCGCGGTTCTCACCGCGGAAGATCGTGCGCGGCGCAAGCCCGAAAAACTCACCGAGCGGCAGCGCGATTATCTCGACCGCTGGGGCTACCCTTACGTGATGGAGGAATTCCGCTTCCACATGACGCTCACGGGACGGCTGAGCGACGAGCGGCGCGGCCCGATCATGGCGCAGCTGCGCACACGGTTCGCGGCGGTCGACCTCGCGAGGCTCGCAATCGACCGCATCGCGCTGTTCAAGCAGACCGACAGCGCATCACGCTTCCGCATCATCGGCAGCTGGCCGCTTCGGGCGTAGCGCGCGCTATTCCTCCACCCGGGTGCGGGCGATGATCTCGGCGGCGCCCTTCTCCAGCAGCTCCATGCCCACGGCGCGGCCGAGTTCGCGCGGCCGATCCGCCGGCCCGCGCCGCGTCACCTCGATGAAGCCGGCGCCGGCCTCGTCGAGCACGGAGGCGCGCAGCGTCATCTCGCTGCCCGCAAGCGTGGCGTGACCGGCGACCGGTGAATTGCAGTGGCCGTTGAGCACCCACAGCACCTCGCGCTCGGCATCGGCGGCGAGCCGCGACTGCACGTTGTCGATCCCGGCAAGCCGCGCACGTGTCGCCCAGTCGGTGTCGACGCATTCCACCGCGACAATGCCCTGACCGACCGCCGGCAGCATCTCGCCGACCGAGAAATCATGCGCGATGCGCGCGGTCATGCCGATGCGCTCCAGGCCCGAGCGCGCCATCACCAGCGCATCCGCCGGCCCAACCTCGCCGCCACCCGGCAGCCGCTGCTTGTCGCCGCGATCGAGTTTGGCCACCCGCGTGTCGGCGGCGCCGCGATAATGGATCACGGTCGCTTCCGGAAACAGCCGGCGCAGATAGGCGGCGCGACGGACGGCGTTGGTGCCGATCATGAAGCCCTTGCCGCGCGCGGCGCGAAGGGTGTCGAGCGACAGGCCGGGACGCAGCACGAGGCTGTCATTGGCGGCATCGCGCGCCAGCATCGCGGCGATGACGAGACCCGGCGTCTCCTCATTGCCCGGTACGTCCTTCAGCGAATGCATCGCCGCCTGCAAGGTGCCGGCACGCATGGCTTCGCGGATCTGCGCCACGAAGGCGCCGCCCTTGCCGCCATGCGGCAAGAGCTTGCTGGTCTGGTCCTGGTCGCCGCGGGTCTCGAACTTGACGATGTCGACGGCAAGGTCCGGCGCCGAAGCGCGCAGCAGCCGCGCAACCTCGTCCGTCTGCGCGAGCGCCATCGCGCTCTTGCGCGTCCCAATCCGCAAAACCTGTCCCGACACGAAAGCTCCGCTGCGCGTGATCATCAACGGCTGGGGATTAGAACAAAAAGCCAGTCAAAACAACGGTTTTTGCCCCTGTTTGGCCACGCTCAGACGGTGTCCTTAACAAGCTCCACTCCGGCCTCGCGCATTGTCGTCGTGGCGGCCGCGAGCGAGCCGCCGAGGTCGATGGCGCGGCAGCCCGACAGTACGACAATGGTCTCAAAGCCGAGCCGGCGCGCATCGAGCGCCGAATACTGCACGCAATAATCCGTGGCGAGCCCGGCCATCACGACGCGCCTGAAGCCGCGCTCGCGCAGATAGCCGGCGAGCCCGGTCGGCGTCTTGCGGTCGTTCTCGAAGAACGCCGAATAGGAATCGATCGCGGTCCGGAACCCCTTGCGGATCACGAGTTCGGCCCGCTCGGTGGCGAGGTCGGGATGGAACGCGGCGCCGGCCGTGCCCTGGATGCAATGATCCGGCCACAGCGTCTGCGGCCCATAGGGCATGGCGATCTCGGAGAACGGCGCCGCACCCGGATGCGAGGTCGCAAACGAGCTGTGGCCCGCCGGGTGCCAGTCCTGGGTCAGCACGACATGGTCGAACCGCTCGGCGAGCCGGTTGACGACAGGCACGACCGCATCGCCGTCCGCGACCGCCAGCGCGCCGCCGGGGCAGAAATCGTTCTGCACGTCGATGATAAGGAAGAGATCGTCGGGCGCAATCTTCATCAGGTGCCGATCCGCAATGACGCGCGCAGCTTGCGCAGGCAGGCGATCACCGACAGCGCGGTGATGCGGCCGGTCTTCGGATTGTCCGAGGGAATGTTCTCGATCATCATTGAGAACCGCGCGGAATCGGAATCGACCTCGATCCGGTGGGTATTGCGCGTCACCGTCGGATCCGCCCAGATCTCGACCCTTGTGCGGTCGGGGCCGATGCCGGCGAGCGACAGCGCCACCGCGACGTTGAGGTTGGCCGGAAAGCCCTTTGCGGCGTCGCGCGCACTGCCCTCGAAGATGCGCAGCGGCTCGGTGATGCCTTCGATCTGGATGTTGTTCTCGACCAGATGCGGCGCGCCGACGAGGCCGGCGATCGGCTTGCGCGTCACCATCTTCACCGAATGGATGGTGCCGACTGCGGCGGCGTTCACGGCATCGAGCCCGATCAGTGCGCCGGTCGGTACGATGATCTGGCCGCCGTGGGCCTTCGCGAAATCGACGAGGTCCTCGTTCTGGAGCAGCGCGCCGACGCTGAGCACGACCGCGGTCTTGCCGCGCTCGACCAGCGGCGCCACGATCGAACGGACCAGCTTGCTCGGCGCGCACTCGACCACGATGTCGGCAATCTCGGCCAGTTGCTCGATCGGCACCAGCTTCGGCGCAGACTTGAGCTTCGCCACCCAGCCGCGGTGCTTGTCCGGGTTGTTCGCTGACACCGCAACCAGCGTCAGGCCCTCGATGCCCTGATCGAGCGCCTTGACGACGTCGGCGCCGATCGCGCCGAGGCCGGCGACCGCAACCCGTGTCCTTGTCTTGCTGTCAGCCATCATTTCCCGCCGGCGAGCATCTTGACCAGGCGATAGAGATACTCCTCGCCCTCGTAGAACGACTTGACGAGCACGCGCTCGTCCTTGCCATGGTTGCGATTGTCGTCGACATCGGCGGCCAGCCCGGAGTGACCATAGGTCGGAATGCCCGCGTTCCGCAGATAGCTGCCGTCGGTCGCGCCGGTGCTCATGACCGGAACGATCGACGCATCCGGCCAGAACTCCTTCGACAGCTTCTCGATCGAACCCATGATCTCCTCGTTCAGGGGCGACGGCGGGCTCAGCACGGCCTTGCCGGTCGGAGCCACCGCGATCTCCTTGTCGGCGAGCACGCGCTCGATCGTCGCCTGCACGCCCTCGACCGGCTCGCCGGGCAGGATCCGGCAGTTCACCTTGGCTGTCGCCAGCTGCGGCAGCGCGTTGATGGCGTGGCCGCCCTCCAGCATGGTCGCGACGCAGGTGGTGCGGAGCTGCGCATTATAGCCCGGATTCTCCGACAAACGCGCCAGCGCCGCCGGGTCGGGCTGCGGCGCCAGGATCGCCCTGATGTCGTCGGCATGCGACGTGTCGACCTCGGCGGTCTTGGTGAAATAGATCCGTGTGGTCTCGTTGAGGTTCATCGGGAAGCTGTAATTGGAGAGCCGCACGAGGCCTTCGGCGAGGTGATAGATCGCATTGTCCTTGCGCGGCAGCGATGAGTGGCCGCCGCGATCCTTCACCGTGAGCTGGTAGCCGATCGAGACCTTCTCGCTGGTCTGCACGCTGTTGCGGATCGCCTTGCCGTTCTTGAGACCGACGCCGCCGCCTTCATTGAGCGCGAACTCGGCATCGATCAGGTCGCGGTGGTTCTTGATCAGCCACTGCATGCCGAGAGCGTTGGCATCGAGGATTTCCTCGTCGGTCTCGAGCGCGACGATGATGTCGCGGTCGGGCTTATAGCCCTCCTTCTTGTAGCGGATCAGATTGGTGATGAAGGCGGACGCCATGTATTTGTCGTCGCTGGAGCCGCGGCCGTAGAAATAGCCATCCTGCTCGGTGAGCTTGAACGGATCGACCGACCAGTCCTCGCGGTTAGCGGGGACGACGTCGAGATGGGCAACCAGAAGGATCGGCTTGCGCGCGCCGGAGCCGTGCAGCCGCGCCACCAGATTGCCCTTGTGCGGCGCCGGCGAGAACACGTGCACGTCGGCCTCGGGGAAGCCCGCCGCGCGGAGCCGCGCGCCCATCGCCTCCGCCGCCTTCTGGGTATCGCCGGTCGCGGTGGTCGTGTTGATCTCGACCAGCTCCTGGTAGATGCCGCGGGCGAATTGCTGCTGCTCCGTCAGCCCCTGCGCCGCGGCACCGGTTGCCAGCAGCGCCGGACCGAGCGCCGCCGCGAGCCGCAGCGACCGAACCGTGTCTCTAGCCTTGTGCGACATCATGCTCTCCCGGAATTCCGCCACCTGATCGGAGCGAATTCAGACAGCCGGCACGCGCTTTGGCAAGACGGCGAGCCCTTCAATTTCCGCGCGCATGCTCCGCGGTTTCGCGCACGCTATTTGCAGTCCTTATTTCGAATCCTTGGCCGCGATCACCTCGATCTCGACCAGGAATCCGGGATTGGCGAGGGCTGCGACGCCGACCACCGAGCGCGCCGGCAGGTTGGGCTGGCTGCCGCCGAAGAACTGGGTGTAGCCCTCCATGAAGGCTTTGAAGTCCATCGGCGCGGATGCGTTGTGCACCAGGAATACCTGCATCTTGACGACGTCGCCCATGCCGAGGCCCTGGCCTTCCAGAATGGCCTTGATGCGGTTGAGCACGCCGACGGTCTGCGCCTTGGTATCGCCATAGGCCTGCGGGCTCGACGGATCGGCGTCCTTGTTGATCACCGGCGGCACCTGGCCGCTGACATAGACGGTCGTGGTGTTACCGGTGACGGTCACGGCCTGCGCGATCGGGAATGTCGAGTTGGGAATCGGATGCCTGACCACGTCAGCCGAGGCGGCGGTCGCCATCGCCGACAACGCGGCGCCCAGTGCGATAGTTGCTAATCTCATGATTTCCCCCATTGCTCGATCGCAGCTCGTGCGGCACACATCGTTCATTTCGTCATTCCGGGGCGCGCGCCGCGCGAGCCCGGAATCTCGAAGTTGCGGAACTCCGAGTACGTCACCTCTGGATTCCGGGTTCGCGGGCTTTGCCCGTGCCCCGGAATGACGGAAACGGCGCTTCTAGCGGCGGGCGTCCTGGACATCCTTGGTCGTCACCGCGTCCTGATAGTTGTTGCTGAAGTGCGTCCGCAGATAATTCACAACGGCGGCGATCTGACCATCGGTCATCATGTCGCCGAACGCCGGCATGCCGCGGCGGCCATTGATGACAAGGAAGACCGGATAGCCGGCGGCCTCGAGATTCTTGTTGCCGGCCAGCGACGGGTAAGTGCCCGCCCCGCTCGCGCCCGTCGCATCCGGCATGTGGCAGCCCTGGCACACATTGGCGAACAGCTCCTCGCCTGTCATCTCGACGAAGCGGTAGCCCGAAGAGAAGGTGCGCTTGCCCGCGCCACTGTCCTGCCCAAGGGCCGCCGTCGCCGACAGCAGCGCCAGTGCGGCGACGACGGATGTCGCGGTCCGCATCATCATGTCTTCACCACGCGTTCGTGCAGCCGGGAGATGACGTCGAGCGCGGACAGGATGGCGCCCTCCTGCCAGGCCGGCAGCTGCGAGGCGTGCTCGCCCGCCAGCACGATACGGCCGTCGATCTGACAGAGATTGCGGTAATGCTGCGCCCGGGTGGCCTCGGTCCATTCGCCGGCGCAGCCGAGCGTGAACGGCACGCGATGCCAGGCCACCGCGACGCCGTTCTCGAATTCGTTCCTGTACTGCGGATGGATTGCGGCGCCGAACTCGACCGCGCTGGCGACCCGCTCGGCCGGCGTCATCGCGGTGAACTCGAACGAATTGGCACCGCCATACATGTAGGCGCCGAGCAGGATGCCGCGGCCGCCGCGGTTGAAGCCGTAGTTCGGATAAGCGATCTGCCGGATCGGCAGGTCGGTGTAGCTGATGCCGCCGTAGATCGCGTCATCCTCCTCCCAGAACCGCCGCTTGAACTGCAGGCCGATCTTCACCGAGGCGGCATAGGGCACGGAGTCGATCGCACTCTTCATCGGCGCGCTGACATCGACCGGCAACTGGCTCAGGATCGGCAACGGGATGGTGCAGATGCACCAGTCGGCGGTGGCCTGCTGCACCGTGGATGGACTGGCGGTGTCGACATAGCTCACGGTGACGCCGGAGCCGTTCTGCTGGATTTGCGTCACCTTGGCGCCATAGCGGATGAGATCGCCGACCTCGCGCGCGAACGCCTTGCCGATCATGTCCATGCCGCCGACCGGCTGGAACATGGTGGTCTGGAAATCGTAGCGCGCAAAGGTCTGCAGATAGCGCCACATCCGCGACCGCAGCAGCTCCTGCAGCGGGATCGGCTCGCTGGGCAGCGGATCGCCCATCAGGCCGCCGCCGGGATCGCGCGCATACCCACGGAACTCGGCCGACACGAGGTTGGCATTGTACTTGTAGTCGCGATCCAGCGCGCCCCAATCGCGCAGCGACTGCAGCAGGATCTCCTGATCCTCCTTGCCGACGGTCTCGTCGAGCCGGCCCTGCTGGGTGACCTTTGCGAGCAGCTCCGAGACCCCGCCCTGGAAATCCGCCTTGATGCTGCGAAAGCGCTGCGGCTTGCCGCCGAATGCACGCGTCGCGTGCAGATAGGCGTTGTGATTGAGCTGGATGAAGGGTTCCAGCGTCACATTGAGCCGGCGGCAGTAATCGAGCAGCGCTCGGTGATGATAGGGAATCCGCCACGGGCCGGGATTGAGATAGAGCCCCTGCTCGAACTGACTGGTCTGCCTGAAGCCGCCGAGCTCGACAAAACTGTCGCCGCCGCGGATCGACCAGTTGCGGCCGCCGGCGCGGCTGTTGAATTCGAGGATCTGGACCTTGTAGCCGGCCTTGCGCAGCTCCAGCGCCGCCGTCATCCCGGCAAGCCCCGCGCCGAGAACCAGCACCGAGGCGCCCTTCACGTCGCCTGCAAGCTTGAGCGGCCCCTTGTAGGCGGATTCGGACGCGAAGCCGAGGCTCGTCATCGCGTGATACATCGCCGAACTGCCGGCAACGGTGCCAATCAGCGCCAACAGATCACGCCGCCTGATCACAGATTCGTTCTGCACCCGCGCTCACCCAGCCGCTGACGTCGATGGCGAAGGGAAACGGCTCGCGCGATCCGTGTCAAGAAAGGGCGCACGCTTCCACATCCACCCACACGCGCTTTTGATGCGTCACGCGACCGACGCGTCACACCACCCGCTCGCGATGCACGCGCCGGCAATCCATTTCGAAGTCGAGTCCAACCACCGGCGGCCGGTCGAAATGCCAGGTCAAGCCGTTGCGAAGCACGCCACGGCGGCCGAGCTCGCTTTCCAGCACAGGATAAGCGTCGTGCACGGTGTAAAGCTGCACTGCGGTGGTGTCCTGCCAACGGCCGCCGAACGCGCTCATCCGGCGTTCCATCTCGTCAGCCACGAATTTCGCCTTCGCCAGGAGCCCCGCCGGGCTGGTGTCGCCGAGGGCTACGGTATGATCGCGGTAATTGGCCTTGCCCTCGACCAACTCGCCGCTGCCGGCCACGACGAAGCTTGCCGGTGCGTCCTTGGCGGCCGGCACCGTGTAGCAGAAGGCGTGGAACGACGGCTCGCCGGGCGGATCGAGCTTTGGACAGACATTGCTGCGCGCCACCGGATTGACGCCCCGCATCACGCCCCAGGCGACCAGCGTCTTGATGTAGATCTCGTTGAAGGCCTTAAAGCCCTCCTCGGTGAACGGCGCCGGCGAGCGCAGCTCGCAGGCGGCGAATGCGGTCAGCGGACGGCCGGCGGCCTTGAGGATGTCAGCTATCCCAGCAAAACCCGCGCTCAGCGGCACCGGTTCGGCAAACCTGACGCGCTCGATGGCAAAGCCGGGCAGCGCAGCGACGCCGCAGGAATACTGGCTGACGCCGGGCATGAAGCGGTAGCCGCCGTCGGAAGCCTCGATGGTGTTGGTCATGGTGCCTCGTGAACACGGTGATGGGCCGTCGCGATGACGCCTCACTTGATTTCACCACAGCCGTCGTCCCTGCGAAAGCAGGGACGACACCGCATGTGTGGCCCGGCCTGCATCCACAATCGTCGTCCCGGCGAAGGCCGGGACCCATACGCCGCGGCGGATCATGTGGGGGACTCGTCGTTCCACCGCTGTACAGAAATTTGCAGCGGTGGTTATGGGTCCCGGCCTTCGCCGGGACGACGATGAAGATAGGTCCCGATTCAATTGCCACACAACGCGTGGGCCGGGCGGCCATCGGTCGACAGCGATCGTCAGTCGGCTGGAATGAACCGGAGTGTGCCTGCCCGGCGCGTCGGCTTGCCGGTGTCGTTCGTATGATTGACCCCGTCCATCACAGGCACCTCGGGAAAATCGAACGGGCTCACGCCGTGCAGGCAGGCCACGTTGACGGCATACAGGTTCTGGTTCGATCGTCGTTGATGATGCGTGTATATTCCGCAGCGAGAACAGAAGAAGTGTTGCGCCGATCCGGTATGGAAGCGGTAGGTTGTGAGCGCGTCCTCGCCCTGCAGGAACTTGAACCCACTCATTTCCGCCATGGCAATGACGGCGCCTCGCATCCGGCAGTAAGAGCAAGTGCAGCGGCGGATCGAATTGAAGCCGTCGCTGAGCGTCACCTCGAAGCGCACCGCACCGCAATGGCACTGGCCAGCCCAAACACCCGTGTCGCCCGTCATGTTGCTGCGTCTCCTTCTGCGCCCGGTCCTGCCGGGCGGACGAGAAACGTTCTCAGCGACAAGCCCGCAGCTCGCGCGGAACCGTGCAGCGACCTGCGCGACGATCATGATCTGTCGACTGAGACTGGTCTCAATACGAACGTATCTTCAGGATCGGCACCGGACAATCGATCAAAACTCGCGCATGATGCCAGAAAAACTCACGCGAAGGCTCGATGCAAACTCTTGAGACTAATGCGATTTGGCGACGTAAGGGCAGCCGCCTTCATCGAGCGGACGGAAGGCCTGGTCGCCCGGCACCGTCGCGAGATACTCGTAGAGGTCCCATTTGCTCTTGGACTCTTCCGGCTTCTTGATGCGCATCAGATACATGTCATGCACCATCCGGCCGTCCTCGCGCACGAGGCCGTTCTGGGCAAAGAAATCATTGACCGGGGTCTTGCGCATCTGCGCGATCACGGCCTCCGAATCGACCGAGTTGGTGGCGGCGACCGCCTTGAAGTAGTGCCTGAGCGCCGAGTTGACGCCGGCCTGATAGGCGGTCGGCATCGCGCCGTGCCGCTTGAAGAACTCCTGGGCGAAGGCGCGCGTCTCCGGCGTGCGATCCCAGTAGAAGGAATCGGTGAACAGCAGATCGTGCGCATGCGCGAGGCCAAGCGCGGGCACATCGGTGAGCGTCACCTGCAGCGCGACGAGTTGCATGCTGGCGCGGATATTGAACTCGTCGGCCTGAGAGACCGCGTTGCGGAAGTCGGAACCGGCATTGGCAAGCGCCAGGATCTTGGCGCCGGAGGATTGGGCCTGCAGCAGGAACGAAGAGAAATCGGCGGTGTCGAAGGGATGGCGAACCGCGCCCAGCACCTTGCCGCCGGCCGATGTCACGGCCTTGCTGGCATCGCGCTCCAGCGCCTGGCCGAACGCATAATCCGCCGTCAGGAAGAACCAGGGCGTACCGCCGCGCGCAACCACGGCCTTCGCCGTCGCGTTCGAGGACGCGTAGGTGTCGTAAGTCCACTGCACGCTGGTCGGCGAGCATTGCTTGCCGGTGAGGTCGGATGAACCGGAGCCCGAGATCAGGAAAAGCTTCTTGCGTTCGCGCGTCACGGTCTGGATCGCGAGCGCCACCGCGGAATTGACGCCTTCGGCGATCACGTCGACACCCTTGTTGTCGATCCAGTTGCGCACGATGCCGGTCGCCACATCAGGCTTGTTCTGGTGATCCGCCGAAATGATCTCGATCTTGCGTCCGGCGACCGTGCCGCCGATTTCCTCCGCCGCCATCTGCGCCGCGATCACCGATCCCGGGCCATTGCCGTCGGAATATTGCCCGCTCATGTCGGTGATGATGCCGACCCGCAGCACGCCATCCTCCGCTCGGGCAGCGCCGGCCGCAAAAGAGAGACACGCGGCGGCAATTGCGACCAGGACATGCGAGCGTTTCGTGACGGACATTTCGTTCCCAGGGGTTTCGACGTTTCGGACGATCTCCTGAAGCAATCAGGGATCGCCGACAACCCCATCGCCGGCATGGCGCTCTGCGATTCCGTTCAGAAATTCCGGGAGAAGGAACACAGCCGGTTCGTCGACATTCGCGCGTTTCCGATCATGCGAACGCCGCGACGAGACTTTGCCGCGGCGCGCGTTGAATGATACGAATGGATAAATGCGTTGTGGTGCCGAGATCGCTCAGCGCCGCTGCCACAATTGCCGTGCCAGAATGCCGGCCTTGCGTTCGATCGCCTCGGCGGCGTCGAGACACATGTCCTCGCGATAGCGCGAGCCGACGATCTGGACACCGACCGGCAATCCCTCATCAAGGCCGACCGGCACAACGGCCGCCGGCAGCCCCAGCACGTTCATCGACGAAATGAAGCGCAGGTCGTTCCAGAACAAATCCTTGACGCGCTGATCGCCGCCGAGATCAGCGTTGACCTCCGGCGTCTTGCGCACGGTGGTCGGCATCAGCACCAGCGGATACTGTTCGAGGAACGTCATCCAGTTCCGGATATGGCGCGAGCGCTCGGCGATCGCCTTCATGTAGCCGGCCTGGTCGAGCGGGTTGGCCAGCGCCATGAAGCCGCGGAATGTCTTCTGGAAGTCGGCGCTGGTGGTCGCCAGCATCTGGTCCTGCTGCAACACGCGGGTCTCGGTCATGATCAGGTCGCACCAGAGCTGCCAGACCTTGTTGAGGTCGGGGACCTCCACCTCGCTGACCGCATAGCCGGCATCGGCGAGATGATCCGCCGCCCTGCGCTGGAGCGCAATCACGCCGCGATCGGTCGTCATGTCCTCCGGGATCTTGGCGAGCGCGACCTTGATCGGCCCAGCCGGCTTCGGCCCCGTCAGCGGCGCCGGCACGTACCAGGGATCGCGCGGGTCGCGCTGCGCCATCACCTCGAGGCCGAGGCGGACGTCGGCGACATGGCGGGCGAGCGGCCCCTGCGCCGACATCAGATGCGCCAGCATCGGCCGCTCCGCCGTTGCGCTTCCGTTGAAGGCCGGGATACGGCCCTGCGTCGGCTTGATGGTGGCGACGCCGTTGCAATGCGCCGGCCAGCGCAGCGAGCCGCCGATGTCGTTGCCATGGGCGATGGTGCCGATGCCTGCCGCGACCGCCGAACCCGCACCGCCCGAGGAGCCGCCGCAGGTGATATCGGGATCCCAGGGGTTCAGCGTCAGCCCGTGCAGGGGATTGTCGGTGAAGCCGCGCAGCGAGAACTCCGGCGTGTTGGTGAGGCCGATGATGACGGCGCCGGCCTTCTTGAGATTGGCCGTCACCGGCGAGTCGCCCGGCGCGATGTTGTCCTTGAATGCCACCACGCCATTCGAATTGGCCTGCCCCTCGACGTCGATGTTGATCTTGATCGTGACCGGCACGCCGTGCAGCGGCCCGACGGCGCCGCCTCCGCGCTTGCTCGCGGCCAGCGCCTCGTCCGCGGCCTTGGCGGCCTGCATCGCTGAGGCGCCGAGATCGACCACGACGGCGTTGAGCGCCGGGTTGGCCTCCTTCATGCGGTCGAGATGCGCGCGAACCACCTGCTCCGAGGTCACTTCGTTCTCTCGGATCGCCTTGGCCGTGTCGACGGCGGACCATTGCCAGATCGGTGCATTCGTCACGTGATATTCTCCCTTGATGCTCAGTGCTTTGTTGTTGGTTTAGTCTCGCGGGTCGATCGGCGTCAGCTTTGATGCGCGCGCCTCGATCAGCTCGGCCACCGCGAGACAGACGTCTTCCCGGAAGCGGCCGGCGATCACCTGCACGCCGACCGGCACGCCGCCGGCGGTCCCGGTCGGCACCACGACCGACGGAAAGCCGAGCGCGGGCACCGCAAGCAGCGGCCGCTGCGCGTCGAGCAGCGCGCGGACCACCGTCGCATCTTCCTGATCCTGATCGAAACGGAACGGCAGTTGCGCCGAGACCGGCAGGATGATGACGGGATAGCGCTCCTGGAACAGCTGCCAGGCCCGCACGATCGCCAGCCGCTGCTCGAAGCAGGCGAGCACCTGATCGCCGTCGAGCTCGGGCGCGTAGGCGATATGGCACTCGAGATTGTAGCGGCTCCGATCGTCGCCGAACTTGCGGATCATCGGCGCCAGCACGCGCCGCTCCTCGTTGATGACGAGGCGATGCCAGAGATCGGCGGCCTCCGCGAGCCGCGGCGGCACGGTCTCCTCCACGGCAAAGCCGGCCTCCGCGAGCCAGCGCCCGGCGGCGCGTACCGCCGCGCTCACCTCCGGCGCCTCGTCGCCGAACGGCACCGGCGCGATCGCAACGCCGATCGGATGCTTGAGCTCTGGACCTTGCAGCGGCACCGGCAGCCAGGTGCCGTCGCGCGCGTCCGCCTGCGCCATCGCGGCGAGGCCGAGCCCGAGATCGGCGACCGAGCAGGCCAGCGGCCCCTGCACCGACATCATCTGCGCGGTGATCGGACGATCGCTGGTTGCCGACGGATTGAACGCCGGGATCCGCCCCGGCGTCGGACGCAGGCCGGCGACGCCACAGGCGTAAGCGGGATAGCGGATCGAGCCGCCGAAATCATTGCCATGCGCGATCGCGCCCATTCCGGAAGCGACCGCCGATGCGGCGCCACCGCTGGAGCCGCCCGGCGTCAGCCGACGGCTCCACGGATTGTAGGTCGCGCCGTGCAGGTTGTTGTTGGTGAACCAGCGGTGCGAGAAGGCCGGCGTGTTGGTGCGCCCGACGATGACCGCGCCCGCCTTGCGAAGATTCGCGACCACCGGGCTGTCCTCGGTGGCGATCACGTCGCGGAAGGCGACGACGCCGTTGGTGGTGGCTTGGCCGCGCTGGTCGACATTGACCTTGACCGTGACCGGCACGCCATGCAGCGCGCCGAGCTCCGCGCTTGACTTCACCGCGGCATCCGCCGCGTCCGCGGCGGCCAGCGCCTCGTCGGCGAGGACCGCGACGATGGCGTTCAAAGCTGGATTGACCTCGGCGATGCGATCGAGACTGGATTGCACCGCTTCCCGGCTGGAAATCGCGCGCGTCGCGATCGCACGCGCCAGATCGACGGCCGACCAGCTCCACAACTCATTCTCGCGCCGCGTGTCCATTGTCGTTTTCTCCAGGGCGTGATGCAGCAGTCGGCCGATGCGGTTCAATCGAGCCGCAACGGCTGATGAAAGACGGGCAGATCGATGCGCCGGTCTTCCGCGGGAACGACCACCGCTTCGGCGCTCAGCACATGATCGAGCATCACGCGCCGGGCGCGCGCGGCATTGCCGGAGCGGAACGCGGCCATCAGACGCTTGTGAAACTCGATATTCTCGCAAGTGAAGCTGGATGCGAATTCCTGCACGCCGAGCTTGCCGATCAGATGCCTGATGGCCTCGTTGACGAACCGGCACATCAGGCCGAGCAGCGGGTTGGGACAGGCCTCGATCAGGATGTCGTGGAAATCGATCTCGGCGTGGCGATGATGTTCCCAATCGGCGTCGCCGTCGGGATGATGCTCCTGGACCGCGATCGCCTTTTCCAGTGCGGCGAAATGCTCGGCCGTGAGGTGGCCGATCACGCTGAAGGCGAGTTCCGGCTCGATCAGCCGGCGGATCTGGTAGATTTGCGCGGTAGAGACCGACTGGAAATAGAAGTAGTTGCTGAGCAGGCCGACGATCCGGTTGATCGATACCGGCGCCACCCGCGCGCCGCCGCCGGGACCGGTGGTGTTCTGCACCAGCCCCTGTACTTCCAATGACTTGAGCGCCTCGCGGATGGTCGAGCGGCTGCAGCCGAACATCTCGATCAGCTCCCCCTCCTGCGGCAGCCGGTCATTCGGCTGCAAGCCGGCCTGGAAGATGTGGCTACGGATCAGGTCGGCGACCGCGTCGGAGCGCTTGCGCTTGATCGAGGCGCGGCGCGAGGGGTCGAGCGACGGGAGGACCGATTTATCCATTTTATGATCATAAATAGGATCGCAATCACTTTGCAAGCCCACTGGGGCCACACACGTCTCCGGACCTCGTGATGCCGGCCCGCCATGACCGGAGTATCCCCGTCGCCTGGCACCGACCGGGGCGAAGCGCCTACGCGGTCAAAGCCCGACAGGGCGCGGGAAGATGACGACGACAAAGGGACCGCGCGGAACCGAGGCGGCGTCACGCTTAAAGCGGGCTATGGTTCAGCGTGTGGCGCATCTGGCGACAAAATCCTTCGACCAGCTGTGCAAGCGCCTCGAAATTGACCAGCAGCCTTTCGGCCTGCTCCCGGTCAGCCGAATCCGGTGCGAACGAATCCGTCAAACGCCGTTGACGATCTGCACGATCCCGGCACGCTGCGGCCCTGCTTTCGGCAAACTCCAGTTGCTCGCGTCGCCGGCCGAGCTTGTCTTCTTCCTCGAGCAGCCGCTTGTTGAGCATCGATCTCGTGTTGGTCGGAACGTCCGGGCGCTTCAGAAGATCCAGATAGTGGTCGATGTTTGCGCGCGCGGTATACTCGCTCACGTATGTGCCTCCGGCCAGTCGCAGTCTCGGTCGGCGAGGCACAGCTTCAACACTCAGGAGTTGCTCGATCTCTGCCAGGAGTTGGCGAAGCTCATCGGTCGAAAACCCTTGCAGGGCATCGTCGACCTGGCTTCGGGTGCTCTCCGGATAGACGGGGTTGTCTTCGGCCATTGGCGTACGGCAAAAATCAAAAGTGAAGCCCTGTCAGGCACGCACCAAATCAACAAATCAACGGCACCTCGAACGATGCTCACGCGAACAATGATTTCCGTCATCGCGCGCGCTCGCGAATCCACGGCGCTCAAGATAAATGAGGGGCGGAACATCGCCCAGTGCAATCTGTGCCAGCCGCGCTTTTGCGCCAACCATCGGCGACGTCTTGGTTGCCGCATCGTTAAGGCCGGGACGGGCCAGGCCGGCACCGGCATGTGAGGGCAAGCGACGGAGAATCCGGATCGCTCAGCCGTGCGCGCGCTGCGCCTCGAGGCCGCGGCTGTAGCGCGACATCGCAAAGCAGAACACGAAGTAGATCACGCCGACGAACACATAGACCTCGACGCTGAAGGCCTGCCAGGCCGGATCGACGATCGCGGTCTTCGCGGTCGTTAGCAGGTCGAAGATGCCGATGATCAGGACCAGGCTGGTGTCCTTGAAGAAGGCGATGAAGGTGTTGACCAGCGGCGGGATCACATGGCGGATCGCCTGCGGCAACACGATCAGTGCGTTTTTCTCCCAGTAGGACAGTCCGAGCGCATCGGCGGCCTCATATTGTCCGCGCGGCACCGCCTGCAGGCCGCCGCGCACGACTTCCGCAAGGTAAGCGCCGGCATAAAGGATGAAGGCGATCTGGGCGCGCAGCAATTTGTCGATGTTGACGCCGTCGGGCATGAACAGCGGAAACATGACGCTCGCCATGAACAACAGGCTGATCAGCGGCACGCCGCGGATCAGCTCGACATAGAGCACGCAGAGCGAGCGGATCGCCGGCAGCTTGGAGCGGCGGCCGAGCGCGACCAAAATTCCGAGCGGGAAGCCGAACGCCAATCCGAAAGTCGCCAGGATCAGCGTCACCGGCAGCCCGCCCCAGCGATCCTGCGTGACAAAGGACATGCCGAGAAAGCCGCCCCACATCAGGCATCCGATCGCGATCAGGGCCACGACCCATAGCAGGAACAGTTCCTTGCGCCAGAAGCTGCGGCGGCTCGAGACCACGAACAGCGCAATGAAGATCAGAACCGCGAGCGCCGGCCGCCACTGCTCGCTGAACGGATAGGTGCCGAACAGGATGAAGCGGTACTTCTCGGGGATCACCGCCCAGCAGGCGCCGACGCCGCGCAGCGCGCGGCAGGCGCTAGTGTTGTTGCCTGAGACGATCCAGACCGCGTTGGCGATGCCCCACTGCCAGAGCGCGATGCACGCCTTGCCGAGCACGAACAGAAGCAGCAGCGTCATGATGCTCGACGTCACGGACGCGAACAGGTTCGCACGCAGCCAGGCCACGATCTGGCCGCCGAGCGTGCGCTGCGCGCGGCGCCGGCCGATCGGCAGCGGATCCTGCGGAAGGTGTGCGACCGAGCTCATTTCAGCGCTCCACCAGCGCGATCCGCGCATTGTACCAGTTCATGAACAGGCTGATGCCGAGGCTGATGGTGAGGAACACCATCATGATCAGCGCGATCGACTCGA
Source organism: Bradyrhizobium sp. BEA-2-5 (assembly GCF_032918025.1). Classification (NCBI taxonomy): domain Bacteria; kingdom Pseudomonadati; phylum Pseudomonadota; class Alphaproteobacteria; order Hyphomicrobiales; family Nitrobacteraceae; genus Bradyrhizobium; species Bradyrhizobium sp. BEA-2-5. Next base: position 2,457,873 of record NZ_CP136629.1, on the reverse strand, counting down.
TCGCCTGCCCGGTCTGGTTCAGCGTGGTGTTGGCGATCGAGACGATGTCCTGGTAGCCGACCGCGACCGCGAGCGAGGAATTCTTGGTCAGGTTCAGATACTGGCTGGTCATCGGCGGGATGATGACGCGCAGCGCCTGCGGCAGCACGATGTGCTGCAACACGAAGCTGCGCTTCAGCCCGAGCGCCTTGGCGGCGTCCGACTGACCGCGCGGCACCGCCTGGATGCCGCTGCGCACGATCTCGGCGATGAACGCCGAAGTATAGGTGACGAGCGCGATCAGCAGCGCGAAATATTCCGGCGCGAGCGTCAGCCCGCCGACGAAGTTGAAGCCGCGCAGCTCGGGCAGCATGACGCTCCAGCTCGCACCCAGAAGCCACGACACCAGCGCAGGCAGCGCGATGATGAGGCCGAGCGCGTAGGGCCAGGCCGGCCGCGCCTTGCCATCGAGCATCTGCTGCGCGATCAGGCGGCGCCTGACGATGAGGAAGACGATCACGCCGGCGGCCAGCGCAACGAGCGTCCAGTCATTGGCCTCATGCAGCGGCACCGACGGCAGCACCAGGCCGCGGTTGGACAGATAGACCCCGTCGACCGGCTTCCACGCCTGGCGCGCCGCCGGCAGGCCCTGCATCAGCACGTACCAGAACAAGAGTTGCAGCAGCAGCGGCAGGTCGCGCAGCACCTCGACATAGACGGCGGCGAGCCGCGCCAGCAGCCAGTTCGACGACAGCCGCGCGATGCCGACCAGCGTGCCGATCACGGTCGCCAGCACGATGCCGATGACCGCGACGCGCAGCGTGTTGACGACGCCGACGATGAAGGCGCGCAGGTAAGTGTTCTTCGGCGTGTAGTCGATCCAGCTGTCGGCGATCGGCATGCCGGCTTCACGGCCGAGGAAGGCAAAGCCGGTCGAGATGCGCCGCACCGAGAGATTATGAACCGCGTTGGACCACAGCCAGGCGACGACGGCGACCGCGATGGCGACCACCAGGATCTGCCAGAACAGGCCCGCGACGCGGGGATCGCTGAGCGAAAGCCGCCAGGGCCGGGCGGGAGGGCGTTTCGGCGTCGATGTCGTCACAGCACAAGGACCCCAGTGAGAAGCGATCTTCTGCCATGCGCAAGAGCGTTTTCGAGCGAAGCCTGTCCCGGACTTGAACCGGGATGGATACCGGTTCGCGTGAGGAAGACGCGTCAACCTCAAATCCTGCGCACTTCATATGTTGCACCAAATTAAGATTCATGCAACATATGTTTCATGGCCCAGGCTCAGCCGAAACCATCGCCCCTCAACGAATTGTGCAGCGCACTGCCGTCGCTGCCGATGCGCTTGCAGGAGGTCGGCCGGTTCGTCGCCGCCAATGATTACGACGCCACCACCCGCTCGATGCGCGAGCTCGCGTCCGTCGCCGGCGCCGATCCTGCCTCATTCACCCGTCTTGCCAAGGCGCTCGGCTATTCCGGCTGGGACGAATTGCGCGCCGCGCTCACCGAGGCGCGCCGGCCGGCGCAGGGTTCGCCGTTCTCCGGCCGCGCCAGGAGCCGCCGCGCCGGGCCGAATGCCGATGTCAAACTGGTGCACGACAAACTGGAAGCCGAGGCCGCGGGCCTTGCGCGGATTTCAGCGAGCGCGATCGCGGAAGCCGCGCGTGCGCTGCACTCCGCGGACAGGATCTGGATATCGGGGTTTCGCAGTTGCCGCAGCGTCGCGGAACTGCTGACCTATCAGCTCCGCCTGTTCCGCCCCGACGCCGTGCAATTGGTCGGCGGCTCCGGCCCGTTCGATCTCGACCACGGCGCCTTCCGCTCAGGCGACGCCGTGGTCGTGATCGGCTTTGCGCCCTACACCCTGGTCAGCGTCGAGACGGCGCGCGCGGCGCATCAGGCGCGCGCCGCGCTGATCGCGATCGCCGACACCATCAGCGCGCCGATGGCCGAAGGCGCCGATCATCTGCTGCTGTTCGAAGCCGCCTCCTCCCCCGGCTTCTTCCCGAGCCTCACCGGCGCGATCGCAGTCGCCCAGTCGCTGGCCGCCGTCGCCTTCACGCTGGGCGGCGCCGGGGCAAAGCACAAGCTGGAGGAGACCGAGGGCCGGCTTGCCGAGATGTCGCAATATTTTGTCGAGAAAGGATGAGTGTCATGGCAGCCAACAAGAGCCGCGTGATGCATCGAAGCCTGCGCGAAACCCCGCCAAAAGCGATCGGCGGCGACGGTGTCTGGCTGATCGCGGAGGATGGCCACCGGATTCTGGACTCCTCCGGCGGCGCCGCGGTGTCATGCCTCGGCCATCAGCATCCGCGCATCCTGGCCGCGATCGCCAAGCAGGCTTCAAGGATCGCCTATGCCCATACCGGCTTCTTCTCCTCCGAGCCTGCGGAAGAGCTCGCCGAGCGGCTCGTCGGCCACGAGCCCGGCGGCCTCGGCTATGTCTATTTCGTCAGCGGCGGGTCGGAAGCGATCGAGGCCTCGATCAAGCTGGCGCGGCAATATTTCATCGAGCGCGGCGAGCCGAAGCGTGCGCGCTTCATCGCGCGCCGCCAGAGCTATCACGGCAACACGCTCGGCGCGCTGTCGGCCGGCGGCAATGCCTGGCGCCGCGAGCCCTACGCGCCGCTGCTGTCACCCTCGTTCAGCCATGTCACGCCGGCCTTCGCCTATCACGAGAAGCGCGACGATGAATCGGAGGCGGCGTTCGTGGCGCGCCTTGCCGCCGAACTCGAAGCCGAATTCCAACGGCTCGGCCCCGATACGGTCGCGGCCTTCATCGCCGAGCCCGTGGTCGGCGCCACCGCCGGCTGCGTGCCGGCGCCGGAGGGTTACTTCAAGACGGTGCGCGAGATCTGCAACCGCCACGGAGCGCTGTTGATCCTCGACGAGGTGATGTGCGGCATGGGCCGCACCGGCACGCTGCATGCCTGGGAGCAGGAAGGCATCTCGCCCGACATCCAGGCGGTCGCCAAGGGGCTCGGCGGCGGCTATCAGCCGATCGGCGCGATGCTTGCCAGCGGCACGATCGTCGACACGGTGCGCAACGGCTCCGGCGCGTTCCAGCACGGCCACACTTATCTGGCGCATCCGCTCGCCTGCGCCGCCGCGCTCGAGGTGCAGAAGGTGATCGCTGAGGAGAAGCTGCTCGACCAGGTCAAGGAGCGCGGCCGCCAGCTCGAACAGCGGCTCACCGAACGGTTCGGCAATCACCGCCATGTCGGCGACATCAGGGGCCGCGGCCTGTTCTGGGGTGTCGAGCTGGTCGCCGACCGTGCCACGCGGCAGCCGTTCGATCCCAAGCTGAAGCTGCATCAGCGGATCAAGTCTGCGGCCTTCGCCGGCGGGCTCGGCTGCTATCCGTCGGGCGGCACCGCCGACGGCCAGCGCGGCGATCACGTGCTGCTCGCCCCGCCCTATATCGCGACGTCCGGCGACATCGACATGATCGTCGAACGGCTAGGCGCTGCGGTAGACAGCGCGCTGAAGGATATTGGTCACGGAGCATGATCCGGAAAAACGGGCACCGGTTTTCCCGCGACAAACGCGAAGCGTTTGCGCAGAGATCATGCTCAAACGTTAGGAGGAGGAGGAAGACATGCTGAGGGGTATCATCACTCTGACCGTTCTCGCCGCAGGCATCGCGGGCGCAAGCGCGGCGACGCTCGACACCGTCAAGCAGCGCGGCACGCTGGTGTGCGGCGTCTCGACCGGCTTTGCCGGCTTCTCGGCGCCGGACTCGCAAGGCAACTTCAAGGGTCTCGACGTCGACTATTGCCGTGCGCTTGCCGCCGGCGTGCTCGGCGATCCCGCCAAGGTGCGCTACGTCGCGCTGACCGCCCAGAACCGCTTCACGGCGCTGCAATCGGGCGAGATCGACGTGCTCTACCGCAACTCGACGCAGACCTTTCTGCGCGGCACCACGCTTGGGCTGCGGCAGGGACCGGTCAATTTCTACGACGGCCAAGGCTTTGTCGTGAAGAAGGACCTCGGCGTGAAGGAGCTGAAGGACCTCAAGGGCGCCACCGTGTGCGTCGCCCAGGGCACCACGCATGAAGTGACGCTCGGAGACTACGGCCGCGCCAACGGCATCGACTGGAAGCCGCTGGTGTTCGACCGCGTCGACACCATGTACCAGACCTTCTTCGGCGGCCGCTGCGACGCCATGACCCAGGATGCTTCCGCGCTCGCGGGCGCGGTCGCGACCGCAGCCCCGAAGGCCGACGACTACGTCGTGCTGCCGCAGACCATCAGCAAGGAGCCGCTCGGTCCGTTCACCCGCAACGGCGACGAGGTCTGGAGCGACATCATCACCTGGCTGCATTACGGCCTGATCGAGGCCGAAGAGCTCGGCGTCACCCAGGCCAATGCCGACGAGATGGCGAAGTCGCAGGTCCCGGCGATCCAGCGCCTGCTCGGCGCGTCGGGCGATCTCGGCTCACGCCTCGGGCTCGACAACAAATGGCTGGTCGGCGCGATCAAGGCCGGCGGCAATTACGGCGAGATCTTCGAGCGCAATGTCGGCAAGGCCAGCCCCTTGAAGCTCGAGCGCGGCCTCAACGCCACCTGGAGCAAGGGCGGGTTGATGTACGCGATCCCGTTCAAGTAAGTGAAGTCACCTCGCCCCGCCTGCGGGGAGAGGTCGGATTGCGCAGCAATCCGGGTGAGGGGGAGCCTGCGCGCATACTCCTCTCACCTGTTACGATGATAGAACCCCTCATCCCAGGCCTCTCCCCGCAAAATGAGCAGGGAGAAGGAGAAACGCCGATCATGCGCATCACCCTCATTCACGCCTTGAAGCACTCGATCGTGCCGATCGAGGCATCGTTCGCACGGCATTGGCCCGAGGCACGGCTGATGAACCTGCTCGACGACAGCCTGTCTGCGGATCTCGCCCGCGACGGTAAGCTCGACGAGCGCATGACCGAGCGATTTCTGACCATGGGGCGCTATGCTGTCGGCACCGGCGCCAATGGCATTCTCTTTACCTGCTCGGCGTTCGGCCCCTGCATCGAGGCGGTCGCGCGCGCGCATGCGTCGATGCCGGTGCTGAAGCCGAACGAGGCCATGATCGAACATGCCGTAACCATGGGTGAGCGCATCGGCCTGCTCTCGACCTTTCCGCCGACGCTGGCCTCGATGCCGCCGGAATTTCCGTCACAGGTCACGCTGGTGCCGAAGCTTGCCGAGGGCGCGCTGGCGGCGCTCGACCGCGGCGACCGCGCCGAACATGACCGCATCGTGATCGAGGCGTCCAAGGAGCTGCGCGACTGCGACCTGATCGCGCTCGCGCAGTACAGCATGGCGCCGGCCGCCGAGCGCGTCGCCGAAATCACCGGCCGCGAAGTGCTGACGACGCCCGACAGCGCGGTCAAGAAGCTGAAGGCGATGCTGGGGATCAGCTAGGCGCGTACCTTATCGCTAAGTTCGGCGGTCGTGACTTCCGGCCCGTAGCCGACAATCAAGTCTGTCGATAGTGTGCCGCGCGGCCTCGGCGGAGGCTCGTGTGACGTTATTCTCTGCCGTCACATAGACTTCCGGGCTGAGGCGGCCAACTTCCGGCTGAGATGAGGGCAAACTTCCGATGCGAAATCTCCCCTTTCCTTGCGATTGCGGCCATCGCTACTTTCCTCGCACCTGCCGCTGCCCAACAGGCCCCGCCTGCGCCGTCGGGGAGCGCCTCCTCCGCGCAACTGACGCTCAAGATGAACGCCTATGTCGGGTGCATCAACCGCCTCTCGGCGCGCTCGTACGAATCCCGCGAACGCTACTTTTCCTGGGCCGCCAAGGGCGGTCCCACCGGCAAGGAGCGGATCATCTACGGAACCTACACGATCTACGACACGTCCGACTGCAAGACGAGCGTCGCGGCTGCCAATGCAGCGGACCCGCACGACGCCGAGCTTGAAGACGCCGCGAACGCGTATGTTGCGGCCGTCACCACGCTTGAGCCGCTGCTGAAGGAGGCGGACGACTATTACACCCAGGAGAACTACAAGGACGACAAGATGGCCAAGGGCAAGACGCTGCATCCGCGCTTGGTCGCGGCCTGGGATGCGTTTGCCGGCGCCGACAAGGCGCTGCGCGCCGGCGTCGAGGCCATCAATGACAAGCGCGCCGCCGAGCAGCTGGCCGCGATCGAGGCCAGCGAAGGCCGCAAGTCGCACTACTATGTCGAGGCCCTGATGATCCAGGCCAAACGCGTGCTTCGCGCGCAGCAGGCCGACAAACCCAACCTCGACGCGATAACCCAGGCGCTCAACGAGTATGAGGCCACGGTGAAGGCAATGGACGAGGCCTCGGGCAAGGACGACGACGCCAAGCTCGGCTCGATGTTCATCGGCAGCGCCAAATCATTCCTCACCACGGCGAAGCAGCTCATGCGCCGCGTTCGCGACAAGGTGCCCTACAGCTCCGGTGAGAAGATGATGCTGAGCAACGCCGGCGCCGGCTGGATGGTGGAAGGATCGCCGGCGCGGCTGATGCGCGACTACAATCAGCTCGTCGACGGCTACAACCGCGGCGCCCGGATCTGAACGACCGCGCTGCGATCGCAGGCGATGCACCGCTGCGCGGGTGGATTGGCCGAAGGCGCAATCCACCCGCGACGCAGAGACGAGGCCGGATTGCGCCTTGCGGCTAATCCGCCCTACAAGGCCTAAGTGCCGGCGTCGTGCACGTTCAGATCGACGCCTTGCGGATCCCTGATCGTCGACACCGTGATCAGCGAGATCAGCGATAGCACCGCGATGTAGACGCCGACGCGCCAGGACTGGCCGTAGGTGCCGATGATCCACTGCGCGATCATCGGCGCGAAGGCGCCGCCGAAAATGGCGCCGAGCGCATAGCCGATCGAGACGCCGGAATAGCGCACCTTGGCCGGAAACAGCTCGGCATAGAGCGCGGCCTGCGGGCCGTAGGACAGGCCGAGCGCAACCGTGAGCCCGACGGCGCTGACGAAGAACAGCAGCAGGTTCTTGCTGTCGATCAAGAACCACATCGGCACCGCCCACAGCACCATCAGCCCATAGCCGATCTGGAAGCAGCGCACGCGCCCGATTTTGTCGCCGAGGATGCCGCCGAGCAGCGTGAAGATGAACCAGCTGACCGCCGCGAGCGTGCCGATCAGCAGCAGTTGCTCGGACGGCATCTTCAGCGTGTTGGCGCCGTAGCTGATGATGAACGCGATCAGGATGTAGCCGGCCGCATTGTTGGCCATGAAGATCAACGCGGTGCGCAAAATCTCCTTGCTGTGATTGCGCATCAGCTCCTTGAGCGGCGCGGAGGATTCCTTGTGCCGGCGCTGCATCGCCTGGAACACCGGAGACTCTTCGACCGTGCGACGGATCACGATGCCGACGACGATCAGCACGATCGAGAGCAGGAACGGAATCCGCCAGCCCCATTCGATCATCGCCTGCTTGCCAAGCGTCGCGGTCAGCACCCACAGCACGCCGGTCGCCAGGATCATGCCAAGCGGCGTGCCGATCTGCGGGAACGAGCCGAAGAAGCTGCGCTTGTCGACGGGCGCCGATTCCACCGCCATCAGCGCCGCGCCGCCCCACTCGCCGCCGGCCGAGAAGCCTTGCAGGATGCGCAACAGAATGAGCAGCGCCGGCGCCCAGGCGCCGATCTGCGCATAGGTCGGCAGCAGGCCGACCAGCGCGGTCGCCGCCCCCATCAACAGCAGCGTGACGACGAGCATGTTCTTGCGCCCGAAGCGGTCGCCGAGATGGCCGCAGACGATGGCCCCCAACGGGCGGAACAGGAACGACAGGCCGAGCGTCGCGAACGAGACGATCTGCGCCAGCAGCGGATTGTTCGCATTCATCGGCGCGAAGAACAGCGCGCCGAACACCAGGCCCGCCGCCTGGGCGTAGACGAAGAAGTCGTACCACTCGATGGTAGTGCCGACGAGCGTTGCAGTGAGGACCTTGCGCTCCTCATCCGACAGTTCAGCGCCGCGCGAGCGCGCGGACAGTTCGATGGACATGTGGCCTCCCCAAACCCGTTCTTGAACCTGTTCTTGAGCCTGTTCTTGGCCGCGCGGGCGTGATCGGCGGCTATGCGCCTGCCCCGCACGGATGCCGGGCCCGGGATTAGCAGAGGTTTCCGCGCCGCACGAGCAAAATAGTTGCATCCGCAACGATATTCGGCGAATTGTGCTTTTGGCCCTGGTTCCCGACCCCGCTACCTCGACCGCGATCGGCGGGCAGCTATCCCGAAACGCCGATTGTGCATCGCAGCAAGATCGCTACGATGCGAGGATTCCCAAGAGGTTGCTAAGTGTCTGACGTCAATGCCGACGATTGGGTGTCCGCGGGACACCGCCCGATGGGTTTTCCAGAATTCGTCATCGTGATCGCGTCCATCATGGCGCTCAATCCGCTTGCGATGGACATGATGCTGCCGGCGCTGCCCAACATCGGCACCGCCTTCCAGATTCCCGTCGCGAACCATCTCCAGCTGGTGCTGTCGACCTTCCTGATCGGCTTCGGAGCCGGACAGTTCGTCATGGGGCCGCTGTCGGACCGTTTCGGCCGCCGGCCGGTGCTGCTCGGCGGCATGGCGGTCTATGCGGTCGCGAGCGTGCTGGCGGTCGCGGCGCCCTCGTTCGAGACGCTGCTGCTGGCGCGCGCGCTTCAGGGGCTCGGCACCGCGGCGACGCGCGTGATCGCGACCTCGATCGTGCGCGACTGCTATGTCGGCCGCCGCATGGCGAGCGTGATGTCGCTCGCGATGATGGTGTTCATCGCGGTGCCCGTGATCGCGCCCTCATTCGGACAGGCGGTGCTGCTGGTGACGGCGTGGCGCGGCATCTTCGTGGTGCTGATGCTCTACGGGGTGATCGCGCTGGCCTGGAGCGCGATGCGGATGCCGGAGACGCTGCCGCTTGAGCTGCGCAAGTCACTGGCGATCCCGGAGGTGCTGTCCGCGTTCCGCCAGACCATCACCAACCGCCAGACGCTCGGCTACGCGCTTGCCGCCGGCGGCGTGCAGGGCTCGCTGTTCGCCTTCGTGTTCTCCTCGCAGCAGATCTTCACCGAGATCTTCAAGCTTGGGCATTACTTCCCGGTGGCGTTCGCGGCCTGCGCGGTCGGCGTCGCGATCGCCGGCTTCCTCAACTCGCGCATCGTCGGCCGCATCGGCATGCGCGTGATCTCGCACGCCGCGCTGACCGGCTTTGCGGTCGTCGCAGGCGTCCTGCTGCTGGCGGTGAAGACCGACACGCTGTCGCTGCCGCTGTTCATGGTGCTGTCGGGCCTGATGATGTTCGCGTTCGGGCTGATGATGGCGAATTTCACCGCGCTCGCGATGGAGCCGCAGGGCAAGATCGCCGGCACCGCCTCCTCGCTGTACGGCACGATCACGACGTTGCTCGGGATCGGCGTCGGCACCACGATCGGACAGGATTACGACGGCACGCTGGCGCCGTTCGCGACCGGCTTCTTCCTCTGCACGCTGGCCGCGCTCGCCGTCGTGCTGGTGACGGAAAAGGGCCGGATGTTCCGGCCGCACCATCATCCGATTTGATTGATCCGTAGCCCGGATGGAGTGCAGCGCAATCCGGGGTTCTTCGTTGTGCAGGAGTTACCCCGGATTTCGCTGAGCCTGTCATCGGGCGCGCGTTCGCGCGACCCGTTGGCTCCTCCGGGCTACGATCCTGACGTGACCCAGCGCTGTAGCCCGCATGAGCGAAGCGATATGCGGGGCCGCTGTTCCCGGATGTCGCTTCGCTCATCCGGGCTACGATTCTGGGATCGCGTCAGGCTTCGCGAGTTCGTCCGACGCTGCTTTGCGCCCGGGCGGGCGCCACCGCACGCCGGGTCGCCGCGAAACCCTCCATCCCCAGCTGCCACTGCAGGCCGACGATCGCGCCCTTGGTCGGCTGCAGCAGCGCCAGCGCGCTGAACAATGTCACCGGCAGCCAGATCGCCAGTTGCAGCCAGGCCGGCGGCGCGTAGTTCATCTCCAGCCACAGCAGCGCCGGCACCACGACGTGGCCGACCACGACGATCACGAGATAGGCCGGGAAATCGTCCGCGCGCTGCGGCGTGAAGTCCTCGCTGCAGACCTCGCAGTGATCGGCGACCTTGAGGAAGCGGCCGAACAGATGGCCGCGCCCGCAGTTCGGGCACTTCATGGTGAAGCCGCGCCACATCGCCTTTGGCAGGGAAACCGTCTCGGTCATCGTCGTTTTCCTTTGGCCGTTGTCCTTGACCTGATCTGATGATCCATACAATATGCTTTCGACAGCATACAATCAAAGACAAAGCGCTGGATTGCATGGATTGGATCCCTACGGTTTCGGAATGGCACGGCCCGATGTTCCTGCGCATCGTCGATGCGCTGGCCGCCGACATCGCGAGCGGCCGGCTGACTCGCGGCCAGCGGCTGCCGACCCACCGTGCGCTGGCAACCGCGCTCGATATCGATCTGACCACGGTGACACGGGCCTATGGCGAGGCACGGCGGCGCGGCCTGCTCGACGCCCGCGTCGGCCAGGGCACCTTCGTCTCGGAGACCACCGCGCGCGCGGCGTCCGACCTGCCCGCGCCCGTCAACATCGACCTGTCGATGAACCTGCCGCCGCAGCCGGTCGAGGCCAATCTCGACCTGCGCATCGCTCAGGGACTTGCCACCATCCGCGCCGAGGCCGGGTTCTCCGCCTATCTCGGCTATACGCGTCCCGGCGGCACCACTGAGGAGCGCCAGGTCGGCGCCGCATGGCTACAGCCGCGCGTGCCGAACGCATCCGCCGACCGCATCGTGATCTATCCGGGCTCGCAGGCGATCATCTTCAACGCCCTGCTGGCACTGACGTCGCCCGGCGACGTGGTGCTGACCGAGGCGCTGACCTTTCCCGGCATCAAGGCCGCGGCGGCGCGGCTCGATGTTCGCCTGGTCGGCGTCGCGATGGACGCGGAGGGCGCGAGGCCCGACGCGCTCGACGAGGCCTGCCGCAAGCACAAGCCGAAGGCGGTGTACCTGATTCCGACGCAGCAGAATCCGACCACCGCGACCATGGGCGCGGCGCGGCGCAAGGCGATCGCCGATATCATCAGCAAGCGCGGCTGCGTCCTGATCGAGGACGACGTCTACGGCCCGCTCGAACCGCAGATGGCGCCGATCGCAACACTGATTCCGGAGCGCACGTACTACGCCGCGAGCATCGCAAAATGCATCGCGCCGGCGCTGCGCGTCGCCTATCTCCTGGCACCCGATGCCGCCGCCGAGCAGCGCATGCGCGCCAGCATGCAGGCCACCATGCAGATGCCGCCGTCGCTGATGGTCGCGCTGGTCACGCAATGGCTGCGTTCTGGCGTCGCCGCCGACATCATCCGCGCGATCCGCAACGAGGCGGCCGCGCGCCAGCTGCTTGCGACCCGCTTCCTCAAAGGCGTCAGCTATGCGGCGCGGCCGGCGAGCCACCATCTCTGGATGCCGCTGCCGAAGCATTTCGACGGCACCGACCTGCTGTCGCACCTGATGCGCAACGGTCTCGCCGTGGTCGGCGAAGACGCCTTTGCGGCGGGCGAAGCCGCGCCGCGCGGCCTGCGCGTGTCGCTGGGTGCGGCGCGCAACCGCGCCGAACTGAGCCAGGCGCTGCAGGTGCTGTCGAATGCCGTGCGCACGCCCGTCGGCGCTACCCAAATCGTATAATTCCGGCCATCGCCGGGAATAAACTCGCTCCAAAATGATTATGGTGCGCGGGAGCGCACGCCGTTAAAACTCTGCGCTCAGGGCATCAGGCAGGGGCGGGCTTTTCAATGTCGTGCGGGTATGATCGGGCAGTCCACCGTGCTGTGCTGACGCTTCGCGGAGCAGTGACCGCGATCGGTTGTCTTGCAGTTGTCATATCAGGCGCGGCGCGCGCCTCCGATGCCCCTGCCCCGGTGCCGGAAAAACTCGAACGCATCACCGCATTCTTTGACAACGAGGTTGCGGCAGGAAAAATTCCGGGCGCGGTGATCCTGATCCAGCAGCACGGCAAGCCGGTCTATCTGAAGACCTTCGGGTATCGCGACGTGACAACCAAGTCGCCGATGCGGCCGGATACGATGTTCGCGCTGCACTCGATGACCAAGCCGATCACCAACACCGCCGCGATGATGCTGGTCGACGAAGGCAAATTGTCGCCGCAGGACCCGCTGTCGAAATACATCCCGGCGTTTGCCGACGTGAAGGTTGCCATCGAACCGGACGGTGGAAACGATCCGGCCAAGGTTGAGCTGGTGCCGCCGATCCGGCCGGTGACCATTGAAGATATCATGCGGCACACTTCGGGCATCACCTACGAATATATCGGCGCCGACTGGATCCAGAAGATCTACCGTGCGGGACACCTGTTCGACGGCAAGTTCGACAACGAGGAATTCGTCGCACGGCTGGCCAGGCTGCCGCTGGCACGGCAGCCTGGAACGCTGTGGCGCTACGGCCATTCCACCGACGTGCTCGGCAGCATCATCGAGATCGTCTCGGGCCAGACGCTGTATCAATTCGAGAAGGAGCGCCTGTTCGATCCCCTGAAGATGAACGACACCAGATACGTGCTCGATGCGGAGACCGAACGGACAAGGCTCGCCGAGCCGCTGCCCTCGGACACCATCCTGATCGAGGGCGAGAACGACCGGCGCGCCCATCCCGAATGGCAATCCGGCGGCGGCGGCCTGCTCTCGACCATCACCGACTATCAACGCTTCTCGCAGATGCTGCTCAACGGCGGAGAGTTCGCGGGCAGGCGCTATCTCAGCCCGGCCGCGTTCGAGGCCATGACGACCGATCACATCGGACCGGGCTCCGGCGTCGCACGCGACTATTTCTATTTCCCGGGCGACGGCTTCGGCTATGGCTACGGCCTTGCGGTGCGGACCGATCCCGGCAACGCGAAACCGCCGCCGCCGGGCTCGCTCGGCGAACTGAAATGGGACTCCGGCAGCGGCACCTATTTCGGCGTCGATCCCAAGCTCGACATGGTCTACCTCATGATGCAACAGACCCAGAACGAGCGCGGCCGCATCACACCCGCGTTCCGCAAGCTGGTCTACGACGCGTTCAGCCCGGATTGAGTTTAGTCGCACCTATTTGCGCCGAACTGCCTCCTGCCTGGGCCGTGCTGCGGCCGCGATCAGACTCGCGGTGCATTCGTTGCAGGCGAATGCACACTCATCCGTAAACACGCCGATCCGTGCATCGAGGCCGATCGCGCCATCGTCGACGATCCCCCCGATAAGGCCACCGCAGCACACGCATTGGTGGTGCAGCGCCAATTCCCGTTCCATGACGCGCCATCCGGCCGTCGCAGCTTCCTCTCTGCTGCTTCCCTCTCGCTATATACTATCGTATATATCGAAACGACAAGGCAGGCGGGTGAACAATTCGGTCGGGAACCCTGCAGACAACAACCATCGACCGGAGACGATCGCCAAGAAAATCCTGCCTGGTCCAACCAGGTTCATTGAGGAAACGCGATCATGATAAAGAACAATGGCGCCGCGGGACGTCCGCGCGCAACGGGAGAACTGCTCAAGATCCGCCGCGCATCGCTGGAGCGTTTTCGAGCGAAGGTTCGCGTGAAGAAAACGCGCCAAAACAAGAATCTAGCGAGCGCTGCGGCCATCGTCCTTGCGCTTGGCATGGCCGGCGCGGCTCGCGCCGAAACGGCTCCGGTCGGCGTTCCCGACAAGAGTTTTCCGGAGAGCGTGACCTCGACCTCCGACGGAACGCTTTACGTCGGCAGCTTCAACCATGGCGGCGTGACCAAGATCTCGGCCGGCAAGGCCGAGCAGCTGGTCAAGCCGGGCGCCGCCGACAGCCGCTCGACGCTGGGCGTGCTCGCCGACGAGAAGAGCGGCACGCTCTATGTCTGCTCCAACGACATCAGCGCGATGGGCGTGGCGGGGCCGAGCGACGTCAAGGGCGCCTGGCTGAAGACCTTCGATCTCAAGAGCGGCGCGCCGAAGGGCAGCTTTGCCCTGAGCGATCCGAAATCGTTCTGCAACGACATCGTGGTCGGTGCCGACGGCACCGCCTATGTGAGCGATTCCTTTGCGCCATTCGTTTATAGCCTGAAACCCGGCAGCACGGGGCTGGCGACGTTCGCCACCGATCCGCAGCTCGCGCCGGCCAAGGACGGCGTCGGGCTCGACGGCATCGCGATCGGCGCCGACGGCAATCTTTACGTCACGACCTTCATTCCGGCCAAACTGTTCAAGATCGAGATGAAGGACGGCAAGGCGGGCGCGGTGACCGAGCTGAAGCCGTCGCGGCCGCTCGATCACGCCGACGCGCTGCGGGCGCATGGCGGCGGCTTCCTGCTGATCGAGGGCAACGGCAAGCTCGACAAGGTCACGGTGAAGGGCAACGAGGCGACCATCGACACCATCAAGGATGGTCTCGCTGAGCCGGTCTCGGTGACGCAGGTCGGCGATGTCGGCTGGGTCGCCGAGGGCAAGCTGTCCTACGTGATCGGCGACAACAAGGGCAAGGACCCCGGCCCGTTCAAGCTGACGCCGATTGCGTTGCCGAAGTGAAGACCGAAGTATCGCGATCTCGGTCCACTGACTAGCTGTACCTCTCTCGTTTGCGGGGGAGGTCGACGCGCGACGAACGACGCGAAGCGTCGTCCGGAGCGTGGCCGTATATCGTCGTCCACCGCCGTCATCGCCCGGCTCGACCGGGCGATCCAGCACGCCGCGGCTTCTCGATTCAAGCACAGACGTCTCTGGAATACTGGATCACCGGCATGCGTGGGTGATGACACCGCGTGGTGTGACACCTTATCGAGAACCATCCTCATCGTCGTCCCTGCGAAAGCAGGGACCCATAACCACAAATGCCGATTGTGGGCGATGCTGGAACGACGAGTCCCTTCAACAAGGTCCGCCGCAGCGTATGGGTCCCTGCTCCTGTGCGCAATTTGTGACGCGCTGTTTCGTATGACACCCCTGGGCAATTCCGGGATTGACCGGGAATGCGCGGGAAGTGGCGAGTTCTCAAAGGGTTGGACGGGCGGCGGCGCGCGATTGGCGAGACGACAGCGCGCGTGATCGAATGGCACGCAACGGCGCGGCGGCACCAAAAACCCTATTCGATTCAGTCGGCGTCTGGCCGAAGTGGGACTCGATAAGCCCGGCGGCGCGCGCCGAGTCCCACCTAGCTTCAAAGCTTGCTGAAAGCTCTTTAAAACTAGGCTTAACCGCCACTTCGGCCGCAGCAGCACCGCGGACAGGTGGGACTCGCAGGCGGGACTCCTATTCGTCATCGGTTGCGGCCGGTTGCTCACCCGGTCGATAGGCAAAGCCGGGATCGATTCCTTCGGGCACCATGACGGTCCGGCCGCCGACGATATGAGGCACCAGGCGCGACGGTGGCGCCTGGTCGGACACCTGATAGCCGTAGCGATCGAGGTCGGCATCGGAGAGACTTTCAACCCAGCAATGGCAGAACCAGCCGTTCGGCGGGAAATGCGTCTGCCACCACGGGTCGTCGACCGGCAGAATGGTGCCGTCCCAGGCCTCGTGCTCGGCGCGCGGATGGACCTGCCCGGCAAGGTGCTTGTACATCAGGTAAGGCCGCCGCGCCTTCACCTGCTGAATCTGGTCCCAGCGCCCGGCGGCGTAGGCCATGTTGACGTTGGTGTCGAAGATCACGCTGCTGCGCCAACCGCGCGAGCCGTTATAGCTCCAGCCGTACTTTTCGACGATGTCGTCGAAGTCCTTCTGGAACTCCTCCAGCGTGGTGCCATCCTCGATCGCCTTGTTGACGGCGTCGTGGAAGTCCCGGACCAGGTCCTTCGAGGTCGCGCCGGCGACCGTAAATGCGACCGAGTGCTGCTGCTGCCACAGGTCGGTCCAGCTCGACGTCGGCACGTCGAGCTTATCGCGGATGCACCGGATCGCCTCCAGCGGATCGGTGCTGAAGGCAGCGACATCGACGGCGTTCATCGCAAGATGCGCCTGACCGCAGCAACAGCCGCGGAAACTCAGCTTGCGCGGCAGAATGACCCTAGTGTTCATCGGCGATATCGTCGCGGCCGGCGAGCTTCGCCATCACCAGGGCGAGCTGGATCGCCTTTGTCATGTTCTTCGGATCAAGCTTCAACCTTGTCAGGCTGTGACGCACGTCCTCCAAGCTCGTCGCACTCTGCAGCACGACCTTCAGTCTATCGACCAGCTCCTGGAACGCAGGCTGCGCCAGATCTTCAGCAGCGAGCGCCAGCTGGGCCACCTCGTCCGCGGAGCGCAGCGCCGGTCGTCGCGCATGCAGAGATTGGAACGGCTGCTGATCCCCGAACAGCCCGCCGCCGCCGAACATGGGAGCCGTCGGCATGACCAGCAGTTCCTCTTGTGGGCCGGGCTCGGGCAGACCGAGCTTGTCGCGCATCGTCGACATCCCGACTTTCAACCCCATGGGGACGAGCTTTACGACGCCGTCGATCGTCGATACCGGAGCGCTAGCGAACGGCTTCTATCATGTCTTCGTGATAAAGAATCCGACGACGGCGGCAGTCGATGTGCTGATGTCCAGGAGCGCGACCGCGCCGACAATGCCTGCCGGATATACGTTGTTACGTCGCGTCGGTGCCGTTTGGCACAACTCGGGCCGCCTATTCTCGCAGATCCTACAGCGCGGTCGGGAATTCTTTTGGGTCGGCTCGTCGCTGGATTTCACCACAAATACACTCGGAACGACGTTGCAAACGTTCGCGTTGGGAAGCATTCCTACGGGTGTTCGCGTCAAAGCATACATCAACATTATCGCTTGGTGCCCTACGATCAACACCGTTTGGTGGACGCACGAAACCGGTCTTTTCGACAACGCGCCGGGTTACAGTGTCGGCGGTAACGGCATCGAAGTGACAAGCTCGACTTCTGGCAACGCCAACGATTTGCAGATTTGGACGGATACTGCCGCGCAGATTTGTGCGCGATCGGCGGCAGCGAACACATCTTATCGGTGTTTTACGCGCGGCTGGTTCGATCCGTTGGAGAATTAATCATCATGGGCTTCATTGAACGAAACGAAGCGGGCGCAATCGTCAGTTGGTTTAAAGGTCCGCAGCCCCATCTTGTGCTTGAAGGAATCGCTGATGACGATCCGGCTGTTGTCGCATTCCTCAATCCGCCGGCCCCTGTGCCGTCTTCCTGCACCAAGCTCGGTCTCAAGAGGGCCTTTGACGAGCTTGGCACCTGGGCTTCCGTGAAGGCCGCAATTGCGGCGGATGCGGACGTCCAGGAGGAATGGGACTTGGCGACCGAGATCAGGCGGTCTGACCCCTTGGTTCAGCATATGATCGCCGTCGTGGGCCTGTCCGACGAGCAGGTCGATGCCCTTCTGGTCCGCGCCAACGCCCTGGTCTAGGGCGGTTCGGGCTCCAAAGCGGACTATTGGATCGCCGTTGCTTCATGTCGCCTTTTGACCCCTCTGCGACGTTACCCCTCCGGTACTCCTGCCAATCGCATGCCCTCATAAATGCGCTCACGTTTGGCAAGATAAGCTGGATTATCGGTCGACGGGCTGGCGCGGAAGCGGCGGATGCTGAAATTAGGTTGAAGCGCGAGCCCTGCTTGCGCGGCGGCCCGCGCGTCATCGAGTGCTCCAAGCAGTGCTAGGGCAGCGGCGAGCCCAAGATGCGCAAACGGATAATTTCGGTTGGCGTCGATGCTCCTGCGGAGCCAACAGACGGCTTCCTTATCGGCACTAAGTTGCAACTTAGCGAAACCGACATACTGCATCCACATGAAGGCATGAATGTCGCGGGGAGACAGACGGAGTGCCTCTAAGACATGCGCCTCAGTCTCCCCGCCGCGACCGAGGAAAATCTTGGCTTGACCGATTAACCCGTGCGCGTGGGCCAGATTTCGGTCCAGCGCCAAAGCGTGTTGTAGTTCGTCAATGCCCTCAAACACGCGGTTCGTGAAAATTTTTGCTGTTCCCAAATGTAAGTGAGCCAAGGCGTGGTTCGGCGCGAGGGTCAGGGCATGCATGACGGCCGCTTCTGCTGCGGTAAGGTACTTTATCCGATCGTCGGTCATGTAGCCGGCACCAACAATGCCATCAACATGCGCTAAACCCAGACGCGCTTCGATATTGCCGGGATCAAGCGTCAGGGCGCGCTCGAAAAAGTGGCGCGCCTGCAAGATATATTCGGAAGTCAACCCCATATTGAGCTTAGCTCTGCCCTGGAAGTACAACTCCATTGAATTGGGATGCGCCGAACGTTGTGCTCTCATGGCCTCGGCTGCGACGAGCTGCGCGTCCAAGGAGTTAGCTAGTCTAGATATGATCTCGTCCTGCATATCGAACAGATCGGCTAGGAGTTTGTCAAAGCGGTCCGCCCAAAAATGCGTGCCGGTTTCAGCGTCTATCAGCTGCGCGTTGACGCGAAGTCGGCTTTCGCGGCGCTGTACGGAGCCTTCTAGCACATACCGGACGTTCAACTCGCGACCGATTTGCTTGAGGTCAGCCGCTTTGCCCTTGTAGGTGAATGCGGTGTGTCGCCCGATCACCAATGAGCCGCTGATCCGCGACAAGTCCGTAGTGAGGCTTTCCGTCACACCATCGACGAAGTAGTCTTGCTCGGGGTCACCACTAAGATTGACGAATGGCAGGACAACGATAGAAAGACGAGGCGGTGACACCGCTTGCTCCGTGCCGTCGCTCTGCGCCGTCGAACTACTCGAAGTTGCCGGCTTCTGCCCTTCGTGCACTGCGCCAACAAATCGGAAGCCTTTGCGCGGCAATGTTTTTATTAGGCGCTGCCTTTCACCGTCGTCACCGATTGACGCCCGGGCGGCATTGATGCGGGTCGTCAGCGCGGCATCTGAGACGATGCGTCTATTCCAAACCGCGCTGATGAGATCGTCTTTGCTGACGACGCGCTCCCTATTGCGGATAAGGTAATCAAGTAAATCGAATACCTGCGGTGTGATGGAGACGAGGCTCGCCCCGCGATGCAGTTCGCGACGGTCGGTGTCGAATACGTACTCCTCGAAGAAATAACGCAATTGAGGGTCCCTTAGGCGGCCTTCGATCTTCTGCGCCGCTCGGACGCAAAGAATAAGCTGCCGGCAAGGAAAATGTAAGCCGGATGTCAAGCGTGGCCCCCTAACCATGGGGTACCGTCGATACAAGCAATACCGAGGAGGATGCTCCGATGAGCATGACCTATGGTGCAACAGGGTTGGGACAAATTTCCGCATTGACGCGGCGCGTCTCCAGCTTTTTAGGGAAATATTGGGGTGCGCTTCAGGAACGGCGCGAACGCCAGAGGTTACAAGCCGCCTTGTGCGACCTAAGTGATCGTGAGTTAATGGATATCGGCACGACGCGAAGCGAGATTGACTACGTCGTGTCGAACAGAGATATCGACCCGCGAGGCATACGAGCCGAATGGGTCCAATACCTGCCAACAGTGGACGGCCAAATCCACCCACATTGGGACAAGCAGCTCTTAGAAACACGCGTCAAACCTCGCTAACGCAATGCGCGGAAACCCATCGCGGTCCGCTACGCAAGCCGTTATGACTGCGTCTGGCCCTTCTGCGACCTCGGGAGACGTCCGCAATCCGCCGCTGTCGACCGCGAAGCGGACGTCGACCCTGCCATCGGCAGGGGCCAACTTGAGGGGTGACAAACGAACTTGCGCGCGGTGCCATTCGATTTTGCGCGCTACACAATTGCGCGCTAGGCAGGGACGACGTGTTGGAGGAGCCCCGGACTCACATCACGATTTCTGAATAATGGAAGAATACCGCTGATTTGCCCGACGAGTCAAGTTGCCGTGTCCGCCGGCAGCCACCGGCTCCTTTGCATGGGGTTGTTTTCGATATTTTGGCAGTGCGCCCCTGCGACTCGGCACCGACCGATGCGGTCGCACCGCCGTCACCACGCCATCCGCCAGATCACGTAGAACCCATGCGTGCCGTCGCGGCGGAGCTGCTCGACGAGGCCGTATTCCCAGTCGAGATAGGCCTGCATCGCCTGCTCCGCGACGCCGGTGCCTTCATAGGGTCGCCGGTAGCGGTGCGCAGGATCGGGCCGCGGCACCATGCGCGGTGGTCCGACTTCGAGCCGGCCGTCATAGCCGCCGTCGAGCACATAGACCTCCCAGCCCATCTGCGCGAGCCAGGACGCTGTCATGTCGGCGCGGATGCTCTTGTCGTCGCTCAGCACGATGCGCGCGCCGCGCACGGGAGCGGCCATGTCGATTTCCTGCACCAGCTGGCCGCCGGCATAGTGGCGGAAGCCGGCAAGGTGACCGGCCGTGTATTCCTCGGCATCGCGCACGTCGAAGCGATACAGCGTACGGTGCGCGTCCTCGTCCAGCGCGGCGAGTTCATCGATCCCGATGTGACGGACGCCGGCGCGATAGGCGACGTCGCGCGCATTGTCGCCTGCGCCCTCGAACGGAGCGATGCCGCCGCGCTTGCCGGCGCCGTGCTCGAGATCGTGCTTCGCCAGCGTCCAGCCGATGGTGCCGTTGCGCAGCGCGCGCACCCTGTTTGGCACCCCGGCATTGATCAGTGACTGGGTGCCGATGATCGAGCGGGTGCGACCGGCACAGTTGACGATGATCGTCGTCTCGGGATCGGGTGCGGCTTGCCCCGCCCGCAGCACCAACTCCGCGCCGGGCACGCTGACCGAGCCCGGAATGTTCATGGTCGCATATTCGTCGAAACGGCGAACGTCGAGGATGGCGATGTTGGCCTTGTCGGCGATGAGCTTGGCCACCTCGTCGGCGCTGAGCGAGGGCGTATGGCGTCGCGACTCGACCAGTTCGCCGAACGCCTTCGAGTACGAATTGACGTCCTCGAACACCTCGTAACCTGCCGCCTTCCAGCCCCCCAGGCCGCCGGCGAGTGCAGCGACATTGCTATAGCCCAGCGCCATCAACTGCACCGCGGCGGCAGCGACCAGCCCCTCGCCATTGTCATAAAGGACGATCGGCACGTCCTTGCGCGGCAGTCGCAGCTCGGCTTCGAGCGCGATCCGGCCGGACGCCATGTTGGCGGCGAACAGCGGATGTCCCGTCGCGAACTCGGCCTCGTATCTGAGGTCGAGCAGCGCGATCTCCTCGCGCAGCAGCAGCGTTGCGCGGATGTCCTGTGGCGTGACGGAAGAAAGTGTCATGGGATGCTGGCCTGACAGAAGAAAACGGCAGGCTTGCTCTAGGCCGAAATCGCGCCTCGTCAATAGCTTTAACCGGCTCGCAACCCCGATCTTCACGAGCGGGGGTCCGGGGAACGAAAGCCCGCCATCCCGCTTTGCTCAACCGGGATGCACTTGCTACGTTCCCAATCGGCCCCGTTGGCGCCCGATCAGGCCTTCCGGACAAGAGAAGGTAGCGGGGCCAGCCTGAAGTTCTGGGAGGATGACCATGAGATCAGTCGGAAATGAACCCTTGTCGCGTCACGCCCTCGCCTTCGTCCTGGCCGGCGGGCGCGGCAGCCGGCTCCTGGAGCTGACCGACCGGCGTGCCAAGCCCGCGGTTTATTTCGGCGGCAAGTCCCGCATCATCGATTTCGCGCTGTCGAACGCCGTGAACTCGGGCATCCGCCGCATCGCGGTCGCGACCCAATACAAGGCCCACAGCCTGATCCGGCATCTCCAGATGGGCTGGAACTTCTTCCGCCCCGAACGCAACGAGAGTTTTGATATCCTTCCCGCCAGCCAGCGCGTCTCCGAGACCATGTGGTATGTCGGCACGGCGGACGCGGTGTACCAGAACATCGACATCATCGAATCGCACGGCACCAAGTACATCCTGGTGCTCGCCGGCGACCACGTCTACAAGATGGATTATGAGATCATGCTGAAGCAGCATGTCGAAAGTGGCGCCGACGTCACGGTCGGCTGCCTTGAAATGCCGCGCGCGGAATCCTCTGCCTTCGGCATCATGCATATCGACGAGACCGGCCTGATCCAGTCCTTCCTCGAGAAGCCGGCCGATCCGCCGCCGATGCCCGGCAAGCCCGACAAGTCGCTGGCCAGCATGGGCATCTATGTCTTCAATTCGGAATTCCTGTTCGACGAGTTGCGCCGCGATGCCGCCGACCCGAACTCGGCCCACGATTTCGGCAAGGACATCATCCCCTATATCGTGAAGCATGGCCGGGCGATCGCGCATCAGTTCAATGATTCCTGCGTCCGCTCCGGCGACGATCCCCGCTCCTACTGGCGCGATGCCGGCACCGTCGATGCCTATTGGGGCGCCAATATCGATCTCACCGACGTGGTGCCCGAGCTCGACCTCTACGATCGATCATGGCCGATCTGGACCTATGCCGAGATCACCCCGCCCGCCAAGTTCGTGCATGACGAGGACGGACGGCGCGGCCAGGCGGTGACCTCGCTTGTTTCCGGCGCCTGCATCATCTCGGGCGCGTCGCTGCGCCGCTCCCTGCTGTTCACCGGTGTCCACGTCAATTCCTACGCGAATGTCGAGAATGCGGTGATCATGCCTTACGTGAATGTCGGCCGCGGCGCGCGGCTCAGGAACGTCGTCATCGATCGCGGTGTCGAGATTCCGGAAGGCCTCGTCGTCGGCGAGGATCCCGAGTTCGACGGAAGGCGCTTTCGCACCACCGAGCAGGGAATCTCGCTGATCACCCAGCCGATGATCGACAGGCTCAATACATGACGCCTGTTCGCGTCCTCGCGGTCGCCTCTGAAGTCTATCCTCTCGTCAAGACCGGCGGCCTCGCCGACGTGGTCGGCGCGCTGCCGGCGGCGCTGAAGCAATACGGCGTCACGACGCGGACGCTGGTGCCCGGCTATCCCGACGTGCTCAAGGCGCTGGCCACGGCGGAGACGCTGCTGCACTGGCCGGAATTCTACGGCGGGCCGATCCGCGTGCTGGGCGGCACGCATGATGGCCTCGATCTGTTCGCGCTCGACGCGCCGCATCTCTATGCGCGGCCCGGCAATCCCTATGTCGGCCCGGACGGACGCGACTGGCCGGACAACGGCATCCGCTTTGCCGCGCTGTCGCGGATGGCGGCGGAGATCGGCCAGGGCGCGATCACCTCCTTCGTCCCCGACATTGTGCATGCGCATGACTGGCAGGCGGGCCTCGCACCCGCCCTCCTGCATTATGCCGGGCAACCGCGGCCCGGCACGGTGATGACCGTGCACAACCTCGCCTATCAGGGCCAGTTCTCGCCGGACATGCTGACCGCGTTCGGCCTGCCGGGCGAATCCTACGCGCTCCACGGCGTCGAATATTTCGGCGGCATCAGCTTCTTGAAGGCCGGCCTGCGATTCGCCGATCGCATCACCACGGTGTCGCCGACCTACGCGAAGGAAATCCAGAGCGACGAAGGCGGCATGGGGCTCGGCGGTCTGCTTCGTGAACGATCCGGCGTGCTGAGCGGCATTCTCAATGGCATCGACATATCAGTGTGGAATCCGGCCACCGATCCCGACATCGCGGCGCGCTTCAGCGCCGAGCAGCCGGCGGAGCGCGCGGCGAACAAGGCGGCGCTGCAGCGCCGCTTCGGGCTCGATCCCGCGCCGGATGCGATGCTGCTCGGCGTCATCAGCCGGCTGTCGTGGCAGAAGGGGCTCGATCTCCTGCTCGAGGTCATTCCGACCATTTTGCGCGAAGGCATGCAGCTCGCACTGCTCGGTAGCGGCGACCGCGATCTGCAGGATCGCTACGCCGCGCTGGCGCGCGACAATCCCGGACGGATCGCGGTCGTGATCGGTTACGACGAGGCGCTGGCGCATCTGATCCAGGCCGGTTCGGACGCCCTCGTCGTTCCTTCGCGGTTCGAGCCGTGCGGCCTGACCCAGCTCTGCGCGCTGCGCTATGGCGCCGTGCCGATCGTCTCCCGCGTCGGCGGCCTTGCCGACACCGTGCTCGACTTCGACGAAGTCGCGATCACCGGCGATGCGCCGACCGGCGTCAAGTTTGCACCCGTCACTTCGGATGCGCTCGCCCACGGCTTGCGCAAGGCAAACCTGCTGTTCAACGACAAGGTGACGTGGCGCCGGCTGCAGCAGGCCGGCATGGCCACCGATGTCTCCTGGCACAATCGCGCCGGCCGCTACGCCGCGCTCTATCGCGAGCTCGCGACGACGCGGCGCTAAAGCATGATCCCGGGAAGTGCGAAGCGGTTTTCCCGCGACAGAACGCAAAGCGTTTTGCGCCGCGATCAGTTCAGCAGATCGCAGGACGCGACGCGGTTGATGTCGGCGAGGCGCCGGTCGGGATTTCCCTTGAGATCAAGGCTTGCGACGAGATCGAGCAGCCGGCCATAGGCGCGGTCGGCGACCGCGACGGGCAGCGGCTCCTCGTCGAAGGTCTCGACGTAATTGCCGACGAGTCCGCTCAGCAGCCGGCAAACGCCGCGTTGCTCCGGGTCGTCCTTGCTCAGAATCTCGAGTTTTTGCTGGAAGGTCCTGAAGGTTCGCAACCCATGGGGCTGTTGCGAAAGCCAATTGTGCAAATCAGGATACAGATCGGTCATATCAGCCTCTTCAAAATGGAGAAGAAGCTACCGCCTTATACAGCCGATCACGGTTCCGCGCCATCGCGATTTTTGCATGCATCCCCTGCCCTGCTGCGCAGGCCGTGTCATTGGACCGGCACGTGCTGCGACTACAGTCGCGCGAGGGCCGGCAAGATCCTGTAGCGCGCGATCTCGTGCGGATAGTCGCCGCGATTGGCGAGCAGCACGATGCCGAGCCTGCGCGCCGGCACCAGGCCGACATAGGCTGAGGCGTTATTGAGACCGCCCGGTTTGTCGATCACGGTGACGCCGTCCAGCCGCACATGCTCCCATGCCATCGCCTGGCCGAACTTCTCGTCGACGCGAAAACTCTCCCGCTCGGTCATCTGCAACGCCGCGCGCAATTCCGGATCGATCACCGCGCCGTCAAGGCAGGCGCCCAGCAATATGCCGAGATCGCGCGCCGTTGAGAACATCTGGCCGGTGCCTGGAAAATCATAATAGCGCTGCTGATTGCCCGGCGGACCGATCGCCGTGCCGTCGTGGGAGTAGCCCTGAACCACACGCTGCATCATCTCGGGCGCCATCGTCGAGCGATTGTCCTCGCTACGGTCTGGAACGAAGGTCGACGTCATGCCGAGCGGCTTGAGGATACGGTTCCCGATCAACGTCGCGATCGGCATGTCATAGCGCCGCTCCAGCACGAGCTGCAGCAGGACATAGCCGGCATGGCTGTAGACGCGCTGCTTGCCCGGCTGCTCTCCCGCCGGTGGAGTCCATGCATTGAGCATCGCGATGAACTGATCACGGCTGAACGTCCCGTCCGGCCATGGCGGATGATCGGTCGGCAGCAGCAGCCCCGACGTATGATTGACGAGTTCGCCGATGGTGACGCGGCTGACGTAGTCGGCGTTGAGCTCGGGCAGATACTTGCCGACCGGATCGTCCAGCCGTAATTCGCCGCGCTCGGTGCCGAGCGCGACCAGCGTCGCCTCGAACAGCTTGCGCAACGAGGCGAGGTTGAACAGCGTGTCCGGGGTGACCGGTCGCTTCGCTGCGGCATCAGCGAAACCGTAGTTGAAGAAGGCGACCCGGCCGCCGGCATAGACGGCCACGGCGAGGCCGCCCGGGTCGGCCGCAGTCGCGGTCGGCGCGAGTTCCGTCGTGACGATGTCCCTGATCTGCGCGTCCATGTCGGAATCGGCGCGCGCGACCCCGAGCACGCCAACAGCGACGACGAGCAGGACGGCTGCGATCCGGACGGTGAGCCATTGTCTCATGAAGAACGAAATCGGGACGATGTTGCGATGTGACCCGCGGGCGAGTCTGTTCACCATCGAGAGATGGCAACATCACGATCCTAGCGGTGGAACCGATGCGTCCGAATTCACGATTGCGCGTCTTGCGCCCGTTCCCCGTCCGGCTGGGAACGGGGCGGCCCGATCGCTGTTCCGGTGGTCACTTCCGGAAGCCGCGATCGCGACCGCCCTCCCACTCCAGCCACGGTGCGGGAACTGCAATCGAACAAAAAATGCGGGACGTTTGAAAATGACGGGAGTGGGCTTGGACGAAAAGGCAAGATCGGCGCTTGCCGATCGGGCCAAGGATATTTCTGACTTCGTCACATTCCGCTCCCAACCGGGGACGTTTCTTCCTAGCAACAATTCGTCAATCGAAGGTTGCATAAGCCGGTTGGATTCGATTTCCAAGACACGGTCGTCCGCGACGTTTTGTCCTGTTCCAGATGCCGGATACTCGCGATGGCTGTTTAAGCATCGGTTAACCATCGATGCGCGGCGCGAGACCTATGGGGCGCGCGAGCGGACGATCGACCGCGGCAACGACGCCAACAGCAGCACGAGGCAGACGCACAGCAGCACGATGTCCTTGAACAGGAACTCGCCGGCCAGGTTCCAGGCCATCGGATCGGCCGACAGGCTCCATTTCACCACGCCGGGCGTCGTAAAAAAGAACGACCACGTCACCGCAAACGTGACGACGCCCATCAGCGCGCCGATCGCCGAGAGAAGCGGGCTGAACGCGCCGGCGGCGAGCAGCGCCGCAATGCCGAACTCGGCCACCCCGAGAACATAGGCCTCACCCCGGAGACCGAACACCGACAGCCACGAAATGAACGGGCTGTTGCTGATGAACTGCGCGATGCCTTGCGCCGATTGCAGTGTGAACTTCTGCATGCCGAACGACACGAAGATCACGACCATGACCCAGCGCAGGATCGCGAGCGAACGATAGGACCCCTCGCCCCGTTCGGCGATGTTGAACGACAAATTCATGCGGATGTTGCTTCCCTCGCTGCGATGTCACCATCGGCCGCCGTTGCGGCGCTCGTGTCAGGACTACGCAGCGCGCCGCGCGCGCGTTACGCGCGGGACAACGTCTCGGCCTTCACGATGATGTGCAGCTGAGATGAGGAATAATCGCCGCGAGAGATATCATCGGCGCGAAGCCGCCGTGCGGGCCGCGACGGCCTCACGCGCGCTGGCGCAGCGGCCGCGCGGCATCCTTTGCCGGCACCGGCATGGTGAAACCGTACAGGAACAGATCCACCACCATGTCGGCGAACTCCCTTGGATCGATCCCTCCCTTGGGATCGTACCAAGTGTGGCTGAAGTTCAGTGTGCCAAAGAGCATCATGGCGTAGACCTTCCGCGTCCGCTTGACGATCTTGCCCTCCTTGTCGAGCTTGACCAGGAGATCCGAGACCGTGTCGACCAGCTGGCGCTCCAGCGCCTTGATCGCATCCTGCTCGGTCTCTCCGAGGAACGAGAGGTCGTTGAGGATCACGCGCTGCTCGTCGCTCGAACGCGCATTCAGCGCGACGATGGCCTGGATCGCGGCGCGGAACTGCTCCAGCGTCGTCGCCTTTTCGGCCATCGCGGCTTCGACGTCCACGATCATCTCGCGGATATGGGCGTCGAGGATCGCGAACAGGATCGCTTCCTTGGAATCGAAATAATGGTACAACGCGCCGCGCGACAGCTTGCAGGCATCCGCGAGGTCGGCGATCGAGGCACGCATATAGCCCTGCCGTGCGAACAGGCCGCAGGCGGTGGTGAGAATGTTCCGCTGAATCTCGTCGTAATTCTCTGAGCGCGTCCGCGCCATTGCCGTCTCTCTCGTGCACCATCGGCGCCGCCGGAATCGGGCGACTGCCTCTCTCTATACTACCGCCACCCCACGCTCTCCTCCCTTTTGCGGGCACCATCCACCAGAACTCTTCCATCGTCCGTGCGATGAGCGACCTGCGTCAAAAAATAATTTGAACGACCGGTCGGATTATATTAGACTGCCTTCCATCAAGCAAGCGGATTGCGCATGCCGGGAGCAACCCGGCGGCATCGCGGGAGGTTGCGCGTGGATTCTCAGAGGATCGATGCTGTCGTGATCGGAGCCGGTGCCGGCGGGCTGTGTGCCGCGGCGCGCCTCGCCCATGGCGGGCTGCATACGCTCGTCGTCGACGACAAGGACCGGCTGGGCGGCCGCGCCTCCACCGAGGAAATCGACGGCTTCAAGGTCAATATCGGCGCGATCGCGATCGAGTTCGGCGGCGTGTTCGAGGAGACGTTTCGCACCGTCGGCGTCCCGCTCGACATTCGCGCGCCGGAGCCGGCAAGCTCCTTCTTCATCGACGGCAAGCTGATCGACGTCGGCCGCGGCGGCTGGTCGCTCTTGCTCGGGCAACTGACCAAGCAGGCCTCCCGCATCCTCGAGAAATTCGCCGACGCCCGCTCCGGCAATCTGCCCGACGGCCGGCAATCGACCGAAGACTGGCTGAAGGGCTACACCAGCAACGCCACCGTACATGCGCTCTTCCGCAATCTCTGTGCGGCGATCTTCGCCTGCAATGCGGCCGAGCTGCCGGCTCGCGCCTTCCTCACCTATTTCACCAGCAAGGGCGCCTTCAAGAAGTTCGGCTTCTGCCCGGAAGGGACAGTCGGCGTCTGGAACAGCCTGGGCAATGCCGTCAGGCGCAATGGCGACATCTGGCTTGGAACGCCGGCGACCACGATCCACACATCAGATGGCCGCGTCGAAGGCGTCACCGTTCTGCGCAATGGTGAACGGGTGCGGATCGACACCGATCTCGTCATCAGCAATGCCGGCCCTAAGACAACCGTCGCGCTTGCCGGCGAAACCGCTTTCCCCGCTGATTATGTCACGAGAGTCAGGAACGATCTTCGTCCGGCCGCCAACATCGTCATCAATGTCGCGAGCCGCGAGCCGCTGCTGAACCATCCCGGTATCGTGACGTTCGGCAAGACGCGCCGGCTGTGCAACATGGCGAACCTCTCCGCCACCTGCCCCGAGCTCGCGCCGCCCGGCTGGCATCTCTATGTTGCCTATGCCGTGCCGGTTCCCGCACTCGCCGATTTCGATGCGGATGCGGAGGTCGCGCTCGCGCTCGAGGATCTGCGCGAGCAGTTCAGCAATTTCGATCAGGCCAAGATCCTCTCCATCCGCGTGATGCGCGGCGACTGGCCGGCGCAACGGAGCTGCGCCGGCTACGACCTGCCGCGCGAGACCGGCATCGAGGGCCTGTGGTGCGTCGGCGATGCGGTCAAGCAATACGGCAATGGCGGCACGCAGGCCTGCGCCGAGACGGCGAAGATCGTCACCGACGCCATCCTCGCCACGCGGCCGCGCTTAACGGCAGGCCGGGTCTGAGCACGATGCCGACGACCATCCCGCATCCGATGCCGCAAGCAGCGCCGCAGGCCGCGCCGGCGCAGGATGGCCTGCTCGAATTCCGCAACATCCGCATCGTCTATGACAACGCGATCGAGGCCATTCGCGACGTATCGATTGCGGTGCCCGAGGGTCGCATCGTCGCCCTGCTCGGCTCCAACGGCGCCGGCAAGTCGACGCTGCTGAAGGCGATGTCCGGCATCCTCTACACCGAGGAAGGCGTGATCGAGAACGGCAGCATCCGCTTCCGCAATGACGAAGTGCATCGCCTTGCGCCGGACGAACTGGTCCGCCGCGGCATCGTGCAGGTGCCGGAGGGCCGGCGCGTGTTCGCGGCACTCACCATCGACGAAAATCTCCAGATGGGAGGCTACACGAGGACCGCTGCGGAAGCGCGCGAGCGTCGCGACAAGGTATTCTCGCTGTTCCCGCGACTCCACGAACGGCGCGACCAGATCGCCGGCTACATGTCCGGCGGCGAGCAGCAGATGCTCGCGATCGGCCGCGCACTCATGACCGATCCGGTTCTGCTCGCGCTCGACGAGCCTTCGCTGGGGCTCGCGCCTCTGATTATCGACCGCATCTATGAGGTGATCGCCCGCCTGCGCGACGAGCTGAAGATGACGGTGCTGTTGGTCGAGCAGAACGCGCAGCGCGCGCTGGATCTCGCCGATTATGGCTACATTCTCGAAACGGGGCGCGTCGTGCTTGACGGCACTGCCAGCAAGCTCACAGCCAACGAGGATGTCCAGGAATTCTACCTCGGCGTCTCCTCGGCCGGCCGCAAGAGCCTGCGCGAGGTCAAGCACTACAAGCGGCGCAAGCGGTGGCTATCGTGACCGCGCTCCTCACCGTCGAAAACCTCAGCAAGCGTTTCGGCGGCCTCCAGGCCATTGCCGACGTCAGCCTCACGGTCGCGCCCGGCGAGATCTGCAGCGTGATCGGCCCGAACGGCGCCGGCAAGACCACCCTGTTCAACATGATCTCCGGCGTGCTGCGGCCGAGCGGCGGGCGCATCGTATTCGAAGGCGTCGATGTTTCGACCATCTCGCCCTGGAGGTTTGCCGCGGCCGGGATCGGCCGCACCTTCCAGAACCTCGCTCTGTTCAAACACGGCACGGTGGTCGAGAACATCCTGACCGGCCGCCACACCCACCTGCGCTCCAACGTGATCGATGCCGTGTGGTTTTACGGGCGTACCCGCAAGGAGGAAATCGCTGCACGGCAGCGCGTCGAACACATCATCGAATTCCTCGAGATCGAGCATGTCAGGGACGCGGTCGTCGGGACGCTGTCCTATGGCCAGCAGAAACGCGTCGAGCTTGCACGCGCGCTCGCCTCGGACCCCAAGATCCTGCTGCTCGACGAGATGGTCTCGGGCATGAACCAGGAGGAGACGGAGGACATCGCCCGCTTCGTCCTCGACATCAGGGACGAGCTCGGCATCACCGTATTGATGATCGAGCATGAGATGCGGATCGTCATGGACATCTCCGATCGCGTCCACGTGCTCAATTTTGGCCGCAAGATTGCCGAAGGCACACCTGGTGAGATCAGGCGCGATCCGGCAGTCGCGGAGGCCTATCTCGGCGGCCAGCGCTCCGAGGCGATGGCAAAGGCGGGCGCGTGATGTCGACGCTGGACAGCCTGCGCACCGCTCATCCGCCGTTGCAAGCGAGCACGCCGCGCAACCCACCGGCAACCGGCGCCGACGCGTTGCAGGCTACGCTTGCGGATGCCGCCATCACCATCCCACAATTGCTGCGGCAGCGCGCCGCCATGCACGGCGAAGCGCGGGCCTTGCGCGAAAAGGACTACGGCATCTGGAATCCCCACTCCTGGCGCCACTATCACGAGACGGCGCGTGCGGTGGCGCTGGGCCTGCTGTCGCTCGGCATCAAGGCGGGAGACCGCGTCGCCATCGCCGGCGAGAATACGCCGGAATGGTTTTACGCCGATCTCGGCGCGCAGATGATCGGGGCCGTGACCGTCGGCATCTATCCAACCAACCCCTGGGTCGAGCTGCAATACATCGTCAAGCATTCCGGCGCGCGTGTCGTCGTCACCGGCGACCAGGAGCAGACCGACAAGGTGCTGGACGCAATGGCCAACAATGGCGGGCTTCCCGGTGTCGAGGCCATCGTCTGCATCGACATGAAGGGCCTGCGCCACTACCGCCAGCCGGCGCTGATGTCGTTCGACGCGCTGTGCGAGCGTGGCAAGACCTACGCCCAGCAGAATCCGGAGGCCAACGCGACGCTCGACCGCCTAATCTCGCAAGGCGCGCCCGACGACGTCTGCATCCTGGTCTACACCTCCGGCACGACGGGCCCGCCCAAGGGCGCGATGCTGACGCATCGCAATCTCGTCTACGCCGCCTTCACCTACGCGGAAGCCGTCGGCATCGCGGACAAGCCGTTCGAGGCCGTCAGCTACCTGCCGCTGTGCCACGTCGCCGAGCGTTGCTACGGTATGGTGACGCATCTGGTGCTCGGGGGCACGGTGAGCTTTGCCGAATCGATCGACACCGTCGCCACCAATATCCGCGAGATCGCGCCGACCTTCTTCGTCGGCGTGCCACGCATCTACGAGAAGCTGCAGCAGGGCTTTCTGTTCCGACTCGGCGAAAGCGGCAGGCTGCGGCAAGGCCTGACCAGGGCCTGCCTCGCCTGGGGCCGCACACTTTCCGACCGCCGGCAGGCGGGCAAGGCCAATGTGCTCGACCGCGCCGCCCATGGGCTCCTCTATCTCCTGATGTTCCGGAATCTGCAGCGTCACCTCGGCTTCGCCTATAGCCGCCATCGGCTCTGCGCAGGCGCGTCGATCTCACCCGAGACCCTGCGCTTCTTCGACATCATCGGCCGCCCAGTCTCGCAGGGCTACGGGCTCACCGAAAGCGGCGGCGTCGCCTTCGTCCAGTCGGCAAGCCACCACCGGATCGGCGGCTGCGGCCTGCCCCTTCCCGGGACGGAATGGAAGCTCGACGACGACGGCGAGATCCTGCTGCGCAGTCCCGGTGTCTTCAAGGGCTACTTCCTCGACGAAAAGGCCTCGACGGCCTCCCTCGAGGCCGGCGGCTGGCTGCGCACCGGCGACATCGTCGAGGTGCTCGACGATGGCGAGATCGCCGTGGTCGACCGCAAGAAGGCCATCATCATCACCGCCGGCGGCAAGAACATCGCGCCCTCCGAGATCGAGAACGCGCTGAAGGATTCCGAATTCGTCAAGGAAGCGATCGTGGTCGGCGAGGCCAAGAAGTATCTCGGCGCCATCATCCAGGTCGACTACGACAATGTCGGCCGCTGGGCGCGCGACCGGGCGCTGGCCTATACCAACTACAAGTCGCTGTCGCAGCTTCCCGAGGTTCACGAGCTGGTCGAGCGCATCGTTGGCGAGACCAACAAACGCTTTGCCCGGGTCGAGAACGTCAGACGGTTCGCGATCCTGGAGAAGGAGCTCGACCACGATGACGGCGAGCTGACCGCCACGCAGAAGGTACGCCGCGCCATGATCGAGAAGAAGTTCGCGCGCGAGCTCGCCATCATCTATCCCGCGGAGGACTGAATGCAGTATCTCCTGCAGCTCCTGATCTCGGGCCTTGCGATCGGCGCGATATACGGCCTGATCGCGATGGGCTTTGCGGTCATCTACAAATCGACCGGGCTGGTCAATTTCGCGCAGGGCGAGATGACTATGATCACGGCCTATATCGCCTGGACCATCTCGACCACCGTCAGCGGAAACGTCGTCGTGGTCGCGTTCGGCGCCATCCTCGCCGCGGTCCTGCTCGGCCTGATCATCGAGCGCGTCGTGATGCGGCCGATGCTGGGCGAGCCGGTGTTCGCGACCGTGATGGTGACCATTGGGCTCGCGGTGATCCTGCGCTCGGCGATCAACTTCGTCTGGGACGCCTATCCACATGGCCTCGACGTCGGCATGGGTCGCGACATCGTCCGCCTGGGTGGAATTGGCGTCCGCACCGGACAGATCGCCGTCATCGCGACGCTGCTGTCGCTGCTCGCGGCGATCTGGGCGTTCTTCCGCTACAGCAAGATGGGGGTCGCGATGCGCGCGGTTGCGGCCGACGACCGGACCGCGTTGCTGATGGGCATCAGCGCCACCCGCGTCCATGCGCTGGCCTGGGCGGCCTCTTCGGTCATCGCTGGGATCGGCGGAGTGTTCTTCGCGCTTTCCTACGATCTGTCACCGGCCATGTTCCAGCTCGGGCTGAAGGCGTTTCCGGCCACCATCCTGGGCGGGCTCGATGCCGTGCTCGGCTCCGGCCTCGGCGGCCTTTTGATCGGCATCACCGAAAATCTCGCCGGCGGCTATCTTGGCTCCGGCATGAAGGAGATCGCGGGCTTCGCGATGATCATCGTCGTGCTGATGATCCGCCCGTTCGGAATGTTCGGCGAACGCGACATCGAGAGGGTCTAGGACGATGCGCACCGGCGACTACAAGCAGACCTATGGCGAACTCGTCGCCCTGATCGATTCACCCCCGGTCTGGCTGTGGTCGGCGGTGCTGATGCTGGCGCTGATTGCCGCTCCCTACGTGCTGAACGCCTACGCGCTGTCGTTCCTGATGATCATCCTGATCACAGTAATCGGCGCGCTCGGCCTCAACATCCTGACCGGCTACACCGGATTGATCTCGCTTGGCCACGTCGGCTTCCTCGTCGCCGGCGCCTATGCTTATGCGGTGCTGATCACAAAGTACCACATGCCGCCGCTGGTCGGCTTCCTCGGCGCGGGCCTCGTCCCGGCGCTGGCCAGCCTGATCGTCGGTGCGCCGTCGCTGCGCCTGAAGGGCCTCTACCTCGCGATCACGACGCTTGCGTTCTCGTTCATCATCAACACGGTGATCCTGGAGATGCGCTGGCTCACCAACGGCGCCCGCGGCATCTCCGTGCAGCGGCCGGAGATTCTCGGCATCAGCTTCGACGGCGACGCGGCCTTCACCTACCTTTGCCTCGGCGTTGCCACGCTGACCCTGTTCGCCACGCTCAACATTCGCCGCAGCCGGGTCGGTCGGGCTTTTGTCGCGATCCGCGACAACGACACTGCGGCCCGCGTCATGGGCATCAACCTGCATGCCTACAAGCTGCTCGCCTTCGTCACGTCGGCCTTCATTACCGGCCTCGCCGGCGCCCTTTACGGCATCTACCTCTCCTTCGTCAGCGTCGAAGGCTTTCCGTTCCTGCTATCGATCGAGGCGCTCGCGATCCTGATCGTCGGCGGCCTCGGCTCGGCGCTCGGCGCCGTGCTCGGGACCGTTCTGATCGTACTGCTTCCCGAGGCGACGCGCCTCGTCTTCAGCCTCTTCAGCGCGCAGCTCGACGCGGTGTTCACGACCGGGGCGCAGGAGCTGAAGAGCATGCTCTACGGCCTCGTCATCATCCTGTTCCTTCGGTTTCAGCCGCGCGGCCTGGTCGGTGCCTGGCACGACATCCGCCGCGCCTGGGTGAACTGGCCGCTGCGATACTAATCAAAAAAGACGCAACACCATGAGGAGGAGACGATGATCAAACACCTGGCGGCGGCCTCGCTGCTGCTCACCACGGCCTGTCTCGCGACCGGCCCGGCTACTGCCGCCGACCCTGGTATCACCGACACGGAGATCCTGATCGGCGACGTCGAACCGCTCACCGGTCCACCGGCGCTACTTGGCGTCGCCGCTTCGATCGGCCACAAGATCGCGATCACGGAAGCCAACGCCGCCGGCGGCATCAACGGCCGCAAGATCAAGTACGTGCTGGAGGATGACGGCTACGTCACCGCACGCACCATCCAAGGCGCCAAGAAGCTGATCGAGGTCGACAAGGTCTTTGCCATGCTCGGCATGTCCGGCTCCGGCCAGTCGATCGCCGTGATGCCCGTGCTGGAGAAGGCAGGCATCCCGACGGTGATTGACGTCGCGCCGGTCAAGCTGCTGTGGGAGCCGCCGCGCAAGAACGTGTTCGTGGTCGGTCAATCCTACGAGGAAGGAATCATTCATCTCGTCAACTACCTCGCGGAAAAGAACCCCGGCAAGAAATGGGGTCTCATCACACAGGACGACGACTACGGCATCACGGTGCGCGATGGCTTCGATTCCGTGGTCAAGTCGAAGAATCTGAACGTCGTCTACAGCGGCAATTACAAGAAGGGCCAGCAGGATTTCTCGTCCGACATGCTCCAACTGAAGGATTCCGGCGCCGAAGTCTTTCTGGCCGGCGGTATCATCGCGGAGAATATCGCGATGATGAAGGAGCTCGAGAAGCTCAACGTCAAGCCGGTGACCGGCATCTTCTGGCCCGGCCGCGTCGAGCCGGTGCTCAAGCTGATGGGACCGGCCGGCGATGGCATCTTCGCGGTGGACTATGTCGAGCCTTTTGCCGGCGAAGCCGGCAAGGCGTTCCTCGATAAGGCAAAGCCGCTCGTGTCGGAAGCCGAGTTCAAGGGGATCAATCGCTACACGATGAGCGGCTATGCCGCGGCCAAGGTCCTGATCGCGGCGATCGAGCGTTGCGGCAAGCAGCCGACCTGGGCCTGTACGATCAGCGAGCTGGAGAAGACCAAGAATGTCGAGACCGGCGTGATGGCTCCGATCAGCTTCGGACCCGGCATCCGCTTCTCGAACCAGAAGCTGCAGATCATGCAGGCCGATACGGCGACGGTCAGCTTCAAGCCGGTAAACTAGAGAGATGAAGGTCCTGATCGTCTTTGCCCATCAGGAGGCGCAGTCGTTCAACGCTGCACTGCTGGCGCGGTCGGTGGCGGAACTGACCGCGCTCGGGCACACGGTCAGGATCTCCGATCTCTACGCCATGCGGTTCAACCCGGTGGCGACCGCCGAAGATTTTGGCGCGCGGCGGTTTCCCGACCGGCTGCAATATGACCGCGAGCAGAAATACAACCTGCAGCACGGGGCACTCAGCGGCGATATCGCCGCCGAGATCGAGAAGCTGCTGTGGTGCGACCTCTTGATCCTGCAGTTTCCGCTGTGGTGGTTCTCCGTCCCCGCCATCATGAAAGGCTGGATCGACCGCGTGTTCGTCAATGGCGCAATTTACGGCAGCGGCCGCCGCTACGACACCGGCGGCCTCAACGGCCGCCGCGCCATGGTCGTGACCTCGACCGCCGCCTATCCCGGCATGTGCGCGTCCGACGGGCTGGTCGGTGCGCTCGATGTGGTGCTGTGGCCGATCCAGAACGGCATGCTGGCCTATGCCGGCTGCAAGGTGCTGCCGCCGTTTGTGTCGTATTCAGTGAACTTCGTCGACGAGGCCACGCGGCACCGCTATCTCGACGACTATGCCGAACGGCTGCGGCAGCTCGAGACCACCGAGCCGCTGTTCTTCCATCCGCTCGCGGATTTCGGCGAGGACTGGCGGCTGAAGCCGGGCATTGCGGCGCGGACGGTCGGCCAGGGCAAGCCGGCGGCCCGTAGGGGCTGAGCCCCTCACATCCGCTTCGCGACTTCTTCCAGCATGACTTCGGTGGCGCCGCCGCCGATGGTCAGGACCCGCGCATCCCGAACCATGCGCTCGATCGGCGTGCCGCGCATGAAGCCGCTGCCGCCGTGCAACTGCAGACAGCCGTGCACGACTTCGTGCAGCACCTCGGGCGACAGCGCCTTGACCATCGACACTTCGCGCAGGCAATCCTGCCCGGCCGCCGCGAGCTCGGCGGCCTGATAGGCCAGCGCCCGCGCCGCCGCCGCCTTGGCCGCGAGCTGGGCGAGCTTCAGCCGCACGGCCTGCTGGTTCCAGAGCGGTCCGCCGAACACCTGCCGTGTCTTCACGTAGTTTGCCGTCAGCTCGATCGCCTTGGCGGATTCCCCGGCGCAGATGCCGCCGATGCAGATGCGCTCGTTCTGGAACGTCTCCATGATGCCGTAGAAGCCCTTGTTCTCCTCTCCAAGCAGAGCACTGGCCGGTACACGGACGTCCTGGAAGGCGATTTCGGCGGTGTCCGAGCAGAGCCAGCCATGCTTGTCGAGCTTGGTCACGGCGATGCCGGGCAGATTGCGCTCGACGACGAACAGCGAAAGACCGCGGCTGCCCTTGGCATGCGGATCGGTACGGGCCGCGACGATCAGGATATCGCCGTAGACCGCGTTGGTGATGAACATCTTGGAGCCGTTGATCACCCAGCCGTCGCCATCGCGGGTTGCCCGGGTCTTCAGGCCCGCAACGTCGGAGCCGGCGTCTGGCTCGGTCACTGCGATCGAGCAGATGGTCTCGCCGCGGATGATCGCCGGCAAATATTTCTGCTTCTGCTCCGGCGTGCCGCGCAGCGAGATGTGCACCGCCGACATGTCGGTGTGCACCAGGGTCGACGACGTAAACCCGCCGAAACTCGAGCGTCCCAGCTCCTCGGCGAACACCATCGAGGCCAGCGGTCCCATGTCGGCGCCGCCATACTCCGGCGCATGGCGCATGCCGAGGAATCCGAGCGCGCCCATGCGGCGAAAGATCTCGCGCGGGATCTTGCCGTCGCGCTCCCAGCCGTCGCCATGCGGCACCACCTCCCTCTCGACAAAGCGGCGTACCTGCTCGCGCAGCATGCGAAGCTCCTCGGGCAGATTGGGCTGCTCCGAGAATTGGAATTCGGTCTCAGTGAGCTGGCGCGGATCCGACGTCATGACGTTCATTGTGGCGCCCTCTGATGGCCGATGTGAAGATGGTTGCGCAAAAAAGCTGCCAGCGATGCGATCGCCTCGCGCGCCTGCGGGATTTCCGGGAACATCTGGAACACGTGGATCATGCCATCGAAGACCTGCAGCTCGACGTTGACGGCGGCAGCCCTGGCTCTGGCGGCGAGCTCGGTCGAATCGTCGCGCACCGTCTCGCGGTCGCCGACCTGGATCAGAAGCGGCGGCAGACGGCTGAGATCGGCATAAAGCGGCGAGGCGAGCGGATTGCTGACATCGCCGTCCTTGCCGAGATAATTCCTGGCGAGCGCCAGGATCATAGCACGCTGGTGGATCGGATCGGCCTCGGCCCTGCTCTGATAGCTGGCGCCGCTCGCGGTAAGATCGGTCCAGGGCGACATCAGCGCGCCGGCGGCGGGCAGCGGCAAACCACGGTCGCGCGCCGCCAGCATTGTGCACAGCACGAGATTGCCGCCGGCCGAATCCCCGGCGAAGGCGATATCCGCCGGATGCAGCCCCTGCTCGCGCAGATATCGATAGGCAATCAGCGCATCATCCAGCGCAGCCGGAAACCGATGCTCAGGGGCGAGCCGGTAATTGATCGAGAGCACGCGGCAGCCGGATGCATCGGCAATACGTGCGGCCAGGTCGCGATGCGACGCGACCGAGCCGATGCGGAAACCACCGCCGTGAAAATAGAGGATCACCTTGTCGTGTGGCGCATCTGTCGGCACGAGCCATTCGCCGTCGACCTCGCCGGCAGAGACCGGCTGGCACGTCACCGGCACCGAGCAGCCGGCAAAGGCGGCGTCCCAGTCGTCGCGCATCTGCGCCACTGACGTCTCGCGGGTCCAGCCGCGATAGATCGTGCGCAAGCGCTCGATCGCGCGATCGACAGGCGTGATTGCGATATCGTCCGCGCTGTCCATTTCAGCCGCCGATGCCCATGCCGCCGGAAACGCCGAGCGTCTCTCCGGTGATATAGGCGGCCTGGTCGGAAGCCAGGAACAGCGCGGCAGCCGCAACCTCTTCGGGCTCGCCGAGGCGGCCGAGCAGCGTTGCACCGGTCATTGCCTGCAGGATCCTGTCGCCGCCCTTTGCCACCGCCTTCTCCAGCATCGGCGTGCGGATCGGTCCCGGCGCGATCGCGTTCGCGGTGATGCCATAGCGTGCATTCTCCCGCGCGATGCTCCGGGTGAACGAGATCACGCCGCCCTTGGCCGCGGAGTAGACCGCACCCCCTTTTGAGCCGAGCCGGGCGGCTTCGGAAGTGATGTTGATGATGCGGCCGTACCTTGCAGCCTGCATCGCCGGCAGGACGGCGTGGGTGCAGGCCAGAACGGACGTGAGATTGACCGCGATCAGCTTCGCCCAGTCCTGCGGCGTTGTTTCCGTGAAAAAGGCGTGCTGGTCGATCCCGGCATTGTTGACCAGGATGTCGAACGGCCCGTGCTGCGCCATCACGGCCTGCACTGCTGTAGCATCGCTGACGTCCAATCCTGCAACGCCGGCGCCGGTTTCGCGCGCCAGCTCCGAGGCCGCGGCGACATTGAGATCGGCGATCACGACCCTCGCGCCCGCGCCGGCAAAGCTGCGGGCGATCGCAGCACCGATGCCCCGCGCGCCGCCGGAGACGAAGGCGCGGCGGCCATCGAGACGTCCGAATGGCAAGCTCGCCACCTCAGCGTCCCGCGAAGACGGGCTTGCGCCGCTCGATGACGGCGGCAAGGCCCTCGCGCGCGTCGGCCATGCCCGACAGCTCCGAGACCGTGCGCGCCTCTTCGGACAGGCATTGCTCGATACTCGTCCCGGTGCCGGCCCAGACCAGGCGCTTGGTCGCGGCAAGCGCCTTCGGCGCGCCGGCGGCGAGCTCGCGCGCCAGCGCCAGCGAGGCCTCAGTGAGTTCGTCGTCAGGAACGACCTTGGTGACGATTCCCATGTGCAACGCTTCCGCCGCCGGGATCACGGGATTGGTGAGGAGGATCGACATCGCGCGCCGCAGGCCCACCAGGCGGGACAGCGTGACGGATACGCCCGCATCCGGCGCCATCGCCACCCGCGTCGCCCCCGCAAGGAACCTGGCCGACTCGGCCGCGATGACGATGTCGGAGGCGCAGACGAGGCCGAAGCCGCCGCCGCCCGCCGCAAAGCCGTGCACCGAGGCGATGACGGGTGCTTCGAGCCGCAGCAAACCGGTGACCGCATTCTGCAGATAGGCCGTCGCCTGGCGGATATAGTCCGGCAATTTCTCGCCCTTGGATGCAAAGGCACGCACGTCGCCACCGGCGCAGAAGTTCGCGCCCTCGCCGCTCAGCAGCACCACGCGCAGATCGGGGTGGCCGTGACACGCCATGATGGCATCGCAGAGCGCGCCGAGAAGCTCGACGCTCATCCCGTTCGCGGCATCGGGCCGGTTGAGACGCAGATGCGCGATGCCCTCGGTGATGTCGAGCAGAACGGGGCCCTTGTCGATCATGGCGCGTTTTCCTCTAGACTAGGAATGACAGCGTGTAGATCGCCTTGTCGTTGTTGACGAGCACCACCTTCTTGTAAGCCATGCGCAATTCGCCATCGACATGGCGCAGCCGGTATTCGTTGCGAGCGGCCCACAGCGTGTCGTCGCGCAAGCTCGATTCGAAGATCAGGCTGTTGCTGGCCACCGCAATGTCGCCGCCCGGCTGCTCGTCCATCAGCTCGATGTTGGAGACGAGCCGGCGCAAATTCGATTGCGGCGTCTGGGTGAAATGCTTGCCTGTCATGAGCTGGCGCACGCGCAGGGCTATCCGCGATCGATTGTCGTAGATGATGGACATCTCCCGCTCCGGATCGATATTGGCGCCGTTGGCCGGCACCCAGTAGACGCCGTCATCGGTCCAGAGCCTTTCCCAGGCTTCGTATTGATGCTCGTCCTGCAAGCGCGCCTCGCGATTCAGGAAGGCGGTCACGGCGCTCATCAGCGTGGCGCTGCTCTCGCGCGACAGCATCAGGCGGCCTCCATCAGCTTGCGATAGTGGGCCCAGATGCCGCGCGACGGCACCTCGTCCGTGACGTGGCCGACCTTGAAGCC
Organism: Bradyrhizobium sp. BEA-2-5; assembly: GCF_032918025.1. Taxonomy (NCBI): domain Bacteria; kingdom Pseudomonadati; phylum Pseudomonadota; class Alphaproteobacteria; order Hyphomicrobiales; family Nitrobacteraceae; genus Bradyrhizobium; species Bradyrhizobium sp. BEA-2-5. The sequence goes on along the minus strand of NZ_CP136629.1, from coordinate 2,417,015 downwards.
GAGCTCGTCCCGGCGCTCGCGCTTTTCGCCGCGGCCGAGAAAGACCCACTCCGGATTGCGCGCCAGCACGCCGCGATGGCAGCGCTCGTACATCTCGGAATCATCGGCGAGCAGGAAGCCGGCCGGGCCGACGGAGCCCATGGTCTGCTGGCGCAGGCGGCGGTTGAGCTCGGGCGCCCCCTTGAACTGGAGCGCAGTGACGTGCTGCACGCTGTCGTCGACACCGAGCGGTTGAATGACGAACATCTGGATTTCGGCAATGAACAGGTTCGGGAAGATCATCACATGCGGCGTGCCGTCGATCATGATCTCGCGCGCGGACGTATCGCCATAAGCCGCCTTCATGCGCGCCGCGTAGTCGGGCAAGCGCTCTTCACTGGTGCCGAACCAGCTCATCGGCAGATCGCGCTTGCGAAACTCGGGCCGCAGGTCGATCTCCGTGTGGCCGTTGCCGTAGTCGCGGGTCAACGCAGTCGAGGTCCCGCCATAGAGCTTGCCGATCATGCTGTCGGCGACGCCGAAGATCGAGGTGTGAACGAAGGCCGGATGGTACCCGTCACACTCGTTCTCCAGGATGAACTTCCAGTTCGCCTTCACGCGATGCTTGAGGAAGCCCGCCGTGATCTCGACCTCGCCCTCCGGCGAGGTGCGCGCCAGCCGGTCGATGGTCTCGGCGGCGCCTCCGAGATGCTCCTTCAGCGTTGGCCCATCGGCGGCGAAGGAGCCGAACACGAACCCGCGGTAGGATTCGACGCGCGTCACCCGACCGAGCGCGAGCTCGGCCCTGTCCTGTCCCTCGTAGCCGTCGGGGAAGGCATAGCCGACCAGGCGGCCGTCATTGGCGAACGTCCATGAGTGGAACGGACAGGTGAAGGACCGCGCATTGCCGCGCTCATAGGAGCAGACCTGATTGCCGCGATGGGAACAGCGGTTGAGCAGCAGGTTGACCTTTCCCTGCTCGTCGCGCGTCATGATCACGGATTGCGGGCCGATCGACTTGACGACGTAGTCGTTGGCCTTAGGGACCTCGCTCTCGTGGCCGACATAGACCCAGGTCCGATACCAGATGTTCTGCAGCTCCGCCTCGAAGATCTCGGGATCGGTATAGAGCGACCCATGCACCCGGTCGGGCCGGATCAACCGTTCCCATGGCGAGGCGCCGGTCATTATGTTCATCGTTCCGTCTCCCTCACCGATCGCCTGCGGCCGACGTTTTCTTCGACGGTCAATAATAATCCGAACGGTCGTTCGACTAATAGCACACCTGGGACAGGCCAGCAAGCGGCTTTACGATCGCCGCCCCGGCCCATGCGGACAGATGCAATTCTCGGTGGTCGGCGACGGCACGGGTCAGCCTGGCGCGACGGCTTCGCTGCGCCCGCGATCTGCGATCTGGCGCTACATCGACTCCCGCGTCGTCGCGAACGCTACCTTGAGCGGAGCGCAGATCCTGCGCCGCAGCGGCCGTTCGATCTCAGCGCGGCATCGCAATTGTGACCGCCGCGGAGATTCGCGCCGCGGCTTCCCCCTCAAGGAAGGGCAACCCATCACCAAACAACAGTTGAAGCCACATGGCGGTCGCGGCTGAGTTGCAGCCATTGCGGGTCATCGGTTCCATCGCCTGTTGAGTCCCGGCAACACCGCCGAACAAAATGCGCAATCGTGCAGATTGCGGCGTTGTGAACCACGAAGGTGCCGCATCCCTGTCAAATCCTGTCTGCGGGTGGCGCAACAAAAACACTTTGGGGAAAACCTACATGCAGCAGGCACCGCTGGGCGCACGGAGTGCGGAATCGTCTGGATATGTTCTCTACTTCCAGTTCGCCAGCAATGGCACAAGACGCGCGTGCAGTCTGACGATCCAGGCGGAAAGTGCCAACGAGGCGGCGCGGATCTTTCGCGAGAACTGGAACGAGATCGAATCGATGGCGCGCGACGGCGTGAGCACCGGAGTGGTCGGCAAGGCGCCGGTCAGCCTGGCGTTGTCGTGAGGCGCATCGCGCGGCCGACGGCAAACCATACACCCGAGATGTGACAGGACCACGGCCGCAACCTCAGGCGACGATGGCACGGCCATTTGACGCGCAGACGCGACAAGCAGGTCACGAGGTTCAGGGCTCGCGCACGCGCGCGAGCCCTGTCGCGTCTTAGAATAATTCAAATCCATTCCGGTTAGAGAGATTCAAGTCTGCTCCGGTTCTTTTCGCGCGCGCCGACTGCTAGAGGCGCGCCGTGAACGAGTTCGCGTGAATCGGAAGTGCAAGAGTGCCCGTGAATGCTGATGGCCGGGTTGTCGGCGACCGTCGAAATGCCGCCGACAAGGGCCGCACCCATCTGCTGATCGGCGCAGCGAAGCCTGCCGGGCAGGGTGGTGCCGAAATCATAGATCGCCTCGGCGGCGGCGCGCGCTATGTCGGCGACCGGCCAGGCGATGCCGCGAACAGCTTCGTGCCGCCAGCCTACACGGTCGCGGACGTGTTTGCGACCTACGAGACCAAGGTCCAGTCGTTCCCGGTAATCTATCAGCTCAACGTCAAGAACCTGTTCGACACCGTCTACTATACCTCCGCCAACAGCATCCTGACGGTCGCGATGGGCGACGCGCGGCGCTTCTCGCACTCGGCGACGGTGAAATTCTGATGCGTGACGTTTGGCGCCCGATCAAGGCTGCACTGCTGCAGGTCCATTCCCTGGTTGGCCTTGTGTTGGCGCTGGTATGGGCCGTGGTCGGCCTCACCGGCGCGACGATGGCCTTTGAGGATGAGATCGAGGCCAGCCTGAACAGTCAGATGATGCGCGTCGAGGCCAGCGCGACCCAACGGCTCACGCCGGACGAGTTGATCGCGCGGCTGGCGGCGGCGGGCGATTTCAGCAAGGTCTCGGCCGTGACGATGTCGAGCGATCCATCGGCCGCGGCCCGCATCCGTTTCGCTCGCAGCGAAGGCGGCACGCGGCCGTCCTCGGTCTATGTCGACCCCTATGACGGGCACGTGCTCGGCTCGCCGCGCGGCGAGGACTTTTTCGCAACCGTCCGCAAGCTGCATCGCTGGCTGCTGTTGCCGGGTGACGGCAATGGCATCGGCCGCAAGATCACCGGGTCGGCTGCGATCTGCCTGATCGTGATGCTGATCACCGGCCTCGTGTTGCGCTGGCCGCGCCGCGCTGGCAGCGTGAAGATGTGGCTGAAGCCGAATCTCGCGCTGAGCGGCCGCGGACTGCACCGGTCGCTGCATGCGGTGATCGGCACCTGGGTGCTTCCGATCTATCTGGCGATGACGCTCACCGGGCTGTGGTTCTCTTTCGAATGGTATAAGGACGGCGTGACCTGGCTGTTGGCGCGGCCTCAGGCCATAGCAAACGCGATGCAATCCAAGCCGCCGCGCGGCGGCGCGGCTGCCGAGAGCAAGGGTCAAGCCAAGACCGAAGCGAAGGCCGAGGCAAAGCCGCTTGCCTTCGATCACGTCTGGTCGGCGTTCCTGCAGCAGGAGAACAACAGTTACGGAAGGGCCCTCATGACGCTGCCGGCCGGCGCGGGCACGGCCGTGCGCGTGCGGTCATGGCCGCAGGATTCGACACGCGAGGCGGTGCGTGACGAATTCCGTATCGATGCCCTTACCGGCCGCCTCATCTCATCGGATCGCTACGCCGACAAGACGTTTGGCGAACGCGTCCTCGCCAGCGTGCTCGACATCCACCGCGGTGCGATTCTGGGATGGCCCGGCAAGCTCGCGTTCATGCTGGCCGCCGCCATGATGCCGCTGTTTGCCGCGACCGGCCTGCTGCTTTATCTGTCCCGCCGCAAGCACCGGCGCCTGGCGCGGCCGCCGGTCGGCCACCTCGTTCCCGGTGAATGAAGCCGTTTCATCAATTTGGCGCTCAGCCGAGATCGCACGCCGCGAGCCGGGCACGTAACTCGGCGTCCGTTTCGGCCGCGAGCTCAAGCAATCCACGATAGGGGTCGCCCGATATCCCGAGCACGGCAGCGAACGCAGGCTCGGTCTTGAGACCGCCCGCCCTCAATTCGCTGACGGCTCGCCGCAGCGGCCCATCGTCAAGCGCAAGCAGCCGCCGTTCGACCTCGAAGTGGATCCAGCCTCGTTGCTGCTCCACTGGACGCTGATCACCGAACAGTTCGAACGGCCAGCCGTCGCACACAAAGCGGGCAATCACCGGCCGCGTCCCCGAGGTCCATCGGAAAAGAGCGAAATCATCGCGCGCTTGATAGTGAGCCCAAACGACGTCCGCGAATGCGTTCGGGTCGGACGCATGGCAGACGATATCGATGTCGCTGCCGGGCACGGCGAGACCGAGCGGCAGCGTTCCGACGATACGGGGATCGAACGGCTTCAGCCGTTCCATCACGGCGGAGCTGGTGACGGCGGATGCGTAGTGCCCGACACTCATCGCGTGGCATGCCCTCGAGATCGCAGCGACGCATTACCACACGCGCATGGTACGCGCGAACCTCTGCAGATGGGCGGGCTTGAGGGGAAGCGAGCCCAAAAACGTTACGGGGCGATCTCGACCGCGTCACCGTGGTCGAAGATCGCCCCGCCGCCGGCGGACAGGCCAGGCTGCTCGCGCGCCAGGCCGTCCGGCCGATAGTCGAAATGATCCGTTCGATCGATTAGCCGAACTGGTTCATCGTGTTGTGGGCGCCGCCCGCCTTCAGGGCCGCCTCGCCGGCGAAGTACTCCTTGTGGTCGTCGCCGATGTCGGAGCCGGCCATGTTCTGATGCTTCACGCAGGCAATGCCCTGACGGATCTCGGCGCGCTGGACGTTCTTGACGTAACCCAGCATGCCCTGCTCGCCGAAATACTCCCTGGCCAGATTGTCGGTCGAGAGCGCTGCCGTGTGATAGGTCGGCAACGTGATCAGGTGGTGGAAGATGCCGGCGCGCTTGGCCGAATCCGCCTGGAAGGTGCGGATGCGCTCGTCGGCTTCCTTTGCCAGCGGCGTGTCGTCGTACTCCGCCTTCATCAACTCGGCACGGTTGTACTTGCTGACGTCCTTGCCGGCCTCCTTCCAGGCGTCGAAAACCTGCCAACGGAAGTTGAGGGTCCAGTTGAACGAGGGCGAGTTGTTGTAGGCCAGCTTCGCGTTCGGAACCACCTTGCGGATGCGGTCGACCATCTTCGCGATCTGCTCGATATGCGGCTTCTCCGTCTCGATCCAGAGCAGGTCGGCGCCGTTCTGCAGCGAGGTGATGCAGTCCAGCACGCAGCGATCTTCGCCGGTGCCCGGACGGAACTGGTAGAGGTTGGAGGGCAGCCGCTTCGGACGCATCATCTTGCCGTTGCGGTTGATGATGACGTCGCCGTTCCTGGCGTTCTCCGCCGTGACTTCCTCGCAATCCAGGAAGCTGTTGTACTGGTCGCCGATGTCGCCGGGCTTGTGGCTGACGGCGATCTGCTGCGTCAGGCCGGCACCGAGCGAGTCGGTGCGGGTCACGATGACGCCGTCTTCGACGCCGAGCTCGAGGAAGGCGTGGCGGCAGGCACGGATCTTCGCCAGGAAGACCTCATGCGGCACGGTGACCTTGCCGTCCTGGTGGCCGCACTGCTTCTCGTCCGAGACCTGGTTCTCGATCTGCAGCGCACAGGCGCCCGCCTCGATCATCTTCCTGGCGAGCAGATAGGTCGCCTCGGCATTGCCGAAGCCGGCGTCGATGTCTGCGATGACGGGCACGACATGGGTCTGGAAGTTGTCGATCTTCTCGATCAGCTCCTTCTCACGGGTCTTGTCGCCTTCCTTGCGCGCCTTGTCGAGGGCGCGGAAGATATCGTTCAGCTCGCGCGAATCCGCCTGGCGCAGGAAGGTGTAGAGCTCTTCGATCAGCGCCGGCACCGAGGTCTTCTCGTGCATCGACTGGTCGGGCAGCGGACCGAACTCGGAGCGCAACGCGGCGATCATCCACCCCGAGAGATAGAGGTAGGTGCGATCGGTCTTGCCGAAGTGCTTCTTGACCGAGATCAGCTTCTGCTGGGCGATGAAGCCGTGCCAGCAGCCGAGCGACTGGGTGTACTTGGTGGGGTCGCCGTCATAGGCGGCCATGTCCGCGCGCATCAAGGCCGCGGTGTAGCGGGCGACGTCGAGACCGGTCTTGAAGCGGTTCTGCAGGCGCATGCGCGCGACGGCCTCGGCCGTCACACCGTTCCAGGTGTCCTTGGTCTTGAGCAGCGCTTCGGCCGCCTCGATCTCGCTCTGATACGAAGCCGGTCCCTGGATGGCCCGGTCGCTGATCCCGCGCGGTTGGAAGTTCATGTCCGTGATCCCTTCGGTGACGAAATAACTGCACCGTTTGTCACCCGCGGCGCCATCCGGAGCTAGACCTGGCGCGGAAAACTTGTCATAACTTACAAGAAAGCGTTGTATTGTTGTAAGAATCTTACAAACCTTGGATAAGGCGATGGTAACCTCAAGCGCCCGTTCCGTTTTCATGGGTCCACGACTGCGCCGGCTGCGGCGCGACCTCGGGCTGACCCAGGCCGACATGGCCGCCGATCTCGAAATCTCGGCCCCCTATGTGGCGCTGCTGGAACGCAATCAGCGCCCGGTGACGGCCGACATGCTGCTGCGGCTTGCCCGCACCTACAAGATCGATCTGGCCGATCTCGCCGGTGACGGCGGTGCCGATCACACCGCCCGCATGCAATCGATTTTGAAGGAACCGATGTTTGCCGACATCGACATCCCCGCGCTCGAGGTCAGCGACCTCGCAGTCAGCTACCCCGGAATGACCGAGGCGTTCCTGCGCCTCTACACCGCCTATCGCGAAGAGCAACTGGCGCTTGCGGAGCGCAGGGCTCCGGACATGGCGATCGCTTCACCGGGTCAGGAGAACTTTGACGCCAACGATCCCGTCGCGGAGGTCCGACGATTTCTCGCCGCGCGCCGCAACAATTTTGCCAGCCTCGACGATGCCGCCGAGCGGCTCGTCCACGAACCGGCCGGACCGGCCGGATTTATCGAGCGGCTTCGGGAGCGACATAAACTCCAGGTCCGTTATCTGCCGCCGAACGTCATGCTGGGTTCGATCAGGCGACTGGACCTTCATCGCAGACAATTGCTGCTGGAGGACTCGCTCGATACCGCGGGCCTCAATTTTCAGCTGGCCAAGCAACTTGCCTATCTGGAACTGGAAAACGAGATCGGTGCCGCCGTCGAAGCCGGCAAGTTCACGACCAAAAGCGCCGAACTGCTGGCCCGCCGTGCGCTTGCGGCCTACGCCGCCGCCGCACTCATCATGCCGTATTCCGTATTCGCGAAAGCGGTCGAGGCGCGCCGCTACGATCTGGAAGCGCTGGCGCGTCAATTCGGCACCAGCTTCGAGCAGATCGCGCACCGCGTCACGACCTTGCAACGGCCGGGTCTTGAGAAGGTCCCGTTCTTCCTGATCCGGGTCGATCCGGCCGGCAACATTTCCAAGCTGCTTGACGGCGCCGGCTTCCCGTTTGCAAAGCACGGCGGCGCATGTCCGCTGTGGTCAGTGCATGATATCTTCAAGACGCCGCGCCAGATCGTCACGCAATGGCTGGAATTGCCCGACGGACAGCGGTTCTTTTCGATCGCCCGCACCGTGACCGCCGGCGGCGGCGCGTTCGGCGCCATCCGCGTCGAGCGGGCGATCGCGATCGGCTGCGCCGCCGAACATGCGGGCCAGTTGATCTACACGCGCGACGGACAGGGACCGAATGCCGACGAGCCGACGCCGATCGGCGTCGCATGCCGGGTCTGTCATCGCCCAAGATGCGCGGCGCGGTCGGCGCCGCCGATCGGACGCGAGATTCTTCCGGACGATTTCAGGACCTCGAGCGTGCCGTTCGGCTTCTCGGCGGATTGACGAAGTCGATCACCCCTGCGGCCGGTTCGCGTCATACAGCACCCGCACGCGGATCGTGCCGTCAATGGCTCTCAAATCGGCCAACAATCCCTCGCCCTCGCCGCCGACCACGTCGGTCTCGAGCACGACATAGCCGACTTCCGGATCGGTCTGCAGATATTGCGCCAGGATATTGATCCCGTGCCGGGAGACCGCGTCGTTGACCTGGCGCATGACGCCGGGAACGTTGCGATGAACATGGATGAAACGGGTGCCGGTCGGTCGCGCCGGCAATTGCACCTGCGGAAAATTGACCGCGCCGAAGGTCGATCCGACATCGGAATAGTCGATCAGCTTGCGCGCGACTTCGCCGCCGATGCGATCCTGCGCTTCTTCCGTCGAACCGCCGACATGCGGCGTGAGGATGACGTTAGGGAGACCTTGCAGCGGCGAGACAAAGCGCGCCTCGTTCGACACCGGCTCGACCGGAAACACGTCGACCGCAGCACCCGCCAGCCGGCCCTCACGCAGCGCGCTCGCCAGCGCATCGAGATCGACCACGGTCCCGCGCGAGTTATTGATCAGATGGGCCTCAGGCTTCATCAGCTGGAGCTGGGCCGCGCCAATCATGTTGGCGGTGGCCGGCGTCTCCGGCACATGCAGCGATACGACGTCGCTGGCTGCGAGCAACGCGTCGAGCGATTCGGCGGGCTCCGTATTGCCGTGACGAAGCTTGTCGGTGCGGTCGAAGTAGATCACGCGCATGCCCATGGCTTCGGCCAGCGTCGAGAGCTGCGAGCCGATATTGCCGTAGCCGACGATGCCCAGCGTGCGGCCGCGCACCTCGCGGCTGCCGGTCGCCGACTTGTCCCAGCCGCCCTGATGGGCCGAGACCGAGCGCGGAAAGATCCGCCGCAGCAGCATCACGATCTCGCCGATGGTCAGCTCCGCCACGCTGCGGGTGTTGGAGTATGGCGCGTTGAAGACGGGGATCCCCAGCTTCCGCGCGGCGTCGAGATCGACCTGATTGGTGCCGACCGAAAAGCAGCCGACAACGAGCAATCGGTCGGCGGCCTCCAGGATGTCCGCGGTCAACTGGGTTCGCGAGCGAATTCCCAGCATATGGATGCCTGACAGCGCCTGCCTGAGTTCTTTGGGTCCCAGCGCCTTGGGCAGACGTTGCAGCTCGGTATAGCCGTTCGCCTCGAACATCCGGGCCGCGGATTCGTTCACGCCCTCCAGCAGCAGCACGCGTATTTTGGTCTTGGGAAGCGACAACATCATCGAGATCCGGATTCGTAAGGTTCGGGCAGATCCTGCCACGAGCGCAGTTTCGACGGATCGCGTGATAGCATAGAAAACGATCCCGTCAGAAGCCGCCGTGGGCCGCCCGCGCTGCGATTCCCGATGAAGCCCTTCGATCCGCGCATCCAGGCGCGGAGCGGGAACCCGTTCAGTCAAAGGTCCTGGCCAATTCGCCGGCAGAAGCCGCGTTGCAGCTCCTGGGGCGCTCGAACGCCCGCTCCGGCTCCCTGGCCGGAGCTCCATTCGTGCTCAGCTCGGCGCCGAAGGCTATTGTCTGGAGCGGCGGTTTCACTTCCCCGTCCCGGCGCCGCAAGGCTGCTGCCGTCTCATTGGCAGGGATATCGCCGGCCGTCCTTTGCCTGGAACGTATTCGACGCCGCATCGTACGACCGATAACGCTGGGCGCAGGACGCTGCATGCTGCTGGGCGGCAGCAGCTTCCTGCTGCGCGGCGGCGTTGGCTGCGCCGGCCGCGATAACGCCGCCGATGAGGCCACCGACCAGTCCGCCGACGGCCGCGCCGCCGCCATTGTCGTAGCACTGCCCGTAACGGCACCAGACCTTCTCCGTCAACGACGGCACTGCTGCCGCAACGCCGGCACCGTGCTGCAACGGAGCCGAAATGGCGGAGGCCGAAAACACCGTGGCAGCGGTGGCGGCCATCAAAACGACTCTCAGAAAGCGAGCCCTACGCATCATATCTCCTGCTTTATTGCTGTGGGCGCAGGCCGACACCTGCGCCCCGATTCCCAAACATGGATGGGCTCGCCTGGTCTCAGACCGGACACACCCGGACACGCGCGGCCGGTTACAATTCGCGCGTCAGCCTGAATTCACGGATGGGCGAGTTCATTGGCCGGCTGCGTTCACGACGCGGCAGAGGTTATCGCCGATACCTGGAGCCAACTGTCCCGGCGGCAGGATGAAGGTCGCATCGACGCGGCTGCCTTTGCCATCCTTGCGGACGACGACTTGCAACGTTTGCGGCCGGCCGGAGCCGGTGGTCTCCTGCTGGGTGGTCAGCGTGCCGAGTTTCTTGTCGACGTTCACACCGACAAAACCCTCGGCCAGAACGGCGCGGGACACCTTGTCGAGGGCAGCACCGGGATTGACCGACGGAAAGGTCATCCAGGTCTTGTGCGTCATGCCCGTTACCATCGGAACGCCGGTGCTCTGGACGTGATCTGCGCAACCATCGGCCAGCGCGGGCATGGACGAAAGAACTGTAAGCGCGAGTACGCAAGTAATCCTTGTAAGCATGCTTTCATAACCCGTTTGAGTTGGTCGTGACGATTTAGGCCAAATGGGCTACGAGTCCATGGACGACGTCGCATTCCGGATGCAGGCGTTCGGATTGTGGCTAGGACGATCGATTGCGAACGTTGTGCATTCTCCCGTGCACTCGAACGTCGGCGCGACAGGATTGATTTGAAGCTTTCGCGCAATACCGGCGGAGCCAATGAGATCAAATGGTACCTTTGACGGCCCGATTGCGCGATCTGGATATCCCGTTCGAAAATCGGATATTGAGAGGATCAACAGAAAGAGAGCACGACCGGAATTCACCGAAAGCCGTGCTAGTGTGATGGCGCGATTTGTGCGTGTGGCAGCGGCTTCAACGATGATTGCCCGGTCCGACGGACCGGGTCACTTCGCGGACAGCAAACTTCCGATGGTTGGGATTTGATGGTCGACGACGTACTCGCTGCAGCTCCCACGCGATCGGGATCTTCGTTTGAAGAACTCCTTGAAATGCTTCAGCCGCACGGGATCAATGCGCATTCCTCGCCGCAGCGTGATGAATCGTTTCGCTGGCATGCGGATATAGCCATAGGCGCAGAACTTGATGTCGTGCGGGCCGATCTGTCGGCCGGTTGGGATTGGCGCTATTCATACGAGAATTCTGCCGGAGAGCTCGCTATAGGCGTGCTGAATGCCGGCAACGCCGAAATGCTCATTGCAGGAAAGAGCATCCAGCGAACCCCCTCCGAGATCGCCATCGTGCCCCTTCCGACGATGCAAGCGCAGCGGGTCGAAGCGGTCGATGGACGATACTCAAGCGTCACGCTCACCTTGCATACCGGCGCAGTTACCAAGGTGCTGTCTGCGACGTTCGGGAGCACGGCGCTGGAAGATCTCAATCTGACGCCGATCGTCGACTTGTCGACCGGCGTTGGACAGACCCTTCTTCAGCTTGTCCGCACGAGCACCACCGGTCTGTATGACGGGATCCTGGCACGCTCTCCGAAAGCCAGTGCGCTGCTATCGGAAGCGGCGATACAGCTCATCCTTGAGAACGTTCCTCATCGGTTGACCGACCGGTTGAGCCGCCACCCGCTGGATGCGCCGCCGCGCTACATTCGCCGTGCGGTCGAGCATATGCGGGCCAATCCGCATCTGCCGCTGACGATATCGGATATTGCCGCAACGGTTGGGGTCAGCAGCCGGCTGCTGCAATTGGGCTTCCGCAAAGTTCACGGCACGACGCCGGTCGCCTATTTGCGACAAATTCGGCTGGAGGCCATCCACGACGAACTGTCGCGACCGGAAAACATGCTCCCGGTCAGCGAAGTTGCCCTGAAGTGGGGCTTTACGCATATGGGCCGTTTCGCTGCGGTCTACCGCTCGGCTTTCGGCCTGTATCCGTCCGATACGGTCCGGCGCGCGCGAGGGTTCTGCAGCTAGGCAAGCGGTTGTCGAGCCAGGCTGCGGCAAATCAGCAAATAGCCGTCCCGGACGCCTTGTCGAACAAGTGCGTTCGCTCGAGATCGAGCGCGACGTCGATGACATGATCCGGCTCCGCGGCGACGCCGACCGGCATTTGCGCCGTGAACGCGAATGGGCCGACGGTCCCGATCACCAGCGTGTGCGGCCCGAGCGGCTCCACGTCTTTCACAAGGATCCGGATCGAAGAGCCCGCCGGTGCGTCTTGCCGCAACACATGGTCGGGCCGGACGCCGAGCACCACGGGCTTGCCGACGCTGCCGGCATAGGCCGCCTCGCGTGACTTCGGCACTCTCAACGCCGTGCCCGACGGCTCGGTGAAGGTGAGCGCGCCGTCGCGGGCGACGAGCTCGCCATGGATGAAATTCATGCTGGGCGCGCCCATGAAGCCGGCGACGAAGAGATTGCTGGGCTTCTCGTAGATCGTGATCGGATCGGCCGCCTGTTCGATGCGGCCGCGGTTCATCACCACGACGCGGTCGGCCATGGTCATGGCTTCGACCTGGTCGTGCGTGACATAGACGATCGTCTTGGCGAGACGGCGGTGCAGCGCCTTGATCTCGGTCCGCATCTCGATACGGAGCTTGGCGTCGAGATTGGACAATGGCTCGTCGAACAGAAAGACATCCGGGCTGCGCACGATGGCCCGCCCGATCGCCACGCGCTGGCGCTGGCCGCCGGAGAGCTGCTTGGGCCGGCGCTGCAGATATTGTTCGAGGTCAAGCACGCGTGCCACGTCATTGACGGCCTTCTCGATACTGGCGCGCGATTCGCCCCGCACCTTCATGCCGTAGCCGATGTTCTCTCCGACCGTCATATGCGGGTAGAGCGCGTAGTTCTGGAACACCATCGCGCAATTGCGCAGGCCTGGACGCAATTGCGTCACGTCGCGATTGCCGATGCGGATGGTTCCGCTCGTCACCGCCTCCAGTCCCGCGATCATGCGCAACGTCGTCGTCTTGCCGCAACCGGACGGGCCGACAAGCACGACAAACTCCTCGTCGGCCACGTTGAGGTCGAGCCCCTCGATGATCTTGTAGGGCCCGTATGCCTTGCTGACGTTCTCGATCTCGACATGCGCCATGGATGCCTTTTCCGTCCCTTCGTCGACGGCAAGTAAAGTCCCGGACGATGCTCGCGCATCATCCGGGACGTCTCGCTGGAAAGCTAGTTCTTCGGCGGAAGACCCATCGCCGCGCGATAGGCCGCAAGCTGCTTGGCCCGGCCGAACTCGTCGGTCAGCCGATTCCACTCCTTGGCCATCGCGTCGAGCGCCGCCTGCGGCGTGGTTTGGCCGGCCAGCGCCTTGCCGAGCTCGATCTCCACCACCTCGGTATAAGAGAAGTAGCCGGGCAGACGCATGTCGAGCGCGACGTTCTTGGCATTGATGGAGTTGGATTGCGCGCCGAGATATTGCTTGGCCTCTTCCGGCGAGAAGATCTTGCTCCACAGTTGCAGATTGGCAGTGTGCGATTTGCGATAGGGATTGACGCCGCTGCCGCCGGTGATCGCCGCCTGGCCCGACACTTCAGGGCTTGTCAGTGTCTTGACGAAATCCCACGCCGCCTTCTGGTTCTTGCCGGCCTTCGGCACCGCGATCTGCCAGCCGCCGAATGCCATGAACGGGCCCGGAAGCACGCTCGGGAACTTGTCCCACTTCTTGGTCTTGGCGTTCCAGATCTCGTCCGAACCGGGCAGCATCGCCGAACCGACCTTGCCCGAGATCTTCGACTGCTTCGGGTCGGCGGCGATGACGCCGGTGTCGCCCCAGCCGATCGATTCCGCAACCTGGCCGCCGGCCACGGCAGCGTTCACCTCGCCGAACGAGAAATTCAGCGCGTTGGGCGGCCCGAGCTTCGATGCCCTGATGTATTCCTCGAGCCCCTTCACCCATCCCGGGTTGTTGATCTGCGCGTCCATCGTCTCGGGGTCAAAGAACATCGCGCCCGGATAGTTCGGATTGTTGGTGTAGGCCGCCGCATGGCTGAAGAAGAACCAGAACTGCTGACCGCCGCGGCGGAAGGCTTCCGCCGTTCCCCACAGCCCCTTGTCGGGCCGCTGGAAGAACTCCGCAATGTCGAGATACTGCTTCCAGGTCTTCGGCGGCGCGAGGTCGTAGCCGTATTTGGCCTTGAAGGCGTCCTTCTCCTTGGGATCGCTGAACAAGTCGGTGCGGTAGGTATAGGTGTGGACGTCGCCATCCATCGACTGCGAGTAGATCTTGCCTTCCCACACCATCAGCCGTTCGCGATAGGCCGGCTCGATATCGTCCCAGTCCTTGCCGGACTGCATCTCCTTAGGCATCTCGCTGAGATAGGGCACGAAGTCCGGCAGCCAGGCCGGCGCGAAGCTGACGAGGTCGAACGTCGCGTCCGACGCCGTCAGCGATGTCGCGATCTTCGGATAGAGCTCGGACCACGGGAATTCGACGACATTGACCTTGCCGCAGGTCTTCTTGGCCCATTCGTCCGCGCCGAGCTTGAGCGCGGAGGCGATATACGGCCCGGTCTGCGACGCCACCGTCAGGGTGACGCCGGTATAGTCCGGGCTGCAGACCGCATTCGCCTGACTCGCGGCACAGGCCATCGCGAGCGAGGTGGTCAGCATCAGGAACGTCCGTCGCAACATCGTCTAGTCCTCCCTACAAGGTTTTTTGCTATTTGATGGCCCCGAGCAGCAGGCCCGACCGCATCATCCGGCTGAGCAGGCCCGCCATGATCATCATGGGAACGATGGCGACGAGCGCCGCAGCCGAGATCGCCCACCATTCGTCGCCGCGCTGGCTGTTCTGTCCCGCCACCAGGATCGGCAGCGTCTGCCATCTGGAATTGGTCAGGAACAGCGCGAACAGAAACTCGTTCCAGACGAAGGCCAGCGTGATCATGAACGTCGCCAGCAGCCCGTTCATCGACATCGGCACAACGATTCCAAAGAAGATGCGCCAGCTCGGCACATTGTCGACCATCGCCGCCTCCTCGACCTCGATCGGCACAGCCTCGAAGAAGTCGCGCATCAGCCAGACGACGATCGGCAGCGAGAAGGCGACGTAGCACAGCGTCAGGCCGATAAAGCTGTCGATCAGCTGGAAGCCCAGCCGGCCGATCTCGCTGTAGAGCAGATACAGGGCGAAGGCGGTGACGATGGGCGGGAACATGCGCTGGCTGACGAACCAGAACAGGATGTCCTCATTGCCGAGGATCGGTCCCGGCAGCGGCAGGCGGTTGGCGGCGACGGCCACGATCAGCGCAATCGGAAAGGCCAGCAACAGGGCCTGCGGGCGGGTGAACCCGAACGTCGTGTTGAACAGCAGGTAGCCGCCGAGCGCGAGCAGGAAGAACACGAGGCCCGCGCCGAAGCGGACCTTGAATTCGAACCGCACCAGCGCATAGGCCGCCATCGCGCCGATCGCCGTGGCGATCGCTGCCGCGGACAGGCCAACAATGGTCGAGTTCAGGAAGGTCCGGAAGAACTCGCCGCGGATGCCCTGATAGAGATCGATGAAGGGCTGCAAGGTCGGCGTGAAATCGATGAACGGCAGATAGGTAGGTCCGCCGACGACGCCGGGCGGCGTCTTGAAGGCGGTCACCACCACCCAATAGAGCGGAAACACCGTGATCAGGCACCAGACGAGAACGCCGGCTGCGACCAGGCGGCGGCTCCATGGCGACAGTCCCGTCAAGCCCTGCCCGCTCATCGGCGCTTCTCCAGATGCGGCCGCAGCAGCGCAACATACGTGACACCGATGATCGTGATCGCGATCAGGAACAGGAAGCTGAGCGCCGATGTGTAGCCAAGATTGAACTTCTTGAAGCCTTCCTGATAGGCGAACAGCGTCAGCGTCTCGGTGTCCACACCCGGCCCCCCGCCGGTCATCACGAACACCGTGTCCATGATCTTGTAGCTCTCGATCAGGCGGATGAAGACGACGGCGGCCGAGATCGGCAGCATCATCGGAAAGGTGATACCCCAGAACTGCTGCCAGGCGCTGGCATTCTCGAGCTCGGCGGCCTCGTAGACATCTTCGGGAAGCGTTTGCAGCCCGGCCAGCATCATCAGGATGATGAACGGGGTCCACTGCCAGACCTCCACCGCGATGATGCAGGCGAGTGCCCAATGTCCATTGGTGAGGAACGGCAGGTTGACCAGGCCGAACTTCGACAGGAACTGATTGAGCGGTCCCATCGTCGGATTGAAGATCATGCGCGCCACCAGCGCGACCGCGACGGGCGCCAGCAGCATCGGCAGCAGCAGGGCGACGCGGAACAGCCGCTCGCCCGGCACCCGCGCATTCAGCGCCAGCGCGACGCCGAACCCGATCGCGTATTGCAACCCGACCGCGATGAGCGCAATCAGCGTCGTGGTGAAGAGCGCATTCCAGAACCGCGGCTCCTGCAACAACGTCGCATAATTGCCGAGCCAGACGACGCGCGGTGGGATCGGCGGAATCAGGCGGTAGCTGAGGAAGCTCGTGGTCAGCGAATAGATCAGCGGAAATATCGAGATCGCCAGCACGACGAGCACCGCCGGCCAGATGAAGACGTGCTTGATCGGATCATTCCGCATCATCGCAGCATCATCCCCTCAGCAGCGCTTCGATCTCCGCGCGCCGCGGCATC
The DNA here is from genome assembly GCF_032918025.1 of Bradyrhizobium sp. BEA-2-5. Classification (NCBI taxonomy): domain Bacteria; kingdom Pseudomonadati; phylum Pseudomonadota; class Alphaproteobacteria; order Hyphomicrobiales; family Nitrobacteraceae; genus Bradyrhizobium; species Bradyrhizobium sp. BEA-2-5. The sequence goes on along the minus strand of NZ_CP136629.1, from coordinate 2,400,548 downwards.
GCGGGCGCGGTGCCCGGCCGGGTCACCGAGATTCCCGCCGTCGCCGAACCGAACCGCGCAGCCTCGAGCGGATCGACGCCGTCCGCGAGCGCCGCCGCGAAGCCGCCGACGAATGCATCGCCCGCGCCGGTGGTTTCGACGACTTTGCCGGCCGCGAAGGGCGGCACGTGCAGCGAGCGATCCCGCGCATGGAATAGCGCGCCGCGCTCGCCGAGGGTGATCAGCGCCGTCCCGGCGCCTTTGGCCAACAGGGCGTCGCCGGCACGGCGGGCTCCGGCGAGATCGCCCACCGCGATCCCGGTCAGCGCTTCGGCCTCGGTCTCGTTCGGAACGACATAATCGCACAGCGCAAACAGGCCATCGTTGAATTGGATCGCCGGCGCCGGATTGAACACCGTGATGCTGCCGGCGGCGCGCGCGATCTCGAGCCCGCGCCGCGCTGCATCGAGCGGCTGCTCAAGCTGCGTCACGAACACGCGGCTGTCGCGGATCGCGTCCGCCACCGCGTCGACATCGGTCGGGCCGATACCGCCTGCTGCACCCGGCACGACGATGATGGCGTTGTCGCCGCGCGTCTCATGGACGTAAATGAAGGCTGCGCCGGTCGGCGCGTCCGCCGTCCTGGCCACGCGCGGCCGAATTCCCTCGGCCTCCCAGGTCCTGATCGCAAGCTCGCCGAAGGCGTCGCTACCGATCCGCGAGATGAAGCTCACGCCGGCGCCGGCCCGCGCGGCCGCGACAGCCTGGTTGGATCCCTTGCCGCCCGGCCCCATCGCGAATCCCGAACCGGCGATCGTCTCGCCGATCGCCGGCATGTTGCCGGCGCGGAACGCGAGGTCGACGACGAAGACGCCGAGGACGGCGACGCCACTCTTGCTCATCTCGTCACTCCCCGTCCGGCCCGATCACGCCCTTGCTGAACAGGAAGCAGCCGTAGAAGCGCCGCTCGCCCGTCGCGATCACGCAATAGGCCGCCTTGGCCTTTTCGTAGAAAGCGTGGCGCTCGACGCCGACCAGCGGCCAGGACCGTCCCTCCGCGCGATCGATCGCGACCTGCACCTCGCGCTGCACGGGTGGCACTTCCTGCGCCTGGCCGACAATCTCCATGCGGATCGCGGCATCGTCGACAAACGTATCGAGCGGCATCACCGACAGGATCGCCTCAATCGCCCTGGCCGCGCTGACATTGTCGATGCGCAGCAACCGGCCGAGAACCGTCTGGCGCGCGATCGAGTCGGCCGGAAAATTGGTATCGCACACCACCAGACGATCACCATGCCCCATCGCCCGCAGGGCGTAGAGCACGTCGGCATTGAGCAGTGGATCGATGCCCTTGAGCATGTTGCGTCCCTCCCTTGTCTTCAAACTCGCCGGACTCTGACGGTCCGAACCCCATCGATATCACCGCAAGGTGACGTCGCTAGTCGCCGTACGGAATCCAGATGTTCTTCACCTGCACCGCGTGGCGGAGCAGGATCGGGCCCTCGCTCGCGGCCTTGTCGTACCAATCGAGCGCGAGGCCATGATCGACCAGCGTGCGCTTGAGGTTGCCGATCGACAGCCGTTCGGCGGCCGCTGAGGCATCCTGCGATCCGAACGCCCAGAGCGCGTCGACATCGTCATGCTCGGCGAGCACCTTGACCAGCTCGCTGTGGTCTCCGGTGACGATGTTGACCACGCCGCCCGGCACGTCCGAGGTCTCCAGCACCTGGTAGAAGTCGGTCGCGGCGAGCGGATGCCGCTCGCTGGGCAGGGCGACCACCCGGTTGCCCATCGCAATCAGCGGCGCCACCAAGCTGATGAAGGCGAGCAGCGGCGCCTCGTCGGGACAGGCGACGCCGACCACGCCAATCGGCTCATGCATCGCGAGCGCCACGCCGCGCAGCGGCGGCGCGTGGATGGATCCTTCGAATTTGTCCGCCCAGGCGCCATAGCTGAACAACCGCTCGATGCTCGCATCGACTTCCGTGCGCGCCTTCGCAGCCGACACGCCGGTCATGTCGGCGATGCGCCGGGCGAATTCGTCGCCGCGCGCGGAAAGATTCTCGGCAAGGTAATAGAGGATCTGGGCGCGATTATGCGCCGTTGCCCGCGTCCAGGACTCGGCGGAGCGCGCCGCGGCCACCGCATTGCGGATATCCTTGCGATTGCCCTCGCCTGCCTCGCCGAGGCGCCGGCCCTTCGGCGACATCACCGGACGCGAATAATTACCGTCCGGGCGCACCTGCTTGCCGCCGACGAACAGTTTTGCCGTCCGATCGATCGGCGGCACATCGAATCCGGCGCTGGCGCCAGAAGCCGTCGGCAGCGGCGATGCCTTGGTCCGCGCCTTGCGCCCGCTCCAGGCCTTCGGCTTGAGATACTCGTACATGCCTTCACGGCCGCCCTCGCGGCCGGATCCGGACTCGCGATAGCCGCCGAAGCCGACGCTGGCGTCGAACAGATTGGTGGCGTTGACCCAGACCACGCCGGCCAAGAGCTTCGGCGCGACATCGAGCGCCAGACCGATCGTCTCGCTCCACACGCTGGCGGCAAGGCCGTAGCGCGTGTTGTTGGCGAGCATCACGGCCTCGTCGGGGGTGCGAAACGTCATCGCCACCAGGACAGGGCCGAAGATCTCTTCGGTCGCTACCGTCGAGGACGGATGCACGTTCCAGAGCAAGGTCGGCGGATAGAAACATCCTTCCGCCGGGATCGCACCGGACGCCTGATATTTCTCGGCGCCCTCCTTCACTCCGGTCTCGACCAGCGACTTGATCCGTTCGAGTTGAACCGGCGCGACCACCGCGCCCATGTCGATCGCCTTGTCGAGCGGCATGCCGACGCGAAGCGTCTCCATGCGGCGGATCAGGCGCCTGCGGAAAGTGTCCGCGATCCCCTCCTGCAGCAGCAGCCGCGAGCCGGCGCAGCAGACCTGCCCCTGGTTGAACCAGATGGCATCGACCACGCCTTCCACCGCGCCGTCGATATCGGCATCGTCGAACACGATGAATGGCGACTTGCCGCCGAGCTCGAGTGTCAGCGATTTGCCGGTGCCCGCGGTCGACTGGCGGATCAGCCGCCCGACCTCGGTCGAGCCGGTGAACGCGATCTTGTCAACACCGGAACTTTCGACCAGCAATGCACCGGTCGCGCCATCGCCGGTCACGACGTTCAACACGCCCGGCGGCAAGCCGGCCTCAGCCGAAAGCTCGGCGAACAGCAGCGCGGTGAGCGAGGTGAACTCCGCCGGCTTCAACACCACCGTATTGCCCGCGGCCAGCGCCGGCGCGATCTTCCAGGCCAGCATCAGCAGCGGGAAATTCCACGGAATGATCTGCCCGATCACGCCAACCGGCACCTGATCGGCGAGTTCGCGCTCCTGCAGCTGCGCCCAGCCGGCGTGATAGAGGAAATGGCGCGCAGCGAGCGGCACGTCGAGATCGCGGGTTTCCCGGATCGGCTTGCCGTTGTCGATCGCCTCCAGCACGGCGAACAGCCGGGCGTGACGCTGCAGCATGCGCGCCAGCGCATAGAGATGACGCGCACGGCCGTGACCGCCGAGCTTTGCCCACGCTGCCTGCGCGGTGCGCGCGGCGCTAACCGCCGCCTCGACATCGGCAGCAGCGCCCTGCGCGATGCGCGCCAGCGACTTGCCGGTGGCGGGCTCGGTCGTCGTGAGGTGTTTACCGGCATGCGGCGCTGTGAACTTGCCGGCGATGAAATGCCCGAACACGGCGTCATGCCGCGCCAGCCAGGCGCGTGCCTCGCCGTCAGCCTCCGGCGCGGGGCCATACTCCATGGTCTCGAAATAGTTTGCGACGCTCATCGCTGGAGTCTCATCCCACGGGGTGGCGATTGAAGGCCGAATAGTGGCCAGTCACGTGATGCTCGAGCTGTCGCTCGATATCGGCGAGCAGGCTGGAGGCGCCGATGCGGAACAGGTCCGGCTCGAGCCAGTCGCGTCCCAGTTCCTCCTTCATCAGGAACTGATAGTTGAGCACGTCCTTTGCCGTCGAGATTCCGCCGGCCGGCTTGAAGCCGATCTGGTAGCCGGTGCGCTCCTGATAGACGCGGATCATCCGCAGCATCGCGAGCGTCACCGGCAGCGTCGCGTTGACGCCTTCCTTGCCGGTGGAGGTCTTGATGAAGTCGGCTCCGGCCATCATGCAGACCATCGACGCCTTGGCGACGTTGCGCAGCGTCTTGAGATCGCCGGTGGCCAGGATCGTCTTCAGATGGGCGTCGCCGCAGGCGGCGCGGAAATCCCGCACTTCGGCGTAAAGCGCCCGCCAATCGCCGGTCAGCACATGCTCACGCGTGATGACGATGTCGATCTCCTCCGCGCCATCGCGGACCGACGCCTCGATCTCCTTCAGCTTCAGATCGTGCGGCACGAGACCTGCGGGAAATCCGGTCGAGACCGCAGCGACCGGGATGCCGGATCCTTCGAGCGCTTCGACGGCCGTCGCCACGAACCGATGGTAGACACAGACCGCGCCGGTATGCAGCTCGCGGCCCGCAAAGCCGAGACGCTCGAGAAGGTCGCCGCGCACCGGCGCTTTGGCCTTGGCGCAGAGGCGCTTCACCCGTTCGGTCGTATCGTCGCCATTGAGCGTCGTCAGGTCGATGCAAGTGATCGCCTTGAGAAGCCACGCCGCCTGCGCGTCCTTCTTGACCGTGCGCCGGCCCGGCAGGCTCGCAACGCGGCGTTCGGCGGCCGACAGATTGATCCTGATCTCGTCGACCCAATCCATCTCGAGCGCACGGCCGCTGTTGCGCGGGAGCGGATGCTCGCCGCCCGGGGAAGGCGGCTGCGCTGCCAATGGGGACGGATTCTGTATGAAGACGCTCTGCGTCATGGAGGCGCCGTGCGGTCCTAGCGAATCGACGAGATCGCCAGATAGACTGAATGTGTCGATCGCAACATGTGATCCTCCCTGACCTTGCCGCGGGGTTTGCCGACTGCCTGAGGACGACATCGTCCCCGACCCTCGATCAGCCCGCCGAACTGGATGTTATTATTGTAACAAATCGACGTTGATAAACTCACAACATTGTAAGATCATTGTCAATCGGATAAGCAAGCCCGGCGATCAAAATGACTGAAACATCGAACGCACGACCAAGCGAGACGCGCGTGCAGCGCCTGCAGAGGCTGCGCCGCGCCGTCGAGTTCGAGCGGCACGCTGCATCTGAAGGACGCCGCCGAGCTCCTCAAGGTGTCCGAAATGACGGTCCGGCGCGATCTCGCCGGGCCGGACGCCGCGCTGGCGCTGCTCGGCGGCTACGTCGTCAATGCGGCGTCGCCGACCGGGGTCAAGTACACGTTCGAGCAGGAGATCGATCAGCACACCCAGGACAAGCGTCTGGCCTGCCGGTCTGCCGCGGCCTCGATCAAGGAAGGCGATACGATCTTCATCGATTGCGGCACAACGATGCAGTCGCTGGCCGACTGCCTGCCCGAGGACCTGCCGCTTTCGGTGATCTGCTATTCGATGAACGTGGCGTCGATCGTGACGCGACGGCCGGCCACGCAGGTGATGGTGATGGGCGGGCTCTACCATCCGTCGTCGCAATCCTTTGCGTCGGACGACGGCCTGTCCTATCTGCGGCGGCTCGGTATCAACAAGGCCTTCATCTCCGCAGGCGGCGTGCACTGGACCCGCGGCGCGAGCTGCTCGAATTTTCACGAAGTCGCCGTCAAGCAGGCCGTCATCGAGACCGCGATGGAAAGCATCCTGGTGATCGACGCGAGTAAGCTCGGCAGCCTCAAATCGGCATTCTTCTCCGATATCGGCGCGTTCTCGCGGATCATCGTCGGCGGCGCGGCGTCGGCGGACATGCGCAAGCACTTCCGCAGCCTTCCCGTCGAATACGTGACCGGCGCAACCTGATCCGAGCGGGGGCTGGCACGCCCGGATCAGGCTGCTCACGATGCGCGGGCTCGCGGGACCACGCATCGAACTCCCGTAGCTCAGTTGCAGGCAGGCTTCGCCTTGTTGCAGGCGTCGGTCAGCTCCGGCGGCGGCTCCTTCTTGAACACCGTCTTGTAGGATTCCAGCACGTTGGACTGCGTCACCGGCAGCGACTGCACGCCGATCCAGCCCGGCGTTTCCTTGCCGAGCAGCGCGTTCATCATCGCCATCGCTTCCGCGACACCCTGGTCATAGGGACGCTGCGATCCGGTTGCCTTCAGCGGTCCGCCCTTGGCGATCTCGATCGCCGATTGCAGGCCGAGATCGACGGTGGTGACCGGAATGTCGATGCCCTGCGCGCGCATCGAGCTCAGCGTATCCAGCGCCGGCTGATCCCAGACCGCGAACAGGCCCTTGATATCAGGATTGCCGGTGAGGAAGTCGCCCGCGATCTGCGACACTTTGGGCGGGTCGGTGAAGTCGACCTGCTTCATCTTGATGTCGGGACGATTCTTCTGCATCCACTCGCGGACGCCCTTGGTGCGCTCGTTGGTGCTGAAATAATCGACGCCGAAATTGACGAGACCGATGGTACCGCCCTGCGCGACGCAGGACGCCAGGATCTGGGCCGCGATCAGGCCGTTGCCCTGGCTGTCCGCCGAGATCATGGACGCATATTCCTCCGGATGCTTCAGGCCGGTCGGGATGCTGTCCATCAGTACCAGCTTGATGCCGGCCTTGGCGATCTTCTTGTAGGTCGGCGCGGTCGCGGTGAAATCGACCGGGATCGAGATGATGCCATCCGGATGCTGCTGGATGGTGTTCTCGATGTCGGCGATCTGCTTGTCGACCTGATATTCGGCGGACGCGACGCCGGTGACGGTCACACCATACTTCTTCAGCGTGTCGGTGATGCCCTGGATCTGCAGTTGCGCCCAGTCGAGATTGACGGTCTGCATGGAGATGCCGACCTTGAAATGCTTCTCCTTGATCCTGGCGGCATCGGCGTCCGACAGCGCCAGCACCTCGGGCGAGGCGGCCTTCTCGCCATGAGGCCCCTGACCGACGATCGATTTCGGTCCAAGCGTCGCGAGATCGACGCCCTTGACGCAGGTTGCAGGCACTTCGGCGCGAGCCGAGGCGGCGATCGAAATGGCCGTCGCCGCGATCAGCGCGGTCAGTGGCAGGGTTTGTCGCAAGATTGGCTTCATTGTTTCCTCCCGTTTTGGTCGCCGATTGACCGGAGGCCGGCGACCTTGCCCTTACCCTTGCAACGCCTGACCGTGCGGCGCACGCGCTGCGCCATCGTGCTCTAGCGTTTCGTGAAGGCGACCGCGGCCACGATGATCGCTCCCTTGATGACGAGCTGCAGCGGCGAGCTGACGCCGAGCAGCACGAGGCCGTTGTTGAGCGTGCCGATGATGAGGCTGCCGAACAGCGTCCCCAGGATGTAGCCACGCCCGCCGAACAGGCTGCAACCACCGAGGATCACGGCGGCGATGACGTCAAGCTCCATGCCCTGCACGACGTCGGGCCGCGCGGCGTGCGAGCGCGCGGACAGCACCAGCGCCGCAAGCCCGGCGAGCGCGCCGGTCAGCACAAAGGCCGCGGTCGTCACCCATTTGGTGTTGATGCCGGAATACAGCGCCGCGGTCGGATTGCCGCCGACCGCATAGATGCGGCGGCCAAACACGTTATAGTGCAGCAGCAGGATGCCGACGATCATCGCCACCAGCGTCCAGGCGATCGGAACCGGTATGCCCAGGAACGAGCCCTCACCGAAGATCGCGAAATAGGTCTCGTTGGTGATGATGACAGGCTTGGTATTGGTCACCATCATCGCCAAACCGCGTGCCATGCTGAGTGAACCCAGCGTCACCAGGAACGACGGGATCGAGAGCTGCGTGGTCAGGATGCCGTTGAGCAGCCCGACCAGCGCACCGGTGCCGAGCCCGGCAGCGGCGCCGACGATCCAGCTGTTGTTGATCTGGCTCATCGCGAGCGCCGCGGCCATGCCCGACAGCGCCAAGGTCGACGCGACCGACAGATCGATCTGGCGCGCGATGATCACAAAGGTCATGCCGACCGCGATGATCGAGACCAGCGTGGTCTGGCGTCCGATGTTCAGGAAGTTGTCGACCGACAGGAACCAGGGCGAGGACAGGCTGAACACGACCAGCAGCACCACGAAGGCGATGTACAGCATGTAGGGCCGCTCGCCCCGCAGCAGATTCTGCAGCAGCTTGCGGCGTCGATCGGATCGGGTCGACGAGGCGACGAGGTTGGGCGCAGTCAGTTCGGTCATGCGTGTGGCTCTTGCAATACGCCTTGTTCGGAAGCCTGGTAGATCTGCAGCAGATGATGGAGCTCTTCGGCATCATCGATCTCCCCGCGCACCAGCGTTCGCGCCACGCGTCCATCGACGATCACGGAGATACGGTCGCAGAGCTCGATCAGTTCGACGAGGTCCGACGAGACCACCAGGACGCCGGTGCCGTCGCGGGCAGCATTGCGGATCACGCCGTAGATCTCCTCGCGCGCGCCGACGTCGACGCCGACCGTCGGCTCGTCGAGCAGCAGCACGCGCGGCCGCGGATCATTCCATTTTCCGAACACGACCTTCTGCTGGTTGCCGCCGGACAATGTCCTGACGAGGCTCGAGGCGCCTTGTGCCTTCACCGATAGCTTCGCCACCGCAGCGTCGGCACGCCGTGCGGCGGCGCGCTGCTGCATGAAGCCCCAGCGCGAGAAATGCGGAATCCGCGGCAACGTGATGTTGCGCTCGATCGAATGATCCAGCACCAGGCCCTGCACGTGCCGGTCTTCCGGCACCAGCGCGACACCCTGTGCGATCGCATCGGCCGGGCTCCTCGGCAGCCACGGCCGGCCGTCGATCTGGCAGGCGCCGCTGTCGACCGGCCGAAGACCGAAGATCGTCTCCAGGACCTCGGTGCGTCCGCTGCCGATCAGTCCGGCAAGGCCGTGGATCTCACCCTTCATGACGGACAAATCGACGGCCGACAGGCGATCGTTCGACACGCCCGACAACGACAGGACCGGCGACGGATCGAACGAACGCGCGGCCGCAGCCTCGGCGCGCAACGCCGCGGGCGCCAATCGGTCGGTGCCGATGATGGCGTTCACCAGCCGCTTCATGTCGGTCTCGGCGGTGACGAACGTGCCGGCATTGGCGCCGTCGCGTAGCACCATGACACGCTGCGAGATCTCGAAGACCTCGTTGAGCCGATGGGTCACATAGATCACGCCGACACCGCGGCGCGTCGCCTTGCCGATCGCATCGAACAGGATGCGAACTTCATCCGAAGTCAGGGACGATGTCGGCTCGTCGAGGATCAACAGGCGCACCTCGCCCATCAGCGCCTTGGCGATCTCCGTCATCTGGCGGTAGGCGAACGGCAGCGAGCCGACCGTCGCCTTGGTATCAAGGGGAATGCCGAGCTCGCTCAGGAATGTCCCGGCCCTGGCCATCAGTTCGCGCTTGCGGACAAAGCCGAACCGCGTACGCGCCTCGCGGTCGAGCAACAGATTGTCGGCGACGCTCAGCGACTCGACGAGACTAAGGTCCTGATAGACGACGGCGATGCCCGCCTCGCGCGATCTAGCCGGACTGTCGAACGTCGCTGGTTTGCCGGCGATCTCGATCGTGCCGCTGTCGGCCGCATGGACGCCACTGAGGATCTTGATCAGCGTGGACTTGCCGGCCCCGTTCTCGCCCAGCAGCGCGTGCACCTCGCCGGCCCGGACATCGAGGTTGACGTCGCGCAATGCCCGCACGCCGCCGAAGCGCTTGCTGATGCCACCGACCATCAACAGCGCCGTCGACGGCCGAGGCTCGGCTGCGATCGAACCGGACAATTCCAAATTTTCCTCCCGTCGACCGCGCGAGGCGCTGGTACGATGGTGACATGTTGTTATTTTTGCAACTTATTGTGTTATAATTCTATCACATCGGCCGGCCTGTCAATGGGAGATCGCGCGGGCGGGCGCTCGAATTGAAGGCGGCGGCGATCGGATCCTGCACCGTCATGCATGCCGCCGGCCTCCGCCAGGCACGATGGCAGCCGGAAGGTTGTGCTAAGCTGCAATCGCTCTCTTCATCAAAGCCAACGCCGGTGAATCACGATGAAACCGAGTGCTGCGATTGCCATCGCCCTGATCTCGTCTTGCCTGCCCGCAACCGCACAGCAAGGCGGTGCCGACCTCTACGCGCAACGCTGCGCGCAATGTCACGACAGCAGCAACACGGGTATTCGCGCGCCGAGCCGCACTGCGCTGCAATCCAGATCGTTCGACGAGGTGCTTGGTGAGATGACCACCGGCCCGATGGCATCCTTCGCGCAGGGACTGACCAGCGACGAGCGGGCGGCGATCGCCTCGCTCGTCACCGGAAAGGCCGCTTCGCTCGCGGCAGCCGAGAGCGCGGGACAATGCGCGCAGAACGAGACCGGCTTTCCGCAGCCGATCGACGGGCCGCGGTGGAACGGTTGGGGCGCGGACATCAACAACAGCCGGTTTCAGCCGGCGGCAATGGCCGGCCTGGCGCAAGATCAGGTCCCGCGACTGCGTCTGAAATGGGCGTTCGGATTTCCTGACACGTCCAACGCCAACGCGCAGCCGGCTGTCGTCGGCGGCTTGCTGTTCGTCGGTGGCGGCGACCGCAAGGTCCATGCCCTCGACGCCAAAAGTGGCTGCACGCGCTGGGCGTTTCCGACCGAGGCGCCGGTGCGGACGGCCATCAGCTTTGCCCCGCTGGACAACGGCCAGCCTGCCATCTTTTTTGGTGATGTGCGTGCCAACGTCTACGCCCTCAATGCCGCGACCGGCAAACTGATCTGGAAGAGTAAGGTCGACGATCATGTGGCGGCCCGGATTACCGGTGCGCCAGTGTTCTATTCCGGCGTCGTCTATGTCGGCGTTTCATCGATCGAGGAGGCCATCGGGTCTCGCCCCACCTACCAGTGCTGTACGTTTCGCGGCAGCGTCGTTGCGCTGAAGGCCGAGACCGGCGCACCGATCTGGAAGGCCTACACGATCCCCGAGGCACCGCATCCGACACGGGCGAACGCGATCGGGACCCAGCTGTTCGGTCCGGCCGGCGCGTCGGTCTGGTCCGCGCCGACGATCGATGTGCAGCGCCAGGCGCTCTATGTCGCGACCTCGAACAGCTATGCCGACCCGGCAACCGACACCAGCGATGCCATCCTCGCGCTCGATCTCGCGACCGGCCGAATGCTGTGGCATCAGCAGGCCACGCCGAAGGACAGCTTCGTCGTTGCGTGTTTCGGCACCGATCAGAGCAACTGTCCGGAAGACCGCGGCCCCGACCATGACTTCGGCCAATCGCCGATCCTGATGACCTTGCATAACGGACAGCGCGCACTGGTGATCGGCCAGAAATCCGGCGTGGTCCACGCGCTCGATCCCGACCATGAGGGCAAGATCCTGTGGCAGACGCGGATCGGCAAGGGTGGCGCGTTGGGCGGGACCGAGTGGGGTTCCGCCGCCGACCAGGACCGAATCTATGTCGCCAATTCGGACGTACGATTTCTAAGGGACGGCACCCGGCGTCTGAATTCAAACGAAGGTGGCGGCCTGTTCGGACTCGATCTTGCGACCGGGAAGATTGCGATGCAGGTCGCGCCGGTGGCCTGTGGCGACCGCCCCCAATGCAGTCCCGCGCTCTCCGCGGCGGTCACTGTCATTCCCGGCGTCGTCTTCTCGGGCGGCGTGAGCGGCTTCCTGCGCGCCTACGCGACCGATGACGCACGGTTGCTCTGGGAAATCGACACCGCCCGCGACTACACCACGGTCAACGGCGTTCCGGCCCATGGCGGTGCCATGGACGGACCCGGCCCGGTCGTCGTCGATGGCATGCTGTACGTCAATTCCGGCTACGCGCAATGGAGCGGGCTGCCCGGCAACGTTCTGCTGGCCTTCGAGGTCGGCAACCCCTGACAGGTATTCGCGCGCCGGCAAGCTGAGCACTACTCGCCGCGGGCTATTCGTGCTTTGATGCCGGACAGGATCGGCCGAGAGGTCCGAAGGGAGACCGTGTGGTGCTTGGTGACGTGCTACGCAACATCACGTCAGGGGCCGTTACCCTCGCGCGCTCCAATGGTCCCGAATCGCCGATAAGAGGGACCGGCGTCCCGAAATCGACCGACATGGCAGCCGCGCTTCAAATCGATGCGCATGTTGTTGCGCACAAAAAACATCGAAACTATAAGTACTTGAAAGAATGGTCGGAGTGGCAGGATTCGAACCTGCGACCCCTGCGTCCCGAACGCAGTGCTCTACCGGGCTGAGCCACACTCCGACAAGAAGGCGGCTTATAGCGTCGGGTTTGGGGGACCGCAAGGGACCACAAGGCACTCAATTGAGGAATCTAGTCACAGTGGATACAGGTCTGAAAACGCACGTTTTGTCCGCCGGCGCCGCCGCCACGGCGACCGCCGCCGGGGTCCTGGCCGAGGGCGGCCTGGTCGCGTTTCCGACCGAGACGGTCTACGGGCTCGGGGCGGACGCCGCCAACGCCACGGCGATCGCCCATCTCTACGCCGCCAAGGGGCGGCCGGCGTTCAATCCGCTGATCGCGCATGTCGCCGATATCGCCGCCGCCCGCCGGATTGCCCTGTTCAATGGGCAGGCCCTGCGATTGGCGGACGCGTTCTGGCCGGGTCCCCTGACCCTGGTGCTGCCGAAGGCGCTGTCCTGCCCGGTTGCGGAACTCGCGACCGCCGGGCTCGATACGGTCGCCATACGCATCCCGGCCCACAAGGTGGCGCGCGACATCATCAAGGCTTTCGGCGGCGCCGTGGTGGCGCCGTCGGCCAACATCTCCGGCCACGTCTCGCCGACGCTGGCCGCCCATGTCGAGAGCGACCTCGCGGGGCGGATCGACCTGATCGTCGACGGCGGGCCTGTTACGGTCGGGGTCGAATCGACCATCGTCGGCTGCTTCTCCGATCCGGTGCTGCTGCGGCCGGGCGGGCTGACGCGCGCTGAGATCGAGCGCGTGCTCGGCCACCCCTTGCAGTCGCCGCCGCAAGACGCGGAAAGCGACGCCCAGCCGGTTGCCCCCGGCATGCTCGCCTCGCACTACGCGCCGCGGACACCGGTCCGGCTCAACGCCAGCGACGTCCATGTCGGCGAAGCCCTGCTGTCGTTCGGGCCGGCCAAGGTTGCGCGGCGCGAATGCGCCTCGGTGGAGATGAACCTGTCCGAGCGCGGCGATCTTGCCGAGGCCGCCGCCAATCTATTCGGCTACCTTCGCACCCTCGACAAAAGAAACGCGGATGCGATCGCGGTGATGCCCATTCCCGAGGAGGGATTGGGCGAAGCCATCAATGACCGGCTGCGCCGCGCAGCCGTTGGGCGGTAACAAGCATGACCCGGACCGGAACGGCCGCGTTAGCGCCAAGCGGGAACCGGTTTTCCCTCGCGACAAACGCGAAGCGTTTGCGCGAGGGGCATGCTTAGGCAAAGATCCCCGACTGAGTGAAAGACCAAGAAAAAATGAACATCGTCCAATCAGCGGTGCCGCCGCTTCCGCCCGAATTGCTTGAAAAATTCCGCGCCATCGTCGGCGCGAAATATGCGGTGACCGACGTCGCCGACATCGAGCCTTACGTCACCGAGGAGCGCAACCTGTTCCACGGCCGCTCGCCGCTGGTGCTGCGCCCGGGCTCGACCGCGGAAGTCTCGGACATCTGCAAGCTCGCCTCCGCGCACAACATCGCGCTGGTGCCGCAGGGCGGCAACACCGGGCTCGTCGGCGGGCAGACGCCGCACAATGGCGAAGTGGTGGTGTCGCTGCGCCGGCTGGACAAGATCCGCGAGGTCGACACCGCCTCCAACACCATGACCTGCGAAGCCGGCGTGGTGCTGCAGATCGCGCAAGCGAAGGCGGCGGACGTGGACCGGCTGTTTCCGCTCTCGCTCGGCGCCGAGGGAAGCTGCACCATCGGCGGCAATCTCTCGACCAATGCCGGCGGCACCGCGGCGCTCGCCTATGGCGTCGCGCGCGAGATGGCGCTGGGCCTCGAGGTGGTGCTCGCCGACGGGCGCGTTCTCAATTCTCTCTCGAAGCTGAAGAAGGACAACACCGGCTACAATCTGCACAACCTCTTCATCGGCGCCGAAGGCACGCTCGGCATCATCACGGCGGCGACCTTGAAGCTGTTCCCGAAGCCGCGGGCGGTCGAGACCGCCTTCGTCGGGCTGAAATCGCCGGCGGCGGCGCTCAAGCTGCTGACGATCTCGCGCGATCAAGCGGCCGGAGCGCTGACGAGCTTCGAGCTGCTGTCGGAGATGGCGGTCGATTTCTCGGTGCGGCACGGCATCGACGTGCGCGATCCGCTTGAGGCAAAGCATCCCTGGTACGTGCTGATGGAATTGTCCTCGCCGGGCGAGGATGCCCGTACGCCGCTGGAGACGATCCTGACCCGGGCCATGGAGGAGGAGATCGTCGACGACGCCGTGATCGCGGCCAACCTCACCCAGCGCGCCGGCTTCTGGAAGCTGCGCGACGAGATGTCCGCGGCGCAGAAGCCGGAGGGCGGCTCGATCAAGCACGACATCTCCGTGCCCGTCGCGGCCGTGCCCGCCTTCATCGCCGAGGCCGATGCCGCCGTGGTGAAGCTGATCCCCGGCGCGCGGCCGGTGCCGTTCGGCCATCTCGGCGACGGCAACCTGCACTACAATGTCAGCCAGCCGATCGGCGCCAACACGGCCGATTTCCTGGCGCGCTGGCACGAGATGAACGCGGTGGTGTTCGAGATCGTGCTGCGCATGGGCGGCTCGATCTCCGCCGAGCACGGCATCGGCGTGCTCAAGCGCGACGAGCTGCCGGAGGTGAAGGACAAGACCGCGATCGAGCTGATGCGCTCCATCAAGGCGATGCTCGATCCGCTCGGCATCATGAATCCGGGGAAGGTGCTGTGAGCGCGCAGGCGACGATGCCCTCCTCCTCTGCCTCCCTCGCCATTGCACCGATTAGCGATAACGACATCGCCGATGTCGTCGCGCTGTGGCAGCGCTGCGGCCTGACGCGGCCCTGGAACGATCCGCATGCCGACATCGCGCTGGCGCGGCGGCGCGACAATTCCACCGTGCTGGTCGGCCGCGACAACGGCGCGATCGTCGCCACCGTGATGGTCGGCCATGACGGCCATCGCGGCTGGGTCTATTACGTCGCGGTCGATCCCGACCGCCAGGGCACGGGACTTGGCCGCACCATCATGGCGGCGGCCGAGGACTGGCTGCGCGCGGCCGGCGTGCCGAAGCTGCAACTGCTGGTGCGACGGGAGAACGCCAAGGCCGGCGCGTTCTACCAGTCGCTCGGCTATGACGAGTCGACCTCGGTGATGCTGGCCAAATGGCTCGACGGGCGCGAAGCGACTCCCTGAGAGCGTTGAGGATCGACGCATGAGCATCGCCGACCGCGTTCGCGTCAAGGACGTCGAGCTGCTTTCGAAGCGCCACTACGAGCTGAAGAGCGCGACGTTCGACTACCGGCGCGCCAACGGCGAATGGCAGACCCAGGTGCGCGAGGTCTATGACCGCGGCAACGGCGCGGCGCTGTTGCCCTACAATCTGACGACCCGCAGCGTCGTGCTGGTGCGCCAGTTCCGCTACCCCGCTTTCGCCAACGGCCACGACGATCTCCTGATCGAGGCGGCCGCCGGCGTGCTTGACAACGCCGAGCCCGAGGCGCGCATCCGCGCCGAGGCCGAGGAGGAGATCGGCTACCGGCTCGCGCATGTGCGCAAGGTGTTCGAGGCTTTCACGTCTCCGGGCGCGGTGACCGAGAAGCTGCATTGCTTCGTCGCCGAATACGACGCCGCCATGCGCATCGGTGACGGCGGCGGCCTCGAGCACGAGGGCGAGGACATCGAGGTGCTGGAGCTCGGCATCGACGAGGCACTGGCGATGATCGCCGACGGCCGCATCATCGACGCCAAGGCGATCATGCTGCTGCAATACGCGGCGCTGCATCTGTTCAGGTGAACGCCACCTCGTCCCGGCCTGTGCCGGGACGACATCGCCTGCGCCCGCGCACTAGAGCGTTTTCGAGCGAAGTGGATACCGGTTCGCGTGAAGAAAACGCGTCACAACAAGAGTTCTAGAGCCCCGTTCCGATTCTATCGGAACGGGAAAGGCTCTAGCGCATCGTGATCGCAAGGCCACTCAGATCGGCGTTGGCCATCAGGCCGACCTGGTGGCCGGTCAATTCAAGCACCGCGCCCTTCTGATTGGTGAGCACGATCGCGCGGGCGCCGCGGCCGACGGCAAGGCCGGCACCGGCGGCGCCGTAGACGCCGGCGACGTCCGAGGGGCGGTTGATGTTGGAGACGCGCCCGCGCAGCACGGTTTTCGAGCCGCCGAACACGAGGCCGTAGTCGAGGCCGCCGGTCGAGAGCGCATAGGAGCGGCCGCGGAAGTTGAGCACGCCCGAACCGCCGGAGCCGCCGATGATCCAGCCCGCCTTGTAGATCGTCAGCGTCACGAAGCCGCTGTCGGCGCGGGCCGCGGAAGAGAAAGCCAGTCCCGTGAACGCCAGCAGCGCGACAAGCGCAGCACGCAGGGTGGATGAAGGTTTCATGTGCGGTCTCCCCAGGATTTACTCATGTCGATTTGCTCTCGTCGATTTGCTCGCGTGGTGACACGGCTGCGAATCGCGATGCGTCGACTGTAGCAAGCGCGTAAACAGGCGCAATTTGGCACAGCGATGGCCGATTTGTTGACGGGTGCTTTCGCACGACCGGCGTTGAACCTGTTCCCGGGGTTGCAATACTCACTGCATGTCCGGGGCGATCGGCCCCTGAGCTCCAGGATTTCCCCGCGGAGCATTCATTTTTCAAACCGGAGATTTCCCATGCGTCGTCTTGCGATTGCCTGTGCCGCCATTGCCGCCACCGTGTCGGTGCTTGCCACGGCAAGCCCGGCCAGCGCCACGCCCTATCATCTGATCCGCTGGCAGGACAGCGGCTTCTGCCAGATCTGGGACGAGAGCATCCCGACCACGCCGTGGCCGGCGAACTTCTCCATCGTCAGCGAGCAGCTGCCGACCTTCGACGCCGCGTTCAGCTACAAGACCGGCCTCCTGAACAACGGTACCTGCGCGTTCTGAGCGATCGCCATTCGATCACGCGCAACGGCGGGCCCGCGGCAACAGCGCGGCGCCCGTCCTTTTGCTGTCAGGTATGACGCGATCCAGCGTCAGTGATGCTTGATCAGGGCGTCGCGCGCGGCAGCGAGTTCGAGGAATGCCGCGCCGTTGCCGCCGCCGTCGGGATGCACCGTCTTGGCGGCGCGCTTGAAAGCCTGCTGGACTTCGGTCGCAGCGAGGCGGCGGCCCAACGGCAGGCCGAGCAATTGCCGGTACTGCTCCTCCTGCGTCAGCACCTTCGGCGTCAGGCCGCGCCGGCCGAACCGCGGCGCCGACAGCATGTGCAGTGCGTCGCTGACGATGCCGAGACGGCGCTGTGCCATCGATTTGGTGCGGCGGTCGGCCGATTTCAGCGCCGCCTGACGCAGGATCGGCAGCACCTGTGCGGCCGCATGCCGCAGTGTCTCGTCGATGTCGGTCGCGGCGATCTCGGCGACCATTTTGGCCATCTCGCGATAGTCGGGATCCGGCGCCGCGCAAAAGCGCTCGATCGCAACTTTCCAGTGTCTGATGTGCGGGTCCATGTCCGCGGTCCGTAACTGTCATCCGAATTCGGATAACAGCAACGCGCAAACGCGGCTTGGCGTTTCGGTTGGCGCAGTTTTGAATAGTGTTGTCGACAACGCTTACAATCATAACGAGGAAACGCCATGGCCCTTCTCGACAATCACATCGCCGTCATCACCGGTGCAGGCTCGGGTATCGGGCGTGCCATCGCACTGAGCTACGGCTGCGAGGGCGCGCGCGTGGTGCTGCTCGACATGAACGGCGATGCGGCGGCGGAAGCGGCCAAGGAGATTCGCAGTGCCGGCGGCAAGGCGGAGAGCTTTGCACTCGACGTGACCGATCGCGATGCCTGCGTCGCGATGGCAAAGCAGGTGGCCGACAAGGTCGGGCCAGTCTCGATCCTGGTCAACAATGCCGGCATCGCGCGCCGCAACGGCATGCTCGGCACCGACGAGGCCGTGATCAAGGATTGGAACGACATCATCTCGCTCAACCTCAATGGCGTCTTCAACATGACGCAGGCGTTCCTCGCACCCTTGCGCGCGAGCAAGGGTCGCATCGTCAACATCGGCTCGATCCAGTCCTTCGTGCATCTGCGCACGCCGAGCTCGGCGGCCTACACCACCTCGAAGCACGGCGTGCTCGGCTTCACCAAGGCGCTCGCCGCCGAGCTCGGCAAGGAAGGCGTGCGCGTCAACGCGATCGGTCCCGGCTTCATCGAGACGCCGTTGAACGAGAAGGTGCGCGCCACCAATCCCGACCTCGTCAAGGTCTTCATGGACCACACCCCGCTCGGCCGCGCCGGCAAGCCGGAGGACATCGTCGGCCCCGCCATCTTCCTCGCCTCGGACCTGTCGGCATATGTCTCGGGATCGATCGTGATGGTCGATGGCGGCTACCGAACATTGTGACAGATGGAACCGCAATCGTGGCGATTTCTGGGTATTTTGCTTACAGAGCAGGGAGTTAGGGACACGTTAAGGGCTTGTTAACCAAACCGGCACACCGTGGATCTACGGGGTAGTTGGTTCTCGATGTCTTCGCTTCACCGACGAAGCGGGCGTTGATCGGGAGGAGTTCATGTCTTACGCGTCCACCGTACCTTCGCCGGAAGCTCTGCTGCCGTCGCTGGCTCCAAATGAAATCGTTCCGCTTCTGATCGGCGCCACGGTCGACGAGGTCGAGCGTGAGCTCGTGCTCCAGACGCTCGCACGCTGCGACGGCAACCGCACGCGCGCAGCGCGCGTGCTCGGCCTGTCGGTGCGCACGCTGCGCAACAAGATCCGCGAATATTCGGCCGACGGCATCGACGTGCCGCTGAGCGAGCACGCCGCAGCCTAGAGCAAGATCCGGAAACGCGCGATGCGGCTTTCCGGGACGATCATGCTTGGACAACGAGCTAAGCGTGATGACGATCCAACCCGATCGCATCACGCTTTAGCGGCACGTCGACGCTAGATCGGCAGATCGATCGCAAGCCACCGCCAGCGCGACAATAGCTCGCTGCCGTCGGCATCGAGGCAGCGAGCGAGACGCACCTCGGTCGTCGCGGCCCGTTGCAGCGTCTGCGCGACCAGCGCCGTCGCATAGTCCCAATAGTCGCGCCGCCCCTTCGGATCGTCGTCGACCAGCGATTTTGCGAGGATCTCGACATAGATCGCAGCGACGGCTCTTTGCCAGAGCTCACCCGCGCGCTCGCCCTCCGCCGAGGGCGCGCCGGTCCGCGACTGCCATGCCAACCAATAGTTTTCCTCCGCGCCGACCCAAGCGGATGGCAATAGCGATGGATCGAGGCATGGCGAGCGGCACTCAAGCGGCTGCATGCCGCGCGCGTCGCAAAAGAAGCAATAGCCGAGCTTGTCGTACCAGCTGACGCGCAGCAATCTGCGAATCTCGGTCTGTTGATCCGCTGCGAGCTGCCTCACGCCCGTCCGTTCGAGATCGCCGATGATCGCCGCCAGGCGATCGCGATCATACGGCTCGACCTCGAGCACCACGCCGATATTGCGTGGAAACAGGGCGTCGAGCATCTCGATCATCTCGCGATAGAATCGGCCCGCCAGGCCGCCGCCGCGCCACGCCTTCGCGACGCCGACATAGTTGCAGTAGATCAGCTCGCTTGCGTGATCGTAGGTGAAGAAGCCGAGGCCGATCGCGCGCGCCTCCGCGCGCAAGATGAAGCAGCGCGAGTCGAGGCAATATGACAGCTTCGGACCGCCGACGCTGAACTCTCGCCGCTCGCCGACATCATCTGACAGCACCCAGCGCACAATGTCGTCGGGGGCGTCGCGCTCGTTCGGAGGAAACAGCTCGGCATACAGATCGAGGACGCCGGTGTTGCGAAACGCCGCTTCATCGCGCAGATCGTGCCGCGTCACCACGATGTCGAACGTCAGCGCCCCTGTTGCGTCACCTGCAACTGCCCCGCGCCTGTCGTTCAGAATCCGCAACGCGTCCTCCCGTCGCAATCTTCGCATCGAATTATGACTGTTGATCGCTTGCATCGGCCGCGCCGCGCAGAATTGAAGCCGTCATCCAACCTCTGTTACAAGCGGCTTGAAATCGCGACGGAGCATATCAGTGGCTGACGAGACAATCTCCCGCCAGGGGTCACGAGGGGCGCAGGGACCGCAGGGTCGTCAGGGCGAGCCGGGCCGGCCCGGTCCGCAAGGGCATCCGGGGCGGCCGGGGCCGGAAGGTGCGCGCGGCAAGCCGGGTCCGCAGGGCAAGCCCGGACTGGTTGGAAAGGCAGGCGCCCAGGGCAAGCCGGGAGCACAAGGCAAGGCGGGCGTGCAGGGTCCGCGCGGCGAAGCTGGCCCACAGGGACCGCAGGGACCGGCCGGCCCGCGCGGTGAAGCCGGCCCGCCCGGACAATTGCCGTCGATCGAGCAGGTGATGCCGTGGCTGCACATGATCTTCGACGCCTGGGAAGACTACAAGCGCACCAAGGAGCGCGAAGCCGCCGAGTTCGCCGAGCGCGATGCCGTCGAGCGCGCGGCGGCGGAGGCGATCGCGCTTGACGTCGACGCCATCGACTTCGCGGAAGATGACGACGAGGACGACGATTACAAGAAAAAGAAGAAGCACCGCAAGAAGGACAAGAAGTAATCCTTCCTGTCCTGGCGCGGCGACACGGCCAGCTCTGTCCGTGTCGCGTCCGATGCCTACTGCTCCGCGCCCGGATTGGCCGGAGGATCGGAGGGTCGAGCGAGGTGCATGAGCTGGAAGACCCAGCGCATGGCGTAATACCAGGCAACGCCCGCGAGCGCCCCGCAGGCCGACAAGATGATGACGTTGGCAAGGTCGATCGTCCCGCTCGACCACAGCATGCCGCAGGTCCAGAGCACGGCGAACGCAATCGAACAGGACGTGAGCAGGGCAGGCTTCATGGCGTCGCTCCGGGATCGGGTGAACGGGACCGATGCCCGGACGCGCGAAGCGGTACCGTGATCTGCATCACGGTACGCCCCCGCCCTCAGCCAAACCGCAGGCGCGAACGCTCCTTCGCCTTCTCCGCCTCCACCTCGCGATCGCGCGCTGGTGCCGTGGTCTGCAACGAGATCAGGAGCTTGCGCGCAGCGTTCGAGACCTCGGTCACGGCGAGGTTGAAGGCGGCCTCATTGGACTGCGACGGCTTGTTGAAGCCGGACAGTCTGCGCACGAATTGCAGCGCCGAGGCGTGAATCTCGTCCTCGGTGGCGGGCGGCTCGAAGTTGAACAGCGTCTTGATATTGCGGCACATGTCGGTCTCCCTCGCCCGCAGCAACGGGGCGGCTCTCTCAAGGACGATCGGCTGCTGCAAAATACGACATCGTGGTCTATTCTGGCAGTGTCATCGTCCACGGTGGAGCGAGGTTCCGGATGAGCCACGTGATCTACAAGGTCGTCCAGCACGACGGCGGCTGGGCCTATACCGTCAACGGGGTGTTCTCGGAACCATTTCCTACCCACGCCGCGGCACTCGCCGCTGCCCGACGCGCCGCCAACGAGCAGCGCGTCCCCGGCCGCACCGAGGCGATCCAGTACGAGACGTCGGACGGCAAATGGTTGACCGAAACCGCATCCGGCAACGACCGCCCGGAGACCGAGGTCGAGGACGGCCGCTAGCTCACCTCGTCGCCTTCAGAACGGAACCTGGACGCCAAGCCGGTCGAAGAACGCCCGCCCCCGCTCGGTGATCCGCAATGCGCGCGGAATCCGATGCGGCGCAACGCCGCGCATCTCGACCAGCCGCGCCAGCACGGCATTGGCAAACGGACCGGCGAGATGCGGCACGCGCTCGGTCCAGTCATTGCAGAGCCGCAGATGCGGCTGCCGCGCCGGATCGAAATCGATCGCCTCGGCCCGGCACCAGGCCAACCCCTGCTCGGTCACGCGACCATTGCGGCCATCGATCACGACGAGGCGGCGGCGGATCAACGCATTCGACAGCAACACGCCGAGCTGACCCGCAAGGTGGTGGTAGCAGGTGCGCGATTGCCTGAGCTGCTCGGCCGGCATCGCACGCCGCCGCCCGACGGTGGCCTTGGCCGCAAGATCGACGAGGTTCTCGATCAGCGCCGCGACGTCGTCGTCCCTGATCCGGTAATATCTGAACCTGCCCTGTGCCCAAACCGACAGCACGCGGGCGTCGACCAGCTTCTGCAGATGCGCGCTCGCGCCCTGCGGCGAAATGCCGGCAACCGCAGCAAGCTCGCCCGCCGGCAGCGCCTTGCCGTCGGCCAGCGCACTGACCATCGCCTCGCGCACCGGATCGCCCAAGGCCTCGGCGATCCGCGAAAATCCCGTCTGCAACGCTTGGGATGATCCCACCGTATCGTCCTCCAGATCGCGCCGAAGCGTCCTGCCCACATGCGCTGTGCCACGCAGCTCATTTCAGATTTTCCTGAAACGTCGCGACGGCCTCTTCCGCTCAAATGGGCGGCAGTCGACGAAACGCAAGGGAACAATCATGACAGCTGACAGCAACGACGCGGAACGCATCTACCGGCTCTGGGATGAAGCGCTCGGCAACAAGGACCTCGAGGCGGCGCTCACGCTCTACGCAGCCGGCGCCTCGATCGAGAGCCCGCTGGTCCAGCATTTGATGCAGACCAAAGACGGGATCGTGCAGGGCCGTGAGCCGCTGCGCGAGT
The DNA here is from genome assembly GCF_032918025.1 of Bradyrhizobium sp. BEA-2-5. Taxonomy (NCBI): domain Bacteria; kingdom Pseudomonadati; phylum Pseudomonadota; class Alphaproteobacteria; order Hyphomicrobiales; family Nitrobacteraceae; genus Bradyrhizobium; species Bradyrhizobium sp. BEA-2-5. The sequence continues at coordinate 2,377,818 of NZ_CP136629.1, read as the reverse complement.
TCATCGCGCGCGTGTTCCGCACCAACCCGCCGCAACGGCGGCGCTTCAAGCAGGGTTTCTTCAGCGACGGCCGCGTTCTTACCTGGGAATATCCGCGGCAGTCTCCGGACGGCGATCAGATGGATCTGGTCGAGGTCATGGAGATCGATGACGGCCTGATCCAGCGTCATCGCGTCTATTGGGGATGGTATGCGCTGAACGTACTCAAGGAGAGCTAGCCGAACACATCTTCGCCAGCCGTGCCGACGTGCTCTCGGACATCTCCTTCCCCCATGCTAGGCTTGCACCGAAGCGGCTGGACAAGCGCGCCGCGCGTGGGAAGAAGCATGATGATCCGTTGGTGCGCGGCGCTCGTGGCCGCTCTCGTCTCGATATCGGTACCGGCCATGGCTGCAGATTACCCCACGCCGCAGGACGGCGAGTGGACCGCAAAGGACTTCAAGTTTCACAGCGGCGAGGTGATGCCGGAACTGCGGCTGCACTACACCACGGTCGGCGCGCCGACCGGACAGCCGGTGCTGGTGCTGCACGGCTCCGGCGGCTCGGCCGCCAGCATGCTGACGCCGACCTTTGCCGGCCAGTTGTTCGGCCCCGGCCAGCCGCTCGACGCGGCGAAATACTACATCATCATCCCTGATGGCATCGGGCACGGCAAATCGTCGAAGCCGTCGGACGCGATGCGGACGAGCTTTCCGTAATACGACTACAACGACATGGTCGACGCGCAATATAGGCTCGTCACCGAAGGGCTCGGCATCAAGCATCTGCGGCTCGTGATCGGCAACTCGATGGGCGGCATGCACACCTGGATCTGGGGCGTGCGGTATCCACGGATGATGGACGTGCTGGTGCCGATGGCCTCGCAGCCATCAGCGATGGCAGCACGCAACTGGATGCTGCGGCGGACGATGCTGGAAACGATCCGCAACGATCCCGACTACAATGGCGGCAACTACACCAGCCAACCGCGGATGATGAAATACGCCATCGCCGCCTATCGCTTCGCCAGTGCCGGCGGCACGCTCAATTACCAGGCGCTGGCGCCCACCGCAGCGCAGGCCGACAAGATGGTGGACGACCAGCTGGCGCTGCCGGTCACCGCGGATGCCAACGACTACATCTATCAATGGGAGGCCTCGCACGACTACGATCCCTCCGCCGGACTGGAGAAGATCGAGGCAACCCTGCTTGCCATCAATGCCGCCGACGATGAACGCAACCCGCCGGAGACCGGCGTCACCGAAGCTGCAGTGAAGCGGATCAAGAACGGCAAGATTGATCTGATCCCGGCAAGCAGCGAGACACGCGGCCATCTCACCACCGGCGATGCGAGGTTCTATGCCGGGCACTTGCAGGAACTGTTGCAAACGGCGCCGACGATGTAGTCATCGAGGTCAGGGCAATGTCCGCTGATGCTTCCGCCGCATCGCGCTCGACCTGCCCGAGGTTGTTGAAGGCGCGCATCACGGCACAACCGATTTCCGCGTCGGCAAGCGCATCTTCGCGACGCTCGGCTATCCCGACCAGGATTGGGGCATGGTGAAGCTGACACCCGAGCAGCAGGCGATGGTGGTCGAGGCCGAGCCGGAGGTCTTCCGGCCGGTGCCGGGCGGCTGGGGCAAGAGCGGCAGCACCAATGTCCGCCTCGCGAAAGCGGATCACGTCACGCTGCGCAGCGCACTCAAAATGGCGCGGGACAATATCGCGGTGAAGGCCGCGAAGAAGGGGCGCGCGAAGCAGCCAATCTGAGCGCAACCATCTCGCACTGCATCAAGCAGACACGCGGATTCGCTGATTCTTTGAGCATGCATCTCGCGCGCGGTTCGTGCCTAATCGCGCAAACACCGGATTCGCGTGACGCTATGCGCGGGTCACGTAGAAGTTTTCGCCGGGGGAAGGCAATGCGAAGGCTCACGCACGTCGCGGTGCTTGCGTGGCTCGCCATGATGGCGGGCGCTGCACTGGCGTTCGACAACGGCCAATACGACCACGTCCCGCCCGATATCCGCGCCTGGTTCAAGAGCGTGATCGCGCCGAACGGCGTGCCCTGCTGCGACATCTCCGATGGCCATCGCACCGAATACGACGTGCGCGGCGGCGCCTATTGGGTGCCGATCGACGGACAATGGATGGAGGTGCCCGCGCGCGCCATCATCCGCGACCGCGGGAATCCCGTGGGCCAGGCCGTGGTGTGGTACGTCCACCATCGCGGCGCCATCATCATCAGTTGCTTCGTGCCGGCGGATGCCGTCTGAACGGCGCCCGCCGCTTGCGCGGGAAGCCCCGCGCGCGGGATCGCGCCAATTTGAAACAGTTACTCTCTGTTAACCTTACTTTTTAACCAATAATTAAGGATGAGTTTGCGGGCGCCGTGAGGCGCGGCCTAGCGTCTGCAGAAATGCTCCGTAACCGCGAGTTGGTGCGTGCCATGAGCTTTCGAAGGTTGGCGTATCGAACAACTGGGGCGCTGATGGCGTCCCTTGGCGTTTCCCTTGGCGTTTCCCTTGGCGTTGCAGCGCTGCTGCTTGCTTACCCGACCGAAACCTATGCGAGATCCGGATCCGCAGCGCGCGGCACGTTCTCCTCGCATCATCCAGCCTTCCGCCATCATGTACGGGTGCCCGGCATCGTGTTGCCGGACGCGGGCGGATATTATGATGGCGCGGCGGGCGTTCCCTACGCTGCCGAGGTCCCGGCGCCGGTCTCGAGCGACGTCCGTTACACCTACACCCAGGACGTGCCCTGGGATTGGGCGCATCGCTATCCGCCGGCCGTGGTGCCGTCGGACCGGCCCTATGTGTCGAGCTGCCCCACAGAGAGCGTCACGGTGCCCGGCCGCGGCGGCGACCGCACCGTCAACATCACGCGGTGCTACTGAGAAGCTTCGCCCCAATCAGAATCGCAAAAACAAAAGAGGCCGCCCGCAAGGACGGCCTCTCGTATTTTGGCAGACGCTCGGCGCGCCGGCTGACAGCCGGTCAGGAATCCTCGCCCTTCAGATGACCGACGTGCTTCTGGGTGTAGAGTTCGAGACCGATGCGACCAATCAGGTCGAGCTGGGTTTCGAGGAAGTCGATGTGGTGCTCCTCGTCGCTCATCAGCTTCTCGAACAGGTCACGCGTGACGTAGTCCTTGGCGCCGTGGCAGTAGGTCGCCGCTTCCTGGTAGAGCGCACGCGCGCTCATCTCGGCGGCGAGATCGCATTCGATGATCTCCTTGACGTTCTGGCCGATGCGCAGGGGATCCAGCACCTGCATGTTCGGAAAGCCGTCGAGGAACAGGATGCGCGCGGTGAGCTTGTCGGCATGCTCCATCTCCTCGATGGACTCCTTGCGCCAGACCTTGGCCATGTCCAGCAGGCCCCAATTGTCGAGGAAGCGGTAGTGCAGCCAGTACTGATTGATCGCAGTCAGCTCGTGACGCAGTGCCTTGTTGAGATAGTCGATGACCTTCGCGTCGCCCTGCATGGTTCACTCCACCTGTCGCGGCCAACCTTGGCCGACGCTAAACTTAGAACGTTTCTAAATGAGATTACCGGCAAGAGCAACCCTTCGCAGAAACAGCGCGTGGATAACCGGATTCGAAGGATTTGGCGCAGCGTCTTCCAGCGAAGCGGAAGCCGGTTCGCGCCAGGAAATGCGTCGAAATAAGAAGCTTTAGCAGGCCGCGAGCGCGAATTCGGCCGGCTCGGCGTCCTCGTTGGCGGCGTGAGGATGGCTGCTGTGGGGGCAGCCGGAGCAGCAGGCCTTGGCGCAGGGACCGAGCGCCTCGTCGATGATCGCCTTGATGGTGCGCGCGCAGCGGCCGCATTCGGCACTGCAGCCGAGGCAGCCGTACACCTGCTTGGCATTTCGTGTCACGGACCCACCGCCATTGACGGCATTGCGGACATCGTGGTCGCTGAGGACGTTACAGGAACAGACAATCATCGGAGAAAGGCGGGGTCCAACGGTGATGCTTGGCAATATGGATATTGTCGGCTCCCGCGCGATGCAAAAGGAAAAAGCGGTTTTTGTAGCAATTCCAAACTGATGTGGGATTCATATTGGAATGAGTCTAAATCGGTCGGAGGTCAGGAATCCGACACCCGCCGGGTGGCTGACGGGCCAATAACCGCTTCCTTCGCCGCCGGCCCCCATGAGCACACGCCTCGCCGCGGCACTGTCGGGCTCGTGCGTTGCAAGATATTGCAAAAGCTGCAAGCATTTGGTCGCGAATGCGGCGGCGTCGTTCATTGATCATTCAAGGTGAATATGGAACCCTCCAGTGAGACAGATCGCCAATGCACGCTGTCCCTGCTGCCGCGAGAAAGGTGAGGCCATGAAGAAGACATTGCTGGCGCTTTGCGCCGTTGCCGCTGTGGCGGCTTCGACTGTGGCGGTGCCCGCCCCCGCCCAGGCACAACGCGGTGTCGCCGCCGGCGTTGCTGCGGGATTGATCGGTGGCGCCATCGTCGGTGGCGCGATCGCATCGCAGAACCGCTACTACGGTCCCGGCTACGGCTACTATGCGCCCGGTCCGGCCTATGTCGCCGAGCCCGGTTATGGTCCCGACTGCTTCTGGCAGCGCCAGCGGTTCTGGGACGGCTACACCTGGCGCGTTCGCAGCGTCCGCGTTTGCGATTGATCGCCGTTCATCTCGATTAAATCGAACCAAATGTCCCGGAAAACCGACTGTTTCTCCGGGACATCTGCTGCAGATGGCCAGAAAAAACCGCTTTTCTGCGCGATCAGCCTGCGGACGTTTACTTTCGGTTGACTGTTCTGCGCTGTTTAGCAAGACAGCAGTTCGAGATCAGCGTGCGAGTCACCTCAACCCGGCGCCGAACCACGACGCCACCACCTTCCAGGAGAGCCAAAGACATGAAGAAGACTTTAGCTGCCCTTGTCGCCGTTACCACGATTGCCGGTTCGCTGGCCGTTGCTCCGGCTGCCAAGGCTGGTGACGGCGGCGCCGTCGCAGCCGGCGTTGCCGGCGGCCTGATCGGCGGCGCCCTGCTGGGCGGCGCTATCGCAGGCGCTCGCCCCGCCCCGGTCTATGTCGCACCGGCACCGGTTTACGTCGAAGAGGCCCCGTGCCGCATGGTTCGTGAGCGCTTCTGGGACGGTTACGGCTGGCGCTTCCGTCGCATCCAGGTTTGCGACTGATCGACCGACACGTTTTCAGCATCACACTCGAAAACCCGGCCTCGCGGCCGGGTTTTGCTTTTACGCCACCAGGCGGTCTTGCGAGCCAGCCCGATCAGCGCTGCCCGTGCATCGAGCGCAGCACCTCTTCGCTCGGCCAGCAATCGACCTTGAGGCCCGCCGACTTCTGATAGGCGCCGAGCGCGGCGCGCGTCTGCATGCCGGCCTTGCCGTCGATCTTGTCCTTGTAGAGCCCGATACGCGTCAGCTCGCGCTGCATGGTCTCGACGTCTTTCGTGCGCAGCTGCTTCGAAGCCGACCACGGCGTTGCGAATGGCAGCGGGCTGGTCATGCGGTCGCTGAGATGCCCGACGAACAGCACGTAGAGGTCGGAGAAATTGTATTCCTTGATGACGAAGTAGTTCCTGGTGGTCAGGAAGGACGGGCCGTAGATGCCTTCGGGCTGGAGCAGCGAGGCCTGCTGCGCCTGCTCGGCGGCACCGAGTTTCTGGCCACGCACCGGCACAAAGCCTTCGCGCAGCCATTGACCGATCGGCTTCGTCACCTCCGGTACGCCCGTGGTGCAATCGACCTTCGCGGGCGCCTGCACCTCATAGGCCCAGCGGAGGCCACTCTGCCAGCCCTTGTTGACAAGCTGCTGCGCGGCGGAGGCCAGCGCATCCGGCACGGAGTGCCAGATATCGATGCGGCCATCGCCGTCGAAGTCGACGCCATGCTTGTAATATTCCGACGGCAGGAACTGCGTCAGCCCGGTGGCGCCGGCCCAGGACGAGCGCATGTCCTTGCGCGTCACCACGCCCTCGCCGAGAATCTTGAGCGAGAGGATGAACTCGTTGCGATACTGGTCCTTGCGACGTCCGACATAGGCTTGCGTCGCCACCACGCGCAGCGTGTCGTAGGGCAGCGAATAGCGCCCGTAATCGGTCTCGCGGCCCCAGATCGCCAGCACGACGGTGGCCGGGACGCCGAACCGCTTCTCGATCGCATCGAGCGAGGAGCGATATTTTTGCAGCAGCCGCTGCCCCTCGCCGGCGAGCCGCGCGATCGACGCTTCCCTGACGTAATCGGCCGGCACCTGCACGAACTCGGCCTGCGACGGCGCGCCGGTCGCAGGCCGGCCCGGCAGAAGCAGGTCGGGCAGCTTGTAATCAGGCTCGAGCGAGCGTGTCTCGCGATCGAAGGTCTCGCGCGACACGCCGGCGGCCTTGGCCTCCGGCCACAGCGAGGCGATGAACTGGGTGAACGCAGCATCGGCGGCGAATGCTGGCAGCGGCGCACACAGCAGCACCGCGAATGCGACGATGGTGGCTGGCCATTTCATGATCGATCTCACCCTGCGGAAACGGGCATTGCAACGCGGATTCGGCAATTGTCAGAATTCAATTCTGGGTGGTAAGTTTGCCATGCGCATATTTCTGTCATTTCCCTCCGAACTGGAATCGCAGGCTGACAGCATCGCCCAGTCCCTGCGCAATTGCGACCATGACGTTTTCTTTTCGCACGACGATCTTCCGCCGGGCGACAGCTTCGATGCGCGCGTCGAAAAAGCCATCGAAAGCAGCGATTTTATGGTGTTCCTGATCAGTCCGGGATCGGTGACCAGGGGACGCTACTCGCTGAGCGAGCTCGCCTTTGCCCGGAACAAATGGCCGAACCCCAGCAATCGCGTGCTGTCGGTGATGATGGCGTCGACCCCGCTCGACCAGGTTCCGACCTATCTCAAGGCGGTCACGATCCTCGAACCTCAGGGCAGCGCGGCCGCCGAGACACGGGCCACCGTCGATCGCATGCTGGAAGCCAAATTCGAGCAGTCGCGCGACCGATCGAATTTGCCGTTCGCCGTGCTGTCGCTTGCGTCGGCCGTCGTGTGTACCCTGGCCACCACTTATGCGCTCAACGTCCTGCAATATTCGTTCGTCGCCTCCGACCCCGGCGGCATCACGATCCTGCCCGGCGTGATATTCGGCGCGGCGATCGCGACCTGCAATGTGATGTTTGGCGCCAGGGACAGGTTTCAGCTGGCGCTGGTGGTCGCGATCACGACGGCGGCGTGGATCGCGGCCATCGCAGCCGGAACGGTTTGCGGCGCGATCGTCAGGCTGCCGACCTTGCCGGGCTGGCCGGTGCTGTTCGGCGTCTGGCAGACCGCGTTCGTCCTCGCGATGGCCCGCGGATTTCCGCGCGGCGCGGCGCAAATCCCCGAATGGCTCGGCAGATCCGCGCCGGCACTGTTTGGCTCGCGCGCGGCGCGGTGACGCCGCGCCGCCGTTCATCCCTAATGCCCAACCTGTTGCTTGGCGCCTTCGATCGAGTCGTTCGACAGCTTGTCGACGATGGCGATGCCGATCGCCGACAGGATGAAGACGCAGTGGATGATGGTCTGCCACATCACGCCGGTCTCGGTGTAGTTGCCCTTGCCTGACGACAGCGCACCGGCCTCTATGAAGGTGCGCAGCAAATGGATCGAGGAAATGCCGATGATCGCCATCGCGAGCTTGATCTTGAGCACGCTGGCATTGACGTGGCCGAGCCATTCCGGCTCGTCGGGATGCCCGGCCAGGTTCAGCCGTGAAACGAAGGTCTCGTAGCCGCCCACGATCACCATGATCAGCAGGTTCGAGATCATGACCACATCGATCAGCCCGAGCACGACCAGCATGATCTGCTGCTCGCTGGCGTCGAACGAGTGCACGACCAGATGCCAGAGCTCCTTCAGGAACAACAGCACATAGACGGCCTGAGCGACGATGAGGCCGACATAGAGCGGCAATTGGAGCCAGCGCGAGCCGAAGATCAGCTTCGGAACGGGACGCAGCGACCGGCCCTTCAGGGGGGTGCGCGCATCTGAAACAGCGGACATGTTGGAGTGCTCGCAGGATTAAAAATTGCGGAGCGCTCTATCTACGCAATCCCGCGCGCTTGAAAAGCGACAACTGGCCGCAGATTGCGCCGCGGTGCCGTCACGATCCTGCCAACGAGCAACGGTCGAACGCGGCACGATGGCCGCGCTCGACCGCTTGAACCAATCAGCGCGTCAGCTTCTTGTACTTCACGCGGTGCGGGATGATGCTGTCCTGGCCGAGGCGGCGCATCTTGTCCTTCTCGTAATCCTGGAAGTTGCCCTCGAACCATTCGACATGGCTGTCGCCTTCGAAGGCCAGGATGTGGGTCGCGATACGGTCGAGGAACCAGCGATCGTGGCTGATGATAACGGCGCAGCCGGCGAAGTCCTCCAGCGCCTCTTCGAGCGCGCGTAGCGTGTCGACGTCGAGGTCGTTGGTCGGCTCGTCGAGCAGCAGCACGTTGGAGCCGGACTTCAGCATCTTGGCGAGATGAACGCGGTTGCGTTCACCGCCGGAGAGCGCGCCGACCTTCTTCTGCTGGTCCGCGCCCTTGAAGTTGAACGCCGAGCAATAGCCGCGCGAGTTCACTTCCTTCTTGCCGAGCAGGATCAGCTCGTTGCCGCCGGAGATCTCCTCCCAGACGGTCTTCTTGCCGTCGAGCGCATCGCGCGACTGGTCGACATAGCCGAGATGCACGGTCTCGCCGACAGTGATCGTGCCTGCGTCCGGCTTCTCCTGGCCGGTGATCATCTTGAACAGCGTGGTCTTGCCGGCGCCGTTCGGGCCGATCACGCCGACGATGCCGCCGGGCGGCAGCTTGAACGTGAGATTGTCGATCAGGAGGCGATCGCCAAAACCTTTGCTGAGGCCTTCGAAGTCGACCACGTTGGCGCCGAGCCGCTCGGCGACCGGAATGATGATCTGCGCAGTCTGGGTCTGCTTCTCGCTCGCCTTCTTGAGCAGCTCCTCGTAGCGCTGATAGCGTGCCTTCGACTTGGCTTGGCGCGCCTTCGGCGAAGACGCGACCCATTCCTGCTCGCGGGCGAGCGTCTTCTGGTGCGCCGCGTCCTCGCGTCCCTCCTGCTCCAGGCGCTTTTGCTTCTGCACCAGCCAGGACGAGTAGTTGCCCTCGTAGGGAATTCCGCGGCCGCGATCGAGCTCGAGGATCCAGCCGGTGACGTTGTCGAGGAAGTAGCGGTCGTGGGTGACGATCAGGATCGCACCGGGATAGTTGCGCAGATGGCCTTCCAGCCACGACACGGACTCGGCGTCGAGATGGTTGGTCGGTTCGTCCAGCAGCAGGAGTTCGGGCTGGTCGAGCAGCAGCTTGCACAGCGCGACGCGGCGGCGTTCGCCGCCGGAGAGCTTGGTCACGTCGGCATCGTCGGGCGGACATCGCAGCGCGTCCATGGCCTGGTCGACCTTGCTGTCGAGATCCCACAGGCCCTGGGCCTCGATCTCATCCTGGAGCTTGGTCATCTCGTCGGCGGTCTCGTCGGAATAGTTGACCGCGAGTTCGTTGTAGCGATCGAGGATCGCCTTCTGCTTGGCGACGCCCTGCATGACGTTCTCGCGCACGGACAGCTTGGGATCGAGCTGTGGCTCCTGTTCGAGATAGCCGACGCGGGCGCCCTCTGCGACCCAGGCCTCGCCGGTGTACTCCTTGTCGAGGCCAGCCATGATCTTGAGCAGCGTCGACTTGCCCGAGCCGTTGACGCCGAGCACGCCGATCTTGGCATCGGGGTAGAAGCTCAGGTGGATGTTATCGAGCACCTTCCGGGTCGGGTAGCTCTTGGTCAGGCCCTGCATGAAATAGATGAACTGGCGCGCCATCCGCTGTCCCTGGAATTGATCCGATTTGTGGAAATTTTGCTGCCGCCGATGTAACGGCCGGCCCCCGAAAGCGCAACCGCGGGACCTCTGTTTTCCGTCCGTTCACCACGTTTCGCGGCTTCACCACGGGTGATTACGGGTTCGACGCCATGTGTGCGCCGAATCACGACAATTGAAACCATCTTTTAATAAATCAGACCAAAACTCGTTCTCAACGCCGAAAAACGGCGATTTTCGCGGCAGAACCGCGGCCAAAACAGTTGAGGCCACGTCATGGCTACCATCATTTCAGCACCCCTTTCGCGCCCGGCGACCAAGGCCGAGGCGACGCTGTTCGCCGAATTCAGCGCATTTTGGCGCGCCTTCGTCGCCAGGGCTTTCAATCCCTACCGGCCGGAACTGCACTATATGCGCGGCCCCGGTCCAGCCTGCCGCGCCAAGCAGATGGCGCTGTCGCCGGCAGTCCGCTCGATGCTCGCCGATATCCGCGCCACGAAGACGCAGAAGCCGTCGCCGCGCGTGTGACAATCGCCGCTTTTTGAAACCGCGGCCGCTTGCGCGCCTGCCGATTGCGCGCGACCATGACGGGTATCCCGACGGTTGATCTCCCGCCGTCGTCCTCACCCTGAATGGACCTCCCCGATGACGCGGCTCCGCTGTGCAATCCTCGACGACTATTTTGACATCGCGCTTTCGGTGGCCGACTGGCCGAAGGTCAAGGACCGGGTCGACGTCACCGTGTTCGACAAGCCGTTCGCGAGCGAGGCGGAAGCGGCAACGAAGCTGAAGGACTTCGACGTCATCTGCGCGATGCGCGAGCGCACCGCTTTTCCCAAGAGCCTGTTCGACAAGCTGCCGAAGCTGAAGCTGCTGCTGACATCAGGCATGCGCAACGCTTCGATCGACATGGAGGCCGCCAAGGACCGCAAGGTGGTGTTGTGCGGCACCCAATATAACCGCGACCCGACGGCGCCGCTCACCATGGGCCTGATCCTGGAGCTGACCCGCGGCATCGGCCGCGAGAATGCACGCATGCATGCCGGCGAGCCCTGGCAGAGCTTTGCCGGCGTCGAGATCGAGGGCTTGACGCTCGGCATCGTCGGGCTCGGCAAGCTCGGCAGCAAGATGGCGGGCATTGCGAGACCGTTCGGCATGAACGTGATCGCCTGGAGCCCGAACCTCACGCCGGAGAAGTGCAAGGAGGCCGGCGTCGGCTACGCCAGCAAGGAGGAGCTGTTCGCCAAGGCCGATATCGTCACTATCCATGTGGTGCTGAGCGAGCGTTCGCGCGGGCTGGTTGGAGCTGCCGATCTCGCGCGGATGAAGCCGACCGCCTTTCTCGTCAACACCGCGCGCGGGCCGATCGTGGACGAGCAGGCGCTGCTCGAAGCGCTGCAGCAGAGGAGGATCGCAGGCGCCGGCTTGGACGTGTTCTCGGTCGAGCCGCTGCCGGTCGGATCACCCGCTGCGCAAGCTCGACAACGTCGTGATCACGCCGCATCTCGGCTATGCGACGCGCGAGAGCCTGCAGGCGCATTATCAGCAGATGGTCGAGTGCATCGATGCCTTCACCAAGGGCAACGAGCCGCCGCGGCGCCTGGCCTGACAGCGGCATTCACTGCGGCTAGCCGAGCCAGCGGAACGCGCGTTCGAGCTCGGCGCGGCCGTCCCGGTCATACCAGCGCCCGTGGGCGAGGATAATCCGCTCCGGATCCCATTCGATCATGCGGGCGACCGCGGCCTTCATCGCGTCCCTGTCCTGCAGGAAGGTCGAGCGCAGATCCGTTGGCGTGCTGCCGTCAGGATCGCGCACGCCGCCGAGCCAGATCAGGAACCGCATCAACGGCGAGCGAACGCGCCCGGCCTCAAAATTCTCGATCAGGTCCGTCAGCAGCAATGTCCGCGACGGCAGATGGAAGAACACGACCTCCGTCATGTAGCTGCCTGCCACCGGCAGCGTCGCGATCCACTCATCCCAGGGATAACCGGATGATCGTTCCAGTGGCTCGCCTTCGAAGGTCAGCCCACTGCCCGCCTGTTGCTTGATCCCGGGCGCAAGGAAGATGCGCGCGTCGGGATAGGCAGCATGCCATTTCGGAATCCACCAATAGTGCAGACGATTCGGACCGATGATCCAGCGCGGTGCGCCCAGCTTGACGACTGCGGCCTTGAGTTCCGCCAGCAATGGTGTCGGCGAGTGAATGAACAGACGCCCACCCGGCAGACGAAGGATCGTCGCGCGCGTTGGAAACGGCATCTTGAACCAGCGCGGGCCGAACCGGATGATCGGACCATCGATCATCCATACGTCATCGGCGACAGGCTTTGGCGCATTCAGCGGCGGATAGGTCTCGCAGACGTCCTGCATCGCATTGCCTCCCAGGCGGCAACGTGGAGATGCGCGGCTCGTTGCAACAAAAAAGGCGCGCTGTTCGCGCGCCTTTTTCAATGATGAACTTGCCGGTTGGCCTAGCGCACCGTCACCGGTGCGGGCAGCGGCTGCACCGTGGTCGGCTGCGTGCCGGGCAGCGGCGCCGCCGCCTGAGCCTGAGCCGACGCGGGAGCCATCGGGTTTGGAGGCGCGGCAGAAGCGGTCGCCGTTCCCGGCGGCGGACCACCCGGCATCACCACCACGCGGGTGCCGACCTTGACGCGATCGAACAGGTCGGAGACGTCCTCGTTGAGCATGCCGATGCAGCCGGAGGAGACGAACTTGCCGATCGTCGAGGGCTGGTTGGTGCCGTGGATGCGATAGACGGTCGAGCCGAGATACATCGCGCGGGCGCCAAGCGGATTGCCCGGGCCGCCGGCCATGAAGCGCGGCAGGTAGGGCTGACGCTCGATCATCTCGGTCGGCGGATGCCAATCCGGCCATTCGGCCTTGCGGGTGATCTTCTGCACGCCGGTCCAGGTGAAACCGTCGCGGCCGACGCGGACGCCGTAGCGGATCGCACGGCCGCCTCCGAGCACGTAATAGAGATAGGTGTTGGGCGTATCGACCACGAGCGTGCCGGCCGGCTCCTTGGTCTGGAACGCGACCTCCTGGCGGCGCAGGTTCGGCGGCAGCTGCACCGGCGCGTCTTCGGGCTGCTCGTCCGGCGGCAGCGCCGCGATCTGCACCGGCTTGCCATTGGCATCGACCGGCGCCTGCTGCTGCGGCACGGCTCCGGTAACGCCCTCGGGCGGACGCAGGCCGCCGCGGTCGTCGCCGTAGGAAACACCGGCGGCCGGAACGCCATTGTCGCGGTTAGCTTGTTGCGCACCCGGACGATCGCCGTAGATCACCGGCGGCGGCCCCATCGGACGGCCATAGCGGGGATCATCGGGCGACATCACCGGCCCAGTCGGCGCACCACGGTCGGAATAGACCGGAGGAGCATTCATCGGACGGCCATAGCGCGGATCGTCCGGCGACATCACGGGGCCGGTCGGCGCGCCACGATCGGAATAGGTGGGCGCATTCGCCGGACGGCCATAGCGCGGATCGTTCGGCGACAGCACCGGACCGGGCGGCGGCAGTGCAGCCGAATCCTGCCCGTCATCGTCATTGAGAGCGTCGAAATCCGGCATGCTGCCCTGGGGGGGGTAGGGCTGGGGCGCCGTCGAATAGGCGGTGCCCTGGGGCGCCGGATAACCCTGCTGCGCATGCGCAAGCGAGGTTCCTGCCACGCCGAGAGCCGCGGCAGCGCAAATCGTCAGAATGCGGTTGATCATCATTGCTCTGTTATAGTCCCCAAGCCACACCGGACTGTTAACGGCCCAATGCAGGAAGATAGCGGCGCATTCAAGACAAATCCGCGAAACCCGGGCTATTCCGGGCCTTTTGTGATTTCGCGTCAACGCTGCGGCAATGATGTCTCACGGGTCGGCAAAGTCCGTCCAGATGGCCAAAGTCATCAATCACCCGCATTTTGTAACAAACAGTGCCGGGACGTTGCGATATCTTCGAATTGGCCTGATTCGCGCTCGCGACGCCGGCTTTCTTGTGTGGTCACCGCGTTCCCTCGACATCGAAGACCCTCCCGCAGAAGGGGGAACCCGCGCCCATGCTCCCCGGCCTTCGTTTTCTGTTCGCCGCGATCGTGCTGGCGAGCTCGCTTCTGGTGTTCGGGTTAGGGGCAGCCGCGCTGTTTCGCGCGGCGCATGAAGAGTTCGCAAGCATTCCGGCCCGCCGGGCGCCGCCGCCCGAGCCGCAATTCGCGCAGCAGCCCGAGACCCCGCCAGTGCTTGCCATGGTCCGGGTCGACCCGCCCGCCGCCGACAAGGTGACGACCGAAACTCCGGCAGCCCCGTCCGAGCCGGCCGCGTCCGAACAACCGGCTGCTCCCGCTGAAATCAGCCCTGCAGCCGAGCCGGAGAAGGTCGCCGCCGTGACGGCGGATGATCCGGTCCCGACCGCCCCGCCGAAGCCGGAAGCCCAAGCCACGGAGACCCCCGCGCCAGCTCAGCCCGCCGACAGCGCGGCGCAGATTCCGACCGCAGATCCGTCGCCGGCATCGGAGCCGACGCCCGCTGCCGCCGAAGCCGCACCGGGGGCCACCGAGGACAAGGTCGCCGCCGTCGCCGATCCGCCCGGCCCCAGCGAGCCAGCGCTTCCGCCGCCGGCACCCGCGATGGCAGCGCCCGAGCCCGCCCCGCCGCCGTCACCCGAGGCGATGGCGGCCGCGACCAGGATCGCAACGCTGGGCGGGCCCGAAGTTGTTGCCGAAGCGCCGGTGGCGCCGAAGGCCGCTGAGGCGAAGAAGCCGGTGCGCAGCGCGGTCAGCAAGCCGGCACATCGCAAGGAGCGGCGGCGGATCGTCCGCGCGCAGCCGGTTCGGCAGGTCGTTCAGCAGCAGCTCGATCCGTTCGGCCAGCCGACCCTGGTGCCGCTCACCCGGCGCTAGCAAGCAGGAATGACCTGTTACGCCGGCCCCGTCGCGATCGGCGGGCCGCCGGCCTGGCCCCATTCCGACCAGGAGCCGTCATAGAGCGCGGTGTCGGTAATCCCCAGGCGATAGAGCGCGAGCGTCAGCACGCCGGCGGAGACGCCGGAGCCGCAGCTCGTGACGATCGGCGCATCGAGCTTGACGCCGGCGCCCGTGAAGACGGTGCGCAGCTCCTCGAGCGGCTTCATCTCGCCGGTCGCGGCATCGAACAGCAGGTTGTAGGGCACGTTGCGCGCGCCGGGGATGTGCCCGGAGCGGATGCCCGGACGCGGCTCGGGCGCGCGGCCCTCGAAACGGTCGGCGGCGCGCGCATCGATCACCTGCTCCTTGCGGCTTTCGACATTGGCGACCAGCTGCTGCATGCTGCGCACGCGGTTTGAATCATAGCTGGCCTTGAACGTCGCAGGCTTCGGCTTGACCTCGCCACTCTCCACGCGGCGGCCCTCGGCACGCCACTTCTTCAGGCCGCCATTGAGGATGCGCACATTGCCGTGGCCGTAGGACAGGAACATCCACCAGGCGCGCGGCGCTGCGACCCAGCCGCCGGCATCGTAGATCACGACGGTGTCGCTATTTCCGATACCGAGATTGCCGACATCGCGGCCGAACTGCTCGGCGCTCGGAAACATGTGCGGCAGCGGATTGGAATGATCCGACACCGCATCGACGTCGAAGAACACCGCGCCCGGCAGGTGCGCGGCGAGATAGTCGTCCTTCGGCAGCGGCAAGACGCCCGGCAGCTTGAAGCTGGCGTCGAGGATCTTGACGTTGGCGTCGCCCAGATGCGCAGCCAGCCATTCGGTCGAAACGAGCGGATCGTCGGTCGTCGTCATTCGGCATTTCCTTCGTCATTCCGGGGCTCGCGCAGCGAGAACCCGGAATCTCGCAAGACAACCTCTGGATTCCGGCTCGCGACTGCGTCGCGCCCGGAATGACGGTGGATGGGGCGTTCACCCCTTCTTCTTCGGCTCCCATTTCTCCGTCGGACCGCCGGCGTCGCGCCAGGCGGCGTAGCCGCCGGCGATGTGGGCGACGGGCTTGAGGCCCATGTCCTGCGCGGTCTTGGCCGCGAGCGCGGAGCGCAGGCCGCCGGCGCAGTGGAAGACGAATTTCTTGTCCTCCTGGAAGATCGGCTTTGCGTACGGGCTCTGCGGATCGATCCAGAATTCGAGCATGCCGCGGGTGCAGGCGAAAGCGCCGGGGATGCGGCCGTCGCGCTCGATCTCGCGGGGGTCGCGGATGTCGACGATGACGACGTCACCGTTCTTGGAGATCAGCGTGATGGCGTCCTTGGCGGTGAGGGTCTCGATCTCGGCATTGGCCTCGTCGATCAGCGCCTTGATGCCGCGGGTGATGGTCTGGGGCATGGGTTACTCCCTTTGTCTTTGTGCTTTCGCGTTTTCTGCCACCGTCATTCCGGACGGACGCAACGCGGCTGATCCGGAATCTCGAGATTCCGAGTTCGCTTCGCGCCCCGGAATGACGAAATCAAAGTCAGCGCACCAGCTCCCGCATCGCGTTCTCCAGACCTTCGATCGTGATCGGATACATGCGCTCGGAGAACAGGCGGCGGATGATGGTGGTCGATTCCGAATAGTCCCAGTGCTTCTGCTGCACCGGGTTCAGCCACACGCTGTGCGGATAGGTACGGATGATGCGATCGAGCCAGACCGAGCCCGGCTCCTCGTTGACGTGCTCGACCGAGCCGCCGGGCACCATGATCTCGTAAGGCGACATCGAGGCGTCGCCGACGAACACCACCTTGTAGTCGTGCGGGTATTTGTGCAGCACGTCCCAGGTCGGCGTGCGGTCGGTGAAGCGGCGCTTGTTCTGCTTCCACACGCCTTCATAGAGGCAATTGTGGAAGTAGAAATACTCCATGTGCTTGAACTCGCTCTTCGCCGCCGAGAACAGCTCCTCGACCTGCTCGATATGCGCGTCCATCGAGCCGCCGATGTCGAAGAACACCAGCAGCTTCACCGCATTGCGCCGCTCGGGGCGCATGTGCACGTCGAGATAGCCGTGATTGGCGGTCTCGCGAATCGTGGTGTCGAGATCGAGCTCGTCGGGCGCGCCGGTGCGCGCGAACTTGCGCAGCCGGCGCAGCGCCACCTTGATGTTGCGGATGCCGAGCTCGACATTGCCGTCGAGATCTTTGAACTCGCGCTTGTCCCACACCTTCACGGCGCGGTTGTTGCGGTTCTTCTCCTGGCCGATGCGCACGCCTTCGGGATTGTAGCCATGGGCGCCGAACGGCGAGGTGCCGGCGGTGCCGATCCACTTCGAGCCGCCCTGGTGCCGGCCCTTCTGCTCCTCGAGGCGCTTCTTCAAGGTCTCCATGAGCTTGTCCCAGCCCATGGCCTCGATCTGCTTCTTCTCTTCTTCCGTCAGGTATTTCTCGGCGAGCTTCTTCAGCCACTCCTCGGGGATCTCGGCCTTGTCCATGGCCTCGAGCAGGCTTTCCAGCCCCTTGAACACCGTGCCGAAGACCCGGTCGAACTTGTCGAGGTTGCGCTCGTCCTTCACCAGGGAGGCGCGCGACAGATAATAGAAATTCTCGACCGTGTAGTCCGCGAGGTCAGCGTCGAGCGCCTCCATCAGCGTGAGGTATTCGCGCAGCGTCACGGGGACCTGCGCGTCGCGCAGAGAGGTGAAAAACTGCAGGAACATATTTACTTAAATCGCCCGCCCTGCCGGTGCCGTCAAGGGCCCCTCCCCCGGTTGCGGCTGCGGATCAGCCATTCACTTTCACTTAACCACCCCGGCCAGCTTCGGCTCCCGGCGGCGAAACGTGACATTAAGATCGGGCGTTGATCACTGGAGGCGACACGACGCCAGTGGACCCGACCGACTTGTCCAACAGCCCTGCCAAGCTGCCGAAACTGTTTTCGCCGACAGCGATCGTCGCCGCCGTGGTGGCGGCCATGAGCATATTCGTGCTGGGTCTGTTGATCTGGAAGGCGGTCGAGGCGCGCACCACGGCGCTGGCCCAGGGCGAGCGCGACATCCGCAACCTGACCCACTCGCTGGCGGAACACGCCTCGCATTCGGTCCAGGCGATCGACGTGGCCATGAACGCCATGGTGGATCTGCTGAAATACCAGAAGCCGCGCGTCGACCGCTTCAACGCGGCGCTGCGCAAGACCGCCGACGCGCTGCCGCAGATCAAGGAGATCGGCGTGATCGACCCCGACGGCAACAGGATCTACTCGTCGGCCGCGGAGCTGCCAGCGCACAACAATGCCGATCGCGGCTATTTCATCGGCCATCGCGACTCGACAGATGCATTGCTGCATATCAGCGAGCCATTGCAGTCGCGGCTGACCGGTCAGCCGACCATCGTACTCTCGCGACGCGTCACCAGGGAGGATGGCGGCTTCGGCGGCGTGTTGTTCGCGACCATCGAGACAAGCTATTTCGACAACTTCTATCAAGCCTTCAAATTCGGTCCGCATGCCGGAATTACCCTGCTTCGGCTCGACGGCATGGTCTTGGCGCACTGGCCGGCGGGCAAGTGGAACAAGGAGGTTTCCGCGGCTTTCAAGGCGAGGATCGAGCAGGACCGGACGGGCTACACGAAAACCACATCGCCGTTCGACGGACGCGTCAAATATCTTGGCTTCGAGCGCGCTTCGCAATATCCGATCGTGGTCACCGTCGCCTTGCCGGAAGCCCAGGTTCTCGCCGCATGGCATGACGATTTGCGCAACGACCTGCTTGTCGCCGTCATCCTGATGGGAGGCGTCATCCTGTTCGCGATCCTGCTCGGCAAGGAGTTTGCCAAGCGCACCAGGGTCGCGCGGATGCTCAGGGAACGCGAGGCACGCTACCGGCTGCTGGCCGACAACATCGCCGATGTGGTGATCCTGCTGGACCGTAACGGCAGCTTCCTGTTCGTGTCGCAATCGGTCGAGACCATCCTCGGCCGCAAGCCGGACGATCTGATCGGCAAATCCTGCTTCGAGTTCGTGCACCCCGATCATCTCGCCGACGTCGCCAAAGCGACATCGGAATTGACCAACTGGACCACCACCAAGACCGTCGAATTCAAGACCTTCCGCGCCAACGGCAGCGAGGTCTGGGTCGAGATTAATTTCAAGCTTGCGGGCGCGGCGGAAGATCACCAAGCCATCGAGGTCGTCGGCGTGCTGCGCGACGTGACCGAGCGCCGCAAGATGGAGGACGAGCTCAACGCGCTGAACATCCGCCTGTCCGAGCTTGCGACCACCGATGGCCTGACCGCGCTCGCCAATCGCCGCAGCTTCGACAGCGCGCTGCCGCGCGAGTTCCGCGATCGGGAGCAGATCTCGCTGATTATGCTCGACATCGATCACTTCAAGGGTTTCAACGACACGCAAGGTCACCAGGCCGGCGACGAATGCCTGCGGCGCGTGGCGCGCGTGATCGCGGGCGCCACCGACAACACCACGGCGCTGGCGGCGCGATACGGCGGCGAGGAGTTCGCGATCATCCTGCCCGGCGTCGGCGAGCAGGATGCACTGAAGGTCGCCGAGGCGATGCGCCTCACGGTACGGTCGCTGGCGATGGCCAATCCGGCCGCGCGCCGCGGCGTGGTTTCGATCAGCCTCGGGATCGCCAGCCGGTCGGCCGCGACCGCGAGCGAGACCGAACTGCTCGGCCGGGCCGATCTTGCGCTCTATGAGGCGAAACGTTCGGGACGCGACCGCACGGTGCTGGCCTCGTCGCTCGCGGGTGACAATCATTCCGCGGGGCGGAAACAGTACGCCTGACATACTATGCGCCCGGTGCCGTCTAGGTACCGCTGCGCTGCGGAATCCGCGCTAGACCGCCCGGCTTTTTCAACTAGAATTGTACCGGACAAGATATCGGAGAGGACATGCGACCGCTGCGAGAGCGGTCGTTTCGTGTGGGGGCCGGGGCCGCCGACGAACGAAGCAAGGCAAACAGATAGATGAAATTTACC
This sequence comes from Bradyrhizobium sp. BEA-2-5, assembly GCF_032918025.1. Classification (NCBI taxonomy): domain Bacteria; kingdom Pseudomonadati; phylum Pseudomonadota; class Alphaproteobacteria; order Hyphomicrobiales; family Nitrobacteraceae; genus Bradyrhizobium; species Bradyrhizobium sp. BEA-2-5. The sequence goes on along the minus strand of NZ_CP136629.1, from coordinate 2,358,122 downwards.
GGCACCAAGGACTATGTTGCGACCGACGATCTCAAGGTCGCCGTCAATGCCTCGATCGTGCTGGAGCGCCCGCTCCTCATCAAGGGCGAGCCCGGCACCGGCAAGACGGTGCTGGCGGAGGAGGTGGCGAAGGCGCTGAACGCGCCGCTTTTGACCTGGCACATCAAGTCCACCACCAAGGCGCAGCAGGGCCTCTACGAATACGACGCGGTGTCGCGTCTGCGCGACAGCCAGCTGGGCGATGCGCGCGTGTCCGACATCAAGAACTACATCAAGCGCGGCAAGCTGTGGGAGGCCTTCACCGCCGAGCAGCGCCCGGTGCTCCTGATCGACGAGATCGACAAGGCCGACATCGAATTCCCCAACGATCTGCTGCTCGAGCTCGACCGCATGGAATTCCATGTCTACGAGACCGGCGAGACGATCAAGGCCAAGCAGCGCCCGATCATGATGATCACCTCCAACAACGAGAAGGAGCTGCCGGACGCGTTCCTGCGCCGCTGCTTCTTCCACTACATCAAGTTCCCCGACGCCGACACGATGGGCCGCATCGTCGACGTCCACTTCCCCGGCATCAAGAAGCGCCTCGTCGAGGAAGCGCTGCGCATCTTCTTCGAGGTGCGCGAGGTGCCCGGCCTGAAGAAGAAGCCGTCCACCTCGGAGCTTCTGGACTGGCTCAAGCTGCTGCTCAACGAAGACATGAGCGCCGAGCAGTTGCGGGAAAGGGACCCGCGAAAACTGATCCCGCCGCTGCACGGCGCGCTGCTCAAGAACGAGCAGGACGTGCATCTGTTCGAGCGGCTGGCTTTCCTCAGCCGCCGCGAAGTCTAGTTCCGATATCGGCAAACGCCGGGGCGATGGCTTCGGCGTTTTGCTTCTGCAGCTCCACAAACAAGAAGACCAGGGAAGATGAACGTCCAGACCCAGATCCGGGCCGCCGAGCCCGTCACCACAGAGCACTTCGACGTCCTGATCGCAGGCGCCGGCATCTCCGGCGTCGGCGCCGCCTACCACCTCGCCACGCAATGCCCCGGCACCAGCTTCGTGGTGCTCGAGACGCAGAAGACTTTTGGCGGCACCTGGTCCACCCATCGCTATCCGGGCATCCGCTCCGACAGCGACCTGCACACCTTCGGCTATCGCTTCAAGCCGTGGACCAGCGCGCCGATCGCGACCGCTGCAGAGATCCTGAAGTACATGGGCGAGGTGATCGAGGAGAACGACATCGCCCGTCACATCCGCTATCGCCACACCATCACCGCGGCGAAGTGGTCGAACGAGACCAATCTCTGGACCATCGATGCGACGCGCATCGACACCGGCGAGCGGCTGCGCTTCACGACCAATTTCTTCTGGATGTGCCAGGGCTATTATCGCCACGACGCCGGCTATACGCCCGAATGGACCGACATGGCGAAGTTCAAGGGCACCGTCGTGCATCCGCAGACCTGGCCCGACGACCTCGACTACAAGGGCAAGCGCGTGATCGTGATCGGCTCCGGCGCCACAGCTGCGACGCTGATCCCGGCGATGGCCAAGGACGCCGCCCATGTCACCATGCTCCAGCGCTCGCCGACCTATTTCCGTCTCGGCCGCAACGCCATCGAGATCGCGGAAGAGCTGCGCCGGCTTCAGATTGACGAGACCTGGATCCACGAGATCGTGCGGCGGAAGATCCTGTTCGAACAGGATGCGTTCACCAAGCGGACCTTCGCCGAGCCCGAGGGCGCCAAGAAGGACCTGCTGGCAGCGGTCGAAGCCGTCCTCGGCAAGGACTACGACATCGCCACCCACTTCACGCCGAAATACCGGCCATGGCGGCAGCGCATCGCCTTCGTGCCGGATGCGGATCTGTTCAACGCCATCAAGGGCGGCAAGGCGTCGGTCGTCACCGACGAGATCGACCGCTTCACCGAGACGAGCATCCTGCTCAAGTCCGGCAAAGAGCTCGAGGCCGACATCATCGTCACCGCGACCGGCTTCAACCTTGCGGCGCTCGGCGACATCGAATTCGAGATTGACGGCAGGCCGCTCGCTTTTGGCGACACCGTCACCTATCGCGGCATGATGTTCACGGGCGTGCCCAACATGGTCTGGGTTTTCGGCTACTTCCGCGCTAGCTGGACGTTGCGCGTCGACCTCGTCGCCGATTTCGTCTGCAGCCTGCTGCAGCACATGAACGCGACCGGCGCGAAGAAGGTGACGCCGAAGCTGCGTCCCGAAGACCACAACATGCCGATCCTGCCCTGGATCGATCCGGAGAACTTCAATCCCGGCTACATGATGCGCAACATGGACCTCTTGCCCAAGCGCGGCGATAAGCCGGAATGGCAGCACAGCCAGGATTACTGGATCGAGAAGGACGAATTCCCGGCGATCGACCTCAAGGACAAGGCGTTCGTCTACAGCTGAGCTCCACTATATTTCGCGTCATCCTGAGCCGCTAACGGCCACACACTCTCCGCTGTCGTCCCTGCGAAAGCAGGGACCCATACTCCGCGGCGGATGTTGTGGGTTGGACTCGTCATTCCACCGACACGCAACAATAACCATCGGTGGTTAGGGGTCCCGGCCTTCGCCGGGACGACGCTGAACGGTTATTGTCGTACGTATCAACTCCCTCACGCATACTCCGGCAGCTTCGCAGCCGCCTCCGGTGCCTTGCCGCGGATCATGTCGGAGGCCTTGTCGGCGATCATCAGGGTCGAAGCGTTGAGATTCGCCGAGATCATGCGCGGCATCACCGACGCGTCGATCACGCGCAGGCCCTCCAGGCCGTGGACGCGGAGCTGGTCGTCGACCACGGCCCAGGTCGAATCCGCCGGGCCCATGCGGCAGGTGCAGCCGGGATGGAAGGTGGTGGTGCCGCGCTCGGTCGCAGCGGCGAGCAGTTCGTCGTCGCTCGTGACCTTCGGACCCGGAAAGTCCTCGTAGGCGTAATACGGACTGAGCGGCTCGGAGGCGAGCAGCCTGCGCGCGAGCTTCATGCCGCCGACGACGACGCGGCGGTCGAGCTCGGCGTCGAGATAGTTGGTCTGGATGATCGGCGGCGCAAACGGATCGCTCGAGCGGATGCGGACGTAGCCGCGACTCTCGGGCCGCTGCTGCCAGGATGCGACCGTCATGCCGGGCTCGTCCTCGAGCTGGCCCTGCACGCCTTCCTTGTAGCTCGCCGGCGTGAAGGTGAGTTGCAGGTCGGAGCTCTCCGCGCTCTCGCCGGAGTGCCAGAAGCAGTAGACCATGGTCGGCGACAGCGAGAGCAGGCCCTTGCGCTGGGTTGCCCATTTCAACGCCTCGATCCACAGCGAGAAGCCGCGGCGGAGCTCGTTGATGGTCTTGATGTCCTTGACGCGCGCCACCGTGCGGGGGGCGTAATGGTCCTGCAGGCCTTCGCCGACGGGAAGCGCGTGACGCACCGCGATGCCGTGCTGCTGCAGCAGATCCGGCGAGCCGACGCCGGAGAGCTGCAACAGCTGCGGCGAGTTGTAGGCGCCGCCGGAGAGGATCACCTCCTTGTTGGCGCGCACCTCCAGGGGATCGCCGTGCTTGCCGCCGCGATTGTAGCGCACGCCGACGGCGCGCTTGCCCTCGAAGACGATCTCGGTCGCGTGCGCATGCGTGCGCACGTCGACATTGGGCCGCCGCCGCGCCGGATGCAGGAACGCGGTCGCGGCGCTGACCCGGCGTCCATTCAGGATGGTGCGCTGGCAGTAGGAGACGCCTTCCTGGGTCTTGCCGTTGTAGTCGGGGTTGCGGGGAATACCGAGCGAGACGGCGCCCTCCATGAAGGCCTCGCAGAGCGGATCGCGCCAGTCCATCGTCGTGACCGTGAGGTTGCCGTCGCGGCCGCGATAGGTGTCGTCGCCCTCGCCGATCCTTCTCTCCATTCGCCGGAAGTAAGGCAGCACGTCGGCGTAGCCCCAGCCGCGATTGCCCATCTGCGCCCAGGTGTCGAAATCCATGCGCTGGCCGCGGTTGTAGATGTGGCCGTTAATGGAGGACGAGCCGCCGAGCGTCTTGCCGCGCGGCGCATAGATGCTGCGCCCGCCGGTCCAGGGCCCCGGCTCCTGCTGATAGGCCCAGTTGATGCTCTTCATGTGGAAGGTCTTGATGAAGCCCGCCGGCAAATGGATGTAGGGGTGCCAATCCCTCGGGCCCGCCTCGAGCACGCACACGCGGGTCGCGGCGTCTTCACTCAAGCGGTTGGTCAGCACGCTCCCGGCGGAGCCCGCGCCGATGATCACATAATCGAACGTTTCCATCGTCTCGTTTCTGGCGCCGACTATCGTGTCAGCGCGGCTTGTCGTTGAGTTGAAATTCCAGATGCGCCTGCACCGTCGGCCATTCGGCGGCGGTGATGCTGTAGACCACGGTGTCGCGCAGCGTGCCGTTCGGCGCGATCTGGTGGCTGCGCAGGATGCCGTCCTGCTTGGCGCCCAGGCGCTCGATGGCGCGGCGGCTCTGGTGGTTGAAGAAATGGGTGCGGAACTCGACCGCGATGCAGTCCAGCGTCTCGAAGGCGTGGCGCAGCAGCAAAAGCTTGCACTGCGTGTTGAGCGGGCCGCGCTGCGCGCCCTTTGCGTACCAGGTCGAGCCGATCTCGACGCGGCGGTTGGCGGCATCGATGTTCATGTAGGTGGTCATGCCGACGATCCTGCCGCCGGCGTCGAACACGGTGAACGGCAGCATCGAGCCGGCCTTTTGCAGGCCGAGCCGGCGGTCGATCTCCTTGGCCATATTCTCCGGCTGCGGGATCGCGGTGTACCAGAGCTTTGACAGCTCGCCGTCCTTCACCGCGTCGACCAGCCCGTCGCAATGATCGTAGGACAGCGGCTCCAGCCGCGCATGTGCGCCGCGAAGGGTGACCGGTTCAAGCCAGGGCATTCGAGATCTCTCCATCTTTGTCATTCCGGGGCGATGCGAAGCATCGAACCCGGAATCTCGAGGTTCCGGGTCTGGTGCTTCGCACCATCCCGGAACGACGATTGCGCTTCGCGAAGCGCAATCGTCATCTATTCAGAAAGTTCAGCGGCAATCCCGGCCGCGGCCAATCCATGGCGATCAGCTCGCCCTTGCCTGATAGCGTGATGTAGGCGGTCTTCAGCTCGGGGCCGCCGAAGGCGATGTTGGTGGTGACGCGGTCGCCGGTCGGGACCTGCTCGACCAGGGTGCCGTCGGGCGCGATCACCGAGATGCAGCCGGAGACGAGGGTGGCGACGCAGACATTGCCGCCCGCCTCCACCGCGAGCGAATCGAACATCTGGTAGCCGCCGAGGCCGCAGATCGGCTTTCCCCGCTCCCCGCGGTAGATCACGTCGCGCGGCTTGAGCGTGCCCGGCGCGGAGAGCTCATAGGCCCAGAGCCGGCCGGTCGGCGTCTCCGCGATGTAGACGGTGTTCTCGTCCGGCGACAGCCCGATGCCGTTGGCCGGCAGGATCCCGTGCACGACCTCCACGATCTCGCTCATGCCGGGCTTGAGGTAATACATGCCGCCGACGTCCATCTCGCGCGCGCGGCGCTTGCCGAGATCGGAGAACCAGAGGCCGCCCTGCCTGTCGAAGACGAGGTCGTTCGGCCCGCGCAGATCATGCGCGCCGCATTTGCTCACGACGGTCTCGACCTTGCCGGACTGCAGATCGACGCGCTGGATCGCGCCGCCGAGATAATCGTCCGGCTGCGGACCCGGCATGATCATGTTGCGGGTCGGGATCCAGGAGAAGCCGCCATTGTTGCAGATGTACATCTTGCCGTCGGGGCCGAGCGCGGCGCCGTTCGGACCGCCCGGAATCTTGGCGACGATCTCCTTGCGTCCGTCAGGATAGACGCGCGTCAGGCGCTGGCCGCGGATCTCCACCAGCACCACCGAGCCGTCGGGCATCACCACGGGGCCTTCGGGAAATTCGAGGTCGGTGGCGAGAACGCGGATGTTGGTCATGACATCCTCCCGGCTCTTTGGCTGCAGGCGGATTCTGAACGGTCCCGCACGCGCAACGTTGTTGTTTCATCCTGTTATGGCAAACGGGGTTTGGCTTGCCAAGCAATGGCCCCGCAAGGCTGCCCGGCGTTGAGGTGGGATGGGCGCGCCGCAAATGCCCCTGTCGTCCCTGCGAAGGCAGGGATCCATACTCCGCGGCGGATATTGTGAATGGGACTCGTCGTTCGGGCGTCGCTCAACAATGACGGCCTGTGGTTATGGGTCCCTGCTCCCGTGCGCACTTGCGCACTAAAGCGCGATGACATTTGGATGAATCGTCATCGCGCTTTAGGTTGTTGTTTACGCATGATCTTTCCGGAAAACCGCTTCGCACTTTTCCGGATCATGCTTTAGGCAGGGACGACACCGAATAGGTGGCACGGTCAGTGAGTCAAACTTCCGCATTCTCGCGACATGATCTGTCCGAGCTTTGCTCTTCGTTCCGCCCTCTCATCAGCAGAGGGCGCAGGAAAAGCCGGGTGCCGATCGCACCCATGGGCCCCGAGCAGTGGGTAGAAGGCTTGGGGGTAGGACCACAGGTGTAACCGGAAACAACCCGGCTTTCCCTGCGCGATGGGTTACGGCTTATACGTGCTCTCCCCGGTGAGACTTGGCTTTTTTGTCACCGCCTTCACAAGACACGTCGCGTTTTGCGAAGAGACACCAGCCTCTAGGGCGTCAGGCCTGCACGATTTCGCCGTCCGCCTCATGCGCACTCGTCGACTGCACAATCGGCGTCCACCGCATCTCGACCCACGTTCGTGACGACCGCGAAGCGCCCCTCAATCGGGTGAGACGGCTGCTTCTATAGCACTGAGTTGCGCTTCTGATAAAGCGAAATATTTTCGCGTGCGAGGATTGACAGGTTTTGCTGGGTTGTTTTGTCGCACCCCTCTCCGTCGTCATTCACGGTGCGCAATTGCGCACCTGAGGGCGCGCCTCCTGGCGCAAGCCTCGGAATGACGGAGAGAGAATGGCCACGCGCTAGCTCAGCGTGCCCGCATGCACCCACCAGCCGGGGTGATCGGCGCGGAGTTGTTCGCCGGCCGCCTCGGCGTCGGCGTCGGTTCCGAACACGGCAAAGCAGGTCGCGCCCGAGCCCGACATGCGCACCAGGCGAACGTCCCGGGTCTTACGCAGCGCGGACAGCACGTCACTGATGACGGGCTGGATGCGCGCCGCGGGGGCTTCGAGATCGTTGGTGCCGCGCTCCAGCGCCGCGATCCAATCGTCGATCGCGCGGCCGGCTTCCGGCCACGACGGCGCCTGCATCACGACATCGGTGGCGCCGATCAGGAGTTCGCCATTGCGCAGACCCAGCGCCTGGAACACGTCCTTGGTCGCGACCGGTACGCGCGGATTGACCATGACGCAGGGCATGCTCGGCAGCGCGAGCGGCAACAGCTGCTCGCCGACGCCGGTCATGTCGCAGGCGCGCGAGATGAGGCACACCGGCACGTCGGCGCCGGTCGGCAGCGCGACCTCCATGATCCTGCTATCGTCGAGCGAGAGCTCATTGAGCCGCGCCAACAGCCGCAGCGCCGCCGCGGCATCCGCCGAGCCGCCGCCGATGCCGGCCGCAACGGGCAGCACCTTCTCCAGTGTGAAATGGCCGACCTCGAGGTCCGCGACGCGCTCGCCGAGCAGCCGCGCGGCCTTCAGCACCAGATTGTCCGATGTATCGCCGCAGGCATCGGCCAGCGGTCCCGCCATCGAAAGCGACAGCTCCGGTCCCGGCTCGAGCGTGAGACGATCGGCGCAATCGGCAAACGCGACGACGCTCTCCAAGTCGTGAAACCCGTCGACGCGCCGCCCGACAACCTTCAGCGTCAGGTTGACCTTGGCACGCCCTTCTTCAATCAGCGCCGGCACGGCGATGAACCCCTAAAAAACAAACATCGTGATGCGATTAGCGTAAATCGCCGCACGATCCTATCCCTTTGTTTGGATGGAATTCCGCCATGACTCGTCATGCCCGGGCTTGACCCGGGCATCTATCAACCAAGAACGAATTTCTCGAAGGGATGGATGGCCGGGTCAAGCCCGGCCATGACGGGCAAACGTCAATGCCCGGGACTAGCCCGGGCATCACGGTATTTCATAAAGATGCAGCGCGACGACCGCCGCTCAGCCGCCCTTGCCGTCGTCGTCCTTCTTCTTCTCGGCAGCGGCGGCGTTGGAGGTGTCGTCCGGCAGACCGTTGGCGATCTTGGCCTCGATCTTCGGAAGTTCTTCCGGCTCGGGCTTGAGATCGCGGGCATGCGACCACTGGAATTTTGCCTCCAGCGTGCGGCCGACGCGCCAATAGGCGTCGCCGAGATGGTCGTTGATGGTGGGATCCTCGGGCTTGAGATCGATCGCGCGCTCGAGGTTCTTCACCGCCTCTTCGTAGTTGCCGATGCGGTAATAGGCCCAGCCGAGGGAATCGACGATGTAGCCGTCGTCGGGACGCTGCTCGACGGCACGCTTGATCATCTTCATGCCTTCGTCGAGATTCACGCCCTGGTCGATCCAGGAATAGCCGAGATAGTTGAGGACGTGCGGCTGGTCGGGCTGAAGCTCCAGCGCCTTCTTCATGTCGGCCTCGGCCTTGGCCCACTGCTTGGAGCGCTCCTCGCAGATGCCACGATAATAATAGGTGACCCAGGCGTTCTTGTCGCCGCCGGCCGGCAGCGCGTCGATCGCCTGCGAATAGGTGGTGGCGCAGTCGGCGAACTTCTTGCGACCGCGCTCGATATTGCCGAGCGCCATGATGGCTTCGAGGTCCTTGGGGTCCTCCGACGTGACGCCCTTGAGGATCTTGATCGCCTCGTCGGTGCGGTCGGCGGTGTCGAGATCAATGGCGAGCTGTATCTGCGCATTGCGCTTCAGCGGCGAGGTCGCGGGCACGCGCTCATAGACCTTGATCGCCATCTTCGGCCGCTTCACCGACTCATAGAGATCGGCGAGCGACAGCAGCGCCAGCGGATGGGTCGGCTGGAGGTAGAGCGAGAGCTGGAGATAGACCAGCGCCAGATCCTCGCCGCCGCGGCGGGTCAGCGTGGCGCCGATGCCGTAGAGCGCTTCGGCGGCACCGGCCTGCGCGGAATCGACCAGTGGCGGCATCTTCTTGCCGGCCTTGGTCTCCTTGATGCCTTCCAGCACCAGCGGGTGACGCGGCAGCTTCTTGTCGAACGCCTCGTACATCGCGGTCGCGGCGGCCGCGTCCTTGTTGCGCGAGGTCCAGCGCGCATATTCGTCGACCGTGCGCAGCATCGAATCGTCGAGCTTGTAGACGCGCTCGAAGCGGGCGCCGGCATCCTTCTCCTTGCCGGACAGCTCGTAGATCATGCCGGCATGGAGGTCCTTGAAGATCGGATACCACTCGGGGCCGGTCAGCTTGTCGATCGAGGCGACCGCGGCTTTGCTGTCGCCGGCACCATAGGCGGCCCAGCCCGACAGCAGCGTGGCGACGAGATCGGTGATCGGGCCGCGGATCGACTGGTTGATGTTGGCCTGCGCGGCCGCATATTTCTTCAGCTTGAGATCATGCACGCCGACGACGAGACGCGCGACGCGGTTGGTCTTGTCGATGGTGAGGATCCGCTCGGCGAGCTTGACCGCCTCCTCGAGGTCGCCGTCGGCGACCGACGAGATGAAGGCACGGTCGAGCAGCTCGTTGTTCTTGGGATCGGTCCGGAGCGCCGAACGGTAGAATGCGGCGGCGGAGGCCGCGTCACGCTCGACGCTGGCGTGGCGGGCGGCGAGATAGCTGCCGGCACCGGTCAGCGATTTCAGATCGTTCTTGGACGGGAATTGCGCGGTATTATCGGTCGGATGGTCCGGCGTTTGCGCTGCAAGCTGCGCAGGCACGGCAAGTGCCGCGGCAGCGAGAACGGCAATCGTCAGGCGGTTGAATCGAGTGGACAGCATCACGGTCGCCTTGCTCCAGGGATTTACGCCAAGATGGATTTATGGCCAAGATCTTGCGATCAGTCTCAAAATGCGAACCCAAGCGGCGGCATCACGGCGGGGCGACAATGCCGCTTTTGGCGCTTATCCGCAAGGATCGCCCAAAGGCAACCCATGACGAATCAATTGGCAGATTAGGCCTTAGGCCCGCTGATCCAGCCAGCCCCCGCAAGACGCCCCCAGTATGGCGGTATCGTGACCGGGCCGGGCATATTCGCATGCGGACGAAAAAAGCGCGAGATACGGGTGCCACGGCACCCTTTTCTGCGTCTTCTGTTGTCGCCGGTGGTGCAATCCGGCCGCTCCACACGCGGAGAGGCCAAGCGGAGGTTGCGGCAACGCGCGTCGGCCTCACGCAAATGTGGTCGGCCGCCTCGAGCTCACCCTTGCCTTACATCGCCTCGTAGTTCGGGCCGCCGCCGCCCTCGGGCGGAACCCAGGTGATATTGCCATTGGGGTCCTTCACATCGCAGGTTTTGCAGTGGACGCAGTTCTGGGCGTTGATCTGGAAGCGCGGGCCTGAACCCTCCTCGATCCATTCATAGACGCCGGCCGGGCAATAGCGGTTCGAAGGACCGGCGAAGACGTCATGTTCGGAGGTCTTCTGGAGGTTCATGTCCGTGACCTTCAGATGGACCGGCTGGTCCTCCTCATGATTGGTGTTGGACAGGAACACCGAGGACAGCTTGTCGAAGGAGATCTTGCCGTCCGGCTTCGGGTAGGCAATCGGCTGGTGCTGCTTGGACGGATCGAGCGTGGCACGATCAGGCTTGGCGTGCGACTGGGTGCCGAACAGCGAGGCGCCGAACAGCGTGTTGCACCACATGTCGAAGCCGGACAGCACCGTTCCGAGCACGGTGCCGAACTTCGACCACAGCGGCTTGACGTTGCGGACCAGGAACAAATCCTTGCCGACGGACGACGTGCGCCAGGCATTCTCGTATTCGACGAGCTCGTCATTGGCGCGATCGGCGGCAATCGCGGCTGCGACGTGCTCGGCGGCGAGCATGCCGGTGCCCATCGCATTGTGCACACCCTTGATGCGCGGCACGTTGACGAAGCCGGCCGCGCAGCCGATCAGTGCGCCGCCCGGGAAGCTGAGCTTCGGCACCGACTGGTAGCCGCCCTCGGTGATCGCGCGCGCGCCGTAAGCGAGCCGCTTGGCGCCCTCGAAGGTGCCGCGGACCGCGGGATGGGTCTTGAAGCGCTGGAATTCGTCGAACGGGGACAGGTAGGGATCGTCGTAGTTGAGATGGACGACGAAGCCGACGGCGACGAGATTGTCGTCATAATGATAGAGGAACGAGCCACCGCCGGTCCTGTCGTTCAGCGGCCAGCCGAGCGTGTGCTGCACCCGACCCTTCTTGTGCTTCGCCGGGTCGATCTGCCAGACCTCCTTGAGGCCGATGCCGAACTTCGGCGGCTCGGAGTTGGCATCGAGATTGAACTTCGCGATCAGCTGCTTGGACAGCGAGCCGCGTGCGCCTTCGGCGAACAGCGTGTACTTGCCGAGCAGCTCCATGCCGCGGGTGTAGGAATCCTTGTGGCTGCCGTCCCTGGCAATGCCCATGTCGCCAGTGGCGATGCCGCGCACCGCGCCCTTGTCGTCATAAAGCACTTCGGTCGCCGCAAAGCCCGGATAGATCTCGACGCCGAGCGCCTCGGCCTTGCGCGCCAGCCAGCGGCAGACATTGCCGAGCGAGCCGATGTAGCAGTGATGATTGTCCATCAGCGGCGGCATCAGAAAATTCGGCAGCTTGATCGCGCCGCCGGCCGTCATCCAGTAGAAGCGGTCGTCCTTGACCTGCGTCTTCAGCGGGCAGTCGGCATCCTCGCGCCAGTCCGGGATCAGCTTGTCGAGCCCGGCCGGGTCGATCACCGCGCCGGAGAGAATATGCGCGCCGACCTCGGAGCCCTTCTCCACCACGACCACGTTGAGATCGGCGTTGAGCTGCTTCAGCCGGATCGCGGCGGACAGACCGGAGGGGCCGGCGCCGACGATGACGACGTCGAATTCCATGGATTCGCGCGGGGGAAGTTCTTCGGCACTCATGATCTTGATCTCAGCCCATTGAGAACGCTTCTAAGCTTTTCAGGGGTCGTTGTTTCCGATTTTTGGCGGAAGGACAACCATGGAATTGCGCTTCCATGGGTTTGCACGGCCCGGGTACCCCAGAGAATAATCTTTTCCGAAAAGGAGCCTGCACTTTTCCGGATCATGCGCTCGATCACGATGCGTTCCCGCGGAATCGCATCATGATCTCATCTCATTGTTTGAGCATGATCTCATCGGAAAACCGGTTTCCACTTTTCCGGATCATGCTCTATATTGCCGCGATCATGGCCCTGATGCCCGAGCCCACCCCTACACTGCAGCAATTGCTGGCCTTTTACCTCGAGGCCGGGGTCGATTGCGCGCTTGGCGATGCCCCCATCAACCGGCTCGAGGAGCCGGAGCCAGTTCCCGCCCCTGCCGCGCCGCGTCCATCAGTTGCGCTCAATCCGCTGCGTCCGCCGCCGATGCCGTCAGTTCCGCGCAGCGAAATCACCGTGGCGCCGGATGCCGCCATCGCCTCGGCACGCGAGGCCGCGCGCACAGCGCCGACGCTGGAGGCACTGCGCGAGCTGATGCAGGGCTTCGAGGGCTGCGCGCTGAAGCACACCGCAACGCGGCTGGTGTTCGCCGACGGCAATCCGCAGGCGCGCATCATGTTCATCGGCGAAGCGCCGGGCCGCGACGAGGACATCGAGGGCCTGCCTTTCGTCGGGCGCAGCGGCAAGCTGCTCGACCTCATGATCGGCGCGATCGGGCTCAACCGCACCACCGCCTACATCGCCAACGTGATCCCCTGGCGACCGCCCGGCAACCGCACGCCGACGCCGCAGGAGACGCAGATCTGCCTGCCCTTCATCCAGCGCCATATCGAGCTCGTGAACCCGGACGTGCTGGTGACGCTCGGCAATCCCTCGACGCAGACTCTGCTCGGAACGCGCGAAGGCATCATGCGCACCCGCGGCAAATGGATCGACTACGACACCGGCACCCGCACGATCCGCGCCGTCGCCACCTTCCATCCGGCCTATCTGCTGCGCTCGCCGTCGTACAAGCGGCTGTCGTGGCAGGATCTGCGCGCGATCGCGAAGGTGCTGCAGGCGGCGAACGCGTAGCTTCGTAGCCTGGATGGAGCGAAGCGCAATCCGGGTGGATCAGGTGGTGTGAAAGAGCGGCCCCGGATTTCGCTCCGCTTCATCCGGGCTACAGCTCCGCGTCAAATCACGTCCCCTTCGGCCGTACGATCGCCCAGCCGATCCGCAGCACCGGCTGCCGTCCGTTGACCAGCCGGTCGAACGAACGCGGCACTTCCGGCACGAGGCCGGGGAAGCGCTGCGCGATGTCGGGCGGCGGCGTGCCGGCGGTGTCCTGTGCGCGCCACACCACGACGCCGCCTGTTTCGTTGAACTTTGCGACCGACAGCCACGGCGTCCGCTGCGGCGTGGCGTCGAGCAAAAGATGCGGGCGGCGGCGGTTCATCGCAATCAGACTGGCAAGCTCGGGATCGCCGGCCACCGCGCGCAGGCGCTGGTTGGTGCGGCGCTCATAGCTGTCATCGAAGAAGCGGCCCATCGCGGCTGCCGGCAGCGAGGTGGACGCCTCCGTGGTGCTGGTCCAGGGCAGGAACAGCACTGCCGCCAGCGCGAGCGCGGCAGGCGCCGCGACCGCCAGGGCCCAGACCGAACGCAGCTGCCGCTGCCGCCTGAGCGGGATCAGATCGCCGGTCGCGACGACGACGGCGAGCCCGGACATCAGCAGCGCCACGCCGGCGCCGCCGAAGGCGCGATCGAGATTGAACAGCCCGGAGACGAAGCTGCCGGCGATCGCCGGCGCGAACGCGAAGAAATACACGAATTGCCGCGCCAGTTGATTGACCGGCGGACGGTAGATGATCGGAGCATCCTCCGTATCGCGGGCGAACCAGCGCGAATTGAGGATCGCCAGCACCGCGATCGCGGCGGTCGCCACGATCAGCCCGCCGAGCACCACACCCCAGCGCAGCGCGTGCGCCTTCAGATTGGCGAGTGCCGGCAGGGACGGCAGCGCCAGCACGTCGGCGCGGAGCAGCCAGATCAGGTAGGGCAGTGCCAGCACGATGATCACGAGCAGCGCGTAGATCGGATCGACGGACCTGAGCATGCGCCGCCCGCGCTCGGTTGCGAGCGCAAAGCCTGTCACGAGCAGGATCATGCCGATCGCCGCCGGTGTCGTCAGCAGCAAGAGGCCCGCTTCGATCGACCAGGCGAACCAGGCATTGCCGCGGCGCTGGCCGATGATCTGCCAGGAATGCAGCAGCAAGAGCGCCCAGAGCGGCCGCGCCAGCACCAGGGGGCCGAAGTCGACGCTTGGCGAGGAGAACACCACGACCGTCATCGACAGCAGCACCGCCAGCACGCCCTGCGGGCCGCCGACGATGGCGCGCGCCAGGGCGTAGAAGGCGATAAAGGTGACGATTTCGCAGACCTGCGCCAGGAGATAGACGCCGAACACGTGATTGCCGACGGCGCGGAAGGCGATGTCGGCGAGCCAAAACGCGAGCGGCGGTCCCATGTCGGTGCCGACCTGATATTCGCGGCCGAAGGCGAGGATGGTGGCGAGGTTGCCGGGCGGACTGCCGTAGAAGATGGCCGGCAGGAACAGCCAGATCGCGGCCTGCGCCAGCACCACGATCCAGACCACGAGGCGCGGCCGGGCGCGGATCAGTTCGACAACCAGGGAGGTAAACCGCATGAAACGCCTGAAATGCCCCAGCCACCCCTATCAAGCGGCGCCATCTGATCCCGAGGGTTTTGATAAACGGCGGCGGCGGTGGAGGCAACCGGGGCCGGATGAGTCCACGGTGCAAAGTCAAATGCAGGTGTCATGCCCCGCGAAGGCGGGGCATCCAGTACGCCGCGGCCTCGCGGCTCAATCACAACTGTCTCTGGAATACTGGATCGCCCGGTCAAAGCCGGGCGATGACACCGAGAGTGCGGCGCCGCCGCGCTTTACGCCGCTTCGGATGCCGCGGCTTCGCTTTCGGCGTCCACCGTGAACAGGTCCGGCTCGGCCGGGACCGGGAAGTGCTTCAGCCGCGCCGCGACGACGGGGGCGAAGAAGCTGCGGTGGTGGATGGACGGGCCCAGCCGGTCGAGCGCCTCGAGATGTTCGGGGACGGCGTAGCCCTTGTGCTGCTCGAAACCGTAGCCGGGGCAGTCCTGCGCCAGCGCGCACATCAGCCGGTCGCGCGTCACCTTGGCGACGATGGATGCCGCAGCGATCGACAGCACGATACCGTCACCGCCGATCACGGCCTCGCAGTCGCATTCGGTGTCGAGCCGGTCGCGGCCGTCGACGAAGACGTGCCTGGGCGTCTCGGGCAGTGCCACCACGGCGCGCTTCAGCGCCCACAGCGAGGCACGCAGGATGTTGTCGCGGTCGATCCGCGCCCGTGACGCCACCGCGACCGAGAACGCTGCTGTCGCGCAGATTTCCTCGAACAGTTCCTCGCGGCGCTCGACGGTCAGCCGCTTCGAATCATCGAGCCCCTTGGGAATCCGATTTGGGTCCAGCACCACGGCGGCGGCCACCACGGGACCGGCCAGCGGGCCGCGGCCGGCCTCGTCGCAGCCGGCAACCGGCCAGATGCCGCGCTTGATCAGCGCCCGCTCGCGGCGGAAGCTCGGCCGCGTCACCACGATGACGCGCTTGTCCGGCTTGGCCGGCTCGGCCGGTTTCCTCTTCGACGCGGTCTTGGACGTGCCGCTGGACTTGTCCCGAATCATACCGGGATGGTGATCAAGCCCGGCCCGTGGCGCAACCGGGAACCTGGCGCCCTTCCCCGCTATTCAATCCGCCGCTCCAATCGGGATCGGCGCTCTAATCGGGAATTGACACCCGGCGGTCGTCGCGAACCTCAAAGCCCGGCGCGCGCACCACTTCCCAGGCGTGGCCGTCGGGATCGCCGAAATAGCCGCAATAGCCGCCATAGCTGGTGGGCTGCGCGGGCTTCAGCAGCCTGGCGCCTTTCGACAGCGCGAACGCCATCACACGATCGACCTCGGCGTCGTCGTTGCAGTTCCAGGCGATCGCGACGCCGCGGAACGCTAACGGCCGTGGCTGATCCGGCAGCCCGGCATCGGCGGCGAGCAGATGCCACGGGAACAGGCCGAGCACGGTGCCGCCGGTCTCGAAGAAGGCGACCTCCTCGCCGGTCGCGCGCATCTTCCTGGTGAAGCCAAGCGACTCATAAAAGCCGATGCTGGCGCGCATGTCGCTGACGCCGAGCGTGAGGACGGTGAAGCGTGCGGTCGGGGTGTTACTCATGTTTGCACTCACTTATTGTTATGTTCGTAGCCCGGATGGAGCGAAGCGCAATCCGGGAAAGCTTCAGCCGCTAACACGGGACCCCGGATTTCGCTGCGCTCCATCCGGGCTACGCCCTCGCCTAGAACAGGCTGAGCTGATCGCCGTTCCGCTTCGGCCGCGCAAAGTGATCGATGGTCAGCTTGGAGCGCCGCTTGTTGAGGCCGAGCCTGTCGCAGGCGATCTCGAAGCGGCGGCCGATGGTCCAGGCCATCGGGCCGGTGCCCTTCATCCGCTCGCCCCATTTCGCATCGTAGTCGCGCCCGCCGCGCATGTCGCGAATCAGGGTGAAGACGTGGCGATAGCGGTCCGGATAGTTCGCCATCAGCCATTCGCGAAAGAGATCGCGGACCTCCAACGGCAGCCGCAGCAGCACATAGGAGGCTTCCTTGACGCCGGCATGGGCGGCGGCATCGAGGATGCGCTCGATCTCGGAATCATTCAGCGCGGGGATCACGGGCGCGACCATCACCGTGGTCGGAATGCCGGCCTCCGAGAGCAGCTTCAGCGCCTCCAGCCGCTTCGGCGGCGTCGCGGCGCGCGGCTCCATGGTGCGCGCGAGCTTCGGATCGAGCGAGGTGACCGAAATCGCGACCTTGGCGAGGTTGCGCTTGGCCATCCGCGCCAGAATGTCGATGTCGCGCACCACCAGCGCAGATTTGGTGACGATGCCGACCGGATGGCTGGCGCGTTCCAGCACCTCGAGGATTCCGCGCATGATCTTTCGCTCGCGCTCGATCGGCTGGTAGGGATCGGTGTTGGTGCCGATCGCGATCATCCTGGGTTCGTAGCCGGGGGCGGCGAGCTCCTTCTCGAGCAGCGCCGGCGCCTCGGGCTTCACGAACAGCTTCGACTCGAAATCCAGCCCCGGCGAGAGGCCGAGATAGGCATGCGTCGGTCGGGCGAAGCAGTAGACGCAGCCGTGCTCGCAGCCGCGATAGGGATTGATCGAGCGGTCGAAGCCGATGTCTGGGGAATCGTTGCGGGTGATCACCTTGCGCGAGGTGTCGACACCGATACTGGTCTTGAACGGCGGCAGCTCTTCCAGGCTCTGCCAGCCGTCATCGAAAGCGACGCGCGCCTCGGCCTCGTAGCGGCCGCTGGCATTGGATTGCGCGCCCCGGCCGCGCCGCCGCTCGCGCTCGATCGCGACCGCAAGCTCGGGAAAAGGGGTGGGTGCACCCGCCGGGTTATCGGAGGGCGCCGTTACCGGCGGGTGCTTGAGGGCATGAGAGGATGCTCGGCTCATGCTTTGAAGCTAGCACAGCGTTAGAACAAATCAAGAACACGAACGCAGAAATTCCACAGAACCTCGCTAGAAAATTCTGCAGGCGAACAGGCTGCTTTGAATCTGCAGGCGAACAGGCTGCTTTGAATATGACAAGGTGATAACACGGCCTGAGTTTCTCCACCGCTTGAGCCATCGAAGCCTCAAAATCATGCTGAGCGTGATCATTCCAACCGACGGCGTCGAGCGCACCGCGGTCGCAACGTTGGCGGCGCTGGTGCCGGGCGCGGCCGCGGGCGTCATCCGCGAAGTGCTGCTGGTCGACCGCAGCAACAGCGACGTGATGGAGCGCGTCGCCGACGTCGCCGGCTGCCGCTTCCTGCGCTTCGAGGGCACGCGCGCCGCGGCGCTTGCGGCAGGCGCGCTCCAGGCCCGATCGCCCTGGCTGATGTTCCTTCCCGCAGGCGCCGTGCTGGAAACCGGCTGGATCGAGGAAACCACCCAGTTCATCCAGATGGTGGCGGCGAGCGGCAAGGACCGCGCCGGCATCTTCCGCTACGCCCGCGCGCCCTACACCGACCCGGGCCTGCGCGACGGCCTCAAATTCGTCGCCCGGATGATCACCGGTCCCTCGGCCGAACAAGGGCTCCTGATCGCCCGCGAGCATTACGAGCGGATCGGCGGCTACCGGCCCGACGCCCGTCGCTCCGAGGCGCGCCTGCTGCGCCGGCTCGGCCGCTCCTCCCGCACCATGCTGCGGAGCCGGATCATGGTGGCCTGAACAAAGCGCTTGCGGATTATTTGATTCCGTCAAATAATATATTTGATGAAATCAAATTCCCATGACACCACGCTTGAGAGCCAGGTCGCCGCGGTCCGCGGCTTCAGCCGGTTCTATACCCGCAAGCTCGGCATCATCGAGCCGAAGCTGCTGCACTCGACATTCACGCTGCAGGAAGCGCGGATCATCTACGAGCTCGCGCATCGCGAAAATTGCACCGCAACCGATCTGGTGCGCGATCTCGACCTCGATGCCGGCTTCGTCAGCCGCACGCTGGCGGCGCTGCAAAGGCGCCAGATCGTGACGCGCAAGCCGTCTAAGGCCGACAAGCGCGTCAACGAGGTGGCCCTCACGGCCAAGGGCCGCACCGCAGCCGCCGATCTCGACCGCCGCTCGCGCAGCGAGGTCGGGGCGCTATTGAAGCAGATGGACAGCGACCGTCGCGCCGCGGTGGTGCGCGCGATGGGCACGATCGAGCAATCGCTGGAGCCGCCGGCCGAGAAACCGGTCGGCTTCATGTTGCGCAGCCATCGCGTCGGCGACATGGGCTGGGTCGTCTCCCGACAGGGACAAGCCTACGTGGAGGAATATGGCTGGGACATCAGCTACGAGGCGTTGGTGGCCGAGATCTGCGCGCAGTTTCTGCGATCGTTCGATCCCGCGCGCGAGCACTGCTGGATCGCGGAATTGGGCGGCGAGCCGGTCGGCTCGGTCTTCCTGGTCAAGGCCACGGGCGAGATCGCCAAGCTGCGCCTGTTGCAGGTGGAGAAGAAGGCGCGGGGCCTCGGCGTCGGCCGCGCGCTGGTCGAGCAATGTATCCAGGGCGCGCGCGAGCGGGGCTACAAGAAGATGACGCTGTGGACCCAGAGCATCCTGGTCGCCGCGCGCGGCATCTACGCCCGCGCCGGCTTCGAGCGGGTCAAGGAAGAAAAGCACCACAGCTTCGGCGTCGACCTGGTCGGCGAGACCTGGGAGCTGGAGTTGTGAATCCGCAGCGCCGAGGCGCCTGGACTGCGTAGCCCGGATGGAGCGAGCGCAATCCGGGAGCGGTGCTGCCGCGGAAGAGACTGCCGCGGATTTCGCTTCGCTCCATCCGGGCTACGGAAGCTCACCCTTGAGATTCGGGTTCGTGGTTCACACGCCCTCAGATGCGCAATTGCGCGTCGGGATGACAAAAAAGGAGCGGCTAAGCGCTCGCGCCTTGCGCCTTCGGCCGGCGCAGGTGCTCGTCCAGCCGCGGCATGATCTCGACGAAATTGCAGGGGCGCGTGCGGTAGT
This sequence comes from Bradyrhizobium sp. BEA-2-5, assembly GCF_032918025.1. Lineage (NCBI taxonomy): Bacteria > Pseudomonadati > Pseudomonadota > Alphaproteobacteria > Hyphomicrobiales > Nitrobacteraceae > Bradyrhizobium > Bradyrhizobium sp. BEA-2-5. The sequence continues at coordinate 2,338,513 of NZ_CP136629.1, read as the reverse complement.
CGAGTTGGGCTGCGAGGATGCCGTCCCAGCCATCGCGGCAGGCCCCCGGTGAACCAGGGAGACAGAAGATGTAGGTCGCACCCGCAACGCCCGCGGTGGCGCGGCTCTGGATCGTCGATGCCCCGATCTTGGCATGGCTCAGCATGTGGAACGCGATCGAGAAACCGTCCATGCGCTTCTCGAACAGCGGCTCGATCGCCTCCGGCGTGACGTCGCGGCCGGTGAAGCCGGTGCCGCCGGTGGTGATGACGACGTCGACGCCGCCATCGGCAATCCAGCGGCGGATCACGGCGCGGATCGCCTCGACATCGTCGGTGACGATCTCGCGCGCTGCGAGATGATGACCCGCCGCGGTGAGGCGATCGACCAATGTCTGGCCGGACTTGTCATCCGCCAGCGCGCGCGTGTCGGACACCGTGAGCACCGCGATGTTGAGCGGGATGAATTATTTGGATTCGTCGTGTGAGGACATTTACACCTCTTTCCATCCCGCTGACGTCATCCTGAGGTGCTCGCCTTACGGTGCACTTGCACCGCTGGGCGAGCCGCGAAGGATGGGCCACGGGCTCCGTCATCCTTCGAGGTCGCCAAGAGGCGAACATATCCCGAGTGAGCGCATTCGCGCTCATCCGGGGATGACGCTACCGGCACGCAGCTACAAGCTACCGCCGAACGTGTTGCAGGCCTGGACCGTGCCCTGCTGGTAGCCGGTCATGAACCATTGCTTGCGTTGCGCCGCCGAGCCGTGGGTGAAGGAGTCCGGCACGACGCGGCCCGTCGACTGGCGCTGCAGCGTATCGTCGCCGATCGCGCTCGCTGTGGTCAGCGCAGCCTCGATGTCGCCGGGCTCCAGGAAGTTCGGACGCTTCTTCGCCTCGCGGTTGACCCAGACGCCGGACAGGCAGTCGGCCTGCAACTCCACCTTCACCTGGAGCGCATTCGCCTCGGCCTTCGAGCCGACCTGCTGCTGGAGCCGCGTGACGCGGGGAATGATGCCGAGCAGGTTCTGGATGTGATGGCCGGCTTCATGCGCGATGATGTAGGCCGTCGTGAAATTGCACGCCGACTTGCCGGAGCAGCCGCGGAAGCGCGTCTCGACCTCGCGGAAGAAACCGGTGTCGAGGAAGATGGTCCGGTCGGGCGGACAATAGAACGGCCCCATCGCCGACTGCGCCATGCCGCAGCGGCCCCCGTTGGTGGCGTTGCGGAACAGCACGATCTTCGGACCCGTGTAGGACTGGCCGCTGGCCTGGAAGATCTCGCTCCAGCGATCGTCGATCTCGCCGAGAATGCCGGAGATCATGCTGCCCATCTCGTCGGTCGGCGCGCCGCGCTTGCCCGAGGACGCCTGGCGATCGGTCTGGTAGGTCGGCGCATGGCCGCCGCCGGTCAGAACCTCGGCGCCGCCGATCAGGATGCGTGGATCGATGCCAAAGGCGTAGCCGACCAGGCCGAGGATAATGATGGTACCGATGCCGAGCCCGCCACCGCCGATCGGCAGGCCGAACCCGCCTCCGCCGCCGCCGCCAAAGCCACCACCTTCGTCGCGACGATCCTCGATGTCGTCGCTGCGGCGGAAGTCATCGTAACGCATGGCGGCTTCCCTTCATTCCAGTCGGCGACCCAACGCGGGACACTCCAACCTAAAATTTCCATTCTGTTAATCAATATCCTGCCCGGCAATAATTGCCTAGTCCGGAAGAGGCGCATCCCTTGCGGTGCAAACGGCTGCGAATGAGGGCGAATCTACCGCGCAAATCGTGCCGGTTTGATGATCCGCAAATTTTTTCGCCGAACGCGCTGATGTTGCAGCACAACGCCGACGGCACTGCGCCATGACGCGCAAAAGATGCTGCAATCTTTTGCATGAAGATTTCCAATTAAGTCGTTTTTTACTTTGCCCCTTCAATGTAACGCCAGTCGGTTGTTTGGTCCCGCGTCGCCGACAGCGTCGCCTGAGTCAGAGTTCTTGAGTCATGGTAGAGTCGCGTCGCGGGGCGTCTGCAAGGGCGCCCCGCACAAATTTGAGAGTGCCCCATCGAGCCACATCGTCATTGGCGATTGCGTCGCCGAAATGTCGAAGCTTCAGGCTGGTTCGGTCGACCTGGTGTTCGCCGACCCGCCCTACAACCTCCAGCTCAAGGGTGATCTCAAGCGCCCCGACGAATCGCATGTCGACGCCGTCAACGACGACTGGGACAAGTTCGATTCGTTCGCAGCCTATGACGATTTCACCCGCGCCTGGCTGCTTGCCGCCCGCCGCGCGATGAAGCCATCGGCGACGATCTGGGTGATCGGCTCCTATCACAACATCTTCCGCGTCGGCGCGATCATGCAGGACCTCGGCTTCTGGCTCCTGAACGACATCGTCTGGCGCAAGTCGAACCCGATGCCGAATTTCCGCGGCCGCCGCTTCACCAACGCGCACGAGACCATGATCTGGGCCGCGCGCGACGAGAAGGCCAAGGGCTACACCTTCAACTACGAGGCGCTGAAGGCCGCCAACGAGGACGTGCAGGCGCGGTCCGACTGGCTGATCCCGCTCTGCACCGGCGAAGAGCGCCTCAAGGGCTCGGACGGCAAGAAGGTGCATCCGACGCAGAAGCCGGAAGGCCTGCTCGCGCGCGTGCTGCTGTCGTCATCCAAGCCCGGCGACCTCGTGATCGATCCCTTCAACGGCACCGGCACCACCGGCGCGGTTGCCAAGCGCCTCGGCCGTTCCTACATCGGCTTCGAACGCGACAAGACCTACGCCAGGGCGGCCGAGGCGCGCATCGCCGCGGTCGAGCCGCTGCCGGAAGAGAGCCTTGCCCCGTTCATGACCGCGCGCGAAGCGCCGCGGGTGGCGTTCTCCGAGCTGATCGAGCGCGGCATGATCATGCCCGGCACGAAACTGTTCGACGCCAAGAAGAAGCTGGGCGCGCTGGTCCGTGCCGACGGCGCCATCATGCTGGGCGACAAGGTCGGCTCGATCCACCGCATCGGCGCCGTGGCGCAAGGCGCGCAGGCCTGCAACGGCTGGACCTTCTGGCATGTCGAGACCAAGAAGGGTCTCAAGCTGATCGACGAGCTGCGCGCCGAGATCCGCGCCGAGATGGCCGCGGGCTGAGGCAAGCCGGCTAATCTTCCTCGTCATTCCGGGCTCGCCGCTTCGCGGCGCCCTCAGATACGCAATTGCGCAGCCGGGAATGACACGTTGGGGAAGATGACGCCGTCTTGAACGCGGGCCGCCTTGTTGCGCCGCGACGGCGGGACTAGATTCGGCCCCATCACTTGCCGCTTCGATTGGTCGCCGATGCGAAGACAATCCGAGACCTTGCTGCTGGTGCCGCTGCTGCCGGTCTTCCTGCTCGGCATGTTTCCGATGCTGCTGATCGGCCTGCTCGGATTCTTCGGCCTGATCATTTTAGGCATCCTGCTCGTCTGCGTCGGGCTGACGCTCGCCCTCGAGGCGCATGGCGAGTTCAATGAAGAGATCATCGTCCATGGCTACGCGCGGGGATCAGAACGCGCGACGCAGGTCTCCCATTTGCGTGCTGCGACCCGCTCCGCCGCCGCGCTGGACGTCGCGGGCATCGCGCTGGTTGTCGCGGGTATCCTGGGCTTCTTCTGGGCCGGCTGACCAGCGCGCCACGCGACCCTGATTCACAAACTCGTCGCTTGCGCAGCGCAGCGAAATTTGCGCATGAGGGGATCGTCTGCGGCCTTCCCCGCCGCATCCCGATCTCGCCGGCTACAAGAACCAAGGGAGTCCCTTCATGCTCAAATTCTATTTCAACGGATCGCCGAATCCGACCAAGGTTGCGCTGTTTCTGGAGGAGTCCGGACTGGCCTTCGAGCCGGTCAAGATCGACACCCGCAAGGGCGAGCAGTTCGCGCCCGAATTTCTGAAGATCAATCCGAACGGCAAGGTGCCGGCCATCGACGACAACGGCACGATCGTTTTCGACTCGAACGCCATCCTGCTCTATCTCGCCGAGAAGACCGGCAAATTCCTGCCCGCCAATACGCCGGCCAACCGCGCCGCGACGCTGTCCTGGCTGATGTTCGTGGCGACCGGCGTCGGGCCGTATTCGGGTCAGGCCGTCCACTTCAAGCATTTCGCGCCGAAGGATCTCGACTACGCCAACAACCGCTACCAGTACGAGGCGCACCGCCATTACAAGATCCTCGACGATCACCTGGCGAAACAGCGCTACATGGTCGGCGACAGCTATTCGATCGTCGACATGGCACTGTGGGGCTGGGCGCGGATGGTGCCGTTCAAGCTGGGCGACGACGCCTTCGCGCGATACCCGAACGTGAAGCGGCTCGTCGACGAGATCTCGGCGCGGCCCGCGGCGGCGCGCGCCATCGCCCTGAAGGACAAGTTCACATTCAAGGCCGAGATGGACGACGAGGCACGCGACATCATGTTCGGCCACCTCAAGTCCAAGGTGGCGTAAGCCAATCCACAAGACGGCAAGACGACGGCGCCCGGATGGGCGCCGTCTTCGTTTGTGCCGCCCATTGGCGGCGCGCCGCTACGCAGGAAACGCGCCGAGCGCCCTCTCGGTCAGGACCGAGTCACAATATTCCCGTACCTCCTTGATCCGACCGCCATCGAAGCGGAACACCAGGCAGTAGTCGTTGTCGTAGCGCTGACCTTGCTTGGTGAGGTTGTCGCCCTTGGCCTCGATCACGACGATGTCGCCGTCGGCGATGATGCGATGGGCGACGGTGCGGCCGCGCTCGACCAGTTTCGAGCGGACATGGCCGTGCAGATCGTTGATGATCGACTGCTTGCCGGTGAAGGTACGCGACCAGGAATATTGCCCGGTCACGGTCCAGATCGCGTCGTCGGCAAGCGTTGCCATGAACAGCGAGTTCTCGCGCACCGCGGGATCGGGACTGCCTGCGATCACGAACATCTCCTGCACCAGTTTCTTGTTGTCGGCTGCGCTCATGGCGCCTCTCCTTGCGATTGATAGACCTTGATTTCAGGCGTTTGCTCACGCGATACGGTCTTCGGCTCGCGTGAAAAATGCCTTGCCCGCAATCCTGCGGCGCCTGCGAGCATTCTTCAAATCGATAGTCGATATGATATATATTCGCTTTATGAATTTGAATTCGCTTGACCTCAATCTGCTGACCGCGCTCGATGCGCTGCTGCGCGAGGCCAATGTCAGCCGCGCCGCGCTGCGGCTCGGGCTGTCGCAGCCGGCGGCGAGCCATGCGCTCCAGCGCCTGCGCGACATTTTTGGCGATCCGCTGCTGGTACGCACCGGCGCGCGGATGGAGCTGACGCCACGGGCCCTGGCGCTGCGCGCCCCGCTGGCGCAGGCGCTGGACCAGGTGCGCGGGCTGTTCGTGCCCGACGATTTCGATGCCGCGCGCAGCGAGCGGCAATTCCGCCTGATGATGCCGGATCTCGCGGTCGAGCTGTTGATGCCGCGCTTCATGGAGAAGGTGACACAGGCCGCGCCCAACGTCCGCATCGACGTCGTGCCGTGGCGGGGATCGGCGATCTTCCATGCCGAATTCGCCCGCACCATCGACCTCGTGATCTCGATCGGAAACGCCTTCAAGGGTTTTCACCGCCAGCTGCTCTATACCGACAGCGACGCATTGGCGGTGCGGCGCGGCCACCCCGCCGGCACGAAGCTGAAGCGGCGCGAGACGTTCCTGGCTGCGCGCCATGTCGGCGTGATCATCCGCGGCCCGAGGACCTGATCGACCCCTGGCTGCGAGCCAAGGGCATCGAGCGGCATATCTCGCTGGTGGTGTCAGGCTATCTCGAGGCGCTGCACGTCGCCGCCCGCACCGACCTCGTCGCCTTCGTGCCGCGCCGGCTGATCGCGGCGCTGTCGAAGCAGCTCGGCCTCGTCACGGTGACGCCGCCGCTCGATCCCGGGATCGACGAGCAGTTCATGTTCCATCCGACCCGCGCGCAGATGGACCCCGGCTCGATCTGGCTGCGAAGGCTGATGCTGGAGACCGGGCGGGAGCTGGAGACGGGGAAAGTGTAGCGGCGCGCTCTATCCCCGCGTCGTCCCGGCTTGCGCCGGGACGACAGCGAGTTCTTGGCTTCCGCCTTGTCCTCCGCGCTTACGCCCTCTGCTCCGCCAGCACCTTCTGCACCGCCGGGCGGCTCTCCATCGCAGCGCGATGCGCCTTCACCTTGGGCAGCGTTGCGATGTCGACCCCGTCGCCGTCGAGCCAGAGGGTCAGCGTGTAGAGATAGGCGTCGCCGACGGTGTAGTTCTCGCCCATCACCCACGGGCCCTTCAGCATGTCGCGCTCGATCAGCTTGAAGCAGGCCGCCATGGTCTTCGGGACCATTGCCTTCATGTCGGCGAACGAGCTCTCCTGCGTCGCCCAGCGCGCGCCGCGCATCTTGTGAGCGTGGTTGATGTGCACGGTCGAGCAGAGATAGGAGTTGAACGACTGCACCTCGGCGAAGTCGAAGGGATCGTCGAGCGGTGCGAGCTTCGCCTTGGGGAAGGTCTGCGCGATGTAAGCCAGCATCGCCGGCGTCTCGGTCAGGACGCCACGGTCGGTGACCAGCGCCGGCACACGGCCCTTCGGGTTGATCGCAAGATAGTCCGGGCTGTTCTGCTGGTTGTCCTTGAAGTCGATCTTCACGGTCGTGTAGGGCGCGCCGGCCTCGGCCAGCGCGATGTGGGACGCGAGCGCGCAGGTGCCGGTGGCAAAATAGAGCTTGAGCATGTTGCTGTCCTCTCCGAGCCTTATCGGTTCGTTGCGAACGCGGCTCTGGTTCTTGTTCTGACGGCGCGGAGGTTAGCGGCAGCCCCCTTTGCCGTCCACCCCGCGCGCCGCGGAGCTTGCCCGCGGTAGTGCCGTCGTGCGATGACCATGGCCAATCGAGGGGATTTTTCATGACTGTGCTCATTGCAGGCAGCGGAATTGGCGGGCTGACGCTGGCGCTCAGCCTGCACCAGATCGGCGTGCCGGCCCGCGTCTTCGAGAGCGTGCCCGAGCTGCGGCCGCTCGGCGTCGGCATCAACGTGCTGCCGCATGCGGTACGCGAGCTGATCGAGCTCGGCCTGCACGATGTGCTCGACGCTTCAGCAGTGCGCACCCGCGAGCTCGCATATTTCTCCAAGCACGGCAAGCCGGTCTGGAGCGAGCCCCGCGGACTGGAGGCCGGGTACAAATGGCCGCAATTCTCGATCCATCGCGGCACGCTGCAGCAGCTCCTGCTCGACGCCGCGATCGAGCGGCTCGGCCGCGAGAACATCCTCACCAGCCACCATCTGACCGGCTGGACCGAGACGGCGGACGGCGTGCGCGCCGAATTCATCGACCGCGCCACCGGCAAGCCCGCCGGCAGCTATGACGGCGCGGTGCTGATCGCCGCCGACGGTATCCATTCTGCCGTGCGCGAAAAGCTCTATCCGGGCGCAGGCCCGCCGATCTGGAACGGCCGCATCCTCTGGCGCGGCGTGACGCCCGCGAAGGCCTTCCTCAGCGGCCGCACCATGATCATGGCGGGGCACGAGATCCTGAAATTCGTCTGCTATCCGATCTCGAAGGAGGCCGGCCCCGACGGCAAGTTCGAGATCAACTGGGTCGCCGAGCGGCACATGCCCCCGACCTATCAGTGGCGGCGCGAGGACTATAACCGCACCGCGCGGCTGGAAGAGTTTTTGCCCTGGTTCGAAAGCTGGCAGTTCGACTGGCTCGACGTGCCCGGGCTGATCAAGAACTGCCCGCACGCCTATGAATATCCGCTGGTCGACCGTGATCCGGTGTCGCGGTGGACCTTCGGCCGCGTCACGCTGATGGGCGATGCCGCGCATCCGATGTACCCGATCGGCTCGAACGGCGCCTCGCAGGCGATCCTCGATGCCCGCGTGCTGACGCGCGAGATCCTGGCGCGTGGCCCGACCCAGGCGGCGCTCGCCGCCTATGAGGCCGAACGGCGGCCCGCGACCACGGACCTCGTGATGCTGAACCGCCGCAACGGCCCGGAGCAGGTGATGCAGCTGGTCGAGGAGCGCGCGCCTGATGGCTTCAACGTCGTCACCGACGTGCTGTCGCAGCAGGAGCTGGAAGACATCGCCGCCAACTACAAGCGCGTCGCCGGTTTCCAGGTCGAGGGACTGAACGCCAAGCCGCCGATCGTGCAGCGGGCGGGCTAAGTTGTAGCGCGGCGCACTATCTATCACCGTCACCTGAGGAGCCGCGAAGCGGCGTCTCGAAGGATGAACGGCCCGGCTGGTGAGGCTCGCTCCGCTCGCACCTCAGCATGACAGCCTTACCAATGCGGGCGCGGCTTCACCGCAGCGCGCGCGCCGCCTCCACCAGGCGGATGCTGCTGCTTGCGGTGGCGAGCAGTGTGCCGTCGACGGCGATCAGCTTCCCCTCGACGAAGGCGATGGTCTTGCCGAGCTGGGTCACCGTCGCCTCGCCGATGATGGGCCCCGGTTTTGCCGGCGCCAGGAAATTCACGGTCATCGTGATGGTCGTGGTGAAGAGCCGGCCCTCGGTCATCACGAACACCGCCGGCCCCATCGTATCGTCGAGCATTGCCGAGAGCATGCCGCCTTGGATGAAGCCGGCCGGATTGCAAAAATCCGGCTTGCCGTCGAACACGATCCTGATCCAGCCCTCCCGCGGACGGGCGTCGACCACGCGCCAACCCAGTAGCTTTGCGACGGGCGGCATCGGAATGCGGTCGAGTGCGGTTGCGATCATGGCGGCCTCCGGTTTCCGGAGGTAATAGCGAAGCCCTGCTGCCAGCATGGTGTCAGCAGGTCAGAGCATGATCTGGAAAAGTGGGAACCGGTTTTCCGAAAAGATCATGCTCAAAAAAATGAGCCGATGATGTGATTCATCCCATCGTCAGAGATCGAGCCCATGCGCGACAACCTTGCGCATCAGGTTCGGAAACGCCTCGCCGTCCAGCGTCGCCACCGGCACCCAGCGCATGCCGTCCGGCGCGCGGCTCCGCGGCGGCACGCTGGCGGTATAGACGACGAGCTCGAGCGGGAAGTGCGTGAACACGTGGGTGACGACGCCCGCCCTGCGGTGCCAGTGCGTGACGCCCTTCAGTTCCGGCGCCTGGGCAAGTGCCGCAGCGTCTTCCTGCCCGGCCAGCCATTGCGATCCCGGAACCTCGGTCATGCCGCCGAGCAGGCCTTTTTCCGGGCGCGAGCGCACCAGGAGCTCGCCGCCGCGCGTCACCACGAAGGCCGCGCCGCGGCGCAAGTTGCCGCTCTTCTTCGGCGCCTTGCGCGGGAACGACTCCTGGTCGCCGCGCGTGCGCGCCGCGCAGTCGTCATTCAGCGGACACAATGAGCAGGCCGGCTTCTTCGGCGTGCAGATCGAGGCGCCGAGATCCATCAGCGCCTGCGCGCTGTCCCCCGCGCGGGACGTGCCGAGCAATGTCGCCGCCATCTCCAGGATCAGCGGCTTGGCCTGCGGCAGCTCCTCCTCGACCGCGAACAGGCGCGACACCACCCGCTCGATATTGCCGTCGACCGGCATGGTGCGGCGGTCGAAGGCGATCGCGGCGATCGCCGCCGCCGTGTAGGGCCCGATTCCCGGCAGCGCGCGCAGGCCTTCCTCCGTATCGGGAAAGACGCCGTCATGCTCGCGCGTCACCGCGACCGCGCAAGCGTGCAAATTGCGCGCCCGCGAATAATAGCCGAGCCCCGCCCACATCCGCAGCACGTCGTCCAGGGAAGCCCGCCCCAGCGCCGTGACATCCGGCCATCGCGCGACGAATTTCTCGAAATAGGGGCCGACCGCCTTCACCGTGGTCTGCTGGAGCATGATCTCCGACAGCCAGACGCGATACGGATCGGCCCGCTCCCCCGCCACTACGCGCCACGGCAGTGTCCGGCGATGCCGGTCATACCAGGCGAGCAGCCGCGCCGGGCGGTCGGCCTGCTGATCGGTCGATTTGATTTTGGCGGCCGCGCGAGAGCTCATGAACGTATCTTAGCCACATCTCGCCATGTCATGCCCGGGCTTGACCCGGGCATCCACGTCTTTTCTTCGCCCGGCACGGAAACGCCGGCACAATGATGAACACGGTTTCAGCCACATCACCACCACTGCTATAACCCTCCCATGTCCAGACCCGGCCCGATCAGCGCCAAGCCCCTGTCCATCCTGCTCGACGACGTCTTCGCCGAGGCCTATGCCAAGCAGGGTTTTGCCGCGCGCGAGCTGGTGACCCGGTGGGCGCAGATCGCGGGGCCGGAGATCGCGGCCCACGCCGAGCCGCTCAAGATGCAATGGCCGCGCCCGGTGGAGGGCCAGCCGCAGGAGCCGGCCACCCTGGTGCTGCGGGTCGAGGGACCGATGGCGCTGGAGATCCAGCACTCCGCCGATGTCATCCTGGAGCGGGTCAACCGCTTCTTCGGCTGGAATGCGGTCGGCAGCCTGACCATCCGGCAGGCACCGCTCTCGCGCCGCAGCCGCCCGGTACGGCCGCGCCCGCCGGACGCCAAAACCGTGGCCCGGGAGGCGGCAAACCTTGCGGCCGTCGAGGACGACGATCTGCGCGCGGCGCTGGCCCGTTTGGGTGCCTCGATCAAGCGAAATTGACGCTTTTCGGCAGGCCGTTCGCGAGACCGCGGCATTGCCACAATGGCCGTTTCAAGCTAGCGAAGGCTTCTTTTTCGGGACCCCTTCATTGTGGCGTGAATGCGCCAATCCGGGAGCTGACCTTGATCATCACGCGCCGCGCTTTCACCACCGCTCTCTCGCTGACCGGGCTCGCCGCCCTCGCCGGCCTGTCGCCGCTGCGCCTGATCACCGACGCGTTCGCGCAGACTGCCGCCGAGGTCGCCAAGCCGCAGTCGCTGCCGGACATGGGGCTCGGCCCGCAGGACGCCAAGGTCACCATCACCGAATACGCCTCGATGACCTGCCCGCACTGCGCCGCCTTCAACGAGCAGGTGTTCCCGAAGATCAAGAAGGAATACATCGACACCGGCAAGGTGCGTTACATCTTCCGCGAGTTCCCGCTCGACATCAAAGCCGCCGCCGGATCGATGCTGTCGCGCTGCATCGCCAATGGCGACGCGCAGAAATATTTCGCGGTCACCGACATGCTGTTCCGCCAGCAGAACGACTGGGTGCTGAAGAACACCACGGAGACCTTGACGCGGATCGGCAAGCAGGCCGGCCTCACCCAGCAGCAGGTCGAGGCCTGCCTGAAGGACCAGGCGCTGCTCGACAAGATCGCCGCCGACCAGAAATATGCCAGCGACGTGCTGAAGGTCGATTCGACGCCGACCTTCTTCATCAACGGCGAGAAGATCAAGGGCGAGGCCTCGTTCGAGGAATTCGCCAAGAAGATCAATCCGCTGCTCAAGAGCTGATCGGGAGCCCGCGAACCTGACGTCTTTGTGCCTCGCTTCGAGTCGAGGCACGATAATTGTGGATGATTTGCGATCACGGCACGCGACCGTCGCATCATTTGGTTGTTGAAAACTTGATTCGCACGATGCGAATCGTCGAGGACATGCAAGGGCCATAAAACCCTGCAAATCCCTTGGGAAAAGCTTGCTCAAGCGGTTGCCCTCACGCGCTCGCATCGCCATTGTCGCCGCTCATGAGAGCTGCACGCAGCAACTCACCCAGACAGCGACATTGCCTTCCATGGTATTGTCCCGGCAGGGAGATTCGCGCCTGCCAACAGAGATGCGTGTTTATGAAAATCACCCGCCTGCGCCTTCACGGCTTCAAGTCCTTCGTTGAGCCCACGGACTTCGTCATCGAGCCCGGCCTGACCGGCGTGGTCGGTCCCAACGGTTGCGGCAAGTCGAATCTCGTCGAAGCGCTGCGCTGGGCGATGGGCGAGACCTCGTACAAATCGCTGCGCGCCGCCGACATGGACGCGGTGATCTTCGCCGGCTCCGGCAACCGTCCCGCGCGCAACCACGCCGAAGTGACGATGACGATCGACAATGCCGATCGTACCGCGCCGGCGGCGATGAACGACAGCCAGCTTCTGGAAGTCTCCCGCCGCATCGAGCGCGAGGCCGGCTCGGTCTACCGCATCAACGGCCGCGACGTGCGCGCCCGCGACGTACAGATCCTGTTCGCGGACGCCGCCACCGGCGCGCGCTCGCCGGCGCTCGTCCACCAGGGCAAGATCGGCGAGATCATCCAGGCCAAGCCGGAACAGCGCCGCCGCGTGCTGGAAGACGCCGCCGGCGTCGCCGGCCTGCACGCCCGCCGTCACGAGGCCGAGCTGCGGCTGAAGGCGGCCGAAACCAACCTCACCCGCGTCGAGGACGTGATCGGCCAGCTCTCCGGCCAGATGGAAGGCCTGAAGAAGCAGGCCCGCCAGGCGGTGCGCTATCGCGAGGTCGCCGCCAAGGTCCGCAAGGCCGAAGCCACGCTGTATCATCTGCGCTGGATCGGCGCGCATGCCGACGTCAACGAGTCCGGACAGACCCACGATCTCGCGGTGCGCGAGATGGCCGAGCGCACCCAGCACCAGGCCGAAGCCGCCCGCATCCAGGCGATCCGCGCTGCGGAGATGCCTGCACTGCGCGATGCAGAAGCGCGCGCTGCAGCCGGGCTCCAGCGCCTGACCAATGCCCGCGAGCTGCTCGACCGCGAGGAAGAGCGCGCCAAGGAGCGCGTCGCCGAGCTCGAGCGGCGCCTCGCGCAGTTCGAAGGCGACATCTCCCGCGCCCAGCAGCAGACCATGGACGCCGACGTCGCCCTGCAGCGGCTCGACGCAGAAGACGCCGAGCTGAAGGAAGAGATCAAGTCGCGCGTCGAGAAGCGCTCCGGCGTCGACGAACGCGTCGCCGAAGCCGAGGCTGTGCTGACCGAAACCGAGCAGAAGTTCGCCGAGCTCACCACGGCGCTCGCCGACCTCACCGCCAAGCGCAACCAGCTCGAGGCCAACGTCCGCACGCACCGCGACAGGTTGGCGCGGCTCGATCAGGAGATCGCCAGCGTCCAGGCCGAGGAAACCAAGCTCGCGCAGGAGACCGGCAATCTCGGCGACATCGACGCGCTGGCCGCCGCCATGGAGATGGCGCAGCAGACGCTCGCCGAGTCCGAGGCCGCCGTGCAGACCAGCGAGGCGCATCACGCCGCCGCGCGGCAGACGCTGGAAGCCTCGCGCAATCCGCTCACCGAAGCGGAGAAGCGCGTGCAGCGGCTCGAGACCGAGGCGCGCACGATCTCCAAGATCGTCAATGGCGAGACCAAGAATCTGTGGCCGCCGATCATCGACGGCATCAACGTCGACAAGGGCTTTGAAAAGGCGATCGGCGCCGCGCTCGGCGACGATCTCGATGCACCGATCGACCCGTCGGCGCCGATGCGCTGGACCAATGTCGGCGTGGCCGGCGAAGATCCTTCGCTGCCCGATGGCGTCGAGCGGCTGGCCGACCATGTCCAGGCGCCGCCGGAACTGGCACGCCGCCTGGCCCAGATCGGCGTCGTGGCCAAGGAACGCGGCGCGGAGCTGGTCTCGCAGCTCAAGACCGGCCAGCGGCTGGTCTCGCCCGAGGGCGACGTCTGGCGCTGGGACGGCTTTGTCGCCGCGGCTCACGCCCCCACCGGTGCCGCACGCCGCCTTGCCGAGCGCGCCCGCCTCGTCGATATCGAGAACGAGCTGGAGCAGGCCCGCATCGATGCCGCCACCAAGCGCCAGGCGCTGGAGACGGCTGAAGAGGAACTGCGCTCGGCGTCCGCCGCCGAGGGTGCCTCGCGCGAAGCCGTCCGCGCCGCCCGCCGCGAGGCCGACGCCGCGCGCGAGCGCCATGCCACCGCCGAGCGCGAGATCAGCCGCCACGCCGCGCGCAAGGCCACGCTGTCGGAAGCGCACAGCCGTCTCGCCGCCGACCGCGCCGAGGCCGAGGCCGCGCATGAGAGCGCGGCTTCCGCGCTCGCCGAACTGCCGCCGGGTGTCGAGACCGAGGCCCAGCTCGCCGCGGTTCGCGCCGAGATCGACAACCAGCGCCGGGCCGCGGCGCAAGTCCGCGCCGAGGCGCAGGCGCTGGCACGCGAAGCCGAGCTCGCCGACCGCCGCGTGCAGGCGATCCTCGCCGAGCGCACCGAGTGGCAGAACCGCAAGGCCAGCGCCGCCTCGCAGGTCGAGACCGTCGAGGCGCGCATCGCCGAGGTGTCGGCCGAGCGCGAGGAACTCGCCAATGCGCCCGAAGTGTTCGCGGAGAAGCGCAGCGCGCTGATCACCGAGATCGAGTACGCCGAGAACGACCGCCGCATGGCCGCCGACGCGCTCGCCACCGCGGAAAGCGCGATGGCGGAGACCGATCGCGTCGCCAAGGCCTCGCTCGAAGCGCTGTCCTCATCCCGCGAAGCTACCGCGCGCGCCGAAGAGCGCATGGAAGGCACGCGCCGCCGCCTTGCCGACATCGAGCGCGAGATCCGCGACATGCTCGAGGTCGAGCCGCAGGCGGTCGCCGGCCTTGCCGAGATCGAACCTGGCCAGGAGCTGCCGCCGGTCGCGCAGGTCGAGGAAGAGCTCGAAAAGCTGCGCCGCGACCGCGAGCGGCTCGGTGCCGTCAATTTGCGCGCCGAGGAAGAGCTCAAGGAAGTCGAGACCCAGCACACCGCACTGACCACCGAGCGCGACGACCTCGTCGAGGCCATCAAGCGGCTGCGCCAGGGCATCCAGAGCCTCAACAAGGAGGCGCGCGAGCGGCTCCTGACCTCGTTCGAGGTCGTCAACAACCACTTCAAGCGCCTGTTCGTCGAGCTGTTCGGCGGCGGCGAGGCCGCGCTGCATCTGATCGAGAGCGACGACCCGCTGGAGGCCGGCCTCGAAATCATCGCCAAGCCGCCGGGCAAGAAGCCGCAGACGCTGTCGCTGCTCTCGGGCGGCGAGCAGGCGCTGACCGCAATGGCGCTGATCTTCGCGGTGTTCCTCACCAACCCCTCGCCGATCTGCGTGCTGGACGAAGTCGACGCGCCGCTCGACGACCACAACGTCGAACGGTACTGCAACCTGCTGCACGAGATGACCAGCTCGACCGATACGCGCTTCATCATCATCACGCACAACCCGATCACGATGGCGCGGATGAACCGCCTGTTCGGCGTCACCATGGCCGAGCGCGGCGTCTCGCAGCTGGTGTCGGTCGACCTGCAGGGCGCGGTCGACATCCTCGACCAGAACGTGGCGTAACGATTAAATGCCGTCATTCCGGAGTGGTCCGAAAGACCATATCCGGAATCTCGAGATTCCCCAGGGGCGCAATTGCGCCCCTGGGGTTCGATGCTGCGCATCGCGCCGGAATGACGTGCAAATGACGGCGAGCCATGACCTCACCCGACCTCCCCGCCGAACTCAGAGCAGCCCTGAACGCCAGGCTCGAAGGCCTGTCGCGCAGCGACGCCGCCGGCCGCGCGGCGGTGATCTCGCAGACCTATCGCGAAGGCGGCGGCTCCTCGACGATCAGGACCGAGACCGATGCGCTAGCCTATGCGCTGGCGCGGATGCCGGCGACCTATGCTGCGGTCGTGGCATGTCTCAATGCGCTGACCGAGATCAGGCCGGACTTCGCGCCGGCGCGCCTGCTCGATGTCGGCGCCGGCCCGGGCACCGCGACCTGGGCCGCCGCGGAAGCGTTCGCGTCGCTGCGGGACTTCAATCCGCTTGATGCCAACGGCGCGTTGCGGACGCTCGCCGAGGGGCTGTTTCACGGCAGCATTCGCCTGCATGACATCAGCTACGAACTCGGCCAGGCGCGTGCCCTGCTCGACAAGGCCGAGCCCGCCGACCTCGTCGTCGCCAGCTACATGATCGGCGAGCTCGGCGACGCGGAGCGCGGGGCGCTGGCCGATGCGCTGTGGTCGAAAACCAGCGACACGCTGCTGGTCGTCGAGCCCGGCACGCCCGCCGGCTATGCGCGGATCATCGCACTCCGCGCGCGATTGATCGCTGCGGGTGCGCATGTCGTTGCCCCCTGCCCGCATGACGGCGGCTGTCCGCTGGTCGCGCCCGACTGGTGCCATTTCTCGCAGCGCCTGCAACGCTCCCGCGCGCACAAGCAGCTCAAGGGCGCCAACGTCCCGTTCGAGGACGAGCGCTTCGCCTATGTCGCGCTGAGCCGCACCAAGGCCGCAGCGCGCCTGTCCCGCGTGCTGGCGCAGCCGGATCTCGGCAAGGTCGAGATCGCGGCCAAGCTGTGCACACCCGAAGGCGTCACGGTCGCCAGAGTGCCGCGCCGAGCCAAGGGCGATTACGCCCGCGCGCGGCACTGGCGCTGGGGCGATGCGGTCTAGTTACTTGCGTCGTCCCGGCGAAGGCCGGGACCCATAACCACCGAGGTTTGTTGCGAGTGAAGTCGTCGCCGCTTGCGCCCCTTCCGCGGGCCGCGGCGTATGGGTCCCGGCCTTCGCCGGGACGACGATATTGAACTAATTTGCGGCCATCACCGACTAACGCTTGCCCACCTTTCCGCGGCGGGCTGCCCTGCGCCCCGATCTTGGGCTACGGTGCCGCCGTCTCGTCCATCAGGAGCTGCCCCGTCATGTCGACCGGCTGGATCGTTCTCGGCGTCATCGTCGTCCTCGTGCTGTTCGCCTTCAGCGCCTATAACCGCCTGGTGGCGCTGAGCCAGCGCGTCGGCCAGGCCTTCGCCGATATCGACGTGCAGCTCAAGCAGCGTCACGACCTGGTCCCGAACCTGGTCGAGACCGTGAAGGGTTACGCCTCGCATGAGCGCGGTACGCTCGACGACGTCATCAAGGCGCGCAATTCGGCGATGTCGGCGCAGGGGCCGGCGCAGGTGTCCGCCGCCGAGAACCAGCTCTCCGGCGCGCTCGGCCGGCTGATCGCGCTGTCGGAGGCCTATCCCGACCTCAAGGCGAACGCCAATTTCCAGCAGCTCGCCAGCGAGCTCTCCGACCTCGAGAACAAGATCGCGGCCAGCCGCCGTTTCTTCAACAACGCGGTCCAGGAATACAACACCGGCATCCAGCAGATGCCCGCCGCCCTGTTCGCCGGCATGTTCGGCTTCACCAAGAAGGACTTCTTCGATCTCGGCGCCAGCCGCACCGAGGTCGAGGCGGCGCCGAGCGTGAAGTTCTGATTACTTCCTTCGAGATGACGCCCCTTCGGTCATTCCGGGGCGATGCAACGCATCGAACCCGGAATCTCATCTCACTCACTAATCTCGAGATTCCGGGTTCGCGCGTGCCACGTGCCCCGGAATGACGGTGGAAGCGGACGCGCACCATGGCCGCGTATGGTCTCTACACGCACATCGCCTCGAACAAGTTTCGTTCGATGCTGCTGCTCGCCGGCCTGTTCATGCTGGTCTACGTGCTGGTCTATGCCGGCGCACTGGTCGCCGAGGTGATGATCGATAGCGGCCGCACCGTCGACTATTATCTGACGCGGGCCTCGCGCGACCTGGTCTCGGCCTTCCCGTGGGCGACGATCGCGGCGGCGCTCTGGACCGTGATCGCCTATTTCTTCCACCAGTCGATGATCGACGCCGTGACCGGCGGCCACGACGTGACCCGGCAGGAGGAGCCGCGGCTCTACAATCTGCTGGAAAACCTCTGCATCTCGCGCGGCATCACCATGCCGAAGCTGAAGATCATGGAGAGCCCGGCGCTGAACGCGTTCGCGACCGGACTGAACCGGAGCCAATACGCCATCACCGTCACCACCGGCCTGTTGAACGCGCTGAACGACAAGGAGATCGAGGCGGTGCTGGGCCACGAGCTGACCCACATCAAGAACGGCGACGTGCAGCTCATGGTCGTCGCCGTCATCATTGCCGGCGTGGTCGGATTCTTCGGCGAATTGTTCTTCCGCCTGTTCACGAACTTGTCGTGGAACTCGAGCGGCGGCGGAGGCGGCTGGTCGTCTTCGTCCTCTCGCTCCTCGTCATCCTCCTCGGACCGCGACAGCAAGGGCTCGGGCGGCGGCGCGATCATCGTGATCATCATCGCGGTCGCGCTGATCGTGTTGGCCTGGCTGCTGTCGCAAGTGGTCAAGCTCGCGCTGTCGCGCTCGCGCGAATTCCTCGCCGATGCCGGATCGGTGGAGTTGACCAAGAACCCCGATGCGATGATCTCGGCGTTGCGCAAGATCGAAGGCCGCGGCGAGCTGCCTGGCGCGACCTCGGCGGTGATGGAGCTCTGCGTCGACAATCCGCGCGAGGGCTTTGCCGATTTGTTCGCGACCCATCCCTCGGTGCAGTCCCGGGTCGATGCGCTGGTCAAGTTCGCCGGCGGCCACGACCCCGGTCCGCTGGCGCTGCCGGACGAGACGGAGTCGCAGGATGTGCCGTCCGCGGCGGGCGACCAGCCTCCGCCGGCGACCCATGGCCCATGGAGCGATACGCCGCCGGCGCAGCCGAACAATCCGCCGCCGCTGCCGGGCACAACTCCCAGGCAGGGACCGTTTGGTCCGCTTCAAGGTCCGCTCCAGGGCCCTTGGGGCCCGCGCCGCTGACCGCTTGAGCGGTTTGATTTGACCATGATTGTCTCGGAAAACCGGCTGCGCATTCTTCCGGATCATGGCCCTAGCTTACTCAGTCCATTAAGGAAATTCCCACCAAACCGATCGTGGGCGCCTTAAGGAATTGAATTCTCCCTTGTTTCTGCCATGTTCGCGCCCAAAGCAGTGTGGGGACTTGCCGATCGCCCTCGCGATCGGGGGCGCGCGTTAGGGGACAGCAATGGCAAAGCCGGCAGTGGTTGTGGTGGGCGCGGACAAGGGCGGGGTCGGCAAGACCACGGTGTCGCGGACCTTGCTCGATTATTTCTCAGCCAACAACGTGCCGACGCGGGCGTTCGACACGGAGTCCCCGCGCGGAACCCTGAAGCGCTTCCACCCTGATATCACCGAGATCGTCGACATGACGACGACGGCGGACCAGATGAAGATCTTCGACACGCTCAATGCGGTGAGCCCGTCGGTGACCGTGATCGACGTCCGCGCCGGCCTGCTCTCGCCGGCCCTCGCCTCGCTGCGCGACATCGGCTTCCTCGATGCCGCCAAGGCCGGGCAGATCACCTTTGCCGTGTTCCACATCCTGGGCCCCTCGATCGCCTCGCTGGAGGAGATCGCCGAGACCGCGGGCTTCATGAGCGGCGCGAAATATTTCCTGGTGAAGAACTTCATCAACGACACCCAGTTCTTCCAGTGGGACCAGGCGACCTACAATTCCTATTTCCACCGCATCAAGGACGCGACCGAGCTGACCATCCCCAAGCTCAACGAAATGGCCTATGAGCAGGTCGAGGTCTCTTCCGTCCCGTTCCTGAAATTCGTCGCCAACAAGGGCATCAACGACGAGGCCGCCAACTACTCCTTCGTGCTGCGCGGCTATGTCCGGCACTGGCTGGCCAATGTCTGGAGCGAGTTCGACCGCATCCGGCTGACCGACATCGTCGGCGCCAAGTCGGCCAAAGGCGAAAAATAGTCGGACCTTCGACCTTGATGGGGCTGGATTAGGCGAAAATTTGGCCTGATATAGCGGGCGATGTCATCCACACCCGTCTACATCATCTGTTCGCCCCGCCCGCAGGTCGGCAAGACCCTGCTGGCGCGGCTCCTCAGCGAATTCCTGCTGCTCAAGAACGGCAACGTGGCGGCCTTCGACGTCAACCTGAAGGAGCCGTCGCTGCTCGACTATCTGCCGAAGGTCACGGAAACCGCGGACGTGATCGACACCTACGGCAAGATGCAGCTGATGGACCGCGTCATCCTCGATGACGGCGTTGCCAAGGTGATCGACCTCGGCTTCCACGCCTTCGACGAGTTCTTCAAGATGACCGACGAGATCGGCCTGTTGAAGGAGGCCGCGCGCCGCCATGTCGCACCGCAGATCCTGTTCGTCGCCGACACCGACCGCGCCTCGGTGCGCGGCTACCAGACGCTGCTCGGCATGATCCCGCCGAATGCGCTGATCGTCATCGACAACGAGTTCGTGGTGCGCGGCGAGCTGCCGCCGGTCATGACCGGCAGCCGGGTGCTGCGCTTCCGCGCGCTGCCGGTGTTCCTCAAGACCTATATCGACCGGCTGAGCTTCTCCTTCACCGGCTATCTGCGCCAGGAAAAGGACGCCTCGACCGAGCTGCACCAGTGGACCCGGCGGAACTACATGACGTTCCGCGATCTCGAATTGAGCATGCTGCTGCAGCGGGGATAACTCTGCTCCCTCGCCCCGCTTGCGGGGAGAGGGTCGGGGTGAGGGGCTGCTTCCGCAATCACGGTCAGAGTTGGACTGCGCGGAGAGTCCCCCTCACCCGGATCGCATCTTCGATGCGATCCGGCCTCTCCCCGCAAGCGGGGAGAGGCTAAGAGATCAATGTCCCTCGAACGTCATCAGCGTGCGCACCGGCACGTCCATGGCGCGCAGCTTGGCGGCGCCGCCAAGCTCGGGCAGATCGATGATGAAGCAGGCGGCGACGACGTTGGCGCCGATCTGGCGCAGCAGCTTCACCGCGCCCTCGGCGGTGCCGCCGGTGGCGATGAGGTCGTCGACCAGGATGACGCGTTCACCAGGCTGGATCGCGTCGACATGCATCTCCATCTCGTCGATGCCGTATTCCAGGGAATAGGCGATGCGCACGGTGGTGTGCGGCAGCTTGCCCTTCTTGCGGATCGGCACGAAGCCGGCCGAGAGCTGGTGCGCCACCGCGCCGCCGATGATGAAGCCGCGCGCCTCCATGCCGGCGACCTTGTCGACCTTCGCCCCCGCCCAGGGATGCACCAGCTCGTCCACCGCGCGGCGGAACGCGCGCGCGTCCGCGAGCAGGGTCGTGATGTCGCGGAACATGATGCCCGGCTTGGGATAGTCGGGGATGGTGCGGACGCTCGCCTTGATGTCGTGGTCAAAGGTCATTCGTTTCGCTCTGAGGGTCATTCCGGGGCGATGCGAAGCATCGAACCCGGAATCTCGAGATTCCGGGTCTGGTGCTAACGCACCATCCCGGAATGACGATGGTTAAACTTTGCCTTCACTTGCTACTCACATTAAGCCGGAAGGCATTTTCGACAATACGCAAGCCCACCTCGCCGCCGAGCGACATCAGCGATTCCGGATGGAATTGCACGCCCGCCACCGGCAGGGTCTTGTGCTCGAGCGCCATGGCGACGCCGTCCTCGGTGCTGGCGGTGACCGACAACACCTCCGGCATGCTGTCGCGCTCGACATAGAGCGAGTGATAGCGGCCGATGACGATCTCGTTCGGCAAATTGCGCATCAAGCGCCCGCCGCGCACCTGGACCCGCGAGGGCCGGCCATGGGCGGGATGGGTGAGCTGGCCGAGCTCGCCGCCGAAATATTCGCCGATCGCCTGCACGCCGAGGCAGACGCCGAATACCGGCAGCTTGTTCTCCAGCGCCGCATCGATGGTCTTCTTGATCCCGAAATCTTCGGGCCTGCCCGGGCCGGGCGACAGCACCAGCAAATCCCACCTCTTCTGCTTGAGCATGTCCTGGGCATGGACGTGCCTGACCACGGTGACGCTGGCGCCGACCTGGCGGAAATAGTCGGCGAGCATGTGTACGAAGCTGTCGTCGTGGTCGATCAGCAGCACCTGCTTGCCCGAGCCGGTGGCATCGGGTGCAAAGGTCGACAGCGGCTTTGGCGGATCGCCGCGCAGCGCCTGGAACAGCGCCGCAGCCTTGACCTGGCACTCGCGGTCCTCCGCGGCAGGATCGGAATCGAACAGGCAGGTGGCGCCGACGCGCACCTCGGCGAGCCCATCTTTCATGCGGATGGTGCGGATGGTGAGGCCGGTGTTGATGCTGCCGTCGAAATTCACCGCGCCGATCGCCCCCGCATACCAGCGCCTCGGCGAGCGCTCGTGATCCTCGACGAACTGCATCGCCCAGAGCTTTGGTGCGCCTGTGACGGTCACCGCCCAGGCATGGGTGAGGAAGGCGTCGAGCGCGTCGAAGCCGGGGCGAAGCATGCCCTCGACATGATCGACGGTGTGGAACAGCTTCGAATAGGTCTCGATCTGGCGGCGCGCCAGCACCTTGATCGTGCCCGGCACGCAGACGCGCGCCTTGTCGTTGCGGTCGACGTCGGTGCACATGTTGAGCTCGAACTCGTCCTTTTCCGAGTTCAGCAGCTGGCGGATCTGCTCGGCATCGCCGATCGCGTCGGCGCCGCGCGCGATCGTGCCCGAGATCGGGCAGGTCTCGACCCGGCGACCGTCCGAGCGCACGAACATTTCCGGCGAAGCCGAGACCAGAAACTCGCCCTCTCCGAGATTCATCAGCGCGCCATAGGGCGACGGGTTGATGACGCAGAGCCGCTGGAACACTTCGGCCGGCGAGCGGTCGCAGGGCTCGGCGAAGAGCTGCCCCGGCACGGCTTCGAACAGATCGCCCCGCGCGAAGGCCGCGCGCGCGGTCTCGACGGTGGCCTGATATTCGCCAGGCGCGTGATCGGCGAAGCCCTGCCGGCCGTTCCTGGCGTAGAGGCTCGGCGCGGTCTCCTGCGACAGGCCGGCCGTGGATTTGCCGTTCCATGCGAAGTCGTAGGAGAGCACCACACCGCGCCCGGTGGCGCGGTCATAGGCCAGCAGGCGATCGGGCACATAGAGCACGATGTCGCGCTGGTCGGCCTCGCGCGGGCGCTTCTGCACGAGATCCTCGATCTGGAAGACGAGGTCGTAGGCGAAGGCGCCGAACAGGCCGAGCAGCCCGTCATCATTGGCGTACAAGGCGGCGACGAGGTCACGCACCAGCGACATCACGCTGGCGCGCCGCGTGCGCTGGTCCTCCTCGACCGGCGCATCGCCGCGGATGATGTGGCCGGCAAGGCGTGTGGCCGACTTCTCGGAGATCACCACGCAGGGCTCGCGCAGCACGTCGCCGAGGAAGGCGATCAAGACCCCGCCGCGCGGGTTCAGCGCCTGCAACGAGAAGTTGGTGCCCGACGTCTCCAGCACCAGCGGCGGATCGGCAAAGCCGAGATCGAAGCTCTCATAGCGGCCCGGCACGGTCGTGCCCGAAGACAGCACCACGCCGCGGCGGCGGTCGAGCAGGTTGACGAGGTCGTCGAGCCTGTTGGCGCCGCCGGTAAACTGCTCCGCCACGCGCGTGATCGCAAGGCCGCCATTGGTCACATAGTCGCTTCGGGCCGGGAGGGCAAAGACGGTCCTGTTCATGGGGTCCTCTTACGAAACTTGCCGAGGGAACGCCACACAGGACAAACGAAGGGCGAATAAACTAACCATCGGTCGCACTGCGATGGCGACCTTCGACGTTTGTGAAAAAAGAAAACGCACCGGCCACCTATGAAAAGGTGGGCCACCAACGACGGGATGGGCTGGCAACGGTGCTCATGGCCCGTTACTCACCACCCGGCGCGGGCCGTGTCAAGAGATGGCCTGACAGCCCTGCCCCAGGGCGGGACGCCCCCTGGACGGCATTTTCGGGGTTTGAAGGGGCAAGAAACCGCGTAGCATTCGTCGAAATGGCGGCGGGTCGTCCGCCCAAAAAACAGACGGATGGCGGAGGCGCAGATGGCGATTTTGGGTCTCGGATATGCCGGCTTCGGCTCCGACGCGCTCGACGACTGGCGGCAGTTCGGCACTGGCCTCGTCGGGCTGCAGGCGGTTGAGCGCGGCAATTCGCTGCTCGCGTTCCGGATGGACGACCGCAAGCAGCGCATCGTGATCGACCGCGCGCAGGGCGAAGGCACCCGGTTCTTCGGCTGGGAGGTGGCTGACAGTGCGGCCCTCGACGCGCTGGCGGCACGGCTGGAGCGCGCCGGCGTAGCGGTGATATCAGAGCCGCAGGCGCTCGCAGATAGCAGGCGGGTGCGCGGCTTGATCTCGTTTCGGGATCCCGCCGGCAATCGTCTCGAGGCGTTTCATGGCGCCGAGATCGACGACACGCCGTTCAGGCCGGGCCGCTCGATCTCCGGCTTCCGCACCGGGCCACTCGGCCTCGGCCACGCCGTGCTGACCGTCGAGCACATCGCCCCGGTGATGAGCTTCTATGTCGACGTGCTCGGCTTCGGCCTCAGCGACTACATCGAAAAGCCGTTCCGCGCCTATTTCTTCCACATCAATGCCCGCCACCACTCGCTGGCGCTGATCGAGACCGGCACGAACGGCATGCATCATCTGATGGTGGAACTGTTCTCGCTCGACGATGTCGGCCAAGCCTATGACGTCGCGCAGCAGGAAGACCGGGTCAACGTCACGCTCGGCCGCCACACCAACGACCTGATGACGTCGTTCTACGCCAAATCGCCGTCCGCCTTCATGGTCGAGTGCGGCTGGGGCGGCCGCGAGATCGATCCCGCGAACTGGACACCGTTCGAGATGCATGACGGCCCGAGCCTGTGGGGCCACGAGCGGGTCTGGCTGTCGCCGGAGGACCGCGCCGTCGCGCGCGAGATGCGGATGCGTGCCGCCGCCGAGGGCAAGCGCGCGCCGGTGCAGGTGATGGAAGGCAATTTCAAGCTGATGTCCGGGACCTGCCCGTGGTGGGACGGGGTGCGAAATAACAGCTGACAGTCGGTAGCCCGGATGAAGCGCAACGCAATCCGGGCGACGAGCTATGCGTAGTGAGATGGCGCGCCTCACACTCACCTGTCGTCCCGGCGAACGCCGGGACCCATAACCACAGGGTGCAGTTGCTGGCGCATGACTACCAATCTGCCCATTACGGCGGTCGCGGCGTATGGGTCCCTGCTTTCGCAGGGACGACAGCTTGCTTGAGGATACACCTACCCTAGGTGCTTCTTGAAGAAGTCCGTGGCGCTGCCCCAGGCGAGCTCGGCGGCTTCGCGGTCGTGCACGGCCTGGCGCTGCTCGTTGACGAAGGCGTGCTCGGCGTCATAGCGGAACAGCTCCAGCGACTTGCCGGCGGCCTTCATGGCCTTTTCGAAGCCATTGACCAGCTCCGGCGTGCACCAATCGTCCTTGTTGGCGAAGTGAGCCTGGAGCGGGATCCTGACGTCGGCGGGCTTGGCCGCCTGCTCGGGCGGAATGCCGTAGAACACGACACCCGCGGTCAATTCCGGCACATGCACCGCGCCGATGATGGTCACGGCGCCGCCGAGGCAGAAGCCGGTCAGCCCGACCTTGGCGCCATTGCGCGCAAGATATTGCGCAGCGCCGCGCACGGTCTGCGTGGTGGCGTCCATGAAGTCGAGCGAGCTCATCTCCTTGTTGGCGGAATCGGTGTCGTGATAGGGCACGACCTTCCCCTTGTAGAGATCGGGCGCCAGCGCATCGAAGCCTGCCAGCGCAAAGCGGTCGCACAGACCCTTGATCTGGTCCGACAGCCCCCACCATTCCTGGATCACGACCACGCCCGGCGCGTTGCCGCGAGCGGCGTTGGCGAGATAGCCCGAGGCGTCCTTGCCGTCCGGGCGCTTGAAGGTGATGGCGGTTCCCATGAGTTCCTCCGCAATGTTTGCCGGCTGATTGGCCGGCATCTTGTCCGCACTCGGCGGCCGACGCAATTGACGACACTGTCATTCCGGGTTCGATGCTACCGCGTCACCCCGGAATGACGGAGAGATTACAAACAAAAAAGCCCCCGAAGGGGCTTTTTCAAACTCGCTATACCGTAGCCGAGATCAGTGGGCGTTGGCCCAGACCTTGCGCTTGGTGAAGTACATCAGGAACGCGAAGACGACCAGGAAGAAGAACACCTGCATGCCGATCCGCTTGCGCGCTTCCATGTGCGGCTCGGCCGTCCACATCAGGAACGTGGTGACGTCCTTGGCGTACTGGGCGACCGTAGCCGGCGAGCCGTCGTCATAGGTCACCTGGCCGTCGCTGATCGGCTTCGGCATCTTGATGGCATGGCCCGGGAAGTACCTGTTGAAGTAGGAGCCCTCCGGGATGGTGACGCCGGCCGGAGCCTTGTCCTCGAAGCCCTGCAGGATGGCGTCGACGTAATCCGGTCCCTGCTCCTGGTACTGGGTGAAGAAGTCGATCGCGAACTGCGGGAAGCCGCGCTTGTAGGAGCGCGCCTTGGTAATCAGGGACAGGTCGGGCGGCGCCGCACCCCCGTTCGCCGCACGCGCAGCCTGCTCGTTCGGGAACGGCGAGGGGAAATAGTCCGCCGGCCGGCCCGGACGCTCGAACATGTCACCCGCATCGTTCGGACCGTCCTTGACCTTGTACTCGGAAGCAAACGCCGACGCCTGCGCCACCGAATAGCCGGGCCCGCCGGCCTCGGCGAGGTTGCGGAAGGCGACATAGGACAGGCCGTGACAGGCCGCGCAGACTTCCTTGTAGACCTTCAAGCCGCGCTGCAGCGAACCACGGTCAAACTTGCCGAAAGGGCCGGAGAACGACCACTTCTGGGCCGGCGGCGCAGTGCCGCCCTCATCTGCCTTGGCGTTCTGGGTGCCGCCGACGAGCAGGCTGCCGGCCACCACCATCGCGAGCATTACAGAGGCCGCGGTCGCGGCCCTGCCCTTGCTCTTCGCCAGCACGTCGTCTGCGATCGAGTTCGGCACCGGCCGCGGCTTCTCGATGCGCGCGAGCAGCGGTAGCACGATCAGGAAGTAGGCGAAGTAGCAGACCGTCAGGACCCGGCCCGCAATGACGTAGATGCCCTCCGGCGGCTGCGCGCCGAGATAGCCGAGCAGGATGCAGACCGCGACGAAGATCCAGAAGAACTGCTTGGCGAGCGGACGGTACTTCGACGACCTGGTCTTGGCGCCGTCGAGCCAGGGCAGGAAGCACAGGATGATGATCGCCCCGAACATCGCGATGACGCCAGCGAGCTTGTCCGGAATCGAGCGCAGGATCGCGTAGAACGGCAGGTAATACCATTCCGGCACGATGTGCGGCGGCGTCACGCCCGGGTTCGCCGGAATGTAGTTGTCGGCGTCGCCGAGATAGTTCGGCATGTAGAAGATGAACCAGGCGTACAGCAGCAGGAAGCAGGCGACGCCGAACATGTCCTTGATGGTGGCATGCGGCGTGAACGGCACCGTGTCCTTTTCCGTCTTCGGCTCGACGCCGTCAGGATTGTTCTGACCGGCGACGTGCAGCGCCCAGACGTGGAGCACGACGACGCCCGCGATCACGAAGGGCAGCAGATAGTGCAGCGAGAAGAAGCGGTTCAGCGTCGGGTTGCCGACCGAATAGCCGCCCCACAGCAGCGTCACGATGCTCTCGCCGACATAGGGAACGGCGGAGAACAGGTTGGTGATGACGGTGGCGCCCCAGAAGCTCATCTGGCCCCAGGGCAGCACGTAGCCCATGAAGCCGGTCGCCATCATCAGGAGGTAGATGATGACGCCGAGGATCCACAGCACCTCGCGCGGCTCCTTGTAGGACCCGTAGTACAGGCCGCGGAACATGTGGACGTAGACGGCGACGAAGAACATCGAGGCGCCGACCGCGTGCATGTTGCGCAGCAGCCAGCCGTAGTTCACGTCGCGGACGATCAGCTCGACCGACTTGAAGGCGAGATCGGCATTCGGCGTGTAGTGCATCGCCAGGATCACGCCGGTCAGGATCTGTATCCCCAGCATGAAGGAGAGGATGGCACCGAAGGTCCACCAATAGTTCAGGTTGCGCGGGGTGGGATAGGCGACGAAGGAGGAATGGATGAGACCAAAGATCGGCAGGCGCCGCTCGATCCACTTCAAGGCGGGGTTGCTCGGTTGGAAATCAGATGGTCCGCTCATTGATGCGATCCTGAAGAAGAAAAACGACGCGATGGGTCCAAGTGGAAGCTGAAATCCCGGAGGGGCCGGGACTTAGCCGATCTGGATTTTGGTGTCGGAAACGAACTGGTACGGCGGCACGGCCAGGTTCGAGGGCGCAGGGCCCTGGCGGATGCGGCCGGACGTATCGTAAACCGAACCATGGCAGGGGCAGAAGAACCCGTCGTAACTGCCTTCATGAGCGATCGGGATGCAGCCGAGATGGGTGCAGATGCCGATCACGACCAGCCATTGATCGTGACCGGACTTGACCCGGGCCTCGTCGGTCTGCGGATCGGGCAGGCTCGCCACGTTCGCGCTTCCTCGATCTGCTTCTTGGTGCGGTGGCTGATGTAGATCGGCTTGCCGCGCCAGAACACCTTGATGTCCTGGCCCTCGGCGATCGGGCTGAGATCGACCTCGATCGGCGCACCGGCGGCGATGGTCGAGGCATCCGGGTTCATCTGCGCAACCAGCGGCCAGACGGTGGCGGCTGCGCCGACCGCGGCGGCAGCTCCGGTTGCAACAAAGAGGAAATCACGGCGTGTCGGATGGTCCGCCGAAGACGCTGTCGTCACGATTCCAACCCTTTCTTCTTGTGCTACCGGTGGAACCGCCCCGGAGACGCAGGACGCGCCTCAGGAAAGGCTGCCGGCGCCCGCGGCCCCCCCGCGGCGGCAGAAAACCGCTATTCCCCACCCCAAATGGCGGAACAGCAGTCCAGAATCGTTCTATTGGCACCCTTGCCGGGCGAGCGCAAGCCCGCTAACGGCTCGCACACGTGCAATGCACGAAATCCGCGCCGAGCGATGTTTTATTGAGACAATTTCATCCGGATTTCACAGGCCGCCCGCACCATGCAGATCGCGCTGTTCCAGCCCGACATCCCCCAGAATACAGGGACAATTCTGCGCCTCTGCGCCTGTCTGGACGTGGCAGCCCATATCATCGAACCGGCGGGATTCGACACCTCGGACCGGAATTTCCGCCGGGCGGGTATGGACTATCTCGACCATGTGCGGTTGAAGCGTCACGACTCGTGGTCGAAATTCGAGGAATGGCGGGCCGAGGCCGGATGCCGGCTGGTGCTGTTCACGACCAAGGCGGCGAAATCCTATCTTGATTTCGCGTATACGGCCTCCGATGTGCTGCTGTTCGGGCGCGAGACGGCAGGGGTGACCGACGCGGTGGTGGCGGCTGCGGATGCGCGGCTGGTGATTCCGATCCGGCCGACGATGCGTTCGCTCAATGTGGCCGTCACGGCGGCCATGGCCGTCGGCGAGGCGCTGCGGCAGACCGGTTCAGGAAGCGCCGGTTCGGGAATTGCCGGTTCGGCAACTTAAGGGATTTTTGGTGAGTTACGCGGTCAAGGAGATCTTCCTGACCCTGCAAGGCGAAGGCGCCCATGCCGGGCGTGCGTCCGTGTTCTGCCGTTTTGCCGGCTGCAATCTCTGGAGCGGCCGCGAGGCCGACCGCGCCGACGCGACCTGCAAGTTCTGCGACACCGATTTCGTTGGCACCGATGGCACCCTCGGCGGCCGTTATGCTTCGGCCGAGGAACTCGCGGACACCATTGCCGCGCAATGGACCGGGGGCGAAGCCGATCGCTACGTCGTGCTGACCGGCGGCGAGCCGCTGCTCCAGGTCGATGCCGAGCTGATCGAAGCGCTCCACGCCCGCGGCTTCGAGATCGGCGTCGAGACCAACGGCACGATCCCCGCGCCGGAGGGACTCGACTGGATCTGCGTCAGCCCCAAGGCTGCAGCCGAGCTCGTGGTGCGCAAGGGGCACGAGCTCAAACTGGTCTATCCGCAGGTGGAGAACACACCGGAGGATTTCGCGGGGCTTGCCTTCGAGCGCTTCTCGCTGCAGCCGATGGATGGGCCCGAGGTCATCAGGAACACCGCGCAGGCGATCGACTACTGCCTGCGCCATCCGCAATGGCGGCTCAGCGTGCAGACGCATAAATCGCTCGGCATCAGATAAACTAACAGAATCGGATTGTTGAACGAGATGTGGGAATTGACGAAAGCGTTTCGGTTCGAGGCTGCGCATGCGCTGTCCGGAACGACCTTTGGCGCCGCCAGCGAGGAGATTCACGGTCACTCCTTCCGCGCCGAAGTCACCGTGCGCGGCACGCCCGATCTGAAAACCGGCATGGTGGTCGATCTCGGCCTGCTCGAACGCGCGATGGCCGAGGTGCAGAAGACGCTCGACCATAAGTTCCTGAACAAGATCGAGGCGCTCGGCGTGCCGACGCTGGAGAATCTGTCGCGCTTCATCTGGGAGCAGTTGCAGCACGCAGGCAAGCTGACCCGCGTCAGCGTCCATCGCGACAGCTGCAACGAGAGCTGCACCTATTTCGGCCCGCAAGGTTAATCATGCTGCCAACAGATCCCGCCATCATCGAGGACCGCAAGGCGCGTGCGCGCGGCTGGTTCGAGGCGCTGCGCAACGACATTTGCGCCGCCTTCGAGAAGCTCGAGGACGACGCCCCGTCCACGCTTTATCCCGACGCCTCCGGCCGGTTCGTGCGGACCCCCTGGGACCGCACCGACCACACCGGCAAGCCGGGCGGCGGCGGGGTGATGTCGATGATGCACGGCCGCCTGTTCGAGAAGGTCGGCGTGCACTGCTCGACCGTGCACGGCGAGTTCGCGCCCGAGTTTCGCGCACAGATCCCGGGCGCCGCGGAAGACCCGAAGTTCTGGGCCTCCGGCATCTCGCTGATCGCGCATATGCGCAATCCGAACGTGCCCGCCGTGCACATGAACACCCGCTTCGTCGTCACCACCAAGGCCTGGTTCGGTGGCGGCGCCGACCTCACGCCGGTGCTGGAGCGGAGGCGGACGCAGGAGGATGCCGACACGATCGCCTTCCATGCCGCGATGAAACAGGCCTGCGCGCAGCCGAACGGCGTTGCCGACTACGACAAGTACAAGAAGTGGTGCGATGACTATTTCTACCTGCCGCACCGGAAAGAGGCGCGCGGCATCGGCGGCATCTTCTACGACTGGCACGACAGCGGCGACTGGGACGCCGACCTCGCCTTCACCCAGGATGTCGGCCGCGCCTTCCTGAAGATCTATCCTGAGATCGTGCGGCGCAATTTCGCGACGAGCTGGACCGCGGAGGATCGCGAGGAGCAGCTGATCCGGCGCGGCCGCTATGTCGAGTTCAACCTGCTCTACGACCGCGGCACCATCTTCGGACTCAAGACCGGCGGCAATGTGGACTCCATCCTGTCGTCGCTGCCCCCGGAGGTGAAGTGGCCATGACCACGATGAAGCTGCCGCGCGCCATGCTGATCGACATGGACGACACCATCCTGTCGGCCTATGGCCGGCCGGAGATCGCCTGGAACACGATCGCGAACGAGTTTGCCGAGGAGCTTGCGCCGCTGCCGCCGGACCAGGTCGCGACCGCGCTATTGGCCTATGCACGGCAATTCTGGTCGACCGCCGAGCCGATCTGGCGGATGAAGCTCGCCGAGGCGCGGCACCTGACGGTCAAGGGCGGCTTTGCCGCGCTTGCGGCGGCCGGCCATCGCGCCCTGCCCGACGATCTCGCCGTTCGCCTCGCCGACCGCTTCACCGCCTATCGCGAGGAGGAGATGTTCGTGTTTCCGGGTGCGCATGAGGCGATCGACCGGTTCAAGGCGCTCGGCATCAGGCTCGCGCTGGTCACCAACGGCGCCGCGGACATGCAGCGCGCCAAGGTCGAGCGCTTCGAGCTGGCGCACCGCTTCCACCACATCCAGATCGAAGGCGAGCACGGCTTCGGCAAGCCCGAGGACCGCGCCTATCTGCACGCCATGCAGGCGCTCGGCGTCACCGCCGAGGAGACCTGGATGATCGGCGACAACCTCGAATGGGAAGTCGTGACGCCGCAGCGTCTCGGCATCTACTCGATCTGGATGGACGTGCATGGCGACGGCCTGCCCGAAGGCTCGACGGTCAAGCCCGACCGCATCATCCGCTCGCTCGGCGAGCTGCTTCCTGCCGCGCGCAAATAACGCAGCGGCTGATTTCACAGCAAATCCACTGCGCCAGGCGCCGGCCGTGATTTGACTGTCATCACCGGTCGCTAGCCTGCCGCCCGCGTTATCCAGCGCGGAGGGAAAAATCATGGAACTGAAACCAGGCGATGTTGTCATGCTGAAGTCCGGCGGCCATCCGATCACGGTCGTCGAAATCGACGAGGACAAGGTCGAGTGCCTGTGGATGGGTACGGACGGCGATCTGTTTCGCGAAACCTTGCCGCTTGTCGCGCTCGAATCGACCGAGCTCGATCCGGAGGACAATGAAGAGGAAGACGACGAAGACGAGGACGACGCGGAAGAAGAGGACGAAGACGACGACGGCGACCGCAAGAAGAAGCGCAAGGCGGCGTGATCTTTTGGCGCGATGCTGACTGGCAGGTGCCGGCAGCATCGTCTCCATGCGACGTTCGACCGATCGTCGTTCAGCCAATTGCCACCGTGCCGCCGCGGATCACGGCGGCATCGAGACGCCGGCAAGAAAACTCAGAGGAAATTCAAAGCCGATGATCGCGGGTGAAACGGGCCGCGGTCTGGTCGGCGATATCGGACAGTATCTTCGGCTCCAGCGGAAAGTCCGCGGCCAGCCAGGCATCCTCCGCCAGGGTCAGGACATGGCCGAGTGCCGGTCCCTCGGCAATGCCGCGCGCGATGAAATCCGAGGCCCGCAATGGAAAGTGAGGGGCGCGCCAGCGCTCCGGCAGCGTGGCGAGCGCGCGCCACTGATCGACGTCCTGGCCCGCGCCGGTTCGCGCCCAGGCCAATAGCACCCGGTCGCGATAGGGCTCCTCGTCGAGCCGGTAGAGCCTTCGCCTGGCATGCGCCTCGTCCATGGCGGGCAAGCGCCACCAGCGATGGCCCATCGAATCGAGCGCCTTGGCCTCGGCGTTGGAGAGCCGCAGCCGGCTGGCGATGCGCCGCGCGTCCTCCGTCACGGCGACCGTCAGCGCGGCGAGCCTTCGCATCGCGCTCGGCGCGAGCACCATCAGCCGCTCGATTTCGATCATCGCCGCGAACGGCCCGGTATAGGCAACGCCGCCAAACAGCGGCTGCAGCAAGCCGCCGTCACCCATCGCGACCACCGCGCTCGCGGCGCCGTTCGCGACCACGAGCTTGAGCATCTCCATACGGATCCGCTCAGCCGAGAGGCCGGAAAGTCCCGCGCGCCCGCCGATGCAGGCAAGATAACCGGCGCGATCGACCTCGCCCGCGCCATAAGCGGCATGAAAACGGAAGAAGCGCAGGATGCGCAGATAGTCCTCGGCGATGCGCTGGTCGGGATCGCCGATGAAGCGCACGCGCCTCGCCTCGATGTCGGCGAGGCCGCCGACGTGATCGTGCACGACGCCCGAGGCGTCGACCGACAGGCCGTTGATGGTGAAGTCGCGCCGCTCGGCGTCACGCACCCAGTCGCGGCCGAACGCGACCCTGGCCTTGCGGCCGAAGGTCTCGGTGTCCTCGCGCAGCGTGGTGACTTCATAGGGGTGCCCGTCGATCACCAGCGTGACGGTGCCGTGCTCGATGCCGGTCGGCACGCCCTTGATGCCGGCGGACTTGGCACGCCGCATCACCTCCTCCGGCAGCGCCGTGGTCGCGATGTCGATGTCGCCGAGCGGAATCTGCATCAAGGCGTTGCGCACGGCCCCGCCGATCACCCGCGCTTCCTCGCCGTCGGCGTTGAGCAGGTCGAGTACGCGCGCCGCAGGCCCGGAAGCGAGCCATGGCGCGTCGGACAACAGGCGCACCTCGCTCATTTCTCAACTCCCGGCACCAGCTTGCCGTTCTCGATATGGGCTGGAACGTAGGTCGAATTCGGCGGCGCGCCAGTCAATTCGGCCAGCAGCACGAAGCTCACGATGACCATCACCAGCGCCACCAGCGTCAGCTTTGCGATCATGTCGAGCGGCCATGACGCCGGCAGCGTCACGCCGGACCGCGTCGCGATGAGGAAGATGGCATAGACCGCGAACGGGACCAGGAAGATTCCGATCTCGGTCAGAATCGTCCGGATCATGATGAATAGATCCGCTCATACAGCACACGCAACATTCCGGCCGTCGCACCCCAGATGTAGCGTTCCGCGAACGGCATCGCGTAATAGGACCGCGCCATGCCGCGGAATTCCTTGCTGTGCACCTGGTGGTTCACCGGATCCATCAGGAAGGATAGCGGCACCTCGAACGCATCGACCACCTCCGCCTCGTTGATCGCAAGCGTGAATCCCGGCTTCACCTTCGCGACCGTCGGCAGAATGCGGAAGCCGAACGCGGTGCCATAAAGGTCGAGATAGCCGACCGGGTCGATGAATTCCCGCTTCAACCCGACTTCCTCGCCGGCCTCGCGCAGCGCCGCATCCAGCGGCGAGGAATCGGTCGCGTCGATCTTGCCGCCGGGAAACGCGATCTGACCGGCATGGTCGTTGAGATGGGCCGAGCGCTGCGTCAGCAGGATGGTGGGCTCGGGATGGTCGACCACCGCGATCAGGACCGCCGCCGGCCGCACCGGCTGCTCGCGCGCGATGATCTCGAGCATGCGGTCGTTGCCGGAGTCTCCGGTGCGCGGAATGATATGCGGATCGACCAGGCCCGGCGGCACATCGAAAGTGAGCCGCGTGCGGGCCCGCGCGAAGAATTCCGTCGAGCTGATCGTCGCCGGCTCCACCTTCAGCAACGGCTCGTTCAAAGTGCGTCCCTCACCTGACTGGCATCGGCCATGGCGAAGAACTCGCCGGCCGACTCGACACCGAACATCGGCTGGCCATCGACCATCCGCTCCTCGCCCATGTCAACCAGATCGTAATAGAGCGCCCTTGTGACCTTGGCCCAGAGATCGGCGCGGACGTGCAAGTAGGGCGTCAATCCGCCGTCCTCGGCCGCCTCGAATCTGAGGCCGTGGCCTTTTTCGCAATCGACCCAATCGTCGACATTGGTGCGGAACCTGAGCAGGCGGCCGCGCACGTCTTCCCCGGTCTGCATTTCCACGGCAATGAACGGCGCGTCGTCGACGCGGATGCCGACCTTCTCCACGGGCGTGACCAGGAAATGCTTGTCGCCCTCGCGCTTGAGGATGGTCGAAAACAGGCGGACCAGGGCAGGACGTCCGATTGGCGTTCCCAAGTAGAACCAGGTGCCGTCAGGCGCGATTCGCATGTCGAGATCGCCGCAGAATGGCGGATTCCACAGGTGAACCGGCGGCAGGCCCTTGCGTCCGGCCGGACCCGATGTCGCAGCTTGATTGGCGGCCGTGGTGAGCCCTTCGAGACCCTTGCTCCCGAGGCCCGTAGTTTCCCTGCCGGAATCGCTCTGCCCTTGCTTCGCCATTGT
The DNA here is from genome assembly GCF_032918025.1 of Bradyrhizobium sp. BEA-2-5. Lineage (NCBI taxonomy): Bacteria > Pseudomonadati > Pseudomonadota > Alphaproteobacteria > Hyphomicrobiales > Nitrobacteraceae > Bradyrhizobium > Bradyrhizobium sp. BEA-2-5. The sequence goes on along the minus strand of NZ_CP136629.1, from coordinate 2,303,531 downwards.
TTGCCTTAAAGTTTCCTACCTTCAATCTGGCACGTTTGGTGCACATATCCTGAGATGTGGTCGGGATGTCATTCTCGCCACTTCGTGATGCCGTACATACCCCGAAGCACCGATAAGGTGGGGATAGGTTAATTCAACGAATACATGGCCTTCGCTCAGGTTTAGCATGAGGGCCGAGATGACGACAGATGATGACGACGCGCCAATGTGCGCGCATCGTCAAGAAGGAGCGGATCGAATGGCTGGTGCAGACAGTGTCGAGAAACTCGAGGACGGGATCGTCCGTTCGGCCGAGCAGGTGTCGAGCCAGATTCGCGCCGCAAAGGAAGCGATCGCCTCCGTCATCTTCGGCCAGGATCGCGTGATCGAGAACACGCTGGTCACCATTCTCTCCGGCGGCCATGCGCTCCTGATCGGCGTGCCGGGCCTCGCCAAGACCAAGCTGGTGGAGACGCTCGGCGTCACGCTCGGTCTCGACGCCAAGCGCATCCAGTTCACCCCCGATCTGATGCCGTCCGACATTCTCGGCGCCGAGGTGCTGGACGAGAGCACCGCGGGCAAGCGCGCCTTCCGCTTCATCGCCGGTCCCGTGTTCGCGCAGTTGCTGATGGCCGACGAGATCAACCGCGCCAGCCCGCGCACCCAGTCGGCGCTCTTGCAGGCGATGCAGGAGCAGCACATCACCGTTGCCGGCGTGCGACACGATCTGCCCAAGCCGTTCCACGTGCTCGCGACGCAGAACCCGCTGGAGCAGGAAGGCACCTATCCGCTGCCCGAAGCCCAGCTCGACCGCTTCCTGATGGAGATCGACGTCGACTATCCCGATCGCGATGCGGAGCGCCGCATCCTGTTCGAGACCACCGGCGCCGAAGAAGCCGCGGCCAAACCGTCGATGGATGCCGAGACGCTGATCACCGCGCAGCGGCTGATCCGGCGCCTGCCGGTCGGCGATTCCGTCGTGGAGGCGATCCTGTCGCTGGTCCGCGCCGCGCGTCCCGGCACTGAGGGCGGCGAGGCCGGCAAGCTGATCGCCTGGGGCCCAGGTCCGCGCGCCAGCCAGGCCTTGATGCTCGCGGTGCGCGCACGTGCGCTGATCGACGGGCGCCTCGCGCCCTCGGTCGACGACGTGCTCGACCTCGCCGAACCCGTGCTGAAGCACCGCATGGCGCTGACGTTCCAGGCGCGCGCCGAAGGCCGCACGATTCCGGACGTGATCCGGCAATTGAAGACACGGATCGGTTGATGGCAGCAGACAACAGGCACCAGAACGAGGAGATCCTTGCGGTTCGACGTGCCGATGGCGAAAGTCGCACGCTCGCCGCTTCGCTGCCGCGTCTGGTGCTCGAGGCCCGCCGCATCGCCGCCAACGTCATCCACGGCCTGCATGGAAGGCGCCGCGCCGGCGCCGGCGAAAATTTCTGGCAGTACCGCCGCTTCGTCTCGGGCGAGCCGTCGCAGAATGTCGACTGGCGCCGCTCGGCCCGTGACGACCATCTCTATGTCCGCGAGCTCGAATGGGAAGCCTCGCACACGGTCTGGATCTGGCCTGACCGCTCGCCCTCGATGGCCTTTGCCTCGCGCGAGGCGCGCGACAGCAAGCTGGAGCGCGGACTAATCGTAGCCTTCGCGCTCGCCGAGTTGCTCGTTGCGGGCGGAGAACGCGTCGGCATTCCCGGCCTGCTGAATCCGACGGCAAGCCTCAACGTGATCGACAAGATGGCGGAAGCGATGTTGCACGACGAGAAGACGCGCGCGAGCCTGCCGCCGTCCTTTGTACCCGCGGCGCTGGCCGAGATCATCGTGCTGTCGGATTTCTGGTCGCCGGTCTCCGAGATCAGGACGATGCTCGCAGGGCTCTCCAGCTCCGGCGCGCACGGCACGATGGTGCAGGTCGTCGATCCCGCCGAGGAGTCGTTTCCCTATTCCGGCCGCGTCGAGTTCGTCGAGCCGGAGATCGGCAGCGTTATCACCGCGGGCCGCGCCGAGAGCTGGGCGAGCGATTATGTCGCCCGGCTCGCCCTGCATCGCGACCAGATCCGCGCCGAGACCAACAAGCTGGACTGGCTGTTCACGACGCACGCGACCGACCGCTCGGCCGCCGAGCTGCTGCTGTTCCTGCATGCCGGCATGCAGGTGAGCAAGGGCGGCGGCCGCTCAATAGTCAAGGCGGGACGCAGCGCATGATCGCAGGCCTCCCCCTCTCCTTTGCCGAACCGCTGCTCCTGATCGGCCTCGTCAGCCTGCCCGTGCTGTGGTGGCTGCTCCGCGTGATGCCGCCGCGGCCGCGCCGCATCGAATTTCCGCCGACGCGCCTGCTGTTCGACATCGCCCCCAGGGAGGAGACGCCCTCGCGGACGCCGTGGTGGCTGACGGCGCTCCGCCTGCTCGCCGCCGCGTTGGTGATCTTCGCCGCCGCCGGCCCGATCTGGAATCCGCAGACTGGCGTTGCCGCCGGTAAATTGCCGCTGATGATCATGTTCGACGACGGCTGGAGCGCCGCATCGCACTGGGACGTCAGGATCAGGACCGCCGACGAGCTGATCGCCAATGCCGACAACGACGGCCGCGCCATCGCACTGGTGCCGCTGTCGGAGCCGAACCGCGACATCACCCTGATGCCGGCGGGCGCCGCGCGCGTCGCGCTGCGCCAGCTCGCGCCGAAGCCCTACTCGGTCGATCGGGTTGAAACCCTCGGCGCGCTTGGACGTTTCCTCAAGTCGACCGGCGACTGCGATATCGCCTGGCTGTCCGACGGCGTCGACACCGGCCGCGGCAGCGAATTCACCGAGGGGCTCGGCAAGGTGATCGAGAGCCGCAATCTGACGATCTATGCGGGCGGAGCCCAGTCGGCGCAAGCGCTGGTCGCGGCCGAGAACGCTGCGGCGAAGATGACGGTGAAGGTGCTGCGCACCGACAGCGGCATCGCGGCGGGAACGGTGCGCGCGGTCGACGCCAAGGGCTCGCCGATCGGCGAGGCCCGTTACACATTCGGACCGCAGGATCGGGAGACCGAAGCCGCGTTCGATCTGCCGGTCGAACTGCGCAACGACATCACCCGGCTCGAAATATCCGGCGAGCGCTCCGCCGGCGCGGTGCAGCTGCTCGACAAGCGCTGGCGCCGCCGCGCCATCGGCATCGTCTCGGGCTCGACCAGCGAGACCGCGCAGCCGCTGCTGGCGCCGACCTTCTATCTCACCCGCGCGCTGGCGCCGTTCGCCGACGTCCGGCTCGGCGATCGCGGCGCGCCGCAGCAGGTGATCGGGCAATTCCTCGACCAGCGGCTGCCGATGATCGTGATGGCCGACGTCGGCACGCTATCGCCGGAGATTCGCGAGCGCCTCAATGCCTGGGTCGACCAGGGCGGCGTGCTGGTGCGGTTCGCTGGTCCCCGGCTGGCACAGGCCGAGGACGACCTCGTGCCGGTCAAGCTGCGCAAGGGCGGCCGGACGCTCGGCGGCAGCCTGACCTGGGAGAAGCCCCAGCATCTGGCCTCCTTCGCGGCCGACGGCCCGTTTGCCGGCGTCGTGGTCCCCAAGGACGTCACCGTGAGCCGCCAGGTGCTGGCGGAGCCCGACGCCGTGCTCGCCACCAAGAGCTGGGCCTCGCTGGAAGACGGCACGCCGCTGGTGACCGGCGAGCATCGCGGCAAGGGCCTCGTCAGCCTGTTCCACGTCAGCGCCGACATGCGCTGGTCGGACCTGCCGATGTCGGGCACCTTCGTCGAAATGCTGCGGCGGGTGGTCGACATGTCCGGCTACACCGCCAAGCCCGGTGCCGGCGTTGCCAGCGATCCCAATGCCGAGACGGTTGCGCCGCTGCGCACGCTCGACGGATTCGGCGTCTTTGGGCCGCCGCCCTCGAGCGCCAAGCCGATGTCGGCGGACTATCGCGATCGCGGTACAGCCGACCATCCGCCCGGCTTCTACGGCACTGCCGAGAGCCCGATCGCGGTCAACACGCTCGCCTCCGCCGATCGCATCGCGCCGCTCGACACCTCGGCCCTGCGCGCGACGCGTGCGAGCTACACCAACGCCGAACCGCGCGACCTGCGCGGCATCATGCTGTCGACGGCGCTGGCGCTGTTCCTGCTCGATGCAATCGTGGTGGCCTTGCTCGGCGGCGGCCTTGCCGCGCTGGTCCGGCGGCGCGCGGCACCGGCCGTGCTCGCCTTGGCCTTCATCCTTGCGACCACGATGGTGCCTTCGCCGACACGCGCGCAGAACGCCAGCAGTGACGACTTCGCGATGAAGGCGGTGTCGCAGACGCGACTCGCCTACGTCGTGACGGGCAATGCCGACGTCGATTCCATCGTCAAGGCGGGGTTGAACGGGCTGACGCTGTTCCTGGCCCAGCGCACCGCGCTCGAGGCCGGCGATCCCGTCGGCATCGACCCGGCGCGCGACGAGCTCGCCTTCTTCCCGCTGATCTACTGGCCGATCGTACCGGGCGCACCGAAGCCGCCGCAGGACGCCATCAACAAGATCGACGCCTACATGAAGCAAGGCGGCACCGTCATCTTCGATACCCGTGACGCCGTCGAAGCGCCGCCGGGGGACAACGGCTCATCGCAAACGCCCGGCATGCAGACGCTGCGCGAGATACTCTCCTCGCTCGACGTGCCCGAGCTCGAGCCCGTGCCGCGCGAGCACGTGCTGACCAAGACCTTCTATCTGCTGCGCGACTTCCCCGGCCGCTTCACCGCCGGCCAGACCTGGGTCGAGACGCTGCCGCGCGAAGAGGACGAGGACAGCGCGCAGCGGCCGGCGCGCGGCGGCGACGGCGTCTCGCCGATCATCATCACATCGAACGATCTCGCCGGCGCCTGGGCGGTGCGGCCCGACGGGCAGGCCATGCTGCCGGTGACCGGCGGCGACGCCCGCCAGCGCGAATTCGCCTACCGCGCCGGCGCCAATATCGTGATGTACACGCTGACCGGCAACTACAAGGCCGACCAGGTGCACGCTCCGGCGCTGATCGAGCGGCTGGGACAATAATATGAATTACGGCATCGCATTCACGCCGCTTGTTCCCGCGATCGTGCTGTGGCTCGCGTTCGCCGCGATCGTCGTCATCGCGCTCGTGCTGCTGCTGGCGCGCGCGCGCGGCGCCGCGGTGCGCGTGGCCGCGCTGGCGCTGGTCCTGCTGGCGCTCGCCAATCCCTCCTTCACCCGCGAGGACCGCGATCCCCTCACCTCGGTGGCGGCCGTCGTCGTCGACAAGAGCCCGAGCCAGAATTTCGGCAACCGCAACCGCGAGGCCGCCCAGGCGCAGGAAGCGCTGGTCGACAGCCTGAAGAAGATCAAGGGCCTCGAAGTCCGCGTCGTCGAGGCCGGGCAGGCCGACGGCGAGACCGACGGCACCAAGCTGTTCGGCGCCCTCGCCTCGGCATTGGCGGACGTGCCGGTCGACCGCGTCGCCGGCGCCTTCCTGATCACCGACGGCCGCGTCCACGACATTCCGGCGAACGCCGCCGCGCTGGGTTTCCAGGCGCCGGTGCACGCGCTGGTCACGGGGCAGAAGGACGAGCGCGACCGCCGCATCGCGATCACGGCGGCGCCGCGCTTCGGCATCGTCGGGCAGACCCAGACCATCAACTATCGCCTCGACGACCAGGGTGTCTCCGGCGAGCGCGCCAGGGTCACGATCCGCCGCGACGGCGAGGTCATCAACGAGCGCACGCTGGGAAGCGGCCAGAGCGCCAGCGTCGACGTCGACATCAAGCACGCCGGTCCGAACATCGTCGAGATCGAGGCCTCGCCGCTCGAACGCGAACTGACGCCGGTGAACAACCGCGCCGTCGTCGCCATCGACGGCGTGCGCGACAAGCTGCGGGTGCTCCTGGTCTCGGGCGAGCCGCATTCGGGCGAACGCACCTGGCGCAATCTGCTCAAGTCCGACGCCAGCGTCGATCTCGTCCACTTCACCATCCTGCGCCCACCGGAGAAGCAGGACGGCACGCCGATCAACGAATTGTCGCTGATCGCGTTTCCGACGCGCGAGCTGTTCCAGCAGAAGATCAACGAATTCCAGCTGATCATCTTCGACCGCTACGCCCGCCAGGGCGTGCTGCCGATCGCCTATTTCGACAATATCGCGCGCTATGTCCGCTCGGGCGGCGCGGTGCTGGTCTCGGCCGGGCCCGACTACGCTTCCAACACCAGCATCTGGCGCACGCCGCTGGATTCGGTGCTGCCGGCCGAGCCGGTCGGCGTGACGGAAAAGCCGTTCTATGCGCATTTAAGCGATGCCGGTAAGCGTCATCCGGTCACGCGCGGGCTGGAGGGCTCCGCCAGCGAACCGCCGCGCTGGAGCAGGTTCTTCCGCACCGTCGACACCCGCAATGCGGTGAACCCGCCTGTCATGACCGGCGTCGACGGCAAGCCGCTTCTGTTCCTGTCGCGCTTCGGCGAGGGCCGCGTCGCGCTGCTGCTCTCCGACCACATCTGGCTGTGGGCGCGCGGCTATGAGGGCGGCGGGCCGCATCTCGATCTGCTCAGGCGGATGTCGCACTGGCTGATGAAGCAGCCTGATCTGGACGAGGAGGCGCTGCGGCTTCAGGTGCAGGGCAAGGACCTCGTCGTGGTGCGCCAGACCATGGCGGACAGCGTCCAGCCGGTCACCGTGACGTCGCCGAGCGGCACCACGCGCGAACTGACGCTCACCGCCGGCGATCCCGGCGAGTGGCGCGCCAGCCTGCCGGCGAACGAGCTCGGCCTGTGGCAGGCCACCGACGGCACGTTGAAGGCGCTGATCAATGTCGGCCCGACCAATCCGAAGGAGTTTTCGGAAGTCACCTCCACGGTCGAGACGCTGAAGCCGCTGACGCAGGCAACGGGCGGCGACGCCGGGCGCATCGTCGACGGTTCGAGCCTCGACATGCCGCGCGTCGTGCCGGTGCGTTCCTCCTCGATCTTCCGCGGCGACGGCTGGCTCGGCGTCAAGATGCGCGACGCCAGCGTCGTGAAGGGTGTCGGCGTGCTGCCGATGTTCGCCGGCCTGGTCGGCCTGCTGCTGTTGCTCGGCGCATTCGCGGCAACATGGCTGCGCGAGGGACGCTGAGCCCGGCCGGGCTCGCGTCGGCGTTGCGTCAAACACACACAGGCAACGCATCGACACGGTTTGTCTGAACGCTGGTTGACATCGCGCAAGCCATCCGATGTTATAATGTAACATCGGAGCGCTGGGGTGTTGATGCGCTCCCGATTGGGCGGGCGTTATCGGCATGAAGTGGTTCCGGCAACACATCAAGACTGGCTCGCGGCTGGCGCTGTTCGCGCTCGCCGTCCAGTTCTTGCTGTCATTCGGGCATTTCCATCCGATCGCGGCTGCGCAAGCGGCGCCCGCAGTCCAGACCGGGCTGTCGCTGGTCGATCTCGCCTATATCGGGACCTCGGCGACGCCGGACCTCGCCGTCCAGGTGACCGGGACGCCACAGCCCGCCAATCCCGACAACGACCGGCATCCGGCCGACAATTGCGCGATCTGCGCCGTCATCTCGCTCGCGAGCAGCATGCTGTTCACGGCGCCGCCGGTGCTGTTGCTGCCGGAAGCCATCGAGCTTCTGTTCCGCACCACCAATGCCGAATTCGCCCATCTGAAATCGGCGCCGGCGGCCTTCCACTCCCGCGCACCTCCCCTGTCCTGACATCGACTGATTGCTGCACGCCCTGAGCGGACGGCCGCGTCACATTCGCGGCCTGCGCCAGCGGGGCAAATCGGAATCGATCCGTCATTTCGACGGGCCTGGATCGGGACAATGACACTTCAGAAGAAACGAGCACTCCACATCGGGAGCGTGAGCTGGCTATTGCTGGGCGCGATGAGCCACAATGCGCTGGCCGACGACACGCCGACGCAACTCCCTGACATCACCGTGACGGCACCGAGCCCGATCCAACGGCACCGGACCGCGCCAACGCGCACGCCGAGCCATGTTGCCCGGTCCGCGCCGAGCCGCAACCGCGAACGCGCCGCGGCCGTGCAACCGGCGCCTGCGGCACCGGCGCCGGCACCGCAGCAGGGCGTGCTGCCCGTGGTGACCGATCAGTTCGCCACCGTCACCGTGATACCCAACGAGGAACTGCGGCGCTCCGGCAGCGCCACGCTCGGCGATCTCCTGTTCTCCAAGCCCGGCATCACCGGATCGAGCTTCGCGCCCGGCGCATCCAGCCGGCCCATCATCAGGGGTCTCGACGTCAACCGCGTCGGCATCGTCGAGAACGGCACCAATGCCGGCGGCGCCTCCGATCTCGGCGAGGATCATTTCGTCCCGATCGATCCGCTCGCGACCAACCAGGTCGAAGTGGTGCGCGGGCCGGCGGCACTGCGTTACGGCTCGACCTCGATCGGCGGCGTGGTCAGCGCCACCAACAACCGGATTCCGGACGCAATGCCCTCCTGCGCGGCGGCGCCGTTCCAGAGCTACGGATTGCCGGTGAAGGCGCCGCTGGCCGACGGCGGTGCGCCGGGTTGCCTCAATGTCGAGACCCGCACCTCGGTGAGCTCGGTCAACCGCGGCGTCGAGGGCGGCATGCTGCTGGACGCCGGCGGCAACAATGTCGCCGTGCATGCCGACGCCTATGGCCGCACCACCAGCGACTACAGCATCCCGAGCTATCCCTATTTATTTGTGCCCGGCCAGCCATTGAACGGCCGCCAGCCCAACTCGGCGACGCGCTCGGACGGCGCCTCGATCGGCGGCTCCTACTTCTTCCAGGGCGGCTATATCGGCGCGTCGATCACGCAGAACGACTCGCTCTACCATATCCCCGGCATCGACGGCGCCGACCACAACACGCGGATCGACGCGCACCAGACCAAGATCAACGTCAAGGGCGAGTACCATCCCGACGCGGCCGCGATCGACGCGATCCGCTTCTGGGCCGGCGCGACCGACTACCGGCACAACGAGATCGGCCTTGCCGATCCCGCCGACCTCAACACCGACGGCATCAGGCAGACCTTCACCAACAAGGAGCAGGAGATCCGCACCGAGGTGCAGCTGATGCCGTTCAACGCCCGCTTCGCCGAGGTGACGACCGCACTGGGCTTCCAGGTCGGCCATCAGGAACTGAGCGCGCCGAGCCCGGACAATCCCGGCACGCTGTTCAACGGCCTGTGGGACCCGAACAACAGCACGCGCGTTGCCGGCTACGCCTTCAACGAGTTCAAGTTCACGGAGGCGACCAAGGCGCAAATCGCCGGCCGCATCGAGCATGTCGACCTGCACGGATCGATGCCGAATTTCCCGGCGGACTATCTGCCTGACGGCGCACCGCAGAGCTCGATCGCACGCAATCCTTCCTACACGCCGGTCAGCGGCAGCATCGGCCTGTTGCAGGACCTGCCGGGCGGCATGGTCGGCAGCATCACCGCGCAATATGTCGAGCGCGCGCCGAAGGCGGCCGAGCTGTTCTCCCGCGGCGGTCACGACGCGACGGCGACGTTCGACATCGGCAACCCGAACCTCACCATCGAGACCGCGAAATCGGTCGAGCTCGGGGTGCGCAGGGCGACGGGGCCGTTCCGCTTCGAGGCGACGGTCTACTACACGCATTTCGACAATTTCATCTATCGCCGCCTCACCGGGGTCATGTGCGACGACGACTTCGCCTCCTGCGGTAATGGCGACCCCAACAATGAGGCGCGGCAGGCGGTTTATTCGCAGCGCGACGCGATCTTCCGCGGCGCCGAATTCCAGAGCCAGTTCGACATCGGCCCGCTCAACGGCGGCATCTGGGGCATCGAGAACCAGTTCGACTTCGTCCGCGCCACCTTCAGCGACGGCACCAACGTGCCGCGGATTCCGCCGGTGCGGCTTGGCGGCGGCTTCTATTGGCGCGACAGCAACTGGCTGACCCGCATCAATCTGGTGCACGCCTTTGCGCAGAACGACATCGCCGTCATCGGCGAGACCCCGACCGCGGGCTACAATCTCCTCAACGCGGAGATCACCTACAACACCAAGCTGAATTCGTCATGGATCGGCGCGCGCGAGATGACGCTCGGTCTGGCCGGCAACAACCTGCTCAACGAGAACATCCGCAACTCGGTGTCCTATACCAAGGACGAGGTGCTGCTGCCCGGCATCGGCGTGCGGGCGTTCGCGAATCTGAAGTTCTGAGCCAAGCGTATCCCTCTGCCGCCAGCGGCAGAGGGATTTTGCGATCGCGTAGCCCGGATGGAGCGCAGCGCAATCCGGGAGATTGCTCCCGCGATGAGACTGATCCCGGATTTCGCTTCGCCCCATCCGGGCAACCAGCGTCTCTGAGGGGAGCCGCGTAACCTGCTCGATCAGTGGCCGACGACGACTTCGCTGATCTGGATCACCGGCTGCAGATCGGTGTAGTTCGGGATGTCCCCCATGATCTCTTGGGCGTGCTTGCCCATGCCGGCGGCAAAGGCCTCAACCGAGTCACAGAAGATGTGGCACATTCCGACATAGGTTGCGGGTTGCCCCGGGGCGCCGCCGGCGAGGCCCTTGTCGACGGTGTAGTATTTGCATGCGTCGCCCAGCCGCGCCTTCACCAGCGGCATGTGCTTGTCGCGATAATAGTCGTGATCAAAGCGTGCGCCTGGATTATTCGGATACATCACACTGACCTTGATCATGGCGCACACTCTCCCTGTTGATATGACATGCGCCGGTCTTGTCCCGGCGCTTGCCTCAACTGTGCTTCAGTTTCCGATGGTGCGCAACCGTTCCGGCACCGCTCGCGCGGATGTCAGATCGCCTTGCTCCAGTCCGGCTGGATCGGCCCGGATACGCCCTCGAACGCGCCGTCGACCAGTTCCATGACAAGCAGGCGACTGTAATCGACCGGGCCGGGCATGGTCATGCGTCCCTTCGGGACCGGCTTGAAGCCGACCCGCGCATAATACGGCTCGTCGCCGACCAGCACGATCAGCCGGTGACCCTTGGCGCGGGCGTCGTTGATCGCACGCTCGAGGAACGCACGGCCGACGCCGCGGCCGCGGAACGGCGGCTCGACGGTGAGCGGCCCGAGCAGCAGCGCGGGCGTGTCGCCGATCAGGATCGGCAACTGCCTGACCGAGCCGACCAGCAGCGTGCCGATGCGGGCGGTGAAGGACAGTTCGAGCAGATGGTCGACGTGCTCGCGAATCCGGTAGGCGCTCAGCACGAAGCGGCCGGGACCGAAGGTACGTTCGTGCAGCCGCTCGATCGCCTGAGCGTCTTTCGGGGTCTCGGGCAGGATGGTCAGGGACAATTCGGTCATTGTGGGGCGCGGGATAGCATCTGGCGCGGGCGCGGTCCATCACCGCCATGTCGCCGTCGGCGGCTTGCCCTCGAGCACTTCCGCGATCCGCAGCCGCGTGCCGGGCGTGGTCTCGTCAGGCAGATCAGCCGGATCGAAGAACCCGCATTCGACGATCTCGCGGTTGGGCGCGGGCAGGCGGTCCTGCCTGAACTGCCTGACGACGTAGACCGCGACGTGGTCGCGGCGGGAGACGTGGCTGTTGAGGAAGATGCCGTGCAGCGCCGGCTCGCCCTTGAGCTCGATCCGCCCCTCCTCCTCCAATTCGCGCCGCAGCGACTCGATAAAGCTTTCGCCGACCTCGACCCCGCCGCCCGGCAGATACCAGCCGTGGACGTAGCTGTGCTTGACCAGGAACACCCTGTTGTCGGCATCGAGCACGACGGCACGGACCCCGAGCGTCATGCTGCGGACCAGCCGCCAGTAGAAATGAAACACCCATCTGATCTGCGGCTCGTAGCGCTTGCGTAAATCGAGCAGGACCGTCACTGAACCCTCGACATCATGGTGCTTTGATCCGTGCATTGATCCTTGCGCGCCTGCGCGGCTCTTGCCAATACAGGGCAGGACGTTCGGGATAGCACGACATGACCGGCTGCCGGCCACTTTTCGCGGACAATCCGAAGGGAATCGCATGATGGCGGCGTTCCGCCTCGCGCATCTGTCGGACCCGCATTTGCCGCCGCTGCCGGCGGCGCGGCTGCGCGATCTCGCCGGCAAGCGCGCCTTCGGCTACCTGAACTGGACGCGCAACCGTCACAAATATCACCGCCGCGACGTGCTCGACGCGCTGGTGTCGGACATGCAGGCGCAGCAGCCGGACCATGTCGCCGTGACCGGTGACCTGGTCAATCTGGCGCTGGATGCCGAGTTCAATCCGGCCCGGCAATGGCTGGAGGGCGTGGGTTCACCTGCCGACGTCACCGTGGTCCCCGGCAACCACGACGCCTATGTGCGCGCGACCCGGCATCGCTTCGTCAGTCACTTCGGCGACTATCTGCGCGGCGACGCTGACGGCGCGACAGCGCATTTTCCGTTCGTGCGCCGCCGCGGGCCGCTGGCACTGATCGGCGTCTCCTCGGCGGTGCCGACCCCGCCGCTGATGGCGACCGGCTGGCTCGGCCATCCCCAGCTCGATGCGCTTGACGCGATCCTCGCGCAGCTGTCGCGGGAGAACGCCTTCCGCGTCCTCCTGGTGCATCACCCGCTGCACTCCGACGGCCGCGCCAAGCGCCTGACCGATTCGCATCAGCTGCTGGCGCTGCTCAGGCGCCACGGCGTCGAGTTGGTGCTGCATGGTCACGACCACATCCATTCGACGATGTGGTTCGACGGCCCGGAGCGGAAGATCCCGGCGATCGGCGTGCCGTCGGCATCGGCGCTGGCGCGCAAGCACTATCCGGCGGCGGCCTACAATTTGTTCACGATCGAGCGTGACGGCAATGGCTGGCGCTGCGAGCAGACCGTGCGCGGGCTCGGCGATCACGCCGGCATTCGCGAATTGAAGCAAGTACGACTGTCCTAATCGCCGCCCCCGCCACCGCCACACCCGCCGCCGCTGTCACCGCCGCCACCATCGCCGGCGCCGTCACCGCCATCGCTGCCACTGCTCCCGTCGCTGCCGGCATCGCCGAAGCCGGCTGACGATCCGTCGATCGAGGAGTCGGAGAAATCGCCGCCGCAATAGGGACTGCTGCCACCGATGCCGCTGCGGCGCAGCGCCTCGCAGTCGGTGTGGTAGATGAAGCCGTTCGCGATGTTCAGCTTGGCGTCGAGCGCGAACAGCAGCGGCAGCCGTGTCGGCCTGACCGGATCGATGTTCTCGTATTTGCAGCAGTACCACCAGACCCGCCGCAGGCCCTCATTGCTCCTGCGCCGCTCCTTCACCAGGACGACCGCGGGGGTGTGATGCAGGAAGCCGCCGAAGGCGCGGCGGCAGAACGCATCGTATTCGCGGGTGTAGAGAATGAATTCGTGCCAGAGGTCGTCGGCCGCCTGCGACGGCATCGAGACGTAACGCCTGCCGCTCATCAGATAGGCGAGGAAGAACTGCCGCAGGCCGCGCGAGACCAGCGCGCTGTCCTTGCGGGTGAAGCCGGGGTGACGCTTCTCGAGCCGCGCCAACAGGCCCGCCGGCCAGTGAAAGGTGCGGATGTATTCGGCACGCCGCAACGTCTGCCACTTGCCGAACAGCACGGCGCTGCCGACCACCGCGGCGGCCGCGAGGACGCCGAAAAATGCCGAGGCGGGTGTTATGACCACGATGCCCCGCCCCTCGAGCGGCTAGAAGTTTTGCAAGCTCGCAAACAGCGCGAGACCGAACAGCGCGAGCGCGCCCATGACGAAGCCGAACACGAACATGCCGATCCCGCCACGGCGCTTCGGCGCCACCGGGACGGGCGGCCGCGCCGGCGGCTCGGCAACCGGAAGCGGCGTTGCCACCATCGCCCGCTCGCGCTCGACCATGCGGCGCGCGACATAATCGGTGACGGCCTCGACGATCACGGCGGTGTCGTGCGATTCGGCGAGGACGATGCGGCCGAAACGGGTGTCCTGGACGAAGCGATACATCCGCTTGTCGCGCCCCATCACGATGTGGGCGACGACGTCGATCCAGAGTCTCGGCGTATCGCCCTGGCTGATGCCGCGGTCGAACAGGTCGATCTGATCAGGCACCTGCGCGAACAGGGGATCGAGCGCGTCGTTGAGGATCTCGAGCCGCGCCACCTCGGCGTCGCGCAGTTCGACGACAACACCGGTGCGATCGGCCGCCTCGATCCGCGCCCGCCGCAGCGCCTCTCGCAGCGTCGGCCGCATCTCGCGCGCCTCGCTGCCGGTGTTGTGCGGATCGGACATGCCTTGCGGCCTCGTGGTGACGGGTTTCCTGCGCATTAACCTATCAGCAACCAAGATGTCCGCAAAGGGCGTTGGTTCCCAAGCACTTAGGCCGCCACTTATCCCCAGATCAAGGGCCTGACGCTGTCCCAAAAGCGGTCGACCCCACCCGGATGAAACCGGATGGGGCCGCCGTCCTTGGACGTTTTCTTAGCTGCCTCACGATGCGATCGCGTATCGCGACGTCATCTCTTGTTTGAGCATCATCTCCGCGCAAACGATTGCGTTTGTCGCGAGGGAAAACCGGTTCCCACTTTTCCGGATCACGCTCGCTCAGGCCGAAACCCGTGACGGCTCTTCCACGATCGAGAAGCGGACGCCGGCCTTGTGGCGGCTCTCTTCCGATACCTCGCGCCAGCAGTCCTCAGCCTCCTTGCGGGACTTGAACGGACCTTTGACCTGGGCCGAGCCTTCCACGAGCTTGTGGAAGTTCATCGAACCGAACTCGCCGCCGATCACCCAGAAATTGCTGCCTTTGGTCATTGTCAGTCTCCTACAAAAAATCGGGCTGCCTTTGCCCAGCCGCCTGCACCTTGATTCCCGCAACTGTTCGCCGCATCGACATTCTTGACAGCGCATTGCGAATTGCGTGTCAGGAGATAAACGCGAAAACGCGAAGTTCGTACAGATGCCTTGTTTTTTATTGGTGATGTCATGTAACATCTGAACTTGTAATAAATGTCGATTTGTAAATATTGTCACAACATAGGTCAGGAAGCCTGCCATGCCCGCCGGTTTTTCTTCTCCCTCTCCCCGTTCTTACGGGAAGAGGGTTGAGGTGGGGGGATGTCTCCGCAGCGAGACTCGCGGAGAGTCCCCCTCACCCGGATCGCATCTGACGATGCGATCCGGCCTCTCCCCGCGCGCGGGGCGAGGCGGTCAGAATTTGCTGCGACAATCGAGACCAACCCGTGCCCGGTGAATCCGGCAAGAAACTCTTCGTCGGCCCGCGCTTCCGGAGGATCCGGCAGCAATTGGGGCTGTCGCAGACCCAGATCGCCGAGGGCCTCGGGATCTCGCCGAGCTATGTCAACCTGATCGAGCGCAACCAGCGCCCGGTGACCGCGCAAATCCTGCTGCGCCTTGCCGAGACCTATGACCTCGACCTGCGCGACCTCGCCACCGCCGACGAGGACCGCTTCTTCGCCGAGCTCAACGAGATCTTCTCCGATCCCTTGTTCCGCCAGATCGACCTGCCCAAGCAGGAGCTGCGCGACCTCGCCGAGCTCTGTCCCGGCGTCACCCACGCGCTGCAGCGGCTCTACGCCGCCTATACCGAGGCCCGCCAAGGCGAGACGCTGGCCGCCGCGCAAATGGCCGACCGCGACGTCGGCTCGCGCTATGAAGCCAATCCGGTCGAGCGCGTGCGCGAGCTGATCGAGGCCAACCGCAACTATTTCCCGGAGCTCGAGCAGGCCGCAGAGACTCTGCGCGATGAGCTGAACGTGCCGGCCGAAGACCTGTTCACGGCGCTGACCACGCGCCTGCGTGAAAAGCATTCGATCCAGACCCGCATGATGCCGGTCGACGTGATGCGCGAGACGCTGCGGCGCTTCGACCGGCATCGCCGCCAGCTCCTGATCTCCGAGCTCGTCGACAGCTCCGGCCGCAGCTTCCAGCTTGCGCTGCAGATCGGCTTTGTTGAGTGCGGCGCCGCGATTGACGCCATCGTCAGCCGCGCCGGTCCGCTCGACGACACCGCGCGCCGGCTCTACCGCATCACTCTCGGCAATTACTTCGCAGCGGCGGTGATGATGCCCTATCCGGCCTTCCTTGCCGCAGCCGAAGCGCTCAACTACGACATCCACGTGCTGGCGCAGCGCTTCAATTCCGGCTTCGAGCAGGTCTGCCACCGCCTCACCACCCTGCAGCGGCCGAACGCGCGCGGCATTCCGTTCTTCCTGCTCCGCGTCGACAATGCCGGCAACGTCTCGAAGCGCTTCTCTTCCGGCACCTTCCCGTTCTCGAAATTCGGCGGCACCTGCCCGCTGTGGAACGTGCACTCGACCTTCGACACGCCGGACCGCCTGCTCAAGCAGGTGATCGAGCTGCCGGACGGCACGCGCTATTTCTCGATCGCGCAGATGGTGCGCCGCCCCGTCGCGCCGCACCCGCTGCCGCAGCCGCGCTTCGCCATCGGCCTCGGCTGCGAGATCCGTCATGCGGCCAAGCTCGTCTATGCCACTGGCATGGATCTGGAAAAGGCCGAGGGCACGCCGATCGGCGTCAACTGCCGTCTGTGCGAGCGCGAAAACTGCGCCCAGCGCGCCGAGCCCCCGATCACGCGCACGCTGATCCTGGACGAGACGACGCGGCGCGTGTCCTCGTTCGCGTTCTCGAATGCGCGGGAGTTGTGAGCTCAGGATCAATCCACCGCGGCAAAGGCCTTGCACCAGCCGTCCTTGCTGATCGCGCCCCCGACCACCTTGCAGCCATCGGGCGCGACAAACAGCGTGCACATTCCGCAGGAGTAGATGCCGTTCGGCGTGTCCCGATATTCCGCCTGCGGTTTGGTCATCTTGTCGAAGGCCGCGGCGGTTCGCAGCAGAAGTGTCGCGGGAAGTCCTGCCATAGCGGCACCGATGAAAGCGCGCCGCGAACGTCCGGTTTGTCGTTTGGCCATGGTGTTCCCCCATGCGTCGTCCCTGCGAAAGCAGGGACCCATACGCCGTGACGGACATTGTAGACAGGACTCGTCGTCCCAGCGTCGCTCGACAATCAGCATTGGTGGTTGTGGGTCCCTGCTTTCGCAGGGACGACACCGAGCTTGTGGCTCAGCCACTGAGTCATGCCTCCGCATTCTCGCGACATGAGACATCAACGGTCGCACAACTAGTCGCTCATTGTTTTAGACATGTGACGCGCGCCGAGATGCCGGCGGTGCGATGCGCGCGTGACTCAGGAATGGCGGCGATTTTCGCCCGACGACATGCCGAGCGAGGCGGCGGACGTCATGCGACGGCACAACCAGCCGGGGCTTGCGAGCCGGCATGCGCGCAGGACATCCGCCTGAGCGACTGCCCATCCGTCGACCGCGCCCCGGATCTGTGGCGCGCAACGGCCCTCGCCTTCGCGCGGCGCGCTGGCAAGCGCCGCCGCGCGAGAGAGACAACAGCGTCAGATCGATCTGCGCCGTTTTGGATCGCTCGGTCTGCTAGCCGCCGGGCGGCGTGTAGGCGGTCTTGAGCTTGGTCGCGTGCTGACGCACCACCTTGATCTCATCCTGGGTAAAGAGCCGGACCAGCCGCACATTCTGCATGGCGCCGGCCGCCACGACCACGCCGCTGATCGCAGGCGCGAAGCTCGGATCCGGCACGTCGAAGATCACCATCACGCCGGGGCCATCGGTCGCCGTGCTGTACATCGAAATCAGCTTTCCGCCGGCGGCCTCAATCAACTTCTTCGCGGCCTCGTATCGATTGGTCGTCGGGTTTTCCATGATGTTGTTCAGGGAACGCGGGGTGTATTCACCAGAGAAGCAGAAATGCATGGCAATCGCTCCGTTTGGTTGGAATGAAAAAACATTCACCCAGGCGCGCGGCCCGGGCAGAGCATTTCGTACTGAAAAATGAGAAGAAATGGCCTGCCGATGGCCAGTCGCGCTGCCGCTCATTCTCCGGATTTCGGCGCAACCGGTGGCAGCTCGCCGCGCAATCTACATCAGACCCGCGGCAAATAAAATCGCGTTTCTGCTCTGCGACGAAATCTCTCCTTGGTCGATGCGGCACCGAGGGGCAGCGCGCTTGACCTGACCGACGAACGGATCCGATCCATCCGAGCTGGCCAAGCGACGCATGGGCGCCTGCCAGGCGGTTACGGGACGACGCCTTGCAAACAAGGGCGATCTGCCTCAGTGTCCGGCGCCCGCTATCAAGAACAAGCGAAAGAAAACTCATGAAGCATCGCGCGCTCGGCCGCTCCGGCCTCACTGTTCCTCCCCTGTGCTTCGGCTGCAATGTATTCGGCTGGACCGTGGACGAGACGTCGTCGTTTCGCCTGCTCGACACCGTGCTCGATCAGGGGCTGACATTCCTGGATACGGCGGATGTCTATTCGCGCTGGGTGCCGGGCCACAGCGGCGGCGAATCCGAAACGATCATCGGCAAATGGATGAAGGCGCGCGGCAACCGCAACCGCATCATCCTCGCCACCAAGGTCGGCATGGACATGGGCGGCGGCAATGTCGGGCTGAAGCCGGACTACATCGCGCGCGCCGTCGAGGACTCGCTGCGGCGGCTGCAGACCGATTTCATCGACCTCTACCAGTCCCACAAGGACGATGAGACGACACCGCAGGAAGAGACGCTCGCGGCCTATGACAAACTGATCAAGGCCGGCAAGGTCAGGGCGATCGGCGCCTCGAACTTCTCGGCGGAGCGACTCCAGAGCGCGCTCGACATTGCCAAGGCGAACGGCCTGCCGCGCTACGAGAGCATGCAGCCCGAATACAGCCTCGCGGAGCGCTCAAGCTACGAAGGCGCGCTGCAACGCGTCTGCGAGGCGAACGACGTCGGCGTGATCACGTTCTTCTCGCTCGCCGCCGGATTTTTGACCGGCAAATATCGCTCGGAGAGCGACTTCGCCAAGAGCCCGCGCGGTGCACGCAGCATTCCAAAATACATGAACCCGCGCGGCATGCGCATCCTGGCCGGCCTCGACGAGGTCGCCGCGGAAACCCGCGCCGAGCCGGCCGCGGTCGCGCTCGCCTGGCTGATGGCAAAACCCGCCGTCACCGCGCCGATTGCCAGCGCCACCAGGCCCGAGCAGGTCGCAACGCTGGTCGAGGCAACCAAACTTGAGCTGAGTAAAAACCAGGTCGAACGGCTGGACGCCGCGAGCGCGTAGCGCGGCTCCACTTCACCTCGCCCCGCGTGCGAGGAGAGGCATAGGCGGCCTTCGGCCGCCGTTCTCAAGAACGCCGAAGCGAAGCTTCGGCTATGACGCATCGCTAGATGTGTTCCGGGTGAGGGAGAGCTTCCGCGAATGCAGCTATCGCCGTATTTGCGGAGACAGCCCCTCACCCCAACCCTCTCCCGTAAGAACGGGGTGAGGGAGCACACCGCCTTCGCGGCTGCCGTCCAATCTCGCCTCACCTCACCCTAGCCCCACGGGCCGCGCTGGCCTGATCCGCCCCATGGGCTGCGCGGCGGATAGCTTCCGCCGGCCGGGCGCGGCGCGGTCTGGGTGCCGAGTTCGGCGGCGAGCTGCTGCAGCGCGGCGATGCGGTTCTGGGTCGAGGGGTGGGTCGCAAACAGATTGTCCACGCCGTGGCCCGACAGCGGATTGATGATGAACATGTGCGCGGTCGCGGGATTCCGCTCGGCCTCGTAGTTCGGCACCTGATGCGCGGCGCCCTCGATCTTCACCAGCGCCGAGGCCAGCCACATCGGCTGCCCGACGATGCGCGCGCCGAGATTGTCGGCGGCGTATTCGCGGGTGCGGCTGATCGCCATCTGCACCAGCATGGCACCGAGCGGAGCGAGGATCATCATCAGGATCGAGCCGACGATGCCCAGACCATTGTTGTTCTCGCGATTGCCGCCGAAGAACATGCCGAACTGTGCCAGCATGGAGATCGCGCCCGCGATGGTCGCAGTGATGGTCATCAGAAGCGTGTCGTGATGCTTGATGTGCGCGAGCTCGTGCGCGATCACGCCGGCGAGCTCCTCGCGGCTGAGCTGGTTCATCAGGCCGGTAGTGACGGCAACTGCGGCGTTCTCCGGGTTGCGGCCGGTCGCGAACGCGTTGGGCTGCACCTCGTCCATCACGAACACGCGCGGCATCGGCAGGCCGGCGCGCTGCGCCAGCTCGGCGACGAGATTGTAGAGTTCGGGCGCCGAGCCCGCATCGACCTCATGGGCGCCGTACATCGACAGCACCATGCGGTCGGAGTTCCAGTAGGTGAAGAGATTGGTCGCGGCGGCAATGACGAGCGCGATCATGGCGCCCGAGGCGCCGCCGATCAGATAGCCCACGCCCATGAACAGGGCGGTGAGGCCGGCAAGCAGGAGCGCGGTGCGGAAATAGTTCATCGTGGTTCCCTGACGGCAGACGGAATGCTGCCACAACTGACGCCGCTGAGGTAGGGATTTTGCCGCTGAAGCCGCAAGGGGAACCAGTGCGTCGCAGCGACGCGGCGCGGGTTAACAATCGGTTATGTGCAAGCAGTCACCCGTAGCCCGGATGAAGCGCAGCGAAATCCGGGATCGCTTCTGCGGCGCACATTGCCCCCGGATTGCGCTTCGCTCCATCCGGGCTACAGGGGCGCGCCTACGCCGCCGGCTCCTGCGCGATCGCCGCTTCGTCCTCGCGCAGCGCGACGCGCAACATGCGGGCGAGTTCGGCGCGGCTGTAGGGTTTTGCCAGGAACAGGATGCCCTGCTCGAGCTTGCCGTCCTGGTCGATGGCGTCATCGGTATAGCCCGACGTGAAGAGGACGCGGAGGCCGGGGCGGCGTTTCCGCGCCTCGGTGGCGAGGTCGCGCCCGTTCATCGCGCCCGGCATGATGACGTCGGTGAACAACAGATCGATCGGCGCGCCGCTGTCGAGCACGGCAAGGGCTTCGCGGCCATTATTGGCCGACAGCGTGGTGTAGCCGAGGCTCTCGATCTGGGTCAGCACGTAGGAGCGCACCAGTCTGTCGTCCTCGACGACGAGCACGATTTCCCGCGCGCCGCGCGCGTCCGGCTGCCGCCGCTCGGGTATTGCTGCCGCTGAGACCACCGCCGCGCGCGGCAGATAGAGCATCACCCTGGTGCCGCGACCGACCTCGCTGTCGAGCACGACGTGGCCGTTGGATTGCTTGACAAACCCGTAGACCATGCTGAGGCCGAGACCGGTGCCCTTGCCGACCTCCTTGGTGGTGAAGAACGGTTCGAACACCTTGGCCAGATCGGCTTCCGCAATGCCTCGGCCGCTGTCGGTCAGCGCGATCGCGACATAGTCGCCGGCGGCAAGCCCGTCATGGCCGTTCACGTCCGATGGCTTGAGCTCGGCGTTGCTGGTTTCGATCGTCAGCCTGCCGCCCTTCGGCATCGCGTCGCGCGCATTGAGCGCAAGGTTGATGATCGCGGTGACGAGCTGGTTGCCATCGACCAGTGCGCGCGGCAGATCGGGTGCGGAGCGAAAATCGATGTCGACATGGTCGCCGATGGTCGGCCGCAGCAGCTCGATGGTGTCGGCCATCAGCGCGTTGACGTCGATCTCGCGCGGCTGCAGCGGCTGCTTGCGCGCGAAGGCGAGCAGATGCCGGGTCAGCTGCGCGCCACGCTCGGCGGCATCGCGGATCAGCGCGGTGATCTCCGTGAGCTGGCGGTTGTGGGTGACCGCCTCCGCGAGAATCTCGATCGTCCCGGTGATGACGGTCAGAATGTTGTTGAAGTCATGCGCAACGCCGCCGGTGAGCTGGCCGACAGCCTCCATTTTCTCGGCGTGACGGATCTTGCTCTCATTGGCCTCGGCCTCGCGGAAACGCTCGAGCAGGAATTCCGAGCGCTGGCGCTGCCGTCCCTCCTCCGCGAGCGCGACATGGGCCTCGCGCAGTTGCTCTTCGGTCGGGATCGCGAGGATCCGCGGGATCAGCGGCCAGAGCAGCACTGCGGTGAAGATCGAGGCGACAGCGGTCAGCGCCTTGAGCAGGCCCTCGAGACCGTAGATCGGCACCCACAGCGTGTAGATCGAGAACACATGGGTGAGGCCGCAGGCGAGGATGAACGCGGCGAACGGCCACGCCATCCAGCCGAACTGGAAGTCGCGCCGCTTGGAGACGAGGATCGCCAGCGCAAACGGAATCGAGAAATACGAAGCGGCAATGATCGCGTCTGAAATCACGTGGAGCCAGATCAGCTCCGGCTCCCACAACAGGCAGATGCCGTGCGGCGAAAACGTCGACGAATCCAAGAGACGCTCGAGAAAACTCCACATGGGTCCCTCCGGGCGTGATCGATCCGCCGACACCCCTGCCCGCGAATCACCCGCCGATCATAGCGGCGGCGTCTTGCCGTGCCGAAGCCCAATTGGTCTAAGAGCGGCACCCCCGTTGTTGCCTGGTGTCGCCCTGGTGTATGCAGATTGGGCTTCAATTCCCCTTTTTCCAACCGGTGACATCGATGCCAGCCTCTCCCCTCCGCGCCCCGATCATGATCGCAGCGATCGCGGGGGCGCTGGCGCTCTCTACCCTCGCCTCGGCGCAGCAGCCGTTGCCCAGCCCCTTGAATCCCGCGCCGGTCAGGCCGCGCCCTGCCGCCGTCGCCTCGCCGAGGGCTGCGTCCTGCCACAACGGGCAAAACTTCGATCGCTTCCTGGCGGACGTGAAGCAACAGGCGGTGGCTGCCGGCGTGTCACAGCACACGATCGCGGAGGCTTCACCGTATCTCGTCTACGACCAGGGCATCGTCAACCGCGACCGTGGCCAGCGCGTGTTCGGCCAGCTCTTCACCGAATTCGCCGGCCGCATGGCCGCGCCCTATCGCATGCAGAAAGGCCAGCAATACATCCGGACCTATGCCGCCGCGTTCGCACGCGCCGAAAAGGAATATGGTGTGCCACCGGCCGTGATCGCCGCATTCTGGGGCCTCGAGAGCGACTTCGGCGCCAACATGGGCAATCTGCCGACGCTGAAATCGCTGGTGTCGCTCGCCTATGACTGCCGCCGCTCGGAGATGTTCGTGGGCGAGACCATCGCTGCGCTGAAGATCATCGACCGCGGCGATCTGCATCCCGATGAGATGATCGGCTCCTGGGCCGGCGAGCTCGGACAGACGCAATTCCTGCCCGTGCATTACGTCAATTACGCGGTCGACTATGACGGCGATGGCCATCGCAATCTCCTGCAAAGCGGCCCCGACGTGATCGGCTCGACCGCGAACTACATCGCCAACGGTTTGAAGTGGCGGCGCGGCGAGCCGTGGCTGGAGGAGGTGCGTGTGCCGCAGGCGGCAAACTTCCCGTGGGACCAGGCCGACCTCACCATCAAGCTGCCGCGCTCGAAATGGGTATCGCTCGGCGTCAGCTTGACCGACGGCAAGCCATTGCCGAATGACGAGATGCCGGCCTCGCTGCTGCTGCCGATGGGCCGCTTTGGTCCGGCCTTCCTCGCCTATCCAAATTTCGCGGCCTACACCGAATGGAACAACTCGTTGATCTATTCGACCACCGCGGGCTATCTCGCCTGCCGCATCGCGGGGGCACCGCCGATGCAGCGGCCGCACGGGCCGGTCGCGCAATTGCCGTTCAATGAGATCAAGGAGCTGCAGGGACTGCTCGCGCGCGCCGGCTACGACGTCGGCAAGATCGACGGCGTGCTCGGACAGGCAAGCCGCAGCGCGGTGAAGGCGATGCAGATGAAATACGGCCTGCCGGCGGATTCCTGGCCGACTGCGGAGCTCCTGGCGCGGGTGCGCGGCGGGCCCCGCACCCAGCCGGCCGCCGATGCCGCGGCACCGGGGATGCGGTAGAGCGAACGCCCATTTTCCGTAGCCCGGATGCAGCGCAGCGAAATCCGGGGCAAGCCCCGATGCGCCTCCCCGGATTGCGCTGCGCTCCATCCGGGCTACGCGACCTCGAACGATCCGTCACTCTGAGAGGGTGCACGGGTGGGAAATATTTGACCAAGTGTTACAACCGTCCGCAGTTGTATTCTTCCCCTCGTCGCCCCACTTGCAACATCGCCGTTCGGTAACATCCGAATTTCATCAGAACAGGGAGCATCACATGTCCTTCTACGACGCCGTCGTCCCCGCCTATCTGCAGATGCTGAACAGCGTGACCGGGCTGCTCACCAAAGCCGAGGCGCATTGCGCGGCGAAAAAGATCGCGCCCGAGGTGCTGCTGGGATCGCGGCTCTATCCCGACATGCTGCCGCTGACCAAGCAGGTGCAACTGGTCTGCGATCACGCCGCACGGGGCTGCGCGCGGCTGACCCATAGCGAGGTGCCGTCGACGCCCGACACCGAGAAGAGCTTCGGTGAGCTGAAGCAGCGGCTCGCCAAGACGATCGACTACGTCAAGTCGTTCAAGCCCGAGCAGTTCGAAGGCGCCGATGCCAGGGACGTTACCTTCCCGGCCGGCCCGGACAAATCCATCACCATGAAGGGACAGCAATTCCTGAGCTCGTTCTCGCTGCCGAACTTCTATTTCCACGCCGCGACCGCCCACGGCATCCTGCGCCACAACGGCGTCGAAATCGGCAAGCGCGATTTCATGGGCGTCAGCTGACGCACTTCGGCGATCCATATTCCCCGCGACGGGATTTTCGCTTCACGCCCTCGCCCGTGCTACTGCTCCCTGACAACAACAAGACGTCAGGGAGCACGCCATGTCGACCACAACCCACGCACCGAAAGCCATCGATCCGTCCGCTTCGCTGCATGCCGAAGCACTGGGGCTGGCGAAGAACCACGGCCGCCTCGCCGGGCGGCGCATCATCGTGGTCGGCGCGGGACAGCGCACAACCGTGGATGAAGCCCCGCCGATCGGCAACGGCCGCGCCATGAGCGTGCTGTTCGCGCGCGAGGGCGCGTCGGTCGCCTGCCTGGACGTCAACAAGGACGCCGCCGACGATACCGTCGCGCAGATCACAGGCGAAGGCGGCAAGGCCTTCACCGACGTGGTCGATGTCGCCGACGTCGCAGCGATCGCGCCCGCCGTCGAGCGCTGCGCGCAGAAGCTCGGCGGGCTCGACGGGCTGGCGCTGAATGTCGGCATCTCCTCCGGCCTGTCGCTGCCCAAGATGACGGCCGAAGCCTGGGACCGCGACTATGCCGTCAATGTCCGCAGCCACATGCTGTTCGCGCAGAAGGCGCTGGAGGTGATGGCGCCGGGCGGCGCGATCATCCTGATCTCCTCGATGGCGAGCCAGCGCGCCGGCGGCCGCAACCCGGCCTATGAATCCTCCAAGGCGGCGCAGATCGCGCTGGGGCGGGCGATCGCGCGGGCCGGCGAGGACAAGGGCATTCGCTGCAATGTGATCGCGCCCGGCTTCATGGACACGCCGATGGGGCGCGACGCCAGCCGCAGGCGATCGGACCGCGCCGTGACAGTGCCTTTCGGCCGCCAGGGCACCGGCTGGGAGGTCGCCTATACTGCGCTGTTCCTGATTTCGAATGAATCCTCCTACGTCAACGCGCACACCTTGTTCCTCGATGCCGGCCACATGGGCGGAATTGTGCGCAGCTAGCCTGCGGAGTGCGAATGCCTCGGGCATTGCGCTCGTCGCGGCAATGCACAATTCTCCTTCATCAGTCATTCTCTGGAACATTTCGCATGAGCCAATCGACCAAACTTCTCGAGCCCTACAAGCTCGGCCCGCTGACGCTGCCGAACCGCCTGGTGATGGCGCCACTGACGCGCAACCGCGCGGTGCCGCCCGGCATGGTGCCGAGCCCGCTCGCGGTGGACTATTACGGCCAGCGCGCCTCCGCAGGGCTTCTGATCACCGAAGCGAGCCAGATCTCGCAGCAGGGCCAGGGCTACCAGGACACGCCCGGCATCTACAGCAAGGACCAGGTCGCCGGCTGGCGCAAGGTCACCGACCGCGTGCATGAGCGCGGCGGCAAGATCTTCATCCAGCTCTGGCATGTCGGCCGCATCTCGCATACCTCGCTGCAGCCGAACGGCGGCGCGCCGGTGGCGCCGAGCGCAATCCGCGCCAAGGGCAAGACATTCGTCAACGGCACCTTTGCCGACGTCTCCGAGCCGCGCGCACTCGAACTCTCCGAAATTCCAGGGATTATCGACGACTTCAAGCGCGCGGCGAAGAATGCGCTCGAGGCCGGCTTCGACGGCGTCGAGATCCACGGCGCCAACGGCTACCTGCTCGACCAGTTCGCGAAAGACGGCGCCAACAAGCGCACGGATGCTTACGGTGGCTCGATCGAGAACCGCGCGCGTCTGATGCTTGAGGTCTCCAAGGCCGTCGCCGCCGAGGCCGGCGCGGACCGCACCGGCATCCGCATCTCGCCGGTGACGCCGGCCAACGACATCTCCGACAGCAACCCGCAGCCGCTGTTCGATCACATCGTCGACGGGCTCAACGCGCTCAAGCTGGTCTATCTCCACGTCGTCGAAGGCGCCACCGGCGGGCCGCGCGACATCGCGCCGTTCGACTACGCCTCGCTGCGCAAGCGCTTCAAGCAGGCCTATGTCGCCAACAACGGCTATGATTTCGAGCTTGCGACCAAGGTGCTGGACGCGAACGCGGCTGATCTCATCGCCTTCGGCAAGCCGTTCATCTCCAACCCCGACCTCGTCGAACGGCTGAAGCAGGGCGCGCCTCTGAACGACTGGGACAAGAACACCTTCTACGGCGGCGGCGCCAAGGGATACACGGACTACCCGACGCTGGCGGCCGAGCCAGCGGAGTAATGTCGACCAAAGACTGTCATGCCCCGCGAAGGCGGGGCATCCAGTATTCCAGAGACGGTAGCGATTGAACCGAGACGCCGCGGCGTACTGAATCGCCCGGTCAAGCCGGGCGATGACAGCGGAGAAAAAAAAAAGGCCGGGATCGCTCCCGGCCTTTCGTTGTCTTCGGATGGCGTGGGCTGGTACGCCTTTGCTTGCTGCCTTACTTCGCTTCCGCGCGCTTGGGCGGGGTTGCCGGCCACGACTTGATCAGCGTGTCGTAGTCGACTGTCTCGCCCTTCGGCTTCTCGTTGGCGAGCTTGCGCTGGGGCGCGATGGTGCCGTCCTTCTCGGCCTTCGCGAACCAGTACTCCGGCTTCTCCTTCTTGTGGAGCTTCGGACCGCAGGCACCCTGCACGCCCGACTTCTCCAGGCGCTCCATGACCGAGTCCTGGGCCGCGGCGAGCGCGTCCATCGCCTGCTGCGGGGTCTTCGCACCTGACGAGGCGTCGCCGATGTTCTGCCACCAGAGCTGTGCGAGCTTCGGATAGTCGGGCACGTTGTTGCCGGTCGGGGTCCACTGCACGCGCGCGGGCGAGCGGTAGAACTCGATCAGGCCGCCGAGCTTCGGCGCACGCTCGGTGAACGACTTGTCCCAGATGTCGGATTCACGGATGAAGGTGAGACCGACATGGCTCTTCTTCAAGCTCACCGACTTGGAGACGATGAACTGGAGATAGAGCCAGGCTGCCTTGCGGCGATCCGCCGGGGTCGACTTCAACAGCGTCAGCGATCCGGCGTCCTGGTAGCCGAGCTTCATGCCTTCCTTCCAGTACGAGCCGTGCGGCGACGGAGCCATGCGCCATTTCGGCGTACCGTCCGCGTTCATCACGGCGATGCCCGGCTTCACCATGTCGGCGGTGAAGGCGGTGTACCAGAACATCTGCTGGGCGATGTTGCCCTGCGCCGGCACGGGTCCCGACTCGGAGAAGGTCATGCCCTGGGCCTGCGGAGGCGCGTACTTCTTCATCCACTCGAGATATTTGGTGATCGAGTAGACCGCCGCCGGACCGTTGGTGTCGCCACCACGCTCGACGGAAGAGCCGACCGGACGGCAGCCCTCCATGCGGATGCCCCATTCGTCGACCGGCAGACCGTTCGGAATGCCCTTGTCGCCGTTGCCGGCCATCGACAGCCAGGCGTCGGTGAAGCGCCAGCCGAGCGAGGGGTCTTTCTTGCCATAGTCCATATGGCCATAGACCTTGACGCCGTTGATCTCCTTGACGTCGTTGGTGAAGAACTCGGCGATGTCCTCATAGGCGGACCAGTTCACGGGCACGCCGAGCTCGTAGCCATACTTGGCCTTGAACTTGGCCTTGAAGTCGGGGTTGGTGAACCAGTCGTAGCGGAACCAGTAGAGGTTGGCGAACTGCTGGTCGGGCAGCTGATAGAGCTTGCCGTCCGGCCCGGTGCCGAACGACTTGCCGATGAAGTCATTGACGTCGAGCATGGGGTCGGTGACGTCCTTGCCCTCGCCTGCCATATAGTCCGACAGCGCGATGGTCTGGCCGTAGCGGAAGTGGGTGCCGATCAGGTCGGAATCGTTGATCCAGCCGTCATAGACGTTCTTGCCGGACTGCATCTGGGTCTGCAGCTTCTCGACGACGTCACCTTCCTGGATGAGGTCGTGCTTGAGCTTGATGCCGGTGAGTTCGGAGAACGCTTTCGCCAGCGTCTGCGCCTCGTATTCGTGGGTGGTGATGGTCTCGGAGACGACGTTGATCTCCATGCCCTTGAAGGGCTCGGCGGCCTTGGCGAACCACTCCAGCTCCTTCTTCTGGTCTTCCTTCGACAGCGTCGAGGGCTGGAATTCCGCGATCCATTTCTGGATCACCGCCTCGTCGGCGGCGCGGACCGGCGTGGCGACCGCGAGCGAGGCTGCGATCAGCGCGGCGGCGCTGGTCATAGTCAAAAGACTATCCTTTGTCGTTCTCAAATGTCGCATTATGATTCCTCCGGTTGCAGCGACAAACAAAACCCCAGGCCCGGGTAGACCCCGGATCTGCTCTTCTTCGCTTTCGTCAGACGGTGCGAAAGATCGCCACGGCTGAAAGAAGCGAAATCAGCGTTGCGAGCCACAGGCTCGAAATTTCCACACCCTCTCCGATCGGCAGCGTGGCGATGGGATCGGTGCCGACGAGACCGATCCACGCGAGGTGGATGACGGCGGCAGCGATCAGCGAGATGAACAGGCGATCGCCGCGCGTGGTCGGGATGCGCAGCACGCCGACGCGCTCGGCCTCGGGATAGACCGCGGCGAGCCACGTCATCACGGCCAGCGTGCAGGCGAGCGCGACGAAGAAGATCGCGGTCGGCAGCGTCCAGGCCATCCATGCGATAGACTCCATGGTTGCCTCCTTACACGCGGCCGAGCGCGAAACCGCGCGCGATATAGTTGCGGACGAACCAGATCACCAGCGCACCCGGAATGATGGTGAGCACGCCGGCGGCGGCGAGCAGGCCCCAGTCCATGCCGGCCGCCGACACCGTGCGCGTCATGATCGCGGCGATCGGCTTGGCCGACACCGAGGTCAGCGTTCGCGCGAGCAGGAGCTCGACCCAGGAGAACATGAAGCAGAAGAAGGCGGCGACGCCGATGCCGCTGGCGATCAGCGGCACCAGGATCTTGATGAAGAAGCGCGGGAAGGAATAGCCGTCGAGGAAGGCGGTCTCGTCGATCTCGCGCGGCACGCCGGAGACGAAGCCCTCGAGGATCCACACCGCCAGCGGCACGTTGAAGATGCAGTGCGCCAGCGCGACCGCCCACGGCGTATCGAACAGGCCGATCGCCGAATAGAGGTTGAAGAACGGCAGCGCATAGACCGCAGCCGGCGCCATGCGGTTCGACAGCAGCCAGAAGAACAGGTGCTTGTCGCCGAGGAAGCGGTAGCGCGAGAACGCGTAGGCCGCGGGCAGCGCCACCGAGATCGAGATGACGGTGTTGAGGATGACGTATTGGAGCGAGTTGATGTAGCCGGAATACCAGCTCTCGTCGGTGAAGATGCGCTTGTAGTGCTGCAGGGTCGGGGTGTGCGGCCAAAGCGTCATCGTCGAGACGATCTCGCTGTTGGTCTTGAAGCTCATGTTGACGAGCCAGTAGATCGGCAGCAGCAGGAAGACCAGGAACAGCCCCATGATGAGGCGGCGGCCGGGGATCGAATGCATCAGGCCACTCCTTCCTTGGCCGGACGCTCGGAGCCGGCATTGGTCATGACGGTGTAGAAGATCCAGCAGACGATCAGGATGATGAGGTTGTAGACCAGCGACAGCGCGGCGGCCTTGCCGAGGTCGAACTGGCCGAGCGCGATCTTGACGAGCTCGATTGATACGAAGGTCGTGGAATTGCCGGGTCCGCCGCCGGTGACGACGAACGGCTCGGTGTAGATCATGAAGCTGTCCATGAAGCGGAGCAGCACGGCGATCAGCAGCACGCGATTCATCTTCGGCAGCTGGATCGCCTTGAACACGGCCCAGCGCGAAGCGCCGTCGATCTGAGCGGCCTGGTAATAGGCTTCGGGAATCGACTTCAGGCCGGCATAGCAGAGCAGCGCGACGAGGCTGGTCCAGTGCCAGACGTCCATCACGATGACGGTGACCCAGGCATCGAACTCGTTGGCGACGTAGTTGTAGTCGATGCCGATGGCGTTGAGGGTATAGCCGAGCAGGCCGATGTCGGGCCGGCCGAAAATCTGCCAGATCGTGCCGACCACGTTCCACGGAATCAGCAGCGGCAGCGCGAGGATGATCAGGCAGGCTGCAACCGTCCAGCCCTCGCGCGGCATAGACAGCGCGACGACGATGCCGAGCGGCACCTCGATCGCGAGGATCACCAGCGAGAAGAACAGGTTGCGGCCGAGCGAGGCGAGGAAGCGCCCGCCGAGATCGGTCGAGGGATCGAGCAGCTCCTTGAACCAGCCGACACCGTTCCAGAAGAACTGGTTGTTGCCGAACGTGTCCTGCATCGAATAGTTCACCACCGTCATCAGCGGCAGTACCGCCGAGAAGGCGACGACCAGGAACACCGGCAGCACCAGGAACCAGGCTTTTTGGTTGACGGTCTTGTCCATCAGGCGGCTCCCTCCACCAGAAGGCTGTCGGCATAGACGTGTACGTGCGCGGGATTGAAGATCAGCCCGGCGGTATTGCCGGAGACCGAGAAGCCCGGCGGCACGCGCGCGGCGAATTTGGTATCGCCGACGCGCACGCGCGCGAAACGGATGCGGCCGAGATCGTCGATGCGCTCGATGGTTGCCGACAGCAGCCCTGACGCCGGCGGCGCGACATCGACGAATTCCGGCCGCACGCCGATCTCGATCTTCTTGCCCGCAGGCAGCACACCATAGTTTCGATGCAGGCCGATGACATGGCCGTCGACCCGCGCCTCGTGACCACGGACCTCCGCCGGCAGGATGTTCATGCCGGGCGAGCCGATGAAATAGCCGACGAAGGTGTGCGCCGGCTTGTCGAACAGTTCGGCGGGCGTGCCGCTCTGCACGACGCGGCCGTCATGCATGACGACGACGGTGTCAGCGAAGGTCAGCGCTTCGGTCTGGTCGTGGGTGACGTAGATCATCGTGAGATCGAGCTCACGATGCAGCGCCTTCAGCTTGGAGCGGAGCTGCCATTTCAGCTCGGGATCGATCACCGTCAGCGGCTCGTCGAACAGCACGGCGGCGACGTCCGAGCGGACGAGGCCGCGGCCGAGCGAGATCTTCTGCTTGGCATCGGCGGTGAGTCGGGTGGCCTTGCGGTTCAGATAGGGTTCGAGGTCGAGCAGACCGGCGATCTGCCTGACCCGCGCGTCGATCTCGGCCTTCGGCACACCGCGGTTCTTGAGCGGGAACGCCAGGTTCTGCCCCACCGTCATGGTGTCGTAGATCACCGGAAACTGGAACACCTGGGCGATATTCCGCTTCTGGGTCGACAGCGGCGTGATGTCCTTGCCGTCGAACAGGATCTTCCCGCGCGACGGCGTGATGATGCCGGAAATGACGTTGAGCAGCGTGGTCTTGCCGCAACCGCTCGGTCCCAGCAGCGCATAGGCGCCGCCCTGCCGCCACGTCATGGTGACAGGCTTGAGCGCAAAGCTCTCTGGGGCGGCGTCATTGCCGCCGTAGGAATGGGCGAGATCGACGAGGTCAATGCGGGCCATGGCGCACCTCCCTCACTTGCCGTTGCCAGCTGACGCGTTTGCTGCACGCGCACTGCGATGCACGTTGCCCGAAAACGCGGTCGCAGGCGACGCGACGAGGCGGTCGGCCGCGTCGAACACGAAGATGTTGTCGGGATCGAGCGCGGCGTCGAGCACCTGCCCGGGTTCATATTCGTGCACGCCGTGCAGCACCGCGACCCAGTTCGAGCCGTGGACATGGACGTGCACAAAGCTCTCCGACCCAGTGATCTCGGTCACCGTCACCGCGGCGGAAAATTTGTGGCGGCCGGCCGCGACATTCCCGACCTCGAGCTGGTGCGCGCGGAAGCCGGTCCGATAGAGGCCGTCGGGCAGATTGGCATAGAGGCCGGCCGCGGGCGCCTGCTCGCCACCGGCATAGATCACTTGCGCCCCCTTCTTCTCGATGCCGACGAGGTTGAGCGGCGGATCGGAAAAGACCTGCGCGACGCGCAAGGTCTGCGGCCGGCGGTAGACGCTGGCGGTCTCGCCCATCTGCAGCGCCTGGCCTTCCCACATGCACACCGTGTTGCCGCCGAGCAGCAGCGCCTCGGTCGGCTCTGTGGTGGCATAGACGAAGATCGCGCCCGAGGCCTCGAAGATGCGCGGCAATTCGGCGCGCAGCTCCTCGCGCAGCTTGTAGTCGAGGTTGGCGAGCGGCTCGTCGAGCAGCACGAGATCGGCGCCCTTGACCAGGGCGCGCGCGATCGCGGTGCGCTGCTGCTGGCCGCCGGAGAGCTGGAGCGGCGTACGCTTCAGGAACGGCTCGAGCCGCAACAGTTTTGCAGCCTCCGCCACGCGCGCCTCGATCTCGTCGCGCGGCTTGCCCTGCACGCGCAGAGGCGAGGCGATATTCTCGTAGACGGTGAACGAGGGGTAGTTGATGAACTGCTGATAGACCATCGCGACCGAGCGCTGGCGCACGTCGACGCCGGTGACGTCCTTGCCGTTGACCAGCACCTTGCCCGTGGTCGGCTTGTCGAGACCGGCGAGCAGCCGCATGATCGAGGTCTTGCCCGACAGCGTCGGCCCGAGCAGGACGTTGAGCGTACCGCTCTCGAGCGTCAGCGACACATCGCGGATGGTCGGAATGCCATCCACGGTTCGCGTGACATTCTGCAGTGTGACGCTCATGCCCGTCCTCCCGCTTCGCGGAGGGGACGTTCACCGGACACGCGGTTGGCGAGCATCCACTCGTCGAGCGCGGCGATTTCACCCGCCGTCATCCGCAAGCCCAGCTTGGATCGTCGCCAGACGACATCGTCCGCAGTCCGAGCCCATTCGTTCGCCATCAGGTACCTGACTTCGCTTTCCGTCAAGGTGGCGCCGAAGGAGCGGCCGAGATCGGCCGTCGATGTTGCGTTGCCCAAGACTTTGCTGGCGCGCGTGCCATAGGCATGGGCGAGACGATTGGCGTGCAATTGCGCGAGAAACGGATAGTTGCGGATCAATTCGGCGCTCAGCGCCGCGACCGCCGACACATCCATGTCGCCACCGGGCAGCGGCCATTTGCCGGTCCAGCCCTCGCGCGCTTTCGCGCTGCGAAGATAGGGCGCAAGACGTTCCAGGGCCTCTTCGGCGAGCCTGCGATAGGTCGTGATCTTGCCGCCATAGATGGACAGCAGCGGAACCCCGCCGGGCGTGTCGAGCTCGAACACGTAGTCGCGCGTCGCGGCCTTGGCTTCGCTGGCGCCGTCGTCATAGAGCGGACGCACGCCGGAATAGGTCCAGACCACGTCATCCGGCGTGACCGGCTTGGCGAGATATTCGCTCGCCGCGGTGCAGAGATACTGGATCTCCTCGGCCGTCGCCTTCACCTTGGCGGGATCGCCGTCATAATCGCGATCGGTGGTGCCGATCAGCGTGAAATCGTCCTGGTACGGGATGACGAAGATGATGCGGCCATCGGCATTCTGGAACATGTAGGCACGGTCGTGATCGTAGAGTTTCTTCACGACGATATGTGAGCCCTGCACCAGGCGCACCTTGGCGCGCGCGTTGACGCCGGCGCCCGAGGCCAGGACCTGCTCGACCCAGGGACCGCCGGCATTGACCAGCACGCGTGACTGGATCGTGTCGCGGGCACCCGTGACACTGTCCTCGACCGTGACGTGCCAGACGCCGTCGACCTGCCTGATCTCGACCGCGCGGGTGCGGGTGCGGATCTCGGCGCCCCGATCGGCGGCATCGCGCGCGGTCAGCGCAACCAGCCGGGCGTCGTCGACGAAACAGTCGGAATATTCGAATGCGCGGGCATAGCGATTCGGGATCAGCGGCTTGCCGACCTCGTCGCGCCTCAGATCGACCGAGCGCGTGGCGGGCAGCAGATGCCGGCCGCCGATGTGGTCATAGAGGAAGAGGCCCAAGCGCAGCAGCCAGGCGGGACGCAGGCCGGCATGATGCGGCAGGACGAAACGCAGGGGACGGATGATATGGGGCGCGATCCCCCACAGGATCTCGCGCTCGATCAGGGCCTCGCGGACCAGGCGAAACTCGTAATATTCGAGATAGCGCAGGCCGCCATGCACCAGCTTGGTCGACCAGGACGACGTCCCGCTCGCCAGATCGTTCATTTCGCACAGGAAAACCGTGTTGCCGCGGCCCACCGCGTCGCGCGCGATGCCGCAGCCGTTAACACCGCCTCCAATGATGGCGAGATCGAAAATTCGGTCCAAAGAACGCTTCCCCCGGCAACCGCCTTCGCTTTGACGATTTTACTTTCGGATTGGAGTAAATCACAACCAAAAACGAAAGCAAAGTGAAAATGGGGAACTTTCGCTGGGGATTTCCTGGGCGGCGTGCTCACGGTCAGAGCTTTTGGGGAGACGAGACGGCGACGCTTGAGGCAACGCCGGGCAAGACGGCGGCGGACGATCAGGGACGCTGTGGCGATCGTCCAACGCGCAATTCCGGCAAGGCCTTCTCGGGGTCGTAGGTGCGGCGAGCGCCACCGCCGACCCGCCTTGCACACGCGCGGCTGTCACGCCCAAGCCAAACGATGAGCGCAAGCACGCCGATCATCGCGACGGCCGTATGACCGCCGCCGAACAGCACGAAGAGAACCAGGAATGCGACGAAAAGGATCGCATACCATTTGAGGGCGAAGCGGAGATAGATTCGCCCGACGGAGCGATCCCTGTTCACCTGATCGCCCGATTGCCTGGCAGCGACGCCGACAGCACGAGAAAGAAAAGCGGAAAGAACACGAAGACCGCGACATAGGCCCAGAGGTATCCGCCGCCGAGCGCGACTTGCAGGCCGCTATGTCCCGATGATTTTCGGTGCGCCAGGATCGCCCAGAATGCAAAGCAGAACAGCGGCATCGTGAGATACTTCCACTGCTCGCGCCAGTCGCGCAGGATGGTCACGAGGTCGCCAAGCAATGCAATCATGAACAGCGAAACCGTGACTGCATAAAGCGAGACCAGAGGCAGGAAGAGGTGCTCGAACCTCACTCGCGCGATTGCTTCAGCCGACATCGGGATGCCATCCGCAAACATGCTCCCGAACGGCGGGATTGCGAACAACCGCATGTCAAAGCCCATCGCCTGGCCAAGCCAGAACACGACGATCGCCATCAGGCCGATTGCCGACTGCGCGAGGAAGGCCCCGCTCGCGGTGCGCTGACAGAGCGATCCCGAAAGCAAGATCCGCGACAGTCCGTAAAGCAGTTTCCTGCCACGGCCGTTCTGCGTTTC
The DNA here is from genome assembly GCF_032918025.1 of Bradyrhizobium sp. BEA-2-5. Taxonomy (NCBI): domain Bacteria; kingdom Pseudomonadati; phylum Pseudomonadota; class Alphaproteobacteria; order Hyphomicrobiales; family Nitrobacteraceae; genus Bradyrhizobium; species Bradyrhizobium sp. BEA-2-5. The sequence goes on along the minus strand of NZ_CP136629.1, from coordinate 2,268,090 downwards.
CAGCTCTGAAAGCCAAGCCGAACCGTTCCCGCTGCCGAAGCGAAAGATATCGGGCCGGACGCTACGCGATGGCGGCTGGGTCTCACCATCGAAAGCGCGCATGACCACAAGCACGGAAACACCGCCGGCCAGCGCCGTTGCGCACGCGGATGCGACGTTAAAGCCAAGGACAAACGAGACGATGCCGAACAGCGCCGCCATGCCCAATGCCGTGACGATCTTGAATTGCGTGCTGACCAACGAACCGCTCCACCTCAGGCAAGCTACAGCAGCCGCCGAAAGGCATCCGAAACAAGTTCGCTAAAACTTGAGCGATCAAGCGCCTTGCGCGCTGCGCAGCGTCGCGGGTGCCGCGTCGGCGGCGTTGTCGTCGAGATCGACTTGCGGCTTGTCCATCGCGACGACCACCTCGATACCGCGGCTATGGCAGATATTGGCGAGGCCTGCGGGGAGCGGTGAATCGGTGACGAAGGTCTGGATCTGGGTGATGTGGGCGATGCGCACCGGCGCGCTGCGGCGAAGCTTGGTGGAATCGGCGACCAGCATGACGCTGCGGGCATTGGCGATGATGGCCTGCGCCACCTGCACCTCGCGATAGTCGAAGTCGAGCAGCGCCCCCTCCTCGTCGATCGCGGACGCGCCGATGATGGCATAGTCGACCTTGAACTGGCCGATCAGCTGCGTCGCGGTCGAGCCGACCACTGCGCCGTCGGCGCGCCGCACCGTGCCACCCGCGACCACCACCTCGATGCGGGGATGGCGGTAGAGCAGCATGGCGACGTTGAGATTGTTGGTGATGACGAGCAGGTCCTCGTGCGAGGTCAGCGCGCTCGCGACCTCCTCCGTCGTGGTGCCGATGTTGATGAACAACGAGCAGCCGTTCGGGATCAGCGAAGCGGCCGCCGCGCCGATCGCCTTCTTCTCGTCGGCGGCGACGAAGCGGCGCGCCTCATAGGCGAGGTTTTCGACGCCGGAGGCGATGATGGCGCCGCCATGGATGCGGGTCAGCGATCTCCGCTCACAGAGATCGTTGAGATCCTTGCGGATGGTCTGCGCCGAGACTTCAAAGCGGCGCGCGAGCTCCTCGACCATGACGCGGCCCGAAGCGCGCGCGATGTTGAGGATTTCAGTCTGGCGATGGGAGAGTCCGGCCACGGCGGCCCCCTTGAAACGGCGAGTCGCCCATGGTGCGACCGTTCGGCACGGAGGTCAACGTGCAGTGCCGGGTCAGGGAGGGCCTGGGCGAAGGTGGATGCTTCGCCCAGGCCACGCGCAATGACGCGAAGGCGTTCTACGACGCCATCTGCATGGATTGACCGGTGAGCAGCCGGCGCGCCGCGCGCTCGGCCTCGCGGGCATTGCGGAAGATTTGGCCTTCAAGGCGGTCGAAAAGGTGCGATGCAGCAAAGAACTGATAACCACGCGCATCGCGCACCACGATACCCGCCGTCTGCGAACTCACTTCGATCACGTAACTGTCGGACATTTTCAGCCTCGGTTTGACTCCGGCCCGACAACGGAGTCGCTGGCTGTTTGTTCCTTGATTATTTGCGCGGCAAAGCGCCAAAAACTCCGGGTTTTTGCAATCAAATCACGCTCCGGACTCAGTTTCGACGCGTTTCCTTTCCCACCGAATCAGCGGCACTGGTGCGCGAAAGATGTCAGGTTTCGATCGTCGCGCCGTCGCGCTGAATCGGTTGCGGACGGCCGTGGTCGTCGATCGAGACATAGGTGAAATTGCCGTCGGTGACGAGGAACGACTGCTGCTCGCGACGGCGCAGCACCCAGGCCTCGAGATGGACCGTCAGCGAGGTGCGCCCGACGCGCACGAGATTGGCGTAGACCGAGACGAGATCGCCGACATAGACCGCTTTGCGAAAGTTCATCGCCTCGATCGCGACCGTCACGGTGCGCGACCTCGCAGCCTTCGAGGCGAACACGCCGCCACCGACGTCCATCTGGCTCAGGAGCCAGCCGCCGAAGATGTCGCCGTTTGCGTTCGTGTCGGCCGGCATCGCCAGCGTGCGGATGCAGAGATCGCCGCTCGGCTCGATCTCGCTGCTGAGCGGCGCGTGAGCGTGGGCGTCGGTCACTTGCGAGTCGGTCACTTGCGGATCGCTCACTTGAATGCCTCCCAGCCGGGATCCGGCGCAAATCGTCCGCCGAACTTGCGCATCAAGGCCTGCATGGCCGACACCACATTGTCGACGCCGCGGCTGCGCGCATAGTTCAGCGGGCCACCGCGGAACGGCGCGTAGCCGGTGCCGAAGATCATGGCGCCATCGACCGCATCGGCATCGTCGACGATGCCTTCGCGAAGCGCCGCGATGCAGACGTTGGACATCGGCAGCACGAGGCGGTCGATCATCTGGTCGTTGACGCGCGGGCCGGTTTCGGGAAGCGGCGCCTTCTCCGCCTTGCCGTCCTTCCAGGTGTAGAAGCCCTTGCCGGACTTGCGCCCGAGCTCGCCCTTGGCGACCTTCTCGCGCAGCCAGGCCGGCGTCGGCGGCAGCAGATCGCCAAACTTGGTCCGCAGCATGTCGCCGACGTCGAGGCAGATGTCGAGCCCGACCTGATCGGCGAGCTCGATCGGCCCCATCGGCATCCCGAACTGCTCGGCCGCAGCGTCGATCAGGCGCTGGTCGGTCTTCTCGTCCAGCATCACCATCGCTTCCAGCATGTAAGGCGTCAGCGCGCGGTTGACGAGGAAGCCGGGCGAGCTCTTCACGGCGAGCGGCAGGCGGTCGATCGCGCCGACAAAGGCGAGCGCGTCCTTCAGCACCTGCGGATCGTTGCCGTCATGACTGACGACCTCGACCAGCTGCAACCGCGACACCGGATTGAAGAAATGCAGGCCGACCAGCCGCTCCGGACGCGCCAGAGTGGTGCGCAAGTCCTGAAGCGGAATGCTCGACGTGTTGGTCGCAAGGATCGCACCCGGCTTCATCCGCGGCTCAAGGCCGGCATAGACCTTCTGCTTCAGCTCGAGCTTCTCGGGCACCGCTTCGATGATGAGATCGGCATTGCGGACGCCCTCCCCGTCGATGTCGGGAATCAGCCGGTCCAGCGCGTCGCGCTGGTCGATCCGCTTGCGCATGATCTTGCCGAACAGCTCCGACGCCCGCTTCACCGCCCCCGCGATCGGCTCCGCCTTCATGTCGGCGAGCGAGACGCGCAGCCCCTGCCCCGCACACCAGGCGGCGATGTCGCCGCCCATCGCGCCGGCGCCGATGACATGGACGTGCCTGATCGCGTTGCCGCCGCCTGCGGCCTTCTTCATCTGCTCGCGCAGGAAGAAGACGCGGATCAAATTCTGCGCGGTCGGCGTCACCATCAATTTGGCGAAGGAAGCCTGCTCCGCCTTCAGCATCGCCGAGCGGTTGCCGGCGTGCTTCTCCCACAGATCGATCAGCGCATAGGGCGCCGGGTAATGCTTGCGTGGTGCCGCCTTCTCGGCCTCGCTGCGCATCCGCGAGGCGAGGAAACCACGCGCCGCGCCGAGATTGAGGAGCGAGTTGAGCGCGCCCGGCCTGGCGCGCTTCAGTCGGCCGAACACCGCGTCCTTCACCGCGTTGCGGACATGGCGCTCCTGGGTAACGGCATCGACGAGGCCGAGCGCCCTGGCGCGGCGCGCATCGATGGTGCGGCCGGTCAGCATCAGCGCCATCGACTGGGTCGGATTGACCAGCGCGGTGAACCGCGCCGTGCCACCGAGGCCGGGGTGCAGGCCGAGCATCACCTCAGGGAAGCCGAAGCGCGCACCGTCGATGGCGATACGCGCCTGGCAGGCGAGCGCGACCTCGAGCCCGCCGCCGAGGCAGAAGCCGTGGATGACCGCGACCGTCGGCACGCGCAGCGCCTCGAGCCGGTCGATCACCGCATGGGCGCGGCCGATCGCGGTCTCGACCGCGCTGGAATCGCTGGCGCCGCGAAACTCATTGACGTCGGCGCCGGCGATGAAGCCGCTTGGCTTGGCCGAGCGCACCACGAGACCGGTCGGCCGCTGGTTCTCCAGCGCCGCGACGATGGCATCGAGCTCCTCGAGCAGATCGGCCGACAGCGTGTTGGCGCTGGCGCCGGCGCGGTCGAACAGCAGCCAGGCGATGCCGTCCTCGTCACGAGTCAGCTTGAAATTCCTGTAGGGACTGTCGGCGGCAGGCTTCGGCCCGAGTTCGAGCACGCGATCGGCGAGAACGTTCATGATCTTCGAATCCATGGTCACACCGCCTCGATCAGCATGGCGCCGCCGAGCCCGCCGCCGATGCATTCGGTGGCAACGCCACGCCGCGTGCCGAGCCGCTTCATGGCGTTGACGAGATGCAGCACGATGCGGTTGCCGGACGTGCCGACGGGATGGCCGAGCGAAATCGCGCCGCCGTCGACGTTGAGCCTGTCACGGTCGATCTCGCCGGCCGCGCCGTCCAGCCCAAGAATCTCGCGGCAGAATTTGTCGTCGTTCCAGGCGGCGAGGCAGCCGAGCACCTGCGTGGCAAAGGCCTCGTTCAGCTCCCAGGTCTCGACGTCCTGCAAGGTCAGGCTGTTGCGCTTGAGCAGCGTGCTCGCCGAGAGCACCGGGCCGAGGCCCATGATGCTGGGATCGAGCGCGGCCCAGTTGCTGTCGACGATGACGGCCTTCGGTGTCAGCCCGTGCTTTGCGACCGCGGCGTCGGACGCCAGGATCACCCAGGAGGCACCGTCGGTGATCTGCGAAGAATTGCCGGCGGTGACCTGTCCCCAGGGGCGCTCGAACACCGGCCGGAGCTTTGCCAGCGTCTCGACCGTCGAATCCGGACGCACGCCGTCGTCATGGTCGAAGAACTTGCCGTCGCGGGAGAACGCGGTCTCGACCTCGCCCTTGAGAAAACCGGCGCCCTGCGCATGCGCAAGGCGGCGATGGCTCTCGGCGGCATAGGCATCGGACTGCGCGCGCGTGATGCCGAAGAGATGGCCGACCACTTCCGCGGTCTGGCCCATGTTCAGCTCGGTGATGGGATCGGTCAACCCGCGCTCGAGGCCGATAATCGGCTTGAGATAGCGCGGCCGCAGCTTGAAGGCCGCCGCGAGCTTGGCGGCAACGCCCTTGGCGGTGGCGAGGCCGGCGAACCAGCGTACGCCGGAATTCGGCCAGACCAGCGGCGCGTGGCTGAGCGCCTCGGTGCCGCCGGCGAGGATCATGTCGGCATGACCCTCGCGGATGTAGCGGTAGGCGGTGTCGATCGACTGCATGCCGGAGCCGCAATTGATCTGCACGGTGAAGGCGACCATGTCCTCGCCCATACCGAGCCGGAGCGCGGCGACACGGGCCGGGTTCATCTCGTCCGCGATCACGTTGACGCAGCCGAGGATGACCTGATCGAAAGCGTCAGGCGAAAACGGCTGGCGCGCCAGGAGCGGCCGGCCGCACTGCACGGCGAGATCGACCGGCGTGAACGGACCGGGCCCAGAACGCGCCTTCAGGAACGGCGTCCTGCTGCCGTCGACGATGAAAACCGGTCGTGCCATCAGCTCGCCGCCCTCTGTTCACCGAGTTCCTGGAAGAACTGATGCACATTGACGGTTTTCTTGTAAATCGGCGACAGCGCCTCCGGCGCAAAATCGTCGACCTCTATCACTTTTGTGACGGCTTCGCGGGCTGCGGCGAGCTGCTCGCCCTCGGCCTGCGTGATCACGCCTTTCTTGACCGCCTCCTTCCAGTCATGCAGGCGCGCCGCGCGCAGCTGCTTGGCGACATCCTCGGCCTCGGTGACGAGGCGGAAGGCCTTCTCCAGCCTTGCGATGCCGCCGTCATCCTCGACAAAAGCGAGGTCCGGCGTCAGCCGGTCGCGCGCCGCGGAGGGCGACAGCACGAGCTGCGCGCATTGCTGCACGACGCGGTCCGTCGGGCCGGTGACGCGCGCGCCGAACGGCTGGACCAGGAATTTCAGCAGCCAAGCCACCGGACGGTTCGGCAGATTGGCGAGGATCTCGGCGAGCCGGTTCTCGATGGTCCGGAATCCCGTCGCCATGCACCATTCCAGCGCCGCAAAATCCTCCTTCTGCCGGCCCTCGTCCTGCCAGCGCTTCAGCGCGGCCGAGAGCAGATAGAGCTCGGACAGGATGTCGCCGAAGCGGGCCGACAGCATCTCCTTGCGCTTGAGCGCGCCGCCGAGCGTCAGCAGCGCCATGTCGGCGCAGAGCGCAAAGGCCGCGGAGTAGCGCGAGAGCTGGCGATAGAATGGCGTCGCCGGCATCTGGCGCCGGCGCGAACATGCCAAAACTCCAGTTGCGGCCCCAGGCGCGGAACATGGTCGCGAAGCTGTGGCCGAGATGCTTCCAGAACGCCTTGTCGAACGCGGTGAGGCCGCGCTCGCGGTCCGAATCGGCGAGCGCATTCATCTCGTCGAGCAGATAGGGGTGCGCGCGGATGGCACCTTGCCCGAACACGATGAGGTTGCGGGTCAGGATGTTGGCGCCCTCGACCGTGATGCCGACCGGCACGGCGCGGTGCAGATTGCCGAGATAGTTCTGCGGACCGTCGATCACGGCCTTGCCGCCATGGATGTCCATGGCGTCGTCGATCGCGGTGCGCATCCGCTCGGTCGCATGCAGCTTCATGATGCCGGAAATGACGGCGGGATGAATGCCGGCATTCAGCGCAGCACAGGTCAGCCGCCGTGCCGCGTCGAGCTGGTAGGCGGTGGCGACGATTCGCGCGAGCGGCTCCTCGACACCTTCGAACTTGGAGATGGAGATGCCGAACTGCTCGCGGATGCGGGCATAAGCACCGGTGGTGCGCGCCGCATAGGCGGCGCCCGCGGCCGAGAGCGACGGCAGCGAGATGCCACGGCCGGCGGCAAGCGCCGTCATCAGCATCTTCCAGCCCTGGCCCAGCCGCTCCTTGCCGCCGATGACATAGTCGAGCGGGATGAAGACGTCGCGCCCCCAATTCGGCCCGTTCTGGAACACCTGCATCGATGGCAGATGGCGCTGGCCGATCTCGACGCCGGGCAGATTGGTCGGGATCAGCGCCACTGTGATGCCGAGCTCTTCTTGATCGCCGACCAGACGATCCGGGTCGTAAGCCTTGAAGGCGAGGCCCAAGAGCGTCGCGACCGGACCGAGTGTGATGTAGCGCTTGTGCCAGTTGAGCCTGAGGCCGACGGTCTCACGGCCCTCGAACTCGCCCTTGCAGATGATGCCGGTGTCGACCATCGAGGCGGCATCTGAGCCGGCTTCGGGGCTGGTGAGCCCGAAGCAGGGAATGTCGCGGCCGTCGGCGAGGCGTGGCAGCCAGCGTTCCTGCTGCTCCCTGGTGCCGAAGCGCATCAGGAGCTCGCCCGGGCCGAGCGAGTTCGGCACCATCACGGTGACGGCCGCCGCGATCGAGCGGGTCGAGATCTTGCGCACCACTTCCGAATGCGCGTAAGGCGAGAAGCCGAGGCCGCCGAACTCCTTCGGGATGATCATGCCGAAGAACTTCTCGCGCTTGACGAAATGCCAGACATCCTGCGGCAGGTCGCGCCATTCCCAGAAGATCTTCCACTCGTCGAGCATGGCGCAGAGTTCGTCGACGGGGCCGTTCAGGAAGGCCCGTTCCTCATCGGTCAGCCTCGCCTGCGGCCAGCAGCTTCGACCAATCAGGGTTGCCGGTGAAGAGATCGGCATCCCACCAGACGTCACCCGCCTCCAGGGCCTCGCGCTCGGTCTCGGACATCGCCGGCAGCACGCCGCGCGCCCAGGAAAAGATCGGCTTTGTGATGGTGTCGCGGCGGAAGCTCATGGCAGACCTCATGAAACGGCGGCGCGGATGGGTGATCTTATCGGAAAGTGCCGTTCACCGGTGAACACTTCACCTTGCAGATAAAGCGAAATTGACGCGGCCCAGGCGCCGTTTTGTTAACGGCACGCCGCGGGTTCAGTTCCGAAAGCTGAGCTGCGACAATCAGGTAGCTGGGGATGGCGCCGGCTGGTGAAGCCAAGTTCGATCGGTCTCGCGGCGGACTCCTCGCTCTTAGGTCGCCGCGCATTAGCGCGGCGGGTGGGGCTCTCTCCACGATACAACTCGCGGAGAGAACCCCCACCCCAGCCCTCCCCCGCAAGCGGGAGAGGGAGCGCAGTTTCCTGCGCGGTTACGGCCCCACTTAGTCTCGCCGTGCCTAGGCGGGCCCCGCTCCCTGGGTTGCCGTATACACTGCGTAGAGCGATTGGCTGGCGGCCATGAAAAGGCGATTTCGTTTCGGACCGCCGAAGCAGACGTTGCCGCAGACTTCGGGCAGGCGGATGCGGCCGAGCAGCTTGCCCTCCGGCGACCACACGGTCACGCCGCTGTAGCCGACGGAGCGGCCGGCATTGCTGGAGGCCCAGAGGTTGCCATTGACGTCGCAGCGCAGGCCATCCGGCCCGCACTTCACGCCGTCGATCACGCAATCGCTGAACCTCTTGAGATTCGAGAGCTTGTTGTCGCTGCCGACGTCGAACACGAAGATCTCGCCCTTGCCGCCGGGGCCGGTGTCGCCGGGCCCCTTGCCGGTGGAGGCGATGTAGAGCTTCTTGTAGTCGAGCGAGAAGCAGAGCCCGTTCGGGTCGGGCACCTGGTCCTCGGTGACGACGAGATCGATGCGGCCGGAAGGATCGATGCGATAGCAATTGGTCGGCAGCTCGCGCCTGCCCGGCACGAAGCCGGCCGGCTGCCCGATCCGCGGATTGAGCTTGCCGCCCGCATTGCTCGGGCCGCCCGCGACGTCGGGCTCGCCCTCATAGAGCTGGCCGCCATAGGGCGGATCGGTGAACCAGTAGCTGCCATCGGGATGCGCCGCGATGTCGTTCGGCGAGTTCAGCTTCTTGCCCTGATAGGAGTCGGCCAGCACCGTGGCGGTGCCGTCATGCTCGTAGCGCGTCACCCGGCGCGTCAGATGCTCGCAGGAGAGCTGGCGGCCCTGGAAGTCAAAGGAGTTGCCGTTGGAATTGTTGGAGGGCGAGCGGAATACGCTGACGCGGCCGTCGTCCTCGCTCCAGCGCATCTGCCGGTTGTTGGGAATGTCGCTCCAGAGCAGATAGCGGCCCTGCGCGCTCCACGCCGGGCCTTCGGCCCATAGCAGTCCGGTGTAGAGCCGTTTGATTGCGGTGTTGGGCTGCGCGAGATCGTTGAAGGACGGATCGACCGCGATGATGTCGGGGTCCCAGAAATAAGTGGTCGGCGCACCGTGGGGGCCGAAATCGCGCGGCGGGCTCGTGATGGTGGTTGGCGGCCCGACCGGCGCGGGCGCGTTCTGAGCCAGCGCACTGCCGATGCCCGCGACGGCGGCGGCGGAAACCGCCAACCCCTGAACCAGCGTGCGTCGTGAAACATTCGGATCGCGTTGTTCTTCGTTAGGATCGCGCCGCGATTGGCGTGTCATCGCATCCTCCCACTCTGTTGGCCGGCCGTTGATCCGGCCTGGCGGGTGGAGGTTAGACTGCTCTCGGAGAGGTTGCGAGTGACGGTTTTTCATCCCCGCGCGCGGAAATTTCACATTGTTGTGGTGCGGGCCGTCGTTGCGGAGCGACGTCTCTTACCTCGCCCCGCTTGCGGGGAGAGGTCGGATTGCATCGCAAGATGCGATCCGGGTGAGGGGGGTACAGGTCTCACGACGATCATAACCGATGGAAGCAGCCCCTCACCCTACCCTCTCCCCGTGAAGAACGGGGAGAGGGAGGATAGAGCAGCACTCAATCCGGCCGGATCATCTCGAACATGTTTTCCGGCTTGATCTCGAAATAATCGCCGCGGCGGCCGGCGCGGACGATCGGGCGGGCGGCGGCGGTCTGGTAGATGCCGTCCTTGATCAAGGCCTTGTCGATGTGGACGGCAACGACCTCCCCTAACGTCAGCCAGGCGTCGGCCTCCTTGCCGTCGGCGCCCTTGAGACGGACGATGTCGGACACCTTGCACTCGAAGGCGACGGGGCTCTCTCCCACCCGCGGCACGTTGACGAGCTTGCCGGGCACGGCGGTGAGCCCCGCAAGCTTGAACTCGTCGACCTCCGGCGCGACATGCGCCGCCGTCGCGTTCATGTGCTTGGCCAGGTCCATCGTGGCCAGATTCCAGACGAACTCGCCGGTCTGCTGCATGTTCTCGACCGTGTCCTTCCAGTTGGTGGAGGAGAAGCCGATGATCGGCGGCACGTAGCAGAAGGCGTTGAAGAAGCTGTAGGGCGCGAGGTTGACGTGGCCCTTGGTATCGCGCGAGGAGATCCAGCCGATCGGCCGCGGCGCGACGATGGCGTTGAAGGGATCGTGCTTGAGGCCGTGGCCCTTCGACGGCTCGTAGAAATGCAGGTCCTTGGCGGTCACGGCTAGCCCCTCTCACGTAGCCCGGATGGAGCGCAGCGTAATCCGGGACGGTCTCGCAAGCGGAAGTGGCCCCGGATTGCGCTGCGCTCCATCCGGGCTACAAACCCGATTTGCCTGCTATGCCGGAAGAGTCAACTGACGAAAATGTCAGCCCTGGCGCTCAATTGGTGCGGCCGCGCGGCGACAGACCCGCGATGACGAAATCGATCATCTGGTCGATGGTCGGGCCAGGCTTGGTGGCACACTGGGCGATCATCTGGGGGTGGAAGAAGCGCATCATCGCGGTGCAGGCGCACAGCGAGGCCAGCTGCAGGTCCGTGATCTCGAACTCCCCCGACGCCGCTCCTTGCGCGATCACCTCGCCGATAATGGAGGCGATACACTCCATATGGTTGACGCAGACCTGCCAATCCTCCTGCATCGCGATCTCGACCATCTCGTGCAACTTGTTGTCGCCGACATAGCGCTCGGTGTTCATGCGGTGGATGGTGGTCATCATCTGGCGCAAGCGCGGCGCCGCCGGCCCTTCCGAGCGGGCGATGCGCTGCGCCTCGATCTCGACCTCGCCCATCAGGCCGCGGGCCACGCTTTCGTGGATCGATTTCTTCGATTCGAAGAAGCGATAGACGTTGGCGGGGCTCATCCGGAGCTCCTTGGCGATATCCCCGACCGTGGTCTTCTGGTAGCCGATCTGGCGGAACAGCCGCTCAGCCACCTCGAGAATACGCTCGCGGGTGTCGGTTTCGCTATGTTCCGAGATCAGTGTCATGTTGGCCTGCTCAATCTTCAATTATTCGGCCGCCTCAGCAAGCGGAAATGCGCGTTGCGCATCGCCGGCATGCTGCGGCGCAGTATCGATTTGCTCGGAGCCGCTTTCCTCGAGGGTCTTGCGGAACCACAGGGCGTAGAGGCCCGGCAGATACAGGAGCGTGAGGAAGGTCGCGACGAACAGGCCGCCCATGATGGTGATCGCCATCGGGCCCCAGAAGGCCGAGCGTGACAGCGGGATCATGGCGAGGATGGCGGCGAGCGCCGTCAGCACCACGGGCCGGGCGCGGCGGACGGTGGCTTCCACGATCGCCTCGCGCCGGGGCAGGCCGTGCGAGACGTCGGTCTCGATCTGGTCGACCAGGATGACCGTGTTGCGCATGATCATGCCGGCGAGCGCGATCAGGCCAAGCAGCGCCACGAAGCCGAACGGGGCATTGGCGATGTTGAGGCCGAGCGAGGCGCCGACGATGCCGAGCGGCGCGGTCAGGAACACCAGGATCAGGCGCGAGAAGCTCTGAAGCTGGATCATCAGCAGCGTCAGCATCACCATCACCATCACCGGGAAGAGGATGAAGATCGAGGCGTTGCCCTTGGCGGATTCCTCGAACGCGCCGCCCGCCTCGATGCGGTAGGCCGGCTCGAGGTGATCCTTGATCTCCTTCAGCTTCGGCGTGATCTGGTTGGTGACGTCGGGCGCCTGCACGCCGTCGACGACGTCGGAGCGCACGGTGATCGCCATGTCGCGGTTGCGCCGCCACATGATCGGTTCCTCATGGGCATATTCGATCTTGGCGATCTGCTGCAGCGGGACGGCAACGCCATTGCGCGAGGTGATGGTGAGATCACCGACGCCGCCGAGGTCGAGGCGTTCGGACGGGACCGCGCGGGCGACCACGCCGACCTTCTCGATGCCGTCGCGAACGGTCGTGACCTGCGAACCCGAGATCAGCATCGCCAGCGCCTGCGAGACGTCCTGCGGGGTCAGGCCCATGGCACGGGCGCGATCCTGATCAACGACGAGCTTGAGGTAAGGCGATTGCTCGTTCCAGTCGAGCTGGACGTCCTTGACGCTCTTGTTCTGCCGCATCACGTCGCGGACCTGGTAGGCGATCTCGCGCACCTTGTTGGCGTCGGGGCCGATCACGCGGAACTGGACGGGGAAGCCGACCGGTGGACCGAAGTTAAAGCGGTCGACGCGCACGCGCGCCTCGGTCAGGAAGCCTTCGGCAGCTGCGTTCTCGATCTTCGCCTTGATGCGCTCGCGCGCCTCGACGCCCTTGGCGACGATGACGATCTCGGCGAAGGCCTCGTTCGGAAGCTGCGGATTGAGGCCGAGCCAGAAGCGCGGCGAGCCCTGGCCGACATAGGAGGTATAGGTCTCGATGTCCTTGTCGTCCTTCAGCAGCGTTTCGGCCTTCTTCACCGCCTTTTCGGTGACGTTGAAGGCGGTGCCTTCGGGCAGGCGCAACTGGAGGAACAATTCGGGCCGCTCCGACAGCGGGAAGAACTGCTGTTGCACATGGCCGAAGCCGACGATCGAGGCGACGAAGACGACGACGGTGGCAACCACCACGGTGATGCGGTGATTGACGCACCATTGCACGATGGCGCGCAGGCCGCGGTACATGCGGGTCTCGTAGACCGCGTGCGGATCGTGGTTGTGGTGCGCCTTCATGTCCGGGAGCAGCTTGACGCCGATATAGGGCGTGAAGATCACCGCCACGAACCAGGAGGCGACCAGCGCGATCGCAACGATCCAGAAGATGCTGCCAGCATATTCGCCGACCGCGGAATTGGCAAAGCCGATGGGGAGGAAGCCGGCAGCCGTGACCAGCGTTCCCGTGAGCATCGGGAACGCAGTCGATTCCCAGGCAAAGGACGCCGCGCGCATGCGGTCCCAGCCCTGCTCCATCTTCACCACCATCATCTCGACCGCGATGATGGCGTCGTCGACGAGCAGGCCGAGCGCGATGATCAGCGCGCCGAGCGTGATGCGGTGCAGGTCGAGCGACATCGCGTTCATGACGACGAAGACGATGCCGAGCACCAGCGGCACCGACAAGGCGACCACGATGCCGGTGCGCCAGCCGAGTGCCAGGAACGAGACGAACAGCACGATGACGAGCGCTTCCATGAAGGAATGCACGAACTCGCCGACGGCGTGCTCGACCACCTTGGGCTGGTCGGCGATCAGCTTGACGTCGATGCCCTGCGGCACGGCCTTCATGAACTCGTTGGTCGCCTTCTCGACCTCCTTGCCGAGCTCGAGAATGTTGGCGCCCTTGGCGGTGACGACGCCGATGCCGATCGCGGGCTTGCCCTCCTGGCGCACGACGAAGCTCGGCGGATCGACAAAGCCATGGGTGACGGTGGCGATATCGCCGAGGCGGAACACGCGGCCGTTGCTCTCGACCGGCGTTTCGGCGACGGCCTTGGCACCGTCGAGCGCGCCGGTGACGCGCAGCGGCACGCGCTGCGACGAGGTCTCGACCGTGCCGGCCGGCGTCACGTTGTTCTGCTTGGCGAGCGAATCGAACAGCGCCTGCGGCGTGATGCCGAGGGTGGCGAGCTTGGCGTGGGAGAACTCGACGAAGATGCGCTCGTCCTGATTGCCGTAGACGTCGACCTTGGTCACGCCGGGCACCTTCAGGAGGCGCTGACGAAAACCTTCCGAGACCTTCTTCAGCTGGGCATAGTCGGCGCCGTCGCCGGTCATCATGTACAGGATGGAATCGACGTCGGAGAACTCGTCGTTGACGACGGGCCCGAGAATGCCGGACGGCAGCTGGCCCTGCACGTCGACCAGCTTCTTGCGCAAGAGGTAGAAGAGATAAGGCACGTCCTTCGGCGAGGTCGAAATCCTTGAAGGAGACCTGCATCGCCGTGAACCCGGGCTTGGAATAGGTCTGCACCTTCTCGAAATAGGGCAACTCCTGGATCTTCTTCTCGATGGGATCGGCGACCTGGGTCTGCATCTCCTGCGCGGTCGCGCCCGGCCAGATCACGGAGACGTTGACCACCTTCACCGTGAAGAAAGGATCCTCGGCGCGGCCGAGCTTCTCATAGGAGAAGAAGCCGGCGACGCCGAGCACGATCATCAGGAAGAGAACCAGCGTCGGATGGCTGACGGCCCAGGCCGAAAGGTTGAAGCGCTTCATCGCTCTCTCCAGGTCCCAGAACCGTTTCTGCTGCTATGCGAGGGTTAGAACGACAGCGACGACACGACCCGCACCTTCTGGCTCGGATCGAGTTTCTGCACGCCGAGGGCGACCACCTTGGCGCCATCGTCGACGCCGCCGGAGATGACGACGTTGTTGCTCTCATAGGCCTTCACCTTGACCGGCTTCAGCGCGATGTCGCCCTTGTCGTCGACGATGTAGAGCGAGGGATCGCCGCCCTGGCTGTACAGCGCCGACAGCGGCAACTTGGCGACGCGCTCGCTCGCCTTGTCGGACAGCGTCAGCGTCGCGGTCATGCCGAGCGCGACCTTGTCGTCCGCCTCAGGCAGCGAGAACTTTGCCAGATAGGTGCGCGTGGCCGGGTCGGCCGCCGGCGCGATCTCACGCAGCTTGGCCGCATACTTCTTGGCATCCGACCACAGCGTCACCGTGGCTACGCCCGACCTGGCACGAGCAAGAAGCGTCTCAGGGATCGCGACGACCGCTTCCTTTTCGGCAAAGCGGGCGACACGGATCGAGGCCTGGCCCGCGGCAACCACCTGGCCGGGCTCGATCAGCGTTGCGGTGACGACGCCTCGGGCGTCGGCGTTGAGCGTCGCGTAGGAAAGGGAATTCTTGGTCAGTTCGACCGAGCGCTCGGCCCGGTTCAGGCGCGCACGGGCCTCGTCGGCGGCGGCGCGACTCGAATCCAGTTGCGCATCGGTGGTCCAGCCCTTGGCCTTCAGGTCCTTGGCGCGCTGCTCGGCGGCGGCGGCCTGGGCCAGCACACCGGTCGCGGCAGTCTGCTCGGCGACGGCCTGCTCGGCCTGGAGCTTCAGGTCGATCTCGTCGAGGGTGGCCAATGGCTGGCCGACTTCGACGGTCTGGCCGACCTCGACCAGCCGCTTGGCCACCTTGCCGGCGACCCGAAAGCCCATATCGGCTTCGATACGGGGCTTGATGGTGCCGACAAAGCTGCGCTCAGGGGTTTCAGCTTCATAATGGACGGTCGCTACCAGAACGGGGCGTCCCGGATCGGCGTTTTCGGCCGCCTTTTCATTGCAGCCGGTCAGCGCGAACACCGCGAAAGCCAATGATGCTCCCGTCAAGAGCCTGTAATAGCTCGAGAAAACGGAACGAACGAACATCTGAAATCTCCATCGGGCTGACGACTGATGAAGAGTATCGATTTATCACTGATAAATGTCAATATTCGTCAGTGATAACCAATTCGTGAGGACGGGGTCGGAATCGGGCTCCTCCAACCGATACCGCGACTTTCGTTTCAGCCTTTTACGGTTGCGGAAGCGCCAGCATGCGAGGCTGCGGCCATGTCATGGATCCTTGCCCTTGGTTACGCCGGCTTCTTGATCTGGTTCGTCGGCAGAGCGCGCGAACGCGCGGCTGAACACGCCGCGACTGGAATGCTGCGTTCGCCGCTCTATTGGTCCGGCGCGGGGCTCATCGGCATGCTGGTGATGCTGGCGCTTTCCGAGCGCTACGCCCTGACACAGGGCGGCATCCTGATGTGGACGTGGCTGGCAACGCTCGGCACCACGCTGGTCGCGATCTTCTTCGTCCGGCGCGCGCTGAAGTGGCGCTATCCGGTCTAAGCATTCAAGAACTGTCCTACGCAGGCGCCACGGCTACTTCGCGCCGGCGAACTCGGTCTTGGTTTTGTGGCTGCCGAGGAAAACCAGCAGGCCCGCCGCGAGCGGCAGCAGCGACAGCACCAGCAGGCCGGTCGACGTGCTGCCGGTGGCTTCCTTGACCCAGCCGATCAAATAGGGGCCGCCGAAACCGGCGAGATTGCCGATCGAGTTGATCAGGGCGATCGCGCCGGCCGCCGCCGTCCCGGACAGCCAGGCGGTCGGCAACGTCCAGAACACGCCGAAGCAGCAGAACACGCCGATCGCGGCGACCGTCAGCGCCACCATCGTCAGGACCGGATCGGTGATGTAGCTGGAGACGGCGAGCGCCAGCGCAGTGAGCAGCAGCGGGGCGCCGACATGCATGACGCGCTCGCGGCTCGCATCCGAATGCCGCGCCCACAGGACCATGGCGATGGTGCCGAACAAATACGGAATCGCGGTGACGAAGCCGGTCTGCGCGTTGGTGAGGCCGAACGCCTTGACGATCTGCGGCAGCCAGAACTGCATGCCATAGAGCGCGCCGACGAAGCCGAAATAGATCAGGCTGAGTGCAATCACCTTCGGTGACGACAGCGCTTCGCCCAGCGAGAAGTGCTTCACTGCCTGCTTTGCCGCGATCTCCGAGTCGAGCTTCGCCTTCAGCCAGGCCTTCTGCTCGGCCGAGAGCCAGTCCGCCTTCTCCGGTCTGTCGGTGAGATAGAACCAGGTGACGATGCCGAGCAGCACGGAAGGAATGCCCTCGATGATGAACAGCCACTGCCACCCCTTCAGCCCCATCATGCCGTCGAGCCCGAGCAGCAGGCCCGAGATCGGCGCGCCGATCACGGTCGAGACCGGAACGGCGATGGCGAAGGCCGCGAGGAAGCGGGCGCGATATTGGGCCGGATACCAGTAGGTGAGATAGAGGATGATGCCGGGGAAGAAGCCGGCCTCGGCGACGCCGAGCAGGAAGCGCAGCGCATAGAAGCTGTGCTCGTCATAGACCGCCGCCATCAACGCTGAGATGATGCCCCAGGTCACCATGATGCGGGCGATCCAGCGGCTCGCGCCGAATTTTTCCAGCGCAAGGTTGCTCGGCACCTCGAAGATGAAATAGCCGATGAAGAAGATGCCGGCGCCCCAGGAGAAGATCAGCGGGGTGAACTTCAGCTCCGCATTCATGGTCAGCGCGGCAAAGCCGAGATTGACGCGGTCGAGATAAGAGAAGAAGTAGGCCAGCACCAGGAACGGAATCAGGCGCCAGGAGATGGCGCGGATGGTCGAGGTCTCGATGTCGCTGCGGGCGCCGCGATCAGGCGCGATGGTTGCTGTCTGGCTCATGAGCTTTCCCCGGGTGTTGCTTGCCGTGAGGATTATTGGCTGGCTCCGCTTTGAGCAATGGCAAAAACTCATAGCTCACAGCGCAAACCGGAACCGAGGCTGTGGTCGATCTCTCCCCAAACTCGTCATGCCCGGCCTTGTGCCGGGCATCCACGTCTTGTTATCCGCGTGAGAAAGACGTGGGTGGCCGGGACAAGCCCGGCCATGACGGCGTAGCGGAGCTAGTCCGCGAGCTGGAAGCGCTCGAAGCGGTCGAGCTCTTCCTCGATGCGCCGCTTGAGCTCCTTGCGTGCCGCCTGCTTGTTGCCGTTGCCGACCCAGCTCCATTTCTGCATCAGCAGCTTCTTGTTCTGCCGGTCGGTCTTGAGGTCGAGGGCGGCGACGATGTCGTCGCCGACCAGCACCGGCAGCGCGAAATAGCCGAACAGGCGCTTCTCCTTCGGCACATAGGCCTCGAAACGGTGGCCGTAGCCGAAGAACAGCTCGGTGCGCTTCCGCTGGATGATCAGCGGATCGAACGGCGAGAGGATGTGAACCAGGGTGGGATCACCCTCGCCGGTTGCCTCCAGCACCTCGGGCCGCGCCCAATGCTCCTGCTTGCCGGCGCCTTCCAGCGCGACCTGGACCAGTTCCTTGCGGCGCAGGCGCGCCTCGATCAGGCTGCGGACCGGCTTCTTGCTCGGCGCGTCGAGATAGCAGATCGAATC
Organism: Bradyrhizobium sp. BEA-2-5; assembly: GCF_032918025.1. Classification (NCBI taxonomy): domain Bacteria; kingdom Pseudomonadati; phylum Pseudomonadota; class Alphaproteobacteria; order Hyphomicrobiales; family Nitrobacteraceae; genus Bradyrhizobium; species Bradyrhizobium sp. BEA-2-5. The sequence goes on along the minus strand of NZ_CP136629.1, from coordinate 2,250,171 downwards.
GAGACTGACCACGCCCTGCGCGCGCAGCGCGCGGTCGAGCAGATAGGCCGTGATCTCCCTTGCCGATGCCGGCCTCGGCAGCTTGTCCCAGCCGAAATGACGGTTCATCAGCTCATAGGTCTTGAGCATGCCCTGGCGCTCGCTGATGGTGACGGCGCCGGTATAGAAGGCGAGTTGCAACGCGCGCTTCGACGGCTTGCGGCTCTGCCAGAGGTGCTCCTTTTCGACGAGCACGTCGTCCTCGATGTCGCGGATCGTCAGCGGGCCGGCGCGCAGCAGTCGCATCACCTTGCGCGTGTCGGCCGGCTTCACCGAGCCGAACCATCTGTGTCCCTCGCGCTTGTGCGCCTTCATCGCCGGCAGGAAGATGCCGATGTCCTTGGACGGAATGTAGGACAGCGCGTGCGTCCAGTACTCGAACACGCTCTTGTCACGGCTCTGCGCCTGCTTGAGGTCGGCGCGGCGGTAGTCCGGAATGCGGGTGAACAGGATGTGGTGATGGCAGCGCTCGATGACGTTGATGGTGTCGATCTGCACATAGCCGAGATGAGCGACGGCGGCCGCGACCGCCGACGCCCCCTCGCCGAACGGCACCTGGGTATCGAGCCGCTGCGCGCGCAGCCAGATATGGCGGGCGGCAGCATTGTTCAACGAAAGGGGTTCGGCGGCGCGGGACATTGCCCCAGCAATGTAGTGAGATTCGCGCTGCTGTGGAGAGCCGCGCGGCGGAAATCAGCTCCGCATCATTCGGAGCGGCTACGTCGATCCGACGACCCGCCGCAACCACGCAACGTCCCCGATCGCCGCCGCGAGCGCGGCGCTTTCTCCACGGAAGATGCGGGACGAATGACCGCCGACCGGAAACCAGCCACTACCATCTTCGACGTCCCGCCGATATTCCTCGAAGCCGATGCTGCCGTCCGGGCGAAGGAAGATATCGACGCAGCGCGAGGCAGCTTCGTCATTGATCGAGCGGAGGACGCGATTGACGTTGGCCATGATGTCCTCGCTTCCTGCCTGCCTTCCTAACGCAAGGCAGGGCGGCACACTCAACCGTGACCCAGATCACATTCCGAGGTTTGAACCCGTCCTAGTCTCCCAGCATCAAAACGACAGCAAGCCGGATTGGCTAGCCCGACATTTGAGGACGAAAACCATGACCCGCTCTTTTTCCTTGTCTTTTCTGACAATCGGCGCCGCGCTGTCGATGACGGCGGGCGTCGCACTGGCCGGCAGCGAGGCCGTGCCGGCCGCACAGATTCTCAATGCGCTGAAGCCGAAGTCGGCCACCCGCGGCCTTTCCGCCGGCACGCAGGTCGACCTCGCGGCTTCCGCCAAGGAGGCAAGCTTCCTCAACACCGTCCGCAACCGGCAGACCCGTTCGTTGTCGCGCGTTGAACGCCAGCAGATCGCCGAGCTCGCGGCGACCAAGCCGAAGATCGATCTGGAGATCCAGTTCGACTACAACTCGGCCGACATCGCCAAGACCTCGACCCAGGCGGTGCAGGCGCTCGGCAAGGCGCTGTCCGATCCGGCGCTGAAGGGCTCGACCTTCGTGGTCGCCGGTCACACCGACGCGACCGGCGGCGAAGCCTACAACCAGGACCTGTCGGAGCGTCGCGCCGACACCATCAAGAAATATCTGGTCGAGCATTACGGCCTGAACGGCTCGGATCTCGTCACCGTCGGCTACGGCAAGACCCGGCCGAAGGACCCGAGCGCGCCGATGGACCCGAGCAATCGACGCGTGCAGGTCGTCAACATGGATACCAAGACCGCGTCGCAGTAATCTCCCGCCGCCTCGATCCGCCTGCCGCGCCCGGCAGGCGGATCACTCTACTTCAAAGACCGTCATATCCAGCCCTGAAACAGCATCAACCGGTTGAACGTCGCCATCGACGTCTCGATGACAGCGGCCGTGACCGGCAGCATCGCAACAAACCCTGCACATCCAACCGCGACGAACGCCCACAGCAGCCAACGCGGCGCCCCCTTGCGCGTCAAGGCGTAGACCAGCACGAAGCTCGCGGTGGTTGCCGCCGGCAGATAGTAATAGATGAAACCGAGCGTGCGCGGCAGCAGCGCCCAGGCGAGATACGGGCCGAGGTAGAACGCCAGCACGAGAAATGCATCACGGCCGCGCCCGATGATCCAGTCGCGCAGCGCAATGATCAGCGCGATCAACGCCGGCCACAGCACCAGCGGGTTGCCGAGGAGCACGATCGCGGCGAACCTGTCATCGCCGACCTTGTCGAACAGGAACCACACCGGGCGCGCGAGCAACGGCCAGGACGGCCATGCGCTCATATAGGTGTGGCCGGCGATGGCCGTCGTGGTGTTGTCGGCGAAGATCCGCCGCTGCGCCTCGATGATATCCGTGAACGAGAGGCCGTAGAGCGGCACGAAGGTCGCGAGATAGACGGCCGCCGGGATCAGCACGAAACAGACGATGAAGTGAGGAAGACGAAAATCCGGCCATAGCTCCGGCTGATACCAATCCTCCGCATTGCCGTCGGCAAAGCGCGTGCGCCAGCCCTGCATCAGGCGGATCGCAACCACGATCGCGATGCAGGTCGCGAGCACGAACAGCCCGCTCCATTTGCAGGCACTGGCAAGCCCCGCGAAGAGCCCCGCCAGCGCAAAGGCGGATTGCGGCTGCTTTTGCCTGAAGCCGTGGACGAAAGCCGCGATGGCGAACAGGCCGAAGGCGAGCGCGAAAATATCCAGCATCGCGATCCGCGACTGCACGAACAGCATCTGGTTGAAGAAGGCGAGCAGCACGGCAGCGATCGCGCGTTGCTGCGACGCGAACAGCGCAAGCCCGCCGAGATAGACGCCGACCAGCGCCAGCGCACCGAACAGCGCCGCGGGATAGCGCCATCCGAGCGGCCCGTCGCCGAATGCCTTGATCGAGAGGGCGATGATCTCCTTGGCGAGCGGCGGATGCATCGGGTTGAGGATCGGGCCCTCGCGCACCGGCAACAGCATCTGCCGCGCCGCCGGCACATAGTGCACCTCATCGAAATAGAGCTTGTCGGGCGCCGTGATCCCGAGCAGGAGCACGACATGGGCGACGATGAAGATGATGGCAGCGGCGATCGCCGTGCGCGCGGCGCGACGTCGTGGAACAAAATGCGAATTGGATACGATGTTCAAAGGGCAAGCACGGTGCGAGGGGAACGCAGCTTGCGACAAATATACGATATCAGCGGCATCCGCGATCCGTCGCCACGGTCATGTGACGGAACCATCGTGCCCATACAGTCATGCCCCGCTTCATGCGGGGCATCCAGTACGCCGCGGCCTCTCGGCCGAGCCCGAAATCTCTGGAATGCTGGATCGCCCGGTCCCGTCTACGCCAAGGCTTCGACGAGGCGACGAATCCCCGGCTCGCCGAAGCTTTAGCGAAGGCGGCGAGCCGGGCGATGCCAGCGAAGTCCTTACCTCACGCTGCGGACTTGCCCTCATAGGCGCGGCGCAGGCCTTCGATATCGAGCTTGATCATCCCGAGCACGGCCTGCATCACGCGCGCGGCAGCGGCGGCGTCGGGCCCGCCGAGATATTGGCGGACCACTGCCGGCACGATCTGCCAGGCGACGCCGTAGCGATCGCGCAGCCAGCCACACTGCTCGGCGGTGCCACCAGCCGCGAGCAACGCGTCCCACAGGCGGTCGACCTCGGCCTGGTCGACACAGTCGATCGCGAACGAGACCGCGTGGGTATGCTCCATCCTCATCCCGCCGTTCAGCGCCATGAAGCGCTGACCGGCGAGCGTGAATTCGACCAGCAGCACCGTGCCGGCCTTTCCGCCGGGGCTGTCAATGACGTTCTTCTGGACGGTCTCGATCCGCGAACCGGGCAGCAGCGAGACGTAGAGGTTCGCGGCCTCCTCGGCCTCGCCGTTGAACCACAGGCAGGGAGATACCTTGGACATGCTTGAGCTCCTCGTGATGGCGGGATGCGATCAGGCGGTCGCCGCGGCGGACTGCGCCTTCATCGCCGCCTCGACGTCCATCCACATCACTTCCCAGATGTGGCCGTCGGGATCCTCGAAGCTGCGGCCGTACATGAAGCTGTAATCCTGCTTCGGAGATGGATCAGCGTTGCCGCCCGCACCCGTTGCCTTGGTGACATAGCCGTCGACCGCGTCGCGGCTGCCGGCGGACAGGCAGATCAGCACCTCGCTTGTGGTTTTGGTGTCGGCAATTTTCTTCGGGGTGAACTCGCGGAACTTGTCGTGCGTCAGCAGCATGACGTGAATGGTCTCGGAGATGACCATGCAGGACGCGGTATGATCGGAAAACTGCGCGTTCTTGGTCGCGCCGATCGCCTCGTAGAAGGCGGTCGCGTGGACGAGATTGCTGACCGGCAGGTTGACGAAGATCATTGTCGGCTGGGCCATGAGGTGCTCCTGTTGGCGGGGTTGTGCCCCGAGGACGAACCGCATGACCGGCTCCCGACATCGCCGTGCCGATTTTTTCTTGCGGCGTCCTGCCGCAGGGTGACGTCAGGTCACAATCGGTGTCGGCATGGTCAGGAATGCCCGCGTCACATGCCAGAACAGCTCCCGATTGGTGGCAAGCGCCACCGAATGGGCGGTGCCGGGCAGGATGATGAACTGCCGGTCGCCGTTCGGCAGCTTGTTGAAGAACTCCTCGAGGTCCGGAACAGCGGCGATGCCGTCATATTCGCCGCGGACCAGCAGCACCGGCGCCAGCACCCTCTCCGGATGCACGACCGGCAAATTGGCGGTCATGTCGAGATAGGTGCCGGTCGGGATCTGGTCGCCGAACTGCATCTCGACGTCGGCAAGCACCTCGACCACGGCGGGGTCCGACGTGCCGGGCCTGTCGCGGGTCGCGATCGAACGGATCATGTCGCGGTCGCGCCTGCGCATGTTGTGGCTGCGATAATAGGCGAGCTGCTCGGCGCGCTTTGCCAGCGTCGGCGAGCCCTCGCCCTTGTAGGTGAAGGCCGCGAACACCAGCCGGTCGATGCGTTCGGGCGCCGCCATTGCGAAAGCGCCGGCCCGCAACGCGCCGGAGGATTCGCCGACGAAGTGATATCGCCGCTGCCCGGTCTCACGCGCGATCACCTCGACCGCGGCCTTCAGATCCTCGACGCCGCTCGCAATATCCGCATTGCCCGACGTGCGGCCGGACTTGCCGTAGTTCTCGTGGTCCATGGTCCAGCAATCGAAGCCGTAGCGGGCAAATGTGTTCAGCAGCGAATACTCGCCCTTGCCCGGCACCGTGAGGTCGAACACCCTTGATGTCACCGACGAGCCGTGGACGAAGAACACCACTGGCCGCCCCGGCTCGCCCGGCTTCGGCGCACCGATCCGCTTGCGGAACATCCACAAGGGGATGTCGCCCTTCTTCGCCCAGTATTCGTTGCTCCATATTTCTCCTTCGGCAGGAACCGCGGTCGCGGCTTGCGCCGACGCTGCGCCGAACACGCCGGCCGCCGTTGCAATGCCGATGCCTTTGATCATGCTGCGCCGCGAATGGTCAGATGACATCATGGTTCGCTCCCTTCCGGATTTCTTCGTCCGATCCGGTGCGATCGAGCATAGCAGCGGGCAAAGCAGCCCGCGCGACGCCGGCTTCTCACGGCGGCAAATAGGATGCACGATTTTGTGAACGCGGCTTCCGGCCAACGGCGCGGACGACGGACGGACTTGGTCCTAGTCTCCGCGGCGATCCGACCGGAAAAATCCGGCGAGAAGCGGGAGCGAAGAATGAGCAGCAATCTCACCGACGAAGAACTTGCCGCCTTGATGCCCTCCGAACTGTGCCAGCACCAGACGCCGATCCCGACCCAGATCGTCTCCAGCGACGAATTCTATCCCGACCCGCAGAACGAACGTCAGCGCGAGGTCGAGGCGCGGCTGCTCGCGATGGCCGACGATCTCGGCGGCAAGCAGGGCTTCGACCGCCGCAAATTCTTCCAGACAGCGGCCGGCATGGCCGCCTCCTTCGTCGCGATGAACCAGGTTTACGGGGAGCTCTTCGCCGTGACGCCGGCGGAGGCCGCGACACCCGCGATGGCGCAGGAGCGCGCCAGCGCCCTGAAAGACCAGTTCATCATGGACATGCACACGCATTTCCTGCGCGACGACACGCGCATCATGGGCTTTGTGGAAATGCGCAAGGCGGTCGGCAAGGCCGGCTGGAACACGGAGCTCAACGATCACGAGCAGACCATCGAGGATCTCAAATTCAACAACTACAAGAAGGAGATGTTTCTCGATTCCGACACCAAGATCGCGCTGATCTCCTCGGCGCCGTCGGATATCGAGCAGGACTGGTTCCTGACCAACGAGCAGATGGCCGACGCGCGCAAGAAAATGAACGACGAGGCCGGTTCGCGGCGGGTGTTCTGCCACGCCATCTTCACGCCCGGGCAGCCCGGCTGGCTCGACAAGCTCGACGCCGCATTGGCGCTGAAGCCGGAATCCTGCAAGGGCTACACGATCGGCGACAACACCCACAAGGAGATCAGCCGCTACCCTTGGCGGCTGGACGACGAGAAGGTCGCCTACAAGGGTTATGAGAAGATGGTGAAGGCGGGCATCAAGAACGTCTGCGTCCACAAGGGACTGTTTCCGCCCGGGATCGAGAAGCAGTATCCGAATCTGCGCGGCTTCGCCGACGTTGCCGATGTCGGAAAGGCCGCCAAGGACTGGCCGCAGCTCAACTTCATCATCTACCACTCGGCCTATCGCCATGTCGGCGGCGACCCGAAGGTCGCGCTCGCCGAGTTCGAGCGCACCGGCCGCATCGCCTGGACCTCGGATCTCGCCGACATCCCGGCGCAGTATGGCGTCAACAATGTCTATGGCGACGTCGGGCAATTGTTCGCGACCACGCTGGTCGCCGAGCCCAATGTCTGCGCCGCGCTGATGGGTACCCTGATCAAGGGGCTCGGCGCCGACCACGTCTGCTGGGGCACCGATGCGCTATGGACCGGCGCGCCGCAATGGCAAATCGAGGGCCTGCGGCGGCTGGAAATCCCGGAGATGATGCAGAAGAAGTTCGGCTATGCACCGCTCGGCCCCGCCGACGGGCCGGTGAAGACGGCGATCTTCGGCGACAACAACGCCCGGCTCTACAACATCCAGCCGAAGCGCGCGATGCTCGACCTCAAGGGCGATCGCTTTGCGATGATGAAGGCGCAGTACGAGAAGGCCGGCGTCGAGCCGTCGAACACGCGTTACGGCTATGTGGTGCCGAACGGTGTGATCGATCACCGGGTGTTTGCCTGAGCCCGTCGTTCCGGGGCGACGCGCGAGCGTCGAACCCGGAACCTCGAGATTCCCCGATGCGCAATTGCGCATCTGAGGTTCGACGCTGCCGCGTCGCCCCGGAATGACGGCGTCACCTCCCCGTAAACCTCGGCTTGCGCTTTTCGCTGAACGCCCTGGCGCCTTCCTTGAGGTCCTCGCTGTCCTTGATGGCGTCGAGCTGCCGGCGCACCTCCGCGACCGTCTCCAGCGGCCCCTTCGGCATCGCGTCACGCGCGAGTTTCTTCAGCGCCTGCACCACCAGCGGCGCGTTGCCCGCGATCTTGGCCGCCAGCTCCTGCGCCGCCGCAAGGTGCTGCCCCGGCGGCGTGATCCGATTGACGAAGCCGATCTGGTAGGCCCGCTCGGCCGAGAGCTCCTCGCCGACGAGCAGGAACTCCATCGCGATCTTGTGCGGCATGCGCGCCAGCACCGAGGAGACGCCGCCGCCGGTGGTGCCGATCTTGGCTTCCGGATAGACGAACCGCGTCGTTTCCGAGGCGACGCAGATGTCGGCCATCTGCACCAGAACGAAGCCGCCGCCCACCACCCAGCCCGACGTCGCCGCGATCACCGGCTTGTCGAGCTCGACACCGAGCCCGGGCACCGCCTGCCACATATTGGCAGGGAAATCCCTGACGTCGGCGCCGACACAGAAATACTTCTCCTCGGCCGAGGCCAGCACCGCGACGCGGTCATCGCTGTCGCGAAAGCGCCGCCAGGCTTGCTGCAATTCGTCGCACAGCGCGTTGTTGAGCGCGTTGTGCGAGGAGACACGGTCCATCGTGATGGTCGCGATGTGGTCGGCGCTCTCGTAACGCACGAGCGTCATGCTGGCCTCCTCCCCTGGACTGTCATTCCGGGGCACGCGAAGCGTGAACCCGGAATCTCGACGCAAATGTCGCGGCTACTTCTTCTCGTTGGGATCGCGGTGCACCGGATCGATCCAGAGCACGGTCTCGGGCTTCTCCACCGGCTCGATGTCGAGATTGATCGCGACCGCCTCGCCGTCGCTGCGCACCAGCACACATTCCAGCACCTCGTCCGGGCTGGCGTTGATCTCCTGGTGCGGCACGTAGGGCGGGACGAAAATGAAATCGCCGGGGCCGGCTTCCGCGGTGAACTGCAGGCTCTCGCCCCAGCGCATCCGTGCCTTCCCCTTCACCACATAGATGACGCTTTCGAGATGGCCGTGATGATGCGCGCCGGTCTTGGCATCCGGCTTGATGCTGACCGTGCCCGCCCACAATTTCTGCGCGCCGACGCGTGCGAAATTGATGGCGGCCGCGCGGTCCATGCCAGCCGTCGAGGGCACGTTCGTGTCGAGCTGGTTGCCCGGAATGACGCGCACGCCGTCATGTTTCCAGCGATCATCGTCGTGATGGTGATGATCTTGGGAATGGGTGTGATCGTGGGAACCGCTCATCATTCTTGCTTTCGTTGGCCTGATTTCCTGCGTGGAACGCTAGCGAAAAGCAGCCGCGCAGGCGAGCGGAAAATCGGAACATCGCCATGTTCCGGCGCGTTACCTCAGCGTATTCCGAAGGAGTAATTTCATGGGTAGCACGACCGATAGGATGAAAGGCACGGCCAACGAGGCGATCGGCAGGTTCAAGCGGCGTCTTGGCAAGGTCACCGGCTCGCCGGCGATGCAGGGCCGAGGCGCGATCCTGGAAGCCAAGGGCAAGGGACAGAAGGCACTCGGCGGCATCAAGAGGATCGTCGGCAGGGTGACCGCAGCGGCTCACTGGCCTCGCTGAACGAGAGATGACACGGCCGCCCCATCGAGCCGGCCGATCGAGCATGAACGACGCTGCTCAGCCGCGCGGGCGCAGATGTGCCAGCACATCCGGATGTGCCAGCACATCCGGATTGACGACATTGGTCGGCGCGCCGGCCGCGTAAGCCAATATCTGGTCGAAGATGTCGGTGAACTGGATTTCGTACTCGTCGCGCGAGACGTAGCCGAGATGCGGCGTGCAGACCACATTGTCCATGTTGAGCAGCGGGTCCGCGGTGTCGCGCAACGGCTCCTTCTCATAGACGTCGATCGCGGCCATGCCTGGCCGGCCGGCGCGCAGCGCATTGACCAGCGCGCCGGGCTCGATCAACGGCGCGCGGCTGGTGTTGACGATCAGCGCGGTCTGTTTCATTTGCGCGAGGTCTGCCGCCTTGACGATGCCGCGCGTCGCGTCCACCAGCCGCATATGCAGCGACAGCACGTCGCAACGGGCAAAGAAATCCGCCTTGCTGGCTGATGTCTCATAGCCGTCGGCGCGCGCCTTCGCCATCGCGCCCTCGCGCGCCCAGACCAGCACGTTCATGCCGAACGCCTTGCCGTAGCCCGCGACCACGGCGCCGATGCGACCGTAGCCATAAATGCCGAGCGTCTTGCCGCGCAGCGTATGACCGACGCCGATCTGCCACTTGCCCGCCTTCAGCGCCTCCATCTGTTGCGGGATCGCGCGCATCGCCGCGAGGATCAGGCCCCAGGTGAACTCGGCGGTGGCGTAGGACGGCGTATCGGCATGCTGGCTCGACGACACGATGATGCCGAGCCGCGTGCAGGTGTCGATGTCGATATGCGGATAGACGCTGCGCTGGCTGATCAGCTTCAGCTGCGGCAGACGTTCGAGCAGCGGCGTGCGGATCTGGGTTCGCTCGCGGATCAGGACCAGCGCGTCGGTATCGCGCAGCCGTTCGGCGAGCGCATCGACGTCCTGGACGTGATCGTTCCAGATCTTGACGTCATACCCGTCGAGCTTGCGGTAGCAATCGAGGGTACGCAGCGTGTCGAAATAATCGTCGAGGATCGAAATCTTCATCGCTGCGCCCCTTGTTGTTGCGGGCCGGTTACTTGACGCCCATCGGCTTATTTGACGCCGAGCAATTCCACGTCGAACATCAGGGTCGCGTTCGGCGGAATCACGCCGCCGGCGCCGCGCGCGCCATAGCCGAGCTGCGGCGGGATGATCAGCGTGCGCTTGCCGCCGACCTTCATCGAGGCAACGCCCTCGTCCCAGCCGGCGATGACGCGGCCCTTGCCGATCGGGAATTCGAACGGCTCCTTGCGATCGACCGAGGAGTCGAATTTCTTGCCCTTCTGGCCGTTCTCATAGAGCCAGCCGGTATAGTGCATCACGCAGATCTGACCGGGCTGCGGCGAGGCACCGGTGCCGACGGTGGAGTCGATGATCTGCAAGCCTGAAGCTGTGGTCATGGTCTTTCCTGCGGTCTGGGCCGTTGCCGTCCCGCTGACAACGGACGTGGAGACTGCCGCCGCAAGGCCGGCGAATGCAGTCTTGATGATCGTGCGTCGGGAAGATCGCATCTTGCACCTCTCGTGAAGGACGGCCGTCTCTAGCCCAGTGCGAGCCGAATCCCTAGCCATTTTTCAGTGACCGGCCATGCCGCCGTCGCGGTCCAGTGCAAAATCGTCGAGCAATGGCGACGACGCACCTGCGATCAGATCGCCGATCAATTGCGCCGCCAGATAGGAGAAGGTGATGCCGTTGCCGCCATAGCCATACGCGGCATAGACGCCCTTCGCGCCGGGCACCGGGCCGATCAGCGGCAGGCCGTCGCACGTGGTACCGAACGTCCCGGCCCAGCGATAATCGATCTCGGTCTCCGCAAGCGGCCACAGCGCGGCAAGGCGTTTCGCCAGCGCGCGCGATTTTTGCGGGATCAGGCGGTCGCGTGCGTCGGGCTCGATGATCTCATTGCTGTCCTCGCCGCCGACCATGATGCGGCCCTCCGGCGTCGTGCGCGCGTAGAGATAGTCTTTCGCGCACTCCCAGATCAGCACGCCATCCTTCCAGATGTTCTGCGGCTGCGGCGCGGTCGTGATCGCCCAGCTCGAGGACACCGCCTGGACCCTGGAATGAACGATGTCCGGCATCGCATAGCCGGTCGCCAGCACCACGGCTCTGGCGGCGATTTCGCGGTCATTGTCGAACCCGACCGTGACCGCCTCACCTGCCGGATCGAAGGCCGTGGCCTCGGCATCGAACGCCCGCGCACCGCGCGCGACCGCGAGCCTGAGCAGACTGTGGGCAAGCTGCAGCGGATCGGCATCGGCCGCGCCGGATGACACGATCGCGGCGGCGCGCGCCATGCCAAAGGTCTCGAGCAATTGCCTATGGTCGAGGAAATCGCCCGGCAGGCCGATGCGGCTGCGCAACCGGTGTTCGTCGAGCAATTCCGCAGCAGAGCTTCCAGTTGCCAGATACAGCGAGCGTTTCGCCCTGATCTCGCTGAGAATGTCGTGGTCGCGAACCAGCGTCGTCAGTCCGGTCACGGCCTGCAGGCTCGCCCGATAGACGCGCGCCGCGCGATCGAGGCCATAGATGTCCGTCAGCTCGACCAGCGGACGATCGATCTCCCACAACAGCATCGAGGTGCTCGCCGCGGTGCTGCCGCGGCCTGGATGCTCGCGATCGACGATGACGACGTCGAGCCCCTGACGCGTCAGCCGCTCGGCGACCAGCGCACCGGTGATGCCGGCGCCGACGATCAGCGCATCGCAGGAGAGATTTTCAGCGAGCGGCGGCGGACGCTTCGACGCCGCGCGCCAGGGTGGAGAGCCGCCACGCAGATCGGCCTGTTCGGTCTCGTCTGAATCGAGGGTGCGGATAGCGGACCTCGCGGGGATGGGCTTTCAGCACCAACCCTCGCGATAAAATCTTGTTCCCTCCGCCGAGCCTCGCCGGCCGCGACAATCAATAGCCGAGGGCGCAGCCGTCCTTGCGCGGATCGGAGCCGCCGGTGAGCGTGCCCTTGTCCCAGTCGATCCAGATCGCCTGGGCGCCGCCGAGCGGGCCGACCACGCTGGTGGTCTTGTGGCCAAGCTTCTTCAAGCCTTCGACGATCGAAGCCGGCACGCCGTCCTCGAGTTGATATTGGCCCTCGTAGTGCAGGCCGCGCGGCATGTCGATCGCCTCCTGCACGTCGCAGCCATAGTCGAGGATGTTGGTCAGCACACGGGTCTGACCGACCGGCTGGTACTGCCCGCCCATCACGCCGTACGGCATCAGCGCACGGCCGTTCCTGGTGACCAGCGCCGGGATGATGGTGTGCAGCGGGCGCTTGCCGCCTTCGATGCAGTTGGGATGGCCGGGCTGGATGCGGAAGCCGCCGGCGCGGTTCTGGAACAAGACGCCGGTCTTGTTCGAGACGATGGCGGAACCGAAGGAATGCGCGATCGAGTTGATGAACGAGCAGACGTTGCGGTCCTTGTCCACGACCGTGATGTAGATGGTCGAGGGGTTCATCGGCGGCGCGACATTCGGCAGGTCGAGCATGCCGGTCCATCCGGATGTTCTTGATGTGCCCTTCGGCGAATTCCCTGGCGAGGATACCGGCAACGTCGACATGCACGTGTTGGGGATCGCCGATATGCTGCTCGCGCATCATGTAGGCGATGCGGGCGGCTTCCGCCTCGAGATGGAAACGCTCGACGCTGACGGGCGCGTACTTGGTCAGATCGAAGCGCGACAGGATGTTGAGCATCAGGAGCGCGGTGACGCCCGGGCCGTTCGGCGGGCACTGCCAGAAGTCGTAGCCCTTGTACATGGTGCCGATCGGCGTCGTCACCTCAGTGGTATGCGCGGCGAAATCGTCGAGCGTGTGCAGGCCGCCGATCCCGCGCAGCGTCTCGACCATGTCGGCGGCGATCTCGCCGCTATAGAAGGCGTCGCGGCCTTTTTGCGCGATCGCGCGCAGGGTCTTCCCGAGCTCGGCCTGGCGAATGACGTCGCCGGCCACCGGCGGCTTGCCGCCCGGCAGCAGGTAGCGCACGGTGTTGGTGCCATTCTTCAGCTTCTCGAACTGGTTCTTCCAGTCGAAGGCGATGCGGGGCGCGACGACGTAGCCTTCCTCGGCCGCCTTGATCGCGGGCTGAAGCAGCCGGTCGAAACCGAACTTGCCGTGCTCCTTAAGGATCACGTCCCAGGCATCGACCGCGCCGGGAATGCTGACCGCATGCGCGGAGGTCAGCGGCACAGAGTTGATCTTGCGCTCGAGATACCAGTCGGCGTTCGCCGCCTTGGGCGCACAGCCGGAGCCGTTATAGGCGATGATCTTGCCCTCGCCGCGCGGCTGGATCAGCGCAAAACAGTCCCCGCCGATGCCGGTCGATTGCGGCTCGATCACGCCGAGCAGGGCGGAGGCGGCGACGGCCGCGTCCACTGCCGTGCCGCCATCGCGCAGCACCTCGATCGCCGCGAGCGAGGCTTGCGGATGCGAGGTCGCAACCATTGCGTTGGTGGCGTGGACCGTGGAACGGCCGGCGAAATGGAAATTCCTCATGACAGAGTGCTCGCTTGATCGTGATGGTCTGATGCGGCTGCGGCGGATGATGCCAAGTACATGACACACTCATCCCCGGCTGAGCAATGCCTGGCATGCCAGGGGAATTATCCCGACAATGCATGGCTTTGCGGGTTTCGCCGGGCTGGCCGGCCTGATAAACCCCGGCGATGCCCTTCAAGGTCGCCGCCTTCTACCAGTTCGCCGCGCTGCCGGACTTCCGTGCGCTGCGCGAGCCGCTGCGTACGTTCTGCGCCGGGCTCGATCTCAAGGGCAGCGTGCTGCTCGCCCATGAGGGCATCAACGGCACCATTGCCGGCACCGACCAAGGCATCGATGACTTCGTTGCGGAGCTCAGGCACGGAGCGCTGTTCGGCGGCCGCCTCGACAATCTCGAGCTGAAGTTCTCCGAAGCCGCGCAGATGCCATTCCGGCGGCTCAAGGTGCGGCTGAAGAAGGAGATCGTCACGCTCGGTGACGAGACTGCCGATCCGAGCCGCCAGGTCGGCACCTATGTCGATGCCACCGAGTGGAATGCGCTGATTGCCGCGCCTGACATCATGGTGCTCGATACCCGCAACGCGTTCGAGGTCGCGATGGGCACGTTCGAAGGCGCGGTGGATCCCAGGATCGCGAGCTTTGGACAATTCAAGGAATTTGCGGCGCGAAACCTTGATCCGGCCAAACACCGCAGGATTGCGATGTTCTGCACCGGCGGCATCCGCTGCGAGAAGGCGAGCGCGCATCTGCTCGCGCGCGGCTTTACCGAGGTCTATCACCTCAAAGGCGGCATCCTCAAATATCTCGAGGAGGTACCCGAGGCGGAGAGCCGCTGGCGCGGCGAATGCTTCGTGTTCGACGAGCGCGTGGCGCTCGGCCACGGTTTGCGCGAGAGTGCGGGTGCGCTTTCGAGCGACGCGGAGCGCGAGAGTGCCCCCTGCGAGGCTGCCGTCCATGAATGACACGGCCAGGCTGAGCGAGCGGATCGATGCGTTGGAGGTTCGCCTGACCTATCAGGACGAGGCCATCGAGACGCTGAACCAGACCATCACGGCACAATGGAAGCAGATCGACGCGCTGACGCGCCAGATCGCCGAGTTGCGCGACCGGCTTCAGGAGGCCGAACGCCAGGCGCCCGGCCCCGGCAACGAGCGCCCACCGCACTATTGATCAGTGCCGCCGGACCGCGGCAGCACCGGCTACATGTTGCTCACCTGACGCATCGGCTTCGCGCCGCTGAAGAACAGGCTGGACAACCGCTGCACCATCGCCGTGGCGCGGCTGCCTTCGAGACCAGGGCGAACGCATAGCAGGCGCTTCTGCACCGGAAGCTCCGGAAGATAATAGTCCTTCGCCGAGATCAGCGAGGACGGGATCATCCGCTCGGGGCACGCCGTCAGGCCGTATCCGGCCCGTGCGGCTTCCAGCCGCAGCTGATGGTTCGGGCTCCTGAACACGATCTTGTACGAGATGTTGTGCTTGGTGAGCGTCCGGATCATCCAGTCGTCACCGGGCCAGGCCAGGATCGGGATCGGGGCGCCCGGCCGCAGCACAAAATCGCGCGATCGCACCCACACCGACCGCTCGTCGGCTTCGGCGGCGATCGTCACCTCGTCTTCGTTCTCCTGCGAAGGGTTGCTGTAGACGAACGCGATGTCGATGTAGCCGTCGATCAATCCCCTGATGACGGCCGGTGACATGTCGGCGTGCAGCAGAACGTCGGCGAGTGCATCGGATGGATGCAGCTTCAGGAACTCCTCGGCGAGCATCGTGCTGATTCCCAGCCGCAACGGCTGGGGTCCTTCGTGATTGCCGCCGAGCCGAAGCAGTTGATCGTTGGCTTCGAGGATGCGCCTCGCCTGCTGCACGGCGACCTTGCCAAGCTCCGTGGTCGTGGTGCCGTTTGCGGTTCTGACGAAGAGTGCGCCACCAATCAGGCTTTGCAGGCGCTTGACCTGCGAACTGATCGCCGGCTGGCTGAGGCCGAGACGCTCCCCGGCTTTCGACAGGCTGCCTGTCTCCGCGATCGCAACGACGGTGCGAACGATTTCAGTAGGAATATTCAAATGCTGACGCGGTCTATGCATCGCGAGCCCTCCAGTCTCAGCACGGGACGCAATTCCAATCTTCAGAGTATGTGATCAGGCTATACTAACATTTGGTTGCACTTTCGTTTAGCTACAATTACCGCCAAGGCACTGATATTGCAGGCCATATGTATTGTTACGTGCATTGCTCCGCATATCACGGTATCCCACAACTACATCTCCACACGCTGCAGCACCTCAACCGCGCCACACTCCGGGTTTTTGCGGATATCGCATCAAATATTCTGATCGCCCCATAACGTTTCACTGACCCGATAAGTCTGAATTGCGGCCGCTGATTCGTGAAAGCGTTTTCATAGTTTTCCTTAATCAAAGCCTCGCAACGTGACGTCGTAGTTGGCGTTTCGAGGTGTGTTGCAATGACCAGATTTTTTCGCTGCCGAAGCGGTGCGTCCGCCGTCGAATTCGCGCTGATGCTGCCGCTGTTTCTTGCCTTCATTTTCGGCATCATCGTCTTCGGCTCGTATCTCGCCATGGTGCATGGCGTTCAGCAACTCGCCGCCGAAGCGGCGCGGTCATCCATCGCGGGAATGACCGACACCGAACGCAACAGCCTCGCGACGAGCTACGTCACCGCCAACGCGTCGACCTATCCGTTGCTCGTCCCCGGCAATCTCACGGTCAATGCCGCGCCGTCTCCATCGAATGCCAACGTCTACGTCGTGACGGTCAACTACAACGCAGCCGGCAACTTCATCTACAAGCTGCCCTTCGTCCCCGCCCCGGCGAGCACGATCGTCCGCTCCGCGGCGATTCAGTACGGGGGATTCTAGGATGAGAGGCGTCCTCATGCTGATGCGGCGCTTCGGCGCCGACGAACGAGGAAACTTCGCGATGATCAGCGCCGGCCTGATGACGCTCCTGATCGGGTGCGCCGGGCTCGCCATCGATCTCGGCACGATCTTCGCCGACCGGCGCAAGACGCAGAGCACCGCCGATCTCGCCGCGATCGTCGCCGCCGCCAACCTGAACAATCCGGTCAACGCCGCCACCGCGACCGTGACGCAGAACAAGTACCCGGCCAGTGCGCTGGTCAAGGTCGAGACAGGAACCTACACCGCAAACAGCGCCATCGCGCCGCAGGCCCGTTTCGTGACCCCGGCGGTCGGCACTCCCAACGCCGCGCGGGTCACGCTGAACACCCAGACCCCGCTCTACTTCGCGCGGTACCTCACCGGCGCGAGCAGCTTCACCATCAAGACGACCGCCACCGCGACATCGACCGAAATGGCCTCGTTCGCGATCGGGTCGAGGCTGCTCTCGGTCAACGGCGGCGCGCTCAATGCGCTGCTCGGCTCGATGCTCGGCACCACGCTGTCGCTCTCGGTGATGGACTACAATGCGCTGATCAGCGCGAAGATCGACGCACTGGACTTCCTGTCGGCACTGGCGACCCGGGTCAACCTGACCGGCGTCACCTATAGCGACCTGCTGAGCAGCAACCTCAAGGTCGGCGACATCGTCGCGTCCGCGCTGACCACCCAGCAGATCACCAACGGCGCCAACGCGGCGACCACAGCGCTGTCGACGATCTCCCAGGGCGTCACCGGCTCCACCACCAAGATTTCGCCGGGCACGCTGGTCGACCTCGGTCCCTTCGCCAATCTCACGGTGGGGCAGAAACCCAAGGTCGGCGCCAGTGTTTCGGTGTTCGACCTGATTTCCACGGTGGCCCAGATCGCCAACGGCAACCATCAGATCGCTACCTCGATCAATCTCGGGCTGCCCGGCATCGCCAACGTCTCCGTGATCGCAACAATCGGCGAGCGCCCGGTCGGCTCGAGCTGGATCGCGATCGGCACCCAGGGTGTGAGCGTCCACACCGCGCAGACCAGGATCCTGGCAACGATCAATGTGCTCGGCTCCGGCACCGTGTCTGCGATCAATCTCCCGGTCTATGTCGAGGTCGCCTCGGGTACCGCGACGCTCAACGCTGTGTCCTGCGGCCACCCGAACATCAACACCTCGCAGGTGACGATCGGCGTGACGCCAGGGATCGTGGATGCATGGATCGGCAACGTCACGGTCGCCGACATGACCAACTTCACGACCAAGCCCAATCCGCCGCCGGCGACACTGGTCAACCTCGGTCTCGCCACCGTCACCGGCCTCGCGCATGCCGGCATGGGCAACACCACGCCGACCAATGTCAACTTCAGTTACAGCGACATCCAGTCGGGCACCAAGAAGACGGTGACGACAACCAACTTCCTTTCGTCGCTGACAGGAAGTCTGCTCGGCAACATCTCGCTGACCATCAATCTCGGCCCGCTCGGGCTGCCGATCCCGGGATTGGGGGCGCTCGTCATGAGCATCCTGAACGGCGTGACGAGTTCAGTCGATCAGGTGCTGGCCTCGCTGCTCGCGACGCTCGGCATCGGGCTCGGCCAGGTCGACGTTTGGGTGCTGGGCATTCGCTGCGATGGCGCCGTGCTGGTAAACTAAAGCATGATCCGGAAAATTGCGAAGCGGTTTTCCCTCGCGACAAACGCAAAGCGTTTGCGCGGAGATCACGCTCAAACAAGAAGCGAAAGCGCGACCATCGCGCTTGAGGGGACCGATCGCGACGGGCATCACATCGGGGTCAGGAGACTGCCGTGAGCACAACGATAAGATACAAGACCGACAGCCAACGAACGATCCTGCTGAAGCGCGGGACGATCTTCTTCCGCAACACCAGTGTCGGATGTCTTGTGCTCAACCTCTCGACCGGCGGCGCGGGGCTCGCCGTGGAAAGCGACGTCGCAATCCCGCTCGCGTTCGAGCTCGAGATCGAGAGCGAACCGATCCGGCGGCACTGCATCGTGGCCTGGCGCCTGGAGCGACGGCTCGGCGTGACCTTCGAATCTGACCGGATGCAGCGCCCCGCCGGCGGCCCCGTCTAGACTATCCCGGCGATCAAGGTATGCGGACGGGCCCGGTCGCTCCAAGCCATCGCTCCGCGGCGAATAGTTCGCCGCATGTTGAACTCATGCGGCATCGTGGTTAGCAGCCGGTGGGATATACCAGCTAATTGTCCCGATTGCCGTCGTGCTTCGACGGCGCCGGCTGCGTGGCGCTGACCGGATCGGAGGCCGGGAAGGTATCCTCGAGCCCCTCCTTCAGCCGGGTGCGAGCCTTGCGGTCGGCAGCCTGCGCCTCGTGCGGCTTCTCGGCATGCTTGTCGTGCGGGGCAGGATCGAATTTGTCGGCCATGTCGTCCCTCCATTCGGGGGGACAACGCGGCCACGCAAAAAGGGGTTCCAGAACCGCCTTGGCCCATTGCGCTGCAGCGTGTATCAGGGGCGCAAACTTTGACCTGATCAGGAACTATCCGCGTGCCCCAGGATCCCACCAAAAAGCCGCTCATCGACGTCCTGTCGGGCCATCGGCAGGCCGTGCCGCCGCTGTGGATGATGCGCCAGGCCGGGCGCTACCTTCCGGAATATCGCGAGGTGCGCGCCAAGGCAGGCGGCTTCCTCGATCTCTGCTTCAACCCGGAGCTTGCCGCCGAGGTGACGCTGCAACCGATCCGCAGGTTCGGCTTCGATGCGGCGATCATCTTCTCCGACATTCTGGTGATCCCCTATGCGCTCGGACGCTCGGTGCGGTTCGAGGTCGGCGAGGGCCCGCGGCTCGAGCCGCTGGCAACGCCCGGCGAGATCGCGACGCTGGCGGCCCATGCCAATTTCGACAAACTCGAGCCGGTGTTTGAAGCGTTGCGCCGCGTCCGTCGCGAACTCGCCCCCAAGGTCGCGCTGATCGGCTTTTGCGGCGCGCCCTGGACGGTTGCGACCTACATGGTCGCCGGCCACGGCACGCCGGACCAGGCGCCGGCGCGGATGATGGCCTACCGGCATCCGGAGGCGTTTGCGAAGATCATCGACGTGCTGGTCGACAGCTCGATCGAATATCTGGTCGGCCAGTTGAAGGCCGGCGCCGACTGCCTGCAGATCTTCGACACCTGGGCCGGCGTGCTGCCGCCCGCCGAGTTTGCGCGCTGGTCGACCGAGCCGACGCGGCGCATCGTGGCCGGAGTGCGCAAGCAGGTCCCCGATGCCAGGATCATCGGCTTCCCGCGCGGCGCGGCAGGCATGCTGCCGGCCTATGTCGAGCAAACCGGCGTCGATGCGGTCTCGATCGATTGGGCCACCGAGCCGTCAATGATCCGCGAGCGCGTGCAAAGCAAGGTCGCCGTGCAGGGCAATCTCGATCCGCTGGTGCTGATCACAGGCGGTGCCGCGCTCGACCGCGCGGTCGACGATGTGCTGGCCAATTTTGCGCAAGGGCGGCTGATCTTCAATCTCGGCCACGGCATCCAGCCGGAAACGCCGATCGCCCATGTCGAGCAGATGATCGCGAGGGTGCGCGCATATAAGGGCTGAGGCCTTGTAGCCCGGATACAGCGCAGCGCAATCCGGGTGCCTGTTGCGGTGTAGAAGGTCCCGGATTTCGCTCCGCTGCATCCGGGCTACGTCACTGCGAGTCTACCGCGCATCCTCCAAAATCATGTCGGACGCCTTCTCCGCGATCATGATTGTCGGCGCATTGGTATTGCCCGACATCAGGTCCGGCATGACGGACGCATCGACCACGCGCAGACCTTCGATGCCGCGCACCTTCAGCCGCTGATCGACCACCGCGAGCGCGTCGTTGCCCATACGACAGGTCGAGGTCGGATGATAGATGGTGCTGCCGGTGCGCCGGCAGAAATCGAGCAGGTCGTCGTCGCTGACCACCTTGGCGCCGGGATCGACCTCGCCCACTGAATAGGATTTCAGCGCCGGTGCGGCCAGGATCTTGCGCAGGATACGGATGCCGTCGATGAAGGCGCGGCGGTCGGTCTCGGTCGACATGTAGTTGATGCGGATCTCCGGCGGCACGGTCGGGTCCGCGCTCTTGATGCGCAAGGTCCCGCGGCTCTCGGGCCGGAGCTGGCACACTGACGCCGTGAAGCCGGAGAAATCGTGCAGCTTCTCGCCCATCTTGTCGGTCGAGAACGGCAGGAAGTGGACCTGGATGTCGGGCGAGGCGAGCCGCGGGCTGGTCTTGAAGAACGCGCCGGAGGTGCCGGCGGCGATCGTCAACGGTCCTTTGCGCAGCGCGGCGTAGCGGAGGCCCGCCATGACGCGGCGCACGGGATGATTGATGACGTCGTTCAGCGTGACGGTTTGCGCGCAGCGCGTGACGATGCGGACCTGCATGTGATCCTGCAGATCGTTGCCGACGCCGGGCGCATCGAGCACGATGTCGATGCCGTGCTGCTTCAACAGATCGGCGGGGCCGACGCCGGAGAGCTGCAACAATTGCGGCGAGTTGTACGCACCGCTCGATACCAGCACCTCCTTGCGCGCCTTGGCCTTGCGCAATTGCCCGTTCTGCTTGTAGGCGACGCCGCTCGCGCGCTTGCCGTCGAACAGGATGCGCTGCGCCAGCGCCGAGGTCTCGACATGAAGATTGCCGCGCGTCAGCGCCGGCCGCAGATAGGACCGCGCCGTCGAGGCGCGCCGGCCGCGCCGCGTCGTGGTCTGGAAGAAGCCCGCGCCCTCCTGGGTCGCGCCGTTGAAATCCGGATTGGTGGGAATGCCGACCTCGGCTGCGGCATGCACGAAGGCCTCCGACAGCGGATCATGATGCCGCCAATCCGACACCGGCAGCGGGCCTCCGGCGCCGTGATATTTGTCGCCGCCGCGCTGCTGATCCTCGGCCTTCTTGAAATACGGCAGCACGTCGTCGTAACCCCAGCCGGTGTTGCCGAGCTGGCGCCAGCGATCATAGTCCTCGTGCTGGCCGCGGACATAGAGCAGGCCGTTGATCGAGCTCGAGCCGCCCAACGTCTTGCCGCGCGGCTGGAACACCTGGCGCCCCTTCAGCTCGGGCTCCGGCTCGGTCTGGTACATCCAGTTGACCGTCTTCTCCTTGAACAGCTTGCCGTAGCCGAGCGGGACGTGGATCCAGATGTTGGAATCCTTCGGGCCGGCTTCGAGCAACAGCACGCTGTGCTTGCCGCTGGCGCTCAGCCGGTTGGCGAGCACGCAGCCGGCGGAGCCGGCGCCGACGATGACGTAATCATACTCCGCCGCATCGTTATTGTTGTTCACTGGTTTCCCCCGGAATTTCTTTCTTCCGGTGGTACAGACAAAGCGCCCGCTTGAAAAGACTAGGGCCCCGTTCCGATGGCATCGGCACGGGGCCCTAGATTCCTGTCTTGACGCGTTTTCTTCGCGCGAACCGGCATCCACTTCGCTCGAAAACGCGCTAGTGCCATGCGCGGAGGTTCTGGAGCAGTTGCCCGACAAGCATATTGAGCTCTTCGGCGCCGCCTGCGGCACCGAACACGTAACGGTCGGGCCGCACGATCACCGCCACGGCACCATGTTGCCGCATCCATTCGGCGAACAGCCCGTCGTGTTCGACCACGGTCAGGATACCGCCTCGATCGGCAGTTTCGCCCGATGCGGCGATGACGACGCGCTGGCCTGACAGACGCTGCCAGGCGGCAGCGGACGCATCCGACAGCCACGCCATCGGCTCCGCCGTCGTCGTCACGATCGCGAATTCCGGTTTCAGCAGATCGTCGAGCCGGCACGTCCGCCCATCTGCCGCGCGCACATGCGGCTGCACGAACAGCCGCCCGGCAAGCGCAGCATCGCGCGCGATCAGGCCGGAAACGAGATCGGGGATGAATTTCTGCCTGATGGTTTCGGCCTTGCCGGCCTTCAGGTCGGCGCGCAGCCGCACGTCACGTTCGACGGCGGCCACCGGATCGAGCTCGCCGATGATCTTGCCGAACTCCTTGGCGCTGGCGACGACGGCGCGGACATGCGGCTTGCGCTCGATCTCGTAACTGTCGAGCAGCGCACCGCCCGCGTCGCCGCGAAGAACCAGCCTCAACTTCCAGGCCAGGTTCACCGCATCGCGGATACCGGCGCACAGTCCCTGCCCGAGGAACGGCGGCGTCTGGTGCACGGCATCGCCCATCAGCAGCACGCGGCGGTCGCGCCAGCGCTGGCCGAGCAGCGCGTGAAAGCGATAGACCGCCGAGCGCCAGATCGTGAGGTCGGAGATATCGGTGAAACCCCTGAGCAGCTTCACGACGTTGTCGGGCGCGCCGGCCGCCTCGGGGTCCTCGCCGGGCAGCAACTTGATCTCCCAGCGCCGCAAATTGCGCGGGCCCGGCACGAAGGTGCCGGGACGCGACGGCCAGCAATACTGAAAGCTCCTGGCCGGCCGCTTGGCGGGATCGCTGGTCAGCGTGTCCACCACCATCCACCATTCATCGAAGGCGAGGTCGTCGAGGCCGATGCCGAG
The DNA here is from genome assembly GCF_032918025.1 of Bradyrhizobium sp. BEA-2-5. Lineage (NCBI taxonomy): Bacteria > Pseudomonadati > Pseudomonadota > Alphaproteobacteria > Hyphomicrobiales > Nitrobacteraceae > Bradyrhizobium > Bradyrhizobium sp. BEA-2-5. The sequence goes on along the minus strand of NZ_CP136629.1, from coordinate 2,227,179 downwards.
TTGCTTGCGGACGAAGCTGTTGGCGCCGTCGCAGCCGACCAGATAGCGCGCCCGGATCAAGACCTCCTCGCCGGACTCGCGACGCGCCGTCAGCATCACCGCGCCATCGTCCTGCTGCAGCGCCACGCCCGTGGCCGCAAGGAAAATGTCGGCATGCGGATAGTCGGCGAGCTTGTCGCGCAGCGCCTGCTCGACGTCCGGCTGCACGAAGGTCACGTTCGGAATCCAACCAAGCGGAAACGGCGGCGGCATCGGGTCGAAGATCTTGATGACCTCGCCGTCGACGCCGAGATAGTGCGAGCCGTTATGCGGGGCGATCGCCTGCTCCATGAAATCGCCGAGTCCGATCGCCTGCAGCACGCGCAGCGCCTCGTGATCGAGCGTGATGGCGCGCGGCTTGTCGTAGATGTCAGCAACGCGCTCGACGACGGCGACCCTCAAGCCGGATTTCGCGAGCAGATTGGCGAAGATGGCACCGACCGGCCCGAGGCCGACGATGGCCACGTCATGGATGGGATTATCGGCTGGCAATGACATGCTACTTCGCGAGGTAGCTCTCGAGCGTCAGCGGTTTCGGCTTCACCTGCGGCTCGCGGATCGCGACACCTTCGAACGGCGTCGCCTCCTCGAACCAGGCCTGCCGCGCCGGCAGCCCCCACGGGAACGAAATCGTGTGGTCGGACGGATCCCAGCCGACCGGCGCGTTCTCGATGTCCATGATCTGGTAGTGCGTGTTGAACAGCTCGACGCGATGCCCGTCGGGATCGCGCATGTAGACATACATCGCGTGTCCCGGGCCATGGCGCCCGGGGCCGCGTTCGACGGCCGCGCCATAGCCGAGCTCGCCGGCGACATCGCAGGCGTTGAGCAGATGATGAACTTCGGGCGCGAGAAATGCGAAATGATGCAGCCGCGGTCCGGCACCGTTGAAGAACACGATGTCGTGCGGATTGCCCTTGCGCTGCAGGAACACGCCTCGCAGGTCGAAGGTATCAGCGGGCGCGATATATTCGCTGAGCCGGAAGCCTGCCGCGGTGTAGAACTCGCACGCCTTGCGCACCTCCGGCGTCAGCACCTGGTAGTGATCGAGCCGCAGCGCCGAGCCGCCGGCATGGCGGGTGAATTTGGTGATCATGCGCGGCTCGACCGGCATGGTCGCGCAGAACTCCAGCGGCGTGCCGGCCGGATCGGTCGCATGCAGGGTGCGACCCTGATGCCGCACCTCGGCCCAGGCGGCCCGGCATCCCTGCGCTTCGAAGAAGGCCTTGAGCCGGTCGAGGTCACCGTCCAGAAAGACCCGCAGGCCCAGCCGCGCGCAGGCGGCGCCCTCGCCTTTGCGCAATACAAGGCTGTGATGACAGGCCTCCTCGACGCCGCGGAAATAGAGCGCATCGCCCTCCTCCGCGGTCAGGATCAGCCCGATCACCTTTTCGTAGAACTGCCGGCTCTCCGCGAGATCACGGACGGTCAGGACGACATGGCTGGCTCGCGTGATACGGAACCCGGGATCGTGGTTCGTCGTCGGGAGGCTCATGCGCACCTTCTGGTTTTTGCCTTGCCGTTCGCGGGAACCCGACTCATTGCGAAAAACCCGCGGTGGATCAAGCAGCGCGGCGTCAGGCCGGCTTTGCCGCTCCGTGACCTCGCGTCACGCATTTGTATCGATTTGTTAGCAATGCCGGCCGGTGGAACCCAAGCGGGGGGCCGCCGCGGCACGGTCCGTTCCAATAGTTCATAGTTTGTCAAAGGTTTGCAGAGAATTCTTCGCCACTGCGCCATGGCCAAACCGGGCAGGCAACGTAGTGATGCGTACCCATCTGAGATCATATTTCGCGACCCTGTTCGCGGGCGACCTCGCGGCCTTCGGTGCACCACCGGCGGATGAAGCGCTTGTCGGCCACATCCGCGCCGAACAGGTCTCGCTGGTGCTCGGCTATTCCTTCGGCATCATGCTGGCCAACGCCTGCAACGCGCTGGTGCTCGCGATTGCGCTGTGGCAATCGCCGGACTGGGCCTTTGCGCTGGTGTGGGCGGCCGCGGTGGGCAGCGCGGCGCTGTTCTTCGGCCTGCAGGCGCGGGCATCGCGCCGCATCGCCAAGCCGCAATTCGTGTCGCGCCGGACCATGTACCGGCTGGTGCGCAATGCGCTGGCGCTCGGCACCGCCTGGGGCATCGTTCCGGTGGCCTTCTTCGCCGACGCTTCGACCGGCGGCCAGCTCGTCATCACCTGCCTGTGCTCGGGCATGCTGGCCGGCGGCGCGCTGGCCTTCGCCACCATCCCGATCGCGGCCATCGCGTTCACGGCCCCCATCTTCGTCGGGATCGCGATCTGCCTCGGCAGGAACGGCGATTTCGTCTACCTCCTGATGGCCGTGCTGGTGCTGGTCTACGGTTCGGTGCTGCTGCGCGGCGTGTTCGTCAACGCGTTCGAGTTCAGGCGCCGGATCATCGCCCAGCACGAGGCCGAACGGACGGTGAGGCAGGATCCGCTGACGCATCTGCCGAACCGCGTCGCCTTCAATGAAGCGCTCAACGGTGCACTGAACCGGCTGGCGCGGTCGGGTGAGGAATTCGCGGTGCTGCTGCTCGACCTCGACCGCTTCAAGGAGGTCAACGACCAGTTCGGTCATCCCGCCGGGGACGAATTCCTGGTCCAGATTGCAAGCCGCCTGCAACGCTGCACGCGCGCGGCCGAGCATGTCGCGCGCATCGGCGGCGACGAGTTCGCGCTGGTCATGGCCAATCTGGCGCGGCCGGAGGATGCGCTCGAAATCGCCGAGCGCTTCGTCGCGGCCTTCACCGAACCGTTCCAGATCGAGGGGCTGGAGGTCAACCGCACCATCAGCATCGGCATCGTGCTCGCGCCCCGGGACGGCAGCACGTCCCACGACCTGCTCAAGCATGTCGACATCGCGCTTTACCGGGCGAAGAAATCCGCCCCCGGCACCATCTGCTTCTTCGAGGCCAGCGACGACCGGTCGGCGCGCGACCGCCGCGCCTTGCAGCGGGATCTCGAGCACGCGATCGAGGCGGACGAGCTGTTTCTGGTCTACCAGCCGTTCCTCGACATCCGCAAAGGCCGCGTCACCGGCTTCGAGGCACTGTTGCGATGGCAGCATCCGACGCGCGGCCTGATCCCGCCGTCCGTCTTCATCCCGATCGCCGAGGAGAGCGGACTGATCCACCAGCTCGGCGAGTGGGTGATCCGCCGCGCCTGCACGATGCTGTCGCGCTGGCCGGACGACATCCGGATCGCGGTCAATTTCTCCGCGGTCCAGTTCCAGAACGTCGGCATCCTGCAGACGATCGTCGACGCGCTGGCCGAGGCGAATGTCGCGCCGAGCCGGCTCGAGATCGAGATCACGGAATCGATGCTGCTGTCGAAATACGGCTCGGCCGCGACGGTCCTGAACGCGCTGCTGGAGCTCGGCGTCACAGTGGCGCTGGACGATTTCGGCACCGGCTTTTCCTCGTTGACCTACCTGCGCAAGCTGCCGTTCAGCCGCATCAAGATCGATCAGTCCTTCATCCGCGACATGCTGGTGCAGCCGGACTGCGCCGCGATCGTCAAATCGGTGATCGGGCTCGCGCGCGATTTGCGGATCGGCGTGGTGGCGGAGGGTGTCGAGACTGCCGACCAGCTCGAATGCCTGCGCCAGATCAGTTGCGACGAGGTGCAGGGGTATCTGATCAGCCGGCCGGTGTCAGGCAGCGAGATTTCCGCACTGCTCGATCACGATCCGCAGCACTCGGTGCACGCGGCGTAGCCCTGATCGGACGCCGCCCGAGCGCCGCTCGGTTGGGTCAGAGCGCGTCCGACCGATGCAGCGTGTCCACCGTGATGGTGCCGCGGGCGCGGGAGACGCAGGCGCATATCTTCTGGTTGCTGTGCTTCTGGTGGTCGCTGAAGAAGACGTCGCGGTGGTCGATCTCGCCGTCGACCTCGACCACGTCGATGGCGCACAGGCCGCATTCGCCGCGCTTGCAGTCGAACATCACGTCATGGCCGCTGGCGTTGAGCACGTCCAGCATCGAGCGCTCGCGCGGGATGACGAACTCGGTCCCCAGTTCGGTCCCTTGGCCCCTGAGCCGCACGCGGAACGGCTCGGTCGGCAGCAGCCCGCTCGATCCAAAGGTCTCGTAGCGCAAATCGGAGAGCGGGCGACCTGATGCCTCCCAGGCGCGCCGCGCCGCGTCCAGCATCCGCATCGGGCCACAGAACAGCGTCATCATATCCTGCGGCAGCGCCGCAAAGACGCCGCCGAGGTCGAGCCGCCTGCCTTCGTCGCCGGCATGAACGGAGAGGCGGTCGCCGAGCGCACGCTCGAGCGTATCGAGATAGACCGCATCGCCGCGCGCGCACGGCATAGTGCAGCGTCACGCCGGCGTCGCGGCGCGCCAGCGCCTGCGCCGCGCCGAGGATCGGGGTGATGCCGATGCCGCCGGCGATCAGGCAATAGTTCTGCCGCGTCCAGTCCACGGCGAGCAGCGAGGCGGGCTGCGTGATGTCGAGCCGCGCGCCCGGCTGCAGGGACCACATGTAGCGGGAGCCGCCGCGGGAATCCTCTGCGTGCCGAACTGCGATCCGGTAGCCCTGCGGATCGACTTCGCCGACCAGCGAATAGGACCGCGTCTCCGGCTGGCCGTCGATGGTGACGCTGACATTGATGTGGCTGCCGACCGGATAGGCCGCACCCGCGGCGCCGCCCAGGGAGAGCTGGCGACGACGTGGCGCGATTTTCCGCGACGATGGGAGAAGCAGCTAGGCCGCTCTGGAGGCGGTCAGCGGATCGAAAGCTGGAATCTGCAAGCGCCTGCGCGATTTGCCGGAGGCGCCGGCGCGCGGCCTACGAGTTCGACGCCGCGCGGGTCGAAGCCGACTGAACATCCTTGATGTTGATCACCACGGCGATGCGCTTGATCGTGCCGCTGCGATAAGCCTGCAGGAACTTGTCGTAGTGCTTGACCGAGATGCAGCCGTTGGAGTCGCCGTTCGGCCCGAGCATGTAGCTGTGGACCAAGAGGCCGACGCGCCCGAACGTGTCGCTGCCATCGACCGGCGTCATGCGCAGCGCGGGCACGCCGTGGAACAGCTTTTCACGCGGCTTCATCTCATAGATGCCGGGCGGCGTCGCGCCTGCGTTGCGGGCATTCACGTGCGCCGGGTCGTCGAGCAGATTGCCGAGGCCTGAATGCGCCTCGAACTTGGTGCCGTCGGGCATGTACACGATGCGGCCGGTGATGTCGTAGACCGCCGTCGTGCTGTCATAACCGAGCTTGCCGAGATCGGGACTCGGACCGGACAACAATCCGTCATTCGGATCGAGCGAGGCCAGCTGCAGCTTGCCCGGCATCATATCGGCGATCTTCTGCAGGAATGTCCGGTTGTCGCCCTGCTGCACCGGCGCCTGCGGCGGTGGCGGCTGATCGTTACGCGCAAGCAGATTGGCCTCGGCCGGCCGCGACCGCGGCATCGGCACGGAGGACGTCGTCGCTGCGGTCGTGGCAGCGACGGACGCCGTTGCCGACTGGCTGGTCGGCAGTTCGGTCTGCGTGTCGCGTAGCTGGCCGGCCAGCGCGTCCTCGATCTGGCCGAACTCGGAATTGAAATCGCCGCGGCTCGAACGGAACCCGCGGCGCAGTGGATAATAGAGTGAGGCCGAATTGATCGTGGAGCGCGAGCCGAAGCGATCGTCGAAGTTCAGCGAGGCTGAGGTGTTGGCGAGCGCCGGACCGTGAAGCCATGCGGTGGGGTCGATGCCGACCATCCAGGCGGCAAGGCCAGACGACAGGGCAAGCGCGCTCACGGCAAACGCCGTGCTGCCCACCAGTGACATGCCGCGGCTCGACTTACGCCGGGCAGCTTTCGTCGTTCGTTGACCCATCAATCCCCAAGTTCGGTGCTCTGGGGCCTGTTACCCGGCCCACCGGGATTCACCGATCACTCATCATATCAGGGAATTAGAGTAAGGCATAATCGAGACAAAGCGGACAACGAGAGGATTTTTAAACGTTTTTCGGATGGAAAGTGCCAGAGAATCAGCCTTGGGCGGGCTGAATTGACCGAAAAGGTCCCGATTCGGGACGATTTCGACGGCTCAGGCGATCTTTTCCTCCCAGAGGGTGAGCACCGGGACCGGCTTCCCGATGGCGTAACCCTGGGCGTAATCGACCCCGATCTGGCGCAGCTCGTCCAGGATCGCGAGGTTCTCGACGAACTCCGCGACCACCTGCTTCTGCATGATCTTCGCGGTCTTGGTGATCATCTCGACCATCGCCCGATCGACCTTGCTGTTCAGTATCTCCTTCACGAACGAACCGTCGATCTTGATGATGTCGACCGGCAGGTGCTTCAGATAGGCGATCGAGGACATGCCGGTGCCGAAATCGTCGAGCGAGAAGCTGCAGCCGATCTCGCGCAGCCGCGCGATGAACTTCTGCGCCTCGTCGAGGTTCGAGATTGCGCTGGTCTCGGTGATCTCGAAACACACCGATGCCGGCGAAACGTCAAGTTGCGCGAACAGCCCGGCGACGAAGTCGACGAAGTCGCTGTCGCCGATGGTGGCGCCGGACAAATTGATGGCGTAGCTCGCAATCTTGCGCGGCTGGTGCTTGCGCTCGGCGATGATCTCGAAGGCGCGGCGAACCACCCAGCGGTCGATCAGCGGCATCAGCCCGTAGCGTTCGGCGGCGGGCAGGAAACTGCCGGGCGGCACCAGCGCGCCGTTCTCGTCGCGCAGGCGCAGCAAGAGCTCGCGCCGGTCGTTGCCTTTCAGCGCGCCGTTCACCGGGCGGATCTCCTGCTCGTAGAGGCAGAAGCGTCCTTCGTCCAATCCCTTGCGAATGCGATTGACCCAGCTCATCTCGGCAACGCGCACGGCCATGCCGGTGTCGGACGGGCGGTGCTCCTGGACGCGGTTGCGTCCCTTGTCCTTGGCAAGGAAACAGGCAACGTCGGCAAGCCGCAACGCGTCCTGCACGCCGGCGCTGTCGGCCAGCCCGACCAGGCCGATGCTCGCGCTGATCCGGAAGCTCGACCCCTCATAAACGAAGTTCGACTGCTCGATCACCGCCCTGATCCGCTCCGCGACGTCGGCAGCGACGTCGTGCGTCGCGGAGCCGTCGTCACGCAGCAGAATGCCGAACTCGTCGCCGCCAAGACGCGCGACGAGGCCGCTGCTGCCGACTTCGGTTGCAAGCAGCCTCGCCACCTGCTTCAGCAACCGGTCGCCCGCCATATGGCCGCAGGTGTTGTTGACGATCTTGAACTGATCGAGATCGATCAGCATCAGGTCGGCGCCGATGGCCGGCGAGCCCGACATCGCCTTGTGCAGTTCGAACTCGAACTGCCGCCGGTTGGCAAGGCCGGTCAGCGCGTCATGCGAGGCAGCCCACGCCAATTCCTCGACCAGCCGCCGCTCGGCAGTCATGTCGTGAATGATCATGACTCGGCCCGCCGGTTCTCCGGCATGCACGATCGGGGTCTCGACCACCGAGACCGGCACGCTGGAGTGGTCCGGCCGCACCAGGAGCTGCGGCCGGCTTTCGTCGGCGGCGTCGAACGATCCGCGCACCGGCTGTTCGGCAATGTTGAACAGCGACGCCAGCGACCGTCCCGTCACCTCCTGCCCTGCCGCCATGAGCCGCTGCGCGGCGGCGTTCACGTAGTCGACCCGATCGTCCTGCGTCGTCACGATGACGGCATCGCCGATCGACGCCAGCGTGAGCTGGGCGCGCTCCTTCTCGACCGCGAGCGCGGTCTCGGCAAGCCAGCGCCGCCACAGCATCCGCCTCGTGTGGACCAGCACGATGCCGGCAAGGCAAGCCGCGATCACGAGGTTGACCAGCAGCAGCAGCGCGGAGACCTGCCGCGACGCCTTGCCGAGATGATCGGAGAAATCGACGGCGAGCGTGCTCAGCGCGGCGTCGACCATACCGATCCGTTCGGCCCAATGCCGGATGGTCGCAGCCGACGGGTCGTGCAGCGCGACGTCGCTCGCGGCCTCGTTCCGGATTTCAATCAGCTGATCGAGCAACGCATCCGAATTGCGCCATGCCGTCACCGCGCCCGCCACGTGGTGCATTGTGCGGAAGTATTTGAACAGCCAGATCAGGCCGCCGATGTCGTCATCATGATTACCTGCCCTGGCGAAGCCGGCGCTCGCCACCGCGTCATTGTCGCCAGGCGCCTCCAGGGCGCGCCGCGCCGTACGATCGGCCAGCGGCACCGCGATCGCGGCATCGAACTTCTGCAGATAGAGCGGCGCGCCTGTGCTGACATAGGTCTGCAGGTAGTGGATGGCGTCCTTCTGCCCCTTCGACCACATGCTTTCGCCGGCCACATAGGCCCTGACCGCCGACATCACCTGCAGGCTGCCCACCGACAGGCCGCCGAGCAGCAGCACGATGGCCAGCAGCGGCCCCACCACCCGCCACAATGACCAGCTTCGAAACGAAAAGAACATGCCCAATGCGCCCCGACCCTGAAATTTATCGGGTAGCCTAGGAACGGTGACTTAACCTCACGTTGCAAAACGGGATGAGTTTGAAACGACTTGGCAGCAGCGCAATTGCGTCAAACTTTACGCAACGGCCGCGACGCTCAAGGACGCAGCGTCGGCGACGTGTTCGGCGCGGGCGCCTGCTCCATCTCGGCCACCTCGGGCAGCTTGTCGGCGTGAACGGCCAACGGCGTGCCGATCCAGAGCGGATCGTCGTGGTGGTCGCGGCGCGGATTGGTGGTGTTGGGATGGACCAGGATGCTCAGGCTGCCATGGTTCAGCATCAGCCACGGCACCAGCGTCGGAAACAGTTCTGCCGCAAACGCCACCTGATACATCGTCTGATCGTGCGGGCCGACCTTGACATCGTGCCAGCGCCCGAGCGTGACCAGGAAGCGCTCGCCGATCCAGTTGCGCAGCCGCTCCGCCTCATCCCGGCTGGTCGCGGGGTCGTAATAGACATGAGCGTGATAGCTCGCGATCTCGCCGATCGTCCGTGGCGCGCCCGTCATCTCAGCTCTCCTTCTGACCGGTCATTTGCGCCGCAGCACACTGAACTGGAACGACTGCGTCGCGCCCCAGGGCGTGACGTGCCGGTGCGCCTCATGCGCGATCAACTCGAATGCCGGACCAATGGTCCTGCTGAGCGTCACGGGATCATAGCGCTGCACCGGCAGGCCGCTGCACTTCTCCGGGCCGTCCAGCGCAAAGGTGCCGATCACGGCGTGGCCATCTGCTTTGACGCCGCGATGCAGCCGGTCGAGATAGGCCGCGCGGTCTGGTTCCTCGACCAGGAAGTGGAACGCCGCACGATCGTGCCAGATGTCGAAGGCCTGCTCCGGCTGCCAGACCGTCGCGTCACCTACGATCCAGCGCACCGCGTCAGCTGCTGCGCCGATCCGCTCCCGCGCGCTCGCCAGCGCCGCCTCGGAGAGATCGAGCAGGGTCACATCATGAAAGCCGCTCGCCAGCAGCGCATCGACAAGTCGCGAAGCTCCGCTGCCGATGTCGACGATCGAGGCGTCGCGGCCGGGCGCAACCGATTCGATCAGGCGCAGCGAGGGCTGCGGATCGGCCTGCGACCAGCTCACCTGCTGCTCGCGCTTGGTCAGATAGACGGTCTGCCAATGCGATTGGCGATCAGAAGCAATCATGGCGATAGGTCCCGAAAGCGGCGCCAGCAACCCGCGTTGCGCACGATTAACCATGAGCTAGGCGCGGACGTTTCCCGCGTCAACCCGCAGCAGCCGACGCGCCAGCCTTGCAGCAGCAAATGCCGCATTTGATTTGCGGCATTTTCAGACTAACCTGACCGACAGGTTGAGATCGGGGCGCCCGGGGGATGGCCAACTTCGGCTGGACACGCGTCAACAAGCCTGCACAAGCGGAGGACGCCGCCAGCGACTTGCGCGGCCTCAGCGATCCGGCGGCGTTTCTCGCCGCGCTCGACAAGGTGGTCCCGCGCTATCTCGATCTCGCCGACAATGGCGTGCTGGTCTATCCGGCCTGCAAACGCAAGTCCGGCGATCTGCTCGGCGACATCAGTGCGATCTGGGAGCACACGCGGCTTGAAGCGATGCGCTATGTCCCGATGGTGCCTCGGCAGGACATCTCGCTGCTGGTCGATCCGGCCCGCCAGGCGGAGATGATCGATGCTTTCCTGCGCCAGCGCGCACACGACAAGACCGTCGTCGATTTCACCGGCACCGCGATCGAAGACTACGGGATCGCGATCTACGCTGGCTTGAACTGGCTGAACCATTGCGGCGCCCTCGTGGGTGCCGATCCGCAAAAGTTCTCCGGCACATTGCGGAGCTTCCGCAGGGTCATGGTGGTCGCCCAACAGTGGTGGGCGATCGACGGCGCGGCCGAGCGCTGTCGGCAACTGCTCGAAGCGCGCGAACGGCCGCCGCTGGTGTTCTTCCTGCTGTGGGCCGAATGCACCAATTTGGCGCGGGAGATCGCGATCGCTGCGGCCGGTCCGAATGCAACCGAGGACACCATCTCGCGGATGCGCGCGGCCGAAGATCCGGAACAGCTGACCTAGGAAGCCGGCGGAGCCCGGCCGTCAGGCGACAGGGTCCCCGTCGGCGGACGCCAGCTGCAATTCCTTGGACTTGCGCGAGATCAGGCGGGCCAGCTCGCTCTGCTTGTAGGTCTCGACGAACTTGATGGCGAAGCCGTTCGGCAGATGCCGGACCACTCGCCCGACGCAGGCGCCGATCGCCAGCGGCATGCCGATCGGCGGCTGCGCCTCGGAGGAGACGGCCGCGCCGGACAGCGACATATCGATGATAAAGCAGCTCTGCATGGTGCCGTCCGCCAGCGTCAGCATGGCATGCGGCGCGACGGGAGCGAAACGCGGGTTGTTGCGCGCCTCGCGGATGCTCGGATCCTTTTGCTTCTTCTCGATCCAGGTCAGCTTGTCGGCGAACTTCTCACGCATGGCATGCGTCATCTCGAGCTCGAGCAGGAAGCTGCCGCCCATCGTGTCGGTGATGCAGCCGTCGAACTTGCCGAACTCCTCGAAATACGAAGTCAGCCGCTCGCCGACCTTGCCGACGACAGGCACGTCCACGATCATGCGGAAGGGCGAGACGCGCTTGGTCCGGCAGGCAAAGCTGCGCAGCTTGCCCTGGGCATCGTACCAGTTCGGCAACGTGTAGCTGCCGTTGACGGTGATCTTGACCGCGCGTTGCTTGAGAAACTTTTCGACGGACACGACTGAACCTCGCCCGAGGCGATGTGAATGTACGGAGGTCGGGATTGACCGGCTTCACTGCCGGTCCGGTGGTGGGGAAGTCTGCTACCGACGCGATGGTAGCGGGGAGCTGCGGCACGCATCCCAGCGCGTGGCGGAATGGTCTTGGCGCGATGGTCCTGGCGCGCAGGCGTACAGCCATACCGTCGAAAAACTAGGAAAAAGTTAAACCGGGGCGGAGCGCCGGCGGCGCACTCTATGGCGCAACCGTTGCGCGGCGGTTTATTTTGAGAACCGTACAACTACCGGGAGAGTTGCTGTCCGGTAATGCAATCGCGCCGTGCTCCAAACCGCCTGCCTCGGCTGTCGGCCGGGTGCTAGCCTTGGCCGAAATCAGACCGGACCCCCTCATATGCCAAACCTGTCAAACAAACCGCTTGCCGACGGCAAGATCCTGCAAGACGTCGTCGACGGTGTCGGCGTGGTCACCTTCAACAATCCCGACAAGCACAATGCGATGTCGCTGGAGATGTGGGAGGGATTTGGCGAGGCGCTGGCGGCCTTGCGCGACGACGACACCGTGCGCGTCGTGATCCTGCGCGGCGCCGGCGGCAAGGCGTTCGTCTCGGGCGCCGACATCAGCCAGTTCGAGAAGGTCAGGCACAATGCAGCGGCGTCGGAGGAGTACGCCAGGCGCAGCGCTGCCCAGCGTGCGCTGCTCGCCGACTATCCCAAGCCGACCATCGCCTGCATCGACGGCTATTGCCTTGGCGGCGGCATGCAGGTCGCGATGCTCGCCGACATCCGCCTCGCCTCGCACGGCAGCCAGTTCGGCATTCCCGCAGCCAGGCTCGGCATCGCCTACGGCTATGACGGCTTGCGGCATCTGGTGTCGCTGGTCGGCCCGGCCTGGGCGCGGCTTCTGATGTACACGGGCATGCGGATCGATTCCGCCGAGGCGCTGCGCATCGGTCTCGTCGAGCGCCTGCTGCCGGACGCCGAGCTCTGGGACGCGACCATGGAGATCGCGCGCACCATTTCCGGCAACGCCCCGCTCGCGATCAAGGCCGCCAAGATCACCATCGCGCAAGTGCTGAAGGACCCAGCCGACCGCGACATGGCCGCGATCAAGCAGGTCGGCATCGAATGCATGGATAGCGCGGACTTCCGCGAAGGCCGCAGCGCCTTCATGGAAAAGCGCGAGCCGCAGTTCAAGGGCCGCTAACGGCGTCCCCATCCTCACCTGTCATCGCCCGGTTCAACCGGGCGATCCTGAACGCCGCGGCCATCGGCTCAAGCACGACTCGCCTCTGGAATACCGGATTACCCGCATGCGCAGGCGATGACACCGGATGGCTACTGTGATATTTCTGTATAACGGAATAATACCGCCGATTTGCCCGACGCGCCAGGCTGCCTGGTCGAACGCCGGCCGCCGGCGGCTACTTTGCATGGGGTTGTTTTCGATATTTTGGCAGTTTGCTCGCGATTGAACCTGCCCGCTACTTCTTCTCGCTGACCGGCACCGTGTAGTTCAGGATCAACCGCCCGCCGTCGGGATAGATGGTCTGGCCGGTGATGTAGGAGGCATCGTCGCTGGCCAGGAATGCCACGACGGAGGCGACCTCGCTCGGCTCGCCACAGCGGCCGGCCGGCGTCCGCGACAGCACGCTGCGCCGCGCGTCCTCCGAGGAGAAGATCGCCGTCGCCACCATGTCGGTCAGGATCGTGCCGGGGCCGACCGCCACCACACGAATGTTGTGCGGGGCGAGCGCGACAGCCGCGACCGACGTAAGCTGCTTCATGCCGCCCTTGGACATTGCATAGGTCGCCAGCGCCGGGATCGCGAGCAGCGCATTCACCGAGGACATGTTGATGATGACACCGCCGCCGCCCTGCGCGATCATTTGCCTCGCCGCCGCCTGCACGCCGAAGAACGCGCCCTTCAAGTTGATGCCGATGATCTCGTCGAACTCCTCTTCGGTAATGTCGAGGATGTCCCGGTTGCGGGCGACGCCGGCATTGTTGACCATGATGTCGAGCCGGCCGAACTCCTTCACGGCGGTCGCGACAATGCGATCGACATCGGCGCGCTTGCTGACGTCGGCCTCGACCGCCCGCAACTGATCGATATGTCCGAGGTCCTGGGCGGTGTGGACAAGCCCTGCAGCGTCGACATCCGAGATGACGACCCTGGCGCCGTCGGACAGGAAGCGCGCCGCGCAGGCCTTGCCGATGCCGCGTGCCGCTCCGGTGATGGCGACGACCTTGCCGGAATTCTTCATGGGAGTGCCTCCAGAACAAACTGTTCATGGAGCAATAGCGCATTGCGCGTCGGCAGGGAACGCGGCGGATTCTCCGGGCGAGACCTCAGGGACTTGATGCGCGCGAGAATCCGGTCGGCCTCGGTACGCCAGTCGGCGCTGCGGGCGAAGTCCGGCGTTCCCTTGGCTCCGAACACGCCCTCATCGGCAAGATCGGCGATCCAGCCCTGGCGCTCGGCGGTGCCCGAGGCAGACCACGGCGTCAGCCCGGCCTCGCGCACGGTCTCCGCCACCTCGCGCACCTCCTCGGCGCGCCGCCGGCCGTGCTCGATCACTCGCTGAAAGAAATAGGCGCCCTGCTTCTCCCAGTCGATCGACGGAAAGGTTTCCTTGAGCGAGGCGAGCACCGCATCCTCGACGCCATAGGCGCGTGCGGTGGTGAAGCTCTCGATCACCATGGCCTCCAGCCCCTTGATCATGATGCAGCGGCACATCTTGACCGCCGAGGAGACGCCAAGCTCGTCACTTGCGACCTTCGCCGCAAAGCCGAGCGCGAACAGCTGCGGCGCGAGCTCCCGCGCGCCTTGCCCGCCGAGCAGCAGCGGCACCTTGATGCGATAGGGCGGCACCGAGGTCATCACCGCGCCCTCGACATAGCGCCCGGCAGCGCCGTCGATCAGGGCGGCGGCGCGCTGCTTGGCGCCTGGAGAAGCCGAATTGAAATCGAGAAACCAGGCGCCGTTGCGGATTGCGGGCGCGCAGGCCGCGGCCACCGGCACCGCCTGGCTCGCCGTCACCGCCGAGATGATGAAATCGGCCCGCGCCGCGAGATCGGCATGGGATTGTGCGAGCTCGACGCCGATCTCGGCCGCGTGTGCGCGCAGCGCCGCGCCCTGCCCGCGGTCAAGCTTGATGTCGTAGGCCGAAACCCTCACGCCCTGCTGGCGCAGATCCTCGGCAAGGATGCGGCCGACCTCGCCATAGCCCAGCATGCCGATTTGCCATTGCCTCGGATCGCCGGAGATTGTCATCAGTTCAAGTCCCGTGTTGTGTCGTCGAACAGCTCGTCGACCGTGACGTGCCGGGGGATCAACGCCTGCTGCGCGCAATAGTCGATCATCAGCTCGAGCGGCTTGCGGTTCGCCGCAACGCCGAACGGCAGCAGGTCCGGCATGCCGGGTGGTCCGGCCTCTTCCTTGCCGCGCTTGAGGAGATCGTACAGGCTCAGCACCACGTCCGGCCGCGACGCCGCAAGCCGCGATGTCACCACCACCAGATGATTGACCGGCACCACGCCGTGCCGCGCATACCACCGCGCCGCCTCTGCGGCCGGATCGGCGAACAATGGCTTGAATGCCGGATCGCTGGAGGTCTCGCCGAGCACGGCGTCGAGTTCGCCGTCCCTCAGCATCTGGACGATGGTCTTGCCCTTTGGCGCACGCTCGGTGCTGTCGACATATTCCGCGACATGCGGATCCTCGAACGTGACCCAGTTGATCCTGTCGAGGTTCACGCCATGGTCGTTGGCAAGGATGCCGCGCATCCATGCCCCGGTCGTGGTCGTGAACGAGCGGATGCCGACCCGTTTGCCTTCGAGATCGGCAGGCACGAGCGTACCGCGGTCGGCGCGACAGAGCGCATGGCCATGCTGGAAGCGTCCGAGCATGGTCGCCGGCAGCAGCACCAGCGGCTTGCCGTGCGCCTTCGCCATCAGGTAGGTGACGATCGCCATCTCGCAGACGTCGAAGGCCTGCTCGCGCACCATCGGCTTGAACGCCGTGTTGGTCGGCGTGTACGTGATGAAGTCGAGATCGAACAGATCAGAGCGGAGCTCGCCGCTCTTCACCGCCTGGATGTGCGAATGATTGCCGAGCACGGCGCGTAGCCGAAGTTTCTCCATCGCGACAAGCTCCGGACGTTCAGGTCACCACTCGCCCCGGATTCGCGGCCGGGATCTTGCGCGGCGCCCCTTCGTCGAGCGGCGCGGCCTGCAACGCGGCGACGGTGGCGCGCACCAGCTCCTCGATGGCGTGGCCGGCATCGCTGCCGTCGGCCTCGCCGCGCGACAAGCGCGAAACGCGCTCCGGCGTCACCAGCGAATAATAGAGCGCACCGAGCAGGAAGTGGCTCCGCCAGACGATGTCCGTACGCGGAATATGCGGCAGGCTCTCGTGGATCGCGTCGATGAAGGCGTGGCTGGTGTCGTCGAAGGTCTGCGCGATGATTTTTCGCGCGACCTCGTTGCCCTCCGCCGACATCACCGCGCGCAGCCGCGTGAAGCGCGCCCCGCCGCCCGCGAGATCGCTGCCCGAGGTGAAGGCCGGCACCACATAGGCGCGCACGATCGCCTCCAGCCGGTCCTGGAGATCGCGCACACGCCTGGCAGCGGCAAGCAGCTCGGAACGGCGCAGGTTCATCGGCCCGCAATGGCGCCGGTAGATCTCCAGCAGCAACCCGTCCTTGGTTCTGAAATGATATGTCACGCTCCCCGGATTGGCCCCGGCGGCATGCGCGATATCTCGCACCGACACGGCATTGAAGCCGTTGGTGGCGAACAGCTCCTCGGCCGCGGCGAGGATCGCCTCGCGCATGTTCGGCTTGCGGGTGCT
Organism: Bradyrhizobium sp. BEA-2-5; assembly: GCF_032918025.1. Classification (NCBI taxonomy): domain Bacteria; kingdom Pseudomonadati; phylum Pseudomonadota; class Alphaproteobacteria; order Hyphomicrobiales; family Nitrobacteraceae; genus Bradyrhizobium; species Bradyrhizobium sp. BEA-2-5. The sequence continues at coordinate 2,211,104 of NZ_CP136629.1, read as the reverse complement.
AGCGGCGGCCTTCACGTCAGACCTGGCAGGTTTGCGGACCATATTTGTACTATCGTCCAAATAATCCGGTCGCGTCAACAACGCCGCGCTGCACGCATCCGTCAGGATAGTTTGACGTCGGGCTCGGCACGACCGCGCGCGGCAGCGTCGAGCAGGAACGTCCTGCCATGGTCGGGATCGGCCGCACGCTGCGCCTCATCCATGTCCTGCCAGGCCGAGGTGACCAGCACGCGCGAGAAGTCGCGGCCGACGAATGCCGGGCAGCTCGATTGCCTCGCCGGTACGCGCAGCGAACGCAGATGCCGGCCGGCGGGATCGTAAACGTCGACGGAGCCACCGCCCCAGCGCGCGTTCCAGATCAGCCCGTCGGCATCGACGATCGCGCCGTCGAGCCCGCCGCTACCTTGATGCCTGATCAATTCGGTGAGCTCGCCGACCGGCAGTCCTGTTGCTGGATCGAGCGGCACGCGATGCAGTACGTTGGTCGCGGTATCGGCGAAATAGCCGATGTCGCCCGCGGGCGAAAAGCAGATCGCATTCGGGATGGTGATCCCGGGATACAGCCGCACGATGCGGCCCCGGTGCAGCGCATAGATCGCGCCGGCACCCTGCTCGGCATGGCGCCCCATGGTGCCGAGCCAGAACGTGCCCGACGGATGCACGCGCGCATCGTTGGAGCGCGTCAGCGGATTGTCGGCCTCCAGCGCGGCGAACAGCTCCAGGCGGCCGTCGGCAACGTGCCGGACATAAAGTCCATCTTCGGTCAGGATCAGCTGCCGCTCGCCGTCGATCCGCGCCAATGCACTCGCCATTTTCGGCAATTCATGGATCACAGTGGTGCCGCCTGCAAATCGATGCTCGAACAGGCGGCGCTCGCGGATGTCGAACCACCAGGCGGTGTCGGTGGTTGCGTCATAGGTCGGCCCTTCGCCGAGATGGCAACGCTCCGCCGACAGCACCGATGTCGGCACCTCTTCCATCAGCGGCTCGGCGGCACGGTCGGTCATTGCGTCACTCACGCGGTTGAGAAGCGGTAGACGATGCTGCGCCGATAGAGCTGCCCCGGATCGAGCCGCGCCGACGGGAAGTCGGGCCGGTTCGGCGTATCCGGCCAGGCATGCGGCTCGAGACAGAGCGCGTCGAATTGCCGGTAAAGACGATCGCCCTTGCCGGCGGTCGAGCCGTCGAGGAAATTGCCGGAATAGAACTGCAATCCCGGCTGATCGGTGAGCAGTTCCATCACGCGGCCGCTATGCGGCGCCTCGAGGCGCGCGGCCAGGCGAAGGTCCGTCCCCTTGGCCAGACAGAAATTGTGGTCGTAGCCGCGCCCAAGCTGGAGCTGCTCGTCATGCATCCTGATCCACGCGCCGATGGCCGTGGGCTTGCGGAAGTCGAACGGCGTGCCGTCGACCGGCCGCGGCGGGCCCGGTAGCGGGATCGCCGTGGCATCCACCGCGAGGAAATGGTCGGAGACGATCGTCAGGCGGTGATCGAGGATCTGCATGCCCGAGCGCGCGCCCTCGAGATTGAAGAAGCTGTGGTTGGTCAGGTTGACGATGGTCGGCCGGTCCGTCGTCGCCTCGTAGGTGACCGAGAGCTCCATCGGGTTGCGCACGCTGTAGGTCACCCGCGCCTGAAGATTGCCGGGATAGCCTTCCTCGCCATGCGGGCTCTCGCGCTCCAGCACCAGCGTCGGTCCCGGATCATCCGATAGTTCGACGATCCGCCACAGCTTGCGATCAAAGCCTTGCAGGCCGCCGTGCAGCGCGTTGGGACCGTTGTTGGCGTCAAGCTGCACGGTCTCGCCATCGAGCACGAAACGCGCGCCGGCTATCCGGTTGGCATAGCGCCCGATCGTCGCGCCGAAGAATTTGCGCTGTGCGAGATAGCCGTCGAGCTCATCGTGGCCAAGCACGATGTCGTCGCAATGCCCGTCACGATCCGGCGCAAGCAGCGCTTGCAGCGTGGCGCCGAACGGAAGGATGGCGGCCTCAAAACCGTATTCGCCGCGCAAGATCACGCGCTCGACCACGGTGCCGTCGTGCAATTTGCCGAAGGGGGCGCGACCAATGCTGGCTGATATCATTGTCAGTCCTTGAACGCCTCGACGAGGCGCCGTCGCCCGAGCATGAAGCTATCGGCGACAAGCCGCAAGGGCGCGAGGTCGACATCGGATTTTCCTTCCGAGGTCAACGCGACGAAACGGCGGTAGAGCGCGGGGTATTCCTCATCTGGCGCATCGACCACCAGCCTGCCGCCATCGCGCAGCTGCCTTCCACCTGTCGACAGCGTCACAGGTCCGGCCTCGGTCTCGCACAGGATGTCCCAGCTCGGCGATCCGGTCTGGCGGAAATCGAATTCGGCGTGAATTGGCAAGCCACCCGCGTCGGAGAGTTCGATCTCTGCCGCAATCGGCGCCTCCCGATTGGATGGAAAGTCCAATGCCGCACTCCTGATGAAGACCGCACGCGGCAGGATCTCGGTCAGGATCGACAGCGCATTGATGCCGGGATCGAACACGCCGAGGCCGCCCGGTTCCCAGATCCAGGCCTGGCCGGGATGCCAGACGCGGACGTCTTCCTTCCAGCTGATGGTCACCTTGTTGATGGTGCGTCTCGCGAGCAATTGCCGCGCAGGACCGACCGCGGCCGCATAGCGTGAATGCCATGTGGCAAACAATGTCCGACCCGCCTCCTGCGCGGCCGCGATCAGCGGCGTGAGTTCGCTCAACGTCGTGCCCGGCGGCTTCTCCATCAGCACATGCTTGCCCGACGCGAGCGCGGCGTCGGCCTGCGCGTGGCGCACCTGCGGTGGCGTACACAGCGCGACCGCATCGATCTCCGGCCCGTCGCGCAACAACTCCTGCAAATCGCGGAAATGCGGCAGGCCGGGCGGGGTTTTGACGGGATCAACCACCGCAACGAGAGCTACGCCTGACGTCTTCGCGATCGCAGGCACGTGCTGCCGGCACGCGATCTCGCCATAACCGACGATGGCGATGCGAAGCAGGTCACTCATGGCCGTCCTCGCGTTGCGGTCGACCTGCCGGCTGAAACCGCCAGGCAGAATCATAAGCCAGCGCCGAATACCAACGGCATGATGTGATTTTGGTTGCGGACGCGCAAGTCCACGACGCTCTGGTGTGCACCTCGCGGCCGGGGCATCGGCTTTGATCAAATCAAGGCCGATGCTCCAGATTCCGGTCTTGACGGGCTTTCTTCGCGCGGACCGGTCACCGCCTCGCCCGGAATTGCGCTAGCGCGCGGCCTCAAACCCGCCGAGCACCGCCGTCAGATTGGCGCCGAGGATGTCGGAGAGATAGCCGCCCTCCTGCACCAGCACCGTCGGCAGTCCGAATCGGGCCAGCCCCTCGCCGATGCGACGAAAGCCGTCGGTGGTGACGGCGAGACCGGCAAGCGGGTCCTTCTCGGAGGCGTCGAGACCGAGCGCGACCACGAGCGCGGTCGGAGCAAAGGAGCGGATCGCCTTCTCCGCCGCTGCGAGCGCCTTCATGTAGTCGTCGTCACCGGTGCCGATGGCGAGGGGAATGTTGAGATTGGTGCCGAGACCGGGGCCTTCGCCGCGCTCATGCGCATAGCCCCACACGAAGGGGTAATAGGCGGTCGGATCGGCATGGATCGAGATCGTGTAGACGTCGGGCCGGGCATAGAAGATGCCTTGCGTGCCGTTGCCGTGATGGACGTCGACGTCGAGGATCACGACACGCTCGTGCTTGAGCCGAAGATGCGCGGCGGCAATCGCGCTGTTGTTGAGGAAGCAGAAGCCGCCGGCCATGTCGCGATAGGCGTGATGGCCGGGCGGACGGCACAGCGCGTAGGTCGCGTCCTCGCCGTCCATCACCATCTGCGCCGCCGTGACTGCGACATCGGTCGCGGCACAGGCGGCCGCCCACGTGCCCGGCCCGATCGGCGCCGCGGTGTCGGCGGTGTGCCAGCCGAGCTTGCCGACGATATGAGCAGGGTACGTGCCGGCATGGCGCACCGGATGGATGTTGCCGATCATCTCCGGGCCGGAATCGCCGAGCGCCGTCCAGGCGTCCCAGGCTTCGCTGAGGAACGACAGATATTCCGGACTGTGAATGCGCGCGCGCGGCCCCTGCCCGAACCTGGTCGGCTCGACCAGTTGATGCTTTCCGTCCTTCAATCCCTTGAGCAGGCGGTCTGCGCGCTCGGGCTGCTCGGTGGTGCGCTTGACGACACCGCGAACCAGGAAGAATTGCGGATCGTGGCTGCGGTGCAGATCACTGTAGACGGCCTTCACGGGGACACTCCTGTTCGATCGGCTGAGCTGGACAGAGCGAGGGCAATGTGCCGCACGCAAGCTTTGGCTTGCGCGTTGTACACTATCAGCGACGGCGACGATCTGAAACCGAGCGCGATTTCATGCTATGCCCGCATGCAGCGCAATGATTGAAAGACGCAGGACGCGAAGTCCGGCCATGGCCAGCGGCAAGACGGTGACAGAGGAAACGGCAACGGGGCGGCGCGGGCGGCCGCGCTCCGCCGCGACCACGGCCGCGATCCTGGAAGGCGCCTATCAGCTGATGGCCTCCACCGGCCTTGCCGCCACCACCATCGACGCGGTCGCGCGCCATTCCAGCGTCTCCAAGATGACGATCTACAAATGGTGGCCGTCCCGCGAGGCGCTGTTGATCGACGCCTTCCTCGACCAGGCCTCGCGGGCCGTGCCGCTGCCCGAAACCGGCAATCCGGTGGCCCGCGTCCGCCGTCATGTCGCAACCTATGTCGAGGCGTTGCAGGGCGAGTTCGGTCGGGTCCAGCTCGCCGTCATCTCCGAATGCATCTCGAAGACCGGATCGGCGGAGCTGTTCTACGCGCGCTACCTCGGCCTGCGCCGCAGCAAGATGCTGGAGATCATCGCCACCGGCCAGAAGGATGGCAGCATCGGCGCGCCGGCCGTCCCCGGCGACATCTACGATGCGATCTATGGCAGCCTGTTCTATCGCTACGTCTTCGGCATCACGCCGGTCACTCCGGCTTACGCCCGCAATCTCGTCAATCTGGTGCTGCGGCCACGCGCGGACGCTTGACTATCAAGCAGAGCGCTGGCGCTGACGGCGGAACCAGACCCAGGTCTCGCGCGTCACGGCCCGGTAACTGCGGCCGCGATGCACGATCTCGCCGTCGACGATTTCGTTCAGCTTCGGCAGCGCGTGAAAGGGGATCGAGGGATAGGCGTGGTGCTCGACATGGTAGGGCATGTTCCACGCAAACCATTTCATGATCCTGCCGGTCATCGTGGTGCGCGTGTTCTCGAACGCGCTCCGCGTCCGCTCGCAGCCGGTGTGCTCGGCATAAAGATAGGGGCGCAGGATGAGCTGACCGGCCAGGAGCGGCACGACCCACACAAAGAGCAGGATCGCGCTGTGCAGCGCGAACGATGCCACAAGCAACAGCAGATAGCCCGCGAGATAGAGCCGCGCCTCCAGCACGATCGAGGCCCGCTTGTGCGCCGAAATCCATGGCACAACCACCTTTCCGGTGAGTGCATGCCAAAACATCAGGCGGATGCGAACCAACACCTGCAGCAGTCCCGAATAGGCGATCGCGAGCTGGGTGTCCGACGCGGGCTTGGGGCCGACGATCAGCTCCGGGTCTTTCTCAGGATCCTGCGTGTAGCGGTGATGGTCCCAGTGAAACAGGCAGTAATACTGGTAGGGCAGTCCGATCATGAAGGCGGACAGATTGCCGACGACAAGATTGAGCACTGGACTGCGGAACGCCGTCTTGTGCGCGGTCTCATGCACCACCATGAACAGGAATGCGACGAAGTAGCCCTGCACGGCAATCAGCGGCAGCGCCCATGGCAGACCGTAGCGCGATGAGACCAGGGAGATCAGCGCACCGACGATGACGATCATTCCGTAATGGCTTGCCGCGCGCACCGCGCCGGCAAGGTTCGACTTGGTCGACAAATCGCGCAAGGTCAGCGGGCTGAGCGGCTTCAGGCGGGGTCCGGCGTCACTGGTCTCTGCGGTGCTCATGGTCGTCTCACCTATCAGCGTTGCAGCAGCGCCGAGATTTCGGCGTTGATGAAGGCGCGGTCTTCGGCGTTGTTGGCGGGGTTGCCGGCCCGATGCCCATGGATCGAGGGAATGGCGTGCAGCGCGGCCGAGCGTGCGTTGACGAGGCGACCGAGTTCATCCTCGTTGTCGCGCGGGTCGAAATAGCGATCAGTACGCCCCGGAATCAGCAGGACATGCGCCCTGATCGCGGCCAGCGCCCGGTCGAAGTCGCCGCCGAATTGATCGCAACGGCTGATATCGCCGACCTGCCAGATCGCGATCTGCGCCAGCAGATCATTCGCATCGCGCCGCGCGAAGGCACCGTCCCAGGATCCCGCCAGATAATCCTCCAGCGAATTGAAGCCGGCCTCGCGCCAGAGCTCGTCGCGATAGAAGCCGTGCGACATCGCCCAGCCGGCATAGACGCGCCCCATGGCGCGCAGGCCCGCCACCGGCTTGGCGACGAAGCGGCCATCCCGATAGGCCGGGTCGGCGGTCAGCGCGGCCTTCACGCCTTCGAGGAAGACATGATTATACGGCGAGCACCGCGCGCTGCCGCAGACGACCGCCGCGCGCTCGACCATGTCAGGGTGCAGCGCCGCCCAGTGATAGGCCTGCATCCCGCCCATCGACCAGCCATAGACCAGCGCAAGCCTGGTCACGCCAAACCGCTCGACCAGCAGCCGCCGCTGGATCGCGACCGCGTCATGATAGGTGAAGGCAGGAAACGGCGCGCCGCCCAGCAGCTCGGCGGAATTCGACGGCGAGGAAGACAGACCATTGCCGAACAGATTCGCGATGACGATGAAGTAGCGCTCGGGATCGAGCGCGCCGCCCGGCTGCACCAGCCATTCGATGTCGGTGTGCTGTGCGGTGAACGAGGTCGGATAGAGGATGACGTTGTCCCGGGCCGGGCTCAGCGTGCCGTAGGTCTTGTAGGCGAGCTTCAGTTGCGGAAACACGGCACCGCCCTGCAGCGTCACATCACCTGCCTCGAACACCTCATAGTCGCGCAGCGTGGTCATCAGCATTCGACCTCGAGCAGCAGGCGCAACGCTGCGCCCTCCATAGCTGTACTATTCGTACACTAAATGCGGAACCCCGGCAATAGCGGCGAAGGTGGAATGACACCGGGCCGATCCATTCAAAATCGGTATGGATCAATACCCGTTTCGGCTTGGACCCATTCTCGTCATCTCTCTAGGAGAGACCCCGAGGAAATTTTCGAGGAGGCGCTAATGAGCGCAATTGTGTCCGCCGCAGACACGCGGCGATCCCGCGTCAGGCTGTTCATCGTGACCATGTTGTTCCTGGTCACGACAGTGAACTATGCCGACCGCGCCACGCTGTCGATAGCAGGTCCCGCGCTCTCCAGGGAGTTGCATCTCGATCCCGTCGCCATGGGCTGGATCTTCTCGGCCTTCGGCTGGTCCTATGTCGTGGCGCAGGTGCCGGGCGGCTGGCTGCTCGACCGTTTCGGCTCCAAATGGGTCTATGCGATCAGCATCATCGTCTGGTCGATCTTCACCGCGATGCAGGGCCTGGTCGGGTTCCTGTCCGCCGGCGCGGCCGTCGTCGTGCTGTTCGCGCTGCGCCTCCTCGTCGGCGTCGCGGAAGCACCGTCGTTTCCCGCCAATGCCCGCATCGTCGCGGCGTGGTTTCCCGGCAATGAGCGCGGCACCGCGTCGGCCTTCTTCAATTCGGGACAATACTTCGCGACCGTGATCTTCGCGCCGCTGATGGGCTGGATCGCGCACGCCTATGGCTGGCGCTTCGTGTTCTTCGTGATGGGGGCGCTCGGCATCGTCATGGGTCTCGTCTGGATCAAGACCATCTATGGCCCGAAGGAGCATCCTTCGATCAACGAGGCCGAGTTCGACTACATCAGGAACGGCGGTGCGCTGGTCGACATGGATGCGGCGAAGGCCGGCAAGACGCAGGACAGCGGCCCCAGCTGGGACCACATCCGCCAGTTGCTCTCCAACCGCATGATGCTCGGCGTCTATCTCGGCCAGTACTGCATCAACACGCTGACCTATTTCTTCCTGACCTGGTTCCCGGTCTACCTCGTCAAGGAGCGCGGGCTGTCGATCCTGCAAGCCGGTTTCGTCGCGACGCTTCCTGCGCTGTGCGGCTTCATCGGCGGCGTGCTCGGCGGCATCATCTCCGATGCGATCCTGCGCGGGACCGGCTCGCTGACCATGGCGCGCAAGATCCCGATCGTCGGCGGCATGCTGCTGTCGATGTCGATCATCGCCTGCAACTATGTCGACGGACAGGCGCTCGTGGTGGGCTTCATGGCACTCGCCTTCTTCGGCAAGGGCATCGGCGCGCTCGGCTGGGCCGTCGTCTCCGACACTTCGCCCAAGGAGGCCGGCGGCGTCTCCGGCGGCCTGTTCAACCCGTTCGGCAATCTCTCCTCGATCACCACTCCGATCGTGATCGGCTACATCCTGGCTGCGACCGGCTCGTTCAACGGCGCGCTGGTGTTCGTCGGCCTCAACGCGCTGGTGGCGGCGTTCGCCTATCTCGTCATCGTCGGCAAGATCGAGCGGGTGCAGCTGAAGGCGGCCTGAACGCGACCTCTCCCCGCCCTTCCGCGGGGAGAGGTCGAAATTCGCACAGCGAATTTCGGGTGAGGGGCAAAGCAACACGTCTCCGCAGAGACAGTCCTTCCGACTCGTTCGGATCGCGCGTGCACATCGAGGCGGCCGCTGCGCGGAGAGAGCCCCTCACCCCAACCCTCTCCCCGTAAGAACGGGGAGAGGGAGCAGAAAACCAAACGGCGGCTTCGGCCGCCGTCTTTGTCTGCTTGTTTGTCTTCTTGGCCAGTGGGAGGCATCGATGCTAGAACGTACAAATCCCCGCGCGATCAATTCCGGGCTTGTATCGATGTTCGACCTCAACCAGCTCCGCTGCTTCGTCACGGTGGCGGAGGAACTGCATTTCGGCCGCGCCGCCGCGCGGCTGAACATGACCCAGCCGCCGTTGTCCCGGCAGATCCAGGTGCTCGAGCACATCATCGATGCGCCGCTGCTCGAACGCACCAGCCGCTCGGTGCGCCTGACCCCTGCCGGGCGCAGCTTCCTGCCGGAGGCGCGGCGCATCCTCAAGCTTGCGGAAAGCGCCTCGCAGGTCGCCCGCCGCATCGCGCTCGGCAAGATCGGCTCGCTGAAGATCGGATTTACGGCGGCCGCCGCCTACGGCTTCCTGCCCGAGCTCGTCGCCGCCTGCCGCGCCAAGCTGCCCGAGGTCGATTTCTCGCTGAAGGAGATGGTGTCCGGCGACCAGTTCGAGGCGCTGACATCCGGCCAGATCGATGCCGGCCTGCTGAGGCCGCCGATCGCGCGTCCCGAACTCGCCAGCCGCCGCGTCGTCGCCGAGCCTCTGCTCGCGGCGATCCCGAGGAAGCATCCGCTGGCGAACGCCGACAGCATCGCCATCAAGGATTTCGACGACCAGCCCTTCGTGATGTACTCGCCCTATGAGAGCCGCTACTTCCACGACCTCCTGGTCGCACTGTTCACCCGCGCCGACGTGCTGCCGCGCTACGTCCAGCATCTCAGCCAGATCCACTCGATCCTCGCGATGGTGCGCGCCGGCCTCGGCCTTGCCATCGTGCCGGAAGCGGCCGCCAGCCTGAAGATCGCGGAGGTCAAGCTGAAGCCGTTGAAGCTGCGATCACCCGGGCCGGTCGAGCTGTTCATGGTGTGGCGGCGCGATCACGAGAACCAGTTGCTGCCTTCGCTCATCGAGATCGCGACCGAAATCGCAGCGCCGCATCTGCGCGGCGATTGATGCAGAGTTAGCATCGCTCGATACCGCGTTTGGCTTGGACGCGCATCGAACCATTCCCTAGAAATTCCGCCATGGACGCGCGCTGCTCGCGCATCCCGTTCCCAACATCATCAGGAGTGGCGCCATGAGCAAGATGACCCCTCAGGAGATGGCCGCTAGAATCGGTGGCGGCCTCCTGTCCTTCCCCGTCACGCCGTTCGGGGCTGACTACTCCTTCGACGAGGCGACCTACCGCGCCAACATGGACTGGCTGTGCGGCTACGACGTTGCCGGCCTGTTCGCCGCCGGCGGCACCGGCGAGTTCTTCTCGCTGACCCCGGCAGAGGTTCCGCAGATCGTCAGGGTCGCCGTCGAGGAGACCAAGGGCCGCGTGCCCGTGCTTGCCGGCACCGGCTACGGCACCGCAATCGCGCGCGAGATCGCCATCGGTGCCGAGAAGGCGGGTGCCGATGGCCTGCTGCTTCTGCCGCCCTATCTCACCCATTCCGAGCAGGACGGCCTCGCTGCCCATGTCGAGGCGGTCTGTGCTTCCGTGAAGATCGGCGTCATCGTCTACAACCGCGATAACGCCATCCTCCAGCCCGACACGCTCGCGCGCCTCGCCGAGCGCTGCCCGAACCTGGTCGGCTACAAGGACGGCATCGGCGACATCGAGCTGATGACCCGCGTCTACACCAAGCTCGGCGATCGCCTCACCTATATCGGCGGCCTGCCGACTGCGGAGACCTTCGCGCTGCCCTATCTCGACATGGGCGTGACGACCTATTCCTCGGCCGTGTTCAACTTCGTGCCGGAGTTCGCCACCAGCTTCTACGCCGCTGTGCGCAAGCGCGATCACCAGACTATCCATGCCGGCCTGAAGAACTTCATCCTGCCGCTGATCGCGATCCGCAACCGCAAGAAGGGCTATGCGGTCTCGATCATCAAGGCCGGCATGAAGGTGATCGGCCGCGACTCCGGCCCGGTCCGGCCGCCGCTGACCGATCTCACCGAGCAGGAGATGGCGGAACTCGCGGCCCTGGTAGCCAAGCTGCCGCAGGCCGCGACCCAACAGGCAGCGGAATAAACCAAACGAAGGACGAAGGGAGGAGCAGATGATCCAGGACACGATCCGCACCGGCTTTGCCGGCGCACCTGTTGTCACGGCGATGCAGGTGATCCCGGTCGCTGGCCGCGACAGCATGCTCCTCAACCTCAGCGGCGCGCATGCGCCGTTCTTCACCCGCAACATCGTCATCCTCACCGACAATTCCGGCCATACCGGCGTCGGCGAGGTGCCGGGCGGCGAGAAGATCAAGAAGACGCTCGAGGACGCCCGCGACCTCGTCGTCGGCCAGACCATCGGCGCCTGCAACAACGTCCTGGCCTCGATGCGCCAGGCCTTCGCCGACCGCGACGCCGGTGGCCGCGGCAAGCAGACCTTCGACCTGCGCGTGATGATCCACGCGGTCACGGCGATCGAATCCGCACTGCTTGATTTGCTGGGCCAGCATCTCGGCCTTCCGGTCGCAGCCCTGCTCGGCGAAGGCCAGCAGCGCAAGAGCGTCGAGACGCTCGGCTATCTCTTCTTCGTCGGCGATCGCAGGAAGACCAACCTTCCTTACGTCGAGGGCGAGACCGGCAAGCCCGACTGGTTCGATCTGCGCCACCAGGTGGCAATGACGCCGGAGGCGATCGTGCGCCTCGCCGAGGCGACGCAGGACCATTACGGCTTCGCCGACTTCAAGCTCAAGGGCGGCGTGCTCCGCGGCGAGCAGGAGATCGAGGCCGTCACGGCCATCGCAAAGCGTTTCCCGAACGCGCGCGTCACACTGGACCCGAACGGCGCCTGGTCGCTGGACGAGGCCGTCAGGCTCTGCAAGGGCATGCACGGCATCCTCGCCTATGCCGAGGATCCCTGCGGCGCCGAGGCCGGCTTCTCCGGCCGCGAGATCATGGCCGAGTTCCGCCGCGCAACGGGGCTGCCGACGGCGACCAACATGATCGCCACCGATTGGCGGCAGCTCTCCCATGCGCTGCGCCTGGGCGCGGTGGACATCCCCCTCGCCGATCCCCATTTCTGGACCATGCAAGGCTCCGTGCGCGTGGCCCAGACCTGCCGTGACAACGGCCTGACCTGGGGCTCGCACTCCAACAACCACTTTGACATCTCGCTCGCCATGTTCACCCATGTCGGCGCCGCCGCTCCCGGCAAGGTCACCGCGATCGATACCCACTGGATCTGGCAGGACGGCCAGGCGCTGACGAAGGAGCCGCTCCAGATCAGGGGCGGCAAGATCGCGGTGCCTGATCGCCCCGGCCTCGGCATCGAGATCGACCGCGTGGCCATCGAGGCCGCGCATGAGCTCTACAAGAAGCATGGACTTGGCGCCCGGGATGACGCTATGGCCATGCAGGACCTGATCCCGGGCTGGACCTTCGACGACAAGCGTCCGTGCCTCGTGCGATAAACAAGAAAGGTTGGAAACATGACCGCTCACCAAAAGAACTTCATCGGCGGCGAATGGGTCGACGGCTCCGGCGTCACCAGGAACATCAACCCCTCCAACACCAACGACGTCGTCGGCGAATATGCCAAGGCCGACAAGGCGCAGACCGAGAAGGCGATCGCCGCCGCCAAGGCCGCCTTCCCCGCCTGGGCGCGCTCGACGCCGCAGGAGCGCTATGACGCGCTGAACAAGATCTCCGCCGAGATCCTCTCCCGCAAGGAAGAACTCGGCCGCCTGCTCGCCCGCGAGGAAGGCAAGACGCTCCCTGAGGGCATCGGCGAGGTTGCGCGCGCCGGCCAGATCTTCGCGTTCTTCGCCGGCGAAGCGTTACGCCTGATCGGCGAGAAGGGCGCCTCGGTCCGTCCCGGCCTCGATGTCGAGCTCACGCGGGAGCCGGTCGGCATCGTCGGCATGATCACGCCCTGGAATTTTCCGATCGCGATTCCCGCCTGGAAGATCGCGCCCGCGCTCTGCTACGGCAACACCGTGGTGTTCAAGCCGGCCGAGCTGGTGCCGGGCTCGGCGCACGCGCTGTCCGAGATCATCACCCGCTCGGGCATTCCGGCCGGCGTGTTCAATCTCGTGGTCGGCTCCGGCTCCGTGGTCGGCCAGACGCTGATCGAGCATCCCGACGTCGCCGCGATCTCCTTCACCGGCTCTGTGCAGACCGGCCGCAAGATCGCGCAGGCCTGCGTGCTCTCGAACCCGATGAAGAAATTCCAGCTCGAGATGGGCGGCAAGAATCCGCTGGTCGTGCTCGACGACGCCGACCTCAAGACCGCCGTCGAGGTCGCCGTCAACGGCGCCTATTTCTCGACCGGCCAGCGCTGCACGGCCTCTTCCCGTCTCATCGTCACCGAAGGCATCCACGACCGTTTCGTCGCGGCGATGGCCGAGCGGCTGAAGGGCCTGTCGGTGGACGATGCGCTCAAGGCCGGGGTGCATATCGGCCCCGTGGTCGACCAGAGCCAGCTCGACCAGGACCTGCGCTACATCAAGATCGGCCAGGACGAGGGCGCCAAGCTCGCCTTTGGCGGCGAGCTGCTCAAGCGCGAGAACCCCGGTCACTATCTCCAGCCGGCGCTGTTCACCGAAGCCAGCAACAACATGCGCATCGCGCGCGAGGAGATTTTCGGCCCCGTCGCCGCCGTCATCCGCGCCAAGAACTACGAGGAGGCGCTGGCGATCTCCAACGATACCGAGTTCGGGCTTGCCTCCGGCATCTGCACCACCAGCCTGAAATACGCTTCGCACTACAAGCGCAACAGCGAGGCCGGCATGGTGATGGTCAACCTGCCGACCGCCGGCGTCGACTATCACGTGCCGTTCGGCGGCCGCAAAGGCTCGAGTTACGGCGCCCGCGAGCAGGGCTCCTATGCGCGCGAGTTCTACACGACCGTGAAGACGGCCTATACGTTCCCGGGCTGAGGCTTGTGGCGTGGGTTAGCCGAAGGCGTAACTCACGATGGCCACAACGTACCAAACATGACGGGTTACGCCTTCGGCTAACCCGTCCTACAACTTCCGGAGTCCACGATGGACCAGTCGATCGGCGCGCAAGAGCAGCCCCGCTACATCAAGCTCAACGAGCGCGACAATGTCGCGATCGTGGTCAATGATTTCGGGCTTCCCGCCGGCTCCCGCTTCGCCAGCGGACTGACGCTGCGCGCCTTCGTGCCGCAAGGGCACAAGACCGCGCTGGTCGACATCGCGCAAGACGCGCCGATCATCCGCTATGGCGAGATCATCGGCTACGCGCTGTCGCCGATCCTCGCCGGCGAATGGGTGGACGAGGCGCGCATCCGCATGCCGGAGGCCCCTGCCCTCGACAAGCTCGAAATCTCGACCGCCGTCCCCGCGCCGCTGCCGCCGCTCGAAGGGTTCACCTTCGAGGGTTATCGCAATCCGGACGGCTCGGTCGGCACCAAGAACATCCTCGGCATCTCCTCCTCCGTGCAATGCGTCAAGGGCACGATGGAATATGCGGTCAAGCGCATCCGCGCCGAGCTGTTGCCGAAATATCCTGATGTCGACGACGTGGTGCCGCTGACCCATGCCTATGGCTGCGGCGTCGCCATCAATGCGCCCGACGCGGTGGTGCCGATCCGCACCCTGCAGAACCTCGCGCTCAATCCGAATTTCGGCGGCGAGATTCTGGTCATCAGCCTCGGCTGCGAAAAGCTGGCGCCCGAGCGGCTGGTGCCGGAAGGTATCAGCGATGCCATCGTGCGCATGCAGGACGAAGCCTTCGACGGCTTCGGCGCCATCGTCGATGCGATCATGACCCAGGCCGAGGCCCGGCTGAAGGTGCTCAACACCCGCAAGCGCGAGACCTGCCCGGCCTCCGATCTCGTCATCGGCCTGCAATGCGGCGGCAGCGATGCCTTCTCCGGCGTCACTGCGAACCCCGCCGTCGGTTTCGCCGCCGACCTCCTGGTGCGCGCCGGCGCCACCGTGATGTTCTCGGAAGTCACCGAGGTGCGTGACGCCATCCAGCTGCTCACCCGGCGCGCGATCAACGAGGATGTCGGCCGCGCGCTGGTGCGCGAGATGGCCTGGTACGACTCTTACCTCGCCCGCGGCGGCGCCGATCGCAGCGCCAACACCACGCCGGGCAACAAGAAGGGCGGACTCGCCAACATCGTCGAGAAATCACTGGGCTCGATCGTGAAGTCCGGATCGAGCGCCATCACCGGCGTGCTCTCGCCCGGCGAGAAGGCGACGCAGAAGGGCATGCTGTTCGCGGCAACGCCCGCCTCGGACTTCATCTGCGGCACGCTCCAGCTCGCCTCCGGCATGACGCTGCAGGTGTTCACGACCGGCCGCGGCACGCCCTACGGCCTTGCCGCCGCGCCCGTGATCAAGGTCGCCACCCGCAGCGAGCTTGCGCGACGCTGGAAGGACCTGATCGATTTCGACGCCGGCAGCATTGCCACCGGCGAGAAGACCATTGAGGAATGCGGCTGGGACCTGTTCCGCCTGATCCTCGACGTCGCCTCTGGTCGCACCAAGCCGTGGTCGGACCGCTGGGGCATTCACAACGATCTGACGCTGTTCAATCCGGCGCCGGTGACCTGAGGATCCGCGGCTCCTTAACCACCCGTTAGCCACGTCCTGATCGGCCCGGGAACGTGGCAATTCGATTCAATTTGTCTGGGCATGGAGGCACACATGACCCGGACAACCAACGATCTCAGAGATCAGGCCGACCGCGCCGAGCGGCTGGCACGCACCGGCATAGACTCGTTGACGGTCGAGCGCCTGCGTGCCTACGCGGAGGAATGTCGCATCGCAGCGGCCGAGCGGGAGAGGCAATCGGGGGCATCACCACCGGCATAGATGTCCGGTCGTCAAAACGTCTTTAGGCCCCGCACTTCCTTGGCGGCGACCTTGATCAGCGGCTTGACCGCCTGTTCCTCTCGGCCGAGCACGACGCCCGAGGCAAAGGCGCTGGCGCGCTCCTTCCGATGCGGGGCCTTCAGCGCCGCATCGACCGCCAGCTCGCGGTGCGCGACAAAATCGTTGAGCGAGCCGAGCGCATCCTGGACCCGCTTCAGATGCCGGGACAGCCGCGCGAGTTGCTTGCGCTCACCCTTGCGCGAAAACAGGCTTTCGAAGAAGTCGATCGCGTATCTGAGCTTCTTGGCCCTGATGCGCAGCTTGTGCCGCTCCTCGGCCGACAGCTCGTCGAGACGCCGGCCATCCTTGCGCAGCTTCCTGATGCGGCGATGCAGCAGCGCGGCGGCGAATTCCTCGATCGGACCGCCTTCGTCCTCCGCGGCAATGGTCTGCCTTGCCTCGATCCATTGCAGCGTGTCGATCAGCATGGACCGATAGCGCCGCGAATTGACCGCGTGCCTCGCGCCGGCAAATGCGCGGTCGCGGCGACCGGAAAACTCCCGCCGGATCGCTTTGCCGCCGCGCCGGAGCAGCGCGTCATGCGATGCAGGCTCGATATCTTCCTTGACGAACACATCAAGCTCGCGCGCCGGCGCGAGCGCGTTGGTGAGCCACTTCAGCTGCGTCTTGATCTCCTCCGTCGGAGCTACGGTGAGGATCTTCGAGAACAGCGAGATCGCAGCGCGCAGCCGCCGCAACCCGACCCGCATTTGGTGAATGCCTTCCGCCTCGCCCTCGCGGACCGCGTCGGCATTCGACGAGAAGTGACGAAGCGCGCTGCGCGCGACCACCCGGAATGCCGCGCCGGCGGTAAGTCCGGCGTCGAGCACGATGCTCCCGGCGGAGACGACGACATGCTCCTCGCCATCGGCAAGTTCATAGCCGTGTTCGGCTTTCGAGCGCAGATCGAGCTCCGCCGCCGCCTTCCGCTCCAGCGCCCTGGCGACCCGGAACAGGTCGAGCGGGCGGCCGCTCTTGAGCTCGAGTTCGACCTCGTCGATTCGGCGCGAACGGTGCCCGGCCGTGGTGTAGCCGCGATCGATCGCGAGTTCGATCTCGCTGCGTTTGGTCCGCAGCGGCACGGTGATACGCCGCACCGACGTTTCGAACACCGGCTTCAGCTTGCGACGCAGCCTGCCAGACGCGAGCTTTTCGAGCGGCGTACCTTCAGCCTTGTCGAGGTCGAGGTTTCCGTCCGCCAGGTCAGTCTCCCATTCGCCCCGTTCAAACTGCGGACCCGCTCCCGACTTGATAGTCTGAACATAGTTGCCGCCATCGCGCCGCACGCGCAGCGTCAGTCCGTGCCGCTTGAGCTTGTGCTTCGCCGTGTCGAAATAGGTCGAGACGAGATCGCTCTCGGATGGTGCACCGCTCTTGCTGCCGGCGACCCGCGGTTTCTTCAGCCCCTTGAGCTTGCGCGCGGGAACGTGGAATTTGAGCTCCGTCTCGGCCGCCATCGTCGCTCCATGCCTGGGGCACCAAGCAGACGTCCGCCGTGACGAAGTCAGCGACGGACGTTCATGCTCACACAAGATCGCCTGAGTTGGCGTCAATCGTCGTCGTTATGGATGACGGTCTTGCTGCGATTGCCGAATTCGTCCCGCTTCTTGATGACCGTGGTCCGGTCATGGCGCGGCTCACGCTCCCTGATCACGGTGGTGCGATCACGATCGCGGTCGCGATACTCGGGCGCCCGACCAACGGTCACGCCCGCGCCGACGGGACCTGCGCGGACACCGATATCATCGGCGAACACAGGCGATGCGATCGCGGTCACCATGGCCGCGGCTAGCAGATACGTCCTCATGCCGTCTCTCCTCCTCCAGTTGCGATGTGAAGAAGGAACGTCGAGTGCGACACACCGTTCCTGTATCGACCGTGTTGCAGACATCGCGCGGGGAACTCGCTGAACAAGCATTCATCTGTGTGGCGAAATACCCATGTTCCACGCGTTGAATAGCCTGAATTGATGTCCCACGTCCTTAACTAATAGGAGGACGTTCCATGAAACAGTCACAGCACTTCCGCGACAATGCGGAGAACTGCGCGCAGCTTGCCGAGCGTGCCGACGACGCGCCGACCTACAATCGCTTCAAGCGAATGGAAGCGGCCTGGCGCGCGCTGGCAAAGGAACAGGACTGGCTCGACGGCGAGACTTCGCCATCGGAAAATGCAGCCTAGATCCAGCCCGGCCGTGGCGGCAAATGCGACGTCGCCACGGCTCGCGGCCTATTCGGCGCTGCGTTGCCGCTGCCAGCGCAACAGATAGGCCTGCAGCCGCCAGATGATCGCCGACAGCACCACACCGACCAGCATCAGCACCACGACAGCAACCATCATGCCCGAGGCCTCGCCGCGCGCCTCCGATTCGATGATGAGACGGCCGATGCCGCGCTCGGCGCCTATGAACTCGCCGACGATCACGCCGATCAGCGCGAAGGAGATCGCAGGCGTCAGCGAAGCGAACACCCAGGCCATGGTCGAGGGGATCACCACCGTCCGGGTGATCTGCCATTCGCTGGCGCCAAGCAGCCGCGCGGCATTGGTAAAGCCCTCGTCGATCGAGCGCGCGCCCTCGAAAGTGTTGAAGAACACCAGGAACACGACGACGATCCACGACGTCACGATCTTCGACATGTCGCCGATCCCGAACGCCAGCACGATGATCGGCGCCAGCGCGATCCGTGGGATCGAATTCACCGCAGTGATGAAGGGCTGAAAGATCGCGCTCAGCCGATCGGATCGTCCCAGGATCAGCCCGGCGACGAAGCCGCTGACCACGCCGGTAACGAAGCCGAAGAAGGTATTCTTCAGGGTGATGGCGGTCGCGGCCCAGAGGTTGTTCTCGTTGCGCGCCAGGCACTTTCCGAAGTCGCCGTTGAACCAGCTGTTGAAGGCGCCGAGCTTCGAGGTCAGGCAGCTCTGGATCAGGAAGTTGTCGAAGATCATCGACGGCTTCGAGATGAAGTAGGGATCGAGCAGGTCGGGCACCAGCCAGGGCAGCTTGGTGCGGAGGTCGTAGCCCCATTGCCAGACCGACAGCACGACGGCGCAGATCAGGACCTGCCAGCCGACCGTGCCGAGCGTGCCGTATCTCTTCATGCGCTGCGGCCCTTGACGAATTCCTCGCCCAGCGAATGCCAGATGTGCTGGAACAGCTCGGCATAATGCGGGGTCTCTCGCACCTTCACCGCATCGCGCGGCCGCGCGAAGTCGACCTCGAACATGTCCTTGATCCGGCCCGGCCGCGCCGAGAACAGGATGATGCGGTCGGCCAATGTCAGCGCCTCGCCGAGATCGTGGGTCACGAACAGCACGGTCTGCTGCTCGCGTTCCCAGATCCGGAGCAGCACCTCGTGCATGTCGATCTTGGTGTGGGTATCGAGCGCGCCGAACGGCTCGTCCATCAACAAGATCTGCGGCTCGACGATCAGCGTCCGCATCAGCGCCGCGCGCTGGCGCATGCCGCCCGACAGCGCCGACGGATAGGCGTTCTCGAATCCCTTCAGGCCCGCCTGCGCGACGCATTCGGCGATGCGCTCCTTCCGTTCGTGAGCCGGCACGCCTGATAGCTCCAGCCCGTAGCCGATATTGTCGCCGACGGTCCGCCATGGAAACAGCGTGTCGCGCTGGAACACATAGCCGACATTGGGCGTCGCCTTGCCGGCGGCGACGCGCTTGCCGTCGATCAGGATCTCGCCACCGGTCGGGCGGATCAGCGAGGCGATCATGTTGAGCACGGTGCTCTTGCCGGAGCCCGACGGCCCGAGCAGCGCGACGAACTCGCCGCGGCGGACGTCGAAGGTCACGTCGCGCACGGCCTCGATCGTGGTTTTGGCGAGCTGGAACGACTTGCTCAGGCCCTTGACCTCGACGCGGCGATCGGCCGAGGCGCGCGGCGATACGGTTGCGCTTGTCTCGAGCGCGCTCAACCCGGATAGGCCTTTCGCGCCGCTTCGATGAGGTTCGAGTTGACCACGTCGGCGATCTTGAGCGGCTTGATGCCGGTCATCTCGCGGAACCAGACCTTCTCGCCGCGCGCGAAGCTTGCGGCGTCGATCGAGCCCTCATAATCCGCGACCTTCTGGATCGACGTGATCTCCAGCAGATTGGCCTCGCGCGAGGTGCTGCCGACATAGGGCTCGATGGCCTCATAGACCTCGGTCGGCTTGTGGGTCTTGATCCATTGCGAGGCGCGCCACAGCGCGGTGACGTAGGCCTGCATCTTGGCCGGATCCTTGTCGATGGTGGCCTGCAGCGTGAAATGCGCGGTCACCGGCACCTTGCCGCCGATGTGCTTGTTCCAGATCGCTTCATCGGTGCCGTCGAACAACAATTCGCCCCAGCCCTGCTGCTGCGCCTCGTTCAACAGCGACAGCGAGCTGACGAGAATATCGACCTGTTTCGACTTCAGCGATCCCAGCATGGTGTCGACATTGCCGGTGCCGATCCAGGTCACCTTGTCGTCGAGCCCCATGGTTTCCATGTAGTATGACGACCAGACATGGTTGGTGCCGCCGAGCGAGGAAACCGAGACGATCGGCTTGCGGCCGTCGGGCCGCTTCCATTGCGTGAAGGCCTCCAGCGAGTTGATGCCCTGGTCCTTCAGGTCCTTGCGGATAATGAACATCACCGAGTTCGATCGCGTGTCGACCGGCAACAGCACGCGCGCGGCGCGGCCGTGATTGGTCAGTTGCATCGGATGGGTGACGTCGCCGATACCGATATCGCCCTGCGACGAGGCGATGATCTCGCGGGTCTTCACGCCGCTGCCGCCCTGCACCAGCTTGCAGTCGAGCCCGGCCTCCTTGAAGTAGCCGATACGGTCGGCGACGAACTGCGTCTGATAGACCGGCACCGCGACCGGATAGATTGCGCGACCCGCGGCCGCCTGCGCCCATGCACGGCCACCCGCCAGCGCGGCGCCACCGGCGGCGATCACCGTCAGCGCCGATCGCCTTGAAATGTGGGGCATGGTGGGGCGCGCCATCACGCGTGCTCCTTGGCCGAGATCTTGTCGAGCGCGCCGAGCACCGCATCGCCCATCTGGACAGTCGACAGCTTTTTCGCCCCGGCCTCGGCGATATCGGCCGTGCGCGCGCCGGAGGCCAGCGCGGTCTGCACCGCCTTCTCGAGCAGGTCCGCATCCTCGGGCCGGTTCAGCGTCAGGCGCAGCAGCATTGCGACGCTGAGGATCGAGCCGAGCGGATTGGCGATGCCCTTGCCCGCGATATCGGGCGCGCTGCCATGCACCGGCTCATACAGCGCCTTGCGCCGGCCGAAGCGATCGACCGGGCCGAGCGAGGCCGACGGCAGCATGCCGAGCGAGCCCGAAGCCATCGCCGCGCAGTCGGACAGGATGTCGCCGAAGATGTTGCCGGTCACCATGACGTCGAACTGCCGCGGCTCGCGCACGATCTGCATTGCGGCGTTGTCGACATAGAGATGGGCCAGCTCGACGTCGGAGAACTCCTCCTTGTGCAGCTTGATCACCTCCTCGCGCCAGACCACGCTGGTCTCCAGCACATTGGCCTTGTCGACCGAGCAGACCTTGTTGCGCCGGGTCCGCGCCAGCTCGAAGGCCGAGCGCGCGACGCGGCGGATCTGGTTCGTGGTGTATTGCTCGGTGTTGAAGCCGCGGCGCTGGCCGTCGGGCAGCGTCTCGATGCCGCGCGGCTCGCCGAAATAGATGCCGCTCGTCAGTTCGCGGATGATGACGAAATCGACGCCGTCGAGCACCTCGGCCTTGAGCGGCGCGGAGGCCGACAGTGCCGGGCTCGCCACGATCGGCCGCAGATTGGCATAGAGATCGTATTTGCTGCGCAGGCCCAGCAGACTGCCGGCCTTGCGTGCCGCGGCCGGCACTTCGGTCGTCTCCGGCCCGCCGGTCGCGCCCCACAGGATGGCGTCGGCCTCGTCCATCGCCTCCGCGGTATCCTCGGGCAGCACCTTGCCGGTCGCCAGATACGGGATCAGGCCGTATTGCGCCTCGCGCAAAGTCATCGGCACGTTACGTTTCGCCGCGAACCAGTCGAGCACGCGGCGCGACTGCGCGGTGACCTCCGGGCCGATGCCCTCGCCGCCGACGACGGCGACCTTGACCATGTTGGATTGCGTGCTCATGCCGGTGTCCTTGAAGCGGGTGTCCTTGTCGAATGAATCCATGGCCGCGCCGCGCGGTCGGAGACCTGGAAAGCGTGGATATCATCGTCGCGCTGCAGCGTCAGCGCCACCTCGTCGAGCCCCTTCAGCAGCCCCTCGCGCCGCCGCGGATCGATCTCGAACGAATGCCGCGCGCCCGACGGCGAGACGATGGTCTGGGCCTCGAGGTCGATCGAGACCTTACCCGCGCCCTGCGTCGCCTCGATGTCGGCGGCAAGCTGATCGACCACCGCCTTGTCTACGATGACGGGCAGGATGCCGTTCTGGAAGCAGTTGGCGAAGAAGATGTCGCCGAAGCCGGAGCCGATGATGGCGCGGATGCCGCGCTCCTGCAGCGACCACACCGCGCCCTCGCGCGAGGAGCCGCAGCCGAAATTCGGTCCGGTCACCAGGATCTCCGCCTCGCGGTATGGCTCGCGGTTCAGGATGAACTCCGGGTTCTCCGAGCCGTCGGGCAGATAGCGCAGCGAGCCGAACGCCCATTTGCCGAGCGTGCCGCGGATCGAATTACCCACCAGCCGCTCGATGCGGATGATGACGTCGGTATCGATATTGCCGCGCATGATCGGCGCGGCGGTTGCGGTGAGCCTGTCGAACGGTTTTGGCATGCTCTAGCGTCCCATCATCCTGACATCGGCGATCGCGCCGGCAATGGCGGATGCTGCGGCGCTCGCGGGGCTCGCCAGATGCGTCCGCGCGCGCGGCCCCTGCCGGCCGACGAAATTGCGGTTCGAGGTCGAGACCGAGCGCTGCCCGGGCGCCACCACCTCGCCATTGGCGGCAAGGCACATCGAGCAACCCGGCTCCCGCCACTCGAAGCCGGCGTCGATGAAGATCTTGTCGAGCCCTTCGGCGACCGCCTCGCGCTTGACATTCTCCGAACCCGGCACCACCCAGGCGCGGACCCCGGCCGCGACCTTGCGGCCGCGGGCAACCTCGGCCGCGGCGCGCAGATCGCTGAGCCGGCTGTTGGTGCAGGAGCCGATGAACACCCAATCGACCGGCGTGCCGGCGATCGGCGCCCCGCCTTGCAGGCCCATATACTCCAGCGCGGTCTCGATCGCGGCGCGCCGCAAGGGATCGTCGACCGCATTCGGATCGGGAATCACGCCATCGACGCCGACGACGTGCTCGGGGCTGATGCCCCAGGTCACCTGCGGGATGATCTTCTCGACATCGATCACGACCTCGCGGTCGAACACCGCGTCGGGATCGCTCGGCAGTTCGCGCCACGCTTTCACCGCGAGATCCCACATCTCGCCTTGCGGCGCATAGGGACGGCCGCGGAGAAATTCGAACGTCTTCTCGTCCGGTGCCACCATGCCCATCTTGGCGCCGAGCTCGATCGAGAGGTTGCAGATCGTGAGCCGGCCCTCGATCGGCAGCGCGCGGATCGCACTGCCGGCATATTCGACTGCATAGCCGGTGCCGCCGGCGGCGCCGATATGGCCGATCAGCGCCAGGATCATGTCCTTGGCGGTGACGCCGAGCGGCAGCTTGCCCTCGAAGCGCGCGCGCATCGTCTTCGGGCGGCGTTGGATCAGCGCCTGCGTCGCCAGCACATGGGTGAGCTCGCTCGATCCGATGCCGAAGGCGAGCGCCCCTAAGCCGCCATGGGTGCAGGTGTGGCTGTCGCCGCAGACGATGGTCGCGCCCGGCAGGCTCAAGCCGAGTTCCGGACCGATGACGTGGACGATGCCCTGGCCGGGCTGGTCGACGTCGAACAGCGTGATGCCGCTCGCCGAGGTCTCGACCCGCAGCGCCGCCAGCAATTCCAGTCCGATCTTGCTGGTTCCGGCGCGGCCGGGCGCCGTGGACAGCGCGTGATCCGGCGTTGCAAAGGTCAGTTCGGGATTGTGGACCTTGAGGCCCCGGCTCTTCAGATCGAGCAGGCCGCGCGAACCACCGAGATCGTGCAGCAGATGGCGGTCGATATGAAGGAGGTCTGTGTCTTCGCTGAGGCGAGCAATGACATGCTGGCCCCAGATCTTCTCGAGCAAACTTCGGCCGGGCATCCGCCTTCCCCTGCTCTCTGCGTTTCCATGCGCCTTGATCTAATTGGCGCCAATCTGGGCCAAAGTTGTCGTCAAGTGAAGCAGTTTTGCCTTAACATCACATATGTGATGGAAGTGCGGTACTTGCCCCACCGAGGAGCCAGCCATGCCGAATCTGAATAAGACGGCCATCGTCAAGTCGGCCATGCGGACGTTTGCAGTTCTGGAGTTCTTTCGGAAAACAAAGCGGGCTGCTTCCGTGACTGAAATATCGTCCGCGCTGGAGATGCCCCAATCGAGCACGTCCGTGTTGCTTCGCTGTCTCGTTGAATTGAACTACCTGGAATACGAGCGAAAGACCCGACGTTTCATCCCGAGCTACCGGGTCAATCTGCTCGGTGATTGGATCCGTCGTTCTCCGTTCCGTGATACCAAGCTCACCGATCTGATGGAGGAACTCTGGACCGCGACGGGCGGCGAAACCGTCATGCTTGGGCAACAGGCCGGCGCGGCCGGGATGCAATATCTGCACGTGGTCCCTGGCGGCTCTCAGCTTCAGTACACTGCACAGGCCGGTCAAATACGGCCGATGGTTCGAACCGCGCTCGGACATGTGCTGCTGAGCCAAATGCCGAACACCAAAATTCGCGGCATTATCCGTCGCAACAACGCCGAGGAGCCCAGTCAGTCGGCGCGCGTTCGCGAATCCGCCTTTCTCGAGGAGGTCGAGCGCATTCGCCGCCGCGGCTTTTCCGAGTCAGGCGGCCGCACGACGCCGGGCGCAAACACAATAGGCATGCTCGTTCCCCTGCCAAAGCGACGCGCTCCGCTGGCCATCGGCATCGGCGGCCCCATCGAACGTATCGCGGCAAAGCGCTCGCACATCATTGAAGTCATGCAGAGCCGGCTGAAGGAATTGACGGAGGAAGCCGGGCCAAGATTCGTTGAGAAATGACCTCTCGGGACACCTAACGCGTGGTACGGATGGCAAAGCCGCAGCCCGGATGGAGCCAATGGGTCGCTCGAACGCGCGCCCGATGACAGGCTTCGCGCAATCCGGATTACGCGACGGCACAACACACTCGATGTCGTCCCGGCGAAAGCCGGGACCCATAACCACGAACGCCTGTTGCCTTGCTCAGCTGTGTCGACGAATCCCCCCATAACGTCCGCCGCGGAGTATGGGTCCCGGCTTTCGCCGGGACGACAATGGGAAAGGCTGCTCGCAAATGTTACGACGCCAGCGCTTCTTCCGGCATCACGGCCGACAGATGCTGGCTTTCGGCCACGGCGCGGTTGGTGATGCGGCCGCGATGCACGTTGAGGCCGGTGCGCAGATGCGGATCCTCGACCAGCGCGCGCAGTCCCTTCGCGGCCAGCGCCAGGCCGAACGGCAAGGTGGCATGATTGAGCGCCTGACTCGAGGTCACCGGCACCGCGCCCGGCATGTTGGCGACGCAATAATGCACAACGCCGTCGACCTCGTAGGTCGGCTCGGCGTGCGTGGTCGGATGAGAGGTCTCGAAGCAACCGCCCTGGTCGATCGCGACGTCGACCAGCACGGCGCGGCGCTTCATGCCCGCAAGCTGCGCGCGCGACACCAGCTTGGGCGCGCTGGCGCCGGGCACCAGCACCGCGCCGATCACAACGTCAGCCGCGAAGACCTCCTGCTCGATCGCTTCCAGCGTGGCGTAACGGGTGCGGACCCGGCCGAGGAAGAGATCGTCGAGCAGGCGCAGCCGCGGCAACGAGCGGTCGAGGATGGTGACGTCGCTGCCGAGCCCTGCCGCCATCCGTGCCGCATGGGTACCGACCACGCCGCCACCGATGATCGCAACCCGCGACGGCGGAACGCCGGGCACGCCACCGAGCAGCTTGCCCATGCCGTCGGCGGATTTGCGCAGCGCGGCGCCGGCGGCCTCGATCGTGAGCCGGCCCGCGACTTCGCTCATCGGCGCGAGCAGCGGCAGGTGACCGCTCGCATCCGTGACGGTCTCATAGGCGATCGCGGTGCAGCCGGAGTCGATCAGACCCGCGGTCTGCGGCACGTCGGGCGCCAGATGCAGATAGGTGAAGAGGATCTGATTCTCTCGGAGCTGGACCCATTCGGACGGCTGCGGCTCCTTGACCTTGACGATCATCTCGGCGACGGAGAACACCTCTTCGGCGGTGTCGGCGATCCGCGCGCCGGCCTGGGTGTAGACCTCGTCGCCGGCACCGATGCCGTCGCCGGCGCCGCGCTGGACCACGACCTCGTGGCCGTGCGCCACATATTCCCGCACCGAGGCAGGCGTCAGCCCGACCCGATATTCCTCGACCTTGATTTCCTTGGGCACGCCGATGCGCATGGTCCGCTCCTTGAAGGATTCGTTTCCGCCGGCCTCAAGGCTATTCCCCGTCACATGGCGTTTCTCAGCGATTTCCGGCTTGCTCACAGCCAGATACGCTCATATCCTTCGCATTCAGCTCAGCTCTTGAAGGAAATCTGCGTGGACGGTCTCGATCGTATCGACCTCAGAATCCTCGCCGAGCTGGTTAGTGATGCCCGCGCGAGCCAGATCGAGCTTGCCGAGAAGGTCGGGCTGTCGCCGACCGCCTGCGCGCGGCGCATCCGCCATCTCGAGGAGATCGGCGTGATCCGCGGCTACCGCGTCGACCTCGAACCATCAGCGCTTGGCCTCGTGACGACCGTCGTCGTCACCATCACGCTGGAAAAGCAGAGCGAGGATTATCTCGCAGCCTTCGAGGCCGCGATCGCGCGCTGCCCCGACGTCGTGTCCTGCCATCTGATGTCGGGCAGCGACGACTATCATCTGCAGGTGATCGCCCGCGACATCGCCGACT
This sequence comes from Bradyrhizobium sp. BEA-2-5, assembly GCF_032918025.1. Taxonomy (NCBI): domain Bacteria; kingdom Pseudomonadati; phylum Pseudomonadota; class Alphaproteobacteria; order Hyphomicrobiales; family Nitrobacteraceae; genus Bradyrhizobium; species Bradyrhizobium sp. BEA-2-5. The sequence goes on along the minus strand of NZ_CP136629.1, from coordinate 2,184,372 downwards.
TCGAGCGCATCCACAAACAGCATCTGTCGCGGATGCCGGGCGTCGCCCGCATCCATTCCAGCTTCGCGATGCGCGAAGTGGTCCGCCGTACCATCCCCGAAACCGCGCTGCGCGGCTGACGGTCACGCACCACCGCACACTGTCACAATCGGGCGCTGTCACAATCGAGCACTGTCATATTAGGACACTGTCATAATCGGACCTGCCCGGTTTGCTCCCACACGCATTTTTTAGTCGTGATTCGCCGCCTTCTATGACAAAATTACTACGGTTCGATATCAGTTCGGTTACGCGCGGAGCGGTGAATGAGCATGGAGTGGCGGGCACGGCCGGTTTCGCTGGCTTGGTCAAATCCAGTGGTCCGGTGGTGGGGCTTCTTGAGCCTCGTCAGCGCCACCAACATCGCGATCTGGTTCGCGCTTTACCGCCAGTTCAATGAACAGGCCAATGGCAGCTTCAGCAACACCTCGGACATCGGGCTGATGTTCCTGCTGTGCGCCGGCTATGTGTTCGGCTGTGCCTTCCGCTCGGTGCTGCCGCGCGCCGACGTGCAGCGCATCTGCCTGTTCGACACCTGGCTATCGAGCGTCTTCGTGGGACGCTCCGTCGCGACCGTCGCCGAGGTCTGCTTCGCGGCGCAATGGGCCATCATCCTGCATCAGCTCGGCACCATGACCGGCGCCGAAACGGTGGTGAACATAGCGTGGATGATCGTCCCGGTGATCATCATCGCCGAGTGCTTCTCCTGGTACGCGGTGGTGACCACCAACTATCTCTACAACGCGATCGAGAATTCGCTGTGGGCGGTGGTGTTCTTCCTGGTCGGGATTGCGCTGTGCCGGCTGCTGCCGGAGTTTCATGGCCCGGTGCGCTGGGCCTTCATCGTCGCGATCCTCGGCATCGCCGGCTTCCTCGCCTTCCTGATGACCGTCGACGTCCCTATGTATCTGAACCGCTGGCGCGCCAACCTCGCCACCGGCGGCACGCTGCTGCATCCGCTGGAAGGCCTGCGCGACGTCAGCCGGCGCTGGGTCGTGACCCACGACATCGCCGAGTGGCGCGAGGAGATCGCCTGGATGTCGCTGTATTTCAGCATGGCGGTCTGGTCGAGCCTCGCGCTCTGCGTCGGCTACTCGCTCGAGGATCAGCTGCCGCGCTACCGCACCGAACCTGCGATCGTGACGGCGACACCGGCGCCGACAGCGCAGCACACCGCCAAGATCGACGCGGCGGCACCGTCGCGGAATTGATCGGCGACCGCCACGCAAGGCTTGTCGCCGTCGGTGCTTTCGGAGTAAAGGCTGAGGCGTCCCCGCTCATCCGTCAGCGCGCTCCATGCCCCGCATCACCATCATCGAAACCGGGTTCGTCAACCCGCAAGCCCGCGAGCGCCACGGCAGCTATCCGCAGATGTTTCAGCGGATGGTGGCCACCGCCGATCCATCTGTTGGCTGCGACGTCGTCAGCCTCGCTAGCGGCGAGACACTGCCGGATCCCACCACATTGGATGCGATCCTGATCACGGGATCATCGGCCGGCGTCTACGACGATGTCGCGTGGATCGCGCCGCTCGAAGCCTTCGTGCGCACGGCCCATGACAAGCGCATTCCGATGGTCGGCGTCTGCTTCGGCCATCAGCTGATCGCGCAGGCGCTCGGCGGCAGCGTTCGAAAATCGGAGAAGGGCTGGGGCATCGGCCGACACGTCTACCAGGTGCTGCCGGAGAACGGCGTGATCGACGGCGAAACAATCGCCGTTCCCTGCTCGCATCAGGACCAGGTGATCAACCCGCCCGCCTCCGCGCGCACGATCCTGTCGTCCGAGTTCACCCCGCATGCCGGCCTGCTCTACGCCAACGGCACGACGCTGACCGTGCAGTCGCATCCGGAATTCACCGCCGACTATGCCGACGCGCTGTGCGATCTACATCGCGGCCGCGCGCCGGATGCCCTGATCGAAGCCGCCAAGACCTCGCTCACTGAGCCGCTCGACCACGCTACGCTGGGCGGCATGATCACGCGCTTTCTCACGCGCCGCAACGTCTAGCCGCGCGCGGCCGATTGGCCGGGCATCAGGGTCGAGTTGACCTTGGCGGCATGGCTGGACATGATCGTTCGCTCCGGTCGCGACCATTGCGGCTAAGATCAAGTGTGAGGAACGCCGCGTGCCGACGGATCACGACGGATGGACTGTCGCCACCCCCGCGGACGTTGGACTCGACGGGTCAAGGCTCTCCGAACTCGACAGGTTCCTCCGACATGGCCCAGGCACAATGTTCACGCGGTCGTCGTGGCACGACGAGGCAGGCTCGTATTCGAGCGCTATTTCTCCGGCACGGAGCGGCGCTGGATGGATTGGTCGGGCCTGGTCCAATTTTCCCCGACACAAAAGCACGACATCCGCTCGATCTCGAAGAGCGTGACGTCGCTTCTGATCGGTGCGGCAGTGAGCGAAGGCAAGTTTCCCCCGCTCGAATCGACCGTGATCGACTACCTTCCTGAATATGCCGATCTGCGCACGCGCAAGAACGAGCGCATCGCGTTCCACCACCTGCTCACCGTGTCACATGGGCTGCGGTGGGATGAAAGCCGAAGTTGGAAAAGCCGGGCCAACAACGAGCGGCAATTGCTCGAGGCGAAGGATCCCTATCGGTACGGGCTGGAGCAGCCGATAGCGCTGCCGCCCGGCACGTCGTTCAACTACAGCGGCGGCGCCACCAGCCTGCTGAGCGCGGCTCTGGCCAAGGCGGTCGGCCAGCGGATCGATCAGTTTGCGAGGGAGAAGCTGTTCGAACCGCTTGGGATCGCCGATGTCGAGTGGCATTGCTTCACCGGAAGCGCCGAGATCGCGGCCTTTGCCGGCTTGCGGCTGAGGCCGCGTGATCTCGCCAAACTCGGCCAGCTCGTGGCGGATGAGGGACGTTGGGATGGCAGGCAAGTGCTGCTCGCCTCGTGGATAGCCGAATCCACCAAACCGCATGTGAACGCCGAAGGAAATGGGGCGTTGTGCTACGGCTATCACTGGTGGCTTGGCCGCTCCTTGCTGAACGGCCTCGAGCTGAGCTGGATCGCCGGTTTCGGCAGCGGCGGCCAACGGCTCTTCGTGGTGCCTAGGCTCGATCTCGTCGTTGTCGTCAACGCTTTCAACTACCGGGATCATATCCCGATCGCGATTCTCAACCGCCTGGTCATGCCTGCCGTGACCGACGGTCCCTGAACGCCCGACGATTTGGCCCGGACGATGCGCCTCAGGTCATGCTGCCCGGCATGAAGCAGCGCACGCGCGGATGGCCGTCGATATAGTGCTTCCAGACCATGGTGCGGCCGAACTTGTTCGGCACGGTGATCACCGCCTCGTTCGGCACGACAACCCATTCATTGTCGATGAGCACGCGAAAGTGGCCGTGATCCGACTCCGTCGGGATCAGCGACCACATAGCCATCGGCATCCGAGCAGCATTGTCCATAGCCGCTGTGCAGGCTTTCGAACCAGGGCTTTAGCGGTGAATTGGCATAGCGGCCGTCGTCTCGCGCCAGGGTCGGCGATGTCAGCCACATCGTCCCGAGCAGCAGTGCCGCACGCGTGATGGCGTGCATATCGTCGTCTCCGCAAGCGTCTATCCAGCTGCGGGCACGTCGCAGACTGCTCGCCTGCGACGCTGTCGCCGCGGGCGAGCACGCGACACATCCGCGCCCCAGCACCTGACATTGAACGATGCAAGAGCAAGGCCAGACGGGATGCCGGAAGACTACAGCCGACGAAAGTATAGGGCGTGCGGCGCGATCAACGACTCACTGCCGCAACCTCCGGAACGAGCGGCGGTGCGCTGCGCGACGCCGCCTGCAGCGTGCATTCGACGAACCGGCGCGGCAGCAGCGAAGCGTTGGAGCGCATCGCCACCAGCATGCGGCTCTCCGCATCCGGCGTGTCCAGCGGCTTCGCCACCACATTCATCACGCCGGCCTGCTGGTAGCAGGACGGCAGGATCGAAAGCCCGATCCCGGCCGCAACCAGGCTGAGCACGGTGCGCAGCTCATGCGCCTCCTGCACCACGCGCGGGGCGAAGCCCGCCCGCCGGCACAGCATCGCGGCCTGATCGCCGACGCCGCAACCGCTCTCGGCCATGCCGACGAATTCATGCTCGGCAAGGTCGGCCATCTCGAGCGCCCCCTTCGCGCCGGCCAGCGGGTGATCCAGCGGCAGAAACACCATCAGCCGGTCGCGCCACACCACATGCACCTGCAGATCGGCCGCTGGCCTGAAATCGAGCGGCGGGCGCATGATCGCGACATCGAGCTCGGCGTCGGCAAGCGCGCGCAGCTGCGTTGCCGTCGACATGTGCCGGAGCTCGATCTTCACCCGCGGATAGCTGGCGCGAAAGCTGCGGAACAGTTCGGCGAACATGTCGAGCATCGGGACCGAGCCGGTGAAGCCGACCCGGATCATGCCGGCCTCGCCGCGCGCCGCACGGCGCACCGTCTCCGACGCCAGATCAAGCTCGCTGACCGCGCGCCGCGCATGTTCCAGCAGCAACTGCCCGGCCTGCGTCAGTTCCACCGCGCGCCGCGTTCGCGCCAACAGGCGCGTGCCGAGCTCTTCCTCCATCGCCTTGATCTGCGTGCTCAGCGGCGGCTGGCTGACATGCAAGCGTTTCGCTGCGCGGCTGAAGCTGAGCTCTTCGGCCACCGCGATGAAGTAACGAAGCTGCCTGTAATCCATCGCTTATTCCGATTCCCTATAAGTCGGGGGTCAACAAGGTATTTGACCTCACGGGGCCGTTTCCCGATCTTCGCGCGAAATCACCAGTCCTCCAAGGGAGAAGCGCGCGAAATGCGTCAGGTTCAGGCACGACGGCGCGGCGCTCGCAGCGGGTCAGCCATGCAATATCGCAGCGGACGATAGAAGATGACCGTTCCGTTTCGCGTTCTCGTCACCGGCGACAGCCTCGCGCCGGCCGCCGTCAATGTCCTCAGCGAGATCGGCGCAGATGTCGTGCTGATGCGCGATGCCGTCACGCCCGAACGTCTCGCGCACGAGATGGCGCGGGCGCCGACGCAGGCGATCCTGATGCGCGGCAATCCGGTGTTCTCCGCCGCCACCATCGCCGGAAATCCGCACCTGCGCGTGATCGCAAAGCACGGCGCCGGCGTCGACAGCGTCGATATCGACGCCGCAACAGCCAGGCGCGTGCTGGTGATGGTCGCGGGCGACGCGAATGCGCCCGCGGTCGCCGAGCACACCATCGCGCTGATCCTCGCGCTCGGGCGCGACGTCGTTAGCCTGAACGCACGAACCCATTCCGGCGCCTGGGACCGCGCCACCTATCGCGGCCGCGAAATCCGCGGCCGCACGATCGGCCTGGTCGGCTTCGGTCGCATCGCCCGCCACGTCGCCCGCGCGGCGGGCGCGCTCGGCATGAGCGTCGTCGCGCTCGGCCGGAGCAAAGGCCGCGTCGATCCGGCGCTGGCGCGCGAAGCCGCCGACCTCGCCGAGCTGCTCGCGGTCTCCGACATCGTCAGCCTGCACGCGCCGCTGACCGATGCGACGCGCGGCATGATCGATGCGGGGCGGCTCAACGCCATGAAGCCCGGCTCCCTCCTGATCAACACCGCGCGCGGCGCGCTGGTCGACGAGGACGCGCTTTGCGCGGCGCTGCGAAGCGGCCATCTCGCCGGTGCCGGCCTCGACACGCTGGCAGAGGAGCCTCCGGCGAAGGACCGGCCGATCCTGCAGGCGCCGAACCTGATCTTGACGCCGCATATCGCAGCCCAAACCGGCGCATCGATCACGCGGACCGGCGTCGAGGCCGCGCGCAACATCGTCGCGGTCCTCACGCAACGCGACATCGATCGCGCCAATGTGGTGAACCCGGCGGCACTCGACGCGCCTTAAATCTCGCAGAAACGGCCCACCAAGAGGCCGCGATATCAAGAGGAAACGAACATGAATCTGGGGTGGCTGTCCAAGCTGTCCGCCGTCGAACGCAAGACCTTCTTCGCCGCCTTTGGCGGCCTTGCGCTCGATTCGATGGACACCACGATCTACGCGCTGGTCACGCCTGCGCTGATCGCGACGCTGAGCCTGTCGCGACCCGACGCCGGCATCCTTGCCTCAAGCTCGTTGGTCGGCACGGCTGTCGGCGGCTGGATCGCCGGAATTGCCGCGGACCGGTTCGGCCGTGTGCGCGTGCTGCAATTCACCATACTCCTGGTCGCGGTCTCCACCTTTGCCGCCGCCTTTGCCGACGGCTTCTGGTATCTGCTGGTCGCGCGCGCCATCCAGGGCATGGGCTATGGCGGCGAGGCCGCGGTCGGTGCCGTGCTGGTCGCCGAAGTGGTTTCGGCCGGCATGCGCGGCCGCGTCGCCGCCGCGATCCAGAGCGGATACGCCGTCGGCAATGCGCTGTCGGTGGCGCTGTTTCCCGTCATCTTCGGCTGGCTGTCGCAGGACATGGCCTGGCGCGTGTTCTTCGCGATCGGAATCCTCCCCGCCCTGCTGGTCTTCTTCGTCCGCCGCTTCGTGCCGGAATCCGCGATCTTCGTCGAGGAGAGGGCGCAGCGCGCCGCCTCGCCGACGCACAGCTTCTGGACCATCTTCACCGGCGAGCATCTGTTCAAGACGCTGGTCGCGACCTTCTTCACCACAGGCACGCTCGGCGCGGCCTATGTGATGATCACCTGGCTGCCGACCTATCTGCAAACCGGGCTGCATCTGCCGGTCACGCACACCGCCGGCTATCTCGCCGTCAACATCTTCGGATCGTTCGTCGGACCGATCGCCTTCGGCCTGATCGCCGACCGCATCGGCCGCCGCAAGGGTTTCATGCTGTTCCTGATCTGCCAGGCGCTGAACGTCGCGGTCTACACCCAGGCGCCGATCGGCCAGGGCATCACCGTCATCCTCGGATTCTTCCTCGGCGCGTTGCAGGCCGGCCTCGCCTCCGGCCTGATGCCGACCTTTGCCGAGCTGTTTCCGACCAGCATCCGCGCCAACGGCGCCGGATTCGCGCTGAGCGCAGGGCGGGGCCTCGGCTCGATCGTGCCGGCGACCGTCGGCATTCTCTCGACGCGGATGCATCTCGGCGACGCAATGGCGATCTGCGCCATCTGCGGCTACACCGCCGCCTTCTGCGCGGCATTGCTGCTGCCCGAGCAGCAAGGCATCGACCTCAGAACAATGGCAGCTGGCGCCGCGCCGGACGAAGCCGATCGCCTGCCGCACGAACGAGAGGCCGGACACCCAAACAACATCCGAAATGGCGTCGCGACCCAATGAACGCCATCACAACGAACGGGAGGATTGCAATGACTGGCGCGTCCGTCACTGAGCTCGAACAGCAGACCATCCGCCGCGTCTATTGGCGGCTGATCCCGATCCTGTTCGTGATGATGTTCTTCAACTATCTCGACCGCATCAATCTCGGCTACGCCGGGCTGACGATGAACAAGGACCTCGGTCTCAGCCCAGCGATCTTCGGCTTCGCGGCCAGCATCTTCTTCCTCGGCTATATGGTGCTCGAGGTGCCGAGCAACCTGATGCTGCACTGGCTCGGGGCGCGGATCTGGCTGGCGCGGATCCTGATCACCTGGGGCCTCGTCGCCGCGCTGACAGCCTTTGTCCGGAATCCGCTCAGCCTCTATGTGATGCGGTTCGGCCTCGGCGTCGCGGAAGCCGGCTTCATGCCCGGCGTGGTGCTTTACCTCACCTACTGGTTCCCGGCGCGCTATCGCGCCCGCGCGGTGGCGGGATACATCATCGCCGGCTCGTTCTCGGCGGTTTTGGGCGGGCCGATCTCGACCAGCATCATGACCTGGTTCGATGGCGCTGCCGGTCTCCACGGCTGGCAATGGATGTTCCTGGCCGAGGGCGTGCCGACCATTCTGCTCGGCCTGTTCACGCTCTATTATCTCACCGACCGCCCGGCCAAGGCGAGTTGGCTCACCAAGGAGCAAGCGGCCTGGCTGGAGGGCGAACTCGCCGCCGAGCGGGCCGAGATCGAGCAACAGGGGCAGCACAGGTTGATCGAATGCGTGCTCGATATCCGGGTCTGGCTGCTGGCGGCGCTGTTCGGCTGCGCGCTGGTCGGGATCTACGGCCTCTTGCTGTGGCTGCCGCAGATCATCAAGGGAATGGGCAATCTCAGCAACATCCAGGTCGGCTTCCTCTCGGCGATCCCGCCGCTGCTCGGCGTCATCGGCACCATCGCGGTCAGCCGCAGCTCGGACAAGACCGGCGATCGCAAGTTTCATCTTGCCGCGGTCTATCTGCTGGCCGCGGTTGCGATGCTCGGCAGCGCCTATGTGGCGAGCCCGGTGCTGGCCTTCGTGTTCCTGTGCATCGTCGGCTTCAGCCTCAACGCCGGCAATCCGCTGTTCTGGAGCATCAACGCCTCGCTGCTGACCGGTGCGGCCGGTGCCGCCTCGATCGCGCTGGTCAACACGCTGGCGCAGTTCGGCGGCCTGATCGGACCCTGGTGCATCGGCTTGATCAAGGACTCCACCGGAAGCTTCTCCTGGGCATTGGTCGGCATCGCCGGCTTCCTGTTCGTCGCCTCCGCCATCGCCGCCACCATGCGCGTCAAGCCGCGCGAGACGGAATTGATGGGCGCGATCCCGTCATCCGTCGCTCACTGACAACCTACCAAGGAAGCAACCATGATCATCGATTGTCACGGCCATTACACCACCGAGCCGGCCAAGCTGCAGATATTTCGTGACAAACAGCTCGCCGGCCTCGCCGACAAGTCGCGACGGCCGCTCACCACCAATCTCGGCATCACCGACGAGGAGATCCGCTCCAGCGTCGAGGGCGCACAGCTCCGCCTGCAGAAGGAGCGCGGCACCGACGTCACCATCTTCTCGCCGCGCGCCGCCGGCATGGCGCACCACGTCGGCAAGGAAGCGACCAGCCGCGAATGGACCACGATCTGCAACGACCTGGTGCACCGCGTCTGCACGCTGTTCCCGCAGAACTTCGTCCCCGTGTGCCAGCTGCCGCAGAGCCCGGGGGTCAAGCCTGCCAACTGCATCGAGGAGCTGGAACGCTGCGTGACCCAGCTCGGCTTCGTCGGCTGCAACCTCAATCCCGATCCGGCCGGCGGCTATTGGTGCGATCCGCCGCTGACCGACGAATGGTGGTATCCGCTGTACGAGAAGATGGTCGAGCTCGACGTGCCGGCGATGGTTCATGTCTCCTCGTCCTGCAATCCCTGCTTCCATGGCACCGGCGCGCATTACCTCAACGGCGACACCACCGCCTTCATGCAGTTCCTGACCTCGGATCTGTTCAAGCGCTTCCCGACCCTGCGGTTCATCATCCCGCATGGCGGCGGCGCGGTGCCCTATCACTGGGGCCGCTACCGCGGCCTGGCGCAGGACATGAAGTTGCCGCCGCTGTCGGAGCATCTCTTGAAGAACGTGTTCTTCGACACCTGCGTGTATCATCTGCCCGGCATCGAGCTGTTGACCAGGGTGATTCCGGTCGAGAACATCCTGTTTGCGTCGGAGATGGTCGGCGCCGTGCGCGGCATCGATCCTGAAACGGGTCATCACTTCGACGACACCCGCCGCTATATCGACGCGCTGCCGCTGAGTGCTGCGGACAAGGCCAAGATCTTTGAAGGCAATGCCCGCCGCGTCTATCCTCGCCTCAACGCCCATCTCGACCGCCGCGCGCATTGAGCGACCGCGCCGCCAACACACCGGAGAAAACCGATGGCCATAGGATTTGCTATTCACAAGGCGAAGCGGAAAGTGTCGCCCGATCTCGTCGCGCGCTACCGCACCCTACCGGTCGCCAATATCAGCGATTCGATGTCGCGCATCGCAGGCACCAACCGGCTGCGGCCGATGCACGCGGGCGGCTGGCTCGGCGGCCCGGCGCTGACGGTCAAGACCCGGCCCGGCGACAATCTGATGGTCCACAAGGCGATCGACCTGGCGCAGCCGGGCGACGTCATCGTGGTCGATGCCGGCGGTGTGCTGGTCAACGCCATCATCGGCGAGATCATGTCGACGCTGGCTGAGAAGAAGGGCGTCGCGGGCTTCGTGATCGACGGCTCGATCCGCGATGCTGGCGCGATCCGCGCCGGATCGTTCCCGGTGTTCGCCGCCGGCGTCGCCCATCGCGGCCCCTACAAGGACGGCCCGGGCGAGATCAACTGCGCCATCTCGATCGACGGCATGATCGTCGAGCCCGGCGACCTCATCGTGGCCGACGACGACGGCGTGCTCTGCGTGCCCTATGACGACGCCGAAGCCATCTGCAAGCTCACCGAGGCCAAGAAGGCCACCGAGGAAAAGGCCATCCAGCAGATCCTCGCCGGCACCAGCGACCGCCGCTGGGTTGACGAGGCCCTGCAGCGCCTCGGCTGCGAGTTCAAGGACTAGACGACGACGGTCCCAAAAGGCGGCGATGCCTGCCTTTTGGGCACCAATTTGCGCCAAGTCGGCCGGAATCATCCCGCCCGTATCGGGTGCGCTTGCCCATCCATCAAAATCGGGAATTTTTCCCGATTACAGTTGGAAAAGAATCCCGGCCTTCCGGGACTGATGTTGTTTGCCAAAGCCACGCCGCTCCCGCAGTCTCCGAGCCAAGGTTCGTCGGGGATCAAGCGGACCGTGGCTTGGGGGTGGGCGTCATGGCTGGTGCGTTGTTGCGTGCGGCAACACGGTCTTTGTCTTCTTCGGTCTATACGCGCGGCGCTGCGGCCGTGCTGGCTGTTATTGGCTCTGCACTGCCCTCGACTGTCCTGCACGCTCAGACGGCCGATCCGGTCCCCACTGAACTGCCGCCCGTCAACGTGATTGCGCCCACACCGCTGGCCGGCACCCGCAGCGCAAAGCCGGCGGCACGGCCGGTGGTTCGGACCACGCGAACCGCGCGAACCCGAACCGGACCTGTTGCTCCGGCAGCGGGACCCGATGTCGGCACCGCTGCACCCGGCCCCTCCGACCGCGACTCCACCCTGATTGATCGCGACAAGGTCCCGTCCAACACCGCGGTGATGACGACGCAGGATTTCAGCCACAACTACTCGACCAACTTCCTCGATGCTGTGAACCGCAAGCTGCCCGGCGTCACGCTCGGCGACCAGACCGGCAATCCGTTCCAGCGCAATCTCGACTACCGCGGCTTTACCGCCTCGCCGGTCCAGGGCACGCCGCAGGGCATCGCGGTCTATCAGAACGGCGTGCGCATCAACGAATCCTGGGGCGACGTGGTCAACTGGGATTTCATCCCGGAAAAGGCCATCGACAGCGTCGCATTGTTTCCCAACAATCCGGTGTTCGGCCTCAACGCGATCGGCGGCGCGCTGAGCATCCAGATGAAGAACGGCTTCACCTATCAGGGCTCCGAGGCTGAACTGTTCGGCGGCTCTTACGGGCGCGTGCAGGGCAGCGTGCAGGCCGGCGGCCAGAGGGACAACATCTCCGCCTACGCTGCGTTCGAATCCGCGTATGATCGCGGCTGGCGCGACTACGCCAATTCATCGCACATCAACCGCATGTATGTGGATGTTGGCGCACGCAACGACGACACCGAATTTCACGTCAATTTCACCGGCGCCAGCAACCTGCTCGGCAACGTTGCGGCAACGCCGGTCCAAATGCTCAATCAGCGCTGGTCGAGCGTCTACACCTGGCCGCAGACGACGCTGCTTCAGCTCGCCTTCGTCAACGCGACGCTGAACCACAATTTCTCCGACACCTGGTCCTTCCAGGGCAATGCCTATTTCCGCGGCTTCCGGCAGACCCATGTCGACGGCAACGGCACCGACGTGCATGCCTGCGACGGTGGAGACAGTTTGTGCATCGGCGACGACCTGCCGATTTTCGGTCCGGCGGGCGGTCCCTCGGTTCCGAACACGCTGGGCAACGCCTTCCTTGGCGAAGTCGACCGCAACCGGGCCGCGACCAACAGCTTCGGCGGCACAGCCCAGCTGACCAACTCGGACAAGCTGTTCGGACACGATAACCACGTCGTGATGGGCGTCAGCGTCGACCACGGCAACACGAAATTCACGGCGACCAGCGAGCTCGGAACGATCGATCCGAACAACCTGTTCGTGACCGGCACCGGCATCTTCATCAACCAGCCCGACGCCGGTCTCGCCCCGGTCGACCTGCGCGCCACCAACACCTACACCGGCGTCTATCTCACCGATACCTTCGACGTGACGAACAGGTTCTCGGTCACTGCCGGTGGACGATTCAACTATGCCCAGATCGATCTGCAGGACCAGACCGGGACTAACGATGCGCTCAACAGCAGCAACCGCTTCCAGCGCCTCAACCCGGTGATCGGCGGCACCTACAAGATCACGCCGAACCTCACCTTTTATGCCGGCTATTCAGAGGCCAACCGCGCGCCGACGCCGCTCGAGCTCGGCTGCTCCGATCCGGCCCGCCCCTGCGTCATCGATTCCTTCCTGGTGTCCGATCCGCCGCTCAAGCAGGTCGTGTCGCACACCGTCGAGGCCGGCTTCCGCGGCACCTGGGGCAACGACGCCAGGACCGGCATGCTGAGCTGGGGCGTCGGCGCGTTCCACACTCTGTCCGACGACGACATCATCCGGGTGCAGAGCCCCATCGGCACAGGCAATTTCGGCTATTTCCAGAATGCGGGGCAGACCCTGCGGCAGGGCATCGAAGCCAAGCTCGACTACCGCGTCAATCGCTGGAACGCCTATGCCAACTACACCTTCATCGATGCGACCTATCGAAGCGCAAATACGTTGCCGGCTCCCGACAACCCGAACGCCCTGACCGACCCGAACAACGATGACGTCCGGTTCATCAACGTCAAGCCGGGCGACCATATCCCGGGCATTCCGGCGCACCGCTTCAAGGCAGGTGTCGAGTACCTCGCCACCGACGCATGGAAGGTCGGCGCCGACATCAATGTGGTGGGCAGCCAATGGCTGGTCGGCGACGACACCAACCAGAGCCAGAAGGTCCCGGCCTACGCGGTCGTGAACCTGCACACCTCCTACAGGATCACACCAAATATCGAGGTGTTCGGCCTGATCAACAACGTCTTCAACCAGCATTATTATCTCGGCGGCGCGTTCTACGAGACCGGCGGCTTTGCCAGCGCCGGAGCTGCGCCCAACCTGATGGCCCAGCTGACCGATCCGCGCACCTTCGTCCCCGGCATGCCGCTCGCGGCCTATGCCGGCATCAGGGCGAAGTTCTAGGGCAATTCCTGAAGACGCTACGCCACCGTCCCGCCGTCGACCGGCATCGCGATGCCGGTGACGAACGACGCCTTGTCCGACAGCAGGAACACCGCGACCTCCGCAATCTCCTCGGGGCGCGCCGCGCGGCCCATCGGATTGCGGGTGACCGCGGCCTTGATCAGCTCCTCCGGATCGGCCTCGTTGTGGCCCAGCTGGTCCGGCCGGTTGACGAACACCCGCAGCATCGGCGTGTCGATCGCACCGGGGCAGATCGCGTTGACGCGGACGCCGTCCTTGGCGTGGCGCTTGGCGAGCGCGCGCGCCAGCCCGATCACGCCGGCCTTGGCCGCCGAATAGGTCGGACTCCACGGCGAGCCGACCAGGCCCGAGGTCGATGCGGTGAACAGGATGCTGCCCTGGCGCCGCGCGGTCATCTGGCCGAGCGCCGCGTTGGTGGTGATCAGCTGCGAGCGCAGATTGAGATCGACGCTGAGATCCCAGCCCTCGAGATCGTCGATCACGGACGGACCGGGAATGCCGAGATGATTCCACACGCAGTCGAGCGCGCCGAATTCCTTCACCGTCGCAGTGACGATATCGCGCGCAAAGCCGTCGTCGCGCAGATCGCCGGCCAGCGCCAGCGCGCGCCCGCCGCCCTTTTTGATCTCGTCGACCACCGCCTTCGCGCCGGCCTCGTTCTGGTCGACCACCGCGACCGCCGCGCCCTCGCGCGCGAGGATGCGTGCCCCGGCGCGGCCGGCGCCCGATGCCGCGGCGGTGACGAGTGCGATCTTGCCCTGCATGTCCATGTTTCGATCCTGACTGTGCCCGTGACTTCGAGCCTTCTTGGTTTGACGTTCTGGTTGAATCAGGACCGCAGCGCTGCCGTCTTGCGCTGACGCGCTAAAGCATGATCCGGAAAAGTGCGCAGCGGTTTTCCGAAAAGATCGTGCTCAAACAAGGAGCTAAAGCGCGATGGCGCTTCAACCTGATCTCGTCGCGCTTTAGCGCCCGCCGAACAGGACCGGAGACTGGCCGGGCAGCAGCTGCGAATGAATGTCGCTGTCCATGCGCTCGGCCCCCTGCTGGGTAAAGCTCGCGCCGAAAGACAGGCTGAGATTCGAAGTCGGCCGGAACTCGAGGCCCGCGCGCGCGGAATAGCCCGCGTTGACACCGGGATTGCCGCTGAACGGCGCCAGCGGTCCGCCGGCACCGGGCGGATTGTATTTCAGCGTGTCGAAGCCGGCGAAGAACGTCACGGGCGTATTACCGACACCCCTGAAATTGTAGCCGAACTGCGCGCCCTGATATTCCAGCGAGCCGAACGCCGCCGATTGGCCGAGCGCGTTCCAGCCGACGCGGCCACCTTCGCTGCCGGCGAACCAGCCGTCGGGCCGGCCGTTCAGATATGAGAAATCGCCGCCTTGCGCGCCGGCGGCGTCAAAGCTCGGAAAGTTTCCGTAGGTATCTGCCTTCTGGCCATCGGCAAGGCTGCCGCCGAAACCGAACAGCGAGCCCGGCGTCCAGTAGCGCACCGGGCCGGCCTGAGCACTGGCCTGCTGGCCGCTCAGGCACAGCGCCAACACTGCTATTGCGAGGCCGAGTTTACTTACCAAAGTGGTCATCAGGTTACCGTCACGAGCGCCGGGATTATACGGCCCACCGAGCGGGAACGCCAGCCTGCACCCCTACCCCGCCGCGAGCAGCTTCTGTTTCAGCAAATCCGTCAGCCAGTCGGCAAACACCTGCAGCCGCCGCGATAGATGCTGGCGGTGCGGATAGAGCAAGGTCATCGGCATCGGCGCGGCGCGGTGCCGCGTCATCAGCTCAATGAGCTCTCCGGCATCGATATGCCGCTTCACGTCGTAGGCGGGAATCTGGATCAGGCCGAGGCCGGCGAGGCAGCAGGCGATATAGGCCTCGGCGCTGTTGACGGTGACGCGGCCGCGCATCGCGACCGTGCGGGTTGCGCCCTGCTCGCACCACTCCCATTCCTCGATGCGGCCGGTGGAGGGCGAGGCGTAGTTGACTGCCCAATGCGCGCCGAGATCGTCGGGCGTTCGCGGCGCGCCGTGGCGCGCGAGATATCCGGGGCTTGCGACATTGATCAGCGTCAGATCGCCGAGCGGCCGCGCGATCAGACCGGAATCGCTGAGCGGGCCGACGCGCACGACGCAATCGGCGGAATCCTCGATCAGGTTGATGGCGCGATCGGTGACGCCGAGATCGATGTCGATTTGCGGATAGCGATCAAGGAAAGCCGGCAACGCCGGTGCGATGATCAGGCGGCCGATCCGCCCGGGCACGTCGACCCTGAGCCTGCCGGACGGTTCGGCGGCGGCGTGGCGGAACAGGGTCTCGGCTTCCTCGACATCGGCAACGACGCGCAAGGCTCGTTCGTAGAAGGCCGCGCCGTCATGCGTGGGCGACACCTTTCGCGTCGTGCGATGGAGCAGCCGCGCGCCAACGCGCTGCTCCAGTTCCGCGACCGCTGACGAGACCGACGAGCGCGGCAGGCCCAGCGTATCGGCCGCCCGCGTAAAACTCGCGCACTCGACGACGCGAGCGAAGATGCGGAACAGGTCGATGCGGTCCAAAATCGTCCCCGATTGTTCGCCATTCCCGACAAGTGATATCAAGATGCATGGCTTTATCGGCAAATTCTAGACGATATCGTCCTCTCCAGAAAGCGGCCGCAGGGCGCTGCCGCGAGACCTGGAGAGGCGAACGCCATGACCGACCACAGCATCAAAGGCAAGACCGTCATCATCGCCGGCGGCGCCAAGAATCTCGGCGGCCTGATCGCGCGCGATCTGCCGCCCACGGCGCCAAGGCGATCGCGATCCACTACAATAGCGCGGCCACTAAGGCCGATGCCGACGCGACGGTGGCGGCGCTGCAGGCCGCAGGTAGCAAGGCGGTAGCCTTCCAGGCCAACCTCACGACATCGGGCGCGATGGAGAAGCTGTTCGCCGACGCGGTCGCTGCGATCGGCCGCCCCGACATCGCGATCAACACCGTCGGCAAGGTGTTGAAGAAACCGATGGTCGAGATCTCGGAGGCCGAATATGACGCGATGAGCGCGGTCAACGCCAAGTCCGCGTTCTTCTTCCTCAAGGAGGCCGGCCGCCGCGTCAACGACAACGGCAAGATCTGCACGCTGGTGACGTCGCTGCTCGGCGCCTACACGCCGTTCTATGCAGCCTATGCCGGCACCAAGGCGCCGGTCGAGCATTTCACCCGCGCGGCATCGAAGGAGTTCGGCGCGCGCGGTATCTCGGTCACCGCGATCGGACCCGGACCGATGGACACGCCGTTCTTCTATCCGGCCGAAGGCGCGGACCCGGTCGCCTATCACAAATCGGCGGCAGCATTGTCCGGCTTCTCCAGGACCGGGCTCACCGACATCAAGGACATCGTGCCCTGGATCCGCCTGCTGGTGTCGGACGGCTGGTGGATGACCGGCCAGACCATCCTCGTCAACGGCGGCTACACCACGAAGTGAGGCGCGATCTCAGTCGCCTTTACCATTCGAATCGCGTGCCGACTCCGACGGATGTCGAGCCCTTCGCATCGACATCCGACTCGACGCGGATATGGCGCGTCACGTCGACATTGGCCGACACTCCTGACTGGCTGGCGCTCGCGCCCGTCCGCACGCCCACGCTCAGCCTGTCGCCGATCGCGCGCGAGGCACCGACCATCGGACCGCCCGCTCCGGCGCCCACATCCAGATTGTCGACCCCGAGCGAGCGGCGCATGCGGTCCACCGTTCCCTCGCCACCGCTCGCGAACTGAGCGGCGGCCCCTGCGAGTTGCACGGCCTGCGAGGTCGTCAGGCTGCCCGAAGCTTTCTGAAAGAGAATGCGCGACAGGATCTCGTCCTGCGGCAACTCGGGCTGCGAATGGAAGGCGAAGACCGGCGCGGCCGCCGGGCCCGAGATTCCGACCTGCGCGGTGATGTCAGAGGCCTGTATCTCTGCCGCGAAATCGAGCTCGGGCGCGAGATCGCCATTGAAGGAGAGATTGCCCTTGGTGAAGGTCAGCGTCTTTCCGAGCACCACCAGCTTGCCCTGATAGAGCGAGAAGGCCCCCTTCGGGACCGGCGCGTTGCTCGTGCCGCCGACATGAACGGAGCCGCCGAGTTCCGCGGTTACCCCGCGGCCATGGATGAAGACGTGGTTGGGCGCCGAAACTGTCACGTCGAGCGCAGCATTGAAAAGCGCCGGACGCTTCTTGTTGCCTTTCGGCGTCTCGGCCTTGCGCGCAGCTGCGAGCCGTGCAGCGGCCTGTCCCGAGGCGTTCACATGGTTGATGCCGTCGATCGGCTTCAGCGTCGACGGCAGGCGATCCGGAATATCGACGTTGACGCGAGTCAAGTCGACGCGACCGACGATCCGCGGATCGCGCGCCAGGGCGCCTGTGACGTCGATAGCGAGATTGGCCTGCGCGGTCGCCAGCGCGCTGGAAGCAAGCGTCGCCTGCTGACCGCGAATCGAGATCGTGCCTGGAAAACCTGCATCCGGGGCGACCCGTACCTGACCGGCGCCGGACAACGTACCGCCGTTGGGCGTTACCGCGGCCAGGCGCTCCACGACGATGCGCTCTCCTTCGGCGGTGATTTTCGCCTCGACGGCATCGAGGCGCGTGCCGAGCATGCTGTCGCGGAAGGTACCCCCGCTCATGGTGGCGACACCGCCGATCTGTGGCTTGGTACGCGTGCCGCCGACACGGGCATCGAGCGTAACGCTGCCGGACACGGTACGGCCGGAGGCGGCAAGCGCGGCATTGGCGACGGCGGCATCGAGGCGGCCCTTCGCGGTCAGCGCGATCAGACCCGTGGCGTCGAGCGGCACCGTGCCCGACGCCGTGATCGCGCCGGCTCTTCCCGCGGCAATTGTGGTGTTCAGGCTCGCACGGCTGCCATCGAGTCGTCCGTCCGCGGCAACGTCGATCGGCGGCAGGCCGGCGTTTCTGGTCTGTGGCGCCGTGAGCTGCCTGACCGCGACCTTGTACTGGCCGATCGGCGCGCTGATGGAGCCCGCAATCGCCGCTGACGCGTCGAGGGTCCCGCTCAGGCCCAGACCGGGTATCGCGACATCGGCCTCGCCGAGCGGGATCGCGCTGGCCATGGCCTTGAGGTCGAGCACCTGGCCGGCTTTGCCGTCCACCGTGAAGCGGCCGCGTCCAATCGCGAGCGCCAGATGCTCGATCAGCACCGTGCGATCGTCGAGCGTGAAGCCCGCGGGGCCCTGCAGCGCAATCGCTTTGGCGCCACGGCGCGCGGTGAAGCGGTTGAGATCGAACCGCACCCGTTCCCTTGTGGTCAATGCACCCGCGGCATCGAGATCGAACCCGGCAGCCTTGGCGGACAGGCCGATCGTGCTCGCATCGGCATTGCCCGTGGCCGCCAGCGTGACGTTTGAGACTGTCTGACCGCCGAACTCGGCACCATTGACCTGCACATCAGCATTGAGCACCGGATGGCTGTAGAGATCGGCGCCATCGGCGCGCAGATCGAAACTGCGGACGGCCGCACCCGCGGCACGGATTCCCGCGCCCTTGCCGGCAAGCCGGACCGACTGTTGGCCGCCGTCGGCCGAAGCGGCAAGGTCGAGTGAGGCCGAACCGGCGAGTTCTGTGAGGGCAAGCGGCGAGAGGTCGGCGAGCGTCCCGGCCGCGAAGCGAATCTGCCCGCTGGCTAATCTCTGTGCGTCGATCGTTGCCGCCCCCTTCAGGAATACCGACCCGATCGCGATGTCGATGGTCTTTGCGTGCCATCCGGCAAAGGCGGGAGCTGCGCGATCGTCGGACTCCGACGATCGACGGCTCACCTGAACAATCCCGCGCGCTGGCTTGCCGTCGACGAAGCCGTCGAGTTTGGCCTCGACAGCACAAACTCCGCTGATGTCGCTGACCGTCGCGGCGAGCGCCAGATGCGGAATCGGACGCCGCATCGCGGTGGCGCGATCCACCGAGGCCACGAACGAAACCCCGGGATGCGCGAGCCCGCCGGTCAGGCCGACGTCGAGAGCTCCCGCGCCGGTAAGGCGCGCATCGGCCGCCGAGAGATCCGGCAGGTCGATACGTGCCAACAGGTCACTCGAGTCGCGCGTCACTGTTCCTTTGGCGCGAACCGCAACGTGGGCGCCATCGATCGACGCGTCGCGGACCGTGTAAGTGTCGCGGCCATCAGCAGAGATATCGACTGCGAGTGCGAGCCGCGCCCCCGCGAGCCCATCGAGCGCCGCAAGTCCCGTCGCAAGCTTCTCGCCGGCACCTGACATTCTGATATCGAAGCTGCCACGCTGTAAATCCGTGTCGAGATCGAGGCCGAACGCCACCGAGCCCTTGAGCTTCAGCCCGGCAAGGTCGGTAAAGGCGCCGAGGTCGGGCATGGTTCCGGTTGCCCGGCCATTCAGGCGATCGGCGCTGACATCGCCTGCATAAGTTGCCTGAACCGTTGATGTGCCGATCTCGAGACGCTCGATCCTGGCGCGGCCGCCCAGGTCCGTATCGCCGTGGAGCACGATCGACGCGCTGTTGCCGATCGCGGCCGCCAAACTCGCGTCGCGTGGCACAATGCCGGAAGCGCGCAGGTTCGCGTCAAGGACGATACGCGTTGCCGGATCGCTGGCCTCGGCACGAGGAACGGCCGTGATCGAAGCATCAAGCGTCTCGACGTCTCCGTCCGGCAGATGAGCACCCGATAGCGCGAGCTTGACCGATGCTGTCGGAGCCTTGATTGGGCCGTTGACGCGGCTGTCGAAGACGAGGCTGCGGATCGAGCCTTGGTCAGTCTCGGTCACGTCGCCGTTGCTTGGCAAGGCGCGGATCGAAGCCGCGAAATCCACGACCTTGTCGGCTGCGAGCTGACCTTTCGCATCGAGCCGCGCGAGACGGCTCGTAAGCGTCAGCCCATCCAGGGTGACGCTGCCGTCGTCACCAAAATGCGTCGTGCTGTCGAGACTGGTTTCACCGGCGAAGACCGGCGCGGCGATCGCCGGCAACAACGGTTCGAGGT
Source organism: Bradyrhizobium sp. BEA-2-5 (assembly GCF_032918025.1). Lineage (NCBI taxonomy): Bacteria > Pseudomonadati > Pseudomonadota > Alphaproteobacteria > Hyphomicrobiales > Nitrobacteraceae > Bradyrhizobium > Bradyrhizobium sp. BEA-2-5. The sequence goes on along the minus strand of NZ_CP136629.1, from coordinate 2,164,168 downwards.
GGCTGGCAAGGCGCGTTGCGAGCACTCGGGCCGTGCCGTTTCGGTCGAGCGTAATCGTGCCGGTCGCATCGATCGAGGGGCCGGCCTGCAACTTCAGGGCACCGCGAAAGCTGTCGAGCGTGCCCTTGCCGCCCAGTGCGAATGTGACGGGCGGCTCGCCCGGCAGATGGCCGAGCTTCGACATGAGTCCGTGGGCCGGCTCGTCGAGCGTGACGTCGAGGGTAAGCGCATTTCCCTGTGGAACGTAGGCGAGCGCGGCCTTGAAGTGGCCCGGGAAATCCTTGCGGGTGGCATCGAGGTTGAAGACGAGCCCTTCCGAAGGCGAGCCGAGCTCGGTATTGCCGGTCGCCGCGACACTCAAAGCTTCACCCAGAATCGACCGTCCCAGCGTCAGGGCCCGCAGGTCGAAAGCCTTCACCTGCACCTTCACCGGAAGGTCAGGCAGGATCGGCTGATCGGACTCGGCGGCAGGCTGGTCGGACGGAAGCGGTTTTCGCTTGATCTCAAGCGTGCCGATCTCGAGACGGTCGATTTCCAGCCGTCCTAGCAACAATGCGCTGCGTCGCCAGACGAGGCGCGCCTTGTCGAGCGTCAGCCAGACACCGTCCTTGTCGGTGATGCTAACGTCGCGGACCGTTGCATCCGAGGACAGCACACCATCGACGGCGCCGACATGGACCCGGGTCGCCGGCGTCGAGAGCGTCCGCGAGACGAGAGTGGCTAGCACATCCTGCTGGTTCTCGCCGCCCCGAACCGCCATGCCGTAGAGCACGAGCACCGCAGCGGCAATGAGGCCCAAGGCCACGACGGCGGAAACGACGATGAACAGCCGTCGGATGCGCATCAGAAGGCTTGCCCAATGCTGACATAGATCGCGTACCGGCTGTCGCCGGGGCGAGGGTTCAGCGGTGTCGCAACGTCAAGGCGGATCGGGCCGACTGGCGTGAGATAACGCAAGCCAAGTCCCGCGCCGTAGCCCACATAGTCGTCGAAGCCTGGCAGGGATGATCGGGAGGCGGTGCCAAAGTCGAAGAATGGCACGAGACCGATGGTGGGCGTGATCCTGACCCGCACCTCGGCGGAGCCCTCGATCAAGCCGCGACCACCGGTGATTTGGCCGAACATCATCGGCGAAATGGTGTTGAAGCCGTAACCGCGCACGGATCCGCCGCCGCCGGCGAAGAAGCGATGTGCATCCGGAATCTGGTCGAGCGGCGCGCCCGCAAGCGAGCCTGCGGCCAACCGACCCGCCAGAACGTAGTCGGCCTGCTCGTCGAGCGCATAGTAGGCCGAGCCCGCAACCCGCGCTTCGAACAGATCGATCGTGGAACCCATCAGCTTCGGATAGGCATTGACGGTCGCCGAGAGGCGCACACCGCGCGTGGGGTCGAGCGGATTGTCTGTCGTGTCGTAGCGGCCGGTCGCCGTGAAGCCGATCAATGTCGCATCGACCCGCCCCAGCACGTCCTGCGATTTTGATTGCTCGACCTGAAGACCGGCCTGCAGCGAAGCCGCCTCCGAAAAGCGATGGATCACGCCGAACGTGCCGCGCACCGTGTCGTCAGTGTAACCGCCGAGGTCGTTGTTGCCGACACGCTCGCGGAACGCAGTGGCCTCGATCAGCAGATCGTTGGCCGTACCGAATAAGCCTGGCTTGATGAAGGTTCCGGTAAACCGTGCGCCAAAATCCGAGCCGCTCAGATTATTGAAGCCGGTGAAGGACGTACCGTCGATCCGTTGCAGGAGCGAGGCAGACGCTTCGAGCCTCAGGCGCTCGCCGCCGCCGAATATGTTCCGATCCTCGTAGTAGCCAGCAATGCCGGGACCATCGACAGTGGAATATTTCGCCGAGAGGCCCACCGCGTGCCTGGGCCTTTCCGTCAAATCGATGAAGACCGGCAGATTGCCATTGGCATCGAGCTTCTCGGCCTCGCGGACGCGAATTCCCCCGATGGCCGGGATCTTTGCGATCGAGGTTTTCGCCAGGGCAAGCCGCTCTGGCGAATAGGGCTCGCCTTCCCTCAGGTAGACATGCGTGGCCACCACTCTCGGATCGACATCTCCGCCCGAGATCATCACGGCGCCGATGCCGGCCTTGGAGCCCGCTTCGACCCGCAACCGAAAGTCCATCGCAGCGGCGCCATGATCGACGGTGGCCTTGACGTCGGCGACCTTCGCGAGCGGATGTCCGTTGCTGCGGAACCAGTCGACGAGCTTCACTTGCGCGGCGCGCAGGTCGGCGGAAATCGCAGGATCCCCGGACTTCAGCGCAAACGCGCGTCGCGGCAAGCCCTGCGGCGCTTGGTCGCGCGGATAATCTACATCAACGGCGCGCAGCTTGAACAACGGACCAAGTCGCGCGATGACCTTGACGGGCACAACCGTCCGATTGCGAAAGCTGTCGGCCCGGTGCGCGGCCGCGGCAAGCCCAGTCTCGTCGAGGGAGATTGGAACTCCATCTATCGTCACATCGATCTGGGCGTTGTAGCGGCCAAGCCCCCAAAGTGCATCGAGCAGCGGATTGATATCCGCCTGCAGCCGGCGCGCGAGACCATCCCCGTCCGGCGGCGGTTCCTGTCGAAGGCGATAGGTGCTGGCGGCATCGCGCAATGCTTGTTCGGCGTCGCTATCGTTCTTGCCCTCCGGCGTCTTGGCTTCGATCTCCAACCGATAGGACAGCGTCGTGGCGCTGACCGGCGGCGGATCGTCGGAACCGAACAGACCAAAGAAGTCGAGCGCGTGAGCCTGCTCGCACAGCGAGCAACCGACGACAGCGACGCACGCCGAACGCAGAACGCGTCGCGCTGCAGCGATGAAATATCTTCGCCTTGCCCGCGCCGGCAAAGGCGGCAGGCATCGTCGCACCACGATTTGCTTGATTGTTCCGCTCCGCCTGCCTGTTGACACGACCCGAGTCTCCGCACCTCGGGTTCCGGCGATCCCCTGTCTCCGCATTCAACAGGCACCACACGCGAAGTTGATAGACTCATGATGGACAATGTTGGGCAAACGTAAGGGAACCTCGACGTTCGTCGCAGTTATCCGACCTCCAATGCGCGCCACCATCGGTTCCGGCAACCGCATCTTGCGAGCAATCCGCCACGCGCGTGATCAGGATTACGTGGCGCTGATGCTGGAATCGTCGACAGTTAAAAGCAGAGTGCAAGCTCGGCCGATCCTATCCGCAAATGCAGGGGAACAAGTTCAGGCCGAGCCGGCAGGCTGCTGCCGCGGCCGATCAACGCGGAGCCCGTCGGGCGGCGCGTTGCGCAGGCGCTTTAACCAATCCAGGCCCTGCCACTGATTTGCCCGACGGCGCAAGCCGCCGCAGCTGTGGTCTTACCTCCCGCGTTCTTTATTACGCGGGACCTATGGGTGCGATCGGCACCCGGCTTTCCCTGCGCCCTCTGTTTTTAGAGTGGCGAAACGAAATGCAAAGCTCGGACAGATCATGTCGCAAGAGCGCGGAAGTATGACTCACCGGCAGCGCAATACATTCGGTGTCGTCCCAGCGAAGGCCGGGACCCATAACCACGAATGCGAATTGGGTTGCAGAGCTGCGACCACAGCTCATTTCAACAACACAGCCCTGTGGTATGGGTCCCTGCTTTCGCAGGGACGACGTGGGGAAGGAGTCGTGTGCTTTCATTCTCCCCGGTATTATGCCCGCGAAGGCGGGCGATCCAGTACGCCGCGGCCTCTCGGCGTCTCTGGACCGGATCACCCGCATGCGCGGTGATGACACAGAACAAGCTCCGCGGCATTGCGCCGCGAGCCGCGCTGCGGCGCAACAATCAAAATGAGACTGCCCGTTAAGCCACCCGGCGCCGACGACATCCGCGCCGCGCCCGCCTTCGGCTAGCTTTGCCGGCAACAACCGGACGTCCACCAGCCTTCGCACGCCAAGCGGACGCCGGCGACAACACAGAGGGAGGAGCGCGATGTTGAAAGGCAGTTTGGGACTGATTGCGTTGAGCAGCCTGTTGCTTTCGGGCACGGCGTTCGCTCAGGAGAAGATCAAGGTGGGCGTGACCGCAACACTCGAAGGCACTTACACCGTGCTTGGCGAGGATGGGATGCGCGGCCATCAGACGGCACTCAATGTGCTGGGCAAGAAGATCGGCGATAAGGAACTCGAATTCATCGTCGCCTCGACCGACGCAACGCCGGACTCAGCCGTGCGCGCTGTGCGCAAGCTGATCGAGCAGGACAAGGTCCAGATCCTGCTGTCGCCGCTCTCTGGCGACGAGGGCATCGCGGTGAAGAACTTTGCAAAGACCCATCCCGAGCTGACCTTCATCAATGCGGCCTCGGGCGCGCAGGAAACGACCTATGTCGACCCTGCCCCGAACTTCTTCCGCTACAATATGGACGGCGCCCAGTGGCAGGTCGGCCTCGGCAAATACGCCTATGAGGACAAGAAGTACCGCAAGATCGCAACCGTCGGCGAAGACTATTCCTTCATCTACACCCAGGTGTTCGGACTGGTGCTCGAGTTCTGCGGAATGGGCGGGCAAGTCACCAACCGACAATGGGTGCCGTTGGGAACGAAGGACTTCGCCTCCGTCATCGCCGCCCTGCCCGACGACGTCGACGCCATCTATCTCGGGCTCGGCGGCGCGGACGCCGTCAACTTCCTCAACCAATATCAGCAGGCCGGCGGCAAGGCGCATCTGATGGGAGGTTCCATCATGATCGACCAGACCATCCTGTCGTCAAAAGGGAATGCGAAGAACGCCCTCATCGGCACCATTGCAGCGAGCGGCCAGGCCGACACCTGGGACGATCCGGGCTGGCAGAAGTTCGTGAAGGCCTATCAGGACGCCTTCCCGCCCAACAAGCGCTTCCCGAGCCCCTCGCTGCTGGCGACCAACTATTATGATTCAACCATGGCGCTGATCCTCGCGCTGCGTCAGGTCAACGGTGATCTCTCCAACAACCAGGCGAAATTCAAGGAAGCGCTGGCGAAGATCGAGCTCGATGCACCAAACGGCAAGATCAAGCTCGACTCCAACCGCCAGGCCATCGGCACCAACTTCGTCACCGAGGTGGTCGACGACGGCAAGGGCGCGCTGTTCAGCAAGGTCGTGAAGGTGATTCCGAACGTGAACCAGACGCTCGGCTACGATCCAGCCGTCTTCTCCAAGATCGGACTGCCAAGCCGCACCGTTCCGGAATGTAAGAAGTACTGACGTATTTGTTGCAGTGCAGGCTGAACGGCCGCGGCATGGTGCGCGGTTGCATCAAGAGCCCTGCTCGCCCTTGCTTTCCGCGGGCGGATGATGAACGCTTGTCGAAAAGACAAGAACATCCCGCGGGAGGGGAGGCATGAGCAGGGCGCTTGCCGTCTTCCACGGCCGGTTCGGTCGCGCGACGGTCTATCAGTTGAACCGTCCCTTCAACGTGCATGCGCACCGCGAGGGGCATCTGATCTTTCATGTCGGCGGAACGCCGGCGCAGATCGACGTCTCGGAGCAGCGGCTGCTGCTCAAGGACGATACCGTGGTCGCGGTCAACCCGTGGGAACCGCACAACTTTCTGCCGACCGACATGGACCACGGCGCGATCTTCTTCGTGCTCTATGTCAACGCCGAATGGTTCGCGCCGCAGCCCGCGACGGCACAGGGCCTGCGGTTCGGCCGCACCTTCTTTCCGCGCACCGAAGCGCTCGACCGGCTGATCCGCCGCACCGCAGCACTGGTGTGCGGCGCGCCGTCGCTGCGCAGCCTCGATTGCGAACTCCGGCAGCTGATCAACTCCTGCTACGAGGAGAGCTGGCAGGCCGCGCAGGACGCGCGCGCGGCGGCCGCGGTAACCGACTTCAGGGTCCGCAAATCGATCAAGCTGATGTCGGAAAGCCCCGGCGCCGAGATCGAGCTCGATGCGATCGCGCGCGAGGCCGGGCTGTCCCGGCCGCATTTCTACCGGCTGTTCCGCACCCAGACCGGCGTCACCCCTCACCTCTACATGAACACGCTGATCATGGAACAGGCGCTCGAAGCGCTGGTGGCGAGCGAAACGCCGATCGCCGACATCGGCTTCGATCTCGGCTTCTCCTCGCAGAGCGGATTCACCCGCTTCTTCGCCGCCAATGTGGGGATGGCCCCGACCGATTATCGTCGCGCAGCCAAGGTTTTGCGGCCGTGAAGGAGTTCCGGAGCACACGATAAAAGATACTGTCGATCAAATCCTGAGCTCTCGCCCTCGGTAGGATACTGGACACGCGGCCCGGCAGACGGCCGCGACCAGTGAGGGAACGCGACGGAGATGGCCAGGTTCATCGAACGCCATCCGGCCTGGGCGCTGATCGTAATCATCGCGGTCGCGGTGCTCGCGTGGCTGGTGTTCGCGATCTGGCCGCCGGGGCTGGAGGCCGCAATCGGCCGCAAGCGCGTCTTCCTCAACGCCGTCTTCAACGGCATCACGCTCGGGGGCCTCTACTTCCTCGTCGCCAGCGGCTTCACGCTGATCTTCGGCCTGATGCGCAACGTCAACCTCGCCCACGGCTCGCTCTATCTGTTCGGCGGCTATGTCGGCTACGCCATCAGCACCTCGACCGGGTCCTGGGTCCTCAGCTTCATCGCCGCCTTCATCCTGACCGCTCTCGTCGGCGTCCTGCTTCAGGTCATCGTGTTCCGCCGAATGGAGGGACAGGATCTCAGGCAGACCATGGTGACGATCGGGCTTTCGATCGTGTTCGCCGACCTCATGCTGTGGGCCTGCGGCGGCGACTTCTACCAGATCCAGACCCCGAACTGGCTGATCGGGCCGGTAGAGCTGCCACTGATCACCGCGATCAAATCCTCCGGCGAACCGGTCTATCTCAGATATCCCTCGGTGCGGCTCGTGATCTTCGCGGCGTCCGTCGTGATCGGGATCGCGATGTGGCTGGCGCTCAACCGCACGCGGATCGGCATGATCGTGCGTGCCGGCGTCGACGACCGCGACATCCTGGCTGCGACCGGCGTGCGCATCCAGCTCGTCTTCGTGCTGGTGTTCGCGTTCGGCGCGGGACTTGCCGGCATCGCCGGCGTCGTCGGCGGCACATTCCAGTCATTGTCGCCGGGCGAAGACATCCGCTTCCTGCTCGCCTCGCTCGTGGTCGTGATCGTCGGCGGCATGGGCTCGATCCCCGGCGCCGCGCTCGGCGCGCTCATCATCGGCCTCGCCGAGCAGCTCGGCTCGGTCTACATCCCGACCTATGCCATCGTCGTGACCTTCCTGATCATGGTGCTGGTGCTGGCGCTGCGGCCGCAGGGCCTGCTCGCGAGGCGATGACAGATGTCGTTGCTCCAGAGCACCCAGTTCCGCCCCGATCCATCCGCCGACGCGCCCCGCCGCGCCTGGGTCCGTGCCTGGCCGGAATTCCAGAACCCCGCGGCCTGGCTGGTCGCTCTGGTCCTCCTGATCATGCCGCTGATCGCCAGCGGATTCTTCCTGATCGAGATCTTCGCCTCCACCTTGATCCTCGGAACCATCGCGCTGAGCCTGATGTTCCTCGCCGGCTATGGCGGCATGGTCAGCCTGATGCAGCTCACTATCGCCGGTTTCTCGGCCTATATGGTCGCCGTGTTCGGCGTCAGCGGCAACGCCAATATCAGTCTCGGCTGGCCCTGGTGGCTCGCGGTGCCGATGGCGCTGGCGCTGGCGACCGCCTTCGGCACCCTCGGCGGAGCGCTCGCGGTGCGCACCGAAGGCATCTACACCATCATGATCACGCTCGCGATCGGCGCGGCCTTCTACTATTTCACCAATCAGAACTGGGCGATCTTCAACGGCCACACCGGCATCAACACGGTGGCGACGCCGCACTTCTGGGGCGTCAACTGGCGCGCAGACATTCCCTTCTACTATATCGTGCTCGCGGTCGCCGCGCTCTGCTATTTCGCGGTCGAGTATCTCTCGCGCGCGCCCTTCGGCCTTGCACTGCAGGGGGTCCGCGACAATTCCCGTCGCATGGCCGCGCTCGGCTTCAACGTCAATGCCCACCGCATCGCGGCCTATGCTTTCGCGTCCCTCGTGGCCGCGCTCGCCGGCGTCCTCCAGGTCTGGAACTATCGCCAGATCTCGCCGGGCTCGGTCAGCGTCGGCGCCTGTATCGACGTGCTGATCATCGCGGTCGTCGGAGGCATCACGCGCCCGATCGGCCCCTTCATCGGCGCGCTGATCTTCGTGTTGCTCCGCACCTTCGCGCTCGACTTCCTGGTCCGGCTTGGGCTCGACGGCAACCGCTTCCGCCTGCTGATCGGGCTCGGCTTCCTCGCCATCGTGTTCTGGTCGTCGGATGGCGTCATCGGCCTATGGGAACGCTGGCGGCGGCGCAATGCATCCTCGACCCAACGTTCAGGCGGAGGCCGGCATGGATAGCGTCGCTCAACGCCTTTCCGCCGTTGGCGCCGGCGCCGCCCTCGAGCTGCGCGGGGTGACACGGTTTTTCGGCGCCCTGGCGGCGCTGACCGACGTCACCATCACCGTGCGTCCGGGCGAGCGGCGCGCCGTGCTCGGCTCGAACGGCGCCGGCAAGACCACGCTGTTCAACTGCATCACCGGCGATTTCCCGCCCTCCTCCGGCACCATCCGCTTCTTCGGCGAGGACGTCACGCACTTCCCGCCCTATGAACGCATCCGCCGCGGGCTGCGCCGGACCTATCAGATCTCGGCGCTGTTCCCCGGCCTCACCGTCCAGGACAACGTCTATCTCGCCTGCCGCGGCGTCTCGCGCGGGCGCTTCTCGTTCCTGCGTCCGGGACATAACGATGCCCTGATGCATGCGGCGGACAATCTCGTGCAGGCCGTGCATCTCTCCGCGGTGAAGGACCAGCGCGTGGCCGAGCTCGCGCACGGCCAGCAGCGTCAGCTCGAGATTGCGCTCGCGCTCGCCGGCGCCCCGCGCTTCGTCCTGTTCGATGAGCCTGCTGCTGGCTTGTCGCCGACCGAGCGGGCCGAGCTGATCGAAATCCTGACCTCGCTGCCGGCGCACATCGGCTACATCATCATCGAGCACGACATGGACGTCGCCTTGCGCGTCGTCGAGAGCGTCACGATGATGCACAACGGCCGCGTCTTCAAGGAGGGCCTGCCGGAGGAGATCCAGTCGGATCCCCAAGTGCAGGAGCTCTATCTCGGAGGCGGCCATGAATGAGGCCCGCCGCAGCAGTGCCGCACTCGAGGTCCGCGGCCTCGACGTCTACTACGGCCACTCGCACGCGCTGCAAGGGGTCGACCTCACGCTGGAGAGCGGCGTGTTCTCCGTCGTCGGCCGCAACGGCATGGGTAAGACCACCCTGTGCAAGGCGATCATGGGGCTGGTGCCCGTGAGCGGTGGGTCGATCCGCGTGCGGGGCGAGGACGTCACGCGGCGGCCGCCGGCGCAGATCGCCCGGCTCGGTGTCGGCTATGTGCCGCAGGGCCGCCGTCTCTGGCGCTCGCTTAGCGTCGACGAGCATCTGCGGCTCGCCGGAGGCATGCGCTCCGGCGCCTGGACCGTCGAGCGCATCTACGACACCTTCCCGCGTCTCGCCGAGCGCAAGGATCATGGCGGCGGTCAGCTCTCCGGCGGCGAACAGCAGATGCTGGCGATCTCACGCGCGCTGCTCACCAATCCTCATCTGCTGATCATGGACGAGCCGACCGAGGGCCTCGCACCCGTCATCGTGACTCAAGTCGAGGAGATGCTGCTGCGCTTGGGCGAGGACGGCGACATGTCCGTGCTCGTGATCGAGCAGAACATCGGCGTTGCCACCGCGGTCTCGCGCAACGTCGCGATCATGGTCAACGGCCGCATCAACCGCATCATCGACTCCGCGCGCCTTGCCGCGGACCGCGAGCTTCAGCAGCGCCTGCTCGGCGTCGGGACTCATGGCGCTGACGAGACCGACGCCGAGACTGCGCCGGTAAAGGCCGAAGCGGCCGGCGCGCCGCAGCCGCAGCGCAGGGGACCGACCCGCGTCTACGTCTCCAATCCCGTGCTGCCGACCCGCTGGTCGCAGCCGGTGCCGATCGCCCGCATCGAGGCCGCCGCGCGGACGCAGTCCGCCGGAGTCACGCGGCTCGAGGAGGCAACCCGGCAGCGACGCGAACCGACGACCTCCCGAACGTCCGGGCCGCCGGTCGTCCTCATCGTCGGCACGCTTGACACCAAGGGTGCCGAGCTGCGCTTCATCCGCGAGATCATCGCCGGCAGCGGCCTGCGCACGCGACTGGTCGACGTCTCGACCAGCGGCAAAGCGGCGAGCTGCGATGTCACCGCGCAGGAGATCGCACTGAACCACGGCCGGGGCGGCTCCGGCGTGTTCGGCGCCGATCGCGGCGCCTCGGTGACGGCGATGGCGGAGGCGTTCGAGCGATGGCTGCGCCGCCAGGGCAATATCGCCGGGATCATTTCCGCGGGCGGCTCCGGCGGCGCGTCGTTGGTTGCGCCGGGCATGCGCGCGCTGCCGGTCGGCGTGCCGAAGCTGATCATTTCCTCGGTCGCGTCCGGCGACGTCGGTCCCTATGTCGGTCCCGCCGACATCACCATGATGTATTCGGTGGCCGACGTGCAGGGTCTCAACTCGATCTCGCGCACGGTGCTCGGCAACGGCGCCCATGCGCTGGTCGGCATGGTCAAGGCGCGGCTCGATGAGCAGGCCGGCAAGCAGCGCGATGCAGGCGCGAATCTTCCGGCGGTCGGCATCACCATGTTTGGCGTCACCACACCGGCCGTTCAGAAGATCGCGGCGGAGCTGCGCGATGATTTCGAATGTCTCGTGTTCCACGCCACCGGCGTCGGCGGCCGTTCCATGGAGAATCTCGTCGAGTCCGGTCAGCTGGCCGGCGTGATCGACCTCACCACGACCGAGATCTGCGACCTGCTGATGGGGGGCGTGTTTCCGGCGACGGAAGATCGCCTTGGCGCGATTGTCCGCAGCCGCCTGCCCTATGTCGGCTCTGTCGGCGCGCTCGACATGGTCAATTTCGGTGCGCCGGACACGATTCCCGAACGCTACCGCGGCCGCAAGTTCCACGTCCACAATCCGCAAGTGACGCTGATGCGGACGACCGCCGAGGAGAACGAGCGCATGGGCCGCTGGATCGCCGAGCGGCTCAACCAGATGGACGGCCCCGTGCGCTTCTTCCTGCCGGAGGGCGGCGTCTCCGCGCTCGATGCGCGAGGCCAGCCGTTCTGGGACCCGGAAGCCGACGCAGCCCTGTTCCGTGCGCTCGAGCGCAACGTGCGGCAGACCGGCAACCGTCAGATCATCCGCATCAAGCGCAACATCAACGATCCCGAGTTTACCGCCGCTATCGTCAACGCGTTCCGCCCTTTGCTCGGACGCGCCGGTGGTCGGCGGAGAGTGGCGAGGTGACCCATGGCCAGGTTTGAACGCAATGCGCTGTTGAAGAAGTTTCACGCCATGATCGCACGCGGCGTGCCGATCGTTGGTGGAGGTGCTGGCACCGGGCTGTCGGCCAAATGCGAGGAAGCTGGCGGTGTCGATCTCATCGTCATCTACAATTCCGGCCGCTATCGCATGGCTGGCCGAGGCTCGCTCGCGGGCCTGATGGCCTACGGCGACGCCAATGCCATCGTGCTGGAGATGGCCTGCGAGGTGCTCCCGGTCGTGACCAGGACCCCGGTGCTCGCGGGCGTCAACGGCACCGACCCGTTTCGCGACATGGACGTCTTCCTCGACCAGTTGAAGGCGCTTGGTTTCGCAGGGGTCCAGAACTTTCCGACGGTCGGCCTGATCGACGGCACCTTCCGGGCCAATCTCGAAGAGACCGGCATGTCCTACGCGCTCGAGATCGACATGATCGCGAAGGCGCACGACAAGGACATGCTGACCACGCCCTACGTGTTCAGCGAGAAAGAGGCGACCGCCATGGCGATCGCCGGCGCCGACATCATCGTTTGTCACATGGGCCTGACGACCGGCGGCACGATCGGTGCGCACACCGCGCCAAAGCTCGGGGACTGCCCTGCCCGCATCGAGGCCTGGGCCGAGGCAGCGCTCAGCGTCAATCCGGACATCCTGGTGCTGGCGCATGGCGGTCCGATCGCGGATCCCGCCGACGCCGATTTCATCATGAAGAACACCCGCCATTGCCATGGCTTCTACGGCGCCTCCTCGATGGAGCGACTGCCGGTCGAGCGGGCGCTGACGGAGCAGGTACGTCAGTTCAAGGCGATCGGCGCGCGGTAACGCCGGAAGGTTCGAGGGAGGGAAAGATGTCAGGGATGCTGGTCGGTGAATTGATCCTCTGGCTGATCGTCGCGATCATCGTGATCGTGGTTGGCGTCTACATCGTGAACTGGCTCTACCATCGCTCCTCCAAGGAGACCTCGTTCGTCCGAACGGGTTTCCTCGGCGAACGCGTGGTGATCAATGGCGGCGCCTTCGTGCTGCCATTCATCCACGATTTCACGCCGGTCAACATGAACGTGCTGCCGATGGGTGTCGTCCGCTCCAAACAGGATGCCGTCATCACCCGCGACCGCATGCGGGTCGACATCGAGGCCGACTTCTACGTCCGGGTGCAGGCGACCCGCGAAGCGGTCTCGATCGCCGCGGCGACGCTCGGCCGCCGCACCATGGCGCCGGAGCAACTTCATGCGCTGCTTGCCGGAAAATTCATCTCCGCGATCCGCTCGGTCGCCTCCGAGATGACCATGGAGGAGATGCACGAACGGCGCGGCGACTATGTCGCGCGCGTCAAGACCGAAGCGGCGGAAGCCCTCGCCCAGAACGGCCTCGAGCTGGAATCGGTCGCCATCACCGATCTCGACCAGACCGATCTCGAATTCTTCAACCCCTCGAACCGGTTCGACGCCGAAGGTCTGACCCAGCTGATGCAGGACATCGAGGCCAAGCGGAAGCTGCGCAACGACATCGAGCAGGACTCGATGATCAAGATCCGCGCCCGCAATCTGGAGGCCGAGCGGCAGGCGCTGGAGATCGAGCGCGAGAGCGAGACCGCGCGCCTGGAGCAGGAACGCGACATCGAGATGCGCCGCGCGCTCCAGCGCACGGAAGTCGCCCGCGAACGGGCACTCCGCGAGACCGAGGCCGAACAGGCGCAGATCTCCGCCCGCGAGGCCATCGAGAAGGCGCGGATCGCCAACGAGCAAGCGATCACCGAAGCCCGGATCGCCTCGGAACGCGAGACCCGGCACAAGGAGATCGAGCGGACGCGGGCGGTCGAGGAGAAGGAACTGCTGGCGCGCGAAGAGATCGAGAAGACCCGCATCGCCAACCAGCGCTCGATCGACACCACCCGCATTGCCTCCGAGCGCGAGGTACGCCAGCGCGAGATCGAGCGGATGCGCACGGTCGAGGAAGCCGAGATTGCGGCACGCGAAGCCATCGAGAAGGCGCGGATTCAGCAGGACCGCGTCGTCACCGATGCGCGGATCGCCAACGAGGAGGAAACGAGGCGCCGCGAGATCGAGCGCACCCGCGCCGTCGAGGAAGCCGAGATCGCCGCGCGCGAGGCCACCGAAAAGGCCCGCATTGCCCAGACGATGACCGTCAATGTCGAGCGCATCTCCTCGGACGAGCGTACCCGCGCGCTTGAGATCCAGCAGGTCCGAACCATCCAGGAAGCCGAGATCGAGGCCCAGCGCGCCGTCGAGGCTGCCCGCATCGCGCGCGAGCGGACGCTGGCCGCCGAGCGGATTGCCGCCGACCACACCACGCGCAAGCTCGAAATCGAGCGCAACCAGGCGGTCGAGATCGCCGGGATCAGTGCCCGCGAAGCCACCGAGGCGACGCGCATCGCCCAGGAAGAACGCGTCCGTTCGCTGGAGATCGCCCGCAACCGCGCCGTCGAGGAAGCCGACATCGCCTCCCGCGAGGCGATCGAGGCGGCGCGCATCGCCCAGGAAAAGGCGGTCGCGGCCGAACGCATCCAGGCCGAGCGCGAAACCCGCGCGCTGGAAATCGAGCGCACCGGCGTATTGGAGGCCGCCGAGCTGAAGCGTCGCGACGCGATCGAGCGGCAGCGCATCGATGTCGAGCTGACGCTGGAGAGCGAGCGGATCGCCTCCTCCAGGACCCGCGAAGTGCTCAACATCGACCAGAAGAAGGCGATCGAGATTGCCGACGAGGAGCGCGTCATCGCCCTCTCGACCAAGCGCTCGGAACGGATCGATGCCGACCGTCAGGTAAAGCAGGCCGAGATCGTCGCCCGCAAGGAGGTCGAGACCACCGATGTCTCCCGCGAGCAGGCGCTGGAGGCGGCGCGCATCGAGCGGCGGCGCGCCATCGAGCAGCTCGAGGTCGCCCGCGTCCAGTCGCTGCAGGAAGCCGAAATCGGCGCGCGCGAGGAGGTCGAGCGTGCCCGCATCGCCTCCGACCGCGGTCTCGACGAAGCCCGCATCGGCCGCGAGCGCGAGCTGCGCAAGCTTGAGGTCAATCGCGAGAAGGAGGTCGAGACCGTCCTGATGGAGAAGGCGATTGCGATCCATCTGAAGTCCCTGGAGGAATCCGCGGCCCGCGCCGCGGCCGAGGACGCCCGGATCCGCGCGACGGAAGCTACCGAGCGCGTCGTCACGGCCCGGGAGAGCGAGATCGCCAAGCGGCGCAAGACCGTCGAAATCCTGCTCGCCGAGAAGCAGGCCGAGGAGACGCGCATCGCGGCCGAAGCCGAGCGCGTGCGCGCGGCGGTCGAGGCCGAGGCGCAGCGGATGCTCAACGAGGCCGAGAACGTGCTCACCGACCAGGCGCGATACTCGCTGTTCCGGCGCAAGCTGCTCGACCGCATCGAGGGCATCGTGCGCGAGAGCGTCAAGCCGATGGAGAAGATCGAGGGCATCCGCATTCTCCAGGTCGACGGGCTCAACGGCAACGGTCACGGAAATGGCAATGGCGGCCGCAGCGCCACCGACGAGGTGATCGACTCGGCGCTGCGCTACCGCGTCCAGGCGCCGCTGATCGACTCGATCCTGTCCGACATCGGCGTCGAGGGCGGCAGTCTCTCGAAAATGCCGGGCCTGATCCGCGAGGCCCGCGACATGCAGGGCATCAAGGATTCCGCACGCAAGAGCGGCAGCGATGCCAAGCCGACGGCGCCCGAGGGCGGCGGCGAGCCGGCGCGACCTGAGCGCACGCCGCGCAAGAAGGACTGAGCTTACGCCATGGCCCGCGTCTACGTGTCCACCGTCGTCAACGCTCGCAACGACCGCGTCTGGGCGCGGGTGCGCGATTTCAACGGCCTGCCGAACTGGCACCCGGCCATCGCCGAAAGCCGCATCGAGGGCGGCGAGCCTTCCGACAAGATCGGCTGCGTCCGGGATTTCCGCCTGCGCAACGGCGATCGCATCCGCGAGAAGCTTTTGGGGCTCTCCGACTACGACATGTTCTGCACCTATTCGATCCTGGAATCCCCGATGGGCGTCGAGAACTACGTCGCGACGCTGCGGCTGACGCCCGTCACCGACGGCGACCAGACCTTCGTGGAATGGACGGCCGAGTTCGACTGCGCGCCGGAACGCGAGACGGAGCTCGTCAGCAACATCGGCGGCGGCGTGTTTCAGGGCGGCTTCGACGCCCTGAAGCGCGTGTTCGGAGGTTAGCTGAATGCATAGATCAGATATCTCCGAGCAGACGGTCCACCTCTCCCCTTGTGGGAGAGGTCGGATCGCATCGCAAGATGCGATCCGGGTGAGGGGTTACTCTCTCTCGTGGGACCTGCGCCCCCTCACCCGGCGCAACGCGCCGACCTCTCCCCGCTGGGGAGAGGTGAGGCACGCGGCTCGAGACATCAAAACCGCAGATATTGGATTTTGACCGTGCCGCATATCGTCAAGAGCACCATCTTGAACGCGCCGACGGAGGCGGTGTGGAGCGTGCTGCGCGATTTCAACGGGCACGATCGCTGGCATCCTGCGGTCGCGACCTCCGCCATCGAACGCGCGCAGTCGGCCGACAAGATCGGTTGTGTCAGGCGATTCAAGCTCAAGGACGGCTCGGAGCTGCGCGAACAGTTGCTGGCGCTGTCCGACCTCGAACAGACCTTCAGCTATTGTCTGCTCGATACGCCGATTCCGATGTTCAACTACGTCGCCCATGTCCGCCTGCTGCCGGTCACCGATGGTGACCGCACCTTCTGGCATTGGGAATCGCGCTTCACCACGAAGCCCGATGACAGCGACCGCATCACCCACATGGTGGCGGAAGACATCTACCAGGCGGGATTCGAGGCGATCCGCCGCCATCTGAAGGAGACCGCGTAAGCGGAGAGCACCATCATGCCAGTCACGGTGAAAACCTTCACCAGCACCCATGACGCCGCGGCAGCGCTGTCGTCCGATCGCAGCGCCCGCTATCTCGGCGGCGGCACGCTGGTGATGCGGGCGCTGAACGAGGGCGACGTCTCGATCTCGACCGTCGTTCGCGCCAGCGATCCCGCGCTCACCCGTATCGATTCGTCCGGCCCGCGCATCATGCTGGGGGCCGGCGTCACTTTCGCGCGCATTCTCGCCGAACGCGACCTCGCCTTTCTGCACGCCCCGGCGCGCTCGATCGGCGGACCGGCGGTGCGCAACGTGGGCACCGTCGGCGGCAATCTGTTCGCGCCGGTGCCGTATGGCGACTTCACGGTCGCGATGCTCGCGCTTGATGCCACCGTGTCCGTCCAGGGCGGCCTCGGCGGCCGCGAGATCCCGATCGAAGAGTTCCTGCAATCGCGCGATCGGCAGGCCGGATCGCTAGTGCTGGCGATCTCCTTTGCCAGGCCCGGCAGCACTGAGGCCTTCCGCTACCGCAAGATCGCGCGGATCAAACCCAAGGGCGGCGCGGTGATCACCCTCGCGGCACATCTGACGGTCAACGGCAGCCGGATTGTCGGCGCCCGCGTCGCGCTCGGCTCGATGGCGCCGACGCCGATCCGCGCCCGTGCCGCCGAGCGCGCGCTGGAAGGTCGCACGCTCGACGCCTCCACCATCAACGCGGCCGCCGCGGCGGCCGTCGAAGGAACATCGCCATCCGACAACGCGCTCGGCAGCGCCTGGTATCGCCGCGAGATCGTCGGCGTGCATCTTCGCCGCCTGTTGTCCGGTCCGGAATAAACGTGATGGCCAAGACTGCCCTTCAATTCCAGCACAACGGCCGCGACGTCGCAATCTTCGTCGATGGCGGCACCAATCTCCTGGTGGCGCTTCGCGAATTGATAGGCGACATGACCCCGAAATTCGGCTGCGGCCAGGGCGGCTGCGGCACTTGCAGCGTGCTGATCGACGGCGAACTTCACCTCTCCTGCCTGACACTCGCCGAGACGGTCGCAGGTCGCTCGGTCGAGACACTCGATGGCATGAAACAGGGCCCGAGCCTGCATCCGCTCCAGCGCGCCTTCGCCGACAGTTTTGCCGCTCAGTGCGGCTATTGCACACCGGGCATGCTGATGGCGGCAAAAGCCCTGCTCGACCGCAACCCTTCGCCGAGCCGCGACGAGGTCGTCGAGGCGATCTCCGGCAATATCTGCCGCTGCACCGGCTACGAGCCGATCATCAACGCCATGCTATCAGCCGCGTCCGGCGGCCGGGCGCGTGCGTAAGGGAACAGTGCCATGCTGGAACTGCGCAAAGACATCTTCGCCGACGAGCGCGACGACAACCTGAACGAAATCGGCAAGGGCACCCAGCGCCAGGACATGCTCGGCCATGTCACGGGCACGTCCAGCTATTTTGGCGACCACAAGCTGCAAGGCATGCTGCATCTGAAGGTGGTCCGCAGCGCCCATGCGCATGCACGGGTGCGCCGCATCGACACCTCGGAGGCCGAGCGGTCGCAGGGCGTGCGACGCGTGATCCGCGCCTCCGACGTGCCGCGCAACCTGAACACGCTGCTCAGCCTGATCAATTTCGGCAAGGATGACGAGCCGTCGCTTGCGGTCGACAAGGTACGCTACAAGGGCGAGCCGATCCTTGCCGTCGTCGCCGACAGCGAGCGCGAGGCCTTCGAAGCCATCGCAAAGGTCCGGATCGACTACGAGCCGTTGCCGACCGTGTTCGACGTCGAGGACGCGCTCAAGCCGGGGGCGCCGGTGGTCAACGAGACCTATCCGAAGAACGCATTCATCTATCATGAGACCTATGATCACCAGCAGCTGCGCTTCGGCGATGCCGACCGCGCGCTTGCAACCGCCGACCACGTGCTCGAGCAGCGCTACCAGATGTCGCCGATCGAGCACGCACCGACCGAGACCAACGGCGCGATCGCCGCGCCCGACACCAACGGCCGCTACGTGGTTTACACCTCGACGCAGGCGCTGTTCTTCTCGGTCGACACCTGCGCCAAGATTTTGGACGTGCCCTCCAACACCTTCCACTTCATCGGCGGCACCGTGGGCGGCGGGTTTGGCGGCAAGGTGGATACGCTGACCGAACCGCTCGCGATCCTCGGCGCCATGCTGACCGGACGCCCCGTCCGCTACGTATTCGGCCGCGAGGAGGAGATGCAATACGGCCCGCCACGCGGCGCCGAGCGCATCTACATCAAGGACGGCGTCATGCGGGACGGCCGCATCGTCGCGCGCAAGATCCGCGCCTATTTCGACAGCGGCGCCTATACGCGGCTGTCGAGCTACGCTGCCGTCAAGTGCGCCGCCCACCTGCCGGGCCCCTACACCATCCCGAACGTCCATGGCGACGTCTATTGCGTCTTCACCAACCGCACGCCGGCCACCGCCATGCGCGGCTTCGGCGTCACCGCGATGGACTTTGCGATCGAATGCCAGATGGACAAGCTGGCAAACCTCGTCGGCATGGACCCGATGGAGTTCCGCATCCTCAACGCCTATCGCGACGGCGACATGAAGGCGCACCGGCGCGAGGCCAAGAACACGGCGCTGATCGAATGCGTGCAGGTCGCCGCGGAAAAGGCCAAATGGCCGATCCGCGACGAGTTCAAGCGGATGTCGTCGCGCAAGGATGGCGGCGGCGCGCGCGCCGCGGTGACACCGACCCCGCGCGAGACACATGCGCCGCCGGCCGCGCCGTCCCAGCAGCGCACGACGTATGACCGCGCGCCGGCCGCGACCCGCGAGCCGCCGCCACCGCCGCCCTCTTCACCGCCACCGTCACCTCCGCCGCCGCGGCCGGCCACGCCATCGCATGGCGCGACCCGCTTCTCCTCCGTATTCGGGACCAGGAGGCGCTAGATGACCCGGCATCGCGGACGCGGCATGGCGTCGATCAACTATCCCATCGGCATGAACCTCGGCGGCGATCCGAGCCAGGCGCTAGTGCATTCCAATCCGAGCGGCAAGTTCACGGTGGCTTTGTCGTCGATCGACCTCGGTCAGGGCATGAAATCGGTGACGCGGCAGATCTGCGCGGAGACGCTGGGCGTGCCCGTCGAGGACGTCTATGTCGACACGGCGGATTCCGACACCGGCCCACACTGCATGGGCTCGTTCGCCTCGCGCGGCACCCATCGCGTCGGCAATGCGGTGATGGCCGCCGCTCGCGAGGCGCGCGGCGTGATGATGGAGGCCGCGGCCGAGGAGCTCGAGGTCAACGCCGCCGATCTCGATACCGACGGGCGCGGCAACATCCATGTCAAAGGCGCGCCGCACCGCTCGATCTCGACCAAGGACGTCGCAATCGCGGCGCAGTTCAAGCAGGGCAAGACCATCTCCGGCCGCGGCATCTTCCTGGTCCCCCTCTCCAACGTCGACCCCGAGACCGGCGAGATGTCGCCGGCAACTTGTTATGCCCATGCCTGCCTCGTTGCCGAGGTCGAGGTCGATGACGAGACCGGCGAGGTCGCGATGGTCCGCATGGATTCCGCCTATGAGCTCGGCCGCGCGCTCAACCCGCGCCTGGTCGAGCAGCAGCTCGTGGGCGGCGCCTGGATGGGCGTCAGTCACGCGCTCTACGAGACGCCCGAACCCTACTACCCGGATCCAGCTCACGGGCCTCGCGACTTCGTCGAATATCTGATGCCCGGCCCCGGTGACATCTGCCCGCACGACATCGCGGTGCTGGAGCGTCCCGCTCCCGATGGCCCGTTCGGAGCCAAGGGACCCGGCGAGATGTGCGCCAACCCGGTGCTGCCGGCCGTCGCCAATGCGATCTTCAATGCGGTCGGCGTTCGGATCGACGATCTGCCGATCA
This sequence comes from Bradyrhizobium sp. BEA-2-5, assembly GCF_032918025.1. NCBI lineage: Bacteria > Pseudomonadati > Pseudomonadota > Alphaproteobacteria > Hyphomicrobiales > Nitrobacteraceae > Bradyrhizobium > Bradyrhizobium sp. BEA-2-5. Next base: position 2,144,070 of record NZ_CP136629.1, on the reverse strand, counting down.
CGCCCGAGAAGGTGCTGCGCGCGATCAAGGCGCAAGGCGGCGCACGGCCGCAGGCGCGGCGCTAGGTTTCTCTATGGCGGTTCGCAGCAACATCGTCGGCATCGATAGCCCCGAAGCGCTGGAGAAAGCGCTTCGGGCGGCCTATTACCTCGCCGACGACAGCATCGCGACCGCCTCCTATCTCTCGCTTGCGCTGGGTAAGCCGCTGCTGCTGGAAGGCGCCCCCGGTGTCGGCAAGACCGAAGCAGCAAAGGCAATCGCCGCCGTGCTCGGCCGCCGCCTCATCCGCCTGCAATGCTACGAGGGCATCGACTCCTCCGCTGCGCTCTATGAATGGAACTACCCGCGCCAGATGCTGGCCATCCGCCAGGCCGGCGACGAGAGCATCGACATCTATGGCGAGGCATTCCTGATCGAACGACCGATGCTGGCGGTGCTCCGCGCACCCGATTCCACCGTGCTCCTGATCGATGAAATCGACCGCGCCGACCAGGAGTTCGAAGCCTTCCTGCTCGAGTTCCTGTCCGATTTCCAGATCTCGATCCCCGAGCGCGGCACAGTGCGCGCTGCCGAGCATCCCGTCGTGGTGCTGACGTCGAACCGGACGCGCGATCTGCACGAGGCGCTGCGGCGGCGCTGCGTCTATCACTGGATCGATTATCCGAATGCCGAGCGCGAGGCGCGTATCGTGATGATGCGGGCATCCAGCGTCGCCGAGGCGACCGCCCGCGCCGTGGTTGCCGCCGTCGGCCGGCTGCGGCGCGAACCGCTGAGCAAGGCGCCCGGCATCGCCGAGGCTGTCGACTGGGCCGAGGCCGCGACGCTCCTCAACAGGGGCGGCGCGCGCTGGCCGGACGCCTTCAAACGCTCAATCGGCGTAGCGCTGAAGGACGAGGAGGATCTGCACTTCATCGCACCCCGGCTCGATGCCATGCTCGCGGAGGCGACCGCATGAGCACCGAGTTGCAGCTTCCGCGCGCCGCCCGCATCTTCGTTTCCTTCGCCGCGCTGCTGCGCGTCAACGGCTTTTCGGTTGCGCCGGAGCAGACGACAAGCTTCCTCGCGGCAATCGAGCTGCTCGGTCCGCGCAGCCTCGAGCACATCCGCCAGGCCGGGCTCGCGACGCTGGCGCCGCCGCCCGAGCGCCGCGCGACCTATGACCGGCTGTTCGACATCCACTTCTGCGGCGCTGATGCCATCGAGCAGGCCGATGGCGAGGATGAGGAGACCGTTCGCCTGCAGGAGGAAGGCCGCGGCGAGGACGAGCCACCGCTCGCCGACGAGGCCAATGAGTCCGGCCTCGCCGCGGCGCGGGCCGAGGCACTGGTCGAGCGCCGCTTTGCACAGGCCGCGACCAGCGATCCGCTGCGAAAACTGTCGCGCGAGGCGGCAAGGCGACTGCCGCGACGGCGCGGCCACCGGCGACGCCGCGCGCGCAGCGGCCCGTTCGCCGATCTGCGCCGCACGCTGCGCGACAGCGTCCGCAATGACGGCGAGGTGCTGCGGCTCGGGCGGATGCGCCGCCGCCAGCGCCCGCGCAAGATCCTGTTGCTGATCGACGTTTCCGGCTCGATGAAGAGCCGCACCGAGGAGAACATGAGGCTCGCGCATGCGCTGGTGCAGGCCGCTCCGAACGTCGAGGTCTTCACCTTCGGCACACGGCTGACCCGTGTCACCCGCGCGCTGCGGCTGAAACGCCGCGAGCAGGCGCTGAGCGCGGCGTCCTTCCTGGTCAGCGACTGGGACGGTGGCACAAGGATCGGCGATGCGCTGCAGGCGTTCCTCGCCGTGCCGCGGTTCGGCGGATATGCCCGCGGCGCCGCGGTCGTGATCGTCTCCGATGGCCTCGAGCGCGGCGACCCGGCGGCATTGCGCGATGCGGTGGCAAAACTGTCGCGGCGGGCCTGGCGCCTGAGCTGGCTGACGCCCCTCGCGACAGGCCCCGGCTTCCGCCCGCAGACCGAAGCGCTGGTCGCGATCGAACGCTTCGTCGACGATCTCGTGGACGGCGGATCGAGCGCGGCTGTGGTCGCGCATCTGCTGTCGCTTGGAACAAGGAGAGCTGCGTGACTGGCATCGTCGACGGCCATCATCACATCTGGCGGCAGGCCGATCTGCCCTGGCTGACCGGCCCCATGCAGCCGCGCATCTTCGGCCCCTACGAGCCGATCCGGCGCGATTATCCGATCCAGGAATATCTCGACGACCTCAAGGGCACCGGCGTCACCCGCTCCGTCTACGTCCAGACCAATTGGGCCAATGACCGTTTCGAGGACGAGGCTGCCTGGGTGCAGCAGACGGCTGATGAGCACGGCTGGCCGCACGCCATCGTCGCCTACGCCGATTTTTCCGTCGCCGACGTCCGCCCGCAACTCGATCGATTGAGGCGCTATCCGCTGGTGCGCGGCGTGCGCATGCAGCTGCACTGGCACGAGAACCCGCTGTACCGCTTCGCCGCCCGTGCCGATCTCTGCACCGATCCCGTAATCCGGCGCAATGTCGGCCACCTCGCCGACTACCGCTGGAGTTTTGACCTGCAGGTGTTCGCGCCGCAGATGGCCGATGCGGCCGGCCTTGCGGAGGCCTGCCCTGACGTGACGTTCATCCTGCAGCATGCTGGCATGCTGGAGGATCTGTCGCCGCGGGGCCGCGCCGCCTGGCGCAGCGGGATGACGCGACTCGCGCAATATCCCAACGTGGTATCGAAACTGTCGGGGCTCGGCACCTTCATCCATCGCAACGATGCCGCGCATATCGCCGGCATCGTCACCGACACCGTCGCGATCTTCGGCGCCGAGCGCTGCCTGTTCGGCTCCAACTTCCCGATCGAGAAATTGTGGACCAGCTATCGCGAACTCATCACCGCTTTCAAGACGGCAGCCGAACGGCTCAGCCCCGAGCAGCGCGAAGCGATCTTCAGCACAACGGCGGCGCGGGTCTATCGGCTGGGGCCGTAGGCGCACCGCGGGCTCGAACATAACAACGAACACGAATTGGGAGGGAGACAGATGCCGCTGGAGATCAAGATCCTGGACTACGGCGATATCGAGCTGGAATCGAGCTTCCTGGTGCTCGGCCGCGACTGCGGCCGCACCCGCCGCGTCCTCACTCTCGGCTTCCTGATCCTCGGCGGCCCCTATCCGGTCGTGGTCGACACCGGCTATCGCTCCAACCAGATCATGGAGACGCTGGGCATGCGGGGGCTTCAGTACCACGAGAACATGATCGAGAACCAGCTGGCGCGGCACGGCGTGCGCATGGGCGACGTCCGCTTCGTCTGCCACACGCATCTGCACATCGACCATGCCGGCAAGGACGACCTGTTCCCGATGAACACGACCGTCGTGCTCAACCGCAAGGAGCTCGAATATTCCGTGTCCGGCCTGATGCATCCGCAATATCCGGCACCTGACATCAAGCACCTGATCGACCGCCTGCATACCAAGAGCGCGCTGCGCTTCCTCGACCTCGAGATCACCGGCCCGATCGAGCTGATGCCCGGGGTCTATTGCGACGCCGCCAACGCTCACACCGAAGGATCGATGAACATCATCGTCCACACCGCCGATGGCATCGCCACCATCTGCGGCGACGTGATCTACGATTTCAATGACCAGATCGTGACGCCGTTCCACGAAATCCACGATTGGGAGCCGCGCACCACCGGCAACCACGGCACCAGCAAGCGTGCCGAGAAGGCGGCGATCAAGAAGCTGCTCTCGAGCTCCCGCTATCTGCTTCCGGTGCATGATCGCCCGGCCAAGATCGAGGGCGGCATGGTGGTCGGCCGCCTGCATGACCAGGTACCCGGGCCTGTCGTGCAGAGCCTGCCGCAGCGCAACTGGTTCCCGGCGTAGAGGATCGAGGCGATGACGCATGTGACGTTGCGAAGCGAGTTCGACAACCTGATCGACCCTTATGCACCGGTCGCACAGATCGGCACCGGCTTCGATTTCACGGAGGGGCCGATCTGGCATCCGGTCGATCATTATCTGCTGTTCTCCGACATGCCGGGTGACGTGCGCCGGCGCTGGGATGCGCGACGGGGCGTCGTCGAGGTCAAACGCCCGTCGAACAAATGCAACGGCATGACCTACGACGCCGAGCTCAACCTGATCGTTTGCGAACACGCGACGTCGTCGCTGGTCCGCGAACGCCCGGACGGACGGCGCGATGTGCTCGCTTCGCATTTCGGCGGCCAGGAGCTCAACAGCCCGAACGACGTCTGCCTACACTCCACCGGTGCGATCTATTTCTCCGATCCCTGGTATGGCCGCATGCCGGTCTACGGCGTCGAGCGACCGCGCCAGCTCGGCTTCCAGGGCGTCTATCGGGTGCCGCCCGGCGGCGGCGCGCCGAAATTGCTGGTCGACCGCTATCTGTTCGAGCAGCCGAACGGGCTGTGCTTCTCGCCCGACGAGCGCATCCTCTATGTCAATGACACCGTGCAAGCGCTGATCCGCGCCTTCGACGTCACGGCGGACGGCTCGCTCGGTAATCCGCGCGTGTTCGCCTCCGGCATCCGCTCCGAGCTCGAACCCGGTCTGCCCGATGGCATGAAGTGCGACCAGCACGGCAATATCTGGGTCACCGCGCCCGGCGGCGTCTGGGTCTATTCGCCGCGAGCCGAACTGCTCGGCAAGGTCCGCGTGCCGGAGCTGGTCGCCAACCTCACCTGGGGCGGGCCGGATTTCCGCACGCTCTATCTCACCTCGACGCATTCGGTCTATGCGATCCCGACCAAGGTCGGCCCGCGCCACGAGCCCTATGTGAGCGGCAAGCGCGGCGGCGCGGGTGCCGCTTCGTCCACGCCTGCGCCGAATCTCGCCGCCGGCGAGATGCGACTCGATCCGCAGCGCTGCGCCATGATCATCCAGGATCTCCAGAACGACGTCATCATGGACGGTGGCGCCTTCGCCGAGTCCGGTGCGCCCGCACACGCCCGCCAGCAGCATGTCGTCGAGAACGTTCGCCGCGTCGCGGAGGCTGCACGCGGGCGCGGTGTCGCCATCATCCATGTCTGGTTCGTCGTGGAGCCCGGCGCCCCCGGCGTCACGCTGAATGCACCATTGTTCGAGGGCCTCGTCGACAGCAAGGCGATGGTGCGCGGAAGCTGGGGCGCCGCGCCCGTTTCGGGCCTCGAGCCGCGGCCCGGCGATTTCGTGGTCGAGAAGATGCGCATGAGCGCCTGGGAAGGCACGCGGCTGGAGACGATTCTCAAGGCCACCGGCCGCGACATGATCATCAATACCGGCGCGTGGACCAACATGTCGGTCGAGCACACCGCTCGCACCGGTGCTGACAAGGGTTATTTCATGATCGTGCCCGAGGATTGTTGCTCGACGATGAATTCGGACTGGCACAATGCCTCGATCAATTTTGCCATGCAGAACGTCGCGGTCGTGACCAACGCCGACGCCGTGATCAAGGCACTCGGCTAGGGAGGCGCGGTGCCGAAGCTGCTGCACCTTAACTGCTCACCGCGCCCCGATTCGGAATCGGCGGCCGGCGCGCGTGCTTTTCTCGATCGCTTCCGTCAGGCGCGGCCGGACTGGGAGATCGACGCGATGAACCTCTGGCGCGAGCCGCTGCCGGAATTCGAGGGATATCTGCTCGAGGCCAAATACGCCCGGATCGACGGCAAGAGCTTCACCAATTCGCAGCACGACGCCTTCGCAATCGCCGAGCGCCTCGCGCTGCGGCTGTCGCTTGCCGATCGGGTCCTGATCTCGACCCCGATGTGGAACTTCGGTATTCCCTACAAGCTCAAGCAGTGGTTCGACATCATCGTCCAGCCCGGGCTCACCTTTCGCTTCGATCCAGCCCAGGGCTATCTGCCGCTGCTCAAGGACCGCCCGACGATCGTGATCCTCGCAAGCGGCAGCGACTTCGTCACCGGCATGAACCGCGGCCGCATCGACATGGCAACGCCCTATCTGCGCGAGGCGCTGCGCTTCATCGGCATCAGCGACGTGAGCTTCGTGCCGATCGGCCCGACCACCGGGCCCGCCGAGCCGATCCGCGCCGCCCGCGAGGCGGCGCACCGGCGGCTGGCGGAGATGGCAAGACGGTTTTGAAAGAGACTCCACTCCGTCGTCGTCCCTGCGAAAGCAGGGACCCATAACCACAGGATTGCGTTGTTAAAGTGAACTGTGGCCCCAGCGGCCCAAGCCAATCAGTAGCGGTGGCTATGGGTCCCTGCTTTCGCAGAGACGACATCGAATGTATGGCTTGGCCGGCGGGCCATTCGCTTTCATTCTCGCGAAACGATTTTGTGGGCCACTCCGCGCTAGCCCTACGTTTCCGCGGCGGGAAAGACCAACCTGCACAACAATCCCGGCGCATTGTCGCGCAACTCGATCCGCGCGCCGTGCAAACTCGCCACGGCCGCAACAAGGCTGAGGCCGAGGCCATTGCCCGGCGTGTAGCGGCTCCGTTCGAGCCGGTAGAAGCGCTTGAAGACGTGATCGCGCTGCTCGGCGGGAATGCCCGGACCGTCGTCGGCGATCGTGATCACCGCGCCTCGCTCATCGTTGTCGCAGGTCACCGTCACCCGCCCACCCGGGCGACCATGCTTGATCGCGTTGTCGACGAGATTGGCAATGGCGTCGAACAGCAGGTCGCGGTCGCCGGTGACCAGCACCGCCTGATCGCCGGCAAGATCGAGGCGGGTGGTAACCTCCTCAGCCGCGGCATCGTAGAGTTCGACCACCTCGGCGGCGATCTCGACGAGATTGACGGTGCGAAACGCACCCTTGCGGGCGCGGGTCTCGATCTCCGAGATCCGGGTGATGGAGGCGAACATGCCGAGCACGGCATCGAGATCGGCGATGGTGTCCCCGATCAGCGCGGAATCGGTCTCGCTGTTGCGCGGGGCGTGATAGGCCTTTTCCAGCCGGCCGCGCATGCGCGTCAGCGGCGTCCGCAGATCGTGCGCGACGTTGTCGCTGACCTGCTTGACCTCGCCCATCAGCGTCTCGATGCGGTCGAGCATCTGGTTGAGGTTTTCGGCGACGCGGTCCCACTCGTCGTTGCTGCCGCGCAGGGGGATACGCTGGTCTAGGCCGGAGAGCATGATGGCTCGGCTGGTGGCGTTGATCTGTTCGATCCGTCCGACGGTTCGCCGCGTGACGCCGATGCTGGCAGCAGCCGCAAGCCCGATGATCAGCACGACGACGGCAATGCCGGCGGCCCTGATCTGCGCCATGAAGCCGTCAAGATCGCTGATGTCATGGCCGACCAGCAGCCGATCGCCGTTTGACAGGGTTTCCGTCACGCCTCGCAGCAGGGAGGAGCCCGAGGCAAGCTGTGGCAGGGAGGCACGAAATTCAGCCCATCCCTTCTCGGCAGCGCCCGCCGGCCACTGCCTGAGATTTCCCGCCAGCACGGTCGATCCGGGACCGACCAACAAATACACATGATCGGCAAAGCCCTTGTCCGCGACGCGTTGCGCGATCAACGCGGTCAGTCCATCGCGGCCGGACCGCGCGTAGGCATCATCGAGGCTCGCCTGCTCGGTCATGATCGCGCGGTCGGATCTGTCGCGCACATAGGACAACGTCGACCAGTAAACATAGGCGAAGATCGCGGAGACGATCAGGCCAAAGACACCGATGGCGATCAACGCCAGGCGGAACGTCGACGACTTGAGGGTCTTAGCCAGGAGCACGGAGGCAATATCCGATGCCGCGGATGGTATGGATCAGCGGATAGGCCTGGGCATCGTCGACCTTGCGACGAACGCGCCCCACATAGACGTCGATGATATTGGTCGACGGATCGAAATGCAGGTCCCAGACGTGCTGAAGCAGCATCGCACGAGATACGACGCGGCCCTCGTTGCGGACGAGATATTCGAGCAGCTGGAATTCGCGCGGCAGCAGCGGAATCTTGCGGCCGCGGCGGCTGGCGCTGCGTGCGATCAGGTCGATCGAAAGATCGCCGACGCGCAGAAGCGTCTCCTTGGCAATGGTCTCGCTGCGGCGGCCGAGTGCTTCGAGCCGCGCCAGCAATTCGGTGAAGGAGAACGGCTTGACGAGATAATCGTCGCCGCCGGCGCGCAGTCCGCGCACGCGGTCGTCGACTTCGCCGAGCGCGGAGATGATCAGGAACGGCGCGGCGACGCCATCGTCGCGCAACTGGCGCATCACGCTGATGCCGTCGATATCGGGCAGCATGCGGTCGATGGTGATCACGGCATAGTCACGCGCGGCGCCGTGGCTCAGGGCTTCGCGGCCATTCGCCGCCAGATCCACATCATAACCGCTGGTGGTGAGCTCCTCGACGAGCTGACCTGCGGTTTCCGGATCGTCCTCGACGACCAGGATGCGACGGTGGGCACCGGTCATATTCATGAACTCTCCGAGCTGTCTTGAACTCTCCGAGTTCGCAAACTCTCCGAGCGGCCGCCCCGCGACAATCGCCGCCAGACTATCCCATTCCGGGGCTGGATGGAACGTCTGGCGACGACCGCGACAACGGTGCGGTTGGTTGGGCGATCACCAATAGTCCCCGCACACATTGACCCATTGCAGACCGTAGGCCGTCCATACCCTGCGATAGCAGCCATAGTCATAGCCGGCGTAGAGATAGGGCGCGCCGAAGAATGCGAAGCGATGGAAGCGGTGGTGGCGGAAGCCGCCATGATGGAAGAAGCGCGAACCGCGGAATCCGGCGCCGGCAAACCGCGGGCCGATCGCCGGTGCACCGACGAAGCGGGGACCACCAACGTGCCCGCCGGCGAAATGTCCGCCACCGCCCATGGCGGCGAACGCCGCTCCACCACCACGCATCCCGCCGCCGAAACCACCGCCATGCATGCCGCCGCCAAAGCCGCCACCATGCATGCCGCCACCCATGGCACCCATGGCACCACCAACGCCACCGCCGTGGCCGCCACCGAAGCCACCGCCGCCGCCATGTCCGCCGCCACCACCGCCACCTCTGGCGAGGGCAGCGGGTGCAAGCGCAACGCTGACGGCGAGCGTCGCTGCCGTGAGACACTTAAGAAGCCTGTTCTTCATGAAACCCTCCCTGATTGAGACCGCGGCGAATTCGTATCGCCGCACGCGAGCATGATCAGAAGACGCAAGCCGATGCCCGACTTCAACTGACAAATGCGCCAGATTCTGACACCCGATTTAGAATTGGCGTGCCGGCATGCCGAGCGGCGGATGCCTGGATCCGCCGCCACGATTGCGTTGGCCGGGATCGACGGACATTTGGCTGGAATCAGCGGATAGCGCTCGTTGAATCGATCGGCCGCGGTTCTTAATCCTGCAGCTGTTGGAGAACAACGACGGCGTCGAGGGATCGCAGACCCGCTTCACAATTTGTCGATCACCGGACTTTTCCCCCTCCCCGCCGGCCGTCATCCAACCCGCGATGCAATCGCCTTTCGCCTGGCCTCCCTGCGGGGCGCTGGGACGGCGAGGTGCTGACCTTCAGCAAGGAGCTTTCGATGAGCGACGAGACCAAAAGACCGTTTCTGACCCACGCCTCCGGCGCCCCCGTTGCCGATAATGTGAACATCCTGACGGCGGGGCCGCGCGGACCCGCATTGCTGCAGGACATCTGGCTGATCGAGAAGCTGGCGCATTTCGACCGCGAGGTGATCCCGGAGCGGCGCATGCATGCCAAGGGATGGGGCGCCCACGGCACCTTCACCGTCACCCAGGACATCACCCGCTACACCAAGGCCAAGATCTTCTCGGAGATCGGCAAGCAGACGCCGATGTTCGCGCGGTTCTCGACCGTCGCCGGCGAGCGCGGCGCGGCCGACGCCGAGCGCGACATCCGCGGCTTTGCGCTGAAGTTCTACACCGAGGAAGGCAACTGGGACATGGTGGGCAACAACACCCCCGTGTTCTTCTTCCGCGATCCCCTGCGTTTCCCCGACCTCAATCACGCGATCAAGCGCGATCCGCGGACGGGGATGCGCAGCGCCGACAACAATTGGGATTTCTGGACGCTGCTGCCGGAGGCGCTGCATCAGGTCACCATCGTCATGAGCGAGCGCGGCATTCCCAGGAGCTATCGTCACATGCACGGGTTCGGCAGCCATACCTACAGCATGATCAATGCCGACAATGAGCGCGTCTGGGTGAAATTTCATTTCCGCACCCGGCAGGGCGTCCAGAACCTGACCGATGCCGATGCCGAGGCGCTGGTCGGCAAGGACCGCGAGAGCCACCAGCGTGACCTGTTCCAGAGCATCGAGCGCGGCGACTTCCCGCGCTGGACTCTGTTCATCCAGGTGATGACCGATGACCAGGCCAAAGCGTTCCCGTTCAACCCGTTCGATCTGACCAAGGTCTGGCCCAAGGCGGATTTTCCGTTGATCGAGGTCGGATATTTCGAGTTGAACCGGAATCCGGAGAACGTCTTCGCCGAGGTCGAGCAGGCGTCGTTCTCGCCGGCCCATGTCGTGCCCGGCATCGGCTTCTCGCCCGACAAGATGCTGCAGGCTCGCCTGTTCTCCTATGGAGACGCGGCGCGCTATCGCCTCGGCGTCAACCATCATCTGATTCCAGTCAATGCGCCGAAATGTCCATTCCACAGCTATCACCGCGACGGCGCGATGCGCACCGACGGCAATCTGGGCGCCACGCTGACATACTGGCCGAACAGCCATGGCGAGTGGACGGATCAGCCGCAGCTGAACGAGCCGCCACTCGAATTGTCAGGCGCGGCCGCGCATTGGGATCATCGCGTGGATGACGACCACTGGCAGCAGCCGGGCGACCTGTTCCGCAAGATGAATGCCGCGCAAAAGCAGGCTCTGTTCGACAACACCGCCCGTCAGGTCGGCAATGCGTCGAAGCACATCCAGGAACGGCACGTCGCGAATTGCAGCAAGGCCGACCCGGCCTACGGCAAGGGCGTCGCGGATGCGCTGGCGAGGTTTGCGGCGGGCAATTTGTAGCGAACGCCGGAGCGAATTAAGTACCGCATCCCGTCATCCCCGCGCAATGGCGCAGCCATTGTCGCTGGAGGTGCGCGCGCAGCGCGCCTCGAAGGATGAACGGCCACAGCCGGACCGTCGTGCTTCGGGACGGCCGCTCCGCGGCCTCCTCAGCATGACGGGAACGGAATTGTGCCCGCGCGGACTAGGTCGGCTTGCCGCGTCCGTTCTTCTCGGCCGCGCGGCGCAGTGCGTCGGCGAGCGCGCCGCCGCCGGACTGCTCCTGCGGCCGGCGCGGAGCCGACGACGTCATCTTGCCGGAGCCGCGCGAGAAATCGCGCGACAGCGCCGCATTGTCCTTCTTAGGCCCGACCTCGTCGTCGAGGCGCAGCGTCAGCGAGATGCGCTTGCGGGCGACCTCGAAGTCCAGCACCTTCACCTTGACGATATCGCCCGGCTTCACCACCTCGCGCGGATCCTTGATATAGGTCTTGGACATCGCCGAGATGTGCACGAGGCCGTCCTGGTGCACCCCGATGTCGACGAAGGCGCCGAAGGCGGCGACGTTGGTCACGGTGCCCTCGAGGATCATGCCCTTCTTGAGATCCTTGATCTCCTCGACGCCCTCCTTGAACACCGCGGCCTTGAACGCGGGGCGCGGGTCGCGGCCCGGCTTTTCCAGCTCGCGCAGGATGTCGGTGACGGTCGGCAGGCCGAAAGTCTCGTCGACGAAGGATTGCGGCTTGAGACCCCGCACCACGTCGGCATTGCCGATCAGCGCCTTGATGTCGCTCTTGGTCGCCGCGAGAATTCGGCGCACCACCGGATAGGCTTCCGGATGCACGCCGGAGGCGTCGAGCGGGTCCTCGCCGCCGAGGATGCGCAAAAAGCCCGCGCACTGCTCGAACGCCTTGGGCCCGAGCCGCGGCACGTCCTTCAGTGCCTTGCGGGACTTGAATGGGCCGTTGGCATCGCGGTGCTGCACAATGCTTTGCGCCAGTCCCTGGCCGATGCCCGACACCCGCGCAAGCAGCGGCGCGGAGGCGGTGTTGACGTCGACGCCGACGGCGTTCACGCAGTCTTCGACCACCGCATCGAGCGATTTTGCGAGCTTGGCCTGGCCGAGGTCGTGCTGATACTGGCCGACGCCGATCGCCTTGGGCTCGATCTTGACGAGTTCGGCAAGCGGGTCCTGGAGCCGCCGCGCGATCGAGACGGCGCCGCGCAGGGTGACGTCGAGGCCGGGCAATTCCTCCGAGGCGAAAGCCGAGGCCGAATAGACCGACGCGCCGGCTTCCGACACGACGATTTTGGTCATCTTCAATTCGGGCAGGCCCTTGACGAGGTCCGCGGCGAGCTTGTCGGTCTCGCGCGAGGCGGTGCCGTTGCCGATCGCGATCAGCTCGACGCGATGTTTCAGCGCGAGCCTGCCGAGCGTCGCCAGCGACTCGTTCCACTGCCGCTGCGGCTCGTGCGGGAAGATCGCCGTATGCGCCACCACCTTGCCGGTCGCATCGACGACCGCGACCTTGACGCCGGTGCGGTAGCCGGGATCGAGCCCCATGGTGACACGGGTGCCCGCCGGCGCGGCCAGCAGGAGGTCCCGCAAGTTGGAGGCGAACACGCGCACGGCCTCGGTCTCGGCCGCATTCCACAGCCGCATGCGCAGGTCGATGTTGAGATGCACCTGGATCTTGGTGCGCCAGGCCCAGCGCACGGTGTCGATCAGCCATTTGTCGCCCTTGCGGCCCTGGTTGGAGATCGCAAAGCGGTTCATGATCTTAAGCTCGTAGAGGCCGGGCTGGCCGACGACCGGCTCCTGCGCCTCCGGCTTGATCGCGAGATCGAGGATCTCTTCCTTCTCGCCGCGGAACATCGCGAGAATGCGATGCGATGGCAGCTTGGTCAGCGGCTCGGAGAAATCGAAATAGTCGGCGAACTTCTCGCCCTCGGTCTTCTTCCCGGTGCGGACGGTCGAGGCCATGATGCCGTTCGACCACATCTCCTCGCGCAGCGCGCCGATCAGGTCGGCATCTTCGGCGAAGCGCTCGACCAGGACCGCGCGCGCGCCGTCGAGCGCCGCGGCGACGTCGGCGACCTGCTTCTCGGCATTGACGAAGGGCGTCGCGGCCTCGTTCGGATCGCTCTCGGGCTGCGTCAGCAGCTGATTGGCGAGCGGCTCCAGGCCCGCTTCCTTGGCAACTTCCGCCTTGGTGCGGCGCTTCGGCTTGAACGGGAGATAAATGTCTTCGAGGCGCGCCTTGCTGTCGGCGGCCATGATCGTGGCTTCGAGGGCTGCATCGAGCTTGCCCTGCTCGCGGACCGAATTGAGCACCGCGGTGCGGCGCTCCTCGAGCTCGCGCAAATACGTCAGCCGCTCCTCCAGCGTGCGCAGCTGGGCGTCATCAAGCGCGCCGGTGAGCTCCTTGCGGTAGCGGGCGATGAAGGGAACCGTGGCGCCGCCGTCGAGCAGCGTCACCGCCGCCTCGACCTGCTCGGCGCGAACCCCAAGCTCCTGCGCAATTTGATGATGAATCTTTGCCACGCCTGTCTCTCTGAAATTCCGTTGCGCCGCCGGATCACTGATGGCGCGGAGGCCGCTTATGAACCATCCCGGATTGATTCATCAAGGCGCGCTGTGGATCAAATTGGGCGCGGGCTGCAATCTATTTCCGGGATGTTGACCGTCCGCGGCTTGACAAATAGATGCGCGCCGCATTGCCGCCGAAAAATCGCGGCCCTCGCGTCACTTGACAAATCAGCCAGCAAGGTCTCCGCCGCCGCGAGCCAGTGCCCATAGCCGCCCGCGAGATTGACGACGGGCCAGTCGCTGCCCCACAGCATCCGCTGCGGCCCGAAACATGCCAGTGCATGATCCACAGCCTCGCTGAGATCGGCGACCTGCCAGTTCGGTGCCGCCTCAGTCGCAAGGCCCGAGAGTTTGCAGACGACGTTGGATCGTGTGGCGAGGCTTGCGATGTCGTCCTTCCAGGCCGCGATGTCGCCGGTCGCAAGGTGCGGCTTGCCGAAATGGTCGAGCACGAATTGCAGGTCCGGATGGCGATCGACCACCTGAATGAGCCGCGGCAAATGGCGCGGCAGCACCAGCGCGTCGAAGACGAGGTCACGCCGCGCCATGGCCTCGAACGGCGCCGCCAGTTCGGCGCGCAGCAGCCAGTCGTCATCGGCGATGTCCTGCATCATCGGCCGCAGCCCGACGAGGAGCTCGCGCCCGGCGATCGCATCGATCCGCGCCGCGGCATCGGCGGCGTCGAAGTCGACCCAGCCGACCACGCCGCGCACCTGCTCGGCGCCTTTTGCGATATCAAGCAAAAATGCGGTCTCCGCTTCGGTCGGCGCGGCCTGCACCAGGATGGTGCCTTCGATCCCGGCCGCGGCGAGATGCGGCGCGAGATCGGCCAGGCCGAAGTCGCGGTAGATCGGCCCGCGCTCGGGCGTCAGCCAGCCGTAATCCGCGCGCGCCAGGGTCCAGACATGGTGATGGGCGTCGATCCGCATCATGCCGGCACCGGCGCATGCTGGTCGAGCAGCCCCTCATTCTTCAGGTCGCGCCACAGCGCGGCAGGCACGGGCGACGACACCGCGGCGACGTTGCGCTCGACCTCCTGCGGCGTCTGCGCGCCGAGCACGAGGCTTGCCACCGCCGGATGGCCGAGCGCGAAATGCAGCGCCGCGGTCGGCAGCGCCACGTTGTGGGCGCGGCAGACCCGATCGATCGCCGCCACCTTCCGCATCACGTCCGGCGGCGCGTCCTTGTAATTGTACTTGGCACCGGCAACCGCGCCGGTCGCCAGGATGCCGGAGTTGAAGACGCCACCGAGCATCATGCCGATGTCCCTTGCTTGCGCCAGCGGCAGGAATTCGGCGAGCGCGGGTTGCTCGAGCAGCGAGTAGCGGCCGGCGAGCAGCATGGTGTCGAACGTTCCGGCCTTGGCGAAGCGCCCGCACATCTCGGCCTCGTTGACGCCGATCCCGATCCCCTTGACCACGCGCTCGGAACGCAGCTTGTCGAGCGCAACATAGGCGCCCTCCATCGCCTCGCGAAACCGCGCCTCGATCGCGTCAGCTCCGTGGGTCCAGACGTCGACGTCGTGGATCAGTAGCAGGTCGATGCGATCGGTGCCGAGCCGCAGCAGCGACTGCTCCACCGAGCGCATGGTGCCGTCATAGGAATAGTCGAACACCGCGCGATGCGGCGCGCCGCCGGCGAAGTTGGAGCCGTCGCCGCGGCCATGGAACGGGTCCATCCAGCGCCCGACCTTGGTGCAGACGACGACGTCGTCGCGCGCCACGCGGCGCAGCGCGGTGCCGCTGCGGTGTTCGGCGAGGCCATGGCCGTAGAGCGGCGAGGAATCCAGCAGGTTGACCCCCAGCGCGAATGCCCGCTCCACCGTCGCAATCGCAGCAGTGTCGTCGAGCCGTGCGAACAGGTCGCCGAGCGGCGCCGTGCCGAAGCCGAGAATGGAGACATCGAGCCCGGTCCGGCCGAGCCTGCGGCGTGGCAGTGCCGGGGAGCCCGGATCGGAGGATTGTTGTTGGGTCATTATGGCCTCCCGCCTGCGTTTCTTGTTAGCCCCTCATCAGACTAGCGTCGTTGACCGGGATCGTGAAGAGACCTTGGCGGCCGACGCCGCGGTGAGGTCTCTCATCGCGCACGCACCACATCGCTAAAATGCAATGCACAGCTTCACGTTGCCTATCGGCGGGAAATAGGCTATGGGAGCTCCGCAACTTCAACGCAGGAGGCGACGATGTTCAGGTCTGCGCGCCTCCCGGGTTCGCCGCGCGATATTTGACGCGCGTCCCGGGATCGTATCCCGGGTGAAATCGCAACACCCACACGCAATCGAATCTGCTGCGAGCCTTCGGCTCCGCGCTTGCGGAACTTTTGTCATGACCTCGACGCTTCCGGTGGCCTCTCGTCGCGAGGCCACACGCTCCGCGCTGCTCGAACGTCAGCTGCAGAGGTATCATCCGAACGTTCAGGGAAAGGTCCGCGCGCTGGCCATGCGGCACACGCGTCTTGCGGACCTTGCCGCGAGCTTTCCTGCGCTGCTGTTCGCGCTGGCGGTCCCGCGAGCCGGGATCGCTTCGGCGCGCGCACGCGCATGCGTCGTCGACGGCCGCTCCCTCGCGGACGCCGCGGCCGCGGCGGGCATTCCGCTGTGGCTGCGCAGATTGCCGCCGGAGGCATTCACCGCTCCGATCACGGGACTGCCCGATGACGAGCTGTTTCGCCGACAGATCGCGAACCACCTGCCGTTATCACCGAAGCTCGCGCCGATCTGGCTGAGATCCGTCGCGGCGGTTGCCGAGCTCGCACATGGACCGGCGGCGGTCTGGATCGCGCGCGAGCTGGTCCGAGCGCCGCCGCGCACCGATCCTGTGCGATTGCGGCTCGTCGGCCTGTGGGCGTGGTTCTCCACGCAGCCGGCGACGCTGGGACATACGCTGATCGACCGGAGGTGGACGCCGAGCATGCAGATCGGCTCGGCGCTCGCGGCCGCCGATGCATGGAGCACGATGATCGCGCTGCATGTCAGCCTCGGCTCGGAGAAGATCGCGGATATGTGGCTGCAGCCGGGCCGCGTTGACGGTTACGACTTCATCCCGCTGAACTCGACCACGGATATCTCGGAGGAGGCGGAAGCGATGCAGAATTGCCTGCGCACCTACGGTCCCAACCTCGCCCACAATCGCTCGCGGCTGTGGAGCATCAGGCGGAATGGGCAACGCGTCGCCACCCTGAGAGTCGCGGCGCGTTTTGAGGGCCCGTTGCCAGGCATCGCCGAGCTCACCGGTATCCGGAACGCCGAGATGCCGCGCGAGGTCTGGTGGGCGGCGCGCCAATGGCTGCATAGCTACGGCCTGTTGCGGATGGAGGTCGAGCAACGCAGATGGGGCACCGCGCCTCTCGACCGCCGACCTGGCGCGCGATCTGGCGGCCGTACTGGCTCGCCAGGCGGCAGATTCCGGAATGGCTGCCGCTCGCTCCGTCGCGCAAGGCGCTCAATGCGCTGTGATGCGCATCCGCCACCGCCGTGTCGTTGCTAATCGTCGGCAACAATCTGCTGGGCAAGGTTGTCGACCACCACAGGACTCTCGAAATAGGTGACGATCGGATCGGCGCCATATTTCTCCCGTGCGCGGGCGCGCCACGCATCGGTGTACAGCGCCTCCGCCTCCACTCTCGAGTTCCAGAAATAGATGCCGCCGGCCGTCATCCCGTCCTCGGACAGCACATAGGTCTTTCGGGACAGCCCCAGAATGCCGCGATAGATCGGCGCGGTACTCAGGAAGATGCTGCGAGCTTCCTCGCGCGTGATCGGCTTCGGCAGCTTGAACGTCGTGACAGCGGTAATCATCCGGATCTCCTGCAGCATCATTCTTGACACGATCGTCAATATTGACATTAATGTCAAGAATGAATCGATGGAGCGAGCCGCATGGTGGGCGTGCGTCAGTTTGACGAAGACGAGATGATCGCAACCGCGCTCGACGTGTTCTGGCGCAAGGGCCTGCACGATGCGACCATGCAGGACCTCGCGGCCGCAACCGGCGTCCAGCGCGGCAGCCTCTACAACGCCTATGGCGACAAGGAAGCGATCTTCCTGCGCGCCTTCGATCAGTATGCCGCGCAATTCCTGGACGCGGCCAGCAGCGCGCTGGCGCAGGGCGATACCTCAGCGAGACTGAGGGACTTCTTTGACATGATCATCGTCAACATGACCGACGGCACGCCGCAGCGGGGCTGCCTGACCACGCGCACCGCGCTCGACGCGGCCATTTCGAGCCCGGATGTACGCCAGCGCGTGCAGGACGTGCTCACCCGGCTCGAGCAGCTGGTCGGCAAGGCCATCAGCGCGACGCCGAACAGGCGCAGCACGGCCGATGCAAACCGGCTGGCGCGCGTCATCGTGACGTTCACGCGCGGGCTCGCCGTGATGGAGCGCGCCGGATACAGCCGCAAGCAGTTGAGGGAATCCGCCACCACATTCATCGATGCCGTGATTGGCGACGCCTGAGGCGGCGTCCCTGTCCCGGCGACGGCGTCATCGTAAGGGAGAAACCAGCATGCAGGAACGGAACGGCGGCTGCCTGTGCGGCGCGGTGCGTTACACGTCAAGAGCGAACCGCGGAGCATCGCGATATGTCATTGCACACATTGCCAGCGGCAAAGCGGCAGCCTGTTTTCGTTCAACCTCGTGATCCGCGAAGCCGACTACCAGCAGTCGGGCGAGACGGTGGTGTTCGTCGACAAGGGCGACAGCGGCCATCCGGTCCATCGTCATTTCTGCGGGCGCTGCGGGTCCCCTCTGCTTGCGAAGACTGCATTGATGCCCGGCAAGGTCGTGGTGAAAGCCGGCACGCTCGACAGCATGGAGGGATTGCAGCCGCAAGCCGAGATCTATACCGATCGCGCCGTCGCATGGCTCGCGCCGATCCCCGGCGCTGCGCGCTTTGCCCGGAACGTGTGACCGGATGCGCCGGTCACGGACGCAGCGGGAAACGATTCAGCCTGGCCAGGGTTGCCTCCGTTCCGATTGCATCGGAACGGAGCTCTCGACTTTGCTTTGACGCGTTTTCTTCACGCGAACCGGTACTTCGCTCGAAAACGCTCCGGCGATCATTGACCGGCCGGCAATTCGGCGTAGTTGCCGTCCTTGTCACGGCGGTACACGACGTAGTCGATCAGGGTGATGTCACCCTTCGGCGTGTAGCTGATCTTGCCGAGCACGGTATCCCAGCTTCCGGCCTTGATGGCCGCCGCGACCTTCTTGGCGTCGGTGGTCTGGGCACGGGCCGCCGCCTGGCTCCAGATCTGGAACGCGGCATAGCTGTAGAGCGTGTAGCCGTCGGGATCGATGCCCTTGTCCTTGAACTTCTTCAAGGTCGCGGCCGCGGTCGCCTTCTTGCGCGGGTCGGGCGAGAAGGTGAACAGCGAGCCTTCGGCAAGCGGACCTGCGATCGCGGCGAACTGCTTGTCGACCAGGGCGTCGCCGCCCATCAGTACAGCATTGACGCCCTGCTCGCGCATCTGGCGCAGGATCAACGCAGCCTCGGCATAATAGCCGCCGACATAGACGAAATCGATCGACTCCTTCTTGAAGCGGGATACCAGAGCAGCAAAATCCTTGTCGCCCTTGGTATAGGCCTCATAAAGCTTTTCCTTCACCCCCGCGGCGTTGATGGCCTTCTTCGTTTCGTCGGCAAGGCCTTTGCCGTAGGTCGTCTTGTCGTGGATGATCGCGACGTTCTTGGTCTTGTAGTTCTTGATAATGTAGGCGGCCGCAACCGTACCCTGCTGGTCATCCCGGCCGCAGACACGGAACGTGTTCCACAGCCCGCGCTCGGTGAATTGCGGATTGGTCGAGCCCGGCGTGATCTGCAGCACATTGCCCTCGGCATAGGCGTCCGACGCAGGGATCGAGGTCGATGAGCAGAAATGCCCAACGACGAACGGAATCCTCGCGCCTGCCATCTTCTCGGCAACCGACACCGCCTGCTTCGGATCGCAGGCATCGTCGCCGACCTCCAGCTTCAGCTTCTTGCCAAGCACGCCGCCCGCCGCATTGATGTCGGCAATCGCGAGATCAGCACCGTTCTTGAACTGCTGGCCAAAGCTCGCCTCGGAGCCGGTCATCGGTCCGACCACGGCAACACTGATATCCTGCGCCATGGCGGCGCCGGACAAGGCTAGGCTCGCGCCGAGCGCAAGAAAATATCCTCGAAGTGCAAACTTCATCACATTCTCCTCGATGGTCTCAAGTCGCCTCAATGCATCGCAGTCGACGAATCCGCCGATTGCGACGATCACCGGGGGGCTGCCTTTTAAGCGCGAGACGATTGGCAGGCTCGGACTGGGGCGACGGGGATTGGACATATGCGACATCGGGCAACAATGTGAAACACGTTGTCGTGCATTGGCGTCTGGAATCGCCCGCAGCGGACGTGATTGGGCGGCGATGTTGTGTGCGCGACAGCACACAGGCTGGCGGAGAACGCTGTTTGCGACGTCGCCCCGAGATCGACCAAATGCCGGACGACGGCGCCGCGCAGCTCGGGCGTCGCGAGCTGGTAGCTGTCGTCAAGCTCCCTGATGTAGAGCGCCAGCAGACGCATCGCCTCGGTGTTCGAAGGCAACGGCCGGATCAGCATGTCCTCGGGATCGCGGACCAGCACCAGCGCCTTGCGCGGCAGCCTGAGACCGACGAAACGGCTCGGCGAGACCGGGACCACCATATTGCCGGCCTCCGTGCTCGACCGCAGCATGGCCTGCCCCGGGCCGAGCTCGACGTCGCGGCCGCGCGATCTTGAGGTTGCTGCACGCCCAGGATCCGATCCCGAGCCCAGGCAACTCGCGCACATTGGCTTCGGCATGGAACGCGCCGACGCTCAGCGGCTCCCGGATCGAGCTTCACGATCATCGGCCCGATCTGCTCGCGAAAGATCGGCAAGCGGTCGCGCTCGCCGAAATCCGCGGTCGAGAACCGAAACCCGGCGATATCCGGCGACTGCATCGTCATCGGCTGGTCCTCATCGCGGCGCTGATATGCGGCCGATTTGTGGCAGCATGACACCGCTCGAGCGCACGGGACCGTGCTTACACGTCGGCACTTTTGTTGCAGACAGGCGATGCTCGCCGGATCATCCTGACGTTCTTGCCGGGTCTGAAATCGCAACCAAGACCGAAATCGTGCTCGCTCGATATTGCCCGGCGTCGTCATCCAAGCCGTTACGCGGATTATAACGGTCAATAGTAATCCAAGCGCAGGTCACGTAACCTTCGGCCGCCAGAAGCCGCAATGGGAGGTCATCATGGTCAGCGATTTGGTGTTGACCGATATCCGCGCCGGATATCGCGTCGTGACGCTCAACGCCTTTCTCGAAAAGCGCGCGACGCGCTTTGTCGGACGAGCCAAAGCTTGAACGTTCGGATTGAACGTTCCACCGTCAAGGCGAGACGCATCATTGATCACAAGTCAGAAGGTCCAATTGCGATGACACAGCCTCAATCCAGTGGTGCACGGACGGCGGGCAACGTCATGAAGCTCGACAGCTTCGTGCGCGGAAAATGGTCCGGCCCGGGCGAACCGGCAGCCGAGATTCACAGTGCCGTCACCGGCGATGTGGTGGCGGTCACGACCAGGAGCGATCTCGACATGCGCGAGATCCTCGCCTATGGCCGCGCAATCGGCGGCAAACATCTCAGAAAACTGACGTTCCACCAGCGCGCGGGCCTACTGAAGGCGCTGGCCGACTATCTGACCCAGCACAAGGACCGGCTCTACAAACTGTCATTCCATGCAGGCGCAACCCGAACCGATGCAATGATCGACGTCGACGGCGGCATCGGCACGTTGTTCAACTATGCCGGCAAGGGCCGCCGTGAGCTTCCGAACAGCAAATTCCTGCTCGACGGCAATGTCGAGGGGCTCTCCAAGGGTGGCGCATTCGCCGGTCAGCATATCGTGACGCCGCTGCACGGTGTCGCCGTGCACATCAACGCATTCAACTTCCCGTGCTGGGGCATGCTGGAGAAGCTGGCGCCGGCGCTGCTGGCCGGCGTGCCCGTCGTGACCAAGCCCGCGACGGTCACCTCCTATGTCGCCCACGAGCTGGTCCGGATCATCACCGAATCCGGCGCGCTGCCCGAAGGCGTGCTGCAATTCATCATCGGATCGACCGGCGACTTGTTCGACCATCTGACCTGCCAGGACGTGGTGTCCTTCACAGGCTCGGCCGACACGTCGCAAAAACTGCAGCGGCATCCGGTCATCGCGCGCGAAGCGGTCAGGTTCATCGCCGAACGGGATTCGCTGAACGCCGCAATCCTCGCTCCGGACGCCGTACCGGGCAGTCCGGAGTTCAACCTCTTCGTCAAGGAAGTGGCGAAGGAGATGACGGTCAAGGCGGGGCAGAAATGCACCGCGATTCGCCGCGCGCTGGTGCCGTCAGCGCAGCTCGACGCCGTGATCACGGCGCTGCGCGACCGCCTGGCCAAGGTCACGATCGGCAATCCCGAAAACGACAAGGTCAGGATGGGGCCGCTGGTCGGGCTCGGCCAGCGGAGCGATGTGCTTGCCCATGTCGCGAAGCTTCGCACCGAAGCCGAACTGGTGGCCGGCGATCCCGGCGACTTCGCGCTGCTCGATGCCGACGCGACGCGCGGCGCTTTCATTCCGCCGCTGCTGCTGCATTGCGCCAAGCCGCTCGCCGCATCCGCGGTCCACGAGATCGAGGCGTTCGGGCCTGTCAGCACCGTGATGGGTTACGACGACCTGGAGCAGGCGATCGCGCTGACCAATCGCGGCGGCGGCAGCCTCGTCGCATCCATCTACACGCACGACATCCCGGCCGCGACCGAACTGGCATTTGGCATCGGCAGTTTTCACGGCCGTGTCGCGATCATCGACCGCGACTGCGCGAGCGAGCACACCGGACACGGTTCGCCGATGCCGCAGATGGTTCACGGCGGCCCCGGCCGGGCCGGCGGCGGCGAGGAACTGGGCGGCGTCCGCAGCCTCCAGCACTACATGCAGCGCACCGCCTTGCAGGGCTCGCCGACGATGCTGAGCGGCGTCACCGGCCGCTGGTTCAAGGGCAGCCCGATGCTCGAAGGCGACCTGCACCCGTTCCGCTATCACTATGACGATCTCGAGATCGGCCGCACGCTGGTCTCGAAGGCACGGCAGATCACGCTCGACGACATCGAGCACTTCGCGCATTTCACGGGCGACACCTTCTACGCCCATATGGACGAGGAAGCGACCAAGGGGCATCCGTTCTTCCCGGGCCGCGTCGCGCATGGCTACCTGCTGCTGTCGTTTGCGGCCGGCCTGTTCGTCGATCCCGACTATGGGCCGGTGCTGGCGAATTACGGCCTCGACTCGCTGCGCTTCGTCAAACCCGTCCAGCCTGGCGAACAGATCCAGGTGCGGCTGACCGCGAAGGAGAAGATGCCGCGCAACAAGCAATATGGCGAGGTACGCTGGGACGTCGAGATCACGACCGGCACCGGCGAAACCGCGGCGACCTACGAGCTGCTGACCATGAACGCGATGCGGGGTTAAGAGGCGCGTCAAAGCAACTCGGCCTGCCGGCTGCGGCCGGCCGATTTCGCCTTGCCGCGCGGCCGGGTGGCGGCGGCCGCGGCATCGTCGGCGCCGGCCAGCACGAGCTGCGCGACGAAACCGGCATATTCGGCGCGGGTCATCGGCCCGCCCTCGCGGAACCACATGTAATGCCAGTTCAGCATGCCGAAGACGCTCATCGTCAGCGGCTTGAGCACGCGCTTCTGCTTCGCCGCCGGCACGGCGGCAGCGAGTGCATCCGACATGATCCCGACCAGGATCCGCTCGCTTGCGAGCAGCGGCTGCTGCTTATCCTTCGGCAACAGCTTGAGACTTGAGATCTGGACCTGATGTTCGGCGTCGGCATGCCGGTAGAGCTCGAGTAGGGTCGCAACGATCGTCCTGAAGCGTGCGGCCGGATCGCCGGCCTGTGCGCTCGCCTTGCGGAGTGCCGCCACCAGTTTCGCGAGATGCGACGACAGGATATCGAACAGGATCGCTTCCTTGTCGGGATAATAATGATAGAGCAGAGCCTTCGAAACACCGCAGGCATCGGCGATGGTGTTCATCGACGTGCCGACATATCCCGATGCGGCAAACAGCTCGGCCGAGCGATGCAGCATCGAGAGGCGCTTGTCGTCATAGTCCTTGGCGCGCGATCGGGCCATGTCTTGTCCGTTCCACCAGGCGGCCGTTCGGCCATCGTCCAGAGATGTCAGTCAATAGTCGCAAGGTTCCGGGACCACAGCCCCGGCGCCTCCGAACTGCTATTTATTGACCATCCGGTCGGACAATTCCATAAGCCCGGCGATCGGGCAACATTGCCCGGAATGAATTTTCCTGGCGCAGCGTCGCGAGAGCATCTCTCTGCTGCAAATCGCCTCGTCATGCGCGTCTGATTGCAAAGTTCGCGGCGCCGCCGAGTTTCGCGCGCGTCCCGAACAGGAGCGTGTTATCGTTCATCGAACGGCTCGGAATGCGAAGGAGGCTCTGGGTGCGGACATCCTCTTGGCTCCACGTCCTTCGTCGCGCGGCCCGTCGGCTGAAGAGATGGCAGCGGCGATTAGCGCGCGCTGCCAACCCCGACGGCAAGGACATGCACGAACTCTTTCTGTTTGGTCCTCACGGCTGATCGCTCGTTGCCGCGACGCATGCCCAATCGAGACCGCGGCAGATGTGATCCATCGCCACGCTGACGTCAGTCTGCCTACGCCGCACATGTCGAGCGGCAGGATCACGCACAGAGCGATAGCATGACAGCTCCTCGAGCGCGTCACGTCATCATCGTCGGCGGCGGCGCGAGCGGCGTCCTGCTGGCACATCAGTTGCTGCGTCAATCGGCGGACGATGTCCGGGTCAGCCTGATCGAGCAGGGCCCCGATATCGGGCGCGGCATCGCCTATCATACCGGCAATCCGGATCATCTGCTCAATGTACGGGTCGCCAATATGAGCGCGCTGCCCGATCAGCCGGATCATTTCTGGCACTGGCTGATCTCGCGCGGGGCGGACGCGACGCTCTGCCCTGATCCCTATTGCTTCGTGCCGCGGCGCATCTTTGGCGACTACATTGCCAGTCTGCTCGAGCAATAGGCGTCCGATCAGGCCGACATCCAACGCCTGTCGATCGCGCACGCCAGATGCATCGCGATCCGCGAACGGCGGGGCAACGTCGCCACCAGCCTCGACGACGGCCGGCAGCTGATCGGCGACATCGTCGTTCTCGCAACCGGGCACGATCCACGCGCGAACAGTCCGGGACATGCCGGTCCCTGGGCGGTACCGTCTGTCGCTGCGATCGCCGACGACGCGACCGTCCTGATCCTCGGCACGGGGCCGACGATGGTCGATTACGTGCTGTCGTTGCTCCGCGACGGGCATCGCGGGCCGATCGTTGCGATGTCGCGCCGGGGCCTTCTCGCGAAACCGCACCGCCGGGTCGACGCCGTGCGCATCGAGGAGGCGGAGGTCCCCTTCGGCTCCGGAATCGGCAGCCTGCTTCGCTGGCTTCGCGGCCGCATCGACCGGCACATCGCTGCGGGCGGCGACTGGCGCAGCGTGATCGAGGGCTTCGCCCCCCACACCCAGCGGCTGTGGCGTGAGCTCCCGCTTTCGTCCAAGCGCCGGTTCCTCGAACACGCACGTGCCTGGTGGGACGTACCGGCACCGGATGGCGCCGCAAGTGGAGGTCCGGATCACTGAAGCAATCTATGGAGGCCGGCTCACCCCCGATAGCCGCAAAGCTGATCTCGGCCGAGCCCGACCGGACAGGCGCGATCGTCAGTTACCGGCGGCGCGGCGAGAGCAGGCTCCGTCGCATGCACGTCGGCGCCATCGTCGACTGCACCGGCATCGTCAAGGATCCACGCGCAACCGCCAATCCCGCGGTGCGCAGCCTGCTCGAGCGTGGCCTGGCGCGCGTCGATCCGCTCCGCATCGGCATCGAAACCGATCGCAATTGCGCGATCATCGGTCACGACGGCGTGCCGTCACGCCGCCTGTATGCCGTCGGCCCGCTCACGCGCGCCGCGTTCTGGGAGATCAGCGCAATTCCCGTCATCCGCAACCAATGCGCCGAGCTCGCCACTCTGCTGGTCCGCTCCGACGAAGAGCGGCGGCTCGCATCCCTCGCGCGCGTCTAGAAGCTTCGGCTCTGATCAATCAGAACCGAAACTGCAGCCTCTTGTTTTGACGCGCTTTCTTCACGCGAACCGGCGTCGACTTCAACGCCCTAGCTGCCGAAGCCGGCCGGAATGAACGCCGGCAGCTTCTCCTCGATGAAGTGCTTGACCTCGGGCGAGTTGAAGACCTGGATGAAGGCCTTCAGGCGCGGATCGTCCTTCTTGTCCGGCCGCGCGGTAAAGCGCAGCACGAGACCATCATCGACCGTGCGGTCGATCACCAGCGCCGATTTCGGATCACCGCCGGCCGGTATCAGATAGGTGATATTAACGAGCGCAAGCGAGACGTCGTCGAGCGACCGGTAGGTCTGCGCCGGATCGAGCTCGACGATCTTCAGGTTCTTGGGATTTTCGATGATATCAAACCGGCTCACCGAAAAACCCTTGCCCGGCGCCAGCTTGATCAGTCCGGCGCGTTCGAGCAGGATCAAGCCACGCGCGCCGTTGAGCGGCTCGTTCGGGATCGCAACGCTGTCGCCGGACTTGATCTCGTCGAGCGACTTGATCTTCTTCGAGAACAGCCCGACGGGCGCGATCACGCCGACCTTGTCGACCTGGATCAGGTTGAAACCGCGCTGCTTGTTCTGGATCGCGAGATAGGTGGCGTGCTGGAACAGGTTAGCGTCGACATCGCCGCTATTTACCACCTCGTTCAACGCGACCCAGTCCGACAGCTCGACGATCTTGACGTCCTGCCCCTTGTCCTTGGCGAGCTTGGCGGCAAAGGCAGCCAGCTGACCGACCGGGCCGGCGCTGGTCGCGATCTTGAGAGGTTCGTCCGCAACGGCGGCCGCAGTCATGGCAAGCAGCACGCCAGCTGCCTGCGCCAGGCGCAACAATGTCTTCATGGTCTCGGTTTCAACTCCGTCTTCAGGGATCGATCAGGCCGCCTTGCGGCCGCGGCTTCCCGCTTCAGCCTCGGCCAATGCCTGGGTGAGGTCGGCGAGGATGTCGTCCGGATGCTCGATGCCGACCGAAAGCCTGATGTAGCCGGGCGTCACGCCTGCCGCGAGTTGCTCCGCGGCGCTCAGCTGCTGATGGGTGGTCGACGCCGGATGGATCGCCAGCGAGCGCGCATCGCCGATATTGGCGACGTGATAGAACAGTTTCAGCGCATCGATGAAACGACGGCCGACCTCGACGCCCCCTTTCAGCTCGAAGCCGACCAGCCCGCCATAGCCGCCCTTCAGATAGAGATCGGCGCGGCGCCGGTCCTCCCCGCTCTGCAGTCCGGGAAAGATCACATGCGAAACGGCGGGATGCCGTGCCAGGAAATTCGCGACCTTGATCGCGTTCTCGTTGTGCTGACGCAGCCGCAACGGCAAGGTCTCGAGTCCCTGGATGAACTGAAATGCGTTCTGGGGAGCGACCGAGGCGCCGAGATCGCGCAGCAGCTTCACGCGTGCGCGCAGGATGTAGGCGATCGGGCCAAGCGGCTTGGCTGCCTCGGTCCAGATCGCGCCGTGATAGGCATCGTCCGGCTGCGTCAGCAACGGGAAGCGCTCGGCGTGCGCCGCCCAGTCGAAATTGCCGCCGTCGATGATCGCTCCGCCGATCGATGTGCCGTGGCCGCCGATATACTTTGTCGCGGAATAAACGACGATCGCCGCGCCGTGCTCGAACGGGCGCGCAATGAGCGGGACGGCGGTGTTGTCGAGAATCAGCGGCACGCCGAGCGAACGGCCGATATCCGCGACTTCCCTGATCGGGAACACGTTGAGCTTGGGGTTCGGCAGCGTCTCGGCGAAGTAGGCCCGGGTCTTCGCATCGGTCGCCCGGCGGAAGTTTTCCGGATCGGCCGGATCGACGAAGCGAACCTCGATGCCGAACTGCTTCAGCGTCTGCGACAGCAGCGTCAACGTGCCGCCGTACAGATCGGTCGATGAGACGATATTGTCGCCGGCTTGCGCGATGTTGAAGATCGCGTAAGCCGTCGCCGACTGGCCCGACGCTACGGCCAGAGCGCCAACGCCGCCTTCCAGCGCGGCCAGGCGCTCCTCGAACACGTCAGCCGTCGGGTTCTTGATCCTGGTGTAGATCTGTCCGATCGCCTCCAGGGCGAACAGCCGCGATGCGTGATCGGTATTCTCGAATTGAAAGGACGTCGTTTGGTAGATCGGAACAGCCACGGCGCCGGTCGCCGGGTCGGATCGGTACGATCCGCCATGCAAGGCGAGCGTCTCGACATTCTTGGTTTCGATCGGCATTTCGAAATCTCCTGAAATCCATGGACCCAGCATCAAAAGGCAGAGAATGATGCGCAGCAGCGTCCGCGACTGTCGAGACGTCGGCGAAAATAGCGATGAGCGTGCTGACCGCACGTCTGATGGCGTCGCTAATTTTTCAGCCGCTGCTCCCATCGCGTAACATTTGTTTCACTGCGCCGCCGTGTTGAACGGATCAGCGGAGTTGATGAGCCATCAGCTGATCGAGCCTGCAAATCAATGCGCCATGTCGCGCATGCCGTCATTTCGAACAGCACCACGACGTTGAACAAACGAATCTCTGCTGCGCCGGATCGAAGATGGAGCACGATTTTGATCCTGTCTTTGCGAATAGAAAATAAAGCCGCGCAGCGGTCGTGATAAATCACCTCTCAGTCCTCAATTGGCGGAATCGCGCGATGACCAGACCGAAGGAACTTCGTTTCAACGCGTTCAACATGATGGCGCCGAGCCACAACTGGGCCGGCCTCTGGTCGCATCCGCGCGACACTTCACTTAACTACAACTCGCTGGACTATTGGGTTGACTACGCCAGAACAGCCGAACGCGGCCTGCTCGACGGCATCTTCCTCGCCGACGTCTTTGGCATCTATGACGTCTACGGCGGCAGTCCTGAGACGGCGCTGCGTCACGCCGTTCAATTGCCGAACGCCGAGCCGACCCTGCTCGTCTCCGCCATGGCTTATGCAACGAAGCATCTCGGCTTTGGCATCACGTCCAACCTCACCTACGAGCATCCCTACCAGTTCGCCCGCCGCTTCTCGACGCTCGATCACCTCACCGAGGGGCGGATCGGCTGGAATGTCGTCACCGGCTATCTCGACAGCGGCGCCCGCGGAATGGGTCTTGAGGCCAACCGCGCGCATGATGAACGCTACGAGGCGGCCGAGGAATTCCTCACCGCGGCCTACAAGTTGTGGGAAGGCAGCTGGGAGGACAGCGCGGTCCGCCGTGACCGGACAGCGCGCGTGTTCACTGATCCGGCAAGGATCCACAATGTGCGGCACCAGGGACTTCATTACCGGGTCGACGGCATCCACCTCGCCGAACCCTCGCCACAGCGCACGCCCCTGCTCTATCAGGCGGGCACCTCGAAGCGCGGCCGCGCCTTCGCGGCGAGGCACGCGGAGGCGATCTTCCTCAACGGCCAGACCAAGCCCATTCTAGCCCGCGCCGTACGCGAGATCAGGGAGGCGGCCAAGGCGTTCGGACGCGATCCCTATGATATCCGCCTGTTCGCCGGCGCGACCGTGATCGTTGCCCCGACGCGCGCGGAGGCCAACGATCTGCTCGAGGAGTACGCAGGGTATGTCGATCAAGCCGGCCAGCTGGCTCTGCTCTCGGGCTGGACCGGCATCGATTTCTCGAACTATCGCCCCGACCAGGCGGTGCAATATGTCGAGAGCAACGCGATCCAGTCGATGGTCGAGAATTTCACGTTGCGGAGCGACCGGCCGGTCAAGGTCGGCGATCTCGCGACGCTGAGCCGGGTCGGCGCACGCTCGCCATTCGTGGTCGGCTCACCCCAGGACGTGGCGGACGAGCTGATCGCCTGGGTCGACGAAACCGACGTCGACGGCTTCAACCTGTTCCGCCTCGTCGCGCCGGAATCGCTGACGTCATTCGTCGACCTCGTCGTGCCGGAATTGCAGTCACGCGGGGTCTACAAGACAGCCTATCGCGAAGGCACGCTTCGCGAGAAGCTGTTCCCCGGACGCGGACCCTATCTTGACGCCACGCATCCCGGCGCCGGCTTCCGCCGCGCCTCGCCGGCAGCGCGCACCGAGGCCGCCGAATAGATCAGCCTGGAAACCTCCTGGCGATGGGCGATGAACGCCCGTCACCAGGTTGCGATGTAGGTGCCCTTGAAGCGCTTCTCGAGGAACGCCTTGACCTCTTCGGAATGGTAGGCGTCGATCAACTGCTTGACCCAGGGCTTGTCCTTGTCCGCTTCGCGCACGGCAACGATGTTGACCCACGGGCCATCGGCCGCCTCGCGAGCAATGGCATCGGTGGCGGGATTGAGCCCGGCCTGAACCGCATAATTGTTGTTGATCGAGACCAGGTCGACATCTTGCAGTGAACGCGGCAGTTGCGCGGCATCAAGCTCGACGAAGCGCAGATGCTTCGGATTGTCGGTGATGTCGGCAATAGTCGACGCGACGTTGTTGGGATCCTTGAGCTTGATCACGCCATGCAGGGCCAGGATCATCAGGCCACGCGCGCCGTTGGAGGGATCGTTGGCGATGGCGACGCGGGCGCCTTCCGGAAGGTCCGCGAGCTTCTTGTACTTCTGCGAGTAGACGCCCTGCGGCGAGCCGATCGTGTTGGCGACCTTGACGATCTTCCAGCCGGTCTTGGCGATCTGGTTCTTCAGGTACGGCTCGTGCTGGAACGAGTTGGCCTCGAGGTCCTTCAGCGCCAGCGCCTGGTTGGGGATCACGTAATCAGTGAACTCGACCACCTTGATGTCGAACCCATGGCCCGCAGCCACCTTCCTGACGACCTCCAGGATCTCGGCATGTGGTCCGGCCGTGACGCCGACCCGGATCGTCTCGGCCCTCGCGGTGCCGACCAAGAGTGCTACCGCGGCAACCCCCATCATCAGGATACGCATCATCTTCCCTCGACAATTGGATCGGTAACTACCAGCTCGGCAGCACGGCGCCCTTGAACTTGGTCAGCACGAACTCCTTGACCTCCGGGGTGTGATAGCTGTCCACGAGGATCTTGACCCAGGGCTTGTCCTTGTCGGCGGTGCGGACGGCGATCAGGTTGACGTAGGGGCCCTTCGGATCCTCGCGCAGGATCGGATCCTTGACCGGATCGAGGCCGGCCTGGGTTGCATAATTGGTGTTGATCGCGGCAGCATCGACGTCGTCGAGCGCACGCGGCGCCTGCGCCGCGTCCACCTCGATGAACTTCAGCTTCCTGGGATTCTCGGTGATGTCGAGCACCGTCGGCTTGAAGCCGACACCGTCCTTCAGCTTGATCACGCCCTTGTCGCGCAGCAGCAGCAGTACGCGGCCGCCATTGGTCGGATCGTTCGGGATCGAGACCTTGCCTCCGTCAGGAACGTCGGCCCAGCTCTTGTGCTTGCGCGAATAGACGCCGATCGGGAAATTCACGGTCAGGCCGACGGCCTCGATCTTGTAGCCGCGATCGGCCTTCTGGTTGTCCAGGTAGGGCTGATTCTGGAACGAATTGGCCTGGATCTCGCCGGCGTCGAGCGCGGCGTTCGGCACCACGTAATCGGAGAACTCGAGGAGCTGGATGTCGAGCCCCTGCCTGGCAGCGATCGGCTTCACGGCCTCGAGGATCTGCGCATGCGGACCCGGCGTCACCCCGATCTTGATGGTTTCTGCCGCGGCGGCGGTCGACCAGATCGCAACAACGCCTGCAAGAGCGAAAATCGATCGAAGCAACATCTTGGTCTCCATGGAACTGAACTCGCTATGAAGCTCATCGCCCGCGCCGGGGACGAAATCAATGAAATGAGAATCCAAATTTTTCCCCATGACGAGTCGCCGCTGCTGTGGGCGCGATGAAAAGAGAATGGAGCCGGCCGGGCATCTTGGCGCAGCGAGCGACTTATCTGCTGATGCCGGCTGCAACGCGCAGGCCAAAAATACTTTTCTCGCGGACTTCGCTTGCAGAGAAAATTGCACTCGTTCGGACGACTTCTCCGCGATTGCCTCCGGCGCACCGATTGCACACAAATGGCAAAAGATCGAACCGGCTCAGGACAACTTGCCATGCCCATCTTTGCCCGCCCCATCCCGCAAGCGCAGGCCGCATCATCGGCGACTGCGATGTCGCGCCGTCTTGCTGTCGCCGCCATCGGGCTGCTTGCGATGACCTCGCTGGTTCGGCCTGCGGCCGCCGAGGAAATCCGGATCGGCTACCAGAAATCGTCGACGCTGACCGCGATCCTGAAGACCAACGGCGCGCTGGAGAAGGCGTTGGCGCAGCTCGGCATCACCGTGTCGTGGCACGAGTTCACCAGCGGCCTGCCGCTGCTCGAGGCCATCAATGTCGGCAGCATCGATTTCGGAGCCGACGTCGCCGACACCGTGCCGATCTTCGCCCAGGCCGCCGGCGCCAAGCTCGCTTACGTCGCCGAGGAAACCGCTTCTCCATCGGCGCAGGCGATCCTGGTGCCGAAGGATTCCGCGATCAAAGCGCTGGCCGATCTCAAGGGCAAGAAGGTCGCGGTGACAAAGGGCGCGGGCAGCCACTTCCTGCTGCTGGCGGTGCTCGCCAAGGCCGGACTGTCCTTCAAGGACATCACGCCGGCCTATCTGACGCCGGCCGATGGCCGCGCGGCATTCGTCAGCGGCAATGTCGACGCCTGGGTCGCCTGGGATCCGTTCCTCAGCAGCGCGCAACGCCGGTCCGGCGCGCGCATCCTGACCGACGGCAGCGGCGGGCTCGCAAGCTACAAGCGCTACTATCTCGCGTCGGCCGCGTTCGCCGAAAAGCGGACCGATGCACTGAATGTGATCTTTGCCAGGCTGGTCGAAACCGGCACCTGGGTCAAAGCCAATCCGAACGTGGCCGCGGCGCTGCTCGCCGGCCTGTGGGGCATCGACGCCGCCACGGTGGAGGAGGCCAACAGCCATCGCTCCTACAAGGTCGGCGTGGTCACCGCGGCCGGCCTTTCCGAGCAGCAGAAGATCGCCGATACCTTCACAGCGGAAGGTCTACTGCCACGCAAGGTCGATACCGGCGACGTCAAGATCTGGGCACCGAAGGGATCGTGACGCCGCCGCACCTTCAGCGATGCCGCAGCCGGCGGTTGACCCGGCGCGCCAGATAGTCGCCGGCGCTCTGGACGAGTTGCACCAGTGCGATCAGCACGACGACGACGGCCAGCATCATCTCCGGCATGAAGCGCTGGTAGCCGTAGCGGATGCCGAGATCGCCAAGCCCTCCGCCGCCGACCGCGCCCACCATCGCGGAGTAGCCGAGCAGGCTGACCACGGCGAGCGTCAGCGCCAGCAACAGGCCGGGCAGCGCCTCGGGGATCAGCACCTTGAACACGATCTGGAGCGGGCTCGCGCCAAACGAGGATGCTGTCTCGATCAGACCAGCATCGACCTCGCGGATCGCCGCCTCGACCAGACGGGCAATGAACGGCGTCGCCGCGATGGTGAGCGGCACGATTGCCGCGCCCGATCCGATCGAGGTGCCGGCAATCAGCCGCGTGAAAGGAATGATCGCAACCACCAGGATGATGAACGGCGTCGAGCGGGCCGCATTGACGATCACGCCGAGCAGGCCATTGGCTGACGGCGCGGCGAACAGCTCGCCTTTCCGGCTGGTCGCCAGGAAGACACCAAGCGGAAGGCCCAGCGCGGTCGCAACCAGCGCGGCCACCGAGACCATGAAAAGGCTCTCGCCCGTGGCCTGAACGATCAGGTTGATGAGTTCACGCGACATGGCCGAGACGCTCCACCAGAATGTCATGCTGAGAAAGATAGGCTAGGGCCTGCCTGGCCGCGGCTTCACCGCCGGGAATGCTGAGGATCAGCGAGCCCACGTGCTGGCCGCCGATCTCATCGATGCGGGCCGACAGCAGCGCCACGTCATGGGAAAGTTCGCGCGAAAGCCGCGCCACCACGGTGTCGCCGGCCTCGGTGCCGCGCACCTGCACGCGAAGGACCGCCTGCCCGCCGGCAACCGGCTGTGGCGAAAGGCGGCTCGCCAGCGAGACCGGAACACTGTCCCCGATCACCTCGGAAAGGAACGCCTGCGTGACCGGATGCCGGGGATGTG
The DNA here is from genome assembly GCF_032918025.1 of Bradyrhizobium sp. BEA-2-5. Lineage (NCBI taxonomy): Bacteria > Pseudomonadati > Pseudomonadota > Alphaproteobacteria > Hyphomicrobiales > Nitrobacteraceae > Bradyrhizobium > Bradyrhizobium sp. BEA-2-5. The sequence goes on along the minus strand of NZ_CP136629.1, from coordinate 2,110,389 downwards.
TGAAGATGTCGGCGACATGGCCGCTTTCGACGACGTGGCCGGCGTCCAGCACCACCACTTCCTTCGCGAACTGGCGCACAACCGACATTTCGTGGGTGATCAGCACGATGGTCACGCCGAGCTCGCGGTTGATGTTCGCGAGCAGGTCGAGGATCGCGCGCGTGGTCTGCGGATCGAGCGCGGAGGTCGCCTCGTCCGACAGCAGCACGCTCGGCCGCGTCGCCAGCGCTCGCGCGATGCCGACCCGCTGCTTCTGTCCGCCGGAGAGTTCCGACGGATAGCGGTCGTGCTTGTCGGCGATGCCGACGAGCGCGAGCAGCTCAGTCACACGGGCCTTGATGTCGGCCTTGGCCCAGCCGGCGATCTCGAGCGGCAGGGCGATGTTGTCGGCCGCGGTGCGCGAGGACAGCAGGTTGAAGTGCTGGAAGATCATGCCGATCGAGCGCTGCGCCAACCGCAGCGCGCGGCCGGCAAGCGCCGAGATCTCGCTGTTATCGACGACGACGCGGCCGCTCGACGGCTTCTCCAGGCCGTTGATCAGCCGCACGAGGCTGGACTTGCCTGCGCCGGAGCGGCCGATCACGCCGGTAATGGACCCGCGCGGAATCGCGAAGTCGATCGCCTGCAGGGCATGCACGCTCGGCTTGTCGCGATAGGCCGGATAGACCTTCGAGACGGCCTCGAAACGGATCATGGCATCGCTCGCGCCTGATGCGAGCGGGATGGGCGGCAGCGGCGCAACAGCCTGCGCCGTCGTCAGGGATTGATGTACATTCATTCAGTCGGTCCAATTAGGAAATGGCTTCGGTCGCCGGGAGCAGCCGGGCTCAATGACCAAAGAGCAGATAGCTGCGATCGATGCCGCGGAGATCGCGCGTCTCGTCGGTCCAGCCGACCGCGCGGCGGTAGCTGCCCAACGCGGCAGTCTGCCGCAACGCGACCACGTCGGTCGGGCGAGGCTCCTCCGCATAAGGCGACACGTAAAGCGCGTCCTCGGGACAATACAATTCGCAGAGGAAACAGGTCTGGCAATCGCCCTGACGGGCGATCACCGGGATCCCCTCCGTCTTGTCGAAGACATTGGTGGGGCAGACGTTCACGCAAATGTCGCAGGACGTGCAGCGCTCGGCGTCGATCACCTCGATCATTCCGCGGCCTCTGAGTAGCTGGCATCGGCATGCGGCCGCACCGTGGTCCAGACCTCGTCCAAGCCGCCGCTCGTCACGTAATGGCGTTGGCGGTCGTCTTGATAGGGATAATCGTCACGACGATGCATGCCGCGGCTTTCCTGACGCGCCAGTGCGCTGCGGTACATCCATCGCGCTGTGGCCAGCATCGCCGCGCTTTCGCGGGCACGCAGCAGATCGTCCTTGCTCGCCGCATCGGCCGATGATGCATCGACCCACGCCGCATCCAGCCGCTCGAGGGCGCTTTCGAGACGCGAGGCGTGCCGGAAGTAGTTCAGCTCATACGGGTAGACCTCGTCCTGGACCGCTTTTGTCAGCGTGGCGGGCTCAAACGCGCGACCCGCCTTGCTTCGGAACGCGACGGTGCCGGCGGACGCCAGTCGTCGCTGACGTGCTGGGCCCAGCTGCCTTGCATAGCCGGCAGCGCCCCATCCGGCCCAGGTCCCCGACGTCATCGCCCAGGCGGCGTTGTGGCTGCCGCCGCCGGTGAAGCCACCGCAGATCAATTCGCGCGTCGCCGCATCTCCGGCGGCATAGAGCCCGGGGACGGTGGTTGCGCAGGTCTCGTCGACGATGCGAAGGCCGCCGGTGCCACGCACGGTGCCTTCCAGTCGCAGCGTAACCGGAAAACGATCCTTGAACGGATCGATTCCGGTGCGGTCGAAGGGCAGGAAGAAATTCGGTTGCGAGGCCCGCATGTGCAGCTGGACGTCCGCGTCGGCCTTGTCGAGCCGCGCATAGACCGGCCCCCCGAAGCAGGGCTCGGGCAATCGCGGAACGACCGCCTTTGGATGCAGCACCAGCTGCCGTCTTCATAGGTGAAGTTGGCCCAGCCATAGAACAGCGTCTTGGTGACCGAGCCGAACGCCGGCGAGATCGCGTAGGGATTGGAAAACTCCATGCTGCTGAATTCGGCGCCGGCTTCGGCGGCCATGAGATAGCCGTCACCGGTGAGCACGTTCGAACCTAGCGTCTTGCTCAGAAACGCACAGCCGCCGGTCGCGATGACGACGGCCTTGGCGCGCACGGTCCAGCGATCCTGCTTCTGGCGACGCAGGCCGCTCGCGCCCGCAACCGCCCCGGCCTCGTCGAGCAATAATTCCAGCGCCGGGCTGTGATCGAGGACGGTGACGCCGGCCTGCTTGGTCCGCTTGCGCATCAAGCGCATATATTCGGGGCCTTGCAGCGAGTTGCGCTGCGACTTGCCGGTGTCGTCGACCGGGTAAGGGTAACCCCAGGCGGCCAGACGATTGCTGTCCTCGTAGGTCTGGTCGAGCACGCGCGCCATCCAGCGGCGATCCTGCAGGTGCCCGCCCATCTTTTCGCGATTGGCCATCGCGGCCTCGCGCAGCGCCGGCTTGGGATCGACATACCAGACGCCGGTGCCGGCAGCCGCGGTGGCACCCGACGTGCCGCAAAATCCCTTGTCGGCGAGCACGACGCGAGCGCCGCGCTCGGCGGCGCTCACCGCGGCCCACGTGCCCGCCGGTCCGCCGCCGATCACCAGCACATCAGCGTCGAATTCGACCGAGCCGCCTGGCGCGGTTCGCTGTTCGGCGCGTCGCTCGTGGACTGTCATGGTTCAGTGCTCCGGGCGGCACCGATTGCTTGCAACGCGCCGCAACAGCATCGTTACGCGCGCAGGCCGCTCTGGCAATTTCAGATATTTGCGCAGACTTGGACGAAGCTTCCCCTGCCGCGGCACGTGGCAGAATATTCATGCGGCGGCGGAGAGGACGTTCCGTTCATTGCAGAAGATCGACACCGGATTTGTCCGCAGATCACGCAGCGGAGACGGATATTTCTTTTTGCATGCACGCGCCGGTCGTTCGTTTTCATGTGGCCTGACAGGCGATACTTCGTGAGTTGTCTCACCTCACTGCGTGGCAGCCATGTCCGATCGTCAGCTTCACCTCAATGTCAACCTGCTGCACTCCGGCGTCTATGCGTCGGCGTGGCGGCTGCCCGAAAGCGATCCTCGCGCCTGCTTCGACGTCGGCCATTATGTGCGCGTGGCTGAGATCGCCGAACGCGGCAAGCTCGATGCGATCTTCCTTGCCGACACACCGGCGATCACCGACCGCATCGACTACCGCTCCTTCATGTCGATGGAACCGACGATCGTGCTAGCGTCGGTGGCCGCGGCGACCAGCCATGTCGGGCTGATCGCGACCGCCTCGACCACCTACAACGAGCCCTACAACATCGCGCGCCGCTTCGCGACCCTGGATCTCGCGAGCGGCGGCCGCGCCGGCTGGAATGCGGTGACCACTGCCGACACGTCGGCCAGCCGAAATTTCGGCCTCAGCAACGTGCTGGAGCACAAGGCCCGCTACGAGCGCGCCAAGGAGTTCGCCGAGGTCGTCCATGCACTGTGGGACAGTTGGGAGGACGACGCCTTTGTCGGCGACAAGTCCTCGGCGCGATTTGTCGATACGTCGAAGGTTCATCCGATCGCGCATCGCGGCGCCCATTACGCCGTGGCCGGTCCACTCAACGTGCCACGTTCGCCCCAGGGCCGTCCGGTGACCGTGCAGGCCGGCGGCTCGAGCGACGGGCGTGACCTCGCTGCCGCGCAGGCCGAAGCCGTGTTCACGCTGGCGCAGACGATCGAGGAAGGCGTCGCCTATGCGCGCGATCTGCGCGCCCGCGCCGCGACCTACGGCCGCGCCGGCGACTCCATCGTCATCCTGCCGGGCCTTGCCACAGTGATCGGCAGCACCGAAGCCGAGGCGAAACGGCGGCAGGATGAGCTGTGGGAGCTGGTTCCGATCGAGTACAGCCTGGCGCGTCTCGCGGGCACATTGCAGGTCGATCCTGCGATCCTTGAGCTCGACAAGCCGCTACCCGATCCGCTGCCGCTGCCGGCCAACGCCAACCACACCATGTTCCAGGGCACGGTGAACCTTGCCCGCCGCGGCAACCTCACCGTCCGGCAGTTGTTGCGCGCGCTCGGCGGCGGGGTCGGACACCGCATCATCGTCGGTACGCCCGAGCAGATCGCCGACGACATCGAGGCCTGGTTCAAGGCTGGCGCGGCCGACGGATTCAATCTGATGCCGGACGTGCTGCCGACGGGACTCGAGGTCTTCGTCGACAGCGTGGTGCCTATCCTGCAGCGCCGCGGTCTATTCCGAACCGATTATGCCGGCACCACCTTGCGTGAGCATTTTGGCTTGCCTCGGCCGATCAGCCGCTTTGCACGTCGGACGGAAGCCGCCGCAACCGCGTGACGCAGTTACCGCGAGCTCGCCAGCAGTGCTGGGGTGTCATTCGCAACAGATGACGCTTCGCGGACGCGCGGGATGATCTCCTTCGCAAAGCGCTCCATCTCGGCCTCGAAAGGCTGGAATTGCAGCATGAATAACTCGATGCCTGCGGCATGGAACGCCCCGATCCTGGCGGCCACGTCATCATAGCTGCCGACCAGACCGGCAGCGGTGCCGCCGTTGCTGCCGACCCGCTCCGACTTCTGCATGGTCTGCATCATCACGACCTTCGGGTCGGTGTTCTGTCGCTGGATCGCCTTCATCGAGGCGTCCTTCCGCGACAGCTCAAGCAGCCGCTCATAGGCGGCCTGGGCCTCGGCCTGCGTCTGGCGCGCGATGACGAAGGCGGACAGCCCGAAGCGAAGCGGCGCCGACGTCCGCGGCCGCGCCGCCACGTCGGCAATGAGGCCCGCAACATCCTCGAGCGGCTGACCGTTGATGAACCAGACGTCGCCGCGGTCGGCGACCAAAGCGCGCGCCGGCTCGGACTCGCCGCCGACATAGATCAATGGTCGCGGTCGGTAGAGGCTCGACGGCCGCAACAGATAATCGCGGACATCGAAATGCTCGCCCTTGTAGGTCAACCGCTCGCCCTGCATCAGGCGCGAGACAATCGTGATCCACTCGCGGCCATAGGCGTAACGGGCATCATGCTCGGCAAAGCCGATACCGGCCTTGTCGAGTTCGGGCCGGTTCCAGGCATTGACCAGGTTGATCGCGAAGCGTCCGCGGCTGATGTTCTCGATCCCGAGCGCGAGCTTGGCGAGAACCACCGGATGATAGAGATAGGGCTTGATGGCCGCGATGATCTCGATCCGGCTGGTCAATGCCGCAACGGCCGCCGCCGCGCTCCAGGCCTCGAGCTGATCGAAATCCTCCTGATGCGGATTGATGGTGTGCTGCGCGATCAGCGTGGAATCGTAGCCCAATGCCTCGGCGGCAAGCACGAGGTCGCGATTGCGCTCCCACGATGCGTCATACGGCTCTTCTGGATCCTGATAGGCCGCGCGCGAACCATGGACCAGCGCCCAGATGCCAAAGCGAAGCGGTCGTGTCGACATGCCGTCTCTCCGATTTCCCTGACGTTACGTCGGTGTGTTTTCAAAGAAGCACGGCGACAGATCAAGCAGCGGCGCATCAAAAGATTTTCCTTGCCGCGCCGCGCGCGCCGATAAACCAGAAAACTCCGGACGTAGCGACAATTGGAATACGGCTCTATTTCTGTTCGAGAAAATTCGTGGGACAGTTTGCGTCGCATGAGCCGCGCGCGCTTTCGAACGGACGAACCGTCGATCGAGAGAATGGCGGACCATGCCGCGCGCGATCAATGATGCTCGCGCGCAATGTTAGACGAGGACAGAACAGACTTGAGCAACCTCGAACAGGCTGCGTCATCGATCGCGTTTGAGTCAACGCCGCGCAGCGATCAAACGGCATCGCCGTCCCGGAAGGCACGAGTAGAGATCGACCGGCGCGGCATGCTGCTGCTGTCGTGGCTCGCCCCGGTCGTGCTTCTGATCGTCTGGGAGTTGCTGGCGCAAGCCGGCTGGCTCTCGCCGCAGGTGCTGCCGGCACCGAGCAAGGTCGTCCGGACGGCATTCAAGCTGGCGACGTCCGGAAGCCTGCTGAACGATCTCGGCGCCAGCCTGCTGCGCGCAACGGCCGGTTTTGCGATCGGCGGCAGCGTCGGATTCGCGCTCGGCATCCTCGTGGGCTTCTCGCGAATCGCGGAGGCTGCGATCGACCGCAGCATCCAGATGATCCGCGCGATCCCGTTTCTCGCCGCGCTGCCGCTGGTGATCGTCTGGCTCGGCGTCGGCGAAGCCCAGAAGATCTTCCTGGTCGCGCTCGGCGTCGCCTTCCCGATCTACATCAACACCACGCTGGGCATCCGGCAGGTCGACCCGAAGCTGCTCGAGCTCGGACGCGTCCAGGGCCTCGGGACACTCGAGCTGATCCGGCGCGTCATCCTGCCCGGCGCCCTGCCCTCGATCCTGACCGGTGTGCGCTATGCGCTGGCGACCGCGTGGCTGGCGCTGGTGGTCGCGGAGACCATCGGCGCCCAGTCCGGCATCGGCTTTCTCGCCATGGATGCGCGCGAGTTCCTGCGCACCGACGTGATCGTGCTGACGATCGCGATCTATGCGCTGATCGGCGTCGCCGCCGACGGCATCGCGCGCACCCTGGAGCGACGGCTATTGGCCTGGCATCCGAATTATGGAAGCGCGCGATGACACTGCACGCCGTGCCCTCACCGGCCGCGATTGCGCCGGCCGTCGCGGTGACGGGACTGCATCGCGCCTATGGCAGTCGCGTGGTGATCGAGAACCTCAACCTGCGCATCGAGCGCGGCGAGTTCGTCGTCCTGCTCGGCGAAAGCGGCTGCGGCAAGACCACGCTGCTGCGGGCGCTGGCCGGCCTCGATGCGATCGACGGCGGGCGCATCACGGCACCACGGCGCCCCGCCGTCGTTTTCCAGGAGCACCGGCTGCTGCCCTGGGACAGTCTGTGGCGCAACGTCTCGCTCGGCCTCAATGCGACCGACGCCCGCCAGCGCGCCGCCACCGCGCTCACCGAGGTCGGACTCGGCGGCCGTCTCGATGACTGGCCGCGCAACCTCTCGGGCGGACAGGCGCAGCGCGTGGCGCTGGCGCGCGCGCTGGTGCAGGAGCCCGAGCTGCTCTTGCTCGACGAGCCGTTCGCAGCGCTCGATGCGCTGACCCGCATTCGGATGCACGATCTGGTGCGCGAGCTGGTCGCCGTCCATCGACCCGGCGTCCTCCTGGTCACTCACGACGTCGACGAGGCGATCGCGCTCGCCGACCGCATCCTGGTGATGCGCGAGGGCCGGATCGCGTTCGAGCATCGCATGAAACGTAACGGCGCAGCGCCTATCGCCCGCACCGACCTGCTGGCGGAGCTCGGCGTCGGCACCTCTCACCCCATTCCTGCCTGAGGACCACTCAATGTCTATCCCCCGGTTCACCAACCCCACCCGTCGCAGCTTCCTTGGCGGCGCCGCCTTCGGCATCGGCGCGCTTGCCGGCTTTGACCTGTCCGAGCCGGCGCATGCGGCGACCGGCCGCGTCACCGACACGGTGCGTCTGACCTGGGGTTTGAGCGGCCTCAATCTGATCGCCAAGGAGCGCGGCGAGTTCGAGAAGCTGCTGGCCAGGGACGGCATCAAGGTCGAGTGGCTCGGGCCGTTCCCCAATCATGCACCGACGCTGCAGGCTGTGACCGGCGGCAGTGCCGATTTCAGCTTCGGCGGCAGCACGACGCCGGCACTCGCCGCGATTATCGCCGGCTCGCCGCTGGTGTTCACCCAATTCGTGGTCTACGAGCCGCGCACCACGGCGATCATCGCGCGGGATGACTCTGGCATAAACAAGGTCGAGGATCTCGTCGGCAAGTCGGTGGCGGTGAACCGCTCGGGTCTCGGCGAATTCCTGCTGGTTGCGGCGCTCGAGAAGCACAAGGTCGACCGCTCTAAGGTGACGTTCGTCTATCTCAACCCGCCGGACGCAGCGCCGGCGCTGGCCTCCGGGAAGGTCGACGCCTGGTCGATGTGGAGCCCGGGCGTCGATATCGCGCGGCTCGAATACAAGGCGCACGACATCTTCCTGGAAGGTCGCGATCTCGAGTTCCAGATCGATTACACGTCCTACCTGACCACCCGAAAATTCGCGACCGACAATCCTGCGCTGGTCCGGGCCGTCAACGATGCCTTCCGCGCCGAAGGCAAGTGGATCTCAGCGAACAGCAAGGATGCCGAATACATCGCGCAGAAGGCCGGCAAGTACAGCGACCAGGTCCGCGACCAGTTCATCGCGCTGAACCGGCAGTATCGCTACTTCGCCGCCAACGACGAAAACTTCCTCGCCGAGCTGCAAAGGGCCGCCGACTGGCTGGTCGCGCGCAAGGTGCTCCCGGAGCCGATCAAAGTCACCGACCACCTGGCCCAGCTCTGATCAGCAGCCGTCATATCAATCAACGCCATTCGGGTGATACCAATGAACAAGCCTCTGTCCGCCACCTCGCTGGAGCCTTCCGACCGCCTGCCCAGCCGCGCACCCGATATCGACGCGCTGCTCGGCCGCATCGCGGAAGGCGCCGCCGACCGCGAACGCGAGCGCGTCCTGCCGTTCGCGCAAGTCGATCTCATTCGCAAGGCCCGCCTCGGCGCGTTGCGGCTTCCGATCGAATCCGGCGGCGCCGGCCTGTCGATTCGCGCATTGTTCGAGATCGTCATTGGTCTCGGCGAGGCCGACGCCAATGTCGCGCATATCCTGCGCAACCATTTCAGCGTCGTCGAACGCCTGGTGCGCCGGCCGAAGGACGATCAGCACAGGCAGTGGCAGAAGGCAGTTGCCGACGGCGCGATCATCGGGCTCGCGGCGACCGAGCTCGACACGCCGAAGATCGGCAATGTCACGCCGAACACGACACTCACTGCCGACGGCGACGACTACCTGCTCAACGGCACGAAATACTACAGCACCGGCACACTGTATTCGGACTACGTCCTCGTTCGCACCGCCGACACTTCCGCCACCAATGCTGCCGTGCTAATTCCGGTCAACCGCGAGGGCATTGAGCTCATCGACGACTGGGACGGCCTCGGGCAGCGGCTGACGGCGACCGGCACCACCCACTTCCGCAACGTGCGCGTCAAGCGCCAGGAAGCCGTGTTCGACGCACCGGATACCGGCTACGGCATTCCCTACTCCAACACATTTGCCCAGCTGTTCCTGACTGCGATCAATGCCGGCATCGCGCGCGCCGTGCTGCGCGACGCCAGCGCCCTGGTGCGGACCCGCAAGCGGACGTTCTATTACGCGCCCAGCGAGCTTCCGGCGGACGACCCGCTGCTGCAACAGACCGTCGGCCAGATCGCCAGCGGCGCATTCGCGGCGGAGACCGTGGTGCTTGCGGCCGCGGAGGCGCTCGATATCGCCACCAATGCTTTCGATGCAGGCGACGAAAAGGCCGTCGATGCGGCGCACAGGGCCGCGCTGCTGTCGGCCAAGGCCAAGATCGTTGCGGACGAGTTCGCGATCCGGAGCGGCAGCCTGCTGTTCGACGTCGGCGGCGCATCGGCCACCAAGAAGGCGACTAATTTCGACCGCCACTGGCGCAACGCGCGCACCCTGGCGTCGCACAATCCAAACACCTTCAAAGCGCGCTCGATCGGACAATACGAGATCAGCGGCACGCCGCTACCCGCCAAGGGCTTCTTCTAGAGTTCCGTTCCGATCGAGTCGGAACGGAGCCTAAATTCCTGTTTTGATGCGTTTCTTCACGCGAACCGGTATCCACTTCGCTCGAAAACGCTCTGGCGAGGTCCAATCCGGCGAGGCAATGCAGGGGAGAATCCTGATGAGCAGGCCGGATATTCATCTTGTGGACGCCGACCACGAGATCGAGCGTCAATTTCGCCTTGTCATGCGCCGCCTCCCGGGCGGCGTTTGCATCATCACCGCAGGACAAGGTGAGGACATCACCGGCATGACGGTGACCTCGCTGACGTCGCTCAGCGCCAGCCCACCCCGGTTGCTGGTCAGCATCAACCGGCAGGCATCGTCCTTCGCACCGATCGCCCGCCATCGGCTGTTCGGCGTCAACATCCTCGGCTCCGACCAGCAGGTCCTGGCCGAGCGCTTCAGCGATGGCCGGCTGAAAGGCAGGGAGCGCTTCGAGGGCACCGACTGGACCCATGGAGCCTCGAGCGTGCCGTTGCTGCAGCGTTCGCTTGCGATGATCGAATGCCAGGTCGAGGAGATCATCGAGCGGCATTCCTATGGCATCATCGTGGGCCGTCTCGCCAGCATGGAATTGTCGCACCGGCTGTCCGGCCTCACCTACTGGAATGGACAGTATGTCCAGATCGATCACGAGGCCGATCTCGACCTATTGGCCGAAGTCAGCATTCCTCTGGCGCATGTCCGTTAGAGCGTTTTCAAGCGAAGTGGGTACCGGTTCGCATGAGGAAAACGCGTCAAAACAAGAATAGAGAGCCCCGTTCCGATGCAGTCGGAACGGATCTCTAGGACAGGGAAAGGCATAACTATGAAACGCGAAACGCCGCCACCATCGCCTCGGTCGTCAGCCGGCTCAGTCAGCCGACAACCGGCCCGCTGGCAGCTCGACCGGATCGTGGCCGAGCTGCGCACCTCCCGCGAGGAGACCCACAGCATCCGGCAAGACGGCGAGGCTCGCCGTGCCCCCTCGCGCGACGCGCTGGAGGCGATCCTCGACGGCCTCACCGAGGCGCTGTTTCCGCGCCACTACGGCCAATCCGACCTCGACGGCGAGAACATCGACTATTTCGTCGGCAATACGCTAAGCGCAGCATTGGATTCGCTCAGCGCGCAGGTCCATCGCGGCGCGCTGTTCGTCGGCGACGAGCTAGAGCCGGGCTTTGCGCACGAAGAGGCGATCGAGCTGACACGCGCATTCGCCACCCAACTGCCGTCGGTCCGCGGGCTGCTGATCAACGATCTGCGGGCGGCATTCGTTGGAGATCCGGCGGCGCGGAATTTTCCCGAGATCCTGATCGGCTATCCCGGGATGACCGCCATCATCCACCATCGCCTTGCCCATCTGCTCTACCAGATCGGCGCGCGGCTGGTGGCTCGCCTGATGTCGGAGATCGCCCACACAAGGACCGGCATCGATATCCATCCCGGCGCCCGGATCGGCTCTGGCTTCTTCATCGATCACGGAACCGGCGTCGTGATCGGCGAAACCGCCATCATCGGCAACAAGGTCCGGATCTATCAGGCGGTCACGCTCGGCGCCCGGCATTTCCCGACCGACGACGAGGGCCATGTGATCAAGGGCGACGCCCGCCATCCGATCGTCGAGGATGACGTCGTGATCTACGCAGGCGCAACCATACTCGGCCGGATCACGATCGGCCGCGGCTCGACCATCGGCGGCAACGTCTGGCTGACCAAGGACGTGCCGCCGAACAGCATTGTGACGCAGGCCACCGCACGAAACAGTCCGAGCGGCGCCTGAACCACGATCTCACGCCGAGACCTGCGCCTTCCATCGCATCAAGCGCCGTTCCAACGCCTCCAGGACGGCATTGAATGCCAACCCAATCACGGTGATCCCGATAATGCCGAAATACATCTGCGGGATCAGGAAGCTGTACTGGCTGTTGATGATGAGATAGCCGAGCCCCGCCTTCGCCCCGACCATCTCGGAGGCGACCAGCACCAGCATGGCAGAGGCGCTGGCGAGGCGAATGCCGACGAAGATGGTCGGAAGCGCTGCCGGAAGAATGACCTTGCGGAACAATTGCTGCGGGCTCGCGCCCATGGTGCGCGCCGACTTGATCAGGAGCGGATCGACCTGCTTGACGGCGGCGATCGTGTTGAGCAGCAGCGGCCAGGCGCAGCTATAGACCACCATCGTGACCTTCGAGAGCTCGCCGATGCCAAGCAGCAGGATGAACACCGGCAACAGCGCGAGCGGCGCGGTATTGCGGCAAATCTCGATGAACTGGTTCAGCAGATCGCCGAGCCTTGTGTACCAGCCGACGGCCAGCCCGAGCGGGACGAACAACGCGACCGACACCAGAAACCCGCTCAGGGCGCGGAGCAGGCTCGCGGAGGCGTCGTCATAGAGCTCGCCGGTTTGCGCGAGCTGCCAGCCTGCGGCGATGACTTCCGAGAAGGGCGGCAGAAACACCGCGTCGATCAAGCCGAGCCTGGGCGCGGCTTCCCAGAGCGCCAGAAGGGCGATCAGCAGCAGGGAGCGGCGCCCGAAAGCTGCCAGACCGCGGGTCGCGGCGCGGGCCGCGCTCACCAGCGGTGACCGCGCGGCCGCCGGGTGCTCGTCTCGCCGCCCATGCGCGAGCTCCAGCAATGTCAGCATCTCCAGGCTAGACATGAGCGACTTCCTTCACTTCACGGTCTACACGGCCTGCGCTGACCCTGCCCGCCGATTGTCCCTGCTGCGCCTTCTGCACCTCTTCCCGGAGCAGGCTCCATATCTCGTGCCTGACCTGACCGAACTCCGGCAGCGAACGCACGTCCTCATCTTCGCTGCGCAAGGCCGCGGGGATATCGACGATCTCTTTGATCCGGCCCGGGCGCGAGGTCATCACGGCCACGCGTTGGCCAAGCGCTACGGCCTCGTCTATGCCATGGGTGATAAAGACGATGGTCTTGCCGGTGGCGCGCCAGATCCGCAGCAGCTCGGTCTGGAGCGTCTCGCGCGTCTGGGCATCGAGCGCGGCGAACGGCTCGTCCATCAGCAGCACCTCGGGATCGTAAGCAAGACTGCGGGCAATCGCGACGCGCTGCTTCATGCCGCCGGAGAGCTCGTGCGGATAGCGGCTGGCAAATCCGGACAGGCCAACGAGGTCGAGGAAATGCCGCGCGATCTCGCGTCGCTGCGCGGCCTTCAGCCCGGCGATGTCGAGCCCGAACTCGACATTCTCCAGGGCGGTGCGCCAGGGAAACAGCGCGTATTGCTGGAACACGATGCCGCGGTCGCGGCCGGGCCCTTTGATCTGCCGCCCGTCGAGCAGGATGCGGCCGCTGGTCGGCGTCGTCAGCCCACCCAACAGATCGAGCAGGGTCGATTTCCCGCAGCCGCTGGGACCGACCAGGGCCAGGAACTCACCAGTGCGAACATCGAGCGTGATGTCCTCGAGGGCGGTGAAACGGCCCGCCGGCCGGCCCTTTTCGCCTCGTGTGACGAACTCCTTGCGGACCTTGTCAAAGCTGATCTTGACCGACGTCATCGGGCCTCCGCCGTCTTGCCGGGACGGAAATAGTTGAAGGCGTTGGTGTAGGTCTCGGAGGCCTTGACCTGGCCCGGCTTGAACAGACCGTCCTTCTCCAGCCAGTCGATCCACACCTGGATCTCGGCATCCGAGATCACCCCGCCTTTGCTCGCGACGCCCGTGCTCTTCCAGTACTTGATCGAGGAGGCATCCTCGTTGCGCTTGCGCTCCGCGATGATCCGGTTGAAGCGAGCCCGCACTTCATCGGGCGGCGCCGTCTGCGCCCACTGGATCGCGCGCGAGATCCCCTCGACCAGCTTGCGGGCCATGTCCGGATTGTCCTTGATGAACTTGTCGCGCAGGACGTAGGAGCCGCCGGTGAAATTGCCGAACAGACCGGTGTCGTTGAACAGCGAGTGGATGCCGCCACGCTCCAGTGCCTTGTCGCGCAGCACGCCGCTAAGGGTGCTCACTTCGACCTGGCCTTGCCGCAGCGCCTGCTCGGCGGTGACGGGTGGGACCGCCACCAATGTCACCTGCTTGACCTCGACGGCGCTAAGGCCGTTCCGCGCCAGATACTCACGGAGCACAAATTCCAGATGGGCACCGAGCGTATTGACGGCGACCTTCTTGCCGATCAGGTCGCGCGCGGTCTTGATTGGGCTGTCGTCCCTGACGAAGTAGCCGTTATAGGTGTTGGCGTCCGAGCCGTAATAGCCGACCACGGCCTTGATGGGCGCCTTTGCCGCGATCAGCTTGAGGATCGCGCCGTAGAAAGCCCCGCCGATGTCGATATCCCCGGTCACCACGGTCTGGATGTCCTGTGGGCCGCTGATGGTGTTGCCGACCCATTTCAGCTTCAGGGGCGCCAGATAGCCGAGGTCGTCGGCGAGCTCGATGAAGGTCACCTGCCCCGCCCAGCCCTGATACCGGATCTCGCTCTTGTCGAGCGGCGGCTCGGCGAAGGCGGGAGCGATCAGACCCAACGCAAAGGCGCCGGCCAGCAGCAATCGCGCCGCGCGGCGCGCGGCGGCTCGCCGCGCACGCAGAATTCGAATGATGGCTTTCATTGTGTTGCTCCAATAGGAGACATGCTCAGGCTGCCTTCGCCGACTGCAGCTTCGGCGCCTTGACGCGCGTCACGCTGTGACGACCGTCGACGCTGACAGGCACTTCCCCATCGATGGTGGCGCGGCGGACGACGCGGTGCTGATCGCCATAATCGTTGACGGCGTAGTGCTGGGTTGCCCGGTTGTCCCAGATCGCGAGGTCACCGGCCTGCCAGGTCCAGCGTACGGTGTTCTCGGGAGCCGTGATGCGGGACTGGAACAGATCGAACAGCTTCTGGCCGTCATATTTCGGCAGGCCGACAAAGCGCTGGACGAAATTGCCAAGCACCAACGTGTGCTCGCCCGTTTCGGGATGAACCCGCACGACCGGATGCTCCGTCTCATAGATCGTGCCGGTAAAAACCTCGTCGAAATGCTTGCGATCCGCTTCGCTCGCGGGCGTCTTCACCGCGTAGTCGTAAGCGTTGCTGTGGACCGCCCAGAGCTCGTCGGCAAGCTTGCGCAGCGGCGCCGGCAGGTCGAGATAGGCCGCCGCCGTGTTCGACCACACGGTATCGCCGCCGTATGGCGGGATCACAACGCCACGCAGCACCGAGATTTTCGGATAGGCATCGACGAAGGTGACGTCCGTGTGCCACTGGTCTGCACGACCGCCGCCACGACCTGAATCGAGCTCCAGGATCGATGAAGTGCCCTTGGTCGCACCGACCGTCGGATGCGGCACGAGCTTACCGAGCCTGACCGCGAAGCGCTCCTGCTCGGCGTCGTCGAGGTGCCCTTGGTCGCGAAAGAAGATCACCTTGTGCTCGAGCAGCACCTGGTTGACAGCGCGGATGACCGCGTCGGGCAGGTCACCCGACAGCTTCACATTCTTGATTTCGGCACCGAGCCGGGCCGCACGTTTGACGATATCGGCGCGCGGAATGACGTTGTCGATGGTGATCGTGCTGCTCATGATGTTGGTCTCGTCGCCGCGATCCCCTGGACAAGGCTCCGCCATGCGCCGGTCGCGGAAACGACGGCGGAGATGAATGATGTAGTCGTGATCCTCGCTATTCCGCCGCGATGGGCTGCGGCGGTCGCCAGACAGCCGGTGCATAGAGCTCGGCGGTGAAATCCTCCGCGATCTCTCCGTTGATGCGCGCCTCGTGAGATGCAAGGTCGGCCAGGAACAGATCGCGGCTGATCCTGGCCGTGATCCCCGGAATGTCGCGCTTGAAGCTTGGAACGTCGCCGATCGGCAGGCCGAAGCTGACAAGTGCTGCCGGGTTGAAGACGTGAATGTCCTTCAGATACGGCGCGCGGCCCGGAACTTTCTCCAGATACTCGTGCCCGGTCCCGAGATAAGGATAGGCCGCCAGGCGATCGTCCTTCTCGTCGTCAGGCGGCACGAAGCGATTTCGCCACAGCAGGATTTCGTCGGCGAAGTCGCCGAGCTCTGACTGCGCGCCCAGATCGACGGAATAGCCTGTCCCCGCAATCGCGAAATCGAACGCGAAATCGCCCTGCGGAGTGATCGCGACCGGCCGCCCCCCCTTCAATTGCGCCGAGGTCCACGGTGCGCCCAGGTGCAGATGAAAATTGGGGAAGGCTACCGCGCGCGAGATCGCATCCGGCGGCGGGGTCGACCCAGCCTGCCTGAACCGGATCGCCTGATGCCAGCGCACCCCGTCGGGCAGGCTGCCATAATTGTCATAGGCTCCCGGGTAGCCGCGGATCCGAATGACCGGCAACGCGGCCACGGTTTCCCGGCGCGCAAACAGGTGAACGTCACGCGCTCCGGCCTCAAGGGCCGCGGCCGCCGCATCGAAGGCCGACGCAGCACTCCCGACCACCGCAACGGAGAGACCACGCAGCGTCCTGAAATCGATCTTCTCCGATGTGTGCGCATGGAATCGTTTCGGCAGGGCCCGCAGCGCGTCGGGGACATAGGCGCCCCCGCTACCCGCAAAGCCGGTTGCGAGCACCAGCTTGCGCGTGGTCTCGATGGTCGTGACCCCGCTCCGCTCCAGATGTAACCGTAGATGATCGGCTGCGGGCTCGATGCGGAGCAGCCGCGTACCGTAACGAATGCCGACGCCGGTCACGCGGCGATACCAGTCGAGATAGGCCGCCCAGTCGAGCCGCGGAATCCGATCGAGCGCGTCGAAGGCCGCCGCGCCATGGCGCGCTTCATACCATGCCTGGAAACCGAGCCCGGGCAGACCGAGCTCCGGACCTGGAAGCGTCTTCGGGGTGCGAAGCTTGTGCATTCGCGCGCTCGTCAGCCACCCGCCGGCCTTGCCGGCGTCGGCGGCGACATCGATCACCGAGACCTTGCCGATCCCGGCGCGCCGAAACGCAAACGCGAAGGCCGCGCCGGATTGGCCACCGCCGACCACGACGACGTTGTGATCGATTCCGTCGCGATCAGGCACCCAGTTCTGCGGGTCGGCCCCGATCAGCCGGAGGGCCTCGCGGGCGACGCTGTCGGGATCGGATTGCGGCATGAATGACCACCTCGCTTTGACGTTGCAAATCGTAAAAGCGATCGACATTCAGTCAATGAAACGAAATCAGCTTTGTTTTTGATAGCAGGCAATGTTCGCGTCGTGGACAACGCGGGCATTGAAATATTTGCGATGATCGCCGCCTGACCGATCACCTCATGTGCGTTGCGACGTGCGGGATCGGCGCGATCGATCGGGAGAACTTCCCAAATCATACGTCGCCGGGATCGGCGCGATCGCACTCATCTCCGGTGAACGACGAACTCGTCACGTTCATGCTCGCTTGCCGTGCAACAACGCAAATTCATTTCACCGCCGCCGACATAGAGTCTGACGCAACGCACGCGCCTGACGTCGACGCGCGGCGAGCAACGATGGATCTCTCGAAATGCCGCGAACTGCTGGCGACATCAGCCTTGAACACGATACTCCGGAGCTCGCCCGCTCCTATGATGAAGCTGGACTCGTTCAATTTCGCCACGGCAAGTTCCTGATCGGGCCGCTCGCCACGCTGCGGGAGATCCGGCGCGTGCTCAGGCCCGGCGGCCGCCTCGGATTGAATGTGCAGGATCCGTCCAGGCCGCACCAGTCGCGCCAGCTGCTTCGTCGCGCCATCATCGAGGCGGGTCTTGCCGGCGATCGCCAGGACTCGAACCCGGTGCTCGGATCGACCGACGAGGAGCTCAAATCGCAGTTCGCGGCACACGGCTTCGCCGGCTACCGCAGCGAGCTGCGCGCGCTGATCGATATCCACGACGATGCGGCATCGCTGCTGCAGTGGTCGGAAGCGAGCGCATTCGGAAATTTCCTCGAAGCGTTCACCCCTCACGAGCGCGAACGGGTGCGCCGCACCTTCGCGCGCCTTGTCGAAGAAAAGCGCACGCCCGAAGGTTTGAAGCTGGAGCGCTACCTGCGCTTCGCATTTGCGCACAAGGCGCCGTTCCACCAATAACGATCAGCAGAACTCACGAGATCCGAGATGAGCAAACAACAGCTTTCCCTTAATCTCTTTATTTATCCCGGCGGCCATCACGAGGCGGCATGGCGCTACAAGGGGTCTGCGGCGGATCGCATCCTTGACGTCAGCTATTACCAGGAACTGGCGCAACGCGCCGAAGCGCACAAGTTCGACGCGGTCTTCTTCGCCGACGGGCCGGTGCTCTCGGATAACGTCCGCTACGCGCAGCGCTTCCGGCTCGAGCCGATCACCTGGCTGGCCGCGATCGCCGTCGCCACGAAACGGATCGGCCTGATCGCGACCGCTTCAACCACCTACACCGAACCCTACAATCTCGCTCGGCTGTTCGCGTCGCTCGATCACCTCAGCCGCGGGCGTGCAGGATGGAACATCGTGACGACAAGCTCGCCACAGGCAGCGCAGAACTTCGGCTTGTCCGAGCATCCACCTCACCACGAACGCTACGAGCGGGCGCGGGAATATATCGATGTCATCACGCGGCTGTGGGACAGCTGGGAAGACGACGCCGTGGTGAACGATCCCGCATCCGGCATTTTCGCCGATATGGGAAAGATCCATCCGATCGATCACGTCGGAAAGCACTTCCGGGTGCGCGGCCCGCTCAACATCTCGCGGACGCCGCAGGGACGGCCGGTCTATGTCCAGGCGGGTTCGTCTGATGACGGACGCGCCTTTGCCGCGCGCTATGCCGAAGCGATCTTCACCGCGCATCAGACGCTGGCGAGCGCCCAGGAGTTCTATGCGGACATCAAGCGGCAGGCGCGCGCCTTCGACCGCAGCCCCGATCAGGTCAGGATCCTGCCGGGCATCAGTCCGTTCATCGCTAGCACGCAGGCCGAAGCCGACCTGTTGCAGGACGAGTTCAACGAGCTGATCCAGCCGGAATACTCGTTGACCCAACTTCGCCAGATGATCGGGCTCGACCTCTCCGGCTTCGACCTCGACGGTCCCTTTCCGCGCCACCTGATCGACACCGGCAGCGCCCGCGGGGTCGCCAGCCGCTTCAAGCTGATCGTCGACATCATCGATCGCGAAAAGCCCACGATCCGCCAGCTGGTGCAGCGCCTCGCCGGTGCGCGCGGGCATTGGGTCATCGCCGGCCCCCCGGAAAAGATCGCCGACAACATCCAGACCTGGTTCGAGAACGGCGCAGCCGACGGTTTCAACGTCATGCCTCCGTGGCTGCCGGGCGGGTTCGACCTGTTCGCCGAACAGGTCGTGCCGATCTTGCGCAAGCGCGGCCTCTTCCGCGACGAGTACAGCGGCACGACGCTGCGCGACCATTACCAACTGAGCCGGCCGCAAAGCGTGTTTTCCGGATCGATCAAGGCGATCGCCTGACGTGATCGAAACCGCCGACCCCGCGTCAGCCGGATCGCTATTTGCCCACAGCCCAAGGATTTGAGAATTCAATGACCACTGCGCGCGTCCTGTTCCTTTCGACCCTGCTCATTCTCGGTGCTCTTACCGGCGCCGCCCTGCACGCGGAGACATCAGCCAAATCCGATCTGAAAGTCGGCTTCGTGCCGGGCCCCTACATCGACGAATTCAAGGTTGGCGTCGCGCCGGAACTCGAGAAGAAGGGCTACCGTGTCCGCTATGTCGAGTTTTCGACCGGGCTGGAAGCCAATAATGCAGTGTTCAAGGGCGAGATCGACGCCAACGTCATGCAGCACACGATCTTCCTGAACTCGTACAACGAGCGGCAGCAAACCGACCTCGTCGGCATCGTCCACGTCCCGACGCCCCCGATGGCGCTTTACTCGAAGAAGCACCCGGTCGGCTCGCCGATCAAGCCCGGCTCGACCGTGGCCGTGCCCAACGATCCCGTCAATCTGCAGCGCGCGCTCTGGATCCTGCGCGATCTCGGCCTCGTCGAGATTCGCGAACTCCAAGCCGGTCGATGTCAGCGAACTCGACGTGATCAAGAACCCCGGCGGCATCAAGATCGTGCCGCTGGAAGCGGCACAGGCGCCGCGCGCGCTCGATGACGTTGATTTCGCCGCCATCCAGGGCAACTTCGCGATCTACAGCGGCTTGAAGCTGACCAATGCATTTGCCCTGGAGAAGATGACGACGCCCTATATCAATGTGGTCGCGGTGAAGCAGGCCAATGCAGGCTCGCCGTGGGCGCAGGACATCGTCGCCGGCTACAAATCACAGACGTTCAAGACCACGATCCTCTCCGACCGCTTCTATGACGGGTTTACCTTGCCGGATTACCTGAAGCGCTAGACCCAGCCACCATCCACGATATGGCTCTGGTTGGTGCAGGCACCGCTGTCATCGGCGGCAAAGAACAGCACGACACGGGCGATGTCATCAGGCACGAGTTTGCGCTTGAGGCATTGGCGCTGCATCAGCTCGGCCACGCCTTCAGACGTCAACCACAGATCCTGCTGCCGCTGGGTCATGATCCATCCGGGCAGGATGGAATTGACCCGTATGTTGTGCGGCCCGAGATCGCGGGCCAGCGCCCGGGTGAGGCCCTGAACGGCTGATTTGGCCGTTGTGTAGCAGGGCATGTTGCCCTGGCCGATCACCCAGCTCACCGAGCCGATGTTGACGATCGAACCGCCCCCTGCCTGCTTCATGTCCGGCGCGACCGCCTGGGCGCTGAAGAACTGGTGTTTCAGGTTGACGGCGATCCGCTCGTCCCAGAATTCCGGTGTGACATCCTCGATCGCGTGACGGTCGTCGCGGGCCGCATTGTTGACCAGGATGGTGACCGGCCCGAGCGCCTCGCGGATGCCGGCGACTGCGCGCCGCAGCGCGCCGATGTCGCGCAGATCGGCATGTTCGAAGTGCACGCGGGCTTGTGCCCCGAGATCGGACAGCAGCTGCTCCGACGACGCCAGATCGATATCGATGAATCCGACCCGCGCGCCCTGGCCGATGAACCGGCGGACGATCGCCTCGCCGATGCCGGAACCGCCGCCGGTGACCAGTACGGTCCGGTCCTTGAGACTTGGATAGATGGCGCCCTGCATTGGCATCCTCTCGATTTTGGCGCCTGAAGGGCGTCGGTTGCGTTGCTGCGGCTCAGGCAAGAGGGCCACAGATTCCGAAGTTCACTCGGTTGTCTCCATGAGGCTGCGGTCCACGACCCGCAGCGTCCGCCGCACCATGCCGTCGACGATGGTCGCCGACTCGCTTGGACGCACATATATCGCCGTGGACTTGAGCAGCCACGGCAGCACCGCCTGGTCGAGCCTCTCCTCATAGGCACTGCGCATCATGTCGAATGCCTGCAGGCCAGGACCTGCGAGGATGACATGATGCGGGCGCAGCACCGATATCGTCGTGGCGACCGCTTCGGCAAGCGCGTGGCCCGCCTGCTGGAACAAGTGCTCGAGACGGGAATCGCCGCTCCGTGCCCGATCGCGTAGCAGAGCCATCTGCGCCTCGGACGGCTGCTGCGACGCCGCCGGCGGCAGGTCGAGAAAGGTGCGGGCATCGCGGTAAAGCGCATAATCGGCAAGATGGGCCTCGATGCAGCCGCGCTGACCGCAGCGGCATTGCGGGCCGTTCAGCGCCAACTTGACATGACCGATCTCACTGCCCGCGCCGGCACCCCAGCGCGCTTCACCGTCGACAATGATGCCCATGCCGACGCCGTGGCCCACCATGATCGTGGCCGTGAGGCCCTGCGCCAGTGCCGGTTCGGCGGCAGCGAGGGACAGCGCGACCGCGACCGCGTCGTTCGCCATCACGACCTCGGCACCGAACGCCTGGCGGATCGGCTTGGCAAGATCGACGTCGGTGATCGACAGCGCCGGGCTCCACAGATGCCGGCCGGTATCGCCGTCGACGATGCCTTGCAGCGCTATTCCGATTCCGAGCAAGCGATGTCGCGGCGTGGCGGTCGCCTCAAGCATGGCGTCGATCTGTGCGATCACGAGCTCGCATAATGCGCTTGCATTGAGCGCGCGCGTCGCGAGTTCAAGTCGCGATTGCGCTAGGGCGGAGCCGCTGAAATCGGCGATCAGTGTCTCGACCAGATTCATGCGCAGCGAGACCGCGATGATGCGGCCAAATTCGGGATTCAGGGTCAGCAGGACTGCCGGCCGGCCGCGGCGACGGCCGCCATCCGTGTCCTCTTCGTCGGCGTCGTCGGGCCACAGCGTCGCCGCATCTGTCTCGGCTTCGCACAGCAGGTCTTCCGCCATCAGCTTCGACGTGATGGCCGAAATGGCGGGGAAGCTCAGGCCCGTGCTGCGTGCGAGCTCGACCCGCGGCAACGGCCCCTGGCGTCGCAGGACCTCGACGAGACGGCCGGGGTTCGATCCGCGGGCCAGGCTCGAAGCACGTCTCAACGGCTCGGGCTGTTCGTTCATATTGCGTTTTTTAATTCTCTTGATGAAATTATTCAACGCAGGCTACTCGTTTGCGGGTCAAAAAGCGCGGATAGCGACTGAAATACGTCACTCCTATACTGTTATTGGCTGAAGATGTGATCATTAACATCCTTGACTGGACATTTTGTCGCGCTAATTTATTCGTTACGTGAATAAAATAAGGCGTGAAAAGCGCCGAGCGTGAAATCCCCTCACCGAGGGTGTCGACAGGGAGGTGCATATGAATGTCTCAACCAGAAAATTGATCGTGCCGCTCTTGGCGGGCGCAGCCGCGTTCGCCATGGCGACGGGGGTAGCACAGGCACAGCAGAAAAAGACCATTGCGCTGGTGACCAATGTCGCGGCCGACTTCTGGACCATCGCGGGCCGCGGGCTTGAGAAGGCGCAGAAGGAGCACCCGGACTACAATATCGAATTGATCGTCACCAATGAAGGGACGGCGGCCGGCCAGCGGCGCGAACTGGACGATCTGCTGGTGCGCGGCGTCGCCGGTATCTCGATCTCGGTCGACGATGCACCGCATGCAACCGAAGAACTCAACAAGGTTGCGGCCAAGACCGTGCTAATCACCACGGACAGTGACGCGCCGCAGAGCAATCGCCTCGCCTATATCGGCACCGACAACGTCGCGGCAGGGCGGCAGGCCGGCGAGGAGATCAAGAAGGCGCTGCCGAACGGCGGCAAGATCGCGCTGTTCGTCGGAACGATGGACGCCGACAACGCCCGCGAGCGGGTGCAGGGCATCAAGGAAGCGATCGCCGGCACCAAGGTCGAACTGGTCGACGTGTTCACCGACCAGGTGGACTTCGCCAAGGCCAAGGCGAACATGGAGAACGTGCTCGTCAAATATCCCGACATCGCGCTGCTGTCCGGCCTGTGGAGCTACGAGACGCCGCTGATTTATGACGCGGTGAAGGCCGCAGGCAAGGCCGGCAAGGTGAAGATCGTCGGCTTCGACGAGGATCAGCGGACGCTGCGCGGCATTTCCGACGGCACGATCGAATCCACGGTCGTGCAGCAGCCCTACGAGTTCGGCTATCTCTCCGCCACCAACATCATCAAGACGCTGAACGGCGACAAGTCCTGGATTCCGAAGGACAGCAAGCTGATCGTGCCGACCGAGGTGATCAGCAAGACCAACGTCGCGGAGTTCGCCGCACATCTGAAGGAACTGCTCAAGAAGTAACTTCAGACGGCTTCAACGCCCGACCGACACAGGCCGCCGGGCGTTGTGCAGGAGGACATGCCGAATGGCGGAAACGCTGCTGGAACTCAGCGGAATCAGCAAGACCTATCCCGGCGTCAAGGCGCTCGACGACGTTAATTTGCGCGTCAATCGCGGCGAGGTGCTGGGCCTGATCGGCGAGAACGGTGCCGGCAAATCGACGCTGATGCGCGTGCTCGCCGGCGTGATCGCGCCGAGCGCTGGCGTGATCCGCATCGGCGGCACCGAGCACGCCCGGATGACGGTGACCGAGGCGATGCGATCTGGCATCGCCTTCGTGCACCAGGAACTGAACCTGTTCGAGAATCTCGACGTCGCGGCCAATGTCTTCATCGGACGCGAGAAGCTGGCCGGCGGCCCGCTGAAGCTGGTGGACAATGCGCAGATGCACGCCCGCGTGATGCCGCTGCTGGAACGGCTGGGCGCCGATTTCATGCCGGGCACGCTGGTCGAGAATTTGTCGATCGCGGAGCGCCAGATGGTGGAGATCGCCAAGGCGCTCTCGATCGACGCCCGCGTTATCATCATGGACGAACCGACCTCCAGCCTGACGATTTCGGAGACGGAACGGCTGCTCGAGGTGATTGCCGACCTGAAGACGCACGGCATCTCGGTGATTTATATCTCTCACCGGCTCGGCGAGATCATGAGCTGCGCCGATCGCGTCGTGGTACTGCGCGACGGGCGCACGGTGGGGGAATTGGCGCGCGACGAGCTCAGCCACGCCGCCATGATCCGGCTGATGATCGGCCGCGACCTGAAGGCGCTGTATACACCGCCGTCCTGCACGCCGCAGCCCGGCGGCTGCGATGTCGCCGGCGTCGTGACCACTGCCTTTCCTGACCGGCAGATCAATCTGTCCGTGCTGCGCGGCGAGATCCTCGGCCTCGCCGGGCTCGTCGGCGCTGGCCGCACCTCGCTTGCCCGCGCGGTGTTCGGCGTCGATCCGCTGCTGGGCGGCGAGATCCGGATCGACAACGCCCCGGTCCGCGTCGCCTCGCCGCGTGACGCGATCAGGCAAGGAATCTACCTGGTGCCCGAGGATCGCAAGAAATCCGGCCTGGTGCTGGAACTGCCGATCCGGGAGAACGTGACGCTCGCGAGCCTGCTGGATCATGCGCGGATGTGGCTGGTCAACGGCGCGGCCGAGCGCAGAATCGCCGAAGACCAGGCCAGGCGGCTGTCCATCAAGGCGCCGAGCATCGACATCGAAGCCGTCACACTCTCCGGCGGCAACCAGCAAAAAGTGGTGCTGGGCAAGTGGCTCTCCATGCAGCCGCGCGTGATGTTCTTCGACGAGCCGACCCGCGGCATCGATGTCGGCGCCAAGAGCGAGATCTACGCGCTGATGCGCAGCCTCGCCGACCAGGGCGTCGCGATCGTGATGATCTCCTCGGACATGGAGGAAGTCATCGGCGTCTCCGACCGGGTGGCGGTGATGCATGAAGGCAGTGTCAGCGGCGTGATCGAGCGCGACCAGTTCAGCGAATACAACGTGTTGAGACTGGCGGTCGGCCAAGCACTCGAAACCATGGAGGCCGCTGCGCCATGATGAAGAAGGAACTCGGCCTGTTCTTGCTGCTGGCGGTGATCTCCGCCATCACCGGCGCGATCAATCCGGCCTTCCTGTCGTTCGTGAATCTGCTGAACATGGCCAATCTGATCGGCCTGTTCGGTGTGTTCGCGCTGGGTGAAGGTCTCGTCATCATCACCGGCGGAATCGATCTTTCGCTCGGCTCGATGTTCGCGCTGCTCGGCGTCATCTTCATCGACCTGCTGACGACCTATCAGGTGCCCTGGCCGTTCGCGCTGCTGCTGGTCCTGATGGGCGGGCTTGCGCTGGGCGGCATCCAGGGCTTCCTGATCACGCGGCTGAAAATGCAGCCCTTCATCGTAACGCTGTGCGGCTTGCTGATCTATCGCGGCGCCGCGCGCTATTACACCAGCGATTCGACGCGCGGCTTCGGCTACGGCGACGAGGCGAGCACGCTGAGCAACATCGCCTCCGGTAATATTGCGGGCATCCCGAACACCTTCATCTTCCTGATCATCCTTGCGCAGATCCTCGGCGTCCTGTTGCACCGCTCGGTCTACGGGCGCTGGCTTTATGCCGTGGGCAAGAACGAGGAAGCGGCGCGCTTCTCCGGCATCAACACCAATCTCGTGATCGCGACCGCCTATGTCATCAGCGGCGGGCTCGCCGGCGTCTCGACCGTGATGTTCGTGTTCTACACCAACTCGGTCTCTCCGAGCTCGTTCGGCAACTTCTACGAACTCTATGCGATCGCAGCAGCCGTCCTCGGCGGCTGCAGCTTGCGCGGCGGCGAGGGCTCCATTCTGGGCATCGTGCTCGGGACGGCGTTGCTGCAGGTGCTGCAGAACCTCGTGAACATCCTCGGCATTCCCAATTCGCTGAACTTCGCGGTGATGGGGACCGTGATCCTGATCGGTGTGCTGGCGGATCAGCAATTGCAGGCCCGTCGACGGCGCAAGGCCGCGCTCGCAGGCCTCGCCCGCACTGCGCCAAGACCGAAGGAAAGCACAATTCTGCAAGGCGCGGCTCCGCATAGCGCGGCTGCGTTGCCGACGACGACGGGCGATCAGGCATGACAACTCGAAAAGGAAGGACCCGGACCGGGAATATGGTCGCGGCAGCTTGAGTAGAGGAACGAGGGGAAGGAGTTCGAGGCGCAAGATCAATCAAGCTCGCGGCGCTCGTATCCAGATTGGCGCGCAGGCCTGGCCCAGCTGAGCCGCAGGCAGACCCCTCGCCGCCGTCTTGAAGGGCTTTGCGCGCGCACGGATTCTATCTCTGGTTGAATGATCGATGCACTGAAACGACCACGTTACCCGCTGAAGGGCTTTGGGCGGGAACGTGGCACAAAAATAGACAAAGCCGGGGACGCTGGGAGCGCAGAAAATGTCACTTAGGTCTGTAAACACCGCGCGGGCGTGCGGCGTGGGGATGGCGTTGTTATCTCTGTTCAGCGGCGGCGGCGCGCATGCGGCCGATCTCATGACGAAGGCTCCGCCGGTGCCTTACACGGAGACCGATGATTTCTGGACAAGACCATATCTGTTCGGCGATCTCGGCAGGACGCAACTAAAGGAGCGAGGGATTTCGCTGGCCCTGACGCTGGGCGACGAAGCCGTCGGCAATTTGTCGGGCGGCAACAGGAACACCGCGACCCAAGCCGGACAGCTTTTCTTTCAGGCCAAGTTCGACATGGCAAAACTTGCCGGCATCCAGGGCGGCACGGTTGGCCTCACGCTGGTCGACCGCTTCGGCCGCAACCTGAATGACGAGGCGGGAATTCCGGCGCTGCAGCTGACCAACGAAGTGTTCGGCCGCGGCAGCATTCTTCGCCTGACCGAACTCTACTACTCGCAGAAGCTGTTCGATGATCGCCTTGAACTCAAGGGCGGCCGTCTTCCGGTCGGCTCCGACTTCTTCTTTGGTCTCTGCGAGTTCATCAACCTGACCTTCTGCGGCGGCCAGCCCGGCAACATCCAGGGTGGCTACATCTACAATTGGCCGGTGAGCCAATGGGCCGGTGTGGTGCACTACAACTTCGCCAAGGAATGGCAGCTTTCGGTCGGCGTCTACGATGCCAACCCGAACTACCTGACAACGTCGGACTCCGCGACTTACTTCCTGCCGGGTGTCCCCGGCTCTAGCCCCGCCTCGGGCGTGCTGGTGCCGGTCGAGGTGGTCTGGGCGCCGAGCGGTCCGTTGAACGGGACTTGGAGATTTGGCGGCTGGTATGACAGCGCATCGACAATTGATGGCGGCCTGCCTGGGATCATTGCGATCTCTCCGGGTACCGGCGGCGTCTCGGACCAGAATCTCGGAGATTCGCGCGGTCGTTACGGCGTCTACGAATCGATCCTGCAGCGGCTGACGGTTGAAGGTCCCAAGGCACAGGGCTGGTACACCTTCCTCAATACGACTGTCGCCGACCACCGCACGTCGTACCAGGATTACCAGATCGCATTCGGCTTCAGGCACACCGGAACGTTCGCCTCCCGCCCGGAGGACGAAGTCGGCTTTGCGGTCGGTACGACCCATGTGAATACGGCTGCGCTCACGCCCAACGCCGGAGGAAACGAAGTTCCGATCGAAGCCTGGTACGGGTGGCAGGCGACGGGCTGGATGAACCTGAAGTTCGACGCCCAGTATGTGATGCATCCTGGCGGGCGCGGGTACAATGCCGCCGGCATGAAGACCGACAACGCCTGGATTCTCGGTCTGCGCACGCTGGTGCACTTCTGAGCGGAGGTGGCCAGCATGCTTGAGCAAAGCCAGCCATGGTAACCCCTCACGACGCCGGGCTAGCAGTGCCGGAGTTGAAGGTCATCGGCAAGGAGTTCGGCGCCATTCGCGCGTATGGCGTCGCCATCGCATCTGACGAGCGCTAGGGAACAACGTGAGTCCCGGTCTCGCCGGTCAGCGCGGCCATTGCGCAATTGAGGTGGCTGATGATCGCTCGCTTTCCACCACCCTCGAGAAAACGGATGGCGGCATCGACCTTGGGCCCCATGCTTCCCGGCGGAAAATGGCCCGCGCGATGATAGGCCTTGATCTCCGCCAGGCTGACCTGATCCAGCTCCCTCTTGTCGGGCTTGCCGAAATTGATCGCGACGCGGGGCACCGCGGTCAGGATCAGCAGTTCCTCGATGCCAAGCACGTTGGCGATATGGGCCGAGGTCAGGTCCTTGTCGATCACTGCCGGCACGCCGGTGCGCACGCCCCGTTCGTCGCGGATCACGGGCATACCGCCGCCGCCGCCTGCGATGACGATCGTGCCGCGCTTGACCAGCGCGTCGACCAGCGAAATGTCGCAGACATGTTTCGGTTTCGGAGACGGCACGACATGGCGCCAGCCACGCCCGGAGTCCTCGCGCATTTTCCAGTTCAACTCGGCGCTGATGCGCTGGGCTTCCTGCTCGGTGAAAAACGGTCCGACGAACTTGGTCGGATTGGCGAAGGCGGGATCGTTGGCGTCGACCTCGACCTGGGTCAGCAGGCTGGCGACGTGCCGCCCGTTGCCATGCGCGCGCAAGACGTTCTCGATCGCCTGCATCAGAAGATAGCCGATACCACCCTGGCTGTGCGCGACGCAGATGTCCATCGACATCGGCGGGATCCGGCTCATCGTCAGCATCTGGCGCATCATGATCTTGCCCACCACCGGCCCGTTGCCGTGGGTGATCACCAGCTCGTTGTCGAGCTCGGCGAGCGGCAGCAGCGCCTCGGCCGTATGCCGGGCGACGGCCTTCTGCTCGTCCGAGGTGCCGCTGATGTCTTCGGGGTGGACGGCATTGCCGCCGATCGCGATCACGAGACGGCGCGGGACCTCATTGAGTGTTCGCATAGCGCGGCATCCTGACGTCGTTGACGGAAAGAGCGAGAGCGAGGTCGCAGGCATGGGCATTCGACGGCGCCACCACGATGCCGGCGTCCTCGAGCAGCCTGATCTGCGCCGAACGCACCTGGCGATCGAGCTCGGTCCCCGTCACCGACGCAACCAGGACCGGCGCGTCATCGGCGCGGCCCGCCACGACGGCCGCCAGATGCGCTGCCGGATTGGCATGTGCGCCGTATCCGATCACGAGATCGAGCAGGATGACGGCGACCGCGGGATCGGCCAGCGCCGCCCGCAACGCATCGTCGCGCACCGAGGGATCGATCATCGGATGCGGCCGGCCCTGGGTATGTTCGTCGGCCCCGAGGTCGACGATGCGGTCCCTCCCCTGCGCCTCCGGCTCGCCGAAATGCGGGACGCCGGGAATGGCGGCGTTGGACGCCACCTTGCGGCCGCCCGCGGCAAGGATCACCTGCGCCTCGGCACAGAGCGTGCCGCCGGCGAACAGCCCTTCGATGCGCTGCGCCGCCCTGCGTCGCTGCGGTAAACGCGCAGCCACGGCGGCAGCGTCGAACGTGCCCCCAATGCTCCGGCCGTTGCCCAGGGTTTTCTCGGCCGCTTCCCTCAATGTAGTCGCAAAGCGTGCATTTGGCGGCAGATCCGCCGCGGCGGCGCCGATGAAGCACACTGTGTAGGGCTTCGAGCTCCGGCCGACCCGACCGAGCACGGCCCTGGCGACGTCCGGATGCGGCGGCTTGGAGATGAGCACGACGTGATCGGTCTCGGGATCGGCATCAAGGGCGTCGATCGCCATCAATGTCGTGATGCCGCCAATCTCCTTCTTCAAATCCCGTCCGCCGACGCCGATGGCGTGGGAAATGCCTTCGCCCGCCTCGGACAGCAGGCACGACACCTCCTGCGTACCGGTCCCCGATGCGCCGATGATCCCGATCCTCCCGCGCTTCAGCCGGTTGGCGAAGGCGAGCGGCGCGCCGCCGATGATCGCGGTGCCGCAGTCCGGTCCCATCATCAAGAGGCCCGCTTCGCGCGCCTGCTGCTTCAGCGACAATTCATCCGCAATCGAGACATTGTCGCTGAACATCAGGACATGAAGTCCGCGGTTCAGCGCCTTGCGCGCTTCTGCCGCGGCGAACTCGCCGGGAACGGAGATCAGGGCGAGGTTGGCGGCGGGCGCGGCCTTGACGGCTGCGGCAATGCTGCGCGGCCGCCACGCCGCTTCGCCGGTGCTGCTCGTCTTGGGACGGTCGAGCGCCTTTTGCGCTTCGGCAAGCGCGGCGCTCGCCGCCGCTTCGCTCTCGGCCTTGATCGCGAGAATCAGATCATTGCCCTGGGCGATCACCTCGCCGTCGAGCAACCCGGCGTTGCGCAGGATCGCCTGGTTGGACGGCGTGCCCATCATCAGCGCGGCTTCGACGACGCCCGCCGCCGACGCGATCTCGCGCGACAACCGCATCAACGCCACCGAGTTCGAGATAGAAGCCTTTACGAATTTCGTTCAGGACAAACGCGCTCATGACACCCCCAGATCTTCCGCAATGGCGAGGACGGCCTGCCGGAAGCAGGCCATCGGCGCCCGCACCACGCCGGCGCCGACCTGGCCGATGCCGGGCTCGCGATGCGCGATGCCGGTGTTGATGACCGGTGCAAGGCCGGTCTCCACCACCAGGCGAACGTCGATGCCGGTCGGCACTCCGGCAAAGTCGAGCGCGGGGATCGTCCATTCCGGATTCTGCCCGACGGTGATTTCACTCATTGCCCGCGTGAAATTGCCCGCCGACGACGGCGCCCCGGCGCCAATGAATCCGGCAACCGCCGGAGCTGCCGCCATCGCGAAGCCACCAAGCCCGACCGTCTCGACGATCGCGGAGTCGCCCATGTCGGGATTGGCATCCTTGCGCGAATAGCCCGGGAAATAGAGCCCTTCCGGCATTTCCACCGGCGCCGTGAACCAGCGATCGCCCAATCCGCTGACGCGGACCCCGAAGTCGGTTCCATTGCGGCACATCGCGGTCACCACCGTCGAACCGCGAATGCCGTTGGCGGGATCGGTCAGCGCCTTGCCCATCGCCATCGCGATGTTGAGAAAGAACTGATCGTTCTGCGCGATGAAGCCAATGCAGCTTGCGAGAACCTCGTTGTCGTTCGAGGTGCGCGCCAGCGCCGACCCGATCTCGCGCAGGAACACGCTGGAGCAGGCCAGGTTGCGCTGGTGCATTTCATCGCCCATCGAGAGCCCGCGGGCGATGATCGCCTTCAGGTCGATCCCGCCATGCGCGCGGATCGACCTGGCCAGCACCGGCCCGAAGACGTCACGCAGCCAGGCGAGGCGCGCCAGCACGCTATCGTCATTGCCGCCGAAGCGCATGACCTTGCCGAGGCCCTCGTTGATGGCGCAGTAGGCGCGGTTGCCGTATTTGACGTTCTCGACGACGAACACCGGCATGGAGACCGTGGTCATCCCGGTCATCGGACCGACCGCGCCGAAATGATGGTTGGGGTGGAAGGCGACGCCGCCGCCGGCCGCGAGTTCGAAGGCGGCTTCAAGATCCGGAGCCCAGCCTTCGAACACGATCGCGCCTGCCACTGCGCCTCGCATCGGGCCGCACATTCGGTCCCACGTGATCGGCGGCCCGGCATGAAGGATCATGCGTTCCTTCAACCCTTCCAGCACATCGCGTGCCGTAACGATATCGATCAGCCTGGGCTCACCCTCGAGGATGCGGGCCAGCGCCTGCTTGTTGGCGTCTTCGATCAGCTTCATGGCCGCGCTCTCACGTACCGAGCTTGGCGAGCAGCGCCGCCATTTTGGGATCGCCGTCGGCAGGAGGCGTCCAGTCGACCTGCACGACCTCGATATCGCAGTCCCGCAAGTCTTTCACAAAGCCTGCCAGCCCGACGTTCACCACGCTCGGCTTGCTCATCAACAGACGCCCGCTCGGCGTTCCTTCCTGCTTGATCACCACTCGCGGCCTCCCTATATCCGATGCGTCGATCTTAGTAAGAAAGTTTTTACTTTGTCAAACACGCGCAGCCTTTGGTCCGAATTCCCGTCGCGTCGCATGATCGATTAGGCCCCCTGCGATTGATCGCGTCGGCGGTCCGTTGCCGGCGAGACCGGCATGATGCAGCGCGCTGTCGTTGAGCAGGCGGCACTCGATCGCGCGCACCACCATCAACGCACCTGCAAACGCATCCAGTCCGGAGCTTTGCCCGATCCTCGACAGCGCCGCGACCGCGGACTTGATACGATTGACCCGTCCGCCAATCGTCGCGTCGATGGCTTCATGCAGCGCCGCCGCCGCGAAGCCGAGCCCGGCACTTTGCAGGTGGGCGGCACTGATCTCATTGGTGCGGCCGAGATGCGCGCGACAGGTCTTCCACAGCGCGTCGCGCGTCGCGAGACGGCCGAGGCCCGCGAGCGCGACCAGCGCGCCGCCGATCAGGTCGTCGCCGGATGGCGTGAGCCCGGGACCAAGTCCGATCAATTCGACGATCTCCGGGTAGTCACGCGGTGCACATCGCTCTCCACGAAGCCCGGCCTCGATCAATCGCTTGAGCGCGGCGAGCCCCGGCGCCGCAGCAGCGAGCACCCGCGACGGCCTTGCGGCCGGCTCCGCGCCACCCGACGACGCCAGTCCCTGCTCGACCGGCAAGCGACGCCAGACCTGATCGACCATCGCAAGCCCTGCCCGCAAACTGTCGATCGTCCATTCCGGCGAAGGCGGCGGCGCCCATACGGAGGCCGTCTCGAAACCGGCAAACCGCATACCGTCGACGAGCAGCATCGTGTCGAGGATCGCAACCTCTTGTCCGGGAACGAGCAGCCGCGGCTCGATCCCGGTGCACAGAAGATGCAGCGGGCCGGAGCCGAGGTCTTTGACACCGATGCAGATCCAGCGATCGTCGAGCACCGCATAAAGGCTGCGCTCGAACACCGCCGCAATACGGCCGCGCCGTCCGCTGCGCAGCGCGCGGCGGGCAAGCACGCCGACCTCGATCACGGCACCGCCGTCGAATCGTTCTGACACGGGCGCGCCGGGCAGGTCGCGAAACGTATTGCCTGGCCGCATCACACCGATCTCCCGTTGCGCAACCATGGCGTCAGGACGCGAGCACGGCGGTTCGCGGCACGCTACTGCCGTGAGCCTCTCCGCCGAGATAGGCGGCTTCAAGCGAGGGATCCTCCGCGATGATTTCGGCCGCACCGCTCTTCAGGATGGCGCCGGTCTCGAGCAGATAGGCCCTGTCGGCAAGCGCAAGGGCTTGCCCGGCCATCTGGTCGACCACGATCAAGGTCATCCCCTCGACGCGAAGCTGCTCGAACGAGGCGAACAGCTCGTCGACGACGAGGGGCGCCAGTCCAAGCGATGGCTCGTCAAGCATGAAGACCTTGGGCGCGGTCAGGAGCCCACGCGCGACTGCGAGCATCTGTTGCTCGCCGCCCGACAAAAGGCCCGCGCGATGATTGATGCGTTCCTTCAGGCGCGGAAAGCGGGCAAACATCGCGTCGATCTCCGCATCGAGATCAAGACCCTTGCGTGCGAAGGCGCCGAGCTGCAAGTTCTGCCGCACCGTCAGCTCGGGAAACACCTGCCGTCCTTCGGGTACCAGCACGATGCCGGCCCTGGCGCGGATATGCGCCGGCATCTTGTCGACGCGGCCGCCGGACAGCCTGATCTCACCGACCGACCGCGGCGGTTCGAGACCGGCAATCGAGCGCATCAGGGTGGTTTTGCCCGCTCCATTGGCGCCGAGTACGGCGATAGCCTCGCCGGGCGCGACGGCAAGGTCGATCCCGCCGAGCGCCCGTGACAGGCCATAAAAGGCATCGAGTGTGCGGACTTCGAGTGCCGTGCCTTGTTTCGCAGGGCGCGGCGCGCGGCGCCGCTCACCGGACGGCGCGTCGCCGAGATAAGCCTTGCGGACCAGCGGATCGTTGCGGATCGCCGCCGCATCGCCGATCGCAATGCGCTTGCCGCCATCGAGAACGACGATGAGGTCGCTCAGCGACATGATCATCGGCATATCCTGCTCGACGATGATCACCGCGATCCCGGTCTCCGCGATGCGACGGAGCAGAACCGTCAGCCGCTGCTTGTCACCCTTCGAAAGACCCGCGGCCGGCTCGTCGAGCAGCAGGGCCTTCGGACGCAAGGCGAGCGCCCTCGCGATCTCGACCAGTCGCTTCTCGCCATGGGGCAGCGCGTCCGCGCGTCTGCTCAAATCGCCGTCGACACCGGCAAAGCGCAACAGCGACCGCGCAAGGCGCTCCTGCGCGTCATTGTGCAGCGCCGACACGATGTTACCGAGCTTGCCGGCCGCCGCCGCCAGAAGGACGTTCTCGATGATCGAGAGCGAACCGAATAGCTGCGTCGTCTGGAACGTTCGCGCCACTCCGACACGTGCAAGCTGGTGCGACGGCAAACCGGTGACGTCGCGGTCGCCAAGCTTCACGGTGCCGGATTTCGGACGATAGAAGCCACAAAGCAGATTCAGCGCGCTGGTTTTCCCCGCACCATTGGGGCCGATGACGCTGGTCACCGTGCCGGTTTCGGCGGTAAACGAGACGTCCTGCACGGCGCGGACACCGCCGAACGAGATCGAGAGGTTTGTGACGTCAAGACGCGACGCGCTGCTGGTCCCGATGCCGAGGTCGGCGACCGGCTCGACGTCCCCCGCACCCGTATCGGCCTTCGATCCCGTCGGCAGGAACCTTGCCGCGAATTGCTCGATCAGCCCCATGATGCCAGAGGGCGCGACCCGCAGCACGGCGAAGAGCAACACGCCAAAAGCAAGCAGACGATACTCCGCGAGATCGGACAGCATTTCCGGCAGCAGCACGACGAGCGCTGCCCCGATCATCGGCCCCATCGCCGAGCCGGCGCCGCCGACCATGACGCCGAACAGCAGCAGGATTGATTGCAGAAAGGGGAACGAACTCGGACTGATATAGCCCTGGAGGGGCGCAAACAGCGCCCCCGCCAGCGCCATCGCTGCGGCCGAGATGATGAACGCCACGGTGCGGACCCGCACGAGATCAATGCCGATCGAGCGCGTCGCAACCTCGGTGTCGCGGGCGGCACGCATGGCGTAGGCCCAGCCACTGCGCTTCAAGCGCTCGAACAGGATGAGGCCGGCGAACACCAACACGATGCCCGCGATCGCCAAATGCCGCTCCGACAGTGGAAAGCCGAACACCTCCGGCGGCGCGGTCAGGATCAGGCCGTTGCCGCCGCCCGTGAGGTCGCGCCACTCGATCGTGCCGTGCTCGACGATGAAGCCGAAGGCGATCGTCACCATCGCGAGATATGGACCTCGCACGCGCAAGGCCGGCATGGCGAGCAGGCCACCGACGACGCTGACAAGAGCAATCGCTGCAGCCGTCGCCGCAAGATAGGGCCACCCCGCCTTCTCCATCAGAAGCACGGTCGTATAGGCCCCGATCGCCATGAAACCGATGTGGCCGAGCGAGATCTGCCCGGCGAGACCGAGCAGCACGTTGAGGCCGATACAGGCGATCGCCGTCAGCGAGATGGTCGCGACCAGGAACACGCCGTAGCTGTCGGCAACGGCGGCATAGAGGATGGCGGCGGCGAGTGCCGCGACGGCGGCGAGAACGGAGACGCGGGAGGTCATACCTTTTTCACTCCGGCTCGGCCGAGCAGCCCGTGGGGGAGGACGACAAGTATCGCGATCACCGAGGCGAATGTGATGATCTGGGTGTAGACCGATCCCAGATAGTTGGTCGCGAACACTTCGATCAGGCCGAGACAGAGCCCGGCCAGCATCACGCCCCAGGCGCTGCCGAGGCCGCCGATGATCGCCGCCGCGAAGGCCTTGATGCCGAACAGCGTGCCCATTTCGGAGGACACGTTGAACAGGGGCGCGATCAGCAGCGCCGCAACGCCGGCCAGCATCGCCGAGACCGCGTAGCTTGCCGCGATGGCGCCGCTGACGTTGATGCCCATCAGCCGCGCGGCGTTCGGGTTCTGGACCACCGCGAGCATGGCGACACCGTGACGCGTCCGGCGACTGAGCAGATGAAGTGCCAGCGCCAGCAGCAATCCGACCACGGGAAT
The DNA here is from genome assembly GCF_032918025.1 of Bradyrhizobium sp. BEA-2-5. Classification (NCBI taxonomy): domain Bacteria; kingdom Pseudomonadati; phylum Pseudomonadota; class Alphaproteobacteria; order Hyphomicrobiales; family Nitrobacteraceae; genus Bradyrhizobium; species Bradyrhizobium sp. BEA-2-5. Next base: position 2,074,603 of record NZ_CP136629.1, on the reverse strand, counting down.
CAGGAGCTGCAACGGATAGACCCCGGCGCCCTCGACGATCTGGATCGGCTTGGCCGCCAGGACCGACGGAAAGCTGCGCGGCTCCTTGCCGAAGACGAACATCATCACGTTGTCGACGATGATGCCGACCGCAACGGTCGCCATCAGCCAGTTGTCGGAGCCGCGCTGCACGAACGGCCGAACGGCAAGGCGCTCAATCAGCAGGCCGTAGACCGCGCAGACGAGCAGAACGGCGGGAATGCCGGCCGCGGCCGGCCATCCCCACAGCACGAGGAAGAAGTAGCCGGCGACGGCTCCCAGGGTCATCGAGCTGCCCTGGGAGAAATTGACCGTGCCGGAGACGGCGTAGGTGACGTGGAAGCCAAGCGCAAGCAGCCCATACATGCTCCCAAGCGCCAGCCCTGTTATCACCGCGGGAAGAAATGACATCGATGACCACCCTGCTTGTTTGTCGGACGATCTCGCGGTCAGTTCCGCGCGAACGGCATGATGTGGTTGTCCTCAAACCGCGCCCAGATGTAGTCGCCCGCCGTTAGCGCATCGTGCTTGTCCTGCGCGAACGGCTTCTCATAGGTCTTGATCAAGCCGTCCACGCGGTCGATGGCGTAGAAACCGTCACGGACGGCGGTCGGTTCGGTGCCGCCCGCCTTTTCGATTGCTCGCGCAATGACCAGGATGGAGTCGTAGGCGTTGGCGACGCCAACCGCCGGCGTCACGTCCGCAGGCCCCTTGATATCCGAATACTTCGCCTGCAGCGCCGACATCACTCGCTTGCCGACGGGCGACAGGTTCCCGAAGAAGCTGTAGGTCTGGACGAAGATCACGTTCTCCGCGCTCGGCCCGGCGAGCTCGGTGAAACGGCCGCCGGCCGGTCCCCAATGCGAGACGATCGGCGGCGCCCAGCCCATGCGGTCGAGCGATTTCACCACCTGGGAGGACGGTCCGACGTTGCCGACCAGGTAGAGCGTGTCGGCGCCTGCCTGCTTCAAGCGCGACAGCTGGGAAACGACGTCGACGTCGTTGCCTTCAAACTTCTCGACGCCGGCAGGCTCGATTCCTGCGGCCTTCAATGCCGCCTTCAGCCCATGCTCGTTCGACTCGCCCCAGGGATTGTTGACCAGGATGAGCCCGGGCTTCTTCGCATTGTAGGTCTTGCGCGAGAACTGGACGATCGCCTTGTCGACCTCATCGTCCATGGCCGACACGCGGAACACGTAGTTGGACGGGGCGCCGTTCCGCGTGATGTTGGTTCCGGCGGCCCACGGCACGACGAACGGCACCTTGACGTTGTTGACGAACGGCACGATGGCAAGCTCGACCGGCGTGTCGAGGCCGCCGACCAGGACGGCGACCTTTTCGCGCTGAATCAGCTCGCGCGCGGCGATCAACCCTTTGGCCGGATTGCTCTCATCGTCGCGGCGGACGAGCTCGAGCGGACGTCCGAGCACGCCGCCCTTCGCATTGATTTCCTCGATGGCGATCGTCGCTCCGCGGGTGAGCGCCTCGCCGGCGCGCGCCGACTGTCCCGACAGGGCGGTCACCAGGCCGATCTTGATCGGTTCGGCCGCGCGCGCGCCGGACGCGAACGGCAACGCGGCCAGCAGGATCGTCGCTGCGGCGTGCCAAGCCGGCCAACGACGCGCAGGTCCGGACGAAACTATGCTCCTGAAGTTCATCTTCGGTGTTCCTCCGCTGATGGCGGCCTCGGCATCGAAGCCGCCAGTTCCTCCGCTGCCGCTTATGCGCGGACTTGACGGAAGTAAAAACTTTCTTCAAAAATATTCCGATGTCAAGCGAGCGATCAACCGCGCGGGGAAAATTCCGATGGACCCAAGGATTGTCGAGGCCCGCGACGTGTTGATCTCGATCGCGGAAGATGGCGACCGCCTGTCGCGCGGGGAAGCCGTGCTGCGCTCGGATTCTGTCGGACCGGCCCTCGCCGCTCACGGACGCTATCGCTACAGCGCGATCGCGCAACGCCCGGATTTCAATTGGCCGCAAGGACGGCGGCTTGCCGTCTACGTCGGTCTCAACCTCGAGCATTTCGCGTTCGGCGACGGGCTCGGTGCCGAGCTCTGCCCCGGCGGTCCGCATCCGGACGTCCTCAACTACGCCTGGCGCGACTATGGCAACCGCGTCGGCGTATGGCGCCTGATCGAGCTGTTCGACGAGCTGGAGCTACCGCTGTCGGTGCTTGCAAACAGCAGCATCTATCACTACTGCCCTGAAATCATGGAGGCATTTCGCGCCCGCGGCGACGAAATCGTCGGTCACGGCCGCACCAATTCCGAGCGCCAGGGTGTGCTTGCGCCTGACGAGGAGCGTCAATTGATCGCGGAAGCGACCGATGTCATCGCACGAGCCGAAGGGCGGCCGCCGCGCGGCTGGCTGGGGCCCTGGATTTCGCAATCACAGGTCACGCCCGATCTACTGGCCGAAGCAGGCTACGAGTACCTGCTCGACTGGTGCATGGACGATCAGCCGGTGTGGTTCTCGACGCGGAACGGCGGCCGCATCCTTTCAGTGCCCTATCCGCAGGAGTTGAACGATATCCCCTCAATCGTCGGTCGCAAGGACTCCGGCGAGCAGTTCGCCGCCATGATCACCGACACGTTCGAGGAGATGCTGGCACAGTCGAAAGGGCAATCGCTCGTCATGGGAATTGCACTGCACCCCTATCTGGTCGGGCAGCCGCACCGCCTGCGTCCGCTGCGCCGCGCCCTGCAAACGATCCTGGCGCGTCGTGACGAGATCTGGATCACCACCGCTGGAGGAATAGCCGCGTTCTCGCGCGCGCTGCCCGATGGCATCGTCCCAACATGATGGAAACAAATCGGGCCCGATCGCCTCGCCGTTGCAACGAACCGGAGACGACCAGTGAGCACTGCCGACACGCTATTTCGAAACGCCCGATTGGGCGATGGACGCACCATCGATATCGCCGTGCGCGACGGCCGCATCACCTCGATCGCGTCGCACTCGCAATCGCCGGTCGCGGCCGGCGAAACCCTTGATCTAGCCGGACGCCTGGTGCTGCCGGGGCTGGTCGATGGTCATATCCACCTCGACAAGGGCTTCGTCGGCGACGATTGGAAGTCCCACCGCCCCTGCACCGCAGGTTTCAGCGTGCGCGAGCGCGTCAAGTTCGAAAAGGGAGCGCTTGCCGGCGCCAGGCCGATTGCGGTGCGGGCGGCGGCGCTGATCGACCTCTGCGTCGCGCACGGCACGACCCGGATGCGCAGCCACGTCGATATCGACCTTCAAGTCGGGTTGCGCAATCTCGAGCAGGTCATAGCCGCGCGCGAGGCGTACCGCGACAAGGTGTCGGTCCAGATCGTCGCCTTTCCGCAAAGCGGCATCGTGACATCGCCGGGCGTGGCCGGACTGCTCGACGAGGCGGTTCGCGCCGGCGCAGACCTGGTCGGCGGCCTCGATCCGGCGGGTTACGATGCCGACATCGACGGGCATCTCGACGTCATCTTCGGCATTGCTGACCGGCGTGGGGTCGGCATTGACATTCACCTGCATGACGGCGGCTTGCTCGGTATCTTCGAGATCGAGAACATTGCACGCCGGACGAAGGCCCTCGGGCTCGGCGGCAAGGTCACGATCAGCCATGCCTATGCTCTCGGCGAGGTGCCTCGAGACGTGGTTCAGCGCACCGCGCAGCTGCTCGCCGAGGCTGGAGTCGCCATTTTGACCAACGCGCCCGGAGCGCATGCGTTTCCGCCGGTGTTGCTGCTGCGCGATGCCGGCGTCAATGTATTCGCCGGCAATGACAACATCCGCGATTCCTGGTGGCCCTACGGCGACGGCGACCTCCTGGAGCGCGCCATGATCGTCGGCTACCGCTCCGGCTTCAGCACCGATGCCGACCTGGCGGCGGCGTTCAACATGGTGACCACCAACGCCGCGCAGGCACTCGGCCTCCCGGACTATGGGGTGGCCGAGGGCGCGGCGGCGGACTTCGTCGTGATCGACGCCCAGCACGTGCAAGAGGCCGTGGTGGCCCGGCCCAGGCCGCGCGACGTCTACAAGAATGGGCGCCTCGTCGCGCATGGCGGCACGGTCGTGACGGCGGCGCGTTGATCTGGATGTGGAGACCGAAACATCCGGAAGGTTACCCCTTGACGAGCCACCGCAATAGCGATCTCAATCCCGCGAGCCTGCACGGCAGGGCCCCGCATCCCGTTGAACATGATGGGCGGGGACATATTGTCCGCGCTGGGCTCGTACAACCTGAGAAAAGCTTGTCCCGTGACTGAAACGACAGCATCGACCAACCCGGCCCGTAGCGCCACGCGCGGCAGACGGGCACGCGATTCCGCGTTGACCAAGGAAGCGATCCTGCACGCGGCGACGTTCGAATTCTGCCGCAACGGCATTGGCGGAGCTCGGGTTGAAGCCATCGCGAAACGCGCCAAAGCCAACATGCGGTTGCTGTACGCCTATTTCGGCGACAAGAACGGCCTTTATCTCGCCGTGCTCGAACACGTCTACACCGAGATCCGCGCGGCCGAACAACAACTCAAGCTCGACGACCTCGATCCGGTCGCAGCCATGCGCGAGCTGATCAACTTCACGTTCACTTTTTTCGGGGCGCACCAAAACTATATTGCCCTGATCAACAATGAGAACCTGCAGCGCGGGCGCAACCTGCGCAAATCGCGCAAGATCGCCGACCTCACGCTGCCCTTGGTTGCGAGCATCGAAAACATCCTTCGCCGGGGCCTCGCGGTCGGGCTCTTTCGCAGCGACGTCGATCCGGTTCAGCTCTACGTCACGATCACGGCCATGAGCTATTTTCATGTCTCCAACCGCTACACGCTGTCGGCGATGTTCGACAAGGATCTGGGAGAGCCGGACTGGCTGGAGAAGCGTCGCCATCACGCGCTGGACGTGATCATGACCTGGTTGACGGCGACGGCGGCCGCAAGCGAGGGAAAACGGAAACCGTCCGCAGCCAGAACACCGGCCGGCGCCGCACGCTAGCTCGCGCGCGGCAAATTCCGAACAGCCTGCGGGTGAGCGCTAAGGGTGCTCGCTTCACCGGGCAGCGACGACGCCGTCGCTGCGGGGATCGGTGGCGCCCTCGAGCAGTCCATCCGGGTGCCAGACGATTGCGCCGGCGTGGCCCATGAATTCCTCGAACGCACCGACCACCTGGATATCGTGGCCGAGCGCCCGTAGCGCGTCGATGACGGCAGGATCGAAACGCGATTCGACCTTGAGATTGTTGTTCTCCTCGCCCCATGTGCGACCGAGCAGCCAGCGCGGCGCGGTCACTGTCGACTGAAGATCCTGACCGTGCAACGCGTAGCGAGTGAAGATCGCGGCCTGGGTTTGCGGCTGCCCTTCGCCGCCCATCGTGCCGTAGGACAACAGCCGGCCGTCGCTGAGTTCAGCCATTGCGGGCTGAATGGTGTGGAACGGCAGCCGCCCAGGTTCCAGGCGGTTGATATCGGTCTCGGCGAGACCGAAGCTTGTCCCACGGTTCTGCCAGGTGACCCCGCTTTGGGGCAGGATGACGCCCGAGCCAAACTCCCAATAGATGCTCTGAATGAAGCTGACGCTGAGGCCGTTCCGGTCGGTCGCAGCAAGCCAGACCGTATCGCCCTGGGCCGTCGGGTCAGGCCAGCGCGCTGCATGATCGACGGCAACGGTCTTTTCGAGCGCCGAAATGGACTCGTCGGTGAGGAACCCGGCCGCCGACCGCGCCATGTGGTCGGGATCGGTCACGTAACGATTGCGGATGCGGAACGACGCCTTCGTGCTCTCGACCAGCCGGTGCAGATGATCGACCCCGTCCGCCTCCTTCGCCATGCGCCGGGCATAGAGCGCAAGAATCAACAGCGAGGCCAGGCCCTGCGTCGGCGGCGGCATGTTGAACACCTTGTGCCCGGCCACATCGACCGACAGCGGTGTCACCAGTGCGGCTCGATGCTGCTCCAGATCGGATAGGCGGAGCGGGCTGCCGAGCCGTTCGAGATCAGCGGCCATCGAACGCGCCAGGTCGCCGCGATAGAAATCGGAAAGGCCGGCTTGCGCCAGCTGCCGCAACGTGGCCGCGACGCGCGGCTGCCGCAACCGTGCGCCGACTGCAAGCGGAACGCCCTGCGGCAGATAGACATCGGCAAAGCCCGGCACATCCTGCAGTTCAGCGCGCTTCTTCGAGGTGTTGTCGTGCAGGGTCTGGGTCACGGCGACGCCATCGGCGGCGTAGCCGATCGCAGGTTCGAGCAACCGCGACAGCGGCATGCGCCCCCCATGGCGATCGCGGCTGAGCTCATAGGCCTTCTGCCAGCCATCGACGGTCCCCGCGGCGGTGAGTGCCGCGAGCGGTCCGCGGCTTGGGATGGTGCTGCAGCCATGCTCGCGATACCATGCGCGGCTGGCGGCCTTCGCCGACCGTCCGCACGCCTGGATTCCGACCGGTGCGGAACCCGCCCGGCCGACCAGCCAGAAGCTGTCGCCGCCGAGGCCGTTCATGTGGGGATAGACCACCGCGATCGTGGCGGCGGACGCAATCATCGCCTCGACCGCATTGCCACCTTCGGAGAGGACGGCGAGCCCGGCCTGCGCCGCAAGATGATGCGGCGCGGTCACCATTCCGCTATAGCTTCGCTTGGTCTGCAGCATGAGCGCGTTCTCCGAAAGCAGCAGTTTGTAATAATATTCTTACTTACATTGTCAAGCGGCCGTCGCCTCGCCGTGGCGGCGCGAACGGCTGGCGGAGGTGCCGCGCGTGGTGGATCGAGGCGAAAGCGGAAAATCGGCCGCGCAAAGCTGCGCGGCAGCGGGGCGGGTCGCCGGATTCCCGGAGGTCCCGAATCTGTTCCGAAAAAGAAGCAAAAAATGTAGTCTCCTGAACCATGGCGACGATCCACGAATTCGGCCCCTACCGCCTCGACGCGGAAGCCGTGATGTTGTTTCGAGCGTCCGAACCGGTCGCGCTCGGGCGGCGCGCGGTGACGCTGCTTCGGCTGCTTGTCGAGCAGGCCGGAACGCCGGTTTCCAAGGACGCATTGATGCAGGCAGCGTGGCCGGGGCTTGCGATCGAGGAGAGCAACCTGACGGTGCAGATCGCCGCTCTGCGGCGGGTATTTGCCGACGTCGAGGGCGGCGCGACCTGGATCGAGACCCTGCCGCGCCGCGGCTACCGCTATGTCGGGCCACTGGTCGCCGCCGAATCCGGCGCCGGCCTGCCCGCCTCGCCGGCAGCGACGGTGCCGGATGGGCCGTCACTTGCGGTGCTGCCGTTCTCGAATCTCAGCGGCGATCCCGCGCAGGAATATTTTTCCGATGGAATCACGGCAGACATCATCGCCGAACTGTCGCGCTTCCGCTCGCTGTTCGTTGTCGCCCGCCACTCCAGCTTCGCTTACAAGGGCAAGACGCCTGAGATCAAGCAGGTCGGCCGCGAGCTCGGCGTCAGGTACGTGGCCGAAGGAAGCGTACGCAGGATCGGCAGCCGGATGCGGGTGATCGTCCAGCTTCTCGATGGCGCCAGCGGTTACAATCTCTGGACCGAGCGCTACGACCGCGAACTCGAGGACGTCTTTGCCCTGCAGGACGAGATCGTCCGCGCTATCGTCGCAGCCCTTCCGGGCCGGCTCGAGGACGCCGGCCGCGAGATCGCCAGACGCAAGCCGACCCCGAGCATTACCGCCTATGACCTGGTTCTGCTGGGCAACGAGCGGTGGCGTCAATTGACTGTGAAGGGCATGGCGGAAGCCAGGCAGTTTTTCCGGGACGCCGTCGCGCTCGATCCGCAATATGCCTGCGCTCACGTCAACATTGCCTGGACGATCGTCTGCGACGCGTTTCTCGAATCGCCCGGTACGGCGAAGCTCGACGACGCGCTGAGCGAGATCGAGACCGCGCTCGACATCGACGGCGGCGACGCCTGGGCCCATGGTGTCTTCGCGCAATTGCTGTTCCTGCGTCGCGAGGACGCCAAGGCCGAAATCCATTTCAGCCGGGCGCTCGCGCTCAATCCAAACGACGCCGACGTCGCCGCCGTTTTCGCGAACATTCTGGTCTACTGGGGACGGTGGCGAGAGGCCCTCACCTGGATCGGTGCGGCCAAACAACTGAACCCCTTCCCGCCCAATCTGTACCACTGGTACCACGCGCTCGCGCTCTATTCGGGGCGCCAATACGATGAAGCAGTCAAGACGCTGATGGAGGCGCGATCCCCCGACCGTTGGTCGCACAGTCTGCTTGCCGCCTGTTATGCGCAGATGGAGCGGCACAACGAAGCGCGATCCGAAGCCGAAGCGTTCGTCACGGAACGTTGTCGTGAAATGAGCGCGAACGGCGCAACGCCGCCAGCGAACACCCTCGATCTCGTTCGAGCGCGGGCCGAAAGGTACAGAATTTCAGCCGAACGCGAGCACTTCCTCGACGGCTTGCGCAAGGCCGGCCTATCCGGCTGAGCCGTAACGAGGGTCGCAACAGGCTGTTCGAAATTGACCGACAACGGTGCTCCGCCTCGACTTGCTTCGACCTCAAATTTCTGAGCCGCCGCTGCTGTCCGGATTGTGCAATGGTGGAGGATCGACGCTTGGCGTGGCGGAATTCGTAGCCCGTGGTAGCCGGGGAGCGCCGCCGCCATTCCCCAACACTCAGAAAAACGCTTCCAATGCGCGCTGTGCCGAAGCAGCTCTTTATAGAGGTCGAGGACGAAGGGGAGCGTGCCCGCGGAAAACCGCAGCCTCTGATCTTTGAATCTTTTGGATCTGGCCTGGGATCAGCTCGATCTGAGGAGATCGAGCATGCGAAAACTCCATGAAGGCATCTGCGGTTTCGAACATTTGATCCACGAGCCCGCGATGCTCTGGTTCAATGATGGAGTAAATGTCGGGTTTGTCGCACCTCCACCATCCTGACCATAGTTCCGCTTTCTTCTCATTGGGATCAAAAATAAGGATGAGCGCCCCTCCGTCCTCATAGATGAACTCGGCGGGCACGCAGCCGTGTTTGATCAGCGTTTGCAGAACGTGGCAAAACTCATACCCGAATACGTACACATCGGGCTTTAGCTTAACGACTATGGGTTGGCCTGCGTTATCGTACCCGAAGGAATCGGTGCTGCTTGGCGGTTTAATCACTTTGATGCTTCCCGCGCTTGCGCCATGAAGCGAATCGCTGAGCTGCCTGCTTGGGATCACTGATCCTGGTGGGTCAGCCGATACGTCAGGCGCTCACCTCGATACCCTTGAGAGCATTAGCCGACCGTGCCCGACGCTCTGAGATACGTCGCTCTATGCCGCGCCGGCGATCGGGCATCGGAACCCGCGAATCCCGCACGTTGCTCCTTCGCCGGACAAGAATTCGCCGATCAGCTACCCTGCGTTCCGTACCCACGTTTCGGTCGTCTCTCCGCACCACGCTTGTCGATCCGGCGATCGCTCTCTCCGGACGGGCGGCGTAAGCCCTGCGCGCCACCACGTCGCGGAGCGCCAGCCAGATGAACTCGCTGTTGGTGGAAAGATATCGCCGCCATAATTTGCGCGGCTCCATCATCAGGCGCCAGAACCACTCGAGACCGAGCGATTGGAATAGCCGAGGAGCGCGCCTGATAAAGCCGGCCAAGACGTCGAAGCTGCCGCCTACCCCCAGGATGACGGGAACTTGCAGCCGATCCCGATAGCGTTCGCTCCACACCTCTTTGAACGGGGACGGCAAGCCGATAAAAAGAATGTGGGCGCCGCTGGCTCGTATCTCATCGACGATAATTTCGTGCTCGTCCGGACCGAAGTAGCCGTTCCGAAAACCAGCGATCTTCAGCTGTGGAAAGCGCGCCTCGCAGACGCGCACGAGCTTTTCGACGACTTCCTGGTGCGCCCCTAGAAAATAGACACAAAGTCCGTTGGACGCGGCACCCCTTAAAAGTCCTTCCATCAGATCGATGCCGGCCACGCGTTCCGGCATGTGTTGACCTGACGCTCGTATTGCCCAAACCACCGGCATACCGTCCGCCACCGTCATATCTGCCGCGGAACATGCGTGCGCCAACTCCACGTCTCGCCGCATCATGCAGAGATGCGACGCGTTGATCGTCATCACGACGTGAGAATTGTTCGAGCGGAGACAGATATCGACACAGCGCTGCGCCGCCTGACCGAGCGTAACCGCATCAAATTCGACGCCCAATAGGCTCGCGTGTTGCTTCATCTGCTCAACTCCCCTGCGGCGATTGCCGGCTGGCTTGCCACCGAGCCACTTGCTCGGCGTCCAGGCGAGCCGTCGCAGCTCGTTTACCCAGTCTCAGGCACGCGTGCTGATACGTACGAAGAAAACGTCTGAACTCGGGGTCATTATAGCGCGGCAACCCCTTTGCCCAGCTGCTGAAGTAACCCCAGAGCATCGCGACGCTTCCGATGAACATTGGGTGCGCGCGAAGGCGGGAAGCCGCCACCGCCAGATAGTAAAAAGGCGAAGTGCCCATGAAATACTGACCGAAGCCAGCACGAATTCTGCCCGCCCAGATGCTCTTCTGGCTGGCCCCTTGCGGACGAAGGTGGACGAATCGAATTGGCTCTGAATCGACGCTCTCCGCGATCCAGCCCAGCATTCTGGCGCGGTGGCAATCGATGCCATCCCACATGACCTGTCGCACGAAACCCCCGATCTGCTCGAAGCACTCAACCCGATAGAATTTCGTCATCCCAACCGACATTTCGTCACCGCAGATCTCGGGCACGAGATCGCCGGTTTGGGGATGAACGAACCAGGGTTTGCCCGAGGTCGTCCCGACGCGCGGATTGCCTTCCATCCGCTGCATCAGCAGTTCGAAGTAGCGAGGCGGCAGGATGAGATCCATATCTAGCTTGCACAAATAGTCGAAGTCGCCGAGCGGCACTTGATCAAGACCATCGTAGAACGCCTCAATCACGCCGGGCCCTACCCGCCGGTGGCCGCGGTCCTGACGGCGCACGACGCGCAGATAAGGCAATCGCGCCGCATACTCTTCCAGGATCCGTGGCGTCTCGTCGGTAGATCCGTCGTCAACGACGATCCACAGCGCAGGCGGCACCGACTGTGCAGCCACGCTATCCAGCGTGTGGCGGAGATAGGGCCCCTCATCGCGGCAGGGCGAAATCAGCACATACCTGCGCGGCGCTACGCCGTGCGGGGACACTGAAGCGCTGTCAAGCTCGTCCACAGGTCTACTCCCGGTAATATCCTTCGGACCTGACGCCATTTCTTGCCTCGATGGTTCTAAGCTCGACGGGATCGATCTGGTTGAGCACAATGGTCGACACGCGCTCACGGATGAGCTGCGTTACCGACAAGGCTTCAAGCACGCTTGTGCGCTTGGTCTGACCGCATTCCACAACGAAGACGAACTCGTCGATGAAGCGTTCGATCAGCCTTGCATCGACGACCGACATGATCGGCGCCACCTCCACTACAATGTAGTCATAAGACTTCCGTGCGACCGCAAGCAGGTTTTCCATCTCCTGCGACCCCAGGAGTTCAGCAGCGTTGGGAATCCGAAGGGTGCAAGCATTCGGCAGGACATCCAGCCCCGAATGCGGCCGCTTGCAAACAAACTCGCCAAGACGGGACGGATCTTCCAGCGCTTCGAAAAGCCCGACCTTCGCATCCGGGGAAAGTGCAGTCGTGAGATTCCGGAGATGAAGGTCGGCATCGATCAGCAGCGTGCGCGATCCAGAGGACGACAATATGAGCGCGGCAAGATTGGCGGCAACGACAGTCTTTCCCTCTTTCGAAACCGCCGACACGACGCCGATGACCTTTCCCCCGGTCGAGGCCGACGAATGGTCGAGCATCGCCTTCACATTGCGAAGACCTTCCGCGAAGCGCGAGAAGGGGGCAGCAAGGACATGCTCCTCGATTGGCAATTGACCAGCATAGACGAAGGGCAGTCCGATGCACCGCGTCTCGGTTACCTGTTCGACGGCCTTGGGCGTACGGAACACATCCGCCATCCATTCGCGTCCGAAGGCAGAGCCTATGCCGAGAAACAGACCGAGAACAATGCTGCCTGCCGCCACGATGAGGGTTTTCTTGGAACTCTTGGTCAGCGGCGGAACTGCTCTCGTGATGATCTGCGCACTTTGGGCCGGAAGCGTCTCCGCCTGCGCCGCCTCGATCTCCTTATGCTTTTGCAGGAATCCGCTATAGAGATTGCGCAGCGCCTCGGCGGCGCTCTCGAGTTCGCGCAGCTGGCTTCCGGTTTCCGCGGAAAGCTTTGCGGCGGTGTCTTCGAGTTCGGTCTGTCGCGCCTTGGCGACTTCGTATTCGCTGGCGTAGGAATCGGTAATGCGCCCCTCGTCGGACCGAATGGCGGCGTCAACGCTGTTGAGCTGCGCACGAAGCTTGACGACAGCCACGTGCTTGCGACCGACGCGAGCTTCCATCTCCGCAAGCCGAGACGTAAGGTCGCGCTTTTGCGTGCGGAGACGTGCAAGTTCGCTGTTGTTGAGCGCGAAGTTGATGACTGCCGCTCGCTTGTCGTTGAATAGTGCGTCCGTCGACACGGCCGACGGAATCCCGTTTGCCTCTGTCCGCTTGATCCGGTCGAGGCGTTCCTTTGCCTCGACTGCCGCGAACTTGGCATTCATCAGCTGGGTATTCAGACTTGCCAAGAGCTCGGTATCCTGAGCGCCAGTGCTGCTGAGATTGTTAGCCGTCTTGAAGTCCTGCAGCGCCTTGTCCGCATCGGCCACCTGCTTCTTCAGCTCGATCAGCCGCTCCTGCAGCCACTTGCTCACCTTCTGCGTTGACCTCAATTTTGCGTCCTGAAGGGATGCGAGATAGCTATCCACGATGCCGTTGGCGATCTTCGCGGCCTTCTCCGCACTCTGCGACTCGACCGTCACATTGATGACGTTGGCGACATCCTCTCGCGCAATTGTCACGCGCTTCAACAGGGCTTCGAGAGCAGCTCGTTCAGCGGCCGCATTGGCTTCCGCCGTGCTGGAGTTCCCGTCTGCGGCGCTGCCAAGCGCAGATCGCCCGGCAAACTCGCTATCACTGGCCAGACCCAGCGAGCGAATAACCGGAAGCAGGACCCTGTCTGATGACAGTACGTAGAGCTGGCTGCCGACCTCCACTTCGTCCATCGTCGGCTGATCCACGATCTTGTTGGTCTGCAGATAACGATTGAGACTTCGATCGATGAGGATGCGTGCACTGCTCTTGTAGGGCGCCTTCATGACAACAACGGAAGCCACGGCGACCGCCAGCCCAATCAACAGTCCGATAACGGGCAACCGCCATTCGCGGCGTAGAACGTCAACGACGTCCCACAGGCCGAAAGTCGGCCGGGCCACCGCTGGCACAGCGTAATCCTCAGCGAGCTGCTGGCCGTATTCCTGAATAACCAATTGATTGGTTCTGGTGTCCATGGCTTCGTTTGATCAGTGCGCCGGTTGGGAGAGTGGTGGTGTCGGCCGCGACTGCATCTCGGCAGTCGGAAAGCCATTGACGCTCGTGATGTGATCAGTTGGACGTTGCGGCCGACGGACGTTCAGAAGATCACGCACGATGAGTTTGCTGGCTCGCCCGTCACCGAATGGATTGGCACCGAGAGACATGGCTTCGTGCTCCGTTGGCACATCAAGCAGGCGTTCGACGCCTGCGACGATACGAACCGGGTCGGTGGTGACCAGGCGAGCGACGCCGGCGTCAACGGCCTCCATCCGCTCGCTGGTATCTCGCATGACGAGTACCGGCTTACGAAGCGCCGGTGCTTCCTCCTGAATCCCACCGGAATCGGTGAGGATGAGATACGAGCGCGTCATGAGGTAGACGAACTCGGGATAGTTGAGGGGCTCGATCAGGAAGATATTCGACGCATCGCGCAGATGGTCGAATACCGGCCCGCGCACATTCGGATTCAGATGAACGGGATACACGATTTGAATATCGTCCCGCCGACTGATCGTCTTCAATGCCTCGCAGATCTGCCGGAACCCGGATCCAAAGCTCTCGCGCCGATGTCCGGTCACGAGGACGAGCCGCTTCGAGGTATCGAGCCATGAGTATTTCGCTTCAAGCGACCGGCGAAGCTCGCCCGGTTGAGAGATATTTGAAGCCATACGAAGCAGCCCGTCGATCACGGTATTGCCGGTGACAATGACGGCGTCTGGCGGATACCCTTCCTTCAGCAGGGCAGAACGCGCACGCAACGTCGGCGCATAATGCCTCGTCGTTACGACGGCAGTGACCCGCCGATTGGCCTCCTCCGGCCATGGACTCATGAGATTGCCGGTTCGCAATCCCGCTTCGACATGCCCGACACTGACCGACCGGAAGAACGCGGCAAGTGCAGCCGCCGTACTGGTTGCGGTGTCGCCCTGTACAAGAACGTAGTCCGGATTGTAGTCGGCGATGATCGGATCGATTCCAGTCATGACCGCGCTGAACACCTCGCTCAACGACTGGTTGGGTCGCATGATGTTCAGGTCGTAGTCAGCCTTCAACGAGAAGGCCGACATCACGTCGTCGAGCATCTGACGATGCTGGCCCGTTACGCAGACGCGCGTGTCAATTCCTTCTGCTTCGCCCAGCGCCAGCACAAGCGGTGCCATTTTGATCGCCTCTGGACGAGTACCAAATACGCTAAGAATACGCATGAAGCTCGACGCCGCCTGTGTTCAAAAATTTTGTCGTGTTGAATATTCTTGCCGTGTCGAAATGATGCGGCACGCTACCGGATTTTCCCGACGCGTTCATCGCCAACGTTGGCTCGGCGCATGTTAAATGAAATTTATAGCTAATTCTCGGAGTTGCCGCGGAGCGCGTTGCGCATCATCGATGCCGGCTGTTGTCAGGCGGTTCCAGATTTAACCTTTTCGGGTTAACGCGCATTGTCCGCTGACGTTCTTCCCTACTGCCGGCGAGTTCCAGATTTAACTTCTCCAGGTTAACGCGCATTCGCTGTACCGTTCGCAATCGTCGTCGGTGCATCCCGTGCTTGCATTCGCAACAGCTCGGCGAGAGTGCAATCGCGCGTGCAATGAATTCCGATGACAGACTCGCATTATCCAATTTCGGGAAAACTTGGACAAAACAAGATTAAATAGCGTATGTGGACTTGCGTAGATTGGCACCGTTCGTGGCGACGATCACTGCGCAACTCGCTCCTGGTCGGGGGATTCCGGAAGTCGTGTGGCCGGCACTTTCCGGCATTTGATAGATCGGAGGCAGCGCCTCGTGGAAGGCAAGGTTTTACTCCTCTCGCAGCGTCGGATTTCCGATCTTGTCGCATTTTGTCTCAGCTATGAGTTCGAGGACAATTTGGCGGCGATGACGCGCGCCGATCGGTTCGATGTTCAAGATCGCGCTGCATTGGAGTTCTCGCGGCGGGTCTACAAGTGGACGCGCCTTGCATCAGGATCGACCAAACTGGCAGGTGTGCTGGCACCCTCCCCGCCGCAGCTGCGGCTGCAACGCGATTACGAACTGTTCTTTCCGATCTTCAGCAATGCGTATCAACTCCACGCGCTCGCGGCGATTCCCGACTGGCGCAAGCGGTGTCGCAAGGCGGCGTGCTTCATCACTGAAGTCTGGGCAGACGAAATCCCGGAGTATCTGATCGAGCTCCTGTCCGGATTTGATCATATATTTGTCGGCCTGCATCACTGCGCATCGCAGATCGCGCGAATAGCAGGTCGACCGTGCAGCTATCTGCCGTTGGCGGTCGACGTTGAGCGGTTCGCGCCGAAACCCGAGCAGCAGCGATCGATCGCCGTGTGCAACATCGGGCGTCGTTCGGCGACGACCCACGCCGCGTTGCTGGCCGGCGCCGAGAGAGAGCGGTTCTTCTACTACTACGACACTGTGGCGGCGAGCGGTTCGAACCGAAAGGAAAGGACGTTCCGGGTCGACAATCCGGAAGAACACCGCATCATGATTGCGAATATCTTGCAGCGCAGCCGCTATTTCATTGCCAATCGCAGCCACGTCAACAACCCGGAGTTCACGGCTGGCCGAGACGAGATTTCCGCTCGCTATTATGAAGGTGCTGCAGCCGGGGCAGTGATGGTCGGAGAAGCGCCGCGCACCGAAGAGTTTGCACGGCAGTTCGACTGGCCCGATGCTGTCATTCACGTGCCCTTCGAGTCGCCGGACATTTGCCAGGTCCTCGAAGCGCTGGACGCAGACCCGGCGCGACTGCGAGCGGTTCAGAACGCAAACGTCCGGGAAGCCGCGCTGCGGCACGATTGGCTCTACCGTATACAGACGGTATTCGACATCCTCGGTATTGCTCACACCGACCAGATGAGCGCACGAGCCAACCGTCTGCGCCAGATCGCCGGATCCTTTGAGCTGCCGGCAGCCGCCTGAAATCGTCACCTCGAGTGATACGGAGCAATGCGACATTTCCGCCGGTTTATGGTTAACGCCCTGTTAAGCGGCGGCTGCTACATCCCAGCAGGTAGGCGATCCTTTTCATATGATCGCCAAGGTGTCGCGAACGTCCGCAACGGCGGACAAACGTCAAGCTGCGTATCCAGGCATGAAACGCTCCAGTCAGCTCCCCTCGGCTCAGGCGGCCATCCTCAATGCGCCGCCTTTGCCACGTCAGGCAGACAGGCTTGCTGCACCTCTGCGACGGCGTGGCGCCTGGACACAATTCGTCGAAGCCCGCCTGCGCGAGCCCGTAAATCCGGAACGAAATCCCGCCGAGCCGCCGCCAGACAGTCCGACCGACAAGCAACCGACGATCCTCGGCGACGATCCGAGCTCGCCAAGCGGTGGGCCGACGAATGAAGCCCACCAGCTCGCCGACTTGGAACACCTGCAGCCGATTGCGCTCCCGCAGGATGAGGTCAGTCGGCGGCTGAATGAGGCCGCGGAGAACATCGGCCGTCGGACAAATGTGGCTCCGCCTGATGCCGGACCAGACGACGAGTCCGCCCCCCCTGCGGCCGATCCAAACGATGTTTCAGCGGAGGAATCCGACAACCCCACGCAGCCAGCGCCATCGGACTCGCATGCCGGCTCAGCGGTAGCCACGTACACGCCTGAGGCAGATGAAGGAGAGGGATTCCGTCCGGCCGCGGACCCAGGTCCGAACTCGGTGCCGCCGGCGTCAATCCGTCCAGCAGTGCAACCGCCCGTGCACACAAGCACTGCCGAGGCGAGCGTCGCGGTGCAGGAACAGCAGATCATACTGATCGACAAGCTCATCGCGGAAGAACTTCAGAGCTCGCCGCGGGACCGACGTTCGGTCAGCAGCGAATGGAAAGTGCGCAACTTTGTATGGTTCCTCGCTCCAACAACGGTTCTGCTGGCGATTGGGACCGGAATGCTCATGCGGGGCAATGTTGCATCCCTGTTCAGCACAGCATCCCAGGTTGTCAGCCATTCGAACGCGACGCCCGTTCAGCCGCCACCGCAAGGCAGACGCAAGCTGAAACCTGCAATTGCCACCTTCGTACATCGTGCTCCGATCGAAGCAGCCGCAACGGCACCACCCGCACGTTCACTGCCGACGACATACGGGATTTTTGCGTCAAGCAACGGGCGGATGATCCGGCTCGAGCCGATGAACATCCGCCTTCCCGACAGCCGGATCGCCGTGTCGGTATTGACCACGAAGCCAGGCACCGTTGTGGTGCCGCACGGCCCGCTTTCGTTTGTCGTGTATCAGCGCGAGCTTATGACAAGCGCACCCGACAACGCACAATTGCGCATTCTCGCCCAGGTCGCACGAACACCGTCGTCACCGGCAGTCGCTATGGCCAACGATGCCTGGGCAATCCGGTCCGTTTCCGTCGACCTGACCGTAGCGCCGGTCCCTGAAAGCCGCGAGATGGTCGAGCTGCAGCCAGTGAACCCCGATCTCGTCCTCTCACCCGGCCGTTACGTGCTGGTTTTCAAAAACCAGGCCTACGACTTTGTCGTAGCCGGCAAGGTTACCGATAAGGCCCATTGCCTCGAGAGGGCGGAAACGCCGGACGGCGACAGGTTCACCGAGTGCCGCAGGCTCCCGTAATATAGGGCGGCCGGTCCTAGGGCGGCGTCGACGCGACCGCGGCCGGCGGCAACTTCGTCGCTTTCGCAGTGGCGGCACCGACGCTGAGCTGGCCGGTCCTACGCCAAAGCAGCAGCCCTGCTCCGCCGCCGATCGTACAGATCGCAAGCAACATAATTTCCCCGCGCCCCAATCCAGGAGAGATCAGCGCGTAGGGCAGCATGCCCAGACCCATCCAGAAGAGCTTTTGCCACTGGTAGGAGTCGTACCTCTTGCCAAGGTTGCGCCGCTTGAACCATAGATCTTTCGCTTCGCGCGAAAACGGAAGAACACGTCGGCACACGGCCGGCACGAGGCGAAGCGCGAGCAGCAGAGCAAGGAACATCGCCAACACGACCACGATACGATCGTCGCCGCCGGACAGCAGTCGGAACACCGGCAAAATGCAAAGGCCGAGGCCGATCCTTAGCAATGCCCCGGCGGACCAGGTGTCCAAGTTAATCAGGAAGCGCTCAAAGGACGTCATAGGCGTAATCCAAGATTAGGAGTTGACTTGCAGTCGTACGATGCCGAAATCGCGTAGCAAGGACCACGCGAGTTGCAGTGGCCGCGTGATCCTGAAGACACCAACCACGACGGTCAGGTAGGCCGTCACGCAGATCACGCTCGCGACCGGGATTCGCAGCAACCGCGGCAATTCCAGCAGAAATGCCTCCTGTATCGAGAAAGCAACCGCGACGGCGACCAGCGCAGCAATGGTCTGCGGCGCAGTCGCGCGCAGGACGTCCCCGATGCTGATCCCGACCGGCCTGCCGGCGTAGACGAGCGCAGGAACGAACAGCACGAACATGGTGACCGTGTAGGCGATCGTCACCCCGACCACGCCGAACGGCAGTCCGGCTGCAAGCGCAACCAATTGGCAGATCGCACTGAAGATGCCCCATCGCATCCATCGATCGGGACGTCCGACCGCAACATGAACCCAACCGAGAGTTCGCTCGATGCAGTCGGCAATGCCTCGAATTGCAAGGATACAGAGCAAGGGGCCCGCGGGAGACCATTTCTCTCCGAGAAGCACGATCACGATGTCATGAGCGCTCACGGCCAGAGCGGCGAAGGCAGGCCCCGAAAAGTAGCAAAGCAGTGACAGCGCGCCTTCCCAGGAGCGCTTCAGTTCGGCTGCACTGTGCTGGAGCTTGCTCAGTCCCGACACCGCGATGTTATGCAGCGGCTCACTGAGAATCGACAGCAGGTTGTTGTAGATCGTGAAGGCGTTCTGAAAATAGCCAAGCGGCCCTGCACCGAGGAAATACCCCATCGCGATTCTGTCCGCCGAACGAGCGAAGTAATCCGTCATGGTGAAGCCGGTCACTCCCAGCCCGAACCGCAGCAGTTCCTTGACCATTGGCGTGAGCCTGGGCCTGCCCGGTATCCATCGACAGGCGGTCCAGGCTCCCACGACGGTCAAAGCCGACGTTATGATCGGCTTGGCGATCAGCGCCCAGTAGCCCCAGCCCGAAAGCGCCAGTCCGACGCTTGCAGCGCTTCCAATGATGTTCGCCGATATGTCGATCATCGCGATGCGGCGAAACTGCATTGCCCGACGCATCAGCGCATAGTGCTGCGTCGACAAAGCCATCATCAGGAAGGTCACCGACAATGCCAACGCCATGCCCGCGAGCGATGGCTCGCCGAAGGCACGCGCTATCCACCGACCGGACGCAGCCAGCACGACAGCCAGCACGACGCCGATCAGCACATTCAGCCAGAACAACGTGCTGACCTCGGCTCGTGAGATGCTGCTCCGCTGGGCGGAGGCCTCGCTCATCCCGAGATCGACGAAAAGGGGCGCGAAGCCGATCAGGGCCAGCATCATGGCCACCAACCCGAAATCATGCGGTCCGAGCAGCCGCGCCAGTACGATCGTCGAGGCCAACTGAACGAAGATATTCAGTCCGCGCGCAGCAATGAACGCCACGCCGCTGTGCAGCGACCTGCGGCCAAGGCCTGAGTATGGCTTGTTGTCCGCAAAATACTGATCGGTACGTTCGTTCCGCTGCACGCGTCGTTCCCGTTCAATTCGCTGGATTCTGGCTTTGAGGTACCCGCTCAAGCCAGATTTCCCGCCAATAGGGATAGATGGCGCGCGGGCAGAAGCGGCGGCAGATCGCATAGCGCGCCTCACACACGACATCCTTCAGGATGATCGCGTCCGTCTTGAAACGGACCATCTTGCACGAACCTTCGTCGATGATCTGCTTTTGACGCCTCTCGACCTCGTACTCGCGTTCGGTGAACGGTACCATCTCCGGATCGAAATACAGGCCGCGGTTGCGGTAGTTGCAGTCCAGTGTTTCGAGGATGTCCTTGTACGGCTTGACGCGCACGACGTCGCCCGCCTGCAGATCAAGCCGGGACTGCGGGACCTTGCTCCCTTCCGGCACGCCGAAGGGCCTGATCGGATAAGGTACGCCACCTCTGAAGCGTTGGAATGTGTCGTAGATCCAGCGCATCGCGGTGCCGATGCCCAGCCCTGCTTCGGTGACCGTACGCCAGACCGAGAACGTCAATCCGGCGACGAGGTCCTGCAGCCGAACGTTACCGGAAGCGTAGTCCTCGACATACTGTCGCGGATCCCACCACTTCAGGGGCTGCGTGGCGAATTTCACCTGCGTGTTCTGGCAAACGTAGGTCGGCTCGGTTTCGCCCACCTTCGGCGGATGCTTGATCGTGCTCCACAGCGTTTCCTCGCTGCAGCCGCCAGACCCGAACGGCTTGCCCGCGCCATTCGGCGACGGCCCTTTCTCGCCCGCCGGCTTCAACCAGGCGTCCTTCCAGAATATCAGACAGGCCGCCTCGCAGCCGTCATGAGCCGCGCCGTTGCAGCGGATGTTCTCGAGATGGACCGTGTTCAGCATCTTGCGGCCGCCGATACCGAGCGCGGGATCGCAGGTCTTGTGAGCTCGCTTGCCGACGCGGAGCGTCTTGCCGCAATACTTCAGCATCTCGGGCATGAAGGGCATTTCCTCCAGGCGGCCGTTAGCATCCAGCGTCGCGAGAATCTCCTCCTTGCTTCTGACCTCCACCAGGTCACCAGCGCGAAAGATACTTGAAAATAGCGTGCTCATATCGTGCGCCTTGAGATATACCCTGCAATCAGAAATTCGCCGGCTGCGCGACGTCCGCGCAACCATCGTCAGATCAGTGTCAATTTTCGCCCGAAAAATGCCTCGGCGAAGCGTTCCGCAGCCCTGCACTCCATGCCCCGAATCCGTGCGAGGCCGCGAAAGGTGTCTGCATCGAACCACTGCTTGGATCGCTGCGTCCCGAAATGCTTGAGCAGGAGTTCAATCTTACGATCGAGCGCCGCCGCCGATACCGGCATGTAAACGTTGGGTTGACCGAAGTCGCCATCCCACTTCGGAATCTCATATTCCAGGATCTGATGATCGCGAAACGTGTTCCATGTCAGGCGGCAGACCTGGCGATGGTCCTGATGGGCATCATCCCTGCGATGCGTCAGAATGACGTCAGGCTCGACCCGCCGCTTCAGCGATTCAAACCATTCCTTGATGGCTTCTCCCCTCTCCGGGAAAAATCCATCGGGAAACGACAGCACCTCGACATTCGCGGATGCAGCCCCGGACAAGAAGTCAGCCGCCGACGCTCTGGCCTCAGCCTCCCGTATGGCGCCACCGCTTAGAACGCACCAATGCACATCCAGCTTGATACCGCGCTCGATCAGCTCCAGCAGCGTCGCTCCCGCGCCGATTTCGATATCATCCGAATGGGCGCCAAAGCACAGGATCGACAGATGGTCTCCGGGCCTGGCAAGCTGCAATGCTCTCATTCCGGTTAAGCCGCGCTGGCTACCGACGAGTGATTCAGCCGCCACGGCGTGTCGCCGCGCTCCACCATGTCCTCCAACACTTGTCTATCGCGCAAGGTATCCATGGCGCGCCAAAAGCCCTCATAGCGATAGGCCATGAGGTGACCGCCCTCGATCAAACGGTTGAACGGTTCCTGGACGAGCTCTTCTCCCTCCTTGATGTAATCGAAGATTTCGTTACGGAAGATGAAGTAGCCGCCGTTGATCCAGATCTCGGACTCCTGACTGGAGCGAATCCGCTGCACCGACCCGTGAGCATCAAACTCGGCAAGGTGGAAGCTGATCGGTGGATGGATCGCCACGAAGCAACCGATCTTTCCGCTTTCCTTGAACTTCTGGATCATGTCAGGTAGCGGCGCGTCGGTCAGCCCGTCGCTGTAGTTCGCAAGGAACATCTCTTCGTCCTTGACGAGATGGCGGACGGCCAGCAAGCGCTGCCCGATGTTGCGCCATGTCCCCGTATCCACCAGCGAAACCCGCCAGTCCGGTTGATGTTCGCCGATCAGCTCGACCTTTTTGCCGTACTCCGAAATCACGCAGTCGCTGTTCGCAGTCGCGCGATAATTCAGGAAGTAATCCTTGATCACGTTCGCCTTGTAGCCAAGGCACAAGATGAAATCATTGTGATTGTACTGGCTGTAGTACTGCATCACATGCCAGAGGATCGGCTGATGGCCGATCGGGACCATCGGCTTCGGTATACTTTCCGAATACTCGCGGATCCGCGTACCGAGACCGCCGCAAAAAAGGACAACCTTCATGGCGCAACCTCACGCGGATCAATGATTTCGACGTTAGGAATCGGAACGATGAACTTGCAGCCCCAGTCCGCGACATGCCGCATTTGCGCAACGATTTCCCTCTTCAAATTCCAGGGAAGGATGAACAGGTAGTCGGGACGCGCCTCGTCGATGGCTTCGACCGGCAGGATCGGAATGTGCATGCCCGGCGTATAGCGGCCGTGCTTGTAGGGGTTGCGGTCCACGGTGAAGTCGAGGAAGTCGGTTCCGATGCCGCAGTAGTTGAGCAGCGTGTTACCCTTGCCGGGAGCGCCGTAGCCGCAGATCCGCGCCCCCTTGTTCTTGCTCTCAATCAAGAACGACAGCAGTTCGCGCTTGGTGCGATGAACCCGCGATGTAAACTGCTCGTACTGCCCTATGTCTTCCAGGCCGATCCGACGCTCATGGGTCAGCAGTGCGGTCACCGCGGCGGAGACGGCGTGAGTCGCATCGGCGCGGCAGAGGTAGACGCGAAGTGAGCCGCCGTGCGTTGGGATCTGCTCGACGTCGAAAACTTTCAGATCATGCCGCCGCGCGAGACGATCGATCGTTACCAACGAGAAATACGAGAAATGCTCGTGGTAGATGGTATCGAACTGATTTTCGTCGATGAGCCGCTCAAGATGCGGGAATTCGAGCGTAATCACTCCTTGCGGCGCGAGCAGGCACGCCATTCCGGCGGTGAAATCGTTTAGATCCGGAACCTGTGCCAGCACGTTATTGCCGATAATCAGATCGGCCCGCTTGCCATCCGACACCAGCTTCCGCGCGAGTTCCAGGCCGAAGAACTCGACCATTGTCGGGACGTTTTTCTGCCTTGCAACTTCGGCCACGTTGGCCGCCGGCTCGATTCCCGTGACCGGCACCCCGAGCGGCAGGAAGTGCTGCAACAGGTAGCCGTTGTTGCTCGCGATCTCGTAGACGCGGCTCTCGGCACCAAGGTTCAGCCTGGCCTTGATCATCTCACAGTAGCGCCGCGCATGTTCCACCCACGACGTCGAGTAAGACGAGAAGTAAGCATACTCGGTGAAGATATGCTCCGGTTTGACGTATTCCTGGAGTTGCACCAGGAAGCAGGACCCGCAAACCACGGTGTGCAGCGGGTAGTACGGCTCCATGGCGTCGGTCTGGTCGGCTGTGAGGAAACTTTCGCAGAGAGGCGACATTCCCAGGTCGACAAATGTCGATTTCAACGTCGCGCCGCACAGACGGCAGTTACCGTGAGAGGATTTCGACCGAATCGATTCGAATCTCGAGTGAGCGTTCATTGGGCCGTACCATGAATATAGGATTGCCGAATATGAGATTGCCGGCGCTTAAATCGGGCTCGTTAGATTGAATTTTATCGTATGAAAGCGAACAATATGAAGCGATATCGAACAACAAGGTAAACCACGCAGTTGCTGAAAATTTTAGTAAAATTGTATAGAATTGGTCGTCGACAATTGGCCTCTCGGTCGGGAGTGGATGCGTCCCATGCGCTTTGAAGCAACAGGACTTGACGGAGCGTGGCTCGTCAAACTCGAGCCTGCACACGATGAGCGCGGCTTTTTCGCGCGCACATTCTGCGAAGACGAGTTTCGCGCATACGGGCTCGTGACCAGATTTCCCCAGCACAGCATCTCGAGCTCCTCGCGCAAGGCGACATTGCGCGGAATGCACTTTCAGAATGAGCCGCACGGCGAGGTTAAGCTCGTGCGCTGCTTGAACGGATCGATTTGGGACGTCATCATCGATCTGCGTGCGAACTCGCCGACCTTTCGTCAATGGCGCGGCTTCGAGCTTTCAGCGGAGAACGGTTCGCAGCTCTACATCCCCAAGGGGTTCGCGCACGGCTTTCAAACCTTGAGCGACAACGTTCAGGTCAATTATCTGATTTCGGAGTTCTACGAGCCTTCGGCTGCTAACGGCGTCCGATACGACGACCCGATGTTCGGCATCAGCTGGCCTCTGGCCATAAGCACGATCTCCGATAAGGACCTGAACTGGCCGCGCCGGGGTGCGTGAGCGCTTACTGCACAGGCGCGAGGAGTCCGTGGCGCTCGAGCACTTTTGCTGTCTTCAGAATGACCGGGAACGGCAGGTCGGCACGCCTGGCGATATCAAGCAGAGAATGATGCCCATCGGACAGATTTAGGATCCACAGCATCGCCATGTTGGCTGCAGCGGCGTCCTTGTCACCGCCGATCGCACCATAGAGTCCGCGTCTGCCCAGTTGCGGTTCGCCTTTCGGTGACGTGTTATAGTAGCTGCGGTTGCCTTCGAGCAGGTCGATGACTTCGGAAATGATGCGGAAAGATTCCCCGAGGTGCTCCGGCCGAATGAAGCTCAGGTCGTCGGCCGAGGTGTGATACTGCGGGATGGCGCCGAAGCGGCTGCGCTGAAACAATCCCACCGGCAGGTTGAACCCCGGCGAGCAGTATTGCCGCTCATCATAACCGTAGGGCGAAAACTCCAATATCGTCGGCGCCAGTTTGGAATGCTGCAGCGTGTGTATCATTGCACGGTCGATTTCGGCATCGCCCTGCCTGCTCTTCTTGTATGTCGGACCGGCGCCGTCTCCGACCATTGATACCACGAGGCCATGCTTGATACGAGACACACGATGCTCGTTGCGGGCGAGCCAGGTGATCGCGCCAATCGTTCCCGGCGCAAAGAGAAACCGATAGCTGTATCGCGTTCGCATCTGAGAGATGCGGCTTGCGATCTCCGCGAGCAGGGCCAGGCCCGAACAGTTGTCATTGGCAAGCGAGGGATGGCAAACATGCGCCGACAGAAGCACCTCGTCGTCTGACTCTCCCTGGTGAAGATACTCACCATAGGTCAAATGCCCGTCGGCGAGGGTCGAGTCGATCACGACCTCGTAGCTATCCTCCCGCAGTTGCTCCAGCTGTCGGTGGGCCATGCAGAAAGCCCAGTTTTCCTGGTAGTAAGACGTTCGGTATGGGACCAGGTCCGGCTGATCGGGCAATGTGAAGACGTGGGACTTAAGGTCGTCCAGCGACATGGTGCGGCACACCGGCACGCTGTAGCTCATGACGTGCAGGTTGGATTCGTTGAAATCCACGACTTTCCGGCCGCGCGGGTCCTTGATGTACGCGTCCCGGATGTTCCACTCACGCGGCACGACCCAGTCGAGAACGGGTGTACCGGTCGGCACCTCGTGGACATCAAGGGAGATGTGCGCACCGATCTCCCGAAGGGTCTGCCGCACACCGTCACCGGTAATACTGCGGCAGATCGGGTAGATCCTTTCCGCAAGCGCAAACATCCTCGCGCCTGCACTTGTGACGTCGTCTGCCGCCGACACGCCGTCCTCCTGGTGTGTCAAATCGATCGGCGCGTGTATTAGTTCGCGACGAGTGCCGATTGCCCGACGCCCTGCCTCGACTTTACATGGCGGAGATCCGCATCGAGCACGCCGTCCGCCAGCAGCTTGTTGACGTGGCTGATGCGCTGATACCGGGGACCTTCGAACTCTTCGAGCGTGATGCCCGAGGCCCGGTAGGCCTTATAAAGCTGCTCCGCGCCCATCTTCGCATCCCATCGCGGCTTGAACTCCGGCAGCCGGGTTCGGATCTTTTCGAAGCTCACCCGATAGGACCGCGTGTCGGGGCCAGCGCCATCGGCGAATTCGATCTGACAGCCAGGGACAACATCGGCGACGATCTTCGCGAGATCGCGGATCTGGTAGTTGTGCGCCGTCTGGCCGACGTTGAAGGCTTCATTGAACACCGCCGCCTCGGGAGCTTCCATCGCCGCGACAAAGGCGCGGGAGATGTCCTCAATGTGAACGATGGGCCGCCAGGGCGTGCCGTCCGACTTCAAGAGGATCTTTCGCGTTGTCACCGCCCAGGCGACGAGATTGTTCAGCACGACATCGAATCGGAGCCGGGGAGATACGCCGTAAGCCGTTGCCGGTCGCAGGTAGACCGGACAAAATCCGTCACCGGCGAGGCCGGCAATATCGCGCTCCGACTGCACCTTGGATTCGCCATAGGCAGTCACCGGGTTGAGCGCTCCGGTTTCGTCGATCATCCCGTCGCCCGCCTTGCCGTAGTTGCTGCAGGAGGATGCAAACACGAACCGTCGCACACCGGCTTGCTTGGCCAGTTGCGCGAGGCGCACGCTGGCTACGTGATTGATCTGGTCGGTAAGGCCAGGTCTCAGATTGCCGAGCGGATCGTTCGACAGCGCGGCAAGATGCAGGATCGCGTCAAAAGCCTTCAGGTCCGCAAGTTCGACGTCTCGCGTGTCCTTGCAAATGGCCGGCACATCCACGATCGACCCGCCCTCTGCAAATGTGCAGCGAGAGTACAGATCGCTGTCGAGGCCAACGACTTCATGCCCGGCACGCCATAGCATCGGGGTGAGCACTGTACCGATGTAGCCGAGATGTCCGCTCACGAGAACGCGCATCTTAACGCCTCCAAATTTATTCTGTTTCTATCCCCCCTGCTTATTTCAAAATCGCTCACTGATGCACGTGTTTGTAAAACCTTAGTTAATGGCACGCTTGAAATAGCGGGAACGATCCGCTCAAGACGACGGGAAATGGTTGAGCCGTCCGCCATGATCGTTGACGTCGCCGGTTGCGGCGCCAGCCGAGAGACGCCGCAGCAGCGCTTGGGGAACTCTGCGTAGTTGCCGGTGAAGCCGGTAACGAGTGGTGGAACGGCTGACGTCGAAACGATTGGCCAATTCTCCGCCGAACGCCACAACGAATTTGTATCGCGCCTCGTTCTCAATTCCGCCATCGAAATCGAAATGAAGGCCCCGCTCGTGCGCCAGCTCGATGCCACTCCAGAGGAGCAGACTTACTGCGCCTGGATGGGCAATGCTCCTGTCCCGCGATGACAGGAAATAGTGCACGAACTTGTGGTCCCAGACAAAGAAGACCTGGGCGTGGACGTTGTTGTTCGAGTCCACCGCCGCGAGGATCCTGCATTGCTGTCGCTCGCTCGCGGCGGCATAGACAGCTTCCAATCGCGAGAGGTCGAAATACGATTTCGCGCCCTCCAGGTTAGCCTGGTAATACTTCACGAAGTATTTTGGGGACGTGACTTCGCGAATGGCAAGCCGTTCCCGCGCGCGTCGTATCACGTTCTTCGTCTTGTCGCGCAATCCCGACCAGAGCTCGTCTCGGGAGATCGTGCATTTCAGCATGAAAGTCGGATGCGCCCGCACCTCGTAGCCGCACGCGAGGAACGCGGCCACATCGCTGAACCCGGTATCGAGCGTCATCTCGACGTGATCGAAATCCGCGACCTGCTTGAGCAGGTCAGTGATGACCGCATGCGCCAACCGCATGCGTGCTTCCGTCTTGCCGGACTGCAGCGTGACTGTCGGCCCGAGAAAGCGCGTGATTTGAGGCATCTCGCATATGTTCATCCCGCCTTCAGTACGCGTGACGAACCGGAGAGAACCAACAACGCGCCCGCCACGCGAACAAGTGACTTCGCGCCAGCCACCGGGAGCCAGCGCATCCAGCCACCAATCCTCGTGAAAGACCGATTTGCGCATCAAATTCCTCTTCCGGAGACTAACCGGATAGCGAATCGGCAATCTGATTAAACCAAAACGTGCAGAAATGCCCAAGGTCCGCGCGGATCAGAAGGCCTTAGCTTCTATTGTAGTTAACGACGTCTGCAGCATTTAAATCGGGGCGCTCGCCTAGTTAGCCTCTGAGTTCGTCGTCGGTCAGGTGACGCATTGACGCAATACCGCGCCTGTTCAAAACATATTTAATCATTGCCCACGAGGCATGTGCTCACTGCGAACTTTTGCGTGCCGATCCATCCAAATTCGGCTGCACGAACGGCGTGCCGGCGTCATAGCGCGCTTTGGCCGGAAGCACATGAAGCTTCGTCTCTCCGACCGGGTCCACCCAAGGCCAATCGTATCCGCGCCCGACATCGAAGAACGGGGGGCGGCTTGCGAGGTACATGGAAGCAGGCAGGGCGCGATCCTCGCTTCCGGAATCCCAGTGCGTTTTGTTGGTGAGGTAATCAAAATTGCCATATCGAATCGTGGACATCGCAACCTTTGCGTCCGTCGGATATGGCTTCACGGCGTCCCAGCCGAGCATCCAGACGCCGGGCTTTGCATCGGTAAAGCGGGTTTCATACGACCAGCCGTCCATCTGACCGGGAACCCCGAGCACGTTTCCTATGAAAGACATCCAGTAGGAATACGCCATCAGGCCGGCGGCGCGCCGCGGCCCATTGCGGGGCTGCGACATATCATCGATGGTCCCGCCAGCCTGATTGTCGAACGCTGCCCGGACGCCGCGTAGATAGTTGCGGAAAAACGTGTGATAGATGCTGTTGCCGTGAGTGTCGTCGCTGTCGGCGTTCTGAGCGTAGTTGCCCTCGAACAAGACGTGATGGGCGCCCACCATGTGGCTGGCGTTGAGCCCGGTCTCGATCCAGGCTCCATTCGTATTGATGTAACCCATGTCCATGTAGTTATAGCCGACCACGGAGCCCGCCCCGGCGGAACGCGCCACCACCAGCTTGTTGGCCCTCACGGCAATTCCATTCTCGATCAGAACTTCCGACGATCCGGCGGAAAGACTAATGGCATATCCGCCTCCGCCGGGTTGAGCCCAGGCCGCGTCGTGCACGTAGAACTCGCGTAGTTCGACCCGGAAGGAGTTGTGAATTGCAAAGCCTTCGCCGTGCCAAACCGAATTGTCGACGTTCTTCGCCCACGAAGAAGCAGCCCAATTGAAGCGAAGATTGCCCGCGTCGCCCCCCTTGAGCGCCAGATCTTCGACGCCCGCGTGCTTCACATGCGGCTGCGCGAACCGTGACAGTTGAGCGGCGTTTGCCTTCCGATAGCTGATGTGAATTGGGGTCGTGAAGGTGATCCTGGAACCGGAGACGGTGCTGATCTCCTTGACCTCGGCAACAGGCCGATCAGGTCTCCCGAACCACGATCCAGCGCTTTGCGGCGTCGATGGAAACGCATCGGGTGCAAAGTCATCGACAAACTGAATCGCAGGTTTGTGCTTTTGCCAGACAACCCTGAAATCTTCCGACGCCCAGATCTGCCCTCGCCCCTGCGGGTCGACACGCCAATCGGCGGCCGACGCCTCGTCGAGCAGCACGATCTGTCCAGGCACAAAGCCCGCGGCGTCGTCGACCTCGACCGTTCTTTCGCCCTTTATTGCATCATTCCGAAGGTTCGCCGATCGCACGGCATTGACCGTATCGCTCGTGCTGGAGAAAAGCGACGGTCCCACCACGACCAGCGGAGACGGCCTGGCACCGACTGCGTCATTGAAAGGTTTCGCGCCATCCTGCTTTTCGAGCGTCGTCCGGCCCGGACCGGAGCCGCGCAGGGTAATTGCCTTGTTGAGCAGCAGGAAATTGCCGCCATTGATCAGAAACCGTCCCGCCGCCAGTTGCACGACCTGCCCTACCGGGCATGCGTTGATTGCGCCCTGGATTGCCGCAGCGTCATCGAGTGTGCCGCCACGAGGCGACAGCGTCGCGCAGATGGTTTTTCGAGAGGGTATCCCACCTTCAGCCATCAGGCCGGGTTGCCAGGTCGTCCCGCGATCTGAGGGCAGTATTTCCATCGAGTTCGAGAGCAAATGCGGACGAATGGCTTGAGCATGCAACGAAGATCATCGTTGCAGCCAAACACCGCCAATGCCGCCGCAGGGCCGCCCGCATCGTCTCGTGACCAGGGTTGCGCCGCGTCGCGATGACCTTCCGGTTGAACATGCATCCTCTGACTTGCAGCGCCAAACCGACTGGCTTCGCGCCTGCTAGCGTGACCTCACGACGTTAACGGGAGTAGACGGCGGCCTGAACCGCGGTCCGTGGATGCGCCGCATTGCTGGGCGCCTGGCTATCGCCAAATTTGCCGCGGGACGCGCCTGCCCCCAATATCTGGCAGCTTCAACCGCGGCTATAACGAACACCACCCACAGCATTTCGAAGCCGCGCATCCATGTGCTCTCGAGACCGTTCGTAATGGCAACGTAGAGAACGATCGACAGCAGGATCCATGCCCGCGAAACATCAAAACGCGCCAGGCGACCAATGCCGTGTATCGTCGCAAGGATGAATCCGACAAGCAGGAAAAATCCCGCATAGCCTAGTTCAAGCAATGTGTCTTCATAACCATTGTGGGCGTTGGGCATCTCCTTGACCCAGCCCGGCGCTTCCACGATGCTCGGCGCGTCGGGTCCAACCAGCCAGAACGACTGATAACCCCAGCCCAGCAGCGGCTTCTTTACGATTTGCATATTTGCAAAATCCCAAATGATGGTACGGCCCGTGAAAGTCGAATCGCCGTACAGCATGTACGACACGCGATTCATGCTGATGCCGGTGACGAACGAAAAGACCATCCAGCAAATCGGTATCGATACGACAATCACCCACACCGGAACGCGGGTAGCCCTGGAAAGCTTGAGCAAGGTCCAGGCGAACGCCGGGACAAGCACCGCAAGTGCAAGCGCCGTCTTTGAATTGCTCAGCAGCAGCAGCGCGACAGACATGAGCGCGGTAACGATGCCGAGAACCCGTCGCCGTCCGGGATGAAGCAGCTCATGGAGCGCAAGCAGGAATGCAACGGCAGCGCATTCGCCTAGATAGTTCTTGCCCGAGAAATAGCCCGGGTAGCCCCATGTGGCGTACTTCACGTCGATCGGCGGCCTGCCCATGACGAACAGCATGTTCAGCACGGCAGCGATAAAAAAGCACCAGAACAAGCCGCGTAGCAGGTCGGTCGATCGAGTGGCAACGATCGCCGGGAGCGCGATCGAGGCAATGATCATGGCCTGCTGCGCAAATCTGATCCCTGAAGCCTCCGGCTTGAATGCCCAGGCAACGCTCGCCCCCGCCAGTGCAAGATAGGCAAACAGTATGATCAGGATCGGCGGAAAGCGGAGTCGCGACCGATTGCGCAGCGCAACGACGAGCGCGACTGCGGACAGGATCGGCCAAAAGATTTTGCTCTCTGGTCGAGCTTCCAAAAGACAAGCCGAGTCCGTCGGACTACAGGTCACGAGGATCAGGGGAAAAGCAATCGTGGCATAGACGCAGGCCAGCAACGGGATGATCGCGTATCCATCGATTACCCGACCGGACGAAGCCGCCAAGCCTGGTCGCTGAGAACGCAATACGGCTTCGTGCATGCTCGGTGCCCGTCAACTCCAGTCGCCAAGGCAGCAAGCTGATCGTTAATCGCCTGCCTTGCCCGACCGTGGGGCCGCGCAGCGAAACGATCAGCCTCTCAATGGCGCTGGCGCCAACACGTACTCAGACACGGCTCCGAACACCAACGATAAGTCAATCTTTCCTGAATTTTTATAGTGAACGCTTCGTTAACGCTTGTCCCCTAGCGTGGCGCACAGGGCGGGCTGTTTCGCTTGGTCGATTGATATTCCGGGAAATTGTGGATGCCGCGTAAGTACATGTTTACTCGCGCAAATTTCTTCCGAGCCTCCGCCCGGCAGTACGGCGGTCGATGCCGGACGGCGACGACCGCAAGCGGCGCGCGAGCAAGCACGAAGAAGAGACCGGCGTTTACCAAGACTCCGTTCGTTAATCTTCGTTAACCAGGGTCCAATGTCGTGCCGAGAAGTGCAGGCAAGAATAGTCAACGAACGCGGTGCCTGACCACTCGCGAAGTGGCGCCGGCGCATTCGGCTGGCAATTCCTCGCGTCTCAGTGGTGGCCGCCTATTGGGCGCTTTGGCCGTCACAGCGACAATCGCGCTCGCTGGCTGCTCGACCATGCCGACCTCGGGACCGGCAAGCTCCTATGTCCGCGCGGGGCAGACCGACCCTGAAAGCGTGCACTATGCTCTGGTACGTCTGACGACCGACACCGAGAGGGTGCTGGTGCGCAACTCTACGCGGATCGACCGCGTTTTCACGGATCGCCGCGGCCCGCCCGAGATTCGCTTTGGCATCGGCGACACGGTGAGCGTGACGTTGTTTGAATCGATGGCCGGTGGCCTGTTTACTCCGACCGAAGCCGGTACGCGTCAGGGTAATTACGTCAACTTGCCCAATCAGGCCGTGAATTACAAAGGCAACATCACGGTTCCGTACGGTGGCTCCATCCGCGCCGCGGGCCGGACACCGGACGAAGTCCAGAATGCAATCGTGAAGTCCCTGCAGGATCGTGCGATCGAACCACAGGCGGTGGTTGCGCTGGTGGATCAGAAGGCAACCTCGATCAGCGTATTGGGCGAGGTCGGACAGCCTGCGCGTTTGCCTGCAAGCGCCAGCGGCGAGCGGCTGCTCGACATCATCACGCGGGCGGGCGGCCCCAAAAATCCCGGCTTCGATACCTGGGTGACCCTCGAACGCGATGGACGGCACGGTACTGCACCGTTCGGATCGCTGCTCAGCCAACCGGCAAACAACATCTTTGTTCGTCCCCAGGATACGGTCTACGTGTACACGCAGCCGCAAACCTTCCTCGCGATGGGCGCCGCCGGGCAACAGGGGCAGTTCTCGTTCGGGGCCTGGCGCCTGTCACTGGCCGAGGCCATGGCGAAGGCGGGTGGCCTTAAGGATGATCACGCTGACCCTGGGTCGGTGTTTATCTACCGAGGAGAACCACGCGAAGTTGCCAAGCAGCTCGGCGTCGACTGCACTCGCTATAGCGGGCCCCTTGTCCCCGTTATCTATATTCTCGATTTGAGAGATCCCGGCGGGTACTTCATCGCGACAGAATTCGAGATGCGGAATAAGGATGTCATCTTCGCGTCCAACGCAACATCTGTCGAAGCGACAAAGTTCATGACTTACCTTCGGATGATCATCGGCACCGTGAGCGATCCAATCGTCGCCGGGATCGATGCCTACACGCTGAAGGGACTCGCCAACGGCAGCATCTCCGGAGCGACAACCATCGTTACGTCGTCCCGATGACATCAATTGGCTTGGCGGAATCGACTCCCGCGGCAGGTATGCTGCCGGCAACCGAATCCGCCGAGGCAACTGTCCGCGACCGGTGGCCCCGCCTTCACGGACACATTCCTGCGCTCGACGGAGTGCGGGGACTTGCCATCGTGTTGGTGATGCTACTGCACTTCGTCGGCAACACGTTGCCGACCAACGCTGTCGAGAAGATCGTCGTCGGAATCACCAACTACGGCTCCTATGGCGTCGAGTTGTTCTTCGTCCTGTCCGGCTTTCTCATCACCGGAATCCTCTATGATTCACGGGAGGAGCCGAACTTCTTTCGCAATTTCTATATACGGCGAGTGCTGCGTATTTTTCCGCTCTATTATGGCGTGCTCGCGCTCGTCTTCTTCGTCGCTCCGCTTTTGAGCCCGCTGCGTGGTCCGACCCTCGACTATCTGATAGATCGCCAGGCCTGGGCCTGGCTGTACGGAGTCAATGTCTACATCGCATGGAACGGTGACTGGTCATTCTCGTATCTGGAGCATCTCTGGTCGCTTTGCATCGAAGAACATTTCTATTTCTTCTGGCCGCTCGTCGTATATCTGGTCGCGAAGCAACCGAGAAAGTTGATTGTGGTCAGCCTCGGCCTATCGGTCGCTGCGATGCTCGCTCGCCTGGGCGGCTCCTTGGCCGGACTTAGCTGGTGGACAACCTATGTGTTGACACCGTTTCGGCTGGACGGTCTGGCACTCGGCGCCTTTCTCGCCGTGGTGGTCCGACAACAGGGCGGACTTCAGCGACTTGTGGGCGCCCTTCCATACGTTGCGACCTCTGCATTTGCCTTGCTATCCCTGACTTTCATCTGGACGCGCCTGGTGACCGACCAAGGTAACGCTTTCGTCCTTCCGGTTCGGTCTTCCATCATCACCGTGCTGTTGGCTTGTCTCCTCATCTGGGTGCTTGTTGCGCCAAGGCGTTCCTTGGTATCGCGCCTTTTCTGCAGCCGACCCTTGATGCTTCTCGGGACCTATAGCTACGGCCTATACGTCTACCATCACTTCATATCATACTACCTTGTGACTCATCGAACCGAACTGACACTCGGCGAATGGCTTGGCTCTCACAGCGCAGCCGTGGCAATACAGGCGACAGCGGGCGCGCTCGTCTCGCTGCTAATCGCTTATCTGAGCTATGAATTCGTCGAAAAGCGCTTCCTGGACCTGAAGCGGTTCTTCAACGCTCGGCGCGCCGTTGCTGCTGGCGAAGCGTTGGCGCCTTCCCATCCGTACCGCAACTGATGGCGAGCCTCGTACGGTAAAAACCCTCGAGAGCGTGAGCTGCTGAACTCCAGGCATACTTGCTTTCGGCCAAAAGCCTTGCGGAACGTCCGAGATCCGCAGCGCGATCGGCATCGCCCAGCAGGCCGCTGACACGGGCGGCAAAGCTCTCGACATCGTCCGCGATCATGATGTCACGATCCGGCACGGCCTCGATCCCCTCGGCGCCCAAGGTTGTCGAGACGATTGCCTTGCCCATCGCCATAGCCTCGACAATCTTAAGCCGTGTCCCGCCTCCCAATCGCAGAGGGACGACGACGACTGCCGCCTCGGCGAGATGCGGTCTCAAATCCGGCACGAAGCCGGTGAACTCGAATTCGGGGACCTGCCAGCGCTAACAGGGCGGAGGGCGGCGAACCGCCAATGATCTTGCAACGCGCATCCGGATGGCTGGCCGCGATGCGCGGCCATATATCGTTGATGAAGTGGATGACACCGTCGACATTCGGTGCATATGACAAGAGGCCAAAGAACACGACAGTGCGTCCGTCAGGCTTCGGATCGTCGGCACGCGGGCGATAGAACTCGATATCCGCGGCATTTGGAATGACAGTAGTCCTGGCTTCCGGCATTTCTTCAAGCAGCCGACGTTCGTCAGTCGCGCTGCACAGATAGACGCCATCCGCGTCACGATAGGTCCCGAGCTCCTCCTTCCGAAGCTTGCGCCAATTGACCTCGGAATAAAGGCGACGAAACAGACTGTCGCCGCTTTGGGCGTACTGGCGGGCAAGGTCGTAGTCGATATTGTGAGAATCCACGACCAATACCGGAAGCTTCTCTCCTGCCGGCGCCTTGCGCAGCTCGTAGTGTCCAAGGAACGTGAACTCGAGATTAACCACGTCGAAGCGCGTCGACCCCAGCAAGTCGTCCAGCGTCTGACGCACTACGTCTGCCGTGATTCGCAAACGCTCGAAGCTGAGGGGCGATACCAGGGAGCGCAGTTGAAGCAGGCGCTTCGGCATCCCATCGCGACCGAACGGGTTACGCACGAGCACCACCTTGCGGCAGTAGGCCTGCATGGCAGTTCGGCATTCCTCGATGTCGTGCTCGTCATCCACGAGCATGACTGACGTCAGGTCGTGACGTTGAGCCAATTCCGTCATCAAACCGTGCATGCGTGCCTGCGCGCCGATCCGCGGCGGGCTCGCAGGCATCTGTGACACGAAGAGAACATTTAGGCGGTCTGAGTGCATCGATCCAAACCTGCCTGCCACATCGGCAGGTACTGAGATGCTCGCTGGGGCCCACATTCACACAGCTCGGCTTACTCAATGCTTAAGCCGGAGCTTTGCGTTAATAGTTGCCGCGTTCCTCTTAACGAAACAATGATAGAAAGGCGGCGTATCCATTTATCCGCTTGGATTTTCGACGTAGAAGCATTGCCGAAGCAGTCTTGGTAGGTTCTCCGCAACGTTACCTCGTGCGGGCCAGCTCAAGCTCAAGCCGCGAAGGCGACGATTGAATGTGCGGTATCTCCGGTATCATCGGCCGGCTTGACGAAAACAACCGGGCCGCGCTCGCTCGGATGAGCAAGGCCATGATCCATCGCGGGCCGGACGGCCATGGCTCGTGGGCTTCAACGCCGGATGCCCGCGGCTGGGGTGTCATGCTTGATCACCGCCGTCTCTCGATCCTTGATCTGTCGTCCGCCGGCGCTCAACCGATGGTGGACGATACAACCGGGCACGTGATTTCGTTCAACGGCGAAATCTACAACTATGTCGCCCTGCGCAAACGCCTCGAGAGCGAAGGACAATCTTTTCGGTCTAGCGGCGACACCGCCGTCATGCTGCGGGCACTCGGGCTGCATGGCCTGGAGGCAGTCGGATGGCTGCGCGGCATGTTCGCATTCGCAAGCTGGGATCCGCAACAGCGACGACTTCTGCTCGCGCGCGACCAGCTCGGCATCAAGCCGCTCTATATCGCACAGTCCAGTAATCCGAACACGACGTGGTCGCTGATCTTTGCATCCGAACTACGTGCATTGCTGGCCTCAGGCTTGCTCGGAACGCCGCGCCTTGATCCGCAGGCGGTTGCGAGCAATGTATGGAACGGGTTTGTTGTCGGCCCTTGCACCTCGGTCCAGGGTGTTGAACTTCTTGCGCCGGGTCACTACGCCGAGTTTGACGGGGCAGGCCGTAAAATAAGCGAGCACGATTTCTGGCGCATTCCCGGAGAGTCGCCAAAGCCGACAATGGACGAAGCGACGCTTGCCTCGATCCTCGACGAAGGGATGAGGCTTCACCTCGCCAGTGATGTGCCGCTCGCGGTTTTCCTGTCGGGCGGCATCGATTCCTCCGCGATGGCGAATCTCGCGCAACTGACCGCTGACGCCCCGGTTCATACTTTCACGCTCGCGTTCGAGGACCAGCAGTTCAACGAAGCGCCGTTCGCAAGGCAGACCGCTGCGGCAATCGGCACTCAGCATCATGAGGTAGTGTTGTCCGAGCAGCGGTTCGTCGACAGTCTGGACGACGCCCTCGATAGTCTCGACCAGCCAACCTTCGATGGACTGAACGCCTATTTCATCTCCCGGGCTATTCGCGAAGCAGGCTTTACCGTCGCGCTGTCGGGAACCGGGGGCGACGAGCTGTTCGGCGGGTATCCGACGTATCGCGATCTTCCGATCTTGCAGCAGTGGTGTCATCGGGGCCGCGCCTTTCCAAGAAAATGGCAAGCCAAGGCTGCAGCCTTGCTGACATGGCCCTTGCGACGATCCTCGCATCCCGTAGCGCCTCAAACGCGCTGGGCGAAGCTTCCGGATATGGTCGATCGTAGCGAGGATCTGCTGGCGTTATACCAGATGGCCTACGCACTCTTCCTGCCTGGATTTCAGGGTGAATTGCTTGCACCGGATTTCGCGAGCGCGCTCGTGGACGGCCTTCCCGACGCGATGCGCCGGCGGCTGATGGCCGAAACGGCAGGCCGTACCCCTGTTTCCGCTATTAGCGTGATGGAACAACGTCTCTTTTTGGGTGAACGCCTCCTGCGCGATAATGATGCAGCAAGCATGGCCAGTTCGCTCGAGCAGCGCGTTCCGCTGGTCGACCACGTATTGTTTGAAAGCGTCGACGCCCTGTCGGACCAAGCGCGATATCAGCCCTTGGGGCGCAAAGATATGCTTCGGCGGATCGGATTGCGCGGTCTCGATCCTGCGCTCTTCGAGCGCCCAAAGACCGGCTTCGTCATGCCCTTTGACCGGTGGATTCGCCGCGGATTGAAGGACGCCATGGATCGGACCATGCGCGATCCGCAGGCGATCGCGCCTACGGGCCTAAATCCCGCCGCGGTCGAGCGACTTTGGCGAGCCTTTCTCGACGGAGCGCCCGGCATGTACTGGTCGCGGGTCTGGTCCATCTACACGTTTGTCCGTTGGTGCCATCGCAACGGCGTTTACGCATGATCAGCGAGTGCCTTCACCGGCTTTCCCGCCGTTCGCTCTGACCATTCGTCCAATCGATAACGTCGAACTCGAGCCCTCGCTTCAGCATCTCCGCCTCAAGATCGGTGGCATGCCGCTTCCATTCGGCCGTCGACCGGACTCGGAATTTGGGATCTTTGCCGCTTGCCTCGAATTCATCGTCGGCCTCGAGCGCGCCGCGGATAGCTTCATATATCATCCTCAGACTGGGATCGGTGATGGCGCCGCAGGCCATTGGTTTCAGTGTCTCGATCTCGTCGAAGTTTTTGCTCATGACTATGGTCGATCCTCATCCACGCGCGCTAGCGCGCCTTCGATGACCTCGATCTCCTCGCGAAGGATATCGCTCACAATCGACGGCTTGAACCCTGGAATGGTGTGCATCTGAACATCATCCAGCAATTGCTGACGATGGTGCCTCAGCTTTTCCAAGGCTTGGCGATCCTTCAATGAAACGTAGCCGGCAACGATCTGCTCGATGGCTTTCATCGGAAATGCGCTCTACAATAAGAATAACGTACTGCAATCTCTCGAATAAACTGGCCAAATCGCTTCCTGACAAGACCCCCGCCTTTGTGCTCGTGCGGTAGCGTTAACGCTCAGCCCGTAAAAACCCGGACCCTCCACGAAATGATTTCGCCGCCGTTTGTCGGGATCCGGCAAAGCGAAGACGTCA
This sequence comes from Bradyrhizobium sp. BEA-2-5, assembly GCF_032918025.1. Lineage (NCBI taxonomy): Bacteria > Pseudomonadati > Pseudomonadota > Alphaproteobacteria > Hyphomicrobiales > Nitrobacteraceae > Bradyrhizobium > Bradyrhizobium sp. BEA-2-5. Next base: position 2,035,663 of record NZ_CP136629.1, on the reverse strand, counting down.
GTTCGATCGTTGTTGCCGAGTCACTTCCACGCAACGCGACGGGGAAGGTGCAGAAGAGCCTGTTGTGCGACCGCTTCGCCGATATCTCCTCGGCGGAAGTTCAGCAGCGAATCTGAAACGGACTCCTGCGACCCGCGACATGATGCCCGTCGCGCGGTACTGCGGATCCTCGAAGATAGCAGCGATGCTGTGGGCGGCGTTCCGTTCACCGGCCGCGAGCGACGTGCGTGACGCCAGTCAGGAGTGGCGCATAACGACACCCGTCGGCGTGGCAAAGCCCTGGAGTGTCTTGATCCGCTTCTCGAGCCACCAGCCGAACTCCGGCGACCAATCTTCGAAACGGCTGTTGATGCCGAGATCGTGCGCCCAGTGGTGGGCGATGTTGGGATTGAACTGCGACTGCCGCCCGACGGCAATGAGGTCGGCCTGGCCTTTTTGAAGGATGGCCTCGGCCTGCTGCGCCTCGAGAATGATGCCGACGGCCATGGTGGTGATATCCACCTCCTTGCGCACGCGCTCGGCGAAGGGAACCTGGAAGCCAAGGCTGCGCGGCACTTGCGCTGCCGTAGCCGCGCCGGAGATTCCGCCGGAGGAACAGTCGACGACGTCGACGCCGCGCGCCTTCAGCTCGTGCGCGAAGGCGACCGTATCATCCATGTTCCAGCCCTCGACGGTGCCGTCGACGGACGAGACGCGCACGAACAGCGGCATGTCCGCCGGCATTTCGCGGCGCACCGCCTCGACGATCTCGAGCGGCAGACGCATGCGGCCAGCGCGGTCGCCGCCGTACTCGTCATTGCGTGTGTTGGAGACCGGCGACAGGAACGAGGCCAGCAGATAGCCGTGCGCGGTGTGGATCTCGATGGTGTCGAACCCGGCGGCAACCGCTCGCCTTGCAGCGGCTGCCCAGGTACCGACCATGGCCTTGCACTCGGCAGTGGTCAATTGCCGTGGCGTCAGCCAGCCCTTGGCGACCGGCTCGGCGGTCGGGCCGACCGGCTGCCAGATCCTGGCGCCGGCTTTCAGATTCTCCTCGGTCAGCGGCCCCATGCCCTGCATGGCGGACTGTGCCGACGACTTGCGGCCGCCATGGCCGATCTGGATGCCGATCGCCGTCCCCTGACGCTTCATGAAGGCGACCAGCGGCTTGAAGCTCTCGGCCTGCTCGTCAGTCCAGATGCCGAGATCGTTTTCGTTGGTGAGCCCGACTTCCTCCACCGCCGTCACTTCGACGAAGACGAGCCCGAATCCACCGAGCGCATAGCGACCAAGATGAACGAGATGAAACGCTCCGCAGGTATTTCCCGGTTCGCAGCTGTAATGGACCATCGGCGGCACGACGAGACGGTTCTTCAGCGTAAGGCCTCGAATCGTGAGTGGCTGGAACAGCATCGGCCGCTCGTCTTCTTTGCCGTTGATCATTTCACCACTCATGGAACTGTCTCCTTGCATGCTATGGCCGTCCGGTCGTGCCATGGACGGCAAGTCTTCAGGTACGTCTTGGGGGCCCCAGCGACGCGCGCGGGATGAACTCGTTGGGCACGAGCACGCGCCGCGGCTCGCGCGGACCGTCGTTTCGGATGCGATCGAGCAGCATGCCGGCCGCAATCCGGCCGACCTCCGCCTGATCCCAGCCGATGATGGCGACCGCCGGCGAGACGAGCTCGGCGAGTTCGGAATGGCCCGACGCGATCAGCGACACGTCCTCCGGTATCCGCAGGCCTCGCCCGCGCACCGCGCGCAGCACGCCAGACAGCATGTCGATGCCGCCGGAAATGATCGCGGTCGGAGGGTTGCGCTGGCCGAGCAATGCCGAGGTGATACGAAATCCCGCGCCGGGCAGGAAGCTCCCCGCGTGAACGAGCGAAGGATCAGGCTCGAGATTTCGCGCGGCAAAAGCCTCCTGATAGCCGCGAACGCGTTCGCGCGCCGGATAGAGCCCGGCGTCGCCGGTGATCAGCGCCACGCGCCGATGACCGAGATCCAGCAAATGACTGACCGCGACGCGCATCCCTTCAGCGTGATCGGCCATAACGGCATCAGTCCAATCCGGCTGATCACGATCGATCAGCACGATCGGAATATCGAGATCGCGCAGGAAGGCCTCGAACTCACCGGCGACCGGCGTGTACGGCCCCATCATCACGCCGTCGGCCTGCCGCCGCGACAGCCGGCTGAGCAGCTCCCGCTCACGCTCCTTGCGGCCTTCCGAGTTGGAGATGAGCAGCGAGAAGCCGACCTCGTCCAGCACGTCGTGCGCGGCTTTGACGAAACCCGCGAGTTGCGGAATGTTGATCTCACGCAAGATGCAGCCGATCGTGTGGGTCGACCGGATGCGCATGCTCTGCGCCACCGCGTTCGGCGTATAGCCCAGATCGTCGATTGCGCGCTGGACCTTCCGGCGGATGTCGGGATGGACGGTGGCATTGGCATTGAGCACCCGCGACACCGTGCCGGTCGAAACGCCCGCTGCGGTCGCCACGTCGCGGATCGTCAATTTGCTTCCGCGACCTGCCGTTTGCTGTTCTGCCATCACCATCACCGGGGCTGAGACCTCAATCCCCTGCACAATACGCGGAAGCCAATTCGGCCGCAGGTGCTATCAGCCGGCCGAAGGCAAATGATTTGTGCATTTCTCCACCGTGATCCAAACGGCCTGGCCTCCCGTCCTTGTTCCGGAACGATCAGATGGCGTCGGCTTCGACGATATTGCGGCTCATACTTCGAACGCCCACTGCTCCGCCACCAGGCTGTATCGGCCTGCCTCGCGCCGCATATGTCCGAACCCGGGGAAATGCAGATGCATGCCGCCGACCAGCATGTCGTCAGTGACCACCATGTCGAACATCATCTGACGAGCGGCCGCGGCGGCCTCGGGGTCGGTGTCGAATTCCATCGTCACTTCCGGACGTGCAACCTGGATCTCCGGCACATGGACCGTGTCCCCCCAAACCACCATTGATTCGCCGCCGCACGATACGACATAGGCGGCGTGGCCGGGGGTATGACCGTGGATCGGGATCGCCGTGACGCCCGGGAGCACCTCGCCCTTCCGGAAAGTCTTGACGCGATCGGCAGCCATATAGGGCTTCAGCTGGGTGCGGCCGGCCTCGAAATAGCGGCGCCGGGGCCGCTCGGCCGCCTTGGCCATCGCCTCATCGTTGAACCAGTGATTGATCTCGTTCTCATGGACGATGACTTCCGCATTGGGAAACAGCCGCGTTCCGGTTGCGGCATCTGTCAGCCCGTTGGAATGGTCGGGATGAACATGGGTCAGCAGCACCGCGTCGACCGAGGCCGGATCGATGCCGGCGGCAGCGAGATTTGCCGGCAGGCGGCCGCAGGTCGGCCCCATCAGATCCGCTGATCCGCAGTCGATCAGGTAGGTCCGGTTGTCCATGCGCACGGCAAAGGCGTTGACCGAGATGCGCGGCGGCGAGGTGCGATGATCGCGCGCCAGAATGGCTTTGGTTTCCTCCTCGGGGATATTGCGAAAGATCGTGTATCCCATGTCGACGTAACCATCGCTGAGGCCTGTGACCAGCGCATCGCCAAGCTTGCGGTGATAGACTCCTGCGACTTGCGTTGAGGGTGAAGTGCTCATTGTGCGTCCCCTTGCCAAAATCTTGCAACGATCGCTGCATCGTCGCGCCTGTGGTGCCAGCTCCGGCCCACGCCAAGTTGTGCCTTCGACCAGAGCCTGATCTGCATCAGCGCGTAGGCCCAGGTGACGGCAAACACGTCCATCACGGGAGCGCCGGCGATGCGATGGACGCCGTGACGAACAAGGAGTTCCGCCAGCACACCTTCCGCCGGAATGATGACGTCAGCGCCGCGCGCCACCAGGCGCTCGGCCGCGGCCGTGAAATTTGCGATGACCGGAGCCGGGTCGGCGTAAGCACGCGCCAGCTGCGGCTCGTCGAGCGGCGGATCCATCGCCGCGACCTCCAGCACACGCGCGGCGAGCTTGTGCTTGTCGACCGCAACCTTGGTCATCCACTGCACCGCCGGCGCATTGGAGATCAATGCCACATAGCTGCCGAGCGAGCAGCCGACCAGCAGGCCGCTCTCGGTCAGCGAGGCGACGGGAATATCCACCGCGGAGCGGATCTCGCGCAGAAACGGTTCGCTGAACGAACCGATCACGAAGGCATCATAACCCTGCCGCTCGGCCGCGATCGCATTGTCGATCACCCGGCTGAGAATGCGGTGATAGGCGAATGCATTGCCGAGCACCGCAGTGGCCGAAGCGCCGGCGTATGATCCGGACGGAAGCCCGTGGACGACGACCTCGGCGTCGTCGCCAAGAATTTCCGCCGCATGGGCCTCGAGCGCGCGCTTGTAGACTTCGAGATGATCGAGCTCGTTGACCGACTGGTGCCAGATGCGCGGCGTCGATCCCTTCCCAGCCATTGCCGCGCTCATGCGTCGCTCCGGTCGTTGGTCAGGCGCAGCGAACGGATCGACCTGAGGTCCTCGATATTCCAGAGCTGCTCGAACAGGGCGTCGGCCTCGCCTTGCTTGAACACCCGGGTCGCGCAGTCCATGAACTTATCCTGCAGTTCGTCGCGCGAAAGCGGGCGCTGCCAGCTGCCCTTGGCATGAACCACCGGCGCGTGCTCAAGCACTTCGCCCGATGTCAACACGACGCTGACGCAGTCGGCCGGCGCGAACGGCTGATCTCCCGGCATGATTTCATCGGTTGTCGTACAGTGGACCTTGGCGAAGGTAGCGCCGACGTCGGGCCGCGAGACGAACTCGTCGGTGAGCTCGGACAGCCCGACGCGGCCGGCGATCAGCGCGGCGGTCATCGCGAATTCCATGCTGAACTTGGCCTCGAGACCGGTCTGCGGATTGGTGTTGCGCAACATCAGCCTTTGGGTGACGCCGGTGTGGACCCGAATTTCCTTCACGTCGTCGGGTTTGAGCTTGTGCGCATTCACCAGGCCAATCATCGCGTCGATCGAACGATGGGTCGCATAGCAGGTCGGATAGCGCTTTACATTGATGCCGAGATCGGCAAGCCGCCAGTTGCGGCCGATATCGATCGTGCCGTTTTCGATATCCGGCGTGCCCGAGGGCGAATGGGCGCGCAGGAAGCCGGTTTGGTGCTCGAGCACGTCCAGCGATGCGGTAAATCCCTGATCGGCGAGACGCGCGGCAAGCACGCCAGATTGGGCGGTGCGACCGGCATGCAGCGATTTGGTCATGGTGCCGAAATTGGCGACCAGTCCGGAGGCGAGCGAAGCGGCGATCGCGATGGCATGCGCGGTCTTCGTGGAGTCGAGATTGCGCAGCCGCGCACAGGCGGCCGCGGTGGCAAGCGCACCCATCACGGCCGTCGGATGAAAGCCGCGCTCATGGAGGTGACCGGGCTCCAGCGCAATGACCTGCGCCCAAACTTCGTAGCCCGCGGCATAGGCGGCAAGCGCGTCGGCGCCGCCGGAGTCGAGCGACCAGCCTTCGGCCAGGATGGCCGGCACCAGCACGGTGCTCGGATGTCCGGCCAGCGCCACGTCGTCATAGTCGAGCACATGCGCCGCGACACCGTTGACGAGCGCGGCATCCGGCGCCGCGAGATTGCGACCCGACGGAACCTCGGGCGCGCCGTCGTTCTGGGTGGACGCGGCCACCATCGCCGACACGATCCGCACCGGCTGCTCGGCGGCGCCAGCGATCATGACGCCGACGCAGTCGATGATGCCGGTCCGCGCCGCCTCGCGGCAGCGGCCGGACAGATCGGACAGCTTGAGGCCGGCTACAAAATTCGCCGTCTGACGCGTGATATCCAGCATGGGTCGTCTCCTCAGTAGGAACGCGGAAGACCGAGCACGTGCTGCGCCACAAAGGCCAGCACCATGTTGGTCGAGATTGGGGCTGTCTGGTAAAGACGGACCTCACGCCATTTGCGCTCGACGTCGTATTCCTGCGCAAAGGCGAAGCCGCCATGGGTCTGGAATGTCGTATCGGCCGCCTTCCAGGTGGCCTCCGACGCCAGCAGCTTGGCGATGTTGGCGTCTGCTCCGCAGGGCTGCCCAGCCTGGAACAGCGCGGCGGCACGGCGGCACATCATGTCGGCGGCTTCGAGTTCGGCGTAGGCACGCGCCAGTGGAAACTGGATGCCCTGATTCTGGCCGATCGATCGTCCGAAGACGCGCCGCTCATTGGCATAGGCGACACCCTTGCCGAGAAGCCAGCGCCCGTCGCCCACACATTCGGAGGCGACCAGGATCCGCTCGGCGTTCATGCCGTCGAGGATGTAGCGAAAGCCCTTGCCTTCCTCCCCGATGAGATTGGCGGCGGGCACTTTCAGGTTCTCGATGAACACCTCTGTCGTGTTGTGATTGACCATCGCCTTGATCGGACGGATTTCGACGCCGTTGCCCTTGGCCTCACGCAAGTCGACGAGGAACACCGAAAGTCCGTCGGTGCGCCGCTTCACCTGATCGACCGGACTGGTGCGCGCCAGCAGCAGCATCAGGTCGGAGTGCAGCGCCCGCGACGTCCAGACCTTCTGGCCGTTGACGACATAGACATCCCCCTGACGCTCGGCGCGAGTCTTGAGCTGGGTGGTATCGGAGCCGGTATTGGGCTCGGTCACGCCAAAGGCCTGCAGCCGCAGCCGGCCCGCCGCGATCTCCGGCAGGTAGGTCCGCTTCTGGGTCTCGTTGCCGTGACGGAGCAATGTACCCATGATGTACATCTGGGCATGCGCGGGACTGGCGCTGCAGCCGTTCGCATTGATCTCTTCGAGGATCACCGCGGCCGCACGCAGCGGCAGGCCCGAACCGCCATACTCCTCCGGGATCAGCGCGCCGAGGAATCCCGCTTCCGTCAACGCCGCGACGAATTCGGTCGGATAGGCGCTTTGATCGTCGAGCTTGCGCCAGTATTCGCCCGGAAAGCCCTTGCAGATCTGCCGCACCGTGTTGCGCAGGTCGGAGAAATCCTCGCCCAACGCGACGGTGACCTCCATGTCGGCGGGTTGGGCGGCGTCGTGATAGTTCATGTCATATCCTTTCAGGCGGCGGCGCTGGCCGACACGCGGAACGTTTTGGGCAGGCCGGCGCGGGCGATCGCGCCGGAGAACCGTTCGCCGGGCAGCCAGCTCTCGACCTCGCGTCGCAAGGCAACCAGCCGCTCGACATCGGCGCCGGTATCGAAACCAAGTTGTTCGAGCAGGAAAACGGTATCCTCGGTGTCGATGTTGCCGGTGGCGCCGGGTGCGAACGGACAGCCGCCGAGTCCGGCGAGGGATGCATCGAACGCGCGTACACCCGCATCCAGTGCCGCCGTCACATTGGCGAGACCGAGACCGCGCGTGTCGTGGAAGTGGCAGGCGACCGGCAGTGGACGCACCGCTGCGATCACTGCGCCCATCAGGCGGCGGACCTGACCCGGATCGCCATAGCCGACCGTGTCGGCGACGATGATCTCGTCGGCGCCCATCCCGGCGAGCCGCACCGCGATCTCGACCACTCGTGCCTCCGATACCGCCCCCGAGATCGTGCAGCCGAACGCGGTCGCGATGCCCGCACCAAGTCCGATTCGTGCTCCGGGGCGCTGATCGCGCGCCGCAGCGATGCGCGCGAAGTCCTGCAACGACTCCTCGGTGCTGCGGCGAACATTGGCCTGATTGTGCTCCTCGCTCGCCGAAAGCACGTAGTTGACGATTGGCACACCGAGCGCGAAGGCGCGCTCGGCCCCCTTCAGATTCGGAACCAGAACCGACGGCCGCAAGCCCGGCATTGTCAGTGCCCCGCGGGCCACCTCCTCCGCGTCGGCAAATTGCGGGATCACCTTGGCCGGCACGAATGAGGTCACCTCGATCTCGCGGATTCCGGCCTCCACCGCGCCACGGCACCAGGCCAGCTTGCGCGCGCTCGGCAAGATGGTCTTGACCATCTGAATGCCGTCGCGGGGTCCGACCTCGCGAACATGAGCTTTCTCACGCACTTCGCGCCTCCTCCTACTTGCCTTGAAAGTTGGGTTTGCGGCGCTCGTTGAACGCCAGCACGCCTTCGCGTCGGTCCGCCGTCGGGACCAGACGGTTGTAGGCTTCGATCTCGAAGGCGAGGCCATCGGCGAGCGACATCTGCAAACCGCGATGGATCGCCTGCTTGGCCTGGCGCACCGAGATCGGGCCATTGGCAGCGATGCGATGGGCGATGGCGAAGGTCGCCTCCAGCAATTCCCCTGGCCGCAGCACCCGATTGACCAGCCCCCACTGCTCGGCCTCGGCGGCCGAGAACGGCTGCCCGGACAGGATCAATTCCTTGGCGCGGCGCTCGCCGACGGCGCGCGGCAGATTCTGCGTGCCGCCGCCACCTGGCATGATGCCGAGCGTCACTTCGGTCAGCGCGAAGCGTGCATTGGTCGAGGCGTAGACGAAGTCGAGCGCCGCCGCGATCTCGCAGCCGCCGCCATAGGCCGCACCATTGATCGCGCCGATCACGGGAATCGGACAGCCCAGCAGAGCGCGCAGCATGCGCTCGAAGACCAGATGCTGCGCCTGCCAGGCCTCGTCCGTCATGCCGTTGCGCTGCTTCAGATCGCCCCCGGCGCAGAACGCCTTGTCGCCGTGTCCGGTCAGGATCACCGCGCGCAACCCCTCGATGTCGGTCGAGAAGCCCTCGAACAGTTCCACCAGATCGAGGCCCATCTGGGTGTTCATCGCATTCGACGCTTCCGGCCGGTGCAACGTGACCAGCAGGATATCGCCATCACGCCGTTCGACCTTGATGGTCTGGAAATCAGTTCGCATTGATGGCTCCCTTGCTCGCAGGCTTTCGAAGAATGGCATTGTGCTGGCCGAGCGCCGGCGCAGCGGTGCGTGCGCGCGGTCGCGTACCGTCGAAGGCAAGCGGAACGCCGACAAGATCGATATCGTCGCCGGCACATCGCACCATCATGTCGAGCGCGCGGGTTTGCGGATGCTCCGCAACCTGATCGGTGGTCAGCAGCGGTGCATTGGGAACCCCGGCCCCGTCGAGAATGCCGCCAAGCGCATCGGCCGTATACTTACGCACCGCGGCCGCGATTTGCGGGATCAGTCGTTCGCGGTTGACGACCCTTGCCGCGTTGGTCGCGAAGTCAGGATCATGCGCAAGCGCTTCGAGATTCAACGCCACGCACAGCTTGCGGAACAGATTGTTGTTGCCGGCGGCAATCATCAGCCATCCGTCGGACGCCTCAAATGCCTGATAGGGCGCGATTTCCGCGGTGCCCGATCCATAGGGCTTGCGCACCTCACCTGACGCCGCATAGCCGGCCAGCGGAACGGTCATCCACGCGAGCCCGGTCTCGTAAAGCGAGGTCGCAATGCTGCGACCCTGACCGCCCTTGTTGCGCGCCACCAACGCAGCGAGCATGCCGATCACTGCCCACATGCCGGACCCCATGTCGACCAGCGAGACGCCGACACGCACCGGCGGCCGTCCGCCCTCGCCGGTGACGCTCATGATGCCGGTGCTGGCCTGGGCGAGCGGATCGTAGCCGGGCTTGCTGGCGAGCGGCCCCTTGGCGCCGAACGCGCCGATGTCGCACCAGATCAGCGATGGCTTCGCGGCGCTAAGCGCATCCGCGGTGAGACCAAACTTGTCCAGAATGCCGGGCCGCAGATTCTGGATGACGGCATCCGCCTCGTTCAGGATCAGCGACTTCAGCCTCTCGCAATCCTCCGCTGCACCGAAATCGACGGTGATGCCTTCCTTGCCGCGATTGAGACTATGGAACACACTTGCCGTCCCGTTCCAGAACGGCGGCCCCCAGCCACGCGCATAATCGCCACTCTTGGGATTTTCGACCTTGACCACGCGAGCGCCGAGATCGGCCAGAATCAGTCCGGCATAGGGGGCGGCCACGCTGTGTCCGAGTTCAACCACGGTGATACCAGCGAGCGGCTTGTCAACGTCCATCAAATCCTCCCGGCCGCCGCAAGGGCCGCCGCCGTTCCTGTTGTCATCAATCGGTTCATCACGTCGAGCGGCGTCGCTTTCACGACTTGTCCTGCGCATTGTCGGCAACCAGCACCGCGCCGTTGACGAAGCTCGCGCGGTCGGACAGCGCGAAGACAATCAAATTGGCGAGTTCCTCCGGCGTGCCCCAGCGCGTGTTGCGCATCGAATTATTTTCCGACCAGCGCTTGCGTTCGGCTTCCGCCTCCTCTTCGCCCAGATTGCGCTTGGCGAGTTCGCGCTCCCATTTTGCAAAACGTTCCGGAGTATTGACGAACCCAGGAACGACGCAGTTGACGCGAATGTTGTGCGGCCCGAATTCGTTGGCGAGAAATCTTGGAGAAGCGGATTTCGGCCGACTTGGCCGGACCGGTGCAGGACGACAGGAACGGCGGCATCGTCACCATGATCCCGGTTTCGCCCGACACGTTGACGATGCTGCCGCCGTTCTGCTCGATCATGATCGGGATGATGCGCTGACAGATACGGAACTGAGCGAAGAAATTGATCGCCATGCCGTATTGCAATTCCTCGTCGGTGACTTCGAGGAACGGCTTGTAGGTGCCGGTGCCGGCATTGTTGACCAGGATGTCGATACGGCCGAGACGGTCGCGGGCGACCGCCGGCAGCCGCTCGATCTGCTTCAGATCCGTCACATCAAGCGACAGCGTTTCGACCTTGACGCCGGTGCTCCGCTCGACGTCAGAACGACATTCGGCCAGCGCGTCCTCGCGGCGCGCGCAGACCAGAACCTTGACACCCTCCTCCGCCAGCAAGCGTACGGTCTCGAGACCAATGCCCTTGCTGCCGCCGGTGACGATCGCAGTCTTGCCTTCAAGTCCAAGTTTCATCTGATCGCATCCCTCTGAGATCGGGTCAGGCGGTCGAGCAGCCTGCGCACAGGCATCGATCCGCCGCTACGTGCCGAAGCGAAAACCTCGGCCGCAAGGCTGGCGCCTTCGCCGGCCGGAATTCCGGTTCCGGCCAGGCGGCTCTCAAAAACCTCAGTGGCACGGGCTTCGTCCTGGAACACCAGAACCTTGGGCGCCTCGCGCGCGGTCCGGCGAAGACGCGCACCATTTTCCATCTCCAGTTCGACGGTCGCGTCGAGATGGGTACCGATCGCGTCCGGCTCGACGATCATCTTGTCGACGAGTGCCATGATCTCCCGGTCCTGGCGGTGCTCGACGCCCATCTCGTAGTCGAGGCGGCCGTAGCGCAGCATGGCGGCGACCGCAAAGGCGGTGCTGGCCTGGGTCTGCACCGTCCGCGTGAACGGTCCCTTGAAGGACGTTCCCGGATACTGCGTATAGGGCTCCCAGATCGTCACGGTGATCAGCTTTACCTGCGGCAGATCGATGCCGTCGCGGTGAAGCACATGCGCCGCCAGCACCGCCGACATATTGTCGCCCAGGGTTGCGAACGGCTTTGCCATGATGCCGATCATCGTCGCGACATCGGGGCCTCGCTGCCATTGTTCTGGCGTGCGATCGAGGCCGGCAAGCGAGCGCAACAACCCCTTCGGTCCTTCCAGCGCATCAGGCGCCCCCTGGACGCCGCGCGCCGCAAGCTCCGCGGCCACCAGCCCGCCCTGGGCGGCGCGCCCGTTCTGTACGCGCCATTCATCGGAGCCGCAGCGCACCGGCTCCAGCGTGCCGCCGGTCGTACAGGCCGCGATTGCAACCGCGCTGGTGGACCTCGATGGATCGAGCCCAAGTGCGGCTGCGGCCGCCGCCGCGGCACCGATCGTGCCGAAGGTCGGGCTGGTCCGTACGCCCCTGCGGATCAGGCCGCGGGCAACGACTTCACCCGCACCAAGCCATTTGAGCGCGGAATAGCCGACCGTAAGAGCGGTCAATACGGTGCGCAGCGGCGCATCCAGCGTTTCGCCAAGCGACACCGCGACCGGCGCAATCAGGGATCCCGGGTGCGTCCATGAATCGTGGTCGGTATCGTCCTGAAAATGGGCATGAACGGCAATGCCATTGGCGAGAACCGCCTCGGACAGCGCGGCATGTTTGCCGCTCGCCCAGATGCGCGCGGTACGCGGTCCAGGCAGCACCTCCGCGGCCATCGCGCGCGCGGCCGCGGCCGTCGGCTCGTGCCGCGCCGCGAGCGCGAGCCCCAGCGAGTTCGAGCAGGCAAATGGCTGCCTTCGTGGCGACATCCGGGGACAGTTCGCTCGCCGACGTCGTTGTGGCGAAGGTCCCGAGCAGCGCAGTGGCGTTCAGAGTAGCTGACATCATAGATACTCCTCGGCAAGCGCAACGTCGCGAATTTCGGCAACGGTGCCGCTCCGCCTGACCTCACCACCGCGCATCACGTAGCCGCGTGTGGCAAGCTTGAGCGCCGGACGCGCCATCTGCTCGGTCATGAGAATGGTCGTGCCGCGCTGTTGCATATGGCGGATCGCCTCGCTGATCTGCGCGATCCACACCGGCGCAAGTCCGAGAAACGGCTCATCCAGCAGCAGCAGCTTGGGAAACGAACTCATGGCGCGCGCCAGGGCGACGATCTGCTGTTGTCCCCCCGACAATTGTCCGGCCGGCTGGCTGGCGCGCTCCTTCAGGATCGGGAAGATGCCACAGAGCCAGGCCCAGGCTTGGCGCTGGCTCGCCCCGCCGTGCCAGCAGGCGCCACTCAGGACGTTGTCGGCGACCGACATGGTCGGGAATACGCGGCGGCCTTCGGGCGAATAACCAATTCCGGCCCGCGCGCGCCCGTCGCAGGAAACGGCACTGAGATCACGGCCCGCGAAGCGCACGCTGCCATGCGAGGCCTGGACCAGACCGATGATAGCGTTGATCAGGCTCGACTTGCCGGCGCCATTGGCGCCGATCAGCAGGACCGTCTCGCCCTCGGCGACGTCGATCGAGACGCCGCTGATTGCCGTGATGCCGCCGTAGCGGACTTCGAGGTCTTTCACCGCCAGCATCAGGCCGCCTCCTCGTCCACTGTCCCGAGATAGGCGTCGATGACATCCTTGCGTGCCAGGACGTCGGCGGGAGCGCCCTCGGCCAGAACACGGCCGGAATCGAGCACCAGTATTCTCGGACAGAGGCGGCGCACGAGATCCATGTCATGCTCGACGATCAGGACCCCGCAACCGAGCACCGTCCTCACGTGGCGCACGAAAGCATCGACCCGCAGGCGCTCCCGCCGCTCGAGACCGGCCGCCGGCTCGTCGAGCAGCAGGACTTTCGGCCGAGCGGCGCAAGCCAGAATGAGGCCCAGCATCTTCTGGAGCCCGTACGGCAGCTTGTCGCTCTGCTCGTCGAGTTGCGGTTCGAGCTCGAACTCGTCGATCAGCGGCGCGACGCTGTCCCATCCGGGCCCACTGCCGCTGAAGCGAAGGGCCCGCGAAATGTTCTCGCGGACCGACGCCGTACGAAAGGTGTTGGTCTGTTGAAAGCTGCGGATAATTCCCATGCGACTGACGGCATGCAGCGGCTTGCCGGTCATATCCTTGCCGTCGAGCCGCACCCGGCCGGTGGTCGGCGGCAGCATGCCGCAAATGACGTTGATGAGCGTGGTCTTGCCGGCGCCGTTCGGCCCGATGACGCCAAGGACGTCGCCTGGCGGGATGGCGAAGCTGATATTGTCGAAGACATGCAGCCCGCCGAAACGCTTGGAGATGGCTGCGACCTCGAGCAGCGCGCCGCCGTCGGTCCGTCCGGTGCGTTCAGTCGTCATTGCAGGGGCTCCATCGCATTGGGCACGCTCAGCGTCGGCGACGAGGCGACGGTGGAAGACCGCGACGGCGACGGCGGAGAAAACACGCGGACGCCGAGGCGATGGATCGTCCCGACGACGCCCTCGCGCGCGACCAGCACCACCACCACGATCAGGAAGCCGAACAGGAACTGGGAATACTCCCCGCGCAGTGCGAAGACGTCTCCCGCCCAGATCAGGAGAGCGCCACCGACAACCGGGCCAAGCATGCTGCTCTTCCCACCGATGATCGCATAGGCAATGTAGTTGACCGATGACAGCGCGCTGAACGAGGTCGGATGAGCGGTGAGCAGCATGTTGACGAGAGCGAAGCCGGCGAGCCCGGATACACCCGCCGCGATGGCGAAGCCGAACGCCTTGTAGTGCCAGACGACAAGGCCGAGACTCTGGGCGAGCAGTTCGTTCTCCTCGATCGCCGCGAAATGCTGGCGCAGCGTGCGGGTCACCGCAGCGGTGACGATAGCGCCGGCGAGCGCCAGCCCGATCGTGACCTGCAGCACCGCGCGGTTGTCGGCGAGCTCCAGCCCGAACAGCGTCACGGCCGGCATGCCGACCAGTCCATTGGACCCGCCGGTCCATCCCGGCGTTTCAAACAGCAACAGTTGCGTGATCTCGGTGAGAACGAACGTGACCAGCACGAAATAGACGCCGGTCAGACGGAGCACCAGCGCACCGAGCGGCAGCGCAAACAGCGCCGGCACCACGAAGCTCGCAAGCCCCAGCAGCAGCACATCGGTCACGCCGTGACGAAGCCCCAGGATCGCGACGGTGTAACCGCCGATCGCCATGAAGGTCGGCACCGCGAAGGTCATCAGATTCATGCGCAGCATGATGTAGACGCTGAACGCGGCCGTAATCGCGATCAGCATCTGGTTGGCCAGCGAATAGACCATCGGGTTCTGGCTGAGCCAGGGAACTACGAAAGCGGCCGCGATAACCACGACGCTTGCTGCCTCGGCCAGGTCGCCGCGCTTGGAAAGGGTGCGGGCTGTCATGTGCTCAAGCTCCCCGAACCCGGTGGCCGAACAGACCCGATGGCTTGACGACCAGCATGACCAGGACGAGCACGAACAGCGCGAGTGCGCCCTTCGAGCCACCGAGATAGACCGCCGAGAACGCCTCCGCCATGCCGACGATGAAAGCCGCGACTGTCGCACCACCGACGCTACCGAGACCGCCGAGAATGACGATCAGGAAGGACGTCGCCAGCACAGGATCGCCGATATGCGGCGCAAGCGACAGGATCGGTGTGACCAGCGCGCCGGTGAGGCCGGCGAGCCCCGTCGCCAGGGCGAAGGCGGCCGGAAACAGAATCGCCGGACGCAGTCCCTGCGCCGTCGCCACCGCGCGGTCATCAGCCAGCGCACGCAGCGCGCGACCGAAATCGGTGTAATAGATCAGGCCGTAGATCGACAGGATTCCGACGATGCAGACGCCCAGCACCACGAGATTCTCGATCGGCACAAAGAAGCCATGGCCGTGAATGACACCGGTCAATGGAAAGGCGAAGGCCGGAGATTGCGGTCCGAACACCACCAATATGCCGCTCGACATCATCAAATAGAGGCCGAGCGTCAGCATCAGTGTCGCCAGATGATCGTCGATCACGCGATCCAGCACGAAGCGTTCGAACAGGAATCCGAGCAGCGTGGTGCCCAGCGCCGCGCAGATCACCGCCAGCGCGTAGGGCATACCGAGATAGGTCACCGCGGAATAGGCGAGATATCCTCCGAGAACGTAGAAGCCGCCATGTGCGAAATTGACGACTCCGAGAATGCCGAAGATCAGGGTGAAGCCGAGGGCGAGCAGCGCGTACTGCGCACCCAGGCTGATGCCGATGAGGCAGGTGGCGACAAAACCTTGCACGGAGTACCCGCTACTTGCCGCCGGCCGCTTCGACCCTGATGGTCGGTTGCAGCTTGCCTTTTTCCACTAGCCCGACGCCGAACGGGAACGACAGTTCCTGGTTGATGCCGAAGAAATCCTGCCCGATCCAGTGACCGGGACCGATATTGGGATCCTCAACCGGCAACGATCGCAGGGCCTCGGCAACCTTGGCCGTGTCCGAGATGGTACCGGCCTTGGCGATGGCTTTGGTTACCATGCGGGCGGCGGAGACCCACTGAAAGAACAGATTGTTTTCCGGCCGCTCGGCGCCGAGCAGCTTCTTGTACTCGTCGGCGATCAATTGCACTTTCTCGTCAATGAGAACCGGCTCGTACCAATAGAAGTCCTTCAGCACCTCATCGCCACCGGCGACGCGGGAGATTTCGGTGTATCCCGGACCGCCGAGACGTCCGATCGGTCCCTCAAAGCCAGCCTGACGCAATTGCTTCACGATGATGCCGGCGTCGCCAGGTGGCGATGAAGCGAGATCGACGGCATCAGGCTTGGCGTTCATGATCCGGGTCACGATCGGCGCGAAATTGGTGGTGCCACGCTGATAATATTCTTCAGAAGCGGTGATGCCGGTTCTCTTGTATGCGTCGGCGTCGACGCTCGCGATATCCGTGCCGCCCTGGTCGTTCGGCGCGACCAGCACCACGCTCTTCATGCCGAACTTCTGCTTGGCGATCTTGATGATCGGCTCGGCCCAGCCCGAAGGACCCGGCCCCATGTGAAAGACCAGCGGCAACTGCGGCGATAGTGCATCCTTGGCGTAGCCGTTGCCCATCACCAGCATCGAATTGCGCTTGGCGATCGGCTTCACGCCGGTGAGCTCGGGCGAGCCGATCGGGCCGATGATGAATTTGACGCCCTGCCCTGCCAGCGTGTTGGCTGCAGCGGCAGCGCCTTCGGCCGTGTACTTGCTGTCGATGGCGACGACGTTGACCTTGCATGGCGCCCCGTCGACCTTGATCAGGCCGTCCCGGTTGGCCTCGGCAGCGACGAGTTCGACCGCGCCGCGCAGCGCGAGGCCCCATTGCGCAGCGGGACCCGACAGAACGCCGACGACGCCGAGCGTCAATTCCTGTCCCGCCGCCATCACCGAGACATTCGAACTGGCCAGCGCAGCGCCGACGGCGATGCCGGACAACAGCAGATTTCTCCGCGTAGTGCTCATCACTCCCCCCGTAATTTGTTGCGGCTCATGCGCCGTCCACTTGTTGCGTGGAAACCCGAAGCGTTCCGCTCCGGGGCCGCGCGTATCGCTCGGCGCCGGGACGCTAGGCGCGCGGAGGCTGCCTTGTCAATGAAACGTTTCATGAAAAATAGGGCAGATCAGCTATGCTTGAGATGAGTCACCGTTCCGAACGTACAATAAATGCAAATAATAACAGTATCTTACGCTATCGATCGAACGATCCATCAGAACTCCCAACGACGCGCCGCTACTGACACACCCGCACAATGAAACGTTCCACTTGAATCAATCTGGCCCGGCCGTTAGCTTCCGTGACCCGTCGCGCACAGAAGACGACGGCCAAGGGGAGAAACTCGATGATGCGGGGCGCCGTGACGGCCGTGCTTGCCGTGCTTGCGATTCAGTGCAGCCAGGGAGCGCTAGCAGCCGAACCTCAGTTCAAGCTGCGGGCTTCGGTGGACACCTCGGCGACACACGGACGGACATTGTCTGCCGCCGACTACCTGAAGAAGCTGCAGGAAAAATCCGGCGGCCGGATCACGACCGAGCTGTTCCACAGCGGCCAGTTGTTTCGCGACCGCGACGTGGTGAAGGCGCTGCGTCAGGGCGCCGTCGAGATGGCGATCCCCGGCACCTGGGTGCTGACCGGCTTCGTCCCCGATGCAGACGTCTTCCAGCTGCCGGCATTTTTCGGGCAGCCCTATCCGGTGGTCTATGCTGCTGCCGACGGCAAGATCGGCGAGATCATCAACAAGCAATTCGAGAGCAAGCTCGATGTCAAATTGCTCGGCCCCTGGCTGCAGCTCGGATATCAAAACACCTACAGCACCAACAAGCCGATCCGCGACTTCGCCGATCAGGCCGGCATGAAGATCCGCAACTCCGGCGGTGCCGGACAATCGGCGCGGGCCAAGTTCTTCAATGCAACACCGAACGTCACAGCCTGGCCGGACGTTCCGCTGGCGCTGTCGCAAGGCACGTTCGACGGGCTGAGCTCGACCGATGAAAGCCTTGCCAGCGCAAAGCTCTGGGAATCCGGCGTGAAGTATGGCTTTGCGGATCGCGAATTCGTCGGGTTCTACGTGCCGATGATCAGCGAGAGCTTCTACAAGAAGCTGCCGCCGGATCTCCAGAAGCTGGTCGTCGACCTCTGGCAGGAGAACATCGATGCCTACCGCAAGAGCATGGAAGAGGCTCAGACCGAGGCGCGCCATACGCTGGAAAAGAACGGCATCGTGTTCGTTTCGCCGTCCGAGAGCGCGCTCGCTGAGGTCCGCGCCAAGATGCTGCCTTTGCAGGACGGCATCGCGAAGGAGTTGCGGATTTCGCCCGCCTTGCTGCAGCAGGTGCAGGCGGATGTAACGACCGTCGGCCATTGATTGCCACCCATGATGAAGATCTGGAACAGGCTTGAACTCCTGTTGATAGGAGTTCTTGGTGCCGCCGCGCTGACGGTCGGGACCGCTCAGGTCATCGGCCGTTACGTGAACAAGAATTTCGCTTTCATCAATGGCGAGGAGGTAGTGGTCTATCTGACGGTCTGGGCGGTGTTTCTGGCGTCGAGCCAGTTGGTCCGGACCGATGGGCATGTCAGGCCCGACGTCGTCCTGCGACTGTTGCCGCCGCAAGGGCAAAGATGGGTCGAGGCATTCAACTGCTGTGTCGCGATCTTGTTTTGTGGCGGCCTGGCCTATTGCGGCTTCCAGGTTTCCGACGTCGCCCGCAGCCTCGACGAGCGCAGCATCACGGGCCTCGAATTCCCGATGTGGATCTACTACTCGGCCATCCTGACCGGCGCCGTGCTGATGCTGTTGCGCTACGTCATCAAGCTATATTTGCTCGTCTTCCGCTTCGATCCCGCCACCATGGTCATCGCCGTTCACGATCACTGAGCGATCGGCGGCGACGTCAGCCGTCTTGATGACCGATCTGCCATCGGCAAACTGACCGTCGTGGTCCCGCATCGGGACGCTTCAGGTCCAGCAACAACGAGACCGACACGATGTGGACGATGCTTTTCCTGCTGATGTTCTTCGGGCTGCTCTGCGCGGGAATGCCGATCTTTCTGGTGTTGGGTCTCTGCGCGGCGGTCCTGTTCGGCTTCAGCGACCAGCCTCTGGTGGCGATCGCGCAGAAGATCGCCGATGAAATGAATTCCAGCACACTGATGGCCTTGCCGTTGTTCGTGATGGCTGCCGCATTCATGCGGCGCGGCGGCGTCGCCAAGGCACTGGTCGATGTCGCGATCGCCTGGTTCGGACGATTGCGGGGCGCGCTCGGTCTCGTGACGGTGGTGTCATGTACCCTGTTTGCCGCGATCTGCGGCTCCTCGGTCGCGACTGCGCTCGCCATGGGCACCATTCTGGTGCCGGCGATGATCGAGCGCGGCTATCCGCGTCATTTTGCGCTTGGCGTGGTCGGCGCTTCCGGCACGATCGGCATCGTGATTCCACCCAGCCTGTCGCTGATTCTTTACGGGCTGATCGCAGAGCAGTCCGTGCCGCGCCTGTTCCTGGCCGGCATCATGCCCGGGCTGCTGCAGGCAGCGATGTTCTTCGGCTGGGTGTTCTACTACTCGCACAAATACGAGCTGCCGCGCGAGCCGGCCGTGCCACGCACCGAACTGGTGCGGATGAGCCTCAATGCCCTGCCCGCGCTTTGCGTACCTTTCATCGTGATGGTCGGAATCTACGGCGGCCTGATGACGGTCACCGAAGCAGCCGCGGTCTCGGCCACGGTGGCTCTTCTCGTCAGCCTGTTCTTCTATCGCGGCTTTAAGGTCAGCCAGACGCTCGAGGTGATCGCCGAGGCAATCAAGAGCGCCGCGACGATCATGATCATCGTCGCGACCGCTTTGGCGTTCGGCCACTGGATGACGGACTCGGGCATCCCGGCCTCGCTGGTGAAGTTCACGCTCGACAACCAGCTTCATCCCTGGCAATTCCTGCTCGCGATCAACGTGCTGCTGCTCGTGCTCGGATGCTTTCTCGAGGTCGCCGCCACGCTGCTGGTGGTGATGCCGATCCTTGCGCCTGCGCTGAAACCGCTCGGAATCGATCCCGTCCATTTCGCGATCGTCTTCACCCACAACATGGAGATCGCGCTGGTTCATCCCCCGGTCGGACTGAACCTCTACGTGCTGGCCACGATTTCGACGGCGCCGGTCACCGAAGTGGTGCGCGGCGTTCTGCCGTTCCTCGGCCTGCTGCTGCTGTGCCTTGCGATCATCACCTATGTCCCACAGCTTTCGCTTTGGCTGCCCAATCTGGTCTACGGCGCGGGCTAGCAACGCGGATCGTCTCGACGGAGAGCTCGAGCATGTCATCGAAATCGATCCATTGGGCCGGCGAATTCTCCGCGCTCGCGCTCCGCTACGGCAACAGGCCGGCCGTCGTCGACGCCGCCGGCACAACGTCCTATGCGGAGTTGTTCGCCAAAGCCGCCGGCGTTGCGGATGCCCTGATCCAGGCCGGGGTCGGCCCGACAGATGCCGTGGCTACCTTGTTCCGCAACAGCGCCGACGCCGTTGCGGCCACTTTCGGCGTCATGCTGGCGGGCGCCGTCGAAGTCCCGATCAACCCTGCGCTGAGCAGCGACGAACGCGCTTACTGCCTCGCGGTCTCCAACGTTCGCCTGTTGATCACCGGCGCGGCCATCGCGACCGAAAGGACTGCCGGCGGTCCGAACATCATCGAGGTCGAAAGCATCGAACGGACCGCGTTGGATCCGGCCGCCTTCCCGCAGGTCGACGGCGACGCGCCGGCGCGTATCGTCTTCACCTCTGGTACCACTGGTCGCCCGAAAGGCGCGGTTCACACCCAGATCGGCCGCTGGACGGCCAACATATTGCTGCGGGCGAACCTGCCGTTCCGGCCGGGTACCGGCAGCAATGTGCTGCTGATGACACCATTCTCGCACGGCTCCTCGTTGATGACGCATGCCTATCTGTCGTCGGGTGCGGCCGTGACACTGCTCGACGGCGTCGACCCGCCGCGCGTACTTGATATCCTCGCACGCGGCGCATGCGATGCGATGTTTGCGCCGCCGACCGTGCTGGCAAAGATCGTGGCCGCCGCGGGCACGTGCCAGTTCTCGTCGCTGCGCACGATCTTCTGCGGCACGGCGGTGCTGAAGCCCACGCTCTATGTGCGCGTCAGGGAGATGTTCGGCCCGGTGGTGCGGGTCACCTATGGCAAGAGCGAGGTATTCAATCCGATCACGGTGCTCGAAGCCGAGGAGACCGAGTCCTGGTATGCATCCGGAGGCGAGGACGCCTGCGTCGGCTGGCCCGCTCCTGGTGTTGAGGTCGTCATCCGCGGCGAGGACGGCCGGCCGGCCGCGGCGGGCGGCGACGGCGAGGTTCTGATCCGTGCACAACACCTGATGACCGGGTATCTCACCACCGATGGTTTTAGCGCGCTCGCACCGAATGAATTCCACGAAACCGGCGATCTCGGCTATCTCGATGCATGCGGCCGGCTGCACCTCACCGGCCGTAGCGC
Source organism: Bradyrhizobium sp. BEA-2-5 (assembly GCF_032918025.1). Taxonomy (NCBI): domain Bacteria; kingdom Pseudomonadati; phylum Pseudomonadota; class Alphaproteobacteria; order Hyphomicrobiales; family Nitrobacteraceae; genus Bradyrhizobium; species Bradyrhizobium sp. BEA-2-5. Next base: position 2,014,388 of record NZ_CP136629.1, on the reverse strand, counting down.
CGACGTCATCAAGTCGGGCGGCTACAAAGTAGCGCCGGAAGAGGTCGAACGATTGCTTGCGCCGGCGCTGCAGCCATCGGAAGTCGCGGTGGTCGGCATTCCCTCGGACTATTGGGGCGAGGTCATTCTGGCGGCGGTGGAAAATCCTGCGCCAGGCTGGGAGGAGCGTATCAATCGCGTGGTGCCGACCATGACCGACTACAAGCGCCCGCGCCTGCTGATTGCCCTCGACGAATTGCCGCGCAATGGGATCGGCAAGATCCTCCGCGGCGCCATTCGCACCGACGTGCTGTCCCGGTTCCGCATCACCGAAGGGCCGCGGCCGCGGCTCGAAAAGCGCTCCTAGTTCAGCGCGAGCGACGAAGCCGAGTTCGCGTTGCAGGCGCAGAGAGTGTGGCCGCATTACGGGCACTTTACTCCGGCGGAACGCACAGCACGCCGGTTTCACGAGAACGGCGCCGTCCAGCGAACGAGAAGGCTTACGTAGCGCCCCAATCGATGACCTGTCGCCATTATGTGGCGTTTGCCCCAATAGTTGGAGTCGTCATCGCCCCCTTGGCCTTAGCTCGTGGCTCATCGGCCGAGTCTGACGCTACATCCTCTCCGGTAATTGACGCAGCCCGGTTCGGGACTCCCATCATCGGGACGCTGCCCTGCATTATCGCTGGATCAATCCGCCAGAGATATCGGGCGGGTGTTGCGTGCACGCAAAAAGACTGCGACGCGGGGCTGGTATGCGTCGGGCCTCCCACTTCGTTCCGCTGCGGGACAGAAGCCCGACAGTGAGTCTCCCTTTTGGCTCGACAAGCACTGCAGGCCCGCGCTTCGCTCTCATTCGTCTTCGGGCTCGCCCCAGTTCCATGCGAACACAACCATCTATCCACCGGCGCGTTGCGCCGGAATGTGATCTGCAATGCATAACCCGCGTCACGAAAGTTCCGAGCTCGCCTAACGCCAAGCGTTCCTTGTCCTTGCCGTGAGCGGCCCGCGTTTGGCGCCGCCTGTTGCAGCCAGGTTACAGCAATTCCGCACGTGTCTGATAGGCGATGAACTTGGGGCCGGGCTAGTACAAGAAAGTTGGAATGAAAAAGATGAAGAAAATTCTGCTTGTCACCGCCAGCATGATCGCGCTCGGCGCGGTCGCGCCCGCTTCCGCGGCTGATCTCGCGCCTCAGCCCTACACCAAGGCTCCGCCCTATGTTGCTCCGACCCCGATCTACAACTGGACCGGGTTCTACATCGGTGGTCACGTCGGTGGTGCGTTCGGTGGCAACGACAACGTCCTCGCCCCCGGCTTCGGCGGTGGCAACGACGGTGTGTTCATGGGCGGCGTGCAGGCTGGCTATGATTACCAGTTCGCGCCGAACTGGGTGATGGGTCTTGAAGCCAACTACAGTTTTCTGGATACCAGTTCGAGCTTCGCTAATCGCGGCCTCGGTTCGGTAACCGGCCGCCTCGGCTACACCTGGGGTCCGGCGCTGCTTTACGTCAAGGGCGGCTATGCCTGGGCTGACACGCGCTTCTCAAACGGCTTCGGCGGCGACGGCGGCCGTGACGGCTACACCGTCGGTGCCGGTCTCGAATACATGTTTACCCAGAACTGGTCGGGCAAGCTCGAATACCAGTACTATGACTTCGGCACCGTCAACGTGTCCGATTCTCTCGGCTTTATCGGCAGCTTCCGCAACGACCAGCACACCATCAAGGCGGGCTTGAACTACAGGTTCAACCTGGGCGGCCCGGCCGTCGCTAGGTACTGATCGCTCGCTTAACTCCAAGCGACATGAAAGCTCCGGGCCCAGACAAAGGCCCGGAGCTTTTTCGTTGGAGCGGTGGTTCCTCCCGGATTGGAAGCCTCCAGCGCGGTCGACTGACGCAACGCCGTGAGGGCCAATACGAGGCGACCGCGCACTACTCCGAGCATCCTCAACGGACCGATCAGTGACGACATGACGCACGACGATCAATGCGTCATGGAACTGACCTCCAGAGGACGATGGCAGCTAACGCTCATCGGGCTGATGGAGCGCGAACAGGAGGCCCGTTGCGAGCGGTTCGGCCAGGCTGGTTGATTTGGGCAGGCCGGTCGGATTTGCCGCATGGGCGCCGCGCGCCGCGAGGCTTCAGCGCCGATGCCTGATCTGCACGGCCTTCAGATAGTCGGCAACCTGCTCAGCCCAATCGGCGGGTGGCGCCACGCCTGTAACTTGCGGGCTGCGACCGCAGCCAACGCAGATCGGGTGAGTGTCCTGATCGCTCTCGAAGCTATAGGCATCCGCGCCGTCGGTAATCACGCACGGCGTCATGTCGGAGCGCTTGCGGTCGCAGCGTTTCATCATGGCCTCCGTTCCCCGGCGAGTGCTAGCCGACACACTTTGCGAGTCCAGTGCTGGATCATGAGTTGCCCACCACCGCCGAGGAAAATCCAAAGTGAAACGCATTCGATGGAACAGCAACACGCGTGGGCGTTTTGGTTGTTGATTGATTATGATGCAATCGTGACCATGGAACCTGTGCTGTTGGCACGGACTGCACATCCCATCACGAGGCGGTTGTGATCTCATTGCGTGCATCGGATCGACCGAGCACGCGCATCGGCTCGGCCAATCCGAAATACTGGCAAAGACGGCTCCGGCGCGGCCCTCAGACAGCACGTCGGGGCCGTCGCTTGCGTCAGCGGAGCTTGCGAGATGGGTCGGCAGCCATCAAGTGCCGTTGTCGGATATGCACGCGCGCGTGTTGACGCGGCGTTCCCGCGCTCAATAGCTTTGCCGGTTGGGGTGGCTTGATGCGCGGTGATGGCGATGTCGAGAATAGAAGTGAGCGCGGAAGAGAAGGAATTGATTCTAATGCTGCGTGAATGGAAACGCGACGTGCGCGGATTTGGATCGTCCGAGGTTTTGATTTCACGCCAGCATGGACGCGGATGGGAAATCAGGCTTGCGCTTAACACGGATCAAGTGTCGTCCATCGGACTGAGCTTCGGCTTGGCCTGGAATGCACTCGCGGCAACACAGTTGGGTGCCGCACGATAGGACGGGCAGCGGAACTGGTTGTGTTGGCACAAAGTGCACTTCTATCCAAGGCCGAGTGTGATCTGATCAATCGCTCGGATCAGCCGAGCCCCGCAGCGCATCAAACTCGGATAGTCCGAAGCACTGGCGAAGACGGCTTCGACGTTGAAGCCCCTCAGACTCACGTCGGAGCCGTCGAAAAAGGTGGCGCCAATGAAAACTCGAACAGGCACCGAATGGGCCATCATCGCCGCTGAATGCTGGCTCGCAGTGGTCGCGGTGGCGATCTTGCTGATCGCGCTACACCCGGAAGTTGGCTGATTGCGACACGCGCGGCTGTTGGGATCTATCGGACGATTTTGGCTAGGGTGGTACCCAAGCGCATGGCGCGGGCCGAGATTCGTCGTCGCCTTCAGGACGACCGCCGCAGGCGAGCGAGCGGAGCATCGCCGTCCCCTCGGCCAGCGCCTTGATCGCGTCTAGTGCCCAGGAACCCGAGAGATGGACCACGCTGCCGGCGATACCTAAAACAGCGTCTCGAACATGCTTCAACGGGCAACTGTAGACGGAGATTCAGGAGTTGCGCTCTTGGGCGCGTCGTTCGACTGTTCGGCGGCAACGACGGAACGAATCTCGTCGATTCGTCGACACGCGCGGATCGCACACTCTCTCAACTCATCGATCGATTGCGTTTCTGCCCGTGTCTTTTCGATCGCTTCGATTTGCGAATTGAGGGCTGCAAGTTCTGCCTGGAGCAGCTCGAGTAGCGATTGGTTGGAACCAACCGCCCTTTCCACTCTTTTTGCCCGCATTGTCATCCCCAAATACGGTTGTACGTTCGTGACAACGATTCGTGGCGTCATTATGAATCCGAATGCCCCCAGCTTGGACCGGAGCTTCGCGTCACCGCAAAAGCATTGCCAACGGCGCCCGACCACGCTGCCGAACTGATCGCTCATTGCAAGACGCGCAATTTCGTTCGGGACCTCGAGCGCGACTCATCGGCGATGGTCGAGCCTCGAACGAGAACGCTCCTGATCGTGTTCTCGTATTTATCGTGACTGCAAATGCACGGCCTTTGCCAAGGCTCGCGCTGCCTCTTCCGGAGACGCCTTGTCCGTATCACCGTCGACTAAGAGGTTAGCGGCGCGCATAGCCTCAACGGGAACCGAGCCGACAAGCGGAGCAAGTGCTCGCTTCAGCCGCGCATCGGCGGCGCGCTTCGGCGCGATGAGGATCAGCGCATCATAGGAAGGTATCGCGTGCTTCGGGTCAGCCAGCACGAGAAGATCAAGCGCCGCGATACGCCCGTCGCTCGAGAACGCGGAGATGACATCGGCCTCGCCGGCCTCGAGAGCATGATACATGATCGTCGGATTGAACGAGCGTCGCGTTCTGAACGACAGACCATAGGCATTCCTGAGCGAGCGCCATTCCGGTCGCCCCAGGAACTCAAGGTCATCGCCGATGGTGAGTTGAGGTGCAACACGAGCAAGATCAGCAATCGAGGTGACGTTTAGTGCCTGCGCTCTCTCCCGTTTCATCGCGAGAACGTAGGCGTTTTCGAAACCAAGCGCGCCAAGCACCGTGACGCCCTGCTCCGCTTTCATCCAGCGGACGATCTCCGCCTGCATCTCCTCGCGCGACGGCATATCGGTGCGACCAATAACGTTGCGCCAGAGCGTGCCGGAGTAATCGACGTAAGCATCAATGTCATTGTGAGCCAGCGCGCGAAAGGCGATAGCCGAACCGAGCCCATCCTTGCGCGTTACGCCGACTCCTTCAGCCTTCAGCCGGTCACCCATCAGGTTCGCCAGAATGAACTGTTCGGAGAAGCTCTTCGCGCCGATGACATAGGTTTCTGCTTCGTTCGAGAGCAGCGGCGTGAAACCGGCGAGCGTGCCGAGGGCAAGTCCGGCGACACCGAACACCACACGCTTCCTGCTGCGTTCAGACGCCCCTGTCTCCACGAGACCGAGACAGAAGTCGGTGATCAGAGCAAGCCCGGCCGCGGCGATGCAGCCGAACAGCACGGAAACCCAGTTCTCGGTTTGCAACCCCGTAAAGATGTAATTGCCAAGGCTGGTTTGGCCGACGGGCGTGGAAAGCGTGGCTGCTCCAATCGTCCATACAGCTGCAGTCCGCACCCCGGCCATGATGACGGGCGTGGCGAGCGGCGCCTTGACGCGTGTCAGAATCTGCTGAGGCGTCATACCAACGCCTTCTGCCGCTTCGACGATAGCAGGACTGACGCCATTCAAGCCAACCACACTGTTGCGCAAAATCGGAAGCATCGCATAGAGCGTCAATGCAATCAGCGTCGGCAGGAATCCCAGCGCGGGGATGCCGAAGCCGAAGAGCCGTGCCGTCAATGTCGAGAGCGCAAGGAGCAACGGATAGAACAGTGCGAGCAACGCAAGTCCCGGTATGGTCTGGATCAAGCTCGCGATCGCAAGCACCAGCCTGCGTAGCCATGGTCGTTCCGCCGCGAGGGCAGCCAGCGGCAGGCTGACGAGTAGTCCAAGCGCAAGCGCCGTGGCGCAAAGTACAATATGCGGTGTGAGATAGGTGGGAAGCAGGCGCCAGGCGTCGAACAAGGCGTCTAATCGGGCACTGGAAAGCAGCTCAGCGCCGGCATCAGGCACGGGCAGGTCCGTTCTGAGTTCGCAAGCGCGGCGATGCGCTCCGCTTGACGTCGCGGCACTTCCATCAAGGCGGTCACGTCCGGATCGTCAGAACCAGAGCCCATCATCAAAGTGTGCGGCGTATCGTCCGCAAGTACGCGGCCGTTCTTCATGACGACGATTCGATCAGCCATCAACGCAGCTTCCTGGATGTCATGGGTCACCATCAGCGTCGTCATGCCGAACCGGTCGTGCAGCTCGCGGTAGGAAGAACCCAGGCTGTCGCGGGTGACAGGATCGAGTGCACCCAGCGGCTCATCCATCAGAACAATGCGCGGTCGGGCGGCGATTGCACGCGCGACGCCGACCCGTTGGCGCTGACCTCCGGACAGCATGTGCGGAAAGCGGCTGGCGTAATCCTGCGGCAAGTCCACCATATCCAGCATCTCGGCCACCCGCGCTTCGATCTCGCTCGCCTGCCAGCCACGCAATTTGAGCGTTACGGCAATGTTGTCGGCAACTCGCATGTGCGGAAACAAACCGATCCCCTGAAAGACGTAGCCGATGCTCCGCCGCAGCATCGGCGGTTCGGCTTCGCTTACAGGCACTCCGTCGATCCTGACTTCTCCAACGTCAGGATCGACCAGTCGATTGATGGTCTTCAGTAGCGTGGTCTTGCCGGATCCCGAGCCGCCCACGAGCGCGACCAGTGAACCCTGCTGTACGTCGAGCGATACGTTGGAAACAGCAACACTCCGCCCCCCATCGTAGGATTTTGATACGGCATCGATCTCGATATACGGCGCGGAATTAGACGGATTCGAAATCGGCGAAGCTGTCATGAACAGGGCCTCCCTGTAGACTGCAGAACTGGCAGAAAGTAGCCAAGCAGGAGTCAGGGCATGATCCACTTGGGTGCACGGGTTCCTGGGTCACACCCACGCCCATCTTCGGAAGGCGAGCCCGTCACGGCTCCAGCGCGACCTGCAGGCCGTCGTCGCCCTCAACATGGACATAACGGGGTCCGATCGGACGCCCCCTGCCGCTGGCAACAGTGACGATGTCTTCCAGGGGAGCGGCGCGCGCATCCGCCTCAGGCCGGGACAACATCAGATCGGCGTGAAACAGCCCTTCCGACTCAAGACCGGTGGCATCGATGCCAAGAGCCGCCAGGCTGGCCAAGCAACTCTCAAACTCATCAGCATCGCGAAAACGACGCTGGATAAAAGTCGCGCCGGCAAGACGCTCCGTCACAAGGCCACGCTTCGCGAACGTCGCGGCTAGAGAATCGAACGGGAACATTCGTAGCACGAACGAAATGATCCATGGACGCTTCTCCGTCGCATCGAGAATCTTGCTAAACGTCTTCTCGGTGACGTAGCCGATGCACCCCGTCGACATGATGACATCCGCGGATCGGATAAGATGCGCGCTGTCCGTCGAGAGCGCCTCCGTTTCAAGATCTGCGACAATGCCCTGCTCAAGCAGACCAACACCCGTTGCATACCTTATCGCCGGCGCCGATACATCGAGACCGATAAATCGCGCGAGACCGACATCCGGCCAGGCCGCATAAAAATTGCGATCGAGACGCACCAATGTCTCAGAACCGATCGCCCTCATCTCGCGTCGAGCGTAGCGATGGCGCAAGCCCCCGAAAGTCAGTGGAAACCGATGCACCGCTGCGTTGATTCCGTATGAACAGCCAACATCAAGCACGGTCGGCTTGACGCCGGTTTCCGAAACCTTCGCTGCCAGAATTTGGCGCACAACCGGCTCAGCCACGTCCGGGATCATGTAATCCAAATCTCCCAGGACAGAGAAATACGCCCTGGGATCATCCAGGGCATAAATATCATCGAAGACGGCCTTGGACTGATTGATGCGCGAAAAATGTGTTTGCAACCCGGTCTCCTATTTCAACTTACAAGCCACTCGACGGCTGCTGCGTTCAAGTGCTTGATACCTTATTGTAGAGATTGACCGACGCATAAACCCATTGCGCTTTTTCAACCTCGCTTCGTGGAACTGCGCTGCGCCCCGATGTGCACGCGCGTGTAACGCGGCCTCTTTTTCGAAACCATCGCTGGTTGGGGCGGCTTGATGTGCGGTCAGGATGATGCCGAACACGCCGGTCGCTCCGGCAGAGAAAGAAATCAATTCTAATGCTGCACGAATGAAAGCGTGCGGGCAGCCGGCCTCGATAGTCGACAATGCTGGTCAGGCACGGACGCGACAGTTGGGATATCACGCTCGCGTTGCGTGACCGGTGGCGCCAGTCGCCGCGCCGGAGAACATCTCGCAGAAGCATGGAATGCACTCGCACCAGCACAGTTGCCGACAACAGGTTGAGACCGCGCCAATAGGAAGGCCGCTCAGATGGGAATGATTGGCCCGCGTAGTTGGCCGATGGATCGAACTCGGCCTACGGATAAGGCGCGCTGGAGCAGTTCCTCGGCAACGGCAACTCACGCACGTGGTTTGGGGGCCATGTTAGAAAATGCGCCAAGTCGCCACGCCGAGGATGAACCAAGCTTGAAGCTGATTTGGTGGAACAGCAACTCGCGCATGCGCACAGGGCTATTGACGGTTTGCATCGCTCGCGAGGCCGATGTTCGGAACTTTGTCGGTTCCGCTCCAACGATGAGAGCCTGACAGCACTGAACGGACCGGGCTCCTCGCAGGGTATCGTCAGCGAGATTGAGCGTTTCCAAGCGTCTCGAACACTGTCTGCTGCCACCAATCACCTTCGATTTGATCGAGTACGGCGAGATCGAGCATCGGCCGCAAGGCGCTGTCTTTGGGCAGTACGATCGCATAGCTCTCGCTGCTGAAGCTGGTATCGACGACGCGAGCCGAGGCCGAGAAGTCGCTGCGAACCATCCAGGTCAGCAACGGCTTGTCATGAACAAAGGCATCGATTGTCCCGCGCCCCAGCGCGGAGAGGCCGCCTTGGATGTCCGGAAACGTTCGAAACGAAAGCCGCTGACGAGCGAGGTAGTCGGCAGTCGCGGAGTTCGCGACCGCGCCGACGCGCACGGAACGCAGGTCGTTGAAGCCGTGAACGGCGCCCTCGAGCCCTCTGCGCGTCAGGGTGGAGGTGATACCGGCGGTGAACACCGCAATCGCGATCACGGAAGCGATCATCCATCCCATTGCGACGATCCTGCCGGGGAGGGTTGTCGGAGCATTCTGAGCGGCCCCCGCTTGCGTCATGGCGATGGTCGACCACCAGAAGCTGGAGCCGAGTCCCTTGGCGCCGCCACCGAAGTGCTCGGTTTTGCGCCGTTCCAGCATCCAGATCAGGAATCCGACCGCCATTGCGAAACCAAGCAGCACCGCGACGGCCTGGAAGAATCCGAAAGAGAGAAGCGCCCGTCCGATCGCGACCCAGGGGTTTTCGTTGACCGGCACCGCAACGCCGAGCCCGGTGTTGTAAAACGGCTGTGTAAAATCGACCTTGCGCGCACGCTCGGCAGTCACTGTGACCGCCGCGACGCCAACGTCGAATCTGCCGTTTGCGACGCCGTCCAGCAAATCCGGCACGCCCTGGGTTTCGACCAGGCGAAAACGTAGGTGTGCCTGATCGGCGATCCTTTTCCAGAGCGCGATGCTCATACCGCTCCAGCTCCCATCCGGCTGCTTGATGGCAAATGGAGGGGCCTGCTTGGTCGCCACGACTAGTTCCCTGTCAGGGGCCGTGGCAGCTTGTGCGTGAAGGGCGCCGGAGCCGAACGCGGCCACCGCCAGCGTCAAGATGCATAACCAGACCGGTCGAATCGACGTCCGCTTGCGTTGCGAGATTGGATCTCCCCGCCTGGCGCTGTGGGCAGCCATCTCACGCGAGACCCCTCCCAAGTCGCGGTCGTGCAGAGCTAACGGGAAAGCCTCGAATGAACTCATTGCTCACCTCGATGCATACCGGGATTGCCGACCAGAGCACCGCTACTCTCTTGGCAGCACTTCGTCACACACCTGTCCGTCAAAACAATGGCGAAGGAGTCTTCGGCCATGTCCGGAGGGCCAACTGACCTCAGGTTGGATTCCACAACGCAGACGCTCGATCGTCGACGTTGCGGGTGACGGCCGAAGCTGCGTTCTCAGCATGGTCGGTTGACCGGTTGGTCCGTCAGCTCGCGGCGCTATCCTTCAACTGCAACTGCACGGCAAGATGCTCTGTCCACCAGAATGCAGGTGCAGCTCGCTTCATCGACAAGAACACGATCGAGACGAGCGCCGGACTGCGGATCTCCGCCGACAAGATCATCATTTGCACCGGCGGAGAGAGCCGGCTACTGCTTATCCCCCGGCTTCGAGCTGACAGGCACCCACGGCGATGCATGGGCCCTGACTTCGGTCTCGCCATCCATGATCGTCGTCGGGCAGGTGCGACGGGTGTTCAGGTTGCCTCGATCTTCAATGCATTCGGCTCACGCGTTCAGCTGTTCGAAGCCGGTCCGCGCATTCTGGCCACGGAAGACGCTGACATTTCAGCTGCGGCCGCGATCGCCCTGCGGCAATCGGGAATAGCGGTGCACGAGAGTTTCGGCACCATCGAGGCGTTCGCGAAGACACCCGCTGGCGTGCGCATGGTCTTTACGAAGAATGGAGCCCGGTTGGATGCTGAAGCCTCGCTTGCGGTTGTGGCGGTGGGTTGGGTCGCAGATACGAAGCGGCTGAACGTCGCGGCTGAGCCTACCCCACCTACGGAGGGATCTTGACCCGGGCTGCGGTGATGGCGGCAGGACAGATCGGCTTGAGCATAGGCTCGCAAGCGCACCGGTTCGAGAATGTATCGCCTGCGACCCAGTCGGGAGAGGTTGGGGACCTTCCCGGTCGCCCGTCGCAAGGGAGATTTCCGCAAATTTCGGCAAGTATCGCGACGTTCGAACGGCCCACGGAGACGGGCTAGCAGTCCCGACCAGTAAGCCGATCCTGGTCAACCCACAGCACTGAAAACCATCCAATCCCTGCAGTCGGGCAGCCCCCGCGACAGGCAGAATGGCTAGTCCGTTTTGTTCAATATCCCTTTCAGCGACGAACACGGCAGCCACCACAACGAAAACGCTGGGCAATGGCGGCATTATTCGCGGGGTTATCCAGTCCATGCCATTGAATTTGCTTGAGATATCCCTCCTGCCGGGATCGCCACGTCATTTTCCGCTCCAGTGTTTTCAATACGTTGAGCCTCAATTTGGAAGTTGAGCTTGTTCAGAAGGCGCAGCCTCATGAAGACTGGAACGAAAGCAAAGCGTCGAAAGCTAAGAGAGCCAGTGACCGTCCTTTGGCGCGCGTTCGCGCCGCGTCATGCACACGGCTCGGCCAGCCCTTCATGTGCACGTCGACATGAAAACACCGAGCCTCGCTCAAGCCCACATCTGCTCGGCGTGTGAGTGACAAGTCATCGCCTGTGGTCGCGTTCTTTCCGGATCACGAACGGACCCGAAGTTTGACGATCATTGTGAGCCACCCCACAGCCCGCATGCCACCGAAGTGATAAAAGGCATTTTTAGACATAAAGGCATAGTGTCAAAGCAATTGGACAAGACCGCTGACGGTCTCCGGCGGTCCGAGAACCGCAGGTTTGTTGATTTTCTCTCCAAGACAGGGTTCCATTCCGGCTCCATTGAGCCGAGGTCGTGCAATGCCTGCCGGAGCTGTCGCGAGGGAGCAAGCCGCCCACACGCCAAAATGGGTGAATGCACGCCTCCGGTCTCAGGAGTGGACCAACAACCCTCGCGCGGACGCCCGGACCGCGGCGGTGCTACTTATCGACATTGCCGGCTTCACAGCGAAGACCGACCGAGCTGCCGGCGACGGCGCTGAAAGCCTTACCTACTTCATCAACGATTGCTTTGCCATACTGGCCGACGTGATTGATTCAGAGGGAGGCGACATCGTCGCTTTCGCCGGCGACGCCATTCTCGCGATTTGGGTCGATCCGGACGCTGCCGTCGCGACCGCGCAGGCCGTGCGCTGCGGCCTTGCGCTGCGACAGGCCATGACCGCCGGGCCGGGCCGAGAAGCGATCAGTGCGCGTACGGCGGTGGAAACCGGCGAAGTGTTCTTCTGCAGGCTCGGCGGCTGGCAGGACAAATGGCACTATGTTGCGGCCGGAGAACCCTTTTACAGCATCGGCCTCGCCTATCAGAAAGCCGCGATCGGCGACATCGCGTTGTGTGCAAACGCCGCGCGGCTGTTGACGGGCTCGTGCGAACTCGAGCCCATGCCCTATGGGGCACGGCTCCTTGGAATGAACTCGCCCGATGCCGTCGCACCGATAGACGGCACTATCTTCGGAAGCCACACGGGCAAAGCCGATGCCAGCGACTGGGTCGGCGAGTTTCGCACGCTCACAGTGGCGCGGGTCGGCCTCCCCGATTTCAATTTCGATGATGATTTCTTGACGAGACTGCAGGCCTTCGTCGTTGACGTCCAGCAAATCGCCGAACGGCTCGAGGGAACCGTTCATCAGGTCCTGATGGACGACAAGGGCCTGACTCTTACGCTCGTCTTCGGATTGGCTCCGCTTGCCCACGAAGACGATCCCTTCAGGGCAGTCGAGGCGTGTCTGCGCCTCCGTCGCCAGCTGGAGGCGAAGGCCATTCCGATTTCTGTCGGCCTGGCGACCGGCCGCCTGTTCTGCAGCAATTATGGCGGCCTCGATCAAAGGACATTCGGGATTTTTGGGCAGGCGATCAATGTGGCCGCGCATTTCGCCGAGGCCGCACAAGGCGACATCGTCTGCGACGCCACGACGGCCCAGGCCGTCGGGCGCAGGATCGTGTTCAATCTGCTGCCACATCTCCAGGTTAAGGGGACGGGCGCATCGATGTTGGCGTTCAGTCCGGCGGCAGTAACCGACGATTTCCATGCTCCACCCCGGCGCACCATCATCGACCGCGTCAGCGAAACCGCGATGCTCAGGAGCTGTCTCGACGGTCTGAAGACAGGAACCGGTAAGCTCGTCCTCATTGCAGGCGAAGCCGGCATCGGAAAATCGCGCCTGCTCGAAGACTTCATCGGATCGGCGCAGGCCGACAATCACGCCGTCCTGGTTGCAAATGCCACGGCGATCGAAAGATCGACGCCCTATTTCGTGTGGCGCGCCGTATTGCGGCAGATCTTGCAGTTTGAAGGACCGGGCGACGGACCGCGGGTTCGACGCGAATTGTCGGAAGCGCTGCTCGAAAACGAGTCGCTGCTGAATTGGCTTCCGCTGCTCGAAGAAGTCATTCCACTGGGATTTTCCGAATTCGCCTTCACCGAACAGATCGTCGGCTCGGCTCGCGCGAGCGCGATCGAAGAACTCGTGATCTTCATCCTACGCCGATCGAGCGTTCGCATCCTCCTGATGGAGGACGTCCACTGGTTCGACGGCCCCTCGATCGAACTGCTTGGCGCCGTCGCGCGCCGGCTTTCGGACTTCCTGATCGTGGTTACTCAGCGGACCCAGACGACAGCGATCGCAGAGCAGCGTCTTGCCGTCGAACTCGCCTCATCGCTGCAGCTGCGGCTCGACCGGCTGTCGCGCGACGACGTGCGGCTGCTGGTGAAACGGCGCCTGAGATCGTCCGAGGTTCCGCCGGAACTGGTGCGATATGTCTACGGTCATGCCAGTGGAAATCCGTTCTTCAGCGAGGAGCTCGCGCTCGCGCTCAGGGACACTGGAAAGATTCAGGTTACGCGGGGGATATGTTCGTTCGATGAACAGAGCCTCGCCGATTCCAGTATCTCGCTCTCGACCAGCGTTGAACGCGCAATCGTCAGCCGGATCGACCTGCTATCGCTCGACGACCAGCTGGTGCTCAAGGCCGCCAGCGCAGTCGGCGACGCCTTCTCCTCCGAGTTGCTGGATCAAATCGTCCCGGAGTTGTCCGCTGCCACCAAGGCGGAATGCATCCGCCGATTGATCGACTTCGACTTCCTGCAACTCGATCGCGAGACGCGGCCACTTTCCTTTGTGTTTAGGCACTCCATAACGATGGAGGTTGCCTATCATGTCTTGTCTTTTGCGCAGCGAAAAACCCTCCATCGGCGGATTGCCGGCTTTATCGAGCAGCATCACGCCGAGGAGCTGCAACCGAATTATGCGCGCCTGGCAAGGCATCTCGAACTTGGCGGCGAGCCGTTGCGGGCGATCACTTACCTCGAGCTTGCGGCGCAACAGTCGCGCAACAACTCGGCAAACCGCGAAGCGATCCGTTACGTGGAGAAGCTATTCGATCTCACGCAGCGCGAAGCAATCCAGATCGGACGCAGCCGCAAGGCGGCTTGGGAGGTCATCCTCGGTGACGCTTGTCACGAATTGTCGGACTACGAGAGCTCCGCCAACCACTACCACCGCGCGATGGAGTTGCTTGGTCATCGTCTCCCGGCGAGCAAGACCGAACGAATCGGCGCGCTTATTCGCAACGCCGCAACCCAGTTGAGGTTACGGTTTACTTCGTCGAAACAAGTGGTCCTGGCTGAGCAGGACAGGTCCGACATGCAGCGCGTCGCTCATATGCACGAATTTCTGTCGGAGCAGTATTTCTACCAGAATGACTCGCTGGCCGTGCTCAACGGAACCCTGGCCTCGTTGAACCTGGCCGAAAAATGCGGCGCGACCCCGGAGACGATTCGAGGATACAGCGCGCTAGCGCTCGGAATGGGGATGTCCGGCATGGTGGGGATCGGCCGCAGTTACGCAGCGCGCGCGATCCAACTGGCGGAAGATTACGGCTCGCTGCCCGAGATCGCGCGGGTCCGACTCGTGCTCGGCGTTCTCTCTTACGGCCTCGCCGAATGGGACAATGCCGAGGCGCATGGCGAGCATGCAAGACGTTGTTACGAGCGCCTAGGAGACCGAAAACGTGCGCAGAACAGCGAGACGATGTTGATCTTCATAGCGCTGTTGCGGGGGTATATTTCGCTCGCCGACGAGCGGCTTGCCAGGCTGTTCGCGGAACTCTCCGACGATTCCCCGCCGCAGATTCGCGCTTGGAGTCTTTCCTTACGGGCATTGATCGACATCACCCGGGGCGGGGCCGATAACGGATGCCTCGACAAACTGAAGGCGCTGGCGGGCCAGCGGTTGATCCGCACCGAACAATTGCTTTGCACGGGCGTGGCCGCGGCCGGCTATCTCGAGCGTGGCGAGGCCGCGGTCGCCCTTGAGCTTGCGGAACGGGGACTTCCAATCTTGCGCGAATGCGGCGTTGTGTGGGGCGGATATGCCTTCGGACCGGCAGGAATCGCCGATGTCTTACTGAGCCATTGGGAGCAAGCTTCCGGCGCGGTCTCTTCGAACATTCAAAGCCAGGCGAAGCTGGCGTGCCGGGAGCTTTCCCGGCTCGCTCGAACATCGCCGATCTGCCGTCTCTACAGCTTGTTAATGAACGGCCGATTGTGCTTCCTGACCGGTCAACCGGCGCGCGCGCTCGAGAATTGGAAGCGCGCCGGCGAAGTGGCCGAGCTGCTGCAAACCCCCCGCGAGCAGGCGCAGGCGATCTATCGAACCGGCCTTGCGACCAGCGCGAGCGATCCTGAGCGTGAGTCTCGCCTGCGGCAGGCGGCCGACATCTTTGAACGCCTCGGCGCCGCCAAGGAGCTCGCCGAACTGAAACGTGTCCATCCATCGCCGTCGTCGCAATGGAGACAGGCTTGAGCCAACGCCGCATCATCATCGTGGGCGGCGGAATGGCGGGACTTTCCGCCGCCTATCAGCTCAGCCTTACACCGGAATTGCGCAAGCAATATCACGTCACGGTCTATCAGCTGGGATGGCGGCTCGGAGGCAAGTGCGCCAGCGGGCGCGATGCGCAGGGCCGCAACATCGAGCATGGCCTGCATATCTGGTTCGGCCACTACCTGAACGCCTTCCAGATGTTGGCTGAGGTCTACCAGAACTTGCCGCGGGAAGGAGCGAAAGTCGAATTAAACACCTTGATTCTCCCACAGGGTTACACGCCGATCGGCGATCCCGATGGGGCCAAGCCGAGGGTGTATGACGTCAACTTTCCGACATCGAAGAAGATCGGTATACCCGGCAGAGAACCGGCTGACCTCAGCATCGCCAATTGTCTGTCGCACGCGATAGGACTGCTGATAGACTTCCACGACTATGCGCTCGGGTCAAACTCGCCGATCGTCAAGCTCGACGAAGTTTCGATCGAAACGATCAAAATGCGCGACGATCCGCTGTTTCCACCCTCAAGACTACTCGGTGTGGTGACGGCAAGAACCTGTCTGGAGATTGCCTCGGCATGGCTGTCGCATCTCGACGAAGACATGATCTCGTTTGGCCGCGCGGACATGGAATTAGTCCGCCGGGTGCTTCAGGGCGCTGCTGGCGCTAGTTGTCATATGACCTTTGCGAATACCGCAGCTGGTCACTTGTTCGACCAGGCCTTGCGACTAGCGTGGCCGCTGGTGGACGGCATTTTCGACGACATCGTGATTGAGCAACGATCCATCCAGCAGATGGACGGCGAGGACTTTCGCCGCTGGTTGGTCCGTCATGGCGCCGAGCCCTCACTGGTCAGGCAGTCGCCAATGGTGAGAGCGCTCTACGACACGATGTTTCAGTATCCGGACGGAGACATCGCCAACGCGAGCTACGGCGCAGGAACCGCGGTGCAGGTCCTGCTTCGAGCACTCGGAACCTATCAAGGAGCCGTGGCGTGGGAGCTGCAGGCCGGTGCAGGCGAAGTGATTGTCGCTCCCCTGTTCGAGATACTCAAGCAGCGAGACGTCGAGTTTCGGTTCTTTCACAAACTGACCGATATCAGGGTCTCGTCGGATGGGCGATCTGTCGATTCACTGCACTTTGACGTGCAGGCGATACCGAAGTGCGGCTATGAATGGACCGTGCCGATTGGCCATGGACTGTTCGGCTGGAGCAGCCAACCCGACTGGCTTCACCTCGACGCGCCCCCGAACGGCTGCGTTGATTTTGAATCGTTCTGGTGCAACGAGCGGGTCGACACCGACGTAAAGACACGAGTCGACGATTTCGACGATGTCGTCCTGGCGATACCGCTCGGCGCTTTCAAGAAGTTCACGGGCAACAAGAGTGTCGAGCGACCGCCCGGACCAGGACCAGGCCTATTTAGCATTGAAGAAAAGCACGAGCCGTTCGACGACCTTTACAACTACAGCACCGGCTTCTGGAATATGGCGGCAAAGCTTCGCCTGGTGCCCAGCATCGCAGTTCAGCTCTGGAGCACGCGCTCGCTTGCCGGCCTCGGCTGGTCTGGACAAAAGCCCGCGCTGGTGTCAGGCCCCAATCCTCTCGACATCTGGGCGGACATGTCCCAGCTCCTGCGATATGAGCGCCGCGACCCTCCCTATTCGCTTCACTACCTCTGTGACGTCTTCCCTTCGAAATTGTACGCAGCGCCGCGGACAAGCCGGCATGCCCAGGAGATGGCAAATCTGCTGGCCTATCTCAAGACGTTGGATTGGCTCGAGCACAAGGCCAAATTCATCTGGCCGAAGGTGATGACGAACGGTGCGTTTGACTGGACCGTGCTCTACGACGACCAGGATCGCGACGACTATCGCCGGATCAGGGCGCAGCACGTCAAAGCCAATATCAGTCCCTGGGACTGCTGTGTCGCGACCGCGGCCGGCACCAGCGCCTGGCGCCTGAAGACCGACGAGTCCGGCTTCAAGCACCTGTACCTCGCCGGAACCTGGATCGACACCGGCTTCAACACCGAATGCGTTGAAACAGCCGTGATCTCGGGAATGCAGGCGGCGCGCGCGATCATCGGCGCAGAGCTCGAAATTCCCGGCGAGCGTTTCCTCCACGCTACCCGACAATATGTGTCTCTCTGTGATTTTATGCGCAGCTGCGCGCCCGCTCCCGCTGAATGAGGATCGGCCGCATGGCGCGCAGAAAGATTGCAATCCTGGGAGGCGGTGTCGCAGCGCTCAGCGCGGCGTTCGAGCTGACGGAGCAGGATCCCCAGCATCAGCTGTTCGACATCACCGTCTACACGATCGGCTGGCGGCTTGGCGGCAAGGGAGCGGTCGGCCGCGACAAGGAAAAAGGGTATCGCGCCGAAGAACACGGACTTCATGTCTGGACCGGTTTTTACGATAACGCATTCGAACTGGTCGACCGGCTTTATGCCGCGATGATCGATCTCGATCTCAGCCCGCCGTTCGGGTCACGCGAGAACGCCTTCGAGGGCCTCGATCGATCCGTGCTCATGGAGCCGTTCAATTCCGGTTGGACTTCATGGACTATCGACATTCCACCCCATGAAGGAATTCCGGGCACACCGCGTCCCGCATTATCGCTCGTCGATTTTCTGCGCTCACTGCTCGAATGCTCGGTGCAGCAGAGCCAGTCGATCGCTGGTTTCACCGACCAATGGCCGGCGGGGACCCAGCACTCCGCCGTGGCGGCCGGAACGACCGACGGTCCGTTCAGAACGGCGCGGGCGAAGATCGATATCCTGCCGCAGGATCCCAGGACGGTCAGCCCGAGTGACGCCGCCGAACTACAGACGATACTAAGGCATGCGCGGACTCAGCTCTGCGACAAGCCGGCGTCAGCCGCCATGTCTCGCGACCCGCGCGAGATCGTGGCGGAGGTCGCGCTGACGATCGCGATCGGCATGTTGAGCGACGGCGTGCTGTGGCAGGGCTTCGACTGCATCGACCATCAGGAGTGGACCGATTGGATGAGGTCGAACGGTTGCTCGGATTCGACGCTGGATTCCGCCATCGTCCGTGGCTGCTATGATTATGTGTTCGGGTTCTTCGGTAGCCACACGGAACACGGGAATGTCGTTCCCTGCAGGAATGTGGCGGCTGGCACCGGCACCCGCATCCTGTTGAAGCTGCTCTTCACATATCGCGGGTCGTTCTTCTACCTTCTCAAGGCGACCATGGGCGAGCTGCTGTTCGCTCCGCTCTACCAGGTCCTCACGAAACGCCATGTCAAGTTCGAATTCTTTACCAAGGTCGAGCACATCGGACTGTCTCAAGACAAAGCTTCGATCGAATTCATCGACACCACCGTGCAGGCGACCACCCACTCCGGCAATTCTTACGATCCGCTGATCTGGATCGGCGCAGATGGCACAATCCCGAGCTGGCCTTCCCATCCAGACTACTGTCAGCTGGTCCAAGGACAGGATCTGCGGGACCAAAGAATAGACCTGGAATCGGCATGGACGAAGTGGCCCGGCGTCGACCCTCCCCGAAAGCTGCTGCGAGGGAGGGATTTCGACGATGTCGTGCTCGGCATCGGCATCGGCGCATTTTGCACGATATGCAGCGACCTGATCTGCCACACGCCCGGCTGGCGAGAGATGGTCGATGCCATCAAAACGACGGCGACGGTAGCCTTTCAAGCATGGACAAGCGTCGGCATGCGAGAGCTCGGTTGCAAGCAGGATCGAACGGCTCTTTCGGGATTCGTATTGCCGCTCGATACCTGGGCCGACCTCAGCCTGATGTTGCCACTGGAAAAATGGCCTCAACCGTCTCCCAAGGGGTTGGCATATTTCGTTGGCTCCCTGGTCGACGATCCCCTGGATCCGCCGCCCCCGTTCTGCAAACACAGCTATCCGGCCAGGATGCTCGCGCGGCAAAGGCGAAGGATGCTGCGCTGGGTCGAGAGCGACCTTCACTTCCTATGGCCCGGAATTGAAGGCCCCGGCCATGCCATTCGTTGGGAGCGATTCTTCGACTATCGTGCTTATTCCCCACCCACTCGAAGGCGGTTCTTCGCGCAATATCCGAGGGTGAACATCAATCCCTCGGACCGATATGTGTTATCGGTTCCCGGCAGCGTGTTCAAACGCATGGAGGCCGGCAATTCGGGGGTCGACAATCTCTTTCTCGCCGGCGACTGGGTTCGTACCGGTATTAATGCGGGTTGTATTGAAGCATCGGTCATGGCGGGCCGCGCCGCGGCAGCCGCAATTGCAGGAGTAGATATTGCCATGCCAAACGCCAACGACTTCGACGACGTTTCGCTGCCAACCGCCTTGTTGCCGGCATTGGACCTGTTGCGCAAGCTTGCCACTAACGCCGTCGCCGGTACCGGCGAAATCGAGGCGTTCTGCGTCGTCCAACAACGGCCGCGCTGCGAACTCGAGAAAATGCTACCCGATGGGCTGACACTCCTCGAACCTCCAGCGCCCCACAGCACGATCAAGACAGCGCATCACGGCGCGTCGTCCGATGCAGAGGGCAAGACGGAAAAGACAGCGGGGAATATTCCCGAGCCACCGCATCATGTCGTCCTGATCTTTGCCCGGCAACGCAACGTGCGTCCGGGACCACTACCCTTCGGCGGCGCGCACTACCTCGAAATCGCCCAGCTGATTCCCGACGTTATCCATAAGAACGCACCTTCATTGCAGAACGTCCTGTTCAGCTACATGCCGCATTTGTTCGTGAGCTCGCTGGCAGCCACGTTGATCGGCCAGAATTTTTACGGCTTCAACAAACAGGTCGCACGAATCCAGGATGATAATGACTCCTTCTCCATGCGAAGCTCATCCGGCACCATAAGAACCTGGTTCGAGCGCGACGGCGTGCCCGGTGGTATCGACAGTTATCTCGTCATCAAGCAACTCCGCGACAAACTGGATCAGCCGCTGGTCGGCGTCCAGCCGGATGGCAATTTCGTCTACTCGATGCTGAAATACGGTCTAGGCGGCGCGGTCGTTCAACCCATCAAAGGCAAGATCGCGCTATCCTCGCCTTTCGCCCATAAGGCAGACGAGATCGAACTCGCACCGATCTCAAAGCCGCCGCAAAAGGACGACTCTTGGGGATTCCGGTTCATCGCGCCTTGGACGCTCAGCCTGCCCTTCAACTTTCCGGCCGGGCAGCCGAGTTCGAGCGCAAGAAATCTGGCGAGGGCCACCGGCGAGTACAGCACGGCATTGCTGGGCCGTATCTTGGTACGACGCTGACGGCCGGGAATTGGCGCCACTAATTCGCTCAATGGTCACCAAGACACTGCACTCGCACGAAGCCCTTAGGATGACGACAGCCATCAAAACGGCGAGAGTCGAGCATGAGGATGCAGCGCCCCGGACCCGACAGCCGAACGCCAGGCAGCCTTTCACTCGTTACTCGTGCCTTGGCCGCAGAGCGCGCCCGCCCCCGAGCCGGCGGACCGCGTGGAAAGTACCATCCCTTTGGAGGCTGGATAAGGCAATGAACCGCGACGGTATGACGAATGCCGCATGGTAGCGGGGGTCCGCTACATCGCTAGACCCACTATTTCCGAAGCCCTGTTTTCCTATCGCGGAGAAGCATAAGTCGCGACGTGAACCCTTGGTAGTTCGTCAAAAGTCGCCGTTCCTACGCAATCCTTCGCCCGCTTAGAGTGCTCCGCTACTAGGGTCGAGTAGAGGCGTCGATCGCTCGACGCCCCCCTCACAGATCCGGACGTGCAGCTTTCCCGCATCCGGCTCCTCTGACGAGTAACTTGATCAGACCATTTGGTGACGCCAGTCGCGTACATGCCCGATCGGTACCGGGAAGACCCTCAGGATCGCGTTGAACCGCTGCCACGACAGCTTCGGCCTTTGGCTTCGCCGTAGTAGGACCCGCCGCCACGCCTTCATTATCTGAAGACGGAAGCGACCGAGGCAGGTGCTGTTGCCGGGGATGCCGAAGTAGGCGTAGTGCCCGCGCAGCACCGCAGCCAGCCACCTGTGCTGGTCGCGGAGCCGTTGGTGCATTCGTCGCCTCATCTCCTGGCGCAGCTCCTTCAGCTTGCGGATCATCCGTTTCCTTTGGGTCTTCTGGCAGATGAAGACCGAACTTGGCCAGTCGCTCCGCCAAGGCCGCCGTCATCGTCTCCGCATCCTGCCGTCGCTGGAACAGGAGCAAGTAGTCGTCGGCATATCGGACCAGCCGTACCTGACCAGTCGCATGCCGCCGCTTCCACTGCTCCATCCAGAGATCGAGCACATAATGCAGGAAGATGTTGGCGAGCAGCGGGCTGATGCCCGCGCCCTGGGGCGTTCCTTCCACCGTATCGGCGTACACGCCATTCTCCAGAATGCCGGCGCGGAGCCATTGGCCAATCAGCCGCAGGACTCTCGGGTCGGCAATCCTGTGCGTCAGTATCCGCAGCAGCCAGTCGTGGTCAACGCTGTCAAAGTATCTGCGGATGTCGGCATCGAGCACCCAGTTCACCGGCTCCGTCGTGATGGCTTCGCGCACCACGCGTAGCGCCTGATGAGCACTGCGTCTGGGTCGGAAGCCAAAGGAGCAATCGAGGAAGTCGGCTTCATAGATGGCGCTCAAGACCTCCGCCACCGCGCCCTGGACGATTTTATCTTCCAGCGCGAGGATGCCGAGAGGCCGCTGACCGCCGTCAGCCTTTGGGATGTACGTCCGGCGAACCGGCAACGGCCGATAACGGCCGCTATGGACCCTGTCGGCTAGATCGCGAAGATTACCCTCGAGGTCTTGCCTGTAGGATTCCACTGTCACCCCGTCTACCCCGGGCGCCGCCTGCCGCCGCAGCCGTCGATACGCCCTTTCGAGCGCAGCGACGTCAACGTGGTGCAGCAGCGCCGTGAACCTGGTCTGGCGCGACCGTTTGGCCGCCTCATTCACCCTGGTGAGATTGGCTGACAGGATGATCCGGCTCTGTGTCCGGTCCCGTGCCTCTCACCGGAGTTTCCCATCAGTCGGGGCCTTCCCTCCGGTCGACTCGTTGCCTTCGCCGCCATCGATAGTACTACGCCCCGATCCGCCACCGTGCCGTGCCTGAGGAACGGCCTTTGCTTTTCGCTCGGCCAATTCCCTCTCCGGTGACGAGCCGGAGCACACGATAGGGCTTCTCAGGTTCCCATGATCTCTGTGCGCGCGTGATGTGGTCTCCGACCCCGGCGGCCCAGAATCTGCTCGCCTTTAGCGCAGATCCCGGTGTTGCCTTCGACTTTTGAAGCAGCCTCGGCGACCGCGACGATCCCATTACGTGGCCCAATACACACCCTGCACGCTTGCTGTCTACGCTTAGTCCTGCCGTTACCGGTTCGGACCCAAGACTCGCTACGAGGCGTCTGGCTAAGACCTACCTCGGCAGAACTTTCATCCACTAGACATCATGAGCTTCTCCTGACGCACTTCAAATCGGGGAGGCGCAACCACCGATACCGTCATTCGGTTCAAGTTGCGATTTGACCCGGTCCTCCCTACGTCCCGAACGTAATCAGCGGCCGAAAAAATCAACAAAAACAACGAAGCTCAGTCGTGACTGACCACCTTTATCGCTGTTTGTTCACGGGGTTTCGGTGGTCAATCGGTGGTTGACGAGGTTCGGTTCGCGAACCGAGTGGCAGATTTCGATTCCGCGGGTCGCAGGTTCGAATCCTGCCGGATCGCCAGTCAGGAGTTCATAGCGACCTCGGCGTTCCCCGCGCCGGGGGTCGTTTTCTGTTTTACCTGGTATTGCCTCTTGTTCCCGGCCTGTCATTCGGGAGTGCTCTGGCCCGGTCCGCCGAAAACCGATGTCGATTTCACCAGGGGTCGTTAGGAGATCAGCAATCAGAGCGGCGCACGCTTTCCTGTGGGACGGGACCGTTGGGGACGACACATGGCGGTCCTTTTCGGGAGGAGCTGGCGTGCGGCCCTGGCGCCGGCTCTTCTTCCAAACGTTTGTGTGAGCCAAGCAACAGTCGTTTGGCGCGAAGGCTGCTAGGTTACCGATACTGGGAATTTCAGGGCCCCAGCGCTGGGAATGACAGGGCGCCGCCGGGACAAACCATTTCGGGCCCGGCGGCGTACTTTTGAGATTTGGCGACTGAGCGCGAGGCGTCTCCAGGATGAATGGCAATAAGATCGCTACCAAGACCGTGATGGTCGCGCTGGCCATCGGCATTGCCGTATGGGCGACGATGGGCGCTCCCCAGCCGGGCACAAATTCGACCGTTCACCTCGCCAGCAGGAGATGAACCCAGCGGCACGGGCCATGCAGTCAGATTGACGCTGGGGATTTCAGTGTCCCAGATCAGGAAGGCAACGCCGCCGGGCGCGTATTTTTGAGACCGGCGGCGTCTTTTCTTGGAACTATTCCGATGATCCACACGGGTTTCGTGAAGGGCAGCAAAGACAATAGCTAGCCGCCTTCACCAAAACCCGATTCCGAAATCTTTAATAGATTCGGACCAGCCTCCATCCGCGACAGGGAGGTGTATCATGCATAACCATGACTTTGTGTCTGATGGACTCCTCGCGCTAATCACGACCTGCCTTGTGCTGTTGTGCTCGGGCCTGCTCGTTATCGCATTTAGCTAGTCTGGACCTTGGCACCCTCCTCGTTCCGGATGCTGCTAGGGGGCCGCTGGGGACATCCCGCGCAGAGCATAAGCGCGCCGCATTTTCGTCACGCAAAAACGGCCGGCCTGCTCATCCAGCATTCACATTCAACTTCCTACAGTTTGGGGGCCTTAGATTCCACGAGAGGAAACCATGAAACTTAAATTTGCACTTGTTGGACTTGCTGCGCTCGGCAGCCTTGCTGCGGCAGCAAGCGCGTCGGCGATGCCGCTCGCCACATTTTCTCCCGCTTCAAACGTCGAGAACGTCGCCGTAGTCTGCGGCCCGAACGGCTGTGTGCGCACGGCGCCCGTCTACAGGGGGTACGGCTACGGTTACGGCTATCGTGGCTACGGCGTCCGTCGTTACGGATACGTGCACAGGGGCTACGGCTATCATAGGGGTTACGGCTATCACGGCGGTTATCGCCGCTGGTGATTTCGCGCAAAAGCCCGTCGGTAGGATTGATCTGCATCACTCGCGTGTGTTGACCGCGCTGCTACCGCTGTGTTGCGGGGATTACAGGGCCAGCTGGAAGGCCGCCGCCGGGATGCAGCATTTCAAGCCCGGCGGCGTACTTTTTGGGATCAGATCCAGGCCGCCCCCCAGTCAGGCAGATGATCCGGAAGCGGCTTATCGAACAGCGGCACCCATCACAGCAAGCCCCGCGCCTTCGATAGCGCTCTTTGCATACTCGACTTTGCCTTCCCATTCGAAATGAAAGGCCGACAAAAGCTTGCCCCTTTCGGTGCGCGCTCACCGTCTGGGCCGGCTTCTGATTAATGGAACAGCAACGTCGTTTGCATAAGATGCAGTCCACTCGCTGCAGGACGCTCGAAAATGACCGAGTACGTCATCAGGGAAGTTGGCCTTCGCCAGTGGCTCGTGTTTGCCGATCGGCGAAGCATCGCTTTTTGCGCCGACGAAGATGAGGCGGTAAAGGCCATGACCGAGCATAGCGCGCGCCGCGGTCGACAGCCTGAAACAATGGAAATTGCGTTAAGGGGAAGTCCGCCGGCGTGAACCGGTGGGCTCCTCGCGCCTTCACGCTAGGCTAAGTTGACGGCTGCTACGGCCATCGTCTGCCTTAGCTTGTAGGCAACCTTCCTTGCCGATGCAGTCACTGTTGGGCCATTCTTCGCCTTCATCTTCGTACCGGTTCGGCTGCGGCATCGTCTATTCAGCGAGCCAGGAACGCCGCGCAACCCATACGAATACTTCCGGCATATTCGATTGCCGGCAATGCGGAAAGCTTGTTCGCCACTGGGCTGGGCTCTACGACTATAACGAATGGAGAATCGCTGCCCTGCCCTCCAAGCAACCTAAGATGAGAAATGAAATACGCCGGTGACCGTCCCTACTCCAACCCTGAGAAGGCCGCACGTCGGATCATGGAGCACGCTCGGGCATTCCAGCCAGTGCAGGACGGCCGGGTCTACATTGAGAAGATCAACTATCCGATGCTCTACCAGGACAAGGCGACGCCGGCCGAGTACTGGGCAGGCTTGGAGTACGCCAAGGATCAGGGCTGGCTCGAGTACCACGAGAGCGGGACGTTCGTGCGGATGACGCAAGCCGGCAAGGACTTGTTCGCCTGATGTGCAATCTCTTTTCGATCACCACCAACTAGGCGGTGTGCACTTTTGAACTTAAGCCTCAACTGTAGAGGTCCAGTTAAGTGACTACGCATCATAACGAACAGCTGTCGGCGGAGCCGACCTCAGATCGCGGACATTTTGTCCAACTTGCGCCGCCTTCGCTTGCCTAGCGCAAACCATACTCGATATTCAGAAGGGCAGAACCGTCCGGCTTTATCAATGCCAGTGCGGTGAGCGCATTTGGGACGATTAAGGCCGCCTCAGTTGGCGGCCTCTTTCATCGCCACGAAATCAACGCCAAGGGCGATCAGTACGTTTTCATCGGCATGGCCGGGACGCAAAAGGCGATCATTAGCTGGGCGTCGGCAAGCGTAACACCGAAAGCACGATGGACTTTCGGCTTTCTGCATGATCTGCGCGCCCGCGTGATCGGCCAGCCCGAGTTTTCAACGGGCGGCTTCCATCCCTACCGCACGGCGATCCGCGACGCCTTCGGCGACGGCGCGTCGCATATTTCGCATCTGCGAGTGGCCAGCTTCTCAATAAAAAGCCCCAGCGCTACCGGGGGGATAGACGCTGGGACATTAGGTGAATGGACTGGGCTGGCAGGGACCGGATCCATTCACCGGATGAACGCATCGCCTGAGGTGCCAAAGCGCGTCCAGCAGATGCCCAATTGGATCGTTCCTCGCAGAGGATTTTCACGCCCGCAAATGGCGGATCAAAAACGGTCCCAGCGCACCAGGGCAAGGTCGCGCTGGGGCTGATACAAACGAGTGCGCGTCTGCGGGGCAATTGGGGGGACTCAAACGCGCCTTCGCTGTCCGCTTCTCTCCCTTGCATAATTTTCTCGTTCTGGAGTCGTTCCAGTGTTGCGGCCTGTTTTGGTTTGGCGAGTGGCCTATTTCGGCCAGTACCCGACGATCGCCGGCCTCTTCCGTCTCGTCAACCGCTGTGTCGGCAACCTGCCGGCGATGCCGGGCGCGTTCCCGGATTATCCGGCGCCGGTCATTCGCGATGGCGCCGGCGGTCGCGAGATGGTTCTGATGCGCTGGGGCATGCCGTCGCCGCCGCAGTATGGCGGCCCGCCGGTGACCAACATCCGCAACGTCAAGTCGCCGCACCGAAAGCGCTGGCTGAAGCCGGAAAGCCGCTGCCTGGTGCCGTTCAACAGCTTCTCGGAATACGCACGGGAGCCGAACCCGGAGACCGGCGAGAAGGACGTCGTCTGGTTTGCGCTGGGCGACGACCGGCCGCTGACTGCCTTCGCCGGGATCTGGACCGAGTACGCCGGCGATCGCGGTGCCAAGCCGGTGCCCGGTCGTGGCACCGATCCGTCCCAAGGCGATGCCGGTGATCCTGACCACCGAGGAAGAGCGCGACGTCTGGATGCGCGCGCCGTGGGACGAGGCGAAGGCAGTCAGCGGCCGCTGCCCGACGAAGCACTCAAGATCGTGATGCGTGGCGCCGACAAAGAGGACCGTTTGTCGGCTGTCTAAAGGTCTCAATGGCTCAAGAAGAGCAAAAGACCAGCCGCGATCCACAGCGGCGACAAGCTCAACAGCATGGTAAGCCAGAACTGCAGTTCTCTCAGGACGCGGGCACTTCCCTGCATAGCGTTTTTCTCACTTCTTGAGGGGAAGCTAGCCTACTACGTGAGATGCGGTCCATCATTAACGCATATTATTTTTGCCTCGAGCCCGTCCGCCGGAGCGGCACATTCACTCGTGTGATTCAGACTAGCAAAGATCTGTTCGCAAGAACCTAAGGAACCAGCAGAGCTTCCACGTCGTTTGTCATTTGTCAGTGCAGCCTGCGAGTCGTAGCGCGACGATGTACAAAGATGCGATCATGGACGAGTTGAGGCAGATCGAAATCGATGTGATCGAAGGCGAAAGGCGGCTCGCGGAGCTTGAGGCGCTGCTGATTGAATTGAAACGGTTGAATGAAGACACCACTAAGGTCGAAGCTGAGCTTGAAGTGATGCGCAAAAATCAGCTCGACCAGGATCAGAACCGCCAACGCCTGCTTTCGCTTCTCCATCCCTAACGGAAGGGCAATTGCGGATGACTCCCAGAGAACGCCATGACATGCCTTGGATTATCGGAGCCGCCGCCTTCGCTTTCGTCCTAGCGATCGTGGCGGGAGGATTGACCTACTTCCATTAACCGCCCGTCCCTATCCTTGGCGGCACGTCGACCGACCGAATGATCGAGCCTCGCTTGCCGCAGACTGTGCAGGTGAACCGCGGCTCGAGATCTGACAGGCGCATCTCGTCCGGCCATTTCGACGCGTCCGTCTGGACGTTGTGCGAACATTGATGGTCTTTGCAAAAGACCATGATGCAAGTTGCGCCCGTTTCGCGCATTTCGCCGAACGTGATCTTGGTAGGGCATCCTTCATAGGAGCGCGATTTCAACGCTTATCGGCGTGATCAGCAATCCCACGAACCTTGGCGGCTGTCCTACCGTGGTGCCTATCATTGGTCGGTCAAGGGATTCGCAGACCTTGCCCATGGGCGTTGCGCACCACGAAGATCCTCCGCCATGAGCCCGCAATCGACCTGGTGGCCCGGAGAGCGGTGAGAGCTTCGGCGGCGCCGCAAGAAGATCCCTGCGTCTCGTTGGAACACAGCCCACAGGACAATTGTTGTCAGAGCACTGGCGGAGGCCGCGGAAGTGGCAGACGAACTTGAATATTCAGGACACCGGCTGTTGGTCGTCGAGCAACCCGGCGGCGGATTCTTAGTTGAGATAGCGCCTCTCAACGGCCGGCAAACCATTAGAACGATGACCTATCAAAGCTCGCGGGAAGCGATCACCGCGGCAAAGAGAACGATTGACAAGCACCCGGGACACAGGCGCGCCTCGTAGCGCCCATTGGGCGGTAGATCGATCCGAGGAACGGGCGCAAAGCTCTGCCGTTGGATCGGTCGATGGCCCCATCAATCACCATTCATTTTGCCTGCTCCAACTGCGGCGCAGTTTATTCGGCTCTTCAGGAGCGCAGCTCGATCCCGGTGAACACGTCCGGGTCTTTCGATTGTCGGCAATGTGGGAAGCTGGTTCATCATTGGGCCGGGCTCTATGACTATCGTGGTTGGAGATTCGTAGCCGCGCTTCACAGACAAAACGGAGGGAGCGAATGAGATACGCGGGAGATCGTCCTACTTGCGCGACGACAAGGCACGCCGGCCGAGTACCCGCTGGGCTAGGTGTGCGATCGCGCATGGCTGGAGGAGGTCGACAAGAGCGGTACGTTCATGCGGATTGACGTAGCCGAGCAAAGAACTCTTTGAATGACTTGAAGCATGCAAGAGGCCGCCACACTGAGGCGGCCGCTTCTCACAAGAATATCGCAATTGCTGCGATGGCTATGCGGCTCAGCCCCAACACGACGATGCTCGTCCTGTAAAGTAGGTCACCGTAAGTTGGAGTCTAGCGCGGGCCTAGAGGCCGGTGCTCGGGCCAGTCATCTATGATGAATTGCGGCGTGATCCGAGGTTCCGAAGCTAACACCCATATCAAAAATTGCCACTTCGTCCCGATGCGTCCAAGTGTCCAATTCTCGCTCCAGGCGCCTTTCAGTCCCGGCCAGGAACGAACCTGCCCCGGTTGGCTTAGTCCGATATGGGAAGGTTCTTAATTGGGATTATTCTGCTCAGCATCGCGATAATTGCCGCGATGTACTTCCACGTTCTCAGTCTCGGATAACCTTACCGACATCGGGCCCTTCGATACCCCTCCGCTCTGCTCATCAAGCAGCCTGAGGCGTGCGATTCCGACAAGCATCGATGGCGCGGTTGGCCAGCATGATCTTACGCCGCTCACCAGCAAGGGCCATGCGACCAACAGCATTCACGAGAAATCGACCGGTCTCATAGCCGTCAATGATCTCGCCGGAGGCTTCGAGAAAATCCCAAGCAATCTGAACTGCGTCTTCTACAAGGATATGTACACTCTCACCCATCGTTCTGAAACGCGTTGGGGAAAACACCGTTCCTAAAGCGCGAGCACCGCTCGGGAAACTCTCAGGACTTGGAGGGAGGAGATAACTCCAAGCCCTACACCGGCGGTCGGAGGCCAGGCGATGAGGCCCAATCATCAATATGAGCGGCCGTATCTGCCCTCCGTGCCCGTTTAATCAGGTCCTCGCGCTCCTGACCATCTGGCAGATTATTAGCCTGATCAAGGATATCGGCCGCAAACTTCGCAAGCCGTTCTTGTAGGGTTTCTGTCTGTTTGAAGCGACGCCGCTTCTTCATGGCGCGGATCTCTGTTTGCGTGGGGCGGGAGCGTTGTGATGGGCGATCTCATCACCGGTAGATACCTTGGGCCGCACGGTGACGGATCGAACGTAGGCCCGGAGCACGATAGATTCTACAACCTTAGTTACTTTCCCAAAATTCACCTCGACGCTCGGATTTCCGCGAACCGCGCCGTTGGACGAAGCCTCCACCCCACAGCGACTTTCGGACGTTGATAAACGGGCGAGATCACCCTTCGCCAATGACGAGGAACAATTTCGATTAACAATCGTTGGCCTTTGGCACCGGCGCAGAGGGTTTCGGGCGTCGGTAGTCGCGAGCTGTGATGCTCTCCCTCGATAGCTTGTGAAGAAAGCAAGCTCCTCGCCCGTTCCATGTTTTAAGTATGAAGAACGCGGATGCCCTCGACTCTACCGACGACGTTGATCACAAAGTTGACTGTCTCAAATCGACTAGACGGTCAGGACATCCGAGCCATAGAGCGGCTTCCAATCCGCGAGCAACAGCTGCCGGCCCAAAAGATCATTGTTGCCGACGGAAGTCGGACAAGGGAAAGTTGCCTGCTCGCCGAGGGCTTTGCCTTTCGCGCGAAGGTGACGCCCGATGGAAAACGGCAAGTTCTATCGCTACACGTTCCTGGCGAGATTCCCGACTTGCAGAGCCTGCACCTCAACGTCATGGATCATGACTTCTCGACGCTTACGCCTTGCACGCTAGGCTTCATTCCACACGAGGCGATCAAGAGCTTGAGCAGGGAGCGGCCTAACGTTGCGGCAGCTCTATGGCGCGAAACGTTGATTGACGCCTCGATTTTCAGGGAATGGATCGTGAATGTCGGCCGCAGATCAGCGGTCGAACGCATGGCACATCTTTTCGCCGAAATGCACAGGAGATTAAAGGCCATTGGCCGGACCAGCGACGGCAGCTTTGCCTTCCCCATCACGCAATCCGACCTGGGTGATTGCCTAGGACTTTCCACCGTACACGTCAACCGCGTGCTGCAAGAACTGCGTGAGAGCAACATAATGCAGGTCGAGCGCTCGCAATACCGTATCCTGGATCACGGCAGGCTGGAGGAGTTGGCCGGATTCGATCCGACCTACCTTCATTTGCAGCCCGCCAGCTAACTTGAGCCGAGGCGTTTGGCCGTGACCTCGATCTGAAAAACCGGCATGTCTTCTCGCTTGACCACAAGGGACCAGCGGTTTGACGCGTCGAGGCCAAGGTTGGACTCGATATCCCGAACAGTCAGGAGCGCCTGCTGCCAAGCGGCCTGCTCGTCCTGCAATTCCTCCCCGGCGGGATCGTCGAATGGGTGGCCGTTCGTAATGTGGAAATAGTATCTACTCATCGTCCCTCAATGCCCGAAGGAAGTCATGGTTCCTTACGAGCGGCGCTTGCGAAAGGTCGCTCGTGCTGCCTTAGGGAGACTCACGTTTACTTAGCCGACCTTTCGCTTTTGCATCATGGCGGCCAACCGCCTTCTACTTGAGGGACGGGTCGCTTTGGAACGGCTGCCAATCCCCGCCGTTCATCGCTCACAGTCAAGTTTTGGGATTTGCAAGATGTCCAAGACCGTTGGCGAGTTCGTAGTGCAGCGCCTCCAGGATTGGGGCGTGCGGCATCTCTTCGGTTATCCCGGCGATGGCATCAATGGCGTGTTCGGCGCGCTCAATCGCGCCGAAAGCAAGATCGACTTCATCCAGGCGCGCCACGAGGAGATGGCGGCGTTCATGGCGTGTGCGTATGCCAAATTTTCCGGCCGCCTCGGCGTCTGCATCGCGACGTCGGGCCCCGGTGCCTCACACCTGATCACCGGTCTGTATGACGCCTTGCTCGACCATCAGCCGGTGCTAGCCATCGTGGGCCAGCAGGCGCGGAACGCGCTGGGCGGGCAGTATCAGCAGGAGCTCGACCTGGTCTCGATGTTCAAGGACGTCGCCAGCGCGTATGTCGCGCAGGCCTCCTCGCCCGCTCAGGTCCGCCATCTGATCGACCGCGCCGCGCGCATTGCGCTCGCCCGGCGCACCGTGACCGCGCTGATCCTGCCGAATGATCTGCAGGAAGAGGATTACGAGGATCCGCCGCGCGCGCACGGCACGCTGCGGTCCGGCGTCGGATACACTCCGCCAAGGATCATTCCGGCGGAGGCCGATCTCGACCGCGCCGCGGAGGTGCTCAACGCCGGCAAGAAGGTCGCGATGCTCATCGGCGCCGGCGCGCTTCACGCCACCGACGAGGTGATCGCGGTTGCCGAGCGGCTGTCGGCCGGTTGCGCCAAGGCACTGCTCGGCAAGGCCGCGTTGCCCGACGACCTGCCGTGGGTCACAGGCTCGATCGGCCTGCTCGGCACCGAGCCCAGCTACAACATGATGATGGAGTGCGACACCCTGCTGATGGTGGGCTCGGCCTTTCCCTACGCCGAATTCCTGCCCAAGGAAGGCAGCGCGCGCGGCGTTCAGATCGACATCGACGCCAGCATGCTGTCGATCCGCTTTCCCATGGAGGTCGGTCTCGTCGGCGACGCCGCCGAGACGCTGCGCGCATTGCTGCCGCGACTGAAGCAGAAGAGCGACGGCAGCTGGCGAAAGACGATCGAGGACAATGTCCGGGCCTGGTGGAAGACATTGCAGGATCGTGCGCACCAGCCGGCCAAGCCTGTCAATCCTCAGCGCGTGACATGGGAGCTGTCGCCGCGCATTCCCGATTGCGCGATCATCACCAGCGATTCCGGCTCCTGCGCCAACTGGTTTGCCCGTGATCTAAAGATGCGTCCCGGCCTCAACGCCTCGCTGTCGGGCGGCCTGGCATCGATGGGCGCGGCCGTTCCCTACGCAATCGCCGCGAAGTATGCAGCGCCCGATCGTCCCGTCATTGCGCTGGTCGGCGATGGCGCGATGCAGATGAACAACATGGCCGAACTGATCACGGCTGCGAAATACTGGCGCACGTGGCGGGATCCGCGCTTCATCGTCTGCGTCTTCAACAACGAAGACCTCAACCAGGTCACCTGGGAGCAACGCATCATCAACGGTGATCCCAAATTCGAGGCTTCGCAGCGCATTCCCGATGTCTCCTATTCGCGCTTCGCCGAGCTGATCGGGCTGCGGGGGATTTATGTCGACGACCCCGCACAGCTCGGCCCGGCCTGGGAGCAGGCGCTGGCGAGCGAGATGCCGGTCGTGCTGGAGGTGAAAACCGATCCCGAGGTGCCGCCGCTGCCGCCGCACATCACGCTCCAGCAGGCGAAGAATTTCTCGCTCGCCCTTGCCAAGGGCGACCCGAACGAAGTCGGCGTCATCCGCGGCGCAGCGCGTCAGCTGCTCGAGACCATATTGCCCGGCAAGGAGAAATGAAGGCCAGGAGCGATGCATCGCCAGATGATGCTTGCCGTCTGTTTGGTCTGCGCAGCACTGGCGCCGGCGCGCGCCCAGTTGACCAGGTCCGATCTCGCCGGGGTCGAGGCATCACCCCGGCCCGGCGCCGTGCTACCGCTGAGCGTCCGCCTGCGGGACGAAAACGGCGTCGCACGGCCGATCCGGCAATGGCTCACCGGAGGACCAAGCGTATGGGTCCTCGCAGATTTCACCTGCGATACGTTGTGCGGCCCGGTGGTCAGCACCGTCTCCGATGCGCTCCGGCAATCCGGCCTAAGTCCCGGTCAGGACTTCAATCTGAACGTCGTGAGCTTCGACCCGCAGGATACCGCGGAGAACGCGAAGGAGATGAAGCAGGCGCAAGTCGGCCTCGAAGCGCTGGGCGACGCCACCCACGTCCTGCGCGGCGACGCCAGCAACATTGCGGCACTGACAAGAGCATTCGGATTTGAAGCGGTCTACGACCGCGACCACGGCCGCTACGCGCATCCCGCGGCAGCCTTTGTCGCCACGGCCGACGGTCGCATTGCGCGCGCCCTGCCCGGTTTCGGGCTCGATCCCGCCAATCTGCGCCTCGCGTTGGTCGAAGCCGGTCAAGGTCGCATCGGCGGATGGGCCGATCATGTCAGGCTGATGTGCTACGGATTTGATCCCGCAAGCGGTCTCTACACGCTCGCGGTCGGTCACCTGCTCAAGGCAACCGGTCTTGCGACCTTGGTCTTGCTAGGCCTGCTCATCGCCGCTCTGCTTCGGCGCGAACGCGAGGTGGCGCGAAGTTGAGCCATCTGGCATGGCGCAGGCGGAACGCTGCGCCCGAGGCCAACAGCCCCATAAGCAAGGCCAGACCAGCCACCAGCATGATGCCGGTGAGCCAACCATGGAGACCAGCAATGGCCGGGAATGCCAGGACCGACGCCTCGCAAATCCGCATCGCGAGCGTGAGGGCGCATAGTCCGAGTAGCCGACGGCGATCGGCGCGGACGCGACGGCTTACCAGTGCAAAGAACGGAACCACGAGCTGACCGACGGCCAGAAGGGCTAAGCCGAACTGCCAGCCCTCCGACGAGCGATCGATGTACCAGGTCACCTCGTCCGGAATGTTGCCCGACCAGATGACGATGTACTGCATGGCATGGAGATAGGCCCAGAGCAGGATCATCGACAACAGCAGCGCGCTGTAGCCGCCGGCTCGCCTTATGCCGCAGAGAAGTCCAAGGCCGATAGCGCCGGCGACGCCGTCCAGTAGCACCATACCGAGATACAGCAGGCCATAAATCGATGAATGAAACTGCGGATCCAGCGCTTCGATCCAATCCACACCGGCGAACGATACGGAGATCGCGTAGACGATCAGTCCACCGGACGCCGTCCTCGCCATGCGATTCGGGTCCGGCCAGGCCGCCTGCAACTTGAGGGCAAGCCAGGTCCAGACGATGAAATAGGCCACCGTTCGCGCCGCCACGAACCACGGAGCGAGATAGATCGTCTTGAAGGCCGGTAGCACCGCGTGAGGTCCGGCCGCAGGATAGAGCGTAGCGAGGTCGAGCAGGACCGGCAGGAAGAGCACGCCGAAAATAGGAAGGGTGGCGCAGATCGCCGTCATTGCCGGCTGCAATTCCTCCGTCCACGCCCGCCGCACCAGATAGCTCGCCATGAGCACGCCGAGCGTCCCGATCGGAACCGCACTGACCGCGATCCAGGCCACGAGATAGGCCGCGGCGGTCGAACGATGGTCCGCGAACGCACCAGCAACCAGAATGCCGGCCGTGCCGACGACGGCAATCATCAAACGGCGATCGCGCAGGCCGCGTCCGATCATGGTGGTTCCACAAGCTTGCCGCGCTGGTCGGCCGGCACATCGTCGATCGACGCATGACGGCTGAGCTGCAGCGCGCGAATATAGGCGACGATCGCCCAGCGATCCCGCGGCGGCACGCGCGCGCCATAGGAATACATCGCGCCGTAGCCGTTGCTGATAACGTCGAAGAGATGCTGGTCTTCGGCGTTCCGCAGCCGCTCGGCATGGTAACTGGTCGGACGCGGCATGCCGCGCTCGACGATGATGCCGTTGCCGTCCCCATTGGCGCCGTGGCACGGCAAGCAGAAGATGTCGAAGCGCTGATGGCCCCGCTCCAGCAGCGCCGCTGTCAATGGCGGCTTGTTCCGCACGGCGGCCTGTTCCGCCAGCGCGTCGCGGTCGACCGCGCCCGCTGGCGGGTTGCGCAATGCGCTGCCGCGAAACAGCGGCGCGCGGCCGTACTCATTGTAACGAGGCTGTGCGTCCATGTTCTGGTCGCACCCGGCGAGCAGCAAGGCCGACGCAAGAAGCCATGCGCCCTTCATTACGACACGAGCTCCACTGACAGCGCCCCAGCGCTCTGCAGGAAAGCAGCCGTCTTTTCGGAATCGAACGCTGCGTCCTCGGCCAACACGCACAGAAAGAACCGGTCCTTGCTGGCGCGGGCGATATGACGGGCGCTGAAGATCGGATGATTGAGCCGCGGCAGGCCGTTTTGCCAGAGCATGGCGATGATCATCGCGAGTGCCGACACGAGGATCGTCAGTTCGAACACCACTACGGCGAAAGCCGAGAGTGCGTAGAGCGGCCGCCCTCCGACATCGAGCGGATAGTCGTAATTCACATAGAGTTGCATCAGCAGCGCGATGGCGGCGCCCGCGAGACCACCAGCGAGACCAACGATGGAAATCCGGGGCGTTGGCAGACGGAGTACCTTCGCCAGCCCCTCAACCGGAAACGGCGTGAACGCGTCGAGCTTGCGATAGCCCACCTCGCGGGCCTTGCGCGCGGCCACGAGCAGCGCCTCTGGGGTAGCGAACTCGCCGAGCAGGCCGAAGGAGTGCTCAGCCATGAGGCTCCTCCTGCTCCTTGTGCAACAGCTCCTCGGTCTCAAAAATCGAAATCATGGGAATGAAGCGGATCGCAAGCAAGAACGGCACCAGGAACAGGCCGATCGTGCCGAGATAAGTCGACCAGTCCCAGAAGGTCGGAGTGAACGCGCCCCACGACGACACCAGGAAGTCGCGGTAGAGGCTGGTGACGAGAATCATGTAGCGCTCTAGCCACATTCCGATCACGACCGAGATGGAGATCGACAGGAGCATCCAGCCTCTGCGCCGCAGAGAACGCCACCACAGCCCCTGCAGAGGAATGAAATTGAAGACGACTGCGCCCCAATAGGTCCAGGCGTAGGCGCCGGTGAGCCGGTCCGTCAGCGTCTGCATCTCGTGCGGGCCGCCGGAGTAGAGCGCGTCAAACACCTCGAAGACATAGCCGTAGCCTGTCATCAGGCCGCAGGCGAGCAGCACCTTGCCGAGCAAATCAAGGTGGTCGTCGGTCACGAGATTGCCAAGGCCGAATAGTGATCGCAGCGCGATAGCGATGATCGCGACCATCGCGAACCCGGAAAACGCCGCGCCGAGCACGAAGTATGGCGGAAAGATCGTCGAGTGCCAGCCGGGGATCTGGCCGGCGGCGAACAGGAGCGACACCTCGCTATGCACCGAGACGACCAGTGGCACCGCAAGCCCCGCGGCGACGCGATAGGCTTGCTGCCAGCGCTGCCAATGCGCGGCCGAGCCGCGCCAGCCGAGCGACGTGATGCCGAAGAAAATCTGCCAGCCGCGCTTCCTCGACCGGTCGCGCGCGGCGGCGAGGTCTGGAATGAGGCCAGTGTACCAGAACGCCAGCGATACGGTCAGATAGGTCAAGACCGCCCAGATGTCCCATTCCAGCGGGCTGCGAAACTGCGGCCATACCCCCATCGTCGCGGGGTACGGAAACATCCAGTACAGATACCAGGGACGCCCAAGATGCAGCACCGGATAGATGCCGGCGCAGATCACCGCGAACAGCGTCATGGTCTCGGCAAAACGATTGAGGGAATTGCGCCATTCGCTGCCAGTCAGGAGCAGCAACGCCGAGATCAAC
The DNA here is from genome assembly GCF_032918025.1 of Bradyrhizobium sp. BEA-2-5. Classification (NCBI taxonomy): domain Bacteria; kingdom Pseudomonadati; phylum Pseudomonadota; class Alphaproteobacteria; order Hyphomicrobiales; family Nitrobacteraceae; genus Bradyrhizobium; species Bradyrhizobium sp. BEA-2-5. The sequence goes on along the minus strand of NZ_CP136629.1, from coordinate 1,977,265 downwards.
GTCCCCGCGTGACCGATGCCCAGCCACCAGACGTAATTGTGAATCGCGAATGCCCAGTTGACGGGGATATTGATGCCCCAGATACCGACACCACGGGTGAACAGCGCGGTTATGGAGACTACAAGGAGGAGCAGCAGCGCCGATGCGATGATCATCGCAATCCACCAGCGCCGGCGCGCCGGGAAATGCAGAGGAATGCCGGTGAGCTGATCGCTGACCCGCCCGAGGCTCTGGTCTTGCGGCAGGATATCGGCGGTGCGATCGGTCATCCTTGGCCTCCCGCGGGTTTCCAGCGTGCCAGATAGGTCGTACGCGGTCGCGTCCCCTGCTCTTCCAGCAACACGTAATGCCGTCCGTCACCGCGCAGGCGCGATACCTCGGAGTCGGGATTCCTGATGTCGCCGAACACGATCGCCTTGGTCGGACACGCGCTCTGGCAGGCGGTTACCACCTCGCCGTCGCGGATCGGCCGGTTCTCCTTGTCGGCCGCGACATGCGCAGCCTCGATCCGCTGCGTGCAGTAGGTGCACTTCTCCATCACGCCGCGCGAGCGCACCGTGACGTCCGGATTGTGTGCCGCATGTTCCGGCGCATCGGACGCAGGGCGATAGTCGAAGAAGTTGAAGCGGCGCACCTTGTAGGGGCAGTAGCTCGAGCAAGTCCGGGTGCCGATGCAGCGGTTGTAGACCATCTGGTTGATGCCCTCCGGACTGTGCGTCGTGGCATGGACCGGACAGCCCATCTCGCAGGGGGCCTGCTCGCAATGCATGCAGGGCACCGGCTGGAAGAAACTGCGCGGCTCCTCGACGTCGCCGGTATAGTAGCGCGCAATCCGCAGCCATTGCATTTCGCGGCCGACCTTGACCTGCTCGCTGCCGACGACCGGCACGTTGTTTTCGGCCGTACAGGCGGCCACACACGCATTGCATCCGATGCAGGCATCGAGGTCGATCACCATGCCCCAGGCGTTTTGCGCCGAAGGCTTTGGCGGATAGAGGCTCGGTTGCGTCGTCTCCTGCTTGGGATGGTCGGTGTCGGCTGCATTGACTTCACGGACGAAGTCAAAGCCCTCCATGCGGTGATGCAGCTGCGTGACGGCCAGCGTCTCGCGGGTTCCCAGCTTGTGCAGGCTGCCCTTGGTCTGCCAGGGCTGGTCGATCGGTTGGACGTCATAGGCATTGTAGCCGAGACCATCGCCAACCCGACCCGCTTTGCTCCGGCCGTAGCCGAGCGTGAGCGCGACCGTGTTCGGGGCCTGGCCTGGCAGGACCCACACAGGTCCGGCGATCGATCGATCCCGGACCCTAATCCTGACGTGATCGCCATTGGTCAGATCCTTTCGCATGGCCAGCGCCGGGCCGATTGAAATCACGTTGCCCCAGGTCAGCGTGGTCAGCGGCTTCGGCAACTCCTGCAGCCAGGCATTATTGGCGAAACTGCCATCCCAGATCGTCGGATCGGGCCGGAAGACAATATCCAGTCCGTCATCCGGCAGCGGCGGGACCACGGCGGTTGCCGCCGCGTGGATGTTCGGTGGGGCCGCCCTCTGCTCCGGGACATAGCCGTCGTGCAGGCAACGCGTCCACTTCGTCTCGAAATCGTCGCCAAGCGCCGCGCGCCACGTGTCCCGAACCGGCGTTTCCGGCAACGGGTCCAACTGCCCCAGCAGCAGCGCCATGACCTGATGAACGGTGCGGACGTCGTAGAAGGGTGCAATCGTGGGCTGGATGATAGTGGCCGTTCCATCGATCGAGCGCGCGTCGCTCCAACTCTCCAGCGTATGCGTCAATGGCAGATGCCATTCGCAAAGCGCCCCTGTCTCGTCCCGATGGATGCCGATATGGACCGAGGACCTGACCTTCGCAACAGCGTTCCTGAAAGCCAGCCATGCCGGCGCAGTATAGGCCGGGTTGGCGTCAATTATGATAAGCGTTTCCACAGCGCCGCGGCCGATGTCGTTGACCAAATCGCTCAATCTCTTGGCGTTCGCGACATTGGGGACAGGCGCCGCAGCGCCGAGCAGCGCAGTCGCGCCGAGCGCCTCGTTCGTTCGCGCCACCCAGGACGCTGTCGCGTCGTCACCGAAGCGGCTGCAGGTCACGAGCGCTCGGCCTCGCGCCGACCGGCACGCATGGACCGCGCGATCGAGCCATCGTTGCTCCTTCTCCGAAAGATCAGGCTTTGCGGCGCCGGCGACGTCATATGAATTGGCGAGTCCTTGGGCGATGAGCCAGGTGCGGGAGGCATCGACCGCCACCCTCGCCTCGGCCATCGCTCCTGTCGTGGACGGCACGGCCTCCGCCATGTACAGCGCAAGTCCAGGCTTGTCGGCGGTGCGATGTCGCGCCGCCGACCAGGCGCGCGCGTTGGCGACCTGGTGAGGTCCCGCTCCCAAGAAATCGTCATCGAGACTGACGACGACGTCGCAGTTCTCGAATTGTGGGCGAAGTTGCAGCGGCTGACCATAGGCCGCTCTCGTCGAATCGAGTCCTCGTCCGCCGCCAACCGCGGCGTGCTCATAGATCTGGGCCTTGGGAAACTCGCGAACCAGAGCTTCAATCTGGCGAATGAGCGTCGGCGAAGTCGAATGACCCAGCAACAATGCGACCCCCTCGCCCTGGCTTTGCGTCCACTGCTGGCGCAACAGGCCGATGTGATGCTGCACGTCGCTCCACGTCACCGGCTCGCCGCGATGGTTAGGTGCTTGCGCGCGGTCAGGATCGTAGAGCTCGAGCACGGCGGCCTGCATGAATACGTCGCTGCGGCCCTGTGTCGCCGGATGATCCGGATTGCCGTCCAGCTTGGTTGGCCGGCCGGAATAGGTCTTCGCAATGACCGGCTGAGCATAGCCATCCAGCGTCACCGCGGTCGCATAGTATTTTGGAACTCCGACGTCCATACCCTGCGGTTGTTCGACATAGGGCAACGCCGCGACGAACGGGCTCTTCTCGCATCCTGCTAGTCCGGCAAGCGCAAAGGATGCGCCCATCAGCTTCAGAAACGTCCGCCGCGCCGTCGGGCCAAAGGTTGCGGCGACCGGATACTCTGCATCAACCCACGCTTCAAACGCGGGATCGCCCGACAACTCCTCGAGGCTCGACCAGAGGACGGGGCCACGTGGATGGTCCGGCTTTGTCGCGGGGCGCCTCATCGATGACAGACGTAGCAATGGGTGAGCTGCCCGAAGCGGATGCCCTCGTGCGCAGCGATCGCCTCGCCCTGCTTGCGTGCATCGCGGCCGGCCTGCCACGTCATGTCGGCAATATGATCTTTTGGACGCAGATGCGGCGCGGGATCGCGATGGCAATCGAGACAGAACTCCATGGTCAACGCTTTGGCGCGATAGGTCAGCGGCATGGTGTCGATGCGCCCGTGACAGCTCTCGCAACCCACGCCCTTTGCGATGTGAATGTCGTGGCGGAAGAAGACGTAGTCGGGCAGCTTCGCCACGCGGGTCCAGGCGATCGGCTTGTTGTCGGCGAGGCTTTCTCTGACCGGTTCAAGCATCGCGGCATTGGTCCAGATCTGCGAATGACAGGTCATGCAGGTCGCAGTCGGCGGCAGCCCTGCCTGCGGGCTCGTTTCGACGCCCGTGTGGCAATAGCGGCAGTCGATCCCGAGTTCGCCCGCATGGTGCTTGTGGCTGAACGGAACCGGCTGGTGCGGGCGGACATCGGTCGATGTCTCAAAGGCCGAGTGCGCAAATCCGATCACGCCGACCAGACCACCGCCCAGAACGGCCAGACCGGCTACCATGGACAGGCGCAGCCATGTATCCGCGGCAGGAGAGAATATCTGTGTCATCCGGTCGCCGGATCATCGTCATGAGCACGTCAGATCCCAATGCGGGCCAAACAGGATCGTTCCTGGATTGGAACATGCGCCCATGCTTGGCATTGGTCTCCGTGCCTTTCGGGTCCCCCAATGACTGACAGCCCCGATACCAACTACGAGCGGTCCGATGTCGATCCGGTCCTCGTGTGTTGGCTGGCGCTTGGCCTCGGACTGTTCGTCGTGGCGACACCGCTTCTCATGCCTTTCGCCTTCTCGCGGTCGATCGATCGTGGAAACCCCGTGACGCGCCCTGCGCTCAGTGCCGAGGCGCCGCCGCTTGCGCTCGATCCGGCGGCCGAACTGCGCCGGCATCGGGAAGCCGATCGCCAATTTGCGGACAGCTACGGCTGGATCGATCGCGGCCGCGGCGTGGTCCAGATCCCCGTTAGGCGTGCGATGGAGCGGCTGCTGGAAACCGGCCTGCCCGGATGGCCGTCCCGATGACCGGCACGGGCGGCTGAGCACGATGTGGCGCCAATGGATCCCGTTCTGGAGGCCCGGGGTCTCACCCTATGGCGGCGACGTCGATCTGTTGTTTGCAGGATTGCTCCTGGCGAGCGCCCTGGTGCTCGGCCTGCTGTTCTTCCTGCTCATCGTGTTCTGCGTGCGTTACCGGGCTGGCAACCCGACCGATCGCGGACATCGGGTCAAGAAAAGCTGGCACTGGGAGGTCGGTTGGACGTCGGCGTCGTTGGTGATTTTCCTCCTGCTGTTTGTCTGGGGCGCCAGCGTGTACCTCGAGATTTACCAGAAACCGCAAGGAGAGCTGTCGGTCTTTGTCGTCGCCAAGCAATGGATGTGGAAAGTCCAGCACCCCGGCGGACAATCCGAGATCAACAGCCTGCATATGCCGGTCAATCGCCCGGTCCATCTGGTGATGGCATCCCAGGACGTCATTCACAGCTTCTTCATCCCGGCGCTTCGTCTCAAGCACGACGTGGTGCCCGGCCGCTACCAGAGCCTCGAGGTCGAAGCGGTCACGGCGGGTCACTATCACCTGTTTTGCGCCGAATATTGCGGCACCGACCATTCCGGCATGATCGGCGAGATCGTGGCGATGGAGCCGGCGGACTATGCCAAATGGCTGAACGACCAGGGACCCGCCAACTCGCTGGCTCGTGAAGGCGGCGCGCTGTTTCGCGAGCTCGGCTGCAGCGGCTGCCACGCCGCCAACAGCAGCGTGCACGCACCGCTGCTGGAGGGACTTTACGGCAAGCCCGTGCCGCTCTCGGATGGTTCCGCGGTAACCGCCGACGACAAGTACATCCGGGATTCGATCCTGCTGCCGCGCAGCCAGGTTGCCGCCGGATATCAGCCGGTGATGCCGTCGTTCGAAGGCAAGGTCAGCGAGGACCAGTTGTTGCGGCTCGTCACCTACATCAAATCGCTTGCGGATCGTGCACCATGACCGAGCCCGACTATCTCAACTCCGCCTACACGCTGCGCTCCTGGTTCTTCACCACCGACCACAAGCGCATCGCAATCCTGTATTTCGCCACCCTGATTTTCTTCTTCTTCATCGGCGGCGCGGCCGCCACCGCGATCCGGATCGAGCTCGCTACGCCGCAGGCCGATCTCGTCTCGTCCGACACCTACAATCGGCTCTTCACCATGCACGGCGTCATCATGGTGTGGTTTTTCCTGATCCCCTCGATCCCGAACACGCTCGGCAACTTCATCGTGCCACTGATGATTGGCGCCCGCGATCTCGCCTTCCCGCGCCTCAACCTGATGAGCTGGTACCTGTTCGTCGCTGGCGGAAGCGTGACGCTGTTCGCAATCCTTGCCGGCGGCATCGACACGGGTTGGACGTTCTATACCCCGTTCTCGACGCTCTATTCCAACAGCTACGTCATCGTCGCGGTGACCGGTATCTTCATCGCCGGCTTCTCCTCGATCCTCACCGGCTTGAATTTCATCGTCACCATTCACCGGCTGCGCGCGCCGGGCCTGACCTGGTATCGCCTCCCCCTGTTCATCTGGTCGCTCTACGCGACGTCGGTGATCCTGGTGCTCGCGACGCCGGTGCTCGCCATCACGCTGGTCCTGCTGGCGACCGAACGTTTCCTCGGCGTCGGCATCTTCGATCCCAGGATCGGCGGCGATCCCCTGCTGTTCCAGCATCTGTTCTGGTTCTACTCGCACCCGGCCGTTTACATCATGATCCTGCCCGGCATGGGGGTGGTCAACGAACTGATCTCCTGCTTCTCGCGCAAGCCGGTGTTCGGCTACAAATTCGTCGCCTGGGCCAGCCTTGCCATCGCGGCCGTCGGCTTTCTGGTCTGGGGCCACCACATGTTCGTCAGCGGCCAGTCGCTGCTCGCAAGTCTCGTGTTTTCGTTCATGAGTTTCATCGTGGCGGTGCCTTCGGCGATCAAGGTGTTCAACTGGACCGCCACCCTGCACAAGGGATCGCTACGCTTCGACGCTCCGATGCTTTACGCCCTCGCCTTCCTCGGCCTGTTCACGATCGGCGGTCTGACGGGGCTGTTCCTGGCCTGCCTTGCCTTCGACGTACACGCGACCGACACCTATTTTGTGGTGGCCCACTTCCACTACATCATGGTCGGCGGCATGGTGACGGCCTACTTCGGCGGCCTGCATTACTGGTGGCCCAAGATCACCGGACGGCTCTACTCCGAATACTGGGCGCGGACGGCGGCGGTACTGATCTTCTTCGGCTTCAATCTGACCTTTTTCCCGCAATTCGTGCTCGGTGCCGAAGGTATGCCGCGCCGCTATCACGTCTATCCGCCGGAATTTCAGGTGTGGAACGTGCTGTCCTCCGGCGGCGCGACGATCTTGGCGGCGGCCTATCTGCTGCCGATGTTCTATCTCGGTTATTCTCTGTTTTTTGGCAGGCGCGCGCCGGCCAACCCATGGGATGCGCCGGGCCTGGAATGGCAGACCCCGTCCCCGCCGCCCGAGTTCAATTTCAAGTCACAGCCCGTCGTGACCCGTGCGCCCTATCAATATGGGCCCGACTTTGCCGCGGAGCCGCAGAATGCCTGAGCGCCGCGCCTTCGCTCCGCAATACGCCTCCGTTCAACATCGCGATGAAACCGCCGAGATCGGCATGTGGGTGTTTCTCGCAACCGAAGTGCTGCTGTTCGGCGGGCTGTTGTTTGCTTATTTCGTTTACCGGCACGCCAATCCGGCCGCGTTCGCGGAGGCCGGCCGCCACACCAGGATCGTCATCGGCACGGCGAATACGGCGATCTTGCTGACTTCCAGCTTCTTCGTCGCTTGCGCGGTCAATGCGCTGCAGGCCGACGCGCGCCGGATCTGTATCGCCATGCTCGTCAGCGCCATGTTGCTTGGCTTGCTGTTCCTTGGTCTGAAGGCAGCCGAATATGCCGGCGAATATCACGAGCACCTCGTTCCCGGCGTGGACTTCAGCTACGTTGCGCCGCTCGCCGATGGGGTCGAGCTGTTCTTCATCTTCTACTTCGTCGCGACGTCGATTCACGCCGTTCACTTGGTGATCGGCATCGCTGTTCTCGCGACGCTTGCCGTCCTGCTGCGCCGCTCCGCTAGCACGCGCATGCGCGCTGCCTTGCATTCCGCAGCACTCTATTGGCATTTTGTCGACGTGGTCTGGATCGTCCTGTTTGCCCTGATCTATCTGCCCGGACGGAGCGGCACATGATGAACTGGCGGCCACCGCTTAAGCTCGTTGGTTCCTGGCTTGCCCTGCTGGCACTGCTCGCGCTGACGGTCACCCTGGCCTATCTGCCGCTCGGTTCCTTCAATTTCGCAGCGGCGATTGCGATTGCCGCTATCAAAGCCACCATCGTCGCGGTGTTCTTCATGGAACTGTGGGATCGCGGCGCTCGGCTTCTGGTCTTCGCCGGAGCCGGGCTGTTCTGGCTCGGCATATTGCTGTGGCTTGGCTTGATGGATTTCATGACGCGAACACCGGCGTGATGCAGCTGCGATCCTGCCGGCCTCACTCCTGTGTCGGCGGATGCGTCGAACCCTGCCGCTTCAGCAGATCGGGCTGATCACCCTTCGGCTTGGGCTCCGGCTTTGGCATTCCCTTCTGCCCGCCGTGCTTGCCGCCCTGATCCTGCTGTCCTTCGAGATCGTTTTCCCTGGGCATGTCGCCTCCTCTCACTCGATCGTGGTGATCGGGATTTCATGGGTGTCGGTCAATTCGGGCACCGGATCGCGGCTGATGCGCACCGGCACCGACTTCGCCGCCGGGACCTTGCTGCCCTCGGCGAAATGCCAGAGCGGAACGAGGACGTTGCACTCCGGATAATATCCAACGATGCCACCGCGGGGAACGTCGTAGGGAACGACCTGAAGTCCACGGAGACGACGTTCGACACCGTCATCGGCGGCCGTCTCCAGTGTGACCAGATCGCCCTGGGTGAGACCCCATTCGGCCATATCGTCGGCGTTCATCAGCACGACCTCGCGGCTGCCGTAGATTCCTCGGAAGCGGTCGTTCTCGTTATAGATCGTCGTGTTGAACTGACCATCGGCGCGGGTAGTCATGAGTTCGAAGACGCCGTCCCCGGCCGGCGGCATGTCGAAAGCGGCTTCCGGAACCGTGAAATTGGCTTTGCCGTTCGGCGTCTTCCATTTCCGCTCGCGAGCGCCGAGTGGCCGCGGAAAGCCACCTGGCTCAAACATGCGCTTGTTGAAATCCTTGAATTGATCCGGATAGGTCCGCTCGATCGCGTCGCGGACCAACGCGTAATTGTCGACCCAGGCGTCCCAGTCGAGCTTGGGATTCGGCGGCAACATCGCCTTCGCCATCTCGGCAATGATCCGCGGTTCGGACAACAGCCGTTCCGCTACCGGTTTGCGTTGTCCTCTCGAGCCATGAATGCAGGCCGTGGAATCCTCCATGGCAACGGCTTGCGGGCCGTTCGCCTGCTGATCTATCTCGATCCGGCCGAGACACGGCAGCAGAAAAGTCACGTCTCCAGGGACGAGATGCGTTCGGTTCAGCTTGGTGGCGATCTGGACCGATAGTCGAAGCCTGCTCCAGGCCGGCTCCATCAGCGATCGTTCCGGAATGCAGCGGATAAAATTGCCACCGAGGCCGACGAAGCCGCGCACCTCTCCCTTGAGGATTGCTTTGCAGGCGTCCACCGTCGTCAGGCCGTCCCATCGCGGCGGCTCAAATGCGTAAAGCTCCTTCAGCTTGTCGAGCGGGACCAACTTGGTCTTTTCGGAAATGCCGACGGTGCGCTGGCCCTGGACGTTGGAATGGCCGCGGATCGGAGAGATCCCGGCGCCGGGCTTGCCGATATTGCCGCGCAACAGGAGCAGGTTGACGATCATCTTCACGGTTTCGACGCCGTGCCGGTGCTGGGTCACGCCCATACCGTAGTTCGCGATGACGGCGTTCGCAGCCATGTAGGTGCTGGCCGCCTGGAACATCGCTGCCTGGCGCAACCCGGACGTCTGCTCCAGATCAATCCACGACTGCGCGCGGCAGAAATCCGCGAATGCGTCGAACCCGCGTGTATGCTGTTCGATAAACGCGACGTCGACAACACGTTCGTGACCCTTCGACCGCGCCTCGTCGTCCGCTTCGATCACGGCCTTGCAGATCCCTATGATGGCTCCGGCGTCACCGCCAAACCTCACCTGATGGTATTGCGAACTGATCCGGGTGCCGCCCGCCACCATCTGGATCGGGTCTTGCGGGTTGGTGAAGCGCTCCAGACCACGCTCCCGCAACGGATTGAAGGTGATGATCGGGACGCCCCGTTGCGCCGCTTCTTGCAACGGATGCAGCATCCGCGGCGCATTGGTCGTCGTATTGTGACCAAAGAACAGGATGCAGTCTGTCTGCTCGAAGTCCGGCAGCCGTACAGTCCCGACCGGCACGCCGATCACTGGGGGCAATGCCACCGACGTGCTCTCGTGGCACATGTTCGAGCTGTCGGGGAAATGGTTGGTGCCGTACATCCGGCCAAATAGCTGATACATGTAGCTTGCCTCGAGTGAGGCGCGGCCGGAGGTGTACAGCACCACGGAACGCGGATCGAGCCCATTCAGTTCTCGGCCGATCTCCTGGAATGCCTCCGACCAGCTCACCGGAACATATTTGTCCAACGCCACATCATAGCGCATCGGCGCGGTCAGGCGCCCCTGCTCCTCGAGTGCATGATCGGACCAGCCGCGCAACTCCGAGAGCGTGTGCTTTGCAAAGAATCCGGCCTCGACCGTCTTGTTCGTCACCTCCCAGGCGGTGGCCTTGGCGCCGTTTTCGCAGAACTCAAACGGACGGGGTTTTGCCGGCTTCGCCCAGGAGCAGCTGACGCACATGTATCCGTCGGACTTGTTCTGTTTTAGCAGGATTTCGCTGCCGAGGATCGCGACCTCCTCTTGGGTCAGCGTACCCGCGACGGCCTTCACAGACCCCCAACCGCCAGCCGGTCCGGCGTATGGCTTCACTGTCACTTTTTGCTTCATGGCTGATCTCGCGCTCGACAAGTACCGACAGAAACCGACCGCTGAAGCGGAGGTTCCTCGCGCGCCAGGAACCTTGGCGTGTCCCGAGCGTCGTGCTGGCAAGGATCGTCCATGCAGAGAATGCCGATTTCCAACAACAGCTTTCATCACCTGCCAGACCCGACCGTCGAGATGCTGCGGAGAGATCAAGATGGCTTGGAAGCGCAGCGAACTCTCGCAGAGGAGTGTCCCGTCGCGTTTGTGTACACGGCCGCCGTCGTCATGGCGACTCCCGCTGACCTCAAGGATCTTGCGCTGGGCTTTAGCCTGACCGAAGGGATCATCGACAATGTCGCTGGCCTGAAATCCCTCGACATCATTCCAGAGCCGTCAGGCGTTGAGCTGCGCATGTGGCTTGCCGACACTAGCGAACAGCGTTTCAGACGGCGCCAGCGGCGCTTGGTGGGTCCGACCGGCTGCGGCCTTTGTGGCATAGAAAGCCTCGCGGACGCCACGCGTCCGGCGCCCCACTTGACGAGGTCTATCACTATTCGAACTCGGCAAGTCGAGAGCGCCTTGGTCGCATTGTCGGACGCCCAGATGCTCAACCGCGCGACGCGCGCCACGCATGCGGCCGGCTTCTTCCATCCCGATCAAGAACTGGTCGCAGTCCGCGAGGATGTCGGTCGCCACAATGCGTTGGATAAGCTCGCTGGCACGCTCGCCTCCACCAACATCTCCGCCGGCGAAGGCGCGATCGTCCTGACAAGTCGCGTCTCCATCGAGCTTGTACAAAAGGCTGCCGCGATCGGCTGTCCCATGCTCGTTGCGGTGTCGGCTCCGACGGCGCTCGCGGTCCGCGCGGCTGAGGCGTGCGGAATTACCTTAATTGCTGTTGCGCGTGGAAGCGCATTCGAAATCTTCAGCCATCCGGATGTAATTCGCGGGTAGTCTGCAATGACCGAGGTCCCCAGTCACGGAAAGCGTCGCGCCTGAAGCGAAGCTCGAGCAACGATCGGGCAGCCAGACATCCGGCCAACGAACCCGTCCGCGCCCGGCAGGTTGGGAAGAACTCAAAGGCACATGGCAGAATGAGAATGCACCACTTCTCGTCCCACCCATTCATTCCTAGCAATCCACCGCGGCACCAAGGCCAAACCGGTGCCCGGCCCGCATTTGGTCTACGGCTTCCTGACCACCGAGCCGAACAGCGTCGTGGCGACGCCGATTCACCCGAAGGCGATGCCGCTGATCCTGACCACCGCTGAAGAGCGCGACGTCTGGATGCGCGCGCCGTGGGACGAGGCCAAGGAGCTGCAGCGTCCCTTGCCCGACGAGCTGCTCAAGGTCGTTAGGCGCGGACCGGACAAGGAGGATCGATCGGCCGCCTAGCTAGCAACCTATGTTAGTTTGGCGCGTTATAACGTCATCACCGGAGAGCGTGACTATGCCGGTCAAATTTGTCCATCGCATCTATAGTGAAGCAATTACCAAGCAGATCGCGCTTGTTCAGGAGATCGTGGCGCGGGCGGTTGATCTACTCAAGCTGCCGGCAGACAGTTTCCTCGGCCGCAAGACGCAGGAGCCTTTCCCGCAAGAGGAAAGCAGATATGGCGAAGCGCAGGACCGTGGGCGTCCAACTTGATACCCCAGCCAAGCGGGCACGAGCCAGGTTGCGCCGACTGAGTGCCAGACTAAAGCTGATCAAATTGGAGGCGAGGAAGTCCGACAATCGCCCCGTTCCGCAAACAACAACGCGGAAGAGTCGCCCCCAGTTGGCGGCTTGCTAGAAAACGGCCCCAGCGAGGGAGCACCAGCTGAGGCCAAGGAAACCACTCTAGGAACGGCGCTCCTACCCGCTGGTTGACGCTCATTGTGACAAACCAAGAAACGGAGCTGCGCCATGAAGAAGGGCCGCCGCCGCGTGAGGCAGATCACTTCCCTCGAAGAGCGTCTTACCGAAGAGGCCAAGAGCCTGCGTCAAGAAGCTAAGACTCTTCCCCCAGGTATCGAGAAAGAGATGCTGCTGAAGAAGGCCCGGCAGAACGACGCTGCCGCCCAGATGACCGAATGGTTGCGCTCGCCTTTGGGCTGAGGCCGCTTCAGTTGGCGGCCTCTCCATTCTCCATCCATCGCCGCAGACAATCCCGGTCGCGTGAATGAGGTGCTGAAAGGCTCTCGACGTCGCGGCAGGCGAAAAGCAGCGCTATCTCGAAATTCGGCCTGAACTACGAAGTCCGGCGCGAGCCGGACTTTTTTCTTTGCTTGGATCATCCATGAGGAGTTACGCCAGTTCAGCCGATCAGAAGAGCCGTGACGCCGACGATGAGAGCGATAAACGATAGCGTCGCCAAGCAAGCTGGACTCAACACCATCAACGTGATCGAACCTGAACATGTGTAGTCTGTGCCAGCGCCCATGTTCCAGTATTTGCACAAGCGAATCGGCTGCCTAACAAAAAACGGCCCCAGCGGGAAGCCGGGGCCAAGTGTTCCTTTTTGATGTCGGGGGCGTGACCCCCGCGCCTCGATTAGCAATGCTCTTTGAAGTTTGCCACCCCGGTATCTTGCGGGTGAGGCCGGCTGGAGGTTTCCGCATTCACTTAAGCATGTCAGGGACCGTGTCATAAGAAACGGCCCCGGCGCCCGGGAGAGCGCTGAGGCCGGTAGGTTAGTCCCACTCCTCGTCGTACCGATCCTAAACTACGTTAGTTGCAAGTTGTTCCGAACCGAAAAGGCCCCAGCGCTTGGGAGCACGCTGGGGCCATGGGGCTTTCCACTCACACTGTCAGAATGCGGCTTGGTCGGGCTGATGTGCCGCATTCGTCAGATGAACAAGCTTCGGCCATGCTCGTTCCTAGCAGCCATAGAAAAGGCCCCAGCACCTTTGGGGGCCTTGAGGCCGGCGCTGAGGCCAGTGGGATGGTCGGGCGCGAACCCGACAAACCAACGTTAGCGCCTCCCTTTGCAATTGCCATTTTATTCTGTCGCCCGGAACCGGATAATATGGGTGGAGCCGAAGATTTGCAGGCCAGAGCTCATGCCAACTTTAGATGAGCAAATAACAGTCGCAGAAAAGCATGTTCAGGATGGGCGTCGCATTGTGGCAAACCAACGCGAGCGGATTGCGAGGGGCACGTGTTATAATGAGGCAGAGGCTCGGGAATTGCTCGAAATGTTCGAGCAAGCGCAGGCGCTATTCGAGAGCGCCCTTGAAACGGCTCTTGGCGCTGCGAAATTCAACCTGAGAAACATTCGAAGAAAAAGACCCCAGCGACTGTGGAAGCTGGGGCCAGTGGCTGGGCGTTCTCAATGCCGGTAGCGATGCGGCACCGAACAGGCCGATCAATGCCGATGCATCCGCTTCGTTCCTAATCGAAAAGGCCCCAGCATCCGGATCATGCTGGGGCCAAGTCGGATCGCCGAACCGCTGTCCGCCGAGGAGCAGCGATCGTCGTTATCAGGGCCGAAAAAATACGAAATGAAAATTACGTGCCCCGTTGCTAGGAGCCTCCCAAATGAGGCCCAGCTCCGGAAATAACGTCTGTGAATCTCGCTGGATTTTTTTCCCTGAACGCCCGGCGGGCAAGGAACCATCGAGACGGCATAGCGTCTAATTGACGCTTCTGGTCAGCCAAGGTGCCCCCCCCCCCGACTGCCAGAAGAAAACCCGTATCGCTCGGGTTGGCGGCCCCCGGTTGGGGCCGCTTTTGTTTTGATCGCCGCCAATTCACATAGTTCAATGAGTGTCATCTCATCACGGACAAATCGCGGGGCGAGTTTTCACAGGTGGTGGTTGCAAATGGAATTTATTGGCAGACCGATGCGAGGCCGGTACCTCGTTCGAAGAGGAAGCACTGGCTGGATGGTCTACGACAGCGAGCTCAAGGGGCCAGCGCAGATAAAGAAAAATGGCCGCTTTGCCGAGAAGCTCACCAAAGAACAAGCTGAGATTGTAGCCGAGGGGCTGACAAGTCAGAAAACGGAGCGATGCTGGCCTTCAACGCAATAGGTCAGATCAGGGCGCTAGACTGCGCCCCTTCTAACTGACGAAACCGCGCCTTTCGCGAACATGCCCCGAATCTTCGGGGGCAAGAGCCGGGGCACGTTCATTCGTCCGATGTCGCTCTGCCGAGGAGCGGCGCATTGCTAACGACGCATCGAAGGCGCCGTTCCTATGTTCAACTTGCTTGCGGTTGTTGCCGACCTTCTTGACGGCCTTCTTCACCGACGCTGCCGACTTCCGGGCTTTCTTCGCCTCATAGCTCACCTCGTAATCCTGCCCGCCGGCGACGCGCGCACGGTCCTGCTTGCGACCACGCGCGATCTGCTTCTTGCATTCTTCGCCATTCAGGCCTCCCAATCGCGCCGCAGTTCCGTCGCGGCAAATCGGGGAACAACGAGCCCGACCCGAGCAGCGTATTCAACCTGATGGACGCCTTGAAGCAGAGCATCCAGAGCGGTGGCAAGGCGCCGCCCGCGAAATCCACCAAGGCGAAGAAGGCGCCCGCCAAGCCGCGCCGCAAGGCCGACTGAGACACAGTCTGGTCATTTCTGCCCTGCCTGTCGAGCAGCGCTACAGTCGTGCCTACCGGCGCCAGCCCGGCGCGAACGCGATGCTTCACGCGGCGCATGTCGATTGAACGTCGCTATCGAGCAACCGGCCTAGTATCCGGCGTTCTTCCTCGATCCTCCGTCGATAGCGTTCGCGCTCTTGTTCCGAGGTCGCGCTATCCAGCAGGAATTGATAGTGACCGATGACTTTTTCGCTGCCTCTTATGAGCAGTTGTTGCAGCCCATTCATGACGTGATCTCCTCGCAAGCCGCGCGATCGAACGAGGAGGGAAGTGGCGGAATGTCGGCCGCGAGGCCTTGCATCGCCGTGACTTCTTCGGCGAGCCGTCTTTCAATGAATTCACGCTCAAGGTCGGAGAGCTGGGTCTGCAGCAGTCGCCGATACCGATGAATATTGTTGCGGTGAGCGCGCAGCTGTTCAAGCCGGTGGTCGAACAGTTCTGAGCTCCGGCGCTTTGCCTGTCCAAATCTTGACCGCCAGCGTCCCTCGAGGCGGTCGATGACCTGCTTCGGTAGCCTGATGTCTGTCATCTCGCGCTCCTATGCAGCCAGGCAGCGGTCGACGGAGCGCAGGCGGGCAGGCCGGCCGCCTGGCGGATGGCGCGGATCGCCGTCGAGCGCGCGAAGCGCGTCGAGGATGTCGCGGACAGGAACGGGCGATTTGAGCCCCTTGGGTGCCCGCAAGGCGGGATTGGACGCTACAGCGCTGGCGTCCGAGGCCCAGGATGCCAAGAAAGCGCGCCTCTCGGCGAGGCTCAGGCGAGGATCCCGCACCACATCGTGCGGGGTCTCATATTGGTGGTAATCGCCAATCGGCAGATGAAAGCCAATAACGTTATGAGCAGGCGCGGTCGTCGGCCGCATGGATGCCTCCGTTCGAAAGACGAGTTGCTGAGAAGACGAAGCCGCGTCCCGTTCGTCGGACGCGGCTTCGCCGTTTCGATCATGCGGCGACGCTTTCCAGCTGTCGGGGCGCCGTGTTTGATGCCGGATTGATGGCGATGCGTCGCGGCTTCATCGCCTCCGGCACCTCGCGCGCCAGCTCGATCCTGAGAAGCCCGTTGTCGAACGCCGCGCTCTTGACCTCGACGTAATCGGCCAGGCTGAACTGGCGCTTGAACCTGCGCGTCGAGATGCCCTGATAGATGTATTCGCGCTCGGCCTTTTCGACCTTGACGCCTTCGACAGTCAGAACGTTCTGCTCCGCCGTAACAGAAATTTCGTCGGGCGCAAAACCGGCGATCGCGAGCACGATCTGATAGCGGTCTTCGGACAGCCGTTCGATGTTGTAGGGCGGGTAGTGATCTTCGCCGGCCCGGTGGGCTGCTTCGGCGAGATCAAAGAGCCGGTCGAATCCGATGGTCGACCGGAACAGGGGAGAGAAGTCGTATGTGCGCATAGCCAAATCCTCCATAGAGCAAGATGGATATGGACGGCACCGGACACGACCGGTGCCCGTCTCGCCTGGCCCCGAGGGCGACCAGGCCCCAGCCTCCGCGATGGGGCTGGCGCGAGAAAAATAAAAATCGGAGATGCCCTGTCAAGAACCCGGTCGAAAAAATTTTTGCGGTTAGGACCGCTGGATACGTAAGCGCATCAGCCGAACGCGGACGTGAAAGCCGGGGGGCGCAAATTCGTCGGCACCGGCCGAAGGACTAAGGGCACCCCGAAAAGCGGCCCCGGCGACCGTGGAAGCTGGGGCCAGTTTACTGGACGTTCTCAGTGCCGGTAGCGATGCGGCACAGAACAGGGCAGCCAATGCCACTGCATCCACTTCGTTCCTAATCGAAAAGGCCCCAGCATCCGGATCATGCTGGGGTCAAGTCGGATCGCCGAGCCGCTGTCCGCCGAGAAGCAGCGATCGTCGTTATCAGGGCTGAAAAAATACGAAATGAAAATTACGTGCCCCGTTGCTAGGAGCCTCCCAAATGAGGCCCGGCTCCGGAAATAACGTCTGTGAATCTCGCTGGATTTTTTTCCCTGAACGCCCGGCGGGCAAGGAACCATCGAGACGGCATAGCGTCTAATTGACGCTTCTAGTCAGCCAAGGTGCCCCCCGACTGCCAGAAGAAAACCCGTATCGCTCGGGTTGGCGGCTCCCAGGTTGGGGCCGCTTCCAGTTCACTGCGAACTTGATCGCCGCCAATTCACATAGTTCAATGACTGGGCGCCCACACCCTAGACGTTAATTACCGGGTTGGTATTTCACGGATGGTAGTTGCAATGGAATTAATTGGACGCCCGATGCGAAGCCGCTTCCTCGTTCGGAAAGGAAGCACTGGTTGGATGGTCTACGACAGCGAACTCAAAGGGCCAGCGCAGATAAGAAAAGATGGCCCCTTTGCCGAGAAGCTAACCAAAGAACAAGCTGAGATTTTAGCGGAGGGGCTGGCGAACCAAGCGGCGCAGATTCGCAAAATCTGATACTTACCTCTCGGGCATGCTTAAATTCAATTTTTAACTGCCGACCGTTGGGCAATCTGTCGCGGGAGCATATGCATGACTCCGGGTACTGCCGCTTGTTCCCGACGAAGCCAATTTGCGTACGTCGCGAAGTCAGCTCGAAGAACGGTGCCTAGCCCCGCCATTTCTCTCGAAAGGAGCGACGGCGATGGGTTCACGGCGGATTCGCAAAGTACGCGTGCTGGTGATCGCAAATCTGGTGGCCTGCGCCGCCGTCCTTTTCGTATTGGCTGCGCCCCGTCCCGCCACAAGTAATGTTGCGCTCGGTGACCGGTGGCAATGCAGCAAGGCCAAGTTTGTCTTCACGACTTGCCGCCAGATCCCGCCAGCGCCGAAAACCGATGTCGATTTTACAGGGGTCGTTGGGAGATCAGCGACCAGAGGGTCGCACGCTTTTCTGTGGGACGGGACGTTGGGGATGACACATGGCGGTCCGTTTCGGGAGGAGCTGGCGTGCGGCCCAGGCACCGGCTCTTCTTCCAAACGTCTGTGTGAGCCAAGCAACAGTCGTTTGACGCAAAGGCCTGCTAGGTAACCGATACTTGGATTTTCAGGGCCCCAGCGCCGGGAATGACAGGGCGCCGCCGGGACAAACCATTTCGGGCCCGGCGGCGTACTTTTGAGATTTGGCGACTGCACGCGTGAGAGAGGCGTCTCCAGGATGAATGGCAATAAAATCATTACCAAGACTATGTTGGTCGCGCTGGCCATCGGCATTGCCGTATGGGCCACGATGGGCGCTCCCCAGCCGGACACAAATTCGGCCGTTCATCTCGCCAGCTGGAGATGAGCCGAGCGGGCACGGGCCGTGCAGTCAGATTGACGCTGGGGATTTCAGTATCTCAGATCAGGAAGGCAACGCCGCCGGGCGCGTATTTTTGAGACCGGCGGCGTCTTTTCTTGGAACTATTCCGATGATCCACACGGGTTTCGTGAAGGGCAGCAAAGACAATAGCTAGCCGCCTTCACCAAAACCCAATTCCGAAATCTTTAATAGATTCGGACCAGCCTCCATCCGCGACAGGGAGGTGTATCATGCATAACCATGACTTTGTGTCTGATGGACTCCTCGCGCTAATCACGACCTGCCTTGTGCTGTTGTGCTCGGGCCTGCTCGTTATCGCATTTAGCTAGTCTGGACCTTGGCACCCTCCTCGTTCCGGATGCTGCTAGGGGGCCGCTGGGGACATCCCGCGCAGAGCATAAGCGCGCCGCATTTTCGTCACGCAAAAACGGCCGGCCTGCTCATCCAGCATTCACATTCAACTTCCTACAGTTTGGGGGCCTTAGATTCCACGAGAGGAAACCATGAAACTTAAATTTGCACTTGTTGGACTTGCTGCGCTCGGCAGCCTTGCTGCGGCAGCAAGCGCGTCGGCGATGCCGCTCGCCACATTTTCTCCCGCTTCAAACGTCGAGAACGTCGCCGTAGTCTGCGGCCCGAACGGCTGTGTGCGCACGGCGCCCGTCTACAGGCGGTACGGCTACGGTTACGGCTATCGTGGCTACGGCGTCCGTCGTTACGGATACGTGCACAGGGGCTACGGCTATCATAGGGGTTACGGCTATCACGGCGGTTATCGCCGCTGGTGATTTCGCGCAAAAGCCCGTCGGTAGGATTGATCTGCATCACTCGCGTGTGTTGACCGCCCTGCTACCGCTGTGTTGCGGGGATTACAGGGCCAGCTGGAAGGCCGCCGCCGGGATGCAGCATTTCAAGCCCGGCGGCGTACTTTTTGGGATCAGATCCAGGCCGCCCCCCAGTCAGGCAGATGATCCGGAATCGGCTTATCGAACAGCGGCACCCGTCACGGCAAGGCCCGCGCCTTCGATAGCGCTGGGCCGGCTTCTGATTAATGGAACAGCAACGTCGTTTGCATAAGATGCGGTCCACTCGCTGCAGGACGCTCGAAAATGACCGAGTACGTCATCAGGGAAGTTGGCCTTCGCCAGTGGCTCGTGTTTGCCGATCGGCGAAGCATCGCTTTTTGCGCCGACGAAGATGAGGCGGTAAAGGCCATGACCGAGCATAGCGCGCGCCGCGGTCGACAGCCTGAAACAATGGAAATTGCGTTAAGGGGGAAACCCGCCGGGGCGTGAACCGGTCGCTAGGCTAAGTTGACGGCTGCAACGGCCATCGTCTGCCTTAGCTTGTAGTGCCAGCCCTCCGGGCCGATCGTGTCGGTGCCGGGCCATTCCTCGCCCGCGTCTTCGTACCGGTTCACGTACTCGAGAACCGCCGCGACGTTGGCCATGGTGGGAGTTGTTGGAGCCAGATTCCATGCCGCGTCTTTCTCCGCATGGCAGCATGCCGATTGATGGTCGTCGGCATCCCAATAGGCCTCGGAGCGATACTCAGTGGCATCGGTCGCCGTGGTGGATGCGCTGGGGTCTGCGGCGGCCTGTCGGTGCTTTGCGATACCTTCCAGCGCCGGAACAGCGGCGGAGCTGACGGCCCCGGTCTGATCGCGCCGCCTGCTTGAGGGCTGACGAGGCTGCCCGGTTGCCGGACAGCAATATAAGGTCGAATGCGACCGACCATCCACTGTGACGTTGTAAGAACAGCGGTAGTCTTTGCAGAAAACAATGACGCGCGTTGCCCCCGTTTCGCGCATCTCGACGAACGTGATCTTGGTGGGAAAGTCTCGCATGGGCTGAATTACTGCGCTTGCTGGTGCAGCCCGCAATAGCACGACAAATTGCGTATTAGCGGCCGCTCCAACGCAAGGCGTCGGTCAAGATCGCGCAGCCCGGGAAAAGACCTTCTCGTACCCGTTCAAGCGCGGCCAGCTTGTGGCATTGCGAACGAACTCCGCATTAAACCCGGCCGCAAGAAAGTCCCCGTGCATCGTCGGAACCCTGTCACCAGAACAATTGTTGTCTTGATGCACCGGCGGAGGCCGCCGAAGTGGCAGACGAACTTGAATATTCGGGTCACCAGCTAGTGGTCGTCGAGCAACCCGGCGGCGGATTCTTGGTTGAGATCGCGCCTCTCGACCGCAGGGGCCAAACCATTAGAACCATGACCTATCAAAGTTCGCGAGAAGCGATTGCCGCAGCAAAGAGGACCATTGACGAGCACCTCGGAGACAGACGCGCCTCGTAGCTCCCCAGCCGAGGATTCTCGGATCGGTCCCCACCGCTCTATCCGAACAGCTCATCATGCGCCGAACCGTGATCAGCGGCGACAGATCGAGAACGACTTCGTGGTGATCCAATCTCCAGTGACGTCTTCAACAGTAGTCCCTATGAACAAACAATACCTGTGCCCGGTGTGCGGTCAGGTTGCGGTGACCGTTTCTGCTCAGAGCGCCGCGTTTTTGTCTCGGGCGATATCTGACCTCACCTGCTCCAACGGACGCAGACTTATAATCACACCAGGTGGCAAGGTCGTGGTTGCCCGAAGCTCGAGAACAGACCAATGGTAGACCTCACTGCAGAAACGGCGCGCCTGATGAAGGTGACCGAGGCGATTGTTGCCGAGCTGGATCGACAAGGGGTCGCCAAGACTGTCGCCAACCTCGGCTGCGCCCCCCTTGAGGTGGCCCGCTTCGTCATCCGCGCAGCATACGTAGACGTGGTGCCCGTTTCGAAAGCAGCCTGATGTACCTGACAGATACCCAAGCTGAGACCGCACGACTGATGAAGGTCGCAGAGGCGATCGTCCACGAAATGAACCGTCAGGGTGTGACGTGCACGCTCGAAGACCAAGCTTTTGCCGTCATGGAGCTGTCCCGGGCGATGATCCGCGCAGCGGACGGCGACGTGGTGCCGTTTCCAAGGCCGTAGCCTGAGATGGAATTGTTTCTCCGCCCCACCGTCATAGTCGGCGAGACGAGCCGATACGGGTTTTCTTCTGGCAGTCGGGGGCGGTTGGTTGACCAGAAGCGTCAATCAGATGCTTCCGTCCTATGGTGAGTTCCTGCGTGCCGCGCACAAAGTAGCAGTCGGGGAGCGTGCTAACAATGGCTCGTCGGGTTCGCGCCCGATCTACAACTGGCCTCAGCACCGGCCCTAGGCCACCCCCAAAGTGCTGAGCCGTTTCTTCAGGACACCTGATGCCGGCGCACTTCTCCGATCGCCATGAGGATAGGGAGGTGATCGGCGGCGAGCTGTCGCTGAATGGATGAGGCTAACAGCCCATCCCTCCGGGATAGCGTCCAGCACTCGGTCAACGGCTTCTTCGCGCGAGGTCGCAGCGAGCCAGATTTGGACCTCGCCGTCATCGGTCGTCACGCGGACTAGATGAACCTCGGTCGCCTTTTGCATGAGCAATAAAAGCGGCATCGAGGGATTCGGTTTCAAAAATCTTCACATAAGATAAGGCCGGAACTGCAGTGGGACATGGCTCCTGACACGCCAAGTAAATGCGCCGGGCAGGCCCCGGTTGGACGCTTACGGAGTAGAAGGGATCGACAATTACCGCTGAAACCGTGCCAATGGAGACCTTCTTGCCTTTGCGTTCAGTGCTATGATTGGGGCACCAACGGCAGTGCAACATCTGGTTTTGGGGCTTATCTTGGCGCCAAAAAGAGAGTCGGGACTTCAACGCGAACTTCTCGTCAGCGAGCCGGCCCTGGAACGTGCCGAGCGCTTGGCCAATCTGCTGGCCGCCATAGTTGAATCCAGTGACGACGTGATCGTTAGCAAAAATCTCGATGGCATTATTACAAGCTGGAATAAGGCGGCAGAGCGCATCTTCGGCTACGCGGCCGCCGAGGCGATCGGCCGGCCTATTACACTTGTGATCCCGGAGGACCGACAAAGCGAAGAACGTCAGATTTTAACTCGCATTCGACGAGGTGAGCGCATCGACCATTTCGAGACTGTTCGGCGACGTAAGGATGGTAGCTCAATCATCGTTTCGCTGACCGTTTCTCCCGTCAAAGATGCCCACGGCAACATCGTTGGCGCATCAAAGATTGCTCGAGATATTACCGAGCAGAAACGAACTCAGGAGCAGATTAGCATTCTGGCTCGCGAGGCGGAGCACCGAAGCAAGAACATCCTCGCGAACGTACAGGCAATTATCAATCTTTCTCGGTCTGACAGCTCCGAGAGCCTCAAGGAAGTGATCAGCGGGCGCATCCAAGCGTTGGCAAATGTTCACTCGCTGTTTGTTGAAACGCGGTGGGTCGGAGCAGAAGTCTCGACGATCGCCAAGCAGGAGCTCGCCCCTTATCTCCAAGAAGGCCACGACAAGCGGATTGTGATGGAGGGGCTGCAAACCGTAATAGAACCCACCGCTGCGCAGGCGATTGCTGTGGTTTTACATGAATTGGCAACCAACGCTGCCAAGTATGGAGCGCTATCTAACGCTAAAGGCCGGATTAGATTGGCGTGGTCACGCACCGAGGATGGACAGCTAATGCTTCGCTGGACCGAATTGGGCGGTCCGAGGGTAACTGCGCCCGAACGCAAGGGCTTTGGTAGTCGCCTCATCGAAGGAACGATCGCCCCACTTGGCGGCAAGGTGCTCTTTGACTGGCGCGCGGAAGGACTAGTTTGCGAAATCGCCGTTGCGACGTAAATCCCAATAGCTTGGCTCCGCTGCTCTTAGCCGCCAACTCTCCTCATGGCCCATCGCGACATATTGCGCTGGCCCACGAACTTGGTCGCAATGGTCGCTATAGAAGTAAAGCGGACGTACTCACCAGTCACATGACGCCGCCGGGTTTATAGCTACACGGCCTAGCTAAACGCGTATGCGGTCATGCTGGCGATGAGAACCAAGACACCCAGCACCGTAACAGACGCAAATGTCCGCTCCACTCCGTTCATGTCTTCCATGGCTATCCTCCCTGTCAGGAGGGCGACCGTTGCAATGTTTCAGGAGCGGCGTCGTTAACCTTCGTGAATCGCGCGTCGTAATTTACGAAGTTCCCTCGTAGGTTCGACGGAGTGTCCAACCAAAATGATGGCCCCAGCACTCTGGGGGCCGACGGGCCAGTGCTGGGGCCGACGCTGCCAGATAGGCGCAACTATCCTGCCATGCCCAATTCGATTCGCAATCCCGGACTTAGATACCTCCAGCGAGGGTACCCGCTGAATCAAAAAGGGGCCGATCACGGGACGGCCCCTTGCCGGACAAATGAAAATTGCTTCGGCGTGAAAACTAGCCCCGGCACTTGAAATCCTAGAATCAGACCGATGTTGATTCCGTAAAATCACGGAGCGGCGAAGTGTCTCAGACGGAGGCCGCCGCCAGTTGGAGGCTTTTTAGGAAACGGCCCCAGCGAGGGGGTTACCCGCTGGGGCCGGGTCGACGTCATCCCCTAAGGGAGCGGCTATTAGAGGAGGAGCCAACGCCGACGACGAAAACGATATTGCATGTGGTGAGATGAAACACAGTTGCAGGATGCCACGGAAATGCTCTCCCTGCATTTGCATAGGCAAGTCAGATAGCGTGCCCTAATTCGCGAATGCCGCAGCAGCCCGATAAGGACCTGTAGCCATCAAGAAAAGATAAGATCCACAACCAACACTACGCCGATGACGCCCAAAACTACGATGATGAGAATCCACATCTCGGCGTTCGTCATGGCTGCGCTCAGAAAAGAAAACGGCCCCAGCGAGGGAGCACCAGCTGAGGCCAAGGAAACCACTCAAACCAAGCGGTGCCTAAACGTCGCCGATTGCAACTTTGTTCCCGAAAAGGAAACAGCCCAGCGATCGCAGAAGCCGGGGCTAGTGCGTAGCTGGGCGTCTCAGTGCTCCAAGATATCCGGCGTGAAATCCTAGCGGAGAAAGCAGCGCTTCATCCGGTCCACGGCGATGATCGCGAATGTGCCCCGGGTCTTCGGGGGCAAGAGCCGGGGCACGTTCATCGCTCCTATGCCGCTCTGCCGCGAGCGACGCATTGCTAACGACGCTTCGAAGGTACCGTTCCTAGCGACTTTTTCATCGCCATCCCGAGCCAGGCGCTCAACTCGCTTGCGGCTATTGCCGACCTTCTTGACGGCCTTCTTCGACGCCGCCGACTTCCGGGTTTTCCTCGCCTCGTAGCTCACCTCGTAATCCTGACCGCCGGTGACGCGCGCACGATCCTGCTTGCGGCCGCGCGCGGCCTGCTTCTTCGCTTTCTTCGCCATTCAGGCCTTCCAAATCGCGCCGCCAGATCCTATCCGGAAAATCGGGGAGATCTCATCGCATGAAAAGCCAAGTAATACTGGCGATGAGTACTGCAAACGACACCGCCGCAGCGCAGACGAAGGCGACTTCCACGCCATCGAAATGGTGGTGATCCATTTGCATGGTGTGGCCTCCTTAGATCGGCGCACGCGGGCTTGCGGACAGAAGCCACTCCGCCAAATGGGCAGTGGTTTCGTCGTGCCTCGCTCGTCTTAGCAGCGACTCGCGCTCTCGACCTGGGGGGAGTGCCTTAGCCCGTCTGCGTAGCTCTCTGGCTTCCTTGGTAAGGCGTTCTTCAAGGGGGTATATCTGCTTTACTCTGCGCCGCCGCTTCATAGCTCCTCTCTCCAAAGCTGACGTTGATGTACCAAAAATGCAGAAAACCGAATGAGCGGAAAAGTTCCAAGAGAGGACGGGGCTTAACTCGCAAAACTGTCCCTCAGCACCTAGCATGCTTAAATTCGTGACTGCTGACGTTGGAAACTGGTTCCGACCTGGCCCTAGTGGTTTCATGAGATCAAGTATGACGGCTATCGCCTGCGTCTCGTGCACGACCGAGATCGCGTCCAGGTGATCGCCAAGGGTGGCCATGATCGGACCAAGCGATTTCCATGGATCGTGAGTCCGCCCTGAAGACGGGATTACCCAGGTGATGATCATCGAAACTGGCTTGCACCTAAATCCGAAGCATCCCTAGTGCAATCGATCCGCCGTAGAAACTCTCATCTCGGCCGCGCAAGACCATGTTAGCGCCCACATAGAAGGTCTTAGCTCTATTCGGCTTGTTTCGACCCACGCGGGGAGATCTGACTCTCTGGTCACCGCTTTGTGGGCGGTCTGCCGGCCATGAGCGTGTTCAGCCCTCAGGTCGCACGACAGCGCATTTGCAGGCGCGTCAGCGATCACCTTCTGCACTACCCTTCCCGAGCTTAGTAATGTCCGTGCCTCCTTTTGCCGAGTGATGGCGCGTCACCTTCCTTCGTCGCCTCGCTGCGCGGGCAAGATTCAAGCGAGCCGCTTCGGTTCGAAATGGTATCGACCTCTTGCCCGTTCGCTGGAGCGAGATCTCCCGCTGCTGCAGTGCGTCGCCAGATCTCCCGCTGCTGCAGTGCGTCGAGGTCACGCAGATACTCCCGCTCGAGATTCTCTAGAGCTGTTCGCACGCTGCCTAGCGGAAGTTCTAAGGCGATAGCAGCGCATCGTTTGATGCGGCCACACAAGACTTCTCGTCGGATTGTCAAAATGCGTCGCTTGGCCATTAAAGTCTTGCATCCGAACAGAGCCAGCTGCGGACCAAGCTACGCAGTCGAACGATTTTCATCAACCATCAGCGTTACTGGGCGACAGTCGGCTTGGCTTAACGGAGCACATATCGGACAAGCCTGCATCGCCGAAGCGTGAGTAAGTATCATGCGGGACACTTCCCTTTGGTTCGGCTTCGCATCCACTACCGGATTTCCAGTACCTTGATCGCCCGGGCGGATATTTCCGAAGGGTCCGCAATGTCCGTTTGTGCGACCTTGATGACCGTCTTCGCGATCATTTCCGTCAGTGGGTCGTCGCCGTCTTTGACACAGAGTGCATGCAAAGTTCGTTCGTAAGCTGTCACGATACGGCTAATCTCTGTTGGCTTCATTTCGCGGATTTGCGTCTGCAGGTAGATCGACATCTTTTACTCCTGAGCCTGCGCAGGTCGATGATCAATATTCTCCGCCGCAGACCAACGATGCGCGCAGTTACTACTCCATCACAGTTGCTCGGCACCTTTGTATCTTTCCATACGACGGTTAGTAGCGAAGCAAGTGTATCTTTCAACCTCCGCAATCCGCTCATCGCGGAGGGTCAACTTTTGCATTTCAAATCTCAGCCATACCCGCGGCCGTCAGGACAGGGAGCGTATCCTGAATTTCGACAAACCCCATCTGATTGAGCTTCTGAACGTCGGCCGGATCCAGCGGACTGACGACAAAGCGTTTGGCGCGAATATCCCGCAAGACCCAGCGAAGTCGGATAGCCTCGTCCAAGGGTACACTCTTCAGCTCACTCATACTGCCGAACAATCCTTCCATCACGCCGCGCGGGCGCGCAGCTCAGGCTGGCGAAGCTTGTCCAGCAGTTGCTGCTCGTGGATGCGTTGGCGAAAGCCCTCGCGCTCCAGTTCCGAGGTCGCGGTATCAAGGAGATACTGGTAATGACCGATGATCTTCTCGCTACCGCGAATGAGTATCGCCTGAAGGTCGATCATGGGTGGTTTTCTCCCGATGTCTCGGCGGCCCGGATCGACATCGGGCGTGCGCCGAGAGGCGGGACGCTAGATGCCACACATTGCATGACATCAAGCTCCTCGGCGAGGCGCCTCTCGATGAACTGACGCTCCAAGTCGAAGAGCTGCGTACCCATAAGCCAGCGATAACGGCGGATGTTGTTTCGGTGCTCTCGCAGTTGTTCAAGGCGCTGGTCGATCAATCTGGAATGTTGCGTCTCCTTCGAGCAATACCTTGACGACCACCGGGCTTCAATCCTGTCCACGACTTGCTTTGGTAGCTTGATATCGGTCATGGCAGGCTCCTAGGCTGCAAGGCGACGCATTGTCGAGCGCATGCGAGGTGCTTACCTCCCAGCGGATGCTCGAACTTTCGTTGGTTTTGGAATGATGGCTTCAGATCATTCAGACAGGTAAGCGCGGTCGTCGGCCGCATGGCTGCCTCCGTCCTGTAGACGATATCGATGTGAAGGCTGCGTACCGATTTCCGGCACGCAGCTCGGGCCGGGTCAGGCCGCAGATTCGAGCTGTCGCGGCGGTCTCGTCTGCGCTGCATTGATCGCAATCCGCCGCGGCTTCATGGTCTCGGGGATTTCGCGCGCAAGCTCAATCTTGAGGAGCCCGTTGTCGAATGTGGCGCCTTTGACCTGGACGTAATCGGCCAGGCTGAACTGCCGCTTGAACCTCCGGGTAGAGATGCCACGGTAGAGGTATTCGCGCTCGGTCTTTTCGACCTTGTTTCCTTCGACGGTAAGTACGTTCTGCTCGGCCGTCACCGAAATCTCGTCGGACGAGAAGCCTGCGACCGCGAGTGCAATCTGATAGCGGTCTTCCGCCAGCCGTTCAATGTTGTAGGGGGGAAAGTTGTCCTCCTCACCCGACCGATTGGTCATCTCGGCGAGATCGAAAAGACGGTCGAAGCCGATGGTTGACCGGAAGAGAGGAGAGAAGTCGTATGTGCGCATAGCCAAATCCTCCAGGGAGCAAGATGGATATGAACGGCACCGGGGACACGACCGGTGCCCGTCTGGTCTGGGTCCGGATTGGCACCCAAACACCGCCCCGTTAAGTTGGGGTAGCGCGGCAAAAATTAGGCAGCAGATTGATCGCGTCAAGAGCCACTCAAAAAAAATTGGTGATCCTCGCCGGCCACTCATGATGATTCCGTTGGCGGCGCTCCAGAAACCTTGCCGCGCCGATCTACCGCGATGCAATAGGCCGCATGGATGCCGCCCCTTCCTGATCCGATCGATGCCCTGCTGAGAGCTGAAAACTTCCCTTCTCGATACTTCAGAGGTGCTCGCTTGCGCTCGGAGCTGGCGCGATCATGGCGACCGAGAAGAAGCATACCGGCCCGTCACAGCCAGCTACGGCTCGCTGCAAAGATCGGCATGACCAAGCGAAGGTTTTGGAGGCGATCATGCGCCTAGACGCGATCGCGCGAAACCATAAACAGCGACCAACATTCCTTTGCCAGCCTGCCAAAACACGAGGCGACAACATCGTCTAAGAGGACGATTTATCCTTGGCCGACCGCGAGGTTGCCAGCCGGCTTCGCAGTTCGTTAGCCTTCGTCTCGCAGTCCAAGGCGAGCGTCAACAACCGACCCTTGGCCGCGCTATCGCAATCTCAGAGGCTTGTCGCCAAAGCTCTTTGGCCTTTCAAAAGGCGCGCGACTTCTGTCGGCATCACCACAGGTTAATAGCACAGGGTCTTTGCCCAAAGTCCCTGCGCTACTTTCCACTTCAACGGCGGTCAGCTAAGGGTCGGACATCGTTGGGTCCGATCCTGCCCAGGTTGCAGGATGCTCCACGGCGTCACGTTGGGCGACATCAGTATGTCGATCCTCAGCCTTGGAGCTTTCGTTTCCCACTGCATTCAGCGGATTGACTCGAGGTACGCAATCGGCGGCGATGGCCGAACGTCAGCGGGTATTGCGGTCGTTCTGGGCGGACTATTCAGCCCCCAAGCAGCCAAAGATGGCATCGCCAGCGCCGATGCCAGCGACGCCGTCAGAAGACGGCGCCATAAGCGCTGTGTGGAGTTCTTGCGCTTCTCCGCACGAGCGGAGCCAATGGTGTGATCCATGATCATCTCATCCTCCTGTCGTTAATATTAACCCATGCGATGGTTACGAAGCTTGAGACCGCGTGCGAGCAGCGGCGTCTGTATGCCTTCCTATCTATCTTCGGTTTCCTTGACCGGCAAAAATCGCGCCCAGCCGCCACGCAAGCGGCCGGGCGCGGCTCCTGTCAGAAGTCCATTGGTGGCGCGGCCGTTGAAGCAAGCTCAGCTTTCTTGGGCTTGTCGGCCACCAGCGCTTCGGTAGTGATCAACAGCGAGGCCACCGAAGCCGCATCCTGCAGGGCGGTTCGCACGACCTTGGCCGGATCGATCACACCGGCTTTCACGAGGTCCTGATATTCGCCGGTCGCCGCATTGAAGCCCCAGCTATAGCTGCTGCTTTCGAGGAGCTTGCCGACGACCAGCGAGCCGTCCTCACCCGCATTCTGGATGATCTGCCTGGCCGGGACCTGGATCGCGCGACGAACGATGTCGACGCCCGCCTTCTGGTCCGAATTTGTCGTTTTGATACCATCGAGCGCCTTCAGCGCACGCAGCAACGCCACGCCGCCACCGGGAAGGATGCCTTCCTCAACAGCAGCACGTGTCGCGTGAAGGGCATCGTCGACACGGTCCTTGCGCTCCTTGACCTCGACTTCGGTTGCGCCGCCGACGCGGATGACCGCCACACCGCCCGCCAACTTCGCCAGCCGCTCCTGCAGCTTCTCGCGATCGTAGTCGGAAGTGGTCTCCTCGATCTGGGCCTTGATCTGCGCGACTCGCGCCTCGATGTCCTTCTTGGCGCCGGCACCGTTGACGATGGTCGTGTTCTCCTTGTCGATCACAACCTTCTTCGCGCGGCCGAGCATGTTGAGCTTTACGTTCTCGAGCTTGATGCCAAGGTCCTCGGAGATTGCGGTGCCGCCGGTGAGGATCGCGATATCCTCAAGCATCGCTTTGCGACGATCGCCGAAGCCCGGCGCCTTCACGGCCGCGACCTTAAGTCCGCCACGCAGACGGTTGACGACAAGCGTCGCAAGGGCTTCGCCTTCAACGTCCTCGGCCACGATGAGGAGCGGCTTGCCGGATTGGACCACCCCTTCGAGCAGCGGCAGCATCGACTGCAGGCCGGACAATTTCTTCTCGTGGATCAGGATGTAGGGATCTTCGAGCTCGACACGCATTTTCTCGGTGTTCGTAACAAAATAGGGCGAGACATAACCGCGGTCGAACTGCATGCCCTCGACCACCTCGAGCTCGGTGTTGAGGTGTTTGGCCTCCTCGACCGTAATCACGCCTTCATTGCCCACCTTCTGCATCGCATCGGCCAGGAAACGACCGATCTCGCTGTCACCATTGGCGGAGATAGTGCCGACCTGAGCGATCTCGTCATTAGACGTGACTTTCTTCGCGTGGGTCTTGAGGTCGTTGACGATGGCGTCGACCGCGAGATCGATGCCTCGCTTGAGATCCATCGGGTTCATCCCGGCCGCGACCGATTTCGCGCCTTCCTTGACGATGGCTTGCGCCAGAACAGTCGCCGTGGTCGTGCCATCACCGGCGAGGTCGTTGGTCTTCGACGCAACCTCGCGCACCATCTGGGCGCCCATGTTCTCGAACTTGTCTTCGAGCTCGATCTCCTTGGCGACAGTAACGCCATCCTTGGTAATGCGCGGCGCGCCAAATGACTTCTCGATCACCACGTTGCGCCCCTTCGGGCCGAGGGTGACTTTCACCGCATTCGCCAGCGTATCCACGCCCCGCAGCATGCGCTCGCGGGCCTCGGTTGAAAATTTGACTTCCTTGGCAGCCATGATCCTGATCTCCTTTCTATTCGATGACTGTCAGCTTCTTTTGCGACCTTACGCCGCCTTCTTCAGCTTGCCGTGGTGTTCGACGACGCCGAGAAGATCACTCTCCTTCATGATCAGCAGATCCTGGCCATCGATCTTGACCTCGGTGCCTGACCACTTGCCGAACAGGACTCGATCTCCGACCTTCACGTCGAGCGGGCCAACTGGCCTTGTTTCGCCCGCCGGGACCCGCGGCGATGACCTCGCCTTCTTGCGGCTTCTCCTTTGCTGTGTCGGGAATGATGATGCCGCCGGCGGTCTTTTCCTCGGCGTCGATGCGGCGCACGAGCACGCGGTCGTGCAATGGACGGAAATGCATGCACTTCCTCCTTAATGGGTGTAGCGATGTCATAGACCGGGGCCGGAACCGGCCCCCGGCGGGAAAGGAATTAGGTTCGTGGCAGGGGGCTTCAAGAGGGCGGTCAAAAAATTTTGGCAGTCCATTTGGTCGACTGCTAAACTACTATCGATGGCGACCTTCGACGCTTCGCGACGCCTCACCGCTGCCGCAGGTTCGTGCAAACTGTAAACGACCGTCATTCCAAGTAGTCCGGAGGGTCGGCTTGCCCGGCTTGAGAAGCTCAGGAAGCTTTCCGCACAAGTGCAAGGCGTGCCTGAGGACCGATGCGTGAAGTTGGGCGCCGACCCGGGCGAGCTTCATGGATTCGTCCAGAGGATCCTGCCATCAATCCGGCAATTCCGGCTGTGGACCGAGAGCAGGACAGAAACGGTTCGTCAACGTACTTCGTCCCCTCCGTGGATCTTCATGTGGTTTGAGCCTTGGACGAGGAGCATCTTCCTTGTCCTGACCGGCGGCACCCTTCAGGAGGTCGTGCTCCTCGATTTGCTGCCGGCGACGATCGGCAACAGTTGGGTCAAAAGCACCTCAACCTTGTTGGGGCGTCGTAGAGATGATCTGCCTCAGGCCGCGCGCCGCCGCCCGGCCAGACGCTCTACTGCGAGCCGGTCTTGAAAAATGGGCCAGCTCTCCTAAGTCGATCGCCGCCGAATCCCATGTGGAATTGGCGAGCTCCGAGGATTTGTTCCTCGCACAATGTTAGTTGCAGGAGGATGGGACAATGAAGACCCCTTATTTGCCGTCTTGGCCCCACTGGAACGAGATCATCCCAGGCATGGTGAGGCAGCTGAGCTGGCTCTCCAGTTCGTTCAAAGACTGGCTTACCAGGCTTCAGGCTTGGAAGAGCAAACGCTAACCGGGAGGGCAAGCTATGCGTCGTTGGCTCGTTGCGTCCGCCCTCTTGGCCGCAGCGTCTAGCATCACTCAGGTTGCGGGCAAGGGACGGGCGCTCCCGAAGCAGCAAGTTCAGCCCACCGCAACGCTTCGCGCCAGGCCGTCTGACGGAACGATCGCTCGCCGGAGGATCGATGCGAAGCGCCTCAACGGGACATCGGATTTCCGCGCGAAGGACCTGATCCGCGATATTTGCAGGGGGTGCTCGTCCTAAATTGCGAGCATGGGCAGCGCAGTTTCATCGCGCGGATTTGGTCGCGCGATGATCGTTCGAGATATTTGCAGGCGCGCCGTTGGAAGCGAACGATGTCCGTTCAATCTGCCGCTTAAACGCTCGTTCAAAAACGTGAAAAGTGGCCATCCGCTTGAACCTCCGGCGCGCGTCGGCGTTTGTAGCCTTTTTAGTCAGGAGGATCTTATGAAGGGGAAGGCTGCTCTGATCGCCATTGCGGCTTTGGCTTTCACGCCGAGCGCAATGGCAATGCCGAATGGCCTGCCGCAGGCGCATCAGATTGCCAAGAGCAAGCCCAACGCTGAGCAGGTCCGCTGGATCTGTAATCCGTGGGGCCGATGCTGGTGGCGTCCGACGTTCTACGGCGCCTACGCCTATTATCCGCCGCCCCCGGTTTACTATCGGCCCCCGGGCTTTTACGTCGGCCGGCCATGGTGGCACCGCCGCTGGCACCATTGGTAGTGACCGTCAACGGCACCGGAAGGTCTTTCCGGCCGTTGACGAAACAACGGCAGGATCGCCAACTCGAGTGCAATCCGGCACCACGCGCCGAGCTAGTTTGACATGGCTGGCGCAGGCCGAGGGGATGAGCTACGCTTTGTGGAAGCGGTGCAATGCCGCTTCCTGCGTGCGGTCACCCCAGTCAAAATCCTCGTCGGCTCGGAACGACGGTGCGCGCCTCAACTCGTCGTCCTCGATGTCGAGCTCGCAAGAATCGAGCTTTGGATTGTAGCGCAACCGGCCCCAAGGCAAGGGAATCAGGTTGGTGCGGGAGCCGAAAAACCCGCCAACACTGAGCACGGCATACAACAATTTCCCCGATGCCTTGTCGATCATCAACCACTCGATGTGACCAAGCACGGCACCATTGGGCCATCGCACTGCCATGCCCACGACGTGATCGCTTGCGATGAGTTGATGTGGTCCAGTCGTGGCCTTGACCATCATCTCGCCCTCCATCACTTGAGATGAAGCTTTGGCATGAGTTGGCTTCTGTTATCCTCGCCCATTGTCTTCTTGAGTTCAGTGGCGAACCCATAGTTTCGTGGCCGGCACCGCATCAGCCGAGGCCCCTTCGACAACAGCAGGCAGCACGACGGATTTTCGGCATCGATGCCGACAAATGCAGTCTGCAACTACGTAGTCGGTCATGCGCCGCTCTACTCGCTTCGACCGCCCTCAAGCCACTCGACCTTTTGGATCATATACGTCTTACCGCCGCCCGGTGTCTCAACGAAAACGGTTTCACCTTTGCTCTTACCGATTAGAGCCCTGGCGATCGGTGAAGTCACGGAAATCCTGCCAGCGCTTGCGTTTGCCTCGGGCTCGCCGACGATCTGCCAGATCCGCTTTTTGCCACTGTCCTCATCGATCAGCGTCACGGTGGCACCGAACTTGATCGCATGGCCGGACAGCTTCGATACATCGATAATGTCAGCGCGCGCGAGCTTGTCCTCCAATTCGGCGATTCGCGCTTCATTCAGTTCCTGTTCTGCGTGGGCCGCCTGATATTCAGAGTTCTCGATCAGGTTAGCATCGTCGGCAATCGCCTGCCGAATTCTCTGAACAAGGTCCGGGCGAGCCACTCGGATGCGGTGTCTGAGTTCGGCATCAAGGACAGCGTGACCCGCAGCAGTTATTGGAAATTTTGTCATCGCCTTGTTACTTGTGTCGACTAGTTCGCAGAACGCTTAAAGGAGGGATCCGCCAGCGCTCTTCCAAATGCGCTAACCATCGCCGCAGCCTCATGATCCCCGCGATCATCAAGGACGCGATAGAGCAATTCTGCGCTCTCTCGGAATGCTGCCAAAAGGGCTGGCTCACGTTCGCACAAGACGCCTGCAATGCAGAGAGCGAGTGCCTCCGTCCCCATTTTGACCTGCGCTAAGGGATCTGCCACGGATCTTCTCCCGACTTTGAGTTAGATGCCTGCACTGACTGACGCCTAGTAGTCCATCGGGGGCGCGGTGGGCGCGTGTGCCTCGGCTTTCTTGGATTTGTCCGCCACCAGTGCTTCCGTCGTGATCAACAACGCGGAGATCGAAGCGGCGTCCTGCAACGCCGTGCGAACGACCTTCGTCGGATCGATCACGCCGGCTTTCACCAGGTCCTCGTACTCGCCGGTGGCGGCGTTGAAGCCCCAAGTGTATTGATCATTCTCGAGCAACTTGCCGACGATCAATGAGCCGTCTTCGCCGGCATTCTGCACGATCTGCCGCGCCGGCATCTGGATCGCGCGGCGAATGATGTCAACGCCGGCCTTCTCATCCGGGTTTGCGACCTTGATACCCTTAAGCGCTTCCTGTGCCCTTAGCAGCGCCACGCACCCGCCGGGAAGGATACCTTCCTCGACTGCGGCGCGCGTGGCGTGAAGCGCGTCATCGACCCGGTCTTTGCGCTCCTTGACCTCGACTTCCGTGGCGCCGCCCACGCGGATAACAGCGACTCCTCCTGCCAGTCTGGCGAGCCGCTCCTGAAGCTTTTCGCGGTCGTAGTCGGAGGTGGTTTCCTCGATCAACGTTTTGATCTGGACAACGCGCGCCTCGATATCTTTTTTCGCGCCGGCGCCGTTGACGATGGTCGTGTTGTCTTTGTCTACAACCACCTTCTTGCCGCGACCAAGCATACTGACTGTGACGTTCTCAAGCTTGATGCCGAGATCTCCGGCGATCATCTTGCCGCCGGTAAGGATGGCGATGTCCTCGAGCATGGCCTTGCGGCGCCCGCCAAAACCCGGAGCTTTCACAGCGGCGACCTTCAGGCCGGCGCGAAGCCTGTTGACCACGAGAGTGGCCAGCGCCTCACCCTCGATATCCTCGGCGATCACGAGCAGGGGCTTGCCCGATTGCACCACGGACTCCAGCAGCGGCAGCATCGCCTGCAGTCCGGACAGTTTTTTCTCATGGATCAGGATGTAGGCGTCGTCGAGCTCCACCCGCATTTTTTCCGCGTTTGTGACGAAATAGGGCGAAACGTAGCCGCGGTCGAACTGCATTCCCTCGACGATTTCGAGCTCTGTGTTGAGGCTCTTGGCTTCCTCGACGGTGATCACGCCGTCATTGCCTACCTTCATCATGGCGTCGGCTAGAAACTTGCCTATTTCCGCATCTCCGTTCGCGGAAACCGTAGCGACCTGCGCGATTTCCTCGTTGGCGGTCACCTTCTTGGCATGCCCCTTGAGGTCGTCCACGACCGCATCGACCGCAAGATCGATGCCGCGCTTGAGGTCCATCGGATTCATGCCGGCCGCGACCGATCTGACTCCCTCTCTTGCGATGGCTTCCGCGAGCACGGTTGCAGTGGTCGTGCCGTCGCCCGCGACGTCGGACGTTTTGGACGCGACCTCGCGCACCATCTGCGCGCCCAGGTTCTCGAACTTGTCCTCGAGCTCGATTTCCTTCGCGACGGTGACCCCGTCCTTCGTAATGCGAGGAGCACCGAACGACTTTTCGATGACTACATTGCGCCCCTTCGGACCGAGCGTGACCTTGACTGCATTTGCCAGGATATCGATGCCCCGCAGCATTCGGTCGCGAGCTTCCGCAGCGAATTTCACCTCCTTGGCAGCCATGGCGAGATCCTCCTTTTTCTCCTCCGCTTCCAAAGATCCGTTTACAGCCCTCCGTCTCCTCCTTAGCGGCAATGCCACGCGTCGGCACGCGCTCCCACTGACGGAATGCACCTCCTCCTTCGTAGGTCTGCGATGTCTCACAGAACTGAGTCGGAACGGTCCCAGCGACAAACCACCTAGGGGAGGAAAGGTCGGTTTCAAGCCTCAGCACGCGAATATTTGGCGCGCGGGATGCGCCGCGAACGCGCAACACGGCTTCCGTCCGATTGGACAGCGCCGACCGGACGATTGTTGGACCCGAACGTACGTGTCACGTCGATCGAAAAGTCAGAAGCCATCATGGCGAAGTGCGGTAGGTGCCCCGCAATTGAATACAACGCACAACGCCGGCGATCATACCGAAGCCCCGATGTTCGGCATGGCACCAAGCACTTATTCCGTGAGCACGACCTCCTATTCGGGACGTTGAAGGGACCCCGATGCGCGGCTATTGAGATTCGCCATTTCCAACACGACCTTCTCACTGACAGCAGGTCGGCGCCGGAGCGTTTGTCAATCGCACCCGCACGGCGTACGTCACCCGCTGGAGTGCGCGCTGTTCAATTTGGCGGATCCGCTCGCGGGACAGTCGATACTGCCGTGCCAGTTCGTCCAGGGTCTTCGGCTCGTCCGTGAGCACCCTTGCTTGCAAAATTGCGCGTTCGCGCGCGGACAGCGTCTGAAGTGCCTCCGAGAGCGCGCCCAGCCGCCGGCGGTTATTATCCTCGTCCATCAGCAGGCGTTCCGGGCTCGGCGAGGGATCGATCAGGCGGTCCTGCCACTCAGCCAGCGTGTCCTCTTGGCCGATTGGAACGTTGAGTGAGAGATCGCCACGCAGCCGCCGATCCATCTCGATCACTTCCCGCGAAGTCACCTTCAACTGTTCGGACACATAGTTTACCTGGTCGGGCGCCATGTCGGCCTCCTCAAAAGCGGATATCCTGTTCTTGAGCCGACGAAGGTTGAAGAACAGCTTTTTTTGAGCTGCAGTGGTTCCCATCTTTACGAGCGACCAAGATCTGACGACGTAGTCTTGGACCGACGCCTTGATCCACCACAAGGCAAGGGTTGCAAGCCGAAAGCCTCGATCGGGTTCGAACCGCTTGACGGCCTGCATCAGACCCAGATTGGCTTCCGAAACGAGGTCCGCGATCGGCAGCCCGTAACGGCGGTACTTCATCGCGACCTTCGCAGCCAGCCGGAGGTGGCTGGTGACGAGACGGTATGCTGCGTCGCGGTCGCCCAGTTCGCGCCAACGCTTCGCGCAGGTAAACTCCTCCTCCGCGGAGAGAAGCGGGAACTTCCGAATTTCCACGAGGTAGCGAGAGAGCCCTTCCTCCGACGTGAGAAACGGCAGTGTTGCGACGTTCGACATGACGATCGCTCCTTCTCCAATTCGCGTGGCTATCGAGACGCGGGTGCGATTTCTGCGGCCATCCTGCCCGCAACAGACCTAAGTTTACTTCGCAATTTCGAAAGACGCCTAATGCCGCCTCTCGCGAAGCGATGGCCGGATTTCCAATAGAGCGAACCCAGCAGATGGTCGATCCGCTGGCCGCAGCGCCGGGAAGTGCTGATGGAGCCCATAGCCAAATCCCCCAAGAGCCGGTTGACAGTATCCCCGTACTGCTGCGCCCTAGGGACGAGCGACGGCAGGTAAGGCGATGCCAAAACTTCGATGAAATGAAATTGTTCCGGAGCTTCCAGTTAAAAGTCGGATCGAAGCCAAAGCATATCTGAGCGCTCCGCAAAACAGCTTCGGAGGAAAAGCCACGAAGTGGATTGCCAGCGCCTACGCTTTCGCGCCTGCCCTATCTGCGCTGGCTTCGGGCTCAAACGACGAAGCCGCTGCCACACGGGGCGCAGAATTCGGGGTCGGGCATCGCCGGTAAACCCAGGATGGGCCGGGCAGGCAAAGCCGGGCGATATGGTCGGTTCGTCGAGCGGCAGCCGCGCATGCAGGTCGCTCCCGGTCCAGGGCGAATAGACATGTGGTCGAGGGTACGGCCGGCGGAACGAAACGCCCGTGGCGGCCCAACCTAAGCCAGACAATATCCCACATGAGCGAGTTGGCTGCCGTTCGCCGGGTTTCCGGCCGTCTGGAGTGAGATCTAGTTCGATGCGGTAACGTCCCTCACGGCCTGCGCGAGTTGGTCGGGATGATAGGGCTTCTCCAAAATCAGGCTGCCGGAGACCGGGCGCGGCGTCACCGGAGAGGATCCCGTCGCGTATATCACCGGCAGATCCGGGTCGTTCTCGCGGCACCGCTCGGCGATCTGCCAGCCGTCAACCTTGCCAGGGAGCCGGATGTCGGTAATCAACACGTCCGCAATCTTACGGCTACACCAGACCAAGGCCTCTTCGCCGTCGGCGGCCTGGATGACGTTATGGCCTTCAGCGCGCAATACATCGACCACCAATTCTCGGATCAGGGGATCATCCTCGACGACCAGTATTCGCACCTATCGGTCCTCAACGCTTTCATATTCTCCGCAACGAGCAGAAACCGCCTCAGCGCTGCGCCGTTCCCAACAATACTCTGCTCTCCGCTCAAGAAGCACTTGAAACCGACCGGGACGTTTCTAATTTCTGCAGAACAAATCACATCGTCGGAGACTTTCGTAGACCGATCTGGCCGGATCGGTGGAACGAAGCCGGCACGCTGTCGGCGACATAGCCGCACAAGCCAAACGGTTGTGACTCGGGCATTTGCGGAGTTGGCGTCCGCGGCACGCCTCGCCGCTCTCCCGAACCGGAGTGTCTCCTTGATGATCTAGGTAGGTCATGGACAAGAAAAAGACTTCCAGCTTCGTCGGCGCCGCTGATATCGTCGCGCATGCGGAAACGGCAGCACGACATCTGAAGCGATTAAGCATTGCTTGCTCAGAAGGCGACAAAGGAGAGGCCCGCCAAGCGTTGCGTCAGGCCATCAGCGAACTCGAGGTGGCGCGAGCTCTATTGAGAAGCGGCATCGAGTGACGCCTCGGACGGTGCGAGGTGGAAGCTACCAAGCATTCCCGGATGACGCCGCCGGACCTACTCGGCGGCGGCCGTCATCCAGGGATGCCAATGCTGTCGATCCTGGTGACGAGACGCTGAAACAGAAGCCGCTGCGGAACTTGGTCAAATTCCACTTCACCGGCCGTGTCATTGATGCCAAGCGCTCGTTGCGCCGCGCTCAAACGAGTGTGACGGTCAATCAATTGATGGATCAGGCCTCGCAAGCGTTACCGAAACTTGAAACGTCGGAGGTCGATTCTAGATCGGCTCTGGCTTGAGTACGTTACTGCTCGACTTCAGTCCGAACTCGCGGACCTGACGCAAATAAAGATGTCTGTCGCATTCGAATACGATGTCGCGAACGCCCGCGTGCTGCGCTGCTGCCATGAATGAAAACGCACAAACCGACATATGGCTCAAAAATGACTTTGAGGAGAAAAACAAAATGCCGGGCTATGCATCATCTACACTTCTCGCTGGCGCTCAAGCGATCATATACAAGGCGGCGCCTTCGGTCATGACTTCGGCGCCCAAGCAAAAAAGGGAATGGAGGCTAAGGTTCGAGCGCCGCACGCCGCTTAGGATCGAGCCGCTGATGGGTTGGACGGAGGACGACGATCCGCTCGCTCAACTGGAACTCTCGTTTCCCTCGGCAGAAGCGGCAGTCGCCTACGCCCACTGACAAGAGCTGCAATACACACTCCTAGACTGTCCAGCCGACGGCGCAGAGGGCGGCCTATTTTCGCGTTGCAAGGTTGATTGCGCAGTGATTTCTAATCCACGTCGGAAACCTCTTAGATATGGGAGCGCTGGCCGACCTTACAGCATGCGCCGGATCATGCCCCGATCTTTGAGGAACTCAAGCCGCAGCAGGCTTTCCGGACCGACGTCTCTAGATCTTTTGAATTGCCGAGGGTCCGCTCCGAATCGTATGTGTGATGAGCGAGCTACACTTCGCTGAGAGGTTTCTCAAAGCACTTTGACCATGGATACGAAACGAGGGTCGAACGGGCGTCCCGCATCTTGCGACGCACTCCGAGGCGTCGGATCGGAGAGTTGTTGTCGAGCGCAGCTTGCGACGAGAAGTGCGGAGCAGAGCTTCTCGGGGTAGGCACAGCTATGCTCTGGAACCAATTCATTGGGATCACGATACTGCTTTACGCGTTGACCAATCCCGTCGGAGCCATTCCAATCTTTCTGACGATCACGCGACAGGCGGGAAGTGCCAGTATCCATCGCATCATCGTTTTGGCATGCACTGCGGTCGCGATCTTTTTTGTTGGAGCAGCCGTCCTTGGCAAGCAAATACTCAATTTTTTCAATGTTGGTCTCGACGACTTTCGTATCGCGGGCGGGTTACTCGCGCTGGTGATCGCGCTCGAGATGTTTCAGGCGCAGTATGGGAAGTTCATGCAGCCACCCAGCGGAGTCGACCGCAGTGAGGTGGATATCCACGGTCGGGCGATAACGCCCTTCGCATTTCCCTTGCTCGTCGGTCCGGCCGAAGTCAGCATCATCATCACACTCTCCAACGACAACCCTGGCTGGTCCTCCACCGCGTTACTTGGTGCAGCGTCGATCATCGCGACATTCCTGATCGGGTCGACACTTTGGACGGCCGCTGCTATCGAGCGATTTCTCGGCAAGACCGGAATTAACGTTATGACGCGCATCATGGCGCTGATTGTAGCGGCAATAGGCGTGAACTTTGTTATGACCGGCCTTCGGAGCGAATTGCCCGGATTAGCGGGCTGAGATGCTGCCAAGCCAGCTGCAACATTGGCTTCATGTCGGTCGCGGACGATCGGGCGGTAGGGAGGCCGGACGGATCCTGCCTTCTTTGGAACCCGGTAGGCGCTCTGGGGGCTATTGCTTGGGGGAAGCACTGACCCGCGCATTTATCCGTCTGCAATGCTCCCAGCTCCCCGGCGGCGCTGGGCTTCTAGACTAGTGCAGCGCTCGTAAACCCGAGTTGGCCTTGCGGAGAACTGGAAGGGACGCGATGCCGGCTGGTCGGCGCGGTCAACATGCTGGTCGACATTACCTCGCGCAAGCAAGCGGAGGAGAGGATGATGCTCCTCACCCACAAAGTCGACCACCGCGCCAACAATCTCCCTGCGGTGATCCAGGCGAGTTGCGTCTGGCCAAAGCGGAGACCGCCGATGAATTCCGGGCGGCCTTTCACGGTCGCCTCGCCGCGCTGACGAACGTGCGACGGCTGTTCTCGGCCTCGCGCTGGACCGGCGCCAGTCCGAAGAAGGTCGTCGAAGACGAGCTGCATCCATACGCTGGCGGAAAACTGGATGCAGCACCCGCGCGCTGCAGCCTTGACGATCCCTCGGGTCTCGGTCGGTCGGCCGTCCTCTCCAGCTCTGTTTTCCCCGACGACAGGCCATCCCGACCGTCGGGCTTCGATGTAGATCTCCCCGCCTCTCCGAGCTCCCTAGAGCTCGGATGCACCCATGCCTCCAGATGGGCGAAGGGTCCGACGCACAAGGCGCCGGGCCATCGCCTTGGACGCAGCGGCGGCCGCATGGGCCGAACGGAGCCTCTCGATATCTTCCGAGCACTTTCTCGGCTGGCGCAATCCTTCGATCGTGATCCGGCTCTGCGGCCTGCGAGCGCTCGCCTCGAAGATCTCCGATGCTGACGCAGGCGGCAACGCGGGAATACGCGAGGCACTGGCGCACAGCAGGAGAAAGAGCGCACTCTGTGCCTTGTACCGCGCGGCCGGGCGACTGCATTCCGACCCGCATAGGATGGTCTCTCCTCCGGCCGCACAGACGGACCATTTCCACCTGCCGCGGCCGCGCCTCTTCAGCACGATGTCGAATGCCGCGAAGCGGTCGTCTCCGGTTCGAGAGGGGAAGTTGGTCATAATGACGCCTCCGCGCTCGGGGGTGCGCCGAGATGTTTGGGCATGGTAAACGAGACAGGGAACGCTTCGGACCAGTGCCCCGAGGCGGCCCACTCCTCTGACAATCGACCTTCGATATACTGACGCTCGAGGTCCGAAAGCCTGGTCTTCAGCAGGCGTGCATACCTGCGGGTGTTACCGCGGCGGGCGCGGATACGGGCAATATCTTCATTGAACATTGTCGCCGCTCCAGACGGTCGTTGTTGTCCTTTTCGGTTTCGAGAAACGGAATGAATTCCCGGTGGAGAAAAATTATTCAGGTCGCTCCCGCTGTCAAGCGGCGGCCGCCTGCCTTGTAAGCAACCCTTAACGTCGCTGCGTTGCGCGAGCTCCATGATGCGGCGCGGCATCCAGGGCGTCGAAAAATTTTCGCGGTCCCTCTTGAATCGGCTTGTCGTTTTTCTAAGTCGTTTTTTGCCGCGGGAGCGGTGTATCGGACGCCGTCATGGGTCCGGTGCGGGCGCCGGGCGTCCGGTTTTCGGACCTGTCGTCTAGCGCTCCTTCGTATCCATCTTGCTCTCAGGAGGACTTGGTTATGAGGACCAGTTTTGATTTCGCGCCCCTGTGGCGCTCCACCATCGGCTTTGATCACCTGGCCGACCTCGTCGACAGCACGCTGCGCCAGGCGACCGAGGACAACTATCCCCCCTACAACATCGAGCGTTCCGGCGAAGACCATTACCGGATCAGCCTCGCGGTGGCAGGCTTCGGCGCCAGCGACATCACCGTGACGGCCGAGCAGAACGCGCTCACCATCGAGGGCAAGAAGCCCGAGACCGCCGCGCGCGAATATCTGTACCAGGGCATTGCCGCGCGACCGTTCCGGCGCGTGTTCAATCTCGCCGACTACGTCCAGGTGAAGCAGGCCTCGTTCCAGGACGGGCTCCTGATCATCGACCTCGTCCGCGAGGTTCCGGAAGCCATGAAGCCGCGCCGAATCAATATCGCGGCCGGCAACTCCTCCTCGCCGCAGATCGAGCAGAAGCAGGCGGCCTGACCGCGATCGAGGTGATGACGGTGGAACGCGGCGCGCCGATGCGCGTCCGCGCTCCCTCGCCGCATGCATGAAGGAGAGAAGACATCTGAAGGAGAAGAACCATGGCAATTCGTGATCTCGTTCCCTGGTCGAAAAGCCAGGAGCTTGTGCCCTCGCGCGGCACCTATGATCCGTTCATGACGCTGCACCGCGAGATGAACCGTCTGTTCGACGACGTCTTCCGTGGCTTCGGCGGGACTGGCCTGTCGCCGCTGATGGAAGGCCGGTTCGGCTGGCCGAAGGTCGAGCTCAGCGAGACCGACAAGACGCTGACCGTCTCGGCCGAGCTTCCCGGCCTCACCGAGAAGGACGTCCAGGTCGAGATCGCCAATGGCGTCCTGACCGTCCGCGGCGAGAAGAAGGCGGAGCGCAACGGCGAAGGCAGGTACTTCACCGAGCGCTATTACGGCGCCTTCGAGCGGCAGATCCCGCTGGAGGGCGTCGAGGAGGACAAGGCCGAGGCGTCGTTCAGGAACGGCGTCCTGACCGTGTCGCTGCCGAAATCGGAGAAGGCGCGCGAAGGCGTCAAGCGCATCGCCATCAAGGCCCAATAGGTACGATTACGGCCGGCGGCGTCGGCCGCCGGCTCATCGATCTGCAACACCGTCCCACGAAAGGAGCGTAAAGGGAGGCAACAGATGACCAATGCCAACACGAACTCCGGCAAGCTCGACTTCCTGTTTCATCCGGCCGCGCATTATGCGTCTCCGGACGCGGTCCTGAATGACGACAAGCTGTCCGCGCCTGAAAAGCGGGTCATCCTGTCGTCGTGGGCATCCGACATGTTCGCGGTCGAATCCTGCCCATCGCTGCGCGAGATCCCGGGCATGGATTACCCGATCCGGCTCGCCGACATCCTCGCGGCGCTGCGCCGCCTCGATGGCGAGGGCGACGATCCGCCGCGGGGCGGCGGCGTGCCGATGCGGCTGCGGCGGCCATGGGCCGCCGCATTGCGGAGATCGGCATGATGTTCACGCAAACCGTTCTGACCATGGTGCTGCTTGGCAATACGGCGGCGGCGTGGGTCGCGCCCTTTGTCGCCCTCTTAGGTGGAGCAAAGCCTCCGGCCGTCCGCTTAGCTAAGGGGTAGCAGTGGCCGGGGCCGTCAGGTCCTCGAGCCGGGCAAGCTCCTCGTTGATTTCCCTGAGCTCCCGTTCGACTTGGGCGAGGATGTTCGGTGCGGCGTCCTCGCGCCGGTCGAGCAGGACGCGCTTCCGCTCAAGTAGTTCGGCGACATCACGCATGACACACTCCAACACGCGTCACCCCCCGGTCTATCGTAAAAATGCACCTCGCGCCGCGATGTTCCTCATCGTTCCCAGGCCAGCCGCAATGCCGCCGCCATCTCGAGCTCGCCGCGCGACTTCCTTGTCAAGATCCGCAATCCTGTCGTTGAGGTCAGTGAGCACATCAAGCATTAAACGGAACATGGCGCGGGCCGCGTCGGGAAGCGAATTTATCACCTCTTCTTCCTCGATCAGATCGGCGAGCCTTGCCATATGGGAAGGCCCCTTCGGAGCGATCCAACCATATTCCGTGAGGTGTCCTCGTACGGCGTTGATGAGCTGAGTTCGCTGCCGCACCAACAGGTCGCGGGTTCGAAATACTAGACCTGCCGCCTGTTGTTCTTCACTCTTCACGGCAACGAACCGCATGTTCGGCCGCTGAGCGGCTTCGCAAATTGCCTCGGCATCGATCGCGTCGTTCTTTTGTCGCTTCACGAACGGCTTTACATAGGCCGGTGGGATCAACCGAACCTGATGGCCAAGCTGAGTAAGCTGGCGAGCCCAATGGTGCGCTCCGCCACATGCTTCCAGCGCGACAGTGCAGCTAGGCTGAGCCGCGAAGAAATCGAGCACCTTTCCCCGGCTGAGCCGCTTGCTGAACAACGCGAGACCGCGTCCGTCCACGCCGTGAGCGTGAAAA
Organism: Bradyrhizobium sp. BEA-2-5; assembly: GCF_032918025.1. Taxonomy (NCBI): domain Bacteria; kingdom Pseudomonadati; phylum Pseudomonadota; class Alphaproteobacteria; order Hyphomicrobiales; family Nitrobacteraceae; genus Bradyrhizobium; species Bradyrhizobium sp. BEA-2-5. The sequence goes on along the minus strand of NZ_CP136629.1, from coordinate 1,932,693 downwards.
ACATGCTTGGCAATATCCAGACCGATCGTGGTAACCTTTGACACGGACGCCTCCCTTAAGTGGTGCTCAACACCTCCACTTTGGCACATTGATGCCGTCGGCGGGGCGTCCACCCCATCATTAAGGCATAGCCATAGCCTGATCGACGCGAGTTGAACGAAGGCTAGGTAGTTGGCAGCGAGCCTGTCGTAGCGCGTCGCCACCCGACGACGTTGTTTGATCCTGTTGAAGAACCGCTCGACCTGGTTACGAGCGCGGTAGAGATAGGGGCTGAACAGATCGGATCGCTGCGATTGCTTTTCGGCGGGATGTTGACCCACGCGCCCTTCTTCATGGCAAGGTCCCTGATCCAATCGGCGTCATAGCCACGGTCGGCAAGCAACATTGACCCGACTTTCAGACGAGACAGCAGTTTCCTGGCAAGCCGCACGTCGTGGGCCTCACCGGGGCTCAGCGCCAGCCGCACCGGCAGACCATAGCTATCGACCACCGCATGAATTTTGCTCGTCAAGCCGCCGCGTGACCTACCCATCGATTGGCGCTGGTTTCGTGTGATGCAGGCTCCATGCTGATGCACGCGGACAATGGATGTGTCGATCAGCTGGACTGCGGAGTCGTGGGCGGCGGCAAGTGCGTCGATAATGCGGCCCCAGACACCAGCCCGCCGCCAGCGACGAAACGGTTATAACAGGTCGTGTAGGGGCCAAAATGATCCGGCAGATCACGCCAAGGTGCCCCGGATCGAAGGACCCAGAAGATGCCGTTGAGGACACGTCGGTCGTTTACCCGAGGAACGCCACGCGGCTTGTTCGGCAGCATCGGCTTGATGGCGAGCCATTCATAGTCGGCGAGTTCGTAGCGCATGATTCGACCCCCAATTTGAAGTTTGAATCATGGGGTCGGTCCAAACGCAACGCTTCTGGCCCGGCCCAGGTTCGGCCGTTTCGTGGCAAAGCGGACGTCAACAAGCCGACAACCCTCGTTGAATGTGTCGAAAATGACCCTGGCTGTGTGAAAACGCTGCCCGCTGTTATGATTCTCCCGCGATTCTTCGGGGGGAATTGATGAAGCGCTTCGTTGCGGGGGCGCCGCGGGCAGTCGACGCTACTGCCCGAATGCCTCGACGATTTCATTGACGAGAGCAACCCTGTTCGCGTGATCGACGTGTTTGTCGACACGCTCGATTTGGCCGAGATGAGCTTCGAAGGGGTGGAGCCGGCGACGACCGGTCGGCCGTCGTATCACCCCTCGGTTCTCCTGAAGCTCTACATTTGTGGCTATCTGAACCGGGTGCAATCGAACCGACGCCTCGAACGAGAAGCCGGCCGCAATGCTGAGGTGATGTGGCTGCTGGGTCGGCTCGCCCCCGATCACAAGACGATTGCCGACTTCCGTAAGGACAATGACCTGGCGCTACGCAAGGTCTGTGCGCGCTTCGTCGAACTCTGCCGTGAGATGGGCCTTCTCGCGACGGCGAGCGTCGCCATCGATGGCAGCAAGTTCAAAGCCGTGAACAACCGGGACAAGAACTTCACGCGGGCGAAGGTGCAACGGCGGCGTGCGCAGCTGGAGGAGAGCGTCTCGCGCTATCTGAGCCAACTTGACACGGCCGACCGACAGGAGCCGAGCGAGGCGCTGGCCGCGAAGGTGACGAGGCTCAGCGAGAAGCTGACCAAGCTGAAGGAGGAAATGGGCAAGCTTGCCGTCTACGAGAAGCAGATGCTGGCTTCGCCCGACCAGCAAATCTCCTTGACCGATCCAGACAGCCGTTCGATGGCGACAAGTGGCCGCGGTTCCGGCGTCGTCGGCTACAACGTGCAGGTTGCCGTCGATACCGAGCATCATCTGATTGTGGCACATGAGGTCACGAACAGCGGCTCAGATCGGGCCCAACTAGCCAGCATGGCCAAGCAGGCGAAGGCCGTTCTAAAGACCGAGACGCTCGAGGCCGTGGCCGATCGCGGCTACTTCAGCAGCCTGGAGATCCTCGCGTGCCACGAGGCCGGCGTCACGGTAACTCTGCCCAAGCCGCAAACGTCGGGCGCCAAGTCAGATGGGCGTTTCGGCAAGCAGGACTTTGTCTATTTGCCGGAGGAAGACGCCTATCGCTGTCCGGCTGGGGAGCAACTGCCATATCGCTTCACGAGCGAGGAAGATGGCAAGGAGATAAGGCGCTACTGGACCACAGCCTGTCAGAACTGTTCGCTCAAATCCCAGTGCACGACAGGGCCAGAGCGGCGGATTCCACGATGGGAGCAAGAGCATCTGCTCGAAGCTGTGCAGCAGCGCCTTGATGCAAATCCACAGGCCATGCGCCAGCGTCGAGAAACAGTCGAGCATCCGTTCGGCACGATGAAGGCCCGCATGGGAGCGACGCACTTCCTCACCAAAACCCTTCCGAAGGTCGCCGCCGAGATGGCACTCTCCGTCCTGGCCTACAACCTCACACGGGTCATGAACATCATCGGAACCAAGCCGCTGATCGCGGCGATCGCCGCCTGAGACACCCTCGGCTCTTGGCTCTCAGAACCGACCTCTCTTGAGACCGTTTTTACACGGCCAAGACCCAAAGGGGACGTTAGTCGGACCGTGCGGCCGACTGGTCAATTTTCGTGATTGGGCCCGTCGAAGCCGATCGCAAGGCCGGCATAGATAAGCGCCATGCCGAGATACATGGGATTGCGGGTCCACCGATAGATGACAGGCTCATCCGATCAACAGGGCGCCGACGCCTACGATGAGCGCTACGAACGATATCGCCGCCAACCCATGAAGCTGTATTCGACACCGTCATGATGAGTGAGCCTGAACATGCAAACAGGTTGCGCTCCGGTCTTGATCTCCGCATTTACTCAAGCGTGTCAGGAGCAGTGTCCCATTCCAGGTTCCAGCACTAGCTTATGTGAAGATTTTTGAAACGATTCCCTCGATGCCGCTTTTATTGCTTATGCAACAGGCGACCGAGGTTCATCTAGTCCGCGTGACGATCGATGACGGCGGGTCCAAATCTGGCTCGCTGCGACCTCACGCGCTAGCGACAGCTACCCCCTGAGCATATTCCGACGCTGAATATGACGACTGGGGAAGTGCGCCAGCACAAGCTGTCCTAATTTTCTCGCGCGCCTTAACTAGGACCACACCGGCTGGACGCGCGTCTTCATGCGCCATCTGGGTAGCGAGCGCCCTAAGCACTAGTTCGGCGGTCAGCGGCTCCTTATCCTCGCAAACGGCTCGTGCGATAGTCTCGATTTGCTCAGCCATGCGAGCCTGGATCGCCTCAATGCGCTGCGCGTGTTCCATTACGCGCCTCCCTTTTTGTGCAGGCGGGAGCGCGCTCGGTCTCTCAGCCACCAACGCCTACGGGCAGAGCCTGGCTGGTGATGGGAAATAACCTACACAGCAGGCCAACCAACGGGAGGAACTTTAGTCTGCCAGATCAACTTGCCGCAGGAGTAGGGATAGACGCGCGTGTAAGCGTTTTGCTTAGAATCAAAGATGCTATGGAAAAACAGAACTTCCCTGCCGCAGTGCGAACACCTCGGAAAGTTCTCTTTTCGCGCGTCATCACCTGGCGCTTCGCAAGGGCGTCAACTGAAAGACCGCAAGCTGATGGAGATACACATGAGACGAACCGTACTAGCAATCGCGTGCATTTTGCTGGCGACGCCGGGACTGGCGCAATCCGTCAGCGAGAAGGCCGGCATCAATTCCGTGCTCGGGGTCAGCCCCTCGACGGTGGATTTTGTCAAGCAGGTCGCGATATCGGATATGTTTGAAATCGAATCCAGCAAACTCGCACAACAGAAGGGCAATGAGGCGGAGAAGACCTTCGCTTCCCAGATGGTAACGGACCACACCAAAACCAGCACTGAGTTGAAGGGATTGGTTTCCAGCGGCAAGGTGAAAGCCGAACTGCCCAGCACGCTCGATTCATCGCATCAAAGCAAGCTCGACAAGCTCAACGGTGCCAACGGTAACGACTTCAGCTCCGAGTTCAATTCGATGCAGGTCAGCGCTCATAAGGATGCCGTCGACCTGTTCGAGCGTTACGCAAAGGGCGGCGACAACGCAGACCTCAAGGGTTGGGCCGGTAAGACCCTGCGCGCGCTGAAGCATCACCTTGAGATGGCGCAGGATCTCGACAAAAAGCCCGCCCCTACGGTCGGCGAGGGCAAGAAATAGCGGCAGAAGGGGACCGCTGTTCCGCAGCTCCCTCCCGGTTTTCTTGCCGATGCCGAGACGGCCGGTGACATTGTGAGGACTGAATACTCTAGGATTTGCGAGATCGTCGCTTGGCGGGGACAGCGGCGGCTCTCACCTTTTAGCGAGAGCTGCAACTGTATCGATGCCGCTATTTCGGCAGTGGCAAGCGCTAACATCAGCGGTTTGTTGCCCGCTTGCCCTTTGGCAAAGGTAACCAGCAGCGGTTGAAGAACTTCGGCCACTGCCAGCACCACGCCAAGCGGGTTCAATCGGGTTGGCGCCCCACAGAGAAGGACACGGCACAGCTATGCCGCCTCGACGACGCGTGCGCCACCTGGGCTGGCCCAGGAGCGGGCCAGCTGACTGGGGACTAAGCCGCCTTACGATTTATCGCGGCTTGCGCCAGCTTGTTTAGCACAGCGTCCGTTTTCTTTTCTTCCTCAAGCGTCTGCTCGAGGAGCTGGACTGCCTGCTTCATACCCAGCTGCTCAGCCCAGGCAATCAACGTGCCATAACGCGATATTTCGTAATGCTCAACCGCCTGAGCACCCGAGAGAAGGCCCGCATCCAACGCCGGAGAATCTTCGAAATCCTCCATCACTTCTTCGCCTTCCTCGACCAACCCGAGGATCGCCGGGCAGGTTTTGCCCTTGGGAGCCTGCTTCATCATCTTGAAAACTTGCTGCAGACGTTGAACTTGCCCCTCGGTTTCGCCGGCATGTTTTTCAAATGCAGCGCGCAGTTGGTCAGAACTCGCGGCCTTTGCCAATTTCGGCAACGCAACGAGTATCTTCCTTTCGGCGTAGTAGATGTCTTTGAGGGTCTCCAGGAAGAGGTCTTCAAGTGTCTTATTCTGGCCCGGCATGGATCCCTCCTTGTTTGTACACGAGCCAACAGCGCCTTTCGTCAAAGGTTCCGAGAGGCATGGTACTGCTAATCACTCACCAAAAGGCGGCACTAAAAAGGCCCCGTTTTTCGAGGGCCTTTCACTAAGGGGTTCATCCGCCCTTAGCACCAGAACAATGGTCGGAGACACCAGGCTTCCGCCACTAGAGTTCCTGCAGTGGCCGACCGGAGCTATTCCGCGGCCTGGTGGTGCGCCGGCTTCTCGAGCTCGGCAAGTGGAGATACTGCAGGTCCATTGAGCGCGGTGCCATCTGGTGCGAACTGCGATCCGTGACAGGGGCAATCCCAACTTGCTCCAGTGAATTCCAGTGCACAACGCACCCCAGATGCGTGCAGCTGGCGGAATGCAAGTGCAGCTGTCCTTTCTGGTCCCGGCATGCTGCGACTTTTTGCAATCCGCTACGCACCAAACAGCCCTCGCCAGAACGCAGCCGCTCGACGGAAGCGATTTCGCTCGCCGAAAGATACTCCGCGAAATTTTTCAACGGCGTGATGTTCTCGCTGATGTATTCACCGAGGGTTCTTGTAGATCTTCCGTGCCGGCGAGTAGACGTCCTCCCACGCATTGGAGCCGCTGGTGATCAGGTCCGCGATCAGGATGCCGGCGACAAGACCGTTGGGGATGCCTTGCCCGGAATCGCCGCTGACAATGAAAACATGCTCTTCGTCCGGCGAGCGGCCGATGAAGCCGACGAAATCTATCGGCTCCAGGACTTGTCCCGACCAGCGATGGGTTATCGCACCCAGGTCGGGCAATCGTTCGCGCGCCCAGTGCTCCAGGACCGCAAAGCGTTGCTCGCCGTCATCAGCCTCGCCGGCCTTGTGGTCTTCACCGCCGATGATCACGAGAACCTCATCGGTAGAGAGCGGCTGCAGGCGGACATAATGGTAGGGATCGAGCGTGTCCCAATAGAGCGCGTCGGCCAGCACGCCGCCCGGCAGCTTCCCCACGTTGACGTAAGTGCGATACGGCGCCTGTTTGGTGTGAATAGCGACTTCAAGATTGACCGGAGAGTTCGTCGCAACCACTACGTCGGTGGCCCGCACCTCGTGCCCGGACGAAACTTTCACCACGATATCGTCCAGCTTGCTCGATGCTCTCGACACAGCTGTCGGCGTAAAGTTTTGCGCCGGCGCGCTGCAGGGCGCTTGCAAGACCCGCGAGATATTTCATGGGATGAAAGCGCGCCTGCCCGGGGAAGCGCAACGAACGCACCATGCCATCGGAGTGAAACGGCGTCGGCGCCATGCGGTCCTCGACGGGAATTCCGAGCCGCTGGCAGCACTCGAGTTCCTCATCAAGCAGGGACCTCGGTGTCTCCGGTGCCGGGACCCAGAGACCGTCGATCCGGCAAAAATCGCAGTCGATGTTTTCGAGATCCTGGACTGCTTCGGCTCGGCTGATGGCGGCCATGACGCTCTGGTAATAGAGGCGCGCACATTCCTCGCCGCGCACGCTAACGAGTTCCTTGTAATAGTCGTCCAGCGCCGTAGCGAGATGCGCGGTCGTGCGCGCTGTCATGCCACTGCCGATGCTGCCGCGATCCAGCACGATCACGGAACGCCCGCGGCTAACAAGCTCATAGGCCACCGACAGCCCCGCAATGCCAGAACCGACCACAACCACGTCCGCCCGCTCGGATCCCGACAGGCTGGGAGCTTGGACTACCGGAACATCCATCCAGAGCGATTGCGTATATTCATCTCGCACGTTCATGACGCATCCTCTCAAAGAGGGCCAACGGGAGGGCGGAAAACGGGTTCCATTGGGAGGGTCGGCGGGATTGCACCACTTGGCCACAGCGGACAGCGTCTCCCCCGATCATATCTGTCCTCAGAACCTCTTTCACGACAGCATGCGGGGACGCCGCGAAAAGCGCTGAGGCGCATCTTCTGGTCGGTCCATGCATTGCCGGAATTTCAATTGCCTGACCGTCGGCTCCACGGCGGGCTCAACGACCTACTTTGACGATGACTCCTTGGTTCGGCTTCAGGTGGATCGGTCTCCCGCTACCTTCTCCTGCTTGCAGTCTAGCCCGGTAGATAACAATCGGACGCCGCAGCCTTCCCGCTCCCAAAGCCGTGGTTCTCCAACGAGGATTTCCGTATCGTTCATCCTGCGCCCGAACGAAAAGACGTCGTTCTTTGCGCGGCGTGGCAGATACTCTCCCTGCGACAGGCAAGGCTCCTCCCGACGCAATGCAATGAGTTCACGGTAGAGGTTCAAGAGCGAATTCCGATCGCTCTGTTGTCCTTTGATATTGCGGGTGCGATCCCGGCTTAACGGCAACCAGGGTTTGCCACCGGCAAATCCGCTTCCCTCCGTGTCATCCCGACGCAAGGGTGCCCGCTCGGGGTCGTGACCGAGGTCAAATCCCTTCATGAGCTTTTCGAAGGGGTCTTGGGTCCTCTCCTATGGAATCTGCACCTGCTCGGAGCCCATCTCATCCCCGGCGAGAAACGGCGTCCCTCTAATGGTCATTAACAGCATCGCAAGAATTGAGCCTGAGCCTGCCGCACCTTTCTGGCGACCCGGTGCTTGTCATGACCGCCGATCACGAAGGCCGGCCAGGCACCTTGCTGAAGCGCATTGAAATAGGCATCGATCGTAGCCTGAAGCGAGATCGCGCGCCATTCCGAGTCAAGCAGTGCGAAGTTCAATGGCAGGTGCAGGCGCGGCTTGCTGTTTCCGTAGAAATGGCCGATCCGATCCGTCTGCCCTGCAACTCGTCCAGAAACGCCCCTGATGTATTTGATGCAGTGCATCGCTTCCGGCCTGTCGTCCGTAAACACGAGCCTGCTGGCCTGAGGGGCGGCGTCTTGTCGTTGGCCTCCGGGTCAGGCGGATTGTCGCGCAGCAGGTCATCCGATCAACACAGCGCTGGCATCAACCCGGAAGCCATCGACACCGCGCTCTAACCAGAACCGCATCACAGCCGCGATCGCTTCCCGGAGCTCGGGGTTTCGCCAATTCAGGTCCGGCTGACTCGGCAGAAATGAATGGTAGTAGAACTGCCGGCGCTCCTCACACCACTCCCAAGCACTTCCTCCGAAGCGGCTAAGCCGGTTGCTCGGCGGACCACCGTGGGCACCGGGTTCCGCCCACAATTACCAATCCGCCTTCGGATTGTCGCGCGAGGCGCGGCTTTCTGCGAACCAGGCGTGCTGATCGGAGGTATGATTGGGGACAAGGTCGAGAATGAGCCGGATGCCCGAATCATGCAGGGCACGTAGCACGTTGTCGACATCTTCCAGCTTGCCGAAACGGGGATCACCCGAGCATAAATCGGCAATGTCATAGCCGAAGTCGTGATTGGGACTCTTGTAGGATAGCCGTCAGCCATACCGCGCCGATGCCAAGCCAAGTAGTCGACACGCTGCAGAAGGCCGACCAGGTCCCCTTGCTCGTCGCCGTTACTGTCCTGAAAAGACATCACGGCGATCTCGTACACGACCGCGTACGCCACCACGTTTCATTCGAAACAGGCGCGGATTCTTGGCGGCGCATCCCTACTCTCGCGGAAAGCAGACTCCTTGACGAGACCAGCAACGCACCCAATCTGGGCGGCTCTTCAATTTCCGGCGAGAGACGTTCGTTCCTAAGAGTACCGCGCAGCCAGCGCAGCTGGCTCTCGCATTGAACTTCCGTCCTTCGACTGCGGGAGCCGTTTTCTTGTAGCTGGGAGCGGCAGAAACGATGAACAGTTCGCTCCTATACGGCTGTGCCCTGTCGAATTAAAGGTCACATGAAGCACTGAAAGCCACCGGGGATCACACGCTGCCGCCGTTAGGAACGCATTTCCGTTGAACTGGTTGGCCAAGTGGGAGATCTCTATGTCCCTGAGCCGACAACGCAAGATCCATCAAAGTGAAAACGGCGATAGCTGGTGGCTTTGTCAGGACGGCAAGGGAGTATTCGTTTTACATGAAGCGAATGCACTTGCTGGGGGACACGTTACAAAAGTCGCACTTGCAGATTTTCTAGCCAACAATAAGGGTGCACCCGAGCACCAGGCGCTCCTGAAGATGATTGGCGAGCTAACAGGTATGCTCTCCTAGCACTCGACCATGCTCCGGCCTGCCTGCGCCTTGCCTCGGCGACCACTCCACTCTCGCGTGCCTACCCTACGCAACTGACTTGAGCGTCCAGGATAGCTCGGCAATCACTCCCACATCAAACAAAGCAAGTTGAGGTTTGGCTATCATCAGCCAGACTATAGCGGCCACGGCGATGAAAGCTGGAATGCCGAAGGCAAACCACAGCCAGAAAATCCGGTGATATTCAGGAGGCAAAGACGAGCCTTTTGTCGCCGCGATTGAGGCAAGATCCCTAAGGCGCATTTGCATCCAAACGACGGGCAACCAAAGTGCCCCCGTGATGACATACAGCACCATCGACCAAACGATCCATCCTTCCCAGAAGGAGTAGCCGACGTGCAACACAAGCAGCGAGCCTGTGATTGGCTGTGCAACGACGGCAGTGGCTGTGAAGATAAAGTCCGCAATCACAACGATTCGGGCAACGCCCGCGATAACGGAGGGTTTTCCGCCGAGGTGAGCTGCAAGCATGAAAAACGCTATGCCGGATCCTGTGCCAAGCAGGACCGCGGCGCCGACGACATGTAAGTATTTGAGAACGAAGTACAGCATTATCGATCATCAAGAACAGCAAGCCCTACGAAATGCAGGATGATAATCGGCCAGATTTTCAGCATCGGCCCCAGAGAATCGGCCCATAGGCGGGGCACAAGTATGGTCCCGATGATCGCGTAAGTGAAGGAGATAGCGATGGCTGCGTAGAGTCCGTACCGGCTGGTTGGCCGATAAGCAATGGCGAGTCCAATCACGAGGTCGGATAATGCGCCGGCGATCACCGTGAGCGCCGCGCTGGCTCCTTCGACGCCGCCCTCGCCCGTGAGACCCATACCGTAGCCCCAGCCCGGACCAAGGGAGACAAAGGCGGTGGAGATCCAGAATAGAGACAACACAATAAATATTGCTGGCTTGAGCAAATACATCCGCGCAAACCAGCGTTCCTGCATTGAAGCTGGCTCGGAGGCGAAGAACTCCGGGAGGCCTCTTGGACGCAGCCCAAGCCGCTGCATGCCTTCAAGATCGCCAACCGCCCCTCGCCTGATCTCCCGCTCGGCAGTACTTCGTACCGGAGGCCGCCAGCCCAACAGCGAAATCGTGTCACCGAATTTGTACATTACGATCGAAACAAAGTTCGGCAAACGGATCTCGTGCGCTGGAGGCCAGCGGTACCAACCCCGGATCAATGCAATGACTTCGAGGAAAGAATGGCGATGCGGGCCGACCAGTTCGACAACTGTCCGTGTGGGCGCTCCGGACTGTAAAAATGCTGCACGGTTCGAACGACGTCCTCAAGCAGGACTATCTGGAGCTGTCCCGTATTCGGCATCACCGGCAGCATTGGGAGGGCCGCCAAGCCTCGCATGAGCGCGCTAGCCCCATAGGCCGCTCGACCGATTACGACGGACGGCCGCAAGATGATCCAATCGAGGTCACGCGCTATCAGAGCCTTGTCGCCAGATAACTTCGTTTCTGAAAACGCACTGGGGGTTTGCCGGTCTACGCCAATTGCGGAGAAATGGATGACGCGGCGGATTTTGAGTTGCTCGCAGGCGGCAAAAAGATTCGCAATCCCCCGATGATGGACCATCGACGTGGAATCTTTTGGGCTATCTTGGAGCACCCCGGCGCAATTCACTACGGCTTCTACGCCGTCGAGATGGGGCAGCCAGTAAGAGGGCGACGTTGCCTCGTTGAGATCGATCGAGACCGCGCCCGGACACCCGATTCCGGCGCTTCTACTCATCGAAACAAATTGAATGGCCTTGCGAGGATAGGTCAGCCACAATAGCGGAACCCAACAGTCCTGTCGCTCCGATGACGGCAATCTTCATTGATGGTCCTCCGCGTTCGGAGTTAAGCCCTCTTCCGCGACCGTAAGCCTCGAACGAATTCCTCCATGTACGGAAGGACCTCAAACCGCAGGACTGCGAACAAGAACGTCGCCACGTATGCCCAAGGTAATGGCTCTCGCTTCAGAACGAGTTCGTAACGTGCGGGCTCAGATCCCAGCCCCCAAAGGCCGAGGAATTGTGGCCAGTTCAAGATAATGACGATAACCATCGCCATGAGAAATCAGCTCAAGAAAACTATGGACCTGCTGTTCGATCGGCGTGATGCGCCGCTTATGGCTGGCGAATGTTGTATCCCAGAGGGCTGTCAGCTGATGCGTAACAAAACCGACGATCATTACCGCAATAATGAGAGCGTTGATTTCCAAAAAAAATGCCGCCAGCAATGGTATCGCCAGTTCGATCAACATCAACAGATGAAGCAGGGTTTCCTTATAGCCGCTCGTCGTCTCAATCCGAGAAGCGCGATGGCAAAGGTAATCAGCAAAGCCGGCCAGTAACCAAAGAGGCAGCACAAAGTACAGCAATATGGTTTCGGCTGCTGCGGAATGAGACATCCGGTTAAGCGCTTCTTCTCTGTTTACAGGCTGTCTGGGGTGCGGAGGGGAGATGACTTGTCCTCGTTTCGCAACTCCTGCTCCGCCAACCGCCAGAATTCTTCCTCCCTGCCTTCGGGTTTGCCGCTTCGCTCCCATAGCTCATAGGCGCGCTTCTCAATTTCCTTTTCAGTCGGTTGGGTCACCACGTGCCTCCTTCAACTCTGTGGGATCGGGTGAGCGTCTGCGCCCTCTTCGTAGTTTGAGCCAGCGACGCCGTCTGCTACCGAACGCGTGCGTTCCGCCGAGCGCAAAATCCTTGCATCTCGTGATAAATCCGCGAAGTTCGCAGGGTTCCTTCGTTGAAACCTCGCTAACAAGCGGTAAGTCGACTTCTTTGAACCGAGCGCGAGATACTGATCGTCGCGGGTCCTCGCCGAGAGAAGGAACAGCCTGGCACTGCAAGATCGGCCGAGGTACTGGCCAGATCCAAACTTCCACGGTTTGCGTCAGGACATTTGCCCTATTTTGCCGCGGCCTTACTTGTCCTGACTCAGATCGGGCGCTGTCTGCTCCAAAACCCGCGTAGATTCAGCCAGCGTCATATAACTCCGGGCAAGCATTTCAAGTTGGTAGCGCGCGTGTATGTCGGCGGTGCTTGCAGCTGCTTTTCTGTAGTGCAGCGAGAGCTGAAGGTATTCGTCGACTGTTCTCATGGCGCTGGCACCGCATTCTGGCTGGTTTCAGGTCGCGCTTGCGCTTTCTCGGAGCGGAGAACAAGCTGCTCGTACTCAAGGGCAACCTTCAGCAGCTTAACCTTTGCTCGCCTGTTGGGGGCCTTCCGTAGCGTTCTCGCCATAGCTTCAGCGTTCGCGCCCATTTCGGTTTGTAAAGCGGGCGTTGCCGAGGCCGGTGCCGATCGTCAGTATGCCCCAACTCTTTACGTCCTGCATGAATGGGACCTCCGACAGTCCCTGCACAACGCCATCGTTGTGCATGATGACGACCGTGTCGTTCTCGCCGATCTTAGGGATCGCTTCGACGAGACTGGCCGGCAAATTGAACTTGCTGCTCTCCCAATTGCCCGGCAGGTTCTGCGCGCCCTTCTCGATCGAGCCGTCCGCGTTGATCACCCCGGGGCAGGCGATGCCGATGAAAGGCGCGAGCTTGAAACCCTCGTCTTCCGCCTTCGCGATCAGTCCTTTGAGCATCTTGACCAGCCGCTTCACGGCGTTCTCACGGGACGGCTCGTCGTCGGCATGCCGCCATAACTCGAACTTCCACACGCATGCCTTGGAGAGATCCGGCGCCTTCTTACGGCGTGTTTCCACGACGCCGCAGCGGATGTTCGTGCCTCCGATGTCAACGGCAAGGATGGAATCGTGAGCTTCGAAGATCCAGGAAGGAGCGAGATATAGTGCGCCGATAAGGCCCGCGTCATCTGGGTGACAATGGATCGGGAGCATCTCGAGCTTGAAGTTGTCGGCTTTGAGGAGGATTTCGGCGCGTGCGATGGCGAGTTCGCCAAGCCGGCTGTCCCGAAGCCCGCCACCCACGACGATGCGCTCGGTTTTGTCCCAGGCCCTGGTATTGAGGAAGCGGCGCGTTACCTGAGCGAGCTCCTGTGCGAAGTCCTCAACGGCGCTATGGACGACTACTGAGGCGTCAGGGTCGTCGCCGCCGAGGGCAGCGTCGAGCTCTTTCTTGCTGACGTCTTCAGAACGTTCCTTCCCGAATGGGTCTTCGCCGGATTTGCGCAACGGCTTTCGCCAGGTTTCGAGAGTTTCTCGAAAGGCCCCCTTGCTGGCGCGATCGCCTAAGAATTCTTCCTCATCTTTCAGTTCGAGGTTGAAGCTGTCGATCTCGACCCACGGGAGGCGAGAGGCGCCGTGAGCGGCGATGCCAGTGTTCTTTTCGTCCGCCATCCTGAGCCTTACAAGCCACGAGCAACTAAGCGGCTTAAACCAACACGCGCCACTGGCCACGGTTCCTCCCCCGTCGCCGGTTGCAAGGCAACGGCATCCCGATCGGGGGCGGCTCGAATACTTGCGGTCGCGTCATGCCAAGCTCGTAAGGTCAACTTCAGTGGCTTCGCGAAATCGGGGTGTCCTTAGCTCTTTGTTTGGTCCGCGCACTCCGCACTGAGCGCGTCTTGCGCCGTACGTACCAGGCCACCACCGAGCTAGCGAGCCACGCAAATGATGCGCCCAGGAAGGCCGCCGCGATGCTGATGTCCGCCGCCAAAGAAAATGCGACCGCAAAGGCCAGCATGCCAAGCGCACCGAGCGCAGCGCCAGCAGCATCGACGGCGGCCGCCATTTGCCCGCGGCGCTCACCAGCGAGACCCGCTTCGCGCTTGCGGCGGATTTCATGCTTCTCAATCAGCGTTGCGCTCGCGCAGAATATGGCTGGAAGGGCAAGAAAAACGCCACCGATGACTGCTCCATAGCGGCTGCTGACGAGGCCAGTAAAGACGGTCGCAGCGCCGCCGAGTGCGAAGCGGATCAGATATTCGTACCAGCGGCCTTCCTTGAGAGATGACGGCGAAAACCGGATCGGGCTCACGTCTGAACTCCAGCGAAGATGACCAGCCCGAAGGCGGCGACCAGCCAAGCAACGAGTGACAGCAACGTAGCCGTCACTGCTCGTAGCTTTGCGCGGACAAGCAGATGGCAGACGACCACACTGTAGATGGCGAGCGCAATCGCTCCCGCAATCATCGCCTGGGTTTGCAAGGCGGCGTAGTTGCCCCCGTGCTGGTACACCGCGATTCCAAGCGTGGCGAGCGCGACCGAGGGCGCTGCTCCGAACAGGCCGGCGAAGCTCTTGGGGCGCAGAAGGTCTCCGAGCATCGCGAAGGCTGATACGACGGCGCCCCCGAGGAGGAAGCGGATGACGTACTCGGTCATTTCGCTCGCTTCCAGAGTTTGGCGAGCGGCCCGCCGGCCCCGTAGACCGGATCTTTGCGCGGTGGCGGCACCTTTAGAATCGTCTTTAGCGCCCGCGGACGGTCTTCAACGGTCGTGCACTCGTCGTATGTGCCGGTCGGCGGGTAGGCCCCGATGACGAGAAACTCATCATCCGCTGCAAGGCCCTGATGGCCCATGCCGGCGGGGAGAACCGCGACGTCGCCAGCCTTCAGCGTGAAGATCCTCCCCTTGTTGCCGCCGAACCGAACGCGGCCCTTGCCGCGCGCGACGCCGAGCACCTCATGGATCCTGGAGTGGTAATGCACGTAGTCGTAGATGCCGTCCCGCCAGGTGTCTCCCCATCCGTTCGCTTCAAACAAGTCTTCGATCACCGCCGCGGCATCCAGGCGGTTATCGAAAGCGACAGCGTTTCGATAGATAATGAGCGGCCATCGCGGATGGTTCGGGACGAGACCGTCATCCCTGAACCTGACAGTGTGAGGTTTTCGCACCCGCTCGAGATCCATAACCTTGCGCTTCCCGGGACGCTGTAAACCGGTTGCGCGCTCCACGTATCCCTTCAGGTCTTCAAGAGTTGGCATGATCGTCCTCCGTTGAAACGCCGTTCGGGTAGCCGGTCCACAGCCGGAGGGCCCGTTCAAGCACCGCGCCAAGCGCGAAGCCGGCCACGACATCGCTCGCCCAATGCGCCATGATCACAATGCGCGTCAGCGACAGCGCGGCCGCAAGCGCCAGAAACGCCCGCCGGGGGCCAGCCGGCAACGCGCTGGCCCCCGATGCCAGCGCCCCCATATGCAGCGCGTGGCCTGAGGGAAAAGCATCCTCTCGTTTGCCGGAAATGGGGACGCCGTGGACGTGCCCAATCACCGTTCGACGGTCTGGCCGGGTTTGCTCAAACACAAGTTTCAAACCATGGGGCAGCAGTGACGCAGCAACTGTAACGAGCAAAGCGTGGTTACCTGCGCGCCGCAGCGGCGTCGCGCACCCGCGGGAGGCAAGCCACCCGACGGCTGCCAGGGCCAGCAGAACCTTCTCGTCGGCGCCCCAGGTCAGGGCGCGGGCCACCAGTTCCGGAGCCGGCGCGGTGTTGCGGGCGATAGAGCGCGCGACGACGACATCCGATCTGGTCGGCCGGACAGTGACCGGAAAGCCTGGCCTACGGCTAAGGCGCCTTGCTGACAAGCTAGCTATTTTGAACATGTCTCAAAGGATCGGAAAGGTAAGTACCCTTCCAACGCGTCACCTGCCGACAAGGTCCTCCCTTTGTCCTTTGGTCGAGATCCGGGCGCGCAAAGCGAAGCGGGAGCCGACAATTCGCGCCATGGCCGACCACTGCCGCGTAGACTCTCGAGCGAGAGACAGCGATTGAACAACGCCTTGATCGCGGAGGATGACCTGTTGGTGCGGCAGATGCTGGAGGACGCACCGATTGAAGTTGGCTTCGTTCCGGAAGTCCTTTCCTCCGCGGAGTACGCGGTCACGCTTCTCAACGGCGACGACGCCATATTCCGGGCGCTCGTGACCGACGTAAACCTCAGTGGCGCTATGACCAGCTGGGACTCGCTCGCGTGGTGTACATGACCGGAACGGCTGCGAAGGACCGGGCCAGGTTCGGCCTGGCCCACAGCATCCTTCTCACCAAGCCGTTCGCACTGACTCAGCTCGTCACCGCGTTGCCCAGCTTCTCAAACGCCAGCTGACCGCCAGCCTAGCTGTGGGTCGGAGGAACGGAACGTTCCGCCATGACGGCGGTTGCCCGAAGGGGCAGTCTTGGGCCGCGCCGAGCCAATGACGACTGCGGCCAAGATTGGAAGACACGTTGTAGCCGGCGAGCGAGAACGGTCGGCTGGGCCGGACAGGTGGACCCATCATCTCGGGGGTGGCTCTTCTGATGGCAGCGGCCCTGACTGCCGTACTGATCCCGGAAGAAAGCCGCCCTGTCGAAATCCCCGGAGGAAGAAATCCATCGCGAGACGGGTCCCGAGACACGGCTGCTCCCGAAACGGCAGGCGATAGCGACCGCGGCCGGCAGGCGAGTTCGCCCTCCGAGATCCCGGCGCGCGGATGGAAGGACATTCTGCTGTGGGTCTATTCCAACATCTCCGAGCACCGGATGTTGGCGCTGGCCGCGGGCATGACCTACTACAGCCTGCTGGCGATCTTTCCAGCGCTCGCGGCTCTGGTCGCGATCTACGGCCTGTTCTCGGATCCGACCGCCATCGCCGGGCATCTGGCCCAGGTTTCCGGATTCCTGCCCGGTGGCGCTGGCACTTATCTATCGTTACGGACCGAGCCGCGAGGCGCGGCGCTGGCGCTGGATCACCTGGGGCAGCGCTGCAGCCGCGGTGCTCTGGCTCGGTGCTTCCGCCCTGTTCTCCTGGTATGCGTCCAGTTTCGGGAAATTCAACGAGACCTATGGCTCGCTCGGCGCAGTGATCGGCTTTATGACCTGGCTCTGGATCTCCGCCATCGTCATTCTGATCGGAGCCGAGCTGGACGCGGAGATGGAACATCAGACTGCGCGCGATACTACGACCGGTTCGCCGAAGCTGATGGGGGCGCGGGCGCCAGAATGGCTGTCACGCTTGGAGCAGCGCGCAGCGACTGACGGCTTCCGGCTCTGCAGAGGATGGGCGGACCGCCACTCTTCGGGCGGATGGTGCCGTCAGCCAGCGGCTGGTATGTTCTGCCGCTTGCCACCGCCGGACTCCCACTCGGCGATCCGATCAAATGTTGGGACGTACTGACGCGGCCTGTCGCTCGTGCCCACGTACTCCATCGTGACCTTTACGAGATTGACATCGATCCAGGCGCTCATGCGCTCTTCCTCCGTCAGCGAGGTTCGAGCGGCACGCGGGCCGGATCCATCCCGGCCGTTGGACCGAACGTCAACGGCGACTTATAGGTCGGAAGTGCTCGAATCCGTTGTTCGCAAAAGTATTCTTCAAAATCTCGTCGCCGGCCTTGAAATGCGCCGTGGCTATGGCACCCGCGACGACTGAGCTGTGTCCCTGAGGTACTCTCACCATTCCCTCCAGGGCCAATGTTCCCGTCGAACTCTGCGCTACTCTTCGCGACCGCCGGCCGGTCTCGGCGCAAATCGCCGGAAGGGCAAATCCGTCGTGAGTAGGAACCAACGCCAGCGACCAATGTTCGGGCTGATATCCCCTCTCACTCCGAGGCCTTCCATGTATCACCACGTCAAGAAGCTGATGTTCACCGTGCGCGTCGACGAACCCGATCCGCGCTTCGGCAATATGCTCCTCGAGCAGTTCGGCGGCGCCAACGGCGAACTTGCGGCGGCGATGCAATACTCGATTCAAGGGCTGAATTGCGAGGATCCCGACCGCAAGGACCTGCTGATGGACATCGGCACGGAAGAGCTCAGCCATCTCGAAGTCGTCGGTTGCCTTGCCCGGATGCACCTTGCGCCTTCGAAGAACGACCGCCAGGCGGCCGAAGCCGATCCGCTGATCGCGATTGCCGGCGGCGGCGGCGTCAATCTGTTCAATTCGCAAGGCAATCCCTGGACTGCCGACTATCTCAAGATCACCGGCGAGCTCGACGTCGATCTCCGCAGCAACATCGCCGCCGAAGCTCGGGCAAAGATCGTCTACGAACGATTGATCAATTTCTGCGACGATGCCGGCAGCAAGGACGCGCTGCAGTTCCTGATGACGCGAGAGATCACGCATATGAAGGCGTTCGCGCGGGCGCTCGAAAGCCTGTCCAAGCCGGCCTTCAGCATCGGCAGGATCGCTCCGACGCCAGGCCTCGTGAACCAGTATTTCAACGATTCCACCGGCACGGGCGACCACGGCGAGATCGACGCCCGCGGGCCATGGAATGAAGGAAACGGCTGGGTCTTCACGGAATCCCCGGCGATTCAGGCCGACCCCGACGTCTCGACAGCGATCGTCGCGGAGAGTTCGTCCCCGAGCGAGCAGGCCGGCCTGAGTGACCTGTTGGTCGATGAGCTCCGCGACATCCTGCACGCAGAAAAGCAACTAACCAAGGCGCTCCCGAAGATGGCGGAGGCAGCTCGCTTCGATCAGCTCCGTGAGCTGTTCGAGCAACATCTCGTTGAGACCGAAAATCAGGTGAAGCGTATCAATGAGTGCTTCGAGCGGCTCGGCAAGTCCGCGCGCGCGAAACCTTGCAAGGGCATGATGGGGCTTGTCGAGGAAGGCCAGGAAATCATCGCCGAGGGCAGAAAGAAGGAGGACGCGGCCGCCGACCTCGCTCTGATCGGCGCGGCGCAGCGTGTGGAGCACTATGAGATCTCCGCTTACACGACAGCGAAAAACCTCGCCCAGCAACTTCGCCACAGCGCCGTCGTCGCGTTGTTGTCGAAGTCGCTGGCCGAAGAAGAGAATTCGGATCAGCTACTCAACCAGGTCGCCCGATCGCTGATGTCGGTAGCAAGAATGCCCGCCGCTCTCGAGCAGGCGGAATAGTATTGCCGGCCGGGGGCTAGACTTAGATACCCGCGGGCATCTACGAATAGTTCAGCGGCAGCTCATTATGGATGTGGCAGGCTGCGACGGCAGCGTGCCCGAAGGCGACGGATATCTGGTGCAAATCGCTGACGACGTCGCCAACGCCGTAGAGACCGCTGATCGTGCTCTGCTGCTTCTGATCCACGGTCAAAAATCCTTCCGCTGTATGATCTGCTCCCAACGCAAGCGAAAGCTCCGAACGAACCTCGCTCCCCATGGCGGCGTAGATCACGTCGAATTCAGCCGAAGAACCGTCGACCAACCGTGCAACAATTTGGCCGTCACGCGTTTCAAGGCGCGCCAAGGCTGCCGTGATTTGCACCTCTGCTTCGTGCGTCTTGGCAACCAACGAGCCCTTCCCCTCCTGGATGTCATTGATTGGAATGAGCACGACCTCCTCTGTGAATCCGCGAAGAAACCGCGCCTTGCCGATGGCATGATCCAGCGGCCCGACTACTCCTATCCTCTTGCCACACGACTCGAAGGCGTCACATATCGGACAATAACGGAGCAGGCTCTGCGCGACGGCACTCACCCAGTCCTTCATGGGAGGATGTCGATCGACGATACCGGTCGCGAGCACGACTTTGGTTGCTCGAATGTTGGTGCCGCGGACAGAGGCAACGAAGCCGCCCGTCTCTTTGGAGAGGGTATCTACCCTGCCCTCGACAAGGTGAATGCCGAGTGCCGCCACCTGCTCCCTCATGCGCGCGAGCAATTCGACACCCGAAATTCCGTGTGTAAATGCTGGCAGGTTGTGGCTCTCGGGAATCAACGCTGCACGGCTGGCGTTCGCGTCGATGATCGCGACCTTTCGTTTGAACCTGCCAAGGTAGATTGCGGTCATAAGCCCACCGGGGCCCGCGCCTACAATCAACGCGTCCACCTCTTCCTGCGAACGTGCGGCAGAGTTGCTCAAATGGTCCTGCGCCTTCCGGCGACAAACCCGTAGATCAGCAGCACGATGATCGCCCCGACGATCGCGCCGACGAGCCCAGCTCCCTCCCCAGGGCGGTACCATCCGAGCGACTGCCCAAGAAAAGTTGCAACGAATGCCCCGACGATGCCAAGGACGGTCGTGAGGATAAATCCCGACGGCTCATTGTCGCCAGGCATGATGAACTTGGCAACGACCCCCGCGACAAAGCCGATAATTATCGTCCATATCACACTCATCATGTGCTCCTCGCGATTCCTGGAAGGTTATGCATTCCGGTCGGGCAGGTGGCCACCGGGCGTGTACTTGTCCACGGCCGCCGGAAGCTCACGCGAAAGCCTCGCCAGCAGCTCTTCCTGCGGAAGGCCGGTCTGCTGCTCCAGCGCAGCTAAGATCTCCGGTCCAATCGCTTGCTTGAGCTGAGGCGGCGAGATGTCCTTGTTCGGCCCGTCGTTGATCCACGATTGAGCGGCATCCCCCTGGCCATTCTGCTTGAATCGGTCGAGGAGCTCTCCAAGCCCGCTATTCAATAGACCGCCCACGCCAGCGCCGCCCAGCATGCCCGATAGGTTGCCGAGCAGGCCTCCGCCCGACCCGGCTTGCGGCTGTCCACTGGTCTGGTTGCCAGATCCGATTCCGCTGAGAATTTCCGCAAGCTTGTCCCTGTTCTGGTAGCCAGCAATAGCGAGCAGACCCAGCAAAGCCGTCAAGGATGGCATTCCGCGGCTCATGGCTTTCTCCCTTAAAGGACCGATGTCAATTTTGTTGGCCAACTATGCGAACGTCGCTGTCGCGGTTCGGCGCGCCGCTCGGTTCGAGGTGCGCTGCGCTTACCTTCCCCTGCACTGCATCCATAGCGCTACGGCCTGTCTCCTGCAGACGCTCTAAGGCTTCGGATCCGACGTCACCGAGTTCGGCTTTAAGCGTGTCGGAGGCCTCGCGGACGCTTTGTGAAACGGCTCCGGCGCGCGCGTTGAGATCCTCTTTTACTTTGTCGCTGACTTCGCCGGCCCATTTGTCTTCGAGATCCGATGTGGCGAATGCGCCAGCGACGGCTGCGCCGAGGGCCAAACCGATGGCGCCGAGCATCAACGGTTGTCTCTCGATCAGGTCGGAAAAAGACGATTGCACTTGTGCAATGGTCTCCTTCCGAGGCAGCGCCTCACTTACCTTGGTGAAATTCTCCCGCGCGTAAGCGACGCCTTCGTCGAACCGGTCCTTGACCGTGTCTGCAGCGCCCGATACAGCGTCCGTCGCGGTTCTCGTGCTCTCGCGCAGGGCGTCGCCAACGTGCTGCGACAATCTGTGATCCATTTCCGGGGCAGTCGGCGGACTGTTCGTGAATTTGGATGCGTTCGACCGCAGATTGGCGCTGACGTTGGCGAGCGGTGCTGTCGCCGCGCTCTTCAGCTTCTCGTTGCCCATCAAGAGCCACAGCGCACCGCCGCCGATGAGGGCAGCAGCAAGCGGATTCTCGCGAACCGCTTCCCTGAGGTTTTGCATAAAATTGACTTCGGTAGCAGTCATCGGACCATTTCCTTCACGGTGTCCTTGTCCTTTTCGAGCTGCCGCATCGTTTCGCGAGGCGCCAGCTTCCGGGCGTCAAGGCGGTTCATGCCCACCGCAAACAGGACGCCCGCCAACACCGCGGCAACCACTGCTGAGACAAGGTAGGAAATCGATTGCGACCAGCCACTAGCGATCAAGGCGGCCGACAGCGCGAACAGGGCCATGACGAGCGCAGGAACAACCAGGACCGCCCCGGCTGCGAAGAAGCCGACCGCCCAACCAACCTGCTGAACGTTCTCGCCGAGCTCGGCTTTCGCGAGATCGACTTCGTTCTGGAAGAGCTTTGCAAACTGAGAAAGCGCATCACCCAAGAGGGTTGAGATGGTCCGAAGGTCGGATTGGGTGCTCATGACGCATCCTCGTCTTGTGAGGATGAGGTCGGTTTGCCAGAGGCTCGAAAGAAACGCACGGCTGCGAAGCCCGCGAGGACCGACAGTCCAAGGAAAGCGGCGGGCTGGCGCTTCGCAAAATCGGACGTCCCATCGACGAGATCGCGGAAGGTCCCATTGCGGATTTTCTCGGCCGCGTCTTCGACGTAGTCGGCGGCGGAGTTGATGCCGCGCGCGGCAAAGGGCGCATCGTTGTCAAATGCATGGGCGGCTTGCCGGATGTTTCCCGCGAGCCGGTTTACGAAATCCGCTCCGGAGCGCTGCTGCTCCTCGGCCTTGTCCTGGAAGCGATCCGCCGCTCCCTCCGCCACGTCCGCGGCAACGTCGGCCGCCTCCTTGAACTTGTCGCGCGCGGCGTCCGTTGAAGCCCGCAGCGCATCACCTGCGCGTTGCCTGACATCGGCGCCTGCATCGGCGATCTGATCCTTGAAATTTTGCGGCGAGGCCTCGTCCTGCCCCTGAGAAGCGGCTTGCCGGAAATGGGTATCAAATTCGCTCATGACGGTTTCTCTTCGGTTCGAGAAGGATTGAATGCCGCCGTGACGATATCGTCGGCCGCTTCCTTCAATTTTTCGGACATATCCTGGGTCATGCGACTGGCGTGTTTGCCGAGATCCGCCTGGGACACGCTCTTTGCGGCAGCATCGGCCGCAGAGAGCACACTATCCTTTGCAGTCTCGAATCCGGACTGGGCGGCCTTTCCGGCAGCGCGCTTGGCACTATCGCTGGCCTTACCGATTGCGGCAGCTTCCGCCTTGGTGTCAGGAAGGGAAGCTGCGATGATTGCGCCGATCGCAACCCCCAGGCCAGCGATCAGGGCAGCATTGTCATGGATCATCTGCCGGGCGGTTTCCGGAGCCGCGGCCGCCTTGTCGCAAACGGTCGAGCGAACTTGCTCGATCTTGTCTTTCGCGCTTTCCGAGGCGGCATCGATGTCGGCCCTCATTTTATCCGTGGTCCGCGCCGCCCGATCCTTCAGGTCGTCGGCCATTCCGGCCGCCCCTGCTTGAGCCTCCCCTGCGATGTCGGTGGCCTGCTCGCCAAAAGACTGGACACGTTCGGCAGCCTCACCCGCCACTTCCTTGACCGTTTCGACCGTCGGAGCCGCTGCCTCCGCTGCGCCGGCCCGCACGGTCTTCGAAGTTAGGGCGAGGCCCGTGCCAATCATGAGGAGGGGAAGCGGGAGGCCCCGTGCCAGCCGCAGGGCCGGCACGGCAACCGCAGTCCCAGCCGCGATCGCCTGCAGCGGGTTTTCCAGGGCTCGCTGCTTGAGGCTGTCGAGCCAGCCCTGGGTTTTGCGGCTGACAAACTCGGAGAGTTCAGACTTGATGGCTTCGGGCGAGACCTTGTGGCGGAGGTCTTCTGTGGTATCGCTGATCTGCTCTCTCAAGCGATCGACAGTCGCTGCAAGCTGCGCCCGGCTCCGCTCGGACTCGCGCCTTAATTCCTCAAGGGATCGTGTCATGGCTTCGCTGCTTTGTCGTTCTTGTTTGAAAGCGAACTCACGCTTTATTGAATCGTTCCTCCGACCCGCCAGCCGGCGAGCGCGGCTTGGTCAGCGCGGCGCCGAACAGGGTGATCTGGATCAGCGCCGATCGTGAAGAGAGCGGCAGTAGCGTCGGAGCGAGCTAGAGTCGCGGCAAACTCGCTACTACCTCATTGGGGTGTGCGGCGGGCATTGCAGCAGAAATACCCCCTCGACGGGTATGGTGGACGCTGCGAGTTAGTCCTTTGGTTTGGCTTCCTCGCCTTGGCCCTCGGAGTGGACGGGATCTTCCCGCGCGATCCGGAGCCACGCCTTGCGATCCCGATCAGTTGGAGCAGGTGCGCCTGTTTCTTGGCCTCCTTGACCGCGCGGCGGTAAAGAGCAGGACCGTCACTTTCCGGCTGGAGCATGAACGCGAAAGCTTGCTTAGGCGAGCTGGCGTTGCTGAGACGGGCACTCACCTGAGCGACTGGTTGCAATCGACCGGCTTGCAGCCGCCCAAATGACGAAAACCGCACTCGAAATACGCATCGAAGTACAGGCCGATCTTGGGAACTGAGGCGCCTCGCCCATGGCGGGACGCAGCTTGAGGAGCCGCGCGATGCTCGAAACGAATGATCTAGTGAACTGTCCGAAATGCGGTGCTTGGCCGATGGCCGTCGGCTCTCAGAAGGACATGCTCGCGCAGCCCCAGATCACCTTCAGATTTTCCAGGTGCGGCAGCGAGGAGACCGGGCGGCTCCGACGTGCTGCCTCGTTGTCGGTCTCGGCAAAGGCAATCTGGAGGCGGCCTGAGTGTGATCCCGGGCCGATCCTCTGGAATTCGTCTTCTTGCCGGGACTGGTCACCGACGATCCTGACAGCGGTGTGGCTCTTGACGTTCGCATCGATCGCCGGCGGAAGCAGGGCTGCATCAAGGGCGCAACCGTCGGGGAGTCGCCGGCCATATGGCCGGCATGGCAAACCTGGCGCTGCGTCTGGATGCGTGATCGGGCATCGCGAGGCCAACCGAAGAACCCGAACAACTCGAATGCCCAAGTACCCTCGGGTCGGAAGTAGCACCGGCACTAAGACGTGCAGCCGATGAAGATCCGCGCCGATTCCGGCAGCCAAATCCTCGAAGGCTGCATGGACTGCCCCGGGCGCACCCCGTCGCCGCCTTAGGAACGGATGCGATGTCGCTTCCGTTGACCGCGAAACAGCAAACTCCAGGAGGTCGACATGGCCATGGAAGATCGGGAGACCGCCAGTCTCATTGGAAGCGACAAGGTCGAAGGCACGGACGTGTACGGGCCCGACGGGCAGAAAGCCGGTTACATCGAGCGCGTCATGATCGATAAGGTCAGCGGCAAGGTGTCCTACGCGGTGCTCAGCTTCGGCGGCGTGTTCGGCATCGGGGACGATCATTATCCGCTGCCTTGGCAAACTCTGAAGTACGACACGAACCTCGGCGGATACGTCATCGGCGTCACCCAGGACCAGCTCCGCGGCGCTCCCAAATACGCCGACGAGAGCAATTGGAATTGGGACGCACAAACGAGGCGCTCGGTCGACGATTACTATGGGGTGCCGGTCGCCTAGCGAGGCGGTCGGACACCGCACGTTACGCACAGGAAGGAGCCGCCGCGTCACCGCGGTCGGTCTGCGAGGCACCATGAGAGCGGTTTTCGCGCGTCGCCGACGAGCGCACGGACATGCCCAGTTATCGGTGGCAGCGGTCCTGGTCGCGCTTGTCGCCGGCCTTCTGCTGCTATGCGCAACCTCGTGCAGCGCCGCCGAGAGCTGAGGGGCGGAGGCCGATGCGGATCGCCCAGATCGCTCCGTTGGCCGAAAGCGTGCCACCGAAACTTTACGGCGGCACGGAGAGGGTCGTGGCTTGGCTGGTCAACGAGCTGGTCGAGTTAGGCCACCAGGTGACCCTGTTCGCGAGCGGCGATTCCAGGACGCGCGGAGAGCTACATGCGGTGTGGCCGCGCGCCCTGCGGCTCGGGCGCCCGCGCGTCGACCCGAACACGGCGTGCACGCTCTTGATCGAAGCGGTCTCGCGTCGCGCCTGCGAGTTCGACGTTATCCATGCGCACATCGACTGGCTGCATCTGTCCGCCCTCAGCCGGTGCGGGATCCCTTTCCTCACCACCCTGCACGGGCGCCTCGACCTGCCCGGGATCGGCGAGGTGGTTCGGCAGTTTCGGGAGGCGTCCTTCGTCTCGATTTCCGACAGCCAGCGCGCTCCGCTCAAGGACGCGAACTGGTGCGGGACGGTTCATCACGGTTTGCCGGCCGGTCTGTTTCGGCCATCCTACGCGCCCGGGTCGTACCTCGCCTTCCTCGGACGGCTCACGCCGGACAAGGGGCCCGAGGAAGCCATCCGGATCGCGCGGGCGGTCGGCATGCCGCTGCGGATCGCTGCGAAGGTCCCTCGAGGCGAAACCGGCTACTTCAAAAAGCGTATTCAGCCGGAGATCGACGGGAATCGGATCCAGCTCATCGGCGAGGTCGATGAGTTGGGGAAGCAGTCGTTTTTGTCCGGCGCTGCGGCCCTGCTGTTTCCGATCGATTGGCCCGAGCCGTTCGGCCTGGTGATGATCGAAGCGATGGCCTGCGGCACACCGGTCATCGCCTATCGGGCCGGATCGGTGCCGGAGGTCATCGACGAAGGAGTGACCGGGTTCATTGTCGAGAACGAAGCGGAGGCGATGCGCGCGGTGAAGGAGCTGGCACGGATCGACCGGCGCAAGGTTCGGGCGCGGTTCGAAGAGCGCTTCACCTCAGACAGGATGGCACGGACCTACGAGGACCACTATGGGCGGCTTCTCGCCGCCGGCAGGCCTGCCTACCCGCCCGTCGCCTCCGAACGCCTCGGTACGCTCGCGTCTCCGCTCGTCCCGTGAGCGGCGCTGATCAGGGCGTTGGCTTGGGTTCGATAGAAGGAGGATTGCATGCGCTATCAAGAAAGCGAGCGGCACCCGCGGCGGTGGTTCGCGTCCATCGCAAACAAGGCCTCGCAGGCTGCCGGCCGTGCATCGGCCTTCATCTTGGCCTGCGCTGTAATCGTCATTTGGGCCGTCACGGGACCTCTGTTCCGATTCTCCGACACCTGGCAGCTCGTCATCAACACAGGCACGACCATCGTGACCTTTCTGATGGTTTTCCTGATCCAGAACTCACAGAACCGGGACAGCGCTGCGATCCAGGTCAAGCTGGATGAGCTCATCCGAACCGGAAGCGTCCAGAACTCGTTTGTCGGCATCGAGCACCTCTCCGCCGACGAATTGGAGGAGCTGCGCGCCCTCTGCGAGGAGCGGGCCAGGGTGGTCGCCGCAGGGAGAAGAGGCTCAGGCAGGCGCCGCCCACCCAGAGCCCAGGACGCTGCCGATGGCTAACGGTCCAGCGCAAGAAAGGACGGCCTCGCGGCCAATTCCAGGAACGCACGAGCCAATGCGACGTTCGAGCTGAAAGTAGCCGCAGAATTCAGAGGAGGAATTCACCATGAGGTGCATTGCGAGCGCACTGGTCTTTGCTCTGGCGCTTTCCGCCCCCGTCGCACTTGCCCAGACCACGAAGCCGGATGTCTCCGGCGATCCGAGCGCGCAGAACTCGGGTGCCGGTATAGCCGGCCAGCCGGGCAACAAGAATGGTCCAGCCGCCAAGCCGGGTGAGACCATCGGCGCCAACTCGAGCTCGAACCAGCAGGATCCGACCGTCCAGCATCAGGACACCTCCAACGTCAAAGGTCTGCCGGGAAACAAGAGCGGTCCGCCAGCCAAGGAGCCCGATCGCAAGTGATGCGGGGACGCTAGAGGGATCTTCCTCGTTCGTCGGCAAGCACTTTTCGCCACCGAACTCCCTCACCATCCGGACGATCTCGTCCAAATGGGCTTCTTCAGGGTGCGACCGCCGAGGTGCAGCGGGCGAATAGCCCCTGGGCTAGATCACCGGCAATTCCGCGATGACGAGATCAGGATTCTTGGCGGCCTCGATGGCGACGACTTGTCTTGGGATCGCCGGACCCGCCTCGCGCTCAAGTTCGATGGTTACCATGATGCGATCCCGGTGAGCTTCTCGCCGCTCTCCTTCGGCAAGACCTTGCTGACCTGCCGTCCAATGGTCAGCACCGCCTCGAAAGGAGCCATCGGAATCAAATGCGAACGCTAAGCCAAGCGCACCGCGGGCCACTTGTTTTTCAAGCCTATTTAAGGTATTGCACAAATACGAAGCGATCAATGAAAAAGGGAATACCTAAAAGGCGAGGCCGCCCGGCGACTGGCAAAGACCCGTCGCGTACGTTTCGCCTTTCTGATGAGTTCATGGCTCAACTCGACGACTGGGCTGCTCGGCAGGATGATAAACCGACCCGCTCCGAGGCCGTCCGCCGGCTGGTCGAGATCGGTTTGAGCGCAAAAAACGAGAGCCCTCGAAAGAGCGAGGACAGGCGACAGCGCAAAGATACGAAGCAACGCGCCCGCGAATTGGCCGGAGACGCGATCGGCGGGATGGCCGAGGCCGCAGCTAGTCCAGAGGACCAAGCCAGTCGTAAGCGTCGGCTCATTAAAGGACCGGCGGAATTTCAGAAGGTCAGACGCGACCGAAATTCAACTTGAGCCAGCGGGTCGAGAGTCGTGGTGGATATGATCAAGACCGCGATAGCATGGTTGGAGTTGCCGCATTGGCTTATACTTGCCGGAGCCATGCTGGTACTGATCGGCCTAATTGGCCTTGTGATCAGCCGTCGCCGCGGGATTGAAGCCGAGGGCGAACCTGCCGCCGAGACAAGTCCCGAACCGCGCCCCGAGCTAACACCGTTGCCCGACCTTCTGGACTGCCGGCCAAGAAAGGGCCGGCAATCACGTTAGCCTCAAGTAGCCAGCTAGGCCGACAGGATCGAAATCCCTATCTGAGCGTTGAGTTTGTTGAACCCGAAAAGGAGGTTCAACATGGTCAACGTTCGAGAGCGGAGGAGCACACCCTCAGGCGCGGAAAGAGAAGCCCGCAAGGTATTCAGAGAGGCTGAAGCGAAAGAAGCTTTGAGCGAATACGCTAAAGCGCAAAAGGCATTTTATGAGAACCGCGAAAGGTTGAAAGCGGAGCGCTTGGCCCGGGAGGCCAAGAGCCGCGAGACCGACGATCTGGCAAGTAAACTCGCTGAATGCGCGAGGGAGGCGCGCCACCAGGCCGCACTGTTGCCGCAAGGTCCAGTTCGCGATGCCTTATTTGAGAAAGCCAAGCAGTACGAAGCGCAGCTTCCCAACGACTCCACATACACTACTCCTGTTGTGCAGCGCTGATGAAAATGGCGATCAAGCTATCTGCATAACGCCGGCGCCCATTCCAGGCGGCACGTCTACGAACGAGTGCTCGAGTCTCACTTGCTACAGATGGCAACGTGATCCCGTTTCGATGGCCGTCGGTTTGACTTCCTTGCCGAACTAGGCATCGTTTGGGTTCTCTCACTTCGCAGGGCTTCCTTGCAGCTTTGTTCCCAAAAAGGCCCCCCCACGACCGGGGGGAGCTGGGCTAATCTTTAACTGGCCGTCTCAGTGCCGATAGCGATACGGCACCGAACAGGGCGACCAATGCCGCTGCATCTGCTTCGTTCCTGATCAAAGAGACCCCAGCATCCGGATCATGCTGGGGCCGAGTTGGATCGCCGAACCGCTGTCGGCCGAGAAGCAGCGGTCGTCGTTTCGGCTGAAAAAATATCGGATGAAAATCGCCTGCCCTGTACGCCAGATCATCACGCCCGTCGCGGTTTCAGAAGTAACTCGCGTGAATCATCCTAATATATTCGGCGAAGTATCCGGCCAAAAATAGGCCTCAGCACCTTTGGGCCTGGAGGCCGATGCTGAGGCCAGTTGTCTAGTGTCGGCGCGACCCGACAGGAGCCATTGTTAACGCTCTCATGTGCGATTGCCACCTTTTCCCTCAGACGCTTGGCAGGCAGGAACCATCGAGAAGCCAGGCGTCTATCTGTCGCTCCGGCTGGCCAAAGGCGCCCCCGACTGCCGGAGGAAAATCCGTATTGCCGGGTTGGCGGCTCCCTGGTTGGGGCCGCTTTCGTTCGTTGGGGAAACGCAAGCACTGCGTGACCAAGCTGATCGCCGCGATTCACATAGTGAAATGACGGTCGCCTACGTCCTGGACGCAAACTACCTCTCGGGCGAGCTAAAATTCGATTTACGCATCGTTGCTGAGAACGGGCATTGGATTCTCTGTCGAATACGAATGATCGCACGGCTCAGCATCAATCCCGCCTCCGAACGCACTTAATTTCTTGAAGGGAGAGATGGACAATATCGCATGCGAGCACCGGTCATCCAGATCAGCGCGGAGGTCGCGCACGCCCACGCCAAGCATAATGGCTCGCTCAGGAAGCGGGCATCACAAGCGCAGGCCCCAACATGCGACTCTTGTTACTGCAAGACGTGGGCAAGGCCGAGCGAAGCGGGAGCTTTAAGACGCCGTCATGACTTAAAGTCCATAAAACTCGGCACAATGCTTGCCAGTGAGCCGCCGCTTCGCGCCACCGCGTGGTCTGCGAGTGCAGTACACCCAAATCAGCACCACGACGATCGGAGGCTATCTCCTTGGCTGCGTTAGACGCTTCCTTGAGCTTGTCGCGGGCAATACCATCGACGCTCGCTGTGCATCTCCGGCGCGTTGCATCATCTCGGTGCGGGCGTCGGCCACCTGCACTTTCAGGGTCTGTGAAGAACCTGTGTTCTGGTTCTAGGTGAAATTCGTCTTCTGGTAGGTCTAAATTGCTAATGATATTTTCTCTGGAGCGTCTCGACCTGTTTTACGTCATGCGGCTGGCGTGATCGTCCAGATCGGCCTTTTGACGCTCTTCGCCTTTGCGTCGGCTGCGGACATCGTCGCTTCCTTGGCCGTTTCAAACCCGGATTGCGTCGCCTCCCCTGCCGCCTGCTTCGATCGCTCGCTTGGCCCGTCGCCTCGGCTCCGGTCTCGGGGAGAGAGCCGCGGCGATGGTCGCGCGATCGCGATCCCTAGTCACCCGCCGATCAGCGCGGCATCGTCGCCTACGATCTCACTGGCCTTTGCCGGCGCGATCGACGCCGTGTCCGTGTCGGCCGGCACGTCGCTCCTGAGCTTGTCGCTCACCGCGGTGGTGGCCTGCGCCGTTTGGTTCCTGAGATCGTTGGCTTTGCCAGCAGCCTTACCTTGCGCGTCGCGGGCGATGTCCCTGGCGCGGCTTTCAACCGAAGCGACTGGTCTTTGGCTTCGCTCCGCGGTGCCTGAGCGCGCTCGGCCGCCTTATCCAGCATTTCCTCTGTTGCCGGGGCGATGGCCTCCGCGGCTCCGTCGCGAGCTTTTGATTAAGGCAAGACCTGCGCCTATCGTCAGGAGTGGTAGCCGCTCGCCGAGCGCAGGAGCGGCACCATGACTGGGTATCCGCAGCGACTGCCTGCAGGGGATTATCCAAGGCCCGTTGCATCACCGCCTTAACCCCGCCCTTGGTCTTCCCTTTAACAAATCGAAGACTTTGGATTTGATGTGTTGCGGGGAAACCTTGTCTCGGATGCTTTATCCGATATCTGTTCCCTCAATCGATTCGACCGTCACGGCGAGTTCTGCGCGGCTGCGCTCGGACTCGCGCCTCAGCTTCTGCACTGATCGCATCATGGCGTTACCGTCTTGGAATTTGACGTTTTCTCGTCTGAATTTTCTTTCGAGACGAACTCACGCTTTACTGAATCGTTCCTAGGCGATTCGAACGCTGGCGCAGCGGCAAGACAACTCGTCGGCCTTTTAGTCCACGCTGCACGCTCACGCGCTGCGTCGTGCGACAGGAACACGTCGTCCAACCGCTTCGTTGCCTTTCATGGACCGGCTTCTGCTTCATTTCATTTCAGTTAAGCCCAGCTACCCGGTCTGGGTACGGTATCTTTTGAGCCTGGGGCTGGTCGGCTTGGCTTTCCTGACCAAGCTCCTGCTGGATGACCAGTTGAAGCCCTATCCGTTGGTGTTGTTCATTCCGGCCATCTTCCTAGCCTCAGTCATCTTCGATCGCGGATCCGGCTTCCTTGCCACTGGCGCGAGCGCCGCGCTTGCCCTGCGATACTTTATGCCGCCGCCTTTGAGCGCTGAGATCTTGCCGCTCTTGATTTTCCTGATAAGCGGGCTGTGCATCGCGGCAGTGACCGAAGCCTTGCGTACCACCTTGGAGAAGCACTCGGAAGCGAAGGCTTACGCGGACGTGCTGCTGATGGAGCTCGCGCATCGGACCAGGAACGACCTTGCGACAATCATGTCGATCCTGCGCCTGCAAGCGCGATCAAACTCCAACCCTGCCGTGCAAGCGGCGATCACCTCCGCCCTCGCACGCATCGAGGTGGTCGCTAAGGTCCATGACAGGCTGCGCGACACCTCCGTTAACAGCACGGTCGATCTCTCGGCCTATCTGGAGGCGTTGTGCGGAAGCCTCGCTGACTTCCACCGGGGCTTGCGCCCGATTGCGATACGGGTGACCAGCGAAGAAATCGCTGTGAAGAGCTCGCAAGCTGCATCGATCGGTTTGATCGTCAACGAGCTGGTGACTAACGCCTTCAAATACGCATTTCCGGACGGACGACCGGGCACCGTGGAAGTCGATGTCCGGAGCAGAAACGAGCAGGTCGCAATCACGGTACGGGATGATGGAATCGGATGCCCGTCAGAGGCCAAAAGTGGCCTGGGGACGCGCCTGATCAACCTGATGACCGCGCAGATGAAAGGCAGCATGATCAGGACGCCCACGGCGAAAGGTTGCGAGGTGGAAGTGGTGGTCATCCTTGAGGACTGATTACCGAGATCCGCGGATTGCCACGGGCCTTCAACTGACCGACCGCGGCCAGTGCTGTTTTGCCATTCACGTCGTTCAGAATACGACACGATCGAAGGGGAGGAAAGTGCCGGTCTGGTTCGCGTCGGATGCGAGCTCCTCGTCGCGTTCGCAAGCCTAGGGACCAACTGGACGAGTGTGAAAGCAAAGGAAAGCGAGGTTGCCATCGACGTCTATGGCTCTCTGACCTGCGATCCCAATGTCGAGATCGAACGTGTTCGTCCGAACGCGATGCCGGTGATCCAGACAACACCGAGGAACAATGTCTGGATTCGCGCGCCTTGGGACGTGCCGAGGCGCTGCAGCGTCCGCTCCCAGATGGTCCGCTCAAGGTCGTCGCAAGTGGCGAGAAGGGAGACTCCGCGGCGGCTGCCTAGGCTTATAGATAGGCCGGCAGAACAGTGGACAAACCGCAAGTATGGCATTTCGGAATCCCTGGTCTGAGTCAGCAGCTCGGGACGGGGAAGATGATGTTGAGTGAAAGGCGACCGGCGTTCCACGCTCTGCAGGGATGGACGATCTTCGTGTTGCAGGACGCCCGCACCATTCGCGAGTGCTCAGAGCAAAGCTGGATGTCTGACCGCGTCGATCCGCATGCCCGAGAGCGAGCGTTTGAGACAACCCGCCAGGATCCGCCGCGTGGCGTTTCTTCCGAAGACGCTGTGAACGAAAGATGCTCGACTCGATCGGCGACCCCCGTCCGGAGTGCTCGTCCGAGGACGGTTTATCCCGCGACTAGTCGAACACAAACTTCCATACTATTCGTATGCCGTCGGATCCGGAGGCAAGGCGTTTCAATCTCATCACATCCCATACGATTCGACGGTGGCCGGCAACCTCCACAGGCTCCGCTGGGTTAGATCCGGCGAGGCCGGTGCAGAAGCGAATGTCGACTCAGGGCCATGCTCAAATTCAAATTGAGCAAAATGCTTTCGCTTTCGCGGCAAATCGCGACCGCACCGTGGGCAAACACACGCGGACTCATTGAACCGACTGCCGCGTTATGTTTCCGATTTCAAACCGAACGGGTCGAATCATGCGCTACGAACTCTCCGACGCTGCCAAACCACGCCGCGCGGCGTACCACGGGCGACGTGACCTGCATCCTTTGTTTTGAGTGTCCTTAGGAACAAAGATCCCGATTTCGAGCCTAACGATGCAGGAGGATCGCAAATGGCAGTCGCATCGTGGAAGCGCCCGGGATCGCCAATCGGCAAGAAGGGAGCGCGCAAGGTAAACCCGAAGTACAAGCGCCGTTCGCGCGAACCATGGACGGATAAGGAAGTGAAGCAGTTGCGGTCACTGGCGAAGGCGAACACGCCGACAGGCGTGATCAGCCTGAAGATGCACAGACCAAAGGGCTCGATCGCAAGCAAGGCGCAACGCGAGGGCATTTCGCTGCGGCCCGTCAACCGCTCACCCTACAATCGGCGCAAGAAGGCAGCGCGACGCTAGCTCTCGGCGGGCGGGATCTCATCGAGCACCCCATTCACGTCGGGCTCTTCAACGCCCTTGTCGATGTCGTCGGACTTGTTGCACTCGCACGTCATCCCTGCCCCGCACTGACAGCCGTGCGGCTCCGCCGTCCACGCGAGGTGCGGATGATTTTCACACACCCAGCCCAGACCGCGGCAGATCGGACAATTGGGATTGATCATGCCGCAACCGCTCGCCTGTGCCTTCGATAGACCTCAATGGCACGGTTTGCGAGCATGATCTTACGATGCTCGCCGTTGCCAGCCATCTCGTCGATGGTCTTCGTCAGGAAGCGGCCTGCCGTGTAGGGGTCGCCGATCTCTCCCGAACGTTCGAGAAAATCCCAGGCGATTTGGATAGCGTCTTCGGCGAGAATTGAAATGGGCTCGATCATCCTGTCGCAACGCCAGGAGCAGGCATTCGTTCCTAGTGCGGAATAGCCCCGGTCGGCGGAGGCTCTTCCTGACCTGGAGGGAGGAGAGCGCTCCAAGCCTGTGGCGTCGGCGATTGAGATGCCGTCGAGGAGACCCGTTCGTCGACGTCTGCTGCAATCTCCGCCGTGTCAGCCCTCTTCAAGAGATGGTCGCGGTCGACCCCGCAGGCATTTGAGACGCTTGTTGGAAAATATCCGCGAACGCGGCGATTCGCTCCTGCAGCGACGTCGTTTGTTTGACCCGGTTTCTCGTTTTCTTCATCACGCATTCCTCGGAAGCCGGAGCTTCAGCTCCATCTTTCGAGCAAAGTACAAAGTCACGAAGGGCGTAGCGCTAGACTAAGTTAGTTGCGCCTCAATCCTTTGAATGAGCTTGCACGCAGCAGTCCTTCGGATTGAGGGTGAACGCGCTCGCGTGGCGAGGAAGGGAAAGGCCCGCCTGCCAATTCGCCTTGCCATTCGGTGGGGCCAACCTCCAGGAACACTTGCTCGGCTGCGCAATTGAAATCCAACAGCTTTGCGGAGAGAGCCATGCCGGACTATCCAAAGCCGCCTTATCCCGACCAGAAGCAGCCGATGCCCGGCGTCACCGCCAGAATGAACCCGCGTCCGGACCATGGCGAATCCAGCTATCGGGGCTCCGGCAAGTTGGCGGGCAAGCGAGCGGTTATCACTGGCGGCGACAGCGGCATCGGGCGCGCCGTGGCCATCGCCTACGCCCGCGAAGGCGCCGACATTCTCATCTCTTATCTCAACGAGCACGACGACGCGCATGAGGTGAAGACGCTGGTCCAGGCGGAAGGGCGTAGGGCCGTCCTAGTCGCCGGAGACCTTCGCAGCCCCGAGCATTGCCGCGCCGTGATCGAACGCGCGGTCGAGGATTTCGGGGGACTAGACATCCTCGTCAACAACGCCGCTCATCAGGCCAGTTTCAAGGATATTGCTGCTATCTCCGACGAGGAGTGGCGGCTCACCTTCGACGTCAATATCCACGCGATGTTCTATCTAGTAAAGGCGGCAGTGCCGCATATGCGGTCTGGCAGCGCGATCATCAACACGGCATCGATCAATTCGGGCATGCCGAATCCAATACTGCTCGCGTATGCCACGACCAAGGGCGCGATCCAGAATTTTACCGGAGGACTTGCCCAGATGCTGGCCGACAAGGGCATTCGCGTGAATGCCGTCGCGCCGGGGCCGATCTGGACTCCGCTGATCCCATCGACGTTGCCGGACGAGTTGGTCAGGCATTTTGGAAAGCAGGTTCCACTGAAGCGAGCAGGCCAGCCCGCCGAGCTTGCGACGGTCTACGTCATGCTCGCCGACCCGCGTTCGAGTTATACGTCGGGAACGACGGTCGCAGTTACTGGTGGAAAGCCGTTCATCTAGGACATTGACAGAGCGGCATTCAATCGCAAATCCGCCGCCGCGCGCGACCGCAACGATTGCATTCCGCGAGATTGAGCCGCGCTGCGAGCGCCGTCGGCGCCGATATGGCGACCAGCATGGAGCATCCCGATTGCCGCCGCCATTTAACCAGCTCGATCGAGACGCGGCTGGTGATTGCGCCGGCATCGCCCGGGACGCTGACCCGGCGAGCGCACCCGCAAATCTCCACGCGGTCGCGACCAAAGTATTATCCGGGAGAAATAGGCTGGCCGCATGCGGAACACGAGCTACGCATTCGAGGGATTGTGCAAAGCGCGCTCGATCTGGCCGGATCGAGAAAAAACGCGGCCCAGCCTGCGCGGAAGCGAGCGTGATGCCTCGGTGAGGCTCTCGATGCCGCACAGGCCGCAACCAGTCGTGCCGACCAAGGCGGCGGTGGCGGTGCCTGAAGCGCTCCCCGAATCAAGCCAGATCAGTAGCTCAATGCCTGCATCTCGCGGCACACCTCGAGTGACGCGAACGACACTTGTATGAGGAATTTGCTCTGCGCTGCCCCTTTGCCGATCGTCGGCCGGGCCGCTTCCATGTTGCTCTTGCCATTCAAGTCCTCCTGTAAAACGTTCTTGAACGAAGGCCTCAGCAATTCGGTCCCGATGAGCAGGAACGGCAAGATCGGCGGGACGTTCTTCGTTGACCAGAGTCAACAGAGGCTTCAGTGCGCGTCCGACTTGCATCGATAATTCTTGTGCTGTCTTGTGGATTGGCAACCGCACAGCCTGCTAAGCCGGCGGACGATATTCAGGCGCCGACCGGGCGTTCGGCGCCTGAAGACAAAGGTCAATTGCAACCGCAAGGCTGGACCGGGCCCGTCAACACGGGGTCGGGTGGCGCTCCTCCGGAAAGTCCCCAAGGTCAAAGCCCGCCGAGGATGCAGCCCGCGCCGGACGGATCGACAAAGACCACGGTCATGCCTCCCAAATAGCTCCAAGCGCCAGCGCGGGTGCGCGAGCGGCACCAGGCCAGAAAAAAGGGCAAGGAACAAACAATTCGGGTTACGTTTGCAGACCCATGACGAACCTAATTAAGCTCCCCTGGCGGGCCCGCGTGACACCGCCCCAAGCGGCAACCACGCGAATGGACTGCCTTTGCGTCGTACCAGTCAAAGCCGATCGACAAGCGGAGTAGGCGCATCGGCCTGTACTACTTTTTCCCGCGGCCGTAATCGCACGGACATGCTTCGAAAATTTGCATCGTGCTACGACCGAATCGGGGTCAGCTATTTCACTCAGCACGGGAAGCCCGGTCTAAAGCTTGCCACTCGCCACCGCTTGCGGTTGTTGCTGACTGTCTTGACTGCCTCCTTCACTGAGACGGCAGACGTGCCTGTCTTCTCCGTCTGGTGACCTCATATTTCTGCCCGCTCGCGAGGCGTGGCCTGCATCGTTCCGCAGGCACAACTTCATGGAAAAGGCCAGATATCGAATTCGCGCAAATACCGCGCGGCTTTTTTCATCGGGCCGGGATTACTAGCGATTCGTGGCCGACCCTAATCTTGCCCAGGGGCCGCGAGCAAGTGTCCCGCATGCTTCATGCTCGGCAGTCGTGTTCGTTCCACCACCGAGCTATCGCCCGGGTTTGCTCGTCCCATATTTCGGTGGGCAGGTCCGGGACGGCAATGCGGACGCTGAAGGCCCCGCTCGTCATGTCGTGAAACCATTCCGTGGCAGCGAAGTCGAACCCGAAGCTTCCGGCATGACGGATCGGAAAACCGGCCAGGCCAAGATCTCTGCTCATCTCCGACGCCGCTTGCCTTGCCTCTTCTTCGTCCAAGGGCCGCCTGCATTTGAGCAACACGTAAAGGCCATGCGCGAAATTCGTTTGTCTCACCAGATCGCCGAGCGTCTGACGGAAGAAGCGAGCAGTGCGGCGGCTGTTGCGGATGATCGCAGCCACTCTCCTTGTGGTCAGCGACCGGTATTCGGGGCTGCCGACATAAGGCGGGAAGTGGGCGGGTAGCGCTGCGCCGCCGAGCAGCCTGATTGCATTCCGCATCTCATCGGGCAGCTTTCGGAGAGGCGAGCGAACCCAGAGATCCGCCTCCGCGGAGCGGACGAAAGTCGTAGAGCCCAATCGTCCATACTCGACACCCAGGGAATCCAACTTCGTATGGCTTCGGATCATGGCCACGGGCACTCCGCAACTGCGGGCCTTCCGTAACGCCCGGGCGATCTTGCCGGAGCCACCGGCGAGGCAACTGTTATCGAAGATGCAGAGGTCGAATTGCGCCCAGGGTGACCGCAGACAGGCCTCGAAATCCTTTGCCGATGCGCAGGAATCTAAAAGAAGGATGCGGTGCGACGCGCCTGAAGCGGGCGCGCCCAGGACTTCCCCGGCTGTGATGCTCTTCAGGTGCCGAGCGTACGCTTCAATGAACTCCAGGGTCTCTCCGTACGTCCCTGGCAGCGACACGATATCCGCTCGATCGAACAAGTGCGACGACGCCAAAAGCAGGGCAGATATGGAGGCCATGCCAGAAGACGTGTAGACGGTCTCCCAATCGATGTCATCGCCGAGATCATAAAACGACGGGCCGGCCACGTCGAGATCGGCGCGCTGGTAGTCGTACCGGAAGTCGAACGGGCTATCGGACGATTGCCTGCGATGCGACCAGGCGGTTTCGGTCGTGGTCCAATCTTTCAGATCGTGCTGGGCTCTGATGGCCGCCGTGAGCTTGAACTTGAGTGCGATCGCTTCATTGATCGATTTCGGCGTTGGCGGCGCAAAGGACTTGTCAAGACAGGCGTCCAGCAACTGAACCTCTTCATGCTTCCGACGGAGGTAGGCTTCCATGGTCTCCATGAGCCTTCAACGTCCGGCATTCACCTTGGCTCCTATTGCGCGAGCTGCTGCAGAGGTGGTCAATTTCTGCAGCAAACGGATAGGTTACAGGCGGCGCTTTGTTTCACCTGCTCCATTGTGCATTGCGCACGCTTCTTGTCTGAACGCCATCTGGGGATGGACGACCCATGACCGAGTCGAGCGCGCTGGATCGCCAAGGCGTCGCCGATGCGCTTGTTAAGCTTAGGTTCGATGTGCTCGAGATAGCAAGGGTGGCCATTCGAGCTGACGGCGGCGTGGTGCCGCTTCGAAGGCTATGGACCTGAAAGACCTCCCCCCTGCCCGACTTTCATAGACAGGACAAGTTGGAGAACGAAGTGACGAACAGTCGACGGTGGTGTCGCTCGCTTTGCTTCTGCTGCATTGCATTCCGCCGGCCCCGCTGACGTTCAGCCAGATCACGCTCGGCCGTCCGTCGCGACGACGGCAGAGATTCGCTCTCCGCCGAACAAATAAGGTGACGCGGGTTGCGCAGCGTGGCGCGCGGCCGCCCTATCCAACGAGGCCACGACTTGCACCGATGTGGTGTAGCTCTTCGTTCGAACGATGAAGAAATTGGTTATCCAACTTAGCTCTAGTTCCACGAGCGGGTACCTCTCCCGCTTAAATTTAGGTTGTAGGCAACCGACCGGACGATCCGCAGACCGCATCCCCATTTTGGGCTTCTCCCGGGCTTTGAGATCAATCTTGCCGCCGCCGTACTGCTCGTCATCAGGATCACGATGTCAACAACGTCGGTCAACGACGCGATGGCGCTTTGGTTGCTTCGCGCCCACATCGTGCAATCGTTAATTCACCTATCTCGACGCGCCCTATGGCAGTCAGCTCGCGCATTACTGCTTTCGCCGTTCGGACAGTGATGGCCGTGTACTGGTGCTGGCAATTGCTTAGCATGTAGCCAGCAGGGGCGAGAGTCGGGGGCTTGCTCGACGCAGAATGGATTTGGCCTGGTCAGGCCGCCAGATCGCAGTTCCGCTCATCCTCCGCGATCGGCCGCAACGCGCCGAAATCGATTAGCATCGCCCACTTTCATTGTCACGCAACACAAGACGGTCAAAGCGACGGTGGCCGGTGCCTAAGTGACCAAAAGCCAACTCACACAGATGGGTTGATTTTGACGAGCAACTATACCACGGCCAATTCGAAGAGCTGGTCCCCGACAGGATTCCAGTGACACGAGAGCAGCACCTTCGCGAGAATGTCGCAAACCGGCAAGGGTCTGTTCGCCTTCGCTTCCCAAGGAACGGACCAGCGTAACTTGCGGCACCGCCCAACTGCTGCGAGAAACAAATCAGAGCTGATCTATTAACCTGCGATAATTCAAAAGCAACGAAGTCAGTCTGCCTGCGGTTGAGTAACGCACTTAGCAACCAACCCAATTGATGTTCATTTGTCCTCGGCAATTACCCAACCAGAGGACAAACAGATGTTGCGAGTCTTTGCTATCATATCCACGGCAGCTCTGCTGAGCTCAGCGCCTGTCTCGGCGCAAACGCCACCAGCGCAGAGCGGCCCAAGCAATAGCGCCGTCAATCGTTCGGGTGAAAACAACTCGAACGTACCCGTGGCGGGCCGAAACAGCTTTACCGAGGGGCAAGCGAAGTCACGGATCGAAGCTGCCGGTTATTCCGGCGTTTCCGACCTCAAGAAGGACGATAATGGCGTCTGGAGAGGAAAGGCCACCAAGGGAGGCAACCAGACCGAAGTCAGCCTGGACTTCCAG
The DNA here is from genome assembly GCF_032918025.1 of Bradyrhizobium sp. BEA-2-5. NCBI lineage: Bacteria > Pseudomonadati > Pseudomonadota > Alphaproteobacteria > Hyphomicrobiales > Nitrobacteraceae > Bradyrhizobium > Bradyrhizobium sp. BEA-2-5. The sequence continues at coordinate 1,892,535 of NZ_CP136629.1, read as the reverse complement.
GGCAACGTGAACCCGGCGAACTAGAAAGGAAGACCAGCATGACCACTACAATTTCTCGCCTCTATGACAACTATGCCGACGCTGAGCGTGTCGTCCAGCGACTCGAGCAGAGCGGCGTGCCCTCCTCCGATATCAGCGTCATCGCAAACAATGGGGAAGGCTGGCACGGCCGGGATGGAAAAGTTGATCGAGACCGCGACGGCGTTGACGACCGAGCAGAAGGAGCAGGCGCAGGTGCGGGCATCGGCGCAGGTCTGGGCGGAGCTGCAGGATTGCTTGCGGGTCTCGGCTTGCTCGCAATTCCTGGCCTCGGCCCGGTCGTCGCCGCTGGATGGCTCGTCTCCACCGCGGCCGGTGCTGTCGCAGGCGCCGCAACGGGCGGCGTCATCGGCGCGTTGACTCAAGCGGGCGTTCCGGAAGAAGAAGCCCAGCGATATGCCGAGGGCGTGCGTCGCGGCGGAACACTCGTCTGTGCACGTGTCAACGAACAGGATCGCGGTCGAGCAGAGGCTGTGCTCGATCGGTCGTCAGTCGACATCAGCAAGCGCACAGCGGCATGGCAACAGTCTGGATGGAAGGGCTTTGATCCTGCGGCAGAGCCACTCAGCAGCGATCAGATCCAGCGCGAGCGCGAACTCTATGGCGAAGGAACCGGAATAGGTCGCTGACGCACAAATTCCGTTTCCCAATTCGCCTACTGAAGGCCCCGACGCATGTCTCCTCAGCGTCGGGGCCTTTTCGCTGCAGTAGGAGGAACGATCTCAAACGCGTTCTGTTTCCCTGTCTGTTCACTAAAAACAGGAAGGAAGCGATCAAATGAAAATCGCAAAAATCGCCTTGACCACCGTGTTCGTGGTCGCCTCAATTGCTGCAGCCAGCGCACAGGGTGGCGGCGGTGGTGGCGGCAGTGGCGGCGGCAGCGGCGGCGGAAACTCACCGGCGGCGACCACCGGTCAGGGCTCGTCCAGCAGTCCCAGCGCCGCGAATCCCGGCGCAACCCAGAATGACCCAAAACTGAAGGAAGGCACGACGGACAAGAGTGGCGCGACGTCGAAAGATCACATGAAGAAGTAAACTGTGGCTCGGAAGTAAAGCAGCGGTCCCAGCATGCCTTACTGGGGTCGCTTCTTTGCTTCCGACGACCGAGTCCGGCGTGGCCGGTGGCGCCGATCCATCCCAGACTCTTCGCGAGAGCCGGCCTTAAATACTTAATGAGGATCGTCCTCGTCCTTGACCAGGGTTGGCCAGCGCGACCGGCGGAAAAGTGCGCAGCCCCGCACTGCGCGCCCGGTTCTCGCGATCCCATCCAATCGGCACAGCGAGCGCAAAAGCCGCCGCCAGCGTGACGAAATGAATGCCTATCTCAAATCTGTTCAAGGCAATCCCTGAATGAAAGCCAAGCGTCATTAGATCAAGCAGCCGGCACCTCGGCAATGCGGCGTAAGGTTTCATCGCAAGCCGCCGGATCATCGAGCACGCAGGGACGTTTGAGTCGACTCAAGCTGGCCGGATCTACATCGAGAAGATCCACTTTCTGCGGGGACAAGGCGACGCCGGGGATCCTCCGTGAGCCGGTCCTCGGAGACGAGCACTCGAGAGGCACCGCGATGGCCGCCAGGCTATCGGCGGCCCGAGAATAGGCTTTTGCCCGGTAGGGGTTTCAGCGCTCGGCTGCTCTGAAAACTTGTTCGGCGTGCCCTTCTTGCAGCCGCCGGTTTTGATGCGTGCGCCATCTATTTCTCTCTACTTTGGAACGTCTTCTGCCGTGCTCGTTTGAAAACACGCTCGGCGGTGTCGGGCGGGCGCATCTATCCACGCAAGCTGATTTGGGAGCAACGATCGGCTGCGTCTAAAGTCAATTCGACCTATGGAGACGGATAAGGGTGTAACAAATGAGCGTCATCGGTCTAGCCATTGCGCTCGTTATCGGCCTAGCCACTGTGATGGTCGTTTACCTGCTGGCGCGGAAAACCCGGCGTGATCGCGATAGCCAAAGTCGACATATCGCCGATGAACGTGACGAGCACGCTAGCCCGCCAAGCAATCTCTCCACAATCGGCGACCGCGAACGCGATAAGGAGGCTCGATCTCGTACAGCGGTCGGGAGCCGATACAGCCACCTTGAAGATGATCCGACCTATGCGACGAGCGTAGAATTGGGCAACGTTTTGATGGACCTGAGCGAGTTAGAGACGGACCTCGCCCTGGCTAAGCAAAGAAAGGACACGGATTTAGCTCTCAAAATCCGACTCGAGATGGATGACTTGGAAAATCGCGCTTCCGAACTAGAGAGCCAACTCGTGAATGGTTCCAATAGTCGCCCGGGCTAGCCGTAGACCTGCCGCTACCGGAAGTACGTCATGCCGCCGGCAACGATCGACACGACAAAAGCCACCCGGCGTTCATTGGGCGTCATACAGCTTTGTCTCAAAATCGCATCGCTTCGCGCAAAGGAAGGGCCTCAGCACGAGACGGTCAGGTGCCCAGACCGAGTTTTCTACGTCATCCCTTGTTCAACGCCGATGACGGTCGGCACTGAACAGACCATCAACCGACCGGGATCGTTCCCTATTCCCGGCGTTGCCGTATTAGCTGGTCGTGCCATGCCATGGCTGCCAACGAGCGAATGCGCACCGAGGCCAGTTCGACCGCTGCTGTGGCCGTTTCAGGCTCAACCACGAACCATCCCCCGCCCTTGCATGGAGGGCCAGGTCGCATTGAACCGGCTTGGCGGTCGTCGCTATGCCTCGATCAGGCATCCAGAGAGCGCTCTCGACCGTTACCGCAGCGGGCGCCGAGCGCCGCAGCCTAGCAACGGTCGGCCTCAGATTTCAGCTGATCCCGGATCGGCTTCGTGTAATCGGCAAGGTCGACCATCGGCGCTCCTCAAATTGGCCCGCTTTGTCGCGCCGCCGTGCCACGGCTTGCCATCCTTCATCCAACCGACGCCGCAAAATTCAGACCTTGCCGTGCGGATTAACGACCGAGTTAATCCCGCCCAAACCGCGCTCCTCCACAACGTTTGGCAGATGTGCAGGCAGAGCCCCTCGTCGATCACCGGCAGATCGAGCCCGGTGTCGCCGAAATGGCCGAGGATCAGAGCCACAGACCGGTCGAGGGCCGGCCGCAAATGCCCAAAGCCCGAGGGTGCAGGCCGATATGACCCGGACGAGATTGCGCAAATCCTGCCAGCTGCTATGGGACCGATACGTGGATCGTGCGCTCACTGCAGCGCTTGCCGCTCAGCCATCCGCCAGATCGGCTCATCGCGCGCCAATACCACCAGACCGCGGAACGCCACCGTGGTGATGCCGAGCAATGCCAGCCAATCCGCAACGGTCTCGGCCTGAGGATCTCCCGAGCCGTCGGCACGATCCGGACTAGCGGTTCATTGTAGCCGGACGCCAGCGCCGCATCCTGGTCGCCCGGCTCCAGACCTGCGACACGTTGAGGAATCGGATTCCGCTAACGAGTTGGCGTCATTCGTCACTCATCCTTCACAAGCGGTCATAGGAACAACGTCCTTGCGATCCGAGTTATTCCCCGCCTCGTATGGAGTACTGCGGTGGTCACCACGATGATCTCTGCAAGGGATCTGGAGCTGGTAGCCCTTCGAGAACTTCGAAGCGTTCCCAGTGGCGAATACGTTATCGATGTCGAAGTCTATCCGAGAGACCGGACTTGGCGGCTCAACGTCACCGTCCGGGACGGCGCCGACGTCGATCGCATCCAAGATGCCGTAAAGACCACGACGAGCAGGCTTAAGGAGCGATATTTCCTTCGGGCTGATTGGTGAAGTGCCGTGCGCTGTTCCGATCTCGGCAATGGCGAGCTCGCCGGCTGGCGTTAAGAAGCAGCCGCCCTCACCAAGCGTCGGCGATCTGCAGATCAAGGCACGCCGCTTCAGATCGGCATAGACGACAGTGGCAGCCAATTGCTCATCTGTCTCGATGAAACAACCTCCTCGCCTGGATTGCGCTTCAGGAGAGCGGGCGCCGCCAGTTCAGGTCACGAAGCTCCGTCATTGTAGCCGGCGCACTGGAGTCAAACGTCACAACGATCGAGAATAGCTACGCATCCCGGTTCCTCACAACTCGATGCATGGCGTAGCGCCACGGCTTCAAGCGCTCCAAGTGTAGACTTCCCGCGCTGCGCGATGCAGCCGGATGGCGATGGCCTACTTCGGCACCCTGGTCCTGGCGGTGCGTGAAGAAGCTGCGTGGCGGTACATCGGGCATGTCGGCACTGGCTTCAGCCATCAAACCTTGGAAGAGTTCCATGGAAAGCTCGCGGAGTTGAAGGCGGCGAAGCAGCCGTACTGCACCAACCGGTGCCCAAGCCTTCGCTCTGATAAGAAGACAACGGACATGACGCGCGAAGGCCCGCGGGCCCGGTTAAACGTACTTCTTTACGCGGCTGGGAACTAAAAGACCGATCGAACTTTTCTTGTCCGAGGCCTCGGATTCCGCGCTTACGGCAAGGACGTACAAATGCTGCGAGTAAGTAAGGACGAAGGGCTAGACCGCACGGCCGATGTCGCCGCCGCTATCGCGGAGGAAGGCTTGCGATATGTGAGCAATGCGGCTCCGGGCTACCGGCGCAAGCGGACCGGGACTTCGTTCACTTACTACGATAAAGACGGCAAGCCGATTATCGATCAAGCGGTCATCCGCCGCATCAAATCGATCGGCATCCCTCCGGCGTACGAGTTCGTCTGGATATGCCCGTCTCCCTACGGCCACATCCAGGCAACCGGATTGGACGCACGCGGGCGTAAGCAGTACCTGTATCACCCGAAATGGCGGGAGCTTCGGGAGCAGAACAAGTACGAGCAAATCATGCAGTTCGCGGCCGCGTTGCCACCCCTGCGTGCGCGTGTCGTATCGGACATGAAGCTGAACGGTCTCCCCCGCGATAAAGTGCTGGCAACCATCGTTAGTTTACTTGAAAAGACGCTCATCCGTGTAGGCAACGCCGAGTACGCCGAGAAGAACAAGTCGTATGGGCTCACCACAATGCGGCGCAAGCACGTGGCAATCGGCCGCGGCGTGCTGCGCTTCGACTTCACCGGCAAGTCGGGCAAACAATGGAAGCTTCAGGTCGAGGACAGACGGATCGCTGCGATCGTGAAGCGGTGCGCAGAGATACCAGGGCACGAACTCTTCAAGTATCTCGATGACGACGGGACGTCCCGAACGGTGGACTCCGGCGACGTCAATGGCTACATCAAGGAGATTACGGGACAGGATTTCAGCGCCAAGGACTTTCGGACCTGGGCCGGCACGGTACTTGCGGCCCTCGCGCTGTCTGAGTTCAAGAAATACGATAGCCAGGCAGAGGCCAAGCGGAACGTCGTCGCGGCCATTGAGAAGGTGGCAAAGCAACTCGGCAACACGGCGGCCATCTGCCGAAAGAGCTATGTCCATCCTGAGATCCTGAACGCCTACATGTCCGGCGATCTCGTCAAGATGGTCGACGCCAAGATCGCGCAGAAGTTCAAGCGTCAATACAGCAAGCTCACCTCGGACGAGATCATGGTCCTTGCCTTCCTCCACAAGCGGCTTCGAGCCTCACTCGATGCCCGATGCCAGCTATAATCAGATGGACGTCTTACCTCCGGCGACGGCAACCTTCGTGCAGGAGGTGTGGCTCGACAGAGGATCTGCGAGTAGGTGTGGCAAGCTCCGCCGGTTGACCGACGCGCTTCACCGGCACTTGCTCGCCTAAGTTCTTCATCGCGTCATCCGGCATCGTCGATGGGATGGTTGGCGTTCCAGATCGGTCCGGACACCACGGCATTCACGCGTATTTCTTTCGGCCAGCATCCGCTGCTAGGCCGCTGGTAAACTCGAATGAAGCCGGTCGACTTCCTCTGCATCTCTATCTCCGTTGAGGTTAGAGGGCCTTTACCAGATAGGTAGCTGTCAGGCTTCCGGACTCGGCCACCTGCTTCGGCGGCCCTGACGCCACGATCCGGCCACCGTCGTCGCCTGCTCCGGGTCCCACGTCGAGAATCCAGTCGCTTTTCGCCGCGACCGACATGTCGTGTTCGACCAGGACCACGGTGTTGCCAGCGTCGACGAGGCCTTGAAGCTGCCTGCTCAACTTCCGAACGTCTGATGGGTGCAGGCCGGTCGTCGGTTCGTCGAGAACATAGAGTGTCCCGCCGCGCTGCGGCCGCTGCAACTCGGTGGCGAGCTTAACGCGCTGCGCCTCACCTCCAGAAAGCTCGGTCGCCGACTGACCGAGCCTAATGTAGCCCAGTCCCACCTCTCGCAGCACGCCCAGCGACCGGGAAAGCGTCTCGTCTTCTGCGAAGAATGCGAATGCCGCGTCGACCGTCATCACCAGCACATCTGCGATCGACTTGTCGCGAATTTTTATCTCGAGCGTCTTCGCGTTGTACCGAGCGCCCTTGCAGGCCGGGCACGGCGTGTAGACGCTAGGAAGGAAAAGAAGCTCGACGCACACATATCCTTCGCCCTCGCAGGTCTCGCAGCGGCCCTTGGGGACATTGAACGAAAACCGGCCGGCGTCGTATCGCCGGGCGCGTGCCTGCTTCGTCGCGGCGAAGAGCTTGCGCACGTGATCGAGCAACCCGGTGTAGGTCGCCAAGTTGGACCGCGGCGTTCGTCCGATCGGTTTCTGGTCGACGACGACGAGCCGCTTGACCCGATCGAGACCCTCGGCAATCTCGCCGCCCAGCGTACGCACCGTCGCGTCGAGTACGCCTTCATCCGTATCCGCCTCCCGGCGTTGGCCAAGCCGCTCGGCAACGGCCTCGACGAGAAACTGGCTGACCAGAGTGGACTTACCCGAGCCCGAGACGCCGGTGACGCAGGTGAGGACGCCGAGAGGGAGATCGGCATCCAGGCCGTCGAGGTTGTTGCGCGTGACTCCCCGCAGCTTCAGCCAGCCGCTCGGCTCGCGAACCTTTCGTGTTGGCTCGGCGGTTGCGCCAAAAAGGAAGCGCCTGGTCTGCGACAATTCTACTTCCGCCAGTCCCGCAAGTCGTCCGCTGTAGAGTATCTCGCCGCCCTGCTCACCCGCGGCCGGCCCGACATCAACAATCCAGTCGGCCTTGCGCACCAGGTCGAGCTCGTGTTCGACAACGAAAAGCGAGTTGCCCGAGGCTTTCAGACCCTGCAACGCCCGCAGCAACGCTTCGGTGTCCGCCGGGTGCAGGCCGGCCGACGGCTCGTCGAGCACATAGACGACGCCGAAAAGGTTCGATCTGACCTGCGTCGCGAGCCGAAGCCGCTGCAATTCACCGGGAGACAACGTCAGCGTACTCCGCTCGAGCGTCAGATATCCAAGGCCGAGATCCAGCAAGACTTCGAGACGTCCCGCGAGGTTTTCGACGATCCTTTGCACGACAAGCGCCTTCTCGGGATGGGCCTCGTCTGGCTCGACGCGAGCGATATACGGCTTTACCAGCGCGTTTAGCTTATTCAACGGCAGACGCGACATCTCAGCGATGTCCAGGCGGGCGAACTTGACGGAGAGGGCGTCCGGCTTGAGCCTCTTGCCCTTGCAGACCGGGCAGTCGTCGCTTGACAGGAACTGGGCCACGCGCCGCTTCATCATCGCGCTTTGCGTGGTGGCATAGGTTTGAAGAACATACTTGCGAGCTCCGGTGAAGGTGCCCATGTAGCTCGGTTCTTCCCTTTTCTTCAGAGCCCTACGTGTTTCCGCAGGCGTGTATCCGGCGTAAACTGGAACGGACGGTTGCTCCTCGGTGAAGAGAATCCAGTCGCGATCCTTCTTTGAGAGTTCGCGCCACGGCCTGTCGACGTCGTAACCCAGCGTTACCAAGATATCTCTGAGATTCTGGCCCTGCCAAGCCGACGGCCAGGCCGCGACCGCCCGATTCCGGATTGTCAACGTGTCGTTTGGCACCAGCATTTGTTCGTCGACCTGATGGACGCGTCCGATACCGTGACAATTGGGACAGGCGCCTTCCGGCGTGTTGGGGGAGAAGGATTCCGCGTAAAGCAACTCTTGGCCGCGCGGATAGTCGCCAGCGCGTGAGTAGAGCATCCTTAGCAAGTTGGATAATGTGGTGACGCTACCCACCGAGGATCTGGTCGTCGGCGATCCACGTTGCTGCTGCAGCGCGATGGCTGGCGGCAGTCCTTCAACGCCGTCGACGTCGGGAACCCGCATTTGGTGGAAGAGCCTACGCGCATATGGCGACACGGATTCGAGATACCGACGCTGCGCCTCCGCGTATATGGTTCCGAACGCCAGCGAGGACTTGCCGGATCCGGAGATGCCGGTAAAGACCACGAGTTCGTTGCGAGGAATGTCGAGGCAGACATCCTTGAGATTGTGCTCGCGCGCCCCTCTGACGCGAACAAAGCCGTCACGCGCTTCGGGCGGCGGTTCTTCCGGTCTTTTTGCTTTGGCATCCATCCAGGAAAGAAGCTCTGCCGGGGCGCAGAGTTCCGTGCACCGCCACATGCAATTACCGGCCGTGGGTTGCCCTTGCATCTGCCGTTGAGCATCCTGCGATGAAGTCGCCGTATTCTCGCTCGCCTTGTTCATCACTGACTAGGTGGATGCCCCTTGGCGTTGGTTGACGCGGCATCCGTCGCTTCATTGGCCTTTCCGGTCGTCACAGGGCCGGATCCCGCATCGCGGCCGGCCGTGTTGCGGGACCTGCAAGAGCGACTGCTGGACTGACGGCGAGAAGCGCGGCCAGCAATATCGATTTCGAAATCATAAGGTTCTTCTCCTACTTTGCCGGCTCGTGCTTGGCCGTGCCGGGTTCGGCCACCTTGCGATGCTGCTTTGCAAGCAATTCAGACGGAGTCACGTTGGCGATGGCCGACTGCATCTTGTTCTTGAAACCCGTAACGACGTCGCCCTTAGCATTCATCATCGCGTCAAATCCTGCACGGGCGACCAATGCGGGATCGTCCTTCGGCTCGGAACCAACCTTGGTGTCGAGCATATCGGCCCGCTCGAAGAATGCGGTCTCCGTGGCACCAGGCATCAGGCAGGTCACGGAGACCTCGGTATCCCGAAGCTCTTCGCGGAGCGCGAACGAGAGTGAGTTCAGGTAAGACTTGCTGGCATTGTAGACGGCCTGGAAGCTTCCGGGCGTGAAACCGGCGATAGACCCTGTGATGAGAATGCGCCCCTTGTTGCGCCGACGCATCTCATTGCCGACCTTATGAAGTAAACTTGTCGTTCCCGTCACGTTGGTATCGATTACTTCGCGGATTCGGTCCAGGTTCTGGTCAAGAAAGGCATGCCCAAGCCCACGTCCAGCGTTGGCCATGAGGACGTCGACCGCCCGTCCCTTCGCGGCCGCATAAAGCTGAGCAACGCCCCCTTCAGTCGCGAGATCGACATGGAGAGCATCAACCGCGGCCGCCCCGGGCTCGCTTCTCAATTTGGCGGCGGCCTTTTCGATTTCGGGTTCGTCTGCGGCTATCAACAGGTCGAAGCCCTGCTGTGCGCAGATGCGAGCGAGCTCGTAGCCGATACCGGTCGATGCGCCGGTGACAATCACAAATTGTCTTTCCATTACCGTTCTCCGCTCATTCGATCTCGCCTGTCAATCGCGGAGCGCTGGGGCCGTTCCTAAGGCAATAGGAACATCGAGCGAAGCCTGCGCTTAGCCAGCATCTTTGGCTAGGAGTTCCCCATGAAGGCTCTCACGTGGCACGGCAAGGGCGACATTCGATGTGAAACGGTCGCCGATCCCAGGATCGAACATGGTCGCGACGCAATCATCAAAGTTTCGGCTTGTGCGATTTGCGGCTCGGATCTTCATCTGTTCGACGGCATCATGCCCAGCATGGAAAAGGGTGACGTGCTTGGCCACGAGACGATGGGCGAGGTCGTGGACGTCGGCAAGGAGAACACCAAGCTGAAGGTGGGCGATCGTGTCGTCGTGCCGTTCACGATCTCCTGCGGGGAATGCTTCTTCTGCAAGAACGGCTTCTACTCCGGATGCGAGCGATCCAATCCGAACGCCAGGCAGGCGGAGAAGATGTGGGGACATTCGCCTGCCGGACTGTTCGGGTATTCGCACATGCTCGGTGGCTTCGCTGGCGGGCAGGCGGAATACATGCGCGTCCCCTACGCCGATGTCGGGCCGTACAAGGTCGCTCCAGGCCTGTCGGATGAACAGGTGCTGTTCTTGTCCGACATCTTTCCAACCGGTTACATGGCGGCTGATTTCTGCAACCTGAAAGGCGGAGAGACGGTCGCCGTTTGGGGTTGTGGCCCGGTTGGACAATTTGCCATCAAAAGTGCCTTCCTGTTGGGCGCAGAACGGGTGCTGGCAATCGACGGGGTTCCCGAGCGGTTGGCACTGGCCGAACAATCCGGGGCGACTACACTGAATTTCCAGAAGGAAGACATTTACGACCGAATTCAGGAACTGACCAAAGGACGCGGAGCCGACGCTTGCATCGACGCCGTGGGCACCGAGCCCGAGACCACAGCCAGCATGGATTCCGTAATGGATCGCATCAAGGTTGCGACATTCATGGGAACGGACCGTCCGCACGTGCTTCGTCAGGCCATCGAGTGCTGCCGCAACTTCGGAACCGTTTCGATCGTTGGCGTCTACGGAGGCTATCTAGACAAGATCCCGATGGGCAGCGCGATCAATCGCGGCCTCACCCTCCGGATGGCCCAGACGCCGGTCCAGCACTATATGCCCAAGCTAATGGAGCGCATCGAAAATTGCGAGATCGATCCCTCCTTCGTCATCACCCATCGCGCCACGCTCGCGGAGGGACCGGAGCTTTATAAAACCTTCCGAGCCAAGCGAGATGGCTGCATCAAGGTGGTGATGAAGCCGTTCGCCGCATGACGCCTGCGAAACCACGCTGGCTCGCGGCAGCCCAGCTCGGTATCTTCAGCAGCAGCTTCTCGACGCTGCTCAGCCAGGTGACGGCCGGTCAGCTTGGTCGCGACCCGCTGGTCGATTGGATGACGGTCGCGGCCATTCCGGCGCGCGACGGCGTGCTCTCGTCCGATCCCAGCACCGCCGCAATCGCGATTGGCATCGCCTTTCACCAATGGGCGGATTTCTCCTGGACGCTCTTGTTCTTCGGTCTGCTCGGCGGCTGCACCGAGCGCCTGCATCCGGTCGCACTTGCAGCTCTGGCAGCCCCCTGGAGTCTGCTGACCTCGGCTACCGAGTGGTTCGTGCTGGTCCCGCTGTTCCCCTTCTGGCAACCCATCTTCACATTGCAGCAGCCCTACTGGATCGGCTTTTTAGTTCATCTGTCATCGGCTGCGATGTACCCGCTGTTCGCTTGGTTTCGATGGCCGATCGGTCACGCTCCGGCAACGACAGCCGTGCGGTTCGCACAACGGTGGGCACTTGGGGCCGGCTGCGTTCTGACCCTCTCGGCCGGACTCGGATTGGCCGACGCGCTCTCCGCGCCGCTCCCGCTATTCAGCAGGGAGCGGGATGCGGATCAGCGCTATATGCGCCACATGACCACACATCATCAGCAAGGAATTATCCTTGCGCGCCTTGCAGTCACACGCGCACGGGATTCCCATCTGCGCAACTTGGCAGCCCTCATGGTGGCATCCCAGTCGGGCGAGAACATGATCTTCGCGCGTTGGTGGGATGGGTGGTTTGGCGAGCCGATGCCGATGTGCTCAGACAACGAACGGTCATCGATGCCCGGCTATCTGAATTTGGCGCAGATGGCAGAAGCGCGCGTTGCCGCGGATGGCGGCTTCGATTCGACGTTTATCCGGCTCATGAGCCTGCATCATGCCGGCGCAGTGCAGATGGCAGACCAGGAATGGCATTCAGGTGGCGATCCCCGGCTTCGTCTCATGGCCCATGCGATCCGCCATGAGCAACAGGGACAGATCGCCCTGATGCATGGTGTCGATGGAATAGAAGCGGTGCGTCAGGCGACACGCAACATGTTTGCGAACAATCTTTGATCAATTTGGTTCGGCCTAACGCAGCAATCGAAAAGGAACCAAGGTGCTCATTCGTGCCTTGAGATTAAGGAGGATCAACATGGCGCGTACAACATGGAGCGGCCCGGCTCACCGATCGGCAAGAAGGGACCGCGCAAGACGAACCCTTCGTATAAGCGTCGCTCGCGTGAGCCGTGGACGACGGCAGACGTCGGGCTGCTGCGACAGCTCGCCAAAGGCAACACGCCGACCGGCGTGATGAGCATCAAGCTTCAGCGGCCGGTCGCGGCCATCCGCAGCAAGGCGCAACGCGAAGGGATTTCGCTGAGGCCCGTCAACCGCTCGCCCTATAACCGGCGAGTGACCAAGACGCGCGCAGCGAAACGGCGTTGACGAAGTCGGCCCAGCCCTCCACGGGAGGCGGGGTCTCACCTGTGTTCGGCGCTACAACGCCTCAACTGAACATTTGTAACATGGCGCGTATCCTGATCGGCACCTCCGGCTGGCATTACGACTCCTGGCACGGTCTCTTCTTCCCGGGAGGTCTGCCGTTGAAGGATCAGCTCCGTTACTACGCTGAAAACTTCGAGACCACGGAGCTAAACAGCGTTTTTTATCGCACTCCGACACCGAGCGCCGTGAAGGCATGGCGAGATCAGACCGGCGTCGATTTCGTCTTTGCATGGAAGGCATCCAAATTCATTACGCACTGGAAGCGCCTCTCCAACCGCTCCCGGAACAGTCTCGATCTGCTTGAGGACCGCGCTTCATTCTTGCGAGGCAAGGTAGGGCCGATCCTGTTCCAGCTGCCGCCGCAATTCGAGGCGAACGCGGACCGGCTCGCCTCCTTCTTCAAGCTGTTGTCGCGAAAGCGGCGTTACAGTTTCGAGTTTCGCCATCCGAGCTGGTATCAGCCGCGCATCCTGCGGATGCTGGCCGACGAGAACATCTCGCTGTGCCTGTCCGACCATCACGATGCGCCGGCGCCGTGGAAGCGCACGGCGGATTTCGTCTATGTGCGCGGACACGGTCCGAGCGGACGCTACCGCGGTCACTACAGCCGACCGACGTTGAGACAATGGGCGAAGCGCATCAAGTCCTGGAAGCGGCAGGGCTGCGACGTCTACGTCTACTTCGACAACGACCAGAAGAGCGCAGCGCCGGCCGATGCGCTGAAGCTAAAGGCGCTCCTGACCGGCGGTACTGAGGGCAAGCGGCAACGGAGCCGGCGATAGCCATAACGAGCTCGACTTCCAAAGGTCCGTCAACGACTGCCTCCGGTTAGCCGCCTGACGTTTGAGTTCGCTGATGATGGAGAAACTCGAGCAAGCTCAATGGAATTTATTGGACGCCCGATGCGAGGCCGCTTCCTCGTTCGGAAAGGAAGCACTGGTTGGATGGTCTACGACAGCGAACTCAAAGGGCCAGCGCAGATAAGAAAAGATGGCCCCTTTGCCGAGAGGCTGACCAAAGAACAAGCTGAGATTTTAGCGGAAGGACTGGCGACTAAGCTAGCGATGGATGCTGTCGCAGTAGGACACCCGCAGCGGAGATTTAGGACATCGTGAAAATCTAGCAATTCCTGACACCGGTGTTAACTTCGGACTTCTCGGGTCACGTCCCGATTCATCTTAGGATGACTGGGCCCCAGCACCGGCCTCCAGGCCCCCAGAGGTGCTGGGGCCTTTTCTTTCAGCCTTCGGTCTGGCCCCGGGATTCTACGGAATCCACATCGGGGATGTTTGATTCTAGTTTTTGGATGCCGGGGCTAGATTTCATTCCGAACAAATTTTCATTTATCCGGTAAGGGGCCGAGCGTTACGGCCCCTTTTGATTCAGCATGTACGCCCTCGCTGGGCCTTTTTCTTCGGATTCGCCAAACCGGCCCAGATACCTATCTTCCGGGTATGCTTAAATTCGATTTCCGCCTGCCAACGGTTGGGAAAGTGGTTCCGGCCGGACGAGAGTGGTTCCACGAGCGGCTACCGGCTGCGCCTCGAGCGCCACGGAGATCGCGTCCGGCTGATCCCCAAGGGCGGCCATATCAGGACCAAGCGGTTCCCCTGGATCGTCGAGGCCGCGCTGAAGAACCGCCAGAAGCTGTTCGTGATCGACGGCGAGGCCGTCATCCGCGGCATCGACGGCTATTCCGACTTCAACGCCCTGCACTCGGGCAAGCACAATGCCGAGGTCGAGATGTTGGCGTTCGATATCCTTGCCATGGACGGTGAGGACCTTCGTCCCCTGCCGTTGTCGATGGGCAAGACCAATTTGCAGCGGCTGCTGGCGCGCCGGCCGGAGGGCATTTATATCGGATTACGAGCACGGCGAGATCGGCCCTGACCTCTTCCGGAAGGCCTGCGAGTTCGGGCTCGAGGGCCTGGTGTCAAAGCGCGCCGATCGGCCATACCGCGCCGGGAAGGTGCCCGCACTGGATCAAGGTCCAGAACAGGACGCATCCGGCGATGTCGCGAGAGTTCCAAGTGAACCGCTTTGTCTCGGACGGGAACCCTCTCAAGACAGTTTAAGGAATTCCACTATTTCGCGCGCTTCATCCATTTGTCGCGCCTTTCGCAAGAGGACCTGGCGCTCATCGGATAAGGTAGCTTGACGGGCCTGGTCTCTGAGGCGCTTGCCTTCCAAAGCCAAGCGATCTTCCAAGATTAGGATTTGCTTTGCGCGGTTGCGACGCTTTTTCTCCATGAGAGCCCTCGCAAGGTTATTGTACAGATCGTCCAATAATCCCCATGCAAATTGAGCTACCTCATTGATCGCCGGTCCCGGTGTGAATGTCTCTAAAACCTCGCCTCTAAGCGCCTTCCAGTCGATCGTGCGCATGGGATGTCCTCCTTGGCGCACCGCCTTGCCTATGTTCCCCTTTTGGCCCATCCATAGGCCGTGCACCTCTCCCTCCGCCCCGCCACCAAAAGCCGACGCTGATACAAATGACCGAAGCTGAGACCGCCCGACTCATGAAGGTGACCGAGGCAATCGTCCGGGAGCTTGATCGCCAGGGCGTCGCTGATGAGCTGGTTAACTGGCCCGGGTGGCGATCGGGGCCGCGGACGGCGAAGTGATCCCGTTTCGAAAGCCGCGGACCTGATGCACCTGACAGACACCCCAGCTGAGACCGCGCGACTGATGAAGGTCGCAGAGGCGATCGTCCACGAAATGAACCGTCAGGGCGTGGCGGACACGCTCGAAGACCAAGATTTTGACGTGATGGCGCTGGCCCGGGTGGCCATTCGAGCCGCTGACGGCGACGTGGTGCCTTTTCGGAGGCCCTACACATGGTCGAGCCCAAGATCACCCCGGGCGAGATGCGCCAGTCCGGCGCCCGCGGCCTCCTCGTCTTCTGCTCGGACCACCGCTGCAGCCATTCCGTCGAGCTGCCGCCGGGCAAGGTCGATCAGTGGCCGGACCGCGTGCGCCTCTCCGACCTCGAGCCCCACTTCACCTGCATCGCCTGCGGCAGGCGCGACGGCCGCACTTCTTGCGGCGAGGATGGGGACGCGCTGAGGCATGCCAAGAAAGATGCAGTTGAAGGGCGGTTTGGGCAACCGAGGAACACTAAGCGGGCTTTATTGTTGTGCTGCCATTATGGCGCCAACCGTCACTGTTCATTTCACCTGTCCCGGCTGCCGCATCGTCTATTCGGCGAGCCAGGAACGCAGCGCAATCCATACGAATACTTCTGGGAGCTTCGATTGCCGGCAATGTGGAATGCTTGTTCACCACTGGGCCGGGCTCTACGACTATAACGAATGGAGAATCGTTTCCCTGCCGACCAAACAACCCAAGATGAGAAATGAAATACGTGGGTGATCGTCCCTACTCCGACCCTGAGAAAGCCGCCCGCAGGATCATGGAGCACGCCCGGGCATTCGAGCCCGTGCAGGACGGCCGGACCTACATCGAGAAGATCAACTATCCGATGCTCTACCAGGACAAGGCCACGCCGGCTGAGTATTGGGCCGGCTTGGAGTACGTCGAGGATCAGGGCTGGCTCGAGTACCACGAGAGCGGGACGTTCGTGAGGATGACGCAGGCCGGAACGGACCCTGTTCGCATAAGACGGCCCCAGCGCCCGGGGAGAGAACTGAGGCCGATAAGTTAGTCCCACATCCTCGTCGTACCGATCTAGCAGGCTGTTGAAGAACTCAGCCGCGTTCGCAAACGAAGCCTGAATCGTCGCCATTGTGGATGTAGAAGTGGCCAACGAGCCTGCCAGCAGTGCCGATCATAACCCACCCGCGACCGCAGACGGGGTCATTCTCGTCGTGCCCTTCCCATGAGAACTCCGCGCAGGCCGAACCGTCTCGCGCGCCGTAGCGGACGTCGAGAAAGCCCTTTAGCGCACCGAAGGCAATTTCACCGTCGGACTTACCCTCGAAGGTGAGATGCGCCTCTTCGACAAGATCGAGAAACTCTCTGTCCCGGTTGTCCATGTCGGCGATGCGCCAGCGGCCGGCAAAGGCCTTGGCGAAGCCAGGCACCTTGGCCATCAGGCGTCCTCCGCTATCAGCTTGGGCAGCCGCACCAGATTGTAGGCGGCAGAAGCGAAGGTAAAGGCCCATGCGACGCGATCACGGCCCCAGAAGCAGGTCTTTTCTTGCCCGGCGACCGTCTTGATCCAGCCGAATGCCTCCTCGATGCGCTTGCGGATGCGCTGGCTGACGGCATAGCCGCTGTGCCGGGTCGTTCGCCCGTCGATCGCGGAGCTACGGCCGCTGGTATTCTGTGAAACATGCGCGTCACGTTCATCGAGCGCGGCTCATTGACGAACTCTTCCGCATCGTGGGCTTTGTCGGCGCCAAGTGTGATCGCTGTCGGCCGGTCGGCACGCGGCTCGATCATGTGCAGCGCGGCCACCCGTTCGGCATGCCCGTTCGCCAGCGTCAGGCAGGCGTCGACCAGCAGGCCGTGGCGGTTCTCCATCAGCCCATGCCCGATGAAGCACAGCTTCGTCTCCTTGCCTTTACCCTTGCGGTACAGCCTGGCATCGGGATCGGTGGTCGAAGCATGGGTGTCGTTGGAGCGTTTCTGGCCGTGGAAGTCCGCTTCAGCATTGCGCCCGCCGCCTGGCGCCGGCGGCTCGTCAGAGCCGTCCTTCGGCTTCACGCTCTTCATCGAGGCCCAGGCCTCGATCAGCGTGCCATCGACCGAGAAGTGATCGCTCGACAGGAGCTTCGTCACCTTGGGCTGCGCCAGCACCGCCGCCAGGAACTTGGCCGCGATGTCGCCTTCCAGCAGCCGGTCGCGGTTCTTCGAGAACACAGAATGGCCCCAGACTGCGTCGTCGATACCGATTCCGACGAACCACCGGAACAGCAGATCGTATTCCAGCCGCTCTTCACAAGCCGTTCCGCGCGGATCAAATAAAACGCCTGCAACAGCGTCGCCCGCAGCAGCTTCTCCGGCGGGATCGACGGCCGTCCGATCGGCGCATAAAGCGCGGCAAACTCCCGCTCCAACGCCGACAGCGCCTCGTTCACAATCGTTAGAATCGCGGCGGATGATCACGCCGCACCCGCGTCTCCAGATCAAGCTAGCTATACAGCTCGCCCATTCGATTATCGCCGCGGCGCACGCATGATCTCCGAATCCCGTCGGAGCCAATGAATCACGGTCACGGGTCCACGGCGAGCGCCTTTTTCAACAGCCTGCTAGAACTGCGCTAATTGCAAGTTGTTCCGAACGGAATGGCCCAGCGCTCGGAGCACGCTGGGGCCATCTGCTTTCCACTCACACTGTCCGAATGCGGTTTGGTAGGGGGATGGTGAGCTGCATTCGAATGACCGACGAACAAAGCTCGGCCACGTTCGTTCCTAGCTGCCGTGGGAATGACGCTAAAGCTCGTCCTCTTCGGCGCTTCGCCTCCTGATGATCGTCAGCCGCGCGCTGACTGCAGCCTCCGTTCGCCCGAGCTTGTACGCAATCTCGCGCTGCGTCAGATTTGTGCTGCGAAGCAACTGCAATAGGCGCTGCTCGTCCTCTTGAGACCACGCTGGCATTCAAGTCCTCCGAAATTGCCCGGTCGTAAAATGCCAGTACGGGATTGCAAGTTTCTGGATTGCCGTCTGTCCGGTGTTTCCCGGTAATCAGGCGGGATCGTGCAGTCATCCCAAGGGTGCGACTTTTTGCGGATGCCCTCGACATTAACATAGGTTAGGTTAGGCTGTGGCCTTTGCCGCTTTGGACAAGGCTGTCGCCGAAACCAATTTCGACATTCAATTGCTTGAGGCCAGATCGCAAAGCAGATCGAATTGGTCGCGCAAGATTTGCGAGAAGAAGAGCGCGGTTGAAGCAGAGCGGGAGCTTGAACGGCTCGAAAGGCAACTCGTCGAGGAAAGTATGCGCTCGGTCGGTCGCGCAAAAGCGCTTCTTGGGTGGTTTACTCTCGATCGTCGCGATAGGCTTTAATCTGTGTCCGGATCGAAGAGCTTTCGTAGATGGAACGCCTAAGCTCCACCATCAGCGCGTCATGATTACCGAGAAGCTGACGCCTTTGATCGCGCAGCCTCTGCCCTTCTTCAATGGCAAGATGCGCCCTGATTAAGAGTGAATCGGTCATGGGCGAAGGTTTGCACAAACATCCAATGCGCGCCCTGTCATAAGTTGCGTCGCCACGCCGACCTGCGTGCCACGGTTTCATTTTGCGAACCGGTTCCGCGCGGAACGGGCGTCGAGGCAAAAACGTAACCCAACATCACCGCACGGCCCCGAGGTATCCATCGGTGATGAGAACGCAAAGGCGCGCTCCCGCCTTCCCCGGAACGGAAAGGACAGCGCAATGGCCACCAAGCGTCGTCGTTTCAAACAAACGCAGAATCTTGAAGAGCGCCTTGCCCAAGAGGCACGCGACCTCCGCGAGACGACGAAAACCCTTCCACCCTGTCCCGAGCGAGAGGCCATGTTACGCAAGGCCCGTCAGGACGATACAGCCGCCCGCATGGCAGAATGGCTAACGTCGCCTGGCCTGAGGCCGCCGACCTAGCTGCGCAAGCTGATCCCATGCGCCTAAAAAAGAAACGGCCCCAGCGAGAGGAAGCCGGGGCCAGTGTCTGACTGGGCGTTCTCAGCGCCGGTAGCGATGCGGCGCCGAACACGGCGACCAATGCTACTGCATCCGCTTCGTTCCAAATCGAAAAGGCCCCAGCAAATGAGGGGCTCCGGAATACCCCTCGTGACTCTCGGGAGAGAAAATTGCCGCTTTTTTCCTGAACGCCCGGCGGGCTAGGAACCATCGAAACGGCATAAGCGTATAATTGGCGCTTCTGGCCAGCCAACCCTCACCCCCCCTGCCAGAAGAAAACCCGAGTGTCAGGTTCGGGTTGGCGGCCCCCAGATTGGGGCCGCTTTAAGGATGGGCCCTTATCGCCCGTACACCGCCGGCTCCGACGTTTCCGTGTGGCCACAGTTGAAGCACTCGAACACGCACCACTCGCGACCATCGTCATCGGCGTCATGCTTAATCTTGGCCATGCCCTTCCCGCACGCCGGACAAGGCGGCCAGCTCGGCGCGCCCCTGATCTTAAGATCCATTCTTCGGTAATCCCAAAATTGCTTTTATCCGATAATACTGTCGAGAATTGCCGTTTTTCGTCGATTCGCAAACCCCGCCCCGGATGTTTAAATATTCGATTTCCTACCAAGGGAACGAACTTAGCCGATCAGCGCTCTCCGCCCCGTTCGAGATATGTGGGGGTACGCATGATCACTGAGCGCGTATTCGAAGTTGCTGTTGCAGGCCTTTTTGTCTTCTTGGTTATCCTTCTGTCCATGCTAATCTTCAATTAGTCGCCGGACGGCTGCTCAAGCGGCTCACAGCCGCCATGTCTGCAAGGAGCTGCCGGTGAGCGTACTCCTTGTCGAGGACGCCCCCCTTATCCGTAAATTCGTTGTCGAGGCGCTGCGCGATGCGGGCTACCACGTCATCCACGCGATCACCGGGGAAGAGGCGCTGGACCGGTGCAAGCGCCACGTCGCGGACGCGCTGATCACCGATGTCAGGCTGCCCGGAACCATCGACGGCTGGCAGATCGCGGAGTGCTGCCGCGAAAGCGATCCGGAGCTGCCGGTGATCTACGCCAGGGGCTATGGCCGAGAGTCTCGAACATGTGGGTGCCCCGCAGATTCCAGGAGTCGGCGCCGCCGTAATACATGATCCGGTAGTAGCGCTCAGCCGACGCGATCAGCCGGGCGTTCTGCGCCGCATCGAGGAAGCCATTCACCCTTAATGGCGAAGTTGATGAGCGAGGTCATGAGGTGCTGCGCGATTTGCAGGCCTCGAACACCATTCCAGACCTATTGGTACATAAGCGATGATGTCCTGGGGTGCGAAGCGAGATAGCGACACCTCGCAAGCTGGTTATCGGGGTGGCGACACGGTGGCGAAACGGCACAAAACAAGAAAGCCGCCCCAAAGGGCGGCTCTCAAAAGCTGATTGCAAATCAGTATCTTGTTTGGTTGCGGGGATAGGATTTGAACCTATGACCTTCAGGTTATGAGGCCGAAGGTCGAATGAAAGCAATTTGCGCATCGAGAGCTTCCTAGGCCAACTGAACCGGTTCGTCCTATTTGTACGCCACAGCCGCCCAGCAGCCCTAGCTGCGCGCTTGATTTCTTTCTCGCTGGATCAGCCTACGATCTTATCGCGTCAGACCGATCATTGGTCCGGAGCGCATGAACGACGACCAGAATCGGAACGAGGCATTTGGGTCGCCAAGCAAAG
Source organism: Bradyrhizobium sp. BEA-2-5 (assembly GCF_032918025.1). Taxonomy (NCBI): domain Bacteria; kingdom Pseudomonadati; phylum Pseudomonadota; class Alphaproteobacteria; order Hyphomicrobiales; family Nitrobacteraceae; genus Bradyrhizobium; species Bradyrhizobium sp. BEA-2-5. Next base: position 1,871,887 of record NZ_CP136629.1, on the reverse strand, counting down.
CGCCGCGTAACGCGAAGCGCCGTCGCAAGAGTCGTGGCATGCCGCCCCCCGCGACGTTCGATATCGATACGCTGCCAGGCGGCTCCAATTTGACGGCGTTGGAAACGGCCGCCGTCATCCGGCGCACGCCCGGAGCGCTGGAGCAATGGCGGCGCGATCCGAACCATCCGCTGAAATGGCGCTACGTCGACGGCCGCCCACTCTATCGTGTCGATGCGGTGCGCGACTATTTGGCCGGATCCGACCAGGCCGCTAAGCCGTCTCAGCCGCATAGTGCTCGCGGAGACGACCCAGCAACTCGGCCTTAATGGGGTCGAGCGGATTCGTCCGCTGCAGGCGTACGACCTTACCCACCCGTTTCGCGCCGACCAGCTCCGCGATGTAATCATGGGCCGCTTCGAATGCCATTTTGCGGATGATCCACTGTTCGTCGTGATTGTAGACCTGATCGATTCCGCTTGGCTTTTGCCCGACACACAGCCGCTGGATCTCGTTGTCGTAGCCGCAGCGCGACATGATGGTACGCAGACTGCGCCTCAAGTCATGCATGGTGAATTTTGCGACGCCCGCGTCCTTGACCAAACGGTTGACCATCTTGGTGAAGCCCGACATCTGGCCACCGGTCTTCGGTGACGGGAAGACATAATCGGACCTGGCGCGCTGAAAATGTTTCGCGGCCGCGAGCACCTCATCAACGAGGTGGGTGCGCGGTACATCGTGGTGCAAGCCCATCTTGGTCCAAGCCGCATCGAAGGTGATGCGATCATCCATAATGTGCTTCTGCCATTCGATCAGGGTGGGTTCGCTCCGGCGCGGGCCACCGAGTAGGCACACCCTCGTCAGGAGCCCAAAGGTGCCGAGCTTGCCGGACGCATGCCAAACCTTGACGATTTCGTCATCAGTGAGTGCACGGCCCTTCGTTCGGCGCCCCACCCTCTGTGCACGGGTCTCCTTGGGCTCGCGATAGCCAGCCAGCACATTGTGCTCGACATACCCCTCGCCAACGCACCACTCGAGGAACGTGTGGGTGTGCTTACGCAGGTCCTTGGCCGCCCCCCGCTTACCGGTCTTCGCAACCTTGTCGACTGCCGCCATGATTTGCCGCCGCGTCAGGTCCGCCACGCCACTCTCGGCACTCTCTTTGAGTCCGCGCCGCAACGCCGACATCGCAGGCCTCCAGTTGACGACCTGCCGTCCGGTCAGTGAGGCCTGGTAGGGACCATCTTCGACAATGAGGTCCGCTAGCGTGGTACGCTGCTTCTCGGCCGCCTGTTGCCGCCTCGCCTCGCGTTTCGCGTCGTTGGGGTCCATGCCCTTGACCACCTCGCCCACGGCGATGGTGGCGGCTTTGCGGGCGAGCTTCTCATTATACTTGGGCCACGGGCCGAGCGTCTTGCGCTGGGTCCCTCTCACCCCTGGCTTGGTGAAGAGGTAAACCCAGGTCCGGCCGCCGGTAGCGCGCATGCGTAAGGCCAGGCCGGGCAGCTTATCGTCGTGGAGATAATGCTGCGCCTTACCGGGTGGCATCGTGGCGCTGCGGATCACCGCGTCGGTCAGTGTCAGTTGGTTGCTCGGCTCCGGCATGATCCCGACGCTCCTCCTCACGGTGTGCCCCCGCGGGCGCCCGGATCATTCAAGTGGCGGGAAAGCAGCATTGAGTTTGCTTTGCTTTTCCGCCCCAGGGCACACGAGCATGGAAGGACCGCGCCTTCGAGAACAAACGAGGCACAGACCCTTCCACGAATTGTGTGCCCCACGGGAAAATCTGCGGCGGGCACAACAGGGGCACACAAAATGCAGTACGGCCGCTTATGGCCAACTGAGGTCAAATCAGCCATAAGCCACTGCAATAAAACGAATTATTTCGACAGAACTGTGGCTGCGTGTGGCCAACCTGGATCTACGGATTGTGGTTCACACGGGAGAGGTCCAAGGTTCGATCCCTTGTGCGCCCACCATTCCCCTTCGGGACCGCCTCATCAAAAATGTCGAAAACAACCCCATGCAAAGCAGCCGACGCGTTAGTGGCGGCGGCCCGGCGCTTCCCCCTTACTGCCGGCGGCGGTGCGGGCGGGTGACGGGTTGCCGGTGCGCCGGCTGAGTTGGCCGAGCAGGTCGCGAACGGCGCCGTCGAGTTCATCGGGTGGCGGGATGGCGTGATCGGCGCTTTGAGTGCCGGTCGGCCGATACCAGCCGCGGGCGGAGCTGTCGTCATTCGCGGCGCGAACCTGCGGCGCGCGAACGCGAACGCGCGGGGCGGACCGCCGTCTGCGGCGAGAGATCAGTTCGCGCACGCCGTACCCCGATACGAACCCGATCCCGGCGACGAGAACGACAATCAGAAGTTCGAGCATCGTGTTGTCCCCAATCGCCGTGCCGCAACGCAATATGCGCGACAATACGGCGGCGGCTTGACCGGGCCGGTTCCTTTTCACTGTATCGAGCACAACCCTGCCCCTCGGAATCGTACGGGGTTTTGTTTGCAGGCCTCCTCGGCTACCTTCCCGGAACTCGCTGGGGCCGGGAGTCTCGATGCGCAAGGGCAACGACTACATTTTGAAGCTGCGGCCTTGGTCGTTGTCGACATTCGTCGTCGCCCTGCTTGCGGTGGTGCTGGCCACCGCGACCCAGGAGATGTTCGCGAGCTTCGGCATGCAGTTCTATTTCGCGGGCTTCGTGCCGGCGATCCTGATCGCCGGCCTGATGGGCGGCGCGCCCGCCGGCGCGTTTGCCACCATCATCACGGTACCGATCGTCTGGTGGGCGTTCATGCCGCCCTATTTCGAGTTCGCCTGGCCGACGGCCGGCGACTATGACAGCCTGGCGATGTTCCTGCTGTCGAGTGCGCTCTTGGTCTGCTTCTCGCAACTCTATCGGGAAGGGCTGGCAATTCTGCGGAAGTAGCGGACGACGCAGGCCGCGACCGGCCGCCAGCGACAGCGCGCCGGCTGCCTTGTCGTGGATCGTTCAACCTCAGATCCCGAACATCCAGATCGCGACGATGGTGGCCAGCGTCGCCACGCCGCTGATGGTCCAGCCCGCCGCGTAGAAGGTATCCTCGGGGGCGGTGTCGAGCACCGTATTGGTGGTTTCCGTCACTGACCGCCAGCGCATGGCGTCTCTCCTCGGAACTCCTGCCCGGCCAGATAACGCGGCGCCCGGTTCCCGGTTCCGCGGTGGCCATGCCGTTCACGCAGAGCTCACGGACTGATGATCGGCGCCGCGGAACCCTGCGACATTCTGTCCCGTTGAGGCTCGCCGGAAACCAACTTGGGAGAACATCCGATGCGAACACTGATCCTCGCCGCCACCGCCCTTGCCTTCGTCTCGTCCACCGCGCTCGCGCAGGACAAGGCGGGCGGGAGCCCGGCCCCCGCCGCGCAAAGCGGCGACACCGCGACCAAGAGCGAGGCGGCCAAGGCGCCGAAGAAGAAAGCGAAGAAGACCGCCAAGAAATCGAGCGCCAAGACCGGTGCCACGACCGGTGCCGCCACGACCGGCAGCGATGCCACCAAGCAATAAATAGAAACAATCGCGCCCGGTGATCCACTTGGCGATCACGGACTTCGCGATCACGGACTTGGCGATCACGGACTTGGCGATCACGGAAAAGGCCGCCCGAAGGCGGCCTTTTTACTGTCTCGGTGCGGATGTCGCCTCGGCCCGTCGCGTCGCAATCAAGTGCGCCGACCACCTCAGGCCGTGGAAGTTGGGGCGTTGGAAGTTGGGGCAGTGGAAGTTGGATCAGTGCAAGCTGGACCAGCGAAAGTCAGACCAGCGAATTCAGGTGCGGGAGGGGGAGCGAAAGAGTTGCGAAGCTGATAATCCGCACCGCCATCGGATCGTTCTGAAAATTGACCACCAGCTCCAGGAATTGCTCCACCTCCCGCACCTTCTGTTGTGCCGCGCGCGCAGGGGCCACGCATGATCCAAACGGGCTATCACTGCAACGCGGAGAAAGATTCATCGATAGGCTTAATGCGGAGCGCCATTGTCGCGCCTGTTCGCGAGCCCGCTCTCGCGGAGCCGCTCGGCAAACCAGAGCGATGTCGCGCTATCGATGGCTCCGCCGGCATAGACCTCGGAAAAGCTCACCCCGCTGTGTCCGACGATCACCAGCACGCCCATCGCATAGGCAAACCAGACGTTCGGATCGGTCAGCGCCCGCAGCTTGTGCTCGTCGTGCTCGAGCGGCGTGTGATTGCTTGCCTTGCGGATCTCGATCGCGAGCAGATTGTTCGGGATCTCGCGCTGATGCACGACGACATCGGGGTAGATCGACTTGCCGAGATGGTCGTCGGTCGAGATGATGGTGCCGTGCGGCAGATGCAGCGTGCGCTCGCCGAGCCTGTCGTAGTTGCAATCGACCTGCCAGCCGGAAAATTGCCGCTCGACGTAGACCGCCAGCCGGTGAGTGAGCGTTCGCTCGCCGAGATCGCGCTCGAGCAGGAACATCTCCTGCGCATAGAATTCCTCCACGGCGGCGATCACCTTGTTCAGTTCGGTCTGCATCGACGCCTCCGACTGGACTAAAGCGCGATGCGATCAGGATGAATCATCATCGCGCTTCAGGTTGTTGTTTGAGCATGATCTTTTCGGAAAACCGCTTCGCACTTTTCCGGATCATGCTCTGGGCCGCCGCCGCAACTACGCCCCTACATCTGGACTTCGATCAGCCGCGGTCCGGGCTCGGCGACCGCTTCGGCCAGCGCCTTGTTGAACTCGTCGGCCGTCGTCACCGCCCTGCCCGGCACCCCCATACCCCGGGCGAGCGCGACGAAGTCGAGCGTCGGCCGGTCGATCTTCAGCATGTCCTGCGCCCGCTTGCCCGGTTCGCCGGCGCCGACATTGTCGAACTCGCCGCGCAGGATCTGGTAGATGCGGTTGGCGAACACGATGGTGACGATGTCGAGGTTCTCGCGGGCCTGCGTCCACAGCGACTGGATCGTGTACATCGCGCTGCCGTCGCCGACCATGGTGATCACCTTGCGATCCGGGCAGGCGATCGCAGCGCCGATCGACAGCGGCGTGGAGAAGCCGATCGAGCCGCCCATGTTCTGGAGCCAGTCGTGCGGGGCGGCCGCCGCCGTCGGCGGAAAGAAGCCCCGGCCGGTGGTCAGGGATTCGTCAACCATGATTGCGTTCTCGGGGATCGCACAGGCGATCGCCTGCGCGATCGAGGCGAAGGTGAGCGCGCCGGTCGGCTTGACCAGTTCTTGCAATTGCTGCGGCTTGACGTCCTGCGCGGTCGCATGCAGCGCACCGGCGAGCGCCTCCAGCGCCGCGACCGAATTCTCGCCCCAGGAGGTCATGCGATGGACCTCGCAGCCTTGCGGCTTGAGCATGCTCGGCTTGTTCGGATAGGCGAAGAAGGCCACGGGATCGTCGGACTCGACCAGCACGATGTGACGGAACTTTGCCAGCATCGGCAGGGCCTGATCGATCACGTAGTGGATGCGGTCGATCGAGAAGCGGCCGCGGCCGCGCGCCATCTTGGGGCGGAAGGTCGGGCCCATCACGGTGCAGCCGGTCTTGCCGGCGATGCGCTCGGCAAGCGCCAGGCCCTGCTCGCTCAACGCGCTGCCGGTGACGAGCAGCAGCGTATGCGCGGCATCGCCGTGCAGGATTTTCGCCGCGGTATCGACCGCCTGCGGCGAATAGCTCGCGCGTTGCTGCTCGGCCGGAACCTCGGCGATGCCGTCGGCCTCGTTCCAGGCGGTGTCGGCGGGCAGGATCAGGGTCGCGATCTGCGGCGGAGCGCTTTTGGCGGCGGCAATCGCCGCGGCACCGTCGGCGGCGACCGATTTGGCGTCCGGCGAGGTGCGGACCCAGGATGACATCGGCCGGGCCAGGCCCTCGATATCGGACGTCAGCGGCGCATTGTAGCCGATATGGTAGACGGCGTGCTGGCCGACGATGTTGACGATGCCGGAGTTCGCCTTCTTGGCATTGTGCAGATTGGCAAGCCCGTTGGCGAGGCCGGGGCCGAGATGCAGCAGCGTCGAGGCCGGTGTTCCCTTCATGCGGAAATAGCCGTCGGCAGCGCCCGTCACCACGCCCTCGAACAGGCCGAGCACGCAACGCATGCCCGGCACGCGGTCGAGCGCTGCGACAAAATGCATCTCGGAGGTACCGGGGTTGGTGAAGCAGACGTCCACCCCACCCTTGACCATCGTCCGCACCAGGCTTTCCGCACCGTTCATGCTCTCGCTCCCATTTCGAGATGTTCTTGAGGTCGCTCAGAGCACGATCCGATCCGATTGAATCGGATCATGCTCTCATCCTTTTGTTTGGTCGCGTTTTCTTGACGCGAACCGGTACCCACTTCGCTCGAAAACGCTCCAGATCAACCATTCTTCAGCGGCTTCGTCAAAGGCTTGGCCGGACAATGCAGGTATCGCTTCCGATCTGTTGCCTTTTTAAACCGTGTTGTTCGAAAATGCCTGAGGTCACGGCTTCGTCGCTTGCGAAACGCAGGTAATTGTGGCCTCTCTGACTGCATATTTGATTGTTCGCGAGGACGACGACCATGCGCCCGATTGCCTTGATGTTTGCCGCGCTCACGATCCTGGCAGGTGCCGGCCAGGCCCACGCCCAGTTCTTCGATTCCCGCGGCTATCAGTCCGAAGCCCCGAGCTTCTTCGGCGGCGGCGGCGCAAGCCCGATCCCGCGCACCACCGTCAACTACCCGACCAGCTACGCCCCCGGCACCGTCGTGGTGAACACCAGCGAGCGCCGGCTCTACCTGGTTCTCCCCAACGGCCAGGCCCTGCGCTACGGCATCGGCGTCGGCCGCGACGGCTTCCGCTGGGGCGGGGTGCACAAGATCACCGCCAAGAGGGAATGGCCGGACTGGACGCCCCCGTCGCAGATGCTGGCCCGCCGGCCCGACCTGCCGCGCCACATGAAGGGCGGCGTCGACAATCCGCTCGGCGCCCGCGCGATGTATCTGGGCTCGACGCTGTACCGCATCCACGGCTCCAACGAGCCGGAGACGATCGGCCAGGCGGTCTCCTCGGGCTGCTTCCGCATGACCAATGACGACGTCACCGACCTCTACAGCCGTGTCGCGGTCGGCACCACGGTGGTGGTGAAGAACAATTGATCGCGTCGATTTCAACGGAACCAGGCGCCGCCATTCGGCAAGATCGCTGATCCCGCCTTGCGCTGCCGCAAACCTTGCGGCAGCGTTGTCACAATGCCCCAGCACCGTCCTTCGATCCTCGTCCTTATCGCCGCAACGCTCGCCGCTTGCCTCGCTGATGCCGCGCTGCCCGCGGCCGCCACCGAGGTACCGGCGATCGCCGCGCGCCAGCGCGCCGAGAAGAAGAGCTTCACCGACGGCGAGATCATCGAAGGCTTCCTGAAGACGGCATTCGGTGCCGAGTATCACCTCGCTGGCCGCGTCGACCGCATCCGCAAGTTCGACGGGCCGGTGCGCGTGTTCGCCGAGAGCGACCGCGCCGATCGCAAGACGCAGCTTGCAAAAGTCGTGGCCGATATCGCCCACCGCGTGCAGCATCTCGACATCGCCATGACAGACACCAACGAAGCGGCGAATGTGCGGGTCAAGCTGGTGCGCGACCGCGATCTCTACCGCACGATCGCGACCTTCTACGGCCAGGATCGCGCCAGGGAGATCCGCACCTCGCTCGACCCACAATGCCTGTCCGGCTTTCGCAAGAACGACGATTTCGAGATCGAGCATTCCGACGTCATCCTCACCGTCGACAACGGCGATTTCGTCTTCCTCGACTGCGCCTATGAGGAGCTCCTGCAATCGCTCGGACCCATCAACGACACCGCGAGCGTGCCGTGGACCATGTTCAACGACAACGTCTCGATGGGCTATTTCGACGTCTACGACCAGTACATCCTCAACCTGCTGTACGACCCCCGCATCAAGGCAGGCATGACCGTGGCCGAGGTCAAGGCGGTGCTGCCCGCCGTGCTCGCCGACGTCCGCGCCTGGGTGGCGAAGGTGAACCATCTGGAGTGAGTTGCGGCTTTTTTTGGTGCGCAATGCTCGTCGCGCACAACACCGTCGTCCCGGCCCCCGTGCGCAAGTGCGCACTAGGTGGTGTTGACACTTATCGCATCCATAGGACGATTGCAGCGAGCGTGACGATGGCTCGGTAATTTCGGGCGGTCTTTTCGAAGCGGGTTGCGACGCGACGGAACTGCTTGAGCTTGCTGAAGCAGCATTCCACGAGGTGGCGCTGGGCATAGAGATGCTTGTCGAGCGGATGTTTGAGGGCTCGCGAGGGGTTGTTGGGGATGACGGCGATCGCGCCTTTGGCTGCGATGGCCTGGCGCAAATGATCGGCGTCATAGGCTGCATCGGCCATGACGACCTCGGCGGGCAATCCCTCGATCAACGTGGCGGCTTGCGGGGCATCGCCCTTCTGGCCTGCGGTGAGGGTGAACCGCACGGGACATCCCAAACCTCGAACGGCCATATGTATCTTGGTGCTCAAGCCGCCGCGCGAGCGCCCGATCGCTTGATCTTCAGACCCCCTTTTTTTGCCCCGGCGGCGTGCTGATGCGCCCGGACGATGGTGGAATCGACGATCAAATATTCGAAGTCCGGATCATCGGACATCGCCTCGAAGATCCGCAACCAGACACCCTTGGTGCTCCATCGACTGAAGCGCCGGAACACGCTGTTCCAATCCCCAAACGCCTCCGGAAGATCACGCCAGGGAGAGCCCGTGCGAACGATCCAGAGCACCCCTTCCACGAACATCCGGTTGTCGCGTCCGGTCGAACCTTTCTGGTCGGGCCGGCCAATGATGAGCGGCGCCATGCGCTCCCAAGCCGCGTCGCTCAACACCAAACGATCCATCACACCCAAGGCCGCCTCCCAAAAGAAGCCTTGAATCTGATTTGGCCTCAAAAGGGAATCCCTAGAGTCCACAACGCCTAGGCCGGGACGACACTGGGTTTGTTGCGCCGCTTGTGAATCACGCAGCCGCGTTCTCGCGGCATGAGCGTGCGCTCTCCCCAATCGTCGTCCTGGCGAAAGCCAGGACCCATAACCACCGCACTTGATAATGAACGAGATCGCGGCCACAGCATCGCGCAACGATTGACATTTGGGGTAATGGGTCCGGCTTTCGCCAGGACGACGGCGGTGGATGGTCCTCGATTCATAATGACGAACACGCGGTATCATTACCCGCGCATGCACGTGATCCAGTATTCCAGAGGCCTCTGAGTTCAATCCGATAGACTGCGGCGTAGTGGACAACCCGGACAAGCCGGGCGATGACAGATGAGGATGAGCATATAGCTTCGCATTTTCGCGACATGTTTTGCCCGAGCTTTGCATCTCGTTCCGCCCTCTCCTCAAGGAGGGCGCAGGGAAAGCCGGGTCCCGATCGCACCCATGGGTCCCGCGTAACAAAAACGCGGGAGGTAGGACCACAGGTGCAACCGGGAACAACCCGGCCTTTCCTGCGCGATGGGTTACGGCTTATACGTGCTCTCCCCGGTGAGACTGGGCTTTGTGGTCACCGTCTCGCGAAGATGCTTCGTGCCTCGCTTCGCCCGAGGTCCGCGCGCGCACCGAAGGCATGGTCGCGTGGCGGCCGTCCTGACTTCTCGCATTGGTTGTATTATAATCGCATGACAATGCACGACGCAGGTCGGATGCGCGCCAAAAAAGTGTGCTATAAGCGTGCGCGATGATCGAGCTTCCCCGTACCCAGGCCTTGCGTTGCTTCATCACGGTTGCCCGTGAGGGCACGGTATCGCGCGCAGCGGCGATGCTGAAACTGACCCAGCCCGCGGTCAGCCTGCAACTGAAGGCACTCGAGGAAAGCACCGGGCTGCAGCTGTTCAACCGCACCCCTGCCGGATTCACCCTGACCGAGGCCGGCGCCGCGCTGCTGCCGCTGGCGCACCGGGCGGTCGCGGCCGCCTCCGATTTCAAGGCGATGGCGGACTCGCTGAACGAGGCACAGCGCGGCACGCTGCGCGTCGGCACCATCCTCGACCCCGAATTCACCCGGCTCGGACCGTTCGTGCGCAGCCTTGCGATGTCCTCGCAGCGCACCGAAGTCTTCCTGCGCCATGGCGTGAGCGACGACGTGCTGGCGCAGATCGGCCGCGGCGAGCTCGACGTCGGCTACTATGTCGACGCCACGCCTCAGGACCAGCTCGTCCATCACAGCTTCACCGAACGGACCATCGCCGACGGCCGCTACCAGCTCGCCCCGCTGCTTTGCTACGACTACCGGGTGATCGCACCGATCGCCTGGCGCGACCGGGTGATGGGCAAGGGCTGGGTCGAGCTCGCCGAGCTGCCCTGGCTCGCGACACCGCCGCACTCCGGCCACCGGCGGCTGCTCGACGACATCTTCCGCCCGCTCGGCGCATTGCCGAAGCGAATCGGCTACACCGACCAGGAAGAGGCGATGATCGACTTCGTCGAATCCGGCCTCTGCCTCAGCCTCGCCCGCGACAACGTGCTGGCGCCGCGGATGGCGCGGCCGCATCAGTTCGTGGTCGCCGACAAGGTGAAGCTGACCTGCGATCTCTCCTTCGCCAGCCTCGCCGCCCGCCGCCAGGAGCCGGTGATCGCGCACGCCTTCGCGAGCGTGCGCGCGGTGTGGAATATCAAGCCGGCAATCGCCGGCGCCGGACCGACGCGGACACGGAAGGTTGCGAAGAACGTGTGACGCGGACGCTCGGCTTAGGCCGCGACGACCAGCGGTCTCGTCATCTCCGCCATGGTCGGCACCAGCGACGGCGCTTCGCAATCCTGCAGAGCGAGCTCGTCGACGAGCTTGCGCAGCCTTGGCGGCAGATCGGCGTAATCGCCGCGCAGGGCATGGCGCAGCCGCTCGCCAATCTCTTCGCAGATAGCGCGCGCGTGCTCGGACGCAATCGGATGAGGCTCAATCATGGACGTGGACCGCCGGCGATGACTGCGCGCCGTCCCACCGCACTTCCGCAACCACGGATCCCGCATGTGCACATGCGATCAAGACGAGGATCCGAACAATGCTGAACATGGTTCGTACTCCCTTTTCCTGTCCTTCAATAACAGCAGGTCGTTGCCGCCCGATTAGGGAAACTGGTTCTCACGGCCTTTAAGGGATTGGTAAACGCGAGGTTCATGGCGGGCGGAGCCCGTTCAAGAGCTCCGGACGGCGTCGGCCTCGCCATTCCCGTTCGCCGTTCCGGCACTCCAGCCGATCAGGGCTGAACTCGAGCAGGCGCAGACCCTGCCCGCGTCGCCCAATGTCCCCAATCAGGGGGACAGACGGATCGGGCGGAATCGATATGATGCGCGAGCGGACGGCGGTCGGCTATCATCGGCCGCAGATAAAAAAACCTGCTGGGAGGATTTGTAATGAAGCTGGCCATGGCCGGACTGTTGACATTTGCGAGCGCGATCCTGGTCGCGCCGGGCGCGCGTGCCGACATCAAGGTCGGCGTCGTGGTGTCCGGATCCGGACCGGGCTCGGCGCTCGGCCAGCCGCAGATGCGCACCATCGCCGCGCTGCCGAAGGAGATCGGCGGCGAGAAGGTGACCTATATCGCGCTCGACGACGAGTCCGACCCGACCAAGGGCACGCAGAATGCGCGGCGCCTGGTGATCCAGGACGGCGTCGATATCCTGATCGGCTCCTCGCTCACCCCGGTGACCATGCCGATGCTCGACGTCGCCGTGGAGAGCAAGACGCCGATCATCTCGCTCGCGGCGGCGACCGCGATCGTGCAGCCGATGGACGACCGCCGCCGCTGGGCGTTCAAGGTGGTGCCCAATGACGACCTGATGGCGGCGGCCGTCCTGAAATACATCGCTAAATCCGGCATCAAGACGCTCGGCTATATCGGCGTCTCCGACGGCTATGGCGAAGGCTATTACAAGGAGGTGTCGCGGCTCGCCCCTCAGCTCGGCCTCACCGTGACGACGCATGAGGTCTATGCGCGCGCCGACACCAGCGCGATGGGCCAGGCGCTGAAGGTAATCGCGACCAATCCGGAAGCGGTGTTCATCGCCTCCGCCGGCACGCCCGCCGTGCTGCCGCAGGAGGCGCTGCGCAGCCGTGGCTATGCCGGCAAGATATTCCAGACCCATGGCGTGGCCTCGGAGGAGTTCATCAAGCTCGGCGGCGCCAATGTCGAGGGCGCGATCTTCACCGGCGAGGCCTTCACCATCGCCGACGATCTGCCGGCGAACGATCCGTTCCGCCAGGTGCGCGACGAGTTCGTGTCGTCCTACGAGAAGGCCAACGGGCAGAAGCCGAACATCTTCGGCGCGCATCTGTGGGACGCCGTCACGCTGTTCAAGCGGGCGGCGGCGAATGCGCTGAAGACCGCAAAGCCCGGCACGGCGGAATTCCGCGCCGCGCTGCGCGACGAGCTCGAGCGCGGCAAGGACGTCTACCTGAACAACGGCCTCTCGACGATGAGCCCGACCGATCACAACGGCTATGACGAGCGATCGGCGTTCCTGATCAAGGTCGAGGGCGGCAAGTTCCGGCTGGTGAAGTAGGACGTAGGCCCGTCAGCCAGCAAAGCCGTAGCCCGGATGAGCGAAGCGACATCCGGGGCGACTTACCCGCATGTCGCTTCGCTCATGCGGGCTACGTGCTTCGCCGTCACACCTTGCCCTTGCCAGATCCGCAGATGCCCTTCAGCGCCTGCCATTCGGCCGAGGACAACAGCGGCGGACCGTCGGGCCGGCTGGCGGCATCGGCCTTGTCCATGCGCGCGAGGCGGTCCTCGGTCAAGGGGTGGCTGGAGACGAGCGAGAGCCCCTTGCCGCCCTCCTTGCCGGTGACGCGAAACATCAGTTCGCCCATCGGCTTGGCCGGACGGCCGAGTTTGTGCATGGTCTCGATCGCGAAGCTGTCGGCGTTGGTCTCGGCGTCGCGGGAATAAGACGACGTCACCAGCGAGCGCGAGGCGAAGATCAGCGCGCCGGAGCCGGTGACATCGCCGAACAACAGCCCGATCAGGAACGAGGTGCCGCCGTTGTGGATCAACTCGCGCATGCTGTCGCGGTGCCGGAGATGGCCGAGCTCATGCGCCAGGACGCCGGCGATCTCGTCGGGGTTCTCGGCTTTCTCCAGCAGCCCGTCGAACAAATAGACCTTGCCGCCGGGCAGCGCGAAGGCGTTCGGCACCGAGGTCGGCAGCACGCCCGACTGCACCGACGTATCGAAGCCTGCGGACTGCCGCAACTTGCCGACCAGCTTCGCGAAGGCCGCCTGGCCGGCCGGATTGCTGCACGGCTTGCCGTCGAACAGCACCTTGACTTGCGCCTCCGCGACATCGCCGATGCGACGCTCGAACGAGTCGGGCACCAGCGGCGTCAGCCGCTCGGCGGCGAGCGGCACGCCGAACAGCACCACCAGCACAATCGACACCGCGGCCGCGAGCGACCAGCCGACGATCGCGGCGACACCCCTGCGGTTCGGCAAATCCGCCTCGAGCGTGTCGCAGCGCGCGACCAGCGCGGCGATCAGCCCGGCGTCGCGGATGTCGAGCCGCGCCAGAGGCGGTGCGGTCAGGCAGCTCAGCCGCAACAGGCCGGACGGGCTGTCGGCGCGGCGGATGTCGTGAAACGCCCAGCGCGCGAGCAGCGCGCCGTCTTCACGGATCTCCAGTGAGTCGGACAGTTTGAGCGCGACGATGCGCCGCCGGTTCGACACGCCGTCGAAGAAGACACCGCCGGGAGCCGGCGCCGCTGCAGAATTGGTCTGGCCGGAATCGGATTCCATGTAGCTAGAAGCCCCCGACGTCGAGGCCGTCGGCAAAGCCTTCGCCGAGCGCGTTGGCGAGCTCGCCGCGCGCGGTGACGTTGGCCGCCGCCCCGATGTTGTGCACGATTGTCGAGGACAGCACCCGGACCCAGAGATCGCGCATCAGATAGACGCGCAACACCACGTTCAGCGCCAGCGCAAAGGCGAGATAGCCGATGCCGAGCAGCACGATCAGCGGAATGCTCCTGGCGAACGCCTCGGTCCTGAAGAAGTCCGCGATCGAGGAGCCGTCCATGCTGGCGACCAGCAAGGTGCCGAGCGCGAGATAGGCCGCGAACACGACGCCGAGCAGCACGACCCAGCCGATCACCTTCCAGTACAGGCCGATCAGCGCGCCGCGGCGGAGGGTGGATTCCAGCCTCACTTCGCCGAAGCGGATTCCCGACAGCCACCAGCGCCACTCGACCGCCTTGAACGCGGCATAGGCGAACGGGGCGAAGATCGTGCTGTAGAGCGCGAACGGCATCAGGACCCAGAGCCACCAGCCCCGCTTGAAGAACTCCCAGCCGCGGCCGTCGAACGAGCCTTGCAGATCGCCGTAATAGGAGTGCCGCATCTTGTAGCGTTCGAGCGCCGCCTCGCGCCACGGCAGCGCGAGGCCGAGCGTGATCACGACCAGCACGCCCCAGAGCGAGGCCTTGAGCGAATAGGCCCAGCCCGAGCCGTCCATCCAGAACCGCACGCCGCGCCAGACCGTACGCGTCAGCCGGTAGCGCCGCGCGCGAAAGATCGCGAACTGGCCGAACAGGTAGAAGAAGGCGACCAGCGGCAGCGAGGCGAACGCCTTGAAATGCTCGGACTCGATGCCGATCAGAAAGTAGGCGAGGTAGATCGGCACCAGGATCGCGAGCGCGACCAGGAAGCCGATCAAAAGCTCCTTGCCCCGCCCGGTATATTCGGCTGCATCGCCGTCGATCGCAGTGTTGGCCCACAGATGGCGGCGAATGTCGGTGACCAGCCAGAACCGGTAGAAGCCGAAGGTGACGAGCTCGAGCCCGGCGCCGCGCGCGACCAGGCGGAAGAACTCCTTCCGGTTCCCTGAAAACGCCACCGGCATCGGTGGCGGAGCCGGTTGCGGAGGCGGCTGCGGCGGCCCCAGCGGGGTCCAGCTCATGTCGTTCACGGGATGGCTCCTGGCGGGACAATCTCTGGGTATCAAAAGCACAGATTTGTCGTCGCGAGTGTGATCCAGGTTTCACACAAGGTCGAGATCGCGGGGCGATTTTTGGCGGGATGCGGTTGGCCATGCCTTAACGGCAATGCCGGAAAGCGCGCAGTCCTGGATCGACCGCCGGCGTCGAACCCCAGGGCTGCAATGACATACTTAACGATCAGGCGATCGAGGCGAAGACGCCGCCGCAAAGCGAGGAAACCGGAGCGATGACCAGATGGATCTTGTCGGCATGCTTCCTGGCGCTCACGGCAGCTCCGGCTGCTGCCGTCGACGTGCGGCTGGATTCCTATCGCAATCCCAAGAGTGAGAATTTCCGCATCTTCAATCATATGTACCTGGACGGGGTCAGGGGCGGCCTGATGGCCTCCAATGCCTGGCTGAAACGGCATGGCGGCCAATTGTTGTTCTGCATGCCCGACGACCTCGCACTGAGCAGCGAGCAGACCGAAGAGATCATGCTCAAGTCCGCCGACAAGCGCTCGGCGAAAGGTGAGATGGTGATCGCTCTCCTGCTGCTGTGGGGCATGCAGGACACCTACCCCTGCGAAAAACCCGCCGGCGAGAAAACCGGCAGTCAATAAACGGCGCCCGCACCATTCGCAGGCCGCCGCCCGCCCCAATCAAACGCCGTTTCAAAAGGGCGTGGTCGCGGCCGCGGCCCCTTCCCCACCGGAAAAGCCCGGATTCGGCCGCTTTGGCCTGACATCAATGCGGCCAAATGCGCGTCGAGAGCCCTTGCGCAAACCGCGGAATGAGAATGTAATTCGGTAAAACATGCCGCGCCGGCCATGCCCCGGCAGCTCAAACGGTTGAGGAGCCGCTCATGCACGGGACCATCGATCTCGCCGACAACACGAATCTGGACGCCGCACGCGAACGCGCCAATTCGCTTGCGCTTTCGGACTACGATCCCGGCAATCCCGAGCTGTTCAGGACGGATGCGTTCTGGCCCTATTTCGATCGCCTGCGCCGGGACGATCCGGTGCACTACTGCAAGGACTCGATGTTCGGGCCGTATTGGTCGGTGACGCGCTACAACGACATCATGGAGATCGAGACCAACCATGCGGTGTTCTCCTCGGCCTCCGCGCTCGGCGGCATCACCATCCGCGACATCGATCCGGATTTGCGCCGCGAAAGCTTCATCGCGATGGACCAGCCGCGTCATTCGGCGCAGCGCAAGACCGTGGCGCCGATGTTCACGCCGACGCATCTGGACAATCTCGCGATCAACATCCGCAAGCGCTCGGCCGAGTGCCTGGACAACCTGCCCCGCGGCGAGGTGTTCGACTGGGTCGACCGCGTCTCGATCGAGCTGACGACGCAGATGCTGGCGGTGCTGTTCGACTTCCCCTGGGAAGACCGCCGCAAGCTGACGCGCTGGTCGGACATCGCCACCACCATTCCCGGCCCCGACGGCCTCGTCGCCACCGAGGACGAACGAATGACCGAGCTGACGGAATGCGCGGCCTATTTCTCCCGCCTCTGGAAGGAGCGCATCGAGCAGCCGCCGAAGAGCGATCTGTTGTCGATGATGGCGCACAGTGCCGCCACGCGCGACATGGACGCCAGGAACTTCCTCGGCAATCTCATCCTTTTGATCGTCGGCGGCAACGACACCACCCGCAACACCATGTCGGGCTCGATCTACGCGCTGAGCCAGCATCCGGAGCAGTATCGCAAGCTGCGCGAGAACCCTGATCTGCTCGACAGCTTCGTGCCCGAGGTGATCCGCTGGCAGACGCCGCTCGCGCATATGCGGCGCACGGCGCTCTCCGACTTCGAATTCCGCTGCAAGCAGATCAAGAAGGGTGACAAGGTCGTAATGTGGTACGTTTCGGGCAACCGCGACGAAGAGGTGATCGAAAAGCCCTATGATTTCATCATCGATCGCGCCCGCCCACGCACGCATCTCTCCTTCGGCTTCGGCATCCACCGCTGCGTGGGCCTCAGGCTCGCCGAACTCCAGCTCAAGATTATTTGGGAAGAAATTCTCAAGCGTTTCGACACCATCGAGGTGGTGGACGAGCCGCAGCGGGTGTATTCCAGCTTCATCAAAGGCTACGAGACGCTGCCAGTGCGCATCGCCGCCTGACGCGTCGCGAGCCAACCGGGATCGAACAACCATGAACGTCCAGACCGCCATCCGTGCCGACCGGGCCGAGTTGCTGCGCCAGGCCCGCGAGGAAGCGTATTCGACACCGCTCAAGGACTTCCACCCCGGCGCGCCCAGGCTGTTCCAGGACGACACGCTGTGGCCGTGGTTCGAGCGGCTGCGCAAGGAAGAGCCGGTGCATTACTGCACCAACGCGCCGATCGAGCCGTACTGGTCGGTGGTGAAGTACAACGACATCATGCATGTCGACACCAATCACGGCATCTTCTCTTCGGATTCGAAGCTCGGCGGCATCTCGATCCGCGACGTGCCGGAAGGCTACGATTATCCAAGCTTCATCGCGATGGACCAGCCCCGGCATTCGGCGCAGCGCAAGACGGTCTCGCCGATGTTCACCCCTCAGCATCTGGACGAGCTGGCGAGATTGATCCGGCAGCGCTCGCAGACCGTGCTGGACAATCTGCCGCGCAACGAGACCTTCAACTTCGTCGAGCGCGTCTCGATCGAGCTGACGACGCAGATGCTGGCGACGCTGTTCGACTTCCCCTGGGAAGAGCGGCGCAAGCTGACGCGCTGGTCCGACGTCTCGACCGCGCTGCCCAAGAGCGGCATCGTCGCCTCCGCCGAGGAGCGCCGCCGCGAGATGGACGAGTGCTACGCCTACATGTCGAAGCTGTGGAACGAGCGCGTCAACTCCGCGCCGCGCAACGACCTGCTGTCGCTGATGGCGCACAACGAGGCCACGCGCCACATGGACCCCGACAACCTCATGGGCAACATCATCCTGCTCATCGTCGGCGGCAACGACACCACGCGCAACACCATGACCGGCTCGGTGCTGGCGCTGAACGAGAATCCCGAGCAGTACGACAAGCTCCGCGCCGATCCGGCGCTGATCGATTCCATGGTGCCCGAGGTGATCCGCTGGCAGACGCCGCTCGCACATATGCGGCGCACCGCGCTTGCGGACACCGAGATCGGCGGCAAGCACATCAGGAAGGGCGACCGCGTCGTGATGTGGTACGTCTCGGGCAACCGCGACGAGGAGATGTTCGAGAAGCCGAACGAGTTCATCATCGACCGGCCCCGGCCGCGCACCCACCTCTCCTTCGGCTTCGGCATCCACCGCTGCGTCGGCATGCGGCTTGCCGAATTGCAACTGCGGATCGTCTGGGAAGAGATGCTGAAGCGGTTCGACCGCATCGAGGTGGTCGGAGAGCCGAAGCGGATCTATTCGAGCTTCATGCGCGGCATCGAGAACCTGCCGGTGCGAATCCCGGGCTGACGCGTCCGACGTCGGATATTCTGCTAATGTCGGAAAAGCGAGGCGCTTGGCCACAAACGCGATCAGTGCGCGTCTGTTGGAAAGCGGTTTCCCGCCGCGATGCATGAGCCGCAGCGCAGACCTGCACGGCGGATCCCCGGCGCCCGCCTCACCGTCGTGCCGAACGCCAAGCACCTCGTGCAGGAGGACGCTCCGGAGGCGATTGTCGGAGCGGTGCTCGACTTCTGGCAAGAGCAGCGGAGCCGTCACGCACGCTAGCTCGCGCACGGTCGTCTGAATGCAGCTCCGGACTATCTGGGAAGAATTGCTGAAGCGACGCATCAAGGCGGCCGGGCCGCCAATGGGGCTCCTGCGGCTTCATGCGCATAGAGAACCCTCCGGTGCTGATCCTTGCTGAACCTAGATAGTTCTTGGCCACCACCGCGATCGGCCCTATGTCTTTGCCGGGCGGTTGATGCGCCGCGTCTTGCAGTATGGGCCAGTTGACGGAACATGAACCGAAAAGAGCGGCGTGCGGCCGGTAAGCAACGGGACGCGTCCAGCAAAAACGCACCAGCCTTCGTCTCTGCGGGCGTCAGCATTGCCGATCTTGCCATCGAGGCCAGCCGCTTCTACGGGATGCGCCGCTTCAACGAAGCGCAGGAGATCTGCCGGCAAATTCTCGCCCGTGAGCCGGCCCATGTGCAGAGCCTGAATCTTCTCGGCCTGATTGCGCAGGCATCCGGCGAGCACCGCGCCGCGGTGAAGATGTTCGCGAAGGCGATTGCTGCGGACGAGGTGAACGCCGCCTGCCACTACAATGCCGGCAACTCGTACCAGACGCTGGGCAACCGCAGCAAGGCGGCCGCGCATTTCAGCAAGGCGCTTGCGCTCGGCATGGATGCGAGGGCGGTCGGCTTCATCCTGCAGAGCCCGACCGTCACCAGCTATGTCGGGCGGATTGCCGGCAAGTGGCCGCTACCGGTCACAAGCGCCGAATTGTTCGGCAGCGAGGGCGTCGCCCCGCTCGCGAACGACCTGTTCCTGCGCTGCGCGATGGAAACGACGACGCTGGCGAGCATGCAGCTTGAGGTGCTGCTCGGATATGCGCGGGCCGAGCTGTTGCGGCTCGCGAGCAGGCCGGATCAGGATGAAGTCGACGACGATATCGTAGCCTTTGCGTGCGCGCTCGCGCGGCAATGCTTCATCAACGAATATGTCTATGCGCAGACCGCGGCGGAAAGCGAAGGCGCGAGCGCGCTGCGCGACCGGTTGCTGCCGGACCTGGCATCAGCCGCTGCGATCACGCCGCTCACGCTGGCCGTTGTCGCCGCTTACTTCCCGCTTCATGCCCTGCCCGCGGCGGACGCGCTGCTGCGCCGGGATTGGCCCGCGGCCACGGCCGGCCTGCTCAAGATGCAGCTTCGCGAACCCCGCGAGGAGATGGAAGAGCGCTGCGCTATTGCAGCGCTCACTCCGATCAGGAACGACATATCCGTCGAGGTGATGCGCCAATACGAGGAAAATCCCTATCCGCGCTGGACCGTCAACCCGTTGACGGCCTTCGCAGCGGATCGGGCGCAGGGACGGACCGTCGCAACCGCGGACCAGCGAGCCGAACGGGATATCCTAATTGCCGGCTGCGGCACCGGCTCGCATGCGATCCAGATCGCGCAGGTCTATCCCAACGCCCGCTTGCTCGCGGTCGACATCAGCATGACCAGCCTCGCCTATGCGCGCCGCAAGACGCGGGAGCTAGGCTTGTGCAACATCGAGTATGCGCAGGCGGACATCCTGGAATTGGCCTCGATCGATCGCAGCTTCGACAGCATCGAGTTGGTCGGCGTGCTGCATCATCTTGCCGACCCCTTGGCCGGCTGGCGCGTTCTGGTCTCGCTGCTGCGGCCGGGCGGCGCGATGCGCATCGGGCTCTACAGCGATCTGGCGCGCCGCGTCATCGTCGAGGCTCGCGATCGCATCGCGGCGCGCAATTATCGCGCCACCGCCGACGACATCAGGCGTTGCCGGCAGGATATCTTCCGTGAAGCTGACAAATGGAAACCCCTGATCGGCGCCAAGGATTTCTACAGCATGAGCGGCTGCCGCGATCTGCTGTTCAACGTCATGGAACATCGGCTGACGATTCCGGCGATCGCGGCATTCCTGAACGAGCATGGCCTGTCGTTCGAGGGGTTCGAGCCGTTTGACGATCCGGCGGTGCTCGAACAATTCCGCAAGCAGTTTCCGGGCGCGGCCGATGAGGCCAATCTCGATCAGTGGCACGGCTTCGAGGTCGATCATCCCGAGACGTTCTGGGACATGTACGTGTTCATGGCGAGCAAGAGCACGCGATGAGGGCAAGGTGCTGGAGCGTGAGGAGAGTAACCTCTCTAGCGAGCGTGCTGGCCCTTGCTGGTCGGCAACGGGCATTTGGTGCAGACCCTGTCGTCGCACATCCGGCAGATCGTGAAGCGATCCATCTCGGATGTGTCCTGCCTTGCCAGCAGCTCATGGATCAGCGTCGCAAGCTGCTTCCGTTCGGCGGCTGACAGCACGTCCAGCAGCGACGTCACGGCTGAAATCCGCG
Source organism: Bradyrhizobium sp. BEA-2-5 (assembly GCF_032918025.1). Classification (NCBI taxonomy): domain Bacteria; kingdom Pseudomonadati; phylum Pseudomonadota; class Alphaproteobacteria; order Hyphomicrobiales; family Nitrobacteraceae; genus Bradyrhizobium; species Bradyrhizobium sp. BEA-2-5. The sequence goes on along the minus strand of NZ_CP136629.1, from coordinate 1,850,965 downwards.
ACGCCAACAATTCGTTCCGGGACGCGGCGCCTGACGCCGTCAGGTGCAACGCGACCTCGCGGCCGTCTTTGCCCGGACGGCGTTCGACAAGCCGATCCGAAACCAGCCGATCCACCAGGCGGACCGTTCCGGAGTGTGACAGGCCAAGAATCCGCCTCAGCTTGTCGTTGGTCATGCCCTGACCATAGCCGATGACGATGAGCGCCGCGGGCGTTTCGCCGCCACGGCCGACGACCTCGCGCGCGCCTTGCTCGATACGATCCATGACGGCGAGCGACAGCGCGCCCAGCAGATTGGCGATTCCGTTTTCCATGCCGGGAATAATATGTGCGCTGCGCACAAAAAACAACTTGACCATATATGTGCGCTACGCACATATTTAACCGGGAGAGCAACGACGACATGAATGGAGAGCAGCGATGACGACCCGAAGCACCGCACTGGCAACGCCTGACGCCGCCGGCAGCGAACCCGCCCTGAAATACGTGCAGGCCAACGGCGTGCGATTTGCCTATCTCGAACAGGGCAGCGGACCACTCGTCATGTTCATGCATGGCTTTCCCGACAACGCCTGGTCGTACCGAAAGCAGCTGCAGGTGTTCGCGGATGCCGGCTATCGCGCGGTCGCGCCGTTCCTGCGTGGCTATGCGCCGACCGAGATTCCCGCCGACGGCATTTTCGATCCGATCGCGCTCGGAAAGGATCTCGAAGCATTGATCGCGGCGCTGAGCGACGACGGACAGGCGCGCGTCGTCGGCATGGATTGGGGCGGCACGTCGACCTTCCAGGCGCTTGCCACGGCGCCATCGGCGATCAAGGCCGCCGTGGTGATGAACACCGCGCACCCCGTCACGTTCTCAAGCATCAGGAAGGATCCCGACGCCGTTCGATCGCTGTTCCATTTCTATTACTTCCAGCTCCCCGGCGCCGACTCGTCGGTCAATGTCGAGGGACTGCCGTTCGTCGATTATCTCTGGCAGCTGTGGTCGCCGGCGTTCAAGGACGACGCGCATCTCCGCTCGATCAAAGAGACGCTGTCGTCTCCCGGCACCATGACGGCGGCGCTCAAATATTATGGCGGCCTGTTCCACGCGGGACGCGAGCGCTGGCTGCCAATGAACGAGATGCATACGCCGACGCTGACCATCTATGGCAGCAACGATCCGACGGCCAGATATGCGGCGAAGGAAGAGCCGTTCTTCAAGGGCCCCTATCGACGCATCGTCCTGACCGATGTCGGCCACTTCCCGCACCTCGAGCGTGAGGCCGAGGTCACAGGTCTGATCATGGACTGGTTCACAACGCACGCCGCCGACTGAACGGACGCCGCCACCTGCGGCCGCGTCAGCCACCATCTTTCGAATTCTCTGACCAGGAGTGCGCGCAATGGACGCCACGACACAGCAGCACTACGCCGAAGCGTTTCACCTACTTCACAAGCGGGGCGATCCGCTTGTCCTGTTCAACGCCTGGGACGTCGCCACCGCCAAGGCGATCGCGAAAACCTCGCCGGCGGTGGCGACCAGCAGCGGGGCGGTCGCGGCCGCACTCGGCTACGCCGACGGCGAAAATGCCCCGCTCGACATCGTGGAAAGCCTGGTCTCGCGGATGACCGCGTCGGTGCCGGTTCCGGTGTCGATCGATCTGGAGGCGGGATATGGCGACACTCCGGATGCCGCCGCGCATTCGGCGGCGAGGATCCTGAAGGCCGGCGCGATCGGCATCAACATCGAGGACGGGCTTGTTGGCGGAAAGCGGCAGCTCGTCGCTCCGGAGCAGCATGCCGCGAAGATCAGGGCGGTGCGGGACGCCGCGCAGAAACTCGGCGTTCACCTCTTCATCAATGCGCGAACCGATCCGTTTCTGCTGAAGTTCGGCTCGCCCGAGCAATGCCTGAATGAGGCGGCGAGACGTGCGAAGGTCTATGCCGATGCGGGCGCCGATGGAATTTTTGTGCCGGGGCTCACCGAGCTTGCGCTGATCGAGAGATTCGTTCAACTGACGCCCCTGCCCGTCAACATCATGGTGACGCAAGGCGTGCCCGAAATCGGCGAGCTCGCCCGCGCGGGTGTTCGCAGGGTGAGCCTTGGACCATGGCCCATGATGGCGGCAATGCGTGTCATCGGACAGGCGGCCGCCGCGTTCGCCACGAGCAAGCAATACGGCGCGTTTCTACAGCCCAACAGTTGAGCCCGTGAGCGCATGCGATGCCACGGTCCGGCCGGACCATTCGGTCCGTGCCGGCCGGACTACCAGGTTCATGAGCGAATGGCTCATTCGATCACTTCGTCTGCGCCGCTGACGACTGAAGGAGAGAACTCGTGGCCGAGCAGTTTGGCGGTCTTCAAGTTGATGACGAACTCGACCTTGGTGACCAGCTGGACCGGAAGATCAGCAGGCTTCTCACCTTTCAGAACCCGGCCGGCGTAGATGCCGGCGCGTCGATGCGACTGCACGAAATCTCCGCCATAGCTCATCAAGCCTCCGGCTGTCGGGAAATCCCGGGTCTGCGTGACGGCGGGAACACGATACTTCAGTGCGAGATCGGCCAATCGCCGGCTGCGAAATGCAAAATAGGGATCGGAGGTGAAAACAAGCGCGTTTGTCGACTCTCTCGCTACGGAAGAGAATACGGATTCAAACTCCTCTTCCTTGCTTGCCCTCAATATCTGCAGATGGACCCCCAAAGTTTCGGCAGCGGCCTGAAGCCTCTGCAGTTGCGAGCCGGCGGTTGGACTTGTCGGGTTGGTCACGACCCCCAACGTTTTCGTCGCCGGCAGGAGTTCGTGCATCAACTCGAGCCGCTTCGGCGACACGTCGACGCTCAGGCTCGAGATTCCCGTGATGTTGCCTCCCGGCCGCGACAGGCTATCCACCACACCCAGCTGAACGGGGTCGCCGCCCATCTCGAAAACGATTGTCTTGGTGACGCCGGCCGCCTTGGCGGCAAGCGCGACGGGCGCGCCGCCGGGTGCAACCACCACATCGACGTCGCGCGCGATCAATTCGCCGGCCAGTGCAGGTAACTGGGCATATTGCCCATTGGCCCATCGATACTCGATCGCAACGTCGCGGCCCTCGACAAAGCCGGCTTCACGAAGTCCCTGGTGAAAAGCCTTCAGCCGGCTGCCGAACAACTCCGGCGATTCCGGACAAAGATAGCCGATCACAGGCATCGACGGCTTCTGCGCCCGCGAGGATGTGGTCCAAGCCGCGGCGGCGGCCATCAACAACAGGACCTCACGGCGGCTGCCGCGTCCGTGGGATGTGGCTGCACGAGAATGAGCGCAACTCATGCTCTATCGACCCGCTGGCGTTCGCCGTCGGCGGAAGTATATCCCACGATCCGAAACCAGTCGCCAATGGACTGCACCGAACCGCTCCGGCCGGCATCGGCCGACGCACATCAAAAAGATATTCCGAACACCGGAATGGCGTCATCGAAACCCTTGATTTGTCGACTCCCGATATCCTGCAGGGAGCGTTTGCCTCTGACGCTTGCGGCGGTCCCTGCGTCCATCAGGATTTCCCCATCTGCGGCAGATGCGCACAGGCGGGCGGCGAGATTTACGACACTGCCGATGGCCGTGTAATCGAGCCTGTCTTCGTAGCCGATCCGCCCGACCGTCGCCGATCCACTCGCAAGCCCTATTCCAAAGCCAACCTGGTAGCCCCGCGACCGCCAGCCGCCGATCAAGCCCTGCACGCGCTTCTGCATTTCGGTCGCAAGATCGACGGCTCTCAGCGCCGGCTCTTCGACCGGCACGGGTGCGTTCACCAGCACCATCAGCCCGTCTCCCGAGAAGCTGATGAGCGTTGCTTCGAACCGCGCAATGACCCTGCCCAGAACCTCATAATATTCGGACAGCACGCTCATGACTTCCTCGGGGGCGACGCCCGCGGAAAACGCGGTGAACCCGCGCAAGTCACAGAACACAACGACGACGTCAGTGCGGCGGCCGTCCAGCACGCTGTCATCGCCGGCACGGTCGACGAGATCGGCGACTTGAGGCGCGAGAAACCGCTTGAGCTTCGCGATCCGCTCCTGGTGCTGCTGCGCCAGGGCGAGTTCGCCAGCCATCCTGTTGAAGCTGCTTGCCAGACGCTGAAATTCGTCACCGGTCTGGATCGAAATGCGGTGCTCGAACGATCCGGCGCCGATCCGCTCCGTCCCCTCCTCAAGCAGCCTGATCGGCTCGGTCATTCGGTGCGCGAATGCATAGGCGAGCAGCCCAGCAAATACGGTGCTGCCTGCGAGAAGCACTGTGGTCCGTCGCAACGCGGCGTAGATCGGGGCGTAAGCCTCGGAGAGCGGCTGCGCCACCACGACGGTCCAATCGGGACCCGCCACCGGAGCCGCTCTGGCGGCAACCGGACGTCCCTGTCCGTCCCGGCCCGTCGCAAAGCCCGCTCCCGGGCCGATCGCGTCGCGCATGGTGCGAAACGGCTGAGAGGTTGTTTCTTCCAGCCCGCGGAGGACGAGGCTGATGTCGGGATGGGCAATGAGACGGCCCGGCCGGTCCAGCACGAAGGCGAGGCCGGTCTCTCCCACCTTGATCGCCGATACGACATCCCAGATCAGCTTGAGATTGACTTCGGCGATGACTGCGCCGACCGCGGATCGGTTACCCACGAGCGCAATGGTCAAATACGGTTCTGAGCCTCTGTTGTAGCTGACATCGCTGAACCAAACCTGGCGCGCATGGGCGCCGACCAGCGCAGGTTCAGCCGATCGGTCGGTCCGACTTTCAATTCGATTGAGGCCGACCCGTGAGACGTAGAGACGCTCCAACCCATTGTTGTCGATGAGTGTCAGGCTGACGACGGCCGGCGCCTGGCGAAACAGACGCAACGCATCGGTTCGGCGCCCCTCGTCGGCCTCGTCGGTCCAGGGAAGCTGGACCAGCCAGCCAAGCTGGCTTGCAATGTCGGAGATGAAGTTATGGATTTCAGCGGCCGCGGAAGTCGCCTGAACGCCAAGCAACTGGTCCAGCCTTGCGCGCTGATCGCGGTAACCGAACCAGGCTTCGATCGACCCGTTGATCACGAGCGGAAACGCGACGGCCAGAAACAGTGCGAGAAAATACTTTGGGAAGAGGCCGCGAAACCGATCTCGGACAATCATGCCCTGATCCCTGAAAATGCGACGGATATATCGATATGCGAAATGAAGCCTTGAAAATGTAGCCCCGGCGCTGCCGCCAATCGGCATGTTCTAGCATAGAGCGTCGTTTTAGGCCGTAATGGGGCTGTTGTTCGACCCGACCAAAGGACGCAGCCGGCTCCGGCCGCCATTTCGCTTGCGTCGGCCCCTGCAAAACCCTGGCCCTATAAAATTCCGGCATAGCTGGGCGAGCCAGATGCGAAGAGAATAAACCCCTGACCTGGCTTAAAGCCAGCGCTGTGAGGACGCGCCCATGCGCGTCCCGTACCGAGGCCATGATGGACCAGATTGCCGTTCACCAGGACAGCGCGACCAGCCGGGACTGGCCGGTTGCGATCTACCGCACGCTGAAGAGCTTTGGCGTGGCGCAGGTGTCCTACGTTCCCGATGCGGGACATTCCAAGCTGATCAAGCTGTCGCACGCGGATGCCGATATCAAGACCACGGTGCTGACGACAGAGGAAGAGGGCGTGGCGCTTTCGGCCGGCGCCTGGCTCGGCGGCGACCGCGCGGTGCTGCTGATGCAATCGAGCGGCGTCGGCAATTGCATCAACATGCTGTCGCTGATGGCGAGCTGCCGTTTCCCGCTGCTCACGCTGGTGACGATGCGCGGCGAATGGGCCGAGTTCAATCCCTGGCAGATCCCGATGGGCCGGGCGACGCCGCAGGCGTTCGAGATCATGGGCACCACCGTGCTGCGGCTGGAGAACCCCGATGACGCCGAGGAGGTGATCTCGGCCGCCGCCTCGCTCGCCTATGACGGCGACCAGCAGGTCGCGGTGCTGATCTCGCAGCGGATGATCGGCCGCAAGAAGTGGACCAAGGAGACGCACTGATGTCGGCATCAACAGGCACTCTCGATCGCCGCGCCGCCGTGAAGGCGCTGCTCGCCGAGCGCGGCGATTTGCTCGTGATCTCCGGGCTCGGCTCCTCCTCCTACGACGTGTTCGACGCCGGCGAGCATCCCGGCAATTTCTATCTGTGGGGCGCGATGGGCGGCGCGGCGATGGTCGGGCTCGGCCTTGCGCTGGCGCAGCCGAAGCGCCCGGTGCTCGTGATCACCGGCGACGGCGAGCAGCTGATGGGGATCGGCAGCCTGCTGACGATCGCGACCAAGCAGCCCGGCAATCTCTCGATCGCGGTGCTCGACAACGGCCATTTCGGCGAGACCGGCATGCAGCCGAGTCACTCCGGCCTCGGCGCCAGGCTCGAAGTGATCGCCGATGGCGCGGGCATCGGCAATGTCTGTGAGATCGCCGACATGGCCGGCATCGAGAAATTCCGCACCAGCCTGCGCGATCTCGGCGGCGGCCCGCGGCTGGCGCGGATCCGGATCGCGGCCGGCGAGGTCGAGCGCGCGCTGCCGCCGCGCGACGGCACCTACCTGAAGAACCGCTTCCGCGGCCATCTCGGCTTCAAGGTGAGCTGATGCGAAGCCGCGCTCAGGCGAGCTGGATATCCCAGAGCCCCTCGGCGCGCAGCGCGGCGACCTCGTCGCGCAACAGCTTCGCGATCAGCGTCATCGCGTTGGAGCCGGGATGCTCGACCGGCGAAGCCAGGGTCAGCTCGCGCCGCGGCGCCGGCCGCGCGATGGCGGCGGTCTCGAGCCGGCCCTCCGCCACCTCGGCGCGCACCGAGGACGGCGGCAGCAAGGTATATCCGAGCCCCTCCTCGACCAGGCTGGTCAGCACGCGAAACGAATCCGCCTCGAGCTTGACGTCGAGATCGATCTTCTTCTTGGCCGCGGCATGTTCGAGCAGCGCACGGAGGCCGTGCGAATGACTTGGCAGCACCAGGCGCTGGCGCATCAGCCAGCCGAAGTCGACCTGCTTCTTCGGCTTCAGCCCGCAGCCGCGCGGCCCGACCGCGACGATGTTGTCGCGCCCCAGGCTCTGGACATTGAGATGCAGATCGGCGGACCGGCCGTAGAGGATGGCGAGGTCCATCTCGCCGCGATGCAGCCATTCGACCAGATGGCCGCTGTAGCTCTCGACGATGCGCAGCGAGATGCCGGGATAGCGCTCCACCGTGCGCCGCGCCAGCCGCGCCGACAGCACGCAGCTCACCGTCGGCACCAGCCCGAGCACGACGCGCCCGGACGGTGCGCCGCCGGCGGACTGGATGTCGTCGCGGATCTGGTCGATCTGCCGCACGATGCCGGAGGTGCGCGCCAGCAGCAGCCGGCCGGCCTCGGTCAGCACCATGCCGCGGCCGTTGCGGGTGAAGAGTTCAATGCGCAGCTCGTGTTCCAGCAGCTTGATCTGCCTGGAGAGCGCCGGCTGCGCCACGCGCAACGTGTCGGACGCCTTGGAGAGGCTGCCGAGCTCCGCCACGCAACTGAAGGTCCTGAGCTGCCGGAAATCCATGCTTGCCAATCCTGGAAGGCTACTTCATACGCTATAACAAATGAGCATAGGGGGTTTACCGGGGCCCCACAACAGCGAGCGATTTGCCCGCAACCAGAGCCATTTCCGTTCCCCGCTTCGCTCGAACACGCTCTGGCGCAACCTCTCGGCAAGACGAAACAATGACCGCACACGATCAACACATCGACGACCATTCCGACATTCGCGAGGCCGTCGCCAAGCTGTGCGCGCAGTTTCCCGGCGAATACTGGCGCAAGCTCGATCGCGAGATGGCCTATCCCAAGGCGTTCGTCGATGCGCTGACCGAGGCCGGCTATCTCTCGGTGCTGATCCCCGAGGAATATGGCGGCGCCGGCCTGAAGCTTTCTGCGGCCGCCGCGATCCTCGAGGAGATCCAGCGCGCGGGCTGCAACGGCGGCGGCTGCCACGCCCAGATGTACACGATGGGCACGGTGCTGCGGCACGGCAATGCCGAGCAGAAGGCGAAGTACCTGCCGAAGATCGCCAGCGGCGAGCTGCGCCTGCAAGCCTTCGGTGTCACCGAGCCGACCAGCGGCACCGACACCTCCTCGCTGAAGACCTTCGCGCGCAAGGACGGCAACGACAGCTATATCGTCAACGGCCAGAAGATCTGGACCAGCCGCGCCGAGCATTCCGATCTGATGATTCTGCTGGCGCGCACCACGCCGAAGGATCAGGTCAAGAAGCGCACCGACGGCCTGTCGGTGTTCATCGTCGACATGCGGGAGGCCAAGAACAACGGTCTCGAGATCCGCCCGATCCGCACCATGATGAACCACGCCACCACGGAAGTGTTCTTCACCGACATGAAGGTGCCGGCCGAGAATCTGATCGGCGAGGAAGGCAAGGGCTTTCGCTACATCCTCTCCGGCATGAATGCCGAGCGCATCCTGATCGCGGCCGAATGCGTCGGCGACGCCAAATGGTTCATCGCCAAGGCCACCAACTACGCCAAGGAGCGCAGCGTTTTCGGCCGGCCGATCGGCCAGAACCAGGGCATCCAGTTCCCGATCGCCAAGGCCTACGCCTCGATGCGGGCGGCCGAGCTGATGGTGAAGGAGGCCACGCGCAAATACGAGGCCGGCCTCGACTGCGGCGCGGAGGCCAACATGGCCAAGATGCTGGCGGCCGATGCGTCCTGGGAAGCGGCCAATGCCTGCATCCAGACTCATGGCGGCTTCGGCTTCGCCGAGGAATACGACGTCGAGCGCAAGTTCCGCGAGACGCGGCTCTACCAGGTGGCACCGATCTCGACCAACCTCGTGCTGTCCTTCGTCGCCGAGCACGTGCTCGGCATGCCTCGCTCGTACTGAGTTTCTTGATCATGCTGCCGCTTGAGGGATTGACCGTCATCGCCGTCGAGCAGGCGGTCGCGGCGCCGTTCTGTTCCTCGCGCCTGGCCGATGCCGGCGCCGAGGTGATCAAGATCGAGCGGCCCGAAGGCGATTTCGCACGGGGCTATGATGCGGCGGCCAAGGGCCAGAGCAGCTATTTCGTCTGGCTCAACCGCGGCAAGCAGTCGGTGGTGGTCGACCTTGCAACGAAAGAAGGTTGCGCCGAACTGGAGAAGCTGATCGCCAGCGCCGACGTGCTGATCCAGAACCTCAAGCCGGGCTCGATGGACAAGCTCGGCTTCTCGCGCGAGCGGCTGTTGAAGGACTATCCGAAGCTGATCTCGTGCACCATCACCGGCTACGGCGACGACGGCCCCTATGCGCATCGCAAGGCCTATGATCTGCTGATCCAGGCCGAGAGCGGGCTTGCCTCGATCACCGGCAATCCCGACGGCGCCTCGCGCGTCGGCATGTCGATTGTGGACGTGGCGACCGGCGCCACCGCCCATGCGGCGATCCTGGAAGCGCTGATCGCGCGCGGGCGCACCGGCAAGGGCGCCGATATCCGCATCTCCATGTTCGACGTGATGGCGGACTGGTGCACCGTGCCCCTGCTCAACTCCGAAGCCGGAAACCCGCCCAAGCGGATGGGCCTGCGCCATCCCTCGATCGCGCCCTATGGCGTGTTCACCTCCAAGGACGGCAAGGACATTTTGATCTCGATCCAGAGCGAGCGCGAGTGGAAGACGCTGTGCGCCAAGGTGCTGGACCAGCCCGATCTGCCGGCCGATCCGCGCGTTGCCAACATGGTCGAGCGGGTGCGCAACCGGGTGCTGACCGACGGAATCGTCAGCGACAGCTTCGGCAAATTGACGCGCGAGGAGCTGCTGGCGAAGCTTGCCGAGGCCGGCATCGCCTTTGCCGAGGTCAACACCATGGCCGATCTCGCCAAGCATCCGCATCTGCGTCGCATCGAGGTCGACACGCCGAACGGCCGTGTCAGCTATCCCGCTCCGGCCGCGATCGTGGTCGGCGAGGACAGGCACTACGGCAAGGTGCCCGCGATCGGCGAGCGCACCAGACGTTCCTGAAATCCCTCCTGCCCGGGCAACACAATCATGAGCGACAAACTCGACCTCGATCATCTCCGCCAATGGATCGGCAAGACCACGGAGGCCTCCGACGTCGTCACCAAATATCTCGTGATGGGCTTGCGCGCAACGCTGTTCCAGGAGGTCGGCGAACCCAAGAAAGGCGACGCCGCGCCGTTCACGGTGCATTGGTGCCTGGCGCAGCCGGTGTTTCCGATGTCGATGCTCGGGCCCGACGGCCACCCGACCCGCGGCGGCTTCCTGCCGCCGGTGCCGCTGCCGCGCCGGATGTGGGCCGGTGGCGAGATCGAATTCCTCGACAGCCTGCGCATCGGAGATGAGGCCAAACGCACCTCGAAGATCGTCGACGTCACGGTGAAATCAGGCTCGACCGGCACGCTGTGCTTCGTCTCGGTCGATCACGAGGTGACGACCCCGCGCGGCCTTGCCGTGCGCGAGCGGCAGGACATCGTCTATCGCGAGATGACGAGCAGCGCGCCGGCGAGCACCAAGGCTCCGCCTCCGCCGCCGAAGGCGCAGCACCGAGAGACGCACGTGTCCGATCCCGTGCTGCTGTTCCGCTACTCCGCGCTGACTTTCAACGGCCACCGCATCCATTACGACCGCGATTACGTCACCAAGGTCGAGGGTTATCCGGGCCTGATCTTCCACGGACCACTGCAGGCGGCGCTGATCATCGAGATGGCGGCGAAGCTGCACGGCGGCAAGGCGCCGAAGAAGTTTACCTATCGCGGCCTGCAGCCGCTGTTCGAGGGCAGCGAGTTCTCGGTCAATGCCAATGAGACCGCTGATGGCATGGAGCTGTGGACCGCGAACGCGGAGGGGCAGCCGACGATGAAGGGCACGGCGACCTGGTAACGCGCGAGCACGACGCGCGTCATAATGCGAGAGAGTAAAGAGGCGCTTTCATCGGCGCCTCGTATTCCTTATTGTGATCGCGTTCATCCCTGGATCGCAGATCATGAGTCGCTTCTGGAGTTCGGTCGTCCACAATCTGTCGCCATACGTGCCCGGCGAGCAGCCGAAGATCGACGGCCTCATCAAGCTCAATACCAACGAAAATCCCTACCCGCCGTCGCCGCGCGCGGTGGCGGCGATCACGGCGACCACGGATCGCCTGCGGCTCTATCCGGACCCGCGCGCAACCGCGCTGCGTGAGGCGATCGCGAGGCGCTACGGCGTCACGGCGGACGAGGTGTTCGTCGGCAACGGCTCGGACGAGGTGCTGGCCCACGCTTTCCCGGCGCTGCTGAAGCACGATGCGCCGCTGCTGTTTCCCGACATCACCTACAGCTTCTACCCGGTCTATTGCCGCCTCTATGGCGTCAGCTACGAGACCGTGCCGCTCGACGCAGCGATGCAGGTGAACCTTTCCGACTACCGGCGGCCCGGCAGCGCCATCCTGCTGTGCAATCCGAACGCACCGACCGGCACCGCGCTGCCGCGCGCCGCGATCGAGGCGCTGCTCGCCGAGCATCCCGACCGGCTGGTAGTGGTCGATGAGGCCTATGTCGACTTCGGCGCCGAGAGCGCCGTGCCGCTGGTCGCGCACCACGACAATCTGCTCGTGATCCAGACGCTCTCCAAATCGCGCGCGCTGGCCGGTTTGCGGATCGGCTTCGCCATCGGCCAGCGCCCGCTGATCGAGGCGCTGGAGCGGGTCAAGGACAGCTTCAACTCCTATCCGCTGGACTGCTTCGCGCTCGCAGGCGCGGTCGCGTCCATCGAGGACGAGGCGTGGTTCGAGGAGACGCGGCAACGCATCATCAGGAGCAGAGAGGCGCTGGTCCGTGGCCTCATTGAGCTGGACTTCGAGGTCCTGCCGTCGCAGGCGAATTTCGTGTTCGCCCGCCATCCCAGCCATCGCGGCGCCGATCTCGCCGCGCGGTTGCGCGAGCGCGGCGTGCTGGTGCGGCATTTTCAGAAGCCGCGGATCGAGGACTTTCTGCGCATCACGGTCGGCACGGACGATGAGTGCGGCCGCCTGATCGGCCTGCTGCGCGGCATGGTCTGATAGCCGTTCACAAGCGACGCAACTTGCGATCGATGGCTCCAACCTGCATAGTGACCGTGCGGCAAGATGCACGGTTCTCCGGGAAGGAGCGGTCATGCGATTTGCGATCGGCGACGCCACAGTCGACGTCATCGTCGACGACGACGATTTCGGCCTTCCGCTCGCCGAATTCCTGCCCGGCTACGATCGCGACTTGATCGAAGCGCATCGTGCCACGCTGGAGCCGGTGTTCATCGACCTCGCCCGGGGCGTCGCGAAACACGCGATCCAGAGTTTTGTGGTGCGAACCGGCGGCCGAACGCTGCTGATCGACGCTTGCATCGGCGAGCACAAGGACATCCCCGAGATTCCGGCATGGCATCGGCGGCGCGGCAGCGGCTTCCTCGATCGGTTGCGCGCGTGCGGCGTCGACCCGGCCGGCATCGACGTCGTATTCTGCACCCATCTGCATGTCGATCATGTCGGCTGGAATACCCGCCAGGACAACGGCCGCTGGCAGCTGACCTTTCCCAACGCGCGGTATCTGTTCGGCCGCCGCGAGCTTGCCGACTGGATGACGCAGCATGATGCCGGGTGTGCCCCGCCGATCCATGCCCGCGCCCTGGAGCAGAGCGTCATACCGATCGTCGAGGCAGGCCGTGTCGATCTGGTCAACGATGGCCATCAGTTGGGACCGGGCCTGCGGCTGGTCCCGCTGCCGGGCCACACCAGCGGCCAGATGGGGCTGATGGTGGACTACGCACAACATCGCGCGATCTTTTGCGGTGATGCCGTGCACAATCCGGTGCAGGTCTTCCAGCCCGATCTGTCGACATCATCCTGTGCCGACCCACAGCTTGCGCGCGAGACGCGGATGAAGATCCTGGCGGAAGCCGCGGACAGCGGCCGTCTCGTCATACCGGCCCACTTCCGCGGCCCGCGCTGTGCTCATATTCGTCGAGACGGCGGTGGCTACGCGCCGGTGTTCGACGCGCGGCATGGGTAAGATGCAACACCCGGAGCCACAGCTCACCGGGTGAAAGCCGGGTGTATCATCCGGCCCCTTGGAACCGAATGCCGGCCTGCGCGTTCCCCGCCCTGACGGAGGACGCCATGCTTAGAGATGAACAGGTCGCGGTTCTCTGCGACATCGCCCAATCCATTGCCTTCGCCGACGACGTGCAAGGCGAGGTCGACCGGCTCATCAGGGAGGGGTACGTCGCCAAGGACGGCGACCTCTACGAGCTGACGCCGAAAGCCGAGAAGGTTTTGTCCGAGCGCGGTGCCAGCCTCAAGGCGTAACGCTGCCTACCAGGCCGGCATACATCACGTCCCGGCAACCTTGACGCCGAGCGCGGCGGTCTGTTCGCGAAACTGCGCGATCGATCGCGCCGCCATGACGGATACTCCTGTTTAATCGCTCACTCCGGCAGCGGTTTGCCCGCCTGTTCACGCACGATGTAGTCGGCGTACCAGTCGGGCCAGTTCACATCATGGCCGCCGGTCCGCTTCTCGTGATCGCCATGGGCTGCGGCTGCGCGGCGCAGCGCGGCGGCGAGATCGGCCGATGAAGCGAAAGTTGTGCTGTTTCCGTCGACGCGACCGGGCAGACGCTGCGTGACTTGCTGGAGCAGCCAGACATTGCCGTCGGGATCGTTGAAGGTGGCGAGCGAACCGTAGCTCGGCCGCTCCGGATCGGGTCCCTTGACGCGGCCCGCCGCCCCGCGATGAAACACCTCGCTGACATCGACGCCACGCGCGATCAGATCGGCACGCGCCGCCTCGATGTCGCTCACGATCAGGAAGCGCGGCAGCGCGGATCCCTTGTCGAGATGGAGCGAGGTCGGCGAGCCCGGCGGCGTCAGTTGCAGCGCCCGGGATCCGTCCGCCCTGACGAAATCGGCGTCGAGCCGCCAGCCGAGATTTTCATAGAAGCGCTTGGCGCGGTCGACATCGGACACCGGAATCACCACGACCTCGAGCTTCATGTCGATACTCGGTTTCTTGCCTTCGGTACTCATGGCGCGCTCCTTGAAATGTGAGGGACCGGGCCGGAAACGCCCGTTGCACCCACATTGACGATAGTCCATATTGCTATGAAAATCATAGCAACAATGCCGGATGAAGAAAACGTGATGGCAAGGCCAAAGGGCAACCCTGCTGACCAAACGCTGTGTCCGGTGGCGCGCGCCGAAACCGTGGTGGGCGACCGCTGGACCGTACTGGTGCTGCGCGAGCTGTTCGCCCGCAACCATCGTTTCGAGGAGATTCAGGCCCATACCGGCGCGACCCCGCAGATGCTCACCGCGCGGCTGAAGAAGCTCGAGGCGGACGGACTGATGACGCGGCGCGTCTACAACAAGCGGCCGCTGCGCCACGAATATCATCTGACGGAGAAGGGCGCGGCGTTCTTCCCCGTCATGTTCGCGCTGCGCGCCTGGGGCGAGACCTGGTGCAAGTCACCCAGGGACGGTCTTTCCATGAACTATACGCATCTCAGCTGTCGCAAGCCGGCGGGGCTCGGTCCGATCTGCCAGTCGTGCGGCAAACCGCTGCATTGGGCGGACATGGTCGCGGAGCGAACGCCCAAATATCAGAAAGAGCGCGATGCGCGCTGGGAGGCCTTTAAGGCGGCCCGCTGAACGCACCGACGCCGCCGGCGCAAGCGAACAATGCCCATTTGCACTGTCGCACATCCCGATCACGCGGGGCCGAGCCCCGCATCACACAGGAGACCACCATGCCATTCGTTCGCATCGATCTGAAGCGCGGCAAGTCCGCCGAATATCGCAAAACCCTTGGCGAGATCGTCTACAAGGCGATGCGCGACGTAATCAACGTGCCCGAGAACGACAAGTTTCAGGTCATCACCGAGCACGACCGCGGCGATCTGAACTACGCCGACAACTATCTCGGCAACACCTACAGCGACGACCTCATCTTCATCCAGATCACCATGAATGCCGGGCGCACCGTCGAGATGAAGAAGGCGTTCTACAAGCGGATCGTGGACGACTATCAGAGCCAGCTGCAGGGACGGCCGGACGATGTTGTCATCAACCTCGTCGAGGTCGCCAAGGAGAACTGGTCGTTCGGCCACGGCATCGCCCAATACGCGAGCTGAACGCAGAACAGGAATGCGCCGGACGGACGGCCGCCTGCCCGGCGGCTTGCGGTCCGCAGCTTGCGCCCGGCGTTGCCGGCACGCATAGTGCCGCCCGTGCACGAACAACAACAAGCAGGGAGGCAACCATGAGGACGATCGCAGCCGCGCTGTGCGCGCTCACGCTGATCGCAACCGGTGCGCAGGCTCAGACGCTCAAGGACTTCATGGCTGTTGTCATGAAGAAATGGACCGCGCCGTTCGAACCGTTCCAGCTCATCGACAATATCTACTACGTGGGCACTGACGGGATCGCGGTCTACGTCATCAAAACGTCGCAAGGGCTGATCCTGATGGACACGGCGATGCAGCAGTCGACCGGCATGATCAAGGACAACATCGCCAAGGTCGGCTTCAAGGAGGGCGACATCAAGATCATCCTCAACACCCACGCCCATCTCGACCACACCGGCGGCTTTGCCGAGATCAAGAAGGAGACCGGCGCGCAACTGATCGCCGGCGAGCGTGACAAGCCGCTACTCGAGGGCGGCTATTATCCGGGCGACGAGAACAACACCGATCTTGCCTTTACGCCGGTGAAGGTCGATCGCACCGTCAAGGAAGGCGACAAGGTGACGCTCGGCGACACCACGCTGACCGCGCACACCACCCCCGGCCATTCGCCCGGCTGCACCAGCTGGGAGATCACGGTCAAGGATGGCAGCCAGGCGCGCAACGTGCTGTTCTTCTGCAGCGGAACGGTAGCGCTGAACCGGCTGGTCGGCCGTCCGACCTATCCTGGTATCGTCGACGACTACCGCTCGACCTTCACCAAGGTCAAGGCGATGAAGGTCGACGTGCTGCTCGGGCCGCATCCGGAGGTCTACGACATGCAGGCCAGGCGGGCGCAGATGAAGGACGGCGCGCCGAACCCGTTCGTCAAGCCGGGCGAAAATGCCACCTACGTGGCCGGGCTGGAGCAGGATTTCGACAAGCAGCTCGCCAAGCAGACCGCCGCGCTGCAGAAGGCCAACTAGCCGCAATTTGCAGCCGTTGCCGCAGCAACTATGGGCCCAGCGGCTTGACATCGTCAGGCAATCCATCGACAGGTGGATTGCCTTTCCGCTTTTGCCGCCCGCAATGACGGAACGTAACAAGACAGAAATGGGAGCCGCCCGATGTCGTCGCGCAAACCCGCCGCCAGCAAAGGCAAGACCGTCACCGTCAAGGACGCCACCTTCGGCCTGCTTCGCGCATGGGGCATCAAGAAGGTGTTCGGCAATCCCGGCTCGACCGAGCTGCCGTTCCTGAGCGACTGGCCCGACGACATCGACTATGTGCTGGCGCTGCAGGAGGCGTCCGCGGTCGGCATGGCCGACGGCTATGCGCAGGCGACGCGCAATGCCGGCTTCGTCAATCTGCATTCGGCGGCCGGCGTCGGCAATGCGCTCGGCAATATCTACACCGCGCATCGCAACCAGACGCCGCTGGTGATCACCGCGGGCCAGCAGGCGCGTTCGATCCTGCCGCTGCAGGCGTTCCTCTATGCCGAGCGCGCGTCGGAATTCCCGCGGCCTTACGTCAAATACAGCGTCGAGCCGGCCCGGCCCGAGGACGTGCCGGCCGCGATCGCGCGGGCCTATTATACCGCGATGCAGCCGCCATGCGGGCCGACCTTCGTGTCGATCCCGATCGACGATTGGACGCATGCGACGCAGCCGCTCGACGCGCGCCAGGTCAGCCGCGAGATCGGGCCCGACCTGTCGGCGATGCAGGCATTGGTGGCCGCGCTCGGCGAGGCCAAGCGCCCTGCCCTCGTCGTCGGCCCCGGCGTCGACCGCGCCGGCGCGGTGGACCTGATGGTGCGCGTCGCCGAGAAAGCGAAAGCCAGCGTCTGGGTCAGCCCGTTCTCGGCGCGCTGCTCATTCCCCGAGCGTCATCCGCAATTTGCCGGCTTCCTGCACGCTTCGCCCGCGCAGCTCTCCGACGCACTGCGCGAGCACGATCTCGTCGTCGTCATCGGCGCGCCGGTGTTCACCTTCCATGTCGAGGGCCATGCCGCGATCTTCGATGGCGGGACGACGATCTTCCAGATCACCGATGATCCGGATGCCGCCGCCGTGACGCCGGTCGGCACCAGCATCATCGCGACGATGAAGCCGGCGCTGACCATGCTGCTCGAGTTGCTGCCGGAGAGCAAGCGCGCGGCGCCGACCGGCCGTGTCCTGCCGCCGGCGCCGGCCACCGGCGACCCGATCCCCGCCGAATATGCGTTGCACGCGCTCTCGGCCGCGATGGGGCCGCATGATGCGCTGATCGAGGAAATACCGTCCCACCGTCCGCTGATGCAGAAGTTCATGCCGATGCGCGGCCAGGACAGTTTCTACACCATGTCGAGCGGCGGGCTCGGCTACTCCCTGCCCGCCGCCGTCGGCATGGCGCTGGGCAAGCCGAGCAGCCGCACCGTCTGCCTGATCGGCGACGGCTCGGCGATGTATTCGATCCAGGCGCTGTGGACCGCGGCGCAGCGAAAGCTGCCGCTCACCGTCGTCGTCATCAACAATTCCGGCTACGGCGCGATGCGCTCGTTCAGCCAGGTGATGCAGGTGAGGAATGTGCCGGGCCTCGATTTGCCCGGCATCGATTTCGTCAAGCTCGCCGAAGGCATGGGCTGCGACGCCTTGCGGGTGACGAAGTCGGCCGAGCTCGCAAGCGCCTACACGCGCGCGCTGTCGCATCAGGGCACCAGCCTGATCGAGGTGATGGTGGATTCCGCGGTGCCGCTGCTTTACACACAGAAGGCGTGAGCAAGGGTCCGTAGGATGGTGGAGCGAAGCGATACCCATCGTTCTGCCCGCGGATAGGATTTGGTGGGTTTCGCTTCGCTCTACCCATCCTGCAAGAGTGCGTGTTGCTGCTCCAGCGCCGCCGCTGACGGCGTCGGCACCTCGCAGCCGGTTGCGCAGCAGCGTCCTGGCTGCTTCGAGACCCGTTGTCGCTGGTCGACAAGGCCGCGGCCGAGCAAATTCTCGACCAGTTCGGCCTTCTCCATCACCGGATAGTTGCGCCAGATCTCGCGCTTCATCGCCTCCGGTGAGCCGCCGCCGTGCAACGAGATCACCGAATACCAGCCGGCTTCGTGCGAGACGGTGAGGTCCTCGATCAGCCGCGCCACCTCGGCGCGCTGCTCGGCCGGGATATCGGGACGTCCGCCCATGACAGCGGCAAGCGAGGCGCGCGTTTCCGGATTGTGATCCTCGTCGGGACCCGGCAGCGCGACGATCAGCCCGCCGGAGACGTAGTGCGCGACGCGGTGCATGTCGTAGATCCTGGTCGCGAGCAGCAGCTTGCCGATGTTGGAGAACACCGCATCCGGCATCACCGAGCCCGCCGGATCCTTCGTGCAGTAGACCGAGGAGGCGACGCCGCAGGCGTAAAAGCTTTCGGTGATGGTGATGAGCTCGACCATCGCCTCGCGGATATGCGCGTGCTTCTCGGCATCGAGCCCGTTGGCCTCGATCATCAGCGCGCCGGCGCCGATCAAGAGATCGCCGAAGCCGGCGCGGGCGCCGATGCAGGAATGCCGGTGATGCGTGGCGTAGGACGTCGTCAGGAAACCGCCCTCCTCGGTCTCGCCGGCGAGGAACACCCGATCATGCGGCACGAACACGTCGTCGAACATCACGACGCCGACCGACTGGCCGTACTTGGCGGAGAATTTCGCCGCGGTATCACCGGGCCGGCCGGCCGGACGCGCGACGATGGTGACACCGGGCGCATCGACCGGCACGGCGCAACAGACCGCAAAATCCTTGTCGGCAGGCACATGGGTGCGGCACGGCATGACAAGGAATTCGTGCATGTAAGGTGCGCCGGTCACGATCGCCTTGGTGCCGCGGATCACGATGCCGTCGGGCCGGCGTTCCTTGATATGGACGTAGACGTCCGCATTGGCCTGCAGGCCGGGACGCTTCGAGCGGTCGCCCTTCGCATCAGTCATGGCGATGCCGAGCGTCAGATCCTGGTCCTGCACCTCGTGCAGATAGTTGAGGAAGCGCTGGCTGTAATCGGTGCCGTGGCGATCGTCGGTCAGCCTGGTCGCCTGATAGAGACCGTTCAGCGCATCATGGGTCAGGTAGCGCTGCGCGCAGCCCGACGTCCTGCACACCAGCCGCACCGCCTCGAGCTTGTCGAGCAGGTCCTGCGAGCTCCGATTGATGTGGAGCATGCGGTTGACGGTCTTGCCCGAGGTGCCCTGCCGCGCCGTCATGATCGGCACATGCTCGGGTTGCAGCGCGAAATCATAGGTTACGCCGACGCCCGCCACGCCCGGCGCCAGCAACGGCTCGTCCGCGACGCTCGCAACGGCCGCGCCGTTGACGAACACACGCGGCTTATAGCGGCGCAGGGATTCCCGGTAGTCCGCAGCCGTCATCAGCATGGCGCTTCTCCCTTGCTCATTTATTCTAACACTGTTAAATTATCTAACGCTGTTAGAATTGAGTCAAGAACGGATTCGCCTGAACATGCAGATGCGCGAGAGCAGGAAGGAAGCGGTCAGCCGCCACAAGCGGGAGCTGATCCTCGACGCGGCGCGCAGCGTGTTCGCGGAGGAAGGCCTCGAGGGCGCGAGCCTGCGGGCGATCGCGACGCGGGCCGGCTACACGCCGGCGGCGCTGTACTTCCATTTCGATTCCAAGGAAGCGATCTACGCCGAGGTGCTGCGGCAATCGCTGGCTTCGCTCGGCGAAGCCGTCAGTGCGGCAGTCGCGACGACGCGCGGCGCCAGGCAGAAGCTGCACGCCGCAGGCATGAGCTTCTTCCGCTATTACGCGGACAACCCGCGCGACCTCGATCTCGGCTTCTATTTGTTCCGCGGCGGCATGAAGCCGGCCGGGCTCGGCCATGACCGCGATCACGCGCTGAACGCCGCGCTGGAGGCGGCGTTGCATCCGATCGCCGAAGCTGCAGAGGCGCTCGGCGCCTCCAGGTCGAAGGCGAACACGGTGATGGTGGACTGCTTCGCGCATGCGACCGGCCTCCTGCTGCTGTTGCACACCGGCCGCATCAGGATGTTCGGCGCCTCGGCACCCGATTTGATGGATGCCTATCTGCGCGACAAGATCGCGCAGATCGCAAAGGATTGAGGCCGCCTCAGTTGCGCGGGCGATATCGTAGCCCGGATGAAGCGCAGCGAAATCCAGGATTCACGCGCGCACGTTCGACCCGGATTACGCTTCGCTCATCCGGGCTACGGGACCTCACTTCCCGAACTCTTCCCGCATCTTCGCCTGGATCTTGGCCATGCCGCCGATCCAGCGGTCGTAGTTCTCGGTCTTCTTGCGCATGTAGCCGAGCACCTGGGGGTGCGGCAGGATCAGGAACGTTTCCTGCTCGAGGCCGGCGAGCACGTCTTTCGCCACTTGCTCCGGCGTCAGGTCGCCGTCGCCGGATTGCGGGCCCTTGGGGATCGAGCGCAGCATGTTGGTGTCGACGCCCTGCGGGCAGAGGATCGAGACCTTGATGTTGTGCGCCTTGTGCGAAATCGCGAGATTTTCGGCAAAGCCCACCGCGGCGTGCTTGGTCGTCGAATAAGCGGGGCTCCCAACCTGCGACAGCAGGCCTGCGGCCGAGATGGTGTTGAGGAAATAGCCGCCGCCGCGTGCCTTCATGCGTGGAACGAGATGCCGCGCCGCGTAGACGTGCGCCATGACGTGGATCGCCCAGCTGCGCTGCCAGGGTTCATCCGAGGCGCCGCCGGCATTTTCCGACATCGGATCGAAACCGCCGCCGATGCCGGCATTGGAGCAGAACAGCTCGATCGGCCCGAACATGCGCTCGGTCTCGTCGATCACATGCAGAATGTTCTTCTCCTGCCCGACGTCGCATTTGAAGGCGGCACCGCCGACCGTTGCCGCGACCTTCTCGGCCGCGCCATGATCGAGGTCGACGACCACGACCTTCGACGCGCCCACGGCATGGAATGCCTCGCACAGCGCCTTGCCGATGCCATTGCCACCGCCGGTGACCACCACAACCTTACCTGCCACCTGCATGGCCATCCTCCCGATATCTTGATTTCAGCGCATGATCCGGAAAGCCGGTCTCATGTTCAAACAGAGGGATCATGATATCCCATCTTTTGCCGATGCATGATCTTTTCGCGAGGCCGGCCCGGCCCTGTGCGTAACGCCGGCGGACCGCTCAGCTCGCCAGCACGACGTCGAACACGGCCGTGTAGTGGCAGGCGGCCCCGAGCAGCACGAAGCAGTGCCAGATCGCGTTCTGGAAGCGCAGCCGCCGCCAGGAGTGGAAGATCACGCCCAGGCTGTAGAGGATGCCGCCGGCCAGCACGAAGCCGAGCGCCATCGCCGGCAGCGCCTTCACGACGCGGTCGTAGAGCATCATGCCGCTCCAGCCCATCGCGAGGTAGATGCCGACCGAGACGCGGTCGAACCGGCCGGGATAGAGAAGCTTCAACACGATGCCGAGGATTGCCACGCACCAGACCCCGACCAGCAGCGCGATCGCGAAGGTGCTGTCCTTCACCTCCAGGATGAACGGCGTGTAGGTCGCCGCGATCAGCAGATAGATCGCCGAATGGTCGAACCGGCGCAGCAGCCATTTGGCCGGTGAGACCGGCCAGAGATTATAGGTCGCCGACAGCACCAGCATCGAGAGCAGGCCGGCGACGTAGATCGAGACGACGGCGATGTCGAACGGACCGGCATAGACCGCGGTCAAGACGATCAGCGCGGTGGCGGCCACCAGCCCGAAAGCGACGCCGACCAGATGAACGACGCCGTCGGCGATCAGCTCGGCACGGTCGTAGTTCCACAGCGCGGCGCCGGCCGCGTGGATCGAGGTCGAGGCAAGTTGCTTGAGGCGGAAGACCGTCATGCAGGCTTTCCCGTAGGCCGATGGACGATGGGGAGCGCGGGCGGTGTGACGCGTTCAATTCCCGTGCCCCCGACAATCCCCTCGCCTGCAAAGGCGCCGGAAATGTGAAGCTTGATTTTGGCCCGATAATCGCCACCTTGCGGGTGATCGCCCGCCCCTTTTGGTCCCTCCTGCCGGGTTTATCGTTAACCCTCCATGCCCCCCAGCTTCACTGATATCGTCGAGGAAGCCCGTCTCTCGGCAAGGGCGCTGATCGACTATGGCGAGCACTTCTTCAACCCGACGGTGCGGCTCGGCGTCACCGGGCTGTCACGGGCGGGTAAGACCGTATTCATCACCGCCCTGATCCACGGCCTGACGCGCGGCGGCCGGTTTCCGGTGTTCGAAGCCTATGCCTCCGGCCGCATCGCGCGCGCCTATCTCGCCCCGCAGCCTGACGATGCGGTGCCGCGCTTCGCCTACGAGAACCATGTCCGGACATTGGTCGAGGAGCGGCACTGGCCGAGCTCGACCACCGACATCTCCGAACTCAGACTCGTGATCGAGTACCAGCGCCCGAACGGCGCGGACCGCATGTTGACGCTCGACATCGTCGACTATCCCGGCGAATGGCTGCTCGATCTGCCTCTGCTCCAGAAAAGCTATGAGCAATGGTCGGCGGAAAGCCTGGCGCTGTCGCGTGAGACACCCCGGGCACATCTCGCGGCGGACTGGCATGCGCATCTCGCAACGCTCAAGCCAGAGGGCAAGGAGGACGAGCAGGCCGCGCTCACCGAAGCACGCCTCTTCACCGATTATCTGCGCGCGTGCCGCGAGGAACGCTTCGCGATGAGCCTCCTGCCGCCCGGACGTTTCCTGATGCCCGGCAATCTTGCAGGCTCGCCCGCGCTGACCTTTGCGCCGCTCGATCTGCCCGCTGGCGGCGGCGCGCCCGACGGCTCATTCTGGGCGATGATGGTGCGGCGCTACGAGGCCTACAAGGATGTCGTGGTGCGGCCGTTCTTCCGCGATCATTTTGCGCGGCTCGATCGCCAGATCGTGCTGGCGGATGCACTGGCCGCATTCAACTCGGGCCCCGAGGCGCTGCACGATCTCGAAGCCGCGCTTGCCGGCATTCTCGGCTGCTTCAACATCGGCCGCAGCACCTTCCTCTCCAGCCTGTTCCGGCCGCGCATCGACCGCATCCTGTTTGCGGCGACCAAGGCGGACCATCTGCATCATTCCAGCCACGACCGGCTCGAGGCCGTGCTGCGGCGGATCGTGGCCAAGGCCGCCGAGCGCGCCGAATATGCCGGCGCCGACATCGACGTCGTCGCGCTCGCCGCGGTGCGCGCCACGCGCGAGGCGCAGGTCCAGCGCGGGCGCGACCGGCTGCCGTCGATCCTCGGCACGCCGGCGCCGGGCGAGGTCGCCAATGGCGAGCCGCTTGACGGCGAGACGGAAGTTGCGACCTTTCCGGGCGACCTGCCCGACAATCCGGAGGAGCTGTTCAACGGCGGTTTCCGCGGTCTCTCAAGCTCGGACACAGAGGCCGCGGACTTCCGCTTCCTGCGCTTCCGCCCGCCCAAGCTCGAACGCGAGGGCAACGACGAGCCCGCACTGCCACACATCCGCCTCGACCGTGCCCTGCAGTTCCTGATCGGAGACAAGCTGCAATGAACGAGAAGACGCCCCCGCGGCGGCCGGCGACGTTCAAGCTCGACGATCCCGGCGTGGTCGTGATGGATCCGGACGACGGCGGCCGCCTCACCCGCGGCACGATCCAGATCGTGCCCGAGGCCGAGCCCGCGCAGCTCCCGGTGCCGGTTGATACGCCGCTGGTGCCGACGCGCCGCGGCTTCCGCTGGGGCACACTGTTCTGGAGCGCGGTCGCCGGCCTCGTGGTGCTCGGCACCGGACTTGGCGTCATCAATCTGGTCGAGGACCTGTTCGCGCGCAATGAAGGCCTCGGCTTCCTCGGGCTCGCGCTCGCGGTCGTCGCCGCGGTGGCGCTCGCGGTCGTAACCACGCGCGAGCTCGTCGGCCTGGCAAGGCTTGCGACGATCGAGAAGCTGCATCTGCGCGCCGCCGAGGTGCTGATCAGCGACGACCGGGCCGCGAGCCGCGCGATCGTTGCCGATTTGCTCAAGCTCGCGCACCAGACCCCGCAGCTCGCCCGCGCCCGCAGCGCGCTGCAGAGCCACACCGACGACATCATCGACGGCGCCGATATGATCCGCCTCGCCGAACGCGAGCTGATGACGCCGCTCGACGAGGAGGCGCGACGGCTGGTATCGACCGCCGCGCAACGCGTCTCGGTCGTCACCGCGGTCAGCCCGCGCGCGCTGTTCGACGTGCTGTTCGTGTTCGTGGCGAGCTTGCGGATGATCCGCCAACTGGCGCGGCTCTATGGCGGTCGCCCGGGCGCGCTCGGCATGATCCGCCTGCTCCGTCACGTCATCGCCCATCTCGCCATCACCGGCGGCATGGCCGCGAGCGACAGCCTGGTGCAGCAGATGCTCGGCCATGGCATCGCGGCGAAGCTGTCGCAACGCCTCGGCGAAGGCATGCTCAACGGCCTGTTGACCGCCCGGCTCGGCCTCGCCGCGATCGACGTCACCCGCCCGCTTCCCTTCAACGCCCTGCCGCGCCCGGCGCTGACGGATCTCGCGAAGGACCTGATCCGCAAGCGCGAGGAAGAGGAATGAGGTGCTTGCCTCGCCCCGCTTGCGGGGAGAGGCCGGAATTTGCGAAGCAAATTCCGGGTGAGGGGGACTCTCCGCGAGTCCAACTCTCACCGTCCCCGCGGAGACTCCCCCTCATCCCAACCTTCGCAGAGCGAGCTCTGATCGTCTCGTCCCCGCAAGCGGGGAGAAGGAGGCGGCCAGCACGCGCCAGCGGAAGAAAGTGGTGTCCGGCGGCGGCGACAGATCGGGCGTCCAGCCGCTGATCTTCTCCAGCGAATAGGTGTCCATCGCCATGCCGCGCCAGCTGCGCGTCACGCGCTCCAGCGGCTGGCGCACCGCTGATGTCTCGCGCCACAGCGGCAGATTGTTCTCGGGCTCGCGCCCGACATAAATGCCGGCGTGATCGCGGATCTTGCTCATGCCGGGATCGGCAAAGCCCTGGAAGCGGCCCCGCTCGTTGATTTCGATGACCGTCACCTTCCCGCGCAGCAACCAGCGCAGCATCGCATAGGTGCGATAATCTGTTGTCGCGACCCAGGTCGCGCCGGTCGCCTCAACCTGCGTCAGCGTGCGCGCGGCCACCACATCGTAGCCTGCCTCGGTGCCGATCGGATCGGTGCGCCCGATCAGATTCCACGGCGCGAACATGTAATAGAGGAAGACGCAGACGACGAACACGATGCCTGATGTGATCGCGGTCCGCGCCCAATAGACCGTCGATTTGACGAGCCCGACCGACCAGCCCTCGAACGGCATCCGCGTGACGTTGATGGCAACCGCCGCGAAGCCGACCGGCCACATGAACATCGGCCAGGTGTCGCCGACCCGGAGCGTCATCGACTTCGCAAGGAAATAAAGAAACGGCACCAGCACGGCGGTCGACAGCAGGATCGCGACCGGCTCGCGCGTGCGATAGCCGCGCCATACCGTCAGCGCGGTGCCGAACAGCGTCACCGGCAGCAGCACGAAGCCGACCAGGCCGAACTGCATGCCGATGAACTCGCCGACGGTGCGCAGCGTGAAGGCGCGCTCGGCAGTGGCGCGCACGCCCTGGAAGCGGAACGAGGCCCAGTCGTGCTGCGCATTCCAGATCAGCACCGGCGAGAACGCGGCGATCGCGATCAGCACGGCGAGGTAAGGATAAGGGCTCCGCAGCCAGCGCCAGCGCCAGTCCGGCACCAGCAGAAAGGCGGCAACCGCCGGCGCGAACATGATCGCGGTGAATTTCGACAGCATCGAAAGGCCTGCGAACAGGCCCGCCGCGAGCCACCAGCGGCCGTCGCCGCCCTGTGCGAGCCGCACCAGCGACCACATCATCGCGATCGCAAACGGGATCATCGCGACATCGGGCGCGACCTTGGCCATGAGCAGGCCGTAATAGAGCGCGGCCTCCGGCATCAGCACCGCCAGCATCACCGCGCGGATGTTGTTGGCCGTCACGCGCCGGACGATGTCGGCGAGCAGGAGCTCGGTGGCCAGCATCGCCACGATGCCGCCGAGGCGGACGCCGAGATTGGTATCGCCGAGGATCGCGGTCCCGAAGCGGATGAACCAGGCGACCATCGGCGGATGGTCGAGGAAGGACAGCACATTTTCTTTCGACCAGGTCCAGTAATAGGCCTCGTCCGTGCGCAGCTCGATCGCGGAGGCGTAGACCAGCCGCATCGCGGTCATGGCAACGATCACGGCGATGACGCCCCGCCAATCCGGCGCGCGCGAACGGGCCGGCTTAACGCTGTTGTTATCGGCTCCAGGTTCGGTTTGGGCTATCGTCACGGCGCGCTTTTTGTTCGACTCTTAACGGAGTGTCAACGTGCCGCGCGGCCTGCCCTCACGGCTCGTGCGGACCCGCGGTGGTGTTCAGCGCGGGAATTAACCACTAGACTTGCCGATCATGAGTCACATGGCCTCCCCCTCGCGCGAGCACTTGCAGGACATGGCCCGCAGTATCGGCCTGCGGCAGGTCCGCATCGTCACGGGGGCGATCATGTTCGCCTATGTGATCAGCCATTTCCTCAACCATGCGCTCGGCAACATCTCGGTGGATGCCATGGAGGTCGGGGTCTACTATCATACCCTGTTCTGGCAGTTCCTCCCCGTCGCGATCGTGTTCTACAGCGCCTGCCTGGTGCATACCGGGCTCGGCATCTGGGCGCTCTACCAGCGCCGCGAGTTCCACTGGAAGGCGATCGAGCCGCTGCAACTGACGCTCGGCCTCAGCATCCCTATGCTGATCGTCGCCCACGTCGTCGGCGTACGGCTCGGCCAGACCCTGTACGGGCAAGAGAAGCTCTACCCACAGGAGCTGTACACCTTCTTCATCGCCTCGCCGAACCGGCTATGGCAGATGCTGGCGGTGCTGGTGATCGCCTGGGTGCATGGCTGCATCGGCCTGTATTTCTGGCTGCGGCTGCGTCCGTTCTTCAAGCGCGCCGCGCCGTTCCTGCTCGCCGGAGCCGTGCTGATCCCGACCCTGGCGATGCTCGGCATCTACCAGGGCGGCCGCGTTACGATCGCGGATTATCAAGATCCCGACTGGCGGCGCGAGGAGCTGTCGGTGCAGAAGCTCGGCACGGCGGCGCAGGGGACCACGCTCGAGAAGATCACCGACGGCCTGACCATCGGCTATCTCGGCCTGCTCGGCCTCGTGCTGCTGGCGCGCGGCGCGCGGGCCCTGCTGGAGCGGCGCGGCGGCATGATCGCGCTGTCCTACGGCAACGGCCGCACGCTGCGGGTACCGAAGGGATTGAGCGTGCTGGAAGCGAGCCTGCGCCACAACGTGCCGCATGCCAGCGTCTGCGGCGGCCGCGCGCGCTGCTCGACCTGCCGCATCCGCATCATCGGCGATCATGAGGCCCTGCCCGAGCCGTCGCAGCGCGAGGCCTTCGTGCTCACCGGGTCGGCAATGACGATCCGTCGATCCGGCTGGCCTGCCAGTTGCGGCCCACCGCCGACCTGAACTTCTTCCAGCTGTTCCTGCCGAGCACGACGTCGGCCAACGCGCACGCCGCCAATCCGGCACGGGTCGGCCAGGAGCGCTATCTCGTCAGCCTGTTCGTGGACATGCGCGGCTCGACGCAGCTGGCCGAGAAGCGGCTGCCGTTCGACACGGTCTTCATCGTCAACCGCTTCCTCGGTGCGGTCTCGCAGGCCGTCATCGAGAATGGCGGCCTGCCGAACCAGTTCGTCGGCGACGGCATGCTGGCGCTGTTCGGGCTTGCCACCGACCGGCAGGTGGCCTGCCGCCAGGCGTTGCGCGCGGCTGCGCTGATCGCAACCCATATCGACGAGCTCAACGAGCTCCTGAGCCACGATCTTCGCCAGCCGATCCGCTTCGGCATCGGCATCCACGGCGGCGAGGTCATCATTGGCGACATCGGCTATCGCGACCACATCGTCTTCACGGCGCTGGGCGATGCCGTCAACGTCGCCGCCCGCCTGCAGGACATGACCAAGACCCTGGCCTGCGAAGCGATCGTCTCGGAGGAGGTGCGCGTCACCGCCGGGCTAGCCGACGACGCCCTGCCGGCGCAGGAGGTCGCGATCCGCGGCCGCAACGAGCCGATGACCGTGCGCACGGTCGAAAAGACGCAGCTCCTGTCGACGCTGGTCGACGACCGGCGTGCCGTCGCGGCCTGACCGGTTCATCTCCGCTTTAGCCCAATGTGACCTGCCGCACATCCGACGGTGCGTTCAGCAGAGATGCTCGAACGTGCCCGGTGCCGGATGCGACTGACTGGCGATGGGTAACACTGCAACCGCGCCGCGACAGAGCTCAACGCGCATCCGAAGGAGAAGACCATGTTTCGCAAAGTCACGCTCGCTCTCGCCACTGCCGCAACCCTCGGTGCCGCCGCGCTGGCGCCGACCGCAGCTTCCGCCAAGCCGTTCTTCTGGCATCCGCATCACCATCACTTCTGGGGTGGCCCGGGCGTTGCCGTCGGCTTCGTCGACTCCGGCTGCTACGCCACCCGCCTGGTGCTGACGCCTTACGGCTATCGCTATCGCACCGTGAATGTCTGCTACTGATCGAACCTTCTACTTGGATGGAAACGCCCCGGTCGTCCACGCGACCGGGGCTTTTCGTTGTTGCGACGCAACGCTGCGAAAGCTCAATTGACTCGCGGTTGTCAGGTGCGACATTTGGACCGCGCGCATTCCATGATGCGAAGGCGCGCAAGGCAATCTGGGCCTGGTGATGACCGGCTCACGACAGAACAGCTTCGGAGGAAGCGGAATGCTCGATCGACGAGACTTGATGAAGCGCGCCGGATTGGCCGCTTTGGTGGCGGGGCTGGGATCAAGGGGCGCATTCGCGCTCGACACCGTCACCCTGCCCTTCGCCAATGGCGAACGACCGCTGGTGAAATATCCGCAGAAGCGACCGATGATCGGCCTGACCAGCCGGCCGCCGCAGCTCGAGACGCCGTTTGCGGTGTTCAACGACGGCCCGATCACGCCGAACAATGCGTTCTTCGTGCGCTATCACCTCTCCGACCTGCCCTACGATCTCGACCCCGACAAGTTCACGCTCGAGGTCAAGGGCAAGGTCGACAAGCCGCTGAAACTTTCGCTGAAGGACATCAGGAAGATGAAGGCGACGGAGATCGTCGCCGTCAACCAGTGCTCCGGCAACAGCCGTGGTTTCTTCGAGCCACGTGTCGCCGGCGGCCAGCTCGCCAACGGTGCGATGGGCTGCGCGCGCTGGCGCGGCGTGCCGCTGAAGTCCGTGCTGGCGATGGCCGGCGTACAGAGTGGCGCCAAGCAGGTGACGTTTGGCGGCATGGACGGACCGGTCAGCGACAAGACGCCCGATTTCGTCAAGGCGCTCGATCTCGATCACGCCCGCGACGGCGAGGTGATGCTGGCCTATGGCATGAACGGCGAGGACCTGCCGTTCCTCAACGGCTTCCCGCTGCGCCTGATCGTGCCCGGCTATTTCGGCACCTACTGGGTCAAGCACCTCAACGAGATCACCGTCATCGACAACGTCTATGACGGCTTCTGGATGAAGTCGGCCTATCGCATTCCCGATACGCCCAACAACGCGGTCGAGCCGGGCACCGCGCCGAAGGCGACCATCCCGATCAACCGCTTCACCATCCGCTCCTTCATTACCAGCGTCCCCGATGGCGCCAGGCTGAAAGCGGGAGCGACGACCGCATCATGCTGCGCGGCATCGCCTTCGACGGCGGCAAGGGCATCAAGGAAGTCCAGGTCTCCACCGACGGCGGCAAGACCTGGACCCGCGCAAAGCTCGGCAAGGACCTTGGCAAATACGCCTTCCGCGAATGGAAGCTGCCGGTGAAGCTCGCTGCCGGTCCCGCAGAGCTGAAGGTGCGCGCCACCAACAATGCCGGCGACACCCAGCCGATGGATCCGTTGTGGAATCCGGCCGGCTATCTGCGCAACGTCGTCGAAACCGTGCGCGTCACCGCAGCGTGAGGAGAAGCATCATGACCAGCAAGCTGCTTCCATCCCTCGCCGCGATCGCCGCGCTGTCGATCGGCGCCGCCATCGCCGCGCCCGTGAACTACACGGTCCCCGAGGAGACCGCGGCCTTCAAGCCGGGTCCCAACCTCGAGGTGGTGCAAAACAACTGCACCGCCTGCCACTCGGCCGACTACATCAAGACCCAGCCGCAGGGCGAGAAGTTCAAGAAGGATTTCTGGCAGGCCGAGGTGACCAAGATGATCAAGGTCTATGGCGCACCGATCGACGATGCCGATGTCAGCAAGATCGTCGACTATCTCTCCGCGACCTATTGAGACGCGGCCGGTCGATCCCCGCGCGCCGGCCGAAAAGGCAGCGCGCGGGACGATCGATCCAGTTCGGTACACTGGAACCGATCCGTTTCTTGCAGCGCATCAATTGACCGCGAAACGGGCAATCCGGCGTAAAACCCCCGCAAAGCGGGTTGTTTCCGGCCGAAAACACACCGTCGTTTGATCTACCCAGCTTTTTTCAAACTGCTATCCTGTCATCGCGGACAAGCCGGTTTTTGCGGGGACCGACTGGTCTGTTTTCGATTGATTCCGCGGAGACGACTGGAATGCCCAAAGGTACAGTGAAGTGGTTCAACCCGACCAAGGGTTATGGATTCATCCAGCCCGCAACGGGCGGCAAGGATATTTTCGTGCATATTTCAGCCGTTCAGAAGGCTGGCCTTCAGACCCTCAACGAAGGTCAGTCGGTTGAATACGAAGAGATTGCAAATCGCGGCAAGACGTCAGCCGAAAACCTCAAGGTCTAGCGTCACAGCGCCAGATCCGGCGGCGCACTCTCGGACGCCATCCGGGAGTGGGGGCCGATCCACACACCAGACAACGTGACGTTCGGCGGGGCGGGCACGCTGCCCGCGCGCCACGGCGTTGAACTATTTCGGCGGCCACCGCTCGCGCGCCGACGACTACCTTTTGCGCCGGGAAGCGCGCGGCTGCGCTTTGCAGCATCACAGGCAGGTGCCGCTCTGGCCGTTGCCGCACGGCACCCTCTTCGACAGCTCCTGGACCTTGCGCTTCGACTCGGCCTGCGCCAGCACGTCGAACACGCTTGACGGCGTGAGCCGAGTTGCCTTGCGGAAGTCCTCGGTCGCCTTGTCGGCATGGTTGAGCGCCTCATGCGCCTTGGCGCGGGCGAACAGGCCCTCAACCGTCTCCTTCTGCGCAATCGCCCGGTCGAGATCCTCGACCGCCTTGTCGTAGTTGCGCAACGCCGACCAGGTGATGCCGCGCAATGTCAACGCCGGCTGATAATCGGGCCGCGCAGAGAGGATGAAGTTGAGATCCTTCATCGCGTTATCCGGCTTCTTCAGCCCGAGATAGGCCCGGGCGCGCAGCACGTGCGGGAAGGCATCGTTGGGCGCCCGCGTGATGATCTGGTCGAAGGCCGCAATGGCGCGGTCGTACTGGGAGGAAGTCAGCATCGCGAGCCCGCGGCCGAGCTGTGCCGTCGGATTGTTCGGGCTTCGCTCCAACACAGCGTCGATATCGACCAGTCCCTCATCTGCGCGGCCCTTGAGCATCAACGCGAGGCCGCGCCACGATTTGGCGATCAGATTGGTCGGCACCAGCGCCAGGGCCTGATCGAAATCCAGGAGCGCCTTGTCGAGCTGGTTGAGGCCGATATGAGCGAGCCCACGCTCGGTGAAAGCGAGCGTCTCCTTGGGATTGAGCGAGATCGAATGATCGTAGTCGGCGAGCGCGTCCTGCACCTTGCCGGTGCCGGCCTTGACGAGGCCGCGCGCCAGATAAGCCAACGAATTGTTCTGATCGAGCGTGATGGCACGGCCGGCGTCGGCCATCGCTTCATCGAACCGCCGCATGCCGGCGGCATTGAGCGCGCGGGACGCCAGCAGCTGCGGATCGTCCGGCTTGAGCTTGAGCAGGGCATTGAGATCGTTGCGCGCGTCCGCCGACCGGCCGAGCTTTGAATAGGCCAGTGCACGCAGGCGCAGCGCAGCCTCGTTGCGGGGATCGCCGCCCAGCACCTGGGTGAGATTGGCAACGGCGCCCGCATAGTTGCCCTGTGCGACGAGCTGCTTGGCCTGCTCGACCTGCTGGTTACCCGCCGCCGGCGCCTGTGTGGCGGTTCGCGGCGCCGTCGCGCCTGGAGCTGGCGTCGCCGGTGTCGGCGCGGCATGCGGCGGCGTGCCGCCGCCTGCCTTGGCCAGCTCGGCCTGCATCGCCAGCGCCTGCTGGCGCTGCTGCTGGATCTCCTTGTTGTCGGGAAGCATTGTCAAGAGCCGGTCGAAGTCGCCAATGGCCCTGACATAGTCGCCCTTGGCGCTGTAGAGCTGGGCACGGGCGAAATAGGCGTTACGCTCGGCCTGCGGCGCCTGCGCGATCGCGCGCGAGAAATCCTCGATCGCTTTATCCATGTCGCCCTTGCGGCGATAGGCCTGACCGCGCCAGTAGAATGCATTCGGCGTGCCGGCGTTGACGGCAATCGCGGTGTTGGCGTCGGCCAGCGCCAAATCGGGCTGTCCGGTTTCGACATAGGCCCGCGCACGCCCGACATGCGCCGCGGGGAGATCCTGCCGCAACGTGATCGCCTGGCCGTAATCCGAGATCGCATCGCTCCAGGCGTGCTGGTCGGCGCGCAGATTGCCGCGCGCCAGGAAGCCGAACGGGTTCTTCGGTTCGAGTTCGATCGCGCGATCGAAATCGGCGCGGGCCCGATCCAGGCTGCCCTTGCGTTGCTGGACATAGCCGCGCGCGATCAGCGCCGGCACGAATTGTCCATTCAGCTGCACCGCGGCATCGGCATCGCTGAGGGCCTGATCGATCTTGCCGCGCGCGATGTCAAATCGCGAGCGGCCGGTGAAGGCTTTGGTACGGTCCTCCGTGGAGCGTGCGGTATCGTTGATGATGCCCGTGCACGCCGCCTCGGCCTTGTCCGTCGGCGGCCCGCCGCAATCCTCGACATCACCTGCGCGGGCCGGGCCGGCAAGCGCTGGCCAAAGCAGCAGCGCAAGCGCCAGCAGCTGTGGGAAACGAACGCCGCCGCTGGCGGCATCAATGCAGATCGAACGTGAACGCATGTGGTAGCCTCGGGTTGACCGAATGCTGCCGGTGTTAACGCGTCACTTGGTTCTTATGGTGATCGGCGCTGAACGTATTTTTTGGAACCATATCATTCGAAGCTATTGTTCGAGTCTTGGAATTCGGTTCCCAGCGTCACGCGGAACGCTATCCTGCGATCAATAAGGACGGAACAGCGCGGAACGCGCAGCTGCGACGCTCAGCCGTTCAATCTTCCGTCACCCATTTCGCGACCGTCATGACATCAGGCGGTTGCAGATAGCCGCGGGGCCAGAGATCGACCGCCCATTCCACCTTTGTCGCGCGCTCGACGAGAACGGCGGTGTTGTGCGGCGTTTGCGCCAACGAAAATCCGCGGTAGTGGGGATCCCCGACGTCATGAAACTTGAACAGGTTCCACGCCTGCATCACCAGCATCAGGCTGGTCGTGTTCCGCGTCGTGTCCCAGCAATCATAATTGTGCTTGTCGTCGTTGGCGCGGAAATCCGCTTTCGCCACGCGCTTGTCGGTGCCGAGGATCGGCCCCATGCGCCGGTCGAACCAGATCACGGCCTTTTGCACGGCCGCGCGTTCGGCGGCGGCATTGGCGCGGCCCGTGGCCATGATCTTGGCCAGGGCCGCCCGGTCGGCTGCGCTGAAGTCGAGCATCTCGCGACGCCGGCAGACGAAGCCGTAACAGACGGTCATCCCCGTCGCCGACGGCGGATAGATCGAGACCGAGGTGTAGAGCTGCATGATGCCGGAGCTGAGCTCGGCCGCGTGGGCCGGCATGGCAGATGGCAACGACAGCATGAGCACAGCAAGCGCGCCGGCAAATCCGGCCCGCTTCATTCGTATCGGCTGATCAGCATCTTTCATGAACGACTGCCCCAACTCGACCAAAGGATTATCGCGGGCGTGTCGCGATGCCAAGACATCCGGCGCATGGCTGTGGATCGGATCGGGGCATATCAGCCTACCGGCAACGGTGCGTCGCGCTTGATCTCCTCCATCACCGCATAGGTCCGCGTCTCGCGCACGCCCGGCATCGACAGCAGGGTCTCGCCGAGAAAGCGTCGATAGGCGGCCATGTCCGCAAGACGCGCCTTCACAAGATAGTCGAATCCGCCGGCAACCATGTGACACTCCAGCACCTCGGGTGCGGTCTGCACCGCCCTGGCGAACTTCTCGAATACATCGGGCGTGGTCTTGTCGAGCAGCACTTCCACGAACACCAACAGGCCAAGTCCGAGCCGGTGCGGGTTGAGCCGCGCACCATAGCCTTCGACAAAACCCTCGCGCTGCAAGCGCTTCAGCCGTTCGCCGATCGACGTTGGCGACAGCCCGATACGTTCCGCCAGTTCCACATTGGCAATCCGGCCATCCCCTTGCAGGATCGAGAGGATTTTCCGGTCAGTCTTATCGATCTCTGTCATATCTACGGCAATTCTCGAATTGATCCTGATTTTCTAAGGCAAATCTGCTAATTTGTCTATCGAACTACGGTTCGCTAGCGCGTACGTGTTCCCACACAATCTCAAGGGACCGCCATGCCAGACCCGTTGCCGCCCCCGTTCAGCGCACCCTACGCGCCCGACGACGCCGTCATCGCCGCCCGCCTGCGCCAGGATGCAACGCTCGGCGCGGAGGCGGAGGCGCGGATCGACCGCAGCGCAACGCGGCTGATCGAGGCGATCCGCAAGCGTGACGACCGGCTCGGCGGGGTCGAGGACATGCTGCGGGAGTTCGCGCTCTCGACCAAAGAGGGGCTCGCGCTGATGGTGCTGGCCGAGGCGCTGCTGCGCGTGCCGGACGCGCGCACCGCCGACCAGTTCATCGAGGACAAGCTCGGCGAAGGCGACTTCATCCACCACGAGACCAAGTCCACCGCGTTCCTGGTCAACGCCTCGGCCTGGGCGCTCGGCCTCTCCGCGCGCGTGATCCAGCCCGGCGAGACGCCCGACGGTACCATCGGCCGGCTCGTGAAGCGGCTCGGCGCACCGGCCGTGCGTACCGCCACGCGCCAGGCGATGCGGCTGATGGGCAATCATTTCGTGCTGGGCGAGACCATCGAGCAGGCGCTGTCGCGCGCGCAAGCGCACACCGCGCGCGGCTCGCGTTATTCGTTCGACATGCTGGGCGAAGGTGCGCGCACCGCCGACGATGCCCATCGCTATTTCGAATCCTACGCCCGCGCCATTGAAACGATCGGCAAGGCGGCAGGCAGCCATCCCCTGCCCGACCGACCCGGCATCTCGGTCAAGCTCTCGGCGCTGCATCCGCGCTTCGAGGCGATCAGCCACGCGCGGGTGATGACCGAGCTGGTGCCGCAGCTGATCGATCTCGCGCGCCGCGCCAAGGCGTTCGACCTCAACTTCACCGTCGACGCCGAAGAGGCCGACCGTCTGGAGCTGTCGCTCGACGTGATCGCGGCGACGCTCGCCGACCCCTCGCTCGGAGGCTGGGACGGATTTGGCCTGGCCATCCAGGCCTATCAGAAGCGCGCCGGCGCGGTGATCGACTATGTCGATGCGCTTGCCCGCGCACATGATCGCAAGCTGATGGTGCGGCTGGTCAAGGGTGCCTATTGGGACACCGAGATCAAGCGCGCGCAGGAGCGCGGGCTCGGCGGCTATCCCGTGTTCACGCGCAAGGCGATGACGGATCTGAACTACGTCGCCTGCGCGACGAAGCTGCTGGCCTTGCGGCCCCGCATCTTCCCGCAATTCGCCACCCACAACGCGCTGACGGTCGCGACCGTCCTCGAACTCGCCGATGATCCCAATAGCTTCGAATTCCAGCGGCTGCACGGCATGGGTGAAGCGCTCTACGCGCAGCTCGGCGAGGACAGGCCCGAGATCGCCTACCGCACCTACGCGCCGGTCGGCAGCCATCGTGATCTGCTCGCCTATCTCGTGCGGCGGCTGCTCGAGAACGGCGCCAACTCCTCCTTCGTGGCGCAGGCCGCCGACTATCGCGTGTCCATCGTGGACCTGCTGCGCCGCCCGGCCGAGATCATCGGCGCCGACAACAAAGCGTCTCACGTCGCAATTCCGTTGCCGGCCGAGCTTTATCGGCCGCAGCGCGAGAATTCGCACGGCGTCGAATTCGGCGAGCGCAAGGCGCTGGGCGCGCTGACATCGGCGATCGCGGCCGAGCAAAAGGCTTCGCCTTCCGTCACCCCATCAACAACCGAGCAGGCGAATGTCGCCGTTGCCGCGGCGCGCCGGGGCTACAAGGCCTGGAACGCCACGCCGGCCACAAACCGTGCGGCGATCCTGGACAAGGCCGCGGGCCTGCTCGAGCAGCGCCGCGCTCACTTCATCGCGCTGCTGCAAGCCGAGGGCGGCAAGACGCTTGACGACGCGCTATCGGAGCTGCGCGAGGCCGCCGACTTCTGCCGCTACTATGCCGCGCAGGGCCGCAAGCTGTTCGGCGAAGGCGAGACGATGCCGGGGCCGACCGGCGAAAGCAATGTGCTGGAGCTGCACGGCCGCGGCGCGTTCGTCGCGATCTCGCCGTGGAATTTCCCGCTCGCGATCTTCCTCGGCCAGGTGACGGCGGCATTGATGGCGGGCAACGCGGTGATCGCAAAGCCGGCCGAGCAGACGCCGCGGATCGCAGCCGAAGCCGTCGCCCTGCTGCATCAGGCCGGGGTACCGCCATCGGCGCTGCATCTGATCCAGGGCGACGGCGCGGTCGGCGCCGCGCTGGTGGCGAATTCCGCCATTGCGGGCGTGGTCTTCACCGGCTCGACCGAGGTGGCACGCTTGATCAACCGGACTCTCGCCGCCAAGGACGGGCCGATCGTGCCGCTGATCGCGGAGACCGGCGGCATCAACGCGATGATCGCGGATGCCACCGCGCTGCCCGAGCAGGTCGCCGACGACGTCGTGACATCGGCCTTCCGTTCCGCCGGCCAGCGCTGCTCGGCGCTGCGGCTGCTGTTCGTGCAGGAGGACGTCGCCGACCGCATGATCGAGATGATCGCGGGCGCCGCGCGCGAGTTGATAATCGGCGATTCCTCTGACGTCGCAACCCATGTCGGGCCGGTCATCGACGAGGAGGCCAAGCAGCGCCTCGACGCGCACATCGCGCGGATGAAGCACGAGGCGCGCGTGCATCTCGCCGGCGAGGCGCCGTCAGGCAATTTCGTCGCGCCGCACATCTTCGAGCTGTCGGCGGCCGGGCAACTGAAGGAAGAGGTGTTCGGCCCGATCCTGCACGTCGTGCGCTACCGCGCCGACAAGCTCGGCGAGGTGCTGACCGCGATCGAGGCGACCGGCTACGGGCTGACCCTCGGCATCCATTCCCGCATCGACGACACGATCGAGGCGATCATCGACCGCGCCCAGGTCGGCAACATCTACGTCAACCGCAACATGATCGGCGCCGTGGTCGGCGTGCAGCCCTTCGGCGGCAACGGCCTGTCCGGAACCGGCCCGAAGGCCGGCGGCCCGCATTACCTCGCGCGCTTCGCCAGTGAGCAGACGATCACCATCAACACCGCCGCCGCGGGCGGCAACGCGGCGCTGATGGCCGGCGTGGAGTAAAGTGCGCACCCTCCCCTGGAGGGGGAGGGTCGACTCGCATTGAGCGAAGCGAAATGTGAGTCGGGGTGGGGTGATCTCTCCGCACGGGCAACACACGAGTGGAGAGACCGTCACCCCACCCCGCCGCTCATTTCATTCGCGTCGACCCTCCCCCTCCAGGGGAGGGTAAAGGGGAGGGTAAGAAAGTGCCGTTGCATCGTGCCCCCCAGATGGGTCAAATGGCGGTCCGATCGGGATCATCGCTTTGCGATAATTCCAGCTACCGGAAAAAACACCAACAAGCGCCACGGGAGCAACGCCGCGATGGACAAGGGCATTTTTGCGGGGCTGAAGGTTCTGGACTGCGCAAGCTTCATCGCTGCGCCCGCGGCCGCGACGGTGCTGTCGGATTTCGGCGCCGACGTCATCAAGATCGAGCCGCCCGGCACGGGGGACCCCTACCGCAATCTGCCGAACCTGCCGGGCTATCCGACCGGCGAGCACAATTTCGCCTGGCTGCTGGAGGCCCGCAACAAGAAGAGCATCGCGCTCGACCTGTCCAAGAGCGAAGCGCAGGCCGTGCTCTACAAGCTGGTGGCGGAGGCCGACGTCTTCATCACCAACATGCCGCCGCCGGTGCGCGCCAAGCTCGGCATCACCTACGACCATCTCGCCCATCTCAACGACCGGCTGATCTATGCCTCCTTCACCGGCTATGGCGAGAAGGGCGAGGAAGCCAACAAGCCCGGTTTCGACAGCAATGCCTATTGGGCGCGGTCGGGCCTGATGGACCTCGTGCGCGCCGACACCGACACCACCCCGGCGCGTTCGGTCGCCGGCATGGGCGATCATCCCTGCGCCATGGCGTTCTACGGCGCCATCGTCACCGCGCTCTATCAGCGCGAGAAGACCGGCAAGGGCTCGCATGTCTCGACCAATCTCATGGCCAACGGCGTCTGGGCCAATGGCGTGCTGGCGCAGGCCAAGCTCGCCGGCGCCAAGTTCAAGAAGCGCAAGCCGCGCGAGGAGGCGCTGAACGCGGTCGCCAACCACTACCAGTGCAAGGACGGCCGCTGGTTGATCCTGTCGCTGCTGAACGAAGACCGGCAATGGCCGACGCTGGCGCGCTGCATGGGTCGCGAGGACCTCATCGCCGATCCCCGCTTCGCCACCAAGGCCGACCGTCACGCCCGCTCGGTCGAGCTGATCAAGATTCTGGACGACACTTTCGCCACCAGGGACCTCGCCGAATGGCGGCAGATCCTCGACGGCAACGGCCTCGTGTTCGGTGTCGTTGCCATTCTCGACGATATCCCGAACGACAAGCAGATGCTCGACAACGAGGTGCTGGTGCCGTTCGAGAACGACACCATGCTGACCATCAACAGTCCGATCTGGATCGACGGCGCCAGGAAGGTGCAGCCGCGCAAGCCGCCCGCCGTCGGCGAGCACTCCGACGAGATCCTGCGCCAGGCCGGCTACGACGAAGCCACGATCCAGAAGCTGCGCGCGTCAGGCGCGGTGGCGTAGCGGATCGATCTCCGTCGAGCGTCGCTTCAGCGCTTCATCCAGGCCCAGACCAGGGCCACCGCAATGATGCCGATGACGACCGCGAGCCCGATCGCCCAGCTGCTGACGCGGACGGCGCTGACCGCCTGGCGCTCGGCCTCGTTGGCTGCAATCTCGCGGTCGAGCTGCTTGTCGTCCTCGGGAGCACTCATCGGCCGGTCTCCGCTCAAGGCTGGGCTGTTCGGGGCGTGGTCGCGACGCGGAATGTAGCATCAAATAATGACGCGCAGCCGCTTCGGTTCCGGCCGAAATCACCGGCCTTTCACGAAGCACATGCCGATGTGTGAAGTCTTCCCGGCCACCTGGCAGGCAAGGCCCTCGGCGCAGGTCCAGCCGCGGAAGCTGCGGTCGCTCTCGGCGGGCCTGGCGCCCGGCAGATAGCAGTGCGCGCCCCAGCCGTCGCTGTATTCGGTGCCGGCGAGCTCGGTGCTGCCGCGCAGCTGCGGCCGGTTGGAGAAGCCGCGCGAAAAGTCCGGCGCCTTGCCGTCGCGGAAGCTTGCAAGGATATCGCGGCGGCGGAGCTGGTCGCCGAAGAAATGCGGCGAGGCCGGCACGATGGCGGAATTGGACGGGTTGTCCGCGAGCCAATCGACGCCAGGGAAATGAAAGCCGCCGATGCCGCGGGTCTGGTGGCAGCCGGCGCAGGTGACGTCGTTGAGGCGCCGTTCGAAGCCGGCCAGCGACTGGATGTTTTGCAGCTTCGTTCCGTCGGCTGCAGCCTTCTGCAGGGCGCCGACGACGTCACCATCCGAGAACACCGCATTGCCGGCAGTGCCCTCGCCCTGCACCATGCCGAACTCGGGCTCCAGCTCGCTGACATCGAAACCGGTCGGCGTTGGCGCGACCGCTGCGGTCGCGAGGAAGCGATCGGGGATCAGCAAGGTGCCGCGATCGAGCTCGGCAAAATGCTTGGGATCGAGCAGCCACGCCTTGAAGTCGCGCCTCAGTGTTCCGTCCGCCAAAATGCGGTCGCGATCGATCTGGTTCTCCAGCGGCGCTTCGGCAAGCCGCTTTGCCCCGCCGTCATAATCGAACACTTTGAGCAGATAGTCGGTGCGGAAATCGCGCACCGCGGATTTCGGCGCGTGCGCGATCTGCAGATTGGTCTCGATGCGATCGATGTTGCGCGCATCGATCAGGTCGAGCGGACCATCCTTGCCGAGCAGTTTCTCCATCACCGGCGGTGCACTGCCGGTCGCGAGCCAGCGCCGCGCGATTTCGCGGCAGCCGAGCGATGCGTCACTGCCGTCACCCCTCGCCTTCAGCACGAGGTTCAGTGTCATCGGCAGCCGCTGCGACACCGCGTTCTCGCCGATCGGCGGCACATCGGTGCGGGTCAGCCGATAGATCAACCGGATCTCGCCGCAGTCTTTCGGCGCCACATAGGCGCGGTCCATGCGGTTGACGATGCCTGCGAGAACGAAGCGGACGTCGGGGGATTCAAGCAGCGCGCGATCGAACAGCTGAAACGCAAAGCCGTCGCCGACGCCAATGCTCTCATTCGGCAGGCTTGCCTTATGCTTTGCGACGTAACGATCGAGCTCTCGATCGAGCGCCTCGCGCACCGGCGCCATTGCAGCGAGCCCGAACAGATCGCGGTTGGACAGCGGCGTGTCGGCGGAACGCTCCGGCGCGAGCATCCGGCCGAGGCTGAAGCGGCCGTGATCGAGCTCGCGCAGGATGGCGGGATCGATGACCGCCGCGCCGCGCTCGAGCGCGCGATCCTCGGCGGCACGTGCCGGCACGGCGCCGCAGAGCAGAACGGACATCACCAGAAGGCATTTCAGCGCACGGCTCATGCCCCCACTAACACCGCGCGGCAAACCCTATTCAAGAAAAAAGGCGCTTCACATCGCGGTGAAGCGCCTTGGTATGGTCGTGTTTCGCCGATCAGCGCGAGACGATCAGGCCCTTGCTGGTAACGACCACCCAACGGCCGTCCTGCTTGCGGATGGCATCGACGCGGCCGAGACCCGGGACGGGGTCGCCGGCGTAAACCTCGTAGATGCCGCCGCGGCCTTCGATCAGCGCGCCGCCATTGCCGACGTCGCGCAGCGACCAGCCGTCGACCACCGGCAGGCGGCCGACCTCGGGCCTGGGGGCGGCCGGCGCCGCCGCGGCAGTCGCCGGGGTGATCGAGCCCGTGACCTCACGGGCGGGCGTCGCCGCGGCGACGGTCGTCTGCGGCGTGGCGCGGAGCTTGTCGACCGCCTCGCTGAGCTTGTTGAGCTTGGCCATCGGCTCGGCCTGGGCCTTCTCGACCTTCTCGATCCGGTCGCTGGCCTTGCTGAACTGGGCCTGGCCGGCCTTGGCGGTCTGCTCGACGCTGGCCTTCAGCGCGGCGACCTCGGATTCGATCCGGGCGAGCGCTGCATCGGCCGCCTCCTTGTTGGCGGCGGCGTCCTTGGCAGCTA
This sequence comes from Bradyrhizobium sp. BEA-2-5, assembly GCF_032918025.1. Classification (NCBI taxonomy): domain Bacteria; kingdom Pseudomonadati; phylum Pseudomonadota; class Alphaproteobacteria; order Hyphomicrobiales; family Nitrobacteraceae; genus Bradyrhizobium; species Bradyrhizobium sp. BEA-2-5. Next base: position 1,809,269 of record NZ_CP136629.1, on the reverse strand, counting down.
CATCCCTGACGGAAGCAGCGGCGGGGGCGGCAAGATGGCCGAGCCCCGCGGTCGCGAGCGCACCGCCGATGGCGCCGGCCACGGTCGCCAGCGCGATCACCGCGGCCATCGCGCCGATCCGGCGCGTGCCGGCCGGCTTGCCCGCCGCCTTGGCCGCCTGTTCGGCACCCGGCCTGGATGCCGTCGCCTCATGGTCCCAGGTGCGGTCACCCGGCGCCATGATCATCAGCTTGCCCGGAAAATGCGGCTCTTCCCGCTTGCCGGTCTCGACCTCAGGCACGTCCATATTGGTCGGCTCGATCTTGGCGTCGATCTTGGCATCGATCTTGGCCTCGATCACAGGATCCAGCCGGGACGGCTCAACCTTGGGGGCTTCGGCCTTCGGCGCGTCCATCCGGGGCACGTCCGCCTTTGGCGACGTCTCTTCCTGCTCGGGCGCAAGCCGGGGAGCTTCGACGCCGGCCGCGGCCATCACGGGCTCGCTCTTCGCCGCCACTTCGGCGCCGGTTTGACCGCTGACCGGCTCGCTCTGCTGCTCACTCACGTTCAAAGTCTCCAGGCTAGGTTGACAATTCGGTAACTTTTATTGCTTGCGAAATGGTTACCCCGCTCCGCCATTACCTAAATTTTAGGGAGTTTTCCGGGCCGGATTTGGGCGATGCTGCCCTGCGGCAATCTGCGTCGCTTCCGTTTGCGCGCGGCGCTTTCCCGATTAACATACCGTCATCTTCCAGCCAGAAGGCAGGAGAGCACCATGACGATCGAGAAATGCATCAAGGAATTTGGTGTCGATGACGTCATCTTTGAGGAAGGCTCGACCGGCCGCGAGCTGTTTGTCGTGCTCGACGGCAAGGTCGACATCGCCAAGATCGATCGCGGAAACAAGACTGTTATCGTCAGCCTCGGCAAGGGCGAGTTCTTCGGCGAGATGGCCGTCATCGACGGCTCGGCGCGCTCGGCGACCGCGATCGCCTCCGCGCCCGCAACGCGGGTGATGCGGATCAACCACGCCCGCTTCGTCTATCTGGTCAGCCAGCAGCCGGCGTTTGCGCTGATGGTGATGGATGCGCTCTCGAAGCGCCTGCGCGCATCCAACGCGGTTACTTACCGGACGGCGGCAACCCCATGAGCGACCGCAAGCCAAGCCCGTTCAAGACGCTGTTCGACGCCGAGGTCGCAACGCTGATCCAGGCCGCCGACGACGTCTATCAGATCCGCTTCAAGAACCGTGCGGCGAACGCCTATCTGGTGCGCGGCAGCAAGCGGACAGTCATGATCGACGTCGGACTGTCGAGCAATTATCCGTCGCTCGTCGCCTGTCTCAACCATCTCGGGGTGACGCCCGAGATGATCGACATGGTGGTGCTGAGCCATGAGCATCTCGACCACATCGGCGCCGCCTATCATTTCCACGGCAGCGCCTATATCGCCGCGCACCGGCTCGCCGCCAACAAGATCATGCTGCGCGACGATTTCTCGATGCTGCGCAAGATGTTCAACGAGCCGAACGTGCCGATCGATATCGACATCTGGCTCGAGGAAGGCAACCTGATCGACCTCGGCAATTTCCGCCTCAATGTGATGTACACGCCCGGCCACACCTCGGCCTGCATCACGCTGTTCGACCAAGACAAGGGCCTGCTGTTCGCCGCCGACACGCTGATGCCCGGCGGCGTGATGGGCGGTGTGTTCGGCTCCGGCTCGATCGCCGACTACATCCAGTCGCTGGAGCGGCTGAAGGGCCTCAACTCGAAGATCCTGCTGTCGGGTCATGGCCGGCTATCCGACACGCCGCAGGACGATGTCCGGATCGCGCTGCAGCGCTCGCACGGCCTGCTCGAGGACACCGCGCAACTGTTCGATGCACTCGATGCGCGCTCGAATTTCGAGCCGATCATGCAGTCGGTGCGCGACCTCAACAAGCTCGACGATTGAGCTTCGCCTCCTTCGTCGTTGCGAGCCACCGGGTCGCGCGAACGCGCGGCCCGATGACAGGCTCCGCGAAGCAATCCATGGCTCTGCATAGCTGGAAGGATGGATCGCTTCCTCGCAAACGCTCCTCGCAATGACGTTTTGAGGGCTGAACACCTTCACATTTGACAAATCCGCACGCGGCCTGTTCAACAGCTGCAATAACAACGCCTAGGAAACAGGGAGCGAGGATCATGAAGCTTTACGACTCGATCGGACCCAATCCGCGCATCGTGCGCATGTTCATGGCGGAGAAGGGCATCGAGATACCCAAGCAGACCGTCGACCTGCGCAAGGGCGAGAACCGCGAGACGGAACACCTGAAGCGCAATCCGCACGGCCAGATGCCGGCGCTCGAGCTCGACTGCGGCAACTACCTCTCCGAGATCACGGCGATCTGCGAATATCTCGAGGAGAAGCACCCCTCGCCCGCGATGATCGGCACCACGCCGGAAGAGCGCGCGGAATGCCGGATGTGGACCCGCCGCGTCGATCTCAACATCGCCGAGCCGCTCGCCAACGGCTACCGCTTCGGTGAAGCGCTGAAATTCTTCGAGAAACGCATTCCCGTCGCGCCCGAAGCCTCGCCCGGCCTGAAGATGATCGCCGCCAACCGCATCAAGTGGCTGAACGACCAGATGGCCGACGGCCGCGAATACATCTGCGGCAAGCGCTTCACGCTCGCCGACATGCTGCTCTATTGCTGGCTCGATTTCGGCAATCAGGTCGGCCAGCCGCTGGACCAGTCGAACGCCAACATCGTTGCCTGGTTCAACCGCGTCGGCGCGCGGCCATCGGTGAAGGCGTAGGCTCTCCCTTATCCTCCCCTGGAGGGGGAGGATCGGTTCGCATGCAGCAAAGCGGAATGCGAACCGAGGTGGGGTGAAGGTCTCTCGTTACGGGCGGCGTCCGAGTGGAGAGATCACCCCACCCCGCTGCGCATTCCGCTTCGCTGCATGCACAGCGACCCTCCCCCTCCAGGGGAGGGTGAAAAGACACTGAGCACACCCAGCTCCTCAAATCACCACCGGCTTATCTGGCAGCTCGTTCGGGCCGGCCGGAGGCGGGAAATGCCTTGCCAGCTCCCGCGACACCGCCTCGATCCCCTTGATCACGCCCTGCTCGAAGCGGCCGGAACGGAAATCCGTTTCCATCGTGCGGCAGATCGCCTCCCAGCCGGCATGGCCGACCTTCGCATCGATGCCGCGATCGGCGACGATCTCGACATCGCGGTCGGCGAGCAGCAGATAGATCAGGACGCCGTTGTTGTGCGCGGTGTCCCAGATGCGCAAATGCGAGAACACGTCGAGTGCGCGATCGCGCGCCGGCTGGTTTCGGAACAGCGGTGCTCCGTCAAGCGCGCCTTCGACGACGAAGCGGACCTGACCGGAATGGGTGGCCTCGCCGCGCTTGATCGCCTGCTCGATGCGGTCGAGCACGGGCGGCGGAAAATCACGCCGCACCCGCCAGCGGTGTTCGATCAGATGCCTGGCAATGCGCTTGATGCTCATGCCTACCAGCTCCCCGAGGCGCCGCCGCCGCCGAAACTGCCCCCGCCGCCGCTGAAGCCGCCGCTACTCGACGATCCGCTGCTCCAGCCGCCGTCGCCGGACCAGCCGCCGGAATAACCGCCGCCGCGCCGGTACGGTCCCGAGCCTGCCGCCGGACCGCCGAAGTTCAATCCGCCGAAGATCAGCGCCGCGACGGCGGCGAACAGGCCGACCACCAGCGCCGTGGCGAGCGAGCCGGCCACCATCCAGGTGAAGACGCCGACAACACCGCCGGTCGCGACCGAGCCCAACAACCGTCCCAGTATCCCACGCAACACGCCGGCCACGATGATGACGATAAAGATCGTCACCGGATTGGCGAAGTCGACCAGGTTCGGCCCTTGCCAATGCTCGGGCTCCGGCGCCGGCAATTGCTCGCCATTGATCAGGCGGATCATCCGGTCGACGCCGGCCGAGATGCCGCCGGCGAAATCGCCGGCCTTGAATTTCGGAGTGATATCTTCGTCGATGATGCGGTGGGTGACGTCGGTCAGCGCGCCTTCGAGGCCATAGCCGACCTCGATGCGCAAGTGCCGGTCGTTCTTGGCGACGACGAGGATCGCGCCGTCGTCGATCTTCTTGCGGCCGATCTTCCAGGCCTCCGCGACCCGGATCGAGAATTGCTCGATCGTCTCCGGCTGCGTGGTCGGGACGATCAGGACCGCGATCTGACTTCCCTTGCGGGCTTCCAGATCCTTCAGCCGGCCGGTGAGCGTCGCGACATCGCCGGCGGACAGCGTCCCGGTCTGGTCGACGACGCGGCGGGTGAGCGGAGGCACCGCGACTTCGGCCCACGCCGGGCACACGAAGCCCAGCAGGAAGGCGAGCAGGATGACGCGTGCGGCGGTCATCGCGATGCGCGCACGCCGGCGCTATTTCGACGGCGCGGGGGCCGGTGACGGATTATTGAAATCGACCTTCGGCGCGGTCGAGATCGCCTTCTCGTTCTCGACCGTAAAGTTCGGCTTCTCCTTGTAGCCGAACATCATGGCGGTGAGGTTGCTCGGGAACGAGCGGATGGTGACGTTATAGTCCTGCACCGACTTGATGTAGCGGTTGCGCGCCACCGTGATGCGGTTCTCCGTCCCTTCGAGCTGCGACATCAGGTCCTTGAACAAGGCATCGGACTTCAGCTGCGGATAGTTCTCGGTGACGACCAGCAGTCGCGACAGCGCGCTGGAGAGTTCGCCCTGCGCGGCCTGAAATTTCTGAAAGGCGGCGGGATCGTTCAGCACCTCGGGGGTCGCCTGGATGCTGCCGACCTTGGCCCGGGCGTTGGTGACGCCGAGCAGCACGTCCTTCTCCTGCTGGGCAAAACCCTTCACCGAGTTGACGAGGTTGGGCACGAGATCGGCGCGGCGCTGATACTGGTTCACGACCTCGGACCAGGCGGCCTTGATCTGCTCGTCCTCGCTCTGGATCGCATTGTAGCCGCAATTGGTCAGGCTCAGTGTCGCCAGCGCTGCGAGCACGGTCCAAAGCTTGCGCATGAAGATGGTCCTCCCCGGGTGGATTCCGCATCAGCTTAACAGATTTTCGCCGGATAATCCCGTGCGGCGGATTTCGCGGCTCCTTTTGCGGATGATGACGCTTGCCTATCCCTGCCCGCGCCGTTCATCATGGCGAAAAAATCGATCGCGGGAGGATCCATTGGCGTCTGAACAATTCGAGACGATTGTTGTCGAACGGCCCGAGCCCGCGATCGCGCGGATCGTGATGAACCGCCCCGAGGCCCGCAACGCCCAGAACCTGCAGATGACCTACGACCTCAACGCCGCCTTCGACCGGGCGGTGCAGGACGACGCGGTCAAGGTCATCATCCTCGCCGGCAACGGCCCACATTTCTCGGCGGGTCACGATCTCAGGCCAGGGGCCAAGAACCAGGCCGGCGCTGATTTCCCGCCAGTCGGAAATTGGGGCGGCTTCGCCGAGCCGAACGCCCATGGCCGCTTCGCCCGCGAGCAGGAAATATATCTCCAGATCACGCGGCGCTGGCGCAACCTTGCCAAGCCTGTCATCGCCGAAGTGCATGGCAAGTGCATCGCCGGCGGGCTGATGCTGGCCTGGGCCTGCGACCTCATCATCGCCAGCGACGATGCGCAGTTCTGCGACCCCGTCGTCACCATGGGCGTCTGCGGCGTCGAATGGTTCGTGCACCCCTGGGAGCTCGGCCCGCGCAAGGCCAAGGAATTCCTGTTCACCGCCGACGTCTGGAGTGCCGACGAGGCGCATCGCCTCGGCATGGTCAATCACGTGGTGCGACGCGGCGATCTCTCGTCGTTCACGCTGGCGCTGGCGCGGCGGATCGCCGCAAAGCCCGCCTTTGCGCTGAAGCTTTCCAAGGAGGCGGTGAACCGCTCGATCGACATCATGGGGCAGCCTGCCGCGATCGATCAGGCCTTCGCGCTGCATCAGCTCTGCCACGCCCACAACCTTCAGGAATTCGGCATGGTGGTGGACCCCGCGGGTCTGCATCCCTCCGTCAAGAAAACCGCCAACGTGTAGCAAGCCAGATGGACCTCACCCTCAGCGACGAGCAGCGCCTGCTGCGCGAAAGTGCCGACCGCTTCGTGGCGGAAACCTTCAGCCCCGAGCATCGCAAAAAAGCGGCGAACGATCCGCTGGGCTATTCGCCCGCGATCTGGAAGCAATTCGCCGAGCTCGGCTGGCTGGCGCTGCCGATCAGCGAAGCCCATAGCGGGCTCGGCGGCGGCGCGATCGAGATCGGACTGTTGATGGAAGCGTTCGGCCGCGGGCTGGTGTCCGAGCCGTTCCTCTCCACGGTCGTGATCGGCGCCGCGCTGGTCGCCGAACGCGGCTCCGAGGCGCAGAAGCAGGCGATCCTGCCTGATGTTGCCGAGGGCAAGCTTACGCTCGCCTTCGCGCATTCCGAGCGCGCCGCGCGCTTCGATCTCGCTCATGTCGACACGACGGCCGGCAAGACGGCCGATGGTTGGCGTCTGAACGGCAGCAAGATCGCCGTACTCGACGGCGCGGCAGCCGACCAGATCATCGTCTCGGCCCGTATCGCCAACGCCAATGGTGCGTCCGGCAAGCTTGGCCTGTTCCTGGTGCCGGCGGGGACGCCCGGGCTCACTCTGCGCGACTACGCGCGGCTCGGCGGCGGGCGCGGCTGCAATCTCGATCTGAAGGATGTGCAATTGCCCGCCGATGCGCTGCTCGGCGACGGCAGCGATACGCTGCCCGCGATCGAAACCGTGGTCGACCGCGCGATGGCCGCGCTCGGCGCCGAGGCGGTCGGCATCATGCAGACGCTGCTGGACACGACGCTGGAATACACCAAGCTCCGAAAGCAATTCGGCCGGCCGCTTTCCGCCAACCAGGTGATCCGCCACCGCCTCGCCGACATGGCGATGCAGGTCGACGAGGCCCGCTCGATGGCGCTGCGGGCCGCGCTGATGGCCAATGCCGAGCCTGTGGCCCGCAGCCGGGCGGCGTCGGGCGCGAAAGCGAAGATCGGCCGATGCGCGCGCTTCGTCGGCGAGCAGTCGATCCAGCTCCATGGCGGCATGGGCGTCACCGAGGAGCTCGAGGTCGGCGCCTATTTCAAGCGGCTCGTCGCCTTCGACACGCTGTTCGGCGGCAGCGCCCATCACTACGGCCGCCACGCCCAGCTGAGCGGCCGCGCGCACGCCTAACGGAGAGCGCACCATGGATCTCACCTTCAGCGCCGAGGAACGCGCTTTCGAGCAGGAAGTCCGCGATTTCATTGCCGGGAGCCTGACGCCGGAGATGAAGCGCGCGACCGCGCTGACGCCGTCGGTGTTCTCCGACCCTGACATCGGCATGGCCTGGCAGCGCGCGTTGCACCGCCAGGGCTGGGGGGCGCCCGGCTGGCCGGTCGAACATGGCGGGCCGGACTGGACGCCGGCACAGCGCTGGATTTTCGAGACCGAATGCGCGCGCGCCGGCGTGCCCAATGTCAACGTGATGGGCGTGAAGATGGTCGGTCCCGTCATCATCGGCTTCGGCAGCCCCGAGCAGAAGAACTTCTACCTGCCTCGCATCCTCTCCGGCGAGGACTATTGGTGCCAGGGCTATTCCGAGCCGGGCTCCGGTTCCGATCTCGCCTCGCTGAAGACCCGCGCGGTGCGCGACGGCGACGACTACATCATCAACGGCACCAAGATCTGGACCACGCATGCACACCACGCCAACCGCATGTTCGCGCTGGTGCGCACCAGCGACGGCCCGCGACAGCAGGACGGCATCAGCTTCATCCTGATCGACATGAAGACGCCGGGCATCACCACACGCCCGATCCTCACCATCGGCGGCGACCACGAGGTCAACCAGGTGTTCTTCGACGACGTGCGCGTGCCGGTCGCCAACCGCGTCGGCGAGGAAGGCAAGGGCTGGACCTACGGCAAATATCTGCTCGAATTCGAGCGCGGCTCGGGGATTGCGTCGGCCAAGCTGCGCGAGGGGCTGAAGGCGATCACCGATCTCGCTGACTCCGAGGTCACCGGCCGCGCCATCGAGGATCCCGACATCGCGATCCGGATCTCCGAGGTCGAGGTCGACATCGACGCGCTGGAAATGACCGAGCTGCGCGTGCTCTCGGCGCTGCAGACCGGGCAGAATCCCGGCGCAGTGTCGTCGATCCTGAAGCTGCGCAATAGCGAGATCCGTCAGGCCGTGACGCGGCTGGGCGCCGACGTGATCGGCCACGACGCGCTCGCCGTCGAGCCGATGCGCCCGCTCTACAAGCTCAACCACGAGCCGGCGACACCCGAGGAGATGCTGACGGTGATGCCGGAATATCTCAACGGCCGCGCCTACACCATCTTCGGCGGCACGTCGGAGATCCAGCGCGACATCATCGCGAAGATGATGCTGGGACTGTAGGGCACCATCGTTCCGGGGCATCGCAGAGCGATGAACCCGGAACCTCGAAGTTGTGGCGCGAGATTCCGGGTTCGCGCTTTCGCGCGCCCCGGAATGGCGGCTAAGCAGCCCCCGCCTTCGCGTCCCGGATCGCCTGCCAGATCTTCTGCGGGGTCAGCGGCGTATTCAGCTGGGTGATGCCGAGCTCGGCGAGCGCGTCCATGACGCCGTTGGTGACGCAGGGCGGGCCGCCGATGGCACCGGATTCGCCGCAGCCCTTGGCGCCGAGCGGGTTGGTCTTGCAGGGCGCGGAATCATCCAGCGTCACCTCGATCGGCGGCACGTCGTCGGCACGCGGGATGCAGTAGTCCTGGTAGCTGGCGGTGAGGAGCTGGCCGTCGGCATCGTAGGACACGCCTTCGTACAACGCCTGGCCGATGCCCTGCGCCACGCCGCCGTGGATCTGCCCCGTCACCAGCATCGGGTTCACGGCGACGCCGACATCGTCGACCGTGGTGTAGCGCACCACCTTGGACACACCGGTCTCGGGATCGATCTCGACCTCGCAGATATGCGTGCCGTTCGGCCAGCTCGGACCATCGACCTCACCTTCGGAATCGACGCTGAGCCTGGCGCCGTTTTCCTTCTCGGCGAGATCGAACAGGCTGATGCGACGGTCCGTGCCGACCACGGTGAGCATGCCGCCCTGGTACTCGATGTCCTCGACCGAGGTCTCCAGCACGTTGGCCGCCTTCTCGCGCGCCTTCTGGATCAGATCATTGGAGGAGACCGCGACCGCCGTGCCGCCGACGAACAGCGAGCGCGAGCCGACGCTACCGAAGCCCATGGCGAGATCGGTGTCGCCCTGGACCACGTCGATCTTGTCCATGGGAACGCCGAGCGTGTCGGAGATCATCTGCGTGTAGGTGGTCTGCAAGCCCTGCCCCATCGCCATGGTGCCGGAATGCAGCACGACGCGCCCTTGCGAGGTCGCGTGCAGGCTGACCTTCTCGGTGTGCGCGCGGCCGCCGGTCCACTCGATGTAAGAGGTGAGTCCGCGGCCGTAGAGCAGGCCCTTCTTCTTCGCCGCCTTCTTGCGCGCGGCAAAGCCGTCCCAGTCGGCGAAATCAGACGGCCCGATCGAGCATGTGGGCGAAGGCGCCGGAGTCGTAAACCTGGCCCGCCGCATTCGTGTACGGCAGCTGCGCCGGCTTGATGTAGTTGGCCTTGCGGATCGCGCGCGGATCCATGCCGATCTTTCGTGCGGCCGCGTCGAACAGACGCTCGACGATGAAGACAGCCTCGGGACGGCCCGCACCGCGATAGGCGCCGACCGGGGCGGTATGGGTCATCACCGATTTCACCTCGAAATGCACCAGCGGCAGATCGTAGACGCCGGTCTGCACGAAGGGCCCGAGCACCAGCGGGATGATGTTCGCGGTGCCCGACGAATAGGCCCCGGTGCCGCCGATCGAGCGCACCCGATAGGCCAGCACGCGGCCCTTGGCGTCGAGCGCGAACTCGCCGGTCGAGGTCAGGTCGCGGCCGTGGGTGCCTCCGACGAATTCGTCGGTGCGGTCGCCGCGCCAGCGGATCTTCTTGTTCAGCTTGGTCGCGGCATAGGCGACGATGCCGTCCTCCGGATAGAGGTTGGTCTTCTGGCCAAAACCGCCGCCGATGTCGCCGACCAGCACGCGCACGCTGTCCTTCGGACGCTTCAGCACGGCTTCCGCCAGCACGTCGCGGGTCGAGGCCGGGGTCTGCGACTGCACATGCAACAGGAGGCGGCCGGACTTCTTGTCGATCTCGGCAATGGTCGAACGCGGCTCCATCGCGGACGGCACGAGGCGCTGGCTGACGAGATCGAGTTCAACGGTGTGCGCGGCCTTGGCGAAGGCCTCGTCGACCTTGGCCGCATCGCCATAGCTCATGGCGCCGACGATGTTGTCGGGTGCCTCCGGCCAGACCGCCGGCGCGCCCGGCTTGATCGCCTCGACCGGATCGACCACCGAGGGCAGCACCTCGTAATCGATCTCGATCGCCTCGGCCGCGGTCTGCGCCAGCACGCGCGAGGTCGCGACCACGGCCGCGACGCCCTCGCCCGCGTAACGCACCACCTCATGCGCCAGCAGGCGTCGTGGCGGCACGGTCATCGGCGAGCCGTCGGGCCGCTTGAAGATCGCAAGCGTCGGCAGCGTGCCGATATCGTCCTTGACGAGGTCGGCGCCGGTATAGACCGCCTTGACGCCCGGCATCTCCAGTGCCGCCTTGGCGTTTATCGACTTGATGTTGGCGTGGGCATGCGGCGAGCGCAGCACGTGCAACCACAGCGCGCCGTCCTCCGGCTTGTCGTCGATGAACTGTCCCTTCCCGGTGAGCAGCCTCTGGTCTTCCAAACGCTTGACGGGCTGACCCGCTCCGAAACGCAAATTGCCGGGAAGAATGTTCATCAGAGGGTCCTTCGAGCTTCCAAGAATTTCCAGAGAATTTGGCGGGGGTTTTAGCGGATTTTGGCGGCCTGACAACCACACGCCGGCCGAAGGACAGGCATCTCGTCGCGCGGCGCGTGGAAGCACAATCCGGCGGCACGCGTCAGGGCAGTGACGACATTATTGCGCCCGGCCGATATCGACGATGGCGACCTCGACATCGCGCGCCGAGCCGTCGCGGTTCACGCTGAGCCGGACCTTCTTGCCGACCCCGATCTGCTCGAGCTGGTCGGCCAGATCGGAGAGCCGGTGGACCGGCTTGCCGTCGACCGCGGTGATCACGTCGCCGAGCTCACCGGTCGACATGTCGACCCCGCGTATCCCGGCGCGCTCGGCCGGCGACCCCGGTGTCGTGCGCACCACGATCAATCCTTCGGCACCGATACGGGTGGCGACGGCCTCATTCGCGGTGACGATGCCGATCCCCGGCGTCGGCACGCGGCCGGTGCGGATCAGCTCGGGTACCACGCGATTGACGATGTCGACCGGGATCGCGAAGCCGATGCCGGCGTTCGAGCCCGACGGCGACAGGATCGCCGTGGTCACGCCAATCAGCCGGCCGGCGGAATCGAGCAACGGGCCGCCCGAATTGCCGGGATTGATCGCGGTGTCGGTCTGGATCACGTTGGAGATTTCGCGGCCGCTCGAGGTCGGCAGCCGGCGCTTAAGCGCGCTGATGATGCCGCTGGACATCGATTGATCGAGCCCGAACGGGTTGCCGATCGCATAGGCAAACTGGCCGACCTTGAGATCGGACGAGCTGCCGAGCGCCAGTGACGGCGGCAGCTTGCGCGCGCTGCGGATGCGCAGCACGGCCAGATCGTAGTTCGGCGCCGTGCCGACGATTTCGGCGCGCACCGCCTCGCCGGAGGCAAAGCGGATCGCGACCTGGCTCGCATTCTGCACCACGTGGTTGTTGGTGACGACGTGGCCATCATTGTCCCAGACAATGCCGGTGCCCGACGCCGCGCCGCCCTCCTGCTCCTCGCTCAGCGGATTGGCGGCGGTTTGCGTCACCACCTGCACGACCGACGGCGAGACCTTCTCGAAGATCTCGACATTGGCCTTTTCGGCATCCGACAGCGCGCCGCGCTCGGCGACCGCGCGGGCAGCCGGGCCGCTCCACGGCGCCTGACGGATGCTGCCGGCCGCGAATATCAGCAGAACGGCCGCGATCACGGCCAGGACAAGGACGGTACGCCGATTCATTGGTGTGCTCCACGCAACAAACGCGCTGACCAAGCGGAGGTTTCCGGCATAGCCAAGTCGGATTGCCCGGCATTTTGCCGCGCAGCCCCGACGGCTTCAGGCCAGATCGCGCAACGCCGCCTCGACCACACTGCGCTGCTCGGCCGTGAGCGGCGCCTGCGGCGGGACGGGATCGCCGACGGCGTAGCCCTGGATCGAAAGCCCCGCCTTGATGCAAGCGGCGAGGTTGAAGCGGGCGAAGGCTTCGTTGATGCGCCACAGCCGGCGCTGCAGCGCCATGGCCTCGTCCCAGCGGCCGGCCTTGCAGAGGTCGTACAGCGCGACGCTCTGGCGCGGGATGATGCAGGCCGGGCCCGCCATCCAGCCGCGGCCGCCGATCAGCATCACTGCGGTGGGGATATGAGCCGAGGCCGAGAAGACCTGCAAGGCATCGCCGCAGCGGTTCATGATCGAGAGCAGCCGGCCGGTGTTGGTCGAGGCATCCTTGATGTAGCCGATGCGCGGATGTTCGGCGAGGCGCGCAATGACGTCCAGGGTGAGATCGGAACGCTGAAATTGCGGATTGGTGTAGATGACGACGGGGATGTCCACGGCATCGGCGATGGCGCGGAAGTAGGATTCGACCTGGGCATCGGCGAGCGGGAAATAGGCTTCCAGGATCGCCAGGATGCCAGCGGCGCCGAGCCTCTGGTAGGCTTTCGCCTGCGTCACCGCATCCGCCGTCGAGGTGGAAGCGACGCCGGCAACGACGGGCACGCGGCCCTGCGCGGCCTCGATCGTGGTCTGCACGATCGCCGTGCGTTGCTCGGCGTTGAGATAGGCGAATTCGCCGGTCGAGCCCAGCGGCGTGAGGCCGTGCACGCCGGCCTTGACCAGATCGTCGCAGAGCCGGCCCAGCACCTCGGTGCGGACATGGCCGGCAGGGTCGACCGGGGACACCAGATACGGAAAGACGCCGTGGAAGTCAGCCATTTGCGAGCCTCGTTGACGGCGAGACATAATCGGGATCGTGCGCAAAGGGAAGCGGCGTGCCGCTGCGCAAGGCGCCGAGCACCGCTGCGAAATCCGTGCCGGCGCGGAAACCGAGCAGCCGTTCGGCCTTGCTCGCGTCGTAGATCCGGCCGATCGATTTCGGCAGGTGCCAGCCGCGCCGCGCGAACAGCGCCGGCGCATCGGGGAAGGTGCGCGCGATGACCCCGGCCGCGTCCGTCTTCAGGTCGGCGACATCGCTGCGCGCAAACGGCGTCGGCGCGCTGATGACAAAGACCTCGAAGCCGCGGATCTTGTCCAGCGCCGCGACATGAGCATCGGCGGCGTCCTCGACGGTGAGGCGGCGGTACAGCAGCTCGGTCGCCTTCAGGTTCTCGCCATGGATGTCGCGGATGGTGTCGTCATCCTCGGGGAAGAAGCGGCTGGTGCGCAGCACCGCGCAGTTCAGCCCGTGCTCGCGGCTGTACAGGCGGCACAGCCCTTCAGCGGCGAGTTTTGTCACTCCGTAGATGTTGCGCGGCTCGAGCGGCCCTGTCGTCTCGTCGAGCCACACCGCAGCATGACCTTCCTCGTCGCGGATCGCCTGCGAGATCATCAGCGAGGTCGTCGAGGTGAAGACGAAGCGGTCATGGCCGGCAGCCACTGCTGCCTGCAGCAAATTGAGCGTGCCTGACACGTTGACGTTGACAAAGGCCTGCGGCGCGAACCGCTCGAGATCGGGCTTGTGCAGCGCGCCGCCATGGATCACGGCCTCGATGCCGTAATCCGCGAACACGCGCTCGACCACCGATCGTTCGGCTACCGAGCCTGTGACATCGGTCGCCTCGCCCGGGACGACGTCGAGGCCGACCACATCATGGCCGGCCTGTCGAAGCCGCGGCGCGAGGAAACGGCCGAGCCAGCCGGAGGAGCCGGTCAACAATATTCGCATGAGGTCCGCCCGGCCCGCGCCTTTCAGAACACCTTGGCGATCGCGGCCTGCGCGTCGCCCTGGATCTGCTTGAGATGATCCGGCCCGCGGAAGCTTTCGGCGTAGATCTTGTAGACGTCCTCCGTCCCCGACGGCCGCGCGGCGAACCAGCCATAGTCGGTCTCCACCTTGATGCCGCCGAACGGCTGGCCGTTGCCGGGTGCCTTGCTCCTGACCGCCCGCACGGCATCGCCGGCGAGCTGCGTCATGTTGAGCTGATCGGGCCCGAGCGCCTTCAGCGCGTTCTTCTGCTTCGGCGTTGCCGCCACATCGATGCGCTCGTAATAGGGAACGCCGAGTTCGGCAGTCAGCTCGCCAAACAATTCGCTGGGATCGCGGCCGGTCTTCGCCACGATCTCGGCAGCTAACAGGCCGAGGATGATGCCGTCCTTGTCGGTGGTCCACACCCCGCCGTCGCGGCGCAGGAACGAGGCGCCTGCACTCTCCTCGCCGCCGAAGCCGAAGCCGCCGGTGAGGAGGCCGTCGACGAACCATTTGAAGCCGACCGGCGTCTCGACCAGCTTGCGGCCGAGCTTTTTCGCGACGCGATCGATGATCGAGCTCGACACCACGGTCTTGCCGATCGCGGCATCCTTGCCCCAGTGCGGGCGGTGCGCGAACAGATAGGAGATCGCGGTCGCCAGATAATGGTTCGGATTCATCAGGCCGCCGGTGCGCGTGACGATGCCGTGACGATCGGCATCGGTGTCGTTGGCAAACGCGACGTCGAAGCGGTCACGCATCCCGATCAGGCTCGCCATGGCGTAGGGCGAGGAGCAATCCATGCGGATCTTGCCGTCCCAGTCCACCGTCATGAAGCGGAAGGTGGGGTCGATCGCCTCGTTCACCACCGTGGCCTTCAGGCCGTAGCGCTCGATGATCGGATGCCAGTAATGCACGGCGGCACCGCCGAGCGGATCGATGCCGATGGTGACGCCGGCGGATTTGACGAGGTCGAGATCGACGACGTTGCCGAGATCGGCAACATAGGGCGTGATGTAGTCGTGCAGATGCGTGGTCGCTGCCTTGCGCGCGCGATCATAGGGCAGCAGCGCGACGCCCTTGAGGCCGGCCTCGATATAGCGGTTGGCGCTCTTCTCGACCACGGCGGTGACATCGGTGTCAGCGGGGCCGCCATGCGGCGGATTGTATTTGTAGCCGCCGTCCTCCGGCGGATTGTGCGAGGGAGTGATGACGACGCCGTCGGCGAGGCCGCTGGCGCGGCCCTTGTTGTAGGTGAGGATGGCGTGCGAGATGACAGGCGTCGGCGTGTAGCCGCCGTCCTTGTCGATCATGACATCGACGCCATTGGCGGCGAACACCTCGATGGCGCTGACGAGCGCCGGCTCGGCCAGCGCGTGGGTGTCGATGCCGATGAAGAGCGGGCCCGTCAGCCCCTTTTCTCGCCTGTAATCACAAATGGCCTGCGTGGTCGCGAGGATGTGCCCTTCGTTGAACGTGTTCTTGAACGAGGTGCCGCGATGGCCCGAGGTGCCGAACGCCACGCGCTGCGCCGGATCCGATGCGTCGGGCTTGCCGGCGAAATAGGCCGTGACCAGCCGCGGCACATTGGCGAGCGAGGCGGGATCGATGGGTTTGCCGGCGGCAGGATTTGGTGCAGTCACGTGACCTCTCAGATCTGGTATCGCCGGCCATCAGCACAACGAGTGATGCCATCGCGTGATATCTTGGCGTGCTACCATGGCGGCTTACGTTCAATCAAGCCGAGGGCTTTTCGTTCCTTGCCCACCGCAGCCATGCTTTAACGTCTTGTTTGAGCATGATCTCCGCGCAAACGCATTTTGCGTTCGTCGCGAGGGAAAACCGCTTCGCACTTTGCGCTAACGCGGCCCTTCGGGTCCGGATCATGCTTTACGACACATCGATCTGCTGCACCTTCTCGCGCAGTTCGTCGACCAGCACCCGCTTGTTCTCGGTATAGTCGATCGGCACCACGACAAGATGCACGCCGCCGCCGGAAAACGCCCGTTCCAGGGTCGGAACGATCGCATCCGTGCTCGCGATCCGCGAACCCCTGGCGCCGTAGCTTTCGGCGTATTTGACGAAATCCGGGTTGCCGAAGGTCAAGCCGAAATCCGGGAAGTTGTCGACCGCCTGCTTCCAGCGGATCATGCCGTAGGCGGAATCCTCCAGGATCAGGATCACCAGGTTGAGCTTGAGACGGACCGCGGTCTCCATTTCCTGGCTGTTCATCATGAAGCCGCCGTCGCCGGCGACTGCAAGCACGCGGCGATCCGGATAGAGCATCGCGGCCATCATCGCCGACGGCAGGCCGGCACCCATGGTCGCCAGCGCATTGTCGAGCAGGAGCGTATTGGCGACGCGGGTGCGGTAGTTGCGCGCGAACCAGATCTTGTACATGCCGTTGTCGAGCGCGACGATGCCGTTCTCGGGGATCACCTGGCGGACGTCGTGCACGATCCGCTGCGGCGTCGGCGGCCAGCGCGACTCGGTGGCGCGGTCGGCGATCTTCGCCAGAATGCTCTCGCGCAGGCTGAGCAGCGCGCTGGCATGCGGCAGCTTTCCCTCGACCCGATCAGCCAGCAATTCGAGGCTCGGCCCGACGTCGCCGATCACCTCGCATTGCGGGAAGTAGACCTGCTCGACCGTTGCCGGCATGTAGCTGACATGGATCACCTGCGGCCCCTTCGGGCCCATGATGAACGGCGGCTTCTCGACCGTGTCGTGACCGATCGCGATGATGAGGTCGGCGCGGTCGATCGCCTCATGCACGTAGTCGCGCTCGCTCAGCGCGGCGGTTCCCATATACTGATTGGTACCGCCGGATACCGTGCCCTTGCCCATCTGCGTCGTGATGAACGGGATTTTCGTGCGCCGCACGAAGTCGCCGATCCCGGCAGTCGAACGCGGACGCGATGCCGCAGCACCAAGCATGATCAGCGGGCGCTGCGCCTTCAGGATCATGTCAGCGGCGCGATCGAGCGCGGCCGCGTGCGCGATCGGAATTTCGATCGGGTGCGGCGGTATCATTTCGACCGGCGCAGTCTCCTCGCCCGCGATGTCCTCCGGCAGTTCGAGCAGCACCGGCCCCGGCCGTTCCTGCGTCGCAATTCGGAAGGCGTCGCGGACCAGCGTCGGAATGGTCGCGCCGCTGACGATCTGCAGCGACAGCTTGGTCAGCGGACGAAACGTGTTGACGATGTCGACAATCTGGAACTTGGCCTGCCGGCTGCTCAAAATGCCCTTCTGGCCCGTCAGCATCACCATCGGCATCGCGCCGAGATGCGCATAGGCGGCGCCGGTAGACAGGTTGAGCGCGCCGGGGCCGAGCGTCGACAGACAAACACCGGGCTTGCCGGTCAGCCGCCCATGGGTCGCAGCCATGAAGGCGGCGGCCTGCTCGTGGCGGGTCAGGATCAGCTCGATCGAGGATTTGCGCAAGCTCTCGACGACGTCGAGATTCTCCTCGCCGGGAACGCCGAACACCCGCTCCACGCCCTCATTCTCGAGGGCAGCGACCAGCAAATCGGAACCTTTGACCATCTCAGCCTCGCATCGTTGATTGCATGCCGCGCACGGAGCATATCCGCATCGCGCGCCGCCGGAAACTCCCTCGCGATCTCACGGCTTGTGCACCCTGATCCAGGCGTCAGCGGTGGGCAGCACGCGCGCGGCAAGATCGGCCGAGATTGCGATCGCCTGCACCGATCGCGCCACCATCACCCGTCCGCCGGCGGTCGATTGCGACGGAGCAAACGCAGCCAGTTCCGCCGCGTGCGCCTCATCGGTAAAGTTGGTCATGAAGTTCGGCACGAACTGGTCGCGGAAGTTCGGCCCCTGCCTCGCCAGCAACGTATCGAAATTGGTCCGGACGAAGTTCCAGGCGAGCTGCGGCTGCTCGCCGGCGGACGCAACCGCGTTGATCATCCCCGTCACGATCGTGTCGGGCAATTCGTTGGTCAGCGTCAACGCCAGCGTTGCCCGCGCCAATTCAGCATCGCGGGCACTTGCCGCCGCGAGATAATAACGCAGCCGTTCATTGGTCGCCGTGCTGCTACGTGCCAGCGCCAGCAGCTGGTCGTAGGTCGCCCGATCGGCGGTCACACCGACAACATGCGTGACGGCATCGCGCAATGCGGTCGGAAGCGAATTGGGATCATCGACGAATGCCGCAAAGCGCCGCTTCGCTTCCGCCAGAATAGCCGCATCCCCGAGGTCGCCAAGCGTCGAGATCAGGCTTGCACGCAGCAATGCAGTGTCATCGTCGCCTGAACCAGCACCGTCCCATCCGATCCGATCGAAAACCGGGCGCAGCTTGGCGCGGGCATAGGCCTGGATCACCGGCCGCTCGGTGCGGTCGCGCGCCAGGCGGTTCAGCGCAGCGAATGTCGAGATCACCTGGTCCCACACCGCGCGATGGTCACCGGCATCGAGCGCATCGAGCAGCGCGAGATAGGACGGCGCCTCCGCGCGGCCCGCCTGCACCAGCGCCCAGCTGTCGGTGACGACATTGAGACGGTCGGCGACCTGCATTTGCGGGAATGCGTTCAGCAACGCCGCACGGTTCTTCGGGCCGTACTCGACCCTGAAGTAACCGACGTCGCCGAGGTTGACCTTGATCGCATCGCCGCAGGCGCCGGCCGGAATATTGCCGCTCCCCTTCAACAATATCTCGTCGTACGGCTTGCCATGCGCCGGTCCAACCGCAACCGGGATCTGCCAGTTGTGGCCCGGCAGCGGCGGATTGTTGGCCGGCGCGATCACGAAGCGATCCTGCCGCAAGGTCAGCCGTTGCGCCACGCCATCGCAGGCCGCCTCGGCCACGACCAGCGGCACGCCGTCCTGCTCGGTGAAGGAGGCGGCGATACCGGTGATGGTCTTGCCGCCGCTACTCTCGAGCGCCTGCCAGAGGTCGGCGGTCGTCGCGTTGCTGTAGGCATGCGCGGCCATGTATTTGCGGATGCCGTCGCGGAACGCCGATTCGCCGAGATAGGTCTCGAGCATGCGGATCAGCGCCTGCCCCTTGTTGTAGGTGATGGCGTCGAATGCCGTGACTGCTTCACTGTGATCGGCAATTGGCTGCTGCACGGGATGCGAGGTGCGCCGCGCATCGAGCGCCATGGCAAACTGCTTCGCGCCGTAGCCGTTCAGCCAGCCCTGCCATTGCGGATAGAACTGCTCCGAGGCCTTGGTTGCCATCCAGCTGGCATAGCCCTCGTTGAGCCAGAGATTGTCCCACCACGCCATGGTGACGAGAACGCCGAACCACATATGAGCCATCTCGTGCGCGATGATGGCGAAGATGCCGCGCCGCGCGGTCTGCGCAGAGGTCGCGGGGTCGAACAGCAGCCGGCTCTCGAAGAAGGTGATGCCGCCCCAGTTTTCCATCGCGCCGCCGAACCCGCCGGGAACGGCGATCAGGTCGAGCTTCGGCAGCGGATATTTGACGCCGAAATAGTTGTTGTAATAGCCGAGCAGCTTCACCGCGCTGTCGAGCGCAAACCGGCCCTGCCCGCTCTTGCCCTCCGTCGTCACCACGCCGACCGTGACGCCGCCGGCATCTGCTGTGACGCGCTCGAGCTCGCCAACCGTGAGCACGAACAGATAGCTCGACATCTTCGGCGTCGGTGCGAACGCAACCTTCTTGAGATCGCCGGTGACCGGCTCTTCGCTGGTCACGGGCATGTTGCCGACCGCGAGCAGATTGCGCGGAATGACGACGGTCAGCGCGAAGCTCGCCTTGAACGACGGCTCGTCCCAGCACGGGAAGATCCGCCTGGCATCGGCCGGCTCCAGCTTGCTGGAGATCATCCGCTTGATCCCGGTCCTGGTCGGGTAGTCGACCGAGAACAGGCCGGTGCCGAATTTATTGATCTGCGCTGTGAAGGCGATGCGCAGCTTGTGGCGGCCGGCCGCAAGCGGCCTGGCGAAGGTCAGCGTTGCGGTCTGCGCGGCGGCATCGGTCGCGACCTCCGCGCGCTGCGCTCCGTCATCGATCGTAACCTCTGCGAATGTCGTGTTGACCGCGTTCAGCGTCAGCTGCGCGGTCGCCTCGCGCACCTCGATGTCGACGGTTTCGACGCCTGGCAGAGCGAGGCCCGCGATATCAGGCGTCAGCTCGATCGTGTAATGCAACGGGACGACCGTCTTCGGCAACTTTCCGGGCGTGCGGTCGAACGAAAATGTCTGCTCGGCCTGCGCGCTTGCGGCCATCGCCAAAGCCAAGCCGATCGCAGTGGCAAGACGACGCAGCAGCGCCCTTCGGACATGGGTTGCAGGCTTGTTCATCGCGCGCAGCTCACGGGAATCTCGGGGATATTCGGATGTCATTGCGGAAGGACGTAGCAGGCAATCTAGTAGAGAAAATGTCGCCACAAAACTGACAACTCCGCGACATTGACATCACAATGGTTCGCATTGATTGGTACGCCGGTCGCCACGGCGCTTTGGCCCCGCCGACCCTTGTTGCTCAACGGCCGGATGGAAGGTTAACCTACGGCTCGCATTCCAGCCGCAGCGTTCGGCGACGGGAGACAGCAATGTTCGGAAAGTTCTCGCGCCGGCAGTTTGCGGGCCTTGCAGGCCTCTCGGCGCTCGGTTTGAGCGGCCCTGCCGAGGCTGCAAACCGTGCGCCGCGGCCGGACGGCACGAACTTTCCGTCGGGCTTCGTCTGGGGCACGGCGACCTCGTCCTATCAGGTCGAGGGCGCGGTCAATGAGGACGGGCGAGGGCCGTCGATCTGGGACAAGTTCGTGCGCATTCCCGGCAAGATCGAGGACGGCACCACGGGCGACCGCGCCAATGAGCACTATCACCGCTACAAGGAGGACGTTCGTCTCATCAAGGATCTCGGCGCCAAGGCGTATCGGTTTTCGATCGCCTGGCCGCGGGTATTTCCCGACGGCTCCGGCACGCCGAACCCGAAGGGCCTCGACTTCTACAACCGCCTGGTCGACGAGTTGCTGGCGAACGGCATCGAGCCCTACGCCACGCTCTATCACTGGGACCTGCCACAGGCGCTGCAGGACCGCGTCGGCGGCTGGCGCTCCCGCGACACCTCGAAGGCATTCGGCGACTATGCCGGCTATGTGGCACAGCGACTGACCGACCGCGTGAAGAACGTCTTCACCCTCAACGAGGTCGGGCGTTTCCTCCCCTTCGGCTATGCGCTCGGCGTCGACGCCCCGGGGCTGAAGCTGCCGGCGCGCGAGGTGAACCAGGCGCGCCATCATGTGGCGCTGGCGCACGGGCTCGCGGTACAGGCGATCCGCGCCAAAGGCCGTGCCGGCACGCGGGTCGGGCCGGCCGAGAACATCACCGCCTGCGTGCCCGCCTTCAACACGCCGGAGAACATCCGCGCCACCGAGATCGCGACCCGCGAGCTCAACGCAGGTTTCCTCGGTGTCGTCCTTGAAGGCAAATACACCGAAGGCTTCCTGCAATATGCCGGCGCGGATGCGCCCAAATTCACCGCGGACGAGCTGAAGATCATCTCGCAGCCCAATGATTTCGTCGGGCTGAACATCTACGCGCCGCAATGCTACATCCTTGCCACCGAGCATGCCCCCGGCTGGAAGCCGCTGCCGATGCCGGCTTCCTTTCCGCACATGAGCTCGGAATGGCTGCGGATCGCGCCGGAGACGATCTATTGGGCGCCGCGGATCGCCGCCAAGCTGTGGAACATCAAGAGCATCTATATCAGCGAGAACGGCACGTCCGGCGAGGACAAGGTGCATCCGGACGGGCAGATCTACGATCTCGACCGCATCATGTTCCTGCGCAACTACCTTGCGCAATTGCAGCGCGCGACCGCCGACGGGGTCCCGGTCCGCGGCTATTTCCTCTGGAGCCTGATGGACAATTTCGAGTGGATCTTCGGCTACGAGAAGCGCTTCGGCCTCTACCGGGTGGATTTCGAGACCCAGGCCCGGGTGCCGAAATTGAGCGCGGCATTCTACCGCGACGTGATCGCGCGCAACGCGATCGGGGTCTGATCATCCGGCCTGCGGCCGCGCACCGGACCACGCGCGCTTCAGCAGGTCGCGGATGCCGCTCTCCTCGATCGGCCGCGGATTCCAGTAAGGATTTTTGGTGGCGAGCGCAGCGGCCTTTGCGATGCCGTCTTCGGGCATGCCGATCTCGGCGAGCGAGCGCGGCGCGCCGAGCCTTGCCGACAGATCGAACAAGCCGTCGGCGGCGCTGGCCGCTCCAAGCGCCCTCGCCGCGCGGCTGACTGGATCGCGCGCGGCCGGCGTATTGTAGGCGATGGTGTGCGGCAGCAGCACTGCATGGGTCTCGGCGTGCGGCAGGTCGAACAACGCGCCGAGCGTGTGGCAGAGCTTGTGATGTAGCGCCATGCCGACGGTGCCAAGGCAGACGCCGCACAGCCACGCGCCGTAGAGAGCCTCCGCGCGCGCATCGAGATCGCGCGGCCGCGCGATCACGTCGGGGAGCGATGATGCGAGCTTTGCGATCGCCTCTTCCGCCATCAGCGAGGTGATCGGGTTGCCGTCCCGCGCGTACAGCGCCTCGGCAGCATGCGCGATCGCATTGAGGCCGGAGATCGCGGAGAATTTTGCCGGCATCGAGATCGTCAGGTTGACGTCGTAGATCACGGTCTCGGGCAGTATCCTCGGCGATGATTGCGTGGTCTTGACGCCGTCGACAGTCTCGCCGAGCACCGGCGTCATCTCGGAGCCGGCATAGCTGGTCGGCACGATCAGTTGCGGCAGGTCGGTGCGCAGCGCAATCGCCTTGCTGAGGCCGGTCGCGGCGCCGGCGCCGATCGCAACCACGCCGTCGGGCTTGAGCTCGCCGACGATCTCCATCGCATGTTCGGTCACCGCCACCGGCGTATGCACCACTGCACCGTCGAACAATCCGGCCGCACGGCCGCCGGTCAGATCAGCGAGATCGCCGAGCTCGGCCTGCTGCCGCCGGCTTGCCAGCAACAGCGCGCGGCTGATGCCGAGCCGGTCGAGCTCGTCCGCCAGCTGCGCGACGGTGCCGACCCCGAACACGACCCGCATCGGGCTGACCTGATAGGTGAACGGCTGCGCCATGGCGATTTCCGAAGCGTTGGTCAGCCGCGGCGCCAGTCGCGCGGCCGGCAGCCGAAGCGCTGCTTGAAACGCCGCGTGAAGTGGGAGAGGTCCGAAAAGCCCCAGTCGAACGCGATGGCGCCGATCGCGCGCCCGGCGAGCGCGGGATCCCTCAGATCGCGCGCGGCGCCGTCGAGACGGCGGTCCATCACATGGCTGGCGAATGTGGTGCCGGCGCGCTCGAACAGTTTGTGGACATAGCGCTCGCTGATGCCGACCGCAGCCGCAATGGCGGCAACGCCGAGGCCGGGCTCGCGCAGCCTGCGGTCCACGGCACGGCGCAGCACAAGCCACGTCGCATCGGCAAGGCTTGCGCTCTCCGCGACGCCTGCGCGACCACTGCGCGACAGGCTGAGCGCGACCAGATCGAGCAGCACGCCGAACAGCCGCGCGTTGTCCGCATCCGAGGCACGGAGCGCGGATGTGTTCAGAACCTGCGCCGTCTCGGTGATGAGATGGCCGACGAAGGGATCATCCGAGACCCGCGCCGGCGCGACCTCGGGCGCCGACGGCAGCCGTTCATCCAGCGCCTCGGCCGGCACCCAGAACGAGGCGACCTGCAGCGCCGGGCCGCGGTCGTGCAGCAGCGCGAAGCGCTGGCCGCTGTCGAAGATTCCGACCTGCCCCGGCGACAGGCTGATCTCGCGTCCCGCCTGCTGGATCCGGCAGCGGCCGGCGAGCTTCAGATTGAGGTAGTAGCAGCGCCGGCTGGACGCGGCGATGTCGGCAGCCGAGCGCCGCACGACATGCTCCGGGAAGCTGACCCGGTTGACCGCGCCATCACCGAGCCCAACGGTCTCGACGCGGGCGAGGAAGCCGGGCGTGGCCGCCGGCTCCGGCGTCAGATTCATGAAGGCCTGGCAGATCGCCTCGCGATAATAGGCGAATTGCTCGCCGGGCCTCGTGTCCGCGGTATTCCAACTCAGCCTGCGCGAGCGATCCGCGGCGGCGATTTGCTGCATCAGTTCACTCCGAGCCCAGTCCGGTTCGCTCACAGCCAAGCGCGTTCCGCGGGTCCAGGTCAATATCCATCAGGAAGCGGATGAATCTTGCGCGTATCCCGGGCCGTCCGGACGCGGCAATCCAGACAGGGAGGTACAACATGTCGACCTATGTTCTCGTCCATGGCGCCTGGCATACCGGCGCCGAGTTTGAGCCGGTTGCGGCTGCCATCCGCAAGGCCGGCCATGTCGTCCACACCCCGACCATCAGGGGCAACCGCCCCGGCGACCGGAAGGACTCCGGGCTCGCCGAGGCGATCCAGTCGATCGTGGATTATCTAGCCGAACATAATCTGAACGACATCGTGCTGGTCGGCCACAGCTATGGCGGCATGGTCATCACCGGCGTTGCCGACGCCGCCGCGAACCGAATCCGCCGCCTGGTCTACTGGAATGCCTTCGTGCCCAACGACGGCGAATGCCTCAACGACATGGTGCCGCCGCATTATATCGGACTGTTCGACGCGATCGCAGCCGAGCGAGGCGACGGCTCGGTCGTGTTGCCATTCCCGGTCTGGCGCGAAGCCTTCATCAACGATGCCGATATCGCGCTGGCGCAACGCGCCTATGACAAGCTCAACCCGCATCCCCTGAAGACCTTCCAGGACAAGATCGCGCTGCGCACCAATCCTGCCGAGATGCCGATCGCAAAGTCCTACGTGAACTGCACGGAGGACACCGCGATGCCGCACAGTCTGCCCTGGCACCCGCGATTGTCGGAGAAGCTTGGGCTGTTCCGCCTGGTCCAGGTGCCCGGCAGCCACGAGCTCTGCTTCTCCAATCCCGAGCGGCTGGCACAAGCCTTCCTCGACGCCGGCCGCGATTAGGCCACCGCTCTGTACGCGGGCGCGGTCGCGAGGAAGCGGGCATAAGCGTCCGCATCCGGCGGGGTGAACTTTTCGACGAGCGGGTTGCGGCGCGACGCCTTGGTGCCGATGTCGGCCATCAGCTCGTCGAAATGACGGTAGTGATAGGGCGCGACGCACAGGCCGCCATAGACGCCCGCGGCCGGCCGCTCGACGCGCTTGAAGTGCAGCATCATCTCGATGTTGTCGCGCATTGCTTGCGCCGTCGGCTGGTTGGCGAGCTGGCCGTCGGCATAACGCACCAGCCAGTTGGCGGCGAGGTCGGCGCAGAGCACGGTGCAGAAGGACGAGTTGAAGCCGACGAAACCGAGCTCAGGCAGATCGGGATTGGCGATCAGGCGATAGAGCCGGTACTGTCCGTCGGCATCGACCAGCTTCTGCCTGTAAGCTTCGGGAAGGAACGGCACGCCGAGCTTGTAGCCGATCGCGAGCACCGCGACGTCGGCACCGACGCGCTCGCCGCCGCTCATCACGATGCTGTCTCCTTCATAATGGTCGAACGTGCCGAACACCGCCTTGATGCGGCCGTCGGCGACCATCGGATAGAAGCCCGGCGTCGCGATCGGCACCGAGCAGTTGACGCCGTCCTCGATCCGCTCCTTCGGCACCATTTTGCATTGCTTGAGCTTGAGCTGCGCCTTCAACAGGCTCTCCAGCCCGCGCCAGTTCGCCCACACGAACGGCTTTGCCACGACATGCGCGAGCCGCGCCATCGGGCCGATGCCCCAGCCCGGAAACATCTCCTCCTGCGCGCGGATGTAGAGGATGCGCTTGAAGTTCACGAGGCCGCCGATGAAATAGGGAATGCGCCAGACCGGCTCGCGCATCACGATCGTCACCTCGCGCGCGCCCGATTTCACCGCGTTCACGGCGATGTCGGTCGCCGACTTCGAGCCGCCGAGCACCACCACCTTGCGGCCCTTGGCAAGCGTTGGATCGCCGTATTGCGATGAATGCAGGATCTGCCCGCCCTGCGCCTTGAAGCCGTCCTCGCCGGCCAGCGGCAAGGTCTGTGGCTCGTTGAACTGGCCGGTGCAGACCGCGACGAAATCGAAATCCTCGTGGCCGGTGGCGCCGTCGGTCGAGCGCAGCGGCAGCGTCCAGCCCGGCCTGCCGTCGGCGCGGCGCTTCATGCCTTCGACCTTGGTGTCGAACCGCATCGCGCCGTCGAGCCCGTGGCTGCGAGCATAGTCGCGCAGATAGGCATGGACCTGCGGTCCGGTCGGCCATTCCGGATAGGCGTCCGGCATGGCGCGATCGGTGTAGCGGTAGAGCTCCTTCGGGCTCTGGGTCTGCACGTCCGGGTAGGAGCGCGCGGCGTCCCAGACGCCGCCAAGATCGCCGCTGCGCTCGATAATGGTCACCTTGTGGCCGCGACCGGCAAAGGCCTTGCCGGCGGCAAGCCCGGAAATGCCGGCGCCGATGACGCACACATGCTTCTGCTTGACCATGAAACCGCTCCGAATTGAATGAACAGGTCCAATTTCGTTAAGCGCACGCGTCCCCGTCATCGCCGGAGCCCAGCTCCAGCGATTGCCGCCTCGTGTGCGTATTGTCTTGTGTCGCTGGCCTAGTCGTTGGCTTCCGGCGGCAGGAAGTCCACCTCGTGCTCGGCGGAGATGCGCACGACCTCGGCAGGGTCGGTCAGATTGTGCAGCTGCTCGAACAGCGCCTCCAGCTTCTGCATCGGCGAGACCCAGAACAGCGCGCGGCACGGCTTGTCGGACTTGTTGAAATAGCCGTGGGGGATGCCGCGCGGCATGCGGACGAGGTCGCCGGCATGGGCCTTGACCCATTGACCGTCCAGCTTGAGGTCGAGCGTGCCTTCCTGCACCAGGATGAACTCGTCCTGGGTCGGATGGATGTGCACCGGCACGAACTGGCCGGGATCGCTGTTGGTTTCGAACGCGAAGGTGGAGTCCGTGACGGCCTTCGGGAAATAGACCTGGCCCAGGATGTTCCAGCTCTTCCCGCCATAGCCCGTGCCGTTTCGGGTAATGCCTTTTTCGAGCGTGCCCATGTCAGCCTCTCCAGTTTTGATGCGCAGTGCCGACACGGAGCCTGTCGCCGGCCGGTGAGGCTGTCTAGCCGATAAACGAATCCGCACCCGGCACCTTCATGCTGCAATGCGGGAGCATTGCGCTGGCCGGCTGCTGCCCAATGCCGCCGCATCGTCCTGACCGCCGATCGGGCAGATTGCACGACGAAACGGCGTTCCCCTTTGCCGCGGGATGCTCTAGGCTGCCTGATGTTTTAGACCTCAAACAACTCCGGACGGCCGGCGTGACTGCTGTTGGCAACGAGGTTTCGGCAAGCGCGAATTCGGCAAGCGCAAGGCTCAAGGATTTCGCACGCGTCGCGACGGCGCGCGTCGATGACGCGGCGGAAGCGATCGGCCGCATCTTCTGTCCGCACGATCTGACGCCGGTCGATCACTCCGCGAGCGATTTCTCCGCGCATCACAATTGCGCCGACTTCGACGGCTTCTCCGTCAGCTATGTCGCCTATGGCGGGTCGGTCGCGATCAATCCCGGCTGCCTCGACCGCTTCTTCCTGTTGCAGATGCCGCTGTCCGGCTCGGCCGCGGTGCGGACCGCCGCGCGCGAGCTCACCACCGGACCACGGCACACCGCCTCGCTGCTGTCGCCGACCATTCCGACCGAAATGACCTGGCGCGGCGACTGCGCCCAGCTGATTTTGCTGCTCGACCGCAAGCTGGTCGAGCATCGCGCCGCGGCGCTTGGCGGCGTGGCGGTGAGGCCGGTCGAGTTCGATCCGGCCGTCGCGTTGGGCGGGCCGCTCGGGCAGACGCTCTCGGCCAGAATCGAGCAGCTTGTCACGGCCGCCGAGCAGCTCGGACCGCGCAAGACTTTGTCGGCGGTCGCAGCGGCCGATTGGCGCGAGCCGTTTCTCAACGTCCTGCTCAACGGGCAGCGGCACAGCCTGAGTTCGGCGATCGATATCTTCAACGGCCGCTCCGAGGCCCAGCCGGCCGCCTTGAAACGCGTGCGCGCCTATCTGGAAAGCCGCGCGACCGAGCCGCTGGACCTCGCCGAGCTTGCGGCGATCGCGGGCACCGGCATCCGCGCGCTGCAACTCGGTTTCCGCCGTCACTTCGGCACCACCGTGTCCGAGATGCTGCTCGACATCCGCCTCGCCCATCTCAACGCCCGCCTCAAGACGGCGCGGCCGCGCGAGCGTATCGTCGATATTGCATTCGACCTCGGCTTTACCCATCTGAGCCGGATGGCGAGCGCCTACCGCGCCAAGTTCGGCGAGAGCCCGAAGGCGACCCTGCAGCGGCTGAGCTGAGCGGCGGTTCCGGCGGCCCGGCCACGCCCTGCCCATCCGGCCAGTATCGCCGTCAGCCGCGACATCCCAGATTGAGGGAAGCCAACGGAGTTTCCCATGACCGAACCGAATATCCTGTCCTCGCTGTCATCAGCCCTTGCGGAGACCATTGCGCGCGCTGCGCCCGCCATCGTCTCCGTGCATTCGCATCGCGCGCGCGCCTCCGGCTTTGTCTGGAAGGCGAGCTTGATCGTCACCGCCGACGAAGCGCTGGCCGACGAGGGCGAGATCGAAATCCAGTTCGCCGACGGCAGCCGCAGGCCGGCGACCGTCGTCGGACGCGACCACACCACCGACGTCGCGCTGCTGCGCGTCGAAGGCGATGTCGCCCCCGTCAAGCTCTCGACCGGGAGCCCCGCGCTGGGATCGCTCGCGGTGATCGTCGCCGCCGACCGCGGCGCGCCGACCGCGCGGCTCGGCATGGTCGCCCTGTCGGGCCCGGCCTGGCGCTCCCTGCGCGGCGGCGACATCGATGCCCGGATCGAGCTCGACGTCCGTCTGCGCGGCAGCCAGCAGGGCGGCCTCGCGCTCGATGCATCGGGCGAAGCTTTCGGCATGGCCGTGCTCGGACCGCGGCGCGTCCTGGTGATCCCGACGGCGACGATCGAGCGCGTCGCGGGCCAGCTCGAGAAGCGCGGCCGCATCGCGCGGGGATATCTCGGCCTCGGGCTCCAGCCGGTGCGGCTCGACGACGGCATCGGCGCCATGGTGATGAATGTCGACAAGGCCGGCCCCTCGGCCGCAGCCGGCATCCGTCAGGGCGACGTGATCGTCGCGGTCAACGACCAGAGCCTGTCCGGCGTGCGGGCGCTGTCGCGCGGCCTCGGACCGCAGAGCGTCGGCACGGTGGTCGAGCTTACCGTGCATCGCGGCGGCGAGCCGCTGAACTTCAAGGTGACAGTCGGCGAGAGGCCCGAGACGTGAGCGGTGAGCCGGCCAACGACATCGTCATCGCGCTCGAGGTCGACGACGCCGTCCTCGCCGACCGGCTGGCGACCCTGCTCGGCGGCGTCGCC
The DNA here is from genome assembly GCF_032918025.1 of Bradyrhizobium sp. BEA-2-5. Lineage (NCBI taxonomy): Bacteria > Pseudomonadati > Pseudomonadota > Alphaproteobacteria > Hyphomicrobiales > Nitrobacteraceae > Bradyrhizobium > Bradyrhizobium sp. BEA-2-5. Next base: position 1,779,925 of record NZ_CP136629.1, on the reverse strand, counting down.
GGCCTGCGGCTCGCCGCGCCGGGCGAACAGGTCACGGCGGCGGTCGTCGCGCGCAACCGCGAGGCAGCGGGCGCCGGCGACTTCGCGCTGACGCAGCGCGAGCTCGACGTGCTGGCGCTGATGGCGGAAGGTGCCTCGAACAAGGTGATCGCGCGTCAGCTCGGCATCTCCGTGCACACCGTGAAATTCCATGTCGGCTCGCTGCTGGACAAGCTGGATGCCACCGGCCGCACCGATGCCGTCGCCCACGCCGCGCGGCGCGGGGTGATCAATTTGTGAGCGGTGGGATGACTGTTGTAGTGACGCTGAGCCGAGATCTCTCCACCCGTCGTCCCTGCGAAAGCAGGGACCCATACGCCGCGGCGGATGTTGCAGGCGAGACTCATCATTGTAGTCCTGGCGAAAGCCAGGACCCATAACCACAGCATTTGACGGTGAACCCCAGCGTCGCGCAACAATGCGCACTTGGGGTAATGGGGTCCTGGCCTTCGACAGGACGACGGCGAATCTTCGTGCGCACTCGTCAGTTGCACGCAGCCACTGAACAGCGACCGCAAATCAGCGATTTGGAAAATTCCGCCCTGCGGACACCCGACTCAGTATTCGACCGGATACAGACGCCTTCACGATCTGGCTATGCAATCTTCAGCCAACAAGAAGAAACGGCATGAAGAAGCTGATCGGTCGTCATCGGGACATTCAATACACACTCACCAACATCGAACCCGACCTCTGGGCTTGGTCGTTCGACATCAACGGCAAGACCAGGCAAGGCAGCACGCGCGCGCGGCTCGACCTGCTGGCGCGGCGGCGCGTCTGCACGCTGATCGATCGCGAATTGAAACGCGCGGAACGTACCAGGCCCAACCAGCCTGACTAATCGCTCTCCCCGGTGAAAGTCCATTGGACGGGCCGCGCCTATCAGAAATGAAAACTCCCGCAGCGCCGGCTGCGGGAGTTGTTGGCATCGGTGACCGCGGGGAGGTCCAACCACCGCTACCGACATTCGCTGACCGTGGTCAGGCTGTTTTGGCGAACATCGTCAGCACGCCATCGGCAATGTTGATAGCGACGACCTGCGACGAAGTCAGGCCCTTGGCCTTGAGCGCGGAGACCGCCTGCGGTGTCGCGTCAATCGACTTCCGAAGCGACTGGATGTCGTCATCCTTGGTCTTTGCCATCGCATCCTCGATCTTCGATCGCATCTCGGGCTTGAGGTCCTTGATGTCGACGACCTGTATGCTCCGAATGACAGTGGATTGATCAGATGACTGCGGCGGCGCCTTGGGTTGCGCGCCTTGCGCTTGCACCAGGGCGGGCGTTCCGAGGGCGAGCGCGGCAACAGTGACGAATGCTGTGAGATTGCGCATGGTCAATTCCTTTTCGAGGTCAGCAAGCGATAAAACCTACGCGCGAAGTTTGGCTGGCGTCTGATTTTTCCGTGGCCATTCATTGGAGCCAATGCGACCGCAATGCGGGCGTCGCGGCCCGCTCAGCCGCAGCGCCGACGTCCAGCGCGTGGCATCGCTCGTCGCCACGACACCCGCACGGTCCCAGTCCGTTATGACCGCCGATCTACATAGCGGTCATATGCCTTGCATCTCCGAAGGCACGCCGATCGCTCAAGGCAGACATTCGCAGGCGCAAGGTTGCAGGCAGCCGGCGCTTTTGAGATCGTGTGTCACGCGTTGCATTCGTCCCATGACAAGGAGTTCCGGCGTGGCCATCCTCAAGGACCTCAGCATCGGATTCTACAAGATCCCGCTCCCGGTGGTGCTGAGCGACAGCACGCATGGCGAGATCAAGGCGTTCGAGCTCGTCACGATCCGCGCCCGCGATGCCGACGGCGCGGAAGGCACCGGCTACACCTACACGGTCGGCCGCAATGGCGGCGCCATCGCCGATATCCTGGGCCGCGAAATCACCGAGATCGCGCGCGAGATGGAGGCCGACGACACCGAGCAGCTTTGGCACAAGGTGTGGTGGGCGCTGCATTATGGCGGCCGCGGCGGGCCGACGGTGCTGGCGCTCTCCGCGCTCGACATCGCGCTGTGGGATCTGAAGGCGCGGCGGGCATCGATGCCGCTGTGGCGGCTGCTCGGCGGCTTCGACCGCCGCGTGCCCTGCTATGCCGGCGGCATCGATCTTGATCTGCCACTGGATGGTTTGCTGACGCAGACCGACGGCAATCTCGCCAAGGGCTTTCGCGCCATCAAGATGAAGGTCGGCCGGCCGAGCCTTGCGTCCGACGTGGCGCGCGTGAAGGCGATGCGCGGCCATCTCGGCGACGGTTTTCCGCTGATGGTGGACGCCAACATGAAATGGACGGTCGAGGAAGCGATCCGGGCCGCCCGCGCCTTCGTTCCCTATGACCTCACCTGGCTCGAGGAGCCGATCATTCCCGACGACGTCGCGGGCCACGTGCGCATCATGCAGGCCGGCGGCGTGCCGATCGCGGCGGGCGAGAATCTGCACTCGCTGTGGGAGTTCAAGAACTACATCGCCTCGGGCGCGGTGTCCTATCCCGAGCCCGACGTCACCAATTGCGGCGGCGTCAGCGCCTTCATGAAGATCGCGCGGCTCGCGGAAGCGTTCAACCTGCCCGTCACCAGCCACGGCGCGCACGACATCACCGTGCATCTGCTCGCGGCCTGTCCGAACCGCTCCTATCTGGAGGCGCACGGGTTCGGGCTCGACAAATATATCGAGCATCCGCTGGTGCTGGAGCAGGGCATGGCGATCGCGCCGGACCGGCCGGGGCACGGCATCGCCTTCGACTGGACAGGGCTGGAGCGGCTCGGCGCCGCCTGACGCAGAAACATTTCTGCACACCAAGACGTGACATTCGGAAAAGCAGGTCTGCCGGCGCGCGCTAGGCGGCGTCGCGACAAGCTGCTAGCGTTTCGCGCTTCAGATTGCCGAAAGCGCGATGAGATCATCGCGCTTTGGCTCATTGTCTGAGCACGATCTTTTCGGAAAACCGCTTCACACTTTTCCGGATCATGCTCTAGCGTTAAGGGATCGGAGCAAATGGACAACCGTAGTGATGTTTGGCGCGGCGTCGACGCGATCAAGACACGTTTCATCGACCTCAGCGACAGGGTCTGGGGCATGCCTGAGGTCTGCTACACCGAGGCGCGGTCCGCCGCCGAGCATCTCGCCGAGCTGCGCCATCAGGGATTCCGGATCACCGAGAACGTCGCCGGCATCCCGACCGCGGTGATGGGCGAGTGGGGCGAGGGTGGTCCGGTCATCGCCTTCATGGGTGAATACGACGCGCTGCCGGGCCTCAGCCAGGAGGCGGGTGTCGCCGAGCATCGTCCGATCGAGACCGGCGGCCATGGCCATGGTTGCGGTCACAATCTGCTCGGTTCCGCCGCGCTGCTCGCCGCGACCGCGGTGAAGGACTGGCTGGCCGAGAACAAGGTGCCGGGCCGCGTGCGCTATTACGGCTGCCCTGCGGAAGAAGGCGGCGCGGCAAAGGCCTTCATGGTGCGCTCCGGCGCGTTCGAAGACGCCGACATCGCCATCACCTGGCATCCGCACAGCTTTTGGGAAGTCGCGGTGACGCCGTCGCTCGCCAACACGCGCGCGGATTTCATCTTCACCGGCCGTACCTCGCATGCGGCCGCCTCGCCGCATCTCGGCCGCTCGGCGCTCGATGCGGTGGAATTGATGAATGTTGGCGTGAACTACATGCGCGAGCACATGCCGAGCGATGCCCGCGTGCACTACGCTTTGCTCGACACCGGCGGCATCGCGCCGAACGTGGTGCAGGCGCATGCGCGCGTGCGCTATTCGATTCGCGCCCGTGACCTTCCCGGCATGAACGAGCTGGTCGAGCGCGTCTCCAAGATCGCGCAGGGCGCCGCGTTGATGACCGAGACCAAAGTCGAGATGAAGATTATCTCCGCGGTCTCCAACATCCTGCCGAACGCGCCGCTGGAGCAGGCGCTGCACCAGCTGATGGAAGAACTCGGACCGCCGCATTTCGACGACGCGGACAAGAGCTTTGCCAGCCAGATCCGTGCGACGCTGAGCGACAAGGACATCTCGTCGGTCTATTATGCGATCGGCATGGAGCCGACCGACCGGCCGCTGGCCGACTTCCTGGTGCCGCTCGATGCCAAGCGCAACCCGCTGGTCGGTTCGACCGATGTCGGCGACGTGAGCTGGGTGGTGCCGACCGTGCAGGTGCATGCACCCACGGTTGCGATCGGCACGCCCTTCCACACCTGGCAGGTGGTCGCGCAGGGCAAGAGCCCACATGCCCACAAGGCCATGGTGCAGGCGGCCAAGGCGATGGCCGGTCTCGGGATCAAGGCGCTGATGGAGCCGGAGCTGATCGCGGCCGCCAAGGCCGACCTCAAGAAGCGGACCACAAGAACGCCGTATGTCAGTCCGCTGCCGGCGAATGTTGCACCGCCGTTGAACATGTCGATCGCCTGAGAGCCACATTGAGCGGGCCGGGCCTGCTCTCCGGGATCAAGCAATCGCTTACCCGCATCGTCATGGCCGGGCTTGTCCCGGCCATCCACGTCTTTCTCACGCGGAAACGGAGACGTGGATGCCCGGCACAAGGCCGGGCATGACGAGTTTGTGGACGGATCGAGCGCATATGCGATAGCTCGGCCTTCAGACGCGAACTCCGGCCTGCGTGGCAAAAAAGCATCTCGGAACAAAGGATAACGAACAAATTTTCCGCACTGCGAGGCGCGCTAGGGAGCGCTTTTGGCGCCGATCTGCTGAACCGATGTGCGGCAAGGGGAGGTTCTGCACAAGCGATAGCCAAAAGACCTAGGCGCTGAACGGCGGGAGCCGTTGACCTTCGCGGTCATTCGGTGTGCCATCCTGCCGCCAACACGGCGGCCGGTTCCACGGCCCGCCGCAATAACCAATTGAGCCGGACCGAGGGGACAATGTTCGACAAGAATCTGCGTGGCATGATCGACGAGGTGAAGGACGGGCGGATGGATCGCCGCGCCTTCATCCAGCGCATGGCCGCCGTCGGCCTGACCGCACCGCTGGCCAACCAGATCCTCGCGCTCGGCGGTGTCGCCATGGCCCAGGGCGCGTCCACCTACAAGCCGACCAAACGCGGCGGCGGCGGTGCGCTGAAGCTGTTGTGGTGGCAGGGCCCCACCCTGCTCAATCCGCATTTCGCCACCGGCACCAAGGACCAGGACGGCTCGCGCCTGTTCTACGAACCGCTGGCAAGCTGGGACGTCGACGGCCACCTCAACCCGATCCTCGCCGCCGAAATCCCCTCGATCCAGAACGGCGGGCTTTCCAAAGACGCCAAGACGGTGGTCTGGAAACTCAAGCCCGGCGTCAAATGGCATGACGGCAAACCCTTCACCGCTGACGACGTCGTGTTCAACTGGGAATATGCCACCGATCCCGCGACCGCAGCCGTCTCGAGCGGCACCTATTCCGGCATGACCGTAGAGAAGGTCGACGACCTCACGGTCCGCATCAAGTTCAAGGATCCGACGCCATTCTGGGCCAACGCGTTCGTCGGCGCCTATGGCTGCATCATCCCGAAGCATTTGTTCGCCGAATACAAGGGCAGCAAGTCGCGCGAGGCGCCGAACAATCTGAAGCCGGTCGGCACCGGGCCCTACAAGTTCGTCGAGTTCAAGCCGGGCGATCTCATCCGCGGCGTGATCAATTCCGACTATCACATGGCCAACCGGCCCTATTTCGATACGCTCGAGATGAAGGGCGGCGGTGACGCCGTCTCGGCGGCACGCGCCGTGATCCAGACCGGCGAGTATGATTTCGGCTGGAATATCCAGGTCGAGGACGACGTGCTGCTGCGCCTGGAAAAGGGCGGCAAGGGCAAGACCGTCTATGCCGTCGGCGGCGATACCGAGTTCATCGCGCTCAATTTCACCGATCCGAACGTCGAGGTCGATGGCGAACGTTCGTCGATGAAGACCAAGCATCCGCTGTTCTCGGATCCCGTCGTGCGCAAGGCGCTGTCGCTGCTGGTCGATCGCGAGTCCGTCAAGAAGGCGATCTACGGCCGCGCCGGCCGCACCACGGCGAACTTCCTCAACGGCCCTGAAAAGTTCGTCTCCAAGAACACGAGCTGGGAATTCTCGGTCGAGAAGGCGAGCGCGCTGCTCGAACAGGCCGGCTGGAAGCCCGGTGCCGACGGCATCCGCGAGAAGGACGGCAAGAAGCTGAAGATCCTGTACCAGACCTCGATCAACGGCCCGCGCCAGAAGACCCAGGCCATCGTCAAGCAGGCCTGCCAGAAGGCCGGCATTGAGGTCGAGCTGAAGTCGGTGGTAGCTTCGGTGTTTTTCTCCTCCGACGTCGCCAACCCCGACACCTATCCGAAGTTCTACGCCGACATCGAGATGTTCCAGATCCCGCTCAGCCAACCGGATCCGTCGCAGCACATGCGCCGCTACCTGTCCACCAGCGTCGCGACCAAGGAGAACAAGTGGCAGGGCACGAACTTCCCGCGCTGGGTTAACAAGGATTTTGACGCCGCGATCGAGGCGGCCGACACCGAGACCGATCCGATCAAGCGGGCCGAGCTCTACATCAAGTGCAACGATCTGATGTGGCAGGACACGGTGGTGATCCCGGTGATGCACCGCCTCGCGGTGGAAGCCTGCTCCAACACGGTGCGGCCCGCGCTCTCCGGCTGGGCCAACCAGACCGACAATCTGCAAGACTGGTATCGTGAAACCTGAGACACGGGGACAGGTTCGGAGTTGAGTAGGTGCATCTTCTCCCTCTCCCCGTTCTTACGGGGTCGAGACGAGCGGAGCTCGCTCTTGGAGGGTTGGGGTGAGGGGCTTTCGCAGCAAATACCGTGAAAGATGAGTTCGTGGAGACTCCCCCTCACCCGGAATTCAAGCTGTGCTTGAATTCCAACCTCTCCCCGCACGCGGGGCGAGGTGAAGCTCGCCTTTCGACTGGAAGCAAGATCAACGTGCTCAAGGTGCGAGCGTTAGTTAGATGATCTCTCGATGAGTCAATATATCCTGCGTCGCCTGATGATCGCGATTCCGAGCCTGCTCGGAATCTCGGTCGTGCTGTTCGTCGTGCTTGCGCTCGCTCCCGGCGATCCGTTCTCTGAACTGGCGACCAACCCGAACGTTCCGCCCGAAGTGCAGGCCGCGCTTCGGGCCAAGTTCGGCCTCGACGATCCGATCTACCTTCGTTACCTGCACTGGCTCAACGCCATGCTGCACGGCGACTGGGGTTTCTCCTTCGTCAGCCGGATGGACGTCGACCAGTTGATCCTCCAGCGCCTGCCGGCCACGCTCTACGTGATCGGCTCGGCGCAGATCCTGGCGCTCTTGATCGCGATTCCCGTCGGCGTCTACGCCGCGACGAAGCCCTATTCGCTGTTCGATCAGGTCGCGAACACGCTCGCCTTCGTCGGTTTCTCGCTTCCGACCTTCTTCACCGGCATTCTGTTCATCCTGATCTTCTCGATCACGCTGGACTGGCTGCCGTTCGTCTATACCACCGACATCAAGGCGACCGGTATTCCGCTGGGTGCTGGAGATGATCAGGCAGGCGATCATGCCGGTGGCGGTGCTCGGCCTGTTCCAGGCGGCGTCGATGACGCGCTTCGTCCGTTCGGCGATGCTCGACGTGATCCGGCTCGACTACGTCACCACGGCGCGTGCCAAGGGGCTTGGCCAGGCCACGGTCATCGTCAAGCACGTGATGCGCAACGCCATGATCCCGGTCGTGACGCTGATCGCGTTGCAGATGCCCGCGGTGTTCGGCGGCGCCATCGTCACCGAGCAGATCTTCCGCATTCCCGGCATCGGCTCGCTGCTGATCTCCTCCATCCTTTCCAACGACACGCCGGTGGTGATGGCCGTCACCTTCGTCTTCGCGTGCCTGGTCGTGCTGTTCAATCTCATCGCGGACGTCCTTTATGGCTGGCTTGACCCTCGCATCTCCCTCCGCTGAGCGGCGGGTCTACTCGCCCTGGCGCGAGACGTGGCGGCGCTACAGCCGCCACCGGCCGGCCGTGGTCAGCGCTGTGCTGCTGCTGCTGCTGATCGCGGCCGTCGTGATCGGCCCGTTCGTCTGGCGCGTCTCGATCAGCGACATGGACGTCGTGGCCGGCCTGCAGGGGCCGTCGCCGGCCCATCCGTTCGGCACCGACGATCTCGGGCAGGATATCCTCGCCCGCATGATCTATGGCGGGCGCATCTCGCTCGCCGTCGGCCTTGCCGCGATGCTGGTCTCGGTCTTTATCGGCGTGCTGATCGGCGCGCTGGCCGGCATGTCGCGCGGCGCGCTCGGCCATGGCCTGATGTGGCTCACGGATCTGTTCCTGTCGCTGCCGCAGCTGCCGCTGCTCTTGCTGCTGATCTATCTCTTCCGCGACGGGCTGAAGCAGGTGTTCGGCCCCGAGGGGGGCATCTTCATCCTGATCGTGCTGGTGATCGGGGGGCTCCGCTGGATGCCGGTCGCGCGCCTGGTGCGCGCGCAGTTCCTGTCGATCCGCGAAAAGGAATTCGTGGAGGCTGCACGTGCGCTCGGTGCAAGTCCGCTGCGGCAGGTGGTCAAGCACATCCTGCCAAATGCGCTCGGTCCGGTGATCATCGCCGGCACCATCGACGTTGCGGCCGCCATCATCGCGGAATCGACGCTGTCCTTCCTCGGCCTCGGCTTTCCGCCTGATACCCCGACCTGGGGCCGACTGCTGTACGATGCCAAGGATTTCCTCGATATCGGCCCGCACTGGGCGCTGTTTCCGGGCGGCGCGATCTTCATCGCGGTGGTCGCCATCAACTTCATCGGCGACGGCCTGCGTGACGCGCTCGATGCACGACGGGTGATCTGATGGCGCCGCTGCTCGAGATCAAGGGCCTGAAAACCCACTTTTCCACCGACGACGGCATCCTCCAGGCCGTCGATGGCGTCGACATCTCCATCAACAGGGGGGAGACGCTCTGCGTCGTCGGCGAGTCCGGCTGCGGCAAGACCGTCACCGCGATGTCGATCCTGAAGCTGATCGCGATGCCGCCGGGCCGGATCGCGGCGGGCCAGATCATTTTCGAGGGGCGCGATCTCGTGCCGCTGACCAGCAATCAGCTCGACGAGATCCGCGCCAAGGAGATCGGCTTCATCTTCCAGGAGCCGATGACCTCGCTCAATCCGGTGCTCACCATCGGCGAGCAGATCGCCGAGAGCCTGCGCCGCCACGAGGCGGTGACGAGAAAGCAGGCCCTGGAACGCACCATCGAGATGTTGAAGCTGGTGCAGATCCCCAATGCCGAAGGTCGCGTGCACAATTATCCGCACCAGTTCTCCGGCGGCATGCGCCAGCGCGTGATGATCGCGATGGCGCTCGCCTGCAAGCCGAAGCTGATCATCGCCGACGAGCCGACCACCGCGCTCGACGTCACCATCCAGGCGCAGATCCTCGACCTCTTGCAGGACATGAAGGAACGCTTCGGCATGGCGGTGATGTTGATCACCCATGCCATGGGCGTCGTCGCCGAGACGGCGCAGCGCGTCGTCGTGATGTATGCCGGCAAGGTGGTGGAGGAGGCGGCCGTCGACGAGCTCTTCGGCGATCCCCGCCATCCCTATACGCAAGGGTTGATCCGCTCGATCCCGCGCATCGACCTCGACAGCGAGCACAAGACGCGGCTGGAGGCGATCGGCGGCTCGGTACCGATCCTGATCAATCCGCCGGTCGGCTGCCGCTTTGCCCCGCGCTGCAAGTTCGCCATGAACGTCTGCACCGAGAAGGAGCCGCTGCTGCGCGAGGTCGCGCCCGGCCATCGCATGGCCTGTCACTTGGGAGACGTGTCATGAGCGAGCCGCTGCTGCGCGTTTCCAATCTGAAGAAACACTTCCCCGTGCTCGGCGGCCTGCTGTCGCGCCAGGTCGGCAGCGTCTATGCCGTCGACGGCGTGTCGTTCTCGGTCAATCGCGGCGAGACGCTCGGTCTCGTCGGCGAATCCGGCTGCGGCAAGTCGACGACGGGGCGTTGCGTGCTGCGCCTGATCGAGCCGACCGACGGCGAGGTCACCTTCGACGGCCAGGACGTGCGCAAGCTCGGCGGCAACGATCTGCGCGCGATGCGGCGGAACATGCAGCTGGTGTTCCAGGATCCGTTCGCCTCGCTCAATCCGCGCATGACGGTCGGCGCCATCCTCGGCGAGGCCTTCACCATCCATAATCTCGCGACCTCCGCCAAGGAGCGCGAGGAGCGCGTCGCGAGCCTGCTGGTCAAGGTCGGGCTCAAGGCCGAGCACATGCGGCGCTATCCGCACGAATTCTCCGGCGGCCAGCGCCAGCGCATCGCGATCGCGCGCGCGCTGATCACGCAGCCGAAGCTGATCGTGTGCGACGAGCCGGTCTCCGCGCTCGACGTCTCGATCCAGGCCCAGGTGATCAACCTCCTGGAAGACCTCCAGGCCGAGTTGAACCTGACCTATCTCTTCGTCGCGCACGATCTCTCGGTGGTCGAGCACATCTCCGATCGCGTCGCGGTGATGTATCTCGGCCGCATCGTGGAGCTGGCGAAGGCGAGCGATCTCTACCGCAATCCGCAGCATCCCTACACCAAGGCGCTGCTCTCGGCGGTGCCGGTGCCGGATCCCAAGCTGAAGCGCGAGCGCATCCGCCTCAAGGGCGACGTGCCGAGCCCGATGAAGCCGCCCTCGGGCTGTCACTTCCACACCCGCTGCCCGATCGCCCAAGAGCGCTGCCGGCAGAGCGCGCCGGAACTGCTGGAAGGCAGGAACGGGCATTCCGTGGCGTGCCATCTGGCGTAGGTCGCGCGCCAGATGCGATAGCCAGCCGGCGCGGGAGCGCACCGCCAAAATATCGAAAACAACCCCATGCAAAGCGGCCGGCGGCTGCGGGCGTTCGACACGGCACTTGACATGTCGGGCAAATCAGCGGCATTATTCGATAATTCCGAAATAGTGGCGACGATAGTTGAAATCACGTCGTCAGACGTTAACGCCGCTTGGTGTTGGTCCGCGGCTTCGGTCCGGCCTTTGTCTTGATCTTCCGCCGCGGTGCGGGCGCGACGGCGTCCTCAACCTCATTCACCTCCGTCCGCAGCGTCTCGAGCAGCCAGTCGCGAAACGCGCGCATGCCCGGCGTCACCTCGCGCGATTTCAGCCAGGTCAGCCAGTAGGATCCCGCCGGGACCTCGGCCGCGAACGGCCGCTTGAGCCGGCCGGAGGCCAGCTCATTGTCGAACATCGCGATCGGCACCAGCCCGACGCCGACGCCGCGCGCGGCGGCCTCGGCCATCGCGACCGAACTGTCGAAGATCGGCCCCTGGATTTTCGGACACGGCGCGCCGGCGACCGCAAACCATAGCGGCCACTCCTCGGCGCGGTAGGAGCGCAGCAGGAATTCCTGCGCGAGATCGGACGGCTTGCGCAGCCGGTCCGCCGCGTCGGGGCAGCACACCGGCGAGAGCGGTGCGGACAACAGATGGATCGCCTCGGTGCCGTGCCACGAGCCGTCGCCGAAGCGCAGCGCGAGATCGAGCCCGTCGCCTGCGATGTCGACGCGGTTGTTGTTGGTGAGCAGACGCAGATCGATATAGGGATGCGCGCGCTTGAAGCGGTCGACCCTTTGCAAGAGCCATCCGGTCGCGAACGTCGTGACGCAGCCGACGGTCACGACCTCGCGCGTGCCCTTGGCCTCGATGCGGTCGATCGCGGCGCCGATCCGGTCGAGCGCGTCCGACAGCACCGGCAGCAGCGCCAGCCCCTCGTCGGTGAGCACCAGCCCGCGCGGCAGCCGGCGGAACAGGCTCGTACCCAGGAGGTCCTCGAGCTGCTTGACCTGATGGCTGATCGCGGTCTGCGTCACGCGCAGCTCCATCCCGGCGCGGGTGAAGCTGAGCAGCCGCGCCGAGGCCTCGAAGGCGCGCAGCGCGTTCAGCGGGAGGTGCCGGCGCACGGCGTCATGACCAAGTTTTCCTCATGCCTCGCTGTATAAATGATTGTTTGTGCGCCGTCACGCCGCCCGGCAGGTTCGCGCCGCCAACGGGAGATTCGACATGCTGACGAGACGGACATTTGGATTGCGCGCGCTGGGCCTTGCGGTGTCCTGCACCCTGCCGCGGCAAGGCGCAGCGGCAGGACCAGGCGAGCCGGCGCAGCGGCTGCAGCAGGAGTTTGCGCGCATCGAGCTCGCGACCAGCGGCCGGCTCGGCGTCGCCGTACTCGACATGGAGACGGGATTGCGCGCGAGCCGGCGCGGCGACGAGCGGTTCCCGATGTGCAGTACCTTCAAGGCGATGGCGTCGGCCGCGGTGCTGCACCGGGTCGACCGCGGCGAAACCAGCCTCGAACAGCGCGTGCAGATCGAGGCCAAGGATATCTTGGCCTACGCGCCGGTCACCAAGGGACGCGTTGGTTCGGCCATGACGCTGTCCGAACTCTGCGCGGCTGCCATCACGCTCAGCGACAACACCGCCGCCAACCTGCTGCTGCGCGAGATCGGCGGGCCGGCCGGCTTCACCAGCTTCTTCCGCACCATCGGCGACAATGTCAGCCGGCTCGACCGCTGGGAGGTGGAGTTGAACGAAGCCGTGCCCGGCGACCCGCGCGACACCACGAGTCCTGTCGCGATGCTGAAGGATTTGCAGCGCGTGCTGCTCGGCGATGTCCTGTCCGCGGCCTCGCGCCAGAAGCTGGTGGACTGGATGGTCGCCAACAAGACCGGCGACGCAAGGCTGCGTGCCGGCGTGCCCCGCGACTGGCGGGTCGGCGACAAGACCGGCACCGGCGAGCGCGGCACCTACAACGATATCGGCGTGTTCTGGCCGCCCGGCCGCAAGCCGATCGTGGTGACGGTCTACCTGACCGGGGCAAGCGCACCCATGGAGACGTGCAACGAGGTGATCGCCAATGTCGCGCGCGCCGTCGCGAATGCGAGCACCGGGCAGAGCGGCTAAACCTGCGACGCCGCGATCAGCGTCGCCGACAACATCAGGTCGGCCAGCGACCAAGCAAGTCGCTCGCCGCCTCGAACAACGCCGCAACGCGCAACAATTCCGCATCGGCGCGGAAGCGGCCGACGAGCTGAATCCCGATCGGCAGGCCGTCGCGGCCAAAACCCGAGGGCAGGCTGATCGCGGGATGGCCGGTCATGTTGAAGGGCATGGTCCAGGGGAACCAGTGCGGCCGGACGCTGTCGAAATGCCGACCATCGATCTCGATGCTGCCGAACAGATCCTGCTCGATCGGCAGCGCCGACCGGGTCAAGGTCGGCATCGCCAGGAGATCGCCGCGCGCAAACAGCGACTGCACCCGGCGGAACAGCACGGTGCGCTCGAACATCGCCCGCTGGTAGTCGACACCGCTGACCTGCGCCGCCAGCGCGAGCTTCAGGAAGGTTGCGCTGAGATCATTCGGATGATCGGCCGCGAGCTTCTCAAAGCGCGTGCGCCAGACCGTGTGGTTGATGGCGCGCCAGATCGGCTCGATGTCGAAACCATCGCCGGAGAACTCCTCGAGCTCGGCACCGAGCCCGGCCAGCCGGTCGAGGCTCGATTTGAACGCCGCGGCCACATCGGACGTGACCGGGCGCCCCGGCGGCGACACGCAGAACAGCACCCGCCGGCCCCTGAGGTCGCCGCGCGGCGCGGCAAGCCCGAGATAGTCGGGCACGGGCACGCCAATCGACCAGGGATCGCAGGCATCCTCGCCGGCCATCGCCTGCATCATCAGCGCGGTGTCGGCGACGGTGCGGGTGGTCGGCGTGACATAGGTCTGGTTGCCGAACGCATCCAGCGCCTGGCTGTGCGGGACGACGCCGTTGCTCTGCTTCAGCCCGACCACGCCGTTGCAGGCGGCCGGAATTCGCGTCGAGCCGCCACCGTCGGTCGCGATCGCGAGCGGTGCGATGCCGCTGGCAACGGCGACCGCCGCACCGCCGCTGGAGCCGCCGGAGGACCGGTCGGCACTCCACGCATTGCGGGTGCGACCGAACAAGGGCGAGTCGGTCAGGCACTTGCTGCCGAACTCCGGCGTCGTGGTCTTGCCGATCAATATGCCGCCCTGGGCACGGAGGCGGGCCACGGCGACGGCGTCATTGTCGGGCACGTTGTCCCGGTACGGCACCGCGCCGAAGGTCGTCCGGACGCCTTTGGTGTTGACGATGTCCTTCACCGTGAAGGGGATGCCGTGGAGCAGACCGAGTGGCTCGCCAGCCGTGATTTGCCGCTCGGCGGCTTTCGCCTGCGCCATCGCCGCATCGCCGCACAGCGTGATGAAGCAGTTCAATTCGGGTTGCAGCCGCTCGGCACGGGCGAGCACCGCGCGCGTAATCTCGACAGGCGAGACCTCCTTGCGGGCGATGCGCCCACGAAGCTCAACGGCAGACAGCAGACACAGATCGTCGCTCATTTGGGCGTGGACTCGCGTCAAAGATGGTCGACGGACGCATCGTGCCGCGTGGCATGCCGCAAGTCCATCGGCTCGGACGCATGGCGTGCCGCCACGGAGCCGCGACGGCGCATGGCCTGCCGAATCGGCGGGCCCTTCCCTGCCGCGCGGCTTGGCAGCGACCGAGGATCATGCGACGCTCGAACCGAATGGCGCTGCTGTCAACATGACGGAGGACCACGCCTTGTATCGCCGCATTGCCCTCGCCGCGCTGATCGTTGCCGGCAGCGTGCACGGCAGCCTCGCGGGGCCCGATCCGGCGCGGTGCCGCGAGCTGATCCGCAAATACGAAACCGACAAGGCCCAGCTCAGCGCGGTCGAGATCTCGCTGTCGCTGTTTGCGGCCGCCAACGCCGATTGCATCAACCTTGCCACCGAGCTGCTCGATCACGGCGCCTCGGTCGATGCGCGGGACCGGCTGGGCGCAAGGCCGCTGAGCCACGCCGCCCGCTCCGGCCATCTCGCGATGGTCGACCTGCTGCTGGCGCGCGGCGCGCCGCTCGATGCGCGCAACCTCGCGGGATCGACCGCGCTGTACTTTGCCGCCGAGCGCGGCCATGTCGCGATCGTGCAGCGCCTGATCGACCGCGGTGCCGACGTCAATCTCACCGGACGCAGCGGCGCCTCCCCGGTCGCGGCCGCGGCCTATGCCGGCAGGGACATGGTGGTGCGCATGCTGCTGGCGCACGGCGCCGACGGCCGCAAGGCAGACGACACCGGCAAGCCGCCGGTCGTCTATGCCGCGGCGGGCGGCCAGCTCGGCATCGTCAAGCAGCTGCTCGCGCGCGAGATCGAGATCAACGCGCGCTACGCCAACGATCTGACACTCCTGATGTGGGCCGCCGGCCCTGACGAGACCGTGCCGGAGGCGCAGGCACTGGAGGTCGTCTCGTACCTGCTGGACGCCGGCGCCAAGGTCGACGACCGCGATGCGCGCGGCCGCACGGCACTGATGATCGCCGCCGAGGGCAATCATCCTGCAATCGCGAAGGCATTGCTCGCTCATGGCGCCGATGCGGCGCTGGCCGACAAGGCCGGCAAGCATGCCGCCGATCTCACCATCCTGTCGGCGCTGCGCGAGGAGCTGACGCCGCGTTGAGGCATGATGACCGTGCTCCCTCTCCAGAGAGCTGGGGTGAGGGTCTATCACCGCGTACACAGCAAGAGACGGGTTTGCGGAGACTCCCCCTCACCCGGATCGAGTCTCACGATGCGACATAGCCGAAGCTTTGCTTCGGCGTTCCAGGGCATGTACTCATTAAGCGGCAGCGGCTGAAGAGCGGACATTCCCTGAGGTCGCAGATGGGCCATAAGCAGACTCCCTTGCAGCTTGCCATCCAATAGGCCAGCATCAACACTCAAGACGTTCGATACTTTCCACTCGCGGTAGGGGAAGTCATGTCGGTCCACGAACATTGGCAAATGGATGCCAGCGCGCCGGAACTCTACGAACGCTATCTTGTACCAGCCATTACTTCGGTATGGGCGAGTGACCTGCTCGACCGCATCGCACCTAGGCAAGGCGAAAGCGTGCTCGACGTCGCCTGTGGGACCGGCATAGTCGCGAGGTCGACGCAGCAACTAGGCTTGGCGGGACGAGTGGTTGGCCTTGACCTCAACACTGCGATGCTCGCAATTGCGCGCTCGAAATCTCCAAAAATTGAATGGGTTGAGGGGAGCGCGCTTGACCTTCCGTTTGAAGCAGACTGCTTCGACGTGGTGCTTTGCCAACTTGGGCTTCAATTTTTTCCAGACCGGCTTCTTGCGCTAAAGGAAATGGTGCGGGTGCTGAAGCCCGCAGGACGCGCTGGGTTCAGCGTCTACAGCGCAATTGAGAAAACTCCAGCAGCACACGCTTTTGTGCAGGCACTCGATAAGTGCCTGGGAAAAGAGGCGTCGCGCACCAAACGTTCCGAGCACCTCTCTTGCGATGCTCAGGAGATTGCCGATTGGACGAAACAGGCGGGCTTTGATTTTGTCGATGTGGCCGCTGTGACCCAACAGATTAAGTTCCCGTCAATGTTGGATTATGTCCGCTTTCAGCTCACGGCAACGCCGATGGCTGGCCTCTTGAAGGACAAAGAGGCGCTTGAGCGGGAGCGGCTAATCATCTCGATTTCCGAGGATGCTGCCTCTCGTCTCGACCATTCGATGCTGGCAGGTGGCAAGCTGACATTTCCGCAGCAATCGTTCGTAGCGATTGCTTCCCTCCGCTAATGTCTGTTTTGGGTTCACTTTTGGACGCCGCGCGAGCGAGCGCCAAGGTTAGCAACGGGCCAAGAACCAGTGAGGCTGAGCGGTCTGACGGCAGCTGGCTCGACCTCCCCCGCAAGCGCATGGCAATCGCATATGGGCTCGATAGCTCCACAAAACTCGTCATGCCCGGCCTTGTGCCGGGCATCCACATCTTGGTTTCCGCGAAAGACGTGGATGGCCGGGACAGGCCCGGCCATGACGACGCGGAAACACCGGTGCTGGATCCATATGCGATTGCCCTGCCCGCAAGCGGGAGAGGGAGCGCACCTCCATCGCGCGCTATCCGACCTCATCCCATTAGCCTGCCCGCCGCTCACAGCCCCGCCAGATACTCCACCAGTGCGGCAAGGTCGTCGGGCGACGTTGCCAGCATCAGGTCGGACATGCCGGGATTGTTGCCGCGCGCACGGGTGCGGAAATCGGCGATGGTCTTGGCGAGGTAATCCCGCCCCATCCCGGCCAGCCGCGGCACCGTGCCGTCGCCCTGGAAGCGATCGAGATGGCAGGCCGGGCAGCCGACCGAGCGGCTGGCGCTGACCGCCTTCTCCGCCACGTCCTTGGGCGCACGCGGCTGGCCGAGGTCAGGCCACGGCTTCTGCGAAAAATATTCCGCGATCGCCAGCATGTCGTCGCGCTCGAACTGGGCCGCGATCGGCTGCATGATCTCGCTCTTGCGATCGCCGCGCTTGAAATCGCGCAGCTGGATGTAGAGATAGCCGGCCTGCTGGCCCCAGATCGTCGGAATGGTCTTGTCGACCGGCTTGCCGCTCTCGCCGTGGCAGCCGGCGCAGACCTGTACTTTTTCCTCAATCGTCTCTGCGCGCGCCTGCGCCGCCATCAGCAACAGCGCGACGCCGCAAATCATCCATCTACTGAACATCTGCTCATCCGTAGAAAACAGAGGCGGGACCGAACCGGTCCCGCCTCGCCGTCAATGTTTGCACGCGTAATGATGCATCAGCCCCAGGCTCAGTCGAGCGTGAAGGCGATGATGTTGTTGCCGCGCTTGTAGTCGAGCTGGGTGTTACCGCCCGCACCGACCACGATATATTGCTTGCCGCCGACCATGTAGCTCGACGGCGGCGCATTGACGCCGGCGCTGGCGCGGAAGCTCCACAGCTCCTTGCCGTTCGACGAATTGTAGGCCGCGAACTTGCCGTTGCCTTCGCCCGTGAAGACCAGGCCGCCGGCGGTAGCGAGGATGCCGCCGATCATCGGCTCGGGCGTGTTGACCTGCCATTTGATCTTGCCGTTGTTGTAGTTCACCGCGGTGATGTTGCCCGCCTGCTTCTCGCCCGGGATCACCTTGAAGGCGCCGCCCAGCCACAGCTTGCCGTTCGGATAGGCCGAGCTCTCGACGTGGTAGGTCATCGGCTGGTGCAGGTTGATCGCGTAGGCCAGCTCCTGTCCCGGATCGGTCGCGATCGGCGACCATTCGACGCCGCCATTGGCGCCGGGCAACATGCGCGCGCCTTCCTTGGTCGGCAGCACCCACATGTTCTCCTGCGGCACCATCGCCTCGGAGAAGCGGATCAGGCTGCAGTCCTTGCGATCGTGCACATAGATGTGCCCGGTCTTGCCGGCATGGATGACGCCGGGAATCGTCTTGCCGCTCTTGTCCTTGACGTTGACCAGCACCGTCGGGCTGACCGCGTCGAGGTCCCAGACGTCATGGGCGATGTACTGGAAGTGGCAGACATACTTGCCGGTGTCGAGATCGAGCGAGACCAGCGAGTTGGTGTAGAGGTTGTCGCCGGGCCGGTTCGAGCCGTCGAGGTCGGGCGACGGGTTGCCGACGACGAAGTAGATCCGGTTGGTCGCGAGATCGACCGACGGGTTCTGCCACACGCCGCCACCGAGCTTGGCATAGGGATCGCCGATCTTGGCGAGCATGTCCTTCTCGGCCTGGATATTGCGATGCATGTCGCGGCCGGTGGCGTCCTTGGTCGCCCAGACACCGACGGAGTTCTCCGGAATGGTGTGGAAATTCCAGAGTTGCTTGCCGGTCTTGGCGTCATAGGCGCGCACGAAGCCGCGGATGCCGTATTCGCCGCCGTTGGTTCCGATCAGTACCTTGTCCTTGACCACGGTCGGCGCCATCGTCTCGCTGTAGCCGAGCTCGGGATCGGCGATGTTGGTGGTCCAGACCACCTCGCCGGTCTTGGCATTCAGCGCCATCAGCTTGGAATCGAGCGTCGCCAGATAGACCCGGTCGCCGAGCACCTGGACGCCACGATTGTTGGGACCGCAGCAATAAACCGTGATCGGGCCCATCTTGTGGGCATAGTGCCAGAGCTGCTGACCGGTCTTGGCGTCGAGCGCATAGACATGGCTGAACGACGTCGTGACGAACATCACGCCATCGACGACGATCGGAGATGTCTCAAGCGATTCCTTGACGTCGGTCTGGAAGATCCATGCGACGTGCAGGTTCTTCACATTGTCCCGGCTAATCTGCTTGCCCGGATAGAATCGCGTCTGGGCATAGTTGCCGTTGGTGAGCAGGAAGTCCCTGGTGCTCTTGTCGGCGGCGTTGAGCTGCTCCTGGGTCACCGGAGAAACATTGGCGTTGCCGAGGACCGACTGCTTCTCCTGCTTGACTTCCTGCGCGATGGCGGCGCCCGACAACAGGCCAACGCCGAGTGCGGCGGCGAATGCCGCAATCCCTTTCACATACATATCTTCCCCCGTTATTTCTCGGTTGCAATATTAGGGATGCGTGTCTGCTACTTCCCTTCGAGGCCCGGTCGCCCTGGCGAGCCCGCAACCCGTTGCGTGGCCTGGTTGCGCTGCAATAGACGATCAAAAAAAGACGACGACAGGTATCGATGGATGGGTTCCATGTTAGCGCGGTCTTTCACAAAGACAACCGATGCGCTCAAAGCGAAGCCGAAGCAGCATGACTTCGCACGCTCGAAACGCAGCGATCGCGGGTTGGCATCAAATCCGAGCGATATCGGGTGCTTCGGACGCCTTCACGCATCGTCGGGCAGACTTGCCTTCGCAGGCGCAGCACGCAAAATGAGACTAAGCGTCAAGCGACGGCATCGCGCGGGACGTCGCGCCGGCTGAGGCCGCGCATGCCCTACCAATAGTCGGCCGGCAACTCCCGGCTCCGTGGCGGATCGGCGCCGGGCCGCGTGCAGGTGAAGGCGGCGCATTTGCAAGCAAAGGACAGCGCACGGGTCAACTCGGCCGCGGAGACGTCGCGCAACCGCGGCTGCGCGATCCGGTCCAGCCGATGCAACGCGGCGAGCATCGCCGCCTGAAAGCTGTCGCCGGCGCCGATCGTATCGACGACGTTCACCACCGGCGCTTCGGCCGCGATTGATCCGGCCTTGCGATGCCAGGCACAGGCGCCATCATTGCCGCGCGTGATGACGACGAGCGATGCGCCGCCCGACAGCAGCGCCTCGGCCCGCGCAGCATGGGCCTCGTCACCGAACAGATAGGCGAAGTCGACGTCGGACATCTTCACGATGTCGGCCTTGCCGCAGAACGCAAGCATGCGCGCGCGATAGGCGTCCTTGTCCTTGACGAGGTTCGGCCGGCAATTCGGATCGAGCGAGATCGTCACGTTCGGCCGCGCATCCTCGATCAAGGCCAGCGTCTCCGCAGCACCCTTGTCATGGACCAGCGTGGTCGAGCCGGTATGCACGCAGGTGACCTCGTCAAGCGCGACCGCATCGCGCCGATAGGTCCAGTTCCGCGACGCTGTGTCGGCGTCGTAGAAGGCGTATTGCGTCTCGGTGCCGGTGACGCGCGCAAACGCCAGCGTCGCCTGGTGATCGCTGCGCGTCGCCCGGCTGAGATCGACGCCTGAGGCTACGGCATGATCGGCGATCATCCTGCCGAATGTGTCGGCCGAGATGCCGCCGACAAAGCCGGTGGGAACATCGAGCCGGGCGCTGCCGATCGCGATGTTGAGGCAGGAGCCGCCGACCGCGGGCGTCATGGCCTCGCGTCCATCCGCCGTCCGCGACGGCAGGAAATCGATCAGTGCATCTCCGCAACTCAGCAGCATGGGGAAACCTTACGTCGGCGCTTCGCCGGGCGCCCGCCTCATCGCCTCGCGGCTGTCGCGGTCAAGCTCCCGCAGCATCTTGTGCACGCCGCGCTTCTTGCGGTGGAACTCGGCAAGTTCCGGCCTGGTCGGCTCGCTCAACCGCCCGAGCGCCGACATGCCGGCCATCGCCGCATTGATCGAATCGTGCGCACCGCTGGCGACCGCGCCCAGCATCGCGGCGCCGAGCAAGACGGGTTCTTGCGTCTGCGGCAGCGCCACTGTGTAACCTGTCGTGTCGGCCATGATCTGGCGCACCAGGGGGCTGCGGCTCGCGCCACCGCCGATCACGATGGTCTTGCCGTTGACGCCATGCGCCTGCAAGGCGTCGATGACGTCGGCAAGGCCATAGGCCAGCCCGCACAGGCCGGCGATGAACAGCCGCTCCAGCGCCGACACGTCGGTGTCGAGATCGAGCCCCGCGATCACCGCGCGCGAGCCGGGATCGGCATAGGGCGAACGGTTGCCGAGAAATTCCGGCAGAACATGAACGTTGCGCGCGAGCAGCACCGCAGCACCGGCATGGCCGCTGCGCGCCAGGATGCGCCTCTCGAGGTATTCGATGACGTCGACGCCGTCGGTCTTCGCCGCGAGCGAAACCTCGGCATGCGCCGGATGCGACTTGAGCAGGTGATCGATCGCAGCGCCGGCCGCGGATTGGCCGCCCTCGTTCAGCCAGAAGCCGGGCACCATGCCTTCGAAATAAGGCCCCCACACGCCGGGGACGAAGCACGGCTCTTTCGTCGTCGCCATGATGCAGGCCGACGTTCCCATGATGTAGGCGAGACGGTCGCTGACGTCGCCCGCTCCGCCCGCCCCATCGCGGCCGCCGATCGCGCCGACACCGCCGGCATGCGCGTCGATCAGCGAGGCACCGACCGCGGTCCCCGGCACGAGGCCGAGATCGCGCGCGGCATCCTCAGACAGCCCGCGGCCGAGCGGCGAGCCGGGCGGCACGATCTCGCTGCCGATCCGCCCGAAGCGGTCGGCCGCCAGTGCCTCGAGTCCGACCCGCTTGAAAAAGGATTCGCTCCAGCCGCCCTCGCCCGCGACATAGGTCCATTTGCAAGTGACCGTGCAGGTCGAGCGCGCCAGCGAGCCGGAGGCGCGGAACGTCAGATAGTCGGCCAGATCGAAGAAGTGACCGGCGGCGTCAAAACTCGCGCGCAGATGCCGCTTCAGCCATAGCAGCTTCGGCATCTCCATCTCCGGCGAGATGGAGCCGCCGACATAGCGCAGCACCTTGTCGCCGGTCGCGTTGACGAATTCGGTCTCGTCCATCGCGCGGTGATCCATCCAGACCACGACATTGCGTACGGGATCGCCGGACGGGCTGACGGTGAGCGGCCGGCCCGCTCTGTCGAGCACGACCAGCGAACAGGTCGCGTCGAAGCCGATGCCTTTGACGTGTTCGGCCGCAATTCCAGCCTCCCGCATCGCTTTGCCGACGGAAGCGGCGCAGGCCGCCCAGATGTCATCGGACGATTGCTCGACGATATCGCCGGGCTCGTGCCAGACCCGGATCGGATGCCGGGCCGACCCGAGCAGCTTGCCCGACTCGTCGAACACGCCCGCCCGGGCGCTGGTGCTGCCGACGTCCACCCCGATATAGGCTTGCCGCATGACCGCTCTATCTTCCGTTGAGCATGATCCCCGGGCGCAAGCCTACCAGCAAGTGTAACCGCCATCCACCAGCACGATGCTGCCGGTCATCAGGCTCGCGGCTTCCGAAGAGAGGAACAGCACGACGGAGGCGATCTCCTCGACCTGCCCCATCCGCGCCATCGGGGTTCCGCCGATCCAGGCGTCGTACATCTTCGGATTGCTCTTCACGAAGGCATTCAGCGGCGTCTCGATATAGGTCGGCGCCACCGCGTTGACGCGGATGCCGCGCGCGCCCCATTCGGCGGCGAGCGACTTGGTCAGATGGTGCACGCCGGCCTTGGAGGCGTTGTAGAAGCATTGTTCCTGCGGCTTGTTGACGATGAAGCCGGACATCGAACCAACGTTGACGATGGCGCCGCTCCTGGCCTTGAGCATGTGCTTGCCGAATTCGCGGCAACACCAGAACGTGCCATTGAGGTTGACGTCGATGACGTTGAGCCAGTGCTCGTCGGTCACGGTCTCGGCCGGGGTCTCGCTGCGCGCGATGCCGGCATTGTTGACGAGGATATCGACCTTGCCATACTTGCCGACCAGTTCGTCGGCGACCGCGGCGACGCGAGCGGAATCCGTCACGTCCATCAGCGCGATGTCGGCGTCGAAGCCCTTGGCCTTCAGCGCCGCCTGCGCGTCATTGGCGACCTTGCCGTCGCGGTCTCCGATCACGACCCTGGCGCCGGCCTCGGCCAGCGCTTCGGCGCAGGCGAGGCCAATGCCCTGGCCGCCGCCGGTGATGAACGCGGTCTTGCCGCCGAGCCTGAATTTCTCGAGATACATTTTCTTCTTCCTTAGCTTCTTTTTGAGCATGATCTGTTCGGAAAACCGCTTCGCGCTTTGCGCTAACGCGGCCCTCCGGGTCCGGATCATGCTCTACGCGTGAATCGATTTTCCGCTGTCGTCGAAGCGGTGGATCCGCGCCGGATCCGGCAGCAGCGACACGCGGTCGCCGGCATGCAGGCTCAACTCGCCGATGTAGCGCGCGGTCAGCATGCCGAGCGGGCCGGCATCGACGTAGAGAAACGTGTCGCTGCCGAGATGCTCGGCGACCGCGATCGTCCCCTGCCAGCCGCCACCGCCGTCACGCTCGATCTTGAGGTGCTCAGGCCGCACGCCGATGGTGGCGGCGCCATGCTGCAAGGCGAACTCGCCGGTAACGAAATTCATCTTGGGCGAGCCGATGAAGCCGGCGACGAAGAGGTTGGCGGGCTTCTCGTAAAGCTCAAGCGGCGAGCCATATTGCTCGATCTTGCCGCTGTTGAGCACGACGATCTTGTCGGCCATGGTCATGGCCTCGACCTGATCGTGGGTAACGTAGATCGCGGTGGTGCCGAGCTGCTTCTGCAGCCGCGTCACCTCGATCCGCATCTGCACGCGCAGCGCCGCATCGAGGTTTGAGAGCGGTTCGTCGAACAGGAAGGCCTTGGGCTCGCGCACGATGGCGCGGCCGATGGCGACACGCTGGCGCTGGCCGCCGGAGAGCTCGCGCGGCTTGCGGTCGAGATAGGGCGTGAGGTTCAGCGTCGCCGCTGCCGCCTCGACCTTGCGGTTGATCTCGTCCTTCGGCAGCCCTGCCATCTTCAGGCCGAAACCGATATTCCCGCGCACGCTCATATGCGGATAGAGCGCGTAGGACTGGAACACCATCGACAGTCCGCGCTTGGCCGGGGGCGTATCGACCACATTCTTGCCGTCGATCAGGATCTTGCCGCCAGAGACGTCCTCGAGGCCCGCGATCAGGCGCAGCAGCGTGGTCTTGCCGCAGCCGGAGGGACCGACGAACACCACGAAGGAGCCGTCGGAGATGTCCAGGTCGGCGCCCTTGATGATGTGCACGGGGCCGAAGGATTTTTGCACGCCCTGGAGTGTGATCTGACCCATGGCGAAAGCCTTTCTGCTACTTGACCGCGCCGAAGGTCAGGCCGCGGACGAGCTGCCGCTGACTGAACCAGCCGAGGACGAGGATGGGCGCGATCGCCAGCGTGGAGGCCGCCGACAGCTTCGCCCAGAACAGCCCTTCCGGGCTCGAATAGGACGCGATGAACGTGGTGAGCGGCGCGGCGTTCGAGGTCGACAGATTGAGCGTCCAGAACGCCTCGTTCCAGGCCAGGATCAGGTTGAGCAGCAGGGTCGATGCGAGCCCCGGGATCGCCATCGGCGTCAGCACATAGACCAGCTCACGGCCGACGGTGGCACCGTCCATGCGCGCGGCCTCCAGGATGTCGCGCGGGATCTCCTTGAAATAGGTGAACAGCATCCAGATCACGATCGGCAGATTGCCGAGGCAGAGGATGAAGACGAGGCCGATGCGGGAATCGAGCAGGCCGAAGGACTTGTAGATCAGATAGATCGGCACCAGCACGCCGACCGGCGGCATCATCTTGGTCGAGAGCATCCAGAGCAGGATGTCCTTGGTGCGCCTGGTCGGCGAGAACGCCATCGACCAGGCCGCGGGAATGGCGATCAAAAGCGCTATCAGCGTCGAGCCACCGGCGATGATGATCGAGTTCATCGCGTGGTGGAAATAGTCGCTGCGCTCCTGCACGGTCGCGTAATTCTCCGTGGTCCAGTGAAAGAACAGGAAGGACGGCGGTATCGCAAACGCCTCGAGCTCGGTCTTGAAGCTCGCCAGCACCATCCAGAGGATCGGGAAGAAAATCAGGAAGCCGACCAGCCAGGCCGCCGCCGTCGAGATCACCTTGCGCCGTGTCGTGACCATCCGCGCCATGACGTTACGCCTCCAGGTTGCGGCCGACGATGCGGACGAGGAAGAAGGCGACGACGTTGGCGATCACCACGGCGACGAGGCCGCCCGCGGAGGCGGTGCCGACGTCGAACTGGATCAGCGCCTGCGAATAGATCAGGAAGGCGATGTTGGTGGTCTGCAGGCCAGGCCCGCCGCCGGTCGTGACGAAGATTTCGGCGAACACCGTCAGCAGGAAGATGGTCTCGATCAGGATCACCACGGTGATCGGACGCGCGAGGTGCGGCAGCGTGATGTAGATGAAGGTCGAGATCGCGCTGGCTCCGTCCATCTCTGCGGCCTCCTTCTGCTCCTCGTCGAGCGATTGCAGTGCGGTCAGCAGGATCAGCGTCGCGAAGGGCAGCCATTGCCAGGCGACGATCAGGATCACCGCGAGCAGCGGCGCGTCGGTGAACCAGTCGATCGGCGTCAGGTGAAACAACTGGGCGAGCCAGGCGAACAGGCCCGAGACCGGGTGCATCAACAGGTTCTTCCAGACCAGCGCGCTCACGGTCGGCATCACGAAGAATGGCGCGATCACCATCAGCCGGACGATCGAGAGCCCGACCACCTGCTGGTCGAGCAGCAGCGCCAGCGGCACGCCAAGGATGATCGTGATCGCGAGCACCGAGCCGACCAGCACCAGCGTGTTCTGGAGCGAAGCGAGGAATGCGGGATCGGTGAGGAAGTAGCGGAAGTTCTCCAGCCCAACGAAGGCTTCGGAGCCGGGATCGAGCAGGCTGTAATGCAGCGTCGAGAAGTAGATCGTGAGCGCCAGCGGCACGATCATCCAGATGAACAGCAACGCCACCGCGGGCGTGAGCAGCGTGCGTGCGAGCAGTTGGGTCTGCTGGGTCGCCATCCCCGCCTCCTTCTCAAGGAAAGGAGCGACCATCCCGCTGCGGGACAGGATGGTCGCAAGTGGCCCAGCTCGGGAGGTCTAAGCTGGTCGGGCGGCCAAGGCGGCTGTCGCGCCTTGGCTATCGAGTCGCGGCTTTGTTTTTGGAGCATGATCTTTTCAGAAAACCGCTGCACACTTTGCGCTAGCGCGGCGCTTCGGGTCCGGATCATGCTCACTTGATGTAGCCCGCGCGCTTCATTTCGCGCTCGGTGGCGGACTGCGCCGCGGTGAGCGCCGCATCGACGGAGGTCGAGCCGGACAGCGCCGCCGAGAACTGCTGGCCCACCTGCGTGCCGATACCCTGGAATTCGGGGATCGCGGCGTATTGCACGCCGACGTAAGGAACCGGCTTCACGGTCGGCTTGTTCGGATCGGCGGCATCGATCGAGGCCAGCGTCAGCTTGGCGAAGGGGGCGACCTTCAGATATTCAGGATTCTGGTAGAGCGAGGTGCGCGTACCCGGCGGCACATTGGCCCAGCCGTCTTTGGACGCCACGAGCTTGGTGTAGTCCTTGCTCGTTGCCCAGGCGATGAATTTCTCGGCCGCTTCGGTCTTCTTGGAGCCAGCGGGGATTGCGAGATTCCAGGCCCACAGCCAGTTGGCGTTCTTGCCGAGCCCGGTGTTCGGCGCGAGCGCGAAGCCGACCTTGTCGGCGACCTTGGAGTCCTTGGGATTGGTGACGAAGGACGCCGCGACCGTGGCATCGATCCACATGGCGCATTTGCCCGCGTTGAACAGCGCCAGGTTCTCGTTGAAGCCGTTGGAGCTTGCGCCCGGAGGGCCGGCCTCCTTCATCAGATTGACGTAGGTCGTCAGCGTCGCCTTCCATTCCGGCGTGTTGAACTGCGGCTCCCACTTCTCGTCGAACCAGCGCGCGCCGTAGGAATTGGCCATCGCCGAGAGGAACGCCATGTTCTCGCCCCAGCCGGCCTTGCCGCGCAGGCAAATGCCGTAGGTGCCGGCGCTCTTGTCGGTGAGCTTCTTGGCGGCATCGATGACGAAATCCCAGGTCGGCTTTTCCGGCATCTTCAGACCGGCCCTCTCGAACAGATCGGTGCGATACATCACCATGGAGCTCTCGCCGTAGAAAGGAGCGGCATAGAGCTTGCCGTCGGCGGAGACCGAGTCCCTGATCTTGGGCAGGAGGTCGGCGATGTCGTAATCGGCGCCGAGATTGGCGAGCGGCACCAGCCAGCCCTTCTTGGCCCAGATCGGCACTTCATAGGTGCCGATGGTGAGCACGTCGAACTGACCGCCCTTGGTGGCGATGTCGGTGGTGACGCGCTGGCGCAGCACGTTCTCCTCCAGCGTCACCCATTTCACGGTGATGTCGGGGTTCTTCTTGATGAACTCACCCGTCAGCCCCTGCATACGGATCATGTCGCCATTGTTGACGGTCGCCACCGTCAGCGTGGTCTGGGCGATCGAGGGGGCAGAGATCAAAACAGCAGCCGCGCCCGCAACGGCGCAAAGGACGTTTTTCAAGGTGACCTCCCTTATGTCACGTTGAGCATATGCTCACGTATTGAGCGTATGTTCATCCCGTCGCCAAACTTTGTCAAGCGCGCGGCAGCGCCGTCCCGCGCGATAGCGGGTTCCACTGCACGCTGGAATGGAGTTGCTTGCGGAGGCGAAGAGAGCGGCTGAGCGCCTGAGAAGTCGAACTGCGACCACGACGGGACTGCACTCCCTCGCCCCGTTCTTACTGGGAGAGGGTAGGGGTGAGAGGCTCTCTCCGCGCATACGGACCACAGCAATGCGTGGAAACTCCCCCTCACCCGCATCGCATCTGGCGATGCGACATAGCCGAAGCTTTGCTTCGGCGTTCTTGAGAACGGCCGCCAAAGGCGGCCTATGCCTCTCCCCGCAGGCGGGGCGAGGTGAAGCCCGATCCGTGGCGCCTAGCGATCCAGCACCGCGCGGGCGGTGGCCTCATCGGTGATGAGGCCATTGACCACCCGGCCCGCCAATGCGGCCTTGATCGACGGCACCTTGGCGGCGCCGACGGCTGCCGCGATCGTGGTCGCTTCCGCGGGGATCTGCGGCGGGATGCTGGTCAGGCGCTTGTTGGTGCCGGCCTTGAGCAGACGGCCCCTGGAATCATAGGCCCAGCCGGTGATCTCGCCGATGGCGCCGAGCCGCATCATCTCGAACAATTCGTCGCGGGTGACGAAGCCGTCGATGTGGACCTGCGCCTTCTGGTCCATCTGGCCGATGCCGACGAGACGCAAATCGGCCTTGGCCGCGACCGCCTTCACCTTCGCGATCGGCTCGATGCGCACCATCCTGTTGCGCTCGTCTTCCGACGACATCAGGAACGGCAGCGGCATCGGATAGTGCCGCGCGCCGGTGCGGTCGGCGAGCCGGCCGACGGTGTCGTAGAAGCTCGCCGAACCGTCGGCGGAGATGTTGCCGACCAGCGAGACGATCTGGTGATTGGGCCGGTCGATCGGCGTGACGCGCTCGACCGCGGCGCGCACCGCGCGGCCGGTGCCGAGCGCGACGATCACGGGCGTCTCCGATCGCAGCGTCGCGTCCAGCAGGTTGGCGCAGCGCTCGGCGATCCCTGCATTGGACAGCAGTGCCGCCGGATCAGCCGGCACCACCTCGCAATGGACGAGATCGAACCGCTCCTTCAGCCGCGCCGCCAATTCCATGCAGGCGGCGATGGGATGCTCGAGCCGGAAGGTGATGAGACGTTCGGCCAGGCACAGCGACACCAGCCGCTGCGCCGAGGCGCGCGAGACCTGGAGCATCCTTGCGATCTCGTCCTGGGTATGGCCGGCAATGAAATAGAGCCAGCCGGCGCGGGCGGCATCGTCGAGACGAGACTTTTCGTTGTCGGGCGCAGCCATCGTCTTGCGTCAGCCTTCCATCCAGAAATCCGTCATCGCGGCGAAGATTCGATCCGCCCCGGCCTGCCGCAGCAGAGCACTGCCATCCGCCAACCGATAGTGGGCGCCGCCGACAAATCCCCACACTTTCATGCCCGCCGCCTTCGCGGCCATCACGCCGCTGACGCTGTCCTCGATCACGAGCGTGCGGCGCGGCGCAGCGCCCATTGCGCCTGCCGCATGCAAGAACAGATCGGGGGCCGGCTTGCCGTGCTTGACCATCTGCGCGGTGTAGAGCCGCGGCCCGAAGCTGGCGGCGAGGCCGGTCAGCTCCAGCGAGAACTTCACCCGATCGAGATCGCTCGATGAGGCGACACAATATGGCAGCCGCAATTCCTTGAGCAGCGCCGCGATGCCGGCGGTCGGCTTCAGCCGGGAGCGGAAGGTCTCACGGACCTGCAGCGCCAGGTCAGGCAGAAACGTCTCGGGCAACGGCTTTCCGACGCCCCGGCAGTAGTCGACCACGGCCGCGGTGCTGCGGCCGAGGAAGAGTTCGAGCGCCCGCTCGGTGCTCATCTCGATGCCGGTCTGGACCATCGCCTCGGCAAGACAACGACAGCTCAAAAGCTCGCTGTCGACGAGCACGCCGTCACAGTCGAAGATGATCAGATCAGTCTCGGGAAGCCGCGGATCCATCCCGGTATGAGATCATATGCTCACGTTATGAGCAATAGATCACAATTTTCGCGCGGAATGCCGCGCCTCAAATGGTCGCGGTGCACCGCCAGGGATGCTGTGCGACAAGGCGAAATGCCGCATGACACACCTCTGATCGCGACCGTCGTCGCGGGCCTCGGCCTCGCTTTTGTCTTCGGAACCATCGCCCAGCGCTTTCGGGTTCCGCCACTGGTCGGTTATCTGCTCGCGGGCGTGGCCGTCGGTCCCTTCACACCCGGCTTCGTTGCCGATCAGGCGCTGGCAACCGAGCTCGCGGAGCTCGGTATCATTCTCCTGATGTTCGGCGTCGGCCTGCATTTCTCGCTCAACGACCTGTTGTCGGTGCGCGCGATCGCGGTGCCCGGCGCGATTGCGCAGATTGCGGTCGCCACATTGATGGGCCTCGGCCTCGCGCTATTGATGGGCTGGACCGTCGGCGCCGGTCTGGTGTTCGGTCTCGCGCTGTCGGTCGCAAGTACCGTCGTGCTGTTGCGCGCGCTGCAGGAGCGCCGTCTGATGGACACCGAACGCGGCAAGATCGCGGTCGGCTGGCTGATCGTCGAAGACCTCGCCATGGTGCTGGCGCTGGTGCTGTTCCCGGCGGTGGCGAGCTTGCAGGGCGGCGATGGCGCGGCGCTCACCTCCGATCCGCTCGCCGCCCGTTTCGGTCTCGGGCTCACCGGCGTGCTGGTGCTGACGCTGATCAAGATCACCGTGTTCATCGCGCTGATGCTGGTGGTCGGGCGCCGGCTGATCCCGTGGGTCCTGCACTACATTGCGCATACCGGCTCGCGCGAGCTGTTCCGGCTGACCGTGCTTGCGATCGCGCTCTGCATCGCGTTCGGCGCGACCAAGCTGTTCGGCGTCTCGCTGGCGCTCGGCGCCTTCTTCGCCGGGATGATGCTGCGGGAATCGCCGCTCAGCCAGCGCGCGGCCCAGGAAACCCTGCCGCTGCGCGATGCGTTCGCGGTGCTGTTCTTCGTCTCCGTCGGCATGCTGTTCGATCCACTCAGCGTGGTTCGCGAGCCCTGGCCGTTCGCAGCGACTTTGTTCGTCATCGTGGTCGGCAAGTCGATCGCCGCCCTTCTGATCGTCGTGCTGTTCCGTCATCCGATGACAACCGCCCTGATGATCTCGGCGAGCCTCGCCCAGATCGGCGAATTCTCCTTCATCCTGGCCGAACTCGGCGTTGCGCTCAATCTGCTGCCGAAGGCCGGCCGCGACCTGATCCTGGCGGGTGCGATCTTCTCGATCATGCTCAACCCGCTGGTGTTCGCGGTCGTCGACTGGCTGACATCGCGACTCGAGAAGCCGCAGGCTTCCTCGCCAACTGCCGCAGCTTCTGAACCGATCCCGGTCACCGAATTGCAGGATCACACCATCCTGGTCGGCTACGGGCGGGTCGGCAGCATCGTCGGCGATGCGCTGCATCAACGCAGCGCGCCGTTTCTCGCGGTCGAGGCGTCCGACGACATGGTTGCCAAGCTCAAGGAGCGCGGCATCGAAGCCCTGATGGGCAACGCAGCGCGCGCCAGCGTGCTTCGCGCGACCAATCCGGCCGCCGCGCGATCGCTGGTCATCGCCATTCCCGAAGCCTTCGAGGCCGGCCAGATCGTCGAGCAGGCGCGCGCCGCGAATGCCGAGATCCAGATCATCGCCCGTGCGCATTCCGACGCCGAGGTCGATCATCTCAAGGCACTTGGCGCCGACATCGTGATCATGGGCGAGCGCGAGATCGCCCGCGGCATGATCGAGGAGCTCGACAGGGCGCGTCCGGCTGCGATGCGAACGGCCGAGCAGGATTCGGCAGCTTGAGATAGATTGCGCCCGCCGTACCGATGCGCGCCGCGCGTCACGCGATGAGGGAGATCGAGCGATGGCCTTCAAGAGCCCGCATGTTTCGCTGGTGTCGTTCTCGGTCGAGATCGGCGCCACTGACACGACAAATATCATGCAGATCGAGACCGACCTGCATCTGAACACCCGTCATCCGAGCTATGACGCGGCCGCCGTGGAGCGGCTGGTGCGTGACGCACAAGCCTATCTCGCCGGCAACGCCGGCCAGGTCACCCGGATCCGGCTGGTCTCCACCCGCGGCGGCCAGACCTGAAGCCTCCTTATTTGAGCATGATCTCCGCGCAAACGCTTCGCGGTTGCCGCGAGAGAAAACCGGCTTCCACTTTTCCGGATCATGCCCTAGCCGACAAGGAATGCCGGCGCCAGATCTTCCTGCACGATGATGTTGGCGGCTTCCGTCGTCAGCTCGCTGCCGACCAGGTCAAGATTCTTGGCGGCCTCGAACAGCATCGAGCGGACGTCGTCCGGCGTCAGCACGCCTTTCGCGATCAGCTTGCGCACCAGCGCCTGCAGGATAAGAACGTCGATCTCGCCATGCGCCAGCGGCGTCGGCTTGTCCGTCATGATCGTCTCCCAGGCTGATCCCAAGGCTGAGGTTCGTCGCAAGTGAGGCGCCTAGCGCTGTGGTGACGCCATGTCCTTGTGCAATTGTTCGAACGCGCGGCGCAGGCCATGCAGCTGATCGACCAGATGAAGGATGACGTCGATGCCCTCGTCGTTGACGCCGAAGTCGCCCTTCAGGTCGCGGATCAGATGCGCGCGCGCTACGTCGGTGTCGGAGAAGCTGATCTCGCTGGCGGTCTCGTCCGGCACCAGCCATTGCTGCTCGATCCAGAACTCCAGGGTCCGCACCTCCAGACCCGCATCGATGAGGAACTGCTGCTTGTTCATGATGCACCATCCTCGCGCGGATCGAATGCCTTCCGATCCCAGTTCGACACAAACGCCTCGAGCTCGGGATCGGGTCCCTTGGGCAGGACCACCTTGAGCTTGACGAGTTCGTCGCCCTGGCCACCGCCAACGCGGGGCGCGCCCTTGCCGCGCAACCGCATGGTCGTGCCGGTGTTCGATCCCTTCGGAACCGTCATGGTCACGGCACCGGTCGGCGTCGGAACGCGAACTTTTCCGCCGAGCACCGCCTCGGACAGCGAGATCGGCAGTTCGAGCGTAATGTCGTCACCCTCGCGGGTGAAGCGCGGGTCGGGGCGAACTTCCACCTCGATCAGCGCATCGCCGGGACCGCCCTTGCCGCTGCCGGGCATGCCCTTGCCGCGCAGACGAATGATTTGGCCATCGACGAGCCCCGGCGGGATCGTCACGTCGAGCGTACCGCCGTCGGGAAGCGTCAGGCGCTTGCTCGCACCGGCGATCGATTCCGCGAAGTCGATCGCGAGAGCGTAATGCAAATCGCGGCCGCGCCGGTTGGCGCGCGCCTGCTCGCTGCGCCGGAGCAATTCGGCGAAGGCGTCGTCCTGGTCCATGTAGTCGGCATAGCCGGAGCTGTCGGCATAGGGATGCCCCGCATCGGCGGTGGCGAAATCCCGGTAGTAGCGATGCTGCGGTCGCTCGGCGCCATCCGCATCGATCTCGCCGGCGTCGAAGCGCTTGCGCTTCTCGGCATCCGAGAGCAGATCGTTCGCAGCAGCGACTTCCTTGAATTTGTCTTCGGCCGCCTTGTCGCCCGGATTGAGATCCGGATGCAGCTTCTTCGCCAGCTTTCGATAGGCCTTCTGGATATCGGCCGCAGACGCCGTCGGGGCAACGCCAAGGACCTCGTACGGATTTCTCACAACCTGCTCCGCAACACCGTGAGTGCACCTGCGATCATGAGGGCGCAAAAGCAGGCGATTTGCAAGTGCGCAGGCGCGCCGCCCGGAAGCGGCCGACGCAGCATGCGCTCACGTCACATGACGAGTCAGGATGTATGTCCGGGGTCCAGATAGTTCGGCATGTTCTTTTGCTGCTGCGGCGTCATCTTGGCAGTATCCGGCTTACCCGGCACGCCCCGCGGACCGAGCAGGGCCCGCTGTATGTCGTCCTCGCTCAAACGCGGCTTCCCATCGTCGAGCTGTCCATCGCCGCCGTGCCTCTGTGCCATGACCAACCTCCAGTGATGATCGCTTGCACAGGTGGAACAATACCGCGCTCCGTCGGAACGAGCCAGCGGAGCGCGGTCGTGCCTTAGTGTTGCTCCTGCCGCTTCTCCTCCGCGGGGTGACCTGCCGCGGGCGCAGCATGCGGAGCGGCGTGCGGCTCCGGCCGTGCCACCGGCTGGGGATGGGCGGCCTGCGGCTGCGGATGCGGCTCAGGGCGCGCCATCGTCTCCGGTCGCGGTTCGGGCCTCGCTGGCTCGGGCCGCGCGACGGGCTTCGCGGCAGGCTCGGGACGCGGCTCTTCCTTGCGCACCTCTTCTGGCCGCTTCTCCTGCACGGCAGGCCGCGCCGCTTCTGCAGGATGCGGCTCGAGCTTCGGCTCGGCGGCAGGCGCTGCGCGCTTCTCTTCGACCGCGGGCCTGTTCACTTCGGCGGGCGGATGCGCCGCAACGCCCTTCTCGGGAACCGGAAGTGCATGGGATCCGGCAGACGCCGGCGCAGCAGGATGCGGCTCGGCCTTGGTCTCGGGAGCAGGTGCCGCGCGCTTCTCCTCGGCCGCGGGCTTGTTCGCCTCGACGGGTGGATGCGCCGCCGGAAGCTCCTTTCCCGGGACCGGGAGCGCATGGGAAGCAGCCGGTGCGGTTGCGGGTGCGGCTGCAGCTCCCGGGTGCCCCGGCTCCCCGGTCGCCGGCCGTGCGGCGTTGGCAGGCACCGCCTCGCCGGCCGGCCGCGCGCGAACCACGCCCGGTCCCTTCAATTCGCCGGGACGCGCCGTTGCGGCGACTGCGGGCACGCCATTGTTGGTCCGGTTGAACAGGCTCGGATCCTGGCTTGCGGTCTCGACCTGCTTGCGTTGCAACGGCGTCGCCGCGAAGTGCTGCTCCTTGGCGACCGCGCGCTCGGCCGGCGTCGGCCGCACCTCGATGCCGCCGCGGCCGCCATTGTAGCTGACGTTGTTGACGGTGGTCTGATTGATCGTGACGTTCTTCTCGTAGACGTTGGTGATCCGCGCACCCTGCAGATTGTTCACGGTGCGATTGTAGAAGAAATTGCCGTGATCCCAGCGGCCGCCTTCATAGCCTGCGCCGCCGTAGCCGAATCCGTAGTTGATGCCGCCATAGAAGCCGACGCGATCACCCCAATAGCCCTGATGGAAAATGAAGCCGCCACCGAATGCGCCCCAGTAGCCGGGCGTCCACAGCAGTCCGACCCGCGGCGGCTGCACCCAGGTGCCCGGCACCCAGTAGTAATCGCCGCGATCCTCGTCCCACGACCAATTGCCCGGCGACCACATGTAGCCGGGACCAGGCACCGGCGGCTGATCGTAGGTCGGCAACGGCGGCGGCGCAGTCTCGACGGCAGAGACCGGCGCGCATGCCGCATCCTGCGCGATTGCGGGCACCGCAGTCGCAGAGAACAGCGCCGTGGCAATCGCTGCACACGACACGGTCGAAAGGAGACGAGTTGTCATTGGGAGCCTCTTCGATGAGCACGTTCGACGTGAGACGGAACAAAAGTTCCGTGCGTCGGCAATGCACCGACACACTTCATCGCTAGCGCCTTGACCTTACACCAGCCTGAAACGCATCGACGCGACAGGAAATGCGCTGATGCAGCTATTCATCGTCAGTTCAGAGTGCGCCGTGATGCAACGCTGCGCGATTCAATCGAACATCGCGTGCCGCTCGACTGCATCATCGATGCGAGCTCGCGAAACGCGACGTCATCGATTTCGAATCGCGTGTCCGAACATGAATTTGGTCTTGTTCGATCACGGCGATCTCTGCTTGTCCGACGCTCGCTTCGCGAGCACAGCGATCCATCGAGCCGCTAGCAGCGCGACGCGCGCATCCGGCTTGCTGGCGCGGCCGTAGCAGTGCCTCCCGATGAGTGCTAACGACGAACATCAGCGGTCGCAACGGCTTATCTGCGGCATCCCAGCGGGCGCGCTCCGCGATTGACACTCTCCGGAAACGACCACACGATGCGAGGCGCGACAGCCTCAGGCCCGCGGTTTTTCCGCCGGCGCGATCGCACGAGGCCATCGCATGATGGATGTCATCGTTCCGCCATCTGTCGCTCGGCGGGACTGCGTGGCATGACTTGATCTCGACGAGCTGCGTTGCCTGAGGGTGCCACGATGAACATAGAAAAATATACCGATCGCGTTCGGGGCTTCATTCAGTCTGCGCAGTCGCTCGCGATGCGCGAGGGGCACCAGCAGTTTTCCACCCTGCACCTCCTGAAGGTCCTCTTGGACGACAATGAGGGGCTCGCTGCCGGCCTGATCGATCGCGCTGGCGGCAATTCCCGTGCAATCCTGAAGGCGACCGAGGACGCGCTGGCGAAGGTACCGAAGGTCAGCGGCGCCGGCTCGGGACAGATTTATCTGGCACCCGAGACCGCGCGCGCCTTCGCGGCGGCGGAACAGGCCGCCGACAAGGCCGGCGACAGCTTTGTCTCGGTCGAACGCCTGCTGCAGGCGCTCGCAGCCGACAAGGACAACGAGGCCGGCAAGCTGCTCGCCAAGGGCGGCGTCAATCCGCAGAACCTGAATGCGGCCATCAACGCGCTGCGCAAGGGCCGCACCGCCGACAGCGCATCGGCCGAGAACGCGTATGACGCGCTGAAGAAATATGCCCGCGACCTGACCCAGGCCGCGCGCGACGGCAAGCTCGATCCGGTCATCGGCCGCGACGAGGAGATCCGTCGCACCATCCAGGTGCTCTCGCGCCGGACCAAGAACAACCCCGTCCTGATCGGCGAGCCCGGTGTCGGCAAGACCGCGATCGTCGAGGGCCTCGCGCTGCGCATCGTCAACGGCGACGTGCCGGAAAGCCTGCAGGACAAGGCGCTGCTCGCGCTCGACCTCGGCGCACTGATCGCCGGCGCGAAATATCGCGGTGAGTTCGAGGAGCGGCTGAAGGCGGTGCTCCAGGAAGTGACCGGAAGCGAAGGCACCTTCATCCTCTTCATCGACGAGATGCACACGCTGATCGGTGCCGGCAAGGGCGACGGCGCGATGGACGCCTCCAACCTGCTCAAGCCCGCGCTCGCCCGCGGCGAGCTGCACTGCATCGGCGCGACCACGCTCGACGAGTACCAGAAGCACGTCGAGAAGGACGCCGCGCTGGCGCGGCGCTTCCAGCCGATCTTCGTCAGCGAGCCCTCGGTCGAGGATACCATCTCGATCCTGCGCGGGCTGAAGGACAAGTACGAGCAGCACCACGGCGTGCGGATCACCGATTCCGCGCTCGTGGCCGCCACGACCCTGTCCAACCGCTACATCACCGACCGCTTCCTGCCGGACAAGGCGATCGATCTCATGGACGAGGCCGCGGCGCGGCTGAAGATGCAGGTCGATTCCAAGCCGGAAGAGCTGGATTCGCTCGACCGCGAGATCATCCGGCTCAAGATCGAGCAGGAGGCGTTGAAGAAGGAAAGCGATCCCGGCTCCAGGACCCGGCTCCAGACCCTGGAGAAGGACCTTGCCGACCTGGAAAAGAAATCGGCGGACATGACGTCGAAATGGCGGTCGGAAAAGAGCAAGCTCTCCGATGCGCAGAAGATGAAGGGCGAGCTCGAACAGTTGCGTACCGAGCTTGCCAATGCGCAGCGCAAGGGAGAATTCCAGAAGGCGGGCGAACTGGCCTATGGCCGCATTCCCGAGCTCGAGAAGAAGCTCGCGGCGGTCGAGGCCAGCGAGACCTCGTCCGCCAGCGAGACCGTGACTGCCGACAATATCGCGCAGGTGGTGTCGCGCTGGACCGGCGTGCCCGTCGACAAGATGCTGGAAGGCGAGAAGGAGAAGCTCCTCAAGATGGAGGAGCAGCTCGGCAAGCGTGTCGTCGGCCAGGCCGAGGCCGTGCGTGCGGTCGCGACCGCCGTGCGCCGCTCGCGCGCGGGCTTGCAGGACCCGAACCGCCCCACAGGCTCGTTCATGTTCCTGGGGCCCACCGGCGTCGGCAAGACCGAGCTGACGAAAGCTCTCGCGGAATACCTGTTCAACGACGAGACTGCGATGGTCCGCCTCGACATGTCCGAATACATGGAGAAGCACTCGGTCTCGCGGCTGATCGGCGCGCCTCCGGGTTACGTCGGCTATGACGAGGGCGGTGCGCTCACCGAAGCGGTGCGGCGCCGGCCCTATCAGGTGGTGCTGTTCGACGAGATCGAGAAGGCGCACCCTGATGTCTTCAACGTCCTGTTGCAGGTGCTCGACGACGGCCGCCTGACCGACGGCCAGGGCCGCACCGTCGACTTCCGCAACACGCTGATCATCATGACCTCGAACATCGGCGCCGAATATCTGGTCAACCAGCCGGAAGGCCAGAGCACGGGCGCGGTGCGCGAGCAGGTGATGAACATGGTACGGGCGCACTTCCGCCCGGAATTCCTCAACCGGATCGACGAGATCATCCTGTTTCATCGGCTGCAGAAGAGCGACATGGGCCGCATCGTCGAGATCCAGTTCTCGCGGCTGCGCAAGCTGCTCGAGGATCGCAAGATCGAGCTGGAGCTCGACCCGAAGGCGCGCGACTGGCTGGCGGAGAAAGGCTGGGACCCGGCTTACGGCGCCCGCCCGCTGAAGCGGGTGATCCAGCGCAGCGTGCAGGATCCGCTGGCGGAGATGATCCTTTCCGGCGACGTGCGCGACGGCTCAGAGGTAAAACTCTCGGCCACCAGGGCCGGCCTCACCTTCAACGGCAAGAAGCCGGAGAACGCAGCGGCGGACGAATTCGAACCGGTGTGAGACAGGCCCGATTGCCCACGACGCGCTGTCATCGCCGCGTCGTCTGGGCGCATCATATGCAAGCCGAATATACCAGCTGACCTGCAACCAGGAGAGCGCCATGACGCAGCACAAGATCAAGGACAACATGGAGGTCATCGGCGCCGATGGCGTACATGTCGGCACAGTCGATCGCGTCGAGGGCAATCGCATCAAGCTCAAGAAAAGCGACAGCGACGGCTTCCACAAGGGCCATCACCACTTCATCGAGCTCGGCTTCGTGGCGGGTGTCGAAGGCTCCAAGGTTCGGCTCTCGGCCAACGCCGCGATTGCGGTGACCCTCGAGGAAGAGAAGTCCGGCAAGCCCGTCGATTGAGGCAGGTACCTCTGCAAGAGCGTGAGCCATTCGAGCCCTTGTAAAGGTTCCACTGGCATGCTCCTCTGCCGCTGTCTGGACGCCGATCCGGCGTCCAGCGCCTGCCTTTTGTCGTCGTGGAAGTGCCGTTTAGTCAAGGAGACATGCGTGCCATCAGCCGTTCCGCAACCGGTCGCTGCGAAGCTGACGCGCGCGGCCATCTTCCTTGCGGTCACGCTCAAGCCCAATCCGGAATATGATGCGGTGGTGCGGTCGCTGTGCGCCGACCTGGGCGCGCTCCTGCGTGCCGTGGGCTTCCGCGATCTCGAGGGCCGGCTGTCATGCGTCATGGGCATCGGCTCCGACGCATGGGACCGGCTGTTCGGTGCGCCGAGGCCGAAAGGCCTGCATCCGTTCCGCGAGATCAATGGCGTCCACCACGCCGTCGCAACGCCGGGCGACCTGCTGTTTCACATCCGCGCCGTGCCGATGGATCTGTGCTTCGAGCTGGCGACCCAGATCATGACGCGGCTCGGCGATGCGGTTGCGACCTCCGACGAGGTGCACGGCTTCAAATATTTCGACGAACGCGACCTGCTCGGCTTCGTCGACGGCACGGAGAATCCGGAGGACCAGGCGGCCACCGACGCCACCATCATCGGCGAGGAGGACGCGGCGTTCGCCGGCGGCAGCTATGTGATCGTGCAAAAATACCTGCACGACCTGAAGAAGTGGAACGAGCTGCCGGTCGAGATGCAGGAAAAGATCATCGGCCGAACCAAACTATCCGACATCGAGCTCGACGATGCGGTGAAGCCGAGCTATGCGCACAACGCGCTGACCACGATCATCGAGAATGGCGAGGAGCTCGATATCGTCCGCGACAACATGCCGTTCGGCAATATCAGCAAGGGCGAGTTCGGCACTTATTTCATCGGCTATGCCAAGTCCCCGCAGCGGATCGAGCAGATGCTGGAGAACATGTTCGTCGGCAAGCCGCCGGGCAATTACGACCGCCTGCTCGACTTCAGCCGCGCCGTCACCGGCATGCTGTTCTTCGTCCCGTCGGCGACCTTCCTGGAGGATGTCGCGAGCGAGGCGCCGGCACCTTCCCCCGCCGAGCCGTCGCTGGACGACGCCGGGGCCGACAACACACCTGCACCAGGAATACCGCCGTCCGACGGCTCGCTCGGGATCGGCTCACTGAAAGGAGAGGCTGGACATGAATAATCTTCATCGGGGACTCGCCCCTATCTCGGACGCGGCATGGGCCCAGATCGAAGAGGAGGCCTCGCGCACGTTGAAGCGCCATCTGGCGGCGCGCCGTGTCGTCGACGTCGACGGTCCGAAGGGAACGGATTTCTCCGCGGTCGGCACCGGTCATCTCAAGAAGATTGCGGCGCCGGGCGACGGGG
Source organism: Bradyrhizobium sp. BEA-2-5 (assembly GCF_032918025.1). Taxonomy (NCBI): domain Bacteria; kingdom Pseudomonadati; phylum Pseudomonadota; class Alphaproteobacteria; order Hyphomicrobiales; family Nitrobacteraceae; genus Bradyrhizobium; species Bradyrhizobium sp. BEA-2-5. Next base: position 1,739,879 of record NZ_CP136629.1, on the reverse strand, counting down.
TCGAGGCGACGCAGCGCGACGTCCGCGCGCTGGTCGAGCTGCGCGTGCCGTTCGAGCTCTCGCGCCAGGCGATCGACGATGTCGAGCGCGGCGCGAATGATTCCGACTGGGATCCGCTCAAGGATGCCGCGCGCAAGATTGCCTTCGCCGAGGATCGCGCGGTGTTCGACGGCTACGCGGCCGCCGGCATTGAGGGTATCCGTCAGGGCACCAGCAACCCGGTGCTGACGCTGCCGTCGAGCGTCAAGAACTATCCCGCCGTGGTCGCGCAGGCGGTCAGCCAGTTGCGGCTTGCCGGCGTCAACGGTCCCTATACGCTGCTGCTCGGCACCGAGCCCTATACCGCGATCGGCGGGGCGACCGACGACGGCTATCCGGTGCTGCAGCACATCCAGCGCCTGATCGACGGCAAGATCATCTGGGCGCCCGCGATCGAGGGCGGCGTCCTGCTGACCACCCGCGGCGGCGATTTCCAGCTCTCGATCGGCCAGGACCTTTCGATCGGCTATCTCAGCCACTCGGCGAAATCGGTTCAGCTGTATTTCCAGGAGACCATCACCTTCCTGATGCTGACGAGCGAGGCGTCAGTGGTGCTTGCGCCGGAGGCGAAGAAACCCGCCTAGCCTTACCGGCGTTGACTCATCCGGGAAGTCTCCGGCCGTGGCCGGAGCTTCCGTTGACCTGCAACGGAGAGGAGGCGCGCAATGGACTACGATCTCTACATCAATCCGAAGAAGACATCGGTCGGTCTTTATGTCCGCAAGGGCGCCGGCCTTCCCGACCTTGCCGATGCCAAGGACTGGGTGTTCGACGGCACCTCGGCGCAGGCCAATCTGCCGCCGCAGCTCGTGAAGGAAATCGAGGCCAACGGCCACGCCTTTCGCGACATGGATTGAGCGCGTCTGCCGGCGCCTTGAGCCTCATCCGTTCCGATTGAATCCGAAGGGGAGCTCAAGATTTTTGTTGGACGCGTTTTCTTCACGCGAACCGGTATCCACTTCGCTCGAAAACGCTCTATTTCTCGCCGAGCTTCACCGGGGCGGTCTCGGGCATCAGGCTCATGGCCACGATGCCGACCGCCGCCGCGAGCAGAAGGTACCAGGACGGCGCCAGCGGATCACCCGACACGTGCAGCAGCCACGTGACCACGAGTTGCGCGGTGCCGCCGAACGTCGCGATGGCGACCGCGTAGATCGTGGCGAACACGCCGCCGCGAATGCTCTGCGGCAGCGCTTCGGTGAAGGCGGCATAGAACGCCGTGAACGGCAGCGATCCGATGAACGACAGGATGCCGAAGCCGAACAGCAGCGACCACGCGCCGGGGTCCTGGACGATCCACAGGAAGGCCGGATAGGTCAGCACCAGCACGACCAGCTGCGGCCAGATCATGATCGGCTTGCGTCCGAGCCGGTCGGCAAGCCAGCCGCCCAGCACCGCGCCGATGATCTGCAGTCCGTTGCTGACCAGCGATACCGTGAACGCCAGCGACGGCGACACATGCAGCGTATTCTTGGCGTAGGTCGTCATGTATTGCGTCACATAGGTAGAGATCGTGCCGCTGGCCAGGATCATCACCGCCAGCACGATGACGCGAAGATGCCGCCGCGCCAGCGCCACATGGCTCGAGCGTTCGACCTGCCCGGCGACGTGCTCGCCGTGCGAGACCGTTTCCGGCAGCGTGCGGCGCATCCAGATGCCGAACGGCAGGCACACGGCCCCGAGCAGGAACGCGACGCGCCATCCATAGGCCTGCAGCATGTCGGGTGCCATCGCGCTGCTCAGGATGACACCGACAAGCGCGCCGACCGTCGCCGCGATCTCCTGGCTGGCGGGCTGCCAGGCGACCACGAGGCCGCGGTTCCTCGGTGCAGCGATCTCGATCAGATAGGCCGTGGTCGGCCCGACCTCGCCGCCGAGCGCAAATCCTTGCACCATCCGCGCCAGGATCACGATGATCGGCGCCACAATGCCGATCGCGGCATAGGAAGGCGTCAGCGCGATGGTCAGGATCGCGCCGCCCATCAGCGCGAAACTCAGCAGCATCGCCGGCCGCCGCCCAACGCGGTCGGAGAAAATGCCGAGCACGATGCCGCCGATCGGCCGCGTCAGGAAACCGGCGCCGAAGGTCGCAAGCGACAGCATGAGGCTGCCGTATTCGCTGTGCGCGGGGAAGAAGGTGCGCCCGATCTCGGTCGCAAAGAAGCTGTAGGTGATGAAGTCGTAGAACTCCAGCATGTTGCCGATGGTCGCGGCAAAGGCTGCGCGCTTGACATCGAACTCTTCCCTGCTTGCAATCTCCGGCAACGCTCTCGGTTCCTTGTCTGCTTGTGCGAGCGGAGTATTATTCCTCCGACCATGTTAGGCAAGGCATGGAGAGCCGCGCGATCTGCATGCGACGCAAGCGACAAGAGGAACAGATCCGATGCCAGCCGACAAACTCTTCATCAATGCCAGGTTCGGTGATGGTACCAGCCGCGATATGCTGGTCCGTGGCGGCCGCATCGTTGCGATCGAGGCGAAAGGCGAACGCCCGAACGGAGTCGAGATCGTCGATCTCGGCAATGCGCTGGTCGTGCCCGGCTTCGTCGAAGGCCACATCCATCTCGACACCAGTTTTTACGGCGATACCTGGCGGCCGCACCGCCCCTGCACCGACGGATTCGACGTCCATGAGCGGGTGGCGTTTCAGGCCGAGAACCTTGCCGCCGCCGCGCCGATGGACGTGCGCGCGCGGAACCAGCTCGACCTCTGCATCGGCCATGGCACGACGCAGATGCGCAGTCACGTCATGGTCGACGGTTCCGTTGGGCTGAAGTCGCTGGAGACCATCCTCGGGGTTCGCGAGGAATACAGGGACTTGATCGATATCCAGCTCGTGGCGTTCCCGCAGAACGGGATCCTCACCAGCCCGGGCACGCCGCAACTGCTCGACGAGGCGATCAAGCTCGGGGCCAATGCCGTCGGCGGGCTCGATCCCGCAAGCTTCGACCGGGATGTCGAGGGCCATCTCGACGTCGTCTTTGGCGTCGCGCAAAAGCACGGCGTCGATGTCGATATCCATCTTCATGACGGCGGCATGCTCGGCGCCTTCGAGGTCGAGCAGATCGCGGCGCGCACGCGTGCGCTCGGCATGGCGGGCCGCGTCACCGTCAGCCACGCTTACGGGCTCGGCGACATTCCCGCCGATGCGCAGAAGAAGACCGCCGACAGTCTGGCGCGCTCGGGCGTGGCGATCATGACGAATGCGCCGGGCAGCCGGCCGTTCCCGCCCGTCGCCCTGTTGAGGAAGGCCGGCGTCACGGTGTTCGGCGGCAACGACAACATCCGCGACTCCTGGTGGCCCTATGGCGACGGCGACATGCTGGGCCGCGCCATGATGATCGGATACCGCTCGGGCTTCTACACCGATGAGGAGCTCGCGATCGCGTTCGACATGATCACCGCGGCCGGCGCCAAGGCGCTCAGGCTCGAGGACTACGGCCTGCATGTGGGGGCCAGGGCCGATTTCGTGACCCTGAACGCCGTGCATATCCAGGAGGCCGTGGTGGCGCGGCCGTCCGGGCGTTCAGTCTACAAGGGTGGCGTACTCGCCGCGCGGGACAACCGCGTCGTCAAGGCGGCCGGCCGATCCTGAATCGGACGTTGCGTCCAATCGAAGGGCTTAGCGGACGGGAGGGATGATCGCGCGGAGGATATCCGCCTTCCAGCGTTGCCGGGCGCCGTCGAAGGCCGCGAAATCGTGGTCGAACTGCCAGTAGGCCCATGCCCAGCCATTGCGTTCCGCGCGTCTCGCCATGAACGACAGATACTTCGCGCGGCTCTCCGCGGGCGCGCGCTCATAGACGCCGAACTCGCCAAGATAGATCGGGCGCTGCTCCTTCTCGGACCAGGATCGGATCTTGTCGAACTCGGCCGAGGCCGTGGCCAAGTCTTCCGCGGAGCCCCAGCTCAACGGACCGATCTTCGAGAACGTCGGCGACCACGGCGCGCCCTGATGGGTGAAACGGATCGGCGCGTAATAGTGAAACGTGACGATGAGGTTTCGGTCGTCCGGCGGCAGGACCAGCTGATCGATCGGCAGCTCCTCGGTGTTCAGGATCGCGACCACGACGTTGCGCTTCGGGTTCGCATCCCGGATGATCGCAAGACAATCGCCGAGCAGCGCATTCCATTCGGCCGAGGTCATGTTGCCACCGGGCTCGTTCAGGATCTCGAACACCAGCGCCGGGTATTTCCCCGCATAGCGCGATGCGATCTGGCGCCAGAATGCCTTGAGCTTCACGCCGCATTCGGCCACGTCGCGTTGGCAGAGCTCGGTGTCATGCTCATCGAGGATCGGAACCAGCCTGCTGGCCAGCACCTGCTCGATCATGGCATCGAGGCGCCGCAGGACGGCATCATCGAGGATGTTGCCGGAGTCCATATGCCTGAAGCCGAAGAAATTGATCCGGACATGGGAAAAGCCGGCCTTGCGAATCGCGGCGAGGTTTTCCAGGCGGAACGGCGCATTCTGGTAGCCTTCCCAGATGCCGTCATAGCCGAGAATATTGATTCCGCGCCCCAATGCCACGGCGACCGGCGATGCCCCCTGCCCCGCCGCCTTCGCCGGCGCGATCAGCGGGAGTGCAAGTGCCGCCGCCGCCAGCATGACGAAGGCTCTTTGCAGAAGCAATCGGAACGCGGTCATGGCTGCTCCAATTCGCCCGGCTCTACGCGCGACGACGGCACCGGCCGGCAAATGGCGAGGAAGAATGCGACCAGAAGCACCGACGTGAACATCGTCGAGCGGAGGAACATCGTCTCCGTGAAATTGGTCTGGCAGTTGAGGAAGACGAACCCGATGATCAACGCACAGTGCAGACGGTCGATCGCCCGCCCTGCGATCAGGCAGAGCACCTTGTAGGAAAACAGGAAGACGCTCGCCGTGAACAGGAAATAACCCAGGAATCCGGTCTCGACGAGAATGGCGATGTAGCCGCTGTGATAGTTGTCGAGCACCCAGCCATGATTCTGGTTGAAATAGTCGTAAATCGCAGGGCGCGTCCAGAATCCGTTGATGCCGAAGCCCAGCAGGGGCGCATCGTTGAAATGGCTGATGGCGTACTGCCAGATGAAGGTCCGCTCCGTGAAGTCGATCGTCGTGTCGAAGGCATGAATCGAATCGTATCCGGTCGTATAGAAATACAGGATCAATAGCGCTGCCGCGACGCACATGACACATGGCAGGATCGCGTAGACCTGCATGCACCGGACCGACCACAGGGAGGTGAGCAGCAGCGCGCAGGCAACCAGCGACAGGGCGCCGGCGCCGCGCGACTCCGAGAGCATGACGCAGGTGGAGGCCAGCATGAACGTCACGATGAACGGCAGCCATCCCTGCCCCGTTATCTTTCGATAGCAGGCGAAGAACATGAGATAGGCGCCGGCGAAGCCCAGGGTTTGCTTCGACTCGAAGACGCCCTGCCACTGTCCCTTGTGCATCCAGGTCTGATCGACCCCGATGTCCGGGAGGATCACCGCGCAGAGCGCAGAGGCCGCGATCAGCAAGGACAGGCCGCGGGTGGCCGATGTCACGATGTCGTCGATATCGACGCGGGTGATCATGCAGAACGCGCCAAGCGTCGTGATTGCGAGCGCCGCGGCCTTCATCAGGGCAGCCACGCCGAGGTTGGTCCACAGCACGGAGACAGTGGCGAACGCATAGAACGCGACGATCACGAGCGTGTCGAGATTGGGGGCCAGCCGCAGGCAGGGACGGACGAACAGGCTTGCGTAGATCAGGACGCCCCACATCAGCAGGGCGACGGCCTGCTGCACCAGGGTCAACTCGGTCGGAAGCAGCGCGGCGTGGAAGGTCCCCATCGACATGATCACATTGATGGTGATCGACCAACCGACGACGGTCCTGGCGAAATGTTCCGCCCCGACGCCGGGCGCCTGCCAGATCGAACTGTCGATCGCACGTCCGTCCATTCGGTTGTACTCCGCTCATGGAATGAGCTTGCTGCTCCGGTGGATCGGAGCGGCACGTTGCACTCGTTAGAGGCGTCAGTCTTTGGTTGCCGAGGATCGGGTCCGGTTGAAGAGCAGATAGAGCGCGTGCGGATTGGTCGTCAGGTAGCGCCAGAACAGCCGCCGCGGCTCGAGCCACAGGCGCCAGGCCCACTCGAGGCCGATGATCTGCATCCATCTCGGCGCACGCGGCCGAGAACCGGACAGGAAGTTGAAGAGCCCGCCCGAGGTCTTGATGACGCCGACATTGCCGAGCCGAGGCATGAATTCGTCGACGAAAGCCTGCTCATAGGGCACGCCGAGCGCGACCCAGAGAAAATCAGGCGCCAGGGCGTTGATCTCGTCGACCTTGGTCCGCAGCGCGTCGCCGCGCAGATAGCCGTGCGAATGGCCGACGATCTTGAGTGCCGGATAGGCCCGGCGGACATTGGCGATGGCAGCCTTGTTCTCGGCTTCGTTGGCGCCAAACAGGTAGAAAGTCAGCCCGAGCTCTTCCGCCTTGCGCGCGACGTCGTGAAACAGATCCGTGGTCGCGACGCGCTCGGGAAGCGGATTCGGCGACCGTAGCTTGGACACCATGACCAGCGGTTGCCCGTCGGCGTTGATCAGGTCAGCGGTACGGAACAGCCGGTCCGTCATCGGCTCGGTCGAGCAGCGCGACAGCACCTCGCCGTTGGCGGAGGTCAGATACAGCGGACGATTGGCGCGCCGGTTCGGATGCACAGCCTCGACCATGAACTCGGCGGTCTGCTCCCGATCGAGCACGGCGAGCCGCAGCCCACCGATGGTCGCCCGGGGGACACCGGCCGTCGCAGCCCTGCCGACAGGATTGATACGCCGCTCCCGCCCGCCGTGCGGCAATGATCCGATCTGCGCCGGGGCCGGGGACATCTGCTCGGCCCGCAACGTGTCGCAAATCCGGACAGGCGGAGCAGCCATGTCCGAATTGGGACGCCGAGGCGGCTTGCGGTCGGCCTGCGGGAACGAAATTGCGTAGGAAGCGCGGGTTTTTTGGCTGTGACTCAGCATTTCGGCGGGACTCCAGGACTTGCGAGCCCTTAACTGCAATATCCGGTCCAGACCGGGTGCGATATCTCACCACGGCGCGATTGAACGCATCCTTAAGGGATTGTTAACGATGCTGATCCCTCAGACGCGGCCACGTCGAGATGACAGCCGCTCGCAGTCGATGCGATGAAGGCAATGGCTCGACCCAGCAACAATGTGCAAAGGTCGACGCATTGCATTAATACAAATCGTATTCTGCCGCTGCCCGAGCCGATCGACCTTTGCTATAAGGGCGGCGTGCCGGATACAATCGGCGCTTTGAAACTGTCGTTTTGTTTGGTCTCACATGAATAAGAATGATGACGCGTTCGATGTCAGCATCGACGACGCATTCGACTTCCTGTCTGAAGAGTACGTGAAGTTATTTGAAGGCTCGGACGCGACCGCCTTCCAGCATCCGCTATGGCTGGACAGCCTTTATCGCAAGCTCGCTCCCGCCGCGTCGGCCAAGCCGCTGGTCGTCGCCATCCGCCATCGTGCGAACAAGTCGCTTGCGGCCGTGCTGCCGATGCTGCGCGTGCGGCGCGGCCCGATGCGCACCATCGAATTCGCCGATCTCCGCGTGTCCGACTATCTGTCGCCGGTGTGCAGCATCGCGACCTTCACCGACCTGCTGCAAGACCAGCGCGCCTGCGAAAGGCTTCGACAACTGCTGCGGCCGTTCGACCTGCTGCGCATACCCAAGCTGCTCGATGCGAGGATGCCGATCGAGAATCTGCTCGGAGCGCCCCACCGCAGCCTGATGGACACCAATGCCTACGCGACGGTTCTCGTCGCGCCGTTCGAGCAATGGCAGATCAATGCAATGGGAAAGTCGTACCAGAAGGAACTGGCAAAGAAATGGCGCCAGATCCACAGGAAAGGCATGCTCACCTTCTCATGCTGCGACGATAGCGCTTCGATCGGCGAAGCCATGGAGACGATGAGAAAGTTTCGCGGTCCGCGGTTTCACGAACAGGGTGATGGCGACCTGTTGCAGCGACCGGAGTATTTCGATTTCTACTCGAGCGTGGCGCTTCGCGGCATGGGCTCGTTTGCCCGGCTCTACTCCATGAAGATGGACGGCAACGTCATCGCGGCGGCCCTCGGGCTGGTTCACCGTGACAGCGTCCTTGTCGTCATGACGGCGTTCGATGTCGACGGGTACAAGAGCCAATCGATCGGCGCGCTGACATTCGAGAGCGTCGCCAGGGATTGCATCGAGCGCGGCGGCCGGGTGCTGGACTTCACCATCGGTGACGAACCCTACAAGATGCAGTTCGGCGGTCAGCCGACGCCGATGTCGGCCGTGACGCAGGCCGGGAGCGCGGCCGGCTCGTTCGCGTTGTTTGCCTTGAAGCAGGCGCCCTGGATCAAGCAGGCCGCCAAGCGTGTGACCGATTTCAGGCCGGTCCGCACCTCGACCGGCACGCGCTAGCGCCGCCCGGCGCTGGCAGCCCGATCAGCGGAGCGCGCTGCGGACGCGCATCACCCATCCCGGACGAATCCGGTCCACCCGGTGCGTGATCATGCGGCGCAGGAAGTGCAGCTTCCGCCGCAAGTTCCAGCGCACATCGGTGTTCGACGTCAAGGCCTGGCGGAAGTTTGCCAATTGCAGCGAGTGGTGATCGGCGGCGAGCTTGTCCCGATCGGAATAGAACTGCGCAATCTTGTCCACGCCCATACCGGCGGTCTCCAGCCAGCGCGGCACATAGTCCGTGCAAAGACGTTCGACATCCACCAGCAGGCGGCCGACGCCGGTGCCGGCCGCGGGACAATTGGTCTGAAACGCGTCGCCGATCAACACGACGCCGGGCTGCAGATGGCCCTCGGTCACGGTCAGATCCATGACCCAGTTCTGCACCCGGCCGACCACCTCGAAATCGCCGAGATAGGGCTGCAATCCCGGCATCAGGCGAAGCAGCGTCCGTCTGGTGTCGCGACGCAACTCGCGCATGATCGGGTCGGTCGGATCGCGGAACATGAAGAGATTGGCCCGCATGCCGGCACGGACGGGAAACAGGCTGAGATAGTCGATGCCGTCCGCCGTACGTTCGCCATAGCAGGTCAGCGCCTCGAAATCGAACGGCGCGTTGTCCGGCCGTGCGATCGTGAAGCCGAACGAGACAGAGTGGCGCGCAGCAAGCATCTGCCGGCGCATTCCGAGACTGTGGCCGAGCACGTTCGCCATGCCGGTCGCCAGAACGACCAGACGCGAGACGACGCGTTTTCCCGAGGCCAGCGTCAATTGCTGACGTTCCTCGCTGCAGCTGACATTGGTCACCTGGTCGAGCAGCAAGCTCGACGCATCGGGCGTCAGGCCGCGTGCCATGTTGACGAGGTTGGCATAGGAAATCCCGTAGGACCGGCCGACGCCGATATCGACCAGCTTGCCGCTCCTGATGTTGAGCACCCGGTCATAGGGCGCGGCAATGGCCTCGACGTCGTCGATGAAGCCGAGGCGGCGCAGGATATCGATCTGCCGTCCGGCGATCTTTTCGACCCGGAATTCGTCCGGCGGGATCGATCGCTTGTCGATCAGGACGACGCGGTATCCGGCTCGGGCGAGCACAGCCCTTGCAAGCGACCCTGCCAGACCGGCTCCGACAATTGCGACGTCCGCTTCGATGACCTCGGTCTCGCAGGCCACGATCGGCTTGGTCGCATTTTTCTCGGCAATCATGTTTGTCCGCTCCGACGGCTAGAGCGTTTTCGAGCGAAGTGGATACCGGTTCGCGTGAAGAAAACGCGTCAAAACAAGAATCTAAAGCGCCGTTCCGATTCGATCGGAACGGGAAAAGCTCTGGTTGGCCGCAGAACTGCAATTTCCTTGCCTGCGGTGTCGCCTTGCCGATCGAGCACGGCGAGTTCCAGAATCGAGGTTAATGAAAACGTCCGGACCACGATCAGTGGTCTCTCGGCACATGGCTTGCACCACGGTCAGCCATGAAACTGAACTTTTGCAGGCTCCGCAGCGGGATGGCGAGGCGATTGCCAGGCCATCGAGCAGCGACAGACGGCGTTGACGCGCAAACGCAGTCTCATCCGGCTAGGTCCGCGCCACTGGACCGGACGCTCGAGGTAAATCCAACCTGCGCCGTTTGGAGACAGGGCAGACGGCGCCGTTCCAGAATGGAGCAACGCGACCTGGCCCTGTTCACAACTGCGTTGGGCCCGGCAGCCATTCGAAAGGAACGGAATCTTAGCAAGAGAACATTAACACTCCAGGCTTCACCGATTGCTGCGGTCAACAGCCCCACTGGATATTGAGACGTCTCTGGTGATTGCCTCCGTGCTCCAACTGTTACGGCGCGACGTTACGCGCGGCGTTGCCGGGACCATCCTGCTCAAGGTTGGTAGCGGCGGGCTCGCATTCGCGTTGTTCTCGCTCGCCGCGCGGGCGATGACGCCCGACGCGTTTGGAAACTTCGCAACCCTGCTCTCCGTCGCCCAGATCGCCTCGGTGGTGGGCCTGGTCGGCCAGGAGCTGCTCCTGGTTCGGTTCCTCAACGAGTATGAGGTGCGCGGCCAGACCGAGTTCACCAAGGGTGTGCTGCTGTCGAGCCTGAAGAACTCCGCCATCGGGATGCTGATCTCGATCGCCGCGATCGCCGCGGTGGCAAGCATTCGCGGCGAGTGGTGGCTCTTGATCCTGTCGGTCTCGGCGTTCACCGCAATCAATGCAGGGCTCATGCTCGGCAGCCAGATCGCGCGATCCCTGGTCAGCATCCTGATGGGCGAAGGCAATCGGGAGTTCTTCTGGCGCGTCGCCGTCGTCCTGTTCCTGATCGCGGTGCTGTTCGGCCACCGGCAGCTCACCCCCGCCGAGCTGTTCAGCGCGATGTCGGGCGCGATGGCCCTCGGGCTCGTCGTGCAGATCGTATCGATCGTGCGCGTGCTGCCGAACCTGCGGTCGGTCACGGCGCGCTTCGAGGCCTCGCGCTGGAACAAGAGCGCATTCCGGTTCTGGCTCGCATCCATCCTCGAAGCCGCCAACCAGTATTTCGACGTCATTCTGGTCTACTGGATGCTGGATCCGACGACCGCCGGAATCTACTTTGCCGCCTCGCGCCTTGCCAACATCTTCGCCATGTTGTCCGCAGCGCTGTACACTTTCGGCGCGCGCCGGCTTCCGTTACTGTATTTCAGCAAGAACCACCGCGAGCTCGAACATACGTTGAAGCTGATGGCTGAGGTGACCGCGCTCTGCGTGCTCAGCGGGCTCGTCATTGTCTGGGTGGGTGCCCCCTATCTGCTCGGCCTGTTCGGGCCGCACTTTGCGGCGCAGCAGTGGGTGCTGATCGTGCTCGCGATCGGAACGGCCTTCCAGGCGGCGGGCGGGCCCTCTGCCGCTGTTCTGCAGCTGACAGGCCATGAGCGCGATTATGTTCCCGTCGTCGCAGCCAACGTGGCGCTACGGCTGCTGGGATTTGTCGTGCTGATCCCCTGGCTCGGCGTGCTCGGCGCCGCGATCGCGGCGACGGCTTCGCTGGTCCTCGCCACCATCGCGCTCAACGTGTTGTGCCGGCGGCGGACCGGCGTCGACCCATCCATTCTGGTGCTGTCGCATCTGTGGCCGTCGAAAGGTGATGCCTACGCGGTCCGCGTTGCGGACAGCAACGACTAGAGCGTTTTTCGAGCGAAGTGGATACCGGTTCGCCCGAAGAAAACGCGTCAAAACAAGAATCCGGAGCCACGTTCCGAAACTATCGGAACGGAAAAGGCGCTAGCTTCAGCTGAACCGCCTTCAGCTCGCCAGGCCGAGCGCCTCGCCCTGGCGACCGCGAACGGCGTCATTGACCGCCACGCGATTGACGACCAGCGCGGTTGGGACCGAACCATACCCGGATAGATCGGCCCGCGCCTTGCCGATCGCGGCCGAGTTGGCGGTCCCTTCGCGAATCACGAGGATCACCAGGTCGGCATGGGCAGCCAGCGCCACCGCGGCAGGCTGCAGCGCAAGCGACGATGCGTCGACGATGATCAGGCCGAAATCGGCGCGAATATCGTCCGGCGGATAGGGCGGCGCCTTGCTGCTGGCGCCCAGCAGTTCGACGACCGACGGCAGGTCGGCCTTGATGATCCCCGAGCCTTGCGGCGGCGCGGTCTCGGCGCGCCTTGATTCCATCTCGATCAGCACGCTGAGCATTCCGTTCTTGAGCGCGGATCGGTTCAGCGACCGTGCGACGGTGCTGCCGCCGGCACCGGCCTCGACCGACAGCAGCAGTGCCACCTTGCCGTGCTCTCCCGGAAGCTGCTCGATGTTCTCGATCAGCAGCTCAAGATGCGGACTGAGATCAGGCTCGGCCGTCGACGAGATCGGGGTCTGCCAGACGCTCCTGACCGCGTCCAACGACGCGATGTTGGGAATGCGGGCCAGCACGGGCAATCCCGGCGGCAGCGCAGGTTGCGGCGCGGCCGGCGCAAGTGCGGGCGCCTCGGCCTGACGCAGCGGCGGAATGGCCTTGATCGGGAGCTGCTTCAGATTCAGACCGGGAACGGCGACGATCGCCGTCGACGTCAGCAGCGAGACGATCGCGAGCGCGACCAGCAACAGCGGAAGCGGCGGCAGCGTCGAGCGCACCGGCGGCGTCGCAGGCGATGCGACCTTGGTCTGCGAGCTCTGCAGCAGCCGCTGCTCGTCGGTGGTCTTGTAGCGCGAGAGGAACTGCTCGTAGATATTCTTGTTGGCATCTGCGTCGCGCTGCAATTCCTGCAGCTTGACCAGCGCCTGACCGTCGATCAGGATTTGCTGTTCGACCGCCTTCTGCTGATCCTCCAGCGCGTTCTGCTGCTCGCGCTGGGCCTCATATTCGGACTTGGCGGTGTCGATGTTCTTCTTCCGCTCGATCTCGATCTGCCGGTTGAGATCGCTGAGCTGGCTGAGGGCCATCACGAGGTCCGGATGACGATCGCCCAGCACCCCGCGCTTTTGTGCGATCTGGTCGTTGAGCGCGGAGCGCTGCGCGCGCAGCATGCTCAGCAGATCCTGCTTCACCGGCCCTTCGACATTGGCCTTGAGGTCGCGCTGCACCTGCTCGTAGCGTGCCTTGGCCTCCTCGGTGCGCGCGCGGGCCGCGGAGACCTGCTGGGTCAGATCGGTCACCCGCAATTGCTGCGTGGTGGATTCCTTGCCGGCATTGACGATGTTGTGCTCGAGCTTGAATTTCGCAACGGCATCTTCCGAAGACCGCAGGCGGTCGTTCAACGTCTTGAGCCGGCTCTTCAGCCAGTCGGCGGCTTCGTCGGTCGCCACGCTGCGCGTGCCGCGCTGGCTGGCGACGAACGCCTCAGCCACCGCGTTAGCGTAGTACGCCGCGCGCTGCGGGTTGTTGGACGTGAACTTGATGGCGATGACATAGGTCAATCCGCGCCGGGAGATGTCGAGCCGGTTGCGAAACCTGTCGAGCAGGCGCGTCGGGTCGGTCCTGCCGCCGGAGATGTCGCTGTCCTCGGCGACCTTGAGTTGCTCGATCAGCGGCCCGAGAAATCCGTCGGATTTGGCGATCTCGACATAGCTCTGCAGTGCTGCGGCATCCTGACCGATGCCCGGCAGGACGTCCTGATCGGTGGTCACGCGCTGCTCGCGCGGGTCGACCACGACGAGCGCGGTCGCGGCATAGCGCGCCGGAATCAACATCAGCAGAATGACGCCGACCGCGAAGATCACCGCGGCGAGCATTAGAATGCGTTGACCGTTCTCGCGGAAAAAAGCCACCACGCCGGGAATGCTAAGCACGCCTTTGGTGGTTTCCGCAGAGGATCGGCTGGTCTGCACGCCGGCAGTTTCCCACGACGCGGCGGGTTCCGTGGCTTCGGAACGTCTCGGGCCTACGCGGCTACCGAACTTCATGGGGCTGTGACTCGAATTCAACTGACAGTACTGCTCCAACGTAAATATCTATGGTTAATCCACGGTTACCCCCTCCTCATGCGGACGTAACCAATTAGTTAACGAGCCACCTGTACCCTATGTGTGAAACAATGGCTCACGATTGCTGGCAATGTCTGATCGCACGAAATGAGCAGTAACCTCAACACGCGCTACTCGGTCTACGAGCGCGCCTCGCGTGATAAGTACGCGCGCGATAGCGAGGGGGACGATTCCACTCCTTCGACGGGTGAGGAAGCCGTGCTCCACTACAGGCCAAGCGCAGAATTGCGCGAGGCATCGACCGCATCACGCGATCGATCGAACGTGGGCAAGCCAAAGCTGCGTGTCGTCCTGGTGCAAACCCAGGCCGAGAACGCCGGTGCGCAGGAAATCTCGCGGCTCCTCGGCGCCGGGCTCACCGCTCGCGGCTACCGGGTCACCAATCTATTCTTCTTCCGCAAATCGGACTCCTTCGATGAACCGCCGGATACGCTCTACTGCGCGCAGAGCCGGCCGGGCAATCCGGTGGCGCTGCTGCGGATGCTGCGGACGCTCGCCGGTCATCTCAGGACCCTCAGGCCCAATGTCGTGCTGACCTTCCAGCACTTCGGCAATGTGATCGGCGGAGGCGTCTCGCGCTTCGTCAGCCGCGCCCCGGTGATCGCCAACCAGGTGTCCTCGGCGATGTCGATGAGCATGCCGGTGCGAGCCGCCGACATCATCATGGGCTCGACCGGCTTCTTCCAGTGCATCACGCTGAACTCGCGCGACATGGAACGTGAATACGCGCGCTATCCCGCGACCTATCGCGCGCGCATGACGCACGTCCCCCATGGCTTCGACGACAAGTCGCACAGCCTGCCGAAGAACGTCGCGCGGCAGCAGTTCAAGCTACCCCCGGATCGCACGCTGCTCGGCTGCGCGGCAAGGCTGCACCCGCACAAGCGGCTCGATGCATCGATTCGCCTGCTGGCCGCCGACCAATCCTGGCATCTTGCCCTCGCCGGGCAAGGCGCGGATGAGGAACGGCTGCGAGCCCTGGCGAACGAGCTTGATGTCGCGGACCGGCTACACTTCATCGGCGAGATTCCACCGCGCCAGATGGCCGAATTTCTGGCGTGCCTCGACGTCTTCGTATTTCCGACGCAGGCCGAAACCTTCGGCCTCGCCGCGGTGGAAGCCGCGAGCGCCGGCATCCCCTGCGTCGTCAACGATCTGCCGGTGCTGCGCGAGGTGCTGTCTTACCAAGGGCAGCCTGCCGCGGTGTTCGTTGACGCTGCGAACGAGGCGGAGTTTTCGGCCGCTGTATCGAAAGTCCTGACCGATCGTTTGTTGAGCGACCAGCTGCGGCAAAGCGCCGTAGGCCTGAAGTCGCGTTATTCGTTGGATGCCATGATAGAGGAATACGTCCGGATTCTCGGCAATGCCGTAGGAGTGGACGCGCACTAGGAAATTGGGCTGGACATGATTATCGAGTTTCGCTGCGATCGAGCGCAGGCGCGGCTCTGGATGCGTCGCGAGACGCTGCGCGTCAACGATCAGGATATTCCCGTTCAAATCGCCTGGACGACGACGCCGGGGCCCAGGCCCGCCGGCCTCGACATGCTGTTCGAGCTCGAACGCATCGTGCTGCGCAAGGGCAAGGCGGGCGAGGCCGACAGGCTGAAAACGATTGCGGAACGACCGCGCATGGGCAACCCCGATGTGGTGGTCGACTTCACCACTGCCGCGCGGGACCCGAACTGCTCCGCCGGGCTCTACCTCCGTCCACGCTTCAACGGACAGGCGGGCGAAGCCGCCGCCCTCGCCGCCATTCTCGCCGGCGACCTGCCCGTGATCGACATCGTCAACGAGGTCGATGGTTCGGTCCTCGACCGCGGCCATCCATCCGGAGAAATTGCCGCGGGCCTCAGCGGCGCGCTCGAAACCGTCATGGCACGTACCTTGTCCATGCTGCCGCCGATCCTGTCGAGGGCTCCGCGACTGGTGCCGCAACTGGCTGTGCCGGCGGCCAGCGCGCCGCGAAATCCCGCGCCCTTTGTCCTGCGCGGCGTCGCGACCTCGATCGCGAAGGAAATCTACCGTCTCTGCTGCTACGCGCCGCATTGGCATGTCGGATGGCGCTACGCCGACAACGCGGATGTCTGGCGGACCGGTGACCTGTCGGGACCTGCCTGGAACGTGCTCGGCGATCCTGGCAATCACTTCTATGCCGATCCCGTCCCGGTGAAGTGGCAGGGCAGGACCTTCGTGTTCTTCGAAGACCTCGACCACCGCACCGGCAAGGGCATCATCTCCACGATCGAATTCGACGGCAAGGGTCCGGTTGGCACGGTGCTGCCGGTGCTCGAAGAGCCCTGGCACCTGTCCTACCCGTTCCTGATCGAGAACAACGGCGAACTGTGGATGATCCCGGAAAGCACCGCGCATCGGGACGTCCCGATCTACAAATGCGTCCGCTTTCCCGACAAGTGGGAACGGCAAGGCACGCTGCTGTCAGGGCTCGAACTCGCCGACGCGACCATCACGCAGCATGACGGCCTCTACTACATGTTCGGCGCCTGGCGCGACGGCACCGGCGGATATTCCGACACGCTGGCGATCTATTACGCCGAGCAGTTGTTCGGCCCCTGGCGTCCGCATGCAAGCAATCCGATCCTGATCGATCGCGCGACGACGCGGCCGGCCGGCAATTTCGTGACCATCAACGGCAAGCTGTGGCGGCCGGTGCAGGACTGCAGCAACGGATACGGCGCGGCGCTCGGACTTGCGGAAGTGCTCGAACTGTCGCCGACGACTTACCGGCAGGCCGTGCGCCATCTGCTCAAACCCGGGCCGCTGTGGACCGGACGCAAGCTGCACACGCTCAACCGCTGCGGCCGGCTCGAGGTGATCGACGGCTCGCGGGTTCAGCCGAAGACCACAGCCTTGCTGAACAGCCTGCGGTCAAGCGACCAGTCGGCGCAGCGGGAATGGCAAAACACGCTGGCGAAGCCGATCGCACGTCGGCTCCACTAGCGCCTCGGTCGACCCGGTTCAGTTCAGGTCGGCACTCAGCACGCCGCCGAACTGCTCCCATGAGCTTCCGGTCCAGCGTTGCAGCTGAAGCTGCGTATAGGCCATGCTGTTGTCGGGGCCTGTGTTGATGGTGATGCCCGGCATCAGCGTCGGCAGCACGAGCCCTCTGATGTTGCGCGCCTGCTTCACGATGTTCTCGCGCGACAGGTCGTCGCCGCACTGCTTCAGCACCTGCTCCAGAATCCGGCCCTGCTGGGTGCCAAACAGATAATTGTTGTCGCCGATATCGGCGCCGGGAAGATACTTCTCGAAATGGGCGCGATACCATTTCATGCCGGGATCGTCGGCCCACTTCCTGTCGTTCGGGTCCTTGGTGATGGTCGCCACCACAACGCCCACCGCCTTGTCCGCCCCCGCCGGCACGATGGTCGCGGAAACCGAGCTCGACACGTAGTTGACGATGGTCAGCGGCGACCATCCGATCTCGTTCGCCTTCTTGATCGCTTGGGCCGCGAATTTCGGCGTGCCGGCGATCAGGAACGCCTGCGCACCCGACGCCTTTAGCGTCACCACGCGGGATTCGATGGTCGGCTCGGTGACCTCATAGGGAGACGTCACCACCTTCCTGTCGAAATCGGCCTTCAGCACTTCCTTGAACGCGGCCACGAAATCGCGGCCGAGATCGTCGTTCTGGTAGAGGATCGCGATCTTCGCATCGGGCGCCGTCTGCGTGACGTATTTTGCGTAGATCTTCCCTTCGGTGTTGTAGCTCGGCAGCCCCGTGGTGGTCAGCGGAAACTCGGTGAAGTTCGCAAACTTCGTCGCGCCGCTGACGACGAACAGATGCGGCACCTTCTTCGCGGTGACGTATTTGACGGTCGCGCCGATGCCGGGCGTGCCGAGCGGGCTGAACAGGAACGCCACCTCGTCGCTCTCGATCAGCTTGCGGGTCTGCTCCACGGCCTTGGGCGGCGTGTAGGCATCGTCATAGGTGATGAGGTTGATCTTGCGGCCGTTGATGCCGCCGCGGTCGTTGACGGAATGGACGTAGGCGATCAGGCCCTTGCCGGTGTTGCTGAGCGGCGATGCCGGCCCGCTGAACGGGAACGTCGCACCGACCTTGACCTCCGACTCCGAGACCCCTGGTGTTTCGGCGCGGACTGGAGCTGCGGCAGCGCCGCAAGCATCGCAACGGATACGGCAAACGTCTTCAACAACATGAAATTCCCCCTGAGCTTTTATGAATTGACCAACTCTTGCGACCGGCGCGCGGCGCCTACCAGGCTTCGCCGAACGGCCTGATCTCGACATTGAATGACCACGCGCTGCGATCCTGATGGGCGACGTGCCAGACCTCGTCGGCGATCGCTTTCGGCTTGATGAAGAAATCGTCCGGCCGATCCGGCCAGCGCTTCCGCGTCCACTCCAGATCGATCACGGCATCGATCACGAGATAGGCGACGTGAACGCCCTGCGGCCCAAGATCGCGGGCCATCGCCTCGGCGAGAATCCGCTGCGCCGCCTTGGTCGGTGCGAACCCCGCGAAGCCGGCCTTGCCGCGCAATGCCGAGGTGTTGCCGGTCGCGACGATGGCGCCCTTGCCGGCAGCGATCATCGCCGGGGCGAACCGCCGCGCCAGGTACAACAGTCCCATCGTGTTGACCTGGAAGTTGCGATTGAGAATCTCCGGATCGATCTCGCGGAAGGTGCCGAACGCGCCGCCGACGGCGTTGTGTATGACCACGGCGGGATTGCCGAGATCGCGCTCCACGGCCGAGGCCACCGCCTCGATCTGCGCGGGAGCGGACACATCGCACCGATAGGCCTTTGCGCCCGGCAGCTGCTGCTCGAGCGCGGCGAGACGCTCCGCGTTCCTGGCGAGAAGCGCGACGCGATAGCCGCCCTCGGTGAATCTTCTGGCGAGCGCCGAACCGGTGCCGGGCCCAACGCCGGATATCAGACAGACAGGTGCGGTCATACGATCAACCCTCCGCGTTGCGGCCGATGGCCTTCATGGTCAGGCGGCCGCCTTCGACAGCAGCTTCTCGACGTAAGGCTTGAGGTCCGGTCTGACGTGCTCATGCGTGATCAGGCGGTCAAAGTGAGCAAACATCAACGGATACTCATCCTGCGCGCCCGGGTGCAGGATTTTCGTCAATCCCTGCTTTTGCAGCTGCTCGGTCCGCGCATGTTCATTCATGAACAGCGCGAGTTCGGCGGCAAAGCAGATGTCGGCAATCGAGACACCGTTCCCGACCAGCGCCTCCCGCCGCGGCGACAGCGCCTGCTCGATGCCGGACGCATAGATCGCGAACGCATCCTTGGCCCGCGCATGAATGGCCGCATCGACGGTGCCGCCCGAGAGCGCCAGCAGATAGATTTGCGAGTCCCGCGCGAACACCAGGCTGACATCGAGAAAACTGTCGATCCGCGACGCCTCATAGGCGTCGCGCCCGTAGAGCGGGAATGCTGCCGCGCCGAGCCGCGCCACCGCGCGCATGATGCTGTTCGATTCGAAGATCCCGACCTTGCCGTCGGCGCCGAACGCCGCCGGCACATTGCCGAACGGCTGTGCCGCCATGAACGCATCGGTCTTGAAGAGCTGCGCGCCGGTCAGTCCGACCCGCCCGGTGCGCGCCAGCGACGACAGCGAGGCGCGCTCGCGCTCCGCCAGCGGGCGGGCATCATAGTCCCACAACCAGTCCCGCAGCTCCTTGCCCGAGGCGCCCCTGACCTCGACATCGACACCGCAGAACCGCGCCGCGATGGTCGCCTTCCAGACGCGCGGGTTCGGCAGATAGGAGAAGATGCGCAAGGCGGCCATGGCGGCTGCTCCGGTGCTGATGCCTCAGGCGGCGAGCTTCAGGATCTTGACGACGTCGCCGGGCTCGCGGATCGGCTGCGGGTTGGCCCGCGTGAAGATCGACAGCATGGCGTTCCGGCCGATCAGCTCGAAGCGGTCTTCGCCGACGCCGACATCGGCAAGCCGCCGCGGCAGGCCGAGCTCCGCGATGAACGCCGCAAACGCCTCGCCGGCGTCGCACCCCGGTGCGCCGAGCGCGGCGGCGATCGATTGCTGGGCGGCCTCCGTCGCCGGGCGATTGTAGCGGAGCACGCTCGGCATCATCACCGCCGTGCAGAAATAATGCGGCACGTCGCAGGTGCCGCCGAGCACATGGCCGATGGCGTGGCTGGCGCCCATCGGCACCCGCGACTGCAATCCGAACGCCGACAGCCAGGAGCCGAGTTGGCAGCTCAGCCGCGCCGCCGCGTCGTCGGGGTGGGCCTTGGTGCGCAGCAGACCATCGTGCAGATAGCGCAGCCCCTGCTGGCACACTGCATCGACCAGCACGTTGGGGCGGCTGGAGCAGATCGCCTCGATGCCGTGATCCATCGCCCGCGTCCCGGAGCCGAGCCAGAGCTTCTCCGGCGTGTATTTCGTGATCGCGGGATCGAGGATGATGCTGCGCGGCATCATCATCGGGTGGTTGAAGATCTGCTTCAGCTTGCGGCTGGTATCGGTGACCAGCGCGCCGGAATTGTATTCGCCACCGGACAGCGTGCTGGGAATCGCGATCATCCGGACCTTCGGCGAGCGGAACGGCCCGAAGCGCCGTTCCGGCGTGGTCTCGAAGCCGTCGAGCCCGGCCGGCTCGAAGATCGCGTGCTCGATGCACATCAGCACGATCTTCGCCGCATCGACCACCGAGCCGCCGCCGATCGCGACGACGAGGTCCGCCCTGGCCTCGCTGGCCTGCCGCGCGATCCGCGTCACAACGTCCCGCGTCGTATGCTGCGGCACGCCGTCAAAGGTCACGGCATGACGATCGCCGAGTGCTTGACGGATTTTCTCGATCTCGTCGGTCGTGGTGTTCAACGTCCGGCTGGCGATCAGATAGACGCGCTTGGCGCCCAGCCGCTCGGCCTCTTCGCGCAGAGCCTCGGCCGCCGGCTTGCCGTAGATCACGGATTCCATGGCGGGATATTGATGGCTGCCGGTGACGCCCATGCTGTTCACTCCCTCGATGTGTCCGTGAGTTACGCCGCCGGTCAGGCCGACAGCTTGGTGAAATCAGGTTGACGCCGTTCCGCGAAGGCAGCAAAGGCCTCGCGCGCCTCGGGCGTCGCCAACCTCTCCTTGAACAGCACGCCTTCCTCGGCGATCTGCGCCGCGATCCGTTGCTGCTCACGCATCAGCTTCTTGGTCATGCCGAGCGAACCCGCCGGTCGCCTGGTCAGCGCGATCGCCACGTCATGCGCCCTCTGGCGCAGATCGGCCTGCGGCACCACAGCATTGGCGAGGCCCGATGCCAGCGCGCCCTGCGCATCCATCGGCTCGCCGAGCGCGAACATCGCATAGGCGCGCGCGTGCCCGATCCGCAGCGGCAACAGCCAGCTCGACGCCGCTTCCGGAACCAGAGCGAGGTTGACGAAGGGCGTGATCAGCCGGGCGTTCTCGGCGAGATAGACCAGGTCGCAATGCAGCAGCATGGTGGTACCGACGCCGACCGCATTGCCCTGCACGGCCGCGACCAGCGGCTTGCCGACCTTGCTGATGGTTTCGATAAAGCGATGCGCGGGGCTATCGACTTCGCTTTCGCCGCGCGCCTGGCTCGCAAAGTCGGCGAGGTTGTTGCCCGCGGTAAAGCTGTCGCCGTCGCCCTGGAACAGGACGACGCGGACGGCCGGGTCGGTCTCAGCCTGCTTCAGCCCCTGCGACATCGCGTTATACATGGCGCCGGTCAGCGCGCTCTTCTTCTCGGGCCGCTGCAAGGTCAGCGTCATGACGCCGGCGGCGATCTCAACCTTGACATGCTCGGTCATGGCACTCTCCCGTCAGGCGACCGCGCGGGCCGGCGTGGTTTCGAACTTGCCGTCGAGGAAGCCGGTCAACCGCTGCCGGATGATGGCTTCGGCTTCAACCATGATGCGATCGATGAGCTCCTTGCAGGACGGGATGTCGTGGATCAGGCCTGCGACCATGCCGCAGCTCCAGGCGCCTGCGTCCATCTGGCCGTCCAGCATGATCCTGGGATAGACGCCCGCGACCTGATCGTGGATGTCGTCGATCGTGAGCTTGTCGCCCTTCTCGCGCTCGATCTCGAGCAGCTCATCGACGCCCTTGTTCTTCAGCACCCGCTCGGTGTTGCGCAGCGCGCGCATCACGAGACGGGTGTCGAGTTCGTCGGCGTCGAGCAGCGCCTGCTTCACATTAGGATGCACCGGAGCTTCCTTGGTGGCGATGAAACGTGTGCCCATGTTCATGCCCGCCGCGCCCAGCGCGAGCGCCGCGACCAGGCTGCGTCCATCGGCCATGCCGCCGGAGGCGACGAACGGGATCTTCAGCTCCTCCGCCGCGCGCGGCAGCAGGATCATGTTGGGAATGTCGTCCTCGCCGGGATGTCCGCCACACTCGAAACCGTCGACGCTGACGGCATCGCAGCCGATGCGTTCGGCTTTCAGGGAATGGCGCACCGAGGTGCATTTGTGGATGACCTTGATGCCGGCCGCCTTCAGGGCCGGCATGTAGGCTTCCGGGCTGCGGCCTGCGGTCTCCACCGCCTTGATGCCACCTTCGACGATGGCCGCAATGTACTCGGGATAGGGCGGCGCCGAGAAGGTCGGCAGGAAGGTGAGGTTCACGCCGAACGGCTTGTCGGTCAAGTCGCGGCAGCGCGCGATCTCCTTCGCGAGCAATTCCGGCGTCTTCTGCGTGAGACCGGTGATGATGCCGAGCCCGCCGGCATTGGAGACGGCGGCGGCCAGTTCGGCAAAGCCGACGAAATGCATGCCGCCCTGAATGATGGGGTGTTGGATACCGAACAGTTCAGTGATTGCTGTCTTCACAAGTTTCTCCCGCGTTTCCGCTCAGTGGACGATCTCGAACAGGCCGGCCGCGCCCATGCCGCCGCCGATGCACATGGTCACCACGCCGTATTTCGCCTTGCGCCGTCGGCCCTCGATCAGGATATGGCCGGTGAGCCGCGCGCCGGTCATGCCGTAGGGATGGCCGACCGCGATCGCGCCCCCGTCGACGTTGATCTTCTCGGGGTCGATGCCGAGCTTGTCGCGGCAATACAGCACCTGCACGGCGAAGGCTTCGTTGAGCTCCCAGAGGCCGATGTCGTCGATCTTGAGGTTGTGCCGCTTGAGGAGCCGCGGGATCGCGGCAACCGGGCCGACGCCCATCTCGTCCGGCTCGACGCCGGCGGCGACGAAGCCGCGGAAGATGCCGAGCGGCTTCAGCCCCTTCTGCGCGGCGATCTTGTCGCTCATGATCACGCAGGCCGAGGCTCCATCCGAGAGCTGGCTGGCGTTGCCGGCGCTGATGGTCTTGCCCTCGAACACCGGCTTGATCTTGGCGAGTCCATCCGCCGTGGTATCCGGCCGCGGCCCCTCATCCTTGGCCAGCGTCACCTGCTGGTAACTGACTTCCTTGGTGTCCCTGTTGACCACAGCCATTTTGGTCGTGATCGGCACGATCTCGTCGTTGAAGCGGCCGCCCTGCAGCGCGGCGCCGACGCGGCGCTGGCATTCGAGGCTATATTCATCCTGCTTGTCGCGGCCGATCCCATAGCGCTCGGCGACGACTTCCGCCGTCTCCAGCATCGACATGTACATCTCGGGCTTCATCGCCATCAGTTCGTCGTCGACGGCATGGAACCTGTTCATGTGCTCGTTCTGCACCAGGCTGATCGACTCGATGCCACCGCCGATCGCGATCTCGACGCCGTCTGATATCACCGAGCGCGCGGCGACCGCGATAGCCTGCAGGCCGGAGGCGCATTGCCGGTCGATGGTGGTCCCGGCGACCGTCACCGGCAGCCCGGCGCGGATGGCGCCCTTACGCGCGACATTCATCACCATGGTGCCCTGCTGCATGGCGCAGCCCATCACCACATCCTCGACCTCGCCGGGCGCGATGCCGGCGCGCTTCACCGCCTCGGCCATCACATGGCCGGCCAAAGTCGGGCCGTCGGTGTTGTTCAGCGCGCCGCGATAGGCCTTGCCGACGCCGGTGCGCGCGGTGGAGACGATGACTGCATCCTGTGACATGCTTACCTCTCTGAATCAGGCGGCCGCGTCGAGCTGCGCATAGCGCAGCACGTGATAGGCGGGATCGCCGAATTGGATGTTGATGGAGGAAATCCGCTTGAAGTAGTGGCCGACATTGAGCTCGTCGGTCATGCCCATGCCGCCATGCAGCTGCACCGCCTGGTCGGCGACGAACTTCCCGGCATAACCGATCTTGGATTTTGCGCCGGCGGCCAGCCGGGAGACTCCGGCCTCATCCTCGCTGAGACTGAGGCCGAGATGCTGCATCAGCGACAACGCCTCCTGATGCGCGATGAACATGTCGACCATCCGGTGCTGCAGCACCTGGAAGCTGCCGATCGTGACGCCGAACTGCTTTCGCGTCTTGGAATAGTCCAGCGTCGCGGCGTTCAGTTCGCCGATCGCGCCGACCGCCTCGGCGCAGAGCGCGCCGATGGCGCGGTTGCGGCAGGCTTCCAGCGCGGCGACGCCCTCGCCTTCGCTGCCCAGCAATTCCGCGTGCACGCCGCGCAGGCTGATCTCGGCCGCCCTCCGACCATCGATCGTCCTGAAGCTTTGCAGGTCGAGATTGGCGGCGCGGCGATCGACCACGAACAGGCTGACGCCACCGCGATCGTGACGATGACCCGAGGTGCGCGCGGAGATGATCAGATGATCCGCCCATGGCGCGGCCATCACCGCCGTCTTCTCGCCGGTGAGGACGTAGCCGTCGCCGTCGCGGCGTGCCGTGGTGGTGACGGTGGCGAGGTCGAAGCGCGAACCCTTCTCGGTCCAGGCCAGCGCCCAAAGTTTCGTGCCTGCGATGATGTCGGCAATGAACGCTTGCCTCTGCGCGTCGGAACCTGCCTGCTCGATCAAGCCACCCGCAACGACGACCGTCTCGACGAACGGCTCGACCACGAGATGGCGGCCAAACTCCTGCATGATGATCATGGTCGACAGCGGCCCGCCGCCGAGCCCGCCGACCGCTTCCGAGAACGGCGCGCCAAGCAGGCCGAGTTCGGCGAATTCAGCCCATTGCTTGCGGCCAAACCCCTCTTCGCTCGCGACGATCTTGCGGCGGGCGTCGAAATCATACTGATCGCGCAGCAGCCGCTGGACGCTGGACCGCAACAATTCCTGCTCTTCCGTGAACTGGATATCCATCCGATCCTCGTTGCCGCTAAAGCGCGATGAAATGCGCCTTAGCTCCTTGTTTGAGCATGATCTCTTCGGAAAACCGCTGCACACTTTTCCGGATCATGCTCTAGAGACCAAGCACCGCCTTGGCGATGATGTTGCGCTGGATCTCGTTCGATCCGCCGTAGATCGAGAGCTTGCGCGAGTTGAGGTATTTCTCCGACGCGGTGTGGCCGTAGTCCGGGCCCGGCATGAAGTGATTGGCGCTGACGGGATGCTCGCGGATCGCAAGCCCGTAATTGCCGATCGCCCGATGCGTCAGCTCGGTGATATCCTGGAAGATTTCGGTGCCGCGGATCTTGAACAGCGAGGCCGCCGGTCCCGGGTCGATGCCGCGCGCCATCTGGGCGACGACGCGAAGCTCGGTCGCCTCCAGCGCCAGCACGTCGAGCTCGACGCGGGCGATATCCCTGATGAATTCCAGATGCGCCGGATCGTCTTCCGGAATCTCCGCCTTGACGATCTTCTTCAACCGCTCGATATAGCGTGTCGAGCGACCGATGCCGGCCATGCTGGTGCGCTCATTGCCGAGCAGGAATTTGGCGTAGGTCCAGCCCTTGTTCTCCTCGCCGATCAGGTTCTCGGCGGGGACGCGGACGTTCTCCAGGAAGACGTCGTTGACCTCGTGCGAGCCGTCAATGGTGATGATCGGGCGCACGGTGACGCCCGGCGACTTCATGTCGATCAAGAGGAACGAGATGCCGGACTGCGGCTTGGCCGTCGGATCGGTACGAACCAGGCAGAAGATCCAGTCGGCGTGCTGCGCCAGCGTGGTCCAGGTCTTGTGGCCGTTGACGATGTAATGGTCGCCGTCGCGCACCGCCTTGGTGCGGACGGTAGCGAGGTCGGAGCCGGAGCCCGGCTCCGAATAGCCCTGACACCACCAGTCCTCGCCGGACAGGATACGCGGCAGGAATTTCCTTTTCTGCGCGTCGTTGCCGAACGTGTAGATGACCGGGCCGACCATGGTGACGCTGAACGCCAGCGGCGGCATCGTGCCGGCGCGCGTCGTCTCCTGTTCGAAGATGAAGCGGCGGGTGATCGACCAGCCGGGCCCGCCATATTCCTTCGGCCAGAGCGGCGCGATCCAGCCCTTGTCGTGCAGGATGCGATGCCACAGCAGCATCTGCTCCTTGGAGAGATCAGTCTCCGGATTGGCGACGCGCATCTCCGCCGGGTAGTTGTCCTTGATGAAGGCGCGAACCTCATCGCGGAACGCCGCATCTTCAGGGGATAGCGCGAGTTCCATCTGACCGGCTCCCTACCATTTCTCTCCGAACGGGCGGATCTCCATCTCGAAGGTCCAGGCGCTCTTCGGCTGCTGGTAGAGCTGCCAATAGGCGTTCGCGACCGACGACGGCGGCATCAACAGATCGGGATTGTCGAGCGCATTCGGCCCGAGTGCTTCGAGCCTGCGCTGCCGCACCCATTCGGTGTCGACCCCGGAATCGATGATGAGATGGGCGACGTGGATGTTCTCCGGCCCGAGCTCGCGCGCCATCGCCTGCGCCACCGCGCGCAGGCCGAACTTGGCGCTGGCGAAGGCGGCATAGCCGCTGCCGCCGCGCAAGGAGGCGGTGGCGCCAGTGAAGAAGATGTTGCCGCCGCCGCGCGGCAGCATGAGCCGCGTCGCCTCGCGCCCCGCAAGGAAGCCGGAATAGCAGGCCATCTCCCACACTTTCCGGAACACGCGCTCGGTGGTCTCGAGGATCGGGAAATTGACGTTGGCGCCGATATTGAAGATGCAGACCTCGAGCGGCGCATGCTTGTCGGCGTCGTTGAGGAAGGCCGTGATCTCCTCTTCCTTGCGCGCATCGAGCGAGCGGGCGTGGATCTCGCCACCGGCGGCCTCGATCTCCTTGACCAGCGGCGCCAGCTTGTCGCCGTTGCGGCGGCCGGCAAAGATCGTAAAGCCTTCGGAAGC
Organism: Bradyrhizobium sp. BEA-2-5; assembly: GCF_032918025.1. Lineage (NCBI taxonomy): Bacteria > Pseudomonadati > Pseudomonadota > Alphaproteobacteria > Hyphomicrobiales > Nitrobacteraceae > Bradyrhizobium > Bradyrhizobium sp. BEA-2-5. Next base: position 1,712,769 of record NZ_CP136629.1, on the reverse strand, counting down.
GAACTTCTTGGCGATCTCGCCGCCGATGAAATCACCGGCACCAATGACCGCCACCGTCCTGTTTCTCTTCTGCATGGTGTACTCCGGTTCCGTTTGAGTGAACTGGCTTGCGGCGGCTGGGTCTCAGCCGCGCAGCGACTCCGCCAGCTTGTGCTTCAGCAACTTGCCCGTCGATGTCGCGGGCAGCGCGTCCATCAGGATAATCTCCGACGGACGCTTGTACGAGGTGAGTTGCGGGGCAATATGGGCCATCAGGTCCTGCGCGGTGGCGGTCGAGCCCTTGATCAGCTGCACGAAGGCGACCACCTCCTCATTGCCCTCGACCGGCCGGCCGACCACCGCGCACTGCACCACGGCGTCGTGCGTGCTCAGCACCGCCTCGATCTCGGCCGGATAGACGTTGAACCCGGAGCGGATGATCATCTCCTTGGTCCGCCCGACGATATAGAGCGCATCATTCTCGAAGCGGGCCAGATCCCCGGTGTTGAACCAGCCATCGGGATCGATCGCCTTGGCGGTCAAATCGGGCGCGCGGTAATAGCCGCGCATCACGTTCGGACCGCGGACGTGAAGCTCACCGACTTCCCCTGCCGCAACCGGCTTGAGGTCACGGCCGACTAGTTTTGCCTCGAGGCCCGGCATGACGGTGCCGACCGCATGATCCGCACGCGGATTGTCGGGCCGGACGCCGGAGATGCCCGGCGAGCATTCGGTGATGCCATAGCCGTTGAGCAGCGGCAGCCCGAGCTCCTGCTCGACCCGTGATTTGAGATCGAGGTCGAGCGGCGCGCCGGCCACCGAGATCACGCGCAACCGGCCGCGATCGAGCTTCGGCAGGCCGGCATTGCGCCGGTATTCGAGCAGACGCTGATAGGTCGCGGGCACGCCGTTCAGGATCGTGATGCCCTCTTCAGTCATCGCCTTGACCAGCGCGGCCGGATCGTATTTCGCCACCAGACGCACGGTGGCGCCGATCATCAGGGTCATGGTCAGCAACGAGATGCCGACGATATGCGAGATCGGCAGCACGCAATACTGGACGTCATCGGCCGCCATCTTTCGGAAGCTTGCCGTCGCCCGGGCGCTGAACAACAGATTGCGATGGGTCAGCATCACGCCCTTCGGGGTGCCGGTGGTGCCGGAGGTGTAGATGAGGACCGCGACCTGGTTGGCGCCGTCGGCCTCGACCGGCTCCGCCACGGTTGCCAGGTTCAGGCCGGTGACGGCGATGCCGCGGAGCGGGCCGACATCCTGCACGGCCGCCTCGTAACGCGCGGCATGCGTAGCCGCCTCCTGCGAGACCTCGGCGGTCAGCAGCACGCGGCGGGCGCCGCTGTGATCCCTGATCTGGTCGAGCTCACGCGGCGACAGCCGCGGATTGACCACGATGGACCAGACATCGAGCCGGCTCGCCGCCAGCAGCAGGCAGGCTAGCGGAATCGAATTCTCGCTCACGATCATCATGCGGTCGCCGGCACGGATGCCGAGTGCCCGCAACGCCTCGGCGACGCGACCGACCGTCCGATCGAGCTCGCGGTAGGTCAGCCGCATCTTGTCGTCGATCAGCGCCGGCTGATCCGGCGTCGCCCCGACGTGGTGATCGATCACCTCGTGGATGCGGTTCGGCAAGCCTTCCACACTTCCTTCAGCAACTTGTTCAACAACTTGGGTCGACGCCTGCACTGAAACCTCCCTGTGGCAGCCCTTTGGGCTTGATTTGTTGTCTTGAGGAATTTTCCCGCTCAGGCGGTCCTGCGCTGCGGCGCAGCCAGCTGCGCGACGATCTCCTCTTCGATCTCGCGCAGCTTGTCCTTGCCGAAGAAGATCTCGTCACCGACAAAGAAGGTCGGCGAGCCGAACGAGCCGCGCGCCACCGCGTTGCTGGTGTTGTCGATCAGCTTCTTCTTCACCTCGTCCTGCTGGGCGCGGGCGATGATGCGGTCGATATCGAGGCCGGAAGACAGGAACGCTTCGCGGAACACCTGCGGATCGTCCATCTTCTTGGGCTCGGACCACATGTGGTGATAGGCGGCGCGAAAGTACGGCTCGAACAGCCCTTCGAAATCGGCAGCGACGACGCCGCGCATCAGCATCAGCGTGTTGACTGGAAAGAACGGGTTGGTCTTGAACGTCGTGATGTTGTAGCGGCGCAGGAAGCGCTCGGTCTCGAGCACGTTGTATTCGGGCTTGTTCTTGATGCCGCGCAGCGACTCGCCGGGCGACATGTTGCCGGTCGCCTTGTAGACGCCGCCGAGCAGCACCGGGATGTAGTCGAATTTCACGCCGGTACGCTTCTCGATGTCGGGCAGCGCCAGTTCCGCCAGATAGGCGTTCGGACTTCCAAAATCGAAATGGAATTCGACCTTGAGCGGAGCAGCCATAGAACGCCCTTCCCTTTGAGTGCCAGCGGCCGTCAGCCGCCGCGTTGATCGAGCCGGGACCTTAAGTTCTATTTTAGAACTGTCAATATGATATTTGTCATCTAATGACTAAGTCGCGGCTCCAAGCGACGCATCCTATTGAAATGACGTTAGTTCTGTTTTAGAATTTAATCGGTGATGTCGGCGCAGACCGCAGGAGATGCTGATGAAATGGGATGCCCTCGAGGAGGAGCCGTGCTCGGTGGCCCGCACGGTGGCTGTCATCGGCGACCGCTGGAGCCTGCTGGTCCTGCGCGAATGTTTCCTGCGCATTCGCAGGTTCGATGACTTCCAGGCCTCGCTCGGGATCACGCGGCATCTGCTTGCCGACCGGCTGAAGAAGCTGGTGCGGTTCGGGGTGCTGCGCAAGATCCCCTATCAGGAAGCGCCGAAGCGTTACGAATACATCCTCACTCAGAAGGGGCTCGACCTCTACCCCATCATCATGGCGATGGTGCACTGGGGCGACACGCATATGGGCGACGAGCGCGGCCGGCCGCTGCTGCACGAGCACAAGATCTGCGGCAAGCTGTTCGATCCCGTGATGGTGTGCTCGGAATGCGGCGAGCCGCTGAGTGCGAAGGCGGTCCACGTGCATCCGGGCCCCGGCGCCCGGAAATCATCACCGGTGCACGCCAAGGCGCAGGAGCGAGCCAAGCGAGCCGCTGATTAGACCTGGATGCTGTTTACGAAGCCGGCGCCTCGCGCTGGCGGCTACTCAGCCTGACGGCGCAGCCATCAGCGCGACATTGCCGCCAAGCAGGCAACCGACGGGACGGCCGCCGGCGAAGCCGATGCGGACGCGGATCTCCGACAGCCGCCCCATCGCCCTGCCCTGCAGGATTCGGATCTCGTCGTCATCAGGAGCGACCAGGCCATAGTCGAGCAGGCCGAACGCCAGCGCGGCGGCCGCAATGCCGGTCGCGGCATCCTCGCGATAGCCGGAGGAGCGCGGGAATTGCCGGGCCTCGAACAGGCGAGCCTTTCGGTCGATCACGGCGAATGGATAGAGCCCGGTCGATCCGATCCGGCCGCAGACCGCCTCGACATGCTCGCCCGCGGGATCGAGCATATTCAGCGCTTCGGGGGAGCGCATCGGAACGAGTGTCTTGATCCGCGATGTGACGGCATTGCACGGCGTTACCGCGTCGATCGCTTCCGGCCCGACCGCGAGCGCCCGCAGCACGTCATCGCATTGCCCCGCGGTGAGCGGAACGGTCTTTCCGGCCGGCTGGGTGATCTCGACACTGGGCTCGCCGTGACGATCACGGCTGATGAAGCCGGTGACCGGACCGCTGCGCGTCGAGATCCGGATGGTGTCGCCCGGCAGCCTTCCATGGCGTGCGAGCAACCAGAGCGCGCCGATGGTCGCGTGGCCGCACATTTCCATTTCGTGATTCGGAACGAAGAAGCGGAACGTGGCGTCGAAATCGTCGCTCTGTGCCGGCAGCACGAAGCCGGACTCGTGACCGTGGCGGCGGGCGACGTCCTGCATCTCGGATGCGCTCATGCCGCTTGCATCCACCACGATCGGACAGGGATTGCCGCCCTGCCCATCGACCGTGAACACGCTGAACAGTTCCGCTGTCGTCATGATGTCGCCCGCGTGTCTCGCCGTCCCTACTTGACCAGCGTCGCGCCGGTCTCCGGATGCTGCAGCCAGCCGAGCAGCGCCTCGTGGAAGCGCGCCGGCGCCTGGATCTGCGGCGAATGGCCGAGGTCGGGGAATTCGATCAGCTGCGCATGCGGGATCCGCTTCGCGGCCTCCTTGCCGAGCACCGGATAATTGCCGAGCGTCTTGCGAATCTCCGGCGATGCGGTGTCCTTGCCGATCGCGGTGGTGTCCTTGTCGCCGACAAAGAGCAGCGTCGGCGGCTTGATCTGCTCGAACTCGTAGAACACCGGCTGGGTCGCGATCATGTCGTAGAGCCGCGCCGAGCTCGATGCCACGGCGGCGCGGCCCGGGCCGCGATACATGCCGGCCAGCATCTGCACCCACGTCTCGTAGGACGCATCCCAGGTGTCGGCGTAATAGGTGGCGCGCTCATAGGCGCGGATGCTGTCCGCGGTGACGCGCGTCTCGCGCTGCATCCAGCCGTCGAGGCTGAGCCACGGCACGCCCTTGGCCTTCCAGTCTTCGAGCCCGATCGGATCGACCAGAACCAGGCGGTCGGTGGCCTCCGGATACATCAGGGCGTAGCGCATCGCCAGCATCCCGCCGGTCGAGTGGCCGACCATGATCGAATGCGCGATGCCGAGCGAGGCGACCAGCGCGCGGCTGTTGCCGGCCAGTTGCTGGAAGGTGAACTGATAGCGCTCCGGCTTGCTGGACTTGCAGAAGCCGATCTGGTCGATCGCGATGACGCGATAGCCGGCGCCGCTGAGCGCCTTGATGGTGCCGTCCCAGGTCGCGGCACAGAAATTCTTGCCGTGCAGCAGCACCGCGGTCTGGCCGTTCGGCGTCGCCGGCTTGACGTCGAGGTAGGCCATGTCGAGCTCCTGCCCCTGCGAGCTGAAGCGATAATGCTCCACCGGATAGGGATAGTCGAAGCCCTGCAGCTCCGGTCCATAGGCCGGCTCGGCGGCCGATTGCGCCAATGCGTTGGACGAACCGAGCACAACGGTCGCAGCAACGGCAAGATGAAACAGGGTTTTCAGGGGCATCTCGGCAAATCCAGAACTCAGGGGCGATCTCGTGATGCCGTAGCCGAACGCGTGGGCGCCATCCAGCGCCATCAGATGATTTGTTCGTGATCCCGCGCGAAATTACGCCGGATCGAACGCCCGGATCGGCGGCAGATTGCCGGTGAACTTCTCCACCTCGACGGTCGTCAACTGGCCGGTGCAACCTTGCGCCAGGGCGGAGGTGCCGATGTCGCGGGTGAGCACGTTCGGATTGCCGTGGACACAGAGCGGCGCCTCGTCTTCGGGATCCATCGGATCGTACCAGGCGCCGGTCGGAAGCTGGACCACGCCGGGCGCGATGCCGTCGGTGACGTGGACGGCAGCGAGGCATGCGCCGCGCGCGTTGAACAGGCGAATGATGTCGCCGTCGGCAATGCCGCGCGGCTTGGCGTCGCGCGGATTCATGCGCGCGACCTCGCGGCCGCGATGCTTTGCGGCAAGCGAATGTCCGCCGAAATCGAGCTGGCTGTGCAGGCGCGTCGCCGGCTGGTTGGCGACGAGGAAGCACGGCGCCCCGGGCTTGGGCGTATCGGTCTTGTCGAGCCAGACCGGATGGCCGGGACAATCCGCATCGCCATGACCTGCGATCTTGGCCGAGAAGATCTCGATCCGCCCGCTCGGCGTCGGCAGCGGCCGCGCCACCGGATCCTCGCGGAAGCGGCGCAGCCGGCCACCGTCATCGGGCTGCTGGGGCACGACCAGGCTGCCGCGCGCCCAGAACTCGTCGAAGCTCGGGGCTTCGAGCCCGCGCGCGGCGAGCGCCTTGCGAGTCGGCTCGTAGAGATGTCTTAGCCACTGCCGCGACGTACGTCCTTCGGTGAAGGGTTCGCGCGCTCCGAGACGGTCGGCGAGATCGGCAAAAATCTCGTAGTCGTCGCGCGCGAGCCCAAACGGCTCGGCGATCCGGTGCATCGCGACCATCAGGGGATCGTTGCTGGAATAGCCGATGTCCTCGCGCTCCAGCGTCATCGTCGAGGGCAGCACGATGTCGGCGTGACGGGCTGTGGCGGTCCATGCGAGCTCGTGCACCACCAGCGTGTCGAGCCGCGCAAACGCCCTGCGCAAGCGGTTGATGTCCTGATGGTGATGAAAGGGATTGCCGCCCGCCCAGTAGACCAGACGAATGTCCGGATAGGTGCGCGTCTCGCCGTTGTAGCGATAGGTGCTGCCGGGATTGAGCAGCATGTCGGCGATGCGCGCCACCGGAATGAAGTCGGCAACACCGTTACGGCCCTGCCCCAGCGTCGGCCCCGGCACGTCGTTGACACGGCGGCCGTAATAGCCGATCGCACCCAGCGAATAGGCGTAGCCGCCGCCGGCAAGACCAATCTGCCCGAGCGCCGCCGCCAGCACCATGCCCATCCACACCGGCTGCTCGCCATGCTCGGCACGCTGCAGCGAATGGGAGACGGTGATGAGCGCTCTGCGGCCGGCGAGCCGGCGCGCGAGCGCCTTGATGGTGCCGGCATCGATGCCGCAGATCGCCGCAGCCCATTCGGCGCTCTTGGGCTGACCATCGCTCTCGCCGGTGAGATAGCGCAGGAAGACCGGCCAGCCCTCGGTGTAGCGATCGAGGAAGGCCTGGTCGTGAAGGCTTTCGCTCACGAGCGTGTGGACGATGCCGAGCATCAGCGCAGTGTCGGTGCCGGGCACGCAGGTGATCCACTCGGCGCCGGCCTCGACCGGCAGATCGTCGCGGAGCGGGCTGACCAGGATGAACTCGCAGCCGCGCCGCCGCGCAGCCGCCATCGCGCCGCGCTCGACATGCTTGCTGATCGAGCCGCCGGCCACCACGGAGTTCTTCAACGCCATGCCGCCGAATGCCAGCACGACCTCGGTGTGATCCGCGATCTGCTCCCAGGTGACGTTGCGCTTGGTGATGTCCTCGTAGCCGGCCAGGACCTGTGGCAGCAGCACCGAGGACGCACCCGATGAATAGGAGTTGACCGAGCGCACGTAACCGCCCATCGCGATGTTGAGGAAGCGATGCACCTGGCTCTGGGCGTGATGGAAGCGGCCGGCGCTCGACCAGCCATAGGAGCCGCCGAACACGGCGCCCGGCCCGCGCGTGTCGCGGATGCGTGCCAGTTCGTCCCCCAAGAGATCGAGCGCCTTCTCCCAGCTGACGGAGACGAACTCGTCGCGGCCGCGGCGATCGTCGGGACCCGGCCCGCGCTCCAGCCAGCCGCGGCGGATCGCCGGCTGGGCAATGCGCGCCTGGTGGCGGAGCGCGCCGGGAAAATTGTCGATGATGCCGTTCGGATCGGGATCGCCCGCATAGGCCCTGACCTCCAGCCCGGCCGCGCCCTGACGCGCGGAGAAGACGCCCCAATGCGAGGTATGCGGCTTGAATCCGTCCGACAGGTCGAGACCGGGGTCGGGGTGGCCAATGGTCTCGCTCATCGATGCTCCTTCATCCCAGGCCGGCGACCGCGCCACGCCTGTCGCAACGTGCCGGCCAGTATAATGATCCAATCGGCGCACGGTACCCGCTAACACGGATCGCACCGTGCCTTGCCGGCATGACTGCGGGCGACGGCGGCGGAACTCCCCACCGGGGCCGCGCCGCCAAAATATCGAAAACAACCCCATGCAAAGGAGCCGGCGGCCGGCGGCGCTCGAATGGCGACTTGACACGTCGGGCAAATCAGCGGCACACTTCCAATATTCCGAAATCGTCTAACCGCCCCCCTCGCCCGCAACAGCCGGCGCGCGGATGGCGCTTGCCGCCCAAAACCCTCCCCCAATCGACATCGCACCGGCTGCCGCAGCGAGCGATCGTCTGCGCGCTTGCCGCGCGCATTCCAGGGAATACCCGACATGGATACTGCACCCGACATCGCCGTGCCGACGATGGCCGCCGCAACCGGCCAGACCCAGGCCGCCGCAGCCCCGCGGATCAAATTCTCCTCGCACGGCTTCCGCATCGACCATCCTGATCCCGAGCTCGGCGCGCAGCTGATGGCGAACGCACTGGGGGTCGCCGACCGCGACGCGATGGACGGCATCCTGCGGCAATTGGTCAAGGCCAGCGTGAGCGGCGGCAAGCCCTGCGAGGTCAATCTCGCCTTCATGATCTCGATGATGAAGAGCATCGCGCCGAGGGATTCGCTCGAAGCCATGCTGGTGGCGCAGATGGTGTCCGTTCATGTGATGGCGATGCGATGTGCCCATCACCTCGCGCATGCCAAGGACCTCGCCCAGCACGACAGCGCCGCGCGCGCATTGGGCCGGCTCGCCCGCACCTTCCCTGCCCAGATCGACGCGCTGAACCGCCACCGGAGCCATGGTGAGCCCGCCATCACCGTGCAGAACGTCAACGTGCAGGACGGCGGCAGCGCAATCGTCGGCAACGTCACGCAGCATGCCAATGTGATCGTGTCCGACAACAGCCCGGCATCCGCGGCGCGGAATGCGCCGAAGGCCGTGGGCTCGCGGCGACGGCGGAATTCCGCCGATGTCGGGCGGGACGCCAAGGCATGAGCGGCCACATCCAAACGACCGGCCCTATGCTGGCCAGCCGGCGTTGCGGCGCCAGGACCCGCTCGGGCAGCGCGTGCCGCGCGCCGGCGGTGCGCGGCAAGACGCGCTGCCGCATGCACGGCGGCGCAAAGGGATCCGGCGCCCCACGAGCGAACCGGAATGCGCGCAAGCACGGCCGGTTCACTCGGGAAGCGATCGCCGAGCGGCGGCAGATACGGGCGTTGCTGGGAGACGTGCGGAGGATGCTGGAGGGGATGAAGTGATTGCGTTCCGCAAATGGCCGCGCGCAAAAAACGGCATTTAGGAACGCCGATCTTCGAGGCGTGTTGCACCAGCTCGAGAGCAAAGGAAACGTTCAAATGAAAATTGCGAAGATCGCACTGGCAACGGCATTCATATTCGGGTCAATCGCAGCAGCGAGCGCTCAAGGCGGTGGTGGGGGTGCAGGCGGCGGTGCCGGTGGAGGCGGTGGCAACTCTCCCGCTGCGACCACTGGTCAAGGTGCATCCAGCAGCCCCGGTGCGGCAAACCCGGGCGCGACGATGAACGATCCGAAGTCGAAGGAAGGCAGTGGTAGCGGCGGCGCCATGAAGCATGAGACGATGCCGAAGGACCACATGAAGAAGTAGATCAAAGCCGAACTGATGGTCGTTCGCCCACACACCTCAACGACCAATGGGCCGCCGGGCGTGAAACCCCGGTGGCCCATCCTCGCTAATGGATCACAAGGGCGGCGGCGATGCCGAACGCCGTGAGCGTTGCAACGGCCAAACTCATCAGGGTTATCGCTACAGGTCTGGGCATGACAATTAAACCCGCTGACGCAGTGAAAGGCTGCTGATTGCGGACATCGCCGCGTGCCGAAGACGACAACGCGCCCGGTTGCGGCCCCGCCAGCAAAGATCCGGATTCCCGGCGGTCAGTGCACGAAGGCCATGATCAGCGCAATGGTGACCAGCGCGTAAGTGCTGGTAACGGCGATGCCCAAATACAAGCGCTCCATTGCGGCCTCCTGACCTCAAGGCGCCGCCCCCGCGCCATCAACCTAGCGCCCGCTCCGGCGCCGAGCAGCTGGAATTCAGGGTCATGGTAAATCTACGGGACCGTCCATCCGGGCTAGCCCCTGTAAGCTGCCGGCGGCAACCCTATGGGCTCATTGCATCCGACTGAGGAAGTAATCCTCTCTCTCCATTGCCGGCCTGTTGGGCTTGCCGTCTAATGTGGGGGCGAGAAGGGCTGGATTGGCTCTCCAATCGCGCCCCTCGAAGAGCGGGCCACCTGCTTCGGAAGCACAGGCGGGTGGCCCGTTGCCGGGCGCGATCGCGGCAAGTTCTCGCCCAACGCCCAGATGAATGCGTCGCGATGGCCGAATGCAACCGCTGCGGCGACTTGCCGCGCAGGATTGTCCCGCGAACTTCTCCCGGAAATCCAGGTCGTGGTCGCGCATACAGGCGGCTGCGAGATCGTCCTTGGCCGCGAAGCTGCAATATAGACTCCGCTTGGTGACGCCGGCCCGCTCGACGACCGCATCGACGCCGGCGACGCGGCAATATCGATGGCGCGTGCAGCCCGGTAACCGAATCTGCCGGCTTGTCCTAGCGCGTCTCCATATCTGGTCTGCTCGTCATTTTCAGAAACAAATTTCCGGGCGAAACGGGCGCCCGAGTGTGTCATCACAGCAGAATTCCTTGCTCAATAGACAGGACGACCTAGGAACAATTTCATGATTGTGCGGGGGCTTCTTTTTGCCGTCCTCACCATTTTCCCGGCAAGCGCAATTGCCAGAAGCTGGTTTCTCAATGGCCTCGGGAGCAGCGGCATTTATCACATCTGGGAGTTCGGCGACGACGGCCTGGTGTCGAGCCTGACGCCGGCGCTGTCGCCGCCCGATGGCGTCCTTCACCTCGCATGGCCATCCGCGATCGCGCCGGATGCGCACACGCGGCGTCTTTATGCGTCAGCCTATACGACGGGCTGGTTTCAGCTGCGGCTCTGGACGTCGACAAACGAAGGAGCCTGGATACCGCAAGGAATCGCCTTTCAGTCGGACACGTCCGAGCCCGGCGGGATCGGCCCGGCGCAGGTGGTGTATGAGCCCGGAGCAGCCGAGCCGTACATGATCTATTACCTCGACCGCGCGTCGAACCAGATCAAGCTGGCGACCAGCGTCGACGGCATGACATTCACGCGCCACGGCGCCGTGATCACGCCCTCACTGCCCGAGGAAGCGTCCGGGCTGTCGATCAGCTATGCCTGCCGGCGCGCGAACGGCGAGTATGTCATCTTCTATCACGGCTACTACAACAACACGCAGAACGCCGTCGCGCTGGTTGCCACGGCAGATAGCCCGCACGGCCCGTTCACGAAGAAGACCGTCATTGCGCGGCCCGATGGTTTTGCATCGACGCTTTCCGCCCACCGTCTCAATGCAACCGCCACCGCTGATGTCGCGGTGCCGCTGGGGATTCCCCTGCTGGTGGGTGGCGGCACGGCACGACAGGAGGCCAATGTCGCAATCAAACAGGACGAGACGACGATCTGGTTCGAGCGGCCATTCGTGTTCGATCACGTTTCGGATCGTCTGGTTTCGGTCTCGCGAAACAAGGTGGAGCTGTCCTACGCCCAGGAGCAGCCGGACGGCAGCTGGCGCGGAGTCTTCTCGCTCTACAATCCAGACCCTGGCGTCGCTTCAGAATATACGACGGAGGGCAGCGCCCGATCCCTGACCGCGCCATGGTCGTATGCGAGAACCGGGTTTCGTTTCAAGCCATGGTATCGCGGCGGGGAAAATTCGACCGAGAACCCGACGCCGCTGCTCAGCAGCGACGCGTGTTCGAGCTAGAATGGCAGGCGCATCGTGACTGCGACTTTGATGCTCCAGACGATGCCCCCGCTTCCGTCGTGACCGTCCACGGTTCGGCTGCGGCCGACGAGGCAGCCGCAGGGCTGATCGAGGACCATCCGCTTCAGCCCGACTATTCGCGGAGCTGTTCCTGGAGGCCGTTGCGCAATCGAGGACGATCTGCCAGTTTTCAACCTTTAATAGACGGGCGATCCTTATCGTGGGCACAGGATGCGACATGTCTGCCAGCGTGAGGCCAGGACCCGGACACGGAGCGCGTGAAGACGTCTGATGCCCGAAACAGGTGAATTTCAAAGATCCAGTTCGACCGCCTTGCAGCGCGCCTTCGCGCAGGCTGTCGCGCTGCATCAGCGGGGTCAGTTGGCGGCAGCAGAAAAGATCTATGAAGACATGCTCCGACAGCAGCCCAACAACTTCGATGCACTGCACCTGTTGGGCCTGATTTCCGCGCAGACTGGCCGCAGCGAGCGCGGCGTCGACCTGATCCGGCGAGCGATCAGGCTCAACGGCAACGTCGCGGACGCGCACAGCAACCTCGGCAATGCGCTGCGCGCGTTGCGTCGCTTCGACGAAGCGCTCGCGAGCTTCGACAGGGCGGTCGCGATCAAGCAAAACCTTGCGCCGGCTCTCTACAATCGCGCAATCACGCTTGCGGACCTCGGGCGCAACCAGGAGGCGCTCGCAAGCTACGATCGCGTGATCGCGCTCGTACCCGACCATGCAGATGCCCATCGAAACAGGGGCACCGCGCTGAGAAAGCTGGAGCGGCCCGAGGAAGCGCTGGCGAGCCTGGACAGGGCGATTGCGCTCAAGCCCAACGATGCCGGCGCACACAACGATCGTGGCAACGTGCTCAACGACCTCAAAAGATTCGATGATGCGCTCGCGAGCTACGACCGGGCGCCGGGAATTGCCGGCGCGTGCTACAATCGCGGCAACGTGCTGATCGAACTGGATCGTCTCGAAGAGGCAATTGCGAGTTACGACAGAGCGATTGCGTTGCGGCCCGACTATGCCGAGGCCTACAACAACCGCGGCTCGGCGCTGTTCAGGCTCCGGCATCATGAGGCGGCGCTCGCCAGCATCGACAAGTCGATCCAGCACAAGGGCGACGATGCGGCTGCCCACGCCAACCGCGGCAAGGTTCTATCCACTCTGGCGCGCTACCACGAGGCACTCGCCGCCTATGACAAGGCCGTCGCGCTCAAACCGGACCAGGCCGACATCGAAGGCTATCGTCTGCACGCCAAATCCCACATGTGCGACTGGGCCGACCTTGACGCCGAGTGCGGCCGACTTATCGAGTCGATCAGAAATCGCAACGCGACGACGCCGCCATTTCTGTTTTGTAGCGTTCCTTCATCGACCGCCGATCAACTGCTATGCGCCACGCGATGGACCGCGAAGAATCATCCGCCGTCTGCAAGCCAGCGCTGGCGGGGCGAGCGCTACCATCACGATCGAATTCGCGTCGGCTATTTCTCGTCGGATTTCTGCAACCACGCGACATCGCTCTTGATGGTAGGGATGTTCGAGTGCCACGACCGGTCGAAATTCGAGACGGTGGCAATCTCATGGTCGCCCAACGCCCCCTCGGAGATGCGTCGACGGCTGGAGGCGTCGTTCGATCGATTTGTCGAGGTCCGGGACATCAACGACGATGAGGTCGCCGACCTGATCAGACGATCGGAAATCGACATCCTGGTTGATCTGAAAGGCTTTACCGGGGGATCCCGCACCAGGGTCCTTGGCCGCCGGCCTGCCCCCATCCAGGTCAATTATCTGGGCTATCCGGGAACACTCGGCGCCCCGTTCATCGACTACATCATCGCCGATCGTACCGTGATCCCGGATCATCATCGCGAATTCTACAGCGAAAAGGTGGTCGCCCTGCCCAACAGCTATCAGGCCAACGACGACAAACGTGTCATTGCCGATCGCTTGTTCACGCGCGGCGACGTGGGGCTGGCGCCGACGGGCTTCGTGTTCTGCTGCTTCAACAACAACTACAAGATCACGCCTGACATGTTCGACCGGTGGATGAGGATTCTCGGCCGGGTCGAAGGCAGCATGTTGTGGCTCCTCGAAGCCAATGCCGAATCTGCCGCAAATTTGCGCAAGGAGGCGGTCGCGCGTGGCGTCGCTGCGGAGCGCCTTGTGTTCGCACCGCGTATGTCGTTACCCGACCATCTCGCACGCCATCGCCTCGCCGGCCTGTTCCTCGACAGCACTCCCTACAATGCCCACACGACCGCCAGCGATGCGCTATGGGCCGGCCTGCCGGTGCTGACCATTCTCGGCGACACGTTTGCCAGCCGGGTCGCGGCGAGCTTGCTCCATGCGATCGGCCTGCCCGAGCTTATTGCGGAATCGCCGGAGGCTTATGAACGCATGGCGGTCGATCTTGCGACCCATCCTTCGAGGCTCGCGGCGCTCAGAACCAGGCTGGCGGCCAACCGGCTGACGGCACCGTTGTTCGATACCAAACGTTTCACCCGGCATGTCGAGGCCGCCTATACCGCGATGTATGAGCGTCACCAGGCGGGCATTGCGCCGGACCATATCGTCGTCCCGGCGTGATCGTTGCTGGCTACTCGCCGCCTCAGCGACGCGAGACGCTTGGTCCAACCATAGCCGACTTTCGTGAGCAGCCGGACGCGATCTCCGTCGCGCTCGAGGCGCAGGCGGTAACCGTTGTTCTTGATCTCATGGACCACTCGGGAACGGCCGGGACCACCTATCCGACGGCCGGTAGGAAAAACTCGAACTTGGGCATAGCCCAGAGGGTATCGTGGTTCGCTTTTACGAATCTGGCTGGTTCGTTAGGCCCTTCGCTAAAATCTCAGCTTGTTCCTTGGTCAGCTTTTCGGCAAAGGGGCCATTTTTCCTTATCTGAGCTGGCCCTTTGAGTTCGCTGTCGTAGACCATCCAGCCGATGCTTCCTTGCCGAACGAGGAACCGGCCTCGCATCGGGCGTCCAATAAATTCCATTGCTACCACCACCTGCAAAATACGAGTTCGACATTAGCTCGCGGGATGGAGCGCGCGGCATTGAACTATGTGAATCGTGGCGATCGAACAATGCTTGCGCTTTCCCGTCGAATTGAAAGCGGCCCCAACCTGAGGGCCGCCAACCCGAGCAATGCGGGTTTTCCTCCGGCAGTCGGGGGGGCCTGGCTGACCGGAAGCGTCAATTAGACGTCCTGTCCGCTCGATGGTTCCTACCTGCCGCGCATTTTGGGAAAAAGCGGCAATCGCCGTCGCGATTAGCACCGGTTATTTCCGGAACGAAGGCGACCACTTTGAAATGGCGGTCGGGGATGACGACCTTGGGGCTCCACGGCGTAGCGGCCGTTTGCCCAGCTGCAGGATAACTCTTCTCACGATCGATAAGATCGATGCTGTACTCGACAGCGTACGCTACGGGCTGTTCGGCAATAGTCCAGCAGGTCACCCGTAGGCATCGTGATCGGCAATGACGCTGCAACTTCCGTCCTCTCGGAAGAACAGGCCATTGCCTGCGACTTCCTTCCACCAACCCCGGCCAATCCGAGATCGACGCATACTCACCACGCCAAAGCGCCACGCGCTCATATCACCCTGGAATGGCTGCTCGGAGAGCAAATCTTGATATCCCGGAACAGGCCAGGTGTGATCCAGCACATCCCACTCGGTGAGATTGCCCCCAAGCCAAGCATCGAAATGATCCCTGATTTTCGTCCCGGGAGGATTCGGAAACAGGGAATTGATGCAGGCTGTTCCGTCCGCGTCCAACCTCGTGGGAAGAGCCTCGACGACCCTTTGCAGAAGCTCGGTACCGTCTATTCCACCGCTCCAAAAATTGTCGCTCGCCTTGGCGGCAGTGTCCGGTGCGTAGGGAACGTTGGATACCAGCAGATCACATGTTCCGGCGATCGAATCGAAGAGATCGCTTATGATAAAATCGATGTTGGTCTTTTCGTTTAGCGCTGCATTGAAGTTGGAGAAGGCGATGGCGCGCGGACTGACGTCTGCGCCCACTACCCTCGCGGAATGGTCGCTTGCCAGAATAGCGTGCACGCCGGAGCCTGTTCCCAGATCAATGGCGCGCCTGCGGGCGATCCTCTTGACCATGCCGCCGAGTATAAAGCTCTCTCCCCACAGCCACATGACTTGATTGATTGCGGTGTTCTTCTCTCCATGATCCGTCACGAGGTATTTCCCATAACATGGGAACAGACTGAAGTCCGACCGCAACACGTCGCCGTCTTTTTCAACCAATCCCATTTCGAGCGCCGCATCAACAAAGAGCGACGAAATCCGTTTCGCGACGATGTCTGCGCTCACCTGCTGGCCATCGATGAAGAGCGTAATGAGATTGTCGATTGGATCTTCCTTTCGAGGAGTCCAAGACGTTCGCATTTTTTGCCAGAAATTCACTCCGATGCGAGGAAGGACCTCGAGGCGTTCGGCACAGCTTGCAAGGTCGTAGCCGCAACCCCGGAGTTCCTTAACGAAGCGGCTCATGCATTCGCGCTGTGCCGGGATTATCGGCAACGGAACTTGCCTGGAAATTGTCGGCAGGAGCGCTCCTGTCCCATCCTCGCGCTCGATGGGTAGGGAATCGGCCGGACCGCTCTTAGGCGTCTCCGCCTGCCGCAACCAGGCGAGCAGATCTTGCTTTCGGTCCGCCAGTGTCGCGCGCAACTCTGCGTCAAGAGCGCCAGCGGGTGCGCTGCACTTAAGGCGTCCCCCTTCGATCCATACTCTGACGTTCCGCTCGCGGAGAATCGATAAAAGCGTGGCTGTTTCCATGTCAGGTGCCTCGCCTTGGGATAGCCCGACCTGAGCCGGGCAGACGCTATCCCAAGCTCTCGGCGCCTGGTCAATTATCCATATGGCCGAGAACGCCCAACGCCGCCCGCTTAAAATGCATGCGGGCGGCGTCGGCCTTGCCCCAGGAGGAAGTGCAAATTCCTGATGATTATCGGTACGTTCGAAACGCAAAGGGTTGATGACGATGGGGCCGCAATACGGGGGAACCCAGAGGTGGGTGCTGTTCTACGCGAACGAGTCTTTGCCGGCCTGCGTTTTGCGTCCCATCAGGATACGCGCATTGACCGATATACGTTAATGCGGTCACTCGGAACCTGGGGCAGGCTGGCTTCCATATTCAGGACCGATCTCGACGGCGTTGAGTTCAGCCTCATCGGCTTAGCGGGGATATCGCTGATCGCGCTTATCATCTGCTTGGGCTGGCTATGGTCTGCTGAACCTGCCGTACCTCATGGATGACATGTCGGCTTGGCCTCGGTGTCGATGCCTCTCGCGCGGCCATTTCTCTTGACGTCAGGGTTTCAACTGGCCGCCAACTGAGGCGCCCCTTACTCTTTCGCCGCCGGATGGAGTGATCCTTCTCGGCTTCGTGTTCTTCGATCAGGCATGCGATGCCGTTTTGGTGCGCTGCTGGTCCGTGACTCGCAAGGCTATCGACTTGTGCGATCCGATCATCCAGCTCGGCGCAATTCTCACACATCGAATCGATCATCGCCTCCTCGATCGTCGCCTCCTGAATGGATAGCCGCGGACCTCCGAGCAATCCTTGCAGCGCATGTAGCGCTCGAGCTCGCGCACGGGCGTAGACTTCGGCCGGCGGACGATGACAGTCTGGTGGGTCTCACAGCCGATGCATTTCACTTCGAGGCGGCGGTACATGGGTTTCGGCCGCAATCTACTGACCACGATCCTAATCATTGAGCCCGCCAGACGAACGGAGCGCTGAGAGCGAAGTCAATCCCTTGACGGCCGGCCGGTCGAGACAATAGATGACAATCATCATATAACGACCCGACGCCCGGGCAGGTTCGGATTCCGGCCATGCCGGTTCGCACCAAGGGCGCGACAGGAGAGCCATGCGTCGAATTGTTGTGACGGGCCTGGGGACGGTGTCTCCGCTGGGCTGTGGCACCGAACTGGTGTGGTCGAGGCTGCTTGCGGGGCATTCAGGGCTTCGCACATTGCCCGAGTGGGCGGCCGTGCTGCCGGGGCGCGTCGCTGGACAGGTTCCTGACAAGGCGGGGGATGCCGAGGGCGGGTTCGATCCCGATTCCGCAGCCCCGCGCAAGGACCAGAAGAAGATGGACCGGTTCATCCTGTTCGCGCTGCTCGCAGCGGCCGAGGCCGTGGCGCAGGCCGGCTGGATGCCGGCCGAGGCGCTTGCGCAGCAGCGCACCGCCACCGTGATCGCGTCCGGGATCGGCGGGTTTCCCGCGATCGCGGACGCCGTGCGCACCGCGGAGAAGAGCGGCCTGCGCCGGTTGTCGCCGTTCACCATTCCATCCTTCCTGGCCAATCTCGCGGCCGGGCACATCACGATCCGCTACGGCTACAAGGGTCCAATCGGCGCGCCGGTGACCGCCTGCGCCGCGAGCGTTCAGGCGATCGGCGACGGCGCGCGCCTGATCAGATCCGGCGAGGCCGATGTCGCGATCTGCGGCGGCGCGGAGGCCTGCATCGACATCGTCAGCCTCGGCGGCTTTGCCGCGGCCCGCGCGTTGTCGAGCGGCTTCAACGACGAGCCCGCGCGCGCCTCGCGCCCGTTCGATCGCGACCGCGACGGCTTCGTGATGGGCGAAGGCGCCGGCATCCTGGTGATCGAGGCGCTGGAACATGCACTGGCGCGCGGCGCAACGCCGATCGCGGAGATCGTCGGCTACGGCACGACCGCGGACGCCTACCACATGACCGCAGGCCCGGAGGACGGCGACGGCGCCCGGCGCGCGATGGAGGCGGCGCTGCAGCAGGCCGGGTTGCGGCCCGACCAGATCCAGCATCTCAACGCGCATTCGACATCGACGCCGGTCGGCGATCTCTCCGAGCTCGAGGCGATCAAGCGCGTGTTCGGGCGCGAGGGAGGCATTGCCGTGAGCGCGACCAAATCGGCCACCGGGCACCTGCTCGGCGCCGCCGGCGGGCTGGAGGCGATCTTCACCGTGCTGGCTTTGCGCGACCAGATCGCGCCGCCGACGCTCAATCTCGAGAACGCCGATTCCGCGGCGCAGGGCATCGACCTCGTCGCGAACGTTGCGCGGCGAATGACAATCGAACACGCGATCTCGAACGGCTTCGGATTTGGCGGCGTCAACGCCAGCCTGGTGTTTCGACGGTGGTCTTGAGACAGTCGGGCTTTGCTCGCAATGGAACGATACCGCGCGTGTCGCGTCATCTACAAGAGCGGAGCTGCCGATTGATCCGAATTGCCTAACCGCCCGCCGCTGCGTTGCGCACGCCAATCCGTTCCCCGTCCTGCTTGCGGACGTAGAGATGACGTTCCAGCACGGACTGCATATTCTCGAACATCGAATAGAGATCGTCGCAATAAACCGACGGATTGTCGAAACCGTTCTTCGTGGAGAAGCGGTGCGGAAGATAGCCTCCGCCGCAGGCGTTCATGAACTTGCACTGCCGGCACTTCTCGCAAAGATTGACTGACGCATCGCGTGCGGCTTTCCAGCGCGGCTCGTTCCTGACGTCGTCGATCGCGTGATCGAAGATGTTGAACCTCGTGTTGGTGAAACCGTCACCCGCAATTCGCAACACGTCGTGGGCCTCCACCGTGCCGTCGGTCATGACCGTGCAAAGCTCGACCGGCTTGTGGCCCACGCCTTCGGTCGGCGCGTTGTTGCCGATCAGGGCCGCGACCATGTCGGAAATGATGCGGACATTCGATGTCGGCGTCGTGCGATTGGCTTCCAGCCACAGGTCGAAGAGGCCGTTATAGAACGGGGCAATGGACGACGGCTTCTCGTCCACCGTCGCGTCGGGAATCATGATGTCGTAGTTGGCGATGCCGCACGCCGCGAAAAAATCCGCATACTCCTGCGGCGCGTAGGCCGGGTTGCAGACTGCGAGGGCGATCACGCCAATGTCGCGCGATACCAGCATGCGGGCGGCGCGTTCCACGGCGGCATGGGTGCCGGTACCCTGAAACGTCTTGCGGTGAGCGTCGTGAATATGTGCCGGCCCATCGATACTGATCGCCACCGAAATATTGCGGGCCTCGAAGCAGTCGAGCCATTCGTCGTCAATCAGGACGCCGTTTGTCGTCACCGCGATGGGGATCTCACAGCCGGTCCGGGATGAAATGCCCTCGCAGCCCTCCGCAAAACGGTGAAAATTATCGACGCCCCAAAGCAGCGGCTCACCGCCGTGCAGGATCACGGGAAAGTCGACGAGGGAGTATCTGGCGACGTGCTGTTCGAGGCGCAGCAACAGCTGCTGCAGCACCTCCGCGCTCATCAGCTTGGGCTTGTCATAGACGGCCGCATCGCGAAACCAGTAGCAATAGGAGCAATCGATGTTGCACCTCGCCGCTACCTTGACCAGCAACTGCGTGATCGGCTGCTCCTGGAACGCGACGGAATTTGAAGCGTCAACCGACATGCGGATACCAGCAAGCTGCGATCGGCCTAGTAGCCCCTGACGAAGCCACCTCGTCGGAACGCGCCTGCTCCGGGATAATATCCGCCGGCCCTGCGAAATGCGCCGGCGCCCGGATAATAGCCGCCGCCCCTGCGAAAGCCGCCCGCATAGGGCCCCCTGGCAAAGGCCCCCCGCCTGAAATAGACCTGAGTTGCCTGGGGCTGGTCGGAAACCACCCCCAACTGCAAGCTCTCTACGTCTTGAGGGCTCTGTTCTTGAAAGCTCTGTTCCTGAGCGCTCTGTTCCTGAAGGCTCTGCTCGCGCACACCACTCAGCAATGCGTCGATACCCTGATGATCGCTTTCGATTGTCGCACCCGGCCCGTGCAATTGCAGCAGGCTCGCCAAGACCGTCAGCGTAATCGCCATCGTCGAGCTCCTTTTCGCGATATGACAATCGAACGAAATGTCGGCGCGTGCTTCACGCCGGTCGAGCAACTGAAAGTATAGCAGCGGATTTGCAGCGGAGTCTAGGCATCGCGTCTGCGCCGATCAGCTCGCACGGGGTGAACGACCAGGGCACGCTCTCGCGCGAGCCCGTTCCGAAAGACCTGCGCAATCGCTCATGCCGGTGATCGCGGCCCACGGCACCGCGCAATTTGAATCGAGAGCCGCAGGCACGTGCTCGAAATCGCGGCTTTTGCGTGCCGAGCGGGTCAGTTCCGGGTTTGCGGATGAGGGCTCAAATGGCGCTCCCTAGGGGAATCGAACCCCTGTTTCAGCCTTGAGAGGGCCGCGTCCTAACCGCTAGACGAAGGGAGCGTTGAGAGGGAAGGCAATAGCCTCGAAATCCGGCGGCCGCAAGATGCCTTGTGCATTGCGGCGGGGATTTTGTCAGCCATGCTTTACGAACCCCGGGGGCATCCGGCGCCATACCTCTGGATTCCGGGTTCATCGCCGCGCAATTGCGCACCGGGGAAGACGGTGCCGGGCGCAATGCCGCGCGTGCCTTGCCCGAGCGCGTCGCACCTGCACGCTACAGTGGCACCGCCCTCGCGATTGCATGATGGCCACCCTGAGATGTCATGTCGTCGTCGTGCACGGCCCTGCTTTCGCCAAATGGCAATGCAAAACACCTGGCTGTGAAGTCACCCGGCGTCCGTCTCTGCTAACATCGCAGCCCTTCACCATGCTGCGCCCCGCACGGCGCCGGACAAGCGAGAGGAGTGCTTGGAACAAAGCGCAAGCGCTTGACGGCCTTGGCGCACGGCAGATTTGGCTCACGAATATCTTGGCACAACAAACATCAGCGCGGTCGCAGGCCATGGAAGACGTTCCGCACCTCGCGCCGCACAGGTCAATAGCTTAAGCAGAGCGAGGACAGACCATGATCAAACTAAAGATCAACGGCCAGGAACAGAGCTGGGACGGCGACCCGGACCTCCCGCTACTCTGGTTCCTGCGTGACGAGGCCGGACTGACCGGCACCAAATACGGCTGCGGACAAGCCCTGTGCGGCGCCTGCACCGTCATCGTCGACAAGGAGGCCGTGCGGGCCTGCATCACGTCGGTGAACGACGTCGCCGGACGCGAGGTCACCACGATCGAGGGATTGCATCCCAACGGCGATCACCCGGTGCAGAAGGCCTGGCGTCAGGTCAACGTACCCCAATGCGGCTTCTGCCAGGCCGGCCAGATCATGCAGGCCGCGGCGCTGCTGGATCAGAACCCGAAGCCAAGCCATGACCAGATCCGCGAGGCGATGTCGGGCAACATCTGCCGCTGCGGCTGCTACCAACGCATCGAGAACGCCGTCCATCTCGCATCGACGGGAGTGTGACATGAACTTCATCGACAATGCCCGCAAGCTTCGCGGCTTCGAGAAGCATATCAGGGTCGAGAAGGTCTCGCGCCGCAGCATCCTGAAGGGGCTCGGTGTCACCGGCGGCTTCGTCCTCGCCGCCCCCGTGATGTCGCGCCAGGCGTTGGCCTATGAGACCGGCGCCGGCCAGATGCCGCACGGCGTCGTGGTCGACCCGCGCGTGTTCGTCGCGATTGCCCCGGATGGCATCGTCACCATCATCGGGCACCGTTCGGAAATGGGCACCGGAGTGCGCACCAGCCTGCCTCTCATCGTGGCCGAGGAGATGGAAGCCGACTGGTCCAGGGTCAAGGTGCAGCAGGCCCATGGCGACGAGGTCAAGTTCGGCAACCAGGACACCGACGGCTCACGCAGCACGCGGCACTATCTGATACCGATGCGCCAGATCGGCGCTTCGGCGCGCTCGATGCTGGAAGCCGCCGCCGCCAAGAAATGGGGCGTGCCGGTCACCGAGGTGAAGGCGCAGAACCACGAGGTGGTGCATAGCGCGAGCGGTCGCAAGGCCGGTTTCGGCGAGCTCGCCGCGGACGCAGCCAAGGAATCGGTGCCGAGCATCGAAGGTCTCAAGCTGAAGGATCCCAAGGACTTCCGCTATCTCGGCAAGGGTCAGGTCGGCATTGTCGATCTTCACGACATCACAACCGGCAAGGCGCTTTACGGCGCGGACGTCCGCTTGCCCGGCATGAAGTATGCCGTGATCGCGCGCCCGCCCGTCACGGGCGGCAAGCTGAAGTCGTTCGACGACAGCGCGGCCAAGAAGGTGCCCGGCGTCGAGAAGGTGATGCAGGTGCGCGGCTGGCCGTGGCCCTCGAAGTTCCAGCCGCTCGGCGGCGTCGCCGTGATCGCGCGCAACACCGGCGCGGCGATCAAGGGCCGCGACGCGTTGAAGCTGGTATGGGACGACGGTCCGAACGGCAAATACGACTCCGTCGCCTATCGTGCCTCGCTCGAGGAGGCCTCGCGCAAGCCCGGCCTCGTCCTGCGCAAGGAGGGCGATGTCGATGCGGCCTTGAAGAGCGCCGACAAGGTGATAACGGGCGAATACTACATCCCGCATCTCGCCCATGTCGCCATGGAGCCGCCGGTCGCGGTTGCCAACGTCAAGGGCGACAAGGCGGAGATCTGGGCGCCGGTGCAGAGTCCCGGCGGCACCCGCGAGGACGTCGCCAAGACGCTGGAGATCCCCGAAGGCAACGTCACCGTCAACGTGACGCTGCTCGGCGGTGGTTTCGGTCGCAAGTCGAAATGCGACTTTGCGCTCGAGGCCGCCCTGCTGTCCAAAGAACTCGGTGCGCCGGTGAAGGTGCAGTGGACACGCGAAGACGACCTCCACAACGGCTTCGTGCACACCGTCTCGGTCGAGCGGATCGAGGCCGGCCTCGACAAGAGCGGCAAGGTGATCGCCTGGCGCCACCGCAGCGTGGCTCCCAGCATCGCCTCGACCTTTGCCGCCGGTGCCAATCACGAAGCGCCGTTCGAACTCGGCATGGGCCTCGTCGATATGCCGTTCGAGATCGCCAACATCTCCTGCGAGAACCCGGAAGCAGCCGCGCACACCCGCATCGGCTGGTTCCGCTCGGTCTCGAACATCCCGCGGGCCTTTGCGGTGCAATCGATGGTCGGCGAGATTGCGCAGGCGACCGGCCGCGACCAGAAAGACATGCTTCTCGAGCTGATCGGAAGCCCGCGGATCGTCAACCTGTCCTCGGTGAAGGACCTCTGGAACTATGGCGAGCCCCAGGACAGCTACCCGATCGATACCGCGCGCCTGCGCAAGGTGGTCGAGCTGGTCGCCGAGAAGGGCGAGTGGGGGCGCAAGATGCCGAAGGGCCACGGTCTCGGCATCGCCGTGCACCGCAGCTTCGTCAGCTACATCGCGACCATCGTCGAGGTCGCCATAGACGACAAGGGCAAGATGACGGTGCCGCGGGTCGACACCGCGATCGATTGCGGCACCTACGTCAACCCCGAGCGAATCGCCTCGCAGATCGAGGGCGCGGCGATCATGGGCCTGAGCCTCGCCAAATACGGCGAGATCACCTTCAAGGACGGCAAGGTGCAGCAGAAGAATTTTGACGACTTCCAGGTTGTCAGGATCGACGAATCTCCTGCGGTGACCAACGTCTACATCGTGCCGCCGGGGCCCGACACGCCGCCGAGCGGCGTCGGCGAGCCCGGTGTTCCCCCGTTCGCGCCGGCCCTGATCAACGCGATCTTCGCGGCGACGGGAAAACGCATCCGCTCGCTTCCGATCGGCAAGCAATTGGAGACCTGACGCTGGAACGTTAGACGAGACGGGCCGTTCTCATCGATCGCGCTTTAGAGGAAGCAGATCGATGAGAACCCCGCCTCAGACATTCGGGACGCTCGCGGCAGCCTTGTCCGCGGGCGTCTTTCTTTTTGCGACACAGGCTGCACTCGCACAAACCGCCTCGCCGCCAAACGCAACGGCGACGCGTCCGGCGCGGGTGCTGCCCGACCAGAACTCGGTTCCAAGCAGCGGCCCGCCAGCGACCACCGGCCAGACCACCGGCGAGGCCAGCCGCGATCCCACGATCAAGCAGATGAACGACGACGAGAAGCGGAAGGTCGACACCAAGGGCAAATAGCGCAAGCGCGGACCGGGAAGCGGCGGTCTCCCCATCCGCCGCTTCCCGATCGCATCGCCCCCTATTGGTAAGAAGCGTTTTCGAACGAACGAACACCGTTTCGCTTGCAGAAAACGCGTCATGAGAGCCGGAGCTTCGGTCCTTCAATCAGGACCGAAGCTCGGATCACGTGGCTTACTTCTTGTCGAGCGCGAACACCCAGATCACGCCGCCTTGCGGGACGTTGTTCTCGAAGCCCTTGACCTTGCCGGCCAGAGCATCCTGGATGCGTTGCGCGTCGACGCCCCAACCCGACTGGACCGCGATGTATTGCGTTCCGTCGACCTCATAGGACATCGGCATCGCCATGATGCCGGAGTTGGTCTTCTGTTCCCACAGAAGTTCGCCGGTCTTGGCGTGGAAGGCTCGGAAGTTACGGTCGTTGGTCCCGCCGACGAAGACCAGATCGCCCGCCGTCGCCGTGACCGAGCCAAACAGCTGCGACTTCGGGAAGTTGTGCTGCCAGACCTTCTTGCCCGTGGCGGGATCCCAGGCCTGGAGCTCGCCGAAATGATCCGCGCCCGGCCTCGTCTTCAGGCCGATGTCTTCCGGCTTGGTTCCGAGCCAGAGCTCGCCGGGTACCAGCGGCTGCTTCTCGCCGGTGAATCCGCCGCAGAAATTCTCATTGGCAGGCACGTAGACGAGGCCGGTCCTCTGGCTATAGGCGGCCGACGGCCAATCCTTGCCGCCCCACAGCGACGGGCAGAACTCGACGCGCTTGCCGATCACCGGCTTATGCGCGGGATCCACGATCGGCTTGCCGGTCTCGTCGATGCCCTTCCAGACGTTGGTCTTCACGAACGGCCAGCCGGACACGTAGTTGATCTTGTCGGGCTTGTTCTCGAGCACCCAGAAGATCGCGTCGCGTCCCGGATGGACCAGGCTCTTGATGGTGCGACCGTTGCGTTGCAGATCGATCAGCATCGGCGCCTCGACCTCGTCCCAATCCCAGGAATCGTTCTGGTGATACTGGTGATAGGCCTTGATCTTGCCGGTGTCGGGATCGAGACCGATCACCGAGCTGGTGTAAAGGTTGTCGCCGGCGTGAGCCGAGCCCGGCCACGGCGCCGCGTTGCCGACGCCCCAATAGATCGTCTTGGTCTCCTTATCGTAATTTCCGGTCATCCAGGCCGACCCACCGCCGTTCTTCCAGTCGTCGCCCTGCCAGGTGTCGTGACCCGGCTCGCCTTCGCCGGGGATGGTGTAGGTCCGCCACAGCTCCTTGCCGTCCTTGGCATCATAGGCCACGATATAGCCGCGTACGCCGAACTCGCCGCCGGACCCGCCGACGATGACCTTGCCGTCCACGATCAACGGCATCAGCGTCAGATACTGGCCCTTCCTGTAGTCCTGCACCTTGGTATCCCAAACCACCTTGCCGGTCTTGGCGTCGAGCGCGACCACATGGTCGTCCGTGGTGGCGAGGTAGAGTTTGTCCTCCCACAGGCCGACGCCCCGGTTGGTCGGATGCAGCTGGAACAGATCGTCAGGGAGCTGCCGCTTGTAGCGCCAGTATTCGTCGCCGGTCTTCGCGTTCAGCGCGATCACCTGCCCCATTGGAGTCGTCACGAACATCGCGCCATTGTTGACGATCGGCGGCGCCTGGTGGCCTTCGACCACGCCGGTGGCAAAGGTCCAGACCGGCGTGAGGCTCTTCACGTTCGAGGTGTTGATCTGGTCGAGCGGACTGTAGCCCTGCCCGTCATAGGTGCGCCGATAGAGCATCCAATTGCCGGGTTCGGGATTTTCGAGACGCGCTGAGGTCACCGAACTGTAGTTTTCGATCGGCCCCGCGACGGCATAGGTCGAAATGAGGCACGTGAATGCGACACAACTCGACAATAACCACTGCTTGCTTGTCATGAGATGCTACCTCCCTGCTCTGTTTTGATTTTTCAATTTTATTTTGAGCATGATCTTTTCGGAAAACCGCATCGCACTTTTCCGGATCATGCTTTAGGTCGTGCAGAAATCCCGATGTGGCCTCATCCTCCTTGCTGAGCACCCACCTTTCCGACGAATGGCGCTGCGACCGTGATCGCGCCGTCGGCAACCGTCAGCGGCAATGCCGCGAGGCGACGTGGCGCCGGCCCGAACACGACCTGCGCATTCTGCCGCGGATCGTATTCGGAGTTGTGACAGAGGCATTTCAGGACGTTCTTGTCGCCCTGCTCTTCCTTCAACCAGGCGGTGATCGGACATCCGGCATGCGTGCAGATGACCGAGTAGCAGACGATGCCGTCAGGGGCGCGGGCGCGCGTCGCATCGTCGAGTTCGTTCGGATCGAGCTTGACCAGCACGACCTCGTTCAGCCGCGAGCCCTTGCGGACGACCGAGGTGTTCGGGTCCTGCGGCCAGGCGCGAATGGGCGGGCCGCCCAAGGTCAGATCTTCCGACTTGATGACCTGGCCGGCCTTGTCGCCCTCGGCGCGCACGAGCCGATCGGCTTTTTGCGGCCGCTCATTGGCGCCGGGTTGTTCGTCATCGTCGGCGGCCGCAGGCTCGATCGCGGCGAGACAGGCGCAGCTCGCGAGCGCGGTCAACACCGCGCGGCGCGTCGGGTCGGCGCACGAGCCCGATACATCGGACTCACCAGACTGTTCGATGGAAGCGCTGGGGTTGGATCGCGACATGGCGCAAGCTGAACGTGCAACTCGGCCGAAAAGATGGCGGCACACCTTCTCGATGCGCGAACGCATGCGCAAAAAATGCGCTGCAGCTTTTGGTTGATCGATGGCGCGGCTTCGCGAGCGCTGCGATCAGGGCTCGTTGACGAAGCTCAGCCTGCCGACAGGTTTCAGCGTCTTTGCATCAAATGTGCGGATCTCTGTTGCACCGCCCACATCAAGCGTGAGGATCAAGCGCTCGCCGGCGACACCGGTGGCGACGATGCGCGCGCCTTTCGGCAGCGCAGCAGTGACGTCGGAAACGGAAACGGGGCTTCCCTCGCTGCGATAAAGGCGGTAGCCGATGGCAATCAATACGACGGCCACGGCCAGTGCCGAGGTCAGGCCCGCGATCAGCATCATGCGCCGCACCCGCGCGATCAGCGCGGCCTGGTCGGGGGTCGGTTCGGTCACAGCGGTGTCGGTCATCACAAGGCTCTATCTTTGCAAGTGTCTTCGCAACAAGTCTCTTCGAATGGCGGTCGGAAGCTGGAGGTCGTGGTCGCCGGCGACGAGGGCTCGGCCCGGCTTGACCGCGTGCTCGCGCAGCGCAGTCCCGAACTGTCGCGGTCCCGGCTGAAGGCGCTGATCCTCGCCGGTTCCGTGACCGTCAAGGACGCCGTCGTCTGCGACCCCGCTTATCATGTCGCCAAGGGCGATACGATCATAATCGACGTGCCGGAGGCGGCGCCCGCCGAGCCCAAGGGGGAGGAGATCGCCCTCGATATCGTGTTCGAGGACGACGACATCATCGTCATCAACAAGCCGAAAGGGCTGGTGGTGCACCCCGCGGCCGGGCACGAGACCGGCACCCTGGTCAACGCGCTGATCGCCCATTGCGGCGCCTCGCTGTCGGGCATCGGCGGGGTGCGCCGGCCCGGCATCGTGCACCGGCTCGACAAGGACACGACGGGGCTGATGGTGGTCGCCAAGAACGACCTGGCCCATCAGTCGCTGACCGCGCAATTCGCCGACCACGGCCGCACCGGCGAGATGCGGCGCGGCTACATGGCCTTTGCCTGGGGGGTGCCGAACCGGCATCGCGGTACGGTGGACGCGCCGATCGATCGCCACCCGCATGCGCGCGAGAAGATGGCGGTGCGCCAGGGCGGCCGCGAGGCGGTGACGCATTGGGAGATCTTGGAGAGCTTTGCCGGACGCGACGGCAAGCCGGTCGCCGCCCTGCTCGCCTGCGAGCTCGAGACCGGCCGCACCCATCAGATCCGCGTCCACCTCGCTCATATCGGCCACCCGCTGCTCGGCGACAGCGTTTACGGCGCCCACTTCAAGACCAAGGCCGGGCAGCTCGGCGCGGAAGGTAAGGACACACTCACCGCCCTCGGCCGGCAGGCCCTCCACGCCTATCTGCTGGCATTGGAGCACCCCCGGACCGGGGAATTTTTGCACTGGGAAGCGCCCTTGCCGGAGGACTTGCTTCTCCTGCAACGGGCGCTGGAAGCGGCGGTATGACGCACCCCTTCCGGAAAAGCCGCGTTATGACAAAAAGTTATAGCTGCCACACGGGGACGTGACGTCAGCAATCCTTCCCTTTCACGGACAGTTTGGTGTATGTTGCACCTGCGCTGAATATCCAACGCGGAACATCGCAGCTACGGCCGGCTTTAACACAGCGGTCGTCTGCCTGGCCCGCCGCTATCGGGGGCCTGAACCTTTTTGGAGGGCGCACTATGGCCCGTACCGCTGCTTTGCCGGTCCTCAATGGAGAATCCGGCCTTTCTCGCTACCTCGCCGAGATCCGCAAGTTTCCGATGCTGGAGCCCCAGCAGGAATACATGCTCGCCAAGCGTTGGCGCGAGCATGACGATCGCGACGCGGCGCACCAACTCGTCACCAGCCACCTCCGCCTCGTGGCCAAGATCGCCATGGGCTATCGCGGCTACGGCCTGCCGATCTCCGAGGTCGTCTCGGAAGGCAATGTCGGCCTGATGCAGGCGGTGAAGCGTTTCGAACCCGAGAAGGGGTTCCGTCTCGCCACCTACGCCATGTGGTGGATCAAGGCGTCGATTCAAGAGTACATCCTGCGTTCCTGGTCGCTCGTGAAGATGGGCACCACCGCGAACCAGAAGAAGCTGTTCTTCAACCTGCGCAAGGCGAAGAGCAAGATCAACGCGCTGGACGAAGGCGATCTCCGCCCCGACCAGGTGAAGATGATTGCCAAGCGCCTCGGCGTCACCGATCAGGACGTGATCGACATGAACCGCCGCCTCGGTGGCGACGCGTCGCTCAACGCTCCGATCCGCGACGACGGCGAAGCCGGCGAATGGCAGGACTGGCTGGTCGACAACACGCCCAACCAGGAAGCCATGATGGCGGAGCACGAGGAGTATGATCACCGCCGTGACGCGCTGAACGGCGCCATGGGCGTGCTCAACCCGCGCGAACGCCGCATCTTCGAGGCCCGCCGCCTCGCCGATGAGCCGATGACGCTGGAAGACCTTGCCGCCGAGTTCGGCGTGTCGCGCGAGCGCGTCCGCCAGATCGAGGTCCGCGCCTTCGAGAAGGTGCAGTCCGCGGTCAAGGGCACGATCGCCCGGCAGGAAGCCGCGCTCGAAGCCGCGCACTGATCGCGCAGCGATAAAGCCAACAGACACGAAAGCCGGCGGCAACGCCGGCTTTTTTGTTGTTTGCAAAGTGGTCCTCGGCACGCACCTCGATCCGGGGCGTGTCGCCATCAATCCGCCTGCCGACGAATGTCCGCATCAGCCCTCGGGTGCGGACACGCGAGGCGCACTCGGTCATGTCGGCTAACGGGCCAGTTTCGGACCTTCCCGACAGGCTGCAGTGTCTTCGTGCAACGCCACCTGTTCCCCGGATGCGTCAGGTGGCGTAGAATGTCACGGCCCTTGAAGCGGGACGTGCCGAAATCACCGTCCGGGCAAACGAGCAGCACTGGTGCTATCGGCAGGCACGCTCTCTTAGAGGCCGTTCTTTTTTCGGTTTCGCACCACCGTTCACCACGAACCTTGCGCGCTGCATTTGCGGCCGCTCGTTCGGTAACGTCGGGAGAAAAGCGATGAGGAAGGTCGATCGAAGGTCCGCACTGGGAATCGCATTGGCAGCGGTTTCGACTGCCATGATCAAGCCCGCCGCGGCTCAAGCCACGGGCTACAAGGATACGGCACCTTGGCCAGGTGTCGTGGTGCGTGAATATGAAGGCGAGACACCATCCCTGATCCCAGGATTTAAGACGGTCTCAATGCGCGATGTCATTATGCAGCCGGGATCGAAGACCATGGGCCCCCCGATGATGAATGCCATGATCTGCCATATCACTGAAGGGGAGCTTCGGCTTGAACAGGAGGGAAAGACCTTTACCGGCAAGAAGAATTTTGTCTGGACCTGTAACAAGGAAACAAAAGAGCAGGCGTACAACGATGGGAATGTGGTCGCGATCATGCGGATCACGGACCTGAAGGCCTAGGCTCTTTTTTCTTCGCAAGGGATAGCAAGAGATAGATTGTAGGAGCGGATGGCGCGCGCGACGACGCGCCATCCGCGTGCCGGACCGCTTCGGGTCAGAACGCGATATCCCCGAACTCGGATCGGGTTTCCGCTTCGTCCCCGAAAGCAGGCGTCCTGGATTTTAATGGAGTACGTGGCCCTGCTCGCCCACTGCCGCGCTATGCCGCGACATCGCGATGAAACCCAAGCCGCCGTACGCTCATTCCGCCGAAAACCACGGAGTGTCTTATGGCTTCGCCTTCACCGACTTCGACGGCACCCTTAAAGTCGCTGACGGGAAATCTGAGGGCGACGATGAACCGACATAACGTCCAGGGCGACCCATCAATCGACGAATCTTTCGATCTGAGTTCCACCCGTTCCGCAGTCGGTCTCTCCGTTGGGAGATAATCAACATGGCATCACCCGGGAAACTCCAGGAGTACGGATCGCAGGCACCGGATACGATTGCCGCGAAGCTGTTCAACTTTGACGTCGGCAAGTTCGCCATAAAGCCGGAACATTCCAATTGGCTGACTAGTGTCGTCGCTCCGAAATTGAGGGATGGAGGAAGCCTTACGATCATCGGACTTGCAAGTCGTACCGGCAGCGACGAGTTCAACATGCTGTTGTCGCACAACAGGCTGCGGGCCGTAGTTGATTTGCTTCGCAAGCAAGTGCCCAACAACTTCAAAGTTGCGTTCGAGGTCGCGAAAGGGGAACGAGCGGCCATGTATGCAGGTGAAAGGGACGGGGTGGAAAACGAAACCTGGCGTGGTGTCATCATCTCGGTTTGGAATAAGCCAAACCCGCCACCACCGCCGCCGCCGCCGCCACCTCCACCGAAACCTCAATTCTATCCGGCGGAAACCAAATTCTTCAAGCGCTGGCTCGGCTTCGGCGTCAAGTCTGGCGGACAGTTGTTGATCGGCGGCGTCGAGAGCACCACCGCGTACGTCGTGAACCTTGGAGATTTGGAGACCTTTGACCTCCAGATTGTCAGCAGCCGGTGGGGACTGGGTCTTGGAGGCAGCGGAGGGGCCGTTGCTGTCATCGGCTTTGGTTTCAGGGTTCCATATGAGCTGGACCATGAATCCTTGAATGACTGGGGCGTCAATGTCGCATTTACCGAGAAGCTGATCTCGAAATCGGCACTGCAATCGATCCGTCACAGCAAGCACTTCATCGATGGCTTGAAAAACGGCAAGTACGTGGCGCCCACGCTGAATGCGCGAAGCACCTTTACGGCGATCGGCTTACTTCAGAACCTGAGAAATGCACTCCACACGCTGTACGGAGGACTCGAGGCAGCCAAGGGCTCTGGCGTCATTGTGCTTGACTTGCCGCTTTTGGGTCTGGGACTTGAATTGTCCGCTTTCGTAACGCGGGGAAAGATGTACGTCTCGAACCCTTCCCATTGGATTGAACCGAGCTAAAGGCCTCGGACGAGATTCGCCAAAGCCTTGCCGCTAGCGCAGAGAATTTCGAGCCCACGGTTTGGTGCCGCTCCACGAACGGTCGACCAGCCGGGTGCTCGCCGAGTTCTGATCCACAGCAGAAGAGGGTGAGCAGGCATCGTACCGGTTTAACCGGCTACGTTGGCAGGGCTGAACCACGTGCGACATCGCAGCATGCGATGCTCTTTGATGTCGCAGTTTGCGGAGTGGACGAAGGTCTCTGCAGGTTACAAGGCGATCATGGTGTCCGGCGGCCCCGCGACGGAGGGGTTTCTTTTTGCTCGCCGCCGGTGTTTCCTCTGCACGGCGGAGAACGGGCATGCAGGGATCGCTGGGGGAAAAGATCGGCCAAGGCGTCTTCGCTGATGTCCACGCCTGGGCACCCGGTCAGGTCGTCAAATTGTCCAGGCCAGGTATCCCGCAGTGGGTCGTCCGGCACGAGGCGCAAATGACCCGCGCGGTCTTCGCCGCCGGCGGCCCAGCGCCGGAGGTGCTCGGCGAAGTCACCCTGGACGGCCGCTTTGGCATCGTGCTGCCGCGGTTCGATGGGCCGACCCTGACGCAGGCTACGCGCACCGGCGCCATCACGCGTGAACAAGCGGGCGAAATCCTTGCGACGCTCTGCCGTGCCGTCCACAAGACGCGACCGCCGCCGGACGCACTCTCGCTGCGCGAGGCGATGGACGCCAGATTGCGGTTCGGCGGCAGCGTGCTTCCGGAGCGCATCACCACCGGCGTCCTCGCGCTGATCGAGCACCTCGCGCCCGATGACGTGCTGTGCCATTCCGACCTTCACCCCGGCAACGTGATCATGACGGCGCAGGGTCCGAGACTGATCGACTGGCTCGGCGCGGCTCGTGCGCCCGCCGCCTATGAGATTGCACAGTGCCATGTCCTGATTGCCGAGCTTGCCCGGAACATGCCGACGATCCGGAGCGGGCCACGGTCAATTCGGTTCTGCAGGCGGAGTATGCGCGGCTGGCCGGCATAGCCCCTGCGGCGTTGACGGCGGCGATGCAGCCCTATTTGCCGATCGTCCGCGTCTTCCTCCTGCTCGGCGGGGCCATGCCTGAGATGCGGGAGCGGCTGATCCAGCGCGTCGAGGCGGCCCTGCGCTCGGAAGACTGAATTGTCTTGGTCGCGCGTATGGCTCCGGTCTGGCCGCCAGATCGGAGCCATTTCATTTTGCCGGTCCGTGCGTTTGATCGGCCAACATGATGGTGACCTCTCCGTACGCTTCACAGCCCAAGAATAGGGCCGTTCCGTCCTAGCTGGTAAACATCGTTATTTAACCAAGGAAAATCTCTCGGGGGGCAGTTCTCAAACTGACCTACCGCCGCCTCAGCTGGCGGCCTCTTTCAACCGCAATTCTTCGAACGGCGCTCAATTGCCTGGCGTTTTCGAACCTTGCTTGGGCCTCTGAGAGGGCACTGTCGATGGCGAGTCCCAGTCAATCATTTTCAAGCAAATGAGGAGTTCGACATAGCTTTGTACTTGCCCTGACCCCGCCTCGAGTTCGCAACTTTCTCGCGGTCCTGCCGGGACAGTTAGCCAGATCGAGTTTAGCTGCTGCCGCGCAACCGCCTCGTCACTCACGCACTTACTCGCGTCCTGGGGAAGTCCCGACGCTTTATCGTCAACGGAAACGTCCGCGCAAAGCGCGTTGATATCGAAGTTGGGAACACTGTCTGAAATTTGTACGGGCGGCTGACCAACGAGCGATAATGCCAAGAGCGCTGCCTTCATGAGATCTCCCTCCCCGTCCGGTGCGCCCAGCTGGAAGGCGGATTGAGCTGGAACTGACGCGGCTTCGGAGGCTGTGGCGGCCGCCCTCCGCCCACGACGCTACATTGCGCCTTTTTCCCAGTTTCTATCCACTGCCAACCGCAATGCTGCGGCGCGCTACTACTTTTGCGCACGCGATTTGCCTGCCCGTCTGTTGGTTAGGACTAGTTCGGGATGGCAATTGCCGCGGGCATTTGCCGATTTACGATGTGCTCAGTCGTGCGGATTTGGCCGACGTTCCACCACACCTCGACCATGCGATAAGGCATGCTGGTGCTCTTGGCCATCGCGATGGTGTGGGGGTTGTAGCGCTGATCATCCGAGCAGAAGAGCGCCCCCGCCGACGACGAATAAAACGATCGCTAGACCTATCAGGCCGTACTCGACGTCATCCATCTCGATCGACCATCGAACGAGGAACGGGCAAGCCCCAGCTCAGGGGGTGAGCTGGGGCTGCCGGGGCTGGAAGGCTGTAGCGGCACAGCCTCTACTCACGACGCTACGACTTTCCCGAATTTGATCCACAAGAAACCGCTGTTGCTGCAGCGCGCTACTACCAATGCCCCACGCACGCGATCATACGGTCTCATACAGCGCACCGACGCCTGGCATGCCGCAAGTTCCGGTGCGGCCACCTAGCCCATTTTGATCAGGGGCTGCTTCTCAAGTTGTAGATCTGGGACAGAGGAATTGAGTTACTGGGCGTCGGCCATCTTCGGTCGAGATGACTGCGGTTGCGCGTTGGCTGCCGAGGGCCGGCTCGACGGCGACGCCGGTTCCTGCGATGAGACGGCAGCGTCGGGCGGCGCGCCCGGGAATGGTCGATGGGCGGCTTGTGCCGGAAGCACGATCACTTTCGCTCCGACCTTCACCCGCTCGTAGAGATCCGTGACGTCCTCGTTGGTCAGCCGGATGCAGCCAGACGACACCTTCTTCCCGATCGTCGCGGGATTGTTGGTGCCGTGAATTCGATATTCGGTCTCGCCCAGATACATCGCCCGGGCGCCGAGCGGGTTGCCGGGGCCGCCCGCCATGAACCGCGGCAGATAGGGCTGACGCGAGACCATCTCCGCAGGCGGATGCCAATCCGGCCATTCGGCCTTGCGGGCCACGGTCTGCTCACCGGACCATGTGAAACCTTCGCGGCCAACACCGATGCCATAGCGCATCGCCTG
This sequence comes from Bradyrhizobium sp. BEA-2-5, assembly GCF_032918025.1. Classification (NCBI taxonomy): domain Bacteria; kingdom Pseudomonadati; phylum Pseudomonadota; class Alphaproteobacteria; order Hyphomicrobiales; family Nitrobacteraceae; genus Bradyrhizobium; species Bradyrhizobium sp. BEA-2-5. The sequence goes on along the minus strand of NZ_CP136629.1, from coordinate 1,677,844 downwards.
CCTGTCGTTCAGGACGAAATAGAGGAACGTGTTTCCGGTATCGATGATGACGGTGCCCGGGGCCTGGTGACTGACGTAGTCAACCACCTGCCGAACAAATTTTCCGGGAGCGTCAGCGACGGCTGGTGTTTCGATCCGGGGCGCGGGGACCGGGATTGGAACCGGAGCTTGCGCTGGAACCTGAACCGGTGCCGCTACGTGAATAGGAGTCGATGGCGCCGGGGCCTGGTGCGCGGCTTGCTTCCGTATCGGTTGGACGCTCGCCGGGCGCGACAGCAAACCGTACCCCAATGCGGCAGCGGCTACTGCGCCGATTGCAACTCTTCCGGCCACCGGTAGCGCGAGCGTCTCGGTCTTTCCACGTTTGGCTCGCTTACCCATACCTCTCCCCTGATCGCTATGCCCGGAAGGGGTATCCGGCAAATTTTAACAAGCTTCGAAGCGATGTCGCTCAAGCTGGAAATCGCCAAGCGTCGTTAACGCCAGTCCTTGTTCTGCAACACCCATCGTCCACATTCGATCGCCGGCTCCACCCATCCGACGAAGCGGACAAAGCAGGCGCTCTTGGCTATGTCGGCTAGGGGCCAAAAGCAGACGAATTATTGCGCTCCGGTGCGGAGGCGGGTTGGCCAACCGACACGGACCAGCGTTTCATCTGGATCAGAGACCGCAAATTCGTACATCCCCCACGGCTTGTCTTCGGGCGATTGCTGAAATTCGCGGGCCGCGGCATCAACACTCTCGAGATAAAGATAAAGCCCAAAAGGGTTTCTGCCCGGCGTCAGCCATCCCTCGACCGCGTCCGTCAGATGCAGATATCCGCCCTTCCCGTTCGACAGCATGCGATAGGTGTCGGGCTCTCCCGGAGCAGGCCTTTCGCCGTCCGGGCGCGCAAAGCCCAGCCGATTGTAGAACCGCTCCGACGCATCAAGGTCATTGCACGGCAGGATCGCGATCAAAGCTCCGGAAGGGCTCATCTTGGTGCACTCCGACGTCACGCAGCAAACTTTCGCCTGCTCTTCTCAATGTCTGAAAATTTGTCACCTTTAAGGTGGGAGTCGGGGTTGGGACAGCCACATGACCGCTTCGGGTCAGAAGGCGGTATCCCTGAGGTCGGGTCGGGTTGCCGCTTCGTCCCCGAACGCCGGCGTCCCGGATTTTGATGAGTACGCCGCCCTACTCGCCCCACTCTCGCGCCATGGTGGCGAGCGTGCAGCCCTCGCAGTAGCGGGCATCCTTGAAGTCGATCCAGTTGTGGGCGTAGACGCGCTCCGGCGGAATGCCGTAACGCGCGCGCAGCAGCTTCACCAGCACCCGCCAGGCCGCGACCTGGGCTTCGGTCGGGCCCGCCGTCACGTCGGGATAGTTGCCGGCGAACTCGACGCCGATCGAGTTGTCGCGCACGACCTGGCGATAGGTCGAGCGGTTGTCGATGTATTTGTTGTCGTTGCGATTGGCGCCGTCGCCATGGGTCGGCACCAAATTCTCGGCGACCGCCCAATAGACCGTGCCGTCGGTCTCGACCCAGACCGTGACACCGCGCCGCGTCGGGTTCTTCTGCTGCGCCTCGGCGCCATATCGCGCCGAGCCCTGCGGCCCCTCGGTCTGGTGCACGATGATGTTGCGCCAGGGCTTTGCGTTGCGGACATCGCCCCACGGCGCCAGCCAGACGATCTTCAAGCCGGGAATGTCGGGTGTGCCGTGCGATCGCGCGATGGTCGCGAGATCGGGCGTTTCGGCTGACGCGGCAGCGGACAGGACCAGTGCAACGAGCGCGGTGAGCAGGCGAAGCATCATCACGGAAGATCCGGTGTCGTCTCTCTATTCAGCATGATCTTTTCGGAAAACCGCTTCGCACTTTTCCGGATCATGCTTTAGCACCCTCAGGCGCGCTTGCGCAGGCTCGCCTCGACCGTCTCGGGCAGCTTCGGCTCGTAGGTCGCGTAGCCGTTCTTGCCGCCCTTCTTGGCATCGTAGAGCGCGTGGTCGGCGGCGGCGACCAGGCGATCGGGATGCAGGCCGATCTCGCGGGTCCATTGCGCGACGCCGATCGAGACCGCGATCGGGATGTCCCTGCCGGTGCACTGCTCGGCATCGGCGCGGCAGACCTCGAGCACGCGGCGCGCGATTATCGCGCCCTCGCGCAGGGACGAGGACGGCAGCACGATGCAGAACTCGTCGCCGCCGGTGCGGGCGAGCATGTCGCCGGGCCGGAGGCGCGTCTGCGCCATCAGGGTGAAGTGCTTCAGGCACGCATCGCCGGCGGCGTGGCCATGGGTGTCGTTGATGGTCTTGAAGCCGTCGAGATCGATCAGCAGCAGCGAGAACGGCGTGCCGCTGCGCGCCGAGCGGGCGCATTCCTCGGTCAGGCGCTGCAGCAGATGTCGCCGGTTGGCGACGCCGGTGAGATCGTCGAGCAGCGCGAGGTCGGCAACCTCGTTGCGCAGCCGCTCGATCGCCATCAGCAGACAGGCGAAATTGAGCGCCATCGACAGGAACACCATCAGCAGGATCACCAGCGACTGCCCCGCAGAGAAGCGGACGAAGGAGAACTCGCCGGGCTGCAGCAGCGCGCCGACGGCGCGCAGCGCATAGATGCCGATCAGCACGGAGGCGACGATGCCGGCGAGCCGGGCACCGGGGCTGACGCGGCCGTTCTCGGACGACAGCAACAGCTTCAGCGTCAGCGCGAACGGCGTGACCTGGGCAATGGTGTAGACCAGGATGCGCATCGGCATGCTGTCATAGGCGAAGATGAAGGTGCCGAGACCGGCGAAGGCCAGCGCTGTGGTCAGCAACGTGGCGCGCCAGGTCGCGGGCTTGTCGTAGAACCGCTCGATGCCCATCGCGGCAAGGCCGGCGGCGAACACCATCAAGGTCCCCGCCGCAAGCAGCGGCAGCAGCGAGTCCGTCAGCATCACGCGAAGCATCGCGCAGCTGGCGCCGGCGGAGGCGACGAGCGCCGACGCGGTCCAGAACCGCGCCGCGCCGAAAGCAGGATAGCTCCGCGCGACATAGGCCCAGATCAGCCCGAGCGCGAGAAAATTGATAATGAATACCGTCCAAAGCGTCGGAACGCTCAACATCGCCCCTGTTCGAGAGCCGTATCGGCCTCGCCTCTCCTGAAATGACCGTCTGCCCCCTCCGGGCGCTTCCTCAAATGACAATCCCCGTTGTCTTGCGGAACAGCATGCGGCCGCGCCGCTTAACGGAGCGTCACCCACAACGTGCCAATCCGCGCTGTGGTTTTGAATCGATGAAGATCTGCGCATCCGCCGTTTGCGCATCGTTAAGCATGACGGATGCGACGACGCCGCGACGCGCGACATGCGCAACGCTTTGCGAAAAAGCTGACGAAAACGCGTAACAGTTGTGGATAACACGATGACGGCGCCGTGACAGCGCGGGGCAGCCGGCTCCGAATCTGCTGAGCTTGTCATCGAGGATGTTGCGAGGCTGGCCCTCCGCCGAGCATCCCTCGTGTCGCGTTCCACCATTAACCCTTGAGAGGATACTATGGCTAAGAAAGCGAAGAAGGCGGCGAAGAAGAAGGCGAAAAAGGCCAACAAGAAGAAGGCCGCCAAGAAGTAACGAATTCCAGCCCGGGTAGCGGCTCTCGCCCTGCCCGGGCACCCGGACCGGGACGACCGGTCGCAGCGACGTCAACCTCGAATTCACCACCCTACATCGATCGGCCCCGAACTGGCGGGGCGCATGGCAGCAGGCGCAACGCCTGCTTTTTTATTGCCTGCATCAGGGCCTGACGGCCGCGACGTCAGCGCTCCGCCAACGCGAGCCTGGCGCCGAGCGCGGCAAATCCTGCGGCGAAGCTCCGCCGCAGCCAGGCCATGACGCGGGGGCGGGAGATGACGCGCTCGCGCACCGAGGCGGCGCAGAGGCCGTAGAGGACGAACACCGCGAACGTCATCGCCATGAAGACACAGCTGAGCTCGACCATCCGCGCCAGCGGATGCGGCTCGTCCGCCGCAATGAACTGCGGCAGGAAGGCGAGGAAGAAGATCGACAGTTTCGGATTGAGGATGTTGATCAGGAACCCGGTGACGATGACGCGGCCGCTCGACCGCTCCTTGATCTCGCCGTCAACCGCGAGCGTCCCCGTCTCGCGCAGCGCCTGCCAGGACATATAGAGCAGATAGGCGACGCCGCACCATTTCAGCACGGCGAAGGCGAGCGCGCTGGTGTGGAGCACGGCGGCAAGGCCGAGCATCGCCGCCACCATGTGCGGCACGATTCCGAGCGTGCAGCCGAAGGCGGCCGCCATGCTGGCCCGCGAGCCGCGGGTCAGCGCCGAGGCGAGCGTGTAGAGCACGCCGGTGCCGGGCGATGCGACGACGATGAGCGAGGTGAGCAGGAAGGACAAGGTCACTTCAAATCCGTCACTTCAAATCCTCGGCGAGCGGGACATCGTCCGCCAATATCACGGCGACGGGGACGGCGGAAGCGGCTGCCGGCCTCCGCCCGGCGCCGGCGCCGGCACCCCGTTATGACGACCTGCGCCATCCGCGATGCGAAAGCTCCGACGCCTTCATCTCGGCGACCCGGATCACGTCCAGCGGCGCCCAGGGCTTGGCCCAGAACAAGGCGCCTTCGGGCAGGCGCTGCCGCAGCGGCTTGCCCGAGGTGACGATCACGTCGAGATCGGGCCTGTATTTCTTCGCGGCATAAGCGAGCTCGATGCCGGTCATGTGTCCGGCCAATTCGACGTCGGTCATCATCAGCACGACGTTGTCGCCGTTGCCCTGCAACACCAGTTCGGCGGCCTCGGCGCTCTCGCAGGCGATGACGTCGAACTCGCTTTCCTCCAGCAGCAGCCCGATCATCTCGCGCTGCATCGGGTCGTCCTCAACCACCAGGGCCTTCGCACGATAGGGCTTTGACTGTCCCATGGGTGTGGCTCCCTTGGTTTGAATGCTTCGGTTCGAGCGCGTAACATAGATTAAATGCCCAAAATCACTGGATGGTTCAGTTCCAATTTGAGAAAAGCGTGGAAATGCCGTGTTCCTCGCCTGGCAACCACCACCCCCGTTGAGATGGAGCTCACCCGACATGACCGCGATCCCTGGATCCGCCGCTGCCGTGACCGGAGCCGCCAGCGGCATCGGCCGCGCGCTCGCGCATGAACTGGCGCTGCGCGGCTGCGATCTGGCGATCGCCGACCGCGACGAGGCCGGCCTGCAGGCCGCCGCCGCGGAGATCGCGAAAGCGAGCCCGCGCAAGGTCACCGTGCACCGCCTCGACGTCAGCGAGCCGGACCAGATCACGGCATTCGCGGAGGCCGCCGTTGCGGCGCATCCCTCGCTCAACATCGTCGTCAACAATGCCGGCGTGGCGCTCATGGGCTCGTTCGAGGAGATCGACCAGGCGCAGATGGACTGGTTGTTCGACATCAATTTCTGGGGCGTGGTGCACGGCACGCGCGCCTTCCTGCCGCAGCTTTCGCGGCAGCGCGAGGCGCACATCGTCAATCTCTCCTCGATCTTCGGCATCATCGCGCCGCCGGGGCAAGCGGCCTATGCGGCGGCAAAGTTTGCGGTGCGCGGCTTCTCCGAGAGCCTGCGGCACGAGCTTTCGGCGGCAGGAAGCCCGGTGAAGCTGTCGGTCGTCCATCCCGGCGGCGTCGCCACCGCGATCGCGCGCAACGCGCGCACCGGGGTCGGCGTCACCGACAATGCCCGCCGCGCGCAATCGATCGAGCGGTTCGAGAACGCAGCGAAGACCACGCCGAAGGATGCCGCGCTGCGCATCATCAGGGGCATCGAGAACAACGAGCCGCGCATCCTGATCGGCAACGACGCCCGCTTCATGGACCTGTTGCAACGCTTCCGCCCGGGAACCTACTGGAAAACCATGCAACGGATGATGGAGAAGACGGCGGCGCGGCGGATCGCGCGCGATGCCGCGAGGGCGAGCCAGTAGCACAATGGCGCGGAGCAACCCGCGCATCACCCTTCGTCCTGGCGAAAGCCGGGACCCATAACCACAGGATCGGGTTGGCGAGACACGCGGGGGCCACAGCGTCGTGCAACCAACCGACATTTGTGGTTATGGGTCCCGGGTCAAGCCCGGGACGACACCGGGGATGTTGCACGAGCAGTGAGCGAACGCACAACGCCGCGACGTGAGGCCCTGCGGCGCCGACACGCATACACCTGTCGTCCCGGCGAAAGCCGGCAACTGTTATGTCGGCTTGGTCTGCAGGTAGGGCTTTCTGTCGCGCATCATGGCGTTGAGGACCGTTAGGAGCTTCCTGGCGACGGCAATGAGAGCGAGCTTGGCTGGTTTGCCGACCTGTCGCAGCCGCGCGTAGAAGGCCTTGAATGGATCGGCCCGACGAACCGCGTTCAGAGCCGCCATATAGAGGGCGTCACGAACGCGCTTTCGGCCGCCGGCGATCTTGCGTTTTCCACGGAAGGCGCCGCTGTCGACGTTGAAGGGGGCAAGGCCCGCGAGCGCGGCGATCTGCTTCGCTCCAACATGTCCAAGTTCCGGCATCTTCGCGATCAGCTGCATGCAAGCCACGGGACCCACGCCCGGCAGTGAGCGCATCAACCGCGCATCGTCCGCGATCTCCGGCTCGGCCTTGGTCAATGCGTTGATATCGGCCTCGATCTCGGCGATCTCGCCGTCGAGAACCTCAATGAGCCGACTGATCCGTTCGGCCATGGCGCAGTCGTCGGCCTCGCTGCGCCGGTTCTTCTCCTGCGCGCGCATGAGAACCAGTTGGTCCCGCCGTTTTGCAAGCCCTGCCAAAGCGTTGCGGGCGGGATTGGCGGCCCGCTCGGCTGCCGGCTGCATGACCCGGCCAAAGGCCGCCAGCATCCGTGCATCGATCGGATCGGTTTTGGCAAGTTGGCCGCTGGCCCGCGCAAAATCGCGAGCTCGAGCTGGATTGATCCGAGCGAAGCGGACACCGGCCTGGCTTAGGGCCTCGCGAAGCGCGAGGTCATAGGCGCCCGTGGCCTCGAAGACGACCAGCGCATCGCATCGCCAACGCGCCACCTGCTGTGTGATGGCCTGTGCCGCGTTGGCGATGCGCCTGGACACGCCGTCAGCTTCATCAAAGATATCGAGATGCTTCTTGGAGACGTCGATTCCGACATAACGAGGGGGTATGATCACGGTGCCTGTCCCTGTGATGCGAGGTCTGTTGGCGCAGCCTCGTGCAACTGTTCAGGTTGGTAATGGAACGGGCGGGAGGCCGAGCCGGCTCACGGCGTCAAGCGCCAAGGACCCAACGGCTTCCCGCCCAACCCATCATGACAGACTTCCAAGACACAGGGACCCATAACCACAGGATCGGGTTGGCGAGACACGCCGGGGCCACAGCGTCGTGCAACACCGACATTTGGGGTTATGGGTCCCGGGCCAAGCCCGGGACGACACCGAGGATGTTGCACGATCAGTGAGCGAACGCACGACGCCGCGACCCGAGGCCCTGCGGCGGCGACGCGCATACAGCCGTCGTCCCGGCGAAAGCCGGGACCCATAACCACAGGATCGGGTTGGCGAGACACGCCGGGGCCACAGCGTCGTGCACTCAACCGAAATTTGTGGTTATGGGTCCCGGGCCAAGCCCGGGACGACACCGAGGATGTTGCACGACCCGCGGGTCATACTATGCCTGCGAGTCACACCTGCGCGTCATCGCGAAACGAGATTACCCGCCCAGCTGCCTCTTCACCCCGAGCGCCAGCCGGAACAGCGGATCGCTCCGCTCCGACGGATAGAGCGCGCTCCTCGTCACCTGCGGGAAATTGTCGTTCTTCCAGAACGACGCCGGCGTGAACAAGAATTTGGCGACCAGCCGCCGGCCGAAATCCATCTCGTAGGGAAAGTAGTTTTCCTTCTGCTCGGTGCCGGACATCTCCGGATACTCGCCGAGCAGATAGCCCTCCTGGATGTGCGGGCGCACCGCAGACGGCGGGCAGACGCTGGAGAGGCGCACGATCTGCAGGCCGGCCTCGGCGCTCGCGGTGATCGCGCCGCTCAGATTCGGCACGCCGAGCACATAGAGGAAGGCCGTGCCGGTCTCCGCCAGCGAGGCAAAGGAGGCGGCGATCCGGATCGAATGGGTGACGTCGAGCAGCGGCGTGGTGCAGACCTCGTAATGCTGCAGGATCGACCAGCGCAGGATGCGATGCCGCTTCAACCGCTCGAGCCCGAGCAGCTTTTCCTTGGCATATTCGGCGATCAGGATCCGCTCGGCGCGTTGCAGCGCATCGAATCGCCCGACCAGCGTCGCCTGATCGGGATTGCCGCGGCCGCCGCGAAACAGCGTCGGCTTCAGCGACGAGTTGCGCTTGATGTTCCTGAAGTCGGCGCCCTGGCCGCGAAACAGCAGCACATGATCGCGGTTGAGGAATTGCAGCTCGGCGATCTTGGTGGCGAGCTCGAGATAGGAGCCGACGCGATGGCCCGGCCCCTCCCGCACCGCCGAGTTCTTCGCGACCTGGCATCCGCGGCGGTCGAAGAACGACCAGATTTTTTGGCTGCCGATGGTTTCCATGGAGACACCAGAATTCTCAACCCGTCATTCCGGGGCAGCCTGCAAGGCTGAACCCGCAATCCATTTTTCCATGCGTGATGCGGCCCGATGGATTCCAGGCCTGCGCCACTCGGCGTATCCCGGAATGACAGCAGATATGCGGCTCGAGATCCCGGGTTCGCGCCGAGGCGCGCCCTCTGATGCGCAATTGCGCATCGGGGATGACCGCAGAGCGGTCACCGCCCCACGAGCCGATCGGCGAAATACCCGATCGTCTTGCGATAGACCACCGCCCTGTTCCACTCCCGCATCGCCTCGAAATTCGGCGTGCCTTCGCCATAGGGCTGGCCCATCTTGAAGCCGTTGGTGTGCAGGAGGTTCGCAGTCGAGGCGAGCACATCGGGAACGCTGTGGCGGAGATCGACGTGGCCGTCGCCGTCGAAATCGACGCCGTACTTGATGTAGGACGACGGCAGGAACTGGGTCTGGCCGATCTCGCCGGCATAGGCGCCGATGAGGTCGCGCAGCGGCAGGTCGCCGCGCTGCACGATCTTGAGCGCGGCGAGCAGCTCGCCCTGGAACAGGTCGGTGCGGCGGCAATCATGCGCGAGCGTCGCCAGCGTGCGGACCACCGGCAGCTTGCCGGTGTCGCCCTTGCCGAAATCGCTCTCCAGCCCCCAGATCGCGACCAGGATATGGCGGGGCACGCCGAACTGCTGCTCGATGCGGGAGAGCAGCGCGGCGTGACGCTGGAGCATCGCGCGACCGCCATTGATGCGGCCGGGGCCGACACGTGTCGAGACGTACTGCTCGAAGCTCTTCTTGAAGGTGTAGCGCTGGCGCCGGTCGAAGGCGAGCACCCCGCCATCCTGCTGCACGCTGCCGAGCGCCGCCGAGATCACGTCCTGCTGGATGCCGGCGCTCGCCGCCTCCTGCGAGAACGACTGGACGAAGCCGGGAAAACTGCCGCCGCAGCGCGCGGCGTAGGAGGGGGTGGCAAGCAGCAAGGCGCCGAATACAACCGCCAAACGACACCTGAGCATGCAAAAATCCCCCTGCTTCGATTGGCCGATCATGCCATGGAGCAAACAAGGCAGTCAAAGTGTCGGCACGACGCTCCATCCTCGGCAGGCAGCTACGCGCCTCAATCCATGTTCGCACGCTGAATGACCACGGCGCATCCATCCATCGATCGGCACGTAGCTGAAGCTCAATCCCTGAGCTGCCGCTCCAGCCCGACAAAATCGATCTCCGCCCAGCGCTCGGAGATCTTGCCGTCCCTGATCCGCCAGAACGTCATGCCGCGGAATTCGACGTGGCGGCCGGTCGGCGCAATGCCGCGCCATAGGCTGCGGTGCCGGCCGCGCCAGACGAAGCGGCCGGCGACGATGTCGCGCTCGGCCACCAGGCATTCCGCCACCGCCGACAGGTCGGCGAAGGTCTCGTGCATCGCGGCCGAATGCGCGATCACGTCCTCGGCGCTCAGCCGCTTGCCCGCCGCATGGTCGAAGAAGTCGGGCGCCAGCTGCGCGCGGATCGCCTCGGGATCGTGGCGGTTGGTCACGGCGTCGTAATGCGCGAGCACGAGCGCCTTATTGGCGTCGATTGTGGCGTTGGACATCGGCGGTGGGTTCTCGAAGGGATGGTTGTAGAAAGAGAAGGATGCGCCTCATACGCGAATCGGACGGCATGGCGCAAGTGACGATGGTCAGAAAAAGCTCGGCTTTCGGCCGTCGCTCGTTTGCGCGCCAATACGAAAGAAGGCTGCCGGGAAACTGCGCCGGCGTGCGCGGCTCCGCCGCCAGCCGTTCCCTCGCTTCTGCGCGAACGGCCGGCCTACCGGCGGTAACATCATCCGTTGGCTTGACTGCCGGTGGCATGCAAGCGGCGGTGCCCGGGGCGAGCGACGCACCGCACGGCAGCATTTGAGGACGCGACGCATGAACGCCGAAGCCGCCGGCCGCGACCAAAAGCACGGGCTGGGCAAGCCGCTTCCGCCGCCAGGCGGCCGGCCGCGCTGTCTTGTTCATGCAAAGCCGCGCCGCTAAAGCCAGGCACGCCGGCTGCAACGCCGCCTTCACTGGGGACACCATCCGATGACGCGTCTGGGGATGAGGATGTGCTGCCGATGACGATCGCCGGGGGTTTCGCACGCGCGCGCAGGGCTGCCGCTTCGATCGGTGTCGTGCTCGCGCTCGGCGCTATTTTGAGCGCAGCGATCGACACCGCCGCCGCGCAGAACGCCCCCGCCAAACGCGCGCCGGTGCAAGGCGCCGGCAGCACACAGGCGATCGCCGCGCAAATGAAGAACGCCGGCGCGCTGACGCGCGGCGGCAAGTTCGACGCGGGCTATGCACAGCTGCTTGCAGCACTGGATGCCGCAGACAAGCTCGACGACGCCCAGTTCGTCATGGAGCAGTATTTCGACGCGACCGCGACGCTGCGCGCGGTCAAGCGCGACGATCTCGCCGAAAAACTGTTCGTACGCGCGTTCCAGAGCAAGGCGGCGGCGCAGAGGCCGCCCGGCAATGCCGACGTGCTGCTGATGTACGCGATCCTGCTGTCGGACCACGCCAGGATCGCCGAAGCCGTTCCGCTCTACATGAAGGCGATCGCGGCGTTCAACGCCTATTGGGGCGAAGGCTCCGAGGAATCGCTGATCGCGAGCGACAAGCTCGCGGTCGCGCTGTCCGCCAACGGCTCGGCGGCGTCGGCGACCAATTTGGGCCGGCACAATTTCGAGCGCGCGGAGAAGGCGCTGGGGCCCGACCACCGCACCACCTGGAAGCTCGCCAACAATTATGCCGACATGCTGCGCGAGATCGGCGCGCCGGCGAAGGCGCTCGAGCTCGATCTGTTCGCGATCGAGAAGCGCGCCAGACATTATGGCGAGAACCATCTCAACACGCTGGTGACGGTCAACAACGCCGGCCAGGATTTCCTCAACCTCGGCCGCTTCGACGACGCCCGCCGCTATTTCCGCCGCCACCGCGCGATCGCGGTCGCGATGGCGCCGAAGGATCCGAGCTTTGCCGGACAGGCCGACGCCTGGCTGTTCTACACCGACATGCTCGCCGCCGGCGACGCCGCGATCGCGCCGGCCGACTTGGCGCGGCTGGAGGCGATTGTCGCCAATGACGCGAATTTTGCGGACTTCCTGCGCATCAAATCCGCGGTGCTGGCTGCCGGCCGACGCGAGCAGCGCGGCGAGCGGGACAAGGGGATGCGGCTGCGCGAGACCGCGCTGGCGATTTCGACCCGCGCCTTCACGGCGCAGCATCCGATCAGCTTCGAGATCAAGCTCGGCATCGCGGCCGCGCTGATCGCTGATGATCCGACCCGCGCGGTGCGGGCCTTCGCCGCGCTCGACCGCGAGATGTTCGACTGGATGAAGCGCGAGGTCGGCACATCGGGCGATCGCGCCGTCGCCGAAGCGATCCGCGCCCATGCCGACCATCTCTTGTTCGCGTTCGGCCGCTTCGCCACCGGCGCCGGCTCCGCCGTGGCGCAGCCGGCCTTTGCCGCCGCCGTGCTGCGCTGGAAGACACTCGGCGGCGCCGACGCCACGGCGCTGCGCCAGCTCGAGACGCAAATGGCCGGCAAGGACGAGGAGACCGCGACGCTGCTGCGCACGGCGCTCCGGCTCAACGGCGAAAAGCAGGAGCTGTTCTCGTCGGGCAATATCGACGACTGGGCGCGATCGGTGTGGGGGCGGCAGGACGCCGCCGAGAAGGCGCTGCAGAAGCGGCTCGATGCGATCGGCGCGAAGCTGCCGCAGGACCCGATCCGTCCGTCACAGCTGCTCGCGGCGCAGGAAGCCGTCGTCAACTATTTCATCACCCGGCAATGGAAGGCGGATCGCCAGGCGAGTGCGCCGCTGGCGGCGACGGTGCTCTATGCGATCGTCGAGACTGCAACGAGCGAGCCGCGCGTGATCGATCTCGGCGATCCCGGCCGGATGGTCGACGCCGGCGTGCGCACCGAGATCGCGCGGCTGCGCGCGACGCGGGCCACCGTGCCCAATCCCGACGCTCACGCGCCCGACGTCAAGGGCCGCTTCCAGAATCTCCGGGCGCGGCTGTTCGCGCCGCTCGAGCCGCTGCTGCAGGACAAGACCACGCTCTATGTCGTGCCCGACGGCTTCCTGTTCGCCGTGCCGTTCGCGCTGCTGCCCGGCCGTGACGGCGGCCTGCTGGAGGACAAGTTCACGATCCGGATGCTGACCAGCCCCGATGCGCTGATCGCGATCCATACGCGCGAGACGCTCGATCAGCAGGGCGCGATGCTGCTCGCCGGCGGCATCGAATATGGCGAGCCGGGGCCGATGCCGCTGCCCGCAACCCGAACCGAGATCGAGGCGATCGCAAAACTCGCTCGCGCCCGCGGCGCGCCGGTCGAGATGCTGACCGGGCGCGGCGTCAGCGAAGGCACGCTGCGCGCGGCGATCGGCAAGGCGCGCATCGCGCATCTGGCGACGCACGGCTTCTATCACGACAGCACGGCGTCGGGCCTCGATACGCTGTGGCAGAGCGGCATCGTGCTGTCGGGCGCCGGCGACAGCCGATTTCCGCTGCGCGACGAGAATGACGGCTACCTCTATGCCTTCGAATTGATGGACTGGGACCTGTCCGGGCTCGACTTGCTGGTGCTGTCGGCCTGCGAAACCGGCCGCGGCGACGAGAGCTTCGTCAGCGGCCTGCGCGGCCTGCCGACCGCGCTCGGCATCGCCGGCGCGCGCCGCGCGCTGCTGACGCTGTGGCCGGTCGCCGACGAGGGCACCGCGAACTTCACCGTGCGGTTCTACGAGCACCTCGCGGAGGGCCTGACCTATTCCGATGCGCTGCGCCAGACGAGGCGCGATGCGCGCGACGGCAAGCTCGCGGGCGCGAGCGACGCCAGCGTGTGGGCGGCGTTCGTGCTGTTCGAGGGCTGAGCCGTATATGTCGTTGATGTGACCGGACGAGCGCCGCGAGCGCATGCCGGGCCGAATTGCGCCCGGCGTTGCGCAAGGGCCGCACGCAACCCGATCGCGCAGGGCAGACCGGCGCGCGGGCACAGGCGATTTGCTTTGACAGCGGCGCCCCGATCGACGACAAGCCGCCATGGCCAAGAAACCCGGAACCAATCCCAAAGGCGAATTCGCCTTCTTCAACGTCGTCTATGAAGACGATTCCCAACGCTCCAATCGCCGCGTGCCGTCGGAGCTCATTGGCGGGCTCGACGGCGACGAGCCGGTGCGCGCCTTCCTGCGCGAGCAGGACCGCGAGATCGCCGAAAAGAGCGGCCGCCCGGCGCTGGAGATCAAGCGGCTCGAGCGAGTGGGGGCGAAGAAGAAGTAGCGGCGGTAAAACAAGTCCTGACCTTCAGCTTGTCGACCGAACGAGCCAATACCCTATTGCAGCGCAAAGTCGAAGAATAGTTCGGCGTCAGTCAACCACTCTGCTATTACACTTGCGCTCGATGATGGATGCCGATAGCTCAGCAGTTCGGCTCCATTCTTAAATCGGGGGTAAGCGCGTCGCGTCACAAAATAATCGCTCGCTGCTCGCCACGTGTCGCGGTTTCGATGAGCATAGAAGTTCCGAAGGACGGCTATATCTGAAAACAACGTCGTATTTAGCGAAAGCGCAGTATCCAGTTCGGAAAGATTGCTACCTCCCAACGACGCCAATACTCTGCGGACATCGCGAGGATTGCGAAATTTGTGCTCGTCTCGCCGATCGATTGTGACTGGTCGGCCAAGTTTCCTGTACTTTACGCTATTCACTATGGACAAAGCCTGCGCACTTAAATGCGCATCACTCGGGAACGGTGGGACGGCTGTAAAAGTCCAGCGGCCAGACAAAGTCTTAGCACCAAAGTTCGAAGAGACCAAAAATTCGCGAAAGGTCGAAATGATTAAGTTGTCTAACTCGATAATGACATGCGCCCCCCATGCGTTCGAAGCGCGATCGTTGTCAATCAATAGCTTCGCTTGGCATTGGCGAAAGAAGGAAATTCGGCGATTGAATGCGCCTTGGATCTTGTGAAATCGGGAAGCTGCACGCATGTGGCTGCTAAGCCTCTGCCCCCCTTAGAGCCGAATTGAAGTATAGCATTCGTACGGCCCTAGTCGTATCAACGTTGGTTTTCGTTACTGTTTGCGTGAATTCAAGCAACTGTGGCGATCCTTCGGGATCACCGAGGGCCACCATCAAATCATCTCGAGTAACTGGTGAAGTATCCAGTTGCTCCGCAACTGCGGGCGCCAGCCGCTTCGCTTGATCGAGCAAGCCAAGATTATACTTGCGATCAAGCAATACAGAAATGATCGAATAGCTTTGGAATCGGAAACTCGAGGAGGATCGATTCTATGAAGTAGGATTGCGACCCCAGGCGATGTCAATGCTGCCCGTCAGCTCCTAAAACAATGTAGTCGCCGTTTGTCGCAGGCCTTTCTGAGAGAGGCATGCGATTCACCATACGAGTCGGCGACGCAATCGATGCTGCTTCTAGCGACATTTCGTCTCACCAGGAGAAAACTTCGAGAGCGAGATCTGATCGCAACTAATCCGACGTGGTGGCATTTGGGGCAATCCGACGTCAGCAGCGCCATTGCCTCGATAACAAGGACGCAGTTGGACGCGGAACTTGTCGAGCTAAGATCGAAAGTCTCAATTGCGAACGGAGGCAACAACGAGGTATCCCTCGTTAGGGGAGATTTACTTTCGGAGAATCTGCCGCAGATAAAGGCTGACGTGATCATAACGTCACCGCCGTATCTCACTCGTATCGACTACGTTAAGGCGACCCTACCTGAGCTTGTAGTTCTTTCACGCTTGGATGAAGAGTTGTCGATCGAGCAATTGCGTAAAGCGATGATCGGTTCACCCGTGGTTGGTCGTGGCCCGGATTGTATGCCGAGCCACATTGGAGAATACGCAAAATCGATTCTTACGCAGATTGCTTCGCATGAATCGAAAGCGTCGCGGACGTATTATTTGGCTTTTTTTAGCGCATATATTTCTAGAATGATCAGTGCCTTGGAGAAAATTGGCGGGATGTCTCGCCCTGGAGCGAGGATGGTTCTTGTGGTGCAGGGGTCTCACTACAAGGAAATATTCGTCGACTTGGCGCACCTTGCGACCGACTTTGCAAATTTTGCTGGCTTTGAGCTAGTAAGTCGGGCAAATTTCAACTTTAAGCAGAGTTTTGCGCAGCTCAACCCTAGGGCGAACGGCTACAGTTCGGAGACTGCACAGGAAACCGCGCTGCTCTTTAAGCGCTCGTACTGACCGGAAGTTGAATATGCTTGCTAATGCCTCACCGATGTCCGTCGGCGATTTTTGCAACGATCTCAAGGCTAACAAAATCACAATTAACGACGACTATCAGCGTAATTCAGGTCTTTGGTCGTCGTTGGCGAAAGCCGAGCTTTAGCCACGACAGCCATTGCAGGATTTATGTCAATACCGACCGCCGTTAATCCTGCTCCATTTGCGACACTTGTCGTAGTACCAGAGCCATTCCAAGGATCCAGCACCACCTGTCCGCTCACTACTTCGAGCGCGTCCAAAACATCTCGCACGAACTTCTGCGAGAAGCCCGCATAATACGGAAATAAAGACGATTGCCGCTCGAACGTCGTCTGCTTCGGTGACGAGAGCGCCGCCCCTCCCAGCGCTAGCACTGGTCAGTTGTCCAGGAACGACCGCAGCTTCCGCGACCTCGACGGATGCTTCAGCTTGCGCAGCGCCTTCGCTTCGATCTGGCGGATGCGCTCGCGCGTCACGCTGAACTGCTGGCCGACTTCTTCCAGCGTGTGGTCGGTGTTCATGCCGATGCCGAAGCGCATGCGCAGGACGCGTTCTTCGCGCGGCGTCAGGGACGCCAGCACGCGCGTGGTGGTCTCGCGCAGGTTGGACTGGATCGCGGCGTCGATCGGCAGGATCGCGTTCTTGTCCTCGATGAAATCGCCGAGATGCGAATCCTCCTCGTCACCGACGGGCGTCTCCAGCGACAGCGGCTCCTTGGCGATCTTGAGGACCTTGCGGACCTTCTCCAGGGGCATGCCGAGCTTCTCGGCGAGCTCTTCGGGCGTCGGCTCGCGGCCGATCTCGTTGAGCATCTGGCGGCTCGTGCGCACGATCTTGTTGATCGTCTCGATCATGTGCACGGGGATGCGGATGGTGCGGGCCTGGTCGGCGATCGAGCGGGTGATCGCCTGCCGGATCCACCACGTCGCGTAGGTCGAGAACTTGTAGCCGCGGCGATACTCGAACTTGTCGACCGCCTTCATCAGGCCGATGTTGCCTTCCTGGATCAGGTCGAGGAACTGCAGGCCGCGGTTGGTGTACTTCTTGGCGATCGAGATCACGAGACGGAGGTTGGCTTCCACCATCTCCTTCTTGGCCTGGCGGGCTTCGCGCTCGCCCTTCTGCACGGAGTGCACGATCTTGCGGAACTCGACGATCTCGAGGCCGGTGAGGGCAGCTAGCTGATGCACCTCGTGGCGAAGGTCCTTGATGCGGTCCTTCTCGTGGTGGACGAAATTCTTCCAGCCTTTTGCGGAAAGTTTCGAGACGCGGTTGAGCCAGCGCGGATCGAGCTCCGAGCCGGTGTAGTTGCGCAAGAAGTCCTCGCGCGCGACGCCGTGGCTGTCGGCAAGGCGCATCAGGCGGCCCTCATGCGAGACGAGGCGCTTGTTGATGTCGTAGAGCTGCTCGACGAGCGAGTCGATGCGCGCCTGGTTGAGGCGCAGCGACTTCACCTCGACGATGATCTCGTCCTTGAGCTTCTTGTACTTGCGCTCCTGGTGCGGCGAGAGCGACTCGTTCTGGAGCTGGTTCTGGATGTCCTGCTCCTGAAGCTTGCGCAGCTTCTTGTAGCTGTCGGCGATCTTGTCGAAGATCTCGACCACCTTCGGCTTGAGCTCGGCCTCGATCGCCGCGAGCGACATCTGGTTCTCGAACTCGTCGTCGTCCATGTCGGCTTCGGCGGCGGCCTCGCCCGGATCCTTCTCCTCGCTGGCGGCTTCGCCACCGGCGGGCGCGGCGCGGAACGGGGTCGGCGACGGCGGGGCGGCCGGCGGCGCGACGTGGGCTGGCGCGCTGCCTTGCGCATCGCCGCCATTGCCTTCAGCGGCGGCGCCCTCGGCGCCGTTGTTGCCGATCAGGTTCGGATTCATGCCGCCCTTGGCGTCCGGGCCGGCATAGGTCGCTTCGAGATCGATGATGTCGCGCAGGAAGATCTTGCCTTCGTTGAGCTCGTCGCGCCAGATGATGATGGCCTGGAAGGTCAGCGGGCTTTCGCACAGCCCTGCGATCATCGCCTCGCGGCCGGCCTCGATGCGCTTGGCGATCGCGATTTCGCCTTCGCGGGAGAGCAGCTCGACCGTGCCCATCTCGCGCAGATACATGCGCACCGGATCGTCGGTGCGCTCGCCCGGCTCGCTCTTCTTGACCTCGGTGACGGCCTTCTGGGTGACCTCGACGAGTTCGTTATCGGTCTCGTCGTCGGCCTCGTCCTTCTCCTCCTCGCCTTCGGTGTCGTCGGCTTCGGTGACGTTGATGCCCATGTCCGAGAGCATCGACATGATGTCCTCGATCTGTTCGGGCGAGGTCTGGTCGGACGGCAAGACTTCGTTGAGCTGATCGAAGGTCACGAAGCCGCGCTTCTTGGCCTGCTTGATCATCTTCTTCACGGCGGCGTCGGACAGGTCGAGCAAGGGCGAGGGCGCGTCCTGGGAGTCCTTCTCCGGCGCGTCCGCTGCCTTGTCGTCCTTTTCCTTGTCCTTCGCCTGCAGCGTCTTTGCCTTGGTGGCCATCCACTAAGCTCCCGAAACGCGGTCGTGCAAAATGGCGCCACGCACGCGCATCCGCACGAAATCTAGATTTACTCTCTCGACGCACAAAGGGCGGCGCATAATCTCGCCACCCCTGTCATCCGTCTCGACGGTTTCCAATCTGCAATAGCCGCGAGGCTATTAAGTTTCGCTTAACCCTGTTTTTGCAGCCAAACCATAGATTTGGCGAGTCTTTTTGCGGGTGCGACCAGCGCCGTCCGCAGCATTTTTGTTATCAGACATTACGCTGGAACCGGCCCGATAATTCGCCGAACCCTTCAATCAGGGCTTCGGTCCCGTCGGCTTCTGCCATCCGGGCCTGGATATCCTGCAACCATGCCAGATTGGCCTCGCTGGAGTCTTCAGCCAAAGCCGCTTCCGCATCTTTTCTTTCCCTAAGTAAGGCGTGGGTTTTCTGATGCAAGGCAACGAGTTGACGCCAGGTTGATAAAACGTCCTCGCGCGCCGCGCCGACCTGCGCGCCCCACACCGCCTGGGTTGTGATCGCCCGCTCAACCCTTTGAAGAATCTGGGATAATCCGCCCGCTTCGAGGTCGGCGCGCATCTTCTCGGCCTGCTCCTCGGCGTCGGGGGAGTGGTGGTGGTCGTTGGCGAAGGCGGCGATGATGCCGGCCCGGAGCTTATGGGCCTCGGGATGGGCCAGTTCCAGGGCGGCGACCTCCTCGAGGTGCTCATGCAGCAGCCAGGGGTGGTTGATCAGGCATTGCAGGATCAGGGCTTCCCGGCGGGACATGGCGCTGCGCTGGCCCTTCATGATCGGGCTGTTGGCCAATTGGGGGCTGGCGGCCTGATAGGGACCCCGTGAAAACCCGGGGGTGACACCGAACCGGCCGCCCTGTGGGCCTCCCTGTCGGCCGTTTTGGGCAGGTCCCCGGGGGGCAAACTGGCGGGGTGATTCGCCGCCGCGGCCGCCGCCGAAATTGCCCCGACCGTAGCCGCCGCGGCCATAACCGCCGCGTCCGCCCTCGGGCGCAAAATTGCGCTGCAGCCGCTCCTGCAGGTCCTGCCGGTAATAGCGCCGCACCACCTCGTCACGGATGCCGTTCGTGAGCTCCTTGATGCGCGCTTCCAGCGCGGCGCGGCGCTCGGGCGTGGCGAAATTGCCGCCTTCGAGCTCGCGCGACCAGATCATGTCGGCGAGCGGACGGGCAGCTCCGATCACCTCCTCGATCGCGCCGCGCCCGCCGGAGCGCACGAGATCGTCGGGGTCCTGCCCCTCAGGCAGCAGCGCAAAGCGCAGGCTCTTGCCGGGGCTGAGGAACGGCAGCGCGAGGTCCGCGGCACGGTAGGCCGCCTTCTGCCCGGCGCGGTCGCCGTCGAAGCAGAGGATCGGCTCGTCCGCCATCTTCCAGAGCAGCGCGAGCTGGCTCTCGGTGAGCGCGGTGCCGAGCGGCGCCACCGCACCTGCAAAGCCCGCGGTGACCATGGCGATGACGTCGACATAGCCTTCGACCACGATCAGCTGCGCGCCATCATGCGCGGCCTGCCGTGCGGTGAACAGATTGTAGAGATTGTCGCCCTTGTGGAAGAGCGGCGTCTCCGGCGAGTTCAGGTATTTTGCCGGAACGTCCTTCTCCAGCGCGCGTCCGCCGAAGGCGATGACGCGGCCGCGCAGATCCGTGATCGGAAACATCACCCGATCGCGGAAGCGGTCGTACGGCACGGGCTTGTCCTCGCCGGACACCAGAAGCCCGGTCTCGACCATGTCGTCGACGGAGATGCCGAGCTTGCCGAGATGCTCCTTCAGCGCGAAGCGATCGGGCGGGGCATAGCCGAGGCGGAACTGCAATTGCGTCGCCGGCGAGATGGCGCGGTCGGCAAGGTAGCCGCGCGCCTTGGCGCCGAGCCGCGAGGCCAGCGTCTCCGCGAAGAACTTCGTCGCCAGTTCCATCACGTCGTGCAGGGTGCGGCGGTGCTGCTCGTGCCGTGCGGCATCGGGCGTCACCGCCGGCAGCGGGACACCCGCCATCGCGGCGAGACGTTCCACTGCCTCGGGGAAAGTCACGCCCTCGGTCTTCATCAGGAAGTCGAAGATGTTGCCGTTCAGCCCGGACGAGAAGTCGAACCAGGCCTGCTTCTGGTCGTTGACGTAGAAGGACGGCGTCTTCTCCTGCTGGAACGGCGACAGCCCCTTCCACTCCCGCCCCGCCTTCTTCAGCTTGACGCGCTTGCCCACGACTTCGGAGACCGAAAGCCGGGCACGAAGCTCGTCGAGGAACTGGGGCGTGAAGCGCATCAGTCAGGATTTTGGGCTCGGGCGGCGAATCGCGGACAACCGGTTAGCCATATAGCGGCACGGCCCGCCATGCCGAACAATGTGGGGCTTTTCCGGGCTATTCACAGGTCTGGCCGGTCAGGGCTCCGTCGAGCGGGCTACCCCCAAATCCACGGTGGAGAGCCTGTGCGGCCACCTTGCCCCCTCCCCGCTTCCGGGATTGGATAGGCCATGTTCACGACATTCAGAGGCGGACAGAGCGGCGGCTGGCAGGTCACGTCCATCACACGGGTGAAGGGCGAGACGCTGCCGAAGGTCGCGGCGCTGTCGATCGTTGCGAGCGAGTCGATCGCGCTGCCGCTGCTGCCGGCGCAGACCTCCTGGCGGCTCGCCGGCGTCGCCAGCCATCTGCGCTACACCGAGAAGGAGGAGCGCGAGAAGCTCGTCGCCGTGCAGGCCGGCCTTGGCCGCATCGAGGCGACCAGCGCGGCGCTGATTCCGATCCGCAAGTCGCAGGCCTGGTGGGAGCTGACCCAGGAGGAGCGCCGCAGCATCTTCGAGGACAAGTCGCACCACATTGAAGGCACCCTGAAATTCCTCCCCGCGATCGCCCGCCAGCTGTTTCATTCGCGCGACCTCGGCATGCCCTTCGACTTCCTGACCTGGTTCGAGTTCGCCCCCGACCACGTCACCCTGTTCGACGAACTGGTCGGCATGCTGCGCGAGACCGAGGAGTGGACCTATGTCGAGCGCGAGGTCGATATCCGCGTGGTGCGGGAGGTGTGACGTACCCTCTTCATCGTCATGCCCGGGCTTGTCCCGGGCATCCACGTTCTTGCGCGCGGCAACGAAGACGTGGATGGCCGGGACAAGCCCGGCCATGACCTCATATGCGGTTACGTCCGAGCGCTAATGCTCGAGAAACTTTCCTGACGCGATCCGCGGCAGCTCGGTGACCGGCCAGTTGTAGAGATAGGTCCACGCCTCACGCGTGCTGCCGTCGGCGAGCGTGACCTCGAGCATCTCGCGGACATATTCGGTCGGCGGCGGAAAGCCTTCGCCGCAGGCTTCGTACATGTCGAATTCACGCAGCATGGCCTCGCGCTCACGCAAGCGAAACAGCTCACCATGCACGATGTCGGCCGGATCGTCCGACACGACCAGACCCGGATAATGCTTCACCAAATAGAGCCGGCCGCGGCACTGCGCCGGCCCGAGGAATTCGGCATGGCCCGCGAGCAGCCGCGCCATCGGATGGTCGAAGCCGCGCATCAGGGTGCCGTAGACGAAGAGAAGGTCGGTCATGGGTTCAGTTGTCATTCCGGGATGGTCCGAAGGACCAGACCCGGAATCTCGAAATTCCGGGTCTGGTGCTAACGCACCATCCCGGAATGACAGAAAATCCCGAGGGACGCTAGGCCGCCACCACTTCATCCGTCACCACGACGAACTTCGTCAGCGTCATGCGGCCGAAGCTCGTGGTGAGGGCGACGTCGGCGGCGTCGCGGCCGGTCGCCATCAGGATGCGGCCGATCCGCGGCGTGTTGTGGCGGGCATCGAAGGTGTACCACTGGCCGGACAGATAGACCTCGAACCAGCCGGAGAAATCCATCGGCGCGGGGTCCGGCGACACGCCGATGTCGCCGAGATAGCCGGTGCAGTAGCGCGCCGGAATGCCCATGCAGCGGCAGAAGGTGAGCGCCAGATGCGCGAAGTCGCGGCAGACGCCGGCGCGGCTTTCATAGACGTCGTGCGCCGACTTCATGTGATGGGCGTGCTGGTAGCCGAACGTCACGTGGTGGTGCACGAAATCGGTGATCGCCTGCACCCGCGCCCAGCCCTGCGGTGTGTTGCCGAACAGCGACCAGGCAACGTCGGTCAGCTTGTCGGTCTCGCAATAGCGGCTCGGCATCAGATAAAGCAGCATGTCGTCGGGCAATTGCTCGACCGGCACTTGCTGCGCCGCCGGATTGACGATGTCAGGCAGTCCGGAATCGCGCACCAGCGCGCTGCCGCGGAAGGTGACGCCACCGCTGGGGGCAACCAGCCGCCCGCAGACATTGCCGAAGCCGTCGCGATAGAGGCCGATCGGCACGTCCGGCTCAGTCGAAAGGCGCTCGGTGCCGACGATGTCGGCGTAGCGCGACGGATGGATCGACAGCATGATCACCATCGGGGTCGACTGCGCCGCCGTGTAGGTGATCTCGAAGCCGACCTTGATCTGCATCGTCAGGCCGTCTCCTGCTCCGCATTCTCGCCGACCGAGACCACGTTGATGTCGACATCCATGCCGAGAAAGGCATCCGCCACGCCGAGATAGACGCCGTGCAGCGGGATCGCCTGCCGCGGGTCGCGGGCCACCGCGACGCGGATCAGATCGCGCGTGCCGACGATGCCGTTGGTCGGATCGAACTCGATCCAGCCCGCGCTCGGCAGATAGACCTGCACCCAGGCATGGGTCGAGCCGCCGCCGACATAGCCATGCGCGCTGCCGGGCGGCATGGCGAGATAGCCGGAGACGAAGCGCGCAGCGATGCCGAGCCGGCGCAGCGCCTCGATCATGAACAGCGCATAGTCGCGGCAGGTGCCGGACTGCGTGCGCAGCGTGTCGAGCGGATGTTGGGTGCCCTGCTCATAGCGCTTGCGATAGCTGAACGCCTCGCGGATGCCGTGGGTCATGCCGCTGAGGATCTTGAAAGTCGGCGTCGGCGCCTCGACATCGAGGAAGCGCCGCGCCCAGGCCGACAGTTCGCCGTTCGGGTCGCCATATTGCGGCGTGATGAACTGCTGCAGGTCGGGGAATTCCTCATCGTCGTAGAGGAACGGATAGAAATAGGCGGGATCGTCCGGCGTCAGCGCGAACGTATCGGCCGGATTGTGCTCCACCGTCGCGGTCGAGACGAAGGACAGCGTGTCGGCGCGCTCGTCGAAGGCGGCGACCGCGACGCTGTTGCCGAACACGTCGTGGATCCAGCGCAGCGACATCGGCTGTGGATCGATCACAAGTGCGCTGTCGAGCACGCGCAGATCATGGCCGTCACGGGGGCGCAGCATGATGCGGTGTTCGCCGAACGCCACCGGGCGCGCGTAGCGATAAACGGTCTTGTGATGAATAGTCAGCAGCGGCATCTTCAAACAATCATCGTGATTTCGGGCCGCATAATCTATAGAGAAAGCTGCCCGATTCCAGATCAGCATGCCCCCTGAATAGGCAAAGTCGAGGAAAAAAGCCCTTGAATTACGGAGGCGGTCCATCGTTCCTGCTCGCGAGCACCGACGCTTCACCGGTTCTTGAACACAATGCCGGCGGCCGCTCGCCGTTCCTGTTCACCTGCGACCACTACGGCAGGCTGATTCCCTCTCCGCTCGGCGACCTCGGCCTGCCCGACAGCGAGCTCGTGCGGCACATCGCCTGGGACATCGGCATCGCCGGGGTCGCAACCCGGCTCTCGGAGCGGCTCGGCGCGCATTTGATCGCGCAGCCCTATTCGCGGCTTGTGATCGACTGCAACCGTCCGCCGCATGTCGCGAGCTCGATCCCGCTGATCAGCGAGGCTACCACGGTGCCGGGCAATGAAGGCCTGTCGCGCGAGGCCGCCGAGATGCGCCGCGCAGATCTTCGATCCCTATCACAAACGCATCGACGAGATCATCGGCGCGCGTGCGCGTCGGGGCCTGCCGACGGTGCTGGTGTCGCTGCACAGCTTCACGCCGGTCTACGCCGGCATCGCACGGCCCTGGCACATCGGTACGCTCTACCACCGCGACACGGTGCTGCCGCCGCTGCTGCTGAAGCACCTGCGCGCCGAGGGCGATCTCGTGGTCGGCGACAACGAGCCCTATGCGGTCAGCGACGAGACCGACTACACGATCCCCGTGCATGGCGAGACGCGCGGCCTGATGAATTCGGGCATCGAGATCCGCCAGGACCTGATCTCCGACCAGGCCGGCGAGACGGCGTGGGCCGAGCGGCTGGCGCGCATCCTCGGCGAGATCGAGGCGACGCTGCGCACGGAAGCGCTGATCTAGTGTCCCGCATCCGAAGTTCGCATCATTTGCCGCACCTTCGGAGCGAGCTTCGGATTCGATAAGGACACTAGCAAACTTATGATTCTAGTGTGCTTTATGAATGCGAAGTTCGTGAAAGTGGCTGCCGCGAAATCGCACGAACTTCGCATTCAGCACACTAGCGACTAACGGTCAGCCAGGGCGTGGCCTCTAGCCCGAAGCCAGCTCGACGTGCTTTAATTGGCTGGGTTGAACTTCCAAGTTAGGGTAGTCCGTGGCGCCCGAGCGAGTGGAAAGGCGACTGGCAGCAGTGCTGGCGGCAGATGTCGCCGGCTACAGCCGCCTGATGGGAACGGACGAGGAAGGCACGCTCGCGCGGCTC
Source organism: Bradyrhizobium sp. BEA-2-5 (assembly GCF_032918025.1). NCBI lineage: Bacteria > Pseudomonadati > Pseudomonadota > Alphaproteobacteria > Hyphomicrobiales > Nitrobacteraceae > Bradyrhizobium > Bradyrhizobium sp. BEA-2-5. The sequence goes on along the minus strand of NZ_CP136629.1, from coordinate 1,652,889 downwards.
AAGGCGGCCAGAAAGAATCTCATTGATCCAACGATCGCCGCTCATCGCGGCCGTATCATCAAGACGACCGGCGACGGCATGCTGGCCGAATTCCACAGCGTCGTCGATGCCGTGCTCAGCTCTGTAGAGGTTCAGAGCAGGATGGCGGAGCTTAATGCATCCGCACCGCAACAGCAGCGGATCGAATTTCGCATCGGCATTCACGTCGGCGACATCATCATCGACAACAACGACATCTTCGGCGACGGCGTCAACATCGCCGCGCGGCTGGAGAACATCGCGGACCCGGGCGGCATATGCCTGTCTGACGACGCCTACCGGCAGATCCGGAGCAAGGTCGATGCGGCCTTCGAAGACATGGGCCAACAGAATCTGAAAAACATCACTGAACCGATCCGCGCCTGGCGCATAAAGATTGGCGCCAGAACTTCGGCTGAGCGCCATCCGACTCCTGCCGAATCCCATCGCGTGCGCCCGTTTTCGGGAAAGCCCTCCATCGCGGTGCTGCCGTTTCAGAACATGAGCGGCGACAGCGAGCAGGAGTATTTCGCGGACGGGATCGCGGAAGACGTCCTTACGACCCTGTCAAAGATTCAGGAATTGATGGTAATAGCTCGCAACTCGAGCTTCGCATTCAAGGGGCAGAACAGGGACATTCGCGAAATCGGGCAGATCCTGGGTGCTCGTTATCTGCTGGAGGGGAGCGTTCGAAAGATCGGCAATCGCATCAGGTTGACGGCGCAGTTGATTGATGGTCGAGACGGCGGTCATCTCTGGGCGGATCGCTTTGACGGAGACCTGGACGACGTGTTCGATCTCCAGGACCGAATTACGCAAGAGATCGTCGAAGCGCTTGAAGTCCAGTTGACCGTCGGCGAACGCGCAAGGGTGTGGAGAAAACGCTCGGGCAGTCCGCTGGCTTATGAGTATGTCTTAAAGGGACGCGCCCTGTACGTTAATTTCGCAAGGCAAACCCACGCACAGGCGCGGAAGCTTTTTGAACAGGCGGTCGAGATCAATGCCTCGTTTATGCCGGCGCTCTACTTGTTGGGTCTTACCCTGACTGACCAGGCGCGCTTCGGTTGGATCAAGGATGAAAATGAAGCGTATCAAGCCGCACTGGGCTGCGCTGATCGGGCTCTCGCCGCCGACCCTAGCTTTGGGGAAGCATACCTGGTGATCGGCTATGTTCGTATCTATCAACACCGTCATGATGAAGCTGTGGCAGCAGGAGAAACGGCGATCAGCCTCGCTCCCAGCAGCTCTGACGCCCATCACATGGCGGGCATGTACCACGGCTACGCCGGCAATTTCCGAAAAGCCGTCCTCTACGAGGAACACGCCCAACGGCTCAGCCCGATTGAGCGCAACGAATCCATGGTGGACGAAGCGCGCGCAAGATTTCATCTCGGAGATTTCGCGGCGGCGCACGATATAGCCTCCCGCGTCCTGAGGCAGCGGCCGCTCTGGCTGACCGCGCAGTCGACACTCATAGCGGCGCTCTGGAATCTCGGCCGGCAAGATGAAGCGCGCAGCATCTCAACCGACCTGCTGGCGGGCCACCCCAGTTTTAGCTTGGCCCGCTGGGCCAGGCTGCTGCCGTATCGTCGACAGGGCGACCTGGATGCATTGGTCAACCCGCTACGCATGGCGGGGCTCCCGGAGTGAAAACCCGTCATCTTACAATGCCGGCGCGACGCCACACGCAGGCACCTGCGCGGCCGCGACTGCTTGTTCGATTGCCGGTTCGGCTTCTCGCGCATCTCCGCGGATGAGACACCGCAGGGATCGGCATATTCCGATTGGATCGGCTTTGCTGAATGCGCGACCGGTTCGAGGCGCGATCAGGCCAACCCGATCAATTCGGCTGGCGCCGCCAGATGAAGTGCACGTAGAGTAGTACAGGCAGGCCGAGCCCGGCCCACGAGACCGCATCCCACCAGCCGTCGCCGACCAGCGCGCTGATCAATCCGACCGTGCTCACGATCGCGATGACGAGCGGAGCGGTGAAGATCTGGGTCAATGAACGATGCGAGACCATGCTGACGTCACGACGATAATGCGGGGTTGTCGAGGGAGGCGGCGTTGGCGATCGCGCGTTCCTGGCTCACGCCGGCCCTGCGGCGTCGCATCCACAGATACACACCGGTCACGAGGATGAAGATGGTCAGGATGTCGAGCAGCGCCCAGACGATCTTGAGCGGCATGCCGCCATAGTCGCCGAAATGCAGCGGCTGCGAGACGAACAGGGTCGTCACATACCAGGGCATGTCCCTTGTATCGGTCAGCTTGCCGGTTTCCGCGTCGATCAGCGCCGGCTTCAGCAGCCGCGAGGTCAGCGGCGTATCGCCGTGCAGGAACACCGCGTAGTGACTCTTGCTGCTGAACAGGGTTCCCGGGAAGGCGACGAAGCTCGGCGTCATGCCGGGCACCGCGTGGGTGGCCACTTCGACCGCCGCATTCAGCGAGGTCAGCTTCGACGGCACCGGCCGGTCCTTGTACTGCGCGGTCATTTCGGCGAGCTGGCCGAACTGCCACATCTTGAGGACGAGATCGGCCCAGGTGTTGATGACCCCGGTGAAACCGACGACCAGTGTCCAGGCGACGAGCAGGATGCCCGCGAGATTATGGACGTCGAGCCAGCGCACGACGCGGGTCCGCTGCGCGCGGTAGGCGCCGAAGCGCAGCTTCCGCATCGACGGCGCGTAGACCACGATCCCGGAGATGATCGCGACGCAGAACAGGATCCCCATCAATCCGAGGAACAGCTTGCCGGGCAGTCCGGCAAACATGTCGGTGTGCAGCTTCAGCATGATGTAGGTGAAGCGGCCGGTCACATCGGGCGCATCGAGATAGGCGCCGGTATGGGTGTCCATCCGGATCAGCAAATTGTTGGTCGGATCGGCATCGATGGTCGGACCGACGCTGACGAACATCGCGCTCGGATCGTCGCGATCCCAGATCAGGAAGTGAGGGACCTTTCCGGACGCCTGCTCCAGCGCGCTGCCGAGCAGACGGTCCAGATTGGCCGGCGGCGTGCCTGGCGGCACGTCGGCCGGCTTGACCTGGCTGTGCAGCAGATCGTCGATTTGCTCGTGGAAGATCAGCGGCAGGCCGGTGATGCAGAGCAGCAGCATGAACAACGTGCAAATCAGGCTGGTCCATTTATGGACAGCGCCCCATCGCCGCAAGGATCTGGTCGTCGCAGTCAATTTCGTCACCTAAAGTGCGATGAGATCAGGTTGGATCGTCATCGAGCTTTAGCCTCTTGTTGAAGCACGATCTTTCCGAAAAACCGCTTCGCACTTTTCGGGATCATGCTTTTGTTGAAGCATGATCTTTCCGAAAACCGCTTCGCACTTTTCGGGATCATGCTTTAGTTCCAGGTGTACTTCATCGTGCCCAGCACCGTGCGGCCATTGCCGAGGCCGCAATAGGGAAGCCCGGTCAGGCAGGACGCAACGTAGAAATGGTCGGTCAGATTGGTCACGTTGACCTGTGCCTTCCATCCCTTCAGGTCCGGCCGCAGATAGGCGAAGTCGTAGCTGACCGACGCATCGAGCAAGGAATAGGAGGGAATGACAAAGGTGTTGAAGTTGTCGCCGTAGGTCTCGCCGACATAGCGCACGCCGAGGCCGAGCCCAAGGCCCGCGAGCGCGCCGTCATACCAGGTATACTTGCCCCAGACCGCGACCTGGTCCTGCGCCGTGTTCATCATGTACTTGCCGGCATAGCCGGCAATGCTCGTCGTCACCCGCGGATCGAGATGGGTGTATCCCGCCGTGATCTCGAGCTCGCGCGTGAGATTGCCCTTCAGCTCGAGCTCGAAGCCGCGGACGCGCACGGCATCGGTCTGCACGTTGAACAGCGGATTGAGGGGATCGGCCGTCAGCACGTCCTGCTGACGGATATCGAACGCCGCCGCCGTCGCCATGAAGTTCGAGCCGTTCGGCTTGAACTTGACGCCGACCTCCGCGCCCTCGCCCGTCGTCGGCCTGAACGACCGGCCGGCGCTGTCGGCGCCGAGATTCGGTGTGAACGAGGTCCCGTAGCTGACATAGGGCGCGAGGCCGATATCGAACAGGTAGCTCAGGCCGATGCGCCCGGTTTGCGCCGAGTCGTCGCGCGAATAATGCCCGGCGGGCGGATAGAACGCCATGCTGGTGAAGCCGGAGCTGACCCAGTCCTGGCGCCCGCTCATGGTCAACGTCCAGCGATCGAGCTTGATCTGATCCTGCAGATAGGCGCCGAGCTGCGACTGCCTGTCGTCGCGAAGAATGAACGGCACCAGCGAGCTGGCTGACGGAACGGCGGTGCCGTAGACCGGACTATAGGCATCGATCGGCGCAATCGGCGTGGTGCGATAGTCGGTATTCGCCCACAGATCGAAGTAGTCGACACCGGCCAGCACCTTGTGGACCAGCGGCCCGGTCGCGAAATCCGCCTGCAGCTGATTGTCGAGCGCGACATTGGCGGCATTGGCCTTGACGTAGTTGTAGCTGCGCGCGACCAGACGATCCGTCACCATGCCCTCGGTCCGCACCGATGCGAGGTTGTTGCTGACCTGGGTGTAGCGCAGGTTTTGCCGGAACTGGAAGATGTTGTCGAAGCGATGCTCGAACGCGTAGCCAACCGCGAACTGCTCGAGATGATAGCCATCCAGCCCGGGCTCGCCGAGGTAACGACTGTAGGGAATATGTCCGTTGGGGTTGGGCAGGAAGGACACCTGTCCCGGGACGTATTGCTGGTAACCCTTGTTGTCGACCTTCTGGTACTGCGAGAGCACGGTGAAGCTGGTGTCGTAGGTCGGCCGCCAGGTGAAGCTCGGCGCGATGAACAGCTTGTTGTCCTGAACGAAGTCGGTCTGGCTGTTGCTGTCGCGGCCAAGGCCGACGATGCGGTAGAGGAACCGGCCGTCCTTGTCGGCCGGACCACCGATATCGAAGGCGCCCTGGAAGCGATCGAACGAGCCGAACGTGCCCTCGAACTCGTAATGCGGCGTCTCGGTGGGCCGCTTGCTGACCAGGTTCAACAAGCCGCCCGGATCGGACTGTCCATACAGGCCGGATGACGGGCCCTTCAGGACCTCGATCCGCTCGAGACCATAGGTCTCGATGCGCGGGACCGCGAAGGTCGTGGTGTCGGTCGGCAGCCGCAGCCCGTCGAGATAACGCGGCGCGGTGAAGCCCCGCAACTTGAACTCGTCGAAGAACGCGTTGGCGCCAAAACTTTCGATCGTCACGCCGGGCGTGTAGCGCAGCGCTTCGGTGATGTTCTGCGCACCCTGTGCCTGGATCTGATCCTGGGTGACGATCGAGATCGACTGCGGCGTCGTCAGCACCGGGCTGTCGGTCTTGGTTGCCGTGACGCTCTGGCTGGCGAGATAGCCGGTGACCGGCCCGTTGCCGCGCTCTCCGCCGCCACTCGCCCCCGGTGCTGGAACGTTCTGCGCGGGCGCCCGGTTCGCGATCGATCGCGGCGTCGTGCGTGCAGGACGCGCCGCGCGTCGCGCCGGCTGCGTTCGTCGCGCCTGCTGCTGTTGTTTCGGCGCTTCGACCGTCACCGGCGGCAGCGCCGATTGCGCAACGCTTTCACGCGGCATCACCACACTCAGCACGAACAAACCGCTGCCGGCCATGTACCCGGCCGCCAGCGCAGTGCGACGAAACATCCGACCCCCGTCAACTCACATCGCCTTCATCTTCGCCGTCACTAACACGATGAAAGACGTATGCAGCCGATCGGTGATTAGAACACGTCCAGTGTTGGGCTTATCGCCGATGGTGTTGCGAACTCGCAACGTGAACGCAGCGATACTGCGTCAATGCGCCTCAGATTTTTCGAGCACTTCTAAGGACGATTCTAAACTGCGTTTCGCTCCGCGATACTTCGAGTCGCTTCCGCGCACAGCGATCGAACGACGCCGCGCGCGGAAGCGATGATCGCAGTTGCGGTGCTCTCGCCGAGCCGAGCCTCAGACTTCGGTGACGTGCTCCGGATCAGCGGACGCAAGAGCGGCGGCACGCTCGGCTCGCGGCGGATAGATCCAGACGGTATTGATATCCCTCTTGGTCTTCTTGGCTTCGTCGCCTACCATTTCGACCTTGCGCTCCCAGCCGCGCGTGAACAGCGCGCCGGCCTCGCCGAGGTCGAGGCAGGTGACGTAGGCCCTCTGGTGGTACCGTTTGGTGGGGACGCCGAGCAGCTCGGCGGCCGCATTGTTGCCAGCGAAGGCGCCCATCCGTGTGGCGTGCTGGCAGGACATCAGTGCGTAATTGCCCTCGTCGTCGCAGGCGGCACGGGCCGCATCGCCGGTCGCGAAGACGCCCTCGACGCCCGGCACCCGCAAGCAGCGATCGACCAGCAGCCGGCCGAAATTGTCGCGTTCCGCCGGGATCTGCTCGGTCAGCGGCGCGGCGCGAATGCCCGCCGCCCAGACCACGGTCGCGGCCTCGATATGCTCGCCGTTGGAAAGCGTGACGCCGGACTTGCTGACCTCGGCGACGCCGGCGCCGAAGCGGCCTTCGACGCCGAGCTTGCGCATCGCGTCCTCGATGATCGGGCGCGGGCCCTCGCCCATGTCGGGCGCGATCGCCACGTTGCGATCGACGATGATGACGCGCGGTTTGGTGTCGCTGCCGAGGATTGCGCGGAGCCGCGCCGGCATTTCGGTGGCCGCCTCGATGCCGGTGAAGCCGCCGCCGGCGACGACGACCGTGTCGCGCGCCGCTGATGCCGGCTGCCTGGCGAGGTCGTGCAGATGACGGTCGAGCGCGATCGCGTCCGCAAGATTGTCGACACTGAAGCCATGCTCGGCGAGGCCGGGCACGTTCGGACGGAAAAGCCGGCTGCCGGTTGCCACCACAAGGCGATCATAGGGTAGCGTTTTGCGCGCGTCCTTGGCGGTGACGATCTGCACGGTGCGGGCCTTGGTGTCGACGGCTTCGGCGCTGCCCTGCACATAGACGACGTCGATCGCGTTGAAGACGTCGAGCAGCGGCGCGGTCAAGGTCTCCGGCTTCTTCTCGTAGAGCCGCGGGCGGACGACCAGGGTCGGCTCGGGTGCGACCAGCGCGATCTCGAGCTCCTCGGGCGAGACGCCCTGGATGTCGCGCAGGCGGGCTGCGGAAAGGGCGGCATACATGCCGGCGAAGCCGGCGCCGATGATGACTATTCGCATATGATGTCTCCTCTGGATGGCAGTGATGTAGCGAATTGGATTTGCGAGTGCCCCAGAGCGATTGCGCGACCTGAAGAGCGATTGCGGCTACCGCAGACGCCGCCGCCATTCGCTCGGCGTTTCGCCGGTGAGCTTCCTGAAGGCCGCGGCGAACGCCGTCTGCGAGGAATAGCCAAGCGCCGCAGCGATCGAGACGACCGGGTCGTCGGTGTCGCGCAGCATGTTCATGGCCTGCTCGAGCCGGTGCTGGCGCAGCCAGGCATGCGGCGAGAGCCCGGTGCTTTCCTTGAAGGCACGGCAGAAGTGAAAGCGCGAGAGGTCGGCATCGGACGCCAGCGCATCGAGGGAGACGTCCGCATCGCTGTCCGAGCGCAACCGTTCGATCGCGCGGAGCAGGACCTTCGGCGACAGCCCGCCCATTGTCGGCCCGATCGGGGTGGGAGAGCCGGTATGCGCGGCCAGGAGACGCGTGGCGAGCAGGTCCGTCAGTTGCTGTCTGAATAGCGTATCCAGCGCCGCACTGCCATCCAGGACGTCGGCCGCGCTGAGCAGCAGGCGGGATGTGATCGGATCGGGATGCGCCGTCCGCTCCAGCAGATCGATCGGAGCGCCGCCGCCGGCTTGGTCGGCCACGCGCTGAATCGTCTTGCGGGGAAGATAGAGAACAACGATATCAGCGGGCTTCGGGATATCCCAGCGGGAGCTTGATCCCTCGGGGATGATGATCACGACGCCGGGACGGAAGGTTCCGATCGCGACCGATCGTCCCGTTCGCCGCTCGATCCGCTGCATCGCGCCGCTATAGGCCATGATGACGTGATGGGTCATCGGCTCGACGACGTCGTGCAACGGCTTGTGCTTCCAATGGGCGATTCCCGCTCCGGATGAATCCAGAGCCATGCGAAAGGGCGTGGTGCCGAGCACGCGGGCCATCTCCGCATCTGGACGCCCTTCGGCAACTGGGACGGTGTTCTGGTAAGTGCCAGTCGCGGCGGGCGGAGGCTCGCGCAAAGGATGGTGCAGGACAGGCTTGCTCATGAGGCGTGCTCGCGTTTGAAGGCTCATGCGCTCCCTCCCTGCGGGCCGCTCCGTCGACCGATGAGGCGCGGAACTGTCGGAGCGTACTAAACGCGACGCGGCTCGAGCGTCTTTCCTGAAACCACCATGCTTTGTCCGTTTCTGCGCCGCGCCGGAGGTGCGGCATTTCGTGGCCCCGACGGATCAAACCGTCAAAACGCCTTGAAATCATTTTGAAATAATTGCCGCGGCGGAGTCGGCCGGCCGTTCATCATCGCGTGATGCGCCGAACGGCGCCTTGCCGATTTTCGCTAATGAGCTATCACCGCGCAGGATGCCGGTCACGGCAGACCCGGTCGGGTTCGCAGGCGGAAATTTTCGAGAATGGCACAGGCGGGCGTCTACGGACGAAGGCTCGGAGAGCCCTTGCAACTGAAGGACGCGCCCTCGCTGATCACGCGAACGCTGCGCAGCGCCGAGCTGGCGGTGACCGAAACCCGAAACGACGACCCGGTGCGGGATATGTCCGGCTCGCTGCCCGCCGACGACGCCTACCTCGTCAGCCTCAAGTTTCGCGATTACGACGATTGCGAATGCTGGGAGCAGGGCCGGTATGTCACCAAATCGAACATCCGCCGCGGCGCGACCTATCTGTACGACCTGAAGCGCGATCCGCGCTACGTGATCGACAAGCCGTTCCATTCTCTGTTCTTCCATCTGCCCCGTTCGGCATTGGACGACATGGCGAGGCAAAGCGGCGCGCCGCGGATCGGTGAGCTCGCCTATCAGCCCGGCGTCGGCCACGACGATGGCGTCATCCGACATCTCGGTGCCTCGCTGCTTGAAGCGTTAAAGCGGCCGGAGGAGACGAACCAGCTTTTCGTCGATCACATGATGCTCGCCTTCACTGCGCATGTCGCGCAGACCTATGGCGGATTGCGGCGCATCACCGCGCCGGCCCGTGGAGGCCTTGCCGCATGGCAAGCGAAGCAGGCCTGCGACAGGCTTGCGTCCGACCTCGGCGGGAAAATCCGGTTGCAGCAGATCGCAGCCGAGTTCGATCTCTCGGTCAGTCATTTTTCACGCGCATTTCGCGTCTCGACCGGCCTGCCGCCGCACCAATGGCTGCTGCGCCAGCGCGTGGACACGGCCAAGCAATTGATGACGGTGCGCGACCTGTCGCTGGCGGAGATCGCGATATCGGCCGGGTTCGCCAATCAAAGCCACTTCACCCGGGTGTTTTCCTCGGTGGTCGGCATCAGCCCGGCGGCGTGGCGGCGCGAGATGCACCGCCCGGCGAGAAGCGAGAGCTGAACAGCGCCGCGTTCAACCGGCCGGCGCGGCTCGCACGGCATGCTTGGCGCGCCATTTCGGGCCGGGCCCGCGCATGTAGTGCAGCTCGGGGCGGTAGGGATCGCGAATTCGCGCGATCAGATTCTGCAAGCCCGTCGTGATCGCGTTCCAGCTGTCGCGCAGAGCGAGCAATGATGCGTGCGGTGACAGCATGGCGCCCTCTCAGTGCGGCTTGCCGAGCACGGATGCGAAGGACAGGATCACGATCTCCTCGCCGGACTCGTCGCTGACATGCACGACCCAGTCGCGCCAGTCTTCCAGGCTGACCGTTGCGACCAGCGATCGCATCATGCACGTCGCCGCCTCGCATGCCTCCGAGAGGCTGGTCACCGAGGTGCCGCGGCGATCCATCAGCACCCCGTGCGTGGTCGAGCAATGGAAGAAGACCTGGGTCATGTGCGTATCCTCGCAAGCTCCGGACGAGAAGGTCGTCTTTGGAGCTCCACGTTTCTTCGACGCGACCATTCGCAAGGCGGTTCACATGGGCGCGGGCCTCGCGGAATGGTGATCAAGCCCCCAGCACAGCCTCCTCACCAAATCGCGATTTGACAGTTCTTCTATATTTGTCAAAATCGTCAAATGGGACCGAAAACCCGCATTCTCGATGCCACCATGCTGGTGTTCCGCCGGCACGGCTTTCGCAGCTCCTCGATCGAGCAGGTCGCCGAGGCGGCCGGCCTGACGCGGCAGGCGCTCTATCACCACTTCGAATCCAAGGAAGCGCTGTTCCGCGCCGTGATCGAGCGCGTGCATGAGAGCGCGATCGCGGCCGAGGAGACCGCCGTTGCCGCGGCGGAGACCGCGGGCGGTGATCTCGGCGACATCCTCGCCGCGGGCATGACCGCGCGGATGTCGACCATGATCGGCTCGCTGGACGGCTCGCCGCATCTCGAGGAGTTGTATTCCGAGCACCTCGTGCACGCGCGCGACCTCTACCAGACCTACGCCGCGCGATATGCGGAGCGCATGGTCGCGACGATCACGCGGATCGTGCGCAAGCAGCAGTTCGCGCTGCCGCAGGACCTCCCGCCGGCCGAATTCGCGCGGCTGGTCGAGATGGCGATGTACGCAGCGAAGTCGCAGTATCCGGCGATGCAGCCGGCGGATGCGTTCCTGAAGGACATGGCGATCATGGTGCGGACGCTCTGCGCCGGCGCCAAGCCGAAACCTTTGCCAAAATCGCAAAAACCGCCTGTCAAGAAGGCGGCAATCCCCAAGAGGCCGACACGCAGGACAAGCGGAGGACATCCATGAGCACGACGACCGTCAATGGCCGCGTCGAATCCCTGCCCGATGATCCCGATGCGCTCTTGATCGACATCGTGCGCGACCAGTTCGAGCTCACCGGCACCAAGCTCGTGTGCGGCGCCGGCGTCTGCGGCGCCTGCACCGTGCTGCTCGACGGCGTGCCGGCAGCAAGCTGCCTGATGCCGGCACACGCCGCCGCCGGCAAATCGGTGACGACGGTCGAAGCCATCGGCGCGTCCGGTCTGCATCCGGTGCAGAAGGCGTTCATGGCGCATGACGCCCTGCAATGCGGCTTCTGCACGCCCGGCTTCATCGTGGAAGCGACCGCGTTCTGCGACCATTGGCGCTCGACCAGGGGAACGGCGGTGCCGTCGCGCGAGGAGATCGGCGCGGCGCTGTCCGGCCATCTCTGCCGCTGCGGCGCCTATGACGGGATCTTCCGTGCGGTGGCGGATGCCTGCGCCGGCCGCTTCGACGGCGATCACGTCACGGCGCCTCGCATCGAGGCGCGCGACAAGGTGACGGGCGCGGCGAAATATACCGTCGACATCCATCATGACGGCCAGCTCGAAGGCCTGATCCTGCGCTCGCGCGAGGCGCATGCGCGCATCACCACGCTCGATCTCGCGCCGGCGCGCGCGCTCCCCGGCGTTACCGCGGTGTCGCTGCTCGGCGACGACCGGATTGTGCGTTATGTCGGCGAGCCTATTGCGGCGGTCGCCGCAAAGGACCGTAAGAGCGCGCTTGCCGCGCTGGCCGCGATCAGGTTGATCAGCGAACGCCTGCCCGCAGTGGTCGGGCTCGACGCCGGACGCAAGGACGACGCGCCCGTGGTGTTCGACAAGGCGAGCCGCAAGCGGGCCGGTAACGTCTCGGAAGCGGCCGGCGGACCGGCGCCCTGGAAGCAGAACATCCGCGGGCCGACCGCGGTGTTCTCGACACGCGCAAAAAAGGCCCGCAACTGGGTCGACGAGGCGCGCCAGGCCAACAACAAGCTACTCGTCGAAGCCACCTTCCGCACCGCCACGCAGCAGCATGCCTGTCTCGAGCCCCACGCCGCGGTGGCGCGCTTCGACGGCGACCGGCTAACCCTGCACGCCTCGACCCAGCAGGTGTTTCACCTGAAGGAGCAGATCGCAAAACGCTACAAGTTCGATCACGACAAGGTCCGCGTGATCGCCGAGCATGTCGGCGGCGGCTTCGGCTCGAAGGCGAGCCTGGGGACCGAGGCGATTGCCGCGATCGAGCTGGCGCGCATGGCGAAAGCGCCGGTGCGGGTCGCCTATGATCGCCAGGAAGAACTCTCGGTCGCCGGTTATCGGCCGGCCGCGGAGTTGAAGGTCGCGCTGCTGCCTTCCGAGCAAGGCGGCCTGAAGGCGCTCTCGGTCACCGCGCATGCCGATACCGGCGCCGCGACCAACTCGACCATCGCGGGACTGGCGCGGCTGATCTATCCGGCCGAGGCGAAGGATCTTTCGGATTTCGACGTCATCAGCAATCTGCCGCCCGGCGCCGCCTTCCGCGGCCCCGGCGGACCGCCGATGGCGTTCGCCGTGGAACAGGCGATCGACGAGGCCGCGCTGCGGCTCAACGTCGATCCGATCGCCTTGCGCAAGCGCTGGGATCCCGATCCCAACCGGCAGCGGCTCTACGACTGGGCATCCGCGCTCGAGATCTGGCGCAACCGCAAGCCGACGCAGAACGGGCGCTATCGCCGCGGCATCGGAGTCGCGACGGGCTACTGGCTCTATCTGTGGCAGCCCAAGGTGAAGGTCGAGGTCGCGGTCAAGGGCGGCCGCATCGTCGCCAGCACGGCGACCCAGGACATCGGCACAGGCACCCGCAGCGTGCTTGCCGACGCGATCGCGCGCGAGTTCGATCTCGAACCCGGTGAGATCGATGTGCGGATCGGCGATTCCTCGCTGCCCGAAGGCCCCGGCTCCGGCGGCAGCCGCGTCACCGCCTCGGTGATGCCGCCGACGCTGCAGGCAGTGCGGAAGCTGAAGGCCGCGATGCTCGAACAGGCCACGCGAAAGCCGGCGCCCGGCTCGAACGCGCCCTGGCGCGAGCTGATCGCACGCTCGCCCGACATCGCGGTGGTGGAGACGCGCGGCGAGGACGGCAAGAACACCGCGCCCGGCATCCGCTCGCCGCTGCGCGAAGTCGGCCTGATCGGCTTCGTCTTCGGCTGGATGATGCGCCGCTTCTCGAACATCGCGGTCGGCGCCGGCGTGCCGAGCTCGGTGCAGGTGATCGAGGTGGAGGTCGACACCTGGCTCGGCCATGTCCGCGTGCTCAACGTGCATACCGGCATCGCGGTCGGCAAGATCGCAGCGCCCGCGCTGGCGCGCAGCCAGGCCTGCGGCGCGGTGATCCAGGGCCTCGGCTACGCACTCTATGAGGCGCGCGAGCTTGATCCGAAGACCGGCGACGTCCTGACCGCGGGGATGGAGGATTACCGCATCCCTGGGATCGCCGACACGCCCGAGATCGACGTCCATTTCGACGAAGCGGGCTTCGACCATGTGCTCGGCAACAGCGTCGGCATCGGCGAGGCGTCGACGGTGCCGACCTCGGCCGCCGTCGCCAACGCGATCCACAACGCGATCGGCGTCCGCCTCACCGAGATTCCGATCCGGCCCGATCGCATCGTCGCCGCGCTGAAAGGGAGGGATGCCGCATGAGTGTCGCGACTGCAGACGTCATATTCGCGCCCGAATTCCGCGCCGCCGGCACCGATCTGTCGGAGCGCCGCCGCAGCGGCCTGTCGTGCGGCGCCATCATCGATCTCGCCGCCAGTCCCGACACGATCGGCGTTACGTGGAATGCGGACGGTTCGGCCCGCATCGGCGCCCTGACCACGATCGCTGCGATCGCATCCGATCCGCGGCTCGCCGAGGCTTATCCCGGCATCACCGCGGCCGCGCAGGGCCTCGCCACGCCGCAGATCCGGCACATGGCGACGCTCGGCGGCAACCTCGCGCAGCGCTCGCGCTGCTGGTATTTCCGCAATCCGCAGATCGCCTGCTTCAAGAAGGGCGGCGCCGACTGCCCGGCGCGATCCGGCAACCATCTCTATCACGTCGCGTTCGATCTCGGCCCATGCGTCGCGCCGCATCCGTCGACGATGGCGATGGCGCTATTGGCCTATGACGCGAAGATCACCACCGACCGGCGCAGCGGCTTGTCGATCTCCGAGCTGCTCGGCGACGGCAGCAACGGCGCGGCCGACAATCTGCTTGCACCGGGCGAACGCATCGAGCGGATCGAGCTCCCCGTTCCGCTGGCCGGCGAGCGCGCGCTGTACAAGCGCGCCATCAGCCGGACGCATGCGGAATGGCCGCTGGTCGAGATCTGCGTGCGTGCGGTGATCTCCGGCGGCGCGTTCCAGCAGGTCCACATCACCGCCGGCGGCATCGCTCCGGTCCCGCTGCGTCTGACCGCGTCCGCGGCGGCGCTGCAGGGTAAGCAGATTAACGCGGCGACCATCGCGCAAGCCACCGAGCTGGCGATCTCGGGAGCCAGGCCGCTGCCGATGACCGGATACAAGCTCGAGCTGCTGACGGGCCTGGTGCGCGACGTGGTCGAGCGGATTGTGGCGTAGGATCAATCGCCCATTCGCGGCCTCGAGGCAACGTCGCGTCTGGAATGCATAGATCCAGGAATTCCTACGCCGGAATGCCGGCCTCGCACAGCGGCGACGATGCGGTCGCCCCATTCGACTGCCCTGGTCGGAAAATTCTGCCGCGCGTAGGACGCGCGGAAATCGGGCCGCAGTTCGAGCAGGCGGCCAGCGATGACGCGCGCCTCGTCAAGGCGCCCCGAGCCGACTTCGTTCATGATCAACGCGCTGAGCGTGTGTGCGTCTTCGCCGATCACCAGCGCCTTGGCGGCGGCCGCACGGCCCTGCTCATACTGACCGAGCATGAAATGCGCGAAACTGATTCCGTTCCACATGGACGCCCGCCCGGGATCGATCGGGCTGAGCCGGAGTCTGTGCTCAAAACTTTCGATCGCGCGTGCCGGCTCGACGCACATGAGCGAAATCCAGCCGCGATATCCCCACGCCGCAGCATCGTTCGAATTGAGCGAGATCGCCTCTTCGATCATGGTCTCGGCGCGATCGTAGTCGTGGCCGAGATAGGCAAACATGTGAGCCGCGCGCGCCAGCACGAACGGATCGTCGCTGGCCAGCGCGCAGGCGAGCCCGGCGATCCGCAGCGCCTTCGCCAACTCCTGCGCGCCGAGAGGCGTGCCGCGCGTGGTCTGTTTCAGCAGCGACGAATAGGCCAGCATGACCTGAGCGGCCGCATAGTTGGGATCAAGCGCGCAGGCCTTGTTGAACCACTCGCCGAGTTCGGCGTCGCCCCACCTGGAGCGATCTGCATAGGCCGCAATGCCTCTCAGAAAGAGATCGTAGCTATCGAGACGGTCGGTCGGCTTGGTTCGGGTTCGTTCGATTTCGCTCTGCTGGATCTTCGGAGCTATGATGCTGACGACGTTCGCGGTGACCTGGTCCTGCAGGTCGAACACGTCCCTCAGTTCGCCGTCGAACCTATCCGCCCAGAGATGCGTACCGCTGCCGGCCTCGATCAGTTGCGCGGTGATCCGAACGCGGCCGCTCGACTTGCGCACTGATCCCTCCAGCACGTATCGCACACCGAGCTCGTGCCCGACCTGCTTGATGTCGACGGACTTTCCCTTGTAGGTGAAACTTGAATTGCGCGCGATCACAAACAGCGATCTGAAGCGCGACAGCGCGGTGATGATGTCCTCGACGACGCCGTCGGCAAAGTATTCCTGCTCCGGATCGCCGCTCATATTCTGGAACGGCAGCACCGCGATGGAGGCTTTCTCGGCAATCGCGGGTGGGGAAGCCGGGGCAGTAAACGCGTGCTTCGCGACCGCGGCCGCGGAGGCGCCGCCGACGCGAACTCTCCATGTACGAATAGGCTCGGCAATATTCTTCAGGACCTGCGGCCCCATATCCTCGAAGGTCGCATCGACCTTGCCGCGAATGTGCCGTTGCACGTCATCGGAAATGCAGACGCCGCCCGGCTCGGCAATCCCCTCCAGGCGCGCTGCGATGTTGACGCCGTCGCCAAAGATATCGTTGTCATCAAAGATGATGTCGCCGACGTGGATTCCGATTCGGAATTCGAGCCGCTGTTCCGTTGGCACGGCAGCATTCTGATCCGCCATTCGGCGCTGCACTTCGACGGCACTGCGCACCGCGTCGACGGCGCTGGCGAATTCAACGAGTATTCCGTCGCCGGTCGTCTTGACGACGCGGCCGCGATGCGCCGCCAGCGCTGGATCCAGCAACGCCCGCCTGACCGACTTCAGCTTGGCCAGAGTGCCTTCCTCGTCGATTCCCATCAGCCGGCTGTAGCCGGCGATATCGGCCGCCAGAACCGCTGCCAGACGCCGATCCAAGCTATCGGTGGTCAAAGACATGCCCCCAGACGAGGGGTTAATTTTCGTCGCCGATCAAAGCACGGCTGACGGCCTCCGGGCTAGAGCAAACGTCTGCGCTGCTTGCCCAGGCTGGAGATCGGCGGCTTTGTCAACGACGATCTTGAGGCTATCGCCCAGCGGGTCTATCGCGCCCGTGTCAGCGCCAGCCAGATGCCGCCGCCGATCATGAAGCCGCCGGAGACGCGCGACATCATCCGCGTCCGCTCCTTGGAGAAGAATTTGCGGGCGCGGCCGGCCGCCAAGGCGTAGGCGGCGTCGGTCAGCACGGCGGTCACCATGAAGGTGGCGCCCAGCAGCGCGACTTGCGGAAAGTGCGGCTGGTTCATGTCCATGAACTGCGGAATGAAGGCGCCGAAGAACACCAGCACCTTGGGGTTCGACAGCAGCACCAGGAATCCCTGCAGGAAGAAGCCGCCGCGCGGCGGCGGTGGCGGCGCCTCGAGATCGACGCCCTCGACCGGCGCCCAGATCAGCCTGATTCCGAGCCAGATCAGATAGGCGGCGCCGGCAAAGCGCACCCAGTCGAACCAGTATCCCATGGTTGCCATCAGCGAGGTCAGGCCGACCGCGACGATGCCGATCACGATGGCAAGGCCCGCTTGCGCGCCGGCAACGTTGGTGAGCGCCGCGCGCGTGCCGTGGCGCAGGCCGTTGGCGATGACGAGCGTGACGATCGGCCCCGGCAGCAGCGCAAGCGCGATACAGGCGGCGACGAAGGCGAGATAGGCTTGCATGGACATGGGGAGCTCACTGACGTTCAAACTGAATTATGCACATAGGACGGGCGAAGAGGAAGCGGCTCCTGATCATCTCTGTTATGCCACGCGAAAGCGGGGCATCCAGTACGCCGCGGCCTGTCAACCAAGCATCAGCGTCTCTGGAATACTGGGCCACCCGCTTTTTCGCATGCGAGAGACGGACTCCTCAATGTCCCTCCATTGCCACAATCATCCATGCTCTAATCTCTCGCGATTCCAGAAACTTCAACGTCGCCCGCTGCACCCCTGAGGCATCTCCCCTGCCCTGCGCCGCGACCGCCATCAGGTCGCAGCGATGTGACACCGCGATCCCGATCGCGATGCGCTTCCCCTTGGGCATCTCGAGATCATAGACCCTGATCCGCCCCGGCATGTCCGCGACATCGACGACATCGCCCGCCTTCAGCGGTACGAAGCGCGGGCCGATCATGTCGACATCGGCGACGCGGTCGACCTCGTCGTCATCGGCGACGCCGCCGTCGCAATTGCAGAAGCCGAGTTTTGGCCTGAGATAAACCTCGACGTCGTCACCGCACTCCGCCGCGCCGCAACGGAAGGCGCGGCCGGCAGGCCAGCCGTCGCGCGGGAACGGCCAGGCGATCTCGCGCCACGCGGCCGCGCGCGGCGGCGCCATCTCGTAGCCCGCAACTGCGGAGAGCCCGCCGAGCACGAGGACCATCGCCGCGATGACCGACCAGGAGCGCATCATCGCGCGCTCACGGCAGACCGGCGATGGCGCCCGCCGCGCCGGTCAGTTCGAGAATATGCAGGCCGGTGTTGGCGCGGTCGACCGCATAGATGTAGCCGCGCTCGTCGGTCTCGACATTGTTGGTCTGGATCGCGACCTTGCAGCGGTCCTTGCCGTCGATGGTGACACAGCGCTTGTCGGTCGCCGCCGTGATGGAGGGAATGAAGTACCCCACTTCCTTCGGATGATAGGGATCGCGGATGTCGATCGCGCGGACGCCGGCGTTGAAGAAGGCGATGAAGGCCAGCTTCTTATAGTAGACCGGCGCCATGCTCTCGTTCGACGAATGCGAGCCGAACCGGCCGCCGCGCTCGCAGAACGCCCCGGAGGCCTCGGGCACCGTATAGCTCGAGATCAGCATCGGCCGCGCCTCGGTGGTGACGTCGGCAAACCACACCATCTGGCGCGCCTCGCCGCATTCGTTCTGGATCGCCTCGTCGACGATCATCACGATGTCGCGGGTCTTGCCGTCCTTGTCATGGGCGAATTCGGCGATCGGCATGCCGGGCAGCGGAAACACCGTATGCGCGCCGTTCATGGCGGACAGCGGCATCCGCGCGATCTCCGGGAATTTCAGATTGTCCGGGGTCGGCTCCTTCGGTCCGTTCAACAGCTTGTCCCGGTCGACGATCTGCAGGAAGCCGCCCTTGTTGGTGCCATAGCCGAAATAGACGCGGTTGCCCGTTGGCCCGGTCGAGATCGGCCCGTGCAGTTCGGTCGGCACCGCGCCGGTCGCGCCCGGCTCCTGCCCGGGCAGGCCGAAGTCTCTGATCTTCACGGGATTCGCGGGATCGGAGAGATCATAGACCTGCGTCATGCGCCGCGTGCGCCAGTCCGGCGCGCCCGACACCAGGAAGGCGATGCCGGTGCCGCATTCCCAAAAACTCTTGTGCGTGTCCTTCAGCCCGCCGATCCGGGTGACGAACGCCGGATTGGCGGGATCGGCGACGTTCCAGATCTCGTGCGCCTCGCTGCCGAAGGTGCGCAGCATGTAGACTGCGTTGCGATCGCCCTTCGGCAAATCCTTGCCGTCGCAGATCCGCACCATCTGTGCGCCGCCGGATTCGTATTTGCCTTCCTGTCCGGGAATGTGCCGCAGATATTTCGGGTGCGCGGGATCGGTGACGTCGACGATCGAGGTGCCGTTCGGCTCGGCCTTGCCGGTCATCGGGTTGACGGGATCGGGAATGTCGTCGGTGCCGCCGTGATGACCGATATAGGCGATCCATCTGTCGCCCTGATGATGGATGGTCGGCTGATAGGCGCTGCGCGCCTGCAAATCGTTGGTTCCAACCAGCCTCATGTTGGAGGCTTCGGGCGGATCGCCGATCTTCTGCTGGGCGCTCGCACCATTCGCGAGCAGGACAAGAACCAACGTGCAGCAAACTGCCGTAACGCGACCGCCCATGCGCACCACCCAATGTTCCACGCCAATCTGCGTTGGCTGCCGGCGAGGCTAGCACGGCGCTGCCGATGCCAAAACACACGCTCTTGACATGCAACCATTTGGTTGCCTATTATCCAACCCATGGATGAAGTCTTCAAAGCCCTCGCGGATGCCTCACGGCGAACGCTGCTTGACCGGCTTCACGATCAGAACGGGCAGACGCTCGGTGAGCTCTGCGACGGCCTCGACATGACGCGTCAAGCCGTCACCAAGCACCTTGTGATTCTCGAGGAGGCCAACCTCGTCACCACGATCAAGCATGGCCGCGAGAAGTTGCACTATCTCAACCCGGTTCCGATCCATCAGATCGGCGAGCGGTGGATCAGGAAGTTCGAGCGCGGGAAACTCGCCGCGCTGAGTGAGTTGAAAAGACAATTGGAGAAGCGTGATGAGTAAACCGGACTACGTCTACGTCACCTATATCGAGACCACCGCCGACAAGCTGTGGCATGCGCTGACATCGAGCGACTTCACCGAACGCTTCTGGTTCGGCTATCGCGTCAGCTCCGACTGGAAGATCGGCTCGCTTTATTCTCTCACCAAGGACGGCCGCCGCAGCGTGCAGGGCGAGGTGCTGATCGCCGATCCCTCGAAAAAGCTCGCCTACAGCTGGGATGTGGTGAAGGAAGGCGTCGAGCGCGAACAGGTCTCGCGCGTGACCTTCGACATCGAACCGCACGGCACGGTCGTCAAGCTGACCGTGACGCACGACAATCTCGGCCCGAAGACGCTGCGCGACATCTCCGGCGGCTGGCCGATGGTGATCGCAAGCATGAAGAGCTTCCTCGAGACCGGACGCGAACTGCCGGCCGACCTGCTCACCAGCGGCGCCAGGGAGGCCTACCATGCCTAAGCCCGAATTCGCCTACGTCACCTACATCGAGACCACGCCGGACAAGCTGTGGGACGCGCTGACCAAGAGCGCGTTCACGCGGCAATACTGGTTCGACACTGAGCTGCAATCGGACTGGAAGGTCGGCTCGCCGCTCGCGCTGGTGATGGGCGGCAAGACTACCGACACCGGCGAGATCCTCGAGGCCGACCGGCCGCGGCGTCTCGCCTACACCTTCAAGCACGTGCTCGACGAGGACATGCGCAAGGAGCCGGCAACCAAGGTGGTCTTCACGCTGGAGGCCCATGGCAAGATCGTGAAGCTGACCGTGATCCATGAGGGCTTCGGTGCAGGCAGCAAGCTGCTCGACGGCATTTCCAAGGGCTGGCCGGCGATCCTGTCGGGACTCAAGAGCCTGCTCGAGACCGGCAAGGCGGTCACGATCCCGCCGGCCGCGCTCGGGATCGACGGCTTCGAATGACAATGAAAATCTATCGACGGGTGCGTACAGACATGAACATCGAGAAATTCAAACCGGCAATCGTCTACGCGATCTACATCGCCGCCACGCCCGAGAAGGTGTGGCAGGCTTTGACGACTGCCGAATTCAGCCGGCAGTATTTCTCCGGCAACGCGGTCGAGGTCGACCTTTGGATCGGCGGCGCCTACGTCGTGCGGACGCCCGACGGTGCGCTGCACATCTCCGGCGAGGTGATCGAGTGCGATCCCCTCAAGCGGCTGACCGTGACCTTCAACGTCAACTGGCCGCAGCTGGTCGAAAAGCTCGGGCCGACGCTCGTCACCTACGAGATCGAGCCCGCCGGCGACGGCGTGAAGCTGACGCTCTTGCAATCGCATGACCGTCCGATCAGCGACGA
Organism: Bradyrhizobium sp. BEA-2-5; assembly: GCF_032918025.1. Taxonomy (NCBI): domain Bacteria; kingdom Pseudomonadati; phylum Pseudomonadota; class Alphaproteobacteria; order Hyphomicrobiales; family Nitrobacteraceae; genus Bradyrhizobium; species Bradyrhizobium sp. BEA-2-5. The sequence continues at coordinate 1,631,950 of NZ_CP136629.1, read as the reverse complement.
CATTCTCGCAGGCGGCCGCACCGGCTGGCCGGCGATCCTCTCCAGCCTGAAGAGCCTCGTGGAGACCGGCAAGGCCATGGTGATCCCGATGCAGCCGCCAGCGCGCATGATGGCCGCGCTGAAGGAATTGGGAATCCCGATGCCGACGTGAGGTTGGCGATACAGCCATCCCAGATTCCGCCGTCGTCCCGGCGAAAGCCGGGACCCGTTACCACCGCTCTCAGCGGCTAGAGTTCGCTGGGGCCACAGCGTCGCGCAACAATAAACGGGCGTGGTTATGGGTCCCGGCCTTCGCCGGAACGACGGTGGGAGGGTTGCGCCCAGCACCCGTAGCTCACGCCACAAGCAGCAGAGCAACGATCAGATTCGCCACGAACAGGGTTGCGTCGATGGCGAAGATCCTGAGCATCGGGCCCTTCAGCACCGGCCAGTAAGCGACCCCGACGCGCCCGCCTCGCATCAGCACAGGCAAATTGTAGGCGAACTGGCTGAAGTGACACGCGGCGAAAAACAGGAACAATGCGAGCTGCGCCTCAGCGCCCTGAAAGAACGGCGGCCTTGCGACCAGGAAATACAGCGACAGCAGCCCGATCGGCAGATTGATGCCGCCGAGGAACGCGACGCTGGCCGACAGGGTCGGCGCAATCGGGTTTCCACGCTCCTCGCGTGGGACCAGGATCTTCAGCGTGTTGCGCTGGGCGATGCTGAACTGGACGAATGCGGCGCCAAACCACAGCGCGTTGAGCAGCAGGACGACATCCAAAAATCGCATGGGCTATTTTCCATAGAAGGCTTCGCTGCGCACGACGCGGCCGGCATCGTCGAAATCCATGAATTCGCTGGCGCGCGTGTCCCCCAGCTGCCACCACACCGTCAGGCGCGCGATCGCCTCGTCCCAGCTCCAGCTCAGGATCTTCAGGTCGGCGCTTTCGACGTGGCCATAGGCCTTCCGCCAGTAGGCGCGGATGTTCTCGGCGCCGGTGACCACGGGTGAGTCCGTCAGTTTGAGCGCCAACGGGCTGCGCATCTCGGCACCGTCGGCGAAGTGCGCGACGACGGCGTCGATATCGACCCTGCACCAGTTCGCGCACCACGCCTCGACAAAGCGTCCGGCGGCCGCCCGGTCCATGATCTCTTCGCCCATGCGACTGCCCTCCCCCCGCGTGACTGCGGGGCAGACTGGCACGGCGAGATCTTCACGTCAACTATGTTGACTTGAGGAGGCTAGTTGTTGTCGGCGATCACTCCCATCACCGCCATCCATGCGGCGGCGCCGGGCGCCCCGACGCGATCGAACGCCTCGCGCAGCACCTTGCGCTCGTGGTCGGAGGCCCGCTGCTCGATGCGCCGCCCCGCTTCCGTCAGGCGCAGCAATTTCGAGCGGTGCTGCTCGGGCGAACGCTTCGACGTCAGGAGCTTCCGCTCCACCAGCAGATTGAGCGGCCGGTTGAGGGCTTGCTTGGAAATGCCGAGGATCTCGATCAGCGCGCCGATCGCGATGTCGGGCCGGCGCGCCACCACGTAGAGGATACGATGGTGCGGACGCGACAGGCCCTGCTTCGCAAGATATGCGTCGGCCTCCAGCGTCATCCCGCGCCAGCCGTAATACATGAGCTCGAGCGCCGCATCCAGATCGTGCAGCTTCGTGAGCGAGGCGCGATGCAGGCCGGGGACCTGCGAGGCAGTCTTTTGCATGTGCGTATCGTGACGAACTTGCCCGAGAGAATCTAGCCCAGCGCCCTCAGCTCCCGCCGCAGCACCTTGCCGGTCGCCGTCATCGGCAGCGTCTCGGCAAACTCGACGAAACGCGGATATTCGTGGGCTGCGAGCTGCACCTTGACGAACTCCTGGATCTCGCGCGCGAGCGCATCGCTGCCGGCAAAGCCGGGCCGCAGCACGATCCAGGCCTTGATCGATTCGGTGCGGATCGGATCGGGGATGCCGACGACGGCGGCCATCGCCACCGACGGATGCTTCATCAGCGTGTGCTCGATCTCGGACGGGCCGACGCGATAGCCGGCGGTGGTGATGACGTCGTCCTCACGGCTGACGTACCAGAAATAGCCGTCCTCGTCCTGCACGCCGAGATCGCCGGTCAGCAGGAACTCGCCGGCATATTTCTTCGCCGTCGCCTCCGGATTGCGCCAATATTCGAGCATGGTGACGGGGCATGGCTGGCGCACGCCGATGATGCCGCGCTGCCCGCGCGGCAATGCCTCGCCCTTGTCGTCGACGATGCGGACGTCGAAGCCCGGCGTCGCCTTGCCCATCGAACCGGGGCGGATCGGAAACAGGTTCGAGTTGCTGCCGATCACGAGATTGCACTCGGTCTGGCCGAACACTTCATGCGCGTCGATGCCGAACGTCTCGCGCACCCAGCCGAGCAATTCACCGCCCAGCGACTCGCCGCCCGTAAAGATGCTGCGCAGCTTGGCGCCGGAGTGCTTCACGCCGGCCTGCCGCATCAGCTTCAGCGCGGTCGGCGGCAGGAAGACGTTGCGCACGGAAAGATCGGCCATCATCTGCATCGCCGCCTGCGGCTCGAATTTGCGTGCGCGGTGACCGACGAGGGGAATGCCGTGATACCAGAACGCGAACAGGCCATTGATGAGCCCGCCGATCCAGGCCCAGTCCGCCGGCGTCCACATGAGATCGCCGGGGCGCGGCAGGAAGTCGTGACACATCTCCACGTTCGGCAGATGACCGAGCACGACGCGGTGCGCATGCAGCGCCCCCTTCGGATTGCCCGTCGTGCCCGAGGTGTAGATGATCAGCGCGGGATCATCGCACGAGGTGTCGACGGTCGCGAACTCAGGCGGCGCCGACTTGATCGCGCTCCAGAACGGTCTCGTCCCCGCCGGCGTCTTTTCGCCGACGATATAGATGCTCTTCAGGTCGGGCAGACGATCGCGAATTTTTGCGAGCTTCTCCCAGCCACCTTCGTCGGTGACGATGGCCTTCGCCTCCGAATTCGACAGGCGGAACTCCAGCGCGTCCTCGCCGAACAGCGCGAACAACGGAATCGAGATCATGCCAGAGCGGAACGCCGCCATATGCGCGATCGGCAATTCCCGGGACTGCGACAGAAACACCGCGACGCGGTCGCCGCGCACCAGTCCGTCGCCGGTCAGCACATTGGCGAAGCGGCGCGAGGCCTCCGCGACCTCATCGAACGAGGTGCGCATGGTGCCGCCGTTCTCGTCGACATAGATCAGCGCAAGGCGCCCCGTCCCGTCAGCATGGCGATCGCAGCACGCTTCCGCAATGTTGAAGCGCGCGGGGATGTCCCAGCGGAAATTGCGATAGAGCTCGTCGTAGGTCGCGGCTTCGGTGAGCATGGTGTGTGTTGCTTCCGTCCCTCGTCATGGCCGGGCTTTTCCTGCCATCCGCGTCTTTGGCAGATTGTAAAGACGTCGATGCCCGGGACAAGCCCGGGCCGACGAAGAAAGTGATGCCCGGATGAACAATGCGTAGCCCGGATGGAGCCAACCGGTCGCGCGAACGCGCGCCCGATGACAGGCTCCGCGCAATCCGCGGTTCTCATCGAGTGGACAGACTCACCCGGATTTCGCTTCGCTGCATCCGGGCTACGAACTTCCTTGAGGAGAAAGCCGTCAGGCGGCCGCCCGCTCCATTGCGACCTCGGCCTTGAGGCTATCGAGGTCGCGATAGATCGATGCGACCGCGAGCACGTGCCCGCCGCGCTTGTAGCGCAGCACGCAATCCCTGCCGGCAATGCTGCCATCCACCGCGATCTCGTCCCACTGCTCGGCATGGCCGACATAGTTGATCGGCACGTCGTAATGCTGACTCCAGAAGAACGGCACCGCGTCGAACACCTCGCGCTGCCCAAGCATATTCCGCGCGGCGGTCTGGCCCTGGCGCTCCGCCACCACCCAATGCTCGACCCGGATCGTCTCGCCGCTGTGCGGATCGGGCCAGCGCGCGATATCGCCGGCCGCATAAATGCCGGGAACACTGGTCTCGAGATAGGCATCGACTGTCACGCCGCGATCGATCGCGAGCCCGGCCGCTTCCGCCAGCGCCAGCCGCGGCTTCACGCCGACACCGACCACGACGAGATCGGCATCGAGCACTGGCCCGCTCTTCAAGCGGGCGCGCTTGCCCTCGATCGCAGTCACCGTGTCGCCGAGGTGGAATACGACACCATGCTCTTCGTGCAGCGCGCGGACGAAATCGCCCATCTCAGGCCCGAGTACGCGCTCCATCGGCCGCTGTTCCAGCCCGACCACGTGGACCTCGATTTCCCGCGCGCGGAGCGAGGCCGCCACCTCGAGGCCGATGAAGCTCGCACCGATCACAACCGCGCGGCGCGCTCCGCTGGCCGAGGCGATGATTGCCCGGCAATCGTCGACGGTGCGCAACACGTGAACGTGGGGCTGATCCGCGCCCGGGATCGGCAGCCGCACCGGCTCCGCGCCGGTCGCCAGCAGCAGCCGGTCATACGGAATCGTTTCGCCGCCGGCGAGCACGACATTGCGGCGGCCGGTATCGATCGACTTGACCTCGGTCCTGAGCCTGAGATCGATCGCCGCATCACGATAGAAATCGTTCGGTTTCAGCGGCAGCCAGTCTTCCGGCGCGCTGCCGGCGAGGAAGTCCTTCGACAGGTTCGGACGATCCACCGGCGCCGCGGCCTCGCCGCTCAACATGACGATGCTGCCGCGATAGTCCTGCCGCCGCAGCGTCTCGGCGGCGGCGAACCCTGCCCCGCCGCCGCCGACAATCACGATCCTGCCGGGCGCATCGACCGGGCCCTTGACGCGGAGTTTCGGTTGCGCGCGCCTCTCGCGCACGACGACGCGATCGCCCTCGCGCTCGACCTTCCAGACAGCGAGCGCGTTGAAGGCGGGCGCGGCGGTCGCTTCACCGGTGCGAATATCGAAGCAGGCGTGATGCCAGGGGCAATGGACGGTCTCGCCCTCAAGGAGGCCTTCGGCGAGCGGACCGTGGTAATGGCTGCAATGCGCGTCGATGGCGAAGATATCCGCCCCCGAGCGCACCAGCAGCACGTCCTCGTCGCCGACATGGCCGAGCAACATCGCGCCAGAGAAGTCGGAGAGGGCAACGCCTTGTGTCAGATCCGGACCGGAAGGAGCTTGCTGATCGGCCATATCATTCCTCCATCGCCCTGTGACGCTCTAAACCGCTATGCCGAGGAATTCCTGGCGGGTTAGCGCATTGTCGCGAAAGCAACCCAGCATGCGGCTGGTCACGAGATCGGTATCCGGCTTGTGCACGCCGCGGGTCGTCATGCAGTGATGCGACGCTTTGATGATGACGCCCACGCCCTGAGGCTTCAAGACGTCGTTGATGGTGTTGGCGATCTGCGCCGTCATCTTCTCCTGGATCTGCAAACGCCTGGCATAGATGTCGACCACCCGTGCCAGCTTGCTGATGCCGACCACGCGGCCGTTCGGGATGTAGGCAACCCAGGCCTGACCGATGATCGGCGCCATATGATGCTCGCAATGGCTCTCGAAGCGGATGCCCCGCAGGGCAATCATTTCGTCGTAGCCTTCGATCTCCTCGAAGGTCTTTTCCAGGATCTCCGCTGGACGTTGGTCGTAACCCGCAAAGAATTCCTCGAACGAACGCGTCACACGCGCCGGAGTTTCAAGCAGACCATCCCGCTCCGGATCGTCGCCGGTCCAGCGGATGATGGTGCGGACTGCGGCCTCGACTTCGGCCCGGGTCGGCTTGTCGGATTCGGTTTGAGCGGCTCTTGCACGATCCAGCGCATGCACAATCGGGTTCATCGGGGCCTTTCCTTTGCGGAGTCATCGCGAGGTCATGCCCGTCAGATGCTCCGTCAGCAGAAAGGTTCCCGCAATTCGGCCCGCGGCACTTTGCGCCGCAAGCCAGCCGGGACGAACGGCTAGCCCGACAGCGCCGCCTTCACCAAGCCGCTGGCCTTGCCGAAATCCATCTGGCCGGCGTATTTCGCGCGCAGCACGGCGATCACCTTGCCCATGTCCTTCATGCCGGCGGCGCCGGTCTCGGCGATCGCGTCCGCGATCGCCTTCTTCACGTCATCCTCCGACATCTGCTTCGGCAGGTAGGCCGAGATCACCGCGATCTCCTCGCGCTCCTGCGCGGCAAGCTCGGCGCGGCCGCCCTTGTCGTAGAGCTCGACCGCCTCCTGGCGCTGCTTGATCATCTTCTGCAGCACGGCGAGGATGTCGGCGTCCGACAGCGGCGGCTTGCCGCTGCCGCGGGCATCGATGTCGGCATTCTTGATGGTCGAGTTGACCATGCGCAGCGTGGACAGCTTGCGCTCGTCCTTGGCCTTCATGGCCTCCTTGACCGCATTGTTGATGTCGTCGCGCAGCATTTCGTTGTCCTTGAACCAGCAATCCCCTCATCTAGGCAGTTTGCACCGGCAGAACAACTCTTGTTTGCCGCGTTTTCCGGCGCGAACCGGGTGTCCACTTCGCTTGAAAACGCTTTAGTTCCTCAGCCATTCGACCAGCGCATCGGCGCAGGCCTGCGGCTGTTCCAGCTGCGGCAGGTGACCGCAATTGGCGAGCACCACAAGTTTTGCGCCGGGAATGCCGTTAGCCATCTCGTCCGACAGCGAATTCGGCACGGTGTTGTCGGTATCCGACGTCAGCACCAAGGTCGGGCACTTGATCCAGGCCATGCTCGGCCGCGAATCCGGCCGGCTGAGCACCGCGTTCTGCTGGCGGATGAAGGCCTCGGCGCCAACGTCCTCGCTCATGTCGTCGACGATCCGGCGCAGGCTTGCATCGCCCTGCCGCGACGGATGCACGAAGCCCGGAAACAGCTCATCGACCACGCCGCGATATTGGCCGGTTCTGGCACGCTCGATCATGCCGCGGCGACGCGCGGTCGCTTCCGGCGTATCGGCCCGCGCCTGGGTGCTCATCAGCGCCAGCTTCGCAACCCGGTCCGCCGCCTGGCGCATGATCTCGAAGGCGATGTAGCCGCCCATGGAATGGCCGGCGAGGGCGAAGCGCGGCGGCGCCTCGGCGAGGATGCGGCGGGCGATCGCCCCCATATTGTCGTCCCTGACATGGTTGGCGACCGTCACCGGCCCGCATCGCCACAGCGCCGGGATGACCGGGGCGAAAATCCGCGGCGAGCAGATGAGGCCCGGGACGAGCAGGATCGGCATCGTATTATCCATGCGGGAGCTCCGGACGGGTCATTTTCGGCAAGCAAACGGCTGCTTCAGGGAACTTTAGATTAAAAGGCCGTTCGGGCCTGTCAAATCGGCCGGTATTGCCGTGTGAATCCGTGCCCTTTCGCTTTGACGCCGCAGGGTGCGGCGTCTATTTAAAGGGCTCATGACAACATCCGAAAACGATACCGCTTGGCCGGACCACAAACCGACCGCGCTCCTCGTGCTTGCCGACGGCACGGTGCTCGAGGGCTTCGGTCTCGGCGCCGAAGGCCACGCCGTCGGTGAAGTCTGCTTCAACACCGCGATGACCGGCTATGAAGAGATCCTCACCGATCCCTCCTATGCCGGACAGCTCATTACCTTCACCTTCCCGCATATCGGCAATGTCGGCACCAACGAGGACGACATCGAGACGGTGAACATGGCGGCGACGCCGGGCGCGCGCGGCGTGATCCTGCGCACCGCGATCACCGATCCCTCGAACTATCGCGCCACCAAGCATCTCGACGGCTGGCTGAAGGCGCGCGGCATCATCGGTCTCTCCGGCATCGACACCCGCGCGCTGACCGCCTTGATCCGCTCCAAGGGCATGCCCAACGCCGTGATCGCGCATTCCAGGACCGGCGAGTTCGACCTGCATGGTCTGAAGGAAGAAGCGCGGGAATGGCCGGGCCTCGAGGGCATGGATCTCGTGCCGCTGGTCACCTCCGGCCAGCGCTTCAGCTGGGACGAGACGCCCTGGCTGTGGGACAAAGGCTTCGGCCGCCAGGAGAATCCGGAATTCAACGTCGTCGCCATCGACTACGGCATCAAGCGCAACATCCTGCGCCTGCTCGCCGGGGTCGGCTGCAAGGTGACGGTGGTGCCGGCAACGACCTCAGCCGAGGACATTCTGGCGATGAAGCCGGACGGCGTGTTCCTGTCCAATGGTCCGGGCGATCCGGCCGCGACCGGCAAATATGCCGTGCCTGTGATCCGGGACGTGATCAAGTCGGGCACGCCGACCTTCGGGATTTGCCTCGGCCACCAGATGCTGGGCCTCGCCGTCGGCGCCAAGACGAAGAAGATGCATCAGGGCCATCACGGCGCCAATCATCCCGTCAAGGACGAGACCACCGGCAAGGTCGAGATCACCTCGATGAACCACGGTTTTGCCGTCGACGAGACGACGCTGCCGAAGGGCGCGACGCAGACCCACATCTCGCTGTTCGACGGCTCAAATTGCGGCATCCAGCTCGACGGCAAGCCGGTGTTCTCGGTGCAGTACCACCCGGAGGCCTCACCGGGCCCGCGCGACTCGCACTATCTTTTCAAGCGCTTCGCCGACCTGATGCGGAAGAACAAGCGCGCGGCTTAGAGCCCGATCGTCATTGCCGGGCTTGACCCGGCATTCCATCCCTCGAAGAAAGATGGATGCCCGGATCAAGTCCGGGCATGACGGACTGTGCTGTGAGCACCGATGGACAACGCGCCTTCGCATCAGATCACGGGAAATGCCGACATGACCGTCCCCGCCACCCCGAAGCCCGTCTACGGCGTCTCCTCGATGGCGGTGATGGCATCGATGTCCGGGCTCGACTTCGTGCGCGGCATCTTCGCCCGGACCCTGCCGGAGCCGCCGATCATGGAGAATGTCGAGCCGTTCGACTGCTCCGCCGAGACCGGCCATGTGGTGATCCACAGCATCCCGGGCCTGCGCCACTACAACCCGATCGGCTCGGTGCATGGCGGCTACGCCGCGATTCTCTTGGATTCCGCGATAGGGCTTGCGGTCCAGACCATGCTGCCGCAGGGCTTTGGCTACACCACGCTGGAGTTCAAGATCTCCTTCGTTCGCGGCATGAGCCAGGACACCGGCAAAATCCGCACCGAGGGCCACGTGCTCAACGCCGGGCGCCGGGTTGCGACCGCGGAAGCGCGGATTACCGACGGCAAGGGCAAGTTGCTCGCGCATGCCACCACGACCTGCCTGGTGTTCGAGCTGCCCAAGAATACCTGAGGGCAATCGCGTTTTCGCGCATTGGAGGCATGACGAAGCGCGCTGGATCGCGGCCTGCGCTCTGTGATTGAGTTTCCCTGTCCGAGATCAGGCAAACATGATCCGGCCTGGAAAGGGAGCGCCGATGATTTCAGCCCATTCAGACATGACCATCCGCGACATCCGCGTGACGATGCTGCGGCTGCCCTGGGCCGACGATCCCTGGCTGAAAGGCGCGGCGCTCGGCGCGACGCGCGACATTCTGATCTGCGACGTCGAGACGTCCGGCGGTGTCACCGGCATGGGCTATCTGTTTGTGTTCAAGCCGGCGATGAAGTCGATCGCGGCCTGTCTCGAGGAATGCATCATCGCGCGCGTCATCGGCAAGGACGCCACCGCGATCGAGGCGATCTGGCGCGATCTGTGGACGGCGACGATGACCTACGGCCGCGGCGGCATCGCCGCGATGGCCATGTCGGCGCTCGACATCGCGCTGTGGGACGCGGTGGGGAAACGGGCCGGACTGCCGCTGCACCGGCTGTGGGGGCACTATCGCTCGGAAATCCCGATCTATGGTTCCGGCTGCTTCCGGGGCGCCGGCGGCGACGGGATGATCGAGAAGGCGCTGCATTTCGTGAAGCAGGGCTACAAGGCGATCAAGATGCAGGTCGCGCACGTCCACACGCCGGCGCAGGACCTCGACAATGTGCGCCGCATGCGCGAGGCGCTCGGGCCCGACATCGACATCATGATCGACGTCAACATGGGCTGGAGCGCCGATGTCGCCATCGAGATGGGACGCAAGTTCGAGAAGTACGACATCTACTGGCTCGAGGAGCCAGTGCCGGCCGATGATTTCGCCGGCTATCAGCGGATCGCGGCGGCGCTCGACATGCGCGTCGTCGGCGGCGAGACGCATTTCACGCGCTACGATCTGCGGCCGTTCTTTCTCAATCCCTGCCTGCCAATCCTGCAACCCGACCCGATGCGCGGCGGCATGACCGACCTGCGCAAGATCGCAGCGCTCGCGGACACGTTCGGCATCACCATCGCGCCGCATCTGTTTCCCGAACTCAATGTGCACCTCTTGGCTTCGATTCCGAACGGCATCTGGTGCGAGAACATGGCGCTGATCGACGATCTCTGGGTCGACCCGCCCGAGATCGCCAACGGCATGATCACCGCGCCGGAGCGGCCCGGGCACGGGCTCAAATTCAAGGAAGACGTGTTGAAGTTCAAAATCTAGCTGGAACGGTTTGCGGACCGACGGTTTGTTGGTCTGGAGACCACGGCACCTCGCAGCGCTGGAGAGCCACCATGTCGGTCGTCCGTACCGATATCGAACCCCTGACCATCGTCTTCCAGGACGACGGCCTGGTGCCGAACAACCCGATGCCGTTCCTGGTCTACAAGGCCACCGTCGACGTCAGCAGCAATCCCGAGGCCATCATCGAGCGGCTGTTCGGCAAGAACGGCTGGGGCGCGATGTGGCGCAACGGCGTCTACGACTTCGCGCATTACCACGCCACCGTGCACGAGGTGCTGGGCGTCGCGCGCGGCCGCGCGCGCGTGCAGTTCGGCGGCGACCATGGGCGGGCGCTGGAGATCGCGGCCGGCGACGTCGCGATCCTGCCGGCCGGCACCGGGCATCAGTGCACCCAGGCGAGCGATGATTTCTGCGTGATCGGCGCCTATCCGCCGGGCCCGCCGATGGATCTGCAGCGGCCGACGCCGGAGAACCACGCCATGGCGCTGAAGACGATCCCACAGGTCGCGATCCCCGCGACCGATCCGGTGATGGGCAAGGACGGGCCGCTGGTGCGGCTGTGGAAGCGCTGACGCCTACGCCGCGTTGCTGCCTTCCTGGCGGGTCGCCTCGAACAGGAACCAGGTGCGGCGCTCGGTCTCGTCGATGAAGTTTTCGAGGAGGCCTGCGGTGCCGGAGTCCTCCTGCTCGTCAGCCAGCTTGTGCGCCTTGCGCATCGCAGCCGCCATGTGCTTGTTGTCCTGCATCAGCTCGCGCAGCATCTCGCGCGGCGGGACGTAGTCCTCGTTGTTGTCCTTGATGGTCTGGAGCTTTGCGACCTGGCCGATCGACTTCAGCGTGGCACCGCCGATCTTGCGGACGCGCTCGGCGAGCTGGTCGGTGGTGGCGAAGATCTGGTCGGACTGCTCGTCGAGCAGCAGATGGTAGTCCCGGAAATGCCGGCCGCTGATGTGCCAGTGGAAATTCTTGGTTTTGAGGTAAAGCGCGAACGCGTCGGCCAGAAGCACGTTGAGCGAGACCGAGATCGTGTCCACCGCAGCCTGCGGCAGGTCGCTCGGCGTGTCGAGATCGGGCGAGATCTTGTCAGTCTTGGCTTTGCTCACGTTGGACCTTCCTGTTAGGAACCCGTATTTCGGCGCATTGAACATTGGCCGCCGGACCGCTAACGCATCATCAGCCCACCCGTTCCTGAGGCCAGGAACCCGTTCTGCCGGATACCAAACGCGATGGATGAATGGATCGATTATTACGATTCCACGCATACGATCTATGCGAGCCGACTGCACCGTGACCTGCATTTCCAGATCATCGCAAACGACATCATCGGCTACATCGCTTCGCCGGATGCCGTGGTGCTCGACTATGCCTGCGGCGAGGCGCTGTCGGCGGCGAAGGTCGCCAATGCCTGCGCCCAGCTCTATCTGGCGGAGCCGGCGCCCGGCGTACGCGGCCGTCTGGTCGCGCGCTTTGCGCCCGACACCCGAATCCGTGTCCGCTCGCTCGATGACCTGAAGCACATGGACGCGGACTCGATCGACCTCGTGATGATGAACTCGGTGGCGCAATACATGACGCCGCAGGAGCTCGATTCCGCGTTCGACGTGATCCACCGCCTGCTGAAGCCCTCGGGCCGGTTCGTGCTCGGCGATATCCTGCGGCCCGAAGTCGGCATGGCGAGGGACGTCGTGGCCCTGCTGCGCTTTGCGGCGACCCACGGCTTCCTGCGCGATGCGCTGGTCGGGCTGGCTTCGACCGCACTGTCCGACTACCGCCAGCTGCGCACCAGGATCGGACTGCAGCGCTACCGCGAGGACGAGATGATCGCGAAGCTCGGCGCCGCCGGGTTCAGCGCTACGCGCGCGCCGCGCAACATCGGGCACAATCCGTGGCGGATGACGTTCGTGGCGCACCACTGATCCTGGGTTGCGCCGGCCATTAACGTTACCCACCAGTAAACGTGGCGGCCACTGAAATAATCAGCAATGATCCGCTCGGCCCGGTGGCGGAAGCTTCGACGCGGCAGTGGTGCAACACTGTTCATCCTGGTTCAAATCCAGGCCGGGTCTCCAGCCTTCGCTGGCTCCGCCAGCTTCGGCTCGGCAAGCCCTTTCGTAGCGAAGGCTGCCGCGGCGTAGCCCAAAGGGCGAAGCCGGGCCGGTAGCCCCTCCCCACATCCCGAGCACCCCCAACCGGGCATATGCCGAATGCGGATTTTCCCCCAGAATCGCGGTTGATTGCGCGTTTTTGGGGGTTTCGCGGGTGCGGAAACTGGTCTAAAGACCACCCGCGCGCGAGGGATCGCGCTTCCGGCGCTACAACATGTAGCGCATGGCTCGAGGGACGCGCGGCAAGCGCGCCCTTTTTTTGTGCCCAGATTCCAGCCCGTGAGCGGTGATGCCCAAACGAACCGACATCTCGACCATCCTGATCATCGGCGCCGGTCCCATCGTGATCGGCCAGGCCTGCGAGTTCGACTATTCGGGCACGCAGGCGGTGAAGACGCTGAAGGAAGAGGGCTATCGCATCGTCCTCGTCAATTCCAACCCGGCCACCATCATGACCGATCCGGAATTGGCCGATGCGACCTATATCGAGCCGATCACGCCCGAGATCGTCGCCAAGATCATCGAGAAGGAACGTCACGTCATTCCCGGCGGCTTCGCGCTGCTGCCGACCATGGGCGGACAGACCGCGCTGAATTGCGCGCTGTCGCTGCGCCGCCAGGGCACACTGGAGAAGTTCGACGTCGAGATGATCGGCGCCACCGCCGACGCGATCGACAAGGCCGAAGACCGCCAGCTGTTCCGCAACGCGATGGAGAAGATCGGGCTGCAGACGCCGAAGTCGCGGCTCGCCAACGCGTCCGAGCTGAAGAAGTCCGACCGCGACAAGTACCTCGCCGATCAGGCCAAGCTGTCCGGCCCCGAACTCGAAGCCTTCGAACGGCAGTGGGAAGGCGGCGAGAACGAGCGGCGCAAGCGCTACCAGCAGCAGGCCTTGGCCGAGGCGATGATGGCGCTGTCCGAGATCGGCCTGCCGGCGATCATCCGCCCCTCCTTCACCATGGGCGGCACCGGCGGCGGCATCGCCTACAACAAGGAAGAGTTCCTCGACATCATCGAACGCGGCCTCGATGCGTCTCCCACCAACGAAGTGCTGATCGAAGAATCCGTGCTCGGCTGGAAAGAGTACGAGATGGAGGTCGTGCGCGACAAGAACGACAATTGCATCATCGTCTGCTCGATCGAGAACCTCGATCCGATGGGCGTGCACACCGGCGATTCCATCACGGTGGCGCCGGCGCTGACGCTGACCGACAAGGAATACCAGATCATGCGCGACGCCTCGCTGGCGGTGCTGCGCGAGATCGGCGTCGAGACCGGCGGCTCCAACGTGCAGTTCGGCGTCAATCCCGAAGACGGCCGCATGGTCGTCATCGAGATGAATCCGCGCGTGTCGCGCTCCTCCGCGCTGGCCTCTAAGGCCACCGGTTTTCCGATCGCCAAGGTCGCCGCCAAGCTCGCCGTCGGCTACACCCTGGACGAGATCGCCAACGACATCACCGGCGGCGCCACGCCCGCCTCGTTCGAGCCGACCATCGACTACGTCGTCACCAAGGTGCCGCGGTTCGCCTTCGAGAAATTCCCGGGCGCCTCGACCACGCTGACCACGTCGATGAAGTCGGTCGGCGAAGTCATGGCGATCGGGCGCACCTTCCAGGAAAGCCTGCAAAAGGCGCTGCGCGGGCTCGAGACCGGGTTGACCGGCCTCGACGAGATCGAGATCGAGGGCCTCGGCCGCGACGACGACAAGAACGCGATCCGCGCCGCGCTCGGCACGCCGACGCCGAACCGGCTGCTCCAGGTCGCCCAGGCCATGCGGCTCGGCTGGTCGAACGAGGACATCTTCAAGTCCTGCAAGATCGATCCGTGGTTCCTCGGCGAGATGCGCGGCATCGTCGACATGGAAGGCAAGGTCCGCAGCAGCGGCCTGCCGACCAATGCGTTCGCGATGCGGATGCTGAAGGCGATGGGCTTCTCGGACGCGCGGCTCGCCGTGCTCACGGAGGCCACTGAGGCCGACGTTACCGCGAAGCGGCACGCGCTCGGCGTTCGCCCCGTCTACAAGCGCATCGACACCTGCGCGGCTGAATTCGCCTCCCCCACCGCCTACATGTATTCGACCTATGAGGCGCCGTTTGCGGGCGCGCCAGCGGACGAAAGCACGCCGTCCGACAAGAAGAAGGTCATCATTCTCGGCGGCGGTCCCAACCGCATCGGCCAGGGCATCGAGTTCGACTATTGCTGCTGTCACGCCTGCTTCGCGCTGCATGACGCCGGCTACGAATCCATCATGGTCAACTGCAATCCGGAGACGGTGTCGACCGACTACGACACCGCCGACCGGCTGTATTTCGAGCCGCTCACCGCCGAGGACGTGCTGGAGATCATCGCGAAGGAGCGCAGCAAGGGCACGCTGCACGGCGTGATCGTGCAGTTCGGCGGCCAGACGCCTCTGAAGCTGGCGCGCGCGCTGGAGGCCGCCGAAGTGCCGATCCTCGGCACCTCGCCGGACGCCATCGACCTCGCCGAGGACCGCGACCGCTTCAAGCGCGTGCTCGACAAGCTTCGTCTCAAGCAGCCGAAGAACGGCATCGCCTATTCGGTCGAACAGGCGAGGCTCGTCTCCGCCGACCTCGGCCTGCCGCTGGTGGTCCGCCCGTCCTACGTGCTCGGCGGCCGCGCCATGCAGATCATCCGCGAGGAGAACCAGCTCAACGACTATCTGCTCGGCACGTTGCCGGAGCTGGTGCCGGCCGACGTCAAGGCGCGCTATCCGAACGACAAGACCGGGCAGATCAACACGGTGCTCGGCAAGAACCCGCTGCTGTTCGACCGCTATCTGTCGGACGCGACCGAGATCGACGTCGACTGCCTCTCCGACGGCAAGGACACGTTCATCGTCGGTATCATGGAGCACATCGAGGAAGCCGGCATCCATTCCGGCGACAGCGCCTGCTCGCTTCCGCCGCACTCGCTCGAGCCTGAGATGATCGAGGAGCTGGAGCGGCAGACCCGCGAGCTCGCGCTCGGCCTCGACGTCATCGGCCTGATGAACGTGCAATATGCCATCAAGGACGGCGAGATCTACGTGCTCGAGGTCAATCCGCGCGCTTCGCGCACGGTGCCGTTCGTCGCCAAGGTGGTCGGCACGCCGGTCGCCAAGATCGCCGCGCGCATCATGGCGGGCGAGAAGCTCGCCGATTTCAAGCTGAAGAAGGCCAGGCTCAAGCACGTCGGCGTCAAGGAATCGGTCTTCCCGTTCGCGCGCTTCCCCGGCGTCGACACGGTGCTCGGCCCCGAGATGCGCTCGACCGGCGAGGTCATGGGCATCGACCGTTCGTTTGCGGTGGCCTTCGCCAAGAGCCAGCTCGGCGGCGGCACGCGGGTGCCGCGCAAGGGCACGGTGTTCGTGTCGGTGCGCGAAAGCGACAAGACGCGCATCGCCGAAGCCGTTCGCGAATTGCACTCGCTCGGCTTCAAGGTGCTGGCGACATCGGGCACCCAGCGCTTCCTGACCGACCAGGGCATCCCGACCGAAAAGGTGAACAAGGTGCTGGAGGGGAGGCCGCACATCGTCGACGCCATCACCAACGGGGACGTCCAGCTCGTCTTCAACACCACCGAAGGCCCGCAGGCCCTGGCCGACAGCCGTTCGCTGCGGCGCGCGGCCCTCTTGCATAAAGTGCCGTATTACACCACTCTTTCCGGGGCCGTGGCGGCCGCGCAGGGCATCCGCGCCTATTTGGGCGGGGATCTTGAGGTTCGTACCCTGCAGAGCTACTTTTCGGAAACCTGATCGCTGCCCGGGCTGAAGACCCGAAGCGGTCAATTAGCCGAATGGCTGGAACTCACCGCGCGATTGGATGTTGTCACGGCCCTTAGCGGGGCCGAATATCACTGGGCTTCCGGGCGCGTTGGCGCCCTGATTCCTGCGTTAGCTGAACTGGATATTCGTGCACGGCCGCCGGGCGCGCGCGATGAAGGACGAAGATGATGGATAAGGTTCCGATGACCGCGGGCGGATACGCCGCGCTGACGGACGAATTGAAGCAGCGCCAGTCCGTGGATCGTCCGCGGATCATCGAGCATATCGCGGAGGCGCGCTCGCACGGAGACCTGTCGGAAAACGCGGAATATCATGCCGCGAAGGAAGAGCAGTCCCACAATGAAGGCCGCATCGCCGAGCTCGAGGACAAGCTCGCGCGCGCCGACATCATCGACATTTCCAAGCTCTCCGGCGACACCATCAAGTTCGGCGCCACCGTGACGCTGGTCGACGAGGACACCGAGAAGAAGACGGTGTGGCAGATCGTCGGCGAGGTCGAGGCCGACGCCAAGAAGGGCCGCATCTCCATCACCTCGCCGCTCGCGCGCGCGTTGATCGGCAAGAAGAAGGGATCGACCGTCGAAGTCAACGCACCCGGCGGCGCCAAGGCCTATGAGATCACCAAGGTGGAGTGGCGGTAGTTTTAGCCTAAGCCGGAGCTACAAAGGAGCCGCGTTTTCCAACGCGGCTTTTTTGCTGCATGGGATATGCGACATCTCTTCACGGTCGCTGACACGATTGTGACTTGGCAACGCTGATTAACTTGTTAATGAATCGGCCCCGGAATGGTTATAGAGCATAACTATCTGGGGACCCAGCAACATGATCAGCACTTTGGCTGCGCGATATTCGCCAAGCCTTCTCAGCATCCTTCGCATCTACGTCGGGCTCAGCCTGCTGCAGCACGGCACCGCGAAGATTCTCCACTTTCCGACCGTTCCGATGTTTGCCAACGTCGAAATCGGTTCGCTGATGGGCGTCGGCGGACTGATCGAGCTTGTCGGCGGCGCGCTGTTCATCCTTGGTCTGTTTACGCGTCCGGTTGCGTTCATCCTCTCGGGCTTCACGGCAGTCGCCTATTTCATGGCGCACGCGGGCAAGAGCTTCTATCCGATCCTGAACGGAGGCGAGCTCGCCGCGGTCTACTGCTTCGTCTTCCTCTATTTCATGTTCGCCGGCCCCGGCCCGTTGAGCCTGGACACGATCCGCGAAGGCAAGACCGCATAGCGCTCCGAATGAATTGCACGCGGAGGGCGTGACAGCGTCGCCTCGTTCTCCATAATGCGCGCCGGCAACGGCGCGCATTATCATTTTGGAGGATAGCATGGACCTGGACCGCCTCAGCGCAACCGCTCAGCCCGTTTTGCTGAGCATTCTCCGTTTCATCACCGGGCTGTTGCTCTTCCAGTTCGGTGTCGCCAAGTTGTTCAAGTTTCCGCATGTCGAGATGTTCGCGCAGGTGACGCCGTTCTCGCTGTTCGGTATCGCCGGCATGTTCGAACTGGTGCTCGGCGGGATGCTGATGCTGGGCCTGTTCACCCGGATCGTTGCCTTCATCCTCTCCGGCGAGATGGCATTCGCCTATTTCATCGAGCACGCGCCTGTCAGCTTCTTTCCGCTGCTTAGCGACGGCACGCTTGCGATACTGTTCTGCTTCGTCTGCCTCTACCTCGCCGCGGCAGGCGGCGGACCGCTCGGCCTCGAGGCCTTGCGAAAGCGCAGGCCATAGCACGCCAACGGCAGAAGCGTGCTGACATGACGGACCTGCAGCAGGCAGCGCGAGTTCCATTCCGCCGGCGCGCAACGAAGAGGGCGAAGATGCGCCCCGCGCATGTATCCACGAAATTGTGAGGAGGTTGCGGTCTCGCGATCTCGCAACCCCTTGAACCAAACAGCTCCGCCATTGTTGACGCTGGGGACTAATGGTGGAGAGCGCAATGAATGTGGACCGACTTGCGGCGAGCTTTCAGCCGTATCTCTTGAGCCTGTTCCGGTTCATCACCGGCCTGCTACTGTTCCAGTACGGCGTTGCAAAAATCTTCAAGTTTCCGGCGCTCGCGTACTTCGCTAACATCCCGCCGTTGATCCAGGCTGCGGGCTGGCTTGAACTGGTGCTCGGCGCGCTCTTGATGATCGGACTGCTCTCGCGGATATCTGCGTTCATCCTCTCGGGTGAAATGGCCTTCGCCTACTTCATGGGCCACATGCTGAAGACCGGCGAGCCGGTACTTCTGCCGCTCAACAACGGCGGAACAGCTGCAATCCTGTTCTGCTTTGCCTGTCTTTACCTCGCAACGGCAGGCGGTGGGCCGGTGAGCGTAGACACGGCGATCTGGCGCGCTTCGCGCGATGAGGAGCCGCACTTCAGACAAGCTGCGGAATAGCGCAAACCTCAGCCCGCCACCTTCACATCCAGCGGCACGGCCGCCTCGTACTTCGAATTGTGCAGCACCAGCGAGGTCCGCACGTTGCGGACATGTGGCGCGGCAGTCAGGTGCGTGACGAAATCCTGGAAAGTCGCCATGTCGGGCGCGACGCATTTGAGGATGAAATCGACCTCGCCCGACAGCATCCAGCATTCCCGCACCAGGGGCTCGGCGCGGACGAAATCCTCGAAAGCGCGCAGGTCGGCGTCGGCCTGGCTCGACAGATGCACCGAGGCGAACACCGTGACGTCGTAGCCGAGGCGGCGCGGATCGAGCAGGCCGCGGTATCCCTGGATGTAGCCTTCCTCCTCCAGCGCCCGGACCCTGCGCAGGCAGGGCGGCGGCGAGATACCGACGCGTTTGGCCAGTTCCACATTGGTGATTCGGCCATCGGCCTGGATCTCGGCGAGGATTTTGAGGTCGATCTCGTCAAGGTTCTTCGACACGCGACTACAGTTCCCTAGGGGTTTGGAAGGCTTGGCGGGTCCGCCGGCAACTCTCATAGCGCAGCCAACCGGCGTTGCGCAATTTTATTGCGCGTGCAGCGCACGATTTCGCGAATGTGACTTCAGTTCCGGGGAAAAATCGCTGCCATGGATTGCAAATCTTGCATAGCTTCCCAGATATCCTAGACTTGGATTTGACACTTTTAGCACCGCCGTGACCTGCTTCCGGGGTGCTTCCCACACAAGTCCCCGTCAAAGTCCCCAGAAGAGAGGGATCAGCTAATGTCCGCTCCTGTTCATGCAAAGGTCGTCATTATCGGCTCCGGCCCTGCTGGCTACACGGCAGCGATCTATGCCGCGCGGGCGATGCTCGAGCCGATCCTGATCCAGGGCATCCAGCCCGGCGGCCAGCTCACCATCACCACCGACGTCGAGAATTATCCGGGCTTCGCCGACGTGATCCAGGGCCCCTGGCTGATGGAGCAGATGGAGAAGCAGGCGGTCCATGTCGGCACCAGGATCGTCACCGACCTCGTCACCAGGCTGGAGACGGCGCAGCGGCCGTTCCGCCTCACCTGCGACAGCGGCGACGTTTATCTCGCCGACACCGTGATCCTCGCCACAGGGGCGCAAGCGCGCTGGCTCGGGCTGCCGTCCGAAGCCAAGTTCCAGGGCGGCGGCGTGTCGGCCTGCGCCACCTGCGACGGCTTCTTCTACCGGGGCAAGGACGTCATCGTGGTCGGTGGCGGCAATACCGCTGTCGAGGAGGCCCTGTACCTCACCAACCATGCCTCGCGGGTCACCATCGTGCATCGTCGCGATCACTTCCGCGCCGAGCGCATCCTGCAGGAACGCCTGTTCAACCACCCGAAGATCAAGGTGATCTGGGACTCGGCCGTGGACGAGATCTGCGGCACCGAGAACCCGAACAAGGTCACCCATGTCCGGCTCAAGAACGTCAAGACCGGCGCGCTCACGGACGTGAAGGCGGACGGCGTCTTCATCGCCATCGGCCACGCGCCGGCGACGGAGCTGGTCAAGGACCAGGTCAAGCTGAAACCGTCGGGCTATGTCGAGGTCGCCCCGAACTCGACCGCCACCTCGGTGCCCGGCCTGTTCGCCGCCGGCGACGTCGCCGACGAGACCTTTCGCCAGGCCGTGACGGCCGCAGGCCTCGGCTGCATGGCCGCACTCGAAGCCGAACGTTTCTTGGCCCTTCGCGCCAGCGAGCGCGCGGCAGCGGAATAACATCATGCCTCGAACACGCGACGGATTTACGGATATGGATTGGGACAAGCTGAAGGTGTTTCACGCGGCGGCGGAAGCGGGCAGCTTCACGCATGCGGGCGAGCAGCTCGGCCTGTCGCAATCGGCGGTCTCGCGCCAGGTCTCGGCACTGGAGCAGGAGCTCTCGGTCTCGCTGTTCCACCGCCACGCCCGCGGCCTGATCCTCACCGAGCAGGGCGACCTGCTCTTCCGCACCGCGCATGACGTGTTCATGCAGCTGCAGGCGGCGCGCGCCAAGCTGACCGACAGCCGCGAGCGGCCGAGCGGCGATCTCAAGATCACCACCACGCCCGGCGTCGGCATCAACTGGCTGATCCCGCGGCTCGGCGAGTTCACCGCGCTCTATCCGGAGATCCGCATCTCGCTGATCGTCACCGACGAGGAGCTCGATCTGTCGATGCGCGAGGCCGACGTCGCGATCCGCACCCGCAAGCCGACGCAGCCGGACCTGATCCAGCGCAAGCTGTTCGCGATGGGCTTCCACGCCTATTGCTCGCCGGAATACATCAAGCGCTTCGGCACGCCGCGCACGCTGGAGGAGCTCGACTCCCACCGCATCATCACGCTCAGCGACGGCAGCTTCGCGCCGCATCTTCAGAACCGCAATTGGCTGATCGAAGCCGGGCGCAACGGCTCCGGCCCGCGCGAAGCCTATTTCAAGGTCAACAACATCCTCGGTCTCGTGCGCGCCTGTCAGCAGGGCCTCGGCATCGCCGCGCTGCCGGACTATCTCGTCGAGGAACAGAACAAACTCGTGCAGCTGTTCGGCGAGTCGGATTCGATCCAGCTCGATACCTACTTCGTCTATCCCGAGGAATTGAAGACGGTCGCGCGCGTGCAGGTGTTCCGCGACTTCGTGGTGAGCAAGGCGCAGCGCTGGCCGTCCTGATTAAGCCGCCCTTATAGGGCTGGTTTATAGGGATATCCGTGCTGCCCCCGGTCTCCGCATGACTGACATGCGACCTGGATAGTTGCTGCAGGCCGTCGATGGGGATCATATTGTTTGCACGCTGAGCCTTCGCGTTGCGCATTTGTCCCCCTCCTCCAGTGGCGCGGGAGTTCAGTAATCCCTCTTGGAAGGT
Organism: Bradyrhizobium sp. BEA-2-5; assembly: GCF_032918025.1. Classification (NCBI taxonomy): domain Bacteria; kingdom Pseudomonadati; phylum Pseudomonadota; class Alphaproteobacteria; order Hyphomicrobiales; family Nitrobacteraceae; genus Bradyrhizobium; species Bradyrhizobium sp. BEA-2-5. The sequence goes on along the minus strand of NZ_CP136629.1, from coordinate 1,610,407 downwards.
GATTGTGTCGGCCTCACGTGGCCAATACCTAAGCCGGGCTCACTTGAGCCCGGCTTTTTTTCATCGCCGTGCCCTTTCACCTCCACGTCATGCGCAAAACGCGCCGCACGCGCCGATCAGCATGTGCATTGACAACAACCTCGCAGCGCAGCATCATTGTCCCATGATCACGACTTCGTGCGCCGTTCTGTCGTCGAAAAAAGCTCCCCTCCCGGGGACACGAGATCGCGCGCGATAAGATCACCTTCGCATTCAAACCGATCCCGAAACCCCGCCGCCTGGACGGGGTTTTTTGTTGGTCCCGTCTCCGGCTTTGCCTTCCCCAGGAGATGGAACATGACCGATCTACACCAGCAATTGCAGGGCCTCTGGCTGCCTCTGATCACGCCATTCCGTAACGGCGAACTCGACGTCACGTCGCTGCGGCGTCTCGTACGGCACTACGCCAGCGGCCCCGTCGACGGGTTCATTCTCGGCGCAACCTCCGGCGAGGGCATGGCGCTCAGCGTGGACGAACTGGAGGGGCTGGTGAGCGTCGTGCTCGACGAGCTCAGTGCCAGCTCCCGCCATTTGCCGGTCTGTCTCGGGCTCTCCGGCGCCTCGACCGCCCGGATGAAGGAAGCGCTGGATGATACGGCCGACTGGCCGATCAACGGCTATCTGATCGCCAGCCCCTATTACATCAGGCCCTCGCAACGCGGGCTCGTGCAGCACTTCGAGGCGCTCGCCGATCACGCGGCATGGCCGATTGTGCTCTACAACATCCCCTATCGCACCGCCGTGAACATCACCAACCAGACGCTGCTGCGGCTCGCGGACCATCCGAACATCGCCGGCATGAAGGATTGCTGCGCCGACCGCGCGCAGTCGATCGACTTCCTCAACCGCCGGCCGGCCGGCTTCCGCGTGCTGACCGGCGAGGATGCGCAAACCTTCGATGCGCTCTCGGACGGCGCCGACGGGGCGATCCTGCTGTCCGCACATCTGGAAACAAACACCTTCGCTGCGATCCGCACGCTGCTGCAGCAGGGCCAGCGCGACACGGCGCTGGCCGCCTGGCAGAGCGTCGTCGGCCTGACGAGGCTGTTGTTCGCCGAACCAAGCCCCGCGCCGGCCAAGCACTGGCTGTGGCGGCAGGGGCTGATCGACAGCCCCGAGGTGCGGCTGCCGATGGTCGAGATCAGCGAGGATCTCGCAACCTGGCTCGATGCCGAGATGGAGCGCCGCGAACAGCTGCTGTTGCCGGCGTGATCGCGTTTTCTCCCCGTTCTTACGGGGAGAGGGCTGGGTGATGGGCTGCTTCCGCACAAAAAGGCGAGAGACAAACTCGTGGAGCGTCCCCCTCACCCGGATCGCATCTTGCGATGCGATCCGACCTCTCCCCACACGCGGGGCGAGGTAGGAAACGTCTAGTCCAGCTTCACCCTGCCGAGCCTAAGCGCATTGCCGATCACGCTGACCGAGGAAAGCGCCATCGCGGCGGCGCCGACCATCGGCGACAGCAGGATGCCGAACAGCGGATACAGCACGCCGGCTGCGATCGGCACCCCGGCGGCGTTGTAGACGAACGCGAACGCCAGGTTCTGGCGGATGTTGCGCATGGTCGCGACCGACAGCCGCCGCGCGCGCACGAGGCCCATCAGATCGCCCTTGAGCAGCGTGACGCCGGCGCTCTCCATGGCCACGTCGGTGCCGGTGCCCATGGCGATGCCGACCTCGGCCGCCGCCAGCGCCGGCGCGTCGTTGACGCCGTCGCCCGCCATCGCGACGCTGCGCCCCTCGCCGCGCAGCCGCTGCACCACCTCGCTCTTGCGCTCCGGCAGAACGCCGGCCTCGACCTCGTCGATGCCGAGCGTCTTCGCCACCGCCCGCGCGGTGGTCTCGTTGTCGCCGGTCAGCATCACGATGCGCAGGCCCTCGGCGCGCAGCGCCTGCAGCGCGCTCGTCGCAGACGGCTTGACCGGATCGGCTATCGCGATCACCCCGACGACGCGGCCATCGACCGCGACATAGATGGCCGTCGCGCCGTCCCGCCGCGCCGCCTCGGCCGCCTCGTCGAGCGCTGCCGTCGCGATCTTCAGCTCGGCCATCAGCACCGCATTGCCGAGCGCAACTTGCCTGCCCTCGACGGTGCCGGTCGCGCCCTTGCCGGAAGGCGAGGCGAAATTGCTGACGGCGGCGGATGCGAGCTTGCGCTCCCTGGCAGCGGCGATAATCGCCTGTGCCAGCGGGTGCTCGCTGCCCTGCTCGACACTGGCCGCCAGGCGCAGCAGATCGCTCTCGTCGAGTCCTTCGGCGGCAATGACGTGCACCACCTTGGGCTTGCCCTCGGTCAGCGTGCCGGTCTTGTCGACCACCAGCGTGTCGATCTTCTCCATGCGCTCCAGCGCCTCGGCGTTCTTGATCAGCACGCCTCCCTGCGCGCCGCGGCCGACGCCGACCATGATCGACATCGGGGTCGCGAGGCCGAGCGCACAGGGGCAGGCGATGATCAGCACGCTGACGGCTGCGACCAGGCCGAAGGCCAGCCGCGGCTCCGGTCCGAACACCGTCCAGGCGATAAAGGCGAGCACGGCGGCGGCGATCACCGCCGGCACGAACCAGCCGGCGACGCGATCGGCGAGCCGCTGGATCGGCGCGCGTGAGCGCTGCGCCTTCGCCACCATGTCGACGATCCGCGACAGCATGGTGTCGCGGCCGATCTTCTCGGCGCGCATCACGAGGCCGCCGCTCTGGTTGACGGTGCCGCCGATCACGTTCTGGCCTTCGGCCTTCGTGACCGGCATCGACTCGCCTGTGACCATGGACTCGTCAATGACCGCACTGCCCTCGACGACGACGCCGTCGACCGGCACCTTCTCGCCCGGCCGCACGCGCAGGCGGTCGCCGACCTTGATCGCGTCGATGTCGATGTCCTCGTCGCCATGTTCGGTGATGCGCCGCGCGGTCTTCGGCGCGAGGCCGAGCAGCGCGCGGATCGCGCCCGAGGTCTGCGCGCGGGCGCGGAGCTCCAGCACCTGGCCGAGCAGCACGAGCACGGTGATCACGGCAGCCGCCTCGAAATAGACGGCGACCGCGCCATGCATGTCGCGGAACGCGGGCGGGAACAGCTGCGGCGCCAGCGTCGCGACCACGCTGTAGACATAGGCGACGCCGGTGCCCATCGCGATCAGCGTGAACATGTTGAGGTTGCGCGTCAGCAGCGACTGCCAGCCGCGAACGAAGAACGGCCAGCCCGCCCACAGCACCACGGGCGTCGCCAGCACGAGTGAGACCCAGTTCGACCAGTGCTGCGGCACCAGCTGCATCAGCCCAAGATGGCTGCCCATCTCGAGCACGAACACCGGCACGGTCAGCGCGAGGCCGATCCAGAACCGCCGCGTCATGTCGATCAGTTCGGGATCGGGACCGTCGTCGAGCGAGATCTGCTCAGGCTCCAGCGCCATGCCGCAGATCGGGCAGGAGCCCGGTCCGACCTGGCGGATCTCCGGATGCATCGGGCAAGTGTAGATGGTGCCCGCGGGCGCCGGCGGCTCGGGTTCACGCGGCTTGAGATACTTCTCAGGGTCGGTCTCGAAACGCTCGCGGCAGCGGCTGCTGCAGAACAGGTACTCCTCGCCCTGGTAGCTGAAGCGGTGCTTGGCGGTCGCCGGGTTGACCTTCATGCCGCAGACCGGATCGATCGCGAACGCCGCCTCGGCCGGCGGCGTGTCGTGACCATGCTTGCCGCCGCAGCAGGAATGCGCGGCCGCGCCATTGTGGTGATGATCCGCGTGCGAATGGTCGTGCTTTGCGTGTGCCACGAAACTCTTCCCGGCCGGTAACCCGGCCTCTTGATTTGTATACCCTAGGGGGGTATATGAGGCCTATGAGAGACGAGGTCAAGACATCCTGCTTAAAACGGCTCAAACGGATCGAAGGTCAGATCCGCGGGTTGGCCGCCATGGTCGAGGACGACCGCTATTGCATCGACGTGGTGACGCAGATCGCGGCCGCGCGCGCGGCGCTGCGCCGCGTCGAGGAAGAGGTGCTGCGCGATCATGTGGCGCATTGCGTCGAGCATGCGATCTCGTCCGGCGACAAGGCCGACCAGCGGCGCAAGATCGCCGAGCTGATGGACGTGATCGGGCGTGCGGATCGGTGAGGCGAGCGCCGCCCCATACTCGATGTCGTCCCTGCAGAAGCAGGGACCCATAACCACAGGACGTGGGGATGGAGCGAGCTGGGGCCACAGCTCGTTTCAACAACGCGACCCTGTGGTTATGGGTCCCGGGTCGCGCTTCGCTTGCCCGGGACGACGTGGGGAGAAATCGAGGCTCAGTTTGCCGGCGCCGTTGCGCGCAGCTCGCGATCGCCTGCTTACGTATTGAACCTGAAATGCATCACGTCGCCGTCGGCGACGACGTATTCCTTGCCTTCGAGGCGGAGCTTGCCGGCATCGCGCGCGCCGGCTTCGCCGCCGAACGCGATATAGTCCTCATACGCGATGGTCTCGGCGCGGATGAAACCTTTCTCGAAGTCGGTATGGATCACGCCGGCCGCGGCCGGCGCCTTGGTGCCGCGATGGATGGTCCAGGCGCGCGCTTCCTTCGGGCCGATGGTGAAGTAGGTGATGAGGTCGAGCAGCGTGTAGCCGGCGCGGATCAGGCGGTCGAGGCCGGCCTCTTCCAGACCCAGTGTCTCCAGGAAGTCAGTGCGTTCCTCACGCGACAGCGTCGCGATTTCGGATTCGATCTTGGCGGAGATCACGACCGCGACCGCGCCCTCCTCCTTGGCGCGCTCGAACACCGCCTTGGAAAAATTGTTGCCGTCCTTGGCCGATCCTTCCTCGACGTTGCAGACATAGAGCACGGGCTTGGACGACAGCAGGCCGAGCATGGAGAAGGCGCGCTCCTCCTCGGGCTTGCGCTCGACGCACGCGCGGGCTTGCCCTCGCGCAGCAGCACCAGGGTGCGGTTGACGAGATCGAGCTGCTCCTTGGCGTCCTTGTCGTTGCCCTTGGCTTTCTTGGTGAGATTGTCGACGCGCTTCTCGAGACTGTCGAGATCGGCGAGCATCAGCTCGGTCTCGATGGTCTCGATATCGGCGAGCGGGGCGATCTTGCCCTCGACATGGGTGATGTCGGAATCCTCAAAGCAGCGCACCACATGCGCGATGGCATCGACCTCGCGGATATTGGCGAGGAACTGGTTGCCGAGGCCTTCGCCCTTGGAGGCGCCGCGCACGAGGCCCGCGATGTCGACGAAGGTCAGCCGCGTCGGGATGATCTGGCCGGACTTGGCGATAACGGCGAGCTTCTCCAGCCGCGGATCGGGCACGGCGACCTCGCCGACATTCGGCTCGATGGTGCAGAACGGATAGTTCGCGGCCTGCGCCGCGGCCGTCTCGGTCAGCGCATTGAACAAGGTCGACTTGCCGACATTGGGCAATCCGACGATCCCGCATTTGAATCCCATGTCTTCCTCAACATTCTCTGATCCGTCATGGCCGGGCTCGTCCCGGCCATCCACGTCTTACGGTGCACGCGGCAGGTAAGACGTGGATGCCCGGCACAAGGCCGGGCATGACGACAAAGGAGGTCAGGCCGGCTTCTCGCCGCCGTTCTCACCCTTGTCGAACCCCTTGGCCTGCATCGTCAGATGCACCTTGTTGGCGAACGACGCGTCGTGGCCCGTCGCCAACAGGCCGGCACTGTCGGCGACGGCCTGGCACAGGGCCTCCACCCACGCCCGGTCGGCCTTGGCGAAGTCCGACAGCACGTGGCCGTGCACCAGTTCCTTGACGCCGGGATGACCGATGCCGAGCCGCACCCGGCGGTAGTCGTTGCCGATATGCGTCGAGATCGAGCGCAGGCCGTTGTGGCCGGCGATGCCGCCGCCGATCTTCACCCGCACCTTGCCCGGCGGCAGCTCGAGCTCGTCATGGAACACGGTGACGTCGGAGGGCGTGAGCTTGAAGAAGTTCGCCGCTTCCTGCACCGCGCGCCCGGACTCGTTCATGTAGGTGGTCGGCTTCAGCAGCACGACCTTCTCGCGATCGACGACGCCCTCGGAGGTCTCGCCCTGAAAGCGGCGGCGCCATGGTGCGAAACCATGACGCCGCGCGATCTCGTCGACGGCCATGAAGCCGATATTGTGCCGGTTACGTGCGTATTTCGCGCCGGGATTGCCGAGCCCAACAAAGAGTCGCATGACGCGGCATCCCGCGTCGGCGCGCCATCAGACGATCGCGCGCCGACCTGATCGATTACTTCTTCTTGTCGCCGCCGGCGGGAGCCTTGGCAGCCGCCGCCGGAGCAGCAGCAGCCGGAGCAGCCGCACCAGCCGCCGGAGCCGCCGCAGCGCCCGGAGCCGCGCCACCGGCAGCCGCCGCAGCCGCGGCCTTCTGCTCTTCGGCGTAGCCGGACGGCGGCACGATGGTGACGAGGGTCGCGTCCTCGCGGGTCAGCGCCTTCACGCCGGCCGGCAGCTTGACGTCCGACAGATGCAGCGAATAGCTGATCTCGAGGCTGCCCACGTCGGCTTCGATGTATTGCGGAATGCTCTCGACGCCGCATTCGAGTTCGATCGCGTGGGCGACGATGTTGACGGTGCCGCCGCGCTTCACGCCCGGGGAGGTTTCAGCCTTCACCACGTGCAGGGGAACGCTGATGCGGATGGTGGCGCCTTCGCCGAGCCGCATGAAATCGACATGGATCGGGAAGTCCTTGACCGGATCGAGGTGGTAGTCGCGCGGAATCACGCGGTGCTTCTTGCCCTCGAGGTCGATGTCGACCAGCGTGGTCAGGAACCGGCCGGCGAGGATGCGCTGGCGCAGTTCGCGATCCGCAATCGAGATCGTCAGCGGGGGCTGGTTGTTGCCGTAGATCACTCCGGGCACTCTGCCGGCGCGACGCTCAGCCCGGGCGGCCCCCTTGCCGCTCTTCGGACGTGCGGTCGCCTTCAATTCCTTGACGGTCGTCGCCATATCGTTAAGTCCTTGTTTTTGCAAAAGTTAATGGGCCGCAGCGCGGCCCATGGCATCATCCGCAGCAAGCCTCCAGGGGTGCGGGGGCCGCGAACGTGGCGGGCTTTTAGCCCCAAAGGGCCGAAATGACAAGGAAATGAAGGAAATTTTCTTGCTTCACCCTCCCCTGGAGGGGGAGGGTCGGACCGCATGCAGCGAAGCGGAATGCGGGTCGGGGTGGGGTGATCTCTCCCTACGGGCAGCGTTCGATGCGGAGGGACCTTCACCCCACCCCGTCTCACATTATCGCTGCGCTCAATGTGAGCCGACCCTCCCCCTCCAGGGAGGGTGGAAGATCAGCCGGCCGTCCCGCCGAGCTTGGCCTCCAGCGCCGCGATGCGGGCCTTCAGCGCCTCGTTCTCCTCGCGCGCGAGGCGCGCCATGTCCTTGACCGCCTCGAACTCCTCGCGCTTGACGAGGTCCATGTCGCGCAGGAATTTTTCCGCCTGGGTGCGCATCACGGTGTCGAACTCGCGCTTGACGCCCTGGGCGGCACCGGCGGCGTCGTTCATCAGGCGGCCGATCTCGTCGAACAACCGGTTGCTGGTCTGGGTCATCTCGCAAAACTCTCCGCGTTCCTGCCTCGCGCCAAAGACAATGGCGATCTCAGCCATCCGGTTCAAGTCCGCCGCGAATGGCAGGCCTCCCGAGGCTTGCCTTGTCATGCTCCGGTTTCCTTGCAATCGTATGAACTCACAACAGAAATCGCACACATAACGCGAGCAGAAACGCCATGATCGACCAGACCGTCGAGATCCCGACCAAGGACGGCAAGACCACCACCTTCATCACCCATCCCGAGCGCGGCGGCCCCTTCCCCGTCGTCATCTTCTACATGGACGCGCCGGCGATCCGCGAGGAGTTGCGCGACATGGCGCGCCGGCTCGGCACGTCAGGTTATTATGTGATGCTGCCCAACATGTATTACCGCGCCGGCGTGATGGAGCTCGGCCCGATCAATCCCGATCCGGAATCGCCCGAACGCAAGCGCATGTTCGAGCTGATGCACTCGCTCAACATTCCGCTGGTCATGGAGGACACCAAAGGCCTGCTCGCCTATGCCGAGACGCAGAAGGCGGCCAACACCACGATCATCGGCACCGTCGGCTATTGCATGAGCGGCCGCTATGCGGTGAACGCGGCGACGCATTTCGGCGATCGCGTCAAGGCCGCCGCCTCGGTCTACGGCACGCATCTGGCGACCGACCAGCCCGACAGTCCGCATCTTGCCGCGCAAAAGACAAAGGCCGAACTCTATTTCGCCTGCGCCGAGACCGATATCTACGCGCCCCAGGACATCATCGAGCAGGTGAAGGCCGGCATGAAGGGATCGAACAACGAGGTCGAGATCTATCCCGGCACACATCACGGCTTTGCGTTCCCCAAGCGTCCGGTCTATGACCGCGACGCCGCCGAACGCCATTGGGAGCGGCTACTCGCGCTTTACCGGCGCAACCTCGTGAGCTGAGTCTCAAGACGAACGATGCCGTTCCTGCTGATCGACTTTCCGGTGTTCAATCCCGTAGCGCTCTCGCTCGGTCCGTTCGCGATCCGCTGGTATGCGCTGGCCTATATCTGCGGCATCGTATTCGGCTGGCTCTATGCGCGCTCGCTCCTGAAGAACCAGCGCCTGTGGGGCGGACCAGCGCCGATCTCGCTGGTGCAGATCGACGACTTCATCCTGTGGGTCACGCTCGGCATCATCCTCGGCGGCCGCACCGGCTACGTGCTGTTCTACAATCTGCCCTTCTTCATCGATCATCCCGCCGCGATCTTCAAATTGTGGGAAGGCGGCATGTCGTTCCATGGCGGCTTCCTCGGCTGCGTCGTCGCGGTGATGTGGTTCGCCTATCGCAACCGCATCTCGATCCTGTCGCTCGGCGACATCACCACCGCCGTCGCCCCGGTCGGGCTGCTGCTCGGACGAATCGCCAACTTCATCAACGGCGAATTGTGGGGCCGTCACGCCGATCCGGACCTGCCCTGGGCCATGATCTTCCCCAATGGCGGGCCGCTGCCGCGGCATCCGAGCCAGCTCTACGAGGCCGGGCTCGAGGGCATCGTGCTGTTTGCAGCGCTGGCGATCATGATCCGGATGGGCGCGCTGAAGCGTCCCGGCCTGATCCTCGGCAGCTTCATCACGATCTACGGCGTTGCCCGAATCATCGGCGAGCACTTCAGGGAGCCCGACCCGCAACTCGGATTCCTGTGGGGCGGACTAACCATGGGCATGCTGCTGTCGGTGCCAATGATCATTGTGGGCGTTATCATCATCACGGCCGCCGTTCGCCGCCGGGCGAACGGCCCGGCGCCGAGTTCAACCTGAACAAGTTCAATCCAAAGCAAGTGCAATCCAAGGAAGGCCGTGAACGAACCCTCCCCGCTGCTGGATGAGATCAGGAAGCTGATCAAGCTGTCCGGCCCGATGCCGGTCTGGCGGTACATGGAATTGTGCCTGATGCATCCGCGCTACGGCTATTACGTGTCGCGCGATCCGCTCGGGCGCGAGGGCGACTTCACCACCGCCCCCGAGATCAGCCAGATGTTCGGCGAGCTCCTGGGACTGTGGACCGCCTCGGTCTGGCGCGCGATCGGCTCGCCGGCGACGCTTCGCCTGATCGAGCTCGGCCCCGGCCGCGGCACCATGATGGCGGATGCGCTACGCGCATTGCGCGTGCTGCCGCCGCTCTACCAGGCGCTCAACATCCACCTGGTCGAGGTCAATCCCGTCCTGCGCGAACGGCAGAGTGCGACGCTGGCGAACGTGCGCAACATCGCCTGGCACGACAGCATCGACGACGTACCGGACGGCCCCAGCATCATCCTCGCCAATGAATATTTCGACGTGCTGCCGATCCGCCAGATGGTCAGGCTCGAGAACGGCTGGCACGAGCGGACGGTCGGGATGGATGCCAATGGCAATCTGTATTTCGCTCCCGCGCCCGAGCCTGTGCCGCATTTCGAGGTGCTGCTGCCGCCTCTGGTGCGCGCGGCGCCCATCGGGGCGGTCTTCGAGTGGCGGCCCGACGGCGAGATCATGAAGCTCGCCACGCGCGTGCGCGACCAGGACGGCGCGGCGCTGATCATCGACTACGGCCATCTGCGCAGCGATGCCGGCGACACCTTCCAGGCCATCGTGCGCCACAGCTTCGCCGATCCCCTGAAAGCCCCGGGCCAGGCCGACGTCACCGCCCATGTCGACTTCCAGGCGCTGGCGCGCGCGGCCGAGGATGTCGGCGCGCTCGTCCACGGACCGGTGACGCAGGGCGACTTCCTCAAGCGTCTCGGCGTCGAGGCCCGTGCGGCCGGGCTGATGGCGAAAGCAAGCCCCGAGGTCTCCGCCGACGTTGCCGGTGCGCTCAAGCGCCTGACCGATACCGGGCGCGGCGGCATGGGCTCGATGTTCAAGGTGATGGCCATCTCCGACCCACGCCTCACCTCGATCGCCGGATTGAGCGATCAGCCTGACGAGACCGAACAATGACATTGGGATCACCGCTGCTGTCGGCCATTCCGGGCCTGCGCCATGCCTTCTTCTCGCGTGAAGGCGGCGTGTCGGAGGGCATCTATGCCGCCCTCAATGGCGGGCTCGGCTCGCGCGACGATCCGGCCAAGGTCGCGGAGAACCGGCGGCGGATGGCGGCGCAGCTCGGCGTGCCGCTCGATCACCTCGTCAGCGTGCACCAGATTCACTCGCCTGACGTCGTGGCCGTGACCGGTCCATGGAATGGCGGCGCGCGCCCGAAGGCGGACGCGCTCGTCACCCGCACCGAAGGCCTTGCGATATCGGTCACGACTGCCGATTGCGGCCCGGTGCTGTTCGTCGATCCCAATGCGCGCGTGATCGGCGGTGCGCATGCCGGCTGGAAGGGCGCACTCACCGGCGTGCTGGAAGCGACGATCTCGGCAATGGAGGAGCTCGGCGCAACGCGCGGCGGCATCATCGCCGCGATCGGCCCCCTGATCCGGCAGGCGAGCTACGAGGTCGGCAACGAGTTCGTCGAACGCTTCATCGAGGCCGATGCGGAGAACGGCATGTTCTTCATGCCCGCCGAACGCGAGGGCCACGCGATGTTCGATCTCGCCGGCTTCATCCGCAAGCGGCTGGACATGGCGGGCATCCTGATGATCGACGATCTCGGCCTCGACACCTATGCCGACGAACGCTTCTTCAGCTATCGCCGCTCGGTGCATCGCAAGGAGCCCGATTACGGCCGACACGTTCACGCCATCGCGCTGGAAGGGTGACGCCGGGCATCCAGAGCGTTTTCCCGCGAAGTGGATACCGGTTCGCGGTGAGGGAAACGCGTCAGAATAAAATCGGGCGATTCTTGTGCGACAAGCGTCTTGACTCTCCACCTGCTGGAGACCGGACAAGCGGCGCATGACACAACGCACCTACAGCATCGGCGAGGCGGCGCGGCTCAGCGGAATTTCCGTCCGCAAGCTCCGCTTCTATTCGGACCAGGGGTTGCTGCCGCCGGCCGGCCGCACCGCGAGCGGCTATCGCGTCTTCACCGACGACGAACTGGTTCGCCTCGACCTGATCCGCTGCCTGCGCGATGCGGGCCTCGGTCTCGACGCCATCCGCGAGGTCCTGACCAAGCAACTCTCGCTGGTCGAGGCGCTGCAGCTTCGCCTCGAGACGCTGGAAGCGGAGATCGCGGCACAGCGCCGCGTCGCCTCGGCCCTGCGGGCTGCGTTGCGTTCACCGCAACTCACCGAAGCAGATTTGAGGAGATTCCTGACCATGACGCAGCTGTCCCGCGCCGAGCGCCGCAACGTCGTCGAACGCTTTTTCGAGAAGGTGTCCGACGGCATCAACATCGACCGGAAATGGATCCGGCAGATGATCGAGACCAGCGTGCCCGAATTGCCGGACGAGCCGACGCCGGAGCAGTGCGATGCCTGGATCGAGCTTTCGGAGATGCTCAACAACCCTTCCCTCGTCGCCAACATCCGCGCCAACGCGGAGGACGTCTGGAATCACCACGTGCTGGATCTCGCCGCCTGGCAGGCGGCCAACCAAACCGTGCTGGCGAGAGCCAGGGAGATCATCGCGCGCGACCTCGGCCCGACGTCGGAGGCCGGCCAGGCGCTGGCGCGCGACTGGCTGGAAACATCGGCGCGATTGCTGAAGCGAAAACCTGATCTGGAATTCCGTAACTGGATCCGCGGCAAATATGCCCTGCACGACGCCCGTGCGGCGCGCTATTGGGAGCTCGTCGCCATCATGCGCGGGCAATCGCCGGACGCGAGCCCGAACCGCGAATGGGCCTGGATCACTGCAGCCATGCGGCACCATCTCTCTGACTGAGCAGGGAAATCCGAAACCTCGCGGCGCGCCGCCCGGATCGGTTAAGTGCTGTGGCCGTCCTGCCCTAGACGTTAAGCCGTTTTAACGATATCGCAGGACGCAATGAGGGAAGCGTCGAACCGCCAGTTTCAAACTGGGACAGCCGTGCGTGCCGCGATCGCATGCTCGTGGCTTGCGATCGCGTGCGCGCTTGGCGGCTGCGCGGCCGGCGGCAACGTGGCAAACTCCTATGCCATGGCCACGCCGGCAAGCAGCGGCGCCACGGTGGCGTTCGAATCCATCGACGGACCGCCGCCGCAGGTGTTCGACCGCATGGTCGGGGTGCTCGACAGCGAATCCAAGCTGCGCAGCCTGTCCGTGGTCTCCCGCGAGGGCACGGCCGCCTACCGCGTGCGCAGCTACCTCTCCGCCCAGGTGGTGCGCGGCAAGACGGTGATCGCCTGGGTCTGGGACGTCTACGACGCCAACCAGCAGCGGGCGCTGCGCCTCTCCGGCGAGGAGCCCGCCGGCAAGGCCGGCCGCGACGCCTGGGCCGCCGCCGACGACCTGGTGCTGCGCAAGATCGCCCAGGCCGGCCTCAGCGGCCTGTCCGGCATGATCAATGGCGGCGCGGCGGACAGCCCCGCGACCGCCCCGGCACCGGACCTCCGCGGGCCCACGGTGGCAAGTGCCCCGGCCCCCGTCGCGCCCGAGACCGTGGCGCTCGGCTATTCCGCCGACTAAACCCCGTTATCGCCCGGGGAAATGCGTTTTTTGCCCAGGAAAACGGCGGCCAAAGCCGGCTAATGGGTTGCCATCGGATGCGCCTGCCTGATATTCCCTCGCGCACCGAAAACCCGCCGGTTCTGTAAGGACTTGTGATGTTGAACGTCGTATCCAGCAAAGCGCGGGAGGAAGCGTCCATGTCGGGCAAGAACGGCTCCATCAAGCTCGTCGCCGGCAACTCCAATCCGGCGCTGGCGCAGGACATCGCCAAGGGACTTGGCATCGAATTGACCAAGGCGGTGGTGCGGCGCTTCGCCGACATGGAGATCTTCGTCGAGGTCCAGGAGAACATCCGCGGTTCGGATGCCTTCATCATTCAGTCGACCTCGTTTCCGGCGAACGACAATCTGATGGAGCTGCTGATCATCACCGACGCGCTGCGCCGCTCCTCGGCGCGCCGCATCACCGCAGTGATCCCCTATTTCGGCTATGCCAGGCAGGACCGCCGCTCCGGCTCGCGCACGCCGATCTCGGCCAAGCTCGTCGCCAATCTGATCACCCATGCCGGCGTCGACCGCGTCATGACGCTCGACCTGCATGCCGGCCAGATCCAGGGCTTCTTCGACATCCCGACCGACAATCTGTTCGCTGCCCCCCTGATGGTGCGCGACATCCGCGAACGTTTCGACCTCGGCAAGGTGATGGTGGTCTCGCCCGACGTCGGCGGCGTGGCCCGCGCCCGCGGCCTCGCCAAGCGCATCAACACCCCGCTCGCGATCGTCGACAAGCGCCGCGAGCGTCCCGGCGAGTCCGAGGTCATGAACGTGATCGGCGACGTCTCCGGCTACAGCTGCATCCTGGTCGACGACATCGTCGACTCCGGCGGCACGCTGGTGAACGCGGCCGACGCGCTGATCGCCAAGGGCGCCAAAGACGTCTACGCCTACATCACCCATGGCGTGCTCTCCGGCGGCGCGGCCGCCCGCATCGCCTCGTCGAGGCTGAAGGAGCTCGTGATTACCGACTCGATCCTGCCAACCGAGGCGGTGAGCAAGGCGCCGAACATCCGCACGCTGCCGATCGCCAGCCTGATCTCGGACGCGATCGCACGCACCGCCGCGGAAGAGTCGGTGTCGAGCCTGTTCGACTAAATCGATATTTGCTGGCGTCCCTGCGAAAGCAGGGACCCATACCCACAGGCCTTGTTATTGCGAAGGCTGTGGCTCCGGCGTTGTCAATCAATTCGCATTGGTGGTTATGGGTCCCGGCTCAAGGCCGGGACGACACCGAATATGCTGCAGCCACCCCGCTAAAACCCCGGCCGTGGCACGTGGCTCATCAGCGTCCGCGCATAGCCGCCATCGACGATGATCTCCTCACCATTGACGTATGACGAGCGATCGCTGGCCAGGAACAGAGTCGCGTTCGCCATGTCCTGCGATGCGCCGATCCGGCGCATCGGCACCACGGCGGTGCGCCGCTCGGTGACCCCAGGCGTGTCGTAGAAAGCCTGGCTCATCGGCGTCACGACAAGGCCGGGGCTCACCACATTGCTGCGGATGCCATGCGGTCCCCATTCGGCTGCGAGTTGCTGCGAGAGCATCACGACGCCAGCCTTGCTGACGCTGTAGGCGCCGCTCTGCCCCTGCGCATTGCTGGCGGCGATCGAGGCGACGTGGATAAGGCTGCCGCGTCCAGCCTTGCGCATCTGGCGGCCGAACGCCTGGGCGCAGATGAAATAGCCGGTGAGATTGACCGCCAGCACCGCATTCCATTCCGCGAGCGGCAGCGTGTCGAGCCCGCCCGGGCGCAGCACCGCCGCTGTGTTGACGAGGATGTCGCAAGCGCCGAGCCTGCGCGCGACGGCATCGGCGGCTGCCGCGACATTGTCCTCGCTGGTCGTATCGCAGGTCGCGACGAGATGACCGTCGCCGAATTCGCGAAGCTCTGCCTTGGTCTCCGCAAGGGAGCGCTCGTCGCGATCGAGTGCGGCGACCCTGGCGCCGGACCGCGCGAAACTGACCGCGGTGGCGCGGCCGATACCGCCGCCTCCGCCGGTGACGACGGCAACGCGGCCTGACAGGCCGAGCCAGTCGGAGGAATGTTGTTCGGTCATGGGGTGCCTCCCGCGCGTTTTGGTTTTATGCCGCAAGCATAACCGAACGCGCCGCAGGCGAGAGCGATCCCGGCACGCATGCCGGAATCGCTTTTCCGCCGATGCTAGCCCGGGATTCCCGCCGCGACCTGGCCGCGCAGACGCTCGAGGCTGAGCAGCGTGTTGGCGCAGGCTTCCGCAACCTCGGTCCCCTTGATGGCAAAATGCTTGCGGAAGAAGTCGTAGTGCACCTCGGTCTCGTGGAATTGCTGCGGCGTCAACACGGCCGAGAACACGGGCACCTCGGTGCGGAGCTGCACATCCATCAGCGCCTTGATCACGGTGTCGGCGACGAATTCGTGCCGGTAGATGCCGCCGTCGACGACGAGGCCAGCCGCAACGATCGCGGTGTAGCGCCGCGTCTTGGCGAGGACCTGCGCGTGCAGCGGGATCTCGAACGAGCCCGGCACCTCGAACACGTCGACATGGGTGAGGTGACGCGCCTCGGCCTCCTTCAGGAAGGAGATGCGGCACTCTTCCACCACCTCGCGGTGCCAGGACGACTGCACAAAGGCAACGCGCTGCGGCTTTGCGAAGTGCGGATGCTCCGGCGTCGGCGGAACGGCCGGCGTATCGGGAGCGCTTTCTGCTTGGGAGGTTTGGATTTGAGAAGCTTGAACGTCTTGGTCTTGCAACATCTGATTCATGGCTTTCCTCAGTTAAGGACCAGAATCAGGGCACACGGACAACAACACGAGCCCACGCGAAAATCGCGTTGGCCGCCGCAACCGTTCTCTTTCATCCGGACTTTAACCGTCGGCTTCGGAGTTGCACCGAATCTGCTGACCCTTCCCCCGGCTTCGCGAAGGAAGGCGCTCGCGGGCTTGGGCTCATCGCCCTTACCGCCGGTGGGGACTTTCACCCCGCCCTGAGAACATCGGCACGCCCGGAATGGACGTACCTGAGGCGAAATATGACCAAAGCGCGACAGCCGGGCAAGGCCTTTGGCATGGGGAAACGGCATGTCCCCATGAGCGCGTTGCGGCTCTGCGAGCTTGATGTGAGCGCCCGGAGGCTGATTCACAGGCGCGGCGAAGCGCCGGCAAATGGTTAACAAAGCGTTACGCGAACGCTTAGATTCCGATTTGTTCTCAAAATCACAGATGTGGCGGAGATCAGCTGTGGACGATGCGCGCTTTGGCTGTGGACGGACTCGGCGTGCGGTTGCGCGGATTCCGCAAATCACATCACTTCATCGGCGTCAGGTCCAGGGGCATCCGGAAGCCCGGTCAAGGAACTGCACTCGGCCACGACGCAGTATGTCGCAAGTGCCGGCTTCCGTGTGCGTATCAAGCGATCATAAGAACAAGGTCCGAGACGGCATGTCCCTCGTCGAAAGCATTATCGATTCCCGGAACAACCCGCTTGCGGTGGTCGAAGATATCGCCACCGACAACAACTGGCCGTTCGAACGCTCCGGCGAAGACGAACTCACGATTGTCTCCAAGGGACAATGGACCGACTACCAGCTCTCCTTCACCTGGATGGGCGAGATCGAGGCGCTGCATCTGGCCTGCGCCTTCGACATGAAGATTCCATTGCCGCGGCGGAGCGAGGTGCAGCGGCTCGTCGCAGCGGTGAACGAGCAGCTGTGGGTCGGCCATTTCGACCTGTGGACCAACACCGGCATGGTGATGCATCGCCAGGCCCTGGTGCTGCCGGGCGGCCTCATCGCCTCGACCGCGCAGTGCGAAGCCATGCTCGCCGGCGCCATCCACGCCTGCGAGCGCTACTTCCCGGCGTTCCAGTTCGTGGTGTGGGCGGGCAAGACCACCGCGCAAGCCATGGACGCGGCAATGTTCGACACGGTCGGCGAGGCGTAAGGGTTTCGTTTCGGTCCATCCCCGCCCTCAGCGTCGTCCCTGCGAAAGCAGGGACCCATACTCCGCGGCCCCAGTGGTTGAGCAAACTGCTTGTGGCTCGCTTCTCGCTTCACTAGAACCGCTTGTGGTTATGGGTCCCTGCTTTCGCAGGGACGACACAGAGTTTGCGGAGCCACCTGTGAGCACATCCAGCAGCGCATTGACGAATACTTCCGGCACCATCGCGCTCGCGGGCGCGGGCAAGATGGGCGGCGCCATGCTGACCGGCTGGCTCGCGCAGGGCCTTGCCCCCGAGCGCGTCGCGGTGATCGATCCGCATCTCTCGCCGGAAATCTCCGCGCTTGCCGCAAAGGGCGTGCGACTCAATCCGCAAGCCAAGGATCTCGGCACGGTCGACACGCTAGTCGTCGCGGTGAAGCCGCAATCGTTCCGCGATGCCGGCGCCGCGCTGAAATCCTTCGTCGGTCCCTCGACGCTCGTCGTCTCGATCATGGCCGGCACGACCATGTCAGCGCTGGAAGAGGTTGTCGGCGGCGCCGTGGTGCGCGCGATGCCGAACACGCCGGCTGCGATCGGCCGCGGCATCACGGTCGCGGTGCCGTCGAAGCGCGTCACCGCCGCGCAGCGCGCGATGACCGATGCGCTGCTGAAAGCGACCGGGCTCGTCGAATGGGTCGAGGACGAGGGCCTGATGGACGCGGTCACCGCGGTGTCGGGCTCGGGGCCGGCCTATGTGTTCCTGCTCGCCGAGGAGCTCGCGCGCGCCGGTGTTGCGGCCGGCCTGCCCGAGCAGCTCGCGACCACGCTGGCGCGGGAGACCGTCGCCGGCTCCGGCGAACTGCTGCACCGGTCGGAGCTTCCCTCGGCCACGCTGCGCCAGAACGTCACCTCGCCCGGCGGCACCACGGCCGCGGCGCTCGGCGTGCTGATGGCGAATGACGGCATGCAGCCGCTGATGACCCGCGCGATCGCCGCTGCGACAAGGCGCTCAAGGGAATTGGCGAAATAGCGCATGCACACTCATTGCCGGGCTTGACCCGGCAATCCATCGAACAAGGACGCTTTCTTCCTTGATGGATGCGCGGGTCAGGCCCGCGCATGACGAGTTCGCCGGACCAACAACACAGGCCGCCTACTGCGCCGAACCCGACGTCCCGGCCAGCCGCTTGTTGAACGTCTCGACATTGACGAGACCGCGGGCATGGCGGCCCTCGCCGAGCTTGCGCGTGTCCTCGAAGGCCTCGACCTCGAAGCGGATGACGCGGCGCTCGACCGCAACCACCTTCGCCGTGGTCCGCACCGTCGCGCCGACCAGCGCCGCGGCCAGATGGCGGATGTCGACCTCGGTCCCTACCGTGACCCAGCCCGGCTGAAGCGCAGCGCGGATCGCATCGCCCGCCGCCATCTCCATCTCGAGGATCATCATCGGGGTCGCATAGACAAACGGCATGCCGGGCACGAAATGCCCGACCGTGCGCTCCGCCGGGACCACCAGCGTGCGCTCGGCGCTCATGCCGATCGTGATGAAATCGCGTGCGTCCATGGTGCTTGCTCGTCATTCCGGGGCACGCGACGCGTGAACCCGGAATCTGGAGATTGCTCATCGAGATCCCGGGTTCGCGCTAATGCGCGCCCCGGGATGACGCGCTTTCGCGCGTCACTTCTTCGCCGCCGCCGCGCGCTCAACAAACGTCTTGCCACCCTTCATCTTGTGGCGGAGCGGGGCTTCGTTGATCTGGATGACGACGGCATCGGCATCGACGCCGAGATTCTTCACCAGCGCCTGGGTGATGTCGCGCATCATGCCGGCCTTCTGCTCGTCGGTGCGGCCTTCGGCCATGCTGATGGTGATCTCAGGCATCGTTGTCTCCCTGCTGCTGTCGCGATGACCGGGCACGCCCCGGTCCTTCATGAAGGTGCGCATCAAACAGGAGGTGGATGCCCGGGACAAGCCCGGGCATGACGTCACAAGCGAATGGCTATCCCCACGCCACGTCATGCCGCGCCAGGACCTCGCGGACCTTGGCGACGAGATCGGCCTCGCTGCAGGAGAACTGCGCCGGCCGGGTCTCGCGCCATTCCTGGTTGGAGGCGATCGCGGCGGCGGCCTTCGCGCCCTCGATCAGGTCCTTGACCTGCACCTCGCCGCGCGCCTTTTCATCCGATCCCTGGATGATCACGCAAGGTGAATTGCGGCGATCAGCGTATTTGAGCTGGTTGCCCATGTTCTTGGGATTGCCGAGATAGAGTTCGGCGCGGATGCCGGCGGTGCGCAAGGCAGCCACCATCTTCTGGTAGTCGGCGACACGGTCGCGGTCGAACACGGTGACGACGACGGGACCGAATTCGGGCCGCGTGTCGAGCTTGCCGAGCAGCGTCAGCGCGGCCTGGAGCCTGGACACGCCGATCGAGAAACCGGTCGCCGGCACCGGCTCGCCGCGGAAGCGCGAGACCAATCCGTCGTAGCGCCCGCCGCCGCCGACCGAGCCGAACCGCACCGGGCGGCCCTTCTCGTCCTTGGTGTCGAGCAGGAGCTCCACCTCGTAGACGGGGCCGGTGTAGTATTCGAGCCCGCGCACGACGGAGGGATCGATCTTGATGCGATCCGCGCCATAACCCGACGCCGTCACCAGCCTGGCGATCTCTTCAAGCTCGCTGACGCCGGCCTGACCAACTTCGCTCTTCGCCAGATAGGTCTCCGCCGCAGCAATCGCCTCTCGCCAATCGTCGCGCTGCCGCGTGACGGCCAGGACGATATCGGCATCCGCGGGGCTCAGGTTGGCGCCCTTGGTGAAGTCGCCCTTGCCTTCTTCACCGCCGTCCCATCGTCCGGGACCGAGCAGCTTGCGCACTTCGTCGGCGGAGAACTTGTCGAGCTTGTCGATCGCGCGCAGCACGGTCAGCCTGCGGCCTGCGTTCTCGTCACCGGCGAGCCCGATGGCTTCCAGGACACCGTCGAGCACCTTGCGGTTGTTGACCTTCACGACGTACTGGCCGCGCGCAATGCCGAGCGCCTCCATCGTGTCGGCCGCCATCATGCAGATCTCGGCGTCCGCGGCCGGCGTCGCCGAGCCGACCGTGTCGGCATCGAACTGCATGAACTGGCGGAAGCGGCCGGGGCCGGGCTTCTCGTTGCGGAAGACATAGCCGACGCGGTAGGACCGATACGGCTTCGGCAGCGCGTCGAAGTTTTCCGCGACGTAGCGCGCGAGCGGCGCGGTCAGGTCGTAGCGCAGGCTGATCCACTGCTCGTCGTCGTCCTGGAACGAGAACACGCCCTCGTTCGGGCGGTCCTGGTCGGGCAGGAACTTGCCGAGCGCGTCGGTGTATTCCATCGCCGGCGTCTCCACCGGCTCGAAACCGTAGAGCTCGTAGACGGCGCGGATCTTCTCGACCATCTCGCGCGTCGCCCGGATCGCAGCGGGATCACGATCCTCGAGCCCGCGCGGCAGGCGCGCCTTCAGTTTCTGGGGTTTTTTGGGTTTCTCGGCCATGCGCGGCGTTTACCAGTGGACGCGCAAGGCGGCAACCGCCGCCATCGGCTTCCGGCTGTCATTCCGGGGCGCGTCGACGACGCGAACCCGGAATCACGTTGCGTCCGTCACTCGACGTTCCTAATCCAGTTATGTGGATCGTTGGTGCGGCCGTACTGGATGTCGACGAGCTGCTTGCGCAGGCCCATGGCGACAGGGCCGGCGCCGCCGCCCGAGATCTCGAAGTCGCCGCTCACCGAGCGCACCTTGCCGATCGGGGAGATCACAGCGGCGGTGCCGCAGGCGAAGGCCTCTTTCAGCTTGCCGCTGGCGGCGTCAGCGCGCCATTGCTGGATCGTATAGGGCTCCTCGCGCACGGTCTTGCCGGCATCCTTCGCGAGCGTGATGATGGAGTCGCGGGTGATGCCCGGCAGAATGGTGCCGAGGGGCGGCGTCGAGAGCGAGCCGTCGTCGAACACGAAGAACACGTTCATGCCGCCGAGCTCCTCGATGTAGCGGCGCTCGACCGAGTCGAGGAAGACGACCTGATCGCAGCCGTGCTGGATCGCTTCGGCCTGGGCGCGCAGGCTCGCGGCATAGTTGCCGCCGCATTTGACGGCGCCGGTGCCGCCGACCGCGGCGCGGGTATAATTCTCGGACACCCAGATCGAGACCGGCGCAGGCCCGCCCTTGAAGTAGGAGCCGACCGGCGAAGCGATCACCGCAAAAATGTAATCGGACGACGGCTTGACGCCGAGGAAGTTCTCGCTCGCGATCATGAAGGGGCGCACGTAAAGGCTGCCCTCGCCGCCCGGAATCCAGGCCCGGTCGATGCGCACGACCTGCTCGACCGCCTCGATGAACAAATCCTCGGGCAACGGGGCCATTGCCATGCGGTCGGCCGAGTCCCTGAAGCGCCGCGCATTGGCGTCGGGGCGGAACAGGTTCACCCCGCCGTCGTCGCGCTTGTAGGCCTTGAGCCCCTCGAAGATTTCCTGGGCGTAGTGCAGGACCGCGCCGGCCGGATCGAGCTGGAAGTTGGCGCGCGCCTCGATCCGCGCCTCGTACCAGCCGCCCTTGGCCTGGCTGTAGCGGACGATCGCCATGTGATCGGTGAAGACCCGTCCGAAGCCGGGGTCCACCAGCTTCGCCGCGCGATCCTTGTCGGACGTCGCATTCGGCGAAGGCTGGATGTCAAACTTCAAAGTCATTTTTCTTGCTTTCCGCTGTCGGAACCGGCGCGATACCCGGCGCCGGCCTGTTTCCCCCGGAGCCTTCCGGCTCGGCTGGCCCGAACTTCACCACCGCCGGCCGCGCCGCCGGCTTCCATCGCCAACATGCCGTTTAGACATGCTTTTGCGGAAGGCGGAAGTCCAGTATGTTTTGCCGAAATGCCGCTCGACAATCGCACGGTAGTCCAATTTGCGGCCCAAACCGCCCCACAGGCTCGTTCAGGCCGCCTTAAACGCTGTCGAGGACAAAACGACCTAATGTTTCGTCGTGACAGGCAGTTTTGTAACATTGAACCCAAGATACGTCAATATGCCTGACATAAATTTCTCAGGCATGGCTGCCAACCCCGATTCGCAGGGAGACGACCACGCTCCGGCGGCGGGGCGCGACCTGCGCTGGGATATCATCGAGCTGCTGTTCTTCGCCTACCGCGACTTCGTCGGCGATCCCGACCAAGAGCTGGAGGCGTTCGGCTTCGGCCGGGCCCACCACCGCGTCCTGCATTTCGTCTACCGCTATCCCGGCCTCAAGGTAGCCGACCTCCTCGACGTCCTGCGCATCACCAAGCAATCGCTCGGCCGCGTGCTCAAGCAGCTGCTGGACGAGGGCTACATCGTGCAGAAGACCGGCGACAATGATCGCCGCCAGCGCCTTCTCTACGCGACGCCGAAGGGCGAGGCGCTGGTGGCCAAGCTCGCGGGGCTGCAGACCGACCGCATCAACCGGGCGGTCGCCGGCATCGATCCGGCCGGCGTCGAGACGGTTCGCCAATTCCTCCGCGCGATGATCGACCGCGACGATCCCGACAAGGTGCTCGAAGCGATCTTCGGCGGCGGCAGAAAAACGAGGGAGTGAACCGGTGCAGGCTGCAACCATGATGCGCGCGCCGGTCGAGCCGGCCGACGACGCCCCGCATCTGCTGCTGGTCGACGACGACCGCCGCATCCGCGATCTGCTCTCGCGCTTTCTCGCCAGTGAGGGCTACCGCGTCACCACCGCAGCGAGCGCCGGCGATGCACGCTCGAAACTGCTGGGCCTGCATTTCGACCTCCTGATCCTCGACGTCATGATGCCCGGCGAGACCGGCTTCGATCTCGCCCGCTTCATCCGGACCTCCTCCTCGGTGCCGATCGTGATGCTGACGGCGCGCCACGAACCGGAATCCCGCATCGAGGGCTTGCAGATCGGCGCCGACGATTACGTGGCAAAGCCGTTCGAGCCGCGCGAGCTCGCGCTCCGGATCGGCAATATCCTCAAGCGCACTGCGCCGCCGCAGGTCGCGGTCGTCGAGCAGATCGCGTTCGGCCCCTATATTTTCCACATCGAGCGCAGCGAACTGCGTCAGGGCGAGGAGATCATCCATCTCACCGACCGCGAGCGCGAGATGCTGCGCATCCTCGCCAGCGCGCCCGGCGAGACCGTGCCGCGCGCCGAGCTGACTTCCGGCGGCAGCGTCAACGAGCGCGCCGTCGACGTGCAGATCAACCGCCTCAGGCGCAAGATCGAGACCGACCCCGCCAATCCGCTATTTCTGCAGGCGGTGCGCGGCATCGGCTACCGGCTGGTGGCTTCGCCATAAGATGCTGCCATGAGCACGCTCGACTCCGGCCTGACCCTGATCCGCAACGCCTCGCAACGCGTCTCGAAGGCGAATGGCTGGATGGGCAACGCGTTCAAGGGCTGGATGCCGACCGGCCTCTACGCCCGCGCGCTCCTCATCATGATCGTGCCGATGGTGGTGCTGCAATCGGTCGTCGCCTTCGTGTTCATGGAACGGCACTGGAACACGGTGACGCGCAGGTTGTCGGCTGCGGTGGTGCAGGACATCGCCGCGCTGATCGACGTCTACAAGGGCTATCCGCAGGACAAGGACCGTGACCAGATCCGCCGCATCGCCCAGCAGCGCCTCGGCCTCGTGGTCGATTTCCTGCCCGCCGGCGACATGCCGCCGCCGGGACCAAAACCGTTCTTCTCGCTGCTCGACCAGACGCTGTCGGTGCAGCTCGGCCGCCAGATCGGGCGCTCGTTCTGGATCGACACGGTCGGCCGCTCCAACCTCGTCGAGATCCGCATCCAGCTCGACGACGCCGTGATGCGCGTGTTCGCGCAGCGCAGCGCCGCCTATGCCTCGAACTCGGAGATCTTCCTGTTCTGGATGGTCGGGACGTCCTCCATCCTCTTGATCGTCGCGGTGCTGTTCCTGCGCAACCAGATCAAGCCGATCCTGCGCCTTGCCGATGCCGCCGAGAGCTTCGGCAAGGGCCGCGAGGCACCGAACTTCCGCCCGAGGGGCGCGCGCGAGGTGCGGCGGGCGGCTGTCGCCTTCCTCGAAATGAAGTCGCGCATCGAGCGCACGATGGAGCAGCGCACCGCGATGCTCGCCGGCGTCAGCCACGATCTGCGCACCATCCTGACCCGCTTCAAGCTCGAGCTGGCGCTGATCGGCGACAGTCCGGAGCTCGAGGGCATGCGCAAGGATGTCGACGAGATGTCGATGATGCTGGAGGATTACCTCGCCTTCGCCCGCGGCGATTCCGGCGAGCAGTCGCAGCCGACCGACATGGCCCAGGCCCTCGAAGAGCTGCGCAGCGATGCCGAACGCCACGGCCACAACGCGACCGTCGCGTTCCACGGCCTGCCCGTGGTGACGGTGAAGCCGGCCTCGTTCAAGCGCTGTCTCGCCAACCTCATTACCAACGCGGCGCGCTACGGCAGGAACATCGCGATCACCGGCCAGCGCGATCACCGTTATTTGACCGTCACGGTCGACGACGACGGCCCGGGCATTCCCGCTCACTTGCGCGAAGAAGTGTTCAAGCCGTTCCTGCGGCTCGACAACGCCCGCAACCAGGACGAAGGCGGCACCGGCCTCGGCCTTGCCATCGCCCGCGACATCGCCCGCTCGCATGGCGGCGACATCACGCTCGGCGACAGCCCGATGGGCGGCCTGCGCGCCGTCGTGCGGGTGCCGGTGTAACGTAGCGTTTTCGAGCGAAATGGACGCCGGTTCGCGTGAAAAAAACGCGTCTAAAGCGCGATGAGATTAGGTTGAATCGTCATCGCGCCTTAGCTCTTTGTTTAAGCATGATCTTTTCGGAAAACCGCTACGCACTTTTCCGGATCATGCTTTAAACAACAAATTCGAGCTACCAGCGATAGGACAAGGTCCCGATGACCTGCCGCCGCTCGCCGGCGTAGCAATAGCCGGACTGGCAGGTCTGGTAGTGCGTGTCGAACAGATTGGTCGCGTTCAGGCGCGCGGTGGCGCCGAGGAAGCGCCGGTCCAGCTTGCCCAGATCGTAATCGATCACCGCATCGAACAACGTCGTCGCCGCGTTCTGGAACGTGTTCTGGTCGTTGCCGAAGTTCGTGCCGATATAACGCACGCCGAGACCAAGCCCGAGGCCCTCGACGGGCACGCCGGACTGGAACGTATATTTGCCGAAGGCGGCGAAGGAATTCCTCGGAATGCCGGAGAGCTCATTGCCGGTCGTATCGGGATTGCCCTGCGTGATCACGACGTTGAGATGGGTGTAGGCGGCGGTGAGATCAAATCCCTGCTTGAGCGCCAGCTTCGCCTCGAGCTCCACGCCCTTGGATTCGACCTGCCCGGTCGCTGCCTGGAACGCCATGTTGTTCGGATCGGTACGCAGCACGTTGTCCTGCGTGATGTCGAACACCGCGGCGGTCAACAGCACCGGAACGTTCGGCATCTGGTACTTGATGCCCACTTCCTTCTGCTCGCCGGTGGTCGGCTTGAACGGCAGTCCGGATGCGTCGACGCCGACCTGCGGGGCGAATGCCGTCGCGTAGCTGATATAGGGTGCAATGCCGTTGTCGAAGACGTAGCTCAGGCCCGCACGGCCCGTGAAGGCAGTCGCTTTCTGCGTTGACGGCACGCCGTCGAGACCCGCGGTCGTCGTCTGCGACACCCAGCTCTGGCGGCCGTTGAGCGTCAGAATGAAGCCGCCGAGCTTGGCCTGGTCCTGCGCATAGACACCGACCTCGTCGGTCGACTGCTTGTTGAAGATCGAGAATGCCGGCGTCGCGATCGCCTGGGCGCCGTAGTTCATGGTCTGGAGATTGAGATCGGGCGCCGGCCCGTAGCCGATCTTGTCGTTGTAGTAGGAGTGGCCGTAGTCGACGCCGAGCAGCACGGTATTCTTGATCGCGCCGAGCATGAACTTGGCCTCGGCCTGATTGTCGAGCGTCACCGTGTTGAAGCTGTCCAGGATCCGCCAGGCGGACCGCGACGCCAGATTGGTGCTGCTGTCGATCGAATCGATCTGGGTGTATTTCGCGTCGACGTCGACCTGGTAGAAGCGGAAGTTCTGCCGCACCGTCCACACATCGTCGACATTGTGCTCGAACGCGTAGCCGATGCGATATTGCTTCTGATCCATGGCGCTGAACGCCGGATCATTCGAGTAGATGTTGGTCAATTGTCCGTCGGGCGTGCGGAAATTGCCGATGCTCGCGGCGGTTCGGCTGCTTTGATATTCGCTCAGGATGGTGAAGGACGTGTCGGCGTCCGGCCGCCAGGTCAGCGCCGGCGCGATGTAGGCGCGATCGTCGTCGTTGCCGGGATACCAGGTCTTTGCGTCACGAAGCAGACCCGTCAGCCGGTAGTACAGCTGATCGCTGCCGGGCACCGGACCACCGACATCGAAACTGCCCTGGTAACGGTCGTAGGTGCCGCCCTGTAGCTGCACCTCACCGAATGCCGTCAACGGCGGCCGCTTGGTCGTGACATCCACGATCCCTCCCGGAGAGCCGAGGCCATAGAGGCCCGAGGCTGGTCCGCGCAGGATCGACACGCTGTCGAGACCGTAGGGTTCGATCTTGGGAATTGCGAAGTTGCCGCCGCCCTGACGCAGGCCGTCGCGATAGATGCCTGTATAGGTCGCATCGAAGCCGCGGATATAGAAACTGTCGAACCTTGGATCATAGCCGAACGCCGTGGTCGTCACGCCCGGCGTATAGCTGACGGCGTCCTTGAGCGTCTGAACGTTGCGATCCCTTAGCTCCTTTTGCGTGACGACCGAAAGCGACTGCGGCGTTTCGATCAGCGCTGTGCTGGTCTTGGTGCCGGCAGTGCTGGCGGTCGCGACGTAACCGGTCGTCATACCGATCGCGCCACCTGTGCCTTGCGACCGCGGAGCCTGACTCTGGGCGGGCGCAGTCGCATTGCGGCGCCGGTTCGCCGCGACCGCGCGCGAAGTCCTGGTGTTCTGAGTTGAAACGACGGCACCGCGCTTCTTTGCGGCGCCAGGTTCATCCACCGTCACTGCGGGAAGTTCGCTGACATTGTTCTGCGGAGGACTTGTCTGCGCCTGAGCGTAGGCGACGTCTGTGCCCATTGGCACAAGTATGACCGAACCGAGTAGCGCTGCGTTGATCGCAGCCGTTGATGCAAGCAAGCCGCGCTTGCTCCGCAACGAAGCCATTCCCACCGAACAAATCCCCGCATTGCCTTGCGCCGACATCGATCGAGCCGCGTTTGCGACAAGGCCGACATCGATTGGGGCGGACTTCTATCGGCGGGATGATCGAAATTCCACACGCGCAAAATAGAATCGATGGAAGCAGCAACGAAGCGCAACACTGGAGTGATTCAAGATGCGCAACGCTGGAACGATTCAAAACGACATGTTGGCGCGTCAGGCGTTCGACACGACGAAGGCGATGCGCGTCGTCTCTCCAGAGAGTCTCGAACGCGAGGCACGCGGCGATCATTCAGTGATGTTGCATCCCGTCGACGTCATCGCGCGCCGAGGAGCACACGAACGCAGTGACGCGGAGGGATCGGATGTATTGCACATCGCCTCGGCGCAAGATTGCTCCGCATTTTCGTCGCGAACTGCTCGCAATGACGGTGATGCGAAGTGTCACAGCCTCTCAGCATGAGAGGCGATGCATTCAGGCGCGCCGCAACGGCCGAATGCGCTGCGCGCTACTTCTGCTTGGGCAGGAGGCCCTTCAGCTTTTCCATGTCCTTGACGTTCATCTTCATGCCGCCGGGCATGATGATGTCACCGGCCTTCTGGTCGCTCTTGCAGGCGCCGAGCCATTTCGCCTCGATGGTCATCGTGGTATCGCGCGAGCCGGCCGCGCCGCCCTCGGCATGCGAGGTGCTCTTCACCGTGTAGGCGGAATTGAAATCGCCGACGATCTCGGCATGGCTCTGCATCGTCATGCCGGCGACGCTGCAGACGCTGTCGCTGACATAGCCGGTCGCGGTCTTCTGGATATCCTGCTTGGAGCAGACTTCCTTGGCCATCGGCGAGGCCGCCGCGCTCATCTCCCTGTCGACGGTCTCGTCGGTGCAGTGCTGCATGGTCATCTCGGGCACCGGCGAGCCGGTCGTGACCAGCTTCATCTCCCAAAGACCGGCCTTGCGGATCGGCAGGTCGACGGCACTTGCGGCGCCAGCGGACAGGACAAGGCACACAGCCGAACCAAACAAGGCAAGCTGTCGGGTCATGCGGTCGGCTCCCGGCTGAACGATCGAAAGATCTGGTACGCGCTCAGTAGAGCGTGCGCAGCGGCCTCTGGGCCGCGCCATAGGGCACCCAGCGACAGGCGAAAGAGATGTAGCCGCCCGGATAGTTCTGCACCGCGAGGAATTTGGCGACCTTGCCGTAGCGTGCGCAGTGATCGACCGCGACCTGACGCGCGTCGACCTGGGTCGCCATCGAATAGGCGATGATCCCGCCGGTGTCGTTGCCCTTGAACGGCGGCACCGGCTGCATCCAATCCGCTCGCGCCGGCACAACGGCCAGCATCCCGCAAACGGCAACCAGGCACGCGGCCAATTTCCTTCGCATCGCAGACTCCATTTCGCTTCGAGCCAACATAGAGTGCGCCGGCGACCGTGAAAAGAACGAGCCGGCTCCCCAAAGTGGACTTCTCCGCAGGTGTTGCCGCCCTGCACTTGACCTAGCCGGGGCTTCACGGCACCGTCCGCGGCATCGGATAATCGGGTGGATTCCCATGCGCAACCTGTTCAACTCCCGCAATAAACTCGGCCGCAAGCTCGGCCTCGGCGCCGCACTCGTGGTCAGCCTGCTGGCTTTCGGGGGTACGGCCCAGGCCGCCAATCCGCTCGAAATGAACTTCTGGCTGTCCGGCCCGCGCTATGACGGCAATGTGGCCCCATGCGAGAAGGCCCTGACGGTCATCAGCACGCAATTCCAGGAAAAGGAGGCCACCTTCTGGAATTCGCCGCTCGTGATCACCGGCTTCAACGGGATTCACGAAACCGCCTTCCGACCCTGGCAGTCCGACAACATTCCGCGCCGCTTTTGCACCGGCGAGGCCCTGCTCAATGACGGCAAGGTGCGCAAGGTGCACTTCTCGATCATCGAGGACGGCGGCTTTGCCAGCATCAATCAGGGCGTCGAATGGTGCGTCGCGGGGCTCGACCGCAACTGGGCCTATAACCCGTCCTGCAAGGCCGCGCGGCCCTGATCTCCGACCAGATTGCTAATGCAGGAGCCGCCGCCATTTGGACGGCGGCTTTTTGTTCTTGAAATGTTCTCGCGGCCTGCTAGGCTCCGGGCGGTCGAGTGAGGGAGCGGGTTGATGCCTCGGTTGGACACAATTTCCCGATTTTTGATTTCGGTTGCCATTATTCTGTGCAGTGCGGTTGGAGCCTCGGCCCAGGATCGCCGCCAGAATGCGCCGGGCGAATTCGACTTCTATGTGCTCGCGCTGTCGTGGTCGCCCTCGTTCTGCGAAGAGGCGAGCGAGCGCGGCAACAACGGCCGCGGCACGCAGGCACAGTGCGGCGGACGGCCCTATTCCTTCGTGGTGCACGGCCTGTGGCCGCAATATGAGCGGGGCTTTCCGGAATACTGCCAGCGGCCCTCGCCGCGACTCGCCCGCAGCATCATGAGCTCGATGCTCGACCTGATGCCGGCGCCCGGGCTGATCTACAACGAGTGGGACAAGCACGGCACCTGCTCCGGTCTCGGCGAGCGCGCCTATTTCGAAGCCATCCGCAAGGCTCGCGCCACGGTGAAGATCCCCGAGGAATTCCTGCAATTGTCGGAGCCGAAGACGGTCGCGCCCGACGAGCTGGAGACGGCGTTCATCAAGGTCAATCCGGGCCTCAGCAACTCCGCGATCTCGGTGACCTGCGACAGCAAGCGGCTCAGCGAGGTCCGCATCTGCCTCAGCAAGGACCTGCAATTCCGCGCCTGCGACGAGATCGAGCGCCGCGCCTGCCGCCGCGACCAGGTGACGATGCCGCCGGTTCGCGGCGGCTGACGCTCTGCGTCATGGCCGGCAGACCCGCGCCGCGCGTCGCCGCGCAGAACGTCCCCGCCACCTGCGCCGTCGCGAAACAAGCCAGATAAGGCGCAGATGCCCGGGAGCCGGCTTCGCCGAGCTCGGATGTCAACCCCGCCGACGCTTTAGCGAAGGCCGGGACAAGCCCGGGCATGACGAGTACAACATGCGCACCCTTTGGGAGCGTAGCACGATCATCACATGAACTACCGCCACGCCTTCCACGCCGGCAGCTTCGCCGATGTCATCAAGCACATCGTGCTGGCGCGCATCCTCACTTATCTGCAGGACAAGCCGGCGGCGTTCCGCGTCATCGACACCCATGCCGGCGCCGGCCTCTACGATCTCGACAGCGACGAGGCGCGCCGGGGCGGCGAATGGCTGACCGGCATTGCGCGGCTGCTGCAGGCGCGGCTCTCCGACAAGGCATTGCCGCTGATCGCGCCCTATCTCGACATCGTCAGAGCATTCAATCCGAAAGGCGAGCTGAAAGCCTATCCCGGTTCGCCGTTGATCGCGCGGGCGCTGCTGCGTCCGCAAGATCGCCTCACCGCCTGCGAGATCGAACCGACGGCGCGCAAACAACTGATCGACGCCTTGCGACGCGACGCGCAAGCGCGCGTCGTCGATCTCGACGGCTGGATGGCGCTGCCCGCATTCGTGCCGCCGAACGAACGGCGCGGCCTGGTGCTGATCGATCCGCCGTTCGAAGCGAAGGACGAGTTTGAGCGGCTGGCCAGTGCTTTCACGGAAGCGTACGCGAAGTGGCCAACCGGCTCGTATCTTTTGTGGTACCCCGTAAAAACCCGGAGAGCCACCGATGAGCTAACGCGCAGTGTGGCTGCTGCAGCAGCAAGCAGCCGGCCCGCCGGCAAATGCCTGCGATTGGAATTCAGTGTGGCACCGCAAGAAGCAGGCGCAGGCCTCGTTTCCACAGGTCTTTTGCTGGTGAATCCGCCGTGGACGCTGGCGAATGAGTTGAAGATCATCCTGCCCGAACTCGAGAAGCCGCTCGGTCAAGGCGGCGCGGGACGCTTCAAACTCGAGACGCCTAAGCCATGATCGACACCTCCTACTGAAAAGTTCAATTTTGAGCATAGGCAATTTGCGCGGAACCGTATTATGCTCATCCTGTTACGACTGGCTTTACGTTCCGCTTCCGCGAATGGTTGCGGCGGAGTGACAAGGCCGAAATAAAATCCAGGCAGACCGGCGGCGTGACGCCGGGCTGTTCAGGTGGCCAAGCTTCCGACAAGCGAATGTCGGTCAACCGCTACGCGGCGTGCGCGTGGCGGTGGAGCAATACGGGGGGGGAGTTTCCCGATGGCCATGACGGGAACGGTCAAGTTCTTCAACGGCGAGCGCGGCTACGGCTTCATCAAGCCTGACGACGGCGGTCGCGATGTCTTCGTTCACATCACCGCTGTGGAGCGGGCGGGACTGAAGGACCTTGCCGAAGGACAGCGTATCACTTTCGAAGTCGAACCGGACAAGAAGGGGAAAGGCCCGAAGGCGGTCAACCTGGTGGTCTCATGACGAGCGCTCGCGATGCGCGGGCTCGGGATGAACACCGAATGAGGCGTTGCGTGTGAGCTGACTGCCGAGCGCGGCTGGCGCTCGCTGGATGACCACCTGCATGATGCGGACGCGACTGGCGGTGCCGCATATCCCATACGTGCGGCCCACCGATTGGATTCGCGGACGCCGCGGCGTGTATACGGCCGTGCGCGACGTTGAGATCATCAACACAAAGAAAACCCGGCCGCGCGAGGCGCGGCCGGGAGTTAATGGTCGACGTTTTCTTGTTCTCAGAAGTGATAGTTG
Organism: Bradyrhizobium sp. BEA-2-5; assembly: GCF_032918025.1. Taxonomy (NCBI): domain Bacteria; kingdom Pseudomonadati; phylum Pseudomonadota; class Alphaproteobacteria; order Hyphomicrobiales; family Nitrobacteraceae; genus Bradyrhizobium; species Bradyrhizobium sp. BEA-2-5. The sequence continues at coordinate 1,578,580 of NZ_CP136629.1, read as the reverse complement.
ATGCCGGCGCGAACCAGGCTGAAGCTGTAGCCGTTCGACACGCCGCCGGTGATCGTGAAATTGCTGTTGGCAAGATCGACGTAGAGATACTCGATCTTGGCGCTCCAGTGCGGGGCAAAGCCCATTTCGGCGCCGGCACCGACGGTGAAGCCCGCATTGGTGTGGCTCTCCGTGATGCCGAACGTCTCGCCGCGCAGTTCGCCGAAGGCGAGACCGCCGGTCGCGTAGAACAGCACGTTGTTGACCGCATAGCCGGCGCGGCCGCGCAGGGTGCCGAACCACGGATTGGAGAATTTCCACGGCGCGAAGGTGTCGTCGGCGCCGGCGGCCTGGATGTCGCCCTCGACACCGAACACCCACGGGCCGTTCTGGAAATTGTAGCCGGCTTGCACACCGCCGACGAAACCCGACGGCTTCGAGGGGTTGTTGTCCACCGAGCCCCATTCATAGCCGATGTTGCCGCCGAGATAGGGACCTGCCCAGCTATAGGCATTGAGCGGCTGGTTGACGGTATAGGGCGAACCGTAGTTGAGATCGGCCGACGCCGCCGAGGTCGTCCAGCCTGCAACGATCAGTGCCAGCGCACGCGCAACAAACCGGGTCATTGGTACTCTCCACAACGCAACTGCCGCAGCCCGCCGGCCAGGGCCGGCGTGGTTACGGAATTCCACTTTTCGCGTAGGATTTATCGAGAGTTTTAAGTTAAAGGGCTGTTAAGTCGGGTTACCGGCCCGCTCATCAGTCTTAACAAGGTGTTACGCAACCCCTCCCGGCGCCCGCGCGGGGCCGGTAACCTCCTGCAATCGAGGTGCTTTTTGTTGGTGCCGTCAGCGCTGGCGACCGGTCGCCCAAGCACTTAGTTTACGGCCCATGGTTCACGATTCTCCCGAGCGCCCGACGCCGGCCCCCAAGGTTGACTCCAAGGCTGACCCCAAGCCACGGCGCGGTTCAAAGTCCGACCTGCCACAGGACGATCTGGCGCTCGATACAAGCGACGTCGATCCCGAAACCTCCGCCGCCGAGGAGGAGGACGAGGCACGCCTGCCCGAGGCTTCGGAGGACGCCGCCGAGGCGGTCGCCGAGGGCACGCTCTCGGTCGGACATGCCGCGATCGAGAACGCGGTCCGGCTCGCCCCCACCTCGCCCGGCGTCTATCGCATGCTCAATGCGAATTCCGACGTGCTCTATGTCGGCAAGGCCAAGAACGTCAAAAAGCGCCTGTCCAGCTATGCGCGCCAGAGTGCGCCGCTGCCGGCCCGCATCCTGCGCATGATCGCCGCCACCGTCACCGTGGAGATCGTCTCGACCAACACCGAGACCGAGGCGCTGCTGCTCGAGGCGAACCTCATCAAGCAGCTGCGGCCGCGCTTCAATGTGCAGCTGCGCGACGACAAGTCGTTTCCCTATATCCTGATCACCGGCGACCATTGGGCGCCGCAGATCCTGAAACATCGCGGCGCGCAGACCCGGCCCGGGCGTTATTTCGGCCCGTTCGCCTCCGCGGGCGCGGTCAACCGAACTATCACGGCGCTGCAGCGCGCATTCCTGATCCGCTCCTGCACCGATTCCTTCTTCGAGAGCCGCACCCGGCCCTGCCTGCTCTACCAGATCCGCCGCTGCGCCGGCCCCTGCACCCGCGAGATCGATTTTCCCGGCTATACGACGCTGGTGCGCGAGGCGACCGACTTCCTCTCCGGCCGCAGCCACGCCGTGAAGGAGCTGCTCGCGGCGGAGATGGAGAAGGCGGCCAGCGAGCTCGAATTCGAGCGCGCCGCGCTCTACCGCGACCGCCTTGCTGCGCTCTCGGCGATCCAGTCGCAGCAGGGCATCAATCCGCGCACGGTGGAAGAAGCCGACGTGTTCGCCATCCACCAGGAGGGTGGCTTCTCCTGCGTCGAGGTGTTCTTCTTCCGCACCGGCCAGAACTGGGGCAACCGCGCCTATTTCCCACGCGCGGAAAAGACCTTTACGCCGGAAGAAGTGCTCGGCTCGTTCCTCGCCCAGTTCTACGACGACAAGCCGCCGCCGAGGAACATCCTGCTGTCGCACGAGATCGAGGAGAGCGAGCTGCTCGCCAGTGCGCTGTCGATCAAGGCCGGCCACAAGGTCGAGGTCACGGCGCCCAAGCGCGGCGAGAAGAAGGAGCTCGTCACCCACGCGCTGACCAATGCGCGCGAGGCGCTCGGCCGCAAGCTCGCGGACACCGCGACGCAAGGCCGCCTGCTGGACGCCATGGCCGCGACGTTGAACCTGCCGCACCCGCCCAAGCGCATCGAGGTCTACGACAACAGCCACATCCAGGGCACCAATGCGGTCGGCGCCATGATCGTCGCGGGGCCCGACGGCTTCGTGAAGAACCAGTACCGCAAGTTCAACATCAAGTCGGAAGGACTGACGCCCGGCGACGATTACGCCATGATGCGCGAAGTGCTGGAGCGCCGCTTCAAGCGCCTGCTGAAGCCGCCGGAGGGCGAGGCCGCTGCCAAGACGAAAGCGGATGACGATTCGTTCCCGCAATGGCCCGACCTCGTGATCATCGACGGCGGCCGCGGGCAGCTCAACGCCGTCCGCGAGATCTTTGCAAATCTCGGCCTGACGCAGGTGTCGCTGATGTCGGTCGCCAAGGGACCGGACCGGGATGCCGGCCGCGAGACCCTGTTCATGCCGGAACGCGAGGCCATCAAGCTCGAACCGCGCGATCCCGTGCTCTATTTCATTCAGCGCCTGCGCGACGAGGCTCACCGCTTCGTCATCGGTTCGCACCGCAAGCTGCGCAAGAAGGACATCCGCGAGGCCGGCTTGCAGGAGATCCCGGGCATCGGCCCGTCCCGCAAACGTGCCTTGCTACATCATTTCGGGACCCTGAAGGAGATCGAGCGGGCCTCGATCGCCGATCTCGGCAAGGTTCCGGGGGTGAGCGCCGAGAGCGCCCGCAGGATTTTCGAGTATTTCCATCCCCAGCCGGGTTAAACCAAAGGCGAGTCATCAGGGCGTCGCCTGCGACAGGGCATCTAGGGCATGATGCGGAAAAGTGTGAGGCAGTTATCCGAAAAGATCATGCTTAAACAACGAGCTAAGGCGCTATGACGATGCAGCGCAATCTGGTCGCGCTTTACGCGTCCGCACGGTTGACCTTCTCGCTTCAGCGGTATTGGTAGGACGGATGAACATCGCCACGACACGAGGGACGACGAGGCGCGCGATGTCCCTCCCGAACATCCTGACCTATGGCCGGATCGCCGCGATTCCGGTCGTGGTCGGCTGCGTCTATTGGCAATCGATCCTGGACGGCCCGCTGTGGCTGCGCTGGGTCGCGGTCGCCATCTTTATTGCGGCTGCGGTCACCGACTACCTCGACGGCTATTACGCGCGGATATGGAATCAGCAATCGGCATTCGGCCGGATGCTCGATCCGATCGCCGACAAGCTGCTGGTCGCCTCCTGCCTGCTGATGCTCGCCGCCGACAATTCGATCCACGGCTGGTCGCTGTGGGCCGCCATCGTGATCCTGTGCCGCGAGATCCTGGTCTCGGGCCTCCGCGAATACCTCGCTGCGCTCCGCGTCAGCGTGCCCGTGACCAAGCTTGCGAAGTGGAAGACCACGGTCCAGCTGGTTGCGATCGGCTTCCTGCTCGCCGGCGAAGCGGGCGAGCAGGTCTTCCCGGCCACCACCCTGATCGGCATCGTGTTGCTCTGGATGTCGGCGATCCTCACCATCTACACCGGCTACGATTATTTCCGTGCGGGCATCCATCACCTCATCAAGGAGGACGAGGGATGAAGGTGAAGTATTTCGCCTGGGTGCGCGAGCGCGTCGGCAAGGCCGAAGAGATCGTCGAGCCGCCGGCCGAGGTGCGCACCGTCGGCGACCTGATCGGCTGGCTTGCCGCGCGCGACGATGCTTATGCGTATGCATTCGAGAAGCCAAAGGTGATCCGCACAGCGATCGACCACGCCCACGTCAAATCAGACGCCGCGATCGCGGGCGCCCGTGAGATCGCGTTCTTCCCGCCGATGACCGGCGGCTAAATCCTAACATGACCGTCGCAGCGACCATCCGTATCCAGCAAGCCGACTTCGACGTCGCGCAGGAGATCGCGGCCTTAAGCCGAGGCCGCACCGATGTCGGCGCGGTCGTCAGCTTCAGCGGCATCTGCCGCGGCAGCGAGCAGGGCGAGCCGATCGCGGCGCTGACGCTCGAACATTATCCTGAAATGGCGGAAGCCGAGATTGGACGCCACGCCGACGAGGCGCTGTCGCGCTGGCCGTTGCAGGGCCTCACCATCATCCATCGCTTCGGCCGTATCACGCCGGGCGAGAACATCGTGCTGGTCGTGACCGCCTCGGCGCACCGGCAGGCCGCGTTCGAAGCCGCCGAGTTTCTGATGGACTATCTGAAGACCAACGCACCGTTCTGGAAGCGCGAGGAAAGCGCGCGCGGCACGAGCTGGATCGAGGCGCAGGGCCATGACGACGCGGCCGCCGCGCGCTGGACCAAATCCTGATGGCCAAGCGCAGCAAAGTGCCCACCAAGCGCAGCCCCGCCGTGCCGAAAGCGCCGAAAGTCGGCGCCGGCGAGCTGCACACCCTGTTCGATTTCCTGCGCTATGCGACAAGCCGCTTCAACGCGGCCAAGCTCGTGCTCGCGCACGGCACCACCGATCCGGTGGCCGAGGCCGCGTTCCTGATCTGCGAAACGCTGCACCTGCATCCCGACCAGTTCGAGAACTTTGCCACCGCGCGCGTCACGATTGCCGAGGGCAAGCAGATCCTCGACCTGATCGAGCGCCGGATCGCGACGCGGAAACCGGCCGCCTATCTCGTCAACAAGATCTATATGCGCGGCCTGCCCTTCTATGTCGACGAGCGCGTCATCGTTCCGCGCTCCTTCATCGGCGAGCTCCTGGATTCGCATTTCGGCGGTGACGAGGAGGGCACCTCGCTGATCGGCGATCCCGACGAGGTCGAACGCGTGCTCGATCTCTGCACCGGCTCCGGCTGCCTCGCGATCCTGGCGGCCCGGCATTTCCCCAACGCCGCGGTCGATGCCGTCGATATTTCAAAGGACGCGCTGGAGGTCGCCGCGCGCAACGTCGCCGACCACGGCCTCGACGATCGCCTGACGCTCCATCGCGGCGACCTGTTCGCCCCGCTCGCCGACAACAGATACGACCTGATCATCACCAATCCGCCTTACGTCGATGCCGAAGGCATGGCAGCGTTGCCGCCGGAGTGCCGGGCCGAGCCGAAGCTCGCCTTCGACGGCGGCGCCGACGGTCTCGACATCGTCCGCCGCCTGCTCGATGAGGCGAGGCAACATCTGACCCCGCAGGGCGGGCTGCTTTGCGAGATCGGCCGCGGCCGCGACAATCTCGAGGCCGCCTATCCGGAGCTGCCGCTGCTCTGGCTGGACACCGAGGATTCCGAGGGCGAGGTGTTCTGGATCGCAGCCGCCGATCTCTGACCGGCGTGCCGCCGCCGGCTCAGGCGATTTACGGAGCCCGATCTGGCCGAAACGAAAATCGTGCGTAGTTCCAGCCGGTTCCGAAGATCGCTGGCCCGTCGAATCAACAATGGTGCTAAGGTCGCAGTCTGGGGACGTTCGGACAGAGGGCGCGGGCGCGCGGCATGATTCGCATTTCGACGATCTTCATCGCCATCTGCATGGTCCTGGTCGCGGCCTCGCTCGGGCTCGTGCTCTATTCGGTCGCCGGCATCAGCGGAACGGAATCGGCCATCGTCGCGCTGACCGCGCTGACGTTCCTGATCCTCTACAACGCGGTGTCGATGCGGCTGCGCGACCGCAGCGACGTCGGCGGGCAGATCGCCGACCTCTCGCGGGGCACCGCCGACCTCGCCCGACAGGTGGCCGAGTTCGGGCGCCGGCTTGCCGCGGTCGAGGGCCGCATCGCCTCGTCCAACTCCACCGGCGCCGACCGGATGCAGGGCATGGCCGGCGAGATCAGCGAGCTCGGCGGACTGGTGCGGCAGCTTGCGGCATCCGTCGCCCATCATGAGGATCTGCTGGCAGCGGCTCCGGCGATGCAGCCGGTCACCTCCCCGCGCGACGATGTGCTGCAACGGGTTGCGCCGGCGCCGACGGTCGTGGTTGCGCCTCAGCCGACACCTGCGGCTCCGCCGGAGGTCTCGCGCAGCCAGACCCAGCTGATCGGCGCGATCAAGCAGGCAATCGACGAGAACCGCATCGACATATTCCTGCAGCCGATGGTGACGCTGCCGCAGCGCAAGGTGCGGTTCTACGAGGCGGTGACGCGCCTGCGCGACGAGCGCGACCAGCTGATCGTCGCCGAGGAGTTCATCAGCATCGCGGAAGCTTCCGGCCTGATCGGGCGCATCGACAACATGGTGATGCTGCGCTGCGTGCAGGTGCTGCGCCGCCTGATGATCCGCAGCAAGGATGTCGGCGTGTTCTGCAACGTCTCGGCGGCGACGCTGTCGAGCCCGGCGCACTTCACCCAATGTCTCGACTTCCTCGAAGCCAACCGGGCGCTGGCGCCCTCCCTGGTGCTGGAGTTCAAGCAGTCGACGTTCCGCAATCTCGGCCCCGCCGAGACCGAGAATCTCGCGGCGCTCGCCCAGCGCGGCTTCCGTTTCTCGATCGACCATGTCACGGATCTGCGCATCGAGCCGCGCGAACTGGCCGATCGCGGGGTGCGCTTTATCAAGGTGCCGGCCACACTGCTGCTCGATCCCAGGCAGGCCTCGACCTCGGACATCCACCCATCCGATCTCTCCGACCTGCTCGGCCGCTTCGGCATCGACCTGATCGCCGAGCGGATCGAGGGCGAGCGCGCGGTGGTCGACCTGCTCGACTACGATGTGCGCTTCGGACAGGGGTTCCTGTTCGCGCCGCCGCGGCCATTGCGGCCGGAGGGGCCATCTGCTACCGCCGGGGCTCCGCAGACCAACCCCCAGGATCTTAATGGCGCCAGCACTTCAGCCCCTGTCTCCAGCCCCGCAGCTCCGCCGCGCGCAACCGGCAGCGCCGCGCTGGCGCGCCGCGCCCTTGGTCCAAATTAGCCGGCAATTCGCATCATGACCTCACTGCGTTTCGTGGAACAGCTGCGCGACCTCGTCGGCGGCGTCGATGTGGTGCTGTCGGACATCTGGGGCGTCGTGCACAACGGGCTCGAGTCCTTTCCCGAGGCCTGCGAGGCGCTGCATACGTTCCGCCAGAGAGGCGGTACGGTGATCCTGATCACCAACGCGCCGCGCCCGGCCGACTCCGTACAGCGGCAATTGCGCAAGCTCGGTGTCCCCGATGAGACCTATGACGCGATCGTATCTTCAGGCGACCTGACGCGCCACTTCGTGGCCGATCATCCCGGCCAGAAGATCTTCTGGATCGGCCCTGAGCGCGACAGCTCGATCCACCGCGGCCTCGACGCCACGCTGGTGCCGCTGGAGCAGGCCGACTACATCGTCTGCACCGGCCTCTATGACGACGAGACCGAGACGGCGGAAGACTATCGCGGCATGATGCTGAAGGCACGCGAGCGCAAGCTGACGCTGGTCTGCGCCAACCCCGACATCGTGGTGGAACGCGGCGACCGGCTGATCTATTGCGCCGGGGCGATCGCGGAGCTCTACCGCGAGCTCGGCGGCGACGTGATCTTCTATGGCAAGCCGCACCGGCCGATCTACGAGCGCGCCATGTCACTGGCCACCGAGCGCCGCGGGCGTCCGACCGAGCTCAGCCGGGTGCTCGCGATCGGCGATTCCGTGCGCACCGATCTCACCGGCGCCCTTGGCTTCGGCATCGATCTGTTGTTCGTCACGCGCGGCATCCATTCCGAGCAGTTTGAGGGCATCGAGCAGCTCGATGCGGCCTCGATCAAGGAATTGTTCGGCCACCCGCCGCGCGCGCTGATGCGCGAGCTGAAGTGGTAGCCAAAAGGTCATCGGACTCCCTCGCCCCGCTCTTGTGCGGGGTCGAGACGAGCGAAGCTCCCTCTTGGAGGGTTGGGTGAGCGGCTGCCTCCCCAAGCGCTGGATGCCGAGAGACCAGTCCCCCTCACCCGGATTGCATCTTCGATGCAATCCGACCTCTCCCCGCAAGCGGGGCGAGGTGAAGGGCGCGCCTCCAAAAATATCGAAAACAACCCCATGCAAAGTAGCCGGCGGCGGCCGAACTTCGACAGCCGACTTGACACGTCGGGCAACTCACCGATATTCTTCTAGTATTCCGAAATCGCGCAACCACCCTCCCCTCGTCCTGCAAGCGGGGCGGGGTGAAGGGAAGCCTGATCAAATGCAAATGCCCGGGACATCTAGCGCGAAGACGCACTTCGCGCTTCTGCCCGGGCATGACGTGAATTTCAGTTGATGCGATCGATGTGGGCGGTTACGCCGTCGCCATGTCCGGGAAGACCGCCTCGATCTTGGTCTTCAGCGTCGCCGCATTGAACGGCTTGACGATGTAGTTGTTCACGCCGGCCTTTTTGGCCGCGATCACGTTCTCGGTCTTGGATTCTGCCGTGATCATGATGAAGGGCGTGGTGGCGAGGTTCGGATCCGCGCGGACTTCGCGCAGGAGGTCGTAACCCGTCATCGGCTCCATGTTCCAGTCGGAGATCACGAGCCCGTACTTCTTGCCACGCATCTTGTTCAGCGCTGCCGAACCGTCGCTGGCATCATCGATGTTCTCGAAGCCAAGCTGCTTCAGCAGATTCCGGATGATACGGATCATGGTGCTGTAGTCATCCACCACCAGAACCGGCATCGACAAATCAACCGCCATCTTTCCCCCCAAAACCACAAACGCAACTTGGCTTCTGCACAAACGCAGCTTTCCGCCAACGACTAACAGCAGGCGTTAAACAGCGCGTTAACCGGCTGAATCCGGATTGTTACGGATTTGACGCGATTTTCGTTAGCCTTGACTTCCACGCCGCCGCCGCGTCACGGTCCGGCGCGCACCATCATGCTTAAGAATCCTTGAAGAATACCACTCATGAGCACCGGCTTTACTGTTATCCGCGACAACACCCCCGCAAGCGCCATTCCGAAGGGCGCCGTGGTCGCGATGGGGAATTTCGATGGCGTCCACCTCGGTCACCGCGCCGTGATCGGCGCGGCGCTTGCGATGGGCAGAGCGCGCGGCGTGCCCGCGCTCGCCTTGACCTTCGAGCCGCATCCGCGGCGGTTTTTCAGCCCCAACACCCCGCAATTCCGTCTGACGGGCGAGCGGGCCAAGCTGCGGCTGTTGGCCGGCACCGGGCTGGCCGGCGCCGTGGTCATGACCTTCGACAAGGCGCGTGCCGGAACCAGCGCGCAAGATTTCATTCACCATGACCTGATCGGGCGTCTCGGCGTCAGCGGCATCGCGGTCGGCTACGACTTCCATTTCGGCAAGGGACGGGTCGGCTCGCCGAGCCTTCTCGTCAACGAGGCGCCCCGGCTCGGCATCGAGGTCGACGTGCAACCGCATGTCGATATCGACGAGCGGCCCGTCTCCTCCAGCGCGATCCGGATCGCCCTCGCCGAGGGCGAGATCGCGGATGCAACCACGATGCTGGGCGGACCGTGGTTCGTCACCGGCAAGGTGATCCACGGCGAGAAGCGCGGCCGCGATCTCGGTTACCCCACCGCCAATGTCCGCCTCGACAAGCATTGCGGGCTCAAGCACGGCATCTACGCGGTGCGGGTCGGCCGCGGTGCCGAGCGGCTCGACGGCGTGGCCAGCTTCGGCCGCCGTCCGACCTTCGACAACGGCGCCCCGCTCCTGGAGATCTTCCTGTTCGACTTCAAGGGCGACCTGTACGACGCGGTCCTTGATGTCGCATTCATCGGTTTCATTCGCGAAGAGCTGAAATTCGACACCATCGAGGCGTTGATACGCCAGATGGATGACGACAGCGCCAAGGCGCGCGCGGTGCTGGCCGCGGCGCCCGACGCGTTCCCGCAGCTCGGAGTGATTGGTTGAACAGGACTGAAAAGCAAAAAATGCTGGCGGGCGAGCTGTATCGCCCGGATGCAGAGCTCGCCGCCGACCATACCGCGGCGGAACAATGGATGGCGCGCTACAACGCGTCGGGCGCATCGTCCGCGGCCGAACTGCACGCGCTGCTCGGTGAGCGCTTCCGCAAGGTCGGCAGGGATGCCGTGATCCGCCCGCCGTTCTTCTGCGACTACGGCAGCAATATCAGCCTCGGCGACGGCGTGTTCCTCAACTTCAATTGCGTGATCCTCGACGTCGTCGAGGTCGTGATCGGCGATCGGACCCAGATCGGCCCAGCGGTGCAGATCTATACCGCCGACCACCCGCGCGATGCCGAAACCCGCCGCGCCGGGCTGGAATTCGGCCGCCCGATCCGGATCGGCAGCGACGTCTGGATCGGCGGAGGTGCCATCATCCTGCCCGGCATCACGATCGGCGACGGCGCCCTGGTCGGGGCCGGCAGCGTGGTCACACGGAACGTCGCCCCCGGCGCGATCGTGGCGGGAAATCCGGCCCGGGCACGGCCGGCCTGAGCCGCCCATGCGCGGCCCTGCGGGCCACCGGGGGGCTTTGCGATTTCCCCGTCCGGCTGCTATGGAGAGCCCATGTTTGCGCGGCGCATCATAGGGATTAGCGGCCCGGCTTCCGCCTGAGCCTTTGGCTCGGCGCAAGACCGGGATTTTGTCGTTTCACTCCCGCGATTGATCGCGTATCCGCGCCCGCACCTGCCAAATCAGAGCTTTCATGTCCGACAAGCCGCAAAAGACCGACGCCCAAAAGACTGACGTTAGGGACTATTCCAAAACCCTGTTCCTGCCGCAGACCGAATTCCCGATGCGTGCGGGCCTGCCGCAGCGCGAGCCGGAGATCCTCAAGCGCTGGTACGAGATCGGCCTCTACGAGAAGCTGCGCCAAGCTGCGAAGGGCCGCGCCAAGTTCGTGCTGCATGACGGCCCGCCCTACGCCAACGGCAACATCCATATCGGCACGGCGCTGAACAAGATCCTGAAGGATCTCGTCACCAAGAGCCAGCAGATGCTCGGCTTCGATTCCAACTACGTGCCGGGCTGGGACTGCCACGGCCTGCCGATCGAGTGGAAGGTCGAGGAGGAGCACTACCGCAAGAAGGGCAAGCAGAAGCCCGACTTCCGCGACAGCGCCGCAATGATCGATTTCCGGAAGGAGTGCCGCGCCTATGCCACGCACTGGCTCGGCGTCCAGCGCGAGGAGTTCAAGCGCCTGGGGGTGATCGGCGACTGGGACCATCCCTACGCCACCATGAGCTATCCCGCCGAAGCCCAGATCGCGCGCGAGTTGATGAAGTTCGCCGCCAACGGCACGCTCTATCGCGGCTCCAAGCCGGTGATGTGGAGCGTGGTCGAGAAGACCGCGCTGGCCGAAGCCGAAGTGGAGTACGAGGACCACACCTCCGATACGGTGTGGGTGAAATTCCCGGTGACCTCGCCCGCGCACGGTGCGCTCGCGTCCGCAAGCGTCGTGATCTGGACCACCACGCCCTGGACGCTGCCGGGCAACCGCGCCATCTCGTTCTCGCCGAAGATCGCCTACGGCCTCTACAAGGTGACGGACGCGCCCGCCGACAATTGGGCCAAGACCGGCGATCTCCTGATTCTCGCGGACGCGCTCGCGGAAGAGGTCTTCAAGCAGGCGCGCGTGACGGCTTATGAGAAGGTCCGCGATATTCCCGGCGACACGCTGGACGCCGTGGAATGCGCCCATCCGCTGCGCGGCTTCGGTGGCGGCTATGACTTCGTCGTGCCGTTGCTGCCCGGCGACCATGTCACCGACGACACCGGCACCGGCTTCGTGCACACGGCGCCCGGCCATGGCCGAGAGGACTTCGATGTCTGGATGGCGCAGGCGCGCGATCTCGACGTGCGCGGCATCAACACCGCGATCCCCTACACCGTCGACGAGAACGGCGCCTACACCGATCATGCCCCGGGTTTTGCCGGCAAGCGCGTCATCAACGACAAGGGCGAGAAGGGCGATGCCAACGAGGCCGTGATCAAGGCGCTCGTCGACAGAGGCATGCTGCTCGCGCGCGGCCGGCTGAAGCATCAATATCCGCACTCCTGGCGCTCCAAGAAGCCGGTGATCTTCCGCAATACGCCGCAATGGTTCATCGCGATGGACAAGCCGATCGCCGAGAATGGCCATGCGAAGAGCGGCGATACGCTGCGCGCCCGTGCGCTGCACGCGATCTCGGTGACGCAATGGGTCCCGCCATCGGGCGAAAACCGCATCAACGGCATGATCGAGGCGCGGCCGGACTGGGTGATCTCGCGCCAGCGCGCCTGGGGCGTGCCGATCGCCGTGTTCGTGCGCGAGAAGGGCGACGGCTCCGCCGAGATCCTCCAGGACGAGGCCGTCAACCAGCGCATCACCGAGGCGTTCATGGAGGAAGGCGCCGACGCCTGGTACATGGACGGCGCCCGCGAGCGCTTCCTCGGGTCACGCGCGTCGGAGAACTGGAAGAAGGTCGACGACATCTGCGACGTCTGGTTCGATTCCGGCTCCACGCACGCCTTCGTGCTGGAAGACCGCCAGAACTTCCCGCAGCTCGGCAACATCGTGCGCAAGGTCGACGGCGGCACCGACACGGTGATGTATCTGGAAGGCTCGGACCAGCACCGCGGCTGGTTCCACTCCTCGCTGCTGGAAAGCTGCGGCACGCGCGGACGCGCGCCCTACGACATCGTGCTGACCCACGGCTTCACCCAGGCCGAGGACGGCCGCAAGATGTCGAAGTCGCTCGGCAACACCATCGAGCCGCAGGCCGTCATCAAGGACTCCGGCGCCGACATCCTGAGGCTGTGGGTCGCATCCAGCGACTACACCGACGACCAGCGCATCGGCCCCGAGATCCTGAAGAACACCGTCGAGACCTATCGCAAGCTGCGCAACACCGTGCGCTGGATGCTGGGCACGCTGCATCACTACAAGCCGAGCGAGAAGGTCGCCTTTGCCGAGATGCCCGAGCTCGAGCGGCTGATGCTGCACGAGCTCGCCGGCCACACCGAGACCATCCGCAAGGCCTATGCCGAGTTCGACTACAAGACCGTCGTCGCGATCCTGTCCGCCTTCCTGAACAGCGAGCTCTCCGCGTTCTACTTCGACATCCGCAAGGACACGCTCTATTGCGATCCGCCCTCGTCGCTGACGCGCAAGGCGGCGCTGACGACCATCGACCTGTTGTGCGCCTCGATCCTGAAGTGGCTGGCCCCGATCCTCAGCTTCACCGCGGAGGAAGGCTGGCGCATGTACCGGCCCGACGCCGAGCCGTCCGTGCATCTGACGCTGTTCCCCGAAGGTCTCGAGCAATTGCGCGACGACAAGCTCGCCGCAAAATGGGAGACGATCCGCAACGTCCGCCGCGTCGTCACCGGGGCGCTCGAGCTCGAACGCGCCGCCAAGAACATCGGGTCCTCGCTCGAGGCCTCGCCGGTGATCTATGTCGCCGACCGCGACATGCTGATGACGCTGTTCGACACCGATCTCGCCGAGATCTGCATCACCTCGAACTACGAGGTGCGTGAGGGCGAGGCGCCGGCTTCGGCGTTCCGTCTCGATGCCGTACCCGGCGTTGCGGTCGTGGTGGAGAAGGCGGTCGGCACCAAATGCGCCCGCTCCTGGAAGATTTCGCCGACGGTCGGCGAAGACCCTGAATACCCCGACGTCACCCCGCGCGACGCGAAGGCGCTGCGCGAATGGAAGGCGCTGGGGGGCACGGCCTAACCGTCGTCCCTGCGAAAGCAGGGACCCATAACCACCGCTGTCTCGAATGGGCGAAGGCTGATGACCCCGAGTCATTCAAACAATACCCGGCACGGCGTATGGGTCCCGGCTCCGTGCGCAACAGCGCACTCGGCCGGGACGACGCCTTGGGCGGCAAGCCGATGACCTCTGCTGTTCGCGCCGGTGTGCTTGCGGCGGTGATCACCCTGATCGCCGACCAGGCCTCGAAGCTCTGGCTGCTCCATGTCCTCGACATCGTGCATCACGCCCCGGTGCGGGTGACGCCGTTCTTCGACCTGGTGCTGGCCTGGAATATCGGCATCAGCTTCGGCTGGCTCCAGAGCGAGACCCCGGCGGCCCAGATTCTGCTGATGGTGATCAAGGCAGCGGCCGTGATCGCGCTGGCGATCTGGATGGCGCGGTCGCGGACCTGGCTCGCGACGGTGTCGCTCGGCCTGATCATCGGCGGCGCCGTCGGTAACGGCATCGACCGCCTGGTCTATGGCGCGGTGGTGGATTTCGCCCTGCTTCACATCGAGATCGCCGGAAAAACCTATAATTGGTATGTGTTTAACCTCGCCGACGTGGCCATCGTTGCTGGGGTGGCGGCGCTATTGTATGATTCCTTCCTGGGGGTACCCGCCGCAAAAGCGCCCTGATCCCGGCCGATACGAGCCGGTCAGCGGCCCACACCTGTATCAAGCGGAACTGTGCCTAAGCCAGTGATCGCTTTGGCGAAATTTGAGATGGGAATGGCGCAATGCGCAACACCAAAGCCCGCGGTTACCTGATCGAGACGTCCCGGCTGCCGCTGATGCGCGGCCTGCGCCTGGCGTTCGTCGCAGCCGGGATCGGCCTTGTCATGACGGCCGGCCCGGTGCGCGCCGGCGACGATGAGGATGACGGCGACGATGGCCTGACCTTCGAAGAGAGGCTCATCGACAATCTGATGTCCGGCATCGGCGCCAAGAGCATGGAGAAGAAGGGCATCGAATACCGCGAGCGCTCGCCGCTGGTCGTGCCGCCCAAGCTCGACCTGCCCCCGCCGGCATCGACCGCCCAGGTCAACGCGCCGAACTGGCCGAAGGACCCTGATATCGCCGCGCGCAAGGCTGCGATCGCGGCGCGCAAGAAGGATGTCAAGAAGGAGCCGTGGCAGTCCGCGGTGGCGTTGACGCCGGCCGAGATCGAGGCCGGCCGCAAGCAGCAGACGGCCACCGATGGCCGCAAGGAGCCGCTGGAGCCCGGCGTGAGCACCAATCCATCGCTGATGCCGAGCCAGCTCGGTTACACCGGCGGCCTGCTCGGCATGTTCAAGGGGAACAGCAGCGAGTCCAAACCGTTCAAGGGTGAGCCGACGCGCGAATCCCTGACCGAGCCGCCGCCGGGCTACCAGACCCCGTCCTCGGGCTATGCCTATGGCACAGGGCCGCAGGCGCCGAAGGTGAACGAGGGCCAGTACGACGTCATGTCCGGAAAACCGGTACAGTGACGCTTGGCCTGCTCGCGCGAAGGCTGACATGAGCAAAGCTTAATGCGGGGCGGCGGGTGTCTCTCCGCTTCGTGACCGTCGGCACGGGAACGACCGTGTACGATAGCTTGCTTTCGCGCCCCGGCCGTGGGTCCGGGCTTTCATAAGGACCATGATGCGCTCTCGCCGATCGATCGCCCTGTTCGCTGCCGCATTCGTTTCCACCATCCCGCTGCCGGGTGCCAGCCTCCGCGCCCAGACCACCGTCACCTCGGAACGCCCCGCCAGCTTCACGCTCAGCAACGGCATGCAAGTCGTGGTGATTCCCGATCACCGCACGCCCGTCGTCACCGAGATGATCTGGTACAAGGTCGGCTCGGCCGACGAGACGCCCGGCAAGTCCGGGCTGGCGCACTTCCTCGAACACCTGATGTTCAAGGGCACCTCGAAGCATCCGGCCGGAGAATTCTCCCAGACCGTGCTTCGCGTCGGCGGCAACGAGAACGCCTCGACCTCGGTCGACTACACCAATTACTACCAGCGCGTGCCGAAAGAGCAATTGCCGACCATGATGGAGTTCGAGGCCGACCGCATGACGGGCCTCGTCCTCAAGGACGAGAACGTGCTGCCCGAGCGCGACGTCGTGCTCGAAGAGTACAACATGCGCGTCGCCAACAATCCGGATGCGCGGCTGAACGAGCAGATCATGGCCGCGCTCTATCTCAACCATCCCTACGGGCGTCCGGTGATCGGCTGGCATCAGGAGATCGAAAAGCTCGATCGCGAGGATGCGCTTGCCTTCTATCGCCGCTTTTATGCGCCGAACAACGCGATCCTGGTGATCGCCGGCGACGTCGACGTCAAGGATATCCGCCCGCTGGTCGAGAAGAACTTCGGCCCGATCCCGGCGCAGCATGCGATCCCCGAGAAGCGGGTCAGGCCGCAGGAGCCGACACCTGCCGCGCCGCGCACCGTGACGCTGTCGGATCCGCGCGTCGAACAACCCAGCCTGCGTCGCTATTACCTGGTGCCCTCGGCGACAACCGCCGCTGCAGGCGAGAGCCAGGCGCTCGATGTGCTCGCGCAGTTGATGGGCGGCGGCGCCAACTCCTATCTCTATCGCTCGCTGGTGATCGACAAGGGCCTCGCGATCTCGGCCGGCGCCGGCTACCAGGGCACCTCGCTCGATCCGTCGCAATTCTCGATCTCGGTGACGCCGAAACCCGGCGTCGAGTTCGCGCAGATCGAGGACGCGATCGACAAGGTGATCGCCGACCTCGCGCAGAACCCGGCGCGCGCCGAGGATCTGGAACGCGTGAAGACTCAGCTCATCGCCGAGGCGATCTATGCCCAGGACAACCAGGCGGTGCTGGCGCGCTGGTACGGCGGCGCGCTGACCACGGGCCTGTCGATCGAGGACATCAGGAGCTGGCCCGACCGCATCCGCGCCGTCACCGCCGAGCAGGTTCGCGCCGTCGCGCAGAAATGGCTCGAGAAGAAGCGCTCGGTGACGGGCTACCTGATCAAGGACACCGCTACCGCCAAGCGCGAGGAGAAGCGTTCGTGACCTATTTCCTCACCCGCCGTGCGGCCCTGATCGGCGGCGCCTGCGCCGCGCTGCTGACGCTGACGTCGGCGCCCTCGCAGGCCGCGGCCAAAATCCAGCGCCTGATCTCGCCCGGCGGCATCGAAGCCTGGTTCGTGCAGGACGCGACCGTGCCGCTGATCGCGATGGAATATTCCTTCGCCGGCGGTTCGTCCCAGGATCCCAAGGACAAGCCGGGCGTCGCCAATCTGGTCGGCGATCTCCTCGACGAAGGCTCCGGCGATCTCGATTCCAAAACCTATCATGAGCGGCTCGAGCGCCGCGCCATCGAGCTGAGCTTCCAGTCGAACCGCGATCAGTTCCGCGGCTCGCTGCGCATGCTCAAGGACAACAAGGACGAAGCCTACGACCTGCTGCGGATGGCGCTGACCTCGCCGCATTTCGAGCCGAAGGACGTCGAACGGATCCGTGCCCAGGTGATCGCCAATCTGCGCCGCGAATCGACCAATCCGTCCTCGCTCGCCGGCCGCAAGTTCCTCGAGCTCGCCTTCGGCGATCATCCCTATGCCAGGACGGCCACCGGCACGCTGGAAAGCGTGCCGACCATCCAGATCTCCGACCTCAAGGACTACACCCGCCGCATCATCGCCAAGGATACGCTGCGCGTTGCCGTGGTCGGCGACGTCGATCCCGATACGCTCGGCAAGCTGCTGGACAAGACCTTTGGCGCCCTGCCGGCGAAGGCCGAATTGACGCCGGTCCCCGACGTCGAGGCTGCGAAGCCCCCGCAACGCGCCTTCGTGACGCTCGACGTGCCGCAGACCGTGATCACCTTCGGCGGCCCCGGGATCGCCAGGCACGACCCGGACTTCATGGCGGCCTATGTGGTGAACCACATCCTCGGCGGCGGCGGCTTGTCCTCCCGGCTCTATCGCGAGGTCCGCGAGAAGCGCGGGCTGGCCTATTCGGTGTTCGAATCGCTGCTCTGGATGGAGCATTCGGCGATCTTCATCGGCAACACCGGCACCCGCGCCGACCGCGCCGGCGACACCATCGATGCGATCGAGAAGGAGGTGCGCCGCATCGCCGAGCAAGGCCCGACGCAGAAGGAGCTCGACGAGGCCAAGTCCTACCTCAAGGGCTCGCAGATGCTGGCGCTCGACACCTCCTCCAAGCTGGCTCAGGCGCTGCTGCAATATCAGCAGGACAAGCTGCCGATCGACTATATCGAGAAGCGCAACGCCATCGTCGACGCCGTGACGCTGGACGACGCCAAGCGGGTCGCCAAAAAGCTCTGGGGCAACGGCCTGCTCACCGCAATCGTCGGCCGCGCCCCGCAAGCCGCGGCGCAGCCGGTGTCGGCGCCGCCGAAGGCGAACTGACGCGTTCCGGCGCGCCACCTTCCCTTCATACGCACCACCGTTGTGGCCACACCTCTCTCCACCCCCCGTGTGGGGGTCCGCGACCACTGCATCAGCACCACCCAAGCACGATCAAACCCGCTATTCTGCGGCGGCCGATTCTTGCCTCCATGGGTGATGTCATGCTGCGGGTGTCCCGCGACCTTACGATCGACGAGAACGACATTGAGGTCGTTTTTGTCCGCGCCTCCGGCCCGGGCGGGCAGAACGTCAACAAGGTCGCGACCTCGGCACAGCTGCGCTTCGATACCAACAAGATTGCATTGCCGGCGGACGCCGCGCAGCGGCTGGCACGGCTCGCCGGCAGCCGTATGACCAAGGACGGCGTGATCGTGATCCACGCCTTCCGCTTTCGCACCCAGGAACGCAATCGCACCGATGCGATCGACCGGCTGCTCGAGATGTTGAGGGAGGCGATGGTGCGGCCGACACCGCGGCGGCCGACCAAGCCGACTTTCGCCTCCAAGCAGCGCCGGCTCGAGGGCAAGAAGCGCCGCAGTGACGTCAAGGCAGGACGCGGCGCGCGCCGTTTCGACGATTAAAGCATGATCGGGAAAAGTGCGAAGCGGTTTTCCGAAAAGATCATGCTCAAACGACGACCTGGAGCGCGATGACGATTCATCCCAATCGCATCGCGCTTTTGGGAACGCCGGACGCAGCGCACGCGGCACTGCATCCGGGATCCGGTCAGCGTCACCAGAAGCGTTTTCGCGCGAAGCGGATGTCGGTTCGCGCGAAGGAACGCGTCAGAACAAGAAGCCTGAGCCTTGGTTCCGATTGATCAGAACCGCGAAGGCTCTCGTACTTCAGTACTTCTTGGTTGCGGGCGCCATCTCGGAACCACCCGACTTCGGTGCCGTGCGTCCGCTGCCGACCGTTCCCTTGCTGCCTGACTTGGCGGCGGCACCGCTCTTCTGCGTCGTCGCGCCAGGTTGCGCCGCCATTTCTTCATCGCCGCTGCCGGACATGCCGCCGCCCTGCTGCATGGTACCTCTGCCCTGCGCACCGCCGCGAAGCTGGGTATCCGGTGCAGTCGTTCCCTGTGCCAGGACGGGGCCGGCCATCGCGGCCGAGATGGCAAGGGCGAGCACGCTGGTTTTTGCAAACGTCATCCATTTCTCCTGGGACTTTAATTGACGATGGAGGAGCGGCGCAGGTGGTGCGCCGTTTGCAGCGCCGACCCTGAACCCCATCGCGCAAGACTGAATTTTCCGCAAACGGCGCACGCGAGATGCAAGCTGCGTCGTGTGGTGATCGTGCAGGGATTTCGCGGTCATTTTGCGAAATTGTCGTCCGCATATGCGGCAACCAACGGTTCCGCGCCAGATCACCGCCCAGCTTTGTTCTGCTGTGAAACAGCCCGCTACTACCAACGGCGGATTTCAGCCTCCTACAGTCACCGCACAGAGGCGGTGATGTAGATGGCAAAGCTGCGCGCAGGGTGGTTGTTGGGGCTGGGATTTTGCAGCGCAATGCTTGCAGTGCAAATGACGGCTGCGCAGATGCCCCTGCCGGCGGCAAGGCCGCCGGATGGCGCGACGCTGTTCAAGCAGCAATGCGCGACCTGCCACACGTCAAACACGTCGGATGCCGTCCGGCAAGGCCCGTCGCTCTACAGGATCGTCGGCCGCCACGCCGGCAAGGCCGACGGCTTCAAATATTCCGCGGGCTTCAGCAAGGCCGACTTCGTCTGGGACGACGCCAGGCTCGATGCCTGGCTGACCAATCCGCAGGAGGTGATCCCCGGCGCCGTGATGGCCTACCGGCAGGCCAAGCCGGAAACCCGCGCCATGATCATCGCCTATCTGAAGGAGCTGAACTGAATGGCGAAACCCGTGCATTCGATGATCCGCGTGCTCGACGAAGCCAGAGCGCTCGACTTCTACAAGCGTGCCTTCGGCCTGGAGGTCACCGACCATCTGAGGTTCGCGGATTTCGCCCTGATCTATCTGCGTCACCCCTCCTCACCTTTCGAGGTCGAGCTGACGGTCAATTTCGATCGCAAGGAGCCGTACCAGCTCGGCGACGGCTACGGCCATCTCGCCGTGGTCGTTGAAGACCTCGATGCCGAGCATGCCCGCTTCGAGAAGGAGAAACTGTCGCCCGGGCCGCTGCGCGACTTCAAGCATGACGGCAAGACGCTGGCGCGCTTCTTCTTCGTCAGTGATCCCGATGGCTACAAGATCGAAGTGATCCAGCGGGGCGGCCGTTTCGGCTAGAGCATGCTCGAACAACAAGGCAATTGCACAAACAAAAATTGACGGAGGAACCCATGAGAGAAATCGATCGACGCAGCAAATATGACCGGCGTGTCTTTCTCAAAGGCGCGGCCGTTACCGCACCCGCAGTCGCGATCGCGACCTCGACGGGGCTCGGCATCACCGATGCGTGGGCCGAAGGCGCCTCGACGCTGACGCCCGCGACGATGAAGACGCTGCTGAAGGTTGCGCGCGACATCTATCCGCACGACGTGCTCGGCGACAGCTACTACATCACCGCGGTCAAGCCGTATGATGAGAAGGCCGCGAAGGATCCGGCGGTCAAGTCGCTGATCAATGACGGCGTCACGAGGCTCGATCAGGCGGCCAACGACCGCCACAAGATGCCTTATGTCCAGGTCGCCTGGGAAAACGATCGCGTCGCGCTGCTGCAACAGATCGAGCAAAGCGACTTTTTCCAGAAGGTGCGCGGCGATCTCGTCGTCTCGCTCTACAACCAGAAAGAGGTATGGCCGCGGTTCGGCTACGAGGGCTCTTCCGCCGAGCTCGGCGGCTACATCAACCGCGGCTTCGCCGACATCGACTGGCTGCCGAAGGCCTGAACGGGTCGGGAGGAAACAATGGCAAAATTCGATCTGAACGACTCCAGCGTCGTGGTGATCGTCGGCTCCGGCGCCGGCGGCGGCACGCTGGGCAACGAACTCGCGCAGAAAGGCGTCAAGGTCGTCATTCTCGAGGCAGGTCCCCGCATCGAGAACCACGACTTCATCAACGACGAATGGGAGAGCTTCTCCCAGCTCGCCTGGACCGATGCGCGCACCACGTCGGGCACATGGCGCGTCGCCAGGGATTTTTCGGGCCTTCCCGCCTGGATCGTCAAGGCGGTCGGCGGCTCGACCGTGCATTGGGCCGGCGCCTCGCTGCGCTTCGACGAGCACGAATTCAGGGTGAAGAGCACCTACGGCAGCATTCCCGGCGCGAACCTCCTGGACTGGCCGGTCACGCTTGCCGAGATGGAGCCGTGGTACGCCAAGGCCGAGAACAAGATGGGCGTGACTCGCACCAACGGCATTCCCGGACTGCTCGGCAACAATAACTTCAAGGTGCTGGAGGCCGGCGCGAAGAAGCTCGGCTACAAGACTGTGCACACCGGCAACATGGCGATCAACAGTCAGCCGCGCGACGGACGGGGCTCGTGCCAGCAGATCGGGTTCTGCTTCCAGGGCTGCAAATCCGGCGCCAAATGGTCGACGCTCTACACCGAGATCCCCAAGGGCGAGGCAACCGGCAATCTCGAGGTCCGTCCCGGCAGCATGGTGGTGAAGATCGAGCATGACGCGAGCGGCAAGGTCACCGGTGTCGTCTACGCCGACGAGCGGCGCGATGCAGCGTCAGAGGGCGCGCATCGTTGCGGTGGCCGGCAACTCCATCGAGAGCCCGCGGCTGCTGCTCAACAGCGCCTCGCCCATGTTCCCCGATGGCCTCGCCAACTCCAGCGGTCAGGTCGGCCGCAACTACATGCGTCACATGACCGGCAGCGTCTACGCGGTGTTCGAAAAGTCGGTGCACATGTATCGCGGCACCACCATGGCCGGCATCATCCGCGACGAGGCCGCCAACAACCCCAAGCGCGGCTTCGTCGGCGGCTACGAGATGGAGACGCTGTCGATCGGCTTGCCGTTCATGGCGGCGTTCCTCAACCCCGGCGCCTGGGGACGCTCGTTCACGTCCGCGCTCGACGGCTACCCGCGCATGGCCGGCATGTGGCTGGTCGGCGAGGATATGCCGCAGGAGACCAACCGTATCACGCTCGATCCGGTCGTGAAGGACAAGTTCGGTCAGCCGGTCGCGAGCGTGCATTTCGACGATCATCCCAACGATGTCGCGATGCGCGCGCATGCCTACAAGCAGGGCGCCGCGGTCTACGACGCCGTCGGCGCCACCGTGACCTATCCGACGCCGCCCTATCCGAGCACGCACAATCTCGGCACCAACAGGATGAGTGAGAAGCCCCGGGACGGCGTCGTCAACAAGTTCGGGCAGAGCCACGACATCAAGAACCTGTTCGTCTCCGATGGCAGCCAGTTCACCAGCGGCGCAGCCTGCAACCCGACGCTGACCATCGTCGCGCTCGCGATCCGGCAGGCGGACTACATCGCCGGTGCGATGCAGAAGGAGATTTGAAGCGAGATTCGGTCGAATAGCGGCCGCGACGACCCTGCGCTCCCTCTCCCCGTTCCTGCGGGGAGAGGGCTGGGGTGAGGGGCCGTCTCCGCGTATTCAGCGGTAGCTGCGTTTGCGGAAACTCCCCCTCACCCGGAACGCATCTTGCGATGCGTTCCGACCTCTCCCCGCAAGCGGGGCGAGGTGAAGCGGAGTGTGTTCCGGATTCCCTCTCACTGAAGCGGCCTTGCCTAACACGACAAGGCCGCTCTTCTTTTGCGTGATGTACTTGCGCGAAGCCTATTCCGCGGCATCCATGATCGCCGCCGCCCCGCGATAGTCGGGAACGACCGCCGGCGCATTCGCCTTGGCGCGATAGATCAGACAGGAGCAGCGCAGCAGCGAGGCGAAATTGTTGACCTCGCCATGATGGTCGAGCACCTCGTTGTAGAGCGTGGTCAGGAACTTGCCGAGGCTCATGCTCTCCTTGGCCGCGATCTCCTCCAGCGTGTCCCAGAACGCCATTTCCAGGCGGATCGACGTGCAGTGCCCACCGATCCGCAAAGACCGTGTCTGGGATTCGTAGTCGCGTTGGGGCTGATGCGCGAAGAGATGGCACATGGCGTCCCTCCGGCGAGAACTTATAATTTTTCTAAACGATATACCTGTGTGCGCGGCCCCACAATCGGGACGTAGGGCGTAACGCGCCGGCCGCCGAAGCCAAGCGTCTTCAAGGCGATAGGCTGGAATCATCCCCAACCTGCTTGCGGCCGCCAGATCGGTCCCATGCATTTGCCGGCGCGGCGACTTATAGTAACGGCCAGCCTCGAATCGCTCTCCGAACGTCCAATCCATGCCCGTCCGTCAATTGCCAGAACAGGTCGTCAACCGCATCGCCGCCGGCGAGGTGGTCGAACGTCCGGCGAGCGTGGTCAAGGAGCTGGTCGAGAACGCCATTGATGCCGGCGCGAGCCGGATCGACGTTTTCACTGATGGCGGCGGGCGGCGGCGGATCGGCATCACCGACGACGGCAGCGGCATGACCGCAAAGGACCTCTCGCTCGCGGTCGAGCGCCACGCCACCTCCAAGCTCGACGACGAGGACCTGCTCCAGATCCGCACGCTCGGGTTCCGCGGCGAGGCGCTGCCCTCGATCGGCGCGGTCGCGCGTCTCTCGGCATCACCACGCGGCATGCCAGCGAACCGCATGCCTGGGCTCTCACGGTCGAGGGCGGCGCGAAGTCCGGGATCATGCCGGCTGCGCTGGCCCACGGCACCCGCGTCGAGGTCAACGACCTCTTCTACGCGACGCCGGCGCGACTGAAGTTCTTGAAGACCGACCGCACCGAGGCGGAAGCCATCCGCGAGGTGGTGCGGCGCCTTGCGATGGCGCGGCCGGACATTGCCTTCACACTCGCGGGCGAGGAGCGCGCGCCGGTGACCTGGGCCGCCGCCCTGCCTGGCGCCGCCGGACGGCTCACCCGGCTCGGCGATATCCTGGGTGCGGATTTTCGTAGCTGTGCGATCGAGGTGCGCGCCGAGCGCGAGGGCGTCGTGGTGGAAGGCTTTGCCGCCGCGCCGTCGCTGACCAAGGCCAACGCGCTCGGGCAATATCTCTTCGTCAACGGCCGGCCGGTCCGCGACAAGCTCATTCTCGGCGCTGTGCGCGCCGCCTATTCCGACTACCTGCCGCGCGATCGCCACCCGGTGCTGGCGCTGTTCGTCACGCTCGATCCGCGCGAGGTCGATGCCAACGTGCATCCGGCCAAGACCGAGGTGCGCTTCCGCAACGCCGGCCTTGTGCGCGCACTGATCGTGCACGGGCTGAAGGAAGCCCTCGCGCGCGAGGGCCGGCGCACCGCCGCCAATACCGCCGACGGCGCCGCGCTCTC
The DNA here is from genome assembly GCF_032918025.1 of Bradyrhizobium sp. BEA-2-5. Classification (NCBI taxonomy): domain Bacteria; kingdom Pseudomonadati; phylum Pseudomonadota; class Alphaproteobacteria; order Hyphomicrobiales; family Nitrobacteraceae; genus Bradyrhizobium; species Bradyrhizobium sp. BEA-2-5. Next base: position 1,554,148 of record NZ_CP136629.1, on the reverse strand, counting down.
GGCCTTCCGCCCGGCCTTCACGCCGCCCCCCCCGGGCAATTGGGACTGGCGCGGCTCGCCGTCCTATCCGGCTGGCCCGATGCGCGCGTTCGACGGCGCGGCGGCGGCCGCCTTCGCCGAGCCCGGACAGGCCGCCTTCGACGTCGGCACGCCGACCGCCGATGTGCGCTTCGAGGCCGCGCCCGCGCCCGACCTCGTCGACCGCCCGCTGGGCGCAGCGCGCACGCAGATCCACGAGACCTACATCGTCTCGCAGACCCGCGACGGCCTGATCATCGTCGACCAGCACGCCGCGCATGAGCGCATCGTCTACGAGCGGCTGAAGGCCTCACTGGCTGCCAACGGCGTGCAGCGGCAGATCCTCCTGATCCCCGAGATCGTCGAGATGGACGAGGCGACCGTCGAGCGCCTGCTCGAGCGCAGCGACGAGCTGGCCTCGTTCGGCCTTGCCATCGAATCCTTCGGCCCTGGCGCGGTCGCGGTGCGCGAGACGCCGTCGCTGCTCGGCAAGACCAATGCGGGCGGACTCTTGCGCGACCTCTCCGAGCATATGGCCGAGTGGGACGAGGCGCTTCCGTTGGAGCGCCGCCTGATGCACGTCGCCGCCACCATGGCTTGCCACGGCTCGGTGCGCGCTGGCCGCAGGCTCAGACCGGAGGAGATGAACGCGCTGCTCCGCGAGATGGAGGAGACGCCGAACTCCGGCCAGTGCAATCACGGCCGGCCGACCTATGTCGAGCTGAAGCTGAGCGACGTGGAGAAGCTGTTCGGGCGGAGGTAGTGGCCACACATTCCGTCGTCCCGGGTGAGCCAACGGGTCGGCGCAAAGCGCCGCCCGATGACAGGCTCCGCGATACCCGGGACCATAACCACAAATGCCTCCGTTGACGAAGGCCGGGGCCCCAGCGTGCCTTCACAACACACTTTCGTGGCTATGGGTCCCTGCTTTCGCAGGGACGACAGACTAGATTGCGGCGACAGCTCGCAGAAACACGAACTCGGTATCGTCATACGCGCGCCGCTCCAGCTCCTCGTATCCTTCCGGCGTCACGAACTGCGCGGCCTTCGCCTCCTCCACCACCAGCAGCGCGCCCGGCGTGAGCCAGCCGCCGTCGCGCAGGCTCGCGAGCGCCTTCTCCGCAAATCCCTTGCCATAGGGCGGATCGAGGAACACCAGCGAGAACGGCTCGACGGGATGCGCAGGGCCGAGATCGGTGGCATCGCGGCGATAGACCTTGGTGACGCCGCCGAGGCCGAGCGCCTCGACATTGTTACGGAGCAGCGCACGCGCCTCGGCGCCGTTGTCGACGAACAGCGTGAACTTGGCGCCGCGCGAGGCCGCCTCGATACCGAGCGCCCCGGTGCCGGCGAAGAGATCGAGCACGCGCGCGTCCTCGATCGGATCGTCATAGGCGTGCACGAGGATGTTGAACACGGACTCGCGAAGGCGATCCGCCGTCGGACGAATCTCGCGGCCCGCAGGCGAAGCGAGATTGCGGCCCTTCAGCCTGCCCCCGACGACGCGCATCGACCGTTACTCGTCCCGCGGCGTCAGATCGCGCTTGCCGTGATAGCCGCGCTTGGGACGACGGGGCGGGCCATGGCCGGCCGCGTCCATCTCGTTGCGCTCGCGCGCCTCGTCGCTGCCGGTGCGCTGCACCAGCACGCGGCGGCCCTTGCGGTCGTTGATGGTTTCGCGCTTGCTCGGCTTCGGCTTCCTGGCCGGCGCATCGTCTCCGTCGGCTGCGTCACGCTGCTCCGGCCGCGTGAAGTCGGCACCCGCGATCCTGGCGATCTTCTCGCCGAGCTGCTCGCGCAGTACCCGCGTCTTGACTTCCTCGACCTTGCCTTCCTCGACCTCGCCGAGCTGGAACGGGCCGTAGGAGACCCGGATCAGCCGGTTCACCTCGAGCCCGAGATGGGCGCAAACATTGCGCACCTCGCGGTTCTTGCCTTCGCGGATTGCGAACACCAGCCAGACATTGGCGCCCTGGTCGCGCTCCAGCGTCGCCTCGATCGGGCCGTACTTGACGCCCTCGACCTCGATGCCACCCTTGAGCTGATCGAGCTGGCCCTGCGTCACCTCGCCATGCGCGCGCACGCGGTAACGGCGCAGCCATCCGGTGTCGGGATGCTCCAGCGTCCGCGCCAGGCCGCCGTCATTGGTCAGCAGCAACAGGCCTTCGGTGTTGAAATCCAGCCGGCCGATCGAGATCAGGCGCGGCAGGCCTTCGGGCAGGTTGTCGAACACGGTCGGACGTCCCTCGGGGTCGTCATGCGTCGTCATCAGGCCGCGTGGCTTGTGATAGAGGAACAGCCGCGTGCGCTCGCGCGGCGGCAACGGCTTGCCATCGACGGCGACGACGTCGTTCTGCGTCACATCCAGCGCCGGCGAGTTGATCACGCGGCCGTTGACGGTGACGCGGCCCTGCGTGACCATCTCCTCGGCGTCACGGCGCGAGGCAAGGCCCGCGCGCGCCAATACTTTGGCGATGCGTTCACCTGTCTTCGGCTTCGGCTCGGGACGCTCGCGCCGATCGTCGGTGGCGCGTTCGCGATAGGCGCCGCGGCCGCCGAAGGCGGGGCGCTTCTCGAAGATCCTGCCGTCGTCCTCGTTCTCGCGACGCGGACGGTCGGAGAAGCGGCCCTCGCTGCGCGGGTGCCCCTGCCAGTCGGTGCGACCTTCGGGCCGTTCGCGGCGCCGGCTGTCGCGGCCACCATCTTCATCATGACGATCCCAGCGCGGCCGGCCGAACTTCGGACGATCACCCTGCTCGCGGTCGTCGCGGGACCTGGAGAATCGCGGACGTTCGCTACCACCGCGATCGTCGCGCGACCGCGAAAAGCGCGGGCGCTCATCGCCGCCGCGGTCGTCGCGCGGTTTGCGATCCCGCTTTTGCCAGGGCTTCTCGTCGCTGCGGTCGCGGCCTTCGAAGTCGCGGTCGCGCTTGAAGCGCGGCCGATCGCCGAAATCGCGGCGCGGCGCATCGCCGTCTTCGCGGCGGCGGAACGGGCGGCCTTCGCCCTTGTCGCGGAACGAACCCTTGTCGCGATCGCCGCGCGAAAACTTCCGGTCGTCGAATTTGCGCTCGGCGCGCTCGCCGCGCGGCGCAAAGGTCCGCTTCTCGCCGTCACGCTCGCCACGCGGCGTGTAGGGGCGCTTCTCGCCGAATTTGCGGTCGGATGACCGGCCCTCCGAACGCGCGCCACTCCGCTGCGGACGATCGCCCGCATCAAAGTCCCGGCGCTCGCCGCGCGGTTTGAACGGGCGCTTTCCGCCCCCCTCGCCGCCGCGGTCGTCGCGCTTGAAGCGCGGCCGGTCGCCGAAATCGCGGCGCGGGGCATCGCCCTCCTCGCGGCGGCGGAACGAGCGGCCCTCGCCCTTGTCGCCGAACGAGCGCTTGTCGCGATCACCACCTTTGCCGCCGAAGCTGCGCTTGCCGAACGGCTTGTCCGATCCGCGGGAGCCGCCGGAACGGCCCTTCCCGGGCGCCCCCCGGTCCCGCCGGCCGCGCGGGGAATCGTTGTTTTTGTCGCTGTCGCGGGGCATGAATGTTCTCGCCTGGAGGTTCAATTGGGGCGCAGGGCAACCGGCGATACGCGCGCCATCTGGGCGCGACTGGCGCAAAATCGGTATCCACTCTTGCTGAAGGCGGAGCTAGTAGCAGGTTTCTGGCGATGATACGAGGCATGAAAGCCCCTTCTTTCATGGATTTGGCGCTTCTGACGGCCGAAAATGCCGGAAAGTCGGGCGAAGTTCCGATCGGATGCGTGGTCGTGCGGGGCTACGAGGTGATCGCGACCGCCGGCAACCGTACCCTGACCGACCGCGATCCGACGGCCCATGCGGAGATCCTGGCGATCCAGCAGGCCGCCGAGGCCATCGGCAGCGAGCGCCTGGTCGACTGCGACCTCTACGTGACGCTGGAGCCTTGCACCATGTGTGCGGGCGCGATCTCTTTTGCAAGAATCCGGCGGCTCTATTACGGCGCCGCCGATCCCAAGGGCGGCGCGGTGGAATCCGGCGTGCGCTTCTTTGCCTCGCCGACCTGCCACCACGCGCCGGACGTCTATGGCGCGGTCGGCGAGACCGAGTCCGCGCGCCTGCTGCGCGAGTTCTTCAGGGAGCGACGGTAAGTGACGCGATCGCGGACCCCACCGCTGTCATCATCCGCGAAGGCGGATGATCCAGTATTCCAGAGGCGGCCATGATCGCTCGATAGGACGCGGCGTACTGGATACCCGCATTCGCGGGTAAGACGAGTTTCTCTTGTGACTACCCCGCCAGGAAAAACTCCCGCAGCAGCTTCGCGGTCGCCTCCGGGGCCTCCTCGGGCAGGAAATGCCCCGACGCCACCGGCGCGCCGCTGACATTGGTGGCCCAGGTCTTCCAGGTGTCGAGCGGTGTTGTTGCCGCGCTGGCAACCCCGGCATTGCCCCACAGCGCCAGCATCGGGATCGTGATCTTCTTGCCGGCCTCGAAATCCGCCTTGTCGAGGTCGTAGTCGAAATAGGCGCCGGCGCGGTAATCCTCGCACATCGCATGCACCCGGGCGGGATCGCGGAACGGGGCGAGGTAGTGTTCGAGCGCGCGCGGGTCGATGGCGTCCAGCGTCTTCGACTTGGTCTGGCTCGCCATCTTGAAGCGCAGGAAGAACTCGCCATTGCTCGAAATCAGCGTCTCCGGCAGCGGATAAGGCTGCGCCAGGAAGGTCCAGTGATAGATCTTCAGCGCCGACAGGCGATTGAGCTTCTGCCAGTAATCATAGGTCGGTGCGATATCGAGCACGGCCAGACGCGACAGCCGGCCGGGATGGTCGAGCGCGAGGCGGTAGGAGACGCGGCCGCCGCGGTCGTGGCCGGCGAGCGCGAAGTGCACATGGCCGAGGCGCTCCATCGCCTCGACCATGGCTTTCGCCATCGCGCGCTTGCTGTAGGGCATATGGTCCTTGTCGCTGTCGGGCATGTCCGACCAGCCGTAGCCCGGCAGATCGGCGATGATCAGCGTGAAATGGTCGGCAAGCTCAGGTGCCACGCGGTGCCACATCACGTGCGTCTCGGAGAAGCCGTGCAGCAGCAGCAGCGGCGGGCCCTTGCCGCCGACGCGGGCGAAGATGCGGCCCTGCGAGGTGTTGATCCATTCGGACGCATAGCCGGGAAAAAGATCGGCGAGATCAGGCATCGGTAGCTCCTTCCCTGTCGCGGCCGCGCTGCTTCAAACTTTGTTCGGCGTTGCTGCTGGCTCAGGCCAGGTTTATGCCATCCTCAAGTCCTGCCAACAACAACATGAAACGAGGAAGTGCCATGTCGATCGATTTCGAAATTCCCGCCGAAGCCAAGGCGATCCGCGAGAAGGTTCGCAAATTCGTCCACGACGAATGCATTCCGGCGGAAAAGGAACTCGACACCAAGCCGCTTGCCGAGGTGCTGGGACCGCTGCGGAAGAAGGCCCGCGCGCAGGGCCTGTGGTGCCCGTTCGTGCCGAAGGAGTATGGCGGTATGGGCCTCGGCCCGCTCGCCAACGCCCTGGTGCAGATGGAGCTGGGCGAGAGCATGCTCGGCGCGCTTTCGATGAACACGCAGGGGCCGGACGACGCCTCGATGATGACGATCCTGGCGCATGGCACCGAGTACCAGAAGGAAAAATTCCTCAAGCCCCTGCTGAACGGCGAAAAGCGCATCTGCTTTTCAATGACGGAAAAGGCCGCCGGCGCCGATGCCACCGGCATGCAGACCACGGCGGTGAAGGACGGCAACGAGAACTACATCCTCAACGGCGAGAAATGGTTCTCCTCGTCGGCGAGCGTCGCCGACCTCGCGCTGGTCATGGCGAAGACCGATCCGAACGCGCCGCGCCACAAGCAATACTCGACCTTCATCGTCGAGCTGCCCAACCCCGGCTACCGCATCAAGCGCAACGTCGCCAACATGGCGATCGAGGGTCCGCATGACGACGTGATCCACGGCGGCCACTCCGAGATCGAGATCAAGGACCTGAAGGTGCCGGCCGACAATCTGCTCGGTGGCGAAGGCAACGGCTTCAACATGGGCCAGCACCGCCTCGCCTACGGCCGGCTGCGCCACGGCATGCACAACGTCGCCAAGGCGCAGCGCGCGCTCGACATGGCGGCCGCCCATGTGACAAAACGCTCGACCTTCGGCCAGTTGCTGGCCGACCGCCAGGCGGTGCAGTTCATGCTCGCCGACTGCGCGAGCGAGCTCTATATCGGCCGGCTGATGCTGCTGCACATCGCCTACAAGGCCGAGAAGGGCCTCGACATCCGCCAGGAGAACTCGATCGCCAAGATCTTCCACGCCCACATGGTGCACAAGGTGATCGACACCGCGATCCAGCTGCACGGCGCGCTCGGCTTCAGCCAGGATACGCCGCTGGCGAAATGGTACACCCAGGTGCGCTCGCAGCGCTTGGTCGACGGGCCCGACGAGGTGCACAAGTGGAAGATCGGCAAGAACGTCATCAAGGCGTTCCGCGAGCACGGCACCACGGCGTCAGCGGCGGGCGGGGATCTGCTCTGACCCACTTCGTCATTCCGGGGCGGCGCGATAGCGCCGAACCCGGAATCTCGAGATGAGGTGAGAAGGCGCCCACAACATCGAGATTCCGGATCGACGCGCGATGCGCGTCATCCGGAATGACCGCGTAAGGCGAGGCCTAAAGCGCGATACGATTAGGATGAATCGTCATCGCGCCTTAGGTTGTTGTTTAAGCATGATCTTTTCGGAAAACCGCTTCGCACTTTTCCGGATCATGCTTTGGCCGCTCGCCGCAAACAGCTCCCATGTCCCGGGCAGTCCCTTCAGCTCGAACGCGCCGCGCTCGGCGAATTTCAACCCGGCGCCCGCGACCAGATCGGTCACCACGCGCGACACCAGCACCTCGTTCGAGCCGCACTGCGACATCACGCGCGCCGCGGCGTGGACCGCTATGCCGCCGATATCCGCCCCCCTCACCTCGATCTCGCCGGTGTGCAGGCCCGCTCGCACCGGCAGGCCGATCTGCCGCGCGGCCGAGCCGAACGCCAGCGCACAGCGTACGGCGCGGCCGGGACCGTCGAAGGTCGCCAGAATGCCGTCGCCGGTGCTCTTCACCAGATGGCCGCGATGGCGGCCGACCATCTGCTGCGCGAGTTGATCGTGATCGTCGAGCAGACGTCGCCAACGATGATCTCCCATCGTCGCGGCGCTGCGGGTCGAATTCGACGATATCGGTGAACAGCACGGTCGCAAGCACTCGGTCGAGTTCGGCATCACCACCATCGCGATGGCCGGTGACGAATTCCTCGACATCGCCGAGCATCGCCTCGGTCTCGCCGACCCAGTAGTAGTGATCGCAGCCGGGATATTCCACGTATTTCGCGCCGGGGATCGAGCGCGCGACGGCACGGCCGAGCGCCACGGGAACGCGGGCATCGCCGGTCCGATGCAGGACAAGCGTCGGAGTCTGGAGCATCGGCAGGATCGTCGTGACGTCGATCGCGCGATTGAGAACGAGCAGCGTCCGCAACGCTCCCGGACTGCTCGACAGCCGCTCGAATTTCGCGATCTGCGCGATCACTTCTGCATTCGTTGCCTGGCTCGGCGCGACAGTCTTGACCGTGTCGCCAGAACCCCAGTTCTGCACGATCTCGTCGCAGCGCTGCTGCCACACGTCGTCCGGCTGGCGGTCCTTCGAGCGGGCAAAACTGCCGAGCAGAACGAGATGCGAAACGCGGTCCGGATAGGTTGCTGCAAACAGCACACTCATCGGACAGCCCTCGGAGAAGCCGAACAACACCGCCTTCGCGGAGCCTATGGCATCCATGATGGCCCGGACGTCGTCCATGCGCTGCTCGAGGGAGGGCGCGCCGGTCATCCGATCCGACAATCCCTGTCCGCGTTTGTCGAAGGTCACGACCCGGGCGAAACGCGACAGGCGGCGCAGTACGGCGGTGTAGCCGGGCATCTCGTGCATGAACTCGATGTGCGAGAACAGGCCGGGGACAAGGATGATGTCGACAGGGCCATCGCCCATCACCTGATAGGCGATGCTCGCGTCGGCGCTTTGCGCGTAGTGCGTCTCGGGCAGTCTGAAATCGGTCATTCGAAGGCCCCGGGGCGCGCCATTGTCGCCGCTGAGGCCGGATTGATCAACCCTTCTCCACCTCGACCGCCTGCCAGGCGATGTCGCGACGGCAGAATCCGTCCGGCCATTTGATGCGATCGATCGCCTGATAGGCGCGGTCGCGCGCCTCGGTCACGGTCTTGCCGAGCGCGCAGACATTGAGCACGCGGCCGCCATTGGCGAGGATCGCGCCGTCCTTCGCGACCGTGCCGGCGTGGAAGATCTCGACGGTCTCGACCTTGGCGGCCTCCTCCAGCCCCCCGATGCGCGTGCCCTTCTGGTAGTCGCCGGGATAGCCCTTGGCGGCCATCACCACGGTGAGCGCGGAGTCCGGATACCAGCGCAGATCGAAATTCTTCAGCTGCCCATCGCAGGCCGCAAGGAAGGCCGGCACGATGTCGCTCATCATGCGCAGCATCAGGACCTGGCACTCGGGATCGCCGAAGCGGACGTTGAACTCGAACAGCTTTGGCCCCTGCGTCGTCAGCATGATGCCGGCATAGAGCACGCCGCGGAACGGCGTGCCGCGGCTCTTCATCCCGGCAACCGTCGGCCGGATGATCTTCGCCATGATCGCGTCATGGACCTGAGGCGTCACCAGCGGCGTCGGCGAATAGGCGCCCATGCCGCCGGTGTTCGGGCCGACGTCGTGGTCGAACACGCGCTTGTGGTCCTGGGCGGAGGCCAGCGGAATGGCTGTCTCGCCGTCGCACAGCGCGAAAAAGCTGATCTCGCGTCCCGGCAGAAACTCCTCGATCACCACCTCGGCGCCGGCCTCGCCGAACGCGCCCTCGAACATCATGGCGATGGCGTCCTCGGCCTCGCGCACGGTCTTGGCGACGACGACGCCCTTGCCGGCGGCGAGGCCGTCGGCCTTGACCACGATCGGCGCGCCCTGGGCGCGGACATAGGCCACCGCGTCCTTCGCATTGTCGAAGCGGCGATAGGCACCGGTCGGAATGCCGAACTCGGTGCACAGCGCCTTGGTAAAGCCCTTGGAGCTTTCAAGCTGGGCCGCGACCTTGCTCGGCCCGAACGCCTTGATGCCGGCGGCGGTGAGGTCATCGACGATGCCGGCCGCCAGCGGCGTCTCCGGCCCGACCACCACGAGCTCGACCGCGTTCGTCTTGCAGAAGTCGATCACCGCGGCATGGTCGGCCACATCGAGCGCCACGCATACCGCCTCCCTGGCGATGCCGGCATTGCCGGGCGCGCACCAGAATTTGGTCACCAGGGGGGAGGCTGCGATCTTCCACGCCAGAGCATGTTCGCGGCCGCCGGAACCGAGCAGGAGGATGTTCATCTGTGTCGCCGATCAGAGGGGTTGTAACGCCATTTCGTCCGGTTTAGCACGCTCCCGAACCGCAGCAACACGCGGTTCGATCAGATGTGGATATGTGATTCGACGCCTGAAACGCGGCGTCCGGACCTTGCACACGGGGTCGAAAACCCCGATTCTATAGATCAGATGACCGCTGCTCCGAATCTCGTCAACGCGCCTGAATTCACCGTCTCGGAACTCTCTTCCGCCCTGAAACGGACGGTCGAGGACGCCTTTGGCCATGTCCGCGTCCGCGGCGAGATATCCGGCTTTCGCGGGGCCCATTCCTCCGGCCATTGCTATTTCGCGCTCAAGGACGAGAGCGCCAAGATCGAGGCGGTGATCTGGAAGGGCGTGCACGGCCGCATGCGCTTCAAGCCCCAGGAGGGGCTCGAGGTCATCGCCACCGGCAAGCTCACGACCTATCCGGGCTCCTCGAAATACCAGATCGTGATCGAGGCGCTGGAGCCCGCCGGCATCGGCGCGCTGATGGCGCTGATGGAGGAGCGCAAGAAGAAGCTCGCGGCCGAAGGGCTGTTCGACGAGGCGCGCAAGCAGCTGCTGCCCTGGCTGCCGGATGTGATCGGCGTCGTGACTTCGCCGACCGGCGCCGTCATCCGCGACATCCTGCACCGGCTGGAGGACCGCTTCCCCCGCCGCGTGCTGGTGTGGCCGGTCAAGGTGCAGGGCGACGGCTCGGCCGAGCAGGTCGCGGCCGCGATCCGCGGCTTCAACGCGATTGCCCCGGGCGGCAGGATTCCGCGGCCCGACGTCCTGATCGTCGCACGCGGCGGCGGCTCGCTGGAGGATCTCTGGTCCTTCAACGAGGAGATCGTGGTGCGCGCGGCGGCAGAAAGCATGATCCCGTTGATCTCCGCGGTCGGGCACGAGACCGACATCACGCTGATCGACTTCGTCGCCGACAAGCGCGCGCCGACCCCGACGGCGGCGGCCGAGATGGCGGTGCCGGTGCGCGGCGAATTGTTCGTCGAGGTTCAGGCGCTCGCCCGCCGCACCATGGTGTGCTGGCAGCGCGCCCAGGAGAGCCGCCGCAGCGAGCTGCGCGCCGCCGCGCGCGCGCTGCCGGCGGCCGGCGATCTGCTCGCGATCCCGCGGCAGCGGCTGGATCATCTCGCAGCGGGATTGCCGCGCGGGCTGAAGGCCAATACGCACGCACATTTCCGCCGCTTTGCCGCCAGCAGTTCGCGCCTCACCATCGGCGTGCTCCGCGGCCAGATCGCGCATGCGCGGCAGCGGCTCACCGCATCCGGCGAGCGCATCACGCTATCGGCGCGCGCGCTGCTGCATCGCCGCCGCGAGCGCTTCAGCGGGCTCGAGATCCGGCTCAAGGCCTCGAAGCTCGCCAACGCCAAGGCCCAGCGCAACGCCATCGCCCGCGATCTCGAACGCACCCACCGCCTCGCCGAGCGCGCCCGCCGTGCGCTGGTGACGACGATGCAGCGGCTCGAGGCGCGCGTCGCCCATAGCGGCAAGCTGCTTTCCGCGCTGTCCTATCGCAGCGTGCTCGCGCGCGGCTTTGCGCTGGTGCGCGACGAGGCCGGCCACCCCCTGCACTCCGCCGCGGCGGTCGGCCCGAATGCCGGCCTGTCGATCGAGTTCGCCGATGGCCGCGTCGCCGCCACCGCTGACGCCAATCAGCCTCCGGCAACGGTAACGCCCGAGAGCCAGCCGAAGCCTCAGCCGCGCGAGGCGAAACCGGCGGCGCCGAAGCGCGTCACCAAGCCGGTGGACCAAGGCAGTCTGTTCTAGCGCGACAGCCACTCGGCGACTTGCTTTTGCGCATCCTTGCGCGCGCCGGTATCGGTGCCGATGTGACCACGCTCGGCGATCTCGGCATCGGAGGCCGCGACCGCGTGCAGCGGCAGGTTGGGCCGGTCGAAGTCGTGATAGGCCTCGGGATAGACCACGATCCGCGCCAGCGCGCTGCGGCCGCGGGCGCCGTCGACCATCTGGTGGCAGGCCGATGACGATGTCACGTCGTCGCGCGCGCCGATCAGGACCAACGTCGGCACCCGCGCGCTCCAGCCGAGGCCGAACGAGGCGCGGCAATCCGGATAGAATGCGACCGCCGAGCGAAAATCCGGCTTGACGTTGCGCGACCACATCTGCGGCCGCACCGCCCACAGCAAAGCGGCGGCGCCGTTGCCCCAGCCGATCAGGCTGATGCGGCGCTTCGCCACCCATTTCTGCTGCACCAGCCACTGCCGCGCCGCGTTGATGTCGGCGACCCGCGCGCGGCGGGTCTGGACCTGATGCTCCCTGACGCGGCATTGCGGCCCGAGCTCGCGCGAGCCGTAGCTGTCAGGCAGCAGCACGGCATTGCCAGCCCTGAGCAGGCGCTCGGCCCAGTCTCGATAGCGCGGCAACACGGGATCGGGATGGCCACCGAGGCCGCCGCAGCCATGCAGCGCGATCACGGTCGGAAACGGGCCTGCGCCCTCGGGCTTGTAGAGCTGCGCATGGAGCGTGATATTGCCTTCGGGGATCTCGACCTGATGCGGGGCCGGGAGTGGCGAAGCGGCCGCGGCCGGCACGGCAAGCATGGCGAGGCACATGAAAACTGGCTTGAGGCGCATCCGATCCGGCCGGCTCGTTATGGCGCCGCAAACATAGCGGACCACGGCCGCAAGGCTACCATGCGCGTCTGCCGCCAAATCATCACAAGTCGGTGGTTTAACGGGCGGACATGACACCCTATCTGTGATAGACGGTTCCATCGACATCCAGATGGCCTCGTCGGAGGCAAGGCGGAGAGCTCAATCGTGCTGAACAAGTTCGGCCCCTCGGGCCATGGCGAAGCGCAGGTGCAGTATCTCGACGGCGATTTCCGCGTGATCTCGCCGGGGACCTACGTGCGCTGCGCGATCACCGACACACGGATTCCGCTCGATGAGTTGAAGTACTGGAGCGTGGATCTGCAGGAGGCCTACGCCACACCCGACGGCCGTGCTGCAGCGCCACCATCCCGGCGTCCTCAAGCCGCAGGCCTAGGCTCGACGCCGGGTTCATTTGCGCAGCCTCCTGTCCCGCGCCCTGAACAGCTGATCGGCCACCAGGCGCCGCAGCGCGTCGCCATCGTCGAATTGCAGCGTCACCGCGAACGGCACGATCGCCTGCGCCCAGGCCGGCATCCCGTCCGGACCACGCAACCGCGCGAGATCCTTTTCCGTCGTCACCAGCGTCAGTCCGTCGCCACGCGCCTCGGCAACGAGCGCTTCGATCTCCTCCTTGGTGAAGGCGTGATGATCGGCGAAAGCCTTGCTGCACACGACGTCGACGCCGCTTGAGCGCAACGTGTTGAAGAAGCGCGCGGGATCGCCGATGCCGGCAAAGGCGAGCGCACGCGTTCCGCTCAGCGCCGCCAGCGAAGCCTGGTCCGGCTTCAGATGCGCCGACAGCACCGGCTTGCCGCGGGACGCCAGATCGGCCGCAATCCTTTGCGCCGCGCTCCCCTCGCCGACCACGATCAGCGCGTCGGTCCGTTCCAGCTGCGGCACCAGCGGCGCGCGCAACGGTCCCGCCGGAATCACGCGGCCACTGCCGACGCCGCGCGTGCCGTCGATCACGATCAGGCAAGCATCCTTCGCCACCGAGGGATTCTGGAAGCCGTCATCCATCAGGATCACGCTTGCGTCCTGCGCGCGCGCCAGCGCCAGGCCTGCGGCGCGGTCGCGCGACACCACGACCGGCAAGCACGCCGCCATCATCAGCGGCTCGTCGCCGACATCGGCCGCCGTGTGGCTGTCGCGATCGACCTTGACCGGGCCAGCGAGCCTGCCGCCATAGCCGCGGCTGAGCACCACCGGCCGCTCGTCAATTTCGCGCAGCAATTTTGTCAGCGCCAGCACGGTCGGCGTCTTGCCGGCGCCGCCGACATGGTAGTTGCCGACGCAGATCACGGGAATGCCGGCGTCCACGCCGGATTGCCGCATCCGCCGTGCGGCGACCGCGCCGTAAAGCGCGGCAAGCGGTTGGAGCAGTTGCGATGTCCAAGACGACGGCCGGTACCAGAAGGCCGGCTCACGCATTCGCAGCCCCCATCTCGATGCGCAACTGCAGCAGATACGGCTCGAGCGCGGTCATGGTGCGATCGAGCGCACCGCCGAGCTGCTCGACCACGCGCTCGGAGGCCGCCAGCGACGTGTCGCGTGCCGCGGAATCCGCGAGGAACAGGCCGAGCTGCTTGACCAGCGCCTCCTGCGTATCGGCCTGGCGCGCTCCGCCGCTGCCGTCGAGCGCTTCATAGACGTCGGCGAAGTTGAAGACGTGCGGACCGTGGACAATCGCCGCGCCGAGCTTGATCGCCTCGATCGGATTCTGGCCGCCATGGTGGATCAGCGATCCGCCCATGAACACGATCGGCGAGAGACGATAGAACAGGCCAAGCTCGCCCATGGTGTCGGCGACATAGATATCTGTTGTCGCGACCGGCAGATCCTCGTGCGAGCGCAGGCCGGGGCGCAGGCCGGCCTCCGTCACCAGCCGCGCCACCGCCTCGCCGCGCGCGGCATGCCGCGGCACGATCACCGTCAGCAGGCCGGGGAAGAATCCCGCGAGCGACTTGTGCGCCTCGATCAGGATCTCTTCCTCGCCGGGATGGGTCGACGCGGCCACCACGATGGCGCGGCCGCGCGTCACCGACATCAGACGCTCCAGCTTGGCCGGATCGGCCGGCGGCGCCGCGACGTCGAGCTTGAGGTTGCCGGTGACGACGACGTTGTGGCTGCCGAGCGCGGCAAAGCGTTCGGCGTCGGTATTCGACTGCGCGAGGCAGATGTCGAACCGGCCGAGCAACGCGCCGATGGTGTTGGAGACCCGGCGCCAGCGCGGGAAGGAGCGCGGCGACATCCGCCCGTTGATCAGCACCATCGGCACCCGGCGCGCCGCGCCGGCGAGGATCAGGTTCGGCCACAGGTCGGATTCGATGAACAGCGCCAGCGACGGCTTCCAGTGATCGAGGAAGCGCGCGACATAGCGCGGAGAGTCGTACGGTACGTATTGATGGATGACGTCAGGCGGAAAGCGCTTTGCCACCACCGCCGCCGAGGTGACGGTGCCCGAGGTGAGCAGGATGCGCAGATTGAGATCGCGCAGGCACCCGATCAGCGCCGCCGCGGCCAGCACCTCGCCGACGCTGGCGCCGTGAATCCAGACCAGCGGGCCATGCGGCCGCACGTCACGGGACAGCCCCCGCCGCTCGCCGACGCGCGCGGGATCCTCCTTACCCTGCTTCAGCCGCCGCTTGATCAGTGCAGGCGCAAGCGGCACCATCGCGGACGACAGCTTGCGGTACACACGCAACGTCATCGGTAGCGAGCTAGCCAAGCGCTGCCTCCGGCCGCCCGACCGCTGCATAGGCACGTCGGGTCGCTTCGTTGAGAAGTTCCTCCACGTGCTGCCGAAGCTTTTCCATCGTCGCGGCGTCGGCGTCGGGCGGCACATAGACCGGCTCAATACCTACCACTGCGCCGCGCCCGAATGGCAAATTGATGGTGGTCGAATCCCAGTTTTTCAACCGGATGAATCGGCTGGTGACCATCGCAAAGGGGATGATCGGCCGGCCGGTCTCCCGCGCCAGCATGATGGCCCCGAGGCCCGCCACCCGCGCCCGCTTCGGCACGTCGGCCGTCGTGGCCATGTTGCAGCCGTCTTCCAGCGCCCGAACCATCTCCAGGAAGGCACCCACACCCCCCTTGCGATGGAACGCCCCGCCATGGTCACCGGAGCCGCGGATGGTGCCGATGCCGAGCCGTTCGGCCGCGATCGCATTGAACTCGCCGTCGCGGTGCCGGGAGATCAGGACCTTGGCCCGATAGCTCTCCTTGGTCTTGATGAACGGCGTCATGAAGTGCTGGCCGTGCCAGAACACGAAGATCGCCGGCATCAGTGGCTCGACGATCCCGTACACGTCATGCGGCTGGTAGCTGAAGCGGTTGGTGTACCACACCAGCCGCAGATACTCGGCCGCAAGCACACCCAGCGCGCGCTGCACGAAGCCGCTGCGCAGCAGATCGCGAAAAAGTCGTTTCAATGGGAATGCTTTGTGTCCTGCTCAGGATCGAGCAACCGGTGGAGATGAACGACGAAATAGCGCATCTGGGCGTTGTCCACGGTCTGCTGCGCCTTCGCCTTCCAGGCTGCATAGGCGGTCGCATAGTTCGGGTAGACGCCGACGATCTCGACTTCGTCCAGATTCTTGAAGGTGTTGTGCTCAAGATCGGTCAACTCGCCGCCGATCACGAGGTGAAGCAGCTGGGGCTGGGCATTGTCTGACATGATGGTGCTTTTCCTAACGAGATGCCCGGCAAACAAATGAAGTCGTGGTCGTCACAGGTCTGGTCGTCACAAGGCTGGTCGTCACAAGGCTGTCGCAACAGGTCTGGTCGTCACAATCGGAAACGCGGCACGGATCGGCGAGGCCTCACGGCAAAGGACGGCTGCGAAAATGCTCGACAATGCGTGCATGACGTTCGCGTCCTGCTGCCACCAGCACCCCATGCGTCACCTCCCGGCGATTGTACTCAATCGCGTCCCCCGAGAGCGCGGTCATCTTACCACCCGCTTCCTGCACGATCAAATTCGCGGCGGCAAGATCCCAGTCGCGGCTTTGCCCGCCTGCAAAGGCCGCGTCAAGTCGACCTTGTGCTACACGGCACAGCCGTAGCGCCAGCGATCCGATCCGCGGATAGAGCGTGATCTCGTCCGGCGTCGGGCTGAGCCGCTGCACCAGCGGCTTCGGTCCCGCCATCCGCGGAAAGTTGAAATCGGTGCCTGCGGTTGCATGCACCGCGCCGTCGTTCAGGGTGGCGCCCTGTCCGCGGGCGGCGAAGAAGAATTCCTCGCTGACCGGCGCATACACCGCCGCGAGCACCGGCGTTGCATTTTCAACCAGCGCCACACTGACGCACCAGTCCTCGCGGCCGGCGAGATAGGCGCGGGTGCCATCGATCGGATCGACGATCCAGGTGAAGCGCCTGCCGAGGCGGGCGTTGTTGTCGGCGCTCTCTTCCGACAGCCAGCCGTAGCCAGGCGTTGCCGAACGCAGCTGCTGCTCCAGCAGGTTGTTGACCGCGATGTCGGCCTCGGAGACCGGCGAGGACGCACCCTTGATCCAGTTCTTCAATTCGGTGCGGAACAGCGACGATGCGAGCCGGCCCGCTTCCTGCACCGATCTGGTCAGCAAGGCGGCATCGCGCGCCTTGGTCCAGTCGTCCGTATCAGCGTCCGCCAAGCGTCAAACCCTCGATGCGCACCGTCGGCGCATTGATGCCGTAGCGGAACTCGAGATTGTTCGCGGGCTGCATCGACTTGAAGATCTCGAACAGATGCCCGGCGATCGTCACTTCGCTGACGGGATAGGTGATCTCGCCGTTCTCGATCCAGAAACCGGAGGCGCCGCGGCTGTAATCGCCGGTGACGCCGTTGACGCCGGAGCCGATCAAATCGGTGACATAGAACCCTTGCTTGATATCGGAGATCAACTCCTTCGGCGTCACCGCACCCGGCTCGAGATGCAGATTATACGTTCCGGGCGACGGCGAGGACGACACGCCGCGATGCGCATGCCCCGTCGTCACCAGGCCGAGCTCGCGCGCGGTGGCGCAATCGAGCAGCCAGGTCGTCAGCACGCCCTCGTCGACCAGCGCGATCCTCTTCGCCGCGACGCCTTCGGCATCGAAGGTCTGCGAGCGCAGGCCGCGCCGGCGCAGCGGATCGTCGATGATGCGGATGTTGTTGGCGAAGAGCTGCTGGCCGAGCTTGTCCTTCAGGAAGCTGGTCTTGCGCGCGATCGAGGCGCCGTTGATGGCGCCGACGAGGTGGCCGACCAGGGAGCCGGCAACGCGCGGATCGAACACGACCGGCACCTTGCAGGTCTCGACCTTGCGCGGATTCGACCGCGCCACCGCGCGCTCCCCGGCCTTGCGACCAACGGTAGCAGGTGAATCGAGGTCGGAGGCATGCGGCGCGCTGGTGAAATCATAGTCGCGCTCCATGCCGGTGCCCTCACCGGAAATCGCCGTCGTCGAGATGCCGTGGCTGGAGCGCAGATAAGAACCGTGGAAGCCGGTCGACGTCACCAGCACCATGCCGCCGATCCCGGTCGAGGCCGACGCGCCGCCGGACTTCGTGACACCCTTGACCGCGAGCGCCGCAGCCTCCGCTTCGATCGCGCGCTGCTCCAGTTCGGCCGTGCTCGGAACCTTGGGATCGAGCAGGTCGAGATCGGGGAAGTCGCGCGCGAGCAGCGCGGGATCGGCGAGGCCGACATATTTGTCGTCGGGCGCAACACGCGCCATCGCGACCGCACGCTCGGCGAGCTTGGTCACGGCATCGCCGCTGACGTCGTTGGTCGAGACCACCGCCTGGCGCTGGCCGACCAGCACCCGCAGGCCGACATCGTCGCCCTCCGACCGTTCGGATTCCTCGACACGGCCGTCGCGGACCTCGACGCCTTGCGAGACGCCGCGCACCGCAACCGCATCGGCCGCATCCGCCCCCGCGCGCCTGGCCGCCTCGACCAGCCGCTGTGCAAGGTCGCTCAGGCCCGATTGGTCGAACAGATCGGAGCTATCGCCGTGTCGCGATGCAGATGGTGAAGAGTTCACGAACGAATTCCTGCGGATTGAGGGGGGCCCGGAACGAGGTCGACAGATCCACCAGATGTGCCGGTTTCACAGGGATTTCAAGCACTTTGCGCCGGCAGGCAACAAAGATTTGAGTGATCGGGGCAAGGCTTCGTCAATCATGCGGGCCAACCTCTTGTCAATCATGGCACGAGGTGAGGAGGGATTAACCAGGCTTTTTAAGGGGGAACGGACATCGCTCGGCTAGGCTCTCACCCAACGACCGGGAACAAAATCCCGGCGGGGAGACAGAGCTTTGAGGCGTCAAACACCAACAAGCGGAATCAATTCCGCCGGGTCGAGCTGCGCATTGCGGCTCGACCCTCTTTCCCTTCCGCTCAGCTTCCACGCGCAGGACGCGCGTGCGGATGGCGGCATGCGGCAGATCGAGCTTCATCGCGAGCGTGTCGTGCTGCGCCGTGCCGTCCGCGGCATGCAGATGGCGATCAACGTTCGCGTCAGCGACTTTCTCGGCGTCGCGGTGCGCGGCATCGACGACGCGCAGATGCTGGTGCTGGTTCACCGCGATCCCGCGCTCAGCATTCCGCTCGGCTCCAGTTCGGACGCCGAGGAGATCAGCTCCGCCTGGCAGATGTGGAGCGACATCTTCCGTCTCCCGCAACTGACCGAGCCGGCGCCGCGGACGCCCTCGCCGCGCCGCCGTCGCCGCAACGCGATCCGCGCGCGGAGACCCAAATTCCTGGTCCGCCGCCGCGCCGGTGTCAGCCGTAACGGCACCAGCGTACATCGCGGCGAACGCGAGATCATCGCGCGGGATTGAGTTCGGCGTTTCTTCGCACGCAGCTTGCCTCACAACGGTTGTCGTCCCTGCGAAAGCAGGGACCCATACGCCGCGGCTTTCGTTGTTGAAGGGACTCGTCGCTCCGGCATCGTCAACCAATAACCATTTGTGGTTATGGGTCCCTGCTTTCGCAGGGACGACGATGAGGATGGGTCTCGATTCATCGTCTCACACCACGCGGTGTCATCACCCGCGCATGCGTGATTTGTCGCACCTCTCGCCGTCATTTCGAGCTGCGTAGGATGGGTAGAGCGAAGCGAAACCCATCTCTTGTCCTGCGGCGAGAATGATGGGTATCGCTTCGCTCCACCCATCCTGCGAAGTCATCACGCCGCGCGCAGCACCGCGTCGACGACCAGGCTCGCGAACAGGATCAAGCCGGCGTCGCGGTTGGACTTGAAGATGCGCAGGCAGAGCGCGCCATCGCCGATGTCGAGCCGCCGGACCTGCCAGGCGAGATGCAACGCGAACGCCGCTAGCCCGATCCAGGCCGGCCACCGCGCCCCCGCGAGTGCGAACGCCACGCCGATCAAGAGCACGGCGAGACCATAGAAGATCACGAGCGCACGATGGGTGCGTGCACCGAACAGGCGCGCGGTGGATTTGACGCCGATCAGCGCATCATCCTCGGCGTCCTGATGGGCGTAGATGGTGTCGTAGGCGATCACCCAGGCGATCGATCCGGCGTAGAGCGCAATCGCGGTCGCATCGATGCGCTCGAGCGTCACCGCAAATCCCATCAGCGCGCCGTATGAGAAGGCGAGCCCGAGCACGATCTGCGGCCACCAGGTGATGCGCTTCATGAAGGGATAGATCGCGACGATCAGAAGCGAGGCGATGCCGGTCGCGATCGCGAAGCGGTTGAACTGCAGCAGCACCAGGAGGCCGATCAGCGCCTGCGCGACCATGAAGGCCAGCGCCTGCTTCGTGGTCACCTGCCCTGACGGCAACGGCCGCGAGCGCGTGCGCTCGACCTTGTCGTCGAGATCGCGGTCGGTGATGTCATTCCACGTGCAGCCCGCCCCGCGCATCACGAAGGCGCCGATGAAGAACAGCACGATGGTGAGCGGCAGGCCGCGGACGTCATGCGCCATGCCGGCGGCGAGCGCCGCCGACCACCAGCATGGCATCAAGAGAAGCCAGGAGCCGATCGGACGGTCGAAGCGCGCAAGCCGCAGATAGGGCCGCGTCCAGACCGGCGCATGGGTATCCACCCAGTTGCCTGTGGAGTTGGCAACGCGGGTGGAGACATCGCTCATGGGTGATCCATCAACGGGTCAGGACGTTGCCGTTGAGCGTATCGAAGGTGCTGCCGCCCTTCTTGCTCGGCGTCGCTTCCGGCAGCGAGGCGGACGAACCGAGCACGTCGCTCAAGGTCGGCCCAGCAGGCCCACGCGGCTGCGCCGCCGCCTGCTCCGCGACGTTGCAGACCTTCTTCAGCAGCGCTTCGGTATTCTTGTGCCCTGCCTTGAGCTGGTCGGCGATCTGCGGCGGAATTCCGCACTTCGCCGCGTTGGTGTCGACATATTTGATCATCTTGATCTCGGCCTGGCTGTAATTGCCGATCAGCTTGCAGGCCTCCTGGGGGCTGGCGTGGCGATCGCTCGCCGCCTTGATCGCCTTGCCGCGCTTCTCCGCATCCTCACGCAGCGGAGTGAAATTCTTCATGCAGGCGTCGCCGGCACCACCAGCTGCACCCGGCGGGGGCGGCGACGACAGCCCGCCACCGGCGATGGGGGCCGCGCCATTGCTCGGAAATGCCGAGGGCGTGGCACCGACCCTGGCCGCCGGCGCGGCCGTTGACCGGCGGGAATGCGGAATCGGAGGCGGTGCCGGCCTGGCTTGGACGCATGCCATTGACCGGCGGAAACGCGGGATCCGAGGCGGTGCCGGCCTTCCCTTGCTGATTGGGCAGCGGGGCCGGAAAGGCGCTCTGGGCGGCGGCCTGCCCCACGGACAGGGCGGTCGCGGCAACGGTCAGCACGATCAGTCGGCGGATCATCGAGGGTGTTTCTCCGGCAAAAGGTCCAGGCAACCCCAGCGCAACAAAAACGAAGCAACGAATTTTGGGGGCGTTTTACGATTCCTGTGAGGCCTTAACAACCCGTGGATTTGGGCGACAGCGCGGCGTAGGGCCACACCGGCCACATTAAATTGTTCCCCGATTCTAAGCCTTTAGGCTACGAACGGCGGTAAAATGGACCATCAAATTTGCCTGAACAGGATTTTCGGCAAGGCCCCGGTTTGGATTTATGGGCCCACGCCGCGGGCGACCGAAATGCAAAAGGGACCGCGTGCAAGCGGCCCCTTGGACTAAAGAAATGACTTGGTGACAGAAGCAATATATCGACGCTCAATATTACCTGGCTGGCGAGTTCCTGAGGAGTCCGCGGGATTACGGTGTCGCGCAGTTTGGTAAACTTGCCACACCGCAATGAAGCCGCCGGACATGCCTGGACTCGATTTCCGCAGCCCCCGCCTGTTTGTCGACGCCCCACTCGGCGCCGGCGCAACCGTTCCGCTCGAACGCGATCAGAGCAACTATCTCGGCAACGTGCTGCGGCTCGGCGCCGGCGACAGCGTGCTGGTGTTCAACGGGCGTGACGGCGAATGGCGCGCCGGGATTTCCGGCCGCAAGCGCCCCGACACGCTGACGGTCGCGGCACAGACCCGGCCCCAGGACCGACTGCCCGACCTCACTTACGTCTTCGCGCCGCTCAAGCATGCCCGGCTGGATTACATGGTGCAGAAGGCGATCGAGATGGGCGCCGCCGCCCTGCAGCCGGTCCTGACACGGTTCACCCAGGCCTCCCGGGTCAATACCGAGCGGATGCGCGCCAATGTGGTCGAGGCGGCCGAGCAATGCGGCATCATCTCGCTTGCCGAGGTCGCCGACCCCCTGCCCCTCGAACGTTTCCTGGCAGGCCGCGACCCGGCGCGGCTGCTGGTGTTTTGCGACGAGGCGGCCGAAGTCGAAAGCCCGGTGCAGGCGCTGGCGGCGGCAACGGCTGCGAATGCCGGGATCGATGTGCTGATCGGCCCCGAAGGCGGCTTCGCCGAGGAGGAACGGGCACTGCTGCTGCGGCAGCCCAAGATCCTGCGGCTGGCCCTCGGCCCCCGGATCATGCGAGCCGACACCGCCGCGGTGGCGGCCCTGGCGCTGGTGCAGGCCGCACTGGGGGACTGGAGAGGTAACGGCTAAAGCATGATCCGGAAAAGTGCGAAGCGGTTTTCCGAAAAGATCATGCTCAAACAAAGAGCTAAGGCGCGATGACGATTCAACCTAATCTCATCGCGCTTTAGCCGGAATGGCGGTCCGCAATCCGTCTATTCGCCGGACAAATCCAGCTCCCCAAGAGACCGCGCGGCATCGATGACGCGCATGATGCGCACGCCGCCTGGCATCATCTCGTACAGCACCAGCCAGCGCGAAATCACCAGCATCCTCGCACCATCGGCGATGTCGGGACGCGCCGGCCCCGATTTAGGGAATTGCGCCAACTGACCACACCGCGCTTCAATACGATCGATCCAATGGTCTGCCGTCGCGGGCCCCTTGTCGGATGCGATGAGAAGCCAGATTTCGGCGAGATCGCTCTGCGCGAGCCGGGAAAGGCGAACCTCTCCCAATTTACTTGCCCGCTGCCTTCAACCGGGCTCGCCCCTGCGCCTTGATCTCGGCAAAATCAGCCGGTCCAGCGTCGCCACTTGCCTGTCCCGCCGCCCAGGCATTGCGAAGGAACGCCAATCGCGCCTCTTCCGTCTGCTCCATGATCCGCAGCGCCTCCCGCACGACCTCGCTTGCCGAGGTGTAGCGGCCGCTCGCAACCTTGGTTTTGACGAACTCGCTCAGCTCATCGGTCAATGAGACGTTCATGTTCATGGTGGAACTCTCCCTACCCCAATTATGGGAGCGACCACAGACTTTAGCAATATTTGCCATCAGCATCGAACGTTCCGGTTTCGCCTAGCCAAGCCGTCGTAAAATCGTTAACGCACGCAATCATTAAGCCACTTGGCCGATCGCGGTCGAAACCCCGATCCGGCCATGGTAAGGGCTGCCCCGAACCACCCTTGGAACCCGCGCCGGAACCTGGTCCGGACCTAGTTGGACGTCGAGATGACCGAAGCTGCCGCACCACGATCCGCCGCCGGATCCGCCGTTTGGGCGGATGCGCTGCTGGCCTCGTTCGCGCAGGCCGGCTATCAAAGGTCCGAGCCGACCATCCTGCAACCGGCCGAGCCGTTCCTGGATCTCTCCGGCGAGGACATCCGCAAGAGCCTGTACCTCACCACGGACCTCTCCGGCGAGGAGCTCTGCCTGCGCCCGGACCTGACGATTCCCGTCGCGCGCGACTATCTCGCCTCGACCCGCGCCGGCCAGCCGGCCGGGTTCAGCTATCTCGGCCCGGTGTTTCGTTACCGTAGCGGGCAGGCCAGTGAATTCCTGCAAGCCGGCATCGAATCGTTCGGCCGCCAGGACCGCGCCGCGGCCGATGCCGAGATGTTGGCCCTGGCGCTGGAGGCGACCGCCGCCTTCGGCGTCCGCGATGTCGAGATCCGCACCGGCGACGTCGCGCTGTTCAATGCCCTGCTGGATGCACTCAACCTCTATCCGGTCTGGCGCCGCCGCCTGGTCAAGGATTTCAACCGCAAGGTCTCGCTGACCGACGACATCGAGCAGCTGACGCTCAAGACCGCACCGGGCCGCAACGAATATGAGGGCGTCCTGGCCGCCCTCGCCGGCTCCGACCGCAAGGCGGCACTCGCCTTCGTGACCGATCTGATGTCGATCGCCGGCACCACCAATGTCGGCGGGCGCACCACGGCCGAGATCGCCGATCGCTTCCTCGAGCAATCGACGCTGAAGGGCGGCGCGCTGCCGCGCGAGGCGATCGCGACCATCAAGCGCTTCCTGGCGATCGCGGGCGATCCCGACGACGCGGTCGCGCAGCTGCGCGCGCTCGCCGCCGACGCCAAGCTGAACCTTGCCGCCGCGATCGACCAGCTCGAGAGCCGGATCGGCTTCATGGCCGCGCGCGGCATCGACATCCGAAAGACCCGGTTCTCCACCGCGTTCGGACGCGGCCTCGACTATTACACCGGCTTCGAATTCGAGCTGCATCACCGGGGCAACGGCGCCGAGCCGCTGGTCGCCGGCGGCCGCTATGATGGACTGATGACCCAGCTGGGCTCGGCTGAACCTATTCCCGCGGTCGGCTTCTCGGTCTGGGTCGAGGCGATGACCCGGCATGGCCAGGCCACCTCCTTCGGAGCCGCCCAATGAGCACGCCCTTCGTCGTCGCCGTTCCCTCCAAGGGGCGGCTGCAGGAAAACGCCGAAAGCTTCTTCGCCCGCGCGGGTCTCAAGCTGTCGAAGGCCGGCGGCGCCCGCGACTACCGCGGCACGATCGCAGGTCTCGACAATGTCGAGGTCGCCTATCTCTCGGCGAGCGAGATCGCCTCGCAACTCGCCCGCGGCTTTGCGCATCTCGGCGTCACCGGCGAGGACCTGGTGCGCGAGAACATCGCCGATGCCGACAAGCGCGTGTCGCTGATCGAAGGGCTCGGCTTCGGCTATGCCGACGTCGTCGTCGCGGTGCCGCAGGCCTGGATCGACGTCCGCACCATGGCGGACCTCGACGATGTCACCACCGGCTTCCGCGAGCAGCACAATCACCGCATGCGGGTGGCGACCAAATACATCAATCTGACGCGCGGCTTCTTCGCCAAACACGGCGTCGGCGATTACCGCATCGTCGAAAGCGCAGGCGCGACCGAAGGCGCGCCGGCGGCCGGCAGCGCCGAGCTGATCGTCGACATCACCACCACGGGCGCAACGCTCGCCGCCAACGGCTTGCGGGTGCTCGACGACGGTATAATCCTGCGCAGCCAGGCCAATCTGGTGGCGTCGAAGGATGCCGACTGGTCGAAGGGCGCCCGCGAGACCGCGCGCGTGATCCTCGACCATATCGCGGCGCGCGCCCGTGCCAGCAAGTATCGCGAGGTCCGCACCCGCTTCGCCGGCTGCAATGATGCGCTGCTCTCCGAGGCGCATAACCGTTTCGGCGTGGTTGCCCCGTTCGGCGGTCCGACTTCGTCAGGCATGCTGACGCTGCACTGCCCACCGGGTCAGCTCTATGCGCTGGCGAGCTTCCTGCGCGAGCACGGCGCCGAGACCGTCTCGGTGGTCTCGCTGGACTACGTGTTCGATCGGGAGAACCCGCTGTTCGCCAAGCTCGAGGCGTTCCTCCGACAATGAGGCGGCCACGCCGTTCATGTTGGCGACAGCTACCCTGCGGTACCATATTGTGTTCGAGGGATCTCTCGTTTTGACGCGGTGTCTTCGTGCGAGGCGGAAGGCCACATCGCTCGAAAACGCTCTAGTTCTGGAACCTGACCGATGATGCTGGGCTCTGACGTTTCCAGCCTGACCACGACCGCCAAGACCGCCGCCGGGCAGGGTCTGTCGATCGTCGTGCCCGTCTACAACGAGGCGGCCGGGCTTGCGGCGCTGCACGAGCGGCTGATCAACCTCGCCAAGACGCTGCGCGCCCGCTACGGCCTCGCCTGCGAGGTGATCTATGTCGATGACGGCAGCGCCGACAACACGCTGATGATCGCGCGCAGCCTGCCCGCCGACGCGATCGACGTCCAGGTGGTGTCGCTGTCGCGCAATTTCGGCAAGGAGGCCGCGCTGATGGCGGGCCTCGACCATGCCCGGCTCGGCGCCGTCCTGTTCATGGACGGGGACGGCCAGCATCCGCCGGCACTGATCGAACAGCTGGTGCGGCACTGGATCGATGACGGCTATGACGTCGTCTACACCGCTAAGGCGCATCGCGACAACGAATCGGCCGCGCGGCGGCTGGCGGTGCACGGCTTCTACGCGCTGATCAATTGGGGCGCACGCCAGAAAATTCCCGAGGACGCCGGCGACTTCCGCCTGCTCTCGCCGCGCGCGGTCACCGCACTCAGGCAGTTGCCGGAACGCAACCGTTTCTTCAAAGGCCTCGCCAGCTGGATCGGCTTTCGCCAGATCCGCGTCGACTACGAGCCTGCGGCGCGCGCCCACGGCGTCACCACCTTCAACGCCGCAAGCCTGCTCGGCCTCTCGATCGAGGGCCTGACCTCGTTCTCGGTGGCACCGCTGCGCTTCGCCAGCCTGCTCGGCGTCATTCTCGCCGGCGGTGCCTTCCTGTTCGGCCTGTCGATCCTCTGGGAGGTGTTCACGACCGGCAAGCAGGTGCCCGGCTATCCCTCGCTCGTGATCGGCCTGATGACGATCGGCGGTGTGCAGCTCATCATGATCGGCATCGTCGGCGAATATATCGGCAAGATCCTGTCCGAGCTGAAGGCGCGCCCGATCTACTTCGTCGCCGAGCACAGCGAGAAGCACGCCGACGGCGGCGCGGCGCAAAATGCCTCCGAGCGGACCGCCGCGGAATGAACACCGATACGCCGCGCCGGATCTGGCTGTGTGCTGACGATTATGGCTTGAGCGACGGCGTCAACCGCGCGATCCGCGACCTGATCGAGCGCGGCCGCCTCAATGCGACGTCGGTGATGACCGTGACGCCGGCGATCGGCCGCGATGCGGCCAGCGCACTCACGGCATCGGTGGCGAGCAGCCCGCGCTGCACGATCGGATTGCACGTGACGCTGTCGGCGCCGTTCCGGCCGCTCACCATGCATTTCCGACCGCTCGACGGCGACATGTTCATGCCGTTTCCGCGGCTGCTGCGCGCCGGCCTGATGCATCGGCTCGACGCCGAACTGGTCCATGCCGAGGTGCTGGCGCAGCTCGACGCCTTCCACGATCTGTTCGGGCGCGCCCCCGACTTCGTCGACGGCCACCAGCATGTGCAGCTCTACCCGCAGGTGCGCGACGGCTTCGTGCGCGCCGTGAAGGAGCGCGCGCCCAACGCCTGGGTGCGGCAGTGCGGCCGCGAAGGCCCGCTGGCGCGCCAGCTGGCGGCGGCGCCGAAGGCGCTGGTGCTGAACGTGCTCAGCACGCAGTTCCGGATCAAGGCGCAGCGAGCAAGCCTGCGATTCAATCCGGCCTTCGCCGGCGCCTATGATTTTACGCGCGGCAATGATTTCGCGGCGCTGATGCAGGGCTTCCTCGACGGCATGCCGGAGGACGGGCTTGTGATGTGCCATCCCGGTTTCGTCGATGAAACGCTGAAGAGCCTCGACCCGCTGACGACGCAGCGCGAGACCGAGCATGCCTATCTTGCAGGCGACGATTTCCCCGCGCTGCTGGCCCTGAATAAAGTTACACTCGAATAAAGTTACACTTGCCTGACCCTTGTTTTTGACGCGTTTTCTTCACGCGAACCGGCCCCCCGCTTCGCTCGAAAACCCTCAAGGTTCACGAAAAGCCGCCGGTCGTATTGTCGCATACATAAATTTAATTCTGGCCCCCACTCCTTGCGCCACAAACCCCGTCCTACATCTCGGACGCGCCGATTCGATCGACGCGATGGAGAACGCCATGACACCGCAAGAACGCCAACTGATCGACGATCTCTTCGACCGGCTCGCCAAGCTGGAGAATGCCCCGCGCGACGGCGAGGCCATGTCCGCGATCATGCAGGGCCTGCGCAGCGCGCCGAATGCGGTCTACGCGC
This sequence comes from Bradyrhizobium sp. BEA-2-5, assembly GCF_032918025.1. NCBI lineage: Bacteria > Pseudomonadati > Pseudomonadota > Alphaproteobacteria > Hyphomicrobiales > Nitrobacteraceae > Bradyrhizobium > Bradyrhizobium sp. BEA-2-5. The sequence continues at coordinate 1,526,626 of NZ_CP136629.1, read as the reverse complement.
TGGTGCAGACCGCGCTGGTGCAGGACGAGGCGCTGAAGCGCGCCCATGACCGGATCCAGGAACTCGAGGCCGCGGTCGGCCAGCAGCAGGGAGCCCAGCAGCAGGGCGGCGGTTTCCTCGATTCGATGCGCGATGCGATCTTCGGCGGACAGGGCCAGCAGCACGGCTCGGTGCCGCCGGTGCGGGCGCCCGATATGGGCGGCCGCGATCCGGGCAGCCGCCCGGTCTGGAACTCGGGCCAGGCGATGCAGCAGGCCGGCGGCGGCTATGGCCAGCCTTACGGCCAGCCCGCGCAACCCTACGGCCAGGGCTATGGCGGCCCGCAGCCGCCGGCGTTCGGCGGCGCGCCGGGCGGCGGTGGCGGCTCGTTCCTCGGCACGGCGGCAGCGGCCGCAGCGGGCGTCGTCGGCGGCTCGCTGCTGCTCTCCAGCATCCGCGGCATGATGGGTGGCGGCAGCCACCAGTCGCTGGCCGATTCCGGCGGCCTCGGTGGCGGGTCGCGTCCTTGGGGCGGCGACCAGTCGTCAAGCGACCTCGCGCGTGACGCCGGGGTCAACGACATCGGCTCCAACCGCGATAGCGGCTCGCGCTCCGGCCTGTTCGACCAGGCGTCGAACAACAACAATGAGAACAACAACAACGACAACAACAACGACAACGACCACGATTCCGACGACTTCGATAATGATGACGATGACGGCGGCTTCGACGGCGGCGGAGACGACAGCAATTACGCGTAAGCGTCCCACCTGAAACACAGACGGCCGCTCTCATCGAGCGGCCGTTTTGATTCCGACGTCGTCCCGGCGCCGGCCGGGACCCATAACCACCGATCTCGATTGTTGCGCACGATCGGCAACCCACACCGCCTCGAGCCGAGAAGCCGCGGCGTATGGGTCCCGGCCTGCGCCGGGACGACGCAGATTTCGTAATCGTCGTACCCGCTTCGCGCTCGGCTACAACTTCACATTACCACGACCCTGGTGCCGACATTGACGCGGCCGTAGAGGTCGATGACGTCCTCGTTGCGCATACGGATGCAACCGGAGGAGACGTTGGTGCCGATGGTCCAGGGCTCGTTGGAGCCGTGAATGCGGTAGAGCGTCGAGCCGAGATACATCGCGCGGGCGCCGAGAGGATTTTCCGGACCGCCTTCCATGTGCCGGGGCAGATCGGGACGACGCGCGAGCATTTCCTTCGGCGGCGTCCAGTCCGGCCATTCGCGCTTGGCGGTGATCGATTTCACGCCGGACCAGGTGAAGCCGGGCCGGCCGACGCCAATGCCGTAGCGCATCGCCCTGCCGTTGCCCTCGACGAGATAGAGGAACTTGTTCGGCGTATCGACGACGATCGTGCCAGGACTTTCCTTGCCGTTATAGTCAACGAGCTGTTTCTCGAATCTGGGATCGAACGGACGCTGCCGCGGATCGCCCGCGGCCTCTTCCTGCTGCCGGAGCATCTGCTGCTGCGGATCCATCGGCGGCAGCTGACGGTTGCCGTAATAGCCCGGCTGCTGCTGATACATCGGCTGCGGCGAATAACCCTGCGACGACGGCGCATCGCCGAACAGGAATTCGATGAAGCCGCCGCCCATGTTGGGGCGCTGCGGCTGCACGTAGGCGGTGCGCATCGGCGGCTGCGGAGCGCCCTGATTGGCATAGATGACGGCGGGCCCGGCGGGCGCTGCCGCGTCGATCGCCATGGCGTGATGGGGAACGGCAATAAGAGAAGACGCGCCGGCGAGCAGCGCAAGCGTGGTTTTCCTGAACATCGACGTACTCTGTACTGGTTTCGTCGTGACGTGATGCGCGCGGCGCCGACTTTGCGCCGTTGCACGTGGTCAATAAGCAATGAAAACCGCATCGGTTTGGTAAACGGAGCGGCCGTTTCGATTCACCACATCGGCAATGGAGCGCGGTTTTCCCCGACAGCGTTTATTTTGCGTGAACGGCGCGGCGACATGGTTAATCGCCGGTATCGCCGCGTTTGCGCGCTATCCGCGCCAACAGTTCCGGCGTGAACCTGACGTTAAATCCGCTCTGTCTAGAACGGACTTCAGTGAAGGGGCGGGAATGAAATCATGTCAGTGAAGCGCAAGCGTTTTCGTGTCGAGCAGGCGATGGGCGAGGTGGTGATGCCGGAGCCGGATGTTTCCAGCGGCGCCGATCTCGGTCCGATGCATCGCGAGATCATGGCCGAGCTTCGCTCGATCCGCGCCCAGATGGCCGCCGCACCGGCACAGCGCACCGGCGACAGCGTCGATGCCGCGGTCGCCCGCGAAGTCGCCGAGACCCACGCACTGCTCGATACCTACCGGGCACAGATCGAGCAGTGCGAGAAGCTGAAGGTCGAGCTCGACCTCATCCACGATGCCATCGATCGCACCAAGCGCGAGATCGCGACGCTGCACGGCAAGAGCTTCGACGGCGGCGAGATGGCCAAGGTCAATGGCGAGCTCGGCGCGGTGGTCGGCGGCACCGAGCAGGCGACCCAGCAGATCCTCGAAGCGGTGGAGGCGATCGACCAGGCCGCAACCGCGCTGGCCAACAACGTCACGCCCGACCAGCAAAAGCGGCTCAGCGAAGATATTCAGGAGCGCGTGGTCTCGATCTTCGAAGCCTGCAACTTCCAGGACCTGACCGGCCAGCGCATCAGCAAGGTCATGACCACGATGAAGTTCATCGAGCAGCACATCAATGCGATGATGGACATCTGGGGCGGCGTCGACGCCATCAAGGCGCACGTCCCGGCGATCGTCGACACCCGCGAGGGCGATGCCCGCCTGCTCAACGGCCCGAAGCTCGCCGGGGACGTCGGCCATGCCTCGCAGGACGACATCGACGCACTGTTCGACTGAGCGATCGCATCGGCAGAATACAAAACGCCGGCCCTCAGGCCGGCGTTTTTGTTTGAGCCATGGGCCAGCGCTCGCAGCGAGTCACCAGAGATAGACGAACCAACCAAATTGCGGCCACCACATGCAGTTTGTGCCAATTGCGACAATTGGAAAGTTACTGGCAGCTTTGGCATCGCTGACGCATACTGTGCGTGAGGGGAAATTGTCATGCGTATGCCGGGGGCCAACACTGGGTGCCGGTTGCATGGGACTTCCGGAGTAAATCCGGTCGTCCCCGCGCGGGGCTTGCACGTCCACTCATCACACAATCGCAGGTTCGCAGCCATTCGCTGTGCGTATCCAACGAGGGCGGACTGCCATCTTTCGCACGCTGCCGAAGCGCGAGGCCGCCTTTTGCAGCTGTGACGATCAGCGGCGGATCTCTTTCATTCGCGCTGATCGCGTACGCCTTGTTATCAGATCACTGATTTTGGGGGGAGCCACTGGAGTACTCAACACCGGAGATTGAACATGACGCAAGGAATTGTCAGGAATACTGCAATTGCGCTCTCGACTTTCGTTTGTGCGACACTGTTCTCCGTCACCTGGTCTGAGCAGGGCGGCATTTCGGCTTCGGTCGAAAGCGCCCAGGCGCGTGTGGGCCGACCGCTGACGCCCGTGAGCGTCGCGGGCGTTGCGCGTCGTCAAACCCGGCGCGCCGCCTACGGATACGGGGTTGGCGCGGGCGTCGCCGCTACGGCAGCTGTCGCTGCGGCTGCCGCTACTGCGCCGGCCTATTCCGGCTGGGGCACAAACGATTGGACCAATTCGTATGCCGCCCAGACGGATCCCTACTTTGGCCAGCCCTACTATCCGGCACGAGCCTACCAAAGGATCAGCCCGTATTACGGCTATGCCGGATGGACGGAGTACAAGGCAGCCAATGGTATCGGCTGCGAGCCTGGCACGATGACCAAGATGGCTGACGGCCGCATGTACGTCTGTCAGTGAAACCGGCGCAACGCCACCGCAAGAGGGCGGCTCAACGAGCCGCCCTCTTTCACGATGAAGCAGATCGACCTCACGCGGCGACGGGTCGCGCGCGGCGTTGATCTACGTCAACATCGCCTCCCCCTTGCCACTGACGATACCTTGGGCCGCATCTGAAGCGGGCTCCATCACCTTCGGTTCACTTGCGATGAGGAGGATCACCATGCGTCGGACGAACATTGTTTCGACCAAGTCAGTGACGTTTGCGGGAATAGCAGCGAGCCTGATGTTGGGGTTTGCAGGCGCCGCTCTCACTCCGGCACCGGCCAACGCGGTGATCTACTGCACGTATGTCGGTTATCCGGCAGGCTGCGTGGCGCGGGCAGGCGTTGTGCTCAGGCCTCGTCCGGTGGCGCGCGCTGCGGTCCGCCACAATGCGGGCGGCAATTTGAATGGCGGCGTCAATCGGGTTGGCGTGCGGCGATAAGGCCGTGTTTGCGGGTCTTCTTCCCTTCTCCCCTTGTGGGAGAAGGTGGCGCGGACGCAGTCCGCGCCGGATGAGGGGTTCTATCCGCGAGTCAGGAAACGAGAGAGGGTCACGCGCGGAGGGAGACCCCTCACCCGCTCTGCATCTGGCGATGCGATCCGGCCTCTCCCACAAGGGAAGAGGCGAACCGGCTGTGCGGCCGTAGATCGGTCGAAAAACGGATCACTCGCTTTTACGCCCTCGGCGCGCAGCGGACGTAGACCATGTTGCCGTAGCGGGTGGCGGCGTCCTTGTCGATGAAGCGGGTGATCAGGACGCGACCGTCGAAGGAGATGATCTCGCGATCCTGTTCGCCAGGGGTCGGCCCCGCCGGTCCGATGTAGTTCTTGCCGCTCGGCGAGCCCTTCAGCCGCAGCTCCTGCGGCGTCGCCTGGTCGGCCAGATGCATGATCACGCCGCCGTTCTGGCCAGCGGTGATCACATAGGGGTTCTTGCACTGCGCCCGGGCGGCAGCCTCGGTACGGGCGCGGTCGGCCGGGTTCTGGAACGAGGCGAGACCCCAGCGGCCGACGATCTCGTCCGCGCGGATGGTGGCAGGCATTTCGGGGGCGACCCCCGGCTCGGCTGGCGCCGGCTCAGGGTTCGACGACAACGACGGCAGGCTCATGCTGCCGCACGCCCCCAAGAGTGTCGTCAGCGCCGAAACAGCCGCGAACCGTGCGACCAATCGCGCGTTGAATGACCTGATCATATGCATCCCCCGACTATGTCCCGGCCGCACCCGTCCCGCAGCCAAGCGTAAAACTTAAGACGGAGCAATGACGTCTGACAAAATTACGTCATCGCTACGATTTGGTTTCTGGTCCACCATCCTATATTGGCCTCACCAAGGCCTTAACCCGTTTGCTTGACAGAAACTGCGCCAAGCCATATTTCCCGGCCCACAATTAGCACTCTTGCACCACGATTGCTAAAAGCGTCGGGCGTCCTGCCCAGCGCCGACCGGGCCGGCATCCAACGCCGGTCCCGATGAACCGGACCTGAAAGCGAGCCTCCAAAGGGAAACGTCATGGCTAAATCCAAATTTCGTCCGCTGCATGACCGTGTCGTGGTCAAACGTATCGACGCCGAGGAAAAGACCAAGGGCGGCATCATCATTCCCGACACCGCCAAGGAAAAGCCGTCGCAGGGCGAGGTCGTCGCCGTCGGGCCCGGCGGCCGCGATGAGACCGGCAAGCTGATCCCGATCGACCTCAAGGTCGGCGACCGCGTGCTGTTCGGCAAGTGGTCGGGCACCGAGGTCAAGATCGACAACGAAGAGCTCCTGATCATGAAGGAGTCGGACATCATGGGCGTGCTGGCGTAATAAGGCCGGCAATTCCAGAACCCGCCGCACCCTCTAGCTCTCATGCCCGGGCCTGACCCGGGCATCCATCAATCTTCGCAAGATTCTCGCAAGGACGATGGATTGCCGGATCAAGCCCGGCAACGACGAGCGCAGATGCCGGCGCCCGCACCGAAACATTCCAGGAGTTCAAATCAATGGCTGCCAAAGACGTCAAGTTTTCCGGAGACGCGCGCGACCGCATGCTGCGCGGCGTCGACATTCTCGCCAACGCCGTCAAGGTGACGCTCGGCCCGAAGGGCCGCAACGTCGTCATCGAGAAGTCGTTCGGCGCGCCCCGCATCACCAAGGACGGCGTCACCGTCGCCAAGGAGATCGAGCTCGAGGACAAGTTCGAGAACATGGGCGCCCAGATGCTGCGCGAGGTCGCCTCGAAGACCAACGACACCGCCGGCGACGGCACCACCACCGCGACCGTGCTGGCCCAGGCCATCGTGCGCGAGGGCGCCAAGGCGGTTGCCGCCGGCATGAACCCGATGGACCTCAAGCGCGGCATCGACACCGCGGTCGCGGCCGTGGTCAAGGACATCGAGAAGCGCGCCAAGCCGGTCGCCGCCTCCTCCGAGGTCGCCCAGGTCGGCACCATCTCGGCCAACGGTGATGCCGCCATCGGCAAGATGATCGCCCAGGCGATGCAGAAGGTCGGCAACGAGGGCGTCATCACCGTCGAGGAGAACAAGTCGCTCGACACCGAGGTCGACATCGTCGAAGGGATGAAGTTCGACCGCGGCTATCTCAGCCCCTACTTCGTCACCAACGCCGAGAAGATGACCGCCGAGCTCGAGGATGCCTACATCCTCCTGCACGAGAAGAAGCTCTCGGGCCTGCAGGCCATGCTGCCGGTGCTGGAAGCCGTGGTGCAGTCGGGCAAGCCGCTCGTCATCATCGCCGAGGACGTCGAGGGCGAGGCGCTGGCGACCCTGGTCGTCAACCGCCTGCGTGGCGGCCTCAAGGTCGCGGCCGTCAAGGCGCCGGGCTTCGGTGACCGCCGCAAGGCCATGCTGGAGGACATCGCGATCCTCACCGGCGGCCAGCTCATCTCCGAGGAACTCGGCATCAAGCTCGAGAACGTCACGGTGAAGATGCTTGGACGCGCCGGCAAGGTGGTGATCGACAAGGAAAACACCACGATCGTCAAGGGCGCCGGCAAGAAGCCCGACATCGAGGCGCGCGTCGGCCAGATCAAGGCCCAGATCGAGGAGACCACCTCGGACTACGACCGCGAGAAGCTCCAGGAGCGCCTCGCCAAGCTCGCCGGCGGCGTCGCGGTGATCCGCGTCGGTGGCGCCACCGAGATCGAGGTCAAGGAGAAGAAGGACCGCGTCGAGGATGCGCTCAATGCCACCCGCGCTGCGGTGCAGGAAGGCATCGTCCCCGGCGGCGGCGTCGCGCTGCTCCGCGCCAAGAAGGCGGTGGGCCGTCTCACCAACGCCAATGACGACGTCCAGGCCGGCATCAACATCGTGCTGAAGGCACTGGAAGCCCCGATCCGCCAGATCTCCGAAAACGCGGGCGTGGAAGGCTCGATCGTCGTCGGCAAGATCCTGGAGAACAAGTCCGAGACCTTCGGCTTCGACGCCCAGACCGAGGACTATGTCGACATGGTCGAGAAGGGCATCATCGATCCCGCCAAGGTGGTGCGCACCGCGCTCCAGGACGCCTCCTCCGTGGCGGGCCTGCTGGTGACCACCGAAGCCATGGTCGCCGAGCTGCCGAAGAAGGAAACTGCGCCGGCCATGCCGGCCGGCGGCGGCATGGGCGGAATGGGCGGCATGGGCGGCTTCTAAGCCTTACCCGCGCAATCCGCATCGCAATCGAAGGCCGCCTCCGGGCGGCCTTCTTTTTTGCAGTTTGATTACGATCGGGGTGCAAGGATCATCGCATGTCCCGCGACGCCAAATCACTGACGTTGACGCTCGTGCTGTTCTACGCGATCGGCGCGTTGCTTGCGCTCGGCGCTTATGCTTTGGACAGCATCGATGATTTTGCGATCGTCTTGACGTTCTGGTTCAAGCAAACGCTGACGTTTGTCGTCCTCGGCGCGGGTTATGGCGTCTATTACGTCATTTCCGGTTCTGCCGGTCATCGTCCGAAAGCGCCGCTGCGATTTCTGGACATCTCGTTTCTGGCCGCTGCCGCCACGCTCGGGGTCGGCATGCTGGTGCACAGCTGAGCGATCCTTGACGCGACGGCCTGACAGTCCGTTACCCCACGCACACACCCGGGACCGCGACCTTCTGGAACAAGTGCGGCGAGGCCACCGCCGAGGCGGGATAGGCCGAGAGCTTGGCCCTGAACTCCGGGTTCGTGAACGCGGCGCGGAAGGCGGCGGTGGATTCCCAGACCGCGTAGTTCAGATAGGCCGGGCTGTCGCCGATCGCGCGGTGCAGCTGGGTCGAGATGAAGCCCGGCTGCCGCTTCATGATGGCGGCATCGTCCTGCCAGGCCTTGAGAAAGCTGTTCTCATCGGCCGCTTCGAGCGTGAAGAGGTTGACGAGCACGACGTTGCTGGCGTCGACCGCGAGCTGGCGGTCGATCGGGAAAGCGGGGTCCAGGGGGCGCATCTGCGGCATGGTTAGCTCCGTTCGATATGGTGTTATGATGTCATTTCGTTCTGATGAATACATATAGAAATTGACATCATGATGTCAATACGATTGTATGGTGACAAATGCCGAATGCAAAGCGAACGCCGGCGGGCGAAGCCCTGAGCACCCTGATTCCGGACCTGTTCAGGCTCAACAGCCTGCTGTTCACATCAGGCGACCGGCTGGTGGCCGGGCTCGGGCTGACCAGCGCGCGCTGGCAGATCCTCGGCGCAATCGTTGCCGCCGAGCGCCCGCAACCGGTCGCATGGCTGGCGCGCGACCTCGGCGCCGCCAGACAGAACGTGCAGCGGATCGTCAACGACCTCGAACGGGACGGGCTTGTCGCCTTCGAAACCAACCCGCATCACCGCCGTGCCCAGCTCGTCGTACTGACCGCCAAGGGGCGGCAAAGCTTCGACGCGGCCATGCGCCTGCAGCTGCCCTGGGTGAACGGCCTCGCCGACGGGCTGTCGATGAAGGACCTCGAAACCGTGAGCCGCGTCGCGACGGTGCTGCGCGGCCGGCTGGAGAGCGGCGAGGAACCTGACGAACGCACATGACTGCGATCGCGGCGCGAGGCCGCCGTTAGGCGGCCTTCTTTTTTGGCCAATGACATGGAGGTTTGCTAGTTACGACGGAACCGATTCTGCCCTTCGAGGACTTATCGTATGCGCGCGCTCCCGCTCCTGCTGCTCGGTCTTGCCGTCGCCTCGGCGCCTGCTTTCGCCCAGATGAAACTGCAATCGAAGGCGGCGCCCGCCGGCGGCATCGAGACGCGCTATTTCACCTCGATCGACGGACTGATGGACGGCAATGCCGACGTGATCCTGAAGGAGACGCGCCAGGGCAAGACGGTCACCGCGGCGGTGCTCGACGTCTGCTACCCGATCGCGAAAAACTCCGACCGCAAGGACCGCTTCGTCGTCAACCTGACCGTCAGCGGCCAGACGCTTTCCGGCACCGCCCAGAGCGTCGCCGACAAGCAGCCGGTCACCATCAAACTGAACCGCAAGCAAACCGGCGACGGTTTCGAGTTCCGCGGCCAGATTGCGGTCGGCCAGGCGGTGACCGAGGTCACCTCGCCCGACAATTCCGATCTCAGCGAAAGGGAATTTCTGGACAACCAGACCTCCGACGACGGCATCACGCAGCAGCCGAAGGATTTCACCGACGTCTCGCCGGAAGCGATCGGTGTGCGGGTGAAGCTCGATGCGGCGGCGGATTTCCTCAAGACCCTGAAGGGCGAGGCCGTCGAGATCGGCACCTCCAGCCTCGCGGTGACCTGCGATGCGATGCGCTCCGGCGAGCAGACCATCAACCTCACCGTCGACCCCGAGCACGCCGGCGCGCTGCTCGCCAAGGCGAAATCCGCGCCCGGCGTGACCGCGGCCGGCTGGACCAGCGGCGTGGCCGAGATGGACCGCACCATCCGCTTCCCCGCCGCGGACTGGCGCGAGGGCGACAAGATCAACAAGGGCAAGCTCGCATCGACGATCGCGGGCGTGCTGGCGAAGACGCTTGCCGCAAAGCCCGCCTCGGCGACATGGAACGCGAACACCGGCAAGCTCAAGCTGGTGCTGAAGCGGCCCAGCACGACTTACCCGGCACTCGGCCTCACCCAGAACTACGAGGTCACGGCCCTGGTCTCCCCCGACAAGCCCGGAAGCTCTGACCGGCTGTTGCTGTGGGTCTCGAGCCCCACCGTCTCGACATCGGACGACAGCGCCGGCGCCAGGCTGAATCTGTCCGACGATTCCAGCAGCGACGAGGAAGGCAGCGAGACCAGGGACGACAATGGCGCGATCGACGCGCTGCTCAAGGAATTCAAGGGCCAGCGCTGGGACGCCGACAAGTCGGTGTGGCGGTAACGCCTAAACCGGCACGCTTCAGGCCGCCCTCGTCCTCAGCGGCACCACATAGTTGCATTCCGCCGCAGGAGCTGTGTCCGGACCGGACTGAAGCATCCCGTCGCTTCTGACGAACAATTCACAACGAGGCTCGATCGCAACGCGATCGAGCAGTGCCCGCAGCTCGGGACGAAGTCCATCGCCGCGCAGCGCGGCGATCGCATCGAAGTGACGCATGATGGTCTCCTGTGTGATCGCGAACAGGTTTTCGCGCGCGTGTTGTGCGGGCCACCCGCTTCCCGATAGCGCGACGACGTTCGAGAAGCGGCGCTAAGCGCCATATCGACAAAGCGGAATCTCGTCCGAAAGCCGGCTGCACGCCCGATCTGGAATCGGGTGGTCCGACACGCGTCTCAAAATGCCTAATGCGCGCATCGACACAACGCCGGTCGCGATGCCGGCAACATGCAAATGGAGACGAAGAGATGTCAGAGGAAAACAAGAAGGTTGTAGGCCGCTGGTTCGAGGGCTTTTGGGGAAACCCGTGGAATCCGCGCATCATCGAAGAGCTCGCGACGCCAGACATTGTCGTGCACTACCCGATGCATGAACCGAAGAAGGGCCGCGCCGCGGTCACGCAATTCATCACCGAGTTTCGCGAGGCGTTTCCGGATCTGAATTTCTGGGGCGTCGGCGATCTCGTCGCGGAAGGCGACCTCGTGGTCGGCCGCTGGGAAGGCGGCGGCACCCACACCGGGCCTGCGTTCAGCGACTTCCGGCTCGGCTCGCTGCCGGCGGCCTCCGGACGCAAGATGACGTTCGCCGGCACCACCGTGCTACGCGTGCGGGACGGACGGATCGCCGAGGAGCTCGGCCAGGAAGATGCGCTGACCGCCATGTTTCAGCTCGGCCTCATTCGCTTGCCTGAACAGAGCGGCTACGCCGGTTGACCGGCGGCTTCATCGACGATCGCATCACGGCTACCCGAACGCACGTTTCGTGCGTTCGGGTAACGCAATCGAACAGCTCAGTGAAATCGAAGCTCTCTAACGCGCAGGCTCGCTGGACAGATTCCAATGTAGCCGCGCCCGCACGGCATCTCGCGAGGCGGTGCCGGCGGATTCTCTCCACAGCAACTCAGTATCAAGCCGGAAAGATCAGGCACGTCGTCGTGCCGTGCGCGAGCAATCTTCCCTTCCCGTCGGTGACCCTGCCTTCGGCGGTGCCGATGCGGCGGCCGCAATTGAGCACCTGGCCCTCGGCCCTGATCGGACCCGTGTCGGGCGTGATCGGACGCACCAGCGAGATCTTGAACTCGAGAGTTGTCTGGCTGGTGCCGGCATCGAGCGTCGACTGCACCGCAAGCCCCATGCAGCTATCGAGCAGCGTCGCGGTGAGGCCGCCATGCACGGTGCCTGCCGGATTGAGATGCGCGTCGGTCGGCACCAGCGTGACGACGACGCGGCCGCGCTCGGCTTCGGTGACGTCATAACCGAGTGTCCGCGCGATCGTGTTGAGCGGCAATGCGCCGCTGGCGAGGCCCTGCACGAATGCGAGGCCGCTCATCTTAAGCTTCTGTTCCGCACTGACGGTGCCGTAGCTCTTGGCCATTGCCGATCTCCATCGGGGTTTATTGCATCGCGACGGTTGGCCGCTTGCGCCGCAGCGACGCGGCGGAGCGACCGTAGAGTTTTGCGAATGCGGCATTCATGCGCCGCGCGCTGGAGAAGCCGGCGTGCCGCGCCACCAACGCAAGCGGCAACTCGCTGCCGTCGATCAGGCGCTTGGCGCGCTGCACGCGCAGCGACAGCGCGACCTGGAGCGGCGAGGCATCGAGATGCTCAGCGAACAGACGCGACAGATGCCGCGCGCCGACGCCGAGCCGCACCGCCAACGCTTCGACATTGCCGCGGTCGAGCGCGCCTTCCTCGATCAGCGCCAGGGCGCGCTCGACGGTCGTCCTGGTGCCTTTCCAGGCCGGGCAGAACGGCGCCGCCTCGGGACGGCAGCGCAGGCAGGGCCTGAAGCCAGCACGCTCGGCCGACGCCGCGCTGCCATAGAACCGCACATTGCGCGCGAGCGGCGTGCGCGCCCGGCAGACCGGGCGGCAATACACGCCGGTGGTCTTGACCGCGACGAACACGACGCCGTCCCAGGCCGGGTCGCGGCGCTGAAAGGCTGCATATTGTGCGGCGAAATCGAGCATGGGACCGCTATAGCCCCGCCCGCGCGCCGCGACGACCCGCTTTGCGGAGACGACGTCCGGAAACGACCGCTGCATGCGGAAGATACCCGGGCATCTACGGGGGCCTGCGACCAAAAGACTTCGTGCCGCCGCAGTTCGGTCACCGAAAATTAAGGCTCGATTTAGTTTCGAGGATCATGCTTCGCGCCATCGAACACAGGTCACGCCATGCAAGACCGCGAGCCGATCAACGCTGCGAGCATCTGGCCGACAGATGTGACGGAGGGTCATTCGCCGGCACAGACGGCGGACCTCTGGGATGTCACCGGCGAGAACCACGACGCCGCCCTGCTGCTGCGGGAGCCGTTTGCCGACCGCATCGGCACCGCGCTCTTGGCAGCGACCGCACTCGCCGCAAGCTTCGTGCTGGGATGGACCGGCGGAGCCAACTGGCACGACCTTGCAGCTCCCGCCCCGGTCCCGGTGGCCCAGAAGGAAGCGCCGGCCCCGCACATTGCGGAGGTGGCGCCGAGCCGAAAGGAGAGCCCGCGCCGGGCCGCGTCCAACGCCGACCCCCTCGTCACCGGCAGCATTCCGAGGACCGCGCCGGCCAGCCCGCGCCCGCTCGCCCTGGGCGCCGCGCCGACGACCTTGAATGCACAGGCCGCCGCATTGGGGCCGAAGCAGCCGCCGGCGGCGGCGCCGGAAACGCGGCCGAGCACCATCCCGGGATGGTCGGTGGTCGAAGTCCGCGACGGCACCGCCGTGCTCGAGGGGCCCGAGGGCGTCAAGATGGCCGCGCGCGGCGACGTCGTGCCCGGCCTCGGACGGGTCGATTCCATCGTGCGCTGGGGCAACCGCTGGATCGTCGCCACCGCAAGCGGACTGATCGCAACGCCCTGAGCGTTTTGTCTTGACGCGTTTCCTTGACGCGAACCGCCGTCCGCTTCGCTCGATAACGCTTTAGTTGCTGTTGATCACGAAATGCAGCGACTTGCCGCCGGTGAAGGTCACCTCGTCACCGTGCCGGCGCCAGCTCGTCATGTCGCCCAGCACAGCCAGCAGATCCTTGTCCGCCTGCGCCCGCTCCGGCGTGCAGGTGCGGTTCTCCATCGCGCCGGGAACGAAGATCACCGTGTTGCCGGCAACCGAGAACTGGCCCTTGCCGCCCTTGCACCAGAGCTCCAGCACGACTTCGCCATGGTCGCCGATCTCGATCGAGGGAATCCGCTTGGAGCCCGGCATGCGCGCGGCATCGAGCGTCATCACGAAGCCGAACGGGAACTCCTCCTGGGCCCGCGCCGCATCCGCGCCGAGAGTCGCGGCAACCAGCGCCAACGCGGCGATGCCGCCGTTCAAATTTCGCCTCATCGAAATCATGCCAATCCTCGAAATGCGACGCGCAACTGCGCGCCCCTTCTATGGGAGCAGAACTCGATTGGCCAGATTGGCAACGCCAGAAAATGTGCTTGAAACGCAAATCCCCGCGAGCCGTTCGCCCGCGGGGATCCCTGGTTCGACGGACGCGTCGTGGCGCTATTTCAGGACCATCGCCGTGAACGGCCAGACATAGGCCTGCAACGTCACGAGCACGCCGACGAGGCACGCCAGCACGATCGAGTGCCAGAACACGAAGCGCAGGATGGTGCCCTCATGCCCGTACCAGTTCGTCGCGGTGGAGGCGACCACGATCGACTGGGCGTCGATCATCTTGCCCATCACGCCGCCGGAGGAGTTCGCCGCGCTCATCAGGATCGGCGACAGGCCGAGCTGCTCGGAGGTGATCTTCTGGAGGTTGCCGAACAGGATATTGGACGACGTATCCGATCCCGTCAGCGCCACGCCGAGCCAGCCGAGCAGCGTGCCGAAGAAGGGATAGAGCACACCGGTCGCGGCAAAGGCGAGACCCAGCGTTGCGTCGACGCCGGACAGACGCGTCAAGGTGCCGATCGCGAGCATCGCCGAGATCGTGATCAGCGAGATCGCGCACAGACGTATGGTGCGGCCATACTCGGCCATCAGCTTGAGCGGCGAGAAGCCCATCAACAAACCCGAGATGATCGCGGCGATCAGCATGCCGGTGCCGGTGAACGACAGATAGGTGAAGCCGAACACGGCGCCTTCCGGCGTCGGCTTGGCGGCCACCGGCGGCACCTTGAAGATCAGCTTGTCGAGTTCGGGCACGGGATAGTTCCAGACGAAGATCGAGTTCGCCCAGCCCTTGAAGGCGCCGTTGCCCCAGATCAGCATCACGATGCAGACGATGATCCAGGGAAGCAACGCGCTCCACATTTCGCCCTGGGTCAGCGGCGTCTTGTCGAGCGGCGGTGCGGCGGCCATCGTCGCGGCCGATTCATCGTGTCCGCGCAACGCAGGCGAGAGCCAGAGCTGCTTCGGTTGCCACACCTTCAAGAACAGGATTAGGGCACCCATCGAGATCAGTGAGGCGCCGATGTCGACGATCCAGGGATTGATGTAGTTCGAAATCACGAATTGCGGGACGGCAAACGATAAGCCGGTGACGAGGATCGCCGGCCAGACGTCCTTCATGCCTTTCCAACCGGCGAACGCCCACACCACCCAGAACGGCACGATCAGCGAGAAGAACGGTAGTTGCCGGCCGACCATCGCGCCCAGGATGTAGGGATCGAAGCCCGTGACCGAAGCGAGGCCCTGGATCGGCGTGCCCAGCGCGCCATAGGCGACCGGCGCGGTGTTGGCGATCAGCGACAGGCCGGAGGCTGCGAGCGGCGAGAAGCCGAGCCCGATCAGCACGGCGCCGGTGATCGCAACCGGCGTGCCGAAGCCGGAGGCGCCCTCGAAGAACGCACCGAACGAGAACGCGATCAGCAGCAATTGCAGCCGCCGGTCCTCGGTGACCCCGCCGATGGCGCGCTTGAGCAATTCGAAGCGGCCGGTGCTCACCGTCACCTGGTAGAGGAAGATGACGTTGAGGACGATCCAGCCGATGGGGAAGAACCCGGTGACGATGCCCAGCACCGAGGCGCGGATCGACATGTTCGCGGGCATGGTGAAAACGAAGATCGTGACCAGGTTGGTCACGATCACGGCGATGATGGCCGCAATGTGCGCCTTCACCTTGCCGCTGGCGATCAGCACCAGCAGCGTGACCACGGGAATGGCGGCCGCGACGGTCGACAGCGCCGCATTGCCCAGCGGGTTGTAGATTTGATTCCAGGTGTTCATCTCGGGATCCTTCCCACATTTTTATGCAGCGCGCCGGCCTGCATGCGGGCAGGCGCGACTGGTGCGATTGCGGGAGTCCGTCGGAAAAGCTGCAGCCCCGGCTCGCGAATGAACGATCGGTAAGGATCGCTCACATCCTCGCGAAAAATCGAAGGTCCCCCGCCCCTCGCCGTTGTCCTCATGCTAGGGTTGACTCGATTGCCGGGACAAGCCAACGCTTGCATGCCAGACCTACGACTTTAGTCGAGGATTACCCCGATTGTCCCGATTCTTCAGGCCTTTGCGGCCCCTTCCCCGGAGACGATAATCTGTGAACAACATTCGCTCGACGCTCGCGACGGTGTGGCGCATCGCCTCGCCTTACTTCAACTCCGAGGACAAATGGGCGGGCCGCGGGCTGCTTGCGGCGGTCATCGCGATCGAACTGGCGATCGTGGGCATCAACGTTCTGATCACGCAGTGGAACAACCGCTTCTACAACGCGCTGCAGGAACGCAATTGGAACTCCTTCGTCAGCGAGATCATCTATTTCTGCGTCGTCGTCGCGTTCTTCATCCTGCTGGCGGTCTACCAGCTCTACCTCAATCAATGGCTGCAGATCCGCTGGCGGCAATGGATGACGACACACTATCTCGGGGACTGGCTGCATCAGGCCAATCACTACAGGATGCAGCTCCAGGGCGACGCTGCCGACAACCCCGACCAGCGCATGACCGACGACGTCAAGCTGTTCGTCGATCGCACGCTCACGCTCGGCCTCGGCCTGTTGAGCTCGGTCGTCACGCTGGCGTCTTTTCTCACCCTGTTGTGGGGCCTTTCCAATGAGGCACCGCTGCATTTGTTCGGCACGGAATATTCAATTCCCGGCTACCTTGTCTGGTGCGCGCTGATCTACTCGGTGCTCGGCACCGTGCTGACCCATCTGATCGGCTGGCCGCTGGTCGGCATCGATTTCGAGCAGCAGCGCTACGAGGCCGACTTCCGCTTCAATCTCGTCCGCGTCCGCGAAAATTCCGAGCAGATCGCGCTGCTGCAGGGCGAACCGGCCGAGCGCGAGCGCCTGCGCGTTCGCTTCGGACGCGTGGTGGAGAACTGGATCGCCCTCATGAACCGGACCAAGAAGATCACCGCGTTCACGGCCAGCTATCAGCAGGCCGCAGTGATCTTTCCGTACGTGCTGGTGGCGCCGGCCTTCTTCGCCAAGAAGATTCAGCTCGGCGACATGATGCAGACCGCATCGGCGTTTTCGAACGTCCAGGGCGCGTTCTCGTACTTCGTCACCATCTATCGTCAACTGGCCGAATGGCAGGCGGTGGTGAACCGGCTCGATGGATTCGAGGCAGGGATCGCGGCGGCATCAAAGCTCGCCAAACGCGACGACCGAATTCATGTCACGGCGACGCCGGGCGACGGCGCCGTCAGCCTGCAGGATCTGGTGCTGCGGCTGCCGGACGGCACGCCGCTGCTGAACGCGGACCGGTTCGGCTTCCGCAAGGGCGAGCGCACGCTGATGACCGGCCCCTCCGGCGCCGGCAAGTCGACGCTATTCCGCGCGATCGCCGGCATCTGGCCGTTCGGCGACGGCGCGGTCGATATCCCGGCCAATGCCAGCCTGATGATGCTGCCGCAACGTCCCTATCTGCCGATCGGCTCGCTGCATGACGCCGTCGTCTATCCGGGCGAGGCCACGCAATTCGATGCGGGACGGGTCCGCGAGGTTCTCACCGCCGTCGGATTGCCGCAGCTTGCGTCGCGGCTCGAGGAGCAGGCGCACTGGAACCGGATGCTGTCGCTCGGCGAGCAGCAGCGGCTCGGCATCGCGCGGGCGCTGCTGCATGCGCCGCAGTTCCTGTTTCTGGACGAGGCGACGGCCTCGCTCGACGAGCCGTCGGAAGCCGCGCTGTACAGGCTGATTGCCGAGAAGCTGCCCGGCACCACGGTGGTTTCGATCGGCCACCGCTCGACGCTCGACGCCTTCCATCAGCGCAATGTCACGCTGGTCCGCGACGGCGACCGCTTCACCCTGCGCGACGCGGCCAAGGTCGCCGCGTCGTAAGCAGCATGACAGGTCAGCCGCCACGGCTTGCGGCTGACCCCGGCGGGGGCACAGGTTTCGCGAACGCCTTTCGCTATTGTCTGCTCTGCGCCGATCAGACCTATCCGCAAAAACAAAAGGGGCGGCAGATTGCTCTACCGCCCCTCGATCCCCGGAAGGAGAGATTACTTCAGGTTGGACATCGCGGTCAGGTCGACCGAGAGCTTGGCGATGCCGGCCGCGCCGCACCAGTTGGAGCCGAGGCCCGACGGATTGATCGGGGTGACATTGGCGGTCCCGCCCGCGGTGAAGTCACTGGTGAAGGCGTTGCAGTCACCCTTCGACAGATCGGTGTCATAGTAGCGCAGATCGAGCGTGAGCACCTTGTAGGTGAAGCCGACACCGACGTTCCAGGTGTTGTAGTCGGCATATTTGATGCCGCCCGGGAATGCCGGAACGCCGTAGAAGCTGTCCGAGGTGCCGAGCCACTGGCGGCCGAACTCACCCGACACATACATGCCGACGCCACTGGCGCCGAAGGTCGTGCTCGGCGCAGTCCACTTGGCCGTGACCGAGGCGTAGTTGCCCCAGGCGCCGAGGTTCAGGAAGTTCGGCGAATAGTACTCGTTGAGCGTGAACGCCCAGTTGTCGTTCACGGTGTAGGTCACCTTGCCGTAGACTTCGAAGAACGAGACGTCCTTCTTCATCACGTTGAGGTTGGTCAGGGTGTTGGCCTGGCAGTCCGGGCTCAGCGGATTGCCGGCGAAGTCGGCCACCGCACCGCCGCCGTAGTAGCAGCTTCCGCCCGGATAGAGGTAGCCCCAGACACCGAAATCGAAGGCGAACATGCCGAAGGTCGGGCGGATACCGCCGTAGATGTCGACTTCTGCCGCGGCGCGGTTCGGGAACGAGATGCTCGCGGCGGCCGTACCGATATAGAGCTGGAGGTCCTTGTTGACGTTGTAGCGCGGCTCGAAATAGGCCGTCACCGACGGGTTGTGGTTCGACTGGGTAATACCGCGGAAGATGTAATCGCTCATGATGCCGGCGCCGAAAGCGACATCCCACGGATCGAAGGGAGCCGGCGGCGGCGCCTTGACGGCCTTCACCGCCATGTCAGCTGCCATTGCCGAGCTCGAAATCATTGCTAGCGCCGTTGCTAACAAAGCCAGTTTCTTCATGACGATCCCCATCTACTTGTTCAGACAGCCCGGCTCCGGTGGCCCCCAGGGCGGCGCGATAACGGACTGCAACTAAATCGCGTGTGGCCAATCTGAGGCTCGTGCACGGTACCGTGAAGCCAAAAAGACATGCATGTGCCGCCTTTTTAGGCGTTCTAGCCATATTGCCGCATGTTGATTTGCGGGTGTTGCATTTGCACCACAAGACCTCTGCTCCCGCACCGGTTGAATGGGTCACCAGGACAGGGAAACAGCAACAGTCGGCTCGGCGGAAGAGCATCGGCGCGAATCGCCGTGCCCGCAAAAGCACGGATGGTCATCGCATCTACGGAAGAAGCCGCAGCGTGGCGCGCTGCGGCTTCGATCAGTTGAACCTCGGCAATGTGGCAGCGGCTTAGTGGTGCTCGCCCCCGTCGGCCGACCCGGCAATCCAGCCCGGCGCCGGTTCGTGGCTCGGTGTGGCCCAGCTCGGAGCCGGCTGCGGCTCGGGCTCGGGCGCCGGGGGTGCCGCGACCGGGGCAGCCGGCTTCGACGCAGCAGCCTTCTTCGGAGCAGCGGCCTTCTTCGGCGCGCTCTTCTTGGCGGCGGCTTTCTTGGCAGCCCTCTTGGCGGCCTTCTTCGGTGCAGCCTTCTTGGCAGCTTTCTTTGCCGTTTTCTTTGCAGCTTTCCTGGCAGACTTCTTCGCAGCTTTCTTTGCAGTCTTCTTGGCAGACTTCTTTGCGGACTTCTTGGCCGACTTCCTCGCGGTCTTCTTCGCTGCTACGGCCTTCTTCGCTTTCTTGGCCTTCTTGCTTTTCTTCTTCTTCGCTTTCGCCATCGTGGTCCTCCTGTTGCCGCCATCTGAGTCCACCGGGCGTATTGAACTGATCGCTTGCCGGACGTTGGCTGCACCTCGAGGAGAGGCACTCTCCACTTCGCTTGTCGGGCATGATGGCCGCGCGATCGCTTCGCGTCTGTGGCAAGGAAGCGCCGGTCCTTTCACGTTGCGTCAGGGCAAGGCTGAGGTCCGGATCATGCTCGAGTGGCAGTCGATCAATTCAATCCTGGCCGGGGACCTCCTGTCGCCCAATCGAGAAGCTCAATCGTGTGTACGACCGGAACTGACGTGCCACTGGCAATCTGCACCATGCAGCCGATATTGCCCGCGGCAATCATGTCCGGCTTGACGCTTGCGATGTTGGCGACCTTGCGGTCGCGCAACCGGCCCGCAAGCTCGGGCTGGAGAATGTTGTAGGTCCCCGCCGAGCCGCAACACAAATGGCTCTCGGGCACATCTTTCACCACGAATCCATTCTTGGAAAGCAATTCTTTCGGAAGGCCCGTGATTTTCTGCCCGTGCTGCAACGAACACGCAGAGTGATAGGCGACGACGATGTCGCCTTTCTGCGTTGAAGGCGCGAGCTCGAGGCCAGCAAGATACTCGGTGATATCCTTTGCCAGCGCCGAGATTCGCTTGGCCGGCTCCGCGAATGTTTTGTCCTCGCGCAGGAGATAGCCATAGTCCTTGATGACCGTGCCGCAGCCGGAGGTCGTCACCAGGATGGCGTCGAGCCCCTCGCCGTCCGCTTCCTTGCGCCACGCCGCGACGTTGGCGCGAGCTCGCGCCAGCGCGTCCCGGTCGTTGCCAAGGTGATGGGTCAGCGCACCGCAGCACTGCTCGTCCCGGACCAGGACCACCTCGATGCCGTGGCGGGTGAGCAGACTGATGGCGGCCTGGTTGATGCGCGGCGCCAGCACCTGCTGGGCGCAGCCCTGGAGGAGCGCGACCCTGCCGCGCCGCCGGCCGATCGGCGCAAACACGGTTCCCGCAGCCGGCCCCGGCTGCGGCAGGCCGCGCGGCGCGAGCGCCAGCATCGCCTTGATCCGCCGCAGCAGACCCGGACTCGACGCTCCGACCGACGGCGTCGGCAGCAGTGCGGCGAACGGACGTGCGAGCCCGGCCAGGATCATGCTGATTCGGAACAGGCCCGGCCGCGGCAGCACAAGGGCGAGAACCGACCGCAGCAGCCGCTCGGTCAGCGGTCTCCGGTAATCCCGCTCGATCCTGACCCGGGCCTGGTCGACGAGGTGCATGTAGTTCACCCCCGAGGGGCAGGTCGTCATGCAGGCAAGGCACGACAGGCAGCGGTCGATATGCTTGACCACCTCGGCCGTCGGCGCCTGGTCCTTCTCCAGCATCTCCTTGATCAGGTAGATGCGGCCGCGCGGGCTGTCGAGCTCGTCGCCGAGCAGCACATAGGTCGGACAGGTTGCGGTGCAGAAGCCGCAATGGACGCAGGCACGCAGGATCTTGTCGGCTTCCGCGATATCGGGGTCGGCGAGTTGCGCGAGCGAGAATTCGGTCTTCATGAAGCCCCGCCTCGCATCATCCGGCCGCGGTTGAGGACGGACCTCGGATCGAAGCTCGCCCGGACCCGTTCACCGAGCGCGGCAAGCCCGGCCGCCTGCGGCTGGAACACATCGACCGCCCGGCGCACATCCTCGGTGGCGCGGATCAGGGTAGCGTGCCCGCCGATCGCCTCGACCTGGCCGCGGACCAGCGTGGCCTGGGCGTCGGCGCCCGGCGGCACCGCGGCCCAGATCAGCCCCCCGCCCCAATCGTAGATCACGTCGCCACCGGTGGCGCGCGACAACGCCTGGCCCAGCGTGCCGCCAGAGGCCGGCGGGCAAACGATACGCCACACCGGCCAGGCCCCGAGCGCGCCGTTCGCCGCGAACGGCACCACGTCGCGCAGCGCGCTCCAGATTGCGGCCGACGCATCGTCGGCGAGGCTGTCGACCGTGCCATAGGACGAGAGCGTCTGGCTCAGCGAGGCCGCCCGATGTGCCGCCGACGCCGAAATCCCCTCGAGCCGCACCAGCGTGACCGGCTGGCCTGAGGCTGCGAGGCCGGCCAGCGCACCGCCCCCGGACCGCAACGCCGAACCCGGCAGATGCGCGGCACCGGAGACGTCGAAGGGCGAGCCCAGCGCCGCGGTCATGGCCTTGTTGGCGGCGGCATCGTCGAGCCCGCGAAGCAGCAGCGTCCGCTCGGCTTCTGGCTTCGGCATCACCTTGAGCGTGACCTCCGTCATCACCGACAGCGTGCCCCAGGAACCGGCGAGCAGCTTGCAGAGGTCGTAGCCGGTGACGTTCTTCACCACCCTGCCGCCGGTCTTGAAGCTGTCGCCGAAACCCGAGACGGCGTGCGCCCCCAACAGATGATCCCTGATACCGCCGGCCTTGATGCGGCGGGGACCGGCCAGTCCGGCGCCGATCATGCCGCCGATCGTGCCGGCACCCGCGGTGCCGAACAGCACAGAGGTGTTCATCGGCTCGAAAGCGAATTGCTGGTTCTTGGCATCGATCAGCGACAGCACGTCGGCGAGCGGTGCCCCGGCCTGCAGCGTGACGATCAGCTCATTGGGCTCGTAGGAGGTGACGGCATTCAGCGCGGAGACGTCGAGCAGCGCATTGGTTGCCATCGGATGGCCGATGGCGCGCTTCGATCCATGTCCAATGACCTCAAGCGGCTGCTCGCCGGCGATCGCCGCGCGCACCACCTCTTCGACGTCTTTGGCGTCTCTGACCTTGAGCGTATCCACGGCCTAGCCGGTAGCCAAATTCGGCTCCGAAATCAAATGCGCGCGCCGAACAAATTTCTGAATGCGAGGAGTCCGGCGTCGGTGATTTCGACGGAGCGGCCCTGCGGCCGGCGCCGGATCCAGTCCCGTTGCAATGCAAGGTCGGCAACCGCTGCCCCTGCCCGCCCGGCCAGATGCGGACGCCGCTCGCTCCAGTCGAGACACGGCCGGCACAGGACCCGCCGGCTCCGCGCCGGCGAACGCAGGTCGATGCCGAGATCGCCGAGAAAAGCACGGCCGGAAGCAGTCAGCTCGCCGGCCTCCTGGTCGAGATTGAGATGGCCGCGGTCCAGCATCGCGTCGGTGACGGCGACGCCGAGCTCGCCGGCAAGGTGGTCGTAGCAGGTCCGGGCCCGGCGCATCTCGGGATCGATGCGCGGCGGTGGCCGGGACGGGTCCGGATCGATCGCGGCAACCGTCATCATGCCCTCGAGCATCTGCGCAACCAGCGGGGTGGCCAGCCGGTAGAAGCGCCGCGGGCCGCGCCGCTCGACCTTGAGCAGCGCCCGTTCGACAAGCCGCGAAAGGTGCCAGCTCGCCGTCTGCGGCGTCACGCCCGCGACCAGCGCCAGCTCGCTCGCAGTCTGCGCCCGCCCGTCCATCAGCCGCGACAGGATGCTGGCGCGGCCGGGATCGGCGATCAGCCCGGCGAGTTCGGCAAGCTCCGGTGCGATGGTCTGCATGGCCGGCTCCGCTATCGATCGAAATATGCCCCTTGCGCTTGTCGCACGTCACGCCGCTGCAACGCTTCGATCATGATCGAAATGTTCACGACATCGACATTTCGATCATCACCGAACTCGGTTCGCCGAACGATCCATTATCTCTCGCGTTGCGGTTCGGCCGGCAGGACGGTTGGCGCGAATCATCTGGAGGCGAACATGAAACGTTCGGAAGTTTCGACCACGACGATGATCCTCACCCGACGATCGGCCATCGGCTCGTTCGCGATCATGGCGATCGCCGGCGTCTCGCCCTGGGCCGGATCGCAAGCTCGATCGGAGCACAGCAACGGAGGAATGCCAATGAAGCACTATGCGATGAGCACGAGAACCATCAGCGACGCGATCAACACATCAGGCCTTCTGGTTGTGGCGCAATGGGAAGCCAAGGAGGGACAGGCCGACAAGGTCGCGGAAATCCTCGACGGCTTCCTGCCAGAGGCGCAGAAGGACCCCGGCACCAAGCTGTTCCTGATCGGCCGCGGCAAGGACAATCCGGCGCAATTCCTGTTCTACGAATTGTTCCAGGACGAAGCCGCGTTCAAGGCACATCAGGACAGCGCGGCTTTCAAGACCTACATCGCGGAGCAAGCGCTGCCGCTGCTCGCCAAGCGCGAGCGGTCGCAATACGCGCTGCTGTGAAGAAAAGCGCGGCGGGGAGGATGCAAATCCTTCCCGCCGGCGCGGGTCAGATCGACGCGCCGCTGTTGCCGAGCGTTGCGCGCAAGCCGGCCCGCTCGGGCGGCCTGCGCCAGAACCCGACGATCGAGATCCGCGACAGCACCGCCGCCTCGAGGCTCTCGACCCGGGTTCGGAGCCGAAGCGCGCGTTTCTCGACGAGATGCCAGGATGCGACGGCGACGCCGAAGGCGAGCGGCAGGCTGATCAGGAGGTTCAGATACCAGTGCTGAACCGGCGGGCCGAAGGTGGCGACGCATTGCTGGATGACGAAGCCGTAGAGATATAACCCGTAGGAGTAATCGCCTGACGAGACAATCCAGCTCCGCCGCGGGTTCATCAAGCCGAGATAGCAGGCGACATAGGCGGCCGGCACGGGAGCCAGCGCGTCGCCGCGTCCGGTCGCCATGCCGGCGGCGCACAGCACCAGCGCCAGCAGGCACACAGTGCGGTTGAACGGCACCCTGTCGCGCCAGAGGTAGAAGCCGACGCCGGCAAGGAAGCAGAACACCAGAAGGTGCGGGCGAAGCTGGATCGGTACCTCGTCCCAGCGCCAGATGTCGTAGGCGATGAGCCCGATCTGGGCGATCACCATGAAGCCCAGGAACGCCACCCGGTTGAAGCAAATCGTGAGCACGGCGAGCAGCGCCAGGATGACGTAGCACCACAGCTCATACGGCACGGTCCAGAGCTGGGCGTTCACCAGATCCGGCAGCGGATTGTGCAGGAACACGCCCGGCAGCTCGTAATGGATGTCGCCGACGATATTGAGAAAATAGGCGTGGAATTTCGGATCGGCGACATATTGCGCCAACGGCAGCTCGGTGAAGACCGAGCCGACGATGATTGCCGATAGCGTGGTTTCGACCGCGAGCGCCGGCCCGATCCGCAGCACGCGCAGGCCGAGGAAGGAAATCAGGCTCTTGCACCGGAGCAGGCTTGCGGTCACCAAAAAGCCGCTCAGGGCAAAGAACAGCGCAAGGATCATCGCGACGCCGATGCGCAGCGTGCTCTGGATTTCCAGCGCGCGGCCGAGCCCGAGCGTCACGTTCGTGCTGTGCAGGCCAATGATCGACGCCGCCAGCGCGATCCGCATGTAGTCGAAACCCGCGGGCCGATTGCGCGAAAGCGCCAGCTGATCGGCCAGGCTGGGCATCGATGTGCTCCCGAAGACATGCATCTGCGGAAAATACCGAGCAACAGTCTAAGGCCGTGTAAATGGGTCCACGCTGTAATTGCAGCGACGCGCGACGGCGGCCACCGCGCAACGATCGGTTAAGGTTATCGGCCGGCTAGGGCGATGCGTCGAATTGTATCGACTGGTCCTCGCGCGTTGGTGGCCCTGGGCGCACGCTCACGTATGTTGGCCTGGCCTCGGGGCCGATAGCTGGCGTGGCTCCTGATGCCCTAGAAGCAGACTTGGTATCGTCATTCGGCAACCGTTGCTTTGATCCCGGCTCCGCCAGGAGGAAACCACCACGATGCACATCAAACTGACAGCCATCGCGCTGCTCGCCGTGATCGCGCCGGGACAGGCGGGTGCCGCCATGCTCAGCGACGCCGAGGCGTCGTTCCTCGACCAGCTCGCTACCGCAGCCGCGGTGCTCGAACAACGATGCACCGGCTTTGAGGCCAATGGTGCCGGCGGCGTTCAAACGGGCGCCAGACTTCTCGGCAGCCCCGACGCCGCGATGGCGATGATCAATGCGTTCGACGCGGCCATCAAGGCTCACGACGGCAATGACTACGATCCGCGCAAATTCCGCCTCGAGGTGTCCGAAGCGGCCGGCAAGACCTTCAAGCGCGTCCGCGAGGCGTTGATCACAGACCCGGAAGGGGCCTGCGCCGCCTATGGCGATAGCGGCGCGGCGTCGGGGCTGCTCAGACGGTACTAGAACCGCGGCAAATCCGGAAACGCCAGCTTGCCGTCATGGACATGCATGCGGCCGAGCTCGGCGCAGCGGTGCAGGGTCGGAAACACCTTTCCAGGATTGAGCAGGCCCTGCGCATCGAAGGCGCATTTCAGCCGCTGCTGCTGGTTGAGGTCGATCTCGGAGAACATCTCGGGCATGAGGTCGCGCTTCTCGATGCCGACGCCGTGCTCGCCGGTGAGCACGCCGCCGAATTCGACGCAGGCGCGCAGGATGTCGGCGCCGAAGGCTTCGGCGCGCTCGATCTCGCCGGGCTTGTTGGCATCGTAGAGGATCAGCGGATGCAGGTTGCCGTCGCCGGCGTGGAACACGTTGGCGCAGCCGAGCTGGTATTTTTCCGAGAGCTCGCGGATGCGGGCAAGCGCCTTCGGCAACGCGCCGCGCGGGATCGTGCCGTCCATGCAGAGATAGTCCGGCGAGATGCGCCCCACCGCCGGAAACGCGGCCTTGCGGCCGGCCCAGAACAGGTTGCGCTCGGCCTCCGAGGTCGAGATCTGGCACGTGGTCGAGCCGCAGGCATTGGCGATCGTCTCGACGCGCGTGATCAGCTCGTCGACCTCGATCTTGGGACCGTCGAGCTCGATGATGAGAAGCGCCTCGACGTCGAGCGGATAGCCGGCATGGACGAAAGCCTCGGCGGCGTGGATCGCCGGCTTGTCCATCATCTCCATGCCGCCCGGAATGATGCCGGCACCGATGATGCGCGCCACGCATTCGCCGGCCGCCTCGACCTCTGCAAAGCCGACCATCAGCGCGCGCGCCGTCTCCGGCTTCTGCAGGATGCGCACCGTGATCTCGGTGATGACGCCGAGCAGGCCTTCCGACCCGGTGATGACGCCCATCAGATCGTAGCCCGCGTTCTCCGCAGACTTGCCGCCGATGCGCAATATCTCGCCGCTCATCAGCACGATCTCGCAACCGAGCACGTTGTTGGTGGTCATGCCGTATTTCAGGCAATGAACGCCGCCGGAATTCTCGGCGACATTGCCGCCGATCGAGCAGGCGATCTGCGAGGACGGATCGGGCGCGTAATAGAAGCCGGCATGCGCGACCGCCTGGCTGATCGCAAGGTTGGTGACGCCGGGCTCGGTGACGACGACGCGGTTGTCGAAATCGATCTCGCGAATGCGCTTGAACTTGCCGAGCCCCAACAGCACGCCGTCTTCGAGCGGCAGCGCGCCGCCGGACAGCGAAGTGCCGGAGCCGCGCGGCACCACCTTGATGCCTTGCGCAGCACAATATTTCAGGACGAGCGAGACCTGCTCGGTCGTATCGGGCAGCACCACGACCATCGGCGGCTGGCGGTAGGCGGTCAGCCCGTCGGATTCATACGCCCGCATCTCGGCTGCGCTGTCGATCACGCCCTCACCGGGGACGATTGCGCGCAACGCAGCAATGATCTCCGCGCGGCGCGCGAGCACCGCCTGGTCGCTCGCAGGCATCATGATGGTCATCGTTGTTCCCTCGGTGGGCTTTTTGCCCTTCGCCGATTTGTTACGACAAATCAATCACGTCTGCACCTGTTTCAGTGAACCGGCCGAAGGTCGGATTGCCCCACCCCGTAATGGCGAGTTCTCTCTCGGACAAGCGGGCGGCCGCGAAACCTGTCAAAGTTTCGTGGCTTGTCCTGTCCAAGCCGGACATGCCACAAACGATCACTACCTCCCGGGACGAAACGAAGAGAACCCCATGAACCTAAAGACCTTGAGCGCGCTGGCGGTCGTCACATCGCTGGCTTCCGCACCCGCCGCGATGGCGCAGGATGTCGCGGCCGGCAAGACGTCGTTCAACAAATGCCTGGCCTGCCACGCGATCGGCGAAGGCGCCAAGAACAAGGTCGGCCCCGAACTCAACGGCCTCAACGGCCGCAAGTCGGGAACCGCGCCGGACTACAATTATTCGGACGCGAACAAGAATTCCGGCATCACCTGGGATGAGGCCACGTTCAAGGAATACATCAAGGACCCCAAGGCCAAGATCCCCGGTACCAAGATGGCCTTCGCCGGAATCAAGGACGAGACCGAGATCAACAATCTCTGGGCCTACGTCTCGTCGTTCGACAAGGACGGCAAGCAGAAGCAGTAATCGGCGGTATCGGACGTCGTCCGTCCTGCGCGCAAGCCAGGGCGGACGCCAGAAGGGGATGGCCTTTCTTCGAATGCCATCCCCTTCGGGCTCTTTGATTTAAGCATGATCTCCGCGCAAACGCGTTCCGCGTTTGTCGCGAAGGAAAACCGCTACGCACTTTTCCGGATCATGCCCGCCACCGAGATCAGCGCGACAAGAGATTGGTCTTGGCGAGGTCCAGCACCTCGTCGCCGCGGCCGTTCATCACCGCGCGCAGGACCCAGAGGCTGAAACCCTTGACCTGCTCTGCCGTGATGGTCGGCGGCATCGACAGCTCCTGCTTGGCGGTGACGACGTCGAGCAACGCCGGGCCGTCATGCGCGAGCACGTCGCGGATCGCGCCCTCGAGCTCGCCGGGATCCTCCACCCTGACGCCGTGAATACCCATCGCGCGCGCCATCGCGGCGAAATCGGGGTTCTCCAGATCGACACCGGTGTCGACGAAGCCCGCCGCCTTCATCTCCAGCGCGACGAAGCCCAGCACGCCGTTGTTGAACACGACGACCTTCACCGGCAGCTTCATCTGCGTCAGCGTGATGAGGTCGCCCATCAGCATGGTGAAGCCGCCGTCGCCGGAGAGCGAGATGACCTGGCGGCCGGGCTGCGCGGCCTGCGCGCCGATCGCCTGCGGCATCGCATTGGCCATCGAGCCGTGCACGAAGGAGCCGATCAGCCGGCGGCGGCCGTTCATGTCGAGATAGCGCGCGGCCCACACGGTCGGCGTGCCGACGTCGGCGGTGAATACCGCGTCGTCGCTCGCCTGCTCGCTGAGCAGACGGGCCAGATATTGCGGATGGATCGGCTTCTGGCCCGGCTTGCCGCGAGCGAGATCGTCGAGCCCGGCGCGGGCGTCCTTGTAATGCGCGAGGCTGGCATCGAGATGCTTGCGGTCGGTCTTCACATGGAGCTTCGGCAGCAGCGCGGCGATGGTCTCGCCGACGTCGCCGACGAGGCCGAGATCGATCTTGCACCGCCGGCCGAGATTTTCCGGGCGGATATCGATCTGCGCGATCTGGCAATTGGTCGGGAAGAACTGCTTGTAGGGGAAATCGGTGCCGAGCATCACCAGCGCGTCGCAGGCGTGCATGGCGGCATAGCCCGAGGAGAAGCCGATGAATCCGGTCATGCCGACGTCGTAAGGATTGTCGTACTCGACATGCTCCTTGCCGCCGAGCGCATGCACGATCGGGCTCTTCAGCGTCTCGGCAAGCTTGGTCAAGCCGTCATGCGCGCCGGCGCAGCCGCGGCCGCAGAACAGCGTGACGCGCCGCGCGCCATTGAGTAGCGCCGCCAGCGCATTCAACTCGTTATCGGCCGGACGCACGACCGGCGCCGGCGGCAGCAGGCCGGCATTCGGCGCGATATCGCGCTTCGGCGCCGTCCGCATCGCGACGTCGCCCGGCAGCACCAATACGGCAACGCCGCGCAGGCCGACGGCGGCGCGAATCGCGTTCTCCAGCACGTAGGGAAGCTGGCTCGAATCCGAGACCAGCTCGCAATAATGACTGCATTCGCGGAACAGGTTCTGCGGATGGGTCTCCTGGAAATAGCCGCCGCCGATCTCGGCGGTGGGGATCTGCGCCGCAATCGCCAGCACCGGAACGCGGCTGCGGTGAGCATCGAACAGCCCGTTGATCAGATGCAGATTGCCCGGGCCGCAGGAGCCGGCGCACACCGCGAGCGCTCCCGTGATCTGGGATTCGGCGGCGGCGGCGAACGCGGCCACCTCCTCGTGACGCACATGCAGCCAATCGATCGTGCCGCGCTTGCGCAACGCCTCGGTCAGGCCGTTGAGGCTGTCGCCGACGACACCGTAGATGCGTTTGACGCCGGCCTGGGCAAGGGTTTCAGCGATGAGGTCGGCAATGTTGTCGATCCGCATGAGATGTGTCCTTTAATGCAATCCGAAACCGCGTGGTCCGCATGATGTTCGGCGCCACGCGGCGGCGCAAGCCTTGCCGGATCACATTCGCGCGGCGCAAACGCGCGGCAGCTATTGCGCCGTCACCACGTCCGGCACCATCAGGTCGGCCATCGTCTCGATCTCGGACGCCACGAGGTCGGGCACGACGTACTGCACCATGTGACCAGTGCCCGGCAGCACGATGAGCTTGGCGTTCGGTGCCGTGGCGGCGAGCGGCCGCGAGTGGATGCCGGTCGAGACCGTCTTGTCGACGTCGTCCGAAATGATTGACAGCGGTGCCCTGATCTCGGCATAGCGCGGCGCCTGCTCGATGACGGCGGCCTTCAGCGTGACGAGGTCGCGCGCATTGGCGATGAACTCGCGCGGGCGCAGCAGGAGCAATGACTCGCTGTCGCGGACGAAATCGGCCGGCACCGGCTGCGGCGCGAACACGCCGCGCGCAGCCGAACTGGCAATGAGGAGACCGAGCGGCAGCGTGATCGTATGCGCGAGCAACGGCCCGATCAGTGGTGTCGAGATCACATCATTGTAGCGTCCGGCGCCGCCGCGCCACGGATAGGCGACGGGCGCGAGCAGCACGAGGCCGGCGACGCGGTCCGGATGATCCAGTGCAATGCGCAAAGCGAGCGCGCCGGCCCAGGAATGCGCCACGACGATCGCCCGCTCGACGCCGAGCCTGGTCAGCGCCTCCACGATCATCCGGGCCTGGATCGCGGGTGTCGAATCCGCGACGCGCTCGCGCGTGCTCCAGCCGTGACCCGGCCGGTCGATCAGGATCACCCGGCGCGCTTCGGCAACGCGATCGCCGAGCGGCTGCATCGCGCGGAGATTGGAGCTTGCACCATGCAGCATCACGACCGGCGGCCCGACCGCGTCGTGCGAGCCGAGTTCGACCACATGCAGCCGCGCCCCGGCCACGTCGATCATTCGCCCCCGAGGCGGGAAGGCGCGCTGGATCAGCAGGGTGCCGATTTGCGTCGCCAGCGCAAGGGCGAGCCCTGCGGCCGCCAGCGCAATGATTGCGGTCAACATCGAGGAGATCCGAAGGGTCTTAGGCACCTGATTGGGCACCTGACAATTACGACGAAGCCGAAATCAGGTTTCGCGCGGATGTGCCCCCTGCCCGGGCATGCTCTTGTATGGAAAGCCAATTGTCGATTTTCCGGCTCGCGTCCCGGCGCGGAGTTGTCCACAATGCGCCCAGCCTGTGGATAGCGGGTTCATACCTGCGTCATTAGTTATTTCATAGATTGGCGGTGGCAATTTCGCCATCAGACGCGAGGCTTCATCGAAACCGGGACGCCCCTGGAACGCTTCCTGGTTTGTACACAGTATCCACAGGAACCGGCGTCCGCATGACGAGTTCAACGGGAAGTAATCGGAGGAGTACCATGATTTCCGACCCTAGCGATGCGGCCATCGATCAGATCGTGGCGAGCTGCAATGGCGACCTGCGCGGCGCCCTGAAGGCACTGTTGCTGGTGAATGAGCACCTGGAGGCGGAGCTTCAGCAATTCTATGCTGCCGTAGCCCAGGACACCGCGTCCCGCGGCAAGTTCTTGCACTAGCCTCCTGCGCCGGACCGTACCGCGAGCAAGCATCAGGCTCGCGCGCAACGTGCCCATTCGCGGCCATCGCCCCACGATCGCGATCAATCGCACGCAATCAGATATCGCGGCCTTCGACCTTTTCGGTCAGCTGCTTGACGATCTGCGGCACCTTCTCGAGGTAGGGATTGACGGCGAGCGCCTTGCGGTAAGCGTCCAGCGCGCGCTTCTCGTCGCCGACCTCCTGCATGATCATGCCGAGGCCGGCGAGCGCGCCGAAATGGCGCGGTTCACGGGTCAGCACCTGCTGCAGGTCTCCCAGCGAACGAACGTAATCGTTCTTCAAGTAGTAGATCGTCGCACGCCGGTTCCAGGCCTCGACATAGTCGGGGCGGAGCTTGATCACCGCGTCCAACAGCTTCAGCGCGACATCGACATTCTGGGCGTCGATCGCCGCCTTGGCACGCACCATCAGAAGCGCGGCGGTGTCGCTTGGGGTCTGGAGCCAGATCGCCCAGATCCTCGCCTCGACATGCTTGGCGCTGGCCTCGTCGGGAGCGGCCTTCAGCGCGCCGAACAGGAAATCGAGCCCGCGGGTCCGGTCGGCCGGCACCTTCGGCAGCTTGGTCGGAGCCTCAGGTAGTTTTTTCTGGGCCCTGGGCGGCGGGACCACCCGCGGATCGTCCTGCGCGACGGCTGCAACAGGCATGGCCAGAAGCGCGGCGATCAGGATCGCCAGCCAGCGGTTGGTGGATCCCAGGAACTTGAATCCGAGCTTTAATCCCATGGCGGAAGTCTAGACGCACAACGCCGCACTGCAAAGCAGCGCGGCGTCAAAGACCTGTGAAGGAGTGATCGGAATCGGCCGGCGATCCGGGCGGGATCAGCCTTGTCGATCAGATTTGTCGGATCAGCCCTGCCGCGCCTTGAAGCGGCGCTGCACCTTGTTGATCACATAAACCCGGCCCTTGCGGCGGACCAGGCGGTTAGCGCGATGGCGACCGCGCAGCGATTTCAGCGAGTTACGGACCTTCATGGCAGAATCCTGTTACTTCGAAAGGCCCGTGTTGGAGGCCGTACCTGATCAATGCCAATATTTGGCAAAATGGGATTTATCCCGATAAGCGGCCTGCCGCCCGGGACGGCCGCGTTCTAAGCCATCGGACCGTTAAATGTCAACCGAGACGGGCCGATTTTCGGGCCTGTCCTGGCCGGGAACCCGCCCAAGGCACCGCGCCACGCCATTGAGATCGCTTTGGAAACGGCGACGACCACAATTGTCCGGAGCAACGACGCGACCCGCCATCTCTCTTTGACCATGGCGTCACGGCCGCCGAATCGCGTTTTCGTCCTCCTCGCGCCCGCCCACGACCGGACCTCGTGTCGGATTGAGCTCGGCCCACGACCATATCCTCTCGGCGCTTGCGAAAATCGTTATATCATATAATTATTTTCCATCACCAATGAACACGCCCGCCGGGGAAGCCGAATGCCCAAGCTCAAACTGCCCGATATCGAAAAGGTCACAGCGATCGACATCCACACTCATGCCGAGGAGCCCTGTGGCTGCCACGCCGACGATGGCTATGACGATTTCCAGGCGCAGATGGCCGAGTACTTCAAGTCGCCGAACAAGCATCCACCGACCGTGCCGGAGACCGCGGCCTACTACCGCTCCAAGAATATCGCCGCAGTGATCTTCCCTGTCGATGCCGAGCGCGAGACCGGCTTCCGCCGCTACAACAATTACGAGATGCTGGAGGTGGCCTCCGAGCATCTCGACGTCCTCATCCCCTTCGTCTCGATCGACCCGCACAAGGGCAAGCTCGGCGCGCGCGAGGCGCGCAAGCTGATCGAGGAATACGGCGTGCGCGGCTTCAAATTCCACCCGACCATGCAGGGCTTCTACGCCAACGACCGCATGGCCTATCCGCTCTATGAAGAGATCAACAATGGCGGGGCGATCGCGCTGTTTCACACCGGCCAGACCGGCGTCGGCTCGGGCATGCCCGGCGGCATGGGCATGCGGCTGAAATATTCCAACCCGATGTACATGGACGACGTCGCGGCCGATTTCCCCGACCTCAAGATCATCCTCGCCCACCCCTCCTTCCCATGGCAGGAGGAAGCGCTGTCGGTCGCGACCCACAAGCCGAACGTCTATATCGACCTCTCGGGCTGGTCGCCGAAATATTTCCCGCCGATCCTGGTGCGCTACATCAACTCGATCCTGCAGGACAAGATGCTGTTCGGCTCGGACTGGCCGGTGATCACGCCGGACCGCTGGCTGTCCGACTTCGCCAAGATCGACATCCGCGACGAGATCCGGCCGAAGGTGCTGAAGGCCAACGCGCGGAAGATTTTGGGGATCTGAGGGAGTATTGTCGGCGGCAAGCTTCGGAGGTGGTTCATGACGAACTTCACCGGACTTGCCACCCTCTCCGCACTCCTGATCGGAAGCGCAGGGCTATGCTGCGCGGCACGCGGCGGGCAGCCGCCCGCGTTCGTCGAATTCGAGAGCCCGCTTGCAAGTGCGCAGCCGCTGCAAGGCTATCTGCGAACACCCGATGGACCGGGCCCCTCACCCGCCGTGGTGCTGCTGCACGGCTGCGCCGGCTTCTTCAAGCAACTCGACGAGCGCTGGGGCAAGCGGCTGGCGGCCTGGGGTTATGTCACGCTCACGGTCGACCGGTTCGGGCCGCGCGGCATCACCAGCGCCTGCACGAACGGCGCGCCGGCCGCAACCGTCCATGACGCCTATCGTGCGCTGAGCTATCTCGCGCGGCAATCGGCGGTCGATCCCGATCGCGTCGCGGTGGTCGGGTTCTCGCAAGGCGCCTGGCTCGCCCTGCTCTCGGTCGAGCGTGGCGCGATCGAACATAACGCGGCAGAGAAATTCCGCGCGGCCGTCGCGTTCTACCCACCCTGCCTCAGCATCAAGGGCGACATGACGGTGCCGACGCTGATCATGGTCGGCGAGCTCGACGACTGGACGCCGGCCAAGGAGTGCCGGACCCTGGCCGAGGGCCGCGACGACTACGGCATCTCCCGGCAGAATAGTGCGGGACACCCGATCGAGCTGATTGTCTATCCCGGCGCCTATCACGGTTTCGACGTGCCGCATTACAGCACGCCGGTGCAGATGCTGGGTCATCACCTCGAATTCAACGAGGTGGCCAGGGATCAATCCATCGACGCAATCAGGAAATTCCTGTATGCGACAATCGGCGGGCAAGAGAGATCACAATGACCATCAAGGCAATCGTATTCGACGCCTACGGAACGCTGTACGACATTCAATCGGTCGCCGACATCACCGAGGATGCGTTTCCGGGCTATGGCGAGATCATCACGCAGGTCTGGCGCATCAAGCAGCTCGAATACACCTGGCTGCGCTCGCTGATGCGGCGCTACCAGGATTTTGCCGCCGTCACCCGCGACTCGCTCGCCTATACGCTACGCTGCCTCGGCCTGCAATGTGACGCGGCGACCTTCGCCCGCATCATCGACAAATATCAGCATCTGGCGCTGTATCCGGACGCGGTCGGCGCGCTCGAGGCGATGAAGGACAAGAAGCTCGCCATCCTTTCCAACGGCAGCCCTGACATGCTCAATGCGCTCGTGCGCAATTCGGGCCTCGATGCCCTGCTCGATGCCACCATCAGCGTCGATGCCCACAAGGTGTTCAAGCCGGCGCCCGAGGCCTACACGCTGATCGAGGAGGTGCTGAAAGTACCGCCGGCGGAGGTGCTGTTCATCTCCTCCAATCCGTGGGACGCCTGCGGTGCCAAGTCGTTCGGCCTCAACGTCGCATGGATCGAGCGGGTGACGCCGCAGGCGATGGCGCTGGCCTGCGTCGAAAGCGAGACGGTCGCCCCATTGACGATGTTCAAGACGCTACGTACCCAGATGGACGAGCTCGGCGTCGTGCCCGATCACCGGATCCACGGTCTCTCCGAACTTCCCGCCCTGGTGTCTGCAAGGTCCTGAACGACATGAGCCTCGAGTCCGTCCGCGCCTTCTTCGCCGAGAAGGCGCCCGAAATCTCCGTGATCGAATCCACCACGAGCTCCGCGACCGTCGCGCTGGCGGCCGAGGCCTATGGTGTCGAGCCGGGACGGATCGCCAAGACGCTGTCGTTGCGGATCGGCGAGCGCGTGATCCTGATCGTCGCCGCCGGCACTTCACGCATGGACAACAAGAAGGTGAAGGCGCAGTTCGGCGGCAAGCCGAAGATGCTGGGTCTGAAGGAAGTCGCCGAGATCACCGGGCACGAGGTTGGCGGCGTCTGTCCCTTCGGTCTGAAATCGCCGCTGCCGATCTATTGCGACGTCTCGCTGAAGGCGTTCGACGTCGTGGTGCCAGCCGCAGGCTCGACCCACAGCGCGGTCCGCATCACGCCCGACAGGATGGCGGAGCTGACTGCGGCCGAATGGGTCGACGTCTGCGAAGTCAGACCTGGGGACTAGTCTTCATCGTCGAACGGCGGCCGCGATGGCGCCGGCTGCATCGGCTGTGGTGCGCGCGGCCGCTGCTGCATCTGCGGCTGCTGCGGCGCGCGGCCCTGCGCTTGCGGCTGTTGGGCTCGCCCCTGTGTCTGCGACTGTTGCGCGTTTGATTCGAACACGGCACGACAACTGTTGGAAAGTTGCGGCGTGTTCTGCCGCAGGCAAGCCACGATGCGCTGCACGTCGGGCACCTGGTCGCTGCAGAGCCGCCACACGTCCGGTGTGCACGCCATCTGCTGTTCCCAGGTTCCCCGATACTCCTCGGCGACGGCGGCCGTTGCCGTGACAGCTCCGCCGATCGCTATGGCAAGGCTCAGGACGATCCGCTGCGATCGCATGTCGGGCTCCCGTTGTTCCAGATACTGGCCCGCGCGCGCATGTTCCCGCGCCGCGATTTGCTCCAAAGCTGCCCAATGAATGCGGCCAAGGATCGTTCGCGCAGACAACTAAAAGTGAAGAGAGTTTGTCCCGCGAGTTCCCTATTCGACCTTGCCGATCTTCTTCACCGCCGCGATCAACCGCGCGCTGTCCTCTGCAACAAATTTTGAGAACGCCGGCGCGTCCATATAAGCGACAGGACTGCCCGCGGTTTCGAAGGTCTTGATTACCTGCGGCGCCTTCACGGCATCGGCCATCGCCGCGCGCAACCGGTCCATGATCGGCATCGGCAGCGCTGACTGCGCGAACAGTCCCGCCCAGATGTAGAACTCGACGTCCTTGTAGCCGAGTTCCTTGAAGGTCGGCAGATCGGGGAAGCTCGCGATCCGCTCGGCGCCCCAATTGGCGAGCACGCGCATCTTGCCGTCCTCGACCTGCTGCTTGAGCGTGCCCGGCGCCGACGCCAATGCCTGCACGGTCCCGGAGAGCAGCGCGGTGAGCGCCGGGCCTGCGCCACGGAACGGCACGTGCAGCAGCTTTATTCCTGCGCTCGCCGCGAACATCTCCATCGCGACATGCAGCGTGCCGTACGGACCGGACGAGCCGTAGGGGATCTGTCCCGGGCGTTTCTTCGCGTCGTCGACGAATT
Source organism: Bradyrhizobium sp. BEA-2-5 (assembly GCF_032918025.1). Classification (NCBI taxonomy): domain Bacteria; kingdom Pseudomonadati; phylum Pseudomonadota; class Alphaproteobacteria; order Hyphomicrobiales; family Nitrobacteraceae; genus Bradyrhizobium; species Bradyrhizobium sp. BEA-2-5. The sequence goes on along the minus strand of NZ_CP136629.1, from coordinate 1,489,778 downwards.
CCTGCAGCGTCTTCCACGGCGCCGAGGCCGGCACCGCCAGCAGCGTCGGGTCGGCAAGCACACGCGCGATCGGCGCGAACTGCGACACCTCATAAGCCACCGGACGATCGAACAGCCGGTCGGCCTCCGGCAGCACTGCGAGCGAGGACAGCGTCATCAGCAGCGTGTAGCCGTCGGGCTCGGCGCGCGCGGCCTGCGCATTGCCGATCGATCCGCCTGCTCCGCCGGCGCGATTGTCGACGATCACAGGCTTGCCGAGGATACGCTCCAGCGCAAGCGCCACCGGCCGCGCCGCAAGGTCGGCCTGGCCGCCGGCCGGAAACGGCACGATCATCGTGATGTTGCGGTTGGGATAGGCGCCTTGCGCAAACGCTGGCTTGGCGAGCGCAGCCTGCGCAAGCGGCAATGCGGCAGCGGCGCGCAGGAGTTCGCGGCGATTCATCGAGAGTTTCTCCCCAATCATTTTTTGGCGATCGCAGCCGATCGCGATGCCGCGGTCAGAGCCGCGGCTTGATCGCATGGTGCAGGAGCGGAGCGCTGATCTCAAGCGTCCTGCGCGCCGCATCTGACGCCGACGGACCGATGGGGAAGATCGAGCCTAGTCGGGCCGAGTGCATGCTGAGATTCGATCGAATAACGACGGCGCTGTGCTCCCTCTCCCCGTTCTTACGGGGAGAGGGTTGGGGTGAGGGGCTGCCTCCGCGTAAACGGCGACAGTTGGACTTGTGGAGGCCCCCCCTCACCCGGAACGCATCTAGCGATGCGTTCCGACCTCTCCCCGCACACGGGGCGAGGTAAAGCTGAATCCGCTGCGCGATGTGATGTAAGTCATCTTGCTCTAACGCTTGCGCGCCGCCTTGCGGGTCTTTCCGACCGACCGCTTGCTGGCCGCACCGCGCTTGGTCGCGGTCTTCTTGCTGGCGGCTGCGCGTCGGACCGGAGCAGCTGCGGCCGGCCGCCTGCGCGCCACCGCCTTCTTCGGCGCCTTCCTGGCCGTTTCCCTCGCAGCTTTCCTGGCGGCCTTCTTCGCTGCTTGCGGACGCGCGCGTCGCGCGGTTGTCGCGCCGCGGCGCCGCGTGCTGCTGCCTCCGATCGGAACAAGGTGGTCGTCGGCATCCAGTGTGAGCTGCTGGAGCGGGAACGCCGGCAGGAAGCTGGGGTCGTTGTAGAGCTTGCTCAAACTGTCCTGATCGAACTTGCCGCCCTGCCCGCGGTCCTCGCCCGCGCCGGCGCGCCAGGCCGCTTCCCAGACCCGGGCCAGGGTCTTGGCACCGTCCTGCATGCAGGATGCGGTGGCGTCCTTCAGCTTCGACCACAGCGCCTCGACCTGGCCGCTGCCCATATGCGAATTGAACAGGTTGACGATGGTCATCGGCGGCAGCCGCTTCACGGTTCGCTGCATCAGTGCGACCACGGCAACCGCGGCGTCGCGGCCGGTCGGCGTGCCGCCCGGAGCAATCTCCGCGACGTCGCTGGTCCGGGCGTCAGGGATCATCTTGATGAGATCCTTGCCGTGGCGGCCGATCATCGTGGTCTCGTACACGCTGTGCACCTTGGCGTGCGCCTTGTCGTTCGGATCGAGGCCATGGTGGAATTGCGAGATGTGCAGCGGCTGGCAGGCATCGCCGATGTAATGTGCGACGATGCCCGCGGCGCACACGAACTCCAGCTTCTTGTTGGCGGCGGCGTACTCGACCATCTCGTCGAAAATCTGCCAGACCCGGAACGGCAGCGCGCCGCGCCGGTCCTCGCCGATCCCTTCGTAATAGTCGTTCCAGACCTTCGGATCGACGTTGCGCGTCGAACTCCGCGCAAAGATCGAGCAGCGTCTTGCCGTCCCTGCCCGGCTTGTCCATGTCGGCGAAGTGATTGCTTTCGTCGGTGTGCCGGGTGAAACGCCAGACCAGGTCGGCGACATCGGCCAGCGGCGAGAATGTGCCTCGCTGATGCGGCTTGAGGTCGGCGAGCAGCTTGTCGTCGAGGCCGATATTGTCGGAATTGGCGTCCATCATGGTGGCGAGCTTGGGCAGCTTCGCATCGATCAGACCGGTCGCGTAGGCACCGATCTTGACGTGGCCCCATTCGCCCCAATACTCGGTGTGACCGGCATTCCAGTCGCCGATCAACTCGACATCGAGCTCGCGGCACAGTGTCGACATGCAGATGCCGAGCGCGACCTGCATCGGGACCTTGCCGCTCGATCCGAACAATTCCTGGCCGCCCCATTCGAGCGCCAGGGGACTGAGGATCCGCGCGCCGCTGGCGTTCTTCTTGGCGTCCGGATCGTCGACAAACCAGACCGTGCCGGAGTCGCCGGGATAATTGTTGAGCGGCGTGTCGCCGTCGCGCGGGCCGATCACGAAATCGCTGACATATTCCATGCCGCCGACGGTCTTGTAGCGATAGAACAGGCCGAGGATCTTGCCCTTCATCAATCCGCTGGTCGCACCGAACGCGATCAGCGGCTGGTTGATGATGTCGAGACGGAAGGTGCCGACATTCAGGTCGACGACGTCGCCGACCTGGCCGACGCCGTAAACCTGCGCGGTCCAGCCCTTGACGTCATCGACGCGGATCAGGCCGGCATCGAGATTGGCCACCACGCGCGAGCCGGGCCAGCCGGGATAGACCTCGCTGAAGGCGCGCTTGCCGAGTTGCAGCGCATCACTGACGCCGAGGCGGCGATCGGTGTTCTTGAAGCCGGCGAAGATCTCGCGGCCGGCGGCGCCGACCACGTGACGGTTGGAGAGCGCAAACACCGTCTCGCCGTTGGTGACGAGACAGCCGATCGAGCCGCGGTGGATCTTGCCCTGGATCATGGTCTGTACCGGAAAGCCGCCGCCGACCAGATCGCTCCTGAACACCGGCGGATCGACGGTGCCGGGGCTGCCCTCGTTCGGATCGACCTTGACGACGCAGGTGGGCACGACGCGACCGTCCGGCAGATAGAGGAACGGAGGTACCAGCTGGTCCTGCTTCTCGGGATGGTTTTTCAGCTCGGAGCGCTTCATCCAGTCGCGAACGAAGACGAGGATGCAGGGCCACGACCAATCCTTGACCGACGAATTGAACAGCGTGCGCGGACCGAGCGCCTGCGGCTTGGAGTGCGCCTTTCTTTCCGTCGCGTTGCGGTCGTTGTCCCGGATCAGATAGCGGCCGATCGCCGTGGCATAGACCGATTGCAGATGTGCCAGATGCACGTGATAGGCCTCGCGGGCATCGAGCAGGTCCTTCACCGACAATGACGTGAAATCGTGCTTGGTCAGATCAATCATCTGGTTCCTCCGAAAATGCGCTTTGCGGCAACACCGGTCCAGGACGCAGAAATAGACGATCGCGGCAGCCCACGATCATGGGTTAGTTCACATAAGTTATACAATTTAAAAGGGATGACACGAATGTGACGGGGCGGGGCGGATGTCCTTCCACCGGTCCGCGTGCGGATTTCTATTTCCGCTGCGCGCGGCCTTTGGCGAAATGCTTCGCCAGGAAATCCGCCAGCACCTCGACGCGGGCGGGCCGCGGGCCGCCGGGCGGGGTGACGAGATGCACGGCGCCCTCGGGCTGCTTCCAGCCCTTCAGGATCACCTCGACCTCGCCGCGCGCGATCGCTTCGCCGACGATGAACTCGGGCAGCTCGGCGATGCCGAGGCCGGCGATCAGTGCCGGCATCACGGCTTCGCCGTTGTTGACGCGAAGCTGCCCTCCCGGGCGTACGCTGGCCTGCTCGCCGGCCGAATTGGTGTAGTGCCAGACGTTCGGCGTCGAGAGATAGGCGTAGCTGAAGCACTTGTGCTGGGCGAGATGCATCGGATGCGTCGGCCTGCCGTGGCGTTTCAGATATGACGGCGCGGCGACCGTGTAGCGCGGCATGGTGAAGAGCCGCCGCGCGATCAGCGAAGAGTCCGGCAGCCGCGCGATCCGCACCGCCATGTCGAAGCCCTCGCCGATCAGGTCGATGGTCGCATCGCTCAAGTGCAGATCGACCGAGACTTCCGGATAGGCTTCGAAGAACTCCGGCAGCAGCGGCGCCACGGCCTTGATGCCGAACGTCATGGGGACGGCGAGCCGCACCAGCCCGCGCGGCGCGACCGATTGCGCCAGCGCCTCGTTCTCTGCGGCCTCGCCATCGACGAGCAGGCGCGTCGCGCGCTCCGCCAGCTTGTGCCCGGCATCGGTCAGCGCGAGCCGGCGCGAGGTGCGGTTGAACAGCCGCGCGCCGAGCCGCTCCTCCAGCCGGGTCACCGCCTTCGACACCGTCGCCTTGGACATCGCCAGCTCGCTCGCAGCCCCCGCAAACGATCGTAATTCCACGACTTTCGCGAAAATCGCGAGGGCCTCGAAATCGGGAAGTTTCGACATGGGCCGCTGTCCTGATTGCTCAATACTGGAAACAATGTGTTTCAACAGTTTCTATTTCTATACCACAGACGGAGGCTTATCCAAGGGTGATCAGAAATTCGGGACTGGAGAGACCCAATGACCAAGAAGCTTTCAGGGAAGGTTGCCCTCGTCACCGGCGGCTCGCGCGGCATCGGCGCGGCCTCTGCCCGCGCTCTCGCCGATGAAGGCGCGGATGTCGCCATCAGCTACGTCGCTTCGCCCGAGAAGGCCGAGGCCGTCGTCGCTGAATTGAAGGCGAAGGGCGTCAGGGCGCGCGCCTTCAAGGCGGACCAGGCCTCGTCATCCGATGTCGATCAGCTGGTGAAGACTGTCGCCAAGGATTTTGGCCGGCTTGACATCCTGGTCAACAATGCGGGTGTCGCATCGGGCGGCGCGGTCGACGATCCCGAGGCCGACACTGCGACGCTCGCCCGCCAGGAGGCGATCAACATCGACGGCGTGATCACCGCGATCCGCGCCGCCTCCAAGCTGATGGGCGAAGGCGGCCGCATCGTCACCGTCGGCTCGATGCTGGCCGACCGCGCCTCGTTCCCGGGCCTTGCCGACTACGTCGCGACCAAGGCGGCCGTGGTCGGCTACACCAAGGGCGCGGCGCGCGACCTCGGACCGCGCGGCATCACCGTCAACGTGGTGCAGCCCGGCTCGATCGACACCGACATGAATCCGAAGGACGGCGGCGAGTTCGCCGAGACCCAGCGCAAGCAGCACGCGCTCCAGCGCTTCGGCCGTCCCGAGGAAGTCGCAGCCGGAATCCTCTTCCTTGCAAGCCCGGAGGCCTCCTTCGTCACCGGCACGGTGCTCAATGTCGACGGCGGGTTCGGCGCCTGATCGCAAAATTTTCTGGAGACGCCGGGCGCAGAGCGCCCGGCCCGCTCCTCAACATCGACATCAAGGGGAATGACCATGATCGAACTCAGACCTTTCGCAAAGCTCGGCGGCGCCGATCACGGCTGGCTGAAGGCCAAGCATCATTTCTCCTTCGCCAGCCACTACGATCCCGACAATGTCAGCCACGGCGCGCTGCGCGTGTGGAACGACGATGAGATCGCACCGAACACCGGCTTTCCCGCCCATCCCCACGCCAACATGGAAATCATCACCTATGTGCGCGAGGGCGCAATCACCCATCAGGACAGCCTCGGCAACGAGGGCCGGACTGAAGCGGGCGACGTGCAGGTGATGAGCGCCGGCAGCGGCATCCGCCACTCCGAATACAATCTCGAGCCGACCAGAACGCGGATCTTCCAGATCTGGATCGAGCCGACCGCGCGAGGCGGCCAGCCGACCTGGGGCTCAAAGCCGTTCCCGAAGGCGGACCGCTCCGGCAAGCTCGTCACCATCGCGAGTGGCTTCGAGGACGATGCGGATGCACTGCCGATCCGCGCCGATGCGCGAGTGCTCGCCACCACGCTGAAGGCCGGCGAGAGCGCCGAGTACGAGCCGCAGCAGTCGCGGCACCTCTACCTCGTGCCCGCGGCGGGTTCCGTCGAGATCAACGGCGTCCGCGTCAATGCCCGCGACGGCGCCGCGATCCGCGACGAGGCCAAGCTGAAGATCACGGCGCTCGAAGACTCCGAGCTCGTGCTCGTCGACGCGGCCTGATCACCACTCACCCTGCATGCGCGGACCGACGTCCGCGCATGCCCCTCCCCAAATCATCTTCCCCTACCTCAAACCCAACGGAGACCACCATGACCAAAGTTCTCGTCCTCTATTACTCCGCCTATGGCCATATCGAAGCCATGGCCAATGCCGTCGCCGAAGGCGCGCGCGAAGCCGGCGCCACCGTCGACATCAAGCGCGTGCCGGAACTGGTGCCGACCGAAGTCGCGAAAGCCTCGCACTACAAGCTCGATCAGGCCGCGCCGGTCGCCAAGATCGAGGACCTCGCGAACTACGACGCGATCATCGTCGGCACCGGCACCCGCTTCGGCCGGATGGCCTCGCAGATGGCGAACTTCCTCGACCAGGCCGGCGGCCTCTGGGCCAAGGGCGCGCTGCACGGCAAGGTCGGCGGCGCCTTCACCTCCACCGCGACCCAGCACGGCGGCCAGGAGACCACGCTGTTCTCGATCATCACCAACCTGCTGCATTTCGGCATGGTGGTGGTCGGCATGAACTACGGCTTCGCTGGCCAGATGAAGCTCGACGAGGTCACCGGCGGGGCGCCCTACGGTGCCACCACCATCACCGGCGGCGACGGCAGCCGCCAGCCCAGCGCCAACGAGCTCGCCGGCGCACGCTATCAGGGCCGCCAGATCGCGGAGACCGCCAGGAAACTTCACGGCTGATGCGATGGGGGCGGCATTCCCGTTCGCGATTGCCGCCCCTACCTAAGTCGCAACGTCGTTGCCGGACAACGGCGCAAGAGCGATCGCTGCTCCAACGCCAAGAGATGCCAAGAGACGCCAAGAAAAGCCGATAATCGACGTAATAGGCGTCCATGCCCAAGATCGCCTGACAATTGGCCGCGAATCGAGCCCTTGAGCGGCGACAAGCCGCGTGTCATCGTGCGCGTCAATATCCAGGCCGGAGCAACATGACGGTTCCCTGCCGCGTCCTGATGATCTATCCGAAGTTCGTTCCGAATTCGTTTTGGAACTATGCGGATGCCTGCGAACTCGTCGGTGCGAAGTATCCAACGGCGCCACTCGGCCTGATCACCGTCGCCGCTATGTTGCCGAAGCATTGGGACATCCGGCTTGTCAACCGTAACACCGAGCCCTTGACGGACGCCGATCTCGACTCGGCCGATCTTGTCATGATCGGCGGCATGCTCAACCAGCAGCCTGATTTTCTCCACCTGATCGATCTCGCACACCGGCACGGCAAGCCGGTATGTGTCGGCGGACCGGACGTCTCCTCGAGCCCGCATCTTTACGCGGACGCGGATTTTCAGGTGATCGGCGAGGCCGAGCATGTCATCGAGCAGTTCATCGCCGCTTGGGAAAGCGGCGAACGCAAAGGCGTGTTCATCGCCGAGAAATTCAAGATAGATGTCACGCTGAGCCCGATGCCTCGCTACGATCTTCTCAACTTCGATCACTATCTATACATCGGCTTGCAGTATTCGCGTGGCTGCCCGTTCACTTGCGAGTTCTGCGACATTATCGAGTTGTATGGCCGCGTGCCGCGTACCAAGACCAACGATCAGATTCTCGCAGAGTTGCAGGCACTCTACGATCACGGTTATCGCGGGCATGTCGATTTCGTCGACGACAATTTCATCGGCAACAAGAAGAACCTCCGCACCTTGATGCCGCGGCTCAAAGCGTGGCTGGAAGACCACGACTATCCATTCGAGTTCTCAACCGAAGCCTCGATCAACATCGCGGACGACAGCGAACTGTTGCAGGCAATGAAGGATGCGAACTTCTTCGCGATCTTCGTCGGCATCGAGAGCCCGGATCCCGAGACGCTCGTGCAGATGAAGAAGAAGCAGAACACCCGGCGCAACATCGCCGAGTGCATTCACAAGATCTACGGCTACGGCATGTTCGTCACCGCGGGCTTCATCGTCGGGTTCGATAGCGAGAATGGCTCGATGGGGCAGGCAATGATCGACTTCATCGAGGAGGCGAGCATTCCAGTCTCCATCGTTGGACTGCTTTATGCGCTGCCAGGGACGCAGCTTACACGGCGGTTGGCCGCGGAAGGCCGCTTGCACCAGGGCCATGACCTCATGAACGTCGAGCAGGCGGGCGATCAGTGCACGCTCGGCTGTAATTTCGATACCAAGCGTCCGCTTCGTGACATCCTTGCCGATTACAAGGCCGTGCTCGGGCACGTCTACAGTCCGGCAGCCTATGCAGGACGGCTGTCGCGTCTCGCAGCCATGCTCGACCGGTCCGACCGGCGCCGCGATCTCCCGGATGGCGATGTGCGTAAAAGGCTTGGCGGCATCGACAGCGTACACAAGATCATGCGGGCGCTGCCGAAGGTTCGTGAGCCGTTCTGGAAGACCTTCGTCGACGTCGCCAAGACCAATCCGGGCGCGCTGCGTTACATCGTGATGCTGATGGCGCTGTACATGCACCTCGGGCCGTTCTCGGAACGCGTCATCGGCGAGATTGACCGCCGCATTGCCGCCCTCGACGATATGCCGCCGGTGAGGGCCGCGGAGCTTGGGCCGCGAACTAACCTACATGCGGTTTGACGGCAAAGCGCGTTGGTGCGCTTCGCCGACCAGAGCACGTCGCGCGGAACGAGAGGATCGGTTCCCCAAGGTCATCGCGATCAAATCGTGATAGCCGAAACACTGTACGTCGCGCAGCCCAGAGGTTTTGTCATGACCAACACACAAAAGACCCGCTGGCCGGAACTGCCGACCGCGGCGTGGCGCGACAGCTGTGCCACGCTCCAGCTCTTCACCCAGATCGCCGGCAAGATCCGGCTGGTGAAGTCGCCCTGGCTCAATCACTCCTGGCACGTCACGCTCTATGTCACGGCGCGCGGGCTGACGACCTCGCCGATCCCCGACGGCGATCGCACGTTCCAGATCGACTTCGATTTCATCGATCACATGCTGCGCATCTCGACCAGCGACGGCACCGGACGGCAATTCGCGCTGGCCGGTCAATCGGTCGCAAGCTTCTACGCGGCGGTCATGACCAATCTGAAGGACCTCGGCATCGACGTCGCCATTGACGAGATACCGAACGAAGTCGCCGATGCGATCCGGTTCTCGCAGGATACGCAGCATGCGTCCTACGACGCGGATGCCGTGCACAGGTTTCACCGGATCCTCGTGAACTGCGACCGCGTGTTCAAGCAATTCCGGACCGGATTTCTCGGCAAGGCGAGCCCGGTGCATTTCTTCTGGGGTAGCTTCGATCTCGCGGTGACGCGGTTTTCCGGCAGAACCGCGCCGCGGCATCCCGGCGGCGTGCCCCATTTGCCCGATGAGGTGGCGCACGAGGCCTATTCGCACGAGGTCAGCAGCGCCGGCTTCTGGCCGGGCGGCGGCGCGATCGATTATCCCGCATTCTATTCCTACGCCTATCCGGAACCCGCGGGCTATCGCAGCATGCCGGTACGGCCCGATGCTGCGTTCTTCAGTGAGGCGCTTGGCGAATTCATCCTGCCATACGACGCCATGCGGACGGCTGCAGACCCCGACAAGGCGCTGCTCGAATTCCTGCAATCGAGCTATGAGGCCGCGGCCATCAACGCGAACTGGGACCGTGCTGCGCTGGAATGCGCACCGGGCCAGCCGGGCGTGGTCCGAGGGATCTAAAGCATGATCCGGAAAAGTGCGAAGCGGTTTTCCGAAAAGATCATGCTCAAACAAAGAGCTAAGGCGCGATGACGATTCAACCTAATCTCATCGCGCTTTAGCGGCGCGCCGCACCGGCGGCTCAATCCTCTTCGCGCGACGGGGTCGCCTTGCCGAGCGCCTGCTTCAGCCGCGCCGAGAATTTCGGATAGTGACGCAGCGCCAGCACGGCGCGGTCGCGACCAAACGCTGCGTTTGCGATTCTCGTGGACAGTCGCCGAAGGCGCATAAGTTAAATTTTCGTGTTACGTCTTTACCGCATCGTTGCTTGGCCGAGCTATCTTTCGGACGACGCCCGCAACCCCGGCCGACTCGAACACAACAGGCAGTATATTCGTGAGCGCCCCGCAACCCGTCACGATCCCGCGACAGCCATCGCACGCTGATCGGTCATGACGCGGCCATCGATCCTTGCCTTCGCGGTCAGCGCGTCGATTCTGCTGTCGGTCGCCGCGCGGGCCTGCCCCGCCTTGATCGAAGGTGTCCCGGCCGACCGGCTCGAGGCGCTGTCACGCGGCGTGAATGCCGACGGCTGGATCGCCGATCCGCGGTCGGCGCCGCCCCGCGGCCTGCTGCTCGAGCTGCGCAAGGCCGGCATGACCCACATCCGGCTGCCGGTGCCCGCCGACTTCGTCATGCCGCGCTTCGCCGCGAAAGCGGAGATCGACAGCCGCCTGCGCACCGTCGATGCGGCGCTCAAGACCCTGCTCGCGCTCGGCTATGCGGTGTCGATCGATCTGCATTCCGGCGAGCGCTTCAACGCGCTGCACAAGGACGATCCGCCCGGCGCGATGATCGAAATGAAGCGCGCCTGGACCGAGCTCGCACGGGTCATGCAGCGCTATCCGTCCGACCGCGTGTTTGCGGAACTGTTGAACGAGCCGGATGTCGAGGCCGCGCAATGGCAGGGCGAAGTCCGGGAACTGGCCGGCTTCATTCGCGGCCTGCTGCCGCAGACCACGCTGGTCACCGGTCCGGTCAACTGGCAGCGCGCGGATTCGCTGCCGGATTTCACTCCGCTCGACGATCCGAATGTCGTCTATGCCATCCACTTCTATGATCCGATGGTGTTCACCCATCAGGCCCATTGGGATCCGAGTGAGCCGCTGCACGACGTCACCGGATTGCCCTATCCGGTCCGCGCCGACGATCCCAGGGTTGAGCAGCTGCGGGATCAGCTCACCGCGCTGGACAAGCGCAAGGCGCTCGCGATGGTGGACCGCGCCATTCCCGACCGCGGCATCGACAAATGGCTCGAGCCTGCCGCCGCCTGGCAACGGCAATATTCGCGGCCGATCATCATCAATGAATTCGGTGTGCTCAAGGCCGGAGCGCCGCGCGACAGCCGGCTGCGCTGGCTCGCCGGCGTGACGGCCTACGCCCGGCAACAATGCTGGGGCTGGACCCATTGGGAGCTCTCGCAAGGCTTCGGCCTCGCCGACCCGGTCACTGGCAAGGTCGACCGCGAGGCGCTGAGGGCCCTGCTCGGGACACGCTGACCCATCTGGTTAACCGGTTCTTACACAATGCGCGGCTAGATCGACGATGCGGTGTGGCACCCACACGTCCGGTCACGTTAGGTCAGAGCCTGTGCGAGCAGAGATAGCCCCGCGGCCGCTGTTGGCCGGCGATCTGATTCCTGCACTCGGCATCGCCGTGGCATCGATCGCATTCGCGCCGATCATGCAGGCGGCCAACGCCGGACTCGCGATCGTCGTCGAAAGTCTGATCGGCTGCGCCATCGTGCTCGCGGTGCCGGCCTACGCGCCGTCGATCGCCATCTTCATCATCTTCTTCCAGAACCTCTTCGTTTCGATCCTGTCGTCCTACATGACGACCGAGCAGGAGATGGATTTCGTCAAGGGCTATAATTTCCTGGTCATCGCGGTGATGTGGCTGGTCACGCTGGCGCTCTATGCGCTGCACGAGCGGAAACATTCCGCCGAGATCGACCGGATCATGAAATGGGGGTTGATCACGCTCGCAACCGTGACGGCGTATTTCCTGCTCGGCGCCACGCAGGATTCGCACGCGGCCCTCGTCTATCTGCGCAACATAGCGCTGCCGCTGTTTCTGTTTCAGCTATCGCTGCTGACGGCCGCAACCTTCGAGATCCGCATCACGCCCTTCCTGGTGACGGTTGCCGCGCTGCTGATCGTCTGCGGATATGTCGAACTGCTGTTCCGCGATTTCTGGCTCTCCATCACCAACGGCTACACGTTCTGGCACTTCGACGAACTCAAGGCGAGCCGCTCCGGATCCTGGGAAGCCGAGATGCGCGCAACCGGCAGGGTGCCGGTGGATCTGATCGATCGCTTCCGTTTCAGTTTTCTCAACAGCCCGTTGTTCGAGGACCTCGGCCTCTCGTCGTTGCTGCGCATCTTCGGACCGAATATGAGCCCGATCAGCTTCGGTTACGGAATCGCCTTCTCCATCCTGTTCCTGTTCGCGGTCGGATATCGCTGGCTGGCGCTGGCTGCGATCCCGCTGCTGATTTGCTGTAGCGTGAAAGGCGCGCTCATCCTGGTCATCTTCGTCGCCTTGGGCTGGACGGCAACGTGGCTGCTCGGCGCAACCGTCACCCTTGCCGTCGCGCTGGTCGGGCTCGTGCTGTACGCCATCGCGGCGATCTATATCGGACTCCAGATCGGCGACTTCCACGTGATCGGCTTCATGGGCGGATGGGACGGCTTTCGGCAAAATCCCATCGGCCGCGGACTTGGCGTCGGCGGCAACCTCTCCGAAGGTTATTTCTCGATCGACTGGAACGCCGCGCAGGCGGCCGGCACGATGGACGGCGCGGTGGAGAGCGCCGTCGGCGTGCTGCTGTACCAGATGGGGATCGGCTCGCTGGTGCCGCTTGGCTACTTCCTGGCGATGGCGCTGAAGGCCTGGCGGCTCTACGCCTCGTCGGGAATCCTCATCCAGGGGCTCGCCGCCTTCGGCACGATGGTGGTGCTGGTGAACGGCATCTTCCAGGAAGAGGCGCTGTTTGCGCCGCCGGCACTTGGGCTGTTGCTGTGCCTGACCGGGCTCGTGATCGGCCATCATCTGCGCACGCAAGGCGACGATCGGAAGGTCTCTACGACCGACAGTGCTCCTCAATAAGGAGGGGCCTCGTCGCAGTGCGATCGAGGCCCCGCTCAACCGACGCCGTCAGAGCGGCTTGATCTGCACCTTGCGGAACTTGACCACGCCCGAACCATACTGGAGCGCGATATAGCCGTTGGCGTGCTTGGAATCCTGGGCGTCGACGGTCTTCTGGCCGTTCAGCGTCACGACGAAATGCGGCCCCTGCGCCGTGATCTCGTAGACGTTCCACTTGCCGGCCGCCTTCGGCATCGGATCGACCTTGCCGACGTCGACAATCGCGCCGGTGCCGTAGGTCGGGTCCGGCCGCTTGTCGAAGATGTTCACCTCGTAGCAGACCTTGGAGTCGATCACCTTGTTGCCTTCGCAGCGGATGAAGATGCCGCTGTTGGCATCCTCGTCGGTCCAGAACTCCGCCCGGATCTGGAAATCCTTGTATTGGTTTTTGCTGACGAGATAGGAGAGATCCTTGCCGTCGAGCTTGTCGGCGACCAGCGCGCCGTCCTTCATCGCCCAATTGGCCTTGCCGACCTCGTCCCAGTCACCCTTCTTGGAGCTGTCGAGCAGCGTGACCCAGCCGTCGTCCCCCGAGGCGGCGGTGGAAAATTGCAGCGCGGCCGCACCGATCACAAGTCCCGCCGCCAGTATCGACAGATGCTTCTTCAAGGTTATCCTCCCGTCTTTTGGTTGGCGCGCAACCTATCATCGTCTGCGGCGGCGTAAATGCTTTTTCATATTGCAACTGCGTTGTGTCACGGATCGCTGTCGCAATCCTGAGATCAGACATGCACGGACGCGTCTTGCCCGGCGGAAGCGAGGGCGACTAGCTTGCGCGGCATACGGGCGCGGCAGTCGCCCGAGAAATCCGATCTGGGAGCATACCGATGACGGCGTCGAACCGATCATGGCGATACCTGATGATGCCGCTGGCCTTCGCCGGGATGCTGAGCGTCAGCTCCGCGGCTGAGCTCAATCCGGCCGCCGTCACCTACAAGCTGCCGGATCAGATTCCCTGGAGCCCGGTCGACGCACGCGGCGCGCAGAATGCGGTCGTGGTCGGCGATCCCTCGAAGCCCGGCTTCTACATGGTCTACACCAAATGGACCAAGGGCAATCACTTCAGCCGTCCGCATTTCCATCCCAACGACCGCTACATCGTGGTGCTCAAGGGCACCTGGTGGGTCGGCTCGGGTCCAAAATTCGATCCCGATCACGGCACCGTGGCGATGCCGGCCGGCAGCTTCGTCACCCATTTCGGCAAGCAGGTGCACTGGGACGGCGCCAAGGACGAGGACGCCGTGCTGCTGATCATGGGCGAAGGCCCGGCCACCGCGACCGAGGTCGAGCAGAAGTAGCCGGAACCGGCTAGCAACCTTTGCATCCAGGCGGCGTTTCATCCCCATCAGCATGACGAGGAGATGACGCATGGCAAACGCTGCCGACATTCGGGAACATATGGATGTGATCTCGTCGGACAAGAAAACCGTCGGCAAGGTCGACCACATGGAAGGCACCGACAAGATCAAGCTGACCAAGCAAAGCTCGCCTGACGGTCAGCACCATCACTTCATTCCGCTGTCCTGGGTCGATCATGTCGACCAGCATGTCCACCTCAACAAATCGGGCTCCGATGTGACGACGCATTGGCAGCACGGCCGCCAATAGCCGCGTTGCGCGAGGTGGGAGCGATGCTATCATCCCGGCCCAAGGAAGGGCCTTCGATGCATCCCGCCGCCAAGCTGCAATTTGCCCGCATCGTCGACGAGTTCGTGCGCTGGCGCGCCATTCCGGAACCGGAACGGCCGCCCGCGCCGGCCTGGTGGTGGGGGCCGGCATTCGAGATGCGCGATGCCGCCGAACCGCTGCCATCCGCCTGGAGCCGCCAGTTCCGCCTGCCCGACGGCGCGCGCTTTGCGGAAGCTGCCCTTGTGTTGCGCCAGAGCTTGGCCGGCCAGGACATCCTGCCGTGGCCCTATGATTTCTCGCGCAAGGTCGCATCCACAGATTCCGACGTTCGCGACCTGCCCGTACAGCCGTCAGACGACAGCGCGTTTCCGCCCTAGATCCGGCCCGGCCTCGCTGGTCGCCTCGCCATCCAGCGACGGCTGCAACGGCGGTGACGCCTCTGCCTGCGACGGCTTCAACAATTCGGCGAGATCGCGCGGCGGCAGCGGGCGGCTGAACAGGAAACCCTGCATCTCGTCGCAGGCATGGGCGCGCAGGAATTCCTGCTGCTCGGAGTTCTCGACGCCTTCGGCGACGACGGTCATGCCGAGTGCCTTGCCCATGCTGATGATCGCCTGTGCGATCGCCTGATCCTCCGAATCCTGCGGCAGGTCGCGCACGAAGGAGCGGTCGATCTTGATGGTGTCGATCGGAAAGTGCTTCATCAGCGACATCGACGAATAGCCGGTGCCGAAATCGTCGATGGCGAGGCGGATGCCGCGATTCTGGATCGCGTCGAGCACGCGCACCGCGCGCGTCACGTTGCGCATCACCATGCTTTCGGTGACCTCGAGCTGGAGCAGCGCCGGCGACATGCCGCTCTCCTCCAGCGCCGCGTCGATGTCGTCGAGCAAATTCGGATCGCCGAACTGCCGCGGTGAAAGGTTGACCGCCATCGTCACGGCCCTGAGGCCGCGGCGCTGCCAGGCCATGGCTTGCGCGCAGGCCTCATTCAGCACCCAGCGGCCGATCGGCACGATCAGCCCGGTTTCCTCCGCAAGCGGAATGAATTGCGCCGGCGAGACACTGCCGAGATCGGGATGAGCCCAGCGCAGCAGCGCTTCGACCCCCGTGATCTGGCCGGTCCCCATGTCCACCTTGGGCTGGTAGTTCAGCGAGAACTGCTCGCGCTCCAGCGCGCGGCGTAGTGCGCTCTCGAGCGACAGCCGTTCGATCGACTGCGTCTTCACTTCGTTGGAGAAGAAGCGGTAGCCGTTCTTGCCGTCTTCCTTGGCGAGGTACATCGCCATGTCGGCGTTCTTGGTCAGCGTCTGCGCGTCGGAGCCGTTGGCCGGATACATCGCGATGCCGATGGAGGCCGTCGTGTGGCACTCGTGCCCGCTGAGCTGCAGCGGCTGGCTGAGCGAAACCAGAAGATCGCCGGCGATGCGCTCGACGTCGTCCCGCTCGGCGGTTTCCTCGAGGATCACCACGAACTCGTCGCCGCCGAGCCGCGCCACCACGTCGCTCGCGCGCATCGATCCACGCAGCCGCTCGGCGATCGCCACCAGGAGCAGGTCGCCGGCCTCGTGACCCAGCGAATCGTTGATGACCTTGAAACGGTCGAGATCGATGAACAGCACCGCGAGGTGCCGGCGATGGCGATCCGCCGCCGAGATCGCGTGATGCAGCATCTCGTTGAACGTCTCGCGGTTTGGCAGATTGGTCAGGCTGTCGTGCGAGGCAAGATATTCGATGCGCTCATCGGCCTTGTGTTTCTCATCGGCGCGATCGAAGCTCTCAAGCGCGAACGCCAGATTGTCGGCGAGGCGCTGCAGCAACTCGGCGAACTCCGGCGTGAAGGTGTCCTTGTCGATCGCGACGAAGATCATGACCCCGACCACCTGCCCGCTGACGATCAGCGGAAACGAGGCGCTGGACTGCGTTCCATCGAGCCGGGCGCGCTCATGGAAGGCGGCGGTCTCGGGATCGGCAAAATAGTTGTTGATGATGCACGCCTTGCCGGAGCGGAACGCCCGGCCGCAGGCGCCGCGCCCCTCGGGGTGCGCCTCGCTGGTCGAAAGCGTCACTTGGCGCGCGCCCTCCGCCGCCGGCCCCGCAATCGCGACGATCCGCAGATAGTCGCTTCCGGTCTGCGCCAGCGCGATCGTGGTCGAGGTGAACTTGCCGCCGGTCGCCGCCGCCGCGCAGACCAGTCGATACAATTCGGCGCGGGACTTCGCCCGCATGATCGCCTCATTGGTCGCGCTCAGCGCCGCGAACATCCGCGACAGCCGCTCCTTCTGCTCGTCGTCCCGCGCCTTCTCGTCGGCACGATCGAAATTGGCCAGCGCAAACGACACGTTCTCGGCAAGCCGCTGCAGCAGCGCCATCATCTCCGGGCTGAAGGTGCCGAACTCGCTGGAGAGAAACACCAGCGCGCCGATCGCCTCGCCGTTCTTGAGCAGCGGCAGGGCTGCGCCCGATTTGCTGCCGCTGTCGCGCGCGGCCGGATAGACGTGCGATTCGGGGCCGAAATCGCTGAGATAGTCGTTGCTGATGCAGGGCCTGCGCGTGCGGATCGCAACGCCGGTCAGCGTCTGTCCCTCCGGACGCGTCGCGTCGGCCGACAGCTGAACCTCGCGGGCCCGCACCCGGTCGGGGCCCGAGGCGGCCACATTGTCCAGGAAGACCTCGCCGGGGCGCACCAGCCTGATCGTTGCCGAGACGAACTGGCCGCCGACCGCCGCGGCATCGCAGACCAGATCGAACAGTTCGCTGCGGGATTTTGCCCGCATGATCGCCTCGTTGGTCGCACTCAGAGCCGCGAGCATGCGCGTCAGACGCTCCTTCTGCGCCTCGGTGCGGACCTTCTCCTCGGCGCGATCGAAGCTGCCCAGCGCATAGGAGACGTTGTCGGCGAGGCGCTGCAACAGCTCGACGAATTCGGGCGAAAAGGTGTTGCGCTTGGCGGAGATGAACAGCATCACGCCGACCGGCTCGTCGTCGACGATCAGCGGGAATGCCGCGCCCGATCGCGCGTCCTCGCGGTCGATGACGTCGCGGAAGGGGTTGCTGGCGACGTCGCCCAGAAAATCGTTGTTGATGCAGGCGCGCCGGGAGCGGAACGCCCGGCCGCAGACGCCGCGCCCTTCGGGGCGTGCCTCGCTGCGCGAGACGTTGAGGCGGCGCGCATTTGCCGCGGTCGGTCCCGCGACCGCCATCATCTCCAGGAAATCGTCGCCGGGCTTCGCGATCAGGATGCTGGTGGAGTTGAATCCGCCGCCATGCGCCGCCGCCGCGCAGACCAGCTCGAACATCTCGAGCCGTGATCTCGCGCGCATGATCGCCTCGTTGGTCGCGCTCAGCGCCGCGAACATCCGCGACAGCCGCTCGCGCTCGGCGTCGGCCCTGGCCTTTTCGGTGGCACGGCCGAAATTGTCGAGCGCGACCGAGACATTCTCGGCGATCCCCGCAAGCAGCGCGATGATCTCCTCGTCACGCGCCCAGGAATTGCCGGTGAAGAAGATCAGGACGCCGACGCTTTTGCCGAACCGGGTGAGCGGCAGCGCGACGCAGGCCATCAGGCCGCTGCCGCCGATCGGCATATGCGACGGGCTCATCGATATCGGGATATCGTGCTCAACGCAGGGCCGCTGGGTCCGGAACGCCTCGCCGCAAATCCCCTTGCCGTAGACGTTGTCCGGATCGGTCGAGAAGCGCGTCTGCGTGATCAGGTCGAGCGCCTCGCCGGTGCCGGCGACGGGCTCGAACCAGTGCGTGTCGGGTTCGGCCAGCAGCACCACCGTGGCGAAGGACTTTCCGCTGAAAACCGCGGCATCGCACACGAGCTGATACAGCTCCTGCTCGGTCTTGGCGCGCAGGATGGCTTCGTTGGTGGCGCTGATGGCACCGAACATGCGGTTGAGCCGCCGCGTCGCCCGCTCACCGCTCTTGCGCGAGGCTTCGTGGTCGAAATTATCGAGCGCGAAGGACACGTTCGCGGCCATGCGCTCCAGCAGCGAAACGATCTCTTCGCCCAGCGACTGGGCCTCGCGCCGCGTCACCATGAAGACGCCGACGCTGCGCCGGTTGCAGACCAGCGGCAGGGCCGCCGCCGCGCCGACGCCGGCCGCCGCGGCACCGTTGCGCCAGGCGGCCGAACGGGCGTCGTTGACATAGTTGTTGGCGACGCAGGCGTTCTGATCGCGGAACGCCCGGCCGGCGACGCCTTCTCCCTCCGGGGTGTTGGCGATCGCGGAAATGGTGATACTGCGTAGTCGCGCGACATCGTCGCCGAAGCCGGCCGCGAACTTCAGGAGACCGGTATCCGGCTCCAGCAAAAACACGGTCGCGGCCAGGAAGCTCCCGCTCGAGAACGCGGCTTCGCAGACCTTGCCGTACAATTCTTCTGGTGATTTCGCGTACAGGATCGCTTCGTTGGTGGCACTCAACGCCGCGAATGTACGCCCGATGCTCGACTGCACGATTCCTGAAGGCCCCGGGGCCAACCCCTCCAATCTGGCGGGGAACATTGCCCGCGAGAGGCCTAAGTGGTGGTTAGCGTATCCGGCAAGTTGCACGACAAAGTAAACGGCTGACGAACGCGGGCGGCGGTTTTCCGGGATATTACGGACACCGGTGTGCCAGCCTGAGGCGGAGGACGGCGAGGCGCGGATGGACGTCCCGCTCGCGCCGCCGGAGCAGCCAAATTCCGTAACGCGACCGCGCCCGTTCCACTCCGTGAAATCGCGGCGGCGAGCACCCTGCTGGCGGTATGGCCGACCGGATTTTCTGCCCTTGCTCGCCCCTCGGCGCTTTGAGAGCATGACGTCGACTACAGCAAGCACGACCCGCGCATCACGCGGGCAGACCGCGAGGAAAATCCCATGCCGATCGTCCAGGCCGACCGTCTCACGCGCATCGGCGCGGCGCTCCTGCGGGGCGCCGGCGCATCTGAGGAGGAGGCGAACGCAGTCGCCTCCGGCTGCGTCAACGCCAACCTCGCCGGCCACGACTCCCACGGCGTGATCGCAATCCCGACCTATATCGACCGCATCAAGGCCGGCCACATCGTGCCCGGCGCGCAATGGACCATCGTGCAGGAGACGCCGACCACGACCGTGATCGACGGTCATTGGGGCTTCGGCTTCCACGTCAACGCCAAGGCGATGGAGATGACCATCAACAAGGCGAGGACTGCCAATGTCGCGGCCTGCACCGTGTTCCGGCAGAGTCATGTCGGACGGCTCGCGCATTACCCGATGATGGCGATGCGCGAAGGCATGATCGGGATTGCGGCCGCCGATTCCGGCCGCTCGCCGAAACACGTGGCGCCGTTCGGCGGCCGCGAGGCCCGGCTCGGCACCAACCCACTTTCGATCGCGGTGCCCTCCGATCTCGAGGCGCCGTTCTACCTGGATATGGCGACCTCGGCGGTCGCCGCCGGCAAGATCCAGCTCGCGGTGGCGCGCGGCGAGAGCATCCCGAAGGGCTGGATCATCGATGCCGAGGGGCGCGACACCACGGACCCGAAGGACTACCGCAAGGGCGGCGCGCTGCTGCCGCTCGGCGGCAGCGAAGGCTACAAGGGCTCGGGCCTTGCCGCGATGGTCGAGGTGCTGTGCGGCCTCCTGACCGGGCTCGGCTTCGGCGTCGAGCCGACCGGCCGGCACAACGACGGCTGCTTCATGGCGGTGTTCAACGTCGCCGCATTCCGTCCGCTCAAGGACTTCAGGAAGGAAGTCGCCGACTTCGCCCGCTATTTGAAATCGACGCCGCCCTCGGAAGGGAGCCGCGGCGTGTTCTATCCCGGCGAGATCGAATATCTGCGCGAGCAGCAGCGGCGCAAGGACGGCATCGAGATCGAGGATGCGACCTGGGACAAGCTCAAGGCACTCGCCGCCGATTACAAGCTCACCGATGAGCTCGACCTTCGCTGATAGTTCCGGACACAGGAGAACGACATGACACGGCAAATGGCGCTGGTTGGCTTTTTGCAGGCGCAGAACTGCACGAACCTGCCGAGCTCCTGGCGGCATCCTGACTCGCGCAACGATTCGATGTCGGCGGACTATTATCAGGAGATCGCCAGGATCCTGGAGGCCGGCAAGTTCCACATGGCCTTCTTCGACGACCGCCTGGCGATGCCGGACCGCTACGGCAACGACCACGCCCACACCGTCGAATACGGCATCCGCTGCGTGAAGATGGATCCGCTGATCGTGCTGACCACGATGGGCATGGTCACCGAGAAGCTCGGCCTTGGCGCGACCTGCTCGACCACCTACTACGAGCCCTTCGATGTCGCGCGCCGCTTCGCAACGCTCGACCTGATGTCCGGTGGCCGCGCCGCCTGGAACGTGGTGACGTCGGTCAATGACGGCGAAGCGCTCAACATGGGCCGCGAGCAGCACCTCGAGCACGATCATCGCTACGACCGTGCCGATGAGTTCATGGAGGTCGTGCTCGGCCATTGGGACACCTGGGAAGACGGCGCGCTGATCATGGACAAGCAAAGCGGTCGCTTCGCCGATCCGACCAGGGTGAAGCGGCTCGACCACAAGGGACCGGCCTTCAGGTCGCGCGGGCCGTTCACCGTTCCGCGTTCGCAACAGGGCCATCCCGTGATCATCCAGGCCGGCGCTTCGGGCCGTGGCCAGCGCTTCGCAGGGCGCTGGGGCGAGGTGATCTTCACCGCCGCGCGCAATCTCGCCAATGCCAAGCAGGGCTATGATGCGATCCGGGGCGAAGCCGCCAAGGCGGGACGCGATCCCGACCAGATGTTCCTCTGCAATCTGATCACCCCGGTCACCGGCGCGACCAAGGCCGAGGCCGAGGACCGGATGGCGGTGATCCAGAAGCTGCCGCTCGAGATCGATGCGCTGTCGCTGCTCGCCGAAGGCCTCAACTTCGATTTCGGCGCCAAACCGATCGACGAGCCGCTGACCACCGAGGAGCTGCAGGGCATGCAAGGCATGCTCGGCATCCGCGACGGCGTGCTGCGCACCTCCGGCAAGAGCAATCCCTCGACGCGCGACTTCGTCACCTTCTCCGGCCGCGGGCAAGTGCAGGACGCGATGGTCGGCGGTCCCAAGGAGATCGCGGACAAGCTGGAGGAAATGTTCGTGGAGCGCGGTTGCGATGGCTTCGTCATCGCCGCAACCTGCGTGCCCGGCTCCTACGCCGATTTCGTCAAGCACGTGGTGCCCGAGCTGCAGAAGCGCGGGCTGTTC
Organism: Bradyrhizobium sp. BEA-2-5; assembly: GCF_032918025.1. Classification (NCBI taxonomy): domain Bacteria; kingdom Pseudomonadati; phylum Pseudomonadota; class Alphaproteobacteria; order Hyphomicrobiales; family Nitrobacteraceae; genus Bradyrhizobium; species Bradyrhizobium sp. BEA-2-5. The sequence goes on along the minus strand of NZ_CP136629.1, from coordinate 1,468,109 downwards.
CACACGGATTACGCCGGCTCGACGCTGCGCGAGAATCTTGGGCTCAAGCGCCCGGCCGCGGGCGCCTGGAAGACCCGCGCGCAGGCCGCGGAATAGAGGGACATCATCATGCGCTGGCTGAAATTCACCGCCGCGGGCACGACGTCCTGGGGCCTCGTCGAGGGCGACACCGTCACCACCGTCAACGGCGATCCGTTCGGTGAATGGAGCAAGACGTCGAAGACGCATGCGTTGAAGGACGTCAAGATCGAATTGCCGCTGATCCCGCGCACCTTTTATTGCGTCGGCTTGAACTATCTGAAGCACCTCAAGGAAGCCGCCGACAAGCGCGGCGAAGTGCCGGCCGTCCCGGACAGGCCCGAGATCGGCTATCGCGCGCAGAACGCGCTGATCGCGCATGACGAGGAGGTCGTGATCCCCTCCTTCGCGACGGACAAGATCCATTATGAGGGCGAACTCGTCGTCGTCATCGGCAGGAAGGTGAAGCATCTCACCGAGCAGAACGCGATGGATTGCGTGTTCGGCTACACCATCGGCAACGACGTCAGCGAGCGCAGCTGGCAGAAGGCGGATCGCAGCCTGTGGCGCTCCAAGAACGCCGACACGTTCAAGCCGATGGGGCCGTGGATCGAGACCGATGTCGACCTCGACAGCATGGAGACCGCGGTCCGCGTCAACGGCAAGGAGACCAACCGCTTCGCGACCGCCGACATGATCTTCGGCGTGGTGCCCTTCCTGGTCGAACTGACCAGGTATTTCACGCTATGGCCCGGCGACGTGATCTGGATGGGCACCGACGGCGCCTCGCCGGACCTGAAGGACGGCGACGTGGTCGAGATCGACATCACCGGCATCGGCACGTTGCGAAACAGGTTCGTGAGGGAGAAGGTGTGAGGCCGAGTGGCTCGACCTCCCCGCTGTTGTCGGCGCGCGTGCCTCGTCCTCGGTGTCGTCCTGGCGAAAGCCAGGAGGTAGATTCACATTCGAAGTGCAACACTTGAGCAAAGGCCTCGGCAGGCGTGCGGTAGTCAAGGCATTTGCGCGGGGTGTTGTTGTAGGCGGCGATGAACTGGCGGAATCTGGCGGTCGAGAGGGTTACGAGATCGGTCTTGCGGGGAATAAAGCGGCGCATCCTGCCGATAGCGTTCTCGATGCCGCCCTTCTGCCAGGGGGCGTGGGGATCGCAGAAGAAGGTCTCGATCGAGAGGCGGTGCAGCGCCAGGTGACCGGCGAACTCGGTGCCGTTGTCGAAGGTCACGGTCTGGCGCAGCTCCTGTGGCAGGGTCGCGAAGAAGCCCACGAGATGGCGGGCGACACCGCGCGCGACCTTGCTGGCAAGGCGGATGCCGAGCAGCAGACGCGAGGTGCGCTCGTGCACGGTCAGCACGGCCTGACCGTATTTCGAGAACATCATCAGGTCGGCCTCCCAGTGTCCGGGCACGCTGCGGTCGGCCACTTCGATCGGCCGATTTGCCAAGGAAACACGGCCTTCGATGAAGCTTGCGGGGCTGCCGCCCCTCTTGCCGCGGCGGCCGCGCTTGCTCTTGGCGCGCGGCAGATAGCGCCGCCAGTTGAAATCCGTGGTGCGCCTGAGTTGGGCATAGATGAAGCGGTAGATGGTCTCGTGCGAGATCACCTTGCGCCCGGACTCGCGGGCCAGCCGGCCGGCGACCTGCTCGGGCGACCAGCCCCGGCGAAGGCGTTCCAACACCGCGCGGCGCAGGCCGGGCTCCCGTTCGAGGCGTCCGCCCGTCCAGCGCCGCGCTCGCATCTGGTGCTGGGCATAGTTTGGCTTGTAGCCGACCTGGCTCCCCCGATTGCGCCTCAGTTCCCGAGAGACCGTTGATGGCGAGCGATCCAGAGCTGCCGCGATTTGCCGGACCGAGCTGCCATTGGCCGATAGGCAGGCAATCTCGCATCGGTCGTCCAGAGAGAGCTGCTTGTAAGTCCGCCCCATGGCAACACCTCCTCAAGGAAGTGTTGCACTTCGTTTGCGAACTCAGGGGACCCATAACCACAGGGTTGTGTTGTTGAAGAAAGCTGCGGCCATGGCGTCGCGCAATAATTCACATTCGTGGTTATGGGTCCCGGCCTTCGCCGGGATGACGATGGGGATGGTTCTCGATTCAAGATTTCAAACAGCGCGGTGTCGTCACGCTTCGTTCCACCCATCCTACATTTGGCTCATCGCGCGGCTCCCGGCCGGCGCTTCACATGATCGATGAAGGCGCGCAGCTTCGGCATGATCTGGCGGTGACCGGGATAGTAGAGAAACACGCCCGGCGTGGTCGGCGCGAATGGCTCCAGCACGCGGACGAGCTTCTTCTCCTTCACAGCGCCTGATATCAGCGGTGCGGGGACTTGCGCGAGACCCACGCCTTCGATGGCGGCGCCGACCAGCGTCGGGAAATCATGGCCGATGAAGGATCCCGACACGGCAAGCTCGATCGAACGGCCGTTGTCGTTCAGCGACCATGGCGCGAGCCCGCCGTTCGATCGCCGGAGCCGCAGGCACGCGTGCGCGCGCAGATCGTCCGGACGCTTGGGCCGGCCGCGGCGTGCGAGATAGTCCGGGCTGCCGACGATGGCGAACGGGAACGGCTTGGTCAGTCGCACCGCGACCATGTCCGGGTTGATGAACTGGCCCATCCGGATGCCGGCATCGAAGCCGCCGGCGGCGAGGTCGACCAATTCCTCGCTGGCGGCGAGCTCGACCTCGATCTCGGGATAGGCCTTGCAGAACGAGGCGATCAGCGGCTCCAGCAGGATCGGCACCACCGAGCGCGGCACCGTGAGGCGCAACAGCCCGGCGGGCTTCTGCCCGAGTTCGCGCGCCGCCCCACTCGCCGCGACCAGTTCCTCGAATGCCGGTCTTGCGCGCGCCAGAAACCGTTCGCCGGCGTCGGTCAGCCCGACGCTGCGGGTGGTGCGGATGAACAACACGGCGCCGAGGCGCGCCTCGAGGGCGCGCACCGCCTGGCTGATCGCCGACGGCGTGACGCTGAGCTCGGCCGCCGCGCGGCGAAAACTGCGGTGCTGCGCGACGGCCAGGAATGCCTCGACGCCGTCGAGCGCGCCTTGCCGGACTGTGAAGTTCTGCTTCATGGCCTGTGAACATTATCGCGAATAGTCGCTCGCGGAAAGCCACCCTACATCGGAGCCACAAGCAGCGGCAACGCGACGCGCGCTGCTCCACGCAACATCACGACACCCGTCGCGAGCGAAGACCTGCGACCGATGCGAACAATCCGTCACACAATCCTGGCTCTCACCCTCACTTTGACAGGCACCACTTCCATGACTGCACCATCCCCTGCGCAAGCACAAGCCACCTCCACCGTCACCACCGGCGTGATGGTCATCCTCACCGCGAAAGCTGGCGTCACCCGCGATCAGGTGATGGCCGTGATGCCGGACGAAATCCGGCAGACCGTGCAGCTCTATCTCAACGGCAAGATTCGCGAATGGTATTCGCGCTCCGACGGGCGCGGCGTGGTCTTCCTGTTCGATGCCAAGGATCCATCCGAGGCGCACGCGATCATGGAAGGCCTGCCATTGTCCAAGCTCGATCTGATGGATCACGAGTACATCGGGGTCGGCCCGCTGCTGCCGCTCCGCCTGCTCGTCGCCAAGCCCTGAGCGTCAAGGTCCTGAACGCAAGCCAACCGAACCGATCGACAACAAGGAAATCCGCCGATGCCCCCGGGCTTCAATCTTCCATTCGTCCTCAGCGTCGCCGGCGCGTTTCTGACAAGTGCTGTCGTGGCCGTCACCTATGTCTGGCCGGCAGTCCGCGCGATGCCACGTGACAGCGCGCTCCGACTACTCGCAGCGTTCCATGCGTTCCGGTTCCTGGGCATGAACTTCATGGTGGCCGGGTTCGTGTCGCCGCACTTGAGCGCGGATTTCGCAAGCGAGGTCGGATGGGGCGATCTCGTCGCCGCCGTTCTCGCTCTGCTCGCGATGGCGGCGCTGTCCTGGCGGTGGGCGATCGCGATTCCGATCGTCTGGCTGTTCAACATCTGGGGCACGCTGGATCTGCTCAACGCCTATTACATGGGCGTGAAGATCGGCGATCCCGGCCTGTTCGGCGCGGGCATCTACATTCCGGCGCTCTACGTGCCGCTGCTGCTGGTCAGCCATGTCATGGTGTTCATGCTGCTGACGCGCACCAAATCGGCGGAGGCGTAGATGCCGCATCAAACATCGTCGTCCCGGCGAAGGCCGGGACCCACACTCCGCAGCCGATGTGGTGGACGGGACCCGTCGTTCCAGTCCCGCGCAACAATGCGTATTCGTGGTTATGGGTCCCGGCCTACCCCGGGACGACAGCGCATGTATGGCGCGGCCGTCGCGGCACACTTCAGAACGGCAACGCCACACCCGTCTTGATCTCCTTCAGCACAACATTGCTGCGGACGTAGCGGATGCCGGGGATGCGGAACATGAACTCGTCGAGGAAGCGATTGTAGGCGGCCATGTCCTGCACGACGACGCGCAGATGATAGTCGGCGTCGCCCGTGGTCGCAAAGCACTCCAGCACCTCGCGGCGCGTCGTGACCCTGGCCACGAACTCGTCGACGAACTTCGCGTCATGCCGCTCCAGTGAGACGTGGAGGATGGCCGACATCGCAAAGCCCGCCTGCTCTCGCGCGACCAGCGCCGCATAGCCGCGAGATGACGCCGGACTCTTCCAGCGCACGGACCCGGCGCCAGCACGCCGAGGTCGACATCCCGACGGTTTCCGCAAGCTGCTGGTTGGTGGCGCGGCCGTCCTTCTGCAACTCGGCGAGGATTTTCTCGTCCTGCCCTTCGACCATTGCGAGCCTCTCCGACTTGGTAAACTCTACCATACTATCCCACTTTTCGCAACATCTTGCCGATTTCCCCTCGACGAATGAATGGATAGGTAAGACCTACCAAGCCCACAGGCATAGCCTAGTCGGATCAAACATCGCGAAACCCGGAGGGGTCAGTCATGGGCCAGATGCCGCTGCTCGACGCCTATCAGCTGTCCGAGCGCTACAGCCGCGAACAGGGCCGCGTCTTCCTCACAGGCACGCAGGCCATCGTCCGCATCGCACTCGATCAGGCGCGGCGCGACCGCGCCGCCGGCCTCAACACCGCGGGCTTCATCTCCGGCTATCGCGGCTCTCCGCTCGGCGGCGTTGACCTCGAACTGTGGCAGATCGGCGAGCAGCTCAAGGACAGCCGCATCGAATTCCTGCCCGCGGTGAATGAGGACCTCGCGGCGACAGCGGTGCTGGGCTCGCAGCAGGTCGAAACGCAAGCCGACCGCGAAGTCGATGGCGTGTTCGGGCTCTGGTACGGCAAGGGCCCCGGCGTCGATCGATCCGGCGATGCGCTCAAGCATGGCAACGCCTATGGCTCCTCGCCGCATGGCGGCGTGCTGGTGGTCGCCGGCGACGACCATGGCTGCGTCTCCTCTTCGATGCCGCACCAGTCCGACGTCGCCTTCATGAGCTGGTTCATGCCGACGCTGCATCCGGCAAGCGTCGGCGAATATCTGGCGTTCGGCGAATATGGCTATGCGCTGAGCCGTTTCTCCGGCATGTGGGTCGGCTTCAAGGCGATCTCGGAGATCGTGGAATCAGGCGCCTCCGTCGAACTGCGGCCGCCACGCCGTTTCGTGCAGCCGGATTTCGTGCCGCCTCCCGGCGGCCTGCACTATCGTTGGCCCGACCTCCCGGGCCCGCAGATCGAGGAACGGCTGGAGGCGAAGAAGCACGCGGTCTACGCCTTCGCCAAGGCCAACCCGATCGACCGCCACATCTACGACATTCCGAACGCCACCTACGGCATCGTCACCACGGGCAAGGCGCATCTCGATCTGATGGAGGCGTTGCGGCTGATAGGCCTCGACGAAGCGGCCTGCCGCAGCATCGGCATCGACGTCTACAAGGTCGGCATGGTCTGGCCGCTGGCGCTGCATGATGCGATGGACTTCGTGAAGGGCAAGCGCGAGATCCTCGTGGTCGAGGAGAAGCGCGGCATCATCGAGAGCCAATTCAAGGAATATTTCTACGACTATCCCGGTAGCAAGCCCGAACGCATGGTCGGCAAGCACGACGAGCGAGGGGCAAGGCTGATCTCCTGGATCGGCGAATTGTCGCCGCGGGCGCTCGCTTCTGTGCTCGCGCGCCGGCTCGACCCGATGTTTCCGGAGCTGCAGCTCGCCCGCCGCGTCGCCGCACTGGTGCCCGAGAGCGACCGCATGATCGCGGTGCCGGGCGCAACGCGAACGCCGTATTTCTGCTCGGGATGCCCGCACAACACGTCGACGAAAGTGCCGGAGGGATCCAAGGCCCTCGCCGGCATCGGCTGCCATTTCATGGCGAGCTGGATGGACCGCGAGACCTCCTCGCTGATCCAGATGGGCGGCGAGGGCGTGAACTGGGCGGCATCGTCGAGATTCACCGGCAACAAGCACGTGTTCCAGAATCTCGGTGAAGGCACCTATTATCACTCCGGCTCGATGGCGATCCGGCAGGCGATCGCAGCCAGGGCCAACATCACCTACAAGATCCTGTTCAACGATGCCGTCGCCATGACTGGCGGCCAGCCGGTCGACGGCCCGGTCAGCGTGCAGGCCATCGCCCACAGCGTCCGCGCCGAGGGCGTGGCGCGTATCGCGCTGGTGTCGGATGATCCCGCACAGTTCTCGCCTGCCGGCCTGCCGACCGGTGTCACCATCCATGGGCGCGAGGAGATGGATGCCGTGCAGCGCGAGCTGCGCGACGTCTCCGGCGTGTCCGTCCTGGTCTATCAGCAGACCTGCGCCACCGAGAAGCGACGCCGCCGCAAACGCGGGCAGATGGCCGATCCTAAACGCTTCGCCTACATCAACGACCTCGTCTGCGAAGGCTGCGGCGACTGCTCGGTCGAATCCAACTGCCTCAGCGTCGAGCCGAAGGAGACGCCGTTCGGCCGCAAGCGTCAGATCAACCTGTCGGCCTGCAACAAGGATTTTTCCTGCCTCAACGGCTTCTGCCCGAGCTTTGTGACCGTCGAGGGCGGCAAGCGGCGGGCGAAGAGCGCGAGCGCGATCGATCCGCTGACACGCGCAGCTGCGCTGCCGGTGCCGGAGCTCGCGGGACTCGAGCGCCCCTACGATCTGCTGGTGACCGGCGTCGGCGGCACCGGCGTGATCACGGTTGGCGCGCTGATCGGCATGGCTGCGCATCTCGAACGCCGCGGCGTCTCGGTACTGGACTTCACCGGCTTCGCGCAGAAATTCGGTCCCGTGCTGAGCTATCTGCGGCTGGCGGCTACGCCCGACGCGCTGCATCAGGTGCGGATCGACCAGGGCGCGGCCGACGCGCTGATCGGCTGCGACCTCGTCGTCAGCTCATCGCCGAAGGCGTCCGGAACCTACTGGAAAGGCACGCGCGCTGCGCTCAACACCGCGGAGATGCCGACCGGCGACGTCGTCCGCTTCCGCGACGCTGATCTCGCCTCGCCGGTTCGCTTGCGCGCGATCGAGCGGGTGATCGGGTCGGGCAACCTCACCATGATCGACGCCAACGCGCTGGCCGAGCGGCTGCTCGGCGACAGCGTGTTTGCCAACATCATGATGCTCGGCTTTGCTTGGCAGCAGGGCCTGGTGCCGGTCTCGCTGGAGGCGCTGACCCGCGCGATCGAACTCAACGGCGTCGCCGTCGAGCGCAACAGGCAGGCGCTGGCCTGGGGCCGGATCGCCTTCGCCGATCCGGAGTTCTTGCCGAAGGCCGACGGTGCTGCGGCCGATGTGCCCGAAACGCTGGAGCAGGTGATCGCTCGGCGCGCGGATTTCCTCAGGTCGTATCAGGACGCGGCCTATGCCGCGCGCTATCGGGCGACGATCGACCGCGTACGGCGCGCCGAAGTGGCGCTCGGCAGCGAGACCTTGACCGACGCCGTGGCCCGGTCGCTGTTCAAACTGATGGCGTATAAGGACGAATACGAAGTGGCGCGGCTGCATATGCAGTCGCGCTTCCTCGACGAGCTCAGCCAAGAATTCGACGGCGACTTCACGGTGCAATATCACCTTGCACCGCCGTTCCTTCCGGCACGGCGCGATGCACGGGGACGGCCGAGGAAGCGCGCATTCGGGCAGTGGATCCAGACGCCGCTGCGGCTGCTGGCAAACCTGAAGGCACTGCGCGGCACGGCGTTCGACGTGTTCGGCTACACCGCCGAGCGCCGCACCGAGCGCGAGTTGATCACCTGGTATGAGGCATTGATCGAGACCATGCTCGGCAAGCTCGACAAGGCACGGCTGCCCGATCTCGTCGCGCTGGCAAAGGCGCCGATGGAGATCCGCGGCTATGGGCCGGTGAAGGACGCCGCGATCGAGAAGACCAGGGCGGAGGTCGCGCGGCTCACCGCGCGACTTATCTCCGCCCCGTCAGACCAAGGCGACGGCTCAGGCCGCCGCGCGGCGCTTGGCGGGTGATATCAAGCCGACCACGACGGTCGCGAGCACCGCCACGACGATGTTGAGCAGCAACGCGCCGAGGCCGACATAGAAGCTGTAGCTGGCATCGCCGAGCGTGATGCTGGCGAGCGGCTTCAGCCCGTTGCTCCACGCGGTGTACGTGCCCCAGCCGATGCCGACCGCCCAGCCGAGCAGCAGCCCTTCGGCGCGGAACCAGACGGTGAACAGCCCGAACACCAGCGCCGGCAGGGTCTGCACGATCCAGAGGCCGCCGAGCAGTTGCAGGTCGAGCGCATATTGCGTCGGCAGGAACAGGATGAAGGCGAGCGCGCCGACCTTGACCACCAGCGATGTGATCTTCGCCACCGACGCCTCGCCGGCATGCGAGATGTCCGGATTGACATAGGACTTCCAGACATTGCGGGTGAAGAGGTTCGCGGCACCGATGCTCATCACCGCCGCCGGCACCAGCGCGCCGATCGCGATCGCCGAGAACGCAAAGCCCGCGAACCATTCCGGAAACAGCGTCTTGAACAGCATCGGCACCACGTCGTTCGGCGATGTCACCTTGATGTTGGCGGCATAGGCCATGTAACCGAGCAGCGCGATCAGGCCGAGCAGCAGCGTATAGGCCGGCAGCAGGATCGCATTCTTGCGGATGGTATCCGCCGACTTCGAGGCGAAGATGCCGGTCAGCGTGTGCGGATACATGAAGGCGGCGAGCGCCGAGCCCAGCGCCAGCGTCGCATAGGGTAGATACTGCGAAGGCTTCAGCGTCAGCCCAGTGGCGCCGCCCTTGGCCGTGAAGGCGTCGTTGGCGGCCGAGAACACCGCGCCATAGCCGCCGAGCTTCGCCGGCACCACGACTACGGCGGCCAGCACCACGATGTAGATCATGATGTCCTTGACGAAGGCGATCAGCGCCGGCGCCCGCAGGCCGGAGCTATAGGTATAAAGTGCGAGGATGACGAAGGCGGCGATGATCGGCAGTTCGCCTGATAGCCCCATCGCCTTGATCACGACCTCCATGCCGATCAGCTGCAGCGCGATGTAGGGCATGGTCGCGACCAGGCCGGTCAACGCCACCGCGAGCTCGAGCGCACGCGAGCCATAGGCGCCGTGGACGACGTCCGCGGCGGTGACGTAGCCGCTGGCATGCGCCTTCTTCCACAGCACCGGCATGACGGCGAACACGAAGGGATAGACGATGATGGTGTAGGGCAGCGCGAAGAAACCATAGGCGCCGACCGCATAGACCAGCGCCGGCACCGCGATCACGGTGTAGGCGGTGTAGAAATCACCTCCGACCAGGAACCAGGTGATCCAGGTGCCGAACTGGCGGCCACCGAGGCCCCATTCGTCGAGATGCTCGCTGACCGGGGCGGATTTCCAGCGCGCCGCGAAGAAACCCATCACGGTGACGAGCGCGAAGAAGAAGATGAAGACGCAGAGCGCTACCCAGGCGATGTGATCGGTCATGGTGTCTCCCCCTCACCGCTGCTCGTCGGCATCGGGCCGGCGGCTGCGATAGACCAGCCAGATCAAGAGCGAGGAGATCGGCACCCAGGCGAGCTGGTACCAGTAGAAGAAGGGAAAGCCGAACAGGGAGGGCTCGACGAAATTATAGAACGGCACCCACAGCAAGCCGATGAACGGCAGCAGCAACAAAATCCACATGGCCTACTCTTTGACGCAAGACACAGCTCAAGGCGGGAGGTTCCGCTGATCGTGGCAACGATCCAGGAACCGGTTCGTTGCGTCTAGAATCACGGTTACGGCAATGCGACGCAAAAAGATGTGATCATCACCTGGTGCATGCCGCCTATTCGGCCTTGATGCCGGCGTCCTTTATCACCTTGCGCCAGCGCGCCTCCTCGCCGGCAAAATAGCGGTCGAGTTCGGCCGGCGGAGAGGCCACCATCACCAGGCCCTCATTGACGCTGAGCTTCTTGAAGGCCTCCGCCTGCACGGCCTTGGCCGCCGACTTGTTGAGGCGGTCGATGATGTCCGGCGGCGTGTTGGCCGGCGCGTAGAGGCCGTACCAGGATTCGGCGACATAGCCGGATGCGCCGGCTTCCGAGACCGTCGGCAATTGCGGGAACGCGGGCGAGCGTTCGGCCGACGTCACTCCGATCGCGCGCAGCTGCCCGGCCTCGACCAGCGAGGCGCAGCTTGCCACCGTGGTGAACATCACCTGGATCTGGCCGCCCAAGAGGTCGGTGATGGCAGGCGCCGCGCCCTTGTAAGGAACGGTGGTGAGATTGACCCCGGCCATGTGCTTGAACAGTTCGCCGGCGAGATGCGCCGAGGTGCCGGTGCCATAGGTGCCGTAGGACAGCTTTTCCGGATCGGCCTTCGCGGCCGCGATCAGATCGGCAATCGACTTGATCGGCGAAGCGGGATTGACCACGACGACGTTGAATGAGCGCGCCACCAGCGCCACGGGTGCAAAATTCTTGTGCGCGTCATAGGGCAGCTTGCTGTAAAGGCTCGGATTGACTGCGTTGGCGAAGGTCGCCATCAGCAGCGTGTAGCCGTCGGCTGCGCTCGCCGCGACGCTCTGCGTGCCGATGATGGTGCCGGCGCCCGGCTTGTTCTCGATGATGACGGTGACGCCGAGATCCTTCTGCATCTCCTGCGCCAGCGTCCGCGCGACGACATCGGTGCCTCCGCCCGGCGCGAACGGCACCACGATCTTGACGATGTGGTCTGGATAGGCGGCGCGCGCCGGCAGTTGCAGCAGCAGGTTTGCCGCGAGCGCGAACAGGAGTGATGCGAGAAGACGAAGCGGCATGGCAGGCCCCGGCGGCAGACGCTGCCGTCTTCATACACGCGAACGCCATGCAAGGGATGCCGGGCCGTCATGACGCGGTAGGAAAGCGCTCTGCTGCTAGTTCCGTCATCCGGGGTGGCGCGACGGGCCGCGAGCTTGCGGATGTCTGACTCACCGGTCGTGCAACACACACACTGTCGTCCCGGCCTAGTGCGCAATTGCGCACGGGGGGCCGGGACGACGAACAGAGAGAAATGCGACCAGCTCCATCACCGGAGCGCGGAGGCCGCTCAGTGCAAGCGTGCCTACCCTGCACACCTCCCATCACGAGTACGGATTGATCAGCTTCTGCTGCTCGGTGGCGTGACGGACCAGGAGGTCGATGAAGGTCCTGACCTTCGCCGACAGATGATGGCGATGCGGATAGACCGCGTTCATGGTGAGCTCGACCGGCCGGTATTCGGGCAGCAGGCGGACCAGTTGTCCCGACTCCAGCTCGTCGCGGACCAGGAAGCCGGCCGCGAGGAAGACGCCGACGCCGGCCAGCGCCGCGAGCTTCAGGGTTTCGCCGCTGTTCGAAATCAGATTTCCGGAGACGCGCACCGCAGCCGGCGTGCCCTTGCGGTCGGCGAAGCGCCACTCGTCGCCATAGGGATAGTTGGCGTGGCGCATGCAGTTGCGCGCAGAGAGGTCGGCCAGCAGCGTTGGCTTGCCGTGCTGTTCGATATAGCCGTGCGAGCAGCACAGCACGTGGCGCCAGGTGGCAAGGCTCCGCACGATCAGGCTCGAATCCGGCGGCGGCACCATGCGCACCGCGAGATCGTAGTTCTCGTCGATTAGATCTGCGTTGCGCTCGCCGATCGTGAGATCGACCTTGACCTCGGGATAGGTGGCGAGGAACTCGGCCACCGCGGGCGACAGGAACTGGACGAGATGGGTGTTGGTGAAGATGCGCAGCGTGCCTCGCGGCACCGATTGCTGCGCGCCCGCGATGTCGTCGGCCTGCTCGATGTCGGCGAGGATCTGGACGCAGCGGTCGTAATAGGCCTGGCCGACCTCGGTGAGGCTGACCTTGCGCGTGGTGCGGTTGAGCAGCCGGGCGCCGAGGCGGTCCTCCAGCGACTGCACGTGATTGCTCACCATGGTGGTGGACATGTTGAGCTTGCGGCCGGCGGCGGAGAAGCCGCCGGTATCCACGACCCGGACGAAGGCGGTCAGGCTGGTCAGGCGATCCATGCGGCAAGGTCCGGATTATCAGCGCTGGCTTGATAATGCTTCCAGTTTTATCGGGATTATCACAGCGGGGAGGACATTGCATCTAAGGGGCCGTACTGGGCGCCCTTTCTGGAAGGACGCGAATGTTCGACCCGGAGGCTGTCATGTCGACCACCACTTATGTCCCTGAAGATTCGGCCAAAATCGGCCTCCGCCCGTCGCGGAAAGCGATCAAGCGGGCAGCCCTCGGGCTCGTCGCCATCATCGGCGTCGCCGTGGCAGCCGACTTTGGCTACGACTACGTCACCACCGGCCGGTACCTCGAATCCACTGACGACGCCTATGTGAAGGCCGATTCCACGATCGTCGCGCCGAAGGTGTCCGGCTACATCGCCCGTGTGCTGGTCACCGACAACCAGCCGGTGAAGGCCGGCCAGTTGCTGGCTGAGATCGACGACCGCGATTACCGCACCGCGCTCGGCCAGGCCAAGGCCGATGTCGACGCCGCCAGCGCCTCCGTGCGCAACATCGATGCCCAGCTCGAGCTGCAACAGCCGATCATCGAGCAGAGCACGGCTGACGTTGCTGCCGCGGATGCCAATCTGAAATTCGCACAAGAGGAGCGCGCCCGCTACGACGACCTCATGAAGTCGGGCTCCGGCACGATCCAGCGCGCGCAGCAGACGGACGCGGCGCTACGCGCCAGCAGCGCGCAATTGCAGCACGCGAAGTCGGCGCTGTCGGCGGCGCAGCGCAAGGTCGACGTTCTGACCACGCAGCGCGCCCAGGCCGCAGCGCAGGTGGACCGCGCTCGCGCGGTCGAGCAGCAGGCCGAGCTCAACCTGTCCTACGCCCGGATCACCGCGCCGGTCGACGGTACGGTCGGCGCCCGCTCGCTGCGCGTCGGGCAGTATGTGCAGGCCGGCACCCAGCTGATGGCGGTGGTGCCGCTGGACGCGGTCTATGTGGTCGCCAATTTCAAGGAGACGCAGCTGACCCATGTACGCAACGGCCAGCCGGTCGAGCTCACGGTCGACAGTTTTCGCGGCACCACGCTGAAGGGCCATGTCGACAGCCTGTCGCCGGCGAGCGGACTGGAATTCGCATTGCTGCCGCCCGACAACGCCACGGGCAACTTCACCAAGATCGTGCAGCGCGTTCCGGTGAAGATCGTGCTCGACGACCACAGCCTCACCGGCCTGCTTCGCCCCGGCATGTCCGCGGTGCCGACCATCGACACCAAGGCGACCGTGCTGGCCGAGCGCGAAGAGAAGCGGCGGCTGGCGTCGGCGACGCGGGCGAACGGCGGATAGAGACTACGGTCAACGATAAGAGTGCGAACTTTCTTCGCCTCTCCCGCCTGCGGGGGAGGCCGACGTGCGCGTAGCGCGCGGCGGGTGGGGGCTCTCCCCACGACACGACTCGCGGAGAGAGCCCCCACCCCACCCTTCGCGCTAGCGGGAGAGGGAGCCTGACAGGCGTGCCCATCTCACGAACTGACGGCTGGCAGACGAAGGATCTGCGTCACGCGTCGTAACAGCGCCCGATTATCAACCGCGACAGAACAATCCTTCCAGTCTTTCTCGGATTATCGAAAGTGGCCGCCTAATACATCTTGCGTGTGCAAGCGAGAGAACACGCCGATGACCGCACTTCAGCCCACAGCCGCCGACGCAGCGAACGCCGCCGCACTCCCCGCCCCCGCCACGCCGGCGGCGCCGGCGATCCCGACAAAAACCTGGATCGCGGTGATCGGCGCAACGCTTGGCGCCTTCATGGCGGTGCTGAACATCCAGATCGTCAACGCCTCGCTCGCAGACATCCAGGGCGCGATCGGCGCCGGTATCGACGACGGCGGCTGGATCTCGACCTCCTATCTGATCGCCGAGATCGTAGTGATCCCGCTGTCCGGCTGGCTGGCGCAGGTGTTCTCGATCCGCATCTACCTGCTCACCAACGCGATCCTGTTCCTGGTCCTGTCCGCGGCCTGCGCACTGGCGCATGATCTGTCGCAGATGATCGTGCTGCGCGCCATCCAGGGCTTCACCGGCGGCGTGCTGATTCCGATGGCCTTCACGTTGATCATCACCCTGCTGCCGCGCGGAAAGCAGCCGGTGGGCCTCGCGCTGTTCGCGCTGTCGGCGACGTTCGCACCGGCGATCGGCCCGACCATCGGCGGCTATCTCACCGAGAATTTCGGCTGGCAGTACATCTTCTACGTCAACCTCGTTCCCGGCGCGGTGATGATCGCGATGCTGTACGTCTCGCTCGATCCGAGCCCGATGAAGCTATCGCTGATCCGCCAGGGCGACTGGGCCGGCATCGTCACGATGGCAATCGGCCTATCGGCGCTGCAGACCGTGCTCGAGGAGGGCAACAAGGACGACTGGTTCGGCTCACCCTTCATCGTCAAGCTGTCGGTGATCGCGGCGGTGGCGCTGACCGCCTTCCTGATCATCGAGCTCACGGTGAAGAAGCCGCTCTTGAACCTGCGCCTATTGGTACGCCGCAATTTCGGCTTCGGCATGCTCGCGAACTTCCTGCTCGGCATCGCGCTCTACGGCTCGGTGTTCATCCTGCCGCAGTATCTGTCACGCATCCAGGGCTACAATGCCGAGCAGATCGGCATGGTGCTGGCCTGGACCGGACTGCCGCAACTGGTGTTGATCCCGCTGGTGCCGCGGCTGATGCAGCGCTTCGATGCGCGCATCGTGATCGGCGTCGGCTTCGTGCTGTTTGCGGCCTCCAACTTCATGAACATCTACATGACCAGCGACTACGCCGCCGACCAGCTGCTGTGGCCCAACATCGTTCGCGCGATCGGGCAGGCACTGGTCATGGCGCCGCTGTCGGCAGTGGCAACCGCCGGCATCGAAGCCGAGAACGCAGGCTCGGCGTCGGGCCTGTTCAACATGATGCGCAACCTCGGCGGCGCGGTCGGAATTGCGATCTTGCAGACCGTTCTGACCAAGCGCGAGCAGTATCACTCCAACGTGCTGATGCAGTCGGTCTCGCTGCTGGAACAGGCCACGCGGAACCGGATTGAGCAGCTGACGCAGTATTTCATGAACCACGGCGTCGCCGATCAGGCCGCGGCCGCCCACCGCGCAATCGCGGCGATCGGCAAGATCGTGCAGAAGCAGGCCTATATCCTCGCTTTCAGCGACACCTTCTATCTGCTCGGCATGGCACTGATCATCGCACTCGCGGCGACACTCTTCCTGAAGAAGCCGGGCCAGCTCGCTGGCGGCGGTGCGCACTAACCCAAACCACAACCACGGAGAACGACCATGAAGCCGCGCATGAACTTCTACCAGGCCGCACCCGAGACCATCAAAGCGCTGGTCGCGGTCGAAAACCAGATAGCTGCGACCGGCATCGAGAAATCGCTCATCGAGCTGGTCAAGATCCGGGCGTCGCAGATCAACGGCTGCGCCTTCTGCATCAACATGCACAGCGAGGACGCGCGCAAGCGCGGCGAGACCGAGCAGCGCATCTACCTGCTCGATGCCTGGCGCGAATCCCCGCTCTATACCGAACGCGAGCGCGCCGCGCTGGCCTGGACCGAGTCGGTGACGCTGGTTGCGGAGACGCATGCGCCCGACGCCGACTATGAGGCGGTGCGCGCCCAGTTCTCGGACAGCGAACTGGTCAACCTGACCACGCTGATCGGCGCGATCAACGCCTGGAACCGGATCGCCATCGGCTTCCGCGCGGTGCATCCGGTGAAGGCGAAAGCGGCGGCGTGAGGACCATACTCTCAGCGATATATTCCGCTGTCATGCCCCGCTTCATGCGGGGCATCCAGTACGCCGCGACGCCTCGGCTCAAGCACCGCCGTCTCTGGAATACTGGATCGCCGCGGTCGCGCCGGGCGATGACAGCGTAAAGTGCGGCGACGGTCCTAAACCGCCGTCGCGCGGGCGAACTCGACGTAGATCTCGCGCAGGCGGTCGGTGATCGGGCCGACCTTGCCGCCTCCGACCTTCTTGCCATCGATCGCGACCACGCCCTGCACGAAGACGGAAGCGCTGGTGATGAAGGCTTCCTTGGCGGCGAGCGCTTCCTCGATCGTGAAGGCGCGTTCCTCGACGCGGAGCTGGCGCTCCTCGGCCAGCGCGATCACGGCCTTGCGGGTGCAGCCGGGCAGGATCGCGTTGCCGTTCTGCCGGGTGACGATGACGTCGTCCTTCGTCAGGATGAACGCCGACGACGAGCCACCCTCGGTGACGTAGCCATCCTGCAGCATCCAGGCCTCGCCCGCGCCGGCTTCTGCCGCGGCCTGCTTCGCCAGCACCTGCGCCAGCAGCGCCACGCTCTTGATGTCGCGGCGTTCCCAGCGGATGTCAGGCACCGTGATGACATTGATGCCGGTCTTCGCCGCCGCCGCGTTGATAATGTCCTTCTCGGACGTGAACATCACCAGCGTCGGCTTGACGTCGGCCTTCGGGAAGGCGAAGTCGCGGCCCTTGTCGGCGCCGCGGGTGACCTCGAGATAGACCATGCCGTTGACGAGGTCGTTGCGCGCAACCAGCTCCTTCTGGATCTCCTCGATCCGCTCAAGCGTCTCCGGCAGCGCGAGCTGGATCTCGCCGACCGAACGCTTGAGCCGCGCCAGGTGCGAGGCGTTGTCGATCAGCTTGCCCTCGAGCACCGCCGCCACCTCGTAGATGCCGTCGGCGAACAGGAATCCGCGGTCGAAGACCGAGACCTTGGCCTCCGAATGCGGCACGAACGAGCCGTTGACGTAAGCGATCTTTTCCACGCGAGTTCTCCTGCGGACGAAGGGGGTTTCAGGCCTTCGTATACGCAAATTGTTAACGGGGGAAAACCCTGTAGCCGCCGTCATTCCGGGGCGATGCGCAGCATCGAACCCGGAATCTCGAGATTCCGGGTTCGCCCCTTCGAGGCGCCCCGGAATGACTGGCGGAGAGACTCCCTCAGCTCAGTGCTGCAAGATCTTCGACAAGAACTTCTGCGCGCGGTCGCTGCGCGGCTTGCCGAAGAAGTCTTCCTTCGCCGCGTCCTCGACGATCTCGCCGCGGTCCATGAAGATCACACGGTTGGCGACCTTGCGGGCAAAACCCATCTCATGGGTGACAACCATCATGGTCATGCCCTCATGAGCGAGATCCACCATGACGTCGAGCACCTCGCTGACCATCTCCGGATCGAGCGCCGAGGTCGGCTCGTCGAACAGCATGACGATCGGGTCCATCGCCAGCGCGCGGGCGATCGCGACGCGCTGCTGCTGGCCGCCGGACAGGTTCGGCGGGAAACTTCTTCGCGTGATCCTTCAGCCCGACGCGCTCCAGAAGCTTCATGCCCTTGGCGGTGGCATCCTCAGCCTTGCGGTCGAGCACCTTCTCCTGCGCGAGGCAGAGATTGTCGATGATCTTCAGGTGAGGAAACAGCTCGAAGTGCTGGAACACCATGCCGACCCGCGAACGCAGCTTCGGGAGGTTGGTCTTGGGATCGTTGACCTTGATGCCGTCGACAAGGATGTCGCCGCTCTGGAACGGCTCCAGCGCATTGACGCATTTGATCAGCGTCGACTTGCCCGAGCCGGAGGGGCCGCAGACCACGACCACCTCGCCCTTGGTGACGCTGGTGGTGCAATCGGTCAGCACCTGGAAGCTGGGGCTGTACCATTTGTTGACATGGCTGATTTCGATCATGATGGCTCAGCTTTTTTGTTTAGGCATGACCTTGTCGGAAAACCGGTTCCCACTTTTCCGGGTCATGCCTCAGCGAACGATGGCGATGCGCGCCTGCAGGCGCCGGACGCCGTAGGACGCGATACAGGAGATGGTGAAGTAGACGATTGCTGCGAACAGGTACATCTCGACCAGGCGCCCGTCGCGCTGCGCCACCTTGCTGGCCGCTCCCAGAAAGTCGGTGATAGAAAGCACGTAGACCAGCGAGGTGTCCTGGAACAGCACGATGGTCTGCGTGATCAGAACCGGCAGCATGTTGCGGAAGGCCTGCGGCAACACGACGTAACGCATGCTCTGCGCGTAGGTCAGCCCCAGCGCACTCGCCGCGGCCGGCTGTCCGCGCGAGATCGACTGGATGCCGGCGCGCATGATCTCGGAGAAATATGCCGCCTCGAACATGATGAAGGTGATGAGCGAGGATGCGAAAGCGCCGACGCTGATCGGGCGCGAGGCGCCGGTCACCCACTGCCCGATATAGGGCACCAGGAAGTAGAACCAGAAGATCACCAGCACCAGCGGCAGCGAGCGCATGAAGTCGACATAGACGCCGGCGATGCGGCCGAGCAGCTTGTAGCCGGAGAGCCGCATCAGCGCGATCAGGGTGCCGAACACCAGGCCGCCGAACGCTGCGAGCGCGGTCAGCGTCAGCGTGAAGGTCATGCCCTCGAAGAACAGATAGGGCAGTGCGCGGCGGATGACGTCGAAATCGAGATTGCCGAACATCGCTTATTTCCCCGTGATGTAGCCGGGGATCGCGACCCAGCGCTCGAGAAAGCGCATTCCGGTCACGACGACGGCGTTGACGAGGAGGTAGAGGATGGTCGCGGCGGTGAAGGCCTCGAACACCTGGAACGAGAATTCCTGCATCGAGCGCGCCTGTCCGGTCAGTTCGAGCAGGCCGATGGTGATCGCGACCGCCGTGTTCTTGATGGTGTTGAGGAATTCAGAGGTCAGCGGCGGCAGGATGATGCGGAATGCCATCGGCAGCAGCACGTAGCGATAGGTCTGCACCGTGGTCAGACCCAGCGCGGTTGCGGCCATCTTCTGCCCGCGCGGCAGCGAACCGATGCCGGCCTGCAATTGCACGGCGACGCGGGCCGACATGAAGAAGCCGATGCCGATCGCCGCCGTCCAGAACGGCGCGTTCGGCAGCTGCTTCAGCCAGGTGCCCGCAGCTTTCGGCAGCAGTTCCGGCAGAACGAAGTACCACAGGAAGAGCTGCACGAGCAGCGGCATGTTGCGGAAGAATTCGACACAGCAGAAGCCGATCCACGACGCCGTCCGCGACGGCAGCGTGCGCAGCACGCCGATCACCGAGCCGGACACCAGCGCGATGATCCAGGCCAGCACCGACACCTTGAGGGTCAGCACCAGGCCCGACAGCAGCATGTCGAGATAGGTGCCGGTCCCCATCGGGTTCGGCTGAAGGAAGATGTGCCAGTTCCAATTATAGTTCACAGGTCCCCCACGCGGCCGTGCCGGTCACGCATAACGCCGGCATCGCGCGCGGCGTCTATGCAAATGTCCGGCCATTCTCCTCCAAAAATGGCCGGACATGCTAACTTTCAGGACCCGCTCCCAAAAGGGGGCGACGGGTCATACGCAGCGGTCAGTTGACCAGATAGGCATCCGGATCCGGAGAGTCCGACGGCTTCGCAAACTGCTTCTTCATCTCCGGTCCAGCAGGCGTGTTGAGGTTCAGGCCCTTCGGCGGGATCTTCTGGGTGAACCACTTGTCGTAGATCTTCTGGGCTTCGCCGGACGTATAGAGCGCCGCCGTCGCCGCATCGACCGCCTTCTTGAAGGCTGGGTCGTCCTTGCGCAGCATGATGCCGTAGGGCTCGGGCTTGGAGAACGCATCCTTGGAGATGACGTAGTCGTCCGGGTTCTTCGAGCCGGCGACGAGGCTCGCCAGCAGGATGTCGTCCATGACGAAGGCGACCGCGCGGTCGGTCTCGACCATGAGGAAGGCTTCGGCGTGGTCCTTGGCCGGAATGATGTTGGCGCCGAGGCCCTTCGCGACGTTGGCTTCGGTGAGCTGCTTGATGTTGGTGGTGCCGGCGGTCGAGACGACGGTCTTGCCCTTGAGATCGTCGATCGACTTCAGGCCGCTCGACTTCTTGAAGACATAGCGGCTGGCGGTCAGGTAGTGGGTGTTGGTGAAGGCGACCTGCTTCTGGCGCTCGGCATTGTTGGTGGTCGAGCCGCATTCGAGGTCGATGGTGCCGTTGGCCATCAGCGGGATACGCGTCGCCGACGTCACCGGGTTGAGCTTGACCTCGAGCTTGTCGAGCTTGAGCTCCTTCTTCACGGCGTCGACGATCTTGTAGCAGATGTCCATCGCGAACCCGACGGGCTTCTGGTTGTCGTCGAGATAGGAGAACGGAATCGAGGAATCGCGGAAGCCGAGCGTGATCGCCCCGGTGTCCTTGATGTTCTTCAGCGTGCCGGTCAGCTCGTCGGCTTGCGCCTGGCTCGCGCCGAGCGCGGCGGCGAGCGCGAAGCCGATCAGATAGTTGCGTGTCATACGTCTACTCCTTGCGTGGAAACGGTCGTTCTAGTGCGTGAGAATATCAGCGAGGACGGGTGCGATATAGCGGCGAAACTGCTCCGGATGCTCGCTCATCGGAAAATGACCGAGCTGCTCCATGATCGTGACGCTGGCGCCCCCTATTGCCGCTGCCGTCCGCCTCGTGTCCTCAGGCGTGCAGGAGAAATCATACTCGCCCGTGAGGAGATACAGCTTGCATACTTTAGTATCGATTGACGCGACCCGGCCGCGCAGGTCGCCGTCGACACGGTAGAAATAGAGGTCGCCCTTGAAGATGCCGGGGCCGCCCTGCTTGTAGCCCCACAGCGTCTCGTTGCGCGAAGCTTCCGGGCCGCCAGGCGCGATCAGCCCGGACACCAGGGCGGCGCAGACCTCGCCGCCATGAACGTCGGGCCGGTTCAGCCAGGCCGTGTCGTACCAGGGCTGCTGGAAGTCCGCAGCCTCGAGCCCGATCAGCGCCCGGAACTCGGCGGCATGTTCGATCGCAAGGTTGAGCACGATGCGGCCGCCGATCGAGCAGCCCATCACCACAGGCTTCTCCAGCCCCAACGCCCGACAGAAAGCGCGGATGGTCTCGGTGTAGCGCGCAGTGGTGAGTTGGTATTCATCGCCGGTCCAGCTCATCGGCGGATTCGACTTGCCATGCCAGGGCATATCGAAGGCAATGATGCGGAAATTTTCGGCAAATTGCGCGTCCGCGAGCAGATGGCGCCACTGCCGCGCATCCGATCCCGCGGTGTGCAGGCAGACCAGCGGAATGCCCGCGCCGTTCTCCTCGAAATAGATGCGGTGCAGCTCGCCGCCGATCTCGACGTGAACGTAGCGGCCGACCATCGCCTCGATGTGGCCGTTCATGATCTTGCCGCTCATGATACGGCCGCCGCGAAATGCTGCCGCGGCAGCGCCAGCAGGTCCTTGAAGTATTGCAGATGCGCCATGAAGGGATGCAGGTCGCCTTCCAGCACCGCCTCGCCGCGCTTGGTCAGCGCCAACAGATCGTGCCAGCCGGGTTTTGGCTCGGCCTGCCAATAGGCGGACCAGGCCTGCGGCGTCGCGCGATAGGAAAAGCGCCAGGAGCGCATCAGGACTGGCGAAGGCACGAACTCGACAATACGCCCGGCGCGGATCGCGGCATGAAACGGCCGCGCCATCGGGCCGAGCAGGCAGTCGCAATCGAGCAGCCGCCCGCGCGCGACCAGCCGAGGGGCCTCGTCGAGCAACGCGGGAAGGCCGGCAAACGCCCTCGTCACAGCGTCGTCGGTGGCGTCAGGCGATGGCGTCATCTGTCGGGGAAGCTTCCTGCGGCGGACAACCTATGATGACCGGAAGGGCACAATCCCGCAAGGCGCCGATGCCTTTGGGTTCCCTTGATTATTCGCTTGACCAAACCCGGCTTGCCGGTCATGCGCGCGCACGCCGCGCCCTCTCCGCATGTTGCCGGGAACGGCCAATCCGTCAGACCAAATGCCGATTGAATTCCGCCGCTCGGCAGGTCGCGGCAGACCAATTGTCGCAGCCGGCGCTTCGAGCGCAATTCGCGCTTCCGTTGCCCGCCCCGTTCTGTCCAATGCGCCCTCGGTCCCAGCATGACAGGGACGATCATTGCCAACACCGAACAAGACGCGGCCGCGATCGAACGCGGTCACAAGGGAGAGATCGAGATGTCGCACCGCAATCGCTTGATGGTCCTGCTCGCCGCCGCCGGCATGCTGGTGTCGACAGCGGCGCAGGCGCAGGACTATCCGAGCAAGCCGATCACGTTGATCGTGCCATGGCCGGCCGGCGGATCGACCGATATCTCGATGCGCGCGATTGCCGACAGCGCCTCGAAGATCCTGGGTCAGCCGATCGTGATCGACAACAAAGCCGGCGGCGGCGGCACGGTGGGACCGGCGACCATGGCGGCGGCCGCGAAGCCGGACGGCTATACCATCTCGCAGATCCCGATCACGGTGTTTCGCCTGCCGCTGATGCAGGAGGTGTCGTGGGATCCGGCGAAGGACTTCAGCTACATCGTCCATCTCACCGGCTACACTTTCGGCGTCACGACCAGTGCGGAGTCGCAGTTCAAGAGCTGGAAGGACGTGGTGGAGTTCGCCAAGGCGAACCCGGGTAAGGTGACCTACGCCACGCCGGGTGCCGGCACTTCGCTGCATATCGGGATGGAGCAGATCGCGGGAATGGCCGGCATCAAGCTGACGCAGGTGCCGTTCAAGGGAGGTGCAGAGACCAATGCCGCCGTGCTGGGACAGCACACCATGCTTCAGGCGGATTCCACGGGATGGCGGCCGCTGGTCGATGCCGGCAAGCTCCGGCTCCTGATGGTATGGACCGGCGCCCGCTCGCCGAATTACCCTGATGTGCCGACACTGAAGGAACTCGGCTACCCCATGGTCTATGATTCTCCGTTCGGCATCGCCGGCCCGAAGGGGATGGATCCCAAGATCGTCGCCAAGTTGCACGATGCCTTCAAGAAGGCGCTCGAGGACCCCGCGGTGATCGCGACGCTCGCCAAATACGACATGGTGCCGAACTACAAGAACACTGAGGACTACAAGAAGTTCGTCGTCGAGGTCACGGAATCCGAACGCAAGGTGATCGGCACGCTCGGGCTCACGAAGAAGTAGAGTTCAGTCCGCTACGACGGGACTAACAACGGGATGCGCGAGAACCACCCACTGTGTCGTCCCGGCGAAAGCCGGGACCCATAACCACCGAAGGTTGTTGTCACGCAACGCTGGGGCCACAGCTCGTTTCAACAACCTGACCCCGTGGTGATGGGTCCCGGCTTTCGCCGGGACGACGCGTGGGGAGGTGATGGCGCTTCGCCACTTCAGGACGACGGTGACCTAAAGGCACTCCACATGACTGACCAAACCAATGTCAAGCTCCGCCTCAGCAATTCCGAGCTCTGGGGCGGGGTGATCGGGCTTGCGCTTGGCGGCTTCGTGATCTGGTCGGGCTTCAAGCTCAGGCTCGGCACCATCAACGATCCCGGCTCCGGCTACGTGCTGTTCTATACGGGCATCCTGATGTGCGTGTTCGCAGGCGCCATCATCGTCTCGGCGGTCACCGAGGGCGGTCCGACACTGGCCTCGCGCTGGGAGAATGTGCGCTGGAGCAAGCCGCTTCTCGTCATCGCCTGCCTCACCGCATTCTCGTTCGCGCTGGAGCCGCTCGGATTCCTGTTGTCATCAATCCCGCTGATGCTGCTGCTGTTGCGGCTGATCGATCCCGTGCGCTGGTCGCTGGCGATCCCGCTGTCCATCCTTGCCCCGCTCGGGATGTGGTGGGTGCTGAAGCACCTGCTCGCGATCCAGCTGCCGAGCGGCCTGTTCGGGATCGGTTGATCGCATGGATACGCTTGTCAATGTGGCCCATGGATTCGGCGTCGCGCTGCTGCCGATCAACCTGCTCTACTGCTTCATCGGCGTCTTCATCGGCACGCTGGTCGGCGTGCTGCCAGGCATCGGGCCGATCTCGGCAATGTCGCTGCTGCTGCCTGTGACGCTGTCGGGGACGCCGGAATCCGGCATCATCATGATGGCCGGCATCTATTACGGCTCGATGTATGGCGGCTCGACCACCTCGATCCTGGTCAACATCCCGGGCGAGGCAGCCTCCGTCGTCACCTGCATCGACGGCCACCAGATGGCGAAGCAGGGCCGTGCGGGCCCCGCCCTCGGCATCTCCGCTTTCGGCTCCTTCGCCGCGGGCACGTTTGCGCTGATCGCCCTGATGCTGGTGGCACCGAAGCTTGCAAGCATTGCCATCGCCTTCGGCCCGGCCGAGTATTTCAGCCTGATGGTGCTCGGTCTCGTCGTGCTCACCTTCCTCACCCAGGGATCGATGCCAAAGGCACTGCTGATGGCGTGCATCGGTGTCGTGCTCGGGCTGGTCGGGCTCGACAGCATCACGGCGCAGCCGCGGCTGACCTTCGGCCGCATGGAATTGATCGACGGCATCGGCCTCGTGCCGGTCGTGATGGGCCTGTTCGGCGTCGCCGAGGTGCTGCTCAACACCGAGCAGGCCATCAAGCGCGACATCATCAACACCAAGATCACTCATCTCCTGCCCAGCAAAGAGGACTGGAAGGCGAGCGCAGGTCCGGTCGGCCGCGGCACGATCCTCGGCTTCTTCCTCGGCATCCTGCCGGGCGGCGGCGCGGTGGTGGCGTCCTTCGCCTCCTACGCGCTGGAGAAGCGGCTGTCGAAGACGCCCGAGCGTTTCGGGCATGGCGCGATCGAAGGCGTCGCGGGACCGGAATCGGCGAACAATGCCGCGGCGGGCGGGGCCTTCATTCCGCTGATGACGCTCGGCATCCCGCCGAATGTCGTGATGGCGCTGCTGCTCGGGGCCTTCGTCATTCACGGCCTGCAGCCGGGACCGCTGCTGATCACGCAGAATCCAGGCCTGTTCTGGGGCATCGTCGCCAGCATGTATATCGGCAACGTCATGCTGCTGATCCTGAACCTGCCGATGATCGGCATGTGGGTGCAGCTGCTCAAGCTGCCCTACAACATCCTGTTTCCCCTGATCATCCTGTTCACGATCATCGGCGTCTATTGCTCGAGCAACAACGTGTTCGACGTCCATGTGATGATCGCGTTCGGGATCATCGGCTATTTCATGCGCAAGCTCGGCTATGAGCCGGCGCCACTGGTGCTCGCCTTCGTGCTGGGGCCGATGATGGAGAACAACTTGCGCAAGTCGCTGATCCTGTCGCAGGGCGATCTCTGGACCTTCGTGCAGCGGCCGATCTCGGGAGTGTGCCTGACGCTGGCGCTCGTGCTGCTGATCGCGCCGCTGCTGCCGTCGCTGCGCAAGAAGCGCGAGCTGGTGGCGCTGGATGAGGGCGCGTGAGGAGCGAGGCTGGATCGGGTTGAGAAGCAGCCGCATCGGCACTGCGCTCTCTCGCCCCGTTCTTACGGGGTCGAGACGAGCGGAGCTCGCTCTTGGAGGGTTGGGGTGAGGGGCTGCCTCCGCGAGTTCAGAATGCGGTGATACCTGTACCCCCTCACCCGCAACGCATCTGACGATGCGTTCCGACCTCTCCCCGCGCGCGGGGCGAGGTGAAGCGAGCCGATGCTTGCATCCCGACCGCTCAACCCATCTTCGCCGCACGCCCGTTCTTCGGCGCCTGGGCCAGCGCGCGGGCCAGCACCTGGGCTTCCTTCTTCAGCATGTCGGCGAGCTCACCTTCGCGGCGGCGAATGCGGTCGGACGCGGCGCCGATCGAGAGGGCGGCGACCACCTCGCCGGCATCGTCGCGGACCGGCACGCCGACGCCGCCCATGCCGGGGAACGCGGCGTCGATCAGCACGGTGTGGCCGGCCTTGCGTGCCATGGCGATCCGCTCGCGCAAGAACTTTGGCGTGATGCGCGGCGATTTCGCCAGCCGCGGCACGATCACCTCGATCACAGCCTCGATCTCGGCATCCGGCAGCCAGACCAGCAGCGCCAGCGCGCCGGCGCCGACACCGAGCGGACGGCGGCTGCCAATCTGCAGGTAGTTCGGTTGCAGCGGATGGTTGCCGACCGAGCGCGCCAGATAAAGCGCCTCGACGCCGGATCGCACCGACAGCAGCGCCGTATCGGCCGAGCGCTCCGACAGCCGGAGCAGGCTCGGCTGCGCCAGCTCGGCGATGTCGACCGAACGGCGCGCGCCGACCGCCATCACCCGCGCCTCCTGGCCGAGCTCATAGGTCTTGGCGCCGGCGACGCGACTGACGAAGCCTTCCTCGATCAGCGAGTTGAGAATGCGCAGCGCCGTCGCCTTGTTCAGCGAGGCGGTGTCGGCGATGTCGGTGAGCCGCAGCGGCGAGCGCTGCGCCAGCACGCGCAGGATCGCGCACACCTTCTGGATCGCGTTGAACTTGTCGGGTTGGCCCGGCTCCGGCAGTGGCCTCTTGCGGCTGGTCCGTGCGGTCGCAGTCGTGGAGGCGTTCATGCCCTGGCCTTCCTTGCCGTCAATTCCAAATCCTGAACCGGGACGCAACGAAGAGACGCGCCCGGCGGACATCATCCTAGGACGGATGACGTGCGCCGGACACCGTATACTTTCGTCAGATGAAACTTTGATTTCGACTATCTACGCTGCTCTGCAACAATAAGCATATTTGAATTTCGCATCACGAAATCTGATGCGATTTGTGCATGATCTCTTTGAAAAACCGCTTCGCACTTTTTCGGATCATGCGCTACGCCAGCCGCAGCCTGCGGATCGTGAACAGCGCGCAGAGGCTGAGGATGCAGACCGCGGTGAGATAATAACCCGGCGCGAGCTCGCCGATCGGCGCGAAGCCACCCAGCCAGGTCATGATCGCCGGCCCCATACCGCCGAACAAGGTGACACCGATATTGTAGCTGAGACCGAGCCCGGTCGCACGCGTCGCCGCCGGAAACAGTTCCGACATCAGCGCGGCGAGCGGCCCGTAATACAGCGACTTGAGGACGCCGAGCCAGAGCACGCCGAGCAGGATGATCTCGGGCGTCGGTTTGCCGGTGAGCAAGAGGAAGGCCGGGAAGATCGACACCAGCAGCAGCAGCGCGAACAGGATCATGTGGGTGGTGCGTCCGATCTTGTCGGAGACCATGCCTGCGATCGGCGCCAGCAGCGCAACCGCGGTCTGCGCGGCGAACGAGGCAATGAAGCCGACCGATGGCGCGAGGTTGAGCGTCTTCACCACATAGGTCGGCATGTAGACAATCAAATAGTTGACCGCGGTCGACACGGCGAGCGCGCCGATCGCGAGCATCGTGGCGAGCTTCTGCCGCGCGAGCACTTCCCTGACCGGCGATTCCTGCTTCGCGGCCGGCGGAGGCATCGCATCGTCGACATGGTTGCGGATATAGATGCCGACCGGGCCGATCAGGACGCCGAACAGGAACGGCAGCCGCCAGCCCCAGGACTGTAAATCCTCCGGGCTCATCAGCGAGGTCAGGAGCGCACCGAAGCCCGCGCCCAACAGACCGCTGACGCCTTGGCTCGCGAACTGCCAGCTCGCCACGAAGCCGCGCCGCTCGGGCATGTGCTCGACCAGGAACGCGGTCGAGGAGCCGAACTCGCCGCCGGCGGAAAAGCCCTGCACCAGGCGCGCCAGCAGCACCGCGAGCGGCGCCAGGATGCCGATGGTCTGATAGGTCGGCATCAGCGCCAGCACCAGCGTGCCCAGCGTCATTAGCACGATCGACAGCATCAGCGAGGCCTTGCGGCCGTGCCGGTCGGCATAGGCGCCGAGCACGACGCCGCCGATCGGGCGGATCAGAAACGACAGGCCGAAGCTGCCGAAGGTCAACAGCAGCGAGGTGGTCGGATCATTGGCCGGGAAGAACGCCTTGGAGAGATACACCGCGAAATAGGCATAGACCGAGATGTCGTACCATTCGAGCGCATTCCCGACCGAAGTCGCGACGATCAGGCGGGTGATGTTTTTCTTGTCGACCGCAGTGGCGTGCTGAGCGGCGGCCGAAGTTGATAATGTCATCAGGATTTCCTTGGCAGCGTCAGCCAACAAACTTTCCACTCGTCATGGCCGGCCTTGTGCCGGGCATCCACGTCTTTGTCTCGTAGCGTTAAGACGTGGATGGCCGGGAGAAGCCCGGCCATGACGGAGTAATGGGTGAGGCTCAAGACTTCCGCGGGGCCTCCCCGAGATCCCAGAACAGCCCGGCCATCACCGTCAAGGCCTCTTCGGTCAAGGGCAGCAGGATGTGCTCATTGGGCGCATGCTGGGAGCAGCCGGGATAGGAGTGCGGCACCCAGATCGTCGGCAGACCCAAAATCTCGGAAAACACGTCGTTCGGCAGCGAGCCGCCGAAATTCGGCAGCACGGCCGGCGCCTTTCCGGTGGTGGCGCGGATCGAGTTCGCCGCCCAGTCGATCCACGGGCTGTCCATGTCGGTGCGCGAGGCGGCAAAGCGCTGCGTGCCCGAGACCTCGACCATCGGAAAGCCGTTGCTGTGCAGATAGTCCCGCACCGCGTCGATCACTTCGAGATGCCGGGTGCCGACGACGAAGCGGAGCTGCAGCACGGCGTTGGCCTTGCCGGGAATCGCGTTGGCGGGCTTTTCGATATTGCCCGACGACATCGCCAGCACCTCCAGCGTGTTCCACGCATAGAGCCGCTCCGCCGCGGTCAGGCCCTCCTCGCCCCAGTCTTCCGCCAGCGCCGGTTCGTCCGCCGTCGGCTTGACCTCGACGTCGGCGAGCGCGGCGCGGACGCGGTTCGAAATCGGCGGGGGTTTGAGGATTTCGAGCTTCATGCGGCCCTTGCCGTCGACCAGGCTCGCGATCGCGCTCACCAGGATGGTCGCGGGATTGGCGAGCACGCCGCCCCAATTGCCGGAATGGTGGCCGCCGTCGCGCAGATTCACGTCGAGATGAATGCGGATGCCGCCACGGCAGCCAAGAAAGAGCGTCGGCCGGTCGGCGGACAGGCGCGGCCCGTCGGAAGCCACGAACAGGTCGGCCTTGAGCTCCTCGCGATGCGCCTCGCAGACCTTGCCGAGATCCGGCGAGCCGATCTCCTCGCCCATCTCGACGATGAATTTCGCGTTGAAGCCGAGTTTGCCGCCGCGCGCCTGCTTCACCGCGCGCAGCGCGGCCATGTTGATCGAATGCTGCCCTTTGTTGTCGGCGGTGCCGCGGCCATAGACGCGCTCGCCCTTGACCGTGGTCTGCCAGGGATTGAGCCCGTCGCGCCATTCGCCGACCATGCCGTCGACGACGTCGCCATGGCCGTAGGTCAGCACGGTCGGCCGCGAAGCGTCTTCCTGGTAGTCGGCGATCAGATAGGGCCCGCGGCCGGTCGGCGACTCGATCAGGTGGGTCTTGAAATCGAGCTCGGCGAAGGCCGGTTGCAGATTCTCCACCAGATAGGCGCGCAGCGCATCGGCCTTGTCGGCATTCAGGCTCTCGGTCTGGTAGCCGACCCTGCGGTCCAGTTCCTTCAAGAACTGTCCCGATTGAAAATGCTCTCGCACCTTTGCGATTGCGTCGGCCCGTGTCGCCATGATTGTTCCTTCGTCCGGTCGCGTCGTGGCATGATCGCACCGGAACGCCATGCTTTGCGTCCCGATCATGCTTCTGGAAGCGCGCAACCTATCGGGATCAGATCGCGACCGGAAGGGCGCGAAATGCGAATGGGCCTTGCCAAAACGTGGGAAGTCGCAACAAGTCGAAGCGGGGCGCCCGGCATAGACCGGGCAGCACGGCGCGCAAGGTTTCGACCAAGGTTTTCGACAATGACAAAACAAATCAGGCTCAACGCCTTTGCGATGAATTGCGTCGCACACCAGTCACCGGGCCTGTGGACCCATCCGCGCGACCGCACCGCCGACTATAACCGCCTGCCCTACTGGATCGATCTCGCCAGAACCCTGGAGCGGGGCCGCTTCGACGGGCTGTTCCTGGCGGACGTGCTTGGGGTCTACGACGTCTATGCCGGCAATCCGGATGCGGCGCTGCGCAACGCGGCGCAGACCCCGGCCAACGAACCGTTGATGCTGCTCTCGGCCATGGCCGCGGTGACGCAAAATCTCGGTTTCGGCGTCACCAGCAATCTGTCTTTCGAGCCGCCCTACCCGTTCGCGCGGCGGATGTCGACGCTCGATCACCTCACCGAGGGGCGGATCGGCTGGAATGTCGTCACCGGCTATCTCGACAGCGCCGCGCGCGGCGCCGGCAAGGACAAGCAGACCGGGCACGACGACCGCTACGACATCGCCGACGAATATATGGAGGTGGTCTACAAGCTCTGGGAAGGGAGCTGGGAGGACGATGCCGCGATCCGCGACGTCGCGCGCGGCATCTTCAGCGATCCGAGCAAGGTGCATGCGGTACACCATGACGGCAGCAACTACCGGCTCAACGCGATCCACCTGTCGGAGCCGTCGCCGCAGCGCACGCCCGTGCTGTACCAGGCCGGCACCTCGCCGCGCGGGCGGCAGTTCGCGGCAAAGCATGCCGAATGCGTGTTCATGTCGGGACCGTCGGCCAAGGTGATCGCGCCGCGCGTCTCCGGGATCCGCCGGGAGGCCGCCGCGCTCGGCCGCAACCCGGCCGAGATCCTGATGTTCTCGATGATGTGCGTCGTGGTGGCGCCGACCGAGGCGGAGGCGAAGGCGAAATACGCCGAGTACCGCCGCCACATCAGCCCCGAGGGCGCGCTCGCCCTGATGTCGGGATGGACCGGCGTGGACTTCTCCGGCTACGATCTCGATCAGCAGGTCCGCCACGTCCAGAACGACGCCGGCCGCAGCGCCATGGACAACGTCACCCGCGCCGATCCGGACCGCGTCTGGACCGTGCGCGACGTCATCGAGCATGTCGGCATCGGCGGCGCCGGGCCGGTCGTGGTCGGCACGCCGGAGATGGTCGCGGACAAGATCGAGCAATGGTTCGAAGCAACCGACGTCGACGGGCTCAACGTCGCGTTCGCGATCTCGCCCGGCGATTTCGAGGACATCGCCGACATGCTGGTGCCGGAGCTGACCCGGCGCGGACGGTACAAGCCGGAATACGCGAAGGGCACGTTGCGGGAGAAGCTGTTCGGCCAGGGCCGGGCAAGGCTCGATGCGAAGCATCCGGCAAGCCGTTATCGCGTGAAGCGGAGCGCTGCGGCGGAGTAGACAACGTCATTCCGGGGCGATGCGAAGCATCGAAGCCCAATTCGCAATTGCGAATTTGTGGAATCTCGAGATTCCGGGTCTGGTCCTTCGGACCATCCCGGAATGACGTCCCAACTAATTCACCGAATTGCTCACCACCACCTCGATCAGCTTCGCGCCCGGACGGCTGAAAGCCGACTTCATCACACCCTTCAGCTCCTGTGGGTCGGTGATCCTGATCGCCTCGAGCCCAAGCGAGCGCGCGATGCCGGCGAAATCCACCGGCGGATCGACGAAATCCATGCCGACGTAATTGTCGTCGCCATGGAAGGCGAGCAGGCGCTGCTTGATGATGCGGTAGCCGCCATTGTTGGCGATCACGACGTTGAGCGGCAGCTTGTGGTGCGCCGCCGTCCACAGCGACTGGATCGAGTACATCGCGCTGCCATCGCCCGAGAAGCACACCACGGGGCGATCGGGATTGGCGATGCTGGCGCCGACCGACGCCGGCAAGCCCCAGCCGATGCCACCGGAGGCCAGCGCGTGATAGCCGTAGCGGTCGCGATGCGCGCGCAGCGCGATGATCTGGCGCGACGAGGTCAGGCCCTCGTCCACCAGGATCGCGTTGTCGGGCATCGCCTCCACGACCTGCAGCGCCAGCCAGTCCGGATCGATCGGCGAGGTCTGGCTCGCCTTCGAGATCTGCTCGACCAGCGCCTTGCGCTTCGCCGCCCAGTTCTTCGTCGACAAGGCCGCGAGTCCCTGCTTGGCACGCGTCTCCAGCGCGCCGCCGCCGGCCTCCTTCAACGCAGGGACCAGCGCGCGCAGCGTTTCCTTGACGTCCGCCTTGACCGCGATCTCGGCGCCATAGTTCCTGGCGAGGTCGCTGTCCACGAGGCCGACCTGCACGATGCCGAGACCATCCGGCAGCGCATCGACCTCGCTGTGAACCGACATGCGCAAGGGATCGCCGCCAAGCGCAATCAGGAGATCGTAAGGCGCAAGCGTGTCGCGCGCGACCTTCTGCACGCGCGCGAGCGTGCCGACGAAGCTCGGGCTTTCGGAGAGGAAATGCGAACCAAAAGGCGTCGGCGATTGCCAGGCCGGGCAGCCCAGCGTCTCGGCGAGATCAGCCGCCTCGCGCAGCGCATCGCTTTTCACGATCTCGTCGCCGACGACGACCACCGGTCGCTCCGCCTTCAGGATGCGCGCGGCCAGCGCCTTGAGCGAATCCTCCGACGGCCTCACCCGGGTGTCGATGCGGGTGGACCGGCCGAGATCGATGCCGGCCTCGCTGTTGAGGATGTCGCCGGGCAGCGAGATGAACACCGGTCCGGTCGGCGGCGTGGTCGCCACCTTGGCGGCGCGGCGGACGATGCGCGGCAGGTCCTCCAGCCGCGTCACCTCGACCGCCCATTTCACCAGCGGCTCGGCCATCCGCACCAACGGGCCATAGAGCACCGGCTCCATCAGGCCATGGCCCTGCTCCTGCTGGCCGGCCGTGAGGATCATCGGCGTGCCCGTGAACTGGGCGTTGTAGAGCGAGCCCATGGCGTTGCCGAGGCCGGGCGCAACGTGCACGTTGCAGGCGACGAGCTTGCCCGAGGCGCGGCTATAGCCATCGGCGATCGCGACCACGAGGCTTTCCTGCATCGCCATCACATAGGTGAGATCGGGATGATCTTTCAGCGCGTGCATGATCGGCAGCTCGGTGGTGCCGGGATTGCCGAACAGATGCGTGATGCCCTCGTCCTTGAGCAACGCGAGAAAGGCGGAGCGGCCGGTAATGCGATTCTTCATGTTCCCTCCAGGCCTGTCGGCGCGTTGGCCGACGGGGATCAAGGGAGATGACCAAACTTGCGCAGCCGGAGCAATCGAGCGGGCGGTCATGGCCGCATTCCGCAGGCGCGCGCCTGAGGCAAAACGCTCGCTAGAACATCCCCTCGCGCGCACTGCGCTTCTTCTTTTTCGAGCGCTGCCACACCACGCCCGGAAAACCCTTCAGCGGCACCAGCGGCTCGCCAGTATAGGCCCATTCCTGCAGCTCCTCGATCGCGATGTGATAGAGCGGCTGGCGGCCGGTGCGCTCCTTGAACAGCGCGCGGGGGACGTTGACCATGTGCGGACCGCGCGGACGCTCATAGGCGATGGGCGTGCCGCAATGCGAGCAGAAGCTGCGCGTGGTCTTGCTTTTCGCGTCCTCGTAACGCGACAGCTCGCTCTCGCCCTGCGTGATGCGAAAGCGCTTCTTCCAGCTTCCGACATAGGTCGCATAAGCTGCGCCATGGGCGCGGCGGCTCGCGGCGGAGTGATCGTGCCAGGCCCAGCGCGCGGGCACGTCGATCTCGAACCGCACCTTGCCGCACAGGCATTGACCGGCCGCGGGCTTCGCCAGCGCCACCGGCTTTGGCTTCTTGGTCGGCTCGAACTCGTCGTCCGGAAACATCGCGGTCTCCCGGTTTTGCTGGCCGAGCTATCGTAGCCCGGATGCAGCGTAGCGAAATCCGGGGATGCTTGATCCGCTGATGCAAGGCCCCGGATTTCGCTGCGCTCCATCCGGGCTACGAAGAGTTAAGCCTGCGCCAGCTCGTCGTGCACCGGATAATCCGTGTAGCCCTTCTCCTCGCCGGCATAGAAGGTGGCGCGGTTGTACTTGGTCAGTGGATAGCCGTGCTGAAGCCGGCGCGGCAGATCCGGGTTGGAGATGAAGATGCGGCCGAACGCGATCGCATCGGCATGACCTTCGGCGACCGCGCTCTGTGCGGTTTCGCTGACGAAATTGCCGGCGGTGATCAGCACGCCGCTCCATATCGGGCGGTACAGCACCATCGCGGACGGCACGTTCTGCCAGTCGACCTCGGCGCGGCCGGTGCCCGAGGCGCGCGGCTCGATGAAATGCAGATAAGCAAGCCCGAGCTTGTCCAGCGCCGTAATGGCGTGGCTGTAGAGCGGCATCGGGTCGGCCTCGCCGCTGCCATTGGCGATGCCGTAGGGCGAGAGCCGCACGCCGACGCGGCTCGCACCCCACACCTCGGTCACCGCCTGCGTCACCTCCATCAGGAAGCGGACGCGGTTCTCGATCGAGCCGCCATACTGATCGGTGCGCTGGTTGCTGCGCGACTGCAGGAACTGCTCGAGCAGATAGCCGTTGGCACCGTGGATTTCGACGCCGTCGAAGCCCGCGGCGAGCGCGTTTTTGGCACCCTGCCGGAACGCCTCGACGATGTCCTTGACCTCCTCGGTCTCCAGCGCGCGCGGCGTCTCGTAATCGACCACCTTGCCGTCCGCCGTCATGCACTTGAACTCGGACGGGATCGCGACCGCCGACGGCGCCACCGGCAGCGCGCCGCCGTGGAAGGAAGAATGCGAGACGCGGCCGACATGCCAGAGCTGCAGGAAGATGATGCCGCCCTTGGCGTGCACGGCATCCGTCACCTTGCGCCAACCCGCGATTTGCGCCTCGCTGTAGATGCCGGGAACACCGGGATTGCCGAAGCCGGTCGCAACCACCGGCGAGGCCTCCGCGATCAGCAGGCCGCCCGGGGTGGCGCGCTGCGCGTAATATTCCGCGTTCATCGGCCGCGGCACGAGGCTCGGCCGCGCCGCCCGCATCCGCGTCAGCGGCGCCATCACGACGCGATGTTCGAGCTGGTAAGGACCGATCTTGAGCGGAGAAAACAGCGACGGAGGATTCATGCCTGCCCCAAATATTCTTATGTGGTTTCCGTTATAGTCTGGGCATGATCCGCCCGGAAACCGGTACCCACTTTTCCGGATCATGCCCGTTATCTAACGGGTTCATCTTGTTCATGAAAGCGGGTAGTGGCAATCTGTTGCCACGAGAACAGGTCTCCCATGTCGAAATCGAGCGCCTCATCGCTCCCCTCCCTCAGCGTCCGCATCGACCTCGATGCCGAGGACCGGATCGGACCGGGCAAGATCCTGCTGCTTGAGCGGATCAAGGAATGCGGCTCGATCTCCGCCGCCGGCCGCGCAATGGACATGAGCTACAAGCGCGCCTGGGACCTGGTCGACGAGATCAACCGCATCTGCCGCCAGGCGGCGGTGGAACGGCAGACCGGCGGTAAGAATGGCGGCGGCGCGGTGCTGACCCCGTTCGGCCTCTCCCTGGTGGCGCGCTACCGCAAGATCGAGCGCGACGCGGCAAGCGCCGTGCGCAAGGATCTCGAGGCGCTGCGCAGCGACATCGGCAAGCCGAAGAAGGCAGCCGGGCGGTAAACGCAGGAACCGGCGGCCGTCGCAGGGGCGCGTCGCAAAATATCGAAAACAACCCCATGCAAAGGAGCCGGCGGCGCCCCCGCGCTCGACAAGGCAACTTGACGCGTCGGGCAAATCAGGGATATTCTTCTAATATTCCGAAATCATGCGAGCGTTGGGGTGAGGGCTTCGTTCCGCGAGCACGTCGAGCATCCCGTACCCCTCACCCGGATTGCATCTGGCGATGCAACATCGCCGAAGCTCCGCTTCGGCGTTCTTGAGGACGGCCGCCATAGGCGGCCTATGTCTCTCCCCGCAAGCGGGGAGAGGTGAAGAGAAACAGCGGGACCAGCCCTACGCCGTCTTGATCCAGACCGCCTTCACGTTGAGATATTCCTCGACGTGCTGCTTGCCCGACTCGCGGCCGTAGCCGCTCATCTTGTAGCCGCCGAACGGCACGGCCGGGTCCATCGCCTGGTAGCAGTTGACCCACACCGAGCCGGCCCGCAGCGCCTTCGCGACCTGGTGCGCCTTGCTGACATTGGTGGTCCAGACGCCGGAGCCGAGGCCGAACGTGGTGTTGTTGGCGCGTTTGACCAGCTCATCCATGTCCGTGAACGCGATCGCGGAGATGACGGGACCAAAAATCTCCTCCTGCGCGATGCGCATGTTGTCCTCAACGCCCGCGAACACCGTCGGCGAGACGAAGAAGCCCTTCGACAGCGCGCCTTCGGTGACACGGCCGCCGCCGGCGAGCGCCTTTGCGCCTTCCTTCTGGCCGATGTCGAGATAGCCGGTGACGCGCGCGAGCTGCTGCTCGGAGACGAGCGGTCCGATCTGCACGTTCGGATCGAGGCCGTTGCCGACCTGCAGCTTCTTGCCGAACTCGGCGACGCGGCCGACGAATTCGTCATAGATCGACTGCTCGACGAACAGGCGCGTACCGGCGCTGCAAATCTGCCCCGAATTGGCGAACACCGCCATCGCCGCGCCCGGCACGGCGGCATCGAGATCGGCATCCGCGAACACGATGTCCGGCGACTTGCCGCCGAGCTCGAGCGAGACACGCTTGAGGTTGCCGGCGGAGGCACGGATGATCGACTGGCCCGTGACATGCGAGCCGGTGAAGGCGACCTTGTCGACGTCGTGATGCGAGGCGAGCGCCGCGCCAGCAGTCTCGCCATAGCCGGGCACGACGTTGATGACGCCGGGCGGCACGCCCGCCTCCATCGCCAGCTCGGCGATGCGCAGCGAGGTCAGCGGCGCCTCCTCGGCGGGCTTGAGCACCACCGTGCAGCCGGTCGCGATCGCAGGACCGATCTTCCAGATCGTCGCGGTCAGCGGGCCGTTCCAGGGAATGATGGCGCCGACGACGCCGATCGGCTCCTTCAGCGTGTAGGAGAATATCTCGCCGGGCAGCGAGTTCTCGATGGTCTCGCCGTGGATCGCGGTGGTCTGGCCAGCATAGTAACGCAGCATGCCGACGGCGCGCAGACGATAGGCGCGGGTGCGGCTGAGCGGCGCGCCCATGTCGAGCGTGTCGAGCTGCGACAATTCGTCGAAATTCTTCTCGACGAGGTCGGCGAGCTTCAAGAGCAGGTTCTGCCGCTCGAACGGCTTGACCTTGCTCCAGGGGCCTTCGAAGGCGTGGCGAGCGGCGGCAACCGCACGATCGATGTCCTCCTTGTCGCCTTCGGCGACGGTCGCGAGCAGCTCGCCTGTGGCGGGATTGCGGGTTTCGAAGCGCTTGCCTGAGGCTGCATCGACCCACTTCCCGTCGATCAGCATCTGCTTGTAAGATCCATTTGCAAACGGATGGCGCGTGATCGGAATAGCCTGCGACACAGCCATGGCTGCACTCCCTGTCAAATGTCGGCTGAGGTCTTTTAGAAGCGTTATATCCCGAATTCTACAGCGCAGGCGCGAAACCGTAAAGCCGAGCCGGCGTTGTCGAGGGCGGCGCGTACGAAAACCTGTCATGCGCCTGCGTGCGTGGTGCGGATCGTCGCGGCACGTTCCATGGCTTCATGGTTCGAGACGCGCGGCATTGCCGCGCTCCTCACCATGAGGTCTGCTATAAGGCCTCATCCTGAGGAGCCGCGCAGCGGTGTCTCGAAGGATGAAGCCCGACCCTAAGATATACTTGCCCTCTCGCTTGTCCGGAGACCGCAGATGCCCCACCCCGTGATATCAGCCAATCATGTTGCCGTGATCACCGGCGGCGCCTCCGGCATCGGACTTGCCGCCGCAGTGCGGTTCGCCGAGGCCGGCATGAAGGTCTGCATCGCCGATCTCGGCGACGACAGGCTGAAGGCGGCCGCGGCTAAACTGTCATCTGCGGCACCTGGCGGCGCGGCCGATATCATGACGGCTGCCGTCGACGTCAGCCGCGCCGACGAAGTG
Organism: Bradyrhizobium sp. BEA-2-5; assembly: GCF_032918025.1. Classification (NCBI taxonomy): domain Bacteria; kingdom Pseudomonadati; phylum Pseudomonadota; class Alphaproteobacteria; order Hyphomicrobiales; family Nitrobacteraceae; genus Bradyrhizobium; species Bradyrhizobium sp. BEA-2-5. The sequence continues at coordinate 1,430,184 of NZ_CP136629.1, read as the reverse complement.
GCAAAGCTCGAAGCTGCGGTCGCGAAAAAGTTTGGCGGCACCGACATCCTCATGAACAATGCCGGCATCCAGCCGGGCAGCACGCTGTTCGGCGAGCCCGACCATTGGCAGCGCATCATCGGCGTCAACATGTGGGGCATCATCAACGGCTCGCAGACGTTTGCGCCCAACATGATCAAGCGCGGCCGGCCGGGCCTGATCATCAACACCGGTTCCAAGCAGGGCATCACCACGCCGCCGGGCGACCCCGCCTACAATGTCTCGAAGGCCGGCGTGAAAGCGTTCACCGAGGCGCTCCAACACGAGCTGCGCAACACGAAGGGCTGCCACATCACGGCGCATCTGTTGATCCCGGGCTTCGTCTTCACCGGCCTGACCGCGAAGGGACGCACCGAGAAGCCGGCCGGCGCCTGGACGCCGGAGCAGACGGTCGATTTCATGCTGGCGCGGCTGGAGGCCGGCGATTTCTACATCCTCTGCCCGGACAACGACGTGCCGCGCACCCTCGACGAGAAGCGTATGCTCTGGGCCATGGGCGACATCGTCGAGAACCGGCCGCCATTGTCGCGCTGGCACCCGGATTACGGCGACGCGTTCGCCGCGTTCGTGAAGGGGAAGTGAACCGGGGGGAACATAGGATGGGTCGAGCGAAGCGAAACCCATCACCTCTCCCGCGGTCCGCTATTTGATGGGCATCGCTTCGCTCGACCCATCCTACAAGCTCCTAATTCGCCCGCACCTGCACCCTTGTCACCGGCGGCGCCACCAGCGCCTCGCCGAGCTCGCTCTGCTGGGCGCGCGGAATCGAGAAGCAGACGCTGAAGCCGTCCGTGGTCTTGAGCGTCACCATGCCCTGCGCCGGATCGGTCGACTGTTCGATCACCCAGGAATCCAGCGGATAGGCGTAGCGCAAGGTCTGGTCGCCGAAGCGGGCCTGCAGCGCCTTGCTGATCAGCCCGGGCAAGGTCATGACCAGCGCGCCGACCTGGTTGATCGACAGGCGGATGGTTGCGGGCTCGCCCTTGCCGTCCACGAAGCCAAGCGAAATGGCGCAGCCATCGGACGCGACTTCGCAGGTGGTGAGCTCCTGGGTTTCGATCTGCATGCCGGCACTCCGGATCATCGTTATATTCTGCTTAATATATCGCGAAGACGACCAGCGTCCAGCCCTTAAAAGTATAGCCGCGGCAGCCATCGGCAGGGCCGCGCGCGGCATTAGAATCTATTGAAGCCCGCGGTGCCCCGATTGACGCCGGGCGGGCAACCGCGAATGAATCGGCACGAAGCTCAGGCTGATTTTTCTTCACGATTTTCCAGAGAATTCATTCGGTTCGGCAGTGCCGCGCGCTTGCCCTGAATGGCCGTGGCGTCGAACCCGCATCCGTGATATACACACGAATATAGCGAGGTCCGCGAAGGGCCCGTTTGACCAGGGAGAGCAAGGCCAATGAGTGATTACAAGCTTCTCATCGACGGCAAGATGGTACCCGGCGACCAGACCATGCCGGTGCTCAATCCGGCGACCGAAGAGGTGGTGGCGCAATGCCCGCGCGCCTCCAGGGAACAGCTCGACAAGGCTGTCGCCGCCGCGAAGGCCGCCTACCCGGCCTGGGCCGCCACGCCGATGGAGGAGCGCCGCAAGCTGATTATCAAGATGGCCGAGGTGATCGAGGCCAACGCCAACGAGCTCGCGCATATCCTGACCAGCGAACAGGGCAAGCCGCTCGCCGATGCCACCGGCGAGGTGATGGGCATGGCCGGCTTCTTCCGCTATCTCGGCTCGCTCGAACTGCCGATGCGCGTGATCGAGAATTCCGGCGACCGCAAGGTCGAGGCCTATCGCCGTCCGCTCGGCGTGGTCGGCGCGATCATTCCCTGGAACTATCCGCTGCTGATCCTGGCGTTCAAGCTGCCGTCGGCGCTGCTCGCCGGCAACACGCTGGTGGTGAAGCCTGCGCCGACCACGCCGCTCGCCTCGCTGCGCTTTGCCGAACTGGTCAAGGACATCCTGCCGAAGGGCGTCCTGAACTTCATCGCCGATGCCAACGATCTCGGCGACCACATGACCAAGCATCCCGACATCCGCAAGATCTCCTTCACCGGCTCCTCGGCCACCGGCCAGAAGGTAATGGCGAGCGCATCGCAGACCCTGAAGCGGATCACGCTCGAGCTCGGCGGCAACGACGCCGGCATCGTGCTCGACGACGTCGATCCGAAGAAGGTCGCGCCCGGCATCTTCGAGGGCGCGTTCCAGAACTCCGGCCAGGTCTGCCTCGCCATCAAGCGGCTCTATGTGCACGAGTCGGTCTATGACGAGATCTGCAACGAGCTGGTCGCGATCGCGAAGAACACCGTGGTCGATGACGGCTCCAAGCAGGGCACCAAGCTCGGCCCGCTGCAGAACAAGATGCAGTACGAGAAGGTCAAGGCGTTCCTCGACGACGCCCGCAAGAACGGCAATGTGATCGCCGGCGGCGCCGCGATGGACCGCCCCGGCTATTTCATCGAGCCGACCATCGTGCGCGACATCAAGGAAGGCTCCAAGCTGGTCGACGAGGAGCAGTTCGGTCCGGTGCTGCCTGTCATCAAGTACTCCGACAAGGACGACGTGATCCGCCGCGCCAATGCCACCACTTATGGCCTCGGCGCGTCGGTCTGGTCGTCCGACATCAAGCGCGCGCATGAGATCGCGACCCGGATCGAGGCCGGCACGGTGTGGATCAACAAGCACCTCGACATGGCCCCGAACATCCCGTTCGGCGGCGCCAAGCAATCGGGCATCGGCACCGAATTCGCCGAGGAAGGCCTCGCCGAGTTCACCCAGCTGCAGATCATCAACGGCCCACCGGCCGCCTGACCCATCAACATGCGGCCGCGACGCCTCGGTGCCGCGGCCGCCCCTCCCCTCCATAACGAACAGAGCCCATCATGTTCGACGCCCAATGCGACCTTGCCGCCCTGGTCTATGACGCCGATAACGATCCCGATGCCATCCTGCGCGACTTCGCTGCCGATCTGAGAGCACACGGCGCGCGCGTGGTCGGCATGGTGCAATCAGGCCAATGCGCGGATTCCAGCCTGTCGGCTGTGCTGGTGCATAGCGGCGAGACGCTGCTGCTGGCGCAGCCGTCGAGCCAAACTCCTGCCAGTCCCGGCGCCACCGGCTGCAAGCTCGATCTGTCGCGGCTGCAGGCTGCCGGCGTCCGCGTCGCCGATGCACTTGCTGAAGGCGCCGATCTCGTGGTCATCAACCGCTTCGGCAAGCGGGAGCGCGACGGCAAGGGGCTTGGCTTCCTGATCGAGCGCGCGCTCGGCGCCGACATTCCCGTCGTGATCGCGGTGTCGCGCGCGAGCTTTGCGGACTGGATCAAGTTCGCCGGCGGGATGAGCGTGAAGCTCGCCTGCGACCGCCACGCACTCGATGCCTGGTGGTACAGCGTCTCGCTGCGGACCGCGGCCAGGATCGCGCCGGATCACACCACGGTCTGCGAAGTATTCAAGTAGACCTGCTTCGCAGGATGGGTGGAGCGCAGCGATACCCATCATCCCGCCGCACCGATGCATTGACGGGTATCGCGTCGCTCCACCCATCCTACGCGACTGCTGACTGTGACCGTGAGTATTGTAGCGAGCGGCCTCCGCACGCCGTCGTCCTGGCGAAAGCCAGGACCCATAACCACCGAATTCGATCGAGCGTGCGATAGTGGCCCCAGCATCGCACAACAACAAGCGGTTGGGGTAATGGGTCCTGGCTTTCGCCAGGACGACGCTGAATACATTCACATTCTCTCAGGATGACGGGAGCGCGGCCCCGCTCACAGCGTTTCCTGCTTGTGTCCACACTGCTTGCAGGCGAACTTGACGCGGGCCTGGCCCTTTTCCGCCTGAACCCGGTTCGGGGCGCCGCATTTGCCGCAGACCGCCTCGATGCGGGTCGTGCCCTGCTTGACGACGATGGTCTTCTTTTCCATCGATTCGCGGATCAGGCGTTCGGCCTCCTCGCGCAGGGATTGTTTCGACATCATCTCCACCGGTCGTTGGTTAGCGGGCGGCGTCATAGCACGACCGCGTGAAGTTTTGACAGCGGGGATTGCAGCTTAATTTTCAGACAATGAGCCGGTCAACAGGCAACCGGAAATGCCGCGGTTTGATCGGTTTTGATGGCCGGCCGATGCGGAACACGTTGACGAGGCATAGATCGGCGCCGATTTTGCCGAGCTTTCGCAGCCGGTCGTTAAAGTCAGGATGATCGACCAGCGCCGAAATCGGGCACGCCGCGAAACCGGCGCGATCGATCTCCAGCCAGGCGCGGTAGAAATGCCGTCCGGTCGTGAGTGGATCCTCACCGACGGGACGGCAAAACAGCACGATCGCCGATGCCGACGCGGTCTTGGTGCCGTCGGCAAGCAACAACGCGGCGAAGCCGAGACGATCGAGCGGCTTGAACAGGGTGCCGAGCAGGTAGCGCGCGGCGGTGGCCTCGACCGCATTCATGGCGAGCGCATCACGGTTGAGCCCATCGAGCAGATAGTGCGGATGGCCGGGCGACAGCCGCATCCATGCGAGCAGCTCAGCCCGATAGTCGTCGCCGCGGACAAAGGAGAATTCGGCCCGATCGGCCCAGTTGGCGATATCGGCAATCGCCTGGCGATCTCCAATGCAGATTACATCGTCGCGCGCGGCAGCCAGCTGCGCCAGCGCCGCCGCATCGACCGGCGATGCCGCAAACTTGCCGCGCCACGACATGCGGCGTGCCACAAGGTCCGCCAGCGGATCGGGCTCGGCTCCTTGCCTGATCGCAAAAGAGCACAGCACCGCAAACTGCGGCGACAGCGGCTGCTCGAGCGTGGTGATGCCTGTGATTGCGAAGCCGCGGCGGTTAAGCGCGAGGCTCATGCCCTCCAGCGCCGCGCCATGCGACACCAGCACGTCATGCCCCACGGGGTCGGCAACCGGGGCGCGGACGCCGGTCGCATCGACCAGCGCCAGCCGCTCATCGCCGAGCAGGCGCCAGCGGGTCGGCTGGATGTTGTGGACGCTCGGCGCCAACCGCGCCTCCGCGACCACCTCGCGCAGCAGATCCGGCGTCAGCGCGCTCATGGTGCGGCTAGCCGCTTGGTGAACAGATGCAGCCGGTGCAGCGGCTTCGCCCCGACCTTCTCGGCCTGGCGCAGCGACGGGCCGTTGATGTCAGCGATCCAGGTGCCGCCGAGCGTGCGATAGCCGGCCTCCTGCAACGCCAGCGCGGTGCGGTAGAGCATCGCGCCGTTGAGGCCGCGATTGTGCAGGTCGCGGCAGACCGACTGATAGATCAGCACCGCGCGCCTGTTCATCACGCGGTGCTGCACGAATTTGAACGGCGCTGACAGCCCGACCCGGCCGCCGATCGCCTTGATCAGCGGATTGAGGTCGGGGATCGCGATGATCGCTCCGGCGGGCCGGCCGCGGTGATAGACCACGGTCGAAATCCGCTTGTCGATGATCCACATCATGTCGCCGGCCTGGAACAGATATTCGGCGGCGGTCGGCGGCACGAACATCGGATTGTCGGCAAAGCCGTCATTGAGGATCAGCCGCGCATCCTCCAACCGCACCTTGAAGGCGGAACGCTTGATCGGCTGCCAGACGAAATCCGGATCGGCCAGCACCGCGCGCTGCTTGTCGCCGAGCAATTGCTCCGGCTTGCCGCCGTCGAGCGCGATCTCGAACGTCGTCATCGGGAAGGTCGCGGCATAGCCGGCGCGTTCGAGATGCTTTGCGATGTGCGGCGGCGACTACATCATGTCGGTGAACGGCGCATGGTCGAAGCCATCCGTCATCACGCCGATCTGCTGCATCGCGGTGAGATTGAAATTGCCGGCGACGCGGCTCATGCCGCGGGCCGACAGCCATTGCTCGGCGGCGCGCAGCAGCGCATCGGCCACCTCGACATCGTCGATGCAATCGAAGAAGCCGAATGCACCATGGCGGGTGCCGTGCTTGCGGTTGGACGCGTCGTGGATCGAGGCGGCAATGCGACCGACCGGTCGTCCATCGCGATGCGCGGAGAACAACGCATAGCGGCCGTGGCCTTCGGTGACGAACGGATTCTTCGCGGAATCAAACATCCGGTCGAAATCGCTCCACAGCGGCGGCACGTAGAGGCTGTCGGGCCCGTAGGCATTGAGGGCCGCGTCGAATGCCGCCCTGCGGTCGCCCTCGCGGATCTCTGATGTCATTTGGCCTCCGGGGTCAACGCCAGCAGCCGGCGTACCAGCGCCAGCGCGGTTTCAGTGGCGGGGTCGGCCGCGGTGACGGGCACCGCGAGCACGATCAGGTCGAGCGGATCATGCCCGAGCACGATGACGTGAGAGGCGTTGTTGGCTGCGATCAGCGAGACCATGCGCTCGGCCGCGGGATCGGTCGACGCCAGTCCCCACGGCGCGTCGGACCGCCGCAGCACGCGCCGGGTCGACAGGAAGTCGTGCAGCAGCGGCGGATCGTAGAGCGCGAGCTCGTTCTCGCGGAAGCGCCGCGCGCTTTCGAAGATCGGATGCCGCGCGAGCTCGGCGATCAACTGCTCGCGGGTCTGCGCCGGCGATGCCGCGACCGAATTGAGCACGCCCGGCTCCTGCGATTCGAACAGCGCCCGCAGCGCGTCCGTCATCAACCCGATGGTCAGCACGCCGGCGATCGCAACCGCGACGAAACGGACCATCTGCGCGGCGTCGACGTCGGGCGCCATGAAGGCAGCGGCGAGACCCAAGAGGCCCGAAGAGATCAGCCGCAGCGCCATCATCGCAAGGCCGTGCCGGCGCGTCTCGGCACCGCCGCCGGCGATCAGCATCACCGTCACCGTGAGCAGCGCGCCCAGCGCGCCGAGCCGCACGGGGATATCGGGAAACAGCGTGCGGAAGTCGGTCAGGATGAACGGGATCACGACCAGTGCACCGACCGCCATGCGGCCGATGCTGCGGTTCTCCGCAGCCATCAGCGAGGCGCGATCGCGCGTCGCCAGCAGCAGCGCGCACGTGGCGAAGCCCAGCAGTTGGAACAGCGCCAGCGCGATCGCGTAAGGCATCGCAAGCCGTTGCAGTCCGAACAGGCCGCCAAGACCGAGCAGGATGCCGCCCGCGAGCGCCGCGATCTTGACCGCGCGCGGCGCGTGGCGCCGCAGGATGCCTTCGGTGACGATCAGGGCGCCGAGCGGAACCAGCGAGGCCGGGATCACCGAGAGGCGGTCGAGCAGGCGGCTTCCGGTCCACCAGGCAAGGCCGCGGTCGAGGAACAGGATCGCGATCACGCCGAGTGCGAGCAGCAGGCGGCGCGTCAACGGGCTCCTTGGATCGCGCCGGTAGAACGTCATCATCGCCACGGCGAGCCCGATGGCGCCGCACAGATTGACGATGGAATCGGCAATCACCCCGGACGTCATCTGCTGCCAGTCAATTCGTCGATGGCCCGCCGCACCAGCGGACGCATCAGGGCGGCGACGAGCGCATTGCGCGGCTTCTCGATCGCGGGCCGATGCGGGTTGAGGAACCAGCCACGGCAATCGGTGCCCGAGGTGCGGCCCAGGATCAGCGCGACCGCCTCATAGGCCATCAGCATGCCGGTCGAGATCACCATCGGCGCGAACGACATCCGGCTGCGGCGGCCGGCGGCCACTTCGCCGGCGATGGCGAGGTCGACATAGTTGCGCGACGAGGAATGCAGCATCACGTGCTCGATCTCGGCGCGCATCGCGGCGCGGCGATCGTCCTCGGTGATATCGGTCCAGTCCTTGCCAAGGGTCGGGAAGCCGAGGCGCTGCTCGGGCCGCGGATCGTGCGGGCGCACCACGATCACCGACGGCAGCGGCGACATGTAGGCGTCGATCACGGTGGCATCGGCGCGCTTGGCAGTCCGGTACAGATGCACGCCGGCAGCGATATCGTCCATGCCGTTGACGATGACCGGGCACTGCGCGGCGATCTCCGCCAGCTCGCCGGTCCAGTTCTCGCCAAGCACCTCGATCTCGATGGTCGGATTGATGCGCCTCGCCGCTTCCGCGGCAACCGCCGCCTTCTCGCGTCCGACCTCGTCGGCGAAAGCGAACACCTGGCGGTTGAGGTTGGAGACCTCGAAGCGGTCGATGTCGGCGATCACGAATTTGCCGACGCCGGCGCGCGCCAGCGCCATGAAGGCCGCGCCGCCCATGCCGCCGACGCCGCAGACGAACACCCGCGCCTGACGCAAGAGCTGCTGCTCGTGCTCGTCGATGAAGCCGATATTGCGGCCGGTGAAGGAGTAGTAGTCGAAATTCATCGCGCGGCCCCGCCGTTCTGCTTGCGCGGACGCAGCGTGCCGAAGGCGCGGCTGTCGTCCATCCAGTAGACCACCGGCAGCACCAGCCGCTGCAGCGCCAGCATCCCGGACGCCGCCAGCAGCGCCGGCAGCGAGCCCGGGGGCACCTCGCTCATGAGATAGCGGCGCGCGCCGGCAAGATCGACGCGGCCGATCTGCAGCACGTCGTCGCCGCGCGCGTAGTCCAGCTCGCGCGCGCAAAACTCGTTATAGACGGCATTGCGATGCTTCGGGGCGACCTCGAAGGTCTTCTTCAGCGCGTCCGAGCCGCCGGTATAGGCGTTGGTGATGACCGAGCGCGCCTCGTCGAAGCCGGCTTCCTCGCCGACGCCGAACACCGCGCGATGCCTTGCCATGATGCCGCGCGCCAATTGGAGATGCGCAAAGCTCTGCCGCGCGCCCGGCAGCGGCGACGGAAACACGTCCGAGAACGTATCGCTGACCATGCCGACCACCGCCGGCACCTGGGTGACGTTGGATATCCATTTCGGCCGCAGCCCGTCGCGGGCGAACAGCACCAGCGCGGTCAGGCCGTAGAGCACCCAGGACAGCCCCTGCCCGCGCACATCGGGATCGACCATGACGAGGCCGAGATGAGTGACCTCGGCCGGCTCGCCGTCGAGCGGCACGTCCATCACCGACAGCGCGTTGAAGGCGATCGGCCGCCCGGTGTTTTCTTCGGATATTAGGGTGACGACGGCGCGCGAGAGCCGCTCGGGTTCGCCGGAGAAGATGCCATAGGTCAGGCTCTCCTCGGGCAGCGTCTTGGCGGCGACGATGCGCAGCTGCTCGACCAGCGCGTCGAGCTCGTCCCTCGGCAGCGACAGGCCGGGCGATTCGACGATGCGGGTGCGCTGGCCGGCCTGGGTGCGCAAGCTGAGATCGATGGTCGGCTGCGACAGCGCCCTCAGCCAGAAGCCGCCATGGCTGCGCAGACCGTCAAAGGCGGCGCGCGCCTTGCCAAGGTGCTTGCCAAGGCTCTTGGAAGCCGGCGTGGGATTGTCCGTGGACGCCATTTCTCTGTCCCTCGGGCGCGATCTCTGCACTCACCCCTGTTAAGGAGCCATGAGCGCAACCTGACGCTGTTTGCCGCAGGGTAAACAAGGCCTTCCGGAAACGGAACAAGTTGGCCGCAAGCGCCGGCAGTCCATCCACCCGTCATTGCGAGCCACCGGGTCCGCGCGAACGCGCGGCCCGATGACAGGCTCCGCGAAGCAATCCATGCTTCCGCAGATGCGGGGCGATGGATTGCTTCATCGCTATCGCTCCTCGCAATGACGCGGGGCGAGACCCGCCCCCGACGAAAGCGGCGGGTGGAAAACCACCCGCCGCTTCGACTTGACTTCGGCTCACGCCGCCTTGGAGACTTCCATCAGCAGGCGCTCGGCCTTGGCGTCCTCGATACGGTTCACGAACTTGCTGCTCTCGTAATTGTCGCGCACCGTCTTGGTCAGCGTGACGCAGGTCTGGACCAGCATCACGATGCCCATCGTGAGATAGCCCTTCATCCAGAGGTCGATCGGCAGGAAGAACACGCCGAGGGCGACGAGGAAGGCGGAGGCCGCAAAGGACGCGTAGGTGAAGGTAACCCAGCTGCCGCTGTGGGGTTGGATGGTCTGGTTCATGGTCGTCTCCTTGATGATAGATGGTTTGAAATTGGCTTGGTTTCAGACTTGAAGTTCAGGCTTCAGGTTTCAGGCAGCGGGCGGGCGCCTGGCTTTCAGCCGCGCCAGCACGTCGTCGGCGGTCGATTTCATGCGCGGGCCAAAACCCTGCTCGGCGAGTTTCTCGGCGGTGGCGAGCGGCCCCGCGGCGGCGTCGATCTCGATCAACGCCTCGTCGGCGGCCTGGATCTCCATCTGCCGCTCGCGCAGCCGTTTCAGCGTCGCCTCCGCTTCCGGCAGCGTCGATTCGTAGGGGCGTGCAGCCTCGATGCCGCTCCGGCGCAGCGAACGCACCGCTTCCGATGCGCGGGCCAGCCGACGGCCGCGGTCGAGCTCGGCGATGCGCGCCTCGGCGTTGCCGACATGGCGCTTCAGCCGGGTGATCTCGGAGGCGAACAGCGCGCGTGCGGTCATCGCGGCATCGCGCTCGGCTTCGAGATTGGCGATCGCCTGCGCGGCTTCGCGGGCGAGGTCTTCCCGGCCGCCCTCGAGTGCCGCCGACGCGCGCTGTTCGAGATCGGCGATCCGGGCGTTGGTGGCGTCGAGCCGCCGGCCCTCCTGCTGGTCGCCGGCGATCGCCAGCGCCAGGGTCCGCTTCGAGCGGTCGACGGCGGCGGCGGCATCGCGCATCTGCTGGTCGAGGATGACCAGCGCGGTGCGGTCTTGAAGTTCCTCTTCGGCCACCGCAACGGTGCCGCGGAAAAGAGTGAAAACAGTTTTGAACATTTCATCGCTCCCTGTTATGAGCATCGCTCATGAATCTCTTGTACCACATAATGAGCATTGCTCAAGAATTATTTGAGCGACGCTCAAGGCGATGGTTAACGAAGGATCAAAGATGTCCAAGGCATTGGAACGACGGGCAAAACTGCGGGAAGCGCTGATCGAGGCGGCGGAACGGGCGATTGCGGCAAAGGGTCTCGGCGGCCTGAAAACCCGCGAACTGGCCCAGGAAATCGGGGTCGCCAATGGCGGCGTCTACAATCTGGTCGAGGATGTCGACGAGTTGATCCTGCGCGTCGGCTCGCGCACGCTGGCGCGGCTCGACGCGTCGCTGTCGCTGGCCGAGATCGGCGGGGCTGCGGCGCCGCGCGAGATGCTGGTGCGGATCGCGGTCGCCTATTGCGACTTCGCCGCCGACAATCTCGAACTGTGGCGCGCGCTGTTCGAGCATCGCATGCAGCCCGGCAAGCCGGTGCCGGAATGGGCCATCACCGAGCAGATGGAATTGTTCCGCCACATCTACAAGCCGCTCGCCGCGCTGTTTCCGCAGCGTTCGCCGGCGCAACTCGGCGTCACCGCGCGCAGCCTGTTCTCGGCCGTGCACGGCATGGTCGCGCTCGGGCTGGAGCACAAGCTGATCGCGGTGCCGATCGGCGCATTGCGCAGCGAGATCGCAACGTTGACGCGCGCGATGGTCGACGGGCTGACGGCGAAGAAGGAATAGCGCGGATGCCTGCAACCACACGATGCCCTCGCGAACGCGCCGGCTTGATCACTCTCAACGAAGGACAGAAGATTGCTTTTTGAAATCGTTGCGGACCACCGGACTGAACAATCTGCGCGCCGCGTAAGCTGCGGCAATCGGCGCCATGCTGCTTTTGCAACCAATGTACTAGCAGAGCCGCTGGTTTGGCAACCCCGCGACTTGTCTACCGACCGGGGAGCTACCATTACTCCGCGTGCAATGCCGCCAAAGCCGGGATTTGAGCATCCGGCCGGGCGGCCCGCGCATTGAAACAACTGAGGTCGCGAGCGTGTCCACCAATATCGATCTAGATCAGCAACACGACGACATCATGTACCCGCAGGTCCTCCCGTTTCTGCTGGTCCACGCAGGGTGTCTGGCGGCGATCTGGACGGGCGTCTCATGGCAAGCGACTGCAATTTGCTTCGCGCTGTATTGGCTGCGCATGTTTGCGATCACGGCCGGATATCACCGGTACTTCTCGCATCGAGCCTACGCGACAAGCCGGGTGTTCCAATTCGTCCTTGCCTTCCTTGCCCAGAGCAGCGCCCAGAAGAGCGTGCTGTGGTGGGCCGCGAAACATCGACATCACCATCTTCATTCGGATACCGAGCAAGATGTGCATTCGCCGGGGCATAAAGGCTTCGCGTACAGTCATCTCGGGTGGATTTTTTATCGACAGCACGATGCAACTGATCTGACGAAAGTTGCGGATTTTGCCTCGTATCCGGAGTTGATGTGGCTTCACAGATTGGAGGTCTTGCCGGCGATCGTGGTCGCAGGTCTGTGCTTCCTCATCGCCGGCTGGTCCGGACTCGTGGTCGGCTTCCTCTGGAGCACCGTGGTGCTGTATCACGCCACGTTCTGCATCAACTCGCTGGCGCATGTTCACGGACGCAAGCGGTATGTGACCGGTGACGACTCCCGCAACAACTGGCTGCTGGCCCTGCTGACGATGGGTGAGGGGTGGCACAACAACCATCACGCCTATCAAAGCAGTGCGCGGCAAGGCTTCCGGTGGTGGGAGATTGATGTGACCTATTATGTTTTGGTGACCTTGTCCTTGCTCGGCATTGTCTGGAATCTGAAGGCGCCGCCCACGCAGGTTCTCCGCAACGAGCAGCGCTTAGGATCGCGTGTGATAAAGCGAACGGCTGAACAACTCGCTGGTCGCTTCAATCCCGAGTACATCGCGCAGGCTATCAAATCGTCGGTCCACGAAACCGGATTGTCGGTGCGGGAAGCGCTTGTTCTGTTACAGCATCGCGCCGACTTGCATCTGCCCAGCATACCAACGCGCGACCGGTTGTTGGCTGAAGCCCAGGCCATGTTCGCGAAGACGAGTTCGTTGGACGACATTGTCGACCGTGCGCATGAACTCCTGGTGGAGTCGGTTTGCCTCCTGCTCGCCGTTCCACCTCGGATGGCCGGCGCAAACCCGAAACCTCAGGTGAGCCAACCGTAACATTTTGCCTTGGCCTTTTCCCAACCTCACGGCTCCATCGCGTAGGCGCGCCCGGGTTCGAGCGCGTAGATGGTCAGGAAGCGCAGCGGCCGGTGCGGGTCGCAATTGCGAAACAGCGTGTGCGGAACGTCGGGTCGATCCTGCAAGGTCTCGCCCGCCCGATACTGGCGCGGCGCCTCGTCGCCATAGGCGGACTCGGCAACGCCTTCGACGATGAAGACCACGCCGCCAACGGGGTGCCGGTGCAGCGGAGCGACCCCGCCGGGCGGATAGGTCACCTCGGCAACGACAAGCTCGCGATCATCGCCGGGCAAAGCGAGACGCTCAAGGGTCCTGCGGGTGACGCCGGCAAATCCGGCTTGTTGAGCTTTTGCCTGACCGTCGCTGCTTTCAGCCATTGGAACCCTTCCCTGTCACGCGCGCCTTCGCCCCGATCAGATCAAGTCTGCGGTGACTATGGGGGCGCTTCGACGACGCAACAAGCGCCCAAGCATTTCAACACATGTCGCGCGGGCGAGGCGAAGCCCTTGCCACCCCTGCTCCCACGTTGCAGGATTCCTGCGCCGAGAACCTTCAGCAGTGGGCCTTGCATGAAAACGAGTATCGTCACCACGCGGACGTCGGGGGTCGCCGCCCTGGCGCTCATCTTTGCATTAAATGTCACGCCGGCGTCTTCGGCGCAGCCCGTGCCGGAATGTTCGATGTCGATGACATTGGCGGATTGGGGCGAGAATTCGAGCGGCGATATCGACGTCGCCTCGGGCCAAAGCTGCCAGATCCCGATCGGGATCCGCGGCACGGTGACGGACTCGTCGATCTCGCAGAAGCCGGCCTACGGCAAGCTGAAGAAGATCAACGCATCGACCTTCGAATACAGGGCGAAAGCCAAGTACAAGGGCAGCGATACGTTTGCGATCAAGGCGACGGGCCAGGGGCCAAAGGCATCCGGCACCTCGGTCATCACCGTGCACGCGACGATCAAGTAGTCCCTCGGTCGCGCGCTGAAAGGACCGACTAGATTAGTTCGAATGGCGTTGTGCTCCCTCTCCCCGTTCTTACAGGAAAAGGGTTGGGGTGAGGGCCCGCCTCCGCGCGTACGGCGATAGCTGCGTCCGCGGAGACTCCCCCTCACCCGGAATGCATCTATCGATGCTTTCCGACCTCTCCCCGCACGCGGGACGAGGTGAAGTGGAGTCCGCGGCTCGATTTAAGCCGGCCGCGCGCCGGTGCGGATGATCGACCCGACATGCTGGCCGCGCAGCGCCGCCGTGAGCCGGCCGGGAACGAGGCCGTTCACGACCTGCACGCGTTCGATATGCCGCGCATTGGCCATCACCTCGAGCAGCGCGGGATCGAACGGCAGCGTGCCCTTCAGCTTGGCAAGGTCGGCGAGGCTGGCCTCGCGCAGCAACTGCGCCTTCTTCCCCTCGGGACCATTCGGATCGTCGGTGTAGACGCCGTCGACATCCTCGACGATCGTCAGCCCGGCGGCGCCGAGCGCATCGGCAATCAGGAACGCACCGGTATCGGCGCGATGCAACGGGATGCGCGAGACCGGGAATTCATGATGGTGATAGGGCGGAAACGCGCTGCCCACGACGGCGCGGGCCGCGGAGAGATGGATCGCGAGCTGGCTCGCGATGGTCGGATGCTCGATGTAGGACACGCCCTCCGGCGCGAGCAGGCAGGCTAGGATATGGCCGTTCTGGCCGGCCTCGCTGGCAGCGAGCGGCGCGAGCGAGCCGACCGGCAGTCCGAGGTCGAGACCGACGCTGTAAAGGTGGCGGGCACGGATGCCGGCGCCGGTCAGGATCAGCAGGCGATGCTCGGGCAGCAGTGCGCGCAGTTCGTCGACGATCGGCAGGATCGCCTCATGGCCGCGATCCATGATGGAGCGGCCGCCGATCTTCACCACCTGCACCCAGGGCAGCAGCGGGATCGGGCGACCGCCGGCAACGGGGCGGGTGAGATCGCTGTCGAGCAGGGTCTGGCGCGCGAGCGGCGAGGCGACGTGCTTGATGGTGTCATCCATGGTCGTGTCCCTGCTCAGTTCGCGGTGATGATGGTGCCGACATGCTCGCCCGCGAGCGCACGGGTGAGGTTGCCGGGGACGAGGCCATTGACGACCTGCACCTGCCGGACATGGCGCGCGGTGGCGAGCAGATCGAGCACCGGGAATTCGAGGATCGAATCCTGCAATCCCTTCGCCTTCATCTCGGCGACCGAGATTTTCGGGATGAAGGCCGCGCCCTTCGAGGTCTTGGGGTTCGCGGTGTAGAGGCCGTTCTCGTCCTTCACATAGATCATCGCCTTGCAGCCGAACTGTTCGGCGACAAGGAAGCATCCGGCATCGGTGCGATAGGGCGGGATCATGCCCTCGGGTGCGGGCCGCATCCAGAGGCCGTAAGGCGGCATGCCGCTGAAGATCACGGCGTTCACCTCGGCGAGATAAAGCGGCACGGCCGAAAGTCCGGCGCCGCTGACCGCGGAGATGCCGTGCCTGGCGAGCAGCTGGCCCAGCATCACCGCGTTCTGGTCGGCGACCGAGGCGCCGAGCTGCGAGAGCACGCCGGCCGGCAGCCGAAGCCCGGCCGCGATCGAATAGAGGTGCCGGGCGCGGGTGCCCGCGCCGGTCCCGATCAGCAACTTGTGCGCCTTGCGGGCCGCGACGATCTCGTCGACCAGCGGATAGACGGCGGCGCGGCCGCGGTCGATGACGCTCTGCCCGCCGATCTTGATCACGGTGGCATCCGGCAGGATCCGGAAGTCCGATGCCGCCTCCGCCGTCGCCAGAAGCTGCGGATCGGTCAACGATCGCTGCATCAGGAGCGCTTCAAGCTCCGCCGTCGTGTTCGCCATGAGAACCGTTCCTTATCGCCAATGCGCTCGGCATTGCTGCCGGACTGCACTGGTAACGGCAAGCCGGGCAGGTCTCAAGCTGCAATGACAATGGAGCCGCGCTGACGTCCTAACGTCCCGCAATGACGCAACTATTCCGGGCACGCGCTAGCCGCGGTCTGGCGCAGCGACCATCGCTTCGCGATTCACAACTGCGCCGGCGTACGACGGTCGAGGAGTGATTGCCGCCAGCACAGCGTGGACCGGCACTGGCCGAAGGTGCTGCAGAAGGCGGCAAACCGTCGATCCCAGCGTGTTACCGTCGCGAATCTCGACGTAAGGTTCGACAGCGACGTCCGGGCATTTTGCCGCAGCACTCTTGGCCAGTACAGGTGATTCCTGTCACAGACGTCACATCCCAATTCTGCAATGCTGACCTGATATTGCTGAGTTTTGGAATGCTCTCGGCCCAATGACGCTGGCAGGACCAGCCCGCTTTACGAGGGCAAAGTTGATTGCGCTGCACCTTGGAAATTAGCCGGTGTCGACCGGCCCGCCGCGAGGAAGCAAACCATGGCCAATACCGCACCGGTCGTCACGATTGGCAACCACAGCCTGGCGTCCAACCACTGGCAAAAAATACAGCCGTGGCTGACTTATTTCGACGCCGACGGCAATCCTGCGCAAAGCTTTCAGTTCTTCGACAGCGGTGCGTCCGCAACCAGCGGCTACTTCTGGACTCCTACCAATTCCCACTGGGATGCCAACATTGTCATCAACGTAGCGGCGTCGGACCTTTCCGATGTGTGGTTGAAGTCTGGTTCGGTCAGTGGCTCGGAAACGATGTGGGTGCGTGCCTTCGACGGGACTGATTGGAGTAACTGGGCGTCGTTCACGTTCACGACGATTCCAAACGCAACTCCGGTTGCCACCATCAACGACCAGTCGCTGCACATCAATACATGGTCGAAAGTCGAGAATTGGCTGAGCTACTCTGATGCCAACGGAGACGCCGCCACCAAGTATCAGTTCTGGGACGGCGGCACGTCCGCAACCGGCGCCTATTTCTGGACTCCCACCAATTCCCACTGGGCTGCCAACACCACGATCGAAGTTTCAGCCGACGACCTGACTAACGTCTGGGTCCGCGGCGGCTCGACGACCGGCTCCGAGACGCTGTGGGTCAGAGCATTCGACGGATCGGACTGGGGCAATTGGGACTCGTTCGCACTGACGACGACGAATTCGCTACCTGTGGTGACGATCAGCGATCAATCCGTGCACATGGATCAGTGGGTCACCGTCAACAACTGGTTGACTGCGTCGGATGCCGATGGAGATGCAATCACGACGTACCAGTTCTGGGACGGCGGCACCGCCGCAACCAGCGCCTATTTCTGGACTCCCACCAATTCCCACTGGGATGCCAACACGACGATCGAAGTTTCGGCCGCTGACCTCGCCAATGCCTGGATCCACGGCGGCTCGGCGGTCGGCTCCGAAACGCTGTGGGTAAGAGGGTTCGACGGAACGGCATGGAGCAACTGGGACAGCTTTACGCTGACGTCAACGGTCAACACGGCGCCGGTCGCGACCATCAACGACCAGTCGCTGCACGTCAATCAGTGGACCAAGCCACAGGGCTGGCTCACTACCAGCGATGCCGAAGGTGACACGATCACCAAGTACCAGTTCTGGGACGGCGGCACCGGCGCGAACAGCGCCTATTTCTGGACAGCCGACAATTCACACTGGGCTGCCAACACGACGATCGACGTTTCGGCATCCGATCTGGCCAATCTGTGGATTCAAGGCGGCTCGACAACCGGTTCGGAGACGATGTGGGTAAGGGCATTCGACGGTACCGCCTGGAGCAATTGGGACAGCTTTAATCTGACGTCGACCAATACGGCGCCGACCGCGACGATCAACGATCATACGCTGAACGCTGCGCAGTGGGCGCAGCTCGTCAACTGGACGACAGCGTCCGACGCCGATGGCGATGCAATCACCAAATACCAGTTCTGGGACGGCGGCACGGCTGCGAACAGCGCCTATTTCTGGACGCCCACGAATTCACACTGGGCGTCCAGCACGGCCATCGAGGTTTCGGCGTCCGATCTGGCCAGTGTATGGGTGCAAGGTGGCACCGCGGCCGGTACCGAAACCATGTATGTGCGCGCGTTCGACGGAACGAGCTGGAGTTCCTGGGACAGCTTTAACGTGACCACTCTGGCAAACCATGCACCCGACGCTTCGATCAGCAACCAGACTTTGCACGTCAATGAGTGGAGCCAGATCGGCAGCCTGGTGTCCTATTCCGACGTCGACGGAAATCCCGCGGCTGCCTACCAGTTTTGGGATGGCGGTACCGGCGCCAACAGCGGCTATTTCTGGACCTCTGCAAATTCCCATTGGGCGGCCGGCAGCGCGATCGACGTCAGCGCCGCAGACCTCGATGATATCTGGATGCGTGGTGGCGCCACCACCGGCACCGAAACGATGTATGTGCGCGCGTACGATGGCATTGACTGGAGTGCGTGGCACGCGTTCACGCTCTCGACCATCGTCTAGCTGCTCCGGCGTGACGTCGTGCGGACATGCGCCGACGAAAACGGGCATGGCGGCGCGCCGCGTCGCGCCGGCGAATATCGGGAGGCACGACCTAGCTTGGCGTGAAGATCACCTTGCCCTTGAATGCCGCCGCCTGCGCGATCGCCTGTGAAAAATCCTCCAGGCGATAGGCCCCGACCACCGGCGCGCTGATCGCTCCCGATGCGACCATCGGCACCAGATGGTCGTACATTTCGACCAATGCCTGGTCGGTCGCGGTCTTGTCCCAATGGCCGAGCCAGAAGCCGCGCACCGACACCTCGTTGAAGATCACGCTCAGGGCCGAGCCGGAGAACGGCTGCCCGCTCATCGCGCTGTAAATGACCAGCACCGCCTTCGGCGCCAGACAGTTCATCAGGTTCAGGGTCGAGGTGCCGCCGACGACATCGAGCGCCAGGAGGATCGGCGCCCCGCCCGTTTCATTGGCGACGCGTTTGGCGAGACCGGGGCCGTCAACCAGAACGACATCGCCGCCGATCGCCTTGACCTCCTCTATGACCTCCTCGCGGCGGACAATGTTGACAGTCTTGAGCCCGAGCGACTTGGCGATGGCGATTACCGCCCGCGCCGTGGCCGAGTTGGCGCCGTTCTGGATCACCCAGCCGCCGGGCGGGACTTTCACGAAATCGGTCAGCAACAGATAGGCGGTGGCCGGATTGACGGCGATCATTGAGAGCTGCGTGACATCCGCGTTGTCGGGCAGCGGACGCTGCCATGTTGCGGTGAATTTGACCCGCTCGGTCCAGGTCGGGACTGTGAACGGAATCAGCGTGCGGTCGCCTTCCTTCAGGTTCCTCACCTGCGCTCCGGCGGCGACGACCCGCCCGACACCCTCGATCCCGAGCGTGGCCGGCGGCGACGGCAGATAGCCGTAGCGCCCGGCGATGATCATGAAATCCGAATTGTTGATCGGCGCGGCCTCCACCGCGACCACGACCTCGTCGGGGCCGGGGCTGCCGACGTCCGGCACCTCGTTGAGCTTGACCACCTCCGCTGCACGTCCGAACGCAACGACCTGAACCGCTTTCATGGCGTGATCTCCCGATTTTATTATGTACTTTAAAGTACAGAATGTGAATTGCGTCAATAGCCGGACCTGCCTTCACGGCAAGGTGAAGGCTTCACATCCGACGCGGGAGTACATAAAAGACGGATATGGCAAGGCCGCGCAGCTTCGATCCGGACGATGTCCTGGAAATCGCCCGCCAGATGTTCTGGCAGAAGGGCTTTCAGGCGACTTCGCTCGACGACATCACGGCGGCGAGCGGCGTCGCGAAACCCAGCCTCTATGCGGCGTTCGGCGACAAGAACGCGTTGTTCCTGAAGGTGCTGGACCGCTATCACGACGGCATCCTCGGCTGGGCCGAGCGCGTGCTGGCGCAGCCGGGGCCCGCGCGGGACATCATCAGGCAGTGGCTCATCGGCTTCATTCCCTATTGCTCGGGCGAGAAGGGACAGCGCGGCTGCCTGTCGATCAATTCCGCGACCGACGGCTCGCTCGACCAGGTCGAGCTCCGCAAGAGCATCGAGCGCTACAACCGGCGGCTTGAAGAGCTGCTGCGCACGCGGCTGCGCACCGATCGCGCCCAGTTCAGGAAGGGCTTTGACCCCGACATCACCGCCCACACCATCATGGTGGTGCATGCCGGACTGCTGGCGCTCGCGCACCAGAGGCCGGATTCGAAGCAGGTGAAGGCCGTGATCGACCAGGTGATGAGCCTGCTCGCCTGAGTTTGTCGGCACCCGGCCTTCCGGCAGCAGCTCCGCTGCTCTCACGAATGTGATTATCTTACGATTATCATCTGATTGATGTCCTGATCTCGATGACCATGTCCGGGTTGGCTGTCATGGGCTTTCCGGATTTTGGGGATCAGATGAACAAACGGTTTTGGCGTGCGGCGCTCGTCGTGGTCACCGCCCTGCTGGCGAAGCCGGCGATCGGGCCGGCGCAGGCCCATGATCACCAGCATCCCGAATTGAACGCCTGGTATGAGAGCCTGCGCAGCGTCAAGGGCCCCTGCTGCGACGGCAGCGACGCGAAGCGTGTCGATGACGCCGATTGGGACACCAAGGACGGCCACTATCGTGTGCGGCTCGAAGGCGAGTGGGTCGACGTTCCCGACGAGGCCGTCGTCGCCGGACCGAACCGTGCCGGCCGCACCATGGTGTGGCCGTATTATCTGGACGGGCATCCGAGGCCACGCTGCTTCATGCCGGGCAGCATGGGCTAAAGCGGGATGAGTTTTGGTTGCATCGGCTTGCCGCGATCTCGGTTCACCTCTCCCCGTCGGGGAGACGTGAACTTTCGACGCCGTTCCAGCTCAACCTAATCTCATGGGCTTTAACCACCGCGCAGTCCCAGTGCGGCTGATCAGAGATCCAGCTGGATCCGGTCCTCGCCGTCGGCCTCCGGCTTCGCCGGCACGGCGCAGCAGATCAGCGCCTCGTCATCGGCCACCTCGGCGGCGGGCTGCTTCACATAGGTCACGGCGCCTGCCAGCAATCGCGTTCGGCAGGTTCCGCAATTGCCCTCCCGGCAGCTGAAGGCGGGGCTAAGGCCACGCGCTTCCGCCAGTTCGAGCAGCGTCCCCGCCTCCGGCGTCCAGCGCGCCTCCTTCGACGATGTGGTGAAGGCGACCGGGATCGGCGTCGTCGCCGGCGGTCGGCGCGGCGGCGCTGCGGTGACGAGGTCGGGCTTCCGGACCAGCGATGAAGGACCGAATGCTTCGGCGTGAATCCTGCCGTCGGCAATGTTGTAGCCGCGCAGGGCGTCATAGAGCGATTGGGTGAACTGCGGCGGTCCGCACAGATAGAAGTCGTAGTCATTGAACGGCAGGACGCGCGATAACAGCGCCATGTCGATCCGTCCCGCAGCATCGTAATCTGTGCCCTGCTCGGCGCCGCCGACATCGCCGAGGATGCGGATGATCCGCACCGCGCCGCCGGCGGCATCCACCAGCTGCTGCACTTCATCGCCGAACGCGCGGTCCTGTTTCGCATGCGCGGCCTGAAACAGGAATGTCGGCCGGATGCCGCGGGTGCGCAGCCCCTCATAGACCACGTGGCGCAGCATCGCGAGCAGCGGCGTGATGCCGACACCGCCGGCGAGCAGCACCGCGGGCCGCTTCTCGCGCGCATCGATCGTGAAGCCGCCGGCCGGAGCACGCGCTTCGATGATGTCGCCGACATGGATGGTGTCGTGGAGATGCTGCGATACGACACCGTCGCGCTTCACGCTGATCCGGTACAGGCCGTCCGACGGCGCGACCGACAGCGTGTAGGTGCGGATGACCGGCTTGTCGATACCTGGCAACGAGAGACGGATCGGCAAATGCTGTCCCGCCCGGTGCGGAAGCAACCCCGCACCGTCGTCCGGCTGCAAATGAAACGAGCGGATCAATCGGCTCTCGTCGACGATCCTGGCGACCTTGAACGGCCGCCACTGCGCGGCGCGCTCGGCGGCGCGGATCCGCTCGGCGGTCTGCACCCAGTCGCCGGTCATCAGCGAATTCGGCGACCAGCCTTCGGCCCGGAACGCCCAGCGCAACGGCAGCGCGCCGCGCCGGCGCACGACGCGGCGGGCACGGAAGCTCCACAGCCGCTCTGCGCCCTGAAACGCCGCGATCTCCGGCGAGTCCAGCATCACCTCGGCATCGCCGCTCAGCTGCAGCAGGTCGCCGGTCTCGAAATCGACGAACACCAGCCCGGCCTTGCCGTTGACGAGGATGTTGCCGAGCGTGTTGAAGAACAGATTGCCGGCGAAATCGGGGATCGTCAGCGTGCCGTCGTCGGCGACGCGGACGAAGCCCGCTCGGCCGCCGCGATGCGAGACGTCGACCTGGCGACGGTCCTCACGCTCGGCATAGGACGCCACGAAGAACGTGTCGGCCGCCTTGATCATGTCGCGCGCTGCCTGATCGAGCGACGTGCTCGCCTCGATCTCTCCCGCGAAAGGTTCTTCCGGCGCGCGCACGAAGGCGAAATCGCGGAGCTGGATATACTGCGCGCAATTGCCAAAGCTCTGATCGAGCTCGAAGCTGAGTGCCTTGCCCGACGATGCGCGGAGCAGCCCGTTGGCACGGTTGCGGCGCCGCGTGTGCAATTCGATCCCCAACAAGCCGATCGCATCGCCCTCGCGCATGCCTTCGCTGACGGGATCGCTGGCGTCGGGCCGCGCATCGATCTCGAGGCCGCGCGGCGTCGGCGAGGAGATGAAGCCGGGCTTGCCGGCCAGCAGTGAAGCCCAGGCGTCACCGCTTTGGTCGACGCTGCCGACGACGATGAAGGGAATCTGCGCGAAGAAATCGCGATGCTGGTCGGGCATGAAGTCCCGCACCGCGCGCTGGCCGACAGCCTCCATCTTCTCGACGACGCCGACCTGCTGCTGGATCGCCTTTTCGCCGGCATGCCAGGTCGCGAGCTTGCTCTTGGTTCGCCTGTCGCTCATCGTATCACCCTCCCCTTTAAGGGTTGGACGGGCGCGCCCGACGGCACGCCCGGTCAGCAGGTCACGCAGCGGCCAGACCGACGGGGGTCTTGGCAAAGGCCACAAAGCCCGGCAGCGCCTCGATCCGGCGCAGCCACGCGTTGACGCGCGCATAGGCGGAGAGATCGACATTGCCTTCGGGCGCGCTGGACAGATAGCTGTAGAGCGCGACATCAGCGATTGTCGGCGCCGTACCGACCAGCCAGTCGCGACCGGCGAGATGGGCTTCGAGCCGCTTCAGCAGGACATGCGCCCGCGCGATCACGTCGTCCGGATTGTGCTTCGCGCCGAACACGGTGATGAGGCGTGCCGCAGCGGGCCCAAACGCGAGATCGCCGGCAGCAACCGACAGCCAGCGCTGGACCGCGGCAGCGCCCTTTGCATCCTGCGGCAGCCAGTCGGTGCGGCCGAGTTTGGTCGCGAGATAGACCAGGATCGCGTTGGAATCGGCAATGATGGTGCCGCCATCGTCGAGCACCGGCACCTGGCCGAACGGGTTGAGCGCGAGATATTCCGGCCGCTTCTGCGCGGCGGACTTGAGGTCGACGTCGACAAGTTCGTGCGGAATTCCCAGCAGGGACAAAAACAGGCGCGCGCGATGCGCGTGGCCGGAGAGAGCGAAGTGATAGAGCTTCATGTGCCGTTCCTGATGTGGTGGACGGGTTCATTCCCGACCGCCAGCTCAAGGTGGCCCATTGCATCGGTTATTATAATTGTCGCGATTGGAACTTCATTATTGCAAATATCGCAATAACGAGTTCCGGCTGTCTACATTTCTGCTCGGTAGAAAAGGCGTGGATGGCCGTGACGGCGTTCGGGGCGGCGCCCGCTAAACCTCAACGATCACGTAGTTGTCCTCGATGTGCACCGGGAACGTTTCGGCGACATACGGCCCCTTTTGCAACTCGGCGCCGCTTTCGACCGCGACCGGATAGGCGCGGATTCTGAACCGCTTGGGATCGAACCAGGACTGCCCGCTGCGCATGTCGAATTCCCAGCCGTGCCACGGACAGCGCAGCATCTCGCCGACGCGGTCGCGCTGATAGATGCCGGGCTCCGGCGAGGTCAGGCGCGCGACGCAGGCCGCCTTCTCCAGCGGCGCCCCCTCATGCGGGCAGCGATTGAGCAGCGCGAAGAACTCGCCATTGACGTGGAACACGACGATGTCGCGGCCCTCGAGGCCGAACACCTTGTTGCCGCCGGCCGGAATCTCACTGGTGCGCGCGACGATGTGACGGGTCATCGGAATCCTGCGATATTGGCGGCGAAGGTGGTGCGCTCCCTCGCCCCGTTCTTACGGGGAGAGGGTTGGGGTGAGGGGCTGTCTCCGCATGAACGATGACAGTTGCGTTCGTGGAAGCTCCCCCTCACCCGGAATGCAGTTGACGATGCATCATAGCCGAAGCCTTGCTTCGGCGTTCTTGGGAACGGCCGCCGAAGGCGGCCTATGCCTCTCCCCGCACGCGGGGCGAGGTGAAACCGAGGCCAGCGCTCGATCCGAAGTGAAGTCATCTCGTCCTAGAATTTGTACACCGCGCGGGCGTTGGCATTGAAGATCTTGCGACGCTCGGCGTCCGTCAGCGGTGTCTTGAAGGCGTAGCGCGCGTCGTCATAGTCCCAATGCGGATAGTCCGACGAGAACAACAGCCGGTCGATGCCGACCCATTCGATCAGCTGCCGCAGGTGCCTGGCTTCATCCGGCTCGTCGATCGGCTGGGTCGTGAACCAGAAATGCTCCTTCACATACTCGCTCGGCCGGCGCTTGAGATGCGGCACCTCGCTGCGGAAGCGCTCGAAATGCTGGTCCATCCGCCACATCGTCGCGGGAATCCAGCCGAAGCCGCCCTCGATGAACACGATCTTCAGTTTCGGGAAGCGCTCGGGAACACCTTCCAGCACCAAGCTGGTGAGGTTCGAGGCCACCGTGTGCGCGTTCGACTGATGCTCCTCGCAATAATAGGACGGCCAGCCGCCGCCGGTCGGCGCATGCCCGCCATAGCCGCCGACATGGATGCCGAGCGGCAGGTCGAGCTCTTGCGCGCGTTCATAGATCGGCCAGTAGCGGCGGCGGCCGAGCGGCTCGTTGGCGCGCGGCGAGACGTTGATCTGGATGTATTCGCCGGTCCTGGCGCAGCGCTCGATCTCGGCGAGGCCGAGGTCGGAGCCGTCCTGCCCGACCAGGATCGAGGCCTTCAGGCGCGGATCGCGATGCGCCCAGAACGCCAGTTGCCAGTCGTTGATGGCGCGCTGGATCGCGGCGCCGAATTCCAGATTCTGCTGCGAGAAGATGAAGAGGTCGAGCACCTGCAGGATCCCGAACTCGACGTCGAAGGGATCGAGGTGCTGCTTGCGCATGAAATCGAGATCAGAGCCGGGCACGCCGCCGGTCGGCGGCCAGGCATCGCGCCGCGCGATCAGCGGCGAGGAACGTGGATAGGGCGTGGTGCCGATATAGGGCGTGCGCAGATGGCTGCCATATTCCTTCAGATGCTGCTGCCAGCGCTTCGGCAGGAACTCGTTGAGGTCGCTGTGTGCGTGAATGCTCGGATGGATGTCGCAATCGATGATCTTCAGCCGCGACGCGGCGGTCTTCTCCTGGTCGAGCATCGGGCGGTCGATGACGTCACTCATGCGATCCTCCTTTTTGTTTGCGCATGTTCTTGTCGGAAAACCGGTTCCCACTTTTCCGGATCATGCGCGCGAATTACGAATTCAGTTTCAAACGCGGGAACGTTTCAATCGGATTATCCTCGCACATCCGCTTGACGATGCTGTCGGGCAGATATCGCGGGATCGGATCGTCGCCGTCGAACTGCCAATGCGGATAGTCGGATGCGAACAGGAACATCTTGTCGGAGCCGATCTGGTCGATGATGTCGGCGACGCTTGTAGGATCCAGCGGCGCGTCGAACGGCTGCATGGTGACGCGGAAATGGTCGCGGATGATCGCGGCCGGCTCGCGCTCCACCCACGGCACCTCGACGCGCACGCCGCGCCAGGTCTTGTTGGCGCGCCACATGAAGGCGGGCAGCCAGCTGACGCCCGACTCCATCAGTACGACGGTCAATCCGGGATACTTCCCGAATACGCCCTCATAGATCAGGCTCAGCGTCTGCGCCTGGAACGCCTGCGCCTCGGCGAGATAATATTCGTAGCGATAGGACGGCCAGCCGATCGAGCTTGGCGCGCCGCGGTAGGCGCTGCCGGCGTGGATCGCGATCGGCAGCTTGTACTTCTCCGCGGCCTGATAGATCGGCCAGTAATGGCGCCGGCCGAGCAGCGTCTCACCCTGCGAGGGCACCAGCACCGAGACGAAGCGATTGTCGCCGGCCCTGCGCTCGATCTCCTCGACCGCGAGATCCGGCGCCTGGATCGGCACCACGATCGAGGCGCGCAGCCGCTTGTCCCTGGCGAGCCACTCGGCCGCGATCCAGTCGTTGATCGCCCTGCAGAAGTCCGCGGCCATGTAGGAATCGAACACCGCCTGCGCGCCGTAGACGACGTTGCAGATCGCGTGGCTGGCGCCGAGCTGGTCGAAAGCGCCGCGCTGCACCATGGCAAGATCGCTGCCGGGCTTGCTGCCGTCCGCCGGCCGCCAGTCGGCGCGGCCGGACAGCGGCATCGACGGCGGATAGGAATTGAGGTCGAGCCCGTCGATGGCGCGGCTGACGACCTGTTCCTTCCAGTGATCGCTCAGATAGGGCAGCAGCGTGGTGCGCGTTCCCCCCACCGCGGGATGGATGTCGCAGTCGATGCGCGTGGCCGCCATGGCGTTCCCCGGATTAATCTTCTTGTCGTCATTGTTGGCGGCATCGCTGCCACGGATCGGACTGTGACGCCGATGGCGCGATCGTGCAAGCCGATCCGCGCGGGGCCGCCCTGCCCTGTGCGCGCACCGCGCCTCACGCGAAGTTGCGGCATCGCGTGTGAATGGCGTCACCTGTCCAGACCGCGAGACGTGCTAGCGATTCCGCGCCGCGGAAAGCGCCGATGCAGGAGACGGGAATGAGGCTGGGCCGACTGACGATCCTCGCATGTTCATTGTCGCTGGCCGCGTCAGCCGCATGGGCCGCGCCTGCGGCCACCTCGGGCTCGGTGGCACTGGCGCTCGCCGGCGTGGTGGCGCCCTACTCGCCGTTGCCGGCCAAAGAGAAGATGGCGGTCGCCGCGTTCTTCAATGGCGACAGCAATGTCTCCCATGCCAGCAAGATCGTCGTCACCGCCGACAAGGTGGTCTGCCGCGCCAGCAATGTCGACATCACCTCGCGTTCCTGCGCGCTGGCCTTCGGCGGCAACACCCACACCGTGAAGGGCAGCGAAGCCAATGCGATGTTCGCGACCGTGGCGCTGGCCGGCGTGCCGCCCGACGGCGCCGCCGGCACGATCTACGAGGCGCTGTCGAAACTGTCCTGCACGCTCGATCCGAAAGTGATCAAGGACAAGGCCGGCGGCGGCGCCGATTGCAGCTTCGAGCCGGGAAACTAGTGCTACGAGACGAGGTCGAATAGCGACCGCGCCGGCGCTGCACTCCCTCTCCCCGTTCTTTACGGGGAGAGGGTTGGGGTGAGGGGCCGCATCCGCATATTCGGCGATAGCTGCGGTTGCGGAAACTCCCCCTCACCCGGAACGCATCTTGCGATGCGTTCCGACCTCTCCCCGCACGCGGGGCGAGGTGACACCGAATCGAGTGTTCGGCAAAAGCCTGCACTCAGTCTCCCTGCACGGCGACGCCCAGCCTCGCCGCGACACGGCGCGCGGTTTCCTCCCGCTGCTCCGTGATCGCGCGCACGGCCTGGCGCGACTGCTGCAGGATTTCGGGGGGCGCGGTCTCAGGCGTGCCGCTGTCGAACGGCGGCTCCGGCGCATACACCATATAGAGCTGGATCGCGCGCGCCGCATCGTCGCCGCGCAATTCAGCCGCGAGCCGCAATGCGCCATCGATGCCTGCCGTGACTCCGGCGGCAAAGACAAAGCTTCCGTCCACCACCACGCGTTCGTTCACGGGCGTAGCGCCGAACAACGGCAGCAGATGAAACGACGCCCAATGCGTCGTCGCCCTGCGCCCCTTCAGCAGGCCGGCCGCTCCGCAGATCAGCGCGCCCGTGCAGACCGAAAAGATGCGGCATGCTCCCGCCGCCTGCCGGTTGATCCAGCCGAGCACTTCCGCGTCCTCCATCAGGGCTTGCTGACCGAAGCCGCCCGGCACATGCAGCACGTCGAGCGGCGGCGCATCGGCCAGCGTCGCATCCGGTGTCAGCCGCAATCCCTTGATGTCGCGGACGGGCTCGGCGCTCTTGCCGTAGATGCGGTAGGTCGAATTCGGAATCCGCGACAGCACCTCGAACGGCCCGGTCAAATCGATTTGATCGACGCCTTCGAACAGCAGCGAACCGATCCGCAGATGAACATCGTGAGCAATCATCGAACTTCCCTCGAACTTTCCTTGCGCTATGGACAAAGCGAATCTAGCGCGGCAGGTTTCGGCGATGACGCCAACCAGCCCACGTTTTCCGCCAAACCGCCGCCGCTCGATCGAAGTGCTGGCCTATCCGGCCGTGCAGTTGCTCGACGTCACCGGGCCATTGCAGGTGTTCGCGTCGGCCAATGCGCTGGCGGCTAAGGCAGGCAACGCCGAGCCATATGAAGTCCGCGTGGTTGCAAAGGATGGCCCACACGTCGAGTCGTCCGCCGGTGTCGGGCTCGCGGTGCATCCGCTGCCCGCGATCGACACCGCGGTCGACACGCTGGTGATTCCGGGCGGCGACGGCGTCAACGCTGCGGCGGCCGATGCCGTCCTGGTGGACTGGGTACGCGAGCGCGCCGGGCAAGCGCGCCGCACCGCATCGGTCTGCACCGGCGCGTTCCTGCTCGCCGAATCGGGCGTGCTCAATGGCCGGCGTGCCGCGACCCATTGGGGATTTTGCGCAGAGCTCGCCGAGCGCTTTCCCGATGTCCGCGTCGAGCCCGATCCGATCTTCGTGCGCGACGGTTCGTTCTGGACGTCGGCCGGCGTCACCTCCGGCATCGATCTGGCGCTGGCGCTGCTGGAGGAGGATCTCGGCCGCACGGCGGCGCTTGCCGTCGCCCGCTATCTCGTGGTGTTTTTCAAGCGGCCGGGCGGACAGGCGCAGTTCAGCGAAATCCTGACGCTGCAGGCAACCGACGACAGGTTCAGCGCGCTGCACGACTGGATCAGCAACCATCTGGCCGGCGACCTCTCGCTGTCGACGCTGGCGAAACAGGCCGGCATGAGCGAGCGCAGCTTCAGCCGCCATTACGCCGAGGCGACCGGCTTGACGCCGGCACGCGCGATCGAGCGGCTCCGGGTCGAGGGCGCGCGGCATCTGCTCTCGGAAACGCGCCTGCCGATCAAGCGGATCTCGCAGCGCTGCGGCTTCGGATCGGAGGAGACGATGCGCCGCAGCTTCCTGCGACTGCTGTCGACCACGCCGCAGGACTACCGCGCCAGGTTTGCGATCTGAAGTGCGCGGCCGGCGTCCAATGCTTGACGCTCAAGCGAGACCGTCTCAGCCGTTCCAGGCATATTCCTGCAACGCTGCCTCCAGCGGCGGATTGGTGACGCTGCCGGTGTAGTTGGTGATGGTCGACGCCGCCACGATGGTGATCACCTCGAGCACGAGGTCCTTGTAGAACCCGGCCGCGAGGAATCGTTCGATCTCCTCATCGTCGAGCCGTCGCGCTTTTCGATCAGCGACCGCGCCAGCGTCGAGAGCGCGCCGAGTGTCTTGTCGGCAGGCGAGCGGCCGGCGCGCATCGCATCGACATCGGCCGGATCGAGGCCAGCCTGCAAGCCGAGCGCGGAATGCAGCGCGACCGCCCAGGCGCAGCCATTGGTGACCGCGTCGGTGAGCAGCACGGTCTGGATCTGCTGCTCGGTGAAGCTGCCGCCGTGAACCTTGTCGAAGATGCCGATGAAGCTCTGGATCAGCACAGGCGACGTCGCCATCGTCGCCGCAAGGTTCGGGATCATGCCAAACCGCGCCTCGACCTCGCGCAGGACGGGCTTTGAGGCTTCAGGGGCAGACTCGAGCGTATGGACAGGAAAACGCGCCATCGGAAATGCCTTTCGCGGTGTTGATTGAACCCGAGTCCTCCGGACGCAGCTGAGCAGTTGCGATCCACGTGCGGGCCGGATTCGATGGAGGCTATCTAGACGCGCCCGGACGCGCGCGTTCGCCAAACTCCCCACATTCCGCGCCACCGGCGGCAGCGGCGACGTTGAGCCACGTCGCGCAGTCTCCACTAACCGCCGGCGCGGTCCTTCACCCGCCGCGTCACGATCCCGAGCAGTCGGCCGAGCGTGCCGGCGGCGGGGCCCTTCTTGCGCGCCAGCGCCAGCGGCGCGACGAGGCCCGTGGCGCGGTCGAGGCGAAGATAGGACACGCCGGCGGTCTCGAGCCGCGCCATCGATTCCGGCACGATCGAAATGCCGAGCCCGGCCGCGACCAGGCTGAGCGTCGACACCATCCGCGTCGCCTCCTGCGCCACCTTCGGGCTGAAGCCCGCCGCGCGACAGGCGGCGATGATGCTGTCGTAGAGGCCGGGCCCGGTCGGACGGCGGTAGAGGATCAGCGGCTCGTCGGCGAGCGAAGCCAGCGAAATCCGCCGCCGCGTGTCCTTGCGGGCGCGCGGATGATGGTCCGGCAATGCGACCACCATCTCCTCGTCGAGCAGATGCGTGATCGTGAGGTTCTCCAGCCGCTCGCTTGGCGAGCGCACGAATGCGGCATCGAGCCGATCGGCCTCGACGGCTGCGATCAGCTCGCCGGTCGAGGCCTCCTCGAGCGACAGCGTGATCGCCGGCGCGCGCTCGCGCATTTCGCGCATCACGCCGGTGACGAAAGGATGGAAAGCGGCCGAGGAGGTGAAGCCGATCGCAAGCTGGCCCTCCTGGCCGCGGCTCGCGCGGCGCGCGGCTTCCACCGCGAGGTCGGCGTCGCGCAGGATCGCGCGCGCCTTGCCGACGAAGGCACGGCCGGCGGCGGTCAGCTCGACCCCGCGCGGCTGCCGGCGAAACAGCGGCGCGCCGATCGCGGCTTCCAGCGCGCGGATCTGCTGGCTCAGCGGCGGCTGCTGGATGCCGAGCCGCGCGGCGGCGCGGGTGATATGACCTTCCTCGGCGACCGCGACGGCATAGCGAAGATGGCGCAGTTCGATCATCGGGCAATCCATATGCAACAGATATGCAAATTCCCGTATCCATATATTGGAAATTTGTCACGCGGCCAACTAAAGTCGGCTCAAGAACAAATCGAACCGGAGCCGCCCCGCCGATGGACGCCATCCCCGCCGCGCAAACCACCAAGCATGTCGCACCTGACGTCGGCGAGTTGTTCACGGGCTTCTTCATCCTCGGACTGAGCGGCTTCGGCGGCGTGCTGCCGCTGGCGCGCCACATGATGGTGGAGAAGCGCGGCTGGCTCACCGGCGCGGAGTTCACCGACCTGCTCGGGCTGTGCCAGTTCCTGCCCGGCGGCAACATCATCAACATGTCGGTCGCGGTCGGGTTGAAGTTTCGCGGCATTCCCGGCGCGTTCGCGGCGATCCTCGGCCTGATCGCGGTGCCGACCGCGGTCGTGATCGGCCTTGGTGTGATCTATGGCCGCTTCGCCGACGACCCGGTCGTCCGTCACCTGTTCGGCGGCCTCGCCGCCGCGGCAGCCGGGTTGCTGATTTCCACGGCGATCAAGATCGCCTGGCCGCTGCGGCGCGATGTGCTCGGCCTCTTCATCGGCGCGCTCTGCGTGCTCGCTATTGCCGCGTTCAGATTGCCGCTGCTGCCGACCCTGCTGACGCTGGCGCCGCTCAGCATCTTCCTCAGGTCGAGGCAGACGTCATGAGCGCAACCCTTGTCACGCTCGCGCTGATCTTCGCCGAGCTCTCGCTGCTCGCCTTTGGCGGCGGCAACACCATCCTGCCGGAGATGCAGCGTCAGGTGGTCGACGTCCATCACTGGATGACGGCGCAGGAATTCGGCGCGCTGTTCGCGCTGGCGCAGGCAGCACCCGGGCCGAACATGATGGTGGTGCCGCTGGTCGGCTGGCATGTCGCGGGCTTCTCCGGCGTGCTGGTGACGTCGCTCGCCAAGTTCGGGCCGTCGTCGTTGGTGACAGGCTTCGCGCTGCGGCTCTGGGAACGCTTCAAGGACCGGCCCTGGCGCCGCACCGTGCAGGCCGGGCTGGTTCCGGTCACCGCCGGGCTCGTCACCGCCAGCGCCGTCGTCATCACCCACGCGTCGGCCTCGAGCTGGGGCACGATCCTGATCGCGGTTGGCGTCGCGATCGCCACCACCGCGACGCGCATCCATCCGCTTGTCGCGCTCGCCGCCGGCGCGGTGCTCGGCCTGTCCGGCATCGGACAGCCCTGACGCTCTGTGTGCGGCGATGGCGTCTCGTTCCACGCGGCGGTGTGCGCGCTTTCGCCGCAATGGATGCGACGTCGCCAGCGGCTATGTTGATAATGCCATGATCGACACGCTCCGCATCGACACCCGCATTGCGCGCCGCGAATTGCGCGCCGGACGTCTGCACGCAGGCAATTAGCCGGCCGGCGATCGCACGCCGTCCGGATTCTTCGACGTCACCAAATCATTTCAGTCCGTCGCGTCGCGAGATGTCCGCGCGCCGGCGCTCGTGCGCCTCCGATCAACCGCAAAGATCAACCGATATGACCCGAACTGTTCAAAACAGCTTTACCGCCCCGGCATTGCCGCCGATCGTGATCACCGCGAGCGAGGCGCACCGCCTCAGCGCGCTGGCCGATTCCAGCATGGCGGTGTTTCCCCGCGTCGCCCAGTTCCTCGCACGCGAGACGGACCGCGCCCAGCTGGTCGCCGACGATGCCGATCTGCATGACGTGGTCCGCATGGGCTCGCTTGTCCGCTACCGCGACGACGAAACCGGCGACGTCAGGGAGGTCGTGCTCGTGTACCCGCACGAAGCCGACATCGCATTGCGGCGCATCTCGGTGCTGACGCCGGTCGGTGCGGCACTGATCGGATTGTCGGTCGGCCAGACGATCGATTTTCAGACGCCGAGCCAGCAGACGCGTTCGGTGACGATCCTTGCCGTGACACATGAGGGCTAGCGGCTTTACGCCGCCTGATGACACTGTCCCATCTCGATCCCGTGCCGGCGCCCGCGCGCGATGCCCTCGGCGATTGCCTTCACGACGATCTCGGCGTCGTCGGGGGAGAGATGATCGAGCGGCTGCCAGGCGCGCATGATGTCGCGTGCGCGATCGAGGTCGCCGTAGATTGCAAGGAGAGGAAGCGATTTGCTCGGCATGTCCGTTGCTCCCAACCGCAGCTGGGCGACTCTATCTTATCTGGACAGGTCGAGCCATGCGTCCGGCAACCGCGATCGCACGCTTTGCCGACCGCCGGTGCATGGCGAGGGCGCCCGCCCTCGCCATCAACGCGCGTCACTCCGCGCCGGATCCACCCTGCACGATCTTCTCGTTCAGCTTCTGGTCCACGGTGTCGACGGTGCGGTCGATCTCGGCGTTCGGGACGCCGAGCTGATGCGAAATCAGTTTCACCAGGAGGTCGACGCGCTCGATGAAGGGCGCGCCGCTCGCGACCGCGCGCGCGGCCGAGGACGGCTTGAGCAGGCTTTCGGCGGCCTTGGCGTATTTCGCGAACGGCACCTGGTCCTGCGGGTCGGCGCCGAGCCGGCGGGCGATGCCGTCGACGTGATCATAGATCGTCTGCGAGCGTTTGAGATCGCCGTGCACGGCGTCACGGATCGACTGTGGCTCGCTGGGCGTGATGCAGCGGTAGTTGCCGGTCAGCAGCATCGACCATTTCGCCAGCGGCACGAACAGCGAGTCGAACACTTTCAGCTTCACCGGCACGTCGTGGCCGTCGAGCGTCACGGCGTCGATGTCGGCTTCGAGCTCGCGCAGCAGCTTGTTGTGCCTCTCGTCGGCAAAGACCGATGCCTTGAAGTTAGTCGGCAGGCCGACATGAAGCACGTTGGCGGCCTCTTCCGGCGGACGGAATGCCTGAGGGTCGGGCGAGCACAGCGTCACCAGCCCCGGCTCGAACCGCTCCCACACCAGCGCATTGGTGTAGGCCTCCTCGAGATCCATGCCGGCGAGTGCCGGAATCCGCTTCAGATAGGGCAGCGGCGGCATGTTCATGATCGACAGGCACGGCAGTTTCGCCGCGGCGATCTTGACCATGAGAACGCGCACCGTGTGGTTGGTGTATTGCGGCTCCTGCATCGCAAGGCCGACCAGATCGTAACGGGAAAGGTCGACATTGGCCGGCGTGACCGCATCGAGCTTGCCGGGCAGGTCGCGCGAGAAGATCGCACGGTGCACCGCCTCGTCGCGCAACTTGATGCGCACCTCGGTGCCTTCGCGATTGATCAGGTCGGCGGTGTTCTTCCGGCACACCAGGGACACGTTGTGACCCGCCATCAGCAGCTTGGTCCCCAGCAGGGAGCCGTAGGAAGCTCCCAAAATAAGAATGTTGCGCGCCATGCTCTCTCCAATAGCCCTTCTCACGAAAGGCTTGCTCTCCAAAATCCTGTCCGAAGTTGCTGCCGAACCGATGCCCGGTCGATATTGGCCGTCCCGCACCCACGGGCCGACGGTCGCCAAATCACCAGACAATCAAGACCAGCTGGTGTATGGTATGCCACCGTCTATCGCAGATCGACAAGCGGCTGCCAAGGGGATTATCTCGCGTGCGGACTTTCGTTCCGCGGTCAAGAAGGGCATTCGAGCTTGCAAGTCGCCGCCGACCCGACGGATCGGGCTGAAGAAATTCTAATCTCAGCTTCCCGGCTGTTTGCCCGCCACTCCTATGCCAACGTGACGATGGAGCAGGTCGCGGCATCGGTGCAGGCCGTGCCGGGCGCGCTGTATCACTATTTCCGCGACAAGGAAGATCTCATCTTCCACTGCTACCTGCGCGGCCTTGCGATCTATCGCCACGAAATCGAGGCGGCCGCCGAGCCCGGCATCGACGGGCTCGAGATCATCAGGCGCTTCGTGCGCGGCAGGCTGAGGCCCGAAGGCCAGCGCATGATCCTGTTCAGCGATATCGATGCGCTGGCCGCGCCCTACAGCAGCGAGGTCCACGCCAAGCGCTGGCAGAACGCCGCGCTGCTGGCGGACATCCTCGATCGGGGCGTGGCGGACGGCTCGATCGCCTGCGACGAGCCGCTGCTCACGGCGGTGGCGCTGATCTCCGTCCTGGACTGGGTTCCGTTCTGGCTGTCCGAACGCGACTACTACACGCGGCAACAGGCGATCGATGCCATCGACGACATCATCACGCACGGCGTCTACCGGCGCGAGATCGCCCTTCCCAAGATGCCCGAGCCGCTCAGCCTCGCCCCGTTCCTCGAAGCTCGCGCAGCGTTGAACAAGCGGGCCGCCAAGTTCGACAGGATGCTGTCGATCGCCTCGGACAGTTTCAACCGGAGGGGCGCCTCGGGCACGTCGCTCGAGAGCATCGCAGCCGATGCGGGCATGACCCGCGCCGGCATCTACTATCATTTCAGTGAAAAGGAGAGCCTGCTGCTGGCCTGCCTGCGACGCGGGCTCGCCGGCGAGGTCAGCATTCGGGAGCATCTGCAAGAGCACAGCCTTGGGGCATTCGATCACATCGTGCAGCGAATTCGCCTGCTGCTGATGCTGCACGACACGCCCCGCGGCCCGAAGGCGACCTACCACAACATCAACTATCTCAACGACGCAGACCGAAAAGCCTATGTCGGAGACGTGCTGGCGACGATCCGGCAAGACCAGAACAGCTATCAGCGCTGGATCGACGAGGGCCGTTTCCGCCGCATCGATACCTATTTCGCGGAGCGCATTCTCACCGGAATGGGCCACTGGTATCCGATCTGGTTCAAGACCAGGCGTGACTGGTCTCCAGCCGAGATCGCCGATCATTTCGCGCGGCTATTCCTCGCGGGCCTCAAGCCGCGCCGACGTCCGGGCTAAGGCGCCACGGTCGCAATCTCGGTTTTCTCCTTCCCCCTGAAAGGGGTAAGGTCGGGGGGTAGCGGCAGGCGATGCTGGATGAGAGCCGATCCCCACCCGCTTCGCTCTTGACGAGCGAAACAACCTCCCCTTTTCAAGGGGAGGTTTGGAGGCAGGCTACGACTGGTTCGGAACCGCGAATAAGCGTGAGCCCATCCAAAAGTTTACCTGTAATTCAAAACAGCGCCCGATTTCGGCGTCATATAGCCCATAACATCATAATACCTTCTGCTAAAACTTGACGCAGTATTCAAAGCGAAAGTTGCGAAGGCTCGGCGATTGGGGGTATGAGACGGCCTCGATCGCTAAAGATCAAGAAACACGAGCAAGGGAGAACGCAGGATGCATAGGCTGATCGTTGCCGCCGCGGCAGCGCTGACGGTGTTGGGAGGCGCGGCGTCCGCGCAGGAATCCGTCAAGATCGGCTACATCGATCCACTCTCCGGTGGCGGCGCCAGCGTGGGTGAGGGGGGTCTGAAGACATTCCAGTACCTGGCTGACGAGCTCAACGCCAAGGGCGGCATCCTGGGCCGCAAGGTCGAGATCGTGCCCTTCGACAACAAGACCAATCCGCAGGAGGCCCTGGTGCAGGCCCAGAAGGCGATCGACGCCGGGGTTCGCTACATCACACAGGGCAATGGCTCGTCCGTCGGCCTGGCGCTCGAGGATTTCGTCACGAAGTACAACACGCGCAATCCCGGCAAGGAAGTGCTCTACTTCAACTATGCTGCCGTCGATCCGGCCATGACCAACGAGAAGTGCAGCTACTGGCATTTCCGCTGGGATGCCAGCTCCGACATCAAGATGGAGGCGCTGACGAACTACATCAAGGACGTCGCTTCGATCAAGAAGGTATACCTGATCAACCAGGACTATTCGTTCGGCCAGTCGGTGCGATCAACGGCGCGCAAGATGCTGGGCGAAAAGCGGCCGGACATCCAGATTGTCGGCGACGAACTGCACCCGCTGCTGAAGGTCACGGACTTCTCGCCCTACATCGCCAAGATCAAGGCTTCCGGCGCCGACAGCGTCATCACGGGCAACTGGGGTCAGGACATCGCGCTGCTGCTCAAGGCCGCCGCTGATGCTGGTCTGAAGGTCAATTGGTACACTTACTATGCCGGTGGCGCCGGCGGGCCGACCGCGATCAAGCAGGCCGGCCTCGAGGGCCAGGTGTTCCAGATCAGCGAAGGCGTCCCGAACTCCGGCAACAAGGCGGCGATGGATTTCGAGAAGGACTTCCGCGCCAAGACCGGCATTTCCGTCTGGTATCCGCGCGCGGTCAACGAGATGCGGATGTTCAAGGCGGCCGCCGAGAAGGCCAATTCGATCGACCCGGTGAAGGTCGCGGCCGCGCTCGAAGGCATGAAGTTCGAAGTGTTCGACGGCGGCGAGGGCTTCATGCGCAAGGACGACCATCAGTTCTTCCAGCCCATCTACATCTCCTCCTTCGGCAAGCTTGCCGCGAACGAGCCGTTCGACGAGGAGAACACCGGCTGGGGCTGGCGCATCGTGTCCAAGATCGACACCGCGCAGACGATGCTTCCGACCACCTGCAACATGAAGCGGCCCTGATTGGCCGCCTCTCTCCCGTCATTCCGGGGCGATGCGAAGCATCGAACCCGGAATCTCGAGATTCCGGGTTCGGTCCTGCGGACTGGCCCGGAATGACAGGTAAGTTCCTTCGTTCGACAGGTCTTTGATCACGTGAACCGTTCCAGTCTCAAGCGAGTGCGCCGTGGCTGAGCTGATTGTCATTTCGACCCTGAACGGTGTGCTGTTCGGCATGCTGCTGTTTCTGCTGTCGAGCGGGCTGACGGTCATCTTCAGCATGATGGGCGTGCTCAACTTCGCCCATGCCAGCTTCTACATGCTTGGCGCCTTCTTCGGCTTTCAATTGACGAAATGGATCGGGTTCTGGCCGGCTTTCGTGCTCGCCCCGCTCCTGGTCGGCGCGATCGGCATGGCGGTCGAGCGCTACGGACTGCGCAACACGCACAAGCATGGCCATGTCGCGGAATTGCTGCTGACCTTTGGCCTCGCATTCGCGATCGAAGAGATCGTCGCAATGATCTGGGGCAGGAGCCCGGTCGACTATCGCGTGCCGGCGCTGCTTGACTTCCCAGCCTTCACGATCTTCTCCACCAATTATCCCGCCTACAAGATCTTCATGCTCGTGATCTCGGTCGTGATCTTCATCGCACTGCTGGTCACCTTGAAGAAGACGCGGGTCGGCCTGATCGTGCAGGCGGCGCTGACGCATCCTCACATGGTCGGACACCTCGGCCATAATGTGGGGCGCGTGTTCATGGTGGTGTTTGGTGTGGGCAGCGCGCTGGCAGGCCTTGCCGGTGTCATCGCGGGACCGGCGCTGGTGACGCAGTCCGACATGGCGGCCGCGCTCGGGCCGATCCTGTTCGTGGTCATCGTGTTCGGCGGCCTCGGCTCCCTGCCGGGTGCCTTCGTCGCCTCGCTCCTGATCGGCTTGATCCAGACCTTTGCGGTCGCGCTCAACGGTTCGCTCGCCAGCGTGTTCGGCCCGCTCGATCCGAGCCTCGGCCCCTCGCCGCTCACCGACATCTGGAACGTCACGATCGCGCAGATCGCGCCGATCCTGCCTTATGTGCTGCTGGTGCTGGTCCTGATCTTCCGCCCCATGGGCCTGTTGGGGACGCGCGAGTCATGACCAACGCTTCCACGCCCTCCATCGCCGCGGCCAAGCAGGAGCCCGGCAGCGCCCTGAGCTTCTATGGCGTCTGGCTCCTCGCCGCGGTCGCGCTGGTCGTGCTGCCGCTGGTGTTCGGCACCGGCGGCTCGCTGACCTCGTTCAGCCTGATCGGCATCGCGATCATCTTTGCGCTGTCCTACAACATCCTGCTCGGCCAGACCGGGCTGCTGTCGTTCGGACACGCGGTGCAGTACGGCCTCGGCGGCTTCCTCGCCGTGCATGTCATGAACGCGGTCGCGAGCCACAACTGGCCGGTCCCGCTGCCGGTGATCCCGCTGGTCGGCGGCATCGGCGGCATGGCATTCGCAATCCTCGTCGGCTGGCTCATGACCAAGCGCGCCGGCACCGTGTTCGCCATGATCTCGCTGGGCATCGGCGAGCTGGTGGCGTCTTCGTCTCTGATCCTCCGCTCGGTCTTCGGCGGCGAAGCCGGCATCACGACGGACCGCACAGCGCTGCCGCGCATGTTCGGCTGGACCTTCGGGCCGCAGATCCAGGTCTATTATCTGATCGCGTTCTGGCTGGTGGTCTCGGCGATCGCGATGTACGCACTGACCCGAACCCCGCTGGGGCGGATCAGCAATGCCGTCCGTGACAATCCCGAACGCGTCCAGTTCATCGGCTACGATCCTCACGTGGTTCGTTATCTCGCCTATTGCTTTGCAGGATTCTTCGCCGGCATCGCCGGGGGGCTTGCCGCGATCAGCTTCGAGATCGCGAATTCGGCCTATCTCGGCGCGATCCAGTCCGGCCTGGTGCTGTTTGCAACCTTCATCGGCGGTACCGCCTATTTCTTCGGACCCATTCTCGGCGCGATTCTGGTGACCTATCTGCAGCTCGGGCTGACCAGCGTCACCAGCGTCTGGCAGCTCTATTTCGGCATCATCTTCATCGGCATCGTGATGTTCGCGCCCGGCGGCATCGCTGGGCTCGTGATGATGCACCGGCCGCTGATCCGCGCCGGAACGCTTCGTTCCGTGATCCCGTCCTATCTGGTCGCGGCGATCCCGACGCTGGCGCTGGCGCTCGGCATCATCCTGACCATCGAGACCGTTGCGCGCTTCTCGGGCGGCGATGTGATCAACCTGCTCGGCATCCCGTTCGTCGCCACGGCGCCGACGACCTGGGCGGCCGCAGCGGTCCTGCTCGTCGGCGGCTTCCTGGTCGCGCGCATCACCTGGCGGCGCGTTGCGGAAGCCTGGGACCGCGCCGCGACGGTGGCCCGTGACCGGGGGTATCTCGCATGACCACAGCCATCCAAGTCAACGCCGTCGAGAAGAGCTTCGGCAATGTTGCCATCATCCGCGACCTCAACCTGAGCGTCGCCAAGGGTGAGCGCCACGCCATCATCGGCCCGAACGGCGCCGGCAAGTCGACGACGTTCAACCTGATCAGTGGACATATCAAGCCGACTTCGGGTGAGGTCCGGCTCAATGGCGACGTGATCTCCGGCCTGCAGCCGTTCGAGATCAACCGGCGGGGGCTGTCGCGCTCGTTCCAGGTCACCAACGTGTTCGCCCGCATGACGGTCTGGGAAAACGTCCGCTGCGCCGTGCTGTGGGCCACCGGGCATCGCTACGCGTTCTGGAAGAACGTGGACAGCCTGCCCGAGGTGCGCGAGCGGACCGCCCGGATTCTCGAAGACATTCACCTCACGCACCGCCGCGACGTCCCGGCCGGCCTGTTGACATATGCCGAGCAGCGCGAGCTGGAAATCGGCATCACGATCGCAGGGGGCGCGACCGTCGTCATGCTCGATGAGCCGACCGCTGGAATGAGCCACGCCGAGACGGAGCGCGCGGTGTCGCTGATCCGGCGCCTGACCGAAGGGCGAACGCTGGTCATCGTCGAACACGACATGAGCGTCGTGTTTGGCCTTGCCGACCGCATCTCGGTGCTGGTTTACGGTCATATCATCGCCTCGGGCACTCCCGAGGAGATCAGGCGTGATCCGAAGGTCAGGGAAGCCTATCTTGGCGAGGAGGCACACTGATGCTCGAAGTCAGGAACCTCCACGCCTATTACGGCAAGAGCCACATTCTCCAGGGCGTTGACCTCGACGTCGCCGCCGGCGAAGTGGTGAGCCTGCTCGGCCGCAACGGTGTCGGGCGTTCGACCACGGTCAAGGCGATCATGGGCGAGGTCGTTCCGCAGGGCACGATCCGCTTCAAGGGCAAGGACATTGCGGGCCTGCCAAGCTACAAGATCGCGCGCCTCGGGCTCGGTTACGTTCCCGAGCATCGCGATATCTTTCCGAGCTTGACGGTGCGACAGAATCTTCTGCTCGGCATCAAGGACACGCGACGACCGGGCAAATGGCGGCTGCAGGACATGCTCGACATGTTTCCCAACCTCGCCGCGCGCGCCGACGCGCCTGCTGGGGTCCTCTCCGGCGGCGAGAAGCAGATGTTGACGACATGCCGCACGTTGATGGGCGATCCTGATCTCATCATGATCGACGAGCCGACGGAGGGTCTCGCGCCGCTGATCGTGCAACAGGTGGGCGAGCTGATCGCACGGATCGCCAAGGCCGGCGTCGCCATTCTGCTGGTCGAGCAGAAACTCTCGATCGCGATGAAGATCTCCAACCGGGTCTACATCATGGGCCACGGCCGCGTGGTGTTCGAAGGTACCCCCGACCAGCTCAAGAGCAATGCGGCCGTTCGCGAGGAATGGCTCGAGGTGTAGGCGGACACCGGCGGATCGACAAAGCAATCGAACGTCGACGTAGCAGCGCCATCAGTCAGTTCGCGAACACGACCCAGACCAGCGCCACCAAGAGACTGTGGAAACAAATTATCGAAGCCAGGAATAGCCAGTCGTCCCCGGTCATGGGGCCGAAAACCACGGCCGAAGCGCGGCGACAGCGACACGCGAGCCGGGAAAAGAAGTTCGACTGCATGGGACTGCCCTAGCGGAGTACGCTCCGCCAGGTCTTGCTAGTCTGTGCCAGCTAGTTGAGAGCTGGTGTCAGCCCATCACCGATCGCCATTCGAACTGCGATAGGCCCTCGGCGTGAGGCCGGTCCAGCGGACGAACGCGTGTGTGAAGGAAGAGACCTCGCTGTAGCCCAATAGCCATGCGATCTTGGAAATCGGCAGCTCCTCATCTTCGAGGTAATGGCGGGCAAGGGCAATTCGAAACGCCTTGAGAACGTCTGAGAAGTCCACCCCCTCCGAGGACAATGCGCGAGCGAGAGTTCTCCGGCTCATGCCAAGACGACGCGCGACCGCCTCGGCATTGGCTTTGCCGTGCGGAAGCAGCTGGGCAATGTGTCCTTCGACGCGTGACTGCAAGCTGCTTCGTCTCGGTGCCCGGTTACGAAGCGCTTCATCGGCATATTGGAGCAACATCCTGTTGAGATGCAAATCGGCACCCACGACAGGCAATGCGCCGATCCGGGACGGAAACAAAAGCTCGTCGCTTTCCGCTGCAAATTCGATCTCGCATCCAAGAAGAGATCGCACATCCGACGGCGTTTCTCGTCTGGAGTGCTTCAACTTGATTTGGTTCGGGACCAGCCTGCCGTCAGTCAGTGCGCGGCAAATACGGATCAACGCCACCAGCCAGAATTCCGCATGATGACGATCCGACGACCGATCGATGTTGACATATTCGAACCCGATGGCGAAGCCGCGATCCAGCGAGCTCCGCAACCGCACACCCTCGTTGTTGATCGCGCAGTAGCGTCCGCCGATCTGCAAGGCGTCAACGAGATGCTCCGATGAAGCCATGACGTAGTACAGAAGCCCGATCTCGCCCAGCTCGAAGCCTTGAGCCAGATGGAGTCCGAAGCAGTCGTCCTGCAATTCCCTTGCGGCGAGTTCGAGCAGCCTGACCTGCGCTCGTGCATCGATGCGGCGCTTGCGGTCCTCGACGTCGTCGATTGCCAGGCCTGCAGCTGACACGATCGGGACCGGATCAACCTGCGCATCGCGCAGCCGGGCACATGCGAGACGCGCGATTCCCCCGGCAGAGCTCGGTATCGACGGCAAGGCGCTTTCACGGCGTGTGGCGGCTTTCATTCGGCACCGAATTATGTTCGTGGCTCAACGTCGGGAGCTTCCAGGATCGTATCTTGACCTATGTCAAACGAGCTCATGGGTTCGAGGCATCCGGTCTGACACCTTCTCGCAATTTAACGACCCAGGATCACAAGACGCAACGGACGCAAATCGTCTAGCCGAGTGCTTCGCGGGCACTCCATTTCTGCCTTGAAACGACGGCAGTCGGCTTCCAATGGGCCCGCGCAGGGGCGAACTCGTCATGGGCTTGGTCAAGCATGCAAATTCGCTGGGACAGGCGATTGGTGCCGAAGCGAAAAGCCATATGGGCTAGGTCGTGGTTGGACAAACACCCGCCCAGCATAGCGGCATTCATCGTTCAATTCATTACATGATCATTGAAGGCGAGACTGCGGGCACCTGGCGTTACTCGTTCTCCATCGGCGATCGCAACTACTCGGGAACGGTTCAGGCGGTCCTTGGATTGCTGGCGGCACGCCGCGTAAGGATGAAGATCGATCGGTTGTTAAGGCAAAACGCGTCAATTGATTATCAAAGCCGGCAGCGGGTGGAGAAAGAGGTCGAGACGCCCGCTCCGCTCGTCCCTCCGGCCGATCCCAAGGACTAGCGCGGCTGTAGCCGCCCTAGCCCGGCCGGAGCAACGCCACCACGTCGCCCGCGCGCAGCGTCTGGCCGGGTTTCACCGGCACCGAAGCGATGCGCCCTGCCGCGGGCGCGTGCACGGAGATCTCCATCTTCATCGACTCGATGATGGCCAGCACGTCGCCGGCCGCGACCTTGGCGCCCTCCTCGACCAGCACCTTCCAGATGTTACCAGGCACTTCGGAGAACGCGCCGATCTGACCGTCGGGAATCCCCGTCGCGGCGGCTGCCGCATCGATCGTTTCAGCCGGCGCC
This sequence comes from Bradyrhizobium sp. BEA-2-5, assembly GCF_032918025.1. Lineage (NCBI taxonomy): Bacteria > Pseudomonadati > Pseudomonadota > Alphaproteobacteria > Hyphomicrobiales > Nitrobacteraceae > Bradyrhizobium > Bradyrhizobium sp. BEA-2-5. The sequence continues at coordinate 1,386,655 of NZ_CP136629.1, read as the reverse complement.
TCGTCGAGCTTCATCTCGCGCCAGCGCTGGCGCTCGGCGTCGAACGCGGCCTGCTGCGTTGCCTTGAACGCGGCGATCGATAGCTTGGCGTCGGCCAGTGTCCTGGCGTAGTCGGCGTAGGAGAACTCGCCCTCTTCGATCCTGATGTCGTATTGGCCGTGCGGGAACTCGGCGCGGGCGTCGAGGAGTTCATCGGCGTCGACCGGGAAGAAGCGGATCTTGTCGAAGAACCGCAGCAGCCAGGGATGGCCCGGCTCGAACACCGGCGTGGTGCGCCAGGTGTTCCAGACCTGGACGGTGCGGCCGAACAGCTGGTAGCCGCCCGGCCCTTCCATGCCGTAGATGCACATATAGGCGCCGCCGAGGCCGACCGCGTTCTCCGGCGTCCAGGTCCGCGCCGGGTTGTACTTCGTGGTCACCAGCCGATGCCGCGGGTCGAGCGGCGTCGCCACCGGCGCGCCGAGATAGACGTCGCCGAGGCCGAGCACGAAATAATCCGCGTCGAACACGATGCGGCGAACGTCGTCCTCGCTCGCAAGTCCGTTGATGCGCCGGATGAACTCGACATTCGACGGACACCATGGCGCGTCCGCGCGCACCAGCTCCTGATATTTGCGCATCGCAAGCTCGGCCTGCGGATCGCGCCACGACAGCGGCAGATGCACGGTCCGGCTCGGCACCCGCATCGCGTCGACCGGCGGCAACTCGCGCTCGATCCGCTTGAGCACGTCGAGCAGCTTTTGCCGTGGCAGCGCCGTGCCGTCGTAATGGATCTGCAGCGAGCGGATGCCGGGTGTCAAATCGACAAGGCCGGCGAGCTTCGCCTCTTCCAGCGCCTGCGCCAGCACGTGCACACGCAGCCGCAGCGCGATGTCGAGTTCCATCGGACCATATTCGACCAGGAGATTGTCGTCGCCGGCGCGGCGGTAGACCACCGGAATCCGGCCGTCGTCATTCCGACCAATGATCGCCGATCCGAGCTCGGGCGCGCGCAGCACCGTGGGGCCGGCCACCGGATCGTCGCGTTTAACCGGCACGAAGCGGACCGTGTCGCCGGGCCGGAGCTGGCCGACCTTCCAGAGCTCGTCGCGCGCGACCACGGCCGGACAGACGAAGCCGCCGAGGCTCGGTCCGTCGGGCCCGAGGATGATCGGCATGTCGCCGGTAAAGTCGATCGAGCCGACCGCATAGGCGTTGTCATGGATGTTCGACGGATGCAGCCCGGCCTCGCCGCCGTCGGCGCGGGCCCAGCGCGGCTTCGGCCCGATCAGCCGCACGCCGGTGCGGGCGCTGTTGAAATGCACCTCATAGCTCGCCGCGAACAGCGTCTCGATATCCTCGTCGAGGAAGAAATCCGGCGCGCCGTGCGGGCCATAGACCACGCCGATCTGCCACGCCGATGTGAGCTGCGGCCGCTCGTCCTCCGTGGCGCGCCGCGGCGCCGCAAGGCCCGATGGCTCGGCACCGATATGCAAGACGTCGCCGGCCTTCAGCGATCCCGTCGCATGGCCGCCGAAGGCGCCGAGCGCAAACACAGCACGCGACCCGAGAATTTCGGGCACGTCGATGCCGCCGCGCACGGCGAGATAGGTGCGCTGGCCCGGGCCCTTGATGCTGCCGATCACGAGCGTCTGGCCGGCGCGTATCGCGAGCGGCTCATCGTAGGTGACATCAGTGCCGTCGAGCGACGCCTTCATCTGCGCGCCCGATAGCGCGACGATCGCATCGGTGTTGAAGCGCAAGGTTGGCCCGTTGACCGTCAGCTCCAGTGCGGTCGTCGTCTCCGGATTGCCGACCACGCGATTGGCGAGGCGAAACGACCGTTCGTCCATCGGGCCGCTCGGCGGCACGCCGACATGCCAGAGATGCAGCCGGCCGGGCAATTCCTGCACCCCGCTCTGCGCGCCCGGCGCGACAACGTCGATGGTGCGGGGGCGATAGCCGAATTCGCCAAGCACACTCGTCGCCACCTGCCCGCTGCGGAACACGTCGGACGCCGCAATCGCGCGCAGATAGTCGAGATTGGTCTCGATGCCGGCTACGACCGTATCGTCCAGCGCTTTCGAAAGCCGGGCGATCGCGGCCTCGCGCGTCTCGGCTGAAACGATGATCTTGGCCAGCATCGGATCGTAGAACGGCGACACTTCGGTGCCGGTCTCGATCCAGCCGTCGATTCGCGCATCCGGCGAAAAGCTGACCCGCGTCAGCCGGCCTGCGCTCGGGCGAAAGCCGGCGCCCGGGTTCTCGGCATAGAGCCGCACCTCGATCGCCGCGCCGTTTGGTGCAAGCGAGCCCGCCTGGCCGAGCACATCCTCGCCGGCCGCCTGTCGGATCATCCATTCGACGAGGTCGACGCCGGTGACCTGCTCGGTGACGGGATGCTCGACCTGCAAGCGGGTGTTCACCTCGAGGAAATAGAAATCGTCGCGCTCGACGTCGTAGATGAACTCCACCGTGCCGGCGGACTCGTACGACACGGCCTTGCCGAGCGACACCGCGGCCGCGTGCAGCCGCCGGCGGATGTAGGCGGACAGCCCCGGCGCGGGCGTCTCCTCAAAGACCTTCTGGTTGCGCCGTTGCAGCGAGCAATCGCGTTCACCGAGCGCCACCACGCCGCCCTTGCCATTGCCGAAGATTTGCACCTCGATATGCCGCGCTCGCGCAACGAACCGCTCGAGATAGACCCGGGCGTCGCCGAAGCTGGCCCGCGCCGTGCGCTGCACCGATTCGAATCGCTCGCGCAGCGTCGCCATGTCGTGGCAGAGCTGCATGCCGATACCGCCGCCGCCCGCCGTGCTCTTCAACATCACCGGAAAGCCGATTGCTTCGGCCTCGCGCACCGCCACGTCGATCGTCTCCAGCAGGCCGGAGCCCGGCAGCAGCGGCACGCCACTGCGCTCGGCGATCTCGCGTGCCTTGTGCTTGAGGCCGAAGGCGTCGAGATGCTCAGGCCGCGGCCCGATGAACTTGATGCCGTGCTCGGCGAGCCACTCGGCGAAACGGCGGTTCTCCGACAGGAAGCCGTAACCGGGATGCACCGCCTGCGCACCGGTCGCAAGGCACGCCGCCATGATCGCATCGACGTTGAGATAGCTCTCCGCGGCCGGTGCAGGACCGATCCGCACCGCCTCGTCGGCGTCGAGCACCGGCCGGGTGAAACGGTCGGCGTCGGAATAGACCGCGACCGAACCGATGCCCATGCGGCGCAATGTTCTGCCGATCCGCCCGGCGATCTCGCCGCGGTTGGCAATCAGGACCTTGCTGAACATGCCTCACGCCTCCGGCTCGACGATCGCGACGTCGAAGATCGTCACCTGCACCGGCGTCGGGAAGAAGCCGTTGCAGGGATTGTTGATCTGCGGGCAGTTCGAGATCAGGCACAGCACGTCCATCTCGGCGACCAGCTCGATGGCGTCACCGGGCTTGGAGACGCCATCGACCACGGTGAAATTGCCGGCGGGATCGATCGGCACGTTCATGAAGAAGTTGAGATTCGGCACGATGTCCCGCTTCGACATGCCGTATTTCGCGGCTTCGATCACGAAATTCTCGCGACAGGCGTGCTGGTAGCGGGTCTGGTGCCCGAACCGCACGGTGTTGCTCTCGCAGGAGCAGGCGCCCGCCGAGGTGTCGTGCAGGCCGCAACTGTCGGCCGTGACGCGCAGCATCACGCGACCTTCGTTGGACATGATCCTGGTGCCGAGCCCAACATAGGCCGAGCCCTGTGCGCGCAGCGTATCCTGGCCGCTGTAGCGCTCGCCGAAATCACCGGCGCAATAGAACAGCGTGTCGACCGCCTGCTGGCCGTGGCTATCGGTGATCCGCAGCGTCTGCCCCTTGCGGATGATCGCCGACCACGGCTTGCGCGCGGGAATTTCGACATCGAGAACGATGCGGCGGCCGGTGCGAACAGATTGCATGGTCATCGCACGGCTCCTTCCAGGGTTTCGCCGAGATACAGCGCATTGTTCTGACAGGCGCGGACCGCTTCCGCGGTCGCAGTCCGGCACAGATCGTCGGCCGCCGGTGCGGCCGCGCGGTAGCGCACGATCTCCACGCTGGCCTGCGGATAGGTTTTGGCGGGATCGAGCGGATGCGGGCAGTTCGACAGCGCGATCAGAAGCTCCATCTCCGCGCGCAGGTCGACGAAATCGCCCTGCTGCCGCCGCTGCTCCGACCAGACGAACTTGCCGTCGGCGTCGATCGCGACCGGTGCGAACAAGCTGACACAGGGATGGACGTCGCGACGATCCAATCCGAGCTTGGTCGCGGCGAGAATGAAATTGTCGCGCGTGTTGCGGAAATTGCCGTCGCCGTATTTGGCCTGGTTGGTCGTCGCGGTCGAGCCGCCGACCACCGCATCATGCGCGGCACTGCTGTCCTCGGTGATGCCGAGCAGCGCGCGCCCCATGTCGGACAGCAGCACCCGCCCCTTCTGCAGCCGCGCCGCCCACTGCACCTTGATGGTGTCGGCGTGGTTGAGCCGCTCGGTGGTGTCGGCACTGTTCCAGGCGAGCAGGCTGACGGTCGACGTCCCCGACGTGTTGACGATGCGCAGGGTATCGCCGCGGTTCAACCGCGTGGTCCAGTACCAGCCGGACGGGATCGTCTCACGGTGCATGACCGTGTCGGCATCGATCGGCGCGGCGTCGCGCGCAGTCGGCGCCGGCAGTGCGCGCGGCGCGTGCTCCTGTCCCGCCGCCTTCAGCTCGTTATACCGCCGGGTATGCGCCGCGATCTCGGCCTTTTGTTCCTCTGTGAGGATCATGGTTGCTCCTTCAAGACGAGAGCGCCGGGCCGTCCCGGCTGATGCTCCTTGCCTGACCGGGTCGTCCCGGTCGGAGCTGGTTGAACTGACGATCGCAGCTCTGCGCTGCGGCGCGGAAAGATCTCGAGGTCGCGCGACACGGTGGCACCGTAGCGGTCGCGCTCCTCCGGCCGGTTGCGCTGCCGCTCCAGCGCGATCACCCGCGTCGCGAGCCCGAAGGCTTCACTGAGGTCATGCGTCACCATCACGACGGTGAGATGGGTCTCGTTCCAGAGCCGCTTCATCAGAAGGTGAATGTCGGCGCGGATTCCGGGATCGAGCGCACCGAACGGCTCGTCGAGCAGCAGGATCTTCGGGCCGCGCATGATCGCCTGCGCCAGCGCGAGCCGCTGCTGCATGCCGCCCGACAAAGCGGACGGGTACTTGCCCTCCTGGCCGGCGAGCCCGACCTCGGCGAGCAGCTTGATCGCTTCGTCGGCGGCGGCGCGCCGCGCGGCGCCGAACAGCCGGCCGGTGAATTTGGCGTCGCGCAGTTCGCGCCCGAGCATGACGTTCTGCAAGACCGTCAGATGCGGAAACACCGAGTAGCGCTGGAACACCACGCCGCGGTCGGCGTCCGGCTCGCCGGGCAACGGCTTGCCGTCGACCAGGATCTGGCCGCGGGTCGGCTGCTCCTCGCCGAGCAACATGCGGAGCAGCGTCGTCTTGCCGCAGCCGGACGGGCCGACCAGCGCAATGAAGGCGCGCGGTTCGACCTCCATCGTGATGCGCTCGAGCACGATGTGGTCGCCATATTCCTTCCAGACGTCGTCGAAGCGGATCGCGCTCATTCCGCCCTCACCGAGGCAAACCACGGAAACAACCTTCGCTGCATGACGCGCAGGCCGACATCGATCAGGAACGCCAGCAGCGTGATCCAGGCGACGTAGGGAATGATGACGTCCATCGCGAGATAGCGTCGGACCAGGAAGATCCGGTAGCCGAGCCCGGAATCGGAGGCGATCGCCTCGGCCGCGATCAGGAACAGCCACGCCGGCCCGAGCTGCAGGCGCAGCACGTCGATCAACCGCGGCAGGGTTTGCGGCATCGCGACGCGCAGCGCGATCTGCCAGGTCGAGGCGCCGAGCGTCTGCGCCTTGACGATCTGCTCGCGCGGCAGCTCCTGCACCTTCATGGCGAGATCGCGGATCATGCAAGGCAGCGTCCCGATCACGATCAGCGCGATCTTGGAATTCTCCCCGAGCCCCATCACGATGAACAGGATCGGCAACAGCGCCAGCGGCGGCACCATCGAGGTGACAGACACGAACGGCCCGAGCAGGGCGTTGGCGCCCGGCAACAGCCCGATCACGATCCCGAGCACCAGCGCAGCTGCCGTCGAGATCGCCAGCGCCGAGCCCAGTCGCCCCAGGCTGGCGACGGTGTCGGAGGCCATCAGATAGCCGCCGGTGCGTGCGTCGACCTCGAACGCCATCTGCTTGACCGCCTGCACCATGCTCGGCAGCGCCGGCAGCAGCTTGTCGTTCGGGTTCTGCGCGAGCCGCGCGCTGGAGCCGGCGAAGTAGGCGATTGCGACCAATACGAACGGCAGCGCGAGCAGATAGAATCGCGTCTGCCGTCCCGGCCGTAGGTTCACAAGTCGCATGGGCGGCTCCTGCTTGCGGATGGCGCTGTGCAAAGCGTTTTCGAGCGAAGTGGGTTTCCGGTTCGCGTGAAGAAAACGCGTCAAGCAAGACGTCAGAGCTTGCCCTTGGCGGCTTCGTCCATGTAGGTCGGGTCGAAGCGCAGCTTGACATTCGACTTGTCGCCCAGCACCGACTTGTCGGCGAGTTCGATGCCGACGGCGTCAGCCGATTTCGCCCCCTTGCCGAGCAGGTCCTTCTCGAACAGGAACTTGCGCACGCGATCCATCGTCGCCCCGACGGTCTTGCTGCGCGTAAAAGCTTCGGCGTCGGTTGCCTTGTCGAACAGTTTTGTGGTCGAGAGCTGGCTGTCGAAGCCCGCAAGGTCGGTGCCGGAGGCCTTGGCCATCGCCTCCTTGGCGGCCTTCGCCGCGGCATCGTTCGCCGTCATCTTGGAGAGGGTCTCGTACCAGATGCCGACCAGCGCCTTGGCGAAATCCGGATTGTCTTTCGCGACCGCTGTGTTCACCACCATCAGGTCCATGATCTCGCCGGGGATCTGCGAGGAATCGAACACCTTCTTCGCGTCGGGCGAGCCGAGGATTTCGGTTACGATCGGATTCCAGGTCACCACCGCGCTGACGTCAGGCGTCTTGTAGGCGGCCGCGATATCGGCGTCGGAGGTGTTGATGACCTTGACGTCCTTCTCGCTCAGCTTGCTGGTCTCGAGCGCGCGCGCCAGCAGATAATGCGACACCGAAAACTCGACCAGGTTGACCGTCTGGCCCTTGATCGCGGCGAGATCGGTCTTGTTCTTCAGGATCACCGCATCGTTGCCGTTGGAGAAATCGCCCATCACGACCGCGGTGGTGTCGACGCCACCGGCTGCCGGAATCGAGAGTGCGTCCATGTTGGTGATGGTGACGGCGTCATAGCCGCCGGCGGTGTACTGGTTGATCGATTCGACGTAGTCGTTGAACTGCTTGACCTCGATCGCGATGCCGTATTTGTCGGCCCATTTCTTGACGATGCCGGTGTCGGCCGCATAGCCCCACGGCATCCATCCGACATAGATCGACCAGGCGACCTTGAAGCTTTTCTTCGGCGCGGCGTCGGCCGCAGGCACAGCCGCCAGCGCGACCGCGCAGCCGATGACAACAGAGCGAAGGAAGAAAACGAATTTGTTCATTGCCGATCCCTCTTGCGAAAACTTCACAAAAAGGGACTGGCGAAAAGACCATCGCTCCGCCAATCCCTTGGCTGACGAGGTCTCCCGGGCTTTTATCCCGCCGTGCACCTGCGGGGATGTCTCCCCCGCAAGCGGCTGCTCTCGGACCAGCACCTTGCTTGGCAAGATCGGAACCCTAGCGGCCAACTCGACGCCATTGATGCACGAGGCGTGCCAGCGGGCCGGCAATTGAATCTCATGAGATTTTTCCGCGCGCACGGCGCAGCCACGACCGTGTCTTGCTCAAAGATTGCGCAGACCTGCTCAGAATTGGCTCTGTCCTTTCGCCACCGGCATCAGCAGGATCACGCGATGGCTGATGTCGAGTGGAGTTCGATGCGCAAGCTTCTGAGCGTTCTGTGCGCCGGCCTCTGGCGTGGATTGCACGGCCGGTTCGGCCTGGTGCCGAAGTCCGAACTAAAAGACTGATCGCAAGATCGCAAAAAAGAGCCCCGCTCTGCAGCGGGGCTCCTGCACAGAGATCCTATTTCCGATCGGAGTTTTGCGCCGGCGTCTGCGGGCTCTGGCCTGAGCCTGACGACGGCGGATTGTTGTTCTGGTTGGGCTGGCTGGACTGCGTGTCCCGGCCGGCATTTGGCTGGTTGCCGCTGCCCTGACCGACGGTCGACTGGTTCTGCGGTGCAGCCTGGCCCGTCGTATTCTGCTGCGGGGCCTGCTGCTGAGCGGACGGTTGATTTCCGCTCTGGCCGGTTGTCGACTGGTTCTGCGGCGAGTTCGCCTGACCCGTGGTCTGCCCGGTCGTGTTCTGCTGGGCAGGTTGCTGAGTGCCAGTCTGGCCGGTCGACTGGTTCTGCGGCGCGTTGTTGGTCTGACCGGTCGTCTGTCCAGTCGTGTTCTGCTGGGTGCGGCTCTGGCCGACCGTCGACGATGCGCCCGCGCCCTGACCGATCCGATCCGACAGGCCGAGTGCGGTCACCGTGCGCGTGTCGACGCTGCCGCTGGTCGTGATGCCCTCCTGACGCTGGAAGGTGATCAGCGCCTCGCGGGTCCGCGATCCCAATACGCCGTCGGCCTCGCCGACCAGCAGGCCGCGGTCGATCAGCACCTGCTGCACCTCGCGGATCTGCTGCGGGTTCAGGTCCATCATCGCAACGCTACCGCCGCCACCACCGCCACCGCCGCGATGGCTGAAGCGCGTCCGCGGTCCGACCGGGACCACGTCGACGACGCGGCGCTCGCGATCGAGGAACACGACTTCATCCTCGACGACGAAGAAGCTGTCGTCGCGATAATACGGGAACGCATCGATCAGCGCCGGGAAGGCGGCAACCGACACCGCGTTGAACCTCCGCGGCACCACCACGCCCGGATTGACCGCGAAGTTGATCGTGCTGACATTGACGCGCGGCGCGTTACGCGCCGACAGCACCGAGCGCTGGATCGTGCTCTGCTGCTGCGCGGTCACGGTGCGCCCGGCCTCGGTCTGGATCGTGGCGTTCGACTGGGCCTGGGTCTGAGCGGTTGTCCCGGCTTGTCCCTGGGCCTGACCGGTGGTCTGTCCGGAGTTCATCCGGTTTTGCGTCGTACCGGACTGCGGAGCGGCCGCGCCCGTGGTCTGGCCGGCTCGCGTATTCGGCGCTGCCGTTGTGCCCTGGCCGGTGGTCGTGTTCGCGCCCTTTGCCTGGCCCGTGGTCGTGCTCTGGCCGGTCGTCGTGCCCGCCTTGCCTTGAGCCTTGTCCTGGGCCGTCCCCTGACCGGTCGTGGTGCCCTGGCTGCGGTTCGCGGCGTTGGCGCGATTCTCCGGCTGCTGCTGGCTTTGCCGCGTCGTGGCGCTGCCGCGTTCGCGGGATTCAGATCGGCCCATCTGCTCGCGCTGGCTTCGGCTCTGGCCGACGGTCTGCTCCTGCCGGCTCTGGCTGCGCTGCCCCTGCTCGGCGCGGCCGCTCTCGCGGGCCTGGCCGGTGGTCTGGCTGCGCTCGGCCGCACCGCGGCCCAGCTGACCTTCAGCCCGACCGCTCTCTCGTGCACCCTGGCTTTCTCGTGCGCCCCCTTGGCCGCGACCGACCGTCATGCCTTCGCTTCGCGATGCCCCGGGACCGCCATGCATTGCGCCGCCGGAACTGCCGGCCGACGAGCCTGCGGAGCGGCCGTGTTCACCACCGCCACCGCTCCCGCCGACGCTTCCGCCACCACCCATGCCGCCCCCGCCGCCGCCCTCGCGCATGCCCTGCGCCGAAGCGAGACTGACGCCGGCCAACAGCACGGCCGTCGTCAGCAGAAATTTGCTCTTCATGATCTTGCTCTGCATTACCGATTCCTCCTGCAGTTTTGCGGCTGCCGAATTGCGAAGCCGGCGCCAAATGGCCCGGCACGCTCCGCACCGCGGCCGCGCTCCAACAAAGCCGGCGAACGACGCGACGCAACGGCGCGCGCGTCTCACCGGTGAACTCTGAGAAAACAGCGGCGCCGCCCGCACCGTTCCTAGACACCGCCGCGACGCGACATTTCGCGCCAAGGGAACACCACATGTTCATCTTGAGTTCATCTTGAGCCAGCGGCCCGACGTCTGATCGCGCTTCAGGAACCGATTGCCACGCTTTCCCGTTTTGAATCGACGTGTGCGTTCGTCGTCATGACGATGGTCAGCGAGCTCACGCGGATCATCGTCCGCTGCGACTGGCGCTGGATCGGAACAGGTTCCGTTCGGCTTTGAACATTTGCTTCGCCGTCAACGGCAAGCTGCTGCGCCCACCTCGCTGCCAGGCCCGGATCGTTGCAGGCGTGCGGCCATTCGCAACCAATGCCACTCTCCTCCGTTGACCGGCTGGGCAATCATCATCGAGGAGGATCACATGAGGAAAACAGGCCTTGTTCTTGCAACCGTCGGTACGCTTGGGGTGAGCGCCATCGCAGCCCCGGCTCCCGCCGAAGCACGGTGGGGACACGGAGGTTGGGGTGGCGCGCTCGCAGGCGGACTGATTGCCGGCGCAGTCATCGGTGGTCTCGCCTCGTCAGCCTACGGCTATCCCGGCTATGCCTATGGTTACGGCTACCCCGGCTACGGCTACGGTTATGGCTATTCGCCCGCTTATTACGGCTACGGCAGCTATGCCTATGACGACGGCTATTACGCTGCGCCGTATCGTTGGGGAGGCGGCTATACCACGACATATTATAGCGGATACCGGCCGGCCTATTACGGTTATCGCTATCGCCACGTGGTGCGCCCGGCATACGCCTATTATCGCGGCGGCTATCCGCGCTGGCATCATCGCTGGCGTCATTGGTGAGATCGCCGAGACCGGCGCGGCGCCGCCAGCCGGGCTGACTGGCGCCGGCAAGGGGCCGACAAGGGTCGACCGGGTTGAGCGGCAGCGTTACCCGGCGACCCGCAGCGCGGTCACCGCGACGCAGGCGTTGCCTAACGGAATCAGCACCACCTGCGCGCCGTTCGGCAGCGCCATCGTCGCGAGCTCACCGAGCGTGCCGGTCTGTCCGTTGAGCTTGGCGAGTTCGGCGGCCACCGTCGAACAGCTCTCCGTCCGCGGCGTCACCCGCACCAGATTGCCTTCGCAGGACGATCCAACCGGCGCGGCAAACACAATGCCGGCGGCCTGCTGATTGGCGGCAGGGGTGGCTTGGCCGCCCGGGTTCGGTGCGAGCGCGACCAGCGACTGCACCGAATGCGAATTGCCGGCCTTGGCGTCCCACTGCGACTGCGCGGTGTAGTTGGAGTTCATCGCGAGGCCGCGGCCGAGCGTCCCGAACAGATTGGCGCAGGTCACGATGTTGCCCTGCCGCGCGTGCTCGTCGAACACGGTCGGTTGCTGGCCCGCCTGCTGCGGCGGAACGGAAGCCGCGGCAGACGGCGGCGTCGGCGCTTCCTGCGGACGCTGCTTGTGCGGCTGCGGCTTCGCGGCGGCGGCGGGCTTTTTGGCCGGCGCGGGCGTCGCCGGCTGCAGCGGCATCGGCTGCGACTGGGCCGGCTGCATCTGCTGGGCATAGCCCACGACGCCGGCTGCACTGAGCGCCGCCACGACGACCGCCGTGAAAATCAGGATGGGGGTCTTCAGTCGCATCGGCGTATTCATCCTCTCGTCCCGCACTTCGATGCGTCGCTCCGGCTTCCGGATCCGCATGCAGCCCGTTGTCTCATTTCAGCTTCGCCAGCACACCGGACAGTCCGTCCAGCGGCGCCTCCAGCACGATCGGCCCTTGCGGCAGCTGATAGGACACGCGGCACGGCGTCGCCGCGCGGATGTGCCGCCTCAGCACGTTGCCGATCGCGACCGTGGCGAAGCAGAAACTGGCATCGCAGCGGTCGGTCTGCGCGACGATGCGGTCCGGACTGTCGCCCATCGCGAGCTCGATCTGCGCGCCGACCCCGGCGGCCGCGGGAATCCGCATCGCCATCAGCGGTTTGCCGTCGGCGGTTCCGATCAGCGACCAGTTGAAGGCGACCGCGCCCTGCGCGTTGACGATCGATTGCGTGACGTTGCAGACGCGGCGCTTCGATTTGAGACTCTCGTCGCAAATCAGGGTCCAGTTCTTGAACGGCTGGATCATCCGCCGGAACTCGCCGGGCGTCTCGCCTTCCGGCACCACGACGTCCGAGGGCTTCACGCTGTAGGCGGATGGCGGCGCGCCCTGCGCGGCCGCGTTCGCCGCCGCCCCGAGCCAGATCGCCAAAGCCAGACACGCCAGCCGCCTCGTCGCCGTCAGGGTCAATTGAGCGTCAGGCTCACGCCGGCGCTGACGCCCCAGTCGCCGCCGGCGGTGGTTGCCGCCGCGTTGGTGCGCAGCTTGCCGTTCTCGCTGGTGTAGCCGATGCCGAAGGCGAGCGCGCCCTGGCTGCGCCAGACGCCGCCGCCGGCCGAGGCGCTCACCTTGCCGGGCCGGTCGTCATAGCGCAGCGATGCCGCGGCCATGCCGATCGCGGCCGCACGCCAGGCGTCCTGCCGCACCTCGCCGATCTGGCCGTTGAGCTGCTGGAACGCGCTGTTGAGCTGGTTGACGTTGACCGCATCGGTGCCGGCAACGCCCGGCGCCACGTTGCTGATCGTCACCGGCGCGCCACCGCCGCTGTTCAACGTCAGCTTGTTGGTGGTGCCGCCCGAACCGTCGGAGTCGTAGCGGATCGAGCTCGACGCAACCGCCTGGAGCTGGCTGACATTGACCGCATCGGTCGCCGCCGAGCCCGCGGCAACGTTGGTGACGCGGCGTTCGGCGCCGGATGAGCCGACCGACACTTCGCCGGTCGCAACCCCTGCGACACTCTTGCCGACCACAGGCGTATAGGCCGCATCGCTCAGATTGGCCGTGGTGGTGGCGTTGGCGCCGAGCGCCAGCGAGTTGGCCGCCGTCGCCTTGGCACCGGCGCCGATCGCGACCGAATTGTCGGCCGACGCCGCAGAACCGTTGCCCATCGAGATCGCGTTGGCCCCGCTCGCGACCGACTGCGGTCCGATCGCGACGCTCTCGGCGCCGGTCGCGATGGAATCCGCAGCGGTCGAATTGGCGTGGAAATATTTCACGCCGCCGCCGCCGGTCGAGATGTTGCTGACGGTGGTGTAGAGAGCGGCGAGCGAGGTATTGGTGGCCCAGAGCTGCGAGCCGTTGATCGCATCCGTCGAGGTCTGGCTGATCTGGCCTGCGGCCACGTTGGTGATGGTACGCTCCGCACCGGCGCTGCCGACACTGACGGTCGAAGTCGGCGTCGTGCCGGCGAAGTTGTAGGTGGTGCCGCCGATCGAGGTGCTCGACGTCGCGACCACCGCCTGTGTGGTCGAATTGGCACCGAGCGCGACGTCGCCGGCCTGCGCCGTCGCCTTGGCGTTCGGACCGAGCGCAACGCTGGTCGGGTTGGTGGTCTGGGATCCGGCGCCGATCGACACCGACTGGACGCCGCTCGCCTGCGCGCTGGTTCCGAACGCAATCGAATCGGCGAAGCTAGACAGTGAATTCTGACCGATCGCGATGCCGCCGGGGGCGGTCTGCGCCACGGTTGCGCCAAAGCCCATGCCGATGCCGTTGTCGCCGTTGACCACGGTCGCGGGGCCCACCGCGACCGAATTGTTGCCGACCGCAAGCGAGTCGGCGAGCGTCGAGTTGGCGTGGAAGTATTTCGTCGTCGTGGTCGCGAACGAGGTCAGCGCGCCGGTCAGCTGGCGCACGGTGACGGCGTCGCTGTCCTGGGTGCCGTCGGCCACGTTGGTGATCTGCCGATAGCTCGTCGCATTGCCGACCGACACCGCGCCGAGCAGCGCGAGATCGGTGGTGTTGTAGGGGATGATGGTGCCGCCGATCGTGCCGGACGCCGGCGCGAGCGCACGATTGGAGATCGACCCCGAACCGAGCGCGACGCCGTCGACGACCGTGGCCTGGGTGTTGAAGCCGAGCGCGGTAGAATTCGCCGCCGTCGCCGAGGCCGCCACGCCGGCCGCCATCGAGTTCACGCCGGTCGCGCCATTGTTGTTGTAGTTGGCCTGCTGCGTGCCGCCGTCATTGACGCCATAATAATGCGTCAGGCCGTTGCTGACGACGGTCGACAGGCTGTCGATCGCGGACGTCGCGGCGAACAGCTGCGAGCCGTTGATCGCATCGGTCGAGCCGTTGCTGACCCGTCCCGCCGCGACATTGGTGATGGTGCGCTCATTGCCGACCGAGCCGACGCTGACCGTCGAGGTCGGGGTAGTGCCGGCAAAGCTGTAGGTGTTGCCACCGATGACGATGCTGGCGGTTTGAACCGCCGTGGTGGTCTGGCTGCCCGAGCCGAGCGCGATGTCGTTGGCGTTGGCGGCGGTGGCGCCGTTGCCGATCGACACCGAGCCGCTGCCGGTCGCGGTCGACACCGGTCCGATCGCAACCGAGTCGGTGCCAACAGCGTTGGAATCCGCCAGCGTCGAATTGGCGTGGAAATATTTGATGCCGCCGCCGGTACTGATGTTGTTGACGGTGGTGGCGAGGCCGTCGACCGCCTGGTTGGTGGCCCAGAGCTGCGATCCGTTGATCGCGTCGGTCGAGGAGTTGCTGATGCGGCCGGCCGCGACATTGGTGATGGTGCGCTCGGCGCCGAGCGCCCCGACGCTGACCGTCGAGGTCGCCGTCGTACCCGCAAAGCTGTAGGTGGTGCCGTTGATCACCGTGTTCGGCGTGTTGACAGCGGCAGCGGTGACGCTTCCGGAGCCGAGCGCGACATCGCCGGAGCTTGCCGCCGCCGTGGCGCCGTTACCCAGTGCGATATTGCCCGCAAGACCGGCGGCGCCCGCCGTCGAGCCATTGCCGAGCGCAACCGAGCCCTGCCCGATCGCCTTGTTGTTGTTGCCGATCGCGACGGCGCCGGCGGCCTGGTTGGCGGCGGTGGCGCTCGCCGTGCCGTCACTGTTGGCAATGTTGTTCGCGCCGCCGGTGAAGGCGCCGGTGCCGCTGGCATAGCTGGGATCGCCGATCGCCACGGCGCCGTTGCCATAGGCGACGTTGTTCGCGCCGATCGACACGGCCTGACCGCCGGAGGCCACCGCATTGGTGCCCAAGGCCACCGCGTTGGCGGAACTGGCCGCGGCATTGTTGCCGATGGCGATGGCGCTTGTAGCCGACGCATTGGCGCCGATGCCGAGTGCGGTACTGGCGATTCCGCTGGCGCTGGCGCTGACGCCGGCCGCGAGAGAATTGTCTCCTGTCGCGTGCGCTCCAGACCCGAATGAGGAGGAGTTTTGGCCGCTGGCAACGGCTGTGTTGCCAACCGCAGTGCTGGCGGCGGCACTCGCATTTGAGGCAGTGCCGATCGCCAGCGAACTTGTGCCGGCGGCACTGGCTCCAACGCCGGTCGCGAGCGAACTGATGCCGGCGGATGCCGCATTGTTGCCGATCGCGATGCCGCCCGTCGCTGCACTGTTGACGACCGCGCCCGATCCGATCGCAACCGAGCCTCCGGTACTCAGCGCCTGCGCCTGATTGCCCAAGGCAACAGCGAAATCCGCCGACGCCGCGGCGAGATTGCCGGCCGCCAGCGAGCTGGTACCTGACGCGACCGACTGGATGCCAACAGCGGCGGCGTTGCCGCCGCTCGCATTGGCAAGGTATCCTAGGGATGCGCTGCCGACCGCGGAGGCTTTCGCCCCGTTACCGATGGCGGTGGCCTGATTTGCCGAAGCATTGGCCGACGTTCCGAAGGCGCTGGCTCCTGTCCCTGTCGCTGAAGCGCTTGGGCCGACGCTGGTCGACCAAGCCCCCGTGGCGGCGGAACCGGTGCCAAGCGCAACAGCCTCGAACGTGAAGCCGGCAGGCGCGGTCCCGCTGGCATTGGCATTCGTGCCGATGGCGATTGGAGACCCGCCGCCGACTCCGGCGTTTGCTTTGGCGCTGACGCCGATGGCCGTGCCCGAACCGTTTGAAGATGAGGCAGCGGAGGACAATCCAATGGCGATCGAGGCGCCACCGGAGGCGCTGGCCGTCGAGCCCAGCGCCAAGGCACCCACGCCATTTGCAGTGGTGTTGACGCCAAAGGATGAGGATCCGTCCCCGGTGGAGTGCGCGTTCCCACCGATGGCGAGGGCGTTGGTGCCGGTCGCGTTCGCAAACACACCCATACCGATCGCATTCAAGCCATTCACGGAGTTGGAATAGCCCACGATGATCGAACCGTCGCCGGTTGCGCTGTTCGAATCGCCGATCGCCACGGAGTTCTGGCCATTCGCATTGGTATTAGCGCCAATGGCGGTCGAGGTGGCGCCGGCAGCATGGGCGCCGCAACCAATAGCAGTGCTGCCTGCAGTTGCAGCAGTGGGATTGGTGCAGTTGGCGGGATTGCTCAAAACCCCGTTGCCGATGGCAACCTGCGCGAACGCCGCCTGCGGGGTCATGACTCCCGCTATCGCCAGCATCGCGACGACCGCCGGCCTGCCGACCCCCAACGTCCCGAGACCCAATCGATCCCGCTTCATGCCGAGCGTCCGATGCGCCTGCCGCAGCACGGCCAGCAGCCGGCGCCGCAGCGAATGGCTGCCCGCATCGCTTGACGCGACCCAGCTCCGGACGAAGCCGGTGCGGCCCGGACGCTTCAGCGATCTTGTTGAGTTTTGTGCGACAGCCATAGTGCGCCCCTTTCGCGACATCTTGAAAAGACGCCGGAGGCGACGCGCCATGGACCGGGCCGACGCGCGGGCCCGCCGGCCGCACACGCGAAAAAATAACGATGATCGTACGCACGATCATCGTCCCGTCCTGGCCAACGATGTGTCGAATTCAACGAGCGCATCTTGCCACCCAGCGCTCGCTCGACTGCCCCATCAATGTGCCCCGAGTCGTCATGTCGCAAAATGATAGACACAATTTTGCCAGCGTCACTCAGCAGGCCGTCCAAATATCACGCAGATCGTCTCACAAGTTGAATGATTGGCCGATACACCGTGAGGTGTTTTATCGAATTTTCAACCTTTAGTTGATCGACGGCGCATGCGTTCGCGCATCTCGCGCGGGCTGACACCGAATTCGCGGCGGAAGGCGCGGGCAAAATCGGACGCCAGCTTGAAGCCGTGGCGATAGGCGATCTGCTGCACCTGCCTGTCGGCGGACGAGACAAGTTCTGCATGTGCCGCGCGCAGCCGCTTACGCAGGATGTAGCCGGCAACGCCGCCGACGCTCTCGAATGCACGGTAGAGGGCAGAACGCGAGATCCGCAATTGCAGCGCGATGCGGTCCGGCGTCAGATCGAAATCGCCGAGATGCGACTCTATATAGAGACGCGCACGCTCGAACAGCACCGACTCGACCGCGCCGCGCGCCTGCTCCAGCCGGTCCGAAGAGAGCTGGATGCATGCGGCGATCATCTGCGCGGTCGCCCGCCCCGCCTGCCTCAACTCCTCTGCGGACATCAGGGTGATGCGCGTTTCGAGCCGGTCGAGATAATCGGCCAACAATTCGATCAGATTGCCTTCGAGCAGAATATTGCAAACACCGTCGAGCTGATCGGCCACATCGGCGAACGACTTGCGCGGCAAGCCCAGCACCAGGCCGTCATAGTCCGTGATGCTGCCGCGGAAATCCTCGTCGAGCGAGATCAGGAACATGGCGCCCGGCCCGGCGTGAATCCGCCGCTCTGCGCTCTCGAAGCGGGCTTCGCCGGAGCGCACCCGGTACAGCCACCAGATGTCGACCGGCGCGCCATGCGACGGTTTGATGACGCGGGCGAATGATTGCGCGGCGAATCGCCCCGAGGTGAAGACGACATCGGCCATGTTGCAGGTCAGGTACTCCACCAGGAACCCGTGCGCAGGGCTATGACCTTCCGGTGGCGCAACGTCGACCAGCGAAGCCATCCGCGTTTTCCAGACCTCGAACTGCTCCGAGGGCGGATAGTGTCGTGTCGAGAACAGCCGCGGCGGCGCGGGGGTTACATCCCTGATGTTCCGCGGCTCGCGCGGCAAGGGAACGTGTTCCAGGCGCTGCGCTGCGTGTGCCGGCGTCTTGTCGTCTTCTTGCATGTACTTTCGTGCCCCGTTGGCGCGAACGACGAACGTCGGCTCAACGGAGGCGCATTCCCAAGGTTGCGTCGCCGGCCGCTCACAGACCGGCGAATTTCGGGGAGACAAGGAAGAGGCATTTCGGGAATCGGACATCGACGGCTTACGCCGGCCGCTCCCGATAGGGTTGACGCAGGTTCCTCTGGCAGTCGTGCTCGCACATGGCGTTCATCATTGTCGCGTCATTGCCGTGTCCGGCTCGGATGCTCCGTCACGGGTCGGCTCGATTGATCTAGAGAACAATCTGCGCGAGAACCAGAGGGGCGGCAACGCGCGTCGTGCAGAAATCCAAAATTGCGTTCATGCGATGCGATCGGGCAACGCATCATCGCAGAGTCTTCGGAAAATTTTCTCGATCTCCGCGCCTGGAAGAAACGCATGTCGCTGCAAAGGCGCGACCTAAGCACGGTAGATGTCATATCGAGAATCCCACGCATGATCGCATTGCGAACGCTCGTGCCCAATCATGCGGCAATCCACCGCGTGCGACGTGAATGCAATCCCATACGCATCGAACACGCGCGCGGCGTACATGCGCGCGCACGCTGCGGCATTCACATGTGAGCGTCGAGATGACGAAAGTCACGAGTGCCCGTCGAATTTTTTCGGCGAGCACTACGTCGCAGGCGGCTCGCGCCGTCCCGCGAAATCATGCCTAGCGCAACGCGAGAGAAAACCCTGCGGTTGTTGCTCAAGCCTGCACGCGCGCGGACTTCCTGTACTGCGCGGTTTCAGCGCGCAGCAGATCGCAGAATTGAAGTGCGAGACGGCTTCGCGGCCGCTGCGAAGGAAGCAGCAACATGGTGGCGATCTCCAGTCGTGGCACGAACGGCTTGAGTACAATCTTGGAGCTTGCAAAATCCCGGGCCACGATCGGGTCGACGATCGAGAAACCCAGTCCCTGCGCAACCAGGGCACAACGCTGCATGCTGTACTGGATCTCCGCGACCGTCTTGATCTCGACCTTGGCCTCATCGAGGATGCGCTCAAAGCGGGATCGATGCGGTGCGCTCGGGGAAGCTGCGATCATGGACTCTCCCCGCAGATCTTGCGCTGCGATCGATCGCTTCGAGCGCAACCGGTGCTGGCGGGGCAAGACGCAGACCGCCTCCGTTGTCATGAGGAGTTCGTCGTCGACCGCGGCAAACCCCGCCTGCGGCCGCGCCAGTCCGACGTCGCATTGTCCCGAGGCCACCAGGCTCCAGACGCGCTCGGGGCTGTGGACGGCCACGGATACGACGATGTCGGGATTCTTCCTCAGGAAGCTGCTGACGATCTGCGGCATCAACGAATAGGTGAACGCCGGAAGACACGCGATCCTGAGCGTCCCGCTGCCGCGCTCGCGAATGCCGCGCGCGGCGCGCGCCAGATACTCGAGGCCGGCCTGGTTTCTTTCGACCTCGCGCAGGAATATCTCGCCTTCCGGCGTCAGCGTGACGCCGCCTCGCCCGCGTTCGAACAACGCAAAGCCGATCTCGCGCTCGAGACGTGCGATCGCGCGGCTGATGAAAGGCTGCCCCACCCGAAGGCTCAAGGCGGCCTTCGTGATTCCGTTGTGGCGCACGACCTCTCGAAACAGGTCAACATGTCTTGGATTCAGGGGCATGACCAATTTGCATAAGAACTGGCGTTCCAGTCATTTGACGGCATGCGCATCGGGTGCGTCAATACGGCATGTACCCGTCGAGCAACCATCCAAGCTTCGCCACCGACCGCATCCTGTTGACCAGGATCACCGGCCCGGAGTCTTCGCGCGCACAGCAGCTTCGCGAGGCAGCGATGCTGCGGCGGCTCGATCGCGGCACATCTGACCGGCCGAATACCGCGCGCCTGGCGGCGGGACGGGACCAGGTCGACACCGCGGCCGCGTTCGCAATCGAGGCCGCTGAATCGGGAGACCTGCTCGGCGTGTCCGGGTTCGGCGCAATCGACCGGCACGAAAAGCGGGCGACGTTCGCTCCAATCTGGAGCATCGGGCGACTGGATGAGGCCGTGCTCGTCAGTCACGTTGCACATCTGATGACGCGGTATGCGTTCGAGGTGCTCGTGGTCGAGCGGGCCGAGGTGCATCTGGACTGGCGCCTGAGGCATATGCTTGATCTCTACGCCAACCTCGGCTTCCGCTGCGAAGGCAGGCTTCGCGCATATTTCGCAGCCGATGAAGAGCCGTCCGGCGATGCTGCGGTCCTCAGCGTGGTTCGCTCCGAATGGCCCTCCGTTGTGCGTCGGCAGCGCGGGGTTCTCGCCGGCGAAACGTGGCGCTACCGGCTTCCGTCCGACCGCCCTCCATAGCGGCGGCCAAGCTCGGACAAAACGGCGGCCAAGCTCGGACAAAACGATGTCACGAGAATGCGGGTGTATGACTCAACGGTCGAGCTACACACTCAGTGTCGTCCCTGCGAAAGCAGGGACCCATAACCACGAATGGTCATTGTTGCGCGATGACTGAACGACGAATCCCTTCAACAGCATCCGCCGCGGAGTATGGGTCCCTGCTTTCGCGGGGACGACGGCTGGAGGGAGCCGCGGCCTCTCGGCTCAAGCATGGACGTCTCCGGAATACTGGGTCACCCGCATGCGACGGGTGATGACACCGACAAGCTGTTTGACAGGTTGAATCGGAAACCAACCCCGTCATTGCGAGCGAAGCGAAGCTATCCATCCCGTCGCATATGCCGAGCGATGGATTGCTTCGTCGCCTCGCTTCTCGGGTCGAGAGATTTATGGAGGTATCAAGAAACGGCTTGCCGAGCCGCAGCTCGCGGCCGCTGGCCCGCCTCCGCCCGTTGGATTTCGGCGCCGTCGTCCGTCTTCGCTTTCACTGCGTTCAAGCTAGGCCGGACACGCTTCGACCTGAAGGTCTCCGCGTGGCTGTGCCACGCGAAGCCGAAGGCGAAGCGTGGTGGGCACGACAGGGATCGAACCTGTGACCCCTACCATGTCAAGGTAGTGCTCTCCCGCTGAGCTACGCACCCAAAGCGTATTTGGATCGGGTCCCTATAACGGACGGCGGCGGGGCAGGCAAGGATACAAAGTGAAGGTTTTTTGGCGAATTAGGCCGCCAGCATCTTGTTCACTTCGCTGACCAATTCGCGCAGGTGCACGGGCTTGGACAGCACCTTGGCGTTCTTGGGCGCGTCCGAATCCGAGTTCAGGGCGACCGCGGCAAAGCCGGTGATGAACATGATCTTGATGTCGGGATCGAGTTCCGAGGCGCGGCGGGCGAGCTCGATGCCGTCCATCTCCGGCATCACGATGTCGGTGAGCAGCATCTCGAACGGCTCTTCCCGCAGCCGCTGATAGGCGGCCATGCCGTTGTCATGGGACGAGACCTGGAAACCGGCGTTTTCCAGCGCCTTGACCAGGAAACGGCGCATGTCGTTGTCGTCTTCGGCGAGCAGTATTTTCGGCATGGCAGGAATCGTCGAATCCGGCTTGAGGAGCAGTCCGAACAGTAAGCCCGACAGACGGTAAATTTCGGGTGAAATTTGCGTCAAGCCAGCGGCAAATGCGCGCCACCCATTTGTGGACTGAACCGGACATCGAATCAACCGGGTGCCGCATTTGCTGCTTTTAAGACGCGTTCCAGCTGAAACCACACTCTTTTCACTTGGCAGAATGATCGCGATTACCGACAATGCGTGCCCATAAATCTCCGCTTTTCCGGCAGACTCAGTTGCTGCGGGGCGAGGCGGACGCAAGGGACGGCGCCAAGGGAATGACCGAATTTGCTGGCGAGTTGTCGCCCCCGTTCGAGATCGTTGAGCCGCAGGCCTGGCGCGCGCCGATCATCTTCAATTCCCCGCATTCGGGCTCGGTCTATCCGGCCGAATTCCTCGAGGCGGCGCGAATCGACGTAGTGTCGCTGCGGCGCTCCGAAGACTCCTTCATGGACGAGCTGATCGCGGGCCTGAGCGATCGTGGCTTCCCGACGGTGCGGGTCAACTTTCCCCGCTCCTATGTCGACGTCAATCGCGAGCCGTATGAGCTCGACCCCCGCATGTTCAGCGGACGGCTGCCGAGCTTTGCCAATACCCGCTCGATGCGGGTCGCCGGCGGCCTCGGCACCATTCCGCGCGTGGTCGGCGACGGCCAGGAGATCTACCGCGACCGCATCCTGGTCGACGATGCGCTCGGGCGGATCGAGACGCTGTACAAGCCCTATCACCGCGCGCTGCGCCGGCTGATCAACAAGGTGCACCAGATGTTCGGCACCGTGGTGCTGGTCGACTGCCACTCGATGCCCTCGGTCGGTGTCAGCAGGGATGAGCCGCGCCGGCCCGACGTCGTGATCGGCGACCGCTACGGCACGAGCTGCACGCCGCTGCTTTCAGATCGCGTCGAGGAGACCATGACCGGCCTCGGCTATTCGATCGGCCGCAACAAGCCCTATGCCGGGGGCTTCATCACCGAGCATTACGGCAATCCCGCAAGCGGCCTGCACGCGGTACAGCTCGAGCTCAACCGCGCGATCTACATGGACGAGCGGCGGCGCGAGCGGAGCGCACGCTTTGCGCAAGTGGCCTCCGACTTTGCCACCCTGGCGGATGCGCTGGCGAAAATCCCGTTCGGCGATCTCGGCCCGTTCCAGGCGGCCGCGGAGTAGCGGTCGGTTCAGCCGGGACCGCGGTTGCCAACCGAAGCCGTGAACTTGGAATTCAATTGGCGACCGGGCCTGACGCGAAACTGGATTCCGTATTCACGCGCGGAAGCAATGAGCCAAGAAAAAAGGGCCGCTTCTGATGAAGAAGCGGCCCAAGTCTAGGGAGGAAACGCCCAAGGAGGGCAGCGGTAACGCCAAGCGCTACCGCACCGCAACAATATGCGACCGCGCCGCACAAAGCGCAAGAACTTTCGAAACATTTCTTGGGTAATGTTGGAAAGTCTGGCGAAACTGCAACAGGCCGGCAGGAGCGGCTTTCCTTATGTAGGATCAATACTTTACAAGGGAAGCCCTGGGCGGCCAGCGCTCTGCGCATAGCTTGTATACCAGAATTCGCAACTTCGTGATCGAGGCCGGGACCCGGAGCGCTTTCGAATCCGAAGCCAAATCGAAAGTCCGGAACCGCGTCATCGGGCTGGATAACACTCCGTTAATCGTGCGCGCCGCGCCGGATTGAGCTAGGCAAGAACGCATCCGATTTCTACCGCGTCGTTTGCGCAGTTCAGGGACATGCCGTGACGGTGATCGACTTCTCCGCCTTCATCGGACGGCTCGCCACCACCTCCGGCGAAACCATCCTGCCGTTCTTCCGCACCTCGCTGTCGATCGACGACAAGAGCAAGACCAAGGATTTCGACCCCGTGACGGAGGCCGACCGCGCCGCGGAGGCGGTGATGCGGCGGTTGATCAGGGCCAATTTCCCTCAGCACGGCATCGTCGGCGAGGAATTCGGCAATGAGCAGGACAATGCCGACTATGTCTGGGTGCTCGACCCCATCGACGGCACGAAATCCTTCATCGGCGGCTTTCCGATCTGGGGTACGCTGATCGCGCTGCTGCACAAGGGCGCGCCGGTCTACGGCATGATGCACCAGCCCTTCATCGGCGAGCGCTTCTCCGGCGACAACGGCTCGGCGCATTACTCCGGCCCGTCGGGCGAACGGCGGCTTTCGGTTAGGCGCTGCGCCTCGGTCAAGGAGGCCACTGTGTTCACCACGAGCCCGCTGCTGATGAATCCGGACGACCGCGCCATCTTCGGCCGCATCGAGCAGGGCGCGCGGCTGTCGCGCTATGGCGGCGACTGCTATTCCTACTGCATGCTCGCCGCAGGTCATGTCGATCTCGTGATCGAGACCGAGCTGAAGCCCTACGACATCGCGGCGCTGATCCCGATCGTGACCGGCGCCGGCGGCGTCGTCACCACCTGGGAAGGCAAGCCGGCCCAGGGCGGCGGCCGCATCATCGCGGCCGGCGACGCGCGGGTTCACGAAGAGGCGATGAAGCTGCTGAACGCCTGAGTTCCCGGTCTGATTCTTGAGTTGCCGGGCGTCTGATCTGCGCCCATCCTGACCGCAACCAGAAAAGTCAGGGATGGGCGACATGACGATGTGCGGCAGGCTGCTTGCAGCCGTTCTCCTGCTTCTCGCGCCCGTCACGGCTTTCGCCCAGGATTTCCCGACCAAGCCGATCCGGCTGATCGTGCCGTTCCCGCCCGGCGGGCCGAACGACATCATCGCGCGGGTGATCGGGCAGAAGATCTCGGAGCTCGCAAGGCAGCCCGTCATCGTCGACAACCGCGCCGGCCAGGGCGGCGTGCTCGGCACCGATGCGGTCGCGAAGGCCGCGCCCGACGGCTACACGGTGGCGATCGCGAGCGCCGGCGCGCTGGCGATCAGCCCCAGCATGGAAAAGGTCGCCTACGACACGCTGAAGGACCTCGCGCCGGTGACGCTGGTCGCGACAGTGCCGGAGATGCTGGTGGTCGCCGCCAACGTGCCGGCGAAGAACATGAACGAGCTGGTCGCGCTCGCCAGGGCGCAGCCGGGCAAGCTCAACTTCGCCTCTTCCGGCCCGGGCAGCCTGCCGCATCTCGCCTGCGAATTGTTCAAGCTGACGGCGAAGATCGACATCGTGCACGTGCCCTATCGCGGCGCTGCGCCGGCGCTGAACGATCTGTTGGGTCAGCAGGTGCAGATGACCTTCCTCGACCTGCCGGTGATCCTGCCGCAGATCAAGGCGGGCGCGCTGCGCCCGATCGCGCTCGGTGGGCGCGAACGCGCGCCGATCGCACCCGACGTGCCGACCACCGCCGAGGCCGGCATGCCAGACCTGATCATCGAGAACTGGTACGGCATGGTCGCGCCCGCACGCACGCCGCCCGCGATCCTCGCCCGGCTGAACCAGCTCGCCACCGCGGCGATGGCCGATCCGATCGTCAAGCAGAAGCTCGCCGAGCAGGGTCTGACGCTGGCCGGCGACACGCCGGAGCATTTCCGTGACTTCATCGCCGCCGACATCAGGAAATGGGCGAAGGTGATCTAGGACGCCGGCGTGGTGACGACGAAATGAGCCAGCCGTCAGCGCTGCGCTTCGGCGCGCAGATAATCCACGAGCTGCTTGGCCGCGCGCGGCAGCGCCTTGAAGCTGCGCGCGCAGATCGTCAGCCGGCGGTTGGCCCAGGCGTCGCGGATCCTTATCGTCGTGATCGGCATCGATGCCGCGCAGCGCCGCGCCGCGGTCTCCGGAATCACGGCGATGCCGACATCGGCGCCGACCATCTGGCAGATCGCGTCGAAGCCGCGCAGGCGGGCGCGGAAGCGCAGCCGCGCGCCGAGCTTTGCGGCGTGCCGCGAGATATGGACCTGCAGCGCCGACGTTGCCGTGAGGCCGACGAAATCGCGGCCGACCACCTCCTGGAAGTCGATCTGGCGGCGGCCGCCGAGATCGCTGCGTCGCGACGCTACCAGCGTCAGGCGGTCCTCGCTGAAGACGAAGCGCTCGATATGGTCGGGCAGCGCGTGCTCGGCGGCGAAGCCGAGATCGGCGGCGCCCGTCGTGATCGCCGCCGCGATGTCGGTGCTCTCGCGCTCTTCGATGTCGACGCTGATATCGGGATGCTCGTGCAGGAAGGCCGCGAGCGCCCGCGGCAGATGCTCCGACAGGCCCGAGGTGTTGGCCAGCAACAGCACGTTGGCGCGCACGCCGCTGGCATAGGCGGCGAGATCGCTTTGCAGCGCCTCGACATTGTGAATCACGATGCGGGCATGACCGAGCAGGCTCTCGCCCGCCGCCGTCAGTTCGACACCGCGGCGGCCGCGCTTGAGCAGTGCGACGCCGAGCGCCTCCTCGAGGCCCTTGATCCGCTCGCTGGCGGAAGCCAGCGCAAGATTCGCGCGCGCCGCGCCCTGCGTGATACTGCGCGCATCGGCAACCGCGATGAACAATTGCAAGTCGATCAGGTCGAACCGCATGACGTTTCCCGCCCCATACCTTCGGATCACCCGAAGGCTAACTCCGTAACCTCCAGATTGTGCCGATCGGCTCGATCGGTCAATGTGCCGCCATGGTCGACCATCTCCTGATCTTCATCGCCTTCGCCTTCCTGCTCGCCGGCTTCGTCAAAGGCACGCTCGGCCTCGGCCTGCCGACGGTCGCGATGGGGCTGCTCGCAACCACGATGGCGCCGGGCCGGGCCATCGCCATCGTCATCGTGCCCGCCATCATCACCAACATCTGGCAGACCTTCGTCGGCCCTTATCTGCGCGACATCCTGAGGCGGCTGTGGCCGCTGATGATCGGCACCGTGGTCGGATGCTGGCTCAATGCCGGCGCGCTGACCGGGCCATACGCGGCCTACGGCACCGTCGTGCTGGGCGTGCTGCTGGTGATCTACGCGATCGTCGGCCTGAGCCGGTTCAGCTTCAAGGTCGCGCGGCGCGACGAAAAATGGATCGGCGGCATCGTCGGCGTCATCACCGGGCTGATCTCGGCCTCGACCGGCGTGCAGGTGATCCCCTCGATGCCGTTCATGCAGGCAATCGGCATGGAAAAAGACGAGCTGGTGCAGGCGCTCGGCGTGTTCTTCACGACGGCGACGCTGGCGCTCGCCTTCAACCTGACGGCATCGGGCCTGCTGACAGCGGCCACTGCATTGCCGGGCGCGGTCGCGATGGCGGCGTCGTTCACCGGCATGTTCATCGGCCAGGCGGTTCGCACACGGATGCACCCCGAGGTGTTTCGCCGCTGGTTTCTGATCGCGATGATCCTGCTCGGCCTCTATCTCGCCGGCAGCGCGCTGCCCAAGATCCACGGCTAGAGCGGCGGAGCCAGAGCTACCGCGCCTCCAGCGTCGCGACGCGGACGCCGAGATAGATGAAGAGCGCGCCGAGCGAGCGGTTGATCCAGGCGATCACGCCGGCCGATTGCCTGATGCGGCCGGCAGCCCGCGCCGCGAAGGCCGCAAGACCGAGGCACCACAGCGTGCCCGTCGAGATGAAGATCAGGCCGAGCATCAGGAAGGCGAGCGGCTTGTGCGGCGCGTCGGCTGCGACGAATTGCGGCAGGAAGGCCAGGAAGAACAGCGCGACCTTGGGGTTGAGGATATTGGTCAGCGCCCCCTGCCAGAACACGCGCGAGATCGAGGTCTCGCCGCCCTGCCCGGCGATCTCCGCGAGCGGCTTGGCGCGCGACAACAGCATCTGGAGCCCGGTCACGACGAGATAGGCCGCGCCGACCAGCTTCAGGATCGAGAAGGCGGTCGACGAGGCCATCAGCAGCGCCGAAAGCCCGATCGCCGCGCCCGCGACATGGACCAGGCAGCCGGCGCTGATACCGATCGCCGCAGCGGCGCCGCCGCGCCATCCGAGCTGAATCGTGCGCCCAATGATATAAGCGGTATCCGGGCCCGGTGTGACGTTGAGCAGCAGCCCGGACAGGACAAACAGCCAAAGTTCGTGAATTCCCAGCATGTCAGCGAGGTTAACCTATGCAAGTAACTGCCCGGAAAGGATGATCAGCCAGCCGGCGCCATCCCAGCGACACACGAATTCAGTAGAGAAACGACTGTACGATCCGTTGGTCGCATGCCAATTCTGCTACTATGCATTATAGGTGCCTGCAAACCGGGCTTCCGCCGGACCCGGCCTGTCTTGTAAGTATCGGATTCGGTCACCTCGGCTAAGTGGCCATTCCAGGGCACAGGAGACATGGAAAGACGGCTCGCTGCCATTCTTTGCGCTGACATCGCCGGCTATTCCCGCATGATGGGTGCCGACGAGGCGGGGACGCATGCCTCGTTCAAGGCGCACCGTAGCGCGATTTACCCGATCATCCTCAATCACGGCGGCCGCGTCGTGAAGAACACCGGCGACGGCTTCCTGCTGGAATTCCCCTCCATCGTCGGCGCCACCGAGGCCGCGATCGCGATGCAGACGCTGATGGCGGAGCGCAACCGCCACCTGCCGGCCGACCGCGCCATGCAGTTCCGGATCGGCATTCACATGGGCGACGTCATCGCCGACGAGGACGAGGTCTTCGGTGACGATGTCAACATCGCCGTCCGCCTGGAGACGGTCGCAACGCCCGGCGGCATCGCGGTGTCGGACAAGGCCCGCACTGAAGCGGGACGGCGGCTTGCCGTCACCCTCGTTGACGCCGGCCCGCACCGCTTCAAGAACATCGCCGAGCCGGTCAATGTCTGGACCTGGGCGCCGGCCGGGTCCGATGCCCAGGAGCAGGTTCCGGAGGATGGTCCGCATCTGCCGGGCCAGTATCGCACCGCGATCGTCGGCGTGCTGCCCTTCGCCAATCTCAGCGACGCCCAGGACGAATATTTCTCCGACGGCCTCACCGAGGACTTGATCCATGCGCTGTCGCTGCAATCCTTCTATCGGGTGCTGAGCCGCAACTCGACCTTCGCCTTCAAGGGCAAGAACACGAGCACCCGCCTGATCGCGCGCGAGATCGATGCCACCTATCTGATTCAGGGCTCGGTGCGGCGCGCCGGTGCCAAGATCCGCGTCACCGCCGAGCTGATCGCGCCGGAGACCGGCGAGCAGCTCTGGACCGGCCGCTACGACCGCGACATCGGCGACCTCTTCGCGATGCAGGACGAGATCACCGCGAATCTCTCCGCCGCCGTCGCCCAGGAGATCTATCGCGCCGAGGCGTCGGCACCGGCGCGCTCGCCGAACGCCGAGCTGACGGCGTGGGATCGTTTCCTCAAGGGGCTGTCGCACTACTACCGGCAGACCAAGGAGGATTGCGAAACCGCGATCGCGCTGTTCAAGGAAGCGATCGAGCTCGACCCCGCGCTGTCGATCGCGCATGCCTATCTGGCCACGATCCAGATTCAGAGCATCCAGTTCGGCTGGATTCCGAGCACGCGCGAATTGTGGGCCTCGTCGGTCAGCCTGGCCGAGAGCAGCGTGCGGCTCGACCCGCGCTCCTCGTTCGCGTTTTCGCTGCTGGCCTATCTGCACGCGATGCAGGGCCATTACGAAGCCGCGATGGATGCCATCAAGCGCGCGGTCGCGCTCAACCCCTACGACAATGGCGCGCGCGGCGTGCTCGGCATCTGCCATTTCGTCATCGGCGAGCACCGCGAGGCGATCGAGCTGTTCTCGATGGCCGCGCAACGCGACAACAGCGACCCACGCTACCAATGGGCCGCGCTGAACGCGTTCAGCCATTATCTGCTCGGGCAATATGACGCGTCGCTATCGTGGTCGCGCGAGGGGCTGTATCTGAACCCGAACCATCTGCAGTGCCTTGCGGTGCGCACCGCAGCGCTCGCCCAGCTCGGCCGCGCCGACGAGGCCGCGCAGGCGGCCGAAGCCCTGCTCGCCAACCATCCCGAGCTGACGGTCGAGCGTCACTTGCGCAATTTCCACTGGAAGAACCCGGCCGACATCGCGCATTATCGCGACGGCCTCTTGAAAGCCGGCCTGCCGTTCGGCAAACTCGCTCTGGTTGCATCCACCTCGAAATTCGCCGTCGACTCCTGAGCGAATTCATCCACCGGTAATGGATGCTTTTTAAGCTGAAGCTTTTCAGGATGTGGTTTGATGTCCGATACGGCTGCAAGCGCGGCGCCCGCCCCGCAGATCTCCCCTGACAATCCCTGCCCGTTCCTGCGGGCGCTCGTCGCCGGCAACTATGTCGGCGGCCATATCGTGCCGCTGCCTGAACTGACCGGCACCATCGGGCGCGCAACCGGCAAGACCGGGTTCGAGGGATTCACCGCGCGGGCGAAGATCTTCATGGTGGCGCAGATCGCCAACGGCCTCGGTCCTTTCAGCCAGCTGCGCAGCCTGTTCCAGGGCGCCATTCTCGACGCGTTACGCAACGGCCCGCTCGACAAGCACGGCGCCGGCTCGCGCATCCTCGACCAGCACGCGGTGGTCCATGAGGACGAAATCGCGCGGCTCGCGACCTTCGGCAGCGACTACAAGGCACCCGACGGCAGCGTCGAACGCGGGCTGTCGGCCGCCGAGATCAAGACCTTCATGGCGGCGAACTTCCAGCGCGCCAAGGACGAGCATCCGCCGTCCTACGGCATCCTGCACTGCTACTATCCGCTCCTGATGCTCGGCGAGTGGCCGGTGCTGCTCGACATCATGGGCAAGGGCGAAGGCAAGGACCGCTATCTCAGCGTCGCCGAGGTCAGGACGCTGTTCGTGGACAAGCGCTTTCCCGACCGGATCGTCGCGATGCTACAGCGCTAGACTAGATTTTTGTTGGACGCGTTTTCTTCACGCGAACCGGTATCCGCTTCGCTCGAAAACGCCATGTCTCACTTGAACAGCGGCGTGCCCGGGACGAAGGCGTCGAAGGCGGCCCAGAACTGGGAGCGGTAGCGGTCCTGCTCCTGCAGGATCTCGTGCTTGGAGCCGGCGATCACGAGATGGGCGCCGGCGCGCAGGTGATAGGCAAACTCCTCGATCGCCGCGGTCGAGACCACGGTGTCGTTGGAGGCCGCCAGCATCAGGATCGGCTGGCGGATTTCGGACGGATACGACATGCCGCGGAAGGTGCGCATCGCGGTGAACGCGGTGTCGGCCCAGGCGATCGTCGGCGCCGCGATGCCGAGCGTCGGGTCTTCTTCCAGGATCGCCGCGTTGCGGGCATGGCGCACCGGGTCGCTGGTGACGGGATTGCCGATGAAGGGCGCGAGGCCGACCAGTTCGTCGCTGCCGCCGGGAACATAGCGGCCGCCCTGCCCGGCCAGCCGCATGATCCGAAGCAGCGTGCTCGGGAAGAACGACACGCGGCGGCGCGGCAGGTCGATCATCGGGGCCGACAGCACCATGCGGTCGAACCAGCGCTTGCCGGCATGCGCCACTCGCAGCATCACCGTGCCGCCCATGGAATGGGCGAGCGCGAAGAAGGGCGGCGGGCAATCCGGCAGCACCACCTGCTGCACGAAGGTCTCAACGTCGATCTCGAAATCGGAGAAGTCGCGCACATAGCCCTTGCGCGGATCGCGCAGGCGGCGCGAGGAATGGCCCTGCCCGCGCCAGTCGATCATCGCCACCGCAAAGCCGCGGTCGCGCAGGTCGCGCACGGTCTCGAAATATTTCTCGATCTGCTCGCTGCGCCCGGTGAAGACGCAGACGGTGCCCTTGCGGCCCGCCGGCGGCGCCCAGCGTGCAAAGCGCAACTCAGCCCCGTCTGATGTCTTGATGGTGCCACTGACAACGTCGTCCG
This sequence comes from Bradyrhizobium sp. BEA-2-5, assembly GCF_032918025.1. Taxonomy (NCBI): domain Bacteria; kingdom Pseudomonadati; phylum Pseudomonadota; class Alphaproteobacteria; order Hyphomicrobiales; family Nitrobacteraceae; genus Bradyrhizobium; species Bradyrhizobium sp. BEA-2-5. Next base: position 1,355,406 of record NZ_CP136629.1, on the reverse strand, counting down.
GAACCGGGTTGGCGGGAATCGAGACGAGCGTCATGAAGGGGACCGGAGTGGTGAGACAGGGTGGAGATCAAGGACGCCGGCGCCAAAAAATGCGACGCGGTTTCCGCCTCTTGAACGCAACGTGACCCCTCCCATATCATTTTCGTGCAGGCCGCTACCAGTGTTTCGGAACCGGAACATCAGGCTGCACACAGACGAAAGCCCGGCCCGATCGGCGGGCGGGTTGCCTAACAGTCGCTCAATGGAGGACTTGACCATGCGTAGCTACGACCTCACCCCGTTTTATCGTTCCACCGTCGGCTTCGACCGCCTCTTCAGCCTGCTCGACCAGGCCAGTTCGGACGGCAGCCCCGGTTACCCCCCGTACAATATCGAGCGCACCGGCGAGAACGCCTACCGCATCACCGTTGCGGTCTCCGGCTTCGCCAAGGATGAGCTCTCCATCGTCGCGAAGGAAAACACGCTGACGATCAAGGGCGAGAAAGTCGCCAACGAGAACTCGAAGTCCGAAGTGCTCTACCGCGGCATCGCCGCGCGCGCCTTCGAGCGTGCCTTCCAGCTTGCCGACTTCGTGCAGGTGAAGGACGCTTCGCTCGAGAACGGGCTGCTTCACGTCGATCTCGTACGCGAGATTCCGGAGGCGAAGAAGCCGCGCAGCATTCCGATCGGCGGCGGCGAGAAGGCCCCGCAGGTCGTTGACGGCTCGGCCGGCAAGGTCGCCGCCTAAGCACCAAACCCGCGTCAGCAGATATTGGCTGATCGCGAAAACGCCCCGGGAAACCGGGGCGTTTTTTGTTGGCTTCGTAGCCGGATGAAGCCTTCGTAGCCCGGATGGGGCGAAGCGCAATCCGGGGGACCTTCTCCGCGACGGGACCGCCCCGGATTTCGCGGAGCCTGTCATCGGGCGCGCGTTCGCGCGACCCGTTGGCTCCATCCGGGCTACAGAGCGACGCGGGTCACTCCAATCCCTGCACCTTGGGCATTGCCTGGGTCGGCAGGATCGCGGGTGCAGGCGCCGGCGGCGGAGCCCCCTGACCGACGGTCGGAGCCTCGGCTTGCTGGACGGCTTGCGGCGCAGCCTGGGCCTCGGCCGGCTTTGGGGCTGCGGCCTGCTCGGCCGGCACGGGTGCGGCTGCCTGGGCAGGCTGCGGCGTGGCCGCCTGCGGGACGGCGGCCTGGGCCGCCGGGACAGGAGCCTGGGCTGCCGCCGGAGCCTGGGTCGCCGGAACCTGGGCCTTGGCCCCCAGCGGGTTCCGCTTCGGCACCGGCACGCGGCTGGCGACATGCGGGATCGGGAGCGGCGGGCGCGGCACCCGGGCCTGGATTGGCCGCGGCATCGGCCCGACGGGACCGTCGGTCGCGCTCATTTCCTCTTCGTAATTGTTGCCGAGCCGGGAGGCCGGCGTGAAGCGGATGATGTGGCCGTCGCGGGCATCGATCACCAGCCGGCCGTCGTCGCCGCCCTGGTCGATCACCGAGATCGTGTAGACGAACCCGCGCTGCCGGGGCGCGCCAAGCGGCAGATAGCCGTTCTCGCGCAGCACGGTATAGACCTCGACCGGCGGCAACAGGCTCGGGACCCGGCCAAAGCGCGGCGGCGGCGGAACCTCGGGCATGGCGGCATAGGGCCCGTCCATGTCGGATACCCTGACCAGAAGCGGGCTGCCGATCCGGGCGGACGTCGCCAGCTGGGCCTCGGCCGAGGCTGCGCTGAGCGCGAGGGCGGCGGCAGCAACCGAACCTGTGAACAACTTCATCGCCGTAACTCCTGTCTGCCCCGCCCTGGAGCGTTTCCGCTCTCTTGCCGGCTTGCCCGGGGCAAAACTTCAGTTTCAAATTCGGCGGTCCTTGGTCGCTCCTTGGGCCAGATCACGGCGTGTTTGCTTCGAATCGGGGGCGCCTCATCCCCGCCGAGCCGTTCGATCCGAGCATGCGGGCGAGGACTTCCGCGCGCTTGTGTGCTAGACAAAAATTTGGCAAGGTCTAAGTTAGGACAGTAAAGCTGTCTCAATTTCGAGGCCATCCCGGCATAGGGATTGCAACGAGACCTCGGCGCCCCGAGCTCCGAGAATGCTGCAGGCAGGGCCGTCCCTCAGGGGACGTTGAAACGCCCGTCGTCTGAATTTAGGAAAATGCGGCTCGCGGCGGACGAGCGGTGGCCCGGTGGGTGCCGCAACGTCCAAGGTGCGCCAAATACGGTGGGGCCCTTACGAAAGGGAGAGGACACATGAGCGGGTCGGAATTCGAGCGCGAAAACATCGTGGCAGGAACGCTGTCGGCGACCGCGGACTCGAAAGCGGCCGAGCCCGCGCGTGAGTTGCATACTTGGCGCCCGGAAGCCGAAGGCCTGTACGATCCGAGCCTGGAGAAGGATTCCTGTGGCGTCGGCTTCATCGCCAACATCAAGGGCCAGAAGTCGCACGAGATCGTCTCGGACGCGCTGAGCATCCTCTGCAATCTCGAGCATCGCGGCGCCGTCGGCGCCGACCCGCGCGCCGGTGACGGCGCCGGCATCCTGGTGCAGATCCCGCACGCCTTCTTCAGCCGCAAGGCAAAGGAGCTCGGCTTTGCGCTGCCCAACCCGGGCGAATACGCCATCGGCGCGCTGTTCATGCCGCGCGACACCGCCTGGCGCAACGTCATCAAGAGCATCATCGCCGACCAGATCAAGGAGGAGGGCCTGACCCTGCTCGGCTGGCGCGACGTGCCGACCGACAATTCCTCGCTCGGCGTCACCGTGAAGCCGACCGAGCCTGCCTGCATGCAGGTGTTCATCGGCCGCAATGGCGCTGCCAAGACCGAGGACGAGTTCGAGCGCCGGCTCTACATCCTGCGCAAGTCGATCTCGCAGGCGATCTACCAGCGCCGCGACCGCGGCCTTGCGGGCTATTATCCCTGCTCGATGTCCTGCCGCACCGTGATCTACAAGGGCATGTTCCTCGCCGACCAGCTCGGCAAGTACTATCCTGACCTGCACGAGCGGGACTTCGAGAGCGCGCTGGCGCTGGTGCATCAGCGCTTCTCGACCAACACCTTCCCGGCCTGGTCGCTGGCGCATCCCTATCGCATGATCGCGCATAACGGCGAGATCAACACGCTGCGCGGCAACGTCAACTGGATGGCGGCGCGGCAGGCCTCGGTGAGCTCCGAGCTGTACGGCAAGGACATCAACCGGCTCTGGCCGATCTCCTATGAGGGCCAGTCCGACACCGCCTGCTTCGACAACGCGCTCGAATTCCTGGTGCAGGGCGGCTACTCGCTGCCGCACGCCGTGATGATGATGATTCCGGAGGCGTGGGCCGGCAATCCCCTGATGGATGAGAAGCGCCGCGCCTTCTACGAATATCATGCCGCGCTGATGGAGCCGTGGGACGGCCCGGCCGCGATCGCCTTCACCGACGGCCGCCAGATCGGCGCCACGCTCGACCGCAACGGCCTGCGGCCGGCGCGCTATCTCGTCACCAAGGACGACCGCATCGTGATGGCGTCCGAAATGGGCGTGCTGACGATCCCCGAGGACCAGATCATCACCAAGTGGCGCCTGCAGCCCGGCAAGATGCTGCTGGTCGACCTCGAGCAGGGCCGCCTGATTCCCGACGACGAGATCAAGGCCGAGCTCGCCAAGAGCCATCCCTACAAGGAGTGGCTGGAGCGGACCCAGATCGTGCTGGAAGACCTGCCGAAGGTGCCGACCACGGGCGTGCGCTCCAACCTCTCGCTGCTCGATCGCCAGCAGGCGTTCGGCTACAGCCAGGAAGACATCGCGATCCTGATGACGCCGATGGCGGCCACCGGCGAGGAAGCCGCGGGCTCGATGGGCAACGACACGCCGATCTCGGCGCTGTCGGACAAGGCCAAGCCGCTGTTCACCTATTTCAAGCAGAACTTCGCGCAGGTCACCAACCCGCCGATCGACCCGATCCGCGAGGAGCTGGTGATGAGCCTCGTCTCGATCATCGGGCCGCGGCCGAACCTGTTCGACCTGCAGGGCATGGCCACGACCAAGCGCCTCGAAGTGCGTCAGCCGATCCTGACCGATGCGGATCTGGAAAAGATCCGCTCGATCTCGGAAGTGGCCGAGTCGCACTTCAAGTCGCGCACGCTGGACACCACCTTCCACGCCGGCCTCGGCGCGGCGGGCATGGACCAGGTGCTGGACGAGCTCTGCGCACGCGCGGAAAGCGCGGTGCGCGAGGGTGTCAACATCATCATCCTGTCCGACCGCATGGTCGGCACCGACCGCGTGCCGATCCCCTCGCTGCTGGCCTGCGCCGCCGTGCATCACCACCTGATCCGCACCGGCCTGCGCACCTCGGTCGGCCTCGTCGTCGAATCCGGCGAGCCGCGCGAAGTGCATCACTTCGCCTGCCTCGCCGGCTACGGCGCCGAAGCGATCAATCCTTACCTCGCGTTCGAAACCATCATCGCGATGAAGGACCGCCTGCCCGGCTCGCTCGACGACTACGAGATCGTCAAGCGCTACATCAAGTCGATCGGCAAGGGCCTGCTCAAGGTGATGTCCAAGATGGGCATCTCGACCTACCAGTCCTATTGCGGCGCGCAGATCTTCGACGCGGTCGGCCTCAAGGCGGACTTCGTCGGCAAGTTCTTCGCCGGCACGCATACCCGCGTCGAGGGCGTGGGTCTTGGCGAGATCGCGGAAGAGGCGGTGCGCCGCCATGCCGACGCGTTCGGCGAGGCTCAGGTCTACAAGAGCGCGCTCGATGTCGGCGGCGAATATGCCTATCGCAGCCGCGGCGAGGACCATGCCTGGACCGCCGAGTCGGTCGGCCTGCTGCAGCATGCCGCGCGCGGCAATTCGCAGGAGCGCTACCGCGCCTTCGCCAAGATCCTCAACGAGCAGTCGGAGCGTCTCCTGACGCTGCGCGGCCTGTTCCGGATCAAGAACGCGGAGGAAGAAAAGCGCAAGCCGGTGCCGCTCGACCAGGTCGAGCCGGCCAAGGACATCGTCAAGCGCTTCGCCACCGGCGCGATGAGCTTCGGCTCGATCTCGCGCGAGGCGCACACCACGCTCGCGATCGCCATGAACCGGATCGGCGGCAAGTCGAACACCGGCGAAGGCGGCGAGGAAGCCGACCGCTTCAAGCCGATGCCGAACGGCGATTCCATGCGCTCGGCGATCAAGCAGGTCGCCTCGGGCCGCTTCGGCGTCACCACGGAGTATCTCGTCAACTCCGACATGATGCAGATCAAGATGGCGCAGGGTGCCAAGCCCGGCGAAGGCGGCCAGCTGCCCGGCCACAAGGTCGACGCGACCATCGCCAGGGTCCGGCACTCGACGCCGGGCGTCGGCCTGATCTCGCCGCCGCCGCACCACGACATCTACTCGATCGAGGACCTGGCGCAGCTGATCTACGACCTCAAGAACGTCAACCCGACGGGCGACGTCTCGGTCAAGCTGGTCTCCGAGATCGGCGTCGGCACGGTCGCCGCGGGCGTCGCCAAGGCGCGCGCCGACCATGTCACCATCGCGGGCTTCGAGGGCGGCACCGGCGCTTCGCCGCTGACCTCGATCAAGCACGCCGGCTCGCCGTGGGAGATCGGCCTTGCCGAGACCCATCAGACGCTGGTGCGCGAGCGGCTGCGCAGCCGCATCGTGGTCCAGGTCGACGGCGGCTTCCGCACCGGCCGTGACGTCGTGATCGGCGCGCTGCTCGGGGCCGACGAGTTCGGCTTCGCCACCGCGCCCTTGATCGCGGCCGGCTGCATCATGATGCGCAAGTGCCATCTCAACACCTGCCCGGTCGGCGTCGCGACCCAGGACCCCGTCCTGCGCAAGCGCTTCACCGGCCAGCCCGAGCACGTCATCAACTACTTCTTCTTCGTCGCCGAGGAAGTCCGCGAGATCATGGCAAGCCTCGGCTTCCGGACCTTCAACGAGATGGTCGGCCAGGTGCAGCTGCTCGACCAGACCAAGCTGGTCGCGCACTGGAAGGCCAAGGGCCTCGATTTCTCCAAGCTGTTCGTCAAGCAGAAGGAAGAGAAGGGCCAGAAGATCTATCACTCCGAGCGCCAGAACCATCATCTGGAGGCGGTGCTCGACCGCACGCTGATCGAGAAGGCGCAGCCCGCGCTCGACCGCGGCGCGCCGGTGAAGATCGAGGCTGAGATCAACAGCACCAACCGCTCCGCCGGCGCGATGCTGTCGGGCGCGGTGGCCAAGATCTACGGCCATGCCGGCCTGCCGCACGACACCATCCATGTCGGCCTCAAGGGCACCGCCGGACAGGCCTTCGGCGCGTGGCTCGCCCAGGGCGTCACCTTCGAGCTCGAGGGCGAAGGCAACGACTATGTCGGCAAGGGCCTCTCGGGCGGCAAGATCATCGTCAAGCCGCCGAAGAACTCCGCGATCGTGCCGGAAGAGAGCATCATCGTCGGCAACACCGTGATGTACGGCGCGATCGAGGGCGAGTGCTACTTCCGCGGCATCGCCGGCGAACGCTTTGCCGTGCGCAATTCCGGCGCGGTGGCGGTGGTCGAGGGCGCGGGCGATCATTGCTGCGAATACATGACCGGCGGCATCGTGGTCGTGCTCGGCAAGACCGGGCGCAACTTCGCGGCCGGCATGTCCGGCGGCATCGCCTATGTGCTGGACGAGACCGGCGACTTCGACAAGCTGTGCAACCTGTCGATGGTCGAGCTCGAGCCGGTGCTGTCGGAGGAGCTGATCAACGCCGGCACCTACCACCACTCCGGTGACCTCGAGGCGCATGGCCGGGTCGACGTCTTCAAGAACCTGCTCGACTCCGACGTCGAGCGGCTTCACGTCCTGATCTCGCGCCACGCCAAGGCGACCGGCTCCAAGCGCGCCGCCGATATCCTTGCCAACTGGAAGGAATGGCTGCCTAAATTCCGCAAGGTGATGCCGGTCGAGTACCGGCGCGCGCTGCGCGAGATGGCCGCCAACGCGGACGCCGAGCCGAAAATCGCGATCGGGGCGTAAGAAAGAGCCCTCATGGTGAGGAGCGCGGAGCGCGTCTCGAACCATGAGGTCACCATCCGGGCCTCTATCCTTCGAGACGCGGCGCAGCGCCGCTCCTCGGGATGAGGGTCAAACAGAACAGACGAACACATGATGCAGGGGCATCGGGTTTCAATGGGTAAGATCACAGGTTTTCTCGAGATCGAGCGGCATGACCGCAAGTACGAGCCGGTCGCCGATCGACTCAAGAACTTCAGGGAATTCGTCGTTCCGCTCTCCGAGAAGGAGGTGCGCGACCAGGCCGCGCGCTGCATGAACTGCGGCATTCCCTATTGCCACGGCACCGGCTCGGTGGCGCCCGGCACGCCCGGCTGCCCGGTCAACAACCAGATCCCGGACTGGAACGACCTCGTCTATCAGGACAATTGGGAAGAGGCCTCGCGCAACCTGCACTCGACCAACAATTTCCCGGAGTTCACGGGGCGCATCTGCCCGGCGCCGTGCGAGGCGTCCTGCACGCTCAACATCGACGACAACCCCGTCACCATCAAGACCATCGAATGCGCGATCGTCGACCGCGCCTGGGACAATGGCTGGCTGAAGCCGGAAGTGGCGGCCGTGAAGACCGGCAAGAAGGTCGCGGTGATCGGCTCGGGCCCGGCCGGCATGGCCTGCGCGCAGCAGCTGGCGCGCGCCGGGCACGACGTCCACGTCTACGAGAAGTACGCCAAGGCCGGCGGCCTGCTGCGCTACGGCATCCCCGACTTCAAGATGGAGAAGGACGTCATCGACCGCCGCGTGGCGCAGATGGAAGCCGAGGGCGTCACCTTCCACTACGGCAAGGCCGTCGGCGGCTCGACGCCGGGTGCGATCGATCCGCAGGAGCTCGCCAAGCAGTACGACGCGGTGGCGCTGACCGGCGGCGCCGAAGCCCCGCGCGACCTGCCGATCCCCGGCCGCGAGCTGTCAGGCATCCACTACGCCATGGACTTCCTGCCGCAGCAGAACCGCCGCGTCTCCGAGGAGCCGCTCGGCGGCGTCCAGGAGATCTTGGCCGGCGGCAAGCATGTCGTCGTCATCGGCGGCGGCGACACCGGCTCCGACTGCATCGGCACCTCGCTGCGCCAGGGCGCGCTCTCGGTGACCCAGCTCGAGATCATGCCCGCGCCCCCCGAGCGCGAGAACAAGGGCCTGACCTGGCCGAACTGGCCGCTGAAGATGCGGACGTCCTCCAGCCAGGCCGAAGGCGCGATGCGCGAATTCGCCGTGCTGACGACGAAGTTCGAAGGCGTCGACGGCAAGGTGACGAAGCTGCATTGCGTCAAGGTCGACGACAAGTTCAAGCCGCTGCCCGGCACCGAGTTCACGCTGGATGCCGAACTGGTTCTGCTGGCGATGGGCTTCGTGCATCCGGTGCACGAGGGCCTGCTCAAGACGCTGGGCGTCGAGCTCGACCAGCGCGGCAACGTCCGTGCGTCCCTGCTCGACTACCAGACCTCGCGCCCGAACGTGTTCACCGCCGGCGACATGCGGCGCGGCCAGTCGCTGGTGGTGTGGGCGATCCGCGAGGGCCGGCTGTGTGCGCGCTCGATCGATACGTTCCTGATGGGGAAGACGGATTTGCCGCGGTGAGTGCCCCGGCGGTTTCGCCGAACTGCATCCACAAACGCAGCTGTCATCGCCCGCGAAAGCGGGCGATCCAGTATTCCAGAGACGTCAGGGCTTGAACCGATAGGCCGCGGCGTACTGGGTGCCCCGCCTTCGCGGGGCACGACATCTCATTTGAGATGCGACGTGCGCACCCTCGCCGCTAATTCTGCACCCGCACGCCCAGCATCATCACCGTCGACGCCGAGCTCTGTCCCGGCTGATTCGAATCCAGCCAGTTCCGGCTCAGCGTGCCCTTGATCCAGAGGCTGCGGGTCAGCTTGTAGATCAGGTCGCCCGACAACGCGTAGATCTTGTCGGTGCGGTTGTCGCCCTGGTAATCGAGCGTGCCGTAGGTGAACTTGCCGACCGCCGTGAGCCAGCGGCGGAAGTCGTGGTCGACTTCGGCGGCGTAGGTGCGCACCAGGACGCCGGAGGAGCCGGGGATCGTGGTCTCGCCGATCTGGGTGTCGGAATAGAATTTGGCCGTGGTTAGCGGCGTAGCGGTCCAGGTCAGCGAGGCCGTGGTGAGCAGGCCTTCGAGTCGGCTAAGCCGCGGGTCGACATAGTCGCGCATGGCATAGCCGATCGAGATCTCACCGAACAACAGCCGGGTGAACTCGAACGACGTACCGACCTTGGCATAACCGCCCGACGAATTGCGCGCGTAACCGTTGCGGTCGAGATAGAGATCATGGAAGCGGCTGTCGCCCTCGACTTCGACAAAGGGCTTCACGGCCGGATTGAGCTCATAGCTGACGCGGCCGACGCCGCCATATTGGGTGAAGTTGCGATCGTCGTTCGACGACGAGGTGCCGTCGGTGAGCTTCGACCATTGGTAGTCGGTGCGGTCGACCGTGCCGCCGAGCGAGACCTGCATGCGGTTGAAATGCTGGTCGATGCCGAAGGTGCCGCCGACCGTGGTGTAGATCGGATATCTGGCGAGGCCGGCCTGCACGTTGGGGCTGCCGGGATTGTCGGTGGCGAGACCAGCAGGCGGGCCTGTCCCAGCAGATGCGTGTCCTTGGTGACGTCGAGACGGCCGTCGATATGGCCGGTGAAATTCGGACGGTCGATGTCGAGCGGCGCCGACAGCGGCGTGCCGTCGGCGTTCGGCGTCAGCCCGGAGCCATAGCCGTTGAAGGAGCCGCGCAAATCGGCGACGACGGCGTGACGCTCCCAGTCGGAGACCGCGAGGAATTCCGGCGCGACCATGTAGAACGCCCTGCCCTGCGGCGAGTAGAGCCGACCAGGGTTGGTGTCGTAGCCGGCCATCACCTCGACCGCGGTCTTGACCATGAACGAGCCGGCATAATCGCCGACCGCGCCGAACGGATCGTCGTCGATCTTGAGCCGCTTGCGCGGCGGCTGGCCGACGATGGTGCCGGCCATCGCCGGCGGCAGCGGCGTCTTGTTGGCGGTCTCCGAGGGCGGGATCGACAGTCGCAGCTGCCCGGTGGCGTTCAATGGCGCCGGCGTCGGCTGCGGCGAGCCGGGTCCGGCCGGCGGCTTCGGCCTGGCCTGGCCGGGATAATATTTCGGCTTCTGGCGTTTGCGGTTGAGCGAGTCATAGCCCGACGTCGCGGCGCCGTTCGCCGCGGGGAGCCCGTAGGTCGGGACCTGTCCGATCCGCGTCGTCGACGTCGATGTCGATGAAGACGAAGAGGAACGGCGATCGCGATCGGCGTCGGGTAGCTTCAGACCGTTGAGCGGATCCATCGCGTCCGCCGTGGTCCGGCGCAGCGGCGAATCCTGTGTGATCACCTGGCTCTGGCGATTGGCGCTGAACAGATCGGGCGTCACGGTCTGGGCCGCGGCGAACCCGGTGGTCACGGTCAGCGCCAGAGCGGTCACGGCCGGACATGGCAAAACCGCGCGGACGAGGCGTCCACGCCGGTCTGGGCCGCTTGCTGGCCGCCGCAACACGATGGAAAAACTCCAACGAATTCACATACTTGTCGGACGCACTCCACCGGGCGGCGGAAAACGTCGTTAATGGAGTTAAAACAATTATGGTTAATGACCGGTTGAGGATCGGCTGCCGCGCGTCGCATCGCGGAATCGAACGTGCTAAGGGAGATGCCCGGGTGCAAAACCCCTCCCCTGGAATCCGAAATGGCCAAACCGAAACCGCTGATGACCAAATCATCCGGCCCCGATGACGGCGCCGTTCAATCGGCGCTCCGCACCCTCGATGCCGAAGCAAGCGGCGTCGCAGCCCTGTCCGCGGCACTGAAGTCCGACCTCGGCGCGCCGTTCACCGCCGCGTCCGAGCTGATCGGCAAGGCCAAGGGACGGCTGATCGTCACCGGGCTCGGCAAGTCCGGGCACATGGGCCGCAAGATCGCGGCGACGCTGGCCTCGACCGGCACGCCCGCCTTCTTCGTGCACGCCGCCGAAGCCGGCCATGGCGACCTCGGCATGATCACCACCGACGACGTCATCATGGCGCTGTCCTGGTCCGGCGAGCAGCCGGAGATGCGCAACCTGATCGCCTATGCCGCGCGCTTCGGCATTCCGCTGATCGCGATGACGGCCGACAAGGATTCGACGCTGAGCAAGGCCGCCGACGTGCAGCTGACGCTGCCGAAGGCGCGCGAGGCCTGCCCGCACAATCTGGCGCCAACCACTTCGACCCTGATGCAGGCTGCGATCGGCGACGCCATCGCGATCGCGCTGCTCGAAGGCCGCGGCTTCACCGCGACCGATTTCAGCGTGCTGCATCCGGGCGGCAAGCTCGGCGCGCTGCTGAAATATGCCCGCGACCTGATGCATGGCGGCGACGCGCTGCCGCTGAAGCCGCTCGGCACCAAGATGTCGGATGCGCTGGTCGAGATGACCTCCAAGGGTTTTGGCTGCGTCGGCATCGTCGACCGCCACGACCATCTCGTCGGCATCATCACCGACGGCGATCTGCGCCGCCACATGCGGCCTGACCTTTTGACGGTGACGGTCGATGAGATCATGACCAGGACGCCGAAGACGATCAGCCGCGATACGCTGGCCGGCGAAGTGCTGGAATTGCTCAACGCCTCGAAGATCACGACGCTGATCGTGACCGACGCCAAGAAGCCGGTCGGCATCATCCATCTGCACGATCTGCTGCGGGCGGGTGTGGCGTAATTCACTCGGTCATTCCGGGGCACACGAAGCGTGATCCTCAGGTGCGCAATTGCGCACCATAGTTCGATGCTTTCGCATCGCCCCGGAATGACAGCGGCTACCTCGGAAACCGCGCCGCGGTTTCCTCCAGCGGCAGGGCCAGCCGTTGGCGAGGTAGGAGACCGTGCGGTAGAAGCCGCACAGCAGGATGATCTCCAGGATCTGGTCCTCATCGTAATGCGCCGAGAGCGCCGCGAATTCCGTGTCATCCAGTGTCGCGCGGGCATGCAGCGCGTCGACCGCCGCGATCATCGCCTGCTCGGCCGGCGACCAGCAGCCGGCATCGGCCGCACCGCGCACGGTGGCGTGGACCTCCTGCTCCGTCAATTCGGCGGCCGTGCCGAACGCCGTGACGTGGACGCCCCATTCATATTCGCAGGCATTGAGTGCGCAGGTGCGGTCGATCACGATCTCCCGCGCCCTGAGCGACAACGGCCCGCGATCCAGCAGGCTGCCGCCGCGAAACTTCTCCCAGGCGCGCGGATGACCGGCCATCACGCGGAACAGCACCAGCGGTGGCTTGCCGCGCATGATGCGATCGAAATGCTGTTGAACGTCCGCCGGATAAGGCGGATCGAGCGGCGCGAGGCGTGACATGGGCTGATCCCGTTGCTACATTTAATGTAGCGATACGCTACAATATCTGTAGCGACTCGCAAGAGAGATTTCGACAGGAATTCGCGACATGCCGAAGCAGGGCCCAGTCACAAGACCCGCCGTCCGCGGCTCGCGGTCCGGCCGCCCGATCATGGCGCTGCTCGATCTCTTGGGACGGCGCTGGACCTTGCGCATCATCTGGGAGCTGCGCGAGGGCGCGCTGACCTCGCGCGCGCTGCGCACCGCCTGCGACGAGGCCTCGCCGACGATCCTGCAGACGCGATTGACCGAACTGCGCGAGGCCGGCTTCGTCGAACTGACGGATGAGGGTTACGGGCTCACCGCGCTCGGCCGCGAGCTGTTCCAGACCTTCACGCCGCTCCACCGTTTCGCCGAGCGCTGGAGTAAGCGGGGAGGCAGCTAGATCTCAGTGACCGTCAGTGTGTAGCCCGCATGAGCGGAGCGATATGCGGGACCGGTTTACCCGGGTATTGCTGCGCTCACCCCGGGGCTACAGATGACTGGAGCAAGCGCGCCGCCGGCTAGACCGCAGCCACCGTCAGGTTCGCACCGTCGACCTGCACCACCTTCACCCGCGTTCCCGCCGGCGTATCCGGGCCGGCGACGCGCCACACCGTGTCGCCGATGCGCATGGTGCCCGAGCCGTCGATGATCGGCTTCTCCAGCGTGAACTCGCGGCCGACCAGGGCTTCGTTGCGGCGGTTGAGGAAGGGATTGGTCTTGCTGGCCGCCGTCGCGCCCTTCGCGAAATGCCGCCATGCCGGCACCGCCAACGCGGCGAACACTGCGAACATCAAGAGCTGTATCTGCCAGGACGACGTGAAGGCGAACGACAGCAGGCCGACGAGAAGCGCCGCGAGCCCGAGCCAGAACAGGAATACTCCGGGCGCCGCGAGCTCCAGCGCCATCAGGACGAAGCCGAAGATCAGCCAGTTCCAGGTACCCAATGTCGAAAACATCTCGGCCATGACGTGACCTCTACCATTGCGGGCGCGACGCCGTCACGCCCTCACCGCTGCGGCGGCACCGGCGGTGGCACCGGTGGCCCGGCCGGCGGCACCGAACCGCCACGCCGTGCTGCGGCCGTGGCGGACGCCGCACTTTCGCCGAAGGTGGCGCGGGCGATCTCGCCGATGCCGGCGAGCGAGCCCAGCATGCTCATCGCTTCGACCGGAAGCATGATGACCTTCTGGTTCGGCGAGTCCGCCAGCTGCCCGAACGCCTTGATATATTTGTCGGCGATGAAATAGTTCAATGCGGCGACGTCGCCCTTGGAAATCGCTTCACTGACCATCTGGGTGGCCTTCGCCTCGGCCTCCGCCGAACGCTCGCGTGCCTCGGCGTCGCGGAACGCCGCTTCCTTGCGGCCTTCCGCCTGGAGGATCTGGCCCTGCTTGGCGCCCTCGGCGCGCAGAATCTCCGACTGCCGCTGGCCTTCGGCGGCCAGAATATCGGCACGCTTGACGCGCTCGGCCTTCATCTGCCGGCCCATGGCTTCGACGAGATCGGCGGGCGGCACGATGTCCTTGATCTCGATGCGGTTGACCTTCAGGCCCCAGGGCGAGACCGCGGCGTCGACGACGCGCAAGAGGCGCTCGTTGATCTCGTCGCGATGCGACAGCACCTGGTCGAGGTCCATCGAGCCCATCACCGACCGGATGTTGGTCATGGTGAGGACCGTGATACCCTGGTTGAGATTGGCGACCTCGTAGCTCGCCTTTGCGGCATCGAACACCTGGTAGAAGGCGACGCCGTCCACCGTCACGGTGGCGTTGTCCTTGGTGATCACCTCCTGCTCTGGAATGTCGATCACCTGCTCCATCATGTTGATCTTGCGCCCGACGCGATCGAAATAGGGCACGATCAGATTGAGGCCGGGGCTCAGCGTCTGCGTGTACTTGCCGAACCGCTCGATGGTCCAGTCATAGCCCTGCGGCACCGTCTTCACGCCGGCCACCAGCGTGACGATGACGAGAAGAACAAACGCGATCGCGAAGACGTCGAAGCCAGTCATAAATTCCTCCAAGGCCGGCGAGACCGTCGCCAGTCACGGTCGTGCATTGGTCGGCAGGACCACTCCGCCGGTTCAGCCGGCTGTTGTTCTCCCTAGCACATAGGAAGCTGCTGTCGGATGACCAGATGCCAACGAATGCCCGTGCCCGGTGTCACGGATCGTTAACAATCAAATCCAGCCTTGTTAGATCCAGCCCTGAAGCTCGCGCAGCACCAGGGTGCGGATCACGTCCATGCCGGGTTCGCTATCGTTGAGACACGGGATCGCGGAAAACTGCTCGCCGCCATTGTGCTTGAAGATCTCGGCGTTCTCCTGCGCGATCTCCTCCAGCGTCTCCAGGCAGTCGGCGGAAAAGCCCGGCGTCACCACCGCGATGCGGCGCACGCCTTCCTTGGCGAGCCGCTCCATGGTCTTGTCGGTGTAGGGCTGGAGCCACTCGTCATTGCCGAAGCGCGACTGGAAGGTCAGGATCAGCCCGTTGGCATCGAGCCCGAGCCGCTTGCGCAGCGCGTTGGTCGTGGCGATGCATTGCGCCTGATACGGATCGCCTTTGTCGACGTATTCCTTCGGCATGCCGTGGAATGACGCGACGATGATCTCGGGCTGGAACGGCAATGTCGCAAGATGCGCATTGATCGAGACCGCGAGCGCCTCGATGTAGTCGGGATCGTCGTAGTAGGGCGGCGTCACCCGAAGGATCGGCTGCGCGCGCAAGCGGGCCAGCACGCGGAACACTTCGTCGCAGACGGTCGCCGAGGTCGAGGCGGAATATTGCGGATAGAGCGGCACGACCAGCAGCCGGCCGCAGCCCTGCGCCGCCAGCGCGTCGATGCCCGCTTTGATCGAGGGATTGCCGTAGCGCATCGCCCAATCGACGACGACGTGGTCGTGATCGGCGATCGCTTCCGCCAGCTTGTCGGCCTGCGAACGCGTGATGGTCTTCAGCGGCGACTCGTTCCGCTCGGTGTTCCAGATCTTCTGGTAGTCGCGCGCCTTGCGGGCCGGCCGGACGCGGAGGATGATGCCGTTGAGGATCAGCTTCCAGAGCAGGCCTTGATCCTCGATCACCCGCGGATCGGACAGAAACTCCTTGAGATAGACCCGCACGCCGGCGGCATCGGCCGTATCGGGCGTGCCGAGATTGACCAGCAGCACGCCGACGCGTTCCGGCTTCGGCGCCGCGGCAGGCTTCGCGCTCTCGAAGGGGATCACCGTGCTCATGATGGCCTTGCGCTTGATATCCTTCGCCTGGGGGCTTTGGGCTTCGCGCGTTGCTCCAACCTTGTCAAGCCGAGTGCGGGTTGGCTACGTTCCCGTGCGGAATAAGGGGGAACCATGACGATCGCCGAATGGTGCGTCTTCGGGACGCTGATGCTCTCGCTGCTGACGATCGTGTCGGTGAAGTGGGCCGGCTTCCGCAGCTTCGACAATGCCAGGCCGCGCGATCCCGACTTTTACGACGATCCGATCCGCTCGCGGGCTCTCGGGGCGCACCAGAACGGCATCGAGACCTTTCCGTTCTTCGCCTTCGCGGTGCTGCTCGCCGAATACCGGGACTCGCCGCAGCGCCTGATCGACGAGCTCGCGGCGCTGTTCCTGATCGTGCGCCTCGCCTATGTGCTCACCTATCTCGGCAACCGCCCGACCCTGCGCTCGATCCTCTGGAGCATCGGCTTTGCGATCAATCTCGGGATCTTCCTGCTGCCGTCGATCAGGGGCTATCTGACGAGTTGAGCCAGTTTCTTCCCCCTCTCCCCGTTCTTACGCCGTTCTTACGGGGAGAGGGCTGGGGTGAGGGGCCGTCTCCGCAAATTCGATTGAAGGCAGCGTGCGGAGACCCCCTCACCCGAATTTGCGCAGTGCGCGAATTTCGACCTCTCCCCGCAAGCGGGGAGAGGTGACTTCAAAGGCACGTCGTCCGCTCAGCCGCGATGTAGCCGAACAGCAGGCCGACGCCGAACAGCAGCACGAGGCCGGCGGCGCCGAATTCGATGCCGCGCATGATGACCATGCCGCCGCCGTCGCGCGCCGCGCTCAGCCGCTCGGCCACGCCGCGCGCCGACACCGCGACCATCGCGATGGCCGCGACCGTGATCGCGGTGCCGAGACCCATCAGGAAGGTTGCGGCGACGCCGGCCCAGAACAGGCCCTGGGCCAGTGCGAACACCAGGACCAGGATCGCACCCGAGCACGGGCGGATACCGACGGTCAGGATCGCGGCGAACCCGCGCCGCCAGCCGCCAGGACCGGCAAGCTCGGCCGGCGTCGGCCCGTGCGAATGGCCGCAATGCTCGTCATGGACGTGCTGCGCGTCATGCCCGTGATCGTGGCCATGGTCATGATGATGCTCGTGATCGTCATGCGCGTGACGATGATGGTGATCATGGCCGTGATCACGGTGGTCGTGATCGTGCTGATGCGCGCCGGCCATCGCCAGCGCCGGGCGCGGCATCTGCAGCGCGCGGAAGAAGCCGCCGCCCTTGACCCACACCAGTCGGGCGCCGAACGCCGCGATCAGCGCGTAGCTTGCGATCTCGATCGCCTTCTCCGCCCCGCACATGGTCTTCGCGGTCGCGTTGAGCAGCCAGGCACAGATGCCCACGATGAGAACGGCCACCAGCGACTGCATCAGGGCCGAGGCGAAGGACAGCGCAATGCCGCGCCGCGCGGTCTCGCGGTTGGCGACCAGGTAGGAGGCGATCACCGCCTTGCCGTGGCCGGGACCTGCGGCGTGAAAGATGCCATAGGCAAACGAGATGAACAGCAGCGTCCAGACCGCCGATCCGTCGGACTTCGCGGCCCGGATGGTCTGGGAGATCTCGCGGTAAAACTCCGACTGCTTCGCCAGCAGCCAGCCGACCAGCCCGCCCTGCGGCTCTGCCGCGCGCGGCGCACCGAACGGATTTTGCGCCAGCAACGCATGAACGGCGCCGTCGAGCAGCGCAAAGACCGCCAGCACGGCGGCGGATACGGCGAGGCCGCGCATCACGCGGGAGGCGATCGGCGTCATGGGCACTCCACCGAGACCTTGTTGGCGAACATCATGCCGAAATTGCCGTTGCCGCCGTCGAGAAAGGTTTGCTCGCCGAGCTTCTGCGCGGCGGCGGTGCCGTCACTATTCGGCCGTTCGAACTGCATCTTGCAGTTCGCCGCGGCGCCGACCAGCTTGACCGGCTCCTTCTCGGTATACTGGAAGTCGATGAAATAGGTCGGGTCGAACACTTCGAGCGAGAGCTGCCTGGCCTTGAACGGCGTCTTCACCGGCAAGGTGAAGTGCAGCGTCAGCGCCGAATCCTTGTATTCGAGGAAATAGTCGACCGGCTCGGTGAACTTCTGCTTCTTGCCGTCGCCCTTGGCAAAGGTGAAGTAGGCGTATTCATTCAGCGACTCGACATTGGTCTGCGCCAGCGGCGTCAGCTCCTCGCGCGTATAGGCGCCCTTGGTCTTGCTCTCGAGCCCCTGCACCGCATAGGCCGAGAACATGTCGTCGAAGGTCCAGGCATGGCGCACGCCGGTGATGCTGCCGTCCGCCGCGTAGATCAGCTCGCTCTTGGCAACGATCCAGACATGCGGATGGGCCTCGGCGGCCGCCGTGCAGAGCACGACGGACACCGCAAGCACGAGCCAGCCGATCAGCCGATTCAATGACGGCCGCACCTCAGGCCGCCTCAGGCGTTTCGAGCAGGCCACGGCGGCGCAGCAGCGCGTCCGGCTCGGGCTCGCGGCCGCGGAAGGCGACATAGGCCTCCTCCGGATCGCGCGAGCCGCCCGACGAATAGATGTCGTCGTGCAGGCGCTTGGCGACGGCGGGATCAAAGATATCGCCGGCCTCCTCGAAGGCGCCGAAGGCATCGGCGTCCATCACCTCCGACCACATGTAGCTGTAATAGCCCGCGGCATAATGATCGCCGGTGAATATGTGGCCGAACTGCGTCGGCCGGTGCCGCAGCGCGATCTCCTCGGGCATGCCGATCTTCTCCAGCTCGCGTCTCTCGAAGGCGCGGACATCCTGCGCGGCGGCGGCCGGCTGGGTGTGGAATTCGAGGTCGACCAGCGCCGAGGACACGAACTCGACCGTGGCAAAGCCCTGGTTGAATTTTCGCGCGGCAAGGAACCGTTGCAGCAGCTCGTCCGGCAGCGGCTCGCCGGTCTGGTAATGGCGGGCGAACTTCTGCAGCACCTCGGGCCGTTCCTGCCAGTGCTCGTAGAGCTGCGACGGCAGCTCGACGAAGTCGGTGAACACGGAGGTGCCCGACAGCGAGGGGTAGGTCACGTTGGAGAGCATGCCGTGCAGGCCGTGGCCGAACTCGTGGAACAGGGTGCGGGCATCGTCGGGCGACAGCAGCGAAGGCTCGCCGCCGGCCCCCTTGGCAAAATTACAGATGTTGAGAACGAGCGGCGCGACATCCCCGTCGAGCTTCTGCTGGTCGCGCAGCGAGGTCATCCAGGCGCCGGAGCGCTTCGAGGGCCGGGCGAAGTAGTCGCCATAGAACAGCGCCTTGTGCTTGCCGTCCCTGCCCTTCATCTCCCAGACCCGGACGTCCGGGTGCCAGACCGGAACATCCTTGCGCTCCTCGAAGGTGACGCCGAACAGGCGCGTGGCGCAGTCGAATGCGGCGGCGATCATGTTGTCGAGCGCAAGATAAGGCTTGATCGCGGCGTCGTCGAAATTGGCGCGCTGAAGGCGCAGCTTCTCGGCATAGAAGCGCCAGTCCCAGGGCGCGAGGGCGAAATTGCCGCCCTCCTCCGCGATCAGTGCCTGCAGCGCGTCGCGGTCGGCGAGCGCCCGCGCCCGTGCCGGCTTCCACACCCGCTCCAACAGGCTCCGCACCGCATCCGGCGTCTTGGCCATGGAGTCCTCGAGCCGGTAGGCGGCATAGGTCGGGTAGCCCAGGAGCTTAGCGCTCTCCTCGCGCAGCTTCAGGACCTCGACGATGGTCGCGTTGTTGTCGTTGGCGTTGCCGTTGTCGCCGCGCGCAATGAAGGCCTTGTAGACCTTCTCGCGCAGGTCACGCCGGGCCGAGCTCTTCAGGAACTGCTCGACCGAGGAACGCGACAGCGTGACGATGGCCTTGCCCTCCATGCCGCGCTCTTCTGCCGCGGCCTTGGCGGCCGCCACAAATGTGTCGGAGAGGCCGGCGCGGTCGTCCTCGCCGAACTCCATGAACCACTCCTGCTCGTCCCCGAGCAGATGGTGGCTGAAGCCGGTGCCGAGCTGGGCCAGCCTCTCGTTGATCTCGGCCATCCGCGCCTTGGCCTCCTCCGAGAGACCGGCGCCGGAGCGGTGGAAGCGGGTGTAGGTGCGCTCGAGCAGGCGCATTTGCTCGCCGGTCAGGCCGAGATCGGCGCGGTTCTCGTGCAGCTGGGCGATGCGGCCGAACAGCACGGCGTTCATCATGATCGGATTCCAGTGCCGCGCCATCCGCAAGGAGACCTCCTTGTCGATCTCCAGGATGGCCGGGTTGGAATGCGCCGAGACGAGGTCGTAGAAGACCGCCGCGACCTTGCTCAGCAGCTTGCCCGAGCGCTCCAGCGCCGTGATGGTGTTGGCGAAGTCGGGCGCCGCCGGATCGTTGATGATCGCCGCGATCTCGGCGGAGTGGTCGGCGAAGGCCTGCTCGAACGCCGGAAGGAAGTGCTCCGGCTTGATCTCGTCGAAGGGCGGGGTCGCGAACGGCGTCGTCCAGGCCTTCAGCAGCGGGTTGGCGTGAGCGTCTGCGCTGGTTCCTGACATCGAATGTCCCGTTTTTCGCCTTGAAAATGCTGCCCAATCTATATCACGCGATACGGCATTTTTGGGCCTTTTGCGCTTGATAGATGGGCACTTTTCGGAGAGATTGCGCCCCCTGAACAGGACCTATTCCATGACCATGCAGCCCTCCACCTCAGGCAACCGCACCATCGCCTGGCCGAGCGTCATCACCGTCATCAGCGCCGCCATCCTGATCGGCGCCGAGGTGTTCGGCGCGGCCTTTGCCGGCGGCTGGGCGCTCGCGATCCTGTTCGGGCTCGGCGACCAGGGCGCACACATCCTCCAGGCCGTGCTGTTCGCACTCGGCGTGCTCGTGATGACCGCGTTCATCCGCGGAGCGCAGCGCGTCGAGCCGTTCACGCGTCGCGCGTGAGCTTGAGCGATTCAAGAAAGCACTGCGGCACAAGGCCAAAACGCACACACGCTTCGTTAGTCATTCTTAACAGCCGTTCATCCTCAGCGCGTCCGACGCGTGCTCCGCGCGACATCGCAAGCACGCGTTAGGGAAATTTGTCGCTATCGCAAAAAAATTCTTGCGCCACGAAGTCAAAAGACTTATTTCCTGCCTTGCCCAATTTCGCACGTGCCTGTGGTCGTGTGTCAGTCGGTAGGTATCCGGACAAGAGGCCGGACAGCCGCCAAGGGGTGAAGAACCGAGGGTCGCTTACGTCCATCAGGACACGAGGCGGCCAGCATCTCTCTCCAGGGATGCCGCGTTGAAGGTCTCACCACTCTTTGCAACCGTGACTGGCAGCCGGAGGCGAACCGGCGCACCCCGCTCTCAACGGGGGACGCGACTTAAAGCAACGACGGATCGGGCTTTTTTGGTCTCTACCGGCAGTCCAACGCCGGCGCGGGCTACTGAAAAGGCTTGTCCTTCATTGCCAGGTGTGCGGGCGGGAACACTCCCAACCAATCCACGGCAGCACAGTCTGGTTTGAGTCTTGTGGCTTCGTCGCGCCTCCATCGCGCGATCCGGCCAGAGCACTCTTATCCGACGTCATGTTTTGAACGGGATCCCGTCGCTGGGCCGTTTGGGAGAGTGCCATGACCGAACGTATCCAGGAATTCCTGCGCAATCGCCGCAAGGATGGCCTCGACACCGAGCCGTGCCTCGTCGTCGACCTCGAGGTCGTGCGCGACAATTACCAGAGCTTCGCCAAGGCGCTGCCGGACAGCCGCGTGTTCTACGCCGTCAAGGCGAACCCGGCGCCGGAAGTGCTGGCCCTGCTCGCCTCCATGGGCTCCTGCTTCGACACCGCGACCGTCGCCGAGATCGAGATGGCGCTGGCCGCGGGTGCGACGCCCGACCGCATCTCCTTCGGCAACACGATCAAGAAGGAGCGCGACATCGCGCGCGCCTTCGCGCTCGGCATCCGGCTGTTCGCCGTGGACTGCGCCGCCGAGGTCGAGAAGGTCGCCCGCGCCGCCCCCGGCGCGAAGGTGTTCTGCCGCATCCTCTATGACTGCGCCGGCGCCGAGTGGCCGCTGTCGCGCAAGTTCGGCTGCGACCCGGAGATGGCCGTCGAGGTGCTCGACCTCGCCAAGCGCCAGGGGCTGGAGCCGTGCGGCATCTCGTTCCATGTCGGCTCGCAGCAGCGCAAGGTGAAGGCGTGGGACCGTGCGCTGGCGATGGCCTCGCAGGTGTTCCGCGACTGCGCCGAGCGCGGCATCAACCTGTCCATGGTCAACATGGGTGGCGGCTTCCCGACCAGGTACCTGAAGGACGTGCCGCCGGTGGTGACCTACGGCCGCTCGATCTTCCGCGCGCTGCGCAAGCACTTCGGCAACCAGATCCCGGAGACCATCATCGAGCCGGGCCGCGGCATGGTGGGCAACGCCGGCATCATCGAATCCGAGGTCGTGCTCATCTCGAAGAAGAGCGACGAGGACGAGGTCCGCTGGGTCTACCTGGACATCGGCAAGTTCGGCGGTCTCGCCGAGACCATGGACGAGTCGATCCGTTACGCCATCCGCACCCGTCACGACGGCGCGGACATGACGCCGTGCGTGCTCGCAGGTCCGACCTGCGACAGCGCCGACGTGCTGTACGAGAAGAGCCCGTATCCGCTTCCCGTCACGCTCGAGATCGGCGACAAGGTGCTGATCGAAGGCACCGGGGCCTATACGTCGACCTACTCGTCGGTGGCGTTCAACGGCATCCCGCCGCTGAAGACGTATCACATCTGACTTGCCTCCTTTTCGAGGCCCGATAAACCGGGAGCCGGCCCCGCCGGCTCCTCCCCGATCATTTTTGATTTTCCTGAACGACGCTTGCCGCGGCGTACGACATGCCGTTGCAAGCGGGGACTGACGTGCCATGACTGCAAAACGGAACACCCCCGTTGCCCTCATCCGAGATGCCGCCCCGTTCGCGATCCGTGCGGAGCGTGGCTCGGACGTCGTCGCACGCGAAGCGCTGCTGGATGCCTGCTTTGGCTGTAATCGCCATACGCGCACCTGCCAGCGCCTGCGCGACGGACGCGCGCCCGCCGAAGGCCTGAGCCTTGCGGCCGTGCGCCAGGACGGCCGGGTGGTTGGAACCGTGCGGTTGTGGCACGTCAGCGCGGGGGGCCGCAGCGCGCTGATGCTGGGGCCGCTGGCAGTCGACGACGACTGCCGCGGCCTCGGCGTCGGCGCCGCGCTGATGCAGCGTGCGCTGGCGGTCGCTAAGGCGCGCGGCCACGGCGCCGTGATCCTGCTTGGCGATGCGCCCTACTACGCCCGCTTCGGCTTCACCGCCGCCAAAACCGGCGAGCTGTCGCTGCCTGGCACGTTCGAGCGCGAGCGGCTGCTCGGCCTCGAGCTTGTCGCCGGCGCGCTGGACGGCGCCTGGGGCATGATCACGCCGACCGGCGCGCCGCTGCCCGAGGCCAAGGCATCGCGGACGCGATCCCGGAGCCGGAAGGCACCGCTCGCCGTGCCGCACGCGGCGTAAGGCGGGCCGCCATGTCGGAGCACCTTCCCATCACCGATGGCGCGCGCCCGCGTTGGCGCGGCCTCGTCACCACGGTCATGCTGATCCTGATCTCGGTGATGATCGTCAGGGATATCCTGGTCCGGCGCTGGACCGGCACGCCGCCGTCGCCGCCGGACACCACGCTGCAGTCCCGCTAACGCCGGCCGCGCCAGGCCTGAACCAAGGGGTTGCGCGGGCGCCGAAAATGCCCGTAAACCCCGCGCAAAGCCATTTCAGTCGAGGTTCAACATGTCCCGCCGCCTGATCTCCACCGGCTCCCCGCTCGAGAAGACCGTCGGCTACAGCCGCGCCGTGATCGACGGTGAGTTTGCCTTCGTCGCGGGAACGACCGGCTATGACTACACGACGATGACGATGCCGGCCGATGTCACGAGCCAGTCACGCAACTGCTTCAAGACCATCGAAGCCGCCCTGAAGGAGGGCGGATTCGAGATGGCCGATATCGTTCGTGCGACCTACTACGTCACCGACGCCAGCTACATCGACGCCCACTTCGCCGTCTGCGGCGAGGTCCTCGGCGACATCCGCCCGGCCGCAACGATGCTGATCGTCGCGGGGCTCTACAAGCCCGAGATGAAGGTCGAGATCGAAGTCACCGCCAAGCGCCGCAGCCCCTGATCCACTCTATCCGCCGCTAGGCACTCTCCTGGAGAAAATGATGAGCCCCGCCTCGCAGATCTACGCGAAGATCACCGGTCCCATCGTTATGGTCGGCTTCGGCTCCATCGGCAAAGGCACATTGCCGTTGATCGAGCGGCATCTCGACTACGACAAGTCGCGCATCACCGTGCTCGATCCCAAGGACGAGGGTCGCAAGGCGCTTTGCGAGAAGCACAATGTCAGGTTCATCCAGAAGGGCCTGACCAAGGACAATTATCGCGAGGTGCTGACCCCGCTGCTCACCGAGGGCGGCGGCCAGGGCTTTTGCGTCAATCTGTCGGTCGATACCGGCTCGACCGATATCATGGAGCTCTGCAACGAACTCGGCGCTCTCTACATCGACACCGTCAACGAGCCCTGGCTCGGCTTCTATTTCGACCCCTCGAAGGGGCCCGAAGCGCGCTCCAACTACGCCCTGCGCGAAACCACCCTGGCCGCCAAGAAGGCGCGCCCGGCGGGCTCGACGACGGCCGTCTCCTGCTGCGGCGCCAACCCCGGCATGGTCTCCTTCTTCGTCAAGCAGGCGCTGCTCAACGTCGCCGCCGATCTGAAGCTCAATGCTCCCAGGCCGAAGACCAAGGCGGAGTGGGCGGATTTGATGCGACAGGCCGGCATCAAGGGCATCCACATCGCCGAGCGCGACACCCAGCGTTCCAAGACGCCGAAGGAGCCCGATGTCTTCGTCAACACCTGGTCGGTGGAAGGCTTCCTGTCGGAAGGCATGCAGCCGTCCGAGCTCGGTTGGGGCACCCATGAGAAATGGATGCCCGAGAATGCACATGGCCACGAAGCCGGCTGCGGCGCCGCCATCTATCTGATGCAGCCCGGCGCCAACACGCGCGTGCGCACCTGGTGCCCGACCCGCGGCGCGCAATATGGCTTCCTCGTCACCCACAACGAGTCGATCTCGATCGCGGATTACTTCACCGTGCGTGACGCATCGGGCACGGCGGTCTATCGGCCGACCTGCCACTACGCCTACCATCCGGCTGACGATGCCGTGCTGTCGCTGCATGAAATGTTCGGCCGCGCCGGCAAGATGCAGGAAAAGCACCACATCCTCGACGAGAACGAGATCGTCGACGGCATCGACGAGCTCGGCGTGCTGCTGTTCGGCCATGACAAGAACGCCTACTGGTTCGGCTCGCAGCTCTCCATCGAAGAAACCCGCAAGCTCGCGCCCTATCAGAACGCTACCGGCCTGCAGGTGACCTCCGCCGTGCTCGGCGGCATGGTGTGGGCGCTGGAGAACCCGAACGAAGGCATCGTCGAAGCCGACGAGATGGATTTCGATCGCCTGCTGGAGATCCAGATACCCTATCTCGGCCCCGTCAAGGGCTTCTACACCGACTGGACGCCGCTGACGGATCGTCCTGGACTGTTTCCGGAAGACATCGACACCAGCGATCCCTGGCAGTTCAAGAATATTCTGGTGCGCTGACCCGAACGGTCATCCCGGGGTGCGCGCTTAGGCGCGCAGACCCGGGATCTCGAAATCGTTGCGCGAGATTCTCAGGTGCGCGATTGCGCACCAGAGTTCATCGCTGCGCGATGCCCCGGAATGACTTCGTCATCTCGCCATGTAGTCGAACGCGACCGAGCCGAGGCCGAGGGTCAGGTCCGCCTTGAAATGCAGCGCCGAGACCACCTCGCGCACCGGCAGGCGGGCGACGTCGCACAGCGCGTGTGGAAACAGGCCGAGCGCGGCGGGGCCGGTCCAGGCCTCCTTCAGCGTGATGTCTTCCAGATGAAACCGCACCAGCTCGCAGATCCGCGGGCTGCCGTCGACATGCGGGATGATCTTCAGAATGAAGTTCGGCGCCGTCATCGACTTCAAGACGGTGTCGTGGTCGACCTTGCGATGCTTGTAGCCCATGGTGGCGGAGGCGCAGAGCACCGAGCCGTAATGCAGCGAGCCGACCAGCACATCGCTCTCGACCTCGATCCTGGGCTTTGCCAGCTTCTTCGGAAATCCCCACAGCTCGCGGCCGCCGGCGATCGGGCCTTCATCGTCGAGATACATCGCGTGGGTGTAGGCGCCCTCCTCACCCCTGAAGCGAACCGGGATCACCTGCCCGGTCTCGGTGTAGTCGCCGAAACCGGTGGAATCCGGCATGCGGATGAACTCGTAGTTCACCACCGGTTCGGTGACCTCGAGCGGTTCCGGCACCACGGCGGCGAGCGCTTCCGGGTCGGTCTTGTAGGTGATGATGAAATATTCGCGGTCGAAGAACCGGTAGGGCCCCGGCGGAAACGACGGGTTGGTGAGCGGCATCGAATAGGCGGTGCGCCGGATATCCTCGATCTTCATGGCAGGCCCCATCTGTCGTTGGCGAGACGACGGATTATGGGGTGCGCGGGCGGTGGAGGCGAGACCGTATAATCGGCAGCGTCCGTCAAATCCGCGTCACAATGCGGGCCGCGGTGCGCTTACTTTTTCTCGATCGGCGGCGCGGTCTTCTCCGCGGGCGCGGGCGGCAGCACCGGCTTGGCGCCGGCCTTCCGTGCCTCATCGTCGGGACGCGCGGGCTGCGGCGCCGGCGTGGTCGGCCGCTCGCCGCCCGGCTTCGACTCGGCCGGCGGCGCCGTCTTCTGCGGCTCGGGCGTCGGCGTCGGTTGCAGCGGCTGGGTCGCCTGCGCGATCTCTTGCGGCGGGGCGGCATTGATCGCGTGCAGCGAAAGCACCGCGATCGCAACGCCCGCCGCCACCAGCGTCGAGGCGATCAGCATGTCGATTCGCAACCTGGTCCGATCCACAGCCATCTCGTTCACCTGCGCCTTGTCCGCGGGGTCAACGATCCCGCCACGGCATGGTTCCGAAGCGGCGCCTGCGGGAACCTCGGCTCAATCCGTGGTGCTGACCTCCCAGGTCGCGTGCCGCACGCCGGGCTGATGCTGCAGGTCGACCACCACGGCGTTCAGCTCGTTGGGCTCGACCGCGGTCGAGACCAGCGTCGCCACGATCTCGAGGAAGTCGTCACCGGCCTCGGCCACGTCGATATCGGCCACCGAATATTTCGCGGCCTCAAGCTTCTCGACAAGCCGGTCGCGCATATCCGGAAGAGCGTCGGCCGCAACCGCGAGCTTGAAATAGTAGCTCGCCTCCAGCGCCTTCTCGTTCAGCGGGATGCGGTTGATGGCATTGACCAGCGGGCGCAGCATGGTGTTGCCGGCGATGACGAAGACCGTCAACGCGGCCGCCTGCGCGATCATGTCGGCACCGGCGCAGGAGCCGACTGCGGCCGAAGCCCATAGCGTCGCTGCGGTGTTGAGCCCGCGCACGTCCATGCCCTGCTTCATGATGACGCCGGCGCCCAGGAAGCCGATGCCCGAGACGACATAGGCGATCACCCGCACCGCGCCGTCGGCGCCGTCCAGCTGCATGGCGAGATCGACGAAGGCGGCAGCCCCCACCGCGACCAGCACATTGGTGCGCAGGCCTGCCGTGCGCTGGCGGTACTGCCGCTCGGCGCCGATCAGCGTTCCCAGCACGAAGGCCGTGAACAGGCTGATCAACGTGTCGCCGAAGTCGGCAAGCTGGAAGGTCGTCAGAAACCGCATGACGCTGCGGCCCCGGCGCGAGCTTCGTCTTTTGACGCGTTTTCTTCACGCGAACCGGAAACCCACTTCGCTCGAAAACGCTTCGTCTGCCGCGATCTCTTACATTTCCACGATGCCCGCGTCACCATCTTCCGTGCCGAAGGCGAGCAGCGTGCCCTTGGCATTCCATCCGAGCGCCGACACCGCCGTGCCGGCGTTTCTGCGGACCAGGATCTCGGCGCCATCCTCCAGGCGCACCATCAGCACGGTGCCGTCGCTGTAGCCGGCGGCGAGGATGTCGTTCTTCGGATGGCAGGCGACGACCGACACGCGCGCCTGCAGCGGGGCGAGCATCGCAGGCTCCTTGCCCATCGGGCCGTCCTTGCTGCCGAACGGCCATACGATGACGGTGTCGGCCCCCGAGGTCGCCAAACCCTTGCCGCCCGCGCTCCAGGACATCGAGCGGACGCGGCCGGGGTAGCCGGTCATGCGCATGTGCCTGTTGTCGGCCAGCCGCCAGCCATGCAGCGCCGGCTCGTGCATCGCGGTGACCAGGAATTTGTTGTCCGGGCTGAAGCTGACGCCATGATGCGAACCGGCCCAGGGCAGAAATTCGGCTGATCCCGCCATGTTCGGAAACCACAGCGTCACGCCGTTGTAATGCGCGATCGCGAGCCGCAGGCCCTTCGGCGCGAAGGCAAGGCCGCCGACGGTCGAGGGTACCTCGAAGGTCTTCTCTTCGCCCTTGGGATTGCGCACGAACGCGGTCTTGCCCGCCGACCACGCCAGCGTGCCGTCGCCATGCAGCGCGACATTGTCGATCCAGCGCCGCTTGGCGTCGGTCGCAATGACAGAGGTCTCGCCCTTGGCGTCGATCGCGATCAGCTTGCCGTCGTCACCGCCGGTGACGAGCCGCTTGCCGTCGGAGGCGGCGCACAGGATGGCGCCGAAATGCGTCTCCATCCGTGTGATCTCGCCGTCGGCGGTCGCGATCGCAACACCCTCCTCGGCGCCGACGAAGAACGCGCGGTCGCCGAGGAAATGCACCGAGCCCACGGCCGCGCCGAGCGGCAGCGGCTTGACGCGGTCGGTGATCGAAACGATGGAAGAAGGGGCCTCGCCCGGATCGAACTCTTTCATCACGTGGTGATGCACTGCTCGAAGCCGTCGCGGATCGCCTGCTCGGGCAATTCGCGGCCGATGAAGACGAGGCGGCTCTCGCGCGGCTCACCCTCCTTCCACTTCCGCTGGTGGTTGCCCTCCAGCATCATGTGGACGCCCTGGAAGACATAGCGGTCATCATCGTCGTGGAAGGCGAGAATGCCCTTCGAGCGCAGGATCTTCTGACCCTCGGTGGCGACGAGCTGCTGCAGCCAGGGCATGAACTTGGTCGGATCGAGCGGCTTCTCGGAGCGCAGCGACAGCGATTGCATGTCCTCGTCGTGATAATGCTTCAACCCGCCATGGCCGTGGTCGTGATCATGGTGGTGGTGATTATGGTCATGGTGATGACCGTGGTCATGGTCGTGATCGTCGCCGGCCTCGAGGAAATCCGGCTCGATCTCCAGGATGCGGTCGAGATCGAACGCGCCGCGCTCCAGCACGTCGGTCAGCCCGACCTGGCAACGCTCGGTGCGGTGCAGCTTGGCATAGGGATTGATGCCGCGGATGCGGGCTTCGACCTCGGCGAGCTCGCCCTTGGAGACGAGGTCGGTCTTGTTCAGGACGATCACGTCGGCAAAGGCGATCTGGTTCTTGGCCTCGGGTGCATCCTTGAGCCGGTCGGACAGCCACTTGGCATCGGCAACCGTGACCACCGCGTCGAGCCGCGCGTTCTTCTGCACGTCCTCGTCGACGAAGAATGTCTGGGCGACCGGCGCCGGATCGGCGAGACCCGTGGTCTCGACGATGATGGCGTCGAACTTGCCCTTGCGCTTCATCAGTCCGTCCATGATGCGGACGAGGTCGCCGCGCACGGTGCAGCAGATGCAACCATTGTTCATCTCGAACACTTCCTCATCGGCGCCGATGATGAGGTCATTGTCGATGCCGATTTCGCCGAATTCGTTGACGATGACGGCGTACTTCTTGCCGTGGTTTTCGGACAGGATGCGGTTCAGGAGCGTGGTCTTGCCGGCACCGAGATAGCCGGTCAGGACGGTCACGGGAATCTTCTGGGAGGTCGCTTCAGACATAACAACTCCGAAGGAACTTGGGGCCGCGCTCAATCCCGGCAGGGAGGGCTCCTGCCCTAGTCGGCGAGCGCGCTGGTCAGGGCCTTTATATTGTGCCTGACCATGTCAATGTAAGTGGGTGCAGGCCCCTTTTCGCCGGTCAAACCGTCCGAAATCAGGGTCCCGCCGACCTTGGCGCCGCTCTCGGCCGCGATCCGTTCGATCAGGCGGGGATCGCTGATATTTTCGAGAAAAACTGCCGGAATTTTCGCAACCTTGATCTGGGCGATGATCGCGGCGATATCGCGCGCGCTGGGCTCGGAATCCGTGGACACGCTGAGCGGCGAGAAGAACGTGACGCCGTAGGCGTCGGCGAAATAACCGAAGGCGCCATGGGTCGAGATCACCTTGCGCCGCGCCTCCGGCACTTTCGCCACCGCCTCGTGCACCTCGCGGTCGAGCGCCTCGAGCTTGGCCAGATAGGCGTCGGCATTGGCCTTGAAGTTGGCTGCCTGGTCCGGGGCCGCGGCGATCAGCCCGTCGCGAATATTGACGACGTAGATCTTCGCATTGGCCACGGATTGCCAGGCATGCGGATCGTCATGGCCGCCCATCTTCCGCGGCATGATCCCCTTGGTCGCCACCGCGACCGGCGCCTTGCTGCCCGAGGCCTGCAGCAGCCGCGGCATCCAGCCCTCGAAGCCGAGGCCGTTGATGACCACGAGCTTGGCGTCGGCAACCTTCCTGGCGTCCGCCGGCGTCGGCGCGTAGACATGCGCATCGCCGTCGGGCCCGACCAGCGCCGTCACGTCGACATTAGTGCCGCCGACATTGCGCACCATGTCGGCGAGGATCGAGAAGCTCGCGACGACATTGATGCGCTCGGCGGCGCGCGCCGGTCCGCTCGCCAGCAGCAGCGCCAGACCAATCAAACCGAACAATCGCCGCATCGTACTCACGCCTCGAGATGGCGGCCGGGAAACAGCTGCCGCACCAGGCCGCTGACATTGCCGAACAGCAGCGACACAATATAGAGCCCCGCCGCGACCAGGATGATCGCGGGGCCGGATGGAATCCGGGTCTGGTACGACAGCACCAGCCCGGCATAGCCCGACAGCATCGCGCTCGCCACCGCGATGCAGATCATCGTGGTCAGATCGCGCGACCAGAACCGGGCAGTGCCCGCGGGCAGGATCATGAGTCCGACCGCAAGCAGCGTGCCGAGCGCCTGAAAGCCGTTGACGAGGTTGATGACGACGAGCGCCAGGAAGGCGAGATGCGCGGGGCCGCCGGCGCGGCTCACGGCGCGCAAGAACAAGGGATCGACGCTCTCGATGACCAGCGGGCGATAGATCACCGCGAGCACCAGCAGCGTCACCGTGGCATTGAACGCGACCACCAGCAGCGTCTGATCGTCCATTGCGAGGATGTTGCCGAACAGCACGTGCAGCAGGTCGATATTCGTGCCCTTGATCGAGACGATGGTGACGCCGAGCGCAAGCGAGGCCAGATAGAAAGTCGCAAGCGACGCGTCCTCCTTCAATTCGGTGGTGCGGGCGACGAGGCCGGCGAGCAGCGCCACGGCAAAGCCCGCGATCAGGCCGCCGGTCGTCATCGCGAACAGGTTGAGCCCGGACAGCAGGAAGCCGATCGCCGCGCCGGGCAGGATCGCGTGTGCCATGGCATCGCCGACGAGGCTCATCCGTCGCAGCATCAGGAATACGCCGATCGGCGCGCCCGCCAGCGCCAGCGCGATCACGGCGGCGAGCGCCCGCCGCATGAACTCGAATTCGGTGAACGGCGTGACCAGCGCGTCGGATAGCATCGGCGTCAGGCGGCCCGCGAGCGTGGGTCGGCCGCGCAGGCCGCGGCGCTGTCGTCGAAGGCCTCGCACATCCGCATCGCGACGATCAGGTTTTCCGGCGTCAGCACCTCCGCGGTCGGGCCCCATGCCACGGGGCCGCGCGCCAGCACCAGCGTGTCCGGGAAATGGTTGCGTACCATCTCCATGTCGTGCAGCGCGGCAAGCACGGTGCGGCCTTCGCCGTGCCATTGTTTCACCAGCGCGAGCAGATCGGCCGTGGTCTTGGTGTCGATGGCGTTGAAGGGCTCGTCGAGCACGATCAGGCTCGCATCCTGGAGCAGCACGCGCGCGAACAGCACGCGCTGCATCTGGCCGCCCGAGAGCGTGCCGATCGGGCGGTTCTCGAATCCATTGAGGCCGACGGACGCGATCGCGCCGAGGATTTTCTCGCGGGCGGCCTTGCCGATGCCGCCGAACAGACCGGTCGCACGCCACAGCCCGGTGCCGACGAAGTCGAACACCGAGATCGGGAAGCTGCGGTCGATCTCCACGCTCTGCGGCAGATAGGCGATGTCGCGGGCATCGAGGCCACCGAGATGGATGCTGCCCGCGAGTGGCTTGAGGATGCCGACGATACCACGCAGCAGGGTCGACTTGCCGGCGCCGTTCGGGCCGATCACCGCGACCAGCGCACCCGGGCCTCGACGGCGCCATTGAGGTGATGCACCGCCGGGTGGCGGTCATAGCCGAGCGTGACGTCGCGGAAGGTAACAAGAGCAGCCACAGGTCTCACCTCATCGCCAGCCAGACGACAGCCCACAGGCAGGCGCTGACCGCCAGTGCCGCGAGCAGTCGGGCCGGCACGGGCATGCGCAGGATCGACCAGTGCGCGGCCTGCGCCGGATGCGCGTGCGGGGCGTGGCTGTGCCCGTGGGGATGGGCGTGGCCGTGATGGTTTTCCTCATGGGTGTGCGTATGCGCCATGGAATGACTGTTATATTATAACATAACGCGAGTCTACAAACGAGGAACTCATGGCCGACCCGCAAAACCGGGGGAGATTTGAGCCGCGCCGGCAGAGTGACGCCCCGGTCGACAGCTTTGCCGGAAACCTGCCTGGATGGGAACCGTTGGCTACCTGTGCCGGAGCAAAGGCGCACCCGTGCGCAGTTCTCTCCGCGTCGTCCTGGCGACGGCCGAGACAACGGCGAATCCGTGGTGCAGATTGCGAGGCCCACCTGCGCGCCTCAAATTCAGCGTCGTCCCGGCACAGGCCGGGACCCATACGCCGTGGCGCGTGTTGTTGATGGGACTTGTTGTTCCAACGGTGCGTAACAATCGGCTTTTGTGGTTATGGGTCC
Organism: Bradyrhizobium sp. BEA-2-5; assembly: GCF_032918025.1. Lineage (NCBI taxonomy): Bacteria > Pseudomonadati > Pseudomonadota > Alphaproteobacteria > Hyphomicrobiales > Nitrobacteraceae > Bradyrhizobium > Bradyrhizobium sp. BEA-2-5. The sequence goes on along the minus strand of NZ_CP136629.1, from coordinate 1,322,751 downwards.
CGGCCTTCGCCGGGACGACACTAATTGTGCGGTGCCGCGCGTAAGGCAAACTTCAGAGGCAGCCTTTATGCGACCAGCACATAGACCAGCATGGCAGCGGTGATCGCCATCCAGACGAGCGAGAGACGGAAATACAGCAGGTCCCAATTCATGGGCGCGAGCGTACACGCCGGCGCTGACGCCAACCTTTCACCAGGTTAAGGCATTGCGGATTTATTAACTAAGCACGCCAGCGACATGGATCGGTGGTTGGCACGCCGGAAGACACAGCTCCGGCCCTCAGTTTATGAACATGGCAATCGCCACGAGGATGACCGGGCTTAGCCCCATCAGCACGACAAACACGCTGTAAAGTAGGTTGCCCATAACGCCGCCCTACGTTGGACGGGGAAGCTATGCCGGGAGGAACTCGGCAAGCCAGTGCAGTTTGTGCCAGCGGTGTTCGAGCTTTGGGAATTACCGAGTTATCTCAGGGGCCTAGCTGGACACCCCCGTAACACTACGGGGGCGACACAGCTCAGGCAGAGAAAAGGGCGACGAGCGCCACCACCGCCAAAGCGGTAGCGACGCACCCTGCGATCATGACCCAGTCCTGACGCTTCGCCATGCCGGACACGCTCACCCGGCCAGCGCAGGTCGCGTTGACCTAGGTCAACCGGCCAAAATCATTCATCGCCCGTCGAGGCATCACGCAACGCAGCGCCCTCACGCCTCGCGCGCGTAACTCTTCAACCTTGCCTCGAGCACCGCGATCACCTGGTCGCGGACCGGATCGCGGGAGCCTTTCAGCCAGGCGGCGGCGAGCGGCAGGCGGCCGGCGCTGCTCCCACGCTTCAGGCGGAGCGGCACAAAGCGGACGCCGGGGATCGCCATCCGCGCGGTCCAGCGCGGCACGATGGCAACGCCAAGCCGCGCTGCGACCATGTTGACGATGGTCTGCTTCTCGTCGGCGATCTCCTGGATGCGCGGCGTCAGCCCGGCCTCGTCGAACAGTTTTGTCGTCAGATCGTGGCTGTGCGGCCGCGAGCGGCGCTCCGGCACGATCAGGGGCTGATCCGCGATGTCGGGCAGCACGATCTGCTTGCGCCGCGCCAGCGCATGCTTGTGCGACAGCGCCACCACGGCGGTCTCCTGCAGCAGCGGGACAAACTCGATGCGGCGGTCGGGCCGCTCCGGCGGGCGCACGAAGGCGAGGTCGAGCGCGCCCGACAATAGCTTCGGCAGCAGCCGGATGGTCTTCTCCTCGAGCAGCTGCACCGCGACGTCGGGATGGGCGGCGCGGACGTCGCGCAGCAGCGGCGGCAGCAGGCCGGCCGCCGCGCTGTCGATCGCGCCGATCCGGAAGCGCCGCGCCTGTGGCTTGCGCAGCCGGCGGCGAAAGCCGTTCTCGATCGCCTCGGCGCGGCCGAGCAGCGCGCGGCCCTCGCGCAGCAGCACGGAGCCGTCCTCGGTCAACAACACCGCGCGCGTGGTGCGCGCGAACAGCCGGACCCCGAGATCCTCCTCCAGCAGCTTGATGTGGCGGCCGAGCGCCGACGGCATCATCTGCAGGCGCTGCGCCGCGCGGCCGAAATGCAGTTCCTCGGCAGCCGCGACGAAGCAGCGAAGCTGGTGCAGTTCCAAGACGTAGGGGTTCCTTTCACCCGCCGTCATTGCGAGGAGCGAAGCGACGAAGCAATCCAGCGTTCCACATACGCGGTTGCAATGGATCGCTTCGCGGAGCCTGTCATCCGGCGGCGCTTCGCGCCGACCGGGTGGCTCGCAATGACGGCGCCGGGATTATATCATTTTTTTGTATAAACCGGCGCGGATTGAAGCGAAAGGGCGCGACCTTCTAGGCTTCCCGATGGCGCGCGACAGGCGCCGTCCCAACAAACAAGACGAACCCGGGGAAGAAGCCCATGGAAAGCCAGCTTGGCGCGCGCGTATTGCGCAAGATCTCACTGCGCATCGTGCCGTTCATCATGCTGCTGTACTTCGTGGCGTTCATCGACCGCGTCAATATCGGCTTCGCCTCGCTGACCATGAACAAGGACATCGGCCTGTCGCCGACCGTCTATGGCTTCGGCGCCGGTATCTTCTTCTGGGGCTACTTCCTGTTCGAAGTGCCCTCCAACATCATCCTGCACAAGATCGGCGCGCGGATCTGGATCGCGCGGGTGATGATCACCTGGGGCCTGGTCTCGGCGGCGATGGCGCTGGTGCAGGGCGTGACGAGCTTCTACGTCCTGCGCTTCCTGCTCGGCGTCGCCGAGGCCGGCTTCTTCCCCGGCATCATCCTCTATCTCACCTACTGGTATCCGGCGCGGCAGCGCGCCGCCGTCACCGCGCTGTTCATGGCCGCGGCGCCGCTCTCGACCGTGCTCGGCTCGCCGCTCTCGGGTGCGCTGCTGGAGATGGACGGAATGCTCGGCTTCAAGGGCTGGCAATGGCTGTTCGTGCTGGAGGCCGTGCCCGCTGTGCTGCTCGGCTTCGTCGTGCTGGGCTTCCTGACCGACCGGCCGGAGCAGGCCGGATGGCTTGCCGACGACGAGCGCGCCTGGCTGGTCAAGACCATGAAGGCCGAGAACGACGGCAAGGCCACGACCGCAAGCCACAGCATCTGGCGCGGCCTCGCCGACCCGCGGGTGCTGGCGCTGGCGCTGGTCTATTTCGGCACCTCGGCCGGGCTCTACACACTTGGGGTGTGGGCGCCGCAGATCATCAAGGCGTTCGGCCTGTCGTCGATCCAGGTCGGCTTCCTCAACGCGGTACCGGCGACCATTGCCGTCATCGCGATGGTGCTATGGGCGCGGCATTCCGACCGCACCGGCGAGCGCACCTGGCACGTGGTGCTGGCCTGCCTGATGGCCGCGGCGGGACTTGCGCTTGCCGGGCTGTGGACCGGCCTTGCCGCCGTGATCGCGGCGCTGACGCTGGTCAATATCGGTATCTCCTCGTCGAAGCCGCCGCTTTGGAGCATGCCGACACTGTTCCTGGCCGGTCCGGCCGCGGCGAGCGGCATCGCAACCATCAACTCCATCGGCAATCTCGGCGGCTTCGTCGGTCCGGCCATGATCGGATGGATCAAGGACCTCACCGGCAGCTTCGAGGGCGGGCTCTATTTCGTCGCCGGCCTCCTGGTGCTCTCGGCCGCGCTCACGCTGCTGCTGTCGCGTGCGCAGAGCGCGCCCGCGCAATCCGAACCGCAACCCAATCCCGTGCGAACTCACTAATGATCCGGAGACAACCCATGCGCACCCATTCGATCGCAGCCATCCCCGCCGACGGCATCGGGCCGGAGGTGATCTCGGCCGGTGTCCGCGTGCTGGAGGCTCTGGCAAAGCGCAGCGGCGATCTCGCCTTCAACGTCACGACGTTCGACTGGGGCTCGGACTATTACAAGAAGCACGGCGTGATGATGCCGGCCGACGGCCTCACCGAGCTGAAGAAGTTCGATGCGATCTATTTCGGCGCGGTCGGCGCCCCTGACGTGCCCGACCACATCACGCTGTGGGGCCTGCGGCTGCCGATCTGCCAGGGCTTCGACCAATACGCCAATGTGCGGCCGACAAAAATCCTGCCGGGCGTGGCCTCGCCGCTGCGCAATGTCGGCGTCGGCGATCTCGACTGGGTGATCGTGCGCGAGAACTCGGAAGGCGAATATGCCGGCATGGGCGGCCGCGCCCACAGGGGCCTGCCGGAGGAGGTCGGCACGGAAGTGGCGGTCTTCACCCGCGTCGGCGTGACGCGGATCATGCGCTACGCGTTCCAGCTCGCGCAGTCGCGTCCGCGCAAGCTGCTGACCGTCGTGACCAAGTCGAACGCGCAGCGCCATGGCATGGTGATGTGGGACGAGATCGCGGCCGAGGTTGCCGGTGAATTCCCCGACGTCAGCTGGGACAAGATGCTGGTCGACGCCATGACTGTGCGCATGACGCTGCATCCGAAGAGCCTCGACACCATCGTGGCGACCAATCTCCACGCCGACATCCTCTCCGATCTCGCCGGTGCGCTGGCCGGAAGCCTCGGCGTCGCGCCGACCGGCAACATCGATCCTCAGCGCCGCTTCCCCTCGATGTTCGAGCCGATCCACGGCTCGGCCTTCGACATCACCGGCAAGGGCATCGCCAACCCGGTCGCGACGTTCTGGACCGGCGCGCAGATGCTCGAGCATCTCGGCGAGAAGGATGCCGCCTCGAGGCTGATGGCGGCCGTCGAACGCGTCTGCGCGGCCGGCGTGCTGACGCCGGATGTCGGCGGCAAGGCCACCACCAAGGAAGTGACCGATGCCGTGATCGACGCGATCAATGGATCGAATGTGTAGGGTGCGTTAGCTTTCCGCGAACTCCGTCCGCCTCTCCCGCTTGCGGCGGATGGGGGCTCTCTCCACAGCGTGACTCGCGGAGAGAGCCCCACCCCAACCCTCCCCCGCACGCGAGAGAGGAAGCCTGAGCAGAGTGCTCACCTCACGAAGGACCTGGTGCACCTGCTTCCGATACCCGCAACCGGGGAATAAACCGTGCTACCCGATCTGACCAGACGAAGCTTCGTGACCGCTGGAGGAATGTCGATCATGGCCGCGATGACGGGGATACAGCCGGCAGGCGCCGCGACATGGCGCAATGAGATCCGCGCCATCACGTTCGACGTCCAGGGGACCTGCGTCGACTTCTATCAGCCGATCCTGCGTGCGGGGCAGGCCGTCAACGCCGCGAAGGGGCTCGCGCTCGACTGGGCCAAGCTCTCGAGCGAATGGCGCGATCTTTATCGTGCCGCGCTCGACGAAGTGATCGGGGGCAAGCGCCCGTGGATTCGGGTCGACCGCATCTATCGCGAGGCGCTGGATGTGCTGCTGGATCGCCACGGTCTCTCGGAGGCCTTGTCGAGGGACGAGCGCGACGAATTGAACACGGTGTGGACCAAGCTCGACGCATGGCCCGACAGCGTCGAAGGACTTGGGCGTCTGCGCGGTCGGTTCGTGACCTCGACATTGTCGAATGCCGGCATGGCCGCGGTGGTGGCGGTGGTCAAGCACGCCAAATTGCCCTTCGACGCCGTGCTGACCGCAGAGCTTGCACGCAGCTACAAGCCGTCACCCGCGGTGTATCAACTCGCCGTCGACTACCTCGGCTATCCCGCCGACAAGATCCTGATGGTCGCCTGCCACAAATACGACCTGAAGGCGGCCCGCGCCTTTGGCATGCGCACGGCGTTCATCGCCCGTCCGCTCGAGTTCGGGCCGGCGGCGAAACTCGACGTGGCGCCGGAATCCTGGATCGACCTCCACGCGGACAGTTTTACGCAACTCGCCGATATGCTCGTGCCGGCGTAGCGACGCAAGGGGCGACCCGGTCGGTGTGCTCACCTCACGAAAGCGTGCCCGCCTCCGCGCAATTGGTCAGCCGCGCAGGCACGCCGACGGCGGTGCAGCCGGCGGGCACATCCGTCGTCACCAGCGCGCCGGCGCCGATCCTGGCGAAATCGCCGATCGAGAGATGTCCGATCACGGTGGCGCCGGCGCTGAGCAGCACGCCGCGGCCGATCTTTGGCGCGCGGCGCGGATCATCCTGATGCCGCGCGATGGTGACGTTCTGCAAAATCGTGACCTCGTCGCCGACCGAGGCCAGCGCGCCAATGATGATGCCGGTGCCGTGATCGAGGAAAACCGCGGTTCCGATCCGGGCCGACGGGTGAATGCTGATCTGCAACTGGTCTGCCGCCGCGCTTTGCATCATCAGCGCAAGGTCGGGGCGGTCCTCGCGCCATAGCCAATTCGACACCCGCCAGGCCTGCAGCGCGACAAAGCCCTTGAAGTTGAGCAGCGGCGGCAGGAAGCCCGTGATCGCGGGATCACGGCGAACGATGGCCGTGAGGTCGGTGGCCGCGGCATCGACCAGCACGGGCTCGGCCGCATAGGCTTCGCGGGCGATCCGCGCGAACTGCGCGCGATCCTCTTCCGCGCGGCTGATATGCCGACCGATCAAAAAAGCGAGCACACCGCCGAGGTCGCCCTGATCTAGGATGAAGGCGGCCGACGCCTCGAGGAACGGATCGGCCGCGATCGCCGCCTCCGCCTCGCGCCGGATCGCAAGCCAGAGCTCGCCGGCCGTCACTGTCGCTGATCCCGCCATGGTCTTCACCTCATCGTCCGGATCCCAAACGATAGAGTGGGCGTCACCATCCCAAAATGCAAACCGCCCGCTTGCTCATCGCAAACGGGCGGCTCAGGGCCATCAGGTTCTATGGGGGCACATCGCCTGAAGGCCAGCTATTGCCTCGCGCGATCAACCCTGCGGCGGCTGGTCGGTCGGCGGGGTCGGACGCGTCTTGTGCTGCGCCATGAACTGGTCGAACTCTTCCTTGTCCTTGGCGTGACGCAGACGGTCGAGGAAGTTCCTGAACTCGACCTGCTCTTCCTCAAGCCGGCGCAGCGTTTCAGAGCGGTACTCGTCGAAGGCACGGTTGCCGGAGGACGGCGGGCCGAAGCCAAAGCCGAAGCCACTGCGCTCCATGCGGCCGCGCATGCGGTCCATCTTGTACTGCATCCGCTCCATCTTGTTCTGCCAGCGATCCTGGCTGCTCCAGCACGACATTCTTCTGCTCCCGAGTGTGAAAAAGAGAAGGGCAAGTCCGATCGGCCACCAGATGATGAAGCCGAGGATGATCCCGGCGATCTTCAGGGGATGCCACGGCGTCGCGTAGAAGTAGGGACGGTAGGGCTCTTCGACAGGGCCGCGCCATCGATTGACATCAGCGGTGTAGGCCATTTCCCATCTCCATCACGGCACCTGCGCCGTTGTGAATGTAAATAACATTTACATAGGTAGCCGATCCCTTGGGAAAGTCAAGCAGCGCGGATGACGCACCCCTCGGATTATTTTTGGCTTGGCCGTTGAACCTTATTTCGGCTTCCCCCAGGGACCAGACCTTTCGCCGGCCGGCTTGTCGTCGGCGGCCGCGGTTCCAGGCCGGCGGTCGATCGGGAAGCCGAGCCCGCGCAGATAGATCAGCACCTCGGCCTCTAACAGCTCGTCCGGCGACATCGGCAATTTGCGACGCGCGGCATCGCCGCGGGAGAACAGCGAAGCGACGCCGTGCGACATCGACCAGATGTGCAGCGCCATCATCATCGCCGGCGGACGGGGCGTGCCGGGCGGCGTCAGCGCCGCGAGACGCTCGGCGGCGGCACGGATGACGCCGAATGCGCGTTCGCCCGCTGCCATCAACGCAGGATTGGCATCGACCGGCAGGCCCGATTCGAACATCGCGTTGTAGAAGGCCGGCTCCTCGCGGGCGAAGGCGAGATAGGCCCTGCCGACGCGCTCGAACGCCGTGACCGTGTCGGGGCGTCCGTCGTCCCAGGCCTGCGTCAGCAGCGATTCGAACTGCTCGAAGCCGCGCTGCGCGATGCTGGCGATCAGTTCGTCGCGGTCGCGGAAATGCCGATAGGGCGCCGCGGCGCTGACGCCGGCCATGCGCGCGGCATCGGCGAAGGTGAAGCCGGCCGCACCCTTCTCGGCGATCAGCCCGAGAGCGGCCTGCAACAAGGCTTCCTTCAGATTGCCGTGGTGATAGCCGCGCTCGGCGCGGCGCTGCTCCTTGCGCCAGCTCATGTGAACGACCTTTACATGAGCCGGGCGCGAAGGTCACTAGCGGGGCAGCGTCGCGTCAATCAAGATTAACGGACCGCTTCGGTGATTACCGACGCCGAGCATCGATGGCGGCCCGAGAGAAACTGCGCTCTCTCTCTCCCGCGCGTGGGGTCCGAGGTGAGTGAGGCTCGAGGTTGGGCTGGGGGCTCTCGCATCGTGGAAAGAGCCCCCCGCCGCGCTCTTCGAGCGCAGCGACCTCCCCCGCAAGCGGTAGAGGTTCAGGGAGCCTGCGGCCCGCCTTAGCGCCCCGGGATCGGCAGCACCGGCATGATCTCGACGGCTTCGCCGGGGAAGATCGAAAAATGCGGGTGGTTCTCGAACAGCTTTGCCGCTGCTTCATGCGAGGGCGCGCGCACCACGGTGAAGCCGGTCATCAGATTGGCGATGTCGGTGACGCCGCCCTGCCCGACCTTCTTGGTCTTGCCGAGCGGTCCGCCCATCTCGACGATCACGTCTTGGTGCTTCTCGACCCATGCGCCCCAGGCCGCCATGCCCTGCTGCTCCTTGGCGCGGCGTTCGGCCTCGGGCAGCGCGTTCCAGGCTTCCATCCGCGAGCCGGTCTTGCCGCCGCCGAGATAGACGGCGAGGAAGGTGTTGGTGCTCATGTTTCGTCTCCGTTGTGGTTGTTGCTGGTGGACGATGGTTCGGTGATGCGATGACGCTTTGAAGCGGCATCGCTTCTCGGTGAAGGTTCAGCGCAGCGCCTTGCCCCAGCCGCCCTGCGGATGCTCGAAGGTGGCGGCGGCCTGCTGCACCTCTTCGGAGAAATCGGCCACCTCCTGCACCTGCCGAATCTCGATGATTTCGTTGGCCGAGGCCGGGCACTTCTTCGCCCAGGCGATCGCCTCCTCGCGCGAGGCGACCTCGATCATCCAGTAGCCGCCCAGCACCTCCTTGGCTTCAGTGAAGGGGCCGTCGATCACGACCGGCACGCCGGTGTCGAACTTGACGCGCGCGCCGGCAGCCGGCGGATGCAGGCCGTCGAGCGTGATCAGCACGCCGGCATCCTTCAGCGCCTCGTTGTAGCGCATCATCGCCGCGACACGTTCGGGATCGAGTTGAACGTCCGGCGGTGCCGCCTCGTAGCCGAGCGGGATCATCAGCATCATGAATCGCATGGGTCGGATTTCCTTGCCTGTTGAATCACTCGCAATCTTCACCCTCGTCATGCCGGGAAGCCCCACGCCGAACTTGGGTTTACCCGAGTTCGGCCCTAGGTATTTGTCCAAGTCGGCAACAGCCGACCTGGTGCGCCGGCCCGGAATCCACGACTTGCGCCGGGGATCATGTATTCCGGGCGGATCGCCGGCGCGACATCGCGGAATGACGTCGGGTGTCATTTCCTGCCCACCTGCGCGCGCAGGCGCTCTCCCCGCTCGCGCAGCTCCGGCGTCAGCGCCTCGCCGAAATCCTCCGCGGCAAACACCTGGCGGATTTCGATCTCGGAGCCGCCGTCGAACGGCGCGCGCTTCATCCAGTCGATCGCTTCATCGAGCGACTTGGTCTCGATCAGCCAGAAGCCGGCGACCAGATCGCCGCTGAGGCCGAACGGGCCGCGCGACACCGTGCTCTGCCCACCGGCATATTTGACGCGGGCACCCTTGCTGGTCGGATGCAGGCCCTCGCCGGCTTCGATGACGCCGGCCTTGGCCATTTCCTCGTTGAACTTGCCCATCGCGGCCAGCATCTCCGTGGTCGGCATCTTGCCGGCCTCGGTATCCTGGCTTGCCTTGACGATCACCATGAAACGCATCGACCTGCTCCGTTGTCTTGTTCAGCTGCTTTGCCGGTATCTCCGGTGCTCGTCTCAAGGACGACGCGGGGCTTGCCACGCCGACAGGCCAAGCGAAATTATTTCAGAGGTCATTGCATCGCGCGCCACACCCCTTAGCGGTCCTGCCTGACAAGTTCGCCGTCCTGGTGCGACGGGCCGAAATAGACGTCGATGCGCGACACCTTGTCGCCGTCGAACACGAAGAACTCGGTGTTGCGAAAGCTCTTGCCGTCGCGGGCGACGCAGCGGTAGGTGACGAAGGCCTCGACGCCGTCGACCATGATGCGCTCGATCTCGTGGCGGCCGATCCAGCCGGAGTCGCGCCAGCACTCGGCGAAATAGGTCGGCTTGTCGATGTTCTCGCCATATGGCGTCGAGAAGCGGAAATCCTCAGCGAACGCCGCCTCGACTCTCGCGCGGTCATTAGAGAGGTAGGCGGCGAAGAGGGAGCGGATGATCTCCGCCCTGTTGCCAGCTGCAGCCATGTCGTCTCCCACAGGTATCGCCCGGGCCTCCGGAGCGACCAGCGCTCCGGAAACCCGGGCCTCAAGGAGATGACGAACAAGGCGGCGCGAAAGCGACATCCCGCCACGATTTATTTTTGGAACCGGATCGGAGGCCGGCTTGCGTCAGGCTTCCCGCGGGAACATGCCGAAATAGGGCTCGGCCTCCTTCAGGACGCGCGCGAAGGACGGCCGCGCCATCAGCCGCTCGAGATAGGCGGCCAGATGCCGATGGCCATCTCCGAACGGCTCGACCTTGTTGCCGTAGAACATCGTCGGCGCGGCCGCGCAATCGGCCAATGAGAAATGCCCGCCCATCATCCAGCCGCCATGATCGAGCTGCTGATCCAGGATCGCATAGGAGGTGCGGAGTTGCGCCCGCGCCTCGGCGACGCCATGCGGATCCTTGCTGTCCGCAGGCCGCAGCCGGTCGCCGACGACCTTCTGAATCGGCAGGTGGACATAGAGATCGAGGAAACGATCACGCAGCCGGGTCTGCAGCGCGAGGTCCGGATCCTCGGGGATCAGCCTGACGGCACCGGGATAATGCCGGTCGAGATATTCGATGACGATGCTCGATTCCGGCACCGTCTCGTCCCGCGTCTCGTCGCGGAGCACCGGAAAACGGCCGATCGGCGACAGCGCGAGCAGCGCCGCGCGCTCGGCGGGATCGCCGAGATTGACCATGTTCGGCGTGAAGGGCGTGCCGTTCTCATAGAGCGCAATCAGCGCCTTCCAGCAGAACGAGGACAGCGGGTGGTAATGCAGGGTAAGCGACATCGGAACTCCATCATGGAATGAGTGACCGGAGGACGAGGCCGGGACCGCCCTTCCGACATCCCGTGCGGCGATATTTTTTTCGTATGGAGATACTTTATTGGGTTCGGCGGGCGTGGAGACCCAAGCATCGAACGCGATCGCACATTCATCGAGGACGCGAATCAAGTCGCTGCATCGATCGGTGAAAAGCGGCCGGCGATATCAGGCTTCGTAATAGACCCATCATCATCGCTGAAGCAGACGCGCTTCATCACCCCGCATCAGACGAAAGTCATCATCGATTTTCGTCCGTATGATTACGGTGAACATCGCGTGCTGCTTGTGGATGATAACGTGCATTCTGAAAAAAACCTTTGCGAATTGAGACGGATGCATGTGTGGAACTTGGCGTTATGCAGTTCGTGCCAAGCGCGCGCGAGCAACAGGCTTTACGGATGCTAAACGGCTCGCTGCAACCTTTCCGTGAGTTGCCGCGATCCGCTTTCCCCATCCCTTTTATTTGAACCTTCACGGAGCCCTGATGTTCAGTTTCAGCAACAAGGCCAAGATCGAGAATGCGCTGGCGCAGACTGCCGCGATCGGCAAGTCGCAGGCGGTGATCGAGTTCAAGCTCGACGGCACCATCGTCGACGCCAACGAGAACTTCCTCAATGCGATGGGCTACACGCTCGACGAGATCAAGGGCAAGCACCACAGCATGTTCGTCGATCCGGCCACGCGCGACAGCCAGGACTATCGCGCGTTCTGGGCCGACCTGAACCGCGGCGAATTCCAGGCCGCGCAATACAAGCGCATCGCCAAGGGCGACCGCGAGATCTGGATCCAGGCCTCCTACAACCCGATCCTTGACAAGGGTGGCAAGCCGGTCGGCGTGATCAAGTTCGCCACCGACATCACCGCGCAGAAGATCCACAGCATGGAGGATGCCGGCAAGATCGCCGCGATCGGCCGGGCGCAGGCGGTGATCGAGTTCGACATGGACGGCACCATCGTCAAGGCCAACGAGAACTTCCTCGGCGCTATGGGCTATTCGCTCGCCGAGATCCAGGGCAAGCACCACAGCATGTTCGTGCCGCCCGCCGACCGCGACAGCGTGGCCTATCGCGATTTCTGGGCGCGGCTGAACCGGGGCGCGTTCGAGGCCGGCGAATTCAAGCGGCTCGGCAAGGGCGGCAAGGAAATCTGGATCCTCGCCACCTACAACCCGATCCTCGACGACCGCGGCAAGCCGTTCAAGGTCGTCAAGTTCGCCACCGACGTCACGCAGCAGAAGGTGAAAACCGCCGACAATGATGGCCAGATCGATGCGATCGACAAGGCCCAGGCCGTGATCGAGTTCAACATGGACGGCACGATCGTCACCGCCAATGCCAACTTCCTCGGCGCGCTCGGCTATTCGCTGGCCGAGATCAAGGGCAAGCATCACAGCATGTTCGTCGATCCCAGCGAGCGCGATGGCGCCGGCTATCGCGAGTTCTGGGCCGCGCTCAACCGCGGCGAATACCAGGCCGCCGAATACAAGCGCATCGGCAAGGGCGGCAAGGAGGTCTGGATCCAGGCCTCCTACAACCCGATCCTCGATCTCAACGGCAAGCCGTTCAAGGTGGTGAAATACGCCACCGACACCACCGCGCAGGCGATCGGCCGCAAGAAGGCCGACAGCGCGCGCGGCCTGATCGAGGCGGTCGCCGCCGGCAGCGAGGAGATGAGCGCCTCGATCCGCGAGATCTCGGAAACCATGACCAAGTCGAAGCAGAACGCCGCGGTCGCCACCGGCCGGGTGGAGGCTGCCGACGGGCAAGCGCAGAAGCTCAATGCCGCTGCGCAGGCGATGAGCGGCATCGTCGAGATGATCAACAACATCACCGGGCAGATCAACCTGCTCGCGCTCAACGCCACGATCGAGTCGGCGCGCGCCGGCGAAGCCGGCCGCGGCTTCGCGGTGGTCGCCTCCGAGGTGAAGAGCCTCGCCAACCAGGCCAAGCAGGCGACCGACAAGATCGCCTCGGAAATCGACGCGCTGAACTCGATCGCCGCCGAAGTGGTGAGCTCGCTGTCCGAGATCAAGGCGGCGATCGCCGGCGTCAACGAATACATCGCCTCGACCGCCGCCGCGGTCGAGGAGCAGAGCATCGTGACGCAGGACATGTCCACCAACATGCAGCGCGCCTCTGCCGAACTCGCAGCGTAAGCCACGGTGCGATCCTCGAAGGATGGGCGGCCCGGGCTGGGGGCCGTGCATCCTTCGAGACGCGCCTTCCTCCCGTGTTGAAAGAGTATAGAACGGCCGTCGCACCCATGTCATTGCGAGCCAACGGGTCGCGCGAAAGCGGCCCGATGACAGGCTCCGCGAAGCAATCCACCTCGCCACACGGGAAGAATGGATTGCTTCGTCGCTATCGCTCCTCGCAATGACGGCCGAGCCAGTTGAGCGCCTCTCAGGTTGACATCACCAGGTAAAGGTCGCAGACGGTCGGGATTTCCTGCCCGAACCGATGGACCATCCGATGAATTCCGCTTCCCTCAAAGTCGCACTCGTGACCGGCGCCGCGCGTGGCATCGGGCTTGCCGCGGCGAAACGCTTTCTCGCCGACGGCTGGCGCGTCGCGCTGCTCGACATCGAGGGTGAATTGCTGCGCGCGGCAGTCGCGGCGCTGAAGCAGCCCGACGACACGCTGGCGCTGACCTGCGACGTATCGGACACCGCTGGCGTGGCAGCCGCGATCTCTGCGATCACGGACCGGTTCGGCCGGCTCGACGCGCTGGTCAACAATGCCGGCATTGCTGTGTTCACGCCGGTGCTGGAGACCTCGGACGCCGACTGGAGCCGGATCATGGCGGTCAACCTCACCGGACCGTTCCTCTGCGCCAAGGCGGCGGTGCCCTTGATGCGCGACGGCAATGGCGGCGCCATCGTCAACATCACCTCGATCTCGGCGGTGCGCGCCTCGACGCTGCGCTCGGCCTACGGCACCAGCAAGGCGGGCCTTGCGCACCTCACCAAGCAGCTCGCGGTCGAGCTCGCCTCCCTCAATATTCGTGTCAACGCGGTCGCGCCGGGACCGGTCGACACCGCGATGGCAAAGCAGGTTCACACCAAGGAGATCCGCGCGGACTATCACGACGCCATTCCGCTGAACCGCTACGGCCTGGAAGAGGAGCTGGCGGAAGCGATCTTCTTCCTGTGCTCGGATCGCGCCAGCTACATCACCGGCCAGATCCTCGCCGTCGACGGCGGATTCGACGCCGCCGGCATCGGCCTGCCGACTCTGCGCGGCGCGCGGCGGAATGGGTAACGGTTGATCGGACGAACTAATGTCACCGCCGCGACGGGACTGCGCTCCCTCGCCCCGTTCTTACGGGGTCGAGACGAACGAAGCTCGCTCTTAGAGGGTCGGGGTGAGGGGCCCTCTCCCCGCGCTCAGTATCAGTTAGTCTCGCGGAGACTCCCCCTCACCCGGAACGCATCTGTCGATGCGTTCCGACCTCTCCCCGCATGCGGGGCGAGGTAAAGCAGAGTCACTGCGCTATCAGAGCTCGTTCACCGCGACCACGCGCCAGGCATTCGGCAGCCGGTCGATCCGCGTCAATGACAGCGGATCGATGACGAAGCGCAGCGCGAGCTCCGGCGCAAGCTCGAGCGCGATCGCAAGGATCGCGCGGATGGTGCCGGAATGCACGACCAGCACGACGTCGCCGGCCGGCAAGCGCGCGAGCCCTGCCCGTGCCCGCGCGATCTGATCGGCAAAGCTTTCGCCGCGCGGCGGCCGGTTGCTGCCCGGCGATTGCCAGAACGCGCGATAGGCCGCGCCGAGCTCGGCTTCGATCTCGCTGTGACGCCGGCCGGTCCAATCGCCAAAATCCTGCTCGCGAAAAGCGTCGTCCTCCGTTGCAGTCAGGCCGAGCTTTCCTGCGGTCTCGCGGGTGCGCCGCGCCGGACTGCAGACCGCGCGAGCGTGAGCCGGCAACCGCGCCTGCAACGACGCGAATGCCGCGGCATCGCTGAGGTCGGCGGGCGCATCCGGCGCGTGGATCACGCCGCGCGGACCGTCCACCGGCGCGTGACGGATCAGCCAGAGACGCGTTTCGCGATCCATGTTCCGCTCACACTTTCATTTCGACGCGTTTTCTTCACGCGAACCGGTCTCCACTTCGCTCGAACATGCTCTAACCTAGCCGCGCCGCGAGCAGCACCAGGATCGCGGTCTCCGCGACCTGCTCGACGCCGCCAAGCACATCGCCGGTCTGGCCGCCGATCTGCCGCTTTGCCACGAGCGCCATGACCAGCGCGCTCACAGCGGCCGCGATCGCCGCCAGCAGCGCGCTGCCGAACGGCAAGGCGAGGATTGCGATCAGCAGCGCGATGCCGGCCGCGACCACGGCAATTGTCCCATCAGGCCTTCCAGCATTGGCGGCGAGCCCGTCCTTGCGGGCGTAAGGCAGGCTGATCGCGATCCATGGCAGCACGCCGCGGCCCAGCGCGTGCGCCGCGATCAGGCTCTGCACCACGAGACCATTCGGAATTGCCGCGAGAGCCGCGAGCTTAGTGGCAAAGCTCACCACCAGCGCCAGCGCGCCGTAAGTGCCGAGCCGGCTGTCGCGCATGATCTCGAGCTTGGCCGCGACATCGCGGCCGCCGCCGAACCCGTCGGCGACATCGGCGAGCCCGTCCTCATGCAGCGCGCCGGTGAGCAGCGCACCGCCACCGAGCGCGAGCGCCGCGGCGGCGAGATCCGGCACACCGATCGCCCGCAGCAGCAGGCAAAACAGGCCGATCGCCGCCCCGATGGCGGCCCCGACCAGGGGAAACAGCCGCTGCGCCCGCGCAAAGCTCTCCGTCCGCGCGCCGTCTGGATGCGGCATCGGCAGGCGGGTCAGGAAGGCGGTCGCGGTCCGGAGATCGTCGAGCCATTGATTCATGGTGAAGGCCTGGAAATTGGGCTAAAGCGCGACGAGATCGGGCTCGATCTGATCGCGCTTCAGCTTCTTGTTAGGGCATGATCTCCGCGCAAATGCTACGCATTTGTCGCGAGGGAAAACCGCTTCACACGTTTCCGGATCATGCATTAGCTTGCGGCCCGCTCGACGAGGGAATCGCATGCAGTTCAGTACTCTAGACGACATCCGCGGCTTTTGTCGCGACCTGCCTCAGGGCGACGAGGCCAGTGCCGCGGCCGCCGCGCAGCGCCAGCAGAACCTGACCAAGCCGCCGGGAAGCCTCGGCCGCCTGGAGGAGGTTGCGATCTGGCTGGCGCGCTGGCAGCGATGTGAGATGCCCCGGCTCGACCACGTCACGATCGCCGTGTTCGCCGGCAATCACGGCATCGCCGAGCGCGGCGTTTCAGCCTATCCCTCCGAGGTCACCGCGCAGATGGTGGCGAACTTCGCCGCCGGCGGCGCAGCAATCAACCAGATCGCCAAGCTTGCCGGTGCGGAGCTGCGCGTCGAGCCGCTCGAGCTGGCGCGCCCGACCCGCGATTTCACGACCGGGCCGGCGATGGACGCCGCCGATTTCCTCGTCGCGCTTGATACCGGTTGGCGCACGGTGCCCGAGCAATGCGATTTGCTCGTGGTCGGCGAGATGGGCATCGCCAACACCACGGTCGCCGCGACGCTGTGCGCGGCATTGATGGGCGGGCGCGGCGTACGCTGGGCCGGCCGCGGCACCGGCGTCGACGATGCCGGGCTGATACGCAAGCGCACCACGATCGATGCGGCGCTCAAGCTGCATCGCGGCGTGATCGACGATCCGCTCGTCACCGCGATGTCGCTCGGCGGACGCGAGCTCGCGGCGATCGCGGGGGCTGTGCTGGCAGCGCGCGCACGCTGCATTCCGGTACTGCTCGACGGCTTCGTGGCGACAGCGGCGGTGCTGCCGCTGGCGCGGCTTGCGCCCGATAGCCTCGCGCATTGCCGCGCCGGGCATGTGTCGGCCGAGCTCGGCCACCGCGAATTGCTGCGCGAGCTCGAACTCGCCCCCTTGCTCGACCTTAACATGCGGCTCGGCGAAGGCTCCGGCGCGGGGGTTGCGATCCTGCTGTTGCGCGCGGCGCTCGCCTGTCATGGCGGCATGGCGACCTTTGCCGAGGCCGGCGTCTCCGGCGCGGGCTGAAGCCCTCGGGGTCGCCCGGCGGTTCCCTCAAAAAGCCGGTGCATACCGTCGGCACGAGCCGCAATCTTCGCGTGCGCAGCATGATCTTTGCGCTCTGGAGGTCTAACCTTGTCGGTGAAGCGCCGGCCGGCGCCTCAGCCGCGTTGCACCAGATACCGAGGAGAAATCACGTCATGTCGGGCGTCCTCATCAATCTGATCATTCAAGTCATCAGCGGAGCCGTTGGCGGCAATGTCGCTGCCGGAGCAGCCAAGCATCGATCTCGGCACGCTCGGAAACACCATCGCAGGCGCCATCGGTGGCGGCGCGGGCGGACAGCTTCTGGGCATGCTGATCCCGCTACTCGCCAATTCCGGCGCTGCGCCTGACATCGGCAGCATCATCGGTCAGGTCGCCGGCGGCGGCGTTGCCGGCGCAGTGCTCACTGCGATCGTTGGCGCGCTCAAGAATCGGGCGGCCTGAGCCACCTGCTGTCGCGACCGGGTCATCGGTCTTGACGATGCCCCATTCCGGCGCGAGCCTTGCGACTTCAGATGCGACAGCACCTCGGTCGCATCGTGGGCAGGGATTGCGCGCATGAAAATACTTGTCGCGGCGGTAGCTCTCTGCGCAACCGTCAGCTGCGCGCAGGCCGACGTTCGTATCCTCGCCAGCCCCGGCGGGCAGGTCGGCCCGTTCATCGAACTGTTCGACAAGGTGCGCGAATCGGGCGAACGCGTCGTGATCGACGGGCCCTGCCTGTCGGCCTGCACGCTGGTGCTCTCGATGGTGCCGAGCGACCGCATCTGCGTGACGCGGCGCGCCGTGCTCGGCTTTCACGCCGCCCGCTCGATCGACCGGCGCGGCCACACTTATGCCGAGCCGGAAGCGTCCGTGGCGGTGCTGCAAGCCTATCCGGCACCGGTGCGCGGCTGGATCGTCCGCCGCGGCGGCCTGACCTCGCGCCTGCTGCTGCTGCGCGGCCGCGAGCTCGCGGCGATCTATCCGCGGTGTAGGTAGCGGCGCCTTGACCAAACAACTGACGTAGTCCGACCCGTCATCCTGAGGTGCGAGCCCGCGGTGCACTTGCACCGCTGGGCGAGCCACGAAGGATGAACGGCCACAGCCGGGCCGTCGCCCTTCGAGGGCCGCTGAAGAAGCGGCCACCTCAGCGACAACGGCGGAGCCGTTGCGCGGGGATGACTGTCCAACTACCGCGGCCTACATCCCCTGCGGGCAGTTCACCATCCAGGGAATGCCGAACTTGTCGACGCACATGCCAAAGCCCTTGGCCCAGAACGTCTTGCTGAAGGGCATGGTGACCGAGCCGCCGTCGGCCAGCGCCTTGAAGCGGCGTTCCGCCTCCGCGGGATCCTCGACCTGCAACGCGACGTGGAAGCCCTGCGGCTTCTGGAAGTGGCCGGGCGGGGCGTCGGAGGCCATGATGATCTCGCCGTCGATCGTGAGGCGGGCGTGCATGATCTTGTCCTTCCAGCCGGGCGGCGTCTGCATCTCCGCACTGCCCTCGCCGTAGGGGAAGGTTTCCTCGATCCGGGCGCCGAGAACCTTCTCGTAGAATTTCAGCGCGGCGCCGCAATTGCCGTCGTAGGAGAGATAGGGGTTGACCTGCATCGCATGCTCCCTTGGGTCATTCGAGCCTCGTCCCGATCATATCGGAACGAGGGCTCCGGATTGTTATCTTGACGCGTTTTCCTGACACGAACCGGTAACCACCTCGTTCGAAAACGCGCTACTTTTCAGTCAGTTTCTTCAGATTGGCGAGACCGACCTCGAAATCCCTGCCGATCATGCGATCCAGGTTCATGAACACCTGCATCACCTTCGACATGAAGACGGCCGAACCATACATGGTCCATGTGACGGTGGTCGCATTTCCCTGCGGCAGCATTGTGAACTCGGCGGTGTTGTGGCCTTCGAACGGCTTGATGAAGTCGAGCTTGATGACGATCTTCGACGGCGCGGAGGATTGCAGGATCTCCATGCGGCCGGCGCCGACATTCTTGTTGCCGTTCCAGGCATAGGCCGCTCCCTGCCCGCGCCCGGCGCCGCCATAGATGCGCTTCATGGCCGGATCCCGGTTCTCGTAGGGCGACCAGAGCGTCCACTGATGGAGATCGTCGATCAACGGAAATATCCGCTCGGCCGGCGCGTTGACGCTGATCGCACGCGTGACGCGGAGCGTGCCCGGCTTGGTCGCCGCGAGGATGAGGATGACGGCGATCGCGACGCCGAGGACAATCGCGATGATGGCAACGATCTCCAACATGACAGTCTCCACAAGGATGAATTGAACAATAGTTCACCGGCGAAATGGAAGCATTGCGCGCAGATTGCCGTCGCGCAGATAGAGCCCGCCCCACAGCATCAGGCCGAGATAGAGCCCGAACAACGTGTGGGTGAACAGCGGGTTGCCGATCCGCACATGCGATGCGATCGCGCCGCCGAGATAGCCGGTGAGCAGGATGGCGCCGAGGATCGAGGTCGGCGGCACGGAGTAGAGCAGCGTGCAGACGATGGTGATGATGCCGAGGCTGCGCGCCAGCGCATCGCTCGCGCCGAAGCCCATCCTGTCCATGGTCTCGGTGACGACCGACAGCGGCACCAGCTTGACCGCGCCGTCGAACAGCAGGAACAGGACGACCACGCCGCTCATGACGCGGCCGGTGATGCGGGCGGGCTTTGAGACTTCGGTGTCGACGACCGTCGGCATGACAGGCTCCGTAACGCTTGGTGATGCTCTGCCATCAAGACGAACGGCGGAATGCGAGGCCGACAACCCCGGTGAAGATTTTTGGACGTCGTCGCGATGCACGGTCGAAGCTCCCGGTACGGGAGCTTGAATCACGGGCATCCGGCCAGATCCAATGAGGTTCGCCCCTTCAACGGGGCGGCCCCCGCGCCCTCAATCACCTTGCGTGAAGAAGGCATCCTCGCTGGGCAGCGACGGCGGTCCGTATGAAGCCCCCTTGACCGCCGCGAACGCATCGATAAGGAACAGGGACTTGGCGCTTTCCCTCGCGAGCTGCGTGATGCGGGACTGCAACTCCGCGACCTTCTGGGGATTGCTTTCGGCCAGATTGGTTTTTTCCGACGGGTCTTGCGGGATATTGTACAGCTCGATCGCCGAAGGAAGCGGCGTCCGCCAGATCAGCTTCCAGTCACCTGCGCGCACACCGCCGCGGAACGGCTCGATGTTGTACACCACCTCTTGCCGGGGCGAGGGGGCGCCTTTGCTGACGGTGGCCCAGACGTCCAGCCCATCGAGCGGCTTTCCCTTGCTTCCCTTGGCGAGGTCGGCGCCGGCGAGACCGGCGAGCGTCGGGAACATGTCGACGACGTGCATCATCTCCCTCACCTCGCCAGCTCTGATCTGCCCGGGCCAGTTCGCGAATGCGGCGACGCGCGTCCCGCCTTCGTACAACGCGCCCTTTCCGCCGCGGTAAGGACCGTTGTCGGCTGGCAGCTTCAGCTTCGACACGTCGGCATCCCCGGCAAGGAGCGCGGTCTGGTTGCCGCCGTTGTCGCTCATGAAGACGATCAAGGTGTTCTCGCGCATCCTCTTCCGTTCGAGCGCGGAGACCAGCTTGCCGATCTCGTCGTCCATGCACGTGATCATGGCGGCGTAGGTGCGCCTCGTTGGATCTTCGATATGCCGGTACCTGTCGATATATTCTTTGGGAGCCTGGTAAGGCGAGTGCGGAGCGGTAAAGGCCAAATAGAGAAACAACGGTGTCTTTGGATCATGGGCGTCGATTTGCGCGACTGCATCCGCACCCCACAATTGAGTGACGTAGCCCGGCTCATTCACCGGCTTGTCGTTGCGATACCAGTCGCGCACATTTGCCGATGAATGGGTGAAGTAATCGACCTCGCCCACCATCGATCCATAGTGGTAGTCGAACCCGCGTTGACGCGGCCAGAACTTGCGGTCGGCGTGCCCAAGGTGCCACTTTCCGACCATGGCCGTCCTGTAGCCTGCTTCCTTCAGCGCCTGCGGCAGCAGCCATTCATCTGTCGGCAATCCGTACTTGGCGGGCGTCGGAATGACCAGGGTTTGCAGGCCGTAGCGGCACGGATAACGGCCGGTCATCAATGCTGCCCGGGTGGGGGTGCACATCGGCTGGACGTAAAATTGCTCGAGCCGGGCCCCGTCCTGCGCAAGCTTGTCGATATTTGGGGTCTTGATGTCGGAGCCGTGAAATCCGACGTCCTTCCATCCGAGGTCGTCCGCGACGATGTAAACGATGTGCGGGCGCGGCGCGGTCGATTGCGCGGCGGCAGACCTGGGGTTCGCAGGCGCAATCGAGGCCAACGCAAGCATGGCCAGAACCGAGCTGCCGTTCAGCAGGAGATCGCGGCGATTCATTTGGCGATTGCCTTGCGCTGAATGCACCGATTCATCGAGCGGGCGATCAATCATTTCATTCTCCGAGCAATAGTTTTGTGTGCAATTCACGCAGGCTACTGCGGAGGCGCGCCGCAGGGAAGCAGACAATGGCGGCAGCCGGCGTCGTTTCGACGCCGGGCGGCAATCGGGGCTTCGAGGGAAGCGTCGCGTTCGAGGAGGAAGCGATACCGGCTCAGGGCCGCGCATGACGGCCGCGCGACGACTTGGACGATTATTTCCCCGCCTTCGCGCTGCGCGGCTGGCTGTCCCGGATCAGGCGATCGAGATGCATGCGGATGTGGGCGGCTTCGGCCGACGTGTTGGCGAGCGCGATGGCGCGGTCGAAGGCGACGCGGGCCTCGTCGTTGCGGCCGAGCTGCATCAGGAAGGCGCCGCGCACGCCGTAGAAATGGAAATAGTTGGCGAGCTTCGGCGCCAGCGGCTCGATCAGATCGAGCGCAGCCTGCGGCCCGCGCACCTTGGAGACCGCGACCGCGCGATTGAGCGTGATCACCGGCGACGGCTGCATGACCTCGAGCGCGCCGTACAGCAGATCGATCTGGGTCCAGTCGGTATCCTCGGGCTTTTCCGCGCGCGCATGCAGTGCGGCGATCGCGGCCTGGATCTGATAAGGACCGCTGCGGTGGTGACGCATCGCCTTGTCGATCAGCGCGAGACCCTCGGCGATCTGCTTCTGGTTCCACAGGCTGCGATCCTGGTCGTCGAGCAGGATCACCTCGCCGTCAGCATCGAAGCGCGCCTCGGCGCGGGCGTGCTGCAACAACAGCAGCGCCGTCAGGCCCATGATCTCCGGCTCGCTCTGAAACAGCCGCAGCAGCAGCCGCGCCAGCCGGATCGCCTCTTCGCAAAGCGGCTTCCTGATCTCCGCAGTGTCTCCACTCGCCGAATAGCCTTCGTTGAAGATCAGGTAGATCATGGCGGCGACGCCGGCGAGCCGCTCGGAACGCTCGACCGCGCCGGGCGCCTCGAAGGGCACGCCCGCGTCGGCGACCTTTGCCTTGGCCCGCGTGATGCGCTGCTCCATCGCGGCTTCCGAGACCAGGAAGGCGCGTGCGATCTGCTTCACGGTGAGGCCCGAGACGATGCGCAACGCCAACGCGATCTGCTGCGTCGCCGGCAGCTGGGGATGGCAGCAGATGAACATCAGCCGCAGGATGTCGTCGCGATAGTGCGAGCCGTCGAGCCGCTCGGCCACCGCCCCCTCGGCATCATCGAGATCGGAGATGGCCTGGTCGTCCTCCGGCAGCGGCTGCTGCTTGCGGGCGCGGCGCACCTCGTCGATCGCGACGTTGCGGCCGACCATGATCAGCCAGGCCGCCGGATCGCGCGGCGGCCCGTTCTGCGGCCAGGACTTGAGTGCGCGCAGGCAGGCGTTCTGGAAAGCCTCCTCTGCGGTGTCGAGATCGCGGAAATAGCGCAGCAGCGCGCCCACCGCCTGGGGTCGCGCCGAGGTCAGCGCAGTCTCGATCCAGGCGGTGTCGGTCTCGCTCAAGCCTTGGTACCTCCCTGATTGAAGTAGCCGACCGGGCGGATCTCATAGGTGCCGCCGGGATTGGCCTCGCCGAGGTCGCGCGCGATGTCGAGCACCTCGTCGAGATTCTTGCAGTCGACGATGTAGAAGCCGAGCAGCTGCTCCTTGGTCTCGGCATAGGGGCCGTCGAGCACCAGTGGCGGGTCCTCCTTGCGCAGGGTCGCCGCCGCGGTCGTCGGCAACAGCCGCGCCACCGGTCCGAGCCGGCCCTGCCTGGTGAGCTTCTCCTGCACCACGGCGAGCTTCTTCATCACGGCCTCGTCCTGCTCCTTGCTCCAGGAGCCGACCATGTCTTCGTCATGATAGCAGAGGATGGCGTACAGCATCGAAAAGGCATCTCCGTTCATTGCAAGAACGAACGATTATGCCCGCTGCCGACAGGGGGCGCGAAAGAAATTTAGGTTCCGGGTGCCGACGGTGGATTTTGATCGGGACTTCATGGCGAGCTTCGACGAACGGGACGTTTGTCGCGGCGACGATGAACGTGCGGTTACCAATAGACGCCGTAGCGGGCGGCGATCCGGCGTGCCTTGGCTTCATCGCTCTCTCGATGGCGGATGTGGCTCCTCCCCACCGAACGGGACGCCTGCCGCCGCGGAGACTCCACGGGTTGCGCCTGAGCCTGCGATGAGGCCGGTTGGGCCTCGTTCTGCGTTGGAGCAACGGCCGGTTGAGCCTGAGCCGGCGTGTCAGCGTTTGCGAGCACGGGCGTGGACCGTGGCGACGGCGGAGCGGATGAAAGCCGACACCAGGATCAGTTTGCGCATGGAAGTTCTCCCCTGTTGATGGCAGGAGATAAGGAAGCGGGTCGGACCCGTTATGTGACTTAAATCACATAGACGTTGGAGGTATCGGGATGGGTAAGGGCGCGCTCGCGCTGCTGATCAATGGCGGCTCGGAAAACTGGTCGTCGGAGCGCTGGAAGGCCCGGTTCGAAGCGGTCTGCGGGGACCGCCGCGTGGTGCTGCTGCCGGATGCCGGGCTCGACCCGGCGGAGGTGCACTATGCCGCGGTGTGGAAGCCGGTGCCGGGCGATCTCGGTGCGTTCCCCAATCTCCGCGCGATCTTCAACCTCGGCGCCGGCGTCGACGCGCTGATGGCCGACAACAGCCTGCCCGATGTGCCGCTGGTGCGCGTCGCCGTGCCCGATCTCACCAATCGCATGACCGAATATGTCGTGCTGCACGTGCTGATGCATCACCGCCAGGAGCTTTATTTGCGCGAGTCGCAACGGGTGAAGCGCTGGGCGCCGGACTACCAGTGGGCGGCGAGCGCGATCACCGTCGGCGTCATGGGGCTCGGCACGCTCGGCGCCGCCTCGGCGCAGGCGCTGCGCGCGCTCGGCTTTCGCGTCGTCGGCTGGAGCCGCAGCGAGAAGCGCATCGACGGCATCGCCTGCTATCACAGCGCGGACGGGCTCGACGCCTTCCTGCGCGCGACCGACATCCTGGTCTGCCTGCTGCCGCTGACGCCTGACACAAACGGCATCCTCAACCGCGACGTCTTCACAAAGCTCAACCGCAACAGCCCGCTCGGCGCGCCCGTGCTGATCAATGCCGGCCGCGGCGGCCTTCAGAACGAAGCCGATATCCTGGCCTGCCTCGACGACGGCACGCTGGGCGCCGCCTCGCTCGACGTCTTCGAGACCGAACCGCTGCCCGAGGCGAGTCCGTTCTGGAGCCACCCGAAGGTGGTGCTGACGCCGCACAACGCCGCCGACACCGACGCCGACGAGATCTCGAAATATGTCGCACAGCAGATCGCGCGCTTCGAGGCCGGCGGCGCGCTGGAGAACCTGGTCGACCGCAAGCGGGGGTATTGACACCTGCGTGTAGCCCGGATGCAGCGAAGCGAAATCCGGGGTTCTTTGCGCCGGACAAACCGCTCCCGGATTGCGCTGCGCTTCATCCGGGCTACGAAACCGGCGATGCGGAATCGCGCTTGAACGTCATTGCGAGGAGCGCAGCGACGAAGCAATCCATCCTACCGCGTATCGCTCGCAATGACGGACAAGATGCACGGCTGACTAAGACGCCTTGCGCGCGAAGGTAACGTGGGTCGCGTGCGGGCTCGCGACATGCGAGACGACGGCATAGCCGAGGGCAGGCAGATCAAGGCCCGCGAACAAACTCTCGCCGGCGCCGAGCACGACCGGCGGCAGCACCAGTTGCAGCTCGTCGAGCAGACGCGCCTGCAGGAATTGCCGCACCACCGAGACGCCGCCGCCGACGCGGATATCCTTGTCACCGGCAACGGCGCGCGCCCGCTCGAGCGCCGCGAGCATGCCGTCGGTCACGAAGTGAAACGTCGTGCCGCCTTCCATCGCGATGTCGGGCCGCGCGTGATGGGTCAGCACGAACACCGGCGTGTGGTACGGCGGATTGTCGCCCCACCAGCCCTTCCAGGCATGATCCGGCCACGGCCCGCGGATCGGGCCAAACATGTTGCGGCCCAGGATCCAGGCGCCGATCCCCTCCATCGACTTGCGCGCGATCTCGTCGTCGAGCCCGGTGGTGCCGCCGTCCTGGCCGGTCATCGCGCGAAAGGTTCGCGTCTCGAAGAACCAGGCGGCGGGCAGCGCCAGGCCGCCGACGCCGAATGGATGTTCGAGGCTCTGATTCAGCGCCGCGCCAAATCCGTCGATCGAGACCGTGAATACTGAAGTCCTGACTTTTCCCATGATGTTCCGCTTCCGTGAGTGGGAGACCTTACGGAAGACGGGCGGGAAAGCCAGCGCCCGACATTTGCTGCGCAAGAAAGTTGCGGCGGCTATTTCGCCCCGCACAGCACGTCGATCGCACCCTTCACGATCGCCTCGAGCTCCTTACGCGGCACCCGGGCGCGGGCGCGGATCGCGATGGTGTGGATGGTGGCGGAAGCCAGATGCGCCAGCGACGCCGGATCGGTCCCCTCAGGCAGTTCCCCGCGTTCCTTGGCGTGGCGGAAGCAGATGCCGAAAGCCTTGTCGAGCTCGGTGAGTCCGTCGAGCACCATGGCGCGGATCTCGGGATCGCTCACCGCCTCGGACGCCGCCGTCACCACCGTGAAGCAGCCGCGCGGGCCGGTCTCGCCGGAGAGATAGATGTTCAGCGCGATGCGATAGATGCGCTCGAGTCGCTCGCGCAGCGGCGCGTCGGCGCGGAAGATGTCGACCATCGCGGCGCGCGCGTCGTCGCGGTAGCGCTGGTAGCTCTTGATGTAGAGCTCACGCTTGTCGCCGAAGGCGCCGTAGAGGCTCGGGCGATTCATGCCGGTGGCCTCGCTGAGATCGTCGAGCGAGGTCGCCGCAAAGCCCTGCCTGCGGAACAGGTCGAGCGCCTTGCCGAGCGCGACATCGGGCTCGTAGGCGCGCGGACGGCCGCGGCGCTTGGGGGTGACCGGCGCCGCGATTTTGGCAACAGACGGCGGCTTGTTATTTTTTTGTACCATTTCGCATTTAATTCCTTGACGCCATCAATATTATCCAAGACAGTACAAAAATCAACAACGGCCGGACACCCGCGCCAGACACTGGAGGCACCCATGGATCTCTATTTCTCGCCGCTCGCCTGCTCGATGGCGACACGCATCGCGCTCTACGAAGCCGGCGAGCCGGCCAACTATCTCGAGGTCGACCCGAAGACCAAGGCGGTGCGCACCGACGGCTCCGACTTCAACAAGGTCAACCCGCTCGGCCTCGTGCCGACGCTGCGCACCGATGAGGGCGTGGTGCTGACCGAGAACGCCGCGATCCTGCAATATGTGGCCGACCGCTTTCCGCGCGCCGGCATCGGCTCGGCGTCGAACGCCGAGCGTTCAAGGCTGCATCAATGGCTCTGCTTCATCGGCACCGAGCTGCACAAGGGCCTGTTCCTTCCCCTGCTCGACCGCAAGGCGCCGCAGGAGGCCAAGACCTATGCCGTGGAGAAATACGTCTCACGGCTCGACTATCTCGACAACTATCTGAAGGGTCGCGATTTCCTGCTCGACCATTTCAGCGTGGCGGATGCCTATCTCGTCACGGTCATCAACTGGACCATGGCGACGCCGCCGATCGAGCTTGCGAAATGGCCGAACGTGAAGGCCTACTACGAACGCCTGCGCCAGCGCCCGTCGATCGCCAGGGCGATCGCGGAGGAGTTCGAGTTGTACAAGGCCGAGCTCGCGCGGAAGAAGGCCGCGGCGTAGGGCTCTCTCCGCTCCCTCTCCCCGTTTTTCACGGGGAGAGGGCTGGGGTGAGGGGATGCGTCCGCAAATGCGCCGTTTGGTGTTGCGTCAGCATCCTCGGCAAATTGAAAGCTTGCGAGTATCAAGCTCCCCACCGGTAGGCTTCCCTGCGCGATCGAGTGGCGTATCAGTAAAGACCGGCATGAACTTCTTCCACTGATGGTAGTATTCCGCCGGCAAGGTGTAAGGTTGGCAGTCAGCAATCGCTCTGAGCGCGCTCTGTTGATAGGCCCGAGCCGACTCTGATGTTGCTGAACTGTTCCCCGAAGACAGGATAGGTTGGCCATCCAGCTTGCCCTCTTGCGTCAGCTCGATCACGAACTCGGTCTTCATGCTCCCGGTGTCGTTTTCGACGCGTACGGGTTTCCGCCAACACCTCTCGACCTGATGCCTGAAGATCGGTCCCCATGTCTCGGGCCCGTGCATTTTACCTTTCGCTGCACTTGGCTGGATAGGAACGGCTATGAAGACGGTCGCGAGGAGGAAGCCTGCGAGCGCAACGGCGGCAGAACGTTTGATAGGCATGTAATGGAGTCCGGTAGACGCGGTGAGGTTGCAACGCGAACCAGAATAAACCGCCCCTCATCGAGACTTCGCAATCGTTTTCGATGAGCCGCCACAAACGCGCCGTAGCCCCGGTTGGAGCGCAGCGCAATCCGGGAACGGTATTACCGCAGGCGAGACTACCCCGGATTTCGCTTCGCTCCATCCGGGCTACGAGCCGATCAGAACGGCTCCGGCCCCAAGCCCGGCACGTCGGCCGGACGCGGACCCGGAGCCGGCCAGTGAAACCGGCGATCCTTCTCCGCGATCGCGATGTCGTTGATCGAGGCCTCGCGCCGCTTCATCAGGCCGTGCTCGTCGAACTCCCACTGCTCGTTGCCATAGGAGCGATACCACTGGCCGCCGGCATCGTGCCATTCGTACTGGAAGCGCACCGCGATACGGTTGCCGTCGAAGGCCCAGAGGTCCTTGATCAGCCGGTAGTCCAGCTCCTTCTCCCATTTGCGGGTGAGAAACGCGACGATGGCCTCGCGGCCCTGAAGGACTTCGGAACGATTGCGCCAGCGGCTGTCCTCGGTATAGGCGAGCGACACGCGGACCGGATCGCGTGAATTCCAGGCGTCCTCGGCCATGCGGGCCTTTTGCGCAGCGGTCTCGCGAGTGAAGGGTGGAAGCGGCGGGCGCGACATCGGCGATCCCTCGTTGTTCGAGACGCAAATCTAGCGCCGCGCCGCCGAGAGTCGATGGGGCGTTTCCTATCGGCCAATAGCTAGAGCCTATTCCGTTCCGATTATACCGGAACGGGCTCTAGCCTCTTATTTTGACGCGCTTTCTTCACGCGAACCGCTACCCACTTCGCTCGAAAACGCTCTAAGCCAGATCGGCCTTCATCAGCGCGCGAATAGCCTTCGGAATCGGCTGTGCCCGTCCCTGGCTGATGAAGGCAACGCGGACCTCGGCCTTCACCAGCACGTCGTGGCCGCGCCGCACCTCCTGCGCCAGCATGATGGACGCACCCTTCACCGCGACCGGCCAGGTCACGACGTCGAGCACGTCGTCCATTCGTGCGGGCTTGAGGAAGTCGAGCGTCATCGAGCGCACGACAAAGGCGAAGCCGCCAGTCTCTTCCTGCGCCTCCTCGAACAGCGCGTTCTGTTCGGCGCCCATCAGACGGAGATGATTGGTGCGGCCGCGCTCCATGAAGCGCAGGTAGTTGGCGTGGTAGACGATGCCGGAAAAATCGGTATCTTCGTAATAGACACGGACCTGCATATGGTGGCGGCCATCGCGGATCACGCCGTCGATATGGGGTAAGGTCAATTGCGGCCCCTCGATTGCCCTCGGAACGGGAACAACAATCGTGTTGCGCAAATTCCTCGATCACGCAAGCGCGCTCAGGACACCACCGGCCCCTTTGCGCCGAGCGTGACCTGCACGATCTCGGGCGGCACGCCGAGGCGGAGCGGCATGATGCTGCAACCGAGCCCACCGGAGATGATGACGTCGCATTTCAGCCTGACATGACCATAGGCGAGGCGGACGCCGTCCTGCGGCGGCACCGCGGGGGACCAGCCGAGCAGGCGGACCTGGCCGCCATGGGTGTGGCCGGACAGTTGCAGCGCGACACGCACCGGCACGCGCGGCGCGATGTTGGGCTCATGCGCGAGCAGGATGATGGGCGCATCGTCCGTGACCTTGGCGAGCGTCGCACTGAGATCGTCGGCGCCGATGCGCGTGACCTGGCGATAGGGGCGCGCCGGCAGGAACGCGAGTTGATCGCCGAGACCGGCGAGCCAGAACGGGCGGCCGTCCTTGGTGAGGCGCACGACGTCGTTCTCATAGACGGGGATCCCCGCTCCCTCCAGCGCGCGGCGCGCCAGCGGGATGCCGCGCCCCAAGCGCTGTACCGCCTTGTCTTCCCAGTAGTCGTGGTTGCCGAGCACGGCGTGCACGCCGAGCGGCGCCTTCAGGCCCTTCAGCACCGCGGCCCAGTCGGAGGCCGGAATGAAGCGGGTGACGTGGCGCAGCCCCGCGACATAGTCGCCGAGCAGCACGACGATGTCGGGGTTCAGGGCGTTCGTCCGCTCCACGATCTCTGCGATGCGATCGAGCGGCATCCAGGGATCGCAGGCATGGAGATCGGCGATGACGGCGATCTTCAACGGAAGATCCGCCGGCCATTGCCGCGGCGACAGATCGTAGCGCGTGAGCGC
The DNA here is from genome assembly GCF_032918025.1 of Bradyrhizobium sp. BEA-2-5. NCBI lineage: Bacteria > Pseudomonadati > Pseudomonadota > Alphaproteobacteria > Hyphomicrobiales > Nitrobacteraceae > Bradyrhizobium > Bradyrhizobium sp. BEA-2-5. Next base: position 1,293,086 of record NZ_CP136629.1, on the reverse strand, counting down.
GAGGCGGACGACCGGCTCGCTCAAGCCATAGGCCGCGGTCGAAGCGGTGGCGGCGGTCAACCCGCCGAACCCGCGCAGAAAATGACGACGTGAAATCATGGACGTGTGATCGGTGATGCCTGGCGCTTGTCGAAAACACTTTGGGTTATCATAGGCCCTTTGATTGGAGCGAAATTGGGCCGCGTTTGTGCAGACGGCCTGTAGAGATGCCGTCAGCGGCCAAGGTTACCGGCAAGTGCGACGCGCTGCATCAACACGTCTCTTCACGACTTCGGGAGCGGAGGCCTTTGAGCATGAAGAACCGCTTCGCCCTTTTCCGGATCACGCGTCAGTCCTCGTCGCCGTTGCTGCCGAACAGGCCGAACTGAGACGGATCGCGGCTGGGCTCGGCGAGACCGAGATGGCGGAAGGCGTGCGAGGTGAGCAGCCGGCCGCGCGGAGTGCGCTGCAGATAGCCGCACTGGATCAGATAGGGCTCGATGATGTCCTCGATCGCATCGCGCGGCTCGGACAACGCTGCGGCCATGGTCTCGACACCGACCGGGCCGCCGCCATAGTTGAGCGCGATGGTCGTGAGATAGCGGCGGTCCATGGCGTCGAGCCCGGCGGCGTCGACCTCGAGCGCGCTCAGCGCGTGGTCGGCGATTTTGCGGTCGATCGTGGCGGCATCGGCCGCCGAGGCGAAATCGCGGACGCGCCGGAGCAAGCGGCCGGCGATGCGGGGCGTGCCACGAGCCCGGCGCGCGATCTCGTTGGCGCCGTCCGCGCTCATGCCGACGTTGAGCACGCGCGCGCCGCGGCTGACGATGCTCTCCAATTCCTCGATAGTGTAGAAATTCAGCCGCACCGGAATGCCGAAGCGATCGCGCAACGGATTGGTGAGCAACCCCGCACGCGTCGTCGCGCCGACCAGCGTGAATTTCGACAGCTCGATCTTCACCGAGCGCGCCGCCGGGCCCTCGCCGATGATGAGGTCGAGCTGAAAGTCCTCCATCGCAGGATAGAGCACCTCTTCCACCGCCGGACTGAGGCGATGGATCTCGTCGATGAAGAGCACGTCGCGCTCTTCGAGATTGGTGAGGAGCGCTGCGAGATCGCCGGCCTTGGCGATCACCGGCCCTGATGTGGCGCGGAAGCCGACGCCAAGTTCCTTCGCCACGATCTGCGCCAGCGTGGTCTTGCCGAGGCCGGGCGGCCCGACGAACAGCACGTGATCCAGCGCCTCGCCGCGCTTGCGCGCCGCCTCGATGAAGATCGACAGGTTCTTGCGCGCCTGCTGCTGGCCGACGAAATCGGACAGCGATTGCGGACGCAGCGCGGTATCGCCGACATCGTCGCTGCGGCGCTCGGGAGTGACCATGCGCGAGGGCGTGTTCACTTCGACAATTCCTTCAGGCCAAGACGAATGAGCTGCGCGGTCTCGGCATTCTCGCCTGCGCTACGCGAGGCCGAGGCAATCGCCGCGGCGGCCTGCGGCTGGCCATAGCCGAGATTGACCAGCGCGGAGATCGCATCCGCCACCGGGCGCGGCGCGCGCTGGTCGTCGACGGCGCCGGCGAGATGAACCACGGCCGGGTCGACATTGGCAAAGGCCGGCGCCTTGTCCTTCAACTCGGTGACGATGCGCTCGGCGACCTTGGGGCCGACGCCGGGCGTGCGTGCCACCGCGGCCTTGTCGCGCAGCGCAATGGCATTGGCGAGGTCGGCCGGCGCCAGCGTGCCGAGCACGGCGAGCGCGACCTTGGCGCCGACGCCCTGCACGGTCTGGAGCAGGCGAAACCATTCGCGCTCCTGGTCGGTGCGGAAGCCGAACAGCTTGATCTGATCCTCGCGGACATAGGTCTCGATCGACAGCACGGCGGCTTCGCCGGGCGAGGGCAGATGCTGCAGCGTGCGCGAGGAGCAGTGCACCTGATAACCGACGCCGCCGACGTCGAGGATGACGAAATCCTCGCCGTAGGAATCGATCAGGCCCTTGAGCTTGCCGATCATAGGTTCGCCACCTTCAGCCGCAGCGCCGTGCTCTGGCGGTGATGGGCGTGGGTGATGGCGATGGCGAGCGCGTCGGCGGCGTCGGCCGACGGCGGCTCGGCCTTGGGCAGCAAAATCTTCAGCATCATCGCGATCTGTTGCTTGTCGGCATGACCGGCGCCGACCACCGTCTTCTTGACCTGGTTCGGCGCATATTCGGCGACAGAGATGCCGAACATTGCGGGCGCGAGCATGGCGACGCCGCGGGCCTGGCCGAGTTTCAGCGTGGCAACGCCGTCCTTGTTGACGAAGGTCTGCTCGACCGCCGCTTCCATCGGCTGGTGGCTGGAGAGAACGGCCGCGAGCCCTTCATGGATCGCGAGCAGGCGGCTCGACAGCGGCAAATCGTCCGGCGGCTCCACCGAACCGCAGGCGATATAGGCGAGACGATTGCCTTCGGTCTCGATCACCCCCCAGCCGGTGCGGCGGAGACCCGGATCGATACCGATGATGCGGACGGGAGAGCGAATCGGCTGGGATGTCATGAGGTAGTGATACCGCCTGCACCGGGAGAACGAAACACAAACGGAGGCTCATCCCCGCCTCCGTCGCGGTCGGCTCGGCCCATCGCCCAGCCTCGGCTCGTCATCCCCCGCGAAGGCGGGGGATCCAGTACGCCGCGGCCTCGCGGATCAAATGAAGGTCTCTGGAATGCTGGATCGCCCGGTCGAGCCGGGCGATGACAGCGGAGCAAATGGATCAACCGCCCATCTTCGCGACCAGCGCGTCCGATATCTCGAAATTGGCGTAGACCTGCTGCACGTCGTCATGCTCGTTGAGCAGGTCCATCAGCTTGAGCAGCTTCTCGCCGGTCTCGTCATCGACAGTGACCGTGTTCTGCGGCTTCCAGATCAGCGCGGCCTTGCGCGGCTCGCCGAACTTGGCTTCCAGCGCCTTGGCGACGTCGCGGTAGCCTTCGAGGCGTAGATCTCATGACCGCCTTCGCCGGAGACGACGTCGTCGGCGCCGGCCTCGATCGCGGCATCGAGCACGGCGTCGTCGGAAGCGACGCTGCGGTCGTATTCGATGACACCCGTGCGGTCGAACATGAAGGACACCGAGCCGGTTTCGCCGAGATTGCCGCCGGATTTGGTGAAGAAGGAACGGATGTCGGAAGCGGCGCGGTTGCGGTTGTCGGTCAGCGCCTCGACGATGACGGCGACGCCGCCCGGGCCGTAGCCCTCGTAGCGGATCTCGTCATAGTTTTCGCCATCGCTGCCGAGCGCCTTCTTGATGGCGCGCTCGATGTTGTCCTTCGGCATATTCTCCTGGCGCGCGGCGATCACGGCGGCGCGCAGGCGCGGGTTCATGGCAGGGTCGGGCGTGCCGAGCTTGGCCGCGACGGTGATTTCCCGCGCCAGCTTGCCGAACAGTTTCGACTTCTGGGCATCCTGCCGCCCCTTGCGGTGCATGATGTTCTTGAATTGGGAATGTCCGGCCATGCGTGGTCTCTTCGGAGCTTAGGGTCTGAACAGGGATGGAAAACGCGGCCTTATAGGCCCCTCACGGTCAAAATCAAAGGATCGGCGGGGCCCTACGGCGGAGGAATACTACCGCAAGCCGGAATATGAGGCACTTGTTAACCATGACTTCACGCCCGGATGCGAGGATCGCCCCGTCCCGCCGCAACTTTCCACAGCCCCTAAAGAGCCCACATGGCGTTCGGTTTGTTTCGAAAGCAAGTGCCGGAGCCGGCTGCGCCGGCCGTCGCGCCGCAGGTTCCAACCGCGGCCGCCACCCCTCAGGTCTCGACCGAGACTGATTCGGCCAAGGATTCGTCCAAGGAAATCCTGGAATTGCTGGAACTCGAGCTCGGGGCGATGATCCGCCAGCTCGAGCGCGCCGCGAGCTCGGTCGCCGACGGCGCCGAGGCGACGGCAGCCAAGCTCGCCACCATTCGCGCCCGCACCGATGCGCTGACCGGCCGCAGCAGCGATGCGCAGAGCACCGCGACGACGTTCTCGCAAGCCGCCGACCGTTTCACCCACTCCGCCGAGGGCATCGGCGCGCAGGTGCGCAGCGCGAGCCAGCTCGCCGACGACGCCGCGGCCGCGGCGCGCGAGGCCACCGACAATGTCGATCGCCTGCGCGAGTCTTCGGCCGCGATCGGCAACGTCGTCAATCTGATCGCGCAGATCGCGCGGCAGACCACGCTGCTCGCGCTGAACTCGACGATCGAGGCGGCGCGCGCCGGTGCCGCCGGCAAGGGCTTTGCGGTGGTCGCAACTGAGGTCAAGGCGCTGGCAGTGCAGACCCAGAGCGCGACCGAGGAGATCACCCGCAAGATCGAGGCATTGCAGAAGGACGCCACCGGATCGGCGGACGCGGTCCACCGCATCTCCCAGGCGATCGAAAAGATCCGCCCGGTGTTCGAGAACGTCAACGGCGCGGTTGCCGAGCAGAATGAAATCACCGGTGAGATGGGCCAGAATGCCGCCTCCGCTTCGCACTTCATCGTCTCGGTCGGCACCAGCGCCGGCGAGATCGACTCGGCAACACGCGAAGCCGCCGCGCATGGCGACAATGTCGCCAAGGCCGGCAAGACGGTGACCGCATTCGCGCAGAAGCTGAAAGCGCGCTGCGCGGTGCTGTTGCGCCAGGACGAGCGCGGCGATCCGCGCAAGAACGAGCGCCTGCCCTGCAGCCTCAAGATCGAGATCACGACCGCGCGCGGCCTCGTCACCGCGCCGGTCTACGAGATCGCGATGGACGGCATTCTGATCGGCGGACCCGATGCCGGGAAGCTGCCGGTGCAGGAGACCCTGAACGGGACATTGCAGGAGGTCGGCGCGTGCCGGATCCGGATCGGCGAGCGCTCCAAGGCAGGCAGCCAGGCCCGCTTCGAGGCGGCAACCGCCGAGCTGCGCGAAAAAATCGAAGACCGGATGTGGGCGATCCACGAGGAGAACGCCGAACTCGTCACCCGCGCGATCGAAGCCGGCAGCGCGCTGAGCAAGATGTTCGAGAACGGGCTGGCAAGCGGCGCGATCGCGATATCTGACATGTTCGACACCGATTATGTCGAGATCGCAGGCACCAACCCGGTGCAGTACCGCACCAAAATGCTGGATTGGGCCGAGCGCACGCTGCCGGCGTTCCAGGAGGCATTCCTCGCCAGGGACAAGCGGATGGCGTTCTGTGTGATGATCGACCAGAACGGCTACCTGCCGGTCCATAATAAGCTCTACTCGCAGCCGCAGCGGCCGGGCGACGTGACATACAACACGGCCAACAGCCGCAACCGGCGGATGTTCAACGATCCGGCGGGGCTCGCTGCCGCGCGCAACCTGCGCTCGTACCTGGTCCAGAGCTATGCGCGCGACATGGGCAACGGCAACACCGTGATGATGCGCGAGATCGACGTCCCGATCCGCGTGCAGGGCCGGCACTGGGGCGGATTTCGCACTGCCTACAAGCTGTGAACGCTTCGTAGCCCGGATGCGGCGAAGTGTAATCCGGGATGCGTGTTTGCACGGACAGGAGCCCCGGATTTCGCTGCGCTGCATCCGGGCTACACAGTGCGCGCTCAGGCAAGACCGGCAGCGCGAATCACGCTTTAGGATCGAAATGGGGAATGCTGCGGCGGCCGACGGGCCGCTGTAACGGAGGAAGCGTCGACATGTCGGCCGCGCAGCTTGCAGTTCTGGATACGTCATCGGACCGAACGCTCGCCGAGCGGCTGATCGACCAGCTCGCCGACCGCATCGGCGGCCTCGGCGTGGAACTCGCCGACATCGCCGGCAACGTCCAGGAGGTCGCAAGCCGCGTCGCGAGCCAGTCGGAACGCTTCCACCACCTGCAGAAGACGGCCGAGACGATGGTCTCGGCCAACCACGACATCGCCAACGCATCGCAGGCCGTGCAGACGACCGCATCCGCCGCGGTCGGCCAGATCGCGGAGTCCCGCCATGTGGTCGAGACGGCGGTCAGCCATATCGCAGAGCTCGTCGCGGCGGTCGGACGGATCGAGGCGCGGCTCGCCGCGGTCGGCTCCGCGCTGAGCCAGGTTGCGAAGGTCTCCGGCTCGATCGAGGCGATCGCGAAGCAGACCAATCTGCTGGCGCTCAACGCCACCATCGAGGCGGCGCGCGCCGGCAATGCCGGCCGCGGCTTCGCGGTGGTCGCGAGCGAGGTCAAGAATCTCGCGGAAGCCACCCGCCAGGCCACGCACCAGATCTCCGACACCGTGCGCGATCTCGACGGCCAGATCGAAGGCCTGATCGGCGAGAGCAGCGACGCTTCGCAGCGCGCCAAGACCGCCGGCGAAGGCGCCCAGCAGATTTCGGGCATCATCATGCGCGTGCAGGAAGGCTTTTCATCCGTCGGCGCCGAGATCGGCAGCGTGGCGCGCGCCGCGACCTCCAATCTCGGCCATTGCGACAGCGTGATCGCGGAGCTGAACGAGCTGGCCAAGGGTGTCGACCTCTCCTCGCGCGACCTCAAGCATGCCGACAGCCGCGTCGCGAAACTGCTCGAGCTCTCCGAGAGCCTGATCGTGACCATCGCCGACAGCGGCGTGGAGACCAGTGATACGCCACTGATCCGCGTCGTGATCGACACCGCAAGGCGGATCTCCGAGCTGTTCGAGAATGCCGTCGCGCGCGGCGAGATCACGCTCGTGCAATTGATGGACGAGAATTATCGCAAGATCGCCGGCACCAATCCGAAGCAATACCTCACCGACTACGTCGAGTTCACCGATCGCGTGCTGCCCGCGATCCAGGACCCGATCCAGAAATCCGATCCCCGCATCGTGTTCTGCGTCGCCTGGGCGAGGGGCGGCTATCTGCCGACCCACAATCCGAACTACCGGCTGCCGCAGGGCAAGGACCCGGTCTGGAACAACGCCAATTGCCGCAACCGCCGCCTGTTCACCGACCGCACGGTGAAGAAGGTCGCAGGCAACACGAAGCCGTTCCTGCTGCAGACCTACCGCCGCGACATGGGCGGCGGGCAGTTCGTGCTGATGAAGGATCTGTCCTCGCCGATCGTGGTAAACGGCCGCCACTGGGGCGCATTCCGGATGGGTTTTAGGCAGAGTTGACGGCAGCTCCGTAGCCCGGATGGAGCGAAGCGTAATCCGGGCTACGAGGGCTACGTCCAAAACCCCGGCACCGCAGGCTCGAGCCGCCCGCCGGCGCGCACCGGCGCGACCTTCACCGCAAGCCCGGTCGCATCGTCGGTCTCGACCGCGATGCCGCTCAGCGTTGCCACACCGCCCGCCGGCTCGAAGCGACCGGAGGGAATGCCGGTGAGGAAGCGCTGCAGCGGTTCTTCCTTCTGCATGCCGATGATGGAGTCGTAATCGCCGGTCATGCCGGCGTCGGTCATGTAGGCGGTGCCGCCTGCGAGGATCTGGTGGTCGGCGGTCGGCACATGGGTGTGCGTGCCGACGACGAGGCTGGCGCGGCCGTCGCAGAAGAAGCCGATGCCCTGCTTCTCGCTGCTCGCCTCGCAATGGAAATCGACGACTATGGCGTCACAGCCCTCGCGCAGCGGACAGGCCTCGAGCTCGCGCTCGATGGCGCTGAACGGATCGTTCGAGGACGGCTCCATGAAGACGCGGCCGATCGCATTGAGGACCAGCGCGCGCTTGCCGCTCCTGGTATCGACCAGCGTGGCGCCGCGGCCGGGCGAATGTCGCGGGAAATTCAGCGGGCGGATCAGGCGCGGCGCGCGCTCGATGAAGACCAACGCCTCCTTCTGATTCCAGGCGTGGTTGCCGAGCGTCACCGCATCGGCGCCGGCCTCGAGGAATTCCTGGTAGATCGCTTCCGTGATGCCGAAGCCGCCGGCGGAATTCTCGCCGTTGACGACGACGAAATCGAGCGACCAGTCCTTGACCATGCCGGGAAGGTGGTCGGCGATGGCGGTGCGACCGGTCCTGCCGACGACGTCACCAACGAAGAGAATTCGCAAGGCTAGCTACTCCGGAAATCGAACGTCTTGCGCTCCGTTAGCACAAAATCGAGCGGGACGTCGTGCGACAGCGCCGGAATCGCCTTGGTTTCCTGTGCAGCAAAGGCAAGTCCGACCCCGATCACATGCTTGGCCTTGCGCAGATGCGCGAAGGTATAGTCGTAATAGCCGGCGCCGTAGCCGATGCGGTGACCGAGCTTGTCGAATGCCGCGAGCGGCACCAGCATCACGTCCGGATGCACCTCGGCGGCTGCCGGCGACGGCTCGGGAATGCCGAGCGGACCGAGCATCAGGCGGTCGTTCGGATGGAAGATGCGGAAGATCAGCGACTGGCCACGCGCGGTGACGCAAGGCAGCGCCAGCTTCGCGCCCTGCTCGGCGAGCTTCCGCATCAACGGCGCCGGATCGAGCTCGCTGCGGATCGGCGCATAGCCCGAGACGATCATGCCCCGCGCGATCTCGAACGGCGCGCCGCGCTTGGCGAGCGCTTCGGCAGCCGTCGCGCGCTGCTCGTCGCTCAGCGCATCGCGCTTGGCGAGGGCAAGTGCCCGGAGCTCGGCCTTCGATGGAGATGCGTGCATGATCCATCTTCCGCTGTCGTCGTCCGCGACAACGGACGATCCATCATTCCAGAGACGCTAGCTTTCGTTAAGGCCAGGCCGCGGCGCGCTGGACGCCCCGTATCGCGGGGCACAACACTAGACAATTCAACCGCCGCAGCGCGACGACAAGCCAACAGCAAAAAACAGTACGAAGCCGCGAACGCCGTTGAAGCACTCGATCCCGGAGTTCCCTACGAAAGTAGGTGGGCACCATATGTCCGGGCCCACGGGCCCGGCCAGGGACAGTTCCCTAAAGGATCGATAAGGCCCCGGGGATATATGGCTCCTGACGCACGTCGCAGCCTCGCGGGGGCTAATCTAGCCATCGTTGCCCCAATCCGCCAGCGGTAAGGAAGACGCAGCCGAGACTCATGCACTTCTTCCACCCTCCCTCCCTTGAAGGGGGAGGGAGGGTAAGCATGAAGCGTAGCGGAATGCGAACCGGGTGGGGTGATCTCTCAACGCGGGCACTGCACGCGCGGAAAAGACTGTCACCCCACCTCGCCGCTCATTTCATGAGCGTCGATCCTCCTCCTCCAGGGGAGGATAAGATCACCCGATGCCGGAAAATATAATCACCCGATCGCGATGCCGCCGCCGATGGTGCGGTTGAGCACCTGCGTGGTGCGCTCGATCCGCTCCGCGGCGGCGTTGAGCGCGTTGGAGACCGCGGTCTGGGTCGCGCGGGCGCGGTCGATGGCGGCGACGCGCGCATTGCGCAGCTGCTCGACCTCCTCCTCGAGGCTGCGGATGCGTGCGCTGGCGTCGATCAACTCGTCGCACACGGTGAGCGCCGCCATCACCGTGAGGCGCGCATCGCCGATCTCGCCGAATTTTCCGCGCAGCGACTGGATGCGTGTCTCCAGGCTCTCGGCGAGCTTGAGCAGCCGCACCTCCTGGCCCTCCTCGCAGGCCATGCGGTATTGCCGGCCGTTGATGGTGACGTTGATGTGGCTCATCTGCTGTCTCCGCCGTCGAGCACGGCGCGAATGCTGCCGATTGCCGCGTCGAGTTTTTCCGCGATCTCGCGATTGGCGCGCTCGAGCTTGCGCGTCTTCACCAGCGATCCGTCGAGCTCATCGGCGAGCCTGGAGCGATCGGCGCCGAGGGCCTGGATTCGGCTCGCCAATTCGTTCTCGTCGCGGTCGGCCTCGCGGCGGCGCTCCACCGAGCTCTCCAGCGCATCAAGCGCTGCCATCAGCCGCTTGGTCGCAGCATCGATATCGGCAAGCGGTGCCTCGGTATTGCCAGACCCGTTGGCGAGACGATCACTCATGACACGCGGCGTGGACCTTTCAAGTCGGTTGGCTTGGTGGCCTGCGGAAGACAGGCCTGCCGCACGGCAAAACTGGCGGTTCGGCAAGCGTTTACGGGACGAAATTTACGTGGCAAGCGAGCCCAGCGCAACGGCGGCGCAGAACTATGCACCGTTGAATGAAATAGGGCGATTTCGGGCCACTTTTCCCCGTTTTGAGGCGTTTCATCGCCTTGGACTTGCGGAATTGAGGTGCTAATCCACCCCCAACCCGTAAGGCCATCCACGCGCGTATCGCGGCTGCCCGCCCCGATCCGTCCAGCAATCAGCTCCTCATTTTAGGCGGACTTTTCATCATGACGCAGGTCGATCACACCCGTATGGCCAACGCGATCCGCGGCCTTTCGATGGACGCTGTCGAGAAGGCCAAATCGGGCCATCCCGGCCTGCCGATGGGTGCCGCCGACATCGCCACGGTGCTGTTCACGCAGTTCCTGAAATTCGACGCCGCAGCGCCCGCCTGGCCGGACCGCGACCGCTTCGTGCTCTCGGCCGGCCACGGCTCGATGCTGCTCTACTCGCTGCTGTACCTCACCGGCAATGCCGAGATGACGCTGGACCAGATCAAGCAGTTCCGCCAGGTCGATTCGCTCACCCCAGGGCACCCCGAGAATTTCCGCACCAAGGGCATCGAGACCACCACCGGCCCGCTCGGCCAGGGCATCTCGACCGCAGTCGGCATGGCGCTCGCCGAGAAGATGCTGGCCGCCGAGTTCGGCAAGAAGATCGTCGACCACCACACCTATGTGCTCGTCTCCGACGGCGATCTGATGGAAGGCGTGTCGCAGGAAGCGATCGCGATGGCCGGGCACTGGAAGCTCAACAAGCTGATCGTGCTGTACGACGACAACGGCATCTCGATCGACGGCCCGACCTCGATCTCCGATTCCGTCGACCAGGTGAAGCGGTTCAAGTCGGCGGGCTGGGCCGCCGAGAAGATCGACGGCCAGGATCAGGCCGCCATCGCCGCCGCCATCACCCGCGCGCAAAAATCGAACAAGCCGACGCTGATCGCCTGCCGCACCACCATCGGCTTCGGGGCGCCGCACAAGGCCGGCACCTCGAAGGTGCATGGCGAGGCGCTCGGCGCCGACGAGCTCAAGGCCGCCAAGGAAAATCTCGGCATCTCGCTCGAGCCGTTCTCGGTGCCCGACGACGTGCTGAAGGCGTGGCGCGCGGCCGGCAGCCGCGGCGCCGCGGAGCACAAGGCCTGGGACGAGCAGTTCGCGCAGCTCGGCAGCCGCAAGCGCGCCGAGTTCGAGCGCCGCCTGCGCCATGAGCGGCCGCAGTCGCTCGCCAAGGGGCTGCGCGCCTTCAAGAAGGGGCTCTTGGAAAATCCGCTTAACGTCGCGACGCGCAAATCGTCGGAGGCTGCGATCGAGGTGATCGCCGCCGCGATGCCAATGGAATTCCTGGCCGGCTCCGCCGATCTCACCGGCTCCAACAACAACAAGGCGAAGTCGGCGACCGCGTTCTCGGCCAAGACGCCGAAGGGCCGCTTCATCCATTACGGCATCCGCGAGCACGGCATGTGCGCCGCGATGAACGGCATCTTCCTGCATGGCGGCTTCGCGCCGAACGGCGCGACCTTCCTGGTGTTCACCGATTACGCACGTCCCGCGATGCGCCTTGCCGCGCTGATGGGCACCGGCGTCGTCTATGTGATGACGCACGACTCCATCGGCCTCGGCGAGGACGGCCCGACGCACCAGCCGGTCGAGCATCTCGCCGCGCTTCGCGCCATTCCCAACATGCGCGTGTTCCGCCCCTGCGATTCCATCGAGGTCGCAGAATGCTGGGAGCTCGCGCTCAACCGTATCGACGGTCCGACCGTGCTGGCGCTGACACGGCAGAACCTGCCGCAGCTGCGGACCACCGCACCGAACGACAATCCCTGCGCAGCCGGCGCCTATGAGCTGGTCGCGGCCCAGGGTGACGCAAAAGTGTCATTGTTCGCGTCGGGTTCCGAGGTCCAGATCGCGGTCGAGGCGCAGAAGCAGCTCGCCGGACGCGGCATCGCGACGCGGGTGGTCTCGGTCCCGTCGCTGGAATTGCTGCTGGCACAGCCCGCCGAGCGGCAAAATGCCATTATCGGCAACGCCCCGGTCAAGATCGCGATCGAGGCCGCGGTGCGCTGGGGCTGGGATGCCGTGATCGGCCATGACGGCGAATTCATCGGCATGCACGGATTTGGCGCCAGCGCGCCGGCGAAGGACCTTTTCCGGCATTTCGGCATTACTGCTGAAGCCGTCGTTAACGCTGCCACCAAGCGCGTCTGACGCTGGCCTGACACCCGTCGGCCAAGGTTGAGCTTGTCGCAAAAAAGGATTACCTAAGCTCCATCTTTTCCGTACGCGCCCGGCCGAACCGGGCGTTCCGCCGTAAAAACCTCGTGGGAGCACTCCCGCGGGGCTGACGACAGCATTAGAGGAGACGAACATGGCAGTCCGCGTCGGAATCAACGGTTTTGGCCGCATCGGCCGCAACGTCCTGCGGGCTATCGCCGAGTCAGGCCGCAAGGACATCGAGGTCGTGGGCATCAACGATCTCGGCCCGGTCGAGACCAACGCCCATCTGCTCCGTTTCGACAGCGTCCATGGCCGCTTCCCCGGCACTGTCACCGTCGATGGCGACTCCATCAGCTTCGGCAACGGCAAGATCAAGGTGACCGCCGAGCGCGATCCCTCGAAGCTGCCCTGGAAGGATCTCGGCGTCGACATCGCGCTGGAATGCACCGGCATCTTCACCTCGAAGGACAAGGCCTCCGCCCATCTGACCGCCGGCGCCAAGCGCGTGCTGGTCTCCGCGCCCGCCGACGGCGCCGATGCCACCATCGTCTACGGCGTCAACCACGACACCCTGACCAAGGATCATCTGGTCGTCTCGAACGGCTCCTGCACCACCAATTGCCTCGCGCCGGTCGCCAAGGTGCTGAACGATCTCGTCGGCATCGAGACCGGCTTCATGACCACGATCCACGCCTATACCGGCGACCAGCCGACGCTGGACACGCTGCACAAGGATCTCTACCGCGGCCGCGCCGCTGCGATGTCGATGATCCCGACCTCGACCGGTGCTGCGAAAGCGATCGGTCTCGTGCTGCCCGAGCTGAAGGGCAAGCTCGACGGCGTCGCGATCCGCGTGCCGACCCCGAACGTCTCGGTGGTCGACCTCAAGATCGTCGCCAAGCGCGCCACCGACGCCAAGGAGATCAACGCGGCGATGAAGCGCGCCAGCGAGCAGCAGCTCAAGGGCATCCTCGGCTACACCAGTGCGCCGAACGTCTCGATCGACTTCAACCACGATCCGCACTCCTCGACCTTCCATGAGGACCAGACCAAGGTGCAGAACGGCACGCTGGTGCGCGTGATGTCCTGGTACGACAACGAGTGGGGCTTCTCGAACCGCATGGCGGACACCGCCGTCGCGATCGGCAAGCTGGTTTAAGTTCGACTGTTCGTGATGCCCGGCTCACCGCCGGGCATCTGCGTGTTTGCCCCCTGCGTTCGCGACCTCAACGGCCGCGACATCGGCAAGCGAAAGCGACGCCGTCCGTCGGACGGCGGTGTCCGGCCGCACAGGAAACGCTCATGACAAAATCGTTCCGCACCCTCGACGACGTGGACGTGAAGGGCAAGCGCGTGCTGCTGCGCGTCGACCTCAACGTGCCCATGGAGAACGGGCGCGTCACCGACTCGACCCGGCTCGAGCGCGTGGCGCCGACCATCACCGAGCTCGCCGACAAGGGCGGCAAGGTCATCCTGCTCGCGCATTTCGGCCGGCCGAAGGGGCGCGATGCCAAGGAGTCGCTCAAGCCCGTCGCCGAAGCGCTGTCGAAGGTGGTGAAGAAGCCGGTCGCCTTCGCCGACGACTGCATCGGCGAACCCGCGGCCAAGGCCGTGGCGGCGCTCAAGGACGGCGACATCCTCTGTCTCGAAAACACCCGCTTCCACAAGGAAGAGGAAAAGAACGATCCCGCCTTCGTCGCGGAGCTCGCCAAGCTCGGCGACATCTGGGTCAACGACGCCTTCTCGGCGGCGCACCGCGCCCATGCCTCGACCGAAGGCCTCGGCCACAAGCTGCCGGCCTATGCCGGCCGCACCATGCAGGCCGAGCTCGATGCGCTGGAGAAGGCGCTGGGGTCCCCGACCAAGCCGGTGATCGCGATCATCGGCGGCGCCAAGGTCTCGACCAAGATCGACCTGCTCGAAAATCTCGTGACCAAGGTCGACGCACTCGTGATCGGCGGCGGCATGGCAAACACCTTCCTGCACGCCCAGGGCGTCGCGATCGGCAAGTCGCTGGCCGAGAAGGACCTCGCGCCGACCGCGCTGCGCATCATGGAGAAGGCGGACGCCGCCAACTGCGCCATCATCCTCCCCGTGGATGCGACCGTCGCCTATCATTTCGCGGCCAACGCGCCGTCGCATGCCTATGGGCTCGATGCGATCCCGGCCGACGGCATGATCCTCGACGTCGGCCCGCAATCGGTCGCGCGCGTCCACGCGGCGATCGACGATGCGGCAACCCTGGTCTGGAACGGACCGCTGGGCGCCTTCGAGATGCAGCCGTTCGACCGCGGCACGGTGGTATCGGCCAAACATGCCGCCGAACGCACCAAGACGAAGAAGCTGATCTCGGTCGCCGGCGGCGGCGATACCGTCGCGGCGCTGAACCAGGCGGGCGTGGGCGGCGATTTTTCCTACGTGTCGACCGCCGGTGGCGCGTTCCTCGAATGGATGGAAGGCAAGCCGCTGCCCGGCGTCGAAGTCTTGAAAAAAGGTTGATTTAGGTCACATCCGCGAACTTGCACTACAGGGAGAAATGGAATGGCTCGGATCACGTTACGTCAACTGCTCGACCACGCGGCGGAGAACGATTACGGCGTACCGGCCTTCAACATCAACAACATGGAGCAGGCGCTGGCGATCATGGACGCGGCCAACCAGGTCGACGCGCCCGTCATCATCCAGGCCTCGCGCGGTGCCCGCTCCTACGCCAACGACGTCATGCTCAAGCACATGATGGACGCGGTGACCGAGATCTATCCGCACATTCCGGTCTGCGTGCATCTCGACCACGGCAACGAGCCGGCGACCTGCATGACCGCGATCCAGGCCGGCTTCACCTCGGTCATGATGGACGGCTCGCTCAAGGCCGACGGCAAGACCCCCGGCGACTGGGGCTACAATGTCGGCGTCACCAAGACCGTGACCGACATGGCCCATCTCGGCGGCATCTCGGTCGAAGGCGAGCTCGGGGTGCTCGGCTCGCTCGAAACCGGCATGGGCGACAAGGAAGACGGCCACGGCGCCGAAGGCAAGCTCAGCCACGACCAGCTCCTGACCAATCCGGACGAGGCCGTGAAGTTCGTCAAGGAGACCAAGGTCGACGCGCTCGCGATCGCGATGGGGACTTCTCACGGTGCCTACAAATTTACCCGCAAGCCCGATGGCGACATCCTCGCCATGAACGTGATCGAGGAGATCCACCGCAAGCTGCCGAACACCCATCTCGTCATGCACGGCTCCTCGTCGGTGCCGCAGGATCTCCAGGACATCATCAACGCCTATGGCGGCAAGATGAAGCCGACCTGGGGCGTGCCTGTCAGCGAGATCCAGCGCGGCATCAAGAACGGCGTGCGCAAGATCAACATCGACACCGACAACCGCATGGCGATGACCGGCCAGATCCGCAAGGTGCTCAAGGACAATCCGGAAGAGTTCGATCCGCGCAAATATTTGAAGCCGGCGATGGAAGCGATGACCAAGCTGTGCAAGCAGCGCCTTCAGGAGTTCAATACCGCCGGCCAGGCCTCCAAGGTCAAGAAGGTGCTGACCACCGCCGAGATGGCCAAGCGCTACGCCAAGGGCGAGCTCGACCCCAAGGTGGCCTGACAAGGTTGCCTGACAACATATCGCCTGAAACATTACGGCGGGACACCGGCTCCGGCGCAGTCGGAAACGGTGTCCCGAGGGCTTGATCGCCGGCTGCGACAAACACCGGCCGCGACGAACGTTTTCTAGGCATTTGCCCGAGAACCGCCTATTTTGGTTTGCAAAGGCAATGGCTCTGGAGGACGCCCCGATGAACCTCTCCGACCTGAACAAAATCGCGCTTGCCATGGTCACCCCAGGCAAGGGCATCCTTGCCGCCGACGAATCCTCCGGCACCATCAAGAAGCGCTTCGACGCCATCGGCGTGGAATCGACGGAAGAGAACCGCCGCGACTATCGCGAGATGCTGTTTCGCGCCAAGGACGCCATGAGCCAGTACATCTCCGGGGTGATCCTCTATGACGAGACGATCTGGCAGGACGCCAAGGACGGCACGCCGCTGGTCAAGCTGATCGAGCAGAGCGGCGCCATCCCGGGGATCAAGGTCGACGAGGGCACGCAAGCCCTGCCGATGTGCCCGGGCGAGCTCGTCACGGTCGGGCTCGACAGGCTCGCCGAGCGGCTGAAGAAATATTACGAGCGCGGCGCGCGCTTTGCCAAATGGCGCGCGGTGATCGACATCGGCAGCGGCATCCCCTCGATGACCGCGATCAGCGTCAACGCCCACGCGCTGGCGCGCTATGCCGCGCTGTGCCAGGCCGCGCAGATCGTGCCGATCGTCGAGCCGGAAGTGCTGATGGACGGCGATCACGACATCGACCGGTGCTATGAGGTGACGCAACGCGTCCTCAACAAGACGTTCCAGGAGTTGCGCGTGCAGCGCGTCGCGCTCGAAGGCATGGTGCTGAAGCCGAACATGGCAATCTCGGGCAAGAAGTGTCCGAAGCAGGCCTCCGTCGAGGAGGTCGCGGAGAAGACGATCCGGCTGCTCAAGGCCTGCGTGCCCGCAGCCGTGCCCGGCATCGCCTTCCTCTCCGGCGGCCAGAGCGACGAGGAAGCAACCGCCCACCTCGACGCCATGAACAAGATCGGCAATTTGCCCTGGAAACTGACCTTCTCCTACGGCCGCGCGCTCCAGGCCGCGCCGCAGAAGGCCTGGTCCGGCAAGGCCGGGAACGTCGCGGCCGGACAGCGCGCCTTCAGCCATCGCGCGCGGATGAACGGGCTCGCGAGCACCGGCGATTGGGAAGCCGGCCTCGAGAAACAGGCGGCGTAGTTGGCGACCAAGCCCGTTCCGCCGCGGCCAGCGCCGCGCCTCTATCTGGCAACGCCGGTGGTCGATGAGCCCGCTCAGCTTGCGGCCGAGCTCACCGAGCTGCTTGCCGCGGCCGATGTCGCGGCCGTGCTGGTGCGGCTGCGCGAGAGCGATCCGCGCAGCATGATCTCCACCATCAAGGCGCTGGCGCCTGCGATCCAGAACGCCAGCGCGGCGCTGCTGATCGACGGTCACCCCGATGTCGTGGCCCGCGCCGGCGCCGACGGCGCGCACCTCACCGGCCTTGCCGCGCTGGAAGAGGCGGCGCCCTCGCTCAAGCCCGATCGCATCGCCGGCGTCGGCGGGCTTGCCACGCGCCACGATTCCATGAGCGCGGGCGAGATGGGCGCCGACTACGTGCTGTTCGGCGAGCCCGACGAGAAAGGCCAGCGCCCGTCATCCCAGGCCATCGCCGAACGGCTGGACTGGTGGGCCGAGCTGTTCGAGCCGCCCTGCGTCGGCTTTGCCACCTCGCGCGAGGAAGCCGAGGCGTTCGCGGCGGCCGGCGCCGATTTCGTGCTGGTCGGAGAGTTCATCTGGTCCGATCCGCGCGGCGCCAAGGCGGCGCTTGTCGAGATCGGCGACGCGATTGCGCGAGCGCATGCCGGGCACATTCGGCAGGGCCAAGGCCGACGGAAAGGCCGAGGGATGACGCCGGAATGAAATGCCTGCGTCCGATAGGTGTTGCGCTCGGCTGCACGATGCTGGCGAGCGGCGCGATGGCGCAGCTCTCGATCACGCCGCCGGCACAGACGCCGCCCGCGAAGAAGGAGGCTCCGAAGCCGAAGGTGCATTCGCCGGTCGCGAAGAAGCCGACGCCCAAGCCCGCCGCCTCCGCGACGCCGAAGCCTGCCGCATCTCCGACTCCCTCGCCGACCCCGACCCAGGCCGTCGACGATCCCAATGTCGACCTCGTCTACGGCGCCTATCAGCGCGGCATGTACAAGACCGCGTTCGACCTCGCGACCGTGCGCGCGCAGAACAACAACGATGCCAAGGCCATGACGATGCTGGGCGAGCTCTATGCCAATGGGCTCGGCGTCAAGCGCGACTACGCCAAGGCGGCCGAATGGTACAAGCGCGCCGCCGATTCCGGCGATCGCGAGGCGATGTTCGCGCTCGCCATGCTGCGCATGTCGGGCCGCGGCGGCCCGGTCGACAAGGGCGAGGCGGTCAAGCTGATGGCCTCCGCCGCCAAGCTCGGCGAGCCCAAGGCCGCCTATAACCTCGCCTTGCTCTATCTCGACGGCCAGACCCTGCCGCAGGACGTCAAGCGCTCGGCGGAGCTGCTGCGCCAGGCCGCCGATGCAGGCCTGCCCGAGGCGCAATACGCGCTCGCGACCTTCTACAAGGAAGGCACCGGTGTGCCGAAGGACCCGGAACGCGCGGTGCGGCTGCTCCAGGCCGCCTCGCTCGCCGACAACGTCGATGCCGAGGTCGAATATGCGATCGCGATGTTCAACGGCACCGGCACGCCGAAGAACCAGCCGGCGGCCGTCGCGTTGCTCCGCAAGGCGTCCCGCCAGGGCAGCGCGATCGCGCAGAACCGGCTCGCCCATGTGCTGGCGACCGGCGTCGGCGCCCCGGTGGACAAGGTCGAGGCGCTGAAATGGCACACGGTCGCCAAGACCGCCGGCAAGGGCGACCCCGATCTCGACGACATCCTGGCCGATATGAGCCCGGAAGACCGCGCCAAGGGCGAAGCAGCCGCGCGAAAATGGATCGGAAACAACGTCAAATGACGCCTTGACGGCGCCACTTCCAGAGGGCACCCAGTCCGAAACTAAGGGCGCCACAGGCCGTTTCCCGTCATCCTGAGGTGCGAGCGGAGCGAGCCTCGAAGGATCGACGGCCCCGGACCGGGCCGTCGATCCTTCGAGGCGCGCGTTCCGCGCTCCTCAGGATGACGGGCAGGGTCTTGCTACGCTGCCCGATCGATTTCCAACGCTCGAAAGCCACCAGCTTCCATCATGCTCTATTCCGCTGTTATCAACGTCATGGTCAAGGCCGCGCGCCGCGCCGGCCGCAGCCTCAAGCGCGATCTCGGCGAGATCGAGCATCTCCAGGTCTCGCTGAAGGGGCCGGCGAATTTCGTCTCGCTCGCCGACAAGCGCGCCGAGGAGATCCTCTATCAGGACCTCGCCAAGGCAAGGCCCGGCTACGGCTTCATCGGCGAAGAGGGCGGCACCCGCGAAGGCACCGACAAGAGCCACACCTGGATCGTCGATCCGCTCGACGGCACCACCAATTTCCTGCACGGCATCCCGCAATTCGCGATCTCGATCGGCCTCGCGCGTGAGGGCACGATCATCGCCGGCGTGATCTACAACCCCGCCAATGACGAGCTCTACATCGCCGAGCGCGGCAAGGGCGCCTTCCTCAACGACCAGCGCCTGCGCGTGGCCGGCCGCCGCCAGCTCAACGAATGCGTTGTGGCCTGCGGCCTGCCCCATATCGGCCGCGGCGACCACGAGGAATTCCGCCGCGAGATGACCGCGATCCAGACCAAGGTCGCGGGCCTGCGCCGCTTCGGCGCCGCTTCGCTCGACCTCGCCTTCGTCGCCGCCGGCCGCCTCGACGGCTATTGGGAGCGCAACCTGCAATCCTGGGACATCGCCGCCGGCCAGCTGATGGTCCGCGAAGCCGGCGGCACCGTCTCGGGCATCCAGGGCAATGACGACCCGCTGCAGACCGGCCACGTGGTCTGCGGCAACGAGTTCGTGCACGGCGAGCTGATCAAGATCCTGAAGCCGCTCGGGCAGTAGCGCGACGGCGCGATCTATTCGTCGTCATCATCGTCATCGTCATCGTCATCCTGGTCGTCTTCCCGGTCACGAAATTCACCGCCAGCGGTCAGGCCCTCGATGGTGGTGGCGCCCTTCGCCTTGATCACCCGGCGGAGCGGCACCGAGCTCTCGCTGCGCAGTGCCTCCATCAGTTGTTCCGAATGGGTGACGATCCAGATGTCGGCGCGGCGCGACGCCTTGGCGATCAACCTCGCCAATGGCGCCAACAGCGATGGATGCAGGCTGGTCTCGGGCTCGTTCAGCGCGATGAACGGCGGCAGGCGATAGCCCATGAACACGGCGAGCAGGCAGATATATTTCAGCGTGCCGTCGGATAGTTCGTGCGCCTTGAACGGGCGCGGCATGTCCGCCTGCCGCAACTCGAATTCGCAGCGCCCGTTTGCTTCCCATGCCCGGAGCTCGGCACCGGGGAATGCATCCTCGATCGCATCCTGCAGGTCGGCCGCATCCTCCCTGATCGCGTAGAGCGTTGCCAAAACGGCAGCCAGGTCGCTGCCATCGGCGCTCAGCGACGGCGTCGTGATCGCGAGGCAGGGCTTGCGGATCGGCGACGCCGGATCGGTGCGGAAATCGTGATAGAAGCGCCAGCTCTGCAAGGCGTTCCTGATCAAGCCGACTTCGGGACATGTCTGGCCGTCGAGGAAATCGGCGAGCGCGGTTTCCGATGGCAACACCGCATTCTTGTGCTCGCTCCAGGCGCCGCTCTCGCCGCGGACGCTGACATGTGAATTCGTCCGCTCCATCATCAGGACTTTCCGCTTGCCATGGAACGCCTCGATGCGTTCGGACTTGATCATCGGCTCGCCGGGAAATGCCGCCTCGACCGGGCCCGGATGTCCGAGTTCGATCGCGTATTTGATGTTGTCGAATCTGGCCGCCAATCGCAGCCGCCCGTCCTCGCCGCGCTGGCGCATGCCTGACCAGCAGACCGAGTTCAATCCGCCCTCGTCGGCGATCGTGCGCGTGATCCGGCCGGTCGCCGCGTCGCGCAGCAGCGACAGCGACTTGTAGAGATTGGATTTGCCGACGCCGTTCTCGCCGACGAAGACCGACAGCGGTTGAATGGCCATCGAGAGCCGCCGGATCGAGCGATAGTTCGAGATCGCAATATCGCTCGGCCGCATCGCATGCTCTCAATCTCCGGGTTGCCTGACCGCTCCCCGTTCAATCCAGAGCTGCAATCTGGATTGACTATGCTGGAAAAGCAAGCCGGAGGCGCCGCCGACGGACATCAGTGGCCTCCCCTTGCCGGCGCAGGCGGGCCGTAGACTTCGGCATTCTCCGCGGCCTGCTCCCGGTCCCCGCCCAGCACGCGCTGCACCGAGACGAAGAACACCGGCACCATCAGGAGCGCCAGGATCACCACCGCGATCATGCCGCCCATCACGATGCTGCCCAGCGCCTGCTGGCTGGCGCCGCCGGCGCCATGCGCGATCGCCATCGGCAGCACGCCGCAGATGAAGGCGAGGCCGGTCATCAGGATCGGGCGGAAGCGCAGGCGGCAGGCCTCAATGGTGGCTTCCACCAGCGGCTTGCCTTCCTTCCGCAGATCCTTCGCGAACTCGATGATCAGGATCGCGTCCTTCGCGGCGAGGCCGATGATGGTGATCAGGCCGACGGTGAAGTAGACGTCGTTGGGCAGGCCGCGCAGCATGGCTGCGGCGACGGCGCCGACGATGCCGAGCGGCACGGTCAGCAGCACTGCGAGCGGAATGGTCCAGCTCTCGTACAGCGCGGCCAGACACAGGAACACCACGAATACCGAGAGCGCCAGCAGGAACGGCGCCTGCGAGCCCGACAGTTTTTCCTGGAGCGATTGTCCGGTCCATTCATAGCCGAAGCCGCGCGGCAATCTGTCGGCAAGCCGCTCCATCTCGGCGATCGCATCGCCCGAGGTGAAGCCGGGTTTCGCTTCGCCGGAGATGCGCACCGCCGGATAATAGTTGAAGCCGGCGATCTGCGTCGGACCGCGTGCCCATTCCACCGTGGTAAAGGACGAGAACGGCACCAGCTGGCCGCGGCTGTTCTTGACGTTGTAGTTGAGGATGTCCTCGGTCCGCATGCGGTCGCGGGCGTCGGCCTGCACCACGACGCGCTGCATGCGGCCGCGGTTCGGGAAGTCGTTGATGTAGTTCGAGCCGAGATTGGTCGAGATCGTGTTGTTGATGTCCTCGAAGGTGACGCCGAAGGCGCCGGCCTTCTCGCGGTCGATCACGAGATTGACCACGCCCGCCTCGGGCAGGCCTTCGATATACACCTTCTGAAGCACTGCGCTGGCATTGGCCTCCGCGATCAGGCGATCGGATGCGGCGATCAGCGCCGAATAACCCTTCTGGCCGCGGTCCTGAAGGCGGAACGAGAAACCGGAGGAGTTGCCGAGGTTGTCGATCGGCGGCGGCTGCAGCGCCGCGATCTTGGCATCGCGGATCGATGAGAGGTCGCGGTTGATGTCGTTGACGATCGCCGCGGCGGAATCCTTGGGCCCGCGCTCCGACCAGTCCTTCAAGGTGATGAAGGCCTGCGCGGTGTTCATGCCCTGGCCGGAGAAGCTGAAGCCCGTGAGGAAGGTGACATTCTCGATGCCGGCGCGGTCCTTGAGATATTTTTCGACCTTCTCGATCACGGCCTCGGTGCGGGCGTAGGACGAATCCGACGGCGTCTGCACGTCGGTGGTGACGAAGCCCTGGTCGTCGACGGGCAGGAAGCCGCCGGGCAGGCGCACGAAGCCGTAGGCGACGCCGAGGAACAGCACGAGGTAGATCAGCATCAGGCGGCCAGTGCGCTTCAGCGAACCCTGCACGGTGCGGGTATAGCCCGCGCGGCTGGTGTCGAGCACGCGGTTGAACCAGCCGAACACGCCCTTGCTGGCATGGCCGTGGCCCTTCTTGACCGGCTTGAGCAGGGTCGCACACAGCGCCGGCGTCAATGACAGCGCGAGGAAGGCGGAGAAGCCGATCGCGGCGACCATGGTGACGGAGAACTGGCGGTAGATGATGCCGACCGAGCCCGGGAAGAACGCCATCGGCACGAACACTGCCATCAGCACCAGGGTGATGCCGATGATGGCGCCGGTGATCTGCGACATCGCCTTGCGCGTCGCCTCCTTCGGCGGCAGGCCTTCCTCGGCCATGATGCGCTCGACGTTCTCGACCACGACGATGGCGTCGTCGACGAGGATGCCGACCGCGAGCACCATGCCGAACATCGAGAGCATGTTGATGGAGTAGCCGGCGAGCAGCAGCGTGGAACAGGCGCCCAAGAGCGCCACCGGCACCACGATGGTCGGAATGATGGTGTAGCGGATGTTCTGCAGGAACAGGAACATCACGACGAACACCAGCACCACGGCTTCCACCAGGGTCGTCAGCACCTTCTTGATCGAGGCCTCGACCACGGGCGTGATGTTGTAGGGGATCTCGTAGGTGATGTTGGCCGGGAAGAAGCGCGACAGCTCCTTCATCTTCGCTTCGACCGCGCTCGCGGTCGCCAGCGCATTGCCGGTCGGCGACATCAGCACCGACAGACCCGCGGTCGGCTTGCCGTTGAGGCGCGTGTTGAACTGGTAGCTGAGCCCGCCGACCTCGACGCGCGCGACATCGCGCAGGCGCACGGTCGAGCCGTCGGCATTGGCGCGCAGGATGATGGCGCCGAATTCGTCCGGCGAGGAGAGCTGACCCTTGACCAGCACCAGCGCGGAAATCTTCTGCGTATCGGTGCTCGGCTCGGCGCCGATGCTGCCGGACGCCACCTGCGCGTTCTGCGCGGCGATGGCCTTGTTGACGTCGTCGGCGGTCAGTCCGTAGCCGACGAGCTTAGCCGGATCGACCCAGACGCGAAGCGAGCGCTCGGTCGAGTACAGCGTGGCGCGACCGACGCCGGGGATGCGGCGGACCTCGCCCAGCACGTTGCGGATCATGAAGTCGCCGAGCCCGACCTCGTCGAGGCTGCCGTCGGTCGAGCTCAGCGTGATGATCTGGAGCACCGCGCTGGAGGCTTCCTCGATCAGGATGCCCTGCTGCATCACCGCACGCGGCAGACGCGCCTCGACGCGCTTGATGCGGTTCTGCACCTCCACCGAGGCGTCGTTGGTATCGGTGCCCGGCTGGAAATTGGCGATGATCTCGACCTGGCCGAGCGAGTCGCTGGTCGATTCGAAGTTGAGGATGCCGGAGGCGCCGTTGAGCTCTTCCTCGATCAGCCGCGTGACGCTGTTGTAGAGATTTTCCGGCGAGGCTCCGGGATAGCTGGTCGAGATCGAGATCGACGGCGGCGCGATGATCGGATATTGCGCGATCGGCAGCAGCGGCACCGCAATCGCGCCGATCAGGCAGATGAATAGCGCAACCACCCAGGCGAAGATCGGCCTGTCGATGAAGAAGCTCGGCATGTCGGATCACCGCACCGCGTGCGCGGTCTGGTGCGAATCCGTCGGTGCTGCAGCTGCGTCGACCTCGCGCCAGGCTTGCGGCCGGACCTTGTCGCCGGCCGCGAACTTCTGGAAGCCTTCGACCACGACCTTGTCACCGGCCTTCAGACCCTCCGTGACGAACCAGAGTCCGTCCTGCACCGAGCCCGTGCGCACCGACTGTACCGCGACGTGGTTGTCGTCCTTGACGACGAACACCTCGCTGCCGCCGCCGCCATTGCGCTGGACGGCCTGCTGCGGCACCGCAATCGCGTCGGAATCGAGACCCTGGTCGATGCGGACCCGGACATACATGCCCGGCAGCAGTTCGCGCTTCGGGTTGGGGAACTCGCCGCGCAACGTCACCTGCCCGGTGTGGGCGTCGACCTTGGCATCGGAGAACAACAGCTTGCCCGGCAGCGGGTAGATCGAGCCGTCGTCGAGCACGAGGCGCACCTTCATCGCGTCGGGCGCGATGCGATCGAGGTCGCCGGTCTCGAAGGCACGGCGGAGCTGATTGAGCTCGGTCACCGACTGGGTGAAATCGGCATAGATCGGATCGAGCTGCTGGATGGTGGCGAGATTGGTCTCGTTCTGCACGGCGAGCGCGCCCTCACTGACCAGCGCCGCACCGATGGTGCCGTCGATCGGCGCACGAATGGTTGCGTAATCCAGGTTGAGCTTGGCGCGGGCAACATCGGCCTCGCGGCCCTGAACGTCGGCTTCGGCTCCCTTCAGCGTCGCGATCGCCTTTTCATTCTCGGCTTCCGGCGCGGCGCGCTGGCTGGTCAGGGTGGCGATACGGCGAGCTTGCAGCGCGGCCTGCTCGAGCACGGCCTTGGCGCGCGCCAGCGCCGCCTCGGTCGACTGCAATTCGACCTCGAACGGGCGCGGATCGATGCGGTAGAGCGGATCGCCCGCCTTCACCTCGCTGCCCTGGCGGAACAGACGCTCGACCACGTTGCCGGAGACCCGGGGCCGCACGTCGGAGACACGCGTCGGTGCGATGCGGCCCGGCAGTTCGCGCACCACGGCGCGCGGCTGCGGCCTCACGGTGACGACACTGACGTCCGGCTCGGGTGCTTGTACGGCGGCGGTTGCGGTGTTCGGCTCGTCGCAGCCAGCAAGCATTGGCGCGAGGGCAGCCAGCATCAATGCAATGCATGCCGATTGCGCGCGAAGTCCAGACATTGAGATGATCGCCCCTGATAGGTTTGAAGAAACGAACAGCGATGTCACTGCGACACCGCTCGTTTTGCTGCGTGGAAAATAAAACCCGTTTGCTGCGACGCAAAGCGTTTGTCGGGCGGCTCATTGTCACACAAACCTATCACCCTGATTTTTCGGCATGTTTTATCGACTCACTGCATTGTGAGCAGGTTCCATCGCAAGCTGTGGGAATGCATTAAGGACTGCGTGCACGGGAATCCGGCCATTTTACCCTGCGCGGAATGCCGCACCTCGCGACACCGAGACAATCGGACCGAATCACCCTGCGTCGCGCTCGTCCCACCCAAGGATGCGTGCAAACCGACCTCATCTCGCGATCTGCGGGTGGGGTATGCAGCTCTGTGGATGGTGATGCGCCGACCGGTCGGAAAGCCGTGCAAAGCGGCAACGGCCCACGAGATTCCAACCCAAGGTCCTGTTTGCTGCCCCTGGAATCGGCTTTCCTCACTCCGCCGCTGTGCCATATTGCTCGCAGATGCGGCCTTCGCGAACGGATGACCCGGCAATGCCTCCTTCCCGCTCCGACATGGAGATCGAATTGAGCAAACTGTCCTCGCCCAGCGTCTTCCTGGTGCGGATGCTGGTCTTCCTGGTGCTGTGCACGCTGGTTGGCGTGGTGCTCTACAAGCAGATCATCCAGGCTTTCTTCGCCAATCCCGGGCTCAATGCCCTGATCGGGGCGGTGCTGTTCATCGGCATCGTGCTGGCCTTCCGCCAGGTCATCCGGCTCTATCCTGAGGTCTCCTGGGTCAACAATTTCCGCATCGCCGACCCCGGCCTGGCGCCGGCCCGGCACCCGAAGCTGCTGGCGCCGATGGCGGCGATCCTCGGCGGCGAGCGCTCCGGGCGGATGACCATCACCCAGACCACGATGCGGCATTTGCTCGATTCCATCGCGACTCGCCTCGACGAGGCCCGCGACATCTCGCGCTACATGACCGGCCTCCTTGTCTTCCTCGGCCTGCTCGGCACCTTCTGGGGCCTGATCGAGACGGTCGGCTCGGTCGGCAAGGTGATCGACGGGCTCAAGGTCGGCGGCGACGCCGGCTCGCTGTTCGACACGCTCAAGGAGGGCCTCGCCGCCCCGCTCGGCGGCATGGGGATCTCGTTCTCCAGCTCGCTGTTCGGCCTCGCCGGCTCCCTGATCCTCGGCTTCCTCGACCTGCAATCGAGCCAGGCGCAGAACCGCTTCTACACGGACCTCGAAGACTGGCTCGCCACCACCGTGCGCGGCATTTCCGGCGATGAAGCCGGCGTCTCCGGCGACATGCAGGGCGCGATCGACCGGCTCCGCACCGCGCTGGAGGAAGGCAGCGCCAGCCGCGGCACAACGGCGGCGATGGCGAGCCTTGCCGAGGCGATCCAGGCGCTGGTCTCGCACATGCGCACCGAGCAGCAGATGATCCGCGAATGGGCCGACGGCCAGGGCGAGCAGAACCGCGAGATCCAGCGGCTGCTCGAACGCCTCGCCCGCCAACCCGAGAAGAGCTAGCCGGGGAGCAAGCCCAAGGAGAGACCCATGGCCCTCGCCCGCTCCCGCCGCAGCGAAGGCGCCTTCAACTACTGGCCCGGCTTCGTCGACGCGCTGTCGACGCTGGTGCTGTCGATCGTGTTCCTGCTGTCGGTGTTTCTGGTCGTACAGTTCTTCCTGTCGCAGGAGGTCACCGGCAAGGACAAGGCGCTGGAGCAGCTCAACGCCAAGATCGCCCAGCTCAACGAGCTCCTGTCGCTGGAAAAGCTCGGCAAGCTCAGCCTCGACGACCAGGTCTCGCAGCTGCGCGCCGGGCTCGCTTCCGCGGAAGGCGAGCGCGACCGCATCAAGGGGCTCTATGAGGGACTCGCGAGTTCCGGCAGCGACGCGCAGGGCCGCGCCAACGAACTCGGCAAGGCGCTGGACTCGGAGAAGGCTGTCTCGGCGCGGGCCCTGGCGCAGATCGAGGTGCTGAACCAGCAGATCAGCGCGCTGCGCCGGCAATTGGCCGCCCTGGAAGAGGCGCTGGATGCCAGCGAGAAGCGCGACAAGGAATCGCAAAATCGAATTGCCGATCTCGGTCAGCGCCTCAATGTCGCCCTGGCGCAGCGCGTGCAGGAATTGTCGCGCTACCGCTCCGAATTCTTCGGCCGCCTGCGCGCCATCCTCGGCAACCGGCCCGACATCCGCATCGTCGGCGACCGCTTCGTGTTCCAGTCCGAAGTGTTCTTCGATACCGGCCAGGCGACGCTGCTGCCCGAGGGCCGCGCCGAGCTCGACACGCTGGCGACTGCGCTGATCGAGCTCGACAAGAAGATCCCGACCGAGATCCCCTGGGTGCTGCGCGTCGACGGCCATACCGATGTGCGTCCGGTCAACGGCCCGAACTTCAAGTCGAACTGGGACCTGTCCGCGGCCCGCTCGATCTCGGTGGTGCAATATCTGATCTCGCTCGGCGTGCCCGCCCAGCGCCTCGTCGCGGCCGGCTTCGGCGAATTCCAGCCGCTCGATCCCGCCAACACCGAGGAGGCCTACAAGCGCAACCGCCGCATCGAGCTGAAGCTGACGGAAAAATGACCCGCATGTCGGCGTGGAACGCGACGCTCCGTCATGGCCAGGCTTATCCCGGCGAGACGACAGGCTGAAGTCGCGCCGCACATACCGCCGTCGTCCCGGCGCAGGCCGGGACCGATACGCCGCGGCGGGTGTTGTAGGTGGGACTCGTCGTTGCAACCGCACTTGACAATTCGCATCGGTGGTTATGGGTCCCGGCCTGCGCCGGGACGACGATGAGGATGGTTCTCGATTCATCGTCTCACACCACGCGGTGTCATCACCCGCGCATGCGGAGGCGGCGAGCCGAGCGATTACAGTGCGGATGCCACACACACGATCGTCGTTCTGGCGAAAGCCGGGACCCATAGCCACCGCAATTGATTGGGAACGGGATCGCGGCCTCAGCGTCGCGCAACAATTGAGATTTGGGGTAATGGGTCCCCTGAGTTCGCAAACGAAGTGCAACACTTCCTTGAGGAGGTGTTGCCATGGGGCGGACTTACAAGCAGCTCTCTCTGGACGACCGATGCGAGATTGCCTGCCTATCGGCCAATGGCAGCTCGGTCCGGCAAATCGCGGCAGCTCTGGATCGCTCGCCATCAACGGTCTCTCGGGAACTGAGGCGCAATCGGGGGAGCCAGGTCGGCTACAAGCCAAACTATGCCCAGCACCAGATGCGAGCGCGGCGCTGGACGGGCGGACGCCTCGAACGGGAGCCCGGCCTGCGCCGCGCGGTGTTGGAACGCCTTCGCCGGGGCTGGTCGCCCGAGCAGGTCGCCGGCCGGCTGGCCCGCGAGTCCGGGCGCAAGGTGATCTCGCACGAGACCATCTACCGCTTCATCTATGCCCAACTCAGGCGCACCACGGATTTCAACTGGCGGCGCTATCTGCCGCGCGCCAAGAGCAAGCGCGGCCGCCGCGGCAAGAGGGGCGGCAGCCCCGCAAGCTTCATCGAAGGCCGTGTTTCCTTGGCAAATCGGCCGATCGAAGTGGCCGACCGCAGCGTGCCCGGACACTGGGAGGCCGACCTGATGATGTTCTCGAAATACGGTCAGGCCGTGCTGACCGTGCACGAGCGCACCTCGCGTCTGCTGCTCGGCATCCGCCTTGCCAGCAAGGTCGCGCGCGGTGTCGCCCGCCATCTCGTGGGCTTCTTCGCGACCCTGCCACAGGAGCTGCGCCAGACCGTGACCTTCGACAACGGCACCGAGTTCGCCGGTCACCTGGCGCTGCACCGCCTCTCGATCGAGACCTTCTTCTGCGATCCCCACGCCCCCTGGCAGAAGGGCGGCATCGAGAACGCTATCGGCAGGATGCGCCGCTTTATTCCCCGCAAGACCGATCTCGTAACCCTCTCGACCGCCAGATTCCGCCAGTTCATCGCCGCCTACAACAACACCCCGCGCAAATGCCTTGACTACCGCACGCCTGCCGAGGCCTTTGCTCAAGTGTTGCACTTCGAATGTGAATCTACCTCCTGGCTTTCGCCAGGACGACGGCGAGTGTGTTGCATAGCCTACATCCACATCGTCGTCCCGGGTGTCGCAATCGGCGCTCAGCCACACCATGCGCGCGCTGGAGGAACGGCTCGGCGTACGGCTTTTGACCCGCACCACGCGCAGCGTCGCGCCGACCGCCGCCGGCGAACGGCTGCTGCAAGGCATCGGCCCGCGCTTCGAGGAGATCGAAGCCGAGCTGTCAGCGCTGAGCGCGCTGCGCGAGAAGCCCGCCGGCACCATCCGCATCAACGCCGGCGAGCACGCCGCCGAGACCATCCTGTGGCCGGCGCTGGCGGAGTTTTTGCCGCGCTATCCCGACATCAAGGTGGACTTGACCGTCGATAACGGTCTCGCGAACATCGTCGCGGAGCGATTTGACGCCGGCGTTCGCCTCGGCGAGCAGTTCGCGAAAGACATGATCGCGGTGCGGATCGGGCCGGATTTCCGCATGGTCGTGGTCGGTGCTCCCTCCTATTTCAAGCGGCGGGAGCGCCCGAGACGACCGCAGGACCTGACCCAGCATGCCTGCATCAACATCCGCCTGCCGACCCATGGCGGCATCTATGCCTGGGAGTTCGAGCGGCGCGGCCGCCCGCTCAAGGTCCGCGTCGACGGGCAATTGGTGTTCAACAGCACCCCATTACGCATCAAGGCAGCGCTGGCCGGGCTGGGACTCGCCTATATCGCCGAGGATCAGGTGCGCGCGCAACTCGCCAAGGGACAGTTGATCCAGGTGCTCGACGACTGGTGCACGCCGTTTCCGGGCTATCACCTCTATTATCCGAGCCGCCGGCAATCCTCGCCGGCGTTTGCATTGCTGGTCGACGCGTTGCGCTACCGCGGCTGATCGCAAGCGGCGGTGTACCGGGTGAGGCCGAAAGCGGCCTCGCGCAAGGCTATCGCAGCGCGGCTCCGTGATCATCGTCGCGGTTGACCACACGGATATTTGCTTCGTCCTGGCGAGGCGTCCGGGAACGCATCAAATGCGGCGGACGTTATGCTGGTATCGCAATCTCGCGGGCTTGGCGGATCTCGTGTCCGTCGCGGCTGTGCCTCTCGCCGCAGCCTCACCGCGCCATCTCGGACCAGCGCATGTTCAAGACCAAATTTGCCATCGTCGTCGCCGCCGGCCTCGTCCTCGCACCGGCCCAGCTTCTCGCGCAGAACACCGGCGGCACCCCGCTGCCGCCCAGGCCGGGCGACCGCGCCGCGCCGTCGAACGGCGTCGGCGGCACCGCGCTCCCGACCCAGTCCGGCCAGCGCGTCGCACCGTCTTCCGGCACCGGCGGCGGCAGCGCCGCACCCGCGCTACCGGGAGGTCCGACGGGCACCACCGGCAATGCCGACAACAACCCGCAGCGGCGATGACGTGAACCACGCTTGCGTGGGAAATTCCGACGTGAGCAATTGAACGCGCGGCCGAAGCGATCGGCGATGGCCTACGCCGAACGTCCATTCGCACATCGATTGATGAATTCTGCGCTAGGTCGCGCCGGCCGGCTCTGCGGCCGGTTCAACCGGCTCGGCTTCGGCCGTCACGAATTTGAGTCCGTAGGTCTTGCCGCGACGCCAGACCACCTCGCAAGGATAGCGCTTGGCGTGATCGGCGAGCAGCGTCAGCGCGAGGTGGTCCTTCACCTCGAACTCGACCTCGGTGGTGATCTTGGCGCCGCCCGGCGAGATGTCGACCACGGCGCATTCGCTCTCGGTCGCGCCGTCATCGACCGTGATCCAGGCCGCACGATTGTTGAGCTGGCGCCGCGGCTCGCGACTGACCTTGATCCGTGCTCCACTGCTCGCCATCGTCGCCGTCCTTGAAGCCATTGGTCATTGAAAGACATTGCAGACCGCGCGCGTCGATCGACGCGCGCGGCACAGAACCGCAACGGCCACAATGCCGGCCCCCCGTAAAGCCCGGCTTAGCGCGATCGCTTGAACTTTACCGGAATCTTGACGGGGCTTTTAGCGAACAGGGATTCTGCAATTCCACCAGCGGGATACCGGCCGCCTCGGCAGCCATCGGCTTGACACGGAGACCGCACTGTTGGTGAAGTGGCGGCCGTGGCCTTGGCCACATCCCTGCAACAAGAGCGCTTCAAGCCGCCTTTTCGACGGAAACGACCCATGCTGATCCCCCTCGCCGACGTGCCGCGCTGGTATGCCGAACGCAAGCCCGCTGACGCGATCGCCATCAGTCATGGCGCGGATGCGCTGACCTGGCTCGAGCTCGAGCGCCGCGCCAATGCACGGGCGCGCGCCTTCGCGGCCAGGGGCGTCAAGCCCGGCGATTTCGTGGCGATCGGCTTGCCGAACGGCAACACGTTCTTCGAGACCTCCTTTGCGGTATGGAAGTGCGGGGCGACGCCGACCTCGCTGTCATGGCGGCTGCCGCGCGGCGAAGCCGCCGCGGTGCTCGACATTCTGAAGCCGGCGCTTGTGGTCGGCGGCGAGGCCGACTGGAATGCGCCGAATTCGCTGCCGGTGAATTTCGTGCCGGATGGATTCTCCGAGGCGCCGCTCGATGCCCCGGTCGCGCGCTACTGGAAGGCGATGACGAGCGGCGGCTCGACCGGGCGGCCGAAGGTGATCCTCGATCACAACCCCGCGGTGATCGAAACCACGGCCGAGGCGACGCTCGGTATTGCGCGCGACACCTCGCTGCTCAATCCAGGGCCGCTGTATCACAATGCGCCATTCATCCTCTCGCACTTTGCGCTGTTCGGGGGCGGAAGGGTCACCGGCATGGTGAAGTTCGATGCCGAGGAGACGCTGCGCCAGATCGAACGCGAGCGCGTGCAATGGGTCAATTTCGTGCCGACCATGATGCACCGGATCTGGGCGCTGCCGGAGAACGTGCGCGACGCCTACGATGTGTCGAGCCTGCAGACGGTCTTCCACATGGCCGCGCCGATGCCGCCCTGGCTGAAGGAGAACTGGATCGCCTGGCTCGGGCCCGAGCGGATCTGGGAGCTCTATGGCGGCACCGAGCGCCAGGGCGCCTGCATCATCTCCGGCACGGAATGGCTGACGCACAAGGGCTCGGTCGGCAAGATCGGCGACATGGCGAAGCTTCGCATCATCGGCGAGGACGGCAACGACGTCGCGCCCGGCGAGACGGGCGAAATCTATTTCCTGCCCAATGATGGCGCCGGCTCGACCTATCACTATCTCGGCGCAACGCCGAAGCGGCTGCCGGACGGCTGGGAATCGCTCGGTGATATCGGCCGGCTGGATGCGGAAGGCTATCTCTATCTCGGCGACCGCCTCGCCGACATGGTCTTGCGCGGCGGCGCCAACATCTATCCGGCCGAGGTCGAGGCCGCGGTCTCTGCCTGCCCCGGGGTGCGCTCCTGCGTCGTGGTGGGCTTGCCCGATCCGGAATTGGGCCAGCGCGTGCATGCCATCATCGAGCTCGCCGACAGCGCCGATGCGCAAGCGATCGCCGACGGCATGGGCGATTTCCTGAAAGACCGGCTCAGCCGCTACAAGCACCCCGAAAGCTTCGAGTTCGTCGGCGCTCCGCCGCGCGATGATTCCGGTAAAGTCCGCCGCACGCTGTTGCGCGACGAGCGCGCGGCGTGGATGAAGGACAACCGCGCCTTCCGCATCATGCCGGCGCGTGCGGCGGCGAAAGCCGAATAGGTTCATTTCGTCTTGCGAGGGGCAGGTCTGCACGCCACATGAGCTGTGCAGGCGGCCCTGCAAGGTATATCATTCCATCTTCCCTGCCGGCAGAACCTCGGTCTACGTTGAGGTTCCAGCGCCCTGCACGCCAGGAGATCCTTTGATGCCCTCCGTGACCGAATGGAAAGTGCCCGCGGCCTTTCAGCCTCGTCCTGAAGATTACCGCTACGATCTCGATCGCGCGCTGATGAGTGTGGTCGGGCTGCATTCGATCATTCCGCCGGACGCCTTCAGCGCCGAGACGCTGGGCACCGAACGCGCCGGCAACGGCGTCGTGATCGACGACGGGCTGGTGCTCACGATAGGTTATCTCATCACTGAGGCAGAGACGGTCTGGCTGCACCGCGCCGACGGACGCGTGGTGGAGGGTCATGCGCTCGGCTTCGATTCCGAGACCGGGTTCGGGCTGGTGCAGGCGCTCGGCCAGCTCGACGTCGCGCCGCTGCCGCTCGGCTCGTCGGCGGCAACCCAGGTCGGCGACAATGTGGTGGTCGGCGGCGCCGGCGGGCGCACGCGTTCGGTCGCAAGCCAAATCGTGGCCAAGCAGGAGTTCGCCGGCTACTGGGAGTATCTGCTGGATGAGGCCATCTTCACCTGTCCCGCACATCCGAACTGGGGCGGCACCGGGCTGATCAACAATGCCGGCGAGCTGATCGGCATCGGCTCGCTGCAGCTCGAACGCGAGCGCTCGGGCCACGCCGAGCATGTCAACATGATCGTGCCGATCGATCTGCTCAATCCGGTGCTGGACGACCTGCGCAAGTTCGGCCGGGTCGACAAGCCGGCGCGGCCGTGGCTCGGCATGTACACGACCGAGATCGACAACCGCCTCGTGGTGGTCGGTGTCGCCAGCAAGGGACCCGCGGCGCGCGCCGAGCTGAAGACCGGCGACGTGATTCTCGCGGTCGACGGCGACAAGGTGACGAGCCAGACCGGCTTCTACCGCAAGTTCTGGTCGCTCGGCGCGGCCGGCGTGGACGTGCCGCTGACCGTCTATCACGAGGGCGTCACCTTCGACGTCACGCTGACCTCGATCGACCGCATGAAGCTGTTGAAGGCGCCGCGGCTGCATTAATACAGAAGAGGCAGCGGGGATGAGCGAGGCGGTGGTTGACGACATCGTGGCCGTGTTGCCGCCGCTGCTGCAGACGCTGGAATCGCTGTCCTTTGTCGCGCGCAACCTCAATCCGCCGGACTTCGATCGCGTGATGCAGATCGCGGGCGAGCCCGAAGAGGCCTTGCAGGCGGTGCGGCCGCGGCTTGCCGACTGGCCGGAGAAATTCGCGCACATCAAGACCGCGCTTGAAGCTGCGATCGAACCGGCGCTCGCCGGCTACGCAGGGCTGCGCGCCGTGCAGAACGGCGAAGGCGATCTGGTCAGCGTGTTCCGCGCGCTGCGCTATCTGCCGCGGGCGCAGGAGGCGCTGTATCCCTTGACCGAGCTGCCGCCGGTCAGCGGCTTCTTCATCGCGCCCGATCTGCGCGAGGACGCCGAGCTGCAGGCGAAGCTTGCGGCGAAACCCAACGTCGACACCGGCATCTTCCACGAGCGCAACGAGCCGGGCAGCCGCGGCGGCTTCTCGATGTACGTGCCGGAGTATTACACGCCGGATCGCGCCTGGCCGCTGGTGATGGCGCTGCATGGCGGCAGCGGCAACGGGCGCGGCTTTCTGTGGAGCTGGCTGCGCGACGCGCGCAGTCTCGGCGCGGTCCTGGTGGCGCCGACCGCGACCGGCCCGACCTGGGCTCTGATGGGCGACGATACCGACACGCCGAACCTCATGCGCATCCTCGAGACGGTGCGCGGCCGCTGGAGCATCGACGCCTCGCGCATGCTTCTGACCGGCATGAGCGACGGCGGCACCTTCTGCTACGTCACCGGGCTCGACGGCGCCTCGCCGTTCACTCATCTCGCGCCTGTTGCGGCGACCTTTCATCCGCTGATGGCGGAAATGGCGGACGCAGAGCGGCTGCGCGGCCTGCCGGTCTTCATCACTCACGGCAAGCTCGACTGGATGTTTCCGGTGCAGACCGCACGGCAGACGCAGGCGGCGCTCTCCACCGCCGGCGCCAATGTCACCTACCGCGAGATCGACGACCTCAGCCACACCTATCCGCGCGAGATCAATGCGGAGATTTTTCGGTGGTTGAACGGCGAGCGGGCCGACAGCGCCTGAGGGATCGTATCCCGTCATTGCGAGCGAAGCGAAGCAATCCATTGTCACCGAACACGCGGCGGAAGGATTGCTTCGTCGCTGTCGCTCCTCGCAATGACGTTGCGGGAGAGCGTCGGATTACCCGTTCACTCGCGGCTTGAGCAGGTCGGAGAAGCCGACCCGGTGCAGCATCTCGTTGCGGACGCGGTCGATCACGCCGAATGCGACTTCGGCGCCATCTTGCGTCGGATCGATGTGGACGCGGAACGGCCGCTTGCCGAACGGCGTGTCGACGACTTTGACGATCGCGTCCGCGACCAGCGAGGCGTCGGCATCCTCGGGCACGATCGCCGCGAACGCCTTCATGATCTCCTCGCCGAAGCCGGCATAGGGACCGGCCTCATATTCGGCGACGCGCGCTTCGTCCGCGGGACGGCCGGAATGCGCAAAGTGGTTGGTGCCGCCGGTGAAGGCGCCGGGCACGATGATCGAGGTCTCGATGCCCCAGCGCGTAAGCTCCCGGGCATAGATCACCGCCATCGCATCCATGCCGGCCTTGGCCGCGAAATACGGCGCGAGATAGGGCGGCGTGCCGCCGGCCGAAGAGCTGCTCGACACCCAGACCACGAGTCCCCTGCCCTGTTTGCGCAGTTGCGGCAGCGCCGCGCGATTGACGCGTTGGGTCGATAGCACGTTGACGTCGTAGAGCTCGGCAAGCTGCTCGGGCGTGAAGGCCTCCGCCGGGCCGAACACCATGTGGCCGGCATTGTGCATCACGACGTCGAGGCGGCCTTCCTCGGCGACGATCTGCGCAATCGCCGCATCGACCGACGCCTGCGAGCCGACATTGAGCTCGAGCGAGCGCAGGTCGACCTTGTTGTCGCGCGCGAACTCCTCGATATCGGCGACCGCGGCGGCATTGCGGCCGGTGGTGTGGCGCATCGAGGCGTAGACGATGTGGCCGGCCTTGGCGAGCGCGTTGGCGGTGAGGCGGCCGAAGCCGCTCGAAGCGCCGGTGATGACGATGACCTGTTTCATGACACATATCCTTTTGAAGTCGAGTTGAACGGGAGTTGGGTTGAAGGTGCGAGGGCGTCAGACCAGGCCGCCATTGACGCGCAGCGTCTGGCCGTTGATCCAGGAGCCGTCGGGGCCGGCGAGGAAGGCCACGGCATTGGCGATGTCATCGGGCGTGCCGAGCCGCTCCAGCGGCACCATCTTGGCGAAGCGGTCGATCAATTCGTCCGACTTGCCGTGCAGGAACAGGTCGGTCGCGGTCGGCCCGGGCGCGACCGCGTTCACCGTGATGCCGCGGCCGCGCAATTCCTTGGACAGGATCGCACTCAACAACTCGATCGCGGCCTTGGTCGCGACATAGATGCCGTAGGTCTCGAGCCTGGTGCCGACGACGCTGGTCGAGAAGTTGACGATGCGTCCGCCGTTGCGCAGCCGGCGCGCCGCCTCGCGCATGGTGTTGAAGCTGCCCTTCAGGTTGACCGCGACCTGCTGGTCGAACGCGGCGTCGTCGCTGTCGGCGATCTTGCCGAGCTTCATGATGCCGGCATTGTTGACCAGCACGTCGACGCCGCCGAACGCCGCCTCCGCCGCGTCGAACATGCCGCGCACCGCGTTGGCATCGCTGACATCGGCCTTCGCGGTCAGTGCCCGGCCGCCGGCGGCCTCGATCCTGTCGGCCACCGCCTGGGCCGGCTTGGCGTCGCCGGAGTAGTTGATGACGACGGTGAAGCCGTCCCTGGCGAGACGTTCGGCGACCGCCGCGCCGATCCCGCGCGAGGCGCCCGTCACCAGAGCTACCTTGTTGGTTTGGTTGGTCATTTTCAGTCTCCCATCAGATTGTGCGGCCGTGCCGCGTTCGATGGGAGGACACTATGCCTTGGCACTCACCGGATAATCATGCATCTTCCGGCATCACTATTCGTGGTATTCGGATAATGGCAATGGACCGCTTCGACGCGATGCGCGTGTTCTCCCGGGTGGTCGAGCGGCGCAGCTTTTCGCTCGCCGCCGACGATCTGGGGCTGCCGCGCTCGACGGTGACGGACGCGGTAAAGGGACTGGAGGCGCGGCTCGGCGTGCGGCTGCTCGAGCGCACCACGCGCACGGTGCGCCCGACGCTCGATGGCGAGGCGCACCACCGCCGCTGCCTGTCGCTGATCGCGGACCTCGAAGACGCCGAGGGCGCGTTCGGCGGCGCGCGGCCGAAGGGGCTACTGCGGCTCGAGGTGCAAGGCACGCTCGCGCGGCACTTCCTGCTGCCGAACCTGCCGGGCTTCCTCGCCGAATATCCCGACATCGAGATCAACATGAGCGAGAGCGACCGCTGGGTCGATCTGATCCGCGAAGGCGTCGACTGCGTGCTGCGCTTCGGCAAGCTGCCCGACAGCGACATGATCGCGCGGCAGGTCACGATGCTCGAGCGGTTGACCTGCGCGACGCCGGATTATCTTGCGCGCTTCGGCACGCCGGTCGATCCGTTCGCGCTCGATGGTCATCGCATGATCGGCATCCGCTCGCTGACGACCGGACGCCTGCGGCCGATGGAGTTCGTGATCGACGGCGCGCTGAAGCAGTTTCCGCTGCCGGCGCCGATGTCGGTGACCGGCCCCGAGAGTTATCTGGCGAGCGCCAAACTCGGCCTCGGCCTCGTGCAGGTGCCGCGCTTCCATGCCGAAACCGATCTGGCAAACGGAACGCTGGTCGCGGTGCTGCAGCAATGTCCGCCGCCCTCGGTGCCGGTAAACCTGCTCTATCCGCGCAACCGTCAGCTTTCGCCGCGCGTGCGCGTGTTCATCGACTACGTGATGCGGGCGTTCGCGCGCAGTTGATCGATCGCCGGAACCACAGCGAGCCCGGCGACGTTATGCTTCCGACACCGGAGGGATTAAGCGATGCGGACCTTTTTCGGCATGATTTTGGGCGCGCTGCTGCTGATATGT
This sequence comes from Bradyrhizobium sp. BEA-2-5, assembly GCF_032918025.1. NCBI lineage: Bacteria > Pseudomonadati > Pseudomonadota > Alphaproteobacteria > Hyphomicrobiales > Nitrobacteraceae > Bradyrhizobium > Bradyrhizobium sp. BEA-2-5. The sequence goes on along the minus strand of NZ_CP136629.1, from coordinate 1,254,802 downwards.
GGCGTTTATGTCTATGACTCGATGCGGACATCGAGCGTCGCGAATGGCGAGGTGGCGCAGGACACGCGCACCATCGTCAATTGGGACGTCGCAGCGCATGACTGGAACCTGCTGAAGACGCGCACCCGCGAGCAGTGGGACAAGATCGCGGCGAAGTAACGATTCCTTTCAAGCCGACACAATCATATCCGCAAAACCCGTCATGCCCGGCCTTGTGCCGGGCATCCACGTTCTTTGCCGCCTCGAGCAGAAAGACGTGGATGGCCGGGACAAGCCCGGCCATGACGAAAATCAACGAGACGAGCACTTCGCACGGACCCGTCAGCGCTCCTCAACAGAAGGCGCCAAAGGCTAATTCTGCTCGGTCTTGCGGCCCATCTTGGCCTTGCGGGCGTCGGCGATGACCTGCTCGAACTCGGCCATGCTGAGCACGCCGGGCACACGGTACTTGCCGACGATGAATGACGGCGTACCACTGAAACCGAAAGCTTCAGCCTGCTCGTTGTTGCGCGAAAGGATCGCGTCGATCGCCTTGGCGTTGGCGTCGTGATCCTTCTTCAGGCGGTCCATGTCTAGGCCGGCGCCCGAGAGCAACTCGGCGATGCGCGGCTCGGTGATGCGCGAATTGACCGAGATCATCGCCTCATGTGCGACGTCGAACTTGTTCTGGAATTTCGCCGCCAGCGCAGTCCGCGCCGCCGTGACCGACACCGGCCCGAGGATCGGCCAGTCCTTCATCACCAGCCGCACCTTGCCATCGTCCTGGACGACCTGGCGCAGCTCGGGTTCGAGCTTGCGGCAATACGGGCAATTGTAGTCGGACCATTCGACGATCGTGATGTCGCCCTTGGGGTTGCCGATCACCGGAATATCCGGATCGCGCAGCACCTGCTCCTCGGTCAGGACATTGTCATCCTCGGCGCGCGCGGCGCCCGTGGCCATGAGCGCAATGCCGGCACCGATCAGGCCGAGCGCGCCGCGGCGGGTGGCACCGGCGTTGATCACGGGCGATTTCGTCAGTTGGTTCATGGCTGGCTTTCGCAAGAGCTCTTCGCCCTTCTACGTTCAGGACACATTGATGTTACGCAGCAGCATATAGATCGCCACCACGATAATCACAGTCGCAAACACGATATTAAGCGCGCCGCGCCGTTCCGACAGGTGCCGGGCGCTGCGTGTGCCCAAAAGGCCGCCCGCGATGCCGCCGGCGACGAATAGCCCCGCCAAGCCCCACGACACCAGCCCGGACCACGCATAGCTCAGGGCCGTGGTCATGCCGAAGGCGGTGACGGCAACCAGCGAGGAACTCACCGCGTTCATGATCGGCATCCCGGTCGCCAGCATCAGCGCCGGGACGATCAGGAAGCCGCCGCCGATCCCGAAGAAACCGGACAAGGCTCCCGTGGCGAGCCCGAGGCCGATGATCGCGGGCATGTTGGACATCGAGATCTTGACGTCGGTCAGCCCGACCCGCGCGCGATTCTTCAGCATCAGGCCCGCGATGGCCAGCATCACCAGCGAGAACAGCGCGAGCAGCTTCTGCCCCTCCAGCATCTTGCCGAGGATAGAGCCGCCGAACGCGCCCAGCATGCCCGACAGCGCGAACACCAGCGCGCAGGACCAGATCACGGTGCCGCCGCGGGCGTGGTTGGAGAGATTGACCGCCGCGTTGGCGGCGACCGCGATCGCCGAGGTGCCGATCGCGACATGCGGCTCCGGCACGCCGACCACATAGACCATCAGCGGCACGGCAAGGATCGAGCCGCCGCCGCCGACCAGGCCCAGCGAAAAACCGACCAGCATGCCCGATGCCAGTCCAAGCACGCTTTGAGTTGCGGAGAAGACCAAGGGGGAACAGACTCGCGTTTGAGGCGGCGACCCTAGAAGGATTTGCTGCTCAACGCCATACCAATAGCACAAAACTGCCCTGCAGCCGGGATCAGCGCAGCAGATATGTCACTGCCAGCGGGACCAGGAACGAGGTCACCAAGGCGTTCAGACTCATGGCGATGCCGGAAAAGACACCGGCAATCTCGTCGACCTGGAACGCGCGCGCGGTGCCGATGCCGTGCGCGGCAAGGCCGGCGGCGAACCCGCGAGCCCGATAATCGGTGACGCCGGTGCGGTTCATCAGTGGCGTCACGATGATGGCGCCCATGATGCCGGTGAGGATGACCGCGACGGCCGCCAGCGAAGGATCGGCATGCAGGGATTCGGCGATACCCATGGCGACGCCGGCGGTGACTGATTTCGGCGCCAGCGACAGGATGACGTCGCGCGGCAGCCCGAACGCCTGCGCCAGCAGCACCACCGAGACGATCGCCGTCAGCGAGCCGATCGCGAGCGCAACCAGCATCGGTAGGATCGCCGCCGCGACCCGCCGGCGGTTCTCGTAGAGCGGTACCGCGAGCGCGACGGTTGCCGGCCCCAGCAGGAAGTGCACGAACTGCGCGCCGGCGAAATAAGTCGTGTAGGAGGTGCCGGTCAACAGCAGGAACGCGCCGATGATCCACATCGCGTGCAGCACGGGATTGGCCAGCGGATGCCGCCTTGTCTTCAACAACACCGCGTCGGCCACCGCATAGGTCAACAGCGTCACGGTGAGCCAGAGCAGCGGCGATTGCGAGAGATAGACCCACAGCGAGAACGGATTGTCGCTCACAGCCGCTCCTCCTCGCGCGAAAACAGGCTGCTCGCCGCAACGAAGGTTGCAACCGTCGCCAGCAGGGTGACGATGACCGAAACCCCGAGGATCACCAGGACCGCGATGCCGTGCTCGGCGAGCAGATCGAGCTTCTGCACCACGCCGACGCCGGCCGGAATGAACAGCAGCGAGAGATTGGCGAGCATGCCGCGGCTCGCGCTCTCGACACCGTCATCGCCAAGCGGCCCGCGCGCCAGCGCCGGAAAGCGGTCGCGCGCCAACAGCAGCAACAGCAGCAGCACGAGGCCAACCACCGGGCCCGGCACCGGTACCGCCAGCGCGCGCACGGCGACTTCGCCGACCAGCTGGCAGAGCAGGATCAGGCTGAGGCTGGCGATCATGGCGGGAAGCTCACGCGAGACATCCGCCTATCAGGTCGTTGTGGCGGGACCTTGTCAATGCGCGGATCTTGAATGCGTGCGCAGGTCTTGGGCGCCGCCGCTCTCAAATCCGCTACACCTTCTCAGACCGTCATCCCCGCTTGTCATCCCTGCGAAAGCAGGGATCCATAACCACCGCATTCGGTGATGACCGGGATCGTGGCCCCAGCAAGCGCAACAATTGAGATTCGGGGTAATGGGTCCTGGCCTTCGCCAGGACGACACGGGGTGTGTGGCGCGGCCTGCATCCACAATCGTCCCTGCGAAAGCAACACGCGCCTCGACCAGCCCCGTCATCCCCGCACAAAGGCTTCGCCTTTGTCGCTGGAGGTGCGCGCTCTTGCGCGCCGCGAAGGATGCACGGCCCAGATGTTTCCGCATGTTGTTTCCTGACGACCGAGAGTGGGGCCGTCGACCCTTCGAGACGCCGCTTCGCGGCTCCTCAGGGTGACGGAGATGAAGCTCCGCTCATCGCCGGCGACTCCCGCCTTTGCAGCGCCATCAGCGTGCCGCTCATGGTCGCGACCAACGTCTCGACGCCGTCCTGGATCGCATAGGCGCGGCCGTCGCAGACCGTTAGTGTGCGGCCGGGCTTGACCACGACGCCGCGGAACACGAACCGCTCGCCGCGGGCCGGCGCCAAGAGATTGGTCTTGAACTCGACGGTGAGGATGTCGGCTTCGCGCGGCATCAGGGTGAAGGCGGCGACGCCGCAGGCATTGTCCAGGCCTGCGGTGATCATACCGGCGTGCACGAAGCCGTTCTGCTGGCAGAACTCTGGCGCATAGGGCATCGCAAGATCGACCTCGCCGGGCTCCATGCGCGCGATCGAGATGCCAAGCGTCTGCATCGCGCGCTGGCGCGCGAACGTATCGGTCGCAACCGCACGGTAATCGGGATTCTTCGGCTCGAAACGGGGCATGGCGGTCACGCGATTGCGGGCTCTGAAGGCACGAGATGCGGCATCGCGGCGTAGCGGATCGCCGGTGCAAACGGCGCCGATCTGCGCGCCGCACGGTCGATATGCACGGCCGCGATCTCGCAGGTCGCGGCGATCTCGCCGGTCTCCGCATTGCGCATCTCGTGCAGGATACGGATCGACTTGTCGCGGAACTCGACCAGCCGGCTCTTGATCTCGACGATGTCGCCGGCCAGAAGCTCGCGCCGGTAGGCGATGTTCTGCTGCACGGCGGCCATGCCGCGGCCGGAGCTGCGCAGATAGCTCGGCGTCAGGCCCAGGCGGGCGAACAGATTCCAGTTGGCCTCGTCGAACTTGCCGACATACCACATGATGTTCATGTGCCCGACGTGATCGCATTGCCACGGATAGACCGTGCCGCGATAGGTCGCCTCGCCCTCCATCGGATTCCTCCTTCGATTTTTGATACGGTAGCGTATCAGGGACGAAGCAGGCTAGCAATACGGCACCGTATCAAAGCATGATCCGGAAAAGTGCGTAGCGGTTTTCCGAAAAGATCATGCACAGACAAGCGATTAATGCGCGATGACGATCCCATCGCGCATTATGATGCGCGGAGATCGCATGACTGAAAGCAAAGGCGATGTCTGGGTCGAGGCAGGCTTTGCCGAGCTCGCCCGCGGGGTCGAGGGCGTGCGGGTCGAGGTGGTCGCCAAGAATCTTGGCGTCACCAAGGGCGGCTTCTACCACCGCTTTGCCGACCGCGCCGCGCTGCTCGATGCCATGCTGACACGCTGGCGCGACGGCCGCATCGCATCGATCGAGAAGCACACCGCGCTCGACGGCGCCAGTGCGCGCGAGCGGCTGAAGGCGATCATCACGCTGTATTCGGAGCGCATGAACACCGAGGCAATGGCGATCGAGCTCGCGATCCGGCAATGGGCGCGCACCGATGAGGCCGCTGCCGCCGCCGCCGCGAGCGTCGATGCCGCGCGGCTGAAGAATGTCGCCCAGCTCTATCGCGCCACCGGGCTGCCGATTGAAGCGGCCGACGCGCAGGCCTTCCTGTTCTACTGCTTCATCTTCGGCCAGAGCCTGCTGTTCGTCGAGGGCGGTCCGCGCAAGCGGGCGCAATTGCTGGCGCAGTCGGCGGACAAGCTGCTGACGGAAAACCCGTAGGTAGAGAGCTGCAGCCAATAGAGCCGGTGCAAACGGAAAGCGGCCGGCTGACGCCGGCCGCTCGCCAAACTCGGTCGGCTCGCTCAGGCGCCCTTCAGCTTCTTGGTGCATTCGCTGTAATAGCCGCCGCCCTTCTGGATCCACTTCAAGCCGCCATTGCCGTTGGTGGTCTTGTTGGCATTGTACTGGTCGACGCAGGTGTGCATGCGTCCCTTGCCTTCGGACTCCTTGGCGTATTTGGGATCGATGGCGTTCGGAAATACGGCGGGTCCTGCCGGCGCCGCGGGTGCCGCGGCGGGCGCCTGCTTGGCTTCCTTCGGCGCGGCCGGAGCGGGCGCAGCGGCTGCCGGCGGCGGAGCGGCGGGCGCCGCGGCCGGTGTCGCATCGGCACCGCACTGGGCCTTGCGGAAGTCATTCCACTTCATGGTCCCGAGCGAGCCGTCCTTCTTGGCGGCCTGATATTTCGCGCTGCATTCCTGCGCGGTCAGTGCCTGCGCCGGCGCGCTCGCCGCAAAGGCTGCAAAGCCCGACACCGCAAGCACGCACAACAATCTGGTCTGAATGGTCATCCCTGGTCTCCCGTCATCCCTGGTTTCCCGTTGGTTTCCCGTTGGGGCATTGGCGTAAGACCATTATCCTAGCGCAACCCCGACTTGCGACAACGCGCCAGCGCGCCTGCGCTTTAAAATATTGTGGCGGCGGGACCGCTGCATGTTCATCCACGGTTCAGCATCGTCGCGCGACGTTTCGGCCCTCTTTCCCTCACGAGGTGCCCCATGAAGACGATTTCCATGCTCGCGTCCGCAACCGCCCTTGCCTCCCTGCTGCTGACGGGCGGAGCTTTCGCGCAAACGGCCGCGCCCGCCGCCAAGGACGCCGCTCCCAAGGCCGAGACCAAGGCGCCGGCCGAGAAGAAGCAGCGCACCGCGGAGTCGCTGGAATGCTCGAAGGAAGCCGACGCCAAGGGGCTGCACGGCAAGGAGCGCAAGAAATTCCGCTCCGAATGCAAGAAGGAGAAGTCGGGCGGCGCCGCCGCTGCGCCGGCGGCGACGAAGTAACGTCCGGACCGGTTTGATGCGATTCGCTCTCCCCATCGGGGAGGGCAATCGCACATGCGCTCGATCCCTCGACGACTCCGTGATGCCCGGCCTTGTGCCGGGCATCGACGTGTTGGCTTGCGCGTGGAAAAGGCGTTGATTGCCGGGACACCTCCGCGAAGACGCGCTTCGCGCTTCTGCCCGGACATGACGAGTTTGTGGCGATACTGATCGCAATCCCCGGCGCGTTTCGAAGGGTGAAAATCTGTGCGCCGGGCGAGCCGGGGCGCAATGCTGCAATCGCGAGATGCATTTGTCGCGTTCACGCGAATTTGCCATAAGGCGGCGTGACCCTGATCCGCGCTTCGATGGCAACGGCCATTCCCGACCGCAGCAAAGTCCTGAACGGGCTCGAGACCCTCGTCATCGGCACCGTCGGCGGCTTGCTGTTTCTGTGGGCAGAATTGCCGGGCGGCCTGATCTCGGGGGCGATGGTCGCGGTCGCGATCGCCGCATTGGCCGGACGGCCGCTCGCGGTGCCGGCGGTGCTGACGCAATCGGTGCTGCTGTTGCTCGGCATCTCCCTCGGCTCGCTGATGTCGCAGCAATTGCTGCAGCACATGAGCTCCTATCCCCTCACCATCGGGCTGCTCGCGCTCGCCACCTTCTGCTCGACGTTCGGCTCGAGCTATTACCTCCAGCGCATCCATGGCTGGGACCGCACCTCGGCTTTCCTGGCCGGCAGTCCCGGCGCGCTGTCGCAGATCACCATCCTTGCGGTCGAGCGCGGCGCCGACCTGCCGGGCATCGCGGTGGTACAGACCATGCGCGTCATCATCCTGACCGCCGCGCTGCCGATGGTGCTGGCGCTGACCGGGGTGACACATGCCGCGCCGCCGCCATTGCCGACCTCGATCGCCTCGCCGTTCGGCCTCGTCGCGCTTGTCGCCTTATCGATCGGCGTCTCGCTGCTGCTGCGCTGGATCAAATTCCCCGCGAGCTGGATGTTCGGCGCGATGATCGCCTCCAGCGTGCTGCACGGCGCCGGATGGGTCGAGGGCGGCCTGCCGGACTGGGTCCGCGGCGTGGCGCTGGTCGGTATCGGTGCACTGATCGGCAGCCGTTTCGCGCGGATGAAGACCTCGACGCTGCTCAGTCACGTCAATGCCGGGCTCGGCTCGTTTGCGATTGCCATCCTGATCTCGGCCGTGTTCGTCGCGGTGATCGGCTTCACCACCCATGTGCGGCTCGCCGACGTCGTCGTCGCCTTCGCGCCGGGTGCGATGGATGCGATGCTGGCGCTGGCCCTGACATTGCACATCGACCCGATCTTCGTCGGCGCCCATCATCTGTCGCGTTTCGTCTTCGTCACCATCTCGACGCCGGGCATCATCCATCTGTTCGGCCGGCCGCAGGACGACGTCGACGATTAGCTCGAAAGCGTAATAGGATGGGTAGAGCCAACGGGTCCGCGCAACGCGCGGCCCGATGATAAAATCAGCGAAACCCATCGCTTTCGTCGCGCCTAAAGAGAAATGGTGGGTTTCGCTTCGCTCTACCCACCCTACTGGCTCAGGCCTTCGCGGCTCGCATCACGCCCCAACCGGCGATCGCGGCCATCAGCACCGAGATCAGCACGTTGTAGCCGGCGAGCGACAGGCCGAGGAAGCGCCACTGCACCTCGTCGCAGCGCACCACCTTGACCGTGTCGAGCTTGTCCAGCAGCGAGCCGGCCTTGCCGAAATCCACCATCGGGCCGGTGCAATCGGTCGGCCCCGGCCAGAATCCCCATTCGACACCGGCGTGATAGGTACCGAGCCCGGCATTGGCGAGCGCGGCGAGGCCGAGGATCACGAGGCCCGCGAGCAGCACCGGACGCGGCGCGCCGCGGGCGGCCGCGAGCGCCACCACGGCACCGAGCGGAATCGCGAGATAATAGGCGTAGCGCTGCTCCAGGCAGAGCGGACAGGGCAGGATCTCCAGCACGAGCTGGAAGAACCAGGCGCCGGCCAGGGTCGCCGCCGCGATCACGGCAATCGCCAGCGCCGAGGTCAGCGCCGGATTGCCGGCGGAAGCATGCGACGGATGGGCGGCGGCAATAGTCACGTCGGTCCTCCTGCGAGCATCGTTCGGGAGGGTCATGGGCCCTGCTCCAAGGTCGTCGATTGCGGTCGTATCGCGTGAAAATACCGCTGTCGAGGCGCGGGACAATCACATCCGCGCGGGTTGACCGTGACGGCCGCCGTCCGCCGCGGTCAGATCGCGTTCAGTCGATGATGCGTGGGAACGCGCAGGCCCCACTGGGTCATCGCCGCCTGCAGCTCATCGGAAAAGAAAAGACTCGGATTGAGCAGCCTGCGTTCATGCCAGAGATGGGCGCCGGCGCTGACACGCTTCAAGACCGTCAGACTGCCATAGCCCTTTTTCGTGGGATTGTTTGCAAAATACGCCGTCGATCCCTCCGACACCTGATGGACGGCGCTTTGTTCCGGCACGAAGCTGTCGATGTAACGGCGGACGATGATGCCGTAATACGGAACGGGGTAGTCCTTGCCCTTCGGCGTGGTGATCCGTAACGGCCAGAACTGGTGCACGCCCGGCTCCAGCTTCTCAATGATGGCGTGCAAGGGTGCATCGACGGCACGGACGCCGTTGGTCAAATGCAGCAGCGATCCGAGCGATTTGCGTGACTCCTCCATCCTGAATTCCAACGGGCATTCGTGCGGCTCGAGCAGCCCCTGTCCTCCCTGAACTTGCGAGCCACCTCGCCGATGTAAGCGACATGCCAGTCGTTCAGCGCCGCCCTCTGCTCCGCAGACATCTGCTCGTCGAAATATTGCTTGAGGCCTTCCTCCCAGCCCACATAGTCGCCGTTCGGGAAGAAGTCGCCGAAGTGGCTGCGCTCGTACCATCCCCACACCATGTTCAAGTGCCCCTTGCTTCAAGTGCCCCGTGCGTCATCGAGATCGACGAACCGGACAATACCGTTACGCTCGCGCCTCCGTCTCGAAGTAGGTTGCCGCAGCCGCGGCCAGGCTCGGGGACGGTGGCAGCGGCGGCCGCTGCCGGGCAAACTCTTCCGTGACCGCCATACGGACGGGCGACGGCTTTGCGTCGTCCTTGGGGTCACACCCCCGGAAATTCCGCTGCCGGGGCGCGGGACATCCCGCCCGCGCGGGTTGACCGTGACGGGCCGCCCGCTATAGTCCGCCGCGCTTCGCGACCCCCGGCCTTCCCGGCCGGGACCATTGCGAATGCCCCTGTGGCGGAACTGGTAGACGCGCTCGACTCAAAATCGAGTTCCGCAAGGAGTGCTGGTTCGATTCCGGCCAGGGGCACCAACTAGGCTGTTCAGGCCCGTTCTAAAGCGTCCGCAACCGTCCGCGAAGTGCTCGCAAACCCTTGAAAAACAGGCTTTTCGGCGTACATCGGTGTTCATCACCGTTTGTTCTCGTCCGTCCGCAGCCGTCCGATTTGTTGGTATTTTTGTTGGTATCGGGAGAACAAACGTTCACGGCGACTTTCGCTATTCCCGGCGAAGGAATTGAGCAGATGGCCCGCAAGAACGGTGGCGCGCGCGCCAACCCCAAGCAGATCAGAACCGACGTCGACTGCCGCGCCGCGCGGCCCAGATTCGATAATGGCGAGTGGGGTCCCGCCAAGATTTCCGAAGTGACCGGCGGCGGTCTTTATCTCTTCGTCACGCCGGACAGGAGCAAGCCAGGCAACGCTGCCTCCAAGCTCTGGCGGATGAGCTACCGCTTTCACGGCCGCCAGAAAACCTACTCCATCGGCCCTTATGGCAACGGCACGGACGGCACGTTCTCGCTCGCGGACGCCCGCCGCGAGCGCGACAAGGCTAAGGGCCTGCTCAAGGAAGGCAAAGACCCGAGCATCGAGAAGCAACTCGACAAGCACAGGCACGCCGCCGCCCGGCCTTTCGAGGAATGGGCCGACGAGTGGCTCGCGAAGAAGAAGGTGGAGAAAGTCAAACGCGGCAGGATCGTCGCGGTGCGCGACCCCAAGACCATCGAGGTCCTTGAGCTGCGCGTCGGCTATGTCAAGTCCCGCTTCGGCAAGTTGAGCAGGCAGGACATCAAGCGTCCGGACGTGCTCGCTTTCATGCGTTCATACGAAGCCGAGGGAAAGCTGGAAACCCGCGACCGCGTCCGAAGCATCGGTGAGCAAATCTGCGACTATGCCGACGTCGAAGGCGATGGCTACAATCCATTCCGCAACTTGAATGGGCAGATGATTGCTAACATTTCGACGCCGCGTCCCGGCGTCACCGAACCACGTGACGTGACGCGCGTCTTCAGGCTCATCACCGCACCGTGGACAAGAGCCAGGTTCGGGGACGTTGTTGGCCTTGCCTTGCGCTTCGATGCGCTGACAATTCCTCGCCCGGGCATGGTCAATGAGATGGAATGGCGCGAGGTCGATTGGGATGCCGAACGCTGGACTATTCCAGCCACGAAGATGAAGACCGGCTGGGATCATGTCGTGCCTTTGTCGCGGCAGGCACTCGCAATCCTCCGCAGCGTTCAGAAGCTGACCGGCCATCGCCGATACGCGTTTTCATGCTCGAAGGATGCGCCGCTGTCGGACCGCTCGCGCTAATCGGCTCGCGCACGAAGCTGATGCAGCATTGGGCCGATCGGATCGACCAGTGGCTCGATCCCAAGAAGGTGATGCCGATCAAGGGTGGCGCGCAGCGGTGAGCCCGTCAAGAGGGACGGGTTGAAGTTCGGTCACTCAGCGCCGCTCGGATCGTGACTGATCACGAGTTCATAACCCGGCAGGGTCTGCCGGCTGACGACAAACTGTTTGAGCAGCGAGAGCAGCCATTCTTCGTCGGCGGCTGCTATTCATGGCGGCTGGATGGACCGTTCGTGGCGGAGACATTCCCGCAGTTCGCGCAGAAGCCGGTCGAGGCCAAGCACGCTTCGTGAGCCGCTAGCGCTCTCGCCAGGCGCGCATCAGCTGATCGGAGAACGGCTTGAAGAGGTAAGACATCACTGTGCGCTGCCCGGTCTGAATAAAAGCTTCGACCGGCATGCCAGCGATCAGCTTCACATTGCCGAGGCGGGCCATCTCCGCCTCCGTCACCGCAATGCGGGTGACATAGAAGCTGGCTCCGCTCTTTTGGTCGTTCGTGACATCAGCGGACACGTGATTCACTTCACCGTTGAGCTGGGGCGTTGTCCGTTGGTTGAAGGCGGTGAACCGCAGCAGCACCGGTTGGCCGACGGACACGCGATCGATCTCGTGTGGGGCGATGCGCACCTCGACGACGAGCAAGTCGTGAGCGGGGACGATCAGCATGATCGGCTCGCCGGCGGTAACGACGCCGCCTATCGTGTGCAGCGCGAGCTGCTGCACGGTGCCATCCTGCGGCGCGCGGATGTCGATGCGCTTGAGCTGATCCTCGGCGGCCACCCGCTTCTCGACCAGTTCCGAGGTCTTCGCGCGAATCTCGGCGAGATCCTTTCCCACCTCGGTGCGGAGATCCTGATCGATCTGCATGATTTGCAGCGCGGTCTCGGTGATCCGGCCCCTTGCTTCGGCGATCGAGGCGACCAGAGCGCCGCGTTCGCCGTGCAGGCGCACTGCATCGCGCTCAAGGGTGGTCACGCGCGTGATCTGGACCAGGTTCTTGCGCCACAGCTCGCGCACGCCAACAAGCTCTTGGTCGACAAACGTTGTCTCGCCGTCTTTCGCCTCGATCTGCTCTTCCAAGCCGCGGATCTGCTCTCGCAGCTGGCCGATACGCTCGTTGAGCTGTGCCTTCTTGCCTGCTCGGGCGGTACCGCGCAGTTCGAACAGCTTGTGCTCGCCGAGGAGCACCCGCGCTACGTCCGTGTCGGAGACACGCGCGATGAGGTCCGCGGGAAAATCGACGCGCTTCTGGTCGTCGCGCTCCGCCTCGAGCCGGGCCTGGCGTGCCGCCATCTCGTCGAGGCTCTTGAGAATGACCAGAAGGTTGGCCCGCGTCACCGTCTCGTCGAGCCGCAGCAGCACGTCTCCGGCCTTCACTCTGGAGCCCTCACGGACATTGAGCTCGCCCACCACGCCGCCGGTGGGGTGCTGTACCTTCTTGCTGTAGCTGTCCACCACCAGCGTGCCCGCGCCGATGACGGCGCCTGCGAGCTCCGTCGTGGCGGCCCAGCCGCCGACGGCGCCTGAGAGAATGATGACCCCCACGAGCCCAGCGCGAAGGTGCCGGCGAATCGAGGGCGGCACTACACTGACCGACTCGCGGTTCATGTGCTCGCTCCCTCGCTCACGACCTTGAGCGGCACCGATGCCGGCCGCGACTGCATCATCTTGGCCAGCAGCGCGTCCTTCGGCCCGTACGTCTGCACACGCCCCTGCGACATCACCATCAACTGGTCGACGCCGGCGAGCGCGCTGGTGCGGTGTGCAACGACGATGACAATGCCGCCGCGCGCGCGCACGCCCGTGATGGCTTGCGTCAGGGCCTGGTCGCCCTCCAGGTCCAGGTTCGAGTTGGGTTCATCGAGAACCACCAGGAACGGATCGCGGTACAGCGCACGGGCCAGCGCGATGCGCTGGCGCTGCCCAGCCGAGAGCGCCGCGCCGTCCTCGCCGATCTGCGTATCGTAGCCATCAGGCAGTTGCAGGATTGTTTCATGCACACCGGCCGCCATTGCGGCCGCGATCGTCGCTGGCCCGTCGGGCTCTGGATCGAAGCGGGCGATGTTCTGGGTTACCGTTCCGGCGAATAGCTCCACGTCCTGCGGCAGATAGCCGATATGTTGCCCGAGTGCCTCCGAGTTCCACTGATCGAGGGCGGCACCGTCGAGCCGCACCTTGCCACCCACCGACGTCCAGACGCCGACGAGGGCGCGCACCAGCGATGACTTGCCAGAGGCACTCGGGCCGACGATACCGAGCCCTTGCCCGGGCTTCAGCGTGAAGGAAACCTCGAGCACCACCGGGCGCTGATCGCCTGGCGGCGCCACGGAGACGGTCTCGACGGCGAGGCCTTTGCACGGCGGCGGCAACGGAGTCTTCTCCGACTCGTCCGGGAGCTGCGCCCAATATTGCCGCAGACGTTTCCAGCTCTGCCGGGCCGCGACCAGGCTTTTCCAGTGCGCGATGGCGAGCTCGACCGGAGCCAGTGCGCGCGACGTCAGGATGGCGCCGGCAATAATGATCCCGCCACTCGCCTCCTGTCGAATGACCAGATAGCCACCGACGCCGAGCACCGCCGATTGCAAGACCGTGCGCAGCACCTTGGAGACGGAGCCGAAGCCGCCAGCGATGTCGGCGGCGCGCCGCTGGCTGGCCATGTAGCCGTCGTTCGCCACCGCCCAGCGCGCGGCAAGGCGCCCCCGCATGCCCATCGCCTGCAATACCTCGGCATTGCGGCGGCTGGCCTCGGCCAGGGCATTGCGCTGCGCCACCCGCCCGGTGATGTCCTTGGTGTGCGCGCGCGTCAGCCGGTCGGTGACAAGCGTCAGCGAGACAAGCAGCAGCGCGCCGATCAGTGCCGTGTGCCCCAGCAACGGGTGGAACAGATAGCAGATCGTGAGATAGAACGGGATCCACGGCAGGTCGAACAGCGCGGTCGGGCCGAGCCCGGAGAGATAGCTGCGCACCTGGTCGAGATCGCGCATCGGCTGCAGCCCGTCGCCGCTGACGCGCCCCCGTAGCGGCCAGCGCGCGACGATGTCATAAGCGCGCTCCGAGAAAGCGCGATCGAGCCAGTCGCCGATCCGGACCAGGATGCGCCCGCGCACAATGTCAAGGAATGCCTGGAAGAGATAGAGGCCGCAGGCCAGGACGGCGAGGCCGACGAGCGTCGGCACGCTGTGGCTCGGCACTACGCGGTCGTAGACTTCCAGCATGAAGAACGAACTGGTGAGGTACAGCACGTTCAGCATGGCCGTGATCAGGCCGATGCCGATCAGCACGCCGCGGCAGGCGCGGAGCAGCGAGGGCAGATCGTGTGCGGGCGACGGCCCGTTGTGATCACCGGCAGGGCCGGGGCGCGCGCTCGCCCGCCGGCGCCGCGCCAAGCGGAACAGAAGGATCGCCGCCACGATAGGCAGCGCTGCGCGGAGCATGAAGTCGCGCGGCCCGTCGAAAGCCGGGCCGCGCCAGGCTTGCGCGTCGGCTGCGATTTGAGACCAGCACTCCGAGAGAATGTCCAACACGCGTATCGATTCCTAGAGGCTTTTCTTGGAGGCTTTCGAACTCGAGAGGCCTTAGCTCGGCGGCGCGGAGGCGCATCCATGTCGGATGCGTCTCCGCGCGCGACGGAACTAGGCCAACGGCCAGTGGCTCACGGTCGTCGAGTCCGGGTTGTCCACCAACACGTTGAAGGTGGCCTTGGCCGTATCGCCGTCAGCGTCGGTGTTGACGACCCGGAACTGGATGTCCTGATCGTTCACCGGTGCGGCCACCTGGGTCGTGAAGTTGATGATGCGGACACCCGCATTGGTATCGGCCGGGTCGAAGTAGAAGCGGATGTATCCGGTCGAGAACGATTCGCCGGCAGCATCGTGATTGGTGCCGGGGACGGCAGTGTTGCCTAAGTCCGCAAGGGTGACGTGGACGTTGCCTTGCTTGAGACTGCTGATGGTCGGGTTCTCGTAATCGATCAAATCGCCGGCGGAGTTGAACAGCCAATACTCCGCCTTGATGCTGCTGATGTTGCCGATCCCCGCCACGTCGAAGGCCAGGTTCTTGAGGTTCACGCCACTGCTTTCGCTGAAGAAGAAGCCTTCGTTCATGTTGATCTGCGACGCCTGCCCGTTCTTCACTCCGAATCCGATATTGTCGGGGTTGAGATCGTCGGCCGGGTTCGTGGGGCCGAGGTTGGCGTGATTCAAGTCACTTGTCGACTGATTGAGCCCCAGCGCGCCTGATGGGTTCGCGTAAAACGTCCCATCATTGAAGAACAGTCCGTTGAACAAGATGTTGTGGCCGCCGCTCGTGCTGACATTGAGCGTCTCGACCGGGCTTCCCGACTTGATGGCGCTGAAGTTCAGCGTCTCCGGCGGGTTGGCGAGCGTCTGCAGCACCGTGAAGGTGTAACCTGTGTCGGTTACGCTCAGTTGATAGACACCGTTGCCGCCGGAATCCTTGTAGGTCAGGATCGTATGATCGGCGTTGTATGATTGCGTGAGCCCGGTGATGGCAGCGCCGGCATCGATCGTGACCTTGGCTCCGTCGGCGCCATCGGGTGACGTGAACGAGTCCGATCCCGAGGAGCCGGCGGTGAACGCGACCGCCGGATGCTGGGCGTCCTGCCCGGAGAGGCTCTCCACCCCGCTGAGGCTTGGACCGTCGTCGAGCAACTTGAACAGGTTTCCGATGTTGGCCGCCGCGGCGGTGCTTGTGTCGCCGTCCTTGTCGGTGGCAGTGGCCGACAGCGTGATGAGGTCCGCGGTCATGGTGGCACTGGCTTCGGAGCTGTCGCCGACCGTCCCCTGAGTACTCGTGGTGTCGGCAGTCGCTTCGTGGACGGCCCGAAATTCGTGGAACGTCACAGTGCCCGTCGAATCGACATGAACGGTGAAAACGAGATCACCGCCCGTGCTCGTCTTGCCGAGTACGTCTCCCTTGAGGAAGTTGCTGCCGTCGGCACTTGCAACGCTGAGCAGAACGGCCTGCGACGACAGCGAATCGATCAGTCCGGAATCGACATTGGCGGACTTGACGCCGAGCGTGTAACCGCCGACGGCTCCAGCCGCGTCGGCGCCGTAATTGGGTGTGAACAGGCCGCTGAAGCTGCCAGACGTGGTGGTGTTCGCTGCATTTGGGGTGGAGCCGGCCGCGAGATAGCTCTCGTCGAGTTGCAACGCCGTGGCGGTGCCGTTCGCCAGGAGGGTCGGACCGTCGTCCTCGAACAACAGGTTGCCGCCGACGGCGGCATGCTCCGTCCCGCTGGTCGTGTTCGAGACGCTGAACGTGAAATTGCCGGCGTCGAAGCTGACATTGGATCCGCTGCCGCTGGTCGGCTGGGCGTTGCCGACCACAAAGCGGTCCATGTGGCTGGATTCAGCGACCTGGAAGTCGACGGTATAGTTCTTTTTCAGGCCATCGACGAAGTACGAACCGTCGCCCGCAGCAGTGATGGTGATGCCCGTCGTGACCAACTGTGTCTTCGCGAGGTCGGAATACACTTTGATCGTATTGCCGAGGATCGGGACCAGCGTCTGGTCGTTGCCGGTCAAGCCGTCGCTCCCGATGCTGGTGGTCGAGACAAGATTGCCGTTCTGAAGATTATTTGTTTCGTTGAAGGCATATATGTGCACTTTGACAATGGTGTTCGTGTTCCCGGGGTTCACCTGGGTCACCGAAAAGCTCGCCTCCGTCACCGACCCGACGTGCGAGGTGTAGCTGAGCTTCGTCAGATCGTGCACGTCTGGATTTGTCAGCGGGAAGTCGGGGTAGTTCACGTGGTTGACGACGTCGATGCGCACCGCCTCACCGGGATTGAGCGCTTGCGAATTATTGCCGAGGCCCTGTGTGCTGACGGTCACCTTCGAGCCCGGCGCCAGGCCGGTGATGAGCATATCGGGATCGCTGGTGTCTGTTCCTGCGGTCGCGGTCTGCTCGATGGCCGACCAGTCGTCCGATCCGGACGGCACGTGACTGAAATCGCCGAAGTTGACGGTCGTCGTCGTGGTGAAGGAGGCCTTCACATCGACGAGGCCGGAAAGGTCAAGCACGTCGGCATCGTCGATCCCGCTGGTGTTGGTATGTTTCAGGGCCTCGTACTGGATGGTCCAGATGTTGCCGCCGGACACCTTGCCGGAGGTGAGGGTCTCGTCGATCACGATTGCGAAAGCCACGGCACCTGTGGAACTGGCGGTCCACGTTTGGCCACCGTCTGACGTGGTGCCCTCACGCCCGAGTAGGATGTTGTTGTTGGAATCGGCGTAGAGGAAGATCTGCGCCCCATTGTGGGTGGCGAAAATCTGGGTGGCGGTGCCGTCGGCGATCGCGTTCCCTGAGGGGTCGGAGAACTGCAGGTCGGTAACGGTGGTTGTGTTGAGCTGGATGAAATCGGTGCTGGCGCTGCCGATCGTCCGCGCGGCAACTTGCGGAAACACCACGCTGGTGTCACCCAACTCTTCGCCGGTGGAGCCAGCCGTAATGCCCAGACTGGTCTTGAGCGCTGCGCTCATGTTCGAAAGCAGGTAAGACCAGGCGACTTCGTTGTCGGGTCCCGCCAGCACGCCAGTGTCATTATCGGTGCCGCTGGTCTGCAAGCTCGCGGCTTCGTCGATGATGAGATTGCCGTTGATGGTCAGCACTGCCATGATTTCCTCCTTGGGAAAGGCGGGTTCGCCTCGCACCTGCTCCAGTGCAAGCGGCAACCGCCCGGGCGCGCGATCGGCCCCTGGTTTCACGTCAAAAAAACGCGTGCGTGCACTCGCCGGCGACATTCCGTCGCCGGAGGAGACGTCAGTTTCTGGCAGTCCATTAGAATGGGGCGCAGCGGAAGCTTGTCGCTACTTCGCGTACGCCCATCCGACGCTGCCTGAATGATCAGTCGCGGAGAGAAGTACCTGCAATCGAATGATCAAATGTTTTTGCATGCTATTCTCCCTCGATCAGCCGCAAACTGCCGCGAACGCAAGTGGAGAAGCACCGTCCAACAAATTTCGAGGCCAAGCCTCCCAATGGAACTTTCTCAGTAAAGGAGTGAGAAAATTCAAGGTAAAGGGTGAAGAAGCAGTACCACCTATGAGGTAGGGCGCATCTATTTAGACACGACGACGACAATGTCGCCCTGCACGTGTGCACGGCGCGGGATGCTGCTAACAGCGCGCGGATAAGCCGGCGCGACCAATTATGCAAGAAGTGCTCTGGAAGCTGGGCCGGAACGTCAGCTTCTGATGCTGTGGACGGCTCCTCCACTGGCACGAGAGTGCCACGGTATGGGCGCCGTTTTTGAGGCTCCCACGATTCGGAGGAGCAGCCTATGCAGTCAATTTCGACGATCGGTCTGGATATTGCGAAGTCGGTCTTTCAAGTGCACGGCGTCGATGCAGCCGGGCAAGTGGTCATACGGCGTCAGCTCAAGCGCCGTTTCGTGCTGTCCTTCTTTGAGAAGTTGCCGCCGTGCCTGGTGGGGATCGAGGCTTGCGCATCATCCCATTATTGGTCCCGTGAGTTGCAGGCGTTGGGACATACGGTGCGATTGATGCCTCCGGCCTATGTGAAGCCGTACGTCAAGCGGTAAAAGAACGACAGCACCGACGCGGAGGCCATTTGTGAAGCGGTCACGAGACCCAACATGCGGTTCGTGCCGACCAAGACGGTCGAGCAACAGAGCTGTCTGATGCTTCATCGAGCGCGCCAACTCTTCATCCGCCAGCAGACTGCCGTCATCAGTTCAATCCGCGCCTATCTTGCCGAGTTCGGGATTGTCGCCCGGTCGGGCGCCGGGGCGTCGAGCAATGACTGGAAGTAGCGCCGATACAGCTGACCGCCGGCTCCCGGTGGTGGCCCGCGCGTGTCTTGAGGCTCTCGGCAGTCAGTTGCGGGCGCTGAAGGCCCAAATCCTGGAGTTCGACAGGCGCATTGTCGCCTGGCATCGATCGAGCGCGACGAGCAAACGGCTGGACGCGATCCCTGGTGTCGGTCCGGCGCTGGCAACGGCGCTGGTCGCGAGCGTTGCTGATGCCAAGGCGTTCCGATCAGGTCGGGACTTCTCGGCCTGGGTTGGCCTCGTGACGAACCCAGCCGCCGAATGGATCATTCAAGAAGTAACAGAGTTGCGCGTTGAGGATCAAGTTCAGCAGGGTATCGAGTTCGCGCTCTATCCGTTTGATCTCGGACCGAGCCGTCTCGATCGAGGCCGAGCCTTCCATCCGAAGACGATTCATCCCGCGTGTGAATTCGTCGCAGAATTCCCTGAACAGAGCCGGGTCCATCAGGTGGTAGCGTAGCGCGTTGAGCACGCGTGCCTCCAGCCGCTCGCGCTGGACACTCTTTCGATTTTCGCAGGTTCCCTTATTTCTCGCCGTCGAGCACCCAACTAGGTCGGCCGAGATCATGGCGTATCCGCCACCGCAGCATGCGCATTTTATCAAACCCGAGAACAGGTATTTTGGGCGGCGTCGGTCGCGGAAGCTATTTGGTACCTCAGTGCCATCGTTGTCGCGCTTTATCTTTGTGGCGGCCTGTCGTGCTTTTGCGGCGTTCCAGAGTTCATCATCCACGATGCGGTGGTGCCGCCGGTAAGATCAACACAAAAATGGTTCAGCTTGAGGGCCGCAAGGCTGAGCTCGAGCAAGCGCTAGTTGACGCGGAGGAGC
This sequence comes from Bradyrhizobium sp. BEA-2-5, assembly GCF_032918025.1. Classification (NCBI taxonomy): domain Bacteria; kingdom Pseudomonadati; phylum Pseudomonadota; class Alphaproteobacteria; order Hyphomicrobiales; family Nitrobacteraceae; genus Bradyrhizobium; species Bradyrhizobium sp. BEA-2-5. Next base: position 1,235,279 of record NZ_CP136629.1, on the reverse strand, counting down.
CGCCACCCCTGCTGCACCCCGAAATGGCAACTTTCTATCGACAACAGGTAAGTGCTCTGCATGAGGCGCTGCGGGCTGATACTGAGGCGACCCGGCTGAAAGCTGGAGAGGTCCTGCGCTCTCTCGTGAAGGAGATCGTCCTCACACCCGGGGATGGGGAACTGAAGATCGACGTCCGAGGCGATCTGGCGGGAATCCTGGCGGTCGCCCTCAAAACGAAAACCCCAGCCACGAGGGCTGGGGTTTCGCAATTTGAGATGGTTGCGGGGATAGGATTTGAACCTATGACCTTCAGGTTATGAGCCTGACGAGCTACCGGGCTGCTCCACCCCGCGTTAAATCATTGCGTGCCTTTCAGAAAGGGTGCCTGAGCCGGCCGGCCAACGCTTTTCAACGGCGCCGATCGATCCGTCCGGGGGCTTCCTGAGAAGGCGACCCGGGCCGAAGCCATCGGGTGCGGGGCGTATGTATCAACGTGAGCCCGGTTTGGAAAGCCCCGGATGCGGGTTTTTGAGGATTTTGTGACGTCGAAATCGCCGGCTGTGCCGGCAGGATTTACCGCCGGGAACCGGGCCTTGCCAGACCGCGCGCAAAAGCGGAGCTTGGCGCGCAACAAATCCGCCAAGAAAACGTCGTCCGAGGGGGAAATGCCATGGACCGGCCATTGAAGAGCCCGGGGCTGCATGCGCTTGAGGAGGCCTTTTATCGCCAGTTCGAGCTGTCGCGCAGCGACCCGGCGCCGACATTGCAGGCACGGCTCGACCGGCTGCGCCGCCTGCGCGCCGCGCTGAACGAGAACGAGGCGCGATTCGAGGCGGCGATCTCGGCCGATTTCGGCCACCGCTCGGCGGTCGAGACCACCATCGCCGAGACCATGCTGCTGTTCTCGGAGATCCGGCATGCCACCAAGCACCTCAAGGCCTGGATGGCGCCGCAGAAGGTCCCGACCACGGTGCAGTTCGCGCCGGCCAAGAACCGGCTGATGCCGCAGCCGCTCGGCGTCGTCGGCATCATCGCGCCGTGGAATTATCCGCTTCAGCTCACGCTCGCGCCCGCGATCGGCGCGATCGCCGCCGGCAACCGGGTCATCATCAAGCCGAGCGAGCTGGTCCCGCACTTCTCGGCGCTGCTGAGGGAGACGGTCGCGCAGAGATTCGACGTCACCGAGCTCGCGGTCACGGATATCGACAACGAAATCGCAAAGGCGTTTGCCGCGCTGCCGTTCGATCATCTGATCTTCACCGGCTCGACCCGCGTTGGCCGGCTGGTGGCCGAAGCCTGTGGCCGCAATCTCACGCCTGTTACGCTCGAGCTCGGCGGCAAGTCGCCCGCGATCATCGACGCTTCCGCCGATCTCGACGAGGCGGCCGAGCGCATCGCCTACGGAAAACTGCTCAATGCCGGACAGACCTGCATCGCGCCGGACTATGTGCTGGTGCCGCAGGCCGCGGTGCAGGCCTTCGCGATGCGGCTGCAGGGTCACATGCAGCACATGTTCGGTACCGATCCCGATAACGCCGATTACACGTCGATCGTCTCGGATCGGCACTATGCGCGGCTCGAGCGGCTGGTCGTCGACGCCGCCGCGAAGGGCGCGACCATCATGCAGCCGGCAACGCCGAACGACCGCGAGTGGAAGGCGAGGCGCAAATTTCCGCCGACCGTCATCGTCGACGCGACGCCAGACATGACGGTGATGCAGGAGGAGATCTTCGGGCCGGTGCTGCCGGTGCTCGGCACTCGCGACCCGGCGGAGGCGATCGCTTTCGTCAACGCCCGCGACCGGCCGCTGGCGCTGTACTGGTTCGGCAGCGACCAGAGCGCGCGCGACGAGGTGCTGGCGCGCACCGTCTCCGGCGGCGTCACGATCAACGACTGCCTGTTCCACTTCACGCAGATCAACCAGCCGATGGGCGGCGTCGGCGCCTCCGGCACCGGCGCCTATCACGGCGAATGGGGCTTCAAGACGTTCAGCAAGCTGAAGCCGGTGTTCTATCGCTCCAGGTTCAATCGCCTCGCCGATCTCTATCCGCCCTATGGCGGCAAGATCGCGCGGCTGGAGAAGCTGATGCGGTTGTTGTCGTAGAAGTGCTGTCGTTCCGGGGCGCGAACCGAACCCGGAACCTCGAGATTCCGGGTTCGCGCTGCGCGCGCCCCGGAATGACGATAAGGGGGAACATGCGTGACTGACACATTCGATTTCGTCGTCGTGGGCGCGGGCTCGGGCGGCTGCACGGTCGCGGGGCGGCTATCCGAAGATGCGGCGACATCCGTCGCGCTGCTCGATGCCGGCGGGGCTTGCGACAACTGGGTCGTGACCACGCCGGGCGCGCTGGTGCTGATGGTCGCCGGCAACGTCAACAACTGGGCCTTCAACACCGTGCCGCAGAAGGGGCTGAACGGCCGCATCGGCTATCAGCCGCGCGGCAAGGGTCTCGGCGGCTCGTCGGCGATCAACGCCATGGTCTATATCCGCGGCCACCGCGCCGATTACGACCACTGGGCTTCGCTCGGCAACGCCGGCTGGTCGTACGCAGACGTGCTGCCCTATTTCAAGCGGTCGGAGAACAACGCCGATTTCGACGGCGAATATCACGGCAAGGACGGGCCGCTCTTCGTCAACAAATTGCGCTCCGGCAATCCGGTGCAGCAGATCTTCCTGCAGGCGGCGCGGGAGGGGCAATTCCGCATCCGCGAGGATTTCAACGCCGAAGACCATGAGGGCCTCGGCATCTACCAGGTGACGCAGAGGAACGGCGAGCGCTGGAGCGCGGCGCGCGCCTATGTCCATCCGCACATGGGCAAGCGCGCGAACCTGCGCGTCGTGACGCAGGCGCATGCCACGCGCATCCTGTTCGAGGGCCGGCGCGCGGTCGGCGTCGAGCACCGCCAGGGCAAGGACGTGAAACAGCTTCGCGCGCGACGCGAGGTGATCCTGGCCGCCGGCGCATTTCAGTCGCCGCAGCTCCTGATGCTGTCGGGCGTCGGCGATGCCGCCGCGCTGCGCGGGCACGGCATCGCAAGCGTGCATCATCTGCCCGGCGTCGGACAGAACCTGCAGGATCATCCCGACTTCATCTTCGGCTACATGTCCGACAGTCCCTATTTCTCCGGCATCTCGCTCAAGGGCATGCCGCGGCTGATCCGCGCCATCCTGCAATATCGCCGCGAGCGCCGCGGTCCCCTCACCTCCAATTTCGCCGAATGCGGCGGCTTCCTGAAGACGCGGCCCGATCTCGACATGCCCGACATCCAGCTGCATTTCGGCATGGCGATGGTCGACGACCACGGCCGCAAGCGCCATGGCGGCACCGGCTTCTCCTGCCATGTCTGCCTGCTTCGCCCGAAGAGCCGCGGCAGCGTTTCGCTCGCCAGCCTTGATGCGATGCAGGCCCCGCTGATCGATCCGAACTTCCTTGGGCACGAGGACGATCTCGAGACCATGGTCGCGGGCTTCAAGACCACGCGCCGCCTGATGGAGACGCCGGCGCTGCGCGCGCTGCAGCAGAAGGATGTCTTCACATCGAACGTGCGCAGCGACGACGACATCCGCGCCGTGCTGCGCGAACGCGTCGACACCGTCTATCACCCGGTCGGCACCTGCAAGATGGGGACGGACGGGATGGCCGTGGTCGATCCGGCGTTGAAGGTGCACGGGCTCGAAGCCCTGCGCGTCGTCGACGCCTCGATCATGCCGACGCTGATCGGCGGCAACACCAACGCGCCCACGATCATGATCGGGGAGAAGGCGGCGGAGATGATCCGGGCGGAGATGCGGGCGGGGTGACCAAATGCGTAGGGTGGGCATGGCGCAAGAGCACCTTTGCCCGCCCCGCGAAACCGCCGTCGCAGGGCGGCCCTGCCAAAATATCGAAAACAACCCCATGCAAAGGAGCCGCGGGCTCCCGGCTTCGACCCGGCGACTTGACTCGTCGGGCAAAATCAGCGGCATTATTCTATTATCCAGAAACAGCGGCCGACGGCCCCCGGGCTGTGCTCGTGGCTTGATGCGTTGGAATCGTAGCCCGGATGGAGCGAAACGTAATCCGGGACCTTCACGCATGCTCCCCGGATTCGCTGCGCTTCATCCGGGCTACAAAGCCAGACTAGTTCAGCAAGAACCCGCCATCCACCGTCACCACCGTCCCGGTCATGTAGCGCGAAGCGTTGGAGGCGAGCAGCATGATCGCGCCGTCGAGGTCGGACTCGGCGCCGACCCGGCGCTGTGGAATCCGTTTTGCGAGCCGCTCGCCTGATGGCGTCGACCAGAACGCATGGTTCATCTCGGTGTCGATGTAGCCCGGCGCGAGCGCGTTGATGCGGATGTTCTGCCCCGCCAGTTCCAGCGCCATCGCCCTGGTCGCCTGGATGATGCCGGCCTTGGAGATCGCGTAGGGCGAGACCGCCTTCAAGACGCCGGTGCCGAGCACGGAGGCGATGTTGACGATGTTGCCTTCCTGCTTGCGCGCGATCATGCGGCGCGCGACTTCCGTCGCGAGGAAATAGGCGCCCTTCAGGTTGGCGCCGATCACCGCATCCCAGTCCGCCTCGGTCTGCTCGGTCGCGAGCTTCTCGATGGCGATGCCGGCATTGTTGATCAGCACCGTGATCGGACCGAGCGCAGCCTCGGCGGCGTCGAGCGCTTTCGCGATGCCGGAAATATCCGCGACGTCCATCTGCACCGCAGCCGCGCGACCGCCCCTGGCCTTGATCTCCTCCTCGAGGCTTTTCAGCTTCGCGGTCTGGCGCGCGGCCAGCACCACCGCGGCGCCATGCGCCGCCAGCACGCGGGCGAATTGCCGCCCGAGTCCCTGCGAGGCGCCGGTGATGAGGATGATTTCTTTACTGACATCGAATAGGTCGGACATCGACAGGTTCCCGGATGAAGCGGACGAGTGATAGCGACAATTGTCCCTGATGTAAGCAGGCTTGATCAACCAGGGGACAGTAGGAGATTGGGGCAGGAATTCCTCATCCATGAACCTCTTCGACCTTGCCGTCATCCTCGGATTGGTGTTCGCGGTGGTGACCGGCTTCACGACCGGCCTGTTGCGCAGCGCGGTCACTATCCTGGCCTATCTCGTCGCCATGCCGCTTGCGGTCGCCGCGCTGGCGATGATCGGGCCCCACATCGCGACGCTGCCGTCGTCGCCGTTTCCGCCCAATGGCGTGCTGCTGTTCGGCCTCTTTCTCCTGATCGGCGTCATCCTCGGAAAGATGGCGCGGACGATGCTGGACGACACCATCGGCTCGGAGATCGGGATCGGCGACCGGCTCGGCGGCGCCGCGCTCGGCGCCATCAGGGTCGGCCTCGTCGCCACCACGCTGGTGCTGGTGTTCGACCAGATCGTGCCGCTGGCGAAGCAGCCGCAATTCCTCAACGGATCGCAATTGCGGCCGTTGTTCTCCGCGGCCGGACAGGCCGGATTCCGCTCGCTGCCGCCCGAAGCCACCATGGCGATCGAGCGGCTGCGGCGCGAGCAACGCATCTAGCCTCCTGCCTTGCCGCAAGGTGCTCACCCGCTTGTTCCTGCCCGGCATGCACTTAATGCATTGCACGTCCCTTATCGGCGCCGCCGAGCTTCGCTAGACTGGTGCCATCAAACCTTTACAAACCTATCCGACATCACAGGGAGTGAACCGTGGATCTTGGAATCAAAGGCCGCCGCGCAATCGTCTGCGCATCGAGCAAGGGACTGGGCCGCGCCTGCGCGATCGCGCTCGCCAATGAGGGTGTGCACGTCACGCTGACCGCGCGCGGCGCCGAAGCCCTGAAGAAAACCGCCGATGAGATCCGCAAGGCCTATCCCGACGTGACGGTCACCGAGATCGTCGGCGACATCACGACACCAGCGGGACGCGAGGCGGTGCTGAAGGCCTGTCCCGAGCCCGATATCCTGATCAACAATGCCGGCGGCCCGCCGCCCGGCGATTTCCGCAACTGGACCCGCGACGACTGGATCAAGGCGATCGACGCCAACATGCTGACCCCGATCGAGCTGATCAAGGCGACGGTGGACGGCATGATGGCGCGCAAGTTCGGCCGCATCGTCAACATCACCTCAGCCGCGGTGAAGGCGCCGATCGACATTCTCGGCCTCTCCAACGGCGCGCGCGCCGGCCTCACCGGCTTCATCGCCGGCCTGTCGCGCAAGACGGTGATCAACAACGTCACCATCAACGGTCTGTTGCCGGGCCCGTTCGAGACCGATCGGCTCACCAGCACCGCGAAGGGCGAAGCCGACAAGCGCGGCGTCACGCCGCAGCAGATCCTGGCCGAGCGCGCCAAGCTCAACCCCGCCGGCCGCTTCGGCCAGCCCGACGAGTTCGGCTATGCCTGCGCCTTCCTGTGCGGCGCCAAGGCCGGCTTCATCACCGGGCAGAACATCCTGCTGGATGGCGGCGCCTTCCCAGGTACGCTCTAGTGCCGCCGATTTGAAGCTCCTGCACTGTATGCGGCGAGACCGATTGGGAGCTTCAAATCGGTCAAGCGGCACTAGAGATTCATGAGTCTTCTAGCGCCCTCTTGCCTTCCGAAGTTCGCGCAAGAGGTCGCTGGACGAGTTCACGAACTTCGGAAAGGGGCGCTAGATGAAGGCGGTCTGGTACGAACGGACCGGCGCGGCGCCGACGGTGCTCACCGTCGGCGAGATGCCGACGCCCGAGGCCGGCCCAGGTGAAGTCCGGGTTCGCCTCGAGGCGTCCGGCGTCAACCCGGCCGATGTCGGCCGCCGCAGCGGCAACTATCGCGCGATGGAATTTCCGCGCGTGATCCCGAACAGCGACGGCGCCGGGATCATCGACCAGGTCGGCGAAGGCGTCACCCGCTTTGCGGTCGGTGATCGCGTCTGGCTGTTCAACGGCCAGCGCAATGGCCGCGCCTTCGGCACCGCGGCCGAATACATCACGCTGGCCGACTATCTGGTGACGCCGCTGCCGCAGGACGTGTCGTTCGCGGCCGGCGCGACGCTCGGCATCCCCTGCATGACGGCGTGGTGCGCGCTGTTTGCGGACGGCCCGATCTCGGGGCAGACGGTGCTGGTTACCGGCGGCGCCGGCGCGGTCGGTCACTACGCCGTGCAATTGGCGAAATGGGGCGGCGCGCGCGTGATTGCGACTGTCAGTTCGCAGGTCAAGGACGTCGAGGCGCGGCTCGCCGGCGCCGACACCGTCGTCAACTACCGGACCGAGGATGTTGTCTCGAAGGTGATGGCCTTCACCGAGAACCGCGGTGTCGACCGCGTGATCGACGTCGATTTCGGCGGCAATCTCGCGACCACGCTGAAGATCATGGCGATGAACTCGACGATCGCAGTCTACGCCACCAACGGCAACCGCACGCCGACGCTGCCGGTGCGCGAATTGATGGAGAAATGCATCACCGTGCGCTCGCTGGTGCTGTTCGCGCTGCCGCCGCCGCTGCTCGCGGCCGCGCAGGCCGACATCACCCAATGGCTGGCGTCGGGCACCCGCGTGCACAATATCGCCGGGCAATTCGCGCTCGCCGAGACCGCCGACGCCCATCTCGCCGTCGAGAAGGGCGACAAGATCGGCACCGTGATCGTCGACTGCGCGCGTTAAGCTTCTGCCTCTCCCCGCACGCGGTAGGGCAATCGCATATGGCCGTTTGAGGCAATCGGAGTTCCCACAAACTCGTCATGCCCGGGCTTGTCCCGGGCATCCACGTCTTCGTCTCCACGCAAAGAAAAGACGTAGATGGCCGGGACAAGCCCGGCCATGACGGCGCGGAAGAATCGGTTCATTCCAAATGCGATTGCCCTGCCGCACGCGGGCGAGGTCAGATGAACAATGCAGCTCCTCAGTGGATCGGCGTGATGCGCTCGTCGCTCGGCCCCAGGCCAAACTCGTCCAGTCCTTCGGCCAGGAGATCGCCGAGCATCGGTTCGCCCAACAGATAGTTGGCGACATGGCCGGTGCGTCCGCGCGCGGCCTCGCGGCGGAGATCGGCCCATTCCTCGATCGTGCCGTCGCCGCGGCCGAGCCGCATCAGGGCGATGAGGTCGACCTGCTCGTCCTCGCTGAGCGCGTCGATGAAGCCGGTGATCTCGCGCGCCACCGGATCCCTGCCGTTATCCTCCAGCACATCGATCATGTCGTCGTCGGCGCCGTTCGAGCCGGAGTCGGGATCGACGAGCCCCTCCTTGACGTCGAATTCACGCGCCTTCTCGATGATGAAGCCGACCTTTTCAGGGGAGATTGCGAGTTCCGGCATTGCACACTCCTTCGTCCAACGAGGCGGTAACGCAGGAGGCGCCGACTTGATCCATTGCGCCGGCGTGCGGAAACCCGCATGGTCCGGCAAGAGCAACAAGAAACAGAGGGCACGCCGCATGCACTGGACCGTAGGCAAGGTCAGGATCACCAAAGTCGTCGAGCTCGAGACCGTCGGCAGCACCCGCTTCATCCTGCCGCTGGCCGGCCGGGAGGAGATCCAGAGCCTGCCCTGGCTGATCCCGCATTTTGCCACTGAGGAAGGCCGGCTGAAAATGTCGATCCATTCGCTGGTGGTGGAGACGCCCGGCAGGCGCATCGTGGTCGATACCGGCCTCGGCAACGACAAGCAGGGCCGCAACGTCCCGACCTGGAACAACCGCAGCACGCCGTTCCTGGAGACCATGACGGCGGCCGGCTTTGCGCCCGACAGCATCGACACCGTGCTGTGCACGCATCTTCATGTCGATCACGTCGGCTGGAATACGAAACTGTCCGGCGGCAAATGGGTGCCGACCTTCCCGAAGGCGCGCTACGTTTTCGGCAGGACCGAATACGAATACTGGCGCGACCATAGCGACGATCCCGCGCATGCCGCCGTGTTCGGCGATTCCGTGCAGCCGATCGTCGATGCCGACAGGGCCGATCTGATCCCGAGCGACCACCGTCTGTGCGAGGAGATCAGCATGATCCCGACCCCGGGCCACAGTCCCGGCCATATGAGCATCCTCATCCAGTCGGACGGCGAACAGGCCCTGCTCACCGGCGACGTCGCCCATCACCCCTGCCAGATGGCCCATCTCGACTGGTCCTCGACCGCCGATTCCGACCGGGCGCAATCGGCGGCGACGCGGGCAGCGCTGTTCGGCCGCTTTGCCGACACGCCGACGCTGGTGATCGGCGGACATTTTTCGGCCGGGCATATCAGGCGGGACGGGGACGCGTTCAGGTTCGTCGCGCTGGGCTGATCGGACCGAAATGGCCTTGAAATAAGGCTTGGCAGCAATGCAGCGCGCTCATGGCGGTTGAATTTCCCGGCGCGCTGTTCCATGAAGCGTGTCGAGGTATACCAGTAACAATCCTCAGGACATCGTAGGGAGTGATCAACATGAAGCTTGTTCGTTACGGCGAGAAGGGTGCGGAAAAGCCCGGCCTGATCGACAAATCCGGCCAGCTGCGCGACCTGTCGGCGCATGTGAAGGACCTCACCGGCGAAGCCTATTCGCCCGAGTCCCTGAAGAAGCTGGCGGCGCTCGATCCCGCCTCGCTGCCCGCCGTTTCCGGCAAGCCGCGGTTCGGCGCGCCCGTCACCGGCATCTCCAAATTCGTCGCGATCGGCCTGAACTATTCCGACCACGCCAAGGAAACCGGCAATCCGATCCCGTCCGAGCCGATCATCTTCATGAAGGCCAACACCTCGCTGTCGGGCCCGAACGATCCGGTCGAGAAGCCGCGCGGCTCGACCAAGCTCGACTGGGAGGTCGAGATCGCCGCCATCATCGGCACCCGCGCAAAATACGTCTCGGAAGCCGACGCGCTGAACCATGTCGCCGGCTATTGCGTCTGCAACGACGTCTCTGAGCGCGCATTCCAGATCGAGCGCCTGGGCCAGTGGACCAAGGGCAAGTCGCACGACACGTTCGGCCCGCTCGGCCCGTGGCTCGCGACCAAGGACGAGATCAAGGACGTGCAGGACCTGTCGATGTGGCTCGACGTCAACGGCCAGCGCCGCCAGACCGGCTCGACCAAGACCATGATCTTCTCCATGGCCAAGTGCGTCTCCTACGTCTCGCAGTTCATGACGCTGCTGCCCGGCGACATCATCACGACAGGCACTCCGCCCGGCGTCGGCCTCGGCATGAAGCCGCCGACCTTCCTCAATGTCGGCGACGTCGTCACGCTCGGCATCGAAGGCCTCGGCGAGCAGCGCCAGGAGATCGTTGGGGCGTAAGCGCCCACGCTGTTCCTGAATTCGTCATGCCCGGGCTTGCCCCGGGCATCCACGTCTTAGGTCGTCCACAGAGGCAAAGACATGGATGGCCGGGTCAAGCCCGGCCATGACAGAGGAAAGAGCTTTCGCAAGGAATTCCCCAATGAAACTCACCTTCTCTCCCGCCTCCCCGTTCGCCCGCAAGGTGCGCATTGCGGCGATCGAGCTTGGCCTGATCGACAAGATCGAGTTCGTGCCTGCGGCCGTGACGCCGGGCACGGCCAACGAGGATTATTCGAAGATCACGCCGCTGAAGAAGCTGCCGGTGCTGATCACCAATGATGGCGACGTGATCCTGGATTCCTACGTCATCGTCGAATATCTCAACGAGATGGTCGGCGGCAGCCTGATCCCGGACTACGGTCCGCGGCGCTGGAAGGCCAAGACCAATCACTCGCTGATCAACGGCATGCTCGATTCCATGCTGCTGTGCCGCTACGAGAAGTTGGTGCGGCCGCAGGGCCTGCAATGGCAGGCCTGGTCGGACGACCACTGGAACCGGGCCTGGACCGGCATGGCGCGCTTCGAGAACCGGCCGGATGTTCTCGATGGCTCGTCGTTCGACATCTCGCAGATCGGCCTCGTATGCGTGCTCGGCTACGCCGACTTCCGCTTCGCCGATTGCGGCTGGCGCAAGGCCTATCCGAAGCTCGATGCGTTTCACCAGAAGATGATGGAGCGGCCCTCGGTCAAGATCTCGGTGCCGCCAGCGGCGTAACCACGGCAGGAGGGAAGCAAAATGCGCGATCGCTTCCCCCTCTTTCATATCTTCGGCGCGAGCCTTGTGCTCGCGTTGACCGTCCTGGGCACTGATGTGAGGGCCGACGGCATGGCGCTTGGACAGCAGAACCAGCCTTGTGGATCGCCGGCCGCGCTCGACGACGGCTGGACGATTGCCACGCCCGACAGCGTCGGCATGGACGGCGAACGGCTTTGCGGCATCGCCGCGCGGCTCGGCTTGCGCAGCAGCGAGGTGCATTCCGTTGTCGTGGCGCGCCACGGCAAGCTAGTGTTCGAGCGTTATTTTGCCGGCATCGACCAGCCATGGGGGCAGCCGGAGGGGCGCATCGAATTCACGCCGACGACCAAGCACGACATGCGTTCGGCGTCGAAAAGCGTGACGTCGCTGCTGGTCGGCATCGCGATCGACCGCAAGCTGATCGCGAATGCCAATGAGCCCGTGCTGAAGTTCTTCCCCGAACATCAGCCGGCAAAGTCAGCCGGATGGGACGCCATCACGCTGCGCCATCTCTTGACGATGTCGTCAGGCATCAAATGGGACGAGACGCTGCCCTGGAACGATCCTGCCAACGACGAGCCGCACCTTGCCTTCGATGCCGATCCGATCGGCTATGTCCTCGGCAAGCCGATCGCCGCGCCGCCGGACACGCTGTGGACCTATAATGGCGGCGGCACGGATCTGCTCGGCAACATCGTCGAGCAGGTCTACGGCAAGCCGCTTGAAGCGTTCGCACGCGAGGCGCTGTTCCAGCCGCTCGGCATCACCGATCTCGAGTGGAAGACCTACAAGAACGGCAAGATCGCGGCCGCTTCCGGGCTCAGGCTCCGGCCACGCGACGCCGCGAAAATCGGCCAGCTCGTGCTCGATCACGGTCAATGGAAAGGGCAGCAGATCATCTCGGCCGACTGGATCGCCCAATCGATCGCGCCGCGATTCCAGGCCGTCGGTTATTTCGGCGGCACGCTGTTCTACGGCTATCAATGGTGGATGGGACGATCCCTGGCCGAAGGCAAGGAGATAAAATGGATCGGCGCCTTCGGCTGGGGCGGCCAGCGCATCATCGTCATTCCCGATCTCGACCTAGTGATGATGACGACGGCAGCCCAGTACGGCCAGCCGAAGGAAGGCCTTGCGGCGATGGATATCCTCGCCAACATCATCATTCCCGCCGTGCGCGACGCGCACTAGAACGTTCCTACGCGTTTCTTCACGCGAACCGGACTCCACTTCGCTCGAAAACGCCAACGCCAAGGAATCACCATGAGCCTGAAGTTTACCGCCGGCGATCTCACCATTCATCGCATTGTCGAGCAGGAGACCACATTCCTGCCCGCGCACGACATGCTGCCCGGGCTGACGCCGGACGTGCTCGCCGAGAACCGCGGCTGGATGAAAGCGACGGGTGCGCTCGACGACAGCGACACCTTGATCCTGGCGTTCCAGTCCTACATCGTGAGGACGCCGCACCACACCATCCTGATCGACAGCTGCATCGGCAACGACAAGCCGCGGCCGCAGCGGCCGAAATGGAATATGAAGACCGATGACACCTATTTGCGCGCGCTGAACGCGGCCGGCTTCTCGGTGGACGACATCGACTTCGTGATGTGCACGCATCTGCATGTCGATCACGTCGGCTGGAACACGCGGCTGGATAACGGCCGCTGGGTTCCGACCTTCCCCAAAGCGCGTTACGTCTTCGCCAAGCAGGAGTTCGACCACTGGTCCGAGCAGAATGCGAAGGCGGAGATCCCGCCTTTCGCCGACAGCGTGCTGCCGGTGGTCGAAGCCAACAGGCACGAGCTCGTCGGCAATGACCATGAGATCGGCGACCATGTCCGCATCCTGCCGACGCCCGGTCACACGCCGGGCCACGTCGCCTTCACGATGGGCCGCGGCAAGGACGAGGCGGTGTTCTCCGGCGATCTCATGCACTCGCCGTTGCAGACGCTCTATCCGGAGCTGTCGATCAAGTTCGATGTCGATCCGGCCAAGGCAGCCACGACGCGCCGCAGCTTCCTGGAGCGCTATTGCGACACCGACACGCTGTGCTGCACGGCACATTTCCCCTCGCCGTCGGTCGGCAAGATCCGGCGCAAGGGCAACGGGTTTGTGTGCGAGACGGTGTGAGGTAAACTGAACTCGCGACAGACGCTCTCTGCCACCCTCCCCTGGAGGGGGAAGGTCGGCTCACAGCGAACGAAGTGAGATGTGAGGCGGGGCGGGGTGATCTCTCCATACGGGCATCACCCGATACGAGAGACCTTCACCCCACCTCGGTTCGCATTTCACGCGAACCGATCCTCCCCCTCCAGGGGAGGATAAGAGCGTGCCCCGCCCTAATCGAACAGGCTCGGCGTGTGGTTCACGATCGCGCCTTCGATCTCGAGCATCTTCAGCTTCGTCACCACGCCGCCGTTGGCCGAGAAGCCTCCGGGCTTGTTGCCGGCGGCGAGCACGCGATGGCAGGGCACGACAATGGGGCACGGATTGCGGCCAAGCGCCTGGCCGACGTCGCGCGACAGCTGGACGCCACCGAGCTGCCTGGCGATGTCGCCATAGGTGATGGTCTTGCCCGGCGGAATCGCGCGGGCGATCTCATAGACGCCGCGGTTGAACTCGGGCACGCCGTCGAGGTCGAGCGGGATGTCGGCAAGGTCGTTCGGCTTGCCGGCGAGGAGCTCGATCATACCGTCGATCGCGTGCTGCACCTCAGCCGGTGGGGCCGCCTCGGTGACCTCGCCGCTGCGCTGGAATATCCGCTTGCGGGTCTTCTCCTCAGTGCCCATCGGCAGCTGCACGCCAGTGACGCCGTGCTCGCCCCAGACGACGCCGCAGGCGCCGATCATGGTTTCGAAGATTGCAAAATGCTGGCCGGTCATGGCTCGCTCCAGATGTTCCCTTCAGCTCTCGCGTGAGCTTGCTGTTGATCCGGAATCTAGGCTTGGAGAATGTTGCTATCCACCCGAATTCCGTGGGAACTTCGGCCAAATCAACAACATCTCCTGCCTCTCCGCGAGCCCAAAATGCACAGCCTCCACGTCAACGGTTTCGACATGCCCTATCTCGATGTCGGAGCGGGCCCGCCGCTGGTCTGCGTGCACGGCTCGCTGTGCGACTTCCGGATCTGGTCGGCGGTGCTCGGCCCGCTGACCCGCCGGCACCGCGTGATCGCGGTCAGCCTGCGGCATTTCTTCCCGGCGCATTGGGACGGCGTCGGCGACACCTATTCGATCGCGCAGCACGTCGACGACGTGATCGCCTTTATCGAAAAATTCGACACCAGACCGGTCGACCTGATGGGGCATTCCCGCGGCGGCCATATCTGCTTCCGCGCCGCGCAGCGGCGGCCCGACCTGTTGCGCAAGCTGATCCTTGCCGAGCCGGGCGGCGAGCTTGACGAGACCCTCGATCCCGATTTCAAGCCGGGCCCCTCGCCGCTGGCGGCACGCTTCGCGGCATGCGCGGCGGAAATCGCCAAGGGCGATATCGACGGCGGCTTGCAGATCTTCATGGACGCGCTCGAAGGCCCCGGCGCGTGGAAGCGGATTCCGGCAACCTCCAAGCAGCTGTTGCGCGACAATGCGACCACGCTGATCGGCCAGACCCGCGACCAGCGCCCGCCATTCTCGAAGGCGGACGCGGAAGCGATCAAGACACCGACGCTGTTCGTCGGCGGCGCCAACACCAAGGGCGTGCTGCCGAAGGTGCTGCACGCGCTCGCCGCAAACGTGAAGGGCGCGCGCACCGAGATGATCCCGGGCACCACGCATCCGATGTTCGAGCAAGCCCCGCAGCGCTACTGCGAGGTCGTGCTGGAGTTTCTGGCGCGCTAGCGGTGCCGTTTCTTCACCTCGCCCCGCTTGCGGGGAGAGGGAGAAGGTCACACCTTCCAGGCGCCGACCGGCTGGCGCACCGCGACGTTCAGCCGGTTCCAGACGTTGATCGCCGCGATGCCGAGCACCAGCGACGCGAGCTGCTGTTCGTCAAAGTGCTTGGCAGCCTCGTCCCACACCGCGTCCGTCACCGGATCCTCGCGGTCGCTGAGCCGGGTCACCGCTTCGGTCAGCGCCAGCGCGGCGCGCTCGGCCTCGCTGAAATACGGCGCGTCGCGCCAGGCGCCGACCGCGAACAGCCGCTCGTCGGTCTCGCCGGCGCGCCGGGCGAGCTTCGGGTGCATGTCGACGCAGACGCTGCAGCCGTTGATCTGGCTGGCGCGCAGATGCACCAGTTCCAGCAGCTTTTCCGGCAATGCCTGTTTGGTGCTCTCGCTCAGCGCCTGCAGCGCCTTCATGGCCTCGGGAACAACCATCACCGGGTGGTTCATGCGGGCTTTCATCATGTCGCTCTCCTGATTTGCCTTTTGACGGCGCCGCGCCGATCTGTTGTCACATCGGCACAGTTTCGTTCGTCATGGCCATGACGGAGCGGACAAAGGGAATGTGACCGATGGACGAGAAGCAATTTCTGGCCGAGCAGTTCGAGGCCAACCGGCCGCGCTTGCGGGCCGTGGCCTATCGCATGCTGGGCTCGACCGCCGAAGTCGACGATGCCGTGCAGGAAACCTGGCTGCGGCTCGGCCGCACCGACGCTGCTGCGGTCGACAATCTCGGCGGCTGGCTGACCACGGTGGTCGCGCGCATCTGTCTCGACATGCTGCGCTCGCGCAAATCGCGCCGCGAGGAGCCGATCGGCCCGCATGTGCCGGAGCCGATCGCGGACAATCCGTCCGAGCGCGAGACCGATATGGCCGATTCCGTCGGCGCCGCGCTGCTCGTGGTGCTGGAAACGCTGGCGCCGGCCGAGCGGCTGGCTTTCGTGCTGCACGACATGTTCGCGGTGCCGTTCGAGGAGATCGCGCCGATCGTCGGCCGTACGCCGGCCGCCGCGCGGCAGCTCGCCAGCCGTGCCAGGCGTCGCGTGCAGGGCACGCCGCCCGCACCGGATGCCGATCTCAGCCGGCAGCGCGGCATCGTCGAGGCCTTCCTCGCCGCATCCCGCAACGGCGATTTCGAAGGGCTGCTGGCGGTGCTGGCGCCCGACGTCGTGGTGCGCGCCGATCAGGCTGCGCAGCGGCTAGGCTCGCTGCCGGTCATCCGCGGCGCCGCAGCGGTTGCCGAAAGCTTCAAGGGGCGCGCGCAGGCGGCGAAAGCCGCGCTGGTCGACGGCGGGATCGGCGTTGCCGTCACCTTCGGCGGCGCGCTGCGCATCGTGCTGCGGGTCACGATCTCAGGCGACCGGATCGCGGCGATCGACGCGACCGCCGACGCCTCGCAGATCGAGACCTTCGATGTCGAGGTGCTTGAGCGCGGCTGACGCGGCTGGAGACAGACAAATCGCGATGCTAGTGTCTCCCTGCATATGTGCAGGGAGGACAATCATGAAACTATCCATCAAATTGCTCGCGTCGGCCGGCCTGCTCGCCCTCGCCTCCTCCTCCGCCCTTGCCGCCGCAGACGAAAAACTGCGTACGGCCGCCGAGCAGGCCCAGCCGGCGGTGATCGAGAGCCTGCACGACATGGTGCTGATCGAGTCGGGCTCCAGCGATGTCGAAGGCCTGAAGAAGATGGCCGACTACACCGAAGCGCGGCTGAAGGCGCTCGGCGCCAAGACCGAACGCCGCAAGACCACGAGGGGCGCCGGCGCCGACATGGTGATCGGCACCTTTGAGGGCAGCGGCAGCAAGAAGCTGATGCTGATCGCGCATATGGACACGGTCTACGAGCACGGCATCCTCGACACCCAGCCCTACAAGGTCGACGGCAACAGGATCTATGGACCCGGCATTGCCGACGACAAGGGCGGCATCGCCGTCATCCTGCATGCGCTCAAGATCCTGAACGATGCGGGCTGGCGCGACTACGCCAAGCTCACGGTATCGCTCAATCCGGATGAGGAGGTCGGCTCGATCGGCTCCGGCGAGATCATCGCCGAGCTCGCCGACCAGCACGATGTGGTGCTGTCCTGCGAGCCGACGGTGGCGCCGCCGGTCGCGAAAAATGAAAGCCTGCTGCTCGGCGCCAGCGGCACCGCCACCGGCACGATCGATGTGAAGGGCAAGGCCTCGCATGCCGGCGCCGCGCCGCAGCTCGGCCGCAACGCGCTGATCGAGCTCGCGCATCAATTGCTGCAGACCCAGGACGTCGCGAAATCGATTCCGGGCACGCAGCTGAACTGGACCATCGCAAAGGCCGGCACCGTGCGCAACCAGATCCCCGATCACGCCACCGCCGGCGCCGACATCCGCCTCACCATTCCCGACGGCGTGCAAAAGCTGCAGGCGGCGCTCGACGAGAAGGTGAAGAACAGACTGATCGCGGACACCGAAGTGA
Source organism: Bradyrhizobium sp. BEA-2-5 (assembly GCF_032918025.1). Taxonomy (NCBI): domain Bacteria; kingdom Pseudomonadati; phylum Pseudomonadota; class Alphaproteobacteria; order Hyphomicrobiales; family Nitrobacteraceae; genus Bradyrhizobium; species Bradyrhizobium sp. BEA-2-5. The sequence continues at coordinate 1,217,983 of NZ_CP136629.1, read as the reverse complement.
CCGTGAAGGTCGTCGCCGGCCGTCCGCCCTTCGTGGCTGATGATCGCGGCCGCGCACTCGCCAGGCAGGGACAGGCGATCTACACCGAACTCGGGCGCACGCTCGACATCGCGGAAATGACCGGCGGCGCGACCGATGCCGGCTACGCCGCGCGCAGCGGCAAGGCCGTCGTGGTCGAAAGCTTCGGCCTCGCCGGCTGGGGCTATCACGCGCGCGACGAATACATCGACACCAATTCGATCGTGCCGCGGCTCTATCTGATGACGCGGACGCTGATGGAGCTGGGCAAGGCGAAGTAGCATTTCCGCAAACCCGTCATGCCCGGGCTTGTCCCGGGCATCCACGCCTCTGGTCCATATCAAGAAAGAGGCGGACGGCCGACCGTGACGGACATTGGACGGCTGCCGCAGCGCGGCCCGGTCAAAACCGGCCCATTCTCAATCGCTTAGCGCTGTCGCAACTTCGAGCCTTGACCGCTCCTGCAACCCGCAGTAGCTTCATTTTTCGAACACGGAATTCCGTATTCCAAGCTGGACGGTCTGTATGATCCCGTTGGACCCGCTTCCAAACCTCATCGACCAGGTTTACGGGCGATTGCTCGAAGCGATCATCGACCGCACGCTGCTGCCTGGCCAGCGCATCACCCAGAACGAACTTGCCGATCGGCTCGGCGTCTCGCGCCAGCCGATTTCGCACGCCCTGCATCTGTTGCATCGCCAGGGCCTTGTCGCGGAGAGCGGCAGACGCGGCTTCGAGGTGACGCAGCTCGATCCGCAGCGCATCCGCGAACTCTATGAAGTCCGCGGCGCCATCGATGCGCTGGCGGCGCGGCTTGCCGCTGCGCGTGTCAAGGAGGATGCCGCGGCACGCACGCAGCTCGAAGCCGCGCTCGAAGCCGGACGCGCGATCGATGACGGCACGCCGCTGGCGCGCCTGATCGCGCTCGATGTCGACTTCCACCGCGCGATCTATCAGCTCGCCGGCAATCCCGTGATCGAGGAAACGATCGCACCGCAATGGCCGCATATGCGGCGCTCGATGGCGACGGTGCTGTCCGAGCTCGATTATCGCGACAGCGCCTGGGCCGAACACGAGACCATCGCCGCGCATGTTTTTTCCGGCAATGCCGCAGCGGCAGAAGCCGCCGCGCTGGCGCATGCGCAGACGGCGGGACGGATGACCGAGGAGAAGCTGAGGGCGATCGACGTGGCGGCGTGAGCAAAACAAGGCCGTCATGCCCGGGCTTGTCCCGGGCATCCACGTCTTGCTTCGCCGCTTGAAAAAAATGGATGGCCGGGTCAAGCCCGGCATGACGACTAGGAAAAGAAACAATCAAAGGAGGAAAGCACCATGAAACTGACCCAAGAGCAGGTCGAGTTCTTCCACCGCGAGGGCTGGCTGTTTTTGCCCGAGTTGTTCAGCCAGGAGGAGGTCGATCTGCTCGCGCGCGAGGCGGTCGGCATCTACGACGCCAACCGGCCGGAGGTCTGGCGCGAGAAGAGCGGCGCGCCGCGCACGGCCTTTGCCGCACACCTCTACAACGAGGCCTTCGGACTCCTCGGCGCGCATCCGCGCATGATCGAGCCGGTCGAGCAGGTGTTCGGCGAGCCAGTCTACATGCACCAGTTCAAGATCAACGCGAAATCAGCCTTCACGGGCGACGTCTGGCAGTGGCACCAGGATTATGGCACCTGGAAGCGCGACGACGGCATGCCGGAGCCGCGTGCGATGAACATCGCGATCTTCCTCGACGAGGTGATGCCGATCAACGGCCCCCTGATGCTGGTGCCGCGCAGCCAGAACGCCGGCGACCTGAAGGCCTCGCATGACCTCGCCACCACCTCCTATCCGCTGTGGACGCTGGACGAGGACACCGTGACGCGCCTCGTCAAGCAGGGCGGCATAGTCGCACCGACCGGCAAGCCCGGCGGCATGCTGATGTTCCACGGCAATCTCGTGCATGGATCTGCCGGCAACATCACGCCCTACCCGCGCAAGATCGTGTACCTGACGCTGAACGCGGTCTCGAACTACATCCGCACACCGACCCGGCCGGACTACATCGCGCACCGCGACTTCACGCCGATCAAGACGGTGGACGACGACGCACTGCTGCGGCTCGCCCGTGCACCGCGGCAGGCGGCGGAGTAAGAATCGGCCGTCATTCCGCGGCGGCGCGTTAGCGTCAAACCACAGATGCGCGATCGCGCATCGGGGAATCTCGAGGTTCCGGGTTCGCGTTTCACGCGCCCCGGAACGACCCTTTTGTTTGGAAAGCATCATGAACCTGCATCACCTCCTCAAAACCCGCGCCGCCGCCGGCAAGCCGGTCCGAGTCGCGCTGATCGGCGCGGGCAAATTCGGCTCGATGTTCCTGGCGCAGGTGCCGCACACGCCTGGGCTGGAGGTGCCCATCATCGTCGACATCGACCGCGACCGCGCGCGTGAGGCCTGCCGCACAGTCGGCTGGGACGACGCGCGGATCAGCGCCACCACCTTCACCGACGACGGTGCACGTGCGATCGCCGGCGGCGCATTCGATGTCGTGGTGGAGGCGACCGGCAATCCTGCGGTCGGCATCAAGCATGCGCGCGCGGCGATCGCGGCCGGCAAGCATATCGTGATGGTGAATGTCGAGGCCGATGTTCTGGCAGGCCCCCTGCTCGCCGAGGAAGCGCGCAAGGCCGGCGTGGTCTATTCGCTCGCCTATGGCGACCAGCCGGCGCTGACCGCGGAGATGGTGGATTGGGCGCGGGCCACCGGCTTCCGCGTCGTCGCTGCCGGCAAAGGCACGAAATATCTGCCGGCCTATCACGACGTGACGCCCGACGGCGTCTGGCAGCATTACGGCCTGACTGCGGGCGAGGCGCAATCGGCCGGCATGAATCCGCAGATGTTCAATTCCTTTCTCGACGGCACCAAATCGGCGATCGAGATGGCCGCGATTGCGAACGCCTGCGGCCTCGACGTGCCTGCGGACGGCCTGCTGTTTCCGCCCTGCGGCGTCGACGACCTGCCGCACATCATGCGGCCGCGCTCGCGCGGCGGCGTGCTGGAGCGGTCCGGCGTCGTCGAGGTCGTCTCCTCGCTCGAGCGCGACGGCCGGCCGGTGTTTCGCGATCTGCGCTGGGGCGTCTATGTCGTGCTGGAGGCGCCGAACGATTATGCCGCCGACTGCTTCAGGCAATATGGCCTGAAGACCGACGCCAGCGGACGCTTCGCCGCGATGTACAAGCCCTATCATCTGATCGGGCTCGAGCTGAACATCTCGGTGCTGTCGGCCGCGCTGCGGGGCGAACCGACCGGGCAGGCCATCGGCTTCCGTGGCGACGTCGCAGCGGTGGCCAAGCGCAATCTGCGCGCCGGCGAGATGCTCGATGGCGAGGGTGGCTATACGGTGTGGGGCAAGCTGGTACCGGCCGCCGCCAGCCTCGCCGCCGGCGCATTGCCGATCGGGCTCGCGCATCGGGTGAAGCTGAAGAACGACGTCGCCCATGGCGCAGTGGTGCGCTGGAGCGACGTCGAGGTCGACGAGAGCAACGATACGATCAAGACGCGCAAGGCGATGGAAGTAGCGTTCTCGCGGTAACGTCTTCGGTCGCTCCGCTCGCCGAAAGAGAGAGTGTGCCCTTCACCTCTCCCCGCTTGCGGGGAGAGGTCGGATCGCCCCGGCGATGCGGAGCATCGTCCGGCGCGATCCGGGTGAGGGGCAAGGCACTGCGCTCGACAAACAGCGAAGCGCTCGCCGGATGGATGCCCCACACCCCAGCCCTCTCCCCGTAAGAACGGGGCGAGGGAGAAGATGGAGCGCGGCTCAATAACTACGGCAGCAGCCGGCTCGCCTTCGCCAGCTTGAACCATTTGCGGAACATGGCTTCCGTATCCATCATCTCGGTGAAGCCGGCCTGGTTGATCTTCACCGTCGAGACGATCGACGGCGGACCGGGTTCAGTCTGCCCGTAGCGCATGCTGTAATCGGCATATTGGAAGGACAGGCCGACGAACTCCTCCAAGCCGGGCGCGATCAGGTCGTGCTTCCTGCGCAATTCGTCCCACGGCGCAATCCATTTCGGATACTCCTGCGCCAGCGACAGCGGCACGTGCCGGCCCGGCGTCATCTCGAGCGCATCCGAGACCGCCGGCCAGATATTTTCCCAGGTGAAGACGTCGCCATTGGTGACGTTGAACGCTTCGTTGCGCGCAGCCTCGGCGTCGCCCGACCAGGCGATCGCGCGTGCCAAGAGATCGACATCGACCGCCTGCGCGACGCGCGGCGCGCCGCCCGGATAATCCAGCGGCCTTCCCTGCGCGCGCAGCACCGCCGCATAGACGCCGAGCGGCGGGATCAGGTCCATCGCGCCGCCCATGGCTTCGCCGATGATCAAGACCGGGCGCAAGATGCTCCAGTGCCAGCCCTTGCCCCGCTGCAGCTCGCGCAGGAAATTCTCCTGCGCCCAATAGAAATTCGGCTGCTCGTACATTTCGGACCGGCCCTCGCGCGCCGGCACCGTGAGCGGCCGGACATGCACGCCATAGGCCTTGGTGCCCTGCAGCAGCGCGACATGCTTGAGATCAGGCGCGACGGGTTCGAGCACGCCCATCAGATTGCGCAGCATCCGGTCGTTGGTTTCGATCTGCCCGGCATCGCGCCAGCCATCGACCAGGCTGGACGCCTCATAGAGCGCGGCGTAGATCAGGTGCGTTGCGCCGCCGAGCTCGGCTGCGGCGCGACGGCAATCCTCCGCGCTGGTGAGATCGATTCGCACATGCCGCGCGCCGTAGAGATCGCGCGGCTTGCGGCGCGACAGCGCAATGCGCTCGCAATCGTCGGATGCGCCGAAGTGTCGCAAGGCAGCGTTGCCCACGAGGCCGGTCGCGCCGGCAACCACGATTTTCTTGTTGGCCATGTCCTTGAACTCCCATCAACCCACCCGCCCTGCGTAGCAGATCGCGGCAGGGCCGGCAGCCATCGCCGCGGGTATCGGATGAGACCGACAGCGCCGATTGTCCTTCGCACCTGCAACGAAGGCAGGCGCTTGATTTCCTCCGGCAAACGATCATCCTGACCGGCGGAACCGGAAACTCGGATTTCCACAACAAGAGCCCGTCGAGGGCCACCGGACACATTCATCACAGAACGTCGATCGATCGGCGAAGAAAGACGACACCAAGATCGTTCCCCTTGTCGAGGTATCGGCACACAGGAGGGATACGCATGAAGCGTCGTGAATTCTTGAAGGCAGGCGGCGTCGGGCTGGCTGCGACGGCGGTCGCCGCGCCCGCGGTCGCGCAGTCGATGCCTGAGGTGAAATGGCGGCTGGCGGCGAGCTGGCCGAAGTCGCTCGACACGCTCTATGGCGGCTGCGAATATTTCTGCAAGCGCGTCGCCGAGATCACCGACAACCGCTTTCAGATCCAGCCCTTTGCCGCCGGTGAGATCGTGCCGGGCCTGCAAGTGCTCGACGCGGTCTCGAACGGCACCGTCGAGATGGGCAACACTGCGCTCTATTATTATTGGGGCAAGAACCCCGCGTTCACCTTCGGCACGTCGCTGCCGTTCGGTCTCAACACGCGCCAGCACATCTCCTGGCTGTAATGGGGCGGCGGCACCGACCTGCTCAACAATCTGCTCGCAGAATACAACTGCATCGGCATTCCGACCGGCTCGACCGGCGCCCAGATGGGCGGCTGGTTCCGGAAGGAGATCAAGTCGATGGCGGATCTCAAGGGCCTGAAATTCCGCGTCGGCGGCTTCGCCGGCACCATCGTCTCGAAGCTCGGTGGCGTGCCGCAGCAGATCGCGGCGGGCGACATCTATCCGGCGCTGGAGAAGGGGACGATCGACGCGGCGGAGTGGGTCGGGCCCTATGACGACGAGAAGCTCGGCTTCGTGAAGGTGGCGAAGTACTATTACTATCCGGGCTGGTGGGAAGGCACCGGACAAGGCCACAACATCATGAATCTGGAGAAATGGAACGCGCTGCCGAAGCACTATCAGGCGGCGATCCAGGCCGCCTCCGAAGACACCTTCACCTGGGTGACCGGTAAATATGACGCGGTCAACCCGCCGGCGCTGAAACGCCTGATCGTGGCCGGCGCGCAGTTGCGCCCGTTCCCGCAGGAGGTGCTCGAAGCCTGCTACGGTGCAGCCAACGAGATCTACGCCGATCTCGCCAAGAGCAACCCGCATTTCGGCAAGATGTATGCGAGCCTCACCGCCTTCCGCAGCGAGTCGCTCGCCTGGATGCAGGTGGCCGAGCTCAGCTTCGACACCTTCATGATGCGGATGCGGACGCGCACGTAACTCCACCACTTCTCCCCGCCTGCGGGGAGAAGTCCGATTGCATCGAAGATGCAATCCGGATGAGGGGGAGTCGCCGCGAAAGACTTCTTACCGCGTTTGCGGCACGAGCCCCTCACCCCAACCCTCTCCCCGCAAGCGGGGAGAGGGAGAAAAGACAAAAGCCCCGGAGAATTTCTCCGGGGCTCATTGTTTGATTCGGCTGACGGCTCAGGGCATGATCCGGAAAGGTGCGAAGCGGTTTTCCGGCGAGATCATGCGACGCATTAATTGTCGTCGCTGCCGCCGAACTCTTCCATCAGCTTGTCGTAGTACTTGCCGACGAGATCGATGTTGCCCTTGTTCTCGATTGGCGGGGCCGGCGTCTTCAGCGCCTCGTTGAGCTCGTCGAGGGCTTCCTTCTTGTCTTTGGCCGGCATCTTCTTGTCGGCCTGGATCTCCGCGATCTGCGCCTTGAGCACGGCCTCGGGACCGACATACTTCTTGGTCTGCGGGTCGAAGCCGCCAAGCACCAGCGAGATGTTGTCGACGACGCTGTTGAATTCGTCATAGCTGGCGAAGCCGTTCTTCTTGGCGATGCCCTCGAGCTGGGCGACGATCTTCGGATCCGGCTTGGCGTCCTGGGAAAGCTTCGCGGTGATCGGGTCCATTTCCTTGGAGGCAGCGAGCACGCCGTCGAGCTGCTTGTCGGTCAGCGCGATCTGCTTCACCGGCGGAGCCTGGTCCTGTGCCGGAGCCTGCGCGGGTGGCGCGGCTTGCGCGGGCTGCTTGGCCGGCGGCGCCATCTGCTGCTGCTTGGCCTGCGCGAATGCGCCGCTGTTCGACGCCGCGGTCATTGCGATCGCGAGACACGCGACGCTCAATGCAGCAGTTACGGGACGGACGATCTCACGCATGGAAGTCTCCTTGTTGGGGCAGGTTTTGCCGAGCTTCTTGGGTGGCAGAGGTACGGAAATCGAAATGAACGGCCCATGAACTTTGGTCGTAGACGATGAAGGTCAATCGTGGCCGAATCATCACAAAGCGTTCAAGGAGTGTTGATCGCAATGCCCAGCCAGCAGTCGAGCAGCCCGATGGGATGACGGTCGGCGTGGCCGAGGTCTATGCCGCTCAAGAGTTCGTCTTCAGCTTGAATGACTCGAAGAACCTGTCTTTGTTTGCAATGACCAGGTCCCGATGGGCATTGGGAAACTCGATCGTCAATGTGTAGCGCGTGCCTTTCGCATCGATGCAGCGCATGTACATGGTCTTGCCGCCATCGCTCACCGTCAGGGTCAGAATCTCGGCATCGCCGCTTGTCTTGCGGCCGACGTCGGAAACCTTGTTCGCCGGATTTGCGGCCAGCGCTTTCGGGATTGAAGCAAGATCCGGCGGCGGCTTGTTGCCGGGCGGCAGCTCGACCGCGACAAACTTGATTCCTTCGGAGCTTTTGCCGCCGACCACATGCGTGGTGTCACCGCTCTCGGCGTCGCGCGTAGTGAAATCATTGAACGGAATCGGCAGCAGCACCGAGAAGGAGCCCTTGCTCGATACGGCAAGGTGCCATCCCAACCCGTCATCGGCAGAGACCCCGGCGCGGTGCGTTTCCAGCTTCGGCTCCGCCGGGGCAAGTGCAGGCCGGGCAAGAACGGATGCCGCGATCGCGACATGGATCAGCAAATACCGGATCGCAGGGCGCATGG